>OZ196157.1:0-4251533 GCA_964282835.1 uncultured Granulicella sp.
TACGCCGCCTGCCAAGCCGGTCGCTGAGCCAGCCCGCAAGAGGTGCCCCGACAAACATTCCGAGCAACACGACCCCGCCGATTGCTCCAACTTTGGCAGGCGTAAGAGCCCACGGCGCATACGCCAGCAGGGCAGGCACGGCGGATCCGTAAACGATCAGATCGTATCCCTCGAACAGGAAAGCCCCAAAGCCAAGAATCACAACGATGTAGGCGGCCCGAGGAGAAGCACTGATGTTGAGTGGGCCTGCTGATTGCATCGGCGTTATCAAAGGCCAACTCCTTCAAGCTTCAGTATCGTTAGGTTCCGCCGTGCAGCTAATGCACACTGTGAACAGGTTCAGTCGGTATTAGGTCAAGCAGACATAATGGATCGCGCGTTATGCAATTACCCACGTTTCCAGCATTCGCTAAGACGAGATCATGCTGAACCATCATGCTAGATACTGTCAATAGTCTGATACGCGGGGGGTGTTTGCCGGCTCGAAACTTCGTCCGCCGGCCCCGAAAAGATCGATCCAGGCTCTCGGCAAGAACTTTGGCATCGAGTGAAGAGAGGTGGATGTGGTTACCTGAGACTTGTAGTCGATGAGCGTCATTGTTCCGACCCTGTTGAGATCTTTCGCGCTACGTATCGCGTCTATTGTCACTCGTATTGGCGCGATGCTATAGTTCACCGGGTTTCAGCAGTCACAACCGATCGATACGCGAAGCTCAGGAGCAACCATGACATTCTCTCCGCTCGGCAATCGTAATTTGATGTCACCTCTGGTGACGCTGGCTATCCGGACATGCGGTGTCAGGGCGCGTCTCTGGAAGGTCGTCTCTCTCCTTCTCCTGGTGGCAACGATAGCTCCCCTGCGAGCTCAAGTCGCGACCGGCGATATCCTGGGCACCGTCTTTGACGCTACCGGATCGATCGTTCCTGGAGCCTCCGTGCGGCTGGAGAACGTCGGCACCCACGAGGTGCGCACATTTACCACGAAGGGGGATGGCGGCTACGTCTTCAGCGTTCTGCAGCCGGGCACCTACTCTGTGACGGTCGCTTCGCCCTCCTTTAAGACCTTTGTTGAAAGCAATGTTGTGCTGGCAGCCGCCGACCGGGTTCGCGTCAACGCGAATCTACAAGCAGGCGGCGCTGAAGAGCACGTCGAGGTGACAGCGACGCCCTCCTCGCTCCAGACCGACGATACCAGCGTCGGCAACACCATCACGGAGAAAAACCTGCTGGATGCGCCCACCATCGGCAGGAACTACATCTCGCTGATCCAGGTTCAGGCTGGAGTCAACGCGGGCTCCGCCGGAAGTCTTTCGAGCGGGTCCGCACCCACCGACCGCCGGCTTCCTTCTAATGTCTCCGCGAACGGTCAGGAAGAACTCTTCAACAATAACTTGATAGATGGCCTTGACAACAACAGCCGAGCTATTGGAGCCCCGCTGCTGCGGACGTCTGTCGAGGCGATTGCCGAGACACGCACCACGACCACCTGTATCCCGCCGAGGTTGGCCGCACCGGCGGCGCTGCGATCAACGTGATCACCAAGTCAGGCGTTAACCAGTTCCACGGATCCCTGTATGAGTTCTTCCGCAATGACATCACGGATGCCCGCAACTTCTTCGCTTCCGCGAGTGTGGTTGCCCACAAACCGGAGCTGCGCCAGAACCAGTTCGGCGGGAGTCTCTCTGGGCCAATCTTTCGCAACAAGACCTTCTTCTTCGTGGATTATGAGGGCCTGCGCCTGATCAATGGCAATAACTCCGTCTACACCTCCACCGTTCCGACTCTCTACGAGGAGCAGCATCCTGGCGATTTATCAGATCAGGGCGGACCGGTCATCCCTGCGGCAAGCCTCAACCCGACGTCGCTAGCCTACTTCAAGCTCTTCCCGGCGCCCAATCAGTTTGGGCCAGGAACGAATAACGGGAGTATCAACAACTTCCTCTACAATCCGGCTGCAACGGTCTACCAGCAGCTAGGCGACGCCCGTATCGATCATCACTTCAGCGCGAACGATACCTTCTTCGGCCGCTACTCCTACAACCGCACGGAGGCGTTTACACCGCCGTATTTGCCTAATGCAAATGGTGTGGCAGCTGGCGGGAATCTTGCAGGCGCAGGTGCCGGTAACAATCTCACCATCACGCACAACGGCCAGTTTGGCTACACCCACATCTTTACGCCGTCCCTGCTGTTGGAGTTGAAAGCTGGGTACACCTACTTCGATCTCGATTCCGAGTCGCTGAACGCTGGTCGTAATCTTAACGACACGGCCCCTTACTTCATTCCTAACGCGAATGAGTGCCTGGTCTGCTCGGGACTGGCACCCATCCAAGTCAACGGTTACGCTGCCCTGGGTGACACCGTCGCTCTGCCCACCGTCGACTTCGAGCACACAACCCAGTTTGCAGGTGCTGTCACTTATACGCATGGGCGCAACAGTTTCAAAGTCGGAAGCGCGCTCATCCGTCGAAACTTCACCTATGACAATCCGCTCTTCGCTAAGGGACTTTTCCTGTTTGCCTCGGCCACGCCCGCGGCTTCGCTGGCGAACTTTCTCTCCGGCACTCCTTATCTCTCCAATCGCATCGCGTTTCTGATCAAACCGTACGAACGTACCTGGGAACCCTCCGTTTACGTTCAGGATGACGTGCGCGCGACCAACCACCTTACCTTCAACCTCGGCCTGCGCTACGACGTGTTCACTAAACCCAGCGAGAAGTACGGTAACTACTCTAACTTCAACCTGCCCACCCTATCGATCATCAAGAACAACACGGGCGGCATCAAGAACACCTATACCGATATCAGTCCGCGCTTCGGCTTCGACGCGACCCTGGGACAGGGGATGGTTCTTCGCGGTGGCTTTGGACTCGCATTCTTTGTCAGTGACGCGGTCGTCAGCACAGTTATCAACAATCCAGGGGTGAGCATCGACACGGGCTTCATCTTCAATCCGACCCTGATCAACGTGACCGGTGTTGTGCCCGCGCTTCAGCAGTCGACCAGTACCGC
Source organism: uncultured Granulicella sp. (assembly GCA_964282835.1). Classification (GTDB taxonomy): domain Bacteria; phylum Acidobacteriota; class Terriglobia; order Terriglobales; family Acidobacteriaceae; genus Edaphobacter. Next base: position 3,013 of record OZ196157.1, read on the forward strand.
AAACCTCTCGGGTACGCTTACCAGTAAGCCGCTCTCCCAATCGGATAGCTACTTTGAGCAGTTCAACCTCCTCTTCCAGAAGGAGCTCCGCGGAACCGTGTTCACCGTAGGCTACGTTGGGGAGCTCGGGCGCCACATCGGGAATCAGATCCCCAATGTGGATCTACCGGCTCCGACGGGTCCTGGGCCGACCGGAACGCCCCCGCCGGCTCTGGTCTACAGCAAGAGCCTGCCTAACGTGAATACGATCGACTACTTCGGCAACTTCGGCGAGTCCTCTTATAACTCACTCCAGGTATCGTTAGAGCGCCGTATTTCCAAGGGTCTTACCGCCAACTTCAACTACACCTATTCGCACAACCTGGACGATGTGTACCACGAGTATGACGGAGACGGCCTTGTCACCACTACCTTTGGCTTGGAACCGCAGAACGTAGGCACCTACGATTACGGCAATTCGCCGCTCGATGTCCAAAGTCGCTTTGCCGGCTTTTTCAGCTACGACCTACCCTTCGGCCACTCAGGGCTCAGGCTTTACCGGAGTGTCCTTGGAGGTCTGCGGCTGAATGGTCTGGGCTTCTGGCAGACGGGAAATCCGTTCACCGTCATCTCGTCCGTCACGCAGGCCAACGGCCTGGCAACCATCAACCTGCCTACTGTCACCAGCGACAAACCCAATGTCGTCTCACCCGTCCGGACCAATGGCTCTCTCACTCAGTTCTTCAGCATCGGCTCTTTCGCTCAGCAGCCACTTGGAACGGCTGGTAACGAGCGCCGCAACCAGGTTTTCGGCCCGGACCTGCGCCGCGGAGATCTTTCGTTGTTCAAGACGATCCCGCTCCCGGAAGGCACTAGCCTGGAACTGCGAGCCGAGTGCTTTAACTTCACCAACACGCCAAACTTCGCCGCACCGAACAGCACCATCACGGCCTACACCCCGAGCGCGAACCCTGCCGCGGGAGGAAGCGTGGCTACGAACTCAGGAGGATTTGGCTCCATCACGGGTACGGTCTTTGGATACACGGGCAGGCAGTTCCAGTTCGCGGCTCGTCTCAGCTTCTAGCTGTTTGGAGCAGGCTTCGGCAACTGGATCATCATGAGATGAAAGCGGGTGTTCTCGTATGAAGGTCCCAAGGGAAGCTGCTGCAGACTCGCCTTGGCACTCGTCTGGATCGTCATGGTTACATTGGCCGTGTTGGTTCCACTGACAAAGTTCACTCACGCGGCTTGAAAGCTGCAGGGGGCGTATGACGCGAGCCCACTATAGGAGAAGGTGACTGTACCGGCGTAACCCGGTGCAATGGAGTAGACACACGTTTGGTGACGACTCTTGTTTAACCGACCGGCATCGCCGTAGTGGTTGCACCACATTGAGCTCCAGGTTTGGAGGCGAGGCGGACCGCGTGAAGTTCGCGTCCCTGCTACACTGCGCGCTCACCACGACATCGCCGGCAGGAAAGCTGGACGCTGTGAAGCTCGCCACGCCATTCGCCAAGGTGCCGGTGCCTATTTGTGTCTGCCCTTCGTAAAAGTTGACTGTGAGTTTGGGCGTGCCACTCACAAGGAAAGCCAAGAGTGCTGAGTGGCATGCTATACGGGCAAAGAAGAAACTTGAGCAGCGCCCGGGCTTTAGCCGTGCGCTCATTTTTCAGCAGCGGGCCTTGGAGCATGAGTAAGTCACAAACCGGGAGGTGGTTGGGAGTTGGCGGTCGTATCCCGGCAGAACACTCCACGGTGGTCTTTCTGCGGTTGGCTTGATCGTAGCGGCCGTTCTACCAGTTTCTTGGACGGCTAGTTCAGCGTGCTCTATCGTCCGTTTCCTGACGGGACCCCAATGAGAGATCCTGCTGAGGATAGATACCGGTAGATGTCCTCAACGGAAGTTAACTGCATCGAGCGGTCAGACCCGCCCCTAAGACCTAACAATTGGGAGTGATTGGGCGGAAGCAGATGTCCTATGCGAACAGCTCACTCCAGAGCACGAGCTTTTCACACCGCACAATCAGTCAGCTTGCAGACAAGTGGAATCCTTGGACGATGGCGGGGCCATGATGCGTTTTCGAATTCCTAGTTTTATAGCCGCAGACTTCCCGGCTAGCCGAGAGGTGTATAGATCACAAGCTTCAGAGAAGAATCGTCATTAGCCTGAAACGATGCGGTGTCAAAACGGATCAAGCCTCGAACGGGATGATGCAACAGTTTCTCAACTCCGGTGCTGTCGCTGACATCGTGTGTTTCCCACCAGCGCTCGAAGTCGGCAGATTCCTGGCGGAGCCGTTCCCGGAGTTCGACGAAGGCCCGATCGCCTGCCCAGAAATCGAAGTTCGTCCGAAACAAGGCGAGTACCCGTTTTGCTTCCGCTGCCCAGGATGCCCCAAAGAGGCTCTTCATGGCGGGAGAGGTGAACATGAGGAGGAGGACGTTGCGATCTTCCTGAGACGCTCGACCCACGTCCGTGAAAAGGTCGGCCGCCGCATCGTTCCAAGCGAGTATGTCCCATCTTCGGCCGCTCACATAGGCTGGGTGGTTCAAGTTCGCAACCATCCGGCGCATCGCTTCCGGAACCGTCTCCCGAGAGAATGCGGGACGATGGGGGTTTTTGACCAGAGCCCGCAGATGTAGGTGCTCCGCCTTGCTCAGGCAGAGAGCTTTAGCCAGAGCGTCGACTGTTGCCGACGATGGGGTGACAGCCCGGCCCTGTTCCAAACGGATGTACCAGTCGACGCCAATGCCCGCACGCTCCGCGATCTCCTCCCGTCGCAACCCGGGGGTGCGACGCCGCGCTTTCCTGACACCGAGACCCTCTGGGGACAGCTTTGCACGACGAGACCTTAGAAAATCTCCCAGTTCATTCCTGGTTGGCCGGGATAGAACGTCATTGGTGATGTTCAGACTGGGACTCATGCGTCCTAGGATACTCCTATGCCTTGAAGAGCCATTCTGCATGAGAGATGCTCGACAAAGAGGTGAACGATGAAGGCTGTTGTTCTAAAAGACTTCGGGGTGCCCCTGACCACTGAGCATGTAAGTGATCCGGTGATCGGTACGGGTGAGGTGCTGGTCGACGTCGTCGCCGCACCAGTTTTGTCCTACACGGGCGAGGTGTTAAGCGGCGCGCGACGATACTTGCTGCCCACGCCGGTGGTGCCAGGTGCCGGCGCGATCGGACGTGTGCGCGCGGTCGGTCCAGACGCAACTCGGCTGCAGCCCGGCGATTGGGTGTTCTGCGATCCCACCGTGCGGTCGCGCGATGGAGCCTTGACCCCCGACATCACCCTGCAGGGCGCAAGCGCACGCGGCGAGGGCGGGCAAAAGCTTCAGCGCTACTTCCGCGACGGCACGTTTGCCGAGCAGGTGCGCGTCCCTACAGAGAACGCCGCTCCCATCGGCACGATCGACCCGGCGGAAGCCGGACAGTGGTGCGCAGTTGGAACACTGCTGATCGCTTATGGCGGCTTGCTGGCGATGGACTTCCGGCCCGGCGAAACGCTGCTGGTGAGCGGAGCCACCGGCAACTTCGGCTCGGCTACCGTGGCATTGGCGCTGGCGATGGGCGCGCGCTGCGTGGTGGCGCCGGGCCGCAACGCAGCGGTGCTGGACGACCTTCGGGCCCGCTTCGGCCAGCGGGTTGTGCCCGTTCGGCTGAGCGGCGATGGTGCGGCGGACACGGAGACGATGAAGCGAGCGGTACCGGGTCCGATCGATGCAGTGCAAGATTTCCTGCCTCCCTCGGTCGACGCCGGCGTGGCGCGCGCCGCAATCATGACGCTCCGACAGGGAGGCAGGGCCGTGCTCATGGGAGGCGTCGGGATGTTGGGCGGCCAGGACCTGGCGCTGCCCTACCCCTGGATCATGCGCAACCTGATCACGGTGCGCGGCCAATGGATGCATGACACCGCCGCCATACCGGGGCTGGTGGGCCTGATTCGCGGCGGGCTGCTGGACCTTGGCCACTGGGCAGTGACGGCGTTTCCGCTTACCGAGGCCAACGCCGCCGTCGCGCACGCGGCAGACAACGCCGGGCCATTCAAGCTGACAGTGCTCAAGCCGTAGCTGCTGATAACAACGGAAAATGCAGAATGAAAGCAGTCTCGCCCGGCGAGTACCGCCCCGCTAGCTGATCCGTCGTTACGTAATCGCGATGGCGAGAACAGGCCGGTGTACTCACTTAACACGGCCGATGGCGTTTTAATCATAACTCCAGTAAAACGGACCTCTTGGGTGGCTAGCATGGCATCGATCTGAACCAGCTGACGTCGATCACTGCGTTGTTTATTGAGAAGAAGGGGTACCAAAGTGAACCATATGAGTCCAGAGATTTTCCCTTTGCAGACGGCATCGACAACTCAAACCCAAGCGCGATGACAGCAAAGACGGGGACGAGCCAGAAGGCCGGAGAGAGGATTGTCGTAGTACGAGCAAGCTCTTCACGGTAAAACGAATGAGTCCCGAGTCATCGTCCCGATCCGGCATATTTGGCTCTCGACTGATGAAGAAGAGAAGTATGGCCATAGTCAGCAGAGTCACGACCATGATCGTACTGGCCAAACGATGACTCCCATGGAACACGCTTGTCAGGTGTCGTGAGGGCGAATACAAACATCACCAGCGAAGCCGAATTCTTTACAACCGAACGTCATTTACCTGAAAGCGATGTCGATCCGCGTAGCTCCGTGCCGCGTCGTTGAGATCCCGGAGAGTCCCGAGCGGCTTCAGTTGAGAGTAGAACAACACACGCAGTCCACCGATGGCCCAGCCGAATGCATGCCAGTCATTCTCGATAGCTCCAACTTCGCTTGCCATCGCCTCTGCCCACTCCTTCGATCCGGCCGAGGCGTGCCTTACAACGAAATCAGATATGTTTTGTGCCGAGTTCCGAGCGATGCTCATAGCTAATCAGATCCCGAATGCGGGTTCATTTGACGGAAGAGGTTGAGACTCGATAACAGAGTTTCGTGCGACGCTAATACCCTTCTGCGTGAGGCGGTACAAGTGACGAGGTGGTCGGCCGCTTTTTTGGTCTTCCCATTTCGTCTCGAGGAACTGCAACTCAGCGAGCCGAATAAGGAGGGGGTACAGCGTTCCGGATTTCAGCCCGGTGTTGCGGCTCATCTCATAGCCATGTCGCCACTCTTGCGGCGAGCATAGAAGATCACGCAACAGTTGGCTTGTTTGAGGTGAGCGGCGGAACTTCATCTGCTAAATACATATATAGATTTACACTGTCAACGGCGGCAAGCCCTCGACGCGGTCGTCTAATAGTCTGCAAGACGGGGCGTAAACTTCCGCTATTGCGACCTATCGGGATTGAAATACACGTCACCATCTCTTGATGGTGGCGCTCCATGTCAAGCAGCAGTGCTCCTGAACAGGATTACGTCGCGCCGAGGAGGAACCCCGAACATACGGCCGTACTCACGGCTAAATTGTGAGGGACTCTCATAGCCGACCTGAAAAGCCGCCTTTTCGACATTCGCCGAGTCGGCGGTCATGAGTCGCCGAGCTTCCAGAAGACGCAGTTGCTTTTGGTATTGAAGCGGGGTCATCGCGGTAACGGCTTTGAACTGGCGGTGAAAGGCGGATGGGCTGAGTTGCGCAATGGCGGCAAGGTCACCGATGCGAACTGGTTCCGTGAAGTGGTTGCGAAGGAAGTGAATCGCTTGAAGGATGCGATGTTCGTGATTGTTGCTCAAAGTCATTCTGACAACCTCACTGCTGTGAGGGCCAGAAAGCAGCCAGTAACATATCTCGCGCATGATGCCTGGCGAGAGAACCGGAATAGCGCCAGGCGTATCGAGCAGACGGACTAGACGAAGTGTGCATTCGGTAAGCGGACCTTCGAAGTCGGTGACAAAGACACCACAGCTGAGAGTCTCGCTGGGCCTGGGCGGATCAGCAAGCTCACTCGCAACGGCCCGCAGGATGGCGAGGTCGAGTTCGAGGATGACGCCCAAGTAAGGTTCTGTGGGGCTTGCCTCCGTGACGGTGCCAAAACCAGGCATTTCGACGCTGACGAGCAGAGCCTGCCCAGCCCTGTAGGAGTGGCACTGGTCGCCGAATGTGGCCGATTTCGTTCCCTGCACGGTAATGCAGAGGGAGGGCTTATAGAGAAGATGATTAGCCCGGCGCTGGTGGTCAGAGCGCAGGATGGTCAGCCCTTCCATGCAGGTGAAGAAGGGACTTTGGCCAGGTTGCGCTTCGGTATAGCGGAAAACAAGCTCCGCTAGGGATTCTGACACGTAATCACCTCTCCTGCACTTCTTTTTCCGTGCTCCACGCTAAACCATCGAGCAGGAATAGGCAAGAAATGGGAAAGTTCCGGTATATCTCTGCCTGTTTGTGAAACGTACTCTTGAGAGAACACGGATCACAGGAGCGAACAATGTCTGAAGCAAATGTAGCAAATACGGGTGCGAAGATTGCCATCGTTACCGGCGGAAGCCGTGGCTTGGGCCGCAACACAGTGCTCAACCTGGCCCGGCGGGGCGTAAGCTGCATCTTCACCTACAACTCGAATCGTGCAGAAGCCGACACGCTCATCACCGAAGTGAGCGAGACGGGAGCAAAGGCCATTGCGCTCCAACTTGACGCCGGCAAGATCAGAACCTTCGACATGTTTGTACAGAGCGTCGCAGCAAGTCTAGCGGAGATGGGAGTGGAACGTTTCGACTATCTTGTCAATAACGCTGGCACATCCCATCATGCGCCATTCGACAAGGTAACGGAAGAGGACTTCGACAGTCTCTACAACGTTCACTTCAAGGGTGTGTTCTTCCTCACGCAGAAGCTTCTGCCGCTGATGAACGATGGCGGAAGAATCGTGATGATCTCGTCGGGACTGGCCCGATTCGCCTTTCCGGGAAGCTCCGCTTATGCCTCCATGAAGGGTGCTGTCGAGGTGCTTACGAGATACCTGGCAAAAGAACTCGGTCCACGCGGCATCGCCGTGAACACCGTGGCTCCGGGCGCCATCGCGACTGATTTCAGTGGTGGTATGGTGCGTGATAACCCTGCAGTCAACAAGCAGATCGCCGGGCTGACGGCACTTGGACGTGTCGGACATCCCGACGACATCGGACCCATGATCGCCTCGCTTCTTTCCGAGGAGAATCGCTGGGTGAACGCTCAGCGCATCGAGGTCTCGGGTGGCACGCTGATCTAGAATCTGCTTGCCCGTTGTGTTCTTGTGCTGAGAACACAACGGGCCAAGATGAATGCACTTGGCATAGATAGCGCGTGTAGGTCCTCATAAACGCGTCTGTGGGAAGTTGAGACCTGCCGAGCAGCTCGGGAGGCGATCTGACCCTTATCACTGACGAGAATGCGACATCACAGGACCTAGCCCGTCTACCGGCTTATTAGGGTGCGTTTACACGCTGCCAGTGAATTTCCACGCGCACATCTCCACTCTGGAAGATTTCCCGCATGTGATCACCGTCAACAACTTCTTTCAACTGCTCGGCTGTTCGTTGATCGCCGATCCAGTTCGGGAATGTGCAGCCTTGTACCAGGTTTCCCGTGAAGTTCCCTTTACCGTCTACGGTGTAGGTGCCGAATAAGGCGAGGTTCCCGATCACTGCGGCTTTGTCCTCCTCGGCTGTCCCAGCTTCTCGCGCGCCGCTCGCAAAATGTGGGACGCTTGGATCGGACATGAGCTCAACGAAATGCAAACTCTCGTGAAAACAAAGAAGCCCGGTCGGCTTTGGCCCGAAAGGCTCTAACGTTTTGCCCCCTACCGTGGCAGTAATCGTCTCTGGACGCCACATGCCGAGTACATGGTTTTTCATAATCTCCCCTTCGGTGTTTTTCCGCACACCTCACCGCAAGTATGGTTTACCTTGTATCCCATTGCAATAAGGCACCTTAGCTGCGCGTAGGTACCCGGAGGTAACGATTGAGGATTAATTGGACGGAAGCAGATGCCCTGTGCGAACAGCTCACTTCAGAGCAGGAGCTTTTTGCGCGGCACACGATCAGTCAGCTTGCAGACAAGTGGACTCTTTGGACGATGGCGGTGCTGGATGAGGCAGGTTCTCCCATACGCTTCAGCCGTGTCCTGGAGCAAGTAAAAGGAGTAAGCCAGAAGTCGCTTACCAAGACGCTTAGGTTGCTGGAACAGGATGGTCTGGTAGAGCGGACTATCTTCGCCGAGGTACCGCCACGTGTCGAATATGCCCTGACGGACCTTGGCCGCGAGATCTTGGCTGAGATCTACCCGCTTTGGTATTGGACCGTCACGAAAATAGGGCGTCTCGCCGACGCTAGAAGACCGCAAGAATGAACAACATTGATAGGTGACGAGAAACGCCGTTGTGGTCAGTTGAGACCACTAGCGGCCCAAGGGGCGGCTCGGAGCCGATCACTTCCGCTATTGCGACATATCATTACCTATCGTGGCAAGCAATCGCGGTCGACACTAGGAGAACCATCATGACGGCAAAGTTTGGCGAAACGTCCACAGCAGAAGAGGTGCTTGCAGGAGTCGATCTGAGTGGCCGGCGCATCTTGGTGACTGGCGTCTCGGCAGGAATAGGCGTGGAAACCGCCCGCGTCCTTCTTGCACACGGTGCAACGGTTATTGGTACTGCACGCAACCTGGATAAGGCAAAAGGAGCGACCGAGCAGATTCGCACTCAGGCCGCGCTCGGAGCAGAGCTGGTGCTGCGGAAGCTTGACCTGGCCTCGCTGGTAAGTGTTCGCTCCTGCGCCGAATCGCTTCTATCCACCGGCCTGCCTCTTGACGGCATCATTGCGAATGCCGGTCTCATGGCAGGGCCAAAGGCGGTAACGGCTGACGGGATCGAAGCCCAGTTCGAGACGAATTATCTTGGCCACTTCGTCTTAGTTAACCGCGTTGCCGGTCTACTGAACTCCAGTGGGCGCGTTGTGATGGTCTCGTCCGCGGGCCACCGGCGCAGCGACGTGGACCTGGAAGACCCCAACTTTCAGCAGACTCCCTACAACGAGTACCTTGCGTATGGACGCTCGAAAACGGCGACCATTCTCTTCGCTGTCGAGTTCGATCGACGCTACAGGTCTAGGGGCATTCGCGCCGCGGCTGTTCATCCGGGTGCGATTCAAACCGAAACAGTTCAGAAGCTGATCGAATCGCTTGGTGCCGGCAAGGATGCAGCCGTTGCCGCTTACGATTGGAAGACCGTGCCTCAAGGAGCGGCAACATCGGTCTGGACGGGGTTTGTCGCTACGGCCGATGAGGTCGGAGCAAGGTATTGCGAGGATTGCCATGTCGCTGAAGTGAACGACGATCCCGCGGCAAAGACCGGCGTCCGTTCTTACGCCCTCAATCCAGAGCGCGCCAAGGCACTGTGGGCAAAAGGAGAAGAGATGGCCGGTGAGCAGTTCTCGACAACGCAGACCCAACAGGAACTCGCTCAGAATAGGTAATAATAAACGCCTTACTCGCATGTCAGCCCGGGTCCTGCTCATCTCCGAAAGAGGCACGCGCCTTGCAAGCGCCCTCGGTTCTACAAAATCAAGCGCGGTCTGCTCGTGCGCTTTCGGGCTTTCGGGTGCTGCTCGCACCAGAGCACCCGAAGCACCGCGGGCCCTTCTGTTTTGAGGTATTGCGTCCGCGTCACCTTTGCATGACAGGCAAGACAAAGGGTAGTGATCAGCTTTGGCTCGCTGTTTCCCGGCTTGTGGTGGTGAACTGCAATCGACCGCTTCCCTCTCTTTAGAATGGTGCAGCCAGGAACGGCACACCGATTGCCATCACGAGTCAGTACCGCTTCCCTTTGCCCACCGAAGCGTTTCCTCATCCTGCCGCTTCAGCGTAAAGCAGTTCGCACAGAGACCCAAGGCGAGAACCTCATATAGGGTAACTTCCCTTGGATTCATCTGAATGGAGCGAGTTCTGCAAAACAGTCAACTAAGCGGTCCGGTCGCTTTGCGAAGAGATAGATTCGCTAAACGCCTTTAGATTGCCACTCGGGCCTGCTGCAAGGTCGTGGGGCGGTAAACTTCCGCAATGATTTCCTCAGAATGACTCCGCGCGCTATATCGCGCACCGAGACCATTCTGAGGTCGCTAGATGTTCTCCTACAAGGTTGGAGCGGAGATGGCGGGCGGCTCATCGAGGTGTGGAACTGGCGTCATGGCGCCGATCTGCTGGAGGATGCCAACCTCGTGAGAAGCTCCCCAGCGCTCAACGATCTTCGCATCTGAGTTAAACTTCGAGATTTGCATGCCTCGAACCTTGATCTTCTTGCCAGTTGCAGGGATGCCGTTGAACGGGCCACCCTGCGTTCCTGTGATGGTATAGGCGAAGGCTACGTTATCCTCGTCTGCTACCAGGTGCTCAACCGCGATCTTGAAGTCGGGGAAAGCGGAATGGAATTGCGTAAACCAATGGATAAAGCCTTCTGGGCCGGGACCCTGGTCGTCTGCCGGGTCGTGGTCTTTGACACCGGGTGCGAAAACTTCGTGTAGCTTGTCGAAGTGATAGCTGTTGACGATCTCGCCCATCTTCTTCTGTGTTGCGATATTCACTTCTTTACTCATGAATGGATCCTCAGTGTCATAAGATGCATGGCGGCTCATTTTGGGGTCGTGCGCTAAAGACATCTTCGCTGGTGGGTGGCAATTCTGGCTACAGCGATTCGTTGGTCATTGCAGTGCCTGTATATCGCTCCCAAATCTCCAAACCTTTTCTCGAAGGGTAGCGAGTTGATCCTTGGAGACAACGGCGTAGCCCAACGGGGACGAGCCGCTTGGAACGCACAAATGACCAGCGCACCGCCGATCTAACCTCTTAGCCGTTTATGCTTTCATCCTTTCGTAAACATGAGCCGCAGTCGAGAGCTTGGGGAATGTGGGAGACTCCAGCAGTATCGGCGTCTTCCAAGGAGCGGTGTCAAGGGTGGAAAACGGTTCATCGTTTTCCCTGCTTTGCACCGTTCCGACATTTCCACGGCTCTGTACCTATAGAGCCCGTAGCATGATCCATATCGCTGGCGAAGGGGGTACCGCGGTTGCATCAAATTTCGCATCTATACTTAGGTTGGTCGGTTCGGGACGTGTGACCTCACCCACCCGGAGCTACCTCGTGGAAATTATTCAAGGCGTGACGTTTCGAGACCAAGTTGTAGGTCTTGACGGAAAACATTTCAAAGACTGCATTTTCACAAACTGCAAACTAGAGTATGGCGGCGGGGACGTAGTCTTGGAGCGGACCTCGATCCACGGGTGCACACACATGCTGTATGGCTCAGCGCGTCAGACCGCCGAGTACATGCGAGCCGTGGGGATCTGCGACGACACACCTGACAAGTGGACAGAGTACACAGGCCTAATTCACTGAGCCTCGCAACCTTGGAGAGACGAAATCAACCACGACATGCGGTTTGTCGGAGTTCTAAGCTCAGATTGCCCCTAGTGACAGCAACGTTGGGTTCACCCCTGGTAGGCTTCCGAGTTCGACTACTTCCGCTATTGCGACTTTGCAGGACGATCTAGCAGTCCGTCAGTAGGCGAATTCTGCTTTGTGTCGCTGTATGAAGCTGTCCAGTGTGGTTGGCTGCTTTCCGGTGATTTGTGGAAAGTTGTCGAATGTGTCGTCGGCACCAGGAATGGTTCCTGCTGCATACCGTTTCCAATGGTCATAGACGCAGTTCATATAGGCCATCTCAGCACCGGCACTCCTCATAGCCTCCAAAAAGACCTCGGGCGGGAGCGGTTCATAGCGGAACGGCTGTCCGACAATGGTCGTCATCTTCTCCGCAAGATCGCCGAATGATGCTGCGTCATAGCCCAGCCGGTAAGTTTTCCCGCTATGCAGGTTGGGGTGCACCAAGGTCAGGGCCGCAACCTCCGCTACATCGTCCACGTCGACCCAGCTCAGGCGAGCGCCCTTTACGAAGGCATTGATGATTCCGTTCTTGATTGTCTTTTCGCCCCCGTAGCTCAGCAGATTCTGCATGAACGTTTCCGGGCGCAGATGGGTAAAAGAGAATCCCTTCCACTCGATGTAGCGTTCCACAAACTGGTGCCAGGCCCAATGCGCAACAGTGGTGTCATCGCGTCCGCATGCCCCAAGGTGCACCACATGCTCCACGCCGGCCTTCTTCGCGTTGTCCAACAGGGCCTTGCTCTGCCTAAGCATATCCACCGTGTAGCCGGTTAGGACGAACAGCGTGTAAATGCCTTGCAACGCAGGCAGGTGTGTTGCCTCATCGTCAAGATCGAGGATCACCGTCGATATCCCTCGGTCCTGAAAAGAAGTGGCCTTCTGCGCTGTGCGCACGGCGGCCACGATCCCAATCTCCTTTTCTTTTACGAGACGATCGATCGTTCGGAGGCCAACTTGACCAGTAGCGCCCGTAAGCAGGATGTTCCTTTTCATGTTCTCAAACCCCCGAATCAGAGTGATAGATGCGCTAAAAACTTAGAAGCCTTTTTCCTATGGATGGTAGGTCCTGATAAACGCCGCTCGCGCACTCAGCGGGGCCGGTCTGCTATAGTCCGAGGCCCGCCAGCAGTAGACTTCCGCTATTGCGACTTCTAGGGATGCATCCCGCATGCTGACGCGGAAAAGTATCGAACAGAGCCCGCTGCCCATCGAATGAGGGGACTAGGAGAAATGATGAAAGTTATCGAATTAGCAGCGCCACGTGTCGATGCACTACGTTCCAGCACGTACCCCGATCCCTTTCCTGGTCCGGGAGACGTGCTCATTCGTTTACGAGCTGCTTCCCTCAACTTCCTCGATATCGCGGTTGCGACAGGTAAATACCCGCTCAACAATTTCCCTCTTATCCCCGTCACCGATGGAGCGGGTGAGATCGCGGCACTCGGTGCGGCGGTGTCAGGCTGGAAGGTTGGAGAACGGGTCATCCCGCATTTCATTCCCAACTGGCAGGACGGCAGGATGCCCGCTTTCGGAGGTGGACCTCGCCGCGGGATTGATCTTCCTGGCAGTCTTGCCGAGTATGTGACAGTTCCCGCGCACTCGCTGGTTCTCACACCGGCGCATCTATCGGATGCTGAAGCTGCTACCCTACCGATCGCAGCGACCACAGCCTGGCGTGCTGTGCGAAGCGCAGCCTTGGGTCCGCATAAAACAGCTCTCGTACTCGGCACCGGGGGAGTTTCGCTCTTTGCGCTGCAGTTTGCAAAAGCTCACGGGTCACGTGTCATTGTCACGTCGTCTTCTGACGAGAAACTCGAGCGCGCCCGTGTACTGGGCGCGGATGAAATCATCAATTACCGATCTACCCCCGAGTGGGCGGATGAGGTGCTCCGTCTAACAGAAGGAAGAGGCGCCGATCTCGTGCTTGAGACGGGCGGCACAGCAACTTTTCCACAATCGATCAAGGCTGCGGCTCTCGATGGGACAATTTTCATTATTGGTTTCCTGAGCGGGACGGAGGTTTCATTCAGCGTGGGTTCTGTCATGGAAAAGCGCGTTCGTCTGCAGGGAAACAACACAGGTCCAGTAGCCGATCTGGCTGATGCAGCCGAGGCGATGACCATCCACAAGATCAAACCCGTCCTGGATACCACGTTCACCATGGATCAGGCGCAAGCTGCCTATATGCACGTCGCAAAGGGAGGACACTTCGGCAAAGTAGCGATTAGTATCCCTTAAAGTCCTTTGTGGGACCGCCGCTTCGGGTTGGTACTGCTAAACGCCAATCTCGCCGTCTATCGTTCAAGAGCGAATGAACGACTGGGCTCCAAAGTTCGACTTGTTCGGCGGCAGGACAAAGAATATAAAAATTGAGAGCCGTTTGTTCATGAGCTTCCGGGTGCTGCTCACGCCAGAGGACTCGCAGCAACTCCGGCCAGTCTTCGAGCAGAACCAAGGTGCGCGTCACCATGGCATGGTGCGCCAGGCATAACGTAATCATCAGGTCTAGCTCAGACTTGCCGGCAATGCGGCGGTGAACGGCAAGGCTTCGCTTCCGGCCTCCAGGTTTGCCGCACACGCGGCAGCGGTGGCCGTCTCGCTTCAGCACGGCCTCACGCAGCCCACCGAAATACTCCTCATCCTGCCGCTTGAGCGTATAGCAGGTCGCACACAGGCCCACTGCACGAATCTTCGGATTCCCGCAACGGCAGTGCATGGCGCGTTGCGTTTCCTTCTTCATCCCTGCTCTCGCTCCGCTAGCAGACCTAGGTTGATATTGACCGATGGTGCGGTCGTAGCGTTGTCACTGAGAACGGCCAGCTTAGTCCTGCGTGTCGATAAAAATGTTTTTCGGACCCCTGCGGCTTACAACTAGCAAAAGGCTCCCACCTCGTGTTCCGAGTACGGTGACCCTAACGGCACACGATGGCATAGAAAGATCCTGCCTGCTGCAAAACTCGTACTCATTGTCTCGGACGCGCACGCGCGGATCATTGGTCCGCTGTGTGTCCTGCGTGGAGACTGCTTTACCATCGGCAAGGAAGACGGCGGCTAAGGCGGCAGGAGCCTTGGTCCCCTCGATTCTCACATCCATTCCCTCCAGTACACCTTCAACTTGCGTACCCGGTTCCAGGGAGAAGCAGCCGATGAAAGGTATGGTCGCCGGCTGCAACTGAATCCGGTAGTTGCAGCGTGCTCCCATGAGGTCGCCAGCCCTGGCTATGTTTTCCGCACCTTCGCGCGTCGAAATTGAGGGCACAACCGAAGACGGGCCCTTCCTGCAAGCTGTCGTCATGCAGAGTAGCAGACTGAGGCAGATAGTGGCAGGGCACCTGGAGAATGCAGCAATCATGCCATAATGCTAAACCTTAAGGTACCTCTATGAAAGTCGCGCGCGCACTCACTTAGGAGCGATGAGGCAAGCGCTCAGCAGTACCATGCGTCTGTCAGCAGGGCGATCTAGAATACCAATTTAGACGCAGAACTTGGGTTGAGTCGTCTAGATTTGGGGATCACTGAGATATGGTAGTTTCCGAAATGATGGGGCGGTCGCGGCGGTCATTGCTCAAGGCTATGTCGTCTGTGGTCGCGGGCTCGCTACTTTCTGATTCTTTCGTGGCGCATGGGGCGCGACTTGTCACCAAGCCCGTGCAGATGGCCGGAGCGCATGGGGAAAAGGCAAGCTTCCACTTTGGCTTCGACGCGCTGGTTGCGCTTGCTCAGAAAGGTCCGGCGAAAGCGAACCTTGTGCTGTCGCCGGCCAGTCTCATCGAGGCCCTTGGGCTAGTCGATCTTGGCGCATCGCCGGAGCTGCACACCGCACTGATCAAGCTCCTCCGGCTCGATCCGAACGACAAGGAAGCGACGAGCGGCTTGCGCAGATCGGTTGCGCCACTCTTCCGGCAGGGCCGCGTAGGGGTACCCGCTATGGGTGTTTCGGCTGTTTATGTTGACGAGACCACGAAGCTGCGTGCATCCGCTCAGGCTGCGTTCCGGTCTCAGGGAGCCGTGCTGGCGAGCTGCCGCCTGTCAGATCCTGCAACCGTGCAGCGCATCAACAGCATGGTAAAGGCGCACACGTTTGGCCGCATCGACTCGGTCCTGGGCGACAGGCCGACCCAGAGTTCCGGCATGATCCTGGTCAATGCCTTCGCTTTCAAGGACGCATGGCATTATCCCTTCCAGGCTTCAGACACGACAGACGTGGAATTTCTGACGCGCACCGGAAAGGTGCAGGTTCGCATGATGCACCTGGAAGATGAGTCTCTGGACGCTGCCGTGCAGGGTGCGTTCACGGCGATCCGGCTGCCGTACAAGGATAGCCGCTATTCCCTGATCCTGGTCGGGCGCAGCGGTGCGCCGGCCAGCCTTGAAGACTTTGGGCCGGCCGCACATCTGCTCACCGGCGATGGATTCAAAACGCAGCCGGTCAATGTGTCGATCCCGCACGTTAAGCTGCAGGGGGGCGAAGACCTGATTGGCGCGCTTGACAGCATGGGGCTGAGCTCGGCCTGGCAGCGCCCGGATGCACTGAGAGGGTTTTCAGACCAGCCGTTGCAGATCACGCAGGTTCTTCATCGAACGACGATCGACCTCGATGAGGTGGGAACGGTCGCCACGGCCAGCACGACCGTCTCCGCCAAATCTGGAGCTGCAGCTCCCATGCCGAACCAGCTTACCTTTATTGCAGACCGGCCTTTTCTGTTCGCCCTCCGAGACGATCAGGCGGGCCTCTGCCTCATGATGGGATACGTCGGCAATCCTGCCTGAGGCAGCATGCAACTTCGGCAACGAGCGCGGAAGAGAAGAAAGGAGATGAGAATGTACTTCCCTGAGTGGTTTGGAACCGGGCTCGCAGGAGCCAGCATCGGTTTGGTGGTTTCCTCTTATTCAATCCAGAAGAAACTGAGGGCAGCGCGGAAACGTGCACAAAAGGCGGCCGAAGCCTCGCAGACCATCGACTTTCCTTACTATCCCGGCGAGCCTCAGGGTTACCTCCAATTTAGCGACCGCTATGCCATGGCCCTGGAAACAGAGAAGGCGATGCCGCAGGACCTTCGTGAGCGACTGCGTCTGATCGCCTTCGGTCATGCATTTCTCCAGGTCATTCAGGCACGTCCCTTCAGCGGCTCGCTTAATTGGGATCAGCGGCAAACCCTGCCGTGCGGCGGTTCTCCAGAGGATCTCAAATGGGTCGAATGGCTGCTTACGATGCAGAGCGAAGGAACCGACAATGCCGGGCCGTCGACCGCCATGCTGGCCGAACGAATGAGAGATCTGGCGGCCGCCCTGGATGAAAGCGACCCGGAGTACCGGGCATCAGCGCTTCGCGGCAACACCGTGGCAGGCCAAGCAGCCGCATCGGCAATGTATCTGGAGACGATGATCTAAACGCTTGCGTAAAGCAAAAGGAAAGCGGAAATGAACAGGCAAACAGTTGTCCTCGACTGCGACGGAGTGTTGGCTGACTTCGATCTGCACGCCTCCGGTGTCTTGGAAATCCGCTCTACCACGCAGAAGCGAAGTTAGAAGCGAACCAGTTCTGGGATCAGCTCCAGGTCACGACAGTTTCCGCGCCACAGTAAAGGACGCCGGGGTTTCGAGTGCAGGACGCTGCGCGGTAAATTGAGGGGGTTCACCATGACGACTGAGCAGAGTGTGGGGCAGTTGCAGAAGCGGAGGTATTTGATCCGTCACCTGCACGCTGAAGGTGGCGAGATCCGTCTCGCTCTTGAGACGTGGCATCCTTCGACTCTTCTTTTGTATGACGCGGCGTTGAAGTTCCGACAGGTTGCGTCCGTGTCACGCAAGGCTGGAGATCCCTATGCGCCCGCGTCTGCCGAATCGGTTTGGGAACCCGTGACTCTTTCGGAGGGAAGATTGACAGGTTGGGAGATTACGAGCCTGACCTTGCTCGCCGGTATAGCCGTGATGCGTGTGGAGGAAAAGCGAGAGGAAGGACCGGTCCAGAACGGCTTCGAGACTCTTGGCATCCAGTGTGCCGCAATCGACTTTTCGGACAGCTTTGCATGGAGGCGCAGTGGGCTGGCAGTGTTGCAGAGCTGGCCTATCCTTCTTGCGGCTGCACTGGCGGTCTTTGTCGCGCCCGGTTTGCTGATGCAAAAACTTGTACCCGGGCATCCGCCTCAGGTCTTCTTCATTGCTACGTGCGTCCTCATCGCCGCCCTTGCGGGACGCGGACTCAGAACAATGTTGTGGAACTGGCCCGTGGCGGCCATGATCGTGTTCCTGTTTTCACTGGCTGGCCTGCAGGGTTTTAGGATGGTTCATGCTGCTGATTACCGCGGCTCTCTTCTTCTCGTCGGGGTAGCCGCAGCTTTCATCCTGCTTCTACGGTGGCGAAGCGCGCTGACGGAATCCTTACGTAGATAGATGAAAGTTAGCCGCGCAGGCCGGAGTGGCTCGAAATAGTCCAAAGCCAATCGGGAGAAGCATGCTGGGCATGGCCGAAGAGATTAGCATTCTCGCTACGCCCGATGCGCTTATAGAGCGCCGCGTTTGGCCGGCGCATGGCATGGTGATTGATCCTGGCCTGAACGCACTGCACTGGACCCATCAGCAGGCGATCGACTACCTCATGACTACGGGGCAGTACACCCCTCAAACCGCAAACGACTTGATTGACCGACTCGCCGCCATGCCGGGCCAGCTCGCCGCCTATGACTCCGGTGCTCTGGAAATGAGAGCGCTTCGTCACCAGGCTGAGCAGCAGCTTGGTTCGCACTTTCACCTGCAGGCCTTCAACTATGTTGTTCTCGAAGAAGGCAATGGCAGAACAGCCCTTTTCGTCAGGTAAAAGGGTGTGCAACGTGGCGGTAGACTATACCCCAGCAAACCGGCGAATGAGTGGACAAGGGCGTTTCTCGGAACTTACACGCGAGAGGCACCTTGCGCTTGACCCTTCGGGGTGGTCATGCGAAGGTCTCGGAATAGGCAGAGCAGACGATGCAATGAAGCTTCGTGCCCCGATACAAGGCCTTGCAGCAGGATGCGATGCGGCAATCCAGAGAGCAAATATTCAAATTGTCATTCGTTAGACATACCGCGTTCATTTTTCTCTCCTAGTTTCGAGTACGAGCGAGCTTACGAAATCAGTTGAGCCTCCTTCGGGATAAGCCGCCAGTGCTTCGCAAACCTTGAAGGAGATCCGCACCCTTGAAACGCCATTCTGTGCTCTTCCCGGTCTCTTACCTCCTGGCTGCAGCCATCATCATGCCCAGCAGCCTCTTTGCCCAGTTCGAAACCGCTTCGGTGCTCGGCTATGTACGGGACGCGTCAGGCGCCTTTGTTCCTGGAGCTTCGGTCATACTGATTAACCAGGAAACGCAGGCGCAGGAAACCGTGCAGACCAATGCACAGGGGGCCTATACCTTTACCGACGTGAAGGTGGGTGAATACGAGGTTTCAGTCAAGGCCGGCGGCTTCGACGTCAGCACAACCCAGCCGTTCAAGGTGCAGGTAGCAGCCAAGCAGCGCGTCGACGTGGCCCTGCAGATCGGCTCGCAGCGGGACACGGTCACCGTCGCCTACGCCGCGCAGCTACTCGACACCGACGACAGCGAACGCGGGCAGGTGATCGGCACCCGCGAAGTCGAGAACTTGCCGTTGAACGGTCGTGCGTACGCGGACCTTGCCGCGCTGGTCCCCGGAGTGCGTCGTAATGTTCTCGAGAACTCCACCGACACGAGCCGAGACGCATCGTTCAACGTCAACGGCCAGCGCAGCGAATTTAACAACTTTCTGCTGGACGGCCTGGACAACAACGCGTACGGCACCTCCAACCAGGGCTTTTCAAATCAGGCGATCCCGCCCTCCCCGGACGCCATCAATGAGTTCAAGGTAGAGACCGACAACTACAGCGCGGAGTATGGCCGATCGGCGGGCGCGGTGGTCAACGTCAGCATACGCAGCGGCACCGACCACTTCCACGGCAAGGCCTACGACTACATCCGCAACACAGTTTTCAACGCTATTGGGCCGTTTACGCCTCCCACAAACTCGCTGACCGGCGCGCCGCAGAAGCCGATCCTGATCCGTAACCAGTTCGGCGGCACTTTTGGCGGGCCTGTCTCTATCCCTCACTTCAAGGACAAACTCTTCTTCTTCGGCGACTATGAGGGGACGCGGCAGATCGTCCATGCCGTGCTCAATGCCACCGTACCCACAGCGAACCAGAACGGCACAAGCGCGCTTGCCATCCGGAACGGCGGCTATACCTTTCTATCCGGCAAGAGCACGGAAGGCAGCACGCCGGTGCCGCTCGTGAATCCACTAACCGGACAGATTTACGCCAACGGCGTCATTCCCTTCAACGATCCTGCAGTGTCCAGCTTTGCCAAGGGCGTGCTCAACGCATTGCCGGCAAGCAACTCCCCCGGCAACCCCTTTTCAAACAACTACGTTTCGCTGCCGTCCGACACCACACGCGACGATAAGGGTGACATCCGCATGGATTACACGGCTTCCACTCGGACCACGGCCTTCTTCCGTTATAGCGAGCACCAGGGCCTCATCGCGTCTCCCCCTGTGATCCAAGGCCCGGCCGGCGGCAACAGCAATGGCTTGGTGAACATCTTCAATCAGCAGGCAGCCGGCGGCGTAACCCACGCATTCGACCAGAACCTCATCCTCGATGCGCGCTTTGGCTTCACCCTGACCGACGGCGGCAAGAGTCCGTACGGCGCGAATCTGCAGAGTCTTGAAAACGGGATTACAGGCTTGCCGACGAGCTCGATCGTGACGCGCAGTCTGAACGGCCAGTCCGTTAGCGGCTTTTCGCAGTTCGGTAACCAGACCAGCAACCCCCAGTTCCAGAACCCCACGGTCTACGACCCCAAAGTGAACTTGACTTACCTGCGCGGCCGCCAGCAGCTCAAGTTCGGCTATGAGTACCAGTCGATCTTCACCGCGGTCGAGGACTTCAACCCGACCTTCGGCCAGGATACCTACAACGGTGGCTTCAGCTTTTACAGCACGACGCCCAACGCGGGTGCAAGCACGCTGAGCGCGTCGGACACGGGCACTAAGGAGGCCGTCGGTCTGGCGGACTTCCTCTTCGGGGCACGCGATACCTACCAGCTGAACAACTTCGTCATCGCCCACCTTAACCAGCGAATGCACTACTTCTATGTGCAGGACGACATTCGCGTCAACAGCAAGCTGACGGTGAACGCGGGACTTCGTTATGAACTCGTAACCCCGCAGTGGGAGTCCAACAACATGCTGGCGAACTACAACCCCGCCACGCAGTCGTTGATTCAGGCGAGCCCGGGTTCGCTGTACAACCGCGCGCTGGTCAACATGCCCAAGCTGGACTTCGCTCCGCGCCTTGGACTCGCCTATGCCGTCGACGACAAGACCGTGATCCGCGCCGCCTACGGCATCAATTACGCCCAGTTCAACCGTGAAGGTGGAGAAAACCTGCTGGTCTACAACCTGCCCGCGATCGTCAACACCAACGTGGTGCAGCAGCCGCCGCTCTTTGCACTGCCCGGCATCATAGGCAAGCAGACGCCGGAAGCTGTGTGCACGGCCGCCCAACTCAACACGCCATTCAACGCCGCCAATGCGAACCCGTGCTTCCGCCTGTCGCAGCAGGGTTATCCGATCAACCTCGCCAACCCGGCCAACGTGACCGCGGCCAGCAACCTGTCCACGCAGGCACGCTACATCCCAAAAAACCTGCCCACCGGCTACGTGCAGAGCTATCACCTGACGGTGCAGCGGCAGTTTGGCCGCACATCCAGCTTTGAAGTGTCGTACGTTGGCGAGCACGGTGTCAAAATCCAAGTGCTGTCGGACCTGAACCAGGCCGCTCCCAATGCCGTCACTGCCACGTGCAACACGACAGTGACCTCGGGCTGCCTGACCCTGGCGCAGCGCCGGCCCATCCAGACCTTCACCACCATCGAGCAGACTTTGCCTGCGGGCCTGCTCTACTACAACGCCCTGCAAACCAAATTCGAGCACCGTACTTCACAGGGACTTTATGTGCTGAACTCGTTTACCTGGTCGCGCGCAGAAGATAACGCGTCCGGTCACCTGGACACGCCGGATGGCGATAACTCCCGCATCAACCTTGCCAATCCGCTGGGGGAGATCGGTCCGTCCGGCTACAACCAGCCCTTGAATGACATTCTCTCCGTGGTCTACGACTTGCCGTACGGTAAGGGCCGTCATTCTGGCACTACCGCTCCGCTCCTCCTGCAGGAGGCGCTCGGCGGCTGGCAGGTCACGGCGATCAACTCGGCCTCAAGTGGCCTGCCGTTCAACGTGACTTACTCGCCCAACAGCTTCCAGCAGGTCAGCCCTCTGCTGGTGCAGCGCCCCAACGAGATCCCAGGCAATCTCGTGCTGCCTAAAGCCCAGCGGCTGAAGGTCAACGGCAACCAAAATCTAGTCGCACTTCAGAACCCGGCCTTTATGGCCGTCTCCCAGCCGCTGCTATCGCTGCCCACGGTCAACCAGCCGTACGGCAGTGCCGGGCGCAACTCCGGCCGCTTTGACCCGTACTACAACCTCGACCTCGGCCTGCACAAGCAATTCGCTCTCAATCGAGAGAACACCGCCTTCGAGTTCCGCGTGGAAGCGTTCAACGTTCTCAATCAGACTAACTACGCCTTTCCTTCAAGCTCCTTCAGCCCGACCTCCAGCTCCTTCGGCGTCGTCGCCGCCGCCTCAACCTTTCCGGCACGCGTGCTGCAGTTCGCCGGCAAGCTCATCTTCTAAGACATAGTGAGCGAGCAATGAATCGTAGAAGTTTTTCCACCTTGGCCGGCGCCTCGCTCGGCGGCCTGCTCACCCGGAAGCTCTGGGCGGAGCAGGCCCGCGGCGCTGAACCGCATCTGTTCTACATCGCGCTAGTGGCCGACCCGCATATTATCGACACGTTTTACGTGTCAGGTAGCGAAAATGGTCTCGAGGACAACCAGAGCATTCTCGTCACGGCGCCACGCCTGATCGCCGCACGCGACCTGATCAACTCGCTCCAGCCGAAGATCGAGCAGGTGTTTGTGGTCGGCGACTACTTTCACAACTACCCGTCCACTGACTATGACTTCTACTTCAAGCACACGACCCGGCTCGACAACGCCAAGGCGATCACTGACAGCTTCACCATGCCGGTTCACCTTGGCTTCGGCAATCACGACTACGACGTCCGCAACGTGCCCCGCGCCATAAGCCACCGGCTCTTTGCCGCCAAGTTCAACACCGCTCCATACACGTCGCTCGACTACAAAGGTTGTAAGTTCGTTCATCTCAATAATTTTCTGGGCAGTACGCAGGATTCCGCCTCGGCGGACTTCAACCCCAATCTCGGCTCGCTCGGCGAAACCCAGCTGCAATGGTTTGAGGCTCAACTGAAAGAGGGCAAACCGACCTTCGTCTTTATTCATTATCCGCTGCTGCAGGACGTCCCGACAGAGTTCAGCGACTACGGCCTGCACCCACTCCTGCGTAAGTATCAGGAAGCGGTTCGGCTCGTTGTCTCCGGCCACCTGCATAAGTGGATCGACTTCGCCCACACCTATGGCCCGCAGCACTATGCGATGGCGTCCACCCGCTACGACCCCAACGCTTACATGCTGCTCGCAATCGATAGCCGCACCGGCACCTGGCGCTTCTTGAACCAGAGCCTGGTCGAGTGGTCCACTCACTTTAGTCACCCCTACCGCACCTAAAAACGCTGCCCAGGAGGTACCCATGCGTATCGCCGTCCTGCTCTCGCTCGCCGTCCTTCCCGCACTGGCCGTTGCTCCCCCTGCACCCCAGGACGCGCCCTTGCGTATGAACCAAATCCAGGTAATCGGTACGCACAACAGCTATCATGCGGGCATATCGTCGAATGAAAGGAAGGTCTGGGAGGCCAAATACGCCGACGCCTTGAGGGCACTCGATTACCGTCATGTGCCGCTGCCACAGCAGTTCGATGCCGGCGTCCGGCAGATCGAACTCGACATCTACGCCGACACGAAGGGCGGGCGCTACGCCCATCCCGCCGGCCCCGGCATGGCCAAGGCAGCGGGACTTCCGGCTGACCCCGATTTTGATCCGAACGGCACGATGACCAAGCCAGGATTCAAGGTGATGCACATTCAGGACGTGGATTACCGCAGCACTTGCCAGCCGTTTACCGAATGCCTCCGGCAGGTCCGTACCTGGTCGCTCGCTCACCCGGAGCATGTGCCCATCTACATCCTGGTCGAGACCAAGGAGGGTTCGCCGAAGAACTTGAAACTCACCGAACCGGAGCCGTTCACCGCGCCCGTCTTCGACGCGCTTGACGCTGAAATCCGCTCCGTCTTTCCCTCATCCGAGATGGTCACGCCAGATGATGTTCGCGGTCAATACCCCACCCTGAACGCCGCTGCCCTGGCCAACGCGTGGCCCACACTGCAGAGCGCCCGCGGTAAAGTCGTTTTCCTGCTCGACCAGCAACACGTCACGCCAATCTATACGGCCGGCCATCCATCGCTGCAGGGCCGCGTGCTCTTCACCAACTCTACTGTCGGCGCACCCGACGCGGCGTTTCTGGAACGCAACGAAGGTCCTGCGGACGATATCTCCGCGCTAGTTCGGCAGGGCTACCTAATCCGCGCGCGCACCGATGCCGACACGAAACAGGCCCGCAGCGACGACACTACCCTACGCGACGCCATGCTGGCCTCCGGCGCTCAAATCCTAAGTACCGACTACCCAGTGAACGAACCTGCAACGTACCCGGGTCATTTCGTCGTCACTCTGCCCGGCGGCGCAACCGCCCGCTGCAACCCGGTAAACACGTCCGCCTCCTGTCCGGGAGAGCTCGTGAAACAGGTTGTTAAGTGAGGACACCCACCAGGAGAAGGTGTCCTAGGTAGTCTCGTCATGAGCTTGGTATTGCTAATGTATGGCCCGCCGCACGACTGCAAGGGTTAGTTTGGGCGAGAAGACAAGTCTGCGCAAATGTATTCGGCCTTTAGGTGGAGATCGTCTCTCCTGGCCAGGATGAGATGCGCGCGTGTCGGTCCTTATAAGTCGCACGGTCGTTGAAGACCATTAGCGGTACCAGGCTGCGGACACGCCGTTGTGACTGTTCTGTCGTCCTTGCTGCTCCTATGCAGACCTCGGTGGGAAACTCTATAAACTCGTCGTAGTAGTGAGAGAAAGAGTCGAAGTCTCCTTTGGTGCGCTGAAGGAGTTGCTGAAAGTCGTTGTCATCGATCTTGATAATGATGATGACGCTCAGGTGATCTTTGAGACCCTCAATGCTCGCGGAGAGCCACTGCTTCCCGCCGACTTGCTCCATAACTTCATTTTCCTTCGAGCTGCTCGCTCAGATAAGGAGCCGCCGATAGAGGAGCTGTACGAAGAGCATTGGAAGAAATTTGATGATGACTTCTGGCGTAAAGAGGTAAAGCAAGGGCGTTTGACCAGGCCGCGTAGCGACCTCTACATTCAGCATTTCCTCGCCAGCAAGCAGACGGACGACATTCCTATCAAACACCTCTTTGCGGAATACAAGAGCTGGATAGAACGCAAGGTTCCCCAATCCGAGTGTGGAAGCCGAACTTGCCACACCTTCAAGGCAGGGAGACGCATTTCGTCGCATCGTGGAACCCCAGCCAGAAGACGTGATCTATCCTTTGGTCACATTTCTGGATGCTTTTGATATCCGTACAGCCTACCCGCTGGTGCTCCATCTGCTCGAACAGGATCTTTCTGATGAGGAATGGCGAAGCATCAGTGTGAGCATGGAGTCGTATCTACTGCGCAGAGCAATGTGCGGATTGACAACCAAAACCTACTGGAAGACAGCGATCCTGCTACTCCCGTAGTGATCGCCACGAAACGAAGAGATGCATTGATCCTCTCCATTGGAGACCTCACCATTCTGTCAGAAGCATTGAATCCCGCCCTCTCTAATCAGAATTGGTCGGTTAAGAAGCCGGAGATCATGAAGTATTCTCTGCTACCAATCAATCAGCTTCTGCATAATCAAGATGTTTGGACAGAGGAGACGATCCAGGCCCGCTCAAAAGATCTATTTAAGGTGGCTCTCAAGTTGGGCGTTCGCCGATCCTCTCAATCCCGGAGAAGAGCGCCGCCGCGAGCGTGTAGAGTCTAGCTGTTCTCATTTTGAGTACAGCTGTACTCAAAATGAGAACAGTGTAATTTAGCGTTTGACTGGTGTGTCTGCAATTTGGCCTCGAGCGCGCAGGTGGCCACAATGCTCGAAGATATGCCAGGCAGACATAAGGCCCGAGGCCACCTCAAGCGCAATGACTGAACACATCATTTAGATTTCGGGCCTGAATTAACTTCGCCGGATCAGCATCCACCGCCAGCGCAGCAAAGTGTGCCTTCCCGCAGCGAATCTTCGCATCCTCCTTATCGCGCAGATCATCGGCAAACAGACTACCCTTAGTCTCCACAACAAAGTACAGCCGCTCTACCCCATCACGATCGATCAACACCGCCCAGTCGGGGTTATAGCTGCCCAGCGGAGTCGGTACCTTGAACCACCCCGGCAGCTTCGCATATAGCTTCACCGCAGCATTCCCCTCAAGCTCCTGCGCAAAGCTCTTCTCCACTCCAGCCGAGTCGAACACCACCTTTTCATACACCGCCTTCGTCACCTCCAGCGTGTTCTTCAGGTAGCCCGTCAGCTCCTCCTGCTCAAACAGCTCCTGCGCATACACCACGCTGTCACCCAGCCGCTGATACCGAATCCCGTCCACCAGCGCCAACCGCTTCGTCCGGTTGATCGACTCAATCGCATACTCGATAAACTGCTGTGGGTTCCGCAAAAAGTCAGGCAGCCGTAGGCTCTCATTCAGAATCCTCAGCAGGCTCCGCCGCGTCAGCTTGGTCTTGTCCTGCAGCTCTGTCAGCAGGTCCGGCAGCTCCAGGTCCCTTTCCTCCAGCGTAATCGGCGAAGTCGTCCGCTCCTCCCCCGCGACCACACCTCCCCGGCCAATCGCCAGGTCCACCGTCCGAAACCGCAGCCGCGTCTTCGTCACCGGAGCGCAATCCCGCAGCGCCCGCGCACAATCCACGATCAGCTTCTCATTGTCGAACTGCACCCGGTACGTCGTCTTATGCTTGATCCGGTCCCACAGCGCCTTGAACTCCGTGCTCGCCAGCACTTCCTTCCGCACCTTAATCGGCGGCAGACGCTCATTCGCATCCTTCACCTCCAGCTTGCCGGCGAGCTTCCGCAGCGTCTCCAGGATCTCAGCCTTTATCGGCTTATAAGCCTCCGGCATATCGACCGTATCCTCTTTTAGCGCCAGCTTCAGATGCTCCTGCACCCGCCCCTGCCCATTGATGTACCCGCACTCCTTCAGGTGCATCCAAAGCGCCTTCGACCGCTCCAGTCCAAGCTGCGCCACCCGTCCATCCGCCTCCCGCATCGGGATCAGGGCAAACTGGTGCTCCTCCACAATCCCGAACCGCACCCCCGTATCCGCCTCAATCTCCTTTTGCAGATTCTCCGCAAACGCGCTGTAGCTCTCTGTCGCAATCACCGTCAGCGTGTTGATCTCGAACCCTCGCAGCCGCATCCCCTCCTGGTTCACGCACAGCCGCAGCCCTCGCCCAATCGTCTGCCGCCGCTGCTGCTCGCCGCCCATCTCCCGCAGCGCGCAAATTTGAAACACGTTTGGATTGTCCCAACCCTCCCGCAGCGCCGAGTGCGAAAAGATAAACTTCAGCTTCGTATCCAAACTCAGCAGCCGTTCCTTATCCTTCATAATCAGGTTGTAAGCCCGCTCGGCATTCTCGCGATCCCCCGCATTCCCCTCCGCCGTCCTGCCTTCCGCGATATCTGTCCAGCCACCCTTGCGGTCCACCGAAAAGTACCCCTCATGCACCTCCGCCGCATCCGCGCTCAGGTCCACCTCCCGAAACAAAGTCCGGTAATCCGGATGCGCCGCTAGTCGTTTGTACTCCTCCTCAAACCACACCGCGTAGTCGCCCTTCTCCCCTGGCCCTTTCCTGTACTTCTCCACCGAATCGATAAAGAACAAACTCAGCACCTTAATCCCCTGCGGCCTCAGCCTCAGCTCCTTGTCCAGGTGTTCTTTAATCGTCCGCCGAATCATCTGCCGCTTCACCGCGTTCCCGTCCACATCCCCTACTGCCTCCCCCGGCCACAGAAACTGCTCACTCCCCGGCACCTTCACCTCCAGCAGCTCGTCGTTCTTGCCACAGCGTATCTCGCCGATCAGGTGATTCGCATACAGAGCCCGCCCGGTCGTCTGCTCCAGGTCATCCCCATCCTGCACCGTCACCACTTCACGAGACACATGCGTCAAGTGCTGCACATCCAGTTCCACCTTGGCCGAAATCACCCCCCGCTTGTTTGCCGCCGAAACAAACCGTACAAACGCCTTGTTATGGCCACCATCGATCTCCAGCGAAGCCACCTCAATCTGCTTCACCAGCCGCCGCTCATACGCATCCACCGCGTCCAGCCGGTACACCATGTGGTGCTTCGCTGCATGCGTGGCCGAGTAGCGCAGCGTGCACAGCGGCCCCATCTCATCCAACGCCTTCTTACCGCTCCCGCTCACGCCCCCATCCACGCTCTGCGGTTCATACACAATCACAATCGGCCGCGTAGCCCGTATCAGGTCGATCGGCTTCTCCCCGCCCGTCTTCTCCGTATCCTTGTACAGGTTGTTGACGTCCTTCTTGTTGATCGCCCCCACCGTCACCACCATCACCTGGATATGCGGGCTCGTCGCAAAGTTCCGCACCTGGTCCAGCCGGCTCGAGTCATACAGAAAGAACTCGCACGTCACATTCCCATACAGCCCGCCAAAGTGCTCCTTCGTCATCTGCAGCGTCTTGTAAACGCCTTCCTTGATCGCAATCGAAGGCACCACAATCACGTACTTCGTAAACCCATACCGCCGGTTCAGCTCAAAAATCGTCCGCAGATACACATACGTCTTCCCCGTCCCGGTCTGCATCTCTACCGTAAAGTCACCGGAGCTCAGGGTCCCGGAAGGCTTCAGCCCATTGCGCGTCTGAATCTCTCGTAGGTTAGCCAGCAGATCGTCATCCAGCAACTGTCTCCGATTCCCAATTCCCAGCGCATCCAAGTCATACCCCAGGCTTCCCTGCCCGTCCATGCCCGGCACAGCCATCGTCACCGTAAACTCGGACCGGCAAATCTCCTGCCCCCGAAACAGGTCGCACACGCTGTCGATGGCGTTCTTCTGGAACTCAAGGTCGGCTTCAAAGTGCAGTTTCATCGAGAGAAATCCTTGAGTAGGTGCGCCGCCCTTTTGTTGTCACTCCGCCCTTTGTTGTCATTCCGTAGCAAAGCGAAGGAATCTGCGGTTGCACTTGCCTCTTTGTTGTCATTCCCGCAGGGAATCTGCTTCTGTCCTTGCTGTTGCCTCTTTGTTGTCATTCCCGCAGGGAATCTGCTTCTGTCGTTACACTTGCCTCTTTGTTTGTCATTCCCGAAGGGAATCTGCATTCCCCCTCACAAACTCCGCACATTCTCCAAGCCATGCTGCCCCAGAATCGCCGTCAAATTCGTCTTCCCCACATCATCCGCAAACGCGCTATCCCGAAACACCACCGTAGACTCCGCCGCCGCTGCCAGCGCCGTATGCCACTCCACCATCCCCAGCGCCAGCGCCTCCACCTCCCCCGCGTCGATCCGCTCCGCCAGGCACACCAGCAGCGCCCCCAACCCAACGCTGTACACCGTCTTCCCCGCAATCGTCCGCGTCTCGATTGGCACCGTAAGCTCCAGCCCCAGCTTCAACAAAACCTCAAACAGAATGTCCTGCTCACTCCGCCCCGCCTTGATATGCTCCACCGACTCCTCCAGCGTCTCCGCCAGCCGATCCCGATCCGGCTCCCAAGGCCGAATATTGGTGGAATCCAGTTTGAACACACGAAAGCCGAGATCGCCCGGGAACAATGGCGTCGCAGCTCTGATCTTTGCGCCGGTACGACGAAGACGCTCCTTCGTGATTTCAGCTATTGTGCGGTAGTCCTGTCTATCAGTTGCCTCTGGAAGCTGAACCAAGATGAAGCGACGGTTTCCGCCGGTAGCGACATTTAGGTTCCAAACGGCATTTCCTGTAGTGCCGCTTCCTGCGAAGAAGTCCAGAATCAAATCATTGCCCCTCGTCGACACCGCTGTAAAGCCTTCGATGAGCGAAGTCGGTTTGGGATATTCAAGAACCTGATCGCCGAAAAGCTCGCGTAGTTCTTTGGTCGCTTCCTGATTGAGTCCTCCAGAAAGGCTAATCCTCTCAGTCGTCTCAGGTTCCCCATCATCTGTCTTTGTGTCAATCCAAGTCGAGACCGGATTAGTCTTTTCAATGCCAGAGTCACTCTCCAATCGCGTCTTGAATCTGGGGCGGGACATTCGCCCACTCGGATTATCTTCTGGCCAGATAATGTTCCGCTTTCGATGTGCATCATCATCGTTGAGGGTTTGAAGCGCCAGACCCTTCCTTCGGGCGGCAGGTACTCTGGTGCCCCTGCAGAGCGGCGAATAGCGTACCACTGGTTTGGTCGCATTTCTTTCGTCATCCCAACTGTCAAATCTGTACTGCGATACCGACCTCTCAAATCCTTCAGAGGAAAATCTTCTTCCCTTCTCTCAAAGCCATAAAGCTTCACCTGCTGAGCGTCTCTGGCTACGCACACAATGTATTCATGATCCGGAGAGATCGGAGTTTCACGCATCCCAGTAGACATACGCCGTCGCCGTACAAACATTGCTAGGAAGTTCTCATCCCCGAAAATCTGACCAATGATTTGTCTCAGAGCCGTGACTTCCGCGTCGTCAATGCTTATAAAGAGCACACCATCTTCGGTCAAGAGCGATCTGGCTAGTGTCAGCCGAGGGTAGACCATGTTGAGCCAAGTCGTGTGAAATCGTCCAGAGCCTTCCGGATTTGAAGACATTTTTCGATTTTCTGTGTCGATTTGACCCGTCAGTTCAAGGTAGTTTTTAAGATTGTCTCTGAAGTCGTCCGGGTAAACAAAGTCGTTCCCAGTGTTATACGGTGGGTCGATATAGATCATCTTCACCTTGCCCGCATAGCTCTTCTGTAGCAGCTTCAGCACCTCCAGGTTGTCGCCCTCGATCATCAGGTTCTGCGTCGTATCCCAGTCCACCGAGTCCCCCGGTGCCGGCCGCAGCGTCCCCGTCGAAGGCGTCAGCGCAAGCTGCCGCGCCTGGCGCTTCCCATGCCAGTTCAGCCCGTACTTCTCTTCCCGCTCCTCCACCGCCCCACCCAGAAGCTGTTTCAACACCTCAAAGTCGATCCGCCCCTCCGTAAACGCCTCCGGGAACAGCCCCTTCAACGCCTCCACATTCGTCCCCACCACATCCGCACTGCGCGTCTCCGGACCCTGCTCTGCAATCGGAATCATCATCTCTCCCGCATCTCTCGTAATAAACCCACTGCCCATTTATGGTGCATCTCCAAAACCCGGGAGTCCAGACCTAACTTCAATCGTTTGAAGATTTTAGGTCAAAAGGGGGAGGGGGGGACCCCACCCATCTCAGCCTCAATCCGCTTCACCGCCAGGTTCAACTCAACCCGCCGGCTCACCTGCACTTCCCGCTGCGCCTGCGCGCGCAAGCCCGCCAGCTCCCGAGCCAAAGCCGCATGCCGCACCAGCCTCTGCCGCAGCCAAGCCGCCGCCTCAGCACTCTCAGGAACAGTATAGGTTCCCCAAACCCGCGAGGCATGCAAAGCCGTCACCCGGTCCATCAAGGCCTGATAAAGCCCCCGCATATCCCCCGCCCGCAGCCCCGCCCACCCCCCAAACTCCCCAGAAAATCCGCATCTCCCTCCCCAAGGAGCACCAGGTCGACCTCATCCGCCACCGTCTCGCCATGCTCTGCCTCAGACCATCTTTTATGCGCCAGCGAAAGCGACACTTCCCCGCCCCGCTCGCTCACTAGAGATATCGGATAAGGAATGGTCCGGTGAATCAGCTCCGCCAGCCGATTCGCCTTCGCGTTCTCCCGCAAACGCACCAGCAGCACAGCAATCTCCAGATACTCGCGAGCCTTATCCCGGTAAGCGCTCACGCCGACAGTATTCGGCTTCAGCGATGCGACCCACAGAAGCTCCTCAATCCCGTCCTGCAGGCTACGCTTCTGCGTCGCAGTCCCGCGGCTTCGCTCCAGCAGCAGCTTCTTCGTAATCCGCTGATCGATGCGCGCTTCTCCGGGAAGCTGCAACGCCGCAACCACCTCGTCAGAAGTCATGCCGCCAGCACCACCAAAAACGCAACCACCTCAAAGTCATCCATGCCCGGAAACTCACCCTTCCGCGCATGCGTGCCTCCGGGCGAAAACAGGCTCGCAATCGCCCGCTCCTCCTTCTTACCGACAACAGAAGCAATCGCCTTTGCCAGCAGCGCCTGCTCCCGGCTCATATCCTCACCATGCCGCGTCTCTGCGTCGAACCGCGCGCAAGCCATCGCATTCGGCAAATCCCGCCCGACACATAGCTTCTTCAGCCGGTCTAAAGCCTGCTTAGCCTGCGTAGACGGAAGGAAGATCGTCCCATCATCCAGAACATGGATGATGTAATGCGGAGCCAGAGGATACCCTGGCTCGACCGCATTCAAAGCCGCATCCCCCACCGCTCGCAGACAGAAGAATACCCCCGGCGGCAGAGACGCTTCCCCGTCTCCAGAGGTGGTCGTCACCGCCATCGTGCCCAGCCCTAACTCCTCCAGCTTCCCGGCGTTCTCCTGCAGGTAGTGCCCAAGGTCAATGCGGAAATCCGTCAGGGTAAGGTCGGCGATCGAGATGCCACTCGATAAGGCTTCCAGGTCAATCACGGATCCTGCAGCTTGATCAACTGCTTGCGCCTATACTCAAGATCGTTCATCGGATCACCCGACCGGCGTTCAATCAGGTTCTCTTCCCCCGTCGCGGACACGTCCAGCAGCACCATGCGACCACTGACGCGCTGCTCCAGATTGATGTATTCCTCAAGCTCCATGTTGGGCCAGAAGTTGACAAGCTGGATCTCGGCATTCCTCGAGCCGATGCGGTTGATGCGCCCGAAGCGCTGGATAATGCGCACCGGATTCCAATGGATGTCGTAGTTGACGAGGGTGTCGCAATCCTGCAGATTCTGCCCTTCGGAGATGCAGTCCGTCGCAATCAGCAGATCGATCTCGCCCTCTCCCTCAAACTCTGCCGGCCGCTCCTTCGACCGAGGAGAAAACGAGGTGAGGATCTCGGAAAGGTTTGCACGGATACCAGGCAGCGTGGTCTTGTTGCCACCAGTTCCGGTCACGATTGCAGAATGAATGCCGAGCGAGCGTCCCGCCCAGCCGGCGAGCTCTCTATAGAGGTAATCGGCTGTATCCGCGAAGCAGTGAACACAATCACTTTCCGATTGCCGTCATTGATGGGATTCTGACACTTGGCCGCAATCAGCTCACGCAATCTCGTCAGCTTGGCGTCTCGCGCAGGATCGATCTGGCGGGCAGCCGAGAGCAGCGTCGCCAGGCGGTTACGATCCTCGATCAGCTCCTGCTTCCACTTGACCCGGTCCACGTCCTGCAGGAGCACTTTGACCTTCCGGCCGATCAGCAGCGACTCAAAGGCCGGATCGTCCACTTCAATGTCTTCGATCGACAGCTCATCAATGGACGTGTCGTGTGCGTCGATCTTCGCAAGCAGGCCTTCAACATCAGCTAGTTTGACGTTGGACGGCAAGAGCAAAGGAGACAACCGAACTTCCATTCGCTTGAGCAGGTTGACCCGGAGCAACTGGATCAGGCTCTCTTCGCGGTCCACCTGGCGGAAGAAGCTTTCTCCACCACGAATGCGCGTGCTGTACTTCTCGTCGTAGGCGCGCTGTTTGTGACCGAAAACATAGCGCAGCGGTGCGTAGGCACTCAGATTCAGGTGGCGGATCTCATTGTTGATGTCCCGGATCGGCGGGAACTCCGACGCGATATCAACGTCGGACTTGATGTTGACCGGCGTGAGCCGGCGCGGAAACTCGCCTGACTCCTTTGTCCCGTAGTATTTCTCGATATGCTTCCGCGACCTGGCGATGGTCAACAGATCGAGCAGCTTGAAGTAGTCGAACCCAAGCATGTCCATCAGGCGGCTTGGTTTGCGATCCACTTCCTCCAGCGTCAACCAGCGATTAAACTGGGTCTGCGCCTGGCGAATGGTGGCTTCGATGCTCGGAATTCCGATACCGCAAAGCACCTCATCATCGCCTTCTGTGATGAAGAATATCTGATTCTTCAAATCAGCGAGCCTGTTGTTAACGGGTGTTGCGGAGAGCATCAGGACGCGGGTCTTCACGCCAGCCTGGATGATCTTCTTCATCAACCGGTCATAACGAGAATCATGGTCGCGGTGTGTGATCTTGTTCCTAAAATTAAGGGACTCATCGATCACGACGAGGTCGTAGTTGCCCCAGTTCACGAACGACAGATCGATATCGCCGGACGTGCCTCCATCGCGGGAGAGATCGGTGTGGTTGAGCACGTCGTAGTTAAGCCGGTCCGAGGCAAGCAGATTGCGCTTGTCGTTTGTCTTGTAGACAGTCCAGTTGTCACGCAGACGCTTGGGACAGAGAACCAGGACGCGATCATTCCGCAGTTCGTAATACCTAATGATGGCGAGCGCCTCAAACGTTTTGCCGAGCCCGACACTATCGGCGATGATGCAGCCGCCATGCCGCTCCAGCTTGTCAATGGCACCGACGACACCGTCACGCTGGAACTTGTAAAGCTTATTCCAGACCACGGTGTTGCGAATCCCCGTGGCGCTCTTGACGACTCTCTCCTCATCAAACGCTTCATCCCGATTTTCAAAGAGGCTGTGCAGTGTAAGAAAGTAGATGAGGGAAGACTCTCGGTGTGTTGCGACGGAACCGAGTTTTTCGACAAACTGCGCCTTTGAGTGAGGGTCTGGTGATAAGGAGTTCCATAGGGAAGAGAACCAGGAACCAATGAGTTCAGCCTCTTCGGAGGTTTCCGAGCAGTGGATCAAGCTCATTCGGTCTCCAGGTGCGAGGCCAAAACCTTCCGAAGTGAAAGGACAGTTGCCACTGATACTCATCTGAGCAGGATGGGAACCTTCGCGGCGCAGCACGATTGCAGACTGCGGAGGAGCCTTCATGACACTCCTGAAGTCGACATTCGCTTCAACCCACTCCTTACAGCGTAGTGCAAACCAGCGCAGGGTTAGCTTGTTGCGTGTCGCCCGATCAGCATCGCCGCCGTACAAGCCTAGGTCTGCAGCTGGAGTGTCCTGAAGGATGAGCCGGTAGGCCCTTAGCTCATGCAGAAGTTGCGCAATTTCACTAAAAGCCGGGAGTGAGAATCAACGCGAGACGTAGTCGAGGGCGTCGTCCTTGCCAACATGTTGGCGTATTTCATCGACGACTCGTTCCGATCCACTGTTTTTCAGAAGCTTCATCGATTATCTCGTCCAGACGGCCTTTTCAAAAGTTAGCATGCCGGAGACACCGATGTACTTCCTTATCCAGTCGTCCGTGCTAAGTCCCGGATCTTCGGGTGCATTCTGGAGGTAGAACTCGTGGAGCTTCGCCTGCAATAATGCCTTATCAGGCAGCTGCGTTTTGTATTCAGCGATGACGCTCGAAGACAGGCTTCGACTGAGGGCGAACTCAACTACTTCGTCATTCTTTGTCGGGCAGAGGAGTACACGATGCTGGGCTGTTCATGAGGCTTTCGAACATTTCGGTCGAGTGCTTCTAGATAGAAGTCGAGCTTTCCAAGGTACTCGGGTTCGAAGCGGCCTACTTTGAGTTCGACCTCTACCAGGCAGTTCAGCCCGCGGTAAAAGAAGAGCAGATGCAAAGCAAAGTCTCTGTCTCCGACCTGAAGCGGGTA
The DNA here is from genome assembly GCA_964282835.1 of uncultured Granulicella sp. Lineage (GTDB taxonomy): Bacteria > Acidobacteriota > Terriglobia > Terriglobales > Acidobacteriaceae > Edaphobacter. The sequence continues at coordinate 38,276 of OZ196157.1, forward strand.
CTCGGAACCCACGAAGCAGAAATCTCGGCCAAGTTCGATCAGGAAATCTTTCAGTTTGTGGAGAAGACCCTGATGGAGGTCGGCCTCTGGATGCTCGTTCGGCAGGCCCAGGAACTCGATGGCATAAGCATCTTTGAAGATGTGAAGTGCTTCCGGGTATCTTTGTGCCACCAGTGGTGGCACTTTTGGAGGAGTGAGCACTGCTCGCTCAAACAGCGCAGCCTTGAACTGACGTTCGAGTTCCCGTTTGCTCCAGCGCTCTCGAATCGAAAGCCTTATATAAAACTCCCGCTCCTCCATCCGTTTGCTCTGCCCAAGGATGATGAGGTGATGCGACCAAGGCAATTGTGTCACCAGTGGAGACACAATTGGATCATTCGTATATGCCTCGTAGAACTGCCTCATTCTAAACAAGTTGCGTCGTGTGAAACCTCTCAGGTTCGGATCTTGCCGGGCGATGAAGGCAGCGAGTTCATCGACCACTCTGTCACCCCAATCCGCGGCTTGGAGCTTCCGGCTAATCATTGCACCAATGTCCCAATAGAGGGTGATGAGAGCCGAGTTTACAGCTTGGAACGCCCGCTCACGGGAAGCGGAAATCAGGGTCATGATCTCCGCAAAAGCCTTTTCATTACCAAGCTCCGCAGACGCCTTCTCGACGCTCGTGATCTTGACGCTGGGAGTTGTCGAGTTGAGATCGTTGTTGGCATGCTTCGTTAAGATACCGACCACTGCTCGCCAAGCTCCTACGTTCCGATCGTGAGATCAGGTAAGACGTGGTTGCCCTTCTGCAGCGTGGCAAACTGCGGATACGAGAGGTCCAGGTAAAGTCCACCGCGCCCGATTTGTATGGCGTACTCCAACCCTTGCCGGTCAGCCAGACTCTTCATTGCGCCGCCACGTTCGGCCATCTCGGTCAGCTTCTCTTCCGATTGAAACAGCAGGGTTCGCGGCAGCACCTTGTCGCCATCGGCGAAAGTGACCCGCCAACCTGCAAGCCATTCGAAACGCATGTAGACCCGTGGCATCGCTTTCCTCCTCCCTCTACTTCTTGTCGAGCGCTCTTGGCACTCGCCGGAAGACGCAATTGTAGAGCTCATAAGCCAAGTCAACCGATTCAGTGATGGCCGTCCCGGTCGGAATTACACGCACGTTCACCTGCTTTTCCCGCACTAGACGCATCCCCGCAATCAGACACGCCCCAAAGTAGATCAGCGAGCGGTTTGGTTTAAGGAGGGCAGCAACGTACCTTTCAAACTGATTCAGCGGGACGCTCCGTTTCGGTCACGGAGCCTGAGCGTGGAGCAACAAGCTTTAGCTATGCATACAACAGTACTGGCCTTATGGTAACGCGCACCCGACCCAGAGCAAACCAGACGAACTCTGCCGTTCAGACGCACACTTACACACAGTATGACCTTCTCGGGCGCGTGGCGAACATCTCATATGACGACGGTCTGACACCTACAACAATTATTACTACGACACAACCAGCGCATCGCAACAATGGTCGTTCACCCCCTCCAACCTCAAAGGACGACTTGCAGGGACAAGCAGCGGGACTGGAGGCTCTTCGACCCGTTCTCTGTCCAGCTATGACGTATCAGGCAACGTGACAACACTTCTTCAGTGCGGGCCGTCAATCTGTGCGGATCAAGCCAAACATCCCGGCCTCTGCAATTCGCCTATGACCTTGGGGGGACGCTTACTTCTGAGTCTGATCCCTCCAGCGGTCAAACTGCTTACGGACGATCGATTGCCGGAGAAATCACGTCGGTTACCAACCAGACCTTTACAGATGCTGGAAACACGCCGAATCTCATTTCGAATGTAGTGCTGGGTGCTTTCGGGCCTACCTCTTATTCTTTAGGCAACGGTCTGCAGACGGTGCAAACTTGGGACAACTTCGGTCGAAAGACGGGCACCTATCTCTGCAATGGATCGTCATCGCCGGACTGTAGCGGCGGCACCAGTCAGCTATATGGTAATTACGTCGTCTTCAATGGTTCACAAGCCGTCACAAATTGCGACACGATTCTCAGCGTGTGCGAGAACACGTCTTACGATGAATTCGGTCGTCTCAAGGGTGTGAGTAGTAGCGGTGGTTCAGGAAGTTACAGTTATACTTACGATCGCTGGGGGAATCGCACACAGCAGGTTTCGCAGCAGGGTGGTCCGTCCCCGTCTTACTCCTTCGACAGTTCCAATCACATCATTGGCCTCTCCTACGACGCTGCGGGCAATGCGATGAACGATGGTGTGCAACATTCCTTCACGTATGATGCTGAAGGAAACGTTGTTTCGGTTGATGCCGGCAACACCGCAATCTATGTTTACGATGCTTATAACCACCGTGTAGGAGTGCAGGCTTCAGGGACTTCCTACTAATACCTCTTTGACATATTTGGTCAACGCACGTCCACCTGGCTGACATCGGCTAACTTCGGTATTGAAGGCAGAATTTACATGGATGGTACACAGATTGCGTACCGCGGGCAGAATGGTCAAACCTTCAGTGAACACCAGGACTATCTGGGAACGGAGCGGCTTCGCTCAAATTACCAGGGCCAAACGGCTGCGTCCGAACTGACCCTTGCTTTTGGAGACGGCTACTAGCAGTCTGTCTCCTACGCCTGGGCGGACCAAGACAATCATCAATTTGCAGGGCAAGATTATGATAGCGAGTCAAACACGAATCATGCTCAGTTCCGTCAATACTCAGCCACATAGGGACGTTGGATGAGCCCTGATCCTTCAAGCGGCACCTACAATCTTTCCATCCTCCAAGCTTCAATCGCTATGTCTATGCCTCCAACAATCCTCTTCGTTTGCTTGATCCGTCCGGCTTGGATGCGTTTGGTCCGGAGCCTTGCGCCGGCTATTATGGCCCCAATGGCTGTACCTTTGACGATATGCCAGACCCGGATGGTGGGAGTCCCCTGGGAGGAGGAGGTATCCCTGGATCAGATCCTCACAGTCAGGGCAAATGTCCCTCGTGCTCAGGAGCGCACATTCCCAAGCCTGTACCTGCCCACAACAGCATGGCTTCTTCAATTTGCTCGGCTATGCCTTCCGCACGAGTCATTGGCGTGTCTCAATCGATTGGTGCCCTTGGTAGTTTCTTGGGTGGAGGCGAACTAAGCGCCGGTTTCATCTTGGCATTCCTTCACTCAATATCTCGTCTGTCTGATCTCGTTCACGGGGTAGTTAGAGGGCGGTGACCTATTGCCCAACGACCTTGCTATGAAGGTGTGCGGATAGACGAACGAGCTGCCGTTCAGGCGAGAGGGGAGCAATTACATTCGAGCAGATTAAGCATCACTTTGCGGCAGTGAAAAGTACATCGAAAGCCGCGACGGGGCTTGAAACCTTCTACAGCTTCCTTTCCATGAATCCGTTGCAGCTTGGGAGAAGCGATTGATCGAAAACGCTCTTGATGCTGCCAGTGGGAACAAGGCCGAAGCGGCACTGCGGCTTAGTATCCACAGGCGCTTGCTCTACGAGAAGCTCCAGCAATTGAGATCGACGAACCTTTGACGGAGAGTTGACCTCAATGAGCTATTTTTTTTCAACTCAAAGAGTGGTACCCGCTGAGGCCTTGCCTTTCTCACATCAAATACCAAACTCGTTTGTTCATGTCCTTTGGGATGCTGCTCACGCCAAAGTTCCAGCAGCAGCGGCGGCATGGCCGAGAGCACTGCTTTCGTTCGGTGGATATTGGCATGACAGCCAGGACACAGCGAAAGCAACAGGCTCATGACCGACCTGCCGGGTATCCGGTGGTGAACGATGATGGACCGTTTGTCGCGACCAGAGGCGTCACAGACGCGGCAGCGATAGCCGTCTCGCTCCAGAACCGCTTCGCGCAGGCCGCCGAAACACTCCTCATCCTGCAAACGAGCCTGAAAGAAGATGCAGGGAAGAAGGCTACCGTCACGAAGGCATCCGCGTGGCGCGGACGTCCGAAGAGCTGGCGTGGCGGCAGACATTCCGGCCGCTGGCGCGGTATAAGGAACTGGGCGGCGCCTCGGCAATCCACCAAGCGAGATGCCGAGCGTCGGACCGTCAGATGAACCCAGGTGTGCGGATTCTGTAGTGACAACCCGATCTCCGTTGGTGATTTGCCATGTCGCCGTGATGATTTCTGACGTAGGCGAGCCTAGAAATTTAGGTGCAGCGACATCTCGACGGTGCGGGGCTGGCCAATGGCGTTGCGCACGGCTCCGAAGCTGGTGGTGCCGTTCGGTTTGATGGTGTAAAGCTTGTTGTAGTCCGCGGTCTGGGTAGTGGCGGAGGAGGCGACCTGGCCGTAGGCCACGGAGGCATTGCTGGGTCCGTTGAGCTTGCTTGCGCTTACGGAGGCGGAGTTGTTGGGGATGTCCAAGCTAGTGGTATTGGTAATGTTGTAGACGTCGAAGGTGTAACGGGCGGAGAAGCGTTCGTTTATGCGGGTAATTTTCTGGAAGCTGACGTCGGCATCTTTCTGGAAGGCCTGACGGAAGATATTGCGCTGGCCAGGGGTGAAGTCGTTTTCGAAAATGTCGCAGGGTTCGTTGGTGTTACAGAGGGGGACACCCTTCTGGCCTGGCTGAAGGTTGTTGACGTGAAGCTGGGTGGAGTCGATGGCAGGCAGGTAGCTGTAGCTAGTGGTGGCCTGGGTGGTCGCGGTGGCTGGTGTAACCTTGACGTTTGCGAGCTGGGAGCCGGAAGAGCCTGTGAGCGCAGTGCGGGGATGCGAGCCGTCCTTGATGCCGAGGATGGGATTGGCGAGGGTGGGAAAGTTTCCGAAGTAAATGCTGCCTACGGCTCCGTCGTACTCGTATAGGCTGTAGGGCTGGCCGCTTTGGAGGGTGGTGAGGCCGACGACCTGCCAACCGTTAGTGAAGTGGCTGACAAAGGAGTTGCTCTTGAGACCGGGGAGTTTGAAGGTGTAGTTGAAGACGACGGTATTTGTGCGGTCGAAGTCGGCCGAGGCGTAGGAATCACGGAGCTTGTTTGGGTTGTCTCCGGTGAAGAAGAGGCCGATGTCGGACTGTTCGTCGAGGGCGTGGGCGAAGGTGTAGGAGAAGCCGGCCGAGACGCCGTGGGCGAGGCGGCGGTCGACATGGACCTGCAGCGCGTTGTAGGACGCGATACCGGCTGCCTTGAACAGGGCGGCGTTGGGGCTGTAGCCGACGTAGGGCACGCGCAGGTCGATGTTGCCGCCGTCGTAGGTGTCGTAAGGTTCTTTAGAGATGGGGATGTATTTGCCGTTGACGGTGGGTGCGCCGGTGTTGAGTACCTCATAGCCGTAGGAGCTGGTTTCGCCGTTGATGGGGTTGCCGGCGGTGGCGATGCCGGGCTCGTTGAAGGGAACCGGGATGACTAGGTGGCGGCCTACGTTGCCGTCGTAGCCGATGGTCATGGCGGTGACGTTATCGAGCTGCACCTGGACATTGAAGGAGTAGTTGATAGCGTAGGGGAGCTTGTTGTTGCGGGCGTAGGCGCCGAAATTGTAGGGCTGCACGCCGCAGTCGGCGCCGGCGTTGGAGGTTTCGACCGTCAGGCCCGCGCAGCCGGTGCGAATCTGGTTGGCGGTGACGAGTTTGGCGTTGAAGGTGGAGGGGTCCGAGGTGGAGGGCGGGATGACGGCGCTTCCCAGCGGATTCTCGAGCGTGCGTGTGCCGGCGCCGAGGGTATAGTTGACCAGCGGCGGGGCTTCGGTGACGCCGAAGGGTCCACCGACCGAGGAGCCGGCGGGCTGCGAAAGATAGCTGAAGTATTGGCCACGGTCGTAATAGATGCCTACGCCGCCGCGGAATACGATTTTGCCTGCGTTCTGCTTGGGTGTAAAGGCGAATCCAAAACGCGGGCCGATGCCCCACTGGCGGCCGGTAAGGGTGGAGTTACTGACCCCGGGCGAAGGGTCGAAGGCGTTGTTGCCGGCGACTACGAAGCCGGCGTTGTTGACGGCGCTTTGGGTGACGGAGTAGAGCGAGGGCTCGAAGCCGAAGATATTGCCGTATTTTTCGGTGAATCCACCATCGTAGTCGTAGCGAAGTCCGGCGGTGAGGGTGAGGTTGGGCAGGACGCGCCACTGGTCCTGGACGAAGGCGCCGCCTTCGTTGGTGCGGTAGTAGCGGTTGGTATTGCCGGTAATTTCGTTGGAGCTGGAAACCTGCCCGGAGATGAAGCTGATGAAATTGCCGGTGGAGGCGCTGCCGAGATTGGAGCGGCGGTTGCGGACGTTGAGCTGGGTGTAGTTGTAAGTGCCGCCAAAGGAGATGTTGTGATGCCCAAGGGCGAGAATGACGCTGCTTGCGGGATTGAGGCGGTTCTGGAAATAGCCCGCGTTGGCAAAGGTGCTGTTCGGTCCCAGTGTCACGGCGCCACCATTGGAATAACCGAAGTGGCCGAGCGACAAGCCGGGCAGACCGGTGGAGCCAGGAAAGCCGATACTGAAATTGTTGTTGCCGAAGGCCGAGTTGAAAGTGCTGTAGACCTTCTGCCGGGAAAACCCGAGATGCTGTTCCCAATTGATTTTCGAGCCGATGGTGATGGTGTTGACTAATGCGCCAACCTGAGCGCCGGAGTCTTCAGTGGCCGGGTAGCCTTCCGTGTTGGCGTTGGTGAAGGGAGAAAAGTCGGGCGAGTGCTGATAATAGTACTTGGCGGAAAGACGGTCTCGGGTGTTGACGTTATAGTCCAGCGAGCCGATTCCATTGAATACCCGGAACAGCGCGCTTTGCTCGAGAAAGACGTTGGACGTGGTAGCCGCACCGGTGGTGAGATCGGCGGGGGCGGTCCTCTGCGACGACGGAATAAGGTAGGTTCCGTCGGCGAGTTTTGCCTGAAGCAGATTGAGCGCCACCGGGTCGATGGCGGTAGGCAGAGCCGTGGCCTGGCCCTTTTGCGCAACGGAAAGAGCGTTGTAGCTGTTGGCAGCGGCGATGATGCCCGTCATTGAGCGGTCGTCGGTAAGGCCGTACGGAACCGTCAGCGTGGAATAACCTTTGAGCGCGTCGGCATCATGCTCATACTGGCCGCCGATGAAGTAAAAGAGCTTGTTTTTGAGCACCGGGCCGCCCAGCGTGCCGCCGGCCACATTGCGGTGCAGCTGTGGGACCAGAAAGGTGGAAGGCAGGGTGAGCTGGTAAAGCACCGCCTGTTTGTCGAAGAAGGGCGCGGCGTTCGCAAAGTTGGTGGCGCGGTAGTCGTAGCCCTGACCGTGGGTGGTATTAGTTCCCGTGGCAGTGTTGACGTCGATTTGCGCACCGCTGTGATTGCCCTGGTCGGCATCATACTGGGCGGCATTAACGCGCAGTTCCTGGACAAACTCTGGCGGCGGCGTTGCCAGGCCATTGCCGTTCGATCCGTAAACAGAGGTGTTGGTTTGCGACTGCCCGCCGGTGGCCGCGCCTTGGCCGATGTTGAAGGCATAGCGCTGGGAGCTATCCTCGGAAGAACTCTTGCCGTTGAAGAGATTGGTGACATCGACGCCGTTGACGTTGAAGCCGTTGCTGGTGTCGCGCTGGCCGTTGGCCCAGATCGGCTGATTGCCCAGCCCAGCGTTGCTACCAATGCCACTGAGCAGCTCTCCAGAAACGCCGGGCGTGAGCGTGGCGAGGCGAGTAAAGCTACCCGTGGCGAGAGGCGTTTCCTGAATCTGTCGGGCATCGACCACATAGCCATTGACCGCGCTGGTCTGGTCGAGCAAGGGCACCTGTTCGACATTAATCGTGGTGGCAACGTTGCCCACCGGCAGCGCGGCGTTGATCGTGGCGGTTCGATTTTCCTGCACCGGCACCGCGGGCACCCGCACGGCCTCGAAACCGTCGCGCGTAAAGACCAGTGAATAGGTCCCTACTGGCAGGTTCTGGAACTGATATTCCCCTTTGCCCTTGCTGGTCGTGGTGAGCGAAACGCCGTTGCCGTTGCCGATCAGTTGGACCTCAGCGCCGGAGATAGACGCGCCGCTAGCGTCGGACACCGTGCCGGTGAGACCGCCGAGCGTTTGCTGTGCATGGGCGGAAACCGTCAGAAGAATGGCCGGCAGCAGCCCCTTCAGGATGGCAGGGCGGTCGAAGAACATATAGGGTTTTCTCTTTCCTTCAAGAGGATGCATGTATATTCCGGGTATAGTCGCGCTGAATGAAGAGAACGTTAATGCGGATGGTGGATTGTGCGTAGAAAATCTGCGTTGACGATAGAAAGCGTGGAACGATGAAGCCGTCCACCCTTCCCACAGCCTTTGGAAACGCCAAAGAACGGCGCTTCCCACATTACGCACCGGACGACTACGGTTACATAATCAAAGACCTATACTGTCGATTCTAACGAGCGAGTGTTTGTCACTTCCCATGGGCAATAACAAAGCCTATTAGCGTCGGATAGAGTCGTCCCACTCTCGCCCGATAGAAGTGTCCGATTGCCCTCGAAAGGTTTGAGTCTCAAGCTGCCTACCCCAGGCGGCCAGCCGCAGGACGGCCAAAGAAGCCTCTGCCGCGATCAGCAGCCGAGGCCCGCAGGTTGCCAAAGCCGATTTGGAGCCAGGGGATGCACAATGCACCCCAAGAGCCCGCTATACCCAGGCGTTCTCCGCGAATGGCACACAGTTCAAGGTGCTCGTTACGTCGAGCGAATCGGGGCCGACAACTCCATTTCAGCCAGGCTAGACAGCGGTCGAGCGGTCGAGTTGGACCCCGAAAAGGCCCGGCACATCGACTATGGCTACACCGTCGAAAGCGCCCAACATCTCTCCGCAGACCGGCTCATCCTGACCGGGGAAAGCAGCCAACTCGCGGGGCAACAAGAGGCTCTGACCAGGCTCAATCCTCACACCCGCGAGGTTGGAATCTACACGTCAGACGGCTCGAACCCCTTGCAACAGGCGCAGGGAATCGCTCCAGACGTGCAGCTCGCAGAGGAAGGTTTCTCTATTGATTCAGCTCTCAGCAACATGCCGGAGCCGACTATCCCAGAAATTGATTTTGAGGGATTCGGACTCGGACTCTAAACAGCACAACCGGGCTCCCCGCAGTCCAGAAAGCAATCGTATGAAACGCTCCCCCACACTCACCGCCGCCCTAAGCGTCCTGCTAGTTTCTTCGAGCTATGGACAAAGCCAGCGAACCCCCAGGCTCTCGGACAATGACATCGAGCTTGAAGTGCAACAGGCTCTCGCCGATGCCGCATTCAACGGCTCCAGTATTCAATCCGCAGTCAGTGCAGGCATCGTCAAGCTGTACGGCAACGTCCGCACCAATGATGAGAAGACCCTTGCCGAAGCCAAGATTACAAACCTGCGCGGCGTCAAGAGCATAGAGGTCGTTGCGTATGATAAATGCAAACATGGTTTGCACTCGTTGCAACATGAGAGCTAGAGGTAGGAGAGATGCGAAATGCGAACGCACGCCGGAGCAAAGCGCAAGGGCTCGATCACATCGTGCCGGCGGATGCTCAGATTTTTCTGGCCATTGCCTCTTCGCATACTTTGAGCGAAGCGGCGGCCTCGCTCGGCTTGCCCTTGCATACGGTAAGCCGCGGCCTCAAGCGCCTAGAGCATGCCGCCAGAGTGGATTTGGTCCGAAGGAGTCGAGAGGGCCACTCACTGACCGAAACTGGGCGCCGTCTCCTTGCGGCTTGTCACAAGATCCTGGAGGCACAACTTGCCGCTGCGGAGGCTATACGCGGGAAGCGCGGTGACCTGGAAGGAACGCTACGTCTGGGCGCACCCGCGCAATTCGCACGTTCCGTGCTGACCATCATCGTCCCGCGGTTTCGACGAAGACACCCCAAGCTCAGGGTAGAAATTGAACTCTATTGTTCAGACTGGGATGAGGAGCCAAATACGGCTCATGATGTATTTCTTAAAGTCAGAACTCCACGGGATTCCCGCCGTCATTTGCACGTATTTCCCTCCATTCGCCAGGGTCTATTCTGCAGCTCGAATTTCTTGGACGCCTGCCAAGTCGAACCTAAGCACCCGACCGACCTGGTAAATCTGACCTGTCTCGGTAATGAAGGCAGCATGACTGAAGGCTGGTCGTTCTCAAAAAAGTCGGAGCAAATCCGGGTCCATCCGGATTTCATGATCAGCGTCTCCGATCCCGACGTACTGGCTGGTCTAACCTTGGCAAATGCAGGAATACCAGAACGCTTTTTCGTAATCTGAATGACGACTATCTCTTCCTGGCCGATTTCTGAAAATGTGAAACACGGACGCATACCGCGGCTCCTAGAGAAGAATTTGTGTGTCACTTAGGACGCACAGAAGAGCAAGTGTTTGGGTTCAAACCGAAGCATATTCAAGAAGGTGCAGTATTCCGGCTTGCCGAGTTGCAGCACGGATGCAGCGGCGACAATTTTGGGAATGTATGTCTGCAGCAGGTACGTGTAGGACGCTTGTTCCTCAGGGAGCAGTCCCAGGCCGCTCAACAGCAGGTGGCACCAGCTCCCGCAGCTCCCGATCCGCATATGCCAGATCACAAGGGAAGACGAAGTAGGCGCTCGTAGAGCATGGCTATTCCCAAGGCAGGCTATGTATTTGAGACAATAGTTTCAGCATCCGCCAGAGAAGCGGGGGATAAGCGATCCCATACCAAAGCCGCAAGGATGAAGGTGCCGACTTGACCGCCGCGCCAGCCTTGTCGCCAGACCTACTTGGGCCCGCAGCTCTCACCCGCCATCAGATTCATCGCCTCGCGGAACCTAAGCTGCCTGACCGCCGTAACTCTACTCACCCCCGACCAGAAAGGCACTTCTTGCTGAAATCGACCTTGCTCATCGCTCTCCTGGTCTCCTCCATCGTTCCAGCCTCCGCGCAGCCTTCCGTCCATCCACTGGCAGCCCAGCAGGTCACCGACCTCGCCAATCGCTTCATCGCGCAGTCCCTCGCCGACGACCCCACGACCAGCGAGCTAACCGGCCTCCCAACCGCCATCCACAGCCGCTTCGTCGATCTCTCTCCCGCCGCCATCCAGGCGTTCGCCGACGCCGAGGCCGCCGACCTCCGCGACCTCCACGCCATCGCTCCCGACGGCCTCCCGCAGGCCTCGCGCGCCACCTACGCCAGCCTCGAAGAGCAACTCGGCGCCGATCTTCAGATGCGCGTCTGCCGTACCGAGCTTTGGGACGTCAACCACTTCAGCGGCTGGCAGACGACCTTCTCTGACGTCGCCGAGCGCCAGCCCATCGCCACTCCCGACGAACGCGCCCAGGCCCTCGCCCGCTGGTCCGCGCTCCCCCGCTACCTCAACCAGGACATTGCCAACCTCCGCCGTGGCGAGCAGCTTGGCTACTCGGCCCCGCAGTCGGTCGTGCGCCGCGTCATTGCGCAGATGGACAGCTTCCTCGCGCTCCCGCCCGAAAAGCTCCCCTTTTTCTCTCCCGCCGCGCGTTCTGCCGCCTCTCCATCGCCCGACTCCGCCTTTCAGCAGGCCTTCCGCAAGCTCGTGCTTGAGCAGATCGACCCCGCTCTCAAGCACTACCGCGACTTCCTCGCCACCGAATACCTCCCCAAGGCCCGCACCGGCGTTGCCATCTCCGACCTGCCCGACGGGGCTGCCTGCTACCAGGCCTTTCTCCGCCAGAACACCACTCTCAACCGCACCCCCGCCGAGGTCTACGCGCTCGGCCAACGCACGGTCGCCAGCTACGCCGACGATGTCCGCCGCATTGGGCGGCAGCTCTTCGGCACCACCGACATTCCCACCATCCTCGCCCGCGTCAACAGCGCGCCCGACAACCGCTTCCACTCCTCCGACGACCTTCTCGCGTTCTCCCGAGCCCTTCTCTCCCGCACCCAGGCCGTCACCGCCGAAAAACTTATCCCCGAGCTCCCCCGCCAGTCCATCCGTATCGAGCCCGAGCGCCCCTTTGAGGAGCTGGCCGGCATGTCCTCCCACTATGTCAACAACCCCGACCTTGCTCAGCCATCCACCTACGCGATTGAGCTAAGCCCCTGGCAGACCGAAACCCGCGCCCAGGCCGAGATCGTCGTCGTCCACGAAACCATCCCCGGCCACCATCTGCAGATCGCCCTTGCCCGTCAGCTCTTGCCCGACAATCCCCTCGCCCGCTTGGTCGGCAACTCCGCCTACTCCGAAGGCTGGGCCCGCTACGCCGAGCGCATGGGGGAGGAAGACGGCATCTACCAGAATCCCTACACCCCTATCCTCCGCCGCATCTGGCCCGCCCACGGCATGGTTGTCGACCCCGGCCTCCACGCCATGCACTGGACCAGGCAGCAGGCCATCGATTACCTCATGACCACCGGCGAGTACACCCCAAAATCTGCCGACGACCTCGTCGACCGTATCGCCGTGATGCCCGGCCAGCTCACCAGCTACGACTCCGGCGGCCTCACCATCTTTGCCCTTCGCGATGAGGCCCGTCAGAAACTCGGCTCCGCCTTCGACCTCAAAACTTTTAATCTCACCATCCTCAACGAGGGCATCGTCCCGCTCCACGAGCTCGAACGCCACGTCCACCAATGGCTCGCCACCCAGCAAACCGCCGTCACCCCCCACTAGCGGTATTTCGCGTCATTACGGCTGCAAGCTTGGGATGCATTGAGCGTGTAATCTCTGAAACCTCGGTTTTCATAATTTGGATCGACGCTAGATCGCCAATGCGCTCACCGACACCAGACCGGTACCGATAAGTTGCAATAGCGGAAGTTTGCCATCTGGAGGTGATCCCCTAACCCTTGATCGGCGGAAGCATCTGAGACCTAGAGGCACTCGGATGAACCGAGGAGAGTTTGGGATGGCGGTGGCTGGGCTTGGACTTGGATCCACGGCGCTCGGCGAGCGCAAGGCCGAGATCGAGAAGCTGCAGCTCTCAAAGAACGGCTGGATGCCGAACAACGACCGCTTGCCGGGCTCTTGTACCGGCAAGCCATGAGTGGAAACGAACTTGCCGATCATATGGAAGAGATCCTCCAGCGGAATCTTTGGCCGGCACAGTGGAGGAACGGTGTCTACACCTTCCATTATTATCACTCCACCGCTCATGAAGTCCTTGGCATTGCGGCCGGAGGCGCACGGCTTACCCTGGGAGGCGAAGGTGGCCACGACGTAACGGTGGAAAACTGGCGATGTGCTGGTGCTGCCGGCGGACACCGGCCACTATCTCGTGCGCGCGAACCCAGACTTTCTGGTGGAGTTTGCGCTTGATGTAAAGCCGACGCAGGAACCTTGGTCAGCGGTGATCGCGCTCAAGAATTCTCAACCTAGAATCTAAAGCGCACCAGAAGACTCATCAGGAAACAAGGGCCCAAAGATGGTGTTCTCGTATGCTGGCAAGCTCTGATATGCTGATGTGGACCTCGAACAGAACAAGGTGGGAAGGAAGAACGTTGCTTTGAGATGGAAGACGTTTTTTCTGAAAATCCAATTTTCTGCCGGTCATGCGTCCCGGGACCCGAAACTTATTCTTGGTCTGCTTGGATTTTTGCTGATCCTCAGTCCGGCTTTGGTCGTTGCGCAAAGCTATGACAGCAGTCAGGGTAATTGCAACGATCCCTTGTACAGTTCGACTCCCGCCTGTCGCACCACCCCCGACAGCACTGGCCAAAGCAACGTTTTCCCTCCCAAGGTCAGTGGAGACTCCGCTGCCGATAGCGCCAGCGATAGCCGAAGAAGCAACGATTCGCAACAGGTTTACATCGATCAGGCCGGCAGCGACACTCGCCGCCGCACCATCTCAGCCAATCAGTCCGAAACCTTCTTTCCGCCCGACCCTATCACCGATTTTCAGCGGCTCATCCGTTCTTCCACCGGAGAGATGCTTCCTATCTTCGGCCGCGACCTTTTCCAGCAGGCCCCCTCCACCTTTGCGCCTGGTAACCAGATTCCCGTAACTCCGGACTACATTGTTGGACCCGGCGATGAAGTCCTGGTCCGCTTGTGGGGGCCGGAATCTTTCAATAGTGAGCTCACAGTTGATACAGCCGGCTCAATCTACATTCCAAAAGTGGGTGCCGTGCATGTCGCTGGCCTTCGCTCCGATGAGTTACAAAAGCAGATCAGTGCGGAAGTGAATCACACCTTCCGAAATTACCGCATTTCGGTCAGCCTGGGCCAGCTCCGGTCCATTCAGGTCTATGTCGTAGGCGAGGCTCGCCGGCCGGGCGCCTACACCATTAGCGCGCTCAGCACCGTGCTGAACGCGCTCTTTGTCTCCGGCGGTCCAAACGTACAGGGTTCGTTGAGGCACATCCAGATTCGCCACGAAGGCAAGCCCTCCTCCGACTTCGATCTTTACGATCTGGTTCTCCGCGGCGACAAGAGCAAAGATCTTCGTTTGCAACAGGGCGACACCATCTTTATCCCTGCGGCCGGTTCCCAGGTTGCGGTGGCCGGCAGTATTCGCCACCCGGCCATCTACGAGATACTCGACGAAACCACAGCCTCGGACCTCTTGCGGCTCGCTGGCGGTTTCACTTCTACTGCCAGCAGAAACACTCTCTCACTCGAGCGCATCGACCCCGACCTCGACCGCAGAGTCTTCACCGTCGCCATAGATGCCACGGACCGCACCATGACGTTGCGGGACGGCGACGTCCTCTTCGTCAATCACATCACCCAGGGATATGAAAAGTCCATCACTATCCGCGGAAACCTCGCCAATCCTGGCCGTTTTGCCTGGCACGAAGGCATGCGCTTGAGCGAGATCATACCCGACCGTATGTCGCTGCTGACCAGCAACTACTGGCGCGAGCGCAATCGGCTCGGCATCCCCACCCCGCTCTTCGAGCCCCAGCAGCGAACCCGCTTTCCGCAATCGCCCGTCACTGGCACACGCACCTACTCCCAGAACAATTCGAATCCTTCGAGCTACGGCATAAACCCACCATACCCTGGCCAGTCAAGTTACGGCGATAACGACGACTACAATGACCAGACCCTCCAGAATAATGCGGAGGCGCTAGCCCTGCAGTCATCTCATCAGACCACAACCCCCGAGCCCACGGCAGCGACTCTCTTCGGTCAGGGTGCCCAGGCAACCGACGGGAACAACATTCCTTTTACAACCACCCGTCAGGGAAATACCGTTGCCGAACCCGGCGTGACCGAGGCAGAATCGAATACTTCGCGGCCTGATCTCCGTAACGACCGGGTGCAAAACAAAATCCAGATCCCTGCACCGGAGATCGACTGGTCCTACGCTGTGATCGAACGGCTGGACCCGGCGACCCTCAAGAGCGTTCTGCTCCCCTTTAATCTTGGCAGTCTTGTTGAGAACCGGGACGCCACACAGAATTTGGAACTCCAGCCGGGCGATATCGTTACTATCCTTTCCCAGGCGGACATTCCAGTTTCCATTGATGAGCAAACCAAGTTCGTCCGCCTGGAAGGTGAGTTTGCCAGCGCCGGCGTGTACAGCGTCCGTCCTGGGGAGGATCTGGCAGCACTAGTTCTTCGCGCCGGGGGCCTTACCTCAAAGGCGTACCTTTATGGAAGCAGCTTTCTGCGCGAATCCGCCCGTGTGTTTCAGCAGCAGCGCCTCAACGAATACATCTCCAGCCTCTCTGCGGATATGGAGCGTTCTGCCGCAGAACGCGCCGCTTCCTCCAGCACCGGCATCCTCGACCCGAACGCCTTTGCTGAGCAGCGCAGCCTCGTCTCGCAGCTGCGCCAGCTTCGCGCCACCGGCCGCGTTGTGCTGGAGTTCCGGCCCACCAGCACCGGCGCCAGCTCCATTCCGAGCATTCCGCTGGAGAATGGTGATGTGTTCCGCATCCCTTCCCGCCCCAACACCGTCAGTGTAGTAGGCGCAGTCTACGGGCAGAATGTCTTCCTCTTCGACGCTAAGCGCCATGTCAGCGATTACGTCGATCTAGCCGGCAAGCCCAACCGCATCGCCGACCGGCAGCACGCTTTTATCATCCGCGCCGATGGATCCATTTTCAGCCGCGAGCGCACGCAAAGTGTCCTTTCCAATCACTTCGATTCTTCCGCCATTTATCCTGGCGATGCCATCGTCATCCCTGAAAAGCTCATCAAGCCCTCAGCCTTGCGCAACGTTCTAGACTACTCGCAGATTCTCTCTTCCTTTGGCCTGGCTGCCGCCGCCATCAACGTGGTTCGCTGATATGTTTCGTCACCGCATCCTTGCTGTCGCATTCTGCGCTCTGTGGACTGTTCCGAGCCTTGCGCAAGCACGGCGTGCGGACCGGCCCTCAGTTGATGACGACCGCTCTGGCTCTGTCAACTTACCAATGGATTCATGGGTCTATCCCGCGCTCGAGCGACTCGGCTCCATGGGCCTCATCCCTTCGCAGAGCGTCTCCATTCGTCCCTGGACCCGCCAGGAGTGCCGTCGCCAGGTTCGCGAGGCCGAGGATATCCTGCACGGCTTCGGTAGCCTGGATGCTGACCAGGATAACTCCGCCCAGACTGAAGCCGAGCGCCTGCTGCCTGATCTCGAATACGAGCTGCGCGAGCCCGATGGTGCCGCCACCGCCGTCCTCGATTCCGTCTACGTCCGAGTAGGCAGCATTGCAGGCCCCGCCCTTACCGATGGCTTCCATTTCGGCCAGACTTGGAGCAACGACTTCGGCCGACCGCTCGGTCGCGGCACCAGCTCCATCTACGGCTACTCCGGACGCCTTCAATATGGCCGCTTCTTCCTCTACGACCGCCAGGAGCTCCAGACTGATCCCGGCCTGCCTGCCGTGACACCAGCTGCGGCCACACTTTACAACCAGCTGGATAATGCACCGTTTGAGGTCCCGGCGGCTCCCACGATCCCGCTCGCCGCAAGCATTCAGCCAACCGCAGCCACGCCCGCCTACGTGCGCCAGCGTCCGATTGAGCTCTACGCCGGTGCAGCCTTCGCGGGGAACGCCATATCCTTCGGCAAACAGGAAATCTACTGGGGTCCGACAACGATGGGTCCACTTTCCTTTTCGAGCAACGCGGAGCCCACCTACAACCTGCGTTTCGTCGCGACGCGCTCCCACCCTTTTCCCTTCATCCCGGAGCTTGGCAGCTACCGCTTCGATGTTGTCTTCGGCAAGCTCTCCGGCCATCAGCATCCCGCAAGACCCTACTTCAATGGCCAGAAACTCGACCTCACATTCGGCCGTTACCTCGAGATGAGTGCCACTCGATGGTCTATCCTCTGGGGGGTCGGCCACCCCATCACGCTGCGTTCTCTCAAGAACAACTTCTTCAGCAGCAATTCCACCGGAAGTAACTTCGCCTATGGAGACCGAGACGACCCGGGAGACCGCAAGAGCGCCTTTGACTTCCGCGTCCATGTCCCCGGCCTCAGCCATTTTCTTACTCTTTATGCAGACTCCTACGCCGACGACGAACTAAATCCACTCGACGCTCCTCGACGCGTCGCTTGGAACCCAGGTCTCTACCTCGCTCGCGTACCTTACGCTCCGCACGCGGACTTCCGTTTCGAAGTCACCAGCACGGAAGAGATGAGCCAGGATGAAGGCGGTACGCGCTTCTTTATCAACAACCAGTACCGCGATGGCAACACCAACAAGGGCTTTCTCCTTGGCAATGCGACCGGCCGCGACGCCCGCGCCTACGAAGGCCGGCTGGGCTACTGGTTCTCCGCTCGCACTCGCGTGGAAGCGGGCTACCGCCAGACCAAGGGCGGTCTCCTCTACCTTCCCGGCGGAAGTACCATCTCGGATGCCTTCGCCACCGCAAACTACGCCTGGACCAGAGAGTGGTCCGCCCAACTTTTCGCCCAGTACGAGCGATTCCTGATCCCATCCTTCCTGCCCGGAGCCCAGCGCAATGGTAGCGCCCGCGTGCAGATCACCTGGACCCCCAAGAAAACACAGGTTCTGCGTCCCTAGCTTTTGTTCAGGAGGGCCCAAACGGGTTTGCGTTGCCCGAGCGAGCGATAGACCATTGCGGTCGCGGCAGCGGTTCTTTCCCACGTAAAACGTGCCGCTTGCATAGCTCCCTTGCGCTCTAATTCCTCCCGCAACCCAGGCGTCGTTAGCACGGAATCCATCGCCTGTGCAAGAGACTCGGTGCTATTAGGATCGATTAGCAGAGCCGCATCCCCTACGACCTCCGGGAGTGCGGCGATTCTGCTGGTAATGGTGGGGGCACCGCAGGCAATCGCTTCCAGCGCAGGCAAGCCAAATCCCTCATAGAGTGAAGGATAGACGAAGAGGGCGCAGGCTCTCAGCAGGGCCGGCTTGTCTTCTTCAGAAACAAATCCGGGAAAGAGCACCCGCTTTTCAAGACCCAGGCGCTCGATGGTTCGATAAAGATCTTCAATCATCCATCCCCTCTTGCCGGCGATCACGAGTTGCAATTTCGGGTGACGATCAGCGATGGCTGCAAACGCTTCCACCAATCTTGAAAGGTTCTTGCGTGGCTCGATCGTGCCGAGGTAGAGCACGAACTGCTCGGCCAGACCATAGTGTTCGCTTAGCCGTCCTCGGTCGAAGACAACATCCTGTCTGAATTGCTCTCCCTTGCCGTGAGGAATGACAGACGAGGCTCCTCTGATTGGGCCCAGGCGTGCGGTGTAATCCTCTAGTGCCGACCGTGAGATAAAAATACTGTGATCTGCGAGTCTGGCCATCGCTCGCATAAACGAGCGAAAGTACAGCACCTTGGTACGCTCATGTACCTCCGGCATGTTGAAGAAAGTCATGTCATGAAATGTGACCGCACGCCGCGTTCCGAACGTTACCAGAGGAAACGCGTAGTGTAGTGAGTGCACCACGTCAATACCGCGACGGCGCAGCAGCAGCGGGAGGTATACCTGTTCCAGCAGAAAGCGTAGCGGCAATCTCCTGAACCAGCGGGCCGGGACTCGAACCATGGTGACGTTCGCCCGGTCGCCATAGTCCATCTCCGGATCGTCATCCTGCGCCAAAACGTAGAACTGCAGATCGCTGGCCACGGCAGTTAACTGATCTAGCAGGTTCATGGCGTAAACGCCGACTCCGGCTTTTTGCCGGCTAATCCCGGTCGCATCGATGAGAATCTTCATAGCCTTCTTCATTCCGTCCTGACGAGCGCGACCATCATGCCCTGTAGGATAAAGGTCGACCAATGACGCCACCACTCTTCCCTCCTGAGGTCACCCAAGCTGTGACATCCATCTTCGCCGTGGTGGTGCTTTATAAGATGCTTCCGGCGCAATCACCTAGTCTTGCCACTCTGCTCGAGGCCTCCGTCGCAGTCCCATCAGGCGCATTGCGTCTCAGGATTTTGATCGTGGATAACACTCCCGGCGGTCAGTCGCCGGGACCATTGCCGGAGGGCGTGCTCTATCGGGCCGCACCTCATAATCCAGGGCTTGCCGAGGCTTATAACGGTGCTATAGAGGATGCCTCGGCTGCGAATTTCCCCTGGCTGCTCACGCTCGATCAAGACACCACCTTGCCTCCGGACTTTCTCAGCCTTCTCGTACACCACGTGCGGCTCATAGATCATGATAAGCGCGTAGCTGTCCTTGCGGGACACATCGTAGACCGTGGCCGGTCGCTGGCTCCGTACCACTTGGCCGGCGGCTTCTGGCCCATCATTCTGCCGCGTACTTTCGCCGGTCTGGCGAAGCCGTTTACCTCTACCCTGAACTCTGCAGTGCTGCTGCGCATCGCCGCGCTTCAAGCGATCGGCGGCTATGACGAACGATTTCCGCTGAACAACAGCGATACCAGTCTCTTCCACCGGCTTGGCCTCGCAGGCCAACGCATGTACATCGTTGGCGGGCTAACCATCTCACATGAACTCGCCATGATGGATCGGGAGCAGCGCATGTCGCCCGACCGCTACCGCCAAGTCCTGGCCGATGAGCGCGCCTTTTGGGATAGATACATGAATCTTTTTGCCCGGGTGGAACGGTTGCTCAAATTATTCGGACGCCTGATCAAAGGCATGCTGCGAGGGGAGCGAAAGGAGTTCAGCCGCCTGACTTTTCAAGAGCTTCGCTTCCGGCTCCTCTCCCGGCGAAAGCAGCGGATCCAGCAGTGGGAGCGCCGGTTCCAGCGTTTGTGAGTCCTGACATGACAAATCCGGGTCACCACCGAAGCTGACCGTAGAGTTCGTCCATCTTCCGTGCAATCTCCGGAGTCCGCCGAGCACGATTGATTGCAGCCAGCGAAAATACCCAGCTGCATGCCGCCAGAAAGCCGAGTAATCCACATCCCAGAATGATCAGCACGCGGGGCGGCCCAGACCTCTTGTCCGGAGTCACGGCGCGATCAACCACTTGGATGATAGGCGCCGATTTCGCTTCGTCGATCCGTGCCGCCTCATACTGGCGTGAGAGGAGATCTATTAAGGTATCGTGATAACGTACCTCTCGCAGACTGCGCGCGTATTCCAGGCTGCCGGCAGGAACCTGGTTCGCCGCAATCTGCGTATCTCCCGGGGCTAACTTCGCTTCATTGTCCTCCAAGGTTCGTAATTGTCCCTGTAAGGTACCTAGTTCGTTCTGCGCGCGCATTACGTCTGGATTCTCATCCGAATCATAGGTGCGAAGCCCACGCAACTCGACCTCTTTAGTGGAAATCTCAGCCCGCATCTGGGCCACGCTGCGAACGGCCAGGTCTGTCTGTCCGTTCAGGGTGAGTAATCCTGTCTTCTGTTGCACCCGTTTCAGGTCTTCTTCCGCCTTTGCAAGCGCATCTTTTTCCTCGGCCAGTTGGCGTTCAAAGAAAAGACGCCGTTGTGCCGCCTCGCCGATGGCAAGCCTTGCATCCATACCGTTTAGTGCGTCGACGAAGAAGTTTGCCATGTCTCCGGCTTGCTGAGCGTTGTGATCCTTCACCATGATGACGATCAGGCCGTTCTTGTTGACTTCAAACTGGACATACTTGGCCAACTTCTTCCGCGTATCCTCCATCGTTTTCTCATGCCACTGCGCCTGAAGGTGAAACTGCTCGATTAATCTGTCGGTCACGGATCGGCTCTGCAAGACGCCGACATACAGGTCCGCAGGGTTCTTGAGCAATCCACCCGCGCCGCCACCTAGCGCCGAAAGCGAACCTAACTGACCCATCAGGCTACTCAGCGACGACTGCGGTGCCTGGGGTGGCATAATCGTTGCCACACCCGTAAATGTAGGCCGAAGTAAAAGCGCAGCGCATACTCCCAGCATCAGCGCTCCTCCTGTCCAGGCAAGAATCACCTTCTTCGCTCTCATCAGCAATAGCAGCACATCGAGCGTTGGGTGGGGCAGCTTGCGTGGCTCTGAAGACGGATTCAAGGCCGCAACGTCCTGCTGCGTCGGTACTCCTTCTTGCGGTATAGCGGTATTGTCTTGTGCAGCCATTACACCAATCTACTACTCTGGGCACTCCTGCAATACCGGCCCCTGCGTTTCAAGGTCTGCCTCTGTTATCCTCAGTGCAGGCTAGCGGTTCAACGCCGCCGCCGCCAAGCTGTTCCACTGAGAGTTGCCGCTGGGATCACCCTTCATGATGCTCTCCTTCCCATCCTTCAGGCAGAGGCTCGCCGGCGATCCACGCATGGCTCGCGTCCTACACAGCGGCGTTACTGCACTCTCCGGTGCAGTCCTGGCCGTCCTTGTCAATATCATTACGCTGCCCCTCACCTTGCATTATCTCGGCAAGCTCGAGTACGGGGTGTGGGTTACTATCAGCACCTCCGTGCTGATGCTTTCAGTGCTCGACCTTGGCATCGCGAACACCCTTACCAACCTGATCGCCGAAGCCTACGCGGAAGACGATCGCCAAAAAGCACAACAGTACTTCGCTACTGCCTTCTGGATCACGCTCGCCGTGGTCCTTCTGCTCGCACCTTTAGGCTATCTTGTGTGGCGCGCCGTCGATTGGGGCTTCCTTTTCCACCTTCAGGACCCAATCCACGTTGCTCATGCCACTCAGTGCGTCGGGATCGCCGCTCTCTTTTTTCTACTCTCGCTTCCACTCGCCCTCGGCGGTCGCGTGCTTGGTGGGTATCAGCAGGCGCACATCGCCAAGTACTTTAGCATGGGCTCCAGCGTGCTCAGCCTCTCCGCCATCCTTCTGACCATTCTGCTCAAGGGTTCCATCGTGCAGCTTATGCTGGCTTACTGCTTTGCCACCTTGCTCGGACCGCTTAGCCTGAATGTTTGGCTCTGTCTTTGGAATCGGCCCTGGCTCAGGCCCTCTCCTTCGAGCATCCAGCGCAAGGTGATGCGTCTTCTATTCGGGCAAGGGCTGCTCTTTTTTATTCTGCAACTTACCGTATTGGTGGTGTTGAACTCGGACAACCTCGTGATCGCGCACTATCTTGGCGCCGCCGCAGTCACTCCCTACAGCACGGCGTGGCGACTCACCCAATACGCCGCCTCACTGCAGGCGTTACTTACCCCCTCGCTCTGGCCTGCCTTCAGCGAAGCTTACCATAAACGTCATATGGACTGGATCGTAAAGACCTATCGGTCCATTCAGCGAAAGACCCTGATCTCGGTTGGTCTTGCCTGCGTTCTTTTGGCCTCTTTTGGCCGGCCACTGATCAGGTTCTGGGCCGGAGACGCCGCGGTCCCAAGTCAGAGACTGCTCTGGCTCATGGCCGCCTTTGCCTTCGTGATGACGGTCACTTCGACCCAGGCCCTTTTGCTCACGGCGACCGGCCGGCTGCACTTAGAAACCTCCGTGGCCGTCCTTGCGGCAGTTTCTAACCTTCTGCTCTCCATTTGGCTGGTGCAGCGCATCGGGCCGGAAGGTGTCATCCTCTCCACGCTGCTTTCGTTCTTGGTTTTCATGCTCGTACCGCAGCAGTGGGAAGTGAATCGGGTTTTAGCTGGAAGTTATCTGCCGCCACTTGATCTTGGCCCAGGGAAGATCACAATCCCCTACGGGACAGGGTAATACATCCATCTATTAAGTGATCTCAATGGTCAGGCGAGCCTCTCCTTTAGAGAGGCGTTTTCCTTAAGTCAAGCAGCGTTTGCCTATGTCGGAGGCCCCTCCCTGCTTTCCAGAATTATAAATAAGCTGAGAGCGAAAGTAAGCTTTCGCCGCGTGGTCGGACTCTACCGCCGCCGCCTTTCACGAAAGGTCTTCGCCCTGTGTGGCGGCATGATCCATCAGGGACCGTTCGTTGGCATGCGGTGGCTGGATCACCCAGGCTGGGGAAGATCCGAGCAAGGCGCCATCGTGCTCGGCCTCTACGAACAGGAGGTCAGCCACCATCTCACCAACGCTCCTGATCGTTACAGGGTCTTCGTCGATGTTGGGGCGGCGGACGGTTATTACGCTGTCGGACTTCTTTTCAATCGCACCGTGGATCGATGCGTTGCCTTCGAGTCCATTCCTGAGTGCCGCGCCGCTATCGCGCGGCTCGCGGCCGAGAACCACGTATCCGACAAGATCACAGTCCTCGGCACCGCGTCCGACCATTTGGTGGACACGCTTCGTGCACACGGGATCAAGTCGCCCGAGACGATGTTCCTTATCGACATAGAAGGTGCGGAATTCGAGTTACTTACGGAAGAAGTCTTTGCTTTCTTGAAGGACTCAATGATCATCGTCGAGACCCATGCTCACATCTATCTCCATCCCCAAGCAATGATCGAGCAAATGATTAAAGCTGCTTCGTCGACTCACCAGGTTTCGAGCTGGTACCCGGGTGCCCGCAACCCGTGGGTTCTCAAGGAGCTTGAAAGCTTCTCAGAGCTTGATCGATGGATCCTTTGCTCTGAAGGTCGCACCGAATTACAGCAGTGGCTGCGTTTTGATCCCTTGTAGACCCGTCCTCTCTAGGATCAATCAGGCCCAGCACAAAGATCAAACCATAGCTCACAGCGGATAAGGAGGCAAGCAGATCAGGGTTAAAGAAAGCGGCTGCGATAAAATCCAGCAATAGAAGAAGGACCGCAGCCTGATAAGCGCGCTTTCCCCGACGCAGATCAAATGCCTTACGGTAAAAGTTGATGAGCAGACCTGCCAGCAAGCACATCCCAACAATGCCAAACTGCACCAATAAAGCGCCGATCTGTACTTCATACACATACGGAGTATCGACCGAACGCTTGAGATTCAAGATGTAGCTGCCCATGCCATGCCCGAAGAGCGGCGCATCCCAGAAAAACTGTTTCAGACCCACAATCTGCCAGGTTCGTTCTATATCTGATGATCCAGCCAAAGCCGTAGAGAAACGGAGCGTGACCAGAGCAGAAAGGACGGGGAAAAAGTAGGCCGTCGCGGCCGCGCTGATAGAAAGATACAGAAGCACAATTTTGTCGCGACGAGCAATGAAAGATCCGAGCAGCGCGGCCAGCACCGTACTTATCCAGATAAATCTTGAGAACGTATATAAAGAAGAGAAACAGAGTAATGCCACGCATAAAACGGCAACGCCGCCACGGAGATGCAGACGCTTGCGCAAGCCAATGATAGCGAACAGTGTGATTGGCAGCAGATTATCGGATGGAAACTGCAGTCGCCCGCCAGCTCCCTCCAGATCCAGCGCCATCAGCTTCACACCAAAAATTTTAGAGATCACGTCGACGAGGTCGACTACTGAGGCTCCTGTAATCAGCGAGTAGGTCAGCAGCAACACCTTGAGAAAGCTGCCGAAAGCAACCGTGTAGATACAGAGCCGAATAAACTTTTCACGATCAAGGAGCGTCGGAGTAAAAAGGCGGATGAAAAGACAGCCGGCCAGCGTAGTCAGAACGTCCTTGGCCTGAGAAAGCGCAAGCTCCGAATAGAAGGAATCGAGGAAGGAACGCAAAGTAGCGGCAATGACAAGACAACCACAGGCCGCCGCAAACGCGTATTGAGCAAGGGCTCTCTCTTCACTAGCTAACCGGTGCGCGGCAATCACCGCCAGTGGAACAAAAATCAGAATCTTGACATTAACGCCGTAGATGCTACCAGCGGGCAACAAAGCGAGCAGCACGATAAACAGACTGAACAGATTCCAGATTGTGGGGGAAATAGGAACATGGCGCATCTGCATAGGTCATATAAGTTCACTTTGAGATTATCAGAGGCATCCAGCTCGTTGTTCCTCCAGGCGACCAATGAAGGCCTGGACGGATCAGGACCAAGCCGCTTCAGCCAGGCTGCCAACAGCCCGCAGTGAAGGTGACGGGCTTGTCATTTCAAGTCGGAAACTAGGATTGAAAGAACGTGACGCTGACCACGGCAGCACGGTTCGAGACGCAGACCGCAACGATAAATGATGCTGATTTGCGCGGGGGCACATCGCCACAGCGTCGACAGGACTGCCGTCGGCTTCCGTGCTGTGGCGTTTAGGGCACGGGTTTCTACAGCCATCTTCAGAGCGGGACGCGCTATTTTATGAAGAGGGCGCGCTGAGGTGAGACTGAGCCGTAAGATTTGCCTCGCGCTCATCCACCCAATAATGGGCTTGGGCGGAAAGCCTCTCTTTCATGCCCTGGGACAAAAGATGTTCATGACGGCCAAGCTGATAGCTGATCCATTTGCTCACGTTGCGCAGAGCTGCCTTCGGCAGAAGGGTCCACTGGTGTTCCATAAGGTAGCGCGCCTCTGACACCACAAACTTTCGTCCTTCTCCGCCCGCTTCCCCAAATGCCATCAGCAGCCAGTGTTCCCTTTGGTGATGGACTCCAATATCGAAGTAACGCGAGAACTCTTGAGGAATCGTAAGAGAATGCGAATGAATTGCCGTCGCCTCGGCCTGATACGCCACTTTCCAGCCGGTCATCAACATCCGCGCGGCCACCGTCACCTCCTCCGACACGATGGTGTTTCGCGGAAACCCCCCAACCTCCGTGAGCGCTGACCTGCGGTAAGCAGCAAAGCTGTTGGAGAAAAAAGCAGCCCTGAACCCGAGTTGCTTGCGGCTTTCGAAGCTACGCACCTCAGATGCGGCAGGGTAGTTGAACAACCGTGCATGCCTCTCGATCGGGTCTGCTCCTGGCCGTGGAAGCTGGCGTCCGTAGCTGGCTCCCACCTCTGGCTGCGCAAACGGGGCAAGCAAATCTCTGAACGCGGTGGTGCCGGAAGGCACTGCGTCCTGGGTAAGGTAAATAAGAATCTCGGCTCTCGGGAGACATTCCGCGGCAAACTGTCGTGTAGCTCCATGCCGGAAGCTCTCGTGCGGGATCGTCTTCAACTGGTATCCGGCTCGTTCCACCAATTGCCGGGTACTATCGGTTGAGGAAGAGTCGATAATGAGCACCTGATCAGATGTGACGCCCTGCTGTTGCAAGGCAGTCTGCATGGCGTACCAGTGACGGCTTGCGTTATAAGTGGGAATGACAACCGCGGCCCGCAAGAGTAAGCTCTGTTGTGCTCTTGAAGTAGCGACCTCTTTTGCCACGCCATCGTCATGCTTCATACTCTGCAGATTCTCGACCCACATATATATCGGACCCTGTTGTTAAGCTGCTAAATTGCGAAATTGCAAAGCCTCAAAAACTTAGGATAACGTTACTATAGTTTACTGTTTTAGGCGATTCTTTGAAAGATTGCTCGTTTTGAACCGGAGAAAAGCTGAATCGTTATCGGAGACATCGAGCGATAAAGCTGATGTCGTACGATGTCGCTTTTGCGGCCATTTCCGTCCAGCAGTCATCGACTTCGTTTCTGGCGCTTTTCAATCTACGCCAGAGGGTGGCCGGCGTTTCTGGAAGTTCTTCAGCGTCAGCATTCGCAAACCCCAACATCCGCCACGCCTGCTTCAAAGCCATCCACGTATGCGCTGGTGTGTGAAGAAGGGTTAGGGGATCTAGCCGGAGTGACGCCAATGCAAGTTGCGGCGTATGTTAGGCAGCTCGGCCGTACGTACTCGCAAACCTGTCAAGCAACACCTCGCCGCACCCGCCGAGTTCAAGCGCGAGCTCATCCGCGAACGAAACCTTGACGGCCTACCGCAGCTCGCGCTCGAGGCCGCACCGGAGGATGGCTGCCGAAGCTCTCACCCAAAGAGATCGAGACGATCCGCGCCCTGTTAAATCCTTGGAAATCCAGTGGTCGAGATCGTCGCCCGCTTCCATATCGCGCGCTCAAACCTCTCCTGCGCCATCCTCAAGCCTGCCTGTTGACCGCACAGGCCCTCTAAGCGGCTTTGAAGTTCCTCAGCGTACGTGAATTTTCTCTCTTGAACCGTCCCCAAGTACGCGAAAACCTTGCCTTGAAAAGCATCGGCCAGCATCAGCGCTGGCCAATATGGAAATGCTACGCTGCAAAGCGGGTACGGTAGCTCTCTGGCGGCGCAGTCCTCCTGCCAGTTGACGGTGACCTATACCTCGGAACTATCCGGCACGGATCATCTGACCGTGACGGTGCAGAACGGAACCGCCGGTGTGAACGTAACCACCCAGGTTGTGGTCACGGTGGGACCGAACGAACCGGTGACCCCGAAGATCGCCGACCTCGGCAGCGTGTCGATCGCAGGGGTAGGCGCAGCACGGCGACCCTGAACTTCACTCTTTATGGTCCGGTCTATAACACAACGCAGCAGTATATCGGCCTCTCCATCAGCGGGGCCAATGCGGGAGATTTACCCGGTACCTTCGCCTGCAACACAGATAGCCGTCTCTCCGCAAACAACGATTCAGACGGATTATGCAAGTTGGTACGAGGCCTGGGGCGCGGGTACCGTGCCCTACCTTCAACTGTCCAAGACACCACCGCCGAGCGCTTTTGCCGAGCCTTCGATTCTCCCCAGTTACGGGCGCGGCGTCTGGTAGATCTGGCCAACGGCGCGATCCAAGAGCGAAGATACGATCTGCCGAAGCGAATCTTAAACAAGCGCAGGCGCTGGACGACAACGCGCGCGACCTTTGGGGAAGATTTAGCCGTGGACATGCACCACGGCGATCAGAGGGAGGCAATGCGTCTCTACGCAAAAGAAAGCGGAGTTGCATCCGGGAGCCGACTTCGCCTATCGCAATCTGGCCCGTCTCGAAGACGTGGCTCGGTCTTGCTTCCCGCGTCCAGGTTGACCCACCGGAATCTGCAACGCTTCCGCGACGAGTCGTCACGACGGACTCGAACGCCAGCCGGCTGGCGAACGTGGAATGTCCTCGACAATGTGGGAACCGGCGTGATCGCCGCAGCCACATCCGCCTTATTCCTTCACCGCTTAGTCCAGCTTCACTCCAAGCCAGTGACGTCTATGATTGCGAGGCTGAGATTACGCACCCGGACGATGGGCTGCGTGTTGTTGCTAAGTGAGGAGAATGCGGAGAGGTCGAAGTAGAGGCAACCCCCCAAGCGCGAAGGTGAATCTGTCGCGAACCAGTTCGCGACCTCGCCGGCTACGTTCGCGATGTAAATGTCGGCCCGCGTCACCGGGCCGGTGTTCGCAGTGAGGCTGGTCTGCCAACTCGCTGGGATCTGGAAATCCGACGCAGGATAGAGCAGCACGGGCATCTCAATTGCTGGCAGGGCGGCCGTTTCGGCGAGCCGGTAGGCGTAGCGCACTTCAAGCTTCACGATCTGGGTCTTGGCCGGGCTGTCCGCAAAGAAGGTCGAAAAGAGAGCGGTCAAGTGACCATTCAGGGTGCGCTTCTCGGTCGTCCCGCTGGGGACCTGCGCCACATCGATGGTTGCGGCAGTATCGAGCAACGGTGTGAGCTTATTGCGGAACTGCACCTCGGGCGTAGTGTAGATGAAGGGTCTGCGAGTCGGGTTCGCCGTACCCACGAGGTCTGCGTTGCGTGTGATCTGGATGCCCGACCAGGCGTTCTGGTACTGGGTGACGTCAAGCTGAGCAATCTCCGCGGTACGCTGCGGGATGAGTTGCGCTTCGTCCCAGCCGAGGTAGAGATCCTGGCCGGGCTGGGGATTGATGCGCTTATAAAGCCAAGCCTTGCGCTCGATGGTGGGCGCGGCATCTCCCATGCGGTGTGCGGTGGCGAGCAGTCCGGCACGGACATCCTCGTGCGCGTTGCCGCGCTGCCGGCCGCGAATGCTTTGCTGCAGCAACTCGCGCGACGCGCTGGCGTCCGGATCGGTCGGTTCGGCGGTGAAGCCGTCGAAGAGTATGCCCGGAGCCGCGATCCCTTTGGGGAGCGGAACGGTGTAGGCGATGACGACGCGCAGCCGCATGATTTCATCAACGGAGCCGCTGCTCACCGTCACTGCATCTTCAAGGACCGAGAACGGCACGTCCTCCTTGGTGGCCGTAAGCAGCGCGTCCTCGGCACCGGCCTGGCGCGCGGTCCACAGCTTCCATTGCGCGGCAAGGTTGCCGAGCAGGAAGCCAAGTGCGCTCAAGGCGTTGCGCGACCGCACGAAGTCACCAGCAGTCGTCGCCGTAGCTACGTGGATGCCGAGCAGGTCCCTGGCAAAAACGGCTTGCAGGTCCGGGAGAACGAAGTTAAGCCGCGCCAGCAGGACGAAGAGGTCGGGCTCTTCGACTGTGAAAGCAGAGAGCTGCGCCGTCTGCGGCACGTTGAAGCGCACCACAGCGTCGATGCGGTTCTGCAGGGCGTGCACCTGCGCGTAGAAGAAGCGGAAAGCCCATTGCTTGGCGGCCTTGAGGTTGGCGGTCTGGTCGGTGCCGATCGGCGTAGGAACGAAATCCTGGTTGAGCAACGTCGGCGCGGCGGGGTACGCCCGCAGCGGAATGGGGATTTCCACCGCGATCGACGACTCGCCGGTGGTCAAAGCGAGCGGCGCGGGCGGGTCGATGAAGTTGAGGCAGGAGGATGCCTCATAGCCATCCATGGCGGCCAGCGCTTCAACTGCATGCTCGATGTGCGTGGGCCGATACTGGAACGGCACCTTGAAGCTGGACTGCTGGCTCGCGTCGCGAGCAGCGAAGGTAAACGTCAGCAGCGGGTTTGTGGGTTCGAGCGGAATCTTGAACGAACTGGCCGTATAGTCCGCAGCGTTTTCGACCTGGGTCGGGTCGACGGGGTTGCCGTAGTAGTGTGGCGGTATGGCCGGGGCGGTTGTGGCCGGGGCCGCAACCTGCAGTTCGTACTGGACGACGGCATCGATAGCGTATGCATTGGCCAGCTTGATGAGCAGCTGCTGCTTCAGCTTGTCGCGGGCAGCCTGGAAGTTCGCAGGTTTGCTCGTCGTGGTGATCGCCGGCTCGCTCAGGATGTTGGTCATGCCGGTAACGATCGCGTCGGCCAACAGGCGCTTCGCGAGCAGGATCTGCGCCAGGTACGACGTGCCGCCGATGGAATCGACCAGAAAGGCCGGCACGGCATATTGCGGCTGCAGCACAGTGTCGATCGTCGCCAGCGCATTAGCCGCCCACAGGTCTAGATCGATGCCGGTATAGGTCTGGGTCTGGTCTGGCGTGGCGCTCAGCCCCTGCTCCGGGGTAAAGGTGTAGAGCGTGACGTTCGGCCGATTTTGCAACTCGGTAGAAAGCGGCGCAACCGCAAAAAAGATGGCGGGATTCTTGATGGTGACGGCATATGGCTCGGTAGCGGTCTTGCCCAGGCGTACCGCCCAAAGGGTATCGGCTCCTCCCTGGCCGCCGAGGTCCGCACGCGGCGTCCCGGAGGCCAGCCGCAGCGAGGACGAGGCCTGCTGGAAGGCGGCTTCGAAGCTGCGCGTGTACTCATCGAGCGTGTAGCCGGTGGTCTGGTTGGGCTTGCTCAGGCGCGGCGCAATGACGCTTTCCGCCAGGCGCGAGGCGGCGTTGTCGCGGAACTCCGGCAAGACGCCGCTGATCTCGCGCTCCAGGCGTACGGAAACCAGGATCTCGACAATCGTCTGGCCGGCGGCTGGCGTGATGGAGCGCGCGAGATCGACGTTCTGCGGCAGGTTGGTAGCCGGAGGGGTGGCTTTGGTGCGGTAGACCGTATCCACATAGCGCCAGGCGGCGAGCACATAGGCGACGATGGCCGTGCGTTCGGCGGCCGTCACGCGCACGGGCGTATCGCCGGCGAGCGTACAGACGGTCGAAACATGCAGCAAGTCGCTGCCGTCGCGCACGGTCTGGACCATCTGGTAGTAGAGCAGGGCGAACACCTGGCGGTCGGCCTCGGCGTTGGGCAGCCAGCCCTGGTCGCCGGCGGACTGCGGGACGTAGCGGCTGGGATCGAAGCTCCAGCCGATGTGCAGCTCAGCGCCGGTGTCGGCGGCGTTGCGCCGGAACAGGTGATCATATTGGGTGGACGGCCACTGCCCGAGACCGATGACGTCGTCGTTGGCGCCGATGCGCGAGAGTGGGGTCGGCAGCGGGTAGGAATTGCCCGCGGCCGCGTCTTCGAACGGAGACCAGGTGCGGTTGCCCATCAGGTCGCGCCAGTCGAGCTGCAACTGGATGAAGCCGCCGCTGCCCGCATAGGGATTGGCCTCGCGCGCCGGGTAGAGCTCGGTCGCCGTGCTTGCCGGCACGGGGTTGTTGCGTGCTGCACGGGCGGCCGGAACGAGCAGGCGGTAGACCCATGGCTCGGTGTCGCTTGCGGCGCGCGGAGCGGAACGCAATGGGCCGGCAGCGTCGAGGAGTTGCTGGTCTTCGTCGGTAGCCGGACCGGCCGGCAGGGGCAGCGCGCCGGCGATGGCCAGCGTGTCGGTGTTGGCAATCTGGTCGAACCCGAGCAGATTGTATTGCTGCTCCAGGTACGAGCGGGAGTCGTCGCCGTTGCCCGGGTTGGTGCGCGTGACGACGATGCCGACGTTGCCCGGCTGCATGGTGCCTTGCTCGTTCAGCAGCTGGTCGTCGAAGATAAGGTTTCCGCCGGCGACATCGTACAGGCCCGGCCAGTCGCGGTTGGCCCAGGCCAGAGCGTCCACGGTCGTGCTGTAGTAGAGCGCGATTTCCGGCAGGGTGAGGCCGGGCGTGGTTGCGGCGGGCAGGGCCGTGAGGTCCGGAATGTGCAGACCGGTGCCGGCGGCCAGGTTGTTGAAATCGACATTCGGGTTGAGGGCGCGAATGGCCACTTCACTGCTGCCGAAGCGTGCGACGATGGCGGCGAGCGTTTGCCCCCGGCCCACAAGATGCGCGATCGAAGTCACGGCGACGGAGGCCGCGGTCGAAAGCAGTTTGCCAGGGTTGGCCCGCGCGATGTCGCCGACCCCGAGTTGATGGGTCGCCGAGACCGCCGCCAGTGTGGTGGCGGTGGTCAACTCGACAGAGGCCGGTCGCGACCGCGAAACCAGGTAGACGACATCGTTCGCGTCGTCAACCGGGTCGTCCACGAGGGCCGCGTTCATGAAGTCGCGCAGCACGCCGCCGTCCGCGCCCGTCTTTTCCTCCAGTGCCTTGTAGACGACCACGACCGAAATGTTGGCGACCCTGTCGCCATTGAAGAGAACGTCCGGAAAGCCGCTGCCGTCGGGCAGCACGTAGTCGAGGTAGAAGCCACCCGAGCGGACGATCGAACCCTGCCACAGGATCGAGAGAAACTCGTACGGCGTGTTCAGCAGACCGCGCTTCGGGGTCGCGGCCAGCCGGCTCTTGGCCAGGCTCGCGGGCGGATTGGTCTCGGCGGAAAGATTGGCTTGGACCAGGAAGGTGGTGTAGCGTTCGGCGCTATCGTACTGCAGCCCCTCGGCACGATTGCCGGACTGGTTGGGTGGGTAGACGATGTAGACGCCGTCGATGAGGGACAGGTCGTTTGGCGTGGTGGCCCGCAGCAGGCGCTGGAGCAGGTTGACGCCGACCTCATCCGCGCCTAGCAGCTCGTAGGTAGTCTTCGAACTTTGGGCCGCGTCGGCGCTCGCCACCGTCACGCTCTTGATGGCGACGTTGATGAGCGTCGCGAATCCGTACCCCATCGCCTTGCGCGGAAGGAGGCGGCCGCCGTTTGCGTTGGTCGAACCGATCTCGATTCCGTAAAGCGGAGCCAGGCTGACCGGACGTGAGAGCTCATTGAGCAAAGCGGCCGAGAAGTTCCAAATACGCGGCCGGAGCGTGGCGCCGGTAAGCACGCTCGGCAGCGGCACGGGCGCCGCGCGCTGCAGAACGATGTTGTTTTTGAAGGTAAATTGGCGCGGCCGCGACAGTGCGAGGTCGACCGCCTGCGGCGCCTGGATGGGAGCAGAGAGCCCTGTGCCGCGTGCGTAGAGAACCAGATCTTCGACCTGCCTGGCCGCCTCCGCCGGGACGTTGAAGCCGAAGCCGGCCGCCGCGGACGGGAAGGCCACCCAGCTGAGGCTTGCAGGGTTGGTGAGCGTGATCGTGAGAGGAGCGGCGGGGTTGTAGTCAGTCAGCGAAGGCAGCGGAAACTGTTGACCGGTGAGGCTCTCGAAGCCGCAGGTTGCGGTGGTCTTGCAGGGGTGCGTGGGATCGGAGAAGGTAAGACCGGCGGTCGGCAGGCGCAGACCGTTGAGCAGGTAGCGCCCGGCCATGCCGGAAAGGTGCGCGACGCCGCTCGAAGCTTCAATGTTGGCCCACAGGCTGCGGTTCGACAGGACCGAGAGGCCCGGCAACGTGAGCCGCGGGTCCGCCGTGCGGTCGAAGAGGTCTTGAACGGAGGCGATGGATGACGTCAAGGTGGGCACGTCGATGCCGAAACGATCGGCGACAGACACGATCGTGTTGGACGTGCCGGTTGCGTAAGCGATGCCGTTCAGCGTCAGCACGGTCAGCGGGTTCAGCACACCGGCCATCGCGGCGATACTGTCCGCAAAGGCGGCAACCGTCAACGTGAAGGCGGCGGCGGTTTTCTCGAGCGTAGCGCGGTTGGGGACGGGATGACCCGCTGTGCCGATGACGATCGTCTGGCCCGGGATCAGCACCATCTCCACCATCGCGTTCGCCATAGCGATGCCGCTTGCAGTCAAGCCGAAGGCCGTGGCAATGCCGCCCAGCGTGTTCTTGTCCGCGATGCGGTACGGTACGCCGCTGATCGTCAGCGTGGCGCTGGCCAGCGGGTGCTGACGGTTCTGCCAGGCCACCACTTCAGGGGTGAGCTGATTTTCCGTTCCGCTGCCGAGCGCGTTCAAGGCCGTGCAGATCGAGGCAATCGAGTCTCCCGGGGCCAGCAGATAGGAGTAATTCTCAAAAGCGTCGAGAGCATCCTGCACCAGACCCTGCGCCAGCATCGTGAAGTAGTCGCCGAAGACGAAATTGGCCAGTGAGCGCTGCTGTGCGGCCTCGCGGCGGAGCAGCGCGCGGGCTTTCGGCTTCTCGTCCTGCTTGCGCCCGAGCTCGTCCAGCAGGTTCACCGACAGCTTGTTGATGGAGGCCTGCACCGCGGCCAGGTAGGTTTCGTCCGCCGTGATCCATGTGTCGAAGTCACGGGTCGCGACCGTTGTGCCCTTGTAGGTGGCGGTCATGGCGAGCTGGGGCGGCATGGGAAAGGGCGTTGCCGCCGGAGCGGCCTGGTCGGCCGTTTTCACCTCTGGCGGCAGTTGCACTTCAAGCTGGAATAGATTGCCGAGCAAGGCGGAGAGGTCCGCATAGGGGAGTGCAAGACCATCGGAGTTAGCCGCCAGGTATTCGCGGGCCGTCACCAGCTGCGCCTGGGTGATGGTACGGTCGAGTTCCTGCTCGGGCGTCCCCTTGGCTGTCTCGCCGGAAAAGCTGGACGCGATCCACAGGTAGGTGTCGCGCAGCAGCCGGGTGTAGGAGGTGTAAGTCTCCGTGCCCTGAGTGCGCGACTCGTCGCCCATGAAGAGGTTGACTGCATAAACGGCGGCCTGCGTCGCCTTGGTCTGGCCGGTACCGTCGATCGACAGCTGGGGCACGAAGTAGACCGTAAGCGGCAGCTTTCCGTAGATAGGAGGCGCGAGCGGAGCCAGGTTGGGTCCGCTCCCGGCGAATGCCTGCGCCGCCAGCAGGCGCGACGGCCAACGGCGCACCTGCGTGGTAATGGGCAGGCGCGCAAGCGTCTTGCCGTCGCAGTACCAGGGCGCGTCCTGCAGACGGTCCGTGCCGAGTACAAACTGCTCGCGGATGCGCGCGGAGAACAAGAAGTTGAGCGTGATCTTGAAAAAGCCGCAATAGATCTGGAAGGAAACGGCGACTTGCACGCCGGCTTCGAGGGTGATGGTGGTGGCCCCGTACTCTTCAAAGGTGCCCTTGATGTAGATGTAGACGGTGAGGCTGACCTTGGCCTTGATGATGGCGAAGTCGACCGTGCCCACAATCTTGCCGACCAGCACCAGGGTTCCGGTCACCTTGTAGTAGTAGTAGGCGCTCGACACATCGCTGCTGAAACCAGCGGCGGCGAGAGCGCGGGCCCGGGAGTCGAGCTGCGCAGCGAGTCCGGATGATCCGCCTGCAAGCAGCGCGTGGCTGGTGTCGTAGGGGTGCCAGATGGCGATAACGCCTTTGATCATGCCGACGATAGTAACCGGATATTCCGGCGCTGAGAATGGCGAAGTTGATGGTCTTGCCCCAGCCGACCTGCAGGCTCAGGCCGGAACTCGATCACCGGCAAGAAGGTTCCGCTAGTCGGATCGGCAGCACCCAGGCTGCGTCGGGACCGGCTTGGTCCGTCCTCAGATCAGGGCAGCGACGGCGTCGGGCTGAGGGGTGTTTTCGTCGGCGAGGCAAGGCCGAAGAACTCGACCACGACATCCCGTTCGCCGTCCACAACCCAGATGTCACCCGACGGGTCGATCGCCAGTGCCGCGGCAGCGATGATCCCGGCATCTATGCCCAAACCAGTGGCTGGCGAGAGAGCCGCACGCGCCGTTACTCCCGTGCGGTTGCCGGCCAGGTGGCTCAACGATCCGTTGTGGTAGTTGGCGACCCAGATATCCTGTCCGCCATCCACGGCGATGTCCGCCGGGGCATCGATCCCGCCACCCGTGAACGCCGCCTGACTGGCAAGTCCGGCGGCCGTCACCTGGCTTACGCTGTCGCCGTAGTAGTTTGCTACCCAGGCGTTGCCGAGCGCGTCGACGGCAATCCCGTCGGCGGCATCGCAGCATTGTGGGTGCGCCAGGATCGCGCCGTTGGCCGCGATGTGCGTGATCGTGCTGTCGCCTCCGTTGGCCAGCCAGAAACCGTGCGCGGCGTCTGCGGCGATGGCGAGCGGGAAGGACGAGTAACCTGCGCCCAGGCCGGATTGCAGCAGCGCGCCCTGGTTGCTGTAGGATTCGGCAAGCGAGCTGTAGTAGTTGGAGAGGAAAATGTCGCCGTTGGTGTCGGCCGCGAGGGCGGAGGGGTACTCCATGGAATTGTCGTAGAAGACGCCGAGGAGCTGGCCCGGGTTGGCGTCGAGCGCCCCTTCGAACTTGGCGATGCTTCCGTTGGTGCCGGCGTGCAGCGGCTGATCCTCGATCGCGACCCAGATGTCGTTGCTGGGGTCAATGGTGATGGCGAGCGAATCGCTCAGGGTGCCAACGCCGTAGCCGGCGGCGGAGAGCGCGGCACCTTGCGGAGAAAAGCTGCTGAGGACGCCTGCGTAACTCGCGACCCAGACGTTGCCTGGCTGATCAATGGCGAGGGCGGCGGGCTCGTTCAGGCCGCCGCCGCTGACGGAAAGACTCATGGTCCAATCGCTGGGAGCGTGGCCGAGGGTGGTGGGATACGGAGCAAAGGCGCTGCCGGCGGCATAGACGGCGGCGACCTGGCTGCCCGGATTTTTGACGATGTTCAAGGCGGCGGAAAAGGTGTCGGCGGGGGCTGCGCCGGCGGGGGGAGTGGCGGCGGCCAAGAGCGGGGTGCAGGCCGCACCGCCGGATGAGTTGACGCAGCCTGCAAGCGAGTTGGCGAGGGCGAGGATCTTGCCGGCTTCGACGGTGAGCCCGGCAGGGAGGGAGGCGAGATTGCCGGAGGCGGGATCGGCCAGCAGGTGCGCGTTGAGAAAGGCGTTGCCGAGGCCGGCAGTGTTGGTTGGAGAGGTGGTGACCGCCGTGGCGGAGCTGAGGAAAGGGGACAAGGCCCAGGCGGCCGCGACCGTGGTGATCTCGTCGATGGAGATGAAGGTGGTGGCGGAGAGATCGCCGCAGCGGCCGACCGCGGTGACCAGCGTGAGGGCCGCGTTGTTGGTGCCTGGGGCCAGGCCGGGGTTGCCGCCCGCGGCGACCAGCAGAACCTGGTCGTCGGCATGGGCGCAGGTATAGTCGCCGGTAAAGTTGAAGTAGCCGTTGGCGTCGCTGAACACGGGCACGCGCAGCATGGGGGTGGCGAGTCCGGAGCCGGCGGCGAGCGAGATGTTGTAGAGCTGAATCGTGGCTCCGGAAACCGGCTGCTGCCCGCCGTGGATGGCGCCGGACAGGGAAGTACCTGCCGGTGTGCTGACGGCCGGCACACCGGCGCCACACCCGGTGAGGGCGAGGACGGCAGCGACGAAGACAGTTTCAAAAAGGGAAACGCACCGGCGATGCAGACAGTACCTCATATGCAAAAATGGTACCCGAAAAGGTGCAGACCACTATACACTCAATGTGCAACCCACACAAAGAACCGGCGGCCCCCATGCGAGCTTTACTCCGTTCGACTCTCTTCTCTGCAGTCTCCTGTGCGGCTCTACTGCTTTCCGGCTGCTCGAACAGTTTCGACCCCACGCAGGGCGATAACCCGGAAACATCGACCATGAGCATGCAGGGCGAAGTGTTTGGCGGCTTCTTTCCCGTAAGCGGTGCCCGCGTATTCCTTTTCTCGCCCGGCACAAGCGGCGTGGGCGGCGCGTCGACCTCGCTGATCAGCGCAAGCACGACCGGATCCGCGATCGACAGCACGAGCGGCTCGATTACGTATGGCGCACGCTATGTGCTGACGGACTCCAAGGGCGGGTTCACCTTCACGTCGACCTGCACGTCGGGTCGCTACGTTTACCTCTATGCCTCGGGCGGCGTGGCCACCACGGGCGGCGCGAATAATCCCCAGATCGGCCTGATGTCGGTCGTCGGCGAGTGCCCGGGTACGGACACAGTCGACGCGACGCCCTATGTCCGCATCACGGAAAACACGACGGTGGCGGCAGCCTATGCGCTGGCCGGTTTTGCGACCGACCCGGGCCACATCAGCTATACCGGCACCTCGCTCGGCCTGGTGGGGCTTGGCAATGCGTTCGGCACGGCGACCAATCTGTTCAACCAGCTGGTGGCGGTGGACAGCGCCTCATCTATCAACGGGTTCCCCGCCGTTACGACCACCCCGAGCAGCACGGGCACGATCCCGCAGACGCTGCTGAATACGTTGTCGAACATCCTGGTGGCGTGCGTCAACTCAGGCAACAGCGCTTCTGCGACGACTACGGGCTGCGACAACCTGCGGAAGTATGCCACCAGCGATGGCGCGGTCGGCACGGGGTCGACGGCTCCTGCCACAGGCAGCTTTAGTGCGGACGCACCGGCCGATACGGCCACGGCGATGATCAATATCGCGCACCATCCGTTCGCGAATCTCACGAGTCTCTTTAACCTGCAGGGTACCGGCGCCGGCGAGGTGTACAAACCGGCTCTCGGGGCCGCACCCACGAGCTTTATGGTCGAGGTAAGTTATACGGGCGGCGGGGTGAGCTCCGACACGGCCCAGACCAACAATCACCGCATCGCCATCGACGGCGTGGGGAACGTCTGGTTCCCAAATACGTTTAACTCAAATGTCAGCAAGTTCAGCCCCCTGGGCATCCCGCTTTCGGGCAACAATGGTTTTACATCGACGAACGGCAGCTGCCCACTTGGCGGTCCTGGCGGCAGCGGCTCCAGCACCTATGTCGGCCCGATCGCCATCGATCTTTCCGGCAATGCCTGGATCGGGTTTACCGACGCTTCAAATTCCATCTGCGAACTCGATCCGACAGGGGGCACAGTCTTCGCGTCATCGCCGGGCGCCGCAGACGGGACTCAAAACTATTTTGGAGTGATCGATATTGCCTTCGACTCGGCAGGAAATGCCTGGGCGGCCGACAGCGCCGCCAACTCAGAGAGCGGCGCGCTCTACGAATACAGTG
The DNA here is from genome assembly GCA_964282835.1 of uncultured Granulicella sp. Taxonomy (GTDB): domain Bacteria; phylum Acidobacteriota; class Terriglobia; order Terriglobales; family Acidobacteriaceae; genus Edaphobacter. The sequence continues at coordinate 76,970 of OZ196157.1, forward strand.
GTACAAACCACACGCTGCTGGTCACGGAAAATGGCAACAGCCAAGCGATTTCCTACGGGGTGGCCATTGACGCGCCCAACTCGAACTCGGGACATACGGGTGATATCTGGGTTGCGGATGCCGCTGCAACTTACGACAGTGTTTTCAACGCCACAGGCGGCACGGCAAGCTTTTCTCCTGCGTCGGCGGGATCCATTTCCTATTCGACGGGACTCGCCATCGACGCCAGCGGCAACGTGTGGAATATGTCATCCAGCAGTAACTTTCCCGTTGGAGGGTATCTCAGTAAGACGAACGCGACGGGAACCTCGGGGACGTCCTACACGTTTCCTTCGATCGACAACGGATTCGCAATCGCGATTGATGGCGCGGGGAATATCTGGATCAGCAACGATGACGAGGGGAACTACATCGATATCGCGGAAGTGAGCAATAGCGGAGCCTTGCTCACGCCCGCCGCCGGCTTTATTCCTTCCGGTCCGGCAACAGTGGGGGGAGCCCGCTCGCTCGCCATCGACGGCTCCGGGAATGTCTGGTATCCGATGGCAGGCGTTGCCCAGTTGAGAGAGTTGGTGGGTGCCGCCGTTCCGGTCGCGACTCCCATTGCCTACGGGACGGCGAACAACAAACTAGGTGCGCGGCCGTAAACGCTTTCGAGCCAAGGAAATGGCCCCTAGTCTGGGGGCCACTCCGTTGGACAAATGGCAGCACGGGCGTTTACTGGCGCGGTGGGAAGAGGCCCTGAACGGCAATGCAATACTGCAAGGCCAGATAGGGTGACTGGTTGCTATGTGGTTGGCTGCCGCCTGCCACTCCGGCTTCTGCGGCGGCCATGGTGACGGCGCTGGAGGATTGAGTAGCCGGGCTGGCATAGACCGGAGGAGCGGGCTGGCGGATTCCTGTGCTCGGCCCAGCGGAAAGATATGACGTGGGCGAGGGTAGCGTATTGGGAACACCCGGGGACCCGGCGGGCATGGTGTGGACGTGAGCGGGCATCTGCTGGAGCGTGAGCGTCACATTCGTGGTGCCGACCGTGACTCCCATTGGGTAATTGGAACCCCCGGTCAGTTGTCCCTGGCCGAGCGCGGCGGCGCCGCTCAGGTTTGGCAGGGCGAAGGTCGTTCTGCCGTCTCCTCCGAACTGAGTGCCGAGCAAGGAATACAAGGCTGAAAATTGCGAAATGGCCATGACCGCGCCGTTGCAGGCGGCCCAGCCTTGCGGCACGAAAGTACAGGCGAACAAACGAATTTCTCCAAGGAACGGATCCATCTGGAACTCCTTACCTTCTCGGTTTAGTTGCGGGTGGGAAAGATGCCGACGATCGCAATGCAGTATTGCACCGCAAGGTACGGCTGGAGATTCGAGTGGGGCTGGCTGCCACCTGAACTCGAAGAGCCGCTGTCGAGCATGGTGTTGGCCGAGGTGGCATAGAGTGGGTAGGTCGACGGCGCCGCCGGGTAATTAGCCTGCGGCGAGCCGGTGAGATTGGTCGTCGTGGACTGATTCGACGCCGCCACGGGATGATTGTGCATGGGAATTTGCGTGGTCAGGAGGGTTACATTCTCTGTGCCCGCCTGCTGCCCCGGCGTGTAGTTGCCCCACGCGGAGTTCCCCGTGCCGACAGGAACCCGGCCCTGCAGGTTGGGAAGTCCGAAGGTGGTCGAGCCATTGCCGCCGTAGGTGGTTCCGAGCAGCGAAAACAAAGCCTGATACTGGTTGACCGCAAGCAGTTGACCGTTGCACGGCAGCCAGCCTTTGGGCACGAGGCCGAAGGCGAATACCGAGATCTGACTCATATAAGGTGTGCTCATGGTGTCTTCTCCTAGCCTTGGCTCGGGTAAATGCCCACGAGGGCAATGATGTAGTTGACTACAAGCGAGGGCATGCGATTCTCATGCGCCTGGTTTCCACCGACGGGGGTAAGCAGCGGCGCGGTGATGAGCGTGCCGGAGGGGCCGAACTGCGCCAGGCTCGACGCGCTGAAGACATTGCCGGCCGGACTCTGTTGCCCTCCCATGGCGTTTTGCGCCGCGATGGTGTGATTGTGCGACGGCAGCTGCGAGGAGCTCAGCGTAACGGACTCCGAGCCCGCGGCCTGACCCGCATAGTAAGGAGAAAGCCCCGGGCCATTCCCGGCGTTGACGGCCATACGGCCATTCAGGTTAGGAAGGGCGAAGGTTTGGACGCCATCGCCCCCGTAGGTGGTCCCGATGAGGTTGAACAAGGTCGCATATTGATCGATGGGAAGAAATTGTCCGTTGCACAAGGCCCACCCCGGGGGTGGGAAGTTAAAGCCGGCGGCACGTATTTCGCCGATGAATGGATCTGCCATGAAACTCTCCTGTATTTCTCTGGATTAGGTACAAAGAGCCCTGCCCGCATCTCTGTCGTACGGGTAAGAGACTGCTCTACAAAGTGAACCAAGCTGAGAGAGAAACGACGCTGCGGCCAAGCTTACACACCCACCGAACAAGTCGGCCAGCAAATTCGCGTCACTACTCGGAGCGGCCCTGGCGGTTTGGCTTTCGCGTCCAATGCATGGTGATGCTGTGACCATCGCCTCCCGTGAGGGTGAAACCCATGCGCGCGTAAAGCCGTTGAGCAGGGTTATCGACTCGGACGGAGAGCGTGACATCCAGTTGCTGCGCGCCGGCTTGCTCGCACACACCTTGCAGCAGGAATGTGCCAATGCCCATTCCGCGATACGCTGTAAGCAAAGCGACGTCAACGATATGCAACGCGGCGAGATCCCGTGCGACGAGCAGCCGGCCGACACACCGATCTCCACGCAAAACAATGTTGTCGACCGCGTCGGGGAACTGGATGGCGTAGCCCCTGCTTTGGGCTCGATGCTGCATCCTGAGTATCTGGGTAAGCGCAGAGGACGGAAGAGCGAGCGGCGCAAACTCAGCGCCGCGCGCCTCCTCAAAGAGCGTGTAAAGGAAAGAGCCGTCTTCGACCGTCGCGGGCCGGAGAGAGATCGTCAAGGAAGCATGTAGTTGGGAAAGGTTCACGCGACATAGCTCCTGTGACTTTGACTCGACATTGCGCGGAATGAAGTCCTGACCGGCTTGCTACTGCCGGTCGAGACCTGCTGGGTAAACGTGCCGGCGGCCGTGAGCTCGGTGATCGAGCTGTTGCCGGAGTTGGCGTCCAGATGTTGCCGGGCACGTCGATGGCTGCCGGCGCGCTGATGGTGCCGTTGCCCGCAAACGGCGAGCCGGTGTAGGGCGAACGTAACTGTTGAACGCGGAACCGAGCTGCCGCCGGCGTTGGCGACCCAGGCATTGCCGCCCTGGTCGATCGCGACCGCGGCCGGCGCATTCAGGCCGTTTCCCGTAAATGGCGAGTCGAAAGCGGCTTGCCCATCTGCGTGAGCACCGAGACCGAGTTGCCGCTTGAGTTCGCCACCCAGATATTGCCGGCGGCGTCGACCGTGGTCGAGGCAGGCTTGCTGAAGCCGGCTGCGGAGTAGGTAATGGCGAGCATCCAGTCGGCTGGTGCGGAAGTCAGCTGCGGCGCGAAGGGCGCCGACGGCGTGGTCGTGTTGTAGATCGCCGCCACGTTTAGGATCGGGTTATGCGCGATGCTGAGCGCGCCTGCACGGTGTCGGTTGGCGCCGTGCCGCCAGCTGAGGTCGCCAGGCTGAACAGCGTCCCGCATGCGGTGGAGTCGCCGGCGGTGCCGCCGGTCGAGTTGATGCACGCCGCAAGAATGTCTGCCAGGGTCACAATCTCGCTCACAGGCCCGACTGCGCCCGCCGGAAGCGCGCTGCCCATAGCCGCGCCCGTCCCCACGTTGACCAGCTTGTTTACCGACGCGAACGCGTGCGTCAGCCCGGTCGTGTTGGCCGCAGACGAGCCCAGGGCGGCGATGCTGCTCATAAACGGTGCGCGCGCGAACACGCTGCCAACCGTCGTAATCTCGTTCATGCCTAAGCATGGGGTTTTCAGCACCTGACAACCTTTGCAATTACCCGTCTCGAGATCAATGTTTGGCTAACGATTGGGTTGCGGAGACGCCACCTAGCTCTGACTCCAGCCGCTTAGAGTACTTAAAGTTCAATTCTTGAGCTTCCGCTCCTAGTGAACACGGGCAGGAGAACATCCAGTTCGTGCTCATGCATCTGAATTTGCTTCATCAAGGGGAAGTCAGCATCGGCATCCTTCCAGATGCTTTCGACTTCTTTAACGCTTTCCTGGCTTCAGCAGGCTTGCCCATGAGCTGGAGTGATCGACCTGACTCCATTTGTGACAGCACAATATAGGGGAGACTCCGGCGCGATGGCACGATTTTCGATCACTCGCTCGAATTCTTGGCTGGCATCCGCGAGCCTTCCGGCCTCAAGATAGGCCATGCCCCGAAAATACGCAGGTGCAAGCGCCATGGCGGCGCAGAAATCGAGGGGACGCGCGGCCTCGAGCAAACGAACGGCCCCGTCCCGGTCGTCATGTTTCAGCTGAATCGCTGCTCGCGCCGAAGCTAGAACGACGGTATCCGAATGGTATCTGACGGAGATTCCGCCGCCACACTGGAGGCCTCTGACTCAGCACGCTCCGTATCACGCAGACGCGCCAAGATCAAGGCTGCAAAGGCGCGGACGTTGGTACTGGCTGGATCCAGTTGCAGACCCTTCAAGGCATCCTCTCTTGCTTCTCGCGGAAATCCGAAATTGAACTCCAGTTCGGCCTCACCTATACTCATCTCCGCTGCAAGCTCGAGGAGATGGTTTCCCATCGCCATCTGGATGACTTCGGCGAACAGGCGACGAGCCTCGCCGACTTGCCCCTCGTCGAACTTCACAATGGCATAGCTTTTCAGCAGGATAGTACCTTCAGGGTTCTCGTGTGCCATTGCAACTGCTGCTGCATGGAAGCGTCGTCCCGCTGTAGGATCGCTTCATCAAAGCAGGCAACATGAAACATGCTAACGTCCGATTGCCATGCACGGGATCATGATAAAGAGCATGTAAGTCCGAAGTTCTTCCATCCATCAGGTAAGCCATCGCCAGAGTGGCGTAGCGCATCGGAGCCGATGGCTTCATCTCGAGTGCGGTGCGAGCCAGAGGGAGCGCCATGTCAGGTTTCCCAAGGGTCAGGTACCACGAGGCGAGATTGTTGACCGGAACATCGTCGTGCGGATACAAGGAGTGCCAAAGCTTGTACGCATCGATGGAATACTGAATTGCCCCGGTCGCCGAGTAGTAGTGGCTCACAATGTCCAGCCGTTCACGGTCCGTAGCTCGTTCGCGAAGGTCGAAGGCCTTCTGATAGTACTGGCGGCCGCGGGCGTGTTCCCTCGCGTGAGATAAATTGCGCCCAACCTCGCGTAGGCGAGAGTGAATTTGGGGTCGAGATCCGTCGCAAGTGTATAGCCAGCGATCGCCTGAGACTCCGCTCTACTCATGATTGCGAATGGGGCTGAAACGCACATGAGAGTGACAATGGCTGAAGGCATCGCCCGCGTCGGAAAAAAGCGTGAGGGAATCTTTCGAAGAAGGAAGTGTCTGGCGGCGCTGCGATGCCGTCAGACTCCTTGCGTTTGGCAACAGAATGTTCGCTCCCATCCAGTTCGCCGCTAAGGTGCACACGCCGCTCGTATCCCCGGCTCCATTCCCGCTTTCATCCGCATCATCACCGGAGATTTGCATCAAGTCCACATGGCATTCTAGGTGTATTGGTGACGAAGGTAGCGCACGGAAAGTGGGCTAGAACAGCATCACTTTTAGTCGCCCTGTCCGCTTTCGTGAAAGGGGCAGACACCTGCGCGGGCGTGGGAGTATCGGAGACGTATCCTGCAGCACTACCTTCTGCTGGCTTCGTATTGCTGCCGGGCGATTGCGTTACTTTTCCATGCCTGCTTGTAACGCTCTAGATCCCATCTGCGCCTCAGCCGCCATGCCTTGATCATGCAGCAGGGTTCCCTCGCCGAGAGGCGTTTCTCTCACATGGCATGGATCAATAGAAGACCGACGACAAGCATCACCGCGCAGGTCAGGCCATGAATCGAGAATGCTTTTGACTTCGACCCACCGGACCCCAGAACAATTGACATATCGCCGAACGGGATGGTGGCAAAGGCGAGTAGTGCTATGCCTAGCGAACGCCTGTCTGATGTCAGCATCAATATCAGCACAACCAATCCACATCCGACGTCTCGAATTCCTTTGAGACGTAGCCAAGCCCGAGTGTCAGCATTGGGTGAAGGTGGCTTGAGACCAAATGATCCTACTACTCGTTCAGGGAAGGCAAGGTAAGAACAACCGAGGGCAGTGACCGCCACAGCGATCAGACCAGCTATAGCCAGCGAAATAGCATTATGCATAGAGGAAACACCCATAGAGAATCTAGCAACGCTATTATGACGCGATCCATCTGGAAAGGATTCCGCAGCAGCGAAGAAAGCTAGCGGTGCTAAGCTTTTATCAATGGCAACGAAACTGACGGTCAATCGAATTGCGGAACGGAAGCTGCGTGACAAGCAGGCCCGCCGGGCACAGATCATCGTCGCCGCGCGACAAATCGCGGCGCTTGAAGGCTGGCCCAGTGTGACCGTTCGGCGGCTAGCCGACGAAATCTCCTACAGTCAACCTGTCTTATACGCCCATTTTGGAAGCCGTGAGGGGATTCTCGCCGCGGTTGCTCTTGAGGGATTTCAGGAGCTGGGCCTGGCGATGGAGAAGGCACGGAAGCGTGCAAAGCGTGGGAATGCAGTCGAATTGATTGCGGCCGCATACCTAGAGTTCGCCGCGTCTTCACCCGCACTGTATGAGGTGATGTTCTCGCTCAGCCTGAGCCTACCCTTTGATGACGCGGCTACTCCCTCCGAGATGCGATCTGCGTTTTCCCAACTCCTGGAGCTCTTCCAGGGGCAGGGTTCGAGGTCGGAGATTCTATCGGAACTATTTTGGGCAAGTCTCCACGGGATCGCCGAGCTCACAAGAACGAAGCGATTCCCGCGCAACCGCCAGAAAGAACGCGTGAAAGCGCTCGTCGAACTCTTCACTTTCCCAGAGAATCCAACATAACAGGTTCCACTCTAGTGATGAGGTGAGCCGGCGTTTTGTCCCGCCGGCCCCACATTCAGGCCTTCGCAACCTGCAAGACCGACGGCTCAAACTGCCCTAGCAGTTCCGGCATCGTTGTCTTGCCGAGATCGATGGCTGCCGTTCCCCCTGCAAGTACAACGCTCACATCCGTGATGCCGATGAAGCCGAGGATTTGCTTTAAGTAGCTGATGGCAACGTTGTACGACTCCGTCTGTGCCCCAGGCGTGTATACACCACCGGAAGCCAGAATGATGGAAGCCTTCTTGCCTTTCACCAGACCTTCGTAGCTTGGGCTAAAGGTCACGCCTACCCGTACGATGTGGTCGATGTAGGCCTTCAGGTTTGCTGGGATGGAGAAGTTGTACATGGACGTCCCAATCACAATATGGTCGGCGGCCATCAACTCGGCAATCAGATTGTTGGAAATTGCAATGGCTTGCTTAATTTCAGGGGAGTGCTGCTCAGCAGGGGTATACGCACCCATAATCCATGGCAGATCGACAAACGGCAGGGTTGTTTTCATTAGATCGCGGACTACGACGGTTCCGCCGGAATGCGCGTCCTTCCAGTCGTCGATGAACGTCTGTGTGAGTTTGCGGGAGACGGAGTAGTCACCCCGGGGGCTGGATTCGATGGCAAGCAGGCTGGGCACAGGCGACCTCGTAATTTCGGTTGGAGGATTGGTGGTCCGGATCACTGGCCTATTCGGCTCAGCAGGCGGGATTGATTTGTTGGCGAACAATCGCGTGAAGAAGTTCATTGAGACCTCGGGTGGGCGTAGCGGCATGCTGAAAGCCGCGAGCGATCTGCGCAACGCAGGAAGACGAATCTATGTGAGCCCTTTCCACTCTGCGATCGATGAAAACCAGGCCGGTGTACGCTCGATCTTGAGATCCACGATCAACTTCTCGAACGCCGCACGATAGCCCCTGGTGATTTGGTTTTGCATGAAGGACTCCGGTGTCTCGTTCCAAACCTCATAGTTCACGATTACGTCCGGGTCTCTCGCATCCTGGATTGAAGATGCTTTGACAAACGTCGGCTCCTTCACAATGTGGCTGAAGAGTTCCTGTAACGAAGCTAGGAATTCCCGCCTGATCGGCTCGCCGACTCGAAAGTTCACGATGAGAGTTATCTCGTCTGCCATGAATCTCCTTGTTGATGGAAGTGGGCACGGTTTCGCAGCGCGCAGTTAGGTGAATGGCTGGCTACAACGCTGCGATTCCAAAACCCGGCGAAGTCATTCCGGCGACGTGATGACAAACACGAGCTCGGTATCCTGCAAGGCTTCGATACGGATGGTCGCTTCCTCGCGCAGAACGATGCCTTCTCCCGTCGTTGCGTGTACGTCGTTGACCTTCACGGCGCCGGAAGAGACGACAAGGTAGCCAAGGTCGCCTGGCCTGAATTCGTAATTCGTTACTGTACCCGCAAAAAGAGACGCGCCAAGTACCTCCGCATCGCAGCGGAGCTCCAGGCTGCCTTTCGTCCCCCGTCCACTTGCCAGAATGATAAAGTTGCCCGCGCGGTCAGACTTCGGAAAGGACTGGGTACCCCAACGCGGAGCGTCCCCAGCCAAGCGCGGCCTAAGCCAAAGCTGGAAAATCTTTGTGGGCACATCGCCAGGATTGTGCTCCGCATGTTGGAGCCCGGTACCGGAGCTTATGACCTGTACGTCCCCGGTCTCGATGCGTCCTTCGTTGCCCAGACTATCCTTGTGCGACACAACGCCAGCTCGTACATAGGTGACGATCTCGACATCGGCGTGGCTGTGCATATCAAAGCCGGTGTGGGGAGCGATCTCATCATCATTGAGCACGTACAGGTTGCCGACTGGCTTGTGGTCAGGGTTGCCGAACCGGCCCATGGCGAAGTGATGTTTCGCCTTGAGCCAGCCGATGTCCGCGCCGGCAATCGTATCGAGTGATTTCAGTTCAAGCATGGACACCTCGGGGTTCAGGAACTGATGCGGTGTGATAGCTGGCCTGGAAGATCGACTGGAAGGCATTTCGCACATTCCAGAACGTAAGGGCGAGTAGGACGGAAACAAAGAGGGCGACAGGCAAGCCGCTCGGGGCCATGAACGCGTGGAACAGAACGATATTGGCGGTGATGGCTCCGAGAACGACCAGCGTGAGCGGTACGAAACGGTTCACCAGCAGCAGGAGGCCGCCAATCGCCTGCAGCGCCATGATGACCAGAAGCTCATGGGACAGGAATAACCCTCCCATAAACATGCCTCCAGGCCCTGGAGGAGGCGGAGTTGGAATGAAGTGCAGGAATCCATTGAGCCCGAAGATGAGGTAAACGAGACCAAGCAGGTAGCGTGCGATGGTGGAAGCAAGTTTCATGGGCAACGTCCTTTCTGAACTAGCTGGCCAGCGAGGAAGAGCAGTGGGGTCGTGTGAAACCGGAGGACGCCCCAGTGACATACCAGTTAGGCAACAACTGTTGCCTAATCATGTCTGCCAGTATACACAGATTCACAACAGGTGTTGTGTAAACCATGAAAGTTGTTTAGGCGTAAACTGAAAAAGTGAATGATCTCAGTAAGAGCCTCGATCCTCGGGTGCGCCGAACCAGGCAGCTCTTGCACGATGCCCTTGTGCAGCTCCTTGCGAAGAAGACGTTTGCTGAGATCTCGGTAGGAGATGTTACCGACGCGGCCACCGTCAACCGAGCCACGTTTTATGCGCATTATCCTGATAAGTACGCGCTCCTGGAATGCACCACCGGCGCTCGCTTTGCTGATCTTCTGGAGAAGCGGGCGGTCTCTTTCGACGGCACGTGTGACTCTGCCCTCCGAAAGCTTTTTCTGGGTATTACCGACTTCATGCTCAGCGTGCTCGGTCCCGGTCATGAGCACCAGCCCCGTTTGGACCCCTACATGGAACTGGCGATCATCGCCATCGTTCGTGGCATGGTGATGGAAGGTCTGAACCAATACCCGGCAGACTGGAAGGTGCCTCAGCAAACCCTGGCGAACATGGTCAGTTGGGGTCTGTACGGTGCCGCAAGGGACTGGATCGCCTCGCCCGAACGAGGACCGGCTGAAGAGATTGCCAACGGTGTCACAGGCTTGTTGGTCCCTCTCGTGCATCCGGGCTAACTGCAACAAGCTCGTGAAAAGTCTCAGCATCACGGCCTTCTCCAAGAGAACTTACGAACGTGGCAAACGAAACGTCACGATGGTGCCGCTTCCTAACTCGCTCTCCAACGCGATCGTGCCGTTGTACCGCTCGACAAGGCATTTTGCGATCGCCAAACCGAGACCAGAACCTTCGCGGCTTGCGCTGCGCGCGGTATCCACGCGAAAGAACCGGTCAAAGACCTTGTCCCGATGCTCTGGGGCGATGCCAAGGCCTGTGTCGGACACGCTGACCTGCAACGAATGCCGCATTGTGTAAGAGATCGAGATGCTTCCACCTAGGGGAGTGTATTTGATGGCGTTGTCGAGCAGGATTCCCAACAGGCGGCGAAGGTCGGCCTCGTGAACCAGCAGCGTAGGACCTTCGCCGTTGGGGAGGATCGCATGAAGAGTTTGTCCGCGTTGCTCTGCCAACGGACGAAACCGGTCGCAGACGTCGACGATCGCCTGGCCTACCGATGTTCTGCGCGTAGTCGGCAGGTTGTGAGCTGCGTCGGCGCGGGCAAGCTTTAGCAGGTCTTCGAGCAGCGCGGCAGTGTCCGTTGTTTCATCGAGGATCGCTTGCAGGGCGTCCCGGGCTTCTTCAGAAAGATGGCCGTGCAAAAGGCTGTCCTGCGCGGTGGCACGGATGAAGGCTATGGGGCTGCGGAGCTCATGCGAGGCGTCGGCGGTGAATTGCTCTACACGCCTAAGCGAGACCTCGATGCGGGCGAGCAGGTTGTTCCACTCGAGTGCCAGCCGTTTTAGCTCGTCGTCCGCCGCGGGGATGGGGAGCCGCTGGGTAAGATCCTTCGCGGTCATCGAGCGTGCCTTGGTGACCAGCACGTCAACCGGCCGCAAGGAACGTCTGCTTAGCGTATAACCGGCCAGGCTCGATACGATCAGCATCAACGACGCCATCTGGATCAACCGCGTGGTAAGCACACGTGACAGGATCTGGTCCTCAAGCAGCGAGCTTGGAACGAGCAGATACGCGGCCCGGCCGTTATAGCGCAGCGGGCTGCAGAGAACGCGAAAGTAGCTTTTGCCCACAAGAACATTGCTGATCGAAGTGCGCTCGCAGGGCTTGACCGAAAGCGCAAGCAGATTGCCTTCCGCCGCCGGGAAGAGGCGTGCCCCCTGGCTGTCACGAATTTCGATCAACTCACCTTCAGGCAGGATGCCTACCAACTCGTCAAGCCTCAGCGCGAGTTGTGCCGACAAAGTCGATTCTGCCACGGAGCGAACGCGCGACGCCCGCATCTCAAGCGTCCGGTCCTTCCATGACAAGACCGAACTGCCCAGCGCGAACCACATTACATAACCGCAGAGAAAAATGCCGACAAACGAGATGCCGGTGTACCAGATGGCAAGTCTCAGGCTGATGGAAAGACTGCGCACTCAGGCCGCCACCATCTTGAGCGTGTACCCCACGCCACGCACTGTATGCAGAAGCGCAGGCTGCCGCGCGAACTGAATCTTGTTTCGCAATGCGCGCATGAAGACGTAGAGCGTGTCGTCGCTTACGTCCGCGTCGCCACTCCAGCCAACGCGGATCAGTTCCTCTTTGGTCACCACGAGGCCCGCGCGCTGCATGAGAGTCTCCATCAAAGCCAGCTCGGTGGGCGTCAGGGCGATTGCCTCGCCATCACACTCCAACGCGTGTGTATCGCGGCGTAAGGTAAGCCCGCCCACGTCCAGCCGGCAATCCAGCAGTAAGGGGCTACGCCGGGTGAGGGCGCGAAGGCGGGCCAGAAGCACAGCCATCTCGAAGGGCTTGGTCAAGTAGTCGTCTGCGCCGAGGTCCAGCCCGTGCACCACATCCTGGCTTGTATCCCGGGCGGTAAGCAGGATGGTCGGCACTCTTCCGTTGTCCTGCCGCATACGGCTCAGCACCTCGAAGCCGCTGAGTTTCGGCAGCATTACATCCAGCACAATGGCATGCAGGTGGTAATTCGAGATGGCCTCAAGCGCGGCTTGCCCGTCGTGAACCAACACGGTCAGATATCCCTCGCGACGAATCGCCTTCTCGAGCAGCGCAGCCATTCGCATACGGTCCTCGGCGATAAGAATGCGCATGTGAACAGAGTAGGCGAGTTCTGTGAAAATCAGGTTACCCCGGCCGATCTTTAGGTTGTCTTCAGGCAGACGCCCTAATGTGGGGCAAGCGGCGAGGGAAAGGAATCCTCCTGCGTCGGAGACAGCACTTTGAAAATTTCTCGAAAGGCTATTTGCGCTTCGACCGCCATCCCGTTCGCCCTTTGCGTTTCGCTTCACGCTCAGATCGATCGCGCCAACCTGAAGGGCACCTTGACCGACCGGTCGGGCGCGCTGGTCTCAGGAGCAAGCGTCTCCGTGCTCTTTCCACAGACAGGCTTTCAGCGCTCGGTCGTATCGTCGGCCGCCGGCGACTACGTCTTTACCGGGCTTCCGCTGGGCACGTGCACCCTGACCGTGACCGCGCCGGGATTTGCCGCCGCACGGGTGGACAACATTGTGCTTGAGGTTGGCGATGTGCGGACGGCGAACCTGCAGCTTGGCCTTGAAGGCATCACGCAGACCGTTGCGGTCGACGCTTCGAGCGTGGATCTCGATCAGGATAGCGCCGCGACCGGCGGTGTGATCTCGCAGCAGCAGGTAGAAAACCTGCCGATCAATGGCCGCAACTGGGCTGCCCTGCAGCTCCTGGTTCCGGGCGCAATCAACACCGGCGCGGGCAACGAGCTTACCATCCGATTTGCCGGGCGCGGCATCGACGATAACCGGGTGACCTTCGACGGCCTGGACGCGAGCGGCATCCTGCGTCAGGCCCAAAAGCTCGATCTGCGGCTTCAGTTCTCGTCCGATTCGATCGGCGAGTTTCGCGCCCAATCCACCGTCTACTCGGCCCAGTTCGGCGGGACCACCGGCGGCCAGATCGACGTGGTTTCACGAACGGGGACCAACCGCTTCCACGGCAGCGTCTATGAGTTCCTGCGCAACGATGTACTCAATGCACGTGCACTGTTTTCGACCAGCCAGTTGCCCCTGCGGCTGAACCAGTTTGGTGCGAGTGCCGGCGGTCCCATCTTCCGCGACCACACCTTCTTCTTCGCTAACTACGAAGGGCTGCGCCAAACGCTTGGCCAGCCCCTGGTAGGCTTCGTTCCCAGCCCGGCGTACCGCGCGGCGACGATTGCGAAAACAACGGCGGTTGCATCCCTGGTCAACGCTTACCCCATGGGTCAGACCCCCACGGCGAATGCAAGTGTGTACCAGTTCAACGGCTCAGGCCGAGCGATCCAGAACGAAGACTATGGACTCGTTCGCATCGATCAAACCTTCAACGCGCGCACCTCCGCCTTTGTGCGGATCAACGTGGACCAGGGCCGGCTGTTGACGCCAAATGGCGATGCAACCGGCTACATCGGCGATTCGCTGGCAACGCAGGACGATCCCAAGAACGGCGTGATCGCGCTCCAGCATTCCTTTCGCCCCACCGTGCTCAACGACCTGAAATTCGGCATTAATCGAACGCCTTACTACGCTCAGAACGTCAGCCTGGCTCCGTTCCAACTTGCGGTCACGGGCTTTTCCACCCTGCACGATACCTTGCAGCAGACCCAGGGCTCGATGGCCTACTCGCTTGTCGACACACTCAACCTTTCCTTCGGCAAGCAGAGCATCACGACCGGCGGCGGGTTTCGCCGAGTCGAGTTGAACCTGAACAGTACCCAGGAGACGCAGTATGCCGCGACCAGCACGGCCACGCTCGCGGCCAATACCCTGAGCGGCGCGACCTTTCTGGCCGCAATCCCCAACGAAGACGCGCGCAAGACCGAGTTCAACCTCTTCTTCCAGGACCAGTACAAGATACGGGCGAACGTCCTGCTAAGCCTGGGGCTGCGCTACGACAACTTCGGCGCCTTCGATGGCGTGAACGGGCGTGACCTGCCGTTCGATCCGCTCACCTGCCCTGCAGGGTACTGCCAGGCAGGCATCCCGTTCTACAAGACCGACCCAGGCTCGGTTCAACCTCGCTTCGCGGTAACCTGGACGCCCGCAACACAGCACGGCGACACCGTCATTCGGGCCGGCTATGGACTTTACGCGGGTGAAGCGCAGCTTGGCGACCTCATCTCGCCCCTGTCCAACCTGGGCCAGCGGCTCTCCTTTACAGCGGCGCAACTGGGTACGCCAAGCTATCCTGTGTCGCCTGTGTTGACCTCGCAGGCGCTGGTTTCGAACGCGCCAAAGGGCTTGTATCGCGGACGGGTGAACGAGCAGGTGAGCGAGTTCGGCATATCCGTCGAGCAACGCTTTCCGTTCCAGATCCTGAGCAGCATCGGGTACATCGGCAGCCATGGGGCGCACCTGCCGGAGCACACTGTGCTGAACGTGCTCGATCCCGCGACCAGGCTCGCGCCACTGCCGGCGTTCGGACTGATCGACTACAAGCTGACCGGAAGCAACAGCAACTACTCCGGGCTGGTCACGTCGCTTGAACGCCAGTTCTCCCGAGGACTATCATTCGGGGCAACGTACCTCTGGTCGCACTCGCTCGACGATGGCGCCAACGTAGGCAACAACACGGGTGCCGAAACCGACTTCCCGCAGAATGTCGCATGCCGCCTCTGCGAACGCGCGAGCAGCGACCAGGACATCCGCTCGTCGTTCACCGCCAATACTGTGTATGAGCTGCCCGTGGGCTACGGCCGGGGCTACCTCAACCATGGTGTTGTGGGTCAGTTGCTTGGCGGCTTTCAGCTGAGCGGTATCGCGGTAGCCCGCACCGGCCTGCCGGTCAACGTCACGGTGGCGCGCACCGCGGCCAGCCTGCCCGACGGCAATACGTTGTCGCCGCAGCGTCCGAACCTGGTCCCGGGCGTCTCGATCGTGCCGCCCGCAGGTCGCACACCGGGCAACTGGATTAATGCAGCTGCCTTCAGCCTCCCCGCCAACGGGGCCTTCGGCAACGCGCCGCGCAATCTCGTCCGTGCGCCCGGGACGTGGCAGGTCGACGGCTCGCTCCAGAAGGCGCTGGTCACCTCGGACCGGTTCGCCCTCAACTTTCGCGGCGATGCGTTCAATCTTTTCAACCGTGCGCAATACGGAGCGCCCTCCGGGGTGTTCAACACCACCAGCTTCGGTCAGATCACGACGCAGATCAATCAGGGTGCGACCGGCACGGCGACGCAACGGGTCATCCAGGTAAGCCTTCGCCTGACCTACTGACCCGGGCCGCAACGACACACTTTCTTGCTAGGAGAATCAAGATGCCTCTACTCAATCGCCGCCTTTTCTGCCAGCTCGCCTCCGCTGCCGTGACTGGACATCGCCTTGCGCTCAATGCCCAGGATGCAACCCAGGAGTCACCCCGCATCCTGTTGCCCGTAAATGTCTGCGGTAGCTTCGGCTATATAGACGCCAAGGGCACCCTTGCCGTCCCGGCACGCTACGACGCCGCTCTTCCGTTTGCCACCGACTGGGCCGCCGTGTGCCGCGAAGGCAAATGGGGGTACATCGACCGCAGCGGCAAGGAGACAATCCCACCGCAGTACGATGAGGCACGCAACTTCCGTTATAACTGCAGCCCCGTCCGCATCGGAGCCGAATGGCACTTCATCCGTCCGGATGGCTCGGAGGCTTTTCCGCAACGGTTTGAGCTGACCCGCAGCTTTCAGGATGGGCGTGCGCGCGTGCGCGTCAACGGCAAATGGGGCTTTATCGACCCAACGGGAGACCTGGTGATCCCGGCCATCTACCAGACCGTGCATGGCTACAGCGATGAGATTGCCCCGGTGCAGCTCGAAGATAAGTGGGGCTTTATCGACAAAGCAGGAAAGACCATTCTGCCATTTCGCTACGATACGGTGACGAGCTTCAATGCGGGCGTGTGCGCCATCGTCATGGATGGCAAGTGGGGGTTCATTCATCGCGACGGTTCGGTCGCGCTGCCGGCAAAATGGGAGAAGACCGGCGAGTTTGCCGAGGATCTTTGCCCTGTGAAGTCAGATGGCAAGTGGGGCTTGATCGACCTGACCGGGAAACTGGCTCTGGAGCCTACCTACGATGCGATGGACTCCTTTGACAGCGGCCATCTTTTGGTCACACAGAACAAGCAGTTGATCTACCTGGACCGGTCGTTCGATCCGATCTGGAAGGAACAGATGAGCTGCCCTGCGGGAACTTCGTATGGAATGTACAAGGCGCCCGCCTAATCCTACTTGTTTCGATCTTCCTCGACCCTCTTCCATATGATTTCAGGAGGCCCGGTGCCACATACGATGTACTCCTCTCGGCTACGGGGAAAGCTTGCCCTGCTTGCCTTTGCCCTTCCGCTTTTTGCAGCGGCGCAGACGCCCTTGCAGGTAACCCACCGATAGGCTGGGCGGTGAAGGCAGTTGAGATTACATGACCTCTGACGGGGCGACGAAGCGCTTCTATGACGAAGCGCCTCTATATAGCTCATCAGACCCGCGTGGACATCGTCGCAGCCGACTCCGGCGCCTTTGTAGGAGCCATTGTCGGGCTTACCCGCTGCCACGGCATTGTGATCCTGCCCGACGGCAAGCCGGCTTCGTGACGGACGGCGAAGCAGGCAACGTCGCTGTCTTCGATCCAGCTTCCCTGAAGGTCGTCGCGGCTACAGTTCGATCCGTGTATGGTCTCGAACTGCCGCCGCTTGATTGCATCAGTTTGCGGCAATGCTGCCAGAGCCGATCTTGGCAAACTCGTTTACATTGCGTTCCACCACCTTCATGTTGGCGTGGTCCGCGCAGGTTGTGGAGCTGCTCTTGTACTCAAACAGCACCCAGCCTCCGCGGTTGGTGGAATTCATCGGCCTCGACTGACCGGGCAAAAAGCACTCTGCTTTGATAATGCCGTCCCGATGGTCTGCAGCCCGGTACGTTGTGACCCAGACCGCAAACCCGCTTTTGTTGTCGATAAAAATCTGGTTGTTGTGGGCTCCCCGGGCAAAGGGAGCATACGACGCACAGCGCGAACTCCAGCCTCACCTATACCCGGTAGATAGTTCTACCCGTTGACACTCTCTCCGGGCGAGGTGGGGATCATCTTTGCACGCTTTGTCGATACACTGGAACGAACACGAAGCCCCAGCCAGCGCCAACGGCTGCCCGCGGAGCACCGGCTATGGCCCCACGACCGCGGAGGAGGCGTAGTTGCCCAGGTTGTAGTTCAGGCTGCGGCGGATCGCAGAAATCTCGACCGCTGGGACGCTCCGCATCACTTCGCTCCCGGGTGGCCGGGGCCTCTTCGCGGTCGTACAGAGCAACACCGGGTTCTCCGTCGAGAGCGTCGCCAAGAAGCTGGAGCCGTTCATGCCCATTCAGCTGCAGACGTACGCTCCGGCACCAGAGCTCTACTCCGCCGTGGCGCGCAGGGTGCTCGGCCTCGCTCACCGGCTCAAGGGCGAAGCGCGCTAGACCGTTTGCCATCCCGGCCATGCTGCCTTGACTTTGCATATAGTTCCGCTCCCTGGGGCGAGGCCTTGCCGACTGGATCGGGTTGCAACCGGAGCCCATCGTCTGATCGCTACGGCTTGTGTCCTCTGGTTGTGGCCTGCGGAAATGCTTCGGGCCTGAGGACTACGGTCACAATGCAGTGATCCACCGTGTTAGAACCCGGTCGCTGCAGGAGTAGCTCAAGCGTCTGTCCCGGATGTTTCCAACGTGCGGGATAGTAGGTATCAAGCTGGGAATTAGTGATAAAGCCACGCTCGCAGTCGTATTGATACTCGGCTCCCTGAACCGTGGGAGCGGGTTCGGGAGTTGCCAGGTTGGCAGTACCCGTCCCATGATTGCCGCTGGCATCTTCCTGCCTTTGTCCATCCACGACGTGAAAGTGAAGTGGATAGTCGGGCGCCGGTCCCTCGTAGGCAAAACCCGGGTCTGTCCAGGGCTTCCGAAAGCTGGCGGAGACTCCGTGAACGAAGCGTACACGATTGCTTTCGGTAAACGGCTGCGCCTCCAAAGCAAGGTTCAGCTTGCAGATGTGGGTGTATTTTCCTCCCACCTCCCCGGTCAAAATTTCAAGCTGATTCGGCGACTTCTTCCAGCGTGCCTGATACATTTCAGCGGGATCTGCGTTGGGCTGAAAGGGCGCGTCACACTCGAAGGCGAAATCAAAGCCCTGGACGCCGGCAGGGGTAAGTAGATTGCCCGTGCCATACCCGTGATTACGGTATCCGAGACCTCCCCAGCGAACGTCAAACAGATGAACTCTGAGCGGAAAGGCAGGATCGGGCGCTGTGACCGCAATGTCAGGGTTCAACGCTCCTGTGGGAGGCGGTGGGGCCGGATCCCTCCGCATTTGACACAACGCGACCGTCGCAAAGCAGAGGGTCGAAAGGAGCGCGGAACATTTTGGATAGAACATGCGCGGCCTCGCTCGCAGATTGAAGTGCAAAATCATAATAGGCGATTTGTAGCAGGAAGCGCCTACCAACCGATGGTCTCAACCTGATTGCTACAGTTTCATTACCTTTGCACACCTCAAAGAATTCCACCTACAGGAGTTGCGGTGTAGAACATACTTCCGCTATTGAACCGTAACCGGGATCAAGACCGACGCCGTGACGGCTCCGCTGGAGGCTTTGACTGTGACGCTATACGTGCCTGCCGGGACGGGAGTAGTGGCGCCGGCAGAGCCTGGACCTCTTGCAGAGCCGCAGGCGGCCAGGCCGACCAGCAGGCACCCTGCTGCGAGGCAGGCGCACAAGCGACGCCAACGTGAATGGCGGACTCCAGCGAGTGCGAGGCCGACTAGCAGGCTTGCGGCTGTGACAGGAGCCACTGCGTCACGGACTGGAGCCCGGCGTCGGACGGGCCGAACTGGCGGCCGAACTGCTGCGGGGTGAGGTCATGATGATACTCGGGAGAGGCTGGGTCGGACTGCTCGCTACTAACGCGTCCAGCTGCGCCTGCTGAGCGGGAGTGCGACCCAGAAAGAGCAGAACGCGTGCTGCCGCGAGATTTGCGAGCGCGGGACCGAGATCGATGGAGCCGGGAGGTATGGGGTGAGTAGGGACGGTTACTGTTGCGGCAGGAGACGCAAGGGCTGGGTTGGACTGGGCCGCGGAAAAGATAGACGGAATGCACAAAAGTAGAACCGCGAGCACTCTCAAAGCACAGCCTCGAGTATGACGTCTGGGTGCAGCACCTGCGTTCTAGCGAATGTTCAAGATGGTGAAGCGAGTGCTTGAGACGCGTGCGAACGGCCAACCTCCTTTCCATGCACATTACGTCAGGGGGGGACTGCGAAGGTGTATGGATTTGCCGGCGCCTGGTCTGGAATAGGCGACGCTGTTTGCCCCGCAGTGTTCTGGGGACGGCCGCTCAGTGATTGTGAGTGTCCAGGACACCACCCACACTGGCATTACCGGGTGGCGACCACGGGAGCGCCACGGGTGGAGATGCTGAATCCGCCCAGATGGACAAGGCCATGTTGGACGAGCGGTATGGCCTGTATTTCTAGGCGAATACGGGCGCAGGCATGCTGCGGGTGCTTTACCGGAAGGGGCTTCCATCCGGGCCGGCTGAGCCGATCCCTGAGCTTAAGGATGTGAAGCCGGACCGCGACTGGACGATCCAGGATAGCGGGCTGATCTACCTGGGCGCTGCCGCAGGGGTTTACACGCTGGAGCAGTACGATCTTTCGACCGGGTGAACTACTACGCTACCTGGGCCTGTACCGCGGGTGTCCTTCTTTTGGGGTTCAGCTATGTGGCGCAGACTCACACACTCATCTACCCGCGGCTGCGCGAGAGCTCCGGAACACAGGTCTTCCTGGTGCACCAGACAAAGTAGACTGTTGTCGCTATGGTAAGCACAGGCTGAGCCGCTGTATCGATGGCGGTATCCGTTCCGCGTCTGCCGCGGGCTTGAACCGAAGAACAAACTTCACTTGATCTGATCTCCAATCGTCGAAGGTGCAGACCTCGCGATTGCTACTGATCATTGTGTGTCACACGTTCGACCATGTGGAACAGGGTTTGCATCTGCGGCCCCGATTTTACGGCGTAGTCTGGATCGTTTAGATAACCCCACCAGTTCCAGCAGCCTTGTGCATTGCTCCCGGTTGCATTCGTTGCAACAGCTTGAGGGTACAAGACTATTGTGTGATTCGTGTCCGCCCATTGATTCACTCCCGAGTTGTTGATGAATGTCAGGCCAACGGCACTATAAGACTGTTGGCAGCCATGCAGTACAAGCACTAGCGCGCACTTGGTACCCGTAGCGCAATCTTGCGGAACGTACACATAGCCCATACTGTCCATGCTGAGCGCGGCCGCGCTGCCACCGGGGGCGAACTCATTCTGGTTGAAGGACAAGAGCGAGCCCTTGAGGATACCGTTGTTCTTCGGCATAAGCGGTCCTAGCCAACGCGTCAACCATATCTGCTCAGAGTCGTAGGGCTGTGACTCACTGGGTCCGGACGCGCCACTCTGGGTGTTATCAGCTTTGGAGCATGTAACCAGGTAGGGACTGCCGGCTTGGGGGCAAAGGTTTGGTCCGTAGGGTGACTCCCAACCATGCGCGGCGAGGTAGGAATGGTCGTAGTGAAAGACGCTTGCTCCTAGAGATTCGTACTGCGTCTTGAGCGCATCCACCAGCGGTTGACGCACGTTGGTATCGAGCAGCCCTGACCACAGGTAAACCGGACTGCCTTTCAGATTCCCAAGGGGATCGATGAGGCCCTGCTCCGCCCAGCCCCTGACAACGGAAGTTAGAGTTTCAGCGTCGACTGGCGGAACGTTGGCGATACAGGTGGTGAGCGCGTTGGCCAGGCTGTCCTGAGCACAATCGTCCGGACCACCGGCATAGATGGCCGCACCATGAAACGTCCTGGAGTAGGCAACATGCATCTGCACGGCCATGAAGGCCCCGGAGGAGATGCCGGCCACGTAAACGCGGTCAGAAGCGACGTTGTATGTTTGAAGCGCCTGACCGCGAGCGGCCTGAGAACCCAGGCCGGCCATTGCCACAGCCAGAATAGATGCGAGTCGACTGATGTTGTACATATGATCCTTCCAGAGGCAATGGTTGAGAGCGCCACACATCGCAACGAGCAGACGCTCATAAAACGAGCGCCCGATTTATACTTGGTTCAGCCTAAAATTGTCAAGAAAGGACGAGGATCTCGGCGAAGTCCAGCGCTTCAGGCACTCCGTACAGGGATGGGTGCAGGATATGGCAGCCGAGAATGGTTAGCTACTCTCGACTCTTCGTCTAAACTGGGTAAGATCCTCGTGACAACAGGCTTCAAAGGCTCTTACTCGTTTTGTACTTGAAAGTCGATGCGCATGAAAAGACTCGTTCAGCAGCGAATCCAGGAAAACCGCGAGGCCATCGAGTCGGCGGCGCTTTCGTTGTTTACGTCACAAGGCTTTCATGGGACGAATATTCGAGAGATCGCTGAACGGTCGGGACTTTCGGTCGGCGCGATGTATAGCTACTACCCGAATAAGGAAAGTCTTTACGTCAGCGTCGTGCGCAATGTTGAAGTCCGTCTCAGCAACCTTCGCGCCAGCATGCTCTTCGCGGCGGAGGACGAAGATCCTTTCTCGCGGGAGTCGCTGCGTGCCTTCGCAAACGGGCTGCGAACCCTTATTCGTGAAAACATGGACTACTGGCGCTTGATGTACATCGACGTTGTCGAATTCAAGAATGCGCACTTCGCCGAAAATTTCCAGAACGTCGTCGAGCAGTTTCGCGAGCGCTATAGAGCCGCCTTCCAATGCGTGATGCAAAACAGCAACTGGTGCGGGCACGAACCGGGCTTCGTCTACGCGAACTTCTACCACAGTGTCATCACCTATTTCCTGATTGAAAACCTGTTTGGCGGCAAACAACACCTTGGCATGCCCGAAGATGAAGCGATCGATCGTATGATTGATCTTTCGGTGAAAGGCCTCTGGAAAAACCAGGAAGAAGTTCAGACTAAAAGCAAAACAAAAAGCAAAAGAGCGGCAAAACGCAAGTGAGGTCTTCAGATACGTTCAGCAGCTTCTAGACGTTGCAAAAACTGCTCGATCCTGAACACTGCCATAGGTTCGGTAAGGGTCGGGGCGTGCCCCCGGTTGGGTATTACCAAGGCTTCTGCTCGTGAGTGGCGGGCGACCATGGCATCGAGAAGATCGGCCGATAATAAGTCGGACAGTTCCCCGCGGATGGCGAGAAGTGGGATCTTACCCAGTGCAGGCCACAGCGACCATAGATTTGGCAATTCCACAGTAAAATCCAGATTGTTGAGTAACTGGATGATTGCCGGATCGTAGGCGGCCACGGGTGTCCCACTTGGGTCTTCAAGGTACGTGCACCGCGCGAAAGCATCCCAGTCAGGCCTTGTGTAGTCGGGAAAAGCAACTTTGTTGACCAACCTAGCTTGCTCGGCCGCCTCACTCCATGACGTAACGGGCGAGAGCGCGGAAAAGGCATCCCGGATGCGTTTTAGTCCGGCTATGGGGATGACGGGCCCGACATCGTTCAGGATGATGCCGCGGAAACGGGCAGGCTGGGTCGCGCCCATGATCATGGCCATCAGTCCGCCGTTCGAGGTGCCGAGCAGGACAGGCCCGCCGGATTGCTGGTTGAAACCTAGCTTATCGAGCAGCACGAACATGTCGCCGGCCTGGACGAGTGGGGTGTAGTTGGCCGGTTCCGGGTCCCATTGCGAACGGCCGCGGCCCCGCTGATCGACCGAAATCATGCGGTAGCGTGGAAGGTGCCGGGCCAGAGCGGCGAAATCAAGGGAGTTCCGTGTCAGCCCCGCCATACACAGCACGGTCAGCGGGGCGTCGCGCGGTCCCACGTCTGACGCATGAAGTTCGAGGCGTCCATCGGCACTCATAAAGCTAAGCTCGTGACGCTCGACAAACATAGCTGCAGATGTCATGGTTTGGTTCCCCGGCATGTGCTTACCGTTGCTGGGCCATGTGTGGCAAGCGCGGAGGCTGCATCTGGCAAGACTTTATTCATCCTTCCCTCTCTCCCTCTTGTGAAATGGTGAATCCTGTTTGCGGCGCGCTTGACCGCGAAATTGCCTGTGTTACTGCGCGGTCCATCCTCCGTCAAGTGGAAGGGATACGCCGGTCAGATTGGCGGCTGAAACCGAGCACAGAAAACCGACTAACGAGCCGATCTCTTCCACTTGCGTGAACTGCCCGGAAGGCTGCTTTTCACTCAGGAGCAGGCGCTCTGCCTCGGCTCGGCTCAGCCCGCCGGCGGTCATACGGTCGTTGATCTGGGCCTGTAGTAGAGGCGTTGCAACGAAGCCCGGGCAGATGGCATTTGCAGTGATGCCCAGCCCCGCGGTTTCAAGCGCAACCACCTTGGTGAGTCCCACGAGCCCATGTTTGGCTGCGACGTACGGCGCTTTGTATTTGGAAGCAACCAGCCCATGTACAGACGCGATGTTGATAATGCGCCCAAAGCCTGCGGCCTTCATGCCCGGCAGCACGGCCGCGATGAGGTGAAAGGCGGCCGACAGGTTCAGGGCCAGGATGGCGTCCCAGCGCTCGGCCGGCATCTCCTCGACCGGCGCGACATGCTGGATACCGGCATTGTTAATCAGGATGTCCACCTGCCCCCAGGCTTTGAGGGCATAGTTGGCCAGGGTGCGGCACTCTTTCGGGTCGGTGAGGTCGGCAGCGAGAAAGAGAGCCTGGACGCCGTACTGAGCCTCGAAGGACCGCCGCAGTTCTTCGATCGCATCTGGATCGCCAAAGCCGTTGAGCAGAACATCACAGCCCTGCTCGGCGAGCACCCTGGCTATGCTGAGCCCGATCCCGCTGGTGGAGCCGGTAACAAGTGCTTTCCTGCCGGAAAGAGGCATCATCGTTTGTTGTTCTCTCTTTCTTTCTTCTGCCCAGATTGCGGCGGTCAAGGAACGCTCAGGGCGTTACGGTGAAAGTTGTCGGCATGGTATAGACCGGCTGTGTGGCGGCTTCATCGTGCGGCGATCGGAACTCCTCGGCGCCGTAGAGCTGCTCAGGCAGTCTATCCGGGCGCGCCGGGTAAACGTCTTCAAGCGCCTGATACACAAGCTGGCGCAGAAGCTGCCGGTAGAGCACCTTGGTCTCAAACCTGGACTGGGCCGTGAACGAGACTGCGATCAACTGCTGTTCCGGATCAGCCCAGAAGTAGGTGCCGCTGGCACCGCCCCAGTAGAAATCCCCGACCGAGCCGGGTGCGGGATTGCGGCCGGCAGCGGTGCGCACAGCGAGGCCGAGGCCGAAGCCCTGGCCCATTTCCGGAGTGGGAGCGATGAGGCGCAGGAGTGCCCGGATGTTGTCTGGAACGGTGATGCCGGGTGGAAGATGATTGGACCGCATCAGCATGACGGATTTGGCAGAGAGAATGCGCTTGCCTTCCAGTTGACCGTCATTGAGCAGCATTTGTGCGAAGCGCAGATAGTCGCCTGCAGTGGAGAACATACCCCCGCCACCAGAAAGGCATCCGGAGTGGCCACGCTTGCGAGCTTCAGCAGCGGCCCTCAATGGGTTGGGTTCTGAGCTGGCAGGAAGCGGGTCAAATATTGGGTCCCAGGCATAAGGCGCACCGGGACTTACATGAAACTTCAATGTCTCGAGGCCCAGTGGCCGACCGATATGCTCCTCGATGAACGCGTCGAGTGACTGGCCCGAAACGACCTCGATCACACGGCCCAGCACGTCGGTCGAAATGGAATATTCAAACGTGGTGCCAGGCTCGCTGGCAAGCGGCATGGCTGCCAGCCGTGTGATCGTTTCCGCAAGCGGCACATCAAAGCCAGTGCTCCAAACGTTGGCTTCCATGTAGGCCTGATGTACGGGACCGTTGCCGAACTGCCCGTAAACAAAGCCGCTGGTATGCCGGAAAAGATCCTGCACGGTGGGCTCGCGTCGTGCGGGCTCAAGTGTCCTGGTCACCTTGCCGGACGCATCGACGCGTTCCCGCAGCACCTTCAGCGAACGCAGTTCAGGCAGGTAGCGCGATACCGGCTCATCGAGGCACAATAAACCCTCTTCAACCAACACCATGGCTGCCACCGAGGTGACCGGCTTGGTCAAGGACATGAGCGAAAACACGGTGTCCTCGGTCATGGCGATGCCGGCCGGCACGGCCGCGTAGCCGAACGCCCGGGAGTAGGCAAGCTTGCCATTGCGCGCGACCAGCACGACGGCACCGGGTATCTCACCTGCCTGGACGCCGGCTTCCATGCGCGCGTCCAACCGTCTTAGCCGCTCGGCGGAGAATCCCTGGCCTTCAGCGTCAGTGCGCGGCAAGGGGTCTTTGTGACTCCTGAGGCGATCCTCCGCGGGTATGTCGGACTTTCCAACTGCTGTTGGTTGCACTTATAACTTCCTTGCTGGAGGCCGAAAATCGGCCTGCCTAAGCCTTCAACTCCGCAGGTGGAATAGGAGGACTGACGAGCGTGAAAAGAACGACGGCGGAAAGCGCGGACAGCACGGACACGGCGTAGAAGACAGGGCTATAGCTATGGTGGTTCTCAAAGACCAAGCCCGCAGCCAGCGGCGCGAACGCGGCCAGGATGGAAACAAATGGCACCTGGGCGCCCATGATGGATGCAAAATGCATGGGCCCAAAGTAGTTGGCGACGGTAGTAGACCAGCACACGAGCGAACTGCCGTTGCCTAGCCCGAGCGCGACCGAGCAGGCGTAGACCTTCCAGTCGGCCGTCGCGTTTACCATGCCGAGCATGCCGGCGCACATCAGCAAGGCGCCTGTGCCCCAAAGAAGGCGCGGCTCGAAGCGGTCTCCCAGTACCCCGGTCAGGAGCTTACCTGCCGTGGCTCCAATCGCGAACACCGAAACGGAAAAGGCTGCGGTCTGGTGCGTGTGGCCGAGGTCCATCAGGTGCAGGATACCGTGCGCCAAGTAAACGTAGATGGAACTCATCTGCGCCAGGGCGCCGAGCAGAATCATCCAGAACGCCTGGGAGTGCATGGCTTGCCGAACTGTCCACATGGTTTCAGACCGAAAAGTGGAGGCTCGCCGTGGGACCGTCGCGATGGCGCTCTTGAGCGAATCGTCCATGCTGCCTGCGGGCGCGACACCATCCGCGAACTGCTCTACATCGGCCGGCTTGCCGATAACAAACAACGATGCGGCGACACCTGAAAGCACCATCAGAACCGCTGTAAACAGCCAGCCTGTTCGCCAGGTGCCCATAGCGCTAAGACGCGTGAGCAGCGGCGGCGCAACAAAGCCACCCAAGCCACCCGCGGTCCAAAGAAGCGAGATCGCAAGGGCGCGCCGCCGGGTGAACCATCTGGCCACACAGGTCTGTGCCGGCACCTGGGTCGATAATCCGATGCCAAGGCCGATCAGCACTGAGGAGATACCGGCAAACTGCCAGGGCCGCGTCAATACAGTGCCATTCAGCGCCATGCCGAGCGCCATGATCAAGCTGCCGACCAGGATGGTTCGTCCCGTGCCGATGCGTCGCATACACCATGCCGTAAGCGGACCGGAAAGGCCGAACACGCAAGCGGTAATCAGCGCAATGTATCCCAGGAGCCGGCGGTCAAAGTGCAGGCCGAGTACAGTTCCCGCGTTCAACACCGTGCCGCCGTACTGCGAGAAGCCCATGTTGATGAGAAAAACAAAGGAGAGCGCACCAAGCACACGCCAGCCGGAAAACTTTTCCTGTTCCACGAGTGTAAGTGGCGTTGAAGAAGTTGTTGTGAGCGACATGGCCTGCATCTCGTTTAGAAGGGGTTAGGGGTTAGGGACAGCGACTGGTAGTTTGACCGGACGTGCGTCACGCGCATGGCACATCCAGCTTTCATCGAGTGCTATCAGCTTAGTAGTTCAACTTAAGAGCGAACTGGATCACGCGTGGGCCGGCGCTGCTGCTGTTGATGACCCCGAGCGTTGAAGGTACCAGCACGTTGTTATTTGGGTTGTTGAAGTTGGCGAAGTTGAAGACATTGAACAACTCCGAGCGGAATTCGAGGTTCGTCTTCTCGACAAAGGGAAAGCGCTTGATGACGCTGAAATCCACGTTCCGCTGACCCGGTCCGCGTAACAGATTGCGGCCCGAGGTACCATACGGCGGTGTGTTGGTGCAGGAACCGGCAAAAGCGCTGGTATTGAAGTAGTGGTTGAGCCGAGCCTCCGCCGAGCCGGAGTAGCCGGGCGTCTGGCCGGTGACAAGGTCGGCCCGATTGTAGAGCGCGGAACCGGAGATGCAGTCTACCGAGAACGGTAGTCCCGTCTGGAAAACAGAGATAATGGAAGCGCCCCAGCCGTTGGCGGCCTCGGACAGAACGTGTGAGTCGCCGTTGTATGCTCGGCCAAGATCATAGATGCCGCTGATCACGATGCGCTGCGTGCGGTCGAAATCCGACGCGCCGTATTGCTGCTGAAGGTTGTCCTGGTCTCCGGGCAGGGCCGCGAGTTCGTTTTCAGGCGCGCCGGAGTTGTTGTCGAGCGACTTTGAGTAGGTGTAAGCCACAAGCGCCTGGAGATGTTTATCGAAGCGTTTGGTAAGGCTGGCCTGCAGCGAGTTGTAATTCGAAGCGGCATTACTCTGGGCCAGATCAAGCCCATTCAGAGCCTTGTTGCTCGAAAATCCGGAGTTCTGGAGCACCGCCGGAGAATTCGTCTGCCCAAGCGTACTCACGTTGATAAGGTGCGTGCCCTTTGCGCCGGCATAACCAACCTCGAATAAGTAGTTGCGCAAAGGCTCGTATTGCACGTTCAAGTTGTATTGGTACGTGTAAGGCGAGGTGAAGTTCTTATCGACATAGAGGCCGCTGATGGGCGTTTGT
Organism: uncultured Granulicella sp.; assembly: GCA_964282835.1. Taxonomy (GTDB): domain Bacteria; phylum Acidobacteriota; class Terriglobia; order Terriglobales; family Acidobacteriaceae; genus Edaphobacter. The sequence continues at coordinate 104,924 of OZ196157.1, forward strand.
GTGCCCGCGAGCGGAGCCCCAAAGAAATAGAACGGGATGGGCGATGGTACGGTTGCGGGCAGAGGAAATGTCAGATTGGCTAGGTTGGGGAACGTGGCCGCAAAATTACCCAGGCCCACTCCTACAATGTCATACGGGTAGTCGAAGATCTGTAGGTTCGCAACGCGTGAAGAGAAGCGGTCGAAGTAGATACCGAAGCCGCCGCGAACGACGAGATTATCCTTGCCGGTCGGTTTGAGGCTGAAGCCTACGCGCGGAGCCACGTTGTATTTATCAGGATTGAGCGTCTGGTTGCCGCTCAGCAGGTTGAAGCCGTTGTTGGGTGCACCGCATGGCGCAGCTGATGTGCAAGCCGTGGTGTGATTGGCAAGAAAGACATTCTCATCGAAGTTGACCAGGCGCCCGCGAATGTCGCTGAAACCACCAAAGCGTTGGAAACGCAGGCCCGCGTTGACGGTAAGATTCGGCGTTACACGGATGTCATCCTGAAGGAAAGCATCGGCATCTTTGGCGCGAAAGCCTCGGTCGGGCACACCGTTGCCGAGCAGACCGGTAAGCGGCGCAGTGGGAGTGCCACCGCTTAGAAATTGCTGGAAGGTGTTGACCAGGATCTCGCCACGGCTGAAGAAATTGAAGGAGAAGTCCAGGCGCTGTACATAGAAGTCACCACCCACGCGAATATTCTGGCGCCCGTGCGTATAGGTGACGGTATCGGCGAACTGGAATGTGCCGGTCGTGCTGTGCTCATCGATCAGCGGCGCGGACCCTACGGTGAAGAGTCCATTTACCTGAATGGTGGCGAGCCCTGGGAAGCGTCCTCCGAGCGGGTTGCCGATGCCGACCTGCGCGTTGGTCAGAGGCTCCTGCGGAGCACTGTAAACTCTAACTCGATTGAAGCCGGCGTGAAAATCGTTGATGACGTTGGCGCTGAACAGGTGGGTTTCATCAATCGAGATAAGACGGTTGCGCAGGTAAACGCTTGCGCCGAAACCAGGCGCCTGGAAGGGATTCGCACCCAGAAACGTCGTCACCCCCTGCAACTGGGGCGCGTTCGCAGAAAAGAAGTGTGCGGCGAGATGATCCTTCGAGGTCAGGTTGTGATCGAGGTTTATGTCGAATTGTTCTTCACGAAAAGTGGAAAGTGCGCTGAGGGACGTAGAGCAGGTTGTTGTGCAATTGATGCCGGAGGCGCTTGGAATCGCGAACTGCGCATTGGGCAGCGTCGCCTGAAGCAACGCAAGCGCAGTCGGGTTGATGGCGGCGACACCCAGGCCGGCGGCAAGGGCCGTCAGGGCGGCCGAGCTTCGGTTACTGGTCAGGCCGACCGGAATATTCAGCGTGGTCAGGCTGTTGTTCGGGTCGGCGCCGTTCTTTTCCCGCGTGCCCTGGTAAGCGAAAAAGAAAAAGGTTTTATCTTTGTAGATAGGACCGCCAATCGTTCCGCCAAATTGATTGCGGCGAAGCTCGGGGCGGACTCCGGGATGGTCTTGCTTGAAGAAGAAGTCGGTGGCGTTAAGGTCTTCGTTGCGGAAGAATTCGAAGGCTGTGCCATGGATTGCGTTGGTGCCGGACTTGGTGACCAAAGCGACGTTTCCACCCGTGTTCCTGCCCTGCGTGGCATCATAAAGCGCGGTCTGCACGATGAACTGCTGGATGGCATCCGGAGAGGGCACGGCGAGGTTAGGCGTGGAGTTAGTGCCGATCGAGTTAGCCTGGATGCCATCGATAACAACGTTATTCGAAGTGGCCTGCTGGCCCCCCACATTGATGTCCGCGTCCCCACGTCCGAGCGCCGTGTTGTTGGCGATGTTCGACGTGACGCCCGGGGAGAGTGAAAGCAGCTGCTCGAAATTTCTGGTGGGCAGGGGCAGATCATGCACCTGGCGCTCATCGATGACCCGCCCGTTGGTCGCATCTTCCGTGTTGAGGAGAGGAGCCTCGGCCGTAACGGACACGGTGGTCGACGTACCGGCGACCCCGAGCAGGGGCGAAACATTGACGGACTGCGTGATCTGAACTTCGATTCGCTCTGCGGAGTACCGCGCGAATCCCGATGCATCTGCCGTCAGCGTGTAGATGCCTGGCGGAAGCTGAACAAAGTTGTAGGTACCGGTACCACCTGTTGTAACGGTTCGGTCGGTGCCATTGTCGCCTTGGATGTGGACGGTGGCGTTAGGAAGCGCTGCACCTCGTAAGTCACGAATCGTGCCTAGCACCTCGCCGGTGGTGGCGGTTTGCGCATACCCTGCAACAAAGGTTGAGAACAGCAAGAGAGAGATAGATGTGAAGCGGATTGCGATCATACTTTCCTCCAAACGTTGACGTTTCAACTGTGATCCACTCAGCACGATGTTGTGCGTCCAACGGGTAAGTACGCGCGTTGAAGCACCGTTCGACCGCTCTCCGGCGTTATGTAAGCTGCTGATGTAGAGAATTTGTGTACCCGTTCGCGATGATGTGGACCTGCTACCATCAAGCCGCCGCGTTATCCAAAATGTCTACTTGAGTCGCTTTAACCCTTACGATCCGCGCACCTCCGCAGCAGGTTGATGTGGCTCCTGGGCAAGATGGCGCCGGCAACTCCGCAGTGCCGGGTTGAACACCATTTGTCTAGGCAGCACATCAACGAACAAACGCTCAAAATATGAACGTCCGATTTATATGTCGTCAACGGCGAAGCTGTCAAGTAGTTCCATGAATTCCGCTCGGCAGAGCAGGCTTAGCATTTTGCGGCGCTTGGCCTTTGATGAATGGGCGGTGGATAGCGAGTCTGAGTACATCGAGACGGCCGTCACCCTCCTCGGGCGCTGGCGATAGTCCGAGACACAACGCAAAGAAGTGCGCCACCATGTGAGAGCATCTAAGCTCGCGGCGCCTGAAGTCTTCGCAGACGATTCAGGCCGAGCTCTTGAACGCCTGATTCGGCGCCGTTGTGCCTTAACTGAAGAATCCTACCCTACTTCTTCTATTTGAAGCCGAGTTGATGCAGGGCGCTCTTCAAGCCTTCTATATCGGCCCCGGTCGTTCGGTAGACGACTTTGCCGTCTTCATTCAGAAGGTAGGAGCCGGGGAAAGCTTCTGTGACCTTGTACTGTTCGAAGATGCTCCCTTTGCGGACGTTTCCGCCAAGCACCACCGGAAACGTCAGTCCCGCGCTCGCCCTATACTTTGAGGTCAGGGCCGCTGCATCCCCTTTGTTGATGGCAACGATTTCAAAGCCCTGATCGGTAAATTGCTTGTAGAGGTTTTCGAACTCGGGAAACTCGACGCGGCACGGAGCGCAGTTGTAGTACCAGAAGTTCACCAGCAACGCTTTTTTGCCTCGGAGCTCCTGGTCCAAGGTGATCAGCTTGCCTTCGGGTGTACGAAGCGAAAAGACCGGCGCAGCCGCTCCCAGCGGCAGCATGCCATCCGTGCCGCTGACAGCCGCCTGTCCGGCTTTCGGCACAAAGTGAAAGCTTGTCTCCGCGATCTTCCCGTGATGCACATTGGTCAGCGTGGCTTGGAAGAGGGCCGCGTTCGGGCCCTCACCAAATTGCACACTGCTTTCCACCAGATCTCCTTTCGCGTTGAACGCAAGTTTTTCAATGTAAACCCCCATAGGGCTGTTGCCTTTGACCAGAACGCTTGGAGAACTGGCGCTGTCACCGGGGTGCGACCCCACCTCACTGTACGTCGCAGTCTTGTCCGGAGTTGCTCCAAAGGGATTCACGCTCTGGGTAAAGAAGAAGCGGAATGGAAGCCCCCACCAGGGACTATCAAGCCCAGCTCCTATCCCATCCATCGGGGCCTCTTCAAACTTGTCTTCACTCGAAGCGAGATATCTTGTCTGCCCGTTGGAGACGAGCAGGACCTCAGGGTAGTCGCCTTGGAGGGTGATGCGCCCCAGGTTGGGTTTCGCCAGCTGAACCGTGCCCTTCGTCTGGTGCGTCACACCTCCAATGCGCCAGGTCAGGAGCATGTCGCCACTCAACGTCAGGCTAAGCCGGCTCTCCGCGACGGCCTTCCCCAATATCCGATCGCGTTGTTGATCGTGCCTCGGCGATTGGCTCGAGGCTGCCGGGATGAGAAGAAGCGAGAACAACGCGAAAGACCAGCTATACATTGCGCTTTCAGAAAAGTCGAGCATGTGACGAAGCTACAGGCTTACGGGCCGAAGCCTACTTCCTTTCGGTAAACCGGCCATTTGCAAGGGCGAACGGCTAAAGGTGCAGTGCCTGCAACGCTTGGAGCCCGGCGCGACTACTGGAAACCTCAGAGCCATCCGACATCTGAAGGATGATGCGCCGCCCATGTTGACTCGCCTGTTTTACATGCGCCAGATTGACGATGTCGCACCGATGAACGCGCACAAAAGAAAGCGGGTCGAGCCGTGAAGCCATCTCGCGCAAGGGCAGGTGGACCATCAGCCGTTTGCCCCTCACATAGAGAGCCGTGTAGTCGTCATCCGATTCCAGGCGAACGATGTCCATTACTTGGACCGGAAGCAATGTGCCGAGATGACGGACGAAAAAGTGCTGGAGGTAAGTGCCTTCGAACACACTGCTCAAGCGGTCGCCCAGCAGCTCAGGAGTATGCCCCGCCGCTCTGCGTTTGCGGATGCGGCCGAGCGCCGTGGCAAAGCGTTCCGGGAGCACCGGCTTGAGGAGATAGTCGAACGCGCCCAGCTCGAACGCGGTCGTGGCATACGCGTCGTGCGCTGTGATGAAGATGATGGAAACGTCGCGATCGATTTGCCTTGCCAGTTCTACGCCCGACATCTCAGGAAGGTGAATGTCGAGAAGCAGAAGGTCCGGCGTGGTTTCCTGAACGAGGGCCAGGCCGCTACGCCCGTCGGCGGCCTCTCCGACGAGGTCTATGTCGCTCTCCAGGGCGAGATAGGAGCGCAGGAGATCCCGCGCGAGAGGCTCATCTTCCACCACTGCGGTGCGGATCATCGGAGCGCCATTCCCTGCTCCGCTTCCGCAGGCAGCTCGTATTCGCGCGCATCCTGCGGAATGGAAAACGATACGGTACATCCACAGCCTGGTGCCGCTTGAACCTGAAACCCTGCACATCCCTGGCTGAACAGCTCCAGACGCTGTCGCACTGTGCGTAACCCAAGCCCCTGCGCGCCAGCGATTACTGCGGGATCGCTGCCGAGGCCATCATCCTGAATCTCCAGATGCAGCACCCCTTTGAGGACCGTTGCCCGCAGCGTCAACGTTCCGATTGCTGCTCTTGGCTCAAGCCCATGCCGAATCGCATTTTCCACCAGCGGCTGCAGAGTAAGGGGCGGCAACCTGCAAACCAGCGCAGCGGCAGCAATTTCGCGCCGGACCTGCAGGCGCTGGCCAAACCGCAGGGCCTCCAGGGCAAGGTACTGCTCAGTAAACTCCAGCTCCTGTCGCAGGCTTACTCCTTCCTCTTCCGTATTCTGGCCTAACGTGTAGCGCAGCATGGCCGCGAGCTGTGCGATTGCCTGCATTGTGCGCGGCTGGCCTGGACTGGCCAGAGCCATGATGGAGTTGAGGGTATTGAAAAGGAAGTGCGGATTGAGCTGGGCACGCAGGGCGGATAGTTCAGCAACGGTACGGAGCGACTCGGCTTGCTCACGTCGGCGCTGTTCCTGCTGCAGTCGCTGGTTAACCTGGGCAACATACAGCAAACCAGCCATGTTGCCGTAGATCATCAAGCCGCTGAAGAACTGCCATTGCAACGCATAACCGCTGAAGTAGATCACCCGCAGCCGGTGTGTCAGCAGTGCCTGGCCGACTGTACCAATGACCAGCACGCCGAAGTACCACAGAGAGGAGTAGACAAGCGCGGACGCTAATTGCGCCGGATAAAACCACCAGCGCGCATGCAGGCGCCAGTTGAAAACTTTAGTCCAGGGCACGATCAACACACCGAACCCAACGGCCGGAGTGATGTTGTAGAGCGTAAGCCGTAACGCGTCCAGATTGCCGGGCAGAATGCGGAAGAGCACAAAGTAGCTCAAGGCAAGAGGCGACCATGCAGCGATGTAGAAAAGCCAGAACCTGCGTCGCATCATCCTGCACTCCTCCTTCCATCCTCCGACGAACTTCAACGCTTCGGACACCTTTTCGGCCAAGCAGTCATGCCCGGCGGTGAGCGGCGCGACCCGTTTACCGTTCCCTATGGATCGTTCGCCGAACTCCTGCCCTGCTTGCACAGCCGCCGCTCTACGCTGCTCTTATGACAAGACTCGCTGCTGCTCTTATTTTTCTCACCATCGTATGTGCCGGCACTGCCTGGGCGTCCGTTACGGTTGCTCCCATGGTGAGTTCGAGTGTACTCGACGGCGAGTCGCCCCATCTCCTGATTGCAGGGTTGAAGCCTGGGGAACTCACCACAGTTCACGCATTCCGCAGAACGTTGGCCTACGCTCCGGGAAGCTATACCGGAAGTCCCATGCTTGCGCATGCCGAGATTGTCTTTGCCGCGGACAGTACGGGCAGAATCACGGTCGACTCCGCAGTACCCCTCAGCGGAACCTACAGCGGCGCAGACCCATTAGGGCTGCTCTGGTCCGGGACGCGCCTGCCGCTCGATGGGAAAGTGACTGAGCCGGTGACCCGCGATTTACACCTTACTAACAGCAACGAGGTCGTGGTCCGAGTGGAGGCACCATCGCTGGGCACAAAGTGGGTTGAGACAGCGTTCCAACTCACCGACGGCGCCGGAGCAGTCACTGTGCAGGAGATCTCCCAGCCTGGGTTGAACGGTGTCTTTGCACGGCCGAAAGCTGCGCCGGCCGGTCCTTTGCCGGTGATCCTTCTGCTGCATGGAAGCGAGGGCGGAAGCGAGGAAGCGGCGCGCAACGCAGCCATTCGCTTCGCAAACCTCGGCTACGGGGCCTTGGCGCTCAACTACTTTGCATGGTCTCCAGCCGGCCTGACCGGCATTCCCCAGGTTCTGGTCGACGTTCCCGTGGAAGAACTTGCCACCGCCCGCAGCTGGTTGCAGGCACAGCCCGGCGTCGATGCAGAGCATGTGGCCCTGTGGGGCGCCTCAAAAGGAGCGGAGCTTGCGCTGGTCGGCGCGGCCCACTACGCCTGGGTCGATCGCGTCGTCGCGTGTGTTCCCAGCAGCGTGGTCTGGGAAGGTTTTGGCCGACCGCCGCTCACCGGCGAAGTCTACTCGTCGTGGAGCATAGACGGCAAAGGCTTGCCCTACGTACCCTATGACAACTTCAAGGATGCAAACGATCGCAAGTACTCCTGGGCGTTTGTTCACGCCCGCAGTCTGGCAAAAGCCTCTCCCGGGCAGCTTGCGCTCGCGCGCATCCCGATCGAAAATGCCAAGGCAAACATCCTGTTGCTTGCCGCCACCAATGACGTCGTCTGGCCGTCCGGAGTCATGGCGGATGACATTGAGAAAGCACTCTCGACCGCACACACACAAGCAACGGTTCACAGCATGATCTTTCCCAATGCCTCGCATTACATCTGTGGCACGGGTTCCGAACCGCGACGAATTAATCTTGTCCACAAGCCGGAGGGCAACGATCCTTCTCCTGAGGCCGATGCGCACGCCGCAGCAACGGGCTGGAAGGCGATCGAAGCTTTTCTTCGACGCTAACATCCCACAACCATTACGCCGAACTCTGTATTGCAGCAGCTACAGCCGTTGACGGAATCTCGGTACACCCAGGGTCACCCTTTCCGTCACTGGCTAACGCAGAGGCTTGAGTTCGGGGTTCGCTTCCGTTACTACACAGTAGGGAAACCTTCAATGCCAATACGTCTTCTTTGTGTCCTCTTCATGTGCTGTGCGTCGTCCGCTTGCGCTCAACAAGTCCCGGCGCCCTCGGTGAACCTGACAGGCGGACAGTTTGCTGGCCGTTCGTTCGCGCTCGTCATTCAATCCAGAGTGCTTACCACTGAGGGTGATTGGAAGCAAGGCAATCGTCTACGCGCCTTCGCCACCACTTATCCTGGCAGCTACATCGTCTTCACTGAAGAGGGTTCGCTTCGGCTATTCCAGGATTCTGCTGCCGTTTCGGAAGTAGCTCAGCTTTACAGCGTGTTGCAGGACCTCGGCGAGCGACAAGTCTTGCTCGGGGCAAAGCAGACCCCGCTATTGCAACGGCAGAATGACCTTGCCAAACAAATGAAGCTCGCATCATCCTCTGAAGAGATGCAACGCATAGGGGCAGAAGAAGGGCGGCTTGGAGCCCAGCAGGGTGAAATTGGTCGTGAGCAAGGCGAAGTCGGCAGGAAACAGGGCGTAGCTGGAAGAGCCTTTTATAACCGAGTTCAAAAGCTACTAAGTCTTTGTCTCAGTGAGCATTCGTGCAAGCCGGCCATACCATAGCCGAACAACAATCGTTTCCGGGCAACCGGTATCGTCAACGACAAACGCCGTACGAACCAGTAAGCCACCCCCGCCTCGAACTGCAGCAGACCGGCGAACTTACAATGCTGCGACATAGGAGGACCCAATACATAAGATTCGGGAGTCTATCGCGCCTTTAGCTTGCCCACTTAGTGCGCCACTGTCAGCATCGCTGCCGTCCCATCGTTCACCGTTATGGTATAGACCCCATTAACCGGCATGACCTGCGTAGACACTGCGGGTCCGGTAAGTTCTCCATTGCTCGTCCCGTCAAACGTCTGCCCGCCAATCGTGATGCCGCTGGTTGCACTCAGGCTCGGTGCCGTCAACGTCGTCAGCGTTCCAGGCTTCCCATAGCTTCCCAGATTCAGCACTACCGTTTTCGACTGAGCCGGTCCGTCCAGATCCTTTTCGAGCACCGCCACACGCAGGGTTCCCGCCGCATCCAGCGTCGCCCAGACCTTCACGTTGCCTGCGGTCTGCGTGATCGCCACAGGTAGAGGACTGGCACCGTTCTGAATCGCCTGCGCCAGAAACAGCACACCATAGAACGGTGCGTATACGCTTAGAATGCCATTGTTGTTGTAGCCGATGTCATACGGCAGCGGCCCTGTCGAGGTTGTGCCGTTCGAGTGAAGATTGAACCCGGCCGCTCCTCCCGCTTTGGACTCAAACGCCATGTCCACCACCCACAACGCGGCAGCCATAGTATCGCTTACGCCGGCAAAGCCCCCACAGGCGACCGAATTCACCTCACCCACACGCACCGGCACCGGACTCAGGGTCTTGACCAGCGCGCTGTAACGCGAAAAGTATCTGGCTGTGGACAGATCCTCCATCAGCTGCGGGATGGTCGGCGTGTTGCTGCAGGCCGTCAGCGCATACAGATGCGCCGTAAAGGTGGAGATTTGTCCCTGCAACTGCGTCATCATTGCAGGCACGCCGGGGTCCCAGACGCGTCCTGCCTCGGCGGAGACCACCAGTTGCGGTGCCGTGAGGTATGGCGCGAACGTCGTCTGGTAACCGGCGGTCTCCGTCAGAAAGTCTGTATAGGTCCAGTTCGACGGCCGATAGCCGTTCCTTACGTACAGGTCCGGCTCGTTGTCGAGCTCCACTCCTTGCAGCTGCGCGCTGCCCACAGCCGCGGTCACCTGCGCTACATCCGCGGCATACAAGGCAGGATTGTATTCGGACGGAGTGGTAAGAAAGAAGCTCGGCTTGGTCGTCACACCGCCGGCGGTAAAGGTCGCCCCGTTCGTCAGCGCACCCAGTTCGGCCACCGTTGAGGCCGTCAACCCGGACCGTATGCTCGGCGAGCCTACATACTGCTGGAGGTTTGCCAGCAGGTTGAGGAAACTGGGGTACGTGGTCGCATCCGTGCCCGTGAACTCCTCAAGCGTCGTCGGCGGCAGAGAGAACCCAATAAAGTACGGCGGGAACGCCGTGCCGGGTGCCGCAGGGTTGACTGTTGCCGCAACCACGTTCGTCGGCGCGGTGGTCAGGACAATGGCATTCTGATGAGTCTGCGCACCGGCCGTCGCAGTGACGGTGAACGGGGCCGTGCCACTGCCCAGTGGCGATGTTCCCGTCAACTTCACCTCTCCTGAGCCGAGCCCGTCCGGCGACAGACTCACCGAGAAGCTGGACGGGCTGGCCGTAACGCCAGGCGGCAAGCCGCTCACCTGGATGTTCACCGGCCCCTCGTACCCGCCGACGCCGTAGGTAATGGCATCGAAGACTGCCGAGCCGCCGGGCGACACGCTTAGGCTGGCTGGCGTCGACAGCGCAATATCCTGGAGCTCCGAGCCCACGTTTACCGACACCGGCAGCGTGTGCGTCGCCGTGTTCGATGAGGTCAGCACGGTAAGCACACCATTGCCCGGGGTCAACCCGGCCGACGCCGCCGTGACCGTCACCGGAACCGCCGTTCCCAGCGGCAACGCAAAGCTCGCGGGCGACACGGAGACACCCGGAGGCAAGCCGCTCAATGAGCCCATCACGGCTCCGCTAAAGCCGTTCACCGCCGTTGCCGTAACTGTCATCGTCTGCGTGGAGCCCGGCACGATGCTCAGCGCTGGTGTCGAGGTGGTAAGGGTGTAGTCGGGCGTCGTTCCCGTCGTCAGGGTCACCTGCGCCGTGTGCGTCAGGCTGCCGGAGGTCGCCGTTACCGTGAAAGGCGTAAGGCCCGAGGGCACGGTCGCGGCCGCGCTGAGGCCGACCGTCGTCGGAACGCCCGGGTTCACGGCATAGCTGGTACGCGTCTGCGTCACCCCGCCGGGAAGTCCGCTCACCGTCACCGTGACCGGCCCACTGAAGCCGTTCAGCGCTCCCACCGTAACGTTTAAGGTGGTGCTTGCTCCTCCAGCCAAGGCAAGGCTCTGCGGACTCGCACTCAGGCTGAAGTCCGCTGCCGGTGTAATCGACGCCGTCGTCGCGGCGGCCGGCGATGGAAGTCCTGCCGTGTCCGTAACCGTCAGGGACACATTGTAGGAGCCCGCCGCCGTATAAACATGGGTAGGGCCCGGGCCTGTTCCGCTGGTGCCGTCGCCAAAGCTCCACGCGAAGCTCAGCGCCTGCCCCTGAGGATCGCTTGATGCCTTCCCATTGAAGCTTACCGCCGTACCCGCCTGCCCTGTGTACGGACCGCCAACGTTCGCCGTGGGCGCCTTGATATATGGCGTGGCCACGCTACCTGTTCCTCCTTTTGCGCAGCCAAACAAGGATAGGAGTGATACGGCCAGGCAGACAAGCGTAGCCGTAAAGCCACAACTCCGGTGAAGCTTGGTTCGACGCACGTCGTTTCCCCTTTTATGTCCGAAGGCTTTTAGGCTTTTTCGGTTTAGCTCCGACCCACGTTTGGCGTTCACCAGAACTGTTGTGCCCCTGTACCGGATCTCGCTGGAACAGCGGCGGTACGCTCCTGCGACAACCAACTTAGGGCGGGCTGCGGTGCGCCGGCTTGCCTACGAAGCGTCTCACTGTGGCTCCTCAGCAACGTGCGCTAACGGGGATCGGCCGGGTCGTCGTAAACGCTCTTCACAAAGGTGGCTGCGTTGGTGTCCGGCCAGTCGGGATGTTGCTTCCTAAGGGTGGCGTTGATTTCTTTTGCAGCAGCATCGACCGAGACGCCCTGGCGCTTCAATGCAAGGGCTTGCGTGCGGATCGAGCCGATCAACTCCCGCTCTGAAGCAACGAGAGATCCATCGCCCGGTGCGCTATGATCCGGCAACACGTGCGCCACGTTCAGCATGGCTACCTTGTCCAGCGTGGCCAGCCACTCCGTAGGTGTACCGTCCTGGCCAAAGATGTTCGGCATGGTCTTGTTCTGCACCACATCGCCCGCAATCAAGGTACGGTCCGGCTCGACCAGGGTCAGCTCGTCTCCTTTGGTATGGGCGCCACCGAGCCAGAGCAGACGCGCCGTCACACCACCGCCGAGATCGAGCGAGGCTTCGTCATCAAAAAGAACATCCGGCGAGCGCAAGACGACACCCGCAAGCAGCCCTTTGTTCTGCGCCGACATGCCGCTGAAGAGATCGGTGAGCACCTGCCCGTCCTTCTCCAGTTCCTGCTGCTGCACCGTGTTGCGGATCAGGATGGTGCCAGGAGGGAAGCCGGGCTCGCCGGTGACATGCTCCGTATGGTAGTGCGTTGTTGTCAGGAACAGCCTGGAATTATTCGGCGCGAGCCTGGCAACGACGCGGGCAACCCTGGCTCCATTCTCTGGCCCCATCCCTGTATCGACGACGAGCGTCGCACGGGTGCCGACGACAATCGCAACGTTCGGGAAACCCGTCATCTGCCACACATGCTCGGAGACCTTTGTCGTAGTCTCGCTCAATATCGGCTGGTTCGAATACGGAACGTGGGGTGGGGCCTGACCGGCTGCCGATAGGACGAGCAAGGATAGAAGGGCAAACAGCAGCTTCTGTGTCATATCGTTCTTCTCCATTGAAGCCGCTACGCGGTCTATCTGGGCCGCCACTGCAATTTGAAGCGAGACTTCACTCGATGGGCAAGTCTATTCCGTTGTCTACATACTAATCGTTCTAGCGGCCAATTCTGCAATTACAAGATGAGTGCAAACGACTGGTTGACCTCCCGAGTCCGCGAAAGGGCAATGAAGGGCCGTGCGGAGGCACGAGGGCGATCATCGCGGGTTGACACTGTCAACATGACGCGTGTACGGTGTCAACCAAGGAGTCAAAACCAATGCGTACTACACTCATCACGGGCGGACACGCAGGATTGGGCCTTGAGGCGGCAACGCGCCTCGCAGGGAGGGGGGAAAACCTTGTGCTTGCCGGAAGAGATCTCGCAAGGGTCGATGAAGCGGCCTCAAACTTGCGCAAACGTTTCACCGTGCAGGTGATCACGGTGCAACTAAACCTGGCTTCCCTTACCTCGGTCCGTTCCGCCGCGCTACACGTCCGGCAGTTGGTTGCTGAAGGTCACATCCAACGCCTCGATGCGTTGCTCTGCAACGCTGGCGCACAATTCCAAGGACCAATCTCATACAGCAAAGAAGGGTACGAGGAGACGTTCGCCACCAACCATCTCGGCCATTTCCTTCTGGTAAATCTGCTACTCGATACTCTGACAGAGAACGGCAGAGTTGTGTTCACGGCGAGCGGTACCCACGATCCTGAGACGATGGATGGCAAGATGGTCGGTAAGGCTGTCGAGCCTGACGCACGCGCCCTGGCGAACGACGGAAAGTATGGAACAAAGCCCATCTCAGGCGGAACACGCTATGCGACATCGAAGCTTTGCAACATTCTATTCGCCTATGAACTCACCCGCCGACTCAAACGCAACCACAGCCATCTCGAGTCGATCGCCTTCGATCCGGGCCTGATACCAGAAACCGGCCTGATGCGGACGGCGCCCGCGTTTGCTGCAAGGCTCATGCAAACGAACCTGGCAAAGTGGCTGCTGCGAAAGCTTGGAGTTACCATGGGCAGCCTTGCTTACTCAGGCGACGCTTTGGCTCGGATTGCGGTCGACCCACACTTTGCGGAGGCCACAGGCCAGTACCTGCAGTCGAACAATGGGTCGCTGATGGAGGCACGTTCTTCCAAGGCCTCTTACGATGAAAGTAAGGCCGCTAAGCTCTGGAAGGACTCAGAGGCGCTGGTGCATCTGCAGCCCGAAGAGCTGCCGGAAATGCTGCGATGAAGACTAGTGAACGCCTTGTCGAGTCGGCAGCTGCACTCATCGATTCTGGAGGAGCTGCAGCTGTTACGCTTCGCGCTGTAGGGCAGGCGAGCGGCGTCTCGCACAATGCACCCTACAAACATTTTCTAAACCGCGATGCCTTGTTGGGCGCAGTCGCGATACAAGACTTTCAAAAGCTGGCAGCTATGTTTACTGCCGTCGCGCAGGAGCGAGCCAGGCCCTTGACCAGACTCAAACGAGCCTTGCAGGCGTTTTCAGAATACGGCCGCAACTATCCCAATCGATACCAGCTACTCTTCAGTGATCCCGATATCGCCAAGCAGGGAGGGGATTTGCAGAAGGCGGCGCTGGCCTCCTTCTCCGCATTCGCTCTTCTGGTCGCCGACTGCCAGCGGGCGGGAGTCTTGCCTGCGGTTCCCACCCCGGCACTGGCCGGATTGCTTTACGCCTCGGTCCACGGATTGATCGATCTCCAGGCAAGCGGGCGTATGAAGACTGAAAAAGGCTTTATGAACGTAAGCCAAGGTATCGCTCTCCTGCTCCATGTACTCGCCAAAGAAAGCAAGAGGTGACGCAATGACGATGGAAGAGCTTGCACGGCTGGCCGCTGCAGAGCGGATGATCTCAACTGCTTCGATACAGGCAACGCGTTCCGTCCAAATCGCTGCGCCGCTCAACAAGGTCTGGGGCATCCTGATCAAAGTATCCGACTGGGAGCGTTGGTATCCCTATTTGGAGCAGGCAACGCTGGAGGGTCCGTTTGCTGCAGAAACAAAACTGACCTACGGAAAGCTGGTCAAGCATAAGCTCCGCATCGCAAAAGTGGTAGATGGAATGCTAGTGATGCTCTACGGCACAATGGTGGGCTACAAGGGAATTACTCGCTGGGACGTAAGAGCGATGAGCGGAGACCAGACAGAGGTGTCTTTCACGGAGTCTTCTTCCGGTTTTTTGATCGGGACTTTGTATAGCAACACCAAGCTTGGCGAACACCTGCAGCAATGGCTGTACGCTCTCAAGACCGAAGCAGAGCGTTTATTGTGACTGTCTGAGCGCATCGCCTACTCTGCCTCCCTGCCGCCCTCGGGAACGCCCTTGAAAAAGTCCCTGACCACACCCCACAAGGCTGGCCGCCGCGCTGAAAGAGAGCGCGGTTCGAAGAAACGGTGCCTCGTATAAAGCGGGCCCTGGCACCTGAGCTCCTGAACGACACCTGCGGGAGAGCGACTGCGTGCTGCCTACAATCATACGTTCAGAGCGATGCAGAGGTGCCCTCAGCGGCCGGACGCTTTCGAGTGCGGCATCGCTGGCAAGGGCTTCCATGTTGGCTTCAACGCCGCCCTGTAACCGCAATCAGCGGATCGCTCGCGGAGCCGTCTCGCAGCACCTCTGCGCTGACCTCGCGAAAGCCGGCGCGCTCCAGGTAGAGTCGCACCAGAGCGGCATGTCCGCCGGCGTCGAGCGAGCGCCAGATGGCTACGGCCTTGGTCGGAAAGCAGCGATTGGAAAAGCTGACGATGAAGGGCGCGCCCGGACGCAGGACCCGCAGGATTTCGGTGAACACCTCCAGCGGGCGCTGGAGATACTGGACGCCGACACAGCACAGGGCGGCATCGCAGCTTTCGTGCTCGAGCGGCAGGATGGGGTTGCGGTTGAGATCCTGCACGAAACTCCGGCTCAGCCGCGGGTTGGTTCTGAGCTCTTCGGCATTCATGCCCTGGCCGATCACCTCGGCAAAGGCCATCTCCGGCGGCAGATGGCTCACCCAGCTCGACATCAAGTCCAGAACCACGCCACCAGCCGGCAGAGTTGCTCGATAGCAGGCGGTAAGGGCTTGCGTTGCCTGCTCGTCGATATGGGTGACCAGCCGGGCAGGCGCGTAGAAGTCGGCGTCATCGCCTGCGTCCTGCTTGTGGAAGGCTTCGGGCGGTAGGTCGGGCAGGCGATCGCTCCTCCCTGCCATAGATGTCCCATCCTTCATAGAACCTCATTCCTGCTACCAGGGAATCCTGATCAAAGGCTTCGTTTTGAAAGGGCGGGGCTTCAGCCCGCCGTAAGTCCAATCGAAAGAGTGCGGCTTTAGCCGCCGAGGGAATGTCCAGGACTTGATCAGACCTTCCCCAGAGCGCGACTGAACTCACTTCGGGTGCGCGTTGAGGCGGTCGAGGGTTTGTTTCAGGGCATCCAGCTTCTGGCCGGCTTCGGAGAGTTTGCCGGCGGCGGTCAGGCGCTGGTAGTCGGCGAAGTCCTGGCTGGCTTGCTGGATGAGGGTGGCGGTATCTTGCTGGCCGGCAAGGGGTACTGGGGTGCCGGATACCGGGGTGCCTGAGGGTGGGGTCTGGGTTGGAGGCGTCGGCGTGGAGGTGTAAGTGGCGGTCAGGCTGCTTGGCTGGTCGGCGAAAAGGCTGGTCAAGGCAGCCTGAAAAGTTGGGCCGTAGGCCAGCCGATCCTGCAGGGCCAGGACGACCAGACGAAGCTCGGGCATGGGCGATTGCTGGGCCTGCAGGTAGATGGGCTCGGCATAGAGGAGAGCCCGGCCGGTGGGTATGACGAGCAGGTTGCCGCGCAGCACATGGGAGCCCTGCTGGTTCCACAGCGTGAGCTGGCCGGAGAGCTGCGCGTTCTGGTCGATGCGCGCTTCGATCTGCTGCGGGCCGTCGACCAGGCGCGTCTTGGGGAAGTCGTAGACGACCGTTTCGCCGTAGTGAGGCGCGTCCGAACGCGCGGCGATCCAGCCGATAAGGTTGTTGCGGTTGGCGGGAGTGAAAGGGAGGATCTCGACGAATTCTTCCTGATTTCGAGCCGCGGCACTGTTCGGCTCAGCAGAGGCACCGGCAGCCTGCTCGGGAAGCTTCATGAGGACGAAGTTTGGCTTCATGGGGGTGACGGCCTGCTGGCCGGTTTCGTCGGAGGTGGATTGGGTCGCAACGGTCCAGAGGTCCTCGCGGTTGAAGAAAACTTCCGGATTGGTCATGTGGTACAGCCCGTAGAGCTGGGCCTGGATGCGGAGCAGGGCCTCGGGGTAGCGCACGTGGGTGCGAAGGTCCGCGGGCATCTCGGACGCGGGCCGGAAAAGGGAGGGGAAAACGCGCTGCCAGGTGGCGACGATGGGGTCGGACGGGTCGAAGACGTAGAAGGTCGTGGTGCCATTGTAGGCGTCGACCACTACCTTGACGGAATTGCGGATGTAGTTCAGCTCGCCGTCGGCCATGGTGGCGTGGGTGCTGTCGGGATACGAATCAGAGGAGGTAAAGGCGTCGAGGATCCAGGAGAGACGGCCGTCGGCCCCGACAACGATGTAGGGGTCGGGATCGAAGGTGAGAAAGGGGGCTAGGCGGGCCACGCGCTCGCGGATGTTGCGATGCATGAGCAGGCGTGAAGAGGCCGAGATGTCGTCCGAGAAGGGCATCTTGCCGAGATCGTTGCGATCGTAGGCCAGGGCGATGCGGCGAGGCAGTGAGCCGAGCGGAATGCCGCCCGTGCCCTGGTAGGAGGTGAGATTGTTGGACTGGCCCTGGGGGTAGTCGAACTCCTGCTGGCGGGTTTTTACGTAGACGTCGGTATCGGTAAGCTCGCCGAAGTAGATTTCAGGCCGCGTGACGTTGAGGCCCGGAACGGTGGATTGGACGGGCATGTTCGAGAGCAGCAGGTTGGGCAGGCCTTCGGAGGTAAAACCGTTGACGGGGTTCATGGTAATGCCGTAGCCGTGCGTGTAGATGAGCCGCTCGTTGATCCAGTTGCGGGAGGAGACGGGAAGCTTTTCCACGTTGAGCTCGCGCACGGCGAGCATGACCTGGCGCATGGTGCCATTGATGGGGTAACGGTCGATGTCGATGTCGGGGAAGTCGTAGTAGGTGCGGATTTCCTGCACCTGGCGGAGGGTGTCCTGGAGGGCGTGCCAGTCCCACAGGCGGATGTTCTGCAGAGTGGGCTGGTTATTGGCGGGGTCGGCGGCGGCTACGGTGGTTTCAGCCGGAAACTCCTGCTGGGTGAACTTGTCGAGCCCGTAGGCCTGGCGAGTGAGCTGGATGTTGTGGGTGATGAAGGGCTGCTCGCGGACGAGCTCGTTAGGTTTGACGATGAAGTTGGCGGTGTAGGCCGAGACTACGCCGACACCGACAAAACAGAGCGCCGCCGGCACGATGGAGAAAGCAATGCGGCGCCCGGTGGAGGTGCCGAAGGCGTTGACGGCCGCATTGGCCGCGCCCAGCAGCAGCGCGAGCGCGATGAGCAGCTGGCCGGGGATGGTAATGTGGGCGTCGGTGTAGGTAGCGCCGTCGAAGATGGTGTGGTGGTCGAGCAAGGTGGTGTAGCGAGAGACAAACACATTCAGGGCGAGCACGGCAAGGAGGAAAGCTACGGTAAGCGAAAGGCCGCGCCAGGGGCTTGGACCGTAACGGAGGGATTGCTTGTTGAGCGCGCGAGCGCCGCTGGTAAGCACAAGGAACAGGATGGCTACGCCCACGGTAGCGAAAGCAAGCACGAGAAGCCAGTCTTCGATGACCTGGAGCGCGGGAAGGGTAAAGAGGAAGAAGTTGACGGGGCGAGCAAAAATTGGATCAAGAGGGGAGCCCGGGGTGGCGTGTGGGGCGTACCAGAAGAGCGCGAAGGTAGGCCACTCGGCAAGCATGTTAAGGCCGGCAACGAGGGACACGAATGCGGCTACGAGGAAGGAGATGATGCGGAGCGCAGGGCCGACGGAGAAGCGGATGGGGCGGCCGCCGACGACGAGGTCATGCGCCGTGGGAAAGTCCGCGGCGTGCGAGCGGCGGATGATGGTGAAGGCGGTGTAGAGGAGCGCGAAGGTGAGCAGGGTGAAGAGCAGGAAGTCGCCGACCTCAAGCGCCAGGGTGCGGGTGAACACCTGGCCGAAGCCAAGCGAGCGGAACCAGAGGAGGTCCACCCAGGTGGAGAGCAGGATGCGGAACGCAATGAAAAGAGCAAACAGAAACGCGCCGGCGAAGAGGAGAGTGCGGCGCCCGAAGAAGCCGGCGGTGCGGTGGTCTGATTCGATGTAGTCGGGCATGGGTGACGCTCCACCCGTGTTGCAGAACACGGGTTAAAGCGATTGTACGGGGCGGGGCTCTGCCGGCAGAGCTTTTCATCGCCCGGTCCAGCAACGTAGTTGTGGCGTAGCAGGGCCTGCGCGTTCTTGTTGTCATCCCGAAGGAATCTGCCTCGTTGTCATCCCTAAGAGATCTTTCTTGTTGTCATCCTGAAGGGATCTGCGGTTGCTCTTGCCATTGCTTCAAGCACTTACTCTGACCCGTGCTTCGTTCGCGGGCACCATCCGCCAGACCGCTCTAATTCTTGTAGCTCGGGTCCAGCCGATCCAGCTTGCGCAGCAACGCCGGCCAGATCAGCATGTCCGAAAGCTTGCCGATGCCCGGACCGCTCGTCTGCTGCTCTACCCTCTCCGGCATGCCTTTGGCCGGCGCCTGCAGGTTGGCCATGGTTGCCGAAAGCATGTGCACCTGGGCCTCGCACGCACGCTCGAGAAAGTACATGCGCACGAACGCCACCGCAATGGATTCGCCCACCGTCAGGGTGCCGTGATTGCGCAGCAGCATGCTGTTCTTGCTGCCGAGATCCCGCGCCAGCCGCTCGCGCTCCCCAATGTCCGTCGCCACGCCTTCATAATCGTGGAACGCCAGGTCGTGACCCGCAATCATCGCCGTCTGCGAGTACAGCAGCAGTCCTTCCGACATCGCCGACACCGCCTGGCCGTAGGGCGTATGCAGATGCAGCACCGCCTGCGCATCTTCGCGCGCCATATGGACCGCGGAGTGGATCACAAAGCCAGCCGCATTGGTCATGTACGGCGTTTGCATCACCTGGTTCCCGTCCACGTCGATCTTTACTAGCGAAGACGCGGTAATCTCCTCGAACATCAGGTTGTAAGGGTTGATGAGAAAGTGATGTTCCGGCCCCGGAACGCGCGCGGAGAGATGCGTGAAGATCAGGTCGTCCCACTTGAACAGCGCAACCAGCCGGTAGGCCGCCGCAAGGTTGACGCGCAGCTTCCACTCTTCTTCCGAAACAGTATCGCGAACGCTGAGCGGAGCTTGTGTAAGTGTCGTCATCTTCCTTTTCCTCTTGCAACTAGACTGCGCCCATGCCCTTTGTTGTCGCCTTTTGTTGTCATTCCCGAAGGGAATGTGCGGTTGCTCGTGCCTTTTGTTGTCATTCCCGAAGGGTATCTGCTCGAGGCACCTTCCGGCTCGCAACCGGCCTCCTTTTTACCATTTCCGGGTCCGTCCCGTACAGAGGCTCTATGACCGCAGAAAAACGGGCAGGAGAGATCAAGCTCAGCTCTGTTGTCCTTGCTCGGCGAATCTGCTTCTATTCGTGGCGCGGCACAAAGCCCATGAAACAATAGCCACGCACCCCGGGAGGCCTCTTGGCAAAAACCAGCGCAGGACTCCTCATGTATCGCCATCTCCACAACACCCTGCAGGTCTTCCTCGTCCATCCCGGCGGCCCCTTCTGGGCCCGCAAGGACGAGGGCGCCTGGACCCTGCCCAAGGGCGAATACACCGCCGAAGAAGAAGCCCTAGACGCCGCCCAGCGCGAGTTCCGCGAGGAAACCGGCTTCGCGCCAGTCCCGCCTTTTCTCGCGCTCGGCCACGTTCGGCAGGGCAGCGGCAAAATCGTCCACGCCTGGGCCTTTGCCGGCGATTGCGACCCCGCCGCACTGGTCAGCAACGACTGCAAGGTCGAGTGGCCCCCACGCTCCGGCCGCCTGCTCACCATCCCCGAAGTCGATCGCGGTGCCTGGTTCGCCATCCCCGACGCCGGCCGCGCCATCCTCAAAGCTCAGCAACCCTTTCTCGACACCCTCGCGGCCCACCTCGCAGGCAAAGAGAACCCTTCACGCTAAGCGGATCGCCGCACGCTCGGCTGTCGCTCTGGCCCTTTTTGTTGTCATTCCCAAGGGATCTGCGATTGCTTTCGCTGTTGCCCATCCCATGCAGCGCACACCATCCACGCGTAAAATCGCATCACACATCTGCAGCAAAGATTGATGGGAGTAAACAAATGGCAACCTTGCTCGAGCAACTCCGCAACTTCACCACCGTCGTCGCCGATTCAGGCGACATCAATTCAATAAAGAAGTTTAAGCCTCAGGATTCCACCACCAACCCGTCGCTCATCGCCGCCGCCGCGCAGATGCCCGAGTACCAGCAGATTGTCGACGACTGCCTCGAAACCGCGCGCAAGGAAGCCGGCGATAACGCCGACGACAAGGCCGTAGCCGCCTACGCCTTCAAGACCCTCGCCGTCGCCTTCGGCCGCAAGATCCTCGACATCGTTCCCGGCCGCGTCTCCACCGAGGTCGACGCCCGCAAGAGCTACGACACCGAAGGCACCATCGCCATCGCCAAGGACATCATCGACCAGTACGACAAGGCCGGCATCTCCCGCGACCGCGTTCTCATCAAGATCGCCAGCACCTGGGAGGGCATCAAGGCCGCCGAGCAGCTCGAGCAGCAGGGTATCCACTGCAACCTCACCCTGCTCTTCGGCCTGCACCAGGCCATCGCCTGCGCCGAAGCCAAGGTGACCCTTGTCTCGCCATTCGTCGGCCGCATTCTCGACTGGTACAAGAAAGACACCGGCAAGGATTACCAGGGAGCCGACGACCCTGGCGTCCAGTCCGTCACCACCATCTACAACTACTATAAGAAATTCGACTACAAGACGGTGGTCATGGGTGCCAGCTTCCGCAACATCGGCGAAATCCAGGAGCTCGCCGGCTGCGACCTCCTCACGATCGCCCCCAAGCTGCTCGAAGAGCTCGACACCAAGCAAGGCGACCTGCCGCGCAAGCTCGACCCCGCCAAAAGCCAATCCATGGACATCCAGAAGATTCCCATGGACAAGGCCACCTTCGACAAAATGCACGCCGAAGATCGCATGGCCCACGACAAGCTCAAGGAGGGCATCGAGGGCTTCTCAAAGGCTCTTGAAGAACTCGAGCAACTCCTAGCCAAGCGCCTAAGCGAAATGAAGAAGTAGGCTCGATCGCCACAAATCCGGGTGGCCCAGGTCTCGCTGCTGAGACCTGGGGTTTCCCTGCTGGCACGGCCATCACGTCTGGCCGCCAGAGTTCCGATAAGGTGAGTTGCTTCTTTGTTGTCATTCCCGCAGGGAATCTGCGGTTGCACTTGCCGTTGTCTTCTCTCTTCATACTTCAGGCATTTTGACCCGGAAATCCTTCTCGACGGCCACACTCTGCGCTAAACTTCCACGATGCGCGGCAAACTCCTCCTGCTTCCGCTGCTTCTTCCATCCGTACCCGCTCACGCCCTGAAAGAAACCCCGCTCCTCACCGGCTACGTCACTGCCATTGCCGCCGATGGCACCTTCGAGCTGGACTCCGGACGCATCCTCCTTCAGCCCGGTGCCACCTTCATCCGGGTCGAAGGCAAAGCCACTGTAGCCCTCGCCACCCTGCCCCTACCCTTCCTGGGCGAGGTTTTCGACTGCTACGGTCGCTTCGATGCCAAAAGCAACACCCTGCTCGTCACCCATCTCACCCAGATCGTCCCCACCTCGGCTCCTATCGCCAGCCGGGGCATCATCGAAGCCGTCCTGCCGGCAACCGCCGCCGCGTCTTCCATCGTTCGCGCCGACGGTTTTCTCCTCCATCTTCCCGCCGCCCCCGCTCTGCAGCTCGAAGACAATCTCACCCCGCCGACCTCGCACCCAACCAGTGGATCGCCTACAAAGGCACTCTCCAGCCCGACGGCACCGTAAACGTCACCGAAGCCATCCTCTGGCGCAATGCCCCCGAAGCCGCCGAGGCCAAACTCCGCGACCACCAGGACTTCAATCCCGACACGGTCGACGCGGCCAACCCGCAGAGCGCCCTCAGCAAGTCCTTCCTCGGCGTCGACCCCAAAAAGCTCCCTCCGCATGTCGACCCCATCCTCCAGGCCCGGCTCGACCGCATCGGCAATGCCCTCGTCCCCGCCTTTCAGCGCACCCTCGACCCGCGCGATCCGTCGAAGATCCTCTTCCGTTTTCGCGCCGTCGACGCCGGCAGGTTGCGCTACCCCATCGCCCTTACCAGCGGCATCATCCTTATCCCCTTTGCCTCCATCGAGCGCCTGCCGCAGGATACCGACGACCAGCTCACCGCCGTCCTCGCCGACGCCATTGCCGTCATTCTCGAAAAGCAGAAGTTCCTCAACAAGGACAAACACGCCACCCTTACCACTGCCTCGCTCGTCTCTTCCGCCGTGGGCCTTACGCCGATCGGGCTCCTCGCGTTGCCGCTCAGCCTCAGCGGCCAACTCGCTTCCGGTGCAGCCGACACCCACCTCTACACCCGCGAAATACAGCAAAGCGGACGCGTCAGCCTCTGGCTCCTTCACGACGCCGGCTACGATCTCACCCAGGCGCCCCTGGCTTGGTGGCAGCTTTCCTCCATCAAACAAAAGCCGCTCGCCCAGATCGCGCTCCCACCCCGCACCCTCAATCTCTACGACCAGCTCGCCACCACCTGGCGCGCCGGCGCCCCGTGATCTGGTCACTGGCACGGCTGCAGCTTACCTTGTTGTCATTCCCGCAGGGAATCTGCTTTTGTCTTCGACAGTGTTGGGTAGAGAAGCCGCTCCGGTCCGCTGCGACTTCCCTCCATCCCGCAGCCCGCCATACGCCGCCGTCAGCAGCGTTCCTGCTTCGTCATCTTCGCCCAGCTCCCAGATCATCAGGCCGCCAAGCCCCTTCTCCACCGCAAAGCGCGCCTTCGCCTCCACCGATACCGCATCCTCATACGTCCAGAACGCATCTCCATCGAACAGCCACGGCGCCTGCGATCCCGCGTCCCGGTGTACCTTCGACTCCGCCATCATCCCCACAATCTGGCGATACGACCGATCTCCACGAATCGGCTCGCCTTCCTGAAACAGCCCGTTGTTCTCCTCCGGCACCAGCCGCCACCCGTAGCCATAAAACGGAACGCCCACCAGCAGCTTGCCAGCCGGCACCCCGGCCGCTAGGTACGCTTCCACCGTGTGGCTCACGGTGCCGCTCCCCACATCGCCCGAAAGCGCCGAAACGAATCCCGTCCGCTGCACCCACGGGCCGGTAAAATCGTAGGTCATCAGCCCCATCTGGTCGACCAACCCCGCGACCGCGCCCATATCCGCCCCACCCATCATGCGAGGGCTCGGCCCCACGGCCACCTCCAGCAGCATCCCCTTGCGCGCCGCATCCATCTGCCGCCGGAACTCCGCAAGCAACGCCACATAGTTCGCCGCATCTTCCGCATGCGGAAACTCCCAGTCGATATCGATTCCATCGAAGAGCGTCCCGACCGAAACCCCTGCGGCTACACTCCCCTTGACCCACAAGTTCACACAGCTGGCCACAAACGCCACCCGCGCCTCCGGCTGCGCATCGGCCGCAAAGTCCGCCGCCCGCCCTTCAAGCGAGATCACCACCTTCAATCCCGGGTAGCGCCGTTTCAGCTTCAGCATCTGCTTGAAGCCGCCCTTCAAAGCCTGCTCCGGCGCATCCGCCACGCCATCCACACTCTGGGCCGCGCTGTAGGCGTAGTCGGTGTCGGCGTGCGGATCGGCCACGCTGCAACGCCCACCGGTCACAAACCCCTGCGCATAGTTGATCCGGTCCAGCATTTCCGCGCGCGGCGCCAGGCTCTTCGCCACATACTGGGGCTCCCCATACAGGCCCCACTGGCCGAAATACCCCGTCAGCAAGGGTCTCTGCTGCCCATAGCCAAGCCCGGTCAGCAAGCCCAGAATCACTAAAACCCAACCAGCCCTAAACACCATGCCTTCTAGACGCACAACCCCGCCACACGACGCCTGCTGACTTTCATCCCGCAAAGTAGCGGCCTATTCCTTTGTTTGTCATCTCTGAGGCATCTGCTTCTGTTCTCCTCCGCGCCTGCACCTATGTCCGCTCTAACCCTTACCCAGCACCTGCAGCAACCCCGCCACATTCGGACTTCCCAGCCCCGTACAAGCATCCCAACCCGGCCCAGCCGAGAACGCCCCATTGTTCCCACTCACAATGTCCCGGCAGACTCCCTTGCCCGCGTACAGCACCGGATTCACAAACCCCGCCGGCGTCTTTCGCCCTGCGTTCACCAACGCAATTAATCCCGCCCACAGCGGCGCCACCGCACTCGTCCCGCCGATCACCGTCGTCTGCCCGTCCACGCGAATTGTATAGCCCGTCGCCGGGTCCGCATCGCCCGCCACATCCGGCACCCCACGTCCGCCGCCTGCAGTTGGAGCCGCCGGAACCCCCACCCCAACCTGCCAGCTCGGCAGCGCAAAGACCGCGCTCACCCCGCCACCCGTCGCCCCTTCGTTCGCCGCCGTCTCGTTCCAGACCACCTCACTCGTAATCGCGTCCCCGGAAGCCGCCAGCTTCGTCCCCCCGCAAGCCAGTACATGCGGGCTCGAAGCCGGAAAGTCCACATGGCTTACCGTTCCCGTCACCCCGTCGGTCGACCCGTTATCCCCCGCGGCCACCGTAATCGTCACGCCCAGCACCGCTGCTGCCTGGCACGCTTCATCGAGCGCCGTCTGCGCCTGCCCCGTCCACGTCTCCTCCGGCCCACCCCACGAAATCGAAAGCACCGAAGGCTTGTTCACCGAGTCGTGCACCGCCTGCGCAATCCCATCGATAAATCCCTGGTCCGTATTCGGCGCAAAGTAGACCACAATCTTCGCCCCCGCCGCCACCGCGCCGCACACTTCGATATCCAGCATCACCTCGCCGTCGGCCCCGTTCGCATCGCCCGGCGTGTTCTTGCCCTTGTCCACCGACACGGCCGTCACCACCGGCGCCGGTACGCCCAGGGTCTTGAAGTAAGCCGTCAAATCCGCCTTGCGAAACCCACCCCCAAGCTCCAGAATCGCAATGGTCTGTCCCTTGGCTGTCGCACCCGCTGCCAGCCCATACGCCTGGGCCACCTGCACCGGCGTGTACTGCGTATTGGTCGCCCGCGGCTTGGCCACGCGAAACTTCGGCGTAGCCTGCGGACGGTTATCTAGCCCAAGCACCGCCGTCACATGCGCGGCCAGGCTCTCCGGCAGCATGATCGCGCCACTTCGCGTCCGGTACGCTCCCACGCGCGTGAACTCCACCCCAAACGCCTTCCCAAGCGCCGCCTCCGACCCGGTCAGCATCAGCGTCCGCCGCCCTGCCTCCGGGCCTTTCGCCGTCAGCTCGAACTCCGCTGCAAACGCTTTTACCATCTTCACTGCCGCCGGGTCAGCCCCATGCGCTTTGGCAAACTGTGCCCGCGACATCCGCGGCCCATCCACCCGCAATTCCGCCCGGCGCTTCACCACCACCGAGACCGTAGCCCGCCCACCCCGCCCCCTGGCCACTGCCACAGCCTTGTCCTCTGCCACAAACGCCGCCTTCTCACTGCCTGCCAGCGCCACCCGCGTCTGAGCCGCAAACCCCGTAGTCTTCGCCATCACACCCTCACTGCAATGTAAGACGCGCCACTTGCCGTCCTCGTCTCCCCCGCAGATTGTCGTCGAACGTCCCTTTGCGGTCGTTCCCGAAGCAAATCTGCTTCCGCTCTCAACAAGCCATCGCCCACGGCATGCCGTGATGACCCCGCGGACATTTACCCCGGCAAACGTGGCCCCACGCGAACCCCCCACAATCCTTCTCGGCCAACCCAGGCCGCAGGGCATCTCACCGGCTGAACGAGACAAGGATCGCAACATGCAGTCAACTCCTCCCGGCGCCCTCACGCGCACCATCCACAACGTCTCTCTCGCTTATTTTGCCGATTACCAGGGCATCAGCGACTCCATCCGCGATCTCTGCACGGCCGGCTTCAAAGCCCGCGGCATCAACATCTCGCAATCCGCCGCGCAGCAGAAGACGCACCGCAACGCCCCCTCGGACGGGCCGCTTCCGAACGGCATCCATACTCATTCCAAGCGGTGCGGTCTAGACATCGCCCTGACCGCCATGCACGTACCCGCCCTGGTCATCACCCTGCTCCAGCAACATGTTCAGAAAAGGGGCATGTTCATGATGGTGGACGCCTCCGGGCGCGTGCACGAAGCCGACTGCATCCTGGATAGAAACGCCGGCTATCTCCGCACCCAATACCTTAGCGTGGCCTAAAGCTTCCTCGCCCTTGCTTGTTGTCTTTGCCGAAGGGAATCTACGGTTCCCTTCGTTATCCCCAACCCCCACAACTCCTGAGGACCGGTACTCCATGCATGCTCTCGCTCTGTCCGCACAGGTCATCCTTGCCTGTTCCATAGTCTTCGTCTGGGTGGTACGCTTCCCCAACGTCGTCAAGGAATTCCACGAGTACGGACTCTCCGACTCCGTCCGCACCCTGGTCGGCGCCGTCAAGATTGCCCTGGCCACCCTGCTTGTCGCGGCCATCTGGTATCCCGCGCTCGCCCTCGTTCCCGCGCTTCTCATGGCCGGCCTTATGGCAAGCGCCCTGGCGGCTCACTGGAAGGTTCATCATGCCTGGCAGAAGTACGTGCCGGCCGCGTCATTGCTTGTTCTCTCCCTGTTTGTCGCCGACGTGTACGCAGGCTTCCTCAAGCCATGAAGCCGATACGCCTTCTCACCGGCCTAGTGGGTACGGCCTTTCTCTTCTACGGCATCCTCTGCTTCGGCTCCCAATCGATGATCCATGATTTCCATCGCTTCGGCATCGACAACTTCCGCATCCCCACCGGTATTCTCGAGCTGCTCGGCGGGGCCGGCCTGCTCATCGGTCTCAAGTGGACGCCCGCCGGGTGGATCGCCTCCGCGGGTCTGGCCTTGCTCATGCTCATCGCCTTCATCGTTCGCACACGTATGCGCGATAGCGTCGCCGTCTCCCTACCCTCATTCCTCTTCATGCTCCTCAACCTGTACCTCTTCTTCGAATCCCCAGGCCTGCGCCAATGGCTCACCACGAAACAGGCGCATCGCTAGAATGAAGTGGCCTCGCGGCAACCAACACTACTTCTCCATCTCCGGATAAGGCCCAATCCCTCCGCCCTTGATCCACGCCTCCAGGTACGCATCGAGCACCGACAGCGGCACCCCGCCCGTCGCCAGAATCGCATCGTGGAAGGCACGAACATTGAACTTGCGTCCCAGCACGGCTTCCGCGTGATGGCGCTCTTTCAGCATCTCCGTCATCCCCAGGTAGTAGCTCAGCGCCTGCCCGGGCCACGAGATATAGCGGTCGATCTCCTCCTCGATATCGTGCTCGCTCAACGCCGTATTGTCGCGCAGATACTGCTGCGCCTGCTCCCGCGTCCAGCCCATCGCATGCATGCCCGTATCCACCACCAGGCGCGACGCCCGCCACGATTGAAAGCTCAACATCCCGAACTTCTCATATGGTGTGTGGTACATGTCCATCTCCGTGCCCAGCCGCTCGCAGTAGAGCGCCCAGCCCTCGCTGAACGCCGAACCGCCCCCGCGGAAGCCATCCGGATTCTGATGCTCCCGCGCAATCGCAAACGCCCAGCTGTGGCCCGGCGCAGCCTCGTGCAGCGTCAGCGCCGGCATGGCAAAAATCGGCCGCGACGGCAGATCGTACAGGTTGATCGAGAATCCGCCCAGCCCGCCGAACCCCGCCGGCTGGTACGGCGCCACTTCCTCAGGCACCGGATGAATGCCGAACCGGCCGCGCGGCATATACCCGAAATACCGGTCGGCCTTGTCGTCGAACTCCTTCATCATGTACGAAGCCTTGTCCATCAGTTCGTCCGGCGTCTTCGCATAAAACTGTGGGTCCGTGCGCAGGAACTTCAAAAACGCCGGAAAGTCGCCCTGAAACTTCGCCTCCACAATCGTATCCAGCATCTCCTGGTGGATCTTCGCGACCTCGGCCAGCCCAAACGCGTGGATCTCCTCCGCACTCATGTCCAGCGTCGTATAGCGCCGGATCTGCGACTTGTAGTATGCCTTTCCGTCCGGCAGCGATTCCGCGGCAATCGACGTCTGGGTGTGCGGGTAGTATTCGTCGTTCCAGAAGACCAGCAGCACCTTGTACTCCGGTATCACCTGCTGCTCGATCACCTTCTTTGCCTCAGCCCGCAGTCTCGCCTGCTCGGCCGTGTTGATCGTGCCGGGCATATGCATAAACGGCTTCCAGAAAGGCGTCGCCTCGGCGCTCTTCGCGTTGGCGATCGGCGCAATCGTCTGGTCGCGCCCGTTCAGCGTAATCTTCGGCGGCGTAAATCCGCGCGCCAGTCCCGCCCGCATGTTGGCGATGTTTTCTGTGTAGTATCGCGGGATGTCCGTCATCCATAGCAGAAAGTTCTCGTAGTCCTTCTCCGTCCGGAACCCGCGCTCGCCCGTGCCCTGCACACCCGACCAGAACGACTCGAGCGACGTCACCGGCTTCTCCCATTCCTTGAACTTCTGGCCGTCGATCTGCGTGTCGATCTGGTACAGGTAGATGTTCAGGTTCATCAACTCCGCCTGGTTCATCTCGCCCTGCGGCAGCTTGTCCAACTGCGCCTTCACGCTTTCAAAATGCTCGAGCGTCTTCTGCTGCGTCGCCGGATCGACAGAGCGCAGCACCGCAAGTTGCACCCTGTCCTGGGTGCCGGGACGCTGGTAGCCCCGCTGCGCCTCCCGCCACGTCGTATCCGCCTTGTGGATTGCGTTCAGTTGCACGCCGCCCTTGCTCGGGGGCCCGGCCGGAAACGGCGAAACCGGCATCGGATTGCCCTCCTCGGTAGCCGCCTCAGTTGCCGGGGCCGACGCTGGTTTCGCGCTTGCCGGCTTCGTCGCCACAGCCTGCGCGGCCGCCCCCGCTGTTGTTGCAAACACTGAAACCATCACCGCCGACACCGCGACCCAAACACGCAATCCACGCATGACACATCTCCAGGCAAAAGGGCTTTCCTATAAACCTAGAGCAACACAGGTGTTGCTGTACAGAGCCGTCGCCGCTTGTTGTCTTTCCGAAGGACTCTGCGGTTGCTCTTGCCTTTGCCTGTTCGACGCCGTCAGCCCACCCACCCTCAAGCCCGCTCGAAGTGGAACAGAAGTTGCTGCTTGCTCGCCACCGGCTTGCCCGCCCGGGTCGCCGGCGTAAACGTCCAGGTCTGCAACACCGCCATCACCGCCTCGTCCAGGCCATGGCCCATGCCCTGATCGACCTGCGTCTCCACCACCTTGCCGTCCTCGTCGATCACAATATCGATCACCACATCGCCGCTCGTACCGTGCGGAAGCACCGAGAGGTCAGGCTTGGGTGCCGGGTAAAAGTCCGCCATGGCGACCGACACATCGGCCTCGCCCGTGGGGTCGCCACCGCTGGGCGGTGGAGGCGGATCGGGCTCCTTCAGCGCCAGCTTAGGCGGGTCTTTCGGGACCTTCGGCGGCATAATTTTCCGCTTAGGCGGTTGCACCACGGCGCGATGACCCGGCGCATACGGCACCAGCACCAGCGCGGTCAGGTGCGGACGCGGACGAGCCTTCGCCACAGGGTGAAATTGATGCAGCAGCAGCGCAAGCAGAAGAACATGCAGCACCACCGACACAACCTTCTGCAAAGACACGCGGCGGCCGGCAGGCGACGTTGCATTCAGCGTGACCAGTTCCATACGCTATCTTAATCATCTCCGTTCTCCGTGTCGTCAAGAAACCATGTCGTCAGAAGATGGAGCATCCCGCCAGCCGGCCGTCCGCCAGCAAAAGTCATCGCCTCTTTGTTGTCATCCCGCAGGGAATCTGCGGCTGCTCCTGCCCTCCCGCCTTTGTACCCTACTCCGAGTCACCGTCTAAAAAGCGCCAGGATAACGGCGAGAAAGGCGAGAACGCAAACCACGCACGATACAAGCTGTTGCGGGGCGAGGCCAAGCGGACGACCTGTTTGGGACGCAAACTCAGGATCCGTCCAAGCCGTTCCCGGAAACAGAGGAGACAAGACCATTGCCAGGAAGTAGTTGGCGGCAACTGCCGCGGCAAGCAGCAGGAGCGGAAGCGTGAGGGGCCGGGAACCAAACAGGATCGCAAGCGCGATCAAACCGCTGAAGATGCCCATCAGCATCGTCTGCCCATTATGAAACTTCGCATGCGGAGGCCAGCGAGGATTCCAAAGGTGCTGCCGGGCCGTGGCAGGCACAAGCGCATCCGCCACCAGGCCGCCGAAGTTGAACACAGCAATTAGGGCGATGATCCATTTTGCGACTTGCATAGACGCTCCTCTCCCCAGGTGGGGAAAGGACGCACAGGTTGCTCCACATCTTCAGCAGACGGGTAAGCTGCACGAACGCAAAACGTCGCCCGGACTACCGACCGGGCAGTGACTTTCGCACGTCCAACCGCATCATGACCTAAATTCCTGACCCTTGTCAAAGGTCATGTACCACGACGTGCCTCAAATGGGGAGAGTTCCCGCGTCCACGTCGCTCCACCCGCGGCAGCAAGCTCGCCCCGGGTCGGGAGGAGACGAAACCACAAGAACACAAATATGCGCTCCACCCAGACCACCCGCCCGCAAACCCGCATCCCAATCTCGATGAACATCGTACACCCCACCGGCACCTTCATCGGCGCCAGTCCCCTCCGCATCGACGGCCTCGCCAAGGTGACCGGCCAGGCTCAGTACGGCGCCGACAAGGCCGTAGCGGGCCTTTCCGGAGCCGACCCAGCTCACGCCGCGCTCGTCACCTCGCCCATTGCCGCCGGCAAGGTCCTTGCGATCGACGACTCCGCCGCCCGCGCCATCCCCGGCGTCTGCGAAATCCTCACCTCCCGCAATGTCACCAAGAAGGATATCAAGCCGGGCAAGACACTCCCCGAAGGCGGCTTCAACTCGCACTCCGTTACCCCGCTGCTCACCGACAAAATCTTCTTTGCCGGCCAGATCGTCGCCGTTGTCATCGCCGATACCGCGGAAATCGCCGACCACGCTGCTTCCCTTGTACAGGTCCGCTACAAGCCCACCCACGCCGCCGCCACGCTCGGCAGCCCCGGGGTTCGCGAGGTCAAACCCAGGTCCCTCGGCGAGACTGAGCTCGCCGCCGGTGATCCTGACGCGGCCTTTCCCCAGGCCGCCGCTGCCGTCGACGCCTGGTACGATACCCCCGCCCAGCACCACAACCCGCTTGAGCTCTTCCAGACCACCTGCCTCTGGGAAGGCGACAACCTCATCGTCCATGAGTCCTCGCAGAACAGCCGCGGCTACCAGTATGGGCTCGCTCAGCAGCTTCGCCTCAAGCCCGCCCAGGTCCGCGTCCTCAGCCCGTTTATCGGCGGGGCCTTCGGCTCGCGCGGCGAGATGGGCCCGCATACCCCGCTGATCGCCCTCGCCGCGCGTCGCCTCAACCGCCCCGTCAAGTTTGTCGCCACACGCGAGCAATCCTTTACCCTGCGCACCTTCCGCGCCGAAACCCGCCACCACCTGCGCCTCGCTGCCGACGCCGAGGGCAATCTCACCGCGCTCGACCACGAATCCTGGGAGCTCACCGCGCGCAACAGCGCCTTCGCCGTCGCCGGTTCCGACTCCACCGCGCGGCTCTACCGCTGCCCCAACGTCCGCACCCTCGTCCACAACATTGCCGCCGACCGCCAGGATCCCGGCTTCATGCGCGCCCCGCCTGAGGTCCCCTACCTGTTCGCCATGGAGTCCGCCATGGACGAGCTTGCCTTCAAGCTTTCCATCGACCCGCTCGATCTGCGCCGGCGCAACGACACCATGGTCGAGTCCGTCACCGGCAAGCCCTACACCAGCCGTTCGCTCGTCCAGTGCATCGATCACGGCGCCGAGCTTTTCGGCTGGGCCGCCCGAACCCCCGAGCCACGCTCCATGGCCACCGAGCACGAGCTCATCGGGTTCGGCTACGCCACCGCCTTCTACCCCACGCAGATGGGCCCGGCCGACTGCACCCTCACCCTCAACCCCGACCTCACGGTCAAGCTGGAACTCGGTACGCACGAAATCGGCACCGGCATCCGCACCGTGCTGGCCCAGACCGCCGCCGACCTGCTCGGCCTGCCGCTCGCATCGATCGAAGTCGTGATCGGCGACTCCATGCTGCCCGCCGCGCCACTCACCGCAGGCTCCAACTCCACCGCGACCTGCTGCACGGTCGTCGCGCTGGCGTGTGAAAACCTGCGCCATCGCCTCGCCCGCGCCGCCATCGAAGGCAAATCACCCTTTACCGGCCGGCAAAACGAGGCCCTCAAGCTCCAGCATGGCACTCTTACCGACGGCTCTACGAGCGAGCCGCTCGCGATATCGGCCCGCCGTCTCGGCCGCTCGAAGCCCATCGTCCAGAAAGCCGCCCACGCACCGCATGGGGTGCCGCCGATCCTGGGCAATATGCTGGTTCACAAGGGCAAACCCATCATCATGGGCGGGTCGAACATGAAGGACCGCATGCAGTTCGCGCATGGTGCCCACTTCGTCGAGGTCCGCATCGATCGTCACACGGGCGAGATCCGCGTCGCACGCATGGTCGGCGTCTTCGCCGCAGGCCGCATCATGAATCGCCGCACCGCCTGGGCCCAACTCAACGGCGGCCAGATCTGGGGCATGTCCTCCGCGCTCCACGAAGCCACCGAGCTCGACGTGCCCACGGCCCGCTTCGTCACCCAGAACCTGGCCGAATACCACATCCCCGTCTGCGCCGACACGCCCGACATCCAGACCGTCATGCTCGACGAAGTCGACACCCTCGTCAACCCGCTCGGCATCAAGGGCGTCGGCGAGCTTGGCGTCACCGGCGTTAATGCCGCCGTCGCCAATGCCATTTTTCACGCCAGCGGCGTCCGCCTGCGCAAGCTGCCTATCCGCCCAGGCCAGCTCAACCACGAAGCCCTCAACAAAGATGGTGCCTGGTGATCACCGAAGCAAAGCGCGAAGTATCGTGGGCGGAAGCCGCGACACATAGATTGTCATCCTGAGCGGAGGAACGCACAGTTTTTGGTGCGTTCCGTAGTCGAAGGACCTGCTTTTCTTCCCGGATGGGCTCAACTCCAAAGGAAACGCGGGTCCTTCGACTCCGTTTGGCGAAAGAGCCCGCCAAACTACGCTCAGGATGACAATGAGGAGGGTACTCGATACCTATCAAATATCGATATACGCTTCAGGAAACGGCTTTGAATCTTACAAGATATACCGGCTCAAATCCTGGTTCTTCACGATACCCGCAACCTGCTGCCGCACATATTCCGGGTCGACCACAACCACCTTTTCGGTCGTCCCATCGTCGCGCTTGCGCTCGATCACCGGCAGCGGCGCGGAAGCCCAGGCCACGCCGTCACGCAGCGGAGCCGATACTGCCACCTCGCCCACAACCCCGACCTGCGATGCCTCCGACCTGTTCTTCACCAGATCCGGAGCCTGGAAGCTGATCTCGTCGAGCACCCGCTCCATGATGGTATGCAACCGCCGCGCGCCGATGTTCTCGGTCGTCTCGTTCACCTTGAAGGCGAAGTCCGCCATCTCGCGCAGCGCTTCCGGCGTAAACTCCAGCCGCAGGCCCTCGGTTTCGAGCAGCGCCACCGACTGCTTCACCAGCGATGATTTCGGCTCAGTCAGGATGCGGACGAAGTCCTCCACGGTAAGCGACTGCAGCTCTACGCGGATCGGAAAGCGCCCCTGCAGCTCCGGAATCAGATCGCTCGGTTTCGACACATGGAACGCGCCCGCCGCGATAAACAGGATGTGATCGGTCGACACCATCCCGTACTTCGTGTTCACGGTCGTGCCCTCGACAATGGGCAGAATGTCGCGCTGCACCCCCTCGCGCGAAACGTCCGGCCCATGCCCACCCTCGCGCCCGGCAATTTTGTCGATCTCGTCCAGAAACACGATGCCCGAGTCCTCCACGCGCTCGACGGCCAGCTTCACCACCTGGTCCATGTCGATCAGCCGGCCTTCTTCCTCCTGCACCATGTAGTCAAATGCCTCGGCCACCTTCATCTTGCGCTTCTTGGTGCGCTGCCCGAACAGCCCCGGCAGCACGTCCTTGAGGCTCATATCCGACTCATCCTGCCCAGGGGTTGCGATGAACTCGAAACTGGGCTGGTTGCGATCGCGCACATCGAGCTCGACCGTCCGCTCATCCAGCTTGCCTTCGCGAAACTGCTGACGCAGCTTCTCGCGGCTCTTCTCGTAGCTCGTCGGCACATCGGCATCGTTGCGCGGCACATCGACCACAGGCTTTACATACTCGTCGCTCTCGGTATCCATCGAGTGCGGCAGCTGGATGAGGTTGGTGCCTGCCACCTCGGTCGCGCCGGCAGCATTCACCGCCGTGGCCGCAGACGGCGTCGGAGGCAGGAGCAGGTCGAGCAGACGGTCTTCCGCCGCCATCTCGGCCTTGTCTTCCACGTCTTCCAGCTTCTCTTCGCGCACCAGGTCGATCGCAATCTCCACCAGGTCGCGCACGATCGATTCCACATCGCGCCCCACATAGCCGACCTCGGTGAACTTCGAGGCCTCCACCTTCAAGAACGGCGAGTTGGTCAGCTTGGCCAGCCGCCGCGCGATCTCGGTCTTGCCCACGCCCGTAGGCCCGATCATGATGATGTTCTTGGGCATGATGTCGTCGGCCAGATCGGGCGCAAGCTTCTGCCGCCGCATGCGGTTGCGCAGCGCAATCGCCACGGCGCGCTTGGCCGCACCCTGGCCCACCACATACTTATCCAGCTCCGCCACAATCTCGCGCGGAGTCAGTTCATCCAACGCCAGCGCCTGATCCTCAGCCGCCCCCGGCAGAAAAATAGCCATTATGCTCCCAGCTCCTCAACCAGCACCACATCGTTCGTGTAGATACAAATCTCGCCTGCGATGCGCATGCTCTTCTCGACGATCTCTCGCGCGTTCAGCTCGGTATTCTCCATCAACGCCCTTGCTGCCGCGAGCGCATACGTTCCACCGCTGCCGATCGTCATCACGGTAGAGCCGTTGATGAGGTCCGGCTCGATTACGTCGCCGGTGCCCGAAATCATCAGCATCTGCTGTGGGTCGGCGACGATCAGCAGCGCTTCGAGCTGGCGCAGCATCTTGTCGGTGCGCCAGTCCTTGGCAAGCTCCACGGCAGAGCGGCCGAGGTTGCCGGCATACTGCTCGAGCTTGGCCTCAAACCGTCCGAACAGCGAGAACGCATCCGCGGTCGACCCCGCAAAGCCTGCCAGAATCTTGTCGTTGTAGAGCCGCCGAATCTTCTTCGCGCCGCTCTTCATCACGGTCGCGCCCAGCGAGACCTGGCCGTCAGCCGCCATCACCATGCGGTCGCCGCGCTTGACGCAGATGACGGTCGTCGAGCGCACCCGGCGGCCCTGGCCCAAATCGAGCGGCTGCCCTGTTGCTGTCGTAAAATCCTGTCGTTTCGGCACTCCTCAGTATACCGCCGGTTGCCGCCCAGGCTTTATCCTGTAACCGATGCACCCCCATCTCAGCCTTCCCCAGCACTGGCGCAGCCTCGCGGTCGGCCTTGCGGCGGTGCTTTCCGCTGCCACCTGGACGGTCTACTTCGTGCGCAGCCGACACCTTACGCCGGCCCAGATGGAGGAGCGCCGCCGCGCGCTTCTGGCTGCCGACGGGCGCATCATCGACGGCATCCTGATCGGCGCCGAGCCTTCGCTGCAGGCACCCGAAATCGTCGTCTACACCTACCGGGTCGCGGGCGTGCAGTACGAGTGCTCGCAGAACATTGCGGCCCTGCCACTCAAGGCGATCCACCTCGACGCGCCCATCCAGGTACGCTACAGCCTGCACAATCCCGGCAACAGCATCGTTGTGGCGGAAAACTGGAACGGGCTCTGGTGAAGCCGGGCTTGACCTGGCATTTAGAATAAATCCATGCACATGGTCGCCTCGAACAATCGAACGATGCAGCGGATTCTGAAAATCTCGCTGTCTGCGACCATCTGTTATGTGCTGGCGACGCTGTTCTTTGGCCTGCGCGCGCACTCGCTGGCGCTGGTTTCGGAGGCCGGCCACAATGCGTCCGATGCTCTGGCGATCATCCTCAGCTTCGTCGCCGTGCACTTTCAGGCGCGGCCGCCCGACAACTCCAAGACCTTCGGCTACCAGCGCGCCGGCGTGCTCGCGGCCTTCGTCAACGCCCTTACCCTCATCGTGCTTTCGCTGTGGATTGCCATCTCGGCGATCCATCGCCTCTACACGCCCGTAACGGTACAGCCTCACCTGATGATGCTGGTGGCGGCCGCCGGTGTGCTGATGAACGGCGGCATCGCCCTGATGCTGTGGAAGTTTTCAGGCGACGTGAACATCCGCTCGGTTTTCCTGCACATGCTGGGCGATACACTTTCGACTGCGGCCGTGATCGTGGGCGGCGCGGCCATCCTGATCACGCACCAGCAGTGGATCGACCCGGTACTGTCGCTCATCATCGCCGGCATGATTTTGTGGTCGTCGTGGGGCATTGTGCGCGAGACGCTCAACATTCTGCTCGAAGGCGCGCCGAAGCATCTTGCTCTCGAAGACATTCGCCGCTCCATGGCGGCAGTCTCGGGCGTAGCCAACGTGCACGACCTGCACGTGTGGAACCTGGGCTCGTCGTCGGTTGCGCTCGCGAGCCACGTTACCGTGCTCTGCACCGATGCCAGCGACGTAAATATGAGCGTATGCGGCGCGATCCTCGAGACGATCCAGAATACACTCTGGGACAAGTTCCACATCGCCCATACGACCATTCAGTTTGAGACTCATGGATGCGAAACGACCCATGGCTGCGCGTCGCCGCCGGCCGCAGAAGAGGTGGCCGCTCACTCTCACCACGGCCACGACCATGGGCATGGTCATCACCACCACTAAGATCTCCGGTGCGTCGGGCTTTGTTCAAAGCAACGTAGTCACTGTTCGAGAGGAACTGCCGCTTCTTTGTTGTCATTCCGAAGGAATCTGCGATTGGTGTTGCGTGTCTCGATGAGAGTTTTCAAGCCGCTTAGGGGCGCTCTCCTGCACCCGCCCCCCGATCCATCTGGTTCTCTCGAGTATGCACAGGAAGCCAACCGCTATTCCGTGCGGGAATGACAACGAAGGGCTTCGCCACAAATAGTGGATGGTACGAACATCCCGATCTGCTTTTTCTAAGTCATAGCAAGCAGCCGGGTAGAACTCGGCTGGAGGAACATTGCTGATGAACGCGAGTCGAGTATCCACTTCAGTGACGATTTGCCTGCTGGCCATGACCTGCGGAGCCCAGAGCCTGGGCGAGAAAAACCTGATCGCGCAGGACAAAACGCAAGTTGCGGAACTTGCGGCGAAGGCCAACAAGGCCTGCGGCACGAGCATCCCCATGTCGGTCGATTACGCCTCCTTCCACGGCTGGAAAGAGGACGCGACGAACACCAATCAGCAGAGCCCCTACTCCTTCTTCCAGAACGTGACGGAAGCGCTGGAATCGGTGTGCGGCACGGACGACGGCAAGAAGTCGGTGCAGGCCAAGATCAAGAGCGTGACGGTCTCCCACGCGAGCAGCGAGTCGGAAAGTCTGCAGGGCGGAGCTTTCCACTACAGCATCCCTTACCAGGGCGGCACTTCGCAAACCATTGTGAAGTGGCTGAATGGACATTTGTAAGCTGCTTGTTACGATCGTTCGACTCTCGGTCCGGCCTCCCACCCTGTGGTGATCGAGGATATTCTCAGGCCTGGGCCGTGGGCCGAATGATGATCTCTCCGACGTCTACGTCGTCGGGCTGCCCGATGGCATAGGCAATGGCCCTGGCGACCGCTTCTGGAGGCATTGCCATTCTGTCGCGAGCTTCTTCCAGCCTGGCCTTCATGGTTGCGTCCGTTACGGAGTCCGGGAAGTTCGTGCGCGTGAAGCCGGGTGAGATGACCGTGACGCGCAGCTTGTCCCCGGCCTCCTGCCGCAGCCCTTCGGAGATGGCACGGACGGCAAACTTGGTTCCGGAATAGACGGCCATCGTGGGAGCAATGCGGTGGGCCGCTGTGGAAGCAATATTTACGAAGTGGCCGGAACCCTGCTTTCGGAAGACCGGCAAGGCAGCCGCAATGCCGAACAGGACGCCCTTGATGTTGACGTCAACCATGGCCTCCCAATCATCGACACGTAATTCATCCATCAGCGAAACGGGCATGACCCCCGCATTGTTCACCAGCACGTCGAGCCTGCCAAAGCGCTCGCCGGCCAGCCTTACAAGTGCCGCGACATCCTCACGCCGCCTCACGTCGACCGCAGCATGGCAGGCCTCTCCGCCATCTGCCGCGATACGCGCAGTCAAGGATTCGAGCAGGTCGGCACGTCGGGCTCCGAGCACAACTTTGGCACCTCGTCCCGCGAGCAGCAACGCCGTAGCCTCACCGATGCCGCTGCTCGCTCCTGTGATCGTCACTACTTTGCCCGCTATTCCAGACATGTTGCTATCCCTCAGACCAGTTGGGCATCCAGGGTAATTTCGGCCGCCTTCAGCAGGCGTGAAACAGGGCAGTTTTCCTTCGCCTTCTTGGCCAGTTCGTCGAATTTCTCCTTCTCGATGCCCGGAACTTTCGCCTTGGTCACCAGGTGAATCTTGGTGATCGTCGGGCCGTCGTCGGTCTTGTCCATGGTCACGGCGGCTGTGGTTTCCAGAGACTCCGGTGCCATCTTGACCGAAGTCAACTCCGAGCTGAGCGCCATCGTGAAGCAGCCTGCGTGGGCGGCCGCAATCAACTCTTCAGGGTTCGTCCCGAC
Source organism: uncultured Granulicella sp. (assembly GCA_964282835.1). Lineage (GTDB taxonomy): Bacteria > Acidobacteriota > Terriglobia > Terriglobales > Acidobacteriaceae > Edaphobacter. The sequence goes on from OZ196157.1 coordinate 144,100, forward strand.
GCCGTTCTCAAACCTGGTACGAAAGCTGTATTGCGCGTCGTTCAAGGTGCCGCTCTCGGTCGAAAGGGTGCCTTTGCCGTCCCGTAGGTCTCCGTGCCATACTGCGCGTGCGCTGCGATCCATGGTGTTTCTCCTTACCTGCTCTGATGCGCGCAGCGGCGAATCCGCTTTATCGCCTCTACAATGGCATCATGCGTTACCCCTGCATTACGCGTCACATTGAGGGTTCCATGCGCGTTGCCCTTCTTACCCTGGCCTGCTCGCTTCTTCCGGTGGCGCTGGCGGCGCAAAGCACCTCGCAAACCGCGAAGCAGACCAATGTCGCCGACGCCACCCAGAAGGCGGCGCAAACGCCTGCGGTGCCGGCTACGCCCACGACCTACGTGCGGGCCGGGCATCTGTTCGATTCCGCCACCGGCAACTACCGCAACCACGTGGTGCTGGTCGTTGCGGGCGAACGTGTGCAGTCCATCGAAGCCGCCGGCTTCAAGGTGCCGGCCGGCGCACAGGTGACCGATCTCTCGCAGGACTACGTGGTGCCCGGCCTGATCGACTGCCACACCCACCTGGGCGCACGCGCAGACAAGTACGCCGAAATCGATGCCTTTACCGACACGCCGTTCGACTCCGCCATTGCGGGCGTGGTGAACGCGAAGAAAACGCTAGACGCGGGCTTCACCACCGTGCGCGACGTGGGCTCGCTGCCCTTTCTCGCCGTCGACCTGCGCGACAACATCAACGCCGGCTACATTCCCGGACCGCGTATGGTCGCCTCCGGGCCCATGATTTCAATCACCGGCGGCCATGGCGACCTGAACAACTACGCCCCGCAGGTCACCTATTCGCTCTTCCCAGAGCATCGCGACTTCGCCTTCGCCGACTCCGCCGACGAGATGCGCAAGCGGGTGCGCGAGCAGGTCAAGTACGGTGTCGATGTCATCAAGATCGCGGCTTCGGGCGGTGTACTTTCAAAAGGCGACCAGCCCGGCGCGCCGCAGTTCACGCTCGAAGAGATGAAAGTGGCGGCCGAAACCGCGCACCAGGCTGGGCGCAAGATCGCCGCGCACGCCCACGGCGCGCAGTCGATCAAGTGGGCCATCGAGGCCGGCATCGATTCGATCGAGCATGCCTCGCTCGTCGATGACGAGGGCATCGCGCTGGCCAAGGCGCACGGCACCTACTTCGTCATGGACATTTACGACGACGACTACATCCTGCACGAGGCGCCCAAATTCGGCATCCCCGAGGCCATCCTGGTAAAGGAGCGCGCGCTCGGCCAGCTGCAGCGCGACAACTTTCGCAAGGCCCACGCGGCCGGCGTCAAGATGGCCTTCGGCACCGACGCCGGCGTCTACCCGCATGGCGACAACGCCAAGCAGTTCCACTACATGGTGCAATACGGGATGACGCCCGCTGAGGCAATCCAGGCCGCCACCTTCGCCGCCGCCGACCTGATCGGCCGCAGCAGGGATGTGGGCTCGCTCGCACCCGGCCACTTCGCCGACCTGATCGCCGTAACCGCCGACCCGCTCGCGCACATCGAAGTGCTGGAGCATGTAGACACGGTGATGAAGGGCGGCAAAGTGGTCAAGTTCTCTACGAGCGCAAACTGATGCCCTATATCTACATCGACAAGCTCTTCAACGAGCTCAAAGACGAGCTGATGACAGCCATGCACAAGGCGGTCGAGAGCGAGCTGCGCAACGGGCGCGTGGATGTGCCGCGGCTGCTGCGCTCCTTTACCCGCGCGGCCGCCAAGCAGATGGCGAACCCGGTGCAGGTTTCGGACAAGTGCGTGGAGCAGCACGGGTTGCGCTCCAACAAGGGCGTCAAAGCTCGAAGCGACGACTAGACCGACGTGGCCTTCGGTAGCAGTGCGCTTGCCTTCTTGTTGTCATTCCGGAAGGGAATCTGCGGTTGCCTTTGCGGCTGCCGGCTCCTCACACCTGCGCGAATTAGAGCGTAGCTTCTGTCTTTAGGGCTGAAGGCCCGTCTTTATACCAGCTTGGGGCGCAAGCCCCAGGTAAGCGGCACTGGACTAGAAGAGCCCTGTAGGGGCGACTCATAAGGCATGACTGAAGCTTCAAGGAAATGGTTACACGCCCGCGTCCCTGCGGGAGGGGAAACAATAGATTCCCCGTGGCAATGACAACAAAAAGGTAAGGCCTTTTCTCGGATCTCCAAACAACCTCGACCTTAGAAAATGAATCCGTGATCGGCCGGAGTTCGTCCTATAAGCAAGTCCGGAGGTATCCATGACGAAGACATTTACGGCACACAGGTTGATGGCACTCGCGGCTCTTGCTCTCGCACTCAGCCCGGCCATCGCGCTCGCACAACCTCAAACGGGTGGGGGTCATAACCACTCCACCGCCGTTCACGACCGTAGCACCCATACTCACGATCGCAGCCCCGAAGCCCACCACTAGACCCTTTCCTCCAAGGTGTAGTTACCGTCTTTAGGGCTGAAGGCCCGCAATCGCCTTCGGGAATAACAACAAAGCCGGACCGGGAACGCCCCAAGTGACTATGCCTTGCGGGCGTTTTCCATGAACTGCCTCATCTTCTCAGCATCCTTCAAGCCCGGACGCGCTTCGACACCACTCGCTACATCGAGGCCCCAGGGCTCAAGGGTCTTCACCGCTTCTGCTACATTGCCGGGCTGCAAACCGCCCGCTACGATGACCCGCAGGCCGGGCTGCGATTGCAGCACATGGCGCGCCTCATTCCAGTCGAAACTGACACCCAGCCCGCCTGAAGAGTCTGCAATTTTGGCGTCGATCAGCACACGCTGGTTGTCGCCCGCGGCCGCCAGGGCTTTTAGTTCCGCGGCCACTTTGGCCGCAGAGCCGGTATCGTGCCCGACCTTCCAATGCAGCGTGTGGATGACAGCAACTTCGCCGCCGAGAAGCCGGCCGAGCTGCTCGGCGAGCGGCAGATCCAGCCCGCCGTGCAGTTGCACACCAGTGAGCCGGGCAAGGCTTGCGGCGTGCACGATCTCCTCCGCCGTTGCGCCCGCAAACACACCCACGCGCTCGACCTCAGGCGGCATCTCGGCGGCAATGGCTCGCACTTGCGCAGCGGTCACCTGGCGTGGACTTGGGGCAAAGACGAAGCCTGCTGCGTCCGCTCCCAGCTCCGCGGCAAGCAGGGAGTCGTGAACGTTGGTGTTGGCGCAGATCTTCACCCACATGCATTCAGCCTACGCTGGACGCGAGCCGAGGAACAGGCAATCGCAGATTCTCTGCGGGAACGACAACAAAGGGCGGAAACTCGCAGCCACGAGCTATGTGACGCTAGAACTCGGATGCGTAATCGCGGCCCATGAGGAGCGCAAGCTGCGCCGAAGGATCGGGCTGCCGCATCAACGCTTCGCCCACCAGGAAGGCGTCGTAGCCCAGGGCCAGCAGACGCTCTACATCGGCCGCCGTGCGGATGCCGCTTTCCGCCACCCGCAACACAGAAGAGGGCATGTGGCGCACCAGATCCGTGTGCGTCAGCGCGCTTACCTGCAGGGTTTTCAGGTTGCGGCTGTTTACCCCGATCACCTCGAAGCCGAGGCCGATGGCACGGTCCAGCTCTTCGCGGTCGTGCACCTCGCACAGGATGTCGAGACCCATGCGGCGCGCCTCGGCTGCCAGGCTGCGCAGCACGTCGTCGGCATGGCTGGCCACGATCAGCAGGATGGCATCGGCCCCAGCCGCGCGGGCCTCGAGGATCTGAAACGGATCGAGGATAAAGTCCTTTCGCAACACCGGAATCTTCACGGCGTCGGACACCCGGGAAAGATCGTCGAGCGAACCCTTGAAAAACTCCTCGTCGGTAAGCACCGAGATGGCCGCCGCGCCGGTCGCGGCATAACCCTGGGCGATCGAAACCGGCCTGTAGTCCTCGCGCAGCATGCCTTTCGAGGGCGACGCGCGCTTGAGCTCCGCAATGACAGCCGGACCCAGCCTGGCCGCCGCCCGCAGCGCCGCGGCAAACCCGCGTGGCTGGTGCGAGGCTGCCTGACGCTCCAGCGCCGCCATGTTGGCCGACGATTTGCGGTCGAGTACCGTCAGCAGCGTCCGTGACATGATCTGGTCCAGATGGGTGGGCATAATCGCTTTGGGTGTCCTCAGGCGCAGGCGGTTGCTTCCTGCACGCTCAAAAAGCAACGACTCCCGCGGGAGCCGTTGCTTTTCGCTTCTTAATATTTGGTGCCGAAGAAGGGACTCGAACCCCCACACCCTTGCGAGTACGTGGACCTGAACCACGCGCGTCTGCCAATTCCGCCACTACGGCACTACAAGGTCTAGTCTCGCAAACCCTGGCGGTACTGTCAATCGGGCCGGTCTTTCGCTACACTGGCTCAAGCCCGATCTGGGCAAGGAGACTCTACCGTGTCAACCTCGCCTGGCGGAGCGCCCGCCGAAACCATCCCCGAGGACCTTGCCCTCGAAATCCGCCGGCTCGCGCACGATCTGTCAAATGCGCTCGAAATCATCGTCCAGACCAGCTACCTGCTCTCGACCGCGGAGTTGAAAGAGCCTGCATCGGACTGGCTCGGCATGCTCGATTCCGGCGTCAACAAAGCGCTCGAGATCAACCAGTCGCTGCGCCAGTACATCAAGAAGCATACCCCGGCCTAACCCAGGGGTTATGCAGATTCCGCTGTATTCTTGCCCTTCCCGAAGGGAATCTTCGGTTGCTCTTGCCTCTTCTTCACCCCATCCACTCTCTAAGCGGCGGCCCGAGCCTTCTTCGCCGACTTCGCGGGTACAGTCTTCTTGGCGGACACGGCCTTTTTCTCTGCGGCAGCCTTGGCTGGGGCGGACTTCGCCTTGCCTGTTTTCGCGGCTGCCATGCCTTGCGCAAAGCCCGCCGCCAAGCCGGCTGCGACGCCGCCTGCTTCCAGCTTCTTCAGCTTGGCCTGGTGCCGTTCGAGCAGTGCTTCGAGGTCGCGGATCAGCGAAGGCACCTGCATGGGCTTCACCAGCATTTTGTCTGCACCCATGCCTTGCCAGTCATCCTCGGCCAGCGGAAATGCGGTGAGCAGGGCCACGGCCGGATGGTACGGCGCCGTCCGCGCCGCTACGATCACTTCGCGCCCGGCCTCGTCGGACTCCATGCGCATGTCGGTAATGACCATGTCGTACTCGCGCCGCTTCAGCCTGGACTGCGCCTCGCGCGCGCTGGCCGCCGTATCCACGTCGAACCCGCTGATCTCGAGTACTGCCTTCAGCGTCAACAAAATCGCTACTTCATCATCCACCAGCAGGATGCGTCGTTTCATCGTATTTCTCCTCTTCGCGGCTCTCCCATCATCCACGCAACGTGCGCAGGTTGCAACCGGCAGGCGCTTTTACGCACGAGCGCACGAAGGATGCTATACTCGCTGTTGCGATGTCGTGCCGCAGCCCGGCGGCCTCGTGTCTCGTCCTCAACCCTAAACCCATGCATGGCGATGCCCCCGGGGTACGCTGTGGAGGCCAACTATTCCACCGATCGATAAGCGTTCCGCAAAATCCTTTATCCGCACCAACGAGCGTATTCGCGCCCGCGAAGTCCGCGTCATCGACGAAAACGGCGAGCAGCTCGGCGTCATGGCTCCGTTTGAAGCTCTCAAGATGGCTCGCGAGAAGTCTCTCGACCTGGTCGAAATCTCCCCTAACGCCGTGCCGCCCGTCTGCAAAATCCAGGACTATGGCAAGTACCTCTACGAGAAGGACAAGTCCGACCGTGCGGCGCGCAAGAAGCAGAAAGTCATCGTCATCAAGGAAGTCAAGTTTTCGGTCACGGTGGACGAGCACGACTACCAGACCAAGAAGAATATGGCCATCCGCTTTCTGAACGAGGGCGACAAGGTCAAGGCTTCCCTGCGCTTCAAGGGCCGCCAGATGGCGCACCGTGATCTCGGCTACAAGATCGTGAACCGCCTCATCCTCGATATCGGCGATGCCGGCCTGGTCGAGTTCATGCCGCGCATGGAAGGTACCACACTGCACGCAATCCTCGCCCCCAGCAAGAAGGCCGAGCAGCAGCAGCCCCCGGCACCCAAAAAACCCGCGCCGGCAGCTGCACCAGCCCCCAAGGCCGCCGAAGAAGCCCCACCCGCCGCCCAGGCGTAAGTAGGCAATCGAATGCCCCAAGATCGCGACTGCTCTTCGTCGCCGTCGTGGGGCTTTCATCGTTAGCAACCCAGCCCATTTCGTTGCCATTCCGAAAGAGTATCTGAGGTCATTCCTGCTCTTGCCTGTTCTCGACATCCTCTGCGAACCGGCTCCACATCTAGACGATTCTCCCTGAAAGTGTGGTCACGACCCTTATAAGTCGCCCCTATAGGGCTCTTGTCGTCTTGGCCGCTTACCTAGGCTTGCGCCCCAGGCTGGTATAAGACGGGCCTTCAGCCCTAAACAGAAGCTACACCCGAGAAGGTCGAAACAGTCAACATCTGTTCCATCACGCCGAATAAGTAGCGCTACGCTCTGCAACAAAAGGGCCGCCATCGCTGGCGGCCTTTCTGCTGCGTAACGAACAGGAACTAGTCGCCCGCAACCGTCTCTTCGATTGTATTGACCACTTCGACGTTCTGGGCCGAAGGAGCTGCCGGAGCAGGCTTGATGCCGCCCAATCCGCCGATCGCCCCGAGAGCCACAAATCCGCCTTCCGGAGCCTTCTCGCCCAGCACTTCCTTGCGATACAGGGCCGCCATCTTGGAGTTCTCGGCGTCCTGCTTCATCTTCGCGTCGCGCGCGCGGATCTTTTCTTCGCGCGAGTTCTTGGCGATGCCGCTCTTGTCGAACGTATCGTTGGCGGCCGAGTTCACGTGCGAGTCATTGAGCACCAGGTCGTACTTGCCTTCCTTCTCCATTGAGACCTTCTTGCCGCCGGCGAAAATCTCGTGCCGCCCATGCTCCTCGTACCATTTGGTCAGGGTCGAGGTCATGTGCATCTTCTCGATGATGTTGCGCCAGCCCACGCCCGTGTTGTAGGCGCAGAAGCTGATCTCGCCTTCCTGGGTTGCGTACGGAATGATGCACTGCTCCGTACGGCGGAAGTCATAATTGAACAGGTCCTGGAACCACATGCCGGCGATAAAGAGGAAGTTCCAACGGTCGTTACGGCGCTTCTCGATATCTTCCTTGGTCCGGTCGGCCGTTACCTTGCCGTAGCTGCGGCCGGTAGCGCCAAAGCTCTTGTCGAACTTCGTCAGCAGGTCCTTGATCTTAAAGTGCGTCGGGGCGTTCTGCGGGGTGTAGTTGCGCATCAGGGCCAGGGCCGCGCCGATGATGGTGAGGGTCTTGCCGCGAGCTGCATCGTTGACCCGTGCAATATCCTTGGCCAGGCGATCGGCGTTGATGAACGCGGTTACCGGTGCGGCTTCCTTGGTTTCCTTGTCGATCATCAGCGCCATCGAGATGCCGCAATTCGGGTGGCAGCCGCAGGAAAGCTGGCCCCAGTCGCGGTCGGGCCCGTGTACCAGGTCCGCCCAGTCCGAGAAGGTGGACATGAATGAAATCGGGAACCAGTCGCGCGTCGGCTCACCAAGACCGGTCTGATTCTTCACGTCGTGCGCCAAGTGCGAGAGCGTGTAGCGCTGCGCCATGCGGCGTTCGTCAGACACATCTTCGTCGCGGCCCGTAAACGACACCGGCTGGAAGGAAAGGAAATTGATCTTCTTCGGATTCTCGAGCGCGAACTCGATAATGCGGCCAACCTGCTCGTTGTTGATGCCGTTGATAATGCAGGTGACGGGCACGATATCCACGCCTGCTTCATGCAGATTGTGGATCGCCTGCAGCTTGACGTCGAACGCATTGCCTACCTTACGGTGCGAGTTGGCCGCGTTGCCGATGCCATCGAACTGCAGATACGCATAGCGCAGGCCCGCCTCGGCTGCAGCCTTCGAGAACTCCTTCGACTTGGCAAACTCGATGCCGTTGGTCGCCGCCTGCACACTGGTGTAGCCGACCTTGCGGGCATACGCCACCGCATCCAGGAAGTACGGCGAAAGCGTCGGCTCGCCACCTGAAAACTGCACGGACATCTGCCGCTTGGGCTTGATGGTCACGGCGTTGTCGAGCATCGTCTTGATCTCGTCCCACGTCAACTCATGCACGAACCCGACCTGGTTCGCGTCCATGAAGCAGGGATCGCACATCATGTTACAGCGGTTGGTCAGGTCGATCGTCAGCACCGAGCCGCGCCCGTGCGTGACGGTGGACGTGCCATGATTGTGCAGCTTCTCGTCATTGTGGGCACGAATGTCGCGGCCCGGGAAAACGTCTTCGAGGTGCTTGAAGAACGCGGTGTCGATCGACATGACGTCTTCGAAATGGCCGTGGATCGGGCAATCCTTCACCATCAGGATCTGGCCGTCGCGCTCGATAATCTGCGCCTTGATCTCGCCGACCTTCTCGTTGAGGAGGATCTCGTGCGGCAGCTTGCCGTCGATAATCTGCTGCCGGATGGCGGGCACACACTTGGGGCAAAGCGAGTCGGTCGTGCGGGGCCAGCCAAGCGGCGGCTTTTCCTTCTGGTAGCTCTTCAGCAGAGGCTTGTCGCTCCACTTGGGCGTAAAGCTCTCATTCGGGCTGATGTTGTTAAGCCGGCTGAACACTTCCCAGCTCAGCTTCGCTACCTGGACCAAACCGCGTTCGACATATTTCGCTGGCTTTTTCGCCATGTGTGCTTTCTCCTGAGTGTTCCTCACCGCACTCTTGTGCCGGTGGGGTCTGAATTTGATCGTAAGATGCACGACCCGGTGCGGCGTAGTACGAAGACTGGTTCCCGGTCGAACACAGCATCAAGCAGACCGGCCCAGCTTCGCATCGTACAAGGACGTGGAACCCGCAAAATGCGAGCGTCCTCAGCCACCTTTCAAGCTAGTCCCCTGCCTCGTCCATGCCTAGTTCGTTACAGCGAACGGTAATAAAGTCGCAGTGAACGGCAAAATCGTTATGGCAGCGCCTGGAACTCGATGCCGCTGGGCAGCTGCGGTGTGTGATATACCCGCTCGGTGGCCGGATGGAAATCTTCCGGCTTTGCCTTCGAAATGTCCTCGAACACCTGCGGGTTGAGGTCAACCAGGGGGAACCACGAGCTCTGCACCTGCACCATGATGCGATGGCCTTTGAGGAAGGTGTGGTTCACCTGCACGAGCGAAAAATCGACCGCTTCGGGCTTGCCGGGGGTAAACGGCACCGGCTGCGCCAGGCTCTGGCGGAACTTGCCGCGCATGGGTTCGCCGCGAACCAGCTGTTCATACCCGCCCAGCAGCACGGGCGAGTTGCCCAGGTCCTTGGGGCGCTCCTTTGGCGGCGCAGGGGCATCGGCATACGCGAAGTCCTGCGGGTACACATCGATCAGCTTCACCACAAAATCTGAATCGGTGCCCGATGTGGAGACGTGCAGCTTCGCCTTCAACGGCCCGGCAAAGGTAACGTCTTCAGTCAGCGGCTCGGTCTGGTACACCAGCACATCCGGCCGGGTGGAGGCAAAGCGCTGATCGGCGACCATGTAGTCACGCGTGGGGCCGGCTTCTGCGGCGTAGCTGATCTCGGGCACCGGATGCGCCGGATCGCTGACGTACTCGTCAAATTCTTTCCCGCTTGCCTGGCCCTGTTTTGAAGCGGCTGGCGGCGTGAACGAAAGCGTACCGCCCGCCCCGAAATACAGCATCTTCGGCTTCGAGCCCGGCGGCGGCCATGCCGTGTAGCTCTTCCACACATTGCTTCCGGTTTCGAACATCGTTGCCTTGGCGAGCTGCGGGTCGGGTGCGTTTTTCAGATAGTGCTCGAAGAACGGGAACTGGATCTTGTCGCGAAAGTAGTCGCCGGTCCTCGAGCCGAACTCCACATCGCCCAGCTTCGCACCTTCGACCCCCGCCCAGGCGCCGTGAAACCACGGGCCGATCACGATCTGGTTTGAAGTCTCGGGGCTTTGCTCCGCAATTGCCTTGAAGGTCTTGTGCGGCCCGTTCAGGTCTTCGGCGTCGAACCATCCGCCCACCGTCAGCACAGCCGCGTGGATGCCGTGCAGATGCCGCGAAATATCCCGCACATCCCAATAGCTGTCGTAGTTGGGATGATCCACCTGGTCGGAGTAATAAGCGTTATCTACGAAAGCTTTCGACTTCGGCAGCGGCTCCCACTGGGCCAGATACTCGTCATAGCCCCATGCGGCGGCTTTGGCCGGTCCCTGCTCTTTCATCGGGGCCGTTACCGGGTTCTGCTGCGGCCGGAAGCTGAGATAGAAGTCGTTAGCCTCCAGCATGAAGGCGCCGTTGTGGTACGCATCGTCGTTGTCGTGCAGGTCGGTGACGGGAGCCTGGGGGCTCGCGGCCTTGATGGCGGGATGCCCATCGATGATGGATGCCGAGGTGTAAAAGCCCGGGTACGAAATGCCCAGGATACCCACGCGCCCATTGTTGTGCGGCACGTTCTTGAGCAGCCACTCGGTCGTGTCGTACATGTCGGTCGATTCGTCATGCTGGGTGCCGGTCGGGTGGTCGATGTGCGGCGTCATCTCTTCCCACGTGCCTTCGCTGCCAAAGCGCCCGCGCACATCCTGATAGACGAAGATGTAGCCGGATTCCATGAAGGCGCGCGAAGGGCCAAGCGCCGGGCGATACTTGTCCGGTCCGTACGGAGCGACCGAATAGCAGGTGCGCGTCATTAGAAAGGGGTAGCTCACAGAAGCGTCCTTCGGCGCGTAGACCACCGTGAACAGAGTCACGCCGTCGCGCATCTTGATGTGGTACTCGGTCTTGCTGTAGTGATCCTTTACAACGTAAGGGGCGGACGCAGGAGTCTGCGTCCGCCCGGGCACAACGGCCACAAGAGAGGTACAAGCCAGTACAACAAGGCAAAGTCGCATCCCCGCAGTGTACTGCTTTTACCTGCTTCCAAATGTCCTTTCCTGCATCATCACAGCTTCTTTTTGAAGTGAAACGCCTCAAGCAATCCCGGCAGAAATTCGCTGCCAAGATCTGCCAGCGCGCTGCCGCCTATCGAGCCGCCAAAGGTCTGCAGAACCTGGTTGAAGTCGCGGTTCAGAGGTGGGTAGTAGGCCGGGGTAAGCGCCGAACCCGCAAGATTGCCGCCAAGCTGCGAGAGATTGATCGTCGTGCGGCCGCCGTCGGTGCGGGTAAAGATCGGCCGTGTACCCGCGTAGATCACCCGATAGAAGAAATTGCGATTGGTCTGAGCGTAATAGCGAGGGTCTTCGTGCAGGATAGGTGCCAGAATCGACTCCGAGAAAATCGTCTCAGAGGTATCGCGCGCGGCTGCCGCGCCGAGGCGCTGCGCATAGCTCTTACCGGTTTGCGTGTTGTTGATGACGCCGTAGTTCGGGCTTCCATCCACCACCTGCTCGTAGCTGGCGGAAAGCACCCAGCCGAACAGACTGATCGGTGAAATAGAGTCTTTAATCCCGAAGATAACCTTGTCATGCGCGGTCAGCTTTGCGGCCGTCTGGCCCGGTAGTATGACCGTGTCGTACTTGCCTGCGGTGCGCGGTGTGGATTTCGCCAAAGACGACGCGGTCTGCAAGGCGGACGCATCCCCTGTGACCGGAGACGTCATGGAAGAGCTCACCATGCCCGGAGCGTCGGGCAAGCCAGCGAGGTCGGCCAATTGAACTGCCTGGAGTTTGTCTGGTTGCACCGGATTTGCAGGAGCATCTGCCATCGTGTTTGGCAATGCGGAGCCAGCAATTGAAGCTTCGGTCTGTGCCTGCAGGGTGGCGGAATAACCAGCCAATAGTATTGCCGCGGTTCCATAACGAAGCGCGGTTCTCATACCGGCCGAAGTTGTTCTAAAAGAATATTGGCGCACTTGGATCCTCAGTTGTTTCTGGCGGTCGCTCGTGGTGACAACGTCTCAGCCGTTTCGAAGTCGATGAACGCAACGTCCCTGAAGGCCGGGCGCAAACTCTTCCCATGGTCTATCCGACGCAGCAAAGAGCCACCAAGTTGCACTTAAAACTTGGTCCTGCCTGCGTTACCACCTCGATGCCGCGGTCTCAATGGTGCTTTCCACCAGCTTCGCCGGCGGCGCATACTGGATGAGGCGTCGAAGTGTAGTTCCCGCGAGAGGTCTTCCCTTGTCGACCGAAAACCCGAAACAGCCCTGGGACGCCCGCCTTCGCGACGCCGCCATGCAGGTGACCGGCCATGTCGAAGACGATCTGCGCCGGCTCGTCACCTACATCAACGACGAGGTTGTGCCCGACGTGCGCCGCAACAGCAGCTCCGCCCTGCGCGCCGCGGCGGCAGAGTTCGGCCGGCTCGCCCAACGCATGGAAGACTCCAACAAACCCGGCGCGAAGCCTGCCCCCCAGCGTCCGCCCGGCAAGCCATGACGGCAAGTACAAGGCATTGCGCCCTGTGGTGCACCGGCCTGCTTGCGGTGTTGACCGGCTGCCATCATCAGGCCAGGCCTGTGAGCAATGCGTCTGTCTATGCGCCCGCTCCCGCGACGGCAACGCACAGTGCGCATCGCACACCCGCCCCCATCGAGCGCATGCCCGATCCCCATCCCACCGACCAAGCTGAAATCCACGGCAAACCGATCCTGACCGAAGTCGGCATGGCCAGCTGGTACGGGCCGCCGTACCACAACCGTCAGGCCGCCGACGGCAGCATCTTCGACCAGAACGCCCTCACCGCCGCGCACCGCACCCTACCCTTCGGCACCCTGGTGCGCGTCACCAACCTGGCGACCAATGAAAGCGTGGTCGCGAAGATTACCGATCGCGGCCCTTTCGTGCAGGGCCGCACACTCGATCTTTCACTCGCCGCCGCCAAGGCCATCGGGGTCTACCGGGCAGGCGTCGCCAAGGTGAAGGTGGAGGCGTTCGCGCCTGCCGGTGCCGCGGAAACGCCCGGCAAGTGGTGCGTACAGATCGGCGTCTTCATTGACCCCGCCGATGCCGTGCAGTTGAAAAACGACCTTAAATCCCGGTATGCTTCCGCCCGCGTCATCGAGTTCGCCGGGCCCACGGGCCACTGGGTGCGGATCAACCCTGCGACGCCCGACCATGCCACAGCCGAGCATATCGCCGACTCTATCCACCTGCCGGATGCCGATGCTTACCTGATTCGGCTGAACTGAAGATCGGAACCGATCGCACTTTGTTGTCATCCCGAAGGGATCTGCGGTTGCACTTGTGATTGTCCTTGATCCTGCTGATGGGCTAAGAACATACAACGGCGAAAGCAACCGCAGATTCCCTGCGGGAATGACAATAAGGAACAGTGCCTCCGCCCGGCGAACGCGTTTACATCGCGTCCTCTGCGTTCGCCTCGTCCTTCTTCACCCGGCCCGCTTGCCAGTGCGCAGCTCCATCTCAGCCCGGAACTCCGCCTGCGCCGCATGGTTGTTGGTATGGGTAATCGTCACGCGGTTGTTGCCCATCACCCGCACTGCCCGACCCGCCGAGTACGCCTGCAACAGCATGACGTCATCGAGGGGAATGACGCGCTCCTTGAGAAACCAGTAGCGCTGACTTACCGCGTCCGGCGCCAACAAGATGGTTCCCGGCAGACGCAGCAGGATCAACCCCATCGCCAGCAGAAACACCGCGTAGAACCACCAGGGCACCTGGCGCGGAGAAAGATAGGCAGTGTAGCCCAGAAACCCCGCATACAGCAGCAGCGCCCCAACGTACGAAGAAATGACCAGCGGCTTCAACGCGTACACCGTCCCTGCCGCCGTCTGCCGTGCCGTGCCCTTGCTCAGCCGGCTGCCGTAGAGCAGCGCAAACACTGCAATGACCGCTGCCCATCGCACCGTATACGCGTTCATTTTGCCGGCACCGGCGGCCCGTAGTAAGGCAGCTTGCCCTGCTCTTCGGTGGCGCGTTTGACGCCTATATCGCCGAACAGCAAGCTGGGTGCGATGGTCGTTTCAGGCACCGCGCCCAGGGTGTTGTTCACATACGCGTCGTCACCCGCGGCCAAGATATCCGAGCGCAGGCTGCGGTTATCCAGTTCGTCGAACACCGCGCCGCGCACCAGCTGCCGCGTGCCATCTGGATGCACCTTGTAGAGCAGTCGCGGCACCAGGTCGCCGCCCATCGTCTCCACCTCGTACACATCGCGCTGCTGCTCCTTGGCAAGCGCCACCAGCCGCGCCTGCATCTCCTTGCCGGGCACGGGGTTTACGGCTGAAAAAATCATCACGCCCGCCCGGGCATGCGCCGCCTGGCCTGGCGCGGCGCGGCCATGCCCGTCGGATGCGGGAAAGTCGCGAATCGGCGTTCGGCCCGTCAGATAGCTCACCAGCTTGCCTTTTTCGACCAGGTCGACCTTCTCGGCAGGCACGCCTTCGTCATCCACCTTGTACGCGCCCACCAGGCTTTTGCCCTTGAACATCGCCTCCAGCGGATCGTCTTCGACGTTCATCAGGTCGGGCAGCACACGTGCGCGCAGGCTCGATTGATACGCGCCCGTCGTCCGCGCCGTGGTGCCGAGGTCGGGACGGTCGCTTTCGACATTGGGCACGAACAGCTTGTTCAGCACATCGCTCGCCGCATCGCCGCTGAACAGAACCGGGCCATGAAAGTCCTCCGCATCGACCACCGGTGCCGCTCGCAGTTCTTCGTAGCTCTTCACGTCCGCCACAGCCCGCGCGTGGAAGGCCGCCGCGCTTTCAAGATCCTGCGCCTTGGCCGCCGTGGTGCCGTTATCGCGGCCCAGTTGCATGCCGTCGTCGGCCTGCCCGCCGATGCTTACCATGGCGCTATAGCCGCTGTAGCCATGGCGCAGCACCGTGCCTTCGCTCGTCACCATGTAGCGGTTTACGGCAAAGCCCAGCACGTTGGCTGAAGAATACTGCAGATTGTTCGCCGAGCCCGCGAGCGCCGGGTCCGCCATAAAGACGCCGCTAGCGTCTTCGATACGCCGCTTCCACTCCGCCTGGTCGATCTCCATCTGCACCGGCTGCTCAAGCGCGACGGCCGGCGCGGCCCTGGCGAAATCCGTTTCAGTCGGTGCCTTCTCGAAGCGCTTCAGCTCCGCCTGCTTGGCCGCGTACGCGCGCAGCGCCGCCTTGTAGGCCTCATCGGTCGAGGTCCAAAGCGCATAACGCAGCGCCTCGGGGTCGTTGTCCTCGGGCGCAAGCTGCACCGTGCCGTCGCCGCGGGTCGAGCTCGAATCCGACCCGTAATCGCCGATTCGCACCGTCACCCGCACGATACGCTGATGCGCCTTTTCGTCGCGCGTCAAAGCCCCGTAGTTGGCGACGGCCTGGAAGGTGCTGAAGTCGTCCAGCCGATACTCGAGGTAATACGGCTTCTGCATGCCGGGCAGCACAAGCAGCTGCCGTTCGCGATCCATCTCGGCCTGCATGGCTGCGAGCAATGGGTCGGTGGCCGCAGCCTTGTGGGCTGTATCGATTGCGGTCGCGTCTGCCGCTTCGCCATACACCCGCGCCGCGGCTCCACTCAGCAAGGCCGCCGCAAGCAGCAGCTTCTTCCTCCCCGAACCGATCACTGTGCCACCCCCGCTGCCATGCCGGCTACAGGCGTACTCGCCAGGGCCGTGGGCGGCGGCACGATCGGCGGGCGCGTCGTACCCTGGGCCTGGCGCTGCGTTTCGATCTCGCTCACAAGCATGGCCGGGGCAACGGCACTCACCGGGATATTGCCGCTTTCCGCGCCGCAAATCCCGTTGAACACATCCTGATGATTACCCGTCGCCACAATGCGGCTGAGCGCGGCCTGCGGGGTGCCGACGATCGAAACCCCGCGCACCAGCTCATCCGGACGCCCATCCACATACACCCGGTACACCACCAGCGGCACCACGCTGAAGGCCTGCGGGCTGCGCCTGGACGTGACCGCGAAGCCCGAGCTGATGTCCTCGAAGTAAAGTCCATACGCCTTGCCCTGCTTCTTCGCCTCGGCCTTCAACAGCTCGCGTAATTCGGCATCGCTTACGGTTTTGGACGAGCTTACGATCAGGTTGCCCTGCCGCCCCGTGGGCATGTGTCCGGCCTCTGCGCGCCCGTGCCCGTTGCTGGTTTGAAAGCTGGCGATCGGCAGCCGCGACATCAAAAACGTCTGTAGCACACCGTCCTTGATCAGCTCTACAGGCCGCGCCTTCTGGCCTTCGTCGTCGTACACGTAGTGGCCACTGAGGGCGACGCCGTCGAAGTCCTTCACGGTCGGGTCATCGACGACCGAGATGAACGGCGGCACAATCTGCTTGTCCAGCAGCTTGGTAAACGTCTGGCCTTCCTCGTCGCCCTTCTGCCGCTGGCCTTCCAGGCGATGCCCAAGCACCTCGTGGAAGAACACCGCGCTCGCCCGTCCGCTCAGGATCGCCGGCCCGTTGAAGGGCTCGGTGACCGGTGCCACGCGCAGGGCTTCGAGATTCTTCGCCATCGCCAGGGTCTTCTCGACCAGCTCCTTCTGGTCCGGCAGGCGTCCCAGTTGGTCGCTCTCAAACGTCTCCACGCGGTAGAGATCCATGCCGTCCGAAGCGCGTGTACGCCCGACGACCACAAGCCGCGCCACATGGCTTGGTGTGCTGACGCGCGCACCTTCGGACGAGACGAAGTAGTCCGTCTCGTTCGACGCATCCAGGTTGACGGAGTTGTAGAACACGTCGGGAAACTGTTTGAACAGCCCGGAAAGCTCGCGCAGCCGTGCCGCCCAGGCTGCCTTGTCGCCCGGCCCGAAGACCGGCGACTCGACCGTAAATTTGGTCTCGACCGGCACCAGCGCAGTCACCGGCTGCTCCTTGCTGAAATCGGCCGAGGAATCTTCTTCCTTGGCCCGCACCTGCTGCTCGGTTTTCACCTGCAGGAAGCTGTCGAGCGCCTTGCCGTAGCCGCGATTTGTCGCAAACCACAGGCTCCGCGCCAGCGCTTCCCGGTCGTCGGTAATGGGCAGCGGGACGGTGGTCAGGGCGCTGTTGCGATGCGCGCCGTGCGTGTTGTCTTCGGTCACGCTGCCCAGCCTTACCTGCACGTCCGCACTGCGGCGGCGGCTCTCGTTTTCATTCGACAAGGCCCCAAACTGGGCGGAAAGCGAAACAGTCTCGACATCCGATACTGCGTAGCTCATAAAGTAGGGCCGGGGCTGGCCCACAACGGGCTTGCCCGGCGTACCGGCGATCGGCGCGGCCACAGCCGGGGCGGAAGCGGTCCCCAGCGACTGCATCGCTCGCGCCAGCTCCTCGCTCATCACGCCCAGCAGCAGCGTATCCGGCTTGGTCTCCGCAGCCGCCGCGGCGGGCTTCGGCCCGGGCGCGCCCGCCGCCCAGCCGGCATGCATCGTCGCCAGCCCACATACCGCCACCAGGCCGCCCATCCAGTACTTCAATCCATCCTGCCTTCGCATGCCAGAGCCCGCCTTCTCTACCGTGTACGCCCGAGTCTAACCGAAATCGACCGTATCCCCTTGGACGAAGCACCGGGCCGCTCCGGTGCAGCCCGGCGCCAGCCTGTTTGCGCCCTGCTTACACGCTCATGCACACTGAGTCATGCGTCTGCGCAGCCTTCTGCTTACCTTGCTCCTGCTTTTGCCCTTTGCCGCGTCCCACGCCGCGCGCGCCCAGGCCACGCCTACCGAGGCCGCGGCCGACACAATCGCGCGCACCGACCATACCGCCTACACCCTGGCCCCGGCCGAGCTCGCCAAGGCCGTCACCCTCGAGCACACTCGCACCTTCCTGCATTTCGCCGAGGCACTCTGGGGCATCCTGACGCTTTGGCTCATCCTCGAGTGGCGCATCGCCGCCCGCATGCGCAACGTGGCCGTCAATCTGAGCAAGAACCGCTGGGCCCAGGGCTACACCTTTCTGCTCGAATTCATGGTCCTGACGACGCTGCTCGGCCTGCCATTTGAGCTCTATCACCAGCATGTGGCGCTCGCGTACGGGCTCAGCGTGCAGCACTGGGGCTCGTGGTTCGGCGACCAGCTGAAAAGCTTTGCCCTCGCCTACGTCGTCGGCGGGCTGCTGGTCATGTTGCTGTTCTGGATCATCCGCAAGTTTCCGCGCCGCTGGTGGATCGTGCTCTGGTTCCCGATCATGGCGCTCACCATCCTAGGCGTCTTTCTTACACCCGCTGTCAACAAGCTGTTCGACCGCTTCGACCCGCTCGAACAAACCAACCCGGCCCTCGTCACCCAGCTCGAACGCGTCGTCGCCCGTGGGAAAGGCATTTCCATCCCGCCCGAGCGCATGTTCCTGATGCATGCGTCCGACAAGGTGACCACGCTGAACGCCTACGTCACGGGCTTCGGAGCCTCGAAGCGCGTCGTGGTGTGGGATACCTCGATCGCCAAAGGCACGCCCGACGAAATCCTGCTCATCTTCGGCCACGAGATGGGCCACTATGTGCTCGGCCACATCGTTTCGTCCATCCTGTTTTCCTTCATCGTCATCCTGGCTTCGTTCTGGATCGGCTTCCACTTCTTCCAGTTCCTCATGCGCCGCTACGGCGTCCAGTGGCGGGTGCACAGCCAGGACAACTGGGCCGCGCTGGTCGTCTTCGCGCTTGTGCTCTCGGTCATCGGCTTCTTTACCGAGCCCATCGACAATACCTTCTCGCGCATGCACGAGCATGCCGCCGACGTCTACGGCGAGGAAGCCGTGCACGGCATCGTCCCGGACCCGCAGGCCACCGGCCAGCACGCGTTCGATCTACTCGGCGCCAACTCCTTCACCGATCCCGACCCCAACCCGTTCGTCGTCTTCTGGACCTACTCGCACCCGCCCATCGGCTACCGCGCCGCCTTTGCCCGCGCCTACAACCCATGGGCCCCGGGCGTCCAACCCAAATACTTCAGCAAGTAATCTGCTTTGTTTCTGAATGCTTTTTTCCGCTTCTTCCTAGTCGATCTGTTGCACCAGCCGAGGTTCCACCATGCAAGATTGCCTGTTCTGCAAAATCGCCGCCCACCAGATTCCAGTCGAGACCGCGTACGAGGACGACGAGCTGATCGCCTTCCCGGACATCAACCCGCAGGCCCCCACCCACCTGCTCATCATCCCCAAGGAGCATTACCCCAACGTCGCCGAAGCACCGCGCACCCTGGTCGGCTCGCTCACCCACGCCGCCGCCGTGCTCGCCCAGCGCATGCTGCCGGAAGGCTTCCGCATCGTCGCCAACACCGGCGCAAACGGCGGCCAGACCGTGCACCATGTGCATCTGCACATCCTGGGCGGACGCCCCATGCACTGGCCTCCAGGCTAACCCTTACCTTCAAAACACAGCCCATAGCTGACAAGCTGAGAGCTGACCAACGACACCCATCCACAGATGCGAAAATAGAAAGGATGAAGTGCACACTCCCCGTCCTGCTCGCCGCGCTTGCCCTCACCGGCCTGACCGGCTGCCGCAGCACCCCGCCGCCCACGCCGCTGGCCGACCTGAATCCCCAGCAGGCCCACGGCCACCAGGTGTTCGAAGCCAAATGCGCCGTCTGCCACTATGACCGCCAATCCGGCCCGCGCAATGGCCCGTCGCTGCTCGGGGTGTTCAAAAAGCCTGAGCTGCCTTCGGGTGCAGCCGCTACCGACGAGCGCGTCTCCGCCACCATCCTGCATGGACGCAACAATATGCCCGCCATGGGTAACCAGCTCGACGACCCGCAGGACCTCGACGACCTGCTCGCCTACCTGCACACGCTATGAGCAAAAACGCCAACGCGCCCGACCCTTCGCTGCTCGGCAACTCCACGCAGGAGCGGGGCGTGATGCTGCCCGGCGTCGCCATCCTCATCGTCTTTCTGCTCCTGCTCACGCTGCTCAACGTCTACGGCGCGGTCTCGGGCGCGTTTGGTTCGGGCGCGGTCAAGTACGGTGTGCTCGCGTTGTGCACCCTGCTCGTCGCCGGGCTGCTGGGCCTGATGCGTATGACGCGCTGGGGTTACGCCATCGTGCTCGCCGGAACCCTGCTGCTTTCGGCCAGCTACTTCTACGTCTTCAGCCGCATCCATCAGACGTTTACGCTGGTGCAGGGCTTCTTCATGTTGCTCTTCTTCCTCTATCTTGTGCGTCCCGAAGTGCGCGATCGCATGCGCTAACGGTTCTTTGTTGTCATTCCCGAAGGGAACCTGCAATTGCCTTTGCCCTCCGTTCCACCGCGCGCATACAATCGTCTGCATGCAGGCTGAGCTCATCCAGATCGATCTAAGCCCACGCAAGCCGGCGCCCAAACCCGCCTGGCTCAAGGCCCGCGCGCCCGGCGGCGAGACCTTTCACGCGCTCAAGAAGCTGGCCCGCGACCTGAATCTGCACACCGTGTGCGAGTCCGCGCACTGCCCCAACATCGGCGAGTGCTGGAACCAGAAGGCCGCCACCTTCATGATGCTGGGCAATCTCTGTACGCGGCGCTGCGGCTTCTGCGCGGTGCCCAAGGGCCGGCCGGAGCCGATTGATCATGACGAGCCGCGCCGCGTCGCCTATGCCGTAGCCCAGCTTGGCCTGGCCCACGCCGTCATCACCAGCGTTAACCGCGACGATGACAATCTCGGCGCCGCCCAGGCCTTTGTCGAGGTCATCCGCGAAATACGCCTGCAATCGCCCGGCACCCGCATCGAGGTGCTCACGCCCGACTTCCAGGGCAACGAGGCGGCGCTGCGCATGGTATCCGCCGCCGCGCCCGAAATCCTGAACCACAACATCGAAACCGTGCCGCGGCTTTACCGTATTGCCAAGTCGGGCGGCCGCTATCCGCGCTCGCTCGAGTTCCTGGCGCGCGCCAAGCAGATCAACCCGCTGCAGGTGACCAAGACCGGCATTATCGTGGGCCTGGGCGAAGAGATGCACGAGCTGCTCGCCGTCTTTTGCGACCTCGCAGAGCGCAAGGTCGACATCCTCACCATCGGCCAGTATCTGCGCCCCTCGAAAGACCACCTGGTGATGAGCCGCCACTACACCCCGGACGAGTTCGCCTTTCTCAAGCACGAAGCCCTGCAGATGGGCTTCCGCCACGTCGAATCCGGCCCGCTGGTGCGCTCGAGCTACCACGCCCACGAGCAGGCCCAGGCCACCGGCTTGGCGTAATACCTCATCCCTGCTGTCCTTCCCGCAGGGAATCTGCTTTTTGTGCTGCGGGCTGGTTCCGGGCCGACAAATAAACAGCAAAGCGAAAGCAGATTCCTTACGGGAATAACAACAAGCGAATGACCGCAAGGACGCGCGAACGCCGAAGCTGTTCAGCTCCGGCGTTTGCGCGACAGGTTTGCGCGTTTAGAAGAGGATGCGCAAAGAGAACTGCAGATCGCGCGGGTTGTTGGCGGTAGTGATCTGGCCGAAGCTGGTGGACCCGAACTGAGCGGCCCCGGCATACGGGTTGAAGAAGTTGGGATGGTTGAGCAGGTTGAAGGATTCGGCCCGGAACTGGCCGGTCACGCGCTCGTGGATGGGAAAGTTGCGAGCCAGGGTGAGATCGAGGCTGGTGAACTGCGGCCCGGTAACGGTATTGCGGCCTGTGGTGCCGAAGTGCAGCGGCGTGTTGAGTTGGAACGCGCCTGTGTTGAACCACTGGGCGACTGTGTGGGTGGCAACCCCGGTGACGCTGTTGATGCGTGCGTTGGGGTCGTTGATAGTGTTAGGACGATCGCTATTGCCGTAGAGCGTGCTGGTGTTGCTACCGGAATCTGTGATGGTAAACGGACGACCGGTCTGAAACTGGAAGATGCTCGACAGCTGGAAGTTGCCGAAGATCGCAGCGTCCAGGCCATGATTCAGGTAGGCCTTGCCCTTGCCGAATGGAAGCTCGACGACCGGCGAGAAAACCACACGATGACGGACGTCGAAGTCGGACAGCCCACGATCCGTGCGCAGGTTGTAGACATTCTGCGGGGTGCCGGACGAGTTCGAACCCGAACCAATGCCGCTTGAGCCATCGATCGACTTGGCAAAGGTATAAGCAAGGATGAAGGTTACGCCGTTATGGTAAGTCTGCTTCAGGCTGTTCTGCCAGGAGTGGAACTCCGAGTTGGCGCGGGTATCGTAGCTGGTGACGTTGCCGAAGTTGGCAAACGGACGCAGCGCCTGGGTACCGGCGGTGCCCGTAAACGTCGCCGGGTTGATGGTGTTCTCATTTACGCTCTGCGGAAGCTTGGTTCCCTTGGAGCCGAAATAGGTGGTTTCAAAGACGATGGAGCGGGAAAGGGACTGCTCCACGCCAAGGCTCCACTCCATCAGCTCCGGCGTGGCGTAGCGCGCCTGAATATTAAGCGGGGTAAGGGACGCCGCGCATCCGGTGGGATTGGTGGGGGAAGCGACCGTCTGTTGCGGATTGGTGCAGGGCAGAATGGCTGCCTTGGCATTGGGCACGTTGAACGGGGTGGCAAGCGTGATGGTGTTGACCGTACCGATACCTCCGGCCACGGCCGGTGCAACGCTGGCTGTGGAGGTAAAGGTGGGCACGTTGCGGAAGGGGTATTGCGTGCCGTTGGTCAGGAACTCGTTATAGAGCAGCGGCTGGTTGTAGAAGATACCGGTGCCGCCCTTAACCACCGTCTTTTCGTCGTGGTAGGGCTGCCAGGAGAAGCCGATACGCGGGCCGACGTTGTTGTAATCGTAGTTGTAAAGATGGGTAAAGTTGCCGTTGACGCCCGCGGCCAGAAAGGTCTGAGTCGGGAGCTCAAAGTTCGATACCGTGTTGTGCGGCGAGTAGACCGGTACGTCCACTTCATAGCGAACGCCAAGGTTCAGGGTAAGGTTGGGCAGGATCTTCCAGTCGTCCTGGAAGAAGGCGTCGTAGCCCTGGAAGTTGAGATACACGGTGCCGGCAGAGGTGCCGATCGACGACGTGTAGCTGAGTCCCAGGAGCAGATCGGCGATGGAGTCGCCGGTCGAGCCCAGTTTGGGCAGGGATTGCTTGCTGTTCAGCGACGCAATGTTGGCGTCGTTGACCGAGAAGGCGCCACGGCCGGAGCTGGTGATTACGTTGACCGAGCGAACCAGCAGCAGGTCGACGCCGGCCTTGAAGGTGTGGGGACCGTGGGCGTAGGTGGCGGTGTCGGCGATCTGGTAGTGGTTGTCGTAGCGCACCTGCGGCAGGTTGGTGGCACCGCCGATGGTGGAGAAACCCTGGCCGAAGCTGACGTTGGGCAGGCCCAGGTTGTTGGCGTAGCCGGGCTGGTTGAAGTAGGGGCCGCCGGGAAGGCCCGGGTAGGCCGTGCCGATGGTGGTGTTGTCCTGCTGAACGCGCGGCTGGTTGAGCCGCTGGTAGCCGAGACGCAGGTTATTGACGAGGTTGGCGCTGAACTGCCGGTCGTAGTTGACGCCGATCAGCGTCGAGACCTGGTTGGTGAAGCAACCATCGTTGGGCAGCACATACGAGGAACAGAGAGAGTTTGAAGGCTCAAAGGCCGGGTCGCGGAAGATGTTGTAGCTGGCGCTGATCTGGTCTTTGTTCGTCAGCTTGTGATCGCCGCGGATGGTGAACTCATTCATGTTTTCCGAACGCGTCTCCTGAAACGTGTAGTTGCTGCTGGGAAGCGCATTGGCAGCAGTCGCGAGTGTGGGGTTCGGAAAGCCGAGCTTGGCGATCAGCTGGCCCGCAACTGCTCCGGTGGAACCGAAGTTGATCGGTTCAGTGGGCGAGATAGAAGCCAGGTTGTAGACAGCGTTCTTGGCAGCAGCACTGCCGGAAACAGGAGTGAGCGGCAGTCCTGTGTTGGGGTCGTAGAGCGTTTCCCCTGTGGCAAAGGTGCCGCCAAGCATGGCCGCCGTGGGCACCGTCGCGAGGGCGGTTACAGCCTGGCGGATGCGCTGGCCTTCGTAGCCGAAAAAGAAGAAGGTACGATCGCGCCAGATGGGCCCGCCCACCGTGCCGCCGAAGGTGTTCTGCTTGAACGCCGGATTCTTGACACCCGCCTGAGTGAAGAAGGGCTTGGCGTCGGTAAACTGGTTACGTAAAAACTCGTACGCGGAACCATGAAACTGGTTGGTGCCGGACTTTGAAATGATGACCACCTGGCCGCCCGAAAGACGGCCGTATTCCGCCGGATAGACGCCGGTGAGCAGACGGAATTCCTGGATGGTTTCCACCGACGGTCGGTAGGATGGCTGGCCCACGCCGAGGTCGTTATCGAAAATGCCGTTATAGGTAAACTCGTTGCTGATCTCGGTCGCACCCGCGATGTTGATGCCGCCGCGGAAGCCGAGCGTCGAGTTCTGCGCCGGCATGTACGCGGCCGGCGAAAGCAGAGCGAGCGAATAAAACTGGCGATTGGCCAGCGGAAGCTCGACGACCTGCTTGTTATCGATGAGCGTGGCATTCGATGAGGTGGCGGTCTGAATCAGGTCCTCGGTACCGCTCACCGTGACGGTTTCGGAGACTGCGCCTACGTCGATGTGGGGATCGAGACGCTGCACGTCGCCCACTGAAAGCGTGATGTTGTTGAAGGTCTTGTTGGAAAAGCCCGCGGCTTCGACTAGCAGCGTATAGGGTCCGGGCTGCAGGTTCGGCACGGTATATCGGCCTTCCGCATCGGCCATAATCACGCGCGTTGCATCGGTAGCCGTGTTCCGTACGGTGACCTTGGCCCCCGGAACGGAGGCGCCGCCGGTATCCATGACGGTGCCCTGCAGGGTGGCGCTGACGGTCTGGGCGTACAGGGCGGAAGGTGCGACCGCGAGCGCGAAGACGAGCGCTGAACTTATCGGGATGAGAGATTTACATCTGGAAGCAAGAGCCACTTGGATCCTCCTAAGGGTGCATCAATCGGGTGCAACGAGAGCAAAGGCCAGCAAAGCGACGGGACACTCGTAGACGGCTGCCGTCTGAAGACAACACTGCTGCACATGCGCCCGGGTGACTCCGCTGGGCGGCAAGAGCATTCGTCTCCTGAAAGCAGATCGAAGCGAGATATGAGTAAAGTGATCCCTTTGTAACAGCGGCTGTGAGGCGGGTAAAGCGATAAATGGCCGGAAACAGCCGTGCCTATCAGCGCCATAGGCGAAACGTGAGGCGACGCGCAACAAGCCCGCGCGTGCCCGGAGTGGCGCTTGGCACAGGCACACAAACAAAGCGATAGTGGAATCATGAGCAAGGGCCGCTGGAAGACGTTTGCTGCGCTTGGGCTTGCAGGACTGGCATGCCTGAGCTGCGGGCCCGCCGCAACGCGCCGGGTAGCAGCGCCGCGTATGCTCGATGCCGAGGCGCGCGACTACGTTCGCCTGGCGCTTGCGCTCGGCGAGCGCGATCCGGATTCGCTCGACTTTGCCGTGGTGGCCGAGCCGCTGCGCGCCGAGATGCACACGCGCTACCTGACGCTCGATACAATCGGCTTGCAGGCCGACGCGCTGCAGCGGGAAGTGGAACACGATGCCTCGCAGGAGGAGCAGCAGCAGGCGCGCCAGGCATTTCTTGGCCGGCAGCTCGCCGCGCTCAGCTTTCGCGCGGCCATGCTGCGCGGGCAGACCGCTCCCTTCGACGCCGAGGCGCAGGCGCTCTTCGCAACCGCCCGTCTGCCCGACCAGTGGGCTGCGCAAAGGCAGCAGGTGCGCGCGCAGGTGCTTGCCCTTCTGCCCGGGCACACGGGCGCTCCCCCTGCTGAGCGCTATGCGGCCCGCTATGCTGCTTACGATCGCCGCTTCCTGGTGCCGCCGGAGCGCCTGGCCGACGTGATGAACGCCGCGCTGGGTGCATGCCGCACGCAGACACAGCGCTATCTGGCTCTGCCGCCGGGCGAATCGGTCGAGCTGCAGTTCGTCCGCAACCAGCCCTGGAGCGCCTTCAGCCGCTACCAGGGCGCGGGCCACAGCAAAATCCTGCTGAACCTGGACCTGCCGCTGACGGTCGACGAGGTGCTGGAGCTGGCCTGCCACGAGGGTTATCCCGGCCACCACGTCTTCAACACGCTGCGCGAGGCCGCCCTGGTGCGCGGCAAGGGTTGGCCCGAGGCTCAAGTGCAGACGACCTTCAGCCCGCAATCGTATGTGTCGGAAGCCGCTGCGGCCTTCGCGCCGCGCCTGGCCTTTTCACTCGCCGAGCGCATCGAAGTCGAGCGCGCCGTGCTGTTTCCGCTCGCCGGCCTGCCTGCAGCCGAGGCCGGCCGCTACGTTACCCTCAGCAGCCTGGTGCGGCAGCTTGCTTCGGCCGAGCCGGCGATCGCGCGCAACTACCTGGATGGGGAGCTCGAGTTTGTGCGGGCCGGCGACGTGCTGGCGCGCGAAGCCCTGATGGCCCACGCCGAGGCCATGCTGCTCTACACCAACGAGTACCGCAGCTACATGCTCGCGTACACCGATGGGCCGGAGCGCGTAGGCGTGCTGCTTGGCGCACCCGGAAGCGTGGAGCGTTATGGCCAGCCGACGGAGCCAACAGCGGACGAGCGGCGGGGCGAGTGGGAGCGCTTCCGCCAGCTGACAGCCGCCATGGTGACAAGCCTGCCCTGAGGCTGAGAAAGCTTTGCGTCTTTTTCAATCCGGTCTCAGTCTATTGCGTATATAGCGAATCACTATGCTGTAGAAGCACGATGCTGGTGTTTTCTATAGCATCAATAGACAGCAGCCGAAAAAAGGTTGGCAAAGCGCTGCCCGGGTCGTCTTCGGTGCTTTGCATGGCAAGAAAGGAAGTCAGCAGGTGCGCTCGCTGGTCCCTGCTCCTAACTGTTCGTCATTGCTTGCATCCGGAGATCTTGCTCTTGGATTTCGATCATCTAAGAACGTTTCTCGAGGTTTCGCGCAACCGGAGTTTTTCCCGGGCGGCGGAAAAACTTCGCCTCACGCAACCTTCCATCTCGGCCCAGATCCGCTCGCTTGAGCGGGTGGTCGGCCACAGGCTGTTCGACCGCGGCGGCGGCAAGGTGGTGCTCACGGCAGCCGGCCGCGTCTTCGAGCCGTATGCCGAGGACTGCCTTTCGCGGCTCAACCATATTCAGTTGCTGATGAGCGATCTCGAGCACTCGCCGCGCGGCTCGGTGACGGTAAGCGCCAACGATTCGACGGCGCTCTATGTGCTGCCGCAGTTCTTTAGCAAATTCAAACGGCAGTATCCCCGGGTGGCGCTGAACATCGTGCGCGCCGAACGCAGCGAGACCATCGAATCGGTGCTTTCGCGCGAGGTCGACTTCGGCGCCGTGTCGCTGCCCATCAAGGATCCGCGCTTGCACGTGGAACTGATTCATGAGGATGAGCTTGTGCTTGTAGCGAACCCCAAGCATATGCTCGCGACCGGCGAAATGGTGAACCTGGAAGCCGTAGCCAAACACAGCATGCTGCTGCCCACCAGGGGCCGACGCCGGGAATCGCTCGACCTGCTTTTTTCCGAGCGGCACCTGAGCCCCAAGATCGGCATGGAGCTGGACTCGAACGAGCTGCTCAAACGCTTCATCCTGGCCGAGATGGGCATGGGCTTTCTGCCGCGCATCAACGTGCTGCAGGAGCTGAAGCTGCAGCAACTGTGCGAGGTGCCGGTGGAAGGGGTCTCGCTGCGGCGAGACCTGGGACTGATCTTCCATAAAGACCGGCAGCTGACCCGGGCGGGCCAGATTTTCTTCAAGGTGGCTACAGGGCATGCGCCTGGCGGGGCCATGCCGGGTGGCGGGACCATGCCGGGGGTCAAGCAGTAAGCCCTGTGTTGTCATACATCCTGATCGGCGTGGCGTATCGGTCCGCCTTCACATCACTGCCGCAGTTCGACCAGCGTGGCGCCCTGGCCGCCTTCCTGCTGGCTGGCTTCGGCAAACGTGGCCACGTGCGGGTGGCTCTTGAGGTATTCGCGCAGGGTCCGGCGCAGCACGCCCATGCCCGTGCCGTGGACGATGCGCACCCGCGGCAGGCCGGCCAGAAACGCGCGATCGATATAGCGCTGCACTTCGTCTTCGGCCTCGGCGGCGGTGCGGCCAATGACGTTGATTTCGCGCGGCGTGTAGTCGGGGTCGTCGGTCGTCTGCACGGTCACGCCGCCGCGGCGTCGGGCCTGCGCGGCCGGGATTGCCACGATGCTTTCATGCTCCGCAATATCGGCGCGCGGGATGCGCATTTTCAGCTGCCCCATCGAGACTTCGAAGCTCTTCTCATCGATCACACGATCCACATGGGCCTGGCGCCCGAGCGACTTGAGCGTGACATAATCCCCCACCTTAATCGGTCTCGGTGCCTTGGGGTCGGGGCGTTTCTGCAGGATGTCGCCGCGGTCGGCGCCCGTGTTGTGGGCCAGCACGGTGGAGCTGAACTGCTCGGTAAACTCCCGTCGCAGACGGCTCATGCGCAGGGCGGAGTCGCGTGCGATCTTGCGCGCGACTGTCTTGTCTTCGATATCCTTGACCGATTCCTTGAGCTGGAACTCAAAGTCTTCAAGCAGTTGCGTCAGCTTTTGTTCGAGCTCGCGGGTGCGCTGCTTCTGCTCCGCGCGGCCTTCGTTTTCGAGCCTGGCGCGCTCGACGGCGACTTCTTCCGTACGCCGCTTCAGCGACACGCGCTCGGCCGTCGCGGCCGAAAGCTGGTCGTGCAGCGCGTCGAGAAACTGCCCGATATCGGCCTGCTGGGTGGACATAGCAGCCCGCGCCGCGGTAATGATGCCGGCCTGCATGCCCAGCCGCTCGGCGATGTTCAACCCGGCCGAAGCGCCCGGCACCCCGAGCCGAAGCTCGTAGGTGGGGGCAAGGGTCTGCTGGTTGAACCCGACTGCGGCGTTCAACACGCCCGGCCGCGAAGCCGCGTACACCTTCAGCGAGGTGAGGTGCGTCGTGATGACGGTCCACGCGTGCAGCGCAAGAAAGTGTCCGGCGACAGCCACCGCGAGCGCCGCGCCTTCTTCGGGGTCCGTGGCGGAGCCAAGCTCGTCGAGCAGCACCAGCGAGCGAGCGTCCGCCTGGCGCGAAATCTCATCCACGTTGACCACGTGCGCAGAGAAGGAACTGAGATTGCGCTCGATCGACTGCGCGTCACCGATATCGGCATAGACCGCGGCGAAGAGCGGAAACTGCGCCTCGTCGGCGGGCACCTGCAGGCCCGCCTGGGCCATCAGGGCGAGCAGGCCGGTGGTCTTGAGCGAGACGGTTTTGCCGCCGGTATTGGGGCCGGAGACAATCAGCTGCCGCGCCTCCGCAGTGAGCGCCAGCGTAAGCGGCACGGGCTTGGCCGCGCGTTCGCCGTCGGCGGTTTCGGCGTGCATGCGCAGCTCGAGCAGCGGGTGCCGCGCATTCTTCAAGCTGAGCGCCGGGCCAAAGCTAGGGCTGGCGCAGTCGAGTTCCTGGGCAAAGCGCGCGCGAACGAAGTGCGATTCCACCTCTGCCAGGATCGCCGTGCCGAGCGTAAGAGCCGGCGCATCGGCTGCGAGCGCGGCTGTCATGACGACCAGGATGCGATGAATTTCAGCCTGTTCTTCGTCGAGCAGGCGCACCAGCTCGTTGTTCTGCTCGATGGTTTCAAGCGGCTCCACAAACACCGTCGAACCCGACGAGGAAGACCCGTGGATGACGCCGGGAATCTTGCGCTTGAACTCCGCCTTGATGGGGATGACGAAGCGTTCGCCGCGCACGGTGATGATGTCTTCTTGCGACGATCCGGACGCACCGTCTTCGCGCAGGCGGTTGGCGGCCCGGCGCAGGCTCGCCTCGATGGCGCGGTGCTGCGACTCCATGGCACGGCGGATGCGGCGCAGCTCCGGGCTGGCCTCGTCGGCCAGGCTGCCGTCGGGCTCGATTTTACCGCGCAGCATGCGTAACAGCGCGGCTAGATCATGCTGCAGCAGAGGCTCGGTGAGGCTGCGAATGGCCGCGCCTAGCCGCCGTGCGGATTCGCTGGCCAGGATCAACGCGCGCCACGCGGCCACCCGCTCGGCCACGCCCAGCAGGGCGAGAATCTCCAAAGCCTCGAGCGCCGAGCCGGGGATGCGGGCTTTCTCAAGCAGCGCCGCCGGATCGAACAGGCCGTGAAAGTCGAACGAGCCGCCGCCTGAAAGAAAGGCGCGCAGCTCGGCGGTGCGGGTTTGCTGGCCCAGAATCCAGTCCAGGTCGGTCGATGGCTCAAGCGCAAGCGTGTAGGCGCGGCCCAGCGGGCTGACGGCCTTGGCCGCGATGCGCGCACGAAGCCCGGGCCACTCGAGCGCCACCGCGCTGGTAGCAGATAAAGG
Source organism: uncultured Granulicella sp. (assembly GCA_964282835.1). GTDB lineage: Bacteria > Acidobacteriota > Terriglobia > Terriglobales > Acidobacteriaceae > Edaphobacter. Next base: position 174,138 of record OZ196157.1, read on the forward strand.
AGCGGGAATCTGAGGCAGAAGAGAGGTCACTGTGTCCATGGTACGGCTCGTCGCGATCGGCTGTTAACGGAACGCTGCTTTGTTAGTTGGACGCAACACGGAACGCGCTGCGGATGTGCCGGACACAATCTGCCGGTGGCCACGTAGACTGGTCAAATGAAATTTCCAGCAACCCGCATGCGCCGGATGCGCCGGACCGAAGCCCTGCGATCCCTGGTGCGCGAAACGCATCTGCGCCCGCAAGCGCTCATCTACCCCCTGTTCCTGGTGCCGGGCGAAGGGGTGCGCAAGCCGATCGGCTCCATGCCGGGCTGCTTCAACGTATCGGTGGATGAGGCGCTCAAAGAAGCGCGGGAGTGCGTCAAGCTGGGGCTCGGAGGGCTGCTGCTGTTCGGCCTGCCGGCGGAAAAGGACGAGCAGGCCAGCGGCGCGTGGGACGACGCAGGCATCGTGCAGACCGGCCTGCGCGCGATGAAAGCAGACCGCGGCCTGGACAGCCTGGTGCTGATCGCGGACGTCTGCCTGTGCGAATACACCTCGCATGGCCATTGCGGTGTGGTGGCGCGCGAAGGCGAAGAGTACCGCATCGAAAATGACTCAAGTGTGCAGCTTCTGGCTCGAACCGCCGCCTCACTCGCGCGCGCGGGCGCCGATATCGTCGCGCCCAGCGACATGATGGACGGCCGGGTTGCAGCCATCCGCACCGAACTGGACGCCGCCGGACAGCACGATACGCCCGTCATGAGCTACGCGGCCAAGTTCGCTTCCGCCTTTTACGGGCCGTTTCGCGAGGCGGCCGATTCCGCCCCGCAGTTCGGCGACCGGCGCAGCTACCAGATGGACGGCGCCAATCTGCGCGAAGCCATGCGCGAGGTGGAGCAGGACATCGCCGAAGGCGCCGACATGATTCTGATGAAGCCGGCCATGCCGTATCTCGACGTACTGCGCGAGGCACGGGCCCACTTCGACTTGCCCATGGGGGCTTACCAGGTGTCGGGCGAATACAGTATGCTTCAGGCTGCTTTCGAACGCGGCTGGCTGGAACGCGATCGTGCCATCCTGGAGTCGCTCCTTTCCATCCGGCGGGCAGGCGCAGATTTTATTGTCACCTACTTTGCCAAGGCTGCCGCCGAGCTTTTAGCCAAATGAATTGTGAGTCTGCCAGATGCCAGCGATGCCGCAGGAGCGATGGACCGCCATGGATGGCGAGGTCGACTACCACCGTTTGTGGCGCGCTTACAGGTTGCGCTGGTGGAGCGCGTTTCTGCTTGTCGTGAGCTGGACCCCGGTTGCCGGGTGGCTGTTTTACTCGTCGCGCCACTCCTGGCACCAGCCCCTGATGTGCCTTACGGTCATCATCCTGTGGTTTGTGGCGGCCGTCGCATCGGTGTGGTGGCAGGGAGAGTTTCGCTGCCCGCGCTGCCGCCGCCGCTATGGCGCGCTGGGCACACGCAAGGGCCGGACCAACTACACCCGAGGCTTCTACGACCGCATCTGCGCCAACTGCAAGCTACGCAAATTCGAGCACAGCTAACGCCTCTTCAACCTGCCTGCCAGCAAATTCTCCAGCCGGGTGAATATCTGCTCCAGGTTCACGGAAACCGCCGTACCGGGAATGAGCAAGGTGGTTTCAACGCCTTGGAGCCCGGTGCTGGATGCGGACCAGGCGCGTCGCAGCACAGGATCAAGCAGCCAGATGTTCGGTATACCCATGCCGAGGTAGTCATCGATCCGTCGCTGCATGGAATGAAGGCTGTCATCCCTGAAAAGAATCTCGATACAAAGAACCGGCGGTTTGCGGACGATCTCATCTGATTCTGTCGGCTCAACAAGACAGATGTCCGGTACCCGGAAACGCGTGTCACTCACCTGCACCCGTTGCTCCAGCAAGGAGAGCAGATTCCACTCTTCCTGCGACGCTTCGCACAGGCTGAACAGAATGCCCTGCAACAGAGCATGTGACCTTTCACCCAAGTTACGCTCTAGCACTTCTCCATCGATGTAGTCGCAATCCGGCCGGTAGCTGGTGTTCAGGTACTCGGAGACGGAAATCAGCGCAGGGGTCGCCATGGGTCTGAGTATCCTCCGCCCGGCGCGGGGAAGCAAGAGCGCTCAACGCCCGGCGGCGATGTCGTCGAGTTCACGGTAAAGATCGGCCAGCGGGATGTGGACCGGAGTCCCGGCAATCGCAAAGGCATCTGAGGCAAGCAGATGGATGCCATCCTGGTCGGCCGTCCAGGCCCAGCGGCGCACGGGATCGATCAGCCAGATGTTGGGCACGCCCAGGGTAAGGTAATCGTTCACGCGTTCCTGCATGTCGGCCAGCGAGTCTCCGGGAGAGAGGATCTCGATGCAGACAACGGGCGGCTTTCGGATGATCGGATCTGCGGTGCCGTCTGGTCGCTCAGCGCAGACATCCGGGATGCGGTAGCGTGTGGCAGAGATTTGGACGCGCTGCTCCGGATACGAGCGTAAACCCCATGAAGCGCGATTCAAGCTGAAGAGTGCCGTAAAATAGCCTTGCAGCCCTGAATGAGGCTTCTCTCCCAAGTTCCTCTCTCTCACCTCGCCGTCGATATAGTCGCAATCCGGCCGGTAGCTGGTTGCCAGGTATTCGGAGACAGGGATAAAACAGCCGAGGGCAGCGGTCGCCATACGCACAGTATGCGCCCGGTACAGTGTTCGAACAAGTGCGGTGTTCGAACAAGAGCTTGCCGCCCCAGCCTTCAGGCGTACCATAAAGTGTGGGCATTTCATGGGCCGCGCCGCTTGAGCGAGCGCCAGCCCCATAGGAGAACGTTTTGGCGGATACAGTTTTCGACGTAGTCATCTTGGGCGGCGGGCCCGCTGGATACACCTGCGCGATTCGCGCCGCGCAATATGGCCTCAAGGTCGCGCTGATTGAAAAGACCGACAAGCTCGGCGGCACCTGCCTGCACTGGGGCTGCATCCCTACCAAATCCATGCTGTTTTCAGCCGAGGTGTGGGACCACCTGAAGCATGCCGGAAGCTACGGCATCGACGGCGTCGACGCGCCGCGGCTCAACTGGGACAACCTCATCAAGCGCAAGAATGACATCACCATCAAGCACACCAAGGGCCTCGACTTTCTAATGAAGAAGAACAAGATCACCGTCTTTCGCGGACACGGCCGGCTGGCGGGCGCGGCGGCGGATGGCGTCTTCACCATTCACGTGAGCGATGAGGACAAGGGCAAGCCCAAGGACGCCCAGGCCGAAGGCTACGACCAGCAGAAGCCTACCGAAGTGAAGGCGAAAAAGGTTGTGCTCGCCATGGGATCGGACGCGCGCATGCTGCCCGGCTACAAGGCCGACGACACCATCATGACCAACATGGAAATCCTCACCATCCCGGCCATGCCGAAGTCCATGGTGGTCATCGGGTCGGGCGCGGTCGGGGTCGAGTTTGCCTCGGTCTTCAAAAGCTTCGGCGCTGAGGTCACGATCATCGAGGCACTGCCGCGCATCGTCAACGCCGAAGATGAAGAGATTTCGAAGGAGCTGCTGCGGCTTTACAAGAAGCGCGGCATCGACGTCTTCGTCGGCGCGAAGGTCGAAAAGATCGACAAGAACGAAGGCGGCGCGCTCGTCTCGTTTACCGACTCGACCGGCAAGGCGCAGACCCGCCAGGCCGAGAAGGTGCTGGTCGCCGTAGGCCGCGCGCCCCGCACCTACGATTGCGGCATCGACAAGGTCAACATCCCGCTCGAACGCGGCTTCATCATGACCAACGAATGGATGGAAACCACCGAGCCCGGCATCTACGCGATCGGCGATATCGTCGGCGGCCTGCCGCAGTTGGCCCACGTCGGCGCGATGGCCGGCATGGTCGTTGCAGCGCGGATGGCCGGCAAGTATGCCCGCCCGGTCAATCGCCAGCGCATCCCGGGCTGCACGTACTGCGACCCCCAGATCGGCTCTGTCGGCATGACGGAGGCGCAGGCCAAAGAGAAGGGTTTCCAGGTCAAAGTCGGCAAGTTCCCCTTCGTCGGCAACTCCAAGGCCACCATCCTCGATTCGCACGACGGCTTCGTCAAGGTGGTCGCGGATGCCAAGTACGGCGAGGTTCTCGGCGTCCACATCATCGGCCCATCGGCGACGGAAATCGTCGCCGAGTGCGTGACGGCAATGGAGCTCGAAGCCACGGTCGAATCCATGATGTTTACCATTCACGCCCACCCCACGCTGTCAGAAAGCTTGCTCGACGGCTTCGCCAGCGTCGAAGGCATGGCGGTGAATGTCTAAAGGAAGAAATGATGAACTTGGATACGCTTGCACCATTTGTTGCTGAATGCCCTTATCCACCTCAACTTGCTTATGTTGATCGAGGCATACTTGGCCGCGGATTTTACCCCGCTGCAGAGGGATTTCATAACGGTGCCGATCCTTGTGGTGGAGTCATGCTTCTAGGGCGCGACTGGGGAACAAAGACGCAATACGAGCGATGGCGGGGCAATCCTGCCAAACACGAGAATGCGACTACATCGACGCGTGTTTGGAATATCTACCTTCCTGCGCTAAACGGCATACCCGTGTGGTGTACGAATTACCTCCTCGGCCTCAGGAAGGGAGGAAGTGCTGTAGGCAATCTGCGGTCTCTGGTAGCGGCGGACTCTTGGACCGACTTCGAATCATACTGTTGGGGTTTCCTGCAGAGACAAGTGCTCTTGCAACGTCCGAAGTTGATTGTTGTTACCGGTATTCCAAATCGCGACGATCTCGAGATCGAAGGGCGTTTCGGTGTACACGCGGACGAGTTCTTTGAGCAGAGTTTTACGACAGACACGGCTGTTTGCAGCAGTCTGGTGACCTATGCGGACCATCCTCTGTCCCTCACCAATTCGGTCGTGATGGCGCGTACCATCGCGCAACCGGAAAGGATACAATCTCGTTTTGGTCAAGCTTGTCATGCCTAACCGAAAGTCTGATGGAACTAAGAAGGGGAATCGCAGTGGGCTGGACTCGATACCAGCTTGTGGGGCTTGTCCAACAATTTTTGGGAATCAGTCACCCGCGTACTCAAAGGGCTTGTCTTCGCGGGATAGTTGGTTGTGACCTCTGAACCCTTGTCCGGTCATCCGGTCAGTAGCCCTTAGTACCTTGCCCTCACTGTCACTCTAAGTCATTGCTGACTCACCGTTATGGTCGCGTGTCCTTCCACGCCGCCGCTGCCTCTTCAGCATACAGTCATCTCCGGCAAGCTTGCAGTCTGCGTCACGGATTGACATTCCCGAGGCTCCGATGCCAGCATCATCATGTGCGCACCATTCTCATCCTCGACGACGACGTAGCGGATCTGCTTCAAAGCGAGATCCGCCGCTGTGGCGAGCCCTTCAAGCAGACTGTCAATCGCCTACTGAGGACGGGCCTCCGCTCAGCCGCGACACCCGTTCTCCCAAAGCCGTTCAAGGTTCGCGGCGCCATCCATGCAGGCCTCCCGAAAGAGTGGACTTCCGGCTGTGTACAAGAGCTATTGGATATGCTGCATGGGCCGGATCGTCTGTGAAGGTTCTAGACGCGAACCTTCTGATCTACGTTTACGATCTAACTTCGCCCTATAACGCCCGGGCGACGAATTGGTTTGAGGCCCTGCTATCCTCGCCCGAGCCGATTGGGATTCCGCTTCTCAGCATCGCCGCTTTTCTACGGGTTATGACCGACCGCAGGCTTCCAATCAGGATGTTACCCGATGCCGCCGTCAGCATTGTGGAGGAATGGCTAGCTCTTCCTCATGTTCGTCTCCCGCTTCCTGGGCCGCGTCATTGGACCATTCTGCGGACCTTGATCGCCGACGGCCAGATCACAGGCAAGCTGCTCACGGATGCTCAGATTGCAGCCATAGCCCTTGAGTACGGAGGCGAGGTGCAGACGACGGATCGCGACTTTGCTCGCTTGAGCTCAGTCCGATCCGCGAACCCTCTCGCAAGATCGTGATCTTCCATCTTCTCATCCTCGCCCGCGTCCCCTACGCGGAAGCCCTCGACCTCCAGCAGCGCGTCGTCGCCGCCCGCAAGGCCGGCAGCATCGGCGACACGCTGCTGCTGCTGGAGCATCCGCCGGTCCTTACGCTGGGCCGCAATGCCCGGCGCGAAAACATCCTGGCCAGCGATGTCCTGCTCGCCCAGAGGGGCGTCGAGGTGCACGAGATCAAGCGCGGCGGCGACGTCACTTATCATGGCCCGGGGCAGCTGATCGGTTACCCCATCATCGATCTGCGCGGCGACCTGCCCGGGAAAAAAGGCCCGCACCTCGGCCCCGTCGACTTCGTCCGCCTGCTTGAAGAAGTACTCATCCGCGTCTGCGGTGATTTCCGCGTGCCGGCGCAGCGCGTGAAGGGCCGCACCGGCGTATGGACGATCCCGAACGGCATCCTCGCCGAGAAAAAGCTTGCCGCCATTGGTGTTCATGTCTCGGGCGGCGTCACCTCGCACGGCTTCGCCCTCAACGTCTCTACCGATCTGCGCGACTACGGCTGGATCGTGCCCTGCGGCATTGCCGACCGCGAGGTCACCAGCCTCGAGCTCGAATCGCCTATCGAGCCCTCGCCGACGCTCGAGCAGGTGCAGCACAGCACGGCACGGCACTTCGGCCGCATCTTCGGCCGTCAGGTGCTACAAGCCGCATCGCTCGAGCATCTGCTTCCCCCTGTCGCCGTCGATTCCACATCGACCGTTCTATAACCGCCCAACCTCGGGGCCAGCCGTCGCGGCCTCGTCTTATAATCCAAGGGCGCACCTTTTGCACTCTGAGCAGGAAAAGGATCACCATGCCGACCGAAGTCGTAATGCCCCAGATGGGCGAATCCATCACCGAAGGCACCCTTACCAAGTGGCTCAAGCAGCCGGGCGAACGCGTAGAGCGCGACGAACCCCTGTTCGAGATTTCGACCGATAAGGTCGACGCCGAGATCCCCTCGCCGGCCGCCGGCGTCCTGGGCCAGATCAAAATCTCCGAAGGGGCCACTGTCGAAATCAACACCGTCGTCTGCACCATTGACGAAGCCGGGTCGGCCTCTGCCTCGCCTGCGCAGACCGCAACGCAGGCCCAGCCAGACCTGAAGGCCGACTCCACGCGTCCCCCGGCCGAGGCTAGTGCCGCCGTCGAAGCTGCCATTCCGGCACCCACGCCCGAAGATGCCGCACCCGTCGAAGCCCCGGCCGCCAGCCCCGGCACTGAAGTTCCTATGCCTCAGATGGGCGAATCGATTACCGAGGGGACGCTCACCAAGTGGCTCAAAAACGTGGGTGACACCGTAGCCCGCGACGAGCCGATCTTCGAAATTTCAACCGATAAGGTCGACGCGGAGATCCCCTCTCCCGTCGCCGGCACCCTGTCGGAGATCAAGGTGAAGGAAGGCGAGACCGTGCAGGTCGGAGCCATCGTTGCCGTCATCGGCGGAGCAGCCGGTGCCGCCAAACCGGCTGCCGCGCAAGCCCCTGCCGCCGCGCAGGCGCAAGCGCCCGCAGTTGCCGCGCCGACCTCTGCCTCGCAGGGCGAAGCACCACGTTCGTCACCGCTTGTGCGCAAGATCGCCAGCGACAACAACGTCGATCTGCAGCAGCTTTCGGGGAGCGGCGCCTCGGGCCGCATCACCAAGCAGGATATTCTCGGCCATCTGGAAAGCCCCGTGAGCTCGAAAACCGCGCCGGCTCAGGCGTCGTCACAGCCCACCACTCCGGGCATTGCAGCGGCCGCTGCAGCTCCGCAGCAAAGCCCCAATCAGCAGGCCGTGGCCGCATCGCAGGCCGGGCAGACCGGCTCGACCACCGTGCAGGCTTCGCTTTCCGCGGTGCAGTCTGCACCGGCAACCACCGCGCCGGCCAAGGCTGCCGGTGGCGTGCAGCAGCTCGGCGAACTCGTCCCCATGACCAAGATGCGTGCCATCATCGCCAAACGCATGGTCGAGTCCAAGCACACCAGCCCCCACGTCCACACTGTGTTCAAGGTGGATATGACCCGCATCGTGAAGCTGCGCGAGCGCGAAAAGAACAAGTACGAGCAGCGTAACGGCGTCAAGCTTACCTACATGCCGTTCATCACCCGGGCCGCCGTGCACGCGCTGCGCAAGCATCCGGTCGTCAATGCCGCCATTCAGGGCGAGGCCATCCTCTACAACAAGAACATCAACATCGGCATTGCGGTCGCGCTCGATTGGGGCCTGATCGTTCCGGTGATCCGCCAAGCCGAGGAAAAGAACTTCCTCGGCGTCGGCCGCGCCATCGTCGACCTCGCCGACCGCGCGCGCACCAAGAAGCTCGCCCCCGACGAAGTTTCGGGCGGCACCTTCACCATCACCAATGCGGGCATCTTCGGCGAGCAGTTCGGCACACCCATCATCAACCAGCCGCAGGCCGCCATCCTGGGCGTCGGCGGGCTCAACAAGGAAGCCGAAGTGCTCACCGACAAGGACGGCAACGACTCCATCGCCATTCGCTCCATCCAGCGCTTCACCCTCGGCTTCGATCACCGCATCGTCGACGGTGCCGACGCCGGCAAGTTCATGAGCGATTTCAAGGAATACCTGCAGAACTGGAACGAAGACATCGGCTAGGCTGGCTTCCTAGTGCAGATAGCCTTCCTTGTTGTCATTCCTGAAGGGAATCTGCTTTTGTCTAAGCCAACACCAACAAGAAGCGCCGAACTCAAACGGGTCCGGCGCTTCTGATTTGCCGCTGCATCTCCACCGCAGGGTCGGCCGCACATTCGGCCAGCAGCAGGTCCACATCCGCCACCGACCGTACAATCGAGCCGCGCCCAGCGCCCACCTGCGCCTGCGTACACACCGCCACCCCTGCCCGCGGACAAACCTTCAGGCACTTCGTCTCAATCACAATCAGCTGTACCCCAAGATCCGAGTGCTTCGCGCGCTTCTTGACCAGCTTCTTAAACTTCGCCAGACCTTGCGCATCCGCATCCTCGCGCAGCTTACGCTGGCACTTGCCGCAGGCCAGCAGCAACTGCCGTTCCTTACGCGTCCACGGCCCCACAAACGACTTCAAAGGCACCGGCTCTGTTGCGGCAATTTCCAACTTGGTCATGCCTGTTGGATGCGCGTCGTCACCATACCAGGAGTGCATAGCGGACAGTGCGGAAAGCAGGCAAAAGCAAGGACAACCGCAGATCCCCTCGGGAATGACAACAAGAAGGCGAATGCCTCTCACCACCAGCTATTGCTCTACAACGCTGCTTTTGCCCGCAGCACACGCTCCACCGCTTCTTCCGGAGTGGTGCCCATGGCGCTCAGGTGGCCCATCTTGCGCCCTTTGCGCGGTTTTAGCTTCTCATACAGATGCAGCCTGACTCCGGGCACAGCCAGCGCCTTGTCGAAACAAACCTCGCGCGGCTTGCCTTCCGCATCCAGCCACAGATCGCCGAGCAGGTTGGCAATGGCCGCTGGCTGCACCACATCCACATCGCCCAGCGGCAGGTCGCATACCGCGCGCACGGCCTGCTCGAACTGGCTGGTCACGCAGGCGCGTTCGCTTTCGTGATAGCTGTTATGCGGCCGCGGCGCAAGCTCGTTCACGAGCAGGTTCCCGTCGCGCGTTACAAACAGCTCGCAGGCCAGCAGCCCTTCGAGCCCGAATGTATCGGCAATTTCCCCGGCAATCCGGCGTGCTTCCGCCTCCATTGCCTCAGGGATCGAAGCCGGAATGACGCTCCAATCCAGGATCTGGTTTTCGTGGTGATTCCAGGCCGCCGGATACACCTTGACCTCGCCGCTCGGGCTGCGCGCCACCATCACGCTGATTTCGCGCTCGAGCTCCACCGCCTGCTCGACCACGCCCGGCCCTTCGCCCAGCGCTTCCCACGCGCCAAGCACCTCCGTTTCGGTGACCTTGCCGCCGAACCCCACCTTGCCCTGGCCGCGCCCGTCATAGCCACCGGTGGCGCTCTTGCAGAAGCACTTGCCGCCAAGCTCCGCGATCGCCTGGCGCGTCTCGTCGAGCGTGCGCACGGCACGATACGCGCCCACTGGAAAGCCGTGCTTGCGCAGCCAGTTCTTCTGCTCGATCCGGTCCTGCACGATGCGCAGCAACGCGCCGCTTGGACGCACGGGGCAAAACGTCGCCGCCGAGGCCATCGAGTGCTCGCCGATCTGTTCGATTTCGAGCGTCACCACGTCACATCCGCGGGCCAGCATGGCCGCTCCGCGGCTGTCGTCCCACGCGGCCTCAATGCAGCCATCCACCACAAAGCGCGCCGGGCAGCCGGGGTCGGGGTCGAGCACCAGGATGCGATAGCCCATGCCGCGCGCCGCCATGGCGATCATGCGGCCGAGCTGCCCGCCGCCAAAGATGCCGATCGTCGCCCCTGGTAACAGAGGCTTTGCAGGCACACGCATCAGGCGTTCACCCCGCTCTGCGCCGTCTTTGCGTCAGGTCCCGCGCCGTCTTCAACCGTCTCGCAAAGCACTTTATCCCGCACCGCTTCGCGCCTGGCCACCAGCTTCGCCTGCAGGTCCGCGTCCGTCGTCGCCAGCATGGCCACCGCAAGCAGCGCCGCGTTGGCCGCGCCGCTTGCGCCTATGGCGAGTGTGCCCACCGGTACCCCGCGCGGCATCTGCACGATGCTCAACAGCGCGTCGAAGCCCTGCAGCGCCGTGGCCGCGATGGGCACGCCCAGCACCGGCACCACAGTCAGCGCGGCCAGCATGCCGGGCAGGTGCGCGGCGCCGCCCGCACCCGCGACGATGCAGCGCAACCCCCGCCCGGCAGCCTCTTTTGCAAAGCTGACCATCAGGTCCGGCGTACGGTGCGCGCTCACCACCCGCGCCTCGTACGCCACACCGAACTCCTCCAGCACCTCAAGCGCGGCACGCATCACGGCCAAGTCGCTTTTAGACCCCATCACCACTGCGACCAACGGTTCCCGCTTTTCAGCACCAGCAGCACCAACATCCATGGGCCCCATTATAGCCAGCGGGCCCGCATGCCGCGGCTAGCTTTTGCTCCAGACGCTTGCATTCAGGCAAGCCACCACGCCATCCACAATCACCCCCAGGGCCGCCGTAAATGCTGCGGAATCCACGATCGTCTTTGCATCCACGGCATCCATTACGTTGATGGCCGCGCCCACGATTTCGATCGCGGCTTCACGCTTCTGCGGCCCGGTTCTGGCCCCGTACAGGCTTTCGATGCCCTGCACCAGGCTCGGCAGCAAGGCCAGACCACGCAGAAAGAGCATCACAGATTTCATCACCATCCACCCTTTCAGTTGTGCTTCCCGCTTAAGTAACTGATGGCCATATGCACGGCCGTTACCGCCGCGCCACCTGCCGCGACAAAGCCTTTCATCCGCTGCACACCACGCTCGTTCATGCCCACGCGGTGCTCCAGCTCATGCAACCGGCCCGGCTGCCCAATCCCCATCAGCTGTTCCATCTGGCTCTTCAGCACACGCAAATCCGCTAATACCTGCCCTTCGAACTCCGTCATCACTTTCTCCTTTCCTTAATGTTTGTGCGACAGTCGAGTAACTCGTAGCTGCCCTTTGTTGTCATTCCCGCAGGGAATCTGCTGTTGTCTTTCGTCTTGAAACACGACGCTCCAGCGGAGCAGTCGGGTGTAGAGGAAGCAGCCGCAGATCCCTGCGGGATGACAAGAAGTCACGGTGTCGACTTGCACCCCCGCAGCAAACCAGCTATGAGCCGGCACTTGCTCTAAACGACCGGCACATGGGTCACGATCGCGCTCGAAACCCGCGAGTAAAGCGGCGGTGTGCCCGCGTCGTACATTCGCACAAAGAACATCTCCTCCGCCGCCGCACGGGGAAGAGTGAATCCCCGCACCGGGCTGCGCAGCACCAGGTCACCATTGCCGGCGCTGGCCGTACCTGCAGCCAGTCCTGTGCCGAAGCCGCCGTCACGCCGCCTGACCTCGAACCCGCCGCCCGTGGGTGCGTCTGTTCCGGCGTCTACCTGGATCGCGGTCGTGCTTACCGACGTGACCGTCATCTGCTGCAGGTTCGCAAGCACATGCACGGGCAGTGTGGGGATGTCGTCGGCCGTTGGCGCGGGCACCAGGTCGAGTGCCGCCGCCGGGAGCAGCGCGTCCGCGGCAACGGCTTCCGAGAGCGTGAGCCCCAGGGTCTCGGCCCAGTCGTTGGCAAACGCGAGCTTGTAGCGTAGGGCTTCGGGCGCCGCGCTGCCGCTTTCCACCGTCACCTGGCGCACGATTACGCTGATGCTGCTGCCGTTTGCAGTCAGCTGCAGCGCGTCGCCCGGCCAGATGTCGCCGCCTATCGGGTTGACGGCCGTGTAGGTTCCCGCGAGAGCCGCCGCCCGGTTGCTTGCCGCGCTGACCACCGCCAGCGCCGCCATCTCGCAATCCACGCTCGAGCGTGCCGGCGGCTGCACCGCATGGCCCAGCCAGCGGGCCGTGCCCACACCCCCGCCCGCCGCTTCCGCCGCAATGCTCGCCGCATCGTCCACCCGGGCCACGGCACGGTTGCGGCCACGATACAGTACGGTTACACGTTCATTGACGACCGGGACACGCCCGGCATAGAACGTAACAGTACCGGTGGCAGATGACGTAAGCCTGCAATCCACCCCCTGGCTGGACAGTCCCACCAGCCGCGTCCGCGTCGCACCCGTGGCCGGGTCAGTGCTTTCCACCCAGCCCGAGCCGGTTCGCTCGAGCAGGATGGACCCGACTGAACCGAACATCTGCAGGCTGTTGACCGCCGCCACCCAGGCCTGCGCGGGTGCCTCGCCCAGTGTGCCGTCGTAGAGCACTGTCACGCCCGTATTCGAGCTGTCGGCCGCATCGCGCACCTCAAGCACGATCGCCAGCGGCGCGCTCACCAGGCCGCCGCCGAACGGCGCCGCTTCTCCGTTCTGGGTGCGCCCGTAAAAGATCTGGTTGATGCGCAGCATCTCCGGGCAATGCACCCGCAGCCGCAGCGTGTAGGCGTGGCCCGCCAGCACGGGGAACGGTGTGCCCGCTTCCACCCCGTTGACGAGCGCCGCAAGCTGCGTGTTGCCTCCGGATTGGCGCACGTTGAAGCCGGCCACGCAATTGCCCTGCATGGCCGCGCCCGCGTACAGCCCGCCCATCACGCCGGCGCTGCCTGGGTTCAGCACCACATTGTCCAGCTCCAGTACGATCGTGCCGCTCAGTTCAAGCGCCTCGTTGGCCACTAGGGTGGTCTGCCCGTCCAGGCCGTTGCCGCCGCTCAGGGTCAGCCCGGCAGAGCCAAGCCCCAGGTATGAACCCGGGTCGGTAAGCTGCCACGTCTGGCGATCGATCGCCTGGCCAGTGAACAACTCCGTAAGCAGCGTCGCCTTGCCGCCGTCGACCGCGGCGGGTTCGCCGGTGAGCGCAAAGGCGGCCGTGGTTCCATCGCCGAGAAAGAGCTCGGTCCAGTAGGCAGCGGGCTCCATGGCTCCGCTGAGGGTTACGTCGTTGCTCAACTCGCGCACCTGGCTGAGCTTCAGCCCGCTTACGGCGAGGCTGCCGTCGCCATCGCTCAGGGTGTGCACCGTGCCCGGCATGGGCTCGAGCTGCAGGTTACCGGCGAGCACCCGGTAGGCACCGAAGCCGGCCTGCGCGGCGGTTCCCGCGGCGGTGCTCCAGTTTGTGCCTGTGGAAGGCACAAATACGCCGACCAGATTGCCATTTGTAACATTGGCTGTAGCAAACAGGTTCTGGCCCGTGGTCCTGCTCAAAGCCAGCAGGGCAGACGCGCCCGAAACCTGCAGCGCAGCCGGTGTCCGCAGGCCTGCGGCGCTCTTGTCCAGCAGCCATTCGTCGCTGACTGCATGCATGGCCAGTCGGTACACGGCGCCCGCGCTGGCCACGCCGGCATATACGGCCACCGGCTCAGTCGTCAGATAGCCGGTAAACAACAGGACTCCGGTGTCCGAAGTCACGACCACCCGCCCGCGCCGGACAGGCACGGCGAGCGCGCTTCCTTCCAGGCAAAGCACACCCTTCAGAATCGAAGGCGCGTTGAGTACGCGCGTCAGCAAAAGCGGCGCTGAAGCGTCGACCGCAGCACTGTAGTCGACGGCTCCACGCCCATCCAGATTGTCGATCGTCAGGATCAAGCGGCCACCTCCGTGATCGGCGGCGGCAGCGGCGGCAGCCCGCGCATCGACCGCACTTCCTCCACGCTCAGCACGCCTGCGTTCAGAAGCTGCACCTGGATGGCGACTTCTTCCTGCTCATCGCGGGTTTCGAGCGCATTGAAGCTGAATTCGAACTCGCGCCAGCCCAACCGCTTGGCGAATACGTCGCGTGTAATGTGCTCGGCCAGCAGACGCGCCACCGGCACCACCGCGGTCTGGAAGGCCTCGTCGGCAAGTTCTCCCGCAGTCGACCGGTTGACGTCGCCGGTCAGCCCAAGCATCATGGGCGGCAGGTCGAACGCGTTGGCGATCATGCGGACGAGGAATTCCTGTCACTCGAGCCGCAGGTCGGCATCGGTGCCGCCGGCGAAGCGCAGTACCTCGGGCTTCTTTTCGCAGCTGAGCACGGGCACCCGGCCGGTGCCTTCGATCTCGTCCTGCCACCAGCGGATGAGCCGGTCGTGCTGCTCGGGCGTGGCTTCATCCAGCCACAGCGCGTACTGGACGACCGAGTTCGAAGCCAGCCGGCCGGCATACCGGCTCGCGCCCAGGTACTGGCCGATGGTCTCGAACGCGACCTCCAGCCGCCCAAGCCCAAAGGCCGTGTGGGTGCGCGGGTTGAGCCGCACATACATCAACTCCGCGTCGAGCAGCGGCGTGACGTTGTCCACGCCCGCGCGGCCGGTCGCAAATCCATATCGCGGAATGTCCGGATCGCCCGTCCACTTGGGGTCTACCTGGATCTGCGCGCCGTCCACTGCGTAGAGCTCGAAGGGCCGTGCCGGATCGCCGGTGACGCGCATCTCTACCGCGCCAAAGCCGCCCACCAGCACGTCTTCGAGCACCTGCTCGAACAGGGTGCGAAAGCTGTCGCCCGCGTTCGGCTCTTCGAGCGCCTGGCGCAGCGCCTGCAGTTTGGCCTGTGCGTCCGGAACCTCGGCCGGGTTGTAGCCGCGCCGCACCCGCACCTGCCAATCCATGCTGGCGATGCGGTCTTTCACGATATTCAAGGCGCGCCGCGCAACCGGCAGCTCCGCAAACCGGCGCAGATTGGCAGCCGTCGGCTTCGGCACCGAAGGCCCCTGGCCCACGCCGCGATAGGGCGTCAAAATCGAAGGCAAAGGTGCCGTCTTCCGCTGGGCTTCCTCCCTGGCAAAGCGCCCGCCCTCATCCCGAGCCTGCGCGTCCACATCCACATCCGGCCCCACCAGCGCCGCTCCAAAGCCACGCCAGGCCTCACGTACCCGATCTCCAAAACTCATAAGCCCCCTTGTTGTTGCAAAACAAAAGGGGTGCAGCCAAATGGCCGCACCCGCATCGCTTGTATCCGTCCTTATCGTTCTTATCCGCGTTCCACCTTCAGAGCCCCAAATCCCGCTGGGCCGTAGCCGCGGCGCGCGCCAGGTCGTTCAGGGTCACTACGCGAATGTCTTGGCGCTCCATCGTCTCCACCCCAAACGCATAGCGCTCGCTGGCCTCGTCTGGTTGCTCAGAAGAGGGTAAAGCCGACACCGAACGCAAAGGCTCCACCACCGCGGTCAGCTCGAGCCTCGTCCCCTCTATTCGAAGCACGCCTTCGCGCATCTGCGGCGCGGAGTAGGCCAACACCTTGGCCGCTTCCACGTCGCCCTCGAGCGACACGGACTGAAACATCTTCACCGCCGGCGGCATCGCGCCTGAGCCCGCCCGGTAGCCGCAATCGATGCGCAACGGATCGCCCGGCCGCGTATACGTCGCGGCCGCAATGCGCTTGCGCATCAAATCCCAAACGCCGGCGCGTTCGAACTCCTGGCGCAGCGCAGTCTGGATGGCCGCGCGCCCGCTTTTCACCCGCAGCTTCGGCACCTTCAGCGGCTCCACATACAGCCGCATCAATTGCTCCATCTCGGTGGCAAGATTTTCCGCCAGGGTCGCGCGCGGCTCGGTCATCTGCACCGAGTTCGAAAGCGAATCCTCCAGCACCTCGAGCACCCCCTTGGGGTCGCGCGCGCTCACCCCCACCCGCAGACGCCCGGCGATTTCCTGCTCCAGCCCTTCGAGCAGCGCCACATCGGCCTCCGCGTCCATGCAGCGCACCCGGCCCCAGTCGCGCGTAAACTTCACTTGCGGCGTACGCATGCCAGAGCCTGCCGCCTCGCGCAGCAGCACCCCGATGTTCACAAATTCGCCCTTCACCACATCCGGCACATACCGGATGAGGAAGAACTCGCAAGGCACCCGCTCGTACGCCATCGCACTCCTTACATCACAAATTTAGACGCATTCGCCATCTCGGCAAACTGCCTCGGCACCACCACGCTCACGCCTTCGGCCCAATTCGGGAAAGGGTCGCGGTTGGAATCGCGAAAGCCGGCAATCAGCTCCCGCACCCGGCTGCGCCGCGCCAGCAGCGTCTCCATCAGAGCTTCGATCACGCCCGCATCGCCCCCGTACCACTCGGGCGGCACCGCCTCCGCGATCGTCCACAGCCTGCCCGCATCCATCGCTTCCACCCGGCTCAGCCAGGGCTCGAAGCTGCGCCATCCCGTCACCCGGGCATACACGCTGTTGCGCGCGTAAACCCCACGCAGCGGCGCATCCGGAAACGTCCAGTCGCCCGCGTTGAAGCAGAAGCCCTGGTCGATAAACGTGGCCTTGTACTTCCGCTCCCGCGCCTTGCGCTCGAACACCGCCTGGCGCCCGTTGCAGTTGCCTGTCCATTTGTCGAGCACAAGCATGCCGGCAAACTCCTCGAAATTTCGCACTTCCTCCAGCTGCCCTTCGGGCAGATAATCGACCACCTGCCCGGGCATCAGCCCGCCCACAAACTGGCTGCCGAACTGCAGACCCGCCGCGCAGCGCGCCTTCTCACCCCGGCCCAGATCGACCCGCATGTCGCGCGTGTTGGCGACCAGCCACTCGGTCACCTCGACCACGTCCGTGGCCGGCACACTCAGCCCCGCGGCTGCGGCCAGGCGCGTCGCAATCAGCTCATTGGCGAGCACCCGGATACCCTGCGGATTGTTCTGAAACTTCACCACCCAAAGCTTGCCATCCGCCCCGAGCATCAGCTGACTCTGCGCCCCGCCCCGCATCCGCCGAATCCCCTGCACCGCAAGCACCGCCATCCCTGCAGGATACTGCACCCGCAAAAAAGACGGAACGCGGATAAGGGCGGATAAGAGCGGACAAAGACGGATACAGCCTTATCCGTTTCGATCCGCCTTTGTCCTTCTTGTCCGCGTTCCGTCTTTTTCGAGTAGCGGCACGATTTCATCGCCGGCCCAGACGCTCCACCCGCACTGCCTGCGCTACCGCCATCGCCAGCAGGCAATCGTCATGCGCCCCGTTGGCCGCGCCCGTGCTTCCGTTTTCAAACCGCACAAACGTTCTGCACTCCGCCAGCATCCGCGCCGAGGCGAACATCCCCGGCGACTCCGCAAGCAGCGCGCCCATGCGGCTGACCATCGCCGGTTTCGACCCCGCCGTGGTCAGCCAGCCCGCCACGCCCGCCTGCTCGTACACCCGCGCGTAGCGCTCCACTGAGTCCAGGTACGCAAGCACGCCGGAACCATGATTGTTGCGCTCCACAGCAATCAGCGCCCCGCCGTATTCCGTGGCCAGAGCCGCCGCCACCCGCGCCAGCTCGATCGGCGGCAGCCGCTCGCGCAGCTCCGCACACTGCAACCCGCTGGCCAGCTCGATCACCTGCACGGCCGCGAAGTCGCCCGCGCTTCCGCCGCCAGCCGTGTCAACGGCCACCAGATACTCCTTGCCCGGCAGCGGCGGCAGCCACACCAGCAGCGCGCCGCCACGCCGTGTCTCCACCACCGCCGGCAGCCGCGCCAGCCGTGCTTCGACCGCCGCCACCTCGAAGCAGCACTCGCCCGAAGCCTTGAAGCAGCTCAGCGCGTCCTCGGCAAACTCCTGCGCGCGCAGCCCGCCGAAGCTGCGCTCAAGCCCACGCCGAAAGCCGATCTGCCGCGCATGCAGGCCATGCTCGCGCATCAGCCCAAGCTCCGCATCCGTCAGGTCGCAGGCTGCTTCCTGCGCCCGATAGCCAGGCTCCATCCACCAGGGAAAGAAGTGCCTCTGCAGGCCGGTATCCCATGCTCGCATCCATTCGCCGTAGAACGCACCATACGCGCCGCAAGGCGTGCTCTCGAGCGTCATCGCGCCGCCCGGCACCAGCGCCGCGCGCAGGCCGGCCAGCGTGGCCGCCGCATCGCCCGGCCAGCGGGCCACCTCGCTCGCATGCAGGTTCTGGATCGTCCATCCGCGCCCCGCATTCTCGTCCGCCGCGCTCACCACGCGAAACTCGCTGTCCAGCTCCCCGAACACCATCTGGCCCACGTTGGCGCGCGTCCGCCGCAGCGGCCCTTCGCGCAAGGCTTCCGGCAGGTTGTCCCACATGCGCCCCACCATGCTGAAGATCGTTTCCGCGGCCTCGCGCGTATGCGCCACCTGCACGGTCAGCACGCCGCGCGCCGTAATGGTCTTCAGAAAATACTGCCCGGCCACCCACGTCGTCAGGCCCATCTGCCGGGCCTTCAGCACGATGTTTTGCCGTGCCCGGTCCCGTTCAAACGCCTGCTGCACGGCATTGGCATCGAGCGCCCGCAGCCTGCCCGTGCGATCGCGCACACGCAGCAGACGCGAGGCCAGAAACACCCCGGCGCCAACCTCCTCCTCAAGCTCGCGACCCAGCGCAAGCAACGTCTTCAAATCCATCCTGAACCCCCGCAGCCATGCGGCCGGAGCACCCACACCCCGGCCGCACGCACGCCTACTCCACCCTTTCCCAATGACATCCGGCCGCGCTCAACGCACCCGGAATCGGCACAAACACCGCCCGGCTGCCGGCATTCACCGCGCCCGGCCCCACCAGCCCGCTTGCCGTTACAGTGGCCGTCGCAGAGCCCAGGTTTACGACCTCGCGCTTCAAGCTGTAGCCCGTGCACACCGGCAGCGCCACGCTCTGGCTCGCAGTTCCGGTCAAGTCGAGATACCGGTCGCCCGCCGCCTCGCTATAGCTGGCCGCGGCCGTCTGATGCCGGTTCGTTTCGGTCGAGCCGATCAGCTCATTCACCGCATCCTGCATCACCGTCGTCACATACGGCTCGCAGCTCGGCCCAGGATGCAGGTCGTCCGGAAAGCAGGATGTGTTCGACGAGGCACCATCCGCGCCGAGGTGAACATCCGTGGCCAGGTCGGCCAGGTTATCGACCCCCCAGCCAAACGCCTCCGCGCGCAGAATCGTGTTCAGCGCGTTCTTGCCCGTGTCGCCTGTCGTGCCCTGATTGCTTAGCGAGCTTACCTCGGTCGCAAGCACCACGCGGGCGCCGGCGGCCTTGCTTTTGCTCACCATGCAGCGCAACGCGTTGGCAGTCTGCCGCGGCGTGTTGGTGGTCTGCTGGATGTCGTTCACCCCGCCCCACAGCATCACGATTGTCGGCCCGCCGGAGTTGGTCAGGTACGGCCCGTACATCAGCTCGAACTGCTGGCAGATGTCCTGCGCCTGCGCGCCCGAAACTCCAAGGTCCACACGCGCATAGCTTGGGTCGGTCAACTGCATCGTGGCCGGCCACACGGTCGTCGGCGTCAGCTGCAGGCCGAAGGTGCGCGAATCCAGGCCGGCCACAATCTGCGGCGTGGCCGACGCAATCTTGTGGAACTCCGTCTGCACCCCCTTCTGCTTCATGTAGTCGAGCGCGCTCTTGGCCGCGGCCACCCCTTCGGCCAGGCTCAGCGGCTTGCTCCACGCCCACGTCGCCGCCACCTTGCCGCGCCAGTACGATTCACTCGCATACGTATCGGCCCCGCCAATCTGGTAGTTGCCGCTCGTCGCCACAGGACACGTGCCCGCATCGCCCTGGCTCAGATAGCTCCCCACCTCCGCCCCGTCGAACAGATAGTGCGTCTTGGTCACCACGCCGTTCACGTTGCTTCCGCAAAGCAGCGTAAACACGTGCCAGCCGGCCGTCAGCGCCTCCGCACTCTCCGTGCCATCCGTGCTGAAGGCCGCGAAGCGCGTCTGGTACTTCGAGTTCAGCCCTGAGTTGGCCAGCAGGCACATATGCGCGCGGTCCGTGCCGCAAAGCAGCGCCGGATAGTTCGGAAAGTCGCCCGGATCGCCCGCGCCCGGAGCCTGCGGCGCCACACCCGTGCCGAACGGCGGCAGGTAGATCGCAAACTGCCAAGACTGCGCCGCGTTGACTGCCGCAGGCAGCTGCACATACTGGCCTGTGCCGGTAAAGTTCAGGTCCGTGCTTCCATCCCACGTCGCGCCGTTGATGGTGCCGTTATTGCCTTGCCCGCTGGTATCGTGCGCGACCGAGCCCGTGCCTTCGTTCAGCAGATACTCCCCCAGCAGGTTCGCGCGCTCGGGAAAGTTGATCGGCCCGCTCGTTGAGAAACCCGCGCCGCCGCTTGAAGCCACGGCCGCATTGCCGCCAGCCGTTGCCCCCACCGGCGCCCACGTCCCGTCTTCACGCAGGAAGCGTGTCGTGCCCGTGGTCGTACCCGGGTCCGGCACCGCACCCGCCGCGTGGGCCGCACCGCTCGCGCCAAACAGCGGCAGGCTCGAAGCCTGCACCGTGCCGATAAACTTGCCGTTCACGGTAGTCGCGTTCAGCGCCCCCACGTTGATCGCCGGCGCCGTAAAGCTGGTGGGCGAAAACACATAGCCCGTACCCGCCAGGCCGATGGTCATCGTGCTCGTCTGCGGAGCATAGCCCAGATGGTCCGCGCCCGTGGGCGTATCCATCGCAAACAGGTCGTAGCCCGAGTTCCACTTGCCGCACCCATGCGAGTTGCAATGCACGGCAATCGCCGCGGCCTCACCCGCTTCAACCGAGATGGAACTAGACCACACGCCCTGCACGTTGATCCCCGTCGCGGGCGCGGTATGGGTGCCGCCGTTGCCGTAGTAGGCCGTCGCCGGCGTGTTGTTGTTCACCAGCCAGCCCTCGAGCGCATAGCCCGTCAGCCCGTCGTACGAAATGCCCGCGGCCACCGCGCTCGGAGGCCGCGGCAGCGTCTGCTCGATCTCCTCGATATCCCCGTGGATGTTCTGCTGGAAGTAATGCGGCTGCTCCACCGGGTCGCCCGCCGCCCAGTTCACCGTGTTCGCCGCCAGCGTAAACTGCCCGTCGATCGCCTTCGCCGCCGCGTCGTACACGTTGATCGCCTCGGCCATCGGGTAGAGCGCATAGCTGCCCGTCAGCAACGTCAGCATGCCGCCGCTGCTGGTCGAGTCCGGCCCGCCATCCGCGTACGTCAGCATATTTGTGCCTGTGGTGGTTACAAGAAAGCTGCCGTTGTAACTCGGATCCGCAATTCCGCTTATCGCAAGCGTCAGCCCGTTCACATCGAGCCCCAGGTTGTTGGCCAGCGTCACCGTGACCACGCCGCCGGTGCGCGCGGCCGAAGCCACCACGAACGTCAGGTTGGCAAAGCCGCTCTCCTGCCCGGTCAGGCCCACCAGCGGGGTCTGCCCGCCCGCGTAGAGCAGCGAGGTCGCGCTCGTCGAGCCGATCACCGGGAAGATCTGCCGCACCCCCGCCGTCGTATCCACCGTTTGCTCGAGCCCATAGCCGCACAGCCCGCCCACGGCCACCGTAGCGCCCGTCGCATGCGGCCTTTGCAGCGTCAGCTGCAGATGGCTTCCATCCACCACCGTGTAGGCCGCGGTCTCGAAGTTCGAAGGCCGCCCGTCGGCAATCTGGATGTCGGCCAGGCACGCCACGCCCGTGGCCGCAGGCAACGCCGCCGTGTTCGAAGCAAAGCCCGCCGGCACACCGCTGGTCACAATCGGCACCGTCACCGTGCCCGGCTGAATGTTGTTCGCCTGGCTGGTCACGATCTGTGCTGTTTCGAGAAACGTGCTCACGGCAAAGCTGGTTCCCGCAAAGTTGGCCGAAGGCTGCCGTCCGGTTGAAACCCCGCCCGTCAGCACACCCGTCGTGATCACCTTGGCTGGGTTTGTATCCATCAGGTAGCGGCCTTCGCCCTGTGTGCCCGCACCCCCTGTCGGAGCCACATTCACGGTCGTCGCGCCCGTCACACAACCGGTCGAGCAGGTGCCCGTAAACACCTTCGTATCCTCGGTAAACGAAAGATCAAACGGATGCGCGCCTTCATCCGCGTTATCGCGAAAACCACCCGAGCTCACCATGAACTGGCTGCCGATGAGGCAATCGCCCACCGCATAACAGTTCTGGTTCTGCCCCACCAGCACATGCTGGCCGCTGGTGTTGTTGTTGCCCGTGACGAACAGCCCCGTGTACGTCGACTTGAAATAAGGCACCGTCCCCTGGATCTGCGTCGGGTACGTATTCGAGCCGCCGGTCAGCGCGTTCTCGGTCACCACCATAGCCGAAGATCCAATGATGTTATCGCCCGTCTTCGCAAAAATATCCGCGATCGGCTGCGTCATGTTGACGCTCACCGTCACGCCCGAGCTTTGCACCGCGTTCAGATTGCTCAGCGGATTCAGAAACGTCTCGGCCACGCCGCCGCCGCGCAGATCCTGCACATGCGTCTGGTTGTTCCAGCTCAAAGGCACAAGCGGCTCGGCGGAAGCATACGTCTGCTCGGCCACCACATCGCACCCGCCCGCACAATCCGGGCTGGCCGTGGCGTTGGCGATACCGTTGTTGCCGCTGCCGGCCACATACTGGCTCGCATACTCGGCCCCGTTCAACTCGTTCACATCCAGCTGCGAGCCCGTCGGCTGCACTACCACCTGCGTGCCCTGTGGGTTGGTCGCCACCTTCTGTCCCAGCCCCGCCTGCAACCCGGCCGTCTGCTCCTGCACATACTGCATATCGGCCGCCTGCAGCGGCGCCACCGGATCGCCCGGCAGCGTCAGCGGCCCGGTCATCGTGTCGCCCGCCTTCAACACATACGGCGAACTATCCAGCGGATGGCCCGTGGCCGCGGCCGCAATTGCCGTATCCACATAGGCCTTGCTCACCGTTTGCATCGCCACGCTGGCCGGCAGCACCGTGCTCTTGATCGCACTCACCGTGACGCCGCTTTGACTTACCGGCACCACCCAGTACTCACGCGTCACCGAGCTGTCGTCCAGGTGATACACCACTGTGTAGTAGCTGCCCATCGGCGTAGAGCCCGCATTCGACACCAGCGCCACACTCAGCTTGCCGCCCGGCCCAAGCGTCACCGCCGTTGAGCCCGCCGGCACATTCGCGCCCGCCGCAGTCGAGAACGCACCCCAGCTGATCAGCACCGAGCCGCCCGCCGCCGTGCCATCCGCACGGTACACCGTATCTGTAACCAAAGTGGTAGCAATTGCCGGAGCCGCCGCCGCAACGCCCTGCGCCGCCAGCGCCACGCGCATCGCAAGCCCACCTAGTAACAGCACAAGCCCCATCATCCAGGCCGGCGCCAACTGCACCAGCCGCCCAACCCAACCTCGCCTCAAACCCATACACTCTCCCATGTCTCTGAAAGCCTTGTTGTCATCCCGAAGGGAATCTGCTTCTGTCTCTCCACCCGCAAGCACTTCACGCCCAGCCCCGACCAGATCCGTGCCCGTCCGTGTCATGCCTTACTCTGTACCGGCTAGACCGCCCGCAGAGCCGCCGGCAGATAGCTCCTGAAACACACCACCATCTCCCCATCGTTCGCATCGCGCATCGGCAGTGCGCGATAGCTCCCCGCCAGCCGCAACCTCTCAAGCGGAGCCGCCAGCGCCTCGCTCGCCTCTGCTGCGCCGCCCACAGCCTGCAACCGCGGATAGTGATACATTACCCGGTCCCCCTGCGCACCATCGCAGACAAACAGCGCCGACCACTCCTGAAAGAAGCTGCCACCTTCGCGATCGCAGAAGCCCACCACCTTGCTCACCTTCATCGCCGCTGCCGGCACACCGGCAAGCAATGCAGTCTTCAGGCCCACCACGCCATGGCCCACCGAAACCACGCGCCCCACGTTCAGCGAGACGCGCCGCACGTAATCCACATCGCTTCCGATCGACGCCGCCTGCTTCACATACCCGCCACTTACCCCGCTGCCCACAAAGCCCGTCGTGCCGGCGTAATCCACGTCGCACACCACCACATCGCCCACGCTGAAGCCCGAACACGCAAGCGACGTAGCCGTAGACCCGGCACCGAGCGCCACCGCCGGCAAAGCCGCCCCGCCGCTTCCATTAGCCGCCGCGCCCGCCGCCACCGCAAGCACATTCATCTGCTGCACCCCGGCCGACAAGGCCATCTGCAGCTTGCCCCAGCTGGCAAATTCCACAGACACCAACGCCTCGACCTCCGTACGCACCTGACCCACGGGCACGCCCGGCGCACCCGCCACCAGCGCCTCCACCTTCGTGCCGCTCTTGCGCACAAAACCCGTGCACCAGCCCAGATCCACCCAGGGTGCCGGTGGAGCGTCCATATCGAACCCCGCCATCCCCGCCGGGTCGAACACCGACGGCACCATGCCCACGCGGTCAACCGGCGCAAAGAACGCCCGCACTCGCCGCGTCACCGGCGTCGTAACCTCCACCAATCCGCTAACAGTACCCATACACCTCCACCGTGGCCGTTCGTTCCAACCGCTCGGCGCGCATGATTGCCTCCCCCAGCACCACATCGCCCCAGAACACCTGCGTCCCCGTCGGCGTCTCCGCCGCCGCACCCGCCACAGCTTCCGTCACCGACACCAGCGCAGCGTTCTGCGGAGATGCACAAACGGCCCGCACCAACTCAGCATCCATGGCCGAGAGCGCCCGCCCACGATCCATGCCCGCAGCCCCCACGCTGCCCGCCGTCGCATACTGCACCGCGCAGCCCAGCACCGCAAGCCCGCGGTCGAGCCGCACAGATATCCAGCGCAAACAGAAGCAATCCGTAAGCAACACGCCGTCGACGCTCGATCCCGGCAGCTCATTTTCAACCACCACCACGGCCGGCCGCAGAACGCCCCGCACCACCACCGTCCGGGCCGCATTGCGCGCCGCCACCCGGTCTCGCAGCGCCCCATAAAACGTATCCTTCACATTCTGCAAACTCATCCGCACCCCCTAAACCGCCACCGCATCCGTTCCCACCAGCCCCAGCCGGTACAGGTACACCGCCCCAAACGCCTGCGCGCTCGTCACCGAAACAATGCGCAGCAAACTCCCATCCACAAGCACCCCGGCCGCACTGGCAAACAACAACGCTGCCGATTCATACGCGAGCGACCCCACCACACGCTCCACCGCCGCAGCCGAAACCAGCAGCTCGCTCGTGGCCGCCGTCGTCTTTTCGCCGGTCCCTACCAGCACCCGGCGAAACACCACCGGCCCCAGTTCCACATCCTGGAACTCCGGCACCGCGAGCCCAACCTGCTCGCCCAGGTCTCCTTGCACTGCGGGTGCGGGAACATGTAACAGTATTGTTCTTCCCCCCAGCGTCCGCAGCAAAGCATCCACCATCCTGACCTGTCCTGTCCTTGCATTGGTCATCCCAGCTTCTCCGCCACGTACGGTTTCAGCAGCGCGCGCACATCTTCGTCGATCAGCGTAGCCGCAAAGTAGGCCACCTGCATGGTGTCGATCCTGCTCGAGCTCACGTTCAACGCCGGCGTCGCCAGCGCGTTCTTCACCACCTGCGCGCAGGCCACCTTCACCCGATCCGGTACTGTTACAAATCCTGCCGTGTAGGTTACTTCGGCCTCGTTGTAAGGCAGTCCCAGCGCATTCCAGCCGAAGCCGATCTCCCGGCCCTCGTCATACAAGTCCACCGTCGCGACATCGACCGAGGTCCATGTACCCGGAAGCCCGAACGCCGTCGCCACCTGCAGGCCAAACGGCAGCTCGCCATACAAATCCTCGCCGCGCCGGGCCCGCCCGTAGCGCACCTGCACACTCGTCAAAGCACCCGCTAGCAGCGGCCCATAGCTTAGCCGGGCCGTCTGCGCGCCTGCCGTCAGACGCACCCGTTCCGTATAGCTTGCGGCGAGCAACGTAGGTCTTCGGCAATGCGCTTCGATCAAGGTCGAAGCCATCGCCACGAGGTCATCCGCCGTGCCCGCCGCAAGCCCGTAGCTTTCATACTCCGCAGGCAACAAATATCTCATCCATACCTCCTCAAAACAGGCGGGCCCAGGGGATCGAACCCGCGTCCTCCCCCCTTGGGCCCTGGCCGTTAGCGGTCCACAAGCACCTGGTAATGCGCGTAGTTCGAGCCCTTCACCACCACGCCGCCAAACTTCACCACCACATACTGCGACGCCAGCGAGCCCGGCAGGCCGAGCTGGAACACCCGAGGATTCGGGTCGCTCAGCCAGTGGTACTCGATCAGGTCTTCGGTCACGATGTAGGCCGGCAACACCGCGCTTCCACTGCCCGGCGTGCCCGTGTAGGGCAGCGTCCATTCGGGGATCAGCGGCAGGTTACCCGCCTGCGTGCTCAGTGTTTTCACCTCGAAGCCCGCGCCGATTTTCTGCGTGCTCAGCACCACGTTGAACTCCGACTTCATCTCGCGGTCGATCAGATCGAGCAGCACCGGATTGGCGTAAATCGCCGTCGGCCGAACCCCATAGCTGGTGTTCGAAACCATCTGCGCCACCGCGCTCTTCAGCCCGTCCACAATGCTTTGCGCGGCCCCGATCGTGATGGAGTTGCCACCGGCAGCAATCTGCGCCGCAGCGCCAAAGTACTGCGCCGTCGTCGGCGAGCTCAGGCTGGTGTCGGTGCCGTTCCACAGTGCCACATCGTGCGTCCGCAGTACGCCATCCACGGTGTCGGCCAGGTCTTTCGCCTGCAGATAGGCGAACTGGCTCTGCTGCCGGCCAAGCTCCATATCGAACAGGTTGTAATTGATCTGCGCGACCAGCGCCTTCAACGGCACGCTGCGCTCCACGCGCGTCGGGCTCACCAGCGGAGCCACAATGTTGCGCGGATCCACAAAGCCGCTCGAGGCGGCAGGCGAGGGAATCGATGTCTCCTCAAAATAGCGCGAGGGATGCCCGGTTGCGGGCACCTGCTTGATCCTCTGGCCAAATACGCCACGCCGCTGCACCAGGTCGGTAATCTCCTGCTGGTACATGGGTACTTCAATCGCGCCGGGGCCAATGTAATCCGCTGCCGCATGAATCTCAGTAAACTTCGCGTTCATTCTTGTCCTTTCAAACACAAAAAGCGCAACCCGAAGGCTGCGCTTGTTGTTGTTCCTCTTGTTGTCATTGCCCAAGGCAATCTGCTTCGTGCCCCCATGCATCGCAGACCCATCGCGATGCGTGGGTCCGGCTATCCCAGCAACCCGCTCCGCATCAGCCCGGCCTTCACCGCAATCCGCTGCTCCACGCTCAGGCTCACCAGCGCCGCGTCGAGCGCCCCGGCCTCGACGGCGATTCCTTCCTTGGCCACAAGCGTTGCCCCGGCGGCAATCGTCTTGCGCCCACCGGCCTTCAACGAGGCGATCGTCGACTCGGCCTCGGCCAGCCGCGCCTCCAACTCCTGCTCGCGCGTGTGCGAAGCCTGCATCTCCACCCCGGCCAGCCG
Organism: uncultured Granulicella sp.; assembly: GCA_964282835.1. GTDB lineage: Bacteria > Acidobacteriota > Terriglobia > Terriglobales > Acidobacteriaceae > Edaphobacter. The sequence continues at coordinate 201,721 of OZ196157.1, forward strand.
CGCCGCCGCCTGCTCCAGAGCCTCGGCCGCAGCCGCCAGCCTGCCGGTCAGTACGCTCATCTCATCGCTTACTTCCATCTCCATCTCCATCGCTGTCCTCTCCCCTTACTTTGTGGCCGCGGCTGTTGCTGCCGGTGCCGGCTGCACGTTCAGAATCCCCACGACCGCGCTCACCAGCTTCGCCACATAGGCTGCCGTCGCCGCGATCCCGGCCTTGCTCAGCAGTTCGGTCACTGCGTCGGCTGCCAGCGTCATCACTTCGGCCAGCTTTTCCGCACCCGTCCCGCTCTGCACCCCGCTGGCCGCATACTTCTGCTCCACCAGCAGCACCGCATTCTGGATCAGCGTGGTTGCATCCGCAATTTCGCTCGCGACCGGAGCCGCTGCGGGAAAAAGCAGCGCCGTCAATTTCTCGATCGGCACCGCATACGTCACCGCCCACTTCAGGCCCTTGCCGAAGTCCTTGCCCACTGCTTCCAACACACTCACAAATGACATGCCCGTCTCCTTACTTGCCTGCTCGTCCAGAGCATTTCCTTACCCGAAAGCTCGTTCCCCGGTAAGCCGCCTTCTCGCGCAGCAGGATGGCCGCACCGGTAAACGTAGCCCGCGTCAACGTCCACGTCTGCGCCCGCATATCCGCCACATGCGCATCGGCAAGCTCGTAGCTCATGCCCATCAGCGTATGGCCGGCAGCCTCGATCTCCGGGCCCAGTTCCGGGTAATCCCGCGCAAACAGAAAGCCTGCAACCATCAGCTTGCGGTCTTCCAGATGAGCGCTCGTGATGATGCCGCATTTCTGCCGTGCATCGTGCCCGTCCCACCCGGCCTTGTAATCGACCGCCATACCCAGCAGGCTGGGCAACGCAGCCTCTGCCGCATCGCGCGTCAGTACCACCCGGTGGCCGCGCGCGCCGCTTGGGGCCTTGTCGCTGGCCACATCCACCAGCGTCAGGCAGCCTTCGAACGGCAGCCGGTTCGGATGCCCCTGCACCTCGGGAAACTCCACCGCCATCGCCCGCAACTGGCACCGAACCGGATGCCCAAGGTCTCGCTTTTGCGACCTGGGTTCTCCACCATGCCTGCGCCCCACCACCACACCCGCCCCATTGCGATGAAGCCCATCCTCATACGCCATCCACACCTCCATTTTCCTGTCGATACAGCCCTGCCGATAACCACCATGAACGTGTAATAGAGCCGACCCTCAGCCTGCCGGCGCCCTCTCTGTCCTCGCCAGCTCCGCGCGCTCCTGCTTGTCCAGCTGCCACTGCTCCATCAGCATCGCTTCCACGCTCTTCTCCCGCCGCCGGGAGCCGTTGTTTTGCAGCATGCCTTTCTCAAGCACGCCGAGCTCTATCAGCAGCTTCAGGTGCTGCACGCTGCCCTCACACGCGCCCTTTACCAGAGCTGCCGTAATCTCCGGCAGCGCCCGCCAAAGCTGGTTGCGTGCATCCTCGAGCAGCTTGCGTTTGCCGGCCCGGTCCAGGCGCTGCGGAACAGCAGGCCCGGGAGAGTCGTCCGCCATCAGCACTGCTTCCTCCACCCATTCCTCAATCGCCGTCATAGCCCATCGCGCCCCCACGCACACAAGCGCAAAACAAAACGGGAGCCGACCCCGCAGGGCGACTCCCGTCTCATTTCTTACTTGCCCTTCCAGAATAGCAGGTGGCGTAGGGTGAATACGCCAACTATTTTCCAACCCTAACCCTTGTCCAATGAAGCATTTACGTTGTCCAAGCGGGGCTAGACCCCTTGACAACCTTGCGCACCGGCAGTTTTCCACAACTTGTGGAAAGCCACCGGATCGCCAGGTCAGACAGCCACCTCCTCAAGGTCCTTACTGGTCAGCGGCTGCATCATGCCACGATCCAGCAGTACCCGCGTCAGCCGGTCGATTGCCTCCCGGTAACGCCGAACCACCGTCCGCAGACTCATGCCCAGCATCGCCGCCGCCTCTTCCTGCGTGTACTCTTCAAGCGCGATGCGCCGCACTAAATGTTGCTGGCCCGCATCGAGCGTTTGCAGGCAGCGGCCGACGTCGATCACAAAGTTCGAAACATCTTCGAAACTATGCACCTTGTAGCTCGAAACATGCCCGCGAAACAACTCGCGGCCAAGCATCGAAGGCACCCGCCCCGCTTCCATCGAAAGCTTCACATACCGCCGCAGCATCGCCTCGGTATAGCGCCGGTAAAACTCGTAGCTCACCCCGGCGACCGCTTCCGGCTGCCTGCGCAGCAGGATCGGGCCGTGCGCGGCTCGCGTTGACGCCGTCGCCATGGCAGGGATGGCCGCATGCGCCATACGCATCTCGCCCACCGCCTGCACCAGCCGCAGCCGGTGCGGACCCTTCCGCTCGGTCACCGGCGAAGCCGCAGCAGCACGAGCCACCAGGGCAAGCCGTTTCGGCTGCTGTTCCGTTTTCGTCCCGGTTTCGGTCTTGGTTTCCGTCTGCGTCGAGCACGCCCACACCCGCGGAAGAACCACCAGTGCCGCGCTCATTGTGCACCTCCCGCGCAAACCGGACGCACATCTCGCAAGCTCGTCCGGCGCCCGGAAAGCCCCTTGTGGGCCGCTCTCCGTCCACGCGGCGCAGGGAATTCCGCCAGTCGTCCGGCGCAGCTCCTGCAGTAAACCCCGGCCCCGGTGCCTGCGCGAAGCCAAAGCGCTCCGCACCCTTCACATACCTTCAAATCGATACGGCAGTAATCCATCTTCGTTTCTCCAAAAGACACAGTTCTCCCCGACGAGCCTCGGGTTGTTTTCAGCGGTCGGATGGGCTCGCTCAGGTTCTATGGAGTGCTTCGAAGCACGTGCTCCGAGAGCTTCTCACAAGGCCCCGATCGCCGCACTCCGGCACTGCTTTTGTCGTCACCGGCGGCTGTGTCCCGGGAGGAAGTTGGGACCCACAGCCTGCTTTCCTGCCGCAACCACCTGCTGCCGGGCCTTTAGGGGAACTGCCTTTCCACCTCGTCCCATCGCCCGGCCAGTGTGTTGCCGCATCCAGAAAGTCTCCTTGTTGTAGCCTTGCCCAGGGTGCGAGTCAAGGGCGAGTTTTCAACATCGTTCTCGCGCCCAATGCCCTTTTAGAATGAAATATTTACGCTGAATCGTTACGCTTTTTTTTTCACTTCTCCACCCATCCCCTACAAACGCTGTATATTCACCTTTTCTTCGCCTTACGAGCGTGCCGTGAGCGTGATGGTGAAATGCCTTGTATCCTTGGATGGATGCTCTCGCCCAGCCAGCTTTACGCGAAATGGATGTTCGCCTGGGAGACCGCGCTTACCACCCGCGACACCAACCGCATCGTCCGCCCGCTCGACTGGGGCTTCGACTGGCTGCCGCCGTTCCATGCTTCCGAAGCAGAGACAGACCTCGCCCGCATGGTCGCCCTCAACCACCAGCTCGCGGCCGAGCCCGGCTTCTTCCGCTATATCACCCCTGCCGACTTCCGCCTCGAGCGCCGCCACCCGCAGTTGTTCCCCACCAACGTCCGCCCCGAAACCCTCGCGCTCGACGCCTCCATGAAGACCAGGGCCGCCGCCGGCCAGGTCGCCGAAGCCGAGTACCTCCGCTTTACCTCGCCCTCTACCAGCCCCTACCCTGAAAACGATCAGGTCAACGCACGCTGGTTCCCCGCGAGCGCGGCCCAGCAGGCGAAGTTCGCCAGGCTCGGCAAACCGCGCCAGGCCCTCATCGTCATGGCCCAGTGGAACGCCGACGGGCTGTCGCACAACGCGCTTTGCGAGATCTTCAACCGGTTCGGCATCTCGTGCCTGCGCCTTTCAAAGCCGTACCACGACATCCGCCGGCCCGCCGAGCTCGAACGCTCCGACTACGCCTGCTCGTCCAACATCGGGCGCACCATCGCCGCCTGCCGCCAGGCCGTCGTCGATATTCGCTCCTGCTGCGACTGGCTCGAGCTTGAGGGCTACGAGCAACTCGGTGTCCTCGGCACCTCGCTCGGCTCGGCCTACGCCTTTATCGCCGCCGCCATGGACCCGCGGCTGCAGGTTTGCGCCTTCAATCACGCTTCCATCTGGTTCGGTGACGTCGTGTGGACCGGCCAGAGCACGCGCCACATCCGCGAAGCATTCGAGCAGGCCGGCCTCACCCAGGACCAGGCACGCGACATCCTCTACGCCATCAGCCCCGGTGCCTACATGCCGCAGTTCGCCGCCAGCGAGAGAGAAGTGCTCGTCGTGCACGCCACCTATGACCTCACCTTCCTCGAACAGTTCTCGCAGGAAGCCATCGACACCATGCGGGAGCACGGTGTCACCCTTACCGACCGCACCCTGCCCTGCGGCCACTACACCACAGGCGAAACCCCCTACAAATTCCTCGACGCCTGGTACCTCGGCAAGTTCATCCACGACGCCTACAAGCGCCTCGCACTCGCCAACCTCAAGCGCCCAGGCGGTGCCTAACGCCTACTCCTCCGTCGGCGTGTTGCTGAAGGCAATAAGGCAGGGAGCGAGAACCATAGCGATGAAGGCGAGAGCAATGATCAAGTTGTGCATTGTCTTTCTCCTCTGGGGAGGGAGGCCTCTGGTGCCTCGCGACCACTTGAGCATCTCCTGATCGAGTGCCTGCTTGAATCCCACTTCGGCCATCTGCCCATTAACTCCCGCAGCATTACCTGACCAAGGTCACTAACACCCCAAAACGCGAATGTGGCATGGACACTCCCACCCATGGGTGATCCGCCTGCGCGGGGATTGCGAACCCGGAACAGGTGGATTAGGCTCAAGAAAGAGGTACGACGATGCCGACCCTGAGCTCTACCCGCATGGAAAAGTTCGACCAGTTTGCGAAGCCCCTCGTGGACAGCGGGCGTTTTGGGAGTGCCGACGAGGTGCTCGACGCTGCGCTAGACGCGCTCATGCGCGAAGAATGCAGCGATCAGGCAAAACAGGCGTGGCTGGAGCAGGCTCTGGCCGATGGGGATGCAAGCGGCATCTACGAGGGCGATGTGTTCGCTGAAATTCGGGAGGAACTCAGGCTGCCTCAGCGGGTACGAGCTTGAACTATCGCTTTTCGGCCCGCGCCCGAAAGGACATGGAGGAGATCGCAAGCTTCACGTTTGCGACCTGGGGGCCAGAGCAGGCTGACCGATATCTAGCCGACTTCGAAGACATCTTCGAACTGCTGGCAAAAATGCCCGCGATAGGCAGGTTATCCGATGCAACATTGAAACATCGAAGGCGATTCGAACACGCGAGCCATGTGATCTTCTACCGGGAAGTAAAAGCGGGCATCCAGATTCGCAGAGTCCTGCACAAACGCATGCTATATCCGCTTCATCTTCCCTAAGATTGCCTCTTCCAAGGGAAATGAAACACCCAGGCCCTTGGATAGGCGGCTCGCACATCCTCCTCAGAAGGCGAGTCGCCAAGACGCTTACGGAACTTGCGCGTGTGAAATGCGGTTGTCGAAAGAAACACAACCAGCAACACACGCGCAAAACGTCCACATAAGGCCGAGGTCTCCTTAGTGGGCGGCCCACTCGATCTTGCTCAGGTCGATGCCGTCCTTCACCATCTCGTAGAGCGGGCTCATCTCGCGCAGGTGGTTGACGACATCGATCACCTTATCCGATACATAGTCCACTTCGGCCTTGTTGTTGAAGCGGCCAAGCCCGAAGCGGATGCTCGAGTGTGCCACATCGTCGCCCAAGCCGAGCGCCTTCAGCACATAGCTGGGCTCGAGCGTCGCCGAAGTGCAGGCCGAGCCCGACGAGACGGCAATGTCGTTGATCCCCATCAGCAGCGACTCGCCTTCCACATGCACGAAGCTCATGTTCAGGTTGCCGGGCAGGTGGTGATCCATGTTGCCGTTCACGTGCGTGTAGTCGAGCGCGTTGTCGAATTTCTGCTTCAGGTAGTCGCGTAGATCCTTCAGGCGCGCGGTTTCGGCGGCCATCTCTTCGCCGGCGATCTCGCAGGCCTTGCCGAGGCCCACAATGCCCGGAACGTTGAGCGTGCCTGACCGCATGCCGCGCTCGTGCCCGCCGCCGTTGATCTGCTCGGTGATCTGCACACGCGGGTTGCGGCGGCGCACATACAGCGCGCCCACGCCCTTGGGCCCATAGATCTTGTGTGCGGTCATCGAAAGCACGTCGATGTTATCCGTCATCACGTTCACCGGGATCTTGCCCACAGCCTGCACGGCGTCGGTATGGAACAGGATACCCTTTTCGTGGCAAAGCTTGCCAATTTCCTGCACGGGCTGGATCACGCCGATCTCGTTATTGGCATACATGATCGTGACCAGAATCGTTTTCGGCGTCATGGCCGCCGCCAGCTTTTCTACCGACACCAGGCCGTCGGTCTCGACCGGCAGATAGGTAACGTCGAAGCCTTGCCGCTCCAGCTTCTTGCAGGTATCGAGCACCGCCTTGTGCTCCGTCACCTGGGTGATGATGTGGTTACCCTTCTCGCGGTACATCTCCGCAATGCCCTTGATGGCAAGATTGTTCGATTCGGTCGCGCCCGAGGTAAAGATGACTTCCTTCGGGGTGCAGCCGATCAGTTTCGCCACCTGCTCGCGCGCCTTGTCGACGGCCTGCTCGGCCTCCCAGCCGAACTGGTGATTGCGGCTGGCCGCATTGCCGAACACCTTGCCAAAGTACGGCAGCATGGCGTCGAGCACGCGCGGGTCCATGGGCGTCGTCGCATGATTATCCATGTAGATCGGCAGCGTCACGCCGGCCGGCAGCGGCTCATTCGACTCGGTAATGACGACCCCGTTGTGGGTCATATCGGACTGCTGTTCCATCTGCGTTGCGGTAGCGTCGTTCATGGTGTGGGGCTCCTGTGTGTGCTGCGTGTGTTGGCTCCAGTACGTTCTGCGGAGCGGAAATCTGGGGTCTGTTCCCCTAACCTGTTGTCATTCCCGAAGGAAAACTGCGGTTGCCTGCCGTTTGAACCTAAAGCGCGATGGTCACCAGGCCGCCACCTACGGGACTGCTGGTATTGCGTCCGGCCGTGTCCGGGGCTTCGATCAAATCGGCGATGCGGATACCGCTCAGCAGGTCCTTGATGCTGTCGTTGACTTTCCGCAATGGTTCTTTGATGGTGCAGTGGCTATCCAGGTCGCAGGTTCCGTGAATGGTAATGCAGCTGGTGATAAACAGCGGCCCATCGATTGTGCGGATCACTTCAAAAGCCGTAATCTCGGACGCCGGCCGGGCCAGCGCATAGCCCCCGTTGGTGCCGGCCGAAGAAACCAGCAACCCGCCTCGGGCTAGCGTCTGCAGGATCTTCGCCAGCAGCGGCGGCGGAATGTGGTAGGCATCCGCGATATCCTTGGCCGAGGCCGGTGCAGAGGCGCTGGTGGGCGAAGCCGCGGTCTGCTCCGCAAGGTATTTGAGGGCCATCAGGCCGTAGTCCGCTTTTTTGGTAAGTCGAAGCATCGTCAGCCGGTTGATAACTTCTATCCAACGCAGCTTTAGTGTACGGCGGGCCATCAGCCCGCGCAATGGGTCTGCATGGCGCGCGCTGCCGGCAATGAGATAATCGCGCCATCCGCCGAGCTGACGGGCAGCCCATCATGGAGTACATCGCACCCAGGCACCCCCTGCACGGCCTCAAGCTCTACAGCCTGCGCACCGCTGCGGCCATCGCCCTCGCCGCCGAGCGCCTTGTGCGCGTCCCTGCTCCCGCGGGCTCGCCCGAGGAGGTCCTGGTGCTCGAATACATGCTCCCGCTCGGCGCCTGCGTCCTGATGACGCCCGTCTTCGAAGCCCTGCACGCCCAGGGCAAATGTGTCATCGTGGCCACCCGCGGCGCGGCTCTCGAGCTGCTCCGCCACTCCCTGTTTGTGGACGATCTGCTCGAAACGCCTGACCCGCTGACGAACCTGCCGGCTGCGACCCGCTCGCTGCGCGCCCAGCTTCGCAGCCGAGGCCTGCGCCCCCAGGCCGTGCTCACCGGCAGCTTCGACCAGCGCACCCGTATCGCGCTGCTCGGCATGCTGGCCTGCGACGGCCGGCGCGGCGGCTTCACCGTGATCGGCGACTTTTACCAGCGGCCACTCCGGTACGACCCCACCCGCTCGCGCCTAGAAAACAATCTCCACCTCACTGGCCTGGTCGGCCAAGCCTCCACCGCCGTAGAACCCAAGGTCTTCTTCACCCCGCAGGAGCTCGACGAAGCCCGCCGCCTGCTCGCGCCGCTCCGGCAAACGGGCCGCCCCGTGCTCGTCGCCGTCTCGCAAACCGGCCGCCAGCACTACGGCTGGTGGCGCAGCGAGCGCTGGCAGCAGACGCTCGCCTACGCCAGCGGGACCCTCGGCTTGGGCGTCGCGCATGTCGGCACCGAGGCGGAAGCACACGCGCTCGCGGCCCTGCAACAACTTTGCGGAGGCATTTCGCTGGCCGGCGCTACCAGCCTGCCCGTGCTCGCCGCCGTGCTCACCCTGGCCGATCTCGTCGTCGCCGTCGATACCGGCACGATGCATCTGGCGCGCGCCGCCGGCGTCCCCATGGTCGCACTCGCGCCTTCCTGGCAGCCCGCCGTGCAGTGGATGCCGCTCGGCCTGCCCCAGGTGCGCGTTCTGCGCGGCCCCGATATCGTGCTGCCCATCCCCAACGACTACAAGCTCGACGAGATTACAGCCGAGCAGGTCTGCGCCGCGATGGAGGACTTGCTCGCGCTCTACCCGCCCAGCGAGCAGGCGCGCGAGGCTCGTGTGCAGGAACGGCTTACGTCCCGCGACCTGCTTTAGGCACTTTGCTGACAACAAGAAGAAGCGCTTACGTCGCCACCGGCGTTTCCACCGGCGTCGAGATCCGCTGGATCACAATCCACGCATACTGCGCCGCCGAAAGCGGGGCCAGCACCGCAATCGAACGCAGCAGCAGAAGCACCACCCCATGCAGATGCGGAACATGCACCACATTGCCGGCCATGAGGCAGACCACCGCGACAATCTGCACCGCCGTGTTGCATTTACCGAAAAATGAAGGCCGGAAATCGCGCAGCGTATGGGTGACAAACAGCAGCGTCGAGATCAGCAGGATGCCGAAATCCCGGCTGAACACCAGGATCGTCACATAACGCGGAATCTCGTGAATGTGCGTGAGCACGAGGAAGAGCGTGGAAAGCAGAAGCTTGTCCGCGATCGGGTCGAGGTAGAGCCCGAGCGTCGTGTGCTGCTGCAGCCAGCGTGCCAGCAGGCCGTCCAGCCCATCTGAAATGCCGGCCAGCATGAACAAGCCGAAGGCCAGCCGCCAGTGCGCGTACAGGATCGCGATAACCAGAAAGGGAATGATGAACAGCCGCAGCAGCGTAAGCAGGTTGGGCGCGGCACGAAATTGCATCAGAAAGGGCATGCGGGGTCGGACCCATGGTAGCAACACTGACCAACCTGCGGGCAGGCTATTCGATGGTTGTTGCGTGGCGGGCAGCTTGCAGGTAAACTTAGGGGACGCACGGAGGCGCGTAGCTCAGTTGGTTAGAGCGCTACCTTGACACGGTAGAGGTCAGCGGTTCGAATCCGCTCGTGCCTACCACTTCCCCCCCTCTTCTTCCACAGTGTTGGCTGGAGTTTATGGGGAAGAACCCTGCGGAAATTTTGTTGGATGGAGCAAGAACATGGCAGCTAAATGTGAGATTTGCGGCAAAGGCCCGCAGTTCGGCAACAACGTTTCGCACGCAAACAACAAGACCCGCCGCCGCTGGAACGTCAACCTGCAAAGCGTGCGGGCGAAGGTGGCAAGCAATACCCGCCGCATGAGCGTGTGCACCAGCTGCATCAAGACCGGCCTGGTCGTCAAAGGCTAGCGCAGACCGTTGGAAATAGATTTGCAGATCGCTCCCTTGCGGGAGCTTTCTGTGTTGGTGCCGCTGCACCTTCACTCTGCGCTTTTTGTGTGTCATTCCCGAAGGGAATCTGCGGTTGCCGTTGTCTGTCCTTTTCTAAAAGCAGAGGCAACAGCAGAAGCAGATGCCCTGTGGGATGACAACAAGGGGACGGCGAAGTGTCTCAGACCAGGCTGAGCGTAGCCAGCGTCTGAGCGAGTACCCCAGCACCTGCCGCGATCCGCGCCGGTGTGCTGTACTCATCCGGCCTATGGCTCACGCCCTGGCGGCAGGGGATGAAGAGCATCCCCACTGGGCACAGGCGCGCCATGAACAACGTGTCGTGGTACGCCCGCGACACCATCCTTTGCCACGCAAATTTGCGCCCGGTGCAGGCTTGCTCGAGCGCCTGCAGCACCCCGGCGTCGCAGGCCGCGGGAGCATCCGCATTCAGCAGATCGAACGCGATGCGGACCCCGCGCTTGTAGGCGATTGCTCCGCAGGCCTGTTGGATCGCGGCCAGTACCCCATCCCGCCGCGCGCCCTGCACATCGCGCACGTCGAGCGACAGCCGCACCCGGCTGGGCACGGAATTAACCGCGCCCGGAAACACCTCGCACATGCCCACCGTCGCCACCGTATCGGCCGCGCCGGTCGCCAGCGCAGCGGCTTCGACGGCAAGCATCACCTCGGCGGCCGCGCACAGGGCGTCGTGCCGCGCGGGCATCAGCATGGCGCCCGCGTGCCCGCCCTCGCCTTCGATCGTCAGGCTGGCGCTTGCCGGCGCCGCGATGGCCGTGACCGCGCCGAGGGGCAGGCCAAGCCGCTCCAGCTCCGGCCCCTGCTCGATGTGCAGCTCCACAAAGGCGGCATAGGCGCCGGCCTGCAACCGCACCGAATCGAGCGCACCCACAAAGCCTGCCTGCGTGCGTGCTTCGTCGAGCGTGTGCCCCTGCTTATCCGTAAGCCCTGACGCCGCGGCCGGATCGAGCGCGCCACTCATCAGCCGCGAGCCCAGGCAGCCGATGCCGAAGCGCGTCGGCTCCTCCGCCGTAAACAGAATCAGCTCGATCGAGCGCTGCGGCACGAAGCCCGCCGCCTGCAGGGCCCGGATCGCTTCAAGCCCGCCCAGCACCCCGACCGTGCCGTCGTACATGCCGGCGTTCGGAATGGCATCGATATGCGAGCCCGTCGCCACCGCGGCAAGCTGCGGCGCGGCACCCTGCCAGCGAAAGAACGTGTTGCCCACAGCATCCTGCCGCGTGGTAAGGCCGGCCGCCTCCGCAAGCCCGCGCAGATACTCCCGCGCTTCCAGGTCGCGCTGCGTGAACACCACACGCGTCACTGCGGTCTCGCCCGTGGCGACGGGGCCGGTCGCGGGCTCGGTCAACGTGGCAAGATGCGTCAGCTCCGCCAGCAGGCGCGCGTCGTCGATCCGCAGCTCGTTCATAGGCCCGGTGCCCGGTTGAAATTTTTGTAGATCAGGTACTTAGCCCCGGCCGCCGAAGCCACAAACTGCTGCGGGCAAAACGGCGCCATCCAGATGAAGTCGCCCGCCTGCACCGGGTACCAGGTCTGGTTGAGCAGGTACAGCCCTTCACCTTCAAGCATCAGCAGCCCGTGCTCCATGTAATGCGCTTCCACCTGCGGCAGCGCGGCTCCCGGCGCATACGCCATGGTGTTGATGGCGAAGTCGTGCGCGGGACCCGCAGGCAGCAGCGCCCGCACCTGCAGCAACTCATTGCCCGCCAGCGGCAAAGCGGACACTTCACTTTCGTGCGCGACCAGCAGCGCGGGCGCGGCCTCATGCTGCAGGGGCTCAAACGCCTTATCGATCACCACCAGGCGCGTATCCCCCAGCGACTCCAGCCGAACCCTCTCGCCCGCCGGCAGGTAGGCGTACGAGCCCGGCCGAAGCTCGTGCACGGGCGGCTCTCCGTCGGCATAGTTTTCCCGTTCCACCATAAGGTGCCCGTAGCCGGAGAGCACGTAGACAAAGCGCTGGTGCGCCCCGCCGGCAAGGGTTCCGCCCGGCCCGAGCTCCGCCGTAAACTGCACGAAGTGCGCGCCCAGCGCCCGGCATGCATGCACAATCGCCACGCCATCCGTAATGCCCGGCATGGGCGTACACACAAACGACTCCGGCGTATGCAGCAGGTGCGTGGGCGTGAGCACCGAACGAGTTGCGGCAGTCTGGGTAAGCGCCATGGCGATAGGTCAGGATAACGTAAGTCTCTCGACAAACTGCAGCAGCGTACGCAGGGCGGCTTCGATGTCGCCGGTCAGCACAGCCTCGTCGGGATGGTGGCTAAGCCCGCCCGGTGTGCGCAAAAACAGCATGGCGCTCGGCACATGCGGCGCAAGAATCATGGCGTCGTGGCCCGCTCCGCTGGGCATCCGCTGCGCGTGTTGCCCGGCCGAGTCCACCGCCTCGGCAAGGTCTTGCACCAGCGCCGTATCCATGGGCACGGACGCCTGCTGGCTGGTCTGGCGAATCCGCACCGCAAGCCCGCGCGCCCCGGCGATGCGGCGCGCTTCGGCCGTCAACGCCCGGCGGAAGCGCAGCCGGATGCAGTCGTCGGCATGACGGATATCGAGCGACAGCGTCACCTTGCCCGGAATGATGTTGGGCGCGCCCGGCTGCGCGTGGATGACCCCAACGGTCGCGACCAGGCCGTCCTGTTGCCGCGCCAGCGTCTCCACGGTCGTGATGAACACAGCCGCGGCGGCAAGGGCATCGCGGCGCATGGCCATGGGCGTGGTGCCCGCATGGTTCGCCTGGCCGGCAAAGGTCAATTCCAGGCGCGTCTGCCCGACAATCGTCTCGACGATGCCCAAAGGAAGCTCGGCCGCTTCAAGCACCGGCCCCTGCTCGATATGAACCTCCACAAACGCAAACGTGCCGGGCGTCATCGCCACGGATGCCACCGGATCGACAGGAAAGTCTGCAAGCGCCTGCGCCACCGTCACGCCCGCCGCATCCGCAAGCTCCAGCATGGGCCCGGTCAGGCCGCCGGTCAGGGCTTTGCTGCCGATAAAAGGTGTGCGGAAGCGAACGCCCTCTTCCTCGCTGAACGCAATCACCTCAACATTGCAGGCGAGCCTGCGCGGCGCCACCAGGTGGATCAAGGCGAGCGGCAACGCGACGCCCAGGATGCCGTCGTAACGCCCAGCGTCCGGCACGGTATCGATGTGGGATCCAAGCAACAGTGTGCGTTCGGCAGGCGACGCCGCAAGGTAAGTGCCGCGTAAATTGCCTGCCGCATCTATGCGCACCTGCATGCCCAACGCCTGCATCTCCGCACCCAGCAGCGCATGCACCTCGCGCGTGGCGGGCGAAAGGAAGAGCCGCGTAATCGTTCCCGGCACATCGGTATGGGCCGCGATGCGATCGCACAGCGCCAGCGCGTAAGCGGCAGCTTCCTCGATCGTCATGCGCGCGCCTCCCGGCCGCTCGGCGGCTCGGCAAACCGGCACTGCTTATAGATGGAGCGCCCGCGCAGAATGGTTTCGACGACCGTGCCGGTCAGCCTTTCGCCGACGTAGGGCGAGATGGGATGCAGGTAATACAGATGCTCGGGCGCCACCATAAAACCCTGCTCCGACGCGAACACAGTCAGGTCGGCCGCGTAGCCTGTGGCAATGCGGCCTTTGCTGTGGCCGAGGCCCGCCAACCGCGCCGGCGCTTCGCTCATCCACCGGGCCAGCATGGGCAGGCCGAGCCCGCGTTCCTGCATCGCCGTCCACACTACCGGCAGCGTAAGCGAAAGGCCCGCGATCCCTCCCCAGGCCGTGCGGAAGCTGCCATCGTCCAGACCCTTCATCTGCGGCGGGCACGGGCTGTGATCGCTCGCAATCAGGTCGAGTGTGCCATCCACCAGCGCCTCCCACAGCAACGCCTGGTTGGCTCGCCCGCGGATGGGCGGCGCACACTTGTGCAGCGTGCTGCCGCGCGGAACATCCTCGGCGGCAAAGTAGAGGTAGTGCGGGCAGGTCTCGGCCGTAATCGGCAGGCCTTCGGCCTTCGCTGCGCGCAACAGCGGCAGGCATGCGGCGCTCGACACATGCACGATGTGAACGTGCGCCCGAAACTCGCGGCAAAGCCGGATCATCAGCGCCACCGCTTCCACTTCGGCCGCGTCCGGGCGGCTTGCCAGATACGTCGCATACTGCGTCCAATCGGCCCCGTCCAGCGCCGCGCTGGCGGCTTCGAGCGGCCCGGCAAGCTCCGCGTGCACAAGCAGCGGCAGCCCTGCCTGGGCGATCAGTGGCATAGCCACACGCAATGTGGCCTCGTCGATCGCGCCCAGCCCTTCGCAGCCCGGGTAGATGAGGAAGCACTTGAAGCCCGGCACCCCGGCCTGCGCAAGTGGCAGCAGGTGCGCGTGGTTGTCCATTACCGCGCCGCCCCACGGTCGCCAGTCGACGTAAGTGCGGCCTGCCGCAGCATCGCGCTTCAACTCGAGCGCGTCGACCGTCGTCGTCTCGGGCAGGCAGTTCAGCGGCATATCCACCAGCGTCGTGATGCCTCCGGCGGCAGCCGCGCGCGTGGCGGTCGCGAAGGTCTCCCAATCCGTACGCCCGGGATCGTTGATGTGCACATGCGGGTCGATCAAGCCCGGTACCAACGCATGCTCGCCCAGGTCGTGGAGGCTGTCTGCGGGCGGGCATGCGTCGGCCTCGGCGATGCGCGTAATCAGGCCCGTCGTCGCATCGACCAGCACGGCCGCTGCTCGCACTCCATCCGGGAAGACGACGCGACGCGAGATGTAAGCGGCAGTGGGCATATCGCAGCTCCGGACTTCGCTTCCTTGTTGTCATTCCCGCAGGGAATCTGCTTTTGTCTTCCTCTGCTCTCAAGGACGATGCTCTCTAAAGTATAGGTCTCGCGCCGCAAAGTAAGATAGACCCTACAGCTGGACAGCATCCGCAAATAACAGGAGAAGACTCGATGAAGGTAGCGGCTTTGTTTGCAGTTCTAGGCTTGGCAAGCGTTGCAGCCGCCCAGACAGGTGCGGGCATGGTGCATGGCAAGGACGGCATCGTGCTGCCTTCACCCCCCGTGGTGCGCACCGAACCCGTGATCGATCACTACGGCAGCACAGCGGCACCCATCGCAGTTACCGACAACTACCGCTACCTCGAAGACGCGAAAAGCCCCGACACCCGAACTTACATCGGCACCGAGAATGCCTACACCCAGAAGTACTTCGACCAGGTAAAGATGCTGCCGGAAGTAAGAACGCAGATGTCCGCCTTGCTGAAAGTAGACTTTCTAAGCACCCCGCAAAAACGCGGCGACACTTACTTTTTTACCAAGCGCTTGGCCAGCGAGAACCAGGGCTCCATCTACATGCGCAAAGGCCTGCATGGCGAAGACGTAAAGCTGATCGATGCTCTCGCTCTGAGCACGGACCAGAATACTTCTGTGTCTATCCTCGAAATTGCCGAAGATGCCTCGTTGATGGTCTATGGTGTGCGTGTCGGTGGAGCGGATGAAGAGGAGGTGCACTTCTTCAATCTGCAAAGTAAGTCGATTACGCCGGACCTGCTGCCGAGCGCGCGTTATTACGGCGTACAACTGGCGCCGGACAAGAAGGGTGTCTACTACTCGCGATTCTATCCGCACGAGGGCTCGCGCGTCTTCTTCCATGCCTTCGGAGCTACGGCGGCAGACGACAAGATGCTTTTCGGCCGCGCGTATCGCGGCGAAGCCTTGGGTGAAATCGATAACATCGGCGTACGTGTTACCGCCAACGGCCACTACCTTGTGCTCAACATCGGCCGCGGCGTCCCGGCCAAGCGCGAGGACATCCTGCTGAAGGACCTGCGTGTGCCGGACTCGCCGATCGTGCCGTTGGTCTATGGGATCGACTCACGTTTTCGCGAGCTCAACCTGGGCGACACCTTCTATGTCGACACGGATTACAAGGCACCGAATCACAGAATTCTGAAAGCGGAACCAGGTAAGTCGCCCGATAGCTGGGCCACTGTAATCCCGGAAGGCAAGGATGTGATTGAAGGAGCCAGTCTGGTCGATCGCAAGCTGTACGTTCTGCGGCTGCACGATGTAAAGAGCGAACTTACGAGTTACTCGCTTGATGGCAAGGCAACGGGCAAGATCGAATTACCAGGTATTGGCGCCGGCTCCGACCTTTCCGGCCGTGCGGAAGAAAAGGATGGCTTCTATACCTTTCAGTCGATTATTTCTCCACCGACCACTTACTTCTACAACACGACTACGGGCAAGAGTGAAATCTTCAACAAGTCGGTCGTGCCCTTTGATACAGCGAGCTATGAGTTGAAGGAAGTCTTCTACACCTCGAAAGATGGTACCCGCGTCCCCATGTTCATCGCAGGGAAAAAGGGCTTGCCGCGCGATGGCTCGGTACGCCTGTTGATGACTGGGTACGGCGGCTTCGCGCTGAGCGAACTACCCACATGGAACCCGGAGTACGCGTGGTGGATGCAGCAGGGCGGATGGTTTGCCTTGCCCGACCTGCGCGGCGCAATGAGTATGGCGAAGCCTGGCACAAGGCCGCCATGTTCGAAAAGAAGCAGAACGTCTTCGACGATTGGTATGCCGCGGCTGAGTATCTCGATCGCGAAAAGTACACCTCGCCCACGCACTTCGCCATTCGGGGGCGGTCGAACGGCGGCCTTCTAATGGGCGCCAGCATGACCCAGCGGCCTGAGCTCTGGGGTGCCATCTGGTGCGGCTATCCGCTGCTCGATATGCTGCGCTACCAGAAGTTCCTGATGGGCCGCACCTGGACCACCGAATACGGCAACGCGGAAGACCCGGCGCAGTTCCCTTATATCTACCAGTACTCGCCCTATCAGCACGTTGTCGCCGGCACAAAATACCCGGCTATCTTCTTCTTTACCGGCGACGGCGACACCCGCGTCGACCCGATGAACGCACGCAAGATGACGGCGCTGATGCAGACCTCGACCGGCGGCGACCGGCCCATCCTGCTGCACTACTCGCTCAAAGGCGGGCACAGCGCAGGCGTTTCGCAGACGCAACTGGTCGAGGATTACGCGGACGAAATGAGCTTCCTGTGGACCGAAACAAAGTAGAGCAAAGCGACCGCGGAGGAACACGGTTCACGCGCATCCACGCTGAAAGCGTGACCCACAGTTACTGCTTTTCAAACTTCAGGCTGGCTGAGTTCATGCAATAGCGGTCGCCCGTGGGCTTGGGGCCATCCGGGAAGATGTGGCCCAGATGCGCCCCGCAACTGGCACACATGGCTTCAACCCGGCGCATCCCGTAGCTGCGATCTTCTTCGGTCTTGACGGCGGTGGCGTTGATGGGCTGGAAAAAGCTGGGCCAGCCGGACCCGGACTCGAACTTGGTGTCGGAGGTGAAAAGTGGAGCATCGCAGGCGGCGCAGTGATAGATGCCGTCGTCGTGATTGTTGACCAGTGCACCGGTAAACGCGCGCTCGGTGCCTTTCTCGAACATGACGTGGAACTGCTCCGGCGTAAGCTCCTTGCGCCATTCTTCGAGCGACTTCTGGACCTTCTGGGGGGCTTGGGTTTCGGGCATAATGAACTCCTTACAGCTTAGATGCGCGGCTTTGAACGTTTGACACTGCCGGAACGGCATCTGACTTTGGAGAGGACGAGCGCCATGAAAGTTCGTTTCGTTGGATGCTTTGCCGCTGGATGCTTTGTATTGGCCATGGCTTCGACGATGGCCGATGGCCAAGCTGGCCGAGCCGGAACCACTCCGGCAGCGGTGCAGGTGGTGACCCCGGTATTTCATCAGTTAGTGGCCTACTCGCTGCCGACGACGTTTACGCTGAATGAGCCGGAGCACAGCAACGCAAAGTCTTACCTGCACGAAACGGTGCTGCGCGGCGAAACGCTCGAGCGCTGGACTCAGATGATTACGCTGACCGGGGAAAACGGTCTGACTGAAGGCGGCGTGACGGCGCAGCGCATGTTCGATACCATGGCCGAAGGCATCAAGCGCGGATGTCCCGAGACCTTCGCGTCCGAGAGCATCGGCGACACGACGGTCTCCGCCCAGAAGGCGTATGTGGGCATGGTGAGTTGCGGCAAGGTGCAGGATACCGGGGGCGAAGCCCACTCCTCGCACAGTGAAACCGCGCTGATCGTCGCCATAGCAGGCAGCCACGATATGTATACGGTGCAATGGGCAGAGCGTGGCCCGGCGGTCGGACATCCCATGGCGTTCGACGATGTAAAGTGGGTCGCCCGCTTCCACACCCTGCGGCCGCTGCGTGTGTGCGCACGGGTTGAGGGCGAAGCTGCCCCGTACCCAAGCTGCATGGGCAAGTAAATCCCAGCCTCTCATAGCGACCGCCGCCTCCTTGTTGTCATTCCCGCAGGGAATCTGCCGTTGCTTCCTGCATCGTGGCTGGCAGTCAAAGACAACGCAAAAGCATTCCCTTCGGGAAGGACAACAAGGAAAGCTACTCGGCCGGATCGCGAGCGATCACTTCAATTTCCACCAGCGCACCCTTCGGCAGCGCAGCGACCTGCACCGTGGAGCGTGCGGGCGGGATCGCCCCGGCAGGCGCTAGATACGTGGCGTACACCTCGTTCATGGCGGCAAAGTCGGCCATGCTCTCGAGGAAAACCGTCGTCTTGACGACGTGTGTAAAGTCGATGCCGGCCTGGGCGAGAATGGCCTTCAGGTTCTCGAGCACCTGCCTGGTCTGCTCCTTGATGCCGCCTGGAACGAAGTTGCCGGTCTTCGGGTCGGTGGGAATCTGGCCCGAGGTGAACAGCATGTCGCCGACCCGGATGGCCTGCGAGTAGGGGCCGATGGCGGCCGGGGCGGCTTCGGTATGGATAGCGGTTTTGGCTTGCATGGGGCTCCTTGAAGTTGGCGCTATTGGCCGCGAAAGCTGTGGATGAGGCGGCGATCTCGCTTGGATGGCCGGCCGAGCGGCGCGGGCTCGAAGAACTGCGGGTTGAGCTTGCGCTCCTGCTGGGCCTCGGCGCGAGCGGCGCGGGAGGCATCGGTCTCGCGGAAGAGCAGCTGGGCGACGGCGGGTGCGCCGCGGTTTTCGCTGAGCGCGAGGACCTCGATGGTGAAAATGCCGGAGTCGTTGGTGATCTGCAGGGTATCGCCGACGCGCACCTCGCGGGCCGGCTTGGCAGCGATGCTGTTTGAAAGCACCCGGTTGAGGTCGCAGGCCTTGATGGCGAGCGCGCGGGTCTTGAAGAAGCGCGCGGCCCAGAGCCATTTATCGATGCGTGTTCCGGTCATGGGGTCTGGCTCCTCCTGTCATCGTGCAAGGGTCCGCAGAATCCATTGTAAAGAGTTTGGTAGCATCGGAGACATGGATGCCATGAACCAAGCTGCTGCACGACGTACGGAAGATATTGCGCTGGACCTGCTGAAATTTGTGGCGGCGCATGCCAACGTAGGGTCGAAGTCTTCGGGCTCGACGGGATTTTCAGCGCCTTCGAGCGCCAAACCGGAAGACCAGGTGTCGAGCCTGCTGGAGCTCTACGCGCGCTGCCGGGAAGCGGTAGAATCGCCCGCTGAAAAGTAGGCCGACCACCCACATGACAACGACAGGTATGGCCGTGGTGGGTGCCGGGGCGTTCGGGCGCAATCACCTGCGGGTCTATCGCGAGCTTGAGGCCGGCGGTGCGCCGGTGCGCCTGGTCGCCGTGGTCGACGCGGATGAAGCGGTGCGTTCGGCGGCCGCGGCCGAGTATGGCATCGTCGCTTTTGCGTCCGTCGAAGAGATGGTTGCGAGTGGGCTGCCGGTTGAGGCGGCGAGCGTTTGCGTGCCCACCGTGGCGCATTGCGCGGCCGGAGTGGCCCTGCTTGAGGCCGGGCTGGATATCCTGATCGAAAAGCCGCTGGCACGCAGCCTGGCCGAAGCCGACGAGTTGATCGCGGCGGCCGCGCGGCATGGCCGGCTGATCCAGACCGGACACCTGGAGCGCTTCAACCCCGCGGTGGCGGCAGTACGTGGGCAGTTGACGCGGCCCATGTTTTTCGAGGTCCACCGGCTGAGCGTGTTTACGCCGCGCTCGCTGGACGTGGACGTGGTGCTGGACCTGATGATCCACGACCTGGACATTGTGCTTTCGCTGGTCGATTCGCCCGTGCGCGAGGTGCGTGCAGTGGGGCTTCCGGTGCTCTCGCCGACGACCGATATCGCCAACGTGCGGCTGGAGTTTGAGAACGGGTGCGTGGCGAACTTCACGGCTTCACGGGTCTCGACTGAGCGTGTGCGCAAGCTGCGGTTCTTCCAGCCCCACCAGTATCTGTCGCTCGATTTTGCCCGACAGGATCTGCTTCTGATCGATGTGACGGCAGCCGCCGGGCTATCGATGGAGGCGCTGAAGGATCTGGTGGAACGGCACTCGAAGCCTGGCGCGGGGGCTCACCCGACGGCGGGGTTGAGCTTGAGCAAGGTGCCGGTCGAGCCGGGCGAACCGCTGCGGCTGGAGCTTGAAAGCTTTGTGGCGGCAGTACGTTCGCGCACACGCCCGGTAGTGGATGCATCCGACGGTCGCGCATCGCTGGGGCTGGCGCTCGAGATTAATGCGGCAATTGCGGCGCATGCTCACCGTAGCGGCCTTGCGGAACGTTGAGGTTCTCCCGTAGAAGGGCAGAGGCTTACCACGGATCAAAGGGATGACGGACGGATGATCCCGGATGAAGCCTGATCCGCAGTCATCCGTCCTTTATCGGCTTATCCGTGGCAGGCTTTCGCCGCGGCTTAGCCGGGCAGGATGACCTTCTTCGTGTGCCCAGCCTGACGGATTGTGCTTGCCGGCAGCTTCAGGTGGGCTTCGGCCATTTTGTCGGGCATACGCGCGATCCACTGGTTCAGCGAGACGTCCTGGTAGCGGGTGCTCTTGAACATTTCGAGGAAGACGACGTCTTCGGTTCCGGTGTTCTCGATCACGTGGCCGGCCATCGTGGGGACGTATCCGACATCGTTGGCGTTAAAGTCCATGGTACGGGCCTTGCCTTCGGTGGTGACGACCGTCATGCGGCCCTTGCCCTGAATCCAGTATTGCCACTCGCTGACGTTGGGGTGCCAGTGCATCTCGCGGATGGCGCCGGGCTTGAGCCGGACGATCGCCGAGGCGATACGCTCAGACACGAGGAAGTTCGAGGAATCGATAATGCGGACTTCGCTGCCGGCATTCTGGAAGGTGGGGGCCATGCGCGAGGGCCGGAAGGTGTATTGCTTTTCGGTTTCGAGGTTGGCGCCGGCAAATCTGCGGTCGGCTTCGAGCGAATCAGGCAGCGGGGCCTCGAAGATGTAGAGCTGGGTGGGTGGGAACTTGTCGAAGTCCTGGCGCGACCAGCCCATGTTCTTGCGGATGAGGTCGGGCGAAGTGTGGGCGACAAACTCGGAAAGCAGGAAGGTTTCGTCTTCGGAGAAGTTGCCGTCGTTGAAGACGAGCAGGAACTCGCATCCATCGCCGGCCAAACCCTGGATGGAGTGCGGATAGCCGGCGGGAAAGTACCAGAGATCGCCGGCGGTGATGTCGTCGATGAACATTTTGCCGTCGGGCTGCATCAGCGTGACGCGGGCATTGCCGGTGAGCATGATGGCCCATTCGTCCGCGGTATGCCAGTGCAGCTCGCGAAAGGAGCCGGCGGTAAGGCGCATGTTGACGCCGGCAATTTCTTTGGACGTGGGCAGCTCGCGCTGGGTGACCTGGTGGGTCCAGCCACCGCCCTGCAAGCGCTTGGGGGCGAGATCGAACGAGAACCAGATCGGGCCGGGATTGCCGTGGTCGGTAAACGGAGGCAGGTTGCTGTTGGGGTTTTCGGCGAGCAGAGGCTGGTTTTCGGGGCCGGGGTCGGACGCACTGTTTCCGGTGCGGCCGGCGAGTTGCTCCGGGCGAGTCTGCTCGGCGGCGGCCGCTCCCATGAAGCCCGCGGAAGCAAGAGCGGCGGCGCCGACGAAGGTGCGGCGGGAGAGCGGCGCTTGCGGGACAGTGCTGAACGTCTCGGTCTGCTCTGTCTCTTCTTGCTTTGACTTTAGTTGCTCTGCGACTTGTTCGGGTGGGGTTTCAGAATTCATGAATGCTTTATCCTCGGCGTTCTCCATAGGAGGCTGTAAAGCGTAATTTGGATTGCTCCTGTTCCTCCTCTGTATGGCCCGTGAAATTGCTAAACGGATCTGGAGTTCTCCGTCACCCACTCGGTCCAGGCGCTTTCCGCTAGTTCGCCTGCCGCAACCTGGAGTACGGCATCGGTCGCAGCCTGTGTGGAGGCAGTGAAACGGAAGCCATTCGCTTGAAGAAAAACCAGGAGCACGGCGAAGCCTATGCGTTTGTTGCCGTCGATGAAGGCATGATTCTTGATCAAACCCCACGAGAGTGAGGCAGCAAGGTCCGGAGTGGAGGCTTCAGGGTTGTAGTAGGCAGTGTTCTCCGCACGCGCGACAGCCGACTCCAGAAGCCCGCGATCGCGCAGGCCATGGGAGCCGCCATGCTCGCGAATGCTGGCAGCCTGAAGAGTTTCTACAAGTTCGACAGAAACAAAGTTCACAGCTATTTCGCCAGCGTAAGAAAGGTTTCGCGATAAACGGGTTCGATCTCCCGGTAAATTGCCGTTCCTTCCTCTATAGAGAGATAACGGTGCTCCGGAGCCTTGCCGTTGGTATGCGGAACAATGTCGACCTCGGCACCTTCAGTCAGGTGCAGGGCTTCCATCTGCTGCGCGGTAAGGACGACCTTGTATTCGCCTTCGGTGTGCTGGATCTGGAAGGTCATACGGGTATTTTATCCGATGAACTTTGCCGTCGGTGGAGGTACTTAACCTCCGCCGACGGCTGATGCGACGACAGCTTACTGGCGGCCGGCGAAGGTCGGTTCGGCCTGCTGGGTGAGCTGGAAGTGGAACTCGCTGCCGCGCGGCAGCTCCGGGCCGCCATTGATGGAGTTGACGAAGCCGCCCAGGCCGCGCTTGTCGCCGGCCGGTACGCCGCCGACGCTATCGCGCAGGCCGTGCACCGCCGTGGTGCGCAGGGTGTAGCTCACCGGGCCGAGGGCCATCGAATCCACCCGCAGATCGAGCGGCGAACCCTGCGCCGACGTGACACGGAGCAGGACGGAGGTGCCCTGCGGAGCGATCACGCGGCCATCCTGCGCGACCAGGTCGGCAGCGAGGTGACCGGGAAGCGTATCGCCCTGCTGGGCTACGCCGGGACGCAGCGTCTGGTCGAGTTGCACGTCGAAGTCCGCACCGGAAAAGATGGGCCGTGGACGCTCATGGTCTCGCTGGTCGCGCTCACCCCCGCCATAAGCGTTGCCGTACGCGGCACCCTGCGATTGCCCCGGCGGCGGGCCTGCCACAAAAGCCGGACCAGCGTTGACGAGGAAGTCGCCGGAGCAGCCATTCGAGACGCGGATGCCGTCCTGGCGAATCTCCCACGTGGTGCCCTGCACGCAGGTGCCGCGGCTGTCGTCGCGGATGAGGACGGCGCCGTTGTGGGTATCGGCCGGGCAGAAGTTGCGGGGCTGGTCGCGGGCTGAGCAGTGCACGGTCTGCTGCTGGGCCGGCAGTTGCTGGGCAAGGAACGGCGCGGTGAGTGCGAGGGTAGCGAGCGAAAGGATGGGAAGGCGCATGCGTAGTCTCCGGCGGCCGGTATTCACGTCTCCGCTCCCATTAGGATGCGATTCGCGCCTGAAATTCTGGCCTCTGCGCGAAATAGATGTCGCCTCTGACGACGCTGCGTGTGGATCGCCTGAGGCGGCAGCTTGCCCTCCGCTAACATCACATAGAGCATTGCATGAAAAAAGCCGCGAAGCGTCCCTCGTCCCCGCCCTCTTCTCCGCCTGACCGCTACGTGTGTGTGCACGGCCACTTTTACCAGCCGCCGCGCGAAAATCCCTGGCTCGAGACCGTCGAGGTGCAGGAATCGGCCGCGCCTTATCACGACTGGAACGACCGCATCACGGCCGAGTGCTATGCCCCCAACGGGGCCTCGCGGATTCAGAATCTCGAGAATGAGATCGTGCGCATCGTGAACAACTATGCGCGCATGAGCTTCAACTTCGGGCCTACGCTGCTGAGCTGGCTGCACGAAAAGGCGCCGCGCACCTACCAGATGATTCTCGATGCGGACAAGGCTTCTGCGGCGCGCTACAGCGGGCACGGGTCGGCCGTGGCACAGGTGTACAACCACATCATCATGCCGCTTGCGAGCCCACGCGACGCGCTGACGCAGATTCGCTGGGGCATTGCGGATTTCGAGTACCGCTTTGCGCGCCGGCCGGAAGGCATGTGGCTGGCCGAAACGGCCTGCAACCGGCAGGTGCTCGACCTGATGGCCGCCGAAGGGATCAAGTACACGATTCTGGCCCCAGTGCAGTGCGCGCGGGTGCGCCGGCTGGCGGCCGAGCGCGACACCCCGGCGTGGACCGAGACGCCCAATGCAAGCGTCGACCCGCGCCAGCCTTACACAGTCAAGCTGGACGCAGGGCGCGAGATCGCGGTGTTCTTCTACGACGGGCCGGGCTCGCGCGCGATCGCGTTTGAAGGCCTGCTGGACTCCGGCGAGAAGTTTGCCGCGCGGCTGATGGGCGGCTTCGGCCATGATGCCAGCGCGGGCTATCCGGCACAGCTTTCGCATGTGGCGACTGATGGCGAAAGCTACGGGCACCACCACAAGCATGGCGAGATGGCGCTATCGTTTGCCATGCACACCATCGAAGAGCAGTCGCTCGCGACGCTGACCAACTACGGCGAGTTTCTGGCCAGGTTTCCGCCGGTGTGCGAGGCCGAGGTGGCCGAGGATACGTCGTGGTCGTGCTCGCATGGGGTGGAGCGCTGGCGCTCGGACTGCGGCTGCAACGGGGGCAAGCCCGGGTGGAACCAGAAATGGCGCAAGCCGTTGCGCGAAGCACTGGACTTTCTGCGCGATCAAACAGCGCCGCTCGCGGAGAAGCTTGCGGCAGGATTGTTGAAGGACTTCTGGGCGGCGCGCGATGCGTACATTGATGTCATTCTCAGCCGGGAAGATCCGGCACGCTCGGCAGCGGCGATTCAGCGCTTTTTCGAGCAGCAGGGAACGCGCAAGCTGACGCCCGACGAGCGCATTTTGGTGCTGGAATTGATGGAGCTCGAACGTCACGCGCAGCTGATGTACACCTCGTGCGGCTGGTTTTTCGACGAAATTTCCGGCATTGAAACGGTACAGATCATCGCCTACGCGGGCCGCGTGCTGCAGCTTGCAGCAGAGCTGTTCGGGCGCGAAGGCGCGGCGCTTGAGGCGGGGTTCCTGGCGATTCTGGCCGAGGCCAAGCCGAATGTGGCGGACCTTGCCGATGGCGCTGAAATCTATCGCCGCTATGTGACCGGCATGCGCATCGGGCTTGAGCAGGTGGGCGCGCACTACGCAATTTCATCGGTTTTCCGGGCGTATCCGGAGGATGGCGAGCTGTTCTGCTTCGACGTGCATCGCGACTCGCACGAGACGCTGACCAGCGGCCGCGGCAAGGTGGCGCTCGGCCGGGGCACGATCCGCTCGCGCATTACCGAGGAGGCGGAGGAAATTTGCTACGCGGTGCTGCACCTGGGCGACCAGAACCTTTCAGCCGCCGTGCGCCGCTACACAACCGCCGACGAGCCCGCCTTCGTCGCCTTTTCGGCACAGGTGCGCGGCGCGATGCGCAAGGCAAACCTGCCGGAAGTCATCCGGCTGATCGACAAGTTTTTCGCGCCGGCGCAGAACCGGAGGGCAGGCGACGTGGCGGCTGCGGCCAGGCCGCATCTCGCGCTCGACCCGCTGAACCCGCAGCCGGGGCAGGCGGAGAATATTGTAGGCGCGGTCGAGCCCGAGATAGCCCATACGCTCGCGCTGCCGGAAACGGCGCCGCCCGAAGCCGGAGACGGGGCCACGCCCATCGTGTACTCGCTGACGAGCCTGTTCGCGGACGAGCAGCGCCGGATTCTGCAGACGATTCTGAACCAGACCATCGGCGAGATGGAAGACTCGCTGCGCAAAATCTACGAGGATCATGCGTCGCTGCTGCATTTTCTTACCGAATCGGGGATGAACCCCCCGCCGGCCCTGGCGCTGGCCGCCGGCTTCGCCCTGAACGTGGGCTTGCGGCGGGCGCTAGAGGCCGAGCCCTTCGACGCGCAGGAGGTGGCCGACCTGCTGGGCCGCGCGTCGACCGACCGCGTGACGCTCGATGCGCCGCTGCTTTCGTTCGCAGCGGCCGAGCGCATGAAGCGGGCGATGATCCGGCTCGAAGCCGCGGCAGCCGAAGCCAACCCGCAGTTGAGCGACGCGGGCGTGCTGCATGCGCTGCACGGGGCGCTGGGGATTGCGGAGCTCATCCGCTTCATGCCGTTTGAAGTGGTCATCTGGCAGGCACAGAATATCTGGAACGACCTGCTGCGACGCACAGGCTCCGAGTACTGGTCAAATGCGTGGAAGGAAGACTTCCGCAAGCTGGGCCAGGCGATGAATATCGCCGTGGACGAGCTGGTGGTGGAAGAAGGGGTTTCTACGTTCTAGGCCGGATGTGTTAGGAGGAAGGCCAGGTGCAAATGCAACCGCAGATCCCTTCGGGATGACAACAAAGGCTTTCTGGATAGCTGCCTCGCTTCTTGTTGCCATTGCCGTAGGGAATCTGCGGTTGTCCTTTGCCTTCGTCCGTGCGTTACTCCATCGGCAGGTCCTGACAGGATGAAGAAGGCAAAAGCAGATCCCTTCACCATTGACAACAAAGCGACGCCAGCAAAGGGAACACATCCAAGAGTCAGCAGGGCGAGGTGAACTCATGAAACTCAAAGTGACTCCGGTGGGCCAGCATGGACTGAAGTTGACACGTTTCGGGCTGGTGAACTGCTACCTGGTGCGCGAAGCCGATGGCTTTACCCTCGTCGACGCGAACCTGAAAGGCCTCGGCACGGACATCCTGGCCGCGGCCCAGGCGGCGGGTTCGCCGATCAAGCGCATCGCCCTGACGCATGCCCATGTGGACCACGTGGGTTCGGTGGATGAGCTTGCCGGCAAGCTTCCCGAAGTCACGCTTGCGGCCAGCGAACGCAGCCTGCCCCTGCTTCAGCAGCCGGCCGACAAGACGCCTCGGCCGGGCGAGCCGCAAAGCAAACCCCGAGGCGGCCTGCCGGGCATCAAGACTAGGGTGACGCACCTGGTTGCAGACGGCGAACTGTTCGGCTCGCTGCGCGCCATTGCGACGCCCGGCCACATCCCCGGCCACATCGCGTACCTGGATGAGCGCGACGGCACACTCTACGCCGGCGACGCGCTGGTCTGCGTCGGGCGGCTTTCCGTATGTGGTTGGACGCCCTGGTACTTTCCCCTGCCGAGCTGGGTAATGTGGTCGAAAAAACTGGCCGCCGAGAGTGCCGAGCGTCTGCTCGACTACCCGTTGGAGCGCTTTGCCGCCGGACATGGACCGCTGCGTGGGGGCGGGCTGGGGGCGCTGCGGCAGGCGCTGGCTCGGACGGGGCGGGCCAGGGCCGTGTGAGCAAGGCCTTGCTCATTCCACGGAAGAACGATAAGAGTTATCATCTGGCAAGCGCAGTAAAACGGCAGGACCGCTCTCAAGGAGAAGGACAGTATGGATCAGCAAGGGCAGCAGGACCATCAATTTGACCACGGCGTCGGCGAGCCGACGGACGCAAGCCTTATCGTGCAGAACGAGCCCGGCGTGGGCAAATGCCCGTTTCTGGGCGCGCCGCGCACGACAACCATGGCGGGCTCGAAGACCAATGCGGATTGGTGGCCGAACCAGCTGAACCTGAAGGTGCTGAACCAGAACTCGCCGCTGAACAACCCGTTCAACAAGGCGGTGAAGCCGGCCTTCGATTATGCGGCGGCCTTCAAAACGTTGGATCTGCAGGCTGTGATTGGCGATCTGCATACCCTGATGACGAGCTCGCAGGAGTGGTGGCCGGCGGATTTTGGACACTATGGCCCGTTTTTCGTGCGCATGGCGTGGCACAGCGCGGGTACGTACCGGATCGCCGATGGGCGTGGCGGCTCGAGCCGAGGCGCGCAGCGGTTTGCGCCGCTGGACAGCTGGCCGGATAACGCGAACCTGGACAAGGCGCGGCGGCTGCTTTGGCCGATCAAGCAGAAGTACGGCCAGAAGCTCTCGTGGGCCGACCTGATCGTGCTGACCGGCAATGTGGCCCTGGAGTCGATGGGCTTCAAGACGTTTGGTTTTGCCGGCGGACGCGTGGACGTGTGGGAGCCGGGAGAGGATGTTTACTGGGGCCCCGAGGGCAAGTGGCTCGACGACCAGCGCTATACGGGCGACCGCGAGCTGGAAGCGCCGCTCGGCGCGGTGCAAATGGGCCTGGTGTATGTGAATCCGGAAGGCCCCAACAGCCGGCCGGATCCGGTGGCTTCGGCGCGCGACATCCGCCAGACTTTCGGGCGCATGGCGATGAACGACATGGAAACGGTGGCGCTGGTAGCCGGCGGCCATACCTTCGGCAAGGCGCACGGCGCGGCCGACCCGGGCAAGTACCTGGGCACGGAGCCCGAGGGCGCGGACCTCGAAGAGCAGGGTTTCGGTTGGAACAACACCTTCGGCACGGGCAAGGGCAACCAGACGATTACGAGCGGCCTAGAAGGCGCGTGGACGGCCTTCCCGACGCGCTGGGATAATGGTTACTACGAAAACCTCTTCGGCTACGAGTGGGAACTGACCAAGAGCCCGGCCGGCGCGCACCAGTGGACGCCGGTAAACGGCGGCGGCGCAGGCACGGTGCCGGATGCGCAGGATGCGGCCAAGCGTCACGCGCCGATTATGTTCACGACCGACATGGCGCTGATCAAGGACCCGATCTACGAGAAGATCTCGCGGCGGTATTACGAGCATCCGGAAGAGTTTGCGGATCAGTTTGCGCGCGCCTGGTTCAAGCTGACCCATCGCGATATGGGTCCGGTGGCGCGCTATCTTGGCCCGCTGGTGCCGAAGGAGACGCTGCTCTGGCAGGATCCGCTGCCGGCGGTCGACCACGAACTGGTCACCGATGCCGACGTGGAGGAGCTGAAGACGGCCATTCTGGCCTCGGGGCTCTCGATCCCGCAGCTGGTCACGACGGCCTGGGCCTCAGCTTCGACCTACCGCGGCAGCGACCGGCGCGGCGGCGCGAATGGCTCGCGCATCCGGCTGGAGCCGCAGAAGTACTGGGAGGTCAACCAGCCCGGCGAATTGGCCAAGGTGCTCGAGACGCTCGATACAATCCGGAAGGACTTCAATGGCAAGCAGACCGGCAAGCAGATTTCGCTCGCCGACCTCATCGTCCTGGGCGGTTCGGCAGCGATTGAGCAGGCAGCCAGGAAGGCTGGGCACGAGGTGAAGGTCGCCTTTGCGCCGGGCCGCGTGGATGCGACGCAGGACCAGACCGACGTGGAATCGTTCGAAGTGCTGGAGCCGAAGCTCGACGGCTTTCGCAACTACACCCGTGACGGCCACGAAGATGTGGTGGCGGAAATGCTGCTGGACAAGGCCAACCTGCTGGATTTGACGGCACCGGAAATGACCGTGCTGGTAGGCGGCATGCGTGTGCTGAACACCAACTTCGGCCATACCGCGTACGGTGTTTTTACGAAGCAGCCTGAAACCCTGACCAACGATTTCTTTGTGAATCTGCTGGATATGGGCACCAAGTGGACGAAGTCGACGAGCAAGGCAGGCGTTCTTGACGGCCGCGATCGCGCGACGGGCGAGCTGAAATGGACGGGCACGGTTGCCGATCTGGTGTTCGGATCGAACTCGCAACTGCGGGCGTTGGCCGAGTTCTACGCGGCCAGCGATGCAAGTGAAGTGTTTGTGCGCGACTTTGCGGCGGCCTGGACAAAGGTGATGAATCTGGATCGGTTCGACCTGGCTTAGATCGTTACTGCAGCAAACGAAAGAAAGCCAGCCATTACGGCTGGCTTTCTTTGTTCTGCAGACTCCGGCCGACGCAAAGCAAATTTCACATGCGCCGCCGCGAGCAGCGCATACAATGGTTTACACACCGCATTTTTCATAAGCAAGTGGTAACCTGTCGTTCCTATCGTTTCGATGATCGGGCTGGGTCAAGCTCGGAAAGCTGCCGCGATGAAAAACTCTGCTTCTGCCTGGTTGTTGATCCTGGTTGTGATGTTGGGTTGTGCTCCGGGAACGTTTTTCGAGATTCCGGATGGGCCGACCACGGCCGCGCCCAATGGCCCGCAGGCCCCGATCTGGGTGGGAGCATGGGGCGACGCGATCGACAACAATGATGCGGTCGGCGATAACCAGGGTGGTTCCAACAAAAGCTTCCGCTTCGTCATCAACCCCACCATCGGCGGGACCATGGAGCGGGTACGCTTTTCCAACTATTTCGGCACCACGCCCATCACCATCGGGGCGGCACGGCTCTCGCTCGCGAAGCGCTATACGTCACACATCAACACCGCCCAGGACGCACAGCTGATGTTCAACGGTTCGCCCTCGGTGACGCTTGCGCCGGGCCAGGTGCTCACCTCCGATCCGGTTTCCATCACCTTTGCGTTCGGGCAGACGCTCGCCATTTCGGTCTATCTGCCGGGAACCTTCGGACCGGTAGCGCGGCACAGCTCCATCTTTGTGGAGAATTACTTCACCGACAACGGTGCCGGAGACAAGACGAAGCAGCCGCTGGGTAAGAGCTTCACCCATACCACCACAGACTGGCTGCTGATCAACGGCGTGGATGTGTACGGACCGTACCAAGGGACGCTTGCGCTATTCGGCTCTTCGACGACAGACGGGTTCCACTCCAACTATTCGGACGATCAGGTGTACCCGGTGCCGAACGCCCCCGTGACCGGCCAGTACGACGACCGCCTCGGCGACTGGCTCGCCAAGCGCCTGATTGCCGCCGGCTACCGCATCGGCATTGTGAACCTGGGCATTCCGGGCGATACCGTGACCAACGACATTTTGAATACCACCAACGACACGCAGAACGCGAACCAACGCGTGGGCCATGATCTGCTGACGCTGCCCAACCTGCTGGCCACCATGACCTACTTCGGCTCGATCGACATCCGGTCGCCCGATTGCCAGTCCGCGCCCGCGATCGAGGCCGCCACGATGCAGATGGTGGCCACGATCCACGCGGCCAGGGTGCCGGTGGTGCTGGCGACGTTGCCTCCATCGGCCTTTTGCACCAACCCGGCCGAGGCCAACTACGGGCCATTTCCTTCGCCCGCCAACCCCTATGCGGGAGGGTCGATGCCGGGTCCGGCCAATGGCGGCGAGCTGCAGCGGGTCGCCTTCAACCAGTGGGTGCGCAGCACCGGGACCAGGCTGCCCGGGGTCGCGGGCATCGCAGACCTGGACACGGCGACCCTGGACCCTGCGCGCCCGGACTTTCTGCTCTATCCCTACAACTCCGGAGACAACCAGCACCTGAACGGAAACGGCTACCGACAGGCGGCAAGCGCGTTTCCGCTAAACGTATTGCCGCCGCTGCGCTAGAGTTGCGTCAGGTTGATCGCATGGATACCTGGCTTAAAGTAGAAAACTTTCTGGCCGATTTGGCGTCATAACGACTTATGGCCTCTCTCCAACTTGCTTCCCGAGCGTTCTCGGCTGCCCTGATCTGCGCCGCAGCCCTGTTGAGCAGCTGCTCCGGCAACAACAATCCTGCCTCAGGCATCGTCTACGAGGCGATTCCGGTGCCGGTTGCGGCCGCCTTGCAGGGGCCCGCGTTGACCAACCAATGGATCGTGGGCTGGTCGTCGCCGCCGGAGAACGCGCTGCAGGGCGTCGATAACGAAGGCTCCATGGAGCAGACCTTCCGCTTCATCATCGTGCCGGATATCGATGGGACGCAGGAACGCATTCATTTCTCAAACGTTCTGGGAACCACGCCGCTGACCATCGGCAATGCCCGGCTAGCCGTGGCTCTCAGTCAGGGTGCAGCCATCGATACGACCCGCGATGCACCCTTGAAGTTCAGCGGATCCACCTCCGTCACCATCCCGGCGGGCGGCGCTGTGGTCTCGGACCCGGTAAATCTGACCTACAAGTATGGCGAGCGCATGGCCGTAACCATGTACCTGAAGGGAACGTGGGGGCCAATCACCCAGCACGAGGCCCAGGTGGATACGAACTTTGCCAACTTCCCCGGTTCGGGTGACTCGAGCCCCGATGCGGCGGGAACAAGCTTCATCAACACCACGCCCGAGTATTTTCTGCTGACCGGGATGGACGTCTACGGAGCCTACCAGGGCAGCATCGCCTTCTTCGGCAGCTCGTCGGTGGATGGTCACAATTCGAACTATGGCTCAGGCAACAACTATCCCACTGAGAATTTGGCGGTCCCGGGCCAGGATTTCGATCGTCCCTCGGACTGGTTGACGCGAGACATGCTGACGGCCGGCTACCGAGCAAGCGTGTTTAACGCCGGAACTATCGCCGACCCCGCGGGCGAAGACTCGAAGACCGCCTCCGGGCAGTCGCAGGCGGGCATCGACCGCATGAATCGTGACGTGCTGCAGCAGGCCGGCATCAAGGCCGTGGTCATTTACTTTGGCGGGGTCGATCTGCGAGCTGACTGCGTGCCCGCGACCAACGTGGAAGCTTCGCTCAGCAACATGGTGGCTCAGGCCAATGCAGTAGGCGTCCGGGTCATTCTGGCTACGCTGCCGCCGGCCGAGTATTGCACCACATCCGATGCCAGCCTGCTGCCTTCGACGACGAATCCCTACCAGGGAGACATCAATCCGGGACCCGAAAACACGGGTTCGACCCAGCGCAATATCCTGAACGCCTGGATCAAGACGACGGGCGCGACGCTGCCGGGTGTCGTCGCGATTGCAGATTTCGATGCTGTGATGAAGTACCCGGCGCACCCCGATTTCTTTATGCCGCAGTTTTACACCAACGACAACTTTCACCCGAACGGGATGGGCTATGGGGTGCAGTCGTCAGCGGTGAACGTGAATACGGTACTGGCGCCGCACTAAAGCTGACCGAACCTGTCTTCTTGTAGGCCCTGAAGGTCGTTCTTTTAGCTGCGCCAATGCAGTTCTACCGGTCCGGGTAGCGGATGACTCCCCTGCCCGGTCAGGCGGTTCTGCTTGAGCGCAAAGTACCACTTGGCGGGCTTGTCCGCGTCGTCGATCAGCATCATGGCGGGGCGAAACTGCAGGCCCTGGGCTTGCTCGATCATGGTCTCCTGATCCTGCCGGACGAAGCGCGCCCCGAAGATTGTGGCGATGGTGGTGACGAGCGGCACGTGGTAAAACACGTTCCAGCAGGCCATCACGTCGATCCGGCAGGTGGAAGGCGTGACGGGCGTGACGGTGGTTAGCGATGCGAACCATTTGGCGCCCGCGCGGATCGTTTCGAGGCGACGGTTGGGCAGGATGAAATCGATGGTGGTGGTGATGGGTTCGCCGTAGACGCCAAGCAGCTTGTAGGGCGCGGAGTTCGCGCTGGGCGCGTGCGAGCTCATACGAAAGCCCTGCGCATCTTTCTGGTTGATGGGCTCGAAGTGCTTGGTCTTTTCGTGGATGCTGGCTTTCGACCGCCACCACCAGGCCTGGTGGACGAACGGTCCGTGCGCCGGGTCCATCAGCCCGATGATGCCGTGGTCGACGTTGCAGGGCAGGTCGGCGCTCAGGTGCGCGGAGCGGAACTTCGCCGAGAACTTGGGCACCTCAGGCACCGGCGGCAGCATGGCCGGGCTGCGGCCGGCGCCGGGCTCGGGCAGGTACACCCAGGCGTAGCCATCCTGCTCGGCACAGGGATAACTGGTGGCGTAGATTTTGGTCGGCTGCAGGACGTCAAAGTGGGTGAGCGAGGGAATCTCCGTGCATCGGCCGGAGCATGGCTCGAACTTCCAGCCATGGTACTTGCACTGCACGGTTTCGCCGTCGAACCAGCCGGCCGAAAGCGGGATGCCGCGATGCGGGCATAAATCGCGCATGGCGAACAGGGTGCCGTCGCGCTTGCGGCCCACCAGCAGCGGCACCCCGAGCAGCAGCGCCGTACGCGTTTTGCCGCGAGCCAGGCCACCCGAGCGCAGGGCCGGGTACCAATCGCCGAAAATTAACTCGGCGGGCGGGCCGGGTTGTGCACTCGTCACGGGCTCCACATAGCTATGATAAGCGTTACCCTGAAGGCGTGACGCATACCGCTCAGCCAGGGGAGGCCCGGTTTTTGGTCTGGCGCAGCTTGGTCCGGCGCAACCGGCTTGTGCTGCTTGTGCTCTGGCTGGTGTTTTACGCCTCGTTTACTCTGCTTCGGCCGCCGCTGCTAGACGACGCCGACTCCGTGCACGCCGAGGTAGCGCGCGAGATGCTGCTGCGCCACGACTGGGTGACGCTCTACGCCAACGGCATCCGCTATCTCGAAAAGGCGCCGCTCTTTTACTGGCTCATGGCGCTCTCGATGAAGCTGTTCGGGCCGACTACGCTGGCCTCGCGGCTGCCGCTTGCGTTTTCGATCGGCGGGCTGGCACTGCTTGCGGAGGCTTTTGCGCGGCGCCTGTACGCCACACGGGCAGGCCTGTACGCGGGGCTGATCACGCTTTCGAGCTTCGGGATTTTCATCTTTTCGCGCATCAACATTCCGGACGTGCTGGTCTGCCTCTGGCTGACGCTGGCGCTGTTCGCCTACTTGCTTACGGAGTTCGAACCGGACGCCGAACCAGCGGCCCGGCTCTGCTGGGGTTTTGCCGCCGCGTGCGCGCTCGACGTGCTGACCAAGGGCCTGATCGGCATCGTATTTCCCTTGGCGATCGTGGGCCTGCACCTGCTGCTGACGCGCGGCCTTCGCGGAGCGTGCAAGCGGCTGGGCGCGCTGCGGCCGTGGTCTTCAGCGCTGGTGTTTCTGGTGATTGCGGTGCCCTGGCATGTGCTCGCGGCCTTTGCGAATCCGTCGCAGGGGCATCCCGGCGGTGTGAGTTTTCACGACGGCCACTTTTCCGTGCCGCTGCCGACAGACGGCAACGTGCATGGCTGGACATGGTTCTACTTCGTCAACGAGCAGGTGCTGCGCTACCTGAACCTGCGGGTGCCGCGCGATTACGACACCGTACCGCTTTGGCTCTTTCTTGGCTTGATCTTCGTGTGGCTGATGCCGTGGTCTGCGTATCTGCCGGCGGCGCTCGGACGCGCGCTGCCCTGGCGGGAGGCAGCGTTCCGCCAGCGCCTGCGAGCTTACCGGTGCAGTCCGCTTGAGCGCGGCCAGCTGCTTCTGCTTGTGTGGGCCGTGCTGCCTTTACTCTTTTTTTCTTTCTCGACCCGCCAGGAATACTACGTTCTACCCGCGCTGCCGCCCATGATCCTGCTGATCGTGAGCCTGCTCACGCAGCAGCCGCAGAACGCCGTGGAAACGCCGCGCCGGCGACGTTCGCTTCTGCGAGCGGCAGGCGTCCTGGCGGCGCTTGGGCTGCTCGCGTCGTCTGCATGCGTGTTTTTGATTGTGCATACCAAGGCACCCGCGCCCGGCACCGATCTGGCCAGCCTGCTGCAGCAGAACCCTGGCGATTACGCTCTCTCCTTCGGCCACTTCCTCGACCTGAACGCACAGGCTATGGGGATGTTTCGGACGCCCTTGTTGCTGGCGGTCGCAGCGCTTGGTCTCTGCCTGACGGCTGGATATCAGCGCACGCGAAAGGGTGATTTCCTCGGAGGATTCCGGCTGACGGCCGCCGCGGCGTTCCTTTTTCTGCTCGCCGCGCACCAGGGCCTGGTCATCTTTTCGCCTGTGCTGACCAGCGCGCAGTTGGCCGATGCCATCCGCCCGCAGCTTCGGCCGGGCGACATGATTGCGATCCATGGCGAGTACGAGTCCGGGTCGACCTTGGGGTTCTACCTGCGCCGCAACGACCTGCACCTGGTCGAGGGGCGTAGCTCGAACCTTTGGTACGGGTCGTTCTTTCCCGACGCACCAAAGATCTTTGAGACGCGCGAGTCGATGGCGGCTCGATGGGCAGGACCGCAACGCATTTTTCTCTGGCAGGACCCGAGCGATACGGACCGACCGGTGCTGCAACTGCCTGGGCCGGTCTATCTGGTGGCGAGCGCCGGGGGCAAGCAGATTCTTTCGAACCGGCCCTGAAGGCAAAAGCCAGGCCGACCGCGGATCAGCGCGGATCAACGCGGATGCTTGCCTTGATCCGCGTACATTCGTGTCCATCCGCGGTCGACTGCCTTCTGTCGGCGGCTACGAAAGCACTACACTGGTCCCACCATGGCCTGCGCTCCGGAAGAACTCCGTCAAGTCCCCCTGTTTTCCCTGCTCGATGAAGATGAGCTTGCCGTGCTGGCCGGGCAGGTGGAAATTCGCACCTTTGCCATGCGCCAGCGGATTTACAAGCTGGGCGAGCCGGGCGACAAGGCCTTCATCCTGCTCGGCGGCAGCGTTACCGTGTCAACGGTCGACGACGACTCGCAGGAAGTCGTCGTGCACCAGCCCGACCACGGCGAGTTCTTCGGTTTCGCCAGCATGCTCGACGGGACGCCGCACCAGACCACCGCCGTGGCCACAGACGACTCGACCTGCCTGGAGGTCGACCGGCACGACATCACCGTGCTGATCCAGGCCAAGCCCATGGCCGGGCTGGACATGATGTCCGTGCTGGCCAGGCAGTTCCATGCCTCGCAGCAGCTCATCCGGCTGCGCGCGGCGCGCAATCCCAACCAGGTGATCGAAGAAAAGGAAACGTTCGGCGAAAGGGTGGCCGACCGCGTGGCCAGCTTCGGCGGCTCGTGGACCTTCATCATCCTGTTTGCCGTGGTATTGTCGGTGTATACGGCGATCAACGTGGTACTGCGCGGCAAGGCCTGGGATCCATATCCGTTCATCCTGCTGAATCTGTTCCTGTCGATGCTGGCCAGCATCCAGGCTCCCGTCATCATGATGAGCCAGAACCGGCAGGACAAGAAAGATCGGCTGCGCTCGGAGCTTGGCTTCGACGTGAACGTGCGGGCGGAACTCGAGATTCAGGCGCTGGCACGCAAGCTGAACGAGCTTGAAGACAAGCTGGAAGATGTGGGAGACAAGCTGCGATAAGCCGGTGGCTTTTTTTGTTGTCATTCCCGAAGGGAATCTGCGGTTGCAGTTGCTGTTGTCTGCCCTTTGCACCCGAATCGCTCCAAGTGCTGAAGCTTTGAGCTGAGAGCTCACAGACTGGCTTCTTGTTGTCATGCCTGCAGGGGTTCCGCCGTTTTCGCTACCTGCAGGTCGTCTGGACCTCCGGATACGTGGGTAGCGAGCCCTGCTGCTTGAGCGCCTGGTCGAAAAAGCCGAGCACCAGCCCACGCACAATGGGCCGTACGCGCGCAGGGCTGAGCGGACCGGTGTAGGTGAGGCGCTGGACGGGCGAGATCAGCGTCTGGTCGGTGAAATCCGCGTGCTGGGTCTCGCGCAGGTAGGCCTCGCAACCCCCCTGCGCGGCCAGGCTCGCGTTGACGCTCTCGAGGTCCTGGCGTTCAAGCTGGTCGTCGACCGAAGCGCTCTGCGGCGAGGCTGGGGGCGCTCCGGCGTAGAGGAAGAGGACGAGCTCGGTGGTGCGGTGGTCGAGGCCGTCAAACGTCCAGCCGTCCATGTTGAGCGCGGCATGCACACGCTTGTCCGTTCCCAGCAGCGCCATGGACGCCGAGCCGCCGAACGAGTGGCCGAAGGCGCCGATGCGCGTGTGATCGATATGGCCGGCCAGGAAGGCGGGCGGATGCCCGGTGAGCGTGTCGAGCACGTACTCATTGTCGGCGGTCCATAGCGCAAGTTCGCCGGTCCACAGGGCGCGGATGGCGGGCGCAGTAGTGGCCTCGAGATTTGAGAGCGCCTTCGCGCGGTCGCTCCGGAGTACGCTGCCATCGGCCAGCAGAATGCGGGCGCTGTTGCCGGGATGATCGACCGCGGCGACCAGGTAGCCGTGGCTGGCGAGCTCTTCGGCCAGGAACGTATCCTGGGTACGGCGCCCGCCCCACATAGGTCCGAACAGCAGCAACGGCATGGCCGGCGCAGCCTGGTTGGAGCCGAGTGCGGCCAGCGGCGCATCCTGCCAGGAGTTGGTGCGAATCCAGTGCCAGTAAGCAAACTGCGGCCTGGTTTCCGCCAGCAGCATGTAGCGTGCGCGGCGGCCGACCGGCGCGGCCGGGTACCAGAACTGCACGACCAATTCGCGATGGGTTGCAGGATCGATCCAGTGCTCCGTGCGCGTTCCCACCGAGTAGAGACCCGTGGGCGCGGGCAGGCGAAACAGCGGCAGCACATGCAGCAGCACGAACGAGGCCGTGCAACAAAGGAGAGCCCCTAGAGCGAGCACGCGCTGCCGACTTCCCAGCCTTGCAGAGACGGGACGCAGCGGCAGCAACACCGCGCATACCGCAACCACGAGGCAGGCCGGCAGCATGGGCCAGTACAGGCCGTGGTACAGGCCTTCAAGCACGAGGAGCACAAGCGCGATCGGCGGAAACAGCCAGCGCAGCAAGTCGGGCGGCCGCAGCAGGCCACCAGCACCGATGACCGCCACGCTAAGAATGAAGTACTGGAGCGGCATACGTTCTTTGCAGCATACCCTGCGGACGCGATACGCCTTGCCACCACACGACAGGACAGGAACAGGCATGCCGTTGGAACGTCTTTTATTGTCATCCCGAAGAAATCTGCGATTGTCTTCCTCTATATCGTCACGGCATCCACCTTGGTGATGCGGCCGTCATGCAGGCGAAAGGTTTCGCCGCGCCAGACGACCGTGTCGCCGGCAAAGCTCCACAGCCAGAACAGCAGGCCGAAGCAATCGCGCACCGGCAGCAGCCACAGGTCGCGCAGCACCTGGCCGTCCCGCAAGATGCCCACGCCGATCGCGAGCGCGACCGAGACGCGGGCCAGCAGGGCAAACACGAGCAGCGTAAAGCTCCAAAGCGCGCCGCCGCTTGCCACCACCGTGGCCAGCGCCCACGGCACGCAATAGGTAACGCCCAGGCCGACGTAGCCGAGCTTGCGCGAATCGCGCGTGGAGCGGGCCCAGCGCATCTGGTGATCCCAGAAGCCTTGCAGGTCGTACGGAGGCACAGTGGTTTCCACCGTCTGGCCGCAGAGCTGGACGCTGTAGCCGGCGGCAGCAATGCGGTGGCCGAGCTCGTAATCGTCGGCCAGGTACTCGACCAGCCGGTCGAGCCCGCCGGCAGCCGCGAGCGCGGCACGGGTGACGGCCAGGGTGCTACCCAGCCCGAAGCGGATGCCGCCCTCAAGCTTGCGCGCCGTCAGCACACCGGGCAGGAAGTCCGTGGCAATGCCAAGCGCTTCGAGCTTCGCCCACACCGTGACTTCCCTTCCATCCGGGCCTGTTCTGCCCAGGTACGGGGCCGTGACCATGCCTACCCGCGACGACGCAAAGTAGCGCATGACGCCCGTGAGATAGCCCGGCGCGACCAGGATGTCGGAATCGTTGATGAGAATGTGCTCGCAGGTGGCGTGCGGAAGCATCTGGATAAGGTTCGAGACCTTGCCCGAGGTGCCCAGGATCGCCGGGCACTCGACCAGCTTGAGATTGGCCTGCGGGTATGCGGCGCGCAGACGTTCGATCTCGGCCACGGCGGGGTCGGCGAGTGAATGCACCCCGAACACAAGCTCGAAGGCCCCCGCGTAGACCTGCTCGCAGTGGCTGACGAGGCCCGGATACATGCGAGGGTCGACCCCCTTGAGCGGCTTGAGGATGCTGACCGGCGGGGCAAACGGCGGCGCGGCGGCAGCGGCGCGGACGCTGCGGACAAAGTCGCGCGCACCCCACAGCGCGAGCAGCATGTAGGCGATTCCGGCAAGGGTGATAAGGGCCGTGAACGCCTCGATGGTGGTGCCCATGGGGTTAGTCTACCGAACTGCAGCGATGCGACTGAGTGAAGTGTTCCCGCGCCTGCTTTGCGGGCGAGTCGTCCATCATCTCTGATCGTTCCTTGCCGGCGGCTGCTCGGCGTCCTTGGTCGCGTAGTAGCCGGCGCGGCTGCGGATGACCAGGCCCGGGTCGTCCGATAGGATCTGCACCTTGCGGAACTGGCCGTCGCGAACCCGGTTGGTGGACTGATACGCGATGCTGTAGAGCGAGCGCAACTCACCGGCGATTTCGGCAAAGGCCTGCTCGACTCGCGTGGATTGCACGTCGAAGCTCTTGCCCCCGGTCTCGGCGGCAAGGTGGTCGAGCACACGCATGCCGTAGCGGTCGCGGGCGGACATCTCGTTCTGCTTGGCGTCGGTATAACGCAGCGAGTAGACCAGCACGTTGGCGTTCTGGGCCGCTTCAATGGCGTCCAGCAGATCATGCTCGCTCGAGTTTTCTTCGCCATCCGAAAGCACAAGCAGAACCTTGCGGCGGCCGGGTTTGTTGACCAGTTTTTCCGTCACGCCGAAGTAGACGGCGTCGTAGAGCGCGGTGCCGAGTTCGCGTTCTTCGTGCGGCCCAAGCTCGGGAAAGTGGCGGCTGCCCTTGTCAAAGGCCGCAATGCTGCTGACGATTGACGGGCCGTTCTGCGTCGTGTCGCTGACCAGGCGGAGGTGGTTGCCGAAGCACACAGCGAAAGCTTCATCGCGCGGCTCGAGGACCTCGGCAATGAAGATGGCGATGTCCTTTTCGTGCTCCTTGACGAATTTCTCCTGGCTGCCGCTCTCGTCGATGATGAGGCCGATCGAAAGCGGCAACTCGGTATCGCGGGCGAAGAAGCGGATGGTTTGCGGCACACCATCCTCCAAGATTTTGAAGTCGTCGCGCGTAAGATTCTGCACAAGGCCGCCCTGCGGAGTGTGCACGCTGACGGTGGTGTCGATGAGGTGGGTTTCGGTTTTATAGGTGTAGACCTGGGCTCGGGCGAAGGACGCGGCAGCCGCCGCACACGCGAGAGCCAGACTGGCAAGACGGCAAAACTGAAAGAAACCCAACAGCGTTCGGCGCATGGTTGACCTTTCTGCTGGCCTGCTACGCAGATTTGCGAGCCGAAGTTCCATCTGCTAAGAAAGCAGCTGTTCCTCCAGAGCTACTCCGGCTTTGTTGTTGTTTCCGAAAGAAGTCTGCTGTTGTTCTGCTTTGCCTTCCCTCATACCATCGGCTATGTGAGCCTTCGGCTCCTACTCATAACGCAGGGCTTCGATCGGGTTCAGGCTGGCGGCTTTGTAGGCCGGGTAGATGCCGAAGATCAGCCCGATCGCACAAGCGCTGGCAAACGCCACCGTCACCCATACCAGCGACAGAGCCGCCGGCATAAGGAAGCTGACCAGCACCGCGATGGCTGAGCCGGCGAGCACCCCGATGATGCCCCCAACCGCGCAGAGCGTCACCGCCTCGAGCGTGAACTGGCCCATGATGGTTCGCTTGTTGGCGCCGATCGCCTTGCGAACGCCGATCTCGCGCGTTCGCTCGGTCACCGAAACCAGCATGATGTTCATCACGCCGACGCCGCCGACCATTAGCGCCACAGACGACAGCGCGAACAGCAGCAGAAACAGCCCGCTGGTGAGCTGGTTCCACAGCCGGGTAAGTGAATCGGTGCCGAAGACGGCGAAGTTGTCCGGTGCTTCGTTGGCGACCTTACGCCGGCGCCGCAGCAACTCGGTAAGCTCGTCCTGCACCAGCTGGGCGTTTTTAGGGTCGTCGTATTTGAGCATGATCCAGTAATCGAGCACCTCCGGATGCAGCTTGTGGAAGGTGGTGAGCGGCAGGTAGGCAAAGTTGTCTTCAGGGTTCTTGCCGCCGCCGAACGCCGTCTTCTTCTTGGCCGCGACGCCCACGACGTTCATCGTCAGGCCGCCGATGACGACCTCCTTGCCGACTGCGTTGTCGACACCGAACAGCTCTTCGGCCGTGTCGTGGCCCAGCGCGACGACGTTGGCGGCGCGCTCCTCGTCCTGCTCGGTGAAGAAGCGGCCGGTTTCGACATCGAGGTTGATCACGTCGGGCAGTGCCGGGGTATCGCCTTCGAGCGTCGTGCCCTGCATGCTTTTGCCCCCCGCGGCCTTGATCGCGGTCGACCCGATGGCGCCGAAGTTGGTCTGCTGGGCGTAGCGCACGGACGGGCTTACGGCGACGACGTGCGGCAGCGAACGCATGGCGATGGCGTCATCGTAGGTCATCTGCTTGCGGGTAAGCA
This sequence comes from uncultured Granulicella sp., assembly GCA_964282835.1. GTDB lineage: Bacteria > Acidobacteriota > Terriglobia > Terriglobales > Acidobacteriaceae > Edaphobacter. The sequence goes on from OZ196157.1 coordinate 243,602, forward strand.
TCTCGGTGGTCGGCTTGCCGGTGAAGACGGGAAAGCGAAAGACAAAGAGGATGTTCGAGCCGAGCGAGCTGACGAGATTTTGCACATTCGAGTTGAGGCCGTTGACTACCGACGAGATGACGATGACGGTCATGACGCCGATGACGATGCCCAGGATGGTGAGCGACGAGCGCAGCTTGTTGGTGCGCAACGTATCGAGCGCCATGGCAACCGTATCTTTGCCGCTATCGAAGGCCATGTGTGCCATTGTAGGCTCTTGGGCTTTCTGGGCGAGGTTTGATAGAAGACCCCCGCAGATAAAAGGGAAACAATGGATGAAGGCGGGAGGGAGCGGCACCGGCGGGTGAGGTCATTCCCCGCCAATCCTTTGCTTCGCTCGCATCTGCCGGTTGTCTTATCTTGAGCCCCGCCAGCAGGTCTTTGATGATGTCCAGCACGACGCCGGGCTGGTCGAGATGGATCCAGTGGCCCACGTTGGGCAGGATGCGCTCGGTCGCCTGCGGGCCCTTGCAGTGGGCATAGGCGGGGGATGTGGCGGGGCTGCTTTCTGCCCGCACGGTGATCGTGGGGATGGCCGAGATTGGCGCGATGCGCTCCATTTCGAACACGCTCGCCGGCACGTCGCGCACATAGGCCGCGCAGCCGGAGTAAAAGCCCGGCAGCGACCATTGCGCCACCACGGCGGGCTGCACCTGTGGGGCCATCTTGGCGAGCTCGCGGGTCATGCGCGCGGCGTGGCTCTTGCCTTTTGCCCCTACAAAGATGTCGTACAGAAAGCCGGTAAAGCGCGTAGGCCGAAGCAGGCTGCTTGCGGCAATGCGGCCGACGCCCAGGCGGATCGGGATCGGTGCGCGCGCCATGAGCCGAATGCCACCCGAAAGCAGCGCCTTCGTGGCGGGATTGCCAGGCAGCCAGGCTTCGACACGCATGGGGTCAAGCAGCACTGCGGCAGCAACTTCACCCGGGTACGCCGAGGCAAACGCGCGCACGGGCAAGGCGCCGTAGGAGTGCGCGACAAAGACGTACGGCGGCGGAACACCCGCGGCAGCGAGCAGGTCGTGAAGCTCCGCGGCAAGGACGCGGGGCGTACGCGGCGCGGTGGCGGCGTCGCTCCAGCCCAGGCTCGGCCGATCGTACGAGAAGGTGCGGGTGGTACGCGCCAGCGCATGCTGCACGAGGTGCCAGTTCAGCGTGGAAACGATCATGCCGGATTCGAACACGACCGACGGGCTGCCCGGCCGGCTCGTCCCGGTGTCGCAGAGGTAGACCCTGCGGCCATCGGGCAGACGCACGAAGCGTCCGCCGGCAACGGCAAAGGGCAGGGTGCGGCGGTCGTGCCAGGTGGCGAGTGTCTGGTACAAAAAGCCGGAGGCAAGCAGAAGCACCGGGGGCAGGCCGAGCGGCAGAAGCCAGCGCATGGCTACCGGTCCTCCGCGGCGGGCGCCTGCGATGGGTCGAAATCCCTAAGGCCAAGGTGCGCGTGCGGCGTTCCGCGATCGAGCAGCACCAGCGTCGAGCCTGGCTGGCCGGGAATCTGGATCGTGACCTGGGTCGCAATCCACTGGCCTCCCTCCTGGCGGAGGTTGCCGTAGGCGAAGTCTTCGGTCTGGCCTGAGCTTCGCAGGCTTTTCGCAGTGTGCAGCGGCAGACCGGTGCTCGCGTCCACGCAGGCCAGCACGGAGCTGTAACGAGCGGATTCACCCGCCGTCGCCGTGCTGCGCAGCGTCGTGCAGGTCCGCGAGCCGATTGTGGCCGAGCCTTCAGCCGCTTGCGTAGACCAGAAGAACTCGTTTTCGACCAGGTCTTCAAAGAAGAGCCCGGGCACTGGAGTCGCGACCGGGGTAGACACGCGGCCGTGCAGATCCATGCGCACCAGGTTACGGGTAAGCTTCTTGCCGTCCGGCGCGGTGATGTCGTAGAGCAGATGGAGTCCCTCGGGGAACCAGTGGCCGCGCACCGTAAACTTCCACGTCGTGCGATCGGAACCCACGACCCGGACCAGGCGGCCGGAGGCGCGGAAATCGTAGACCCGCACGCGCTGTCGGACCGCCTCCAGGGCCGGTGGCGGCGGTGGGGCGGCGTGCAGGGCGGCCAGCAGAAGCAGCGCGATCATGGCAGAATCCTTCCGTCCTGCATGCGAATGTGGCGCGGCGCGGACTGCGCGATGTGGTCTTCGTGGGTCACCAGGATGAGGGTCATGTTGCGCGTCCGCTGCAGCCTGGTGAGCAGCTCCATAATCTTGCCGGTGTTGGCCGTATCCAGATTGCCCGTAGGCTCGTCGGCGAGCAGGATTTCGGGGTCGTTGGCCAGCGAACGGGCGATCGCGACCCGCTGCCGCTCACCCGCGGAAAGCTGGCCGGGGTACTGGTTGAGCCGATGCCCGAGGCCGATTTCCTCGAGCAGGGCTTGGGCTTTTTCAATCTCGTGGCCGGCATGGGCGCCCGTGCCCAGCCACGGCACCTGCACATTCTCGATCACCTTGAGCGACGGCAGTAGATGAAAGGCCTGAAAGATGAAGCCCACATGCTGCTGGCGATAGAGGTCGAGATCGACCGCGCGGCCCAGACTCTCGCCCTTGAACAGAATTTCGCCGGAGGTCGGCGCATCCAGCCCGCCCAGCAGTTGCAGCAACGTCGATTTGCCGCTTCCGCTCGAGCCGGAAATCGAGACGAATTCGCCGGCCTGGATGGTAAGGTCGACCCCGTCGAGGGCCTGAATCTGCCCGCTTTCGTACGCCTTACGCAGGTTGCTGACGGTAAGGATGGGTTCGCTACCGGTTCCACGGACGGGATTATTCATGGCGCATCGCCTCCACAGGAGAAAGCCGCGACGCCCGCAGCGCAGGCAGCAGGCCGGCCACGAGACCCACCAGCACGGCAATCGCAACCGCCTCTACAGGAGTAGCCACCGGCAGTGCCGAAGAAACCACGTTGGCCGTCTGCGGCAGTGCGGCCAGCACGCGCAGCGCCACCCAGCCCGCACCGACGCCGAGCAGGCCGCCCGCGAATCCCAGCCCCGCGGACTCGATGAGGATCATCGACAGGATGCGGCGGCCCGCCCACCCCAGCGAGCGCAGGATGCCGATCTCGCGGGTGCGCTCGAAGACCGACATGGCCATGGTATTGGCGATGCCCAGCGCGCCCACCAGCAGCGCGATGGCGGACGTGCCCCAGGCCGTGGCGTGAGCCAGCACCACAAGCTGGTTGTTGCTTGCGCGCTCGGCGGCCGGGACCGCGCGCAGGGCAGGCAGGGCGGCTTCGATGGCGCCTTCTCCTCGGCGCAGCCGCTCGTCGGGCGCGACGCCCGCTTCGGGCTTCAGTTTCACGTGGAACGCGGTCACCTTGCCGTCGAGGCTCGAGAGCTTCTGCAACTCGCTGAGCGGCATGATGACAGCACCGGCCTCAAGCGCCGAGCCGCCCTGGTAGACCCCGGCAACCTTGTACGGCGTGCCCAGAATTTCGAGCGTATCGCCGGCATTCTTGTGGATGCCGTCGGCCAGCAGCTTGCCCAGCATCACCTGCTGGGTGCCCGGGGCGAAGCGTCCGCCCTGCACCAGTTGCAGGGGCGCAAACTCGAACGAATCGGCGCGCAGCCCGTAGACCAGCGCGTTGTTGTTCGGCGTCACCTCCATCATGTTTACCAGCATCGGCGACACGGCAGCAACGGCAGGCACACCCAGCAAGGTGGGCTCGATCGACTCGTCGACCGAGGTGTTCATGAAGGTTTTCTGCACCACGGCAAGGTCGGTGCCAGCGCCTTCATACAGGTTGAGCCAGGACTTTTCGTACGAGTTCGAAAAGCCGACCAGCGCCACAAAGGCTGCAATGCCCATGGCGATGCCGCCCAGCGTAAGGCCGGCGCGCAGGGGCCGGCGGGCCACGTTCTTGAAAGCAAAGGCAGAAAGGGTAAGCTTCTTTGGCATGAGTGTCTCAGGCAGACCGGAGTGAACAGTTCGGTATTACCTGACAACGCGTAAAACGGACTCAAAAGGCCTCATCGCCTACGAGCTTTCTTTGCATTGGGGCGCGGCTGGGAAACCTTCGATCAAGTTTGGCCTTGTAGGGGACACAGCTTTCCAGGCTGGAAGCCCGTCTTGCTTAAGGGTACGGCTTCAGCCGCTGGGGTATTCGTTCTTCAACTTCGCGATGAACTATTCAGTGGCAGACGCCGGGAAGCGTACCTCAGCGGCTGAAGCCGCGTTCGCTTTCCGGCATGCACGGCACGGCTGAAGCCGTGCCCTTAAGCAGGACGAACGGCAACCGCAGATCCCTTTGGGATGACAACAAGAATGCGGCCCTAGTCCGCCCGCAGAGCCACGATGGGATCCAGATTGGCGGCTTTCCGCGCCGGGTAGACGCCGAAGAAAATACCCGTAACGGTGGCCATCAGCAGCCCGGCAAAAATACTCCAGACCGCGATGGCGGAAGGAAAGCCGGCCAGCACCGTGACGATCGACGCCGCGCCGATACCGAGCGCCACCCCGAAGACGCCGCCGATGCCGGCCATCACCGCCGACTCGATGAGGAACTGCAGCAGGATGTCGTTGCGGCGCGCGCCCAGCGCCTTGCGGATGCCGATCTCACGGGTGCGCTCGGTCACCGAAACCAGCATGATGTTCATGATGACGATGCCGCCGACCACCAGCGCGATCAGCGCAATGGCCGCGAGCACCGCGCCGAACGAGTTCGTGATCGTGGAGGCGAACTCGACCAGCGTGTTGTTGGTGTCGAGCTGAAAGGAGTCTTCAGCGCCCGGCTTGTCGTGGCGCGAGGCGCGCATGAGCACGCGAACCTCGTCGGCCGCAGACTCGAGCTGCGGCCCGGCCGACCCGGCCTTGATATAGATGGTGACCGTTTTCTGGGTTCCGTAGGCCTTCTGGTACGTGGTCAGGGGAACGCCGATGAAGTTATCCTGCGACTGGCCGAAGGTGCTGCCCTGCTTTTCGACCACGCCAATGACCGTGTAGGGGACGCCGTCGGCGCGGAACTCCTGGCCGAGCGCGTCGATGCCGGGGAACAGGTTTTCCTGCACATCGGTGCCAATGATGGCGACGTGCGCGGCGTGGTCTTCGTCAGATTGCGTCAGGTCGCGGCCTTCGGTGATGTCGAGATTCTGCAGTAACGGCATCTGCGAGGTAAGGCCGCGAATCTGCGCGTCCGTAATGGCCGTGATGCCGCACACCAGCTTGCCGGTAGCGGCCTGCTGGGCGCCGATGCCGGTGCATCGCTTGCAGTTCTCCTGGATGTAGCGGAAGTCCTCGTAGAGAATGTTTTTGCGCTTGGCGTACTTCTGGTAGTCGTCGGGATTGGTCGAAAACGAGGGCGCGCGCGTGATCGTGAAGGTATCCGCCCCATAGGAAGAAAACTTGGTGGCGACGAACATGTTGGCGCCATTGACCAGCGTGACCACGGCGATGACAGACGCGACGCCGATGACGACGCCGAGCAGCGTAAGCACCGTCCGGAGCTTGTTCGACCAGAGCGAGGCGATGGCGAGTTTGAAGGCTTCGGAAAATTGCATGACGGCTTAACACAGAGTACACAGACGCGCACAGATCCGGACTTGCAGCAGCAACCTGTGTTTTCTGTGTCATCTGTGTTAAGCCTTCTCCCGGACAGGGTAAACTGGACAGGCAGGCGGCTGGATGATCGCTGCCTCCGGGACCCCAGGGTGTTCGGAGGGGGAGGAAAGTCCGAACTCCGCAGGGCAGTGTGCCGGATAACGTCCGGGATTCAGGCGTCAAGGCCTGAAGACGGCCAGTGCAACAGAGAAGATACCGCCTCCAGCGCAAGCCGGGGGTAAGGGTGAAAAGGTGCGGTAAGAGCGCACCGGGCACGCAGTAATGCGGGTCGCATGGTAAACCCCACACGGAGCAAGACCAAATAGGCAGGGAGTCCGGCTGCGTTCTTCCGCCAGCAGCCGGCGCGTGTCGGCCCGACGCGCCCAGGGGAAGAGGCTAGTTCCGAAACTTGCGGGTAGGTTGCTGGAGCGGCGCAGTAATGCGTCGCCTAGAGGAATGATCGTCTAAAACAAAATTCGGCTTACGGGCCGCCTGCAACGGCTTAACACAGAGGACACAGAAAGCACAGATTTGGTCTTGCCTCGACCAGATCTGTGCCCGTCTGTGTCCTCTGTGTTAAGCCTTCTTCTTGAGTAGACTGGAACCATGCGGGTGGTGCTGGCGGAGAAGCCGAGCGTGGCGGCGGAACTGGCGAAGGCGCTCGGCTGTACCAAGCGGGAACGCGGCTACTTCAGCGGCAAGCACGACCTGGTCACCTACGCGGTCGGCCACCTGGTGCGCATGGCCGAGCCGAACGAGATGGACCCGGCCTGGGGCAAGCCTTGGCGGCGGGAGGCGTTGCCGATGGTGCCTCGGGAGTGGGGCTGGGTCGCCGAGCCGCGCACCGAAGAGCAGTTCGACGTGGTGAAGCGGCTGCTGAACGACCGGCGCGTGACCGAGGTGGTGAACGCGACCGACGCCGGCCGCGAGGGCGAGGCCATCTTCCGGCGCATTTACGAGCTTGCAGGGTGCCAAAAACCGGTCCGCCGCTTCTGGACTTCGTCCCTCACCGAGGAGGCCATCGCCGAGGCGTTGCGGCGGCTCAAGCCGGGGTCGGAGTTCGACAACCTGGGCGCGGCGGCGCTTGCGCGAGCCCAGCTGGACTGGCTGATCGGCATGAATCACACACGCGCGAGCACCCTGCACAACGGCGTGCTTTGCTCGATTGGCCGGGTGCAGACGCCGACGCTGGCGATGATCGTGCGCCGCCACCATGAGATTGCAAACTGGGTGAAGACGCTTTACTACGAGGTGCACGCGGATGTGCAAACCGCAGCCGGCGGCTTCATCGCGCGTGCTGTCAACAAGGCCGGAAAGCACGATTTCGAGAAAAAGGCGGAAGCCGAAAAGATTCTGGCCGACGCACCAGAAGGGACGCCGGCAGTCGTGACGGCGGTCGAAAAGAAGACGAAGCGGATGCCGCCGCCGCAACTGCACAATCTGGGCGAGCTGCAGAAGGAGGCCAATCGCCGCTTCGGCCTGGGCGCGGACCGTACCCTCGAACTCGCCCAGACGCTATATGAGCGCAAAGCCATCACCTATCCGCGCAGCAGCTCGCGCTATCTCTCCGAAGACATGGAAGCCGGGCTCGCGAAAGTACTGCGAGCGCTGCGCTTCCCCGGTCGCGAGGCCGTGCTGGCGGAAGCGCTCAGGCGAGCGGAGAAGGGTCCGAAGCTGGGCAAGCGCTTTGTGGACGGGTCGAAGCTGAGCGACCACCATGCCATTATCCCGACGGCCAAGGGCGGGGCTGGCCTGAGCGGCGACGAGGCGCGCGTGTACCAGATCGTAGCCGAACGCTTCTGCACCATGTTTCTGCCGGACAAGGTGTCGGAAGAGATACGCATCGACCTGCTGGCCGCAGGGCATCGCTTTCGCGCCAGGGGGAGCGTGCCCATAGCGCCGGGGTGGAGCGCGCTCACGGGAGGTGGAGACATCGAAAACAGGGGCGAGGACATGGAAGACCGGCAATCTTTGCCCCTGGTACGCCAAGGCGAAACCCTGTCGATACTCGATGCGGAGCTCGTGACCAAGGAGCGCAAGCCGCCCGCCCGGTACACCGACGCGACGCTGCTTGCGGCCATGGAGACGGCCGGCCGGGAGATCGACGACGAGGCCCTGCGCGAAGCCATGCGCGGGCGTGGGCTGGGCACCGAGGCGACGCGCGCGGCGATCATCCAAAACCTGGTGGAGCGCGACTATGTGGCGCGCGAAGGCAAGGCGTTTGAGGCTACAGGCAAGGGCATCGCGCTGATCGGCCAGCTTGGACAGGTGCTGCCGCACCTTGCAAGCCCGGAGCTGACCGGCGATATGGAAGCCAAGCTGGGGCTGGTGGAGGCCGGCAAACTAGACGCGGAGGCGCTGCTTGCCGAGGTGGCCGAAGGTCTGCGGCGCGATGTGCCGGCGATGTTTCGCGGCGCGGCGATGGCAGCGCCGAAGCTCGCGCCCATTGCAGGGGCGGCCAAGGGGGAGATGGTGTGTCCGAAGTGTAAGGCCGGGGTGCTGGCCCGGAAGGATGGCCAGGGCTTCTGGGGCTGCTCGCGCTACCGCGATGGGTGCGCCTTTACAGTGCCGGGAACGGTGGCGGGCCGGCCGGTGACGGAGGCGCAGGCGAAGCAGTTGATTTCGAGCAAGCGCCGAACCGGCGAGCTGAAAGGCTTCAAGAGCAAGGCGGGCAAGAGCTTCGACGCCATGCTGGTGCTGGGTGCGGACTGGAAGGTCGTGTTCGAGTTCACGCGGTAGGTGAGGGTTGAAATACTGGCCGAGCCTTCTCAAAGGCGGGACGCTGACAGGTGCACCGGAGGAGATCCTCAAGTTTCGCCCTGACAAGCGAAACGCCTCAGGGCTGCAACCCTGAGGCGATCTCTTGAGGAGGTAATGTTCCCATGAAACCGATCAAGGCTCAATGGGGAAAGCTGAATATTGAACTGCCGGCAGAGATCATTCTCTACTTGCTACTCAGAGCTTTCCTGGTGCTTCACGGCACTTAGTCGTCTCAACAACTCCTGGATGGTTCCCCCCATCCAGGACCTTCTCTAATTGATGCCCGTCTTCGCCCATCTGTCAAACAAAAACGGTGTGCTTCTATCACCCGGTCACGATGCCGAGCATCAGCACGGACACGCCGATCACGACCACATCCTCCGTAAGCGCGACGTACAAGTCCTTGAAGCCGTTCTGCTCCACAAGGTGTTTGCGGATGTGGTAAGTCACGAAGGTCCCGGCAAAGGCCGAGACCGCGCCGAACGCAATGCCCTCGGGCGCCGAGCCCTGGAGCGCGGTGGCGCACAGCGCGCCCACCAGGCCGCCGAAGGCGATGCGCGCCACGAGCGGGAAAATGGCGGTGCGATTGGGCGTCATCGGGAGCTTGTCGCCGAACAGCTCGCCCACCGCCAGCAGGCCGAAGACGATAACGGATACCGGATGATCGGCCCACTGAGCCCAGGTATCGTGCAGCCAGAGGTGTTTGCGGTAGGCGAAAAAGCAAACCAGCGCGATGGGCGTCATGGAGCGGGCGCCGGTAAGAAAACCAAGGACAGGGATGGCGAGAAGCCAGGCAAACATGGGAAGCATGGTGAGTGGCCTTGGAAGAGCGGGCGGCGCGGCAGGTGTCTTGCGTAAGTTGGAGGGCAACCGCGCGCTTCGTAAATAAAACCTTAGAAGCAAACCCCTAGTGGCGCAGAAAGTTGTAAAGAGGAAACTCTTCAGCCAGCTCGCAGACCTGGTGGCGGATCTCGTCGAGCACGTCAGGATCGTTGCGGTGTTCGAGCGCGCGCACGATCCAGCCGGCCACGGTCAGCATCTCGGCCTCTTTCATGCCGCGCGTAGTCAGCGCCGGGGTGCCGATGCGGATGCCGGAAGGCTTGAGCGGCGGATTGGTGTCGTACGGAATGGCGTTCTTGTTCACCGTAATGCCGGCCGCTCCGAGCGCGTGTTCGGCTTCGGAGCCGAGCATGCCCCGTGCGGCGCCATGCGCGAACACGTCGATCAGAATGACATGCGTATCGGTGCCGCCCGAGATGATGCGGAAGCCTTTCTCCTGAATGGCGCCCGCAAGCACCTTGGCATTGGCGACCACCTGCGCGGCGTACTGGGCAAACGCCGGCTCGAGCGCCTCGCGAAAAGCCACGGCTTTGGCCGCCACCACATGCATCAGCGGTCCGCCCTGCTGGCCGGGGAACACAGACCGATCGATACTGGCCGCAAACTGCTGTTGGCACAGGATGAGGCCGGAGCGTGGCCCGCGCAGGGTTTTGTGCGTCGTGGTGGTCACCACATGGGCGTGCGGCACGGGCGAAGGATGCGCCCCGCCCGCCACCAGACCGGCAAAGTGAGCCATATCAACCAGAAAGTAGGCGCCCACTCGATCGGCAATCTGGCGCATGCGGGCGAACTCGAACTGGCGCGGGTACGCGCTGCCGCCGCCGATAAGCAGCCGCGGCTTCACCTCAATGGCCTGCTCCTCGAGCAGGTCGTAGTCGATCGTTTCCGTGTCGCGGCGCACCTGGTAGCCGGCGATTTTGTACAGCTTGCCGGAAAAATTCAGCTTGTGGCCGTGGGTCAGGTGGCCGCCGTGGGCCAGGTCCAGCCCCAGGATGGTGTCGCCGGGATTGAGCAGCGTCATAAATGCGGCCGCGTTGGCCTGCGAGCCCGAGTGTGGCTGCACGTTCACGTGGTCCGCCCCGAAGAGCCGTTTGGCGCGGTCGCGGGCCAGGTTTTCGACCACATCGGCGAACTCGCAGCCGCCGTAATAGCGCTTGCCGGGATAGCCTTCAGCGTACTTGTTGGTAAATACCGTGCCCGCGGCTTCGAGCACCGCGCGCGAAACGAAGTTTTCCGACGCAATCATCTCCAGGCCCTCGTGCTGGCGCAGAACTTCGTTGGCAATCTGGTTGGCGACTTCAGGGTCGGCGGCGGCGAGCGTGGCTTCGAGATCGATGGGCATGGAAGGTTAATCTTATGCTATTCGCCCGCGCGCGTTTGAGTGGTGTGGAATCGAAAGAGTACAGCGTTGATGCAAATGCCAACATTCCACAAGCCTCAGGCGTGAGTAAGCGCCGGCTGCCCATACAAGGTGCGCAGGTCTTTCTTGAGCACCTTGCCCGTCCCGGTTTTCGGCAGCGTCTCGACAAACACCACGCTCGATGGGCACTTGTAATGGCTCAGCCGGCCGCGGCTGAAAGCAATCAGTTCGGCTTCGTCGACCAGGGCGCCGGGCTTGCGCACGATCAGCGCACGCGGCACCTCGCCCCAGCGCTCGTGCGGCACGGGAATGACGGCCGCTTCCAGCACCCCGGCATGGGCGAGCAGGGCGGCCTCCACCTCAAGCGACGACACGTTTTCGCCGCCTGAAATAATGATGTCCTTCTTGCGATCGACCAGCATCACGAAGCCATCGGGCGCGATCGTGGCCACATCGCCGGTGTGGAACCAGCCACCGCGTAGCGCTTCGGCCGTGGCTTCGGGCTGGTTCCAGTAGCCCGCCATGACGCCGTCGCCGCGCGCGAGCAGTTCGCCCGAAGCCTCGCCATCCTCGGGCAGCGTGTTGCCTCCGGCGTCCGCAATGCAGAGCTCGACGCCCGGCAGCGGCCAGCCGGTCATGGCTTTCGTCGCATACTGCTGTTCATTCCCTTCCACCCGCGCTTCGCGGAACAGGCCCCGATCCGGCTTGAGGATGGCGACCGTAAGGGTGGGCGAGGTTTCAGTCAGGCCGTAGCCCGTGTAGCACTCGCACTCGAGCGCCTGCTCGACCTCACGGATAAGCGTGGGCGAGGAAGCAGCGCCGCCGATAATAAACGTACGCAGGCTGCTGAGGTCGTACTGGGTACGCGCGGGATGGTTCACCATGACCGTGGCCATAATGGGCACGCCGCGCATCAGGCCGACCTGCTCGGCTTCGATCAGGCGGAACACCTCGACAGGATCAAAGGCGTGCAGCATCACATGCTTGCCGCCCATCATGGTAAGAAAGTGCGCCGTGCCCCAGCCGTTGGCATGAAAGAGCGGGATCGAGTGCAGCTCGACCGCACCATGCTCCACCGCGCCCATGACGGCCGAAGCCATGGCATGCAGGTAGATGTTGCGATGGGTCAGCATGACGCCCTTGGGCCGGGCGCTGGTGCCGCTGGTGTAAAAAAGCTCGGCAACCGAGTCTTCGTCGATGCTATCGATGGCCAGGCGGTGTGGTTCGGCCGCGGCATCGGCAAGCATCTCGTCGTAGTTGCGCGGCTCGAGCCAGCCGGCCAATGGAGTACCGCTCAGTTGGACGAAGGTGCGGACGGTATCAAGCTCGGCGCGAAAGCTGTCGACCAGCGGCACAAATTGCGCCTCGATAAAAAGTATGGTCGCGCCGGCATCGTTGAGGATGTGACTTAGCTCGGCGGCAGACAGGCGGATATTGAGCGGGAGCAGGATGGCTCCGGCTTCAAGCACCCCATAGTAGGCCTCGAGCAGGCGATGCGTATTGACGCCGAGAAAAGCCACGCGATCCCCGGGCTGCACCCCTTCGGCTGGCTTGATACCCGCGGCGCGGAGAGCCCCGGCAAGCCGGCCCACGCGCTCACCCAGCTGTTTGTAGGTATAGCGATCCTGGCCGCAGACGACGGCGGTGCGGCGGGCAAACTGGCGCTCGGCATAGCGCAGGAAGCGCAGGGGCGTGAGAGGAATCTTCATGCGAGATGCGAGCCCTTTCTACAGGCAGTGGTTATAACACGTTCGAGGTACGGCCGTCCTGTGCCACCGGAGGTGCGGTTGCGCTATGCTCCCAACAGCATGCGTGTTCGTGGATTTCTCTCTGCAGTCCTGTTGTTTTCAAGCCTGGCGATGTGCCGGCCTGCCCGTGCCTACTCGGTGCTGACACACGAGCAGTTGATTGACCTAACGTGGCAAAAGTCGATTGTGCCTCTGCTGCTGAGCCGCTACCCAACCCTGACGCCGGCGCAGCTGGAGCATGCGCGCGCCTATGCCTACGGCGGCTGCGTCATCCAGGACATCGGCTACTATCCGCTGGGCGACGCCTTTTTCTCGAACCTGACCCACTATGTGCGGTCGGGCGATTTCGTCGTCAACCTGTTTCGCAACGCCGGCAATGCCGACGAGCTCGCCTTTGCCATCGGCGCGCTGTCGCACTACATCGGCGACTCCGTCGGGCACTCGGAAGCGACCAACCTCTCGGTTCCGGTCGAGTTTCCGAAACTCGAGGCCCGCTACGGCAAGGTGGTGAACTATGCCGAGGGCGAACACCAGCACGTGCAGACCGAGTTCGCCTTCGATATCTACGAGATCGCCCATCAACGGCTGGCGCCGGTCCACTACCTGCGCCATGTGGGGCTCGAGGTGCCGGTCCGGCAGGTATCGCTCGCCTTTTACCAGACTTACGGGCTGCGCGAGGATTTCAGCGGGCGCCGCGCGGCACGGGTCAACGTAAGCGCCTACCGGTTCGCGGTGCGGCGCTTCATCCCGCGCATCGCCTACGCGGTCAACCTGCTGCATCGCCACCACGAGCCCGCCGAGATCGACGGCGCAGACCTCGAGCGGCTGAACACCCTGGTTGCCGCCGTGGCCAAGACCAATGACTGGGACGAGTACCGCAGGAAGCCGGGCGTCGGCACCTACTCACTCGCCGGCTTCCTCTACATCCTGCCCAGGGTGGGCGCGCTCAAGCTGGTTGCGGTAAAAGGGCCCACCCAGGGCACCGAAGAAAAGTACGTGCATTCGGTGCTCGATTCGACCGACGCCCTGGCCAAGATGCTGCGCCGCTTTACGCCTCCCCCGGCCACCGCGCCCACCGCCCGCGAGGCCGCCGCCGCCGACCCGCATGCCGATTCACCCGCGGCCCTGCCCGCGCCGGCCGGCACCCTGCAGGGCGCGCCCTCGGCGGCCAGCAGCAGGCTGCATCCTTTGCCCAACCGCGATCTCGATACCGGCAACGCCGTGCGCCCGGCGGGCTATCCGCTCACCGACGACACCTATGCAAGCCTGCTGCATCGCATCACGCTTACGCCCACCGCGCCCATTCCGCCAGGCATCAAGACCGAAATCGGCGCCTACTACGCCAATCTGTCGTTGCCCTTTGCCACCAAAAGGAAACCCGAAGCCTGGGCGCAGGTGCAGGCCGACCTGAAGACCCTGCAGACCGTGCCGACCAGCACCGAGCTCGATCCGTTCCCGACTTACGACGAAGACCCGGCCTCAGCCACTCCGCCAAGCCAGTAAACGCCGCGGCAAGTATGATGAAGCCGAGGATTTACCAGCCGATGACCATGACCTTTCATCCCGACGTCGACGCCCTGTTTGCGCTCATGAAGTCGTTCAAGTCGCCGCCCATCCACACCCTGCCTGTGGCCGAAGCGCGCGCCGCCTTTGCCCGCGGCACCGAAGCCCTGGGCGGGCCAGTGGTCGAGATGGCGGCGGTCGAGGATCTGGAGGCAGACGGTGCAGAGTCGAAGCTGCCCATCCGTATCTACCGGCCGCATGGTTTAGCCGCTGGCCCAGCACCGGCGTTGATCTTCTTCCACGGCGGCGGATGGACCATCGGCTCGATCGAAACCCACGACCGCGTCTGCCGCAACATCGCCGCCCAGAGCCTGTGCGCCGTCATCTCGGTCGAGTACCGCCTGGCACCCGAGCACCCGCTGCCGGCCGCGCCGCACGATGCCATCGCCGCCGTGGCCTGGCTGCACGCAAACGCCGCTTCCCTGTCGCTCGATCCCGCCCGCTTTGCCGTCTGCGGCGACTCGGCCGGCGGGGTGCTGGCCGCGGTGACGGCGATCGCCGCGCGTGACGCGGGCATCCCGCTGCGGGCGCAGGTGCTGCTTTACCCCAGCGCGGATTCGCGCCCGAGCTCGAACGACAAGTATCCCTCGCGCAAGATCAACGCGCAAGTGCCCATGCTGGATGAGAATACGAAGAACTGGTTTACCAAAAACAGCCTGCCGGATCGCTCGGCGGCCGAGCACTGGCACGTGTCGCCCATCGTCGCCCCGGACCTGACCGGCGTCGCCCCCACCCTGATGGTGACCGCCGAGCGCGACATCCTGCACGACGAAGCGGTAATCTACGCCGCACGGCTGGAGGACGCGGGCGTCGAGGTGATGCGGCGCAACGTGCCCGGCATGGTGCACGGCTTCGTCACCCTGGGTGCCGTGCTTTCGTCTGCCGGTGAAACCATTGAGACGATCGCGTTCTTCCTGAAACAGCGTCTGCTGCCCATCCTTTAGTGGAATGCCTCGCTTATGGGGCATCCGCACGGAAATTGCGCGCGCACCTTTTTGTAAGAGTTATCATCTAAACAGAGCAAGCAAGCTCAGGAGTCCCCAAATGGCATACAGCGATAAGGTAGTCGATCACTATAGCAATCCTCGTAACGTCGGGCAGCTGGATAAATCGTCGGACGCGGTGGGTACGGGCCTGGTTGGCGCGCCCGAGTGCGGCGACGTGATGCGCCTGCAGATCCGCGTAAACCCTGAAACCCAGGTGATTGAAGAAGCCAAGTTCAAGACCTTCGGCTGCGGCTCGGCAATCGCGTCGTCCTCGCTCGCTACCGAGTGGGTGAAGGGCAAGACGGTGGCCGAAGCCATGCAGATTTCGAACACTGACATCGTCAAGGAACTGGCCTTGCCGCCGGTCAAGATTCACTGCTCGGTGCTGGCCGAAGACGCAATCCGCGCAGCCATCGGCGACTGGAAGAAGAAGAACAACATCGCGGAAAGCGGCGCGGCCAACACGGTCGAGGGCTACAAGGCCCCCGAAGCGATGCCCGTAGCAGCCGTCTAAGTTCGTTGAGTTTGATCTGTCAGCTTACAGCCCAACAGCTTTGAGCTGACAGATCATTGCCATATGGGAGTAAGCAGCATGTCGATGGTTTCGATCCAGCCGACCACTTCGCAAGCCACTTCGGTTCCGGCTAAACCGGACCCGAAGAATCCGCTTGCCGGCATGACCCTGCTGACGCCCGAGGGCCACGAGCCCCGTGCGAAGCAGTCGATCGAGATTACCAAGAATGCCTTGAAGCGCATTCGCGTCGCCATGGCGAAGGAAGGGATTTCTCCTTCACAGGGCGGCCTGCGCGTAGGCATTACGGGCGGTGGATGCTCCGGGCTCTCGTACAACATTCGCTTCGACACCGAGCCCCGCCAGCGCGACCGTACTTTCGTCTTCGGCGCGGGCCTCGAAACCGCCAACGATCCATCCGGCGCCCAGCCCATCCGGCTGTTCGTCGACCCCAAAAGCTTCCTCTACCTGGCTGGTATGGTGCTCGATTTCGAAGAGACGTTAATGCGCCAGGGCTTTAATTTCATCAACCCGAACAGCACGAAATCCTGCGGGTGCGGCTCGTCATTTTCCGCCTGAGCGGACCCACCAGGCCCATACCCGAGCCCCTTGTCATCCCGAAGGGATCTGCGGTTACCTTTCCCTTCTTGTTGTCAGCGACTCCGCTCAGTCTTCCGTAGATTCACCCGCGACTTCATCTTCCTTGATCTCCGCCGGCGCAAAAGCATGCGGCGCGCTTGGTGTAGCGCCCAGGCCCTGACCCATCGCTTCCCCCGCTCCACCCATCGTCTGGCCCTTCATGGCACCGCCCACCGCTGAATCCATCATCAGCTCAGCAAGATGGCGGCTCGCCTTATCGAGCTGCTCGATCGCCGCCCGGATGATCTTGTAATCGCCGCCCTTGATCGAGGCCTTCACCTCCATGGTGGCCGAGCTGATAGTGTCGAGCTCGCCAAAGGAAAGCTGCTGGTAAACAGGGTTCGCCTTGGCCTTGTCGAGCGCGTCGAGGATCGTCTGCGCCTCGTTGGTCGCCTCGATCACCTGGCGCTCCGTGATGTCCTGTTCGGCATTGTCGAAGGAATCGAGAATCATGGTTTCTACCTGTTCATCGGTAAGCCCGTAGGTGGGTTTGACGTCGATTTCCGCTTCCTGGCCGCTGCGTTGCTCACGCGCGGAAACCTTGAGGATGCCGTTGGCGTCGATGAGGAACTTGACCTCGATACGCGGCAGCCCGGCGACCATTGGTGGGATTCCCTTCAAGTCAAACCGTGCTAGTGACCGGCAATCCTTGGCTAACTCGCGCTCGCCCTGCACCACGTGGATCGCGACATTGGTCTGGCCGTCGACACCGGTGGTAAAGTGCTCGGTGGCCGAGGCCGGAATGGTGGAATTGCGCTGGATCACCTTGGCAACCACGCCGCCCAGCGCCTCAATGCCGAGCGAAAGCGGGGTGACGTCGAGTAGCAGCAGGTCTTCCGTCGCGGCCGAGCTTGTGCCCGAAAGGATCTGCGCCTGCACGGCGGCCCCGAGCGCGACCACTTCATCCGGGTTGAGCTCGGTGTGCAGCCGCTTGCCGCCGAAGAGCTCCGACACCAGCGCGCGCACGGCCGGGATGCGCGTGGAACCGCCAACCATCACCACCTCGTCGATCTGCTCCGGCGTGGCGTTGGCGTCGCGCAGGGCCTGGCGCACGGGCGCAGCGGTGCGGGCGATTACAGGCGCGATCAGCTGCTCGAACTGCGCACGGGTCAACTCGCGGGCGTACGGCTCGCCCGTGGGCAGGGCTACCTGCAGGCGGGCGGAATCAGCCGCGGAAAGCGTGATCTTGGCCTCGATGACAGCCTTGCGGATCGCCTGGACGATCTCCGGATTGCCTCGCACATCCGCGCCGAGGTCGCCGGCAATGTCGTCAAGCGCGATGGCGATGAGCAGGTTATCAATGTCATCGCCGCCGAGGTGCGTGTCGCCGCCGGTGGCGACCACCTCAAAGATGCCCTCATGCAGCTTCAGGATGGAGACATCGAAGGTGCCTCCACCGAAGTCGTACACGGCAATCAGCCCGTCGCGTTGTTTGTCCAACCCGTATGCCAAGGCGGCGGCAGTAGGTTCGTTCACCAAGCGCAGCACTTCAAGCCCGGCAATACGCCCGGCATCCTTGGTGGCCTGGCGCTGCGCGTCGTTAAAGTAGGCCGGCACGGTGATGACGGCCTTGGTGACCGGTGCGCCGAAGAAGCGTTCGGCATTGCGCTTGAGCTGCTGCAGCACGTAAGCAGAAATTTCAGGTGGTGTGAGGGTCAGCCCGCCGACATTGAGGCGAAGCACCTCGCCCGGTTTCGCATCCTCGGCAAGGCGGAAGGGAAACAGCTTCAACTCCTGCTCGACATCGGCAAGGTCCCGTCCCATCAGGCGCTTGGCCGAGTAAATAGCGGAGCTCGAGTCGGCCATCAGGGTGGCGCGCGCGGCATTACCTACGGCGACGCCTTCGTCCGTCCAGGCGACGACAGACGGCACCAGGCGCTCGCCATCCGCGCCGGGGATGACGACCGGCGTGTCGCCCTGCATATACGCCACGAGCGAGTTGGTAGTGCCGAGATCGATGCCGACTACAAGAGTGTTGCCTTCTGCCATGAGCTTACGGGTCCTTTAGGTCCTGCTGGTTCGATGCGCCGGAAGGCCGGCGGGTGCTCGATCATTGTCGCGCATGCCGGTGTGCGTGGTAAGTTGACGGAATGCCCACCAACCCGTATGCCGCGTTTCTTGCCGACCAGGACGCCCGCGCCGTGCTGGCCGCGACCCCTGGTTTGCTGCACCAGGCGTGTTGCGCGCTGACGCCCGAACAGCTGGATGCACCGCACGCGCCCGGAAAATGGAGCCCCCGCGAGATTGCGGCGCACCTTGCCGACTGCGAGCTGGCGTTCAGCTTCCGGCTGCGCCAGACGCTGGCGGGCGAGCCCGGCGATCCGGCGACCCTGCAGCCGTTCGACCAGAACGCCTGGGCGCAGCATTATGCAGTGTACGACCTGCCCGCGGCGCTCGAGCTGTTTCGCGCCGCGCGGGGCTGGAACCTGAAGCTGATCGGCGGGCTGAGCGAGGCCGACTTCGAGCGGATCGCCGTCCATGCGGAGCGTGGCGAGGTAACCTTTCGCTGGCAGATGGAGCTGATGGCCGGCCACGATCTGAACCATCTGCGCCAGGTCGAACGATTGGCTACAGACTAGCCCGGCGCACGTCCAGCCCTGGCTGGCACGAACACCCACTTGTTGTCATTCCCGAAGGGAATCTGCGGTTGCCGTTGCCCTGTTGTTGTCATCCCGCAGGGATCTGCGGTCGCTCTTGCCGTTGTCTTCTCGCCATGATGCAAACACCGCGCACTAGCCTGCTACACTCGCACACCATGAGAGCTCTTTTCCTTGCCCTGCTGCTTGCCACGGGTGCGGCCTGCGCGCAGCAGCATCCGCGCGATGGCGAGATCCACGACGCGGACACCAAGGCCTGGTGGCACACCACCGAAGACCTGAGCAACGACGCCATGGAAGGGCGCGACACGGGCTCGGCCGCCTACCAGCGCGCGGCGGATTACGTGGCCAATCGCTTCAAGCAGGCGGGCCTGAAACCCGCGGGCGATGGCGGAACCTACTTCCAGACGGTGCCTATGCACCAGGTGCAGGTGGAGCCGGCGGGCACAAGCTTCAGCGTCGTGCGCGACAGCGGAAGCAGCGCTCCGCTTGACTTTTTACAGCAAATTACGATCAACGCCGCGGCCGGGCTGCCGCCGCTCGACGCACCCTTGAGCTTCCGCGGCTACTGCGGCAAGGACGCGATGGCGGGTGCGGCCGGGCAGGTCGTCGTCTGCTTCGGAACCCAGCGAACCGGCCTGCCCTCGGGTGCCGAGCGCACGGCGAACGCGAAGGCCGCGGGTGCGTTTGGGATCGTGAATGTGGACGATCCTGGATTTACCATCGAGCCACCGCGCTGGCCGTATGCGTATGCCCGCACGGTGACCGCAGGCGCTGCGGGTACCACGACCGATAAGACGGAAAAGCCTTTTCCCGTGATGCGCCTGAACGCGGCCGCGCTGGCTACGTTGATCGAAGGCTCCGGCAAGGATGCGGCGGCGATCCTGGCAGCCGGCGGGGCGAAGCAGCCGCTGGCCTCGTTTGCAATACCGGCCAAGCTGCGGATGCGGACGGTGGAATCGGAGCGCGCGATCAGCTCGCCCAATGTGCTGGCGGTGTTGCCGGGCTCCGACCCGAAACTGGGGGGCGAGTACGTGGTGATTGCAGCGCACCTGGATGGCTACGGCTTCGGTACGCCGGTTGGCGGCGACAATCTGTACAACGGCGCACTCGACGACGCGGCGTATGCGGCGCTGCTCATCCAGTTCGCGGACGATCTTAAATCACAGCATCGAACGCTGAAGCGCTCGGTGTTGTTCTGCGCGTTTACGGGCGAAGAGAAGGGGCTGCTTGGGTCGAGGTGGTATGTCGCACATCCGACATTGCCGCTTGCACAAACCGTGGCGGATATAAATCTGGACCAGTTGCGGCCCTTGTTTCCGTTGAAGATTCTTACCGCTGAAGGCGTGGATGACTCGACGCTTGGGGCTGTGGCGCGGCAGGTTGGAGGGGGCCAGGACATTGAAATACGGCGGGATCTGGAGCCGGAACGTGGGCTGGCACACCGGGCGGACAACTATCCCTTCCTGCAGGCTGGGGTGCCGGCAATCGGGTTCATCTTTGGCTACAACCCGGGCACAGAGGCCGAGCGGCGCTATCGGGAGTGGTACCAGGTGCGCTATCACCGGCCGCAGGATGACCTGACGCAACCGATAGATTTCGAAGCCGCGCGAGCGTTCGATACGTTCTTCTACACGCTGGTGGAGACGGTGGCGGATGGCGCCGAGCGGCCGGTGATGATGGCTGGGAAGTAGAGCGTCTTCCGGAACCCAGGTTTCAGAAGCGAGACCTTGGGCACCCGGGGTGTCGGAGTTCAGGCTGTCGGTTCAAGCGCGGCGGTTACGTCGCGGACAAGATTCCGCAGATAGCTGCGTTTGTTGAGCAGGGTGACCATGGCGTCCCTGGCTGCGGCCTGGGCGGCGGCGTCATTGGCGTCGACGGCTTGGTCCCAGCGGGTCCACAGGGCTTCGAGTTCGGTCTGGGTGGCGGCCATCTTGGCGTTAAAAGTCTGGGCGGCGGCCTGCAGCTCATGCAGAACATCGGGGTCGGCTTCGTCGCCCATCTCGCGCGCGGCCTTCATCTCCATCAACTGCATGTTCAGCTCAAAAACCTCTTCAAGCAGGTCGGCCGGGATGAGCTGCTTCTTCTCCGTGCCGCTGGTGCGGGCGGCCTCGGTGGCGGCCTTTGACTGCTCTTCAAGCTCGACGCCCTCAAGCGTGAGCAGGTACTGGGTGCGGGCAATCGGGTCCTTCAGGGTGCGGTAGGCATCGTTGAGCTGGGAACTGGCCGCCAGCGCAGCCTCCTGCTCGGCCGGGGGCCTGGCGGCGAAGCGGTCCGGGTGCAGCTTGCGCGACTGCGCGTAGAAATTCTTTTCAAGCGCTTGGGCGTCAAGTTGCAGGTGACGTGGGAGCGCGAAAAGCTCGAAGTAAGTCTGGCCTGGCATGTGGTACCCCCTCCTCCGAGGTCTTGGTGCAAAACTCTAAAAGGCTGGAACTTACTCCTTGACTGGGGCTAACTTAGCTACTTGATTCGTGGGCTATGAGCTTAGGGGCTATCAGCTGAAAGCTTAATATGCGGACCTTACGCCGGAGTAAGGGCCTGCTCCAGCGACTGGCGAACGGCTTCGATGTCGTCGGCGTACTCGTGGGCGGGCATTTGTTCCAGGGTATCGCGCAACTCCTGGTCGAGCTCCTGGTTGACGGCACCGGAGTTCTTGATTTCAGTCATCAGGGTGCAGAGAGCATCCTCGTGGCGCTGGATGGCCCGCATGGTATGGAGCAGCGTATTGATCCGGTAGGCTACCTGGTCGGCGGGTGTCGCAACGGGAATTCGTTTCCTGGGTGGCATGGTGCCTCTTGTGGGTAAGATGCGGATTTGTTGTGGAAAGCTCCAGCAGCAGATGCTGGCTGCCATATCCGCGAGAGCTCCACCATATCTTTGGCGTTCAGGCAACGGGGCGCGAGGTGTCTCCCCGATTAAGAGAGAGTTTAGGAGGTTTCACGATGGAACAGCTTCAGGATGGGCAGTGCGAGCTTCGCACCCACTTCGGCGAGCACCAGCCGAAGTCCAATGTTCTTATTACGATTCTTTCGAGCCATAAAGCAGATTTGAAGGTATTGGACGATTGTGGGCACCCGAAGCATGCGGCCCTGCACCTGAAAGTGACGCCGATCAGCGGATGCGATGGGTTCCAGCCAGCGGCTGAGGCTTAGATCGTGGATTGAAAGAGCCCCTCCCTCGTGGAGAGGCTCTTGTGTTTTCAGCAGTATCCAGGCAAGGAGTTTCGGGGAAAGTGTTAGACAGAATCGAGGTCTCAGAAGCGAGACTTGGGCACCCGGATTACTTTTTGGACTTCTTCGCTGACTTCTTGGCGGAGGCCTTGGTGGCAGCAGCCTTTTTGGCCGACTTCTTTGAGTCTTCTTCGTCGTCCTCGGCCTGTACCTTCTTGTCCTTGACGTCGTCGGCAGAGTCCATGGCGTCTTCGGCGCTCTCGTCACGGCCATCCTCGGCTTCAGACTCGTCTTCTTCGCTTTCTTCTTCGCTCAACTGTTCCTTGGCGTTTTTCGGCTTCTTCTCGGGTGTCTTCTTCTCGTCCGGCTCCATCAGATAGGCCTCCTTGAGGACCAGCTTGGCGGTGCCCATAATGGCCTTACTCATGGTAAGCTCTTCGCCGAGGGTCTGGGTGAGCAGGCCGAGGATCTCGCCTTCGCCGAGTTGCTTGGCCATGGCGATCGCGACCGAGTAGCCGGCGATTTCATAATGCTCCACGCGGGCCGCGCCGCCGATAATGCCGGCGTCGTAGATTGCGTCTTCCTCATCCTCTTCGAGCGCTTCCTTGACCTCGTCAATCGCGCCTTCCATGCCGGAGCAGTGCTTGCCGGTAGGTTTCTTGCCCAGAATCTCAAAGACCCGCTTGAGCCGCTCGACCTGGCTTTTCGTCTCACCCAGATGGTTGAGAAAGAGCTGTTTGAGCTCCGGGCTGTTGGTGGCTTTGGCGGTCTTGGGCAGCGATTTAATCAACTGGTTTTCGGCGCTGTACAGGTCTTTCAGTTCGTCAATCAGAACTTCACGCAGGCTCATGCAGGTGTCTCGATTCGAAGGTAGAAGTCTTGGATATGTCTCGCTCTGATTTCAGAGTGGAGATGGGCCTGTGGGGTTGTAGTAGTGCGGAGGATTGTCGTGTGGTCACGTGGGTGGGCTCAGTGAAAGAACAACGGCAACCGCAGATACCCTCTGGATGACAACAAAGGAAGAGGCAATTGCAGAACCCTTTGAGGACGGCAACAAGGATTGCTAGAGTTTGGCGGCTTCGTTTTCCCAGTCGATGACGGTTTCGAGGCCGGCTTCGCGGGTGGTACGGGGGATCCACTGGATCAGGCGCGCGGCCTTGCTGTTGTCGGCGACGAAGAACTTCTGATCGCTCTGACGCCAGGGCAGATGCGTGTAGTTCAGCTTGAGTTCGAGGCGGGTTTCGAGATAGTTGAGCAGCTCCATCAGCGACATGGAATTCTCTATACCGCCGCCAATATTAAAGGCCTGGCCCTTGGCGGCGTCGATATGGTCGTAAGCGGCAACGTAGCAGCGGACGCAGTCGGAAACGTGGAGGAGGTCGCGGACCTGCTTGCCATCGCCCGAAACCGTGAAGGCCGCCTTATCGGGGTCGAGTTTGGCTTCGAGCGCCTGACGGCAGAACCAGCCAACCCAGCCCTGGTCGTAGGTGGCAAACTGGCGGCCGCCGTAAATGGTGGAGTGGCGGAAGACGACAGTCTTGAGGCCGAAACCCCGGGCATAGTCGAGCATGTACTGATCGGCCGCGCCTTTGCTGCAGCCGTAGGGTGTGTGGAATTCGATGGCGGTGGACTCGTCGACGCCCATGCGCAGGAGTCGCGGCTCGTAGCGGGTGGCGGACTCGATCAGGTCGAGGTGGTCGAGGTTGCCGTACACCTTGTTCGAGGAAGCGTAGACGATGGCGGTTTCGGGGCTGTACTGTCGCACGGCTTCAAGCGTGTTGATGGAGCCGCCGACGTTGATGTCGAAGTCGCGGCGCGGCGACTGCATGCTTGTGGTCATGGCAACCTGGCCGGCGAGATGGAAGATAACGTCCGGCTTGACCTGCTTGACCACTCCTTCGACGTCGAAGGGGTTGCGAATATCGCCGTGGATGAAGGTGATGGGGTTGTGCTCGGCGGTGGCGAGGGTGCGCAGCCAGTTGAGGTTGGCAGAGGCGCCGTGGCGGGACAGGTTGTCGAAAACCGTGACCTTGTTTTCCTTGTTCAGGTCGAGCAGATAGGCTGCAAGGTTGGAGCCTACGAAGCCGCAGCCGCCGGTGATGAGTGCATTCATGCGTTTGTTCCTCGTTTGGAGAGCGCCAGTTGTTTCCTGGCGTCAGATTGGAATTTGCGCAGCTTGCGCAGGGTGCTGAGATAGCCAAGGGCGAACTGCGCGAGCTTGCGTTTGCTTTCGCCGGCCTTGCGTTTTTCGAACGTGACCGGTACCTCGCCAACGCGGGCCGGCGGCTGCTGGGTGACGGCCTTGATGAGCAGCTCTTCGAGGATGTCGAAGGCGTTCGACTCGAGCTTGAGCGGAAGCAATATCTCGCGGTTGTAGAGCCGGAAGGAGTTCGTGACGTCCTTGGCCTTGATGTTGAAGCTCATGCGAAACGTGAAGTTGACGATCCAGGACATGAAGATGAGGTGTTTGGGGTTTTCCGTCTGCCCGCCCTTGGCGTAGCGGCTGCCGATCACAATGTCCCAGACCTCGCGTTTGTCCCACATGCGGGCGAAATAGGTGGGGTTGTGCGAGCCGTCGGCGTCCATGCAGAGCATGTAGGTGCCGCGCGCCTGGTGGATGCCGGTGCGGATGGCGTCGCCGTAGTTGTTGCCGCCCGCACGGTAGACGTGGCGGACGCCCACGGCTTCGCAGACCGCGGCCGTATCGTCCATGGGCTCCTGGGTGTCGACAATGAGGACTTCGTAGGCGGGGGTGAGAGCTTCCGCTGCGGCCTTGACGCGGGGCAGTAGGTCGCGCAGCGAAGCGGCTTCGAGGTACGAAGGGATCATCACCGTCAAGAGAACATCGCTCATCGATACTGCTCCGGTTTCTTCAAGGTGAGTGCGGGAAATTGCGACTGGGCGAGCTGCCAGACGGCATAAGCAAGGTTGGTGCGGGGCTGCCAGCCAAGCGACTGCGCGAGATGGATGTCGGCGACCAGGTTCATCGGTTCCTGCGGGTGGAAAGGCATGGCGCCAAGCTCGAGCTTGACCTCGAGCCCGAGCTGGCGGCACACCGAGCCGACGATGCCGCGCAACGAAACACTTTGGCCGCTGCCGAGATTGAAGATGTCGCGGCCGGGCAGCGTCCCTTCTTCGAGCATCAGGCCAATGCCTTCGACAACATCCTGGACGGCGCAGAAATCGCGGATCTGGGTGCCCGCGGACATGGGAAAGGCCCGGCCTTCGCTGGCGGCGCGCAGCAGCGACGGGAACAGGCGATCGCCGCCATCGTGCAGGCCGGTGAAGCTGAACGGGCGCACGACGGTGAGGTGGCGCTTGAGCCGCTCGGCACCAGCGCGCAGGAGGCAATCGGCGGCGGCCTTCGAGGCCCCGTAGGGGTGCAGGGTGTCGATGGGGTCGTGCTCGCGGCAGGGCCGGTCCTGATCGGAATAGACGAGGCCGGTGGAGATATGGATGAAGTGGCAGTCCGGCACGTCGCAGGCAGCGTGAAAGAGCGCGACGGTGGCAGACACATTCAGGTGGATCTGCTCGAACCAGCCGATGCGCGAGGGACGGACGCCCGAGGCCGCGCAGTGGATGATGGCGTTAGGCTGGAAGCGGGCGACCGAAGCGGTGAGCAGGGCAAAATCCGCCATGTCCACCTGCTCGAGCTCGACGTTGGGCAGGTCGGCAAAGAGGGTGTGGTCGAGGGTGCGCATCTGCACGTGGACGCGGGTTTCCGGATGCACGGCCCCGAGATGACGGACGATGTTGTAGCCCAGGGTTCCGGACGCTCCGGTAACCAGAACCCGCTCTAAGTGTGCACGCGGCAAGTGTGACCCTCCTGCAAAGTCTTTCAAAGGCTAACAGCGATGATCATTTCTGCCCGTAATCGCGTGCCGGCGCGCCGGCGACGGGCTTGCCTTCCTGCACATAGTTGCGGTTCCATTTGGGTATTTCGACGACATACGTGCCCGGCCGCTCGATAACGGCCTGGCAGCCCAGGCGGCTGGTGAGCTGCACATCGGCGGCGGTCTCCATGCGATCAAGCTCCTTGTCTTCCTCTTCGCTGATGCCCGCCGCACCCTGCCGTACCCAGAGATGGCAGGTGGTGCAGGCGCAGACGCCGCCGCAGGCGTGATCGAGGAAGATATCGTAATTTTCAGCGACATCGAGAAAGCTCATGGGCGCGCCGTGGCCTTCGTAAGGCATGGAGCCGAAGGGGAATTCGACGGTCTTGTCTTCCGGCAGAAACGTGACCCTTACCAGGCCCTCGGCCGGAGGGATGGAGAGATCGACCGGAGGCAATACCTTTGAAACGTGATCGGACATGAACCTGATTCTACTTCGTTCCTGGGTGGTTCTTGCGTCGAAGCGGAATGAAAACGCGTGGGGTGTGCGCATCGCGGGCCACGGAGCGCTGCCGCGATCGTCCATTTGCGCATCCCAGTCAGCACGATGCCGATCAAAATTACCCCCGCCGACCACACCCAGGGCGATCCCCATGCGACCATGACGCTGCTGGAGTACGGCGACTACCAGTGTCCTTCCTGCGGCCAGGCAGCGCCCGTGGTGGCGAAGCTGGTAAAGCATTTCGGGGCGAAGCTGCTATTCGCCTTTCGCAACTTTCCGTTGGAGCAGCATGAATTCGCCGAGGCAGCCGCGGAGACTGCCGAGTTCGCCGCGGACGAGTCGCCCGAAAAGTTCTGGGCCATGCACGACCTGTTGTACAAGCAGCAGAAGCATTTCTCAGCCGATCTGTTTCCGAAGCTGGCTACGCAACTCGGGCTTGATGCGCAGGCGCTCTCGAAGGCGCTTGAAGCCGGAACGTACAAGGCGAAGGTCAGGGCCGATCTCAAGTCGGGCGAAAAGGCCGGGGTTCCGGGGACGCCAGCCTTCTTTCTCAATGGCAAGATGTACGAGGGTTCGGCAGATTACGAGTCAATGGTCGAGGCGCTCGGCGGGTAGCGCCCACCTTGTTGTCATAGACCTGCAGGTGAGATTCCCCTTGTTGTCATTCCCGAAGGGAATCTGCGGTTGCTTGTTTTTCTTGTCGCCCTCCACAATCCTGACCCATCAAGCGAAAGCAGATTCCCTGCGGGAGTGGCAACAAAGGGACCATGGCGTATGCCCCTAAGCTGACGCTAGGCCAAGGGCTTCAGTACGCTGATCTTGAGCTCTTCGCGCAGAAAAGCCTTGGCCTTGTCGAGAGCGGCCTTGTTGACCTGCAGGTGAGTATCGAGGGCGGCTTCACTTTCCCACTCTTCGATCGTGAAGAAGCTGCCGGTGTAGTGCTTGTCTTCGAACAGGTGATAGCTGATACAGCCGGCCTCCTTCTGCGATGGGCCGACGACGGCGGTGAACATCTTGCGCACGTCGTCCTCGTGGCCGCTTTTGGCCCGAATCTGGGCAATGACGCTAATCTTCTCGCTTACGTTGTCGCTTCCAAACAGGCTCATTGGGTCTCCAGCGAAGTGTGATGCATCCTGGGGCTTAGAGGAGCGTTGACGCGCACGATGCTTTACATGAGGGCAGCGGCGGGGAGGATTTCGCTGACGTCGATCATCTGGGTGGGGTAGTCGCCGGTGTAGCAGGCGGTGCAGAAGCTGGCGGGTGAGAGGCCGTCGGCGGGCTCGCCCGTGGTGCAGGCGTGGGTGAGGCCGACGAGCGAAAGGTAGGCGAGCGAATCGGCTTCGATGTACTGGCGGATCTCTTCGAGACTCTTGTTGGCCGCGATGAGGTGCTCTTTCGATGGGGTGTCGACACCGTAGAAGCAGGGGCTGATGGTCGGGGGGCAGGAGATGCGAAGATGCACTTCGGTCGCTCCGGCGGCGCGCACCATGCGCACGATTTTGCGGGATGTCGTTCCGCGGATAATACTGTCGTCGATCAGGATGACGCGCTTGCCTTCGAGCAGGGCGCGGCTCGGATTGAGCTTCATGCGGACGCCAAAATCGCGCACCCTTTGGGTTGGTTCGATGAAGGTGCGCCCGACGTAGTGGTTGCGGATGAGGCCGAAGTTGAACGGGATGCCGGACTGCGCGGCGTAGCCGATCGCGGCCGTGACGCCAGAATCGGGGACGGGGACGACGAGATCTGCCGGCACATGCGATTCTCTTGCCAGTTGTCGGCCCATTTCTTCGCGGCTGGTCTGGACCCATCGCCCAAAAATTCGGCTGTCAGGCCGCGCAAAATAGACGTGCTCGAAGACGCAGCTCGCCGTGGGGACGATGGATTTCGAATAATGGCGGCTGGTCATCCCGTCTTCGGACAACATCACCAGCTCGCCGGGCTCGACATCGCGCTCGTATTTTGCGTGGAGCAGATCGAGCGCGCAGGTTTCGCTGGCGATGCAGAAGGTGTCGGGCGCGCCGTCTTCACCGGGGATTCTTCCGATGCAGAGCGGGCGGAAGCCGTGCGGGTCGCGGGCGGCGAAGATGCGGTTGCGGGTCATCAGCACGATCGAAAACGCGCCGTCCACCTGCTTGAGCGCGTCGGCCATGCAATCGATCAGGGTGTTGCAGGCCGAGTGGGCGATCAGCTGGATGATGATTTCGGAATCGGACGTCGTCTGGAAGATGGCTCCGTCGCGCTCCAGCCGCGCCTTCGCGGTGCCCAGGTTGATCAGGTTGCCGTTATGCGCAATGGCAATGAGGCCCTTGGTGGATTCGACCGAGATGGGCTGGGCGTTGAGCAGCGCGGAGTCGCCCGTGGTCGAGTAGCGAGTGTGGCCTATGGCCAGGTGGCCGGGCAGCCGGGCGAGCACGGGGTCGGTAAAGATTTCGGACACCAGGCCCATGCCCTTGATGTCGTGAACGGATTCGCCATCGGCGGAGGCGATGCCGCCGGACTCCTGGCCCCGATGCTGCAGCGAGTACAAACCCCAGTACGTCAGGCGCGCAGCGTCGGGATGGTTGTAAACGGCCATGACGCCGCATTCTTCGCGGAGCTTATCGTAGGGGAGTTCGTGACAGGCGTCTTCGTCGAATGCGAAGACGCCTGCCTCGCTGAGTGGATCAGGCACGCGCAGCCGTCCTTGCTTTTAGCTTTTCAGCGAAGGCGTCGAGCTCGTCACAGTACTGGGGCAAGATGGGGAGGAGAGCTTCAAGGTTGACATCGGCGGTTGCAAGCCATGCTTCCTTGGTGGTTTCGAGTCTTAGGCTGTACTGCAGCCATTGCTTAGGGGTTGAGAGACTTAGGCCTTCTTGGGCCGCCCGTCTTATGACCTCGCGGAGGCTGATGTAAGGGGATTGCTCATCGACGCCAAGCGCGTCATATGCTTCGCGCAGGTGGCCCTCTGACACATTGTGCGTAACTTCAAAGCGGTGCAGGACGCCGAGCTGGACGGTTTTGTTTTCAGGTTCCTGCTGGAGTTCCGTAAGGCCGCGGCGCAACCAGGCGATGGCGCGTTTGTAGTTTTCAATGTCGATCATGGGCTTACCTCCTTCGCTGAGTGGGATGCTTGAATCTTGCGGCGATGCGACACTTTTCGTCATTCCGCAAATACCCTTTTTGTTGTCATTCCGCAGCATAGCGGAGGAATCTGCGGTTGCTTGTTTTGCGTCTCCGCTGGTTGCGACGGAACAAGAACAAGCAACCGCAGATCCCTTCGGGATGACAACAAGAAGCACGGGTTGGAAACGGTAAGATGTCGACAAATCATCATGCGAGGACCTCTTCGGCCAGTTGGGATTCGAGAGCTTCGGAGAAGGCGGGACGAAGGGCGGTGACGGTTGTGTCAATGATGACCGCGCCGCTCATTTGGACGCGGAAGATGTTGCTTTCGACGGTGCCGACGGGGGCTGCGAAGACGCCGGGTATTCCCTTAAGGACGGCGCGCAGGGCTTCAAGCTGCGCGGGCGCGCAGGTGGCGACGACCGAGGAGGCGATTTCGGCGAAGAGAACTTCAGAAATGGAGAAGGGCTCGGCGTCACGGGCGAAGAGCGCTAAGCTGGCGCCAAGGTTCGAGGCGAAAGCGGCCTTGGCGGCGGCAGTAAGAAAACCGCCATCGGAAATGTCAGCGGCAGAGTGGAGCAGGCGCTGTTCGGCCAAGGAAGCAAGGGATTTGTGGAGAGAGGCCTCTTCGTTGAGGTCCAGCACGACGGGCTCGCCCCAGAGCGGCCAGCCCTGCGATTGGGCCCAGGCGGAGGCGCCGAGATCGCGCTGGGCCTGGCGGCCGGAACCGCGGATGGCAGAGAGGAAAAGAATCGTGTCGCCGGCTTGCTGGAATGCGGCGGGGACGGCTTTGGTGACGTCATCGAGAATGCCCACTATCCCGATGACCGGGGTGGGATAGATGCCTTCGCCGAGGGTCTCGTTGTAGAGGCTTACGTTGCCGCCGGTGATGGGGGTGTCGAGGGCGGTGCAGGCTTCGGCGATGCCGTCGATGGCGAGTGAAAGCTGCGCCATGATTTCGGGTTTCTGGGGATTGCCAAAGTTGAGGCAGTTGGTGGCCGCGACCGGCGTGGCGCCGGTGCAGGCGACCTTGCGGGCGGCTTCGGCGACGGCGTGCATGGCGCCGAGTTTGGGGTCGAGGTAGCACCAGCGGCCGTTGCCGGCGAGCGCCATGGCAATGCCGCGTTCGGGTTTGGGAGTTGGGGAACCCACCCAATCCGATAAGGCTGGAATGGATGGGGCACGATGAATGGATGGCGCTCCAGAGCCGGTGCCCTTGATGCGGATGACGCCGGCCTCGCCGCCGGGGCCCTGGACGGTGTTGGTCTGGACCATAGAGTCGTATTGCTCGTAAATCCAGTGTTTGGAGCAGATGTTGGGGCTGGCGAGCAGGCGCTTCAGATCGGCGGTGTAGTCGCGCGGCTTCTTCAGTTCTTCAAGCACCCAGGCGGGTGGGTCGCGCGGCACAGGCGGGGTCCAGGTGCCGACCGGGCGATGGTACACGGGGGCCTCGTCGGTGAGGGCCTTGTTGAGGATTTCCACCTCGAGAATGCCGCCGTGGAAGACGCGCATAACGTCGTCGGCGGTGACGATGCCGACCTCGGCGCAGTCGAGTCCCCACTTCTCGAAAACGCCCAGAACTTCCGCCTCCCTGCCCTTTTCGGCGACCAGCAGCATGCGCTCCTGCGATTCCGACAGCATGATCTCGTAGGTCGTCATACCGGTTTCGCGCTGCGGCACACGGTCCAACTCAATGGTGACCCCGAGGGAGCCACGCGCGCCCATCTCGCAGGTGGAGCAGGTGAGGCCGGCCGCGCCCATGTCCTGAATGCCGAGTACCGCGCCGGTCTTCATCACTTCCAGGCAGGCTTCAAGCAGCAGTTTTTCAAGGAAGGGGTCGCCCATCTGGACGTTTGGGCGCTTTTGCTCGGAGCCTTCGGTGAACTCTTCGGACGCCATGGTGGCCCCATGGATGCCGTCGCGGCCGGTTTTTGCGCCTACATAAAACACTGGATTCCCGACGCCTTCGGCCTTCGCGTAGAAAATTTCATCTTTGCGCACGAGCCCGAGGGCAAAGGCGTTGAGCAGAGGATTGCCGGAGTAGCAGTCTTCGAAGCGCGTCTCTCCGCCGAGATTCGGAACGCCGAAACAGTTGCCGTAGCCGGCCACGCCGTGCACGACGCCGGCCATGGTGTGGCGGTTGCGGGCATAGTCGGGGGTTGGGGTGGTCCCAGACGCAAGTCCCTCCACTTCGCTTAGCTCCGGTCGGGATGACCATTCATTTTGTAGGGCAGGCGGGGTAAGCGGGCCGAAGCGGAGCGAGTCCATGACCGCCAGCGGCCGGGCGCCCATGGTGAAGATGTCCCGCAGGATGCCGCCGACGCCGGTGGCCGCGCCCTGGTAGGGCTCGATGTAGCTTGGGTGGTTGTGCGATTCGATTTTGAAGGCGCAGGCCCAGCCGTCGCCTACGTCGATAATGCCGGCGTTCTCGCCCGGACCCTGCACCACCGAACCGGGACCGCTGAGCCGGGTGCCTTGGGTGGGCAGACGCTTGAGGTGGACGCGCGAGCTCTTGTAGCTGCAATGCTCCGACCACATGACCGAAAAGATGCCGAGCTCGGTAAGCGATGGTGTGCGGCCGAGCTTCTCAAGGATGAGCGCGTATTCGTCATCGGTGATCGAGTGCGTCTTGAGCAGCGCCGGGGTGATGCTGACGGGAGTGGGCGGTGGCTGGCTGGGCATGGCTTGCACTGGATCGATTGTCGCATGGGGTGCGCCGGTTTTCCGCGGGGTTTGGCGACGAACGGCTTGGTTCATCAGCTGTAAGCAGCGCTTTCAGGCCTGGGCGGCGCCGGGCAGGCGCTGCAACAGGTAGGGGGTGCGGAAGATGACCCAGTCGTCGGTGTCGTTGTAGATCTGGCAGCCGCTGACGTCGGGCGTTTTGCCCAGCATGGTGAGGACGTCGCGCCAGAACATGGCCCCGTAAGGTGTTTTCAGGTGGGGCCCGGTGTTGGTGGTAAAGAAGGTGACCACGCGCACACCCTGGATGTCCGAGTAGTTCATGGTCTGGCTCTTGCCGTCGGGCGCAACCTTAATGTTGAGGAAAAGCTGTGGGCCGAAAAGCGAGTCGTAGAGCAGATCGTAATCGGCGTCGGACTTGGTCTGGACGCAGCGGCGGATGAGGGCGTTGAGTTCCGTAAGGGCGAGCGGCATGGAGCTTCAGATGCCGGTGGAGCCGAAACCTGCGGTGTGGCGCTCGGTTTCTGAGTGGGACTGGGTGAGCTCGAAGGTGGCTTGCAGGAGCGGCACGATGCGCAACTGGGCGATGCGCGCGCCGGCTTCGAGGGTCTGGCTCTCCGGGCCCAAATTGGTGAGCACGATTTTGAGCTCGCCCCGGTAGCCGGGATCGACCACGCCGGCAAGCGTGTGCAGGCCGCGCAGGGCAAGCGACGAGCGATCCAGAATCAACCCGCCGAAGCCTTCGGGAAACGCCAGCGCGAGACCGGTGGGGATGGCGACGGTCTGGTTCGGGGCCAACGTTACAGTGGCGAGCGAGTGGAGATCGGCGGCGAGATCGCCGTGCAGGCCGGTGTGAGCGTAGTGCGGGAGCTGGGCGGCGGGATGGAGGAGCTGCACTGCAATCGTAGGCGGCATGGATTGAGGATACGGCGATCGGTGTGGATTTTTGGTGAGGTGGAAAGGTGCCAACATTCATGAGGCCGCGGCGTCTGCCCTGCATCTGACAAACCAACGAAGAAATTTGGCGAGTGTGAGCGATGGCTTTGAATGTGACGCTGCAAGGATCGGAAGACTCGAAACACCCAGCGCTGGTGATGATGCATTTTCTCGGCGGCAGCACACGCGAGTGGGATGAAGTAGTCGCGCTGCTGGGCCCGGAATACAGAACGCTGCGGGTCGACCTGCCCGGCTTTGGCGGGTCTGCGGGCGAGACCGGGTACAGCGTGGGTGAAATGGTCGACGCCGTGCACCAGGCCATCGCCGCAGCTGGATTGAAGGAGTATGTGCTGGTAGGCCACAGCATGAGCGGCAAGGTTTCGATGGTGCTGGCGCGGCGCGCGCAGGACGCAGGCTATCGCGGTGAGGAGTTTTGCGGCTTGCGCGGCATGGTGCTGGTAGCGCCGTCGCCACCTTCGCCCGAGCCGATGACGGAAGAAAAACGCAGCGGCATGATCGCCTCGTTGGGCGGAGCGCCGGCCGAAGGCGATTTTGCCAAGGCGTTGAAGTACATTACGCGCAACGAAGAGCGCGACATCCGGCCGGCGGTGGAAGAGCGCGCCGCCAACGAAGTGCTGCGCATGAATCGGACGGCCTGGGTGGCCTGGGTGACAGGCGGATCGAAGGAAGACTGGGCCGAGCGGGTAGGTGTGCTGACGGTGCCGGCGCTGGTGGTGGCGGGCGAAAAGGATGCGTCGCTGGGGCCGAAGCAGCAGCGCGAAGTGACCCTGCCCCACCTGGGCAAGGGGCGGATTACGGTGGTCAAGGGCTGCTCGCACCTGGTGCCGATGGAGCGGCCGGAAGCGATGGCAGGCTTGCTGCGGGAGTTTGTGGCCGCGCTGCCGGTGGCGCGGGTGCCTGCGGCTTACCAGAAGTTTCTGTATGGCGAACGGGTTTCCGAGCCGACCCAGACTGTGCTGCGGCAGCGCATGGAAGGGCCGCCGGTGAGCGAAGGTGTGCTGAACGCAGCGCAGCAGCGGACGCTGCGCGCGATGCTCGCCCGGGTGGTCCCGCAGGCGCGCGGCGAAGAGATTGATCTGGTGGGTTTTGTGGTGGCCCGCCTGGCCAGCGGCAAAGGCGATGGCTGGCGCTATGCAGTTCTGCCCGAAGATGCACAGGCCTATCGCGAGGGTCTGAACCGGCTGATCGAAAAGGGCTTTGAAGAGATGGACACGGAGCACCAGGATACAGTCCTGGCCAAGCTGGCTGCGCGGGCGGCAAGCGAGGACGCACGCTGGTTCGAAGAAGTGCGGGGCGACGCGGTAGAAGCCTATGCGGGGCATCCGGCGACGCTGGCGCGCTGGGGCTACAGCGGCTTCGGCGTGGGCGGGGCGTACACGAAGTTCCGCGGCTTTATGGACGTGGGGGTGAACAGCCGTGAGACCTGGGAGCCGGTCGCGATGGTGCCCGCCGAGGCTGTGCAGTGAGGCCGGGTTGGGCCCGGTCGATGAAGACCTTTGACGTGGCGGAGGAAGTGGACGTAGTGGTCATTGGCACCGGTGCGGGTGGGGCCCCGGTGATGGCGGAGCTGGGCGAGGCCGGGCTGCGGGTGGTAGCGCTCGAAGCCGGGCGCTGGTGGGACCCCGGTGCGGAATATGCGGCTGACGAAACGCGCATGAAGGAGCTCTACTGGCTAGGCGAACGCATCAGCGGTGGAGCGACGCCCGCGGCGTTTGGAGGCAACAACTCCGGCACCGGCGTAGGCGGAGGCACCCTGCATTGGGGTGCATTCTGCCCGCGCATTGACCCGCGCGACCTGCGGCTGAAGACCGAGTCGGGCAAGGGCGCTGACTTTCCCATGCCGTACGAGGAGCTATTGCCGTTTTATGAAGAGGTAGAGGCGTTCCTCGGCATGGCCGGTCCCGAGGTCTACCCCTGGGACCCTGCGCGCAGGTATCCGTTGGGCCCGCTGCAGGTGAACGCGCCGGGGCTGATGATGCAGAAAGGCTTCGACGCGCTTGGGGTGCGGACCAGCCCGGCGCCGATTGCGGCGGTTTCGCGCAACTTCCAGCAACCCGGCTACGGAACCCGGCCGCCCTGCGTGGGCTGCGCGTTCTGCCACCAGGGCTGTGTATACGGGGCCAAGGCTTCGATGGACGTCACCTACCTGCCGCGCTCGGTTGCGGCCGGGGTGGAGATTCGCGCCGAAAGTTTCGTGCATGGGTTCGAGCACGATACACAGGGGCGGATTACGGCTGTCGTGTATCACTTTGAAGGCAGAGACGTCCGGCAGAAGTGCAAGGCTGTGTTTCTGTGCGCGGGCGCGGTAGAGACGCCGCGGCTGCTGCTACATGCGGGTCTGGCGAACTCGTCCGGGCAGGTGGGCCGCAACTTTATGGCGCACGTGGCGACCCAGGTTTGGGGCACGTTCGACGACGAAATGCGCATGAACAAGGGCTTTCCGGCGACGTTGATTTCAGAAGACCAGATGCGCCCGAAGGATGCAGACTTTGCCGGCGGCTACCTGACCCAGAGCCTGGGCGTGGTGCCGGTGACATTTGCCAAGCAGGTTGCGCGCGGGCGCGGGTTGTGGGGCAAGGCGCTAGTCGATTACCTGGCGCAGTACAACCATATTGCCGGCATGGGGGCCAACGGCGACTGCCTGCCCTACGACGAGAACTTTCTCGAGCTGAGCGACGAGCGGGACGAGTTTGGCATGCCGAAAGCGCGGGTAAACTTCAGCTACGGCGAGAATGAAACGCGCATGAGCGTGCACGCGGCCAGGCTGATGACGGCCTGCTGGGAGGCGGCGGGCGCGAAGGATATCTGGACGTTCGAACGCAGCGCCCACACGATCGGCACCTGCCGGATGGGCGCGGACCCGGGTGCAAACGTGGTCGATGGATTCGGCCGCTCGCACGATGTAAAAAATCTGTGGATCAGCGACAACTCGACGTTTCCGAGCGCGGTAGCGGCGAATCCGGCGCTGTCGATCATGGCTCTGGCGCTGCGGTCGGCGCGGGAGTTTTTGCGGGTGGGACGGTAGAGCTTACCTGGTGTGCCCGGCTGAAAGCGCACCCGCTCACCCTGACCAAAATTGTTATCCTGAGCGGAGAAACGCACGGCCCTTCGTGCGTTTCGTAGTCGAAGGACCTGCATTTCCGTCTGCAGTGCTTCGGCTTCCTGGTGAGACGCAGGTCCTTCGACTCCGTCTGGCGAAAGAACTGCCAAACTACCCTCAGGATGACAAGAGTTGTGGGTCCATAGGAGAACAACGTGGGGCTCCGAGCGACGGCTGGGTAGAATAGCCGCACGATGATGGATTGGTTGCGCGCTTTCTTTGCCCGGACAGACGGTGTGGCCCGGCGAATGTTCTGGCTGGGCCTGGTAGTGCGGTTGCTGTACATGACCCTGGCCCACACCTATCGCATCCACGCATACAACGACCACTTCGACTTCGGCTGGGAAGACGGCCGGATTGCGCGGGCGCTCGCTACCGGCTACGGTTTTGCCGATCCCTTCAACGGCCACACGGGGCCTTCGGCGTGGACGCCGCCCCTGTTTCCGCTGCTGCTTGCGGGCGTGTTCAAGGTGTTCGGGGTCTATACGAGGACTTCGGCGTGGGTGTTTCTTGCCATCGACTGCGTGTTTTCCGCGGCGACTGCGCCGGTGGTGTATGAGCTCGCCTGGCGCTGCTTCGGCCGGGACGACCGCGGACTGCGCGTGGCGCGCTGGAGTGGCTGGTTATGGGCGTTGTACCCCGCAGCCATGCAGTATGCGGTGCGCTGGGTGTGGGATATGACGTTGGCGACGTTTCTGTTTGCGTGGGTGCTGGTGCTTGCGCTGCGGACGCGCGGGGTGGGCGGAGCCGCCAACGCAAAGCGCCAAACGACGAGGCAGTGGGTAGCCTTTGGGCTGCTGTGGGGGGCGGTCGCCCTGACCAATAGCTCGCTGCTGATCTTTCTGCCGGCATGCGGGGTGTGGATGATCTGGCCGGAGCTGACGCGGCAGCGCGCGGGCTTGGCGCGGGTGCTGGGCTGTGCGGCGCTGGCGGCGGTATGCTGCGCGGCGGTGATGACGCCCTGGATTGTGCGCAACCAGCGGACGTTGGGCGCGTTTGTGCCGCTGCGCTCGAACTTCGGGGCGGAGCTGTATGAATCGCTGAAGCCGACCAATGGGGCGATGCCCTGGGGCCCGACCGTGCCGCTCGAGGTAACCGCGCCCGAGTACAAGCGCTACAAGGCGATGGGCGAGGTGGCGTACTGCAAGCAGCAAGGGGTGCGGGCGATGCAGATTCTAAAAGCAAACAAGGGCCGGTTTGCGCGGATGACCCTGCTGCGGATGGATTTCTACTGGTTTGGCGTGGCGCACCCGCTGGAAAACGCCGTGGTCGCGGAAGCGGTGCGAGAGTTGAATTTCGGCTTCCTCAGTGTGGCGGGCCTGCTTGGGCTGGGGCTTGCCTTCAAGCGCAGGGTGCCGGGGGCGTGGCTGTTCTTCTGGGCGTTTGCGCTGGTGCCTCTGCTTTACTATGCGGTGACGGTGGGGGCGCGGTTTCGCCATCCGCTGGAGCCGATCATTTGCGTGCTCGGCGTCAACCTGTTTCAAAGCGCCGAAGGCTGGAGGCGAACCCGATGAGGGCAACGTTCGATCCTTGTTGTCATCCCCAAAGGATCTGCGGTTGCACTTGCGGTTGTCCTCCTTCCCGAAGTCACCGGATTCGCTCTAGCTGCCGGGGAAGTTGGGGGCGCGTTTGCCGAGGAACGCGGCGACGCCCTCGCGGAAGTCGTCGGATTTGAGGCTTGTATACATCTCGTGCTCGGCAGATTTGGCGGACTCGGCGAGGGTTTGCGACAGGCCGGCGTAGACCTGGCGGCGCATGACCGAAAGCGAACGGGGGGAAACAGTCTCAGCCAGCAGCCTGGCGTGCTTTTGGACTTCGGCGGCGAAGCTTTCAGGCGGGTAGGTGGCTTCAACGAGGCCGATGGCCAGGGCTTCTGCGGCATCGAGCGTCCGCGAAGTGTACAGGATGCCGAAGGCGCGCGAGATGCCGACCAGCCGCGGGAGCAGCCAGGCCGTGTTGTATTCGGCGATGAGGCCGAGCTTCGAAAAGACGGTCGAAAAGCGAGCGTCGGTCGAAGCAAAGCGGACGTCGCAGCAGAGTGCGAGCGCGAAGCCCATGCCGACGGCCGGGCCGTGGATGGCCGCAAGCACGGGCTTGGGAAAGGCGGCGAGCGACTCGGTAAAGGCGGCGGTAAGGTTTTCGGTCGATTCGCCGGGCTGGGTGCTGACTGCGCCACCGCTGGCGCTTGCGGAGGCGAGCAGCGAAAGATCGGCTCCGGAGCAGAAGGCACGGCCGGCGCCGGTGATGACCAGCACCCGCACCTGAGGGTCGGCGGCGGCGACGCGCATCGCATGGTCGAACTCTGCGCCCATGCGGAGCGTCCAGGCGTTCAGCTTTTCGGGCCGGTTGAGGCTGAGGGTGGCGATGCCTTCGGCAACGGTGTAAAGGATTTGTTCGTAGGTCATGGCCTTGCCTTTGCTCGATCCGGGGCGGTGATTCGCAACCACCTCAAGATACAGCGCGTTCGCGGCCAGGGGCAATCCTGGCAAACGGCCGGTTCTAAGCTTTGAGTTTTCAAGCTGCAGGCTGACAGCTTGAGACAGATTTTGCGTTGCATGCTGGGACGGGGTACACTTATTAGGTTCGGGTGAAGTGTGTCTTGCAGCGCCCTGAGCACATTCGGCAGTGAAGAACGCGCTGGGAAACGGCTTTCAGAGGTTTGAACCGTCACCGCGTATGAGGGTTTGGCCATGTATGCAGTGATCCGCACAGGCGGGAAGCAGTACCGCGTTGCCCCGGGCGACGTGTTGAAGGTGGAGAAGCTCGAGTCGGAAGACGGCAAGATCGAGTTTTCCGATGTGCTGGCAATCAGCGGCGCGGCGGGCGAGTTCGAGCAGTCGCTCGAGGGCGCCAAGGTGACCGGTACGGTTGTGGGCGCGGGCCGCGGGGACAAGATCCTGGTGTTCAAGTTCAAGCGCAAGAAGCAGTACAAGCGCATGCAGGGCCACCGGCAGTCGTTTACGGAGATCAAGATCGGCGAAATCTCGGTAGGCGGCAAGACCTTCAACAGCTAAGTTTTGGCAACGACTGTGACCGAGGCTGCGAGCCCGGACGGTGAGGGATAGAGATGGCACATAAAAAAGGTTTGGGATCTTCGAAAAACGGCCGCGACTCGAACGCACAGCGGCTGGGTGTAAAGCGGTTCGGCGGCGAGACGGTTACCGGCGGATCGATTCTGGTGCGGCAACGCGGCACACCACTGAAGCCCGGTCTGAATGTCGGCCGTGGCAAGGACGATACCCTGTTCGCGAAGGTTTCGGGCGTGGTCAAGTTTCAGGATCGCGGACAGCGCGGACGCTTCGTTTCGATCGTGGTGGCGGAACCGGTGAGCGAAAGCCAGAGCGTGGCTGCCTAGATTTTTCAGCATGGAAGCAAGCGCGGAGCCCTGCCGGATGGTGGGGCTTTCGTGCGTCTGGAGGAACAGTGAGCGAGCAGGAACCTGTTGAAAAGATGGGCTTTGAAGGTAAGTCGGCAGCGGCGCAGGCTT
This sequence comes from uncultured Granulicella sp., assembly GCA_964282835.1. Classification (GTDB taxonomy): domain Bacteria; phylum Acidobacteriota; class Terriglobia; order Terriglobales; family Acidobacteriaceae; genus Edaphobacter. The sequence goes on from OZ196157.1 coordinate 282,996, forward strand.
CTATCGGCGACGACCTTTGGGAGATGCATGCGGCGGGCGAAAAGCTGGCGCAGTTTACCGAAGGCCGCACGCTTGAGGATTACGCCGAAAGCGAGGTGCTGCGCGCTGTAGTGGCCAGCATGCTGGGCGTGATGGGCGGGGCGCTCGAGCGGCTGGCGAAGGCTGCGCCCGAGTGCGCGGCGCGCGTGGACGGCCCGGACCTGCTGGCTTTATGCTTCGGCCTCGGCAAAGGCACGGCAGAACCCGTGGAGGCCTGGGGCTTTGTGCGCCACGCGCTGCCCGAGTTGCGGGCGCGTGTACTGACCGAACTCGACGCCTGGCACCAAGGCTGAAGACCAGTTGCGGTAAATTAGAGGGCATGGTGCAGAGCTTCATCACGGACAAGCTGGAGGCGATTGCGGAGTTGTGCCGGACGCACCACGTGAAACGTCTGGCCGTTTTCGGCTCGGCGGCGCGGGATGACTTCGATCCGGAGCGGAGCGATGTAGATCTGCTGGTGGAGTTCGGCGGCCAGGCAGCAGAGCGCTCCTTTGAGAACTATCTGGAGCTGGAGGGCGGCTTGCAGGCGGTGCTTGGGCGAACGGTCGACCTGGTGATGGAAGGCGCTGTGCGCAATGCGCGTCTGCGGCAGCTGATTGCGGAAGAGGAACAGGGTTTGTATGCGGCGTGATCTGGTCGTGCTGCTCGAGGACATGCTCGAAGCAGGCAACGACATTCTAGCCGCGACTCAGCCTTTGAACGAGCTGGAGTACCGCCAAAATCGCATGCTGCGCAGAGGGGTGGAGCGAAGCTTTGAGATCATTGGAGAGGCTTGCAGGCAAAGTCAACGCCACTTCCCAGGATCGCTTGATGCCATCACGAGCATTCCCAAGCTCATCGCGTTTCGCAATCACCTTGCTCACGGATACAACCGGATCGACGATGCGACAGTTTGGCAGATCACCCGTGAATTTTTACCTGCCTTTGTAGGCCAGGTGAACACGCTGCTGAAGAAGCTGCAGGCAGAAGCTCGTTGAGCACTGGTGGTGTGCGTTAGATTAGGAGGGCATGGTGCAGAGCTTCATCACGGACAAGCTGGAGGCGATTGCAGAGCTGTGCCGGACGCACCACGTGAAGCGTCTGGCCGTTTTCGGTTCGGCGGCGCGGGATGATTTCGATCCGGAGCGGAGCGACGTGGATCTGCTGGTGGAGTTTGGCGTTCCCGAGGAGGTTCGTTATGCAAAGAACTTTTTTTCTTTGCAACGCTCCATGACAACTCTGCTCGACCGCCGCGTTGATGTGGTGATAGCGGGAACGCTGCGAAATCCCGTCGTCCTGCGCAACGTCGATGAAGATGTGGAAACGCTGTATGCGGCGTGATTTTTCAGCCTATCTACACGATATTCTGTGGGCGGGAAGCTCCATTCAGGCGTTTGTGGCTGGCCTGACTGAAGAGACGTTTGCTGAGGCAGACGCGCTAAACGCTGCGGCGGAACGTAGGTTCGAGATCATCGGCGAGGCTCTTACGCAATGCAGGATTCATCACAAAGAGCAGGTCGATCAACTTGGGAGCATTCAGGAGATCATCGACTTCAGGAACTATCTTGCCCATCGCTATGACAGCGTCTCTTCGAAGATCGTATGGGACATCATCCAGCATGATCTGCCGGACCTGTTGAGCCGGGTGCGGCTCCTGCTACAGGCTGAGATAGATTAGGAGCCATGGTGCAGAGCTTCATCAGGGACAAGCTGGAGGCGATTGCGGAGTTGTGCCGAACGCACCATGTGAAGCGGCTGGCTGTGTTCGGCTCGGCGGTCGCAACGAAACGTGTTCCTCAAGTGGTTGCCGAACTGCAAGCGTCGCTCAAGGAGTTATATCGGTGAAGGCAGGGATTGGGGGCGGAGAGCGCATGGTTTCGGGTGGGCCAGTGGATGATGAGGACGCATTCGAACTGAAGCTGCGGCCGACGCGGTTGAACGAGTTTATCGGGCAGACGAAGGCCAAGGAACAGCTTTCGATCGCGCTCGAAGCCGCCAAACTGCGTGGCGAGGCGCTCGACCATGTGCTGCTGTTTGGGCCGCCGGGGCTGGGCAAGACCACGCTTGCGTCCATCATCGCCAACGAGCTCGGCGTCGGGTTTCAGCAGACGAGCGGGCCGGCGCTCCAGATTCAGGGCGACCTGACGGCCATCCTTTCGAACATCAAGGACAAGCAGGTGCTGTTCCTCGACGAAGTGCATCGCCTGCAGCCGGTGCTGCAGGAGAAGCTGTATACGGCGCTCGAGGACTACCGGCTGGACATCATAATCGGGCAGGGGCCGGCGGCGCGGACGTTTGAGCTCGACATCAAGCCCTTTACCTTTATCGCCGCGACCACCCGGCCGGGGCTGCTGGCGAGCCCTATGCGGGCGCGGTTCGGCATCCTGCTGCGGCTCGAGTTCTACACCGACGATGAGCTGCGGTTTGTGGTGGAGCGCTCGGCCGATGTGCTTGGGGTGCCGATCGACCGCGACGGCGCGGCCGAAATCGCCATGCGTTCGCGGGGTACGCCGCGCATTGCCAACCGCCTGCTGCGCCGAGTACGGGACTACGCCGAGGTGCGCGGAACGGGCAGGATCGATCGTGCGACGGCCAACGCAGCGCTCCTGATGCTGGAGGTGGATGCACACGGCTTCGACGAGCTCGACCGCAGGATTTTGCGGACGATCATCGAGAAGTACGACGGTGGCCCGGTGGGGCTGAACACCCTGGCAGCGGCGCTGAGCGAAGAGCAGGAAACGCTCGAAGATGTGTACGAGCCGTTCCTGATGCAGATCGGCTTTCTGGACCGGACGCCGCGCGGACGCATGGCGACCAAGCTGGCGTATGAGCACCTGGGGATTGCGATGCCGGGGCGTGGTGGGTTGTTCGGGTAAGCGGCAACGCTTGGCGGAAGAGGGGCGTCAGAAAGAGTGCGCGTAGTTCGCGCAGACTTCTGGGGGACTTGCTATGCCTTACATCACGACGAGCGATAAGACCGACATTCACTACCATGACTGGGGCACCGGCATGCCGGTGGTGCTGATTCACGGCTGGCCGGTAAATTCCGATATGTGGGAGCACCAGACGCAGGCTCTCCTAGAGAATGGCTATCGCGTGATCGTGTATGACCGGCGCGGGTTTGGCAAGTCGACCAAGGGACTGAAAGGCCACGACTACAACACGCTCGCGAGCGACCTGAACGAGCTGATGACGCAGCTGAATCTGCAGGGCGCGGCGATTGTGGGCTTCTCGATGGGCGGAGGCGAGGTGGTGCGGTACCTGAGCCGGTATGGCTCGGCGCGGGTGGCGAAGGCAGTGCTGATTGCGTCGATAGCTCCTTATATGTTGAAGACGGCGAACAATCCGGACGGTACGCCGGAAGAGACCTTCGATGGGTTCCGGCAGGCCTTGTTGAAAGACCGGTTCGACTTTCTGCAGACGTTTGGCCAGGGCTTCTATGGGCGTTCCGCGGTGCACCATACGGTATCGCAGGGCGTGCTGGACTGGACGTTTTCGATGGCGGTGCAGGCCTCGCTGCAGGCTACGCTGGGCGACCTGGAAGCGTTCGCCAAGACTGACTTTCGCGAAGAGATGAAGACGCTTTCCACCCGTTTTCTGGTGATTCATGGGACTGGTGACAAGACCGTGCCGATCGAGGCGGCGGGACGGGCCGCGGCGAAGTTGCTGCCGAACTGCACCTATATCGAGTACGACGGCGAGCCGCATGGGTTGTTCATGACAGCGCCGGTGAAGCTGAATGCGGACCTGATCAACTTTCTGGGTGGGGACCATAATACGGTGCCCAAATTGGCACAAATCTAAAGGCAATGGCGTACGCAATGGTCGCCAGGCAGAGAGCGCGGAGGTCGCTATGTATGCGGTCTCCGCTTTCTTTTTGGCGTTGCGGGAGATGACGAATAGAAGCAGATTCTCTTCGGGAATGACAACAAAGAGGCTGCCGGCTAGAGGGTGGGGTCAAGGGCTTGGCGGAGGTTCTCGTTCAGGCGTTTGAGGCGGCTTTTGGCGGTGGCGTAGGGCAGGCTGCGCTGCTGCATCAGGATGGCTACTTTGACCGAGCCCGCTTCTTTCAGGAGGCGCTCGGCATTGGCTTGATCGCAGCCAGTGGCGGCGGCGATGATACGGCGGGCGCGATCGACCAGCTTGGCGTTGGTGGGTTGGACGTTGACCATGAGGTTGCCGAAGACGGCTCCGGCGCGGATCATGACGGCGGTAGAGATGCTGTTGAGCACGAGCTTGGTGGCGGTGCCGGCCTTGAGGCGGGTTGAGCCGGTTAGGATTTCGGGGCCGGTAGCAAGCTCCACGGCGATCTGCGCGGCAGCGGCCATGCGTGATGGAGTTCCTGCGCCGCCCGCGCAGGTGAGCGCGATGGTGAGGGCTCCGGCCTGGGTGGCGTGGGCGAGCGCGCCCAGGACGTAGGGGGTGCGGCCGCTGGCGGCGATGCCGAGGACGGAGTCGTCGGGCGTGAGGACGTAGGCGGCGAGGTCCTGCGCTCCCTGCTCGGGCGAGTCTTCGCTGGCTTCGGACGACTTGCGCAGGGCCGGGTCGCCGCCGGCGATAAGCCCGACGAAGAGGGTTGGCGGAACGGAAAACGTCGGCGGGCACTCGCTGGCGTCGAGTACGCCGAGACGGCCGCTGGTACCGGCGCCGACATAGAAGAGGCGGCCTCCGCGGGCGAAACGCTCGGCGATGGCGTCGACGGCCTGGGCGACCTGGGGCAGCGCGGCGCGGACGGCAGCGGCGATGGTGGCGTCTTCGTCGTTGATGAGCTCGAGCATGGCCAGGGTGGGGAGCTCGTCGATGTGGGCGGAACGCGGGTTGCGGGCTTCGGTTGGAAGCGTGCCGAGATTCTCGTCAGTATTGGCCATAGCGAGTGGTGCCCCCCTCCCCCTTGTTGTGCAAAATCTTCGAACGATTGAGGTTACGTGTGTATGTCAGGTGTCTGCGACGCGTGAAGTGGAGCGGCTTGCACTAGCGTGGGCCGGCGAGAAGAAAGCGGCCCTCAGCGGCTGAAGCCGGATTTGTTGTGAGTGCGTGCCTCAGCGGCTGAAGCCGTGCCCTTCGCACGACGAAGTTGCATGCGGATGGAAGAGACGCGGCGTTCGGCTTTTCGACCTTGCGTGGAGATGATTGCATTCGCGATCTGTCTTAATTGTATGGGATTGGCGGGGGTGAACATGCCAACTCTATTGCTTTTAGAATGCAGGGCTTAGGTGGGTTGGGGGCTTGACAAGATTTCCACAGAGGCTGCGGTGAGCACAGTTTGCTCGGGTCTAAAAACGGTTGGGCGGGCCACGCGGGCCTATACTTTTCTTGTCTCCCACAATTCTGGTTTCGAGGACTCCTATGATTCTGCTTCGCTCGTCCGTTGTTCTGGCTGGTATTTGCTTGCTGTTGAGTGGATGTGCGTTGCAGACGACAGCGACGTCGGTGCCTGCGGTGCAGCACCTGGCGATTACGGGTTCGGTGCATGGCGGCCAGCAGCCCGTAACGGGGGCGCATGTGTCGATCCTGCAGGGTTCGGCCGGTGCGGTGGGGAGCGCGAGCTACGACCTGATTGGAGCGAAGTACGGCTATGGGTCCGGCGCGGCGCTGCCTACAGGAGTGACGGCGGGAGCTTCGGGAAATCCGGATTACGTGATGACGGATGCGAATGGCGACTTCACGATTACGGGGGATTACCTGTGTGAATCGGGCGGGCCGGTATACCTGCTGGCCACTGGAGGAAACCCGGGCCTGGGTGCGGGCAAGACGAACCCGGCGCTGGCGGAGCTGGCAGTGATCGCCAGCGATTGCAGCACGACGCTGTCGCCGGCGCTGCGGGTGGGGATTTCCGAAGTTTCGACGGTGGCGGGGGTCTATGGGCTGGCGGGCTTTATGACCTCGCCGCTGGCCGCGTCGTCTTCCGGGACGCCGCTGGCAATCACGGGGTTCGAAAATGCGGGCGCAACGGCCATAAACCTGGTGAACGTGACGAGCGGAACCGCGCTTGCCAGGACGGCGGCGGGCGCGACTATTCCGGTGCAGAAGATCAATCTGCTGGCGGATGTCCTTGCGGGCTGCGTCAACTCGGATGGCACGGGGACGGGCTGCTCGACGCTGTTTGCGAATGCGAAGAGCGGGACGGTGACGCCGACCGACACGGTGACGGCGCTGCTGAACATCGCGCATAACCCGGCGGCGAATGTGGCGACGCTGTACGGGCTGGCGACAGGAACGGCCCCGTACCAGCCCACGCCTGCGACGCAGCCCACGGATCTGACGCTGGCGCTGACCTATCCGACGATCGTCGACGGCGCCGGTGACACAGTCAATCCGAATCTTCCCAGCATCAACGCGGCTGGCTCCGTGGTCATCGCAGGGGAGGGCCTGGGTTTCGCCCTTGCTGGTGCATCACCTCCTCAAGTCGGTGGCAGCCTCACTGTTCTCAATGATCTTGGCGCGACGGTTTTCTCGCATCGGCTTATGTACAACACGTTTATTATTCAAGAGCCTCAATCGGTGGCCATCGATCCAGCCGGGTACGGATGGACTGCGAACGGCGGCAGCGCACCAGGCAACAATCCTGAAGACGGAGAGCTAGTGAAGGTCAATCTGGCGACCGGGGCCACTACCGCTTACCCGGGGCACAACTCGAGCAGCATTACGCAGTCGATCGTGTCGGATGCTTCGGGGAATATCTTTACGGCGGATAACTCCAGCGGGCAGGCTATTTACAAGTACAACAACTCTGGGGTTTATCAGAGTTCCCTGCTGGCTACGACTCCTAGCGGCGACCGCGAACACTGGACGGGAACAGCCATCCGCGGAGACGGCGTTCTCTTCGGAGTGTCTTCCTCAGACTCCATCTTCTGGTTTACGCCCTCAAACGAATCTCCTTCTGAACTTTCCGGTGCAAGTTCGGTTGCTGTGGATAGCTCGGGAAGCGCCTGGATCACGGAGAATAACCAAGACTCTCTCCAGGTCAGAGTTGTAAGCGGTGGTACCACCCAGGATTATTTCTATGCGGGCGGCGGGCTGGCGTTCAATGCTTCGTCGCAGGCGCTGGTGCCGGTGGTGATGGATGGGGCTTCGTCGGCGTGGGTGCCGAACTATGCGGGGAACTCGATTTCGGGGTTTACGAATGCGGGGGTCGCGCTGACGCCGGCGGCTGCTACCGGGTTTGCGGGTGGGTTCCAGACGGGGTGCCCGTCGAAGGGCCTGGCGGTGGATGGGTCGGGGAACATCTGGGTGACGTGCGACATTGGCACCGCGCTGACGGGGACGCCGCTGGTGGAGTTTATTGGGACGGCAGTTCCGGTGGCTACGCCGATTCTGCCGGGGCAGCTTGGGGTGAGGCCGTAGCGCAATTTTCCTGCAGGTGTAGTGCCGCTCCTGGAAAACAGCAGATCCCTACGGGATGACAAGAAAAAGCAATAATGCGGCGTTGGTTGGTCGGGGAGCTTCAGCTGCTCAAGCACCCAGATTCGGCGCACTACCGATCTCTAGTCGGCAAGGGTGATGAGGAGCGGCGTGTGGTCGGAGGGTTTTTCCTGGGCGCGGGGGGTGCGGTCGATTTCGGCTGACTGCAGGCGGGAGACGAGGGATTCCGAGAGCAGGAAGTGGTCGATGCGGATGCCGCGGTTGCGGGTGAAGGCGTCGCGGAAATAGTCCCAGTAGGTGTACTGGCCGGCGGCTTCGGGGTGCAGGTGGCGGAAGGCGTCGGTGAAGCCGAGCGCCAGGAAGCGGCGGTAGCGCTCGCGGGTTTCGGGCTGGAAGAGGGCGTCGCGGGTCCAGTTGGCGGGCTTGTCACAGTCAAGATCTTCGGGGATGACGTTGAAATCGCCGCCGATGAGGGTGGGGATGGGGTCGGTGCGCCACTGGGCGAGCTTGCCGAGCAGGCGCTCCATCCAGGCGAGCTTGTAGTCGAACTTCGGGGTTCCGACTGGGTTGCCGTTGGGCAGGTAGATGTCGACGATGCGCAGGCCGGCGACGAGCACTTCGAGGTAGCGGGCGTGCGAGTCTTCGGTGTCGCCGGGGAGCGTGGTGGCAACGGTTTCGAGCGGCTGGCGGGAGAGGATGGCGACGCCGTTGTAGGTTTTCTGGGTGACGGCGGCAGAGTGGAAGCCGAGCGCTTGAAAGTGGTCGGCGGGAAACTCGAGGCCTTTGAGCTCCTGGAGGAGGAGCACGTCGGGTTGCTGGGCGGCGAGGAAGTCTTCGACGAGTGGCAGGCGAGCGCGGAGGGAGTTGACGTTCCAGGTGGCGAGTTTGATGGGTGTGCTCCTGCTATTGATAACCTTTGAGTTATGATGCTGATTGATGATTTCAGTTCGAGACTACCTTGATGGGCGCGGACGAAGCCGCTTTCGAGAGTGGTTCGACGATCTGGATGTGGCAGCGGCTACGAGGGTTACGGTTGCGCTGGAACGTTTGGCACAGGGCCATGAGGCAGCGACGAAGAGCGTTGGTGCCGGCGTCTTAGAGTACAAGATCGACTTTGGACCAGGGTATCGAATTTACTTCGGGCGAGTTGGCAACGAGTTGGTCCTTCTGCTGTGCGGCGGAACCAAGAAACGACAAAGTGACGATGTTGCCGAGGCGAAGTCGGCGTGGAGCGAATACAAGCGGCGTACGAAGTTGAACCTGGCAACGGCGTCTGGACGGAAAGGCAAGGGATGAGATGGCGTTGACGCGAGATTTCAGGGAGACCGTCCGTGAACGGGCGCAGAGGGAGCCGGAGTTTCGGCGGAGCCTGCTGCGCGAAGGACTTCAGCTTATCCATGAAGGGGATTTTGGGACGGGCCGGGCGATTTTGCGCAACTATATCAATGCGACGATCGGCTTCACGGAGCTGGCGAGACTGTCGAGCATTTCCTCGCCGAGCCTGCAGCGGATGTTTGGACCGAGTGGGAATCCGCGGGCGGAGAATCTGTTTGGGGTGATCGGCGTGTTGCAGAAGCAGGAAGGCGTGGATGTGGAGTTGGTGGTGCGAAGTCGTTAGGAGGGGGAAACTTCTTGGGTGGAGGTCGAATGAAATTGTTGACAAGAGAGTGGTTCGGCATCAGATACTGGTAGAAGTTGCCGATGAGGGGTTGGTTCCCTTGTTGGGGTTACGGCCCTGGATGGCTGGTACCACCCAGAGCCGTGTGATTACAGATGCAGCCAGAAGTTCAGCGGCACCGCGATAGCCTTCGTTAGCAGCAAGAGAGTTACCTCTCCCGGAATCTGCAACGAAAACCGACCGTAACGAACCCGTAAGGGTCGCATCGGACATCACCACCTTTCACAAAGAATTGCCTCGGGGCTGTCACCCCGAGGCATTCGCTTTTCAGGGCGAATCTTGTTTGCTCGTGGGGTGCCCTGGGCGCGCCAGCTTTGTGAAAGGCAGGGTTAGTATCGCAGATACTTTAGCGAGGATTCGCAGTTGGTGTAGAGGAACAGGCAACTGCAAGAACAACCGCAGATCCCTTCGGGATGACAACAAAAAGGCCAAAGCCACACCACACCATCAGCAAATTAGCTCCAGGGATTGTTGGAGGGGAACTGCGGATTCCTCCGCTGCGCCGCGGAATGGAAAGCGAAAGGGGCGTGGGCATTGAATAGACGTTGGAGGTGTATCCCCTGCAAACACCCAGGTCTCAAAAGCGAGACCTGGGGCACCCGCTGCTCTGCTTGATCTAAAGGACAGCGAGGGTGCGGGCGCGCAGGGGGGCGAGGCGGGTTTGCTCGAGATGGTCGCGGTAGAACATGTTGTAGGTGTCGAAGGGGATCATGCGCAGGCCGTCGGGGTGGGCGATATGGACGCAGGTTTTCTTGATGGAGCGCAGGTCGAAGCTCTGGGCGTCGATGAACTGGACGATAAGGATGCGGAAAAGGTTCTGGTAGGTGAGGTTCTGAGGGGCGAGCACCTTGGGCATGCAGCAGAGCAGCTCGCGGAGGCTGCTGGCCTGGGCGGCGGGCGAGTGGTTGGTGCTGAAGAGCTTGAAGATGTGGTCGCGGATGGCGGGGTCCTGCTCGTAGATGATGGTGTTGCGGCCGCCTTCGATGAGGACTTCGGGCGGGATGAGGCTGGTGAGGGGCTGGATGCGGGTGCTGCCATCCTGCATGGACAGCTTGAGCATGTAGGCCATGGCGAGCGAGTCGGGATGGCAGGGCACGGGGATGAGGTCTTCGGGAGCGAGAATGCCGGGGCGGAGGGCGGCGGTCTGCGCGAGGATGCGACGGCGGACTTCGGTGAGGGTCAGGCGGTGCTTTGATTTTTCGTAGCCGAGGGTGCGGCCGGCCTGCTGGATGGGCTGGAAGGTGATGCCGCGGACGCAGGGTTGCTGGAGGGCGAAGTCGATGAGGGCGCCGAGCTCTTCGTCGTTGTGGCCCTGCGAGACGGTGACGACGAGGGTGGTGGAGATGTTGTGGCGGTTGAGGCGTTCGAGGGCCTGCTCGCGGGTGCGGCGCAGGTCGGCGCCGCGGAGCTGCATGAGTGGTTCGCGGTTGAGCGAATCGAATTGCAGGTAGAGCTCGAAGCGGGGCAGGTACTGGGCGAGCCGGGCGGTGAAGTCTTCATCCTGCGCTATGCGGAGGCCGTTGGTGTTGACCATGAGGTGCTGGATGGGACGGGCTTTGCAGGCGTCGAGAATCTCGAAGAACTGGGGATGGATGGTGGGTTCGCCGCCGGAAATCTGCACGATGTCGGGGGTGAGCTCGTTCTGGACGATGCAGTCGAGCATGCGGGTGATTTGCTCGAGCGGGCGGTGGGCATCCACTCTGTGCGGGCCGGATTCGGCGTAGCAGATGGGGCACTGCAGGTTGCAGGTGTCGGTGATTTCGAGCAGCGAGAGGCACGAGTGCTGCTCGTGGTCGGGGCAGAGGCCGCAATCGTAGGGGCAGCCGTACTTGACGGGGGTGTTGTAGCGGGCGGGCATTTCGGGCGGCTTGATGAAGACTTCGCGGGTGCGTTTGTAATAGTCCACGTCATCGGCGATCAGGACGCGCTCAAAGCCGTGCTCGGGGCAGCGCTTGAGCATGAAGACGTTGGTGGCCTCGAAGACGATTTTGGCGTCGACGCGGCGGAAGCAGGTGGAGCAGATGGAGACGGCGGTGTCGTAGTAGAGATAAGGGCGGACGCTTGCGCTCATGGGTGGGCCTTGGCGCTGATTTTACTTTGTGGGTAGTTCGCGCGATGGCGGACGCTTGCGCTCATGGGTGGGCCTTGGCGCTGATTTTACTTTGTGGGTAGTTCGCGCGATGGCGGACGTTTGCGCTCATTAGTGGGCCTTGGCGCTGATTTTACTTTGTGGGTAGTTCGCGCGATGGCGGACGCTTGCGCTCATGGGAGAGACCTGAAAATGATCCTAGCTGGCGCTGGTTCCGGTGGTGTGGGTGTCCCCATGAGTCGGCCCCTTCAGGGCTCTGGGTCGTCTCTTGCAGCTTACCTGGGGCTTGCGCCCCAGGCTGGTATGAGACGGGCCATCAGCCCTGAGATCATGGAGCACCCGGGTGTTCGGGCTTGTCTTCGGGTAGAGGCGGCGGCGGAGAGATGCGGGGCTCGCCGGGCCTTTTGGAGGCCTTGATCGCTTGTACGATCGCCATGATGATAGTGAGGACGATACCGAGGACGCCCAGAATAAGACAGACGAGGCCGGCGGGCAGCAAAAGGTCGATCGCCTTGCCGGACATGAGTCCGGTGGCTTGTAGACCGCAAAGGCCGAGCGAGAGCAGGAGAAGGACTGCGGAGATGACGGCGAATTTGGCGGTGAGGGAGAAGTTGCTGGCCATTGAGGCTCCGGGTTCCACTGCTTTTATTGGTCAGCTTACAGCTTGCGAGCTGTCAGCTGACGGCTTGTTGGCCACGGCTCCGACAGCGACGGCGAGCAGGCCTGCGAGCGAGGCCCACTGGATGGGGTTGAGGCCGGCGGCGAGGGGCTGGGGCTTGAGGAAGTCGATGAAGAAGCGCCAGGTGAGATACGCGGCCATGAAGAGGCGGAAGAGCTGGCCCTGAGGGTGCGGGCGGCGACTGCGGACGTAGAGGGCGGCGGCGAGCGCGAGGAGGAAGGCCACTTCGTAGAGCTGGGTGGGATGGCGGGGGATGCTGTCGCCGAAGTTGACGGCCCAGGGCAGCTTGCTGGGAGTGCCGTAGGTGTCGTCGGCGAGGCCGGCGAAGAAGCAGCCGATGCGGCCGATGGCGATGCCGAGTGCGAGCGGGATGGCGTAGAGATCGCCGGTGCGGGAGTGGATGTGCAGGGAGAGCTTGGCGAGTTCGACCGCCAGCCAGCCGCCGAGCAGGCCGCCCACGATGGTCTTGCCGCCGCCGGGCTGGAAGAGCCGGACGAAGTGGAAGCCGAGGCGCGGGGCCTGCTCGAGAATGCCGAGCAGGCGGGCGCCGGCGAGCGCGCCGAGGGCAGTGGCGGCGAGCAGGAGCCAGCGATAGTCCTCGCTGAGGAAGTCGCCGGCTCGGCTGCGGGTGTGCTTGTAGAGGGCGTAGCCGCCGGTGTAGCCAAGGACTTCGAAGACGGGGTGGAGGGCGGGATGGGGGACGAAGGGCATGAGCAGAGTGAGTAACCCCACGATAACCGCGGTGAGGCTGCGGTGATCATGGGGCACCCGCATTATTTGGTGGGGGCGGGCATGGTGCCGGCTCCCGCGCCTGACGGCTTGATGCCGTGGGCGAAGTTGTAGACGATGGAGGCGACGGATTTTTCGGCACCGGCGAGCCCGTAGGTTTTGCCTGCGCCCTCGATGACGAAGTACTCGTTGGCGGCGTGGGCGCGGCCGCCGAGGCCGAGTTCGCCGGCGGCGATGGGCATTTTGACCGGGGCGACGCGCTGGCCGACTTCGGCGTTTGAAAACAGGTATGCCGGCCAGTAGCCGCCGAGGATGGTTTCTTCGGCCGTGGGCGTCTGGTACTTGATACCGAAGTTATCGAACGTGGCGGCGACCGCGGCGGCGATGTCGTTGTCGTAGGACATTTTGGCCCAGGGGACGTCGCCGATGAGCTTCATCTGCACGTCGGGGTAGCCGTTCTTATCCAGCTGGGCGCGCAGTTTCTTAACGATGTCGAGGCCGTTCATGTTCGGGATGTAGCGGAAATTGTGCTTCGAAGTGATCTTGTTGGGCAGAATGGCTCCGGCACCGCCGGCGTACATGTTGCCGCCCCAGATGCCGTCGAGATTGAAGCTGGTGCCGTAACGGGACTGCTTGAGCATGGTGTAGGGGTCGTCTGAAATGTAGCGTCCGACGCCGAGGCCGTCGGCGGCTTTCTTGAGGTCGAGCTTTTCGGCGGCCTGGTGGAGCGAGGCGTCTTCGGTCTTGCTGAGGGGCTGCATGTTGTCGAAGAAGCCGGCGATTTTGGGCGTGTTGCCATCGGGTGAGACGAGCGTGCTGAGCATGACGATGTGGCGCCAGGCGGGCGAATCGACGGAGCGTTTCCAGGAGCCGTGGATGTCCGAAACGTTGGGGCCCTTGCCCCAGGATTTGCCGCTGGTGGTGAGCTCGACGTAGACGCAGCCCTCGCTGCCGCCGGACATGCTGGCGGTGCCGCCGGCGTTCTGGCCGCTGAAGCGCAGCATGGCGTCGGCACCCTGAAAGAGGTCGGGGTGATCCTTGACGAATTTGCGCAGGCCGATATCCATGCGCTCTTCGTCGCCTTCGGCCACGACGATGATGTTGACGGGCAGCTTGCCCATGGTGGCGCGCATGCTCATGAGGGCTTCGAGCTGGGCGAGCTGCGGGCCCTTGGAGTTGACCGCGCCGCGGCCGATGAGCACCTTCTTGTAGGCGGGATCGATGCCGGCGGTGGCTCCGTCGACGATGCGGCCTTCGAACGGCGGCGCGACCCAGGCGTCGGGCTGGGTGACGGGCATGGTGTCGTACATCCAGTAGAGGACGAGGGTGCGGGGTGCGCCCTCGTCGCACTTGGCGTAGACGACGGGGTTGCCGGGCGAGCCATATTCGGTAATGCCGACATCGTAGACGCGCGTGGTCTGGCAGCCGAGCTTGTCGAAGAAGCCCTTGACCATTTCGGCGGACTCGGGGATGCCTTCGCCGGAGTTCGAGATGGAGGGCTGCTGGATCCAGTGCTGGAAGTCGGCGACGTGATCGTCGATGTGGGTGTCGATGTAGTCGTAGACCTGCTTGAGGTCGGCGGGAGTTTTGCCGAGGTCGGGGGCGATGGTTTCGTCGCCGTGGGGGCGGATGTGGAGCTCGGGGTGCTGGGTGGCGGCGGCCTGGGGGGTGGCGGGCGCTTTGGACTTGCAGGCGGCGGTGAGAAGGCAAAGGGCGGTGAGGAGTAGCAGGGATGGGCGGGTGAGGGGCATGTGGGGCTCCAGGTGTGCGATTGCGTTGCCTGCTGTGACTTCGGTGGAACCCAGGTCTCAGAAGCGAGACCTGGGGCACCCGAGTTGTGCCCATCCTTTACTACGTTGCTACTCGTAGCGGAGCGACGTCATGGGGCTTACGCGGGAGGCCTGTTGGGCTGGGTAGAAGCCAAAAAGGATGCCGATGGCCGCGGAGATGCCGAAGGAGAGGGCGATGGCGATCCACGAAAGCTGCGTGGACCAGTGGACAAGGTGGGCGACAAAGGTTGAGGCAGCCAGGCCGAGCGCGATGCCGAGCAGGCCGCCGCCGACCGAGAGCAGCACAGCCTCGAGCAGGAACTGCTGCATGAGCTCGTGGGCGCGGGCGCCGACCGCGCGGCGGACGCCAATCTCGCGGGTGCGCTCGGTGACCGAGAGCAGCATGATGTTCATGATGCCGATGCCGCCGACGATGAGGCTTACGGCGGCGGTGGCGGCCAGCAGGGCGGCCATGGTGCGGCTGGCCTGGTCGAGGGTTTTGCTGAGCTGGGCGAGGGTGATCTTGTCGAGGTTGCCGGCGTTGCCCATCATGGCGCGGGAGATATCGGTGCGCATGCCGCCGTGGGCGATGGCGGCGCGGGCCTGGCTGGCGACGGTGAAGTCGTCGGGTGTGTTGGGGGCGAGGTGGTGCCATTGGCGGAGGTCGGCGGCGAGCAGCTTCGCGACGTGGGTGACGTCGCCGGTGGAGCGCGTGGCGAGCGTGATGGTATCGAGCGAGGGGCGCGCGAGCAGGTGCTGGGCGGTGCGGACGGGGAGGTAGACGGCGTCGAACTGGCCGTCGCCGGGCGTGCTGGGCACAAGCCAGGAGCCGGAGGCGAGGACGCCGAGGACCTGGAAGGATTGGCCGCGGATTACGATCGACTGGCCGACGGGGTTGGCCGCGCCGAAGAGGCGCTGGGCGGCAACCGAGCCGAGCACGGCAACGGGTTCGGCGGCGGCGTCTTCGGTGGAGGTGAAGAAGCGGCCGTGCTGGAGGATCCAGGCGCGGCGGATGGCAGGCAGCGAGGCTTCTTCGCCGCGGAGCTGCGTCTGGGCTTCGGTCTTGTCCGAAGGAGCCGTGACGGTGACGTTTTCGTGCAGTCCGCCCGATGCCGCTTCGATGCCCGGGAGCTGGCGGATGCTTTGGGCGTCGGCGAGCGAGAGCGTGGTTGCGGCGCCGAGGCCGCCGAGGTTTTCCGGGCCCTTGGCGTAGGTCTGGAAGGGATTGGACTCGGGGTTGGTGGACGGCACGGTCTGGATGGTGGTGAGCCGCGGGATCCGGCCTGGGTGGTAGATGCCATCCTGCAGGCGTGGGGCCTGCAGCGTGGGATGGAAGGCGGTAGGTTCTTCGGCTTCGCCCTGGCTGGTCCACTGCTGGGGCATCTTGTA
The DNA here is from genome assembly GCA_964282835.1 of uncultured Granulicella sp. GTDB lineage: Bacteria > Acidobacteriota > Terriglobia > Terriglobales > Acidobacteriaceae > Edaphobacter. The sequence continues at coordinate 298,709 of OZ196157.1, forward strand.
GTTGCCGCTTGAGACGACGATGACGTTCATGCCGGCGGCGCGGACCTGCTCGGTGATGGAGCGCTGAGCGCCGCTGCCTACGGCCATCATGACCAGGACGGTGCCGACGCCGATCATCATGCCGAGCGTGGTGAGCGCGGTTTGCAGGCGGTTGCGACGAAGCGCGCGCAGGGCGATGATGAGGGATTTTCGGTAGGCCATGGGGGTTATTCGAAGCGCAGGGCTTCGATGGGGTTGAGCATGGAGGCGCGGCGCGCGGGATAGAAGCCGAAGAAGACGCCGGTGGCGGCGGCGACTCCGAAGGAGAGGGCGACGGCACCGAGCGAGACCTCGGCGGGCCATTGCAGCACGGTGGTGATGGCAAAGGAGGCGATGAAGCCGAGGATGATGCCGAACAGGCCGCCGGCCATGCCGAGCACGACCGCCTCGACGAGGAACTGCATGAGCACGTCGCGGGAGCGCGCGCCGACCGCGCGGCGGATGCCGATTTCGCGGGTGCGCTCGGTGACCGACATGAGCATGATGTTCATGATGCCGATGCCGCCGACGATGAGCGAGATGGTGGCGATGGCGGCCAGCAGCGCGGTCATGGTCTGGCCGGCGCGGCTCAGGGTACCGGACATTTCCTGCAGGTTGACCTGGTCCATCTGCGGCATGTTGGCCAGGATGAAGGCCGCGACGGAGGTGTTCAGCCCTTTGGTGAGGGCTTCGGAGGCTTGCGTCTTGACCGTAAAGTCGTCGGGCGTTGCGCCGCCGGTGCTTGCGCCCTGCAGGCCTCCGAGCCCGAAGGAGGCGCTGGGTTGCGGCTTGGCTTTATCGAGGTTGTGGCGCTGGCGCAGCAGGGGAACGATGTCTCTGGCGACCTGCGAGGCCTGGCCGGCCTGCTCGGCCGAGACCGTAATCATCGAGAGGGCCTGGCTGCCGGTGACTTTCTCAAGCGCCGTGTAGGGGACGACGGCCATCGCGGCCTGGTCTTCGTCCGACGAGGTGAACCAGCCCTTGATGGTGAATGGAGTGCCGTGGATAGTGATCTGCTCGCCGACGGGGTTTTCGCCCGGGAAAAGCTGATCGCGGAGGGTGGAGCCGATGACGGCTACGTTGTCGGCATCGTCAACCGCACCCTGCTTGAAGAACTTGCCCTTTTCAAAGCTCCAGTCGAACATTTTGGGGTAGGCGGCGTCGACGCCGAGAATTTGGGTGAACTCCCTGTCTTGGGTTCCGCCGCTTCCATGCTCGACCCAGGAGCGGGCGCGCACGACGGAAGAGACGTGGGCGACGCCGTCGATTTTGGCGATGGCGTCCGCGTCGGCCGGCGTGAGCGTGGAGGCGGAACCCATGCCGGTGGCGATCTTCGATTCTTCGCCGCCCTTGGTGAAGTTGCCGGCGCGGACGAAGAGCAGGGTGGTGCCGGCGGACTTGACCTCGCTCGAAACATTTTGCTGGGCGCCGGTGCCGAGGGCGAACATGGTGAGCACGGCGGCGACCCCGATGGTCATGCCGAGCAGCGCGAGCGCGGTGCGGAGCTTGTTCTTCTTGAGCGCGGCGATGGCGATGCGGAGGCTTTTCTTGATCATGGGGGTACCCCTTGGTGGTGCGGTGGCTCGGGCGAAAGACAAGAACAGAAGCAGATTCCCTTCGGGAATGACAACAAAGGGAAGGACAACAAAAAGACGGATTACTCGTAGCGCAATGCGGTAAGGGGTGGGACGCGTGAGGCTTCGCGGGCCGGGTAGTAGCCGAAAAAGATGCCGACCGCGGTCGAGATGCCGAAGGAGAGCGCGATGGCGACGAACGGGACCGAGGTCGTCCAGTGGGCCTGGCGCGAGATGATGACGGCGGCGACGATGCCGAGGATGACCCCGATGATGCCGCCGAGGACGCTGAGCACGATGGACTCCATGAGGAACTGGGCCATGACTTCGGCCTCGCGGGCGCCGACCGCGCGGCGGATGCCGATTTCGCGGGTGCGCTCGGTGACCGAAAGCAGCATGATGTTCATGATGCCGATGCCGCCGACGATGAGCGAGACCATGGCAATCGAGACGAGCAGCGCGGTCATGGTGCGGCTCGAGCGCTCGAGCGATTTGCCGAGCTGATCGAGCGTGACTTTCTCAAGCCCGGCGACATTGCCGGTGACGGCGTGCGCGACCTCCGGCCGCATGGAGCCGGAGGTGATGGCCTTGCTGGCCTGGTTGGTGACGGTGAAATCGTCGGGCCTGGCGGCGTTGATGCCGTGGCGTTGGCGGAGCAGCGTGGTGAGGGCTTTTTCGACGCGGGTGACGTCGCCGGTTGAGACGGTGGTGACCGTGATGTCGTTGAGCTTGGAGAGATTGAGCAGCTTCTGCATGGTGGTGACGGGGACGTAGACGGCGTCGAACTGGTCGTCGCCTTCCTGCGGGGTGCTCAGCCAGGACGAGCTCGAGACGACCCCGACGACCTTGAAGTTCTGCTTCCACAGGCTGATGGTTTCGCCTACGGGGTTCTTGTCGCCGAAGAGCTGTTTGGCCGTGATGGCGCCGAGCACGACGACCTGCTCGTTGTTCTTTTCTTCAGACGCGGAGAAGAAGCGGCCGTGCGGGAAGATCCAGGCGCGGCGGATTTCGGGGGTGACGGTGTCGTCGCCGTGCACGCGGGTGAACCAGCGGACGCCGGCGGCGTTGACCGCATGCACGTTTTCGTGGATGCCCTCGGAGACGTATTGAACGCCCTTCATCTTGCGGATTTCGTTGGCGTCGGCGATGGTGAGGGTGGCGGCGGAGCCTAGGCCGGCCTCGGAATCGCCCAGGCGCTGGCGGGCAGTGGGGTGATCGTGGACGGCGAAGGGGTCGTCTTCGGGATGGAACAGTACTGTTACGAAATGGGGCTTGCTCTCTTTGTATGTGTAACCATGGCTGGCACCCATTTCGATGGCGTCGGCGGGCGGGGCTTCGCGCTGAGCCTGGAAGTTGCCGGCGGTGACGATGAGCATGTTCATGCCGGCGGCGCGGACCTGGTCGGTGATGGCGGTCTGGGCGCCGGTGCCGAGCGAGATCATGGCGAGCACGGTGGCCACGCCGATAGCCATGCCGAGCATGGTGAGGGCGGATTGCATCTTGTTGCGGCGCAGGGCGTTGGTGGCGATAGTCCAGGTTTTGTTGAGGCCGGCCATGGGTGGACTCCTAGAGGGTGCGTGCGGGTGGAGAGACGGCTGAAGACAACGACAACCCCAGATTCCCTGCGGGAATGACAACAAAGGGGCCAGCGGCTTACAGCCAATCAGGCGCTTTCTGCGAAGGCTATGGGTTGCTCGAAGTCGGCGGGGGTGTGGCGCTTCTGCTGATTGGGCTGGTCGGAGACGATCTGGCCGTCGCGGAACTGGACGATGCGGGTGCCGTACTCGGCGACATCATGCTCGTGGGTGATGAGGACGATGGTGATGCCGCGCTCGCGCTGTAGCTTCTGGAAGATTTCCATCACTTCGAGACTGGTCTTGGTGTCGAGATTGCCGGTGGGCTCGTCGGCGAGCAGGATGGAGGGGTTGTTGAGCAGGGCGCGCGCGATGGCGACGCGCTGCTGCTGGCCGCCGGAAAGCTGGTTGGTGTGGTGGGCGGCACGGCCTTCGAGCCCGACGGCGGCGAGCGCGGCCATGGCACGCTTGCGGCGCTCGGCGGCGGAGACGTCGGACTTGCCGTAGAGCAGAGGAAGCTCTACATTCTCGAGGGCGGAGGTGCGGGTGAGCAGGTTGAAGCCCTGGAAGACGAAGCCGATGCGCTCGTTGCGGACGAGCGAGATCTCGTCGTCCGAAAGGTGCGAGACGTCTTTGCCATCGAGGAAGTACTGGCCGCTGGTGGGCTGGTCGAGGCAGCCCAGGATGTGCATGAGCGTGGACTTGCCGGAGCCCGACGGGCCGATGACGGAGACGAACTCGCCGCGGCCGACGTTGAGGGTGATGGAGCGGAGGGCGTTTACGGAGTGCTCGCCCAGCTGGTAGGTTTTGGTGAGATCGCGAACCGAGATGACCATGTCCATCGTCGATGCCTCCTAGGGTGTGGGTGGCGGTACAGCATAGAGTCGGGATGCACCTTGTTGTCATCCCGAAGGGATCTGCGGTTGCCTTTGCACTTTTCCGCATCAGCACATCTTGCCCAAGAGAAGACAAGCAGATTCCCTTCGGGAATGACAACAAAGAGGCAAGAGCGAGAACAAAAGCAACCGCAGATTCCCTTCGGGAATGACAACAAAGGGTGAAGCTTACAAGGCCGACGACAACAAGCGTTGCGACAGATGAGACAGGGACGCCCGGGCTGCGCTGAAGGACGCAGGCCGGGCGTTATCACTATTGAACGTGGGTCTTCGGGCGCGGGGCGACGGTTGTGATCTGCGAGTACTCCCAGATGGCGGCGGCTACGAGTTTTTCCGCGCCGGCCATGCTGTTATCCCAGCGCGAGCCTTCGATGGCGTAGTACTCGTTGGCCGCGTGGGCGCGTCCGCCCTGGCCGCCGCGCGCGCCCATGCCCATGGGCAGCGAGACGGTGCCGACCTTCTGGCCGACTTCGCCATCGGCGAACAGGTAGCTGGGCCAGTAGCCGCCCGTGGCTTCGGACTGGTTGACGCCGAGCGGCTTGAGGACGCCGTGGATGTCGTAGTGGTCGGCCGAGGCGGCGTAGAAGGGGTTGTCGGAACCCGAGTTGAGGCCGAGCATTTCACCAGCCTTGCGGTGCGCGTTCGAAATATCGGTGTTGGGCGAGGAGCCGCGCGACCAGGGCACGTCGCCGACGAGGGTCATCTTGACGTCGGGGTAGCCGTTGGCGTCGAGCTGTTTGCGCAGCGATTCTACGATGTGCATGCCGTCCATTTTGGGCACGTAGCGGAAGCCGTGCTTGGAGGTGATCTTGTTGGGCAGGATGGCTCCGGCACCGCCGGCGTACATGTTGCCGCCCCAGATGCCGTCGAGGTTGAAGCTGTCGCCATAGCGGCCGGCCTTGAGGACGTCGACGGCATTATCGGCCTGGTAGCGGGCGACGCCCTGGTTCTGGGCCATCTTGGCGAGATCGACCTTGGCGGCGCGGTCCTGGAGCTGCTTGATCTGCTCGGGCGTGGGGTATTCGCGGCCGTCGTCCCAGCCCTTGATGAGCGGCGTGTTGCCGTCTTTCGAGGTGAGCGAGGCGAGCATCTGGATGTGGCGCCAGGCGGGCGAATCGGCCGTGCGCTTCATGACGCCGTGCACGTCAGAGTCCGTGGGGCCGCGGCCCCAGGCCTTGCCGCTGGTCTGCAGCTCGACATAGACGCAGCCTTCGGACGGGCCGCCGGCATAGAGGGCGTCGGCTTCGGCGAGCAGGTCGGAGTGATCCTTGATGAACTTGCGCAGGCCGATATCCATGCGTTCTTCGTCGCCTTCTGCGATGAAGATGACGTTGACCGGAAGCTTGCCGTTGACGGCCTTGTAGGCCATGAGGGCGTTGAGCTGCGACATCTCCGGGCCCTTGGAGTTGGTGGCGCCGCGGCCGATGAGCACGCGCGGAATATCGGGCAGGCCGGCCTGCTGGCCGGGGATCACCTTGGCTTCAAACGGGGGCGAGACCCAAGCGTCGGGCTGGGTGACGGGCATGGTGTCGTACTGCCACCAGATGGCGACGGTCTTGGGCGCGCCCTCGTCGCACTTGGCGTAGACGACGGGGTTGCCGGGCGAGCCGTACTCGGTGATGCCGACGTCGTAGACGCGCGTGGTCTGGCAGCCCATTTTGTCAAAGAAGCCCTTGACCATTTCGGCGGACTCCGGGATGCCTTCGCCGGAGTTCGAAATGCTGGGCTGCTGGATCCATTTCTGCAGGTTTTCTACATGCTCGTCGATGTGTGCGTCAATGTAGTCGAAGGTCTTCTGGAGCTCCGGCGGGGCACCGGTAATGTGGGGCGCGGCGCCGGCACCGTTGGGGCGGACGTGGAGGTCGCTTTTGGTGGTGCTGGTGGTGGTCGCGGCGGGCTTGGTCGACTTACAGCCGGAGATGGTCAGCACAGCCAGGGTGGGAAGGGCCAGGGCCAGCGGGGCCAGAACCTTGAGTGAGGGGACGGAGCGAAAACGCATGCAGATCCTTTCTGAAATCGAGGTGACCGGCCCTTGGACAGCCCTGTGCAGGCGTGCTTTTGGGGTCGCGGCAGCAGGAGGACGAGAGGACGTGCGAGACGCCGAAACGTGTCCGCCTGGAAGCCGCGGAGGAAAACTTTGCTGTTGATGGCCCAAGCGTAGCATGAGGAATGGGCGAGGCAAGGCTCTGCGGCTCTCGTCTATGCGGGCTATACATTTGTCGTATGTGGGGCTGCGAGGTTGTGCGCAGCCCGTATGCTGACGGGACCGAGTTGCGGGCGGCCTCGTGGAACGGGCGAGGCTTTTTGGGCTGGGGCAAAGCCGTCTTGCTTATGCAAGGCAGGAGGATGGATTGCGGCTTTTGAAAACACTTTGTGCGACGTTCGCCGCCTGCCTGTGCGCGCTTCCGCACGGGCTGGACGCGGCTGGAACGCCCGCGCCGCCCACTCAGATTCTGCAGGGGCAGTTTGCCTTGCAGGGTCAGAAGCCGATGACCGAAGCGCACCTGAAGGTGACGCCCGAGCCGGGCAAACCGCTGACCGACAGGCTGGACCTGTGGATGAATCTGCCCGGCAACCCGGCCGCTGTGCGCAGCTACCAGGTGGAGATGACCAAGCAGATGCACATGGTCATCGTGCGCGACGACTTCAAGGTGTTTCTGCATGTGCATCCGGCGCTGCGGCCGAACGGCCACCTGCTGCTGACCCAGACGTTTCCGACTGCGGGTACCTACGAGGTGTACACCGACGGGCTGCCCAACCAGATGAACCACCAGGTGTTTCGCTTTGAACTGAACGTGGGCCAGCCGACCCCGCCGGCCAGGAACCTGCAGCCTACCGGGCTTGGGGTGCAGGCGGGGCCGTACGAGATCGACCTGAGCAAAGTGCGGCTGCACGCGGGCGTGATGGAGCAGGTGGATGTGGCGATCCTGAAAGACGGCAAGCCGGCCACCGACCTGCACCCGTACCTGGGCTCGCCCGCGCATGCGGTGTTTTTGAACTCGCAGGATCTGAGCTATGTGCATGTGCACCCGATGGCGCCGGGCGCGATGATGCAGATGAGCATGGATGGCAAAATGAATATGGACGCGCCGCCGATGCCTGAAAATGGGCCGTCGCCGGCGTCGATGATGCTGCATCTCGCGTTACATGAGCCTGGAGTTTACAAGCTTTGGCTACAGTTTCGCGGTGGGACGCAGCTGTATGTGGCCGAGTTCACGATTACTGCTTCGTAACGATTTCCCTGAGGATTGAGCTATGACGATGCTTCTGTTTGTTCGCTCCGCTGCTCTGGCGGGTATCCTGGCTGGATTATCCGGGACGGCGTTTGCGCATGCGCGGCCCAAGGTGGCGAGCCCCGCGGCGAACGCGACGGTAGAGGCGCCGAAGGAAGTTTCGATCGAATTTACCGAGGCGGTGGACCCGAAGTTCAGCTCGCTGCAGCTGCTGGGGGCGGATGGCAAGGTGATCCAGACGCAGCCTACAGTAGCGGACGCGGCCGACCACGCGCACCTGAGGCTGCCGCTGCCGCAGCTCGCGCCGGGGACGTATACGGTGCATTGGGTGACCTCGGCGCTCGATGGGCACCATCTGGACGGAAGCTATAACTTCATGGTGAAGTAAGCGGCCGGGATGGGTGCGGCCGGGATGGATTCGCTTGCAGTCCGGATTGTGGCTTCGGCGCTGGTGGATGGCAGCCTGGCGATGCTTTGCGGGTTACTGCTGGCCAGGTGTTGGCTGCGCGGGCAGGTGCTGCGTCTGCCGCAGGTGAGCCTGTTTGCGGGGTCGCTGGCGGCGGGTGGGGGGCTGCAGCTGCTTGCGCTGACGGCCGCGTTTACCGGCAAGACGGAGCTTCGCGAGTTGCTGCGGGAGTTGCCGGATATCCTGCGGACGCATGCGGGTGGAGTGCTTGGGCTTTCGCTTGCGGCGGCTTTGGCGCTGCTGCTGGTGGCCCTGGCGCGAGGGCCGCGATGGACGGAGTGGATGCTGCTGGCGGCTTGCCTGCTGTTCCGCGCCGGTACGGGGCATGCGGCGACCGAGAACGTGTTCTCGCTGGCGCAGGCGATGCAGTTCGTCCATCTGGCGGCGATGGCAACGTGGAGCGGCGGGGTGTTGGTGGCGGGGCTGCTGGTGCTTCCGCGGATGGTGGCGGGCGAGAGCTACGGACGGCTGCTGGCGGCGCTTTCGCGCAGCAGTACGTGGGCTCTGGGACTGGTGGTGGTGTCGGGGATGTACCGGGGGTACACGGGGCTCGAGGGCGACTGGCATGCGCTGGTGCGGACGGGCTGGGGGCTCACCCTTGTGGCCAAGCTCGGCTGCGTGGGGCTGGCCGTGGGGCTGGGCGGGTTGAACCGGCTCTGGCTGGGGCGAACGGGTGCGGGCGATCGGCAGCGCTCGGTGCGGGTGCTGCGGGTGGAGGCGTGGGTGATGGTGGCGATCCTGGGGCTTTCGGCTACGCTGGCGAACCTGCCGCCGCCGGGGGATTAGTGGCTCGGTCCGGGTTTCGTGCCGGCGCGAAGCCCAGGTCTCAGAAGCGAGACCTGGGGCACCCGGGACCTGAGCCTTGTTGTCATCCCGAAGGGATCTGCGGTTGCGGTTGTCGTTATCGTTTCAGAACAGACAACCGCAGTTCCCTTTGGGAATGACAACAAGCCGGCTGGGAATTGAATATTCCTCAGCACACGCAAATTGTCATTCTGAGCGGAGGAACGCGCGCTTTTCGGTGCGTTTCGCCGGTCGAAGGACCTCCGTTTCTATCCGGATTACTACGGCTCCCAGCGAAATGCAGGTCCTTCGACTCCGTTTGGCGGAAGAAACTCGCCAAACTACGCTCAGGATGACAATAGGTGAAGGTGGATACACAAGCTACCAATATGTATGGTCCGCCGCACGACTGCAAGGGTTAGTTTGGGCGAGAAGACAAGTCTGCGCAAATGTATTCGGCCTTTAGGGGGAGATCGATTCTCCTGGCCAGGATGAGATGCGCGCGTGTCGGTCCTTATAAGTCGCACGGTCGGTGAAGACCATTAGCGGTACCAGGCTGCGGACACGCCGTTGTGACTGTTCTTTCGTCCTTGCTGCTCCTATGCAGACCTCGGTGGGGAAACTTTATAAACTCGTGGTCGTAGTGAGGGAAAGCGGGAACGCGGAGCGTTTCCAAGCCGAAGGCGTCTTTTCCGCACTTGCTCAGGCTGGCATGGCTGTTGGCCTGTACTCGTTGCCGCTCGACAGCACCGCCCACGCGATACGGGCCAGCTTATTGGCCATCGCGACTACGACGACGTTCTTATGAGCCCTGGCATCCAGTCGATCGAGCCATGCCCCGATGGAGACGCCTTCGCGCTTGATCCGCAGCACGGCTGCTCGTGCGCCGTGGATGAGGACTTTTCGCAAGTAGACGTTGCCTCGCTTGCTGATGCCGAACAGCTTCGCCTTGCCTCCTGTTGAATACTGCCGCGGCACGATGCCCCAGCCAGGCGGCAAACTCCCGGCCCTTGCGGAAGGCTGCACCGTTGCCGATCGCCGCAACAATGGCCGTTGCGATGACGGGACCAATGCCAGGGATCTTGCGAATGCGTGTGCAGCCGGCGTCGGCTGCGGAGATGCGCTCCAGTTCGTCGTTGAGCTGCTCGACCTGCTGCTCGACCGTCTTCCACTCACCCCAAAGCGTATCGATCAGGTTGCGCATCAGCGTTGTCAGATCGGCTTCCGCGTTCTCGAGGATATCCGCCATCGCAGCCTTCAGCTTGGCCGGCTTCTTCTCGAAGACCAAGCCACGCTCCAGCAAAAAAGCCCTAATCTGGTTGATTACCGACGTCCTTCGTGCGACCAGCCTGTCCCGCACCCGGTGAATCGCCTGCAGGTCCAGCTGGTCGTCAGTCTTGATCGGAACGAAGCGCATGTTCTTGCGGTCGACAGCCTCGGCAATGGCCTCGGCATCCACGAAATCGTTCTTGTTCGACTTCACAAAGGGCTTGACGAACTGCGCCGGGATCAATCGAACGTCATGCCCTTGCTGGCGCAAGGCTCGGCCAAGAAAGTGAGCCCCGGCGCAAGCCTCCAAACCAATCAGCGAAGTCTGAAGGTTGGCCGTGTACGCCAGCAGCTGCTTCTGCGTGAACTTCTTCTTCACCAGCAGCTTGCCGGCTGCGCCAAGTGCCACAAGGTGAAAGGTAGTCTTCCCCAGGTCGATGCCAATGGACTGTATCTGCATAGCGATGATCCTCCTGTAAAAAGCTGCCCCTACGATCCTCCAGATGAAAAGAAGAATCAAGCGGCGGACCATCTCATTAGTTGCTACATCCTAGTTCTTCACTGTCATAGCATCGGAGTCGACGGCCTTTTTGCCGGTGATTCCTTCGAGGGCGGAGAGGATACCGCGGTATTCGTTTTTGTCGCACTGCATGGCCCATCCGCCCTTGAGATCGCCGTTGGCGTAGGTGATGCCGACGAAGTGCTTTTTGGACTTGGTGAAGGCCATGAGGGCGCCGATGCCGAGCGAAATGACGGCGAGCCCGATGGCGGCGCCGATGCGGCGATGGACATCCTGTCCGTAGGAGATTTCGGTAACCGAGGCGGCAGGCACGACGACAAGGTCGGTCTTGTCCTTGACCAGGCGAATCTGGCCGGGGTCGATGAAGAGCCGCACGTCGGTGCCGGCCTTGAGGCCCTGCAGGGAGCCGCCATCGTAGACCACTTTGTAGCTGTTATCTTTGTCGTTTTCCGCGGCAAAGGCGGTAAGGGGCACAAACAGGCAGAGCAGTACGGCGAGCAAGCGACGCATGGGGGAACTCCTTGGTTTTTGGGAACTTTCCCCTTATAGGCGTAAGCGCGGTTGGATGCAAGGCAAAAACGCGGCAGCGTCCGATGATCGCAAGAAGCATTCCCGCAATGGGAAGGGCGATCTCGCGTACTATACCCCTTATATTCCGAGCCGCACCCCCAAGGATCCTGACGCATGCGCTTTTGCCTCTCTGTTGCCGCCGCTGCCCTGGCCGTTTTTGCCGTTGTTCCCGCTTCTTCGCCCGCTTTGGGACAGGCCAGGCTGAAGCTTCCGGAGCTGAAGTACGAGACCTATACCCTGCCCAACGGCCTGAAGGTGATTACGCACGAAGACCACAGGCTGCCCCTGGTGGCAGTGGACCTTTGGTACCACGTGGGGCCGCTGAATGAGCGCGCCGGGCGGACAGGCTTTGCGCACCTGTTCGAGCACATGATGTTTGAAGGCTCGGAGCATGTGGGCGAAAAGGCCCACATCAAGTACGTGGACGCGGCCGGCGCGACCGATGTGAACGGGACCACGGACTTCGATCGCACGAACTACTTTGAGACCCTGCCGGCCAACCAGCTGGAGCTTGGGCTGTGGCTCGAAAGCGACCGCATGGGCTTTTTGATGGAAGGCCTGGACCGCAAGCTGCTGGCCAACCAGCGCGACGTGGTGCGCAACGAGCGGCGGCAGGGCGAGGGGCGTCCGTACGACCTGGCCGAGGAGAAGATGTACCAGCTGCTGTTCCCTGCCTCGCACCCGTACTATGCCGATGTAATCGGGTCGCATGCGGATATCGAAGCCGCGCGGATTGCGGATATTCGCGACTTTCACCAGCAGTTCTACACGCCCAACAACGCGTCGATCGCGATTGCCGGGGACTTCAATCCGGCGCAATTGAAGGCTATGCTGACCAAGTATTTCGGGCCGATTCCGAAGGGCCCGGACGTGGCGCCGGTGAACGTAGCAACCCCGCCCATTACAGCCCAGCGCCGCGCGACCGTGACCGATGCGGTGAAGCTGCCGCAGCTGGACATTGCGTTTCTGACCCCAGCGGTGTACACGCCAGGCGCGGATGATGTAAGGGCGGCCCTGTTTGCGCTTGCCGGCAGCAAGGTAAGCCGGTTGGACAAGGCCATGGTGATCGACCACCAGGTGGCGCAGCGCGTGACGTGCAGCAACGACGCGTTGAAGCTGGTGGGCATTGCGCAGTGCAGCATTACGGCTAAACCGGGGGTGAAGCTCGAGGACCTGGAAGCGACGTTCTGGGCTGTCCTTGGCAAGCTGCAGGCGGACGGCCCGACGGCGGAAGAGATTGAAGCAGCCAAGGCTACGGAGTTGACGCGCAAGATCGTAGGGCTGCAGCGGCTGGGCGGCTTCGGCGGCGTGGCGGATACGCTGGACGAGTACAACCAGTACACGGGCGACCCGGGATATCTGCCCAAGGACCTGGCCGCGATTGAAGCCGTAACACCCGCGAGCGCCCAGGCCGCGGCGGCGAAATACCTTGTGAAGAATGCTTCGGTGGTGGTTGCGACGGTGGAAGGCGTGAAGGTGCTGAACGATGTGCCGCGCAGCCCGGACACGACCGATGCCGAGGTAAAGATTACCAATCCGTACACGCAGGCGTTTGAGGATTCGCAGGCCTTTCGCAAGAGCGTGCCGCAGCCCGGCCCGGCGTTGACGTTCCACCTGCCGGTGCCGAAGACGTTTGCGTTGAAGAACGGGCTGAAGGTGTTTTACGTGGAAGACCGCAACCTGCCGGTGCTTTCAGTTTCACTGACGGCGCGTGCGGGCGGGGAGAACAATCCGGCGGCCAAGGCCGGGCTGGCTTCGCTGACGGCAACCACGATGGCGGAAGCGACGACGACGCGTGATGTGACGAAGCTGGCTGACGACCAGGAACGGCTGGGCATACGGATTGCGGTGGCGTCGTCGATGGATTCGGCTTCGGCTACGCTTTCGGTGACGGCGAACAACGCGGACGCGGCGATGGACCTGCTGGCCGACGTGGTGGAGCATCCGGCGTTTCACCCACAGGATTTCGATCGGCTGCGCCAGCAGAGGCTGGTGGCAATTGCCCAGCAGGCGGATTCACCTTCCACCATCGCGCAGCTAGTAGGGCCGATGCTGGTGTTCGGCGCTACGCCCTATGGTGAGCCGGGCGCGGGTACGGTGGCCACGGTGCAGACGATTTCGCGCGACGATGTGGCCGGCTTCTACGCGGCGCACTTTGGGCCGGCCGATTCCGTGCTTTCGTTTGCCGGCGATGTGAGCGAGGCAGAGGCGCGGAAGCTGGCCGAGAAATACTTTGGCGGCTGGACGGCCAACGTGGCGCCGGGCGCGACGATCCCGCCGCCACCCGCGCCGCCTACGCGCAAGGTTGTGATCATCGACAAGCCGGGAGCGCCGCAGACCGCGCTGTTTGCCTTCGGCCTGGGGCTCTCGATGACGACGCCCGACCTGCAGGCGTTGCAGATTATGAACTACACGCTGGGCGGCGCGTTTGCCAGCCGCATCAACATGAATCTGCGGGAGGTGCATGGATATACGTATGGGGCGGATTCGGGTTACGACCTGTATCGGAAGGGTGGCGATTTCGAGGCAGGCGGGCTGGTGCGCACCGACATCACCGGGGCGGCGGCGACGCAACTGTTCTATGAGCTGCAGCGCTTTCCGGAGAATCCACCCACTGCGGCCGAGCTGAAACAGGCCCAGGACGCGCGGGTGCAGTCGATCCCGGCGCAGTTCGAGACCACGGCGGCAACGGTAGCGGCGAGCTCCCGGATTTACATTTACGACCGCCCCAACGACTACTATGCGACCCTGCCGGACAAGTACCGGTCGGTGAGCCCGGCGGATGTGGCCCGGGCCGCGAAGGAGGATGTGCATCCGGATAACCTGGTGCTGCTGGCCGTAGGCGACCGGGCGAAGATCGAGGCAGGGTTGAAGGCGGCGAACCTGGGGCCGATCGAATATCGTACGCCGACGGGCGCGCTGGTGGGGGATGGGGCGAAGCCGTAGAGGGCAAAAGCAGATTCCCTTCGGGAACAACAAAGGGCCTGGAGCGCTGAGGGCGGAGTGCTGAGCTTGCGGATTCCTACCTCGCTTCGCTGGTTTCTAGGCGCTCTGCTTGCGCTTACGGGGCTGTGCGTGGCGATGGAGCTCGTCTGCGCGCAGGTGCTGCATCTCGGCTATCCGTACGACTGGCCGCTGTTTGCGCCCGCGTACTCGTTCAACGACCTGATCATCTACCACCCGCGCTTCGCCGCGTTCGGGACGCCGGCGTTCTTCGATCCGCCGTGGTATCCGTTTACCTATCCGGCTCCGGTGGCTTTGCTGTATCGCGCGTTCTACTCCTTTGCCGACTACGTCGATGCCTTTCTTGCTGTGGGCGGTGTGCTGGTTGCCGCGGGCATCGCGTTGGTGGCGCGCGGGCTGCGCAAGACGCGGCCGTGGGGCGCGGTCGTGCTGATTCTGCTGCCTGTGGTGGTGTGTGCTTACCCGGTGGCGTTCGAGTTCCAGCAGGCGAACCTGGAGCTTTTCGTGGCGCTTCTGGTGGCGCTTGGGATGTGGGCGTTCTACCGGCAGAAGCCCAGGGCGGCGGCGATACTGTTCGCGGGTGCAGCTTCGCTGAAGCTGTTTCCGCTGATATTTCTGCTGCTGCTGGTGGCGCGCAGGCAGTACCGTCAGGCCGCGGCGGGCGTAGCGTTTACTCTTGCGACTATCCTGGGGAGCCTCTGGATGGTGTGCCCAAGTATGGCGAAGGCGCGGGCCGGCCTGGCGGGCGGGGCTGCGTTCTTCGAGCAGGAGTATGCGCTGAAGACGACGACGGCTTTCGACCATTCGCTGCCTGGGCTGGTGAAGGCCGGAGTGCGGCTGGCGCATCCGGGACAAGCCTCGCTGGCGCCCGGCGTACTTAGCCTTTACCTGGGGGTGGCGGCTGTGGGCGGGGTGTTGCTGTATATCCTGACGGTGCGGCGGCTGCCGTTGCTGAACCAGATTGTGGTGCTGAGCGTGGCTTCGGTGCTGCTGCCGCCGGTGTCGTTCGATTACACGCTGCTGCACCTGTATGGGCCGTGGCTGCTGCTTGTACTGTTTGTGCTGGGGCGAGGGCAGGGACGCGCAGGTTTGGTCGCTGCGTTGGTTTACCTGGCGGTGGTGTTTGCGCCGACCTCCGAGCTGATGGTGCGGGGGCTGCAGCTGGGCTCGCAGGTGAAGGCGCTGGCGCTGGTGGCGCTGCTGGTGGTGGCGGTACGGAACCCCTGGACGTGGGCTGAGCTGGATGGGTGCGATTGTGACGCTGGTTAGCGGGGGGAGAACAGGCAACGGCAAGGGCAGAAGCAGATTCCCTTCGGGAATGACAACAAAGTGCAACGGCAAGAGCAAAGGCAACCGCAGATCCCTGGGGCATGACAACAAGGTGCGCTTGGACAGGATCGAGTGGGCGGTGCTATTGTTTCGCGGCATGGTTTGGAGCCCGGAACGCGCTCCGAACGAGAGGATATTGCGATGGCTACCTTTGCTACCCCGTTTACCGAAACACAGCCCGGGTCAGGTTACAGCCTTGACGTGCGGCTGGGGGCCGATGCCGCGAAATTTGCGCGGGCGAAGCAGCTTATGCTGATCGACGGCAAGTTTGTCGCGGCCGCTTCGGGCAAGACGTTTCCGGTGTTCAACCCGGCGACAGGCGAGGTGATCTGCGAGGTGCCGGAGGCGGAGCTCGAAGATGTGAATCTGGCCGTGCATGCGGCGCGACGGGCCTTCGACTATGGGCCGTGGGCGAGCATGGTGCCGAGCGCACGCGGGCAGTTGCTGTGGCGGCTGGCAGACCTGCTGGAGCAGCATACGGACGAGTTCGCGGAGCTGGAGGCACTCGATAACGGCAAGCCTGTGTCCGTGGCGCGGGTGGCGGATGTGCCGCTGGCGGTCGATCTGTTTCGCTACATGGCGGGCTGGGCGACCAAGACGATGGGCTCGACGATTCCGCTTTCGGCGGGCAACGAGTTCTTCTCGTACACGGTGCGCGAGCCCGTTGGGGTGGTGGCGCAGATTATCCCCTGGAACTTTCCGCTGCTGATGGCCGCGTGGAAGCTGGGCCCGGCGCTCGCCACCGGATGCACGGTGATGATGAAGCTGGCCGAACAGACGCCGCTGACCGGGCTTCGGCTGGCTCAACTGTTTATGGAAGCCGGCTTTCCGCCGGGCGTGGTGAACATCCTGACCGGCTTTGGCGAGCCCTGCGGGGCGCCGCTGGCCGCGCATCATCTGGTGGACAAGGTCGCGTTTACCGGCTCGACCGAAGTGGGCAAGCTGATCGCCCGGGCGGCGACCGGCAACCTGAAGAAGGTGACGCTTGAGCTTGGCGGCAAGAGCCCGGCGATCATCTTTCCCGACGCCGATATGGACGAGGCCATAGCCGGGGCGGCGTCCGCAATCTTCTTCAACCAGGGTCAGGCCTGCTGCGCGGGCTCGCGACTGTTTGCGCATGAGAGCGTGTTCGACCAGGTGATCGAAGGCATGGGCCGGATCGGCACGAACATGAAGATCGGCCACGGGCTGGACCCCGCTACCGAAATGGGGCCGCTGGTTTCGCAGGAGCAGTTCGACAAGGTGACGGGCTACATCCAGAGCGGGCGCGACCAAGGGGCGAAAGTGCCGTTCGGCGGCGGGCGGCATGCGGACAAAGGGTATTTTGTGCAGCCCACGGTGATCCACCAAGTGCGGCCGGGCATGAAGGTGGTGGATGAGGAGATCTTCGGGCCGGTGGTGGTGGCGCAGTCGTTTTCTAAGGATTCGGATCTGGACAAGCTGGCTGCGCAGGCCAACGATACGGTGTTCGGCCTGGCGGCCAGTGTGTGGACGAAGGATCTTTCCGCAGCGCACAAGATGGCGCGCCGCATCCGCGCCGGCACGGTGTGGGTGAACTGCCACAACGTGTTCGACGCCGCGCTGCCATTCGGTGGGTACAAGCAATCAGGCTGGGGGCGCGAGATGGGCGCGGAGGTGTTGAACAACTACACCGAGGTGAAGGCTGTGACGATCAAGCTGTGAAGAATGAGCAAAGACAGAAGCTGGCTCCGGACGAAATGACGATCTTTTTGCGTCCGTTCCCTGGGTTGCCGCGTCCATCACGCATGACGAACCCGCTCGCCGCAAGCTCCGCAAGCCCGCAAGCCGTGGTGAACAAGCCCGGTTCTTCTTCCGCTGCCGGCTCGCCGCAAGACGAAGCGGGCATCCGCTGGCCGGCGGCCTACCTGCCGGCTAGCGCGCCCGTGTTCGCCCATAACGAGCTTGTGATTCCAGCTCCGGCCGAGGTGATCTGGGCGTGGCTGCTGCGGGCGGAGCTTTGGCCCGACTGGTACGCCAACTCGTCGGACATCCACTTCCTCTCGCACGCCGCGCCGAACCTGCGCGACCGCTCGCGCTTTCGCTGGAAGACCTTCGGCCTGCGCATGACGTCGAAGGTGCTGGAGTTTGAGCCGCCCAGCCGGCTGGCGTGGGACGCGCACGGCATCGGGGTGGACGCCTGGCATGGCTGGCTGCTGACTCCGCTGGCCGGCGGCGGCACCCATGTGCTCACCGAGGAGGTTCAGCACGGCTGGCTGGCCCGGCTGGGCAAGCGGCTCGCGCCGGACCGCATGCACACCCAGCACCAG
Source organism: uncultured Granulicella sp. (assembly GCA_964282835.1). Taxonomy (GTDB): domain Bacteria; phylum Acidobacteriota; class Terriglobia; order Terriglobales; family Acidobacteriaceae; genus Edaphobacter. Next base: position 316,193 of record OZ196157.1, read on the forward strand.
CTGTGGCTGGAGGGACTGAGCCGCCAGGCCCAGGGCGGCATGCCGCCAGAGCTTGCCGCGGGCCAGGGGTCGGCTCAGGCGTAGGGGAAACCATGCAAGAGCAACCGCAGATTCCTTGCGGGAATGACAACAAACGGCAACGACAACAACAGCAAAGCCGGCGGCATCAAAACTCGCAGTGGCGGAAGGCGAGGTCGGCTGTGACGTGGCTTCCGTGAACCCGGCAATCCATGAGGAGATGGCCGGCCAGCGACGGCCTGGCCTTTGCGCTGGCTGGCGGCTGCTCCCAGCTCTCGAGCGAGAAGCGGGTGCACTCGTCCTGCGTGATGGGGGTGCCCAGGGTCTTTACGGTCGTGAGCACGGCGCGGTAAGCACCGGCATCGCGTGTAAGTTCGAGCCGCATGGGGGCGTCGGGGGCGTGCGGACGATCCTCATCGCGCCAGGGATCGTGCACGCTGGGGTCTTCCCAAAGCAGTGTCGCGACGCTGGTAGAGGTGCCGATGGGCGCGCCGTCGAAGGGGTCGCGGCTGCAGGCGAGCGGGGCCGAGCGCCATGTGCCAAGCGCGCCTCCATCGCTTGCCAGGAAGCCTGTAGCCGTGAAGAAGCCGTGTTCGCAGCCGGGCAGGCAGAGAAGGCCGAGCAAGCTCGCGCGGCACCACCAGCGTGTGGGCAAGCGGGTTCGGTGCCGGGTCACCGGCTCCCTTGCGCTTCCCGATCCAGGCGGACCGCGGAATAATATACCCCGCAGGCGCTGACCACGATGCGCCCCGGGCCGGCGAGGAGCACGGTATCGCCCGGCACCTCGGTGGTGGCACCGGTTACGTCGGCATCTTCGTGCTGCAGGTCGATTTCCTGGACGGAGGCGGCGCGAATGCCAAGGCTGGCGAGGTCGATCTTGTACTCATCCTGAAACTTGCGCAGGCTCAGGGTGCGGGTGAGGGCTTCGGAGATGGGGATGTCTCCGCCATGCCAGGTAAGCTTGCCCGGCGTGTACTTGAGCGTGGTGCCGAGGAGCGTTCTGGCGCGGTCGGCGTCCCAGCAGGCGGGGTTCGTGGTGGGCAGCACTTTGACGATATGCCAGGTGCCCGCGATCGACGAGGGGATGGCCTGTCCGTGTGCGGCAGCACAAGTGAGCAGCATTTTCAACAGCAAGGGCGGTCCGAACCTGCCGCGACGTATCTTCACCTCTCCTCCACTTTTCAAGCATAAGCCAGATGCATCCGATACGGTATGGCCCCACCGACTACGCCCGATGGCCGCTACTTTGTCGTTCGCAGCCGATTATGGCGGACGACCAATCCCAGCCTCCGGCTGGAGGAGCGGGAACGGCTGGTCCATACGCTGATGCAGGCCCGCCGGGCCAAGCAGATGGCGATGCGGGCCAACGATGCCGATGCTCGAGAGCGGGCGCGGCAGGAGGTGGATGTGGCGAAACACGCGCTGGGCGAGCGTGGGGAGGTCTGGTGGACGGACGGCGCACCCGACTGGAACCGACACCTGGCGAAGAACTCCCCGTATGCGGAGTGGTTTGCGGGTCTGCCGGGATCGAATGGATCGGCTGGTTTGGAGGAACGGACGAAGGCAAAAACAACCGCAGATTCCCTGCGGGAATGACAACAAGGGGCCATGTGCCGGATACCAGCGACACGGGCGTTCGGTCAGATGCGCATGGGCATGAGGATGTAGCGGTACTTGACGTCCTCGTTGCCGTCTTCGGGGCGCATCTGGCCGGCCGATTGGGCGTCCTTGAATTCGAGCCGTACCTCGCCCGTGTTGCCGATCGCCTTGAGGAAGTCGATGAGGTATTGGGAGTTGAAGCCTACGACGAGGGGGTCGTAGTTGTAGGGGGTTTCGATGGTGTCTTCAGATTCACCGGCGTCGGTGGAGGAAGACGAGAGCTTGAGTTCATTCTGCTCGAGGCGGATTTTGATGGCGCCCGAGCGCTCGTCGGCGAACTGCGCCACGCGCTGGATGCAGCCCATCAGGTCTTCCGAGCGGACGATGACGAACTTGTTGTTGTCGCGCGGCAGCACGGCCTCGTAGTTGGGAAACTGCCCGGTGAGTTTGCGGCTGGTGAGTACGCGTCCGCCCACCTTGAAGAAGAGCGTGGAGTCGTCGTCGGCAAACTCCATGGTCTCGGCATCGGAGCTTCCTAAGAGCGAGGCAAGTTCGCTGAGCGCCTTGCGCGGGATCAGCGTCTTCTTTTCGCCCGAGATGCCTTCAAGGGTTTCACCCAGCTTTTCGACGTGCGCCAGGCGATGCCCGTCGGTTGCGACCATGGCCATCGACTCCGCCTTGAGCACAAGCAAAGCGCCGTTGAGGGTGTAGCGGCTTTCTTCGTTCGAGATGGCGAAAATGGTTTTGGACACCATGTTCTTGAGGCTGGGTACGGAGATCTTCGTGCCGCCAGTGCTGGGAAATTCGGCCACCTGGGGGAAGTTGGCGCGCGCCATGCCGACCATCTTAGTGTTCGAGCGGCCGGCGCGGATTTGCACCCAGTGGTTGTCCATGAGCTTGATCGAGATGTCGCCCTCGGGCAGCAGGCGGATGTAGTCGTAGAGCTTGCGCGCCGGAATGGTGCAGGCACCGGGCTTCTTCACCTTGGCGGCGCAGCTGGTGCGCAGGCTCTGGTCGAGATCGGTGGCCGTGATGGTGAGGCGTCCGCCGCCTTCTGCTTCGGCCGTGGCTTCAAAAAGGAAGTTCGAGAGGATCGGGATGGTGGTCTTGCGTTCGACGACCGACTGGGCGGCGGTGAGTTCCCGCAACAGCTCCGCACGCGACACGGTGATCTCGAGATTGCCGGTCGGGGTAACGGCGGGGGAGGTGTTGATCTCGTTCTCGTCAGTCAGCATGGCCACGGTTCGTCTCCTGCCTGGAATCGACTGCACCGCACTGCGGCTCCCAGACCCTTGTTCCTTGATTTTAGGGTCGCGGAGCGCTTCCGTGCGCAACGAATTGCTGTGGGAAACACGCCATGCTGCAAACGTATGCCTGGGCTGGGATGCAGGGTGTGCGAGGGCTTCTAAGAAACAGAATGGAAGAGAGACATACAAACGAAGTCATCACCGTTGTGGGTTGAAATGTGGATTGCCGGTTCATGTGGTGCGTCCTCAGCATCTTAGGGCTGTGTCCTGATTTCGAAATCGAAGCGACTGCAACCGCAAGGGACGGAAAGCGCGGTGCAAACGTTCCAATCGGCGTCCGGTGTTCCCACTTCCCCACAGCCGGCGGTAAGCGCTGCGGAGAAGAGCCCGGCTCTGTAGTGGATACGTGGGCCAAGATGAAGCAAACAAAGCTCGACGAGGCTCCCCATATTTCCGCACCGGTTGGGGCAGCCGGAGGATAAGGCGTCCTTCGCCCGAAAACCCGGGTGTGAGGAGTGCATCTGAAAGCTGGCGATTTGAAAGGATTCTCTCCATGATGTTTGCGTCGAAATTTGCTGTTGCCGTGCTGCTTGGCTGTGCCTTTTCGCTGAGCGCGCAGGAGCCTGTCGCGCCGCCGCATGCCCTGCAGCCGGATACGCGGGTGGATATTCCGCCTACCAACGCGCCGGTGGCGCCGCAGATTCCGCCCCAGTTCAACGCTCACTTTACGGGCAGTTGGGTGGGCACGCTCGAGTATCGCGACTTCAGCGCGGCCTCGCCGGACGCACCGCATACCAAGCTGCCGACCAGCCTGACCATGCGGCCAAGCCCCGATGGACGGGCCATCAACCTTGAATTCACCTACGACGACGGACCGGACAAGCTGCATCCCGGGACTCGCAAGATGGCGCACGAGCGGGAGATTCTTGCCTTTACCTCGAACACCGCGCTGCTGACCGGGACTTCAAACGCACAGAACCAGGCCTATGCGGTCGAGGGCGTGGAGCAGTTTGCGCGCACAGGCTTCGGCACCCTGGTCTTCACCGGTCGAGGCAAGGAGAACGATCAGCCTGCCGATATCCGCATGACCCTGACGCTGGCACCGGGCTCATTTACCTGGCTGAAGGAGTCGAAGCCGGCTGCGGGTGGGGGCGGGTTTGCGTTTCGCGATCAGTACACGCTGGCACCGGTTGCGGCCTCCTGAGAAACTGCCGGCTAGCGTGTGCGCTTGTACAGCAGCACGTCGCCGTAGTGGGCGGCGACTGTCCAGTTCTGCTGCAGCTCGGCCTCGAGGAGACGGCCGACGACGTACGGCTGGTGGCGTTGCGGGTAGCGGTAGCCGAAGCGTAGCAGGCGCTTGATCTTCGAGGTGTTGGGCGAGCCCTCGGCCTCGAGATAGCCGGCGGCCGGGACCAGAGCCCACTCAAACTGGCGCAGACGGACCACCTTGGCCTGCTCTTCGTCCGCGGTCCATATCTCCGCGAGACCCGGGTTCTTGTCCGCTACAAAGAGGCCTGCGCGGCGCAGGGCGATCTCATCGGCGAGCGGCAGCTGCATCAGGGCCGGGGTCGCGACAGGTTCTCCGCCCGTCGTCTGCGCGAGCTGGGTGTTGTCGAAATCTGCCGTGGGCGGAGGGTGGTGAAGGGCGTCGGCGAGATCCTTCAGGGGACCCTGGTAGATGGCGAAATTGGTCGCCTGGACCTGCAGGCAGAGCAGGGCGACGGCGGCGGTCCAAAGCCAGGCCTTGCGCTGGCCCAGCCGCTCCAGCCCGACGAAGGAAAGCAGCAGGACACCGAAGCCGTTGAAGAAGACGTGCAGCGGGTCGCTGCGGCCCAGGGCGCCGGGCAGCAGGCCGAGCGAAAGCAGGTAGACCCCGCAGAGCAGAGGGCCCTGCGGGTGCATCCTGAGCCGTCTGCCTACGGCGAGCGGCGCCAGAAAGATGAGCGCGGCGAGCAGCACGAAGACATGCGGAAGCGGCTCGATGACCAGGTTGAGCGCGCCGGCGGAGGCGTGGGCGAGGCGATCGAGGAAGCCCCGGCCATAGAGCGCGATGAAGGCCGCATACGCGAGCGGAGGCGCCAGGCAGAGGACGAGGCTGGATGCCCGCCTTGTCGCAAAGGCGGTAACGGCGGCCCAGCCGGCGACAGCCGCGGCCAGGCCGACGCCGAGCTCCGGCGAGACCAGGATGACGAGCAGCTCACCGGCGGCAAGCGCGAGAAAGCGCGTGGCGAGCGACGCTCGGGCGACCCCCCAGAGCAGGACCGCGAAGGGCAGCATGAATTTGCCGAGCGAGTAGTTGGCGCCCGCCAGAGGATGAAGCTGCTCCAGGCAGAACAGCCAGAAGAGCAGAAGGCGCGGGGCGTGGCCGAGCGAAAGGCGGTTGAGGACATATGCCGTCATCAATATGCCGGCGACATTGAGCAGAAGCAGCGAAGCGAAATAGCCGGCGACAAGAGGCACACCCGCACGGGCGAGCCAGACCGGAGGAAGCAGAAGCAGAGGTCCGTAGGGGAATTCGAGCTCGCTGTAGAGGCGGCCGGAAGAGGCCGCCATGTCGCGCATGCGCTCGAGGAAGTAGGCGGATTCTCCATAGCGGATGTGGGCGTGGGCGACGGCCCAGGCGAGCGCGAGCGTCCAAAGAGCGACGAGCGAAGCGCCAAGCAGCGCGGTGGCTGCGGTGAGCGGTGGTGCCGCTTGCTCTGGCGGGCGCGGTGTCGTGGGTGCGCGCCACGCGGTCCAAAGCAGGACGAGCAGCGAAAGCACCGCGAGGGTTACGGTGGCCGCGTGATTTTCCGCGCCGACCGGATAGGTGGCCGAATAGATGGGTTGCTGGGTGCCGCGGCCGCAGAATGGAAGCACGAAGGCCGCGAACAAAGCGGCAAGAGCAATGACGCCGCACAGGATTCCAGGGTGTATCGACAATTTCCTGTCTAACGCCTTCATCCCCTTACTCCATTGTCATCCTGAGCGTAGTTTGGCGGGTATTTGCGCCAAACGGAGTCGAAGGACCTGCATTTTGGTTGGGGAGCCGAGGCAATCCGGAGGGAAAGCAGGTCCTTCGACTGCGAAAACGCACCAAAAGCGTGCGTTCCTCCGCTCAGGATGACAATTTACTCATTCCATGCGCGTCTTGGGAAGTATGTCGCTACAGCCTAGCTCAGGGTCTCCATCAGCTTGTTGACGGTACGGTTGAGGTCCTTGTCCTGCTTGCGCTGCTCGTCGATCTTGTTGATGGAATGCATGACGGTGGTGTGGTGCTTGCCGCCGAACTGACGGCCGATTTCGGGCAGGCTGGCCTCGGTCATCTGCTTGGCGAGGAACATGGCGATCTGGCGGGGCACGACGATCTGGCGGGAATTGTTCTTCTGCTTCAGCTCCGGCACGCGCATGCCGAAATGCTCGGCGACGGTGCGCTGGATGGCCTCAATGGTGATCTTGCGCACCTGCGTGTCGATAAATTGCTTGAGGCATTGCTGCGCGACCACAAGCGTGCACTCGACGCCATGATGCGAGCACCAGGCGATGACGCGGATGAGCGCGCCCTCGAGTTCGCGGACATTGGTGCGGACGTTCGACGCGATGAAGTGCGCTACGTCTGATGGCAGGGTGGCGTTTTCGCTTTCCGCCTTGCGCTGCAGGATGGCGATTTTGGTTTCGAGATCGGGTGGCTGGATGTCGGCGATCAGGCCCCACTCAAAGCGGCTGCGCAGGCGGTCTTCAATGTCGCCGAGCTCCTTGGGGGGCCGGTCGCTGGCCAGCACGATCTGCTTCGATTCCTCGTGGAGCGCGTTGAAGGTGTGGAAGAACTCGGCCTGGGTGCGCTCCTTGCCGGCAAGAAACTGGATGTCGTCGATGAGCAGGACGTCGACGGTGCGGAACTTGTCGCGGAAGCTGGTCATCTTATCGAAGCGGACCGAGTCGATCATCTCGTTGGTAAACTTTTCGCCGCTCAGGTAGCGGATGGCCGCGTGTGGCTGGCGGCGCTTGATCTCGTGCCCGATGGCATGCAGCAGGTGGGTTTTGCCCATGCCGACGCCGCCGTAGAGGAAGAGCGGATTGTAGGCCTTGGACGGGCGCTCGGCGACGGCGACGGCGGCTGCGAGCGCGAACTGATTGCCGGAGCCGGCGACGAAGCCATCGAACTGGTAGCGCGGATTGAGCTGCGCGGCGGTGTTCCAGTCGAAGCGCGACTGCTCCGAACCGGCGGCCGCACCGGCGGGTACGATGGGTCGGGCATTGCCGCTCATACCGCCGTTGGTGTTGCCCCGGGGCGCGTTGGCGGAGTGCGCCGGCACGGGAGCGAAGCCGCCGTCCTCGCGCATCTTGGGGGCCGCGGGGTCCTTGGCCGGCACTTCGAAGACGACGCCTTCGAGCTCGAGTTCGAGCTTGTCGATGGCCTCGTCGATCAGCTGCCCGTACTTGTCGCCAATGTGCTCGAAATTTGCATTCGGGATGCGCACATACAGGGTTTTGCCCACCACGCGCAGGAAGCGTGTGGGCTTGAGCCAGGTTTCGAACGACTGCCGATTGATCTTCTTCTCAAGCGCACCCAGGATGCGCACCCATTGATTCAGCACAGCCGCCGCCGTAGGAACAAATGACATTCGTTTTCTTTTCCTTGTCTAAACTTGTGCTGCCTTGAACGCGATTCCAGCGGGCGAACCGCATGGTAAACGTGATGACCGTTTCTCCTGAAAGGTGGAGGAGAAAAAAGGAAAAGCAAGTCCCTTGATCCCGTGGTGGGGGATCGTGGGCCTGAAAAAAAATCATGTGCGAAGACCCCGCCCCGCGAGCGCCCGTTTGAGGCATTTCACGTAGGGGTAAATCTGAAGACTGTCAAGCCCAAACCCGCATGAACACTACAAAAAACCTTCGTCAACCAACACAGCCTGACTAGCGGAACGGGTTTGATGGTAGCACGGAAGAGGAACCTCTTTTCAAGCCTTGCGGCGCAATAATTTTGGGTTGCACCGTTCCTGGTGAAGACCCGGACAGGTGCCTTACAGAGCCCTGAAAGGGTGTGAAATGTCAATGCAGTTTCCTGCCCGATTTTGCCTGCGACTGAAGGCCGGGAGGAAGTTCAAGCTGTGGGATGCAGGCTTGCAGGGCGGAGATTCGCCTCCCCTTTTCCTCAACCTTCGCGTATACTCAGGAATTGTCGCGTCAGCCCGGGCCTCTGTTCCGTGAGTGCATCCATCCGGACCGTATGCCATAGCCAGACCAGGCTGCCCAGCGCATCCAAGTTTCGAAACAGGAGTTCGTTCCATGCCCAAGCGTACCTTCCAGCCCAACCGCCGCCATCGCGCCAAGACGCACGGCTTTCTCTCCCGCATGAAGACCAAGGCCGGCGCTGCCGTGCTGAACCGCCGCCGCGCCAAGGGCCGCCACAAGATTGCCGTTTCGGCCGGCTTCCGCGACTAAACAGCCTGTGCAGCAGAATGGTTTGAATCCCGAGCACCCTGTCCATCTGGCTGATGCAGCAGCCTCTTTGACGGAGTTCTTCAGCCCGCGCATTCTGGCCCAGGCGAACGGCCAGTACCTGAAGGTGGCGCGTGTGCTGGGCGAGTTTCCCTGGCATGCGCATGCGACCGAGGACGAACTCTTCCTGGTGCTGCGGGGAGCCTTGACGATCGGACGTGCGCCTGAAGATGGCGGTACTGTGACGCTTGGGGCGGGTGATGCGTTTGTGGTGCCTCGTGGGGTGAGGCACAATACCAGCGCGGCGGAAGAGACCTGGATCGCCTTGTTCGAGCCAGTCTCTACCCTGCACAGCGGTGGCGAACCGACCCCGTTGGCGCGCACGGTGGCGGAACAGCTCGGGCGATAGCACATACAGAGCAACAGCAGATTCCCTTTGGGAATGACAACTCCCTTCGGGAATGACAACAAAGAGCGACAAAAGCTGAAGTTTCGTTAGTCTGATTTGGTGCAAGTGGCCACCCTGATTGTGAATCCTGCCGCCGGTCGTGCAGGCCTTCCGGCGTCGCAGCTTGCGGCGATTCAAACGCTGCTTGCAGGGCATGGCTACACCTCGAAGGTGGTGGAAACGACCGCGGCTGCCGGCTCCGCGAAGACCCTTGCGACCCAGGCCGCGCGCGAGTCTGCTCTGGTGCTTGCCTGCGGGGGTGACGGGACCGTGCATGGAGTAGTGCAGGGGCTTGCTCATAGCGGCGTGGCCCTTGGGGTGGTGCCCCTGGGAACACAGAATGCGCTGGCGCACAACCTGCATCTGCCCCTGGACCCGCTGGCGGCGGTAACGCAGTTGATGAACTTTGTGCCGGTTAGCCTGCCGCTTGGCGAGTTGACAACCGGAGCCGAGACGCGGCTGTTTCTCACGATGGCCGGCTGCGGGCCGAGCGGAGCCTTGGCGCAGCGGCTGGCGACGCCTTTGCGCAGCAAACAGCTTCTGGGCCGGGCGGCCTACCCTTGGCACGCGGCTGGGCTGCTGGCAGGGCGCCGCTGGCCGGCGTTCCGGGTGGAGTATCGGCTGCCCGGGGCAGAGTGGCTTGCGACTGAGGCCGTGGCGCTGCTGGTGTCGCGTGTGCCCGACCTGGGCGGCGTGTTCTCACGCCTGACGCCCGCGGCCGCGCTGACAGCGCCTGCGCTGCATGTGCATCTGCTGCGCGGCCCGGCGCATCTGGCGCTGCCGGCCTGGTTCGCCGGGGTGCGGAACCCGTGGCACAGCGTGATTGACGCGGAAGAGCTGCGTTGCATCCCCGCCGAGCCTGCCAAGCCCGTGCTGCTGCAGGTGGATGCCGAGCCGATGGGCGCGCTGCCCTGCCGGATGCGAATGATTCCGGGAGCGCTCCGGCTGCTGATGCCCCGCGCGGCTCGAGTAAACTGACGAGAGAACACACCATGCCTGCCAAGAGCCCCAACGCGTTGCTCCGCCTGCGCAAACATGCCGACTACCAGCGCGTGTACGGCAGCTCGCGCAAGCAGTTCAGCAAGCAGATGGCGTTCTTTTTTTCGCTGCGGGGTGAAGAGCGGCGCAGCGATACCCCCGGGCCGCGCGTTGGGCTTACGGTGGGCAAGGTGCTGGGCATGGCGGTGGAGCGCAACCGCATCAAGCGGCGGCTGCGCGAGTGTGTGCGCCGCCATGCGGGCACGCTTACGTTTCCGGTGGACGTGATTCTGCATCCGCGCCGGACCGCGCTGACGCTGGACGCGGCGACGCTCGATCGGGAAGTGGCGCAGATCTTCCGTACGGTCGAGAACATACTGCGCAAGCAGAAGCCGCCGGTGCCATGAGCCTGCGCGAATGCTCGCTGCGGATGGTGTTTGTGGCCTACAAACGCGCGGTTTCGCCGGTGCTGCATGCGGTGGGTGTATCGAACTGCATCTTTCTGCCTACCTGCTCGGAGTACGCGTATGTGGCGCTGGCGCGGCACGGCCTGTGGCGCGGCGGACGCCTGGCGCTGGCGCGGATTGCGCGTTGCCATCCGCTGAGCAAGGGTGGCTTCGACCCGGTGCCGTGAGCCGCGGCGGCTGTACAGCCGGGCCTGAGCGTCTCTACACTGGTTCCGAACCACAAGGAAACCGATGCCCCACTTTGGCGATTACCAGAATCCTATTTATGTCGGCGGCCTGCAGGGTCTGCTGCCCAAGCTGCCGGTGGACTACGCTACGCTCGAGCAGCGCGCCCACGCCACCATGCCCCCCTGGGTGCTGACGTATGTGCAGGGCGGTTGCGGCGACGAGCATACGCAGCGCTCGAACGCGACGGCCTTCAACCACTGGGGCCTGGTGCCGCGCATGATGGTCGATTGCACGACGCGAGACCTCTCGATCGATCTGTTCGGTCTGAAGCTGCCTTCGCCCGTATTTATGAGCCCCATTGGGGTAAACGGCATTTGCACCGCGGACGGCCACGGCGACCTGCATGCGGCGCGTGCCTCGGCGATAACGGGCGTGCCGTTTTGTGCGTCGACGCTGTCGAACGATCCGCTTGAAGCTGTGCACGAGGCCTGCGGAGAGACGCCCGCGTTCTTCCAGCTGTACACGCCGAAGAACCCCGACGTGGCCGCATCGCTGGTGAGCCGGGCCGAAGCAGCCGGCTACAAGGCGTTGGTGGTGACGCTCGATACGTGGCTGACCGGCTGGCGTCCGCGCGACCTGAACGCGGCCAATTTCCCGCAATTGCGCGGGCATGTGCTGCACAACTACTTCTGCGATCCGGCGTTTCGCGCGACCCTGGCGAAGCCGCCCGAGGAAGACCCGCAGGCCGCCGTGCGGGCCTGGGGCGCGATGTTCGGCAAGGTGCTTACCTGGGCGGACATACCCTGGCTGCGCTCGCTGACGAAGCTGCCGATCGTGCTGAAAGGCATCTGCCACCCGGATGATGCGCGGCGCGCGGTCGATGGCGGCGCGGACGCGGTGTACTGCTCGAACCATGGCGGCAGGCAGGCCAATGGAGGCATTGCGGCGATCGATATGCTCGCGGGCGTGGTGGAGGCTTCGGGCACGACGCCGGTGCTGTTCGACTCGGGAGTGCGCTCCGGCAGCGACGTGGCGAAGGCCCTGGCCATGGGCGCGACCGCTGTCGGCGTAGGCCGGCCGTATGCCTACGGGCTCGCGCTTGGCGGCGCGGAAGGTGCGGCCCATGTGCTGCGGTGCATCCTGGCCGAGGCCGACCTGCTGATGGCGGTGGATGGATTTCCGACGCTGGCGGCGCTGCGCGCGGCGGGCGTGGCGCGGCTTTAGGTTGAGTTGATCTTAACCAGACTGACCTAAGGTGTATGACCTCCCCCCATATGCGCGTAGGGGTAAGGTGTCATCCTGGACGTTCGCAGTCGAAGGACCTGCTTCTTGCTCAAGAGTGCATTGGCTCTCCCGAGCAAAAACGCAGGTCCTTCGACTCCGTTTGGCGGAAGGAATCCGCCGAACTACGCTCAGGATGACAAGATGGCTCTACCTGGTTGCTCTACCTGGCTGGAACAAAGCCAGTGCCGGTGAGCTTGAAGACCACGCCGTTGCCGCTTGCGCCGAAGCTGGTGGTGGTGCCGTAAAGGTTGCCGTTGCGATCCGCCGCCAGGCCGCCGACCGGATTACCTCCGTCGCCGTTTCCTGTAAACGTGTAAAGCGTAGTCAGGGTGACATGGTCGGCGGAAAGCTTGAACACGCTCCCGAGCTCGTCGGGGCTTGAGTCGATGCCGCCGGAGGTCGTTCCGTAGAGGTTGCCGGCGCCATCGATCAGCAGAGCATCCTCAGGCGAGGTTCCTCCCGGGCCGGACGGGCTGAACGCGAACAGAGTGGTCAGGGTTTCGTGGCCGGGTCCCCGCAACTCGTAAAGGGTGCCCACCTGGCCTGCTCCGCCGCCTTCGGTGGTTCCGAAAAGATTGTCGTAGGCGTCGATGGCAAGCCCGCCGCGCGGCCCGGAGCCGTTGGTCCCGGCAAAGTTTACCAGCGTGGTCAGGGTTTCGTGACGTTGGCCGGATAACTTGAAGACGGTCCCGCTGGCGTTGGCTCCGCCGTTGATGGTGGTCCCGTATAAATTGCCGGCACGGTCCGCAACCAGGCCGGCCATGGGGCGAGATCCGTTGGTGCCGTCGAAGGACACCAGGGTCGTCAGCGTCTTGTGCTCGGGACCGCACAGCTCGAACACGGTTCCATCATTGCCCGCGCCGCCCGCGCTTGTGGTTCCGTAAAGACAATCGTGAAGCACCGTGAGCCCGGAGGACGGACCGGAGCCGTTCGCGCCGGTAAAGGAGACGAGCGTCTTCAGGGTGGTGTCGCCTGAACCCGCCAGCTCGAAGACTGTTCCCTTGCCGTCAGCGCCGCCAGAAGAGGTGGTCCCGAACAGGTGGCCCGACGCGCGCACGATGACGCCGCCCTGCGGCTGGTTGCCATCAGCGCCGGTGAACGAGGCGAGCGTGGTGAGGGTGCTCTGGTCGTCGCCGCTGCCTGAAAGCTTGAAGACCGTGCCGTCGCCGAACTCGGCCGAACCGGTTCCACCGAAGTTGGTCGTTCCGTAGATATTTCCGGCGAGATCCAGCGTTACGCCCGCGACGGGTAGACTCCCATCGGTCCCGTTGAAGGAATGCAGCACCTTCTCAACCGGCGCCGCAGGGCTTGGCGACGCTTGAGCCGTGAGAGACGCCTGTGTGCCGAACGCTGCGGCTACGCAGGCCAGAGCCGTGCCGAAGAGCAGATGGGGCTTTTGGATCGTTCTCATACGCTCACCTCTAAAGATTGCCGATCGTAGTGTCCCGCGTGTCCTGTTTGGAAAGGAGTGCCGGGCACTGGATCAGAATTCCCTAATACAAATTAGATTCCTTGTTGCCCCTGGGCAAAGCACTTGCCGTGCCAAATGCCATTTCCCCAATTCCATTGCCCGAAAGACCATCTGAAAACAGAGCCGGCCCCGATGCTTCGGGCAATTGTCGCTTGGCGGACAGTACTTTCTACGTATCTGTCCCTTAGCCTCTCAACTCCGGGTGCCCCAGGGTCTCGCTTCTGAGACCTGGGTTTTTAACCCGTAACCTGCGACCGACCTCGTGCCACTTCTTCCCACATCTCAGAATCGGAATAGGGGCGCCCGGACCCTTGCCGGGCCGGATTGCGGAACCATTTATCATGGTGGCAGGCTTATGCACAGCCGCAAGTTCGCCTTAGAAAGTCAGGAAACCAAGTGGCAGAGTTCAAGAACCCGAATCAGCCGGGAGCTCCCCAGGAGAACCGGTCGCTTTACCTCGTGATGTTTGCGATGCTGCTGGGACTTACGGCGTTCAATTACTTCCGCGCCAAGCACAATCCGCAGACAGCCTCGCCGAACGCGCAGACGACAACGCAAAGCCAGAGCCAGCAGCCGACCCCGACCGTGACCCAGACGGTCGAAGGCAGGCAGATTCAGCTGCCGGCCGTGCAGGCCGTGGGGGCGGCCGCGGAATCGACCACCACGGTCGAGAATGAGCTGTACAAGATTACGTTTTCGAACAAGGGCGCGCAGGCCACGAGCTGGATTTTGAAGAAGTACAAGGACTCCTACGGCAAGCCGCTCGATCTGATCCACACCGAGGCCGCGGCTTCGGTCGGCTACCCGCTTTCGCTCTACACCTACGACCCTGCGCTGACGGCCAACCTGGCCAACGTGCTCTATCTGCCCTCGGCGACAGGCGCGCTGACCGCACCTTCTTCGCTTACCTTCCGCTATGTTTCGGGCGAGTACAGCGTTACCAAGACCTTCGCGTTCGACGACTCGTACGTGCTGCATGCGGATACGGTGGTGCTGCGCAATGGCGCGCCCATCAGCGCGCTGCTGGCCTGGCCGGGCGGCTTTGGCGACCAGGAAAATGCGCTTTCGTACTCCGGCACGCAGCTGGATTTTGCGCAGGGCGGGCACGAAAAGCACGAAGGCTTCAAGGATGTACACGGAGGCAATACCCTGACCGGAGGCTTCGACTGGGCGGGCACGAGCGACCTCTACTTCGCCTCGATCTTCCTGCCCGACGACCCGTCCTCGGCAAGCGTAGCGACGCTGCATAACGAAATTGTGGTGCCCAAGGCGGACCGGCACAACGGGCTCGGCCAGGGTGTGGCGATCAAACCGCACACGAACCCGGAGAAGAACGAGATCAAGGTGCCGATCATCGGCGCGGCTATCGGCGACGCGGCCAACCACACGCAGGCGCGCATGTTCGTCGGCCCCAAGGCGGTGCAGGTGCTGCGCAACGTTCATCCTACGGGCTCGACAGCGACGCTTGAACCTTTGCTCGACTTCGGCTACCTGGCGCTCGTGGGCAAGCCGCTGTTCTACACGCTGCGCTGGATCCACGAGCATGTCACGCCGGGCTTTTTCGGCTGGGGCTGGGCGATCGTGCTGCTGACCATTCTGATCAACTTGATCATTCTGCCGCTGCGCATCAAGACGATGCAGTCCGGGCTGAAGATGCAGCGCATCCAGCCGCAGATGGACGCCATCAAGGCCAAGTACAAGAGCCTGAAGGTGACCGACCCGAAGCGCAACGACATGAACGCCGAGATCATGCAACTGCAAAAGGACAACGGCGTGAACATGTTCGGCGGCTGCATTCCGACGCTGATCCAGATGCCGCTGCTGTTTGCCTTTTTCGGCATGCTGCCCAAGGTGGTGGAGCTGCGCCAGGCGCACTGGTTCTGGCTGCCCGATCTTTCGGCCGCCGACCCCTGGCACATCCTGCCGATCCTGATGGTCGTCAGCCAGTTTCTCGTCCAGTTCTATACGCCCTCACCCGGCGTCGACCCGCAGCAGCAGAAGATGATGGCCTTTATGATGCCCGCGTTTTCGGGCTACATGACTTGGAACTACGCGTCGGGCCTGGCGCTTTACTGGTCGGTCGGTAACCTGATTTCTATTGCCACGCAGGCCGTGATGAACCGTACCAAAATCGGCGCGGAGATGCGGGAGATCGCCGCCAAGCGCGCGCGGCGCAAGGCCGGTATTGGTACGGGTGGATCGTCGCCGCGGACGATTCAGGGCAAGCCGGTTCGCCGCTAAGGCATAGGCAAGCAGCAAGCGATCCCGCCAGAGATTGTCATCCTGAGCGTAGTTCGGCGGGCTTCTTTCGCCGAACGGAGTCGAAGGACCTGCGTGTTGCCCGAGGGCCGAGTAAGCCCCGGGAGGAAACACAGGTCCTTCGACTGCAGAACGCACCAGAAGCCGTGCGTTCCTCCGCTCAGGGTGACGATGGTGGCGGAAGGTGCAAGAACTGCGAGTGTGTCGCCACACCTTGGTTCAAGCCGGAACGTTCTTCCGGCCCGCCGCTGCTTTGCCGGGCTTGCGGGCGGCCCTGGAGACGGGCCCGGTGGATTCGCGGATGATGAGTTCGGGCTCGATGCGGAGAATGGGCTGCAGCTCTTCTCCGCCGAGCATGCGCAGCAGGGCGTCGGCGCCGGTGGAGCCCATCTGCTGCAGCGGCTGGCGGATGGTGGTGAGACTGGGCACGTGGAACGACGCGGATTGGATGTCGTCGAAGCCGAGCACGGACACATCCTCGGGCACGCGCAGGCCGTAGTCGTGCAGGGCGCGGATGCTGCCCATGGCGGAGACGTCGTTGAAGCAGAGAATGGCGGTGAAGTCGTGGGTGCGGAGCAGCAGATCGTGGATGGGCGGGTAGCTGATGGCCGGCGAATCGGAATCGATGGTGAGCTGGATGATGAGCGCGGGATCGACCTTGAGGCCGAGCTTGGCGGCGACGTGCAGGGTGGCCTTCCAGCGGAGTTCGGTGTCGGTGCTGACGGACTGGCCTTTCATGAAGACGATTTTGCGGTGGCCGAGCCGGTAAAGGTACTCGAGCGCAAGATGTGCGGCCAGCTCGTGATCGAGCATGACGTTTGAGACGTGCGACAGCTCCGTTTGGCCGGCGATCAGCACCGTGGGCAGAGGTAGCGGGCGCGTGAGGTGCGTGTCGATGGCGAGCAGGCCGTCGACACCGCGGGCCTGCAGCAGATGCGGGTAGGTTTCGATGAGCTTGGCGTTATGCCGGTGCTGCACGGTGAAGTAGAAGTATTCGCGCTCGGTGAGGAAGTCGCCAATGCCGGCCACGACGCGGGTATGGTAGCCCTCGCCCATTTCCGGCAACAGGATACCGACCGTCTGCATGCGCTGCCCGCGCAAGGTGCGGGCGATGATGCTGGGCTGGTAATTGAGCTCGCGGGCAGCCTGGCGGACGCGCTCGCGGGTAGCCTCCGGGATGGAGCGGCCGGGCGTGTTGTTGAGCACGAAGGAGATGGTGGACGAGCTCAAGCCCAGGTGCTCCCCCAGGAGCTTGAGGCTTGTGCGTTTCGGCGGGGACCCGGAGTGCGGAGACTTTGACATAGGTTGCGACTGGTTGGACTGTCTGGACTGTTGCCTTACAGCTTACAAGCAGAACGGAAAGGGCCGGCAAGCGCGAGGAAGCGAAAGCGGATGCGAGCGCCCGGCACAGCCTGGACGGCGAGTGATATAGATGGAGGACAAACGTTTTCCTAAATCGATCATCCTCAAAGAGACGCTTGCACCAACAGGCAAGAATTTCTTTACAATTACTTTTTCAAGCCCTCACCGCCTGAGCGAACCCTGGAGTTTTTGCATGCGCGCCAACCTGTCCTTCCCGTGTTTTTCTACCGCGCGCCGCCGCCTTCTTTTTACCGGCTTTTGCTGCCTGTTGTGTCTTTCTGCGCCGACCCTTGCCCAGCAGGCGGTAAGCGCGCTGCCCGCCTTGCCGGCCGACCCCGTGGCCGAACGCTTTGTCGCCGACGTGCTGAGCAGGATGACGCTCGACGAGAAGCTCGGCCAGATGACGCAGGTGCCGCTGAACCAGCAGCAGGCGATTCCGCCGGACGCGCTGATTCGCCAGGGGAAGGTAGGCTCGTTTCTCTTTATTACCGACGCGGCTGAGATCAACCGGCTGCAGCACGTCGCGGTGGAGCAGGGCCGCCTGCATATTCCGCTGCTGTTCGGTTTCGACGTGATCCATGGCTTTCGCACGATTTACCCGGTGCCGCTGGCGCTGGCGGCCAGTTGGGACCCTGCGGTGGCCGAGCGTGCGCAGAGCATGGCCGCGCGGGAGGCCAGGGCGGTTGGTATCCAGTGGACGTTTGCGCCCATGGTCGATATTGCCCGCGACCCGCGCTGGGGACGCATCCTCGAAGGCGGGGGCGAAGACCCTTACCTCGGCTCGCGCATGGCCGAGGCCCAGGTGCATGGGTTCCAGGGCAGGTCGCTGGCCGACCCGGACCAGATTATGGCGTGTGTGAAGCACTTTGCGGGTTATGGCGCGGCGCTGGGCGGGCGCGACTACGAAGAATCCAACATCTCCGACGAGCAGCTTTGGAACGTCTACCTGCCGCCCTTCCACGCGGCGCTGGCTGCAGGGGCGGGCTCGTTGATGAGCGCCTATATGGACCTGAACGATGTGCCCGCGACCGGCAACCGGTTTCTACTGCACGATGTGCTGCGCGACCAGTGGCACTTCCAGGGCTTCGTGGTGAGCGACTGGGAATCGGTGCTCAACCTGACCACGCATGGCTTTGCAAGCAGCCCCGCAGATGCCGCGGCGCGGGCCGTCAACGCGGGCGTCGAGATGGAGATGACCAGCACGACGATTCGCGACAATGGGGCGGCGGAGGTGAAGCACGGCGTCGTAAGCCAGGCGACGATCGATACCGCCGTGCACGACATCCTGATGGCCAAGTATCGCCTGGGGCTGTTTACTCAGCCGTACTCGGACCCGACCCAGGCAGCGGCGCAGATGGTGACGCCGGAGCAGCGCCTGGCCGCCCGCACGGCCGCCGCGCGCACCGCGGTGCTGTTGCGCAACGAAAACAAGCTGCTGCCTCTGGCCGCCTCGACACGGTCCATCGCACTGATTGGGCCGCTGGCCGATACGAAGATTGACGTGATGGGCTCGTGGAGCCTGGCCGGCCATCCGGCTGATTCGGTTTCCGTGCTGGAAGGCATGCGCAAACGATTCGGCACGGGGACGACGATCGCTTACAGCACGGGGGTCGAAATCGAACGCAAGCAGCCCTCCATCTTCGACGGGCAGTTTCACAGCGACAAGCCCAGATTGAAGACAGACGCGGAACGCGCGGCGGAGTTTCAGCGGGCGATCGACCTGGTAAAGCAAGCGGATGTGGCTGTGCTGGTGCTGGGCGAGCTGCAGAATATGAGCGGCGAACGGGCTTCGCGGGGATCGCTGGACCTGCCGGGCGAGCAGGAGAAGCTGCTGGAAGCGGCAGTGGCCACGGGCAAGCCCGTGGTGCTGGTGCTGCTGAATGCGCGGCCGCTGAATATTACCTGGGCATCGACGCATGTGCCTGCGATTCTGGACGCCTGGTATGGCGGAACGGAGGCCGGCGACGCGATCGCGGACTTGCTGTCAGGCGATGCGGCTCCGGGCGGCAAGCTGCCGGTAACGTGGCCGCGGGATACGGGGCAGATTCCGCTGTACTACGCGCATAACCTTTCGCAGCTTGCGCAGGATACGAGCAGCCGCTACTGGGACGAGACGAGCGCGCCGCTTTACCCGTTCGGCTTCGGGCTGACGTATACGAGCTTCAGCATGGGGAACCTGCAGATCTCGAAGCCTACGGTGGCGGCCGGCAGCAGCTTCGAAGTTTCCGTGCCGCTCGAGAACACGGGCGCGCGGGATGGCGACGAGGTAGTCGAAGTCTACACGCATCAGCGATCGGGAAGCGCTTCGCGGCCCGTGCGCGAGCTGAAGGCCTTTCGCCGGGTAAGCCTGAAGGCCGGCGAGAAACAAACCGTCACGCTGACGCTGGACACGAAGGACCTTGGCTTCTGGAGCCCGCAGACGCACCAGTGGTCAATCGAGCCTGGCGTGTTCGACCTTTGGGTCGGGGACGATGCGACGGCGGCGGCGCATACCACCTTTACCGTCACACCGTGATGGCTTCAGGCTGGTATACGACGGGCCTTCAGCCCTGAAGGCAGAAGCGAACGGGCAAAGGCAAGGACAACCGCAGATTCCCTGCCGGAATGACAACAAGGGAAGGCGGCCTCGATCTTCCGGGCTTCCAGCCTACTTTGTGGGGCTTTCGACAATCGTGAGGACCTGGTCGGCCTGGACGTGCGTAAGAACCTGCCGCACGCCGGTGGGCCACTTGAGCTCGATGCTGTCGATCGTCGCATCGTCGCCCAGGCCGAAGTGCACGCGCTTGTCGCT
This sequence comes from uncultured Granulicella sp., assembly GCA_964282835.1. Classification (GTDB taxonomy): domain Bacteria; phylum Acidobacteriota; class Terriglobia; order Terriglobales; family Acidobacteriaceae; genus Edaphobacter. The sequence continues at coordinate 335,703 of OZ196157.1, forward strand.
CGACGAGTTATAGCCGACCGCGGTTGTTGCCTGGTTGTACTGGGTGCCGTGCGCGGTGGTGATCTTTACCTGGGTGCCAAGGCCGTCGCGGTTATCCTGCACCCCGACGAGCTTGAGCAGGATCCAGTGCTCATGGCCGGCGGTGTGGTTCATCAGGATTTCGGGCGGCCCGTTGAGCACGGTGACGACGATATCGACCTTGCCATCGTTGTTGAGGTCGCCAAAGGCAGCACCGCGATGCGCCGCGGCTACCTTGAAGCTGGGCCCGGCCGACGCGCTGACATCGGCGAAGCTCATGTTGCCCAGGTTGCGGAAGAGGCTGTTCGGCAGCTCGTACGGACGATGCTCGATCTCCATGGAGTTATCGAGGATGGCGGCGTTGGCGGTGAAGAGATCCTTGCGGCCGACGTTGCCGAAGTCGTACGCGCCGACACCCCAGGCGGTGTTGCGGCTGGTGGCGGCGGTAAGACCGGCGGAGCTGGTGCAGTCTTCAAACTGGTGGTCGCCAAGATTTTTATAGAGCGGGAACGAGTCGCCGAACATGGCGGTGTGGAAGATGTCGGGCTTGCCGTCGTTATCCAGATCGCGGAAGTCGGCGCCCATGCCTGCGACCGTCTTGCCCAGTTCGTTGTAGGCGACGCTGGCGGTGCCGGCTTCGTCGGTAAAGGTGCTGTCGCCGTTGTTGTGCAACAGCAGGTTGGGGAAGGTGTCGTTCGAAACGAAGGCGTCCATGAAGCCGTCGCCATCGTAATCGGCGAACGCGACCCCCATGCCCTTGTTGATGTATTTGGCGATGTGCGAAGGGATTGAGACATCGGTAAAGGTGCCATCGCCATTGTTTTTGTAGAGGATGTTGGGCAGGCCCTTGAAGTCGTCGGGCGAGCAGAAGGTGGTGATCTTGTGCTGGCTGCAGATGGCGGCGGTTTTGATGTCGTAGTCGAGATAGTTGATGACGAGCAGATCGAGCAGGCCGTCGTTGTTGTAGTCGAACCAGCCGGCGGTGACGGACCAGGCCTTGCCGTGGCCGGGTACGTCGCCGCCTACGCCGGCTTTGGCGGTGACATCGGTGAAGGTGCCGTTGCCGTTGTTGTGCAGGAGCTGGTTGTGGTTGACGCCGGTGACGTAGAGGTCGACGAAGCCGTCGTTGTCGTAATCGCCCGCGGCGACGCCCATGGAGTAGCCCAGACCCGCAACGCCGGCCTTGACGGTGACATCGGTAAAGGTGCCGTCGCCGTTGTTGTGGAAGAGGCGGTTGGCGAAGCTGGCGTCCTTCTTTTCGAGCCCGGGGATGGTGGCACCGTTGGTGAAGAAGATGTCGAGGAAGCCGTCGTTGTCGTAGTCGAAGACGGCCACGCCGCCGGTCATGGTTTCAATGGAGTAGCGCTGCTGACTGAGACTGCTCCTGAGGGTGAAATCGACCTTGGATTGCTTGAGAATGTTTTCAAATACGAGGGCTGTCGCGGGGGAGACTACATCGACGGCCAAGCGACCTACCGGCACTTGAGAGTGCAGCATGTGCGTCGAGCAAAACATGAAACAGAAACAGCAGATAAGGCTTGCAAATGGATTCGCCCTAAGTGTCATACTTGTCCGTTTCAATCAAATCGATAAGTGGGAGAACGGACGACGAGGTTCTCGCCGTCCGTTCGATAAAGGTAAGCGAAAGTCAGAATTCTAAACGCAAGCCAGCTTGTAAGACACGCGCACCGATTGCATTGAGAGTGGGTGTATTACCGAGAACCACAAAACTTCCATAGTAGAAGTTTGGATGGTTGAGGGCGTTTAGGGCATCGAGTCTGAACTGCAGCTTGGTATTTTCGTAAATGTCGAACTTCTTACCTGCCGAAGCATTCAACACCGCCGAGCCAGGTCCAGTCAGAGCGTTGCGGCTGACATTTCCGAAAGAATTGGCAGGAGGCGCCACAAAGGCTGCGGGGTTATAGGGAAGAACGTGGCTGAAGGTAACCGGCTTCACCTGAGCCCCTGTGTAGTTCGGAAATGGATTGTGTCCTGGGCCTGGTTCCGAACCGTCGTTGGTAGATGCGATGATGGAGAAGGGATTGCCGCTTGCGAGTTGGACTGTGGTGGAGACCTGGTATCCGCCAAAAACTTCATCGACGAGCGCGTTATGGTTGAAGAAAGCGCGTCCTTTGCCGACTGGTAATTCGTAAACAACTCTAGCCTTGAAGGCGTTCCGGATATCGTAGTTTGAGCGGGCGTAGTTTTGCGATGCCGCTTGGTACTGACGGACATCCACTCCACCACCGCCAGCGCCCCCGAGGGCCGCCGAGTCTTGAGAGTCAAGGAAGTGTGACCAAGTGTAGTTGCCAGCAAAGCTCAGGCCACGGACGAGGCGACGATTCAGTTGAGCCTGCAGCGAGTTGTAGTTGGAGATGCCATTGTTCGTGCTGCCGTTGATCTGGATGTAATTGGGGTTTGGACGGTAGCTTGCGTTGTTGTACTGGTTATCGACGGTCGGCACCTGATTTAGGTCGGTTTCAAAGTTCAGATTGAAGGCGTGGCTGGCGACATATGAGAGCTCAAAAACCGTATTGGGACCGAATGCCTGCTGCACCCCAAGGTTCCACTGGTAAATTTTGGGATCCGGGGTGTTGTACTGGATGTAACCTGCGTTCTGCCCATTGAACCGCGTAGGACTCGTTCCTGGGGTTGCGTACGGAAGCGGCGCGCCCGTTGCGACGACGGTTCCTGTCCCGCCAAATGTCGTGTAGGGCAGCACACCGTTGGTGGAATCTGAGCCACTGCCCGACGATGTGCTTACGTCCCCCAGGCCAGCGTTAGAAGCCGACCCATAGGTGTCGATGCTCAGGTTGTAAGCGTACACTCCAAAGCCGCCGCGAACCGTCATGGTGGGGTTTGGAAGATAGGCGAAGCCAACCCGGGGTAGGACCGTGCTGTACTTGTTCTCCTGCAGGCCATTACGCCCGTTGGCATGGGTCTGTCCGAACCAGTAAGCGCCGATCTGGTTATTTGCAGGATTGATGACGGTGGGATCGTAGGCTCCCACGTCACCATGAACTTCGCTTATGCCCAGGCGAATCTGATAACGCAGGCCCAGATTCAATGTCAAATTTGGCTTGATCTTGAAGTCGTCTTGGAAGAAGAACTGCGGATCCTTTAAGCGCGCACCGTACTCGCCCCCATTTTCCGCAGACCAGTTGTTTGCATCACCGAGAAGGAAGTCGCCATAGTCCGCTCCCGTAGAGAAATCGCGCGCTGCGATACCAGTTTTTGGGTCAACAACGTAGTTGGCGGTGTAGTTTCCCGAAAATCCAAGGGTGCCTGGATTGATCTGGCCGTAGGGCGTGTTGTCATTCCTGTAGATGCCTACCTCTCCGCCGAAGTGCATGACATGACGCCCCTTGATAAAGGTAACCACATCGGACGGATCAAAAACATTTTCTTTGTAAATGAACTGGCTTCCTTCAGGCTGAATCCAGGCGTACGGATAGTCCGTGTAGAACTGAACGCCCGGGACCTCATCAGCCTTGGCGTATTGGAAGCCAAGTTGTGCGGGGTAGCCCTTGCCTAAGGTGGCATCGGCGAAGAAGTTGCCTTGATAGGTAAATCCGAAGCGTGCTTCATTAATTAGGTGAGGACTGAACGTAGTTACATCCGTGATCTGAAGGTTAAGTCGCGAGACGTCCGAGCTTCCAAAGCCCACCGGAGCCGCGGTCACTTCGTTAACCTGCGCGCCAGGAGTATCTCCTTGCGTCAAGGAACCAGTAAGTCTGTTTTTCGCGTTGATGTCGTAGTCAATCCGTCCAAAGTAACGCCGGGATGGGCTCTGCTGGGGAACCTGGGCGGAAAAGTTCCTTTGGATCACACCCTCGTTGTTAGCTCGTCCGGCGGTAAACACGCCGCCAGCAATGTGGTTCGTAGGGGTTGGATAGAGCTTCTGAAAGTTCGCTGACACCTTGTCGAATAAGGCAGTCGGAATTTCGTTCTTACCATACTCACTCAGAAAAGTCTTGCGGATGGGATATGCCGTGCCGTTGGCGTCATGACCAATGGTTTGTGTCGTCGGGTCATAAAGGAGAGACTGCCCTGTGAAGTCTCCACCCATGACAGCAGTGGTTGGGATGTCGTTGACCGACTGAGCAGTACCGTTGTTAATGATCTGATCGTAGTCGAAGTAGAAGAAAGCCTTCTTTCGCAAACCAGTTCCGGGGATCGCGATGGGACCTCCTATGGAAGCACCGAAGTTGTTGAACCGGTAGCGAGCGATGCCCAGCGGGGCTTGGCCGGCCGCATAGAGGTAGTTTCCATTTGCGTTAAACTCGCTGCTTTGGAAATAGTCATAGGCAGAGCCATGGAACTGGCTGGTACCGCCCTTGCTGATCTGGTTGAAGATGATGCCGCCGATGCCGTACTGTGCGGAAAAGGCGGACGTGGAGATCTGCACTTCCTGAACGGTTTCAAAGATGTTGACGTCGGAGTTTCCGCTGGTGCCGAGCGAGGTGGATGATCCATCCGACAGGATATTGTTGTAAGGCAGATTGCCGTTGACGGATACTTGCTGGCCGGGATTCGTGTTGCCAGGTAGACCGGCTGAGCCTGGAATCAGGATGGCAAAGTTTTGCCAGTCCTGGCCAACGTTCGGAAGCACCTGAAGCGATCTTGCTTCAAATGTCGTCTGCTGTGTTCCAGTTTCGGTGTCGAGGAGGGGCAAGTCTGCGTTGACGACGACCGAATCCGAGGTTTTACCCACAGTCAGGGTGGCGTTAACTGTCGAGGTTCCTACCTGCAGAGAGATGGAGGAGCGCTCGAAGGTTTCAAAGCCCGGGCGCTCGAAGGTGAGGCTGTAGGTGCCGACGACGATCGATGAGGTGTCATACAGGCCGGCCTTGTTGGTGGTGAGAACCTTGGTGACGCCGGTGTTGACGTTGGTGACCGTGACGGTGACATCGGGGACGACGGCACCTGAGGGATCGGTGACGATGCCTCGCAGGTCGCCTGAGTTGGTCGCCTGGCCATGGGCCGCGCCCATGCTGAACGCGCAGATGGCGGCCAGGAGAATCGATTTTGTAGCGGCACTTCTGTTCATACTGCCCCCTGAAGGTTTTGCATTGTTGTTGTCATCACGTCGGCCCTACTTGAGACAAACGTTTGTCCGTGTGCTGTCTGGAAAGCGTCACCCATTTCACAACACGCGCCAAACGGTTGTCAAGCAGCGTTGCTGGAACCATGACAAACGTTAGCCTATGGGGCTTCGCCTGGGTATGTGTGGGTATGTGTTCGGAGCGGCGCATTCCATCGGGGGTGTTGGCTTGGGTACAATCTCACTCGGGCAGCGTTTGAGGATGTATGACGAAGTTGCAGAAGCTGAGAATCCGGATCGGCCTCGGGGCTATGACCTGCGCGGTTCTGTTTGCAGGGACGATACGGCCCCAGGCAGGCTCCGGCTCGCTGCTGCAGATGACGACGCAGGAACGGCTGGAGACCGAGCCCTGGTGGCCGACGATGGCGAATGCGTCGCTGAAGGACTATGCGGGCTCGGAAAGCTGCAGCAAGTGCCATGACGAAAGAACTGAAGCCACCGCCATGTGGCGCGCGGCGCAGAGGGCGAGCGACGCCGGATTCCTGAAAGGCGGGGCAACGCGGGTGCAAGCCGCGCCGTTCAGCTACACGCTGGCCGCGATGCCGCAGGGGCTCGAGTACAGCGTGGCGAGTGGAGACCGCACGTTGTCGCAGAAGCTGGACTGGGTGATTGGCGCGGGCAATCTGGGCCGCACGTTCCTGTACCAGAGCGCGGGGCAATGGCAGCAGAGCGAGGTCAGCTTCTATACCAGGCCGGCGTCGCTGGATATTACGACCGGGCTCGGTCGCAGCACGGGCACGAGCCTGCCCGCCGCGCTCGGACACGCGCTGAGTGCGGAGGATGCGCGCTCCTGCTTCAACTGCCATACCGTCCATGCGACCACCTCGGCGGGCCTGGAACCGGTGCACGCAGAGCCCGGGGTAGGCTGTGAGGCATGCCATGGTCCGGCGCGTAACCACGTCGTCCAGATGGCGGGGCAGGCAGAAAACAAGGTAGCTTCGCCGCTGGGCGCTGATGCGGTCTTCGACCCTGCGAAGCTTTCGCCCGAGGATTCGATTGATTTCTGCGGATCGTGCCACCGCTCGAGCGCGGACGCGAAGCTTTCGGTGACGCCGCAGTTCAGCTCGTCGGTGGTGCGCTTTCAGCCGTACCGGCTGGAGGAAAGCAAGTGCTGGCGGGCGACGAAAGACCAGCGGCTAACCTGTGTGGCGTGTCATAACCCGCACGAGCCCCTGGAGCGGAATGCGCTAGCCTATGACAGGAACTGCCTGCAATGCCACACAGGCGCGCCCCACAATGCGGCACCTGCAGCGGAAATACTCGCACAGCAGGGCAAGGTATGTCCGAAAGCAACCTCGAACTGTGTGAGTTGCCACATGCCCAGGGTGCCGGTCGAAACTATGCACGGAGAGTTTACGGACCACTACATCCGGGTGGCGCATGCGGGTGAGCCGCTGCCTCGATAGAGCGGATTTGCCCCGGTGAAAGTGCAAAGGCAACCGCAGCGCAAGGCAACCGCAGATCCCCTTCGGGGATGACAACAAGGTGTGCTTACCGGCTGGCCAGCTGTTTCGCCATGGCGGTCTGCTGGTTCTGGTTCAGCAGGTCGACGACCCGCTGAATGCTGGCGCGATCGCCCCTGGCATAGCCAACCGCAAGCTCGGCGGTCAGGTCGGCGTCCTTCACCTTGCCCAGACGGAAGTACGCGTCGCTGAGCATGTAGAGCAGCGCGGGCGAAACGGTACGCGACCTGGCCAGTTGGTCGGCCGCCTCTTCCCAGCGCTGCTGGCGATAGCGTACTTCGCCCAGCTCCGCTACGGCCAGTTGCGAGTTCGGCTCGGCCGCAAGCTCGGCGCGAAACTCCGCCTCGGCCTTGTCGAGATCCTGCTGCTGCAGTGCCAAAAGCCCGAGGTAGGTATGGGCCTCGCGCACCCTGGGCTCGATCGTCATGGCCTGCCTGAGGCAGCGCTCCGCATCCTCTGAGCGCCCCATGTAGAGGTACACCACGCCGACCAGCATGTACGGCGCGCCGACTGTGGCCGTGGGGCCTTTCGCGCGCTCGCGAAAGAGCTCGAGAGCCTCCTTTTCGTGGCCGTCGGCGAGCATCTGGCGGGCCTGCACCAGGGTTGCCTTCTCCACCTCGCGCTCGTCCCGCGGCACGACGGACGCAGCCTGCTCGACCAGCTTGGCGTGCAGCTCTGCCTCATGCTCCGCCTCGGCGATCTGGCCCAGCCCGGAGTAGGCGCGTGAGAGATAGAAATGCGCGAGGATGGTAGTCGAATCCTGGCGCAGCAGCAGCTGCAGCGTATTCACCGCGGCCTGGTACTGCTTCAACGCGAGCTCGCAGTGGCCGAGCCCGAGCAGCGAGGCGGGATCGTCGCCTTTGATCGACAGGACGTGCTCGAAGACCGGCTTGGCGTCCTGCCAGCGCGCCAGCTTGACGTCCGCCTCAGCCAGCAGCGCGAGGCCGTGCGGGTCGTCGGGACGCAACTGGACGGCAGCCGCGGCGTACTGCACGGCGTTGTCGAGATCCTGATTGCGATAGCTGGCGACGGCTAGATCGAAGTCGATGCGGTCGAGGCCGGGGTCTGCATGCTGGGCCTTCAACAGCCAGGTCAGGGCCGTGGCGTTATCGCCGGAACTGCACAGCAACTCGCCGTACTTTTGCAGGACGGGCGGATTGCGAGGGTCGAGCTTGACAGCCTTCTCGATCGCTTTCAGGGCAAGATCGTTTTCGCCTCGCAGGTGGTAAGCCTGGGCGAGATAAAAGAGGCTTTCGGCGTCGTTCGGCTCCGCCTTCAGGCGCCGGCTGAAAAGCTCAATCGCATGTTTCCCGTCGCCTGCCGTAAGCCGGGCAAGCCCTACCTTGTAAAGCAGGTCGCCATCGGTTGGAGCCAGCTTCAGGGCCTGCTCGTAGCAGTCTTCCGCTTCCGGCAGGCGGCCGTACTCTTCGAGCATCGCGCCCTTGAACTTGAGGCCGGGCGCATAACCCGGATGCTGTACGACCAGTGCCTGGGCCTGGGCGAGCGCGCCGGCTTTATCTCCGTGCTCGGCGGCGAGCACGGCCTGGTGGAGCTGTGCGGCTGCAGCCGAGCTTGCGCGAGTACTGGGCTGAACCCCCGTTTGCGCCTCTGCACAAATAGCCGCGGCCACCATCGCCAAGGCGAGCAGCCAACTTACCTTCGAGCTGGTTCGCTTCGTCATTGCTGTGTCCCGCTGAAAGCCGTGGGCAGATCGCCATCGGCATGGTCGCTGGCTGCATCCAGATCGTGCGCATGCCAGGCGACGCTCTCGTTGGCGATGGCCGGGTTCTTGCGCAGGTACGCGAGGGCAAAGATGCTGGCCGCGGGATCGTCCTTCTCGTCGGTAAAGCGTGCTGCCTCGGCCGCCGCCTTGTCGTTCAGGCCGAGCCGGCGATACAGGATGGCCAGATTGTAGTGCGCCGCAAGATCGTCCGGGTCGATCGCCTGCACCGCCTCGTACTCTGCCCGCGCGTCGGCGTAGCGGTGCATCTGGTAGTACGAAAAGCCCAGCTCGCGATGCGCGTCGCGCGAGCGTGGGAAGGCGGCGATGACGTTGCGCAGGTCGGCGGCTGCTTCCTCCAGCCTGCCTTCGTGCCGCTCCACCAGGCCGCGGTAGTAGAGCGCCCGTGCATTGCCGGGAGCGATCTTGAGCGCCGCTGCAAGATCGACCTCGGCTTCGGGGTACTTCTGCCATTGAATCTCCGCAAGCGCCCGGTTGGTGTAGCCATCCACATACTGCGGCGACTGCTTGACGACCATGGCAAAGGCGTTGAGCGCGGAATCATACTGCTGCGCGTCAAGCAGCGCGATGGCATAGTTGTTCCAGCGCATCCAGCTGGGATTCTGGCCTGCCGGCACCGGCACCGGCTTGTTCTCGCCCACTTCGATCGTCGCCGTGCCGGTGGCCATGGTCACGATGGTTTCCGGGTAATGCTGGCCGGTGGGCATGTTCATGCCGAAATCGATGAAGTGCTGGTTAAAGCGTTTGTACCTCACCGCGGCCGTCAGGGTAATAGGCCCTGCCGCCGCGGGCGGCATGTGGAACGTGTAGCTCACAATCTGCGAGCGGCCGGACTGAATTGTGTTGTTGTAAGCCACCACGTGCGTATTCCACACCTGGTGCTCGCGGTTGGTCTCATTTTTGGTGTTGATCAGCCGATTGGTAAAGCTCTGCGCCCGCTCGTCCAACTCGCCCGTTCTGCTGTCCACCGCTCCGCTTTCCTTGAGCACATGGCCCCCGGCGTCGGTCAGGGTAAAGTCGACCCAGGACTGATACATATCGCGCTGCTCGGGAACGTGCGAGTGCGCGTTGCCCTTGTTCTGTACGACGACATCGGCGGTGACCAGTTCGCCCGCCTGCAGCCGGAACGGCACCCGGCCGAGCGGCGCCGTCACATCGGTGAGGTCGCTCGCAGAAAGCTTGTTGCCTCCACGCTCCAGCGCAAAAATATCGATGTTGAAGACACCGTTCTGCAGAAACTGCACGACCCGTTTCGATTGCTCGTCGAAATGGTAGTACTCCGGCACGACGGTGTTCGCGCCCAGCCAGCGGTGCGACGCCAGTTGGCCTTGCTTGGCGCCCGGGTCGGGCAGCTCCAGGCCTTCGCGCTGCATATGGCAGGTCTGGCAGGTGGAGACATCCGCCTTCTGGTAGAACGGCAGCGGCGACTGCCCGGCAAACGACGAGTTCTGCCACTCATCATAGAGCGAGATAGCCCGCTGCCACTTGTAGTCGTTCAGCTCCTGCGGCAGCGCCGCCTTGTGGCACGACGAGCAATACTCGGCGCTTTTATAGAACGGCTTCATCACGGCCGCCGAGTGGCGATCGAGATGCGACAGAATCTCCGCGTCGCTCACCGGCCGGGTAATGCCCACGCCGTTTTCGTCCACCAGCACCGCCGGCACGCCCAGCACGTACGATCCCGTGCCGCGCGTATCCACCTTCTGGATGGAATGGCAAACCGAACACGTCACCCCGTCGTTATCGAACACGCGCCGCTTGGTCGAAGCGCCGGGAGTGAAGTTGCCGGCCACCACCGACACCGGGTCGTGACAGCCTTCGCAGTGCCGCGTCGCCTCCACGCCCTTCTCGTTCTTCAACAGCTCCACGTTGCGCAGGTACCAGGGCGCGCGATTGGAGTTGGAGTGCGCCGACTCGCGCCACTGCTGGTGCGAATCCTTGTGGCAGTGCCCGCAGTATTGCGCGGTCGGAAAGCTTTTGGGATCGATGAACTCGCCCGTATCGGTGGTAATGTTCGACGGCAGAAAGTGGCTGCCCGGGATGTAGCGATCGCTATAGGTGGCGGCTATCTTCTGACTGTAGCGTTGCCTGGCCGCGGCCGCCTCTTCCTGGTCGCTGGTGGCATGGACGACCGGGCCGGCGAGCATCAGGCCGATCGCCACGCACAGCAACGCGAATCCCCAGGGCCGGGGGCGCGGGAAGATGCGGGGCAAAGCAGGTTTTCCTGATACTGGGAGCATGCAGTCGCGCCGCCGAACGCAACGGCCTGCCTATCTTAGCAGAGCTCAGCAATCCTCGGCCATTCAGATCGGCTTAGGACAAACGTTAGCCTGGCTGGTCGCTTGCGCAATCTGCGCCGACCCGGCAAGCCGGCATGGACCCACCCGTAAACCGATCGTCATCCTGAGCGAAGACACGCAACGGCAACCGTAGATTCCTTCGGAATGACAACAAGAAGCAAAGGCTACGAGGGCGAGCGACACTCCAAGGTGCGTCGCTGCGAAGGGCATCCTGTGAAGGCATCCGACACATCGCCCTGCGACCCCGGCGAATCCAGCATCACAGCTTGCAGGCGTTCACCACGGGGTAAGAAAGAATGCTTGAGCAATCCGCCCAGGGGACCATATCGGGTCTGCTGAAGAATGTGATCCGGGATGCGCATCTGGATCTTACGTTTCGCTGTAGCCGCACGACGCATCACGCAACCGCCTGCCTGGAAGTCGAGTTTCAGGGATCGGATACCCCTGCGCTGCTGCATCACCATGGCGAGCTTCTGTTGGCGCTCGAGCACCTTGCCACCCAGGTGCTGCGTCTGTCTCCGGAAGAGCACGAACAGATCAGCTTCGACGCCGATGGTTTCAAAGCCAGGCGCGCTCGCGCTCTTCACCGCTCCGCCGCACAAGCCGTCGCGGCGGTGCTGGCCTCGGGCAAGCCCTTTCACTTTGCACCCATGAGCTCCCGCGAGCGGCGCATGCTGCACCTCGCTCTGGCTGCCTCGGGCCTGCCCACACTGTCTGAGGGCGAACCGCCAACCCGGCATCTCGTCCTGCATCCGAAGCCCTGATGGTATTGTCGTCATTCCGAAGGAATCTAGGGTTGCCGTTGCCTTTGCCTTACGTTTTCAGACCCGCATCAAGCCAGCAGCAGCACCTTGCCGATACCCCCCTTGGCCGCCGCCACCTGAGCCGCACCGGCATCCGCAAGCGAAAGCATGCGATCGATCGGAATCACCAGTCGACCGGCCTTTACTTCCTCAGCCATCTTCACCATCGCCACAGGATCCGGTACGCAGCGTACCGGCACAATCCTGATTGTAGGATTGAGAGCCGCATTCTTCGGTGGGCCAAGCACGGAGGCGAACACGCCGCCCTGCTTCACCTTGCTCAACAGCAGGTCTGCAGTCTCTCCTCCTACTGCATCGGCGATCGCGTCGACAAAGCCAAGCTCATGCATCGCCTTTTCATCGTCCAGGGCGATCACCCGATCGGCCCCGAGGCTTTCCGCTTCGTCGAGCTGCTTCTTGCGCACTCCCGCGATCACCTTGGCACCCATCATCCGGGCTGTGCGTACGGCGCTCCGGCCGACACCGCCGGCTGCGCCCGCAATCAGAATCGTTTCGCCTGCTCTTACGCCGGTCCCAACTCTGACCAACTGCTCACCCGTAAGCGTGACCAGTGGCAGCGCCGCTGCTTCCGGCACGTCCATGCCTTCTGGAATCAAGGCGAGCTCGGAAGCCTTGACGACGCACAGCTCTGCATAGGTATACATGGCAAGGGCAAAGACGAAGTCTCCCGGCGCAAAGCTCGCAACCCCCGCGCCGATAGAGCGGACAACGCCCGAAACATCCCGGCCAAGAATCGCGGGGAACTCGAGGGGAAACTGCTCCCGGGCCTCGCCGGACCGCATCTTGTAGTCGATTGGGTTGACGCTGGTGGCCGAAACCCGCACCAGCACTTCACCCTCTCCCGCAACCGGATCGGCCACGTCTTCGTACTTCAGCTTGTCGGGTCCACCGTACTCCTGCAGCACCACAGCTTTCATCGCGTCACCTCAAGCCCGTGGGCGCTTACTTAGGTTTCGATGCGCCCCGGGGCGGCTTCGACATATTGCTGCCAATCCTGACCCTCGGCCAGCCGTTTCAACAGCAGCAAACGCCGCTGCAGCAACTGCAACACATGCGGCACGACGATGTACTTGCCCACTGCGTGCCCCGCCACCCCGAGCGGAAGGGAGAAGCGCACGACATCCCGCAGCAGCGTACATCCGCCTACAACCTCGAAGTGATGATCGTGCTGGAAGCTCGCGAACCTGCCCCGGCCCATGGTGTCCTGAAAGAAGTTCGGCCGATCGTACCCTGTAATCAGCGTCTCATGCATGGCCGGGATGCCGAACTTCCACCCGCGCCACACCAGCCGGTCGCCGCCGATCACAAGCCCCGAGATCTTGCCCTCCACGGGCTTCATTCCGATGGTTTTCTGTACCAGAGCAATGTTGGTCGAGAGCAGAAAGCATCGATCTGCCGGCGCGTTCACATGGATGCTGTCCTTCACACGAAACACGCGCGTGCTCCCTCAATCCGGTTGGGCCATCTCGATGTCGCTTGCGAAATGGCGCTTCAGCAAAGCGGCCACACGGTCCGCCTCCGCCTGGTTCTGCACCGTTACCCCAAGCAGCGCACCGCCCTTGGCATCGCCTTCGAACCCATCGCCTTCGAGCTTATCCTTACCATGAGTCAAGCCGAGCACAATCTTTCCAATCTTTTCTTCAATGCCGGCCATGCCGCCTTCATTCTCCAGCCCCGGCTCGAGTACCGCCGCTTCGGGCGGCTCCGGTGCCTGCTTGTTCGACATGACGATCATGTTCTTGACGTCGATGCCTTCATCCCGTAACGCGTCCTTCACGGCATCCGCCGCATCCCGGCTTTGAAATGTTCCCAATACCTGCATCACACGCTCCTGGTTAGTCTGCTTGGTCCGTCGGTGCCGCCAGAAAGCACGGCCTCCCCTACTAAGATGCACCGCGCAAGCGCATCGGACACACGGAGTCGAAGGACCTGCGTCTCGCCCGGGAACCGAAGCACTCCGAAAGGGAACGCAGGTCCTTCGACTCCAAAACGCACCCAAAAGCGTGCGTTTCTCCGCTCAGGATGACAATGATCTAACCGGTGCGCGTCCGAGAAGTACATGCGTGCATGGATGAAAATGGGTTGGCGGGTAAATCCATGACCTACCAATATGTCGGTACTCCCCTGGGACTCGCCACAATCACAACTCTACAGCTTTGCTTGCCAGTAAATCCTTGCAGCGCGCCAGAAATGCCTCTACCGGCACCGAGCCTTCATCTCCTTTCGCCCGCACGCGGACGCTGACGGAGTCGGTATTCATCTCCTTATCGCCCACGATCAGGAGAAACGGCACCTTGTTGAGCCCGAACTCGCGTATCTTGGCGTTCATCTTTTCGTTGCGCTCATCTACCTCCACGCGGATACCCGCCGCGCGCAGACGCTCGGCAACGGCCCGTGCGTAGTCCAGGTGCTTGTCCGACGAGATGGGCACCAGGCCCACCTGCACCGGCGCGAGCCACATCGGGAACGCGCCCGCGTAGTGCTCGATCAGCACCCCGAAGAAGCGCTCCACCGAGCCGAACAGCGCGCGATGCACCATCACGGGCTGGTGCAGCTCGCCATCTTCGCCCTTGTAGGCAAGCTCGAAACGCGCCGGCAGGTTGAAGTCGAACTGCACGGTCGAAAGCTGCCACATGCGGCCCAGCACGTCGACCAGCTTGATGTCGATCTTCGGCCCGTAAAAGGCCGCTTCTCCCGGAATAGTCCGATACGGAATGCCCTTGCGGTCCAGGGCATTACGCAGGGAGCCGATCGCGCGATTCCAGTTCTCCGCGCTGCCCGTGTAGTGGTCCGGATCGCTTTCGTCCCAGGTGGAAAGCTCCACCTTGAACTCCGCAAAGCCGAAGGTTTCGAGCACACTTTGCGCGAAGTCGATGCACGCCACCACTTCGTCTTCAATCTGCTCGGGAGTGCAGAAGATGTGTGCGTCATCCTGCGTAAAGCCGCGTACCCGCAGCAGACCGTGCATGGTGCCTGAGCGCTCGTATCGGTACACGTTGCCCAGCTCCGCATAGCGCACGGGCAGGTCGCGGTAGCTTTTGGGCGTGTTCTTGTAGATCAAAATGTGGCCCGGGCAGTTCATCGGCTTCAGCCTGTACTCGGCGTCGTCGAGCTCCATGGGCGGGTACATGTTCTCTCCGTAAAAGCCTTCGTGGCCGGAAATCTTCCACAGCTCGCGGCGCATGATGTGCGGCGTGTAGACCATCGCGTAGCCGCGCCGGATGCACTCGTCACGCATCCAGTCTTCCATCGTCTTGCGGATGAGCCCGCCCTTGGGATGCCAGAAGATAAGCCCCGAACCCGCCACTTCCTGGATCGAAAACAGGTCCAGCTGCCTGCCCAGCACACGATGATCGCGCGCCTTGATTTCTTCAAGCCGCGCGAAGTGTGCCTTCAGGTCCTTATCGTTGAAAAAGGCGGTCCCGTAGATGCGCTGCAGCTGCTGGTTTTTCTCGTCACCCAGCCAGTACGCGCCGGCTACCGACATCACCTTGAATGCCTTAACCCGGCCGGTCGAAGGCACATGCGGCCCGCGGCAAAAGTCAGTGAAACCGCCATTGCGGTAGAGCGAGATGTCCTCGCCCGCGCCCGTGAAGCGCTCGATGAAGTGCACCTTCATGAACTCGCCCTGCTGCTCGTAGGTCTCGAGTCCGGTGGCTCGCGGTTCGGTCTCGCGGACAAACTTTTCATCGCGCGCCACTATCTCGGCCATGCGCTTTTCGATCGCCGCCAGGTCGTCTTCGCTGAACGGCGTGCTGCGATACACGTCGTAGAAAAAGCCTGCGTCGGTCGCGGGACCATGGCCCAGCTTGGTCTCCGGAAACAACTCCATCACGGCCGTCGCCAGCACGTGCGCCGCGGAGTGCCGCATCACCTTCAGCGATTCCGCATCGCCTTCCTTCAGCAGCCACAGCGCGACGTCTTCGGTGAGCGGTGCCGTCAGATCGACAATCTTTTCCGCCTCCGGATCCCCGGCGCCGTACATCGCCTCTTCCGCCGCGTCGTTTCGATCCGGCGGGGCATCGTCCTGGCCGCCTTCAGACAGGTTGAGGTCCAGCCCGGCCAGCGGCTTGATCTTCGCCACCACCACCACCTGCGCCAGGCGCGGCGAGATGGATTCTGCAATCGCCAGCGGCGTCGTGCCTGAAGCTACTTCCCGTACATTGCCGTCGGGCAGCTGCACCCGAATCGTGTCTGTTGCCAATCCGCTCATAGTCCTTCCAGCATACCGCCAAGCATGGCAGCATAGCGCCTGCTGCCCTGCGGGTGTTAGCGCATCCAGGCCGAGAGGTAACCGCCCCGTAATGCCACCTTCGTCCGCGGCCTGTATACCCAAGCGTCATTGTTTCGGCTGGTTCGCCGCCGCTAAGCTTCACATGTTGCTGGAACACGTCCAACAACACACCTCAGACCCTTGAAAGGCCGGATCTCACCATGCAAGTTCTCTGCAAAATTTCCAACACCGTCTCCGATGTTCGCTGTAACGTTTGTGGCCAGGGCTTTCTCGTTTACTGGGCGCGTACTTCGCGCACCGAGCAGGAACTCACCCGGCGCCACGTCCTTGAGGCCCTTGCCAACCAGCACGCCACTTCGACTTCCGAGCACGTTCATCCGCGCACCGGCTTCACCGTTCCCGACTGGTCCGGTGTTCCGTCGTTTTCCGCGGCAGCCCTTCTTGGTGGCGCCCAGAACTGGTCGATTTAACGAACCAAGGACGGCTGCACCCACGCCTCGCCGGCCCTCCGTGCGAGGCGTTCTTTTGTGCAACATCCTGCATCCAGAGCCAAACCCGTGAGTCTAATCCTCGGAATGATGAAAGTTGTTTCAACATCTACTGTTTTCCGAGGATCGTCAACCATGCCCAAGCTTCTTGCCATTACCGCCAGCCCCCGCGGCGACTACTCCGTCTCGAACACCCTCACCCACACCTTCATCGATGCCTGGAAGACCGCGCACAGCGACGGTTCCGTCACCCATCGCGACCTCTTCGCCACCGAACTGCCCTTCGTCGACGTTCCCTGGATCATGGGTGCCTATACCCCAGCCGAAACGCACTCGCCTGAGATCAAGAAGGCCATCGCCATCTCTGATGCTCTCATCGCTGAGCTCATGGCCGCCGATCACATCGTCATCGGCACCCCGATGTACAACTTCTCGACGCCCGCCATCCTCAAGGCTTACATCGACCACATCGTTCGCATCAACGTCACGTTCAGCTCCTCCTATGAAGGCCTCGTCAAGGGCAAGAAGGTCACCGTCATCATTGCGTCTGGCAGCGTCTACACGGCCGGCTCACACATGGCAAGCTACAACGCCGAAAGCAGCTACCTCAAGCAGATCCTTGGCTTCATCGGCATGACCCACGTCGATGTCGTTCTCGCCGGCGGCACCAGCGCTATCGATCAGGGCAAGGCGACCCGCGAGGATGTGCTCGCGCCGTTCACCCCACAGGTGCAGGCTGCCGCGCACTAAGGCAGCAGGTAGCTTGCACCCTAACCCAATTGTCATCCTGAGCATAGTTTGGCGGGTCTCTTCCGCCAAACGGAGCCGAAGGACCTGCGTTTGCTTGGCAGCCAAAGCGATCCCTGGGGAAACGCAGTCCTTCGACTACGAAGCGCACCAAAGCGGCGCCTCTCCGCTCAGGATGACAATTCAGCCACTCAGACATGTGCTGAGAGTACGTCGACACAGTTCAGCTCTTCTTCGCCGCCTGCATCGCCACCACGCTCGGCAAGAGAATCATCGCCCAGAATCCAAGCAGTACGCACACATCCATCATTTTGACACCCTCCCAGGCAAGCTCGTCGGAGCCTGATGACGTAGTTATCGGCGGAACCCGCGAAAGGTTCACTTCCCGTGCGTTCTTCGGGACAGTTTCGCCCGGTAGAATATCCCCATGACTTACGCCGAAGCCGTCGACCATCTCTACGCCCTGGCGCCAGAGCTGGCCCCCACACCCGGCGTCTCGCTGCGCAAGTTCGATCTCGCCCACATGCGCGCGCTCTGCGCCGAACTCGGCAACCCGCAGCAGCAGTTTCCCTCCATCCTTATCGCCGGCACCAACGGCAAGGGCTCTACCGCGGCCACTCTCGCGTCGATCCTTACGGCGGCGGGCTATCGGACCGGCCTGTACACCAGCCCGCACCTCAGCCGGCCCAACGAACGCATCCAGCTTGCCCACCCCGTGCTGCCCAGCGAGTATGGCTCCGCCTCGGTGCATGGCGCGGATGGCACCCTGACCCTTACGCCGATTGCCGACGACGATTTCGCCGTGCTCTACGGCGATGTCGACCAGGCCTGCCAGCGCCTGCTCGCACGCAACGAGTTGCCCGTGCAGCCTAGCTTCTTTGAGCGCCTGACCGCCCTGGCGTTCCTCTACTTCGCCGGGGCTTCGGCGACGCTTGAAAGCACCCCGAGGGCGGAAATCGTCGTCCTGGAAGTCGGGCTGGGCGGACGCCTCGACGCTACCAACGTCGTGGAGCCGACCCTAACCCTCCTCACCGACATTGCGCTCGACCACCAGGAGTACCTCGGCAGCACCATTTCCGAAATCGCCCGTGAGAAGTGCGGCATCCTGCGTGCGGGCGTCCCGCTGATTACCCTGTCGCAGCACCCCGAAGCCAACCAGGCTATCGGCGAAGCTGCCGCCGCGCTCGGTGTGCCGGGCATCAACGCGGCGGAGTATCTTCCGCCTGCCCTGCGCAACACGGAGCAAGGCTCCGTGACGAGCGACAGTCCGCTTGGCCTGCCGCAGAATCGCTACACGCTTCCGCTTCACCCCGTGCTCCTTCGCATCGAGTCTCCGCTGGCCGGCGCGCATCAGCAGCGCAACATCGCCCTGGCGCTCGCGGCTGCTTTTACCTTACGTAACCAGTACGGTTACAAACTTACAAACGCAGCGATTGAAGCGGGAATTCGCAACACGCGCTGGCCCGGAAGGCTCGAGTTCATCGCACCCAATCTCATCCTTGATGTAGCCCATAACCCCGCCGGCGCCTGGACGCTGCGCGCCGCTCTGGCCTCGCTCCCGGAAGCCACGCCGCGCACCCTCATCTTTTCCTGCCTGCGCGACAAGTCGCTGCTGGAGATGTCGCGCATCCTCTTTCCGCTGTTCGATTCAAGCCCCAACGGCGACCCTCTGCGGCGTCACGATCACATCATCCTCGCCCCCATCGCCAGCCCGCGCGCGGCCGATGTGGAGGATCTACTTGCCGCCGCCCATAGTCTCGGCGTCCCGGCCCATGCTGCCCCGCATCTTGCCGGCGCGCTGCACCAGGCGCAGCTGATTACCCCGGTCGGAGGCATTATTCTCGCTACTGGCTCGGTATACCTGGTGGGTGAAATCAGGCAGCTGGCGCTCCAACCCGAGCCCGTCCATGCCTGAGCCGACCGATGCCGCTCCGCAGGTGCCGCCGCCTTATCGCGCGCCGAAACCCGCCATTCGCTGGCTGACCTATCTCGTCCTGATCCCGTTGATTGCGTCCGCTACCGGCTTTTTCGGGTGTATCTCCCTGATTGTCGGTCTGTGGGACAAGGCTGGGCGCCGGCAGCATGCGATCGCGCGCGCCTGGGCCGATACCCTGCTACTCATCAGCCTGTCGCCGGTCACGCTCGTGCATGCAGAGAAGCTGCGCACGGCGCAGGCCGCGGTGTATGCCTCGAACCATCTTAGCTACTTCGATACGCCTGTCCTCTTCAGCCGGCTGCCCTTTCAGTTCCGGATTCTGGCTAAGCAATCGCTCTGGAAGGTGCCATTTGTCGGCTGGTACCTAAATCGTTCCGGCCAGGTGCCCATCGATCCCAAATCAGGCCGCAGCGCTATTGCCGGGCTGCTGCGCGGAGCGAAAACCCTGCAGGCCGGTCTGCCGCTCGTCATCTTTCCCGAAGGCGGTCGCGCCGCCAACGGCACCATGACGCCCTTTCAATCCGGCGCCGCATTCATGGCCATCAAGGCCCAGGTGCCGCTCGTGCCGCTGGCGCTGATCGGCACCTACGAGCTCCTGCCCATCCACACATACTACCTGCTTCCGCGTCCGCTCAAGATCGTGGTCGGTGACCCTCTTTCTACCTCCGGCCTCACGACGCGCGATGCCGAAACCCTGACGGCTGAATTGTTTGCTGCGATTACGCACTTGCACGCCGCACACTCCTGAGCGGTGCCGGGTAAACTTGAAGCAATGCCTATGCGGATTGCCATTCCCCTGCCTACCAGTTCGGATTACGAGTACAACCGGCTGAATTGGCCCGTTTTCGCCGAGGCCATCGCGCAGGCTGGTGGCGAACCCGTCGAGTTCCGGCTCGATCTGGACGATCAGGCACTCGCGCAGCTTGCCCGGAGTTGCCAAGCCGTATTGCTACCTGGCAGCCCGGCCGATGTGGACCCCGCACTCTATGGTCAGCCGCGAGATGCAGCCTCCGCTCCGGCCGACCCGGCGCGCGAACGCACCGACCGCTTCCTCCTGGAGCATGCCGAAAAGCACCGTAAGCCTCTGCTCGGTGTCTGCTTCGGGGCCCAGATGCTGAACGTCTTCCATGGCGGCACGCTGGTTCAGGACCTGACCGTTCTCCCCGTCAACCACGCTGCCTCGCGCGGCGTCATGACGGCGCACGCGGCAATGGTGGCCACCGCCTCCAGGCTTGGTGAACTAGTCGGGAAGGCAGAGGCGGAGGAGTCGGGAGGCATGCGGCGCCTGCCCGTCAATTCTTCGCACCACCAGGCGGTGGGCATTGCAGGCGAGGGGCTGGTGGTTTGCGCGCGCTGTCCCCAGGATGCGGTGGTAGAAGCCATCGAAGCGGCTCCGGGGAATGCTCACCGCTTCCTGCTTGGCGTGCAGTGGCATCCGGAGCGCTCGACGCAGGTCAGCGAGACCTCACGCGCCCTTTTTGCCCAGCTCTGCCGAGAAGCCGAGGCCTGGATGAGCGGTGCTTCGCTGGCGGCGAAGGTTTAGGTGGCCATCCTGCAGGCATTTGAGATTCGAACGCTGCTCGCGCCTTACTATGCGGAGCCTCCGAATGAACTTGTGGATCAGCTTTCGACCTACCTGGACCTGCTCGTGAAGTGGAATGCGCGCACGAATCTAACGGCAATCCGCGATCCGGCAGAAATTGTGCAGCGTCATTTTGGAGAATCGCTCTTTGCTGCCCAACAGGTTCCGCCATTCGCTTCCACGCTGCTCGATCTGGGGTCAGGAGCAGGATTTCCCGGATTGCCGATGCAGCTGGCTCGGCCTGAGCTGCACGTCACCCTGGCTGAATCGCAGAATAAGAAAGCAGCGTTTCTGCGCGAAGCGGTGCGAACACTGGGCGTGAAGGCAGAGGTTTGGGCCGGGCGAATCGTGCATCTGCCGCAGGCAAGAAGCTTCGACGTGGTAGCTTTGCGCGCGGTTGACGATCCCGCCGCTGCGCTGCTTCAGGCAAGAGCGCGCCTCAACCGCGGCGGTGCGCTACTGCACCTCACCGGGGCCGGTCTGTTCGAGCTTGAGGGCCTGGTTAGTGAGGAGTTTCGCGTGCCACAGAGCAGGACAGTTCTGCGAGTTTCCAGACTTCTCTGATGTTCCACGTGGAACAGTAGGCGCTTGGTAGCATGGGAAAAGCTCACATCCAGGAGATTTCATGCCACCAACCGGCGCTGCATCACTGGTCCTCTGCGCCTTCGCTCTGCCCTTCTTCTCGGCTCCCGCAGCCCTCGCCGGCCCTCGCGACGTAGCCGCGTCGTGCTTCATTGCGGCGATGCCACCCTGGGCGACACCACGATCTACGAAAACCACACCGTCGCCGGCGGGCGACGCATCCTTGAGTACCTTAGCGGTACCATCAATTTCGACCGCGTCGGCAATGACGGCTGGACCTTCACCTACGCAAGCCACGGCAAACGAGATCACCTGACGGCCGAACAGATGGGCGAGTACATGCCTTGCCTAACCGTCGCTCTACCCGACTCAGCCTCACCAGAACCGCTCAAACGTGTCATCGCCGCCGAACGGGTTGAGACCTCGATGAAGCGACCATACGAAAAGCTCATCCTCGGCTTACTCCTTCTTCTGGTTCTGCTCACCGTCGTCTACTTTGTCTTTGGCAGGCGTACAAGTGGGGATGAGGATGAGAGCTGATCGCCCAGGCGTCATACTTTGGTTGTAGCCGATCTACCGAACCGGGCATGTCGCTCGGGGTTGAAGCGGTCCATAGTCGTTTCAAGCGTCGCGTTCGTTTCGTGCCAGGAAGGGATACTCTGCATGGACTCCAATCTCGCTGTCCCATCGCCCCACGACCCACCTCATAAGGATCGGCCCAGCACGTTTGCGGCCTTTCACGCTTCGATTTCTGCCGCGGTACACCGCGTTGTGTCAAGGCAGCCATTTTGGCCCGCGCGCTCGAGCGAGCAAGACTCTTCCATGCGCTTCGCGGCGCATGGCCGTCTCACGTGCATCTGCATCGAAGCACAGGTAAAGCGGCCTGGGGTCGAGCGGCGCCAGGTTTGCCGCACCTGTGGGCTTGAGTACAAGCATCGGACAGGCAATCTGCTGAATCGCGAGATGAGCCGGCAGGACATCGAGAGAGTGGTCCGGAACCTGCAGACTGCCACGCACCTTAGTGCAAACATCGAAATTCCAGCATCCATCACGAACCTCAGGCAGCTAAATGTGTTCCTCGCGAGCGGCGAGGTAACCCGTCCGAGAACCGGTGCGGCAGAGATCGAGTCGATTCTCAAGACGCAGCTGACCTGACCGGTACCCAATCCCTCACGTTCCACGTGGAACATTGCTTCAAGCGGCTGGCCGCTATACCCTAGCATTCAGCCGCATGCCCCCTTCCCCTCAAGCCGTACGCATCCTTGCCGTCGTCAACCAGAAAGGCGGCGTCGGAAAAACGACCACGGCCATCAACCTGGCCGCCAGTCTCGCGCTTGAAGGCTTTGCCGTCCTGCTGATCGATATGGACCCGCAGGCCAATACCACAGGCGGCCTGGGTTTCCGCCGGCAACGGGATGACGAGCCGAATCCGCGGCTTTCGATCTACGATGTCTTGCTCGGTCCCGCAACCCTGGCCGAGGCTAGTCTGCCTACCGCCGTCGAAACTCTCTTTCTGGTGCCAGGAAGCAAGAATCTGATCGGCGCCAATCTGGAGCTGGTCGCCATGCTGGAGCGCGAGTTTCGCCTCAAAGAGGCCATCGAACCAATCCGCCAGGAGTACGACTTCATCCTGCTTGACTGCCCACCCGCGCTCGACCTTCTCACGCTCAATGCGCTCGTCGCCTCCGACGGCCTGCTTGTACCCCTGCAGGCCGAATACTTCGCACTGGAGGGCGTTTCCGAGCTTGTCGACACCCTGGACCGCGTCGCTCAGGCCTTCAATCCCGGCCTCGGGCTTGAAGGTGTGCTGCTTACCATGTATGACGACCGCACCAATCTCTCGCAGCAGGTCACGGAGAATCTCCGCAGTTTCTTCGGGGAAAAGCTTCTCAAGACCACCATCCCGAGAAATATTCGCCTTGCGGAAGCGCCGAGCCACGGCTTGCCCGTTGTCCTCTACGATCCACGTTCGCGCGGTGCCGAGGCCTACCGCGAGCTGGCGCGCGAACTGCTTGGCCGCAACGGCCTACACCCAAACGAAAGCCAGACCCCATGACCAACCAACCCGATCCCAAACGCCGAGCCCTGGGGCGAGGCCTTGAGTCTCTGTTGCCGGCACGTCCGTTGCCATCGCTCGCCGCCGCGGCCGAGCCGCAGACGGGTAAGCCTCTCGAGCTCCCCCTTGACTTTATCGAGCGCAACCCTTTCCAGACACGGTCTTCTTTCGACGAGGTGAAGCTCGGCGAGCTCGCCCAGAGCATCGCTGCCACCGGCGTCGTGCAGCCGATCGTTGTGCGTACGCTCGAAGGCGGGCGCTACCAGTTGATTACCGGCGAGCGCCGGCTGCTGGCCTCGCGCAAAGCCGGCAAGGAGACGATTCCGGCCATCGTGCGCACAGTTTCAGACGAGCAGGCGATGGAGATGACCATCGTCGAAAACCTGCAGCGCGCCGACCTGAATCCCATGGAGCAGGCCCGCGCCTACCATCGCTTGTCGAGCGACTTCAAGATGACCCAGGAGCAGATGGCGCTACGCACCGGCAAGGAACGCGCTTCGGTCGCCAATTTTCTTCGCCTGCTTCGCTTGCCCGAGCCGATCCAGCAGAAGGTGGAGGCGGGCGATCTTAGCTTCGGCCATGCCCGCACCCTGCTCAGCCTGTCTTCGCCCGAGCAGATTCTTTCCGCCGCGCAGAAGATCATTGCTTTGTCCATGTCTGTCCGCCAGACAGAAAGCTATGTGCAAAATCTCATGCATCCCGAATTGAAGCCGGCGAAGCCCGAAGCCGCCACTCTCCCGCAGGATGCGAATGTTCACGACGCACAGACGCGCCTGCAACGCTCGCTCGGCCTGCGCGTCCGGGTGGAGGATAAGGGCGGCAAGGGCCGTGTCATCATCGATTATGCCAACCTTGAAGATTTCGACGCCCTCTTGACCGCACTGAACGCGCAAATCCAGGAGTAGAAAAGTATGTATCCGCGATTGTTAAAAATTGCCATTGCTGCCGCCACTCTGTCCGCTGTCGCCGCCGCCCAGCCGTCCACAAGCCCAAAAACCACCCGCACCCTCATCCGGGCAGGCCGTTTGCTCGACGTGCACACCGGCCGGGAGCTCGAAGGCCAGACCATCATCGTCACCGGTGAACGCATCACGGCCATTGCGCCGACGGCCGCTACACCCCTGCAGGCCCGCGATCGCGAACTCGATCTACGCTCGTCCACCGTGATGCCCGGCCTCATCGACTGCCACACGCACCTGACAATGGACACAAACTTCGACCCCTACTTCGAGCTTTCCATGACGCCCGGCAAGGAAGCCATTATCGGGGTGAAGAACGCCCGCGTCACCCTTCTTGCCGGCTTTACCACCGTCCGCAACGTAGGTGCCGGCGGCTTTACCGACGTAGCCCTGCGGGATGAGATCAACAACGGCGACGTACCCGGACCGCACATGCAGGTTTCCGGTCCGCCGCTCGGCATTACCGGCGGCCACATGGATGAAAACCTGCTGCCGTCGCAATATCACGTCCAGGGCGAAGGCATCGCCGACGGTATCCCTGCCGTGCAGCACATGGTGCGGCAGGATATCAAGTACGGGGCCGACCTGATCAAGATCGGCGCGTCCGGCGGCGTGCTCTCGAAGGGCGACGACCCGCAGGCCAGCCAGTACACACTCGAAGAGATGCAGGCGATCGTGGCCGATGCCCATCGCCTGGGCCGCAAGGTAGCCGCGCACGCCCACGGGGCCGAAGCCATCTACCTGGCCACCGAGGCCGGCGTCGACTCGATCGAGCACGGTTCCTACATCAACGATCGTGACATCGCCCTGATGAAACAGAAGGGCACCTATCTCGTCCCCACCGCCTACCTCGCCGACTGGATGCGCGAGAACGGCCATCTACCGGCCTTTTACCAGCAGAAGATGACCGACGTCTCGACCGCCATGAAGGCCAACCACATGCGTGCCATCAAGGCCGGGGTCAAGGTCGCGCTTGGGACGGATGCCGCCGTGTACCCGCACGGGCTCAACGCGCACGAGCTCGACGTGTATGTGAACCAGTACGGTATGACGCCGCTCGCCGCCATTCAATCCGCCACGCTGAACGGCGCCGACCTGATGGGCTGGACGGATCGGGTCGGCTCACTCGACCCGGGTAAGTGGGCGGATATCATCGCCGTCCCCGGCGATCCGCTCAAGGATGTCCGCATCCTTCAGCATGTGCCGTTCGTCATGAAGGCCGGCCTCGTCTACAAGGACGAAGCCCAGCCTGCCCAGGTCGACCAGCAGAGTGCCGCTTTTGTCCCCGCCCCACCCACGGCTGGAGTGCCCGCATTCTAGCCATGTTCAAATCATCCGCGCTCGAATTTCGCCTGCGTTACTGGATCCACGCCGTGCTGATAGCGCTCGGCTTCTGGGCGCCGTGGAACGCGATCCAGCAGAAGGGTGTGGTCGAGATTACCTCTGCCAACACCCACACCTGGGGCATCCTGGCCGCGAACCTTGCCCCATACGTCGGCCCCGCGGGCAATCCGGTCAACATCGTCACGGCATTCAACGTGCTGCTTTCGTTCGCGATCGTCTGTGCCGTCCTGGGGGCGCTGCTGCGTACCTGGGGTGCTTCGTACCTAGGCACCGGTGTTGTCGAATCCGGCACAATGCACACCGCGCCGGCAACCTCCGGCATTCTTGAAGATGGGCCTTACCGCCACCTGCGCAACCCACTTTACCTGGGCACGTTTCTGCATGTGCTTGCGCTCGCGCTGCTCATGTCGCGTTCGGGCGCTATCTTTACCATCATCACGATCGGCCTGATGCAACTGCGCCTCATCTTCGGCGAAGAAGCGTTTCTCAGCCAAAAACTCGGAGCACCGTACCAGGCCTACTGCGCCAGGGTGCCGCGTCTGCTGCCCGCGCTGCGTCCGCGCATCCCGGCGGCGGGGCGGAAGCCGCACTGGCTGCAGGCGTTTGCGGGGGAAGTTTACTTCTGGGGCGTCGCGCTTTCGTTCGCATTTCTGGGCTGGGCGTATGTGACGCCGCGGCTCATCCAGGCGGTCATCGTTTCCTTTGGCGTCGCCCTTCTGGTGCGCGCTTTTACTCCTAAACCCAGCCTTGCCTGAAGCGGGCAGAGTGGAACGAGCAAAAGCAAGAGCAACCGGAGATTCCCTTCAGGAATGACAACAAGAAAGCCTTGAAGATGCTGCAGAAACGAAAGGGATAAGCCGGACGTCCGCACTTATCCCTTTTTCCGTCCTACCCGCATTCGCGTTTACTTCTTGGGCGGGGCGATCGTGTCCTTCGCGGTCTTCGCCACCCGGAACTTCACCACGGTCTTGGCCTTGATCTTGATTGTTTCGCCGGTCTGCGGGTTGCGGCCCAGGCGAGCCTTGCGCTCTGCCTTCACCAGCTTGCCAATGCCCGGAATCGTGAACTCGCCGTTCTTCTTCGTTTCCTTCACGGCCGTCTCGGCCAGCATTTCCAGAAACGCCGAAGACTGCTTGTTGGTCAGTTCCATCTTTTCTGCCATGGTGCGCACGAGAACCGTCTTGGTCATGCCTTTTGCCATCGTCTTGCTCCTATCGTTCGTGTGTAAGAATGGGCTGCTGTCGAAACATTCGCGTGCATGGCTGTCAATTTCCCTGCAATTGAGCTCTCTGCAAGTGAAATCGCCTGTATCTACGCGGTGTTAACTACTGTACCGCAATCCACATTCGACCCTTCCTGCCCGCTTGTCAACGGATTTTGCCGACTTTCCACAGCTTTCTTCGGCATTTCAAGGGTTTTGTCCCTACTTTGCCACATTCCAGGGGATCAAGGGCTCGCTTGCGGCCTCTTCGCGTACCCGCCGCCAAAGCCAGGCACCACGGTCCTTGCAGCCGTAATGCCCGGCACGGCGGCTGCCGATAACCCGCGTGAGGTCTCCAAGTCCATGTCTCTTTCGACCACAGCCACGAACGCATTGCCTCTTGCCGGCGTCCGTGCGTTTCGCATTCCGCGCCGTCCGCTCAAGTTCTTCACCGCGGGCTCGCTGGCCCTGGCCGGCGCCTACGGCATTCTGTCCGAGCAGCAATATGTCACCAGCTCGAACGCCATCGTCTCGGCGTATGTGCTTGATATTCGCACGCCCATCGAAGGCACCGTCACCGCCCTGCCCCATACGCCTGGCGGCGCGGTCGCGGCGGGCGATCGGCTGGGCCACATGGAAAACCCGCTGGCCGATCACCAGCACCTGGACAATTTACGCACGCTGGAAGACGTCGCGCAATCGACCGCCCAGGCCGACGCCGCGGAGTCTGCCCAGCTTGCCCTGCAGCAGCGAGCGCTGCTTGGCCGCGCTTCGGCCCACGCGCAGGCGGTCACGGCGCGGCTCAGCCTGGCAGTAGCGGAGGCCGGGAGCACGCTTGAAGCGGCAGACGCGCAATGGCAACAGGCGCAGACCGAGCTTACGCGCGGACACCAGCTGCACGACGCCGGCATCCTGCCCACCGCGGACTTCGACAAGCTGGTCTCGAACGAGGCCATCGCGCACCACAAGATCGAAGCCCAGCGCAGCAGCCTGGCCAGCCTGCGCGCGCAGACCGAGGCCGCCCGCGGCGGGTTGCTTGCCGAGCCCGGCACCAATAACGATGTCGCCTACTCGCGCCAGCGCGCCGACGAGCTTGCCATCAAGCTTGCCGAGACGCAGCGCTCGCTGGCCGCCGGCCGCGCCCAGGCCACGCAGGCGCATGCCGCGGTCGCCGCCGAAGCCACGCGTTCGTCGTCGCTGGCCGCGGCCGATCTGCGCTCGCCCATTGCGGGCCAAGTGTGGCAGATTCAGGCCATCGACGGCGAAGTGGCCGCGCTCAACACGCCCGTGCTTTCGCTCGTCGATTGCAGCCGCCAGTTTCTACTGGTCGAGGTCCCGCAGGATCGCCTGCCCGACATCGCCATTGGCGGCATCGCGCAGTTCAAGCTCACCGGAGAGTCCATCGAGCGCACCGGCATCGTCGAATCCGCCACCGGCGACCCGCAAAAGGAGACCAACCAGAAGTTCGCCGCCTTCCCCGTGCAAGATACCGCCGAGCAGCTGGCGACGGTGCGGGTAAGCCTGAACGAGACCAGCTGCACGGTCGGCCGCACCGCGCGTGTGCTGCTGCCGACCCAGCCCACCAATCGCCTGAGCCGCGCGCTGCGGCAGTACTTCTAGCGTCATCTTGTTGTCATTCCCGAAGGCAATCTGCGGTTGTTGTTGCTCTTGCTGGTGCCTCGCTCTTGCCCGTCTTGCTTGAGGGCATAGCTTCAGCCGTGCCACAGGTCTCCTGACAGGATGGCGGCTTTAGCCGCTGAGGGCAGGGTTCTGCAGAGACACAAGAGCAGAAAGACAGATTCCCTGCGGGAATGACACAAGAAGGCAACGGCAACAGCAACAGCAGATTCCCTGCGGGAATGACAACAAGAAGACCACAGCCAGAGACGCACACCTAACTTATGCCCGATTTCACTCCACTCGCGCCCGCCGCCCTCGCCACTGGCTTCCTGCTTCTGCTGTTCCTCGCGCGCACGCGCGTCGCCCGGCCCGCCGCAGCGATCCTGTGCATCGGCCTGACGATCCGCTACATGGTCTGGCGCGTCCTGTGTACCACGCCCACGCATCAGAACATGCTGCAGCACGCCTACGCCCGCGTGTTCCTCACGGTCGAGCTGGCTACGCTGACATCGTCCATCCTGGTGTACTTCTTCATGTCGCGCACGGTCGATCGCACCCCGCAGGCCGATCTGCATGCCCACTCGCCGCTGCACACCGCGCCTACCGATGTCTTCATCGCCTCCTACAATGAGTCGCGCGACATCCTCGAGCGCACCATCGTCGGCGCACTGGCGCTTACGCATCCCGACCTGCGGGTGTGGCTGCTCGACGATGGTGCCCGCCCCTGGGCCGCGGAACTGGCCGCCGAGCTGGGCGCGCTGTACGTCTCGCGCGTGAAGGGCAAGCACGCCAAGGCCGGCAACATCAACAATGCCATGCAGCAGGCGCTCTCGATCGGCCGCAAGCCGGAGTTTCTGCTTTTGCTCGACGCCGACTTCGTGCCGCACCGCACTCTGCTGGCGCGTGTGCTCGGCCTGTTCGACGACCCATCCATCGGCATCGTGCAAACCCCGCAGCACTTCTTCAATCCCGATCCCGTGCAATCGAACCTGCTCTGCTCCGCCGTCTGGCCGGATGAGCAGCGCTTCTTCTTCAACTGCCTGCTGCCTTCGAAAGACGCCTGGGGCGCGGCTTTCTGCTGCGGCACCTCGGCCGTCTTTCGCGTGGAGGCCTTCGTCAAAGCCGGCGGCATGGCCACCGAGACCGTCACCGAAGACATGCTCACCACGTTCAAGTTCGAAGAGTTCGGCTTCCGCACCATCTTTCTCAACGAGCGGCTTTCGCTCGGCCTCGCGCCAGAGTCGCTGGTCGACTTCATCGGCCAGCGCGGCCGCTGGTGTCTCGGCGCTATCCAGCAAATCTTTACCCGCTGGAGCTTCTTCGGGCCTTCGCGCATGTCGCTCATCAACCGGCTCGCCTTCTTCGACACGGTCCTCTACTGGGTTTCGGGCGCGGCCTTCAAGCTCATGCTGCTTTCGGCACCCATGCTCTACTGGTTTACCGGCACGGCCGCCCTGCATGCCACGGGCACGGCGCTGCTCGTGTACGCGCTGCCCATGGTCGCGGCCAACCTGCTCTTCATGTATTTTCTGGCGGGCAATCGTGTTCTGCCCATCATGACGGATGTGACGCAGCTGCTTACCGCCTTCGTCATCGTGCGCACCGTCGCGACGGGGCTGGTGCGCCCGTTCGGCAGACCGTTCAAGGTGACGGCCAAGGGCCTTTCGACCACCGGCGTCACCGTGCAGTGGGGCATCCTGTGGAAGTTCGCCGCGCTCTCCGGGCTTACGCTGCTCGGCGTCATCCTCCACATCGCGCACTTCAGCCCGGCCCACGGCGCGCAGGGCTACGCGGCCAATATCTTCTGGTCGCTCGTGAACGCGCTTGTGCTTGCGCTGGCGGCGCTGGCCTGCGTGGAGCTGCCGCACCGCCGCCGCGACGAGCGCTTCCAGACCGTCGAGCCCGCAGTCATCCGTCTCGGCGCAACCGAGATCGTATGTACCCTGCGCGACATCTCCCTTGGCGGAGCCGCCGTCGCTCGTGCCGATCAAGCTCACTGGCGCGATCTTTCCGGGCCTGCGGAGCTCATCCTGCCCGCGTCGCGCCACCACCCGGAGCTTGCCCTGCCCTTCACCGTCGTCGCCCGCAAGGATGCCCGGCTCACCCTCAGCTTCCATCCCGATGCCTGGATTCGCCACGCGCTGATCCGCAAGCTCTTTACCGGCGCGTACCACCAGGATGTCGAGCACATCGCAACGGCGCGCGTCTTCGTCACGCTCGCCCAGGCCTTGTTCAGCTGACAAGGGGCAAGAGCCTCACCGCACGGCGTCCGGTCCAAGCGTAAACAGCGCCCAGATCGTAAGCGCGAACAGCCCGGCAAGAATCGTTCCCGCAATCCAGGCCGCCAGCTTTGAGACGCCGCCCGCCGCCGCCAGCTGCTCCGGCGCTACCATGCCCGCGGCGCGCAGTTTGGCCACTTTCGTAATCGCATGCGCCACGTACAACTGGTTCGCTCCAAGCCCAAGACTGATCCCTACGGGAAATCCGATGCGCGACGTACCGGGGATCAGTCCGATCAGGAACAGCACCACCGTAAGCCCCCATGCCCAGGCCCACATTCTGCGATAGAAGAACCACACGGGGCCGCCAAAGAACGCGCCCACGTTGAATCCATTGCCCAGGAAAGAGAACTTGACCTTCTCGCCCGGAGGCCGGTTCGCCGCGGCGCGCGCACGCTCGTACACGGGCAGGAAAGCGGCTGCGTTCGGCCCCACAAAGCTTGCGAAA
This sequence comes from uncultured Granulicella sp., assembly GCA_964282835.1. GTDB lineage: Bacteria > Acidobacteriota > Terriglobia > Terriglobales > Acidobacteriaceae > Edaphobacter. The sequence goes on from OZ196157.1 coordinate 366,629, forward strand.
TCCTGTCGCCGCGCCTCCGCGTCCGGATCCAGAAGAAAGTGCTGGTATGCCTGATTCGCCATGCCATCTTAGGAGTGTGACGACTCGACCGTGGTTGTTTTGGCGCGGCATGAGGGGAAAGCCTTATCAAGGCTGCTTGCCCATGACCGGAACGTTCAGCGCATGCGGGGTCAGGTGCTTGTACAGGAACTCCTGCACCACATTGCCCACGCCATCGTAGGCCGCGCCCAGCAGCCCCGCGTCGATCACCGTCACCCAGCCGTGCCGATCGGTTGCGGGATAGTATGCATTTGCCGCCGCGCCCGTGGCCAGATCGCCCAGCACGCTCGAGTAGTTCGGCTGCCACTTTCCGTTGTCGCCCCGCGTGATGACGGCAGTCGAAAGTGCATAGAAGAACCGTTTGGTCACGCTGCCATGCTCCGAACCCATGTAGAAGTAGCGCGGATCCTGGTGCAGCAGCAGCGGAAACAGGTACCCCCCGGTAAAGCTGCCGATGGCCACGTTGGCCTGGTTTGCCGCGAATCGCTTCACAAAGCCGTTGCCGCCCTTACCGTAGCCGGAAAGATTATTGTCGGCCTCCTGCGCGCCGGCTGAAATCTCACTGATCAGCACCGTCACCGGGTCGATCGTCACCTTGTAGCTCAGCTCGAGCTTTTGCCTGTTCTTGAGCGGCGGCGCGTCCCAGTCGTAGGTCACAAAGTAGTTCGGGATGGCTCCCAGCAGCCGTTGCGTTTCCTCTACCTTCACCTCGGCCTTGCCCACGTCATCTCTCGAGCTTGTCACCGTCACATCGGTAGAGCTTGCCGCCGCCATGGCCAACGCGGGCACTTCGAGCGTCTGGCCTGCCTGCAGGATGCCCGTCGCGCTGGTCGTCTTGAAGCCCGCGGCCAGCACCTCCAGCCGAAACGTCCCGGTCGCCACGTCACCGAAGCGAAACCCGCCGAGGTCGTCCGTGCCCGTCTCGCGTGTGCCCGTCTCGCGTGTGCCGTTCAGCACCACCCTGGCACCCACAACCGCGCTCCCGTCGGCATCGACCACCGTGCCGGTCAGGATCCCGGAGGCCGCAGGGTCGACATCTCCGGCGCTGGCCGCCGTTGGAGCCTGTGCCACCTGCTGGCCATGCGCAAGCCCAACGCAAATTAGCGCGCACCCGGCGCACAGTCGCAGGCATCCTATCCTTCGTTGCCTCTGGCCGCGTACACGCACCCCACCAGCATACCGGTTCGCCGCACAGGCAGGCGCATGGAGCTAGAACAAGGGTTTCCGGCTACTCTCGCCGGGCTTCGCCACCAGCGGTGCGTTCAAAAAGGCCACCAACGGCGCCGCCAGCTTCATCCGTTCGACCACCGCCTTCACCAGGCCCGGCCCAAGCGCGGTTTCCATTGGCAGCGTTGCGGAGACACCCCACTGCCGCTGCAGGATCAGGTCCATCGCCGGGCTGTCGGGCGGAAATCCCTTGGGTCCGCGCGTCATCTTCGCCGGCTCGAACTCCGTCATCGTCGTGCGTAGCTTTCTTGCGGCCATGATCCTGCGGTACTCCTCGTGGTGCTCCAGCAGATGCCGCCGGATCGCCAGCACCTGGTCTTTCTCCGGCATGTAGGCCCCGCCCGCTACCAACACTTCGTCGGGAGAAAACTGCAGGTAGAACCCGCCTCCGGAGGTCTTCTCCAAACCCTGTCGCGCCCACCACGCCGCCACGTTGGTCTTGTAGGGCAGCTTGCTCTTGCTGAAGCGGATGTCGCGATAAATGCGCATAAAGCACTTGTGCGGCGGACGCACGAATTCCGGCGCAAAGCCTGCAAGCTGTGCGTTCACTTCTTCAATCACGGCCAGCATCGGGGCCTTCAGCTCGCTCTCATACACGGCTTTGCGCGCGTCGAACCACTCCCGGTCATTATGCTTCGCCAGTCCCCGCAGAAACTTGACCGCCGCTTCGCTGAAATGCGCCCCCATCGTGCTCCTTGCTGCTCTCTGCCCAGAGACTGGCTGTAGAACCTAGGACTGACTTTCTATGCGGACAATGCGAGCTTCATGGCTGCGCACGATGCCCAGGAGGTCCAGCACACTTCGTGCGAGTACATCCACCGTTTTACTTACGGCAGCCACGTTGGCTTCCGTTTGCCGTATGTTGGCCTCTGTTTGCCGTATATTGGCTTCGGTAATGCGCACGTCAATCGACAGCAGTTCCAGGCTTTGCGCCAGCGCTTCGTGGCGTTCGGTCAGCCGATCGAGGCGTTCATCGATAGTCATCGTGTCTCCTCCGGTTTTGGACGGGGTGAGGCGCACTTTGGTTCACGTCTCAGCGGACTGTCCTGTGGCATTTCGGCAATTCAATCCTAGCGTACATGCCAGTCACAGCATCCGCCTTACGGCCGCGCGCCCTACCTCGCTCACCACGCCGAATACAAGATGGATCGCCAGATGCTCGCCCTGCGCCGCCAGGCTTTCTTCCCACGGCTTCTTCACCAGGCCGAGTGCGGGCATCGAGCTCTCATCTGCAGCCAGAAACACGCCCGTGCCGAACAGACTGCCGAGACCCCAGCGCGTCCACTGCCAATGCTCGCTCAGGCCGCCGTAGAACGCGCCGACCGCCGCGCCAAACGCATAGTGAACCAACTCTCCCCCCAGCGCCAGCCGCCTGCCGTCGAGCGCCTTGCCGCTCGTCTTGCGGCTTACCAGGTCCGCTACCTGGTGCGAAGGCCCTTGCTGATCCAGATCCCTTTCACCCTCTTCGCCCGAGCGCGCCCGGCGCAGACCCACAATCATCTCCCGCATGACCAGCGAGCCCAGCAGACCGCCCGCCACCCCGGCCACCACGCCACGCCATACACTCGGTTCCTTGGTCCTGTTCATCCTGCACCGCCTTTCCGGTCAGATGCAGATGGCTCCCACGGCGGCGCGGCCAACGAAGTACCCTTGAAGCAGGATAGAGAGGCGCGCAGCCTGCATTCACAAGACACCATCGTTGCCATCGCCACCCCGCCCGGACGCGGCGGCATCGGCATCGTGCGCCTTTCCGGCCCCGAAGCCCGGGCGATCGCTGCGCCGCTGCTGCGCCTGCGCCATCCGCTTGCCCCCGCGCAGGCCCGCTTCGCCACTGTGCTCGACCCCGAAACGCAGGCCCCGCTCGACGAAGCGGTGGTCACCTTCTTTGCCGCGCCCAACTCCTACACGGCCGAGGACGTGGTCGAAATCGCTGCCCACGGCTCGCCCGTAGTGCTCGAAACCATTCTGCGCGCCACCCTCGCCGCCGGCGCGCGCCTGGCCGAGCCCGGCGAGTTCACGCAGCGCGCGTTTCTCGCCGGCCGCCTCGGCCTTACCGAAGCCGAGGCGGTCAACGACCTCATCCACGCGTCTACCTTGCACCAGGCGCGTGTGGCGGCGGCCCAGCTTGGCGGCTCGCTTGCCCGCACGGTGGCACCTACCAAGCGGCAGCTCGTCGAGCTGATCGCGCAGCTCGAAGCCGGCGTCGACTTCGTCGAAGACGATCTCGACCTCATCCCCCAGGCCGACCTGCTCACCAGCCTCGGCTCCATCCACGCCGCCCTACGCGCTCTCGCCGCGACCTACGACTACGGCCGCCTCGTCCGCAACGGCTTCACCCTCGCCATCGTCGGTCGGCCGAACGCGGGCAAGTCGAGCCTCTTCAACCGCCTGCTGCAGCGCGACCGCGCCATCGTGACCGCGCAGCCCGGCACCACCCGCGACCCCATCACCGAGTCCTTCTCGCTCGACGGCATCCCCGTGCAGCTGGTCGATACGGCCGGCCTGCGGGACGCGCCGCAGACGCCGGAGGGTGAAGCCGAAGCCCTGGGCATCGCCCGCACCCGCACCCACATGGCCGAGGCCGATCTGGTTCTGCACGTCATCGACGCCAGCCAGCCGCCGCATCCTGAAAATGACGCCACCCAGGCCGCGCTCGCCGGCCGCCTCAGTCTCACGATCCTCAACAAGACCGATCTCGCCCCGTCTGAACCGGCCCCTGACACCATCCCCGTCTCGGCCCTGCACGGCACCGGCCTCGACATCCTCAGGCAGCGCATCCTCGAAACTCTCGGCCGCACAGCCCCGCAGGCTGATACCGCCATCGTCACCAGCCTGCGCCAGCACACGGCCCTCAGCGAAGCCTTGTCGGCGCTGGGCGCGGCTCAGCAGGCCGCCATCGGCGGGCTCCCGCATGAGCTTCTCCTGCTTGACCTCCATGCCGCCCTCGATGCCCTCGACACCCTCACCGGAACCACCACGCCGGACGACATCCTGCATCTTATCTTCAGCCAATTCTGCATCGGAAAGTGAGCCCCGCATGCCTGCCAGCCTTAAGACCGTCGTCCCCGTATTGCCTGTCGCCGACATGCTCGCCTCGCTGGGCTGGTGGACCGCCGTATGCGGCTTCAACGAGCTCTTCCGTGACGCCGAGGCCGCTACCTACACCGGCATCGTGCGCGAAGGCATCGAGCTCCACCTGGCGCTCGTCGCAGACCCGGCGACCGCGCGTGCCGTCGGCAGCCAGACCATGATCCGCTTCCACGTCGACGACCTCGATACCTTCTACGCCGATTTCAAACGGCGCGGCGGCCAGGTGCATCCCAACGGAGACCTGCAGACCAAGCCCTGGGGTGCACGCGAGTTTGCCGCCATCGATCCCAATGGCGTCTGTATCGCCTTCATGCAGCTGTAAGAGCAGCCCCTTTGTCGTCATTCCCGAAGGGACTCTGCTTTCCGTTTCTAACTAGGATTGCACCGAAAGCAACGGAAAAGGCCGCCACAAATGCGACGGCCCTTCCAGTTCCGCAGTAGAGCAGACTCCTGCCGATGCGGGAAATACAAAGCAGATTCCCTGCGGGAATGACAATAAGAAGCTAGCTCACTTACACCCCGAACGAAGACACTGCCGTCGTCTCATCATCCCGCACGTCGAACACCGTATACAGCTTGGTAATCTGCAACAGATCGTGCACCTTCTTGGTCAGGTGCAGCAGCTTCAATTCGCCGCCCGCATTCTTCATGCTGGTGTAGGCGCTTACCAGTTCACCGATGCCGGAGCTGTCGATATAGTCCACATCCGCCAGGTTCAGCAGGATGCGTGTATTGCCTTTAGTCACGGCATCCTTCACGGCATCGCGCAGGGTCACGCTGCCTTCTCCAAGCGTAATGCGCCCGCTCAGGTCCAGGATGGTCACCCCATCCACCTGCCTCGTCTTGAATTTCAAGCTCATTGTTTTCTCCTCGTATCTACTTGGTTAGATGTCCAGGCGGGCCTGTCCGTCGCTTAATCAGGGTAGCTTCCGTGCCCGGAGAGAGCGACCGAAAGGTGACTTCGTCCATAAAACTCTTCATCAAAAAGATGCCCCGGCCGGAAGAGCGCAGCAGGTTTTCAGGTGCCAGTGGGTCGGGAAGCCGCGACACATCCAGCCCTTCGCCGTGGTCGACCAGCGTAATCCGCAGCCCCTCTTCATCCGCCTGGAAACGCGCTGTCACCTGCTTACCCGGATCGTACCTGTTCCCATGCACGACCGCATTCACGGCGGCCTCGCGGGCCACCATCGCGAGGTGGCTGCAAGTCTCCTGGTCGAAGCCCGCCTTTGCCGCGAACGTCAGGGCCAGCGCTTCCACGGTCTCCACGCTAGCCAGCGTCGAAGGCAGCGTCAGTTCCGCGCGCCCGGCCGTCTCGCCAGCCTCACCGACCCGGTTCGACGCATCCGCCCCATCCGCCACTCGCGTCCTCCGCCTGTGGCTGCAGTGTCCCGCTTCCAGTGCGCGAAGTCAAGACGCCCGTTCGCGATGCCTCCGGAACGAGGTTGCAGACGGATCCCTCTGAGACCCTGGTTCTATTCCGCATCGCAGCGGAGGAAACTGCAGTTTCCTCCGCTGCGATACACTTCACCCAGTCCACCCATGATCGCCCACCTTCGCGGCACGCTCCTCACCAAGCACCCCAATCAGGCCATCCTCGAGTGCGCCGGCGTCGGCTACGAGGTCGCCATTTCGGTCGCCACCTTCTCCGCCCTGCCCGCCGAAGGGCGCGAAGCCAAACTCCACATTTTCACCAAGGTCGCCGAAGACCAGCTCGCCCTGTTCGGCTTCTTCGCGCTTGAAGAAAAGCGCCTGTTCGAGCGGCTGCTCACCATCTCGGGTATCGGCCCCAAGCTCGCCATCACGGTGCTCAGCGGCATCGATAGCGCACGCCTGGTCACGGCCATCCGCTCCGGCGACCACGCCCAGCTGGTCAGAATCCCCGGCATTGGCAAGAAGACGGCCGAGCGAGTGATCCTAGAGCTCAAGGACAAGCTCGACGACCTCGCCACCGCCCCAGCCAGCTCCCCGCAAGTCTCGCTCGGCGGCCATGCCGACGACGCCCTGTCGGCGCTTGTCAATCTTGGCTACCCACGCCCCATCGCGCAGAAAGCCATAGAATCTGCCCTGCAGCGCGACCCCGCCAGCCGCCACGATTTCGAACAGCTCTTCCGCGCCGCCATGGCCGCCATCCGCTAGCTCGCCTACCGCCGCCGATACCGGATGCTGAACTCGTACCCATCGTTGGGGGGAAACAGCTCTGCCATCAGCCGCAGCCGCTCCGCCAGTGCGGCCGGTGCAAGCAGCGGATACTCGCGTTCGCGCAGCTCCGCGTAGTCGAAATCGACGGCCAGCGAGAGCATGTAAATTGCCAGCGAGTCCGCAAACGCGCTCTCGAAAAACTCCGCCCTGGCTTTCTCGGCAGGCGCTCGCTGGCTGGCCTTTTCTCCCGCCAGCGCGTCTGCCCTAGCCTCCCATGCGTCCTGGCTCGTTTCGCCGCGCACGTCGGCCAGCGCCTGCGCCCAGGCCAGGTTTGTGAAGGCCTCCGGAACGCCCGAAGTTGCTGAAAACCCGTGCGCCACGTTGATGAAGAACTCAAACGCCAGCGCAAATTGGTCGCGCAGCAGACGTGCGGAGATAAAGACGCCCTCGTGCCGGCCGGCACCGTTCGCGCCTACAAGCTCTACATTGCGGTGGCAGATCGCCTCTTCGGCCAGCTCGGCCGTATACACCGGGGCCACCAGCGTGCCCATCTCCTTGCCCTGCCGGTCCGGCGCCATGGCCAGCGGCACAAAGTAGAAAGCCCGCGCACCCAGCGCCGGAGCCACCGTCGCCGGCACTGCCTCGATCACCCGTTCGAGCTCGCTCGCTGCCAGCTTCGTCTCCCCAAACGAGGCATAGCGCACCCCGTTTTTTGCCGCACGCAAAACCAGCGTCGACGCTACCTTCGCCGCCTCCAACAAGCTTCCCGTTCCCGAGCCCACAGCATCCGCCATAGGCGTATTCTATCCTCATGGCTTCTTCCCTCCAGCCCGTTACCGGCGCGCGCACGTTCTCGAACGGCTTCCTGTTCGGCGTGCCCGTGCGCGATCTGGGCTGGTTTGCCAGCCTCCTGGTCAGCTTCGCCCTGGGCTTCGTGGCCTTCTTTCTCGCCACGTTCGCGGCCATCGTGGTGTTCCTCTTCCGCACCTCAGGCGGCCACCAGGTCGATTTCGCCCTTACCTATCGCTACTACGGCCTGCCCTGCGGCGTCGCGGTTCTGCTCCTCTCGCTGGCCTACCTGGGCTTCCTGTGGACCAGGCGCATTACCCGCCGCTAAGTTCACGCAGCACGGCTGTCAGCCCACCGCTCGCCTTTGCTGTCAGCTGTCAAACCAAGTCTTTCGATCCGCATGACCTCACAGACCCCCCACCACCTGCTCTTCAACGTCGTCATTCTCCCCACCACCGCGGCCGATGCCACCCCGCCGCTCTTCCAGCTTTCCGCCAGCCGCGTCGACCGTGAACTTCGCCTCGTGTCTCCGCACTGGTCCGAGCCGCAGCTTCGCCAGGCCTTTCGCAGCATCGACACGCCCAGCCTGCAGGTCGAGCATCTCCTGCGCGGCAACCGCATGGCCCACGGCGGCCGCGACACCCGCAGGCTCTTCTTCACCACCGAGCAGCTCCTCGCCATGGGCCTCGCACCTGCGCCAGAGCCGGAAACCGAGCTTGAGCAAGAGTCCGAGCCGGCCGATGCACCCACGCCGCTCTCCTGATTCTTCCAGCGCCCGAGAATCTAGACCTGTCTGCTCTTCTTGTTGTCATTCCCGCGGGGAATCTGCTGTTGTCTTCCTCCTCCCTGCGCAAAAAGCGCAGGTTAGAGCAGGTCAGCTGATGATGTAAAAGGTAGACAACGGCAAATGCACCAGCAGATTCCCTGCGGGAATGACAACAAAAGGCAAGAACACGTCACCGACATCTGACCCGCCCTAATACTCGTCCATCTCCTCGCCAAAGCCGGCCAGGTTTGCCGGCACCGGCGGCTGCGGGACCGACGCACCATCGCGCTTGTACACGATGCCGCCCTTCATCACAAAGTCCACGTGCTCCATCCGCGTAATGTCCTTGAGCGGGTCGCCCGCCACCGCGATCAGGTCCGCATACCGACCCACCTGGATCGATCCTGCATTGGCCGAAACGCCGAGCAGGTCCGCCGCATTGTGCGTCGCGGTCAAAATCGCGTCCGACGTCGTCATGCCCGCTCCGACCATCAGGGCAAACTCATGCGCGTTTGTCCCTGACGACGTGTCCGTGCCAAACGCAATCTTCACGCCCGCCTTGTAGGCCCCCTGGAACATGCCCTTCATCAGCGGCGTCACCTCCAGCGCCTTCTGGGCGGCCGATGGATTCAGCCGTTCCGGATGCGTCAGTGCGGTCTCGTGCACCTGGTCGGCGACCAGCAGCGTAGGCACCAGGTAGGTGCCGTGCTGCTTCATCAGCGCAAAGCTTTCGGCGTCCGCGTAGGTTCCGTGCTCGATCGAGTCGACGCCCAGCCGCACCGCCGCGTCGATGGCCGATTTGCCGTGTGCATGCGCCGCCACCTTCATGCCCAGCGTATGCGCCGTGTCGATCACGGCTTTGATCTCCTCATCCGTCATCAGCTTCGCCTGCGGGTCGTCGCCGATCGAAAGCACGCCGCCCGAAGGCATGATCTTGATCAGGTCGGCGCCGCGCCGCTTGTGCTCGCGCACCTGCTTCATCGCGTCCGTCGGCCCATCGATCGTCGAGCTGCCGCCATCGGGTGCCACCCAGTCGGCACTGGTCCACGCCGGGTCCAGGCCATTACGGGGATCGCTGTGCCCGGCCGTCGGGCTCAATGGCTCGAGCGACACCAGAATGCGCGGCCCAATCGCCCAGCCACGGTCGATCGAGCGCTTCAGCGCCAGGTCGATGCCCGAGCCCGAACCCATGTTGCGCACCGTCGTAAAGCCTTCTTCCAGCAGCTTGCGCGCATTCGCCTCGGAGCCGATGCCGGCCTCCATCGCCGAAACCGTAAGCCGCGCCTGGAATACGTTCATCCCCGCATTCGGCGGCCCCATATGCTTGTGCGCGTCGATCAGCCCGGGCAACAGCGTACGGTCGCCCAGCTCGATCGTCTCCGCGCCCGCCACCGCCACGATGCCCGGCTGCACGGCGGTAATCCGGCCATCGGCAAGGGTTACGGTCACCGGGCCCTGCAGGCTGCCGCTTACGCCATCCAGCATGTGCGCCGCATGCACCACGGTGTACTTCGGCACCGGCTTTTTGACTGGAGGCGCCGGAACCGCCGGCGTTATCTGGGCCACGGCCAGCCCGGGCAAAAGCGTAAAGGCGCAAAGCAGTACGGCTGCTTTCAACATAAGCTGGATCTCCAGGAATTGAAGTCAACGGACACTCGGAGTGTACCGCGTTCCTTTCTTGTCATTCCCGAAGGGAATCTGCGGTTGCTTTTTTCTATGGCGGTAGGCAAGGGCACCCTAACGTTTTCCCTCCGCCATCCATCCCAACGCCTGGCCCAGATACTCTTTCAGCTCCTTGCGCGCCACAATCGCATCCAGAAAGCCGTGCTCCAGCAGGAACTCGCTGCGCTGAAAGCCTTCCGGCAGCTTCTGACGAATCGTCTGCTCGATCACCCGCGGCCCCGCGAACCCGATCAACGCACCCGGCTCGGCGATGTTCAGGTCGCCCAGCATGGCAAAGCTGGCCGTCACCCCGCCCGTCGTCGGGTCGGTCATCACGGAAATATAAGGTACGCCCGCATCGGCCAGCCGTCCCAGCGCCGTCGCAATCTTCGCAAGCTGCATCAGGCTCGCGATGCCTTCCATCATCCGCGCCCCGCCGCTCGCGGCCACAATCACCAGCGGCGTCTTTTTCTCATAGGCCCGGTCAATCGCGCGCGCAATCGTCTCCCCCACCACCGCGCCCATGCTGCCGCCGATAAACGCATACTCCATCACCGAAAGCACCACCGGCTGCTCGCCGATCCGGCCCACTGCATTCACAATCGCATCGTTCAGCCCGGTCTTCTTCTGTGCCTCTTCGAGCCGCGTCTTGTAAGGCTTCAAATCGGTAAAGTTCAGCGGATCGTTCGATCGCAGCTCTAGGTCCACCAGCTCGTAACCGGGCTCCAGCAGGTTCGCCACCCGGGCCCTGGCATCAAAGCGGAAGTGCTTGCCGCACTTCGGACAAACCTGCAGGTTCGCCTCCAGATCGCCCTTGAAGATCGCCTGCCCACAGCTTCCGCATTTCGTCCACAAACCTTCCGTGCGCACCGTCTTGGTCGCATCGTTCACGATGCTCGAATCTTCCCGCTTGAACCAACTCATCCGATCCCCGCTCCACTGTCCGTTCCAATTCTAATAGCCGCGCCCACGCCGGCCCTGCTTAGTGCCCGCAATGATACGGATGCCCGGCCAGAATCGTGAGCGCGCGATACACCTGCTCACACACCACCACGCGCGCCAGCTCATGCGGCAGCGTCATCCGGCCCAGCGACACCAGCCGCTGCGCCTTGCCGCGTGCCTCCTCGGACCAACCATCCGCGCCCCCCACGCAGCCCATCACCCGCGTCACGCCCTCATCGCGCCACCCACCCAGCAGCCCGGCAAAGGCTTCCGAGGTCAGGCTTTCTCCACGCGAGTCGAACAGCAGCACCCGCGCCGCAGCCCGCCCCGGCGCACGCTCGGCTGCCGCAAGCAACGCCTTCTCGCTCTCGTAGCCTGCCAAGTCCACCGCAGCCATCTTTGCCGAGCGCGCCACGTAGACCCGTGCCGCCGCATCCAGCTCCGCGCTTTTGGCCTGGCTCCGCGTAGAAACATAGGCGATCGTAAGTTTCATCGAGCCCTCTCGAATTTATGATTCTGCAATGTCCAGTTCTCCATTTTTTCATAGACGGCCATTTGAGCGCATGACCCGCTTCCCGCAATTGCCCGAAAACCCGGCTCCCAGTTTTGGCCCCCAACGTGCTACACCGACTGCAAAGCCAATCTTTGTTCTCATCCGTTCTCGCTACCTGCGCAGCCCAGCAGGTCGACTGAAACGAATTACTGCCTTAGGAGCAACTTAATGTATAGGAAGTACGCAATCTCCGCAGTATCCGCCTTCGTTCTGGCTGCAGCCGCCGGATCAGCTTACGCCCAGGTCGACCTGGGAACACTGGTCGGTGCCGTTCGCGACGCCACCGGTGCTGTAGTTCCGAACGCCGCGGTTACAGCGACCAATGTAGAGACAAAGGTCGTTTACACCGTCAAGACCACGGGAGCTGGCGAGTATCGTATTCCTAACCTTCCCAACGGCAACTACGACGTCACGACGATCGTGCCTGGCTTCGCGCCAAACACTCTAAAGGGCGTCGGTATCACCGCCAATAACGTCCAGACCCAAGACTTTACGCTGGGTACGGCAGGTCAGGCAACCACTGTCGAAGTGCAGAGTCAGGCATCCGTCGCCATTGACACGACGACAACCCAGCTCGCGGAGACGTTTTCACTTCAGGAAGTTCGCGACCTTCCCTCTGCCACCACAGGCCTTGGCGTTCTGAACCTTTCCCTCGAAGCACCGGGTACGGCAAGCTCCGGCGGTGTAGGGGCCGGCAGCGGCCCCACCATCAGCGGACAACGGCCGCGCAATAACAACTTCGAAATCGACGGTATCGATAATAATAGTAAGGGTGTCACCGGCCCCGAGCTGTTTGTGCCCAACGACGCTGTCGGGCAATTCGTTCTGCTTGAGAACATCTATTCCGCCCAGTACGGCCACTCCACCGGCGGTCAATTCAACACAATCCTGAAAACCGGTACCAACAGTGTTCACGGTGGCGTTTACGAATATTTCCAAAATCGTAATCTGGATGCGGTGACTTCAACCCAGCACATCGCGAACGTGGCTGGAAACACAGCCGCCAATCCAATCGCACCCAGTTTTCAGCCTCGCTTCGACAACAACCGTTATGGAGGTTTTCTCGGCGGTCCTATTATCAAGGATAAGGTGTTCGCCTTTGCCAACTACGAGCGAAACACGCAGGGAGCCTCGGGCGCAACCAGCACCATCTGCGCTCCGACCGCCGCGGGCGTTGCAGCCCTCAAAGGCCTGACATTCGCTTCAGCCAATAACCTCGCAGCCTTTCTGCAATACTATCCGACCTCACCAAGCACCACCGGCGGCGGTGCCGGTTGCCCCGGCACCTTCCTCACCGTCACCCCAACCAGTGGCGTAGCGACCAACATTCAGATCGGCTCGTTGCCGATATCCTCTCCCAACTTCTTCAACCACGACGTGCTTGTGACCTCTGGCGATTACACGGCGAGTTCGAAAGACACGGTGCGTCTCCGTTATGTCTATAATCGCGAGGATGGAATCGACACTTCAGCCAGTCTTTCCTCCTTCTATACATCGACGCCAGCGAGATTCCACCTTGCCTTGGTTAATGAAACCCACACATTCGGTCCGAACCTGGTAAACGATATCCGCTTTGGTTACAACCGTGTCTTCACGCAGACACCTGTCGGGCCGCAGACCTTTCCTGGATTGGCCTCTTTCCCGAACCTCTTCTTCTACGATCTCGCTGGCAGTGGCGTTTCCCTTGGGCCTGATGGCAACGCCCCTCAAGAGACGATCCAAAACCTTTACGACGTTGTCGACAACTTGCTCTACGTCAAAGGCAAGCACACGATCAATGTGGGCGTCGAAGGTCGGAAATATATCGCGCCTGAAATCTTCACGCAGCGTATCCGCGGTGACTACGAGTACAACAACCTAAGCCAATATCTCAACGACCTTAGCCCCAGCGGCTTCGGACAACGCAACGCCACTTCCAGTGGTCTAGCGCCGACTTTCTACGGCGATCAGACCTCCATTTACCTCTATGGAAATGACGATTGGCGCGTGACGCCGAAGCTCACCTTCAACATTGGTTTGCGTTGGGAGTTTACGACCGTTCCTGTGGGAGTACGCGGCCAGTCAGCGGAAGCCGGCGCAAGCACAGCCGGACTGCTCTCCTTTGGAACGCCACAGCCTCAGTACACCAATTTCTTGCCACGCTTTGGTGTTGTCTACGCTCCCAACGAAAGCACCTCCATCCGCGCGGGCTTTGGCATTGGCTACGACGTGCTCTTCGACAATCTGGGGGAGAACGAGGCGCCGCTTTCCATCAGCACCACGGAGAACGTCCCCTCGCTCACTACGCAAACGCCCAACTTCCTGGCGACGGGCGGTCTTCCGGCGCAGATCAGCAATCAGATCTTCACCAATCCGGCGCAAGAGAAGACAGTCATCGGTTCTTATGTTCCGAATCAGATTCTTCCTTACTCCGAGCAGTACACGCTCGGTATTCAGCACGTCTTTGCCCACGACTACACTGCCGAAGTCCGCTATGTCGGCACTCGCGGTATTCATCTCGATGTGCAGCAGCAGCTCAACTCCTCTTCGCTGGTGAATGCCTCGAACCAGTTGCCAACAAGTCTGACTGGCGGTGGTATTCAGCCCAACGGCAACGCAACCTTGGCGGCCCTAGAAGTCTCAACTGGTAGCTATACCTATCCCACTTTGGCCACCGCAACTCTGCCGGCCGGCACACCGGTCACCATCCCATGCCCGTACTATCGTACGGCGGCCTACTGCGCGGCTGGTTACACCAGCACTGTCACGAGCTACCTTCCGCTTGGTGCCTCTAACTACAACGGTCTCCAGACCCAGCTGACTCGGCGCTTTCACAACGGATTATTGCTGAACATCGCCTATACGTACAGCCGTGCACTTGACGACTCTACGGCGGACGTCAATTCAACAGCCCTTAACCCGCGTCGCTCACAAAGCTTCCAAAACCTTCACGCGGAGTATTCTAAGTCTGATCTCGACCATCCAAACGTGTTTAGCGCAGTTGCAATCTACGACGTCCCATTCTTCAGCCATTCCAACTTCCTACTGAAAAACCTGGTTGGAAATCTGGAACTCGCCCCAGCCTACCGCTATCAGTCAGCCCAGTATGCGTCGGTTCAAAGCAACCTCGACTCAAACCTCAACGGAGACAAAGCCGGCGATCGCGTCTTCTTCAACCCCAATGGGGTTCCCGGAACATCCTCAACCGTCGTCCCAATCGTCAACGCGTCCATCGCCTGCCCCGCAGGCACGGTGTTCGGCGGCGTGGTGAACGGCACATCAAATCTCGCCCCCAACTGCAACGCCAACACCATCGGCTACACGACCGGGTTCATCACTGCTGCAAGCCCGACCGCGCGCGCATTCTTTACTCCGCACACGAACGCGCAATATGTTCAGGGCGGCCTCGGAACCCTTCCTACACTTGGGCGCAACACGCTTCCTATTGCCCCCATCGACAACCTCGACCTGACCGCGGTGAAACGCTTCAGCTTTCACGACCGCTATAAGATCGAGGTTCAGCTCAACGCTTTCAACGTCCTCAACCACTCACAGTATCTGCCGGGCTATCTCAGCAATGTGGCATCTATCGGATCGACAGGGAGCGGAGCTGCCAACTTTGCTCAAGTTACCTCGAATGGAAATGTCCAGACAACCGGCAACTTCGACAACAAGTACAACGATTTCAGCAACAACGCCCGCACCATGCAGCTTGCGGGTAAAATCACCTTCTAACAAGCATCAAGGGAAAGGGTCTGCACTCAATGAGTGAAGGCCCTTCCCCACTTGAACAAATGAATAAGAAGTTACCAGAGTAATTTGTTGACGCCGACGGAGCATATAGGAAGGGAGGTCCTCTACATGGAACTCCCACCGTCAAGAGAACGTCTGCAGTTGCCGCAAATATCGCAATATGTATGGTCCGCCGCACGACTGCAAGGGTTAGTTTGGGCGAGAAGACAAGTCTGCGCAAATGTATTCGGCCTTTAGGTGGAGATCGTCTCTCCTGGCCAGGATGAGATGCGCGCGTGTCGGTCCTTATAAGTCGCACGGTCGGTGAAGACCATTAGCGGTACCAGGCTGCGGACACGCCGTTGTGACTGTTCTGTCGTCCTTGCTGCTCCTATGCAGACCTCGGTGGGAAACTCTATAAACTCGTCGTCGTAGTGAGAGAAAGTGGGAGTGCGGAGCGCTTCCAAGCCGAAGGCGTCTTTTCCTAACCTGCTCAGGCTGGCACAGCAGTCGGCCTGTACTCGTTGCCGCTCGACAGTACGGCCCATGCGATCCGGGCCAACTTGTTCGCCATGGCGACGACGACGACGTTCTTGTGGGCTCTTGCGTCCAGTCGATCGAGCCAGGCTCCGATCGAGACGCCTTCGCGCTTGATCCGCAGCACAGCGGCTCGCGCGCCGTGGATGAGGACTTTTCGCAAGTAGACGTTGCCTCGCTTGCTGATGCCGAACAGCTTCGCCTTGCCTCCTGTTGAATACTGCCGCGGCACGATGCCCAGCCAGGCGGCAAACTCCCGGCCCTTGCGGAAGGCTGCACCGTTGCCGATCGCCGCAACAATGGCCGTTGCGATGACGGGACCAATGCCAGGGATCTTGCGAATGCGTGTGCAGCCGGCGTCGGCTGCGGAGATGCGCTCCAGTTCGTCGTTGAGCTGCTCGACCTGCTGCTCGACGGTCTTCCACTCACCCCAAAGCGTATCGATCAGGTTGCGCATCAGCGTTGTCAGATCGGCTTCCGCGTTCTCGAGGATATCCGCCATCGCAGCCTTCAGCTTGGCCGGCTTCTTCTCGAAGACCAAGCCACGCTCCAGCAAAAAAGCCCTAATCTGGTTGATTACCGACGTCCTTCGTGCGACCAGCCTGTCCCGCACCCGGTGAATCGCCTGTAGGTCCAGCTGGTCGTCGGTCTTGATCGGAACGAAGCGCATGTTCTTGCGGTCGACAGCCTCGGCAATGGCCTCGGCATCCACGAAATCGTTCTTGTTCGACTTCACAAAGGGCTTGACGAACTGCGCCGGGATCAATCGAACGTCATGCCCTTGCTGGCGCAAGACTCGGCCAAGAAAGTGAGCCCCGGCGCAAGCCTCCAGGCCGATCAGTGAAGTCTGCAGGTTGGCCGTGTACGCCAGCAGCTGCTTCTGCGTAAACTTCTTCTTCACCAGCAGCTTGCCGGCTGCTCCCAAAGCCACAAGGTGAAACGTCGTCTTCCCAAGGTCGATGCCAACGGACTGTATCTGCATAGCGATGATCCTCCTGGTAGAAAGCTGCCTCTACGATCCTCCTGATGAAAAGGAGAATCAAGCGGCGGACCATCTCATTAGTCGCAGTTGCCTTATGCGACAGTTCAGGGGGACCGGCACCTAACTCCTAAAACAGCTAACGCCTGGGTGTCATCTTACCAACAGTCGCTGATCTATCTAAGCCAGTCATTACAGAAAAGCCGACTCAACAAAGACAATTGCCGCCACTTACTGAGTGGCGGCAATTAGTCGTCCCGAAAACAAGCTTCCTATAGTTCCAGCGCTCGTTTTCTACGTCTTCTTTTTAGAAGTTGCCGCCCGCTTTTTGGCCGCCACCTTCTTAGCGGGAATCGCCTTCTTCACAGCCTTCTTGACAACACGCTTCTTTGGCGTCTTGCTCTCCGAGTCGACTTCGACCGCCTTCGAAGCCGCAGGTCCGCCTTTGAGCAGTGCCTTCAGTTCCGCATCCAGTTCCCCCACGCTCACCGTGATTGCCGATTTGCGCAGCCGCTCCAACCCGTAAAACGCTCGCTTTTCCGCCGAGAACACGTGGACGATGAAGTCCACATAGTCCATCAGGATCCACTCTCCCTGGCGCCGGCCTTCCACCGAGTTTGGGTATGCGCCGAACTCCCGCTTTAGCCGGATCTCGATCTCGTCCTTGATCGCCACGTTCTGGCGATCGTTCGTTCCATTGCAGATCAGGAAGTAGTCGGTCAGTCCGCTCTCGGTCGGGTCAAGCGCAAGGATGCGGATATCCTCGGCTTTCTTGTCTTCGCACGCGGCAGCCGCCGCCAGCAGCATCTGGTAACTTTCAGTCGAGGCCATGGATCTCCTATCGCCTCTATCCTAGCCGGTTTGCACCACGCCGTGCTCGCCTGCCGCATACAGACTGCGCTCGCGGATGTACGCCGCCACCGGCGCCGAGAGCATATCCGCGCACACATCCCCCGCCGCCAGCCGCGCCCGCAGCCCGGTTGCCGATACCTCTTCATGCACCGTATCCAGCAGATGCAGCCTCGCCCGCTCCACCGTCGTCAGGGTCATGCCTTCCGGATCGCTCAGGGAAAAACCCGGCCGGCTCACCACAATCCAGTCCGCCAGCGTCAGCAGACGCTGCGGCTCCCGCCAGCGCCCCAAGCCGCGAAAAGTATCCGCTCCCGCCAGGTTAAACACAGTGGCCTCGGGCAGCAATTCGCCCAGCAGCGCCAGCGTTCGCACCGTATAGTTAGCCACACCATCGGCGCGCGGCGCATCCAGGTTCGAAACCGCAAACCGAGCATCCTCGCCGCACGTTAGCGCCGCCATCATCAAGCGGTCGTCGAAGCTCGCCGAAACCAGATCCAGCTTCAACGGCTGCCGGCCCGCGGGCGCAAAAAACACCGTATCCAGGGCGAATCGATCCGCCGCCGCGCGTGCCACCGCCACATGGCCCAGGTGCGGCGGATCGAAGCTCCCGCCAAACAGCGCCACCCGCACTCTGCCTAGGCCCGCCCCCGCGCCGAGTTCGCAGGCGGCGGGTAGTTCGGCTTGCGCTTCTTCGCCGTCACGGTCTCGGGCTCCAGCACAATGCCACGATGCTGCGCGACCAGACCCGCAAGCGCATACTTCAGCGTGTCGACACCTGCACCCGTTACCGCGGAAATCTCATAAAACGGCAGCTTCCGCCGCTTCGCCATGGCCCGCAGCTTCTTCAGCTTGTCTGGGTTCGCCACATCCGCCTTGGCCGCTACCAGCACCGTTGGCTTCGCCGCCAGCGCCGGGTCGAAGCTCTTCAGCTCCTCCGTAATTACCTTGTAGTCCTCCACCGGGTCCGGCCTGCCCGAGCCATCCGACACATCCACCAGGTGCACAATCACGCTCGTCCGTTCGATATGCCGCAGAAACTGGATCCCCAGCCCCGCCCCCAGGTGCGCGCCCTCGATCAATCCCGGCAAATCCGCAATCGTAAACGACTCTTCATGCGGCCAGTCGCCCACCGAGACCACGCCCAGGTTCGGCTCGAGCGTCGTAAACGCGTAATCTGCCACCTTCGGCTTGGCCGCCGAAATCCTCGAGATCAGCGTCGACTTGCCCACATTCGGGAATCCCACCAGACCCGCATCCGCAAGCAGCCGCAGCTCCAGCCGGTAATGCCGTTCCTCGCCCGAGCGCCCCAGTTCATGCTCCCGCGGAGCCTGATGTGTGCTCGTCGCAAAGTGCTGATTGCCGCGCCCGCCGCGCCCGCCGCGTGCCACCACCAGCGATTCGCCAACCCGGGCAAAGTCGTGAATCTGCTCGCCCGTCTCGTTGTCGTAAAGGATCGTCCCCACAGGCACTTTTAGAATCGTGTGCTCACCCGAGGCCCCGGAGCAATTTGAACCCAGCCCATGGCCTCCGCGCTCTGACTTGTGTTCCGGGTTGAAACGAAAATGAACCAGCGTATTGTGGCTCAGCGACGACTCCATCAGCACATCGCCGCCATGGCCTCCATCGCCGCCGGAGGGCCCACCCTTGGGCACAAACTTCTCCCGCCGAAACGCCATGCAGCCATTGCCGCCGTCGCCGGCCTTTACTCGTATTTTTGCTTCATCAATAAACATGGCTCTGGCTCAAGTGTAGCTTGAGTGCGCCATCGCTCGGGCCCTGCGACGGCGGCCTATTCACTCGGCTGTAAGACTCTGCTAAACTTCTATTCATCCACTTTTGCCACACTTGCATTCACACCAATAGAAGTCCCTCCCGAGGCAGTCTCTCCAGATGCCCGGTCTTCGGGAGCCATGACTCCCTATCTGTTGTTTGTACCTTTCAGGAGAAGCCTAGTGTTCAAGTCCAAGCCCCAGAGTCTGCTGCCGTTGGCAGCGTTGTGCCTGTCCGTTTCAGTCTTGTCGGCCCCGCATCTCTTCGCGCAGTCCAGCACCCAGGGCGGCATCGGGGGCACGGTCTTCGACGCCACCAACGCGGTGGTTCCCAAGGCCACGCTGACGATCCACAACGATGGCACCAACCAGGAGATTCGCCTTACCGCGGATGATAGCGGCTTCTTCAAGGCTCCGCTGCTCGAGCCGGGCACTTACACGGTGACGACCACGGCGACCGGCTTTGAAGCTCACAAAGACCAGTCCGTCGTCGTCCAGGTCGGCCAGCTGACCAATCTTGCGCCCCACCTGGGCGTAACCGGAACGGCGGAATCGGTGAGCGTCTCCGCCGACATTCCCGTGTTGAACTTCGATTCTCCCGACTTTCAGTCGAACATCAACAAGCGCGCGATCAACGACATTCCGATCAACAACCGCCGCTGGTCGGCCCTTGCCCTGCTTACCCCGGGCGTGGTCGTGGATTCAAGCGGCTTCGGGCTGATCAGTGTTCGAGGCATCAGCACCCTGCTCAACAACATCGAGATCGACGGTGCCGACGATAACCAGGCGTACTTCAGCGAGGAGCGCGGCCGCACCCGCGAAGCCTACTCCACCTCGGCGTCCGCCGTGCGCGAGTTCCAGGTCAACACCGGCGTTTACGCCGCGCAGTATGGCCGCGCCGCCGGCGGCGTGATCAACTCCATCACCAACAGCGGCACCAATGCCATCCACGGCCAGGCTTACTTCTACGATCGCGAATCCAAGTTCAACGCCTTCAACGACCAGAGCACAATCCCGCAGGCAGGCCCGGGAGGCACAATCGTCCAGGTTCCTTTCAAGCCCAAGGATCTCCGCAAAATCTACGGCTTTTCGGCCGGCGGACCGATCATTAAGGATAAGCTCTTCTTCTTCTACACCTACGACCAGCAGAGCCGCATCTTCCCGCTTTCCGGCGTAGCCACCAATCCGTCCAGCATCAACAACACCTCCAGTTACGGCTTCAACGCAACACCCGACGCAAATCTCGCTCCCGGGTCCGCCTGCAACGTCACGACCGGTTATCTTACTCCCGGGCCCACGCCTTCAACGGATGTACTGGACGCGCAGGCCTGCACCCTGGCCGCCCGGCTCAAGCTGCCGACCTACGCTGCCGGCGCGACGCAATACGTCACCGACCTCAACGGCCTCAACAGCGACCTTGGCGTCATCCCGCGGGTCGGCTACCAGGAGATCAACACACCCAAGCTCACCTATCAGATCAACCCCAAGCAGAACCTGGAGCTGCTCTTCCATCGCCTGCGCTGGGATTCGCCGGGCGGCGTCCAGACAAACGCTACGGGTGATTATTCGTTCGATTCCACCGGCACCGACTTCGTCAAGCTCGACTACGGCCTGGCCAAGCTCACCTCACTGGTGCGCTCCAATATCTCGAACGAGCTGCTCTACCAATACAGCCGAGAGCTTGATGACGAAGGCCAAGAGCCTTTCAGCCAGTACTCCCTTAATCAGTTGCGGCAGACCAACGGCAACGTTCCCTATGTCTCGCTCGACACCAAAATTGGTGCATTTTTCGGCTCACCCTACTACTCATACCGGCCCAGGTATCCGGACGAACGCAAGTGGCAGATTGGCGACACCCTGTATGTAAGCCGGGGTAACAACAGCTTCAAGTTTGGTGTCGACATCGTTCATAATTACGATCTCACCAACCAGGCGTCGTACTACGAAGGGCAATACACCTACTCGAATAACCTGGCCAACTACTTTGCCGACCTGGGTAACAAAGGCACCGGCAGCTGCGACGTCGCGCAACAGGTTGCCGCCTCGAGCGCAACCAACAGCGCTGTCGGCGTTTATCCCTGCTATACCAACTACCAGCAGGGCTTCGGTCCCACCAACTTCGATTTCTCAACCCTCGACTACGGCTTCTTCGGGCAGGATAATTACAAAGTCACACCTCGCCTCACCCTGGAACTCGGTCTGCGGTACGACTACGAGAAGCAGCCCAGTACCGTTGCCAGTCTCATCGCGCCGACCGGAAATTTCGTTCCCTATAACGGCATCGGCAACAATCCCAGCGACAAAAACAACTTCGGCCCGCGTGTCGGCTTCTCGTACGATCTTTATGGCACCGGCCTCACCGTTCTGCGCGGCGGCTTCGGTATCTACTATGGACGCATCACTAACGGCAACATCGGTACCGTGCTCGCCACGACCGGCAGCCCGCTGGCGCAGACTACTCCCACCGTCAGCGCTTCCACCGGTCTGGCCTCCGAGCCGGCCTTCGGCAATCAGTTCTCGGCCACGCAGCTTACCTCAACGGCCAAGGCGGCCGGCTTCTTCCGCGCACCCAACCTGCAGAATCCCCAGGTGATGCAGTACGACCTGCAGGTTCAGCAGGAAATCGGCCACGGCACCTTCGCGCAGGTCAGCTACCTCGGCTCGCTCGGCCGCGAACTGCCGAACTTCCTGGACGTCAACCTCAATCCAAACACGCAGAACGTCAACATCACTTTCGTCGACGCAACCGGCAAGAGCCCGATCCCGAATGGCACGGTCGTTACCGTGCCCACCTTTACCAGCTACGGAAACACGGCGTTGCTTGGTCCGAGCGCTACGAACTTCAACGCGATCACCGAGTATCTCTCGAACGTAAATTCGAGCTACAACGCCGTAGTCTTCGAAGTGCAGAACCGCAGCTTCCGCAGCATTCAATTCGACGCGAGCTACACCTTTGAGCACGCGCTTGACTTCTCGCAAAACGCCTCCTCGGCCACCTCGGTGAATAGCTGGTATAACCCCTACGGCAATCAGCGCGTCAACTACGGCAACAGCCAGTTCGATATCCCGAATCGCTTCGTGGGCTATGCGCTTTACAATTTCCCCAATTTGCCCGATGCGCACAACTACCTCAAGTACCTCACGAACGACTGGAGCCTGGACGATACGTTCCAGTTCCAGACCGGCAATCCCTTCAGCGCTTCAGTAAGCGGCACGAACTCCACGGTTGCCATCTCCAGCAACTTCAACGGTGCTAACGGTCCTGCCTTCATTCCACAACTCGGCCACAACACTTTCTTCCAGAACCGTATCCTGCTGGATGATGTTCGGATCGAGAAGCAGTTTCCTATCACTGAGCGCGCTCACCTCCAGGTGTTTCTGCAGGCCTTCAACCTGGCTAACCATCAGAATGAATCCACCGCATTCACCACCGCTTACCAGCTTGCCAAAGGCCTTGCGCCTACTGCCGCGGCAAACGCCACAGGAACGGCAACCTACCAGGCCAACTTCGGCACCGTCAACAAGACCAACAACAGCGGCTTTAGCTACACGCCGCGACAGTTGGAGCTTTCCGCACGGCTGTTCTTCTAAACCACTGCAAAAAGCCTTGCACGGTGGCAGCCGCTTTGAGCGGCTGCCCTTCTGCAGGGGATTACGTGTCCGCGCAGGAAATCTACTCTAAAATTGAAACTCCAGCTCAGGAGTTTTCATGCTTTTCCTTCGCCGCCCAGAGCAGCACACGGCCCGCAATCCAACATGTTTCACGCCAGCGGCGCTGCTCCTGCTGGTTCTTCTTGTGCCTTACAGGCTTTCAGCGCAGGCTCCTCCCCCGAGTCCTCAGCGGCAAGCCCAGGCTGGTTTTCCTGAAGCCGACCCAATCAACGCACCGGCACCCGCGGAGGCACCCGACCAGGATGCTGACGGCCTGCTCAGCCAGGGCGGCCTGCCCTCTACCCAGAACAACACCCTCGTCGACGGGGCCTCGATCACACAGACTTACACCTCGGTCCCCGTCGGACGCGGCACCGACGAAGCGCCTGACCCGGCCGAAGACGCCGACTCCGCCGAGCTGACCACAGGCTCCATCCACGGCCTCAGCCGCGGCCGCCATGCCGGTGCCGCCTATGTCTTCTCCCAGGCTTCCATCCGTGAGTTACACCTAGATAGCAATGCCTACTCTGCCCAATCGGGTCACGCCGCCGGGGCCCTCCTTGTCTCCGCCACGAACTCCGGCACGTCGCGCCTGCATGGTTCGGCGGCCTTCACGCTGCGCTCCAGCGTCTTCGCCGCCGCGGAGCCGCTCGCCTACGCGTCCACCTACACTGCCGGCGTCGTCTCCACCACACGGGTTAAGCCGCACGATCTGCGCGAAAACTACGCCGCCACGCTCGGCGGCCCGCTCACCCGCAGGCTCTTCGGTTTCTATACCTTCGACGCCCAGCGCCGCGGCTTCCCGGCCATCTCGTCCCCGCAGGACCCCAACTTCTACACCCTCACCGCCATCCAGACAGCGCTGCTGGCGACACGCGGCGTCTCGCCCGCAGCCACCGCCCAGGCCCTCACCTACCTCGATTCGCTGACCGGCAAAGTCGATCGCCGCTCCGATCAGACCATCCATTTCGCCCGTATCGACTGGCTCCGTCGCCCGGCCTTCGCGCCCGCGCTGCAGTACAATCGCACCCGCTGGACCGCTCCCGCGGGTCTGCTCGAGGCACCCGTCGTCGCCCGTGCCCGCGCCAGCCTCGGCAACGCCTCGGGTTCTGTCGATCAGTTCCTGCTGCGTCTCGACTCCACCCTCAACCGCCACACCATCAACCAGTTCCATGCCGCCTGGCTCCGCGACCTGCAGTACGAAACGCCGCAAACGCCACTTCCGCAGGAGCCCGCCATCGCGCCTGGCCGCCTCGCCCCCGAGGTCAACATCGGCCCCAACGGCCTGCTCTTCGGCACCCCCGCAGCGCTTTCCCAGCAGGCCTACCCGGACGAGCGCCGCTTCGAGCTCGGCGAGGCCCTCACCCTGCAGCGCGGCCGCCACACCCTCGCCTTCGGAGGGGATGCGGCCTTCATCCACGACCGAGTCGCTACCCTCCAGAATCCCGCAGGCACCTTCCACTACGACTCCGCCACCGCAAACGGCAAAGCCGGCGGCCTCGTCGACTTCATCACAGACTCCACCTTCAACGTCGACGTTACTCCAAACGGAGCCTGCCCCAGCATCTCCGCCGCCGTCCATCTCTTCTGCTTTCAGTCCTTCTCGCAATCCTTCGGCACCCTGCGCACCGCCTTCTCCACCCAGGATTACGCCGCCTTCGCCGAGGACACCTGGCACCCCACGGCGCGTCTCACGCTCCACCTCGGCGCCCGCTACGAGTACACCCTGCTCCCCATCCCGCAAACCCCAAACCAAGCCATCGACAGCATCTTCGCTGCCCGCGGCGCCACCTCCATCTTCCCAGAAGATCGCAACAACTTCGCCCCCCGCGCCGCCATCGCCTGGCAACTCCCATTCGCCCTTACCCTCCACGCCGGCTACGGCATCTTCTACGGACGCCTCCCCGGTGCCACCCTGCGCCAGGCCCTTGCCGCCACAGCTCTACCCTCATCGACCACCAGCATTCGCATCCGCCCGTCGATCGGAACCGCCTGCCCCCAGGCTCCTGCCACCAACCCCAACCAGGGCTTCGGCTATCCCTGCGCCTTCCTTACCGCGCCGCCCGGCGTGGTCGCCGGCACCACGTCGGCGACAGTCTTCGCGCGCAACTTCCGCCTGCCCGCCGTCCAGCAGGCCAGCTTCACGCTCGAGCGCGCCTTCGCCCACCGCACCCTTGTCAGCGCCGCGTACCTGCTCAACCTGGATCGCCAGCTGCCCGGCTCAGTCGACCTCAACATTGCCCCGTCCACCAGCTTCGCCACCTTCGCGCTCCAGGGCGGCACCGGCGCGCCGGGTGTACGCGACGGCGAAACCTTCTCGCTGCCCCTCTACACCGCGCGCCTCAGCCCCAGCTTCGGCCCGGTCACCGCTATCACCTCGCAGGCTAATGGCACTTACAACGCGCTCGTGCTCACCGCGTCCACCACGCCGGTCCGTACCGTCCTGCTGCGCGCCACCTACACCTGGGCCAAAGCCATCGACGACGCCCCCAGCCTCTCCGCCACCCCACGCACCAGCACCCAGCTCGACCCCTACGCCAACGGCTACGACAAAGGCCTCTCGTCGCTCAACCAGGTCTGGTCCACGCACGCCTCGCTGGCCTGGGCACCCCTGCCGCATCTCGCGGAGCCGGTGCTGCAACGCCTGTTCCAGGGCTTCCGCGTCACCCCCATCTTTGCCGCCCACGCCGGTCGCCCCTACTCGCTCGATCTTGCCGGCGGCCCCTATCTTTCCGGCGGGCACGAAAGCCTCAACGGCTCCGGCGGCGCCCTCTACCTGCCCACGGTCGGCCGCAACACGCTGCGCCTGCCGTCGACGGCCGCACTCGATCTTCGCCTCTCCCGCGACTTCGCCCCCACCCGGCGTTTGCGCGTGCAGGCTGCGGCTGAAGCCTCCAATGTCCTCAATCGGGAACAGATCTCGTCAGTCAACGCCCGCGCCTATCTTTTCGGAACTCCGATGGCTGGCATCACACCACTCGTCTTCCAGACCGCCGCCGCCATCGCGTCTGAAGGCCTCAACACCACGCCCTTCGGCACCCCCACGGCAGCCTCCACCGATACGGCCCGGGCCAGGCAAGTGCAGTTCAACCTGCGCGTTCAGTTCTAGATAGTTGTTGTCATTCCCGAAGGGAATCTGCGGTTGCTTTGGCTGTGGTCTGTTCTTACGCTTGTGGTAAAGGACCCTTGCAGGGCAAGTGCCCAAGTACGAGAAGCAGATTCCCTGCGGGAATGACAACAAAAGGAGCCTATGACAATAGAAGAAGCAGGTTCCGACCGAACTGACAACAACAAGAAGCAGATTCACAGCTCGTTCAGGCCAGCTTCCGCCGTTCGGTTTCCAGGTAGGTGTAGCGGATGCGCTGGATGACCGTGATGGTAGAAAACAGCGCTAGTACCCACAACGCCGGCGCCATCACGCCCCACTTGTTCGCCAGCGCGCCCAGAATTACGCAGACGATACGCTCCGGCCGCTCCATGAAGCCGACCTTGCATTGGCCGATCAGTGCCTCAGCCCGGGCGCGCGTGTAGCTTACCATCACGCTCGCCGTCATCACAAACGCCACCAGTCCCACATAAAACAGGCGGTTGCCGCGCGCGTAATACACCAGCAGGCCGAAGAAAATCGCGACATCCGAGTACCGGTCCATCACCGAATCGAAAAACGCCCCGAACACGCTCACCTGGTTTGTCTGCCGGGCCACCCGCCCGTCCACCATGTCGAACACGCCGGCGCCAATGATCGTTAGCCCGGCATATACAAAGTAGCGGACCGCGTGGTCTCCCCGCGCGAAGCCAAAAAATAGCGCCGCTACCACGTTGATCAGCAGCCCGATAAACGTCAGCGCATTCGGCGAAATCTTCGAGATCGCTAGCCCGTTGACGATCTTCTGCAGCAGCCATCCGCTGCCTTTGCCAAACGCCCGCGTCCAGGTCATCTCCTGACCCCGGCATGCTGCGCAAGCGAAAGCCCATTCCCGTCCGGATCGTGGAACCACACTACCCTGCTGCCGTCCGGTGCCGTCCAGATGCCGCGCTCGTCCTGATCGAAGTGCGGGTATACGATCGGCTTGATCCCGACACGTTCCAACTCCGTTACCGCCGCTTCGATGTCGGCCACATCCCAGCCCAGAATCGTAAACAGCTGCGGCGTCAGATCCGGCGTAAGCGCACAGCGCACTGTCGCCCCGCCCCCCGCTGCAAGTACAAGCGCAAAGCCATTGTTCTCGAGCACCTGCAGGCCAAGCTTGCCGCTGAAAAACTTCTCAGCCTCCGCCAAGTCCCGCACCGGCACAAACCCTGCAATCGCCGCCCCTGCCAGCATGCCTTACCCCTTCGCCGTCGCTTCCAAAGCCAGGTCGTGGATCGTCGCCAGCTTCATCACTTCGAGCTCGCGTTTCCCATTCGGCGTCACCACCGTCGCCACATCGCCCACCACCTTGCCCAGCAGCGCCCGGCCGATGGGCGAGGTCGTCGAAATCAACCCCTGCGAGACATCGCTTTCCTCGCTCGTCACCAGCTTGTATTCGATCTCCTCATCCTTCGAGGAGTCGAACACCGTAATCTTCGACCCGAAACCGACCTTATCGTGCGGAATATTCGCCAGGTTCACCATCGCCAGCTCGCCCATGCGCTTCTTCAACTGGCCCAGCCGCGCGTTCACAAACACCTGGCGCTGCTTGGCCATGTGGTATTCGGCGTTCTCGCTCAGGTCACCCAGCGCGACAGCCTTTTTTATTTCCGCTGGCAGCTCTGTCGTCAGCTCATGCTCGAGCGCCTTGATCTCTTCAGCCAATTTCGCTTTTATGTGTTCGGGCATCGCCGCTCTTCCACTCTCTTCCATCAGAATCCCGTACGCCCGGCCCACGTAAACTCACAAGGCTTTGTCACAGCCTCGGAAGCACCGGAAACCTGAATTATACGTCTCGACCCCCGTCCCGGTCCCTCGTCGCTCCTCAACCAAACTCCCCGCAGATAAAAGGAAGGAGGGGATAAGAGAGGGATCACGTGCTTCTGTTCCGAGAAGCCTGGTTCTTCTCATCCTCTTCTATCCCTTCTTTCCCTCGTATCTGCGGGGATCTTTCGCCCTACATCTTCTGGATCGGGATATTGTCAGGAATTTTCAGCACAAACTGTTCGTCATCGAGCTTGGTATTCAGCTGCAGCTTGGTAAACACGATATTCAGGGTGTACTCGTCGAGGGGCCGCTTGATCAGGACGTTCATGGGAAAGTCCAGGTCGCCGGACTTTGCATACTTGTTGTAGTAGACCTCGGTCACCACCCTGCCGTGGTGGTCGTAAATATCCTGCTGGTACGGCAGCAGGTCGATCCGGCCGATGTGAATGACACGCACCGTTTCCACCGTCTGCACGGCCGAGGGCTGCGCCGTAACACCCACCCGGCGCAGCACGGTCAGGTCGTAGTCCGGCTCTTCAATCGTCTCCCTGTGGTCGTCATTGCCGGAGGTCTTGGGCGGCAGGATGCGCGAGTGCTGGGTCAGCGTGACGAATTCATCAGCCGCCAGAGCCGGCACCTGCAAAGCCTCGCGAATGATGCTGGGCCTCAGACCTTCAAGCGCGGAAGGCTGATGCTCGGGCTGGGTAGCGCCGGGTGTCGTCCCCGCGATCGTCCCCGCAGTTACCGCCGGCGTTGCTGCCGGGGCTTGCACCGGTGCCTCGACGATTTCATCCGAGCCGGTGATCGCCCGGTTTTTGGGCGGAATCAGCAGCTTGAATGTCTTGCCGTCGGTCACCATGTCGAACGCGCGCGAGCGGATGACGGGCAGCAGCAGGATCAGGTGAAGATCGCCCGGCTTGCGCAGCAGAATATAGCCCGCGAACGTAGGGATTTCCTTCACTTCGCCTTCGTGCACGCCCCCGGTCGTCGCACTGATTTCGACACTTGCGTTGATCGTCTGCAGCGCACTGTAGCGCGCGTTCATCTGACTGATCAGCTGGTCGAGCGACGCGTCAAGCACGTGCGGCGCAATCACAGTTCTTCCCACACGATGAACCCGCACCGAAACGCAGCCGGCAAGCGCGAGTACGAGAGGAAGCAGCAGAGCGGGGCCGGAATGCAAAACGAATTGGAAGGGTTTGAGGGGCTTCATCGTGAGCTTGCGAGGGTTGCGAAAAAGCCTCTCCTGACAGAACGCGTAGTACATTGGATGCGGCAGAGGCATGGGGGGAAGCAAGCTTGATGGTATCGCGTTGAAGGCAAGGGTACTCTTGTTGTCATCCGAAAGGGAATCTGCGATACCGATATCTCAGCACCCCTAACGCGTCGCCTGGCGATAGGCCTGCACCTGCGCGTTATGCTCGGCCAGCGTCGCCGAAAAGCGCGTGTTCCCATGGGCATCCGCCACAAAGTAAAGAAAATCGGTCGACGTCGGGTGCAGGGCCGCCCGTAGCGCGGCCGCCCCAGGATTGCAGATCGGGCCCGGCGGCAGGCCGGCACGCCTGTACGTGTTGTAGGGCGAGTCGGACTGCAGGTCAGACTCATAAATCGTCCCGCGCCAGCGACCCGCCAGCAGAGCCGCGTAAATCACCGATGGGTCCGTCGCCAGGGGCATGTTCAGCCTGAGCCGGTTGTTGAACACCCCAGCCACCAGCGGGCGCTCGGCGTCGAGGTGAACCTCCTTTTCGATCAGCGAGGCCAGAATCACGACGCGGACAGGGTCGGCCGGCAGCCCGAGCGCAGTCGCCTGCCGGCGAAAACGATGCACCATCACCGCGAGCATCTGGGCCGGCGTGGCGTGCGGGGAGAACTTGTAGGTATCGGGAAAGAGAAACCCCTCGAGCGACTGCGCCCGCGGGTCGAGATCGGCAATCAGCTGCGTGTTAGCCCGCGCGGCTGTCAGAAAGCTGTCCGCCGGAGCCAGTCCTGCGGTCTGCACGGCCTGCGCGATATCGAACAGGTTGAAGCCTTCGGGAATGACCACGGTGCGGGTGTAAACGTCGCCGCGGGCTATGCGGCTGTAGGTCTCGCCCAGCGTTGCAGGATGGTCGAAGCGGTACTCGCCGGCCTTCAGGCTGAGGCCGCCGTATTTGCGCAAGGCCTCAAACGCCAAGGCACTGCGGAGGATGCCGGCAGCCTGCAGGCGCTGGGCGATGCCGGCCGTGGAGGTGCCGGTTGGTATATCGACAAACGTCTCCACCGACGGGCCGAAAGGCACGCGCACGACAAACCAGCCCGCGGCCGCGAGCAGAAGAAAGAGGACAAGCAGCACACGGAGGAATTTCATCGAACTCGATTGTATGAGGAGCCCGGCAAAAGGTCACAGCCCGCGGCGGAGAGTTTACTTCGTCTTCTTCGCCGCCTCCGCCAGGTCGCACGCCCGCCACATATACCAACTCGCCACCGAGCACCAGGGATGCCACTTCTTCGCCCGCCGCTCCATCACCTCGGGCTTCGGCAGCAGATCGGGCGTTACCTTCGTCTCCGGCTTCAGCCCGAGAAATGTAAGCGCAAAGCCCTTGCGCACCCCGTAATCGCTTACCGGCAGCACGTCCGGCCGGCCCAGCCGGAACATCAGAAACATCTCCACCGTCCAGCGCCCGATGCCGCGCACCTGCGTCAGGTGCTTGATGATCGCTTCATCGCTCATCGTGCGAATCCTCCGCAGCGTCGGCACCGTCCCGTCTTCGGTTTTCGCGGCGAGATCGCGCAGCGCCAACGCCTTGTTGTGCGACAGACCCGCCAGGCGCAACTGCTCGTTCGGGCAGGCCAGCAGGTGCGCCGCCGTCGGGTGCGCCCCTGCTTTCATGCCTTCGAGCGCCAGCACATCGGCAAAACTCGCCAGCAGCTTGGTGTGGATCGCCGCTGCGGCCTTGCCATGCAATTGCTGGTAGATGATCGAGCGCACCAGTGCCTCGAACGGGCTCTGCGTCGAAGCCAGCGTCAGGGTAAACGGGCCGGCCCGTTCGATCAGCCGCCGCAGCTTCGCATCCCGTGCCCCCAGCTCCGCCACGGCCAGCGTCGTGTCGTAGCCCGGCGGCTTCGTTTTTGTCACGGCCAAGCAAACACCTCTCCGCATCACCTTACGCCATCGCCACCGGGTACGATCCTGCCGGGCCGCGGGTATTGACCAGGGCGGTTCCCCCGCCTTTATGCCACCGTCCAACGAAAGCGCGACATCTTGTGCATCCCATCACCCATCCTTTCGATAATCGAATGGACCCTCTAAAAAATCCTTCCCGGGCTTGCCAGACCACGAACCGAAGTGTTTCCGGCTGCTATATTGGAATCCTTGGCAGCGATTCAGGACGGGATTTCCAAAGGCTCCGAGAGCTGACCCAACTCCCCGATTCACCGCAGAAGGAAGCAGGAAGCACCTATGGCGCAAG
Organism: uncultured Granulicella sp.; assembly: GCA_964282835.1. Taxonomy (GTDB): domain Bacteria; phylum Acidobacteriota; class Terriglobia; order Terriglobales; family Acidobacteriaceae; genus Edaphobacter. The sequence goes on from OZ196157.1 coordinate 397,681, forward strand.
TTTTTGACCGCAGTTCGAACGCGTTAGCCCGGGCCAGCCTCGTGCTCACCGGCCTTATCGTTATCGCGCTCGGCGTTGGCCTCAATTCGCTGCAGCGCAGCCCCTGGGTCACGCGCCAGGGCCAGCGGCCCGATCAGCCCGTACCCTTTTCGCATAAGCACCATGTCCAAGGTCTCGGCCTGCAGTGCCAGTATTGCCACACCCAGGTGGAAAAAGCCGCCTACGCCGGCATTCCCCCCACCAAGACCTGCATCAACTGCCATGCGCAGATCTGGACCAACGCCGAACTGCTCGAGCCCGTGCGCCACTCCTGGGCCAGCGGTGAATCCATCAACTGGATCCGCGTTCACGATCTTCCGGATTACGTCTACTTCAACCACGAAATCCACGTAAACAAGGGTATTGGTTGCGCCAGTTGCCATGGCCGCGTGGACGAAATGCCGCTCATGTACCAGGAAAACTCGCTGCAGATGGAGTGGTGCCTCAACTGCCATCGCAACCCGGCCAAGAATCTCCGCCCGACGAGCGAAATCTACAACATGGCCTGGGGCGGACCGACTTCCGACAAGCCCGTCTGGTGCGCCGACACCGGCAAGGCCGGCGTAGGGGCCGACGGCAAGCCCGTCCCCACCGCGCAGACGCTTTCCTGCACCACGCGCAATCCCGATGGCGACGATCCCATGGTCGCCACGCTGCAGCAGATCGACCCCCGTCCTCGCGGCATGGGCAAGTCGAACGGCGGCTCCGGCACGCACCTCGACCCGCACCCAAGGGATGGTGAAACGACGGCGTCCGACGCCCCGCCCGCCGACCTGATGGCGATCCCGGCCCACTACCAGAAGTTCACCAGCCAGACCGACCTTGGCCACTACCTGACCCAGCAGTACCACATCCGCACTGCCAACGAGCTGTCCAGCTGCGAGGTGTGCCACCGATGAGCATCCAGGAGAACATGGCAACTGAATCCCACAACCTGGCACCCGAAGCGAAAGTCGTTACCTCTATCGCCCCCACTACCTCGCAGGAGCCTGTGGTCGAAAAGATGACGCTAGACGCGGTACGTCAGAAGCTCGCCGGCCAGACCGGCCGCCGTTTCTGGAAGAACCTCGACGAGCTCGCGGCCACCGACGAGTTCAACCAGCTCATGCACGAAGAGTTTCCCCGCCAGGCCATGCAGGGCGAGTGGGTCGACGCCGTTTCGCGGCGCGGATTCCTCAAGGTCATGGGCGCGTCGCTCGCTCTGGCCGGCGTCACCGGCTGCACCAAGCAGCCTGACGAACAGATCTATCCCTACATCAAGCAGCCTGAAGACCTCGTTCTCGGCAAGCCGATGTACTTCGCCACCGCCCATCCGTTCCCCACCGGCGCCATCCCGGTTCTGGTCAAGTCCGACGCCTTCCGGCCTATCAAGATCGAGGGTAACCCCGATCATCCCATGAGCAAGGGCAAGTCCGACGCCATTACCCAGGGCACCCTGCTCGACCTCTACGACCCCGACCGCTCGCACGAGGTGAAGGCGCGTGGTGAGACCTCCTCCTTTGAAAACTTCCAGACGACGTTCGCCACCGCGGTCAAGAAGTCCGGCAACGGCCAGGGCATCTACTTCCTGTCCGAAACCGTCACTAGTCCGACGCTCGCGGCGCAGTGGCAGGCGGTGCAGAATGCCTACCCGAACGCCAGGTTCATCCAGTGGGAACCGATCAATCAGGATAGTTCCCGCGCCGCCTCAAAGGCTGTCTTCGGTGCTTACACCGACGCTCAGTACAAGCTCGAAGATGCCGATGTCATCCTCTCGCTCGACGCCGACTTCCTCGGCGGCATCGCGCATCCCGGCTTTTTGCCCCTTGCCGCCGCCTACGCCGAGCGCCATCGCTTCGACGCCGAAGAACCCAACAAGCCCATGAACCGCCTGTACGTCGTCGAGTCCATGCCGACCGTGACCGGCTTCAAGGCCGAGCATCGCCTGTCACTCAAGCCCAGCGAGCTGAGCTCCTTTGCGGAAGCAGTTGCTGGCGGCGGATCCGGTTCCTTCTCGAACCCGGAAGCGGGTGCTTTTCTGGCCGCTCTCGCTAAGGACCTCCACGCCTCGGGCGGCAAAGCCGTCGTTATCCCCGGCGAGCAGGCCTCTCCCGCCGTGCACATGGCAGCCTACAAGCTCAACCAGCAGCTCGGCGCGGTCGGCAAGACGGTCGTCTACACCGACACCGTCAACCCCATGCCCTCCGAGCAGCTCGCCGATCTCAAGAACCTCATCGGCGACATGAACGCCGGCAAGGTGCAGTGGCTCGTCGTCCTCGGCGTCAATCCGGTGTACTCCGCGCCCGCCGATCTCGAGTTCCTGGCCGCCTACAACAACGTGCCCAACACCGCGCACCTCGGCAACCTGCTCGATGAAACCGCCAAGGTTTCCACCTGGCACATCAATAAGGCCCACTACCTGGAGTCCTGGTCCGACGCCCGCACCTACGACGGCAGCCTGGTCATCGTCCAGCCCATGATAGAGCCGCTCTACCAGGGTCACTCCGCGCACGACATCCTGCAGGGCCTGCTCGATAACCCGCAGATGTCGGCCTACGACGCTGTACTCGCCAACTTCGGCAAAAACTCCAAAGGCTCCGGCTCCTCTGCAGCGCCGGTATCGCGCGAAGCGGCCAAGCCCAGCATCAGCGCCAACCCTCTGCCTGCAACGGACGCCAATGGCGGCGGCAACCCAGGCAGCAAGCCCACCTCAACCGTGACCCCCGCCCCCATGCCCGCGGCGGTAGCCCAGGGCAGCGAAGCCGCCTGGCGCAAGGCCCTGCACGACGGCTTCGTCACCGGCACCGCCTTTGCTGCGTCGTCAAAGTCCCCCAGCGGTGGCGGTGCGCTTCCACAATCGGCAGCACCGGCTTCGACGTCCGGCCTCGAAATCAGCTTCCGCCCCGACAGCTCGCTCTACGACGGCCGTTTTGCCAACGTGGGCTGGCTGCAGGAACTGCCCAAGCAGGTCACCTCGATGAGCTGGGACAACGCCGCCCTGATGAGCCTGGCCACCCTCGAGAAGCACGGCATCGACGAGAACGAAGCCGTCGAGCTCTCGCTCAACGGACGCAAGGTCATCGCGCCGGTACTCGCGGTCCCCGGCCACGCCGACGATTGCGTCACCGTCCATCTCGGCTTCGGCCGCTCGGACGCCGGACGTGTCGGCTCGGGCGTCGGTTTCAACTCGTACATGCTGCGTACCTCCGACAGCCCGCTCAGCAACACGGGCCTGCAGATCGCCCGGGGCAAGGGTACCTACGACCTCTGCGTCACCAAGGTCCACTCGATCGAGCACCGCGGTGCCTACGCGCAGCATGATCTCCAGCACCCCGAGTCCGACAAGCAGGGTACCTACTCGCTGCCGGGCCACGAAGCCCAGGAGCGCGGCATCATCCGCTATGCGACCGTCTCGGAAGCCAAGGCTACACCTGACTTCGCGCATGAAGGCTCGAAAGAAACTCTCACCAATAAGGTAGGCTACGGCGTCATCGGCGAGACCCCAGGGAAAGACGACTCCATGTTCGGCTTCGCCTGGGCCTACGACCACAAGGAAGAGTCAACCGGTAAGACCACCATCCAGAACAAGTGGGGCATGGCGATCGATCTCAACAGCTGCATTGGCTGCAATGCCTGCATCGTCGCCTGCTATGCGGAAAACAACATCGCGGTGGTCGGCCGCGAGCAGGTCAAGGTCGGGCGCAACATGCAGTGGCTGCGCATCGATACCTACTTTGAAGGCGATCTCGGCGCCCCGCGCGCCCACTTCCAGCCCATGGCCTGCCAGCACTGCGAAAACGCGGGCTGCGAGCAAGTCTGCCCGGTCGGTGCCACGGTGCACACGCCCGAAGGCATCAACACCATGGTCTACAACCGCTGCGTGGGCACACGTTACTGCTCCAACAACTGCCCGTACAAGGTCCGTCGCTTCAACTTCCTGCTCTATTCGGATTACGATACCGAGAGCCTCAAGTTCATGCGCAATCCCGATGTCACGGTCCGTTCGCGCGGCGTGATGGAAAAGTGCAGCTACTGCATCCAGCGCATCGAGTACGCCAAGATTGAAGCCGACAAGGAAAACCGCTCGGTCAAGGACGGCGAAATTGTCACCGCCTGCCAGCAGACCTGCCCCACCTCGGCCATCACCTTCGGCAACATCAACGATCCTTCCAGCCGCGTGGCCAAGGCCAAGCAGCAGGAGCGCGACTACCCGGTGCTGGCCGATCTTAACTTCCGCCCCCGCACTACCTACACGGCAGGCGTCATCAACCCGAACCCGGAGCTGGCATAAATGGCTACCAAGAGTCCCCTCCACGATCCTGCGCGCGGCACTGTCGACCCCATGATCGATCCGATCACGGGCGAATATGCTGTCCTCGCCCCCGGCCACAACTTCAAATCCGTCACCCAGAAGATCGCCGACGTCGTCCTCACCTCGAATACGCCGCTCGGCTGGTTCTTCGGCCTGGTGGTCGGCGGCGGCGTGGCGACGGGCGTGGTGATCGGCATCACCTGGCTGTTCCTCAAGGGTGTCGGCATCTGGGGCGTCACCATCCCGGGCGCCTGGGGCTTCGCCATCATCAACTTCGTCTGGTGGATCGGTATCGGCCACGCCGGCACGCTGATCTCGGCCATCCTGCTGCTGTTCAAGCAGACCTGGCGCAACTCCATCAACCGCTTCGCCGAGGCCATGACGATCTTCGCGGTCGTCTGCGCCGGCACCTTCCCGCTCATTCACGTCGGCCGTCCATGGCTCGCGTATTGGCTGTTCCCGTATCCGAACACCATGAACGTGTGGCCGCAGTTCCGCTCGCCGCTCGCCTGGGACGTCTTCGCGGTCTCGACCTACGCCACGATCTCGATCGTGTTTTGGTATATCGGCATGATCCCCGACTTCGGCACCCTGCGTGACCGGGCGACATTGCCGCTGGCCAAGTATTTCTACGGCCTGCTCTCGCTCGGCTGGCGCGGAAGCACACGCCACTGGATCCGCTACGAGTCGGCTTCGCTGCTGCTCGCCGGCCTCTCCACCCCGCTCGTGCTGTCGGTCCACACCGTCATTTCCTTCGACTTTGCAGTCGCCTCGCTCGCCGGCTGGCACACCACCATCTTCCCGCCCTACTTCGTCTCGGGAGCCGTCTACTCCGGCTTCGCTATGGTGCTTACCCTCGCCATTCCGATCCGCAAGTTCTACCACATGGAAGATTTCGTCACCCTGCGCCACCTCGATAACATGGCCAAGGTCATGCTGGCGACGGGCTCCATCGTCGCCTACGGCTACGGCATGGAAGTTTTCATGAGCTGGTTTTCGGCCTCGCACTGGGAGTTCTTTATGATGTGGAACCGCATGTTCGGCCCCATGGGCTGGGCGTACTGGATCCTCATCCTCACCAACATCGCTATCCCGCTCACCACCCTCTGGTCGCGCAAACTCCGCGTCAACGTAGCCTTCCTTTTCGTGCTTTCGCTCATCATCAACACTGGCATGTGGTTCGAGCGCTTCGTCATCGTCGTCACCTCGCTCTATCGCGATTACCTGCCCTCCTCGTGGGGCACCTACCGCGCCACCAAGTGGGACTACATGATTTACGTCGGCACGATGGGTCTCTTCACCGTCCTCTTCTTCTGCTTCGTCCGGTTCCTGCCCATGATCCCGATGTCCGAAATCCGCATGATGCTTCCCCAGACCAAAATTAAACTCGCCGGCGCCACTGCCGACGAGGTCTCGAACGAGGTGGTCTAATGCCGCCACGCGAAGGGATCTACGGCATGCTTGCCGAATTCAGCACACCCAGCGAACTTGTCACCGCAACCCACGCCGCGCGGGCAGCAGGCTATCGCCGCATGGAGTGCTACACGCCCTACCCGGTCGAGGAAGCTGCGGAAGCCCTGCAATTTCATGAAACCCGCGTTCCGCTACTCTGCCTGCTCGGCGGCTTGATGGGCGTCACCACGGCCTTCCTGATGGAAACCTGGATCAACGTCTGGGGCTACCCGCTCAACATCGCTGGGCGTCCGCTCTGGTCGTGGCCCGCATTCATCATTCCCGCGTACGAGTGGACGATCCTGTTCGCCGGCCTCTCTGCCGCCTTCGGCATGATCGCCCTCAATGGCCTGCCCCAGACGTATCATCCAGTCTTCAATGCGCCCAACTTCCGCAATGGCGCCACAACCGACAAGTTCTTCCTTTGCCTCGAAGCCAACGACCCCAAGTTTTCACTCTTCGAAACACGCAAATTTCTCGAGCAGTTCCCCGCGGTTTCTGTCGTGGAGGTGGATCATTAATATGTTCAGCAAGTTCGTCACGTCCTCCGCGACTCTCAGCCTGGTGTTTGCCGCCGGCTGCCGCCAGGACATGCACAATCAGCCCAAGTTTTACCCGCAGCGCGGCACCGACTTCTACGCCGACGGACGCTCCGTCCGCCCGCAGGTGGAAAATACTGTCGCACGCGGCCAGCTGCATGAAGACTCCTACTTCTATACCGGCATGCAAGGCGCCCAGGAAGGCAACGCCATGCCCTACCCGGTCACGCTGGACGTGCTGGCACGGGGACAGCAGACTTACAACGTGTACTGCACCCCCTGCCACTCGCGCGTGGGCAATGGGGCTGGCATGATCGTCGAACGCGGCTATGCCAAGGCGGGCAATTTCCATACCGCTCGCCTGCAGGCGGCGCCACTCGGCCACTTCTTCAACGTCATTTCAAACGGCTACGGGGCTATGCCCGACTACGCGGCGCAGATCACGCCCGGCGACCGCTGGGCCGTCGTGGCCTACATCAAGGCCCTGCAGCTCAGCCAGAACGCCCAGCCCGGCGATGTCGCCTCGGGCCAGCACACGGAACCGCTCGGCGACATCTCGCAGCGCGAAGGCTTCGCGCCGGGGTTTGCCTCCGAGTGGGGTCTGCCGCCCACTGCTGTCAGCGGTACACCGACCGGTGAAGATTACGTTCTGCCCGCGAGCGCCATGGGCAACGCCGGCGGCGGCTCCGCACAGTTCCCCGCCCAGCCCGCCCTGGGCCATTCGCAGACCGTTCCGGCTGTCGGGAATACCGGCCCCGCCGTCAGGCCTGCCGGCCAATCCAGCACCGGCTACACGCCAGACCCAGCCAGTCCCGGACCCAAGTAAGCTTTCTCAACCGCAGCGAAACTGTCGTTACCGTCACAAGCGAAGGCCTTCAACGAATGTCATCTGCACACGCACAACACGAGCCTGACCACCGCCACGGAACGGTGATGACGGGTCCCCGGCCGCTGCCTGCCCAGCTTGGCTCGCCAGAGCTGCTCACGGTCTGGCGCCTGCGGTCGTTGATCGTCTTTGCCGTCTTCACCATCCTTTCTCTCGTCTTCCTGTTCAGCGCAGGCGGCAGAAACCACATGCTGCGGGCTTACCTGCTCGGCTACATGATGTGTTTCTCGTTCGCAGGCGGCGGGCTCGTCCTGCTGATGCTGCAATACGTCTCAGGCGGCAAATGGGGTCTGCTGCTGCGCCGTCCGCTCGAAGCCATGAGCCGCACCCTGCCGCTCGTCATCCTCATGAGCCTTCCGCTCATCGCTCTCGCCAAGCACCTCTACCAGTGGGCCCGTTATCCTGACGCTGCCGCCGAGGCAAACGCCTTTGCCGCGGGTCTCATCACCAAGGAGCAGGAGCTTACCGCCAACGCCAAGCACACCATGTTCAGCCCGGTCAGCGCACTCATCCAGACCGTGTTGATCTTTGCGGTCATGGGCCTTTTCACATGGCTACTCAACAAATGGTCGCTCGAGCGGGACGCCGACCCTGCCGCCGGCACCCTGGCCAGCTACGATCGCTGGCGCGTTCGCTTCGAAAACCTTTCCGGGCCCGGCATTTTCGTCTACGTTGTTCTGCTCACCGACGCCGCGCTCCTTTGGGTGATGTCGCTCGATGTTACCTGGTACTCCTCCATCTGGGGCCTCAAGTTCCTGGTCGGCCAGGGCTACGCTGTCCTCGCGCTGGGCATCCTCACGGTCATCAGGCTCTCGAAGGTCGAGCCCATCCGCACCCTGCTGCGTTCGACCGAGCAGCACGACCTCGGCAAGTTCGCCTTCGCCTTCGTCATGCTCAATATCTATCTCACCTTCGCCGAGTTCCTCATCATCTGGTCCGGCAACGTGCCCGACGAAATCCCCTGGTACCTCGCGCGTATCCGTGGCGGCTGGTGGGTCATCGTCTCGCTCGACTTCGTCTGCCACTGGTTGATCCCGTTCATGCTCCTGCTTTCGCGCAATCTCAAGCGCGACAAGCGTCGCTTGGCCGCCGTCGCCATCTTTATGATCCTCGCTCGCATGGTCGATTTCTTCTGGATCATCGAGCCCAACTTCAAGGATGCCGCCGGCCGCCTGCATCTCGCAGGGAACTTTGGCATCCTTGCCTACGTGACCGTGCCCGTTGCCGTCATCGCCCTGTGGTCTGCGTACTACTGCACCCAGTTGATGGCGCGCCCTCTCGTCAATACCAACGATCCTCACCTCGAGGAGATTCTGGAGCCTGACCATGCCCACTAACGATCGCAACCGCGGCACGGGTGACCACGCCCCGCCCATCGGCGACTTTATCGACCACCCCAACTCCGGCGCCGAGAGCGCCAAGCTTGGCTACGAGACCACAGACGTCAACGCAGGCGGTGTCGTCGTGTTTCTGGCCGGCCTGTTCGGCTTCGTTCTCATCTTTTTTGGCTTCTGCTTCCTGCTGGGAAAGGTCATCAACACCGCGTTCAACAAGCAGGATGGACCTGAAGACAAGTGGCATCAGCATGCGCAGATTTTTGCCGGCGCCAAGGACACGGGCAAGCGCGAAGACATGGTGTCGTCCACAGCGCTCGGCCAGCAGGAGCTGGGCCACATGACCCTGGCCTTCCCCGGCCCGCGCCTGCAGACCGACGACGGCAACCAGGATACCGCCGACCTGCATGCCCGCGAAGACCTCCTGCTCGACCATTACAGCTCCGTGCAGGGACAACCGAACCGTATCCCCATCGAACGCGCCATGCAACTCATCGTCCAGCGTGGCCTGCCTGTCACGGCTGCGGCTCAGGCCAGCCCCATGCTGGCGGATGATCGCCAGCCCGTCGTGACGGCTCCCCTTACCAGCGGGTTCGCCCGCACCGGCTACGAACTCGATACCATCGAAGCGCGTCAACAAAAACTGATGTACGGCAAAGCCGAAGCAAACACACATGCCGAGTTGAAGCCAATCAAGTAGCACAGTCTTGTAAAAGCCTTAAGATAGAGCAAGAGGATCACCCGTGAACAAGTGGATGACAATTCGAAGGATGTTCCAGACGGCAGCAATCTTCGGCTGCCTTCTGCTTCCGAGTCTGGTGTCCGCCCACGCACAGGTATCCTCTTATGGGGATAAGCAGGAGGGCGAGAATGTCGGCGATCAGCTGCCCAACGTCCTCCAGAAGGTGCAGGTCGCACAGCACCTCAACCAGCAGCTTCCTCTGGATACTGTCTTCATCGACGAAACCGGCGCCACCGTACACCTTGGCGACTATTTCGGCACGCATCCGGCTATCCTTTCGCTGGTCTATTACACCTGCCCTCTGCTTTGCTCGGAAGAGCTCGACGGGATGACCGCCGCGCTCGAAATGGTTCACCTCACCCCCGGCAAGGACTTCAACGTCGTTATCATCAGCATCGATCCCAGTGACACGCCGGCGCTGGGCGCTAAGAAAAAGGCCTTCTATCTCAAGCGCTACGGCCGCCCCGAGACGGCCGCCGGTTGGCATTTTCTTACCGGCACAAAGCCCTCCATTGACGCCGTGACCAATGCTGTCGGCTTCGGTTATGTGCGTGTCCCTGGACCGGACGGCACGCTCTCGCAATTTGCTCATGCCAGCTCGATCGAGCTCGTCACCACCCAGGGAAAGCTGGCGCAGTACTACCTGGGTGTCGAGTATTCGCCTAAGGATGTTCTCCTCGGACTCATCGAGGCCTCCGGCAACAAGATCGGCTCGCCTGTCGCCAACATCCTTACCTACTGCTACCACTACGACCCGCAGATTAACAAGCACTCCCTGATTGTGGCCCGGGTCGTCCAGTTCGGCGGCATGGTCACCATGGCTTCGCTCGGCGGCTTCATGTTCGTCATGTTCCGCAGAGACCTCAAGCTCGGCAACCACTACGACAGCGGCAGCTTCCCCACCGGACCGGCTGCCCCGTCCCGCGAAGTGTCGGCCTTCCGGCGTCAGGCCCGCGCCGAAAACAGCTCCCAAACCAGGGGCAAGAGCAACGGAGATAAAGGCTAACGATGCAAAGGTTCATCAGTCCCGTCCTGTGGCAGTTTCTGGTCAAGTGGCTCCACGCCTCCGCCTTGTTTCCGCGCGAAGCGTCGACCATTGCCCCGTACGCTGACGCTCTCTATTTCTTCCTCATCGGCATGACGATCACCGGCCTCATCCTGGTCGGCGCGCTGGTCTTTGGTTTCTCCATCCGCTATCGCAAGGCGCGCAATCCCGTCGCCACCCAGGTAGAGGGCTCCACCTTGCTTGAAGCCACCTGGACGATCATCCCGTTGGCCATCTTCCTGGTCACGTTCGTGTGGGGGGCGCTGCTCTACTTCCGCATCTATAACCCACCCACCAACGCCATGAACATCTATATCGTCGGCAAACAGTGGATGTGGAAAGCCGAACACCCGGGCGGTCAGCACGAGATCAACGCTCTGCACGTCCCCACTGGACGGCCTGTCCAGCTCACCATGATCTCGCAGGATGTGTTTCATAGCTTTTCCATCCCGGACTTCCGGGTAAAGCGTGAAGTCATCCCGGGCCGTTACTCGACTGTGTGGTTCAACGCCACCGAACCAGGTGTCTACCACATCTTCTGCACACAGTATTGCGGCACCAAGCATTCCGGCATGATCGGCGAAGTAACCGCCATGACGCCGGAAGACTACGAGAAGTGGACCAAGGAATCGACCAGTGGAGCTTCGCTGGCGCAGAATGGCGAACGGCTCTTTGCCTCCATGGGTTGCACCGCGTGTCACTCCGGAACGGCTGCCGCCCGCGGTCCCAACCTGGCGGGGGTATACGGCTCCAAGCTGACTCTTACCAGCGGGTCTCAGGTTCTCGTCAACGATGCCTATCTGCGTGATTCCATTCTGAACCCGTCCGAGCACGTGACGGCGGGCTATGCGCCGATCATGCCGACCTATCAGGGCCAGATCAGCGAAGATGGCCTTATCGATCTTGTTGAATACATCAAGCAGCTCAACAGCAACTATCGTATCCAGCAAACAACGGGTACCTCACAATCTGACCTTGCGGCGCCCACATCGCCGGGGATGGTGAAGCAATGAGCACAACCAGTTCCACGATCGTCAATCTTCCCGACCAGACCACTGCCCGGATACCCAAGCGCAACTACCTCAACAACGAGCAGGGTATCCTGAGCTGGCTACTCACCGGCGACCATAAACGCATCGCCATGCTTTATCTCATGTCGATCACGTTCTTCTTTTTCCTGGGCGGCACCTTCGCGGGTCTTATCCGGCTTGAACTGCTCACGCCCCAGCCGGATCTCGTGGCCTCGGACACCTATAACAAGATGTTCACGATGCACGGCATCATCATGATCTTTCTTTTCCTGGTGCCGTCTGTGCCAGCCACACTGGGCAACTTTCTTATTCCAATCATGATTGGTGCCCGCGACCTCGCTTTCCCCAAGATCAACCTGCTTAGCTGGTACCTTTATCTTGCCGGCGGCATCTTCACGCTGGCGGCGCTGGTGCTCGGCGGCGTCGATACTGGCTGGACGTTTACCACACCCCTCTCCACCCACTACCTCAACACCCACGTCCTTACGGCCGCGACGGGCATCTTCATTGCCGGCTTCTCCTCCATCTTCACCGGGCTGAACTTCATCGTCACCATCCACCGCATGCGCGCTCCGGGGATGACCTGGTTCCGGCTGCCGCTCTTCGTCTGGTCCAACTACGCCGCGTCCATCCTCATGGTGCTCGGCACCCCGGTTCTTGCTATCGCGATCGTCCTCGTGGCCCTCGAGCGCACCATTGGCATCGGCGTGTTCGATCCCGCCAAGGGCGGCGACCCGTTGCTGTTCCAGCATTTGTTCTGGTTTTATTCGCACCCCGCGGTTTACATCATGATCCTGCCCGGCATGGGCGTCATTTCGGAGGTGATTTCCACCTTCAGCCGCAAGCGCGTTTTCGGCTACACGGCCGTCGCGTTCTCCTCAGTGGCTATTGCGCTGTTTGGCTTCTTCGTCTGGGCTCACCATATGTTCATCATGGGGGTTTCCAACTATTCCGCTCTCGTCTTCTCCTTGTTGACCATGCTGGTGGCTGTCCCCTCGGCCATCAAGATCTTCAACTGGTCGTTCACGCTCCAGAAGGGATCGATCACCTTTGAGACGCCGATGCTCTATGCCTTCGCCTTCATCGGCCTCTTCACCATTGGCGGGCTGACGGGCGTCTTCCTCGGTTCGCTCGGCATGGACATTCACCTTACCGAAACCTACTTCATCGTGGCCCACTTCCACTACGTCATGGTCGGGGGCATGCTGATGGCGTTCCTTGCCGGCATTCACTTCTGGTGGCCCAAGATGACCGGCCGCATGTACCCGGAATCGCTCTCCAAGCTCTCCGCGATCACCAGCTTCATCGGCTTCAACATCACCTTCATGCCGCAGTTCATCCTGGGCTACCTGGGTATGCCGCGCCGCTACCATGCCTATCCCCCTGAGTTCCAGGTCCTCAACGTACTTTCGACCGCCGGCGCGACGGTTCTTGGTGTAGGCTTCCTGATGCCCATGGTCTACCTGGCATGGTCGCTCAAGTACGGCGCGATTGCCGGCAATAACCCGTGGCAGGCCACCGGGCTCGAGTGGCAGATTCAGTCTCCGCCCATGACCGAAAACTTCACCGAGATTCCGGTTGTCGATCATGAGGCCTATGACTATGAGTGGCTCGCAAACAAGACTGCAAACGAGGTGACCACCGTTGGCTAACTCGACCACCATCGCCGAAGAACCGATCGGCCTCCATACCGAGCAACATGAGCACATCTCCCTGCCGCAGCACCGTCACCACTTCGAGACGGAAGAGCAGCAGCGCGAGGCCGGCAGCTTCGGCATGTGGCTGTTTCTACTCACGGAGATCATGTTCTTCGGCGGTATGTTCTTCGCCTACCTGCTTTACCGCAACTGGTATTACGAGGCCTTTGTCACCGCCTCGCAGCAGCTAAGCGTACCCCTGGGTGCGATGAACACCGCCATCCTCATCACCTCGGGCTTCTTCATGGCCATCGGGGTGTGGGCGGCCGAGGTTCGCAACCGGCGCTGGCTGGTCATTGCACTATGGCTGACCACCATCTTCGGATTCGCCTTCCTCGGTGTCAAATCCATTGAATATCATGAGAAGTGGGAGAAGCACCACATCCCCGGCGCCTCTTTCGACGTCAGGGAGTTCATCAACCCGCCACTCAAAAATGGTAAGCCCATCTCCGAGCCACTTGCGCCCGATATGGCGCAGAAGACGCAAATCTTCTTCTTTCTTTATTTTGCGATGACCGGAATGCACGCGGTGCATATGATCATCGGCCTCGGCGTCCTTTTCTGGCTCATCTTCCGTGCCCAGCGAGGGGAGTTCAGTGCCGGCTACGTCGCACCTATCGAGAACTTCGGACTCTATTGGCACTTTGTAGATATCGTCTGGCTCTTTCTCTTTCCGCTGCTGTACCTCATCAACCTCCATCCGACGCGTTAGACGCTGATCGATTTACTCACCGGAGCCAGCCTTGTCCCAGGAAAACGACCCACTCAACATTCACAATCCGGAGCACAACGAAAATCACATCGTGACGCCGATGCAGTACGGCCTGGTTTTCCTGACTCTGCTCATCTTCACGGGCATCACGGTTGGAGCCGCCTACATTGATTTTCCCGGCCCGCTCAACGCAATCGTCGCTCTTGGGATCGCGAGCTTCAAGGCCTGTGTAGTCATCCTGTTCTTCATGCACGTCAAGTATCAGTCGCGGCTAGTGAAGCTCACGGTAGCCTCGGGCTTCTTCACCTTCCTCGTACTCATCACCATGACCTTGACTGACTACATGAGCCGCGCGTGGGGCCTCTGGTAGGCTCTTGCGCGCTGCGCAACGTCAAAGCTGGCGAGCCAGCACCAGGTCATCAAACGTAGACGGACCAACCTGAAATGTTCTCACCCCCACAGGTAGAAACTGGTTGCGTTTATAGAACGCAAGGGCTCGCGCGTTCTCGCGATGCACTCCGAGGAGCAGCCGCCGGCTGGTCTGCCGGGTAGCCTGCGCGATCGCCAAGTCCATCAGTTGCTGACCCGCGGTGGTGCCGCCAATCCGGGAAGCATCGCGGTAGAACATCGAAAAGACATAGATCCGTTTTAGTTCGGCATCGCCGGGCTGCAGAAGGTCCGCACTGAAGTCCGGTGAGGTCAGAAGAGCATAGCCAACAGGCGCCCCTCCGGGCTGTGCCTCGGCAAGCCAGGCATGGCTCGTGGGCTGGGCAAGAAAACCGGCGTACGCGGCTTCCGTGTGGTTCCGGGCGCAATGGCCCAGGATCGCTGCACCCGGCAGCCGCCCGGCAAAGGCCTCGAGAAAAGTAGCGGCGCCCACCAGGGCCAGGGTGGCGGCGTCCGCGGCGGAACATTGACGGAACTGAACTTCAGGGGCGGACATTTCGATTCTCCTGCGATTTGCTCGCTGCTCCCTCCATCGTAGCGCGACCTTCGCGTAGCTTAGTGGGATGGCAACGAAGGCAAAAGAATCCGAGGCGGCTCCCGCCGGCGGCGAAGACGGCATCGGCGGCGCCGAGCAGACGCCACCGGAGAACGCGGAGTTCGAAGTCGCTGGCACCAAACGGGCCCGGCGCGGCAAGGCGAAGACGCCTTCGTCCTCAACGAGCCCCTCGGAAGAATCCCTGCAGCTGGCTCTCAAGGGTTTGCCTCCGTTCGAGGCTCCCGATACCGCCGGTCTGCCTGAGTCCCTGGTCCGCCTCGCGCAGAACCCGCGCGTCACCATCCGCCGCCCCGGTGCGCCCGACCCCGAAGGCAAGTGCGTCGTTTACTGGATGCAGCGGGCAGAGCGCGGCGTCGACAACCACGCGGTGAACCTTGCCGTTGCCATCGCCAACGAACTCAAGCTTCCGCTAGTCGTGTACTTTGCCGGCATCTCCAACTTCCCGCACGCCAATTTGCGCCACTATGTCTTCCTGCAGCAGGGCCTGCCGGATATCGAAGAGGATCTCGCCGCGCGCAACATCACCTTCATCATGCGGCGCGCGCCCAACGAGTCGCACGAGCGCCTGCTCGCCGATGTGCAGGCCGCCATCTGCATCGGCGACGAAAATCCCATGCGCGAGCCCGAACGCTGGCGCGCCTCGCTGGCCAAAAAGCTCCGCATCCCCTTCTGGACTGTCGACACCGATGTCGTCGTACCCACCCGCCTCTTCGGTCGCGCCCAGTATGCGGCCTACACCATGCGCCCGCGCCTCTACAAGCTCGTGCCGGAGTTCCTCGTACCCTACGAGAACCCGCCTGCCGACATCGCCTGGCAGAGGCCCAAAGGCTTCTTCGCCGACGATGTGCGGGCCGACATCACCGCCGGCTGGACGAATCTCGATCGCAGCGTGCTGCCGGTCGAGGCCTGGCAGGGAGGCACGCACGCCGGGCTCAAGCGCCTCAAGCTCTTTACCGAAAGCAAGCTCAAACACTACATCGACGAGCGCAACAGCCCCGAGACCGACGGCACCTCCGCCCTGTCGCCCTACCTGCACTACGGCCATGTCGGCCCGCAGACGATCGCCCTGGCCGTAGCCGCCGCCGCCGAAGCCGACCCGGCGCTCACCAAGGCGAAGGAAAGCTACTTCAACGAGCTGCTCGCCTGGCGCGAGCTCTCCATCAACTTCGTCCGCTACCAGCCCGACTACGATAACGCCAAATGCGCGGAAGAGTGGGCCGTGCGCACCATCGGCGAGCACGATGCGGACAAGCGGGAGCATATCTATACGATTGCCCAGCTCGAGCAGGCCCAGACCTACGACGAGCTCTGGAACGCCGCGCAACTCCAGATGGTCAAGCACGGCTGGATGCACAACTACATGCGTATGTACTGGGGCAAAAAGATCGTCGAGTGGACCCCCAACGTCGATGCCGCCATGGAAGCCTGCGTATACCTCAACGACAAATACTTCCTCGACGGGCGCGACCCCAACGGCTATTCCGGCATCGCCTGGGCCGTGCTTGGCAAGTTCGACCGGCCCTGGGGCACCCGCGCAGTCTTTGGCAAACGCCGCTACATGAGCGGCACGAGCACAGGCCGCAAATTCGACGCCAAGCAGTACATCAACCAAATGCATGCCCTGTAAAGGCCCTTGTTGAACGTAGCTTTGACCTTCTATCAAGCCTGCAAGGTTGATGGCAATGCCCGTGCCTGCGCTAAATCAGCGCATTCCTATGACCAACTTTGCGACTAGGCTTTGGCTCTCGCGCATACTCCTCGGCGCGGCAGGCATCACGTCCCTCTGCCTGTCTCTTTACGAGCTCTTCATCAGCACCATACTCGATTACGGCCACCTCACCAACTGGTCCGCAGGAACCTGCTTTGTCGCTCCCATCTCCGCTGTTCCTGGTGAGCCTTAAGTCGGTCAAACGGTCGGCTCTGCTACTTCTTCTTCTCCCCTGCTGCGTCTGGGCCGTGTATGGGTTCCTCTTGATAAACAAACCTGTAAATCAGCATATAGAAGCCCTTGTATAGGGAATCAGAGTCCTTACCTCCGCAGTTGGCTGGAAACGCCACATCATACCGAGCGATTGTTCTTGTAGAACTCGATGGCCATGACCACAAATTCTCCGATGTTGCCGACTGGGCTCGTCGGATTCTGAATGTGCCGGCTGGCCTCTTCGAGAATGGCTGTTTTTTCAACTTCGGTAACCTTCAAGTTAGCTGTGTGTTGGCCCCTCGGCTTCTCAACCTCCGACCATCCAGTTTCTGTTCGGTTGGTGCGTTCTGCCAAGCGGAAAAGCCCAGTTGCCTGCCCGCTGCAACGGACGCAAGCGTGGTAGCCGCCGGGTCGGCAAGCGGCTTCGTGAGGAGCTTGTCCAGCCCGCTGGTGAAATCAAGCTTGACGCTGGGGCGGCTATCAGGCATGAGTCTCAACCTCCTCTGCCGTTTCAACTCCCAACAAAACGTCACGCACTTCCTGCGCAAAAGCTCCGCATCCCGCATCGCGGCGATCGGATTCTTTGCCTCGCGGTCGGAGAGATCGTAGATTGTCCCTCCTAGGCGAAATGGAACCTTGAAGGCGGAACGCTCCACCATTACCCCTCTCATCATTGGATGGAGTTTTCCCTCATTTGCGTGCAAATACCACGCATACCCTTATCCATAATGACCGGAGAGGTCTGTGAGAGGAAGACACGAAAGGGGATCTTTCACCGGAAGATCGTCTGCTGCTTGCGGATAACCTTAATCACGTTTACCGCTTCGTCTGCATCCAGCTGGTTCCCTTTCATAGGAATTAGAACCAGATCAGCTCGCCCAATTGCTACTGACACCTCTTGATTGCGGCTTCCTTCGAGATCCACGACAACATAAGGATCCTTCGCCGAATCGATAATCTCCGCGACATCGGTCCGGAAAGCTCCTCCTTAGAAGCTACCGGACAGATAGCCATTGATAGCCGATATCTAGCTTTAGCTGAGTCGAACCTGACTACGATCTAGCTACCAACTAGATACCGGCTAGTAAGTTCAGCATTGTGAATGGGCGCCGGTAACAAAAACGTTCACTGTGAGGCGCAAATAGCTATTGGCTAACTATCGGGTAGCCAAGGATACTCAGCCTAGGTCTCAGAATTGCGGGTTTGTGCGCCGAGAGGTCCCGCTGAGAACTGAAGTATGGCAGATGTGCATAGCTAGCTACCTGGTAGCTAGCCGCTACAACGTTCATCCATTGGCGGAATGTCTTCATCCTAGGTGGTTGTGGCCTCTACTGGCGCAGGGTCGACATCCACTTTTATAGTTCTGCGTCTTCAATCTCAGGAGGTCGCGAGGGCGGTTCAATCGCTGCCTGAAAGCGGTCGACATCGTTTTGCATGATGAGGGCGAGCGTCCATAGGCTTTCGAGGATGGCAACTGCGGTCTCGGCCTTAATAACGATCTGCCCTGGGGTGAGCTCAATGTTCTATGGCAGATCGGGCGTCATCGCACTGCGCAGGCCGGCCGGCAGGGACACCTGCAGCGGCTTCGTTTTCGGGGTCGTGTCGGCTTCTAGCATCTTTCCTCTTAATCCCTGCTCGACCAAGGGCGCCGCGATCATTGCGTCAAGGAACAGGAGCAGGGAAGCGCGGTCGACGAATGAGCTCCGCCGACCGGCTGGATTTCACCGACGGCTTTCATGAGGCCCTGGGCGGAAGCCCGACCTACACCGAAAAGGTGTTCTACGTCTTTTCTGGACCAGGTCTCGGTCTTCGCCGCTGGGCGCGCTCGCGGATAAGATAGAGATCGCGGGACCATTTGACGGGGCGGGGCATGCTTTCCCCGCGTCTCGACTGTTTTCAGCATACCGGGATGATTGGGATACCTGCCATTTACGATGCGGGGAAACGTTCAATTTACCCACAAGAACGGCGATTCTCGTATTTCTAAGAACCCGATAATCCCCATTATCGTGCTACATTGGCGACAGTGAGCACAGAACTGCAGATTCAGCCGCAACCCGCCACGAATGCCGAGTTCGAGGCCCGGATGATCGAGTTGGTCCTCAATGGCGTCACCTCCGTTCACTCCAGACGGTCGTACAAGACCGGGCTGACGGCATTCTTCACCTGGATCCGAGTCTCCGGGGCGGAACCGGCCTTCACCAAGGCGTTGGTCCAGCAGTACCGGTCTTCGCTCTTGGCTGACGAGCTCTCCTCCTCGACCGTCAACCTCCGGCTTTCCCCCATCCGCAAGCTCGCCCGCGAGATGGCCGACAACGGGATGCTTGAACGGGCAACAGCCGCGGCCATCGAACGGGTGCCTGGCGTTGAGAAGCGCGGCAACCGGATAGGGAACTGGCTGATGAAGGAACAGGCCAACAGCCTCCTCAATGCGCCCGACCCCAGGACGCTGACAGGGCTGCGCGACCGAGCGATCCTGGCACTGCTGCTCGGCTGCGGGTTGCGCCGGGCCGAGCTGCTACGCATCAACTTCGAAGACCTGCAACAGCGGGAAGGCCGCTGGGTTCTGCCCGACATGGCAGGGAAGGGGAACCGGGTCCGGACCGTCACGGTGCCGGCCGGCGTCAAGACGCGAATCGATGCCTGGCTCAAAGCTTCCGGGATCGACAGAGACCGCCTCTTCCGGCCGGTCAGCAAAGCCGGCGAGCTCGCTGGGACGGAGATCCGGGATGAGAAGGCAGTGTGGCGGCTGGTGATGCGCTACGCCAAGGCGTCTGACCTCGGGAAACTGGCTCCACACGATTTGCGGAGAACATGCGCGAAGCTCTGCCGAAAGGCCGGCGGAGCCTTGGAACAGATCCAGTTGTTGCTGGGGCATGCCTCCATCCAGACTACGGAGCGTTATCTTGGAACCGAGCAGGCCCTGGCTAATGCGGTGAACGATGCGATTGGTTTGGACATGGGTTAGGTCTGAACGAATCTGTCGACCCGGAAATGTAAAGCATTGCTACCTTCGCCATTGCGACATCCCGCCACTCGATGAGCGCATCAGCGATTTCGCACTCATTGAGAGCACAACTCACGTGAGCGATATTTATCAGGACTTGTCACTACAGGAGAGCCCTGTTATGAGTCATTGGACGTTCTTTCCATTTGAACTCGGAACTGGGAATCAAGCCGACTCCTTGATATAGCCGCGAGGTACCTCTTGATTCAATCTTGACTGATCCCTCTCGCGCTGAGAATTCCGTCAAAGCTTCGTTTGTACTGCAGAAAAACGGGCACCCAGAGGACGGGCGGCCGGCAGGCCAGGTCCGATGGTTGCTGGCACCATTGTGAGATGGAACGCAAGAATCTTGGAGATCTCTGCAGCCAGCAGAACAAGGGCCGCCTACCGGATAGCCTAAGCGGTTTGGAATCAACGTAAGTGACTGGCGGCTCACGGCTTAGGCCGACTGCGCTGTAGGATCACGTAGGACTACAGCTGCCGATGGCGTCGGCTCGTGGTTCGCACTATGTTCGCGACGCATTACGTGCGCAGCCCGGCCTTGTGTAGCAGCTCATCGACGAGAGCCCGGTATTTGTCGACCTTCTCGTTGATGTACTCGCGGCGGCACAGGTATGTGATCTTGTGCGCCGAATAGTTGCCGAGTTCGCGAAAGGCGTCGATGTCGGTCCTGGCGTTGCGCGACAGGTTTAGGGTGGCGTTGCCCGCGGCGTTCGTGACGATGCGCTCCAGCATAAGGTATGTGTCGGTCGTCGGGTCCTTGATTGCCGCCTGAATGCCAAGCTTTTCGTACGACATGATGAGCAGGACCTCCTCAAGCCGACGCATCAGCACGGCGCATCCGTCGAAGGCATTGTTCTCATACGAGACATTGATCTGCTTGGCCAAGCTCTCGATGTAGCCGCGGGTCTTGTCGTAGAGAACGGGCGGCAAGATAGTGCCGTCGTCAACGATGTCCTGTGACTTTACCGCAAGTTGCGGGAACTTCGCGTCCATCTGCTTCAGGTAATCGTGCTTCAGGCGGAAGATACCGGCCTTTGAGCCTTTGATGGTGCAGGGGCTGGCCTTCAGCTTCTCTGTGAGGCGCGTAACGTTCGGCACGCTGAAGTTATGGCCGTCGATCCAAGTAACGTAGTCCTTGGCCGTGAATTCTTCGACAGCCTCTCTTTTCAGGTGGTAGTACGCGAGCAGGCAGGCCTTTTCGAGCTCAGTGTGGTTTGCGAGTTCAGACAGCTCGATGAACTTGGCGAGGTCACTCAGCGGGAGCACCTTTCGCCTCGACAATGAGCGTCGCGATGTGGGGCTTTGCGGCCTCCAATAGAAACCACGTCATAGGGTCGTGCGAGGCATCGCTGTTTACAGTCCCATTCTTGCCCTTGGCGCTGCCAAGATCACGAAGGACGTTCTGCGGTCGGATTTCGCCGAAGGATTTGAAATGCTTGTTGAACGTCGACGAAATCTGTGCGGCCGTAAATTCTTTTGTGTCACCGCTCTCGGCGAGCATGTGAAGCATCCACATAGCCTTCTGAGCGGTCGACCAGGCCTGCTTGGGAAAGCCATACTTCTCGGCGTCATGTTTCAGCGCGACGGGTTCTGCTTTGGCCCGTGGTGCGCCCGACGCTTTGCGGCCTCCAGCCTTGCGGCTGCCAGACCCTTTGTCGGCCGGCGGCGCTTCGATCAGCTTTTGGGTGGTGCCAGTCGGCGTCTCCGCTGGAAGGCTTGGCTGCGTGGCCTGCTGAGTGAGGCTGTTGATCGTGCCCACGAGACCGGCAATCTGGCGCTGCAAGTCGGCGACCTGGCCGGTTGCGCCGTCGCTCTCGCCCTTGATCTTGAGCTTCAGACCGGTGATTTCGAATTCGATATCGAGCTTAGGCATATATGACTGAGAAATAGTGCAATTTGCAGGTGCGAATATCGTAACACTTCGGCCCACAAGGCTTCCTGACCACCGTTGAGATGTTCGCCTTACTGTCGCCTATAATGAACGCATGGGCGGTGAGCGAGCATGGACGACACGGATGCGGATGGTCGCAAGATCTGCTGCCTCTGCAGGTCGTCCCTGCCGATGCCGTACTCAAGGTGCGCAACGCTGTGAGAAGTGCGCAGCCCAGCGCGCCCCAAAAAGAAAGTTTATCTCAAGTTCGCCGAAGCGGAAGGTTGGCGTTGGCATTTGAAGCAGACTTCATTTGTTACCCGCGGCTGGTTGACCACGGGCACTAAGCTACGAATCAGAACGGGAGTCAAGAGTTCCGTTCTAAAGGGATGTTGTCATCCAAGTCATGGACCTGAGTGATGCGAACCCCGCTATGCTCACGCTCAACGGATGGCTCACCGTTTTCCGTCTTTGCGCTATCCAGCATCGTTATTTCGCCGCGGAACGAGCGCAGGACAACTTCCGTGCTGAACTTCTCGATGCCATCATTATCGGTCCACTACCGAGTTTCAAGGCGCCCCTCAATGAAGACCTTCGAGCCCTTTTTCAGGAATCCCTCGGCGATCCCAATGAGAGGCTCGCTGAGCACCGAAACCCTATGCCACTCTACCCTGTGAACTGGCCTCGCTGATAAGAAGTCGCTCTCTCAGCAGCGGGACCTTTCACCGCGATCTTGCCATTTCCCGGCTGTCGGCCAGCAGTCAGGGCAGCTGCTGGTATGAATAGATTTTATCTAGAGAGAAGTCACGGTTGACAGTGTCCCACATAACAGAGAAACCGAAATCTATCGGCGTCAGAGCACGCATTTCGCTGGTCGGCTGGGTGATAGCCTCTGCATAGACCGTCGCTGTAAACTTCCACTTATGCGTGGTGGATAGATCGCCAGCAGGCCACTTGAGCGGCGCGACGTTGTCTTCACCAACGTAAAGACCGTCCTTGCTGCCATCACTTCGCAGAAGCCAGATAGCCTTGCCTATCCCAGAAGGTTCGATCTGAACGGGCTTTTGGATGATGACCGGCTTGAATGCTAAGCCATCTCGGTACTCCTGGTGTCTGTCATCAAAACTTTGTGCTGTGTGGATGGTGATCTTGTATTTTGCGATCCAAGACAACCTCTCTTTGGAAATGATGATGGCAAGCCCACACGTCTTCTCCCAGCTGTGCTTCTGGATACGGGCTGAGTAGTGGTCCGGAGATTCCATTTCGAACGTTTCATCACCGTTGCCTCTTCCATTTTCGACAAAAAGCGGGTCAACGTCTGGTCATTTGCCGGGGCTGGTGCCCCGAGAGTGTGTGTCGATGTCGCAATTGTCGAGGGTACAGGTCCTTGCGAGACTCGCTTGATCTCATCAACGGACTTCACGAGTCGAGGACGGAACATCGCACGAGTCGCTGACGCGATGCCTACGATGACAACGCCTAGCAGCCACAGCGGAACGGAAACCGTTCTGGATAGCCAGTCGAAGCGGAGAGGATGCGCCGGATCCGGTGGCCGGACATACGCAACAACAGCCACTCCAAAAGACAGGATCGCGAAGATAAGGGAAAACAGGGCAATGCGCTCGTTCGTGAAGAAGGATGTCTGCTGTTCGGAACCTTTCATCGCCAAATTCTAGCAGCGGCGTCCTTCGGTGGACGCTGCGCATTCCTTGGCATTACGCAGACTTCTAGCTCATGATAGATTCGTCGTGCAACGATCGGAGTCCAGTGCAGATACAGGGTCTCGAATTCTCAGGCTTCCCAGGGCGGGATGCCGTCGCTCTTCACCACTTAAACTACGACGGTCGCGTTGCGTGGTTCAAGTTTCGCTTTGAACTCGTATTCCTAGCACCGTTCACCCGCCTAGTTGCTCAAGAGCGCGCCGACTGCTACATCTGGCTCTGTGTGATGAACTTGGCCGGAGCCGCCATTTCGTCATTTGCAGATTTTATGAGCCGCGGTGATGATCAGTCCAAGTTCGTTGCCTTCGTAGATCTCTACATGCCGACGTTTGCGCAAGCAGGCTTCGTGCTTCACGATCCAACCGCAAATGGTCGGAATCGGCCAGCACAATCTGCGGCAGCTCAGTTTTACCGTTTCTTCCGAAACGGGCTAGCTCACGACTTCTGTATTCAATGGGGAGGCCTGCAGCATCGCGAAGAGGTCAATAACATTGGACACGGATATCTTTTCGAGACAGCACAAGGCCAACCTGGCGAGCATGGTTTGGGCGTTGTTCCACGTGAATTTGTCACCGACTTCCAGGCGGGATGCACCAGATTCATAGCGGAGCTAGAGCGAGCTCCTGTCGGGAGTGTCTTGCGGGCTTCCTTCGACCGTACGTTTCAACGAGTGTACCTCAGCAAGGCTCGTGCGCCCCTTCCTTAGAGAGTGAGCACTGCCTTAAACTAAGGCAATCCAAGATCATTGAGAATTGAGAGGAAATCTGCTTTGACCGATGAAGACCGAGAAGGCCATCGACTTCAGGAAATTTTTGATAACTTCTTCAAAGAACGACCTGCGTCCGAACAGGCTCTTTACAAGGGTCGCTTGACTGAGCTGGCGGCGTTTGAGAGTGAGCATTTCCATACCCTTTATGAGCCCGGAATTCTTACTAACGTAAAGGCCAGGATCAATCGCCGTCTTCGCAGTTTTGGCAAACTGATTCAACCGCCACAGGGACCAGCAACTATTCATTTCGACTACATAGATGGAACGATAAGTAATGGCCTCACTTTTGTGAAGGAAGGCGTGTACTTTATCGGCGTCACGTCGCGGATGCTTTTGGACTTTGAAAAGGCCTCTGCCTCTCTCACTGGACGCGCCTCAGTACGCGACCTCCTTGTGGCTCCTATCAATGTCTCAGTCGTTCGAGCGCTGTGCAACACCTTCTTTGCGATTCAACTTCAATTTACCGTGTTTCATGAGCTGGGCCATATTTTCCACGCTCATCGCGATGCGCGTGCATTCCGTGAAGAATACCGGTTGTCCCCGATGGATAAACTCCTGCTCCTCTATCCAGACCAAGACCTTGAGCAAGCCAAAGAGTTTCTGGCCGATAGGTATGCAGTGAGGATGCTTCTCGCGGATCTCATCGCGACAGCGACTGGAGCTTCCATACATGCTCAGATCGCCTCCGCGCTGCCGCAAGATGAATGCATTTTCTGGCTCATCCTGCTTTCAGTCGGTTCGTCGTTTTTCTTTGGTCCAAGCGACCGATTTCATCCCCCGCTTGCTCGCAAAAGAGATCATCCGTTCGATCTGGCCCGTTTGAACATCGTCATGCGTAGCGTCGTTGAAACGAGTCAGTCCGCAGGACGAACCGATCTTGCTGAGTGGGCTTCCTCGACGCAAAACTTCGAATGGGTTACGGCCTGCATTCAAGATGCAGCTTCGATGGAAGCTAAACGCGAGGACTGGATCGCTCAAGGTCACTACTTGAAGACCGATCTCGGCCGCGACTACTTGGATATCATCTACAACGAAAAGGGTGTCGTGACGGAGGACATGGTCGAGACTTGGTGGAAGGTTCAACCGAGCGATGTACCAACCGCAGAGTGAAGGTATCGGCTGTGCCGGGGCTCAGCGAACTACTAGCTACCTAGCCTGACCCGACGATCAACTGTTGCTAACAGGCTAATGCACTCATCCAACTTGGTTGAGCCGCGCTCCGCAACATAGATCTTGTGAACGTCTTTGTCGCAATCGTGTCTTCAGAGAAGGGGAAAGTCCAGAAGGAGGAACTTGACTTCTGGCGCGCAGCCGGCGAGCGAGGGCCGGTACAGCGGATGAGGGTGCAGGGAGAAACCGCCAGGGGTTCTCCCTGCCGCGCGACAAGCGCGCGGCTTTGGATTGATTATGCTGCCCACTTTTGGGCTTTGTTGAGGGTTCGGCGTATGTAGGCGGCTTGGAGTGTTCGGCTGGTGTCGCGGGAAAGATAATCTTGGGCGAGGGCGGAGGCGATCTCGGACTCAGCCCAGCCCTGGGCACAGGCGGCTATGCTGAAAGCCATATCCGCGGCGGCTGGCCGGCCGGCGTAGCGGGGCGACGTGCGGAAGCGCGAGAGTGTGACCGAACTGGATGTGCGCACTGGCCGGGAAGCGAAGCTCAGACGGGCGGCGGTACGTTCCTGCTCGGCTTTCTTCTGGATGGCGTCAAGTTGCAGGCGGAATTGCTTTGCTGCTGGGAACGGCTGGCCGGGGTAACCGATGAGACGTGCGAAAGGATAGAGGCCGTGGGCGTCGCGGTGCTGTGGCTTTCGGTTGGTGAAGCCGGGTGCTCGTCCAAACCTGCGCCAATCGGCGGCGCTGGAGTCTGCGCCGAACTCCTCGGCAAGGGTCTTTGCTGCAAGGGTGCCGAGCTCCTTGGAAAGCGGCTGTGCGTGGCGAAGCCATGCCTGGAAGCTGCGAGGGCTGGTTTCGACTACTGCGGCTGGGCGATAGCCTTCGCCGGCAAGACGGGCGAGAATGGCCGGGGTGAGGTCGTCCAGCAGGGTGTAGGCACTTTCTCCAGTGGGCCTTATATAGATGTGTGCGCCGTTCGCATTGCGGTATTTAAGATAAGGCAGCATGCGCAGAATGCGAGTTTGCGAAACGGTCTCCAAGCGGTACATGCCTCGTTCACTCAGGGTGCCGAGATCATAGCCGGGTGCGGGAAGTGCGGTAAATAGCTTGCGGAGCGTGGATTCTGTTCTGTCCATCCTGGGCCTCTCTGGTGGGTCAGGGCGGGAAACCTACGCGGCTCCCGCCTCTGGTTTATGCTGCTTTCTGGATGGTGGTCAGGTCAAAGGTCGGAACCGGCTGCGGTTCGGCTCTTCGCTGCGCGTCAAGGGTGTGCATTTCGTGCAGGTACTCGGCAAGCATGGAGATTTGTGCAATCTCCCGCGCGGAATGGTCGGTGGGTGTGTGGGCCTGACGGCGGCGGTAGTGGGCAAGGGCGCGATTGACTGCGCTGATGGCGGCGGCGTTGTTCATGAAAGCTCCTCTCTGCTATGCGGCGGGGAAGGTGGGGGCTGTTGCCAGCCCCCCAAACCGGGTTGGGCTGCGACGGCGTTCTCGGCGGGTTGGGCTGTGTCTTTCTTTGCTGGTGCCTTCTTCGTGGCGGTCTTTGCTGGCTTGATGGGTGTCGGCTCCTTCCTGGCCGGCACGGCCTTTTTAGCCGCGCTCTTTTTGGGCTTGGGGCTGAGAAAAGCGGCGGCGGCTTCGGAGAGAAAGTCGGGCTCGCCTTCGCGGGGGATGGCGCGGTGTCCTGAGAGGGCAAGCCGAACGGCGAAGCCTGTCAGTTTGTCGTCTGCGGTGCCGTCGATGGCGGCAAGCAATACCTCTTCGGCGCTGCGCTTGTCGTTTTCGTCGGCGGTGTCCTCGGCCAGGTCGTCGGCGAAGGTGTAGGGGTCCAGGTTCACGATGGCGCGAAGGATGACGCGCAACTGTGCGGCGGTCAGCATGGCCGGGGCCTGGGCGACGATGCGGTCGAACGTCTCCTCGCGCTGCTTGCGGAGTTTGTCGCGCTTGGCAAATTCTGCCTCGCGTTCCTGCTCCTCGCGCTCTTCCTGCTTCTGCCGTTCTTGGTCGCGGCGTAGCTGCTCCTGCTGCTGCTCTTGGGCGTGGGCCTTCTGTTGTGCTTCGTACTGCTGGCGGCGTTCCTCGGCCTGTCCGTCTGTCTCGACTGCGGGCGCGGGTGCCATGATGGGGGCGGGGTGCTCGGCTTCTCGGGCGGCGGCGCGGGGGTCGTGTACCGGGCATTGGTTGTCTGTACAAACGGTGAGCATTGCGCCTACGCGCTTGCCGTAGACCACAAGAGCGGGTTTCGCGGCGGCGCAAGCGGCTGTCGGCTCGGCGTCGGGGTTGTCGGTAGTGGTGTCGATCTCGCGGAAGTGGCCGCGCTGGACGGCTTCCGGCCGCTTCTCGGTGGGCTTGCGCCATGCGTCTTCGATCTGTACCAGCTCGGGACGGGCGGCAATCTCACGGTCAAGATAGGCGTTTACCTTGGTGTGGAAGCATGGGGCGTCAAGGCACTGGTCCCCGTGGCTTTCAACGTCGGCGAAAAGTACGGTGTTGAATCCACTGCGGCGGGGACAGGTGACGCAAGCTCCTGCGGGTGCGTTTAGCGTGGAGTCTTCCTTGCTGAAGGGTGCATCGGCAAGGGAAAGATAGAGGTTGGTCTGTATCCACGCGGATAGGTGCTTCGCGGGTAGCAGGTGCGGCTCTTTGTCCTGCCAGTCCTTGCGCCAGCACTGCTCGTAGGCTGTAGCTTGTGCCTCCTGGGGGAGACGGGCTAGCAAATTGGCGTGGGATGCGGTGATGCGCTCGGCGCTAAATGCCTCGGCGATCACGGGAACAAGTTGCAGGAGAGACAGACGGGCGTAGACGTGTGCGGGACTCTTGCCTGATTTCTCGACCAGCGATGCCACGTCGTAACCCGGCATGTCGAGCAAACGCTGAAAGCCCTGTGCTTCCTCGTACGGGTGCACGTCCAAACGTTGGGAATTTTCAACTAACTGCCAAAGAATTGTCTCGGAATCGCTGATATCGACAATGCGGGCGGGAAGGGAAAAGAGTTCGGCAAGCTGAGCGGCGCGGAAACGTCGCGCTCCTGCGACGATCTCGAAGCCCTGGCCCTGGGGCCTGACGGTAATGGGCTGGATCAGGCCGTTGGTGCGGATGGACTCGGCAAGTTCGCCCAGCTTGCACTCGTCAAAGGTGCGGCGGGGGTTGGTGGCTGACTCGTGGATGGTGTCGATGGCGATGTACTGGAATTCGCTGCTGTTCTGCACGGTGGTTCTCCTGGGCGTCGGTGGTGGTGCTGTGAAGAGGGAAGCGGACGCGGTGCCCTGCATCCGCTCGTGTCGGGAAGGGTTAGCCGCGTACATGCTTTTGCGGGTCGAAGGTTTCGGCGTAGCCCTGCAAACGCAGGTTGTTGTCCCACACCTTCGCAAAGCGTTGGTGCTGCTCGTGCAGCTGTAGCAGGTGCACGTAGTGGCTGCGGACGATGCTGCGGCTCCACTGCTCTACGCCTACATAGTCATTGCGGTAGTAGTAGGGATTAAGCTGTGGCCCGTCGTGGAATCCAAGCTCGAAACACATCTCCGGGTCGCGCATGGCATCGCCGTTCTGCTCTCCGTAGTGCGCAACTGAGATTGCGGGGAGTCCCTGGGGGCCTGATTCATCCACGGCTTCAATTACAAGGTCCATGTATGGGGAGTTGTCGATTTTGAGGTACAGGCCGGGGTGCCACCCACCGGCCTTCGTGAGGATTTCGAGAATGGTCCGCACTATGCCACCTCCGCGAGTGCTGCGTCGGTGGTCGTGCCTTCGGTTGCGGGTGCCTCGGTCTGCTCGGCTGCTTCCTGCTTCGTCTCGATTGCAGAGAGAATCAGGGCGGCGGTCTTCTGGATGACTTCAAGCGATTCGGTGAGGAGTGCGGCGTTGCCGTGGTAAAGCTGGATGTAGTCGGCTGAGGCGCGGCCAGCGTCAAGGCCGATGGTCTGCGAGACCACAAAAGCGATTGCCTCGGCTTCTGTCTCGCGTACGGTCTTGGTGGTTGCGGTCCTGCGCTCGGCCTTGTGAAGCATTTCGTGCGCGAGCTCGTGAACAAGGGTGCTGAACTCCTCGGCTGGTTCCTGGCCGGGAAGGATGGCAATCTTTCCGCCGTAGCTCATCCCCATGGCGGGGGCGATGCTCTCCTTGAACTCCAGCTCAATACCCTGGGCGATGGTGAAGTCGATAAGCCGTTCGCGGAAGTCGCCAACTTCGCCCCTGGTGCGCTCGGTGAATGCGGGAAGCTCGGCCCCTTCGGTCTGCGATACGTCGAACACATAGACGGCGCGAAAGCCGACCAGAACAGGCTGGTTCTGCTTGGTAATGTCCTTGTTGGCTTCAGTGTCCTTCTTCTTGCGGGTTCCAATCATCGGGGCGAGGATGCGGATGCCCTTCTGCCCCTTCATAACCTTGCGGCCAAGCTGGTTCCACGCATACAGGCCGGCGACGCGGGTTGCGTCCGGTTTCTGCCGTGCGATTTCGAGGATGTTCCCAAAGCTGTAGTTGTGGAAACGGCCCATGGCGGTGAGGTAGGCGGTGAGGCCTTCGCTGTGTCCGGCTTCAAGCTGCTCGATGAGGAGTTGCACGTTGGCGGCGATGACTTCTTTCGAGGTCTGGGGCTTGGGGGCGGTGGGAAGAGTGGTGACGTTGCTGGTCGTGGTGTTGGTGGTGTCTGCGTTCTGGGTGGCGTTGCTGCTCATGGTGAAGGCTCCTGGGTTTGAATCGTTCGGTCGTGGGTGTTTCACACTCACGCCTTGGCCCAGGCCCACGCCTGCAGGGGCGGCAAGTGCAATGCTGTGCGGAAAAGTGCCCTGCAAGGGCAGTCCCGCAGGGACCGGAGGAAGCGAACACCTGGAGCTGCACGGAGCTTTTTACACCAGCTTGCGCGCGCCAGGGACGGAGTCCCTCAGCAAGTTTGGTTTCCTTGCTTTTTGCGCAGCATCACCGCGCAGAAATGCTTTTGGGGGCGCTACGGGGTATTCCCCGTTGGGATGGGGAGTCTCCAAGACAGGGCCGGTAGTCTCATCGCCGGCACTGGCTGGGAGCTGGGGAAGGGCACAGCCTTTCCCCCGCTTTGAGCTGTAGAACTAGGGTGCTAACAAGCTAAACGGCCAGATGCTTAGCGACGTGGAAGCCCACTTTGGCGAGGTCAGCTTGTTCCAACCTAAGTCCCACACGCCTTGGAAACCCTACGCAATTCACATTACCGAAGCTGAACGGTCGTTTCAGGCAGGACAAGGATTTTTCTGACGTGGAAACGCTTCACGCTTTACCGGCCCGCAATGACGGGTGCCGGTTCGCCAGTGAATGAGAAAGACGACTTCGGCCCCCCTTTGTATCGCCACTTGAAGGGAGGGCCGCGTCATGAACATTGTCATCATCATCGGTGTGCTCATCGCTGCCGCGCAGCTTGCTATCGCGCTGCACGACCGCCGCCGCTAAGTAGGGAAGCGCAGGGCCGGGGGCGTTTCGCCCCGGCCTGTCGCCGATAGGGGAAGATTTTGTTGAACTGGTTGCCCTGCAACCCGAGTTCGCGCGGAGCAGCGGGGGTAGCAACGGTCGAAGGTCTGCCAGCGGAGCTTTTTGGGGGACCTATCGCAAGGCGATGGTGGAGCTAAAACCTTAGGGGCATCGCCTTGGCGGCTTTAGAAAGATGCTATCGAGTGAACGCCTGCTGAGGTATCGAGCGGATCAAGTCCTGCTGTCCTTGGGGCTGGGTGTGTGGGCCATTATCATTAGGGGTAGACCTGTGAAAACATCCCTCAAATCGTCGACGCGCATATCTCTTGCAGAGGATACGAAGGGCTTTGCCGAGATCGTGCAACTGATTAGATCGTCTCGCGAGCGTATTTTCCAATCTGTTAACTCCGGGATGATCGATCTGTACTGGAAGATCGGCGAGAGGATCAGTCAGAAGATAGCGGCTGCGGTATGGGGAGACGGAGTCGTTGACCAACTGGCGACGTACCTGAGTCGAAGCCAACCAGGAATGCGGGGGTTCACCCGAGCTAACCTATTCCGAATGAGACAGTTCTACGAGACGTACCGCGCGGAAGAGAAAGTCGCGCCGTTGGCGCGACAATTGTCTTGGACTCACAATATGGTGATCCTCGGACAGAGCAAACGTCCTGAAGAGCGGGAGTTCTATCTGACGACCGCAATCCAGGAACGCTGGAGTAGACGCGAGCTGGAGCGTCAGATGAAGTCAGCACTCTTCGAGCGTGTAGTTCTTTCGCCTGTAAAAGTCTCACCAGCGGCGCGACAAATGGATCCTCGAACGGAGGATCTATTCAAAGACGCGTACATGCTTGAGTTCCTGAACCTTCCGGCAGAACACACCGAGGGCGATTTGCACAGCGGCTTGCTCCTAAAACTGAAAGAATTCCTGATTGAACTCGGCCGAGATTTCTGCTTCGTCGGTTCGGAGTACCCAGTTCAGGTTGGAAAGCGCGACTTTGCACTAGATCTGCTGTTCTTCCACCGTGGCTTGAATTGTCTTGTCGCATTTGAACTCAAGGTAGGGCGGTTCGAACCAGAGTACCTCGGTAAACTAAGCTTCTACCTGGAAGCTCTTGATCGTGACGTAAAGAAGGCCCATGAGCAACCGGCAATCGGTGTTCTACTCTGTGCCAGCAAGGATGATGAGATCGTTGAATACGCGCTCAATCGAACTCTCTCTCCTGCTCTCATTGCCGAGTACCAGACCCAATTGCCGGACAAGAAGCTGTTTCAGGCGAAGCTCCATGAGTTCTACCTCCAAAACACTAAAGAATAGGTGCTTTCTCACGTTCAACGACCCGTGTCTTAGCTGAACATGGCGCAACCCAGATCGAGAGTCACAGAACGATGGCAATCAAAAAATCAGATCTCTACTCCTCCCTTTGGGCGTCATGCGACGCCTTGCGTGGAGGTATGGATGCGAGTCAATACAAGGACTACGTCCTGTTCATGCTCTTCATCAAATACGTGTCGGACAAGTACGCGGACTCGGATGCTTTTGCGCCCCCCGTCAACATACCCGCAGGCTCCAGTTTTCGGGACATGATTGCTCTCAAAGGCAACAGCAACATCGGCGACCTGATCAACACGCAAGTGATTCAACCCCTCATCGAAAAGAATTCGCGGCTAGCCCGGACGGACTTTCCGGACTTCAACGATCCGAACAAACTCGGCGATGGGCAGGCGCGAGTTGAGCTGCTTTCAGGTCTAATCGCTATCTTCGAAGCGCTCGACTTCTCCAAGAATCGGGCGGAAAACGATGACATTCTCGGCGATGCCTACGAGTACCTGATGCGGCATTTCGCCAGCGAAAGCGGCAAGAGCAAAGGCCAGTTCTACACCCCGTCAGAGGTCAGCCGCATTATGGCCAAGGTTATCGGTATATCTCCGGACAACAGTAAGGCCTCGACTACTGCATATGACCCGACCTGCGGTTCCGGATCACTTCTGCTGAAGGTGGCCGCCGAAGCCGGCAAGCACATCACGCTCGAA
Source organism: uncultured Granulicella sp. (assembly GCA_964282835.1). Classification (GTDB taxonomy): domain Bacteria; phylum Acidobacteriota; class Terriglobia; order Terriglobales; family Acidobacteriaceae; genus Edaphobacter. The sequence continues at coordinate 430,319 of OZ196157.1, forward strand.
GGTCAGGAGAAGGACGTCACGACGGCTGGTCTGGCACGTATGAATATGATCCTTCATGATTTCCCAACTGCGAGCATCCAGCCGGGGAACACCCTGTACGACCCCAAGTTCAAGGATGGCGTACAGCTACGCACGTACGATTACGTGGTGGCCAATCCACCGTTTTCCGACAAGAACTGGTCGACCGGGCTTGTCCCAGCCGATGACCCTTTCAAACGCTTCGTCTGGGGTGCGCCACCCCGGAAGCAGGGTGATTACGCCTACCTGCTCCATATCATCCGGTCTATGAAGAGCACCGGCAAGGCCGCCTGCATTCTTCCGCACGGAGTGCTCTTCCGCGGCAACGCCGAGGGCTTTATCCGCGAACAACTTGTGCGTTCTGGCTACCTGAAAGCAATTATCGGGCTGCCCGCCAACCTGTTCTACGGCACGGGCATTCCTGCCTGCATCGTCGTGCTGGACAAGACGAACGCCGCCGGACGCAAGGGTGTCTTCATGATCGACGCGTCGAAGGGCTTTCTCAAAGACGGCCCCAAGAATCGACTGCGCGAGCAGGACGTGCACCGGATTGTGGACACTTTTGCCCGGCAAGACTCTGCCGACCCACGCTTTGCCCGCATGGTGCCGGTGGATGAGATTGCCGGAGCCAGAAACGCGTTCAATCTCAACCTGCCGCGCTACATCGATTCTAGTGAGCCTGAAGATCTGCAGGATATCGACGCGCATCTGCGCGGCGGCATCCCGGAGCGCGACGTGGACGACCCCGTTCGCCTGGCACCCTATTGGCGGGTACTGCCGGCGGTGCGGGACACGCTGTTTGGTCCCGCGGACCGCCCCGGCTACTGCCGCCTGCTGCTGCCGATAGCAGAGGTGAAGCCCGCCATCTTTCACCATGCGGAGTTCACCGCATTTCAGGCTACGGCGGGCACGCTTTTCGATGAGTGGAAGGCGAAAGCTATCCCGCAGTTACAAGCATTCGACCGCAACAGCCATCCGAAACCGCTCATCGGTGCCTTGAGCGAGGATCTGCTTGCGCGCTTCAAGACTGTCACCCTGCTGCACCCGTATGACATCTACCAGCACCTGATGGACTACTGGGCCGCCACCATGCAGGACGACTGTTACCTCATCTCGGCCGTCGGCTGGGCAGAGGCCGCCGCACCGCATGAACTGCTGCAGACCAAGAACAAGGACGGCAAGCTCGTCTGGGCAGAGACCGAGGATTATCGGCAGGGGCGGCGCCGTTTCAAATCCGACCTAATCCCGGCGGAACTGCTGGTGGCTCGCTACTTCGCCGCGGAACGCGATGCCATCACCGCGCTCGAAGCCGAGCTAGCCTCGCTCGACCAGCAACTGGACGAGCGGCGCGAAGAGCAAACCGGCGAGGACGGACTCCTGGCCGAGGTTGTGGAGGGCGAAGGCGACAAGCAGAAGATCACCGCCAAGGCCATCAAGGCGCGGCTGCGCGACATCGGCAAGGATGCCGAATACGCCGACGAGCGCGATGCGCTCGAGGAGTACCAAACCCTGCTGAACTTGCATGCGGATGCCAAAGCCGCGCTGAAGGCGGCGCAGGACGCACTCGAGGCCGCCATCGCAGCGAAGTACCCTACCCTTACCGAGGCCGAGATCAAAACGCTGGTCATTGACGACAAGTGGCTCGCCATGGTGGCCGAGGCGGTGCGCGGCGAACTCGACCGCGTCTCCCACACCCTCACCGGCCGCATCCGCCAGCTTGCGGAGCGCTATGCTACGCCGCTGCCAGAGATTGTGGACGAGGTGGCCAAGCTCTCCAGTCGCGTGGAACAACACCTGCATCACATGGGGGCCGCATGAAATGGCTTACCGTTGCGTTAGGTGAAGTCGTAACATTTCAGCGTGGATTTGATCTGGCATCTCGCCTCAGGAGGTCAGGCGATGTCCCTGTAGTGAGCTCTGCTGGTCTCATCGACCACCACACGATAGCAATGGTCGAAGCTCCCGGAGTGGTCACTGGCCGGTACGGCACAATTGGAGAGTTGTTCTACATTGAGAAGCCGTTTTGGCCACTAAACACCACCCTCTATATCCGAGATTTCCGAGGCAATGATCCTCGTTTCATCTACTACCACCTGCATAGATTCGATTTCACCTCATTCAGTGGAAAAAGTGGTGTTCCTGGTGTCAACCGAAACGACTTGCATGCTGAAGAGGTCAGCATACCGACCGACCTAGATGAGCAACGTGACATTGCTCAAGTGCTGGGCGATGTGGATGCACTGCTTAAAGCGCTGGTGCGGCTGATAGCCAAGAAGCACGATCTGAAACAAGCCACCATGCACCAACTTCTCACCGGCCAAACTCGCCTTGCCGGCTTCTCCGGCGGGTGGAAGGAAACGCAATTGGGGAAGTTGTTCACCTTCAAGAACGGCTTGAACAAAGGAAAAAAGTGGTTTGGCTTTGGTACGCCAATAGTCAACTATATGGATGTCTTCAGCAACTCGGTCATTTCATGCAGCCGTTTGGAAGGTCGAGTGTCACTCACTTCAGATGAGCTTAGGAACTATGAAGTTCGCCGGGGTGATGTGCTGTTCACGCGCACATCAGAGACGCCCGAAGAGGTTGGGATGTCCTCCGTCATACTCGATGAACCCTCTCAAACAGTCTTCAGTGGTTTTGTCCTCCGAGGACGACCAAAAGGTGAAGCTCTTTGCGACTCATTCAAAGCGTATTGTTTCAGGTCCTCTTTTGTGAGAGCGCAAATTATTTCAAAAGCGAGTTACACCACCCGGGCACTGACGAACGGAAAGATTCTTTCACTCGTTGTCCTTGACGTGCCCTTGAGGCCAGAGCAAGAAGCTATAGCGTCGGTCCTGACCGACATGGACGCCGAGATCGCCGCATTAAAGCAGCGTCTCACGAAAACCCGCGCGTTGAAGCAGGGTATGATGCAGGAGTTGCTGACCGGAAGGATTCGACTCGTCGCCCCTGAGGGACCCCGTGCCTGACGCGCCTCGCTCCGAACGCTCCACCCAGAAGCGCGTTATCGCGCTCTTTACCGACGCCACCCGCCCCGGCAACCTGGGCTACCGCTACCTGGGCGACTGGCACCAGCGCGAGCGCAATCGCAACATCGAGCCCGACCTGCTGCGCGCCAACCTGCAAGCGCGCGGCTACAGCCAGGCCCACATCGCCGCCGCGCTCCAGAAGCTGCAGGCCGCCGCCGACTCCACCGGCATCACGCTCTACCAGGCCAACCTGCGCACCTACAAGCTGCTGCGCTACGGCGTTCCGGTGCAGGTTGCCGTCGGCCAGCCCTATGAGACGGTTCACCTGGTCGACTGGGAAAAACCGGACGCAAATGACTTTGCCCTGGCGGAAGAGGTGACACTGCGTGGCGGCTACCAGCGCCGGCCGGATCTGGTGCTCTACCTCAACGGCATCGCCATCGGCGTCATCGAGCTCAAGCGCTCGTCGGTAGAGGTGGGCGACGGCGTCCGCCAGTTGATCACCAACCAGGAAGAGATCTTCAACAAGGACTTCTTCAGTAACGTGCAACTCGTCTTCGCCGGCAGCGACTCCCAGGGTCTGCGCTACGGCACCGTGACAACCCGCGAGGAGTTCTTCGTCGAGTGGACAAGGCCCATCGCTGGTGCGGCCGGAGCGGGTGCGCATCTGGATCGGCCGCTAGCGGAGATGTGCAACAAGGCCGTGCTGCTGGATCTGATGCGTAACTTCATCCTGTTCGATAACGGCATTAAGAAGGTGCCTCGGCCGCACCAGTTCGCCGGAGTGAAGGCCGCACAGGAACGTATACGGCAGCGCGAAGGCGGCGTGATCTGGCATACGCAGGGTTCAGGCAAGAGCATCCTGATGGTGCTGTTGGCCAAGTGGCTTCTGGAACACGACTCAGAGGCGCGTGTCCTGATCGTGACCGATCGGGACGAGCTGGACAAACAAATCGAAGGCGTAATGAAGAATGCGGGTGTGATCGGGGAAGGGACGCCCTCACCCCGCATCACCTCACGCGACGACCTTGTGGCGAAGCTCGGCACCACGATGCCGCGGTTGATGTGCGCTTTGATCCACAAATTTGACCCCACCGGCCCGCGGCCAGCCATTCGCGGCAAGTTCTATGTGTTCGTGGATGAGTGTCATCGCACTCAAGGCGGCGACATGAACCGGCAGATGAAGGCCTGGCTCTCGGGCGCACTCTTCATCGGCTTTACCGGGACGCCCCTGCTGCGCCGCGAGAAGCAAATGACGCGGGACGTCTTCGGCACCTATATTCACACGTACAAGTTCCACGAGGCGGTCACGGACAAGGTCATTCTAGACTTGAAGTATGAAGCTCGCGCGGTGCCGCAGCGGCTCTCCTCAGCCTCCGCTATCGATGCCTGGTTTGATGAGAAGACGAAAGGCCTGAACAACTTCCAGCGAGCGGTCTTGCGTAAGCGTTGGGCGAACCTGAAAGAGCTCACGAGCGTAAGCGAGCGTAAACAGCGGATCATCGCCAGTATTATCGAGGACTTCAGCCTCCGGCCGCGTCTGAACAACAACCGGGGCACCGCCATATTAGTCGCAGAAGACATCTACGACGCGTGCCATTACTTTCAGCTCTTCCGCAACACCTATTTCGGGCAGCACTGCGGCATCATTACGTCGTACGAGCCGAACCCTGGCGCGATCTCTCGCGAAAGCATCAACAGCGATGAGCACTTCAAATTCAACGTCTACACGCACGAGGTGCTGAAGCACGGTCAAACAACACAGGCGTACGAGGATCAGACCAAGCGGCGGTTTATCGAAGAACCCGCCAATATGAAGCTGCTGATCGTGGTCAGCAAGCTGCTGACGGGTTTCGATGCGCCAAGCTGTACGTATATCTATCTCGACCACGAGCTTCGAGACCACAATCTGTTTCAGGCAATCTGCCGGACCAATCGGCTGGACGGCGAAGACAAGGATTACGGCTATATCGTCGACTTTAAGGAGATGTTTGCGAAGCTCCAAGAGGCGATTGCCGTCTATAGCTCGGACGAGCTCGACATCGACGAAGGCGGTGGCGGCGACAACAACGTTCGACTGAAAGACTGGCTGGTAGAAGGTCGGGGACAGATAGAAGCATCGCGCGAGGCGCTGCGCTATTTGTGCGAACCAGTGCCGCTGCCCCGCGAGATGGAGCAATATCTGCAGTATTTCTGTGGGAGCGCAAGTGATCCCGCCGGGTTGATCGAGACAGAACCGCTCCGAATCTCTTTCTATAAAACAGTCGCGAGCTTTGTTCGTGCTTTTGCTGATCTAGCCCAGCATCTGGATGAGGCGGGCTACACGGATGTGGAAGCTGAATCACTGCGGAAGGAAGTTGAGTTCTATGGCGAGCTCCGAACATCTGTTAAGAGGCATTCTGGTGAAGAGCTGGACATCAAGCCGTACGAAGCGGACATGCGGCATCTTCTTAATACGTATGTCCGGGCCGACGATGCCGTTGACCTGGGAAATTTGAAGTCGTTGTCGCTGACGGAGTTGATCGTTGACACCGGAATACACGATGCCATCGCGAAGAAGCTCAACGAGAAAGGCACGCTTTCAAGGAATGCCATTGCGGAAGGCATCATCAACAACGTGCGAAAGACGATCATTCGGGATCAGCTCACTGACCCCCGTTTCTCTGCGCAGATTTCCAAGCTGTTGGATGACCTAATCGCTCAAAGTCGTACCGACTCGCGAGCTTACGAGGCGTTCCTTGCGAGGGCAGAAGATCTGGTGATCCGCATGGCTCGAAAGGAGTCGGGCAGCCACCCCGCTTCCCTAAACGGTCACGCGGCTGCACTGGTGTTGTATAACAACCTGGCTCATCTGTCTGGCGGGAACTTTCATTGTCCCGAGGATGAGGAAGCCAGAGCTAAGCTTGCGCTCGATCTTGACTCGGCCGTGCGGGAGCATGCGCCCGCGGATTGGCGCGGTGACGACATCCGCGAGACTGAGGTGCTGAATGCACTGTTTCCGCTGATGGCCCGAGACCGCCAGGCTACAAGCGCTATCTTCGAGATTATAAAGAACCAACCGGGATACGAATGAGCGAGACCATTCAGCTAGGGGATGTGTCGGTCATAGTTACGCGAAAGGCCGTCAAAAACGTGCATCTTTCGGTGCATCCACCGCTTGGTAGAGTGACACTGGTGGCACCAACAGATACCCGCCTCGATGTTGCCCGCGCCTACGCAATTTCTAAACTTGCATGGATACGAGAGCAGCAGACAGAGTTCGCCAACCAGCCGAGGGAGGCATCGCGTAGGCTCGTGGAGCAAGAGACGCACCAATTGTGGGGCCGTCATCATCTGTTGCGAGTGATCTACAAAGAGGAAAAGCCCTCCGTGGTTCTCGACCACCGACACATCAGACTAACGGTGCGGCCAGGCACAGACTTGATAAAACGAGCGGCAACTCTGCACGAATGGCACCTGCGACTGCTACACGAAGCCGTTCCCCCTCTTTTGGGCATATGGAAGCGACGGCTGAACGTGCAAGTGGCTGGGTATTTTCTGCAACGCATGAAGACGAAATGGGGAAGTTGCAACCATCGGCTTGGCCACATTCGCTTGAATACAGAACTGGTTAAGAAGCCGAAAGATCTGCTTGAGTACGTGGTCGTGCATGAGCTTGTGCACTTGATTGAGCCGGTCCATAGTGAGAGGTTCATGAGCATTCTCAACGACGCATATCCGATGTGGAGAGAGGCGCGAGCAGAGCTGAACGGACTTCCTTTAGGCGCAGAGTGTTGGAACTAGTCGAAGCGTAGGTGCTCTCCGCCACAAATCCAGGCGAATAGCCAAAAGCCTTCGGGAAAAGGTGCGCCGTAGGTTTCTTCCTGTCGTGACACCTCACAGAGCGCGGCGTCAGAACTTCATTTGGGGAGATGAGTCCTTCACCTGCGGTCCGTACAATTAGAAGTCAATGTCTTGGAATCCGTTCCGAGCCTCTGTAAAGATGGATCTTAGCTCATCGTTCGCGATGACACCTTGTTTACGACTCCACAAGGTATTCCTCGACGCTTGCGCTAATAGGGCTTGGAGTTCGCTCCAACATCGGCAATCCCCCACGCCCATATCGCAACGGCTACTTCCGCTAGTTCTTTGGATCTCTTCTGTATCGCAGCTAGATTCCAGGGTTGTTCGTGCTCTTTAATCAGTCTCGCAAGCGCCGTGACTGGAGAGTAGGCAAGCTGTTTCTCTACAAATGGATTTTGCCCGGCAGAACTGTTTGCCGGGCCGCTAAGTAGACATAGGTTGCCGATTGTGTGCATCAGTGCGGATAGATGTTCGTCGGTCGCGTCTGCTCCCAAATACTTCTTCCATGCATCATCAAGTTGTTGCGGCATGATGTGCTCGATTGTCCTGACCGTGCTGTAATCAGGGAATTGGCCATATGTCTGAAAGTGTTTGTCCAACTCCATGAGCACCATTCGCGCAAATGCCAGGTCTCGGCTCTTGTAGGAAGATTTCGTTTGTAGCGCTTCGGCGAATTCCTGATCGGATATCCAGACGGCATGCTTCTTGAACTGTTCATGCAACGCCTGGATTTGGTTCGGCTCACCAGCAATTTTCCCTAAGAGCTGTGGAAACATAACATCGTACTGTGTAGTGGACAGCTCTGTAGTCTTTCGGCGCACGAGCAAAATCAGCGTTTCGCGGAGTATTGAGCGTGAATTGACGAGGCTCAGCGTTCCCATGGCGTGAGCCCGAAGTACCGACAAGACAAAGGAGGTGCTTGAATCCATCCTCGTATGCCCAATTGCGATAAGGAGTTGATTAATCGTTTCATCAGGATGGGGATGCGTAGCGGGGTCCATGATTGTGCGATATTGAAGTGCCCCTGAGTGGATGTCCATCAGCTGCTGCGTGGCGGCGGCGTAGCTTAGTTGGTGATGCTTTCCCTTGAAGTGGACATACACCTTCCGGTGCTTGCCTATCATCTTGGTTTCCCCAATCGAAAACAGATTTCTCAGGTATTCCTCAAAGCTTTCGTTACTTTCCAGCAGGCGCATTGATGCCAGCCAGTACTGCTCATGTAAGGTTTCAGGGTTTTCCTTAGCATCGATGATGGGACGAAAGAGATAGCTACACAATAGCTCGCTGGCCGTGAGCGGCATACCCTTGTCGTTTAGGCTTTCGAAGATTGCCTGGGCGTCGTCCTTTTCATGATTGAGGGGGATCCAGACGATTTTCAGGCAATTGAGAAGGACCTGGGCCAGCGTCCATAAGGAACTCACGTCTGCATAATTTGCCTTAAGCTTCTTGTCTGCATACTGTTTGAACTCGTCTACCTGACTGGCCCCCGGCACAAACGCCTGTAGATCTCCCTGCAGGAAAGGCGTGTGGGGATTGCTCTCGGTGCCAAAGACAACACGGTAGGTAGGCAATCGATCGCCTTTAGATGAGAAGACTTTCAGCTTGAGATAGTCGTCACTTCCGTCCACATCGTTTTTCAGGTGTTTGTTCAGTTCCTTGACATAGGAGGGTACATCGCTCGATAGGTGTTTCTTTGACTGGATGTGATCTCTGATGATTCCAAGCAGAAGGTAGACGGTCGTGATGCGCTGTTGTCCGTCGATGACCAGGAACTCTTTGAGCTCCGGTATGCCTGCCTCTTCCATCACAACAACCGGACCAAAAAAATGCTCAACGTCTTCTATCGCTGCCCCAGAGCTAATGTCTTCGATTACCTGATCCTTGAGATCGACGAAAAGCTGATCCCATTGGCCCTTTTTCCATGCATAGCCGCGCTGAAAAAATGGAATTCTAAAGCGAACTGGCCCATTCATTAGGCTCTTGAACGTACGGTTCTTCACGTGGTCTGTCGGCATACTCGAACTATAAATCAGTGTGAGGGGCTTTCCTTTCCTCAAACAGCTCCGGCGTAAACAAGGGCGGTGGCCCCGGCGTCGCTAGGATCGTCGTACCTCTTCAAAGCGGTGCTGAGGATTTGGCTAAACTGTGCTTTGCTGGAATCATCTGGTCTCTGGTTTAGCGGTGTTCACAATCCCCTTTGAAGCGGTCTCGTCAGGAAACGAAAACAGTGAAGCAGGTACCGACTTGCTGTCTCAGCTGGTGGTTAATCGGTTCGCACCGTTCTCGAAAGTCATCCTTGATCCTTAGCCGGCGTCGTAGCCAGAGTCCCGCAAGCGCCTCCGCATTTCCTTGTTAAAAAACTCAGTGAGTTCTTTGGCGAAGGCTCCGACAACGGGAATCGCTGCCGCTAGGCTATTGAGAATGATGGAGGCTCGATCAAGAACATCCCTTAGCCGCGCCTCTCCGCCTTCTTCTCGAAACTGTAGGAATGCAAACTCAAATGACTCAAGCTTGAGTTCCAACTGTTTGCCAGTGAGCCCGTGAAGCTGCAACGCACCGTCATACTCGCGAAGAAGGGCCTGATCTCGTTGCTGTAATTCAGCAGCTGCCGCTAAGAGCTGCTGGTTCGCTTCTTCCACCACACCAGGAACAAGACGGCGGAATCCTCTCCTGAACAGAACGTGGCGGCAAGCCCTAATCTGCCGGAAGAGGTACGCAGTGTCTTTCAAAAACTTGGGCAATGTCTTAGTTCGTCTTCTTGGCATCAGTTAGCCTTACCGTTCTCCCTATCGGGCGGGGATGGTTGGATGTCTTCGTTTGCTGGAATCGTATACGAGTTCAGCATATACGCAACATTGGGTCTACCGGGAGCTGTACGAACCCATGCTGGGGCTCTTGCATCCGACCATATCAACAATGGTGACCGTAGACCTAGGGAGATTGCTAAGCCGCTAGACGGAGGAGAAAAGCCCTGATCTAATGAGCGCATGAGAGGACCCGACGACTAAGATGATTCCGAAACCACTGAACACCGTCACCGAAGAAGACCTTCAATCGCTCCTCACCAACGCCGTTGCAGAGGGTCGCACGATCGACTACAAACGGGATCTGCCAGGTAACAGTGACGGCGATAAAAAGGAGCTTCTGGCCGACGTCTCCTCGTTTGCCAACACTGGTGGAGGGGACCTCGTTTTTGGCGTTGAGGAGGCCGGGGGGCTGCCGACTCAGATCACGGGAACAGGTGCCGCGGACCTAGATTTCGAGGTGCGACGCCTTGACAGCATTATCGCTGCGGGCCTGAGCCCTAGAATTCGCCATTCCATCAAGGTGGTCACTACAGCGGCGGGGTCAAGCGTTCTGATTGTCAGGGTCGAGCGTAGCTGGGCCGGACCTCACCGGGTCATTTATGGGAGCCACGACAAATTCTACGGTCGGAACTCGGGCGGCAAGTATTCACTGGATGTGAATGAGCTCCGCGCCGCATTCACATTGTCGAGCACGGCAACGGAGAGGATACGCGCTTTTCGAACCGACAGGATCATAGCGCTTTCGAATGGGGAGACGCCGGTCCCGTTCATGGGTTCGCCGAAGGTAATCATTCACTTAATTCCGCTTGAGGCATACTCAGGCGGTCCCACTTATGACATGCGGCCGCTCTACCAGAATCCGCAATCCCTGGCTCCTATGGGAACGACCTCCTGGAACTACCGGCTCAATCTTGACGGCATTGTCACCTTCGGCACAGCGTCCCCTTGCCCAGCCTACACGCAGTTATTCAGGAACGGTGTTCTGGAAGTCGTCCAAGGGAGAATATTGGCGGTCGAACATGAAGGCCGTCTCGCGATACCAAACGTTGCGTTCGAGGATTACATCATGCGTTATCTTCCTCAATGTCTCCGCCTCTTGGAGACGCTTGGGGCGAGTCTACCCATTGTCGTCGCGATGACGCTCACCCACACGAAGGGTCTCTTCATGGGTGTAGACAACTACTTTTACGGCGACGGCGGTTATTCCATCGACACCGAGACGGTAATTCTGCCCGAAACCATTGTGGAGAGCTTCACGACATCGGCTCAAGAAGTCCTAAAGCCCATGTTCGATTTAATCTGGAACGCGTGCGGCTTTCCGGGATCCGCGAACTTTGATGCGGAAGGCAATTGGATCAACCGGAGGAGGTAGCCTGCCGGTGGCAGTCGACCATTCGAACCCAACTAGGACAGCATTGGACCGAAGGCGTCGCGGGTCAATTCATTTTGGCTGAAATCAACCTAAACCTGGCCTGCAGTGTTTCTAGGGTATAGCCCAACACCACGTAGTGCGAGAGGGCTGAATCGCGTTGCACAAGAGTCTGTTTAGCTATTATGCTACAGGTCATGGTGAAGGCTAAAGAACCTAACACAACAAAAAACCCCGACACCCTCCAAAGGGCCAGCTCGTCGGCTACGTGCGCGTGAGTACCTTCGACCAGAACGAAAATCGCCAGCTCGAAGGTGTGCAGATTGACCGGGTGTTCTTGGACAAAGCTTCGGGGAAGGACGTGAACCGTCCGCAGCTCGAACTTATGTTGAGCCTTGTTCGTGAAGGCGACACCATCGTTTGTCACTCGATGGACCGGCTCGGCCGCAACCTGGATGATTTACGGAGGATGGTCTGGGCCTGACTGCTCGCGGCGTTCATGTTCGGTTCGTCAAGGAAAGCCTGATCTTCACCGGAGAAGATTCCCCGATGGCTAACCTGCTGCTGAGCGTGATGGGGGCCTTCGCACAGTTTGAGCGTGAGCTGATTCGCGAGAGGCAGCGGGAGGGGATCGAGCTGGCGAAGAAGGCCGGCGCATACCGGGGCCGGAAACATTCGCTGACGATGGACCGGGCTGCGGAGTTGCGGCTGCGGCTCAGTGAAGGTGAAAACAAGTCGTCTCTGGCGAGACAGTTCGGGGTGGACCGGACGACGGTCTATCGTTATGCCAAGAATACGACCGAAGGTCGAGCATGATTCATTCTGGTCTGGCTGCACTGAAGTATTGGGATAGGGAAGAGTACGCGGCGGGCTACCGCGCCCGTTTCTCGGAGATCCCGGACTCCGAAGCCGCGCATCATTGCTGGCGGTGTGGATGGGAAGACGTCGATACGGAAGCTCTTGAGTCGGCCCGCCACAAACATGCCTTAGCTGAGGGCATGGAAGACCATTTTGAAGAACCTGGGGCATCTCTTCGATGCAGGGGAAGAGGCGAGAGCCAACGGTATTCCTTTCGATGAAGACCGGACGGGGCCTTGGAAAGAGGGCTGGATCGCGGTCTATCTGAATCTCGGTATGCTTGCGGAGCGAGAGCAGGGATGAAGAAGGGAACGCAACGCGCCATGCACTGCCGTTGCGGGAATCCGAAGATTCGTGCAGTGGGCCTGTGTGCGACCTGCTATACGCTCAAGCGGCAGGATGAGGAGTATTTGGGTGGGCTGCGTGAGGCCGTGCTGAAGCGAGACGGCCACCGCTGCCGCGTGTGTGGCAAACCTGGAGGCCGGAAGCGAAGCCTTGCTGTTCATCACCGCATTGCCGGCAAGTCAGAGTTGGACCTGATGATTACGTTATGCCTGGCGCACCATGCCATGGTGACGCGCACCTTGGTTCTGCTCGAAGACTGGCCAAAATTGCTGCGCGTCCTCTGGCGTGAGCAGCATCCGGAAGCTCATGAACAAACGGCTCTCGATTTCATGTTCTTGGTCCTGCCGCCGAATAAGCCGAACTTCTGGAGCCCGGTCGTTCGTTCGTTCTGGAACGCTTGCGAGATATGCGTTTATGAGGACTAATCCAGTTTTAATGAGTGCATCGGCCTGTTGGCATCAATTGAGAGCGCCTGGTCGCATGCCTCCGAGAAGCTGACTTCCAGGACTTATGCGAGAATGGGGCACACTTGTCATGCCTTTTCTTCAATAAGGAAGCCGATATGTCAAAGGTACAGAAACTTGTTCTCACCATGGTGCTCGTAATGACGGGCCTTTTGGCGGGATTGCAGATGCTCATGTTAATGGGTGTGCTTCCCGCGATGATGCGGATGCCCTTGGCAACCTACGCCGGCATGTGGCAGTCTCTGGATCACTTTATGGCCGTGCGCATGGCTATCTTCGCCAATGGCACGCTTCTGCTTTATCTCATAGCGATCGGCTGTTTCGTGCGGTCTCCCCGGAAGAACATCTTCTGGAGCCTGTTGGGCTGCTTTCCCTTGTTGGCGACAGACACACTCTTCACTGTTACCCAGCAACTTCCCATCAACCGCGCCGTGCAGGCACTCGATCTGGTCCATCTTACTGATCTAAGCCGGGTACAACAGTTGCGAGACGCGACGATCCAGCACTTTCATGTCCGCGGTTGGCTCGCAATTGCCGCGTTTGTCTGGCTCGCTTCTGCTGTAATCTTCTCGTCAGCCGGATTGCAATTCGCTTCTCCGAAAGGTCCACAATCATGATTCGACTAGGCTCGGCTTTACTGCTTCTCACGCTATGCACTTCGAATGTCCCCGCGCAGAACGCTGAAGCCACGTCGCGCGATGACGCCGCCATGGAAGAGCAGATCATTGCTCAAGTGGACACCTTCATGCATGCTTGGGAGAAGCGCGACGCGGTAGCCTTGGCGGCGACAATGGCTCCGGAGTTCTTGTATGTGTCCTCACAAGGGGTAGCTCCGAAGGAGGGAGTCGTCGGCGCGCTCACGCATGCATGTACGTTGACAAGCTACACCCTGAGCGATGTTAGAGTCGTGCGGATTTCCTCTGACAGTGCCGCAGTGGTTTATAAGATCCACCAAAGTGCTTCCTGCGCGGGACATGCCGACCCGCCTGTTGTGCTGAATACTGACACGCTTGTCCGCCGCGACGGTAAGTGGCTATTCCTGATGACAACGTCCACCCCCTCGCAGTGAGTATCCGAACACATTCGCCTTTGCTCCGCATCGGCAGTTCGCCTGTCGGTCTTGATAAACGCTACCGTCCGAATGCTCAGGATTGGTGGTAAATCGCCAAGGCGCTCACCGACGCTGTTTCGGGCGATGGAAACGCGAATTGGCCTGATACCGAGAAACGAGCTTCGATCTTCTGAAGCTACGGCCCAAGAACGAGGGACGGGTCGGCCTGTAAAGGCGAACTTGCCCTCAGCTTAAGCCCGCGGCTTTGGCGGAGCACTTTCCTCAGACCTCTGGCGTCACTGCTACATTGTGAAATTCAGTGATCCACCAAACCCCATTCTCCTTGACGAGGACAAGTAAAAGCTTGTTACGCAGAATTCCATCCTTCCCGACCGGCAGCCCGGAATATAGCTTTTGGAACCCACTTAGTTCTCCGGACACATGGACCACAGCAACATCTGGCCGGACAAAACGCAGTTTGGTGATGGAACTCTTCGAAGTTGCTCCCTTGAAGAAGGTCTGCCCAATTTCTTTATGGCGCTCGATGAATTCCTGGCGACCAGAGCGCACTGTGCCAAAGATGTTCGTGAAGCTTACATCTTCGGTGACGTGATCGGATGGATTCGAGTGCACCAGCGCCTCAATAGTCTTGACGTCTTCTGGAGAGCCGTCGACTTTCGTCGTTGGGGTAACGTTCGGCGCTGCGAGTGAAGCTAGATCGAGGGTCGGGTTGGGGTGACCATAGACGGCACCGCCGTCGATGCCCACGTAGGTGGCCTGGCGGGCGATCTGTAACCATGTGTCGCCGGTTTTCTGCCAGACGTTGGTGAAGCGTCGTTTGAGTGGTTTGCCGGTCATGGGCCCATTCGCCATGACGATATCTTCGTGACCCATCTCGATCGCTAGGTCCTTCGAGACAAAAAAGACGTCCTGATAAGCCTTGCTGCTTTTATACTTGAGCCTGTCTTCGCGCATGGCGGCAAAGACCTGGTCGCGGGTGAGGATGTTATTGCCGGGACTGTTGACAACCATGGCGGGAGACCAGAGCTTCTCGAGTGCGGCGAAGTCCATCGTGGCGATGGCGTGGCCGACGGCGCGCCCATTGGCGTCGATCTGGGCGTGGATGGCTGCATCCTCGGCCGCAGAGGAGGGAGGGGTAAAGGCAGTAGTGACCGTGCCGCCCAGGTTCGCTCCATCGAACCCGACGTAGGTTGCCTGACGTGCGATCAGAACCCAATCGTCACCGGAGCGCTGAAAGATGTTCGTTGATCGGCGCACGAGATGCTTGCCGGCCATCGGTCCATCGGCTGTGATGACGTCGTCGTGGCCCATGTCGATGGCCACTCCGTTGGTGACGGTGAAGAATTCGGTGACGCCTTTGAGACTGGTGTAATTGAGGCCACCATGGTGCATCGACTCGACAACCTGGTCTCGGTTCACGATCTTATTGGTCGGACCGTTGACTACGAGGGATGGCGACCAATATTTCTGGAGGGTTGCAAAGTCACGGGTGGCGATGGCGCGGCCAACAGTCGCGTCTTCGGCGCGGATCCTGCTTTGGATGGCGCTGATCTCTGGCAAGGTGTTCTGGGCCTGAGCAGCAGCCGTGTGCGGAGCGGTCACGAGCGAGAGGACGACAGTCGCCAGAATTGCGCATTTCTTTATGGATGTTGCCGGGTTGTTGAGATCTGATTTCGAGGGCGGTGGGGTACGATGCATCTTGAAAGCCTCCAGTGTTTTGCGCATGGGTCATCCTCGCCCGAAGCGCTGGAAAGCGTCGCTTGATTGCCATGAAGTTCTTCCTAGGTTTTTCCTAGGGCCGCCACGGAGCATCAAAGTCGAGGGTCTCGGTTGGTCTATCTCTTTGAAAAGTTTGAACTTGACGACTCAGACTTCTGTCTCTTCCACGAGGGCCGGCGAGTCCCGCTTGAGCCCAGGGCGCTGCGAGTTCTGCTGCTCTTCGTCCAAAATCCGGGCAAACTGCTTCAGAAGGACTTCATTCTTGAGAGCGTTTGGAAGGCCACATTTGTAGAGGAAAGCACGCTGACCCGCGCGATCACGATCCTTCGCAAGCAGTTGGGGGATGATTCGCGCGCTCCAACCTATATTGAGACCGTCCCAACTCTAGGCTATCGGTTCATTGCGAAGGTCGAGACCCTGTCGGCCGTGGGAACACGCGAAACTCACCCCGCTGCCAAGCCAGTGGCTACGGTTAGAGAGGTTCTAACCTCCAACTCTTTGTCCCGAAGGCATGAGGGCCGGTCACTCAAATGGAGGAATTGGTACCTCCTGGCGATTTTGCTTCCAGTTGCCGGAGGAGCTGCGCTTTGGTTGCATTCTCACCAGCGGCCAATTCTCGAAGAGAAGAAAGCTGTCGTGCTCAGCGATTTTGAGAACTCTACTGGCGATGCCGTATTCGACGGAACGCTTCGCGAGGGGTTGACCGTTCAACTGGAACAATCTCCCGTGCTTAGTCTCGTCTCCGAGCCCCGCATTCGGAATACGCTGCGCATGATGAGCCTAAATCCGGAGACGCGGTTGACGCCGATGTTGGCTCGGGAGATCTGCCAGCGGACTGACAGTGCCGCGATGTTTGACGGCTCAATAGCTTCTCTGGGAAGCCAATATGTAATCACGCTTCACGCAACGAACTGCAACACGGGAGAGGTTCTCTATACGGAGCAGGTCCAAGCCGCCAGGAAAGAGGACGTGCTTCGTGCCCTCAGCACCGTTGCCAGCAACCTCAGGAGCCGTTTGGGTGAATCGATATCATCGATCAGAAGCCTGGACACACCTCTGGACGAAGCAACCACCTCATCGCTTGACGCCTTGAAGGCATTCAGCGAGTCGGCTCGGGTCGAAAATGAGAGGGGGAGCGCCGCCGCGATTCAGCTCGCGCAGCGCGCTGTTGAATTGGACCCCAAATTCGCGATGGCCTGGGCCATTCTGGGCCGCCTGTATGGAGATATCGGACAGGAACAATCCTCCGCGGAGAGCACAGCCAAGGCCTATGAGTTTCGTGACCATGCCAGCGAACACGAAAGGTTTTTCATCGTGGCTTCGTATGAGATGCAGGTCACTGGAAATCTCGAAAAGGCAGAAGAAACCTGCGAGACGTGGGCCCAGGTTTATCCCAATGACGCTGGGAGTTACGGCTTCAGGGCCGGCCTGATCCTCAGGGTGTTCGGCCAGTATGAAAAGGCCGTCGAAAACGCCGAGCATCTAGTTGCCATTCATCCAGACTTCGCCATGGCATACCACTTTGTCGCTCTCAACGACATAGCGCTTGGCCGCTACAAGGACGCGCAGCGCATCGGCGAGCGCGCGTCAGCAAGGAACTTTATGATACCTTACTATGCCCTCGACCAGTTTCGCCTGGCTTCTGTTACCGGAGATGAAGCAGCGATGCAGCGGGTCGTCACTGTGGCGGCGAAGATGCCGGGCAGCGAGGACATGATTGCCGGCCAGCAGGCATCTTCCTTCGCCTCCCACGGACAATTGGACAAGGCGCGTGCGGTTTCGGCCGGCGCAATCAATTTTATGGTGCAGTCAGGCAGGCGAGAGGCGGCGGCGAGAGCGGAGAGCGGCTCTGCGCTGCGAGAGGCTTTCTTAGGCAATCGAGATCAGGCGAAGCGTCTGGCGCTCGCGGCGCTGAGCCTTTCGAAGGGGCGGGATGCTCAGTACGGTGCAGCTTTCGCCTTTGCGCTTTCAGGCGATTCAACTAAGGCCGAGGCGCTAGCGAGTGACCTGGAAAAGCGTTTTCCCGAGGACACGTCAGTGCGTTTTCACTATGTCCCGACGCTTCGCGCGCTCGTCGCGCTGAATCGTCATGATGCAACAAAGGCAATTGAGTTGTTACAAGCCAATATCCCTTATGAACTAGGGTCTCCCCAAAGCAGCTTTTCCGGTTTCTTCGGCGTGCTCTATCCTGTTTATGTGCGAGGTATGGCTTATCTCGTGATGCATCGCGGCAACGACGCGTCTACTGAATTCCGCAAGATTCTAGATCACCCTGGAATTGTTGCGAACGACTCAATAGGAACACTGGCTCATTTGCAGCTTGGAAGAGCCTACGTACGGTCGGGGAATTTAGTTGGAGCGCAAGCCGCTTACAAGGACTTCCTTGCTCTGTGGAATTCCGCCGACCAGGATCTTCCACTATTGAAACAATCGCAGCTTGAATTCGCTCGCATTGAAGACCGTAATCATTGAAGATGTCGTGTTTTTACTAGCTCGATGAAACACGTCTGCGTACGATCTACAAAACGAGGAGCGGCCTGCGAACGAGCAGCGGATACTCTCCGGTCGTTCCGAGCCTCGAAGGAGCCTGATGCTTACCGTTCAAAGCGCTTCTCCCAACCCCGCACTGTTGCCTTACATTCGGATGTATGTCCAACGGGAGGCACACCTCGGCACGCGAGAGCTTATTGAGCCGGTGGTCGCGCGACTTGGCGTGATGCTCGAAATTGAATTCGCCGGTTCCTACGAAGTTCGGAACTATGGGTCAGAGACGGTGGAAGAATCCAACGTCATTTCAGTTATTGGACCTCAGGGATGGCGCCGCTCACGTCTGATTATCAGGGGAGATATTGAGTCGCTGGTTGTCATGTTTCAACCCTTTGGCTTTCATGCGCTCTTTGGAGTGCCGACTGCTTTGCTATCAAATGCCGGGACTGAGGGGCACTCGCTCTTGGGGCGAAAGGTGTCGCGCCTTCGTGAGCAGCTTGGAAATGTACCCACGTTTGCGCAGAGAGCGAAAGCACTCGATAGTTTCTTCCTCCGGCAGGTATCGGTCCCTCAGTCGGTCGATCCACTACAAAGAGCGCTTCATCAGCTCATGGCACCAGAGAGAGGTCTGAAAGTTGCCGAGGTAGCCAGACAGATGGGCGTCGGCCTTCGACAGCTTGAGCGAAAATCCCTCGACTACGCGGGTATGTCTCCGAAGACCCTGGCCCGCATCGCGCGCTTTAGTCATGCCCTTCGCCTCAGAACAGAGCGTTCCTTAAGCTGGACGCAAATCGCCCATGCCGCCCAGTATCACGATCATATGCACATGATTCGAGACTTCCGCGAATTCGCAGGGGAGGCCCCAACCTCTGCGCTGTTGGAGATAGAACCGGAGCATCTCATCCACTTCGCGATGGAGCCATCCTCGAAGGGTCGGTGACGCCCTGATCTAGCTCACAGCAACCACTTGTCCGCGACAAAGCGCCAGGCACTTACGTGGGAGGCGATCACGGCGAATGGCGGCATAGTGGCCACCAGGAGCGGGACGCCCCATCGGTAAGCCCGGTGAATGGAACCTCTGCTTAACAGGTCATAGATAGGGCCAGCAAAATAAAAGCATAATGCAATTCCAAGGGTCAGCGGATTTATCCCGTGCAGCAGTCTGCCGAACGCAGGGAAGAAGAACAGTTGCGTTGCCATAAGGATCAGTCGCTTGTGCGTCTCCGCCTCTCGCCGAAGTCGCAAACCAAAGTAGATGAAGATAGCGAAGAGCGCCATCTGGCCGAACGAGACCGCCAGGAGACTGTATCCATCCGGAAAGGGAAAGAAACGCCCCTGACGCGCCTGGCGGAGCGCGATTCCGGATCCAAACACTACGACACCTGTCGCGAGCAGCCCCCCAACGATACCCAGGCTGCGATGCAGCTTCATCCGTCCATACATCGCAAGCAGGTTCTGAACCAGGTAAAACAGGATCCATCCGGTGAATACCGCTCCATGAACATGCACCCAGAACGGAATTGCAGGACTGCGGAAGTAAGTCTTTGCATAGTAAGTCTTCAAGAAGCCGGCGAATACCCCAGCCGCCATCGCAAAGGCCATCCCCATATAGAAGCGATGATCCACTAGCCGTCTGCGTGCTGTCGGAGTAGCGCACTGAGTACCCAACATTGCCGTTCCACTTGCCATTGCTCGCTCATCCTTTCAGCCGTTCTGGAAAAAGAGTAGAAGCGCCCTTCTGGCTCGCGATAGTAAGAACGCGACAAACTTCAGCTTCATGTCGGGTTTGTACTAGGCTCCAATTGATCCGGCTCGATACGCTTCGAGCATGAAAACTCATACGACTTCCCGTCGCACTTTCCTCGTCACCGGGACCGCACTCGCGGCTTCCTCTGCCCTCAAAGGTGAAGAACCAATCAACCCAGCTGCATCTCGTGCAACAGCTAACGAGTTTCTGAGTAAGTGGATTGAGGCCTGGAATCATCACGATGCTCATCAACTCGGACATCTCCAGACCTCCGACGCCAACACTGTTAACCGTTTCGGCACGCTGGTGGAAGGCCGCAATGCAGTCGAGAAAGCTCTCGGCTTCCTGCACAACCCCGGCGGACCTTATCATGACGTCACCGCGCCACCGCTACAGCTGCTCGGTGTTCGACAGATTGCGTCGACCGTAATCATCCTGCAGGCAAGCTGGAAGAGCCCGGTCATGATGCCGGATGGCAAGCTCGACCTGGCGAAAGAGGACGATATGCTTGTGTCGTATACGCTGCTGAAAGTGGGAAGTGACTGGCGAGCGACTCAGATGGATCTGCACAATGTTGAGAAGATGGACTTGCCCTACTCGAGCCCAGGGCAGAGACCTTAGCCTTGTCATGGAGGCAAGATGCTGACAACGCAAAGCGCAATGCCAGATGCGGTCCTGCAGCCATTTGTCCAGTGCTATGTGCAGCGCGTCTCGAAGGGCGGAGAGGTCATTGAGCCGGTGTTTCCTCGCGCTGGCACGATGCTTATCTTTCAGTTTGCGGACATCTACGAGGTCAAGGAGTACGCGACGGAACAACTTCGTCGTTCCTGGGCAGCAACCGTTGTCGGACCTATAGCTGCGCGCAGAACACGCCTGATTCTGCGTGACCACGTGGATTCGCTCGATGTTCTATTTCGACCGCTGGGGATGTACCGTCTGTTCGGAGTGCCGATCTCGCCGCTCACTGGAGGTGGCGCGGAGGGGCATGCTGTTTTCGGCACGCAGATATCCTCTCTCTATCAACGCCTTGGCAATGCGGAAAGCTTTGCCGATCGCGTGCAGCTGCTGAACCGATTCTTCCTTCATCGGCTGCAGCAGGACCGCCCGCTCGATCCGACCGCACGCGCCATGCAATTGTTGGCCTCTGGCAGATGCAACGTAGGCGACGCCGCGAGAATGACTGGGATCAGCGAGCGTCAGTTTGAGCGACGGTCCCTTGAGTGGGCCGGAGTGTCTCCAAGAGCTCTGGCTCGGGTTTCTCGCTTCAGCGTGCCATTGCAGAGTACCGGTCAGGTCACAGCACTTGGCTCGACATAGCTCATAAAGTCGGCTACTACGACCAGATGCACTTGATCCGAGACTTTCATGATCTGGGAGGCGGTGCTCCGACACAGGTCGTCAACGAGATCCTGGACGAGCATCTGATCTCGTTTTGTTGTGGATGACAAAACTATCCAAAATGTCGCACCGGTACTATTTTCGAATCGTCCGGGGTACTTATCCTCCCCTCATGACCACTTCCGTCTCTAATCGCCGCTCGTTCTTCCTCTCCGCAGCCTCGTTGGCAGGTGCTGCGGCCGTCTCCTCAACCTTGATCGCTCAGCCCACGCCAACCAATCTGACTGCATTCCTCCAAACCTACGATGAAGCCTGGGCGAGTCACGATCCGCAGGCGATCGCCATGCTGCACGCCGAAGACGTATTGGTCGTCAATCGCTTTGGCTCCATGCTGGAAGGTCGGGACGAGCTTGAGAAGGCTATGCAATTTCTCCATGGGCCAGGAGGTCCATTCCATAGCGTCACTTTCCCCCGTCAGGAACTACTCGTAAGTCGTATGCTGAATACCGATACGGCCACTCTTCACACCCGCTGGAAAAATCCAACGATGGGTCCCGGCGATCAGCTTGCGCACGGCAGCCAGACGCCGTGGGTCGACCTGCTCTCGCCTTACCTGCTGACGCGACGTGGCAAAACCTGGCAGATCGCCCAGCACGATCTCCACAGTGTCGATCCCATCAAGTTTCCCTTCAAGACCAAATGGAACGCGTAGACGTCGATCTCGCAACCACCGCGCCGCACCCGGCGCTGCGCCGCTTCGTGCGTTATTATTCGCAGCGGCGCATCGTTCCCGGAGACGATCTCCAGGAGCCCGTCACCGCACGCCTCGGCGGCCTCTTCGAGTTCCACTTCGAAAGCCTCTATCGCATTCCCATTGTCGGCACAGACCGCTTCGAGTCCTGCGCTCCCATGCTGGTCGTTGGCCCCCTCACCTACCACCGCCTCCAACTCACCGCCGACGGCACGGTCGAGTCGCTCACGGTCATGTTTCACCCCTTCGGCCTCTATGAGCTTTTCGGCATCCCGACCAATCTCCTCACCGAGCACGCTGTTGAAGCCCACTCACTCCTCGGAAGATCCATCTCGCAGCTCTACGCCACACTCGGGGAAGCCCGAACGTTTCCCACTCGCGTCCGCCTGCTCGACCGATTCCTGCTCAAATGGCTCTACTCCAAAACCCGGACGCGAGACTCACACTGGGCACGCTCTCTTGCCTTGGTCTCTCAGGATCGTGGCGCACACACTGTCCGCGAGCTAGCCGCATCGCTCAACATCAGCCCCCGCCAGCTCGAACGCAGGTCGCTTGAATTCTCTGGTATGACGCCACAAACGATGGCCCGCGTCGCTCGATTTGTCCACGCTCTGCGCGTCAAACGAGCCTCGAACCACAGACGGTCCGTCAGCTGGACCGAGATCGCTCACGCCTCAGGCTATTACGACCAGATGCACCTGATACGCGAGTTCCGTCTTATGGGAGGAGCCACGCCTACAGCTCTCACCGATCAGTTGCAGTCCCATCACGGTGCGTCGTTGCTGCTTCGGCCGAGCGCATTGGGCTCGGCTCTCAACGAAAGCTTGTGACGGCCGTTGAACATCCCATTAGTGATGACGTTCGGCCTTCTCAGTTGGCGTGCTGCGAATCCAGGACGTGCCCGGTCCGCCATTGGTTCTCTTGCAAGGCGGCGTATCGGTCACGATGGCCGGCGACCCGGGATACCGGGAACTGATCAACGGAACAATCGAACACGGCGTCCAGTTTCTCTCAGAGCACCGAAAGCGAGAGGCTACTACGTATTATGGACCCCACTCCGGCGTTGCGATGGCGATAAACGCAGCGGGAACAGCAGGCCCTATCAGGGTCGGAGTCGTCGGACTTGGAGCGGGTACACTGGCGGCCAGATGACCAGTACACCTTCTTCGAGATCAATCCTCTGGTCATTTCCTACGCGCAGAAGCAGTTCACATTCCTGAAGGACACCCCTGCGAAGACTGACATTCTCAAGGGAGACGCACGTCTTTCACTCGAACGCGACGCCCTTCAGCCCTTCGATGTCCTTGTGGTCAATGCGTTCTCTGGAGACTCGATTCCAACTCACCTGCTCACGCGTCAGGCGTTCTTGCTGTACCTTCGCAATCTGAATTTCAGTGGGCTGATCGCAGTGCATGTTTCAAACCGGTATTTCAATCTTGCGCCCATCGTCCTGGCTGCTGCACAAAGCCTGCACCTGGATGCCCGGGTGATCGAAAACAGCAGAGACACAGGGCACGCCATTGATCCAGCAACGTGGGTTGTCCTTGGCAGGCCAGGAGGACTGCTGCAAAGACCGGAATTCAATGATGCCTTAACGTTGCCGGCCAAATCGGTGAAT
The DNA here is from genome assembly GCA_964282835.1 of uncultured Granulicella sp. Taxonomy (GTDB): domain Bacteria; phylum Acidobacteriota; class Terriglobia; order Terriglobales; family Acidobacteriaceae; genus Edaphobacter. The sequence continues at coordinate 453,724 of OZ196157.1, forward strand.
CCTGGTGATCTCTGGACCGACGACTACAGCAGTATCTTGAAAGCTTTCAGGTGGTAAACGATCTTGCTTAGTACAGGACAAAACACTGCTGCACGTCCAATAATGATCCTCTAAATTGACTACAGATAATTCAGCTGATCAGACGTAAACGTTTTGCCAGCAAGACTTAGCAGACATTGCAGTGGTGGAACACACTGCACGGAGGGGATCGTGAGAGTTGGCGAAGGCCTCCTAAGCCGTGAGCGAAAGCTTCGCCTGATTCAGAATCTGCATAGCAGCTTCTTCATGAGGAGCGAGACCAGCCAAAGTCACTGCACCTACGAGCGTATTCACCATGAACTCCGCCCTCAATTCGGCCGTCGACGAGGACACCGGGGGGAGACACCTGGCAATCAGCTTCGTGAGGCGTCCATACCCTTCGAAGCCCGCGGCCTGGATGACTGGTGCCGAATGCTTCATCTCGGCCCCGAGTTGCGCGAGTGGACAGAGGTATGGTGCTTCCACCTGAATGGCGTTTTGGGACTGTCCCAGGTAGATCGAGACGATCACTTCCAGCTGCTTGGCAGGGATCTTGTTGGCGATCTCTGATTCCAACATGATCAGCAGGCGGTCAAAAGCGGCACGAATCGCTTCTGCGATCAAATCATCCCGCGACGCGAAATGCCGGTAAAAGCCCCCTGGCGTAAGACCTGCAGCCTGCATCAGGTCCCGCATCCCTACAGTGGCAAGTCCCTTCTCTAGAACCAGTCGGGACGCAGTAGCGATGATCCGTTCCCTCGTTGCAGCCGCTTCGGTCTTTGATTTCCGCATGATTGTTTCTCTCCCCCAAAATACTCTGTATCATTTAGATTACAGTCGTTCTCTAAAGGTGCGTAGTGGAGATGCAGTCGACTCATCGGCTCACGGAGCCCAAAGGAGAAGTGATGAATCAAGCGAAGATTCTGGTTACAGGAGCAACGGGAGCGACCGGCAAAGAAACTGTCAAGTTGTTGTTGGAACGCGGTCAGTCGGTACGTGCTCTGGTTCATGGGCACGACCAGCGTTCTGAGGCACTTCAACAGGCCGGTGCAGAGATTGTTTTAGGTGATGTTCGGGACTTTGCCTCCGTTCGTGCTGCTCTCGAAGGAGTTCGTACGGCATATTTTGTATTCCCGCTGGAGCCTGGGATTCTTCAAGGCACAGCCTACTTTGCTCAGGCTGCCAAAGAGGCGGGGCTGGAAGCGGTGGTGAACATGTCGCAGGCAACGGCTCGGCGCGTCGCTAAAAGCCACGCTGCGCAGGACCATTGGATTGCGGAAAGGGTCTTCGACTGGTCGGGCGTGCCCGTCGTTCACTTGCGGCCGACGTTCTTCGCGGAATGGTTGCTGTACTGGGCAGGGTTTATCAAGGCAGGCATTCTGCCGTTGCCCTTTGGAACCGGTCGTCATGCTCCTATCGCTGCTGAAGACCAGGCGCGCGTCATAGCGAGCATTCTCGTAGATCCTGCGGCGCACCTCGGTCAGACCTACCCGCTTTACGGTGCTCAGGAGATGACCTTTCCCGAGATGACACAGCAGGTCTCGCAACTGCTGGAAAGGCCTATCCGTTACGAGCAGGTCAATGTGCCCACTTTGAAGGCGCTCGCAAAAGAGCAAGGGAAGGAGTTTGGTGACTTCTTTTGGCAGCACCTTGCTGAAATTGCTATCGACCATCAGGACGGCGTCTTCGCAGGAACCAACGATATTGTCGAACGAATCGGCGGTAGGCCTCCGATGACAATCTCCGAGTTCGTTGAGAAGCATAGGCACGAGCTGACCGCATAGCGCCGACACTAACCAACCGACCGACACACAACGTAGCAAACAAGGAGGCTCCATGCCGCTCAACAAGTTCCTCGCCATAGGTGAGTTCACCGCCACCGCAACCCTAGAGCAGCTCAACGGGTATATGCACGAAGAGGTTCCGGCCACGCTGAAGCTGTACGTAGACGGGAAAATGGATCAGTTCTGGCTGCGTCTCGATGGGAAAGGTGTCGTCTTCGTAATGACGACAGAGACCGCGCAGGAAGCGGAGGATCTCCTAAAGAATTTGCCGCTTGGACAGGTGGACCTGCTGCGGTTCACTCTGATCCCAATCGGGACGCTCACTGCGCTTCGCATGCTCCTGGGCGAACACTTTGCCTTGAAAAGCTAACGCCGTATCGCGCGCAACGAGGAGAACGGCGTTCTTTGTTGAGCAGCCGGGAGGGAATCATGAGTACGTTACCGGTATATCTCATCACATTGTTTCTATTCACGACCCTCTTGGCCTTCGCTGGCTTTGCGCTCGCGGTGCGGGGCCAGAAGACGGCACTCGGACTATCGGTCGTGTGGCTCTGCATCCAGTCAGCAATCGCGCTATCGGGGTTCTATCTTTATACAAAGACGCTTCCGCCACGTTTCTTTCTGGCGCCGATGCCTGCTTTTCTTCTGATCGCGGTGGTGTTCTCTCTGCCACGAGGACGGGGGTTCGTCGACAGCATGAGCCTAAAGTGGTCTGTGCTGATTCACACCATAAGGATCTTGGTGGAAGTAAATCTCTACCTCTTGTTCCTCTACAAGCAGGTTCCAGCACAACTCACCTTTGAGGCCGGAAACCTGGACATCCTGATCGGCCTCAGCGCACCGTTGGTTTGGTGGGCCTTCAGCTCCGGACGCATTCAGAGGCGGGGACTGCTCGTCTGGAACACCTTGGCGTTTCTCAGCGTGCTCAATGCCCTTGGGCGGGCCCTTCTATCTGCGCCCTTCCGTTTTCAGCAGTTTGCTTTCGATCAGCCGACGATTGCGATTCTGACGTTTCCATTCGTCTTGCTGCCGGCCTTTGTCGTTCCCGCGGTGATCTTCGCTCATTTGTCGATCTTTAGAAAGCTGTCGCTCTCGGTTCATGACCCCGCTAACGGTTCGCGCTCTCATAGACCTACGAATCCACAATCGGCAGGATCGTGACATTTCTACTTGGCCGCCAAGGGCCGACTATACAGAATCGCCAGCATCGGTCTTGCACAAAAACGTCCCTGGCAACCGCTCTACTTCTGGTCATGAGCAGCTGGATCTACCGCATTCTGACTCCAAACTGGACTGACAAGCTCAGTACGAAGTACGGGACCGCCCAGGTATAGCGGGCTTTCCGACTTGATAAAGGCAGGCACTTCATCCGCGCTCACCCATGCATAGCTATCCGCTGGAGATTTTCCAAGGATCGGAGCGATAAGGCCCATGATGCCACCCAGATCAGCGTGGATCAAAAAACGGTGAGCATGGTTGATGCGGCCGGCACTACGAAAGGTTTCCGTTCCGTCCGACTTGAGCGAGAGCTTGATGAGCCGAGGCTTTGGTGTTGCTGCTACGTATGAGATTTGGGTTTCCGCAGCTTCAGCGGGGATGTTCTTTACGACATCCAGGAGGATGCCATTTGAGAGGTCATCCGGCAAATCCATGTGGGTGGTTTCCACCTTTTCTTTGCCATTGTCCGTATAGCGTACTGTGACCTCGCCTGTCTTAGCCCTGATCGTTAATTCGGTGGGCTTAGAGAACATTGGGCCTCTTTGTATTCGATGATCACTTACGAGTCGAAAGGAGCCGTTCTGCGTGAAGACGGCTGTATCGTCATCGATGGAACCGTCCTTGAAGCGATAAATAAGGCGGGATGTCAACCGGCCATGCTGCACGGTCTGCATCAAGTCGCCTGCGGCCAGGAGCTTTCCATCCAGCGAGCGCAGCGCAAGATAGCCGTGTACAGATCCTTCTGGGTAGCGGACACGGACTGGATCAGCCCCCGCGATGGGAGAGGGAAGGAGAAGAGTAAAGAGGGAAGCCAAGACCAGCGCGTGACGTGCATGCATCTTAACAGGATAGGTACTCAGGTTCAGCCGGACACCCATTCCTTTGTAGCTCGTTTTTGTGGCATTGAACATTTTGGTACTTGCATTATCTCTCGTCATGGATGCGTTGGAGCGGCGGCGAGAATGGACTAGGAATGGCGGCGATGGTTGAGGCACCTGTAAAACTCGGGCGAGCTCTAAGGCAGATGTTGAGCAATCCGCTTCGCACTCTCGTCCCGCCCTGGAGCTGGAAGGCGGCCGCCTTTGCTGCTTTAGTACGTGGTTTAGCTTTCTTTGCAACAAATCTTCAGGCGGGGCGACAAGAAGCGGTAAAGGCGCTCGTCGTGGAAGCGCTTTTTGCCTTCGTCACAGGCGGACTGATCGGTGCAATATCACAGCAATTACGTCGGGCTGAACCGCTTTTGGCAACCGTACTAGTGGTCTGGGTAGGTTTGCCCGGTGTAATGCTGCTCCTCCAGACCGGCCTTCACCGGCTCGCAAAGACGCCTCATCTCAGTGGCGGTCTTGTTCTTTCATACTGTGTTGCTGTGGTCTCAGCAGCCTTCAGTTGGTACGCCATGCGTAATGGTGCAATGCTGGGCGGTACCGATGAGACGACCGTTCTTCATGATCTAGAAGCACTTCCGAAGATCCTGCTTCGTTTCCTCCTCCTCGGCCCCACCTTCGTAGCGTCGGTGTTCGGAGTGGAGCGTCATGACTGATTTCCGAGTGCATTAGAAGACATTTCCGCGAGCGTGTTGGAACCAAGTTGAAGTGTCTCTACTTCTGCCAAGTAGAAGTGACAGTATAGAGCCGTCGCCGTGCGGTGGGGATGTGGGAAGGGTGGGAGACCGACAGCTTTACCGTCGGTCTTCCATGCTTTCCATCAGACCGGCATCTCCACCGCTTCTGCCGGCGGCGCGCTGATTTCGTAGTCTGGCCCGTACAGCCTGCGGCCACGTTTTTGGTAGCCACCCTTGCTGCTGTTGGTCTGCACCGTAGGGGCTTGATGGTTGTCCTGCTGCGCCTTTACCGTGCGAAGCACGTGACCAAGCCTCTTGTTCTCTACGATCGCCGTATGGCTTACCGCTGATCTTTTGTGAAGATGCGATAGGGAAGCGAGTGTCCCTTCCAGCGGACCTCGAGTGGTCGATCCGGGAAGTCATAGAGCTCAACGTACTGACCGCCGAGTTCTTCCGACACCTCGTTGCGCTCCAGGATGATCTGCTTGCGGTCGTACGAGAGCGTCAGCTGCGCACCGACGTAGCGCTGCTCGCGGTGGCACAGGATGTCGCTGATCCGGCTGGCGGCGATCCCCAGCTTGCGATGCAGATCGTCCGTCCGGGCGGCACGCACGGCGAAGCGCTCGTTGAAGCTCTCGACGAACCCTGGCAGGAAGGCCTGGCCGGCTTCGATGGTGCTGACGTCGGCCAGGCGCAGCTCCTTCACGAGCCGGTCCTGCAGCGTACGGTTCGCTCGTTCCACGCGGCCCTTGGCCTGGCTGGAGTTCGCGCACAGGATCTCGATGTTGAGCTCTGCCAGCGCGCGCCCGAACTGCGTCATCCCGGAGCCACCCTTCGCATCCGGCTTGTTCACCCGGAACACGGAGTGCTGGTCGGAGTAGAACGCGACCGGGCAACCGTAAGTCTCGAGATAGCCTTCAAGCGCCTTGAAGTAGCTGTCCGTGCTCTCGCTCGGCACGAAGCGCAGCTGCATCAGCCGGCTGGTCGCGTCATCGATGAAGACCAGCAACGTGCAGGGCTCGTCACGCTGCTCGAACCAACGATGTTCAGAGCCGTCGATCTGCACCAGCTCGCCCAGGCACTCGCGCCGAAGTCTCGGCTGATGGAACGTCCGCCGCTGCCTGCGTGACAGCCACAGCCCATCGGCGACCATCCACTTGCGGACCGTCTCCCGGCCAACCCGGATCCCATGCCGCTCGAACAACGCTTCGGTCGCAAGCGTCGGACCGAAGTCGCGGTAGTTCTGGCGCACCAGCTCCAGCACCAGTTCACGCACGCCGGATCCCAGCTTGTTGCTCGCGGCCGGCCTCGTGACTTGTGGATCAGGGCTCCGCCGCCGCCATCCCTTGTACCTGGACGTCAGCCGCTGCGCCTGCCTCAGGCTCACGCCCAGCACACGCGCCGCCGACTCTGTCGTCCGCCGGCTCGCCAGCACCTCGGTCAACACCTCGACCCGTCGTAGCTCTTGCTTGCTCATCTGCAACCAGCCCAATCTTCGCCTCCCAATCCCTTGTTCCAAGGATCATCCGGCGACACTTTGGCTTTGCAGAACTACGACATTATTGCTTTGCGCCTACATCGCGACTGTACATATTCGCATTATCAGACATAAGCCTTTTACTTTGTTATAGATTCGATAGCACGAGCAACCCACAATATAAGAGAAAAGCGCCGCAATGCTCCCGGCTCCCCGGCGCTCTCGTGCTCCTTCTCACTTGACCGCCTTTGCAAACCAGGTCCGCCAAGATCCAGTGATCTTCCCGTAGCTGCAGGTTCTCAATCTGACAGCCACCATTTCGGCCCGGCGCAGACCCACCCAATGAGCATGGCAAGTACGGCTCGATTCCGCACGTTCCGGAGCTCTACCGCGACAGGTGCGGAGATAAGGGTCTTACCTTGCTCGGCAGAAAGCCAGTTCCCTACCCGGACGCCAAGCCGCTTTGCACCCTTGACTTTGCGTATACCAGCAGCCAGATCGGGATTTAGAAGCCCACAGTCAGACGCTTCATAAGCCAGCCGGCGTACCGCAGCCAGCCTCAGATTGATTGTCGCCGGTGCGTACCGCCGCTGTTCCAGCGAAATCCGGTATCGGGTCACAACGGTTCTGTTGAATGCCAGACGCGGTTCGGAGCAATACCAGTCGATGAAGTTGCGGATGGCATGGTCGTAGGATCATCGCGAACTCGGGGACGCAAGGCTGTTTAAACAGCGGTTTTGGACTGCTCGAGGTCGGGCAGCTTCAGAATGGTCTTGGGACTTCTCCTTTTGTACTTTTCGCCATCGCACGGCCTCCCAGCCGTGCAAGAAAGACGAATTGCGCCTTCTCCTCACCTGTAAGGCATTTCTCGGTACCTAGCCAAGTCGTCCATGCGACAGCGCTGGCGTACGCATAGCTAGTCCCGTCGTGGAGCGGCACGTTATGTGCCCATCCCTCACCAGACCCGGCAGGCTGTCTTGTGCACCTCAGGGGCATTTGCCCTACAGCTGAAGGCACGCGCAAACTCCGGCATATTGCCGACGACGTTGTTCACACGCAGCTCCGGAACCGAGTGTGGATTCGTAAGCACGAGGGTGCGCATTGCCTCTGGGCGAATTTGCGTGCACCAGCTATTCCCGTAGGCCAGGAAAAAACGCTGCGAATTGGTGAGTCCGCTGGCGTCCTTATCGTCCAATGTTCTGCCCTGTTTCTTCAGGTCTTCGGTCAGCGCACTCAGCGCCAGGTAGATTCCGCCATTGTCGGCCGTATCCTCGCCTTCGGTGAGTTTCCCATTCTGCGTGAGGCCGGGCAGGCCGGGGACGCTGCCGGTGTATTCGGCTGCGATGCAGTCGCTGCGGGTCTCGAAGGCCGTCGCATCCGCTTGGCTCCACCAGTCGCGCAGGTTGCCGAGACGGTCAAACTTGCGGCCCTGGTCGTCGAAGTCATGCGTGAGTTCATGGCCGATGACGGCGCCCTCCGAGCCGTAGTTGATGACGTCATCGCGCGTAGCATCGAAGAAGGGCGGTGCTAGGATCCCTGCCGGAAAGTTAATCGTGTTTGTCGTTGGATCCTCATAGGCGTCGACGGTAGGCGGTGTCATCTCCCATTGGGTCTTGTCGAGCGGCTTGCCTATTTTGGCAAGCTGACGCCGCATCTCAAACGCGGTCGCTCGCTCGACATTGGCGGGAAAGGAATCACGCAGGACTGTCAACCTGGAATAGTCGCGCCATTTATCCGGATAGCCGATCTTTTCAACAACGCCGGTGAGCTTCGCATGGGCTTCCTGCTTGGTTGCCGTCTGCATCCAGGTCACGTTGTCAATGTCACGGCTCATGGCGGATTCGATGTTATGTGTCATGGCTAGCACGCGTGCTTTGTTCTCTGGTGGAAACACATTTTTGACGTAAACCTCCCCGAGGGCTTCGCCCAGGTACTTGTCCACATTGGCAGTGCAGCGGCGCCAGACCGGCGTTTGCGCCTTGCGACCAGTCATCTGCTTTTCAAAGGCGAATGTCGTAGCGCGCCAGGTATTGCCAAGGGTTCCGGCCGACGAGAACAGCAGGTGGGCTCGCAGATAGACCTTCCAGTCCTCAAGGCTTTCCGTACCCAGCATGGCGTTCAATGCCCGGAAGAAGTCGGGCGCGGAGACCTCATAGAGCGGTGTGGCCGGAGCGCCCAATGCCGTAAAGTAGGCATCGAAGTCGAACCTCGGCATAAGCGTCTTAAGCTGTGCCAGCGTGTAGCGGTTATTTCCCTTGGCGGGGTCACGACGCGTGATGTTGTCCATCTGCGCATGGGCCAGAGCGGTCTCAAGGCGCAGCACCTTCGCGGCAGCGGCTGCGCCATCGGCCGGCTTCATCCCGTCCAGTGTCAGCAGCGAGCTGAGCTCGGTCGTGTACGACACCCGGGTGGCACTCATCCGCTCACTATCGTTGAGGTAATAATCGCGATTGGGCAGGCCCAAACCGCCCTGATCGATGCCGCCGATGACCGAGCTTACGTTGTTGTAGTCCGACTGAGGGCCAAAGCCGAAGAGCGGCGTTGCCGTCTGATTCGGATCGCCGTTCCAGCTCGTGCCAAAGGCGGTCTGAAGTGCGGCGAGCACGATCGCCATCTCGGCCTTTGAGCGCATAGCTTGGATACGGGCTTCGAGCGGCCTAATCACGTCTACATTGTCGGTGCCTGAGTCGGCTTGGGTCATACACGTGGCATAAAAGTCACCGATCTTCTGCTCATTCGTAGTTCGGTCCGCTCGCGGAGCGCGATTGGCTTCGAGGATCGCGTAGAGTACCTGCCGGTTCCACTGGTTGAGCTTGGCCCCCGCGCCCCAGTAGAACTGATCGGCAGGGATTGGGTCCGCGGCGTTCAACTTGCCGCAGGTGTACTGGTAGAAGTTGTCGCAGGGACTGATAGCGTTGTCAACGAGCGTCACGTCTATGTGCGTCAACGTGACTGGCTGAGGAGCCGTGGATTGGGCCGGCAGGAGGGCGGACTGCGAAAGAGCAACAAACACGAGCAAGAGAAGAGCTTTCATCAGAAAGGAGATCCTCGGAATGGGTTTCGTCAGACGTCGAAGGCATCGGTCACCTTACCGCGCGCTTCCCTTGCGACGCGAGTAAGAATTTATTGAGCGGGAAATGTGAGTGGGGGCCGTCATGCGCCTTCGCGAAACGTGTAGAGCGCTTTATTTGCTAACGTCCTAACCGTATTCTCGCTCCGACAGAGATCCTCAAGTCGTTCTGGCGATTTTGTGCGCCGTTTGCGAAGGTTGTGAGCAGATAGTCGACGTCTGCGGGCACGATTGTGAGGCGCCGCGTGACCTGGAAGTCTAGGCCACCGCCGGGCTCGAACGCGAATGCTTTCGCTCCACCCAAACCGGTGTTTGAGGGCGAAAGGGTGCCGGTTGTGTTGGCTCCGCCGGCGGCTACCTCAACAAAAGTCTGCAGCTTTCGTCTCGGCCGGAATGGTCGATAGCGGATGCCGCCCACGTAGGTGTACTGTGTCAGGCTGTAGTTATCCTGGCTGATTCCGCTTTTATGAACGACTGTTAGATCGCCGTAGAGATCAAGATGCTCAGTCACCTTGAACTGGAGCTCGGCCGATCCTCCATTAAGCGAGACGCAGGCACAGCCGGGGAGTATGTTTGAGCGCGTGTAGGTATAGGCTGCTCCAACAGATAGTCCGCCTACATTTTGCGCGGATGCTGCCGCCACCCCGCCCGCGCCGCCCACAATCAGGGCGATTCGGACGATGCGGACGAACATACGTAGTTTCAACCTCGACAGCGTCATGAAGCTCTCCTTTATTGAATCGTGAGCGTTACGGTTGTCGTGTGCGCGATCGTTCCGCTCGTGCCGGTGACGATGATGGAAGAGGTGGAGGTTGGAATCGCAAACCCGTTGCCCGTTCCACAACCGGTCACCGCACCGGCGAGAAGAGCCGAGGCGAGGATCCATGCCAGCAGGCGGCCGGACCTGCGTTTGCGAGTGCCCGGCAGCAGAAAGCCGAGCAGCGCAGCGAGCGAGAGGCCAATCGACGCGGACTGGTGCCATGGATCAGGAGGCGAGTCTGGATGGACAGGGGGGCGCAAGCTGCCGACCAGGGCAGGAACAGTGATCGTCATCACCGAACTGGTTGCTTGCGACGCTCCAGGAACCACGCTGGCTGGTGCAAAGCTCGCTGTCGCACCAGCGGGCAGGTTTGCGGCACTCAGCGAGACGGCACCCGTGAATGGATTCGTCGCGAGCAGTGAGTTGAGCTGGATGGTGTAAGTCACGCTCTGGCCGCGATAGGTACTTTCGGAAGCCGGGGTCGCGGCAAGGACGAAGTCGGCCGGAACTGCTGCAACGGCCGTCCCACTGAGCAAGGAACTCTGCGTGCCGACGCTGTCCACGATCGTCAGCGCGGCAGTAAAGCTGCCGGCAGCCGTGGGCGCGAAGACCAGGGTGACGCTACATGCTGCTCCGGCAGCCAGGGTGCTACCGCAGGCATTTGTGATGACCGTGAAAGCTGCAGTGTTCGTGCCGGTGAGTTGGACTGACGTGATCGGAAGGGTGGCGTTGCCCGCGTTCGTCAGCGTGACGGTCTGGCTTGTGCTTGTCACACCTGCGTTCGTAGGTCCGAAGACGACGGATGCAGGCGTCAACGCGGCTTGCGGTGCTGGGGCAGCCGTGGCCGAGCCGTTCAGCGCGGTCGTCTGCGTCGCGATCGTGGTGCCGCTTGAACCGGAGTTATCCGCGACAACCAGAGCCGCAGAGTACGTGCCCACTGTTGCCGGTGAGAAGACGACCCCAATGGTGCAGGACGCGCCGGCAGCCAGCGTGCCGCCGCACATGCTACTTGCGGAGAATGCCGCGCTTCCGGTCCCGGTCAGACTGACGGTCGTGATCAGCAGCGGAGCGTTGCCGGTGTTGGTCAACATGGCGTTTTGCACCGTGCTGCTTGTGCCCACCTGCGTGGGACCGAAGCTGAACGTGGCAGGCGTCAGCGTCGCGATCGGGGCGGGTGCAGCGGTGCCCGTGCCAGTCAACGTGCTTGTTTGTATGGCGGTGGTGCCGTTGTCGGAGACGGTGAGAGTCGCCGTTGCCGGGCCGGTCGACGGCGGCGTGAAGCCGACGGAGATGATGCAGGAAGAGCTCGCAGCGAGAGATCCTGTGCAGGTGTTCGACATGACGGCGAACTCTGCGGCATTGACTCCGCTGAGAGTGATAGAGGTGATGGTGAGGATTGCATTGCCGGCGTTGGCCAGGGTAAAGCTCTGCACCGCGCCGGTGGTGCCCACGGTGACGTTGCCAAAGTTGGCGCTCGCCGGCGTCAGAGCTGCTTGCGGTTGTGGGACCGCCGTCCCTGTGCCGGTCAGCGATGCGGTCTGGGTACCAACCGCATCGACGACCGACAGGCTTGCCGCAAAGCTACCGGCAGCAGCGGGAGAGAAGGTAACCGATATAGTGCAGGAGCCGCCAGCGGCCAGGGTCACTCCGCAGGTCTGCGAAGCGATCTGGAAGCTGCCGGCGTTGGCTCCGACAAGGGTGGTGCTTGTGATCGAGAGTGCTGCGTTGCCGGCGTTCGTGAGAGTAAAGATCTGCACGCCGCTGGTGTTTCCTGCGGTTACGCTGCCGAAGCTTGCGGAGAGTGGGGTCAGGCTGGCCTGCGGAGCCGGGGCGGCCGTTCCAGCACAGGTCAAGGCGACTGACTGCTGGGGTGTCGGTGAGGGGAAGTTCGCTCCGAGGCTTGCGGAGAGAGCGCCTACCGACGCCGGCGTGCAGGTAATAGCGATCGAGCAGCTCGCACCCGCGGCCAGGCTTGAGCCGCAAGTGTTGGTTTGGCTGAAGGAGCTGACGTTTGTGCCGAAAAATCCGAAGCTGCTGATTGTCAGCGGAGCGTTGCCGGTGTTTTGCAGCATGGCGGTTTGCGCGGCGCTGACGCTTCCAACGGTGAGACTGCCGAATGCCAGGGAAGCCGGGGTGAGCACGGGCTGTGGAGCGGGAGGCGCGGTGGCCACGCCATTCAGGCTGACAGTTTGCGTGACTCCGGGACTGGCGGCATTCAAATTATTGTCTGTCAGCACAAGCGATCCGGTGATGGTGCCGGCGGTGACCGGGGTGAAGTTCGCATCGAGTGCGCAGCTGCTGCCCTGGCCCAAGGCGCCCGCTGAGGAAGAGACCGTTTCAGTAGGACACGCCCCACCCTCGCCGTTGTAGAGCGAAAAGCCCGCCGAAACACTCGGATTGGTGCCGGCTGAGGGCGGCGTCAGAGCGAGTGACGCGTTGCCAATGTTTGAAAGCAGGACGCCCAGTGGTCCGTCCGTTGTGTCGGTCGAGCCGGCAAGAGTGGACGTCGGAAAGGTCAAGACGGGGCTGCCCACATCCACTTTGCGAACCAGATTATTCTTCGTATCGGCGACGTAGAGATTGCCCATACCATCAAGCGCGACCTTCTGGGGACCATTGAGAGCGGCCTGCGTCGCCGGCCCGGTAACGGTTGGACCCTGCGAGCCCCCGCCAATGACGGTGCTGATGATACCAGTGGATGCATCTACTTTGCGTATGCGGGCATTGGAGAAATCCGCGATATACAGGTCGCCGGCGGGGTCGATCGCAACGCCCATGGGGAAGTTCATCTGCGCATTGAGGGCAGAGCCTCCGTCGCCTGAAAAGCCTGCGCCCATAGCGTTGTTGCCCGCTACGGTATGGATGATGCCGTCCGTCGTTACTTCGCGCACGACACTATGGCCGGAGTCGCCGATGAACAAATTGCCCGCAGCATCGACACCGATGCTGTCGTACGAGGCATAAACGCCCGAGCAGCAGAGAGCCAGACCCGCCTGAGTCGCCGGTCCGCCATCTCCGCCATAGGCTGGCGCATATTGACCTACTGTCGCTGGATTACCTGCCACCGTGGTAATGATGCCCGCGGTGTCTACCTTGCGAATGAGGTTATTGTCCTGATCTTCGATATAAAGATTGCCCTGCGTATCGAACGCGAGTCCCTCCGGGCGATTGAAGCTTGCCTGCGTGGCTGGACCATTGTCTCCGCTGTAGCCTGTGTTGCCGTTGCCAGCGACCAGGCTGAGTATCTGCGTGTTGGCATCGATTTTGAAGATCTGCTCGGCAAACTCGGCTCCGAAATAGACATTGCCGGCAGGGTCGACCACAACATCGACAGGACGGTCGAACGTTGCCTTGGTCGCCGGACCGCCAACGCCGCTTAGACCGCCGGCACCCGTACCTGCGATGACAGTGATGTTGCCACTGGTATCGATCCTGCTGACGGTGTTGCTATAGAAAGCCGCAACATAGACGTTGCCCGCACTGTCGACGGCTCCCGCCGATGGGTTGCAAATCGGCCCAGACAACGCCGGCCCGCTGTAAGCAGCACAACCTGATGAATTCGTATTACCCGCCAGGGTCGACAGGGTTCCGGGTGTAAAGACCGCGAGCGGACTTACCCCCAGTCCGTTCATACCGATGTTGACCTTGCCGGCGCTCGTAACAACCTGTAAGGGCACAAGACGCTGGCCTGGGTACGCAGGGCTGAACGTGATGGGAACGACGCATATCGTACCGGAGGGGTTGGACGTCATGCCGTCCACCGCGCAGCCGGTTACCGCGCCTACGGTATATTCCTGCTTGTTTCCTTGAGATACGGGTACGGTGAAGCTGCTGATGGTCTCGGCTGACGTTGTCCGCAGGAGAATGTTCTGCGGTGTGCTGCTGCTCGCGACCTTGGTTGTCGGTAACAGGATAGGTCCGTTTACCGAGACTACCTGGGCAAACAGCGGCTGCCATAACCCCAGCAGCAGAAGCAGGAGCCCTGAAGCATACGAAAGTGTGAACGCACTTGCCCGGGGAGCTGTCTTCACCCTGGAGTAAGGGCGAAGCATGCAGCGCCAGGTCAACTGCGCGAGTCTGTGCACGGACGATGGCATCAGTATTCTCCTTGAATCACGTTTACAAATCTGAGCTGACTGCGGATGAGGCTCGCCTATGCCTATGATCTTTGCGCGTTTGGCGCGGACGCGGCACGCGCTAGGCGGCCGCTTGTCTGCAGCTCGCGGAAAAGTCGAACTGAGGGACGCATGAGCGCATTTGGCAGTCGAAAAGTCTGGCATGGTCTCCGGAAGAGTGAGAGACTTAAGCCCTGAAATCATTGACCTTCTGCTCACCTTCGTCCTCTGGAACTGACACTAAGCAGCCCAGGCTGGTAAAGCTTGATTGTTTCGACAAGAAGTTCTTACTAAATTCTTATGACCCCTAACCCCCTGAAAAGACAACGGGTGTACGCCTTCGGGACGTATACGGTGGACTGTGACCGGGCGACGCTACGCCGACTGGAGGAGCGGGTCAGCCTGCCGCCGAAAGTCTTCGAGACGCTTTGTCTGCTGGTCGAGGCCCAGGGTGAGCTGGTCTCCAAGGTCAGCATGATGGAGAGCCTGTGGCCGGAATCTTTTGTCGAAGAGAGCAGCCTCTCGCAGAACATCTTTTTGCTGCGGCGCGCTTTAGGCATCAACGAAGAGGGCGGGGAGTACATCGAGACTGTTTCTAAACGGGGCTATCGGCTTGCCGTGCCGGTCCGGGCGCTCGAGCGCACGCTTGCTGACCAGCCAAAAGCCATTGTGCCGGTCGCAGCTGAGCCAGTGCCGGTTGCGCAAACGCCGCCCGCTCCAGAAGCTGCGGTCGAGCAGGCCGCTCCGCAATCTCCGGCGGAAGTGCAATCTCCGGCGGTAGTTGCATCTTCCAGGTCGACGGGTTTACCAGAGGCTGGTCAGGCTTTCGAGAGGAAGGAAAGTGATCCATCTCTCGTCGGCTCCAGAGGACGCCTGTTCGCGGTCATCGGGGCGGCGACGACTGTTCTGTTCGCGGCGATTTTCTGCGTGCTGCTCTTGTGGCTTGGTCATCGGCAGCCAACGGTTAGCCGCTTCAAGCGCTTGACGAATGATGGGCAGTACAAAGGCACGTATCCCGCCCTGATGACGGACGGCAACCAAATCTTCTTTACTGAAACAGTCGCCGCCAGGAGCTACCTTGCGGAAGTTTCAGTCAACGGCGGCGAGACCATGCACCATGCGCTGCTCGCGCCCTCCGAGCAGGCTTTCTCCTACTCGCCGCAGCGCAATGAGATACTTTTCGGAACTTCCTGGGAAAGCAATCGCGATCAGATGCTAAGCATTATGTCGCTCCCGGCGGAGACGATTAATCCGGTTGGCATACTGACCGCGCACGGAGCAGGATGGGCCCCGGACGGGCAGAGTTTTGTCTATGTCAGCGGCTCACGGCTGCTGACTGCGCGCGCAGACGGCCAGAATCAGCGTGTGCTTGCCCAGGTCAATGGCGTTCCGTTCTGGCCGCGCTGGTCCCCGGACGGGACCCGTATACGCTTCTCGATGTATGGCTTTGGCGAGGAGCCCGGAATGTGGGAGGTGTCGGCCGCGGGGGGAGAACCGCATCCGCTGTTCAAACATGAGCCTATGTCTAACACTGCGTGCTGTGGCGAGTGGAGCCCCGACGGCCGCTTCTTTGCCTTCTTAACGGAGGATTTGGTCAACACGTCGCTCTGGGTGGTGAGAGATCACGCGAGCTGGTGGCAGTCCGCGCATCCATCTCTGCTCGCTGCGGGCCCGGTCGACTACTGGCGCGGGCCTTCGTTTGCCGCCGACGGTAAGACTCTATTTGCAGTGGGCGCTCAGGCCCGCGGACACCTGATCAAATACGACTCCATCAACCATGAGTTTCGGCCCTTTCTGAATCAGCTTTCAACCGATACGATCAGCTTTTCGCCCGACGGCAAATGGATCGCCTACACGGCTTACCCGGAAGGAACCCTCTGGCGCAGCCGTACTGATGGTAGTGAGCGTACAAAGCTCAGTCCCGACGGGCACCTTGCCCGCTTCCCGGAGTGGTCACCGGACGGCAGCCAGATCAGCTTTCTCATGTCGACTCCGCAGCAGGATTGGAAGATGTTTACCGTTCCCGCGATTGGCGGCGTGAGCAAGCTTTGTCTGCAAGATGAGACCGACCAGGGGGTGGGTACTTGGTCTCCGGATGGAACCCGCCTCGCCTTCGGGCAGATCATAAACTTTGGCGTTGGAAAGAAGTCAACGACCACTATCAAGATCCTGGACCTTAAGCGTGGTCAAGTGGCCGAAATCTCAGGCTCATCGGATCTTTGGACCGCACGTTGGAGCCCGGATGGACGCTACCTGGCTGCGGTCGGGGCGCAGGATGGACGACTGATGCTCTATGATTTCAGCACCGGAGCCTGGAGCGAAGCCGCAGACAACGGAACCAATGACGTGGTCTGGACTCGGGACGGGCGCTCACTCTACTTCGATTCAACGCGTGAGCCGACCCTCTTCAAATACACGCCGTCGAGCGGCCAATTGACGCGCTACGCCGATCTAAAGAACATCCGGCGCGCCGGCTTTTACCGCTGGACGGTTAACGTGGCACCCGACGGCGAGCCGGTTTTGCTTGAGGATGCCGGCGTTGAGGAACTCTACTCCCTACAGGTCGACTTGCCGTAAGGAAAGGCGGGTGTGCCTGCAGGTACAAGAACTGCAAAGCGTGTCAGCCGCAGCCAGACTCCAGCATTCATGGTGCAGAGTGCTCTGGCGATGCGCGGGCCATCTGCCCAACACACGGTGTGACTCTTCGTTTGAGTAACTAAGCTCCCATAAGAATTTAGTAAGAACTTTGTGTCGAGAGGATCAAGCAATTAGTGTGACTGAGCGGGTATCGTCCGGTACTGAGAGCGAGGAGTCTCTCCGTTATGGCCTTACTGATCTCGGTTGGATTATTGCTTGCCCTCGGCCTGTGGGGCTACGGCTGCCACCTCTTAACTGCAGCCCGGTCCAGATCCCCACGCGAAGAGGAGCCGAAGCACCAGAGTGAAGTTACGATCGGCAGCCACGAGAGAAACTATAGGCAACGTGGAACAGGTTGAATGCAGGTCAACGATGTAGCACGCTGCTTACTGCAGCGATGCTTCTCCGCCGTGGGCACCTCGGGCCTCCTCGAGGCAGCAAGGCCGGTTCATTCCATCTTGAAGAACAACACGTTGTCGCTCGCCCCTGCCAAGTCTAGGAGAGTACTCAGATCCGGTTGATCTCTCCTCGAGATCCCGCCAGCAGTAAGCGGTATAGGGGGCTGTCGTTTTCGGGGCTTTTCCGGGAGCTTAAAAGGATTCGGGGAGGTAAAGCAGCCTGCGCTTGAGCGGAATTCCTTGTCCCGCGAATGTATGGTCCGCCGCACGATTGCAAGGGTTAGTTTGGGCGAGAAGACAAGTCTGCGCAAATGTATTCGGCCTTTAGGTGGAGATCGTCTCTCCTGGCCAGGATGAGATGCGCGCGTGTCGGTCCTTATAAGTCGCACGGTCGGTGAAGACCATTAGCGGTACCAGGCTGCGGACACGCCGTTGTGACTGTTCTTTCGTCCTTGCTGCTCCTATGCAGACCTCGGTGGGGAAACTTTATAAACTCGTGGTCGTAGTGAGGGAAAGCGGGAACGCGGAGCGTTTCCAAGCCGAAGGCGTCTTTTCCGCACTTGCTCAGGCTGGCATGGCTGTTGGCCTGTACTCGTTGCCGCTCGACAGCACCGCCCACGCGATACGGGCCAGCTTATTGGCCATCGCGACTACGACGACGTTCTTATGAGCCCTGGCATCCAGTCGATCGAGCCATGCCCCGATGGAGACGCCTTCGCGCTTGATCCGCAGCACGGCTGCTCGTGCGCCGTGGATCAGGATCTTGCGCAGGTAACGGTTGCCTCGCTTGCTGATGCCGAACAGCTTCGCCTTGCCTCCTGTTGAATACTGCCGCGGCACGATGCCCAGCCAGGCGGCAAACTCCCGGCCCTTGCGGAAGGCTGCACCGTTGCCGATCGCCGCAACAATGGCCGTTGCGATGACGGGACCAATGCCAGGGATCTTGCGAATGCGTGTGCAGCCGGCGTCGGCTGCGGAGATGCGCTCCAGTTCGTCGTTGAGCTGCTCGACCTGCTGCTCGACGGTCTTCCACTCACCCCAAAGCGTATCGATCAGGTTGCGCATCAGCGTTGTCAGATCGGCTTCCGCGTTCTCGAGGATATCCGCCATCGCAGCCTTCAGCTTGGCCGGCTTCTTCTCGAAGACCAAGCCACGCTCCAGCAAAAAAGCCCTAATCTGGTTGATTACCGACGTCCTTCGTGCGACCAGCCTGTCCCGCACCCGGTGAATCGCCTGTAGGTCCAGCTGGTCGTCGGTCTTGATCGGAACGAAGCGCATGTTCTTGCGGTCGACAGCCTCGGCAATGGCCTCGGCATCCACGAAATCGTTCTTGTTCGACTTCACAAAGGGCTTGACGAACTGCGCCGGGATCAATCGAACGTCATGCCCTTGCTGGCGCAAGGCTCGGCCAAGAAAGTGAGCCCCGGCGCAAGCCTCCAGGCCGATCAGTGAAGTCTGCAGGTTGGCCGTGTACGCCAGCAGCTGCTTCTGCGTAAACTTCTTCTTCACCAGCAGCTTGCCGGCTGCTCCCAAAGCCACAAGGTGAAACGTCGTCTTCCCAAGGTCGATGCCAACGGACTGTATCTGCATAGCGATGATCCTCCTGGTAGAAAGCTGCCTCTACGATCCTCCTGATGAAAAGGAGAATCAAGCGGCGGACCATCTCATTAGTCGCATTGTGGGAAGTTGTCGGTTGGCGGGAGACCAGACAGAAGGTGACCTCATTGGCATTGCGCAACCCGAGACCTATCAGATTAGATCCCGATCCGCTCGACCTCATCGAGTGAGACCTCATTGCTCCTGCGATCGTAAAGTCCAGTCGTCCGGGCCGAAACGTGCGCGGCCATCTGCTGGGCGATCTCCAGCCGGCCGCCATTCTTCAGGTAGGCGGTAATGCCGGTCGCACAGAAGGTGTGGTATCCGATCTCGGTCTTGATTCCGGCCGCGAGCGCTCGCCGGCGAATCATGCGCCAGACATCGGACTGGAGCAGGGAATTACCAGTTAGCTCACCGGACCGGCCTTTCGTCGTCCGGAAAAGCGGTCCCTTACGGTCTTCGACGATGCCGGCGGCGGCGATGTACTCCTCTAAGTAGCGGTCGAGCTTGTGGTGGGTCGGCCAAAAAGCGACTGAAGGAATGAAGCAGGTCGAAGCGGCAAGGACGAACGGATTATCTTAGCTCTCGCATCCATTCGGTAAGCACTCTAACGTAAAGCCTAGGATCCTCCGCATGCATGGAATGTCCCATGTGCGGGAATGAGAGATAATGGAAGGATTGTCCGGCGCTTTCGACGAGATGCTGCACGCGATTCGCTTGCAGGTCCGAGATGGCTCCCATCAGTGCACCGGTCTCAGGATTATCCTTGCGGAAATGATGAGTGAACAAGACCGGCACCTTGACACTCTTCAACATACGCCTGTGATCACAGCCATTGGTGGCCATACCGGTCCAAAACGCACGCGCCCACTCCGGATCGTACTCTTTCATGTGTTGAGGCGGTTCAGCAGGAAGTGGCGCGAACTGGACCAGCCAGGGCGGAACGGTGGACGAGGCTTCCGCCAGCATGCCGTCCCAGTCGCCGATTGACCACTGGTCGCCGAGGAACTTTGAAAACAGCGCGAACAGGAGTCCAACGCCACCCTGATGCATAGCATAGCCGTAGGCCGGGTCCACCTCGGAAGAGAAGAGCGGCGGGTCCTCGTAGTAGGCGGCTCGCACCAGCCCCGGCGGCGCGTAAGCCGAAAGCCAGCAGGACAGCACGCCTCCTGAAGACAAGCCCGCGACGATCGCAGGGGCGCGTACAACGGTTTGAAGAAAGCGGACAAGATCGTTGCCCCAGATATCCAGCGTGTAACGACCGGGCGTGCGGCTGGAACGTCCTTGCCCGCGAAGATCGACTGCGTACACGCGGAAGTCGGCTTCGAGCAGCCGCATCACCGGCTCGTAACCCCACCATGACTCGGTCTGAGATGGTATCAGGAGCAAGGGCGGCGCCTGCTCAGGGCCGGTGACGGCGTAGTTCAGCACTGCCTCGCCAAGATCAACAGTCTGCTCAGCGTATCCGTGCGAGATGTAAGTTTCCTTCGGATATTCCGGTCCAAAGCGGTACTTCATAGGTTGGCTCCTTCGTTTGATTTCAATGGATGGGAGACTACACCTCGGCCAGACGGTTGGGGGAAGTACTTCGGTTCTTCGTGCTGATCAGAACGATAGCCACGATGCAGGCCGCGAGCGCACACGCGTAAGCGTAAGCAAGAATGGCATGGTCGAGGCTGCCGGTAAATTTTGCCAATCCGAGGATGACCAGCGGGCTGATAAATTGGCCGAAGAAAAAGGAAGACTGCCAGGCTCCTGTGCCGCGTCCGCGCACAGAAAAAGGAAGTTCGGCGAGAGCCCAGCTGAGCAGGGTGGGCAGAACCAGGCCGGAACCGACCTCGTTGAGAGCGGCGCCCGCAACCGTAAACGCGTAGCCGTGAGCCAGAACCATCGCAGCGAAACCCGCGGCGGATAAGCCAAGACTCAGCGCCAGTTTGAAGGGGTACGACGCGCGTATCCAGCGGAACATGCCGACCCCAAGCGGCGCGGCCAGGCCGGCGATAGCACCCGCGATGCCGATAAGCCGAGGAGAAGAGAAGCCACGCTCGGTAAGCACGTAGCTGAGTTGCACCACGACGACGAAGAAAGCGCTTACCGCAAAGACTGTGACAAGGCAGATGCCTGCCAACTCCGGCCAATGGGGGCCGGCCTTTTCAGCCCCGGGGCGCACACGGTCAGCCGGTGTTTTCAACCCTGAGGTCTGCTTCCGGTTCGGTTCCCAAAGCAAGTACCACACCAGCGGAATGAGCAGGAAGCTGAAGCTGTAGGCTGTGAAGGGCAGACGCCAGCTTCGTTCTCCAAGCACGCCGCCAAGGATGGCCAGGAACAGCCCGATAACGGTCTGGGAACCGCTCTGCATGGCGAGCCAGTGCTCGCGTCGATCGCCGGAGAAGTAGTCGCTGATCAGCGCCGTGCTGGTAACGATCACGATGGCTTCGCAGACGCCCACCGCTGCACGTGACGCCACAATCCAGAAAAGCGAGTGCAGCCAAAACGGCGCCATGCCGAAGCATCCGTAGACAATCACTGCAAAAAGAAGCAATCCCTTTCTGCCGATGTTATCCGCAAGTATGCCGATGGGGGTCGCGAGCAGAGCGATGAAGAGACCCGGGAGCGTAGCCATCAAGGGGATTAGCAAATCTGCGTGCTTCGTGCCTTGAAAGGCGAGGTTCATCTTCGGCAGAATCGGTGCGATCACAGCCACCACCATGACGGGCAGCCAGCCGCCCGCGATAAGAACCCAGCCCTGCGCCGAGCCGGGTTTACGAAGCGGCGAATCTTCAATGCTGTCCTTCACGCGATCCTCCTGATTCTGTTCCAAGGTCAAGCTATACGGAGGTGGAGCTTGCAATGTGACGCTGCATCGTCACGATCGCCCCGTAATTTGACAGCTGATGCATGGCTTCGCCCACGTCGCGGACAAAAGTTGGATTCGAACGGAAGCTTGGTCCGAAGACGGACTCAATCGACAACATGGCCATAGGGTCGGCCCCGCCTTTACCTGCTACGGCGATCAACTCCGCGGCCCTTGGGTCGAGGATCGTGAGTGGGCGGCCTGCCTCGTCTTTGCCCACTCGCAGGTAGTGGATCCAGCTTGCAATGACCAGGGTGAGCAGGTGAACGGGCGCGCCTTTTTCCATCAGCTCCGACAGCGTGGGTAACAGCCACTTAGGGAGTTTTGCCGAGCCATCGGAGCAGATGCGGGTTACCTGATCGTTGATCGCTGGGTTTGCAAAGCGCTGTATCAGCACCTGCTTGTACTTCCGAACCGAAATGCCGGGGATCGTGGGAACGGCCGGTGTCACTTCCTGCATAAAGGCTTCGGTAAAGCGGCGTATGGTTGGGTCCTGCATCAGGTCATGCACATAAGTATGGCCAGCCAGCGCACCCAGATACCCCATGGCGAGGTGGCTTCCGTTGAGCAGCCGTATCTTCATCAGTTCATAGGGTGCCACGTTCGTCACCATCTGGGCGCCGACCTCTTCCCACCGCGGTCTTCCGCAACCGAACTCATCCTCGATTACCCACTGGATGTAAGGTTCGGTGACGACGGGCCAGGCATCGTCGACGCCGAATCGCTCCTGGAGAAAGAGCTTGTCCGGCGCCGTCGTCATCGGTGTAATGCGATCCACCATGCTGTTCGGGCAGCATACGGACGCCTCGATCTTCTTCTGCAGGGTCGTGTCGCGCAGTCCCGAGTACGCGCTCAGGAGTTGCTTCGCGATGTGCCCATTGCCTTGCAGGTTATCGCACGACATCACAGTAAATGGAGCGAGTCCGCGAAGCATACGCCGCTGCAAGGCCTCTACCAGGAAGCCAACCGAGGTGACTGGTTCATGCGGGTGTTCGAGATCATGTTGGATGTCTGGATGGTTCAGGTTGATCTTACCGGTCCCTTCGTCGAGGAAGTAGCCGCCTTCGGTAATCGTGAGCGAGACGATTCTGGTCTCGGCCGAGGCCATCCGTTCCAGCGCGGACTCCCTGTCGTCCGGCGCATAGATGTACTCCACCAGCGAGCCAATGACCCGTGCCTTCTGGCTCTCCGCGCTCCGTTCCAACACCGTATACAGACAATCTTGACCTTGCAGAGCTTCGAACATTTTGAGGTCGCCTTTGAGCAGGCCGATGCCGGCCTCACCCCAACGAGGCTGCGCTGGATGCGCAAGTAGCCGATCAAGGTATACGGCCTGATGAGCACGGTGAAAACCGCCGACCCCAAGGTGAACGATCGCTTTTTCGAGACCCTCGCGGCTATACTTCGGCACGGCGACATCGGGAGAGAGAAGCGAAAGATTCTCCATATTCAGCTTTAAGATTTTACGAACATCGCTCATCTTCTTATCTATCCTTTCGTTCCTGGTAGGCCGAGGTGAAGAACGGCATGTTAGAAGAGAAGCTTCAGAGCAAACTGCAACTCACGTGGTGTGCTTCCATTTCGCGTGCTGCTGATCGCACCGAACGAAGGATCCCCCAGCACACCATCGGGATTGGCAAAGGTGGGTGTGTTGGTGAGGTTGAACGACTCAGCCCTAAATTGCAGTTGCGTTCCTTTTTCAAGATCGAAGCTCTTGAAAAGAGATACATCAAGATGCCGGATGTGGGGACCGTACAGGCTGTTCTTGGGTACGTTGCCGATCGTGCCGAAGGGCTGAAGCTGGTAGGCGGCCGTGTTGAAGAAGCTTGCGATGCCCTTGTTTGCGATGGAGGGGGATCCAACCTGATTGGGCCGATCGCCGTACGTGCTGGCGCCCGTGTTGGCCTGAGCGCTGCTGTTCACGATGGTAAAAGGCGAGCCGGTCGACCAGACATTGATCGCATTGACCTGCCAGCCTTTGGCGGCAACGGCGCGTAGGCCATGCAGCCCATCGCCATAGGGCAGAGCGTAAGCGATCTCGGCAGCCACGCGATCGCGAATGTCCAGGTCGCTGTTGCCGTAATCGAGTGTGCTGGTGCGGCTTGGAACGGCGCCGACTCCTTCAAGCGAGCCTGTGCCTCCACCCGCATCGGCGATATCGACCGTGTTGCTAAGAGCGCGAGCCAGAGTGTAGTTGGCGTTTACGGTGAGGCCGTGCGAAAGACGCCGCTCCACCTGCATTTGCAAGGAGTTGTAGCTGGAAAAACCAACGGACACCTGCTGCTCCACCGAGGTGACGTTGGGAGCGACCGCATACAGCGGACGCCGTGACTGTAGGGGATCGTTCGGGTTGGTGTCCGGAGGCGCGAAGTTAACGTCAAGCAGTTGCGTAAGATGATGCCCCAGACCACCCACATACGCGACGGTAACGACATTGCCACCAAATTCCTGCTGAAGATTTAGATTGAATTGATGAATGTAGGCCGTCTTGGCATGCGTCGTGCTGATCGTCTGGAAAGCTCCGGAAACGCCCGGCGCCACGGTTGAGGGCAGAGGAGTGCTCAGCGTGGTACTGAACGGGCTCGGCTGATAATCAACGGAGAAGGGCGTGTTATCGAGAAAGATGGGGAAGGCGGTGTCGTCCGGGAAGTAGGTGATGCCGTAGCCGCCGCGCAGAACCGTTCTGGGCCGGAGCGTCGCCTCAAACCCCACTCGCGGCGAAACATCACGATGATCGGTCGGAACGTTGCCGGTGCTTGAAACGCCGGGGGTGTCGGCAATCAGCAGCGCGCCGGTTCGAGTGTCAAGGTTAGAGAGCCGGTTGTGGGCCTCGGTGGGTTGCGTGTAGACGTCGTAGCGGACGCCAAAGTTAAGTGTCAGATTCTTGGCGGCTCGCCAGTCATCCTGGACGTACCCGGTGGGCTCAAAGGTGCGGAAGGAAGGACGATCGAACTCTGCAATCCGGATGACCTGCAGGACGTTGCCTTGTAGAAGCGAGGCGAGGGTGCTCCCCGGGCCGCTAAAGCCCACAAAGACGAAGATACCCGTCCCAACCAGTTGCTGCGCTGAGGTCACCTGCCGGCGGATCAGTTGTGCTCCGGCTTTAATAGTGTGGGCTCCAAGGCTGTAGGTGAGCGCGCCGGAGTATTGGAACGTGTTGTCCAGGTAGTTCAGCGGAATACCAGGTCCATCGCCCAGCGTTGCGTAGCCTACCGGTTCGACCGTACTCAGCCCGGTTGTCTGCGGACTGAAGTTGGCGCCCTGTATGCCAAACTGGGTGCTCAGATTCTGGCCCGTGTTCAGGTTCAGCGATGCGATGTTGATCCGCGTGTAGCCGGCCTTGAGTTCCATCAACAGATTGGGGCTGAAGACGTGGGTGTAGTTCAGAATGTAGCTCTGCGCGCGGGTCTGGTTTGCGCCTGAAAACAGGTTGGCGTTGCCGACCGAGAGAGCGCCGTTGATCTCCGGCAAACCGGGTGGCGTAAAGGTATTTACATTGTTGAAGGAGTAGCGGGCGAAGAGAGAATCCTTCTCGCTCAACTTGTGATCCACGCGCACATCAAAGGTGTTGGAAAATTGCGTTCGGTTCGGGCTGTAGGTGAAGTTATTCGAGAGCGCCGACGACGTGGGTGCAGGGAACAGTGCGAAATACTTCAGAGCGATCGGACTAAGAGTGGCTGCTGCGAGGACCGGGCCGCCAATATCGCTGAAGTTCCCCGGGTGCTGTTCCTCGAATAAGGTAGGCACCGTGCTGACGGTGGTCTGGCCCTGCACAATGCGCAGTCCTTCGTAGTCGCCGAAAAAGAATGTTTTCCGCTTCAGGACCGGTCCGCCGATGCTGCCTCCGAACTGGTTCTGGCGGTATTCGGGGCGGCGACCGGTGGAAGCGAAGTAATCTCTCGCGTCCAGAGCGTCGTTGCGGAGGAACTCATAAGCAGACCCATGAAACTGATCGGTCCCGGCCTTGCTGATCACGTTAACGACCGCGCCGGCGGTGCGACCGATCTCCGCGGGGTAGGTATTGGTCTGCACCCGAAACTCGGCGATCGCGTCGACCGACGGGCGCACGCCGATACTCCCAATCACCCGTTCATTGTTGTCAACGCCGTCGATGAGTTCGTTGTTGTTCGCATCCGATTGGCCGTTCACCGAGATAGAGGAGGTCTGGCGGCGATCGTCAGGACGGGATCCTCCCGAGAGTGAAATGGCCGAGCCTTCGTGGGCACCGGCGGCCAGTTGCGCCAGAGCAATGTAGTTACGGCCGTTTAGAGGAAGATCTTCGACCTGAGCCTCGGTCGCAATGGTGCTCAGGGTTGAGGTGTCCGTTTGCAGGCTGGGCAGCGTCGATGCCAGAACTTCAACCGTCTCCGATGATTCTCCAACCTGCAGAACGGGTCCCATGCGTGTCCGGTCGCCGGCTGAAAGCGAAAGGTCCGGCGTAACAAACCCCTTGAAGCCCGGTGCGCTCACGGTGACCGAGTAGTGGCCGGGTTGCAGGGCCGTGAACACGAATTCGCCTGATTCACCGGATTTTGCGGTCCTCACGTTTTGGGTGCCAAGATCCTTGATGGTGACGGCTGCCCCGGGGATCGCGGCGCCGCTTGCATCTGTCACTGAACCGAGGATGTCGCCGGTGGAGACCTGCGCATACCCTTTGAAGCCGAGGAGAAACAACGCGAGGGTGAAGACGATACGTTTCATAGAACTCCTATCCGATTGCAAAGTTCAATTCTGATTGGGCAATAATTCAAGCAACGGGCAAAAGCTCATACATCCGGCATACGGTTGTCAAGAAGAAAATTGTGTACGCAGAAGAGTGTTCGGTGGCCGCCCGATCCCTAACTCCGGTAGAGTTAACCCGGCATGAGAGAGCGGGAAATGTTCTTAGGCATCGATTGCGGCACCCAGGGAACCAAGGCAGTACTGCTTGACGAAAGCGGAGTGGCCCACGGCCATGGTCATGCACGCCATGATCTGATTGAAAGGCCTAGCGGTGCGCGCGAGCAGCACCCGGAGTGGTGGGTCAATGCCATGGTGTCCGCAGTCCGGCAGGCGCTGGAGCAGGCCGCGGTCTCGCTGCCCGCGGTGAAGGCGATCGGAGTCTCAGGTCAGCAACATGGGTTGGTGGTGCTTGACGAGCACATGCAGAGCATTCGGCCCGCAAAACTTTGGAACGATACCGAGACGTCCGCGCAGAATGTGGCCATGCTGCAGAAGTTGGGCGGAGCCTCTGCCTGGTTCGAGCGCTTCGGCATTATTCCCCTGACCGGATACACACTGTCGAAGCTTCTCTGGCTAAAGGAGAAAGAGCCCGATAATTTCGCCCGCATCCGCCACATCCTGCTGCCCCACGAGTACCTCAACTACTGGCTGACCGGGCGCTTGGCGGCGGAGTTTGGCGACGCCTCCGGCACAGCTTACTTCGATGTTCGCCGCCGCACATGGGCCGCCGAGCCCTTGGCCGCCATCGACGGCGGCTCAGGCCTGCTCGAGCGCGCGCTTCCCGAACTGATCCAGCCTGATAGTATCGTCGGTCGGTTGCGCCCCGAAGCGGCGAGTGCCCTCGGGCTCACTGTCGACTGCCTAGTGTCTGCCGGCGGAGGCGACAACATGATGGGTGCAATCGGTACCGGAAACGTGGTGCAGGGGGTAGTCACGATCAGCCTGGGAACATCCTCTACGGTTTACTCCTTCAGCGATCATCCGGTCGGCGATCCCGACGGACGGATCGCACCGTTCTGCTCCTCAACCGGTGGCTGGCTGCCGCTTGTCTGCACAATGAATGCAACCAACGTTACGGCAAAGATGCTTACCCTGCTCGGTCGCGAGGTCGCCTTTGTCTCCGAAGCTCTGCAGACCTCCACCCCCGGATCGGATGGCATCACCATCCTCCCGTTCCTTAATGGAGAGCGCACGCCGGACCTGCCGCATGCCAAGGGGAGCGTTCTTGGTCTTTCAACGCATAACATGACGCCGGCCAACCTGATGCGGGCCACTGTGGAAGGAGTCACGTTCGGAGTTCTGGAAGGGCTGAAGCTGATTCTTGGAGAGAAGACGTTGAACCAAATACAGGTGATTGGAGGTGGTTCACGAAGCCAGGGATGGCGTCAGCTGATTGCAGACGCTACAGGAACGACGGTAAAGGTACCCGCCACCATCGAGGCCGGCTGTCTTGGAGCTGCGCTCCAGGCACTTTGGGCCTGGAAGAAGTGGATTGGCGAACCTGAGCCTTTATCTGCAATTACGCAGCGTGGCGTAAGGGGGGATAACACGAGAACTGCCTATCCCGATCCATTGAAGTATGCGAACTACCAGGCTGCCATTTCGATCTATCGCGAGCGTCTAAGGCAGTATTACGCGATTTACGATGTTTGAACCCTCGATCTTCGTCGCACGCGACCTAAGGAGACAGCGTTGGACTCCACGACCTCGGTTGAACGGCAACAACAGAAGCTCGACCTCGCGGCACGTGCCGCTTGGCTCTACTATGTTGCGAACAACAAACAGGACGAGATCTCGGAGAAGCTGCATGTATCTCGCCAGGCTGCTCAACGCTTGGTATCGCTGGCCGTATCCGAGGGGTTAATCAAGTTTCGTCTGGACCATCCTATTGCTGAGTGTATTGAGCTGGCCGAGAAACTGCGAGACAAGTACAAGCTCAGCTACTGCGACGTAGCGCCTGCGGACGGCCTGCCGGATGGCAACGTGAATGGCTTGGGATCGCGCGCCGCAGCCTATTTGGAGCGCTTTTTAGAGGAGAAGATCCCCACCATTCTGGCCTTCGGGACAGGACGTACCATGCGGGCCATGGTGAGTCAGGTTGCGCCCATGAACCAACCGCAGCACAAGCTCATCTCGGTCGTTGGCAATATGGCTCACGATGGCCGAGCCAGCCACTTTGAGGTCGTCATGCAGCTCGCGGACAGGATCAACGCGCAGGCGTTTTTGCTGCAAACCCCTGTGGTCGCCACCTCAATCGACGAACGGCAGCACCTTCAGAACACGCAGGCTTTTACCTCGGTTCGGAAACTGGCGGTGCAAGCCAAGGCCGTCTTCGTCGGCACTGCTCAAATCGATTGGAACTGCCCGATGCACCAGGACAAATTCATCAGCGATGCGGAACTGAAGGAGCTGCTCGAACGCAAAGCCATTGGTGAGATTATCGGCTGGGCCTTCAACAAGGACGGCAAGGTGCTTGAAGGTTCCGTGAGTACGCGGATTGGCAGTCTCCCTCTAACGGACTTCGATGCGTCCGAGATGATCGCTGCTTCGGGCGGTCCAAGCAAGGTCCAGTCCATTTTAGGAGCTCTTCGCGGTCGTCTCATCAACGGCCTGATCACCGACGAAACGACCGCGCAAGCCATCTTGCAGCAGTAATGGTCCTATGGGCCGACGCAGTTCAATGATTACACTTGCTCCAGCTCTGAGCAATAGCCCAAATCGCCAAGATGTTCTATGCTTGGTTCAGTTGGGCGAACAAGACTCCAGCTTGAAACGGGTGATCTGTTGGGCAGAGTGGATTTGATCATTTTCGACTGCGACGGCGTGCTGATCGACAGTGAGCTGATCAGCTGCGAGTGTGCCTTGTCAGCCCTCCAGTCACTTGGTTTGCAAATCAATCTGGAGACGGTCATGAGCCGGTTCTTGGGCACCTCGCGTCGTGAGATGGCAAGGCAGGTTGCTGAGGAGGGATATCCAGTCAGCCCTGACTTTACAGAAATTTTGGAAGACGCAGTTACCAAAGCTTTTGAGCACCGCCTTACTGGGATGGCGGGCATACGGCAAGCACTCTCTTCGATAACCCTTCCTTGCTGTGTCGCTTCAAACAGTCCACTGCCTTACATTCGCCGAGGATTAGGGTTGGCTGGGTTAGGTGACATGTTCCAGGGAAATCTTTTCAGTGCTTCCATGGTGGAACATGGGAAGCCTGCGCCGGATCTCTTTCTGTACGCCGCGAAGGCAATGGGAGTGGCTCCTGAAAAATGCTTAGTCATCGAAGATTCGTTAGTTGGTGTGAAGGCAGCCAACCAAGCCCACATGCCGGTGTTCTGGTTCCTGGGCGGCAGCCATATTGATCTTCACAAGCGGCCGATCAATTGTGAATCTGTAGCCTTCGAAATACAATTCAGAGCCATGGCAGAACTGCCCACACTTCTTGAAAGCTACCAATCGTGCGTGCCGAACCTTACTTCGCATTCGGTCGGTCGAGCTGAGACCGAGTGCATGTCCGAGTAGGTCTCGTGGGTGGGCTTAATATCTTCGCCGAGTACGCCGGAGTGAAGATCTACCTTGTGAGCTCGATCTTCGCCGGAGTCAAGATGATGAGCGGCAACTTCGCTTAAGGTCATTCCCGCACTGGGCGGAGCTATCTTCGCATGACTCGAAGCGCCATACACCCCACGTATGACTACCAGGGTGTGTCTGATCCCGCCATGCTGGCTCGAGCAGTGGAGGCAGCGACCGGGTTCAAGGTGTCGGCTGCCTAAATCTACTCACAACGGAACCGCGCAGCGGGTACACCGAAACGCGGATCCTCAGACGCTTTAGCATTTTCAGGGATAGTCACGGCACACCATGACATCAGAAACGCTCTACAAACTTGCTTCACTACTGATTGACTTGCACTTCCTCGCTTTGGGGTGGAGGGTTCGGCAATGATGCGTCAAGACCTGCACAGGCTCCGACCAATAAGGCGCGGCACCGGGATTACTCATTCATCATGAATCCTTTCTCGTCCCGAAGAATGCAAGAATTAAGTCTGCTTATTTACTCCGGCCATCACGAAGCGAATCGGGCAGGGCAACTGTAATCATTCCCACCTTCTGAAACAGGGCGTTGATCTGCTCAGGAGTACCCTGCGGCTTAAGACTTGAAGGCGGGACCACGCGAGATTCAGCGGGAACACCGGACTCCGTGATGACTCTCTCAAATCCGCCGGGCAGGTAGAAGTTGAGCAGCCGTGCTTCATGAGAATCGACTCTAAAACTGTGAACGCGGCGGGCTGGAATATACGCCAGAGCTCCAGCCTTCACGTTGATGCTCTCCGCACCTACGATCATCATGAGTTCATCTTGGACCACATAGATGACTTCGTCCTGTTCATGCGTATGTGGCGGTGGACCGGCATCCATCGGGCAGAGTTCTTCCATAAGGGAATTAGAGCCGCCAGTCTGTTCGGAGATAGCTAAAATCGTCCACAGAATCCCTGGCGACCAATAGGCAGGCGCATCCTCGCTACTGCTCCCATACGGCTTGAGTTTGTTGACGTCACTGGGATGCGTGACCATGTTTTCTTCGGTCGGAGAGTCCGCGAACGGAAGCGCAACCCCAGGGATTTGGCCAAACTCACGTGAGCACTCTTCTGCCATCCACTGCGGTGGCATAGGCGTGGATCCGGGAACGGGCGGTTTACGCTCCGCTGCTGGCGTTGCCAGACTCATCAGCAACATCTCGAAGCCGCCTGGAGTATAGAAGTTGAGGGGGCGGGAGTTGGGGGCGTCCACGGTAAAGCTGTGTTCCACCAAGCGCGGAACGGAAACCAGAGTGCCTGGGCCAGCCTCAACCGTCTCCCCGCCGGCATTGAACGTGCAATGACCTTCGAGAATGTAGAGCCCCTCGTCAGAGGGATGGCTATGGGTAGGTGGTCCGCCGATGCCGGTTCCGCAAACCTGCTCGATCAAGCAAAAGTTCCCGTTTGTCAGGAAATTGCCAGCCAGAGGCATCCATAGGTTGTCGATAAGCCAAAAGGCGGGACTGTTTCGATTCGTTAAGACATATGGGACAGCAGGTTCGTTCATGCGGCAGCCTCCGCAGGGTCTCCAATCTTGAGGTGATCGGCAATTCCCCCAATTGATTCGACGCAGTGGCGGAGAGGCCTTGTATGCTCCGCTTGCGCCTCTCTTGCACCAGATTGCGAGTTAAATTCAAAATGAGTGCTTCGGGTCTCAGGGGGTTTCGCAATGCCAGCTGAAAAGTTCGGGAAGACTTCACAGCGAGTGCCTTTGATTTGCAGCTCCGCTCGCTTTTCAGATCGGTTTACGAGATCGAGGAGACAGCGCACGCGGAGTACGCAATTGCTTTAGGTTCGGGGACCATCACTAAGATTGTCAGAGCTCACAGTTTCAATGCGCCCGACCACTTCCATTCGGAAGCGCAACTTTCGTTCTTTCGCAAAGGGTCATCGGGCACGTTTCTCACCCATAGTGTGGTCGGCAGGTCTCACTGTAAGGTCCAAGCGCGAGCAGGCTCTCGATGAATGGACGACAAGGCCATACGCATACGACCGTCCGCAAGAGCGGAGAGCCAGCCAGGGCCTCGCTGCTGATCATCTGCAAGATGCAGCCGGAGGGCTTCGACCAACATTGTGTAGGCAGCCTGTTGTGCGATCAGGCTCCCTCCAGGTTGCGGATCGCGCATCTCGCTCAGCATACGTTCGACCGCCCAGCGCAGCGACTCTCGTTGCGGCTCATTCTCGAGCATCACTATGGGCGGCAAAACATCGAGCAGAAAGCGGGCATCTCCTTCCAGCTCGAAATGGCTGCCGAGAGTAAAGAAGCCATCGCCGGGGCTTACGGGAAGAATGCGATTATACCTTTCGCGTTTTGAAAGAAGTTCCCAAGAGTGGCGATGTGGCAGCAAGAGATCGCTTGCGAGGACGAACGGTCATCCACGCGGAAGAAGCAAGCAGCTTCCGGCCTGCAAGCGGACAGGCTGAGGGCCATTCTCTATAGCCAGCCAGCATTCTCCCTTGACCACGCTGTAGCACTCGATGACGTTGTGATTCGGAAAGCTACCCCCCAGTGCTCACCGGCGCTGAGGACGCCGGTCACGTAGGTACAGGGTCGTAAGAGCGAAAGGATGTCAGAGAGTGGGTCCACAGACATAAATTAGAGAGATGTACGGAAGCGGCGGTTTTATGAACGTGCCGGCCTTTATCGTACAGTGTGCAGACTTCAGGC
Source organism: uncultured Granulicella sp. (assembly GCA_964282835.1). Classification (GTDB taxonomy): domain Bacteria; phylum Acidobacteriota; class Terriglobia; order Terriglobales; family Acidobacteriaceae; genus Edaphobacter. The sequence continues at coordinate 486,170 of OZ196157.1, forward strand.
TTGAACTTGGGGAACGCTTCCAGGGAGAACGAGTACGCACATCTTCGTCACAGGTGGTTCCGGACAGACCGGCCCGCAATCGTAACTGAGTTGCTCGCCGCGGGCCACAGCTTCACCGGGCTGGCAAGGTCCCACAAGGCATGGCTCACCTTAGCGATCTGGGGGCGAATGTCCTGCGTGGTTCGCTGGACGGTCTGGAGACCCTTGCGTAAGGCGCTCAGACTACCGAGGGCGTCATTCACATGGCCTTTGATGGCGACTTCTCAAAGCCCGAGAGCATGTCACAGCGGGATTGCGATGCGATCAACGCGATGGGGCAGGCCCTGACCGGGTCAGGTAAGCCGCTGGTCACCACGTCGGGCACCTTGGTGATGGAAACTGGACACGTCACCACCGAGCATGATTCGCCCGACCACCAATCGCTTGGTCTCCACCGTATTCCAGGCGAACAGGCTTACCTCGCCTTCGCCAATTAAGGTGTTCGAGCCATCGTTCTCGTACTTGCTCTTGACCAGCTCGACCGCATACTCCGGATGCCTTCGTTGTGGCTGCGGTTCGACGTTCTGCCGCGTGCCTTGTGGATCAACCCGCCGCCACCATCGGCCTCGTACCGGGCCAGCAACCGAAACGCCTGCCGCTCGCTGAGCGCCAACACGGCTGCCGCCGCAGTTACCGTCCGACGCCCGGCCCGCTCGTCACTCAGCACTTCGATACACTTCAGATCGCGCTCGCTCATAGAAAGCCATCCCATGGTTCAACCCTGACGTTTCTATCGGGCTGCACCATGATCCAGGCTGTCCATCAGGCCGTCATTTCCACCGCTTCTGCCGACGGCGCGCTTCGTTCCTCGTAATTGGGTCCGTAAACCTTGCGCGGCCGCTTCTTGTAGCCGAGCTTCTCGCTGTTGGTCTGCACCTTCGGCTCGTGCTTCACGTCCTGCGTTGCCTTGATCAGCGACAGAGCGTGACCGATCCGCTTGTTCTCAACGACGGCTGTGTGGCGCACCCGCTGGTCTTTGCTGAAGATGCGAGAGGGAAGCGAGACACCCTTCCATCTCACCTCCAGCCGGCCATCCGGGAAGTGGTAGAGATCGACATACTTGCCGCCCAGCCCGTCGGCCAGATCGCTGCGTTCAAGGATGATCTGCTTGCGGTCGTACGCGATGCTGAGCTGCTCGCTGACATGACGCTGCTCGCGATGGCAGAGGATCTCTTCCAGCCGGCTTCCGGCGATGTTCAGAGAGCGGTGCAGGTTCTCAGCCTTGAGCGGCTGCACGGCAAAACGCTCGTTGAAGTGTGCCAGGAACTCGGGCAGGAAAGCGTTGCCGGATTCGATATCGCACACGTTCTCCAGCCGAAGTTCCTTCACCAGCCGGTCCTGCAGGGTGCGGTTGGCCCGCTCCATGCGGCCCTTGGCCTGGCTGCTGTTCGCAGATAATCTCGATGTTCAGCTCGGCAAGGGCTCGTCCGAACTGAGTCATTCCTGAGCCGCCCTTCGCGTCCGGCTTGTTGACCTTGAACACGGAGTGCTTGTCGGAATAGAAGGCCACAGGGCAGCCGTGGCTGGCGAGGTAGGTTCCAAGTGCTTCGAAGTAGGAGTCCGTGCTCTCACTCGGAACGAAGCGCAGCTGCATCAACCGGCTGGTCGCGTCGTCGATGAAGACCAGCAGCGTGCAGCGGTCACCGCGGTCCTCGAACCAGCGGTGATCACTGCCGTCGATCTGCACCAGTTCACCATACGACTCGCGTCGTAAACGCGGCCGATGAAAGCTCTTCCGCTGCTTGCGTGACAGCCACATCCCGGCCTCCACCATCCAGGTCCGCAGCGTCTCACGACCTACCTTGATGCCATGCTTGTCGAGCAGGATCTCGATGGCGAGCGTCGGGCCGAAAACGGCGTACCTGGTCTGCAGCAAGTCCAGCACATACTCCCGAACGCCGGGGCTGACCTTTGGTTCGAAGACTTACCAAGACCCTTGTGGACCAGACCTCCGCCGCCGTCCGCCCGAAACCGAATTAGCAGTCGGCCAACCTGCCTCGTGCTGATCGCCAGCACAATCGCCGCAGAAGCCACCGTGCGCTTGCCAGCCACAACTTCCGTCAGAACCTCAATGCGCCGTACATCTCGCTCGCTCATCAGCACCCATCCCATAAACGCCATCTCCCAGGTCACAGACCTAGAAGGGTACTTCGGCATTTCTATCGGGCGAGAGTAGGACATCTATCCGGCCCGACGAAGGCGGCCATCTTAGGCGGTGACCATTGCGCCTCTTTATCTAACATTTGCCTGGTCTACTTATCATGAATAGTGCGTATTCCCCAGCGCGACTCCTCCTGACAACATCAATCCTGCGAGAAGACATGCGAATTTGCCCTACTCATGAATGGCACTTCGCAGCGCTGATCGCCTGTCCTCTTGGATCAGGGCGTTATCCGAAGACGTGTCAAAGCCTATTGCCAAGGGTACTATTAGGGTGTAGATGGGCCACTAGGGTCTACAGCACCTAGAGCGAACTGACAGAACACGGCTGAAACAGGTGGAATATTGGCTGTTCACCACGTTCCGGCTCCACTCTTCGGCTCCGGCGTAGTCGTTGCGCCAATAGAAGGGAATCAAGTGAACTCCCCGTACAGGCCCAACTCGAAACACATCTCCGGGTCGCGCATGAGGTCGCCGTTCTGCTCTCCGTAATGAGCAACTGACAGGGCGGGAAGCCCCATCGGGCCTGACTCGTCGACGGCTTCGATCACAGGTTCCATATAAGGAGCGTTGTCGATCTTGAGGTATAGGCCGGGGTGCCACCCGCCGGACTTTCTGAGGATTTCGAGAATGGTCTGCACTATGCCACCTCAGCAAGTGCTGCGTCGGCGGCTTCGTTGGTGGTGGCCGGGGCTGCGGGCGCCTCGGTCTCGTCCGCTGCTACCTGCTCCGTCTCGATTGCTGACAGAATCAGGGCTGCGGTCTTCTGAATGACTTCCAAGCTCTCGGTGAGGAGTGCGGCGTTGCTGTGGTACAGGTGGATGTAGTCGGCTGAGGCGTCCTGCGTCAAGGCCGATGGTCTGCGAAACCACAAAGGCGATGGCCTCCGCTTCGGTTTCGCGTACGGTCTTGGTGGTGGCGGTCCTGCACTCGGCCTTGTGGAGCATTTCGTACGCGAGCTCATGAACAAGGGCGCTGAACTCCTCGGCGGGTTCCTGGCCGGGGTCCCCGGCGGGCGTTCTTCGCCCGCTGGGTGGTGGAGCGCGGAAGATAAAGGTGGCTCTTGCGCGCGCCAGGGACGGGAGTCCTGAGCGTACTTAGCACTTGCGTTACAAAACAGACCAAGGACATGCGTTACAGTCCGCAGGAGCCCCGATGGTTCTTGAGCTTTGGCCTGACGCACGATGATGCGGTATGCCCTGGAAAGAGAGTCGTATCGTGGATCAGCGCCTGCAGTTCCTGTCGAGTTACCAAAAGGAGGAGATGTCGCTGTCGGACCTTTGCCGTGAGTTTGGAGTCTCTCGGCCAACTGGCTATCGATGGATCAACCGCTATAAGGAGGTCGGGCCGGAAGGGCTGCTCGATCTCAGTCGCAAGCCGCATGGCTGCTCGCACGCGACTTCAGAAGTTACAGAGAATGCGATCCTGGCGTTGAGGAACAAGCACCCGAGCTGGGGAGCCCGGAAGCTCAAGGCAAGGCTGGAAGTGTTGCAGCCTAGAGTCGCTTGGCCTGCGGCGAGCACCTTCGGCAACATCCTAAGCAGGGCCGGCCTGACTAACCCGAAACAGAAGAAGCGGCGCACCACGCCGTACTCTGAACCGTTCTCAGCAGTCACGGCTCCGAATCAGCTCTGGTGTATGGATTTCAAGGGCTACTTCAACACGGGCGACGGCGCACGATGCGATCCGTTCACTATCACCGATGCCCACAGTCGCTATCTCATCCGCTGCCAGACGGTCTTACGCATGGACCTGAGCCAGGTCGCTGCGATCTGTGAAGCGGCTATGCACGAGTACGGCATGCCCACCAGGATCCGGACCGATAACGGCGCCCCGTTCGCCGGTAACGGGCTTCTGGGTCTCTCAAAGCTGTCGATCAGCTGGACCAAGCTCGGCATCGTGCATGAACGTATCCAGCCAGGCAGGCCGCAGCAGAACGGCCGTCACGAGCGCATGCACCGCACGCTAAAGGAGGATACGACAAAGCCACCAGCGCTAACGCTGCGGCTCCAACAGAAGAAGTTCGATCGCTTCCGGCAGGTGTTCAATCACGAGCGGCCACACGAAGGAATCAACAATGCCGTGCCTGCCAGTCTCTATCAGCGCAGCTCCATCCTGTTGCCCAGAACTGTCAGTGAGTTCAGCTATCCAAGAGGCTTCCAGACCCGGCGCGTGAACTCGAGCGGAGACATTAGCTGGCACAAAGACCGAGTCTTCATCAGCCAGGTCTTCTCGTTTGAAGACCTCGGCTTCGAGGAGATGGACGAGGACCTCTTCCGGGTCTACTTCCGGGACATCGAACTCGGCGAGCTCAACGTGCCGGAGCTACGCTTCAGGCCAGTGAGAGGTCTTCCATGATCCTCGCGAGGACAAGAGCAGGCCATGGAAATGACAGAGTGTGGAAAGCATGGAAAGCCATGAAGCCGGTTTCCCACCCTTCCCACACTCTTTGGAAATCCCTTCGGAATTCCCACATTCCCAAGGCCTCGACGACTAGTGATGTATTTCATATTTGAACTCTCAAACGGCAATCCGATGGCGTTTGCCGGCCTTTGGGACGCTTGGAAGGATATGGACGAGCACTGGCTCCAGTCGTTTGCAATCGTGACGACGGAAGCCAACGAGTTGCTGGCCTGGATGCATCCGCGGATGCCAGTCATCCTTGAGTCGCGGTATTATGATCGCTGGCTCAACCGAGGCGGAACGGAACGGCTGCCGCGGGATCTGCTGCGGCCGTTTGACGAAGACGCGATGGAGATGCACGCTGCGAACCCCAAGGTGGGTAATGTGCGGAATGATGGTGAGGAGCTGGTGCGCGAGGCAGTTGCGAAGGTGGAGGACGGCTCCCTTCCGCTCTGATTGCTGTTAACTCGTGAGTCAATCCTCAGCTTCGTTTAGACGTTGGGCTTCTAAAACATTTCGGTTGCGCTGTCTTAAGCATTGCGGATGTGTGGAATCTGGTCATAAGTCGAGTTGGTCGACTCTCTTCAAAGGTTCGCCGCAACAACAATAGATACGACAAATAGCCTCGGTGCGGCTGGAATCAAGGTTGGTCATCGCTATACGATGGAATGTCGTCCAGAACTGCAGAGGAAATCGTAAAATCTTCGACGGGACGGGGACTGATAGCACGAAAGATGTAGAAATTGCAATCAAGTGAACTAACCTTTTGAGCAAGCGCAACCGCGCTCTTAGGAGTTCACCATGCACAAGTCCATCCGTTCGTTCGCCCTCGTCGCAACCCTCGCCTTCGCTGCCGTTCCTGCCGTTCGTGCTGACCAGACGGGTTGCAATCCGCATCCGCAGGCGGCCACTGTTGCGGCCCCAAGCACCTTCATGATATTTGTCTCCATCGTGATGAGCTACTTTGGCGCATAATTGGCACGAATGAAGATGATTAGATGAAACTCTCAGTCTTGGACAATGCATTATGGGCGGCGTCGCTTCTAGGCCACGTCGCCCTTCTGTTTATCCTGTTTCTGCGAAAACGGGTGAGGGAGTTTCCGGTCTTTACAGTTTTCGTTGCGTCAGAAGTCTTCCGCACTGTGCTGCTGTTCCTGGTGCTGCATTACGGTACGAAGCACGGCTATTTTCTAGCCTACTGGATCACCGGGTTTGCGAATTACCTTTTTCAAGTCGCTCTAATCGTAGCGATCGGGATGAACGTGTTGCGTCCTACGGGGCGCTGGATACTGGAGGCTCGGAGGTCCCTTTTGCTGTATGGGGCAGTCGGCGTCCTTGTGGCCGCGGTCATGGCGTTTGAGGTCGGCCCATCGCAGTCAAAGGGTCTGGACCTTTGGGATACGCGGGTCACTGTCTTTACAGCCCTCATGACTTGCGGGCTTTTTTCAGCAATGTTGATGACTGCTAATCGGCTCGGGCTCCGCTGGAGAAGCCAGGTCTTTGCGATCGGTCAAGGGCTGTTTGTTTGGGCCTTCATTGCCTTGCTGGGAGATGCAGGGCATACCGCTCTTGGATGGAATCGGGAGTTTACGAGCCTGGATCACGTTCGGGAGTTCACGTATCTGGCTGTACTGTGCTATTGGAGCATCAGGTTTTGGCTTCCCGAAAAGGAACGGACAGAACTTTCCCCAGAGATTCGCGCTTATCTTCTTGCCGCACACGACCGGCTGGAATACGATTTGAAAAGCGCGAACCGCCACCAACTATGAGCTTCGTCTTCACGCTTTTATCTGCTGCCCTTGCACTTGGTGCTTTGAACGTCTATGGGTGGCGTAAGAAAAATCGCCTCTCGGCTGCGACCTGGGAGCAATTAGTAAGCCAGCTTGAAGCCGTGCCGATGATCGGCGTTACCAAAGTGGCCCTCGACTACTTACAGCCCACCAAAGGCCAACTCGCTATACAGACTGATGAAATGTGGCGATTGGTAGGTGGAGACGAGGGCTTGAGGCGCATGCAGGCCAATGCTGAGGTATTACTTCAGTTGGCCGCGTTTGCAGAGCAGTGGAATCGGCAAGAATGCATCATCGTGGGCGAGCGCATGCGGCGGGAAGCCCTTACCCTTCGTAGGGCTGTCGGCAAGATACAGCGTGGTTTGCTCTGGGGTTACGGCCGCTCGACAGGTCCTTTCTCGGTGCAGGAAGCGACCGGTGCCTACTACCTGATGAGACAGCGCCTCCTGGCCCTTTATGAAACGAGTCATATTGGACGGCATGCCCGTCTGTCTATGGTCCTGGGCGATGCGATGGCGGCCTACGGCCCAGCTTTCTAGGCTCGTTACATCCTAGATCGGGTCTTGGAAAGTGGTCAGGGCGAGCGCTAAGCGCGCCCCGCCCTTGATCGATCTGAGGCTCTTCTCCTCCGAAAGCGGACGGCCCTAATCTGGCTTCCAGGCGACAGAGATGCATCGAAGCACCGATGTACGCGAGTCATGAGGAAAGTTAATCGATGGCAATCGCAGAACCTACCACTAACCATGAAGAGATTTGCGGTTGGGCTGATGTTCATTCTGCCGTGCCGGTCGAAGTCTTGCCCCGTATTTTGGTTCGGAGCCGGCATTGCTGCGGCTGATGATCGCGGAACAGGCTGAAGACCGGTCAGGAGTCCTCCGCATTTCTTGGGAAGAGTTCTTCTTCAAGTTCGATGCCCTGGGGCTCACCTTCGTGTACGGCGACGACGCAACCGGCTACAACCAAATCCTGCAGATGGAAGAAAATCCCTCTATCGTCAGTCTCGTCTACCGGCCAGCTAATTTCCAGAACTAACGGCGACAGAGAGAGATTTTCAAAACTGTACCGCGTCTTTCGGATCGCACACTGCTTCGAATCGCAATCTTGCCCCGGTGATCCTCGACGATCCTCTTCGAAAGGGAGAGACCTAGACCGTTACCGGCCTCTATCTTTGTCGTAAAGAACGGTCGAAGACTCGCCTGTGATGTATGTCCAGGCTCCATGACGAAAGGTTACAGGACCGTGGCTGTTCCGTGAATCGCTTACCTGACGCTTGCGGGCGCACGTCTCTTCCTGGAGTCGCTACCCGGTCAGCCAGGTAGGAAGAGGCACATGGGAACGCCGACGGCCGTCCGTCTGTGATGTCGCGTGTGACGGGCAGAATCTTGTCTGATGCCGATCATCTGAGGGATAAGTGTCGGCAACTCAGTCAAGGTGCAGGACTTAGGTGTAAATACGAAAAACAGCAAAAATCAACTTGCAGGTCATTGCGTATGGTTTCTCGGGAAGACTAGGTTGATTTCCGTTCGAAAAGATAGAGACAACCAGCTTCGACGTTTGTTTGCTCCCGAACAAGGGACCACGGAGATTTATGCAATCCATCCAGAAAAGTGCATCCAGTCCGCAGTCGCGCTCTTTGGCCCGGCCGTCGTTTAATCCCGAACCCCTGAACCCAGCCGCGCCGGGCGACCGGTCCAAAGCTCCTCGCCACCAGGCGCGACGCCACCTGGGTCTGCTGCTCCTGTTGTTTGCCGGCTGGATGGGAGTTCTCCAAGCCCAAACACCGGCACCTCCGCCTATCCCGGCGGGTGACATTCGTATTCACTACTTTCGTCCTGACGGCATCTACACCGGCTGGACGGTGTATGCCTTTTTTGACACCACCGAGCCGAACAACTTTGCCGGCGGCCCCGTCCCGGTAACTGGCATGGATAGTTTCGGCGCCTACTTCGACGTCGGCGTCATCGCCAACGCCCAGAACGTCGGCATTATCCTTCACAACGGCAACATCAAAGATCCCGGACCCAACCAATACGTAGACCCCGCCACTCAGGGGAATGAGTTCTGGGAGCTTTCGGGCAGCACGACTCTACTTACCCATCAGCCCCCCACGGGCGCCGACCCCGTCCTTCCCCCGGGCAAAGCGCGCATCCACTATTTCAGGCCAGATGGCAACTATGACAACTGGGTTCTCTACGTGTATGGCGCCACCACAGACCCGGACGGTGACTTTTGCGCGAACAACGATCTATTCGCCGGCTATGACAGCTACGGCCCGTATTTCGACGTCAACGTCGTTCCTGGACACCTCGGATTCATCATCCACAACTGTCAAACAGGCACCAAGGATCCGGGTGCGGATCAGTCCCTGCAGATACCGCAGCAACTGGAAGGCTGGGTCGTCTCCGGAAATACAACCGTCTTTCTACAGCCGCCCACCGCGGCGCAATTGCTGACAGGTCCTTTCAATCAGCTGCAGGCTTACTGGATCGACGCTTCGACGATCGCGATTCAGTCGATCTATGCAAAAACAGGCTACACGTACGCGTTGAATGCGAGCCCCACCGCCAGCCTGCAGATCGCCACCAACGGCCTGACCGGCGGCACCTCTATCGCGCTCACTCCTTACACTGGTACGCTTACTGCCCAGGAGCTTACGAAGTTCCCGCAACTCGCCTCCTATACGCTGTTCAAGATCCCTTCAACCGTCCAGCCCAAGGTGCTGCTGAGCGCACTCAAGAGTCAGCTTGAAGTCTCTGCTACTGCTAGCGACGGCACACTGAAGTACACGACAGGCGTGCAAACGTTTGGCGCGCTCGATGCCCTGCTCGCCTACTCCGGCAAGCTCGGCGTCCTCTTCCACCACCCCGGGGACGAGTCCTGGTTCGACTTCTCCGACGACGACGCTTATCCGGTCAAGATCAAGGTCTGGGCCCCCACCGCGCAAAGTGTCTCGCTGCTTTTGTTCAACCATCAAAGCGACCCTGCGCCCCAGCAAACCATCGCCATGCACGAGCACAATGGCGTCTGGATCGCGAGGGGTGATGCCAACTGGACCGGCAAGTACTACCAGTTCACCGCACAGGTTTATGTCGCTAGCGACCAGGCAATCGACACCAACACCACCACCGATCCTTACTCCGTCGATCTGGGGCTGAACGGCATCATGTCCCGCATCACGGATCTTCAAGCGGGATCCACCAAGCCCCCGCTTTGGGATCTCATCCCGTCACCCGCGCTGGCCAGCCTCAACGACATCAGCATCTATGAGCTGCATGTTCGCGACTTTTCCATCGCCGACGCCACCGTTCCCGCGTCAGTTCGCGGAACCTACCTCGCCTTCGACGACCTTGCCAGCAACGGCATGCGCCATCTGCATCAACTGGCTCAATCCGGATTGAAGGCCGTCCACCTTTTGCCTACCTTCCACTTCGGCAGCGTCAACGAAGACAAAACCACCTGGGCTAGCCCCGGAGGTTTGTCTCCAACGCCACCCGATGGAACCCAGCAGCAGGCGGCCGTGCAGGCGGTGCAAAATACCGACGCCTACAACTGGGGATACGATCCAGTGCACTACATGGCGCCCGCCGGCCAGTATGCGACCGATCCAAGTGAGCGCGTGCTCGAGTACCGGGCGATGGTCGAGGGTCTGCATGCAACAGGGCTTCGCGTCATCCAGGACGTCGTCTTCAATCACACCTACACCAGCGGCGAGGTGCCGACAGCGAATTTCGATGAGCTGGTGCCGAATTACTACCATCGGCTTGACGCAAACGGCGTGCTCGAAACTGGCTCGTGTTGTGCCGACACGGCCAGCGAACACGTGATGATGGAAAAGCTGATGATTGATACTGTGGTCTTGAACGCCACGGCGTACAAGATCGATGGATTCCGCTTCGATGCCATGGGCCTGCACTTCGTGTACAACATGGTCGACATACGCAATGCTCTTAACGCCCTTACTCTGGCGAAAGATGGTGTGGATGGCAGCAAAATCTACATGTATGGCGAAGGCTTCCAGATCGCCGAAGCGGCCAACAATGCAATCGGTCCTAACGCCAGCCAGATCAATCTGTACGGTACCGGGATCGGCAGCTTCAACGATCGCATGCGCGATTCCATCCGCGGCGGTTACATCTTCGCGTCCGACAACCCAACCCTCGAAACTCAAGGCTTTGCCACCGGCCTTGGAACCGACCCGAGCAGCTACACCAGCAGCATAACCGGAGCCGCAGACCAGCGCACGGCCGTCCTCAATGACGCGAATCTTATTCGCGTCTCACTCGCCGGCGCGCTGAAGAACTTCAGCTTCCAGGATGCGCTCGGCCAAACGGTAACCGCCGCTCAACTGAACTATGGAGGTCAACCGGCCGGCTATGCCGGCACACCGCTTGAAGATGTAAACTACTGCTCCGTACACGACAACCAGACGCTGTTTGACGCCATTCAGTTCAAGTCCGCGGCGTCGGACACGATTGCTGCTCGGGCGCGCAGGCAGGTCCTTTCCATGAGTCTGCTCACGCTGGCCCAGGGTGTTCCTTTCTTCCACGCCGGCGATGACCTCCTGCGCTCTAAGGACATGGATAATGGCAGCTATAACTCGGGTGACTGGTTCAACAAGATCGATTGGAGCCTTGAGGGTGATAATTGGGGCATCGGTCTTCCCATCGCCGGTGTCAACCAGACGCAGTGGCCGATCGAGCAGCCACTGCTTGCCAATACGGCTCTCAAACCATCACCCGCCAACATCGTTCTCACCACGGAAACCTTTCAGGATTTTCTGAAGATCCGGTACAGCACCGGCCTGTTTCGCATGGCATCCCTGGCTGAAATTCAGAAGAATCTAAGCTTCCTCAATACCGGGCAAAACCAGACCGCAGGCCTGATCGTCATGCGACTCGACGATCACGGTCAGAACTACGGCGGAGCGCACCATCTCGTCGTCTTCTTCAACGCCGCCAACACGGAAACGGTCTACACCGACGCGACGCTGCAAGGCATGAAGCTGCACCTTCATCCCGTTCAGCTGACGTCGGCGGACGCAATCGTGCGGCAATCCAGCTTCGACCAGAAAACTGGAACCGCCACCGTTCCGGCCCTTACCACAGCCGTTTTCGTCGACGAACAGGAGTAAAGAAGCTCAAGGACATACCGGCGGCTCGCGCAATTTGCGTGAGCCGCCGGGTTCTTAGTGCATCACTTAATCGGACCACTTATGCGCCGTTGGATTGCCTGTCGATAAGCGCGCAATGTCGGGGATGTTACCGCCATTGGAGCCATCGCAGCGACCGTGATGGCGCGAGCAATCGTCAGAATCGTCATGCAAGCTATCAGTGTGCCTGAATTGAATTTGTTGGCCTGCAGAGACTATTAATTGTGTACACATAGAGCACAGTGCGGTGGCTTCACGAGTAAGCAGAGCATAGAAACATGAGGGATGTAACGTTTCGCGCTCGCGCACTAATGGTTTTGGAAAGCGTTGGGAATCTGAAACAGGCCGAGCAGATGGTCACTGTGGATGAAGATGGGATGGGTGGTGCTCCGGTCGTTGCGGGCACCCGAATTCCTATGGCGGCGCTAAGCGAGATGCTTGCACAAGGCGCGACTGCTGAAGAGATCGCGGATGGCCATCCTTCTTTGAGCGCCGAACAGGTCCGCCTGGCTCCTATTTACGTCGCTGCTCATCCTCGCCGGGGTCGGCCAGCGTCCCGACCATGGGCAGAGAACGCGACTCAGATCTGAAAGAACCTGGTCCCCATTGTTGCGGCAAGGGAGCGATGACTTTTCTGATCGACGAATGCCTCCATCCCTCGTTGGCGTGGCGGAAGAGCGGGACCATCAAGCGCACTAATGTTTATCTAGGAATGCAGGGATGGAAAGATCCCGACGTGTTGAAAAGGGTTGCCGAGCGGGACTACACGCTGGTGACCAACAATGCCGCAGACTTTCGTCGTTTGTCTGCGGACCTGGATCTTCACGCAGAGCTAACCATCATTGTTCCGAATGTGACACCAAAGCGGCAGCAGACACTTTTTGGGGCAGTCTTAGATCACTTGGGTAAGCGAGCCTTGGTGAACACCGTAGTAGAGGTTGGGTTTGAGGATGATCAAGTTGCCATCATTGAGTACGACTTACCGAACGAACAGTGATGCGGACGGACGGGAAGGCCAGTGACCACCACAGCTGTTGAATCCGCAATCTCATCGTTTGGCGAGCGCACCAAGGGCAAGCTGGCCAACGTAGGAGCATCCGGTCAGCCTAAAAATCAGCTTCGTTCACCGTTCGAGAGTCTCTTGCAGGACATGTCGGCGCTTAGCGCGCTGGCCGGTGCCGTAGAAGCGGTCGGCGAGTCATCAGTTGCAAGCCTGAAGACGCGGCCGGACTAAGCGGTGACTGTGAAGAATGCCGCGGTCGGCTTTGTGGAACTGAAAGCACCTGGCAAACGCGCCGATCCGCGCAAATTCAAAGATCCGCATGACAAGAACCAATGGGAATGCCTACGTTCGTTTCCCAGCCTTCTCTAACGGACGCAACTCCTTCAGCAAGCAGAACTTGGAAGAGCCCGTAAACGACCGCTTTGGCTGCCTGTTCTCCGGGGGTGTCGATTGACAGTAAGGTCTGTCTGCACCAGTTGAGAGATGTACAAGCCTTTCGAAGATTATTACCGATTATCGCTAATGCAGATCTGACAAAGCGGTTCGCAGGAAAGTATCGAAGATCAGCAGCCATCCAAGGAGACCGAGACATCTGCTCGTTGATGCCTGCTGTCCGAATGACGGTGTGTGGAGTTTCCCTTCCATACCCTATGAGGCGATGTTGATCGCCGTCATGGTCACGCCACGGGACCGGGATGCCTACTGCAATTAACACCAGCGGTAATGGCGCTTTGCGGACTCCCGCGAGACGCACCAGTGGGTATACTCCTCTGTCTTTGTGGCGCCTAATTCGCTGGAGCAGCCTTTTGGAGGGCGGCAAACTCCTGCTGGGCTTGTTGAAGAAATTTGGCTTCGGGATCGGCATGGGCCCAGAGAGTAAGAAAGTGCTGATAAGCATCCATCGCAGCGAGACGATTTCCTTCTGCGGCAAGGGATTGACCGAGTCCGAGCCAGGATAACGAGATGTAGGGCGAAGTGGGGTCGTATCCAGGATGACTGATAACGCTGCGGAAATCCTTTTCGGCAATAACAGGTTGACCGGCGGCCAGATAGGCATTGCCTCTCTGCCAGGGTATGACAAGGTTAGTTTTGTCGAAGGCCCGAGCAGTCTCGAGCAGGGCGGCGGCCTCGGCGGGCTTATGCTCCACCATGGCGATCGCAGCCTTGGTCCTCGGAACCCAGAAGAAATGGATCATCGTCGCCCGCGGATATTTCAGTTCCATGGCATGGAGGTCAGATTGGGCAACGGCGATGTCGCCTGTATAGATCAGCCCTAACACCTCTTGTCCGTCCTCTATATCGACGGGGCCTTGTTGAAATATTTTCTTGCCTTCCTCGACATCCCCGCTCTGCATCAGGTCGACGGCGGCCAATTTGACCGGCTCATCGTCTGAACCGGAAAGACCAAGCTGGCGATAAAGATCGTGAATTCTGGCGATAAGCCGATGCGCATCCTTGAAGCGCCCTTCCGCCATGGCAATCCCCGCCTCGGCCCCCAGCACCTGCATGGCCTGGGAATGCTCTGCAAACCAGGCCCTTTGCGCGCGCAGAAGCGCTGCGTCCTGGAGAACATAGGCCACATGAAGATAGCGTACCCGGATTCCATCTCCGTCCAGATTGTCGTGGATGGCGCGTTCGCACGTGGCGCGAGCCCCGTTGCTATCCCCGTTCCGCAGTTGATCCATGGACAGGTTGGCAAGCATGCCCTGGCTGTGGGGTAAAAGCTCGATAGTTCGGAGGCTGCTGGCCAGTGCCTCCGAGTCCATGCCGAGATTGCGTTGGGCGGTGGCTAGCCCGCTCCAGGCCTGCGAAGAATTCGGATAGAGGTTAACCCAGCTCGAAAAGCTCCGCACCAGCTCATACATGTCGCCCGTATATTCCGAAGCGTACATGGTTGCGATGGCGAACTGCGCCGGCTTCATCGCTGTGTCTTTCAAGCTGTAAGCCTTCGCGATGGACTCTCTCACATGCAGGTCATCCCCGGCCGTCCCGTAGGCCGCCGCCAGATTGTAGTGGGCGGATGCAAACTGCGGATCAGCTGCTACAGCTTCCTTAAACAGCGCTATGGCCTCAGGAATTTTCCCTTCGCGCATGAGCTGGGTGCCCAGCGTAAAAGCCTTCAGCGCCTCCAATGATGGGGTGTTGTCGTGGAACAGCGGCGTACCGAAGCGGGAGATACTTCGCCGCGATTCGCCCAGCTTCCGGCGCAGAGTGGCGGCCACCTTGTCAATGATATGCGGCAGGTCTTCGGCGCTCGCTGCTTCATACTTGGCCTGGCCGAGCACCGTTCCATCCACACAACTGCTGGCCTCTTCGGTGACCAGGAAGTGCTGTCCGCTCTTTGCAACATTGCCTGACAACACGCCCTGGCTGTTGGTGCGCTCGCACACCTCGCGGGCCATCGCAGGAGTCATCACCTCGTCCGGCTTGTGCCGCATCTGCGTTAAGGTTGTCTCGACCGTCGATGTTGGAACAACAGAAACATAGGGGCTCTGCCCGAGGTCCATACGCAAAGCCTGAGTGAGGGCCTTATCAAGGACGGCATCACCGGTCGTCCCTTCCATAGGCGTAACCACCACTTGGACCGGCGGTCCGCCGGTATGGTCCAGCCATCGCTGCCATCCGAACCAGCCCGCGACGCAAAGAGCCGCCGCGGCCACTGTACCTCCAGTGATCCAATAATTCCGACGGCTTCGAAATGCCGACGTCACTCTCGGCTGGTCGACTGCAAGCTCCTGCGGAGTCGGGTCGGATGTTTCTACCTCTTCTTCCAGGGTAATGCGAGCAATGGACTCACTGGCGCTAAAGATCAGCCGGTCTTCTGTGGGCTTTTGCTTTGCCTCCACCGTGGTCACGGCGACAGCAAAGCGATAGCCGCGCCCAGGAACAGTCTCGATGATCTTCGTTTCGGAGCCGTGCCGGGAGAGCGCCTTGCGGAGCAGGAAGATGTGCTGGGTCAGGTTGCTCTCTTCGACGAACGATTCCGGCCATAGCGTACGCAGCAACTCATCCTTTCCTACCACCCGGTCGGCATGATCCACCAGGTAAAGGAGCAGGTCGAAGGTCTTGCGGTTAAGCGGCAGAGGATCGTTACGCCAGCTCAATTGCCATCGGGCGCGATCGATTTTGTACTCTTCGAACTCGAGTAAACCACTCGCAATCAAGGACATGGGAAATTGATCCTGAATTGAGAACCGATTGAGGACGCCGTTTCAGCAGCCGTGGGAGAACTAATTGTGCCGAGCGAAGCGGACTCGGAATCGATACGAAATCCCTGACGAGCCAAGTATAGCAATGCCGATCTTCAACGCCGGAACGACAACCGCGGTCCACCACGCTTCGCCAAGGACGCTATGAAAGTAACGAAGCGGCTCTCGATCGAGTTCCAGCATCGCGAAGTGACCATCTCGGTCGCGGGCGCGACGCTTCACGTTCAGGATAGCGAATCGGACGCTCTGCACTCACCTGCGTTCTGTCCGACTTGCGGCGGTCCCTGGATCACCATCCTTGCGCGGATGGAAGGAGAGGCCCCTGCCAACACGGACCGCATCCGCCATGCGCTGCAGCAATCCGGACTGCACCTGCAGGTCTCTCCACTTGGTCAACTGCGTATCTGCCAAAGGTCATTCGAACAATTCAAGGAGACGCTCTAATGTTACCTACTTATAGATCCTCCCGCACCCGGACTCTCTTGCGCCGGACCGCGTATCTCCTTGTCACGTCGCTCGCTTTCTTAGCTGTCCAGTTCGCGACCGCTCAGGGACCCAACATCACCTACGCCGTGAAATCCAAGATCAACCACGGCTTCAGCTTCGCCACCAGCACCGCCGCCGACTCCTCTGGCAACGTCTTCGTCGCGGACATTGGCGCTTCTGCCCTCTATAAAGAGGGCCTCAATCCGGACGGCAGTTACACCCAATCCACTATCTCTACCGGAGCGGGCACCCCCTACGCCGTCGCCATCGACTCTTCCAACAATCTCTACGTCGCCGACGGCGCTCACAGCGTCTTTAAGGAGACCCTCTCCGGCGGCAGTTATATCGAGAGCACTGTCGCCAACGACTTCACCGGAGCCTATAGGGTCGCTGTCGACGCCGCCGGAAACGTCTACGTGTTGAATGCAGGCACCGGTACCGTTTACCTGGAGAAGCTCTCGGGGGGCAGTTACACCCGGAGCACCGTCGCCGCAGGGCTGAACGTCCCCAACGACGGTTCCGGTTCAGGCGGCATTGCCGTGGACAGCGCTGGCAATACCTATATCGCCGACATCGGCAACAAGCGTGTCTTGAAGGAGACCCCCAGCGGCGGCGCCTACACCCAGAGCGTTGTCATGGATAGCACCACCTCCCAGTACAACGTGTCACCGCAAGGCATCGCCGTGGATAGTACGGGTGCTGTCATCATCGCGAATGAGAACTCCGGAGTCTTCAAGGCCGTTCCAAATGGTGCCACCTACACCATGGCACCATTGGTGTTCGCCAATGCTTCCACCAGTATCGCCGGGGTCGGCGCGAGCATCGACTCCCATGGCAATCTCTACATCGTCGATCTCGGCACGATCTACGTCAATTCCGCGAACGAGCTCGCCGAGTCTTCCAGCGCGGTAAACTTCGGATCCCTCAACGGGGGCACGACGGCTCCAGCCCAGACCGCGACTTTTACCTTCGATGTCGGCGGAACCCTCGCCGCGACTCCTTACGCCGTCTCCACGCAAGGGGATCTTACCCTCGACTTCCAGGCCGCCACCACCCAGGCCGGGACCGTCTGCGTCACCGGAAAAACGTACAACGCAGGGGATACCTGCACCGTCACCGCCACCTTCACACCCACCCGCCCTGGCGTGCGCTATGGAGCCATCGCGCTTTTTGCCCCCTCCGGAACCCCGATCGCCACCAGCTTTCTGCAGGGTATCGGCCTGAGCGCACAGGTCAGCTTTTCGCCTGGTGCCGTCAACCCGAATTTAGGGCAAACCTTCGGTGTCTCCGCCACCGTGGACTCCAGCAACAACGCCCTTTACGGCGCAATCAACGCCGGCTTCGTCTTGGAAAGTCTCACGAAGGCGCACCCGATGGACATTGTCACTCCGACCTTTACGACCGGTTTCACCGGCTCCAATGGGTACTCGTCAACTTCCGACACCAATTTTGCCAACGGCTAGCCGTCGATGGCGCGGGCAACATCATCTTCGCGGACGGTTACAAGTCGAACAACTCCACGCCGGGAGCGACCAGCTTCTCGGCGTACGATGTCAACCCGAACCTCGCCGTCCCGCAGACAGGCCCTACGCAGATCAATGCGACCAATTACGGCAACGCCTTTCTCGCCAGCGTTCCGTTTACCTCCACATCGGCCAGTCCGCCCTTGAACAACCGCCCGGCCGTCGACGGCGCCGGGAACCTCTATTTCGCGGACGACAGCGGAAACCGGATTCTCGAGGAGCAATACATTCACGGCGCTTACAACAAGCTGCTGGTTGTAGCCACGGGCCTCAACAATCCCAGCGATGTGGTGGTCGACGCTGCCGGCGCGGTCTATGCCGCCGATACCGGGAACAACCGCATCGTCAAGCAGACCCCCAACGGAGACGGCACCTACACCCAATCCGTCGTAGACAGCGGATTCGCTTCTCCCCCCGAAGGACTTGCCATTGACCGCATTGGAAACCTCTACGTCTCTCTCTTCAATAATTTTATGAACAGCAACGTCCCCGCCATCGTGAAGGAGACACTCGCGAACAATAGTTACACCCGGAGCAACCTCGCGATGAACGGCTCCGAAGGTGTCGACGTCGATGCTGCCGGTAACGTCTTAGCTGTCCTCCCAGCCTCGAGCGTCAGCACGTTCTCGTCTCTCCTCGAGCTTCTCGACGTCGCGACCCCGCCCTCCTTCATTTTTGCGCAGACGGCCGTCGGGAGCACCAGCGCCGACAGCCCCAGAACGGTGACCGTCGTCAACAACGGCAACGCGCCGCTCAACTTCGCCGCGAATCCTGCCATCACCTCCGGCTTCACCCTGTCTCCGGGCTCCACCTGTTCGCAGTCCGCTGCGCTCGCCCCCGGAGCCTCCTGCACACTCCTCATCAACTTCGTCCCCACCCAGAGCGGCGTTACAAACGGAACCCTCACCCTGACCGACAACCATCTCGGCGCTTCAGGTTCCACGCAGGTGATCAAACTGAACGGCCAAGCCACCGGAAGCGGGACAGTCGCCGCCACGCTTTCACCCTCCACCTTTAACTTCGGCTCAGTCACTGTGGGAAGCCAGGCCTCGCAAAGCTTTAACCTGGCGAACACCGGCACCTCCGCCATCAACATCGCCTCCACCGTGCTGCCCAATGCGCTCTTCTCCATCGGCAGCACCACTTGCGGGACGTCGCTGGCAGCAGGAGCGAGTTGTGCCTACACGCTCGTCTTCAAACCGACGTCCGCCGGCGCACAGACCACCACCTTCTCCGTCACCGACGATGCGGGAACCCAGACGGCAGCCCTCACCGGCACCGGAGCTCAAGTTGCCGCCCCGCAGGCCGCTCTCATCCCGGCGACCGCTAACTTCAGCTCCCTGACAGCCGGAACAACCAGCGCGCCTATCTCCTTCACCCTGACAAACGCCGGCAATGCGGCACTCTCCATCACCTCATTCGGCATCAACGGAGCGAACAGCTCCAGCTTTCTCCAGGGGGCCAGCACCTGCGGATCTTCGCTCGCCGCCGGCACCGCATGCACCATCGCGGTCAGCTTTGCACCCACCTCTGCCGGAACCTTCACCGCGACACTCTCCGTCATCGACGCCGTCGGCACGCAGACGGCATCGCTCACCGGGACGGGAACAGCCGTTCCCGCACCCCAGGCCGCTCTTACTCCCGCAACCGCAAACTTCGGCAACGTGACGACGGGAACCGCAAGCTCCGCCCAACCCTTCACCCTGACCAACACCGGCAATGCTGCGCTCACGATCTCCGGGATCAGCCTGACGGGAGCCAACAGCGCAGCCTTTACAAGCACCAACACCTGCGGCGGCACACTTGCCGCGGGTGCGTCCTGCACCATCTCGGTTACGTTCAATCCGAGCTCAACCGGCACGGATGCTGCCGCGCTTTCGGTAAGCGACAACGCCCCTGGTTCGCCGCAGACAAGCTCCCTGGCGGGCGTTGCGACGGCGCCACCTGCTGCGTCGGACTTCTCGATTGCGGCAACACCTGCAAGTCAGTCCGTGACGGCTGGAAGCAGTGCGACGTACCAGATCAACCTCGCCTCGATCAACAGCAGCTTCACGCAACCGGTCACCTTCACCGCCAGTGGCCTTCCAAGCGGCGCTACGGTCACGTTCACGCCACCCTCGGTCACTCCGGGGACCGCCGGAGCGAGTTCGGCCATGACGGTTCTCACTCCGGTGCAACACGCGGCAGGCGGGAATGCCCCTTCCCTTTGGCCTTTCACAACGCCTGTCTTCGCCGCTGCACTCCTGCTCTTCCCAGGCAAACGCTTCCGGCGTGGGAAGAAAGGCTGGGGAGTCTTGGCAAACTTCGTGTGCATCCTCTCCCTGCTTGGCCTTGCGGTGTCCACGATAGGATGCGGCGCCGGCTTCGCTCTGCCATCGTCCGCCAAGACTTACACCATCACGGTGACCGGTACCGGCGGATCGGACACCCACTCCACCACAGTCACGCTGACCGTGCAGTAAACGAGGACCTATGACCGTGCGCTCTATGCTTGCCCTGTTCCTCCTGTCGATCGCCTCCGTCAACCTGATGGCGCAGACTCAGCCATCCAACGAGGTCGCGCTGGACTACGCCTACCTGCACACCAATGCGCCACCGGGCGATTGCGGATGTTTCTCCATGAACGGCGGCAGTGGATCGTATGCCTATCATCTGGGCCCGCAGTTCGCCGCAGTGTTCGAGATAGGAGCCGTGCATGCCGCGAACGTGAATGCAAGCGGCCTCGACCTGACGCTGACCTCCTACCTCGCGGGACCGCGTTTTTACTACCGTAGACCAGGCGCTCGCTTTGTTCCTTACGGGCAGGTGCTGATGGGTGCGGTGCGCGCAATGGGTGGACTCGCCCCGGCGAACTCGGGCGGAGCCCCTTCTTCCACCGTCTTTGGCTCGACCCTGGGCGGAGGGGTTGAGTTCAACCTGAGCCGCACCATCACACTTCGCGTTGCGCAGGCCGACTATTTCGTGACCACCTTTGACAACCGGGTAGACGGCCACCAAAACAACCTTCGAATCAGC
Organism: uncultured Granulicella sp.; assembly: GCA_964282835.1. GTDB lineage: Bacteria > Acidobacteriota > Terriglobia > Terriglobales > Acidobacteriaceae > Edaphobacter. The sequence goes on from OZ196157.1 coordinate 506,947, forward strand.
ACGGGCGCTGCTTATCACTTCGGGAAACGGTGACTTATGAAAAAGAACATTGATGTTCTCACGCTCGGCAAACGATCCGTTCTTGCCACAGCCGAAAAAACAACCTCATTGCTGCAGGTGAAGCGAACATCTCGCTTCAAGGTGCTGCTGGCTTGGTCCATCGTCTTGCTGCCATTAGCGTGGGGAATCTACGCGACCGGGCAGACCGTCGATCCACTTATCCGCACACTCCTGTCGCGCAGTCATTGAACTCTTTATAACTGAACCAACGAGGGTCTTATAAATTCGATCCTGCACTGGTCCTCGGGTATTTCACCGTCTGTTCAGCGCTCTATCCACTGCTGGGGCTAACAACAGCTTGGGTGTCTGCGATATGTCCACCGCTACACTCCAGATCGTCCAAACTCAAGGAGCCTACCCTCATGGTCCGCAACTTACCCGTTCTTTTCGTCCTCGCCTCCGCAGCTCTTGTTTGCGCGCAAGCGCCAAGGAAAGTTGTGACTACAGAGACTGACCTTCCCCGATTCAGCTATCAGGTTCCCGGCGACGTACAGCATCTGCTCAATATGCCGAGGAAAGAATTTACCGAGTTTGCTGTTCCCATTCGCTCCGACATCGACAAGACCTTGACTGACTACGAGATTCAGGACCATGCGGCACATCGCAAGTTGCTTCACGCGCGGCTTGACCTGGAGCTTCTCTCCGGTGATAACGCCGCAGCGCTCAGGACGATTCTGCAGATTCGCGCGCTTGAAGATAAACCGGTCTTCAAACTCACGAGCGCTCTCAATGAGGAGGCAATCGCTCGCGCACGCATGACCAGCGTCGATCCGTCGGCCAGCGGCTGCCCTGCGGGCTATCAGCCGGCATATCAGAAGTCCGTACAGGCGTTGCCCTGGGACATCGCCGGTGACTTCGTGAAACACGACAAGAGCTTTGCCGGATTGATGAGCAAGCCGTTCTTCGCCGGGGTAGCCGATTCAGAGTTGGGCCCGACGATCTCGAAGGAACGCGCCTTGACTTTATCTGGGGCGGAAACCTTGCTCCAGATGCGGATTTTGATCGATTATGCTGTTGCCTGCAAACAACAGACGCTTGACGTAGACACGGCCTACCTCAAGGTGCACGATGTCTCCAAGCCGGATATTTGGCTGGCACGGGAGGCCGTTTTACCGGCAACAGAAAAGCTGACCCCGGTGAGCGTCGGCATCTGGGATTCCGGCTTTGACACATCTCTGTTTCCGGAGCTGCTCTTCACCGATAACGCAGCCGACCTCCGAGAGGTCCACGGCATTGCCTTCGACGTTTCTCCCATCCTATCCATGGCGAACTCATTCCCTTGTCTGCGCAAGAGTTGAAGGACTATCCCGAGCTGGTGACTACCATGCAAGCTGTCGGGGATATGCAGAGCGGCGTCGACACGCCCGCTTCCACCGCCTTCAAACAGAAGACTGCCGCCATGACTCCACAGCAGATGCGTAGCCTGTATGACGAGATCAACGTCGTGGATAGCTACGCGCACGGAACCCACGTTGCTGGAATCGTGGCACGCGGCAATCCGGCAATCCGCCTTGCCTATGTCCGCATGACGTATGACACCGGCAATCCGCATATGCCGCCCACCGATCAACTACAACAGGATCTGGCGAATTCTTATGCAGCGTCCGTGCACTGGTTCAAAGTGCACCACATCCGTGTTGTGAATATGAGTTGGTGGAGCACGCCGTCCACCTATGAGAAAGATTTGGCGGATAACGGGATCGGCAAAGACAGTGCTGAACGCAAGCGGCTCGCTCGACACTACTTTGAGATCGAGCGGGACAGTCTATACGCGGCACTGAAAAGTGCACCGGAGATACTCTTCGTCACGATCGCAGGGAACAACAACGCCGACAATGCTTTTGAAGAAGTGATTCCATCCTCCTTCCGTTTGCCCAATCTGGTCGTTGTCGGGGCCGTCGATCACGCCGGAGATGAGACCAACTTCACCAGTTACGGAGGCAACGTACTAGTCCACGCGGACGGTCAGGCCGTGGAGAGTGTAGTTCCCGGCGGCGCGAAGGTGAAGATGACTGGCACCTCGATGGCGGCGCCGCAGGTAACGAATCTCGCGGCGAAACTGCTCGCGATAGACCCCGGTCTGACACCGACTCATCTGATAACGCTCATTCGTAAAGGTGCCGACACGAGCGATGATGGCCGGCGTCACTTGGTGAATCCGGGGCGCTCTGTTGAGTTACTTAGGAGCGGCTCGCGACAGCTGGGGCTGCTCAACCATGATCATCCGCTTCAAGGCGATCCCACTTGAGGCTCTCTTCGTCTTCCGATGAGCGCAGGCGCTTTGTCCTAGGTTGGTGCAGAAAAAAGACGAAGAAGGAGCTTCGGTGAGCGCTAAATCGCCAATGCGTTCATCGACGTCGGATTACTACCGGATATCGCATTGTCGGAAGTTGGGGAGGAGCTTGCGGAGGGAACGGCCTCAGCACGCGCTCCAGGTTGGAGCGTGTAGAAAAGCGGAAAGAGGGTTGGGGAGAATCCGAAGGGGATTCCTCCCGCGCAATTCTAGGCTGCCCACAGGATGGCTTTAGAAAGCGTGCGCCGGATGTAGGCGGCTTGGCGGGAGTGGCTGGCATTGCGGGAGAGGTATTCGCGGTTGAGTGCGGCGGCGATGTCGGACTCGGACCAGCCTTGAGCGACGGCGGCGATGGAGAAGGCGATATCTGCGGCGGCTGGCCGGCCATGATAGTTCGGCGAAGGGAAAGCTGGTATGACCCCGAACCTACGGATAGGTGGCATCGCGGCAATTGACTTCCTTTTGGAGCGCCCTGAGATCGACGAGAAACGTATCATGGCCTGGGGGCTTTCCTTGGCTCGTTCTGGGCGACGCAAATGGCTGCGGCCGATCCGCATTTTGCCGCCTGCGCAGTCATGTACACCCCATCCCAACCGTATTTCGAGATGGCCTCCTCTGCGTTCAAGCCACGGTTGATGTATATGAACGGGCACCGACACGGAAGAAGCGTTCGAAGCCGTCATCCAGAACATCAACGTCCGTCCTCTAAGTCCCCAGCTCAATATGCCCTGCTTTGTCATGGCAGGGGAGGATGATTCGTTGAGTGATATCTCCTGCACCTTCGAACATTTGAATGCGGTGCCTGGCCCCAAGACCCTGATGCTGTATGCGGGTGAGGAGCATGGAATCTTCTTCCTGAATCGGTACCTTCCTCCTGGAGAGGGCTTTATCTGGGTCGCCGCAGAGACTTCCATCGCCTGGTCTATTTATCGGCACATGACTGAGACACTTGGGCACCCCAAAGCCTGGATCAAGGCCGCCGGCTACTGGTCGGCAGGCATGTCCGACGGCGGCGAACGAATCGAGTAATGGATAAGGCCGATGGAGCATCAACTGCTGAGAGTTGAGTTCGTAAGCCTCGGCTCGTAAATTCGCATAACCATCTATAGCGACACCGTTGCGAGACCGACTGCAGCTTCACAAGCCATCAAGCGAGATGCCGGGTACAGCCTTGTCGAGTTTCGCGTTTAGCTGGGAAATCCCTTGATCAACGACGCAAACTCTACACGCAAGAGCTTTGCTGGGCGAGGCCCGTCCGGCGGCGGGGATGCAGTCCCTCCGTCGGTAATGAAGTATGCAACTTTGCCCAGGTCTTCAGGACCTCGCCTCCACGCGCCGGCGGAAGGCCCAATGATTTCTTCGCGATCCGGGTCACCTGCAACGCTCTGCGTAAAGCCGCTGTTCAGTCCGGGGTTCATGGACACGATGTCGATCGTGTTCTGCCGATGCGTGGTGAGGTAAATGACCTCAGCGTCTTCATCGATCAGAAAGTCGTCTCCCATCCTTCCCGCTACCACCAGTTCAGGGGCAGCCGCCGGTGCCAGGCTGCCGGGATCCACTTTGACCCGCATCAACAGTTTCTTTGCAGTGGCGGTGTAATAAAGGTACTTGGTCTTTTCCGCGTAGCGTATACCGTTGACGCCGGGCTGCTCAGGCTTCATCGCGCCCGGATAGTATCCCATGCTTTCATGTTCCAGCCAGACCTGAAAGGTCGTCTTCCTGCCGTTAGCCGCTATCTCGACCCGCCAGATCAGTCCGGCCAAGGAGTCCGCCACCAGCAACACACCCGGCGCGAGCAGACAGGCGCCATTCAGGCCGCCCGCCCGCTCCGGGAACTGGCAGATGAGCTCCGGCGCGATGGGTGTGCCGGGCTGCCAATGCCGCAGGTCAAGCCGGTGCAGGAACGATTCGTGTGTCGTGTAGAAGTTTGTCGAGAACAAGGCAAACACATCCCGCTCGATCTCGACGATTCCCGTTGCATTCTCATTGTAGGTGTGGAGCCGGACCGGTTCGACAATCTGACCTTTCTCGGCCGGCGGAACGTACCACAACTCCTTTTTGTTGTTCACGTGTATCAATACGGAGTTGTCGTCGCGGACTGCCAGGTTCTCAAGGAAGTACTGCTTGGGAAACTCCGCTACCGTGACAAGTCGCGCTTGAGGAGCGTTGTTGTGTGACATAGTTACAAACTCCTTGTGGCATATCGCCGCTGAAATCATGTGTAAAACTGCAGTCCGAAACTTCTTCGCGCTTACCTCTCAGGACTCGGAACGGCGAAGGTATTCAGCAGAGCGCAAACGATGTCGTAACAACCGGCAAGAACGACCAAATCGACGATTCCGCGAGTTCCGAACACTGCTTTTGCTTGATCGAAGTGCTCTTGTGACACAGTGTGCTCCAGCGCGAGCTGTTTCGTGAATTGCTGTGCCAGCCTCTCCTCGTTGGATAGTTCAGCGGCAAGATCCCCTTTTACAAGCGCCTGGATGGCATCATCAGTCAGCCCTGCGGTGTGTGCGACAGCAGAATGAGCATATAGCTCGTACGGCGCCTTACAAGCAGAGCCAACCGTGAGGATTACTACCTGGCGCACGCGCTCGCTCAGGCTGGTCATCTTCTGTTCGGCGTCCTGAAGCTGAAGAAAAGCCGCGCCAAGCTCTGGGCTTTCGAGTACAACATTGAACGGTCCAACCAGCCGCCCGTCATTCAGCTTTGCCACAAATCCGGACGCTTCAGCCCAGGGAACAGCATTCTCGCTGATCGCCTTGTAGAAGCTCTGCTGACCGGGAGTGAGTCTGGCCGGATCCGACAGCGGTATCCGGCCACCGAGATCTTGCTTAGGCGACATCGATCACCCCTATTGCTCAAGACCGACAGCATTTGCCGGTACGTCAAAAGCCATCAAGGTCAGCGAGACCATGGTGAACCAGCCCATCAACACGGTGACATCCACAATGCCCGCGTCGCCTAGCAGTTCTTTGCAGCGCTTATAGAGGCCGGTTGGAACGACGCGATGATTCGCAAGGGCTGTGGCCAGTTCGTAGATCGATTGCTCTCGGGAATCGTCAAAAGAAGTTGGCAAGCCTGCGATCAGAGCCTCGACGCTCTTCGCTTCCAGATGGCCTTGCTTCTCGCCAATCTGTTCGTGTTCGTAGTTGCCGTACGCAGCCCGCCACTGTCCATTGATGATGTTCGTGACAATCTCAATCTCAGCCTTGGTGAGCGTGGACTCCTTCTGGTAGTAATATCCGGTCGGGACGATCGTCTTCGAGAGTGTTGGATTTGCCAGCCAGATCTTGTGGGGACCAGGCACTACGCCACGCAGCTTCATGGTGAAGTCATACGCAGCTTTCATCTCCGGCGACATCTGGTCGACCGGCGTCTCTTGGTATCGGCCGAAGGTACCGAAATCTGGAGTCTCCGCCATGCATTCCTCCTGACACTCAGTCGCGCAACTTATGGCGACGTTCGTAGCTCTTGATTCGACCGGCTCGGGCTTACATTCTCTCACTCCAGCTATTGGATGCGCATAAATCCCTCTATGTCACAATATGGAAAGTTATCTGTAGGTAAAGAGCCATGGAATGCCGAACAATGCAAAGCATGGAAAATAACGAAGCCGTTCCCACCCTTCACACCGCTCCTTGGAAGACGCCGATGCTGCCGGCGTCTCCCACATTCTCCAAGCTCTTGACGGCGACGCTCATGTTTATAAAAGGATAAATGGCTGCGAAGCTATAGCGGCGGTGCGGCGGTCGTTTGTGCGTCCATGCGGCCGTTCCCGCTGGGCTACGCTGTTGTCTCCCAAGATCAACTCGCTTCCCTTCAGGGAGAAGGTAATGACTAGCGTAAGCGGCGTTACACAGGACCTATCCGTACGGTGCTCAAAGGTGTGCTCGATTGACCAGTTTTTTTGCGAGAAAGCTGTAAGGCTAACTCCGGATCGACTGCCTGTCAGGAGTGGACCTGAATGGAGCCCTGACATGCCTGTTACCGCCACCGACGTCGCCGAAATGACTGCGGGATCCCTCAAGAAGCGGTTCTATGCCGTGCTTAGCTATCCGGTGGCTAGCGAGGAAGAGATGATGGAACACATCGGCGATCACCTCGAATATATGGGCAGGCACGAGGGAAAGGTATTTCTATCCGGCCCCTTCATCAGGCCTGGGCAGACGATTGGCGAGGGTCTTACTATTCTGCACACAGAGAACGAGGAGGAGGCAGCTCAGTTGATGAACGACGAACCCTTGATAAAGCTTGGTCTCCGTCGATTTGAAATAAAGCTTTGGCAGGTTCAGGAGGGATCGCTCTCCATCACTGTCAGCGCGGAGAAATCCACTTTCATTCTCACTTAAGACGTCCGGTCCGATGTTGCGTCGGCGAGAACGTGGCGATGGCAAAAAAGAACAAGAGGGCTGCATGGCGTCCCGACTGCAGCGACTATGTTTAGCAGGGTCACTACTCCTCTGCTCCTTAGCAAGTAAACAAGGCCAAGCTCAGGGTCCGATGCATCCCTCAGAGCCCACGGTGAACCTAGGGGACACCAGCTTCCTCGATGCAATCGGTGGTCCCGGTGTGCTCGTCGAAGAGATCGCCGACGGGGACCATAGTGGACGCGTTACCGATGGTATGGGGCAGACTATCGCCGGCTCCACTGCCTCCAACTCCATCTCTGGCAACACGCATGTCGCTGCATTGAGCCATCAGCGCCTCTTTGGAGCGTTATACGGAGGGGAGTTCTTATAGGCAGTCGCACACGTTAATGCCGGTCCTGAGAGCAAGGTCACGGGGATGGGCCAGCTCACCCTATCTCCCTTGATCCTGCAATGGGGCGAAGCAAAGATCGGCTCGTTCAGGTTCATACAGAGATTTGTTCTTGATTTCGATCTATCGACAGGCGAGTACCGCCGGACTGCCAACCTTAGCCTGAGTAATCATGCGTTCGATGTCCAACCCTACTACCCCGTGACCTTGTATCCATCCAGACACCTGGAGTCAAGCTGGCGCGTTCACTACCTTTGGAACGCTGCGAACAACACACCAAGCCTGATATCCGGTGCTCACTCCACGCAAGCAGGCCAGGCGATTCACTTCAATGCCACGGCCGGCTATCGGCTACCGCATGGGGTGTGGATCGGCGCGAACGGGTATTACCTTACGCAGATTACCGATCCGAAGATAAACGGCCAGTCGCTCAGCAACTCACCGGAGCGGATCGGCGCAATCGGCCCGGGAGCTGTATGGGATATGGCCGTTGGCTTTTGTTCGCCAATGCCTATCACGAGGTCGGCGCGCTCAACCGGCCGGAAGGAAACAAGGTCGTCCTGCGATTGCAATGGCTGCCCAGCCGCAAAGGAAGCACGGACGATCCCAACTGATAGCTGGAAGGGAATTACAATGGACAGCTCTTCAGTAGAACAATTTCTCGCGCACGGCATTCATGCTCTGGCAGGAGGCAAAGGATCGCTCGTGGTGCTGCTTCCTGGTTGGCCGGAGACAGCGGAAGCTTATTGCGATATCTTTCCCCTGTTAGCCGCACGGCACCAGCTGCTCGTGCTGGACCCTCCGGGGCTTGGTGACTCAGCGCCGTCGCCGGACGGCTACGACACAGCCCGGATAAGCACAATGCTTGCGGATGCAGTCCAAGGTGCGACTGATGGTGCCTATCACCTCGTTGGTCACGATGTCGGCGCGTGGATAGCCTATGCCTGGGCAGCGCAGTTTCCTGAGCGGTTGAAGAGCCTCACCCTGATGGACTCGGCCGTGCCTGGCTCCTCCGCCGCAAGCACCTTTCCGCTGCCCTACGAAATGAATGTCAAGCTCTGGCAATTTTCCTTTAACACGCTCCCGGACTTACCCGAGATCCTGACGCGAGGACGGGAACGCGAGCTTCTCGACTGGCTCTTTGAACATAAATCCCAGCATCCGGAACGAATCTCCTTAGCAAACCGGGACCGCTATGTGGAGTGTTACTCGAGAGAAGGTGCGATGAGCAACGGTTTTGCTTACTACCGTGCAGCTGCACAGAGTGCAGCTCAGAACGCGGAGTTTAGCCGCTCCAAACTCATCATGCCGGTGTTAGCCCTTGGCGGCGAGATCGCGGGAGGTGATTCGCTCCGGCAGTCCATGAAGGCACTTGCCCACAGCGTCGAGGGGGGCGTCGTCCCAGATTGCGGGCACTTCCTGATGGAAGAGCAACCCGAAGTGATCGCCGGAGAACTGTTGCGATTCTTCGAGAAAGTGGATGGCACCCGCTCATGAAGCCTTATCTCTTTTCCTTCCTCATCGGCTGTGTGGTTGGCGCGATCTACGCTGGGGTGCGCGTCAAAAGCCCGGCGCCTCCGGTCGTGGCACTGGTCGGGCTACTTGGCATATTGGCCGGCGAGAACGGCCTTCCCTGGTTAAAATCACTCTTGCGTTAGAAGTCTGGGAGATAGAAATGGCAGAAACTCGGCAAACAGGTATCGCATCGGCACGGTACGTCGATCATGTTGGGATGACCGTGCCCGACATGGACGCAGCTATTCGCTTCTTCGAGGATGCTCTTGGCGGCCTGCTTCTCTGGCGGGTAGGACCGTTTCATGAAACAGCCACCGGCGCTCCAATCAACAGCGTCCAGATCGCCATGCTTAGGCTCGGCCCAAGCCTAAATTTAGAACTGCTGCAGTTCGACGCAGATCAGCAACAACGGACGATGCCCAGCAATATCGACATGGGCGCCGGACATATCGCTTTCTTCGTCGGCGACATCAGCGCCGCCGCGGAGTCGCTAAGAATGCATGGAGCCGAGTTACTACAGGAGCCGCTCGAAAGCTCCGGAGAGGAGAAGAAGGGAGAGACAATCTGGTACTTCAAGACACCGTGGGGCGCCTTTATGGAGATACTATGGCGTCCCGACCATCTGGGCTACGAAGAGAAAACGGAAAGCCGTCTCTTCAGTCCAAAGGACACCTGGCCGAATCTCCCGGCGAACAAAGGCATTGCCACTGCGAAACACGTTGACCACGTTGGAATGGTGGTGCCGGACCTCGATGCGGCGGTTGCGTTCTTTGAGAATGCCCTCGGTGCGGAACCGCTCTGGCGCGTCGGCCCAGTTCAAGAAACACCGACCGGGGTCCCCATCAAGAATGTCACCGTCGCCATGTTGCGGCTTGGACCGAACCTCAATGTCGAACTGCAGACCTTTGAAGCGGATCAGCAAGTGAAACACTGGCCGAGCAATGTTGATTACGGTGCTACCCACATTGGCTTCTTCGTGCAAGATCTCCAGACCGCAGCCGCGTCTCTGGCCCGTCATGGTGCAGAGCTTCTGCATGGTCCGATCGGGACCGCAGGTGACGTGAAAAAGGGAGAACAGATCTGGTACTTCAAGACGCCCTGGGGCGGTCTGATGGAGCTGCTCTGTCGTCCCGATCACCTTCCTTACGAGGAGACCACCGAAAACCGCCTCTTTCAACCCACCGGCGCCTGGTTCGGATAAATACGAGTCAGCAATGCAGTAGGGATAGGGTATAGCCAACACCACGTAGCGCGAGAGGGCCGAATCGCGTTGCACAAGAATCCGTTAGCTATTACGCTACAGGTCATAGTGAAAGCTAGACTAGAACAATGAGGGCGAGAACGGCGTTCTCGGTACCAATACTCAATTTGTCGTAAATCGTACCATCCACGCAATAAGTCCAAAGCCCTGATTAGAAGAGGTACTTGAGGGCGAATTGAGTTTGGCGCGGGTTGCCGACCGTGCTGGTAACCGTGCCGAAACTGCCGGACTCAACGTTTGCCGTCGGTGAGGAAAATGTTGGGTGATTCAATAGGTTAAAGATCTCGGCGCGCACTTCGAACTGCGTCTCTCGAACAAAAGCAATGCGGCGATAGATACCCAGATCGAAGTTCACTGGACCGTCGGCGCGCAGGCTGTTACGACTGGCCGTCCCGTACGCGTAGCTGCCGGCGGGCAGCAGCGTGTCAGCAAATGCGGCAGTGTTAAACCAGTGTGCAGGGGTGGGAGAGCCTACGTTCGGGTTTACGCCCGGCACGAGCTGCGCATAATTGGCCGCACCGGTGTTCGAAATATCCTTCGTCGTTGTCACGGTGAACGGAGTGCCCGTCTGGGCAGAGAAGATGCCATTGGCCTGCCAGCCGGAAATGGCTGTTTCCACCACGCGATTGTAAGTGCTGCCGAATCTCTTAGCACGGCCGAACGGCAGCTCATACGTGAAGCTCGACACGAAACGATGGCGGGTATCAAAATCCGACGAGGCATACCCGGCAGAAAGGTTCTGCGTGTTCTGCAGCGAACCGCTGTAGGGTGCGTCGTCCAGCGAATGCGAGTAGGTGTAGGCGATCAGGAGCGTCAGTCCACCCGAATAGCGGCGCTGCAGCTGCGCGGCGAGCGAGTTGAAGTTAGAGCATCCACTGGAATCGACCCAGGTGACGGAGCCCCACTGGGAATAGGGCCGTCGCGCCTGAATGGCTCCAGCGCCGGGGGTGGGCTGGTTGATGTTGTAGCTCTCCTGCAGGTGGGTGCCCTTGGAGCCAAGATAGCTGACTTCCAGTGAAAGATCTTTTTGCAGCTCGCGGTCCACACTCAGACTCCACTGCTGGTAGTTCGCGGTGCGGTAGTCGGAATTGATGCCGTTAGGCGTAAAACCTCCGGCGGCAGTAAGTCCAGACGGGAACGGATTGGTCCAAGTGGCAATCAGGGCAGGTTTCGGGTAGGTGGCGCTGTTGGTGTTTGTAAAGGTTTGTCGAACGCGGTAGGGAATACCGCGCCACAATTGCGAAATGCCGTTGCCGGCGACCACCTGATCGTAGAAAATGCCGTAACCGGCGCGGAGAATGGTCTTCTGGTCACCGAAGGGTTGGTAGGCGATGCCAAGGCGCGGCGCGAAGTTTGCTTTATCCAGCCGCCACACCGTACCGTGTACGCTGCCCGGGCCGCTCGATGGACCCAGGTCTACCAATGCGCCGTTCTGCACGGTGTAGAGCTGGCCATCTGCCGTGGGAACCAGGCCTGTCGCCGGATCAAAGGTAGAGATGCGCTGCTGCCGTTCGCCTTCCGGGAAATCGAGCTCGTAGCGCAAACCGTAGCTGAAGGTTAGATGTGGGGTGGCATGCCACTCATCCTGCGCGAAGAAGTCTGATGTTGTGGTGAAGCTGTGGACCCCAGGATAGCCGGGCGCGCGGGACGTGGAAAGCAGGTCTCCCAGCAGAAAGTCTGCCAGGGCATTGCCGGTGTACTGACCGTTGAACGCGAAGACGCCGCGGCCATTCTGATAGTAGCTCAGGTTGTAGATAAAGTGCTTAACGTCTGCGCCGACGCGAAAGTTGTGGGCTCCCTTGCTGTACGACAGGACGTCGATGTAGTTGAAAGTGTTGTCGCGGCGGTTTTGCGGCAGGTTCGTGGCGCCGCCCAGCGTGGAGTAGCCGGAGATGGTCACTGATGGCACCCCTTCGTTGGCTCCGCTCTGCAGGCCGACCCCCGTGGGTGTGTTCGTGGGCACTCCGATGGCGTCGAGGACATCACCATCGGCCGCGTCCTGGAGAGAGCGATTGGTACGAATACGGTTGAAGCCAATCCTGACCTCGTTCACGAGCGCAGGCGTAAGAATCTGCGTGTCATGCATGGAGAGCGCTTGATCCAGCTCCGGCGTCGTGCAGCCGAAACCGGGCAGCACGGAGCTGCCGCAGAGCGAGTTGGATGGTTCGAAGGCATTCAGGTGCTGATTCTGGTAGCTGGCGTAGAAGGTATTGGACTGTGTCAGGTTAGCGTCGATGCGAACGGAGTACTGGTCCTGGCGCTGGGTGCGGGTTTCGCTGAAGAGATAGTTGCTGGACGTGCCCGGCAGGTTGGGAAGCGGATAGTACGCCAACAGCGCGGCGCTCTGGGGACTGAGCGCGGGAAGTTGATTGCCGGGGAAAGCCTTGCCTGTCGCGGGATTGAGGACGACCACCGGCCTACCCGCCGAGGTGACCAAGTCGGACAAGTTGCCGGTCCGGTCCTGTGCCGTGGGTACCGTAGCGACCGCGCTGATCTGTTGTGACAGGCGCAAACCTTCATAGGTGCCAAAGGCGAAGATACGATCGTGCTTGATCGGCCCGCCGAAGGAGACGCCGTACTGATTGCGGTTGAAGGTCGGTAGCGCGCCGGGACTAAAGTAATTCCTCGCGTCAAGCGCGCTGGTGCGATAGAACTCATACGCCGTGCCATGTATGGCGTTGCCGCCGGACTTAGTCGTGATCAGGATCTCCCCGCCGGAGTAGCGGCCATATTCCGCCGGGTAGACGCCCGTGAGTAGCTTGAACTCCTGTAGCCCATCAATAGACGGCGACACGGTGGGCTGCAGTGTGGCCTCGTCGGAGTTGTCGATCCCATCCAGGATGTAATTGTTGTCGACCTCCGGCTGCCCGGCGACGTTGAAACCGCCGCGAAAGGAAAGCGCGGAGTTCGCTATGGGTGGAAAGGCGTTGGGCACCAGTTGCGCGAGTTGGATGAAGTTACGGCCATTCAGCGGTAGTTCCTTGATCTTGCGTTCTTCGATCACCGTGCCGAGTGCGCCGTTGTCGGCCTGCACCTGCGAGGCGTCCGCCGTAACCGTGACCGTCTGGTCGATGGCACCAGTCTCCAGCTTGAAATCCACCTGCGCCTGCTGGCCGGTCTGGAGCACGATTCCGTTGCGCAGGGCACGCTTGAAGCTTGGGGCCTCCACGGTGATGGAGATGGTGTCCGGCTCTAATTGCGGTAGTTCGTACTCGCCGTGATCATTGCTGTGGAGGACGCGCGTCCAACCCTTGGCCATGTCGACCACCATGATGGTCGCGCCCGGCAGGGGAAGGCCAGCGGAATCTGTGACGGTGCCGTGCACCTCAGCCAGCACGCCTTGCGCATGCAGCATGCGCGAAGTCGAAGTGGCAATCAACAGTGCCGCGAAAGTTGTAAGGGGCTTCCTCTTCATTCAGCCTCCTTGGTGGGCGTCGTCCGAGCTATGTCGGCTGTGGAGACGGGCAGCGTCGTTGAGGTAGAGCCGGCATAGAGCATGCTGTTGAGCAGGAACTTGTAGGTGACCTCGCTGAGCCCGCGGTAGATGGGGATAAACCCGAAGGCGATGATGCGGCCCTTGCCGACCGGCGTCTCCGCGATGGCCGACGTGCCGTCCAGGTACTTCCCACCCAGGATCCAGCCGCTCAGCAGTGGCTTGTCGCTGCTATAGTGCGCGACGGACCTGGCGTCACCCGCGACCTTGAACGCGGGGCCGGTCTCGAAGAAAATGGGCACGGTCGGCGTGGAGCCGAAGCCGATCGGATTCGAGGTGTCGACCGCCACCTCGAGGATCGAACCAGGACAGTAAAACTCCTTGGACGCAACGCCTTCAAGAGCGTTCATCAGGTTCGGATTGTCCTTGCGCGCGTACACCCCTGCGGCATGATTGTTGGTGATGACCGTGCCGCCGTTCTCTACGAACGCCTTCAGCGCGGCTGTGCCCTGCGGACCCAGGCCGCCGCGGTACTCGGCCGGCACGGGTGGGTACGTCAGGCGATTCGCGCCGCCCCCGCGGCCCTCACCAAAGCTGCCCGTTAGGATGGCGTTGGGAGCGTTGTCGGGGAGGATGATCGCATCGAAGCGGCTGTTCAGGTCGCCCTTTCGGAGGTCTGCGTCGACCACTGTCTGATACGGCACGCCGTTCGTGTCGAGGATGAAGCGCGTCCAGCCTTCATCGAGCGAGGCCACCCAGCTCTTGTACAAACCCACGCGTGGCGCTTTCACCGCCAGAGCAGTGCCCCCGAGATCCTTCCTGGCGGGCGCGAAGCTTACGGCGAACTTCTTGGCCACAGCTTTCGATTTGAGCTGCAGCTCAGGCTGCGGTGGCAGGTAGATCGTACCCTTGGGGTAGGCGTCACCCGTCAAACGATATGCCTTGACGCCGTCTTTCAACAGAGCAAAGAGGGCATACAGGCTGTTGTTGGTTGTGTCCTCAAGAACGTAGCCGGATGCGCCTGCGTCGGCAACGCTGCCGGGAGCAAGCGATGGAATAGTAGCAAGCGGCCGTGCCTGCACAGTAAAGCGCTCGTCTACGGCGACGGCTTCGACACCGAAGAAGAGGGGCAGCGTGGTCCCGGTCACGTCATAGGGGCGCTGTGGCGGGCCACCGGGATACTCACGCAAGTCAGGGTATTTTTGCCGTTCCAGCACGGTCTTGGCAAAGTTGCGATACGGCTGGTTGAGAGCCACGACATAACTGCCTGCAGGGTAGCTTTTACCGCCTGCGGTAAAGGCCGCGGTGCTCTGCTGGATTTCGACGCCCGCATCATGCAGCGTCTTGACGAGGCGATAGGTCATCGCCGGATCGGTCTGCGTCTGCGAGATTACGTAGGCATAGGGCCCGGAGGCCGGGTGCACGGCATGGTCACTGATCGCATAAAAATCGGACAGAAACTGGACCCGGTCTATCGCAGCGCTGCGGCTCAGCGACGCCAACGCATCCATCTGATACGCGACAATATCGCCCATGTGCCAGGTGCCGCCCATCCACGGGCTTGGATAGTTCCACGCCGCCACCTTGGCGTCGTAGCCGATCCCTGTGCCGAGCTTGCTGAAAGGCACCTCGATGGGCGAAGCCAGATTTGCGCTCGCCGACTCCGTCAAGATGCGCAAGCCATTGTGTAGCGAGATGTAGTCGCGCAGTGGCGACCAGAAATCGTATACGCCATGTACCAGCACACCGGTCTTGCCCGTCGAAGCTACATCATGCGCGGTGCGCATGCCCAACGCGTTCATGGAGTACACCAGCAGCGGGTCTACATTTGGGTCGATAGGATCAACCCACGGTGGCAGGAACAGGCGGGGCGCATCTGCACCCTGCTGGTGCAGATCGTAGAGGATCTGCGGGTGCCACTCGTTGATCACCTTGGCGGTGTGCTGGGTTTCAAGTTGCGTTAGACCCACCCAGTCGCGGTTGTCGTCATGGCCAACATACTTTGCATAGAGCACAGGCGGGGTTGAGCCTTCAGACGGCGTTCCCAGCGTCTTCTTGTACCAGTCAACCACCAGTTGCTCGCCGTCGGGATTCTGAGATGGAATCAGCAGCAGGATGACATTCTTGAGCGTGTTGACGATCTCTGGATCGTTCGACGTCGCCATGCGGTAGGCAAACGCCGCCGCCGTTTGCGAACTGGCGATCTCGGTCGAGTGGATGTTGAAGGTGACAATCATGATCGTCCTGCCTCGTGCAATCAGCGACTTCGCTTCGTCCGGCGAGGTTGTGCGCGGGTCGGACAATTTGGCCGCGATGCTCTTGTACTCAGCCAGGTTTGCCAGGTTTTCGGGCGCGGAGACGGTCAGCATCACAAAGGGACGATCTTCCATCGTGCGGCCCAGTTCCTCATAACGAACCCTGTCGGACTCTGCTGCGAGCTTCTGGTAGTAGCCCACCAGTTCCTTCCAGTCGGCCAACTTGCGATCCGCGCCCAGGGTAAAGCCGAAGAACTCCTCCGGTGACGTGACGCGGCGAGGTGGAGCGGCCAGGGCGACCTGAGTCAACAAGAGCAGCGACAGCAGCAATGTCTTCATAAAACCTCTAGGAGTGATCAACTGAATAGGATTGCTTCTTGCACGTAAACCGGTCAGCAAACGCGTAATCACATGAAAACGGCCACATACGAGAACGCAGCCGAGGATGACAGCGCATTACGGTGGTTTGGCTAAAATGTCAGGCGAGGTCCTGTCCAAATGGTCACGGACCGCTGGTTTGCGACTAGCGCATTAGCGGCAACAGCGACAACAAAGATGGAGTAGGTTGTAGTGCATTTCTATACTTAACTACGGATACTGCCCCATGTCAAGACCTGATCGAGAATCCGCTATCTCTCGGCTAGAACCTCAACCCGCCGTAGCTCTTGCTTGCTTATCTGCAATCAGCCCAGTCTTTGCCTCACAATCTCTTGTTCCAAGGATCATCCGGCGCGATACTTTGGCTTTGCAGAACTACGACGTTAGTGCTTTGCGCTTACAGGCGAGTTTGCTTCCGCTTTGGCCACGTAGTCCGGGCCGTAGAGCTGCCGGCCTCGCTTCTTGTATCCACCCTTGTCGCTGTTGGTCCTTACGGTGGGCAGACGCTTGGTCTCCTGGTGAGCCTTGACGATCGTGAGTGCATGGCCCAGCCGCTTGTTCTCGACAGTCGCGGTGTAACTCACACGTTGGTCTTTGGAGAAAACGCGATAGAGAAGCGAGTATCCTTTCCAGCGCACCTCGAGCGGGCGATCGGCGAAGTCGTAGACCTCGACGTACTGACCGGGGAGCTTGTCGGTAAGCTCGCTGCGCTCCAGGAGGATCTGCTTGGGCCTTCGGTTTGAACGGAGGAAGGGGAACAAACGACCACTTTCTGGCCCTTGGCCGCAGGGTGCGGGAAGGATCCCGGGCTTTACACTTTTCCGTAAATTTGGTCTCTGAGAAAGAGTTGGCTTCGAAGAGCGCGCGCCTCGAACGTCCATGCGCAAGTGGATAAGAAGCGGCTCGTAAGCTCTCCGAAGCACGTCGAGAGGGTAGCCGTTGGTTGCAGCGAGAGGGTCTGGAAATCCATCCAAAATCCGACCTCGACTTGAGGCTCCGTTGCAGCTCTTTTGAAGTCAGAATTCCAGCCTCCACCACTTCTCGGCATCCACTTCGTCAAGGATGGACCGCAGCGAAGCCGTCATCTCAGCGACCAGGCTCGTAATGCTCGGGACCTAGAGTGGGATTGGCGGGCCGGCTGCTTTCCCTGCAAGTCTCCTCAGTTTGGCCGCGCCGGCCGGCCATCATGCCCGCAATCCCCAGCAACCAGGGTGGGCTCCTCTATATCTTCTGCGATGACCTTCGAATGCTTCTTCCAATCCCGACAAACTCGCAGGACTTCGGCTAGCGACATACGGAACTTCAACGCAACTTGAGCCAGTCGCGGTAGAGACCTGGCTCAATGCCATGAAGGTCGCACCCGCGAACCGCTACAAGACTCCGGTCTCTCGAGCGTACCTGTATAGGAGGGATGAACTTTACGTGACCCTCTTGCTAAAGAGAGGATGAGCCGCTCAGCGATGACAAGGGTGCTGCGAAAACGATGTTGATGCTGCGATTCCGCTTTGGACCTTTATGGACCAAGAGTTGGACCCAGATCAGCACTCGATGGCTGTAGGTTATTAGAAGAATTGGTCGGGACGACTAGATTCGAACTAGCGACCTCACCCACCCCAAGGGTGCGCTCTACCAGGCTGAGCCACGTCCCGACTGTTGCTGCGTCTGCGGCGCGAGAAGGCGAGCATGCGCCGCGACAGGGTGTTTCCAGTGTACATCAAGGGGTTAGTGCGTGGGCGCTACGAACTCCTTTGGGAGCGCGCCGCCCTCGCCTTCGCCGAAAAAGAAGCCGTTCATCTGCTCGACCAGGAACTCCTGGGCTTCTTTGGTCCAGGGCTGCAGACGGTATTCGTTGAGCAGCATCTTCTGCCGTTCCACCCATTCGCCCCAGGCTTTCTTGCTGACGTTCTTGTAGATTTTCTGGCCGAAATCGGAGTCAAACGGAGTCTCGTCGAGACCTTCCATTTCAGCTTTGTATTTGGTGCAAAAGACCATGTGCGGCATTGTTACTCCTTGCGATCAGTTCTTATTCTGTAAACCTATGGTAAGGGTTTCGAGTGCCCGCAGTTCATTCGAAGAGCCCAAATGGCTGCAAAGTGCATGGGGTAGGAATTAGAAGATCCTGCTCCGCGTCCTTCCTCCTGGCCGTTCTCACGCGCAGCCTTGTCGATCAATTGCATGTAGCTCTCCTTTGGCTGCTTATTGGCAGAACGAGGCTTGCAAGCGATGTAGAAGCACAGAGCACACTGCCATTTTACAGGACGCTATCAGTGACGCTTGCCCTTGGTCTTCTTGTCGCGGAGGCGGGCTTTGGCTTTCGTTTTGGGTCTGGCTTTTCCGGTGCGGGTTGGGCTGGAGTGCTCGGGTGCCCTGGCCTGTGGCTTGCGCAGGCTGCGGGGGGCCTCGGCTTGCGGCTCGGCGGAGGGGATGAGGGCAAACTGCAGGCGGCGGGCAGGACGGTCGATGCGGTCGAGCAGCACGTGAACGCGCTGGCCTAGCCGGAACACGCGGCCGCTGGACTGGCCCACGATCGTACGATCGGTGTCGCGGAAACGGAAGTCTTCATGGTCGCAAAAGGAGAGCGATTGCGCGAGCGAATGGATCGGGACGAGGCCTTCGATGAAAAGCTCGTCGAGCTCGACGAAGAAGCCGTACTTGGTGCAGGAGAGAATGGTGGCGTCGAACTCCTGGCCGATGCGATCCTGCATGAACTTGATCTTTTTCCACTCCATAAGCTCGCGCTCGGCATCATCGGCGCGGCGCTCGGCTTGCGAGGACTCGAGGGCGATGGAAGCCAGTTCTTCGACGGGGAGGTGGAAGGTTTGCGTGGAACCCACCCATTCCGATGAGGCTGGAATGGATGAGGCACCCGATCTCTTACCGGGCTTGGAGCTCCAGGGTTGGGGGTCGGTGGAGAGGATGGGGCCGCCCGTGGCGACCGCTCCGGCGCGCAGGGCCCCGCGCATCAGGCGGTGCACGATGAGGTCGGGATAGCGGCGGATGGGGCTGGTGAAGTGGGTGTAGCTGGGGCTGGCGAGGGCGAAGTGGCCTTCGTTCTTTTCGCTGTAGCGGGCCTGCTTGAGCGAGCGCAGCATCAGGAAGCTGAGGATGCGCTCTTCTGGAGTGCCGGCGATTTTGGCCGTCAGGCGCTGGTACATCTGCGGCGTCACGGGGATGGACTCGGGCACGTCGTGAGACTGGGCCTGGCGAGTGCGGCCGGCTTGACCCCGATCTCGGGCACGGTCGGCATTGGCTCGGTTGGAGCGGACGTCGGACTTCATGGTGAACTTCTTGACGGGCAGGCTGGAGAAACCGAGGGTCTGGCCGTAGGTGCTCGCAGTTTCTTCGAAATCCAGGATACGCTTAGGGTCGGGCAGCTCGTGGATGCGGTAGAGGGAATCACCTTGTGCTTCAAGCCAATGCGCGACGCACTCGTTGGCCGTGAGCATAAATTCTTCGATGAGGCGGTGCGACCAGCCGCGCTCGGAGCGGGTGATGGCGGCCATGTTGCCCTGGGGGTCGAACTGGATGACCGGCTCGGGCAGGTCGAAATCGATGGAGCCGCGGCGATGGCGCTTGCGGTTGAGCAGAAGCGCGAGCCCGTGCATCTGCTCGACCGCGGGGACCACGTCGATTTCGGCGGCGCGCGCTTCCGGGTCGCCGTCTATGATTTGCTGGACCGTCGTATAGGTAAAGCGTTTGACCGAGCGGACAATGCCTTCCATCACCTCGAACTCGGCGACCTCGCCGGCCTGATCGATTTCGGCGATGCAGGAGAGGACAAGGCGGTCTTCATCCGGCCGGAGCGAGCACATGCCAGAGCTGAGCGCCGGGGGTAGCATGGGGACGGCGCGGTCGGGGAAGTAGACGGAGGTGCCGCGCAGGCGCGCTTCCAGGTCGAGGTCGGTGGCGGGCTGCACGTAATGGCTCACATCGGCAATGTGCACCTGGAGCTGCCAGTTGCCGGAGGGCAGGCGCTGGACGAGAACGGCGTCGTCGAAGTCGCGCGCGGTTTCGCCGTCGATGGTGACGATAGGCAGGCCGCGGAAGTCGTGGCGCAGAGTCAGCTCTTCAGGAGCAAGAGTGTCGACACTGCGAGCGGCCGAGTCTTCGGCCTCGGCAAGAACGTTGGCGGGAAACTGGTAGGGCAGGTGGTGCTTGCGGATCACGATTTCGACGTCGACGCCGAAGTCGTCGGGGTGGCCGAGGATTTCGAGCAGGCGGCCCTGGGCGGGCCGGGTAAGGGTGGGGAAGTCGGTGATCTCTACGTCGACGGCGAGGCCTTCGAGGGGATGGGTCGCTTCGTGATGGAGCGTGACTTCAGCTCGGCGCGCTTCGTCGCCGATGGTGCGGTTTTCGGTCTGCTGCCGGGGCAGGATCACCTGGCCGTCGGGACCGTCGGGTATCAGGATCGGCTGGGTCATGCGCTCGTCGAGCGGCGTGACGAAGTTGTACTTCGCCGTGCTGTAAGGGCCTTCGTCGAAGCGGCGTGCCCGGGCGTAGTGGAAGATGCCGACGACGGTGGGATTGCGGCGGGTAAGGATGCGGGCGACTCGGCCGGAGCGTCTCCCGTCCCGGCCCGGGGGCGCTTCTTCGACCAGCACTTCATCGCCCTGCATAGCACCGTAGAGCTCGTTGGGGGGGATGAAGAGATCGTCTTCACGGCTGGTCGAGCCGTTGGGGCGGACGAAGCCGAAGCCGTCGCGGTGCAGGTCGAGCTTGCCGGCGACGAGGTTGTCGCGGGTAATTTTGCGTTCTGCGGGCAGGTACGTGTGGGGATCGGAAGGCTTGAGGCGGGCGGTCTTTTCTGGCGTGCTGTGCGGTAACGACCACTGTCCGCTTTCAAGCTTGATGAGCTCGCCGCGCGCGGTGATGCGGGCGAGCTGCTCGAGCAGGAGCCGTCGCTCGCGGCCGCCGCCCAGGCCAAGCTCGCGGATAAGCTGCTTGTAGCCGGCGCGGTGCGCGGGGCTCCGCTCGATCATGCGGATCAGCTCGCGGTCGGATTGGGGGTAGGGAGAAGAAGGCTTGGGCATGTCAGACTTCGAGTATGGGACCAGGATATTGCAGGATGAGTGCATCGGAAGCTAGAAGCTGCATGTTCTTTTGCATGGCTTGAGCGATGAGGATGCGGTCGAAAGGGTCGCGGTGAAGGCGCGGTGAAGAAACAATGCCAGCAGTGTGTTTGCTTGCAATCGACAGCTCCATAAAGCCCGCTGTGAGTAGCCCGTCTCGCAAGGTAAGGGGATGCGTTGTGAAATCTTTGCGGCCCAGGCCAAAATTGATCGCGACCTCCCAAAGGCTCGCCAAGCTAAAGAAAAGACGGTCGCTGGGTTTTCAAGGATCGTTCGTGCAGCCGCAGAAAGCTTCTCGGGCTCCAAAGCCGACCAGAGGAGAAGGTGAGTATCAAGGAGCTGATCCATCTAATTGGAGGCGCTTCCGGAGTCGAACATATCTGCGATTTCTTCCGTATACATGGTGTTGAAGTCGTCCGGGACGGTACCCTGGCCCCGCAGAAAGCCGAAGCGCTTGCTGGTATCGATGTCAGCATCGTCCGTAGGCTGGAGTTCGACGCGCACTTTAACCATGGGCTGCCTTCGCGAGAAACCAGGAAAGGCTCTCCATGGGCCGAGTCCTCAAGGAGCTTCTTGAGATCGGACCTCGCTTCTTCGATATTGACGGTGGTCATGGCGTCACCTCAGTCTGCTTAGAGTTTAGCAAGGCTGGACGGGCGCCGCGAAGCGCCCGGTTCAGCGGCTCAGAGAAGAAGCGGGCGGTCAGCCAGGCGAAGGGCAGGCAAAGCAGCACGATAGCCACCGTCCAGGCGAGCAATGGGCCGGGATTGTGGGTCACCTGCAGCTTGAGATAGCGATTGACCATACAGATGACGACGAACTCGTGCGTGAGGTAGAGCTCGTAGGAATGACGGCCCATCCAGCGCAGGGGCGCGGTAAAACGGGTGCCCGGGCGGCCACGCAGCACGGAACCGAACATGACGATACAGGCGCCGAGTGCAAGCAGGGTGTCGTCTGTACCGGAAGCACCGAGGAATTTGAGCGCCGGTTTGATCCAGAGCCAGCGTGGATAATCGAAGAAGAGCAGGATAAGGGCGGCTCCGAAGACCTGCAGCCCGAGCAGCGCGGCGGCTGGGAGTCTCCGGTCCCGCAGGCGGTTGAGCACCAGAGCGGTGAGGCAGCCGAGAGCGATAGAAGCTATGCCGGCCAGGTAGGATTTTTCCTTCTCGATGTCGGTCGCGTTCCAGATCGTGCGGGCGAAGGGTCCGGCCGCAACGAATGCGAGCAGGAGCGTCACCGCCAGGGCGGTGCCGGCGCGCCGCAAGCGAAACAGCAGCAGGCAGGCCAGCGGAAAGATGGCGTAGAACGCCTCTTCAACCGAGAGGGACCACATGACATCCCAGCAGGCAGGCAGGTAGCCGTACTTGGCTTCGAGCCAGTTGAGATGGAACGTGAAGGCGGAGAGCATAGCGCGCCAGAGTGGGGCGTTCTTACGCTCGAAGGCAAAGCCATTCGTGTGCGCGAGCGCGAGGACGCTGAGGATCGCCACGATGAGAGCGAGCAGCGGGAAGATGCGGGCGAAGCGGATGCGATAGAAGACACGCGGCTTGACGGCGGGCAGTGAGCCGAAGCGCCGCAGGCTGGTGTAGGTGATCAGGAAGCCGGAAATGGCGAAGAAGACGGTCACGCCATTGCCGCCATTCAGGAAGGCAAGGTGATAGACCCAGCGTGGAACCTCGTGATTCACCTTGAAGCCGTTGAGGTAAAAGCGAAGCCAGGTGTGCAGCAGGATGACGGCAAGGATGGACACTCCGCGCAGAACGTCTACGGTGTCGAACCGGGGGGTGGCGGGTGCCTGGTTTTCAGCCATGCTGCCATGGTAACGGCTTGGGGATTTGCTGGGGGTTGGAGAACAGGCAAGGGCAACAGCAAATTGCCTGCGGGAATGGCAACAAGGGTGCTTATGGGTTGGGCAGCAGATCGTACGCCTGCTGCAGGCTACGCGCGGGCGAAAGCCTGAACTCGTCGCGCTGCTCGTCTTCGTCCGAGCCGATGGTCTTGAAGAAAAGCGCCTTGCCGACAAGGTGGACGTGCGAAGCGGTCATCTGCCAGTGGCCCGGGGCGACCTGGCGACGTTGCACCTCGAACGTGCCTCCTTTCCTCAGTCGGCCCAGTATTCCGTAGCCGAATTTGACATCTGCGGTCAGGATGCCGCGCATGCTGTAGATGCGACGCTCGCGACGATCGACGACCACCTGGCCGGCCATGGCGGCAAAGACGCGGTCTTCCATCGAATGCGGGTCGTAATGTGGGTCGGGCCTGAAGTCCAACGTGACCAGTTCGCCCTGCTCCCCTGCCACAGACCAGAGGAACGCATGGGGCAGCAGCGCGAGCATCTGCGCGGCCTGGTCATCATCGTGGGTTTCATCCTCCATCTTCTTCTGGAGGGTTTCAGGGTGGGTGACAACTTGTTGCAGGCGAGCGAATTCGGCAGCCTGTTGCTGCCGATCCAGCGCGCGGCCGTGGTCTTCCAGCTTGCGGCTGAGGTCGCCGTGCGGGGTTTCGACGGTGTAGACGAGGGTGTCGTGGTCGGGGGTAACGTCGTGGTCGCGGTATTGCAAGGGGGTGTGATCGTCGCGATCCGCCTGCAGCTCGGCCTGGCAGACAGTGGCGATGAGAGATCTGGCTTCCGCTTGCTGGGCGCACATGGACTGGACCGCAAAGGCCAGGGCAGCCGCAACAAGAAACCTCTTCATGACCGGGTTGGATGCGAGCCGCAAGCTCAGGTAAGCAGCGCGCGTCTGGCTTTCTTGCCCAGCCGCACCGTCAGGGTCGCGGGCAAGCCGGCCAGGGTGTAGACGGGATCCTTCTGGACCTCGCCTTCAATGTGGACGGCGCCTTCCCTCAGCTTGCGCGTAGCTTCGGAGTTGGACGGGCAAAGACCGAGGTGGACCAGCAGCGCGGGCACGCGCAGGGTAAAGCCCGGGATGCCGTCCTGCGCGTTGTGCGCCTCGGGCCCGGCTATTTCGGTCTGCGCGATCCCGATTTCCTCGAGGTCGTCTGAGACCCCGCCCTGCTGAAATTGCCTGCTCCAGTTCTGCTCGGCGTGCGCGGCTTCTTCGTGCGTGTGGAAGTCGGCCGTAATGGTGCGGGAGAGGTCGCGCTTGGCCTGCATGGGGTGCAGGCTGCCGTCGTCGACGCGGGCCTGCACGGAGGCAATCTCACCAGGCAGGACATCGGTGAGGAGCTCATAGTAGCGCGGGATCATGGCGTCCGGAATCGTCATCAATTTCGTGAACATGTCGAACGCCGAATCGAGCACGCCGATAGCATTGCCTAGCGATTTCGACATTTTCTGCACCCCGTCGGTGCCTTCGATGATGGGCGTCATCAGCACGATCTGCGGCATCTGGCCGGCGTCGCGCTGCAGCTTGCGGCCCATCAGCAGGTTGAATTTCTGGTCGGTGCCGCCGAGCTCCACATCGCAGCGCAGTGCGACCGAATCGTACCCCTGGGCGATGGGGTAAAGCAGCTCGTGCAGCGAAATGGGTTCCTCCGCCTGAAAGCGGGCATGGAAGTCTTCGCGTTCGAGCATCTGCGACACCGTGACTTTGGCCGCCAGACGGATCATGTCGGCAAAGCCCAGCCCGGCGAGCCACTCGGAGTTATAGCGGACTTCAGTCTTCTCGCGGTCGAGAATCTTGAAGACCTGGTGCTTGTAGGTTTCGGCGTTGGCGTCGATTTCGGCCTGGGTAAGCTGCTTGCGGGTGGCGGATTTACCGGTCGGATCGCCGATCAGAGCAGTGCTGTCACCGATGAGGAAGATGACCGTGTGGCCGAGCTGCTGGAAGTGGCGTAGCTTGCGCATCAGCACCGTGTGGCCCAGGTGCAGGTCGGGCGCAGTGGGGTCGAAGCCGGCCTTGATGCGCAGGGGCGTGTCGGTCCTGCGGGATTCCTCAAGGCGCGTGCGCAGGTCTTCAAGCGGAAGGATTTCGGCGGCGCCCTTGGTCAGCAGCGCGAGTTGGTCATCAACGGGAGCAAAGATTGGCATGGTCGTTTTCAAGTGACGTTTTCGAGTATAACGAGCGCATGCCGGACAAGGTGCACAAGCGCGAATCGGAAACGCCAAAGAAGACGAAGAACTGCCAGACCTGCGGGCGCAGCTTCGAGTGGCGCAGGAAGTGGGAAAAGGACTGGGACGTGGTGAAATACTGCTCGGATGCCTGCCGCGGGCACAAGCCGGGCGCGGCGGACGCGGCGCTCGAAGCGGCTATCCTGACGCTGCTGGCCGAGCGCGGACGGGATAAGACGATTTGCCCCTCCGAGGCAGCCAAGGCTGTCGGCGGCAAAGACGCCCGGCGCGACTGGGAGGGCCTGATGGAACCTGCGCGGGCAGCGGCGCGACGGCTGGTGGCGGCAGGGCGCATCGTCATCACCCAGGGCGGCCGGGTAGTCGATGGGGACACTGCAAAGGGCCCTATCCGTTTGAAGCTGCGCTGAAATCTTCCAACCGCGTGTAACGCTTTGCGTAAGCCGCGCTTCTAAGCGCACATGGCTACCGCGAAAAAAAGTGCAGCAAAGAAGGCTCCGGCGAAGAAGTCGGCGGCAAAGAAGAGTGCGGCAAAAAAGGCTCCGGCAAAAAAGCCCTCAAGCGAGCAGACATGCTGGCCGGGCTTTGAGCCGACTCCGGGCAAGGCCGCGGGCGAAAAGGGCAGCTGCAAGCCGAAAAAGAGCCAGACGGCGGGCGAAAAGAAGGGCGACGCCAAGGCCGCGGCTGCAAGCAAGCGCGGAAAGGATAAGGGCTAGACCGAGCAAGAGATAGACCGGGCAAAAGCAACGGCCCTCAGGATAGAGGGCCGTTCTCTGTGCCACGTGGAACTTACTGCTGCGCCTTGCCCTGGCGGAAAAGCTCGTTGACGGTCTTGACGAAGTGCTGCGCCGCAGCCGGGGTGGGTACGCCACCGTTCAGGATTTTCGCGTAACCTACGTCCGAGCCGTAAAAGGCGTTCGTGTCCTTGCTGTTCTGGTGCACGTCGTCGCCGTTCAGGTCGATGCCGGCGAATAGGCCCTTGCTGCGCGAGTAGGTGATGAACTCGGCATTGGCTAGTTCCGTGGTGGCAATCTGCGAGTTGCGGCCGACCGGACCGGCGGCGACTGCGATGTCTCCGCCCAGCTTGACCTTATCCTTCAACAGGTCGTCCAGGCTCTTGTGGTTGACGCCGATCAGGACGATGTCCGAGGACTGGCCGCCGATCTGGAAACCGAAGCTCGCGCCTTCCAACTGGATGAATACGGGTGCGCTCCAGCCGTGGCCGGTGCGGCAGCTCGCGACACCCTGGCCGTACTCACCGCCGAACACAAACGCGGCCTTCTTGAAGCTGGGGATCACCGCAACGCACTGGGCTTTGGCGGCTAGATCGAGCGGAACGCCCTTGTCCGGGGTGTTCATCAACTGATGCAGGACGTTATGGGCGGACTCGAGACGAGCAGTCAGTTTGGCGTCAGTACCTTGAGCGGCGGCAATCCCGGTCAGGCTCAACGCGACGATGGCAGCGGTGGCAAAGTTTTTCATTCAATCTCTCCTTGAGCGGAACTTTTACAATCATGCTCACTCCCCTTATGATGCAGGAATTCGAGCGTTCTTGCCGGGAAGTCACCTTGTTTGCAGGTTGACTGGGCTGCGAACCAGGAAAGAGACGGGAATCGGGCCTGTGTTGCCGCCCAAACCGAAGGATTCGCACCCCGAACGCCCATGCTTGAGAATTTTCGTCTCCGTGTTTTTCGTGCTGTGGCGCACCACCTGAACTTCAGCCGGGCGGCCGCGGAACTGCTGCTTACGCAGCCTGCGGTGACGCAGCAGATCAAGGCGCTCGAAGAAGAGTTCGGTGTGCCCCTGTTCGACCGGGGCGGCGGACGCATTGCGCTGACGCCGGCCGGCAATGCGCTTCTGCCCTTTGCCCTCCGCCTCCAGGCTCTCAGCGAAGAGGCCTTGCGGGCGGTAGCGGATGCCGGCGGCCAGCAGGCGGGCGCTCTTGCGCTCGGCGCTTCGCAGACGATCGCGCAGTACCTACTGCCGAATCTCATCGCCAGGTTTCGCGAGCTCCACCCCAGGGTTCGCGTTACGGCGCGCAGCGGCAACTCCGACGAAATGCTGGAGGCGCTGCTGGCGCGCAGGGTCGACCTCGCCCTGATCGAAGGCCCGGAGCAACGCCAGGATGTGCATATCGAACCCTTCCTTGAGGATCATATGGTGCTGGTGGTGCCTTCGAGCCACGAGTGGGCAGACCATGAAGTCGACCTGGACGCCCTGCGGCAGCAGCCCTTGCTGGTGCGCGAGTTCGGCTCAGGCTCTCGCCGCGTTGTGGAACAGGCCCTTGCCCGCGCCGGCCTCAAAACCAAAGACCTGATCGTCAGCATGGAGCTGGACTCGACTGAAGGCCTGCTGAGCGGGGTGGAGGCGGGCCTCGGTGTCACTTTCGTCTCTCGCTGGGCGGTGCGCAATCAGCTTGCGCTGGGCAGCGTAAAGCTCGCCCGCATCCGCGGACTGCGGCTCGCGCGGCAGTTTTCCCTTGCCTACCCGGCAGGCCCGGAGCCCACGGGGCTGGTCGGCGCCTTCCGCGCCCTGCTGCT
Source organism: uncultured Granulicella sp. (assembly GCA_964282835.1). GTDB lineage: Bacteria > Acidobacteriota > Terriglobia > Terriglobales > Acidobacteriaceae > Edaphobacter. The sequence continues at coordinate 534,542 of OZ196157.1, forward strand.
CGCCCACGCCGCCGAGCTCGCGCCGCTGCGCAGGAAAAAGCGTAAAGACCCCATCAGCTCATTTGCTCTGGCGGATTTGATGATGGGGTGAGGACAGGCAAATGCAAAAGGCAACCGCAGATTCCTTCGGATTGGCAATAAACAGCAAGGCCCGGCGTTGTGCCGGGCCTTGCTGTTTATTGCAGAGACGACTTAGTAGTGGTAGTTCAGGTTCTGCACGGCGCGGTGGTAGCCCTCGCGGAAGGCTTCGCGGTAATCCTGATATACATTGCGGGGAACGTGCGGGTGACGATACTCGTCGCGGTTCTCCGGGGTGAAGGGGCGGTGATTCTGGAAGTCGCGGCGGGCGCCTTCAATGCCGTCGTGGAAACCCTGTTGCCGGTACTGGTTGTATTCTCCCGGAGGCGTATCCCAGCCGGGACCCTGGCCGAAGTAAGGGGCGGGAGCAGGGGCTGGCGCGGGCGCGGCGAACATAGGCGCAACACTCGCAAGCATGGTCATAGCGATGGCAGGAGCGATAAGACGTGTAAGTTTCATAGATCCCTTTCCGGTACTTGCTGCTTAGTGAGAGTAAGGTGCATTCGCTCTCGTTGCTTACCTAAACGCATTGGCCGCCAACGAGTTTCGCGCAACATTACACGGGGCCTGGGTTGCGCTCGCCAAACTGCGTCTGGTGCCAGTATGGATAGGCCTTGGGCAGCTCGCTCGCGGAATTCAATTTAGCCATCTGCTCCGCAGTCAGCTTCCAGCCGACGGCACCAAGATTCGCCTTGAGCTGCTCTTCATTGCGCGCGCCGATGATGAGCGTGGACACCGACGGCCGCTGCAGAAGCCAGTTGAGGGCAACCTGCGGGATGGTCTTTTCCGTCTCTTTGGCGACCGCATCGAGGGCATCGACGACAGCGTAGAGGTACTCGTCGGGAACCTGCGGACCGGCATCGGAGACGGATTGATTGTTGAGCCGGCTGCCCGCGGGAATGCCGGTTTCGCGGCGGATTTTGCCCGTCAGCCGACCCCAGCCAAGCGGCGACCAGACCAGCGCACCGACACCCTGGTCGAGCGCAAGAGGCATCAGCTCGTACTCGTAATCGCGGCCCACCAGCGAGTAGTACACCTGGTGGCCGACGTAGCGCGCCCAGCCGTAACGCTCCGAAACGGAAAGCGACTTCATCAGGTGCCAGCCGGAAAAGTTGGAGCAGGCGATGTAGCGGATCTTGCCTTGGCGGATCATCTGGTCGAGCGTGTTCAGGGTCTCTTCAACCGGCGTCAGCGCGTCGAAGGCATGCAGGTGGTACACGTCGATATAGTCTGTGCCGAGACGCTTGAGTGAGCCTTCTACCTGCTCGAGAAGGTGATAGCGGCTGGAGCCGACGTTGTTGGATCCGGGGCCGAAGCGGAAGGTACTTTTAGTGGAGATGAGGACGTCGCTGCGCTGATACTTTGCCAGCGCCTTGCCCAGCGCGGTCTCGCTGCCGCCAGCAGAGTAAATGTCCGCCGTATCGAAGAAGTTGAGCCCGGCATCCATGCAGATGCCGATGATGCGATCGGTTTCTTCTGCGGTGGTTTTTGCCCAGGCTTCGAAGAATTCGCCGCTGGTGCCGAGAGTGCCGGCACCGAAGCAAAGCTCCGGCACCTTGAGTCCGGAGCGGCCAAGCTGTCTGTATTCCATGTAGGTCCTTGTGACGCTGAGCGTCGATTTCGTTGTGGGACTGAAAGCGGATTGGTACGCGCTGAAGCGCATTCCCCTTAGGGCAAGGGCCAACTATTTCATCTCTTCAGATGCGCAGAGGTCTACGCAGGTTCAGGCATCTGCCGGGGCAGGTTCAGGCGTCCGCCGGGCGCACGGGATTTTCAGGCCCGGCGATGGCCATCAGGTCCACCCGCATGAGCACCTTGCGGGCGAGCCCGGTGAGGGGGAGCTCGCGCAGCCGGCCGACCGGGAACCAGTCAAGCGCGGCCTCGCTGGCCGGCACGGCGGCGCGCAGCGTCCGGTCGCCCATGTGCATGGCGTAGACCTCAACGTAGTAGTTGGTGTTGGTGATGGAGTGGCGTACGCGCAGGATAGGCTCGCGCTCGTCGACGGCGTCCATCGGCAGGGGCGGAAGCTCGAGCATGCCGGGCATCAGGCTGGCTTCCGCGGAACGGCGCTCGAGCAGCACCTCGGTGGCGGTTCCGATTTTGCGGGTGGAGAGTAGAAAGGCCGCAGGGCGGCTGCGCTGGACGCCACGTGGCAGAGCCTTGTGTTCGCCGCGGGTCCGGCACAGGTCGAAGACCGGGCATTGCAGGCAGAGCGGCGCGCGCGGCAGGCAAATGGTAGCGCCGAGCTCCATCATGGCCTGGTTGTGGTCGCCGGCGGCGTTGACGGGTTCCGGCTGCTCGGGGTTGAAGCGCTTGCGCGGCATGAGAGCGTCTGCCTGGCGGCGAACAAAGGCGCGACCGCCGGCAGTCGCGTCTTCCGGCCGGCCGGTAACGCGGAGCAGGACACGCTCGACGTTGCCGTCGACCACGGCGATGCTTTCGCCGAACGCGATGCTTGCGATGGCCGCGCAGGTGTACTCGCCGATGCCCGGCAGGGTACGGAGCTCGGCAGCGTTGTTGGGAATAACGCCGGCGTGCTCGCTCATGAGGAACTGCGCGGCCTTGTGCAGCATGCGCGCCCGTCGATAGTAGCCCAGGCCGGACCAGGCAGCGAGCACGTCGGCCTCCGGCGCGAGAGCGAGGGCAACGATCGTGGGGAAGAGACGCAGGAAGCGTTCATAGTGCTCGAGTACGGCAGCGACGCGGGTCTGCTGCAGCATCACCTCGGAAACCCAGGTGCGGTAAGGGTCCGCGATGCCGCGCCAGGGCAGCTCGCGCGCATACTCGCGGTACCAATGCATCAGCTTGCGGCGAAAGGCCTGCACCTGCGCGGGGGAGAGCTCGGGTTGGGCGGGCGAGTCCACGGGTTCATTCTAGGCGCTTCTTTATCTGCGTAGAGCAAAGAAGGCAAACCAAAGCAGATTCCCTTCGGGAATGACAACAAACAAGAAGCCGATGCGGTATCAGCGATTCTAGATATCATGACCAGAATGGTCTAAACTGACCATGTTTGGCGGAGAGGCATCTATGGCTACTTGGGGCATCGCACAGGCAAAAGCGCAGTTGAGCGAACTGGTTTACGACGCTGAAAAGAAGGGTCCACAGATTCTTTCTAGAAGTGGGCGTGAGGTGGCCGTCGTGGTCTCAATGGAAGAGTGGAAACGCATGGAGGTTGCGAAGAAGCCCGCTGCTTTGCCTCCAGGTGAATCGATGGCAGACTTTCTGTTGAACTCGCCGTTGCATGGAGTGCGCCTCAGGCTTCCTAAGCGTAAATGGAAGATGCGGAACCCTCTGCTATGAGCTTCCTGCTGGACACGGACGTAACTTCGCAGGTCACAAAGCCCAGGCCGGACGAGGGTGCGATGCGCTGGCTCTCTTTGGCCGACCTCAGTGCCTGTTACCTGAGTGTGATTACGCTTTTCGAGATCAGTGAAGGAGTAAGCGCCATGCCGGCGGGCAAGAAGCAACGCGGACTGGACATGTGGCTGAGAGAAACACTGCCCGAACAGTTCGGCCGTCGCATCCTGCCTGTCAGCGCGGAGATAGCCATTGAAGCCGGAAGATTGATGGCCGGAGTACAGACAGCAGGCTTCGAAGTCGATGCTCCGGACGCCCTAATCGCCGCGACGGCGAGGGTGCATGGCCTGTCGGTCGTCACCCTGAACCGCAAGCACTTTGAACGGCTTGCGGTGCCGCTGGTCACGTTTTAGTTGGTATCGTCTGCGGCCAGGTTGGCGTTGGGGTTTATCTTGACCGGTTGCGAGGGGTACGGCATACCCTTGGCGAGCAGGTCGTCCAGCTGCTTGTCGTAGCCGTAGATGTCGTCGAAGAAATGCAGGTTGCCGTCGTCGCCGGTGCGGGCGGTCAGGTAGAAGATGACGATCGGGATTTCCTGCTTGAGGCTTACCGTGTGGTTGTCCGGGCCGGTGTTGAAGGCTTCATGCACCTTATCGAGATCCCACTCGCCGGGGTTGTTGCGCAGCACCCACACGGCAAGCTGATCAGGATGCTGCACACGGACGCAGCCGTGCGAAAAGTCGCGGCGGGTGCGGGTGAACAGGCTGGGCGCCTCAGTGGAATGCAGGTAGATGTTGTAGGCGTTCGGGAACATGAACTTGACCAGGCCGAGCGCGTTCTTCGCTCCCGGTTTCTGGCGAACGACCACGCCGCCGCGTTCGATTTCGGCCGCACTGGCCTCCACCTTTTCGCCCTGGGCATTTACCGTTTCGTAGCCTTTTTCAGCCAGGTAGCCCACGCCGCCGCGTTCGATGTGCGGGCCAAGCTCCTTCTTGATGATCGAGATGGGCACGTTCCAGAACGGACGGAAGATGAGGAACTTCATCGCATGGGTAAACACCGGGGTTTCGTGGTCACCCTTCACCTGGCCGTCGACGACCTCCATGGTGAAGTCGAGCTTGTGCCCCGGAGTGGCCGAGTTGTACCCGCGCACCACAAACTCCGGCAGATTCACCATCAGAGGTGCATTGACGTAGCCATCGGGCAGCCAGCGCCAGCGCTCCAGCGAGTCGTCGATCTGGCGGACGCGGTCGCTGAAGGGCACATTGAGCGACGCGACGGTTTGCGGGGTGAGCTTGCCGTCGGCGGTGAGGCCGTGGCGCGCCTGGTACTGGCTTACGGCCTGCGAGAGCTCCTGGGCATAGGTGCCGGAACTGGCGGGGTAGGGTGCAGTATGGCCGTTCGACGGCGTTCCCACAGGCGCACCTTCAAGGTAGCCTTCGACCTGCAACCGGGCGCGCAAGGCGTCCGCTCCGACATAGCTTCCACCGGCTGCGACCGGTGCGCCTACCGTGGGCAAGGGCTGCCTGTCCGCTTCCTGTTTGGCGAACTCGAGGTACCGGGGCAGCGCCCTTTCCAAGCTCCGGTAATCGTCGTTGTCGGGCTCGACGGAGGTGATGAGCTTGGGCACGTCGTCGGCGCTGATGGCCTGGTTGCCGACCAGGTCGGGCAGGTTCAGCTTTTTTGACGCGGTGTCGATATCGAAGTTGAAGTGCGTGGGATCGACGCGACCCATGTGCAGATCGGTAAGGTAGCGCATGACACTGACGGTCATCGCGGCGTCGAATTGGGCCAGGTCGTCATCGCTGCCGGATTGCAGCTTGTGCACCCGGGTGTCCCATTGGGGGCCGTCGAAATCGTCCGGGTTGAGGCCCTTTTGATCGGCTGTCTGGAAGGCCTTGATGAACGCGGCGGCCTGCGGAGTGGGGCGTCCGTTATCCACCCAGGCGGTCTGGTAGTTGCGTCCTTCGTAAAAGGCCTGCACGGGCGCGGCGTAATCGGGAAAATTGGGAAAGTGCAGAACCTGCACCTGCTTCGATTCGACGATAGGCTGCAGCTTGTCGGAATGAACGCCGCCCTTGTTGTGCGAAGGGACCAGCGATTGGATTTTGCGGCAGCCAGAGCAGAAAAGGAGTGCGACAGAGGTACACGCAAGGGTGGTTCTGCGGAGGGCGATGCTGGTCATAAAGGGCTTAGGGCTCCTGAGTGCTTACAGGATAGCTGCAAATGGCGAAGAAAGGGCGATTGACCCGCAGTAAGCTTCAATTGCGCGCCAAAGTCGATAAGAGGCTGAGACACAGGAGCGCCTGCGCCCCGACGATGAGCCCCGAGGTGGCCAGAAAAAGCTTGCGCTGGCGTGTGGCGAAGGCATCGGCAAACACGCCTCCGACAAAGGTGAACAGGAAGGGCAGCGCCCACAGCCAGGGCGCGGTGAAGACCTGGGTGGTTTGCAGAAAGGCGATCACCACGACCATGACCAGCGGCGCCGTGTTGCCGAAGTAGCGGCTGCGGCGTGAGCCTGCATACACGATCAGCGCGACCATCGCGGCCACCAGGATGGGCCAGTTGGCCTGATCGGCAACGAACCGCGAAGCCCCCGCAAGGCCGAACCAGAAGCGGCCCCCGCCGCCGGTGAACACGTAGCTAAAGGGCGCCAGGCGAAAGCCGAAGAACGCAAACTCGATGACCAGCGCCCCAATGGCCGACCAGGTAAGGATCAGCAGGACGGCACTGCGGCGGCGCTCCGCCAGGTAGAACATGAAGACGATCGACGCCACAAAGCCGACCATCGCGGCAACCAGATGCGCGGCCGCCGTAAGGCCTAGCGCGACGGTAAGCAGCGCGATGCGTGGGCGCCATTTTCGCCGGGGGCCCTGCATGGCGTGCGCGACCCCGATCGCCGTGTACACCAGCCCGTAGAAGCCCCACATGGCGAGCACCTCGTTGTTGGGCCGGGTAGCGGATTGCACCACCGCGGGACAAAAGGTGTAGAGCGCAAGGGCCAGAAAGCCGCCATCGTTGCCGAACAGCCGCCGGGCTACCCACCACAGGCCGCCACCCAGCCAGACCGCCATCAGCGCGAAGGGCAGGTGCATGAGCCACTTCACGTAGCCGACCTCGTGCCGCGCCTCCCAGGTGGAGCCGTTGAGCGAGGAACCCATATAGAGGCGGTCTTCCGGCTTGCGGAATTTGTCCGTCCCGAGCAGGACCAGGCGCTGGGCTGTGAGTGGAAACCCTGCAAGCCGGTAGGCAAAGAGGCCGTCGCCGTTGAGATTGCCGCAGGTGGTAAAGTAGCCGGCCAGGGGCGAGGGCCGCTCCCACATTTCGCGTCCGCAGCGGGCGTAGCGATAGTCGTCGCTATTCACCGTCTGGTGGCCGATCACCCAGCAGCACTCCAGCAGAAAAATGCAAAGCAGCATGGCGGCAAGCCGTTGCGGCTGCCCGACACGAAACGAAAACCCTTGCGGAAGCCTCACCCTAGAAGTGTATCGTGAAGGGATGGAGTCGCTTTCGTTTCGCCCCGGCCAGGCTTTTCTTTCGGTCAACTCGCCTGCCGTTCCCTGGACGGTGGTGTTTGAAGATGAAGGGGTCGCCGGCTATTTTTATGCGTGCGACCGCTCGCAGCAGACGCAGGAGCACTCGATCCTGGATGCGATGCTGGTGTACAACGTGGGCTCGTTGCAGAACCCGGAAGAGGAACGGCTGGCGGCAGTGGAGTGGAGCCGCGACGGCATGCAGGCCGTGCTTTACCTCGACGGCACGGCGCAGGCACTGTTCGATTTCCGCGAGCGGCGCGGCTTCTGCCGGATGAACTTTCCCAACTTCATCGCCGAGCAGGGCGACCCGTGGAACAAGGCCGACCATGCCTGGAACGAGGGTGCGCTGCAGCGGTTTGAGGCGGCGCTCTACGCCTGATTACTGAACCAGCAGTGCCGGCGGGTGGATGACCTTGAGGCCGAGGTGCTGCTCGAAGGGGTCGAAGTCACGGTCGCTGTGGAGCAGCGGGTAGCCCTGGCGTATGCAGAAAGTGGCAATGAGGCAATCGATTGTGGTTCTTATCGTCACGCCCTTCTTGCGCAGTAGGCGATAGTTTTCCGCTGCTTTGATCGCGATTTCCGGCCCACCTGTTTCCAAAACACTAAATTCCGAGAGGTCCCGAAGCGTCTCCCGATAGAGCCGATCGTTCCTGATGCCTTGCAAAACCTCACAGAGGATTAGATCGACAATCGCGATCACCCCCTTATCCAGGTGTGCCTGAACCCACGCTGTTTCCGGCGTAGGGTTCTGAGCGAGGTAATCCACCCAGACCGACGACTCCACAACGACCAGATAGTTATCTTCTCTCACGACGGCTCCGCATTTCCGTGAGATAGTCTTCGTAAAACTCGACCTTTCCCACCAGTCGCCGGATACGCATTTGTGCCTTGATACGAGCGTCCGTGCTTATGAGTAGGGCAAGCGCTTCCTCCACGGCAGCCTTCTTGGTTTTGGCGCCGCTGGCCTTCATGGCCTTCGCCATCAGCTCGTCGTCGATCTCGATGTTGGTCCGCATAGAACGATCCTCGTGTGTATAAGAATATCATTTTGGTGTACCCGCTAGAGTACGCGGCTGTGACGATACCCCTCGCTGGTCAGCACTCCGAGCAGCTCGGCAATCTGCTCGCGGCCGCGGGTTTCGAGCGTGATGTCGATCGCCGTATCACCCAGATTCACGCCGTAATACGCACGGTTATATAGCGTATCCACAATGTTGGCGCGGTGGCTGGCAATCAGCCGCGTCAAGTCCGCCAGGGCGCCGGGCTTGTCGAGCAGGTGGATGCGCAGGCGGATCAGGCGGCCATCCTGCACCAGGCCGCGCTCGATGATGCGCGCGAGCAGTGTGACATCGATATTGCCGCCGCAGACCAGCACCCCTACCTTGACACCCTGCCTGAGCGAAAGTGACGTTTTGCCCTGCAGTAGAGCCGCCAGGGCGGTTGCGCCGGCACCCTCGGCAAGCGTCTTTTCGCGCTCCAGAAGTACCAGAATGGCCGAGGCGATTTCGTCTTCTTCCACTGTGACGATCTCGTCCACAAAGCGCTCGACGACCGGGAAAGTGACCGAGCCCGCGCGTCGGACTGCAATGCCATCGGCGATGGTGGTGGCCGCTTCGATCGTCACCGGGCCGTGTGCTTCGACCGCGTCGCGCATCGAAGGCAGCCGGGCGGTCTGGACGCCGATCACCCGGATGGCCGGGCTGGTCTGCTTGATCGCGCACGCCATGCCGCCGATCAGACCGCCACCGCCGATGGGCACGATTACGGCCTCGAGCCCGGCGATCTGCTCCATCATTTCGAGCCCGATGGTTCCCTGTCCGGCCATCACGGCGGCGTCGTCGAACGGATGCAGGAAGACCATGTTGTGCCGGTGCGAGAGTCTGGTCGCTTCTTCGCAGGCCTCGTCGTAGTTGGCGCCGTGCAGCAGCACCTCGGCGCCAAAGCCGCGCGTCGCCGTTACCTTCACCAGGGGCGTGGCCAGCGGCATCACGATCACCGAGCGCACCCCGCGCCGGGTGGCATGGTAGGCGACGCCCTGCGCGTGGTTGCCGGCACTGGCGGCGATGACGCCGCGCGCAGCTTCTTCCTGCGTAAGCTGCGCGATGCGGTTCAACGCGCCGCGCTCCTTGAAGCTGCCAGTCATCTGCAGGTTCTCGAGCTTCAGGTAGACATCCTGCCCGGTCAGGCGCGACAGGGTTTCCGAGCGCGGGCAGGGCGTCTCGTACACCTGGCCGCGCACCCGTTCGCGCGCTGCCAGCACATCCGCCAGATCGATCGCCAGTTTTTCGTCCATACCACCAGACTAATGCCGGGCTGAAAGCCGGACGGCGCAACCCTGAAAAGCGGGGTACACTATGGCCACAAGTACATCTTTCCAGAGCAGCGCACGACGCTGCCGGTGCCCCGAAAGTGGCCTCTTATGAGGATTTCGCTTTGCTTGTTTGTCTTCCTGGTTCTGCCTCTGGGTACAACGGCCCCGCCGTGCGCGCCTGCCCAGGCGCCCGTAGCCCAGCCGGCAAGCGTTAAGCCCACACCGCCTCCGGCGCCTGAAGCGGTTGCGCCCCAGGCCGCGGTCTCGCCTCCGGTTGCCCAGGGAACCATGAAGCAACGGCAGCCGAAGACCGCCGAAGAGCAGGCGGAAGACCTGCGCATCAGCAAGCTGGCGATCGTCAACGGCAGGCCCTATGACGATCCGTCGGAAAGCGACATCTTTCGCGGGTATGTCAAGGATACGTATGGCCTTACCGGGATTGGGGGATCGACGGTGCGGGCGCTGTATGCGCAGGTCCGGGGCAAGCCGACCGGCTGGGGAACGGACGCGGCAGGCTTCGGCCAGCGCTTCGGCTCGTCGGCAGCCATCACGGTGATCAACGGCAACGTGCGCTATGCGATGGAAGAGATCTTTCGCGAGGACCTGCGTTATATTCCCTGCCATGGCTGCTCGGCGAAACACAAGATCGAGAACGCGCTGCTGGCCGAAATTACGGCGCGCCACGACGAAGACGGGCACCGCTTCTTCACCCTGACGCCTACGGTGGCTGATTTTTCCGGTCCTATTATCGCCCATACGCTGTGGTATCCGGGTGCAAGCGCCGGTCCTATGGCGGGTGTGGTTTCGGCGCGCACGGTGTTTGCCACCCGCATCGGCACACGTCTTTTCCAGGAGTTTGTGCTCGAGCGCCGGCATAAGGACGTGAAGGAAGCTCCCAGGTAGCCTTCGGGTCGGCTTGCGGCTATTCGCCAGGAGGCACTTGGTCTTCGCTGTCGTCTTTTTGTTGTCATTCCGCAGGGAATTGGCGGTTGTTTTCGCCGTTGCCTGTTCTTTACCCAGCCAACCCACCCTACATGCCGCGGAGTGAGGTCCATACCTGTTCGACGTGGCTGCGCAGTTGCGCCAACGAACCATCGTTGACCAGGACGAAGTCGCACTCCGCCGCCTTTTCTTCGTCGGGGATCATGCGGGCGAGGCGGCGGTGCGCTTCAGCCTCGAGCGCTATCCGGTCAACCCCGCCCGAGCGCGCCACAAAGCGCTCCACCTTCAGCGCTTCCGGGGCCGCGACCAGCACCAGACGATCGAAGCGGTGCCGCCAGTCGCCGCCGTGCAGCGTTTCGAAGATGAGCGCCGACTCGACCACCACGATTGCCGCGGGATCGGCTGCGAACACTCGCGCGGCAAGCTCGTCCTGCCGGACGATGGTGGCCGGATGAACGATAGCGTTGAGTTCTTCGACGCGTCCTTCGCCAAAGGCCAGGCGGGCAAGTTCGGGGCGATCAAGCGTGCCGCCCGGCTTGACGATCGCAGGCCCGAACTGCTGCACGATGGCGGCGAAGACCGCTTCTCCGGGCTGCATCAGCTGGCGGCCGATCTCATCGGCGGAAAATACATGCGCGCCCAAGGCCGCAAGCATCGCGGCGACGGTGCTTTTGCCGCTGCCCAGACCGCCGGTAAGTCCGACGCGCACGCTAAAGACCCCGCCTGAGCTTTGCCGCCTTGACGGTATTGCTCATCAGCATGGCGATGGTGAGTGCGCCCACGCCGCCGGGCACGGGCGTGTAGGCGGAGCTGGCCAGAAAGGCCGCCGGATGCACGTCGCCGACCACGACCGAGCCGCGCTTTTGAAACGTGGCCGCGCGTGCCGGGTCGTCGCTGAAAAGCTCGACCAACTTGCGCTCATCGGTGATGCGGTTGATGCCGACGTCGATCAGCACGGCGCCGGGCTTGACCATGTCTTCGGTAACGAATCCAGGCCGGCCGATAGCAGCCACCAGAATATCTGCGCGCTGGGTGAAGGCGGCCAGGTCGGCGGTGCGCGAGTGGCAAACCGTTACAGTCGCCGAGGCGTTCAAAAGCAGCATGGCCATGGGCTTGCCCACGATGTCGCTGCGCCCCAGCACCACCGCGTACTTGCCCGCCACGTCCTGCCCGCTGCGGCGCAGCATCTCCATCACGCCCGCGGGCGTGCAGGGCTGCAGGCCGGGCTGACCGCTCTGCAGGCGACCCACGTTGACCGGATGGAAGCCGTCCACATCCTTGGCGGGCGCAACCGCCTCCAGCAGACGCCTGGTATCGACATGAGCCGGCAGGGGCAGCTGAATCAGGATGCCGTCGATTTCGTCGCGCCCGTTGAGGGCTGCAACCATGGCCAGCAGATCGTCTGTAGTCACGCTCTCGGGGGGCGTCAGCATGTCGGAATAGATGCCCAGCTCGGCGCAGGTTTTCACCTTGCTGCGGACGTAGATCTCGCTGGCCGCAACGTGGCCGACGAGGATGACTGCGAGCCCCGGACGCACTCCCTGGGCGGCCAGGGCGCGCACTTCGGCGGCAACCTCCGCCTTGATTTCCTCTGCGATTTGCACCCCGTCGAGCACCCTCGGCATCGTCCGCCACCCCACTGCCATCTTACCGCCTATGCCGATCACCCAAGCCCAACTCGACCTGCTGGTCTGCCCCGTCTGCCACGCGCCGCTGCTTCTGGTACCAGAAGCGCTTGCGGAAGGCGCGATCGATTGCACCAGTTGCGGCCGGCGCTACCCGATCGTCGATGGCCTGCCGGTGTTGATCGCCGAGCGCGCCACGCGCAGCTAGCCCACTACGCACATGGTCGGCTGAAATTGTCATCCTGAGCGGAGAAACTTACGCTTCTTCCAGTGCGTTGCGCAGTCTGGCAAAAGAGACCCGACAAACTACGCTCGGGATGACAAGAGTTATGGGTAAAATCTGAAAGCGGAAATCCAGGCTGCGGCCGCGGGCGTACCCCTGACACGGCTTTTTGCCACGGCACACATACACTGCCGGCGCGGGAAGCGAAGGGAGCATCCTAGACCGCATGAGCGCGATGAGCCACTTCGAGCAGTTCTCCACCGACGAGCTTCTTGGCCTGCGCCAGGAGCTTCGCCAGGCGGACTCGACACCTTTCAGTGCGGTGCCCTGCTCTCGAGCTTTCTTGCCAACAAGGGTTACGGCGTTTCTACCGATCGCGCACGCGCCGCGCTGACCGACCTGGAGGCTGCCAACTTTACCCTGCCGCGGCTGCAGGAGGAGCTCGAAAAGCTCGCGTTCGTGATGTAGTGGAGGCGTTCTGCGCCGCACATCGGCGCGCATCGTCCGCGTGACTCCCAAACAGCGTGGCAAGCCGTTACCCTGTAGGAATGTATTTTCCGAAAACCGCCGTTCGTACGTTGGCTTTGCTGCTCTCGGTTTGCCTGTCCCCTATGTGCACTGTTGGATACGCCCAGGGTGCGGCCCCGCCTGGAGGCACGGCGACCCCTCTGCCCGGCATAAAGGGTGCTGAGGGTCATGGCGGAGCTTCCTCGCAGGCCGGCGACTCGAAATCGGCTTCGGGCTCGGAAGAACACTCGGCTTCGGGCAGGGGTACGCAGGGTTCGCCCATTGCTCCCGCGCCTGCGCCGGCAAAGATTTTTACCCGTCCGCGCATCGGCCTGGCCCTGGGTGGCGGCGGTGCACTGGGTCTGTCGGAGGTCGGCACCCTGCAGTGGCTTGAAGAAAACCACATCCCGGTAGACGTGATTGCCGGCACGTCGATGGGCTGCATGATCTCTGCCCTTTACTCGACCGGCCGCTCGCCCGAGCAGCTGAAATCGGTGATGAACGACAAGGTGTTTGCCTCGGTTTTCACCTTTTCGAATACGTATCAGTCTCGCTCGTTCCGCCGCCGCGAAGACTCGCGCGACTTACCCAACGGAGTCACGATCGGGCTGAAGCGTGGCATCTCGTTTCGCAACGCACTGCTCGTCGACCAGGGTCTGAATGCGTTTCTGGATCGCCAGTTTCTGCGCTACGACGACCAGACCAACTTCAACAATCTGCCCATTCCACTGCGCTGCCTTTCGACCGATCTGAACTCCGCCGAAACGGTCACATTCGCGCGCGGCTCGCTGCCGGATGCCATCCGCGCGTCGGTTTCGCTGCCGGGCGTCTTCCAGCCCTTCGAGCTCAACGGCCACGAGTACGTCGATGGCGGTGTGCTCGAAAACCTGCCCACCGCGACTATTCACGACATGCAGGCCGACGTGGTGCTGGCGGTTTCGCTGCCGCTTGAGCCCGCCGCCAAGGGCCAGCTTGCCTCGCTGCTCGGCGTTCTGAGCCGATCGTTTTCAGTCGCGATTGAAGGGGCCGAGCGCCAGCAGCGTAAGCTGGCCGACGTGGTCATCATGCCCGACCTGCAGGGTTTTACGGCAACCGACTACCTGAAAACAGAGGACCTGTCCAAGCGCGGGTATGCGGCAGCCGAAGCGCAGCGCCCCCAGCTGATGAAGTACGCGTTGAACGATGCCGATTGGAACGCCTATATCGCGCATCGCAAGTCGCTGGTTCCCGGCCCGTCCGGCCCGGTGCTGCGGGTGCGCATTACGGCACCGAGTGAATCGACCACCATCGCGGTGCAGCGGCTGTTTGCGCCTTTGGTGAACCAGCCTGTGGATACGCGTAGAATTGAAGCGCTGCTGGACCAGATCCGCGCCGACGGCCGCTACGAGGCGGACTACACCGTAGGCTATGAGACCGCACAGCAATTTGCCGCGCAGGCCGCGGGCATCGCGCCGGTTGGCCATGGAGCCATCGCGGCGCCGGTCGCCACCAGCACCGCGCAGGTGGGCGCGACGGCCCAGCCCGCCGAGGCCAATCATGATACGAACGCCGGCAAGGCGGGGGCGGCGATACCGAACCCCAGCGGCCGCGAGCCGGATAACAAGGAGCTTGCGGTCGCCAATCCCAACATCGCGGCTTCGCTGGCCGATCACCCCGGAGCGCCGGGCGAGGCCAATACCAAGGCGCTTTCCGATGCCGCGCTCGCCGACATTGAAGCACGGCCTATCATCCTGGTTACCGTTTCGGATAAGAAGACCGGACCGCCCTTTGTGCTGCTGGGCGCCAACGTGCAGGCGCAGGCCGCGGGCATTACCAAGGCGACCATCGAAGGCATCCTGCTCAACCAGGACTTGGGCGGGTACGGCGCCGAACTGCGCTCGCACGTGAGGCTGGGCTATCTTACCGACCTCGATACCGAGTACTTCCGTCCGATCGGCCCTATCTCGAACCCGAACCGGATTGTCTTCTTCGCGCCGCACGCCGGTCTCCTGCGCGAGCCATTTCCCATCTTCCAGAATCAAACCCGGGTTGCGGAGCGCGAGCTGCAGCGGTTTTCGATTGGCGGCGATTTCGGGATCACCAACGGACGCAACGGCGAGCTGCGCGCCGGGCTGGACTTCGCCCACATCGGCTGGAACGAGCAGATCGGCAGCGACAACCTGCCCAGCTACAACGGGCTAACCCAGCGCGCGCGGCTCAAGTACAGCTTCGACACACAGGACCGCGCCCTGGTGCCCACCTTCGGGGTCCACCTGGTCACCGAGGCCGCCTTCCTGTACGACACGGTCGGCTCGCCCAATGCGCCGCAGCTCTTCTCGCAGGCTTCTTACGCCCACAAATTCGCCAAGCCGGAGACGCTCGGCGCACCCAAGGACCCGAAGAACGGCCGCAATGTTTTCATCGTCGATGCGGAAGGCGGCACCATGTTCCGGCGCGATGTGGCCGAGCCGTTCCGCTACACGCTGGGCGGGCCCATTCGGCTTTCCGCCTCGGCGCTAGATCAGTATCGCGGTACCGAATATTTCCTGCTGGAGCCCGGGCTGCTGCACCGCTTGGCGCAACTGCCGCAACCTCTGGGCGAAAGCATCTATGCCGGCGGCGCGCTCGAGCTGGGAGCCATCGGCGCGCCGGGCCAGCCCAGCATCTATCGCGGCGACGTCTTCTTCGGCCTGGTGGCCGAAACACCGCTGGGAGTCATCACCGTGGGCCCGGCGGTCGGGACCAATGGCGAGCGCAAGTTCGTCTTTACCCTGGGCCGGCTCTTCTAACCAGCACGATTGTGCGTGCCCCAGGTCTCGCTTCTGTGACCTGGGTGTTCGAGCAGCCGCCTATTCAGGCCGCATTGCCCCTCGAGGCTCTACTCGACGGAAAGCAGAATCTGATCCCCGGTTTTTAGACTGACTCGCGGGCCGAAAAGCCGGGTCATGCCGCCAACTCCTTGCATCCGCGTGTTCTCGCTGAAACCGTAAAGCCCATGCGCATCGGCCGAAAAAACTCCCAGCGCATGGGCCGGCGCGCCTCCCACGGACAGCGCGTAAACGCCGTTATAGTCCGCCGAACCCACGACCTGCGTGCTCTGATTGAGCAGGGGACCCACCCATCGCTCGCGCACCACTTCGTCGCCGCCCACCTGCCGGGTCGTCCAGTTGCCCGAACTCGGATTGCCGCGATCCGCGGCGGCACCCACCTGCTCGAATGTCCTGTCCACCTCGACAAAGCTGGCCAACGCGACGGCGGCAGCCACCAGCGGCACACTTCGGCCGTCCAGCAGCAGGGTATCCAGCCGGAGTGCAAGCTCTCCCTGCGGACCTGCGATGGACGCCACCACCCGGCCCGTCAGACGCGTTCCCGCAGCCAGTTCCTTACCGCCGGGCAGCGGCACACGCTGGCTCAACCTGGCTTCCACCGGTGCGCCTACGACCGTCTTGCCTGCCTTCAGCCCATGCGTCAGAGCAACCGGCAAGGTTGTCCCCGCGGGCAGGCTTTGCTGCCCATACGCCAGGGCCCCTACGCCGCACAAGCCCACAATCCATCCCGCCGCAAAGCATGACCGCATTCCCGCCTCCAGTCTGTTGGATGCCTGCACGGGTCATCCCGCCCTTCGGCCCTGCCAGGATGCCATAATCGTTCTATGGCGTCCCTTTGGCTTCCGGCTTCCTGGTCCCAGCGGCTCGACGAGCTGCTTGCCCCAACCGCGGACCTCAAGACCGCACCCCTGCGCCGCGACGTACGTTCGCTCGGCATGCTGCTCGGCCAGGTGCTGCGCGAGCAGGCCGGTGCTGGCATTTACGATACCGTCGAAGCCCTGCGCCAGGCGGCCATTCAGCGCCGCGAAACCGATTCCGGCTTTCCTGAAATCGCCCCGCAGGACGGCGAGCCCGCGCGCGCCTACCAGCTTGCGCGCGCCTTTTCGCTCTACTTCGAGCTCATCAACCTGGCCGAAACCAACCACCGCAAGCGCCGCCGCCTGGCCCACAATCTGGAGTCTTCCGGCAGCGTCCAGCGCGGTTCTCTGCGCGGCACCTTGCGCGCCATGCGCCTGGCCGGCATCGACCGCGGCCAGGCCCTGGCGCTGCTCGGCGCAATCTGCGTGACGCCCGTCTTTACGGCGCACCCGACCGAGGTGGCGCGCCGTTCGGTGATGTTCAAGCGCCGCCGCATCTCCGACCTTCTGGTTGCGCTCGACCGCATCCCGATTCCTGCGGCCGAGTTGGAGGCGCTCGAGCAAACGGTGCTCGCCGAGATCACCGCGCTGTGGCAGACCGACGACGTGCGCGGCGCCCGGCCTACGGTTCGCGACGAGATTCGCATGGCGCTCGACTACTACGAGTCGGCTCTATTTGAAACGCTCGCGCCGCTTTGTGGCGAGGTGCAGTCTGCTCTCGCAACCGAGTACGAAGCCTCGGTTCCCCTGGCCGAACTGCCACTGCTGCTCAACTTCGGCTCCTGGATCGGCGGCGATCGCGACGGAAATCCGTTTGTCACGGCCGACGTCACGGAAGAGGCGCTGAACATGGCGCGCGGTCTGCTGCGCGCCCACTATCTGCGTCGGCTGCAGAACACCTTCGAGCAGCTCGCCAGTTCTACCCAGCAGGTGCCGGTTTCGGCCGAGCTGCAGGCCAGGCTCGACGGCTACCTGGACGAAATGCGCGCCGCCGGCCCGCTCTCCATGGGCCTGCAATTGCTCGAGCGTTTTCCGCATGAGTCTGCCAGGCTGCTGATTGCGTGCATCATGATGCGGCTGGGCGGAACCCCGCACACCAGCGTAGAAGTGGACCTCGAAAGTCAGGCGCCGGCCTCGCCGCTCGCGCCCTACCGCCGGGCCGATGAGCTGCTGGCCGATCTCGCGACCCTGCACACCAGCCTGGTCGAGAATCGTGGCGAACGGCTTGCGGCTTTGCTCATCGACCCGCTGATGCTGGAAGTCCGCACCTACGGGCTGCACCTGCAAACGCTGGACATTCGCCAGCATGCCCGCGTCCACACCGCCGCGCTGGCCGAGCTTGCCTCCGCCGCGTCGCTCGCCGGGCTTGCCCCGGCACTCTCCGCGCCGTCACAGGAAGTGCTCGCGACCTTCCGGGCGATCGCGAGCCTGAAGCAGACGCATCCGCCGGAATCGCTGCCGCGCTACGTCATCTCCGGCGCTACGTCGGTCAAGGACATCCTCAACGTGATCCGGCTGGCACGCATCGGCGGCGTTCGCGTGGAAGGCGCCAGCTCGACGGAGGCAGATCCAGATCCAGGGCTGCAGCCCGTACCCTTGTTCGAATCGATCGAAGACCTGCAGAACGCGCCCGCCATCTGCCTCGAACTGTGGTCGAGCCCGGCTTACGCCTCGCTACTCGAAAGCTGGGGACACCGCCAGGAAGTCATGCTCGGCTACTCCGATTCGAACAAGGACGGCGGCATGATTACGAGCACGTGGGAGATCTTCAAGGCGCACCGCGGCCTGCACGAAGTAGCCCGCGAGGCCGGCATTCGGCTGCGCCTCTTCCACGGCCGCGGCGGCACGGTCGGGCGCGGCGGCGGGCCCACGCACCGCAGCATCTTCGCCCAGCCGCTCGAAAGCTTTACCGGCGAGCTTCGCCTGACCGAGCAGGGCGAAGTGCTGAACTGGAAGTACTCCGATGTGATCCTCGCGGAGCGCAACTTGGAGCTGATGATTGCGGCCTCGCTCGACGCACTCGCCCGGCCGGCGTTGAAAGCCGACCCCACCAGCACCCACCGGACCGGCACCCTGCTGCCCGCGTGGGAGCAGACGCTCGAACAGCTTTCCGCCACCTCGTACGCCTTTTATCGCCGGCACATCTGCTCGGCGGAAACCTTCGCCTACTTCGAGCAGGCCACACCCGTTGCCGAGCTTGAACATGCCCGCATCGGCTCCCGCCCGGCCAAGCGCACCGATGCAAGCGCACAAAGAAAAAGGAGCATGGAAGACCTGCGCGCCATCCCCTGGGTCTTTGGCTGGATGCAATCCCGCCAGCTTGTGCCCGCATGGTTTGGCGTAGGCCACGCCATGGCAACCTTTGTAGCCGGCGACGAGGTGGGTGCCCCAGGTCTCGCCTCTGAGACCTGGGAAGAAGCCGCACTCTCGCCAGAGCAGGCCGCTAACCTGAACCACCTGCGCGAACTCTTCGCATCCTTCCCGCTGTTCATCGACATCCTCCGCAATGTCGAAATGGCGCTTGCCAAGGCCGATTTCGGCATCGCCCGGCTGTACGCCGCGCTGGTCGAAGACGACGCCCTGCGCGAGCGCGTCTTCAGCATGCTCGAAGCCGAGTTCCACCTTACCCGGCGCATGGTGCTCGCCGTCACGGGGCAGACGACGCTGCTCGAAACCAATCCCGTGCTCGAGCACAGCATCCGCCTGCGCAACCCTTATGTCGACCCGCTCAGCCTGCTGCAGGTCGAGCTCATCCGCCGCAAACGCCGGGGAGAAGACTCGCCGGAACTGAACCGCGCCATCACCGCCACGATCAACGGCATCAGCGCCGGCCTGCGCAATACCGGCTGAAAGCTTACGTTAGTTGGTGGAAGCCACCGTCTGTGCTGCCTTGGCGTCGTTCGCCCGCTTGATCAGCTTCTTCAGCTTGCCTTCCACGTCGCTGCCGGAGCCCATCATTTCAGCCGTCAGCACGCCGTCGGAATCGATGGTGAAGTAGTGCGGGATCGCCTGTACGCCAAAGCGCCGGCTCAGCTCATGGTTGACATCCCGATACTGCAGCCAGGTCATCTCGTTTTTCGCGATGAAGTTCTTCCACTTCTCTTCGTCGTCATCCCAGCTGATGCTGATGACGGCCAGCGGCTGTCCGGCAAACTCCTTCACAATCTTCTTCACATGCGGAAGCTCTTCGTTGCAGGGCCCGCACCAGGTTGCCCAGAAGTCGATCAGCACTACCTTGCCACCCATGTTGTCTAGGTTGAAGCGCGTTCCGTCGAGCGCCGTGACTTCAAAGGCCGGCGCCATCTTCGACAAGGAAAGCACGGGATTCTCTGCAAAATGCTTTGCCCGCACCCGCATCGGATCGGTGGCGCTTGCGTTGGCCGCACACGTCGCGAACGCCTGGCTGGCTTCATCGTTCTTGCCCATGCGTGCCAGTACGCAGGCATCGGTATAGCGAGCCGAGATGTTCCGTGGCGAATCTGTAACCGCTGCCTGCAGCAGCGTGTGGACCGCCTCCAGCTGTGCCGGCCTGGGTTTATCGCCCGCCTGGCGCAGCAGCGCCTGGCCCTCGTCGCCTTCCGCCATCGACCTGTCTCGGGGCGTCTTCGCAAGGGTCAGCATCTGCCCCGCTGTCGATGCGGCATCTTTAAACTGCCCAAGCCCCATCTGCAGCTCATAGACCAGGTCGAGACAGCGCTGACATTGTCCCTCGGCAAGCTTGTTCGCCTTCTTGTAGGCATCCACCGCGAACGTATATTGGCGTTGCGCCTTTAGGTCCTTGCCCTGCTTCATGGCATCCAGGAACTTCGGGTCGGACTCGTAAGCCGGCGTCGGCAGCGGAGCCGAAGCGGCCGGCGTGGAAGCCTGCTGCGGAACCGTGGTCTGGGGAACCGTGGTCTGGGCCATCATTCCCGGCAGCAGGAGCATGAGAGAGAAAGACGACAGCAGGATCGGCAAGCGAGTGTGCAAGGCAGGGCTCCGCAATGGAAGAGGCTTGCGCCCATCTTGCTCCTATTCGCCGGCGAACTCAAGCATTTTCGCGCTTGTTCTAGCTTTTTGCCAGCTCCACAAGCCGCACGCTCGCAATCGCCTCTACCTGCTTGAGCGCGGCCAGCGCCGGGGCGGCCTCGCTGGCACTGGCGGCGTCAATCTGCACCACCGCCAGCGCCTGGCCTGAAGGCACTCCGCCGGCCTGCGCGCCGCGCGTAGAGCCGGCGCTGCGGCCAAGCGCGAAGTTTGCGATGTTGATGCCGTGCTCGCCCAGAATCGTGCCGATGCGACCGACCACGCCGGGTACGTCGTGGTTGCGGATGGCCACGAGCGTGCCGTTCAGCGGCGCCTCGATATCGATGCCGTCGTAGCTCAGCAGACGCGGCGAGCTGCCATGCAGCACGGTCGACGACGCGCTGGTCTCGCCACCTGCCCCGCGCAGCGCCAGCCGCAGCACCGAGCCCGAGCCGCCCGGCACAAACTCCTTGCGGTCTTCCTGGATGCGGATGCCGCGCTCGCCCGCAATGGCCGCCGCGTTGATGCGGTTGACGCCGTTCGAACCCTCGGTATCGGCGAATACGCCCGCGATGGCCGCGTTGCGGATCAACTCCGTCTTGCCCTGCGCCAGACGGCCCGTGTAGGTGATGGCGATACTTTCGAGTGCGCCCGGCACGGCATGCGCGAGAAAATGGCCAAGCCGCCCGGCCATCTCGATATACGGACCGATCTCCTGGTATTCCTCGTGGGTCAGCGATGCCAGGTTCACCGCATTCTGCACCACGCCCAGCTTCAGGTAGTCGCGCACCTGCATGGCCAGCTGGATGCCGATGGCCTCCTGCGCTTCGTTGGTCGCGCCGGCGATGTGCGGGCTCAGCAGTACGTTAGGCATGGCGAAGTAAGCCGAATCCTTGAGCGGCTCCTGGGTAAACACGTCCAGCGCCGCGCCCGCCACCTTGCCGCTGGCAATGCCTTCAGCCAGCGCGGCATCGACGATCAACTCGCCGCGCGCACAGTTCACGATGCGCACACCGGGCTTCATAATCGCGATCGAATGCGCGTTGATCATACCTTCGGTCTGGGTCGTCAGGCCCACATGCAGGGTCAGGTAGTCGGAGTGCTTGAACACATCGTCGAGCGTGGTGAGCGACACGTTGTTTTCGCGCGCGATGACGGGCGATATAAAGGGGTCGTAGGCCAGCAGGTCCATACCGAACGCGGCCGCGCGCCGGGCCACTTCAAGCCCGATGCGTCCCAGGCCCACGATGCCCAGCGTCTTGCCGCGCAGCTCCGCGCCCTGCAGGCTTTTCTTGTCCCACTTGCCTGCGTGCATGGTCTCGTTGGCGCGCGAAATCGCCCGTGCCATGGAAATCATCAGGCCGAGTGTAAGCTCCGCCACGGCCACCGCATTCGCGCCCGGCGTGTTCATCACCACGATACCGCGATGGGTCGCCGCCGCCGTATCGATATTGTCCACGCCTACACCCGCGCGGCCGATGACGCGCAGCTTCGGCGCATGTTCGAGCAGCGCCGCATCCACCTGCACGGCACTGCGCACAATCAACGCATCCGCGTCGGCAAGCTCTGCAGGCAGGCTGGTAATCTTGTCGGCGGTGACGCACTCCCAACCGGGCTGTTGCTCGAGCAGAGCAAGCGTGGCAGGCGATACTTTTTCAGCAAGAACGATCTTCAAGGAAACTCCAAAAGCGCGAAGGCGCAACCTCTCCAGTGTATCGTCGCTCGTCGCCTTGCCGGCGACCGGCATCAATCCTTCTTCAGCAAGTCGCTGGTCGCCCTGTGGAGCTCTTCCGCTAGTTCTTTCAAGCCCAGCAGCCGGTAATAGGTTTGCTCCGTGCCATGAAGCGGCGTTCGCGTTTCCTCCGGGCTCAAGCCGTTTGTCTTATCCAGAAACATCAAACCGGATTCAAGCTCCGGCTGATGCGTAAATACATCCACTGCTAACTGCTGGACAATCTCCTGCTGCGTATAGATATCGGAGTACTGCTGTACCTCGGCCAGCGACATGTATGTCAATGCGCCCGAGTCGCGCGCCGAGCGCCAGGCCGAAGCCGACAAACCATTCCAGGTAAACGTAAAGCTCAGCTTCTGGTTATCAAGCGCCTTCGGATCCTTCAAATAGGCGTTCGTCAACTCAGCGTCGTGCTTCATTCGATCCGCGTTCTGCTGAAGATATCCTTCGTCCTTACTCAGCTCCGCAACATTCTGCTCCAGCTCCTTGCGGATGTTCTCGCGCGCCTCCCGCACCAGGTGGCGATGGTGCATGGCCTCAAGCGCACCCTCAAGCAACAATGCAATAAACAAGCCAAGCGTGATGGTCGCGATGTGAATCAGAAAGTCGCGCCAGCCATGCACGGCTGCATGCGGTGGATGAACGTCGATCACGACTGCCTCCTCGATCGGGTTTGGCTCCACGAGCCGCCTCCTCCATATCCCAGATGGGCCGTAAATCCAGTTCAAAGTCCTCAACAGGGGCGTGACCCCGAACCAAATCCGGCGAGTCAAGCGTCTCGGTCGCTTCTGATGGCCTGTAGATAACCACCTGCTTCTCCAGAGGATCGATCAGCCAGGCGAGTTGCGCACCGCTCGCAATCCAGCGTTGCATCTTCAACTCAACAGCCTTTCGTGCGTCTCCTGGGGAGCGAACCTCGACGACAAACTCCGGACACAAGGGCGGAAAGCCGGTGCGTTGCTCGCGCGTGAGACCATGCCAGCGATCGATCGACAGCCAAGCCGCATCCGGCGCAAGACAAGATCCATCCAGCAGGTTGAAGCCGGCGCTGGGCGCAAAGGCTACTCCAGTTTTCCGCTTACGATTCCAGGCGCTAAGCACTGCAGAAACTTTCATCTCCTGCTGGCTTCCAATCCCTCCAACCGGCGTCATAATCGATATCTCTCCATTCCTCTCCCACTCGAAGCGCCAGGGCTTGTTCTGTTCCGAAAAGGCTATCAGCTCGTCGTCGGTCATCGGCACGTCGAAACGCATCGCAACCGGCTGCGGCACGGCAGTGAAATCGATCCTCATCGCACCCATGGCAAGCTCCATGCCACTACTCTATCGCTACTCGAAAAAGTGCGGAATAAATGAGCTCAGGTTGTTCGTCACCGGCCCCATGCTTTCGCGGATGCCCATCCCGCCGCACTCCTGGTCGATCATCCAGAGGCCCAGCACCGGGTAGCGCCGTTCGCCATCCGCGCCGGTAAAGGTGGTCTCGGGCGCAAGCGCCTGGCGCACAAAGGGCCCGTCGCCGTAGGGCCCGTCGGTCGCGATGGCCGGCGCGTTCGGATGCACGATCGTCACGTTCGCACCCTCGCGTGAAAGCAACGGTTTGCGCACATACGCACCCAGGTTGCCGCGATCGCCATGATCTTCAAAGTAGGCTGGCAGCAGCAGCGGGTGGTCCGGGTAAAGCTGCCAGAGGATCGGCAGGATGCCCTTGTTCGAGAGCAGCATCTTCCAGATCGGCTCGATCCATGTCATGCTGCGGTAGGTTTCGAGCGCGTGCGGCCCAAACTCCTCGCGCAGCATGTCCTCCCACGGATACAGCTTGAAGATGGACAGGATCTGGTTTTCGTCCGGATCCATGTCGACAAAGCATTGACGGTCCTCGTTCCAGCCGATGTCCTGGATAGCCATCTGCCTGGTGTCGAGCCCGGCCTGCTGCGCGGTATCGCGCAGATAGGTCGCGGTCAGGTGGTCCTCGGCTGCCTCCTTGGCGTGCTGCGGGTCGGGCTCGTCAAACTCGAGCGCGGCAAAGTAGACCGGCTCCGTAAGATAGCTTTGCACGTCTTTCCACTTGGCAATCAGCCGCTCGTGGATCGAATTGAACTGGTCGGGCTTGCTGCCGGGCAGGATAGCCGCCACTTCTTCCAGCCACGACCACTGCACGACCGCCGCCTCCACCAGGCTCGTCGGTGTATCGGCGTTGTACTCCAGCAGCTTGGGGGGCGCGCCGGACGCTGCCCCGCCCCACGCGATATCGAACCGCCCGTAGAGCGCCGGCGGCTCCTGGTTCCACGCCCACTCGATCAGCGGAACGGCTTCGGGCGGGATCGCAAGCTCCGCATAGCGCTGCTTGTCGATCACATTCTGGGCCGCCGCCAGGCACATCGTCTGCAACTCGTTGGCCGCGGCTTCGAGCGTATCCACCTCCGCGGCTGTAAACCGGTACGCCGCCGATTCATCCCAGTACGGCTTCGGCGCCATCACAGTGGGCGAGTGAAACGTAAGCCCAAGCTGCTCCACCTTCGCCTGCCATCCATCTCTCGGTCTTAGATTGATCCTTTGCATTATTCCCCTCCTCCGCCATGGCCGCCACCCGCATCGCCGCCATGCGTACTGCCGAAGCCTCCGCGCGACGTACCCGAAGTCACATGCCCGCCGATACTTTCAGAGTGCGCCGCCGCGCTCGACCTCGTATACGAGTGGCCGCTCAGCGAGTCGTAGCTGCCGCCGAAGACCGTCGTGCCGGGAGTCCACCCACCACCGCCTCCGTAGTAATAACGATAGTGCGGAAAGTAGCCCATCGGCCCCGTGGTCACCGGCGCGACGCCGTTGGCCTGGCAGAAGCTCTCCGCTACCACATGGTTCTGCTCGTCCACGCAGCGCTGCATCTCCGGCGCACGACAGCCGCTCATCACCGCCAGTGCCGCCGCTCCCAGCAATGGAGCCACCACTCGTTCCGAACGCTTCATCGCCGCCAGGCCTCCGCCCTAAGCTTACCCGCAAAGCCGATCATGCCATCGAGCATCCGGTAAGCTCCTCGCATACAGTCCAAAGCCTCGCCTGCGCCGCTCCATCCGCTGCCTGCTTCGCAATGCGCGCCGGGCCTACATCGCCACCGCGCATCTCGAGCCATCCCTGCGGCCCGTAATAGCCACCTCCGGCTGCCTCCGCTGCGGTGGCTCCAAACAGAGTCGGCAGCGCGCCCTCCACATCGGTGTTCATCAGCAGCCCCACCGTGCGCGAGAGACCGCGCTCCACCCGCCGTGCTAAGCCCGTGCTACTGCCGATCTTGAACAGGTTCGACTGCGCCACACCAGGATGCACCGCCAGGCTGATCGACCGGCTCGGCCGCGCGCGCAGCTTTCGCTCCAGTTCGAGCGCAAACATGAGGTCGCCGAGCTTCGACTGCTGGTACGCCGCCTGTGCCGAATAGCTGCGCTCCGACTGCAGATCCGCGAAATTGATCCGCCCGCGCTTGTGCGCAATCGAGGCCACCGTCACGACACGCGCCGCCTCCGCTCGTTCAAGCGCCGGCAGCAACCGGCAGGTCAACGCAAAATGCCCCAGCACATTGGTGCCGAACTGCAGCTCGAAACCATCCACCGTCTCGAGCCGACGGGGCGGGGCAAAGACGCCCGCATTATTGATCAGGCCGTCGAGCACCACGCCGCGCGCCAGCAGGCCCTCCGCAACACTGCGTACGGAGTCGAGCGAAGCCAGGTCCAGCAGCACAAGCTCTGCCGCCTCAGCCGCCGACCCCGGCCCCGCGCCTTGCGTGCGCAGTTGCGCCAGCGCCGCCTCGCCCCGTGCACGATCCCGGCAGGCCAGCATCACCACCGCGCCATGCTCCGCAAGCTCAAGCGCCGCGGCATACCCGATGCCGCTGTTGGCTCCGGTTATGAGAAATTGCTTGCCCACCTGCGAGGGCATATCCGCCACATTCCAGCTCTTCGCCATGCCCCATGATAGCCGCGAGTCCAGCGCAC
The DNA here is from genome assembly GCA_964282835.1 of uncultured Granulicella sp. Taxonomy (GTDB): domain Bacteria; phylum Acidobacteriota; class Terriglobia; order Terriglobales; family Acidobacteriaceae; genus Edaphobacter. Next base: position 560,442 of record OZ196157.1, read on the forward strand.
CCAAAGCCGGCACGTTATGAGGCTGTCAGCCTATGGCTAATAAGAGCACAGCTCGAGAATCAATCCTTGTCGCTGACGACAGTAAAACAGACAACCGCAGATTTCCCTTCGGGAATCAACAAGGATTGTTTCGTTTTGGAATGACAACAAGGATTGCCTGCACCGGAGTCGGTCTAGACTTGCGAACCCGCCAGGCGCCTGGCCAGCGAGGCCTCGATGCCAGCGTTGACCGCGCCCGCCGCAAACTCCGCCGCCACCCGGATCCCGTTCATCACGGCCTTGTCGTTCGACGACCCGTGGCCCACGATGCAGACACCCCGCACCCCAAGCATCGGCGCGCCACCGTACTCGCTGTAGTCCAGCCGCTTTTTGAACGCGCTGAAGGCCTTGCGCGAAAGCAGCGCCCCCACCTGCGAAGTGACCGTGGACTTCAACGACTCACGCAGCGAAACGCTGACCATTTTGGCCAACCCTTCCATCGTCTTCAGCGCCACGTTGCCCACAAAGCCGTCGCACACCACCACATCCGCTGCGCCGTTGAACAGATCGCGCCCTTCCACATTGCCGATAAAGTGAATGCCCGGCAGTGCGCGCAGCAGAGGAAGCGTATCGCGCGTGAGCGAGTTGCCCTTGGAGTCTTCCTCGCCGATCGAAAGCAGACCCACCCGCGGCTCCCGCACCTTCAGCACGTTGCAGGAGTACATCGATCCCATCACCGCGAACTGGATCAGGTTTTCGGGGTCCGAATCCACATTCGCCCCCACATCCAGCAGCAGCGTCGGCCCACCCGTCGAGGGCAGAATCGTCGCCAGCGCCGGCCGGTCGACCCCGCCGAGCCCGCCCAGCACCATCTTGGCCGTGGCCATCGCGGCCCCTGTATTGCCCGCCGTGAAAAAGCCCTGCGCCACGCCTTCGCGCACCAGCTTCAAGCCCACCCGCATGCTGGAGTCGCGCTTGGACCGCACGGCCTGCGCCGCCTTGTCCTCCATCGTGATCCACTCGGTGGCATTCACGATCGAGATGCGTTCGCGCGGGTCGTTCGAACCGGCCATCAGGCGCATCGCAGCCCCGGGCACACCTGCCTCCGACACCTGCAAAGCGTCCTCAAGCGCAGGCCGCAGCCGTTCTTCCGGACCCACCAGCGTGACCACAACGTCATGTTGGCGGCATGCCAGAATAGCCCCGCGAATTTCCGCTTCGGGGGCTCGATCGGATCCCATTGCATCGACAACAATCTGAACTGACATTCGTTCGGTTCGCGCTCAGCTTCCTTATACCAAAGCTCTGTTAGCGTGGAGCTAACACTGTTCGCTCCCAAAGATGCCGTTCAGCTTGCGGTGGCAACCGCGATCACCGCACGTCCCTTGTACTCGCCGCACTTGGGGCAGGCACGGTGAGAAAGCTTGCGCTCTCCGCAGTTGGAGCATGCGCCGGAGTTCATGGGCACGAGAAAGTCATGGCTGCGGCGCTTCGCGGTCCGCTGTTTGGAGTGACGCCGTTTCGGATTAGGCATTGCTGTTTCCCTTCAAATAAAATCCACACAAAAACTTTTGCTCGCTCATCGGCTGGAGCGGGTACAACTCATACGCCTACTGCTTGAGAGCCAGACCCTGCAGAGCACTCCACCGGGGGTCTTTCGACTCTGTCTCCGCACAGTTGCACGTTTCAGTATTCAGATTCTGCCCGCAGTGCGTGCACAAACCCTTGCAATCTTCGCTGCAGAGCGTTCGTCCGGGCAGGGTGAGCAACACCTGTTCGCGCACGACATCCTCAAGCAGAAGACCGTTCTTTTCATAATACCCTATCTCGGTCTCGTCTTCCGTGATCGCGCGTTCGCCTGCCTCCGCGTCCGCCGATTCCGGGCGGAACAGCAGGTCGAACTCCCTTGCAAGCGGTACGTGCACGGGGTCCACACAGCGCGCGCAAAGCACCTCAAACGCGCCCCGGTACGACGCCCGTACCCGAATGTCTTCCACCGTCTCCTGCGGCCCGCGATGCTCCACCAGCAGGTCGGCCCGGCCTTCCACCGGCAGCGGCCCCAATTGCCTGGTGTCCGGGGCATACTCTATCGTTCCGGGGCCAATCTCTTCCCGAAACATCAGCGGCTCGTTCTGCAAATCCAAAGGCGTAATCAGCACCTTTCAAGGCTATGCCCCGCCCGCTTCCCAGTCAATGCGCCCCGGCGGTGGGGGCAGCACCACCGGCCGGCTGCTGTATTCTCTATCCATGAATCCCGACCCACCGGAGGATGCTCGACGGCGTCCCATGGCGCAGCGTATGGCACTACTGGCCGTTGTTGCGCTGGCGGTCTTCCTGCTCCCCTATCTGGTTCCGGTCAAGCCTTCCGTCTCGCTTGCCTATGTGGCGGGTTTCAGCAATCGCGCCGCGGTCCTTCTGCTTCTGCTCGGCGGTGCCGCGTTCGCGTTCTTTACCCGCGGACGCTTTGCCCGGCTCGACCAGCGCAACAGTCCCCTCACCGTCCGCAGCCTGGTGCCTGCGCTCGGGGCGATCCTCGCCGTCTGCCTTGCCCGGCTGCACTTCATCCCGGTCGGCGCGCGCATGGATGAAGCCTTCTTTTTCCTCGACCGCCAGCAACTGCTCGCCGTGGGCCGCGCCCCGTTCAGCCAGTTCGATTTTCCCTACGGGCCCCTGTTGCTCTATCCCGGTCTCTGGATCGCGCACCTTTTCGATCGTTCGCAGACCTTCGGCTACGGCGCCTGGTGGGCCGTGCAGTGGCTGCTGGGCACCGCCATGCTCTGGGCGGTCGTCCGCCGGCTCGATCTCGCGGTGCGCCGCCGCGTCTTTCTCTTCCTTTTCCTGCTGCTCATCCAGTGCGAAACCCTGCGCGCCGGAGGCTCCAACTACACACCCTTCCGCGCTTACAACGCCGCCTTCCTTGTGGTGGCGGCCCACTGGGTCTGGGAACGGTCGCGCAACCCCTGGCTGCTTGCCCTGGCTTCTGCTGGTGGCGTCCTGCTGGCTACACTCTGCTCGATGGAGCAGGGCATCGGCGTAGCTTTCGGCCTCGGCCTCTACCTTCTCCTGCTTACCTTTGCAGAACGTGTCTTCCCCTCGCAGCGCGCCTTGCCAGCGTTGGCCCTGGTTCTTTACCTTGCGGGCTGCGCGGCCAGCTTTGCCTGCGCGGATTACCTGGGCATGTTCATCAGCTTCCGCTCCTTCACCTCCGGCGGTTACGCCGACCCGCTGCTCGCCTCGCCGGTCAACTGCCTCGTCCTGCTCGCCTACGTTGTCGCGGGCTGCGTGTTGTACCGCCGCCTTGCCCAGGGCCAACTCGACTCCGTATCGATTCCCCTGGTGCTCGCCGGCTGCGCCATGCTTCCCGCCGCGCTCGGCCGTTGCGACACCCAGCACATCTGCGCGGCCACCCCGGCCTTTGTCGTCGGTGCGGCCGCCATCGCCGCCGCGCCCGCCATGCGCCGCTGGTGGATGCCTCTGGCCCTGCTCAACCTGTTCTTTCTCCCGCCCCTGCTCCTCTCGCAAAACCGCCTTATCCGCCGCCTCACCTTCCGCGACGCGGTCCAGCCCCAGGCCGCCAGCGCGCTCACCGGAAAACCGGTCGAACCCGCGCCCAACGCATTATTCGACGACGCCACCCTCCCCTGCCGGCAGCCGCTCTTCTCGCCCGCGGTCGCGCCCAGCCCTGTTTTCCCCATCCATCCCGCCTGCCTGGAACGAGGCTTCTTCTTTACCATCCAGGATGTCGTCACACCCGCGGCCGTCGAGCAGAAGGTCGCCGAGCTGCGCAGCCGCCCCAGCGTTGCCCTGCTCCTGCTCAACCAGCCCCTGGAGCAGACCCTGCGGCCCGATCAGGTGAGCCTCGAACTGCTTTACCACGAAGAGCTCTCCTTCTACGTGCCCAAGGCCCGCAAGCCGCCCGTCACCTACGAACCCATCATTCGCTACATCGAAACCCACTACACGCCAGGCCCCACCCTGCTGCACGGCCAGTTCCGCGTCTGGACGCCCAACCGCTAAGGCAATTGGTGCTGCCTAGTCCTGCTGGAACAAACGCATCCCGGCAACCCCCGCCGCCCCCGCCTGCTCACACACCTCGACCCGTTCGGCGCTCACGCCACCCAGCGCCAGTATCGGCATCGGCCCCGCGGCTGCACAAGCCTCCGCCAGCCGAGCAAGCCCAATCCCTGCCATCACTTCCGTCCCATCGACAGCCTTGCCGAACACCGGACCGAACAACACTGCATCCGCAAACCCTTCGCGCGCCCGCAGCACCTCGTCCACGCTGTGGCACGAGACACTCACCCAGGCACCGGCCATCACGTCCCGCACCTGCCCCGGCGTCAGCTCGCCTGTTCGCGCGCTCAGGTGTACCCCATCCAGGCCCGCCGCCAGCGCGACGTCCGCGCGTCCGCTCACCAGCACCCTGGCCCCCCGGCCCACCGCCTTGATCCTGCGGCAGAGCCCCACCAGGGCTCCCACGTCCAGCGCTTTCTCGCGCACCAGCAGGAAGTCCACGCCTGCCGTCGCCAGCTCTGCGCAGTGCTCTACGAGCGCGCGCGTGAGCTTTTCATCTCCCGAACCTCGCAGCCGGCCTTCGGTAATCGCATAGCGGAGCATCCAGCAAGTCTAGCGCCGGGCACTTTTCCCCGGCTTAACCTCTATACAATTGTGGTAGTTTCAAGCCAGCATCGACAGTTCCGGGCCGAAATCCCTCGTACCCGGCAAACGGCACCATGGGAAGACCTTCTCCAGCATGAGCAGTGTTTACGATCTGATCGTCATCGGTTCCGGCCCCGCGGGCCAGCGAGCCGCCATTTACGCGGCCAAGCTCGGCAAAAAGGTCGCCCTTGTTGAAATGCGCGAGGTTGTCGGCGGCGCGTGCATCAATACCGGCACCATCCCCTCGAAGACCATGCGCGAGGCCGTGCTCCACCTTTCCGGCTTCAACTACAAGTCCATCTACGGGATGAACTACCGGGTCAAAGAGCGCATCACCATGGCCGACCTCGCCTTCCGCGTCCAGCACGTCATCAAGACTGAAATCGACGTGACCGAGGCCCAGCTGCAGCGCAACAACATCGAAATGATCGTCGGCACCGCAAGCTTCGTTTTGACGACGCCCGACTGCACCACGCTCAAGGTCACCAACTCGCGCGGCGCCACCGAGTACCTGAGCAGGAACGTACTCATCGCCACCGGCACCAAGCCGGCCGCGAGCGCGAAAGTGCCCATCAACGGCAAGTCCATCATCAACTCCGACCTCATCCTGGACATGGTCAACCTGCCCAAGACCATGATCGTCGTCGGCGGCGGCGTCATTGGCGTCGAGTACACCTGCATGTTTTCCGCGCTCGGCGTCCGGGTCACGCTCATCGAGCGTCGTCCGCGCCTGCTCGAATTTGCCGACCAGGAGATCGTCGAAGCCCTCAGCTATCACCTGCGCGACTCGCGCGTCACCATGCGGCTGAACGAAGAGGTTGAGTCCGTGGCCGAGCAGCCCGACGGCTCGGTCGTTGCCTACCTGGAATCGAAAAAGAAGCTGCAGGGCGATGCGCTTCTGTACGCGGTCGGCCGCCAGGGCAACGTCGACGAGCTCAACCTTGCCAATGTCGGCATCGAATCCGATTCGCGCGGCCGCATCCCCGTCGACAAAGACTTCCAGACCAAGGCTGCCAACATCTACGCGGTCGGCGACGTCATCGGCTTTCCTTCGCTCGCTTCCGTCTCGATGGAGCAGGGCCGCATCGCTAGTGCCCGCGCCTTCGGCGATGAAACCGTCCTCTCGAACCCCAGCTTTTATCCCTACGGTATCTGGACGATTCCGGAAATCAGCTTCCTGGGCAAGACCGAAGAGCAGCTTACCGAAGAAGACGTGCCCTACGAGGTCGGCGTGGCCTACTACCGCGAAATCGCTCGCGGCCAGATCCGCGGCGACACCACCGGTCGGCTCAAGCTCATCTTCCATCGCGAGTCACACGCCATTCTCGGCGTGCACATCATCGGCGAAGGCGCGAGCGAGCTCGTGCACATCGGCCAGGCCGTCATGGCGCTCGGCGGCCGGCTGGACTACTTCGTCGAAACCGTCTTCAACTATCCCACGCTCGCCGAGTGCTACAAGGTTGCCGCCTTCAACGGCCTCAACCGCGTTAGCAAATTCGAGTAAGAATGGAGACCACCATGACTTCAACTGTCCAGGCTACAATCGAGGCCACATTACGCGATCAAGCCGATGCTGTGTTGGCTGAGATTGGTGTGACGATGGATGACGCTGTTGCGCTCTTCCTCCATCGTGTAGTCGAAGACCACGACCTCTTGTTTGCCATGCACCCGAACGCAGCAACGAGAGAAGCTTTGGCAGAGTTTGAGCGCGGAGAGTACATTACGTGCGGTTCCATTGAAGAGATGCATGCACTCATCGATGCCTCCGAGTGAAGGAGCTCAGATTTTCGGCTCAGTTCAAGCGCGATATGAAGCGGGCTGCGAAGCGTGGAAAGAATACAGCGAAACTTGACGCGATGACCCACCTTCTCCTGGAAGGCTTAACGCTTCCTCAAAAGGCCTGTGATCATCCTCTAAGTGACGACTTCCTGGGTTTTCGCCATTGTCATATCGAACCCGACTGACTCCTGATCTATCGTGCTTCTGACACCTGGGTCTCCCTGTTCCGCACTGGAACTCATGCCGACCTTTTCGGATAGGCGTCGAATTACTAGACGATCTTTCCCTTTCCGGGTTATGCTTCACTTCTCTTCCCATCCATAGAAGAGAGTTGAACTTAGGAAACCAACATGGCCAAGACCATAGGCGTCGTCCTCTCAGACCGTGTCACCGCAGGCCTCGTGCTCCAGGACGAAGCCGGCCCCGGCAAGCCGCATCGCATTGCCGGCGCCTTGCGCTCCTACCCCGCATCGGAAGAAGACGAGTCCGCCCTCGTCGAGCTCCATACCGAGGGCCTGGTCAGGACCATCTGCGAGCAGGTGATGCTGGTCGCCGGCTCTACCCGCGACCTTGACGCGGTCGGCGTCGCCGTGCCCGGCATCATTCGCGCCGGCGTCGTCGAAGACTCCCCGAATCTGCCTCAGCTCAAGGGTGCCCGCATTGCCGAGCTGCTCTCCGCCGAGCTCCGCTCCACCGGTCTCGACTGCCCTGTGCACGTCCTCAACGACGCCGACGCCATGGCTGCCGGCCTGGCCGCCGCCACCGGCAAGCTCTCCTCCTTCGTCCGGGTGTGGACGCTCGGCGTCGGCATCGGCTTCGGCCGTTATCCCTTCTCGCCCGGCATCTGGGAAGGCGGCCACACCATCGTCACGCTCGACGAGAAGGAAAACTACTGCGGCTGCGGCGGCCGCGGCCACATCGAAGGCATCATGGGCCATCGCGCCATGCGCCTGCGCTTTCTCGATATGGAGCCTGAAGAAGTGTTCGCCGAAGCCCGCCGCCCCACGCGGGAGGCCGGCCCCAGCGCTCAGCGCTGCCGCGACTTCGTCCGCCTCTTCCACAAAGCGCTGGCCGCCGGCATCGCCAACTCCATCCACATGGATGGCCCCGGCAAATTCCTGCTCACCGGCTTCAACGTTCGCTTCGTCGATCTCTCCATGCTCAAGGATTATGTGCACCAGATGGTGAAGATGAGCCCCATCCAGAGCTACTCGCTCGACATCGTCGAAGAAAACGTGGAAACCCGCATCATCGGCTCAGCCGTCGCCGCCGAACAATCCGTGCCGAAGCGCGAGCCAGCCATGGCTTAGCCTTCGTTCCCCGGCTTCTTGTTGTCATTCCGAAGGAATCTGCGGTTGCCTTTGTCTTCCTCACGGCAAATTAGCCTGATGGTACAAAGACAACAGCAAATACAACCGCTTTCCCTTCGGGAATGACAACAAGAAGGCAAGCACACTCTCGCTAATAGCCAATCTGGTCTAATCCCGCTGCAACTCCAGCTGCGTCCCCAGCTCTTCCCACGTCTGCAGCAACTCGGCATGCTCCGCCCGCAGTCGATCCAGCTCTTCCGATCCCTTCTGCTGCTCCTCCGCCGTCGTAAACACGCCAAGCTTCGTTTCCGCCGTCTCGATCCGCCGTTCCCACTCTCCGATTGCCTCTTCGGCTGCCGCTACTTCATCTTCCAGCAGCTTCAGCTTAATCGGGTTCAGCTTCTTGACCGGCTCCTTCTTTGCCACAGGCGCGGGCACGGAGGCAGGCGCTGCCGGCTTAGTCACCTCGGCCGTCAGCGAAGTGACCACCTTCTCCGGTCCACCCTGCTTGCGCCACAAATAATCCTCGTAATTCCCAGGGTAAATATGCACCCGCCGTTCTTCCACTTCGAACACCCGGGTAGCCAAACCATCGATAAAATAGCGATCGTGACTTACAAAGAGTACCGTTCCCGTGAAGTTCCGGATCGCATCCAGCAACACATCCTTGGCCCGCAAATCCAGGTGATTCGTAGGTTCATCGAGCAGCAGCATGTTAGCCGGACTTACCAGCATCTTGGCCATCGCATAGCGGTTGCGCTCGCCACCGCTCAGCACGCCGAGCTGCTTGAACACGTCGTCACCCGAAAACATAAAGCACCCAAGCAGGCTGCGTAACTCCACCACCGGCACTTTAGGCGCAGTGCCCGCAATATCGTCCAGCATCTTCGCCTTGCCGTCCAGCACCTTATACTGGTCCTGGGCAAAGTAATCGGCAAGCACATTGTGGCCGAGCTTGATCTCGCCTGAAGTAGGTGCCTCCATGCCGCTCAGCATGCGGATTAGCGTCGATTTCCCCGCGCCGTTCGCGCCCACTAGCGCGATCCGGTCGCCGCGGTCGATCTGAAAGCTGACATTCTCGAGCACCTTCTTGATCCCGCCATCGGGCGTCGGATAGTTCTTCGACAAACCATTCACTTCGATCACCGTGCGCCCCGAGGCAGGCGGTTGAGGGATTGTAAAGTGGATCGTCGCTTCTTCGTCCGGGATGCTGATCCGCTCGATCTTCTCCAGCTCCTTGATCCGTGACTGCACCTGCTTGGCCTTGGTAGCCTGCGCCCGGAAGCGATTGATAAATGCCTCAAGCGCCTCGATCCGGTCCGTCTGGTTCTTGTGCGCATTCAGTAACTGCGTCTTCCGCTCTTCCTTTTGCACCACAAACTTCTCGTAACCACCATGGTAGAAATGAGCCTTCTTGTTCCATAACTCCACTGTCTTGCCGACAGTTACATCCAGAAAATACCGGTCATGCGAAATCAGCACAAACGCATTCTCATAATTACGCAAATAATCCTCAAGCCAGTTACGAGTTTCTAAATCCAGATGGTTCGTTGGCTCATCCAGCAGCAGCAGCGATGGCTTTTCAAGCAGCAGCTTCGCCAGCGCGATGCGCATCTGCCAGCCGCCGCTGAACTCCTCCGTCCGCCGTTCCCAATCGTCCTTGGCAAAGCCCAGCCCGCCCAGTACGCTGCCTACCTGCGCATCCAGCGTGTAGATGTCGTGCGCATGCATCACCTCGGTGATGTGTCCGTAGCGCGTCGCCGCGGCCTCGTACGCAGGGCTCCCGGGCGCGTGCTCGGCCAGCTTGCCGCTCAGTTCCTCGGCCTCGCTTTCTAACCCGCGCAGCTCGTCGAACACGCTTAGGCACTCTTCGAATACCGTCTTGCCGCGCATCGCCAATCCATCCTGCGGCAGGTAGCCCAGGGTCATCCCCTTGGTCTTCGAAAGCACCCCGTAATCCAGCGATTCCGCCCCACCAAGAATCTTCAGCAGCGTCGACTTGCCGGTCCCGTTGCCGCCCACGAGCCCTGTCCGTTCGTCCGGCGTAATCAGCCAGTTCACGTCCTCAAACAGCAGTTTCTGGCCGAATCGCTTGCCGGCACCTGAAAGTTGTAGCATTCCTCCATCTTCTCATCCCGCACAAGCCTTGCCGATGCAGCATCCGGCCCGTCTCTCTGCTACCTTGAAGATTCGGAGAAGCGCCCCGCCGGATGAACCAAGCTTCCTCACAACCCGAAGCCCCGCAGCAAGCGAAGCTCGCCTTCGAGCCTGCCCCGCCGCCCAAGCCCCAGCCCGATGCCGGCCCGGTCTGGTTCCAGCGCATTTCGCTGTTTATCCGCGTACTGTTCTGCATCTATCTTGGGGTCATCGTCACCGTTCTACCCTGGTGGCAAGCCCTTTGGGATCACAACTCCTTTCTCCTCGCCCACCCGCAGCTCTGGGCCATCCTGCGGCCCGGGCCCGTGCGCGGCATCATCTCCGGCTTCGGTCTGCTCGATATCTGGATCGGCATCTCGGAAGCCGTCAACTATCGCGACCGGCGCTCCACTTCCACTTCCTCCTGAAAACAAACCCTATCCCGACTGAAAGATCCATGGCCCTCGAATCTCCCGTACCCCTCGCACGCGCACCCCTGGCTTACCAGAACGACGCCTTTCTCGACTCCCCCGACGGCCGCATGGTCCGCATCCTCGCCGAGTACCAGGAGCCGCTCGTCCGCTTCCGCAGCGAGCGCATAGCCGACACCGTCGTCTTCTTCGGCTCCGCCCGTTTCCGCGCCCGGGATGTCGCCAGCGACAGCCTGCAACTGCTTGAAAATACCGGCAGCACCAATCCTGCGCCCGAGCACGAACAGCCCGCCACCCAGCATGAGCAGGCCACCGGCACCGCGACCGATCTCAAACTCTCGCTTGCCCAGGCTGCCGTCGAAATGTCCCGCTATTACGAGGACGCCCGCACCCTCGCCCGCCTGGTCGCCACCTGGTCGAAAGCTCTGCCCGGCCCGCGCCACCGCTTCGTCGTCACCTCCGGTGGCGGACCCGGCATTATGGAGGCCGCCAATCGCGGTGCCTGGGAGGCCGGCGCCAAGACCATCGGCCTCAACATCAAGCTGCCCTTCGAGCAGATTCCCAACCGCTACATCACGCCCGAGCTCAACTTCGAGTTCCACTACTTCTTCATGCGCAAGTACTGGTTCGCCTATCTCGCCAAGGCGCTCGTCGTCTTTCCCGGCGGATTCGGCACCATGGACGAGGCATTTGCATTCCTTACCCTCGCCCAGACCCACAAACTTACCAACAAGCTCACCATCATCATCTATGGCTCCGGCTACTGGAAGCCCATTCTCAACCTCGAGCTGCTCGCCGCCAAGGGCGCCATTGCGCAGAAGGATCTTGCCCTCTTCCAATTTGCCGACACCCCCGAGGAGGCTTTCGCCCTGCTGCAGGCAGGTCTTACCCACCACATCGAAAACGAAGACCTCCACGAGGCGCATGAAAACGAGCCTCCCACGTACCCCGCACCGGACGCGCAGCGTCTACTTGGCCCGAACCTGAACAAGACGCGCCCCTGAAAAGCAGGCACCCACACCGTACAGCGAGCCGTCTTTCCTTTGTTGCATTCCCGAAGCGAATCTGCTTCTGTTTTCCGTCCGCAGAACGAACCCCGGATGAACGCGCAAGGTCGCTTACTCACCCCTCAGCGCCGCATCCTGCAGCAAGCGCTGCATCAGTTCCTTCTCGGTCACCACTTTGTCCTTGCCTGTTCGCTTGGCGTCGTACATGGAATCATCGGCCAGTTCCAGCAGGCGTTTGCCGCTCTTCATCGTGTGCTTCAACTCGGCGACGCCAAAGCTTGCCGTCAGCCTGCCGCCCGGCCAGTCTGCCGCCAGCATGGCAGCTCGCAGCCGTTCTACCAGCAGCAGCGCACCCTCGGTTGTCGCGCCCGGCAGCAGCATCGACATCTCCTCGCCGCCATAACGCGCGCCCATATCGGTAGCCCGCAGCGTGCTTGCAATCAGCCGCCCCATCCTGCGCAGCACGGCGTCTCCGCTGGCGTGGCCGAGTGTGTCGTTCAGCTGCTTGAAGTTGTCCAGGTCCAGCATCACCACAGCCAGTGGCGTCTTGCGCCGCATGGCGGCCTGGTATTCGATTTCAAGCCGTTCATCCAGCACCCGACGGTTGGCCAGGCCAGTCAGCGCGTCGGTGGTCGCCAGCCGTTCCAGGTTCTGGTTCGCTTTTTGCAGCTGCTTACGTTGCTCCGCTTCCACCGTCAAGTCGATCGAAAAGCCGCCCAGCCACACCTCGCCATTCTCATTGCGCAACGGGAACTTGTAGCTCTTCCAGCAGGTCACGTTTCCGTCGGCATCCCGTGTCTCTTCCACCTTCTCGACCTTGTGCCCGGACCGCAGCACTTCGAGGTCGGTCTTGCGAAAGGCTTCGGCAATCTCTCGCGGCCACAACTCGAAATCTCCCTTGCCCATCCATTCCCGCATCGAAATCTTGAAGCGTTCCGCCATGGCGCGATTGTAGAAAACAAACCTGCCGTCGCCATCCTTGATAAAACTTATAAACGGCGCGTGATCCATAAACTTGCGGAAGCGATATTCGCTTCCTTCCAGTTCCTTCACAATCCGTCGCCGCTCCACCAAGGCTGCTTCCAGCCGGCGCCGCTCCGTTCGCAGCTCCATCAGCGCGCCTGTCTGTCTGGCCAGCACGGTCAGCGCTTTCATCTGCCATTCTTCCAACTGCCGGGGCTGCCGGTCGAGCACACAAAGCGCGCCCAGAGCCATCCCATGCACATCCGTCATCGGCACGCCTGCGTAAAAGCGGATTCCCGGATCGCTCGTCACCAGCGGATTGCGCCGAAAACGCGCGTCCGTCGTCGCGTTTTCCACGATTAACGGCTTACGCTCCCCGATCGTCGTATTGCAAAACGACATCTCCCGCGGCATCGGCTGCGGCTTCAGGCCCACGGCCCCCTTCAACATTTGCGTGTCGCGTCCGATCAGCGACACCAGCCCCATCGCCGTCCCGCAAATTTCCGACGCCAGTTCCGCCAGTTCACGAAATTCGGACTCTTCGTTAGCGTTGAAGACCCCGGTTGCCATCACCGCCGCAATCCGCTGTTCTTCGCTCACATCCAGAGTCACAATTGGGCTCGCTTCCTGCAGCATCGGGTCGTCCTGGCCACCGGCTTGCCTGCGGCTGCTCACTACAAGACTACAACCCGGCGACGCCCAACAATCCCACCAAAGTTCGCTCTTCAAAAGCAGAAATTTATAGGCCCGCGTACCAGTCGTAGCCCAGCTTGGTCCAGTAATCATCCGGTTTGTCGTCCGTATAGGCAATCAGGCCAATCCGCTTAATCTGCTTGTACCCGTACTTGATGGGCATGTGCAGGCGCACCGGGGCACCATGCATCTGGGTCAGCGGCTTGCCCGCCATCTGCGTGCACAGCAGGCTTTGCGGATGCATGCAGGCCTGCAGGTTGTAGCCCGTGTAGTAGTCCCCGTTCGGGGTTTCCATGTACACATATTTCGGTAAGTCGCCTTTTTCGTTGCGGGCAGGCGGGAACGCCTCGATAAAGTCTGCCAGCCGAAAGCCGCCCCAGTGCACGATTTCGCTCCAGCCCTCAATGCACTTGAACTCCGTCGTGAACTCATGAAACTGCAACTTCGTCACATCGTCCATCGTCAGCAGCAGCCCCGGCGTACTGGGGTCCAGGGTCGAGTCACTTTCACCGGCCTCTTCCTGGCCGCGTTCGGGGCGGCCATCGCTGTTTGCCGCGCGCGCCGCGTCAAAAGCCTTTTGGAATTCCGGCGACACAGGCGGCGGAGGCCCCTCCACCGGATTCGGCTTCGGTCCCAGCGCGTGTTCCCCGCCATCGGGCCTGGCTTCCGGCTTCTGCTTCGTCATCGCACCGGTAGACGCGCCCTGGCTCATATCTTTCGCCGGACCCGCGTTCCCCTTCGGTTTCGCCCCGCCCTGCTGCTTTTGCGCCGGCTCAGGACCATTCTTAGGCCTGGCTTCGTCCTTCGGGTTGACCTTTGTATCATGCCCGGCATAAGGAGTATCTGCGTCCTTGTACGCATAACTCCAGGCTGTAACATCCTTCACATACTGTGGGAATTTCTCCGCATCTTGCACCCCGACCACCTGCAGGCGGTAACTCGGCATCACCAGGTCCTGCTTTAATCCATAGTTGCCGTTTATGCGAAGATCGACTGACTTACTCACGTTGTAAGTCGGCGCAAGAGCCCGTTCATCGAACAACTTGCGCGAGAGCCGGGCATTGAATTCCAGCATCTTCCGTAAAGGGCGCTGGATTGTTTCATCGCCCGGCGCCTTGTCCAGCCAGCGGTAGAACTCAAAGCCACCTACAGCGCTCACGCCGCCGATGAGAAAGCTTCGCCGCGTTCGCCTAGCCGACTCCTTTTTCGCTTCTTCCGTAGTCACAATTTCCTCCGTTCCGCCTCAAGCAAAGGCGCATCGGCGCGATGCAGCTCGTACCCACTTACCATGGACCGGAAATTGTTCCATCCCGCCAGAATCACCTGGCCTACATGGACGAAGAAGAACCCGCAGAACCCGATCGTCAACCAGAAATGCAGCCAGCGCGCCATCTCGTATCCGCCCAGCGCCGTCGTCACCCAGTGGGTCTGGGTCGGTTTGTAAATGGCCAGCCCGGTCACCAGAGAGCCAAGTCCCATCACCAGCACCGAGGTATACGCAATTCGCTGGCCCCCGTTGTACTTTGTCTGCGCCGGTAGCTGGTCGTGCTTCTTGATGTGCAGGTCGACCAGCGTCACCTGAATTGCGTCCAGGATCGAACGTTTTTCCGGCACCATGAACTTCCATTCCTTCGACCACAACAGGTACGCCACATATACGATGCCGTTGATGGCAAACAGCCACATAAAGAAGAAGTGGTAACTCAACCCCTGCGTCACATGGTACTTGATATCCCAAAGGGAATTGGTATAAACCCAGTCTGGAAAAAACCGGAATAAAGTAAACCTACCGATTCCGACACGGTAGACCTTATGCGGATAAAGGAAAGCATTATCCGAATCGTTCCAATAAATCAGCAGCCCGCTCCAAATCATCGTAAACAGCACTGGAAAGTTGATCCAATGCATCCACCGGATGGCCAGCGGATGCTTGCGGTCGAGCACCAGCTCTTCCCCAGCCTCTTCCACCTTCGCCTGCGGCTCCTCTTCCTCGACCACCGGCTCAGGCTCCGCCTCTTCCACCACCGGCACCTCCAGCATCGGCAGCGACTCACCCATGGCGCGCCTCACAGACGCTTCCGTCTCCCGGTCCAACGCCTCTGGATCCGCCTCTGCTGCGGGCTCTTGCTTTTCGTCGTCCATGCCCCATCCTCTTCTTCCCGGTAGACGCATGGCAAGGAAAATTGCCGAACCAACTGACAAGTGGCTCAAGTCCTGCCCTGCTCTGCCCGATAGAGCGTGCAGAGGTTCCACATCCATGTCCCTTCCTTTGCCGCACTGCGCCGCCATCCGTCGAACGATGCTTCTCGCGTCCGTTGCCCTCACCCTTACCGGCTGCGCCGTCTCCCGCCTCACCCCGTCCGCAGCTTCCTCGTCCTCCGGCAGTAAGCTCGCCGGCAGCGTTCATGGCGGCCAGCAGCCCGTCACCGGAGCCTCCATCCAGCTTTACGCAGCCGGCACCGGAGGCAACGCCACCGCGTCC
The DNA here is from genome assembly GCA_964282835.1 of uncultured Granulicella sp. Lineage (GTDB taxonomy): Bacteria > Acidobacteriota > Terriglobia > Terriglobales > Acidobacteriaceae > Edaphobacter. Next base: position 575,881 of record OZ196157.1, read on the forward strand.
ACGCCGCTGCTCAACACGCCCGTAGTTACCGACGCCAATGGCAATTTCTCCATCACCGGTGATTACACCTGCCCCACCAGCTCCTCGCAGGTCTATCTCGCCGCGACCGGCGGCAATCCCGGCCTGCCCGCAGGCGCCACCAACCCTGCTCTCGCCCTGGTCACCGCGCTCGGCAATTGCGGCGCGCTCACGTCCAGCACCAACATCACCCTCAACGAGGTCACCACCGTCGCCGCCGCCTGGGCGCTTGCAGCCTTCGCCGGCTCGCTCAACCACGTCGCTTCCTCCAGCACCAACAATGCCGGCCTGCACAACGCCTTCCTTACCGCAGGCCTGCTGGCTGATACCAGCTCCGGCATCTCTCCCGCCGCCGCCCTGCCCGCCAACGCCACTGTAGAATCCGCCAAAATCTACACCCTTGCCAACCTGCTCGCTACCTGCGTCAATTCAAACGGCGGCTCGCTGTGCGCCGGCATCTTTTCCGACGCCACCCCCTCCGGCGCAATCCCGCCCACCGATACCTTCGGCCTCGCCCTCACCATCGCCGCCAATCCCTCCAACGTTGCCGCCCTCTTCAACGATATCCCTCCCCAGACCGCCTTCCCCAACTCCCTCCTGGCCCCACCCGCCGACTGGACCCTGAGCATCGCCTACACCGGCGGCGGCCTCAACGCGCCCGCCTCGCTTGCCGTCGACGCCACCGGCAACGTCTGGGTCGCAAGCACCGGCGGCACTCTTTCCGCCTTTTCCCCGCAGGGCGTCCCGGTCTGGGCCAACGGCATCACCGGCTCCGGTCTCGATCAATCTGTCTCCGTCGCCATCGATCCCTACAGCAACGTCTGGGTCGCCAACATGGCCTCCAGTCCGGCCAACGCCAACGAAGGCTCCCTGTCAGAGCTTTCCTCCGCCGGCACCTCGCTCGCCGGCTCCACCGGCTTCACGACAGGCAACATCAACCTGCCCGCCGCTATCGCCGGAGACCGCAACGGCAACATGTGGGTGGCCAATCTCGGCTCCTCGACCGTCAGCCTCTTTTCCTCGGCCGGCACCCCGCTTTCGGGCTCCGGCGGCTTTGGTGGCGGTCTGCTCGCCGCGCCCTCCGCCCTCGCCGTCAACCCCGCGCACCAGGTCTGGGTCGCCAGCCGCGGCAACGGCACCCTCTTCCTTCTCAGCAGCTCCGGCAACGTGCTCCACCAGACCAGCCTCTCCAGTCTTCCCGATTCGCTCGCCATGGATGTCGCGGGCAATCTCTGGGTCGGCGACAACATCCACAGCACCCTCGCCGAGCTCGACCCCAACGGCAACATCCTCGCCCAGCCCTTCACCGGCGGCGGCCTCAATCGCCCGACTACCCTGGTCGCCGACGCCGCCAGCCGCCTCTTCGCCACCAACAGCATCGCGAACACATTCTCTGCCTTCGCCGCGACCAGCCCACTCACCCCGGCCACCGGCCTCGGCCTCGATGCCCACCTCAACCAGCCCGCCGGCGCCGGCATCGATGCCAGCGGCAATCTCTGGATCACCAGCCTCGGCGACAACCGTCTCGTAGCCTTCGTAGGCGTCGCCACCCCCACCACCACACCCAAAATCACTCTGCCCCGCCAACCCTAAAAACACCCGCAGGGGCCTTACATCGCGACCCCTGCGGGCCTCCCTTGGCGACCGTTGCGTCCGCTTCTTTTGTCGTCATTCCCGAAAGGGAATCTGCTGTTGTCCTTCGTTTGCTGTCGTTCCTTTGTTGTCATTCCCGAAGGGAACTGCGGTTGCTCTTCCTTAACACCGCCAAAACTAACGCAGCACAACCTCCACCAGAGCCCCATCCTCATCCACAAACTCCACTCGCCGATCGGTCATCGTCACTCCCTCAAACGCAGGCCGCCGCCCCCGCGAGCCTGCCGCCACCTTTGCTTCCGTTGCCTGGTCGGCATCCGTCATGCAGGCCACGCCCTGCATACAGTTCACCGGCACCGTCGGCGTACCCAGCGTCAGGTTCCAGTGCTGTACCAGGTAAATTCTGTTGCGCCCCGCCGACTTATCCAGCAGCAAAACATCATTCGGGTAGTTGATCATCACCTGCGTTCCATCCACCGCGACACCATCCCGCGTCACTTTCCCCAACGGATCGCGCAAAAAGATACGCTGCCGGTAAATCACCAGAAACACTACAAAGGCGATCACCAGCAGCGCAAACAGCTTCTTCATTACTTCTCCTCGTGATATTCCTGCTCGGTATTAATCTCCCAAAGCGAGGCTTTCTCCACATGGCCTTTCTCCAACCCATCCACCACGCTCATCGCCGTCAGCATGGAGTGATCCTGGTTGTTGTACTTATGCATCCCGTTGCGCCCAACCAGAAACAAGTTATCGAAAGTATTCATCCAGTCGCGTAACTCGTTGAAGCGCGAGTAAGTGCCAAAGTAAGCCGGATAGGTCTTCGGCACCCGCACCACATGCGCATCACTGACCGTGCCAGGCTCCAGAATGCCGATCTTCTCCACTTCGGCAATGGCATACTTCTTCAGGTCGTCGTCCTGCATCTTCCACAAGTCGTCTGTGTCGTAGCAGAAATATTCCAGCCCAATCCACACCTTGGCCGGATCACTTACAAGGTAAGGACTCCAGTTATTGAAGATCTGCAGCCGCCCCAAAGTAACATCCGGCTCCTGCACATAGATCCATGTATCCTTAAGCAACCCGCCATCCGGCTCCTTCACCTTCAGCCGGTCGGCCAGCAGACCCACCGTAATAAAATCCCGATACTGCAGACCATCGCTGACTTCCTTCACATTTGCGGGCACCGGGCAATCCATCGCCTGGGTGAGTTCCCGCATCGGCATGGTCGAAAAAAAGAAGTCCCCTTCCCACGTCTTCTTTTCGCCGGCCGCATTTACAGCCACCACACCCTTCACCACCTTGTCTTCGATCAGCAACCTCTCGACCTTCCACTCCATGTGGATCTCGCCGCCCTTTTCGACGATCTGGTCGGCCACGTGCTCCCACAACTGCCCCGGCCCGAACTTCGGATACATGAATCGCTCGATCAGACTCGTATCCGTATCCTTCTGGGCCAGGTCGCCCTTCTTGGCACCCTTGGCCGACCCGCTCAACGCCTTCTTCACAAAGTGTTTTACCGCCGTCGTCAGACTCAGCCCCTTGATGCGTTGCGCGCCCCATTCGGCCGAAATCTCGTTGCACGGCGTCCCCCAGACCTTCTCCGTGTAGCTCTTGAAGAAGGTCAGGTACAGCTCCCTGCCAAAGCGGTTGATCAGAAAATCTTCCAGGCTTTTTTCCGGCTTGATCTGGTGTACCCGCGAGGTCATATAGCTCATGCCGACGCGTACTGTCCGCGTCGCCCCCAGATTCGCCAGCGTCGTCCCCGTCAGCTTGATCGGGTAATCGAAAAATTTGCGCAGGTAATAAATCCGGCTTTGCCGCGGACGGATCAGCATCACCAGGTTCGGATCGCTGACCGTGCCTGCCACGATATTGTGTGTCGTCGTATCGCTTTCGACGTGGCCTTGCACGTCCTCTTCTACCGTCTCCGTATCCAGCTCGACCACCGGCCGCTCGGGCAAGGTCCGCGACTGGTTCTGATACGAAATCGTCGGCGCGTCTTCGCCTTCACTCGTCACCGGCGGCAGCAGCTCCATCCACCACTGCATCACGCGGTCGCTCTTTGAGAAAAACCGGTGGCCCCCGATGTCCATCCGGTTGCCCTTGTACTTGATCGTCCGTGAAATCCCACCGATTTCCCCACTCGCTTCCAGCAGAATCGGCTTGATATCCGTGCGCCGCAGCAGCTCCAACCCGGCCGTAAGCCCTGCCGGTCCCGCTCCGATAATGATTGCAGTTCGTGACATGAAGTACCCTTCGTGTGGAGATCGTTTTGCCTGCTTGACGCTTGCCGGGTCCTTCTCAGTCTAACGCAGCCATCCCGGGCCCGCCTTCACTGCTGTGCTAACATCCCCCAAAGTACCGCCAATGCCGGAGCTCCCCACCCCATGACCGTGCTACAGACAGCCCAGCTGCGCGGCGCTGTCGGCGTTTCCATGGCCCTGGCTTCCGTCATCGCCTGGAAGCTCGCCCCGCGCCTCCGCCTTGCCGCGCCACGCTTCTTCCAGCTCGCCCTGGCCGCCTTTGCCGCGTCGCGCCTCGCCACCTTCTTCCTCGCCTTTGGCCTCCTGCACCTCGGGCCCCGCGGGGACATCACCCTCTACATGGAAGAAGCCACGCCCGCCTTGGCCGGCAAGCTCATCTACCGCGACTTCATCACCCCCCACGCGCCTCTCGATCCCTACCTGCTCAGCTCCATGCTCCGCCTCCACCACTCGCCGCTCACCATCATGTTGTTTGGCGTCCTGTTCGATATCTGCGCGCTCTATCTCTGGATGAAAGCCGCGCCGCACTTCCTCTCCGCCCTTACCTTCCGGCGCACCGTTCTGCTCATGATCTTCAACCCCACCAGCCTTCTCACCGAGGCCATCGACGGCCAGATGAATTCCTTCATCGCCCTCTTCCTCGCGCTCGGCGTCTACCTGCTCATCCGCCACCGTAACTTCCTCTCGGGCGCCGCGGTGGCCGTCCCCGCCGCCGTCATCAAGTTCCTCACCCTCATCTACGCACCCGGCTTCCTGTTTGCCGTCCCTTCCACGCGAAAGAAAGCTCTCGCCACCCTCGGCTTTGTCGGCCTTCTGCTCGCCGTCTACGTCCCGTTCGCTCTGGCCGGGGCCAACCTGGCCGTACCGCTCTCCGCCGAAGGGGCCCACGTCACCAGCTCCAACCTCGTCTACCTTTTCGAAATGATCACCGGCCGCTCGCTCGGCCTGCGCCTGCCCGATCTCATCCTCGCCCTGTCGTGGTTCACCGTCGTCGCCGTCACCTTCCTCGCCATGCGCCGCTTTGCTTCCACTGCCGAGCCCGATCGCCGCCGCACTTTCTATCTCCTCACCCTCTCGCTCATCGCCGAGCTGCTCTGTATCCAGGTCTTCAGCAAAAATACCTGGGACCGCTATCTCGTCATGGCCATGTTCCCGCTGTGCCTCGTCGCCGCCGAGTTCACCTTTGCCGAGCTGCTGGCCTACGCCATCTGGATGGCCGCCAGCGTCTTCGAGCCCAGCTACTGGTCCGCCATTCTCCTCTTCACACCCGCCGATCTCGCCCACCGCGCCCTCCTCGCCCACAACCCACAGTTCTTCAAGCTCCTGCTGCTCGAGCTCATCGTCGTCCTCGGCAATCTTTACCTGCTCGCCACCTGCCTGCGCCGCCTGCTCGCGCCAGCCTCCGCCATCTTCCTGCCTTCCGATCCCGCCGAAGCTTGAGTAAGCTGACCCCCCTTATTGTCATTCCCGAAGGGAATCTGCGGTCGCCTGCCCTGCGCAAGGGCTCGTGCAATCCGCTAAACTAGCCTCAGTGTCCACCGTCCTCGTCACCGGCGCCTCCGGCTTTTTCGGCGGCATCCTCAAGCGCCGCCTGCTTCGCGAAGGTAACACCGTCGTCAACATCGATCTCGAAATCGACGAAGACGCCCCGCTCCCCGGCCTCACCGCCATCCAGGGCGACCTCCGCGACCGCGAACTCGTCCGCCGCACCTTCGCCCAGCATCGCTTCGACGCCGTCTACCATGCCGCCGCGCAACTCGCCCACGGCCGCGTCGACAAGCACCTCCTCTGGACCTCGAACGTCGACGCCACCGCCATCCTCGCCGAAGCTGCCATCGAGGCCGGCGTCCGCCCCTTCGTCTTCCTCTCCAGCAACTGCCTCTGGGCGTCCGATCTCGGCCACCCCGTAAACGAAGAAACCGATCCCCCCGCCCCCATCGAAATCTACGGCCAGTCCAAGCTCGCCGCCGAGCAAATCCTCCAGCAGCATGCCGCCGCGCTCGACATCGTCATCCTGCGCTGCCCCACCATCATGGATAGCGGCCGCCTCGGTCTGCTCGCCATCCTCTACGAGTTCATCGACGACGGCAAAACCGTCTGGGTCGTCGGCGACGGCTCCAACCGGTACCAGTTCCTCTACGCCGACGACCTCGCCGCCGCCTGCATCCAGGCCTCCACCTACGGCCGCTCCGACCTCTTCCACATCGGTTCCGACAACGTCAAAACCACCCGCCAGGTCTACGAGTCGGTCATCGCCGAAGCCGCCCGCAAGCCCGGTGCCAAAGCCTCGCGCGCCCGCGTCCGATCGCTCCCCAAGGCTGTCACCGTCGCCGCCATGCGCGCCGCCCACGCGCTGAAACTCTCACCTCTCGGCCCCTATCACTACCAGATGATCGCCGAATCGTTCGTCTTCGATACCGCGCGCATCAAGCACCGTCTCGGCTGGTCCCCCACACTCACCAACGAGCAGATGCTCCTGCGCGCCCATGACTACTACGCCACCCACCGCGCCGAAATCGAATCCCGCACCGCTGTCTCCGCCCACCGCAAACCCGCCGCCATGGGCATCATCCGCCTGCTCAAATGGCTCTCCTGACCTTGCTCAGCAATTCGCTCTCTTGTTGTCATTCCAAAGGAATCTGCGGTTGCATTTGCCTTTTCTTGTCATCCCCGGAGGGAATCCGCTTCTCTCTTCCTTCGCTACAACAGCCTACATCCTCGCCTTCCCCTCACAAAATTTCACATTGGCCGCGGTCTTCGCCTTCTGCTCCGGGGTCTTGGACCCCTGTCCCTGAAACGCGAACTGCACCAGCTCCGCATGCGTAAACGACTCGCTCGTCCGTACCGCTACGCAATCGCAGAATGTCTGAATCTGCGTTTCTACGGCACCCGTGTGCCCCGGCAGCTTCTTTTCCATCGCGTTTACGCACGCCGTCCGCCCGCTATCGACGATCTTCTTCCGCTGCTCCGGCGAGTCGGTCGCCTGGTTGATCACCCGATCGCGAGTCCCCTTGCAACCTACCGCCAGGCTCATCCCCAGCCCCAACACTCCCAGCACCAGTCCACGATTCATGCTGTCTCCCCGGCGTTTACTTCACACTCATCTCACTCTGACAGGCCTTTACCGCACCATCCATCTTGGCCTTTTCTGCCGGTGTCATCGATCCGATACCCTTGATGCCAAGGTCCACGAGTTCGGCATGGGTAAACGATCCCATGCTCTTTTTCGCGAAGCAGTCGCAATAGCTCGTAATGATCGTCTCCGCCTTGGGCGTCCGATTCGGCACCTTCTCATTGGCCGCGGACACGCACGACTCCCGCGTCTTATCCACCAGCTTCTGCTGAAAGTCCGGCGTGTCGGTCGCCTGGTTGATCATCGCGTCGCGGGTCCCCTTGCACCCACCCAGCAGCCCCATCGTCAAAACCAGCGCACCCAGCCCAAGCCTCTTCATCCTCCCTCAGACGCGTTCCTAATAGTCGCCTGTTGTCTCGGCGTTCTCGTCGAAGCCCCTTGTTGTCATTCCCACAGGGAATCTCCTTCTGCATCTGCCGGTGCCCAACATTGGTAGGAGCGGGCCGAGAAGATACCTCCTTCTCGACCGTCTCCAAGCCCTCAGCGCCCGGCCACCCCGAACGTAAGCCCGCCCGCCGCTGCATCCACCACCACCGTATCGCCATGCAGCACCGTGCCATCCAGGATCTTCACCGCCAGCTTATCCTGCACCAGCCGCTGGATCGCCCGCTTCAACGGCCGAGCCCCGTACGCCCGGTCGTACCCGGCCTTGAAGATCGCCGCCCGCGCCCCGTCAGTCAGCTCGAGCGTAATCTTCCGGTCCGCAAGCATATGCTGCAGGTCCGCCAGTCGCAGGTCGATGATGTGCGAAAGCTGTTCCTCGCCAAGCGGATGGAACACCACAATATCGTCCACACGATTCAAAAACTCCGGCCGGAACTGCTGCTTCAGCGCGTCCGTCACCCGCGCTTTCGCATCCTCGAAGCCTTCCTCGCTTTCCGCCCACGCCGTCGCCAGCGCGCTCGCCCCCACGTTCGAGGTCATGATCAGCACCGTGTTCTTGAAGTCCACCGTCCGGCCCTTCGAGTCCGTCAGCCGTCCATCGTCGAGCACCTGCAGCAGCACGTTGAACACATCCGGATGCGCCTTTTCGATCTCGTCGAACAACACAACCGAGTAAGGCCTCCGCCGCACGGCCTCGGTCAACTGTCCGCCCTCGTCGTACCCCACATACCCCGGAGGCGCGCCGATCAACCGTGCAACCGCATGCTTCTCCATGTATTCGCTCATGTCGATCCGCACCATCGAAGTCTCGTCGTCGAACAGAAACTCCGCGAGCGCCCGCGCCGTTTCCGTCTTGCCCACGCCCGTAGGACCGAGGAAGATGAAGCTTCCAATCGGCCGTTTGGGATCGCTCAGGCCCGCCCGCGAACGCCGAATCGCATTCGCCACGGCCGAAATCGCCTCGTTCTGTCCCACCACCCGCTCCTCAAGCCGGCCCTCCATCTCTACCAGCTTCTGCATCTCCCCCTCAAGCATTTTCGATACAGGAATACCGGTCCACCGCGAGACAATCCGCGCGATATCCTCCTCATCCACCTCTTCCTTCAACATCCGCTGCCCATGCGCCTTTGCCCCTTTTGTTGTCATCCCGGAGAGATCTGCGGTTGCACTTGCCGCCGCCAATCCATCCGCCGCATCCGTCAGCTCCTTCAACTCCCGCTCTGCCTTCGGAATCTCGCCGTACGTCAGCTCCGCCGCACGCTGCAGATTGCCCTTGCGCGTCTCCTCCTCCGCCTTGAAGCGAAGACCTTCCAAAGTAGCTTTCAGCTCCGCCACCTTGCCGATCGCGCCGCGTTCCGTCTGCCACCGCGCGCGCAAGCCGCTCGCCTTCTCCTGCACCTCCGCCAGCTCGCGCTCCACCTCATGCAACCGCTCCTGCGACCCAGCATCCGTCTCCCGCGTCAGCGCCTGCTTTTCGATCTGCAACGAAGTCGCCCGCCGTTCCAGGTCATCGATCTCCACCGGCACCGACCCGATCTGAATCGCCAGCGCAGCCGCCGCCTCGTCCACCAGGTCGATCGCCTTATCCGGCAGAAATCTATCCGAGATATAGCGGTGCGACAGCGTAGCCGCCGCCACAATCGCCGAGTCCTTGATGCGAATCTTGTGATGGCTCTCGTACCGCTCCTTCAGCCCGCGCAGGATGGCCACCGTATCCTCCACGTTCGGCTCGCCCACATACACAATCTGGAAGCGTCGCTCGAGCGCCGCATCCTTTTCGATGTACTTGCGATATTCGTTCAGTGTCGTCGCCCCGATGGCCCGCAGCCCGCCACGAGCCAGTGCCGGCTTCAGCATGTTGCTCGCATCCATACTCCCCTCTGCGGCACCAGCGCCTACGAGGGTATGCAGCTCGTCGATGAACAGGATGATCTCCCCGTTCGAGTCCTCGATTTCCTTCAACACCGCCTTCAGCCGCTCTTCAAACTCCCCGCGAAACTTGGCCCCTGCCACCATGCTCGCAAGATCGAGCGCCACCACACGCTTGTCCTTGAGCGATTCCGGCACATCGCCCGAAACCACACGCCGCGCCAGCCCTTCGACAATCGCCGTCTTACCCACACCCGGCTCGCCAATCAGCACCGGGTTGTTCTTCGTCCGGCGGCTCAGCACCTGCACCACCCGGCGAATCTCCTCATCGCGCCCGATGACCGGGTCCAGCTTGCCGCGCCGTGCGAGTTCCGTCAGGTCCTTGGCATACTTCTCGAGCGCCTGGAACTTGCCCTCGGGCGTCTGATCGGTCACCCGCGTCGCGCCCCGTACCGCCGTCAGCGCCTTCAAAATTGCGTCGTGCGTCGCCCCAAACGCCTTCAACGCCGTCGCCACGCTGCCGTTCTTCTCCTCCGCCAGCGCCAGCAGCAGGTGTTCGGTCGAAACAAACTCATCCTTGAAGTTTCCCGCCTCCTTGAACGCCTGCTCGAGCACCCGCTGCAGCTGCGCCGAAACCCCCGGCTGCCCACCGCCCGAAACCTTCGGCAGCTTGGCAATCGCCGCGTTCACCCCGCTCAGCATCTGCTCCACCGGCACTCCCACCCGTTCCAGCACCGGCAGCACCACACCTTCACGATCCTCAAGCAGCGCCGCCATCATATGCACCGGCAGCACCTCCGGATTGCCATTCTCTGTCGCTAGCCCACCCGCCGCCTGCATCGCTTCCTGCGACTTCACCGTCATTTTCTCCCAACGAATTGCCATGCCACCCCTCCAGCTTTGATCTCTCTCTCCCTTAGACGCCGTTCAGCCCCTCGGGATGCATAAAATGTGATAGCAAGACACTCATATATGGCGTCCACAGGCATTGCTATACTCTCGAAAGCTCGCTATAAAGCCTTCGGAAGTCGCCATGTCTCCTCTTACCCCGCGGGCACATCTCGCCAGTCCTCGCGCCAAGGCAGCCTTTCTCCTCCTGCTCACGGTCCTGGTCTGCTTCCTCCCCTTTTTTTTTCCGCCGCGCACTCCCGTCGTCTCGATTTCCTACATCACTGGCTACAACAATCGCCTGGCGGAGATCCTTTTCGTCCTCGGCCTTCTACTCTTCGCCCTGTTCGCTCGCGGCGAACTCGCCGCCTTTGCCACCTCGGATCGCACCCTTACCCGCCGCACCCTCGGCTTCACCACGGCCGCGGCCGCGCTCTTCTGCTTTCTCCGCCGCTTCCATCGCAGCCCGCAGTCGCTTGGCTCGGAGGCCATTTACGCCAACAATCGCCTCGAAATGCTCCTCTCCGGCCTCCATCCCTACCGCCAGTTTGAGTATGCCTACGGGCCGGCGCACCTCTACCTACCGGCTTTCTTCGTCCACACCTTCCATACGCTGCCTACCACCGGCTTCTATCTGTGGTGGGCGCTGCAATGGGTGGCTGGCACCGCCATGCTCTGGGCCACTATCCGCCTGATCGAACTGCCTCTCGCCCGGCGCACCGCCGTCTTTCTCACCCTTTGGCTCTTCGAACTGCCCAACCTCGTCCACGAAGGCACCGCCTACACCCCGGTCCGCATCATCGGCTCGGCCTTCTTTCTGGCCGCCCTGCATTGGCTCGCGCAAAGATTCCGCAATCCCATCCTTCTCCTCGCCGCCTCGCTCCTGGCCATCGTGGGCGCGCTCGCCATCTCGCCCGAGCAGGGAACCGGCGTCTTTTTCGGGCTTTGCGGCTGGTTCGCCCTCCAGCTTCTCCCTCGAGTACGCGCACAGTCGCCCGCGCCGCCTTCCATAGCGATGCCTGCCTTTTGCGTCTTCCTGGCCGGAGCCGCCGCCATCTTCACCCTGGCCGCGCGCTTTGGGCTCTTTCTTTCGCTCGCTACCTTTTCCGGCGGAGGCTACGCCTACCCCCTGCTGCCCTCGCCGACCATGCTTCTGCTCCTCTTTGTCTACGTCGCCGCCGTCGCCCTGGCTGCACGCGATCTGTTCGCCGGCCGCGCCCAGGCCATCTCGATCCCCCTCGCTCTGGGCGGCATTTCCATGCTGCCGGCCGCTTTGGGCCGATGCGATTTCTTCCATGTCCAGTTCGCCGCCCCTGCGTTTCTGCTTGGCGTCTGCGCCATCGAGGCCCAACCCGCACTGCGCCGCTGGTGGACACCCCTGGCGCTTGTCTTCGTCCTCCTGCCCGGCCTCGGCTTACCGCTGATCGCCCGCTTCCTTCACCTCAACCCCATCGCCGCACCCGTGCTTGCCAGCAACGACCCCGCCTCGCGCCTCCCGCCCCCGCAAGCCCCCTGCACCACCCTCTATCGCACGCCCGACATCATCCTGCCGCCCAACATCGCGCCCGCCCAGGCCTGCCTGCAAACCGGCTATTTCATGGATCAGGTCGACGTCCTCACCCCCGCCGCCATCGGCCAGAAGATCGTCGAACTGCAATCCCCAGCGAACCTGCCGCTCCTGCTCGACGACGTGCCTCTCACCGACCAGATCCGTCCGCTTGAAGACGACCCCCGCGCCCTGCGCCTCAACGAGCTTTCGCCTTTCACCCCACCCATCCGCCGCGCCGGGGTCTCCTACCAGCCCCTGATCGACTTCATCCAGCAAAACTATGTACCCGACCCCCATCCCATCGGCCCCTATCGGGTGTGGCGCCCCCGCGCCCGACCAGCCAGCCGCTGAGTTCGCCGCCGCGGCCTACACTGGCTTACAGATGCCCTCGCAGCCGCCTTCCACCGCCCTCACCCATCTCCCGGCCGCCACCTTCCTCGCGGCCACCGGCGGCTCGCTCGACGCCGTCGTCTATCTCAATCACGGCCAGGTTTTTGCCAACGCCATGACCGGCAATGTCGTTTTTCTCGGCATCGCCCTTACCGAGCGCAACTGGATCCAGGCCCTCCGTCACATCGCCCCTATCACCGCTTTCCTCATCGGCGTCCTGGCCGCTCGCCGGCTTGCTCTTATGCATCGACGCTATGGTGGCCTCTTTGTGCTTCTGCTTGAAATCGCCGCGCTCTTTCTGGTCGGCTTTCTGCCTCTCAGCTTCCCCGAACTCCTCTATACCGCCATAATTTCCTTCGTTTCAGCTTTCCAGGTCACCACCTTTCGCCGCGTCGGACGCTTCACCTACAACTCCACCTTCGTCACCGGCAATCTGCGCGAAGTCGCCGAAGGCCTCTTCGACAGCCTCTTCTCCCCCGACCCCACCCAGCGCCATCTCGGCCGCCGCAAAGCCTTCAAGCTCGCTTCCATCTGTCTTGCCTTCTTCGTTGGTGCCTGTGTCGGAGCCTTCGCCGCCCATCGCTTTCCGCGCCACGCCCTCTGGGCCGCCGAGCCCTTCCTCCTCATCGCCCTCGTTCTCGTCCTGATCCACCAATCTCCTGATCAAGCCAGCCCCGGCAAGCTGTCAGCGCAAAGCAGGCCGGCTGTCAGCTGACAAACCATCGCTTGTCCTATCCTCGCCATCAGCGAAACCCTCGAAGCGTCGCACCAACCCGCGTTCTGCGGTAAAGTCGAATCACCCTTTCTCCCGAGGACCCCCGATGCCCACCTCCCGCCGCTCCTTCCTCCGCTACGCCTCTCTCGCCGCCGCCTCGGCACCCATCTTCGGCGAACACGCCTTCGCGCTCGCGGCGCAACCCTTGATCCAGACTGCCGCCCAGCAGCCCGTCACCACCCCCGCCAACTCCGGCCCGTCCGCTCCCACCAAGCGCAATCGTCCCCCAACGCCTGCCGGCGCCGTCCTCATCAACGCCAACGAGAACCCCCTCGGCCCCTGCAAGTCCGCCTGCGAAGCCATCGCCGCCATGGCCCCCATGGGCGGCCGTTACGACCTCACCGGCCAGACCGAGCAGCTCACCCAGACCGTCGCCGCCCAGAACAATCTCCAAGCCGACCATATCGCCGTTTACGCCGGCTCGGGTGAGCCGCTCCACTTCACCACCCTCGCCTTCACCTCGGGCACCCGTCCCCTCATCACCGCCGACCCCACCTTCGAGGCCGCCGAGCGCGCCGCCAAATTCGCCGGCGCCAAAACCATCCGCGTTCCGCTTGTGCCCGGCACCTACGCCCACGACGTCAAAGCTATGCTCACCGCCGACAAAAATCCCGGCCTCATCTATATCTGCAACCCCAACAACCCCACCGGCACCCTCACCACCAGACAGGACATCCTCTTCGCCCTCGAGCACAAACCCAAGGGCTCCATCCTGCTCGTCGATGAAGCCTACATTCATCTCTCCGATGCGCCTTCTGTCATCGACCAGGTAGCCGCCGGCGGCGACCTCATCGTCCTGCGCACGTTTTCAAAAATCTACGGCATGGCCGGCATCCGCTGCGGCCTCGCGCTGGGCCGTCCCGACCTCCTCGCCAAACTCCAGCCATACGGCCAGAACGCCATGCCCGTTACCTCGTCGGCCGCCGCCAACGCCTCGCTGCTCGACGCCGACCTCATCCCCACACGCAAAAAGCTCATCGGCGAAACCCGCATCGACACCCTCGCCTGGCTCAAGACGAACAACTACAAGGTCATCGGCGACTCGCAATCCAACTGCTTCATGATCGACACCGGCCGGCCCGGCAAGGACGTCATCCAGGCCATGCAGGCCCAAAACGTCTACATCGGCCGCACCTGGCCCATCTGGCCCAACGCCGTCCGCATCTCCGTAGGCACACCCGCAGAAATGGCCGCCTTCCAAAGCGCGTTCAAACAAGTGATGGCCTGAAGCCGGGCCGCCGTCCCTCCTTGTTGTCATTGCCGAAGGGAACCTGCGGTTGCCTCTTTTCAATCATCCTACTTGCCCCTAACCGCAATCACCTCAATCTCCAGCAAAGCCCACGGAGCCGCCAGCGCCGCCACCTGAAACGCCGACCGCGCCGGCTTATTCGGCTGCGTGGCCGTCCAAAGTACTTTACGTATTCCGACTGCATCCCGGCAAAATCCAGCTTGCCCGTCTTCGGGTCCGGCCCCAGAAACACCGTCATCTTCACCACATCTTTCATATCCAGGCCCTGGTCCTTGAGCGCCGCCTGAATCTTCGCGAACACGCTGGCGGCCTGCACCTTCGTATCACCGTAATCCGCAGGTGTCCCCTTGGCCGCATCCGCCGGGGTCACCGGGTTCGCCAGCTGTCCCGAAAGATAGTACGTATCCCCCGCCCACACGCCGGTCGCGATTGCAGCCTTGTCCGTCTGCACATGCTTCACCACGACCTGCGCCTGCGCAGAACCCGCAACCAGCCCAGCTACCACAACCAACCCAAAAGCAATCCTCATAACCCTCCTCCTCATTTGAAGCGTCACTCTTATCCGTCTACCCTTTGATCCGCGTTCGCACTAAGCCTTGGAAGCCTTCACCCGATCCGCCACCTGCCCCACTGCCCGGATCGCACTCACCGCCGCCCCTTCCTGCCAGGCCACGATATGGCTCACATGGTCGCCGGCAAAAATCACCCGCCCATCCGGCTCGATCAGCGTCTCATATCCCGCGTTGGTCTTCGTCTCCGCGGCCGCCGGATTACGTTCCTGTCCCGTCTGCTTGCTTACCGAAACCCCTGGCCCCTGGTTCTGCACCGGGCTTCGATCCTGCCCCGGTCCATACGTCTTGATCCACGAGCCCTCATTCCACTCCATCCTGCCCCAGCCCACGTACATCGGCTTTTCCAGCTCCTTGCCATGCCCTGGGTGCAGCCGCTCGATCGACTTCCGCGACTCCGCAAACTTGCCCTCAAGCGGCAGCCCCGCAAACGGAAGCCCGGTCTCGTCCGTATATCCACTCACCACCACGCCGCGCTCGCTGAACATACCGGCTGAAGGAAACCAGATCGGCGAGCAGCCCGTATTCACAAATTCGAGCCCGCCATAGATGTTGTAGTCCTGCTCCCAGAACCGCCTGCTTTCCCACGCCACCTTGTACGCGCTCGCATAGGTACACTCACCGATCACCTTCGCGTACGGTGCCGCTAAGTCGTGCTTCACCTTGCGCAACGTCGTCAGCGGCAGCGCGCAGATGCAGTAGTCAGCCGCGATCTCTTTCGCCGCGCCATGCTGGGTATAGCCTACCCGCACCCCGTTGGCCGTTTTCCGTATTTCCGTCACCGGCGACCCATATTGCACGATCCCGCCCAGCGATTTCGCCAGTGCATACGGAATCCGGTCCATTCCCCCGACCGGCTGAAACATGGTCGCCTGCATATCGAACTGCTGGTCGAACAGCATGCCCTGCCAGAAATTCTCATCGAGCAGCGTATGCATATCGATCGGTTGCGCCAGCACCCCGGCATCGTCACCCGCGCCCGCCACCTTGGCGTACCCGGCCCGGTCGCTGCCGGCGTATTTGCCGGCATTGTCCAACGACCCGTACACCCGCAAGAACGCCAGCATCCGCTCCTTGTCGCCCGCCGCCATGTCAGCATCAAGCCCGCCCTGGTTGACGCACTTCGCCAGCAGCTCGCTCACATGCCCGCGCGTGTCATTTACCGCCTGCCGCATGATCACCGGCCTGCCGGCATTGGCCGCATCGTTCTGCAGAAACGCGGAGTTGGACATGTTCACTTCCACCTGCAGCTCCACGCCGAGCTTCTTGCAATACCCCAGCACATTCGGGTGGATCGAAGGCAGCCGCGCCGGCCCGAAGTTCTGGTAGCTCCCCGCGCCCCACGCGCAAGTCTGCTTGCTCCCATCCATAAACGACACCGTATCGCCACCGCGCACCGTGTAGTTGCGCCCGCCCGGCCGTTCGCGCGCTTCGAGCACCGTGCACTCATACCCCAGCGCCCGCAGCTCATAGCCGGCGACCAGCCCGGCGATGCCGCCGCCCAGCACCACCACCTTTACGCCCTGGCCGCTACCCGCCTCGGCGGCCACGGCCTCAACCCGAATCTCCCCGCGAGCCTCCATCAACCCCATGCCCTGCATCGCCAGAAATGCCGCGCCATAGCCACCCGCCTGCCCCACCCGCGCGAGAAAATCCCGCCTGCTCCACCCCATGCGCACGCCTCCAAAGCTGCTTGCCAAGCCTCAAAACAATTTTTCAGAACTGTAGCCTCACTCTACCCCAACCCACGCCCCCACACCCCACGCCGGCTCCTATAGCCGCCATAGCTATTCCGAATAGCTCACGATGGCTTGTGGCTCCAGCCTCTTCACGCCTTCCTTTACGCTTCAAGTCGCGATGCACAAGCGGTGTGTCGACCTTCGTTGCGACCCAAACTCCTCCGTATACGGACCCAGACTCCCTGCCTGTCCACGGTCCGCCGATGGCTACGGACGCGGCGCAGGCCTGGGATGCATGGGCAATGCCTTCACCTGGCTTTCGGCCAGGTCAATCGCCGCATAAAGCTGCGTTGCGTCGGTGACCTCGATCCAGCGGTCTGCCGTGACCACAAGGATGGTGGGCGTGTGCCGGATGCCCACGCGAGCGCCTAGGGTGCAGTCCGCCTGCACTTCCAAAGCGCAACGCTGGGTGGGATCGATGAGGAACGGCATAGCCTGGCCGTGCGCCTGAAACCACCTGCGGGTAAATTGATCGAGGTCGTCCTTGCTGCTGATGCTTTGCTGATGCGCGAAGACATCGAGCCGAAAGGCTTCGGCGACTTTCGGGGAAACCTTGTCTTCAAGATAACGGGCGTTGATTGCCGCTGCGCGCGACCAGGGATGGCTTTCGATGATGAAGTCATGATGCACAAGCGGTATGTTGTACTTCGCCGCAGCGCCGCGAACGAGCGATGCGTCGTGGGCGCAGAGTGGGCATTGCAGATCTTCGAACTCGATAATCGCGACCTTGGCCGAGGGTGGCGGCTTGAGCAGCGAGGTGTCGCGGAAGGGTGTTGCATCCACCGGCGGCATGGCCAGCTGAGCCACTGCGGGCAGGGCAAGACCGAAGGCTAGGACGGAGACGAAGAGGCGCTTGAGCATGAAAGCATTCTAGAGCGGAACGCGGATGGGTCGCCAAGACAAAAAAGCAGATTCCCTCCGGGATGACAACAAGAAGACGCCACAGCCAAGGACGACGCGGAGCATCGTCATCCGTCTTACAATCAGGTGTGCCAATTCCGACCGTGAACCCAGCTTTCCGATGCATCCAGCAAGCCATGTTCGGCGTCCTCTTTGCGGCGACATTGCCGGGCGTGGCGCAGGTAACGCCCGCGGCCCAGCCTGTGACGCCGGCCGCGCAGCAGGCGTTGAACAATCTAAAGGCGCAGCAGATCATCGCGCAGGTAGAAGCGAGCTACAACTCGGGCGTGAACAATTACCGCTCGAACCATCTGGAGGCGGCGCGGCTCGACTTCGACTCTGCCGTGGATACGATGCTGACCTCGGGGCTCGACCTGAAGGCACCGGGCGATGCGGCCGACGAGTTCGACCGCTTGCTGGATAACATCAACTCGCTTGAGATGGCGGCGCTGAAACAAGGCAATGGCTTCAGCCCGAAAACCGAAGAGGCGCCGCTCGATACCGCCACCGACATTACCTTCGGGCCGAATCCGGAGTTGGTGGCGAAGCTGTCGTCCGAGTTGAACGTAACCTCGGACCTGCCGCTGGTGATCAACGACCAGGTGGCCGGCTATATCGGCGTGTTTTCGCACTCGGACAGTTTCCGCCGACACATGGCGGCTTCGCTGCAGCGCGTGGGCAAGTATCGCGGACTCATCCAGCGCGTATTGAAGGAAGAGGGCGTCCCGCAGGACATCATTTACCTGGCCGTCGCGGAATCGGGCTTTCAACCCACTGTCGTCAACGCGCGCTCAGGCGCTGGGGGGATGTGGCAATTCATGCCGGCGACGGGGATGCAGTATGGCTTGACGCGCAACGGCTACTTCGACTATCGGTTCGATCCGGAAAAGGCCTCGCGGGCTTACGCCAAGTACATCAAGGCGCTTTACAACCAGTTCGGTGACTGGTATCTGGCGATGGCCGCTTATAACTGGGGTCCGGGCAATATCCAACGCGATGTGCAGCGCACGGGATACGCTGACTTCTGGGAGTTCTATCGCCGCGGACTGATGCCGGCCGAGACACGAGCCTACGTCCCGAAGATTCTGGCTGCGGTGATCATGGCGAAGAATCCGGAGAAGTATGGGCTGGACAAGCTGGTGCCGAGCCCGCCCGTGATTTACGACACGGTGTCGACGAGCTACGCGATCGATCTGCGGCTGGTGGCCGATGTGACCAACTCCACCGTGACCGAGCTGGCGGCGCTGAACCCGGCACTGCTGCGGCTTTCGACGCCGCGGGATATTGCCTACGACCTGCATCTGCCGCCGGGATCGAAGGACCTCTACAACGACCGGCTGAAGGATATCCCCGAAGATCGGCGAGCGTCGTGGCGGTTTCACGTGGTGCGCACGGGAGAGACGCTGGATACGATTGCGGGCGCGCTGCACTCGCGCGAGGCCGACATTGCCGAGACCAACGGCATTACGTCGGCGGACCCGATGGCCGCGGGCGATGAGCTGGTGATCCCGATCCAATCGGCGAGCGCTTCGAACCCGCAGCGCTACATGCTGCGCCGGGGCGACACGCTGGTGACGGTAGCGGACCGCTTCAACGTGTCGGTGGAGCAGCTGAAGGATTGGAACTCGCTAGCGTCGGCCGAGGTGCGTCCGGGCCGCTCGCTGTATGTGGCGGAGCCGGTGCGCGCGATTGCGACGAGCCGTTCGCGCGGACGCACGAGCAGCCGGGCCAGCAGCCGCAGCTCGTACGCGCGGCACAGCTCGTATGCGGGCCGCGGCGGACGGGCCACGGCCTCGCGAAGCTCGAGCTCGCATGCTGCCGGCAGGGCGTCTTCGAGGTCGAGGAAGCGGCGCTAGGCGCGGCTCCTGAGAAGGTTTGCTGCGGCAAAAATGCAAGGCGTATGCAGAGGACGCTGCGTGAATGCAGCAGAGGGCGCGATGTTTGAAACATGGCGTCCTCTGCATCTTTCCCTTCGCGTCCTCTGCGTACGTTCTTGCTTGTAAAGCCTTCGTGGGAATCAACCAAGCTGCCTTTGAAAAAGAATGCTTGCCTTCACTGGCGCGCTCGTCTAGCGTGTTGCTAGAATTCGTCCGCGTCTTGAACACCGGCAAGCATCTGACTGCATAGCAAGTGCGTAAACGAATCAAGCTCAAGGGGACATTTCATGAAGCACACCGAGGACCTCGAACCAGTGCTGAAGCTGAATGCCAAGGCCAGTGACGATCAGGAAGATCAGGACGAAGAGCGCACCGCGCCCGGCACTTCTTTTGATGAAGATGACGAAGACGATGAGGAAGAAGAAGTAACGCTCGCCGGCGAAGAGGATGAGGAAGACGATCTGGACGAAGAAGGGGATGAGCTGGACGAAGAAGAGCATGACGAAGATGAGGAGGAAGACGACGAAGACCTGACCGCCAACAGCGTCGTCGCAGAAGCTGTGGATGTCGCCGCCGATGAAGACGAAGAGGAAGAAGACGACCTCGACGACGATGAAGACGAGGCGGATGACGAAGCCGAAGAAGACGAAGACTTCGACGACGACGATGAAGTGAAGAAGCACAACACCCACGCGGAAGATGCGGCGCTACGCTCCATGCCGAGCACGCCTGTCGATCCGTACGAACCGGCTTTCAAGGAGTCTGAACTGCCCTCAAGAAACGAAGCCGAGCCAGACATGGCCGCCGCCCTTTCGAGCCTTGCATCCAGCAGGTCCGCCAGGAAAACCACACCGGCAAAGAAGACAATCCCTGCAGCGAAGAAGGCTGCGCCGCCGAACAAAGCGGTTTCAGCAAAGAAGACGGCTGTACCCGCAAAGAAGACGGCACCGCCGGCGAAGAAGGCTGTGCCAGCGAAGAAAGCGGTCGCCAAGAAGACGCTGCCACCGGCGAAGAAGGCGGTCGCCAAGAAAGCCGTGCCCGCGAAGAAGGCTGTGGCCAAGAAGGCCCCGGCGAAGAAAACACCAGGCAAGAAGGGTGTCTCCCCATCGATCTCAGCATCTGCCGCGAAGCAAGCGAAACCGAGTGCTCTGCGCGGCGGTTTGGCAGCCTCTAAAAAGGCCGCCGGTTCCAAGAGCACCAGGCAGCAAAAAACCACCACGAGAGGTACTACTTTGGCAACGAAGAAAGCAGCAGCTCCCGCAAAGAAGGCAGTGGCGAAGAAGGCCCCTGCGAAGAAAACCGTAGCGAAGAAGGCCGCAGCCCCGGCAAAGAAGGCTGTCGCCAAGAAGGCCGCTCCCGCCAAGAAGGCAACGCCGGCGAAGAAGGCTGTCGCAAAGAAAGCTACGCCTGCGAAGAAGTAGCCGCAGGCAGCACCTGTAGGCAGCACCTGTAATCCAGGCAAGCAAAAAGGCCCGGTCTCCTGAACAGGATTCCGGGCCTTTCTGCGTCGCCTGCTTTACTTTTTCATCTCTGCAAGGGCTGCGAGCACATCGTCGCTATGCGTCTGCACGGCCTTCACGTCCCAGAACTTTAACACCTTGCCATCGGGTCCTATCAGGTAGGTTTCGCGCTTGGCATACTTGTTCGCGCCCGCAGTCATCACCGGCACACCGTACTCGGCAATCACCTTGCCTTCGGGGTCGGCCAGCAGCTTGAAGTTGAGACCGTCCTTGGAGCAGAAGGTCTTATGGCTCTCAACCGTATCGAGGCTCACGCCAAGCACAACCGCGTTGAGCGCCGCATACTTGGCGGTGTCGCGCTCGAAGTTGTGCGCTTCGATCGTGCATCCCGTGGTCTGATCCTTGGGGTAGAAGTAGAGCACAACGTACTTGCCCCGGTAATCCTTCAGGCTCACCAGGCTGTCGGTCTGCGAAGGCAGGGAGAAGGCCGGCGCTTCCGTGCCAACGCTCAGCGGCGTGTCGCTCGCGCGGTAGGCCAGCGCTTTCTTCGTCACTGTGCCGGCACCCAGCAAACCAGCGGCGATCAGAACAGCCGTAAGCCCGTTTCGAAATCCTTTACGCATAGATCCTCTTTCCTCGCTTCCATTTTCAAAACAGGTACGCACCACGGGCCGGTTCGGACGTAGTGGCATGTGTCCCAACACCCACAATCCTACACCTGCGCCAGGATGGCGATGCCTGCTTCGTCCGCCATGGCGACCATGGCCATAAGGTCGAACAGCAAGGTTCGTTGCGCCTCGACGCACAGGCAGGTGGCGCCGGCGGCCCGCATGGCGGCGATGGTTGCTACGCCCACGACGGGCACGTCGAAGCGCAAATCCTGCTTCGGCTTGGCGACCTTGACGACGGTAAGGGCGCGGCTCAGGGTCGTCTCTCCCTCGTCGAGCGTGCGGAACAGCTCGCCCGCGCGTGCGATACAGGCGTCGGTGCCTTCCATAGCTTCTACGGCAACGCAGGCGCCGGCGGCGATGACGACGGTCTGGCCGAGGTCGAAGCCCGCAAGGCCCCGCGCCACCGCGAGCCCGTACTCCACGTCGCGCAACTCGTCTTCGCCGGGCGCGCGACTCGTGAGGACACCTGCCTTGGCCAGCAGCGGTTCTAGGTAAGCGGTCGACGAAACCAGCTCGATGCCTTCATCGCCAAGCACCTTCGCGACTGCGCCGAGGAGCATGTCGGTGTTGCGTGTGCGCAGGTTCAGCAGCAGCTTGGCCAGCCGCCAATCGGGCCGGATGCTCGAGAAGATCTGCTTGTGCTTCACCTGCCCGGCCATGACGGCGCGGGTAACGCCTTCGGCCTTGAAGGTCTCGATCAGCCGCGAGAGTTCGCCGAGCGACATCCAGTACACGCGGATACCGGGATCCGCGGCGGCGCGTGCATCCATCGTGGCGTCGGTCTCTTCGCGTATGGCCGCGACAACGACCTCAAGCCCATGAGCGCGCGCCGCTTCGAGCAGCAGAAACGGAAAACGGCCATTGCCAGCGATCAGACCGAGCTTATGCAACGTTGGAGAGTTCGGGTGTGAACCAGCGGTTGATGCTCTCGAACTTTCGAACGCGCGGGAGCAACATAGGATTACTTTGCTTCAACCTGTTCAGAGCTAGAGAAACCTGTCCGTTGCTCTGAGGCTTCTTGTCGGCAAACAAGGCTAGCGGGAAGTCGCCGTTGTAGATTTCGGTAAAGCCGCTAGCATCCAGTTTCAGGCAAATCAGAACATCAGCAGTTCGGACTCCTGGCTCTGGCCTCCAGCGGAAATTGAAGGAGCTTCCTCTCTCGCCCGTGAGCTTAACTTCAACCGTCTTGAGCCGGTCTTTCGTACGCGCGTCGTAACCTGGATTGCTGCAAGGCTCAAGCTCAAGATCGTAAACATATTCGGCCACCACTTCTCCAATGCTTCCAACCAGATGGCCATCCGGAGTGAAGGGTCTTCCAGCAAATAACGTATTCAGTCGGCCCGTGGTCTTGAGCAAGTCACTGATCAAAATCGGAACCTGTTCGATTGGGGACTCAGGTAGTTTTCGCACAGTTGAAAACAACCCCCGGACCGAGATGTCTTCGTCAAGGTCCGGCCAATGAATGCCGTAACCACGCCCGCTCAATTGCCAATTGTTCCGGAGGGCAGGTTCGGCATACTCGAGACGCGGGAACCGAGAAACAGGTGTTGCGAGCTCCAAGCCGCCGCTGAAACGCACACGAATCATCGTGTTATCAACCTGAACATCGATGGGAACCTGATCTTCATCGAGCATTGAAGAAGCCATGCCAACCCTCCAAGAGCAAGTCTAAGTTTGCGTTGATCAATCTTTCAATCTCCTTGAGTTCCCCGGAACGGAAACCTTCGCTCCAGGAGAGTTCGACTGCATCCAGCCAGAACTTGGCCTCGTTTTCAGCCGAGGTAACGTGAATGTGAGGCGGCTCCTGACGCTCGTCGGCCCAGAAGAAAAACCTGTAAGGACCTACTCTGAGAACCGTGGGCACTGCCCTAGTCTACCGGATCACCCCGCGCTCGCTTGCCCCTACAAATTCGACCAGGTAGCGCACGTGCTCGCTCATCTCGCCTGCCTGCAACCTTGCCCGCAGCTCTTCGAGCGCCTGGCCCACGTTGCGCTTCGAACCCGTCAGCACCCGGTAGGCGGCGCGCAGTTCCTTCATCTGCTCGGGCGTAAAGCCTCTGCGCTCGAGCCCTACCTTGTTCAACCCATAGGCATGGTTGTCGCGCGCGATCGAGGTGAGCGAGTAGGGCAGCACATCCTGGGTGATGGTTGTACCCCCGCCCACATAGGCGTAGCGACCGATGCGGCAGAACTGGTGCACCGGGCACAGGGCGCCGACGGTCGCGTAATCCTCGACCACCACGTGGCCGGCGAGCGTGGCCGCATTGGCCAGGATGCATCCGTTGCCGATGGAGCAATCGTGCCCGATGTGCGTGTACGCCATGATGAGGCAGCCGCTGCCGACGCGCGTTTCACCGCCTCCGCCGGCCGTGCCGCGCGAGATGGTGACGTACTCGCGAATGCTGTTGTCGTCGCCGAGGGTCAGCCGTGTGGGCTCATCCCGGTACTTCAAATCCTGCGGCGCGATGCCCAGGCAGGCAAATGAAAATACCCTGTTGCCGCGGCCCAGCGTCGTATGCCCGGCAAGCACCACATGCGAGACCAGCACACACTCCTCGCCCAGCACCACATCCTTGCTGACCGTGCAGTACGGCCCGACCGTACAACTCTCCGGCACCACCGCGCCATCTTCGACCAGGGCCGTAGGGTGGATCACTCGGGGAGCTCCTGGCCGCTACCGGGCGTACCTGCCGCGGGCGTTTCTTCTGTGGGAGCGGCCTTGACCGGGCGCACACGGTCGACCATCTGGCAGGTCACGGTGGCGTCGCAAACGACCTTGCCTTCAACCGTAATGACGCCGCTCATCTTGACCGCGCGCGTACGCCAGTTCACCACCGTCACTTCGATCCGCAGCTGGTCGCCGGGCGTCACCATGCGGCGAAAACGCGCGTTCTCGATCCCCGTAAACACCATCAGCTTGGAGGCGCGATCGGGGATCTCGTTCAGCAGCAAAGCGCCGCCGGTCTGCGCAATCGCCTCGACCATCAGGACGCCGGGCATGACGGGAAAGTCCGGAAAGTGGCCGGGGAAATGCGGCTCGTTGATGGTGACGTTCTTGATGGCCACAATGCGGGTGCGGGCTTCCATCTCGATGACGCGATCGATCAGCAGGAACGGATAGCGATGCGGCAGAATCGCCATGATTTCCTGAATCGTCATCGTGGTCTTCACGGGCGGGGCTGCGGGCAGCGCTTCGGCGGGGGCGGGGGTCTCACTCATGGCACCCCGAGTATACCCGGCTACTTGTTCATCTTCACCTGGTTGGCGTCGAAGAGCTCTTCCTTGACGGGGTCGTTGAACTTTACCTTCTTCAAAAACATTTGCGACGCCATATCGCCGTTGCGGTAGTCGGTCGTGTTCATCGGTGCGGCGATACCTTCGAACATGCGCCAATCGCCATAAACCTCTTCATCCAGGTCGTGATCTTTGAACTCCGTATTGCGCCACTCGAAGCTGCGCTGCAGGGGCAGATGCGTGCCCTGCTCAATCTCGAGCGTGGCCGAGTCGTTGTCCGCGGTGAGGATCGTCACCTTGTCGACCGGCCGGCGGTCTCGCTCGCCCGAGCCGGAATAATAGATGACGACTCCGGGTGCTTTCACCCAGTCGCGCATGATCTTTTCGAGCGAGTGGTCCTGCCGCCGGTAGTAGTCGATCACCTGCTTCTCAGGCAGCACCGTCCTGCCCTTGAAGGTGAACTCATACCCCTGCCGGCCGGCCCACAAGTGCGCCACCTGCCGCACCGTGCCGGGCTCGATGATGCCGCGATAGCTGACGAACTCGGTTCGTGTGACTTCAGATTGGCGATCGTCGGCGTAGCGCTTCCATTGCACAAAACGAACCACGCTGCCGGTCGGCTCGCCGCGAAAGAAAGATGCCGTCTGGCCTTCGACATACTGGGTTTTCTTGTTCAGCCACGCGTCGCCGCCCAGCGCCACCAGCATGGCATCGAGCAGGCGCTGGCCGTGCTGCTCTTCCGTCTCGCCAGGGCGCACATCCGGTTGCGCGCTTTGCATTTCCTGCGCGGTCTGCGCCGTCGCAGAGCCTAGCCCAGCTATCATCACTAACGCGAAAAGCAGCCGCTTCATTCTGAATCCTCTAACCCACCAGCACCGCGCCGCCGTTCACGTTGAACACTTCGCCCGAAACAAAGCCGGCCAGCTCCGTACACAGAAAAACCACCGGCCCGGCAATCTCGTCCACATGGCCCACACGGCCCAGCGGAATCAACGACGTCGCCTTCTTAGACGTTTCCGGATCGCGCAAGGCAGCTAGCGACATCTCGGTGGCCACCCAGCCCGGCGCCACGCAGTTGACCAGGATGCCGCGGCCGGCGAGCTCGCTCGAAAGGCTTTTGGTCAGCGAAATGAGCGCCCCCTTGCTGGCGGCGTAGTCGGCGTGGAAGGCCTCGCCCCGCTGCGCCGCGGTTGAAGCGATCAGCACAATATGCCCCCGTGCCCCGTTCATCACAGCATCCTCGTGATGAGCGGGTCCACCCCCAAGCATCACCCCAACGGCCGCCTGCACCAGCCCGAACACGCTATCCAGGTTGATCTCCATCGTGTCGCGCCACTGCGCGTCCGTCATGGTCTGGATGGGCTGATCGTGCGCCGGCCAGATGCCATGATTGACCACCAGGCAATCGAGCCGTCCGAACGCCTGCATGGCCGCCGCGACCAGAGCACGTCCATCCTCGGGCGTACGCAGCTCCTGCCGCACGGCGCGGCAAAGCGCTTCGCCGCCGCACTCCGCCACCAGGGCTGCGGCTTGGCCGGCTGCCTCGCGATAGCTGAACACCACCCGTGCCCCGGTGCGCCGGAACATCTTGACCGTCGCCGCCCCGATACCCCGCGACCCGCCCGTAATCAGCGCCACCTTGCCTTCGAGCGACAGAAGCAAACCACCCATACGCGCAACTCCCTCAGGTTCGATCTTACTGTTCGCCAGAAAGTTTCCTCCATGCAGCGCCTAGTCGGGTATGCTCATCGCATCGTTATCCTGTTCATCCTGTTCGCCAACCCGTTCGCCGGAGACCCTCTCGCATGAAGTACGCCATCCTGATCGCCCGCATCCTTCTCGGACTCGCCTTTGTCGTCTTCGGTGCCAACATTCTGTTTCCGTTCATGCACCAGCCACCACCGCCCACACCCGACGCCGGCACCTGGAGCATGATCATGGGCGCGCATAAGTGGCTGGCCTTTGTCGGGCTGTGCCAGGTGATCGGCGGCCTGCTTGTGCTGGTCGGCCGCTTCGTGCCGCTCGGTCTTGTCATACTCGCACCCGTCCTGGTCAACATCCTGCTCTTCCATATCACCCTGGCCGGCGGCAAGGGAATCGCAACGGGCGCCATCCTCTCTCTCCTTGAGGTGTTTCTGCTCTTCATCTATCGGCGCAACTTCTACAGTTTGTTTGAAGGCTCACCCGTACTCGCCTGACCAGTCACGGGCGGGTGCCCCCAGGTCTCGCTTCTGAGACCCGGGTTTACCGCGGCACATTCAGCCGCCGGCAGCCTTCGCCGCCGCCCGCGCGGCCAGCACATGCTTCCGCTCCGCGACGGCTTTCTTCCGCTCCGCCTGCGGCAACGCCAGCAGCTTGCGCGTCTTCGGCGTCATCTTTTCGAGCGTCAACGTGTGTGCCCGGCGTAGCTCGTCTTCCCATTCCGTGTGGCGGAAGACGTCCCAACGCTCGGCCGCAACCCAGTGCGCGCGCGCAAGGTAGGGTGCCGACACAAGCCCTTCGCGCTCCAGCAGCTCGTGGAAGCGCTCTACGCCGGCCGGAAAGCTGATGCGAAGGGCTGCCTCGTCGAGGCTTAGATGAGCAAACATCCTGCCGCCGATAGCCTTGTCGCCGAGCCAGTAAATTAGTCCGCCGAATTGCTCCGCCTCCGCCACATGCGGGAGCGAAAGCAGAAATGCTCGTGCCCGTTCCAGATCCATGCCCCGCAGTCTACCGCAAAGCTGCCTACCGCAAAGCTGCCTACCGCAAAGCTGCCTACCGCAAAGCTGCGCCGAAGGTGCGGAGCCGCTGGGGTGTATCGGACAAGGCTACCTAAAGGAGCAGACAACACCAAATGCAACCGCAGATTCCCTGCGGGAATGACAACAAGAAGGTAAGCGTACTTACGACGATCATTTACTCTTGTCTAGTGAGCCGCAGGCCCATCCGCAGGCGGCTTTACCTTGCCGATCATCAGAGTCAGCGGGAACATGCAGGCGCAGAAGATACCCAGAAAGCCCAGAATATCCAGGTACGACAACATCGATGCCTGACGCTGCAACTGGTTATATAGGAAGGCCTGCGCCGTATGTACCCCCGACAGATTCGGCCCTCCGCCGAAGGTTTGACCCGCTCCGCTGGCCCCCCCCGGGAACAAGCCCTTCAACGCATTTATCTGGTTGTCAAAGGCCGCATTGCCTGGGGTCAGATTGCGGATCATCGAGTTTTCGTGTCGCTGGCTGGCTCGTGCCAGCGTCGTCGCCACGTACGCCGTACCCACCGATCCGCCGATGTTGCGCGCCAGGTTCGTCAGGCCGGAAACGTCATTGTTCTGGGCTCGTGGAACGCCCGTATAGCTGATCGTGTTGATGGGGATAAAGAGGAAAGCCAGGCCGGCGGACTGCAAGATGCGCAGCCACATGATGTCCTTGAACGACGAGTCCAGCGAGAGGCTATGCTGCATGGCAAACATCGCGATCGACATCACCCCAAAACCCCAGCAGATCAGCCAGCGCGCGTCCACCTTTCCAACCAGCACCCCCACAATTGGCATGCACAGGATGATGGCCACCCCGCCCGGCGAAATCACCAGCCCGGCAAGCTCCGCCGTATAGCCAAGCAGGGTTTGCACCATCTGCGGGATCAGCACCGTCGTGCCGTATAGCGTGAAGCCGAGCACGAACATCAGCATCACGGCAATGCTGAACGTTCGCCTTTTCAGCAATGCCAGGTTGAGAATCGGCCGCTCCCCAATGTGTTGCTGGTACAGCTCCCAGATGATCAACGTGACCAGCGAAGCGATACACACCACAAAGAAGAACGTGATGACGTGCGAGCCGAACCAGTCGTCTTCCTGGCCCTTGTCCAGCAGGAATTCGAGCGAGCCGAACCCGCAGGCCAGCAGACCGAAGCCGAAGAAATCCAGCTTCAGGCCAAACTTCTGGGTCTCCTTCACCTCGCGCACGATGTGCGGTGGGTCCTCGACCAGGCGATTGGTCAGGAACAGCGACAGCATGGCAATCGGCACGTTGATGAAGAAAATCCAGCGCCAGTCGTAATTGTCGGTAATCCAGCCGCCCAGCGTAGGCCCAAGCGCCGGCGCACACACCACGGCCAGCCCGTACAGAGCAAAGGCCTGCCCGCGCTGCTTGGGAGTAAAGGTATCGGCCAGAATCGCCTGTTCCGAAGGGGCCAGCCCACCGCCGCCCGCACCCTGCAGCACGCGGAACAGAATCAGGATCGGCAGCGAAGGCGCCAGCCCGCACATCATCGACGAGACGCCGAACAGCACCACGCAGATCATGTAAAACTTCTTGCGCCCGATGAACGTGGTCAGGTAAGCAGACATCGGCAGAATGATCGCGTTGGCCACCAGGTAGCTGGTCAGCACCCACGTCGCTTCATCCTGGCTTGCCCCCAGCGAGCCGGCGATGTGCGGCAACGCGACGTTCGCAATGGACGTGTCCAGCACCTCCATAAACGTCGCCAGCGTCACCGTCAGGGCGATCGCCCAGATATTTGCTTTCGGCTTCCACGCAGCATCGGCGCGGTCCTGCGCGGAGACCTCGTGGGTGTGCGTCTGGTCGGAAACAGCGGTTGCGGTAGCCATTGGTTCTGTTCAGATTCTAGCGGTCACGCGCCCGATTCACTTTCTCGCGCCTTGGCTGCATTACCCACTTTGCCCTTCTTTTCGATAGCATCACTCCAGCCGTTGCAGTTTGGAGAACCTATGCACCCAGATTTAGCCAAGTTGATGGAACTCCAGAAGCTCGATCTCGAGGCCAAACGCCTCCGCGACGAAATCGCCGCGCTGCCCAGGCAGGTGGCGCTGCTCGAAACCAGGGCGAAGGCGACTGCCGGCCAGCGCGCCGTCATCCTCGATCTCATCGGCAAGGAAGACGTCTTCCGCCGTCGCCAGGAATCCGACACCAGGGACCGCGAAACCAAGATTGCCCGCCTGCGCAAACAGCTCGAAAGCGCGACCAACACCGTGCAGGTAAACGCCTGGGAACACGAGATCACGTTCAACAAGGCCGAAATCGCCAAGCTTGAAGACGCGGAACTTGAATCGATGGAGCGCTCCGAGCAGCTTGACGCCCAGCGCAAGCTCGCCGACGAAGCCGTGGCCGCGGCGGACAAGACCCTGGCCGCTGAAAGCGCACGCGCCGCCACGCTCGTCGCCGCGGACAAGACCGCGCTGCTTGCCGTCGATGCCGGCCGCGCCGCGCAACGCAAGCTCATCGGCGAAGACGCGCTTTCGCTCTACGACCGCATCGCCAAAGCTAAAGGCACCGGCATCGCCGAGGCCTGGCTGCAAAAATGCACCGCCTGCCAGATGCTGGTGCGCCCGCAGCGCTGGAACGACATCCGCGAGCGCGACCACATGGACATGACCACCTGCGAAAGCTGCGGACGCCTGCTCTGGTACGACCCCGCCCGCGACGCCCCACAACGCAAGACAGTCGAACCGGCCAGGCAGGAATCGATCGCGGCCCAGATCGTGCGAGGCGGCCGATGAAGCGGGTCTGTGTCGACATGGATGAGGTGATTGCCGACGCCGTCACCGAACATCTCTCGCGTTATAACCGCGACTTCAACGAGAATCTTACCGTAGCCGATCTCGAAGGCAAGTGGCTCTGGGAGGTCGTACCGCGCGATCACCACGAAGCGCTCGAGCGCTACCTCCGCTCAGAGGATTTCTTCGCCGTGCTCGGCGTCATGCCCCACGCGCAACGCGTACTCGAAGCCATGTCCGAGCGTTACGAAATCTACATCGCTACCGCCGCGATGGAAGTGCCGACCTCCTTTACGGCCAAGTACGAGTGGCTCGGCCGGCATTTCCCGTTCATTCCACCGTCGCAGATCGTCTTCTGCGGCAACAAGAACATCCTCCACGCCGACTTCCTGATCGATGACAATCCCCGCCAGCTCCGCCGCTTCGAGGGGCAGGGCGTCCTGTTTGAATCGCCTCATAACCTCAACGTCACGGGATTTCCACGCGTCAAAGACTGGCTGGAAGTCGAGCAGATGTTCCTGAAAGAGACGGAACGCGGATCACACGGATAAGTGCGGACAAGTACGGATAGCACTTTGAATCAAATCCGTCGGTGTCCGCACTTATCCGTTTTGGTCCGCGTTCCGCACCTTTCAGATCTTCTGCACCCGTTGCACATCCCGCACCCCAGGCACTTTCCGCAAATTCTGCGTAAGCTTCGTCAGGTGCCGCACGTCTACCGTTTCCACCACAAAGTCCACAAAGAACGCCCCGTCCGTAGACTCTTTCGAATCCACCGAACGAATATTCGTCCCATCATCCGAGATGATCGCCGTAAACTCCTTCAGCATCCCCGGCCTGTCGTCGCAGAAAACCGTAAGCTTTACCGGGTATGTCGTAGGCTTCTGCGCGCCGGCCTCGTTGCCCCATTCCACTTCAATCCGCCGATCGCTCTCGTACAGCAGGTTCTGCACATTCGGGCACTCCCGCGCATGTACCGCCACGCCCTTGCCTCGCGTCACATAGCCGATGATGGCCTGCCCGCGGATCGGATTACAACAGCGCGCCCGGTACACCAGCAGGTCGTCCTGCCCTTCCACCTGCAGCGACTCCGAGCCCTTGCCGAAGAAGACCTTGCGCACCGCCTCGGACATCTGCCCGACCACGTTGCCCACCACCGTTTCCGGCTCCGGCTCAATGGCCATCGTCGAGCCCGGCTCCAACTTGTTCAGTACCACGCGCGCCGAGTACTTGCCGAACCCCACACCCGCAATCAACTCCGGCTCACTGCCCAGCCCGTAATCGTTGGCGACGCGCGTAAAATCGGCTTCGGTAAATTTGTTTAGAGAAAGCTTGTACCGCTTCGCCTCGCGCTCCAGCAACCGGCGCCCAGTCTCCATCGCCCGCTCGCGCTGGTGCTCATTCAGCCAGTGCTTGATCTTGTTGCGCGCCCGGCTGCTCTTGGTAAACGAAAGCCAGTCGCGGCTCGGCGAGTGGCCGGCCTGCGTGGATACCTCGACAATATCGCCATTACGCAGCTTGGTCCGCAGCGGCACAATCCGCCCATTTACCTTGGCCCCGATGGTGGTGTTGCCCACCTCCGTGTGGATCGCATAGGCAAAGTCGATCGGGCTCGCATCCTTCGGCAGCACCACCACCTTGCCCTTGGGGGTAAAGGTGTAGACCTCTTCCGGGTACAAATCCAGCTTCAGGGTGGACATGTATTCGTTCGGATCGGTCATCTCGCGCGACCAGTCCATGATCTGCCGCACCCACGCCAGGCGCTGCTCATCCTTGGCCGAAACCGCGTCGCCGGCCTTATATTTCCAATGCGCGGCAATGCCTTCTTCGGCAATCCGGTGCATGTCTTCGGTACGAATCTGCACCTCGAACTGGTGCCCGCCCGGCGCAATCAGCGTTGTGTGCAGCGACTGATACAGATTCGGCCGCGGCATGCTGATGAAGTCCTTGATGCGCCCCGGCACCGGCCGCCACTCCGTATGCAGCAGCCCCAGCACGCTGTAGCACTCGGCCACCGTATGGCAGATCACCCGGATCGCCAGCAGGTCGTACACCTGGTCCACGGGAATCTTCTGGCTCACCAGCTTCTGCTGGATCGAATACAGCCGCTTGATGCGCGACTCCACCCGGCCCTGGATGCCGGCTTCCTCCAGCTTCACCTCCAGCTTGGCCACAATCGACGCGAGAAAATCCTCGTTAGCCCCGCGCAGGTTTTCCACTTCCGTCTCCACCTGCTCATACGCAAAGGGATCCGTATAACGGAACGCCAGATCTTCAAGCTCCCCGCGCAGCTTGCCCATACCCAGCCGGTGCGCCAGCGGCGCGTAAATGTCCAGCGTCTCCTGCGCGATTTTGCGCTGCTTGTCCGGCCGCAAATGCTGCAACGTGCGCATGTTGTGCAGACGGTCTGCGAGCTTGATGATCACGACGCGCACATCGGTCACCATCGCAAGCAGCATCTTGCGGATGTTTTCCGCCTGGTGATCTTCGCGATTGGCAAACTTGATCTTGTCCAGCTTCGTCACGCCTTCAACGATGTGCGCCACCTGCTCGTTGAAGCGCTTCGCAATCTCCGGGCTCGTCACGTCCGTATCTTCCACCGCATCGTGCAGCAAACCTGCGGCAATGGCGGTCGAATCCATTTTCAAATCAGCCAGAATCTGGCAGACTTCAAGCGGATGGATGATGTAGGGCTCGCCACTCGCGCGCTTCTGCCCCTCATGCTGCTGCATGCAAAATGCCCACGCCCGCCGGATCAGGTCCAGGTCGTCGTTAGGCCGGTTGCGATGCACGGTCTCCAGCAGATGCTCGAACTTATCCTCAAGCGTCTCCGCTTCAGGCTTCACGTCACCTTGCGCAAAGGGAGCCAGCTCATCCGGGGCAGCCGCAGGCGTGGCAAACGACCCCGCAGGCTCAGCCAGAGACCGGTAGGTGGTCGAAGGCGGCGCCGGCGTCTGCAAGGCAGACTCCATCTCCATGCCGGCCTCGCTGCCTCCCGAAGCCACACTGTCCGATTTGCCCTTACCTTCGCCGGCATCAGAAAGTCCCGGCCGAACGCTTGCCATACATCATTATAGGCTGCCGCTGCAAAGCGCCCGTAATTGCTACTCCACCCCCAGCACCTTCCGCAGAAACGCATAGCTATCCGCCACCACATCCAGTTGCTTGCTCAGCGGCATCCCGCCTCCGTGGCCAGCCCGGGTTTCCACGCGAATCAACACCGGCGCGGCGCCCGGAGTCCTTTCCGCAGCAGCCTGCATTGCCGCAGCAAACTTGAAGCTATGCGCCGGGAACACCCGGTCGTCATGGTCTCCGGTCGTAATCAGCGTAGGTGGATAGTGCACGCCCGCATGCACATTGTGCACCGGGCTGAACTTCAGGTTCGAGCGAAACTCCGCTTCATTCTCACTCGGCGAGCCATAATCCGACTTCCACGCATAGCCGATCGTAAACTTATCGAAGCGCAGCATATCCATCACGCCCACCTGCGCGAGGGCTCCACCGAACAGCTCCGGCCGTTGTAACTCCACCGCCGCGACTAACAAGCCACCATTGCTTCCGCCATTGATCGCAAGCTTCTTTGGTGAAGTATATTTGTTTGCAATCAAATACTCGGCGCATCCAATAAAATCATCGAAGACATTCTGCTTCTTCAGCTTCGTCCCGGCCTGGTGCCATGCTTCGCCGTACTCCCCGCCGCCACGCAGAATGGCTTCCGCATAAATGCCTCCCATCTCCATCCACGCCAGTCGCGAAGAAGCGTAGGCAGGGCCAAGGGAAATCGCAAACCCGCCATATCCATATAAAATCGTCGGCGCAGTCCCGTCCAGCTTCGTCCCTTTCTTGTAAGTGATAAAGAGAGGAACCTTGGTGCCATCCTTGCTCGGTGCAAACACCTGCACGGTCTCAAACAGAGAAGGGTCAAACGGAAGCTTGGGTGTTTTCCACACACTTTCCCCATAGTTCTTCAAATCCAGCTTGTAAATCGTCGGCGGCGTCGTGTAATTCGTAAATGTAAAGTAAGTCTCTGTATCCGCCCGTCGACCGCCCGTTACATGCACGGAGCCGATCCCAGGCAGCGCCAGCTTGCGTTCCAACTTGCCGTCCTTTGCATAAATCTGCACCTCCGACTTCGCATCCACCAGGTAGCTCAAAAACAGGGTGTCGTGCGCCGAAGCAGCATCCTCCATCTGGTTGCTGCTCTCAGGCACCACCACTACCCACCGGGCGCGCTCCGGATGCTCCAGGTCGACCTTCACAATCTTCGATTTCGGCGCGTCCTTGTTCGTCTTCAGCCAGATTTCATGCCCCACCACAAGCACGGGCTGGTAAGCCGCATCCAGTTCCTTCGCGATCTCCACATCGGCCGAGCCGGGTTGGCTCAAGTCCCGCACCGCAAGCGCGTTGTAGTCACCCTTGCCGGAAATTAGAAACAAATAACGTCCGTCCTCACTCACTCCGCCGCTAACCAGAACCTCCTTGTCATCGGGCCGCTCGAACACTACCTTATCTTCCGTCTGCTTCGTCCCCAACTTATGCAGATAAAGCTTGTGAAAGCCCCCGACCGTCTTGAGAGCACTGGCTTTTTCTTCGTCCGTCTTCGGCACCCCAAAGCTGGAGTAGTAGAAGCCACTTCCATCCTTCAGCCAGCTTATGCCGCTGAACTTCACCCAATCCACCACATCAGCTAAGTCTTCACCGGTGTCGACTCGCCGCACGTGAATCTTTTCAATGTCACTGCCGGCCTCCGCCAGCGAGTAGGCAAGCAGCTTGCCGTCGTCGGTCACACTCGTTCCCTGCAGCGCCACCGTGCCATCCGCGCGCAGGGAATTGGGGTCGAGCAGCACTTTCGGCTCACCGCCTTCGCCTTGCTGCCAGTACAGCACGGCCTGGTTCTGCAGCCCGCTGTTACGCCGGTAGAAGTACCGTCCAGCCTCATGCTCCGGCGCTGAAAATCGTTCGTAGTCGTTTAACTCCATCACCCGCGCATGGATCTTCGCCCGCGCCGGCACATCGGCCAGAAACTTCTGCGTCAGCGCGTTTTCCGCGTCCACCCAAAGCTTCACTTCAGGCGAGTCCACATCCTCCATCCAGCGGTACGGATCCGCCACTGTCGTCCCAAAGTAAACGTCCGTGTGGTCACTCACCAGCGCCGCCGGATACACCAGGCCCTGCGCCAAACCATTCGTTGCCGCCATCACCAAAACCCCCGCTGCCGCTCCCTGCATCCACTTCATCCTGTAGGCTCCAGCATTGCTCTGGCCACTCTACATCACGCCGTGCCCAGCTAGAATCGTCTCATGCGAACCCTCATTCTCGGCGCCGGCGCCCTTGGCGGCTACTTCGGCGCGCGTCTCCTTGCCGCCGGCCGCGATGTCACTCTCCTCGTCCGTCCTGCCCGCGCCGCCCTGCTCGCTGCCCACGGGCTCAACGTCATCAGCCCGCATGGAGGCGACCTTCATCTGCCCGCGCCTCCCACCATCCAGTCTGTCGATCGGCCCTACGATCTGGTCCTGCTCAGCGCCAAAGCCTACGATCTTGCCTCCGCCCTCGATGCCATCGCCCCTGCCGTCGGCCCTGCCACCGCTATCATCCCGCTGCTCAACGGCATGGCGCACCTGCAGGTGCTCGACGCGCGCTTCGGCCCTGCCTGCGTCCTCGGCGGCACCTCGCTCATCTCTGCCTCGCTCGCGCCCGATGGCACCATCCACCACCTCAACGCGCGCGACCTGCTCTTCTTCGGCCAGCGCGAAGCCGGCCAGCCGCACCCCCAACTCGCCGCTCTCGAGGCCACCCTCACCAACGCAGGCTTTCCCGCGGTCCTGCGCCCCAGCATCGTGCAGGACATGTGGGACAAGTGGACCTTCC
The DNA here is from genome assembly GCA_964282835.1 of uncultured Granulicella sp. Lineage (GTDB taxonomy): Bacteria > Acidobacteriota > Terriglobia > Terriglobales > Acidobacteriaceae > Edaphobacter. Next base: position 611,808 of record OZ196157.1, read on the forward strand.
TCGCCTCGCTCGCCGGCATCACCTGCCTGCTGCGCGCCAACATCGCCGAAATCGCCGCCGCCGGCGCCACGCCGCTCGCTCTCGCGCTCCACCAGGAGTGCATCGCCATTGCCGACGCCGAAGGCTTCCGCCCCGCGCAGGCAACCATCGAGCAAAGCCGGCACTTCCTCTCTCACCCCAGTCCGCTGCACGCCAGCATGCTGCGCGATCTCGAAGCCGGTTCCGCCATCGAGTCGCAGCAGATCATCGGCGACCTGCTCGATCGCGCCCGCGCCCACACCGTTCCAACCCCCGTGCTCGCCATCGTTCACAATCATCTGCAGGCGTATGAGGCGCGTCGCCAGCGCCCGGCCTGACAACCGGCATCCAAAGTCCATAGTCCATACCCGCAAACAGGAGCTGCGCGTGTTCCTCATTCTCATCACTGTTCTGGTTCCGATCCTGATCCTCTTCTTCGTCCTGCGGCCTATCCTCAAGATGCGCCGCATCGGCAAGCAACTGGCGAAGAACGGCACTCCGGAGCTCGGCACCGTCGTCAACGTCGGCCAGACCGGCCTCTCCGTAAATCAAGTCCAGCAGATCCGCATCGAGGTTGACCTGCACGCCGCCGGTCAGGCCACCCAGCGCGCCGTCATCCAGCAGCTCCTGCCGCTCGGCCAGATCCCTTCCATCGGCGACACCATCTACGTCCTCATCGATCCGGCCGACCCGCAAACGGCCATGTATGCCGGCACACCGCCGCGCCAGGCCGTCAGCAACTACGGGCCGCCCGCCTACACGCCCGGCCAGCCGCAAACCGAGCAGGATCGGCTCGACATCATCAGCCTCTCTCCGCGTCTACGCGAGCATGGCAAGCCGGCCGTCGCCACCATCCTCGCCATCCGCCCGCAGCAGCCGCCGCTGGTCACCTTCGACGTTGAAATCGACGCCATCAACGCGCCCCGGCGCAAGGTCACCGTCACCCAGGCCATGTTCGGCGACGCCTACAAAACGGGTGAGCGCATCTACCTCATCGTCGATCCGGACAACGCCGACTCAATCGCTATCATGCCGCTTTCCCTTGTCCAGAACCAGCGCATCCCGCAGGGCGCCAACCGCCTTGATGCCATTGTCCTCGGCCCACAGATTCTGCACGAAGGAGCCAAAGCTACGGGAACCATCCTCGCTTCTACCCAGATCCCGATCAACACCCCGCAGCTCGCCGCCATGGGCTTCACCCGCTGGCACCTCAAGGTACACATCGTCCCGGAAAACGGCGAATCCGCCTATGACGCCGAGCAGGACATCTCGTTCTCAACCCCCGAGAAAGCCCAACGCCTCAGCACCGTGGGCAGCACGGTGCCCATCCGCTACGATACCAACGACCCGCAATCCTTCGTCACCGACGCAATCGCACTCGGCTATCCCGACCCCTACGAAGCCACCCTCGCGGCCTTGAAAGCCAACATGGCCAAAGCTTCCTAGGAAGTTGGAGATTCGCTTTCTTGTTGTCATTCCCGAAGGGAATCTGCGGTCGCTCTTCCTCACTCATACTACCGAAGCAACAAAGGCCCACGATGCCAAAGCACCGCGGGCCTGTTCTACCGTAAACCCTTACGAAGAAAGGGGCGGAACGGTAATCTTCTGGCCAACCAGGCCCTTGTTCGGGTCCGCCATCCCACTCGCCTTCGCAATCGCCTCGTAGTGGTTCGGATTCCCATAAAACAGCTTGCTGATCTTACTCAGATTATCCCCGGCAACCAGCGTGTATTCCTGGTCCGCGCCGCCTGTGTTGGTAATCTCATGTTTCAGGTCAGAGTAAGTCGGATCCACCTGCTTGATCACATCCCACACCCGGTTCAGCACTACTTCCGAAGGAACATGCGCTACCAGGTGATACTGCTCCCCTACTAACTCCGATCCATCGAACTTCGCCCCATAAGGCTCGAAACCCTTGATCGTATCGACCACCGGAGCATACTTCGTCTGCAAAGTCTGAAAATCCGCCATCAGTCTAGTCTCCCTGTTACAACGTACCTATAACTCCCGGATCAAGGTCCTATAGAAATTTGCCAAGAATCTGCCCGGCCATGCCGCCGAACCCACTCTGCGGCGGAGCCTGCTGCCCACCCTGGGTAAAGTGCGCAAGCACCATCGGCAACACCACCGCCATGCCGACTTTCGCCATTTCCGGCGAAATCCCGGCCTTCTGCGCCACGCTGTCGATCAGCCCTGTATTGCCCACACCCTGCTGAATCTGCTCAGGCGTCGCAGTCTGCTGCTGCCCGCTCGACCAGTTCTGTACGTGCTGCGCCATGCCATTCTGTTGAAAGTTCTGAATCACACCCTGCAGCCCGCCCGGATGTTCATCAAGAGCCTGCATCAGACCGCCCGCAACCTGGGAGTTATTGCCACCTTGCCCAGGCTGTCCCGCCATCGATTCGATCGTATCCAAAAGTCCCATAACCACCTCACCCGCCGTAGGATGCAGACCGTTCGTCGAAAGCAGCCCTATGGGCGCACAGCCCACGCCAGCCCGTCAGGATTCTTTCCGGGCATCACCCGGCCGACCACTGTCATGGAGGCCAGATCAACCACCGTCACCGCATTGTCCGGCGAGCAGGATACGTAGGCCCGTTTACCATCGGGCGCAACCAGCACTCCTGCCGCGCCCGTCCCTACCATTACCTGCTTTAGCACACGTCCACTCGGCACTTCCAGCACCGCCAGGTCGCCACTCTTCTGCCGCGAAACCAGCGCCAGCTTGCCATCGGGCGTAAAACGCAGCCGGTTGGCGGTCGGCACATTGGCTTCAAGCGTCCGGCTCACCGTGCCCGAAACCCAATACACCACCGATACCGTACCCTCGACCGCGTTCGCCACCCAGATCGCCGAAGGGTTGCCCTCCGCATCGGCCAGCACGTCGAAGCCCTCAGGATCGGTCCCAACCTTCACTACCCGCTCCGTCCACTCCGGCGTTTCTTCGCCATGCCGCTTGGTGATCCCTCCCTGCTTGGAAAGCAGCTTCGGATATTCGTCGCCCGCCACCGCCTGCTTCTGTTCGAGCAGGCTCATCGTTCCCGACCCCACATTCACCGCCACAATCTTCCGCCCATCCCGCGAGACCCAGAGCATGTGCGTCCCCATCTGCCCCGTGCCCATTACCCAGTCCACCGTCTCGGTCGCCGGGTCCAGCCGCCCCAGCATCTTGGCCCGTTCCGCCGTAAAGTAGGGCTTGCCGCCCGCAACATACAGCCCATGCGGCCCCCACAGCGGCCCCAGATCGATCGTCTTCACCACCTTCTGCGCCACCAGGTCGACCACCGTAATCGTATGGTCCGACCCATTCAGATAGTTCGTCACCCAGGCCGTCCGCCCATCGTCGCTGGCGATCACCTCGTGCGGCTCCGGGCCTACAGGCACCTTCGCCACCACCTGCAGGTTGGCCGGATCCACAATCGCCAGCATCTGATCGTCCTTCGCCAGCACCAGCAGGGAAGCCGCCGGCGTCTGCGCCGTCTGCGCTTCCGCCACCATCCCGAGCCCCAGAGTCAACGCAAACAGCATCACTTTCAGCATGGTCGATAGGATGCCGCTTGCCCGTGATCCAGCATTTTCCACGTCTTTCCCTGTTGTTTCTTGCGGCAAAAAGCATCCAACCGACCATGTCCAACCCCTATGACGCGATCATCATCGGCACTGGAGCCGGCGGCGGCCCCTTGGCTCTTCGCCTCGCTCAGGCCGGCAAGCGCATCCTCATCCTTGAGCGCGGCCCCTTTCTCCCACAGGAAAAGCTGAACTGGTCCACGTCTGCCGTCTTCCTCGCCAACCGCTATCACACCCGCGAAACCTGGCACGACAAGGACGGCAAAGACCTTCACCCGCAGCAAGCCTACTTCGTCGGCGGCCAGACCAAGGTCTACGGCGCCGCTATGTTCCGCATGCGCGCCGAAGATTTCGGCTTCATCCAGCACCAGGGAGGCGTTTCTCCCGCCTGGCCCATCACCTACGCAGATCTTGAGCCCCACTACACCGAAGCCGAGGAGCTGTTCCACGTCCACGGCGATCTAGGCTCCGCGCCCGCTGTCCCGGGCGGCTTTGGCTCCAGCTTCGATCCCACCGAGCCCTTCCACTCCAAACCCTATCCTTTTCCCGCCTTCACCAACGAGCCGCGCATGCAGTCCATCGAGGATTCCGTACGCAAACTCGGTATCCACACCTTCCCCATCCCACTCGGCCTCAAGCGCAACGAAGCCACGCCTCAGGCTGCTCCCTGCATCCGCTGCGACACCTGCGACGGCTATCCCTGCGCCGTCCACGCCAAGTCCGACGCGGACATCAATTGCATCCGTCAGATCCTGCACATGTCCAATGTCACCTTGATGACAAACTCACGCGTCCTGAAACTCATCACCAACGCCAGCGGCACAGCCGTTACTGCCGTCGAGGTCGAGCACTCCGGCAAACAGGCCCACGAGTCAGGCTCGCAAACTCCTCAGCAGGGAATCGCCCGTTACGAAGCCAACCTCTTCATCCTCGCCGCCGGGGCTGTCAATACCGCCGTCATCCTGCTCGCCTCCGCTTCGGATACCCATCCCGGCGGTCTCGCCAACGCCTCCGATCAGGTCGGCCGCAACTTCATGTATCACCAGGCCGACGCCCTGCTCGCCCTCTCCACCGAGGCCAACGACGACGCCTACACCAAAACCTGGGGCACCAACGACTGGTATCTCCGCGACTCCGATCCCGCATATCCCTTCCCGCTCGGCCAGGTTCAACCCGTAGGCAGCTTCCACCACGAAATGATGGCCGGCGACGCCCCGCCCCTCACCCCAGGCTTCGTGCTTGAAACGATGAAGGCGCACGCCGTGCCCTGGTGGCTCACCACCGAAGACCTGCCCACCCCAGACAACCGCGTCACGCTCGAAAACGCCAGCCCCGGCAGCCTCGCCAGCCCAGCGCCCAGCCCCTTCGGTCCTCACCCGTCGTCCGACACCGACCCGGAACGCTCCTACAACCAGACCGGCCAGGTCACCACCGCCCAGCCCGGTCGCATCCGGCTCTCCTACACGCCTAACAACGTCAAGTCATTCGAGCGTCTCAAGGATCGCTGGGTCGATACCCTCAAGGCGGCCGGCCACGCCACCACATCCGTCCCGCTCCACGCCTACTTCAAAAAGCGCATCCCGATCGAAGGCGTCGGCCACCAGAACGGCACCTGCCGCATGGGTGCCGATCCTGCCCGCTCTGTTGTCGATCCAGACTGCAAAGCCCACCAGCTCGACAATCTCTACCTCGCCGACGCCAGCGTGTTCGCCTCAGCCTCAGCCGTCAACCCGTCCCTCACCATCATCGCCAACAGTCTGCGCATAGCCAAGCACATCCTCGAAACGCGCCTGACCTGACCCTCTATATATAGAGTAGCGTCAAAAATAAAGCGGACCCCACTCTGGAGTCCGCTCTTATCCCTCTGTTCCGTCCTATCCGCGTTCGCACGTCAAGGCTACTTCTCGCTCAGCGGCTTTGCCATGTCGTCGTGCATCTTCCCCTTCAACGCTCCCGGAATCAGGTTGGCAACCGCTCCCTCAAACTTCGTTTTGAAGCTCGCCGCATACACATGGTCCTTGCCCGCCATCAAAGCTTCGTAGCCCTGCCGAGCCACATCATCCGGTTCGGAGTCCGTCTTCCCCTTGGTCCCGACGTCCGTATCATCCATGCCCGCCCGGTGGAAGAAGTCGGTATCGACCGGTCCAGGCTGCAGCGCCGTCACCGTGACGCCCGTGTCCTTCAGTTCATAGCGCAGGCTGTGCGCGAACGAAAGCACAAACGCTTTCGAAGCCGCATACACCGCTTCCCGCGGCGCGACCATCTCGCCCGCAATCGACGCCGTAAACAGGATCCTGCCGGCTCCGCGCCCAACCATCTGCCGGCTCACATGCTTGGCAAAATGGACGGTGTGTCCACAATTCAACGCCACCAGCTTCAACTCTTCTTCCAGGCTGGTCTCAACGAACAGCCCACCAACCCCAACGCCGGCATTGATGCAGGCAATCGCCACCGGCTGTCCAGCAGCCTCACACGCAGCCCAAAGCTTGTCGACGCCCTCAGGAGTTGCCAGGTCCGCCTGCACCAGCTTCACCGAGCCACTGCCCTGTACCTGAGCCGGCACCTCCTCCAGCCGCTCTCCGGCCGAGCAAAGAATCAGGTCGTACCCCTCGCCCGCCAAAACCTTCGCCAGCTCCAAACCAATCCCGCTTGATGCTCCTGTTACAACTGCCAATCCCTGAGCCATCTCGTACTCCCTTTCCCCGTCACTCTGTCCAGCGTTCAGCACCTGTGATGCGAACCCGCCCTATAACGTTGCGGCCACGAAATCCAGAAATCCATAGATGAACAAACTGACCCGAATGGAATTTCAGAGAACTTCATGGAAGCTTGACCGTACAGCAAAGAAACTGCAAGCGAATGCGCCTGCAGCCCGCAGCCGCAAAGTGGCCCTCCGATTGCAACTGTGTTGTTATCGAAAACCTGGCAGCCGTTTTCTCCAGGCAAAGACATCAGGCGCGTCCGCCCCGGCGGCTCGCAAAGCTAACCCGTAAGGCTTCTTCGGAGACAACAAACGATGCGACGTATTCCCTTCTTTGCCCCAATCGTCACCATGACCCTCATGGCGGGCACAGCCTTCGCCCAGCAGACGAGCGGCGACCTCGTCGGAACCGTCAAGGATCCTTCCGGCGCCATCATCCCCAATGCAGCCGTTGTGGTCACCAACGAGGAAACCGGCGTCAAGGCGAACACCCTAACGGGTAGTGCCGGCGAGTACCGCGTTAGCAACCTTCTGCCCGGCCGTTACGACATTGTCGTAAACGCCCCCGGTTTTCAGCGCTACGACCTGAAGGGTGTGACCGTCACTCTGAACGCCACGGCCACGGCAAACATCGCCGTTTCGCTCGGTACCAGCCAAAGCGTGGAAGTGACTGCGGAATCCGGCGTCGTCCTCGACACTACCTCCGCTAATCTCACCACCACCTTTTCAAACGCGGAGCTCGCCAATCTGCCCACGGCCACAGTCGGCTTTGGCGTTCTCAACGCCGCTTTGTTGAGCCCCGGCGTTGCCTCCACTGGCGGCATCGGTATAGGTGAAGGTCCATCCGTGGGTGGTCAGCGTCCTCGAAACAACAACTTCGAGCTAGAAGGCATCGACAACAATGATAAAGGCGTCACCGGTCCGTTGGTTTATGTTCCCAACGATGCGGTCGGCAGCTTCACCCTCATTACCAACCAGTTCTCGCCCGAGTTCGGCCACTCCTCCGGCGGACAATTCAATACGAACGTTTTATCCGGGACCAACCAGTTTCACGGCCGCCTCTACGAATACTTTCAGAACCGCGACCTGAATGCGGGTCAGGGCACCGCCCTTACCAAACCGGCAACCCGTCCCCGCTTCGACTTCAATCGCTATGGCGGCCAACTCGGCGGCCCAATTTTTCGGGATAAGTTGTTCTTCTTCGGCAACTTCGAGCGTCAAACCACCGGGCAGAACCTAAACATCAATGTTTGCACTCCAACTGCCGCCGGTCTTACCACCCTCCAGGGCCTAGGTGCTACCTACGGATTAAGCGCCAACAACCTTGCCGCCTACATCGCCTCCGTACCCGCGGCCACGGCGTTCGGCGGTGCCCAGGTAACGGCGGCCAACGACGCCGCCTGCTTCGATCAGGCGACCGGCGGACAGTTCCTCACCATCTTTCAGGGAACGGCGCTCACTAATGGCGTCTATGGTTCGGGAGCCAGCACCAACATCCCTCTAGGAAACTTCGTTGCCAACCCGGGCGCGCCCAGCAATTTCGACGCCCTCACTACCAGCATGGACTATAATCTCAGTGCTAAGGATCAGATCCGCGGCCGTTATGTTTATAACACTGAGGGAGCTGTCGACACGGCGGCCAGCTTGCCAAGCTTCTATACGACGGAGCCTTTCCGCTACCATCTCGTAGCCCTTAGCGAGTTCCATACCTTTTCCCCGAATCTCACCAATGAGTTCCGTCTTGGATATAACCGCTATCAGACCGCTGATCCGGCCGGCAACTTCAACTTCCCTGGACTCCCTGTCTTCCCCAACATCACCATTGCGGGTGACCAAAACTTCCTGAATATCGGTCCTGACGGAAATGCTCCCCAGACCACCACGCAAAACCTGTATCAGGTTGTCGACAATATCAGTTATGCGCATGGCAAGAACACCTTCACGATCGGCTTTGACGGTCGCAAGTATATCTCTCCGCAAACGTTCACCCAACGCCTGCGCGGAGACTACGAGTACGACGCCCTTACGGAGTACCTGCATGATCTGGCGCCGACCTACTTCGGTGAGCGCTCCACCGGCAACCAGGTTTACTACGGCGACCAAACCGCCTTGTATGGCTACGGCAATGATACTTACCGCGCCACATCGCAGCTTACCTTTAATTTTGGTCTTCGCTACGAGTTCACCTCCGTACCTGTGGGTGAGCGCGCCCAGGCGCTGAATGCAATCGCCAGCGTTCCTGGGGTCCTTACGTTCGGGGCCCCCCAGCCTGGCTACAAGAACTTCGCTCCCCGTCTCGGTGTTGAATTCGCGCCAGATTCAAGGACCTCGATCCGCGCCGGCTTCGGCATTGCTTATGACGTTCTGTTCGACAACCTCGGCCTGCTCTCGTTTCCTCCCGAGTACTCCTCCACCCTTGACGTAGGATCTACTGGCCCAGCCTACGGCTCACCCAACTTCCTCGCCAACGGAGGCCTACCCCAAGGCGGCGTCGGTATTAAGACGTACACCTCGCAGACGGCAGCCGCCAACGCTACTTCCGCCTATGTGCCGAACCAGGTTCTCCCCTACGCCGAAAGCTATACCCTTACCGTTCAGCGTACCTTCGGCAACTATACGGCTGAGGTCGGGTATGTTGGCACCCGCGGCATTCATCTTCCTACCCAGGATCAGATCAACGTGCAGGTTCCCGTCACCGCGGCCAACCAGCTTCCCACCAGCTTGACCGGACCCTCCGTCGTTACTGCAGCGCCCGGAGCGAGTACTCTTGCGAAATTGCAAGGCCTTCCTTATATCGTTCCCGCCTATGCGAACGCTGGCTTTACCAGCAAAATCACCTCCTACCAGCCATATTCCGAGTCCAACTACAACGGACTCGTCACCAACATCACCCGGCGGCTCTCGAATGGCCTCCAACTCAACATCTCTTACACCTATTCCAAGACTATGGATGACGCCACGGCCGAAGTCTTCTCCACTGTCCTCACTCCACGCCGTGAGCAGGACTCGCAGAACATCGCGGGTGACTACAGCCGTTCCGCCCTCGACCGGACCAATCGCGCAACCGTCGAAGTGCTGTATAACTTCAACATTTTCAAAACTCGTAACTATCTGCTGAAGAACATTGCCAGCAACTGGACGTTCTCGCCCATCTACACCTATGAATCGCCCGAGTACGCAACTGTTCTTTCTGGCGTCAACTCCAACTTGAACACTGATAGCGCCGGTATTGATCGCACCATCATCAATCCATTTGGCGTCAAGGGTACGGCCAGCAACGTAACTCCTCAGTATGCATCCAACTTGGCCGGACTCTGCCCCGCTGGCCAAACACGATGTGCTGCTAATTTGGTGGGCTATGTAGCTGCTAATCCTAATGCCTACTATATCCAGGCTGGACAGGGCACTCTTCCGAATGGAGCCCGCAACACACTCCCCACACTTCCTACCGATAACCTGGACTTCACCGCCTTGAAGCGCCTCACCTTCTTCGAACACTACAACTTTGAGTTTGGAGCCCAGGCCTTCAACGTCCTCAACCACGCGGAATACACCCCCGGTTCGGTAGACACCATCAACGCGACTGGAACAAGTACCCTGAGCACGCAGTTCCAAACCGCCGGAACCTCCGCTCTTACACCCAATCCTGCTTTCAACCAAGCAAACAAGGTCTTCCAGAACCATGGGCGTACCATGCAACTTAGTGCAAAAATCTCCTTCTAAGGTTGGGACCTAAACCTAAAAGGGCGTTCTTCGGAGCGCCCTTTCTCTTTTATTCTCCAGCCTGAAGCACAAGCCAACCTGACCGTTTATCATGGAATAGACCATGCCAGACGATCTTTTTCCGCCCGACCCGAACGATTCCGCCACGCCCGAAAATGCACCCTCACCGCAAGACGCCGGCTCCAACAATCCTCCCCCTGCAGGCTCTCCGCCCGACGGCTCGAACGTGCAAGGCCGCGGCGCTCTCTCGATGCTTTCGATCAATATCGAAGAGGAGATGCGCCGGTCCTACCTTGACTACTCCATGTCGGTCATCATCGGCCGTGCTCTGCCCGATGTTCGCGACGGCCTCAAGCCAGTCCACCGCCGCATCCTCTACGGCATGCAGGAAATGGGCCTCCAGTTCAATAAGAAATACACCAAGTCCGCCAAGGTAGTCGGCCACGTGATGGGCAACTACCATCCCCACGGCGACTCCGCCATCTACGACACGATGGTCCGGCTCGCGCAGCCCTTCTCGCTGCGCTACCTCATGGTCGACGGCCAGGGAAACTTCGGCTCCGTCGACGGCGACCCACCCGCCGCCATGCGCTACACTGAGTCGCGCCTCACTCGCATCGCCGGCGAAATGCTTGCCGACATCGACATGGATACCGTCGACTTCACCCCCAACTACGACGAATCCACCCTCGAGCCCACCGTGCTGCCCGCGCGCGTCCCCAATCTCATCGTCAACGGCGGTTCCGGTATCGCCGTCGGCATGGCCACCAACATCCCGCCCCACAACCTCACCGAAGTCCTCAACGCCTGCATCGCCATCCTCACCAAGGCGCCCGGCGAGACCAAATCCGACCTCAGCCTGGCGCTCGAGCACGTCCTCGGCCCCGACTTCCCCACGGGCGGCGTCATCTTCGGCCGCACCCAGATTCCAAATGCCTACCGCACCGGCCGCGGCCGCTTCATCGTACGCTCCCGCACCAAGATCGAAAAGATCTCCGGCGGCCGCGAAGCCATCATCGTCAACGAAATCCCCTACCAGGTCAACAAGACCAAGCTGATGGAGCGTATCGCCGAGCTCGTCAACGAGGGCATCATCACCGACATCGCGCGCGACGAATTTCGCGACGAGTCCGACCGCGACGGCATGCGCATCCACATCGGCCTCAAGCGCGGCGCCGAGCACCAGATCGTACTCAACCAGCTGCACAAGCACACCCAAATGCAGGAAAGCTTCTCCATGATCTTCCTCGCCGTCCATAATGGCCAGCCCAAGGAGCTGCCGCTCGACCACGCCATCCGCGCCTTCCTCGATCATCGCGAAGACGTCGTGCGCCGCCGCACCGCCTACCTGCTCGCCAAGGCCCGCGACCGCGAGCATATCCTGCTTGGCTACCAAATCGCCCTCGACACGCTCGACCAGGTCATCCGCATCATTCGCCAGTCCACCTCCCGCGCCGACGCCCGCGAGAACCTCTTCGCCTTCTTCTCCGGCCGCACTATCTCGCTCCGCGGCACCGAGCTCACCGGCATCACGCTAGACCCCGCCAAATACGGCATCGACCCCAACACCCTTCCCGTCGCCGCGGGCGGTACGAATGCCACGCTGATCCTGTCGCTCAAGCAGATCGACGCCATCCTCGAGCTGCAGCTCTACCGCCTCACCCAGCTTTCGATCGACGAGCTCCTGCGCGAGCTTGCCCAGATCCGCGAAAACATCGCCGGCTACGAGCTCATCCTCTCCTCGCCCGCGCGCCTCCGCGAAGTCCTCGTCCAGGAACTCACCGACATCCGCGACCGCTACGGCGACCCCCGCCGCACCCTCATCCTCGACGACTCCGCCGACCTCCAGCTCGAAGACCTCATCGCCGACGAGCAGGTCGCCGTCACCGTCTCGCACACCGGCTACCTCAAGCGCACACCCCTAACCACCTATCGCCAGCAGCGCCGCGGCGGCACCGGCCGCATCGGCATGAAGACCCGCGACGAAGACTTCGTCTCGCAGCTCATCATCGAATCCACCCACACCTACCTGCTTTGTTTCACCAACACCGGCCGCGTCTACTGGCTCAAAATCTACGAAATCCCCGACACCGGCATCACCGGCAAGGGCAAGGCCATGGCCTCGCTCGTCGATCTCCAGCCCGGCGAAAAGGTCGTCACCATCCTGCCCGTCAAAAACCTTACCGAAGACGGCCGCAACATTCTCTTCGCCACCCGCAACGGCACCGTCAAAAAAACGCCGCTCAAGGATTTCTCCAACGTCATGGCACGCGGCATCATCGCCATCGGCATCGACAAGGACGACGAACTCATCACCGCCAAGGTCACCGACGGCACCGAAGTCGTCTTCCTCGCCACCCACGACGGCATGGCCATCCGCTTCCGCGAGCAGGACCTGCGCGCCATGGGCCGGCCCGCCACCGGCAATCGCGGCATCAACCTGCGCAAGGGCGACTATGTCATCGGCGCCGCCGTCACCCCCTCGCCCGAGGCCCGCGAGCGCCAGCGCCGCGAGCGCGCCCAGGCCCTCGGACTCACCCAGCAGCTTGAGGCCGTCATCGGCGAGTCGCACCTGCCCGAGCCGACCTCCGACGCTTCTTTGTTGTCATCCCCCAGCGAAGCGGAGGGATCCGCGGTTGCAGGCACCACCCCGCCACCGATCTCGCAAATAGCCGCGCGCGAGTCCGCCAAAGACGGCCAGGAAATCCTAGGATCGAACGAGCCCCCACTCGCCGAAATCGATCCCGCCGCCCAGGCCAAGCTCGATAAGCTCGACGAAAAGCTCGGCCTCACCCCCTGCCTCATCCTCACGGTCTCAGAAAACGGCTTCGGCAAGCGCACCGACGTCGATCGCTATCGGCTGCAATCCCGCGGCGGCACCGGCGTCACCAACATGAAGGCCAACGCCAAAACCGGCAAAGTCACCAGCATCTCGCTCGTCGACGACACCACCGAACTCATGCTCATCAGCCAGTTCGGCAAAATCATCCGCATCGACACCAAGGGCGTCCGCGCAGCCGGCCGCAGCACCTCCGGCGTCAAACTCCTCGACCTAGACCAGGACGACAAAGTAGCCGCCGCCATGACCATCCCCCCCGAAGACCCTACCAAACCCCAACCCGAACCCGGCACCCTGCTCCAGTAAATTCTTCGGATGCTTGATCGTCTCTATCTCGACTCCTGCGTCTTGAATCGTCTCACCGACGACCAGACGCAGGAGCGGGTTCGTAGTGAGGCGTTTGCCATTTCCAGGATCATGGATGCAGTGGCGACCGGCACAGTGGAGCTGGTTTCCAGCAGTGCCCTCTACTTTGAGTTGGCGCAAAGCTCGGACCAGATCAGGCGCATCAAGACCATTCAACTCCTCGACCAGGCGAAGCAGACCGTGATCCCTCACGGACAGACCTTCAGCCGGGCCCAGCAGCTCATGCTCGAGGGAGTCGCCGCGCTGGACGCACTCCATGTCGCCCTCGCCGAGCAGGCGAGGGCGACGCTCCTCACGGTGGATGACCGGCTCCTCCGCCGTGCCACGGCGCTCCAATTGGAAATAGAGAATCCTGTAAACTGGTTGCGGAGAAGAAAGCCATGGCTCATCAAGCGATAACGCCTGAAATGACCGACCTCGAATTCACTAAAGAGGTCATGTCTCTACTAGCCCGCGAGCTAGGCCCCGGCGGCTATGCCCGCTACCTGATGCTTTACCACTCCAGTCCGGGCGACTACACCCTCGAACGCCAGAACAACCCGGACAAGCGCACCCTGGATGAAGTCTGGCAGCAACTCCAGGCATTCCAGGCCGCCCAAACCACCTAGCAGCCTATCCGCATCGACACAAAGCAGGTCCGAGCCGCCGGCCGCAGCACCTCCGGCGTCAAACTCCTCGAACTGGTCCAGGACGACAAAGTAGCCGCCGCCATGATCATCCCCCCCAAAGACTTATCCAAAAGCCCCCACCGAACCCGGCACCTTGCTAAATTTTCGCTCCACGAGGACGCCTTTGAAGATACTCGTTCTTCACCTAAGTGATCTGCACCTATCCTCCATCGACGACTCGGCGGCAACTAGACTTTTGCTTGTTGGCCCCGCGGCTCTTATGGAAGGTGCGCTATACGACGCATGCTTCATTGTAGTTTCAGGGGATGTCACTAACACAGGAAGCGAGGCTGAATTTGATGCAGCATCTCTCTACCTGACTGAACTGCGTTCGTCGCTCCTGGCCGCCGGGATTCCTCAAGTTGAGCTTGTAACTGTACCGGGAAACCACGACTGCGATCTTACGAGGCAAGATGGAACGCGAGTTTATTTGCTTGAAACATTAAGAACATTTATAGATCGAGACCTTGACTATACTGCTTCTACCTTTGATTCGCTCCTCTCTGTCCAATCCGCATATTTCAACTTTGACGCGGCTTTATCGCACACAGAGACTAAAACCGGCAGCCAAAAGCTCTACAACAAGCGGCTTTTTAGCGTTGACGGAAAGACAGTAACCTTCCACTGCTTCAACACAGCGTGGCTATCTCGCCGACACGAAATCCAGTCTGAGCTCTACATTCCCTCAGAGTTGTTCGAAGAACCATCGGTAGACAATTCTTTGAGCATTTCGGTGTTTCACCACCCCTATAACTGGCTCAGCGCAAACAACTACCGTGCTTTTCAAGCTTTCATCGAAAGGTCCAGTAACATAGCACTCTGTGGGCATGAGCACGAGCAGCGTATTGCGAGAGTTTCTAGTACTGCTACCGGAGATACTGATTATCTGCATGCTCCAGCATTCAGCGACCCGGAAGTCATCGCGAACGGGTTTGCAATGCTCACTCTCGACTTCGACCAGAGTGAGCAGACTGTTACCACATTTACTTGGCAAGGAAGTCGCTTCACAGTAACTGGAAACTCGACCGCACGGCTGCACAAACAGCAGGAAAGTACCACGGATCCGTTCGAGCTTACCCAATTGTTTAGCAAAAAGATCCAAGAGTTGGGTATAGATTTCCATCACCCGCGATGCCAACCTCCTCATTGCGAGTTGCGACTTCAAGATCTCTTCGTCTATCCAGACCTCAAGCATCAGACTCTCGACCGTATTCTGGGCCGAAGCGCGAGCGGTAATGGCACGGTAAAGGGCGAGGAAATAGCCGACTTTGTTACAGAAAAGAAACTCGTGATGATCTTTGGCGCAGAAAGTTCTGGCAAGACGGCGCTTGCAAAAACTTTATTTCAAGACTTTCGGAAACGGCAATACCTGCCAATCTTGCTCGACGGGCAAGAGTTGCGATTGAGGAAGCGCGAAGGCCAACTAAGAGACCTTGTAAAGAGAACAATTGTCGCACAGTATGGTGATGGAGTAGTAGAACAGTTTCTCCAGTTTAGCAATGAACGAAAGGTCCTGATCATTGATGGCCTAGATAAGGCAAGATTGTCCCGAGTTGAACAGGAAATATTGCTTCAAGTTCTTCTTCCGTATGTCGGTCGTATGTTGATATTTGCCTCAGACGTTCTGCAAGTTCAGGATATGACTAGTAGTGGAGATCACAACCCATTTAGAGGATTTGAGCGTTGCACAATCAAGGAATTTGGGCGTTTCCATCGTTTCAAACTCTCTGAAAAGTGGATTTATTTCGGGCGTGAACAAGGCGAAGATTCGTTCGAAATCGATAAGCTTGTACTAAGTGCTAATAAGACATTGGCAACCCTCCTAGGTCGAAATGTCCTTCCACATCAACCGATTATTATCTTACACTTGCTAAATTTACTCGAGAGCGGTGAAGTCAGCAATACGACAAATGGTTCGTACGGCTATATGTATGAAGTGCTGATTAAGGGCGCTCTAGCTCGAACAAACGCTCAGGATGTCGAGGTTAAGACAACATACATATCGCGAATTGGGCACGCAATGTTCAGCACTCGGCAGCGTTCGCTTACAGATGAGGAACTTAGCGACGTTCATGATTTGTATCTCGAGTACTACGACATGGATAAGAGCTACGATCGGATGAAGTCAGATCTTGTCTCATCGGGCATACTTGTGGAAAATTCTCCAGCAGTTTACCGTTTCAAATACCCATATATATTGTATTACTCTGTAGCCAAATACTTCAGTGATCATCGGACCGAAACTCAGGAAGAGTTGCGCCACGTAGCAGATCATCTGTACAGCGACCTCAACGCCAATGTGCTGATTTTCTACATCTATCTTACCAAAGACATGCCGCTAATAAAGTATATGGTGGATTGCGCGAAGCTTATCTACTGTGACGAGAAGGCATGCGACATGGATGATGATGTGAAGTTCCTTAATGATCTCCATAGCGCTAGTCCTCCCCCCTTGGTACTTGACTGTGCAGACACCAGGGAGAATCGTGAGACACACAACCGAAAACAGGACGAAGCCGAAGAGGCTGAGACCGCAAGCAAGCCGACCATTGAACTCGAGGTTTCGTACGACAGTAGCCTTGAGGAATTTATAAAGCTGGGATTTTCATTCAAGACCTTGCACATATTAGGACAAATTCTCCGAAACTTTACTGGATCTCTTGAAGGTCCTGTGAAGCATGAACTCACAAGAGAATGTTACGCGCTTGGAATGCGGACACTGCAGCGAATCTTAGGGATCACTTCCGATCTCGACATGATGAGGCAATATATCGGTAGCCTGATCGTGGAGCGAACAGGTGTGAGTGATAAGCAGGAGTTGGCGGGCAGAACTGACCTAGCCATAGTCTGGCTAAGCATAATGTCTGGCTTTGGTTTTGTGAAAAGGATTTCTTATGCCGTGGGGCACGCTGATTTATCAAAGACATATCGTCGCGTCTTAGAGGAGAGTGCTTCTCTGTCAACGTCAATCATAGATGTGTCTATTAAGTTGGATCATTCGGAACGAATCCCTGAGAAGGAACTCCGGGCGCTTAAGCATCGAGTGGCAGAAAACACCTATGCTGCTATGATTCTGCGAGATTTGGTGGCCGATTTTCTTTATTTGTACAATGTTGACTACCAGACTATGCAGATGCTGGGATCGATGTGGAACATAAGCGTCTCGCCGGTGAAGTACCTAGCAAACCGATCCAAGAAGGAGTAGGAGGTGTAAGCAGGTAAGATAGTATCCGTTCCTAACGTTTGATTCTGCGAATCTTGCATCCGGCCACTACGCTTCGGTATCCAGACCCACATTCACCCGGCACGTCACTTCCAGTCACGTTTGACCCTTGAGACTCTGAAGCGTGTCAAGCCCCTGACACCTGCCCTGGCAGCGTAAACCGTTCATTCCAAACCAGATCAGGCGCGAAAATAGTTGGCGTATTTACCCTAGCCAATCCAGTAGCATTGAAGTATGGACCACCAGAACTTCCCACCATCGATAGCCTCGACCTGGCGGGTACAGGCTAGACTAAGTCCAGCCGAATGAATAATTTAGCTCCAAAGTTACGGGAGGGGGGCCTACGGCATCACCGCGCCGGCTTTCACCCAGGCGGTTACGGTGGCGATGTCCTGGTCCTGGAGTTTGGGGCGGTTGGGTGGCATGGGCATCGGGTCGTCGGCAGGGCCCTGGTGATTGATCAGTTGCACGAGGAGCGAGTGGGCTGGGTCGCCGGGGACGAGGACGTTGGCGTCGTGGCCTCCTTTGAGCAGGTTGGCGCGAGTGTCCATGTTGAAGCCGCCGCGGTGGTTGCCGTTGAGGTGGCAGCGGGCGCAGTTCTGGTCGAAGATTGGCTTGACGTGGGCCACGTAGAACTCGGGGCGAGCGGGGTCATCTTGCGGGCCCGCGGGCGGCTGGGTGGCTAAGCCCAGCGTGCAGAGTGCGATAGCGGCGATACCCAAAGCTGTGGCGAAGCGGTGCATCGAAGCTCCTATTAGCGGATGAGTAACGAACCGCCTTGAACACTTATACAAGGCTAACCCGTGGCGGTAGTCTGATGTTGCTCTGGTGATTTGCCGCGCCCCGAACCTATGTTCAAGCGCGCAAAAGCCTCAAAAATTCTGTTGATTGCAGCACTGGGCGGCAGCCTGGCGCCGACCGCGTTCGCTCGTCCGGCCAAGCCGGTAGCGAAGAAAGCGACTGTGCACGAGGCGGTCGCGCACCATACCGCCGGCCATGCTGTCCAAGCGCATGTTGCCTGGGCGCATGCGGTGCCGGCTCGCGTGGGTGCACATGCCGTGAGTGCTCCGACCGGGCGCAAGGAGAACGGGCGCAAGGAGAGCGGGCGCAAGGAGAGCAGTCGGCTGCTGGTGGCAGCAAAGGTGCCGGGACGGCACAGCACGCGTACCGTAAAGGCGGCAACGATCCACGCGCCTATATCGATCCATACGCAGGCGACGATTCATACGCCCACGGCATATCAGCAGAGCCAGCCTACGACGATTGCGGCGCAGCCTGCACCTTCGATGAGTGCTCCGACTGCGGCGGCTGAGACCCTGCCGGCGACGGCGAGCGATCTTGCCGTGCGACATGACAGGAAGCATCACCTGGCGCCGGTGGACCCAGGTGCGGGAACGAAGCCGGCCAACCCGGGCAGTGCGCCCGCAGTGGTTGCCTTGCCGGGCAATGCCGCGGGTAGTAATGGCGGGCAGCCCAATGCGGCGGTGGCGACAGCTACTCCTGTGCTGGTGGAGGCGGCATTGTTTACCAAGAGCGGGCGTCTGATTGTGCCGCCGGCGATGAAGGGGTCGCACGATATTCTGGTGCACCAGAACGTGATGGCGGACCAGGACGGGCTGGCGCGGATTCAGGATGATGACGACCTGGAGCAGATGCGCCTGGGCAGGACGCTGCTGCCGCTGCCGGAGAGCGCGGCGATGCAATCGGATGAGCGGCTGCCGCTGAACCGGCGCTATGCGCGTCCATGGACGGTGAAGTTTCTGGAGGCGCTGGCGAAGGCGCACTACGAGCGGTTCCACACGCCGCTGCAGGTGAACTCGGCGGTGCGGACGGTGGAGTTTCAGCGCGGGCTGATGCGGGTAAACGGGAATGCGGCGCCGGCGGAGGGTGAGACAGCCTCGCCGCACCTGACCGGCCAGGCGGTGGACCTGGCGAAGAAGGGGCTTTCGATGACGGAGATTGCGTGGATGCGCGGGTATCTGCTGCCGCTGGTGCAGCAGGGGAAGGTGGATGTGGAGGAGGAGTTTCAGCAGTCGTGTTTTCATGTGAGCGTCTACCGGAAGTACGTGCCGGAACCGCCACCGGGGCGGGTGATTGCGGGGAAGGCGGCAACCGGGTCGGCGTTGGCGGTGGCTTTGCGGTAGGGGCTGAGTGAGAAAACCTACCCATCGTGGTGAGGCTGCGATGGGTGGGGCACAGGACTCAATCACATTCAGTGATGCTGCTGCTTGTATGAGGGCAGGCCGCTGCTATAGCGGCTTGGCAGAGAGCTTGCGGGCTTCTATGAGGAGATGGGCGTTGTAGGCGCCGGTACTCTGAAACAGGACGGAGACGGCCTGCTGGGCGGCCCTGTGGGTCGCGGCATGATCGCCGATGCGATCTTCTGCCTGGGCCAGAGTGAGCCACTGCTCCCCCGTTGGATTCGGGTCCTGAGAGACGGCTTTCTGGGCGAGGCTGAGTTCGAGGGCGGGGTCGAGTTGAAGGCGATGGAAAATCTTGGCGAGTCTGAGCAGAATGGGCACGGGCGCGGTGGGATCGTGGGCGAGTGCGAGGAGAGTGGGAAGGCCTTGGCGACGCGCTTCAAGAGCCGCTGCCGGTTGGTGAAGGGCAGTGAGCGCTTCGTCTAGAAAGAGGCGCGCATTGGCGCTGCGCATTACCCAGATGCGGTTATGGGGATTAGCTCGGGCAAGCAGGTCCCCGAGGGCTATTTCCTCGTGGTACGCCTCGATGGCGGCTGCATATTGATGAAGGCGCATGAGCATGAGGGTGAGGTTGGAGTCGGCCAGAAACCAATCGAAGCGCGACTGAAAGTCGATGGGATCGGCCTGCGACGTGGCGCGGAATTGGCGGCGCGTCTGTTCGAGCAGACCCAGCCCTTCGTCGATGGGTTCCGTGGAGGCTTCGGCAATGCCGAGCCGCTCCTGCAGCAGACGTGCAAGGCGTAAGGTTTTGGGCTTGGCCTGCTCGGTCGAAGGAAGCAGGGCGATGTCAGCCAGGCCTTGACGATAGTGCTCCCCGGCGGCGAAAGGGTCACGATCCTCCTGGATGGAGCCGAGCATCATCTGCTCGTTGCAGGTGGCTAGGCGGCAAGGGAGGCACCCGGGATCCAAAGCCAGGGCGCGACGCTGCAGTTCGATGGCGCGAAGATGATGGGAGATGGAGGTGGGCCCGTCATGGAGAGAGTAATTGCCTTCTCGAAAGTAGAGATCGCCCAGAGTGCCCTCGAAGGCGCCGGTGAGAAAGAGTTCAGACTTGCCGAGGGCGGGATTGGCAAGGATTCGCGCTTCGAGGACCTGGCCGGGGCCGGCCGCCTGAACGGCGTGTTGAATATCGCCGACACCTGCGTGAACCATGAGCAGGGATTGATGGGCCTGGAGAGCGGCAGTAAGGAGAGGAAGTTGGGTAGGATGAGCGGCGAGGAGCTGGTCGGCAAGGCCGATCGCCTTTGCGAGAGAGAGGATGGCGGCAGAAGGATCGCCGAGATCTTGACTGTTGGGATTGCCGAGAACGTTGCCGAGCTTGGTGTAGCCCTGGACTTCATAGAGTTGAAGGATGGGGTCACGAAGAGCAGGGTCTTGATTTAGTTGATCGAGGTAGGCGGAAGCCTGCGTGACGGTGCGGCGTTGGGCGTCGGTAGAGCTGGGAATTTGTTCGATCTGGTTGAAGTAGTCGAAGAGGAGGAGCTGGGCGAGTTTGCGTTCCTGGTCTACGCCCATTTCGGCGCGTGCCTGCTGGGCGTGGGCAACGCGGGTTTCATGCGCCATGGCGAGGAGGCCGGCGAAGAGGACGAGCAACGCTGCGGCGGCGGCCGCAAGTGCGACCGCGTGGCGGGTGTAGAACTTGCGGATGAGATAGGCGCGGTTCTGGCCGCGTGCCTGGACGGGCCGCTTTTCGAGTGCGCGGGTGAGCTCGGCGGCGAGGGCCTCGGCCGTCTGGTAGCGGTCGTCGGGGTTGTAGCGGATGGCCTTCATGGTGATGGCGTCGAGATCGCGGGCTAGCTCTCTGGGCATCGGGAGGGTAGTAAAGGCGCTGGGTGGGGCGAGGCGGTCTTGGCGGAGGTCTTTGAAGAAGCCGGCCATAGGGGATTGGAAGCGGCTGGTGGGGGAGATGGGGGATTGTGGACCCACCCACCCAACCCCAGCGGGCAAAGTAAGCCTATTGCGGACCCCGGATCGCGATGGGGCTGCGATGGATGGGGCACCAGGCGATGGGGCACCTGGGATAGAGCTGGTTTGGGGTTCGGGGTAGCGGCCGGCGAGAAGGCGGTAGAGGATGATGCCGAGCGAGTAGACGTCAGAGGCGGTGGAGACGCGGCGGTTGTGGATGTGCTCCGGGGAGGCGAAGCGGAGGGTGACGGGGCGCATGCCGGCCTGGGTCATCTCCGATTGGGCGCTTTCGTGGAGGCCGGATTGGAGGAATTTGAGGGTGCCGAAGTCGAGCAGCTTGACGACGCCCTCGGCGGTGACCATGACGTTGCCGGGCTTGAGATCGCGGTGCAGGATGAGGTTGCGATGGACATAGTCGACCGCATCGCAGAGCTGGAGGACAAGACGGAGCAGGGCGTGGATGGAGGGGTTGGGCGCTTCGACCAAGGCGGCTGCGTACTCGTCGAGACGCTGGCCCTGCACGTACTCGAGGGCAAGCCATGGGATGCCTTCGGGACTGATGCCGCCATCGAGCAGGCGGGCGATGTTGGGGTGCTCAAGGCGCGCGAGGGCGTCGCGTTCAAGCAGGAAATGATTGAGGGCGGGGGAATCCTGCAGGTTGCGGCGGACGACCTTGATGGCGGCCTGCTGGTGCGGACCGGGGGTGGTGCGCTGGCCGAGGTAGACGACACCCATGCCGCCGCGGCCAAGCTCGTGCTGGATGGTGTAGTGGCCGAGGGTGCGGTGAAGCCAGGAATCGGGGGTGGGGAAGAGCTCGGCGGGGGTGGCGATTTTGTGGGCTACGGCGGAATCGGCGTGGAGGAGCTCGAGGACTTCGGTAAGGAGGGTGGGGTCGTCGGTGCAGGCGAGCTGAAGGAAAGCGGTGCGGTCGGCGGCGGGGAGCTCGGAGGCGCGATGGAAGAGGTCTTCGACGCGGCGCCAGCGGGTTGTGGGCTCGGTGATGGGGTGGGTGGCCATGGATTGGGGGCGGGTGAGGAGAAGGGCAGCCGCAGCTCCCTTCGGGATGACAACAAGGAAGCAAGGACAAGAGTCAAAAGCAGATTCCCTTCGGGAATGACAACAAAGGGGTCAGAAAGGAGTCAGGCTGGGGTTGGGCGGAGCTCTTTATGAAGCCAGGAGCGGCTGAACTTGAGGTCGCGCTCGGCGGTGGCGAGCGAGATCTGGAGCACGTCGGCGGCTTCTTCCATGGTGAGGGCGAGGAAGAAACGGAGCTCGACTAGCTGCGCCTTGCGGGTGTCGAAGGCTTCGAGCTTGTCGAGGGCGCGGGAGAGATCGAGGATCTGCTCGGGGGAAGAGGTGGAGTTGTCGTTGAGCCAGGCGAGCTCTTCAGAGAGCGGGAGCTTGATGGCGAGCGGGCCGCCGCGGCGCTCGGCGAGGTGGCCGCGGGCGTGATCCTTGAGGATGTTGCGCATCATGCGGGCGGCGAAGGTGAAGAAGTGGGCGCGGTCGTTCCAGGTGATTTTGCGCTGGTTGAGAAGACGAAGGTAAACCTCGTTGACGAGGGCAGTGGGTTGGAGGGTGTGGTCGTCGCGCTCGCGGCGCATGTAGCCGCGGGCAATGGCATGGAGTTGCTCGTAGACGAGCGGCATGAGGTTGGCGAGGATTTCGGGGTCGCCTGCGCGCCAGCGCTGCAGCATTTCAGTAAGCTCGCCGGGTGCGTCTTGCATGGGCCTTGTCTCCAGGGCGACGTTTTCGGTGCAAAGCGATACGGGGCCGGCGCGGGCGGCCATCCTGTAGCGACCGTGAGGGCTTTTATACCGATGCTACGCAGTATAGACAAGATGCGGTGTCGGGGGGCAGGAATGTGACGTTTTCGGCCGCGGATCATTACGGATGTTGTGAACAGGACTGTGGGCTGGGATGCATTTTCGGCAGATGGGGAGGACGAAAGCAGATTCCCTGCGGGAATGACAACAAAAAGAAGGGTGATGACAACAGGAAGTGAGGGGTGGGCTAGGGCTTTGGGGCGGGGTCGGCGTGGAGCAGGAAGGTGACGAGTGTATCGATTTGCTGGGGGGTGAGGGCGTCGCCGAAGGCAGGCATAGCGCCGCCCCCTTCTACGATCTGATGATAGATCTGCCCGGCTTTCAGGCGGCGGTCGACGTGTGAGAGGTCGGGGCCTTTGTGGCCGCCATCGCCGTTCCATTGGTGGCAGTGGCTGCAGCCGCTCTCGTGGAACAGGGTGAGACCGGAGGCGGATGGTTCGGCCTGGGGGGCTGACTGGTGGTGGACGTAGCCCCACGCGGCGGCGCAAAGGAACGTGGTTGCCAGGGCCGCGACGGTTTGGGCTTTGCTTCTGTTCGGCATGGATTTGCTACGGCTTCGGCTGGTAGAAGACCCAGGTCTCAGAAGCGAGACCTGGGCACCCGGGTGTTTGCTGCTCCGGAGGGAAGGCAAGAGCAACCGCAGATTCCCTTCGGGAACGACAACAAGGAAGGCAAGAAGGATTGGGTTAGCTGTCGCTGGTGGCGCTAGTGGTGGTGGCGAGATCGAGGGTGGGGTCGGTGTCGGCGAGGGCGTCGGCGATGACGAGATGGCGATCAAGGGTGTCGATGCCGCGGTCGATTTCTTCCTTGCTGACGATAAGCGGCGGAGCGATGACGAAGTGCGAGACCCAGGCCTGGATGATGACGCCGTCGGCCATGCATTTGGCGGCGATCTGATCGACGAGGAGCGGGCTGCCGGAGATTTTTTCGCTGTAATTGTTGAAGGGCTCTTTGGTGATGCGGTTTTTGACGAGCTCGACGGCCCAGAAGAGGCCCTTGCCTCGGATGTCGCCCACGCTGGGGTGCTTTGCCTTAAGGGCTTCGAGTTTGGCCTGGACGTAGGGGGCGAGCTCGGCGGCGCGCTCGACGAGGTTGAGCCGGCGCATTTCGCCAATGACGGCAACGGCGGGCGCGGTGGTCATGGGGTGGGCTTCGTAGGTGTGGCCGAGGGCGAAGAGGTGGTCCTGGAAGAAGGTGCCGATCTTTTCGGTGGTGGCGCAGAGGCCGAGCGGGACGTAGGCGCTGGTGATGCCCTTGGCGGTGGTAAGGATGTCGGGCTTGACGCCCCAGTGATTGACGGCGAACCACTTGCCGGAGCGGCCCCAGCCTGACATGACCTCGTCCGCGATGAGCAGGACGCCAGTTTCGTCGCAGATGCGGCGCAGTTTGGGCATGTATTCGTCGGGAGGAACGATGACGCCGTTGGTGCCGACGATGGGCTCGACGAGGACGGCGGCGACGTCGGTTTCGTTGCGGATCATGTGCTCCAGATAGTCGGCGCAGGCGATGTTGCAGCCCGGATAGGTATGGCGGATGGGGCAGCGGAAGCAGTTGCACTCGGGCGCGAAGACGACGCCCTGCTGCTTGCCGCCGACGGGCTCCATGGGCCAGCGGCGGGGGTCTCCGGTGGCCGCGATGGAGCCGGAAGTCGACCCATGATAGCTGCGGTAGCGGGAGATGATTTTGGATTTGCCCGTGTACATGCGGGCGATCTTGAAGGCGGCCTCGTTGGCGTCGGTGCCGGAGGTGGTGTAGAAGAAGCGGTTGAGGCCTTCGGGCAGGACCTCGAGCAAGAGCTTCGAAAGCTCGGCGCGCGAGGTGGTGGCATAGCCGGGCATGGCGTAGGCAAGCTGCTGGGCCTGGGCGGCGATGCTGGCGATGACGGCGGGATTCTTGTGGCCGAGATTGGAGCACATGAGCTGCGAGGAGAAGTCAAGATACTGCTTGCCGGCGCCGTCGGTGATGGTGCAGTCCTGGGCGTCGACGATGTGAAGCGGATTCCACGCACGCTGGAAGCGCCAGGTGCCGAAGTTGGTTTCCTTGGTGATCGCGACGACTTCCTGGGTGGTCATGGACATGGGTGCGCCTTTCTGGGGTGAGGGTTTCAGGATACGGCATGGGGAGGCTGATCCAGACGGGTCTTCGGCCCTGAAGCAAAAGCAGGTCCCTTCGGGAATGACAACAAGAAGGGCGACCCTACGCTTACGCTTCAGCCCCAGGTGAACTCGATGGGCGCGTGGACGTCGGGGTGCAGGCTTTTGTGGACGGGGCAGGTATGGGCGGCGCGTTCGAGGCGCTGCTTGTGCTCTTCTGGCAGCGCGTGGGGCATGCGGATGCGGGTGGCGAGCGAGCCGATGCGACGGGTGGGCACGGCAGTCATTTCCTTTTCGATCGTGGCAGTGGCGCCGGTAATATCAAGCGCGTGATTGCGCGCGACGATGCCCATGGTGGTGAGGATGCAGGTGCCGAGGGCGGTGGCGACCAGGTCGGTAGGAGAGAAGGATTCGCCACGGCCCTGGTTGTCTTTGGGGGCGTCGGTGGCGAGCGTGGTGGAGGAGGGCTCGTGCACGGCGGTGCAGTGCAGATCGCCTTCGTAGCTGGTGAGGATGGTGACCATGAGGTGTTCCTTTCGGGCGTTTCAAGCGCGGGCCGTGGTTCGGCAGAGAGCGCATCGCTCTACAAGCTTACAGTCGGGAGCTTACAGCTTGGGAGCTATGAGCTGAGAGCTTCTTCGGTGACACGGTTCTTTGTCAGATTACCTTTTGGTAGGCTGGCGGGTACGCATGAGGAGCAGGTAAACGACCGCGGAGGTGAAGAAGCCGGTGAACCAGGCTCCGCTGAAGAGGAAGCTGACTGCGGGGACGAAGCGGCCAATCAGGGCAAGGGCGATGCCGGCTACAAGGGCGGCGATGGCGCGGGGATTGATGCCGCGGGTGTACTCGTATGCGCCCTGGCGGCGGTAGAGGTCGTCGAGGATGAGGGTGCGGTGGCGCAGGAGGAAGTAGTCGGCGACCATGATGCCGGCGACCGGGCCGAGAAAGCCCGAATAGGCGACGAGCCAGCCGGTGAAGTTCGAGGACGACGAGAGCAGGCGCCAGGGCATGATGGCGATGCCGAGCAGGCCGGTGATGAGGCCTCCGGTGCGGAAGGAAATGTAATTAGGGGCGAGATTGGCGAAGTCGTTTGACGGGCCGACGACGTTGGCCCCGATATTGACGTTGAGAGTGGCGACTAGCAGGCCGATGAGCGCGAGCACGGCGACCAGCGGCTGGTGGAAGAGGCCGAGCAGCTCGACCGGGGACCAGATGGGATGGCCGAAGATGGCGGCCGAGGCGGAGGTGCAGACGATGCCGAGCGATGCATAGAGCGTCATAGCTACCGGCAGCCCGAAGGACTGGCCGAGGATTTGCGAATCCTGCGATTTGGCGTAGCGGGTGAAGTCGGGGATGTTGAGCGAGAGCGTGGCCCAGTACCCGACCATACCGGTCAACGCGGGCAGAAAGGCGTGAAGGAAGTCGTGCGTGGTGGTGAACTTGCTAGGCGCCTGGAGCATGGGGCCGAGGCCGCCGGCCCGGTGATACATGAAGGCGAGGAGGGCGAGCGAGAGCACGGCCATGAGGGGGGCGGAGAAGGATTGCAGGAAGCGGATGGACTCGACGCCGCGCCAGATGACGGCCATGTTGAGGGCCCAGAAGGCGAGGAAGCAGATGCCGACCAGCGGGGCGAAGGTGACGGTGGCAGGGGCGAGGACGTGGAGCATGGCGGCGATGGCCTGGCCGCCGATCCAGCACTGGATGCCGAACCAGCCGCAGGCGACGATGGCTCGGAGGAGGGCGGGGATGTTGGCGCCGACGGGGCCGAAGGGGGCTCGGACGAAGACCGGGAAGGGGATGCCGTACTTGGCACCGGCGTGGGCGTTGAGCAGCATGGGGATGAGGACGATGAGGTTGCCGAGCAGGACGGTTGCGATTGCCTGCAGGGGGGACATGCCGGCGGCGATGAGGCCGGCGGCGAGCATGTAGGTGGTGACCTCCATGGACATGGAGAACCAGAGCGCGATGTAATTGTAGGTGGACCAGGTGCGGGCGGCGGGAGCGGTGGGGGCGAGGTCGGGGTTATAGAGGTGAGGGTCGTAGGTTTGGTTGGGGTCGTAGAAGGGCTCAGGACTTGCGGCGGGGGTTTGCATGCTTGGCGGCTCCTGAACGTGGGCTAGAGATACACGGATCGTATTGGCAGAAGCTGGATCCAGAGGATGAACGGACACAGGGTGACGTTGCGCAGCAAGAGACGAAGTTTTCTCGTAGCAGAGTGCCGGACGCTTGCTCTATCGAACATGACATAATTTACCTGCCTGTTGGAGGTTGAACGAGTGAGGACGGGAACTATGGTTGCCTTCTGGTGTTTTCTCTTGTTGACGTTCGGTCTGGGATCGGCGCAAACGGCGACATCCTCGCCAGGGAACCTGAACGATCAGAAGACGGGTCCGGAAGCGACTGTCACCTTTTACTCTGGCGGCACTTTCTTGCATACCGCCTTGCCCTTTACGAGTCGTCACGTTTTCATGGGTTGTATTTTCGAACAAAAGACAGAACTTGCATGCATCACATGGAGGCGCTATGCCGTTGTGAAGCTCGCGCCTGGCATTCACATATTTTCGGCGAGTCTGAGCGAGAAGCATGGTGCCGAAAACAGTCAGACGGCATTGCTTGTGGAAGCGGGGAAGAGCTACTACCTGCGCACAACCGACGAGCATAAAGTCGAGTCGGTCGTTCCGACCACCCTGCATCCCGATAAAGGATTTCTCGAGGTCGTGAGTTGCGAGGTGGCCGAAAAGGAGACTGCTGATTCTGCACCGGCGGGTGTACCGATAGCGGGGAAGGATTGGGCTCACCGCCCTCGAGATGGAGCACCCGCTTGTGCCGCGCCGACAAAACCTCAGTGATGCGCTTCCTGAACATCTGCTGCAATGCGCGTGCGTCCACTGCCTGTGAGACTTTTGGCGTTGGGTTGGCGCTTGAGGAAGCGGCCGTGGCCGGGGTGTCCGATGAACTTGCCGCGATCGACGATGAGTTGGCCGCGGCTGTAAACCTGGTGGGTATTGCCGCGGACTTGCCAGCCTTCGAACATGCTGTAGTCGGTGTTCATGGCCTGGGTTGAGGCTTGGATGGTGTAGTCGGCGGTGGGGTCCCAGAGGAGGAGGTCGGCGTCTTTGCCTCGGGCGATGACGCCTTTCGTTTGCAGGCCGAAGATGCGGGCGGGGTTGGTGCTGGTGAGGGCTACGAATTGCTGCGGCGTGAGCAGGCCTGCGTTGACTCCGTGATGCCAGAGGAGCTGCAGGCGGTTTTCGATGCCGGGGCCGCCGTTGGGGATTTTGGTGAAGTCGTGGCGGCCGAGGGCTTTCTGCTCGGTGGTAAAAGGGCAATGGTCGGTGGAGACGACTTGCAGGGTGCCGTCGGCGAGGGCTTGCCATAAGGGTGCATGGTTTTCGCGCTTGCGCAGGGGTGGGGTGAAGACGTACTTGGCTTCGTCAAACGACAGCCCGGGCATCTGTTCTTCGAGGCTCAGGACCAGGTATTGGGTGCAGGTTTCGGCGAGGGCGTGGAGGCCGCGGGCCTGGGCTTGCTTGAGTTCGCGCAGAGAATCACTATTCGACAGGTGCACGATGTAGACGGTGGCTCCGGCCATTTGCGCGAGAGCGATGGCACGGTGGGTGGCTTCGGCTTCGGATTCCACGGAGCGGGTGAGGGCGTGGAAGTGGGGAGCGGTGTGGCCGGCCGTGAGGGCCTGGGCTATGGTGACGTCGATCTGGTGGCCGTTTTCGGCGTGGATCAAGACGAGCGCGTCCAGTTCGGAAGCGCGCTGCATGACCTGGAACATGAGGCCGTCCTCGATCATGAGGACGTTGGGGTAAGCCATGAAGAGCTTGAAACTCGTGATGCCGGCGGCGACCATGTCGCGCATTTCGGCGAGGGTTTCGTTATGCTCGCCGAGGTCGGTGATGGCCATGTGGAGGGTGTAGTCGATGCAGGCTTTGTTTGCGGCTTTCTTGTTCCACACGGCAAGCGCCTCGGCGAGGGTGTGGCCGCGGGATTGCAGGGCGAAGTCGATGACGGTGGTGGTGCCTCCGATGGCGGCGGCGCGCGTTCCCGTCAGGTAATCGTCTGCGGATGTCGTCCCGCCGAAGGGCATGTCGAGATGGGTGTGGACGTCGATGCCGCCGGGCATGATGAGCAGGTTGGTGGCGTCGACGAGGGTGTGGCCGGCGGGTGGGATATGGGGAGCAATGGCGGCTATGTGCTCGCCTTCGAGAAGGACGTCGGCCTGGGTGGTGGAGGTGGCGTTGATAACGGTGCCGTGCTGGATGAGGATGCCCATGAATTACCTCTGACAATGCTGAGAGGATATCGCAGGTCCGTCTGCCGCGACATCCGTGCTGCGCATGGAGGCACGCTCGGTTCGATTGGACGGCCCGCCACTTTCAAGAACTGACAGCATTGCGGTCTCTAGAGTGCCGCGTACTTCAAAATCGCGTCGCTGGGTTCCTTCGTATCGGACCATGGCTCGATGGTGAGGCAGTCCGGTTGATGCCACCAGCCGGGATCCTTGATGATTTGTTCCGGCTCGACCCCTTCGACGATCTGACGGACGAGTTCGGTGAGAGGAGTGGGGGTGGGCATGTTGGAGACGAGCTCGAAGACGCCAGGCTCGTAGGACCCGCTATCCTGGGTGCAGAGATGGCACCAGTCGAAAGAGCCGAGCAAGGCCCATGCCGTGACGGCGCGGACATCGACGCCGGACTGGCGGGCGGCTTCAGCCTCGCTCCAGATCTCATACAGCCAGCGCATCTGCTCGATGGGGTCGGACCCCAGATGGGCTTCGGTAACGGCAAGGGGGATGCCGTAGCGGTCCCAGGCCTTGCGCAAAACGGCGCGAATGCCTGAAATGCCCTCTGGTCGCACCCTGACGGCCTCGATATCGACCAGAGGCTCGGCCCCGGTGTCTCCTCCGGCACGACCCGGATAGAGGTGGAGGCGATGATCGAGAAAGCGGTCGCTGGTGACGTAATAGTTCAGGCCCAGGATGGAGGGCGGGCAGGGATTATCCCTGAACCAGAGAATTTCCTCTTGCGCCAAGCCATGCTCGAGAAGGAAGCGATAAAGCGGATGGGCATGGTCTACCCTTCCGCACAGCAGGTCGACGCCCAGCCAGCGGCGATGTTCGCGGGCTATGCGATAGTCTTCGAGCTGCGGGGTGGCGAACGTTTCGCCTCCGTCTTCGGTGTGGATGAGCCGTGCCAGCGGCTGCACCGAGCGAATCGCCCGCATCGCAAGGACGATCCCCTTCATCTGGTGGAACATGGAGCGGACGTAGCTGTTCATGCTGCGATGGTGGGGAAACCAGTGGCCGTAAAGGGTGGCAAATCGGCCTGTGGTCTGGGGCTCGTTGACGGGCGTGTAATCGAGGACATGGGGGTAGCGCCGCGCCACCTGAAGCGCGAAGGCGGCCAATTTTTCAGGGAAGCCCGGGTCGAGCAGATCCGTTGACGAGGGGCCGCTTCCGTGATGGACGAGACCGACAATGGGCCTGATCTGCAGCCGCTCGATCGCGGCCATCAGGCCGTCCCACTCGTTCCACGATTGGACTTTCTCGAACTGTTCCCAATGGAGAGCGGTCCGGAGGGTGCGCATGCCAAGGGAGGCGAACAGCTCGAGATCCGAGACGGCGCGCCGGCGGTGGCCGGAACGCTCCAGTTGGTCGTAGCAGGTATCCTGAACGCGGTTGACGGTGCACTCGACACCGCCCCAGAGTTCCATGGGTGTTTGCAATGCATCCTCCTCACTTCAAACGCCTGCCAGCGCGTGAAGCCGATCGCCGATCAATCTGGCCTGAGCCGCCAGCGCCTGAGTTGTACGGATGGAGGGATGGCTGGGGCGCTCACGCGGTTGTGCAGACACAATGATTCATCGTGAAGAAGGCTCGCTTCTGTCAGTTAGCTGACATAGTGACAAGTTCGGCGCCTCGTGTTCACCGGGGCTGGAAGCTCCAGGCCTCCCCGGTCCATGGAGGCTTAGTGGCCCTCGGCGATGGCGGTTTCATCCACACCTGCGGGGATGAGCCCGGCAGCGGTGCGGTCGACCCAGCTCTGAAACGGCAGGGTGGTTTGGACGCGGTCCATGGTGATGCAGTCTTCGACCGGGCAGACTAGCGAGCAGAGATTGCAGCCGACGCACTCGTCGGCGTCGACGCGCGGGATGCGGGCGAGCGGCGTGTGGCTCGAGTTGAGGGTAGGGTTGGTGGGATCGAGCTTGGGAATGGGCGTAGTGGTGATGACAGAGGTAGAGCGGGCGAAGACTTGTGCAGGCGTCGGCATGCTGTGCGGGTTGGGCTCGTGGTGGGTGTAGCGAGGATCCTGCCCTGTGTGCAACAGCTGGTCTCCGCCTTCGGTACGGTCGAGATGGATGCACTGGTGCGCGCCATCCCAGCAGGCGGTGTAGCAGAGCTGGCAGCCGATGCACTTATCCGCGTGGATGTTGGCGACGACGCGGTAGTTGAGGTTGAGGTTCTTCCACTCGCGCACGTTGGGCAGGGCGCGGCCGCGGAAGTCTTCGATGGTCTCGAAGCCCTTCTGGCGCATGTATTGGAGAAGCCCGTCGGCCATGTCTTCGACGATGCGGTAGCCATAGTGCATGGCCGCGGTGCAGACCTGGACGTTGCCGCAGCCGAGCGCGATGAATTCGGCCGCATCGCGCCAGGTAGCGATGCCGCCGATCCCCGAAATCGGCAGCGCCGCGGCTGGATCGGACATGACCTGCTGGACCATGTTGAGCGCGATAGGTTTGACGGCGGGGCCGCAGTAGCCGCCGTGCGAGGATTTGCCGTCGACCAGTGGGCGGGGCTCGAAGGTGTCGAGGTCGATCGACGTGATGGAGTTGATGGTGTTGATGGCCGAGAGCGCGTCGGCACCGGCGCGTTTGGCCGCGCGTGCGGGCATGCGGATGTCGGTGATGTTGGGGGTGAGCTTGACGATGACGGGCGTACGCGCGACCTCTTTGACCCAGGCGGTGATGCGCTCGGCATATTCCGGCACCTGACCTACGGCGGAGCCCATGCCGCGTTCGCTCATCCCGTGCGGGCAGCCGAAGTTCAACTCCAGCCCATCTGCTCCGGCGTCTTCGGAGCGACGGACGATGTCGTGCCAGGCCTGCTGGTTGGACTCGACCATGAGGGACGCGATGACGGCGTGTTTGGGGTAGCGACGCTTGACCTCGGCGATCTCGCGGAGGTTGGTTTCGATGGGGCGATCGGAGATGAGCTCGATGTTGTTGAAGCCCATCATGCGCCGGCCGTCGTAATCAATACTCGAATAGCGCGAGGACACGTTGGTGATGGGTTCGCCGATGGTCTTCCAGACGGCGCCGCCCCAGCCTGCGTCGAAGGCGCGCATGATCTGCTCGCCGGAGTTGGTGGGCGGGGCAGAGGCTAGCCAGAAGGGGTTGGGGGAGGAGATGCCGGCGAACGTGGTTTGTAGGGTGGGCATTAGTGATTGACCTCCGAAGAGAACGGCGGCAGCGCAATGGCGAAGGTGGTTTGTAGGGTGGGCATGGGCGCTCCAGGTAAAACAGGCAACGGCAAGTGCAACCGCAGATCCCTGCGGGATGACAACAAGAAAGAGGCTAGGCGAGTTGGGCGATGATGCCCAACGCGGCGCGTTTGCCGTCGGCTACGGCGTCGACGACTTCGCGGCCGCCGTTGGTGCAGTCGCCGCCCGCGAAGAATTTGAGATTGCTGGTCTGGCCGGTGGCGCGGTCGATGAGGATGCGGCCGCGCTCGAGCTGCAGGTTCGAGGAAGCGAGGAAGCCGGTATGGGTGGCCTGGCCGATGGCGAGGACGACCGTATCGACCGGGATGGTGAAGTCGCCGGCAGGGATGAGCGAGGTGTCTTCGGTGGAGGCGAGCTTGGTGAGCTTGAGGGCTTCGACCTTGCCCGCCCCTTCGATGGCCGCGGGCTGGACGTGCCAGAGGAACTTCACGCCTTCGTGCTTGGCGTGGTCGTACTCGAAGGAGAAGGCCGACATCTGCTCGGGGCCGCGGCGGTAAAGCATTACAACCTCATGCGCGCCGAGCCGGACGGAGGCGATGGCGGCGTCAATGGCGGTGTTGCCGGCGCCGATGACGGCGACGCGACCGGCCATGCGGGTGAGCGAACCATCCTTGTAACCGGAGACGACGTCGAGCGCGTTGGTGACGCCGGCGAGCTGCTCGCCGGGGATGCCGAGCGCGTGGATGGCGCCAAGGCCGACGCCAAGAAAGATGGCGTCGTGCGTGGATTCGAGCTCGGCCAGGCGGGCGGCGTCGACCTGTGTGTCGAAGTGGAACGCGACGCCTAGCCGGGCGATCATGTTGATTTCCCGCAGGCTTTCGGCGAGCGGGAGTTTGTACTCGGCGATCCCGTAGGTATTCAGGCCCCCGGGCAGCGGGCGCGCGTCGTAGATTGCGGCGGCATGGCCGTGGCGGCGCAGCTCGGCCGCGCAGGCAAGCGAGGCGGGGCCGGCACCGATGAGCGCGATGCGCTTGCCGGTATCGGGCACCGGGGTAAAGGGAAGCGCGCCCGCTGCGTGGAAGTAATCCATGGCGTAGCGCTGCAGCAAGCCGATTTGGATGGGCTCGCGGTTGTAGTGGTTGAGCACGCAGGCGCCTTCGCACAGCACCTCGACCGGGCACGCGCGCGAGCACGAGCCGCCCAGGATATTGGCGTCGAGGATGGTCTGGGCCGAGCCGTCGAGGTTGCCGGAGGCGATCTTTTTGATAAAGCGCGGCACGTCGATGTGGGTGGGGCAGGCCTGCATGCAGGGCGCGTCGAAGCAGAAAAGGCAGCGGTTGGCCTCGGGCAGGGCGGCCTGGCGGGTGAGCGCGGGACGCAGGTCGGGGAAGAGGGCGGCGGTGGCGGCGGGGGTCGGGTTGGGGAACGGGGCCGGTTTGGCGAAGGGCTCGGGCAAGCGGGACTCCTCTGGGTGGCCTGGTGCGTGGGAGAAGAGACGATTATGCACCATTCGGCCGCCTGGCGACGAAGGAAAGCACTAAGCTTTCGAAGTTCGCGTGCGTGGCGAAGAGGCTTGGTTCACGAGCTATAAGCTTATAAGCCGTAAGCTGACAGCGAAGAGCGCGAGGATATTAGGGGCAACCAGGAACGAAAAATCGACGACGGAGCCAAAGCAAGCGATGCAGAGCTTACTCCTGATTGAGAAAGGTGGGCGATAGCTTGCGGATGGTCTTTTGCGCCAGGATGTGGAAGGCTTCGGCGGCTTGGAGCAGGTGGTGTTCTTCGGTGTCTTCGAGGGCATTGTGGCTTAGGCCGCGGAGGCTTTGCACGAAGAGCATGACTGTGGGAATGCCGGCGCGGGAGACTTCGGCGGCATCATGCAGCGGGCCGGAGGGGAGCAGGGGGGACGGCTGGCCGGTGACTTGCTCTACGGCTTGCTGGGCGAGAGCGATCAGGGCCGGGTCGAAGGGGATGGGCTCGATGGACCAGATGCGGCTCCACTCTGCGGTGCAGCCTTCTTCGGCGGCGAAGCGGTGACTGGCGGCGACGGCTTCGGCATGCATCTGGGCGAGAATCGCTGGGTCGAGATCGCGCATGTCGAGCGTGGCTTCGGCCCGGCCGACGACAGCGGTGACGATGCCAGGGTAGGTTTTGAGCGAGCCCATGGTGGCAACCGCGTCGGGGTGGCGCAGAGCGATGGGGCGGATTTCGAGGGCTAATTTCGCGGCAGAGGCGAGGGCGTCGTGGCGGGCGCGCATGGGGGTCGAGCCGGAGTGAGCCTCCTGGCCGTGGAAGGTGATGGCGTGGCGCTCGACGCCCTTGGTGCCGGTGACGACGGCAAGGGGCAGGCCTCGAGCCTCAAGGATGGGGCCCTGCTCGATGTGCAGTTCGAGGTAGGCGGCGGCGTTTCTTCGCTCGGCTTCGGCCTGGTGGATGCGGGCTACGTCATAGCCGCAGGCGGCGAGGGCCTGCTCGAGCGTGATGCCTTCGCGGTCGGCGCGCAGGCGGTCGGCTGCGATCGAATGGGTGCCGGCAAAAGCGGAAGAACCGAACAGCGAACGTCCGAAACGCGCACCTTCTTCGTCCGCCCAGTCGACCAGGCGCAGGGTGACAGGCAGCCGGCCGTCGTGCTCTTCGGCCAGCGCGCGCAACACTTCAAAGCCCGCCAGCACGCCGAGCGCGCCGTCGAGCCAGCCGCCGTTGGGCACGGAATCCAGGTGGCCGCCGAGCAGGAGCGCCTGCTCGCTCGCGCCGGGCAGGGTAAGCCACAGATTGCCGGCGGGATCGTAATGGCGTTCGAGGTTGGGGATGCTGTCGGCGAGCGACTCGAACCAGGCGCGGGCTTTCAGCCAGGCCGGCGTCCAGGCGAGGCGCTGAGCGCCGTGCTCGTCGGCGGTGAGGGCGCGGAGATGGCGAAGATGCTCGACAACGTTGCTGGGGACGACCGGCATGTTTCGAGAATACCGGAAGCGCTCGAAGAGCGAAGTCAGGGGATCAGCGAGAGTTGTTCGGCATCGGTGCGCAGGTAACCGTGTGCGATGACGGCGACGCCGCCGACGATGGCAAAGTCAACGCGGGCTGCGAGGAACGCGGTGAGGAGTGAAATCTGCTTCTCGTTCATCGCAATCGATCCCCTGCAGCTTGTACATGCGTTCGGTAAGCGCCCTAGCAGCGGCCAG
Source organism: uncultured Granulicella sp. (assembly GCA_964282835.1). Taxonomy (GTDB): domain Bacteria; phylum Acidobacteriota; class Terriglobia; order Terriglobales; family Acidobacteriaceae; genus Edaphobacter. Next base: position 647,565 of record OZ196157.1, read on the forward strand.
ACGCTCCGGAATGCTCATGCGGCTGGCGTCGAGCAGTTGTTCGAGACGCGCCTGCGCGTGGGTGAGCCTTCTGGGTGCCCAGGTTGGATCGATCATGCGTCCGCCTAAGAGAGACGGTGGGCCCACAAGGACTTGAACCTTGAACCAACGGATTATGAGTCCGCTGCTCTAACCAATTGAGCTATAGGCCCGTACTGCGGTGGGTCGACTCTTATACTAGATTACTGGCTGATGGTGTTAGGGAGCGGGCGCGAGGCCAAAGCAGATTACCTTTGAAAATGACAACAAAGAGGGCTTTACCTGCTCGGACGGGTACCGGTCAGGACTTGTCTCCGGCGGTATTAGGCGTGATGCCGGCATTTCCCGGGGCGGAGGGGTCGAGTTTGCCGTCGCGGTTCTCGGGCGTGTTGGAGTGGATGGCGGTGGGGCCGCTGCCTGCGGTGGCGGGATTGTCGCCTTTGTAGCCGGAGGGCTCGGCACCCTGTTTGGGGCTTCCTGGGGCGGCGTTGCGGGCCTTCTCGGTGGTCTGGGCCCCTTGCTGCCCCGTGGTTTCGGACCCGGTAGGCAGACCGTCTGGTGATTCTTTTTGAGGTTCGCTCATGGTTTTCCTTGCGCTTCTAGGTTGGTGTGAGCCGGTGGAGTCTCTAAGTGGTTGCCTTGACCGATGAATGTTCGGAATCTTCTGTAAACTAGGTGCGGATGACTGCGTCACACGATGCGGCGTAACCAATTGACGACCAGATCCGGCTTCGCGTCGGCAGGACAAGGATTCCAGTAGTGAAAGAAGTCGTTATGTTTGAACGCTCCCGGCGTTCTCTTTTGAGCCGGTGTATGCCGATCCTGTCTGTTGCCGTGCTGTTTGCCGCCGTCCTGATGGCCGGGGCGACGGTACCCTTGTTCGCACAGGGTGGCGCGGGGGCCATTGCCACGCCTTCGACGGGCATCCAGGGTGCAGGTCCGGTGTCCGGACGCGGAGCGCAGAACGGGCAGGCCGGACAGAACGGGCAAAACGGACAGAGCGGCAACCAGACACAGACGAACACGAACCAGACCGAGGCGCAGGCCCGGGAACGCGCCGAGACCGATCGTCAGGAGCGCACGACCAGCACGGTGCACGACGTGCCTACCGAATTCCAGCGCCTGGTGTCGGATTCGACTGGAACCGCGCTGTCGATTTTTGGCGAAGACCTGTTCGACAATGTACCGAGCACGTTTGCGCCGGTCGACGACATTCCGGTGGCGCCGGATTATGTGATCGGGCCGGGAGACGAGCTGCGCATCCAGACTTTTGGGCAGCTGAACCAGCAGGCCTCGTACACGGTAAGCCGCACGGGCGATATCTCGTACCCGGACGTGGGGACGATCCACGTGGCTGGAGTCCGGTTTTCGCAATTGCAGCCCTTTTTGCGGCAGGAGTTGAGCCGGGTATACCGGAATTTCGACCTTACGGTGAATCTCGGCCAGTTGCGGACGATCCAGGTATTCGTCACCGGCTATGCGCGGCGGCCGGGCAGCTACACGATCAGCTCGCTGAGTACGCTTTTGAACGCGCTGTTTGAATCGGGCGGGCCATTGCCGCAGGGAACGCTGCGGGGCATCGAAGTGCTGCGTGGGACGAAGGTGCTGACGAACTTCGACCTATACGACCTGCTGCTGCGCGGGGACAAGTCCAAGGATGTGCAGTTGCAGCAGGGCGACGTGATCTTTATCCCGCCGGTGGGGCCGCAGGTGGCCGTGACCGGAAGCGTGGACAATCCGGCGATCTACGAACTGCGCGCGAACGAGGCCACCAGCGTGGAGCAGGCGCTGCAACTGGCCGGGGGCAAGACCAGCGTGGCGCTGGGAGCCCAGATCCGGGTAGAGCGGATTTTTGAGCATACCCTGCGCAGCATCGTTGATGTAGACCAGGCCAAGACCGGCAGCGTGGACGCCAAGAACGGCGACATCATTACCGTAGCGACCATCCTGGACAGGTACAAGGACGCCGTGACGCTGCGCGGCAACGTTTCTTTTCCCGGTCGCTATGTGTGGCATCCGGGCATGCGGATGCTGGACCTGGTGCCCTCGATCGACCAGCTGATTACGCGTAACTATTTCCGTAATCGCAATACCCTGGGCAATGCCGACGCAGTGGCGAATCCCGCCGGACGCGAGGGCTCGCTCGATGTAAGCGGCACTACGTCTACCCAGACCACGGCGGCGGCGGTGACGCAGGCCGGCAATGCGAGCTCGACCAAGGGCGGGACGTCGGTGGCGAGCTCGCTGACGAGCTCGAACAATGTTTTTTCGGCTACGACGGACGTGGTGCTTTCGGCTCCCGACCTGGACCTGAGCTACGCGGTCATCGAGCGGCTGGACCCGAAAACGCTTTCTACCTATCTTGTGCCTTTCAAGCCGGGCGCTCTGTATGTGGACCACAACGACAGCCAGAATCTGCCGCTCGAAGCGGGGGATGTGGTGACGTTCTTTTCGACCGCGGACGTGAAAGTGCCTACCTCGCAGCAGCCCCGCTTTGTGCGGCTGGAAGGCGAGTTTGTGGCGGCCGGCGTTTACAGTGTGCAGCCCGGCGAGACGTTTCGCCAGCTGCTGCGGCGCGTGGGCGGCTTTACTCCGGAAGCGTATCTGTATGGGTCGGAGTTTACGCGGCAATCGACCAGGCGGGTGCAGCAACAACGATTAAACGAATATGCGGACAGCCTGGACGCGCAGATTTCCGTGCAGGCGGCGAACGAAAATGCGCGCGCCATCAGCGATCGCGATGCGGCCGCAGCCACGTCAAATGCGACCCAGGCGCGCCAGGATATTACGCGTCTGCGGCAGATTGTGCCGCTCGGGCGCATCGTGCTTGAGCTGAAGCCGGACAGCCGGACGATCGAGGAAATTCCCGACCTGCCGCTCGAGGATGGAGACCGTTTCGTGGTGCCGCGCGTCCCCTCGACGGTGAGCGTGGAAGGCCAGGTCTACAGCGCCAACGCCTTTGTCTTCGAGCGTGGACGGCGTGAACACGATTACCTGCGCCAGGCCGGCGGTCCGGATCGTGGCGCCGACAGGAAGCGTACCTTTATCCTGCGCGCTGACGGGTCCGTGTTCAGCACACAGTATGGCAATGTGGATCACGCAAGGGTCTTTCCGGGAGATACGATTGTCGTGCCGCCGCAGCTCGATCGCCGCGCGTTGCTGCGCAATCTGGTCGACATTTCAAGTGTGGTCGGACAGCTTGGGCTGGGCGCAGCGGCGATCGCTTTGTTCGTTCGTAATTAGAAACGGGTAGCAGGAGAGAGGCTTCGTGGCAACGATCGCACACACACCGGCAGTGGATGACGGCGAGATCACGATCAGCTTCGTGGACGCCGCGCACCGGCTGCTCGACAATAAGTGGCTGGTGGTTTTGGCGACGATGGCAGGCTTCGGCCTGGGCCTGCTTCTGCTTACGCTGACCAAGCCGTACTACTACTCGGCGGCGGTCTTCCTGCCACCCCGCAACACGGACCTCAACACCGCGACCTCGGGCAATTCCTACCTGACCGGCGACGCTACGGTGGATATCTACCTCGGGCTGCTGGTCAGCCGGACGGTGCAGTACGACGTGATCGATCGCCTAGACCTGATGAAGGTTTATCACGTGAACCAGTATGAAGAGGCGCGCAACATTCTGGCGTCGAAATCGGGGTTTTCGGTAAGCAAGAACGCGATGATTACGGTGGTGGGCGAGGCCGATAATCCGAAGCTTGCGGCAGATATTGCCAACGAGTATCTGGAATCGCTGTATCGCTTGAACGGCGCCATGGTGGCTACGGCATCGTCGCATCGGCGGGCGTTTTTTGAGCAGCAGCTGGATGAGCAGAAGGCCGAGCTGACCAAGGCGGAAACCGAGTTGAAGAATACCCAGGTGCGCACGGGTGTGCTGCTTCCCGGCGCTGAAGCGGCAGAGGGCCTGAGCGCCACGGCGCAGCTGCAGGCGCAGATCGGCCAGGCCCAGGCGCGGCTGGCACAGCTTCTGGTTGCGGGTACGGAGCAGAACCCTGAGGTGGTGCAGGCACGGGCTTTTCTGCGCCAGCTGGAAGGACAGCTTGCCCAGCAGGAAGCGGACCAGAGTTCGAAATCGCACGGCATTGCGGCCAACAACCGGATGCCCGGTCTGCAGCTGGAGCTCGACCAGAAAGAGCGCGAAGTAAAGCTGCGTGAAGGCCTGTACGACAACCTGGTGCAGCAGTATGAGCGGGCGCGGCTGGCCTCGATCGACCCCGGACCGCAGCTGCAGGTTGTCGAAAAGGCGGTGCCGTCGGAGCACAAGGCCGGCCCGTCGCGCAAGAAATACGCTCTCGTCGGCGCGCTGGTCGGCTTCGCGCTGAGCCTCGCTATTCTGCTTCTGACGGCCCCGGTGCGGCACTTCGGCAGATTGCTGCGGCGCGCGCGGCGGGAGCGGGTGCGGGGCCGGGCATGAGCCTCGGTGCCGGCTCGCCCGCATCCGGCCTGCCGGCACCCGGCCTGCCGGTGCCCGGCCTTCGCGTGACGGGCGACGTGTTCCCGGGCAGCCACCTGGAGCCCGTCACGGCCCTCGACCGCTGGCGGCGCTGGGAGAATCTGTTTCTTCTTCTCACCGCGGCGCTGGCTTCGACGATCACGCTGAAGTTCGCTTCCATTCAGTACCTGGAATACATCTACGGTCTGCAGATTTTGATTCTGCTCGCGCACTTCCCGCAGCTGGGCTTCCAGATGACGATCCACAAAACCGTGCTGCGCCTGGGCATCGGCTGGATCCTGTTCGGCCTGGCAACGCTGGTGCTGGCGGTGGCCGCGCTGCGCTTCGAGTTCTATATTCCGACCGGGCTGCCGCTCTTGCGCTACCCGGTTTACATCGCCGTTTCGCGGCTCACCGAGATCTTCCTGGACGTCTTTGCCATGCTCTACATGGCGACGCTGTTCCGGCGCTCTACCGAAAAGGTACGCTTTGCCATGAAGGCTTATTTTTGGGTGGGCGTGGCCAGCGCGCTGTACTCGCTGGTCACCTGGCCACTCGACGTGCTGGGCATCGCGTCGCTGGGCGCTTATGCCAACCTGCATCGTTTTCGCGGGTTCTACAACGAGGGCGGGCCTTATGGGCTGTACGTGATCAGTGTCATGCTTTCGGGCGTGGTCCTGTATCGGCTCGGCTGGGACACGATGCGCCGACTGCGCTGGGCCTTTCTGCTGCTGGTGATCGCGTTTATCATGTCGCAATCGAAGGCGGCCTTTCTGGCCGCGGCCGCGCTGCTGCTTTTGAATGTACTCATAGGCGGCTCGGCCAACCAGCGCTTCGCTATCCTAGGCAGCGGGGGCGTCGTGCTTGTGCTTGCGGCGCAGTTTCTGAACCTGACCCAGGACCTGCGCAATTACCAGTACGGCAGCCAGGATTTCGAGCGCTACTCGCATATTCAGAGCACCGATAACAACTATGTGCTTGGCCGTATCGCCGGGGCCTACATCGTTCCGCGCATGATTAAGGCGCATCCCTGGACGGGCATCGGCCTGGGCAATTACGGCACCCTGCGCAATGCGCCGGAGTACCGGGGCGCCGCGCTTTATGTGGATGCCGCCGATGAACCCGGGCTGGGCATGCTGGGCTATGCGGCCGACCTCGGCATTCCGCTGCTGGTGTTTACGATGCTTTGCCTGCTGGCGCCGTTCTTCATGCTGCGCCGTATCCGCGCGCCGGCATATCTTACGAATCTGGCGCTGCTGCAACCTTTGGTGCATCTGTTTGGCGCGCAATTCAATGTAACGTATCCATGGGTCGTGACGGCGTTTGCTTTGGGCGTCGGCTTTAACCTGAAGACTTGGCAAGCGCCGCGCCCGGCAACGCTCGAGGCCCCTGCACTGGGGGCCGCGGAGGAGTTACATGGCTGAAGCGATTCTGGTAACCGGCGGGGCGGGCTTTATCGGCTCAAATTTCGTGCTGGACTGGTTTGCGTCGCGTGCGCAAGCCAGGGGCGGGACCGGACCGTTGGTGAACCTGGACAAGCTTACCTACGCGGGCAATCCGGCCAACCTGCAGGCGCTTGCGGACGAGCCCGGCTACACGTTTGTGCAGGGCGATATCTGCGACGGCAGGCTGGTGCGGCAGCTGCTCGCAACCCACAAGCCGCGGGCAATCGTCCACTTCGCCGCGGAGTCGCACGTCGATCGCAGCATTACCGGGCCGGAAGCGTTTCTGCGCACCAACATCGACGGCACCTTTACCCTGCTGCAGGCTGCGCTCGAGTACACCGGAAGCCTGGACGCACAGGCACGCGCGGCGTTCCGATTCCTGCATGTCTCGACCGATGAGGTGTATGGCACCCTGACGCCGGACGCGCCGGCGTTTCACGAAGAGACCCCCTACGCGCCCAACAGCCCGTACGCAGCGTCGAAGGCCGCAAGCGACCACCTGGTGCGCGCCTGGCACCACACCTACGGTCTACCTACGCTGATTACCAACTGCAGTAACAACTACGGCCCCTACCACTTTCCGGAAAAGCTGATTCCGCTCGTCATCACGCATGCGCTCGCGGGCAAGACGCTGCCCGTTTACGGCGATGGCGGGCAGGTGCGCGACTGGCTGTTTGTGCGCGACCACTGCGCGGCCATCCGCACCGTGCTTGCAGGCGGGCGACCGGGCGAGACATATAACGTGGGCGGCGGCAACCAGCGGACGAACCTGGAGGTCGTGCGTGGCATTTGCGCGCTGCTGGACGAGCTTGTGCCGCAATCCGCCTACGCGCCGCACGCAAATCTGATCCGCTTTGTGACCGATCGGCCGGGCCACGACCGGCGCTATGCGATCGACGCGCGCAAGCTCGAATCGGAGCTCGGCTGGCATGCCCGGGAGAGTTTCGAGACGGGGCTGCGCCAGACCGTCGCGTGGTATCTTGCGCACGAAGACTGGGTACGCAACGTGACCAGCGGCGCTTACAAGAGCTGGATCGAACAGAATTATGCAGGGCGGCAAGAGAGCGCTATGGCGGAGGCAACGGTTTGAAAGGGATCATTCTGGCGGGCGGTTCGGGCACCAGGCTGCACCCGGTGACGCAGGCGGTTTCGAAACAGCTGCTGCCGGTGTACGACAAGCCGATGGTGTACTACCCGCTGTCCGCGCTCATGCTCGCGGGCATCCGCGACATCCTGCTGATTTCGACGCCCGAGGACACACCGCGCTTCGAGCAGCTGCTGGGCGACGGCTCGAAGTGGGGCCTGCGGCTGCAGTATGCCGTGCAGCCCTCGCCCGACGGGCTGGCCCAGGCGTTCCTCATCGGCCGCGAGTTTCTGGCCGGTGAAGGCTGCTGCCTGGTACTCGGCGATAATATTTTCTATGGGCACGATTTCCAGCGCACCCTGCGCGAGGCGGCCGCGCACACTTCCGGCGCGACCGTATTTGCTTACCCGGTGCTGGACCCGGAACGCTACGGGGTGGTGGAGTTCGACGCAGAGCGCCGGGCGGTTTCGCTCGAAGAAAAGCCCGTGAAACCGAAGTCGCGCTACGCCGTAACGGGCATCTACTTCTTCGACGCGCAGGTGGTCGAGGTGGCGACCGCGTTGAAACCAAGCCCGCGCGGCGAGCTTGAGATTACGGACGTCAATCGCTGGTACCTGGAACGCGGGCAGCTGCGCACCGAAGTGTTGGGGCGCGGCATTGCGTGGCTCGACACGGGCACCCACGATTCGCTGCTCGAAGCCTCGAACTTCATCCACACGCTCGAGCACAGGCAGGGCCTGAAGGTGGCCTGCCCGGAGGAAATCGCCTACCGGCTGGGGTATATCGACGCCGGGCAACTGCGGGCTTTGGCGGGGCGTATCGCCAAGAGCACCTACGGACAGTACCTGCTGCGCGTGCTTGAGGAGCCAGTGTACTGATGCTCATCACGGGCGGGTCAGGCCAGGTCGGGGGCGAGCTGGTGAAGCTGTTTCCGCAGGCCTGGGCACCCGGCCGCGGGAAGCTAGACCTGGCCGACGCACGTACCATCCGCGCCTGTCTGCGGGAAGCGAAGCCGCGCTGGATTCTGAACCCGGCGGCCTACACGGCGGTTGATAAAGCCGAGGCCGAGCGTGGCGTGGCGCGCGCCATCAACGCCGAAGCGCTCGAGGTAATCGGCGAGGAAGCTCGCCGGCTGGGTGCGGTGGTGCTGCACTTTTCTACCGACTATGTGTTTCCCGGCGAGGGCGAAACGCTCTACACCGAAGACGACGCGACCGGGCCGCTGAGCGTCTACGGCGAGACCAAGCTGGCCGGCGAACAGGCGCTCGCGGCCAGCGGCGCGGCGCACCTGGTGCTGCGCACGAGCTGGGTGTATGGGGCTACCGGCAGGAATTTTCTGCTCACCGTGCTGCGCGTGGCGCGGGAGCGCGCGGAGATGCGCATCGTGGACGATCAGCACGGCGCCCCCACCACCGCGCGGGAGCTTGCGCGCATCACAGCGGCGCTCGTAGAGCAGGCCGAGCGCAGGGCGGCTGAGCACGGCCTTTCGCTGGCCGAAGCGGTCGCGCCGGCAAACGGGGTGTACCACGCGGCGGCTGCCGGCGAGACCACCTGGTTCGGCTTCGCCCAGGAAGCGCTGCGTCTGCGCCGGCTGGTCGAGCCGGGAACACCCTTCGCCCAGCTGGTGCCGATTCCCACCAGCGAGTACCCGACGCCGGCGCGCCGGCCCGCCAACAGCCGGCTGGATTGCGGCAAGCTCGAACGCGTCTTCGGCCTCACGCTCGCGCCCTGGCAGCAGGGTCTAGCCGCTATTGACGCGGAACTGTAGAGACTATATTGCTGTCATCCCCGAAGGGAACCTGCTCTTGTCCTCGCCTTGCCACATCGCCGGACGCGGTATCCTAAGACTCGATGCCCGAACCCAGCAGCGCGGCTTGTACGATCGTCAGCCCAAACTATCTCGCTTATGCGCGCACGGTCGCCAGATCCTATCTGCAGCAGCATCCGGGGCACCGCTTTTTCGTCCTGATCGTGGCCGATCTGGCGGACGCTTCCCCCTTTGCCGCTGAGCCGTTCGAGGCCGTTATGCTGCCCGCCATCGGCCTGGCCGACCTGCGTGGCGAGGCCATGAAGTACGACATCCTGGAGCTGAACACCAATGTAAAGCCCACCTTCATGCTGCATCTGCTGCTGCAGCATGGGCTGGAGCGCCTGGTTTATCTCGATCCCGACATCTTCGTGTACGCGCCGCTCGAGCCGGTGTTTCAGGCACTCGAAAGCAGCGACGGCGTGCTGACGCCGCACATCACCGCGCCTATTGACGACGACAAGCTGCCCAACGAACAGGAGATGCTCTACAACGGAACCTACAATCTCGGCTTCTTTGCGGTGCGGCACTCGGCCGAAGGACTGCGGATGCTGCGCTGGTGGGAACGGCGCTGCCTCGATCTCGGTTTCAGCGAAGGGCGTACCGGGCTGTTTGTCGACCAGAAATGGATGAACTTGCTGCCCGGGTTGTTTGCGGGCGTGACCATCCTGCGCGACCCCGGGTGCAACATGGCCTACTGGAACCTGCACGAGCGGACGCTGAGCGAAGCGCCTGCCGGCCCAAGAGTCAACGGGGTGCCGCTACGCTTTTTCCATTTCAGCGGCATCGTTCCGGGCGAGGCGAGCCTGCTTTCGAAGCACACCGACCGGTTCACCCTGGCATCGCGGCCCGACCTGCAGGGCATCTTCGCGGACTACAAGGCGGCGGTTCTGGCCGGCAAGGATGAGGTGCTGGAGGCGCTGCCCTACGGCTTCGACGCCTTCTCCGACGGCAGCGCCATCACGCGGCTTTCGCGCCGGCTCTACGCCAAACACAAGGCTCACTTTCCGCAGCCGGATCCCTTCGATGCCGGAGGCCCCTGGCTGAAGTTTTGCCGGAGCGAGAAGCTGGTGGCCGGCAAGGCCGCGCCTGCCAAGGCTACCTGGAAGGAATTTTCCAGCACCGACCGGCGGGTCGAGATGGTGCATCGACTGCTGCGCCTGGGTTTGCGGGTACTTGGGCCGAACCGGTACGAGTTGCTGATGCGCTATGTCGCCCACATAGCCGTGCTGCGCAACCAAAGCGTCTTCTTGAATAAAGGGCTGGGTAAGAACGGGGTGCCGCGTTAGGCCGAGCCTATGCCGAAGAGCCTCATCGTCAAATTCGGTGCCATCGGCGATGTCGTGATGCTGGTGCCGGCCGTGCACCAGATGCACCTGGCTGGCCACGCCATCGACTGGGTGTGCGGGCCGGGGGTGCTGCCGATTCTTGAGCTTTATCCCTGGATTAACCCCATCGTGGTCGATGACCGGGCGGTGCTGAAGGGCTCGGCAACGCAGCGCTTTGCGGCGATCGCCGGACTTTGGCGCAAGCTGGCCGGACGCCGGTACGACGTGTGCGCGACCCTGTATTACGACGCGCGCTACCGCCTTTTGGCCGCGCCGGTGCAAGCTAAGCGCAAGTTTCAGCTTTCGCACGAAGATCGTGCGCGCCGGCTGCTGCCCGGGCGCCACCACACCGATGAGTACGCGCGCGTGCTGCTCGGCCTGCCGGATGAGCATCGGCCCATGCAGCTTGCGCCGGTGCCCGCGCTTCTGCCTGCGTCGCCCCTGGCACGAACCGGCAAGAGGCGCGTGGTGCTGGCGCCGGCCGGCGCGAAGAACATGATGGCCGACGATGCATTGCGGCGCTGGCCGGCTAAAGACTATGTACGCCTGGCGACATTGCTTGCCGACCGAAGCGTCGAGATCGTGTTGATCGGCGGTCCGGATGATGCCTGGGTGCAGCCCTTGTTTGCGGGCGCAGCAGTGACGGACCTGATTGGGAAGCTGAGTCTGATCGAGACCCTGTCCCTGATGGACGAGGCCGACGTGGTCGTTACGCACGATACCGGTCCCCTGCACCTAGCCGGGATGACACGTGTGGGCATCGTGACGCTGTTCGGGCCGACCGACCCGCGCGGGCGGCTGCCGCAGCGGCCCGGCACGCTGGCGCTGTGGGGTGGCGAGGGTTTCGCGTGCCGGCCCTGCTACGACGCGCACAGCTTTCCACCCTGCCCACGCAACGACTGCATCCGCCAGTACACGCCGGCCATGGTGCTGGCAGAGGTGATGCAGATGCTCGAAAACCGCGCCCGCGGCTACCTGGCGCCGCCGTGCATCGCTGTACCCGGAAGGACTTTATGAGTGAACGCGCGCTGTTTCTGGATCGTGACGGAGTCATCAACGAGGAGGTCGGCTACCTCTACTTGCCGGCTGATGTGCGGTTTGTGGAAGGCATTTTTTCGCTTTGCCGCACGGCCCAGGAGCTTGGCTACCGGCTGGTTGTGGTGACGAACCAGTCCGGCATCGCGCGCGGCTTCTACATGCCGGCACAGTTCGAGGTGCTGATGGACTGGATGCGGAGCGAGCTGCGCCGCGAAGGCGTGGAGCTGGACGCGGTCTATCACTGTCCGTACCACCCGGAGCATGGCGTCGGCGAGTACAGGCGCGAGTCGGAAGATCGCAAGCCCGGCCCCGGCATGCTGCTGCGCGCGGCCGCGGATCTGGGTCTCGATTTGACCCGCTCGGTAATGGTGGGCGACCGCTGCGGCGATGTGGGCGCGGCCAATGCAGCTGGTCTGCGGCAGGCGTTTTTGATCGATGGGACCGAAACCAAGCCGTGCGAGGGACGCTTCGTGGCGGTGGCTGCATTGGGTGAGGTTGAGGCTTGGTTGCGGGTTAACGGCTGATTCGACAGCTCAGAGCTTGGGAGCTCTGAGCTGACAGCTCCTGTGCTTCAGGCGTTGCTCTGGGCGAAGACCTGGTCGATGGCCTCGATGGGGTATTCGGTGATGAGCCGTTGGAAGTTTGGCCGAAACTGCTCGGCGAGCTCTGGACGGATCTGGGTGAGGATGGCGAGGGTTTCGATCAGCAGCAGGCGGACGGGCTGGCTCTTGGGCTCGGCGAGGCACAGGTTCAGCTGGCCGCTTAGGATTTCGTGCTCGCCGCTGAGTGTCATGGCGGTTGCGCCCTGGATGGTCGTCGAGCGCACGGCCAGCAGCTGCTCCATGCGCAGCAGGTAATCGGGAAAAGCCCTGTTCTGCGGGACCTGGTAGGCCGGCGGGTCGGAGGCAGGACCGAACGCGGAGAGCAGGTCGACGACCTCTTGGGCGAGCTGAATGAGGCTCGGGTAGGGGTCGCCTGAGGGGAACTCGGCCTCAAGCTCGCCGATGCGGCTGCCGTCGGACGTGCGCAGAAAGGCGAGCTCGGCGGTCCAGGGTTCAACCTCGGCGTCTACATGCACGGTGACGACGTAGTCGGTCTGGTTGGCAGGCTCGGAGACCATCTGCAGGGCGACGGCGTCGGGCCAGCGGCTGCCCGAGACGACGAAGCCGCTGGGCTGGCCGGCAGCCGAGGCGACCGCCCAGGGGATGAGTGTGCGGCCTTGGGCGGCGGTGCGCAGGTCAGTCTGCTCGGCGAAGAAGAGCGGAAGCGAGCGGGTAAGGCGGCCGACAGCATCGGCCATCTGGACCTCCGGCCGGGTGGGCGCTTCGGGTGGCTCTGCCGTTCCGCCCAGGAAGGTGACGGTGGGTCCGCTGGGCGGCTTGACGCCGAAGTTGGCGCGCGCGGGCGATTGCGGCGGCAGCCAGATGGGGCCGTCGACGCGCAGCAGGCCGATTTGGATCTGCTGGCCGGCGGCGCCCGCTTGCCCATTGAGCCGGCTGTTGGCTTCGCCGGTGCGGCGGCGGGCGATTTCCGTATCCCAGAAGCCGAGGCCTTCCTTCCAGTCGGGCCGGTTCAGCTCGTAGAGCGAGTCCTTGAGCGCGGTCGCGGTGTCCAGGTCGCCGGTATCCACGTAGGCCTTGATGAGGTTGTTGCCGACGGGCAGGCCGTGCACCTCCGGGAGGAACTCGGGCGCGGTGAACTCGAGCAGCTCGGCGAGGTTGCCGGTGCCGCCGAGGTCGCCGGACATCTGCATCAGGAAGTCGGGCGGGACCGGACGCGGCGCGCGCGAAAGTGCCTCGCGGTAGAGGGCGCGGGCAGCGTCCAGGTTGCCGGTGTTCAGCTCGCCGCGGGCAAGCCAAAGCTGGGCGCGCCAGGAGCCGGGCAGGGTAGCCACGCGCAGCAAGGCTTCGGTGCCGGCCTGCTGGCCTGCCTGTTGCAGGGCTTCCTTGGCCGTGCCGGATACAGCGGCGGCTGCGGCGGCTGCGCGGTCCGCGGCCAGCGAGGCGTACCAGCCCAGGCCGTTATCCAGATTTGGCTCGAGCTCAAGCGCCCGCCACAGGGTTGCGTCGGCTTTCTCCCACATCGCGGGCGTGTTGCACGAGGCATACACCTTGGCCAGGTTGAGCAGGACGGATGCCTCTTCGCCATGGTTGGCGAGGTACCCGGTGAGGACATGCTCCGCTTCGTCGAGCCGGCCGGACTGCATGAGCACGATGCCCCACATGCAGGCGCCGCGCGCGGGGATGGAGTCGGTGGCGTAGAGGTGCTGGGTGGATTCGACAACCTCAGCGACGAAGCCGTCGTTGAGCGAGCTGAGGATCAGCCCGTAGAGCTGGTCGGGGTTGTCGCGCACCTCGCCCAGCATGCTGGGCAGCACCTCGGTGGCCCATTGCTGGCGCGGCACGATGACCTCGCGGCCGTACTGGTCGTAGGCCCGTATGCCTTCGGGTGCGCGGATGCCTTCGGGGGTGCTGCCTTGCGTGCCCTGGGACGGAGCGATGTTCAAGTCTTCTGCCAAAACGTGTGACCTCGGTGTTCGTGAAAAGTTGGATTAGACGAATGCCTGCTGCGTTTCGACGGCCAGCCCGACGCGCAGCATGGTGGCTTCGTCGAAGTGGCGGGCCATGATCTGGACGCCGATGGGCAGGCCGTCGCGGGTCTCGCCGCAGGGTACGCTCATGGCGCAGATGCCGGCAAGCGAAGCGGCCACGGAGTAGATGTCGGCAAGATACATGGCGACGGGGTCGTCGGTCTTTTCGCCCAGTTTGAAGGCCGGGGTGGGGGTCATGGGGCCGACGATGACGTCGCACTGGGTGAAAGCTTCGAGGAAGTCGCGTGTAAGCAGGGTGCGGACCTGCTGGGCTTTGCGGTAGTAGGCGTCGTAATAACCGGCTGAAAGGGCATAGGTGCCCAGCAGGATGCGGCGCTTGACCTCGGCGCCAAAGCCTTCCTCGCGGGTGTGCCGGTACATGGTGGATAGGGTTTTTCCATCTTCTGCGCGCAGACCGAAGCGGACGCCGTCGAAGCGCGACAGGTTCGAGGAAGCCTCGGCGGTGGCGAGCACGTAATAGGTGGGGATCGCGTACGGGTTGTGCGGCAGCGAGACGGGCACGATGGTGCAGCCCTGGTTGCGCAGCCCGTCCAGCGCCTGCTCTACGGAGGCGCGGATTTCGGGGTCGAGGCCTTCGCCGAAGTACTCGGCCGGCACCCCGACGCGGAGGCCGGCGACGGGTTTGGCGAGCGCGGCGGTGTAATCCTCGACCGGGCGGTCGGCGCTGGTGGCGTCGAGCGGATCGTGCCCGGCCAGGACGCCGAGCATGGTGGCGGCATCGGCCACGTTGGCGGTAAAGGGGCCGACGCGATCGAGCGAAGACGCGAAGGCGATGAGGCCGTAGCGGCTGACTCGCCCATAGGTGGGCAGCACACCGACCACTCCGCAGAAGGCGGCGGGCTGGCGGATGGAGCCGCCGGTATCGGTGCCAAGCGACGCCGCGCAGAAGCCGGCCGCGACCGCCGCGGCAGACCCGCCGGACGAGCCGCCGGGGACGCGGTCGAGTGCCCAGGGGTTGCGTACGGGGCCGTAGGCGGAGTTTTCGTTGGAGGAGCCCATGGCGAACTCGTCGCAGTTGAGCTTGGCCAGCAGGATGGCGCCGGCGGCTTCGAGGCGCGCTACGGAGGTCGCGTCGTAGGGCGGCCGGTAGCCGGCGAGGATCTTCGAGCCCGCGGTGGCAGGGGCGCCGCGCATGGCGAGCACGTCCTTGATGCCGATGGGGATGCCGGCGAGCGGTCCGGCGGATTCGCCACGCGCGGCTATTTCGTCGACCCGGGCAGCCTGGGCGAGCGCGCGGTCGCGGCTGAGGGCGAGCACGCTGTGGATGCCGGGGTGGCCTTCGGCCACGGTATCGAGCGCGGCGATGCGGGTGTAGAGGCGCTCGGCAAGCGCTGTGGCGGAGCCGCTGCGCACCGCTTCGCGCGCGGCGGCGATCGAGAGGGGCTGGTTGATCTGGTTTCCCGGTTGCAAGCTGGAGTTCATTCGTTAGGGCGTTTTCCTTTCACGCAAAGTAGCCGATAGTGGAGAAGAAAGTAACAGCAGATTTCCTGCGGGAATGACAACAAAAATGCAAAAGCAGCAGTAGATTCCCTGCGGGAATGACAACAAATCTAGCGTTCGATCACCTTGGGAACCTTGAAGAAGCGGCCGTCGGTTTCGGGGGCGGCGCTCATGACGGCGCGGCGGTCTACGGAGGCGCGGATGGCGTCGGGCCGAAGCTCGGCACCGGCGGCATCGGGATTGAAGGACAGCACGTCGCCCACCTGCGCCATTGGCTCGACGCCTGTGGTGTCGAGTTCGCCGAGCTGCGCGACGTAGGCGAGAATGGCGTTCAGGTCGCGCTGCATGCGGGGCTGCTCGTCGGCCGTCAGGTCGAGGTTGGCGAGCTCGGCGACACGCTGTACCCGCTCCAGACTTACCTGCGCGGCGCCGGCCGGCGCGGGGGGAAGATCACTCACTTGGGCTTTCCTTTGTACCTTGGCGGACTGATGTGCCTTGGCGGGCTGGTTTCAGGCGGGGTGGCGCGTGTCGGAGCAGCGGCCCTGCTTTCAAAGTGTATCCCGGTGGCGGGCACTTGGGCGATGCGCGCCAGGTCGTGCTGCAGCGCGCCGCGCATGGAGCGCATCTGGTCGAGCCACGCAGGGTCGTCGACCCGGATGGTGATGATGCCGCCCGCAAAGCCGGTGATGTGTCCGCGCGTCGCCATGGCTTTGCCGCAGGCGACGGGCCAGGCGGCGGTCAGGCGGTCCAGCTCCGGCATCGACGCCAGGCTGCGGCCGAGCGACTGACGCAGGATGTTGCGCATGCTATCCATCAGCGGGCCTCCACTTGCCCGGCCTCTACTGGCTCGGCCTCTACCTGGCGCACCGCGGCGACGATGTGGTCGACCGAGATGCGTTCCATGCAGTCGGTGGCTTGGCCGTCGAAATTGAAGCCGAGGTGCAGGTAGCCGCAGCCCTCGCCCGGCGCTTCGACGCCCACAGCGCGCGGGCCGACGGGCCCCCAGCGGCCGTTGCGATTCGGTCCGTTGATCGACACTGTCGGGGCTCCGACGATAGCGGCAAGGTGCATGACGCCCGTGTTGACGCTGACCACGACGCGGGCGCGGGCGAGCATGCGGGCGAGCGACTGGAAGCCGTCCGTGCCGACGAAAGCGACGGCGTCGAGGCCTTCGGCCTGCATCCGGGCGACGTAGGGCTCGGTGCGGGGCAGGTCGGCGGGTGCGCCCGTGACGGCGAAGATGGTCCCGGGGCGCGCGATTCGGTGGGCGAGCGTGAGCCAGCGATCCTGGGGCCACTCCCGCAACCAACTGCGCTGGCCGGATGCCCACAGATGGAAGACGACCAGGTCGGATGCGTTATCGAGCGGCTCGGGTCCGGTTGCGGGCGGCACTTCTACCCGAGGCTTGGCTCCATTCGGGATGCCGAGTGCGGTGAGGATGGCGCGGAAGTTGTCGGTTTCGTGCAGGTCGTCGCGATGCGTTACCGCGAGGTCGTAGCCGCTGCCGCGATACTGGCCGGCGGTGCGGAAGCCGGCGGTAAAGCGGGCTCCGCTGGTGAGCGAGTAGAAGGCGGTGAGGCGCTGCCAGGAGGAAAAGTCGAGCAGCGCGTCGAGCCGCTCGGCACGGAACTGGCGTACGGTCGCGGGGGGATCGGTGAGGTTGATGACGACGCGGCGGTCGGCACCGGGCAGGATCTCGGCGGCGGCCAGGTTCTGGCGCATGCAGAAGTGGACAATCTCGGCGTCGGGGAAGTGGGCGCGCAGATCCTGGAGAACGGAGGAGAACAGCAGCGTATCGCCCAGCGCGGGAGAACATAGAACGCCCAGCCGCCTTACCCCGCTGGGAAGCGAGCGTCTTGGGCCGAGACGGCGCAACGTGGTGAGGGTGTTGAGGAGAGGGATCCCTACCCAGAAATCGAGGATCCTGTTCTTCCTGCTGCCTCGCTGCATGAGTTTATTCTAGCGGGGTTAGTACGCGCCGTCCTGGTTGACGACCGAGCGGGCTGTGGCGAGGAGGATTTTGAAGTCGCGGAAGAGACTCCACTGCTCTACATACTCGCAGTCCAGCTTGACGCGGTTCGGGTAGCTCACCTTGCTGCGCCCGGACACCTGCCACAGGCCGGTGACGCCGGGCTTGACCCGGCAGTAGTGGTCGAAGTGCTCGCCATATTTTTCCACCTCGGCGGCAACAATCGGCCGGGGTCCGACAATGCTCATGCGGCCGGTGACGACATTCCATATCTGCGGCAGTTCGTCGAGCGAGTAGCGGCGCAGAAAGGTGCCGACGGAGGTGATGCGCGGATCCTGCTTGAGCTTGTGGGTCTGGTTCCACTCTGCCCGGGCTTCGGGGTGCATGGCCAGGTAGTGCTCCAGCACCTCGGCCGAGTCGACGCACATGGTGCGGAACTTCCACATGGAAAAGAAGGCACCATTTTTGGCGATGCGTCGGTGCGAGAAGAAGATGGGGCCGGGCGACGTGAAGCGCACCAGGGCCATAATCGTGAGCATGACCGGGAAGAGCAAAGGCATGGCAATCAGGGCGACGAGCAAATCCATCATGCGCTTGATAACGCGATAGCGGAAGAATATGGCCGGCGCTGTCTCGTCGCGCCTCACGCGTACGTCCGCCATCGCAGGGTATTGCAGGTCGCTGCTGGGCGCGGTCTGCACGAGCACCCGGTCTGCCCCCTGGGATTCGCTGGACTCAGTAAACATCTTGAGCCCCCGCTGCCTGTTTTCGCTTCGTCAGGCCTGGCACGTTCAACATGCAAAGGGAAAAATCTTGCGACATAGAAGATCACCATCCCTGGCTGGCGTTCCTTGATGCAGCCACACCTCTGGCGGGGCGGTCTGCAGACTGGTTTGGCATGATCGGAAGGAAAGTCGTTGAGACGATGCCCAGGTGTCCGTGCGGCTGGGTCTGTTTTCAATAGCTTACCCGTTCTGTCCGGTGAGGTAAACCTGTTTACGCACATGTATTCGCTTCGGCAGGGGGTGCGCTCCGGTACCATGCTTGGATGCAGGTTCTTGAAACTCGGTTACGTGACGTAAAAATTCTCTCTCCGCGCCGCTTCGGCGACGACCGTGGCTGGTTTGCCGAGGTCTTCAATGCCTCCACGTTCTCGAGGATCGGCATGCCCGACCGTTTCGTGCAGGATAATCAGTCGCTTTCGTCGCGTGGGGTGCTGCGCGGACTGCATTATCAACTGGGCAAGCCGCAGGGCAAGCTGGTGCGTGTGCTCGCCGGCCACATCTGGGATGTGGCGGTGGACCTGCGGCGCGGCTCGCCGGATTTCGGCCAGTGGGCGGGCTTTCACCTGAAGCCGCTGAACGAGGCGGGCGAGCTTGAAATGCTGTGGATTCCGGAAGGTTTCGCGCATGGCTTCCTGGTGCTGTCGGAGACCGCCGAAGTGCTGTACAAGACCACCGACTCCTACTACCCGGCGGGCGAGCGCTGCATCCAGTGGGATGACCGCACTCTTGGCATCGAGTGGCCGCTGGACGGGCTGACGCCGGCGGTGAGCGCGAAGGACGCCCGTGGAAGCTCGTTCACGGAAGCCGAGCTGCCGGACCCTTTCGTGCACGGCGACATCTCACAGGGATGAAGTCTATTCTCTTGGTGATGGCTCTTGCGGGAGCCGCCGGTGCTGCTGCGCAAAGTGCCACAATGCCCGGGGTGCGGAGTTGCGCCAGCCTGCGCGGCGTGACGATTGATGCCGACCTGATCGGGCTGCCCGGTGGCGCGCCCAAAGGCATGAAGAGCGAGTTACGTACGCGCGGCGCGGAGGTCAAGTCGGCGCGGCAGGCGCGGTTGAAGGATGTGCCGTTCTGCAAGGTGCTGGGGGAGATTCGCTCGGTCGACCCAACCGCGCAGCCGATACGTTTTGAGGTGAACCTGCCGGCGCAGTGGAACGGCAAGGCGGTGCACTACGGCGGCGGCGGCTTCGACGGATCGCTGGTGGCGGCCAACGGCCTGCATGTGCCGGAGGTCGGCGTCGAAGGCGCGCCGACGCCGGTCGAGCGGGGGTATGCGACGTTCGGGTCGGACTCCGGACACCATCATCACTACCTGTTTGCGCCGGATGAATACAACGCGCTGAAGGCTCGGTTCGCCCTGAACGTGGAAGAGCGGCGAAACTTTTCGCGGGATGGCCTGAAGAAGACCCATGATGTGGCGGTGGAGCTGATGAAAAGCTTTTACGGGGTGGCTCCGCGGCGGATGTTCTTTCTGGGCGGCTCTACGGGCGGGCGTGAAGCCTATTTTGTGACCCAGCTTTGGCCGCTCGACTATGATGGCGTGCTGGGCGCGTACGCGGGCTGGAACCAGGTGGAGCTGGACCTGCAGCTGATCCGCGTGGCGCAGGCAGAGTATCGCCACGGCGACCGGCTGACGCGGGGCTGGCTGCCCAGCTCGAAAACGCGCCTGGTGGCGAACCGGGTGAACGCGGCCTGCGACGCGGCCGACGGGTTGAAGGACGGCATCGTCTCCGATCCTGATGCCTGCCACTTCGACCTGGCGACGCTGGCCTGCCCAGCCGGCCAGGACCATGCCGATTGCCTGACAGCAGGGCAGATGCAGACCTTTCAGACCTTCGCCACCGAACAGCGGAGCGCCGAGCCGCTGAACCGTGGAGTGCAGTCGATACCGGGTTACAATGTGACCCGCGGCACCGACTTAACGGGATCGATGGGGCTGTTTCGCCATCCGTTTCATGATCCTGCATATCCTTTCGGGTCGTTTTATTACCAGGTCGGGTCGGGGGTGCTGCGCTTCTTTTTGACCAAGGATCTCCACTTCGACATGTTCAGCTTTAATACGACGACCGGCGGCGGGTTTGGCAAGCTGCTGCTGCCGGCGTCGCTCGAGGGCGATGCCTCGAACGCCGACCTGACGCCGTTTGCGCGGCATGGCGGCAAATTCCTGATGCTGCATGGGACCAGCGATCCGACCATTCCGACGGGCGCTTCGGTGCAGTTCTACCGCATGCTGCAGGCGCAGATGGGGCAGGCGGCAATGGATCGATTCATGCGGCTTTACCTGGTGCCGGGCTTTGGGCATGCCAAGGGCGTGTTCAACGCGGGCTTCGATGCGCTGGGTGTGCTGGACCGGTGGGTGGAGACGGGTGAGGCTCCGGTGGACGTGGTGGCGACGGACAACAACCGGGCGCAGCATGGCCGAACGCGGCCGTTATGCGGGTTTCCGGCATGGCCGAAGTATGTGGGCGGTGATGCGGACAAGGCTTCGAGCTTTGTGTGTACGGAGTAGCGTGTGTTCGCCGGAAGGTTGCTTAAGGGCATGGCATCAGCCATGCCGCTGAGCCTCAGAATGTACGGCATTAGCCGCCGAGGTCTGTGTTCACACTCAGCGAAGCAGAAGCAGCCTGAAGAAGCCGTACCTCAGCGGCTAAAGCCGGAAACGTGCCGAACGGCTGAGCGGAACGGCTGAAGCCGTGCCCTTAAGCAAGACCGAATCCGGGACGAGCTGGCGGGTGAGTGCGATGGACAGGCGCTTGCCCGCCAACCCGCGCGGGGAAAAAGGTTGCGCGCAACAGCTTCGCGACGGGGTGGGTTTACTTGATTGCAGGTAGGAGGCAGTCATGAAAATCACTCAGTTGTTCGCGAAGGTTGCAACGGTTGCGGTGCTGGCAGGCGCGGTGGTTCTGGCATCGCCGACGAAGGCTCAGGCGCAGGTTCGGGTTGGCGTGGGCATCGGGTTTGGCGGGCCGGTGTATCGTCCGCACTACTATGCGCCGCCGGTTGTTTACGGGCCGCGCTTTGGCTACGGGTATGGGTATGGACCTGGGTACTACGGCCACTACCACTACGACCGTTTCCACCATGGTTACGGTCGTTACTACCGCTAGTTTAAGCTGCCGTCACCAGGCATCACTCTAGGCAGGCAGGGAGCTCCGGCTCCCTGCTTTTGTTTAAGCCGGCGGCGGATGGCAGAGAAGAGACAACATCAGATTCCCTTCGGCTATGACAACAAAGGGCAGCACCAAGTTGCGTTCAGGCGGGCTGGTAGTAGCGTGCGTCAGGGTCGGCGCAGGCCTGGCAGAGGGTGCGTTCGCCGGCGACGATCTGGCGGTCGTAATTGATGCCCTCGCCGCAGACCGCGCAGGTGATGCGGGGCGATTTGTAGCCGGGCATCTCGCGGGCATGCAGCGCGACGGTGACCCACTGCTCGGTGAAGAGGTCAGAGTCGGGCATTTCGCGGTAGGCGTGCATCTGCTGAACGTTCTTGTTTTCGATTTCGGGGTAGAGCTCGCGGGCTCGGTCCTTTGAGCTTTCTCGGGCAGCGATGCGGATGGCTTTCTGGGTGCTGAGATCGATGAAGGTGGCGGCCATCTTGCCCCAGTCGCGGATTTTGAGCGCACGCTTGCCCAGCCGGCAGCCGGTGACGACGGCGATGGCGTCGGTGGCGCAGCGATCGATTTCGACGAAGGTGACGAGGCGCTTGCGGTCCTTGCCTTTGGGGTCGTCGATGCCGAGCCGGGTGAGCGCGAGCATGGCCATACGGACGCCGAGGATCTGGCCGGCGCATAGATGGCCGTGGGCGACTTCGGCTTCGTGAATGAGGGCTTCGAAGTCCATCTGCCAAGGATACTCTGCACGGAGAAAGCTAAAGAACGACCAGGAAGAGCGGGAAGAAAGGATCAGTACGGATTGATCCGGCTTGCCCCGCTTTGATCCGATTTGATCCTTGTTTCCCGCGTTTTCCTAGTTTCGCCTTACTACGGTTCGGTACCGGAGTCGCCCTCTTCGACCAGCGAGCTGGTGCCTACGATGTCGAAGGTTTGGGCTTCGCCGCCGGTGGGTTTCAGGGTGACGCGCATGGGCGTCCGCTGCCACTCGGCGGGCTGGCAGACAGGGATGAAGTGGTTGGGCTGGGGCCAGGTGCCGAGCTGCTTCGAGACAGCAGGGCGGCGCGCGCCGAGCTCCGTGACGATGGCGAAAAGGCCGGATTTTGCGGTAGAGGCGATGCCGCAGTAGGCGGCGTAATCGCGGAACCAGACGACGTTCGAGACGACGGGGTCGAAGTCGGGCAGGTGCAGCGCGGTGATGCGTCCGGTGACGCGGTCGACGAGCAGCCAGGGGCCGGGCTGCCAGACCCAGCGAGGTTCGCGGTCGGCAGGCAGGGCGTCGTTGAGCCGCAGCGCGCGGCGGATGGTGAAGGTGCGGTCGGTGACCTCGTGGAGCTCGCCGGTGGTCCACTCGCGCTGGGCGTTATCGACGAAGAGCGGCCGGACGGTAAGGGTGGTGGTATCTTCGCGGCGCTCGTCGGGGGTGACGTCGGGCGGGGTGTAGGGCACCTTGCGCGCGGGGCCAAGAGCGACGGCGTGGAGGCGTGGGGTGGAAGCCATCTTGGGGGGCTTGGGCAAGGGTTTTTCCTGCCCGAAGGCGAGGGTGGCCAGCAGCAGAGGCAGGGGAGCGAGGCGGAAGGTCTGCATGGGGGCAGGGTAGCATCCGGGCAGCGCGATGCCCATGGTTTACCTTTCTGGTTCGGGACCTGCGTTGAGGGCGAAGCTATGGCGATACCGCACGAAGTTTTCAACGGCTGCTGCGAGGCCCGGAGTAGTATCGTGGGAACAGCGCGGCAGTTCAGGGTTGGCGTCCTTGCGGGGGCACGAGCGGCTGGCGCGAACCGCGGAGCAGATGCGGACCCATTCAGGAAGCAGTGAGGATACAAATCTATGTGGACACCCAATAAGCCAGGCAGCACGAACCCACAGACGCCGGAGCCGCAGCGCCCGGTCACGACGCCGACGAGCAGCTTCGAAACGAGCACCGCAACCCCGGCACGGCCGGCGGCGGCCACGCCTGCAGCAGCGGCAGCCACGGGCGAGCAGGCGACGATCGGCAAGTCGTTGATTGTGAAGGGCGAAGTTTCGGGTTCGGAATCGCTCTACATCGATGGCAAGGTGGAGGGGGCGATCAACCTTCCGGGCAATCGTGTGACGGTGGGGCGGAACGGGCAGGTCGCGGCCAACATTATGGCGCGCGAGATTGTGGTTCTGGGCAAGGTGCGGGGCAACTGCCAGGCTTCGGACCGGGTGGATATCCGCTCGGAAGGCTCGCTGACGGGCGACGTGATTGCGGCGCGTATTTCGATTGAGGATGGCGCGTTCTTCAAGGGCGGTATCGACATTCGGAAGCCGGGCGCCGGCGAACAGAAGCCCGGGGTGCCTCCCGCGAGCGCGGCGGCCGAAAAGGTGAACGAGCCGATCGCGATCAACAGCTAGGGGCGATGTCGACATATTCGTAAGAAGGGTCAACCTATAAACCCCATTGTCATCCTGAGCGTAGTTGGGCGGGTCTCTTTTGCCAAACGGAGTCGAAGGACCTGTGTTTTGCCGGGGAGCCGTGGTGCTCCAAGGGGAAACGCAAATCCTTCGACTGCGAAGCGCACAAGAGCGTGCGCTTCTCCGCTCAGGATGACAATTTAGCTAATCAGCGCGCTATCAAAAGAAGATGGGGACACGCCTAGGTGTCGCCTGCCGATTTTACCTGGCTACGATGATGCCGATGAGGCTGAACAGGAGCAGGGCGCCGCCGAGGACGATGCCGACGATGTTGAGGGCGGAGAACTTGTCGTTGAGAGGGAGGCTTACGGACTGCGCTTGTTGCCGGTTGAGCTCCTCGATGGTGACGACGACGGGCAGGTAGGCGAGAAAGGAAAGGAAGGCGATGGCGCTCCAACCGTGCGGGGCGCGGGAGACGATGCCGAACAGAAGGACGGCGATGCCGAGAACGATCGGATTCCAGGAAGTGGCGATCTGGTGGCCGGCGGCTTTGTCGTGGACGCGGCTGAAGAGGGGGAAGTTCCAGATGCCGGCGAAGAGGGCGCGGGCCCAGGGCATGATTTCTCCGTCCACCTGGCCTTGATAAAGGGACCAGTTCTGGTAGGCCCAGTAGAGGTGATAGAAGCCGAAGGTGCAGAGACTCATAACGGTGAACTTGAGCGGAGAGACAGGGAAGAAGGTGTAGGCTCCGGTGACTTCGCGGGCGTCGGCGAAGGGGCCTGCGTAGGCGGGTTGCGGGGCTTCGAACGGGAAGGATGCCGAGGCGGGACTTTCGAGCTGGGCTGGGTTTAGAAGCTGGGCTGGATTGAGTAATTGAGCTACGGGGAGCCAGGCGGGCATGTCTTCCGAGTGGGCGAGGTCGGTGGGGAGAATGTTTCCGGTGGCGAGATAACGGCGGATGTCTTCGAGGGTGTAAGGGCCGTAGAGCTGGCCGTCGCGGGAGATCTGGTAGGTCATGCGGGTTGATCCTGGTTTGAAGGATGGGAATGGCGCGGATGTTGGTCTTGCGGCGGCGCCCAGGTCTCAGAGTCGAGACCCGGTCACCCGATCTCTGGCTGCCGGGATTTGTGGCTGCCTGGAAGAGGACAGAAGCAGATTCCCTTCGGGAATAACAACCAGGGAGTGACAACAAAGGTGAGATCGGCTAGTAGACGGCGGGGACCCCGAGGCGGGCGGCCTGTTTGAGGGTGTTGATGCGGTTGAGGTGGTACTGGAAATAGAAGCCGCCGAAGAAGAAGGTCATGACGCCGGAGAGTCTTAGCCCAATGGGTTCGGCGCTGTTGAAATGCTGCTCGAGAGAGGCGCGCTCGGAGAAGCGGGCGACGAAGACCATGATGAATCCCCCGAAATAGCAGGCGACGGCGACCAGAGCGATCAGGATGCCGGCGACGGGAGTGTTGTTGGGTTGATTGGTGCTGGCGATGATGGCTCCGGCGATGATGGCGATGATGAGCCCGCCGATGATCAGGCCGTAGGCAGTGATGTATTTCTTGAGCGCGGTCGCGTCGGGCTGGACCTTTTTGAGCCAGGCGCACTGGACGAACTCCCAGATGATCAGGAAGAGGCCGTTGGTGAAGACGGAGATGAGCAGGACGAGACCCCAATGGAGGTTGGGCGGGTCGGGGTAGCGGGAGGCGGCCAGGGCGGAGGCGGTGGGAGCGGGGTAGGGGATTGGGGACGGATAGGGGGTTGGGGTGGTCGCTGTGAAGGGTGAGGCGGCGAGAGACTCGGACGGGATGGCGAGGGAGGGATCTTGAGGATAGGTGGGGGGCTGGACTGGAGGCTGGATTGGGGGCTGGGTTGGAGCCTGGCCAAGGATCTGGGCTACGGGGAGCCAGTCAGGCATGTCTTCAGACTTGGCGAGGTCGGTGGGGAGGATGTTGCCGGAGGCCAGGTAGCGCTGCATGTCGTCGAGGGTATAGGGACCGTACATCTGGCCGTTGCGTGAGACTTGGAAATGCATGAAGGCTCCTGAATCTGGCGAGGAATGGATTTCAGATGATGAGAACACGAGGAGGGACTGGGGGCAAGGGATAGTTGCGGCGGAGGGCGTGGTGGGAGTAACGTGCTTGGGCGGGCGGAGGCCCTGGCGTATGGATCGCTTGCCTGCAGGAACACCCAGGTTTCAGAAGCGAGACCCAAGGGTACCCGCATGATTGCTGGAGGAGCAGAACCTACGGCTGGGGGATTTTGGGATAGCGGGGCAGGTCGGCGGTGGACCAGCCGCCACCTACGGCTTTGACGAGGAGGACGGTGTCGTCCATGCGGCGGCGGGCTATATCGATGTCGTTGCGTTCGTTGGTGAGCGCGGTTTGCTGGGCGGTGACGACCTGGAGGTAGGTGTCGAGGCCGCCGACGTAGCGGTTGTTGAAGATGGTCTGGGCGCCCTGGGCGGCTTCGGTGGCCTGGCGCTGCTGGTCGGCTTCCGTGGTGAGGATGCGGAGGGCGGCGAGGTTGTCTTCGACCTGC
The DNA here is from genome assembly GCA_964282835.1 of uncultured Granulicella sp. GTDB lineage: Bacteria > Acidobacteriota > Terriglobia > Terriglobales > Acidobacteriaceae > Edaphobacter. The sequence goes on from OZ196157.1 coordinate 673,552, forward strand.
TGGAAGGCTGTAAGGGTGGTCTGTTTGTAGGTGGCGGCTTGTGCCTGGAAGGTGGCAAGGGTGGCCTGGGTGGTGGACTTGCGCAAGCCTCCATCGAAAAAGGTGTAGCCGAGGACGGGGCCGAGCGAGTAGACGATATTGTTGGCGGAGAAGAAGTTGCTGAGATTGTTGGCCAGGATGCCGGCGGAGGCGGCGAGGTTGAGGGTGGGGAAGTAGGCGGTGCGGGCGATGCCGATCTGCTCGTTGGCCTCGGCGGTGCGGCGCTCGGCGGCGGCGATGTCGGGGCGGCGCTCGAGCAGCTGCGAGGGGAGCGAAGCGGGGATGACGGGCGGGACGGCCTGGAGGGGGACGACAGGGAGCGAGAAGCTGTTGGGCGGCTGGCCAATGAGCACAGCAATGGCGTGCTCGGTCTGGGCGCGGGCGACCTGGATATCGGAGAGCTGGACTTCGGCTTGCTGGACCTGGGTTTTTGCCTGAAAAACGTCAGCCTCGTTGACGATACCGCCTTCGAAACGGTTGCTGGTGATGCGCAGGGCTTCGTTGTAGTCGGCGATGGTTTCGGTGAGGAGGGCGATGTCGGCGTCGTCGGCGCGAAGGTCGAAGTAGTCGGTGGCGAGCTCGGCCTGGACGGAGAGCTGGACGTTTTCGAGGTCGGCGGTGGAGGCCTGGGTTTCTTCCTGGGCGATGTTGATCTGGCGGCGGATGCGGCCGAAGAGATCGACTTCGTAGGCGAGGGATATGGGAAGGTTGAGCTCGGCGACGCCGTTGTTGACGTTATTGGCGTTGAAGTAGGGCTGGCCGGCGGAATCGCGCAGGCCGGAGGTGGAGGTCTGGGTGCCGACGGTGGGGTAGCGGTTAGAGTTTTGAATTCCTATCTGGGCGCGTGCTTCTTCGAGGCGCGCAGCATAGGTGAGAATGTTCTGGTTCTGGATGCCGGCCTCAGCTTCGAGCAGGCTGAGCTCGGGGTTGTTGAAGAGCGACCACCAATCGCCGCGCAGGTTGGCGTCGTTGGGGGCGGCGAGGTGCCAGTTGGGGTCTTCCTTGTAGGCGTCGACGTAGGCGTCCGGGGCCTGGTAGGTGGGGATGACGGGCTTGACGTACTTGGGGCCGACCTTGCAGCCGGTGAGGGTTGCAAGGAGCATGATCGCTGCGGGAAAAAAGAGGCGGATCTTATGAGCTGTCAGCTTGGAGCTGGCTAGCTGACAGCTATCGAGGCTGGTGCTTGCATATGGTGCGGCCATTATTTGGCGGCTCCGATTTTTACCTGCTGACCGGTGGCGATCGAGTCGCTGGGGTCGACGATGACCTGGTCTTCGCGGGTGAGGCCGGAATCGATTTCTACGGTGGCCCCGTGGTCGGCGGAGATTTTGATAGGCACAAGCTGAACGCGGCCGTTGCGGACGACGGCGACCTGGGTGCCTTGCGAGCGGAAGATGATGGCGTTGGATGGGATGGAGAGATTGCGGCCGGCGCTGGGGACCTGGAAGTGGACGTTGACGTAGGCACCGGGAAGGAGCTTGCCGCCGGGATTGGGGATGTCGACCTCGACGTTGAGGGTGCGGGAGGCGGGATCGATGGCGCTGGCGTTGCGGGCGACGGTACCGGTGAAGACCTGGCCGGGGTACTCGTCGAGGGTGAGGGTGGCGGTAGAGCCGGTGTGGATCTGGCCGGAGTAGGTTTCGGGGATGGAGACGAAGACGCGCAGCTGGTCGATCGAATCCAGGTGGAAGAGCTGTTTGGCGGAGGAGCCGGAATTGACGCCGCCGGTGATGAGGTCGCCGATATCGGTGTTGCGGGCGGTGACGACGCCGGCGAAGGGGGCGTAGACGTTTTCAAAGCCCTGTAGCTGCTGCAGCCGGCCAACGTTGGCCTGGGAGGCCTCCAGGGTGGCGCGCTTGGCGGCTTCGTCGCCCGTGGCTACGTCGGTTTCCTGGCGGGAGACGGAGTTGGATTTGAGCAGGTTGGAGTAGCGGGCGGCGGTGGATTTGGCGAGGTCGAGATTGGCCTGGGAGACTTTGAGATCGGCCTGAGCCTGGAGGAGTTGCTGGTCGAGCTCGGGGGTTTCGATGGTAGCCATGAGCTGGCCCTTTTTGACATGCGCGCCGATATCAAAGAACCAGCGCTTCAGGTAGCCGCTGGTGCGAGCGTAGATGGGGGTGTCGACGAAAGCCTGGGTATTGCCGGGCAGCACGAGGGCGCTGTCGGCTGTGCCGCCGGTCGGGAAGACGGTCTTGACTTCGGGGACAGCGTCGGATTTGGTGTCGGTGACGAGGGTCTTGTCGGCGGAAGCGCGCGTGTGGATGCCGTAGACGATGATGCAGGCGACGAGAAGGCCGGCGACGAGGAGGCCGAGCCAGAAGCCGCGGCCGAGCGGGGTGGGCGCCGGGGGCGGGGTAACGGGCTGGACGGGATCTCCGGAGGCGTTCGAGAGATCTTCGTTGTAGCCGCGGCCTTCGGTGGCGAGCTGGCCGGTGTGCTGGGTGGCGGGCTGCTGGGTCGCGGTGGGGTCTTCGGCGGTAAGAGGGGTCATAGGTTTGTTTTGTCTCCGGCACTCGGACAGCGGGAAAGGACGGCGTACCTCCGGGGCTGAAGCCCCTCGATGCTGGAGGAGCATTTTCCCACGGCTGAAGCCTTGGGCTTAACACGACCAAAGGCCGGATGGTTCATGGTCAGTCTCCGGCTACGGTTTGGAGTTGGTGGGATGGCTGAGGTTCCGTAGTTGTGGCAGGTTTGCGGGCGCCGTGCAATAGGGCGAAGACGGCCGGAACGAAGATGAGGGTGGCGACGGTGGCGGCGGTGAGGCCGCCGATGACGGCGCGGCCGAGCGGAGCGTTCTGCTCGCCGCCTTCGCCTAGGCCAAGCGCCATGGGCACCATGCCGATGATCATGGCGAGGGCGGTCATGGAGACGGGGCGGAAGCGGGTGGCGCCGGCTTCGATAGCGGCAAGGATGGCGTCGCCGTGCTCTTGAAAGCGCGATTTGGCGAAAGAGATGACGAGGATGGAGTTGGCGGTGGCGACGCCCATGCACATGATGGCTCCCATGAGGGCGGGGACCGAGAGCGTGGTGCCGGTGGTGAAGAGGAAGAGGACGATTCCGGCGAGGGCGGCGGGCAGGGCGGTGATGATGATGAAGGGATCGAGCCAGGACTGGAAGTTGACGACAATGAGCAGGTAGACCAGGATGATGGCGAAGGCGAGGCCGCCGATGAGGCCGATGTAGGAGCTGATCATGGTTTCCACCTGGCCGCGGACCTTGACGAAGCTGCCGCGGGGCAGGGGGATGGTGCGTCCGTTGATAGCGACAAAGGAGCCGTCGATCATGTCCTTGCGGTGCTGGGCGACGACACGATTGATGTCGCGGGCGACGGCGCCGAGATCGCGGCCCTGCACGTTGCCGTAGATATCCAGGGTGCGGCGGACGTTGTAGTGGGTGACGATGGGCATCTCCGTGGTGCGCTGGATGCTGGCGACATCGGCAAGAATTTCAGGCTTGGTGGCGGTGGAGGAGGCGAGCGGGATGTTTTCGAGTCCGCTCATGGAGTCGACGGTGTACTGCTGGGCCTCGGCGACGATGGGATAGGTGACGCCGTTTTTGGGGTTGAGGAAGAAGAGCGGCGAGAGCTGAGTGGAACCGGAGAGAATATCGACCAACGAGTTGCCGACGTCACGGAAGTTGTAGCCGCCCTGCTGCGCCTTGGTGCGGTCGACATCGATTTTGAGGGCGGGGTAGTCGTCGGGCTGTTGGATGCGGAGGTCGACGAGGCCGGGGATTTTGCGCAGGTCGTCGAGGGTCTGGTTAACGACCTTGCGGTTGCCGTCGATGTCGGCGCCTTCGAACTGGACGTCGATGGGCGCGGGCAGGCCGAAGTTGAGGATTTGCGTGACGATATCGGACGGCAGGAAGTAGAAGATGCTGCCGGGGAAGGCGTTGGGCAGCTGGCGGCGGAGCTGGGCGATATAGCCGGCCGTGGCATGATGCTTTTCGTTGAGCGAAACGAGGATATCGGCGTCGCCGGCACCCTGCAGGCCGGAACTGAGGTGCTGGGTGTTGAGGGTGGAGTAGGGCAGGCCGATGTTGTCGAGGATGTTGTCGAGCTCGCCGGCGGGAACGATGGAGCGTATACGCTGCTCGACGTTATCGCAGAGCTTGGCGGTTTCTTCGATGCGTGTGCCGGAAGGAGCGCGAACGTGGAGCAGGAAGGAGCCGTTATCGGTGGAGGGGAAGAAGTTTTGCCCGAGGAAGGGGATGAGCAGCATGATGGCGAGGCAGGTGAGCAGGAAGAGTGGCACGAAAACTTTGCGGAAGGAGACGAGGCGGGTGAGCAGGCCTTCGTACCCGGAGCGGACACTCTCGAAGACTCGCTCAAAGGCGCGCTGGAAGCGGGCAAATGGGTTGTTGGAAGGAACGGCGTCATGATCGTGCGGCTTGAGCAAGTACATGGCCAGCGTAGGCACCAGGGTACGGGAGAGGCCGTAGCTGGCGAGCATGGCGAAGACGACGGCTTCGGCGAGGGGCACGAAGAGGTAGCGCGCCACGCCCGAGAGGAAGAACATGGGCATGAAGACGATGCAAATGCAGAGGGTGGAGACGAGGGCCGGGACGGCGATCTGGGCGGCGCCCTCAAGGATGGCTTCGCGCAGTCCGTAGCCGAGCTCGAGGTAACGGCTGGTGTTTTCTATTTCGACGGTGGCGTCGTCGACCAGGATGCCGACGGCAAGGGCGAGGCCGCCGAGGGTCATGATGTTGATCGTCTCGCCAAGCAGGCCGAGGACGATGACCGAGACGAAGATGGACAGCGGAATCGAAACGGCGATGATGAGGGTGGCGCGCCAGGAGCCGAGGAAGAGCAGGATCATGAGGCCGGTGAGGACGGCGGCGATGACGGCCTCGCGGATGACGCCCGAGATGGAGGCCTTGACGAAGACGGCCTGGTCGGCGAGCGGGGTGATTTGCAGGGTCGGCGGGACAAGGGTGTGGATGCGCGGCAGCAGGTCGCGTACGCCCTGCACGACCGACAATGTGGAGGCTGTGCCGGATTTCAAGATCGCGACCAGGACGCCGCGCTGGCCGTTCTGGCGGACGATGTTGGTCTGGGGGATGGAGCCGTCGGACACCGTGCCGATGTCATGGATGTAGACGATGGTGCCGTCGCGGGAGGTGCGGACGGGGATATTAGCGAGGCCTTCGAGCGAGGTGGGCGAGGAGTTGACGAGAATGTCGTATTCGTCGCCGCCGATTTTGGCGGTACCGCCGGGCTGGACGACGTTCTGGGCGTTGAGGCTGTTGAGTACGTCGTTGGGGGAAAGACCCTGGGCCTGCAAGGCCTTGGGGTCGAGATTGATGAGGATGGTGCGCTGCTTGCCGCCGTAAGGGTTGGGCACGACAGCGCCGGGAATGGTGACGAGCTGAACGCGAATGATGTTCTGGGCGTAGTCGTTAAGCTGCTGCTCGGAGAAACCCTTGCCGGAAAGGCCGAGCTGGACGATAGGCACGGACGAGGCGGAGAAGTTGATGATCTGCGGCGACAGGGTGCCGGGAGGAAGCTGCTTGAGGATGTAGGAAGAGGCGGCGGCAACCTGGGTATTGGCCTGGACGACTGAACTGCCGGGCTGCAGAAAGATTTTGACGATCACCTGTCCGCGGTAGGTGGTGGATTCAGTGTGCTGGATGTTGTCGACGAGGGTGGTGAGGGTTTTCTCGTAGGGGGTGGTAAGGCGGCCTTCGAGCTCTTCGGGCTCGAGGCCGGTGTATTGCCAGGCGACCGAGATGACGGGGATATCGATCGAGGGGAAGATGTCGGTGGGGGTGCGGAGAATGACGACCGGGGTGGCGATGAGGATGAGGATGGCGAGCACGATAAACGTGTAGGGCCGGTTCAACGCCAGTCTGACAATCCACATAGATGGTTCTCCCCTGGAACGGCCTGGCCTGCGAACGGAGTTCGAGGAGGCAGCTATCTGTATGACAGAACCCGAAGGTATTTGGTTTCAGGCGCTGTCGTTGCGCGTGGCTCGAAAGCGCATTTTGCGCTGAATAGCCACTCAATAAGAATACTCCATCGTGGTCAAGGGGTAAGGCGGATTCGGTCAGCTCAGGGCTTTTAGGTATCAGTTAATGGATCTTCGGCCTGCAGGTGAAGGATAATGGATCTTCGGCCTGCAGGTGAAGGATGATGGCTTCGTTGGGGCGGAGGATGTAGCCGGAGTGCAGGGGGATGTTGCTCTGGTCGAGGTACGACGTAAGGATGAGGGTGGCGTTGGGGTGGGCGACGGGTTGGGGAGTGTCGGTGAGGTTGAGGTGGATTTGCAAGTTGGTGCGGGTGTAGCTGAGGACGGCGTCGGTGGCGGAGACGTCTGAGACAGGGCCCCCAGTGAGGGCAGGGCTGGCGCGGCGGAGCGTGAGCAGGGTGCGGTAGAGAGTAAGGATAGAGTGCGGATCCTCGGTTTCGCCCTGGACGGTGAAGGCGGGCCAGTTCTGGATGAGCGGGAGCCAGGTGGGGGTGCCCGGGGCAGTGAAGCCGGCGTTTTCAGACCAGTCCCAGGGAATGGGGGAGCGCTCGGGATCGCGGCCGAGACCGAGGTGCGGCTGGCGGAGCTCGGCGGGATCGCGGATTTCGGAGTCGGGGATGAGTGCGTCGGGCAGGCCGAGTTCGTCGCCGTTGTAGAGGGTGGGGGTGCCGCGGAGCGTAAGGATCAACACGGCGGCGGTGCGTGCCTGGGCGGCACCGATGCGGGTGGCGAGGCGGTGCTGATCGTGGTTGCCGAGCACCCAGTTGGGCCACGCGCCGGGAGGCAGGGAAGCTTCGTACGCGCGGATAAGCTGAGAGATGGCGGGGGCCTGCCAGGGGCTGAGGATGAGGTGAAAGTTGAACGGGAGCTGGGCTTCGGGCTGGGCGGGCGTGCCGTAGTAGGGGATAAGGTCGGGGATGGGAAGGTAGATTTCGCCGATAAGCAGGCGCTGGCCAGGGTAGGAGTCGAGCAGGGCGCGCATTGCGGCAACGATCTGGTGGGTTTCGGGCTGGTTGGCGGTGTATTTGGGCAGCACGGACCAGAGAGTGTTGCCTCCGGTGTAGTCGGGATTGGGTGGGTTGTCGCGGAAAAGGGGGTCTTTGATGAGCAGCCAGAGGACGTCCATGCGGAAGCCGTCGACGCCTTTGTCTAACCAGAATTTGAGGGCGGCGTAGATGGCCTGGCGGACATCGGGATTGTGCCAGTTGAGATCCGGCTGCTGGGGGAGGAAGGAGTGGCAGTAATACTGACCGGTGGTCGAGTCGAGGGTCCAGGCGGGACCACCGAAGTTGGAGGGCCAGTTGTTGGGCGGGCCGCCGTCGGAAGCAGGATCGCGCCAGAGGTACCAGTCGCGTTTGGGGTCGGTGCGCGCACTGCGGGAGGCGAGGAACCAGGGATGCCGGTCCGAGGTGTGATTGGGGACGAAGTCGAGGATGAGCTTGAGGCCGCGGGCGTGGATGGCGGCGAGCAACGAGTCGAAGTCGGCGAGGGTGCCGAAGAGCGGATCGACGGCGGTGTAGTCGGCGACGTCGTAGCCGAAATCGGCCATGGGGCTGGGATAGAAGGGCGAGATCCAGACGGCGGTGATGCCGAGCTGAACGAGGTAGTCGAGGCGGCGCTCGATGCCGGGGAGATCGCCGACGCCATCGGCGTTCGAATCCTGAAAGGAGCGCGGGTAGACCTGGTAGATGACGGCGGTCTGCCACCAGGGAGTGGGGTCGGAGCTCATGCCAAATTGGATGCGCGAAGGTGGGTTTGCTGCTGTGAAGTTCGCTGCGAAAGGTGGCTTGACAACGTTGTAAGCCCGGGTGCATTGTGTACGACGGACTTGTAAGTCGAGCCTGTAAGTCAGAAAGTAAGTCGAGATGGTAAACGGACTGCGGGAAGGTATGGATGTGAAGCTACCTTTTCGAGACGCAGTGCGTGCAAGAAGAGGCCGCACGGCTTGTTACGACAGGAGTGCAGTTGGCCTGGAAAACGAAGGTAAATGATGAAGCACCGCATGATTGTAGCAACGATGGCACTTTCTCTTTCTCTGATCGGCGCTCCGGCCTTGATGGCCGCTCCGCTGAGTGGAGCCGATACACCCGTGACCGCAAAGCAGGGTACGGGCAAGGTGATCAGCGTGAACCTGCAGAACGCATCCTCTTCTACTTTGACCGTGCAGGCGGGTGCGCAGCAGATTACGCTGCAGCCAAACACGACGAGCAAGGTGAAAGTAAACGTGGGGACGCAGCTCGTGAACGTGAATGCGACCCCGACGTATAGCGCAGGGACGCTGCTGACGACGATTGGCAGTGACCTGGATGGAAGTGTGTTGACCATCAAGTAAGTCTTCTGGTAGGCCGGACAGTGAAGCCCCCATCCCGATGCGGATGGGGCTTTGCTTTTGATCGGGCCGGCTAGGTGGAACAGAGAACCGCAGATCCCCATCGAGGATGACAACAAACTACGACCTAGCAATATTTACTTTAGATTTGTTACTCGGGCAACCTCTTAGAGTGAGATGAAAATAGGTGGCTTGCTTAGGTACTTTCGTGGCTTCGAAACGTATAAGGGAAGGCTGGCGTATTGCGCGGTGAGGATAGGCCGGCCTAGAAAAGAGAAGGTAACTCAATGAATGTTCGTATGGCTTTAGCAACTATGGCACTTTCGCTTTCGTTGTTTGGCGCTCAGACTGTTTTTGCGGCTCCCGTAGGTGGAGTTCAGGTGCCGGTGCATGCTCTGTTTGGCAAGAGCAAGATGATCAAGGTGAATGTCGAGAATAAGTCGCAGACAGTCTTGACGATCAAGGCCGGGGACCAGCAGATTACGGTGCAGCCGGGCGCGACCGGATCGCTGAAGGTGCTGGAGGGAACGCAGATTACCAATGTGAATGCGACCTCTTCGCTGATGGCCGGCGCGGTGATTGCTACCGCGGCGAGTAGTTTGAATGATTCGACATTGACGGTGAATTAGGTACGGCGCCGGTGCAGGAAAAGCCCCCAACCTTTCAGTTTTGGGGGCTTTCGTGTGTTGAGGACTCTGACGTTTCCAGAATGACGGCGGTAGTTTTGGCGCCGGCGTAGTCGCTGGCTTGGCAGTAGTCATGGCGGACGATTTGAGAGCTATGAGCTATTTGCGATGAGCCAGAGACGGTTTTGCGTGGGAGGACGCGGCTTAGTCTTCGGCAGGGCCTTTGCGGCCGGTGAGGGTTTCAGGCATGTCGGCGAGGATATACGTCATGACGGCGAGTGAGGCGATGTTCTTGCGGAAGTCCTGGGGGTCTACCTTGTCGAGGGTGTCGGCTTCGGTGTGGTGCCAGTCGAAGTAGTGAGCGCCGGTGGTGACTTCGCCGAGCGAAGGGACGCCGTCAGCCATAAGGGGCGCGATGTCCGAGCCGCCGCCGCCCTGGCGGATCGTATTGGCGCCCACTGGGGTGAGGAGAGTGGCGATGTCGTTGAGCAGAGCCAGAGAATGCTGTTCGCCGGGCGAGAGAGGCTCAGGGGCAGCGTTGGGGTTGTCGCCCGGACGCAGGTGGCGGGGGGTGCCGGTGTAGCCGAAGCCGTAGCCGACGGGCTGCTCGGCGCCGCCGTCCATTTCGATAGCAGCGACGTGGTTTTTCAGCTCGGCGGGCGTAAGGGCGGCGCGGTAGGCTCTGCCGCCGGCCCCGCCGTTTTCCTCGTTGACCCAGAAGACGATGCGGATGGTGCGCTTCGGCTTGAGGCCGGATCGTTTGATTACGTCGACGGCGGCGAGCGTACCCATGATGCCGGAGCCGTCATCCTGCGCGCCTTGGCCGACGTCCCAGGAATCGATGTGGCCGCCGAGCACGACGACCTGTTCGGGGTGCTCGGAACCCGGAATTTCGCCCATGACGTTGGCCATGGGGACTGGGTCTTCAAGATGCGCCTGCATGGCGAGATGGACCGTAACGGGGCCTTCGGTTTGCAGGCGCGCGAGCTCGAGGGCGTCTTCGATTGAGATGGCGGCGGCAGGGATTTTCGGCAGGGTGGGGTCGTACTGCAGGGTGCCGGTGTGGGGGAGCTGCACAGCGAGCGGGGTGATCGAGCGGACGAGAACTGCGACGGCACCGTACGCAGCCGCTTTGGATGCTCCGTTGATGCGGTACTGGACGGTTTGCCCATAGCCTTTGTAGGGAACGTTGAAGACGACGATCTTGCCTTGCACGCCGGCGCGGCCGAGCTTGTCGAGCGCGGCAAAATCGGGCACGACGACGGCCTGGGCGGTAAGGCCTTCGGGCGGCGTGGCGACGGACATGCCGAGGCCGAGCATGTGGAAGGGCTTGACAACCGGGGTGACGATGCCGCCGGACTCCTGCCCGCGCACCCAGTGGGGCACGGTGGCGGGCTGGGTGTGGACGTTCTGCAGGCCTTCGCGCTTCATCAGGTCGGTGGCCCAGACGATGGCGCGGGCGAGCGGCTCGGAACCGGAGATGCGTTTGCCGATATGGTCGCAGAGATAGGTGAGATTGGCGTAGCCGTCGGTGTCGGCGAGTGAGGCGGTGATGAGCTTGTCGGCGGCGGGTTTGTATTGGGTGGCCAGCGGGCCCTGCTGGGCGAAGGTGACCTGGGCAAAGGCAGCGCAGAACAGTGAAGCGCAGAGCAGATTCTTCATCGAGCGGGACTCCTTTTTGGTGTAGGAATGACGTGGGTAGGCAAGGCAAAAAGCGACCGCAGACTTCCTTCGGGATGACAATAAGAGAGCAGCTATGTTGGGCTAGAGGTCGGTGGCCCAATCCACAACGGTGAGGAACGGTGCCAGGTGCTTGAAAGCTTGATCGTGGCTGACCAGGATGGCGCCGGCCGCGGAGGCATGGGAAGCGATGAGTAGGTCCATGAGCGAAAGATTAATTCCCATGAAGTTGAAACCGGCGCGTAGTTTCCCGTAGGCTTTTGCGACCTGTGAGTCCCAGGGCAGGATTTGGATAGCAAGAAAGAAGTCTTCGAAGGCGCTGCGCAGGCGAACCGCTTCCAGTTTTCGCTCCAGCCCGAAGCGGATTTCGGCTTCGGTGATGGCGGAGATGGCGATGCCGGCGTGGGGCTCGGCTTCGAGATAGTTGCGCCTCGTCGCCGGCGAGCGCCCATTGATGAGATAGCTGGCAGTATTCGTGTCCAGCATGTAAAGCGGCGCCAGGGTCACAGGAGATCATGCTCAGGAGGCAGAGAGCCATCACGCTCCAGGAAGAAGCCGGCGGCACCGGCGTCATCCAGCTTGCAGAAGACCTCTGCCATGGAGGCTTTCAGCGGCTGCTCGGACAGGCTGAGGACTCCGCTCTTCGGGTCGCGCTTGATGTAGACTTCGTCGGTCGAGAAGCGGAACTCGGCCGGGATCGTGACATGTTGACTTCGTCCACTCATGAAGACTCGTGCCTTGGATGCCTGGGCCATGCGACCACCTCTTTGCTAGGTATCATGCCCTACAGCAAGACTTGCGTCAACTGTATTTAGTGCCCGGCGGCGGCGAAGACCTGAGTATAGACGAGTTGGAAGCCGATGATGAGAAGCCAGATCCAGAGGGCGAAGCGCAGGGGACGTTTGGGGATCCAGCGGGCGGCGAGGGTGCCTAGGATGACGCCGAAAAGGCCCCCAACGACAAGGTGGGTGAGCAGGCCGGAGCGGGTGCCGTGAAAGAAGCCGTGGGCTCCGGAGCCGATCAGCGAGGTGACAAAACCGAAGAGGATATCGGTGCCGACCACCTGGCCGGGGGTAAGGGTGGTGAGCGAAAGCAGCGCGGCGGAGCCGAGAGCGCCGGCACCGGCGGAAGAAAAACCCACCTCCGCGCCGACGGGAAACATAAGCCAGGGCAGGAGCCTGGCCTTGTCGGTGCTGACGCCTTCCACACGAGCCGGGCGAAAGGAAAAGGCGATCTGGTACATGGCGGTAAGGACGAGCACGATGCCGAGCAAGGCATTCATCAGGCGCTGCGGGCCGTGCACGTCGAGATGGCGAAGAGCAAGCGAGCCGACAAGCACGCCCGGTACGCCGCCGAGGAGCATGAGGCCGAGCACCCGCCAGGCGACCTGTTTGCGGGCGATTTGCGAAGGCACGAGCACCAGCTTGACGGCAGACGAAAACATGAGTCCGGTAGCTACGGCGACGGGTGCCGGCACACCCAGGAAAAGGATGAGCAAGGGCGTGGTGATGGTGCCGGCACCTACTCCGGTAAGTGCGATGAAGACGGCGATGATGAAACCGATGAGGTATTCCATAGGCAGGGTGTGGTAGTTAGAGCGGAAAGCAACCGCAGATTCCCATCGGAAATGCAACAAGTCAGGTCAGGGTTTAGCTTCTATGTGGATGCCGCATTCTACTTTTTTGCCGGCCCAGCGGCCGCTGCGTGGGTCGTTGGGGTCGGTGGGGATGCTGGTGCAGGGTTCGCAGCCTATGGAGGAGTAGCCGAGGTCGTAGAGGGGGAGCAGAGGGATCTGGAAGCGCTCGCAGAGTTGCCATACGTCGCGTGTGGACCAGTCAGCGAAAGGATTCAGTTTGCGGACCGTGACGCCGCCGGGAAGGGTGAAATCGGCGGCTTCTTCAAGCGCGGCACGGCTGCGGGCCTGCTCGCGACGCAGGCCGGTGAGCCAGATTCTGTAGCCGGCCACGGCTTCAAACAGAGGCTCGACCTTGCGTAGGGCGCAGCAGCGATCGGGCGCGTGCTGGTGGAGCATGCCGTGCTCGGCTTCCTGCTGGGCGGTGGTGTTTGTGGGAACCAGGTTATGCAGGTTGAGGTTCCAGTCGGCGGCTATTTTGTCGCGATATTCGTAAGTGGCGGCAAAGTGGTAGCCAGTGTCGAGGAATAACACCGGAATATCCGGTTGTAACTCGCGAACCAGATGGAGGAGTAAGACGTCTTCGGCCTGGAAGGAACAGGTAAGACAGGCCTGGCCGGGAGTTACTTGACTTAGTTCGCGGGCAAGTAAGTCGCGGACGTGGCCGAGGTGCGCATCGATCGTTTCGCGCGTGGGCGGCGGCGGTGCAATCTCGGTAAGACCGAGGATTTGGCTGTTCATCACAGATTCTCCTGCTGAAGCATGGGTTTTGAGCCGGACATAACTGCGAAGCGTCCGCTCTTAAACCAGCAGTCAACTTCTTCAAAGCCGGAGGAGCGCATCCAGGCGAGTTGCTGATCGACGGTGACACTCCGGTCGGCTTCCTGACGGAAAATAGATTCGGAAATCTGCTGTTCGGTGGCTTCTGCAGCACGCGCGTGCTGCAGCCAAAAAGCCTTATATCGTGCTTCGAGAGTGAGTGTCGGGCCAAGAACCTGCTCGGCATTGACAAAAACACCGCCGGGACGGAGAGCACGAAAGATAGATCGAAAGAGCTTCTGTTTGTCGTCGTCTTCGAGGTGATGAATGGAGAGCGCGGACACGATGGCATCGTAAGGACCGGCCAAATCCATGCGGGAGTAATCGGCGAGCTCGAAAGTGATCTGAGAGTTGCCGGAGAAGCGCTGACGAGCCTGGGCGAGCATGGGCTCGGCGAGATCGATGAGGTGGAGCGTGGCCCGAGGTAGCCGATCGTGGAGCATGGCGGAAAAGAGGCCGGTACCGGCACCAAGGTCGAGTATCGCTTTGGAGTCTGGAGGAAGAAGATCGAGTGCCCAGCGATAGAAAGGATCGAAGTCCTGGAGAAGGCGCGCGCGGTAACGATCGTAGGTCGCGGCAGTTGTCTCAAATACCTGCCGCGGCTTTTCATTGGCAACCGTACTTTCGCGGATCATGCCGGCGGCGGCGGTGGCGTTGGTGACCTGGTCGATGAGAACGAAGCTGCCGGTGTGGCGGTTGGTGGTGTACGGGTCGACGAAGAGGGGCTGCGCGGTTTCGAGCTCGACGAGGCCGATGTGGTTGAGGTCGAGGGTTTCGGCGGCCTGGTGGTCGAGAGTGGCGATATCGAGGCGGTAGCGGAGAGCGGTGACCTGGGCGTTGACGGTGCGGCTGGTGTGCTTGAGCAGGTAGCGGCGATTGAGCGCGAGGGGTTCGGCGTCCATCCAGACGAGCGACGCGGTGAAGCGGGTGGTGGCGATGGCGGGCTGGGCGACCGTGGTGAGGAGGTCGCCGCGGCTGATGTCGAGCTCGTCTTGCAAGGTTAGAGTGACCGACATTGGAGCGTGGGCCAGGGCGAGGTTGCCGGAGAAGGTGACGATCTCCTTCACACGGCTGGTGCGGCGCGAGGGCAGCACCATGATTTCGTCGCCGGGAGCGATGTGGCCGGCGGCGATCTGGCCCGCAAAGCCGCGGAAGTCGAGGTTGGGACGGACGACTCGCTGAATCGGCAGGCGGAATGGAGCTTCGCTGGTGGATTCGGCCGTGGGGATGGTTTCGAGAAGGTGAAGGAGGGTTGGGCCGGTGTACCAGGGGGTCTTGGGCGAGGGCGTGGTGACGTTGTCGCCGGCGAGGGCGCTCAGGGGGATGAAGTGGAGGTTGGGAACACTGCCGTGGGTGGTTTCATTAAGTTGCTGGAAAAAGGCGGTAAAGTCGTGGCGGATCTGCTCGAAGACCTGTTGGCTGAAGTCGACGAGGTCCATCTTGTTGATGGCTACGACGATGTGGCGGACGCCGAGTAGGGCGGTGATGGCGGCGTGGCGCCGGGACTGCACGAGTACGCCTTTGCGGGCGTCGACGAGCACGATCGCGAGATCGGCGGTGCTGGCACCGGTGGCCATGTTGCGGGTGTACTGCTCGTGGCCGGGTGTATCGGCGATGATGAACTTGCGGCGGGCGGTGGAGAAATAGCGGTAGGCGACGTCGATGGTGATGCCCTGCTCGCGCTCGGCGCGGAGGCCGTCGGTCAGCAGGGCGAGGTCCAGAACGCCGGGGCCGGTGGTGCCCTTTCCCTCTATGGATTGCAGTTGATCGTCATAGACCGACTGGGTGTCGTAGAGGAGGCGGCCGATGAGGGTGGATTTGCCGTCGTCGACCGAGCCGGCGGTGGAGAAGCGGAGGATGTCCTTGGTGCGCTCGGCTTCGAGGTAGCCCTCGAACTCGAAGGTGGGGGAAACGGCGAGGGGCGGGGCTTCGGGGGTGCGGCCGAAGAGCGGATTGAAGTTGGGGATGCGGTGGTCCCAGACCTCGGGTTCACGGCTTGGGGTCGCTAATTGGGCGAGTTCGTCGAGGTCAGGCATGGAAGGCCTCTTTAGGGACAACAGGCAACGGCGTACGCAATCGTCGCGAAGGAAACGCCGCAGAGGTCGCTATGTAAGGCAAAGGCATTTAGAAGTAGCCCTCGCGTTTTTTTAGTTCCATGCTGCCTTCCTGGTCGTGGTCGATAGCGCGGTTGGCGCGCTCGGAGGAGCGGAAGCCGAGGAGCTCTTCAATGATTTTTGGCAGGGTGTCGGCGTCGGAGCGGATGGCGCCGGTGCAGGGGCTGCAGCCGAGCGAGCGGAGACGGCTCTTAACCATGGTGGGCTGTTCGTCTCGTCTGGCTACGAAGGCCTGCTCGGTGGGCAGGAGGGCGTCGCCACGCAGATACATGGGGCGTTCTTTGGCGTAGTAGAGGTCGACGATGGGGATGTTTTCTTCGAGGATGTACTGCCAGACGTCCATCTCGGTCCAGTTGGAGAGGGGGAAAACGCGGATGGATTCACCGGGGTGGATGCGGGAGTTGTAGAGGTTCCAGAGCTCGGGGCGCTGGTTTTTGGGGTCCCACTGGCCGGCCTTGTCGCGAAAGGAGTAGATGCGCTCCTTGGCGCGAGACTTTTCTTCGTCGCGGCGCGCTCCGCCGAAGGCCGCGGTAAAGCCGTAGTGGTTGAGGCCGTCGAGCAGGGCCTGGGTTTTGAGCAGGCCGCAGCAGCGTTTGGTGTCGAGCGCGATGGGGTTGGTGTTGTTGGCAATTGCTTGTTCGTTGCGCCAGACGAGCAGCTCGGCGCTGACCGAGGCAGCCATCTGGTCGCGGAAGTCGATCATTTCGCGGAACTTGAAGCCGGTGTCGATGTGCAGGAGCGGGAAGGGGATGGGGCCGGGAAAGAAGGCCTTCTGGGCGAGGCGAAGCATGACGGAGGAATCCTTGCCGATGGAGTAGAGCATGACAGGACGCTCGAACTCGCTGGCCACCTCGCGGAGAATGTGGAGGGACTCGGCTTCGAGAAGCTGCAGGTGCGACAGGGGCATGGGATTCTCAGGGGGTGACACGGATAAGGACGTTTGGGGCGTCCCGGAGACACGGCGGCTCTACGCGTTGCAGGGACAACAACAACGGAGCTGGTGAGGGGTGCGCATCGTGTCTGGTGGTTAGAGTAGCAAGGTGTGGGGCGGGATTCAAGGACTGTGGCTGGAAGGCCTGGTTCGCGAGCTTTAGTTTGTGAGCTATCAGCTTACAGCTCTAGACGATCGGTGTGCGGTGTGCTTGCGTCCGTGATGCCGTTCAGGACGATGCCGGCGAGGGGGGCTCCGGAACGGCTGAGGCGCTCGCGGCCGAGGCGGACAATGCGCTTGTCGATTTTGCCCGAGCGTACGACGAAGACGACGGCGTCGACGAGTTGCGAGAGCAGTATGCCGTCGTTAACGGCCATGACGGGTGGGGAATCGAGCACGATGTGGGTGTAGGTGCGGCCGGCCTGGCGCAGGAGGCTGAGCAGCGCAGGGCCGGCGAGCAGGGCGGCGGGCGAGGGTGGGACGGGGCCGGCGACGAGGAGGTCGAGATTGGGGGCTTCAGGAATGGGCTGGATGGCATCCTGCCAGGGGCACTGGCCGCTGAGGGCGTTCGAAAGACCGCGGCGACCGCTGAGCCCGAAGCGATGGTGGAGGTTGGGGCGGTGCATGTCGGCATCAATGAGCAGGACGCGTTCGCCGCGCTCGGCAAGGACGACGGCGTAGTTGCCGGCGACGGTGGTTTTGCCTTCTGACGGGGTGGAGGAGGTGAAGAGGATGTAGCGCGGCGCCTGCGCAAGGCCGGGTCCGGTGCCGGACAGATCGAGGTTGAGGCGAAGGATGCGGAGGCTTTCGGTGAAGGGTGAAGAGGGCTGCTCGATAGCCATGAGGTTGCGGCCGGCGGTGGACATAGCGTCGAACTGGAGGCCGCGGGAAAGCTGGAGGTGGGGGAGGGCGGCAAGCGAAGGGAGATCGGTGACGGCTTCGACTTCGTCGATGGAGCGAAAGCCGGAGCGGAAGTTCTCGAGGGCAAGAGAAAGTGCCGCCCCGAAGAGGAAGCCGCCAAGGATGGATTCGGAAAGCAGGAGCCAGTGCATGCTGGGAATGGGGCGCGTGGGGATTTGTGCGGCATCGAGCACCTGCACCTGGACGGAGCCGAGGCCGGTGTTGATCATGCCGTTGCGTAGGCGTCCGTAGAGCCTAACGTAGAGGGCGCGGGTGAAGGTGAACTCGCGCAGTAGCTTGCGGTAGAGGATGGTGTCGGCGCCTTCACCGTAGGCTTTGGCAAGCGCCCCGGTGAGCGCGGCATCGGCGGCGTCGGCGTTGCGCCGGGCGAGGAGAAGACGGTTGCGGAGGTCCTGCAGATGACGCAGCCGGGTGGCATCAGCCTGAGCCTGGAGGGTGGCGACCTGCGCCTGGGTGGCGCGGCGCGCGGGATGACTGGGGCCGAGGCTGGCACTGAGCATGGCGAGCTCGGCCTGGGCATCGTGCAGCCGTCCGCGGGTGGCGATGGCGTCGGCCGAGGCGCTGCTCTGGACTCTGCTTTGCATGGGAGAGAGTAGAGCCAGGGGCGGTGTGGCGGGCAGGGCGTCGAGCGCGGCAGCCTGGGCGACGGGGTCGAGGTTGCTGAGGCTCTGGTACTGGGCCTGCGCCTGGTCGCGGATGACGCGGGCTTCCACCGCGCTGCGGGTAAGGGCGTCAAGAGATTTATCTTCGCGGTTGTACTCGCTGGCGAAGCCGGTGTTGCCGAGGCGTTGCTGGACCTGGTTCATTTCGGTCTGGGTGGCCTGGACCTCGGCCTTGAGCTGCGCAAGCTGGCCGGCGGGCCACTGGGCGGCGCGCTGGGCGTCTTCGAAACGGGTTTGATACGAGAGCTGGGTGAACTCCTGCACGAGCTTGTTGACGACGCGGGCGGACAGGCTCGGGCTGAGGCTGGCGAAGCTGATAGAAAGGATGCTGGTCTCCGGAACGACGCGGACCATGATGCTGTTATGGAGTTGGCGCAGAAGCTGCGAGCGGCGCAGGGCGGCGGAGGCGGGATCGAGACCCGGGCTGAGCAGATTGAGATCGCGGATGAGGAGGTTGAGGACGTCGTCGTCGCGTAGCCGGAGGGCTTCGTCGTTGAGCCGGACGGCGCTTGAACGGGCGTGGGATTTAGGGTTAAGACCGAGCTTGCTGGCGGCGGAATTGGTGATGAGGACGCGTGTGGTGGCCTCGTAGAGCTCGGGATTCTGCTGCATGAGGACGAGGCCGACCACAACGCCGAGGAAGGTGCCGGCGTTGGGCCAGATCGGCCGTTTGCGGATGGTACGGACGACCTGAACGAGGTTGAGGAGGTCTTTTCGAGCGCCGGCGGGAGCCTCCGGGTCGACCCTGTCACCGCGGCTGGGGATGGGTGCCGCCTGTCTGCGAAGGGTGGTCGTGCTCATCGAGTCCAATCTGGCCGAGTCTGCGATGTGCGACTGGTCGGGATGGCTGCGCGCAGCCGTAGAACCCCGGGGCGGCAATGCATGGAAAGGAGCGTGTGCATGGACGCGAGGCGCTGCTTAAGGGTCTCCCAGCACAGTAACGGGAAACGGGGCTGGGTGCAACTGAAGGCAGGTTTGCCGGGGGCGCGGGCAAGCTGCTAGTATCTCGGCCAGCCGAAGCGTTTATTGAACGCTCGATCAGGAAGCCTGTTCGCAGGCACTGAGAGCCTGAAGGCACCTTCGAGGAGAAAAGTATGGCATTGCTGGAAGCGGAACAGACAACGGATGTGGTGGCGGGCGGGGATGCAGCAGCAATTGCCGAGTTGCAGCGGGTGTTTGCGGCACAACGGAAAGCGTTTGCGGCCGATCGGCAGCCTACCCTGGAAGTACGGCGGGAACGGCTGGAGCAGGTGAAGCAGATGATGCTGGACTACCGTGCGCAGGTGGCCGATGCACTGGTGAAGGACTTCGGCGCGCACCCCGGACCGGCCAGCGATGCGCTGGAAGTGGATCCGGTGGCGTTGCGGGTGCAGTACGCGCTGGACCACCTGGAAGAGTGGATGCGGCCGATCGCGCGGGATGTGGATGCGGCGTACGCGAGCGTGTTGCGGGCGTTCATCAAGAGCCAGCCGAAGGGCGTGGTCGGTAATATCGTGCCCTGGAATTTTCCCTTCGAAATCGGTTTCGGGCCGCTGGTGGACATGCTGGCGGCGGGCGATCGGGTGCTGATCAAGCCTTCAGAGTTTGCGCCCGCGAGCGCGAAGCTGATGCAGGAGATGGCGGCGGCGACGTTCCCGGAAGATCTGGTGTATGTGGCGGTGGGTGGGTTAGAGCTTTCGAAGGCGTTTGCGGAACTGCCGCTCGACCATCTGCTCTATACGGGTAGCAGCAACGTAGGCAAACAGGTGATGGCGGCGGCGGCGAAAAATCTGACGCCGGTAACGCTGGAGTTGGGCGGCAAGTGCCCGGTGGTGCTTCTGCCAGGCAGCGTGACGCCTGATGCTGTGGGTGGCGTGCTGGGCGTGAAGATGATCAAGAACGGTCAGATGTGCGTTTCGGTGGATCACTGTTTTGTGCCGCGGGCGGACATGGAAACGTTTGTGGCGACGGCCAAGGGCGTGATGGCGGCGATGGCTCCGGATTATGCAAAGTCGGCGGCGTGCACGGGAATCATCTCCGACCGCCATATGGACCGGATGACCGGCATGCTGGATGAAGCAAAGGGCAGCGGCGCGACGGTGGTGACGCTCGAGGAAAATGGCACGGTGGACAAGGCCAGCCGGCGGATGCCGATGTCGCTGGTGGTGGATCCGGCGAAGGATTTGAAGATGATGACGGAGGAGATTTTCGGGCCGATTCTGCCGGTCATTCCGTACGACGAGGTGGACGAGGTGATCGAGCAGATCAATGCCGGCGAGCGTCCCCTCGGCGTGTACATCTTCGGCACGGATGTGGCGTTGATCGATCGCGTGATGGGCGAAACGCTTTCAGGCGGCGGCGCGGTGAACGCGGCGGCAATCCAGGCTGGGCTGAAGTCGCTGCCGTTTGGCGGCGTGGGCAATAGCGGCATGGGCCGGCATCATGGGGAAGAAGGCTTCCGGGAGTTCTCGAACCAGCGGGGGATCGTGGTGCGGGGCGAAGGGGAGCACTTCGACCACTATGTGGCGCATGGGCAGAGTCTGAAGGACCTGGTGGGGTCAATGCCTACCGGGTAGACGCTACAGGTGCAGAAGCTTACCACGGATAAAGGGGATAAAGGGGATAAAGGACGGATCGCTACGAGTGATCCGTCCTTTGCTCGTTGGTGAGGGTGGTTTCGCTGGTGGTGTGAAGAACGGGCAAAAGCAAAGGCAAGCGCAGATTCCCTTCGGGAATGACAACAAAGGGAGTGACAACAAGCGAGCGGGCAAGAAGGGTAACGCCTAGCTGGCTAGTTTGTTGAGGGTGTCGGTCCGGTAGCCGGTCAGGCGGCCGCCGTCTACGATGATGGTTTGGCCGGTGACGTAGCGGCTCTGGTCGCTGGCGAGAAAGTGGTAGACGCCGACGAGGTCGTCGATTTGGGCGATGCGTCCGAGCGAGGACAGGTTGCGGGCGAGGTCGTTAAGGATGTGCGTGGGGGGGAGCATAGGCGTCTTGACCGGGCCGGGAGCGACGGCGTTGCAGCGGATGCCGCGCGGGCCGAGCTCGACGGCGGAGGTTTTGGTGAGGCTGATGGTGGCGGCCTTGGTGGCGCTGTAGTCGAAGAAGCCCTCGTTCATCTGCAGGCCGGCTACGGACGCTGTCGTGATGATGGAACCGAAGTCGTGCATGTGGGCGGGGCCGTACTTGAGGATGTAGTAGGTGCCGTAGAGGTTGAGGTCGACGACGCCGTCCAGGACGTCTTCGTCGGAATCGACGATGTGCTTGCCCTTGCCGGGCTTGCCGGCGTTGTGGATGATGACGTGGAGCTTGCCGAGCGCGGCCTCGGCTTTTTCGAAGCCTTCGCGGATCTGGTCGCGGCTGGTGCAGTCGACTTGCGCGAAGATGGCGCCGGCGTCGAGGAGGGACTGCGGGGGTGGGTTGAGGTCGGCGATGAGGACCTTTGCGCCTTCTTCGACGCAGCGCTGGGCGGTGCCCAGGCCGATACCGGAGGCTCCGCCGGTGATGAAGATCGATTTATCTGCGAGGGAGAAGGAATTGGGCATAGGGTATGGCTCCTGGCTGCGATACGGGTGTGAGGGAAGGCGAAAGCAGATTCCTACGGGATGACAAACAAAACGGATTAGTAGTTGGGGAGGCCGGCGAAGGCGGCTACCGGAGGCATGGCGTTGGGGTCGGCGAGGACGTCGATGAGGACGGAGCCCTCGGCGGCGAGGGCCTGGCTGATGGCGGCGGCGATTTGGCCTGGCTGCTCGACGCGGATGCCCTGGACGCCGCAGGCCTGGGCGATGGCGGCGTGGTCGACCGGGGCGAACTCGCAGACGTTGGTGTGGCGGCCGAGGCCGGCATCTTCGGCGTGCAGCTGGTAGCCCAGGATGGCGTTGTTCATGACGGCGACGACCACCTTGAGGCCGTGGCGGCGGCAGGTTTCAAGCTCGGACCACACGTGGCCAAAGCCGCCATCGCCCACGACGGCGAAGACGGGGCGGTTGGGCTGGCCGATGCGCGCGCCCATGGCGAGGGGGAAACCCCAGCCGAGGCCGGCTTGTCCGCGGGGGGTGATGAAGCGGCGGTCGGCTTTGGCGGTCAGGTAGTTGGCGATCCAGATGGAAGAGAAGCTGGCGTCGGCCACAACGATGTGGTCGTCGGCGAGCTGTTTTTCGAGCTCGGCCATGAAGCGCTCGGGGCGGATGGGCGCTTTGTCTGACGTGGTGACGGGGGCGACTTCTTCGCGGTGGCTGGCCTTGGCCTCAGCGATGGTGGCTTCGAGCGCGGGGCGGGCGGCCTGGCGCTGGGTGAGGTCCTGCTGGGCCATGGCTTCGTTGAGGGCTTCGAGGGTGAGTTGGGCGTCGCCAGCCAGGCGCATGGCTTCATAGTTGCGGCCGATCTCGAGCGGGTCGATGTCGATGTGGATGTACTTTGCGGTACGCGGCAGGAGCTTCCAGGAGTCGGTGCCGTTCTGGTTGGTGCGGTTGCCGACGAGCAGGATGACGTCGGCCTCGGTGACCATGGGCTTGAGGAACTTGGCCATGCCGCGCGTGGCCATGTAGTAGCCGATGATGCCCATCGAGAGCGGATGGGTCTCGTCGACCGAGCCCTTGCCCATGGTGCTGGTGGCGATGGGGAGGTGGGCAAGCTGCTGGAGCTGGCGCAGCGCGGCCTGCGCGCCCGAACCCATAACGCCGCCGCCGGCGTAGACAATGGGAGCTTTGGCCGAGGCGAGGAGCCTGGCGGCTTCGGCAATAGCGGAGTCGGCGGGGCGGGTGCGGTCGAGCGGGTAGGTGCCGAGCGCGGCGGTGCGGGGTGCGGTGTAGGGGGAGGTGGGTTCTTTGGCCTCAGGCTGGGCGAGCAGCTCCATCGAGACGAGCAGGACGACGGGACCGGGGCGTCCGCTGGCCGCGAGTGTAAAAGCCATGTCGACGTAGTCTTCGATGCGGTCGGCGGTGGTGACGCGGCGGGTCCACTTGGAGACCCCTTTGAAGAGCTCGAGCTGGTCGAGTTCCTGGAAGGCGTTGCGGTCGAGCGCATTGGGGCCTACGTCCTGCACGAGCGCGACGATGGGGATGGAGGCGGAAAGGCACTCGGCAAGGCCGGGTACGAGAAGCG
Source organism: uncultured Granulicella sp. (assembly GCA_964282835.1). GTDB lineage: Bacteria > Acidobacteriota > Terriglobia > Terriglobales > Acidobacteriaceae > Edaphobacter. Next base: position 696,363 of record OZ196157.1, read on the forward strand.
TGGCGGCCGGGCCGTTTTGTGCGGTCACGACAGGGACTTTGCCGGTGACGCGCGCGTAGCCGTCGGCCATGTAGGTGCCGGCGTTTTCAGTCCGGTAGCCGATTTGCTGGATGCCGAGGTCGTTGGCGGCGAGGGTAAGGCCGGGTGGGTTGGACTGGCCGAACATGTACTCGACGCCGTGACGCTTGAGGGCCTGGGCGAAACGCTGGGGGGGACGGAGAGCGGTGGTGTCGGGCATGGTGACCTTTCGGAGCGGCTGCGAGGAAGAGAGATCGGTGGTGGACCCACTCATCGCATCAGGTGTGGTGAATGGGGGCGCGGGAAGGGTACGCAGAACGAAAGCAGATCCCTTCGGGATGACAAACAAGGGCTTAGGGGGTGATGAGGACCTTGCCGGAATCGTTGGGTTTGCGCAGGTACTCGAACATGGCGGAGGCTTCGTCGAGGGTGACGGTCTGGGTGACAAGGCCTTCGACGTTGAGCCGGCCGGCGGTGAGCATGCGGGTGACAAAGTGGAAATCTGCGGGCACGTAGGCGAAGGGAAAGCTCATGCGCAGCCGCTTGAGGGCGGCTGAAAGGACCGTGAAGTTTTCCGGCTGCATGCCGGTGCCGACCAGGACCAGATGCGCGTAGGACGGCGCCATGGCGATGAGTTTTGCGATCATGGGGCGGCCGACGCACTCGAAGATGACGGTGGGCTTGCGGCCGGTTTGCCGCTCAAACTCCTTCACCGGGTCGTCATGCTGGGCCGCGTCGATGACGAAATCGGCGCCGATGGTGCGGGCGCGTTCCATGCGGGCGGGCACCATTTCGCTGATGGCGAGATCGCCGACACCGAAGAACTTCGCCCACTTGGCGACGGCCAGGCCGATGACGCCCGCGCCAATGATCAGTACGCTGGCGCCACTTTCCACGTGGGCCGTGCGCCAGGCGTTGAGGCCCACAGCGAGAGGCTCGATGGTGGCGGCGTCGTGGTCGGAGATGTTGTCGGGAACCTTGACGGCAAGGCCGGCCATGCAGGTGCTGTACTCGGCGTAGGCGCCGGGCATGCGCGGGTCGAAGCCTTGCGGGATGATTTGCGAGCACTGGGCGTAGAGGCCTGCTGAGCACTCCGGACAGGTGCCGCAGGGACGCGCGGGCACGGCCGTGAGGCGGTCGCCGATAGCCCAGCCGGTAACGCCGGGGCCGACCTCAACGACCTCGCCGGCGTACTCGTGGCCGAGCACGTTGCCGGGCTGCAACAGGCCGGGCACCTCGATGGCGTGCAGATCGGAGCCGCAGATGCCGCAGGCGAGCACCTTGAAGACGAGCCCGCCGGGGGAAGCGGAAGGCTTTTCCATTTCCGCGACTTGCAGGGGCTTGCCGAGTTCGACGAATTGCAGCACTTTCATGGTGGATCTCCTGTGGTTAGTGGGCCATGCCTTGGAAGCTGAAGGCCTCGATGGCATTGGTGAGGCGTTCGAGAGTGAGGCCGGAAATGGACGGAACCCATTTGCCGAGCCAGATGAGCATGCCGAGAAAGAGCTGGACGACGAGCTCGGGCTCGCAGTGGACGATGGAGCCGTCGGCCATACCTTCGTTGAGGAACTTGACCAGGATGGCGCGGAGCCTGTCGATCCATTGGCGGATGGCGCGGCGCTGGGCGGTATCGAGGTAGGAGATGTCGCCGAGGTAGAGCAGCGCGCCGTTCTCGCTGGAATCGACGAGCAACGTGCGGACGAAGTGGCGGAGCTTGTCGGCGCCTTTGCCTTCGGCGTGGTCGGCGGCTTCAAGCAGCTTCTGGGCGCGCTCAAGCGAGTAGCGGTGGCAGGCGTAGGCCAGGGTGCGCTTGTCGTGGAAGTAGTGGTAGAGGGTGGCGTCGCGCAGATCGAGGGCGGCGGCGATATCGATCATGGTGGCCTGGGCGAAGCTCTTGGCGTTGATGGTTTCAATGGCGACACGCATAATTTCGCCGCGCCGCTTGTCGGACTTGCGGCTGCTGGAAACGGTTTTGGGAGCCTTCTTTTTTGTGGTGACCATGCGGCTTTCAGGCGTGCGCGGTTGCCTTGTCAGATGCGCCTACTGATTCTGCCATATTTTAGTGACGACTAGAAAAACTAATCTTGACTAGAGTATCGAGTTTGGACTAGAGTCACGAATCGCAGCGACAGGACGGATTTTCGCGCGCCCGAAGATGCTTTCACCCGGGTTGCCGATACTGTTGGATAAGGATGGAACACGCATGATCGAGATGAAGTCTGCTTTGACGGGGAATGGAAGCAACAGGAATGCAGCGGCGCGAGGCCTGGGGCTGGGCCGGTGGCTGTTGCTGGTGCTGGTCGCGGGACTGGGATTGACGGGGCAGGGTAAGGCGCAATCGGGCCTTACGTCGGGCACGGTGCGCGGGCAGGTCCTGGACCCGCAGGGCGCGGCGATTCCCAATGCCACGGTGATCGTGACCAACCCGGCCACCGGCACGGTACGGACGGTAAAGACCGGCGCGGACGGCGCTTACCAGGTGCCGCAGTTGAACCCGGGAACGTACAAGATCGAAGTGAGCACGGCCGGCTTCGACAAGCTAACCGCGCAGGATGTGACGCTGACGGTCGGGCAGACGGTGACGTACGACGCGCACCTGACGGTGGGCGGATCGAGCACGACGGTGGAGGTTTCGACGGCGGCCCTGCTGATCGACCAGACGCAGACCCAGCAGGCGAATACGATCGACCAGCGCCAGCAGGTGAACCTGCCGAACCTCTCAAGGAATTTTGCGCAGCAACTGTTTACGCTGCCGGGTGCGGTCGATTCGAACGCGGCTTCGGTGCAGGACCCCAATGTGGGAACGGGGTATCAGTCGTCGGGAGCATCGTTTGGCGGCGGCAACGGACGTGGCAATCTGTTTACGATCGACGGTGGGCAGAACGATGCTGGTTCGGGTGCACCGCGTGAAGCGCATGTGCCGCAGGATTCAGTGCAGGAGTTTCAGGTCAATCGCAACGCGTTCGCCGCGGAGTTCGGATTTACGCTGGGTTCTGCGATCAATGTGGTTACAAAGAGCGGAACGAACCAGTTTCATGGCAGCGCGTTTGGATACTTCCACGACGAGACCACCGATGCTGTGAACTACTTCAACAGCTTCGGCCCGACAGCCGGACAAAGGCCGTTTGAGCAGAGCGCGATTTTTGGCGGTTCGGTCGGTGGATTCCTCAAGAAAGATAAGCTGTTCTTCTTTTCGTCCTACGAGCGGCAGAAGCTGGACAACAACATAACGACAAACTTCCTGGGAACGGCGGAAGCGCAGGGCCTGAACGCGCAGACGAACGGGTTCAACGGAACTACTTGCCCGATTCCCGTGACGCAGGCCTGCTACTTTGCGCAGCTCACTAAATTCGGAGGCGCTCTAGGCACTGCAGTTGTCGGTGGTCTCGGACCTGCATTTACGCCTGTGAACAATCCTCAGTTCGTGAACCTTGTCGCTCCGGACAGCGGGACCTTTGATGGCAACGCGCTAAGCGCAGTCCAGTCAGCGCCGGGACAGAACGGGCGCTACAACAATTTTGTGGCTCGCCTGGATTACACGGGGAGTGAGAAGAACACCTACTCGTTACGGCTCGCCTATTCCCAGGAGCAGAACCAAGTAACCGGTGCGGGTGGCACACCCAGGTTCACGTCCTACGTTCAGCGGCTGCGGGACCAAACGTTTACCGCAAATTGGAACCACATTTTTAGTCCCAACCTGGTGAACACCGTGCGGGTACAGGTGGTTCCGCACAACTCCGCCACCAACGTGCCGCCGCATGGGGGTGCTGAGTTCGACTTCGGCAGTCTGGGCGGACCGGTTGGAACGATCTTCGATTTTCCTTATAACCAAGCTCAGAATCAGTATCAGTTCGATGACGATCTTTCCCTCACCAAAGGGAATCACAACATCAAGGTCGGCGGATCATTCCGTCCCGTGCAGTTCAATATTTTCCAGGCCTTCCTGTTCGGTGGTGACTACCAGTTTCAAGATGGTACGGTGAGCATCTACCAACTTCTCGCAGGTCCCACCTCAGCGCCTTCCGCAGGGCAGTTAGGCCTTCAGGCATTCAACACCGCATTCGGTTACCCCACCACAGGTCCAACTTCGACCAACTTGAGTGGTGCACAACTCTATGGTGTGGGCTTGCCGATTGTCCTGGAGCAGGGCGCAGGGAATGGGAGCTACCAGGCAACGGAAAAGCCTCTTGGAGTCTACCTGCAGGATTCCTGGAAGGCGACGAAGAAGCTCACGCTTAATTATGGCGGTCGTTTTGATTTCGACCCGACGCCGAACAACTACTCGACGACGTTCTTTGGTTCGCCACGCGTGGGTCTTGCCTATGACGCTTTCGGAGACGGCAAAACGGTTGTGCGGGCTGGAGGCGGCCTGTTCACAGCCCCTGTGCTCTTCATCGTTCCCTTTACCTCGACGGTTCTAGATGGAACGGCTAATCACATCTTTGCAACCGTGCGCACGGCCGCCGATTCCGCCCCGCAGCTTGAAGGTGCGCTTGCCATCGAGAAGAGCATGGCGACCGCGGCTAACCCGAATCCCGCTGTCACGCCGGCGCAACTTGCCACGGTTGGCATCAATGTGATTCCCACGGGTCCAACAAAGCTGGGCGGTGCCTTCTTTTCGGTCGACCCAAATTTCAAACAGCAGTATTCCATCCAGGGTAGCGCAAGCGTCGACCAGCAGTTGGCTCCAAACCTCTCGTTTGAACTGGGCTACATCTATTACGCCGGGGTTCACATCCAGCAGATCCAGGAGGCGAACTTTGTGCAAACTGGAGGTGTGGATCCGTTTATTGGCCCGTACTACGGACCGCGGCCAGGCACGACCCAGGGTGAGCCGAACAACACAATCGTTCAGAACAACGAAACTACCTCCGCGGGTCACTCCACCTACAACGGCTTAACGGCTTCGCTGACCAAGAAGTACGGTCATGGATTGCAGTTCCAGGCGAACTACACCTGGAGCAAGGCTATCGACAACGTCAGCGACTACAGCTCGCAAAGTACGCCATTTCGTCCTGGCCTGCTAAATCTTGACCGCGCGATCTCTGACTTCAACATCAAGAACAGCTTTGTTTCGAGTGCCGTCTACACCAGCCCCTCGCACCACGGCGGCGACAGCTTTGTCCGGAACCTGTATTCGGATTTTGTTATCGCGCCCATCGTGCAGGTTCGGGACGGCGTGCCGTTTACCTTGCTGTTTCCTGGAATCGGAGGTACCGCGTCTAACGGTACTCCGGCAACGCTGACAACTCCCGCTCAAAACGGGAACTCATCGCACATCAGCGAGGCGCGTCCGTTCCACGAGGGCCGCAATCTGGGAATTGGTCCTGGCTATGGAACTTTTGACATGCGCATTTCGCGCGGTATTGTGCTGAAGAAAGACTCTCCGCTACGCATCGACCTGATCGCCCAGTCATCCAACCTCCTGAACCGTACTAACTTTACGAGCGTACAGAATATCGCCACTAACCCCACGGTTACTATGAATGCCAACAATGTGACAACTTCGGCAATCCAGAGTACGGCCGAAGGCAACATCGACCTTCTGAACGGGCCCTATAACTTCAAGGGTTATCGGCCGGTCGGCGCGTCTGCAGTATCGAACACGCTGGCATTCAAGACGGCGGCTCCTCCGCGGCAGATCAGCTTTGGTTTGGAACTAGCGTTCTAAAGTTGCATAACGAACAGGCCGGCTGCCTTGCGTCATGGCGAGGCAGCCGGAGATGGATGGCGATGCGAGCGGAAGCCCGGAAATACATCACGGTAGAAACTACGAGCAGCTTCGTGGTGAACGCGCTGCTGAATTATGGGCCCGCGTGGCTTATCTTTCACAAGCATCCGATGGTGGCGATGGCGGGGCAGGGCGGCATGTTTCAGGATTCGATTGGCGAAACCCTAATCGTGACGTTTCTGAGCTACCTGGTGCCCTCGTTGATTGCGCGCAGCCGGCGCAAGGCGGGGACGCTGCCGGTTTCGGGCATGGAGAACAAGACCGGCGGGAATGTTTACTTGCGGTCGCTGGGCGTGGCGGTTCTGTTCACGCTGGTGCTGACGGGTCTGAACGCGTTGCTGCTGCCGAAGACCTTTGGAAGCAGCGTGAGCCTGCACACGGAGCTGATGTTCAAGACGTTCTATGGGGCGGTGTTTGGTGCGGCTGCCAGTTTCCTTGCCATTTATCGCGCCCTGCAGGAAGTACGTTAGGCCAGCGGAGAGTCCTGCTTGCACTCCGGGCCGTCCAACCAATGAGTCTTTACTCCCGCTTTGTCGGCTGACCACAGACGTTTCAGGCCGACTGGAAAGATGATTCCAATGACAGAACATGTGGATGTATTGATTGTGGGTGCGGGGCTCTCGGGCATAGGCGCGGCGCGGCAGTTGCAGGTGCATTGCCCGAAGAAGAGTTTCCTGATTGTGGAAGGGCGCGAGGCGCTGGGCGGGACCTGGGACCTGTTCAAGTATCCGGGCATTCGTTCAGATTCGGATATGCATACGATGGGCTTTTCGTTTCGGCCATGGACGGAAGATAAGGTGATTGCGTCGGGAGCGTCCATCCTGAGCTACCTGAAAGAGACAGCGGCGGAGTATGGGATCGACCGATTCATCCGGTATCGGCATCGGGTGCTGGAGGTGCGCTGGTCCTCGGCGGACGCGCAGTGGACGGTGACGATGCAGGTGGGCCCGGAGAAGGAGCCGGCGACTTATACCTGCTCGTATCTGTTTATGTGCACGGGCTACTACAACTACGACAAGGGCCACACGCCGGAGTTTCCGGGTTCGGAGAGCTTTGCGGGCACGATCGTGCATCCGCAACTATGGCCGGAGAACCTGGACTACAGCGGCAAGCAGGTCGTGATCATCGGGAGTGGTGCGACGGCAGTAACGCTGGTGCCTTCGATGGCGAAGACGGCCGCGCATGTGACGATGCTGCAGCGCTCGCCGACCTACATTGTGGCCCGGCCGGACGTGGACCCGATGGTGAAGAAGCTGCGCCGCTTTATGTCGGCCAAGTGGGCTTCTCGTGTGGCACGGTGGAAGAACATTCTGATGGGAATGTATTTCTACAAGCTGTCGCGGACGAAGCCGGAAAAGGTTGCGGCGGCGATCATTGGTGGGGCCAAGGCGTATCTCGGCCCGGAATATGATGTCGGGACGCACTTTACTCCGAGCTACAAGCCGTGGGATCAGCGCATGTGCCTGGTGCCGGATGGGGATTTATTTGCTTCAATCCGCCAGGGATCTGCAAGCATTGTGACGGACAAGATCGAGCGCTTCACGGAGCATGGCATCAAGCTGCAGTCGGGCAAGGAATTGCCGGCAGATGTGATTGTGACCGCGACCGGGCTCAAGATGCAGCTGGTGAGTGGCGTGCAGATGTTTGTGGATGATGAGAAGGTGCAGCTGAACAAAACTTTCAACTACAAGGGTACGATGTTCAGCGGTGTGCCTAATTTCGCGATCACAATTGGATATACAAACGCCTCGTGGACGTTGAAGGCCGAGCTGACGAGCTTGTATTTCTGCCGGCTGATCAATTATATGGATAGCCACAAGTATCGCAGCGCCGTGCCCAAGGCGACAGATGACATCGGGGAACAACCGCTGATGGCGTTGAGTTCGGGCTACGTGCAGCGTGAGTTGGAGAGCCTGCCGAAACAGGGACTGAAGAGGCCGTGGACGCTGCAGCAGAACTACCCGAAGGACATCATGACGCTGCGGTATGGCAAGGTGAATGACGGGGCGCTGGTGTTTGCGCGATAGCTTGGGAATAAGCGGGCTTCAGCGCTAAAAGCTATGATTCGGGAGCTGTCAGCAGATGAACTCTAAGCTGTCGGCTTGTCCAAGCATGTCGTGCTACGAATTGATTCGTTGAGGCAAGCGGATTTAAGCCCCTGACGCGAAACGCGCTACGAACATTTGGTCGGGGCGGAGGGATTCGAACCCCCGACCCTCTGGTCCCAAACCAGATGCGCTACCAGACTGCGCTACGCCCCGACTCTATTTAGTTTAGCGTACCGGCGTTGCTTATGGGTGCGTTTTGAGCATGGCGGTCAGGTGGACGAGCAGCCAGGCTCCGAGCAGGAGTGGAATGAGCAGCAACGCGGCCAGGACAAGGCACATGCCGGCGATGAAGAGCCAGCTGCTTACATCGCGCTTCTGAGGCAGGCCGGTGGCACGGGTGAGCAGGGCGTAGTTGCGGCGGTTGGCGCGCCAGCCTATGTCGAACAGGTTGCCGACGATGGGAAGCGAGCCCGCGGCGGTCTCGATGGCGACGTTGAGGACCATGCGGGCGACGACGATGTTGGGCACGCCGCGGGACCAGGCGGCGACGATGATGATGGTCGAGGCGAGGCCGCCGATGCCGGGGATAAAGCCGACGATGCCGTCGAGGCCGAAGCGGATGGGAGTGCCGGGAATACGGATAAAGTCGTCGAGCAGGTGTGAGAGCAGGTCTAGATGCCGGTCGTCGAAGAGCTTGTCCGCGGCCTTGGAGCGGGGACGGAGGATTTCCGGTTTGGCGGTGATGGGCATGGATTCCAGGGGTCTCTTTCGAGTAGGATGCGGAGTTTCGCTCGGATGCGCTATACTACGGAGGATACGGCGGCTATAGTTCAGTGGCAGAACGCCGCTCTGTGGCAGCGGATGTCGTGGGTTCGAAACCCACTAGCCGCCCCAATCACCTCCTTTCCTCTTGGCGCGTACTCTTTCTAAAAAGTTTGCATCTGCTATCTCGCTCGAAGCTCCAGCGGCACCGGCGCGTTTGTTTGCCGGTACTTCCGGGTGGGCTTACACGTCGTGGAAGCCTGGTTTTTATCCGGCGGGTGTGCGTGCGAAGGACTTTCTGACTTACTACGCCTCGCGTTTGACCACGTGCGAGGTGAACTATACCTTCCGCAAGCTGCCGACCCCGCAGCAAATGGCAGGCTGGCTGGCGCAGGTGGCGGGGCCGCAGGGTGAAGGGTTCCGCTTCTCGTTCAAGGCTCCGCAGCGGATTACGCACTTCAGCCGGTTGCGCGCGTGCGAGCAGCATGTGGCGGATTTCTATGACGCATTGCAACCGGTGGAGAAGGCGGGCAAACTGGGGCTGGTGCTGTATCAGCTGCCGCCCAACCTGAAGGCGAACCTGTCGCTGCTGCGCGAGTTTCTGGCGCTGGAGCGGCTGCGGGGCAAGGGTGCGCCGCGCATGGCGTTTGAGTTTCGGCATGCATCGTGGTTTTGCGAGGAGACCGAGAATGCCTTGCGCACGGCCGGCGCGGCGTTTTGCATCGCGGAAACCGACGACCTGACGACTCCGGAGCTGCATACGGCGGTGGGGCACACCTGCTTTCGTCTGCGGCAGGGTGGTGGGTACAGCGAAGCCGAGTTGGATGCGCTGACGGCGCGCATTGTGCCGCTGACCGGGGATCGCGATGTGTATGTGCACTTCAAGCATGAAGACGCGCCTACGGGGGCACTGAATGCCGCCGCGTTTCTGGAGAGGGCAGTGCGCCTGGCAGGCGGCAACTCATGATCAAGGGCTTCAATCCGCAGCCGTTTGAGCCCCGTCCGTGGCTGCGCAACGGGCATGTGCAGACGATTGTGGGCAACTATCTGCGGCGGCCGGACGGGCTGCCTCCGTACACGTCTGAGCTGGTGGAGGTGTCGCCGGCGACGCACAACCAGATTGCGAGCCAGGTGCTTTGCCACTGCCACTGGCAGCCGGAGGTGGTGCGCGCGGAGCGCATGACGGCGATCATTCTGCATGGGTTGGAAGGCTCGTCGAGGTCGCAGTATGTGGTGGGGAATGCGAACAAGATGTGGCGCGCGGGCTGGAACGTGGTGCGGATGAACATGCGCAACTGCGGGGGCACGGAAGCGCTTTCGCCGACGCTGTATCACTCGGGCTTGTCGGGCGATGTGGAGTCGGTGCTGCGGACGTTGACGACGCGCTTTGGGCTTACGCGCACGGCGCTGGTGGGCTACTCGATGGGCGGGAACCTGGTGCTGAAGCTGACTGGAGAGCTCGGAGCCGATCCGCCGAAGGAATTGAAGGCGGTGGCGGTGGTGTCGCCGGCGCTTGATCTTGGGGCCTCGGCCGACGCGTTGCATCTGCCGGTGAACCGGGTGTACGAGCGCAAGTTTCTGCGCGATCTGCTGAAGCGGTTCCGGCGCAAGACGAGGCTGTTTCCGCGTGTGTTCGACCCGGCAAAGGCGGATGGCATCCACTCGCTGCGGGAGTTCGACGAGCGGGTTACGGCGTTGTACGCGGGGTTCCAGGGGGCGGACGACTACTACTACCGTGCGGCGGCGGCGCGGGTGGTAGACCGGATCACGGTGCCTACGCTGATTCTGCATGCGCTCGACGACCCGTTTGTGCGCATTACCGAGGCCAGCCGGGCGCTGCTGCTGGCGAACCCGGCGATCACGCTGATTGAGCCCGAGCACGGCGGGCATTGCGCGTTTCTGGCAAAGGCGGTGGCGGCCGATGGGGATGATGGCTATTGGGCGGAATCGACGTTGCTACAGTTTATCGACAGCTGTGGCTAGCAGCCAGGCCGGGGTCGGTCTGATGCTGGTTCTCAGACAGGCAACAGGAGATTCCCTGCGGGCATGACAACAAGAAAGCGGCGAGGGCTCTTTGGCTGCTGCGATAATCGAGGAATGTTTCGAGAGTGGTCGGCGGAGTGTGGGGCGGACGACCCGGTGCTGGTGGTGCCGTGGAGCTCGGCGGACGACCCGGAGCGCGGCCAGTCTGCAGAGCCCTGCCAGTTCATAGACCTGCGCGAAAATCCTTACGACCTGGACCGGATCGCGGAAGCGGAACTGCATCCTGCGCTGATGCAGGCCTTGCGGGCGCTGAATGCGGCGCGCTCGCCGGTGTTTACGGCCAAGTGCGATGCGTGGGCGATGGAGGCGGATGAGCTTGCCGCTGTGCAGGACGACCTGGAATTGCAGGCGGCGGAAGCGCCGTATGGGTTTGCGAGCTATGTGGACCTGGTGTGGCGGGAGCGGGCAGTGTTTGTGGCCTTCCATGCCTGCGAGCAGCGCGTGATGCGTCTGGCACGTCTGCTGGAGCCGATGGATCTGCCCTATGCGGCTGTAGAGTGCGTGCTGCGGCCGGCGTTGATCGACCTGGCCGGGCCGGCGGAGGGATTCGCAGTAAGCCTGTATGTAAAGGGACTAGGGACCGATGCGGCGCATGCTTATGAGCATTGGGGCCAGGCGCTTGAAGCGGTGGTGACGGTGCTGCGCGGGCGCGAGTTTGCCGCGGCGTAGGGATACAATGGGTTCAGGTAGGGGCGAGTAGCTCAAGTGGATAGAGCACGAGCCTTCTAAGCTCGGGGTTGCAGGTTCGATCCCTGCCTCGCCTACCAAGTGATTCGGGCAAAGGCAACCGCAGATTTCCTTCGGAATGACAACAAAGGGCAAATCATCAACAGAAGAGTCGCCTAGGCTTCCAGGTAGGTTTCCTGGGTTTCGGGCTCGCTTTGGCTTTGTGCGGCTGCTACGCGGACGCCGGTGATGTGGCGTAGCGCGGCGAGGGTCATAAAGCCGAGTGCGAGCAGGCACACGCCGTTCCAACCCCAACGGCCCCAGGCGAGGCTCGAAAGCCAGGAGCCGAAGGCGGCGCCGCCAAAGTACACCACCATATAGACCGTGTTGAGGCGGGAACGCGCCGAGGCGACGAGGCCGAAGATGCGGGTCTGGTTCGCAACCTGGCACATTTGCGCGCCGATATCGAGCGTGACCACCCCGAAGACCAGGCCGGCCACATGCCAGAACGTCGAGATGCGGGCCCAGACGACCAGCCAGAGCAGCGCGTAAGAGACGGTAAAGATGGTGATGCCGAAGGTGGTAACCCAGCGGGTGCCGTGGCGATCGGCCAGGCGGCCGGCGACGGTGGCAACCATGGCGCCGGCCGCGCCAACGACGCCGAACGTGCCGGCCACGCCTGGCCCGAGGCCGTAGTGGGTCTCGAGCAGGAAGGCGAGCGTGGTCCAAAAGCAGCTGAAGGAGGCGAAAACCAGGGCGCCGACGAGCGAAGCTTCGCGCAGCAGGGGTTCGGTGCGGAAGAGCGTCCAGAGCGAACGCATGGCCTGGCCGTAGCGCAGTCTTTGCGCGGGCGGCAGGCGGGGCATCTTGCGCCAGAGCAGAGGCACGAACGCCAGGTTGATGACGGCGGCCGCGACGAAGACCCAGCGCCAGCCGTGGATCTTGCTGACCCAGCCCGAAAAGGTGCGGGCGAGCAGCACGCCGACGAGCAGGCCGGTCATGACGATGCCGATGGCGCGCCCCCGTTGGCGGTCGTCGACGAGGTCGGGCGCAAGGGGCAGGACGATGTGGGTGACGCTGGCGAACAGGCCGACCAGGACGCTGGCCCCAATAAGCCAAAGCAGCGAAGGAGCCACGGCGACCAGGATGAGGGCGACCGAGACAGCGCCGTAGAGCCGCATCATGAGGGCGCGGCGCTCGAGCACATCGCCCAGGGGGACAAAGCTGAGCAGACCGAGCGCGTAGCCGACCTGGGTGGCAACCGCGACGAAGCCGATATGCTCCGGGCGCGAGTGGAAGGTGCGGGCCATCTCGAGCAGCAGCGGCTGGTTGAAATAGATGGAGGACACGCCGACGGCGCAGGCCAGGCCGAGAAAAGGCAGGGGCGCGCGCCCGGGAGAGGCGGCTTCGCCGGTTGTGATCGGTTTGGAGGTCATGCTGGCAAGAGGCTTGACTACAGTGTAAACGGTGGCGAAGGAAGCGTAGGCAGACCAAGGTTTTACTATGGAAACGAGGCAGGTGCCGTGCTGGGGACGAAACTACACTGGGCTAATGGACCTTGGCGGGCGAAAAATCTGGCTGTAAGTTGAACTAGGCGCGGGCGCGACGGCCGCTGCGGCTGACGATGGTGAGTTTTTCCATGGCGAGAATCTTGCGCGATTGCGCGAGGGCGTGGGCGGCCCAGGGGCCCACGGGGTCGAGCCGCACGTAGGTCATCCAGTGGCGCAGCGCGCGTCGGCGTTCGCCCTGGCGCTCGTAGGCGAGGGCCAGATTGTAGTGGGCGTCTGCATAGGCGGGCACGATCTGGATGGCCTGGCGATAGGCGGCGATGGCGTCGTTGAGCCGCTGCATTTCATCGAGCACGTTGCCGAGATCGAAGAAAGCCAGCGCGTAGGTGGGATCGGCCTCGGTGGCGCGGCGGTACATCTGTTCCGCGCGGGTAAAGTCGCGGCGGTTGTAAAAGATGGTGCCCAGATTGATGCAGGCCGGTGCGTGGTCCTGCTTGCGCAGCAGGATGGCCTCATACAGGCGGACCGCGTCGTCGAGCGTGGAGGGCGCTTCTTCCAGCTGCACGGCGCGGATGAACATGTTCTGCAGCGCGGCGGCTTCTTCGGCGTCGGGCTGGGCGAGAGCCGTGCCGTGCGGGGGGCCGGTGCAGACGATCTTGAGCCTGCGGCCGTCGCTGGTGGCGAAGTCGAAGTGGAGCTGCTGGGTAATGGCGTCGACGAGGGCGCCGCCGTGGCGGAAGGAAAGGCGCGCGCCGTGGCGGACGGCGCTGGTTTCAGAAAGCGCGCTGCGCATGCCGGCGACGCGCTCGATGGCTTCCACCTGGGCGCGGATGCTGCGCGCGGAGATGCGTTTGGAGCGCATTTCGCGCAGAGCCCGCAGGCGCGAAAGATGCTCGAAGGTATAGTGCTGGCCGATTGTGATGGCAGGGATGAGACCTTCGCGCTCCCAGGCGGTCAGTTGCCGGGGCTGCAGGTGGAGGATGCGAAGGACGTCCTGGCGGCTGTATCGGGTCACGGTCAGTGTGGGGGCAACGTCGTTTTGGGGTGCGATCGTGGACAAGACTGTTACTTCGGAGTATGCGACGCGGCGGTGCCGCAATCAAGGCCCAAGGGGCGAATCGATGGAGAAACAGGTGGATATCGTGTACCGAAAAAGGTTCCTCCCGTGGCACGGCTGGAGCGGGCCTGCATATGGGCTCATGGAAGGGAGTTTATCGGCACCCGCACCGGCTCGGCGAAGGCCCAGCGGTGGCTGAGGGCGAAGTTGACGAGCGAGCAACAGGCGATGGCGACGATGTTGGCTAGCAGCACCGGCATATGTCTACCATGTACCAGGGCGTGCATGAGCACCAGGTTGCCAAGCAGCGAGACGACACCGTTCAAGAGATGAAAGCGCAAGAGCGGACGTGGCCAGGAAGCTTGGTCGCGGCGGTCACGCCAGGTGTAGTGCCAATGCCAGAGGAAGTTGTGCAGCAGGGTGAGTTCGAGCGCGCCGGCCGTCGCCACGAGGTAATGCCCGCGCAGAAGCCGGTTGAAGAGGGCGAGCGCTGCGAGTTGCACGGCCATGCCAAGGATGCCGACGAAGTTGAACCTGCACCAGCGGAGCAAGGGGTTCATCGGGTGGGCTCCTGGCGATACAGTTGTGCGGTATGTTGTGCGGTGACGAGCAGGGCGGTGGCGAACATGCAGACCGACGCGATGGTGCCGCCGAGATCGAACAGCAGCAGGCGATGGTGGAAGACGGTGCAGAAAGGGCTACGCAGCAGGGCGAGGTTGCCGGCGATTAGCAGCAGCCGGATCTCCGTGGGGCCGAACGGACCGTGCGACAGGTGGAAGCGACCCAGTGTGTAGGTGGCCAGGTAGCTTTCAGCCGCAAGCAGCATGAACGCGACCAGCATGGCAATGGCGACCGGCCAGTGGACCAGGCCGGAGCAGCCGAGCCCGCACATCATGGCAATGGCGCCGAGCAGATCGACCATATGGTCGACGTAGAAGCCGTAACGCGGGCGGGACTGGTGGCGAAAGCGGGCGAGCGTGCCGTCTAGGCTGTCGCCGAACCAGTTGAGCATGAGGCAGAGCATGGCCGGCAGCAGCGCCTGGCGATGGAAACGGGCGAGCGCATAGCTGAGGCCGACGCCGAACTGCGCGACGAGCCCAAACACGGTGAGGTGGTCCGGGGTGACGAAGCGGGGCAGGCGTGCCACCAGCCAGGTGAGGGCATGCTGCTCGAGCGTGGCCGAAAGGGACTGGTTGACGCGCGGCGCGGTGATGAAGGCTTGAACGGGTTCTGCGGTGGGGTTCATAGATTTCCTTTCGGTGTGGGTTGGTGGAGCGCGACAGCGGCAGAGCGCAGGGTGAACTCGAGCGACTCGCGCGGGATGCTTTCGACGAACGGCCGGGCGGCCCAGCCGAGGCCGGCCGGGATGGCGCGGGTGAGCGAGACGGACTCGACCTGGAGAACGAGGCCGCCGTCCTGCTCGGCGTAGCTCCAGTAGGTGTTTTGCCGCCAGAGGAAGCCGTGCTCCTGCGCGGGGCTCAGGGGGTGCTCGGCCGGGGTGCCGGCGGCGTCGATTTCGGCGATCTGCAGGCTGCGCGAGATGCTGGTGCCGTGCCGCGGATCGAGCCGGCTGAAGCTGACGTCGTAGGTGGCGTCAAGCACGACGGTGAGGACGTGGTGCTGGCGGACGCGCAGGAAGGCGGTGAGGTGGTCGGGGTCGCGGGCGGTACTGTGTGCCTCCAGCACCTGCGGGGCAAAGACGCGCGGGTAGGCATCGAAGCGGCGGAGTAGCTGCTCGAACGCAGGAGCGGTGGCGCCGGGAAGAAAGGCGGTGGCGCGCCAGTGATGCAGCAGGGCGCCGGCGGGCTGAGCGGATGCCGGCGGCGAGAGTTGCTCGAGCGCCGGACTCGCGCCCAGGGGGCCCGGCCCGGCATGGAGAAAGATGGAGGGTGAGCGATGCTGCCGGGCAAGGCGGGCTTCGATGGTCTGGGTGTAGGCATCGAAGGCGGCTTGAGCGGCGGGCGGGACGGGCTCGCCGTAAAGGATGCTGGGCGTTACAAGCAAAGCCAGAAATACCAGGCAGAGGTGAGGGCGGCGAGTGTTCATGGATTGCATCGTGCCTAACGGCGGCCCGCGAAGGCAATGCAAGCAAGCTCACGCGGCCGCGCTTGTTCCTCACGGTGCAAGTTGCACATTCACGGCGGCTTAGGCTTAGTTGTTCAAGACGCAGTTGGAGGTACACTGGATGGGAGATGGCAGACCTGCTCCCAGCCCGGCGCTATCGCTTTGGTGTTTTCGAGGCTGACTCGGCGACGGGCGAACTGCGCCGCCAGGGTCTGCGAGTAAAGCTGCATGCGCAGCCTTTCCAGGTGCTGTGGATGCTGCTGGAGCGGCCGGGCGAGATGCTGACGCGGGAAGAAATCTGCCGCGAGCTTTGGCCCGAAGGCACGTTTGTGGATTACGAGCATGGGGTGAACTCGGCCGTAAACCGGCTGCGCGACGCGCTAGGCGACAAGGCCGGCAACCCGCGATTTGTGGAAACGCTGGCGCGGCGCGGGTACCGGTTTGTGGCTCCGGTGGAGCGGATAGAGACCGCGCCCGCGGTTGTGGCGGCCGAAGTCGCCGCCGGGCCTTTGCCTCCGGTGGCCGCCGCGCCGCAGATGGCGCAGGGATTCCGGCTGCTGGCTTCCCCGCAGGATTTGCCGCGGAGTTCACACCGGGTGGTGCGGACATTGTTCCTGCTGCTGCAGGCGATGTACCTGGGCTTCTATGTCGGCGCGTTGGCCAACCTGGCGGAGATCAACGAACTGCTCTCGCCGCTGGCCTGGTCGGTGGAGGTGTTTGCCGGACTGGTGGCGACCGCGGCCATGCTGATCCCGGTGCGGACGTTTCTACTCTGCGGCACATTGTTTCGCGCGCCGGGCATGGCGGGCAAGGTGCTGAAGCTGTGGCCGCTGCTGGTCGTGGCGGATGTGTTTTGGGCGCTGGCGCCGTTTCTGTTGCTGCACCATATGTCTTACGGGCTGGCGCTGGCTTGTACGACGCTTCTGGTGTACGCACCGTTTGCGCAGCGCTCGCTGGTGTTGATGGGGGCGGCGCGCGGTGAAGGGAACCTTCCGATGCCTGCGCAGGCAATAGCAGGTTCCCATGGGGAATCACAATGAAAAGGGCAGGCTACAATCGGTTGTCTGGGGTGCGGCTGCTTGCTTTGCGGAGGGGTGTGTGAAGGTTCTGGTGACGGGCGGCGCAGGCTATATCGGTGGCACGGTGGCGCAGATGCTGCTGCAGGACGGGCACGAGGTGACGATCGTCGACAACCTGTGCCACAGCCGTGCCGGCGAGGTGCCGGCCGGTGCGGAGTTTGTCCAGATGGACATAGCCGATGGGCCGCGCATGGAAAAGCTGCTGCGGGATCTGAAGCCGGAGGGCGTGATGCATTTCGCGGCGCTGATCGAAGCGGGCGAATCGATGCAGAAGCCGGAACTATATTTCCGCAACAACACGGCTTCGACGCTCTCGCTGCTGGAGGCGATGCATGCGGCGGGTACGAACAGGCTGGTGTTCAGCTCGACGGCCGCGGTGTATGGCGAGCCGGAAGAGGTGCCGATCGTCGAGAGCGCGCGCATGGCGCCGACCAATGCGTATGGCGAATCGAAGCTTCTGGTGGAGTCGATGCTGGGCTGGTTCGGGCGCATCCACGGCTTGCGTTATGCCACGCTGCGTTACTTCAACGTCGCGGGCGCGCTGGCCGGGCGGGGCGAAGCGCATGAGCCGGAAACACACATTGTGCCGTTGATTCTGGATGTCGCGCTGGGCCGGCGGGAAAAGATTCTGATCTTCGGCGACGATTACGACACACCGGACGGCACCTGCATTCGCGATTACATCCACGTGGTGGACCTGGCGCGGGCGCACATTCTTGCGCTTGGCGCGCTGCGTACGCAGGAGCGGCTGATCTGCAATCTGGGCAACGGCACGGGCTTCTCGGTCAAGGAAGTGATCGAGGCGGCGCGGCGGGTGACGGGGCACGCGATTCCAGTGGAGGTGCGGGCACGCCGGCCGGGCGATCCGGCACGTCTGGTGGCAAGCGCGGAACGGGCGCGCGAAGAACTGGGCTGGACGCCGGAAACATCGGAGATAGAAAGCATTCTAGCCTCGGCGTGGGAGTGGCATCAGGTACGCTACGCGCGCTAGGCTTTGTCGCTGGGACGGGGCGAGAAGCAGATTTCTTTCGGGAATGGCAACTAGATTCACGGCTACGCGGAGCTTGGTAGAATGATGCTGGCCGCGTCCATCGCGGGTAGGTTTTCGGATGACGTTCGACGAAATCGATCGCGCGCTTGCCGGCTGGAATGCACAGCTGGCGACGGTTGCGGACAACCTGCTGGAGCTGCAGGCCGACGCAACGTACCAGCTGCTGACCGGCTTTGGCGGGGTGCCCAAGCTGCAGCTTGTTGGGGAGACGGCGGCCCGTGTGCTGCCCGCGCTTGCCTCTGCCGAAACCATCTTCCAGCATTTCGGGCTGCTCAAGGATGTGCTGGCGCGCGCGGCTGCCCTGCGCAGGGATGTGCGCCCCATGTTTGGCCGGGAGCAGACGCTCAGGGAGATTCAGGCGCTGCTTGAAGGCGAGTCGATCGAGCTGCCCGTGGCTGCGCTGCCGCTGGCACAACGCACCCTGCTCAGCGGCGCCATGGGTACACATCGTCTGCGGCCCGGAGATTTATTGCAGGGTATGGGCGATGCCTTTGCCGCCGCGCGGGATGCGGTGCTTCTGGTAAGCCGGGGTTGGGATGAGCTCGCGGTGGAGCTGGAGGCAGCGGAAACGGTGGTGCGCACCCTGCCTGCCGGGAGCTCGGGCGCGCATGAATTGCAGACTGCTGAGACTCTGCTGGCCGAGGTGAAGAAGCAGGGAGAAGGCGACCCGTTCGCGGCGCTTGAAAGATTGCGCACGCAGGCAAGGCCTGCGCTTGGCGAGATGGTGCGGCGGGTGCAGCTGAGGGCTGAGCTGCGGCGCCAGTTCGCCGCGGCGCATACGCTGATCGCGCGTGTGCGTGGCCTGCGCGAGGAGGCAGCGACGGCGGCTGCGAGCAACCAGGGCAGGATTGCGGGTTGGCAGATGCCGCCGGACGACGGCGCGGAGGAGCAGTGGAAGACCCTGCAGGAGTGGCTGGAGCGGCTGGAGCAAAGGCGTGATGAGCAGCCTGCGTCGCTGACAATCGGTATAGGCAACTGGCACAAGAGCGCCGAAGCCTGTGCCGCGCACGCGCAGGAGCGTCTGCGCCTGGCCAGGTTCCCGCTCGAGACGCGGCGCGAGCTGCGCGGCAGGCTGGACGCCTTGAAGGCCAAGGCCCGCGCCTATGGGCTGGCCGAAGATGCGGCGTTCGCGGCACTCGCGGCCTCTGCTGAAACACTGCTGTACACACGGCCTGTCGACTTGGCGCGCGCGGCCGCGGCGCTCGAGGCTTATGAACGCAAGCTGAGCGGTTTGACTTTGTTGAAGCGGCTGGACACGGATGCCAGGGAGGAGCGGCGATGAACGAAGGAGCCTGCAAACAGCCGGGATGCTCAGGCACCATCGAGGACGGCTACTGCGATGTGTGCGGACATGCGGCGGTAAAGAGTGCGGCGGCGGCTTCCGCGCTGGCCTCGGCAGTCTCGGGACGAAGCGCGTCGTCCACCGGGCCGATGCGTTCGGGCACGGTGACCACGGGTACCGGATCCACGCCCGTAAGCCGGTCGGCAACGGGCTCACGCCGGACGAGCCATTCAAGCTCGAGGACGACGCGTAAGCAGCTTGGCGCCGGGCTGATCACGCTGCCGGACCTGCCTTCGATCGAGCCCGAAAAAGCCATCCTGCTTGACCCCACGGTGCCGGAGCGCAAGCGCTTCTGCGCCAAATGCGAGGCTCCGCTGAAACGTGAGGCAGGCTTCTGCGGCAAGTGCGGCACCCGGTACAGCTTTGTGCCGAGCCTGAAGGCCGGCGACCTTGTGGCGGGGCAGTACGAGGTGCGCGGGCCCATCGCGTTCGGCGGCCTGGGATGGATCTATCTTGGCTTCGACCGTCTGCTTTCGCGCTATGTGGTGCTGAAGGGTCTGCTGAACACGCAGGATACTTCTGCCGCGGCAGCCGCAGTGGCGGAGCGGCAGTTTCTCGCCGCGGTCAAGCACCCCAACATTGTAGGTATCTACAATTTTGTGCAGTTCGGTACAGAAGGCTTTATCGTGATGGAGTATGTGGGGGGCAAGACGCTGAAGCAGATTCGCCAGGAGCGCGGACCGCTGCCTATTGCGGAGGCGCTCGCGTACATCCACCGCATCCTGCCGGCGTTCGCGTACCTGCATCGCCTGGGGCTGGTCTACTGCGACTTCAAGCCGGACAACGTAATGCTCGAGCGCGACGACGTAAAGCTGATCGATCTGGGCGGTGTGCGGCGGGTGGATGATGCGGGCGGCGATATCTACGGCACGGTGGGGTACAGCGCGCCCGAGGCCGGTGCCGGGCCGACTCCGGCTTCCGATCTGTTCACGATCGGGCGTACGCTGGCCGTGTTGCTGACGGACATTCCAGGCTTCAGCAAGGACCATCGCTACACGCTGCCGAACGCGCAGGAGGAGCCGCGTTTTCGCTCGCAGGAATCGATGTACCGGCTGCTTTTGAAGGCCACCGCGCAGGCGGCCGACGATCGCTTTGAAGACGCCGATGAGATGGCCGAGCAGGCGCTGGGCGTGTTGCGCGAGGTGGTTGCGGTGGAGACGGGCAAGCCGCGGCCAGGCACAAGCCTCTTCTTCGGCACCGACCAGCTGGCGCTCGACGCGGGCGACGAAATGCAGCCGGTGACGCCCGACCCCGAGCACCTGCCGCTACCCGCGCTCGATACCACCGACGTGGGGGCGCAGGCCGTCTCGAGCGCTATCGCCCTTGCTGAGCCCGCCAGGCGTGTGGCCGCGCTGCGGCTGGCGACCGAGCAGTTCAAGAAGTCGCGCGAGGCGAAGCTGCGGCTTGCGGGCAGCCTGACCGACGCGGGCGAATACGCCGAAGCCGAGGAGATGCTGCGCAAGCTGGGCGAGGAAGACCCATGGGACTGGCGCGTGCTCTGGCTGCAGGCGCGGGCGCGGCTGGCCACGGATAAGCCGGCCGAAGCCCGCAAGCTGTTCGACCAGGTGTACTTCGACCTGCCCGGCGAGATTACGCCCAAGCTTGCGCTCGGCCTGGCCGCCGAACTGGCCGGCGATCTGCCGGTGGCCATCAAGATGTATGAGCTGATCGTACGCACCGACCCGGGATTTGTTTCGGCTGTCTTCGGGCTGGCGCGCTGCCTGGAGCGTGGCCACGATCGCGCGGCTGCGGTGGCGGCGCTCAAGGTGGTGCCGTCGTCCTCGGCGCTGTGGCTGCGTTCGCGGGTGCAGGCCGCGCGCATGCTGGTGCGCAGCGATCAGGTCGCGCCGCGGCTCGAGGATCTTACGGCCGCTTCCTCGATCTCGGACGAGCTGACACTGACCGGCCTGAACAAGGCGACGCTGACCAGCCAGGTGCTGCTTGCGACGGTGGAGCAGATGGCCTCGCGCGCGGTGGTGGCGACGCCGGCAGCGAAGATCTGCGGGGCGCCGGTGGAGGAGGATCGTATGCGGCTGGCGCTCGAGCAGACGTTGCGCGAGATGGCCCGGTATGTCGCGCCGGAGGAGCGAGTACGGCTGGTGGATCAGGCGAATCAGGTGCGACCGCGGTCACTGGTTTAGAGCGGAAGCAAGAGCAAAAGCAGATTCCCTGCGGGAATGACAACAAATTTGCAAGGAGTGTTATGCAGTGCCCCGCGTGTGCTGTTGACGTATCGGCCGAGGCCGGCAATCGATTCTGCGAGGAGTGTGGTGCCGAGCTTTCCGCTGCGCCCAGCCCGTCGGAGAAGTGTGCCTGCGGTGCTCCGGCTGAGGAGATTGACGAGGATGGCTTCTGCCTGCGGTGTGGACGCAGGTCGCGCGCCGCTCTGCCTACGGACCACATGGAACAGGCGCCCGCGCCGCGGCTCGCCGGGGTGAGCGATCGCGGCTTGCGGCACGACCGCAACGAGGACCGCATGGGTGTGTTTGCGGCTTCGTCCGGGAGCGCGCCGGCAGGGTACGCGCTTGTGGTGTGCGATGGCGTTTCGGCGACGCGCTCATCCGAGATCGCCTCGGAGGCAGTGACCGAAGGTGTGTTGCAGGTGCTTGCGGAAGCCTTGAGCGCCGGGCCTGTAGCCGACGCACACGCGCTGATGCGCGCGGCCATCGCGGCCGGCTGCACCCGGCTTGCAGCAAGGACGAACCTCGAGACCCGGCGCACGTCCGCCTCGCGCAGGCTGGATGCAAAGGTCGAGCAGGCGCCTTCAACGACCGTAGTGGCCGCGCTGGTGCTGGGCAGAAGCGCAACCATCGCGTGGATCGGCGACAGCCGGGCGTACTGGATCGGGGAGGACGAAACACGGCAGCTTACGCAGGATCACTCCTGGCAGAACGAGGTGGTGACCGCGGGCAGGATGACGGCGGAGGAGGCAGCCCGCTCGCCCAAGGCGCATGCGATTACGCGATGGATCGGCGCCGATGCGGACAATGCGGAGCCCGATGTCATCACGTACACACTGCCCGGCAATGGAACGTTGTTGCTGTGTACGGACGGGCTTTGGAATTACGTGCCTGCCGCAAAGGACCTGGGCGATCTTGTGCGGCGCACGGCCAACCAAGCCGAGGATGTGTTGAGCACTGGGCGGGCGCTGGTTGCATTTGCGCTCGAACGCGGCGGGCAGGACAACATTACCGTGGCGATGCTGCGGACCGGACCGCACGAAGGCACCGGACCGCAGGGATAAAGCAAGCAGAGAATAAGCAGAGAGAAGGAGCGGTAGACGCATGGCGGGAAGCTTCAAGGTTGAGACATTCCAGAACGAGTTTCTGCCCGCGGGCACGGGCGAAGTGCACGCGATCATGACCGTTACGGCCGGCGAGGGCACGGAGGTGGCGAGTGCCGCGGCCGGCGGGCAAAGGCTCTTCGGCATTCTGTGCGATGTGTCGGGCTCGATGGAAGGGGGCAAGATTCTTGCCGCCAAACAGGCCATGGCCAAGGTGGTGCAGCTGCTGCCCGAAGATTGCCGGTTCTTTCTCGTCACCGGCTCCGATGCCGCGCAGGTGCTTTGCCCGGCGGCGCTCGCGGACGCGGCCGGAAAGCAGCGTGCGCTGACCGCCATCCAGGGCATACGCGCCTTTGGCGGCACCAGGATTTCGCATTGGCTGCTGGCCGCGCTCGAGCAGTTCCGGGCCACGCCGGGCGGGGTGCGCCAGGCGCTGCTGCTTACCGACGGACAGAACGACGTGAACGACCGGCAGGCGCTGACCGCGGCGCTGGCACAGTGCGAAGGGCAGTTCCAGTGTGACTGCCGCGGCGTGGGCACGGACTGGCAGGTGGAGCAGTTGCGCGGTATCGCCGGCGCGCTGCTGGGTACGGTCGATATCATCACCACGCCCGCGCAGATCGAGGCCGACTTTAAGACCATCCTGGCCAAAAATCTGGGCAAGTCGATGGCTGCGGTGACGCTGCGCCTGTGGACGCCGCAGGGGGCGCAGGTGAAGTTCTTGAAGGAGGTGAGCCCTGCCATCGTGGATCTGACCGGCCGCGCCCATGCCGTGAAGCCGCAGCTGCTCGAGTACCCGACGGGCGCGTGGGGCAAGGGAGAGGCGCGCGACTTTCACCTCTGCATCCAGGTTTCGCCGGGTGCCGTGGGCGACGAGGTGCTGGCCGGACGGGCCAGCCTGGTCTACACCGAAGCGGGAGTCGAAAACAAGCTTGCGGAAAGCCGCATTCTGGCCGTCTGGACCGAGGATGAAAGCAAATCCACGCGCATCGATCGCGTGGTGGCGCACTACACGGGCCAGGCAGAGCTTGCAAGCTCGATCCAGGAAGGGCTGGAGGCGCGGGCGCAGGGCGACACCGAACGCGCCACCATGCTGCTGGGCAAGGCGGTCAAGATCGCCAACGATTCCGGCAACGACGCTACGGCGAAGCTGCTGCGCCAGGTGGTGGATGTGCAGGATGCGGACACGGGCACGGTGCGGCTGAAGCAGAGCGTGGCCAAGGAAGACTCGATGGCGCTCGAAACGCGCTCGACCAAGACGGCACGCATCGCGAAAGCCTGAGAGGAGTTTGCCATGGAAACGTTTCCTTGTCCCAAGGGGCATGCATCGCTCGAGCCGGATTACTGTTCCGAATGCGGCGCGCGGCTGGACGCTGTATCTGCGGCGGCACCGGCCGAGCCGCCTCAGCTGGTTGCGCATTGCCCGGAGTGCGGGGCGGCACGCGATCAGCCGGGCATCGCCTTCTGCGAGATCTGCGGCTATAACTTCCTCACCGGAGCGGCAGGCGATAGCGCTGCTGTCACTCCGCCTGCTGCACCAGCCCCGCGCGCGCCGGCGCGGAAGTGGCAGGTGGTGATGACGGTCGATCCCTCGTTGCGCGATCCGCTGAGCCCCGACGCTCCGGCGGATGTACCGCCCGCGACGCTTGCGTTGAGCGCGGCGGTGAGCCTGATCGGACGGCGCAGCCAGGCGCGGGCGATCTTTCCCGAAATCGACCTGAGCCATGACGGCGCAGTCTCGCACCGCCATGCGCTGCTGCAGGTGGATTCCGCCGGAACCGCGACGTTGCGGGACATCGGCGCGGCCAACGGCACGCGGTTGAACGGCAGGCAGGTCGAGCCGCTCAAGGACCACCCGCTTGCGGCCGGCGACGAGATTACGCTCGGGCATTGGTCGCGGCTGGTGCTGCAGCCGGCGGATTAGCTTGGGTTCGGCGATGGGGTGAGAACAGGCAAGAGCAGATTCCCTTCGGGAATGACAACAACAAAGGATAATGAAGCTTCGATGACGACCGTTTCCGTAGTCCCAAATTTGTCGCAGACCGGCAGGAACACCCTGCAGGTGTTGAAGCTCAGCCGCACCGCCATCCTTGCCGTTGTGGCGCTGCTGCTGGTGACGATCCTCTTCGGCGCGCATGTGCATCGTGAGGCCATGCAGGTGGTCGGCAAGGATGCGGCGCCGAGCATCGTGGACGCGCAACGCATCAAGGCTTCGCTGGCCGACCTGGATGCGGACGAAGCGAACGAGATGCTTGGGCCACCCAACGCGGCGAACGAAGCCACGGCGGGCGTGGTAAAGCGCAGGCTGGAAGCGGATGAAGCGCTGCTTGCGGCCGCCGGCAACGTGACCTACGAGGCCGAACGAGCGCCGATCGAGACCCTGCAGGTGACGGGCGGCATCTACAGCCGGCTCACCCAGCAGACGGAAGATTTGCACGATGGGGGTAGTCCGGATTTCATCCAGGCCTATCGCGCGAACGCCATCATTATGGATAACGCCCTGCTGCCCGCCGCGGATGACCTGGACCGCGTGAACGACGAACAGCTGCAGCACACCTACCACCGGCAGGCGGTTGACTCGACCCTGTCAACCACCCTTGTCGCCCTGGCCGGGCTGGCAGCGCTGCTTGGCCTTGCCTGGGTACAGGTCTTTCTCAGCCGGCGCACCCGGCGCACGGTCAATCCGCTGCTTCTGCTTGCAACGGTTGCGGCGTTCGGCCTGCTGGCGTACGCGCTGGCCGCGATGGTGACCGAGCAGCACGCATTGAAGGTCGCCAAGGAAGATGCGTTCGAATCCATCCATGCCTTGTGGCGCGCGCGCGCCGTCGCCTACGCGGCCCACGCGGAAGAAAGCCGTTACCTGCTGGACCCCGCGCACGCCGCCGACTATGAGCGCGCGTTCGCCGACGAGACCAGCCTGCTGGCCAGGCTTCCGCAAGGCTACAGCTACGATCGCCTCGTGGCCGAGGAGCGCAGCGGCAAGCACGTCGAGGGCTTTACCGGCTACCTCGCCGACGAGCTGAACAACATCACTTTCCCCGGCGAACAGGAAGCCGCGCTCGAAACCCTGGCCGCCTTCGGGCAGTACTTGCAAGTCGACAGGAACATCCGCGACCTGGAGCGCGCAGGGCATCACCAGCAGGCGGTCGACCTGTGCGTCGGCAGCGCGGCCGGACAGTCGGGTTGGGCGTTCGGCCAATTCGACGAGGCGCTGGGCGAAACCCTGGCCATCAACCAGAACGAGTTCACCCGCTCTGTCGAGTCCGGCTTGTCCGCCGTGGGCTCGCTGGGCGGCCGCTTCACGCCCGGAGAGATCGCAGGCACCCTGGAGTTCAAAGCCCTGCTGGTCTCCGCGCTGATCGCCGTGCTGGTTGTGCTTGGTTTTGCGCCACGTATCCGGGAGTACGTCTAGGAAGTCCACGAACGGATGTAACAGCAAGAGCAACAGCAGATTCCTTCGGGAATGACAACAAAAGGGCGAGCGGACCGCAGTAGACGTAAACTGTGAGGGAAGAAAGAGGATCTGTCATGTTCAGCCGCGTCGGTAACCTGTTCAAAGGCTTTTTCGGTCTGTTTCTTTCGGGCGTGGAGCGCAAGAACCCGGAGGCGCTGCTCGAGGTGGAGCAGGAAAACCTGCGCCGGCAGATGGGCAAGTTCAACGTCGGCCTGGCTTCGCATGCGGGTATGGTGGAGCGGCTGATCGGCCAGATTCGCAAGCTCGAAGCCGACGAGACCGGCCTGCGCGCCAGGACCGCAACCGCAGCCAAACTGGGCAACCGCCCCGCCGCCGGGCAATACGCGCTCAGGCTCCAGACCGTGGAACGCGAGCTGACCGAAAACCGCGCCCAGATGGAGCAGGCGGAGGCGACTTACAAGGAGCTGGTGCGGGCGCGCGACGTGGCCTTCTCGATTGCACGCGCCAAGATCGAAAGCCTGAAATCGGGCATCAGCGACCTGAAGATGAAGCGCGCCATGGCCGAGATGACCGAGATGGCGTCGGGCATGGTGGCCGATCTGGGCGGGCCCGGCGACACGCTCAATCGGCTTGAAGGCATGGTCGAGGAAGAGCGCTACAAGGCTGCTGGCCGGGTGCGCGTGGCGGTCGATACGCTGGACATGCACGACGTGCATACGCGCGAAGCCGAGCAGAACGCGCTGGCCGAGCAGGCACTCGAAGAGTTCGAAGCCAAGCAGGCGCCGCCGCGACAGATCGGTAAAACCACGGAGGATATGCCCGGGCAAAGCAACTACGGTGTTTCGAAGGTGGAGCGGAACTAGGTCAATCCGCAGCCGGTGTAAAGAACAGGCAAGTGCAGAGGCGACCGCAGATTTTCCTTCGGGAATGACAACAAGGAAGGCGAACTGTCCCTCCACCAGCAGTAGCATGGCACTGAGGCCACACGATTTCCTTAGGCCGTCCGGCTACCATCAAGAGGCATGGCAGACATACGTCCTCTTTCGCCTGAACTCCTTCTCCACATTGCGCGTACGCTCGCATTGCCTCTTACCGGTGTGCGCGCGGTCATGGCGCTGCTCGACGAAGGCTCCACGGTGCCCTTCATCGCGCGTTATCGCAAGGAAGCCACCGGCAACCTCGACGAGGTGCAGATTCGCAGCCTCGAAGAGCAGCTTGCGTACTTCCGCGAGTTTGTCGCGCGCCGCGAAACCGTGCTTGCCTCCATTGCCGAACAAGGCAAGCTGAGCGAGGCGTTGAAGGCAAAAATCTTGGCTACGCTGAGCCGCACCGAGCTCGAAGACCTCTATCTTCCGTTCCGGCCCAAACGCCGTACCAAGGCCACCATGGCGCGCGAAAAGGGTCTGGAGCCGCTGGCCGCGTACCTGTGGGCGCAGCAGCCGGGCGGGCAAAGTCTCGCGGAGCTGGCAGCTTCGTTCGTCGATCCTGCAAAGGAAGTACAGACCAGCGAAGACGCACTCGAAGGCGCGCGCCACATCGTCGCCGAGCTTATCAGCGAGCATGCGCCCGTACGCAGCGCGGCCCGCAAGCTGATGTTCGAAGAGGGCCTGATCGTCAGCCGCAAGAGCCTTGACGCGGGTTCAAAGGACGAGCAGGAAAAGTTCAAGATGTATTACGACTACCGGGAGCCGGCAAAAACCATCCCGTCGCACCGCATGCTGGCCATGCGCCGCGGCGAGGCTGAGGATATCCTCTACTGGCTCATCGAGCTCGACGAGCCGCGCATGCTCGGGCTGCTGCGGACGCACATTGTGCGCGGGCCGGGCGATTGGACGCCGCACCTGAACCTCGCCCTTGAGGATTGCTGGAAGCGCCTGCTCAACTCGTCCATCCAGGGCGAGTTGCGCCTCGAGCTCAAGCGCCGGTCCGACACCAGCGCCATCGAGGTCTTTCGCGAAAACCTGCAGCATATCCTGCTCGCGCCGCCCGCGGGCCCCATCCGCGTGCTGGGCATCGACCCCGGCCTGCGTACCGGATGCAAGATCGCGGTGGTCGATGAAACCGGCAAGTTCCAGGCCCACGACGTCATCTACCCGCACACCGGCCGCGCCGCCGAAGCCGCACAAAAGCTGGCGGCGCTGGTGGAGCAGCACAACATCCGCGCCATCGCGATCGGCAACGGCACCGCCTCGCGCGAGACCGACGCCTTCGTCCGCGACTTCCTCGCCGAGCGCAAGCTCACGTCTATCTTCCGCGTCACCGTGTCGGAGTCCGGCGCGAGCATTTACTCGGCGTCAGACATCGCCCGCCAGGAGTTTCCCGAGCTCGACCTCACCGTGCGCGGAGCCATCTCGATCGCGCGCCGCCTGCAGGATCCACTCTCGGAGCTCGTCAAGGTCGATCCCAAGTCCATCGGAGTCGGCCAGTACCAGCACGATGTCGACCAGCGCCAGCTCAACCAGTCGCTCGAAGCGGTGATTGAAAGCTGCGTCAACCGCGTCGGCGTCGACCTGAACACGGCCTCCTGGACGCTGCTGCGCTATGTCGCCGGCATCAGCGAGCGCATCGCGCTCAATCTGGTCGGTTTTCGTGACACGCATGGCAGCTTCCGCTCGCGCGCGCAGTTGCACAAGGTGGCCGGCATTGGGCCCAAAACGTTCGAGCAGGCGGCCGGCTTTCTGCGCATCCGCAACGGCGAAAACCCGCTCGACGGCACGGCCGTTCACCCGGAGTCGTACGCGCTGGTCGAACGCATGGCGTCTACCCTGGGCAAGTCGGTCGACGAACTCATTCGCTCGCCGCAGGCTCTCGCCGACGTCAACAAGGCCGAGCTTGCCGCAGGGTCGTTCACCCTCAACGACATTCTCGAAGAGTTGAAGAAGCCCAGCCGCGACCCGCGCGAAAGCTTCGTCGCACCGGTGTTTCATGAGTCGGTGCACGACATCAAGGATCTCGAACCCGGCATGATCATGGAAGGCGTCGTCACCAACGTCACCAAGTTCGGGGCCTTCGTCGATATCGGTGTGCACCAGGATGGCCTCGTGCACATTTCCGAAATCTCGAACCGCTTCATCAAGGAGCCGTCCGAGGTTTTGAAGGCCGGCCAGGTCGTGAAGACCAAGGTCCTTTCCGCCGACGCCAGGACCAAGCGCATCGCGCTTTCCATCAAGGCCCTGCAGGCCGCGCCCACGGTTCGTCCCACGCAGAAGCCGGCCAGCATGGAGTCAAAACTCGCCGCTCTCTCGTCCAGGTGGCACAACGCCGGTTGAAGCTGCCTCTCCCGACTTGTTGTCCTTCCCGCAGGGAATCTGCTTCTCGCTTTCGTTCCACCTTTTGAAGCATAGCCGCCAAAGCCCGCCGTTGTACGATGGCATCTATGATTCGCACTCCGTTGCTTGCCCTGGCGTCCGTCGCTCTCGCCGCTACATCGCTTGCTGCCCAAAGCACCACGCCCGTGCAGCAGCCGCTTTCTGCCATGCCCTACTCGCCGTCGCTCGATCTCGCCTCGCTCGACCGCTTCGTCCAGCCCTGCGACGACTTCTACAAGTTCTCCTGCGGCGGCTGGCAGAAGCTGAATCCAATCCCTGCCGACCAGGCTTCCTGGAGCGTCTATGCCAAGCTCGGCAACGAGAACCAGCAGTTTCTCTGGGGCATCCTGCAGGAAGACGCGAAGCTGACCACGCGTACGCCCGTCCAGCAGAAGGTCGGCGATTACTTCGCCGCCTGCATGAACACGGTCGCCATCGACGCCGCCGGCCTGAAGCCGGCCGCGCCCGAGCTGGCCAGGATCGACGCGCTCAAGGCCCGCGCCGAGCTCCAGGCCGCCCTGACGACCCTGCACCACGAGAGCCCGGGCAGCTTCTTCTTCGGCTCCGGCACCGGCCAGGATGCCATCGATTCGTCGACCGTCATCGTGCAGGTGGGTGCCGGCGGCCTGGGCCTGCCCGATCGAGACTACTACCTGAAGACCGACCCCAAGAGCATCAAGCTGCGTGCGGATTACACGCTCTACATCGAGAACCTCCTCACCCTGGCCGGTGAATCCGCACCCCAGGTGGCCGCGGATGCCGCAGACATCCTGCGCATCGAGACTGTCCTGGCGCGCGCCTCGCTGACCCGCGTGGAGCGGCGCGACCCGCACAAGACCTACCACATCATGACCGTCGCCGAGCTCAACACGCTCACTCCCGCAGTCGACTGGCCGCGCTACTTCGCCACCCAGGGCGCACCCGGTGTGCAGAAGCTCAACGTTTCGCAGCCCGAGTTTATGAAGGCCGTGCAAGCCGAACTCGCCGACGAAAAGGTGGATGCCCTGCGCGCCTACCTCCGCTTCCACTTCCTCACCGGCGCCGCACCCTACCTGGCCACGCCCTATGAGCAGGCGTATTTCGATTTCTATTCCAAAACACTGCGCGGCGTGGCCGCCGAGCCGCCGCGCTGGAAGACCTGCACTCGCGCCGTCGATCGCAATCTGGGCGAGGCGCTCGGCCAGGAGTTCGTCGCGCGCACCTTTACCGCCGACACCAAGGCCCGCACCCAGGTTATGACCGAGCAGATCGAAGCGGCCATGCAGGGCGAAATTGAAGACCTGGACTGGATGAGCCCCGCCACCAAGCAGGAGGCGCTGCGCAAGCTGCACGCGATCCGCAACAAGATCGGCTACCCCGACCACTGGCGCGATTACACTGCCCTGCAGGTCAAGCCGAACGACTACTTCGGCGACCAGGAGCGCGCCAGCCGGTTTGAGGACGCACGCCGGTGGAGCAAGCTGGGCAGGCCGGTCGATCTGCTGGAATGGGGCATGACGCCGCCCACCGTCAACGCCTACTTCAACCCGCAGATGAACGACATCAACTTCCCTGCAGGCGTGCTGCAGCCGCCGCTCTATGACGTCAAGCTGGACGATGCGCCCAACTACGGCAACACCGGCGCGACCATCGGCCACGAACTGACCCACGGCTTCGACGACCAGGGCCGGGAGTTTGACGCCCACGGCAACCTGCGCGACTGGTGGACGCCCGCCGACGCCAAGGGCTTTGAAGACCGCATCAACTGCGTCCGCGATCAGTACGCCGGCTATACCGTGGTCGACGACATCCACATCAATTCGAAGCTGACCAGCGGCGAGGATGTCGCGGATCTGGGCGGCACACTGCTCGCCTACATCGCCTGGAAGAAGCAGACCGCCGGCCAGACGCTGGGCAGTGTAGACGGCTTCACACCCGACCAGCGCTTCTTCATCGGCATGGCCCAGTGGGCCTGCGAAAACTCCCGCCCGGAGTTGCAACGCCTGAACGCGGCCACCGACCCGCACTCACCGGGCTTCGCCCGTATCAACGGCGTCGTCAGCAACATGCCGCAGTTTCAGACCGCCTTCGGCTGCCAGGCAGGCCAGCCCATGGTGCACGCGCCCACCTGCAAGGTCTGGTAGACAACAGCCGATCCCCTGCGGGAATGACAAGAAGGCTGAGGAGGGATTGGAGCCGATGAGCGGAGTTGAACCGCTGACCTACTGATTACGAATTAGTTGCTCTACCAAGCTAGGGATCAGCGCAAACTCAATGGAAAGAACAACATAAAGCAGTTTGCCCGCACGGATGTAGCTTTAAGAAGTTTTCGAATTGCTCGCTTTGTTGAAGTATGTTGAGGAACAAGTCCCACAAATTTCCCACAATTAGTCTTGGGTTCTGCAGTAGGCAAAGTCAAGGCGCTCAGTTCGCCATTGCGATGAATTGCGCCTTACAGGACACGACGCGACCGATTCTATCGGTCCTTATGGTTATGACAGAGAAATGGTGAATCCTGGGCCTGAACCTTGACTCTTGCCCGTTTGTTGTTGAAGATCGACCCTCGATCAACGTCAAGATGTCGGCTGGTCGCAAGTTCGTGAACAAAGCAAGCGAGCTTAAGTCATCGGCACCGCAGAGGCTACACAGATATATAGAGTGTTTCCAAGATGCGGCAGCAGGGCATACGTCTTGGGTGGTGCTCGAAAGATCAAAACGAAGGAACTTTTTGCCCTGCCGGATCGCGCCACACAAATTGCACGCGGGTCTTACATACTCGCGAGTTGCTTTCCGGCGCTGCGAGTTTTCGAAATGCTAGACGTTGGGACAATGCAATCCCGCGAAGGCAGATGGGCTTGGGATCTCAGCGGTGACGTTGCAACAATCGCACATGCCGTGCCGCTCTGGGTAAAGCGGGGGATCAACACCCGGATGTCCGCTGTCGGCGTTCAAGGTGGGCGGCCGCTGTGGCAGCCTTATCAATGATCCCGGCATGCTGAAGAAGACACGCGGAGGCTCGAAAACCAACCCGCTCACCCTCACATCAGCATCACCCATGACAATGTCGGTTGTCAGGGGTAAACTGGTCACATGGAAATTTCGCTCGTCTCCGACGCTGCGCAGTACGAGAACGACCGTACGCCCGGTGCCGGCCTCATGCAAGCCCAGCAGCGGCTCCGAAAGATGGTCCTCGACACCCTCCCGTCCCCAAACTCCCGGCGCAACTACGCCAAGGCACTTGACCTCCTGTTCGTCATGGTTGCCGGCCGGCCGCTCACCCGTGCGCTTCTGATGGAGTACCGGGCCGGGATGGACGGCCTGGCGGCTTCAACAGTCAACGTCCGTCTATCGGCCGTTCGCAAGCTGGTCACCGAGGCGCGGCGCAACGGCATGCTGTCGGCCGAAGAGGCAGCCAACCTCACCGATA
This sequence comes from uncultured Granulicella sp., assembly GCA_964282835.1. Classification (GTDB taxonomy): domain Bacteria; phylum Acidobacteriota; class Terriglobia; order Terriglobales; family Acidobacteriaceae; genus Edaphobacter. The sequence goes on from OZ196157.1 coordinate 729,144, forward strand.
TCCCCAATGTACGGCAGCAGGGAACCCGCCTCGGAAAATGGCTGACGAAGGAGCAGGCAAGGGAGCTGCTGGCCGTTCCCGACCGCTCCACCCTCAAAGGCAAGCGCGACTACGCGATGCTGGCCCTCCTGGTCGGCTGCGCTCTTCGCCGGAGGGAACTGGCCGCGCTTACGGTCGAGGACATCCAGATGCGGGAGAACCGCTGGGTCATCGCCGATCTCCGGGGTAAAGGTGGCCGCATCCGCACCGTGGCCGTGCCCATGTGGGTCAAGCAGGGCATCAACGCCTGGCAGGCTGCCGCGAAGATCGAAGATGGTCCGCTGCTTCGGTCGATCAATAAGGCCGGCAAAGTCGGAAAAAGCCTGAGCGACTGGGCGGTGTGGGCCGTCGTCACCGAAGCGGCTAGACACATTGGTATCGAGCGGTTCGGAGCGCATGACCTGCGGCGGACCTGTGCAAAGCTCTGTCGCAAGGGCGGTGGTGACCTGGAACAGATCAAGTTCCTGCTAGGCCACTCGTCGATTCAGACGACTGAGCGGTACCTTGGGTCGGAGCAGGAGATCGCCGTTGCGGTAAATGACAGAGTGCAGCTGTAAGGGGACGCCTCAGTCCTGACAAGGTGAAAGGTACGAGACATGTGTCTTCTCCGCTAAACATTATTGAAGAACGGTTGTATTTTCCGGCCCGCTGGTTCATAATCCTCACATGAGTAACGTGAGGTTGGTGAATGAGAGTTGAGATGGCAGACTTCGCGAACGATGGTGTCCTCGCTGGCTCTGATACAGGGAGGCTGATCCAATCGAAGCTTCTCGTCCTGGCGGGGAAGGAACCCGACGCACCGGAACTGGTATTTCTCGATTTCGGAGATGTCGACGTTGCAACCGCGAGTTTCCTGCGGGAGGCTGTCTTCGCCTTCCGCGATGCGGTGCGGGGCCGCAAGTCGTACTTCTATCCGGTAATAGCGAATGCGGGGGAACTCGTCAAAGATGAGCTGCAGGTGCTTGTTAGGTCTTTAGGCCAAGCCATCGCCGCCTGCTCTCTGTCGAAGCGAGGTCAAGTATCTGGGATCGGACTAATCGGCGAGCTCGAACCGAAGCAACGCTTGACCTTTGACCTTATTGAAGAGCGCCAGGAAACCGACGCGGCAGCGCTCATGCGCGAGCAAAATGAAGCGATCGGTCAGACGGCTTGGAACAACAGATTGTCAACGCTGGCTGATTTAGGGCTAGTTATCGAGCTAAGTCAGGGACGCTCGAAACGCTATCGCAGGTTGTTTTTGGAGAGCTGATCATGGGACTCGACTTCATCAAGAAAGCGGCGCCTGATTTCGACAAGGGAATGGATCGGAGTCGAATTGAGCTTGCAACGCCCAAGGTGTTCACGCGCCAACCCAATGCGACTCCTCGCGCATATTCTGCCCGTCTGCTTGGAGAAGACGAACCTTGTTCGGGGGAAAAGGTTGGGATCAGTCTGCGTGATTCACAGGTCTTGGTCATGCGCGGCTTGACCGCCATCGCAGTTCTCCGGTCCCCTCCTGTCCTTCTTCTTGAGGCTTTAACAGCCTCTTTCGGAGAGGCATATGGTCTGGTCCAGGAAGTTCAAATTTTCTCGCGCACGTTGGAGGTTACGGTATGGTGATTCAGATTACGCCGGTGGTCCCACCGACTCGAAGCTCGCGCCGCGAGCGAGCTCTGCAGTATGACAGTTTCTTGCGTACACCTTCCATTGGTTGTTCCGACTGTAAAGATGTTGGTATCTGCGGGGGGTTGCGAATTAAGCAGGCGGTCTATAACTGCCTGCAGTTTTGCTGTAAACGACCGGAGACTTGCGATGCTGTCTGCCGCAACAATCCTGCGACGTTCGCAGAGCGTGTACGGGAGGTCGGAGGCTTTGATCTTGGAAACATACCGCAACTGGCAAGAGTTGTCGCTCCGTCACTACCATCGCTGGTGCCGGTGATTTACCATCGCACCGATCGTTTGCAGATGTTCTCAGATTCGCCCGCTATAGCGTTGCCGCTCTATAAGGTCATCAAGAGGCAGAATGGTGAACCGCGCTTTCACAACCGTAAAGCTTTGGCAGACGCATTCAAGATTGATCCCAATTCGACCATTCTCCTCACAGGAAGCGGACGAGACGCACCGCTGGAACGATGGTGGTCGCTGGGGCCAATGCGGGTCGACGTCATCCGTGCCGTTCGTGATCTTGGAATCGGTATCGCGACGACGCCTAATTTCAGCTTATTCACGGATCTACCGCGCTGGGACGACCTGCACAGTATGAAGCGAATCGCACTGACTCACGAAGAATTTATGGCTAATGGAGTTGCCGCCGCCCTCCATCTGAACGCTAGAACAGACCGAGATTGGAGTCGCTGGGCGGCCTACATCAAGGCCCGGCTTGAAATTACTCATGTGGCATTTGAGTTTGCGACTGGTGCGGGCGCTGCCAGCCGGATTGCCTGGTACGGTCAGCAACTGGTCACGTTAGCGCGCAAGGTTGATCGTCCGCTTCATCTCATCGTACGCGGGGGTAATCGCGTGCTGGTTGAACTGCGGGCCAACTTTGAGTCCGTCACAGTTCTTGAGACAAACGTATTTATGAAGACTCTTCACCGTCAGCAGTTGGTTGTCGAAGCGAATGGCAAACTGGTCGCTTCAAGCTTGTTGATGGAGAAGAGTGATCCGCTAGACAATCTTTTTGTCAGGAATTGGAGGGCGACCGTAGAATCCATGAACAGGATGAAGTTTAGCGGAGAGGCGATAGGCTGATGGCTCAGGCGCATGTTTTGGACTTTCGTCGGTTGGATGAGCTTGCTATGGCGGAAGCTGAGGGTTTGCTCGACCGACTTACGGGTGCCGAACCATTTTCCGTCACATCCCTCGGTCCGCTTATAGAGTGGTTGGAGTTAGCGGCAGGGAATCGACTGCCCGATCCGATCCGCGGAGAATGGCTTCGGCTCAATGGGGCGGCACCGCTTGTAGCGGCCCTCCGAAGTGGTCAGGGCGCATGGCTAGCACCGAGAGATGAACGTCTGGGTTTCGCGAGGTTGCGTTTCGATGCTCATGACCCTGATATGCTCTTGACCCGATTCTTCATGGCAATGAAGCGAGCAGCAATGATGGTTTCTGGGCTGCCGAAGATTGTGGCCGGGCAGCTCTCAGCCGCACTCCGCGAGATGAAAGGCAACATCATTGAACATTCAAGCGCTAAAGATTCAGGTTTGCTGCTCTACCGGGCGGCTCCTGGTGTCTTTGAATTTGTTGCAACAGATCGAGGGATCGGTATCTTAACCAGCTTGAAGAGTTCCACGACTTTTGCCGCCCTTGACGACCACGGTGAAGCGTTGCTGCTTGCTCTGCAAGAGGGCGTGTCGCGATTCGATCAAACGCAGGGCCGAGGCTTTGGCTTCCGAACCCTGTTCCTCGGTCTTCTACATCTGAATGGCACCCTGCGCTTTCGGTCTGGGGACTATGCTTTGCTGATGGATGGCACCAGCCCTGAGTTGAGTACAGCGCAACTTGTGCAGAAGACCTATATGAAGGGATTCTTCGTTAGCGTCCGAATTCATGCCGCGGATATATGAAAGCGGTTCGCGATTTTAACCTTGTGAGATGAGCATTAGTCCGCCCTGTTTGAACTGACTGCTATGGCTTAGCAGTTAAGGATTAGATTTCGTGATGGACCAGATCAGCTTCCTCGTAGAGCGTGGGCACTTTAGCAACTCGGGAGGTATCGCGCGTTCCGTTTCGTCTGTGGCTCACGAAGACCTTCTTGGGAGCGGATGTCTCGGGACGTAGGTCCGGGTGGTAATTGAAGCGTTCTAACAGTGTTCGAAAAGCGTTCGGGGAACGGACCGCGTCATCGAGAAGATTTCGACGTTTCAGCGTAAAAAAAAGGGCGATGGACCGAGCCTGACAATTGATTGATCGGAAAGGGTTGAATTCAATGTCCGTGAATCCGGCGTACGTATCCAATCGCTCGAGCCATTCGCGATGTTTGTAGATCGCACTGATGTAAAGCCAGTCATAGAAAAAGGTCTTGGGCTCTAAGGGGAACTCTTCTCCTTCAAAGCAGAAGGAAGTGAGCTTTCCGCTGGACTTTAGTCGAGAATCTCGCTTTGCCTCTCGCACGTCCTTTCCATAAAGGTCCGTGTAGGGTCCACCTGCCTCGAAGACTTTGGAGCCCTGAAACGCACATTCCAACGGAATCGGGCCTTGCAGCGATTCAATCTTCAGATGGAATGCGCTGAGGTGCCTTCCTGCGGTCCTATCGGACTTAGTAGAAATCTCCAAAAGCGGGCCGATCCCGGCCGTGTGAGCCGAAGAATGCAGCTCACGGATATTTTTCTCCTTCTGAATCGCCGCAAAGCCGGAATGCCACGGTAATGTGAGAAACACTTCCTCGACGAGCTGTTGATCGTCAACAGCGGGAAGGAAAACGGGACGTTCAGCCATTCGACTGCCTCTCAGTCACGTATTTGATCGGAATAAGGTCTGGAATCAGGAACTCGTAGCGCTCGGCGTCGTGCAATCTTTCCCTGACTTGCGGGTCCTTCCAATCAAGTCTAGTGTACAGAACATCGAAATCAATCATTTCCGCGGCCTCGGCAAGCGAGTGCGTCGTCATGCCCGCCTTGTTGGAGATGCCAGGGCAGAAAAGCACTCCAGGTCGTTCAAGCACAGAAGGATCAATCTCCAACCATGCAGTCCTCTCAATCTGCCCGTCATTTTTGGCGCGGTACTCCATCGGATGTTGGTTCCGGAAACAGAGGTGGACATATTCATTCATGCCGCAGCCGATGTCGGCAGTCAGGCTCCATTCGTTCCCACCGGGAAAATGCACATCGAGGTCAAAAGAGCGCAGTTTTGCCATGGAGTAGATGGCCTTACGATCCCTGATCGACGGAAGATTCCGAGAATCAGTGAAGTGGTAGAGCTTTGGAATACGGTCGAGGGGTGGGGTCAGTGCCATTCAGCTCCTTTAGCATGCTCTGGGGATCATGGCCGAAATCGAGATGGAGCATAAATTTTACACCGAAACGCAATTTCGGTAGTGGTTCAGGGGAAGTTCCAATAGAGAGAAGGAGCTGCAATCTATCTATGGCAAGTTTTCGTACAGTTTGATCGTTGCATCGCAGAATGCGTTGCGGGCGGCGACCGCTAAACTTCTTCAGTTAGGGGCAGCTAGCGGACAGGCCCCGATCGCAGCGCAGCAGCTTTCGAACCTCACCGGAAATCATCCAAGACGTTTTGTCTCCTGACCAAGTCGCTGCTCTGAATGGAGCGCAGAGTCACACAACGATCAATGGGGTCACGGTGTTTCTTGTTACGAAACGCCCGGGCTCGGCCGGCTTCAATCGGCCGGTGCTTGCCGCGCACACGGACAGCGAATTCCTGAGTAAGCTCAAGGCGAATCGTCGCTACATAGATGTCATTTACGTGCCGTGGGCTGAAGAGGAACGTGATGAGTACTGCTTGACAACCTTGGCTCGTCCGAGGAGATTCCATTCGAGAGGGAGGACTACTCCAGGAGTCAGCTGGAGGCGCAACGTAAACGTCACTCCAGCCGACTACCAGCCGCCTAGCAACTCAATCGCGATCTGACTGGCAACGTTGAGATCCTCTGTAACGCGTCGGTGGGGATGCCCGGTGATGAACAGGCGCATCTCGCTGACGCTAAAAGAAAAGTTGGGTGGAAGGCGAAGTTTTCGTTTTACGAAGCCTTCTGCGAGATTGCAGTCTGCGCAGATATAGGTGGGCAGGAAGCGAGGGAATCCTCGCCCAAAGTCCGCTCCATGGTCGTGGTGCTCGGTGATCGGAGCGAGCCAAAAGAAGAGCGTTGGCACGACCGGGCGACCCTCCTTCTTCCTTTGTGTCCAGGTGAGTTGCTCGTACTTGCTTCGGAGGCATGAGGGACAATGCCAATAAGGCCCGACCTCAGCCCACTTCAGAGGGGTGTGACCTCCTTTGTAGGCATGAAAGTCAGCCACGGACGGAATGGGGAGAGCAAGATGTTTCGCACGCGGTCCGGCCATTTTGCTTCTCAGGACTGCTGTAGGGCTGTGACGGCAGAATTTCCAAACCACCGGGCGACGGTGTTCAGCGCCTTTGCCGACAGCAGTTGAGTGAAGAGGATGCACAAACGGGTCTGCGGGCGGGAACAAGCGACATAGAAGAGATTGCGGTTCATTTCGTACTTCGTTGCGCTCTTGCTTGGAATCGAACTCGGGTCGGCCGCCCACTCGAGCATTTCGGAGATGTTGTATTTGTTCCAGCCGCGGCCGACGACGACCAAGACATTTTCAAACTGCGCTCCTTTGACTCCATGGTTTGTTTCGAACGGGGAGTAGCCGGCAAGGAAGGCGCGTAAGGCAATGATTTCTGTGTACGGAACATGGTGGAGGGCTTCGAGTTCGCTCATCGACCTCGACATCTCGCTGGAGCTATTGGGCGGGAAGTCCTCGAGCTCTCGTTCCATCTGCTCTACGCGGTCGGGCAGGTGCGGTCGCCGGTTTTGCCGGAGCAAAGCCAGAACGTCACCTACAGTGCCCGTCTCGCGTACCTGCCCCAGCTCGGACATCGCATCAGACCATAACTTCTTGTCTTGCTGGGTGCGGATAGCTGGAGCTTTGCTGCCCAGAGCGTCAAACATTGCGCCAAAGCGCTTCTCTTTGTAGGCCGCGATCGAAGGTTCGAGGTTGTCGACGAAGAACTCAATGACTTTGTTCTCCTTCTTCGAGAAGGAAGTGTTGAATGCGAATACGTGCGGGAGACTGCTGTAGCCTTGTTCCCGCGCGAGAGCCCGGTGTGTCAGCATCAGAACCTTAGTTCTGTCAGGAGAAAAGTCCCACCCCCTCTGAGAGAGAAGGTCCTTCGTCGATTGATAGGCTTCAGCCGCAAGGTCTTCTGGAAGATCGCCGCCGTAATGCGATCCTTTAAGCCGGGTCCCGCGCCAGGTGTTTGTGTGCAACACCTGAACGTCACCGATAGAGTTTGGGTTGTCAGCAAACTGTACAAGCTCCGGGCGCATGCGATTGAGACAATCCACGATTGGTTGAACGGAGCGAAAATTTGCGTGTTTGCTGATGACGGACAGAGCAGGATCTTGAACGGCGCCGCAACCCTCTTCGTAGATCCTCTGCCAATGATCCCCGAAGAAGCCAAAAAGCGGTGTGTTTGGCTTGCGAGGAAGTTTACCTTGATGGCGTCTATCCAAGCAGCATCTGTGTCCTGATACTCGTCAATCAGAATGACGGGGTAACGGGCGGTCATAAATGCGCGAAACTTGGTGTTCTTCATGAGAGCGACTGTCAACGGGATAATGTCGTCATGGTGAAGCAAGGCAGTTTCGTTACTGATCGTTCGGAAGCCAAGGTTGTAGTCGACGGCCGTGGCAGCGGGGGAAGGATGGTCGGCAAGTTTAACCTGCCAGGGTTCAAGGGTGGGCACGAGTTCTAAGAGCTGCCTTTGATATGGAGCAATCAGCGACCAACAGAACCCGTGGATGGTGTCACAGTGGATGAAGGGACTACGGTCGGTTCTCGCTTCGATTTCATTCTTGGCGACGTTCGTGTAGGTGATGCAAGCGATCCGCTTTCCAGTGCGCAGAAAGCTTGCACCGTTCTCCTCAACTAAGCCTTTCAGAACCTTGACAAGCGAATAGGTCTTGCCGGCGCCGGGCGCCGGCTTCTAGGAGAAATGAATTGTGCGCAGCAATGGCGGCTCGAAGCTCTCCTAGCGCCTGTTCGCTAGCTTCGACCGCGGGATTCGCCATGTCACTCGGCATCGGTTGCGTCTCCTCCCGCGAGCAAAGAAGAGATCGGAGCCGTAAGATCAGGCAACGTAACTTGTGCAAGCATTGTCAACTGAGGGTCAGGTTCCACATAGGTTTGTTTACCAGCAAGCCAGCACAGGCCTTCTTTGATGTAGCGCGGCACGGTCCAGGTTTGAACGTTAATTGCATATTTCAGCGCGAATTCTGATTTCTTGTAATTCGACGCTTCTTGCCGCGCTTCGAGTTCGAGATCATTGGCGGTTTGTGCTTTCAGAGCGAAGAGCTGGGCGTTCGCAAGAATAAAAGCGTCTTCAAAGGTGCGGCCGCAGGGGCCGCCTTTTGATTCGGGTATCTGGTACGCGAGACGCCTGCCGCCGAGGATCATCTCTGCACCGCTTTTACCGCTTATTGTGCTAAGCGAGTGGTCGACAGGGAACCAAGCCTTCAAACATGCATTGCTTGTCTTTTGCCCGAGATGAACGGCACAAGCTTTACCGTCCGCTGCACCGACGCTATCGAGATCTGTAATGATGAGCGAGGGCAGTTCCAGAAACTCAAGCAAGTCAAAGAAGAGGTGAGCGTATGCTCCGCCAACCTCAAGAATGGTAAGGTACTGCGCCGACAGCTTTGGCAGAGTGGGCTCCGCCGCCTCGATTTTCCTTACGAAGCTTGGAAACATGAGCCGTTCACTCAATCCTTCCACCAAAACCGTTTTGTCGGCGAAGAAGAGATCGCATCGAGTCAACGTCAGATATTGGTGGAGGAACGTGAGCGTGTCTTGGGGCAAGGAGGACATGCCGAGGCGAAGATCTTTGACTTTTGTCTGCAAAATATTCGCGACACTTCCGACTTGGGATGCTAAGAAGTAGCGGATCGTCTCGAAACCAGCTTCATTTGCGATGTGAGAGGAATGCGTGGAAACGATGAACTGGACAGGCCATGGCTCGCTAGCGTTTCCGTCACTCAACTCGGTCGCTAACTTCGAGAGCTGACGAATGAAAACTTCCTGCATCTGAGGGTGGAGATGTGCCTCAGGTTCTTCGATGCAGATGATCTGGACTCCCGGCGCTGGCGTCCTCGAGCGGTATTCACGATAAAAGCTGACGAGCCTCAACAGAATGAAAATCAGGTTTCTTGCGCCCAGGCCGTTGTGTGCCTCGGGCAAAGCTACGCCTGAGTAACCGGCATAGCTCACCTTCGTAAAGTTGGCCACCATGCGCTTAACGTCTAGGGTGGTCTCGGTTTGCAATTCAGGGCCGCCAAGCCCTGGATAGCCAAATGTCTTGAAAGTAGGTATGAGCTCCTTCAATTTGCCGGCGAAATCTTTGTCGATTCTCTCTTGGATCTGTTCGACGGACTCCTTCAGTGCTTCAGCTATCAGACGCTCTGTTGAATCTGCAGACGGTGAAGAGGCGTTGGAGAAAAGTCCTTCAAGAACCTTGGCGAGGACTTCCGTGTCCTTGGAGGTTGCACCGTCGAGACCGCGCTGCGCGTTAATGAAGCCTGTCTGCACCAGGGTACGTAGTGTATTCAGACCGATCGGACTAGTGTTGCTTGGGTCACCGGGATCCTCAGCGATGACGTTCGTAACAAAAAACGTTGGGATTCGTTCGCGAAGAACTTTGAAGAAGCTCGGCCGCGTTAGGTCTGTGAAGGGCAGGGAAGGCATATCCGCGAAAAGGGCATCGATCCCGCCACCCACCAGCTCGTACCGGATTACAGCAAGTGCTATGTTGGAATTCTCGTCCACGTCGATGACGAACGGCGACAGAAGGGTGAGCGGAATAGCGGGATCGTATTCAAATTGAAGACGGACTTCGATGAAGGGAAGTATTTTCCGCACTTCTTCCTCAGGTTCGTCATTCCTATGTTTTAGGTAAGCTTCACAAAAACAGTCGTAACACGCCGTCGAAAAGTCTTCCAGTTGAAAGGTCGGCCGATTCTGTTCGTCCAGCAGACGCCGAACGATCTCATATAAGGAAGTCTTTCCACTGTTATTGCGGCCCACCACGACGGTAGTCCGCGATTCCAGACCGAGTTCCACCTTTGCAAGAAGACGAAAGTTTCTTACGGTGATAGATCTGATTCTCACAATACCTCATCCAGTATTCCGTTCAAATCATACATTGAGGGGTGACGAGCTAGTCATTTCGCCTCTTAGAGAGAATGTGGCCGGCGGAGAGGTATTGGTACTAGCTTTAAATATGGCGGCTCCGTCGTTGAGCTTTTATGCTTTGCAGCCTAATAGTTACCGTGTGGCCTTGATACCAATAGTGGAGGCGAGCACAGGAACTCACGATAGCAATTGGAGGGAGCAGAAGCTCCCTCCATTGCAGTTGGCTTACTCGTCGTTTGCTCCATCCGTGGGACGTCCTGTGCCTCCAGCCGAGGAAGCCGCTTGATGGAGGAAGCGTGGATTTCAGCGAAGCGCTGCTTGCCGCGCTGCTCGGAGTCGGCCTCTCGGTAGCGCAGGATGCCTTCGAGGTTGATGTGCTGGCCTTTCTGAAGGGTGCCGACGTAAATGCTGAGTTTGCCCCAGGCATACACGCGGTGCCATTCGGTACGGGTCTCGTAGTCACCCTTGTCGTTCTTCCAGCTTTCCTGGGTGGCGACGTTTAAGACGGTGTAGTCGAGGTTGTTCTGCGCCGTGCGGGTTTCTGCGTTCTGCCCGAGGCGGCCGATGAGGATGATCTTATTGAACATGGTGTTTGGCTCCGCTTCTTCTGGTGTAGCCGCTGTCTGCGGTACATGCTTGCCCAACGGGTGTGTCGCGCCATCCACTCCCTCGGCGACTGGAAGGAAGCTATGGAAAGGGACCCCAGCTCGCCTGGGGCAAGGAGTCCATACCTCGCAGAGGCTCGATAGCGGGTTGCTGGAAGGAGAGCGTGCGTTCGAAGGGGCGACGATGCTCTTGGCGCGGCACGCTGAACGCAGACAGAAAGGCACAGCGAAAGGGAGCCTCTGTTCAAACGACACACTCAAGGCGCTGACCGCCGCAGAAACTGACCGCCCATCCGAGACGAGCTGCTACGCCGCACCTCGCTGGAAGGCAAAGGCTGCACCCGCACGAAAGGCACTCAAGTTTGTATGCTAGGAATCAGCGATGAAGCCTAGAGGAAACGCCGTTCAACTCGCGATGCATTGCCGCTGCGGGCGGGAGACGATGCTTGCGCACGGCATGTGCGCAACCTGCTACACGCTTCGGCGTCAGGACGAGGAGCACTTCGGCGGGCTGCGGGAGACGGTGCTGGAGCGGGACGGCTATCGCTGCCGGGTGTGCAATGCGCCGGGGACGGGGAAGCGCAGCATGGTCGTTCACCACCGCGTGCCTGGAAAGTCTGAGCTGAAGCTGATGATCTCGCTTTGCCCGGCCTGCCATGCGCGCGTGCACCGCACGAAAGCGGTACTGGCGGCCATGCCGCCATTACTCCTGGTCCTTTGGCGAGAGCAGCACCCAACAGGTCATGAGCAGAAGCAGCTCGACTTCAAGAAATCTGCTGGATCGCAGCCGAAGGCTGTGCCTTTGTTCTAGGCTGCTGCGGCCGGACGTACCGGCCGCACGAAGGTTGCTGTGAGAAGCGGGATGGAGGCGATGTTGTCGGGCTGGGACTGTGCCTGGATGACGAGCTTGATGCGAGTGCCCTTCTGGAGTCGGCTCGCGAACTTGCCCTGCTTGCCGAAGGCGACGACGTTGTAGTGGAACGTCTGGCGGTTGCTGTCGAGGATCAAGACGCCAAAGGCGGTGTAGTGGCGGCCGTTCTTGGAGGTTCGGCTGGTGGCTGGGTTGCTGACGGTTCCGAAGAAGGTGATGGTCTTGAGAGTCTGCATGGTGTTTCTCCTTGGCGCCCGGTCACTCGGGACACACTGCCCGGAGGGTCGCGAAGGTGCGCTGCTCCCAAGTCGCGGCATAGCCGCGTTGCCAAGGGCAGAAGTTTTCGGAGTGGGGACCCGGCCGGCATCATGGACGGGGGAGGAGTCCGCAACCCGTGAGGGCGCGGAACGCGAGTTCTGACCGCAGAGCCGCAGGGCGCAGCTACCGGCACCGCAGCGGTGACCTGAGTGAACGTGTGAAAAGGAGTGCTATGAGACAACATCCCAAGCCAGCGGTCGTGAAACGTCAGGGAGCCACTACCGCTGGGGAGAGGTTGCGATCAGAGCGACTTCTAAAGGCCGGTGACACTCGCCGTAAGTTTTGTTCAGCCCGCACCAACACCGTTGAGTGGAGCGGATGTGCCGAAGGTGTAGATCTGTTGTGGTGGCTTTCGCTGGTTTACCGGGCCAGTGTCCATACCAAAAGTCAACCGCTAAGCAAGGGCCGCCCGGTGTTACTACGGTCTGGAAGCGTGGAGGCTGTTCAAGGATTGTCTCGCCTGGTCGTGGCTGGTGAAGCACTACCGTGCTGTTCCCGATCGTGCGGCAAAGCCTCTGCGTACGAAGCCAAATGGTGTGCTTCGCTACGTATTGGGTGAGCTGATCGAGGAACTGTGTATAGAGGTTCCGGTTACTGTCGAAGGTAGTTTCTGCACTTGAGAAAACGCAGAGTCCAGGCAGGGGCCGACCCTCAAAGAGGATCGTTTGATCGCCACGCGGATGCGGATGGAAACGCGTATCCGCGTACCAGGGCTTGAACCGTGGGCTCAGCAGGTACGCCCTTGGCATAGCATCCGGCTGAACACAGAGCATGACTTCACAAACCATGTCCATGTGGGTGAGCAGGGGACTGGCCCAATGGTTTGAGCGACTGGCGGAGGGCCGGATAACACCTTCTGAAATCCAGAGAGTGCGTTCGGCCTCCATGTCGGCCAGGATCGACGGGACGACAGCATCATTGTGAAAAGGTTTGAGGTTGCCGCGCCACGCCGAAACGGAGATGCCATCGCCTGGCACCGCCGTCGGTTCGAACTGCGGATAGTCCGGTGTTAGGGTCATTACTTCGGCTTCCAAGTTGAGTTAACGGCATGTCCACGGTGGATGGGCGCAGGACGGTAGGGCTGAGGGGTGGGTGCCGGTGTCGGCAGATGATGACAAGTCGGCAGATGGCCGAGATTGTCGGTGGTGACACCGTCGCGATGCGTCTCCAGAAACCTGTGGATGCCGCGGTGCGCAACGCGAACATCTGCTTCGTGACCTCCCGCATCCCTGACCTTCATCGTGAGGGTGCCGTTAAGGAGTGCAGTAATGGCTTCGGCCTCGGTGTAGTGCTTCTGTGGTCCGCCGATGCCGTCGGTACCACCGACCTTGGCGATGCTGCCGTTGGCAGCGTGGGTAATGCAATTCAGGTAAATCATTGGTGGACGTCCTTTTTTGGAGTAAATTTGTCATGTACGGGAGTCGACATTGCAAGGTGTTCACCGCTCCCCGAACTGGCCTCACCTCTAAAGCGGGTGAGCGTCAGGATTTTTGCCGTGGGCAGCGAAAAACTTCCGCATCACCCGCTTTATAAGCAGGAACGTCTGTGTGAATGCTTTTGGCAAACATGTCGTCGACTTTAAACGGCTCGCAAAGAGACTGGCCGCCCAGGCTTGCGTGTTTTTGAACTTCTTCGGTGAGGACAGCAGGACACGTGTTGTTGATGGGCTTGGGAAGTCGGCCGTCGACTTTGCGGCCGACACGATCTTGCTCTTTGTCGAAGGGAGCGTGGCTTGTACCGGGGACGACGACGCGATCTTCGCTTGTCTGCGGCGGGTTATGGAGCGTGACATTCTCGATGCTGTTCGCTCGAAGACGGTGAAGACGACAACAAAACTTCCAACCCTTACGGGGAACGTCTCCGGAGATGGAGCTCCTCAGCCTAGCCTTGACGACTTTGCGAGTGGAGACGATATTGCGCGGACGGTGGAGCAGGATGTGTATAAGGAACGTCTCTACGCTGTGTTGAAAGACGTCGAGCCGGAGCTGTTCGATTTCGTTTATGCCGTGTGTGAGTTCAACGCGCTGACGCCCAGAGAGATTGCGGAGGTGGTAGGGACATGCAATGAAGATATCTACAACCGCAAAAAGCGCCTTCGAACTTACATTGCCCAGAACGGCCTAATGGGACTATTGCCGAAAGCAAGTGTATGAAAAAAGTGAAATCAATCCCGGTGCAAGACGCGGCCTTGCTGGACGAGATCAACGCCCTCATTGGGTCTCCTGAAGCCGCAGAGTCAGAGCTTTCCAGCGAGCTGGAAGCAGTGTGCGTTGATGCCGAGGAAATTCAAAATGCAGTCTTTGCTCGGCTGCGGGCTGTCGCAACCCAGAAGTATTCGTCCGTCGGGAGGGACCTTCCTCCACTTATGCGAGAAGCGTTGCAGCAGATGAGGCCGCCCTCGGTCGAGGAGGTCTCGATTCAGCGCACGGCGAGAGCCGCTAGTAGGGTTCAGGGATTGCTGTCTTCGCTAAAAGATGCCACTTCGCGATTTTCGCAGCCGTTGATACTTGCTCCTGCGTACAGGAATAAGCAGGAGGGCGATTCTGAAGAAGACGAGGAGTTGCTGCGCTTTCATCAGGAGGACTTGGACAATGAAGGAGAGCCGTAAACCTCTCAGCGAAGAAGCGCTAATCGCCCTTGAGCTGCGAAAGCAGTTATCGTTGCCATCACGAGTCGACCTGGAAGCTCTTGCCGGAAAGCTACGACTTGGAATCTTCGACGTACCGTCCGTGACATTCGAGGGTGCTCTCCTGCGCAGTTCGCGTAAGTTGGCCGGTCGCATTCTGATCCGCAAGGACATACGGGAACTCGGGAGACGGCGGTTCACGCTGGCTCATGAGATTGGGCACTTCTTTCTCCATGGGGATGTTGCTATTCCGTGTATGCCGAGAGTCATCGAGGGATGGCGCGATGGCCAGCCTGAGCCGGAGCGCCAAGCTGATGCTTTCGCATCCGAACTGTTGCTGCCCACACAGGATGTGGTCGCGTGTGTTGGAAAGCGCTGGCCTTCACTACAAGTGGTAAGCGACATTGCAGAACTGTTTGGAACGAGTCTGATGGCAGCTGCGCGCAAGTATTGTGATGTGGCGGAGCAGTCTTGCGCTGTCATTTGGGTCAGTAAAGGGCAGATACGCTGGTTCCATCCGTCGCCGAGTTTCGCATTTTTCGTACAAGTTGGGAAGCAAGTAGGCTTTGACTCGTTCGCCCGAAGGGCGCTCGAGGGGAAGCGCGTTCCAGAGGAGATGGAAGAGGTGCCGGCAGCAGACTGGATTAGCAGCTATTGGCTACGCGAGGACGCGGTCGTTTCGGAGCAAACCGTCGCAGTTCCGTTCTATGCCGGATCTTTGTCGCTTGTATGGGTTCGACGACCTATCGAGGACAAGCCCAGTGATGAAGATGAGCTTCTGCCAGAACTAGACCCCACAGGTTTCACAATCAACCGCACAAGGTGGCCACGCTGACCTGTTCTTCTGCCGGTCGGTCAGCGTTATAGAGTTTATCCAAACTGGTCGAAGTAGGGTCGAGCACACCTAGGGGGAAAGTCCAGAAGGAGGAACTTGACTTCTGGTGCGCAGCCGGCGAGCGGGGGCCGGAAGAGGGCGATGAGGGTGCAGGGAGAAACCGCCAAGGGTTCTCCCTGCAGCGCCAAAAGCGCGGGGTTGGCTTATGTTTGCTTACGCAACCCAGCGCCTGGCTTTGGAAATGGTGCGACGGATGTAGGCGGCTCGGCGTGAGCGGCTGGCATCGCGGGAGAGGTATTCGCGGCTGAGTGCGGCGGCGATGTCGGACTCGGTCCAGCCTTGAGCGACGGCGGCGATGCAGAAGGCCATATCTGCGGCGGCTGGCCGTCCATGGTAGTTCGGCGACGAACGGAAGCGTGAGAGCGTGACGGGCGTGGAGTACCGACTGAAGGGGCGGCTTGCGAAGCTGAGACGCACGGCGGCGCGTTCAGCTTCTGCCTTCTGCTGGAGGGTGAGCAATCGGGCGCGGAAGGTGTCGGTTTCGGGGAAGAATGTTCCGGTAGAACTGCGAAGATGGGCAAACGGGTAGAGGCCGCTTTGGGTGCGGTGCTGCGGCTTACGATTGGTGAAGCCGGGAGCGCGACCGAATCTGCGCCAATCGGCGGCGCTGCGATCTGCGCCGAACTGCTCGGCAAGAGTTTTGGCGGCAAGGGTGCCAAGCTCTTTGGGAAGCGGCTGAGTGTGTCTAAGCCAAGCCTGGAAGCTGCCGGGGCTGGTCTCGACCACGGCGGCGGGTGCGTAGCCTTCGGCTGTAAGGCGGGGAAGGGTGGCGGCGGTGAGATCGTCCAGCAGGGTGTAGCAGCTTTCTCCGGTGGGGCGCAGGTAGATGTGTGCGCCGTGGGCGTTGCGATGCTTGAGGAAGGGAAGCATGCGCAGGATGCGGGAAGCTGGTGCGGCTTCGACGCGGTACATCCCTGCATCCGTGAGGACGCCTATATCGTAGCCCGGAGCGGGAAGCGCGGCGAGAAGCTGGCGGATTGTGTGCTCTGTTCTGTCCATGGCTGCACCTGGCTCTGCGTTGTTGAAAGCAAGGGGGCCTATTCGGCCCCCTGCCGGGTTAGGCCGCAATCTGCTTCTTTGCTACTTTGGCTTTCTTGACGGGCGAGGTTTTGACCAGCGTGGGCTTCTTCTCCTTAGCTGGCGGGGCTTTCTTCTTGGGCTGCGGTGGGGCGAAAGCGGCTTCTGCTTCGGCGAGGAAATCGAACTCGTTCTCGCGCGGGATGCCGACGTGACCGGAGAGGGCGAGGCGAAGCGCAAAGGCTGTCAGCTTCTCATCGGCGGTGGCGTCGATGGTGGCCAGCAGCAGTTCTTCTGCGCTGCGCTGTTCGTTCTCGTTCTCGGCGGCAATATCCTCGGCCAGATCATCGGCGAAGGTGTAGGGGTCAAGGTTGACGAGGGCGCGGAGGACAACCCGCAACTGAGGGGCTGTGAAGCTGGCCGGTGCTGCGGCGATGATGCGGTCGAACGTGGCTTGCCTTGCTTTGCGCTGTTCATCGCGTTTGGCCTGTCCTGCCTCGTACTCCTGCTCCTGCCGTTCCTGCTGCTGCTTGAACTCCTCGGCCCTGCGCTCCTGCTCGGCTTCGTGGGCTTTGCGCTCCTCTTCGTGCTGCTGCTTCCGCGCTTCGGCCTCTTCCTCAGTTTCTTCCGGGGGTGCTGGCGGCATGACCGGGGCGGGGTGTTCGGCTGCTTTGGCGGCGGCGCGGGGATCGTGGATGGGGCAATTGTTGTCGGTGCAAACGGTGAGGGTGGTTCCTACGCGCTTGCCGTAAACGATGATGGCGGGTTTTGCGGACTCGCATGGTGCGATGGGTTCCGCGTCGGGGTTCTGGTTGGCGGTGTCGATTTCGCGATAGGTTCCGCTGCGAACGGCTCCGGGGCGCTGCTCCTTGGGGGCACGATAGCCGTTCTCGATCTGCACCAGCTCGGGACGGGCTGCGACTTCGCGGTCGATGTGGGCGTTTACCTTGGTGTGGAAGCAAGGGGCGTCAAGGCATTGGTCGCCCTGCACGTCGGCAAACAGGCTCGTATTGAATCCGCTACGGCGGGGGCATGTAACGCAAGCTCCGGCGGGTGGGTTAAGCGTGGGGTCGTCCTTGTCGAATGGGGCCTCGGCAAGGGAGAGATAGAGGTTGGTCTGAATCCACGCGGAAAGGTGCTTCGCGGGTAGCAGGTGGGGTTCCTTGTCCTGCCAATCCTTGCGCCAGCACTGCTCGTATGCGGTGGCCTGTGACTCCTGCGGGAGACGGGCTAACAGGTTGGCGTGGGATGCGGTGATGCGCTCGGCGCTGAACGCTTCGGCTATGGACGGAATGAGCTGCAGGAGAGACAGACGGGCGTAAACGTGGGCTGCGCTTTTGCCTGACTTCTCAACCAGCGTTGCCACGTCGTAACCGGGCATGTCTAGGAGCCGTTGAAAGCCTTGGGCCTCCTCGTAGGGGTGAACGTCCACACGCTGCGAGTTTTCGACTAGCTGCCACTCAAGCGCCTGAGCGTCGTTGATATCGACAATCCGGGCGGGAAGGGAAAACAGTTCGGCAAGTTGCGCGGCGCGAAAGCGCCTGGCTCCTGCGACGATCTCGAAGCCCTGCGAGTTGGGGCGTACGGTGATGGGCTGGATGAGGCCGTTAGTGCGGATACTTTCGGCAAGTTCGCCCAGCTTGCACTCATCGAAGGTGCGGCGGGGGTTGGTGGCGGATTCGTGGATGGTGTCGATGGCGATGTACTGGAATTCGCTGCTGTTCTGCATGGTGGCCCTCCTAAGGGCGTGGTGGTTGGCGTGGTGGTTGTAAGCGGCTGCGCTGCCCTGCTTCCGCTTCGGGCGCAAAGGGTTAGCCGCGAACGTGCTTCTGCGGGTTGAATGCCTCGATAAAGCCCTGCTGACGCAGGTTCCTGTCCCACATCTCGGCGAATCGCTGGTGCTGAGTGTGGAGTTCAAACAGGTGCACGTAGTGGTTTGCGACCACGTTCCGGCTCCACTCCTCGGCGCCGGCGTAATCGTTGCGCCAGTAGAAGGGAATCAGGTGAACTCCCCCATACAGGCCAAGCTCGAAACACATCTCCGGGTCGCGCATGGCGTCGCCGTTCTGTTCGCCATAGTGCGCGACAGACAGGGCGGGAAGCCCCATCGGGCCGGACTCGTCCAGTGCTTCAATGACAAGCTCCATGTAAGGGGCGTTGTCGATTTTGAGGTAGAGGCCGGGGTGCCAACCTCCGGCCTTCTTGAGGATGTCCAGAATGGTTTGCACTAGGCCACCTCCGCGAGTACGGCATCGGTGGTGTCGGTGCTGGGCTGCTCGGTTGCGGGTGCGGTTTCCGGCTGCTCTGCCTCTTCCTTGCTTTCCAGTGCGGACAGAATCAGGGCTGCGGTGCGCTGAATGACTTCCAGGCTCTCGGTGAGGAGTGCTGCGTTGCCGTGGTACAGGTGGATGTAGTCGGCTGACGCGCGTCCTGCGTCTAGGCCGATTGTCTGAGACACAACAAAAGCGATGGCCTCGGCTTCTGTCTCGCGTACGGTTTTGGTGGTGGCGGTGCGGCGTTCGGCCTTATGCAACATCTCGTGCGCCAGTTCGTGAACAAGGGTGCTGAACTCCTCGGCTGGCTCCTGACCGGGAAGGATGGCAATCTTTCCGCCGTAGCTCATCCCCATGGCGGGGGCGATGCTCTCCTTGAACTCAAGCTCGATACCCTGGGCGATGGTGAAGTCGATGAGGCGTTCGCGGAACTCTCCAACCTCTCCCTTGGTGCGCTCGGTGAATCCGGGAAGCTCGGCACCTTCGGTTTGCGACACGTCGAAGACGTAGACGGCGCGGAATCCCACGAGAACGGGGCTGTTGACGGCTGCGGGGTCTTTGCTCTTGTTGGCCTCGGTATCCTTCTTCTTGCGGGTTCCGATCATCGGGGCAAGGATGCGGATACCCTTTTGACCCTTGATAACCTTGCGGCCTAGCTGGTTCCACGCATACAGACCTGCAACGCGGGTCGCATCTGGCCTCTGCCGTGCAATCTCCAGAATGTTTCCGAAGGAATAGTTGTGAAAGCGGCCCATAGCGGTGAGGTAGGCGGTAAGGCCTTCGCTGTGTCCTGCCTCAAGCTGCTCGACGAGGAGTTGCACGTTGGCCTGGATGACTTCGCGGGAAGTCTGAGGCTTGGGGGCTGCGGGAAGGGTGGCGATGTTGCTGGTGGTGGCTTCGGTGGTGTTCATGGGGTGTTCCTCGCTTTTCAGTGGTTTGGCTGTGGCTGCGCTCAGACACGCCTTGGCCCAGGCCCACGCCTGCGAGGGGTAGCAAGTGCAACGCTGTGCGGAAAAGTGCCCTGCAAGGGCAGTCCCGGAGGGACCGGAGGAAGCGAATACCTGGAGCTGCACGAAGCTTTTTCCATCGGCTTGCGCGCGCGTGGGAGCAGAGCTCCCTAGCAGGTTTGGTTTCCTTGTCCTGGCACGCGCATGCGCGTGCAGAAGAGATTGCACTGGGGGCGTTGCGGGGCGTCCCCGCTGGAGAGGGTGGCGGAAGAGGGCGCCGGGAGCTTTCGCCGGCGGACTCTGCAGATAGGGGGAGACCTCCCCCTGTGAAGATTGGCTGAACTAGGATGGGAGGGGATTGGTGTAGGTAGTGCTGTGTGCGGCCGGTATGTTCGTCGTAGCGATAAGCAGAAGTCCGCGCTCTTCCAAGACGTGGCGATTCAAGCGCAAGGCTGCCTGTGCAACGCGTTCGTGCTCTCGGTTACATGATCGGGTAAATCAGTAGGAGCTGATGAGTCGTAGGTCACGTTTCACAGCGTCCCTCCTTTGTCTACCATGACCAGCCAGTTCGTTTGGCGATTCAAACCTGCTTTTCGCCGGCATTCGGTTATGGATCGGCTCGGCAATCATTAAGGGATCAGTGGTGATGATCGTGAAACTCTTGAGCTAGTGACCTTCCGTAGACTTCCATCCGTTCCAAAGCCCTGCGGGGCCCAAAACCTAGCGCAGGCCCAGTTCCCTCCGGTACTCCATGGGAGTTCCGCCGGAGAACGATCTAAAGACCCTCGCGAAATGCTGAGCGGTCTTGAAACCACAGGCGACGGCTACATCGATAACGCGAGCCTCAGGCCTTCTTAATAGCGTTTTTGCCCGTGCGATTCTTGCGTCGAGTACGAAGCGGTGTGGTGGAACTCCAGTGGAGAGGCGGAATACGCGGGAAAAATGCGCTCGACTCAATCCTGCGACCCCTGCCAGTTCGACCAAATTCAGATCTGTGTGCAGGAGGTCGTGAACATATTCGGAGACTCGTTTGAGCTGCGCTGGAGAGAGCCCACCTTTTCTTTGACGGACGGGTCTGCGAAGAATACCGCGCGTTTGTGCGAGCGCACTCGCCATGGCTTGCGCGACCGAGTCCAAGAAAAGCCGGCCTGACGGGTAGCCGGTGGCTCGTTCCAGTTCCACTACGGCAAAAAGGGCGGCGATCCGCTGATCTCGTAGAGAGGGAGTATCGAAAAATTCGAGATGATCCACGCTCATCTCATTCGCTACCGCCTGCAAAGTGTGATCGGGTAGCTCCAGCCTGAGCATTTTGATCGGGTCACGCCACCGCATCCAGTCCTTGGTATGTCTGCGGCAGACGATCATGTCGCCAGGACTGTAGGTGTATAGCCGCAATCTATCGACCGCATCTCCGACTTCTACCCTGCCGGACGTCATGGCCATTGCGACATACTGCTTTGAGCATGTTATGCCGACTGCCTCACGACTTGGCAAACAAGGAATGAGTTCCAGCTCAGGCATCTGTGGTACGCGATATTTCAGCTTGGACTCGATCTGCATCTCTGGTCGTCTCACTAGATCTTTGTAGCGAAAACTCGAGAAGACAAGACAGCCGTCACGCTGCCCTCGTCTCCGTTAGTGTAGCTGCTGCAGAAAGAGAGATTTTGTCCGACAAATGGGTACCTGAAAGCACATTTCGGTCCGAATCTTTTGTCGGCAGCGAGTTCAATGGAAAGGCGAAAGAAGAAGTTCCCGAGCATGAGCGGTTCAACTGGACGCAGGAAAGCCGCCGCTAAAAGAAGCGATTCTGTTGGTAGCAATCCTCGGGCTTGGTCCAGGCCATCGAGAAGAAGAGGACAGGTGAATGGAAGAGAGAGTTCAAAACATCATCACAACGGAAAATGTCGCCGTGTCGGAGCTTGGTGGCGCGCAACTACGGTTCCTTGCGCCTTCGGAGGTAATCGGCGATGCGGGAATGAGCGTGCTGCAAGGAACGCTTCCACCTGGCGTAGTGGTTCCCCTGCACAGTCATCCAGAAGCGGAGTCATTTTATATGCTTGAAGGAACACTGGATGTCTACCAGGATGACGGAGGATCTTCCGGGTGGTCCCAGGCGAAACAAGGTGACCTGGTGATCATCCGGAGCTCGGTGAAGCACGCCTGGCGCAATCCTTCTACCACACCGTCTATCACCCTGGTTTTTACCGGTGGACAGGTCTGTGGATTCCTACAAGAGATTGCGCAACCCTGGGAACCGGGACAGTCTCCCCAGCTTCCCTCACCCGAGTATCTGGAACATCTGCTCAGGGCGTCTCGCGAATACAACTACTGGCTTGGTACTCCAGAGGAAAACGCGGCAATCGGGCTAAGCTGAGGGAGAACCGCTCTTAAGCTCACAACGCTTTGAGGTTGGGAACGAGGAGTCGCACAGCCGGAGGGCTGCGCGAAGAAGATGCACCATTCACGCTCGACGGCTATAGAGCCTAGGGAACTCGCACTGCGTCGGGTATGAGTATGCTGTCGAACGCTGGGGCTATCACAGCCCAGCACCATCCAGGAATCTGTACATCGCCACGATACGTCCGTCTGACGCAGTTACAACGTCCATACCCGTTATGGCAGGCGCACTCCCAACCGCGCCAAACGCCCAGCGCATTCGTGCTGCGTCAGGGATCTCGTCGATCTCTCCAAAGGAGCTGAAGTCGTACTTCGGATATCTTCGTAGTAGATTACCAGCCGCCTGTTCAACAGCCCGAGTTCCTACATAAGTGCCTTCGGCACTCCACAACACGCCGTTTGCAGTCCACAATTGCTTCAGAGCCGCTTTACGCTTTTTCCCGTCCCGCTCGTTAAAGATGGACGATAGATTCCGTTCGACAAGATGAGAAAGTTTCATCATGTAAGCTCCAGGGTCAACTCAAGTAAATACGCCTGTAAAGCAGAGGTCACCTACGACCGCTGCCCGCAACTAACGGGAGCCAGAGTTGGACTGCTGGAATCGCTGCCCATGCTTCTCCGATTTTTCCAACGGCACCTTACGAAGGACCCGAAGATCTAAACTGACACGGTCCGCATAGGGAGGAACATGTCTTTCCTTGTAGAGTGAAGTTGCCAACGGGTTGCGTGCTGCCCGGCGCTCACTAAAGCTGTAGTTTCAAGAGAAGCATTCTGATTACAACCTCGGGAGTTATTGCCGATCTCTCCTTGTTCTATGTACTTGCTGAAGCCAGATGCCTCTGGCGAAGGCTGAGCGGGAGGTGAAGCGACCTGCTCCACCTCCCGGGGAGGTATCTCGATAGGAGATTAGTGCGCGTTATTTCCAGCAAACATCGTATTTCCGTTCGCGGATTGTTCGGGGATGGTCTGAATGACATCCCAATGCTCCACGATTTTCCCGTCTGCTACCCGGAAGATATCAATGATCGCTTGGCCTCTATCTTGGGGCCCCGTCGTGAACTTGGAATGCACGACGACCAGGTCTCCCTCAGAGATCACCCTGACCATGTCCAAGGCCGCATCTGGATGGGTCTGAAAGAAGGCTGCGAAATAATTCACGAAGGGTGCAGTCCCGTTCGGCACGAGCGGGTTGTGCTGAATATACGTGGCACCGATGTAGCGCTGCGCAGCCTCTGCAGGTTTGTGTGCATTGAAGGCAAGATTGTAGAAATCGAGAACAAGACGCTCGTTGGCGTTCTTGGGAACGGCTTGCGCCTGCATGTCCAGCCGGCAAGCAACAACAGTGCAGAACAACAGCAACACGGACAGATACTTTTTCATGATGGCTCCTCTTTGGTGCGGCTCGCCGGACAGATTTCTCCAGGCGGTCGTGGGGTTGTGAGCAGGACAGTTCGCCTCTCGAGTTGATGGAGGCTCCAGCTGGATGCCAGCCGGAGCTGTTACTAGACGGACAAGCGGACCCAGGCAACACCGCCTAGATCGCACAACCGTTCGGCCCGCAGCCGACTTCAAGCTGCGACGGCGCGGGCGGGCTGAGCTTCATGCTCTTCAGTGCACTCTGCCAAGCCTCCGGTCTGCCCAGAAAGGGAGTGTGATCAAGCCGTTCCAAGTGACCGTCGCGCTCGATGACGAACGTTGGATATCCTCTGGCGCCTACAGCACTCAGGAGATTGCGGCTTTCCGCGAAGTGGGCATTCACCGCTTCTCCACGGGAGCTTTGCAGGGCCTCTAAGAAGGGACCGCGGTCCAATCCAAGTTCACCGGCAAGATCGCTCAGAACACCGTCATCGGCAATCCGCCGTCCTTCGCCGTAGTGCGCCTCATACAAGCGTGCGAGCATATCCAGGCCAGCTCCCTGGACCTGCTCCGCCGCCAGAACAGCTGCGGTGGGCGGCTCCGAGTCGAGCCACGCAGCATGATCTGTGAGCAGGCCGTTCAGGTACGCCTGGCCGAACTGTTGACCGGTCGCCTGGGTGATCTGACGATCGTGGGGAGCGACGTACTCCCGCCAGGCCGGAGTGATCTGCTGCCGGCGAGCTCCGGTCATCATGCCCCCGCCATGAAGCTCGATCGAGGCGATCTCCCGTGCGGCTTTCACCAAAGGTGCGACGGCGTAGCACCAGCCGCACAGCGGATCGTAGATGTAGTGCAAGCGTGTTGCTGTCATAATTTCTCCCATCTTGAAGCTTCCATTTACAGAGACAGACTTACCGCGAGAGCGCTGCGGCAACGGACACTTGCAGGGGTGTCGTTGCGCGGCCGATCAATCTGCTGAGGTCATGCGAACTGGTATCGAGCTCTCCACGGCTTGCTCCTGCATCCGCGTCCGCAATGGCGTGGGCCAGTCCTTCCGGAAGGCCGAAGCCGGCCAGAGCCTTGGCGTAGTCCTCCTGCGGCAGATCCTTGTAGATCACCGGCTGGTTCGTCTGTCGGGCTACTTCGGCGGCAAGCTCCGTGAGAGTGTAGGGTTCGTCGCCGCCCAGCTCGTATACCTTGTTCTCGTGGCCTTTGCCCGTCAGCACAGCGACGGCGGCGGCGGCATAGTCCGCACGCGTGGCTGTGGCAAAGCGGCCATCCTTTGTCGCACCCAGAACAGCGCCATGCTCCACCGCAGCCGCCAGCGAGCCCGTGTGGTTCTCCGTGTACCACCCGTTCCGAAGAAAGGCGAACGGCACACCGGACGCGCGAATATAGGCCTCGGTCGGCTGATGTTCCTTGGCTAAGAGGAGCGTTGAGGTGTCGGCGTTGAGGATGCTGGTATAAGCAAGCAGCTTTACGCCGGCTGCGCGCGCTGCGTCGGTGACGGCCTGGTGCTGCGGCACGCGATGACCGACCTCGCTCGAAGAAACGAGCAGCACCTTTTCCGCACCGGTGAAGGCCGCGACCAGGCTCTCCGGCCGGGAGTAGTCTGCCTGCCGCACCTGCACACCCTTTTCCGCGAAAGCTTGCGCCTTTTGCGGATCGCGCACAATGGCGACAATCTGTTCTGCGGGTAGCTTTTCCAATAATTGTTCGACGACAAGCTTTCCGAGCTGCCCTGTAGCTCCTGTCACTGCGATCATGTTTGCACTCCTTGGCTGAGAATGTCCCAACGAAATGAAGGATACAGTGCATGCTTACATAATGTAAGTACGTACATTCGTGTAAGCTACTTCCATGCTCAAGAAGACCCATTCCGCTCGCCTTCCAAAACGAAAGCACATCGGCAACCTATATGCAGTGGATTGTCCTTCGCGCATCATCCTCGATCACATTTCCACACGCTGGAGTTCTTTGATCCTGGTCATACTGCTGGAGAATACTCATCGTTTTAGCGAGCTGACACGCCGAATCGGAGGCGTGAGTGAGCGTATGCTTGCCCACTCGCTTCAGGCGCTTGAGTCCGACGGCTTCGTCCTGCGTGT
Organism: uncultured Granulicella sp.; assembly: GCA_964282835.1. Classification (GTDB taxonomy): domain Bacteria; phylum Acidobacteriota; class Terriglobia; order Terriglobales; family Acidobacteriaceae; genus Edaphobacter. The sequence continues at coordinate 754,449 of OZ196157.1, forward strand.
GGTCTATCCCACAAAACCGCCGAAGGTCGAGTACAGCCTCACACCGCTTGGCCGTGAGCTCGCCGCGCATGTGCAGACGCTCACGCGATGGGTTGAGAATAACGTTTCGCGAGTGCTCGATTACCGCGAAGCGTGCTGCTGAAAGAAACGGTATAGCGCTTCCAGTTGTAGCTGCCTTGCCGCAAATATGCGTTGAGACAGACTCTCAGGACCTGCGGGCGCTCCGTTCTATAAGGATTCGTCTTCGTCTAGATCGGGAAAGAAAGATTTACGATTCTTGTTTGTTCAGCCCAAGACCTAAACCGAAGCGACATTGAAAGGGGACCATGGCAATCCCACCAGCACCATACGTTTGCAAAGTCTCGCCAGACATAGCCGCCGACTTCTTTGGCATCCGGGCCTCCTTCCTCGCTGAAGGCAAAGACAACGAGGGCAGGTTTGCTCTTATTGAGTATGACTCGCAACCCGGCCACGAGCCCCCGCCACACTTCCATGAGGGAGAAGACGAGACCTTCTATATTCTCGAGGGTAGCTTTGACGCCTATTTCGGAGATCAAGTCGCCTCCGTAGGTCCAGGCGAATGCGTATATCTGCCAAGGAAGGTTCCGCGTGCCTGGATCATCACCTCGCCTCGCCTGCGGGCACTGATCTTCGCCCAGCCTCCTCGACTCGATCAGATCTCCCGCGAGATCGCAGTTCTCCAGCAAGAGATCGACAAGGTAGGCGATTGCACCAGCTACTCGACGGCCCTGCAAGCTCCGTCGACGTTGTTGGAGTAGCAAAACGCCACGGCATGTACGCTCTTGCCCCCGAAGAGGTCGCGGAACAAATGCCACAATACCCCGTCCGCCAGCAAGACTGATTCACGTCCAACGAAATTCTAAGCACCTTGCCAGTAACTCCCATCGCCACTTGATGAAGGGTCGTCTCGCTCAGGTCGATACCAGTGAATGAATTTGCATCATGATCCTCCCAAAACCCGCCATCTACAATTCACTGCAACGCTAAACGAAGCAAGCGGCCAACTATCTTACTGGTTGCACTGTATTCACAATCCCATTTGCATAGCCTCCTCTACCTGCCACCGCAACATGCAAGATTCATTGCAGTCGGCGATAACAACATAGAACCCTTACCTTGATACAGCTCGGAGAAAACGCTATGTTCAAACATGAAACAGCACCGCTACCGTTAGGGCATCCTCAAGCCTCTGTGTCGTTGCCATCAGCGGTCGTGGGACGCGTTGGCTTGATCGTCTCTGACCTGGGGCGCTCGCTGGAGTTCTACTGTGGACTGATTGGGTTGGATATTCTGACACAAACGCCGCACTCGGCTCAGCTCGGCGTGCAGGCAGAAAGCCGTATCCTGCTTGAGCTGGAACAGAGATCAGGAGTTCGTCCCCTGCAGGGCAAACGGCTGGGCTTGTACCATACCGCGCTGTTGCTGCCGTCGCGCGCTGCACTCGCTAGCTTTGCCGATCACCTTCGCCGGCGCGATGTACGTGCAGGGAGCAGCGACCACCTCGTCAGCGAAGCCTTCTACATCGCAGATCCGGATGGACTCACGATAGAGGTCTACGCCGATCGTGAGCGGGAGGCATGGCCTTGGCGCGGGGAGAAACTCGGCATAGGGAACCAGCCCCTGGATTTTGCCAACCTGCTCGCCACGCCACACACACCCTGGAAGGGTGTTCCGCGTGGTACCTCCATGGGCCACATTCACTTCCACATCGGTGATCTCGAGAAGGCGGAGCGCTTGTACCAGCATGGTCTTGGAATGAACTTAAGAACCGAGGGCATTCCGGGCGTGTTGTTTGTTGCCGCCGGAGATTACCACCACCACATTGGGCTCAACACCTGGGCAGGTTCCGTGCCCCCAGCTTCCGATGAGGACGTACGCCTCTCATATTGGCAGCTTTGCGTGCCTTTCGGGCAGCTTCCGGCGCTGCGGGAACAGATGACCGCCTTCGGCTGGCAACTAGGGCAAGACGGAACGTATGTGGACCCTTGGGGTCTTGCCCTCCAACTCGCTGGAAGCGGCTGAATGGCAGCCGGCCCGATAGACCCAATTCGAGCCGATGCTCCAGTCTCTCAACCGCTACACCTTGCCCGCATTCAGCACCGAACTGAACAAGGTGCCATGGCGAGTTTGGATCCCCGGGGCGGCAACAATTATCTGGGCAGGACTCATCGCTCCAGCTTTGAGATTGCAGCTCCCTACTGCGATTCAGGTATGCAGGACCTGTCACCTCGATCCCAGATCTAGCTACTCGCCGTAACCCTTGGCCTGGAGGATGGTCGGCATCCGGTTATAGATCGGCTCGGCAATCGTTGAGGGATCTGTGGTGATGATCGTAAAACTCTGGAGCCAATGGCCTCTGGACTTCCATGCGTACAAAGCCCTGCGGCGCCGAAAACCGGCTCATCTCCTACTGTGAAGCGGAACGCTGCTTTATTGGATTTGCGCACTTGTAGTACCCGAGACCGACACAATACAGCGCTGCTTGTGAAGCGACCAATTCCAGCAGGAGCTTTGCTTCAACCCCTCGCTGCGCTTGGGGCAGATGCGCGGTCCGAGACACTGGCGGAACGTGCAGCGTGGGAGTTTGCCGAACAAATAAAAGGCGCCCTGGAGCTGACAACGATCCTGCCCGGATGGTTCTCGGGCCTGTGATGACCAGGACGATCTCCGGCTCGATCGAGCTGATCTTCCCATGCTGACAGGAGAGGTTCCCGCTTCTCCAAGGCTCGGCTTCAGCATTGTCGACGTGCGCAATCTAGAATTGCCGTGTAGAAAGGCTGATTCAGACCAATGTGGACCTGTACTCCCTGAAACGCCCGTTTCAAAGAGTACTTTTGCCCCCTCGAAAGGGAGAGTACGTTCCTGAAAGAGGTCGTCTTTCGCCTAAGCGACTTTCTGCACTGTGTTTGCTTGCCCTACGCATTCACCTCCGTACACCGAAGTTTCTGGCGTATAGCGGCCCGGCGTGACTCCAAACGTACGCTGAAACAGTGCGATGAAAGCGCTCACATTCGTATAGCCGAGATCGAGAGAGATCGTCGTGATGGGCAGGCCTTCGGCGAGCATCTCCAAACCTCGCAGCAGCTTGGCCCGTTGGCGCCATTGCGTGAAGGTGAACCCAGTCTCGATGACAAAGTGCCGGGAAAGGGTCCGGACGGTGATATGGCCGCAGAGAGCCCAAGCCTCCAAACTTCTACAATCGTTCAAATCGTGGAGGATTCCTGACGCAACCATCAGCAGTGCGGGAGTTTGGGGCATAGCCAGGCCGAGGTTCTCATGCGGTAGCGTCGCGATTTCATCCAAAATCACGGTGACAACATTCTGTTGCGATACAGTTCGCAGAGAATCGTCCCAAGTCATAGCACGGCTGACGGCTCCACGCAGCAGCCCGCTTGCAGACAGGATGCGTGGGCTTGTGGGCAGCGCGGGGCAAGCTGCGAGCACGATACTCACAAGCCAGCTCTGGGAGGGCCCGAAGGAGTCTATGGCGTGAAGATGGCCTGGTGGTATCCAGATGCCATGCGTAGCCGGGACAATCCAACGCGCGCTGCTGTCCTGAACCGATAGAAGCCCTTTCAGGCTGCCAAGGAACTGACCGTGCGGCTCGCAATGCATGGCGATTGCGGACTTGTGACTCTCTGTTTTGCAGAAGGTGACTGCCGATTGCGCTTTTAGTGAAGCTTCCATAGGTCTACCTGTTTGGCGTGAACGCGCTATCGATTGGCTTGGATGCCGCAATCCGGTCCGCAGCGTTCGCCTCTAACTAAGCGAGTCGTGCGACAGCGAGAATGTTCCTTCTCATCTGATCCCGACCCAATGAACGGGCTCTGCCTCATGGGTCAAAAGGAGAAAGATGATGAATGATCTGCGTAAAGGGTATGCAAACACGGCAGACGGCCAGTTGCACTATGCGGAGGCAGGCTCGGGAGAGCACCTCCTTTCACTGGGAGAAACGCCCCGCGGTTACCGTTTCTTTGAGCCTATCCTTCCTCTGCTCGCGCCACACTTCCATGTCATTGCGTTGGACTTGCCAGGCTTAGGGAACTCGCACGAACTCCCGAAACCTGCTTCTGTTCCAGCTGTCGCAAAATGCGTGACAAGTTTCTTCAATGTTCTCGGCATCGAACGGGCCCATGTCTTCGGGATGCATACAGGAAACAAAATCGCAGCTTCCTTTGCAGCAGATTCTCCGAAGCTGGTCGAGAAGCTGATTCTAGCAGGTCAACCGCACAGCATTATTCCCAGCAAGTCTGACCGGAACGCCGCGCTTGGTCCTGCGTTTCAGCGCTATCGGGCCGCGCAAAAGGATACGCACGATCCGCAGTACCGCCTGCTTCGCGAGTGGCTGGCGACCAAGCTGACCCTTGATGCCGGATGGTGGCCGGAGAAGATTCTTACAGGAGAGCCACTCGATGCGGGCCTGATTGAGGCAGCAGAGTCCAAAGCAATCGACTTCCTGCTTGGCTGGCGCAGCGCGATCCCTATCTACGAAGCCGTATTCGACTTCGATTTGGCGGAAGCAGTCTCTCGTATTCTTGCGCCGACACTGATTCTTGAGTTGTCGCCTCCCGAGGAACAACATCTTGGGCCACAAGCCGGCCATTTGGCAGCATTGATGAAGCAGGCCGTAACAGACACGATTCCGGTTACTCATGGTGCGGCTATGGAGAATCAAGGGGCAGAAATTGCGCGGACTATTCTCTCGTTTTTAGGTAAACAAAATCCGAAGTACTCCCTCGCTGCCTAACTACTGTTCTTGCCGCCAAGAAAAAGAATGCACCCTGAAAGGCTCCCAGATGAATGACAGTAAATTGAACCAGGCAGTAGTCTTAGCTCCAGAAGGAAATCCAGCCAAGGGCGGCGAGTCGATCATCGTCGAACCGGGCTTTGAGGTCGAACAGATCGTAGCCGGGTCAGGCTTTCACACGGCGAACGGTGTCGCCTTTGGTCCTGATGGACGTTTGTTCGTTGCCAGTGTCGCTGGAGAAAGTATCTTCGCCTTGGAGCTGGCGACCGGCCTGATCGAAACGATCTTGGGGCCGCCCTCGGGCGAAGCGGATGACCTAGCCTTCAGCCCTGACGGCGACATGATCTGGACGGCCTTCATGGAAGGCATCGTCCGCATGAAAGGCGTGGACGGTCAGATCAAAGATCTCGCTTCCGGCTTGCCGGGCGTGAACTCGATCGCTTTTACGCGAGATGGAAAGCGTCTCTTTGTCGGCCAGGTCTTCATGGGTGACGGCATGTGGGAGATCGATCTTGCCGGCAGCGCCGCTCCGCGGCTCGTCGCTTCCGATACAGGCGGCATCAATGCCTGTACGTTTGGGCCGGACGGCATGATCTATGGTCCTTCCTGGGACCGGGGCCAGGTCGTAAGGATCCATCCAGAAACTGGCGAGACCACCATTCTTGCTGAAGGATTCAGGAAGCCTGGGGCGGTGCGTTTCGACCTAGAGGACCATCTCTTTGTTCTCGACGACAGGACCGGAGAGATTTTCGCGCTCGACGAAGCGAACGGCAAATGGAACAAGCGGCTGATCGTGCAGCTTCCTTCAGCAACCGACAACATGGTCATCGGGCCAAACGGACTCTTCTATGTCAGCGGAATGCCCGACAACGCCATCCATGAGGTCGATCCGAATACAGGAAAAAGCCGGATCGTTGTCGCTGGCAAACTCGGATTTCCTCGTGGAATCGCAGTTTCGAAGGGCCTTGACGGCGACCTCTTGCATGTCGCTGACACGGGTGCATACCGGATTGTCGATCTGCGAACGAAAGAAGTGCGTGACGTTGCCCGCGCTGTAGCGACGGACCTCAAGTTCCCAGCCTCAGTGAGCGTCCACGGAACAAGCGTCCTATTGACCGCTGAGTTCTTTGGTGCCATCGAGATCTTTGATCTCAGTGGCAAGATGATCCGCGAGGTCTCCGGCCTGAACATGCCAGCAGCTTCGATCGAGTGCGAGGACGACACGATCGTTGTCACCGAACCCTTGGCAGGTCGCGTACTGCGCTTGTCAGGCGACAAGAAGGACGTTCTGGCCCAAGGACTTCAGCTTCCTGCCGGACTCGCGGACGCCGGGGACGGAACGATTTACGTCTCGGAGAGTGCAAGCGGCCGGCTTCTGCGAATCAGCCTCAAGGATCGGAACGTCACGGTAGTTGCAGAGCACCTCGGAACAGTAAGGGCAATTGCGATGACCCCGGATGGATCGGTCGCGATGCTCGACGTGGATGGTGGTCGACTGCTTCTGCTTTCGCCTGCCACTGGAGTTGTCATCCTTGTTGCGCAGGGATTCGCAGTGGGCCGTCTACAGAAGCCGTACGCCCGATCAGGTGGCGTTGCGGTCGGTTCTGACGGGTCCATGTACATCGCGGCGGACGTTGAGAACGCCATCTATCGCGTGTCGCGCAAAGTTTAGTAAGCCATCAGTGTGCCTCTACTAACGTTGAGTCAAAGCGCTGAGAATGCAAGACCAGCCGTTGGCTCTTTCCTTTACAAGTAAGCAACTGTTCAGAAGCGAGGGATTATGTATTTTGCCATCACCTGTTTTGACCGACCTGGTTCAGCGCAGCTTCGCGGAAAGCACCTGCCTTCCCACCTGCGCTACCTGGAAGACCAAGGAGAGAAAGTTCACACCGGTGGTCCACTGAAAGATCCGGTGGATGGAAGCATGGTTGGGTCACTCTACATCATCAACGTGGCCAGCTACGACGAGGCGCGGGAGTTTATCGAAGGCGAACCGCTGAACAAGGCCGGTCTCTTTGAATCGATGATGGTGCGCAGCTGGATTCAGATGCAACCCGAAGTCACGCCCGGCGCCAACGAACTCACAGCCCAAGAGCTGGAGCGCGATCTCATAGCGAGTGGTTCGTAACCCGTTCCAGAAGGGCTACCAAATGACGAGCTTTCCTACACAGTACAAAGGTAGCGCTGGGATCCCCTTGACTTCGGACGAAGAAATACTGAAGTCAGTCAATCTGAACGTATCGCGCATGCTTGCCGGCACAGGCGACATGTCCTATGGCTTCATCACTCTGGTACATGCCATTTTTGGAACCAGAGACATTGACGACAAGATGCGCGAGATCATCGGACTGCGCACGGCCAAGCTACTGAAAACGCCCTACCAGTGGCAGCAGCACGCGACGATGGGGAAAAACGCCGGTCTGAAACCCGAAGAGATCGAAGCGATGACGATCGACGGGCCAGTCTCCGGTATTTCCGATGATTACATGCTTCTTGCTCAAGCGACCGACGAGCTGACGATTGACGCTGTTCTGACGGATGCCTGCCTGACGAGCCTTCAACGCCGATATGGTGACGAAGTGACTCGCAAGCTGGTGCTTACCATTGCCTTCTTCAATTTTCTTAGTCGCTTTCTCAACGGCTGCCGCGTACCGCTCGAAACAACTGAGAAGATGGGCAACCGAACGAATCCTCTCTAAGACAACAAGAGCTACTCGTTTGCACCGATCGGACGCAATCTATGACGCTAAAAATCCTAATCTCCGGCGCGTTTTCCTCCACGCTGAAAGAGCTGGCACCCGAATATGAGAAGACTACGGGAACCGAACTCACGTCGGAACTAGGTGCATCGACCGGCGATGCATCCAGTTCCATCCCGAACCGGTTAGCTCGTGACGAGCAGGCTGATGTCTTGATCCTGGTCGGGGAGGATTTACAAAAGTTGATCGACTCAGGCAAAGCGGTTGCAGGAAGCAAAGTCGATATTGCCCGTGCACTGATCGCGGCGGCTATTCGGGAGGGACGGCCCGTACCAGACATCAGCACCGAAGAAGGCCTCAAGCAAGCTCTTCTGGAGACCCGTTCCATCGGGTATTCGGAGAGTGCGAGCGGGGCCTATGTCAAAGACGAGTTGTTCAAACGGCTCGGTATTCAAGCGCAGGTTCACAACAAAGCAAAGATGGTCAGCGGCAAGGCTGTCGGAGAGGAGGTCGCCAACGGCAACCTCGATTTCGGATTCCAGCAGTTGGCCGAGTTGATGCCGGTGAAAGGAATCAGCTTGTTGGGTCTTCTACCGGATCAACTGCAGGTCGTAACAACGATCTCCGCCGGGATCTCCTCAAACTCGACACAACAGAGTGAGGCCGGTGCTCTTATCAAATACCTTGCGTCCCCCGCGCGGAAAAGTGTCCTGAAGAAGAACGGTCTTGAACCCGCCGGTTACCAGGAGAAATGACTGACATGGGAAACGAAGAACAATCCGAAAAGATCGTTGCCAGAGGAGTGGCGCTTCCGCCGCTGGAGCGAGGGAACACACCTGCGCAATCGGCAGGTTTCTATCGCATGATGCTCGGCGATTACGAGATCACGGTGTTGCTGGATGGCACCGATCCTTTCCCGCTCGAAAAGCTGCTCATCGATTCTAAGCCGGACGAAGTGCATGGTACCTTGGAACAATCCCGCCTCGAGGCCGCCGTCGAAACGTCGATCAACACCTTCCTGATCAACACAGGAGATCACCTGATCCTAGTCGATGCGGGTGCGGGCCACTTTTTCGGCGAACACTGTGGGCAGCAAGTCACCAACCTTGCTGCGGCCGGCTACGCGCCTGAACAGATCGACACCATCCTGCTTACCCACATTCATCCCGATCACACGGGCGGACTAGCGGTTGACGGGCGCATGACCTTCCCTAATGCAATGATCCACGTGAGCAAAGCGGATGTAGACTTCTGGTTCAGCTCTGCGGAAGAAGCGAAGGCAGATGTCGAGCACAAAAAGATCTTCGAGCAGAGTCAACTCGGTTTGAGGCCCTATATGGCAGCCGACAAGCTGAGGCCCTTTATCGGTAGAGCTTCTCTCTCGTCCGGCATAACCACGATTCCGGCTCCTGGTCATACGATTGGGCACACGCTCTTCCGGATTGAAAGTAGGGGAAAGATCATCGTGCTCTTCAGTGACATCGTTCATTCTGGAGACGTGCAGATGCCTCATCCTGGGGTTGCCATCAGCTTGGACTCTGACTCTGCGACAGCAGTAGCCGTGCGAAATAGGGTGCTCTCCGAATTAGCGGAGAGCCAAACACTTATTGGCGGGTCGCATCTTTCGTTTCCGGGCCTTGGACATGTAAGGATACAGGAGGACGGATATGTATGGCTCCCTCTCCCGTACAGCTCACATCCCTGATTGCTGCTGTTTAGATTACTAAATAGTGCTTACCAAGCGCGTCGTACACGGCAGTGATAGCTCACCTTCAGCGCCCTGTCCAACAAGATATTACGTATGCCACGTGGAAGAACCTTGTTCTCTCGCATCGACAATGCTTAATATACCGCAAAACGTTTACGTCCATGGCGGAACGGAAGTATGGAGTTGTCGTATGAACAGCTCGACTAAGGCTGAGCTGGAGACTCCACATCTTGGATACGCAGCTTCATATGTGGAGCTCGTTGGACGGCTCAGCCTTTTTGGTTTTCGCATAGTCCGAGATTGTTTGCGACCCCGGTTCGAGCTTCAAGCAATACTCAGTCAGGTCGTCGAGATCGGTACAAACTCGCTGATCCTAATACTTGCCGCCGGCTTTGCACTTGGCGCGATAATGACGTTTCACACGCGAAGCACGTTGGTAGCCTTTGGAGCCACAGCGCTGATCCCGGCTGTCCAAGCACTGTCATTTTTGTCGGAATCGGTCCCTTGGTCGCTAGCCTACTCGTTGCCGGCCCCGTTGTATGGGGCATTGGGGCCGTTCTCGCGAACATGCGCGCGACTGAGCAAATTGACGCCATGGAAGCTCTATCGGTGGACGCCTTCAAACTGCTTGTGGTCCCTCGGGTTATGGCCTGCGTCATCAAACTTCCCCTTCTGACGCTATTTATGGATTTTGCACGCCTATCGGGCAGCTTTGCTTCCGAATATGCAACCTCTCACTTATCACTAACCCTTTACATCGTTAGGGCCTTCACCGATATATCCTGGTGGAAGTTTTTCCGCCGACGCTGAAGACTGCGGTATTCGGCTTCTTGATCGGTACTGTATCTTCCTTCTTCGGTTACACCACAAAGGAAGGAGCTCAAGGCGTTGGAGATGCAGCGAACATCGAATCCTATACTGACTTCATGAATGTATCTGGTCTGACAAAAGGAGCTAAGATTCGTGTCTCGGGAATGGATGCGGGAGAAGTTCTTGACATAGGGTTCCTCCAGGGCCGGAGTCGCGGTTCCGAATCAAGTTTCGAATCCGTAAGAATCTTTCTGGCCTGGTGCGCACGGATTCGATGCTTCGATCGAAACCGAGGGCGTGGTTGGGAACATACTAATGACCGTTCATGCTGGCAGCAAGCAGGCGCAGGCCGCGCCTGCCCTGACGACGTTGCCATTAAAGGAGCCGTTCGAGCTGGCAGACCTCCTCGGACGGGACGATACGTTTGGCCGGCCCTGAGGTAAAGACAGCTTTGGATACTGTCACGGGCACTGTATCCCATGTCAACACCACCGTGTCCCATGTCGACGATCTTGTTCTGGGTCTAAAGCAAGGCCGAGGTGTGGCGGGAATGCTGCTGCGGGATGAGGTGCTTTCAGGTGAGATTCGACAAACGGTAAAGAATGCGAAGAACGCGACTTCTGGATTAAACGACGCAACTGTAAAGACAAATGACCTGCTTTCGAAGATCCAATCTCGCCAACTCCCACAAAAGGCGCACGACACGATGCTCTCGGCGCGGAGTGCGGCCGCGAATCTCGACGCGACTTTACAAAAGCTCCGTCAAACCGTGACAGAGATGACAGGCCACGATGAGCAGGGAGCAACGGCAGGCTCAAACCTTCGGGAGTCGCTGGCGAATGCTAACACTGCCACGGGAAACATGGCAGATGAGACGGAGGCACTTAAACACAACTTCTTCTTTAGAGGTTTTTCTCGCAAGCGCGGCTACTATAACTTGTCACAGATTGCTTCTGATAGGTACCGCAGCGATAAAGTGTTTGCAAACGCTTCGAACCGACGTGCCTGGATTGAAGAAAGCGATGTTTTTAAGCGAAGACAGGACGGGAGCGAAGAATTGACAGAGCACGGCAGAACACTAATCGACGCTGCCTTTGTAGGCTTTGGGGACGAGGCGGAGGAAAATCCTCTGATTGTGGAAGATTACCTTTATAAAGGAGATGCGGCCGATCAGCTAATTCGTTCGCGTGCGCGCGCATTGCTGGTTAGAATCTATCTCCAGAATCATTTTCAAATAAGACCCGCAAACCTAGGAGCCGTTTCGATGAGAAATCCACCGCCTGTTTACACAGGTCGTTCCACGTGGGACGGAGTTCGCATCGTCCTTTTACGCAAGGGCCTTTAGCGTCTGAAATATCACTGGTGGCCATGTCCCTGCGCACCAAGGCCGCGCTCGGAGCGCGAAATGCGTTTACCCATCAAAGGGCCAACGTATTCTATGGACAGGAGAGTACACGTTGCCCAAGAGACCGTCCGAATTACTGACCGACAGCGGCCTCACGGAATCGGCGCTTCTGAGAACACAAATCGGATTCAGCATTGCGGACCCGATCAATCGTCGTCTCGTCGAAGGTGTCTCTGCCCAACTCAGATTACACCCCGTTTTCTTGGAAGATGCCGATCTTTCGGATCCCGAATGCATTGCAGGTGTGGAGATACTGATTGTAGACGAAGCGCGTGCCTTGCGGTTCCTGCAGGCAGCCGGGCTCTCTGAGGACCCAAGAGTTGGCATCCGGCCAGCAATCGTCGCCGCCATCACGGTTACCAACGAAAACGTTCCTATCCTTCCAAATCGTAATCGGGAGCGCCCCTTCGATGGGTTGCTGGTGATGCCGCAGCAACCCGCCATGGTGCTCGCTCAATCGTGGCGCGTCATCATGGACAGTTGTTGGTACGGAGCCGTGTAACGCCAAGATCAAGCGGTACCGTTTTCGGACTGTTTTTGCCCTACCAGACCATGGTGAGCTAGAAATCTCGCCCCAAAGTAAGCCTTCTGCTTCTGCAATCCGTGAGACAGAGCCGTGGGAATGCCGGATGGTGCAAAGCCTGGAAAACGATGAAGCCGTTCCCACTCTTCACACCGCTCCTTGGAAGACGCCGATACTGCCGGCGTCTCCCACATTCCCCCCAGCTCTCGATGGCGACGTTCACGTTTATAAAAGGACTAAACGTAAACGGCTGAGAAGCTAGATTGGCGGTGCGCCGGTCGTTTGTGCGCTCCATGCCGCCCGTTCCCGCTGGGCTACGCTGTTGTCTCCAAGGATCAACTCACTGCCCTTCAGCAGAAGGCTTGTATTGAGCTCGGTTGAGGACGATCTTGGCGTCGCCACCACCGGCAAGCCACTCGTCGAGGTCCAGAAAGATGGTGTCCGTATCGGTGTCATCGTCCAGCTTCATGATAAAAGCGGTAAGTCCATCGATGCACTGGGCCTCATGTACCCGTACAAGTCTGGTGAATCGAATACGAGCTTCCTGGCCCGTTCGGGGGTCATCCGCGACCAACTCGCTAAGCAGATTCCGTCGGTAGATGCATTTCCGAACGGAAGGCCTAAACTTCCCAGCGGAGTCATCTCTCCGTACAATGAAGAAGCTGAAGTAAATGGGAGATGGACCGCTCCCGCTCGGCGTACCGGCCACGAGGGGATAATGCAAAAGGGCGACACGGAGAACCCAAGCTTCCGATCTGTCGACTTGACGCCGGCAAAGGCTCCATCTCGATTCATGTCCGTCATCGGCGTGGCGAGTGGCAATTCTCTGGAAATGTATGACTTCATGATCTTCGGCTACTACGCGAAGTGGATCGCGCGTGCATTCTTCCCGCTCCACAACCCGGTAAGTTCGCTCTTGCTGACGCTCGCTACATTCGGTGCCGGCTTCCTGATGCGCCCGCTTGGGGCAGTGCTGCTTGGGGGCTACACGGACCGCCACGGGCGTCGTGCAGGCTTGCTACTGACGCTCAGTCTAATGGCCGTCGGAACCGCAACAATTGCGCTCACACCCAGTTACAGCACGATCGGGTTGATCGCACCCTTGATCGTGGTAACCGGGAGGCTGCTGCAGGGATTGTCTGCTGGCGCGGAGCTTGGTACGGCGTCGGTCTACCTGGCGGAGATCGCCCCGGAAGGATGGAAGGGGCTCTATGTCAGTCTGCAATCGGCAAGCCAGCAGGTTGCAGTAATGGCCGCCGCCATCCTGGGCATACTCCTTGCGAAGTACCTGCCTGAAGACTCTCTCGACCGATGGGGATGGCGCCTTCCCCTTGTGGTGGGTTGCGCTCTGATTCCGTTTTTGTTCTGGATTCGCCAGTCTATGGCCGAAACAAGCCCCCTCTCCAAACGGGTGTTGTCAGGGAGACAAGTGCTCAGTTCCCTGGCTCAGAATTGGCGAATCGTTCTCATCGCCACATTCTTTACCGCGCTGACTACCACCGCCTTCTACTTCATCACGGTCTATACCCTGACCTTTGGGGTCTCCGAATTGCGTTTGGCATCCAGGGATGCTCTAACGGTTACGCTGTTTGTCGGCCTCCTGAACGTGATCGTCCTCCCTCTCATGGGTAGAGTTTCGGACAGCCTTGGGCGTCGAGCCTTGCTTTGGCCGGCTTCGGTGTGCTTCCTTATCTCCGCATACCCAGCGATTCATTGGCTGGTGGCAGGACCCTCGTTCGGACGGCTCATGGCCGTAGAACTCTGGTTGCCTTTCTCTATGCGAGCTACAACGCTGCAATGGTCGTCTACCTTACCGAGATCATGCCTCCGGAAGTCCGCGCAACGAGCTTCTCGCTTGCCTATAGCATGGCAACGGCGCTCTTCGGTGGGTTTACACCCTTCGTATGTACGTACGTCATCAAGGAAACCGGCAACAAAGCGGCACCCGGCTTGTGGCTATCTTTCGCTGCGCTTGTTGCCGTCTGTGCGGTTGCCTTGACCTACGTCAAACGCTCTTTGGTAAGTAGAAGCTCGTACTCATGGGAAACGGCGCTGTAGTTCAGCATCTCTACGCAGAACGCGTGCGCTTGAACACGGCTAGGCCGAGAGCCCTCAGATAGGCACCGTGCCGGCGGCAAATGGCGGGTGACCCTGCGCCTGCCATCTTGCGCGTTGTAAAGATATCAGTCGGTAGTATCTAGACAGGTTTTTAAGGTCGACGTGGACAACGGAGAGCCTTGCACATCCCATATCTCAGAAACGTTGGAGGGCGGCTGCACAAGAACATTGGTGCTGGCGAGCTCAGCCTGCGGTGCCTTGGACAGAGTTTGCGCCTAAGCTTTGGTCGCACCGTAGATCGGTGTGTAGGGATATCCATCGAAGCCAAGAACCGATCCGATGTTCAGTAGCGCGCCATGATTTCGGCTCTTGGAGCGTGGCAGCACGGCCATTGCAAGACGGGTTAGCGCAACGATGTTGAGATTCAAGAGGGTGTTATATCGAACGACGGTCGCGCTATCCAGAGGACCGACAAAGGACGCGCCCGCATTGTTGACAAGCAAGGTGATCTGATTATCTTCCAAGATTGCTTCGCGACGCTTTCAAGCTGGGCCGCATTCCCAAGGTCCGCCGTTTGGGTCCTCACCTGTAGGCCGTATTGCTGCTTTAGGTCCTCTACGATTGGCGTAGAGGTGATCTGGGATAGGGTCCCTTGAGGGTATTTAGAGCGCAACTCATACAGATCCGCCTCTGCGGTCTTGAAGTCCCCTGCCTCTGCCAGCCCTATCAGATCGTCGCCGTCTTCGGGATCGAGTGCGACGCTGCGGAAGATGCGGATGCCAGCCTCCCTGTCACCAGCTTCAATAAGATTCGTGCCCATGCTTTCGTGACAGCGTCGGCAAGTCCGGAAAGACCCTGCTGACGGAGGAGTGCCGTCAACTGTTGAAGCAGGCGATGAGCATCTGTGAAGCGGCCTTCTTCGACAGCGATGTACACCTGCTCCATCCGGCAATAAGAGGCGTCCGGATGAGCCTCGACCCACGCCAACTGAGCACGCAGAAGTTCGGAGTCTTGCAGCAGGTCGGCGATCTTAAGATAGCCTGAGCGGATGCGATCGCCGTCCAGTTTGTGAGCAATGGCGCTGTCGAGTGTGGCGCGCGCTCCTTGTATATCCCCGGAAGTCAACTGTCCAAAGGCAGCATCCTCATAAAGAGCCTGGTTTGTTTCTAAGAGCGCCAAAGCCTTCAGACTGGAGGCCGCTGAATCGGCACGATGGCCTAGGTCTCTCTGCACAATATAGAGACCATTCCATGCTGGAACGGAGCGAGGATACAGCTCAGTCCAACTCCGAAAGTTTCTTTCGGCTGCAAAGAGGTCCTGGGTAGAATAGGTATCGTAAAATGCGGTAATCGCCAAACGAACGGGTTCGCTCGCAGCGTCTCTTTCCTCATATGCGTTCACGATAGCTTTGCGGCCGTTCACAAAGTCATTGGTGGAGAGGTAGTAGACCGCAAGGCTATAGCGCGCTGCGGCAAAATTCGGATCGAGCTGGAGAGCGCTTTTCAGCAAAGTGATGGCGTCGGAAAAACTACCCTGATTACCCAGGAGGATTGCCTGGGTGTAGTCCTTGAGCGCCTCAAGGGAGGCGGTGTTTGCTGGGATGAGCGGCGTATCGAAATGGGCTATGCTGCGGCGCGATTCCCCGAGTTTCTGGCGGAGGCTCGCGGCAATTCTGTCGATGCTGTAGGGCAAATCTTCCGGTTTGTCTGCTTTGTATTTCGCTTCGGCTACGACTGAGCCTTCAACGCAGTTGCTGGTCTCCTCCGTGATGAGGAAGTGTTGCCCAACCTTCGCAATAGTGCCTGACAACACGCTCTGGCTGTTGGTGCGCTCGCACACCTCGCGCGCCGTCGCAGGGGTCGTCACCTCATCTGGCTTGTGCCCCATCTGCGTCAAGGTTGCCTGGACCGTCGACGTCGGAACAACAGAAACATAGGGGCTCTGCCCGAGATCCATACGCAGGGCCTGGGTGAGGGCCTTATCGAGGACGGCATCCCCGGTCGTGCCTTCCATCGGCGTAATCACCACCTGGACCGGCGGTCCGCCGGTATGGTCCAGCCAGCGCTGCCACCCGAACCAGCCCGCAACGCAAAGAGCCGCCGCGGCCACTGTACCTCCAGTGATCCAATAATTCCGACGGCTTCGAAATGCCGACGTCACTCTCGGCTGGTCGACTGCAAGCTCCTGCGAAATCGGGTCGGGTGTCTCTACCTGTTCTTCCAGGGTGATGCAAGCGATGGATTCGCTGGCGCTGAAGATTAGCCGGTCCTCTGTGGGCTTTTGCTCTGCCTCCACCTTGGTGACGGCCACAGCAAAGCGATAGCCGCGCCCAGGAACAGTCTCGATGATCTTCGTTTCGGAGCCGTGCCGGGAGAGCGCCTTGCGGAGCAGGAAGATGTGCTGGGTCAGGTTGCTCTCTTCGACGAACGATTCCGGCCATAGTGCACGCAGCAACTCATCCTTTGCTACCACCCGGTCGGCATGATCCACCAGGTAAAGGAGCAGGTCGAAGGTCTTGCGGTTAAGCGGCAGAGGATCATTACGCCAGCTCAATTGCCATCGGGCGCGATCGATTTTGTACTCTTCGAACTCGAGTAAACCACTCGCAATCAAGGACATGGGAAATTGATCCTGAATTGAGAACCGATTGAGGCGGACTTGAGGACACCCGTTCAGCAGCCGTGGGAGAACTGATTGTGCCGAGCGAAGCGGACTCGGAACCGTAGTCGATCCAGACGAGCACAGTATAGCCATTCTGACTTCCGACATCGGAAACGACAATCCCGGTGCATCACGCTTGACCAAGGACGCCAGGATGAAGATGAAGCGGAGGATTTCGATTGAGTATCGGCACCGCGAAGTGACGATTGCGGTTGCGGGTTCAGTGCTCCATGTCCAGGACAGCGAACCGGATGCTGCGAACGCACCGGCAGTTTGTCCCACTTGCGGGAGCCTCTTGATCACCGTCGCAGCCCGGGCGGAGGGAGATACTCCTTACACTCTCGACCGCATGAGCCCCGTTCTCCAGCAATCCGGCCTGCACCTGCAGGTCTCCCCGACAGGCCAGTTACAGATCTGCCAAAGGTCACTGAAAGAAATCAAGGAGACGTTCTGATGCCAACGCCAATTCCCGCAGTCCCGCAGTGGATCTCATGCTGCATAACCCGTCGGCCCCCCCTTTTTCTCCCTTGCTACCTCGCAAAGGCATTCCGGCCGATGCCCTTCCTCGCGTTGCTGATCGTATTTTTGGCATCCTCAAAGCTCCTGATCGGACAGCTGGTGCAAGTCAATCACATCTCCACAATTGCCGGCACTGCGGGATCCTCCGGCAACTCAGGCGACGGCGGCATGGCGATAGGCGCAACCTTGAATGAACCCGTGGGGACCGCCGTAAATCCGGCTGGCGATATCTTCATTGTCGATCAAGGGAACAACAATGTTCGCAAGATAAGCGTCTCGACTGGAATCATCACAACGGCAGCCGGCGATGGCAATGCAGGGTTCTCCGGGGACGGAGGAGCAGCCACCAATGCTGAGTTGAATCAACCCAAAAGCATTGCGTCAGACGCTGCCGGAAATCTCTATATTACCGACACCCAAAACAACAGGGTTCGAAAGATAGATGCCACCACAGGAATGATCACGACGGTCGCTGGCAACGGATCCTCCACTGCCTCCGGCGACGGAGGACCAGCCATCAATGCTGGTTTACCTCAACCATCAGGAATAGCGCTGAACAGCGCCGGCGACATTTTCATCACGGACTACCCAGTCCTCGGTGTCCGGAAAATCAGTGCAAAAACCGGCATAATCACCACCATCATCAGCACTGGAACGCATGAAGTAGACGGGATAGTAATTGATGGCTCAGGTAACCTCTTCATCGCCGACAAGACAAGCCAGCTGATCGAAAAGCAAGACGCGGTAAGTGGAAGTATCTCTTACTTTGCCGGCAATGGGACAGCCGGCTCAACCGGCGATGGCGGCGCCGCCACCAGCGCTGAACTGGACGCACCGGAGTGGCTCGCCCTTGACAGCTCGGGAAATCTATATATCAGCGAACTCAACCGGGTTCGTAAGGTCTCAATGGCCACGGGAATCATCTCCGCAGCCGCCGGCTTGAACAACTCCGGATATAGCGGGGATGGGGGGGCAGCAGTCGCTGCCGAGTTCAGAGCTCCTGAAGGAATAGCGCTGGACCGTGCGGGCCATCTTTATATCGCAGACTCGAACAACCACGTCGTCCGCGAAGTATCGCCTCTCGCCTTTCCCGCGACCAACGTCACCAGCAGCAGTACCCCGCAGAACCTCTTGCTCCAGACGACCTCCGCCCAGACCATCACCAGCTTCACCGTGCCGGTCTCTCAGGGCAACAAGCAGGAATACACAATCGGTAAGATCACCGGCTGCGCGGTCGATGGAGTGACCACGAACCCTGCGGGCACGATTTGCACCATACCCATCACCTTCAGCCCTGGCTATCCGGGCCTTCGCCCCGTGCCCATTCAAGCAGTCACCAGCGCCGGCAACATCAATATTGGCCTGGATGGGCTGGGCGTGGGGCCCCTTGCAGCGCTCACGCCGGGCATCATCACCACCATTGCGGGCAGCGGTAGCAGTAATTACACGGGCGACGGTGGCCCAGCGACAAGTGCCGGTATCTATGAGCCGCAGGGCGTGGCGCTGGACAACGCAGGGAATCTCTATTTCGCCGATTTCTACCATCATGCAATTCGTAGAATCGGGGCCGCTTCCGGCGTTATTACAACAGTCGCGGGCAATGGAACGCAAGGTTATGGCGGAGACGGAGGCTCGGCGACCAGTGCACAGCTCAACTATCCCGAAGGCATTTCACTGGACAGTGCCGCCAACCTTTACATCGCGGACAGTGGGAACTACAGAGTTCGCAAAGTCGATGCAGCGACCGGCATCATGACCACTGTTGCGGGAAACGGTGCCAACACTGACTCAGGTGACGGCGGCCTCGCTGTCAACGCCGGGTTCCGGACCATTTCGGACGTGAAGTTCGACAGCCACGACAACATGTATATCGCCGACTCCCTCTCCATTCGTCGCGTAGACGGAGCCAGCGGTAACATCGCCACCATCGCGGGAAATGGGCCCGGGGGCGACGGCGTTCTGGCCATCAACTCCTATGTCTACCCTTACTCGCTGGCCTTCGACAAACTGGACAATCTCTATCTGGCCTCTCCAAGCCAGGATAACGTGCGTGTGATCACCGCCGCTGACGGCTACATCAACACCATCGCAGGCAACGGCGCACCGAACTCGAAGCATAGCGGGGATGGCGGCCCGGCGACCAGTGCCGGCTTGGCCCAGCCGGAATACGTGGCCGTGGACAGCGCGGGCGATCTCTACATCTCAGAGGCGGCAGGCAGCTACATACGTATGGTCACAGCTTCCACACAAATCATCTCCACGATCGGCGGTACGGGAGCTAACAACGTGAATTTGCCTGGCGATGGTGGCCCAGCGACTGCCGCGGCCATTGCCTCGCCGACCGGCATGGCTCTAGACGGCTCCGGTAACGTTTATATCGGAAGCTACGTAGCCGAACGAATTCGCAAGATCAATGTCTCCGAGTCGGCACTCATCTATCCAACGCCTGCAAATGTCGGTTCAGCAGACGCCGCAGATAACCCGCAAACGGCGATTCTGACCGATATTGGCAATGACAACTTGAAGGTTCCGTTTGCCTCGTCGCCTGCGAATCCTGTCATCTCGCCAGGATGGGCGCTGGATGCGAAAGCGAGCTGCTCTGCGTTGAGCGCGGCTCCACAGACTCTTGCTTCTGGCATGGCCTGCACGCTGCCGGTGGATTTCACGCCGACTGCGCCGGGAGCGAATAGCGGAACGCTCGTTCTCAAGGACAATTCTCTGAATGTTCCAACATCGACTCAGACCATCAGTCTGACCGGTACGGGTGTGGGCCAGGCGGCAGGGCCGCAGCCGGTGCTTACGCCGGCGACAATCAACTTCGGCAGCCTCACGGTCGGGACCACGAGTGCCGTGCAGACGGCGACCCTCAGCAATACGGGTGGCGTTCCGCAATCAATCAGCAGCTTTGGATTCTTCGGTAACAGCACCACTTCCTTCACCCAGAGCAACAGCTGCGGCTCCAGCCTGGCTGCGGGAGCGAGCTGCTCCATCGCGATTACCTGCACTCCAGCGGCAGCGGGATCTCTTGCCGCAAACCTCGGCGTGAACTTCCCGTCGCCGGAGCCCCAGCTCTCGATCGCCTTGACCTGCACTGGAACGGCCGCCACCGCCCCGCAAGCTACGCTGACTCCTGCTTCGCTGAGCTTTACCACGGTCGCAGGATCCACTCCCGGTCCGCAAATGGCGACGCTGACCAACAGCGGCACTGCGGCTCTGGTCATCTCCCAGGTGTCCATCGGCGGAGCCACTGGTGGCGCCTTCTCTCAAAGCAATACCTGCGGAACCTCGTTGGCCGCGGGTGCGAGTTGCGCTATCACAGTTAGTTTTAGCGGAACAGGGGTGGGCAGTTATGTGGCCGCGCTTCAGGTCGCCGACAATGCCCCATCCACACCCCAGGCAGTCGCACTTAGCGGAACGGTAACCGCCGCATCCGTGCCAGCGGCTACTCTTACTCCTGCATCGCTTACCTATTCGGCGACCACGGGAACCGCATCAGCTGCACAGATGGCAACGCTCACCAACACCGGCAACGCTCCGCTCGCTATTGCGGGTATCAGCCTGACGGGAGCCAACAGCGCAGCCTTTACAAGCACCAACACCTGCGGCGGCACGCTTGCCGCGGGTGCGTCCTGCACCATCTCGGTCACGTTCGCTCCGGCCTCAACCGGCACCGATACGGCCACGCTTTCGGTAAGCGACAACGCCTCTGGCTCGCCGCAGACAAGCTCCCTGGCGGGCGTTGCGACGGCGCCACCTGCTGCGTCGGACTTCTCGATTGCGGCGACACCTGCAAGTCAGTCCGTGACGGCTGGAAGCAGTGCGACGTACCAGATCAACCTCGCCTCGATCAACAGCAGCTTCACGCAACCGGTCACCTTCACCGCCAGTGGCCTTCCAAGCGGCGCTACGGTCACGTTCACGCCACCCTCGGTCACTCCGGGGACCGCCGGAGCGAGTTCGGCCATGACGGTTCTCACTCCGGTGCAACACGCGGCAGGCGGGAATGCCCCTTCCCTTTGGCCTTTCACAACGCCTGTCTTCGCCGCTGCACTCCTGCTCTTCCCAGGCAAACGCTTCCGGCGTGGGAAGAAAGGCTGGGGAGTCTTGGCAAACTTCGTGTGCATCCTCTCCCTGCTTGGCCTTGCGGTGTCCACAATAGGCTGCGGCGCCGGCTTCGCTCTGCCATCGTCCGCCACAACGTACACCATCACCGTGACCGGTACCGGCGGATCGGACACCCACTCCACCACAGTCACGCTGACCGTGCAGTAAACGAGGATTTTATGACCGTGCGCTCTATGCTTGTCCTGTTCCTCCTGTCGATCGCCTCCGTCAACCTGATGGCGCAGACTCAGCCATCCAACGAGATCGCGCTGGACTACACCTACGTACGCACCAACGCGCCACCGGACGATTGCGGATGTTTCTCCATGAACGGCGGCAGTGGATCGTATGCCTATCATCTGGGCCCGCAGTTCGCCGCAGTGTTCGAGATAGGAGCCGTGCATGCCGCGAACGTGAATGCAAGCGGCCTCGACCTGACGCTGACCTCCTACCTCGCGGGACCGCGTTTTTACTACCGTAGACCAGGCGCTCGCTTTGTTCCTTACGGGCAGGTGCTGATGGGTGCGGTGCGCGCAATGGGTGGACTCGCCCCGGCGAACTCGGGCGGAGCCCCTTCTTCCACCGTCTTTGGCTCGACCCTGGGCGGAGGGGTTGAGTTCAACCTGAGCCGCACCATCACACTTCGCGTTGCGCAGGCCGACTATTTCGTGACCACCTTTGACAACCGGGTAGACGGCCACCAAAACAACCTTCGAATCAGCACGGGCGCTGCTTATCACTTCGGGAAACGGTGACTTATGAAAAAGAACATTGATGTTCTCACGCTCGGCAAACGATCCGTTCTTGCCACAGCCGAAAAAACAACCTCATTGCTGCAGGTGAAGCGAACATCGCGCTTCAAGGTTTTCCTGGTCTGGTTTATCGTCTTGCTGCCGTTGCTGTGGGGGCTCTACGCGACAGGGCAGACCGTCGTTCCACTCATCCGCGCACTCTTGAACTCTCGATAGCCAGGTCAACGCCTTCGTCGCACGCATTCAAGCTGACGCGACTTATCATTATAAGATCGTGAAAAGGAGTTGTAAGAGAGTCGCTGGAGTTCAGGCGAGAAAGAGGCGGATAGAGATGCAGAAAGCTGCCGATTTTAGATTGAGAAGGTCCTTCATCACCATTTCTATCGGAATGGAAGTCGTGTTGGCCACACTCCTCATTGGCTTGCCCAGTTTCGCCCAAGTGGCTCCCAGTGGCGCAGATAAGATGACTTCTGCTTCAATCCCCGCTGCTGCTGTCACGACGATCAACATGAATTGGATAGACCGCACAGCCGATACTTGCACCGATTTCTACAGATTTGCGTGTGGCAACTTTGCTGCGTTCCACCCAATTCCGGCGGATCAGGCCACCATGAACGTCGGCCTGATTACCCGCACCAAGGTATCGGAACAGCTAAGCGGGATTCTCGAAAAGGCCGCGACCTCAAAAGAGGGACAAAACTCAAACGAGCAGAAGATCGGGAATTATTATGAAGCCTGCATGAACACCGATGCGATCGAGAAGTTTGGACTGAGCCCAATTCAGCCGCTTCTGAAGGCAATCGATGCCTTGGTCAAAGAGCCAGGAGGCAGGCAACATCTTCCGGAGTTGATCGGCAGGTTGGAGCGGGAAGGATTAGTAGTCTTTTTCAACTACGGAAGCATGGCTGACCTGGATGACGCACGCAAGCAGGTGGCTCACATCGACCGAGGCAATCTCGGCCTGCCTGACCCCGGCTACTATCTCCGTTCCGAGTCCAAGGATCAGGAGGTTCGCCGAAAGTACGTCGATCATGTCGCTCGCATGCTGGTCCTCGGCGGAGTCGATCCGACTGAGGCCGCCCAAGAAGCGCGAGATGTGCTGGTGATGGAGACGACCTTGGCGCAGAGCGCACTCTCCGAGATCGAACGCCGGAAAACGGCAAACCGGCACCACATGGTAACGCTCGCAGCTTTTGAAGCCTCGGCCCCCGGCTTGGACTTCCAGGCATTCCTCAAAGCTGTTCACGCCGGTCATGTAGAGATATTGAACGAATCCGAGCCAACGTACGACCAGGCAATGGTGCGGGTTCTGCGTGAAGCGAGCCTGGGCACGCTGACGGCTTACCTGCGGTATCAACTCTTGACCACCTATGCCGACGAGTTGCCGAAACGATTTGATGACGAGAACTTCGATTTTTACCTGCGTACCTTGCGTGGGCAGCAGCAGCAAGCTCCGCGACGCAGACGATGCGCCAAGGCAGTGGAAAGCGATCTTGGCGAAGCTCTGGCACAGGTTTACATCGAGCAGTACTTCGCCTCGGCAAACAAGGCGAAGACGCTGGAGCTGGTGCAGCATGTGGAGCGTGCGATGGACCGCGATCTCGATCAGATCGGATGGATGTCTCTTGCGACAAAGGAGCGTGCGCGGGAGAAGCTGCATGCCGTTACCAACAAAATTGGTTACCCCGATCGTTTTCGAGATTACTCCGCGCTTACGGTTCACCGTGACACGGCCGTTGAAAATCTACTGCGCGCCAACGAGTTCGAAGAAGACCGCGACCTCAGTAAGATCGGCAAGCCGACGAATCGCTCCGAGTGGTTTCGATCTCCTACGATAGTCGATGCGTTTTACTACATGAGTACCAACGACATGTATTTCCCGGCGGCCATCCTGCAGGCGCCCCTCTACGATGCGGCGGCTGACGACGCCTCGAACTATGGCCATATCGGTTCCATGATTGGCCATGAGCTGACACACGCTTTTGACAATCAGGGCAAGGATTTTGGACCGACCGGGAATCTGGAGAACTGGTGGACAGCTGACGACCTGAAGAGCTACAAGGAACGCACGCAGTGTCTCGTCGACGAATACTCGGCCTTTGTACCAGCGGACGATCTCCATGTGGATGGCGGGCGCACGCTTGGAGAAAATACCGCTGATAACGGCGGGCTCGTGTTGAGCTATTTGGCATACCTTGAGCAGGAGCAGGAGAGGGGCATCGATCCCGAGGCGAAGATCGACGGTTTTACCGGATCTCAGAGATTTTATCTTGCGTTCGCCCAGGGCTGGTGTGAAAACGCGCGGCCTGAGAATATAAGAATCCAGGTGCTCACTGATACGCATGCGCCCAGAAAGTTTCGCGTCAACGGATCGATCGTCAATCAGCCAGCCTTTGCTCCTGCCTTTAGTTGCAAGGCAGGGGCGCCCATGGCTCCAGTGTCGAGCTGTCGGATTTGGTGAGAACTTCTTACTGAAATGGACGAGAAACCCGCTTCTAGTGAGTAGGGATTGTGCGCTGATGGGAATCGGCAATTCGTGTTTTGAGAGAGTCTTGAACCGGAAGCGTGAATTGGCCTTTTCTCGTTTGATTCAATGTCTGGGAGGATTGCTTCCGAGAAGCCGACTTCGCGAGACCAATATCACTTAGCCGGAGCGAACCAAGCGCTCAGGATTTTCTGTTGCTTGCTAGCAAAGCGCCGCTGCCCGCATCGCTGAAAACCTCTATTGATAATTTCTATTCATTGTGTGCAAGGCTAAGCTTCTCGTCGTTTCCGAAAGAGGTTGTTACTGACGTTGTTGAGGCCGGCAAGACACTGCTGAAGCTGTTGATGGAAGTCCCGAGGAACTACCACCAGGTTTTAGTTACGGACTTGCCAGTGTTCGCGGATCACAAAGCCGAGAAGGTGATGAACGTCAAGGCCGTCATGCTGCGGAGCCTCGACCAAGATGGCCAGCCTGCCGGGGTCATTGATGTGTTCCTGCCAAGCTGCAGATGCCAGTAGGCAAAACGGTTTTATGGGAATGAAACACATCAATTAGCTGGTCGCAGGCTTGGTACAGGCGTCCAGATTCGCAAGACGTTATCAAGGCCTGGGATGGCGTAGCCGAGTTCACGGGCCGAGAGCTAAACTCAATCTGAGCACCATGTCAGAAGGGGAACTACAATCAGCCTGGTGGAACTGCTGCCACAGTACGAGTGAACAGGTTTGGGGTGTTAGGGGTGTCGGTCGAAAAGCTACGAAGCTAGTATCAGAACGGCCGCGCGGACCTGATTGCGCTTGAATCAGATAGAGCCGAGGTGAAGAAATAGAGGAGGGTCCGGATAGAGCCCCGGGAATGAAATAGAGGAGGGTCCGTGTCGTTTGGGTCTACCCTAACGTGGGCTGAATCTGCGAACAACGTGTCCTGCGCCCAAGGATTATCAAAGGAGAAAGCGACGGGCACCGAGGCGGATAAAAGCGTAAAGCTACCCAGCGGCTGCAGGCGAGAAGTCTCGCGGATAATACGCATCGCAAGACATCAGCCGCCTTGACGTTCGGCTAAACCCAAGATGTTCAAAGTGGACAAATGGCGAAGCGTCCGTTGAGGTAGAGGCGACGCGTGCTAGCGTAACGCCCGACGCATGCCCAATGCGAAGGATGGCTGAGGAATTCTGCTGCACCAAACGTTCCACGACTGATCCGGGGACGCGGGACGCGGCGGCCAGGCTAACAGATGCTGTGCCTGCAATACTTTCGTGCAATCGATTCATGAAGATCAAGCGGACCCTGATATCCATCTCCTCAGCAGCTACTGGCCGACCATTCAACGTAAGATATCCGTCCGGCGCGGCGACCAGCCCGAGCATCAATCCCGGCGCTACTTTGTCAATACACCTCCAGTCCGGACATACGCCCAGCATCCTGGCCACTTTCCCGCGGACCTCTCGGATGCGCTGCATCAAGTCTAGATCCTGCAAAAATCTTTCACCTGGCTCACTGCCTTCCAGGCCGAAGCTTGACGCTGCCGCCCAGATACAGACGTTGCCTGCATCACTCAGAGTGAACTCGATCGCTTCTCCTGTTTCCATAACAATGGTGTCTACCGGGTTGTTCGTTGGTAGTAGCCGCCCGCTCTTTGCACCTATCGTTCCGCTCCAATCCATGATGATTTCTGCTCCAGTTCCAGGCACGCCGGGTATGGCGAAAGTCCCGCTTACCCGAGCCTTGCCATTCCTCACCGGCACATGGGCAACCAGGACTTTCTGGGTATTGGTGTTATAGATCCTGACTACGGTTATCCCATCCTGTGCAGGGATCAAGCCTTCATCAATCGCGAATGGACCTACGCCGGACGATATATTGCCGCAGTTGCCCTGCCATGTTACATGGGCTCGCTCGATTTCGACCTGAGCAAAGGTGTAGTCCACATCCGCTTCGGGTCTCTCGGACTTTGAGACAATCGCTACCTTGGAAGTAATTGGCCGCGATCCGCCTAAACCATCGATTTGAAGAACGTCCGGCGATCCCATCAACCGCAGCAACAAAGCGTCACGCTCTGGACCTGAGATCGGCAAGTCGCTTTCGTGGAAATATAAAGCTTTGCTCGTGCCTCCGCGTTGCAGGACGCACCGAATTGTTATCTGCTCAGCTTCTTCACCGTTCTCGCTATCGGACCATTCAATATCGGACAATTCCATTAATTCACCTCCATTATTCTTGCGCTCTCATAGCCCGAAACGCTTAGAATCCAGGTTCCCCCTGCTTGGTCACACTGCTCACGTCTTTCACTTTCCGACACTAGAAACTTAACCTTCCGCCAAACTGAAATTGCCGGGGATCACTCGAGGACGTTTCCTGCCCTGCGTTAGTGTAAAGAAGGTTCACGTCAAGTGTATTGTTCTTGTTGATCAGGTTGAAGGCGTCAGCAGTGATTTGCAAAGCAAGGTGTTCCTTGAATTGGAAGGCTTTAGCAAAACGGATATCTGTGAAGACGGTGAAAGGTCTAATGCCCGCGTTGCGCTTCAGATTGCCTACATAATAGCTGCTCGAGGGTCCCGCGGTAGCTGGAGCGTCAAGATAGCAGGGAACGTTGAACGCACCGGTGGGAGAGTATTTGCTCAGTACGGGAGCATAACCGCAGCTGTTAGTGCCAGACCCTGGGATGACCGCGTTCGGACGATCGGTGATGGAGTCATTGTCAAAGTTCGAGTCTACGGAGGTGAAGATGTTGAACGGTCTTCCGGAGCTTACCTCAAAGATGGGTGCAACCGTGAATCCTGAAAAGACACCAGGCAGAAAGCCTGAGCCAAGCATCTTGCCGCCCAGCTTGCCGGAATTGTAGACGCCTGAGATCACGAAGCGATGACGCTGGTCGAAGATCGAAGTGGACCGATCGCCATTCGAGTTAAAGTTATCCTGGGGTGCGTCTGAACTGGTTACAATATCGTCATTGTCGTCAAAGGCGTGCGACCAGGTATAGGATGCCAGGAACTGGAACTTATCGGCAAAGCGTTTCGACAGATTAATGCTTACGCCGTTGTAGCTTGAGCTTCCATTTGAGAATTCTGTCGTTAGATCGCCAAACGGAACAGGGACGCCTACACCGAGACCGTCGGCAGGGGCAATTTGCTGCGCCAGTGCAACACACTGACCTGCTCCTTGCGCTGAAAGAAAGGTGGCGAGCGAGGGATTCAACCCACTCTTACGAAAAAAGCCGAGCAGGGCAGGGGCAACGAAGGGTCCGCCGGGACCGCTGCCACAGGGCGCGCCACCAACGCCGGTTACGGTCTGCGGATTAGTGGCTGCCGTTGCTGCTCCCGCAGCGATGGCAGCCCTTAGATTGGCGGTAAGGAGCTGTGGGTTGACCGCATTCTGATTGATCGGGCGAGGAAGATGGCGCCCTTGGGTCCCATTGTAGGCGATGTTTAAATCGAGATTGTGGCCGAAATCCTGCTCGATCCCGAATGAAATCTGCTGAACGTACGGGGTATGCCAGAACTTGCTTATCGGCGTGGCTGCGGGCAGGATGGCCAGTGGAAAGCCTGTAGCAAGGTAGTTATCGTGAGTGAAAATTGAATTGTTGTTGGCACCGTCGAAACGCTGTTGGGCCGCGACGTAGTTGGTTCCGGCGTAAGGTGCGCAATTGGCATTAGTAAGGGAACCCTGGAAGACATTCGCCGCATTTAGATTCGTCGGGTTGGCGATGGAAGCGGCGGTGCAGGGTGAGCCACCGCCGATAATCAGCAGTGGGTTATCGTAGCTGTCAAGCGTTTGCGAGTCGGGCCCAAGATTTCCAGGCGCGCGATTGTAGAAGAGCCCGTAGTTTCCGCGCACTACGGTCTTTCCGTTGCCGTAGGCATCAATGGCAAAGCCGACCCGTGGCGCGACATTTCCCAGCCGCGTAGGAATACCTTCGACGGCGCCAAAGGCGTTGAAGGCGTTTTCGGTCAATGCATTGCCCTCGGGCTTCAGCTGAAAGCGCTCCGCGTCATAGCGCATGCCATAGTTCAGCGTTACGCGCTTGTATTTGTAGGAATCCTGCAGGTATGCGCCAAGAACATCGATGTTGTCCTTGCCGTTCTGGGTACCGATACTCTGCACAAAGGACTGTGGAACGCCCAGGCCATAAGCCTGGACATCTGACAGAGTGGGGAGACCCTGCGCAATGGAGACGCCGCCGAAGCTGTAATCGCCGCCCTGATAGGTCTGCACCTGGGTGAAGTTGATGAGGACATAACGAACGTCGACACCGGTTTTTATGGTATGGGTGCCCACCGTGTAGGTAAAATTATCCTGAAATTGGCTCTGGTCCTCGATTCGATTCACATTGCTAAAGGGTGTCTTGCCGAAATAAGCAAAGCCGGGAATGTTGACGGCGACCTGATTACCGGCGACTGTGTTCTGATTCTCAAAGGCGACAGGGTGACGGGCGAATTGGAAGCGTGCTTCGTTGACCTTATTGCTGTCGAGCAGGTAAGTGTGCTGGCCAAGGATGGAGTAATCATGAACCCGTTGTGAGGCAGTTCGAGAGCCGCTGTTCTCACCGAAGTTCTGGTTCGAAGCATTTTCTTGAATACCCGTGATAAAGCTGGGCGAGGCCGTGCCGCGCAGTAGTAATTGTTGCTTGTCGGTGACTTTGTGATCGATGCGCAGGGAGTAGAGTTCAGTCTTTTCCTGTGTCGGAAAGTTGCCGATCAGCGAATTCAAAGCGACAAAGGAGGCCGGCGTTGGCTGGCCGGAACTCGCAAAGCGAGTCGCCCCGAATTTAGCTTGCAGAAATCCCGGGTTCCTGCCAGTCAGCGCGAGCGAGGAGCTGGAGGCAACGGCTCCCAGGTACGACTGAAAAGCGGCTGACGCGCCAGCCGCCGAGGGAGTGGCTCCGAAGAATGCAGCCTGCGCCGGTGTGTCCTGGATGACGATGGCACCGGTCGGCACGCCGAAGAAGCGGGAGACATCTGTTGAGACGAGACCGAAGTTATTGGCGCCGATGGTGGAAAAGCCGCTCTCCTCTCTGCGCGTGATTTCGGTTCCGAAAAAGTAGAAGGTTCGATCCTTCTTGATGGCACCGCCGAGCGTGAAGCCGGCCTGGACTCGGGTATAGGCGGGCTGATAGACGTTCGAAAAAGGATTGGTCGCCTGGAGGTAGCGGTTTCTTAGAAAGCCGAAGGCCGAGGCATGGGTATCGTTTGAGCCTGACTTGGTGACGATGTTGACGACGCCGCCGGAGGCTCGGCCGTACTCAGCAGAAAAACCGTTGGTAATAATCTGGAATTCCTGAACGGCATCCTGAGACACCGTCGAACGGCTCCCCCCGCTAAGATAATCCCCAACGTCGGCGCCATCCAGGTTGATGGAGTTCGATCGGGCATTTGTGCCGCCGAAGTTGAGTCCCGAGGTGGGGATCGCGCCGACGGAAGGCGTCGAGTCGCGTGCAATCTGTGAATTGGTGAGTGTAAAGTTGACGTAGTTACGTCCATTGGTAGGGAGGTTGGTAATTTCTACCTGGTCGACAGTAGTCGACTGCGAGGAACGATCTGTTTCGATGGTTTCGGCGCCGGAATTCACGGTGACGGTAGTATCCGCACCGCCGATCTCCAGGGTAAAAGGGAGTTCCGCCTGCTCACCCACGGTGAGGACCACATCATTTTGCACGAGCCTGTTGAAGCCGGCGGAGGTCACAGCGACGGTGTAGCTGCCTGGCGGCAGCTGAAGCAAAGCGTAGGCGCCATTGCCATCCGCGGTTGAGACCCGACTGAATCCTTTGGAGGAGTCCGTGGCCGTGACCGTGGCATTTGGGATCACGGCTCCTGTCGCGTCCTTGACGGTTCCCTTGAGCTGCGCCGTAGAGATGCTTTGCGCACCCGCTGTAAGGCTGAAAAGGACGGCGGCGACAGACGCGATGTAAGGTAAACGCCCAGAAAAAGGGTTGCTGGCGGAAAGGGAGCCGACCGGATGGTTGCGCATGACTAAACTCCTGTGGATCTGCGATGGTGGAGCAGCTCAGCAATTGGTGAGCACCTGAAACAAAATGCCTCGAGCGTCTTCCCGTCTCTTCTGCGATAGGGCGGTCCCATGCAGATCGCTGAAGCGACCCAGAAGGCCTCGTTTTCAGCACAAACATATGTAACATATCATCATAAGATATGGCCAAGAGTTTTCAAAGGCTGCTGCCCCGCTATGCCACCCGGCTTTCCAAGGCGCTCGACTCAATGCTCAAAGAATTGCAGAAATGGGACAATCGCGCTTCTTCAGGACAGCTTGGCGCAACTGAGCGTGAGGAGGGAGATCCCAACATCGTCTTCCATTTACTGACTGGAAGCGCCTTCGGAGATCTTGCGGATTTTGCGCCTGACGCCGTCCTTGGTGTCCTTCTTTCTTGTCCCAAGTGCTGCCTGGCCACTCCGGCGCACATGCTGTCGCATGGCCTCCTCGGCTCCCTTGTCATCGCCTGCAAGGATAGCGGCGACGATCAGGTCGTGTTCGGCGGAGGAATTCTCCAGAACAGACTGGTGGCCAAGCCGGCGATTGCTGAGGCGATCGACCTGGTCGCTGAGCTGCCGCGCTAACTTTTCAACTCGTTGCTTCCCGGCAAGCGCATAGATCGCGCTGTGAAAAGCCTCGTTGGCTGCGGCATAGCCGAGATAATCAGCCTTTTGAGCCCGCTCTCGGCATCGTCTGGCAGCTTCTACGACGCCTTTGACGCGCGCTGGAGTTCGCTTGCTTTCCTTGGCGCAGAGACTGGCCGCCAGACCTTCGATCATCTCCCGCAACTCAAAAATTTCAGCTACATCATCTTCGTTCTGGGTCTTTACGACCGCGCCCCGATGCGGCTGCACATCCACGAGTCCTTCCCCTGCCAGTCTCGTTAGCGCCTCGCGAATCGGTCCGCCGCTGATGTCGAGTTCAGCGCTGATCTCGCCGGCCAAGAGACGTTGTCCGGGCACGTAATCCCCATCGCGGATGCGCTGCCGGATGCGTGCCACGGCGATGTCCACGGCGGACGCGCCGCTCGTTCCAAAACGACGATAGGCCAAAACAACTCCTGCGGACCGGAATGGTCTCAGCCTAATCGACTCAGGAGGTAAAAAGAAAGCGGATTCCTCCCATCGTTCTGCGGGACATGGCCAGATCTTATGAAGATATGTTACACATATGAAGGCTGAAATGAGGGTTCTTGATCGTATCCCGGCCCTTGCCTGGAAGGATGGATTCGTGAAGGCTACAACGCAACTTCGGAATCTGCTCGCGCGGCAAGAGTTGCTCATGCTGCCCGGAGCTTACGACGGGCTGAGCGCTCGTTTGGTCGAGCAGGCGGGGTTTTCCGCGGTCTACATGACCGGGGCAGGCACGGCCGCCTCTTTGGGATACCCAGACTACGGGCTGATTACAATGACGGAAATGGTTGAAAATGCCGCGAGAATGGCGAGAGCGGTCGGTATTCCTCTGATCGCCGACGCCGACACGGGTTACGGCAATGAGTTGAACATGACACGCACCGTGCGTGAGTTTGAGTCGCGGGGAGTGGCCGGAATTCACATTGAAGATCAAGTAGCGCCCAAGCGGTGCGGGCATCTCGATGGCAAGGATGTGGTGCCTCGGGAGGTCTATCTCGCGAATGTGCGGGCTGCGGTCAGTGCTCGGGTCGACCCGGACTTCGTCATTATTGCGCGTTCGGATGCCCGCGCGGTAAGCAGCCTGGACGAGGCGATTGCAAGGGTAAACCTGGCGCTTGAAGCGGGTGCGGACATAGCCTTCGTGGAAGCCACGCAGACGCTTGAAGAGATGGAAAGTGTGCCGAGGCTTGTTCATGGTCCATGCCTGCTGAACGTCGTGCCCGGGGGTAAGACGCCCGCGATCGATATGGCTCAGGCACAAACCATGGGCTATCGCGCCGCAATCTTTCCAGGGCTCCTGCTGGCTCCCTTTATCGTGGCTGCGGATGATGCCTTGAGGACTCTGAAAGAGACGCTCATGCCGCCAACGCTCGCGATGACGCCGACCGTCGGGCAGGCTTTCAGGCGCATGGGTTCAACCGAATGGGATGAGTTACGCAACAAGTTCCAGAGTTTGGCACAGAAGTAGACAATCTGAGGCTTGGCAGACCGATGGCACAGACACTCTTTGACAAAACGTGGGATGCACATGTGGTGACCGATCTTGGTGACGGCTGGGCCTTGTTGCACATCGATCGCCACCTCCTGCACGATCTATCCGGAGCGCCGGCGTTGAACGAACTTGTCAAACGCGGCATGACGGTGCGGAACCCGGAGCTTGCCTTTGCCACGCCCGACCACGTCGTGGCAAGCACACCGGGACGCACGGGCCAGACCTTTACCATCGGCGCGCCGCTATGGGAAACCCTGAAACAAAAGTCTGCCGAGTTCGGCATCCGCTTCTTCGAACTGGGCCTCAGAGGCCAGGGCATCGTCCATGTGATGGGCCCGGAACTGGGGATCGTGCTGCCCGGCATGAGCGTCATCTGTGGCGATAGTCACACTTGCACAAATGGCGCCATCGGCGCGCTGGCTTTTGGGGTCGGTTCGTCCGAGATCGTGCATGCGCTTGCGACACAGACTCTGCGGCAGAAGAAACCAAAAAATATGCGCGTGCGCTTTGAAGGCAGGCTGAAACACGGCGTTGCCGCAAAGGACCTGATCCTGCATTTGATTGGAAAGATCGGGACGGCGGCTGCCACTGGCTATGCGGTTGAATACGCCGGTTCTGCAATCCGGGAGATGGACGTGGAAGGGCGCTTTACCATTTGTAATTTGACGGCCGAAATGGGAGCGAAGATCGGCATGATCGCGCCGGACGAAAGGACCTTCGCGTACATCCAGGGGCGTCCCTTTGCTCCCGCGCAGCCAGAGCTCTCCGCGGCGATCGCCTATTGGAAGACGCTCGTTGGCGATGACGACGCGGCTTTCGATCGAGAGGAAGTCATCGATGTTGGTGAAATTGCCCCGACGGTCACCTGGGGCACCAGCCCCGAACAGACCATGCGGGTAGATGGTCTTATCCCGCAGCCGAAAGACCAGACCGAAGACACGCGAAAAAGCTGGGAGGCAGCACTTGAGTACATGGGCCTCGCTGCGGGCACTGCCATCGCGGGAACGAAGATCGACTGGGTTTTTATTGGCTCCTGCACCAATTCGCGTTTGTCCGACCTGCGTGAAGCGGCAAAGTTTGTTCGTGGACACCATGTAGCGGAAGGCGTCCATGCCTGGGTGGTTCCCGGTTCGGAGGAGGTCAAACGCGCGGCCGAGGCGGAGGGCTTGGATACGGCTTTCAAGCAAGCCGGATTTGAATGGCGCGAAGCCGGGTGCAGCCTCTGCGTGGCGGCCAACGGCGACCGCATCCCTCCCGGTGCCCGGGTCATCTCTACGTCCAACAGGAACTTCGTAGGCCGGCAGGGGCCTGGGGCAAGGACTCACCTCGCCAGCCCCGCGATGGCTGCGGCTGCGGCCATCACAGGCGCAATCACCGATGTACGGAGCCTTGCATGAAGCCCTTTACCTCTGCGACCGGAGTCGCCGTACCGTTGATGTTGGAGAACTGCGACACGGATGTGATCATCCGGGTGGATAGGCTGACCAATCGAACCCTGGAAGGCATACGGGCCGCGGCCTTCGAGGCTCTTCGAGTAAACCCTGACGGAACGGCGAACATGGCCTGCACGTTAAACCAGCCACAATACCTTGGGGCGCCTATCCTTCTCACCGGTGCCAACTTCGGCTGCGGATCCTCGCGCGAGCCGGCTGTGTGGGCCATCCAGTCCCTCGGCGTACGCGCGATCGTGGCGGAGAGTTACGGAGACATCTTCTACGGCAACTGCTTCCAAAATGGCCTACTTCCAGTCGTGCTACCGCGAGTCGCAGTCGATGAGTTGGCCGCCGAAGCTACAGTTGGCGGCTCCGGCTTTACGGTGAACCTGATGGCTCAGATCGTGACTGCTCCCTCGGGTTGCACCTATGACTTCAAGATCGATTCGCACCGCCGTCAGAGCCTGTTGGAAGGTTTGGATGAGATCGGTCAAACATTGAAGTCGTCAAACGACATTGAGGCTTGGCAACAGCGGGATAGGCAAACGCGGCCATGGGTGTGGCTTGCCTCCGACCGGCAGTTGGAAAGAAGCTAAGCTCCTCAAGCCACGCTCGGGATTTGGCAAGAGGTCTCCGGGTGAATGCGGTCGATTTTACCTCGTCGCCCTGGAACGGAGCCATGATCGAATCCTTATTCGCTGAGATCGATAACAATAAGTCGCATTAGCGGAAGTGATCCGGCTTAGCAACTGCATCGCCGGCCGCAAAGGACTGCGGTGACGGGGACTGGTATCGATGGTCCAGAGGGTGCAGCTATTGTGCAGAGGCTAGACCTAGTGTGCTGAGCCCATAACGCTTTCCTCGGTAGCTAGTTTCTTTAGGTAGTATGGCGCCACACTCCATCAAAGGTGACGTTGTGACCTCCACACAGCTGATTGTCGACGGCACGGAATGTGCCGCTGGCGAAGTCGTACTTCAAATCAAGTACGCAATCAGGCATCTCGCCATGATCGAGGATATGGAGAAATGGTCCTTTGGCAACGGCATCACCGCTCACCTCACCGGAACTCACATTGTGTGCGATGTTGGTGTAATGCGCCCTGCCCTCGACGTGGATCTTGCCGTAGCCCTCAGCGCTTCGTGTCAGAATCAGCCGGTCGCCCCGTGAGCCGACATGGCCGTTGGTCCAGGTCCCGAGCCACTGTTGCATGGTGATGGCGGGAGTGGAAGGCACGGGAGCCAGACGATCAGTTGGAACCCAACCAGACCATCCGCCGACCATGGCGCAGGTCCAACGGCCCTGCGTAGCACCGGGAGCGATGAGGTCGCCTTGGTAGTCGTCAGGTTTGGCAGGGTCCAGGTACTCGGCATGGCATGCAACGGCTTCGCTACCTTTTTCCCACAGTGTAAAGCCATCAGTACCGGCGCTGTGCCATTGAAGACACGCAAGCCATCAAGGTTGAAGGCCACAGTGGGCTGGCACGCAATGGCCGGAAGATCCGGAGGGATTGGAGCAGTCTTATTCTGAGCTCTCGCAACGAAAACCGCGAGAACGAACAGGGGCATCCAGGACTTGGACCTCGCAAGCAAGCGGAAGAACATTTGGGGCCGCCTCAGAAGTTCGCAAAGCCCTTGAGATCGGTACGAACTCGTTTTCGCAAGAGTAGCGCATGACGCTCTCTTACCTGCCAGGTTAACTACGAGTCGTATCAGCGTCAGTAACGAGCTCGAGAAAGTTTAGGCCGGGCTGTCCTGACGGAGCTGCCGCCGCTGCTGCTGGAGCTGTGGCGGAGCAGTACCCGGAAGGCCATGAGCAAACCGTTCTGAACTTCAAGAGCCGGAAGCCTGTCGCAGCCGTTGTTCCATTAGCATTCAGCGACGAAGAGACGGATTGAAGAGCAGAGAAGTACGCTCTATACGCATGATGAGCCGTTATCATGCGCGGTACGGCAAGCTGAACAACGCGGCGGAAGGCGAATGGGCGGGAGCAACCTTTACCGATGACAACCGCGTCATGTTGGCCTTGATCTGCCGTCGTTCACTCCGGCAAAGTACAAAGAGCTGTGCAGTAAATTACTTCGTGAGTAGGCGGCATTGACAGCGGCATCGATTATCAAGCATGGTTGCTGCGGTCGCCGCCCTCTCCGTCATGGGGGTTTGGGCGCGCCGAATTCAGAGATGCTCAAGCTTCAAGAGAACTTCCTGCAGCTCCGATTGAAACAGTAAGGTATGGGAGTGTAAATCGTGAAGCATGGCCTCTCGGTCGGCGAGCTCACTCACCGTGAGCTTTCTGTTGCTGGTGCGATCGGCAACAAGTTGTTGGATGGACGCTCCCCCGCTTTGTGACCTGTCTTCAAGCGATCGAGTTTTTGCCAGGTGGCCGTGATGCTCGCAGCGATAGAAGAGCGCCCTCCAGAACGAGGTAAATGCAGGTAAACCTCCACAATAGACGGGTAGTGGCTTTCTGAAGTGGCAGGCTGGTCGAGCAGTTCGGCAAGCATGTTGTAGGGAGTGCGAATAGGAAGTCTACCGCCAGTAATTTTCAATTGCACGGATGAAAGAATCAAGGTGCTACCATCGGAGGCTGCCTGTAGCGCAACGCCTGCATGATTAAGGCCGTTGGTAAGCTGCATGGCAGAGCCGGCTGCCCCCAGTGCACCGCCGGCAGCGAAGGTTACAACATTAGGGGTTCTTGTCTGCCGCTGCTTACGCATCTCCAGGACGTAGCGATCTTCGCTCGAGAAAGAAGCTTCGCTCTCGATCCGTCCAAGAACGGAGTCGATCTGCAGGGAGGCAGCAAGTATGTGCTCCAGTACGAGCTGGCGAAGGGTGAATGCCGCAAGAGAGGCTTTCTGATTTTGAGCTTCCAGCGTTCCAAGTTGATCCAACAAAGGCTGAATACCTAGAGCTGCGATCGCCTCGGGGGCCATCGCTGCAGGCTGAACTGCAGGCGTAGGATTTAGATCCTCCAGCGCCCAAGCAGCAGGAAGAACTGTGAGGCAAAAGAGAAGAAACAACATGGCATGTCGCCGCATCACAAAAGTGAGCGTCGTTTCCACGTAGCTGAGCTGCGCTTTGCAGCGTGTGAACAGATCGCTTTATCGGATACGAAGCAAGCATTCTGCGTTTCGGAAGGCGATTCTCATGAGTCGTCGGGCTCCGCGCGGAGGTTTGCAGGAACGTACAGAGAACCAGACCCTCAGGAGTCTGGGTTTACCTTGCGGAAGATTTCGTGAAACTGCTTCTGCTCCTCTGCTAACCGGAGTGGCCTGACCTGCTTGACACAAATCTCCTGCGTTGCCGGTTCTGCCGCAAACAGGGCCATGGTCTCATGGATGAAGTCCGCGAGAGACATGTAGCCCGCACGGGTAGAAAGTCCAGAGGTTAGCTCTGTCTTCACCCCCGGAGGGATAAGCTCAATCACTTCTATCTTGCCCTTGAGCTGCTCCCGCAGCGAAAGCGTATACGAGTGGATAGCGGCTTTCGTCGCCGAGTAGGTGGGATTCGGCACACGTGGGACGAAGGCAAGGCCGGACGAAACATTGATGATTGCTGCCTGCCGTGCAGCGACCAAGTACTCTACGAACGCGTCCGTCATGCGGATCGTTCCAAGTAGATTGGTTGAGATGGTCTCTTCGGCGACAGTTAAAACACGAGAATGGCTCAGGTCCTCGTCCCGCATCACGCCTGCGTTGTTGATGAGCACGTTCAGATCGGGATGCGTGCCCATGATCTGCCTGGCGAAAGTCTTGATCGCCTCCGCATCCTGAATGTTTAATTCAAGCGAGAGCATGCCCGGATTCGCTTTCGTTGTCTCATCCAGAACATCCCTGCGTCGACCTGCGATGATGACCTTGTTTCCCAGCTTGTGAAAAGCTTCTGCGAGGCCACGGCCAATGCCCGATCCCCCGCCAGTAATTAAGACGGTGTTGCCTTCTAGCTTCACGGTGGATCTCCCTCTCGGTTGAAGTGCAGTTGCTGAAGTGATACGAACATCCGGTATAGCGCAGGTGTTTCTGGCCCCGCCTACTACCCAGACAGTAGTAAGACTTTATTGGTAGCGCGCGATAAAGTCGCTGACGATCTGGAAGAACTCCGCTTCTTTCTCGATCTCGATGAGTTCGCCGGCATCCTGGATCACAATCAATTCCGCACCGGGCAACGCGCGAGCGATCTCCTCCGAGCCGGGCAGGGGCGTGCAGATGTTATGGTCGGCGCAGATCACGAGCGAGGGCTTGTTAATCTCACCAAGTTGCGCGAAGGTGTCGTGCGCAGCGATCATGTCGATACGCTTCAGGCCAATCTCAAGATCGTTTGGCTGGGCGGGGTGAGACGCCGCGCGTTCTACCCACTCCGTCACCTTTTCCGGGTGATCGTGGGTGAATCTCGGTGAAAAAAGGAACAGCGCATAGGCGGAAAGGAGAGTATGCCTGTCCCATTCAGCCGCCATCTTGCGCCGCACCTCGAACTCACGTTTCATGAAGGCGTCGAAGCGGGCGAAGCTGGATGCCAGCGTGAGGGTACGAACGGTGCTCGGGTGATCCAAGGCCATGTACTGCGCGATGGCGCCGCCGGTGGAGGAACCAACCACATGTACCGGTCCTACTCCAAGATGTTCAACCAAAGCCGCCATGTCCGCGGCGAGTTGTTGCGTCGTGTGGCCATCCAGAGTCCGCGAGGACTGCCCTGTCCCCCGGTGGTCGGGCAGAATGACGTAGTAATCCTTTGCGAAACGGCCAGTTTGGGTACTCCAGCTCTTGCCTGTTCCACCCAGGCCGGCCACAAGCAGAACAGGAGGGTTGGATGGATCTCCATAAAGCTCATAGTAGAGAGAGGTGCCTTGGGCATTTAGTGTGGACATTTGGGGTTCCTTCATGGAAGATACTTACACAGCCATATTATGCTGTCTTGGAATGATTAGATTATGGAACTACCTATCATGTCAAATGCGCGTATGAGGACGTACGTTCCTCTCATCCAACGCTTTGTTGCACGGGTCTTTCTGTACCACACCGCGGTAGCCGAGCAGCTCGGCCTCCATGGAACCGACCTGAAAGCTCTGCAGCTGCTCGGCCACGAATCGATGTCGCCCGGCACCCTCGGTGAAGAGGTCGGGCTGACCGGAGCTGCCATCACGGCGCTCATCGACCGCTTGGAGCAGGCCGGCTATGTGGTCCGTGAGCGAGATAACCAAGACCGGCGTCGACTCACCGTTCACGCCATTCCGGCAAAGCTCCGCACGGCGGATAAGCTGTATGCCATGCAAAATACCCGGATGTCTAAGCTGCTTTCCAAGTACAGCGCAGACGAGTTTCTCGCGATCACCGATTTCTTAACGCAAGCCACGCACATGCTTACTGAAGAGGTGGAAGAGCTTCAGAATAAGGCGAAAGGAGGGTAGTGGATTCATTTGGTGTGGAACACTTCACTATACTCATCCGTACTCTTTACACATGAGGTACACGTGGATATCCCCGGCTCTGGAAGCGCGGCTTGCCGGGCTCCTATACCTGCTGATCTTCTTATCAGCGCCGAGCGGTGCAGCAACCGCAACGCCCCTGAAGATGACCATTAACCTCATCTGCGATGCTGGCGTCGCGCTGCTTTTTTACAAACTACTCAGGCCGATAAACAGAAGCCTGTCTCTCCTGGCAGCGTCGCTGAGGCTCATCTTCGTGGCATTCATGGCCGTCAATACTCTCAACTACTTCGGGGTGACGGCCCTTTTCCAGCACGTACATTCCCCGTCAGCCTTCGATTTTGGCTATGGTGTTGCTCTAATACCCTTCGGCTTGCATTGTCTTCTTACCGGATACCTCATCTTCAACTCGACGTTTCTGCCAAGAGTTCTCGGCGTTCTGATGATGGTGGCCGGAGCCGCTTATCTGCTTTTTCTGTCACCTCAACTTGGAAGCCGTCTGTTCTTTCCGTGGATCGCGGTTCCGGCGGTCATCGGCGAGGCTTCGCTCACCTTGTGGCTGCTGTTTATGGGCGTCAATGCCGGACGATGGAAAGCAGCGGAAAATCTCCCGTAGGCAGATGGCGAGATCATGACGCATCTAAGCAGGAAAGCAAATCTTAAAGGCCGTTCCTGTACGGCCTTGTCGAAACCGCTAAGCAAGTCTATTTGCAAAAGCCGCGTCGCTAGAGATGGAACAAGATCTCAGCGTTCCCCATGTGCCATTTTTTCCTTGTCCTCCTGGCTTACGGAGAGCGACTCCAGGAAGCGCCGGGCGCCTGCAAGGGTTAGATACGGTAATCCACGGAGTACAGGATGCGGTCCGCTCCGACGACCTTGTGAATAAGTTCCAACTGAGGGAGACCCATGATGCCGCTGGGGGTGACATAAACATGCTGCTTGAAGGTCTCCATGATGGAGCGGGAGAGACCGGTGACAGCCTGTGGAATCGCGTCGTCCAGTCTGCTGAGATAGAAGGGGAACGATCTCTCCCCAGTGTCCGGATATGACTTGAAGGTTGGGATATTCATCGAATTTCCTGGAAAGCAGCAGGCGAAGCAGATGGACGCCAGCTTCGTTATGCCAGCCCCAGCCAAAGAGCGAAAGCCTCGCGCTGACCTGCGTAGCCAGACCACCGTAGTAGGGTTGCTGTACCTGCGGCAGCGGCATTCCGGGATGCAGGTAGATGGGCACGCGGAGCTCGTTGAGTTTAGCCAGAATGGGGTCGTAGCGAGGATCATCCAGGAAGATATCTCGGGGACGCCCAATCAAGAGCGTACCCACGAAGCCAAGCTCCTTCACCGCACGTTCGAGTTCCTCCGCTGCGGCTTCCGGGTGTCCCCAGGGCAGACAGGCAAATCCGCCAAAGCGGGTGGGATTGGCCCGCAAGGATTCAGCAAGACGGTCATTGGCCTGTCGCGTGAGCTCGATCTGCTGGTCCGCCGGCACATATTGCGAGGGGTTGCTGTAGGAAAGGATCTGCATATCGATTCCGTGCTGATCCATGATCGCGAGACGCCCGCCATCGCGGTCCGGAAGGAGCTTCGCGGAGATCTGGAAGTTCAACGTGGACGGCAGCTTGTCGTCGCCATCATCTAGGCTTCCTTTGAAGTCGGTGCAACCTCGGTGAAGTAACTTGCTTCGGCCTTCTGTTTCGGCTGACCTGCCTTGAGAAGGTCCTGATCCCCTGTGTGTTCCTCGACGCATATGATCTTCATTTGTTCTCCGTGGAAAGAGGGCTGGTCGTGCGTGATGGAGGGGATGGTGGTGCAGGGTTAGGGAATGGTCTGATCCACGGCGTCGTGCAGGTCGGGTTCGTCAGCGATGATGTGGCCTGCAACCTGCTCTTAAGTTCTTCCAGGGACTGCCTAGAATAGAGTGATCCGGCACGCAGAACAGTTTGGATTGTATGCAGATTGTGGGCACTTCCAAGGGATTGCCATCCAGCAGGACCAGGTTCGCATCCTTGCCTTCGTCCACTGTGCCCATGGTTGACTTACGCTTGAGGAATTCCGCGCCGTCATCTGCAGGATCCTGAGCGGCGTCAAACCGGCCTTTTCGAGAAGGTCGAACTCCTGGTGCAGCGACACACCGGGAATGACCCAGCCTCCGCCAAAATCGCTCCCTGTCATCATCTTGACGCCACACTCTTCAAAGATTCTGGTGAGCTTGAGTTCGAGTTCGCCCAATTGCCTGAGGGTTTCGCGGCCCTCGGCTGAGACCTTTTGCGAGACATCGTTGCAACGCTGTCCCAGAAAGCGCGCCTGGTAGCATCCACATAGCGGAGGTGAGGGCTTTGCGTATAGAGCGGGTCATCCCCAAGCCGCATCGTGGCGTCTCGGATGAGCGTGGGACACTGCCAGGTGCCGTGCTGGACGAAGGTGGCGCTGAGTGCACGCGCCTTGCGATCACTGTAGGAATCGATCAGACGCCTGGTCTTGGTGAGTGCATCCGGGTCGTTATTCAGACGGCCAAGGATCGAGTTGCATCGTGATCTTGCCGGCTTTCTGCATGGCTTCCAGAGAGATCTGGTGGCTTGGGGGGCCTGAGCTTCAGGAGGAGATTGATGAGCCAGCCTTGAGTAGAGGTCGCGATGAGCGTCAGTTCGGTGGGACCCAGGTGCTCGATGGCGGCCAGACCGTGCTCGGGGGCCTTGGTCAGGCTGGCCCCAGGGACATATGGCCGTCATACGGAAGCCCCTGTCGGTTTGCCTCAACG
Source organism: uncultured Granulicella sp. (assembly GCA_964282835.1). Classification (GTDB taxonomy): domain Bacteria; phylum Acidobacteriota; class Terriglobia; order Terriglobales; family Acidobacteriaceae; genus Edaphobacter. The sequence goes on from OZ196157.1 coordinate 796,652, forward strand.
AGCGTTGCGAAAAAGGTTTTCGGGGAGACAAAGATGGTTTTGATGAAGTCCGCACCTTCGGCCTTTTGCTGCTGGCCTCTGGGGCGTGTTCTTCCTGCTTAAGGACGTGCGTGTGCATGTCCAGAAAGCCGGGAATGAGAAACTTTCCTCGAGCTTCAACGACTTAACTCTGCTGCGGAGTTCCGGCGGGACGATCTGCTGGATCTTGTATACCTGATGAGAACGGCCCGGCCAAGCGTCAGTTCGCCACTGCGCGTGTCGACCACCGTGACGCCCTTGAGAACCATGCCGCCTCCGGACGCTTCTCCCGCAGTATCGATTCCAGGTACCGTGATCCTCACTATTAAACCTCTCTTATTCAAGCTCGCGCGTCTCTTACGACAACTTCGTTTGGGGTTCCTTGCTTCTATCTCAGCTTCTTTTGATGCGAGCAAGGGACGACGGGCTTGTGGAGAGAATAGGTCCAGGCTCATGAGGTGAGACTGTAGACGGCGACGAGGGCTGCGGCAGGCTGCCCAGCGCTGATATAAACAACAATCCTCGGACTCATCCGCACCTCCATCTAAATTGTCTTTCGAGGTCGCATGAGGGTTGGCAACGGCGCACCTGGCGAGAAAGGCGTCTGTCGGTACTAATCTCTCGCGCCCAACCCACGGAAGGCAAGCGCAAGGAGTCTCTTCACGCGCGCCTCTCCGGCCGCGCTTGGCGGGATTCGCCATAGGAGCCCGACAAACACGAGAAAGTCCTCGGGGTCGGATCCTTGATCAATGTTTCCCGAATGTTCGCAGGCGTGAATGAGTTGACGGACCGCCCCCAGCATGGGTGTGTAGGTTTCCTGAAGGTCCTGGTCCGATGTCGCTGCGTGGACGATGTCTGCAACCCCGTATTTCATTCTTCCGAATTTGGCTAAGCGGTCGCACCAGGTGCGAAAGGCCTGCAGGGGTGGTTGCCTGGCCAGCAACGTCGGAGCAAGCGCCACCAGCACGTCGATCTCCTTCCGATAGACGCCAAGCACTAAGGATTCACGGCTTGGAAAATGACGGTAAAGCGTTCCGGCACCAACCCCAGCCATCTTCGCAATGGAGTTCAGGGATGCCGCAGAATCAGCAGCTAAGGCATCGCGCGCAATATCCAGAATGCGGTCCCTGTTTGCCCGCGCATCGGCGCGCAGCACCTCATTGTCGGCCATAGGATCTCTTGACTAAACGGAGAGTTCTCCGGTATGCTCCCTGTAACCGGAAAGCTACCTCTTTTGTATCCCGGTTTGGAGGGTCGATGCAATACAAAAAACTCGGACACACAGGACTTGACATTTCGCCCGTCTGTATCGGATGCATGGGGTTCGGTGAGCCTTCGCGAGCCTATCCCAGCTGGTCGCTCAATGAGGAAAAGAGCCGCGCGCTGATTCGTCACGCGATCGAGAGGGGCATCAACTTCTTTGACACCGCCAACATGTACTCAAACGGAGGAAGCGAGGAGATCGTCGGCAGGGCGCTGAAGGATTTCACAAACCGCGACAGCGTCGTCATCGCGACCAAGGTCGCGCCTGCTACCCATAACGGACCCAACGCTATTGGATTGTCACGCAAGTCAATCATGACGGAAATCGATGGCAGCCTGAAGCGGCTTGGCACCGATTACGTCGATCTCTACCAGATCCACCGTCGCGACCAACTCACTCCTTGGGAAGAGACGCTGGAGGCGCTTCATGATCTGGTGAAGATAGGCAAAGTGCGCTATCTCGGTGCTTCCTCCATGAAGGCATGGGAGTTCAGCAAGGCGCTTCACCTCCAGAAGGCAAATGGCTGGGCACGCTTTGTGTCCCTGCAGGACACCTATAATCTGCTCGGGCGCGAGGAGGAACGCGAGATGCTCCCGCTCTGCACCGAGGAAGGGGTCGCCACCGTTGTCTATAGTCCATTGGCGCGTGGGGTTCTCGCTCGTCCATGGGGAGAGACGACGACGCGGTCAGAAACAGAAGCTGCTGCCGGCTACAAAGAGGAAACAAACGCGGAAAGCGATCAGAAGATTGTCGAGGCCGTGGGCGCCATCGCAAAGCAACGCGGCATCAGCCAGGCAGCTGTCGCACTGGCATGGCTGGGTAGTAAGTCCGTCGTGGCCGCGCCGATCGTAGGCGCGCTCAAGACCAGGCATATCGACGACGCGCTCGCGGCGCTGGCCGTCACCTTGACCGACGACGAGGTTGCACGACTCGAAGCGCCATACACCCCACGTATGGACTACCAAGGTGTATCTGACCCCGCCATGCTGGCTCGAGCAGTGGAAGCAGCGACCGGGTTCAAGGTGTCGGCTGCCTGACTTTGCTCACAACGGAGCCGCGCAGTGGATACACTGACGCGGCTTCTTAGACGTTTCAGCACTTTCAGCGGGCGTACACGGCACACCATGACACCAGAAACGCTTCACAAACTTGTTCCGCCGCTGATTGCGCTGCAGTTCCTCGGGTTTGGATGGAGAGTGAATCAAGAGATTCGTGTAGGACGTGCGGAGAGGCAGGCGGTCATACCGCTACCGGACGTGCTGAACATCATGAGCCTGTTCGCGGCAGTCGGCTGCACCGTCATACTGCCCCTTGCGACCGAGACCCACCTTTGGCTTTCCCACATGGTCGTGAGCGGTGCTTACATCTTGATTGTTTTCTATCCATTCACCGTTGCCACGCACTACGAACTTTGGAAACGAAAGAGCACAAGCAGGAAGGCCACAGAGGAAGCAAATGACCGTTACGCAACCGCGAGGAGCCTGCTGTCTCGATCTTTTGCGTTGTCATGGCGGCCGTGGTCGCAGCCTACCTTGGAAAGCATCGAACGCAGATGCGTCCCAGAGCTAGGTCGGTAATGGGAAGTCGCATTAGCGGAAGTTTCCGCTCCAGAGGCCTATGGGCACGCGCCCGCTCGCTGACCGGCGGGAGGCGCGTCCTGGAGGACCAATCTGATAGCGTCTACCCGGAATCACTGATTGTTTGTTGGAGATCCATCACCGCTGATGTGGTCTATTTCTATCGAATAGCCCGCCCGAGGCAGGAGCGAGCCAGTCGGCAGTTCAACGCATTTCTGATCTGAGGCCTCATGACAACTGCAATCATCTGGTTCAATCTCTTCGCTTCTCTCGCGTCGGCAGCGTGGGCCGCAGTCGCGCTTTTCCGTCCAGCCTCTCTCTCCAATTCGCAACAGGTAACCGCAGGTGAGAAGTTCTATGCGCGGATGTACGCGGCCCGTGCGCTTCCATTTGGGCTTGCAATCGGGGCGTTGCCCTTCTGGGGAGGAGGGGCCGCCGTCAAGTCGATACTTATAGCTGCCGCCTTTGTTCAAATTGCAGACATCGTCATCGCTGTGCAAAGAAAGAGCCTAGGAATGATAGGGGGAGCGGCTACTGGTGCAATTGTGCACTTGGGCTGCGCTTTCGTCCTTCACTGAATGCATCTACATCTGCGTCAGGCATCGACGCGTGGAGCAGATGAAGTTGTCAACGTTAACAAATTTTCTCCTTGGGTAAAGTTCGCCAGATACCGTTTCCGGGCAAGCTGGGCTGCTGACTGGCGTCAGTGGCGTTTACAGGACTTACGCCCGGACGACCTGAGGTTAGTAATTCAGTTCGCTCTGTGGTGACAATCCCAGTCAATGTAGTTTCAACTTTTGTATGGCATCTGGATGGTCGGATGGCGAGACAACATCCCGGATCAAGCGAAGAAAACCGGTAAAGGTGTGCCCAATTGAACACCTTTCTTTACAGGAAGCTGTAAGGCTGTCCTTGGGTCTACTTGCCTGTGAGGGGCGAACCTAAATGGAGCCCCTAACATGCCTCTTCCCGTCACCGACGTTGCCGAAATGACCAAGGGATCCCCCAAGAAGCGATTTTATGCCGTGCTCAGCTATCCGGTGGGTAGTGAAGAGGAGATGATGGAGCATATCGGCGATCACCTCGAATACATGGGCCGGCACGAAGAAATGATATTTCTATCAGGTCCTTTCATGAGGCCTGGGCAGACAATTGGCGAGGGACTCACTGTTTTGCACACGGAGAACGAGGAGGAGGCACTTCAGTTGATGAACGACGAGCCCTTGGTCAAGCTTGGCCTCCGCCGGTTTGAGCTAAAGCTTTGGCAGGTTCAGGAGGGATCGCTCTCGATGACAATAAGCGCGGAAAAATCCACTTTCGCCCTCACATAAAGAGTCCGGCCCGGGCTTACGTCGCGCTGAGAACTTTGTGATTGAGAAAGATAAGAGGGCTGCATGATGTTCCGAACGCAGCAATTATCTTTGGCAGGGCTGTTGCTTCTCGGTAGCTTGGCGACGGACCGAGTCCACGCCCAGGGCCCGATGCATCCGGCAGAGCCCACGGTGAATCTGGGCGATACCAGCTTTCTTGATGCCATCGGTGGACCAGGTGTGCTCGTCGAAGAGATGGTGGATGGGGACCACAGTGGAAACGCCACCGATGGAACGGGACGCCCCGTTCCCGGCTTTCCTGCCTCCAACTCCATCTCGGGCAACACGCATGTCTCTGTACTGAGCCAAAGGCGTGTCTTTGGCGCGTCGTACGGAGGGGAGATCCTGCAGGCGGTCGCACACGTTAATGCCGGTCCTGAGAGCAAGGTCACGGGGGTGGGCCAGTTCACCCTATCTCCCTTGATCCTGCAATGGGGCGAAGCAAAGATCGGCTCGTTCAGGTTCATTCAGAGATTTGTTCTTGACTTCGACCTATCGACAGGCGAGTACCGGCGAACGGCGAATCTAAGCCTTAGCAATCATGCCTTTGATGTACACCCCTACTACGCCATGACCTTTTACCCATCCAGGCACCTGGAGTCGAGCTGGCGCGTCCACTATCTTTGGAACGCCGCGAACAACACGCCAAGTGTGGCGTCGGGTGCTCACTCCACGCAAGCAGGCCAGGCGATTCACTTCAATGCCACGATCAGTTACCGACTACCGCATGGATTGTGGGTGGGAACGAACGGGTATTACCTTACGCAGATCACCGATCCGAAGATGAATGGCCAGCCGCTGAGCAATTCACCTGAACGCATCGGCGCAATCGGGCCCGGAGCTGTATGGGATATGGGCCATTGGCTCTTGTTCGCCAACGCTTATCACGAGGTCGGCGCACTCAACCGGCCGGAAGGAAACAAGGTCGTCCTGCGATTGCAATGGATTCCCAGCCGCAAAGGAAGCACGGACGACCACAAAAGAACGCTGACACCACAGTAGGTTCATCGTACACAGGCGATCATAGGAGAAATCATGGCGAATACTAGAGTTGATGTACACACCCATCTTATTCCACCGTTCTGGGCAGAAGAGCTTAGGACGCATGGTGGAGACCCATCTGGTTGGGGTTCTCCGGAGTGGAGCCCTGAACAACTCCTTCGCTTCATGGACGACGAAGGGATTGCAGTCTCAGTGCTTTCGCTAACGGCACCTGGTGTGGATGGATGGAAAGGCAACGATCGGGTTGAGATGACGCGTCGCGTCAATGACTACGGCGCAACCCTGATGGCTCAAAATGCTAACCGATTTGGCTATTTCGCGACGGTCCCATTGCCGGACATCGATGCGACCCTTGCCGAGATAGAACGAAGCTATGATGAGCTCCACGTGGACGGCATAACACTACACAGCAACTATGACGACATTTACCTTTCAGATCCTTGCTTCGATCCGATCTGGGATGAGCTGGAGCGGCGCGGCGCCACAATCTTCCTGCATCCCACAAGGCCACCCATGCCTGTCCTCTCAGGCGCACCGAGCCCCCTTGCGGACTATCCGGCCGACACGACTCGTTGCGCGCTTGATCTAGTTTTAAAGGAGCATCGGAAACGGTTCGCTTCAACTAAGGTCATCTTGTCACATGGGGGAGGATATCTTCCGTTCGCCGCAACCCGCTTTGCCGAGTTGAGTGCCTCATTGTCCAAGGACCGCGACGCAGAAGACTTCATGACGGACATCCGAAGCTTCTACTACGATACTGCTCTTGTTGCACCGAGCGGGCTTCCGAGTCTTCTTGGCGTGATTCCTTCTGAGCACATCGTCTTTGGCACAGACTACCCCTATGCCTCCGAGAAGGTTTGCAAAATCTTCACCGCCAACCTTGACGAATCAAGAGGCTTAGACATTGATGTTCTTCAATCAATCAACAGAAACGCCGCCGTCTTAATCAAGCGACTCAGTCGAATGCTTGAATAAACACCATGCAAAAGATGCTCGGTTCAAGCCTAGCGTTCGTTGCCTACGCCGTGGTCTGCTTCACACCAGATGACCGATATTGTCGACCTAAGACAGTTAAGGAAGCGAATAGCTGGAAGGGAATTACAATGGACAGCTCTTCAGTAGAACAATTTCTCGCGCACGGCATTCATGCTCTGGCAGGAGGCAAAGGATCGCTCGTGGTGCTGCTTCCTGGTTGGCCGGAGACAGCGGAAGCTTATTGCGATATCTTTCCCCTGTTAGCCGCACGGCACCAGCTGCTCGTGCTGGACCCTCCGGGGCTTGGTGACTCAGCGCCGTCGCCGGACGGCTACGACACAGCCCGGATAAGCACAATGCTTGCGGATGCAGTCCAAGGTGCGACTGATGGTGCCTATCACCTCGTTGGTCACGATGTCGGCGCGTGGATAGCCTATGCCTGGGCAGCGCAGTTTCCTGAGCGGTTGAAGAGCCTCACCCTGATGGACTCGGCCGTGCCTGGCTCCTCCGCCGCAAGCACCTTTCCGCTGCCCTACGAAATGAATGTCAAGCTCTGGCAATTTTCCTTTAACACGCTCCCGGACTTACCCGAGATCCTGACGCGAGGACGGGAACGCGAGCTTCTCGACTGGCTCTTTGAACATAAATCCCAGCATCCGGAACGAATCTCCTTAGCAAACCGGGACCGCTATGTGGAGTGTTACTCGAGAGAAGGTGCGATGAGCAACGGTTTTGCTTACTACCGTGCAGCTGCACAGAGTGCAGCTCAGAACGCGGAGTTTAGCCGCTCCAAACTCATCATGCCGGTGTTAGCCCTTGGCGGCGAGATCGCGGGAGGTGATTCGCTCCGGCAGTCCATGAAGGCACTTGCCCACAGCGTCGAGGGGGGCGTCGTCCCAGATTGCGGGCACTTCCTGATGGAAGAGCAACCCGAAGTGATCGCCGGAGAACTGTTGCGATTCTTCGAGAAAGTGGATGGCACCCGCTCATGAAGCCTTATCTCTTTTCCTTCCTCATCGGCTGTGTGGTTGGCGCGATCTACGCTGGGGTGCGCGTCAAAAGCCCGGCGCCTCCGGTCGTGGCACTGGTCGGGCTACTTGGCATATTGGCCGGCGAGAACGGCCTTCCCTGGTTAAAATCACTCTTGCGTTAGAAGTCTGGGAGATAGAAATGGCAGAAACTCGGCAAACAGGTATCGCATCGGCACGGTACGTCGATCATGTTGGGATGACCGTGCCCGACATGGACGCAGCTATTCGCTTCTTCGAGGATGCTCTTGGCGGCCTGCTTCTCTGGCGGGTAGGACCGTTTCATGAAACAGCCACCGGCGCTCCAATCAACAGCGTCCAGATCGCCATGCTTAGGCTCGGCCCAAGCCTAAATTTAGAACTGCTGCAGTTCGACGCAGATCAGCAACAACGGACGATGCCCAGCAATATCGACATGGGCGCCGGACATATCGCTTTCTTCGTCGGCGACATCAGCGCCGCCGCGGAGTCGCTAAGAATGCATGGAGCCGAGTTACTACAGGAGCCGCTCGAAAGCTCCGGAGAGGAGAAGAAGGGAGAGACAATCTGGTACTTCAAGACACCGTGGGGCGCCTTTATGGAGATACTATGGCGTCCCGACCATCTGGGCTACGAAGAGAAAACGGAAAGCCGTCTCTTCAGTCCAAAGGACACCTGGCCGAATCTCCCGGCGAACAAAGGCATTGCCACTGCGAAACACGTTGACCACGTTGGAATGGTGGTGCCGGACCTCGATGCGGCGGTTGCGTTCTTTGAGAATGCCCTCGGTGCGGAACCGCTCTGGCGCGTCGGCCCAGTTCAAGAAACACCGACCGGGGTCCCCATCAAGAATGTCACCGTCGCCATGTTGCGGCTTGGACCGAACCTCAATGTCGAACTGCAGACCTTTGAAGCGGATCAGCAAGTGAAACACTGGCCGAGCAATGTTGATTACGGTGCTACCCACATTGGCTTCTTCGTGCAAGATCTCCAGACCGCAGCCGCGTCTCTGGCCCGTCATGGTGCAGAGCTTCTGCATGGTCCGATCGGGACCGCAGGTGACGTGAAAAAGGGAGAACAGATCTGGTACTTCAAGACGCCCTGGGGCGGTCTGATGGAGCTGCTCTGTCGTCCCGATCACCTTCCTTACGAGGAGACCACCGAAAACCGCCTCTTTCAACCCACCGGCGCCTGGTTCGGATAAATACGAGTCAGCAATGCAGTAGGGATAGGGTATAGCCCAGATCGACACCGAAGACAATCTCCTGAACCGCTAACAGCAGACATTACCAGCTAGTTGGCTTATCGCTGGCGTGATCAGAAATATCTTACCGGATAGGAGATCAAATGCCTTCTTCTATCTGCCTATCCCATCGAGCTGACGCGGCACGCAGACGCAAGCACAGCGATCTGATCCGGCTTCTTCAGAAGCGCTGCTAGACGCATTAGCGCGTCAAGTAGATCGTCGTCCATCGAGCCGATCATCAGGCCGGGTCGCGTAGGCGGAAACTCGCATGCGGAAGCGCTGTCTCGCCCACCAGAGAAGCGATCTCCTCGAAATCGAGCACAGGCTCATGCCAAGGAACGGCTTGGCGGCGCTCGCTTCTCAATCTCGCCCACTAGCGGAAGATCGACGATACCAGAATAATTGTTTGGGTGATAGAGGAGGCGCCGTTCGTTTAGCAGCGTCGACTTCGCCCCTTGCGCGACGACACAAAAGACCCGTGGAGGATCTCGTTGTCCCTGCCGCAGACTCGCAGTGGCGTCAGTGATGTGGCTTAGAGCTTGGCTGGGCGCCGCAGCTCTCAACTTCCGAAAACGGCGTATATAAGGACTTCACTCTTGCGGACTATCAGCGTTCCCGATTCGGCTCAGAGGTCGGTTTCGGATCGTGACATCAAAGGGCGGTTGGCTTCCTTCTTTCGTAATGATGCGGATGAGCATGACAAGAAAGATGAGAGTAGGAAACAGGAACAGGCTGCCTTCAGGTCCGGCCAGTGACCCAGAGAGCAAGTGGTTCCCGATTGAATGCGTTCTAAACAAACGTCCGGTACATAGCGTGCCGCTGTCGGGCACTCCCCAGAGGAAACTCTGTGTCCAGTCCCATGCCGTGTGGGAGCCAATCGCAAACCAGAGTGAACCTGTGCGCCAGCGTGCGTAGCAGCGGACCATCCCGAGCGAGAATACGCCCAGGATGCCGAAAACATTTTCCCCTGCGTTGCCGACGTGTAAGGCAGCAAAAACGATCGATGTCATTATCGCTGCCATCCAGAAAGACGTTTTGCGTGCCTGCACAGGCGACAGCTTTTCTCCTAATCCGAAGAGACCCCGGTTGAGCGTATACAAGAGATATCCTCGAATCAAATACTCTTCCACTAATCCCACGAGGAGAAAGCCCAAGAACCATTTGAGCGCAAAGGAGTAGATTTCCGGACCATGGAGAGCCCGACCTTCAAAGATGAGGATCCGCGCTTTGTACAAGGCGCCCACTAACAGGGACAGAGCAATGACTCCAGACGCCAGACCAGGTAGGAAATCGGTCGATCGAGTTGGTCCAATGCCATACACTCGAATGCGACGGCGCTCGATCCACGCGATGCATGCGGTTGCCAGAACGATAGACAGGAAAAGTTCAGACTCCCCTCGAATCAAAATGCGCGGCTTCAGGTCTGGGGGCGGGTCGTCCGCCCTCTGCGATGCACTTTGACCATTTGAACCCTGGCTATCGTGGTACAGATGCTGATTCGCGATGAAGACAAGATAGTCGACGCCGTCGTAGATGCATAAGAACAACAGGGCGAAGATCACAATGCCCCAGCCCGCCCGCAGGCCGAATCGGCCCATGAATACAGGACGAACGATAGCTTTGGGAACTCGTTCGGTGTTGCAGTTCGGACTTGACATCGAACGCCTCCGGAAGTTTGTGAAATGAGTAGTACCGTTGCTGAACCGTATACAGCATAACGAGGTTACGCTGTTTTAGAAAAGTCAGGAGCAATAGCTCTACTTACCCTGCACCTAAACTTCGCTGATTCTCTAAGACAGCCGACAGTCCCCCAGACATACAGTATCGCGCCAGCACTTCGATCAATACCGATCAATCGCATACTCAGGAGCAACACCGGTCAGGGCTCCGGCTCCATCCGATGCGGTCGTTGACCGCATTCTGCAACCGCTGCTTACAGCCGAGATAACGCTCAGTCGTTTGGACGGACACGTGCCCGAGCAGGAACTGTATCTGTTCGAACTCCCCGCCCGCCTGATGACACAGGCGAGCGCAAGTCCTGCGGAGGTCATGAGGAGCAACAGGGCCAAAGCCGCAATCTGAGGCTGCTTTTCTAGCACGATCGATAGATGACCTTCGCCGTAAATCCGCTATCCCAAACCTTGCCGGTCTTGGCCACAGAGCGGAACAGGGTGCCACTCGCCAGGTTCGCCGACTTCAACCATGCATCCACGGTTACCTTGACCCACGCCGGCACAGGCACAGTTCGCACGTGACCGCCTTTGCACACCAGGTCCGCCAAGATCCAGTTCCTCTCGGAGCTGCAAGTCCTCAATCCTGACCGTCACGATTTCAGCCCGGCGCAGACCACACCCTATGAGCTTGGCGAGTACGGCTCGGTCCGCACGTTCCGGAACTCCAGTCCAGCAGGTGCGGAGATGAGGGTCTTGCCTTGCTCGGCAGAAAGCCAGTTCCCGACCCGGACGCCCAGCCGCTTTGCACCTTTCACTCGGCGTATACCTGCGGCGAGATCAGGGCTCAGGAGGCCACAGTCGGATGCTTCGTACGCCAGTCGACGGACAGCGGCCAACCTGAGGTTGATTGTCGCCGGGCGTACCGCCGCTGTTCCAGCGACATCCGGTACCTGGTCACGACTGTTCTATTGAACGCCAGACGTGGTTCGGAGCAATACCAGTCAATGAAGTCCCGTATTGCATGGTCGTAGGATCGTCTCGAACTCGGAGACGCTAGGCTGTTTAGAACAGCGGTTTTGGACTGCTCCAGGTCAGGCAGCTTCAGAATGGTCTTCGGGATCTTTCTCTTTGTACTTTTCGCCATTGCACGGCCTCCTAGCCGTGCAAGAAAGACGATCACGCCTGCTGCTCACCTGTAACGCGTTTATGAGGAGCAATCGACCATTTTTCCGAATAGAAACATGGCACCTGTCGCATTCTTACTAGTGCGCGTCTCATCTGCGCTCTACTCTGGCTTCATGCAGCATCATCTGGAGGAGCGATGGCGAGTGGAAGTGTAGCACTGGAAAGTGATAAGCGAGAGCGCAACCTTCTGGCGAACGAGCGGACGCGACGAATCGACCACCGCTTTCATTTGGGAATGGCGATCGCCATGGCGTTTGGCGTTTTTGCCGGATTCACCAGAACCTACTACGCCAGAAGTTACTTTCATAGCCCGGCCATTCCGCTTTGGGTACACGTTCATGGCGCGGTCTTCACTGGCTGGATGTTGTTCTACATCCTGCAATGCTTGCTCGCAATGTACGGTGGCATGAAGCTTCATCGCAGCCTCGGCATCGTAGGAGGCTTGCTCGCTTCAGGCCTCGTCATCATGGGAACGGCGATCGCTCTTCGCCAGGCGCGGGAGGGAAGATTCTTTCCCTTTCCTGACATCTACAGCTCGCTGACCATCTCCTTTGGCCAGATGGCACTCTTCGCCTTCTTCATCTATCTCGGCCTGCGCTCGCGGCGGGACGGCGAAACGCATAGGCGCTTCATCCTCATGGCGACTCAGCTGTTCTTTTTCCCTGCGTTTGGCAGGATTCTGCAGGGCATCACTCCGCTGACACTGCTACTTGCGTTGTGCTTTTACTTCGCGGGGCCGCTTTACGATCGTCTCACTCGCGGCTCCGTTCACCGCGCCTACCATCTGGGAGTTCCGCTACTCATCCTGACAATGCCACCGTTTGCCGTATTCGCTTCCCACGCTCTCCCTTTGCGTCACGTGCTGGACTATCTTGTGCGATAGGATACTATTCGATCCGCCAGCATCGGACGAAGCAGGCATTGCATAATGAATGAGATGTTCAGGAGCGATCTCCTGCAATGCGTAGGTAGGTGCCTCTCCGGCGAACTCGCGAAAATCGCGAATTAGGTGCATCTGATCGTGATAACCGGCCGCATGAGCGATTTGCGTCCAGCTGAAGGAGCGCTCGGCTCTTAGCTGCAGAGCGTGGCTGAATCTTGAAATGCGGGTCAACGTCTTTGGGCTTACGCCAGCGTAGGCGAGCGATCTGCGCTCAAGCTGACGAACGTTGATCCCGATCTGATTGGCCACGTTCGCCACCTTCAAACTATTGCCGGGAGTCGTAAGCAGATGGAGCGCCTTCTGCACTGGGTCTTTCGCATGCACTGTCTCCAGTCGGCGAAGAAAAAAAACGTCAAGCACTCTTGCTCGCTCCGCGAATAAAGGGGCATTCGCTAGCCGCTGGTGCAAACGGGACACCGCTGGACCAAGAACCGAATGACCCTCCGTTCCCATCTGCGCGAGCGGCTCAGTCGGCACACCAAAAAGCGCATGGAAGCCGCATGGCTGAAACATGACAACCAACGATTCGATATGGCCTCGGATGATGAGCCGTGAGCGACGCCAACTCTGCGGGCCAATGATCGAGATATTGTTCGGTTCTTCTACCGTCTCCGTACCGTAGTTGCGGACCTCGTAGGAGCCCGCGAACTCAAACTCCAGCATCACACCAAGCCGGGCTACCACCGGCTCGACAAGCACTTGGCTGCCGAGGCGAGCCTTACGTTGCACGTAAGAGCGAATGAAAGGCTTAAGTATGGATTCCGGCGAAGCACTTTGGACGGTGAGCATCGGGTTCCCCGCATCCTTGCCACAGCAGGCTACAGGCAAATGTTGCGTGTTTACGCTGCAGAGAGCAGGATAGCGCACGCTTATACGTCGAGTGGCAAAAAGCTACAGAGTGTGACTTTTGCAGCTCGTTGGATGAGTCCTGATAAGTCGGCTTGTGGGAAGCAATCCAGCCGTCCGATGAGTGAATCGGCGACTTAGCGCCACCTAAGAATAGTTGGCGGCATGTTCATTGGCAGTGTATTTATCGTGACCGAACATTTAGCGAGTACAGGACGAGCTCTCGAATAGAAGTCTTTTCTCAGTTGCATAGGGGCGCTCCAAAGCGTCCAAGAGAGGAACCTTCTTGTCACGTGTTTCACTTTAGCGGTCGCGCCAACGTCATCTCATTAGCCAATCTGCTATTGCATGCCAAGCACGGCTTTGTGCAACTATAACTGCCATCGCTACCATTACAAGCATATAAGGAACGTCCAACCAGTACACCCGATGTATTCGCCGCCTACCCACTAGGTCGTAAACGGGCCCAGCAATGTGAAAAGCAATGAAGAGCAGAAGCAACATCAGTGGTGATGAAATTGGTAGCCTGCCGATAGCCGGATCAGAGAACAAAGCAACTACCGCCAATAAAGCGAGTCGTCTGTGGGTCTCGGCATCCCGCTTCCAGTAGATGGAAGTGCCTAACAGCAGGGCGAAGTTGAACAGATTGCGGAACGAGAAGGCAAGCAAGGACGTATATGCATCGTTAGCGGGAGCAAAATGGCCACGCTTCAATGACCCGACCGCAATCGGCACCGCGAGAATTCAGCAGCAACACCGCCAATGCCCCAAGAGCCCAACCGAGGCGTCGGTGAGTGCTCACTTTTCCATCAAGTATAAGAAGATTCTGCGCGACATACAGGACGATCCACAGCGTTAAGATTGCGACGTGAACGTGCAGCAGTTGAGAAAGCTGAGGCGTGTGGAATACAGCTTTGAGGTAGTAGGTCATTCAAAGAAAGGCGAACACCACAGTCGCAATCGCCAAGGACAACCTTGTGTAGAAACGGTGGTCCCATACTCGTTGCGGCGCATTGGGCAGGAAGGTGCGGAATGCCCGAGAACTTACCCTGGCCTTATCTATGTCAGCATTCATGAGTTGTGCGAGACCTTAGGGCGATAGTTTAGCAGCACGACTAAGCCGAACAGGAAGAGGAAGCCCATAACCATACACCATTCGATTGTGGTTCCTCTCTCATCCGCAACAGAACGAGATCAGATGCTCATCCGAGATCTCCTTCATCAATTGGGTCGGAGCGCCACCACCTAGATCATGAAAGTCTCTAACCAGGTGCATCTGGTCGTAGTAGCCAACTCTATGAGCGATGTCGATCCAAGTGCTGTGGCCTGACCGGTACTCCTGAATTGCTCGCTGGAAGCGAGAGACCCGAGCCAGGGCTTTTGGAGAGATACCGGCACACTCAAGCGACCTTCGCAAAAACTGTCGCTCGCTCATCCCGGTCAGCCTTGCAGTGGCACCTACGTTGCGTTGTCCAGAGACCAGCAGGCGCATTGCGCACGCTGCAGGAGTGAGTGGACTGGAACGTCGCAACCGGTCCAGGAACAAGCGGTCCAGAAGCCTTGCTCGACCAGCAAAGCTCGCCGTATCTCCGAGCCGTTCATAAAGAGCCGAGACCTGCGGCCCCAAGACCGAGTGGCCTTCTGTTCCGACTCCGGTCAGCGGTGATACCGGTACACCAAAGAAGCGGTATAGTCCCAGCGGCCGAAAAAGGACCATCAGTGACTGGACAGCTCTCAAAATCAAACAAACCCGGCGTGCGTCGATCGGCCCGATGACGGTTGCGGCAAACGAACGTCGAGGCTGTTCTGATCCCAACTCCTTTACCTCATAGACTGACGCGAACTGAAAACTCCAACATCGGTCCAACCCTCGGCAACACTGGTTCCACGAGCTCTCCGTCCTTCTTGACCGTCTCGCGCTGGAAGTACCACTGGACGAATGGCCGTAAGACAGAATCCGGGACCGCGCTCTGTACCTTTAGCATCTTGCCTCCACGACCGGACTAAGACTTCTGAGCAGGGCTAGAGAATGGCAGGTCCATCTTTTGTATGTTGTGGAGATCCATCTGGGTGGCAATCCACTGGTCACCCTCTTTCAGTAGGGTGTACGAGATGATCATATTGTCCTGCTGGAGAGGTCGAGTTTGCCGTTCGGAGTCATAACCGGGCTCTCCCAGCTTGCCTGCAGAACGATCACGGTCGGCGCGATCTGTCGAACCGCAATCAGTTGCAAGGGCGGCGCAGTGACGTCATGATACGGTCCGCCGGGGTTGTGCAGGAAGCCGAGAGCCTTCTCAACCGCGGCCCGACCTTCGACCAACGTATCAAAACGATTGACTGTGTTGGCGTCGGATGTTTGGAGGAGGCCGAGTTGTTGGGCGTCGTGACGGTTCCAGGCATGAATCCATTCGTCCAGGAACTCGTTAGCTGTTGCGCGGGCCGCAGCTGGGCCGGTTGATTGTTCACCTTTGAGCATAGGGGAGGCCGCAAATGCGGTTTCTGTCACCAAGAAATTGCGTCGGGAGATCGAAGAGGTTGTCATAGGGAGACCATGGTGTCGCGGGGAGAACTAAGCCTAGTTCAAACCAGACATATAGCGAGAACAGTTGCTAACGGACAAGTCGGCTTTTGGTCAGCGATCCGCCCAGGCGTTCTCAATTGATGAGAGCACGCCAATTCACCTTCCAGGCACTTGACGGCCGTAAGAGTGCATGGGCGATTAGCCTCAGCTGAGCATGCTTAGCGGCTCATTGACAACAAACGCGTTTATCAGGACCTACCATCCATAGGAAAAAGGCTTCTAAGTTTTTAGCGCATCTATCACTCTGATTCGGGGGTTTGAGAACATGAAAAGGAACATCCTGCTTACGGGCGCTACTGGTCAAGTTGGCCTCCGAACGATCGATCGTCTCGTAAAAGAAAAGGAGATTGGGATCGTGGCCGCCGTGCGCACAGCGCAGAAGGCCACTTCTTTTCAGGACCGAGGGATATCGACGGTGATCCTCGATCTTGACGATGAGGCAACACACCTGCCTGCGTTGCAAGGCATTTACACGCTGTTCGTCCTAACCGGCTACACGGTGGATATGCTTAGGCAGAGCAAGGCCCTGTTGGACAACGCGAAGAAGGCCGGCGTGGAGCATGTGGTGCACCTTGGGGCATGCGGACGCGATGACACCACTGTTGCGCATTGGGCCTGGCACCAGTTTGTGGAACGCTACATCGAGTGGAAGGGATTCTCTTTTACCCATCTGCGCCCGGAAACGTTCATGCAGAATCTGCTGAGCTACGGGGGCGAAAAGACAATCAAGAACGGAATCATCAATGCCTTCGTAAAGGGCGCTCGCCTGAGCTGGGTCGACGTGGACGATGTAGCGGAGGTTGCGGCCCTGACCTTGGTGCACCCCAACCTGCATAGCGGGAAAACTTACCGGCTGGGCTATGACGCAGCATCATTCGGCGATCTTGCGGAGAAGATGACGACCATTGTCGGACAGCCGTTCCGCTATGAACCGCTCCCGCCCGAGGTCTTTTTGGAGGCTATGAGGAGTGCCGGTGCTGAGATGGCCTATATGAACTGCGTCTATGACCATTGGAAACGGTATGCAGCAGGAACCATTCCTGGTGCCGACGACACATTCGACAACTTTCCACAAATCACCGGAAAGCAGCCAACCACACTGGACAGCTTCATACAGCGACACAAAGCAGAATTCGCCTACTGACGGATTGCTAGATCGTCCTGCAAAGTCGCATTGTCGGAACTTAGGGAGGAGTCTGAGGTGGGAACGGCCTCAGCACACGCTCCCGATGGAGCGTCTAGAAACGAGCGGGAAGAGGATGGAAGAACCCGAAGCGGGTTCTCCGCCAGAATTTAGGCAGCCCACCGGACCGCTTTGGTAAGCGTGCGGCGGATGTAAGCGGTTTGGCGTGATTTGCTGGTGTCTCAGGAGAGATATTTTCGGCTGAGGGCGGCGGTGATGTCGGACTCGGACAGCCTGAGCGTAAGCGGCTATGCAAAAGGCCATGTCTGCGGCGGCTAGCCGTCCTGCATAGCGGTGACGTGCGGAAGCGCGATAGCGTTACCGGTGCAGCGTAGTGCATAAGCCGGGAAGCGAAGCTGAGACGAGCGGCTGCGCGTTCCTGTTCTGCCTTCTGGTGGAGAGCGGCAAGCGTCAGGCGGAAGGTCTCGGCCCGAGGGAAAGGCCTGCCGGGTGAACTGGTGAGCCGGGCAAACGGGTAAAGGCCTTGAGGCTTGCGGTGCTGGGGCTTGCGGTTCGTAAAGCCCGGGGCGCGTCCGAACCTGCGCCAATCGGTGGCGCTTCGATCTGCGCCGAACTGCTCGGCGAGGGTTTTCGCGGCGAGGGTTGCTAGTTCCTTGGAAAGTGGCTGCGTATGGCGAAGCCATGCCTGAAAGCTGCCGGGGCTCGTTTTGACCACGGCGGCGGGGCTGTAGCCTTCGACAGAGAGCCGGGTGAGGCTGACGACCGTGAGGTCGTCCAGCAGCGTGTAGGGCTTTCTCCGGTAGGCCTGATGTAGATGTGTGCGCCGAGTGAATTACGGTGCTTGAGGAAGGGAAGCATGCGCAAAGTGCGGAAAGGGGAAGCGGCTTCGACGCGGTACATACCTGCATCCGTGAGGACTCCGATGTCATAGCCGGGGGCTGGCAGCGCGGCGAGTAGATTGCGGATGGCGGCATCTGTCCTGTTCATCCTGGGCCTCGGCTTGCTTGTGAGACAGGCGGGAACCTTGCGGCTCCCGCTTCCGGTTAGGCTGCCGCGAGGATGGTGGCCGGGTCGAACGGTGTAGCGGGTTGCGCTTCGGGTTTCCGGTAAACCTCTGCGCAAAGACGAATCAGGCCACGGGCCAGCTTGATTATGGACCGCAGTTTGCCTCGGCCATCGCAAACAATGCAACGCTAGCGACTCTGACGTTCGCGCATGAAATAGGGCATCTGATGAGACTGGCCGAGAACACCATTCCAGGCAATCCTAATTCGCTTAACAATCGAGAAATCATGGATCAATCAATTGGCTGTCCTGGGACTCCAAATTGTTCGTGGGACGTCGATCCAAATGCAGCGAACGGACAAGGCGCGCAGCCGACCTATCCGCCAGCGATGCAGGATGCCAAGCAGATTGCTAAATGCCAGAAAAAGTCTGCGAAATGCAAGGCCAAAGCAAAAGGTTGAGCCTAAAGCTAACAAGGAAGCAAGGAACTCAAATGCTAGTTCCTTTTCTCCGCGGGTACGCGTGTTTAGCCGGCCTCCTTATCGCAACGTCCTTAGCTCTTTCCGCCCAAGACTGCGCGACGGGAACGAGGGAGAAATGGCTCACTGCAATTCGGTTGATCCATTTACCGGATGGCCTACATAAGGCAGCCGTCGCCAACGGCGGAAAGATCGAGATAGGTGGCCACACAGCGCCAATCGACCGTGCAGCAGGTCTGACGGATTTTACGACAAGGAGTTTCCTCAACGCCGTGGTCCGGGTGACCGCACGCAAGACCGAGCTCGTGAACGATGGAAGAGACCTGGAAACCGTATATACACGATGGCACTTGAACAAACGATCAAAAGCTCGAGTCCTTTAATCCTGTCGGTAGCTCTCACGGGCGGCGGATATACGTTCACGGCTGGCTCAATTGTCACGGAAACTGAAACCTTGTGCCGCCCATTCGCCGTAGGAAACGAGTATCTCGTCCTCCTTATTCGATCTGATAACAATACCTATCACCCGCCCAGCACGTGCCAATCTACTTTTGAGATCGCACCTGATGGCCTTCACGTCAAGTCACACACCTACTTGGCGGACGACCATCTGCGAGACAGTGCGAAGCTGGGCAAACGTGCGTTGATTCGAAAGATCCAGGCGCTCGTTGCTGCGGAGTGGCAGGCCGCTAGAGCGAGCATCATATTGGAGCAGCGAGTATGCGGCGTGTGTCGGAACGTCGCTTTGATTAGTGAAAGCAGCCGATGCAGGAGAAGGAACTGGACTCCCGCAGCGCAGCTTGGCGAGCGGCGGCCGGGCCAAGCAGGATTAGGGTGCAGGGAGAGAGCAGCATGGCTTGCCCCGGGGATTGGTAAGGATGAGGGTGACAGGTCTGGCGTTCTCTTCAACTTGATAGGGTTTTGATGGGCGGCTTCTTCGTGGCCTTTCGCTTTTTCCCCCTGCCGTGTGCTCAGCTTGACCTTGGCGATGAGGGCCTCGGACGTCCACCCTACAGACTGTTATCTACGGGCTTGGGCTCTATAGATTTCCGCTTCCGCTTCAACAGACCGAGTGCCCAATTGTGGGCACGCTGTGAAGTGGTTTTCAGACGTTCTGCGGAGCAGAACAACCGGAATGCCGGCTGGGCATCCGGGCTGGGCTAGACACGCTTGCGCCTACCGGATGCTTGGAGCACATCATCGTCTGCAATCGACGGAAGGGAGATCTATCGTGAAGCTGAAAGGTAACACTATTTCTCATCACAGTCGGCGGGTCGGGGATCGGTCGCGGCCTCGCAAAAGCTTTCCGCCAGCTGGGTAATAAGGTCATCATCGCTGGGCGACGCAAGGATGTTCTAAATGAAACAACGACAGCAAATCCAGGCATGCTCTCGCTTGAGCTGGACATTCAGGATCGCGAGGAGATCAAAGCGTTTGCGAGGCAGGTTGTGAGCACCTATCCCGACCTCAAGGTTCTCTTCAACAATGCAGGGCCCGGCCTGGGGGAATCAGATCCTGCTGCAGGGGGACGTCTTGTCTCCCAAGCGACCATTGCATGATCTAGAAAGGCCGTAGGGGTTGACTTTGTCACTTGTCGAAAGGCGAAGCTAAAGGCAGCCGTGCTCGCAAACCCGGCACGTGAGGCTACCTGAGAGATCCCGCTTCCTGTAGAGAGCTGGTCGATCGCGAGGACGATTCGCGCTCTTTGTCGCCAAGCCTTGTAGGTAAGGCCGGTCTCAAGGGGAAACAGGCGACTGACGGTTCTGATCGAACTTGCAGCCTGCCGGGCGAGTTCGCGAAGGCTGAGCAGGCTGCGTGGATCAGCTAAAGCCAGGTCGGCAACGCGTTTTCCAATCGCGCTTGCCGGTAACGGCAGGAAGGTCGGCGCATCCGGCGTCTCGGTCAGCTCATGCAGAATCAGTTTAAGAATGAGTTCTTTCTTTTCCGAAGTGGCGCCTTCCCCGAACGTGGAGAAGATCAACTCCCGCAGAAGTGGGGTAACTCTAAGCGCGAACGCGCGATCGAGAGACTGTGCCGATGCCCATTGCCGCGATGCCGCGGGTAGCCAGTAGATCATCCATTGCTCGGTATCGGAGAGCATTTCGATGCGATGCGCTACCCCGGCCGGCACCCAGACAGCAAGCTGTGGCGGAACAAGCCAGCGGCCGGACGACGTATAAACCTGCATGGTGCCGGAGGCAGCGAAAATCAACTGCGCTTCGCCATGCGCATGCAGGGCGGTCGCGGTTCCCCGCAGCTTGGTACCCCGCAATGTCCGAAAGAGAGGCTTTGAAGTCATCTGGCGTTTCATCGATACCTTTTGGCGACACATCGTAAAGATCTCTCACTAGAGTAAGACCTGCTTGCAGGTATTCGAACAGAAAGAAGTGAACGATGAAGATGACCGGCAACACAATCCTTGTTACAGGCGGCACCAGCGGGATCGGACGTGCCCTGGCTGAAGCTTTTCATGATCGCGGAAACCGCGTGATCGTGGCGGGACGGCGACAGGAACTGCTCGACCATGTCACAGCGGGCCGGCAGGGCATGGTCGGCATGCGACTTGACCTGGGAAATCCAAACTCGTTGCCCCGCCTTGCTGACGAGATTCGCTTACAGTTTCCTGAACTGAATGTGCTTGTGGCCAATGCCGGTGTGTCCAGCCAGGAAGATCTGGTAGGAGATTGGGACTTGTCTCTTGCGGAGACGATGATTGAGACGAACATCCTCGGCATTCTGCGCGTCACGGCGGCCCTGCTGCCGAACCTGCAGCGACAGCAGGATGCGGTCATCATGGCCACCACCTCAAACCTCGCCTTCGTGCCAAAGGCCTGCTACCCGACCTATTGCGCCACCAAGGCGTTCCTGCATTCCTGGCTGCAATCGTTGCGGTACCAGACGCGCAACGCGCCCGTCGAGGTGCTGGAGCTGGCGCCGCCCTATGTGCAGACCGAATTGACCGGCCAGCATCAGGCCTCCGATCCACGTGGCATGCCCGTAGCTGCGTACGTCGCAGAGGTCATGCATCTGCTTGAAACGCACGACCATCCGGCAGGTGAGGTGCTGGTCGAACGTGCTCGAGGCGAGCGTCTGGCCGAGCGAAACGGTCATTATGCCGCCGTTTTCAATGCGATCAATCCAGCCTGAACAACGAGCCCAGCCGTGCGAATCGTAGTCGCGATCTATGAGCATACGCGTGAGCGATGAGCGCACTCACCAGGAAAGGTCCCGTCCATGTCCTCTGCAGCCTCCACCCTCCCGCTTCGCAGCGACGGGGAACTTCATCGCGTCGTATGGCTGACGCTGGCACTGTTTCTTTCCTATCTTTGCGTGGCAATGTCGTTACCGGTCGTTTCAGTGTTCGTCACAACGCAATTGGGATTTGGGAACGCATTTGCGGGGCTTGCAGTCGGCATCGCCTTCGCATCCACGATTCTGACCCGGGGCATGGCCGGTCGCATGGCCGATCATCACGGGAGCAAGTCCTGCATGATCAGAGGCCTTTGGATCTACGCTCTGGCGGCGCTGGTGTATGGCGCGTCCAGCTGGCGGGGCCTGCCCTCCTTCGCAGCCTATGGCGTCCTGATTGCCGGCCGGTTACTGCTGGGGATTGGTGAGAGTTACACGGTCGTTGGTTTGATGGCCTGGTGTTTCGGCATCATGCCGCATCGCTCGGGCCGGGTGTTCGGGTTGGTAGGAATGGGCCTCTATGGCGCCATCGCGGTCGGTAGCCCGATCGGCGTCGCTCTGTTCAATCGGGCGGGCTTCGTGGGCTTGATGTGTGCCTGCGCGCTTGTCCCACTGGTTGGCCTGGCGATGATCGTCCCGGTCACAGCCGTCCCGGTACATGCCGGGGAGCGTGCGCCCTTCCGGCGAATCATAGGACTGATCTGGGAGCCGGGTCTTGCGCTTGGACTCGCGGGCGTCGGTTCGGCGGCAATCGGCGCCTTCATGCCGCTGTTCTTCCTGCACCGGGGCTGGTCCCACACCGGACTTGGTCTTACCTGCTTCGGAGGTGCGTTTGTGCTCGTGCGCGTCTGTTTCGGCCATCTGCCCGACCGTATCGGCAGCATCCCTGTGGCGCTCGTGTCGATGGCCGCAGCGGCCGCAGGGCAATACCTGCTTTGGACCGCACCGAACCCCGCGATGGCTCTTGCCGGTGCTTTCCTGACCGGGCTTGGTTGTTCCCTGATGTTTCCGGCGATGGGCATCGAAGTCGTGCAGCGCGTTCCTCCGCATCTGCGTGGCTCTGCTGCCGGCGGTTTGGCGGCGTTCCAGGATCTGGCCTTCGGAGTAACCGGACCATTGGCAGGTCTGCTGGCTGACCGTTTCGGCTATCGCGTCGTCTTCCTCTTCGGCGGAGTGGCCGCTAGCTTTGGTGTCGCGCTGGTACTTGCCATTGCGAGAAATGATCGTGATCGGATAAGAGGCCTGTTACAGGCCAGCCAGCCATAGAGGGATTGGCGACACATCCTCCGGAATCTACGTTCGGGCCGCGCCTCCCAAGTTCTTTATTGCAGTGCTGCACAAAGGAGAATCACCTATGCCGATCACCTCTCATGACTCTCAACGACGGGTTCCTCGTTTCCGCGAACAACGCTGGCTCCTGGACGCCGTCATCAAGCTCGTCGGTCCTGAGTGGGACCAGAACCGGCTGCACTACCTGAGCGCTCCCATGAGTCCCGACTACAAGGGGCCGGTCCTCGCCTTGCAGGCACTTGTGAAGCGCTTTGACGACATCGCGCCGATGTTCGCCGCAGTCGCGCGCCGCTTCGAACTCCATGCCGAGACCTCTTTGAAAGAGGGACATACGATCTCCGCTGGGGACGGCTTTTTCGCCGCTGCCATCATGTACGGTGGTGCGCAATGGCCTATCTTTCAAAACACCCCTTTGAACCGGGCGCTTGAAACAAAAAAGAATGATTGCTTCGCGCAATACATGAAGAGTGCCGATCATCGGATCGAAGCAGTGGAAATTCCTTATGGAAACAAGTCGCTCCCCGCCTATTTGCACCTGCCGACTGGATACACGGGTGGTAAATTACCGTGCGTGGTCATGATTGAGGGCATGGATACGTTCAAGGAAATGGCGCTCTTCGGGGCTGGTGACCGTTTCCTTCGCCGCGGCCTGCCCTGTCTCGTGATCGATGGACCCGGCCAGGGATCTTCGCTCCTTCGGGAAACCTGGTATGACCCTGAAACCTACGGACAAGTCGGCATCGCGGCAATTGACTTCCTTTTGGAACGCCCAGAGATCGACGAGAAACGCATCATGGCCTGGGGGCTTTCCTTTGGCTCGTTCTGGGCGACGCAAATTGCTGCGGCCGATCCGCGCTTTGCCGCCTGCGCAGTCATGTACACCTCGTTCCAACCGCAGAACTGGCCGTACTTCGAGATGGCCTCCTCTGCGTTCAAGCCACGGTTCATGTATATGACGGGCACCCAGACGGAAGAAGCGTTCGAAGCCGTCATCCAGAACATCGACGTCCGTCTTCTAAGTCCTAAGCTCCATATGCCCTGCTTTGTCATGGCTGGGGAGGATGATTCCTTGAGTGATATCTCCTGCACCTTCGAACATATAAATGCGGTGCCTGGCCCCAAGACCCTGATGCTGTATGCGGGTGAGGAGCATGGAATCTTCGGCGCACGATCCTCGCAACTGAGCATGCCCTTCTTCACGATCATTGCTGACTGGCTCGCCGACCGTGCTGCAGGCAAACCGCTCGAGTCAACGTACAACCTTGTCGACAGCACCGGGAAGATGCACACCGAACCATGGGGCGAAGGACGCGTGTACGAATATGGCGCGCCTCTTGGAGTGGAACAGCTCTTCTCCGGCGAGCCGCCTATGGGCTTGTCCTAACATTGTGCCAACACGCTCAGGAGGAATGCTTATGCCGGATCATCAATTTACACACGTTCGCCACGATGTAGTTCGAAGGACACTGCGAGTAAGCGGAAAGGAGCAGATAACTCCACGCATGTTGCGCGTCCGCTTCGAATCGAAGGATCTGCTGGATTTTCATTCACCGTCTGCGGACGACCATATCAAAATCTTTCTCCCCGCAAAGGGAGAAAAGCCTGCAATCATGCGCGACTTTACTCCGCGCGCCTGGGATCTTGCAGCAGGTACCTTCACGCTGGACTTTGCGCTTCATCTGGACGGGCCCGCAGTGCAATGGGCGCGAGATGCAAGAGTCGGAGACTTACTCGATATCGCCGGGCCGAAAGGCTCCTCCGTCGCACCCGATGACTTTGACTGGTATTTGCTCATCGGAGATGCAACGGCACTGCCCTCGATTGCAAGGCACCTGGAGTCGTTGCCGCTTGACCGTTCCCTGTCCGTGATAGCCTTTGTCGCGGATAGCGAAGAAGAGCGTTACCTTTCAACCATGGATAACGCACAAGTTACATGGTTGCATGCAACTGGCAGTGCCGAGCAAGATACGGAGTTGTTTCGCGGCACCTTCCTGAATCGGCGTCTTCCTCCTGGAGAGGGCTTTATCTGGATCGCCGCAGAGACTTCCATCGCCCGATCTGTTTATCGGCACATGACTGAGACACTTGGGCACCCCAAAGCCTGGATCAAGGCCGCCGGCTACTGGTCGGCAGGCAGGTCCGACGGCGGCGAACGAATCGAGTAATGGATAAGGCCGATGGAGCATCAACTGCTGAGAGTTGAGTTCGTAAGCCTCGGCTCGTAATTGGCATAACCATCTATAGCGACACCGTTGCGAGACCCAAAGCCAACCCGCAGATCGTGAAGGCTGCAATGGAGCAAGAGAAACAGGAACGGGAAGCGGAGCGCAAAGCTAAACGCTCTTCTTCCGTCCCCTCTTCTTCCAGCCGCGATGTTTCGTTCGCCGTTTCTCCCACCTTGCCGGTGACCTCGGCATAGGTGAGGCGTTTACCAGTCACTTGGGATAGCGCGACAGAGAAGCGGTCCGCATCATTCATGTTTAGCCGATGTTGTAACGGAACGATTGTTCATCGAGGTAGCGAAAGAGATGGAATGGCTCGACACTCACATAGGTCCGCTGATGCCACGCTTGAGAAGCGACCAGAAGTTCTCAAGGCCATTGGTGTGGACGCGACCGTTCACGTACTCTATGGCGTGGTCAACAACCTTGTGCGCGTAGTCCCCCGCCAGACCTTCGTAGGAGAGCAGGGAGTCAGTGTAGAGAGCGCGCCCGCTTCGACATGCTCCCGGACCTCACGCTGGATAGCAGTCTTCTTCCGGTTCGGGACAACGATGGTCTTCACTTTGCCGCCACGCTCAAGGATGCCCATCACTGCGACCTTATCCTTGGTCCCGGTTGCGGTGATGCGGCGAGCCTTGACGCTCAGGTGCATATTGCGAGCCTTGCCACCGATGAAGGTCTCATCGGCTTCGACCTCGCCACCATTGCCGCCAACCTTCATCATGCTTCCGGCCTGCAAGGCGAGGCGGATGCGGTGAAGCATGAACCACGCGGACTTCTGAGTGATGCCCAGAGTGCGGGCCATCTCACACGAGCTAACACCATTCTTCGCGCTAGTAATGATCCAGACGGCGGGAAGCCATTTCTCCAGACCCAAGGGCGAATCCTCAAAGATGGTTCCAACCTTCGCGGTGAACTGACGCTTCGCATGAGCACTCTTGCACTGCCACTTTTTCTGATTCGCAAGCCACGAAACATCGGTACGACCACAAGCGGGGCAAGCCACGCCTTCCGGCCAACGGTGCGCCACCATGTAGGCGATGCAGTTGTCGGGGTTTGCGAAGTAGATGATGGCTTCTTGAAGGGTGCGAGGGCTACTCATCCATCTAAGATAGGAGAATTATCTTGATTTTTCAAGTATATAATTGCTCTTTTAAGTCTTTGCAGCCTTGTCTTTTGCCTGATGCTCGAAGAATTGCAAAGGCGTGCAGCAATGATCTTCTGCGCAAGGAGTTATCGGCCTATCGATCAGGCAAGGGCACGATGGTGGCGCTTCGCCGCAGATGACGCGGCTTCATGGGCGAGCCCCGGAGGGCCAGTGCATTCGTGACCGCGTTCCCGGCGGTCACTGGAAAATCCTCACGTTGCTCTGTCTGCCGCCCTACTCGCCTGACCTGAATCCTATCGAAAAGCCTGGTCCAAACTCAAAGCCCGTCTCCGGGCGCTCGCCCCGAGAATCATGCCGCAGCTGGAACACGCCGCCGGGCAAGCCTTCCAAACCATCGATGCTCAAAGGGGCCCAAGCCTGGCGTAGGCTCCGATTGGAGGCTATAGCTGAAGGTGAAAGGGGTCCAGGCGTCTTCATCCGCCTATTTGCTTTGCCGCGGGGCGCGTGAGCTTACTGGCATCCGACTTCAGTCGCTAACGACCACCATGCCCTTAGAAGCCATACGGGCGTCAAGGAGGGGTCATCTTGTATGTCGAGTGCGGCAGGAATATGCACATAAACACTCAGTTTGAATCGCGTGAGGATTTGAGGTCCGCACCTTCACCCCGTCAGGCGAGGGTGGATGAGCGGAAGGAACGATGGCAAGTCGGCTCCCCTTTATCTCAGTCCCTTGTCAACTGAGAGAGTGCGTCAACTGGGTCAACCGCTTACTACAGGCAGTTTGCAACGCGCGCATGGGAGCCTCGACTCAGACTGGCAAGTAGGCTGATGAGCATTACTTTGTAACGATCTACCGATCTCTAAATCTACCGAATCTTTCGGTGAAGTGAACCTATGGCGAGTATTACAACTCATGGATTCGGTATCTGAATCGTCTCAACCCAAATCTGCTTCGCCGGTCCCCGCAGTGTTGGTTCCCAGGACCATGCTGACCCCTACGGCCACGCTATATTCTCTCGCAGCATGCTCAGTCCAAAGACCGCAGATTCTCAGCGTCGCCTCCTTAATGAGAACGAAGTTGCCATCATTATGAGCCTTCCTGCTGGAACCTTGCGGCGCTGGCGCTGTATAGGCAAAGGTCCCTGCTATATCAAGTTAGGGACTGGACCAAAAGCCCGAGTGCGGTATGATCTCGAAGACATCACTGCGTATGTCGAGCAAGGCAGGCGCTTCCCAATCCGTGCGGGCAACACTGGACGAGGGAAGTGATGGCAATCACCAAACGAGGTAAGTTTTACCACTTTGAATTCATGATTGACGGAACAAAGCATCGGGGGTCAACCAAAGAATCGGTTAGGTCTCGGGCCGCTACCGTCGAAGCGCTGAAGATCGCGGAGGTTCGCAATCGCGGCGTCGAACCCAAACTACGGAAGTCTCCGTTACTTAGGGACTTCGCGACAAGATTTCTGGATTCTATCGACGCGAAATGTGTTGCCGGACATCTAGATCTCGACACTAAACGCTATTACCATAGCGGCTGGAAGCTTTTGGAAAAAACCGTGCTGACCGGAATGCGCATCAATCGAATCACCACAGATGAAGCTGCCGTTCTTTCGTTCCCAAAGAGCGCATCGTCAGGCAATCAAGCTTTCGTACGCTGAGCCGCATGCTTCATGTAGCAGTCGAGTGGAAGGAGTTGATCGCAGCTCCTCGAATAAAGCTGCTCAAGGAAGTGGGCCGCACCGCAATTATCACTCCATACATGGAAGCTATGCTTCTCAAACATGCACCGCAACCGCTCAAGGACGTGCTAGTAATTGTCACAGACAGCGGGATGCGGCCGGAGGAAGTGATGCGGTTGCGTTGGGAGCACGTCCTCTGGGAACGCGAAGTGATCCTCGTTCCCTTTGGGAAGCTGAGAAGTCGAGGCGCCACGTTCCGCTTAGTAGCAGGATGCGGAAAGTCTTATCCAAGCGCATGGGAAATGATGCGACCTGGATACTTCCTTCAAAACGGGCTGCATCCGGCCACCTCACAGCCGTGAATAAGGCTTGGAGGAAAACCATCACATCTGCGAACCTAGAGGCGTATGCGAATGGTACAAAGACCTTGCCTTCCAACCTGGTCCTGTACTCTGGCCGGCACACCTTCGCTACCGACATGCTTGCCGCAGGTCAATCCCTTTCTAACCTCAAGGAATAATGGGACACGAGGACGTCAAGACGACCATGAAATACCTACATCCTGACATGACCAAAATTGCCGACGTCGTGAATCGCCGTAACGAGACCCGCGTTCAGATTTAGGACCGGCGGTAAGCCAACCGGATTCCCACAAAACTCCCACGAAGACTTCGTAGAAATCCGGAAAACAGCGCCTAAGTTGTTGAAGGGATTGGAGCCGATGAGCGGAGTTGAACCGCTGACCTACTGATTACGAATCAGTTGCTCTACCAACTGAGCTACATCGGCCTACCTCAACGATTCTAACGTCCCCGGGCCTTCGGCACAACCCGGCGGAACGTTTCGGCGCATTGGCACGAACCACGCCGCGTACGCTTGCGATGTGAGTGGTTTCATAAGCCTGCCCGCTCCGGCGATGCCAAAGTCCACTGAGTCCACTGGCACAGATCGGCAGCTCTCGGCCGCAAACGACGAAGAGGCCGCCCGGCAACAGGGCAGCCTCTTCTTAGGGAGAATAGTTCCAACAGAGGCAAAGCCATCAGAACTTTCTGGCGAAATACTAGAAGGCCAAAAATCCCGTGTCAAGACCATTGTTCTATTGAGGAAGCACGTTGAAAACAAACAAGTTGCCTGTTAATCACAAGGTTTCGTCTAACGCGAGGGCTTTGCTCTCTCTTCGCTGTTTATACGGCACAAAACATACGCGCTCATCCGCTTAGGGCCCGTGTTGCACCAGGCTCGGTGCAACACGGCTCAGACTTCAGGTTCCCGCGGCTTTTCGCCTGGCCGGCCCGTTCGCCCGCGCAGGTTGATCGAAAGAAACTCCGGCTCACTGGCGGCGGGTTTACCCTGTAGCACACGAATGCCGGCCCGCGCGCCGCCGAAGAAGATGCCCAGCACGATCGAAGCCAGGATGCCGATGCCCGAAAACATCGCGATTTCCTGCAGCAACGTGTAGGTTTTGCGCACCTCGGTGTGGAACTCGAGCGGCATCTTCTTGTCGAAGGTTACTTCTTCGTTCAGCTTCATCGCGGCCAGCAGGTCCAGCGATTGCGCGTCCGAAAGCCCGCCCAGCGTGACCCCCACCAGCGGCCCCAGGCGGCGCATCTTGATGGTGCCGAACTTCGCCGGCCCCTCCGCATTCACATCGTTCTGGATCGCACGCCCCCGGTCGCCGGCGATCTGCGGCGTCGGGTAGAGCAGCAGCGTCAGGCTTCCGCGCCCGGCGTGATAGTTGGCAGTGCCCACTTCGACGCTCTTGTCCCAGCCCAGGTCGGCGGCCTGCAACTTGCCCCCCATGGCCGCGTAGCCTGCCGGCCCCAGCGCATAACGCATGCTCGTGCTATCCAGCCCGGCGGCGGGGAAGAGCGTCGGCAGCAACGGGGCCACGCCACGCCGTCCGCCTGTTTTGGGCAGCCCGGCCTCAATGCCGCCCAGCAGCGCCGTCTGCGATTCCGGGTAGAGGTTAGCCTTGGCCCGCACCACGCAGGTGCCGCTTAGAAAGACAAGCTCGCCGGGCTTCTCAAATTCGCTCGGGTTGATGCCGTGATAGGCCGGGTGCCCGCCCAGCCGCAGATAGGTATAGGCGGCAAAGGCTCCGGTCGCGTCGCCGAACTCGTAGGCCTTCACCCATCCCACGGCGGCGCTGCCGGCCTGCACGGCCGTCATCAGGGCGCGGCTTTCCTGCCGCTTCAACCCATCTTCCTTCAGCACGGCCTGTGCTTCCTCGGTGTCTGCCGGAACGCCGCTGATGGAGGCGACCAGTTGGTTATTGCTTGGCAGAAGCGGAGCCGGCGGTTCCGTCAGCACCGTGGCCGGACGCGCGCCCTGTGCCCATCCCATCGCGGCCGCAGCCACAAACCCCGCGGCCAGCAAACCTGTCCGAACCTCACGCATGCAAAAGAGCCCCATCAGCATGAGACTACCACCGGGCCTGCCCGGTAAGCACAGCCCTACTTCACGGCGGCGCGCGTCGTCGGCACTGGCTTCGCGCCCGCCAGCCCGGCTTCGTACCGGGCTACGCCGTTGTAAAGGCTTTCAGCCACGCGCTCGCGATACTCCGGCTCGCGTAGCTGCGAGGCGTCCCTGCCATTGGTCACAAACGAGATTTCCGCCAGAATCGAAGGCATGTTCGCCCCAATCAGCACGACAAACGGCGCCTTCTTCACGCCGCGATTCTTCAGGCCTTCATTGCCTTTGGTCAGCCCGGCAAAGAGTGACGAATCTACATCCGCGGCAAACTCCCGGCTCTCGGCAATTTTGTCCTTCAACGTGATCTTCTTCACCAGGTCGCTCAACTGGTGGACCGAGCTGCCACTGACTGCGTTTTCGCGCGCCGCCACGTCCAGCGCGTTTGGATCGCTCGTGAAGTTGAGATAGTACACCTCCACTCCGCGCGCACTTTCATCCTGCGAGCTGTTGGCGTGCACGGAGATGAACAGGTCCGCCTGCGCCTTGTTCGCGATCGCCGTGCGGGTTTCGAGCGGAATAAACGTGTCGTCGGACCGCGTGTAGATGATCTCCGCGCCCAGCCGCTCGTGCAGCAGCTTGCCCAGCCGCAGGGCTACGTCGAGCACCACGTCTTTTTCCTGGATACCTCCGACGCCCAGCGTTCCCGAGTCATGCCCGCCGTGGCCTGCGTCAATCACGATTCGCCCGATCTTCAATCCCAACGCTCGAATCAGGCTGGTTTCGCCGTCGGCTGTCTTGTCGGCGGCTTTGGCAGGAGCGGAGGCATCTGCGCGTCCCGGCCTCAACGGAGTAACCGGGTTGCTCGCCACCACCGGCGGGCGGCTCGACACCACGGCAACCACCGGCCTCGAAGTTGGCGCGCTCGTCGCATCCACCCGCCCGGGCGTCTCGCTTACCGCGGCCACCTCGGTCGTGGTCGCCGGCGCTTTCACTGCGACCGTATTCGGCACAGGCCGCGCTGCGGTCGGCCTCGAGCTCACCCCGGTCCGCGGCGCCGGCACGGCCGTTCCCTGCGCGGTATCGGGATGGCTCATCCTTTCGGGCGGAATCAGCGCCGGCGTCGGCTCGGTCGTGGCGCGATCCGTGGGGGCCATCGCCGGCAGCCCGCTCTGCGTGGCCGCCACGCTCGCCTGCCTGGCCGCCGCCGGTGCCACCGGCACCTCCGCCACATCGGTCGGCGCATCCTGCGTGCTTTGGTCCTTCGTGCGTGCGCCGTGGATATCGATGATCAGCCGGTAAGGATTCGGCAGCAAAAACGCCGAGTACTCGGTCACATCGTTTACATCCAGCACCACCCGCGTCACGTCGGCCGAGCTTTGCGCCGCGCGAATCTTCTTCAAAAAGCCATCATCGGTCACGTCGAAGCTCTTGCCCACCAGCTCTGTTCCCAGGCGGGCGCCGTGCAGGTCGAAGTAAATCCGGTCAGGATGCGGCACGCGCGCGGCTTCGAAGGTCACTTCATCGCCCAGGTCGATCGCCACCCGCGTGTACGTCGGCGTGGACCAGTGGCGAATGCCCGTCACCTGCGCCAGCGGGCCACTGCGTCTCACCTGGGGTGGAACTGGCTGGCTCACCCTCACCGGGGCATGCGCGGCTGGCGTCGCCACCGAAGGCTCCGCCTCAGCGACCACCGGATCGCCCACAACCGCAGCATCCGCGGCGCTCGCACGATGGCCGGCGTTCACCCGACGGGCGTTCTCGTCCGTCAGCGCCAGGCCCTGCGCCGCCGGCTCCGGTCTCGTGCTCCGGGGACTCGTGCTTCCCATCGCGGCCAGCATCGTCCGCGCCTCGCCGGCGGCGGTGCTCCGCGGAGCTTCGCGCACCACCCCTGTGTACTTGTCCCGCGCCACGTCCGCTTCGCCTAGATCCTTGTCTTCGATTTCGCCTTCGGCCAGCAACGCCCGCCCGCGCAAGCCACTCGACGGATACTCCTTGCGCAGGAATTCGTATTGCCCGACTGCCGCCCGCAGGCTTTTTTTATCGCCCAGCGCGCGTCCCTGTTCGGCCAGCAGCTCGGCCACCGCGTACACCGCATCGGGCGCGTGCGCCGCACCCGGGTCGTCGTGATACACCGCGCGAAACTCGTCCAACACCCGGGTAAACCCTGCCTTGCTCTTGTCGGCGGAGGCCTCAAACGCGGTGCGGTCGGCCTCGGCACGATCCCACGGACTGGCCGGCCGAGCCGCCGCGCACACGCACACCGCCGCCACGCACCCCAGGCTTCCCCATGCCCGCACCCGCGCTCGCTGCCAAATAGCCATACGGCTCAAGTCTAGAGTTCCTCCAGCCCCGCCGCCCCTGTGAAAACCCGACCCGTACCCCGCCCGGCACCCCCGCACGCCGTGTTATCTTGCTGCTACCCGCATGTTGACCCCACCCGAAATCATCGAGCTTGCCGCCCAGCCCACCGCCGTGATCCGCCTCACCATCCCACGCGGCGACATGATGAAGCGCTTCGACCCCACCGTCCAGGAAGTGCTTGCAGCCCTGAAGGCGCAGGGAGTCACACCTGCCGGCCCGGTCTTCGTCCACTATCTAAGCTTGCCTACTGAAATCTTCGATTTCGAACTCGGCTTTCCCACGGTGCGGGCGATCGCCGCCGCAGGCAACGTTTACCCAGCCCTGCAGCCAGCCCAGAAGATCATTCGCACCGTCTACACCGGCCCCTTTGCCGGTATGCCAAGCGCCTGGGGCGTTTTCCAGCAACACATCCTGGCAAAGAAGTATCGCTACGCTCAGGCCTTCCGCGAAGCCTACCTCAACGATCCTAACCTCGTGTCCGATCCGACCCAGTACCAAACCGAACTGACCCGCATCCTGCTGGATTAGGGCCTTTCCTTACGTGAGCGCTGTCTTGCCTCTTGTTGTCATTCTCGAAGGGAATCTGCGGTTGTTTTCCTCTGCAGTTCCATGAACCTCGCGTCAGCCCAGCATCGTCCCCACCACCTCCGCCGCCTTTGTGAGCGCACCATCCAGCCCACTTGGATCGTTGCCGCCGGCCTCAGCCAGGTCTGGCCGCCCGCCGCCCTTACCCCCGACCATGCCCGCCAGCTGGCCTACAATTTTGCCCGCCATCACGCGCGCCGTCAGGTCCTTGGTGACGCCGACAATCAACGTCACCTTCCCATCATTGCTGGCCCCCAGCACCACCACGCCCGAGCCCAGCTTGCCCCGCAAGCCATCCACCAGCTCGCGCATCTGCGCCTTGTCGACGCCATCCACGCGCCGCGCCAGCACCTTCACCCCGCGCACCTCGATCGCACCGTCCGCCGCATCGGCCACAGAAGCCGAAGCCGCCTTCAGCCGCATCGCGTCGAGTTCCCGGCGCAGCTTGCGGATTTCTTCCTCATCCGCGGCCAGCTTGTCGCGCAGCGCGGCTGCCCCTCCAGGGACGACCCGCGCCACGTCGAAGCCGCGGCGAAACTCCTCGAGCGCGCCCGTGCCGCTAACGGCTTCCAGGCGCCGCACGCCGCTCGCCACCGAGCTCTCGCCCACCAGCTTGATCAGCCCAATTTCGCCCGTCGCCAGGGTGTGTGTGCCACCACAAAGCTCGGTC
Source organism: uncultured Granulicella sp. (assembly GCA_964282835.1). Taxonomy (GTDB): domain Bacteria; phylum Acidobacteriota; class Terriglobia; order Terriglobales; family Acidobacteriaceae; genus Edaphobacter. The sequence continues at coordinate 830,486 of OZ196157.1, forward strand.
GAGAAATCACCGATCTTTACCACGCGCACCCGATCGCCATACTTCTCGCCGAAGAGCGCCGTAGCATGGAACTCGTTGATCGCTACGTCGATCGGCACATCCACCATCGTCTGCACCGGCGTATTGGCCAGCACTTGCGCGTTTACGATCGACTCCACCTCGCGCAGTTCAGGCTCGGCGACCCCGGCAAAATGGCTGAAGTCAAAGCGCAGCCGCGTGGCGTTAACCAGCGATCCAGCCTGCTTCACATGCGTTCCCAGCACCTCGCGCAACGCCGCCTGCAGCAGGTGGGTGCCGGTATGATTGCGCATCGTGGCGGCACGTACGTCGCCGTTCACGACCGTATCGACGACGGCACCGACCGTGATTGGCGCACGTGCAACCACCTTGTGGGCAAACACGCCCTGTACCGGCTTGGTCGCGCCCTTTACCTCGGCAAGGATCGTCTGATGATCGGCCCCGTGGAGCCAGCCCACATCGCCCACCTGCCCGCCGGAATCGGCATAAAAGCTGGTCGCATCGAGCACGACCTCGCCCTCGGCACCGGGCACCAACTCCTGGACGCCTACGCCATTCTGCACCAGCGCCAGCACCCGCGCGCCTTCCACCTTCAGCGACGTGTAGCCCTCGAACTCGGTCTTCGCAAGCTCGCGGTAAACCGGCGCGGCGGACTTCTGCGAGCCGCCTTTCCAGGAGGCGCGCGCGCGTTCCTGCTCTTCGGTTTTGGCTCGCTCGAAACCTATCAAATCAAAGCCCATTCCGGCATCTCGTGCCGCATCGACCATGAAGTCAAGAGGTAAGCCGTAGGTCTCGTAGATATGAAACGCTTCAGCGCCGTTGACCACCACTGCTTGAGCGTCGGCATTTCCGAAACGCTCGTAGTTCGCAAGGGCTTGCAAATCACGTGGAGGAAGGCCGCCTGTCTTGGCAAAACTTTCTTCGTGGAAGAAACGAACTTGTTCTTCCATAACTCTTTCGAATTGTACGGACGCAGTAGCGATCACCCGCGCAAACTGTTCTTCCTCCGCAAGCACTGTCTTGCTCACCCGTTCCGAGTGCTCCACCAGCTCCGGGTAAGCCACCTTCATCTCATCCCGCACCGCTCGCACCATCTCGAACATAAAGGGCTGATCCTGCCCCAGCAGTCTCCCATGCCGAATGCCGCGCCGCAGAATCTTGCGCAGCACATAGCCACGCCCTTCGTTCGCGGGCCGCACTCCATCCGAGATCAGAAACGTAGCCGCCCGCGCATGGTCTGCGATAATCCGCAACGAAGCCGCGCCTTTGCCGTCGCTCACAGCCGTCAGCTGCCTTTCGCTCTCAACTGATAGATCAGCCTTCCACCCAGTCAGCTCCGCAGCCCGCGCAATCAGCGGCGTAAACAAATCCGTCTGATAATTGCTCATCACCCCCTGCAACACGCACGCAATGCGTTCGAGCCCCATGCCCGTATCGATGCTCGGCTTCGGCAGCGGTGTCAATACACCATCGGAGCTTCGATCGAACTGCATGAACACCAGGTTCCAGATCTCCATGTATCTTTGGTCATCCTGCCCAAACGGGACATCCGCACCCGTCTCGCTCGCCTCCGCGCCAAGGTCGAAGTAGATCTCCGAGCACGGCCCGCAAGGCCCGGTATCGCCCATCGCCCAGAAGTTATCCTTTGCCCCAAGCTCGAAAATGCGCTCCGCGGGAACCCCTGCCTCAAGCCAGAGCTCGTAAGCTTCCGCGTCGCGCGGCACGCCGGCATCGCCCTCAAAAATCGTTACGTACAGCTTCTCCGCCGGAATCCCGAACCACTCCGGCGAAGTCAGCAGCTCCCACGCATACGCGATGGCGTCGCGCTTGAAGTAGTCGCCGAAGCTGAAGTTGCCCAGCATTTCGAAAAACGTATGGTGCCGCCGCGTAAAGCCGACGTTTTCGAGATCGTTATGCTTGCCACCCGCGCGCACACACTTCTGGCTGGTCGTGGCCCGCGTGTACTCGCGCCGCTCCGCGCCCAGAAACACATCCTTGAACTGGTTCATCCCCGCGTTGGTAAACAGCAGCGTCGGGTCGTTGGCCGGCACCAGCGAAGACGAGTGCACCCGGCGATGCGCTACACCCTCAAAAAAACGTAGAAAATCCTCACGAATCTGCGCACCAGAACGGTAGACCATGTCTTCGAGTCTATCGCAGCATCTCCCGCCGCAGCCTCCAGGCGGCCGCCAACGTCTTCACGTCGTGCTGCCAGCGCGGCAGCATCAGGCTCATTGCCAGGCCTTCCGCATCGCTTGCAATCCCCACCATCACAGACACCCAAACCAGCCAGCGCGGCCCGCCAAAACTCAGCACGCCAATCACCGCGGAGCCCATGACCAGGCCCCAAACCTTGGCCAGATACGAGTGATACGCCGCTCCACGGCCATACTTCCAGCGATCAAAGCCATGCCGCGCCAGCTCCATCGCACCCAGCGCCGCCAGCAGCTTCCAGTTACCACGTAACAGCTGTGTTTCGCGTAGCCAGAGCGCCGTCGCCACGCCCAGGTAAAACACCGTATCGGCGGCAGAGTCCGCACGACGCAGCCCGACCGTCTCACACCCCCAGCGCCTTGCCAGCACCCCATCGTAGATGTCGTCGACCAGCGCCACCAGCACGATCAGGCCAAGCCACTTGCCATCCCACCCGGCCCTCGCACCCCGTACGATCACCGGGCAGAGCAGGACGCGCAGCCACACCATCGCCCAGGGTAGCCACGCTTTCCAAGCAATCCCGCTCACCGGTCTATCGTAATCTCACTTAGCCAGTTTCAAAACGCGCTCGGCATTTCCATGCGTCAACGCCTCCTTCTCGGCCTCGTTCAGAACCTCGGTGGCAGCTTCCAGAAACGCCTTTCCCCGCGTATTCGGGCTAAACGGATAGTCGACCGAATACATCATCCGTTCGAGCCCGATCACCTCCCGCGCGCACTCAAACGGCGGCAGAGAGAAGTAGCCGCTCGTCGTCACCCATAGATTCGTCTTGAAGTAGTCCGCTACTGTCTGCTTCAGCTTCGCAGGCCCGCTCAGCATGCCGCTCGACCGCGCTAGTGCATACGGCAGGCCCTCGCCCATATGTCCGATAATCACCTGCAACTTCGGCAGCCGGTCGAACAGCCCCGAGCAGATAAGCCGCAACGTATGCAGCCCCGTCTCCGCATGCCAGCCCCAGCCGGCAATCGAAAGCAGCTGGGCGACAGGCTCCGGCAAGCCCGCGAAATAAACCTCCTTCACCTTCGCTGGTGGAGGCGCCGGATGCACATACAGGGGTACGCCAAGCTTCACCGCTGTCTCCCACACGGGCAGGAAACGCGCGTCGTCGAGAAATAATCCATCCGTCGTGCCGTCGAGCAGCGCCCCCACAAACCCCAGCTCCTGCACACACCGTTCCAGCTCCGCCGCCGCCTTTTCAGGCGACTTCATGGGCAACGTGGCCCAGCCTGCGAAGCGTTCCGGGTTCGCCTTCACCCCAGCGGCCAGTTCGTCGTTGACGTCCGTCGCCAGGGCAGTGGCCGTCGCGGCATCAAGCTCGTCAAACCCCATGGCCGCGAGCGAAAGCACCTGCATGTCCACCCCGGCTTCATCCATCGCCGCCAGCCGGCCCGTACCCAGGTCCAGCAGCTTCGGCTGCATCGCGGCCATCTCGCCTGTGGCTCCGTAAGCGCCGGTTGCCTGCAGAAAGCTTTTGGTTGCAAAGTGTTCTTCAAGCGCAATCGTCTTCATCGCTGGTAGGACGCCGCCAGCATGCTAACCGTTCACTCCCGGCCGCCAGGTGATGCCTTCGAGCCGCAGCCGCTCGTCTGCCGTGGCGCGCAAACCGGCAAACTCCGCCTGCCAGCGCACCATTTCCAGGCAGCAAACCAGCGCGTCAAACCCGTCTTCCGACCCTTGCGCGCCCGCCGCCACGCTGCGCGGCAAAGCCCCGTAGAGTCCCGGCTCTTCGAACCCGCGCCGCTTCAGGTAGGCTCGCCGCGCCAACTCATTTGACTTCGCCACCGGCCCTGTCAGCAGCCGCGTATACATCTCCACCAGCAAAGGCTGTGCCCCATGCATCACAGTCTCACCGCGATGCGTGGGTTCGGGCGACAAAGCCGCATCCTCAAACGGCCACACCCGGAAACCCGCCTCATGCAGCGCAAGCAGCCACTCCATCGCGCGTAGCGACCCCGTGCCCACACTACCGCTGCCGCCAATCTGGAACGGCGACTTTGGCGTAATGCCGCGCATCAACGCCGCGCGCATCTCGTCGCCGCCGCCGAACTCCACCTTGTTTTCCCAATCAGTCGCCCGCATCATGGACGCGTAGCCCTCGCCGCTGAACATCGCCGGCCGCTTGTGCGGCTTGCCCCAGAAGCGTACGTCCCGGCTTTCGCTCGCATCGCACAGCCAGCGTTCGCCTTCGCCGCTCGCCACATGGCGCCAGAAGTCGAACACCGTCGCGCATCCATGCTCGCGCAAGAACCACGCCGGATAGCTGAAGCAGCAGTCAATCGACACCACCATGCGTGGCGTTTTGGCAGCCATTGCGATCAGCCAGTCCACAAGCTGCGCGCGCGTTCGTCCCGTCTCGAGCCTGACTGTACCGCCGGCCACCTTGCCGCGCCCACCCCGCGTCCAAACCCCCGCCCAGATCTTCTTCTTCTGCCCCGGCCCCTTGTCGCCCGACCAATCCACCGCCACCAGCCGCTCTACATCCATGCTTCCAGTCTAGAACTCCGGCAGATCGTAGCCCGCCTCTTCATCCGCCGCCTCCATGGCTTCGGTCACTTCCACGCGCCAGCTCTTCAGCATCTTGCCGATCGCACCGGAGGAATACCCCGCCCGCATCAGCCTGCCCATGATGCGGGCCACTTCCTTCTGGCGATTGGGCCCGTCGCTCGGCGGCTTGATCCGCTTGCGCTCGCAGTAAGCCCGCGCCATAGCCACTTCGTCGGTTTCGTCAAAAGCCGACGCGACTGTCTCGGCGACAAGCTCCTTGCCCACGCCTTTCATGGCCAGGTCCTGCGCGACCCGCCGCCGGCCAAAGCCCTGGTTTTCCTTGCGCAACCGGATAAAGTCCTGGGCGAAGCGCGTGTCGCTGAGGTACTTCAACTCGATCAATCGGTCGACCACACGATCCATATCGCACTCACCCCGCTCCCCTTCATGCGCGCGAGGCTTCATCAGCCGGCGCAGATCGCGCACCGTCCGCATGCGCCTGGCCAGCGAACCGACGGCATACTTAAACAATTCCGCCTCCCCCACCGGCTCCCGCTTTTTAGGTCGAGCAAACATGGCACCCCTAACTACCTAACACAGAGGACACAGAGAACACAGATCTTTCCTTGCCTCAAGCCATTCTGTGTCCTCTGTGTGATGCCTTCTTTCACTTTGCCGCATACGCGTTCGTATGGGTCCACTGATCGCACCAGTCACTTACCGTCTTGTTCCAAAGCTCACTATTCTGCGGCTTCAACACCCAGTGGCCTTCGTCGGGAAAGTAAAGCATTTCGCTTGGCACACCCAGCCTCTGCAAAGCGTCGTATAGTTGGTATCCCTCACTTACATCCAGCCGGTAATCCTTTTGCGAGTGGATGACCAGGGTAGGAGTCTTAGCATTCTGGATAAACAACGCGGGGGACCACTTACGAAAGGGATCTTGATCGGCGGGCAGGGAAGCGTAACCCCAAGGCTGCCCGGGCAGAGGATCACCGGGTCGGCGAAACTCCCACTCGTTGAACCATAACTCCTCGGTCGTGCCATAAGCACTCACCGGGTTATACATGCCGTCATGGCTCACGATGCATTTGAAGCGATTAGTATGGGTAAGGATCCAGTTCGCCATGAAGCCTCCGTAGCTAGCTCCCAGCGCACACTCGCGATCCCTGTCGATAAAAGGGAACTGCTGCTCCGCCGCATCCATCCCCTTCATCAAGTCGATATAAGCTTTGCCGCCCCAATCGCCGTTTACCCCATCGATAAACGCCTGCCCATACCCGGTAGACCCACGCGGATTCACCATCACCACCACATAACCCGAAGCTGCCATCAACTCCGGATTCCAACGATAACTCCACCCGTCACCCCACGCTCCTTGTGGGCCACCATGAATCAGAAACTTAACTGGATACTTCTTAGCAGGATCAAAATTGGGCGGCTTGATGACAAAGCCCTCGACGCTCGCACCCTCCGCACCAATGAAGTGATAGGCCTGCATGTCTGAAAGGTCGAGTGAATTGAGAACATTGTCATTTGCCGAAGTGAGTACCTTTTGGATGCTTGAATGTGGTGGTCCAGTGAAGGCTCCTAACCAGACACTCACAAGCTCAGCTGGGCGAGCCACCTTGGTTCGCACGGCAATAGCAACTAACTCGTGCGTGGAGATGACTACGTCGCTCAACTCACCATCGCGCGGAATGTCGTTACGACGAGGAGCGCCATAGGAACCATCACCAAGAGTTACTCCTATAACTCGCCCAGTAGCGATGTCGACGCCTGACAAGTTGTTTTCACCCTGTTGGCCGTAGACGAACGCGATTGCATGCGAGTCTGGCAGCCAGGTAAATTCATCGACCGAGCGATCAAGAGATGGCAACACGTCTCGAGTTGTCTCCATCCGCCGATCCATCACCATCAACCGAAAGCGATCACTCTCATACCCCGCCCGAGCCTGCGAGCGAAACGCAAGCCACTTGCCATCCGGCGAGTACTGCGGTCCATCGTCACTCCCCAGCGACGTAGATACCTTCACAGCCTTCACCCCAGGCTCATCCAGCCGCAACGTAAACACATCGTTGTTGGTCGAAGCCGCCGGCACCTTGTCCAGGTTCGTCACATACGCAATCTCCTTCGAGTCCGGTGCCCACGCGTAGCCGAGCGGTCCGCCAAGCGAAAACGTCGGCGTCTCGGCATCGCCGACCACGCTCCGCGGCGTCAAGTCGCGCACATGGGTCAGGTCGGCATCCATCACCAGCACATGGCTCCGCTTCAACCCCGTAAACGCATTCCAGTGCCGGTACAGCAGCCCGGTCCAAAGCTGTGCCTTCACCTGGTTCGCGGCGGCCGCATCATCCCTGGCCTTGTCGCATGCGTCTTCGTCGGCCCACGCCGGCTTGTCGGAGCACTCCGGATACACCTGCGACACAAACAGCAGGCGCTTCGCATCCGCCGACCAAATCGCTCCATCCGCGGCCGTGGCCACATGGCTCGTCGTGCCCGTCGCCTTCATCGTGCCGGCCGCCTCATCCCATGCAAGCAGCGCCACCTGGTCGCCCACGGTAGCCGAAACCCACTTGCCATCGGGCGAAAAGCGCCCGTTCGACTCACCCGCACCGAAGGTCACCTGCTTCTCCTGGCTCGGTGAAGGACCGCCGCCAATCGGCACCACCCAAAGATGATTCGTATTGCTATTCGCGGCAAGCGAAACATCCGTCACCGAAAACAGCACCCACTTGCCGCTGGGCGAAATCTGCGGATCGCTCACCCGCTTCATTGCCATCAGATCCGCGAACGTCATGGGCCGTTTCGCCTGCGCTCGCGCCATCCCGCTCAAACCTGCCATCATCGCCAAAGCCATCAGCAGACGCGCAATCTTCATCGCAACAGCTTACATCCCCGGCTGCTGCGAGGCGCCTGCCTGAGCCCCCACATACTCCTCAAGCGCATCCACGATCGCACCTTGTCCATGGTCTGCCCACTCCAGACGTACACCCCATTCGCTTCCACTCCCAGACTGCACAAACAGGGTGAGCCCGTCGTAGTACGGGACAAAGCTTACGCGCCGGAAGACCCACTGTTCGCCGACCGGATGTACACGACCATCGTAGTCGATGAACTCCTTGATGACCACATAGGCGCTACCCGGAACCAGATGCTTGAAGCCTCCATCGGCCTTGAACTCCATGCATCCAGCTTACGCCCGCATCGGCTCCGCGATGACTACCACGTTCTCTGCGCGCACCACCTTGCGCACCGGAAGCTCCACCACAACCGCCGCCCCGCGCGGATGCAGGTTGAACGCCGAAATCTCGCCCCCATGCTCGCGCACGATGCCGTAGCAGATCGACAATCCCAGCCCCGCGCCCTGCTCCGGGCCTTTGGTTGTGTAGAACGGGTCGAACACCCGTCCCGGCTCGCGAAAGCCCATGCCCGTATCGCTCACAATTACATGCAGCGCACGCTCGTCGTGACTCACGGTAAGCCGTATCCGATGGCCCTCATCGTCCCTCATCCCGGCCGCGGCAATCGCCTGCGCGGCGTTGTTCAGCAGATGCTCCATCACCTGCCTCAATCGATCGCGGCTCCCGCGCACGACAGGCGTGGACGCTTCCATGCCCAGCAGCTCCATCGTCACGCCGCGCTCAACCAGCGTTTGCCGGCAGGCTTCGGCCAGGTCGCGCAGCACGGCCGCCAGATCGACCGCCTCATCGGCCAGCGTCGAAGGCCGCCAGAACTCCACCAGCCGCGCGACCGTGTCCTTCATCTTCAGCGCCTCGGCCGCAATCGTCGCCGCATCCCGGCGCACCCTGGCTTCCGTCGCGGTCTCGGCAATCAGCTCGGCAAAGCCAAGCACGGCCGTCAAAGGATTGTTGAGCGCATGCGCCACGCCCCCCGCCAGTTGCCCCAGGCCGGCAAGCTTTTCCGCACGCAGCAGCTTTTCCGCCATGGCCTCGTTCTCCATGGTGCGGGCCAGCTTGTCCGCCAGCGCTTCTACCGGCTTCATGGCTTCGTGCAGCCCCACCAGCCAGCCGTCCAGGCCCGGGCCGTCGGCGCATACGGCCAGCGCGCCCATCATCCTGCCGGTGCCGCCGCCCATGCGCACCGGAGCCACCAGCCCTCGCCGCCAGCGCCGGCGCTCCTTCTTTCCGCTCAGCGCCCACGATCCCACCTCCGGGTCGAACTCCTGCCACTCGCCCAGATTGATCGCAAAGCTCAACGCGCCCTTGTACCAGGCTGCAGGCACCATCCGGGTCACCTTGCCTTCGCCGCGCTCCTCGGCCACCACCTCTTCCCCCCAACGATGCAGCGCCGCGACCGTCAAGTCGTCCACCCCTACGCTGCCCATGCAGCGGAAGCGGCCTTCCGCATCGCGCAGCAGCATCGTCACCCGCGTAAACACGCTCTTTTCGGCTACCGTCCGGCACACCCGCCGCGCCAGCGCCTTTTGCGCCTCGTGGGCGGCCAGGCCGTTGTTGATCTCGCTCGTCGTCGAGGCATCCAGCCGCGCATAGGCCTCCAGCTCCAGGCGCATCCGCCGTTCGCGCCAGCGTGCTGCCGCCTGCAGCCTGCCCTGCCGGCGCAGCGAGAGGCAGCACAGCGCAAGCCCCAGCATCCCCACCACGCACACCCAATGCACCGCCACATGTCCCCAGAAGCCCATTACCCTACTCCCCCCGCTGCACCACCGAAGCCGCTCCATCCGCGTCTAAATCAGCGATGAACACTCCCGCAGTCTTTCTCGCCGCGCTTCTGCTTCTCCCGCTATCGGCCCCGTATGCCCACGCACTAGCGCCGCTATCCGCCGCCGCTGCCCAAAGTAACCCGTCCGGCTTCGGCCCGCTCGATCCCGCCCCGCCCTCCAGCCTTTCAGCCGAGCAGATCATCGCTAAATTCGGCACCCGCGAGACCGTCTTCGACAAGGCCCGCCAGGACTACACCTTCCGCCAGTCCGTCACCGTACAGACCATCTCCGACGTCACCAACAAGCCCGACGGCACCTACCAGCAGGTCACCGACATCGTTTTCGACGACCACGACCGCCGGACGGAACACGTTGTTTTCGCGCCGCAAAACACCATCGAGAAAGTCATCATGTCGCAGGCCGATTTCGACGACATCGAGCACCGCCTGCCCTTCGTCCTCACCACACCCGACCTGCCCCAATACAACCTCACCTATCTCGGCCGGCAAAAGGTCGACGACATCGATACCTACGTCTTCGACTGCAAGCCCAAGGAGCTCGTCAAGGGCAAGCGCTACTTCCAGGGCAAGGTCTGGGTCGATCAGCAGGAACTGGAAATCGTTCTGATTACCGGCAAATCCGTACCCGACAACCTGCGCCGTGGCCACGAAGACCTCTCACCGCCCTACACCACCTACTATCAGGAGGTCGACGGCGGCAACTGGTTCCCGGTCTATACCAAGGCCGAAGGCATCCTGCATTTCCCCAAGGACGAAGGCGGCGACGTGCACATCCGCTATGTCGTCAAGTACGAGGATTACAAGCGCTTCCACGCCAAGTCGCGCATCATCTATAACGGCGAAGACCTGCCGCCAACCGACCCCAAGGCTGCGCCGGCTGCTCCCGCCACACCTTCCGGAGCCACATCCGACACACCCTCGGATATGCCCCCGCCCGATCCCAACGCACCCGCGCTGAACCGCGGCAAACCCAAGCCGTAAGCCGCACATGGCTGTAGGTGTAGAGCTTTCTTGTTGCCATCCCGAAGGGATCTGCGGTTGCGTTTGCCGTTATCTGTTCTTTCCACCAGCAGGGCTGAAAGCCCGACTCATACCAGCCCAGGCCGCAGGCCTGGGTACCAACGCCCAGTATGAGCCAGAGCGCTGAAGGCGCGACTCATAACTGCGTCAGGGAACAACCACCTGCATCCGGAACCAGGAGCCAAAGGCAAAAGCAACCGCAGCTTCCCTTCGGGAAGGACAACAAACGGCGAGTACATCGGCACACCCTAGCTGGCCGAAACCGGCAACACCACAGTTGCCTCGTCCTCTGCCGCCCGCCCCTCGCCGCAGCAGCGCTTCCACAACATCGCGATCCCCACCACATACACCGCCGCCCCCAGCCAAGCCGGTGCCAGGTGCGACACACTCAAATACTCCATCGGATAGTGAATCCCGATTGCGCAGCCGAAGCCCATCACCCCGCCAGCCAGCAACGCCTGCCATAACGCGCGCCCAGGCTGCGCTTTCCACACGATCAGCAGCACCGTTAGCCCGCAGCAGGCAAGCCCCCCGCCAAAGCCGGCACGGTCGTGCGCGATCAGCGGCACCAGGTGCGGGTTCAGCGCCTCCAGCTGCGCCCGCGTAAATCCCAGGTAGGTAATGTCCTGCGGCACGAACACCACCGTCGAGCCAAGCACCGTAATCACCGAGCCGGCCAGCGTCATGCCGGCCCCGGTAAACAGCAGGCAGGCCCGCCCGAATCCGGCGCGTGTCCGGATTGCCAGCGCCGTGCCGGGCGGCAGCAGGCTGCGTACACCCAGCCGCTCGCCACGCAGCAGAGCCCGCGTCTTTACCATGCCCGCCACAAACAGAGGAAGCATGGCAAGCGAAGCGGCCGCATGCCAAAGGTCCAGATAGCCGTACAGCAGGTAGGCAAAGAAGCTCGAAAAGCCCACGCAGCCGGAAAGCAGCAGCGTCCACCACGCCCACTCTTCACCCTGCCGCAGCGGGAACTCGAGCAGCCACAGGTAGAGCACCCCAATTGCAACCAGCGTTCCGCCAAACGACACCCGGTCGTGGAACATGAAATGCACCACCCGGCAGGCATGCAGCCCGCACAGCGCGTTCGGCTGCATGCCCAGGTACTCCACATCATGCGGCAGAAACGACCCCGTAGCCGCCAGCCAAAGCGCAAACAGCCCCGAAGCCATCAGCCCCAGGGCCATCAGGCCAAGCAGCGGACGCCCATCCGCCACCAGCGCCGACAACAGTCCTCGCTCCTCGTCCCGTCGCATCAGAACAGCAGCCTGATGGGCTTCAGTCCCATGCGGTCGAAGTACGGGTCCAGCCGCTTCGCCAGCTTGGGCCAGTTCTGGTGCGGCACGCCCGGGTAAAGATGATGCTCCAGGTGGTACAGGTGTTCGAGCGCAAGTACCTCCAGCAGCCTGCCCCGGAACAGTCTCGTCTGGTGTACCTCGTCCGTCGCGCCCGCATCGTGCACGATGTAAGCCGTGGCAAGCGGATACACCCAGCTGCCCGCAATCATCAACCCCGCATAGATCGCCGGCAGGTGCGTCCAGCGCCAGGCCAGCCCGCACCCCAGCAGCAAAAGCAACGCTGCCGAGCCTTCGCCGATCACCCACAGCCGCTTCGTGCCCGGCCGCTCGAGCGCGTACCACCACAGCCTGTACTGCAGGGTCAGCCCATCCAGCAGCGCCCGCGGCAAGCTCATCTTCGCCGCCGCGCCTTCCAGATCGCCCTCTTCGGGGAAGTGCGCATGATGATTCAAATGCACCGTGCGGTAAGCGTGCCCGCTGCGAAACGCAAGCAGCTCCACCGTGCACAGCAAACCCTCATTGAGCCAGTGCGGAATGCGCAGGTTGCGATGCACCAGGTCGTGCGAAGTCGAGGCATAGGTCAGGAAACTTAGAGCCACCGGACAAGCCAGCGCCGCCCACCACCATCCCCGCGCCGCCAGCCAGAAGAAGCCCGCCGTCAACCCGAACGGCACCACAAGCGACACCGCGCGCCGCCAGCGCGGCACCTCCAGCAAGTCCCTGCCCAGCACTTCAAGATTCGGCAACTCCGCGAACTCGTTCATTCCCGGCCCCCTTACTCCGTAATCACCTCGGCCGTGTCTCCGGCCTTCGGCGCTACGTCTCCAAGATACGTGCCCGTCGCCGACCCGCCATTCACCTGCGTCACCGTCATGCGGCCCATTTCCATATCCTCAAAGCGCTGCAGAGTATTCGTCGTCGGATTCTTGGCCAGCCGGAACGAGTGGATCGACACCTGTTCACCCACTTTCACACCCTGCGGACCCACCCGGATGGTCACGCTGTTGCCCGCCGCGGCCGTCACCACACCCGCCGAGCCGATCACGCCCGCCGGTGTCCCATTATGCAACAGCGGCTGCAGCAGCATCTCAATCGGCACCCGGTAGGCACCTTCGCTCTCGCGCGGGTTCAGCGTATCCTTCACCGCAATCTCCGAACCAGGACAGCTCGGCGGCACGCTGCCCCTGGCCGGCGGAGGTCCGCCACTCGCCGCCGCAGCGCAGGTAATCGAAGTCAGCTTATAGAGCAGTTGCCCCGTACAAGTCTCCACCACACCCGCGCGCAGCGTGTAGGCCTGCGTCGGGTTCGGGTAGGCGGGGTCGGGCGAGACCACCTCCACCGGCTCAAACGTTCCCAGCAGCACCAGGTCCACGCCAATCTGCCGGCCCAGCCGCGCGGCCCCGGCAAAGTCCATCCGGAAAAGCTTCTCGCGGTCGCCGCGCCGCATCTGGAACTCCGGCTGGCCCGCCGCAAGCTGGTTGTATACCAGGTCCGCCACCGCCGTGCCCGAGCCTCCACCGGTCTTCGAGACGTCGTTCGCCTCTTCGTGCTCCGTCGGATAGCGGAAATCCAGCACCGCCATCGAAATAGGCAGCGTGCTCCAGTCCGCGTCGCGCCCGCACTGCTGGCCCGGCGCCTCCTGGGTTACGCCTTTCAGCTTTGGGGCACGCAGTGCGGCGGCATCGCCACTTACGCCCAGCGGGATCGCCACCGCCCCCGGAACCACCTTCTTGGCCGCTGCCCCCAGGGCCACCGGCGCGGGATTTGCAGACGTGCCCCCTGGTTTGGCTGTCTTCGCAAGCGTGCCGGTCATGCTACTTGAAGTCGTGCTGCCTGAAGCAGCATTCGCCGGTGCCGCCGTGCTCCTGCCTGCGCGTGTGGTTGTCACCGGCTTTTTGGCCGGCACCACAGCCACGGGAGCCGTACCCTCCGCCGAAGCCTTGGCAGAAACTACCGGCGCGGCAGCTTCGCGCGGAGCCACATCCACCGCCGGCCCGCTTGCCGCCGGCCCGGCCTTCGGCACCTCGCCATGGATCAGCAGCAGCCGGTTCAACATCCATTCTGTTCCCGCCGGTCCTGCCTGGTAAATCACCTCGACGGTATCGCCCACATGCACCGCGTCGGCCTGGGTCGCCTTGCCCAGCGCGTAGCTGCGCTGCACCAGGCGCTGGCGTTGCGGGTCGAACGTCTGCACATCCACATCATGCTTGCCCAGCGCCACCACCGTCCCAAACTCGAAGTACGATTCGCCGCCGTTTTGGGCTGCCGCCGCCAGCGCCATGGTCGCCACGGCCAGGCACCCGGCCGCACGCAGCGTCTCTTTCCAACCCGGCTTACTCAACGGAGTTCTCCCCTCGCTCACGCGCTAAATCCACCACCCGGCATTACTCGAACTGTAGCATTTCCCGCTCTTCCACCACACGCCGAAACGGCAGCAACGCCGCGAGCTCTAGCATGACTTCATCCATCAGTCCCAAAAATCTAACCCCATCGTTACAACGCCATTCCACTTTCGTCCGCAGCGTCACCCGCCTCCTACAACCTTCGGCACTCACCCCCGTACCCGGCCCGAACCTTCGTACCGGGAAACGAAGTAACTCGCGCAAGAAAGTCGTTGCGCCTCAGCCGTCCCGCCCATAACGTCATCTTCGACGCATGGAAGCAAACCTCCTTCGGCGTCTCCTGCGCGTACCAGACGCGTCCCTTCAAGCCCATACAACATACTGAGGAACGTCCCTTGAACTCCTTGCATCGCTCTAAACCTTCCCTGCTTCAGGCTCTCCTGCCGGCCCTGGCGATCACCGCCTCGGCCGCCGTCTTCACCGCCCCCACCCCTGCATTGGCCCAGGTCCAGGCCGCCCCCGCCGTCACGCTCTCGGCCTCTTCCAACGCCGTCACTCCCGGCGCCGTCATCACCCTTTCCGCCACCGTCGGCCAGGCCGCCGGCCCGCTCTCGCACGGCATCGTCCGGTTCTGCGATGTCGCCGTCGCCAAAGCTTGCACCCACGAGAACGCCATCGGCCGCGCCCAGCTGCTCGCCAACGGCACCGCCTCGGTCAAGCTCACGCCCGCCGCCGGCCCCCATACCTACGAGGCCGTGCTCTACGGCCAGCGCCTCTTCTCCGTCCAGGTGTCGAACACCCAGGCCGTCAGCGTAGTCGCAACCCAGCCTGTTGTCCCGGCCGGCAACACCGGCTTCGCCCTCTCTTCCGGCGTCCTCGCTTCCGCCAGCAGCCTGGCGCAATCGGGCAAGCCCGGCAACTACACCCTCACTGCCGGCATCACGACCGGCGGTGCCATCCAACCCACCGGCTCGGTCGATTTCGTCAATACCTCCGCCGGCAATAAGGTGGTCGGCTCCGCGCCGCTCGGCCCCGTCACCTCGGTGCTGTCACTCATCGCCTCCACCCTCACTACCGGCTATCTTGGCGGCAACTCCACCATCGCGGTTGGTGACTTCAACCACGACGGCAAGCCGGATTTCGCCGTCGTCGGCGAGTTCGCTTCCGGCGTCACCATCATGCTCGGCAATGGCGACGGCACCTTTACCGCCGCATCCGTCGCCATGCTGCCCATCAACGGCATCTACCAGATCCAGGTCGCCGACTTCAACCAGGACGGCAAGCAGGACCTCGCGCTCGTCAACCTGCTCAACAACCAGATCGACTTCCTCATGGGCAAGGGCGACGGCACCTTCACCCCGGGCACCGAAATCTACGCCGGCGGCGGCCCTATCGGCGTCACCATCGCCGACTTCAACGGCGACGGCATTCCCGACATCGTCCGCGCCAACACCTACGGCGGCACGCTTTCCTTCCTCGCGGGCAATGGCGACGGCACCTTCACCCAGACCGCCTTCAATCCCTACCTCGGCCAGAACCCTAACAGCCCCCTCGCCGGCGACTTCAACGGCGACGGCAAAATGGACTTCGCCGTCACCGTCCTCAACGCCAACTCCGTCGTACTCTTCCTCGGCAACGGCGACGGCACCTTCACCCAGGGCCAGACCGTCAACGTCGGCAACAAGCCGGGCTTCCTCGTCTCCGGCGACTTCAACGGCGACGGCAAGCTCGATCTCGCCGTCACCAACGCCGCCGATAACACCGTTACCGTGCTGCTTGGCGCAGGGGACGGCAGCTTTACGGCGAAGCAGACGGTAGCCACACCCGCCGGCACGGTAGGCATCGCCGCGGCCGACTTCAACGGCGATGGCAAGACCGACCTGGTCGTCTCGGGCGCCGCTTCGAACAGCATCGCCATCCTGTACGGCGCGGGCGACGGCACCTTCACCGCCGGCCCCATCGCCGCAGCCGGCACCAGCCCCTACGGCATCGCCGTGGCTGACCTCAATGGGGACGGAGCCCCGGATGTTGTCATTGCCGACGCCAACACCACCGCGGCTGTCATCCTCTCGTCGCTCACCCAGACCGCAACCGCTACGCTCTCCGGCGTCACGCTGCCCGGCACCGGCACCCAGAACGTCGTCGCCAACTACGTGGGCGATAGCAACTACCAGGCAAGCATTTCCTCAGCCGTAGCCCTCACCGCCCAGGCCCAACCCACCTCAGTCGGCTTGTTCCTGTCCAACGTCATCCCGATGCAGGGCCAGCAGGTTGCCCTCACCGCGCACCTCGCACCGTACACCGGCTCGAACGGCGAAACGGTCACGTTTTACGCCAACGGCAAAGCCATCGGGACCGCAATCCTCAACAGCGGCTCCGCCACCCTCAACAGCACATCCGTTCCGCTCGGCTTCGACCAGATTACGGTCGTCTACAATGGCGACGCAGCCCTCAACGCCTCCACCTCCGGCGCAGCCTACATGCTCGTCTGGAAGTGGTAGCAACGGAGCGGCAATAAACCGGGTGCCCCAGGTCTCGCGTCTGAGACCTGGGGTCTTTGCCGTTGCAAGCGCTAAGCCGCTTCCCCCGACTCAAAATACAAGTACCGCCGCCAGCTAGGATCGGCTGACCCGATCATGCGCATAATGTGCCGCGACGTATGCAACGAAAACGGCCGCGGCTCGCGCTGCAGCTTCATCTCGGTCAGCTCGTGCAGCAGCTGGTTACCCTTGCGCCGATTGCAATCGTGGCAGCAGGCGACCAGGTTTTCCCAGGTGGAAAGGCCACCGCGGCTACGCGGAAGCACATGGTCGAGCGTCAGCTCGCTCGCCGTCAGCACCACTGAGCAATACTGGCAGCAGTTGCGATCCCGCAGCAGGATGTTCTTACGGCTCAGCGCCCGCGTCTGGTGCGGAATCCGCCGGTATTCGAGCAGCCGAATCACGCTCGGCATCGCCACGTTCATCCGCGCCGCATGCAGCACCGCGCCCTGCTCCTCTTCGGTGCGCGCCACGCCTTTCAGCACAAGCACAAGCGCCCGCCGCGCCCCGCAGATGTTGATCGGCTCGTAGCTCGCGTTCAGCACCAGCACCGGCGTCTGCATGGCCGGCTGGCGAAACACGCCGCCGCGCACATCCATCTCGGTCACGGGTGCTCGCCGGGCAGTGCTTCCATGCCCTAGATGACGTCCGCCCGGAACCCTCTGCTTGCGCCCCTTGCCGTTCTGAGACTTTACAATCTGCATTGGTTACTCCTCCCTGCATGTCGCCTTTTTGTTGTCATTCCCGTAGGGAATCTGCGGTTGTCTTTCTCTACACCGTCAAGATTCTCTCTCGCCCGTCACGTTCAGATCCCAGGCGGCTACAAGCTCTCCCGGGTCTTCATGCTGGCGTTGCACAAACCGCTTCTGCGCTCGCGCCACGGTCGCCACCCAGACCCTTGCCGCGCCCGCGGCCAGCAACACCCGCGCACACTCGCGCGCGGTCGCGCCGCTGGTCAGAATGTCGTCGATCAGCAAAATCTCCCGTCCGGCCACATCGCCCGCTACCTGGAACGCTCCGCGCAGGTTGCGCCGTCGGCCGCGCAGCGAAAGCACATACTGGCTTTCCGTCCGCTTCACGCGCCGTAGTGAGCCGTATGCACGCCGTAGCTTCCACTCCGGCCGTGCGCGCCGCAGCCAGCGCAGGGCAGCATCGGCCAGCAGCACAGACTGGTTGTAGCCGCGCTCACGCTCGCGCGCTGCAAAGAGCGGCACCGCGACCACCAGCAGCTCACCTGTCGTTAGGCCTTCCAACTGCAGCACCGCTTCACCCAGCCTGCCGCCCAGCAACGCCGCCGTGCTCCGCACTCCTTCAAACTTCAGCAGGTGGATGAGTATTCGCAGCTCGTCCGTGTAGGTGCCGTAAGCCACCGCCTTGGCAAACGGCGGAGGCACCAGCCTGCACTCGCGGCAGCGAAAACCCTCCGCAAGCAGCCCCGCAAATCGCATGTCTTCAAGATCAAGATCGAGGTTGATCGCCTCACCGCACCGTTCGCAGCCGAACATGGTGTTCGGCACCACGCGCCCCACGCACGCTTCGCACACCGGAACCAGGCCTGCCCGATGGAGCGGCCCTGCACAACACCGGCAGTCGGCCGGAAACACAGTCGTGACTATATCGTCCACGGGACTTCGAAGCACCCGCACCACGGCTCGCCAGCCTGCTTCCACACGGCCCCGCCCCGCCCCACCAGGCGGTGATCCTGCGTGCAACCCGAGCGTCTGTCTGTTCAAGCTCTCGCTGAAGACTCACCTGCTCGTCGGCGCTCCAGGCCCATCGGGCCGCGCCAATGGCTCGAGTATAAGCCGCAACCCCGGGCAGACGTCAACGCGGAGCCGTTCACGCATCCCCGCTGGTACACTCCCATCGAAGACCGCAAATTCATCTTTCATCCGGAGAACACCAGAACAGATGGCATCCCCTTCCACCTTCAAGCCTTTCGTTCCCGCGTCCGACGACCGTCCGGAATTTACCCTGCGCGCCCTGCTGCTCGGGGCCTTCTTCGCCGTCGTCTTCGGGGCCGTGACGGTGTATGTGGGCCTGCGGGCCGGGCTTACGGTGGCGGCTTCGATCCCCATCTCGGTGCTTTCGATCTCCATTCTGCGAGCCTTTGGTAAAGCCTCCATCCTTGAAAACAACATCGTCCAGACGGTCGGCAATGCTGGCCAGTCGATTGCGTCGGGCGTCATCTTTACCCTGCCCGCGCTCATCTTTTTAGGTTTCGACCTGGAGTCGACGAGAATCTTCGCGCTTGCGCTGTTTGGTGGCTGGCTCGGCGTACTGTTCATGATTCCACTGCGCCGGCAGCTGATCGTCGACGAGCACGCCACGCTCATCTATCCCGAAGGCACTGCCTGCGCCGACGTGCTGGTCGCGGGCGATCGCGGCGGCTCGTCGGCGTCGCGGGTCTTCTTCGGGCTCGGCCTCGGAGCGCTGTACACGTTGTTCCAGAATGAAAACCTCTTCGCGCTTTGGCCATCGGGGCCCAACTACGAGCCCGATCTGGGCGCGCAGCACCTGCTCAAAGGCGCAGCCATCCGCACCGATTGCACCCCGGAATACCTCGGCGTCGGCTACATCATCGGCATTCGCGTGGCGGCCATCCTGTTTGCCGGCGGCGTGTTTTCGTGGCTGGTGATGATGCCGGCCATCTACTTTTTCGGCTCGCGCTTCAACCTGCCCATCTACCCGGGCACCACGCCGATCGCCCAGATGGACCCCTCTTCACTGTGGCGCATTTACGTGCGTCCGATGGGCGCGGGCGCGGTGGCCGCGGCCGGTTTGATTACGCTGCTGCGTACCGCGCCAACCATCGTTTCAGCCCTGGCGGACGGCTTCAGGCAGATGGGCAAGAAGTCGAAGGACCAGGTAATCGAGGCGTCGACGATCCTCCGCACCGCACATGACTTTCCGATGTCCGTGGTCGTTGGCGGGTCGGCGCTGCTGGTGGTGTTGATGGTGGCGTTTCTGCAGTTTCATCCGGTGCCGGGCGCGCAGGTTGGCTTCTGGGCCAACGTGTCGGCGGCGCTTCTGGTGGTGGTGTTCGGCTTCCTGTTCGTGGCGGTTTCGGCGCGCATCGTGGGCATCGTGGGCTCGTCGTCGTCGCCGGTTTCGGGCATGACGATTGCGACCCTCATGGCCACGACTGCCATCTTCCTGGTGCGCGGCTGGACCGCTCCGGCATTCGGCGCGCTGGCGATTACCATCGGTGGCATCGTCTGCATCGCGGCGTCGAACGCGGGTGATACCTCGCAGGATTTGAAGACCGGCTACCTGATCGGCGCGACGCCGTGGAAGCAGCAGGCAGCGGTGATGGCGGGCGTAATCATCTCGGTGTTCTCGATCGGCGCGACGTTGAACGGCATGAACCGCGGTCTCGAAAGCTTCCAGCGCATGCCGCAGCCGATCCACGTGACCGCGCAGATGTACGCCGATGGCGTGCAGAACAAAGGGCCATTCTCGCGCGACACGTTCCAGCTCACCAACAAGACAGGAGCTAAGGAAACGGTGACCCACGGCCATAACTTGACCCTGCTGAACGCCATCGGCTCGACCACCTTGCCGGACGGCAAGTACCTGATGGAACCCGAAACAAACCAGATCGTGATCCAGTGGACGCAGGGCATCGGCAGCGAAAAGGCCGCGGCACCGCAGGGCAAGCTGATGGCGACCGTGATCAACGGCATCTTGTCGCGCAAGCTGCCGTGGGGGCTGGTATTGCTGGGCGTGGCTCTGGTGATTGTGGTGGAACTGCTGGGTATACGCTCGCTTACGTTTGCCGTGGGCGCTTACCTTTCGATCGCGACGACGCTGGCTATTTTTGTGGGTGGTGTGATGCGCTGGATGGTCGATCGCGCCATGCTGCATCATCACGCCAACGCCGCCGCCGCCGGCTACCAGGCGTCGCTTGCCCTGTGGCATAACGACCGCGACGCGTTCTATGTGAAGCATCCTGACTTCGACGAGACCAATCCGGAGCACATCGACCCGGCGAACGGGCTACCCGTGCCGACGTCCGTCACGCCGCCGCTCGATACAGAGTCGGAGGTTTCGCCCGGCAGTCTGTATGCCTCGGGGCTGATCGCAGCCGGCGGCATTGTGGGGCTGCTTGGGGTTGGCGTGAAGCTGTACGAAGCTGCGACGGATAAGACGATTCCGCGCTTTCCGGTTTTCTATAGCGCGCACTCGCCACTGCACGATACGACCAGCGTGGTGGCATTCTTGCTGCTGGCGTTCAGTCTCTATTACTTTGCACGGAAGCCGCTGGAGCCTGGGGCGTAGCGGCTTCGGCTTGCGCCTGCTGGAAGGCCTCGGGCGATTCGGGTACGGCACCCTGGCCTACGGGCCAGCGGCCGTCCTTACGGTAGAAGGCGTAGAGAAACGGCATGGCCTCGGGCTGGATGACGGCGAGCGTGAAGGCGTAGCGTTTCTGCTTGAGCAGCATTTCAGCCGCGCCGCGGACGGGGCGGCTACGGCGCTGCGAGCCCGGTAGCTGGTCTATTTCAAAGACTTTGAGCGCCGCCTCGGCGTGGGCCTGGCCGTAGCGGGTGATGGAGTGGGCGATGTTCTTCGGGGTTGTGAGGGTGAAGTCGATGAAGCGGTTGCGGGCGATGAGGCCGGGGTAATCGAGGTTGAAGAAGTTGGCCACGAAGTCGGCGCAGTTGGTGTCGTGGAGTGCGTAGGCGTGGCGGTTGGGGCCGGCGTTCAGCTGGTCGATGATGGCCTGGTCCTGCTCGGGCGTGGTGGCGAGCTGGTAGCCGAAGAGGCGGCGATCGTAGGCGGCGCCGATTGTTTCGACCCACTCGTCGCTGTGTTTCAGGTGCTCGGTGCCATCGGGGAAGACGGCTTCGAGGTGCTGCCGGCGGTATTGTTCGCGGAGGGCGGCTATGTTTGCGGGCGTGGCGTAGGCGGGGATGCTTTTGGCTTCGGAAACGCCGTAGAGGAAGTCGAAGATCGGTGTGGCGATCCAGTCGTAGGGGCCGAGGTGGTCGTAGCGGGCGATGGCGACGCCAGGCAGCTCGCCGGGCCGGCACATGCGCAGCTTGAGCGGGCCGTCGGCGCAGGCGCGGTCGAGGTAGAGCGTGGTGTGGCCGACCGGCATCATGGTGCCGAAGTTGCCGAAGGGCTCGCCAACGAGCACGGTGATGGAGGCGTGCGCGTGGGCACTGGCGATGGCCAGCGTTGCGGCGGCGAGCTTGAGCGGGTTCGGGCGCATGGATCTAGGCCGCGGTGCGGCTTTCGGTTAGACCCGCGGCGGGCAGCGAGGTTTCAGGCGCGGGCTGGAGTTTGGAGCTGGTGACGAGATAGACGGCGGCCAGGATGAAGACCATGCCAGCGTACTCGATAGCATGCATGCGCTCGTGCAGGAAGACGGCGCCGAGCAGGACGGCGACGATGGGGTTGATGTAGGCGTAGGTGGCGACCTTAGCGACAGGCACGTGGTCGAGCAGATAGATGTAGGCGGTGTAGCCGACGAGCGAGCCGAAGACGACGAGCCAGCCGATGGAAAGGACGGCCTCGCGGTTCCAGGCGATATGCCGGATCGAGCCTCCGGTGGCCTCGAGCAGCAGGAGGTCAAAGCAGCCGGCGATGAGCATCTCGTAGGCGGCGGCGACGAAGGTCGGGGTGGAGACGCGGGCGCGGCGCGAGAGCACCGACGCGCCCGACCAGGCGAGGGCGGAACCGAGCGCGATGACCGAGCCGAGGACCTGGTGCGAGCCGGCGATGTGGGTGCGGGCGGCCTCCCGCAGGCCGGGCGAAAGCAGGGTGAGCAGGCCGGCAAAGCCGATGGCGATGCCGAGCCAGCCGCGACGGTTGAGGCCCTCTCCGTTAGGCAGCACGGCTTCGAACAGGGCCACGTAAATGGGGATAACGGCGAACAGCAGCGAGGCGAAGCCGCTTGGGATGTGCTGCTCCGCGAAGACGACGCCCGCGTTGCCGATGCCGAGCATGAGGATGCCGATGGCGACGAGGAAGACGAGGTCGCGGCGAGTGAGGCGCAGCGACAGGCCGCGCGCGGCGCACAGGGCGAGCATGAGCGGGCCCGAGATGAGGAAGCGGGTGGCCGCAAGCACGAGCGGCGGAAGCACCTGCACCCCGGTGCGCATGGCGAAGTAGGTGGATCCCCAGAACACGTATACGCAGGCGAAGGCGATGAGGATTCTGGGCGCGAGTTTAGCCGGGGTGCTCACGCTTGCGGCCGGTGGGAAAGAGGAAGCGTGGAGTGACTACCCCTACCCCCTGGCAGAAACAGGTAAAGTCTTGATGGCATTGGAGATGCTTGCTCCTTGTGGCGCAAAATATTCATTCTCTTGATGTTACGGGTAAATTATTCAATCGGGAAGACTTATGGGTTGAGGGCCGGGTAACCCATTGCCGCAGGCGCAGCTTTGTCTTCTGCCTTAATTGTACGGGATGCGCGGGGGTGAATACGCCAAGTTTATTGGTAATGGAATGAAGGACTTAGGGGTGTCTGGGGCTTGACAGGATTGGGAGACTTGGTTCGGGAGCTGTGAGTTTTGGAGCTGTAAGCTGACAGCTCAAGGCTAGGATCGTCTAGCTGGAGATGGATAAATAGAAGGTTCGGCAGGGACGTGGGCGGAATCTAACCCCAGGTGCGCAAGATTGCGCGGGAGGAGAACGGCAATGGCGGCAGAGATGAAGCTGGGCGGGGAGTTTACGTTTCCGGGTACAGACATGACAGTGCGGCGGATGGGCTATGGGGCGATGCGGTTGAGCGGGCCGGGAATTTACGGGCCGCCGAAGGATCGCGAAGAGGCAGTGCGGGTGCTGCGGACGGCGGTCGAAGCCGGAGTAAACCATATCGACACGAGCGACTTTTACGGGCCGCATGTGACCAACCAGATTATCCGCGAGGCGCTGCACCCGTATGCGGACGACCTGGTGCTGGTGACCAAGGTGGGCGCGCGGCGGACGGAGGACAAGGGATGGCATGAGGCTTCGTCGAAGGAAGAGCTGGTGAGCGCGGTGGAAGACAACCTGCGCAATCTCGGGGTAGAGCGGCTGGATGTGGTGAACTTCCGTATCTTCAACCATGGCAAGCCGGTCGATGGCCCGGTAGCGCACCATATGGAAGTGCTGGCGGAGTTGCAGCGGCAGGGCAAGATTGCGCATCTCGGTGTCAGCACGGCGACGCTGAACCAGGTGAAGGAAGCGCAGACGGTTGTTCCGATCGTGTGCGTACAGAACGAGTACAACGTGGTCAAGCGGCATGACGATGCGCTGATTGAGGCGCTGGCGGCAGAGGGAATTCCGTATGTGCCTTACTTTCCGCTGGGCGGGTTTTCGCCGCTGCAGGGCGAGGTGCTGGAGCGGGCGGCCAAGACCGTTGGGGCCACGGTGCTGCAGGTAGCGCTCGCCTGGGTGATGCAGCGTGGGAGCCATATACTGGCGATCCCGGGGACGAGCTCGGTGGCGCATTTGGAGGAGAATCTGGCGTCGGCGGAGATTATGCTGCCGGAGGATGTGGTAGCGGAACTGGACGGGCTGGCGGCTTAGGGGTCAGGTAAAGGCTTGGTTCGGGAGCTGTCAGCTTGAGAGCTGTAGGCTCACAGCTCTGGATTCATTGCTGCGAGACCCAGGTCTCAGAAGCGAGACCTGGGGCACCCGGGGCACCCGGTTGTGGCTTGTCAACGCACCCGGTTGTGGATGGTCAATCAGGCCTGGACGGACCAGCGGACTGACCACGGGGCTGCTTCGCCTGAGCCGGTGAAGTGGCCTTCCTGCCAGATGGTGTGGGCGGCGGGTGGGGGAAAGTTGGGCTGAGATTTTTCGGTGAGGTTGGCGGCCAGTTGCAGTTCGCCTCCGTCGTCGAGCGACCAGCGCACGATGAGGGCACCGTCGGCGAGGATTTGCCAGGAGCCGGCGAAGCCGCCGATGCGTGCGTAGATGGGCAGGCTTTGGCGGCGGCAGGCGAGGATGTTGCAGTACCAGTCGACCCATTGGCGAGAACCGGGATTGCGCAGTTCGTCCCAGTTGAGCTTGGCGGAGAGGAAGGTCTGATCGGCCTGCGGGTCGGGGATGCTTTCGCGCTTTGCCGGGTCCTGGAACTCGGGAAAGCTGGCAAATTCCTTGCGGCGGCCTTCACGGACCTTGTCGCCGAGCTCGCCGGTGAAGTCGCAGAAATAGGGAAACGGCTGGGTGGCAGACCATTCTTCGCCCATGAAGAGCATGGGAGTCTGGGGCATGAGGAGGTAAACCGCGGCGAGGGCGCGCACAGCCTGCGGGCCGACGATGGAGTTGATGCGATCGCCGAAGGCACGATTGCCGATCTGGTCGTGGTTCTGGATGAAGGAGACGAAGGCGCCGGGATTGAGGTGGGCGCTGGGTTCGCCGCGGGGCTCGCCTTTGACGGTGAGTTGGCCCTGGAAGGCGAAGCCCTGGGCGAGAGCTCTGCCTAGCTTCTCGGGGTCGCCCTTGTAGTTTTCGTAGTAGCCGGCGACCTCGTGGGTGGCGGCGGTGTGGAGCACGTGGTGCATGTCGTCGTTCCACTGGGCGGTGAATTTGGAAGGGTGGCGGAGCTCGTCGCAGGTCAGGCGCTCGGCCTGGTTGTTTTCGTTTTCGAGGATGAGGTGGATGGGACGAGGCGAAGGGCCTGCGGTGACAGTGGCGCGAACGCGGGTGGCGAGCTCGTCGAGGATGTGGTTGGGGCTGTCGTCCATAATGGCGTGCACGGCGTCGAGGCGCAGGCCGTCTAGGTGGAACTCTTCTACCCAGTAAATGGCGTTGTGGATGATGAGCTCGCGGGTCTGTAGATTGTTGTCGCCGTCGTAGTTGACGGCGTCGCCCCAATTAGTTTTGTGCTTTTGAGTGAGCAGGTCGGGGAAGTAGCTGGCGATGTAGTTGCCGTCGGGACCGAAGTGATTGTAGACGACGTCGAGCAGGACGGCGATGCCGCGGGCGTGGGCGGCCTGGACGAGGGCCTTGAGGTCTTCCGGGCGGCCGTAGGAGGAATCGGGCGCGTAGAGCAGAGCGCCGTCGTAGCCCCTGTTGCGGGTGCCGGGAAAGTCGGCGACGGGCATGATTTCGATGACGGTGATGCCGAGCGAGGCGAGGTGGTCGAGCTTCTCGATGGCGGCAAGGAAGGTGCCTTGAGGGGTAAAGGCGCCGATGTGCAGCTCGTAGAGGACGGCTTCGGGCCAGGGGAGGCCGCGCCATCCGCTGTCCTGCCAGGTGAAGGCGGCGGGATCGACGACTTCGCTTGGGCCGTGGAGGTCTTCGGGCTGGAAGCGGGAGGCGGGGTCGGGGACGTGGAGGCCGTCGGGCAGGATGAAGCTGTAACGAGTGCCGGTTTGGGCGAGGGGGGTGGTGAGCTCGTGCCAGCCTGCGGGGGTGCGGTGCATGGGCAGAGGCTGGGCCTGGGTGTCGAGCTCAAGCGAGACGGCCTGGGCGGCGGGGCCGTAGAGGCGGAAGCGGACGTTGCCGTTGGGCTGGATTTCAGCCCCGAAAGGCATGCTGTGGGCGTGGGTGTTAGTGGCGGCGGAAGGGGCGATGACTTGGGGGTATGGGATCGTGGCTATGGCCATGACGGGACTCCTCTGGTGCGGCCGGCTCCATCGTGCGTCCGTGCTGCTTGGCTTTTGGGAGTAAGAGGGATTGGGCAGGAGGGTGGTTGCCTTTCGTAAGGAAGGCATGTTGACGCGCCTATACTTTCGGGATGGCGAGTGAGTTTGTGGTGTTGGGGCAGGAGCCGCTGGCGCACGAGGGTTTTTCCGCGGCGGCAGGGCTGGAGCAAAGGCTGAAGGCTACGGTGCGGGGAGAAGTGCGGTTCGATGCGGCAAGCCGGGCCCTGTATGCGACGGACGCGAGCAACTACCGGCAGGTGCCGATCGGCCTGGTGGTCCCGCGGGATGCGGAGGATGTGGTGGCGGCGGTAGCGGCGTGCCGGGAGTTTGGGGCTCCGGTGCTGAGCCGCGGGGGTGGCACAAGCCTGGCGGGGCAGACGTGCAATGTGGCGGTGGTGCTGGATTTTTCGAAGTACATGCGCGGGGTGGTGCGGGTGGATGCTGCGGCGAGAAAGGCCTGGGTGGAGCCGGGGGCGGTGCTGGACCGGCTGCGGGAGGCGGCGGAGGAATATGACCTGACGTTTGCGCCGGACCCGGCGACGCATAGCCGATGCACGCTGGGGGGAATGATCGGCAACAACTCGTGCGGGGTGCATGCGTTGATGGGGGGCAAGACGGTCGATAATATCGAACGGCTGGAGGTGCTGCTGTACGACGGGACGCGAATGTCGGTGGGGCCGACCTCGGAAGAGGAGTTGGAGCGGAAGATTGCGGCGGGGGGGCGTGAGGGGGAGATTTATGCGGGGCTGCGCGGGCTGCGGGATCGGTATGCGGGGCTGGTGAGAGAGCGGTTTCCGGATATTCCGCGGCGGGTGAGTGGGTACAACCTGGATCAGCTGCTGCCGGAGAACGGGTTCAACGTGGCGCGGGCGCTGGTGGGCAGCGAGGGGACGTGCGTGACGGTGCTCGAGGCGGAGTGCGGTCTGGTGCGCTCGCCGCAGTACCGGCGGCTGGTGGCGCTGGGGTTTACGGACGCGTTTGTGGCGGCGGACCATGTGCCGCAGGTGCTGGCGTTTGGGCCGATTGGGTTGGAGGGGTTCGACGGGTTGCTGGTGGAGTTTATGCGGCGCAAGAACCTGGCGACGGACGATGTGGGGCTGTTGCCGGCCGGGTGTGGAGGGTTTCTGCTGTGTGAGTTTGGCGGGGACTCGGCGGAGGAGGTGGAGGGTAAGGCGGCGCGGTTTGCGGCGGCGGCTGCGGGCTTTGCGGTGGTGGCGCGGTATGACGAGGCGCAGGCCGCGAGGGTTTGGCGGGTAAGGGAATCGGCGCTGGGGGCGACGGTGTTTGTACCGGGCGAGACGCATAGCGGATGGGAGGGCTGGGAGGATTCGGCGGTGCGGCCGGAACGGCTGGGGGCGTATCTGCGGGATTTGTTTGGGGTGATGGCGCGCTATGGGTACCGGTCGCCGATGTATGGGCATTTTGGGCAGGGATGCGTGCATCTGCGGATTACGTTCGAGATGCGGACTCGCGAGGGCGTGGAGAAGTACAGGCGCTTTTTGGATGAAGCGGCGGATTGCGTGTTGCGCTATGGGGGCAGCTTCAGCGGCGAGCATGGCGATGGGCAGGCCAGGGCGGCGCTGCTGCCGAAGATGTTTGGGCCGGAGTTGATGGAGGCGTTCGGCGAGTTCAAGCGCATCTGGGACCCGGCGAATGGGATGAATCCGGGCAAGCTGGTGGACCCGGTAAGGGTGTATGAGCCTACGGAGAATCTGCGTATCGGGCCGGGGTATGTGCCGGCCGGGGTGGACTCGTGGTTTGCTTACCCGCTGGATGGGGGGTCGTTCAGCGAGGCTACGACGCGGTGCGTGGGGGTGGGGGCCTGCCGGAAGGAGGATGGGGGGACGATGTGTCCTTCGTATATGGCGACGCGGGAGGAGAAGCACTCTACGCGGGGGCGGGCGCATTTGTTGTGGGAGTTGATGCAGGGTGAGGTTCGACCGCGAATGGACGCGGATGGACGCGGATCTGGAACAGGCAACGGCCACGACAATCGCAGATCCCTTCGGGATGACAAAAAAGTCGACTGGCGGAATGAGGGTGTTAAGGAGGCGCTGGAGCTTTGTTTGTCTTGCAAGGCCTGCAAGACCGAGTGCCCGGTGAATGTGGATATGGCGACATGGAAGGCGGAGTTCCTGGGCCAGTACTGGCGCGGGCGGCTGCATCCTCTGCGGGATTATGGGTTCGGGTTTATGGATAAGTGGGCTCGGATTGCGAGCTTTGCGCCGGGATTGGCGAATTTCGGAGCGGGTGCGTTGAAAGGATTCCTGGGGGTGGCCAGGGAGAGAGAGCTGCCGAAGTTTGCGGGGCGGAGTTTCAGGAGCGAGTACAAAAGCAGATCCCTGCGGGATGACAACCAAGGGACGACCGGCGCGGGGGCCGGACAAGAGGTGCTGCTTTGGGCGGATACCTGGAATAACTACTTTTACCCGCAGGCGCTGCATGCGGCGGCGGCGGTGCTGGGGGCGGCGGGCAAGGACGTGCGGGTGTCGCCGGGGCATGTTTGCTGCGGGCGGCCGCTGTACGACTTTGGCTTTCTGGATGCGGCTCGGTCGTATCTGAGGGGCATTCTGGACCGGTTTGAGCGCGAGATTCGGGCGGGGGTGCCGGTGGTGATGCTGGAGCCGAGCTGCGCGAGCGTGTTCAAGGATGAGTTGGTGGGGCTGTTCCCGAACGATGACCGGGCGCGGCTGCTGGCCAGGCAGACGATGATGCTGAGCGAGGCCGTTGCGAGCTGCAAGCCGCCGTCGCTGGCCGGGCGCAAGGTGGTGGTGCAGGGGCATTGCCACCAGAAAGCGCTGATGACGATGAAGGACGAAGTGCGTCTGCTGGAGGCGACGGGGGCGGAGGTGACGATGCTCGATTCGGGGTGCTGCGGGATGGCGGGGCCGTTCGGGTTCGAGGCGGAGAAATACGCCGTTTCGCAGGCGATTGGGGAACGGGTGTTGCTGCCGGTGGTGCGCGGGGCTTCGGCTGAGACCTTGATTGTGGGCAATGGGTTCAGCTGCCGGGAGATGATCGCGCAGGGCGGTGGGCGGCGGGCAGTGCATCTGGCGGAGGTGCTGGCGGGTAGGGTTTAGGAAGGCCAAAGCAACGGCCAAGGCGTACGCGATGGTCGCCAGGTAGGTGACGCAGAGATCGCGATGTAAGGCTCGGCGTCTAAGGAGGTAGAGGTTTGCGGATGCGGGGTTTGGGGTTGTTGCTGGTGGTGGGGATGGTGGGCAGTGCGGCCGGGCAGCTGGCAAGCCGGGATGGGTCGGCAACCGTGGCACCGACGCAGGTGAAGCGGATTCGACTCTACCTGAAGGATGGGACGTACCAGCTGGTAACGAGCTACCGGGTGAGCGGCGACCGGGTGCGCTATGTGAGCGCGGAACGGGCGGGCGAGACGGAAGAAGTTCCGCTGAAGATGGTGGACCTGGCGGCTACGGAGAAGTGGACGAAAGACCACACGCTGGGGCCGGATGGGCAGCGGGCCGCGCCGGCGCTCGACCCGGAACTGGTAAGGGACGAGGCGGAGCGGGCGGAGATTGCGCCGGAGGTGGACGCGGTGGCGGCTCCGGGCTTGCGGCTGGCACCGGAGGACAACCTGCTGGGACTCGATACGTTTCGGGAGCTGCCGGAGCTGGTGCCGCTGGTGCAGAGCGATGGGTCGGTGAACCGGCTGACGGGGCACGCGGAGGTGAAACGGGACGTGAATCCGCGGGCGTCTTCGCATGGCATTGTGGTGCTGAAGGGCGAGAAGGCCGACGTGCAGATGCATGTGGACAAGCCGGAATTTTACGTGAAGCTGGACGACGCGCAGGAAGGCGGCGAGGCGTTGACGGTGGATACGCATGGTGCCTCGGCCGCCGCGGGCCCGGGTAGAACGACCGTGCACGACTACGTGATTGTGCGGATGGATGTGCGGCAGGATGCGCGTGTGGTGCCGAGCTTCGAGATTGCGGCGCTCGATACGGATAAGCGGCAGCAGGATGTATTTGAGACGATGGGGACGGTGCTGCCGGGTGGCCACTGGCTGAAGCTGGTGCCGGAAGAGGGCCTGCTGGTGGGGGAGTATGCCCTGGTGGAGGTGCTCGGGGCGCGGGCGATCAACCAGGCGGTGTGGGACTTTGGGGTGCATCCGACCGCGCCCGAGAACCGGGATTTGATTGTGGCGGACAAGCGAAGGACACGGCTGGGTAAGCGGAAGTAGCAGCAGACGACGGGCGAACGATTGGTTGGATCTCTGACGAGCCCAACTTGTCGGAAACTTATGGAGCTTGCGCCTGGGCTCGGATGGCAGATGGACAAATATCTGCGACTGAGCGGATTTCCAAAGCAGCTGCGCAGGCTTTCGTCTTAGCATTGCCGCATGGGTCTATCAATGGCCAGACCAATGACAGTACGACGGTGGAGGCCCTGTGCGGAGTTGCGGCCGTTTGTGGAGGCCTACGGCCTTCGCGAGGCGGGCTTCGGGACGAGGCAGGCGTATGTGCCGCTGCCGGCCCGGCGTGACTGCTTTCTGGAGTTTTATCTGCAGGATCGCTACCGCATTGTGACGGTGGCCACGGGCGCAGAGCATTGGGCTCCGCGTTGTGTGCTGGTGGGGCCAAGCACGCACCGGACGGCAGACCTGAAGCTCTCGGGGTCGCTGCGAGTATTTTCGATTCGCTTTTCGCCAGTGGGTTTTCGGGCGCTTTTTGGGATTCCGGCGCGCCTGCTGCGTGACCAGGCCATTGCAGCCGAACAGGCGCTGGGAGGGGAAATTGTTGAACTGCATGAGCAGATTGCGGCCACGGAGCCGGCCGGGTGGGAATCCATTGCGGAACACTACTTGCTGAAACGCGCGCGAATTCTCGACGTGTCTGCGGAACGCCGCCTGGCCGCACAAGCAGCGGCGACGATGCAACGGTCGCGTGGGATGGTAAGTGTGGCGGGGATTGCGGCTGAGTCGGCGGTGAGCACGCGACACATGGAGCGGGTCTTTCAGGAGCAGATTGGGGTTTCGCCTAAGGTCTTCGCGAGGCTGCTACGGCTGGATCACGCATTGGAGTTGGCGGGGCTGGATAGTAACTGGGCGGACGTCGCAAGTTTGTGCGGATATTTCGATCAGTCGCACCTGGGAAGAGATTTTCGGGCGATGACCGGAGCGACGCCCATGGAGTTTGCAGCGCTACGTGCTGCGCCGCTGCAGTCGTAAGGGCGGTTCGCATTCATCCTATACAGGGCGGGCACGACTCCGTAAGTTGGGGTCATGAAGATTCTATGCACTGTTGCCTTCGCCCTTTTGTGCTGCGGCCTGTTGGCGCCAGCGCATGCCCAAGTTACTAACCCGGAGAAACCACTCATGCTTTCTGCTGAAGATAAAAACGAAGTTGTAGCGGTTCTGGATGGATTTGAAGACGCGTGGGCCAAGCGTGACATGGCTGCGTTTCGCGCAGTGCTTACCGAAGACTGCGACTGGGTAAACATCGTCGGCATGCACTGGCACGGCCGCGATGAGGTGACGGAGATGCACCAGGTCCTGCTCGAGGGGCGCTACAAAGGCGTCAACGTGCACACACTGTCGCGTGACGAAAGTGAGATTGCACCCGGTGTGGCGCTCGTCGTAACGAAATCGCAACTTGACGACTTCACTACGCCGGACGGGCATGTCGTGAAAGGGCTACAAAATATGGGTCTGACGGTTCTGGTGAAGCGCGATGGCAAGTGGCTGATTCGCGCGTCGGAGAACTCATCGATCGATCCGCGAGCCTCAATGAAACCGCCGGCGAAATAGACGCTCTACGCTAAACGAAAGCGCGTATCAGGCAGATATACCTTTGTGTGGAGGCCTCCAATCATGATCAAGCTTCGGTCGTTACCGCTCTATTTTCTTCTCCTGGCAGCTACCCTAAGCGTCGGTGCACAGAGCAGCGGCGAAGATCAAGCTATCCGAACATTTTTTTCAAAGGCGGATGTAGCCTGGAACAACCACGATGCCCAGCAACTGACCAATCTGCAAAACGCAACCGCGGACGCGGATTTCGTCAACGTCTATGGAGGCTGGGCAAAAGGCGTGGAGTCCTTCGTCGCAATCATGACTAAGCTTCAAGCCGGGCCTTTTCACGATGTCCACCGGCAGACCATTGTCGAGAAGATCCGCTTTGTCCGCCCTGATGTGGCCGTTGTGATCACCACGATTGTGGATCGCCACGGTGATGGGCCACCTGCCAGCACACGGGGAACGTTCGTTCTAAGCAAGGAACAGGGGCGTTGGCTTCTAAATTCCTTTCAAAATACACAGATCAACGCGCCACCAGAACGGACACAGGCGCCCCAAAGTCAATCTCCCTCTCCGCACTAGGCGACCGGAGCGTCGAGCGCAATTTGTGGAAATGGAGGCTAGCAGGCTCACCGAGGAAGGTCTCGATCAACGCGCTCTTGGGGTTGAAGGACCTTGGACCGATAGCTTGTTTGGCCGGCTTAACGGCTGGCGAAGCGGCGTTCGGGGCGAATGGGTTTTACGTTGGTGGCGGGGCTGGGCTGGAGGATCGGACGCGGCTGGCCATGGATGGCGACGTCGTCGCGGGTGGAGTTTTTTACTTCGTACATCATGGCATCGGCGGCGCGCAGGATGGTGTGCACCGAATCTGCGTCTTCGGGGAAGGTGGCGAGGCCGAAGGAGCCGGTGATCGAGAGAGACAGCGCGGGATCGTTTTGCAGGGAGCCGGTGAGAAAGGCGAAGGTGCGCAGGCTGTCGGCGACATGGTGGGTGAGTTCGGCGGCGGCTTCCTTTTCAAGGTCGGGCAGGAGCAGGACGAACTCGTCGCCGCCATAGCGGAAGGCGGAGTTTTCCGGGCCGATGAGGCGCTTTAGGAATCCGCCGACCTCGGCAAGGAGACGAGTGCCGACGAGGTGACCGTGTGTGTCGTTGACGTGCTTGAAGTGATCGAGATCGATGAAGACGAGAGCGAAGGGGGCAGGCGTGGCGGGTTCTTCTGGCGCGGCGGCAGGTCTGGTGCGGAGGACGTGCTCTTCGAGCATGGTGTAGAGGTGGCGGGAGTTGAAGAGGCCGGTGCAGTCGTCGGTGATGGAGAGTTTGTGGATGAGATCGACCGAGCGTGCGTTGCCGATGGCAATGGCGGCGTAATCGCAGAGGATGCGCAGGAAGGAGATGGAGTATTCGGAGAGGAGGTCGAGCTTGGAGTTGAGGAGCTGGATGACGCCGAGGGTTTTTTCGCCGGAGCGGATGGGGACGCAGGCGATGGAATCGATGTTGAGATCGGGATGCTGGCGGGCGAAGCGGGACCAGTGCGGGTCGAGTGAAACGTTGGGCACGACGAGCGGATTGCCGGTGGAAGCGACCCAGCCGGCGATGCCGGTGCCGAGCGGGATGCGAAAGCCCTTGAGCGAATTGGCGTCTTCGCCGACAGCGATGGCGTAGTAGAGCTCGCGGGCCTCGTCGTCGACCATGAGGAGGGACCAGCGCTCGGGGCCGAAGAAGGCGGCCATCTTGTCCATGATGGCGAGGAGGATTTCTTCGAGCTCGAGTGAGGTGGTAAGGGTGCGGGCGACGTCGTGGAAGACGCGCAGGTGGTCCATCTGGCGAGATTCAATGACTTCGAACTGGCGACGGTGGTTCTTCACAAGGATGGACTCCGGCGTCCCCTAAGATACTCGGCTGGGGCTAAGAGTGATATTACGCGGAAGTTGCATAGAGGCAGGGTGGGCAGGTTAAGGCAGTTCAGGGTAGGCGGGCGGCTCGCTCGGTGGGGGAAGGGACTTTGACGGCGGCCATGTTGGCGGCAAGGGCGGATTGGATGCCCATTTCGGTGTCTTCGAAGACGAGGCACTGGGCGGGATCGACGCCGAGGAGCTGGGCGGCGCGGAGGAACGGCTCGGGGTGGGGCTTGGGGTGGGTGTAATCGCCGGCGCAGACCAGGGTGGGAAAGTAGCTGGTGAGACCGAGGGTCTGGAGGGAAGCCTCGACGGACTCGCGGGTGCTGCCGGAGACGACGGCGAAGGGGAGAGTGCCGTGAGCGGCGAGGATGTGCTCGAGGACGTCGGGCACGGCCTGGAGCTCGGGGAGGAGATCGAGGTAGAGGTCTTCCTTGTGGGTGGTGAGGTGGGCGACGGGGAGGTCTATGTTTTGCTCGCGGGCGAGATCGTGGAGGATGTCGGCGACGGGGCGGCCGCCCCAGGCGTAGAAGAGCGGCTCGGGAAAGCTGCAGCCGAAGGGCGCGAGAGCCTGTGACCAGGCGCGATAGTGGAGGGGCATGGAATCGGCGATGGTGCCGTCGCAGTCGAAGAGGAAAGCGGCGAAGGGCCCGGGGGGAAGTTCGAGGAGCATAGGTGATTTTCGCATGCGCGGCGGAGGCTAGCCGCCGATGTGGACCATGGAGCGGCTGGGCTTTTCGAAGCCCGGTTCGCCGATGTGGTGGCGGGCTTCCTTGCGGTCGACGACCTGCTGGATATAGATAGCGAGCGCTTCGTCGGAGGCCCCGCGGAGCATGCGGCCGGCCAGGTCGTGGTCGGTTTGCGAGAAGAGGCAGGTGCGGATTTTTCCGTCGGAGGTGAGGCGGATGCGGGAGCAATGGCCGCAGAAGGGCTGGGAGACGGGAGCGATGATGCCGATTTCGCCGCGGCCGTCGGTGAAGGTGTAACGGCGGGCGGTTTCGCTGGAGGCGTTGGCGGGGAGGGCAACGAGGCCGGGGCGTGTGGTTTGCGGGTCCCAGGCGGCGAGGCGGCGGGTGATTTCGTCGAGGGTGACGACGGCTCCGGTGCTCCAGGTGCGGGCGCCAGGGGCGGTGGAAGCTTCTTCGAGGGGCATCCATTCGATGAAGCGGACAATGACGTTTTCGCGGCGGGAGAACTCGGCGAAGGCTTCGACCTGGGTATCGTTGAAGCCGCGAAGCAGGACGCAGTTGACCTTGACGGGGCCGAGGCCGGCGGCCGAGGCGGCGCGAATGCCGGCGAGGACGCGATCGAAGGAGCGAGGGACGCGGGTGATAGCAGTGAAGGTTTCGGGGTCGACGGCGTCCATGGAGACGGTGATGCGGGACAGGCCGGCGTCGCGGAGAGGCTGGGCGAGCTCTGCGAGGAGGTGACCGTTGGTGGTGAGGGCTATATCGAGCGGCGCGCCGGAGAGGGTGCGGAGCGGGGCGAGCGCGCGGATGAGATCGAGCAGGCCGGCGCGGAGGAGGGGCTCGCCGCCGGTGAGGCGGACTTTCTCGACGCCGAGGGAGACAAAGAGGCGGATCATGCGGAGGTAGTCGGCGATGGGCAGCTCGGAAAAGACGGCACCCTCGTTGCCGGTGCGGCAGTAGACGCAACGGTAGTTGCAGCGATCGGTGACGGAAACCCGAAGGTCTGTAATCAGGCGACCGAAGCTATCCTGTAGCCGGCCGCGGCTAATGGGTGGAGGGATGTTCAGCGGGATGGGGGGAGTGGGTGACGTCATGGAAGGAACAATTCGAAAGGTATCTTTGCGACCGTCTTTTGCGGATCCATTTACGTACCCTGGAGGCTTTGGATTGAGGGCGAGCAAAAAAAGTTACTAACAGCTCAAATACAACTTGCACCCCATCAAAAGATATCTATAGTAGAAACCAAATCACGCATCCACTTAATAGCGATGGTTTGAGAAAAGTCGTGTGAACCGGGGCCCTAAAACTATGCAGATACCAAGTACTCTTTCGATCTGGTTGAGTGAACAAGCGTGGCCGCTTGCGATCATCGCCGTGATCCTTGCCTTTGTTCTTGTCTCATTGTACTGGTCGGCGAGAAATCGACGAGTGAAGATGAACGAAGCACGTTCCGGCGTGAACGAAGACACGTTCGTGAACGCTCTTGAGATTGATGGATTCGACCGCAATATAGCGCGGTCCACCTACCGGTATCTTCAGGAAAAGCAGAATGTAAGTTTTCCGATCCACTCCGATGACCTGCTGGATGAGGATCTTGGCCTGGACAGCGCGGACGTAGAGGAATCCGTGCAGGACCTGCTGGCGGCAACCGAACGTTTGTACCAGGCCGGTTTGAAGCATATGCCGATTGTTACGGTCGAGGACCTGGT
This sequence comes from uncultured Granulicella sp., assembly GCA_964282835.1. Taxonomy (GTDB): domain Bacteria; phylum Acidobacteriota; class Terriglobia; order Terriglobales; family Acidobacteriaceae; genus Edaphobacter. The sequence goes on from OZ196157.1 coordinate 866,726, forward strand.
TCGCTTTATTCAGGCGTCGCCGCGTCTTTCGGAACTCGCCGCCTAGAATACGAGCAGCGGGATTGAAAGCAGCCGATCCCCAGGGGTCGGCTGCTTTGTTTTGCCAGGCAAAGACGCGGCTCTATCAAGCAGGTTTGCTAAGGGTGAAGAAGAAGCAAAGGCAAGAGCACCCGCAGATTCCTTCGGAACGACCACAAGAGCTTAGTAGCTGATGAACTCGGTAGAGCCGCGGCGCATGCGATAGCCGGTGAGAGCGAAAACAAACGCGAGACCGAAGGTGGCGGCGTTCCAGTAGAGCACAGGGTGCGCCCAGCCGGGGGAGTAGGTTGCATCCTGTCCGGACCAGAGCAGGAGCAGGCAGGAAATGATGAGGCACTGCCAGGCGATGGTGAGGAAAAGCTGGCCGCGGCGGCGACGGCGATCGAGCCGCTCGACCTGGTCGGGGGTAAGGCTGCGCTCTTCGACGGGAATAAGGGTGTTGGCCATTTGGTATTCTCCTGCGGCTTCGGCTTTCGCTATTAAATCATGCTTTGGGTGGGGAGTGTGGTGACCGGGGAGTGAATCAGTAGATGGAGGCAAACGTCTAAGGCTTTATGAGTAGGATGCGGACTGGATTTGCAGGTTTCTTGCTGGCGGGAGCGGCGTTGTGGGGGCAGGCTGTGCCGCCAGGTGGAGAGATTGCGGGGCAGGCGGCGACCCTGCACGCGGAGGCCCGTCTGGTTTCTGTCCCAGTGGTGGTGCGCGATAAGAAGGGTGCGCTGGTGAAGGGCTTGACGAAGACCGACTTCGTGCTCGCGGTAGACGGGCAGACCCAGGTGGTGCGGTACTTCGACCAGGATAGCAACCTGCCGCTGGTGCTTGGGCTGCTGGTGGATACGAGCATGTCGCAGAGGGCCGTGCTGGACGACGAGCGCACGGCGAGCACGACGTTTCTGGAACAGATGCTGACGCGGAACGGCGGCGCGGGAGTGGCGGCCGACAAGGCGTTTGTGCTGGAATTTGCGCATGAGGCGGACCTGCTGCAGGATGTGACGGAATCGAAACCGAAGCTGCAGGCGGCGCTGAAGGCAATCGATAGCAGCGGGACGGGGGGAGATGGGCAGGGCGTTCCGCAGGATACGTCGCAGAGTGGAAGCGACCAGAATGGGAACGACCGCCATGGGCGTGGCGGGCGTGGCGGCGGCGGGCACGGCGGGACGGTGCTGTACGACGCCGTGTACCTGAGCGCGAATGAGGTGACGGGCAAGCAGACGGGGCGCAAGGCGCTGGTCATCCTGTCGGATGGCGACGACCGGGGCAGCAAGGAGACGCTGGCCAAGTCGATTGAAGCGGCGCAACGGGCAGATACGGTCGTCTATGCGATCTACTTTAAGGGGCAGGAGCACTTTGGCGGGGGTGGGTATCCGGGTGGCGGCGGGCACGGCGGGCATGGCGGCGGAGGATATCCAGGGGGTGGTGGGCGCGGCGGCGGCGGGCAGGAGAGCCAGGTGGATGGCAAGAAGGTGCTGCAGCGGATGTGCGATGAGACCGGCGGCCGGCTGTTCGAGGTGAAGGGCAAGCAGACGGTTTCGGCGATCTACACGCAGATTGGCGAGGAACTGCGGTCGCAATATCGGCTGGGGTACAGCCCGACGGCGGCCGATGCGGCGGAGGGGTACCACAAGGTGGATGTGACGGTGCCCTCGCAGCCCAAGGATTTTGTTCAGGCTCGGGATGGATACTACGGGAAATAGGGTATTTGGCTTGCGACGTGCCAGAGCAGCAGTTTACGAAGCATGATGACCGCCGGATAGCTGGGCGGCAGGTGAGAGCTACTATACTCAAACGACACCATGCGAATGAACCACACGAACCAGTTCGAGCAGAACGCGTTGAACAATTATCTGCTGGACCACGCGTATGACGAAATGTTTGAGGACGAAGGCAAGCTGCACGAGCACTATGAACCTCTGCTGGCACACTTTGGCCAGTTGCCGGAGGGCGAGTTACAGCGCCGAAAGGCCGCGGCGGACCTGAGCTTTTTGAACCAGGGCATTACGTTTACCGTGTACGGCCGGGATGAGGGCGTGGAGCAGATTTTCCCCTACGATCTGCTGCCCAGGATTATTACGACGGCCGAGTGGGAGAAGGTGGAACGCGGGCTGACGCAGCGGATCATGGCATTGAACCTGTTTCTTCGGGATATCTATAACGAAGGCAGAATTCTGGCGGATGGGGTTGTGCCGCGTGAAGTGGTGTATAGCTGTAAGCATTTCCGCCGGCAGATGATCGGCCTGCAGGTGCCGCGGAACGTGTATGTGGCGGTGTGTGGGACTGACTTAATCCGGACAGAAGATGGGGAATTTGTAGTGCTCGAAGATAACCTGCGCGTGCCCAGCGGCGTAAGTTACATGCTGACCAATCGGCGCGTGATGAAGCGAATTTTCCCGCAGATGTTTAGGAGTTATAACGTAAGACCCATCGAGCAATATACGCAGCTGCTGCTTGGAACCTTGCGGAGTCTGGCGCCCGAGGGCAGGCCGGAGCCGAACATTGTTTTGCTAAGTCCTGGAGTGTTTAACTCGGCTTACTTTGAGCATGCTTACCTGGCTCGGCAAATGGGGATCGAGTTAGTGGAAGGGCGTGACCTGGTGACGCACGATAACGTCATCTACATGCGGACTACAAGCGGGTTGCGGCGCGTCGATGTGATCTACCGTCGTGTGGATGATGACTTTATTGATCCACTCTCTTTTCGAGGGGATTCAATTCTTGGGGTAAGTGGATTATTTAACGCGTACCGGGCGGGCAACGTTACTTTGGCAAATGCTTTCGGGACAGGGGTGGCGGACGACAAGGCGCTTTATGCGTATGTACCGGACATCATCAAATATTACCTTTCAGAAGAGGCCATTCTAAAGAATGTGGAGACCTACCTGATGACGCGCCCCAAGGAACGGGAGTATGTGCTGGCGAACCTGGACAAGATGGTGGTGAAGGCGGTGGGCGAAAGCGGCGGGTACGGGATGCTGATCGGGCCGCAATCGACTGCGGCGGAACGTACGGAATTTGCAGAGAAGATCAAGGCTGATCCACGGAACTATATTGCGCAGCCTACAATTTCGTTTTCACGCGCGCCGTGCTTGATTGGCGATGCGCTCGAGCCGCGGCACGTGGATCTGCGGCCCTATGTGCTGTATGGCGATAAGGTATCGATTGTGCCGGGCGGGCTTACGCGTGTGGCTTTGAAGCGTGGATCGCTGGTCGTGAACTCGAGCCAGGGAGGTGGCAGCAAGGATACCTGGGTGCTAAGTGAGTGAGTCTGCTCTATAGACGGCACAATACTCCTTTGAACAGGTGCTTCGCAAACAGGAAAGAACTTGAACAGGTTAGTGAATAGGGCGTTGAAATGCTAAGTCGGGTTGCGGATAGTTTGTATTGGATGAGCCGGTATCTGGAGCGGGCGGAGCATACGACGCGGTTGCTCGACGTGAACCTGAACCTCATGCTGGATGAGACGGCGGCGAGCGCTGACCGGCGCTGGGAGCGCGTGTTGCAGGCGCTGGGAAAGCCCAAGGACATCAAGTGGGAAGGCGACCCGTATACGCTGGTGAAGAAGCTTACGTTTGACATGGAAAACAGAAATTCCATCCTGTCGCTGCTGATTATGGCGCGGGAAAACTCGCGGCATGTGCGGGAGCAGATATCGACCGAGCAGTGGCACCGGCTGAACAGCCTATATCTTCAGGTGACCCGGCCGGAGATGCAGCGGACACGCGAAGCGGGGACGATGTCGATGGAGCCTGAGCTGCCTACTGAATTCCTGCAGAGCGTGATGGAGGCGGTGCACCAGTTTCAGGGCGTAAGCGACTCGACGATGAGCCATGGGGAAGGCTGGCAGTTTATCCAGGTAGGCCGATACATCGAGCGAGCTACCGCTACGGCGCAGCTGCTGGAGGCTTACCACGATGACCTTTGGGGCGGCGCCATGGCAGAGAAGCATGAGGGCAACGAATACCTGGACTGGATGGGTCTGCTGCGTTCGGCGACCGCGTTTGAGGCGTATTGCAAGGTGTACACGGCGGACCTGACGCCGGAACGGATACTCGAGTTCCTGCTGCTGGACGCGGAGTTTCCTCACTCGCTGCGGTTTTCAATCGATGCCATGCAATCATCGCTGGGGTTGATTGACCGGGAGAGTGGAGGCATCCGTACGGAGCCGCTCTCGAGGCTTGCGGGACGGGTGCAGGCCACGCTGGCATACACGTCGGTGGAGGAGATTCTGGAGACCGGGGTGGTGCCGTATTTGAAGCGAATCCAGGCGGAGTGCGCTGGGATCCATAACACTATTTACAACCTGTATATCGACTTTCCGATTCAGTCTGCACTCACCGGTGCGGCTGGCGTGAACCAGTAAGTGGTTGCCTGGAGGAGTTATGCTTTATTCGGTTCGGCATCTTACTAAATTTCTTTACCGGTCGCAGGTAAGCGAAAGTATTATGGAGACGCGGATGCATCCGCGCTCGGACCACATGCAGCGTTGTCTTACGTTTCATCTTTCGGTAAGTCCTCGGTGCCGGGTGTTCAGTTATCGCGATCACCTGGCGAACCATGTGCACCACTTCGATATTCCAGGCCAGCATGGCCAACTGGTGATTGTGGCCGAAAGCCTGGTGGAGGTGCAGCCCTCGATCGAGATACCTTCGTTTCTGGCTCCGGATGCGTGGGCTGACCTGGATGCGATGGTGGCGCAGGGGGATTACTGGGAATTTCTATTTCCGAGTGAGTTTGCCGTGCCTACTCCTTTGCTGGATAAGCTGGCTAAGGACTTGAATGTAACGCGGCGGGACGATCCGCTGATGCTGATGCATGAGTTGAACGAGCAGATTTACAAGTATTTCGACTACAAGCCGAAGTCGACGAAAGTAGATTCGCCTATCGATACGGCGCTAGAGCGCAGGCACGGGGTTTGCCAGGATTTTGCGCACATCATGATTACGCTGGTGCGGTCGAAGCTGAAGATGCCTTGCCGCTATGTGAGTGGCTATCTGGCTCACCGGGAAAGCGATACGGATCGTTCCGCCTCGAGCGCGACGCATGCGTGGGTGGAGGTGTTGATGCCTCATTTTGGCTGGGTTGGATTTGACCCGACGAACTGGCTGGTGGCCGGAGAGCGACACATCCGCACGGCGATTGGACGCGATTACGCGGACGTGCCGCCGACGCACGGGATGTTCCGCGGGCGCGCAAGCAGCGAGCTGAGCGTCGCGGTTCGGGTGACGCCTACGGACGGCATGCCGCCGCTCGACCAGGACCTGCCGGTGCCGGAAGATTGGTCGATTCTGGTCGAAAAGATGCAGGCGCTGCCGGAAGGGCCACCGGCGTTGACGAGGATGCAGCAGATGGCGCAGCAGCAACAATAAAGGCGCAACGCGGATAAGAAGGACCAAGAACGAATTAGAGCGGATCGAGGATGATTTCTGCGCGAAATCAGAGGTTAAGTTTTTTGAAGATTGACTCTGGGATGGCGCGGATGACGGCCATGATGGGGCGCCACTGGAAGGGGACGTAGAGGGTGTCCTTGCGGGCGGCGATGGCTTTGACGATGGTCTGCGCGGTCTTGTCGACGTCGGCGAACTTCTGGGCACCGGGCATGTGGGCGGTCATGGCGGTGCGGATGGGACCGGGCTTGATGGTCAGGACAGTGACGCCTTCGCGGTCGATGCGGTTGCGCAGGCCGCCGAGATAGGCGTTGAGGCCGGCCTTCGAGGCGCCGTAGAGAGTGTTGGACTTGCGGCCGCGGTCGCCGGCTACCGAGGAGATGACGGCCAGCGTGCCGGCGTGGCGCTGGACGCAGAAGTTCGAAAGCCAGGTGAGCAGAGAGACGGCGGAAATGAAGTTGGTGTGGAGGATCTGGGCGGCGACTTCGAAGTCTTTTTCGGCGGCGGGCTGGTCGCCGAGGATGCCGTGGGCGAGATAGGCGACGTCCATGCCGGTGAGCGAGTTGATGGCGTGGGCGAGCAGGGCGGGATGCTTGTCGGTTTCGTCGAGGTCGGCGACCTGGGTGTCGACGTAGGAGGCGCCGCGGGTTTTGAGGTCGGCGGCGACGGCGGCGAGCTTTTGCGGGTTGCGCGCGACGAGGAAGAGGCTGGCACCCTGGGCGGCCCAGATGCGGGCGGTGGCCTCGGCGATGCCGGAGGTGGCGCCGAGGACGAGGATTTTGAGGGGGGTGCCGGGGGTGGCGGCGGCGGGGCGGGTGCCGGAAGATGAGGGATCGCGCCGGGTGGGCAGGCGGTCGGCATCCTGGGGGACTTCTTGCTGCGGCATGGAGGTGCTCCTTGGGGTGGTCTTGATTCTAATCTGTTCCGATACCCTCCCCCCCGTACCTTGATCGCAAAATCTTCAATCGATTGGGCTTATGGGGCGCCAGGTACCCTGCGAGGTACGGGTACTAAAAAGCCGCGCTGCCCTTACGGGGAGCGCGGCCTGACTCATGTTTTAAGTATAGCTGAGTGGGTGGGGTGAACATGCCAACTATTTTTGGCCGGATCTGGCCTGTAATGAATGGGTCACAGACCAAGTGAGTCTGAAAGGGGTTGACAGGGTTTGGACGGGGTTTGGTTCGGGCTGAAGGCGGGGTGGGGGTGGAGAGAGCGTCCCTGAAGGGCGGATCCCCTTGCCTTCGGTTACTTCGAGGGCTCGGCTGAAGCCGTGCCCTTGAGGGAGCGGGAGGCTCGGGGGCGAGGAGGGGTGGTGGCTTTGACGGCGGGCTGGGTTGCTGCTTGGATTGCTGCGCGCTGGTGGTTGAGGGCGAGCAGGCGGGCGAGGATTTGCTGGGTGTCTAGTTCGGGTTCGGGCCAGCCGTAGGCGGCGAAGACGGCGCGGTCGAGGGTGCGGTGGGCGTTGGCGAGCCAGGTGGGGCGCTGGTTGTAGAGGTTGGTGAGGGTGCGCTTGCGGAGGTCGGCTTCGGCGATGTCGGGCGGGTTGAGCCAGGCGTCTCGGAGGCGGACGAGCTCGCGGGCGGCGTCGGCGATGGCGCGAACGATGCGGGAGTCGGCTTCGGAGGGTTCGGCGCCGGGCGGCCAGGGGAAGGGGAAGGTCGAGAAGGTGGAGTTTGGGGTGTAGCGGGGCCTATCTTCCAACTGCGTGCCCTGCGCTAGCGCCCAGAGTTCGTGGATGGAGGATTGGAGGACGCCGAAGAAGTAGTCGTCTTCGCGGGCGAAGACTAGCGTGCCCTGATTACATAGGACACCCTTTTCTACCCAGATAAACACACGATGCTTTGCTGTTGCCGCAGTGGCAATAAAGCGTTGAAGACCAGACAGCGCCTTGGTCATTTCAGGGCGTGGTCTCGCGTACAGCCACCATCGCTGCCGGTACTGCTCCCTTTGACTTTTGGTTCTTTGCGGCAGGACGCGGTGACGTACATAATCAAACGGCATTTCATAGAAAGCAACTTCTTCCTCAGACATCTCGATACCGAAGTAGATCGTGAAGAGATTTCTCCGCCTTCCGACAATGTCCGTTCCGCTCATTACAGGAAGGATCACGTCTCGGTTTGGTCGCCCATTTACGTTGAGAGGTCTATCTAACATTCTTCGGGCAACGTCTGAAGAAACATCAAACGGGGCTTTGGCCGAAGGCCCCATAAAGCAAATCTTGCCATTCTCGAGCAGTCTCACTGCGGCACTGGTGTTGGAACCGGAGGTCAAGTCCGCGTTGATAACGGATACGGATTGGCCGTCCAGCTGGTAAGGCACTTCGGGAACCCAGGTCTCAGAAGCGAGACCTGGGGCACCCACGTTCGTTTCAGACTTGCGTTCGAAGCCGACCATAGAGACGCGCACGGCAGCGCCTTGCAGCGTCCACTTGCGATCTGCCCAAGCCCAGAAAATTCGTCCCGTCTGCTGGATCCGCTCAAGCACAGCACGGTTGGCTCCGCCGCGAATGCCCTGGGTAGCCAGGAGAGCTGCGCGGTTGACTTGGTAGCTTTCAAGCTGCTGGCGGGCTTTCTCAAACCAGTAAACAACTAGATCCGAGCCGGCTCTCACTTGTCCTTTGTAGAGGGTGAAGAGGTCGTCAATATACGCGTCGCCGAGTTCGCGGCGCAGGAAGCCACCGCCCAGAAACGGTGGGTTGCCGATGATGAACTCAGCTGGGGGCCATTCGGGTTCGTAGGGTTCGCCTTCTGCGTTGTAGCGGAGGATGGCGTCGGCGTGCTGGATGTTGGTGAGGGGTTGGAGGAGGGGTTCGCGTTCGAACTTTTCGCCGTGGTCGCGTTTCCATTGAAGGAAGCCGATCCAGACGACGATGGAGGCGATTTCGTGGGCGTAGAAGTCGATTTCGATGCCGAAGAGCTGGGTGGGGCTGGGGATGGGCTCGGGGGCGAGGGCGAGGCCGTGCGCGAGGGCGAAGACGCGGGCCTGCTGCCAGAGGTCGAGCAGGCGTTTGAGGGCGATGTAGAGGAAGTTGCCGGAGCCGCAGGCGGGGTCGAGGATGCGGATGCGGCAAAGCTCTGCGGCCCAGTTCTGGAGGACGAGGAGCGCGGGGCGGTTGGCGCGGAGGCTGGCGTGGAGGCGGCCATCCTTGTTGAGGGGCGGCTCCTGGGCGAGGGCGGCGAGAGCGGCGGTGCGGACTTCGTCCCAGCGGCGGTAGAGGGGGGCCATGACGACGGGTTCGACGAGGAGGAGGATGTCCTCGGGCGAGGTGTAGTGGGCGCCGATCATGGAGCGTTTGGCGGAATCGAGGGAGCGCTCGAAGAGGGTGCCGAAGATGGCGGGCTCGATGTGGGACCAGTCATGCTGGGCGGCGGAGTAGAGGATGGCGAGGTCGGCGACGTCGAGCGGGAGGATGGTGTTGTCGCGGAAGAGGCCGCCGTTGAAGTAGGGGATGTTGGTGGGGCCAAAGAAGCTGGAGGGCTCGCTCATGGCCTGGAAGAGGTGGGGGAGGGCGCGGTTGAAGCTGATGGGAGAAAAGCGGTGGTTGCGGACGAGGGTGCGGAAGGTGTGGTCGGGGAGCAGGTCGATGGAATCGGCGAAGAGGCAGAAGACGAGGCGCATGAGGAAGTGCGCGATCTCCTCTTTGGAAGGATGTTGGGGTGCGTTGGTGCGTTCGGTCTCGAGACGCTGGGCGAGGCGGAGGAAGTCCGAAGCGGCAGCGCGGGTGACGGGAATGGCGACGACTTCGGGGCGAAGCTTGTTGTAATCGCCGAAGACGTGGCGGAGGACGTCGAGGGGCGGGAGGGCGGAGGTGGCAGTGTCGTGGGGAACGAGGAGGTCGTCGAGAGTGAAGGCGAAGACGCGGGAAGGGGCGTTTTCGAACTTGGTGTGGACCTCGAAGCGGGTGAAATCGCAGACGATGAGGAGAGGCGGGTTTTCGAGGGACTCGTGGTACTCGTTGAGCTGGCGGTAGGCGCGTTTGAGGTCGCCGCCCTTGGATTTGTACTCCCAGGCGAACCAGCCACGCTTCCACACGTCGGCGAAACCCTGCTCGCCGGTGCCGGCTTTGGTGACGCGCTTTTCGTAGGTGTAGCTGGCGCCGATCTCATCGATTTCGGTGTGGGGTGGGGGACTTCTAGGGCTTCGCAGAGGTCGCGGAAATGCTGGGGGGCAGCGGAACGCTCGGTGAGGGTGGCGGCATTCCACTTGCGGACGAAGTTGAGGATGTCGATGGGCATGCGGGGGCTGGGGACTAGTGTAGTGCAGGGTGGAGCGGACTTGCCTGCTCACCCACTCATCACGATTGTGCCGTGATGAATGGGGCACTCCGGTTTTCCCGGGGCTACATGTTGGGGCGGTCGCCGGTTACTCGCTCCCAGAAGCTGCTGGTGAGGACGGGGTCGCGGAAACGGGCTAGTTGCTTCCACTGGGGGTAGAAGGTCTGGAACTGCTGGGCGGTCATGGCGGCGTCTTTGGCGGGGTAGAGGCGGCCGCCGAAGTCGCGGGTCATGTCGGCGAGGCGCTCGAAGAGGGGGAAGGTGAGGCCGGCCTTGATGGGGAAATCGAGGGCTAACGTGATGCCGGGCTGGGGAAAGCTGAGCAGGCCGGGTGAGGGGACGTCGCCGAAGGCCTTGAGCACGGCGAGGAAGCTGGCCAGGCCGGATTTGGCGACCTCGGTGAGGATGGCGATGGTGCCTTCGCGCGCGGATTCCCAGGGGATCGCGTATTGGAACTGCAGCAGGCCGGACTTGCCGTAGAGGCGGTTCCAGTGCAGGGCGATGTCGAGCGGGTAGAAGAAGGGTTCGTAGTCCTGGGCGGCTTTGACTCGGGGGCGCATCTGCTTGTGGAAGTAGGCGAAGTTGAAGGCGGAGACGGTGTACTTGTTGAGGGCGAAGCCGGGGGCGTCGAAGGGGAAGACGAGTTTGGGCTCGGGGCTGATGTTGAGCGGGCCGGGGGTCTTGGCGTGGTCGCCGAGCATGAAGATGCCGCGGGCGAAGTTGGCGCCGGTGGAGGCGCAGTCGATCCAGGAGACGGTGTATTCGATGTCGGCGTAGCGCTTGGTGAGGTCGAGGAACTCGTCGATGCCGTGGAACTGGATGCCTTCGAAATCGATGGAACGGGAGACGATGGGGCGCAGGCGGAGCGTGGCCCAGGTGATGAGGCCGGTGAGGCCGAGGCCGCCGATGGTGGCGGCAAACCAGTCGGGGTCCTGCGTGGGCGAGCAGAGGCGGCGGGAGCCATCCGAGCGGACGAGCTCGAACTGGGTGATGTGGCGGCCGAAGGTGCCGGCGATGTGGTGGTTTTTGCCGTGGATGTCGTTGGCGATGGCGCCGCCGAGCGTGACGTACTTGGTGCCGGGAGTGACGGGCAGGAAGAAGCCGCGGGGGACGCAGAAATCGAGGATCTGGGCGAGGGTGACGCCGGCTTCGGCGGTGAGGAGGCCGGTGGTTTCGTCGAAGGAGAGCAGGCGGTTCATGCCGGTGGTGACGACGAGGTTGCCGTCTTTTAAGAGGCACGAATCTCCGTAAGAACGCCCCATGCCGACGGGGAGCGCGCCGTTGTGGAGGCCGGCGATGTTGGCGGGGAAATCCTGCTGCCAGTGCTGGGGGACGAGGTGGGCTTCGTACTTGGGGTAGCGGCCCCAGGATTCGAAGGCGTCGGTGAGTTTGGGGGTATCGGGTTTGTGGGCTTCGGGCACGTTATGGAGTTCGACGCCGGGAGGAGCCTCGAGGGTGGATGAGGAAGGCATGACTTTCAGGATACGTGTTGTAGGGTCAAAAGTGACGGCGAAGACGCCACGGGGGACCTGTATTTACATCCTGAGGCATCGTGCAAGAATGGCTGAATGCGACCGATACAAACGATTTTTATATTGTCTGGTGCGGTGATGCTCGGGCAGACAGTCCAGCCTGGTGGTCCACCGGCTCGGGGAGTACAGGCGCTGAATCAACTGGCTGCGGTTGAACAAGGCTTCCGGGTACCGCCTGCGGCGGTGGTACGGCTGGAGTTTTCACCTTTGGGAACGGGCGCGGCGGAGGGACGTAAGTTTGTGAGGTATCGGGTGCTGGCGAAGGGATTGGACAGGAGCCGGGGGTACATCCTGCTGAGTTGGGATATTGGAAGTGATTCGCCCGAGGTGAGGCTGGAGCATGTAAAAGTGGATGAGAAGGACGTGATTGCATGCGGGCAGAAGGAAGGATGTCCGGAGAATGGGCCGGACGAAACGGTAGAGTTGGCTCTTTCAGGCAAACGAGGACAACCTCGGCGTTTTGTGCTGATGGGCGAGAACCACCGGGCCGTGGCGCTGGGGGAAGTGATTCCATTCCCGGCGGAGGGCAGAGATGGCGCATGTGCGGTGGAGGCGGTGATGCTGGAACCGATGGCTACGGCGGTGTTGATCGTGGGGCGGGGGTTTGCGCCGGGCGAGATGGTGAGGGATAGCACCGCATCATACGGAGAAGCGCACCAAGGGACCAAGGCGGCGGATGAGAAAGGCGAAACTGTTTCGGTGATTTTGCCGTTCGTGGCGGGGCATGCAAGCGGGAGCACTACGGTGACGTTGAAGGGAGCTCATTGTGCGCCCAGGACCTCGTTTACGTGGGGCGTGTATGACGAGGAGGTGCCCGATCCGGAGATGAAGTAGCGGATGTGCTGAGAACTTGAGCAGCAATGGTTGTCAGGTGCGGGGAGACGAAAAACCCCACATCTCATAAGCGAGATGTGGGGCACCCGGTTTGTTAAGGCTCTTCGCTGTTTCGCGGATGGTTGGAGGACAGACAAAAGCAAGAACAGCAGCAGCAGATCCCTGCGGGATGACAACAAAGAAGACTGATGCGGCACTACTTCGTCGACACCTAAGTTACTAGGCGGCGACTTTTTGGTTGGCGGCGTGGGCTTTGGCTGCAGATTCGCGGGCGGTTTTGGCTACCGTGACGAGGGCGGCGAAGCCGGGGGCGTCGTTTGCGGCGATGTCGGCGAGGATTTTACGGTCGAGCGTGTTACCGGCGAGCTTGAGGCCGTTGATGAAGGTTGAATAGCTCATGCCGTTGGCGAGAGCGCCGGCGCCGATGCGGACGATCCAGAGCGAGCGGTACTGGCGCTTTTTCTGTTTGCGGCCGGTGTAGGCGAATTTGAGTCCGCGCTCGACGGCTTCCTGGGCGGCCTGGTAGAGCTTGGATTTTGTGAGGAAGTAGCCGGAGGCGCGCTTGAGGATTTTGCGGCGACGATCGGCGCGCTTGGTACTGCGTTTTACACGAGGCATGGTGAGTCCCTTTTGCGTGGTTCGGGTGGAGCGGCTGGTGGCTGGGAGGCCACTTTACACGCTTGTTGCATACCTCGATCTCGATGGAAGTCGCCGGAGCTGGTTCCAGAGGGCTTTACGCTTGCCCTGCTTGATGGAGGCGGTGAAAGTCGGGTACAGCCTAGGCGTAGGGCAGCATGCGGGAGACATTGTAGTGATCCGCATCCGAGATAAGGCCGGCTTTACCGAGGCGCGACTTGGTGGCATTGTTCTTCGAAGTGAGGATGTGGCGCATCTTGGAGTGGCCGCGCTTGAACTTGCCGGTGCCAGTCTTTTTGAAGCGCTTGGCCGCACCCGAATGGGTTTTGAGCTTGGGCATGGTGATTCCTTCGGTTGTCTTTTGGACAACTCTGTAAGTTTACACGAAATCGGTGGCTCCTCGGGCGATAAGGCGTAACGCAGATAAGACGGATAAGGAACGGATCAGGACGATCCTGCGTTCGGCTGGGTTGGTATGCTGGTGGGGGGTGCTTTATGGTTGCTGCGGCTGGCTTGGATGTTCGCGATCTGGTTGGACTGGAGGAACAGTACGGGGCGCATAACTACCATCCGCTGGATGTGGTGATCGAGCGGGCGGATGGAGCGTGGGTGATGGATGTGGAGGGGAAGCGGTACCTGGATTTTCTGGCGGCTTACTCGGCAGTGAACCAGGGGCATTGCCATCCGAAGATCAGGGCGGCGATGGTGGCGCAGGCGGAGAAGGTGACACTTACCTCCCGCGCTTTCAGGAACGATCAGCTGCCGCTGCTTTACCGGGATCTGCACGAGATTTGTGGGTTTGAGATGGCGCTGCCGATGAACTCCGGGGTGGAGGCGGTGGAGACGGCGCTGAAGGCCGCGCGTAAGTGGGGCGAGCAGGTGAAGGGGGTTGCGCCGGGCCAGGGCGAGATTCTGGTGTGTACGAACAACTTTCATGGGCGGACGATCTCGGTGGTGGGGTTCTCGTCGGAGGAGCAGTATCGCGAGGGCTTTGGGCCGTTTGCGCCGGGCTTTCGTACGGTGGCGTTTGGGGATGCGGACGCTCTGCGGGCAGCCATCGGACCGAATACGGTAGCGTTTCTGGTGGAACCGGTGCAGGGCGAGGCGGGCATTGTCGTGCCTCCGGCAGGCTACCTGGCCGAGGTGCGGGCAATCTGCGACGAGCACCGGGTGCTGCTGCTTTGCGATGAAATCCAGAGCGGGCTGGGACGGACGGGCAAGATGTTCGCGTTTGAGCACGACGGCATACGGCCGGATATGTGCATCGTGGGCAAGGCGCTAAGCGGCGGCTTCTACCCGGTAAGTGCGGTGCTGGCGAGTCGCGAGGTGCTTGGGGTGTTTCGGCCGGGCGATCACGGGTCTACGTTTGGGGGCAATCCGCTGGCGTGTGCGGTGGCCCGGGCCGCGCTGCAGGTGATTGTGGAAGAACGGCTGCCTGAACGCAGCGCGGAGTTAGGGGAGTATGCGCTGCGACGACTGCAGGCGTGCAAGAGTAGCAAAGTGTTAGAGGTGCGGGGCAAGGGGCTTTGGATCGGGATCGAACTGAACGTACCGGCGCGGCCGATTTGCGAAGCGCTGATGCGGCACGGAGTGCTGTGCAAGGAGACGCATGCGACGGTGATCCGGCTGGCGCCGCCGCTGGTGATTTCGCGGGAAGATCTGGAATGGGGGCTGGGAGAGATCGAGGCGGCGCTTGGGGACTAGGTGGGGAGCGCGGGTCTGCTCTGGTGCGAAGAGCCGAAGCAACAGCAACCGCAGATTCTTCGGAATGACAACAAGAGGGTAAGTGTGCCGAGGTCTGGCGTTATGAATATCCGGTTCAATCCGCTAAGCAATTGAAGGCCCGCGAGGTGGCGAGCCTTCCGTTGCCTGGAGAGCAGGATAGCTAGCGGGGATGGCCGCCGCCAGAGAAGCCGGGGCTGTGTTCGCCTTCGGCGCCGTGGCCTGCATTGCCGACATTGCCGTGGAAGTCACGAGCCTCGTTGCCATGGAAGTGGTTGAAGGGCTGCTCACCCCGCTCGGGGTAAGGGCCGGCATAGCCGTGGTGGGGATCGTAGCGATTGTCGACGTGGCCGTAGAATCCGGCGGGACCGTGGAACCAGGGGCCGGCACCGATGAAGACACCGCCGTTGAACCAGTCAGGACCGTAGTAACCGTAGGGAGAACAGCTGTAGGGAGCGTAATCGTAGTAGCCGTAAGGGCAGCCCGGCTCTGCGCCGACCCCAATGCCGATGGAGACCTGGGCGGGTGAGGGTGCGACGGAAACGCCGGTGAAAAGCGCGGCGGCGAGTGTGGAAAGGGTGATGAGCTTCCAGTTGGTCATTATTTCCTCCATATATCGTGCAGGAGAGCTTGGGGTGGGCTCCTGCGTTGCGTGCGCGTCGGCTGCATGGATTAGCAACCGTGGAACTGGAGAATAAGATGCCGGAATCGACCGGCGCGGGTAGCCGGCGCGGAACCGTTGCCAGGGTTCGTAGGAAAGCAGATGCCTGCTGGATGACAAATAAGGAAGTAGTAGATTGCTTTCGGTTTTAGTGGCAGACGGCGTCGTACTCCTGCTGGAGACGGGTGACGAGTTCGGCGACGGTGGGGATGTCGTGGATGGAGCCGACGCCCTGGCCGGCGCCCCAGATGTCGCGCCAGGCTTTGGAATCGGATTTGGCCTTGGTGTCGAAGGTGGTGTCGGGGTTTTGCTTGCCGCCGACGATGTTGTCGGGGTCGAGGCCGCTGGCGACGATGCTGCCCTTGAGGTAGTTGCCGTGGATGCCGGTGAAGGCGGGGCTGTAGACGATGTCGGCGGCGGTGGAATCGACGATCATCTGCTTGTAGCCGGGCTCGGCGTGGGCTTCCTGCGTGGCGATGAGGCGGGTGCCCATGTAGCCGAAGTCGGCACCCATGACCTCTGCGGCGCGGATGTGGTTGCCGCGGGTGATGGAGCCGGAAAGGATGATCGGGCCGTCGTACATTTCACGCATTTCGCTGACCAGGGCGAAGGGATTGATGAGCCCGGCGTGGCCGCCGGCGCCGGCGGTGACGAGGATGAGGCCGTCGACACCGGCCTGAATGGCCTTTTGGGCGTGGCGGATGGAAATGACGTCGTGGAAGACCAGGCCGCCGTAGGAGTGGATGGCGGCGACGACGCTCGAGGGCTCGCCGACGGAGGTGATGATGAGCGGGACCTGGTGGCGGACGCAGGCGGCGAGATCTTCCTGCTGGCGGGTGTTGGATTTGTGCACGATCAGGTTGACGCCGAAGGGTGCGGCCCCGGGCTGGCCGGCGATGGCTGCCTGAATGCGTTCGATCCATACATCGAGTTCGGCGGCGGGCCGGGCGTTAAGCGCGGGAAAGGTGCCTACAATGCCGGCCAGGCACTCGGCGATGACGAGGTCCGGGCCGGAGACGAGGAACATGGGTGAGGCGATGAGGGGAAGCTTGAGATTAGCGAGCAGGGCTGGACGCATGTGCAGCTATTGAATCATGGGGTGGGCGGGATGTGCCAACTGGGCTGCGACTCATTTCGCTACCGCAACGGGCAGATAGCTGCAAGCTGCTTGTATGGCTTGGAGTTAGGGGGGAACGGAATCTTGTTCTTGTAGGCCATCAATTCAAGAAGGCCCCCTCCTCCTTTTATGCCGATGTCCGTATCGTGAGCGTAGGCAGGATCCGCTTGAGCGTCCGCGAGCGAAACAAATTTCATCCCGGCGTGACGGTAGAGCTTCAGCAGGTCGGGGAGCATGACGGCTTCGAAAGCGCCGACGTGCAACAAGAGTACATAGGGAATCTCGCGGCCATAGATCTGGTAGGAAAGAAGGCGGAATACATTCATGTATTCCCCGGCAGCAGCCAGATAAGACGCATGCAGAGACTGGATGGAAGCTTCGTCGTGATTTGCTGCGCAGCGAGCATAGGGGGTATTCCAGAGGTAATCCTCAAAGTCCATGGTGACTTGCGCCGTTTGGTAATGGTGGGCGGTCAGCCAATCGCGGACTTCGCGATGCTTGGCCAGGGTGTCGCCTTCCTGAAGGTAGGGGAAGCGAAACCAGTGCCAGTCCTGGTCGCCCATCAGCGTGGCTAAGGTGAGTTCGTCATCCAGAATGTTCTGCTCAAACGCAGCGGCCGTGCTTTCGTCGAGTGACGGATGGTTGGCGGTGTGGTTGCCGAGTGGCTGGCCGGCTGCTCTCCAAGCGGTAAGGAAGGCGTAGTCCGGATTGGCGGCGGTGATGCTCGCAGAGTTTGTCGATGCGTGAGCCGGGTCGGCTGGTTCCAGGCGGCGTGCGTTGATGAAACCGTAAACCGGCGGCATGTGGTTCGCCTGCAGGGTTGAGAGAATGGATTGCGCGATCTGGAGACGAGTTTCACCTGGCGGCAGCGGGCCGTGAACTGGCAAATCGTCAAAGGTGATGGCCATGACTGGGTATGCCGGCGCTGCCTCCTGAGCGGCTATGGGCATGCAACTGAGTGCAGCGACGATAATCCATGATAGGCGCATGCCTGGATTGTAGGAGATCGGCAAATTCTGGGTTGCAAGAGCAACAGCAAGTGAATCCGCAGATCCCCTACGGGGACGAAAGCAAAAGGACCACAACGACAGTGAATTAGCGGTATTCGTTGAGCCACTGGCGGAAGTCCGGGCCGAGGGCGGGGTGCTTTAAGCCGAGCTCGACGGTGGCGCGCAGGAAGCCCTGCTTGTCTCCGGCATCGTGGCGCTTGCCGGTGTAGGAGAAGCCGTAGACTTTTTCAAACGCAAGCAGAGCCTTGATGGCGTCGGTGAGCTGGAGCTCGCCGCCGGCGCCGGGCGTGAGGTTTTCGATAAGCGAAAAGATGCGCGGGGTGAGGATGTAGCGGCCGATGATGGCGTTTTGCGAGGGCTGGGTGCCGGGTTTGGGCTTCTCGATCATGTCGCGGACGGCGAGCAGCCGCGGGTTGTTGGAGTCGGGGGTGCAATCGAGGCAGCCGTAGGAGGAGATGGCGTCGCCGACCACGACCTCTGAGCCCAGGATGGTCGATTGGGTTTCGTTGAAAGCCTCAACCATCTGCTTCATGCAGGGGACGTCGGCGTCGACGATGTCGTCGGGCAGCAGGACGGCGAAGGGCTCGTTGCCGACGATCTCTTTGGCCATGAGGACGGCGTGGCCGAGGCCGAGGGGCTCGGCCTGGCGGGTGAAGGTGATCTTGGCGAGCTTCGAGACCGAACGCGCGATTTCGAGCAGGGCGGTTTTGTTCTTGGCGGCGAGCGAGGCTTCGAGCTCGGGGGACGAGTCGAAATGGTCTTCCATGGTGGATTTGCCGCGCGAGGTGACGATGATGATTTCGGTGCAGCCGGCGGCGACAGCCTCTTCGACGCCGTACTGGATGAGCGGCTTGTCAACGAGGCAGAGCATCTCTTTGGGGGTGGCCTTGGTGGCGGGCAGGAAACGGGTGCCCATGCCGGCGGCGGGGAAAACGGCTTTGCGGATACGTTGGGGAGTCTGGGAGAGCTGCGAAGTCATTGGGAGAGTCATCTCGCTTACTTTGATTTGTGGGTTCAGAGTAGCAAAAGCGAGCGGGGCGGAGCTAGGACGAGGGTGGGATTGCCGGGTGGACGTTTGGGGGATGAGGGTCGCCTGCGAGGTCAGGGCTCGCGGATGATTGGGGCGAGGTCGGGGCCTACGCGGCGGAAGTGTTTTGTGTTCCAAGTGGAGATCGTTGTCGGCTGACCTTGCGCGCGCAAGCCATCAAAAGGACATCGTAGATGATGGCACCTACAAAGCTTTGATCCGCGGCCTTATCGATGGCAATGAAGGACGCTTCTACCGTAAGAGTCACGAGGCTGAAGGTTCGCTTTGTATAGCGAAGCGCCAGCATCGCTTCAGCGGAAGGAAGGCCGTATCCTTTAGGCGAGGCGTGTGAGCGTGTTGAATATCTCAGCTAGACTATGGGCCGCGCAAGCAGCTTGTTCTGTTGCGATAGCTGCAAGTCTTACGCGTGATGCCTTGTAATGCAGATGTTCCGGAATCGTAGCAGCGACTATGACATTGCTGTCGAAGAAGTCCAGCGTACTACTCATCTTTGTAGGATCTGTCAAAGAGTTCGTCAGCTCGATTTTCACGGCTCTCCTGCAACCAGTTGACATGATCTGGCGGTAGCGGCTGAGTCTCAAAAACTGGAATGCCATTCTTCAAATAGAGCCCGGCCGGGCGGAGAATCATGGTGCCGTCCTCTTCGCGCAGAACAAGGTGAGTTCCTGGCTTTAGATGCAGCGCTTCACGGAATTCCTCGGCAGTACGATGCGTCCAGCTTCGTCAAGCTCGACGTTCGCAACGATGCGTAGATGGTAACACCGTGATCCTACAGCGTCGGGCTGTCGTCGTGGAGGAGGGCTTTGCGGATGATCTTGTTGGGGACGGGGCCCTGGCGGAGGAACTCGTCGTGGAACTGTTGGAGGTTGAAGGCGGCGCCTTGCTTCGCTTTCAGGTCTGCGCGGAGCTTCAGGATCTGCAGCTTGCCGAGCGTGTAGTAAAGATAGGTGGCGTCCGCGGTGCCGCGCTTGGTTTCCATCCGGCCGATCGAGGGGGATTGATAGCCCTCTTTAACGAAGACATCGATCGCCTGGTCGAACGTTTCCTGGCCGGTGTGGAGCTTGATGGAGTTGACGAAGCGGGCGTCGCGCAGCAGCGCATCCTGCAGCTGGCCGAGGCGGATGAGTTTTGCTGTGCGGATCTGCTCGGGTGTGGCGTTGGCTGGGGCGGCGGCGTAGCCTTCGTCGAGCATCATCTGCTCGCAGTAGTGGGCCCAGCCTTCGATGTTGGAGCTTGCGCCGGTAAGCTTGCGGATTTTGGATGGAATGGTAGGTACGTTGAGGAACTGAATGTAGTGGCCCGGGTACGCCTCGTGCACGGAGGTAGAGACGATGGTGCCTTCGTTGAAAGCGGCCATGTGCTCGGCAACGTGCTCGGGGGTCCAGTCTTTTTCCGGTAGCGTGACGTTGAAGTAGGCCTTGGTGGAGTGGTTCTCGTAGGGGCCGGGCGTGTCCATGGAGGCCTGGGTGGTGGCGCGCTCGAAGGGCGGCGTTTCTTCAAGCGTCGGCTGCACGTCGCTTGGGATGGTGACGATGTGATGCGTACGGATGAAAGCGATGAGCGAGTCGAACTGATCGTGGAAGGCGTCGAGCAGCTTGTCGGGCGCAGGATGAATAAGGGCGAGCTCGGCGAGCACTTCCTGCGGAGTCTTGCTGGGGTCGATCTCCTTGGCGACGCGGGCGAACTCGGCCTGGTTCTGGTGCAGGTCGGCGTAGGCGACTTCGAGCAGGTGGTCGAGCGGGATGTCGACCATCTCGTCGTAGAGAAGCTTTTTGCGGAAGGTGTCGGCGCCGAGCTTGTAGTCGCCGTTCGAGCGCGGGAGCAGGTCGGTCTTCATCCAGGCGCCGTAATCCTTGAGAGCCTGGATGACAGCCGCGTTGGACTTGGCGAAGTCGGCTTTGGTGGCGGGGTCGTGTGCGTCGGTAAAGGCAGCGGGGACGTCGGACTGGAAGAAGCTGACGAGGCCGTCGATTTGTTCGAGGGCGATTTCGGTGAAGATGTGGGGCGGGTTCTTGAGGTTCTTGCGGGCGTCGGCGAGTACCTGGGGCATCCTGCGCTCGCGGGCGACGACGGCGCGCAGACGGGTGTCGGGTGGAGCGTAGTTGCGCTCCATGATGACGAAGACCGCGCCGGTGATGCCGGAAGAATAGTTGTCCGGGTTTTTTTCCCAGTTGCGGATGACCTCGAGCGAAAGCAGCTGCGACTTGATGTTGTTCTGGAGCACGAGCAGGTCGGCAGCTTCGGAGGCGTCAAGCGCGCTGGGGTCGAGCGCGGCGAGCTTCTTGTCATAGCTGTGCAGGAAGGCAACCTGCGCGGCGATCGAGGCGGCGGAGTAGTCTTCGAGGCCGGTATCGTACTGGTGGAAGCCAACCGCCGTGCCGCCCGAGGGATTGAACTTGAAGAACTGGTCGAAGTATTGATCGGTGAGGGCGTGGAAGGTCTGCGGGGTGCCATCGGCGGAGACGCGCTGGGCGTGAGCGTGCAGAGGGGAAAGCAGCAAGGCCGGGGCGAGCAGAAGCGTGGCGAAAAGGTTGCGCATGGCAGCCAGTGTACCGGAATCGCGGTTGTGAAATGCTGGAAGGATGGCGGCGCCGATTCCAAAGCGATGGCAGAGTGTCGCGGCGCTTAGCTGTTTCGTGCTGGGTGTGCTGCTTACGCTGAATATTCATCCGGTGGGCGACGGGATGTGGTTCTGGTATGCGCGGCTGTGGCGCGAGCATAGGTTGCTGTATGCAGACATGCACCTGCCGCTGCAGCCCTTGTTTGTGCTGCTGACGGCCTGGGCGCAGGCGATGTTCGGGCTTAGCTGGCTGGGCTCGAAGGCGCTGGCGGTGGTGCAGCTTGGGCTGTTTTGCTGGGGTCTGTGGCTGGTCGCCGGGCGCATCCGGTGGAGCGATTGGCAGCGTGGCGCGCTGCTGGGCGGAAGCTTTGTGCTGGCCATGACGGCCGGGTATTTTCGCTTCGACGACTACCATGTGACGGGCTACTGCTGCGTGGTGTTCAGCCTGTATCTGCTGCTTCGGCTTGCGCGGGAGACGCGCGTGGGCATGGTGCTGGGGCTGTGCGGCGTGCTCGGCGTACTGGCGGGCTTGTCGCTGAGTAACCGGCTGAACGATGGCGCGGCTCTGCTGCTGGGGAGCGCGTTGAGTATTGGGTTTGTGATGCGGCGCGGCCGGCTTGCAGGCGTGGCGGTGCTCGGCGGCGCGGCTGTGGCGACGCTGACGGCCGTGGTGCTGGCTACGGGCGATTCCGTGCGGGCATGGTGGGTGGAGTCGATCGTGCGGGCGACCGCCATCAAGGGCGGCACCGGCAACCTCGTGGAGCGGCCTTTTGCCTTCTTCTGGCATCACCTTTCGACTTCGGCGATCGATGGGCAGAACGTGGCGAATGGATTGTTTGCCGTGGCGGCTGTCTGGCTGATCGTGCAGATGGTGCGTGCGCAGGGAAAGCGGCGCTGGCTATGGGCTGCGGCCATCTTCTTTACGGCGTTGCCGTTTGGGTTATGGCAGGCCTGGGGCGGCTACGCGAACGCCGGCATTGCGGTGTACCTGATGTTTGCGCTGGTCGGGCTCAGCGCCTGGGTAGCTTTCCGGATGGTGCGCCGGCGGGATGAGCATGGGCTTGAAGTGCTGGCGGCGCTCCCGTTGCTGCTGCTGCTGGTGGGTATCGTGACGGGCGGCCGCGAGATGCTTGAGACCTATCCGCCCGTTGCATTCGGCCTTCTGCTGCTGCCGTTTTTCGGAGCGCCGCTGTTGGCGCAGCCATGGCGGCGTACGGCGCTGGCGGCCCTGGGCTGTGTGCTGATGGTGTGCGGGACGGTTTCGAAGATCGAGCATCCCTACTACTGGACGCACTTCAACGATCGCACCATGTTTACCGAGAGAACGTGGTACCGGCATTCGGTCTACGGGCCGATGTATGTGGAGACGGATCAGCTTGCGCTGTTCGAGCATGTCTGCGCGGCGGTTGAGGTGGAAGGCAGGCCGGCGGAGTTGCTGGCGATTACGAATCCCTATGCCAACTGGTTTTGCGTTGTGCCGCCCTGGCACGGCTATGTGCAGACGTGGTACGACACGTCGAGCCGGGAGACGATCGAGGGATTGGTGGCGGCGCTGGCAATGGCGCCGCCGGAGTGGATCGTCTACCAGCGGGAGCCGGATACGCTGGCCCAGAACGAGCTTGCGTTCGGGGGTGGCAAGCCGCTCGCGCACCGCGATCTGGACCGGTTGATCGTGGACCGGATATCAAGCGGCGCATGGACGGTGGTGTACCGGAAGACGTTGAATGGGGCAGACTGGATGGTGCTGCGGACGCGCTTGCCGGGCTGATCGTCATGGGGAAAGATCGATGGAAGACGAGCGCGATATTATTCCTCTTGGGAGTGTACGGCGGGGCCTATGGGACCCTGGAACTC
Source organism: uncultured Granulicella sp. (assembly GCA_964282835.1). Taxonomy (GTDB): domain Bacteria; phylum Acidobacteriota; class Terriglobia; order Terriglobales; family Acidobacteriaceae; genus Edaphobacter. The sequence continues at coordinate 889,394 of OZ196157.1, forward strand.
CACCAGGGATGGATAATGCAAAGTCGGCAACTCTCGCATGACCCGCTTCAATCGGTGCGTGGGCGCGGATTCTGGATTGCCGCGGGGTTGGCGGTTCTGCTGGCTTGTATGAGCTGGACCAATCCCCTGTTGGTGAAGTTCGTCAATCGTCACCTGTTCCATGTCAGCGCGGTTTCGAGCGATGGCTGGTGGCTTTATGTGGGTGTGCGCCTGGTGCCTACGTTTCTGCTCGTGCGGACGATCTGGAACTTCGGAGAACCGGCGGCGCGAAGCGAAGGTACGAAGAAGACACCTGTCGCCACCAAGGAGCGGCAGAAATTTGATCCTTTGCTGGGTCTTCGAGCGTTCGCCTGCTTTTTGGTTCTGATGGGGCATTATTTCTTTGCTGTAGTTCCATTTACCAGCGCTGGGGTCTCGCATGGTGTCGCGGCTCTGCTGCGTTCGTGCCCGTGGGCCGGGGTCTGGATCTTCTTTACTCTATCCGGGTATTTGATGGGAAAAGGATTTACTCTGGGCCGCTACAGCCTGGATGAGCCGGGAATGAAGGTCTTTCTGCGCAATCGGTTTTTGCGCATAGCCTCGGTTTATTACGGGGGATTGTTGCTGCTTACCGTATTTCGTTATCCGGCATTTTTTCTCTGGCGAAACGCCTGGATACTACTTGAGATATGTATTTTCGATTTTCGCGGAGACCTTCCAGTTGCCAGCGTCGGTGCCCTTTGGTCTATCAGTACGGAGGTACAGTTCTACCTGTTGGTGCCAACGCTGATGCTGGCGCTGTTCTGGATTCACCGGAGGCTTGGTAATCTTTTTCTTCTGTTTCCTTTGGGACTTCTATGCGTGGGCACGGGGCTTCGCTTGCTGATTGCCAAATATGCGGGTATGGGTACTTATGGCTACAGCCCTTTGATCCCGAACCTGGACATCTTTCTTTGCGGGCTCTCGCTGAACCTGCTTCCGCAGATGCGACGCGCGGAAACGGGCTCCAGAAAGTGGATAGGTACGGTGCTGGCGGCGGGAATCGTGGTGTTCTATGGGGTGATTTGTCTGCTGACAGCGGGCCGGGAAGAACTGCATATGCACCTGGAAGACTTCTGGGCACGGGTTCCTGCGCTGGCCGTGCTTTTTGCGGCAGCGTTCATTTATCTGGCGGAAGGCTTGGGGAGCTTGGTGCTAAGCCCGGGTTGGCGGGGAAGGACTCTACTTTCGATTCAATGGATGGGAACACTTACTTACTGCCTGTACGTCTTCCACTCCGATGTATTCGAGTCGCTTGCAACCGTTTTACCCGTAACTCACGGCCTGAAAGTCAGTCTGGCATACTTTCCAGTTGCGATCGCAGCGACTTTTGTTGTTGCTGCCTTCTTCTACTATCTCGTAGAAAAGCCATTTGAACGCAAGAACAAGCTGAACGCCAACGGACTGATGGATGCGCCCTAGCAACTGGTACACTCTTCAGGATGCGTCGAGACGGCATTGCAGGCTGCTCTTGTCGCCCCGTCTCCGAGCCTAGTTCATGACTCTTCCTGCCCAGCGCCCGACGTATTACCCTGCCCTGGATGGTTTCCGGGCTGTAGCCGTTCTGATGGTTTTTTCCACGCACTATATGGGCATCTCTCTGCCATTTTTCAGGAACTGGGGGTGGATGGGGGTCGATTTCTTCTTTGTACTTTCAGGCTTTTTGATCACAGGCATTCTTTGGGATAGTCGAGAAAGAACACATCGCTTTCGAGACTTCTACGCACGGCGCATCCTGAGAATATTTCCGCTCTATTACGGCGTATGGATTGCGCTCCTTCTTTTTTTGCCGGTCTTTCGCTGGCAGTGGAATCGCGAGTGGCTGCTGTGGCCTTTGCACCTCGGCAACCTGGCACGATTTCTGTTCTTCGATCCTGCGAACATGATTCATCTAGATATTTTGTTCTCAGGCAGATTCCGGCACCTGCTCGGGGCAGCCTACATCGGTCACTTCTGGAGCTTGTGTGTCGAAGAGCAGTTCTATCTGGTGTGGCCGATGGTGGTGCTGTTTGCGCGTTCCAGACGCATGCTGATCGCCATCAGCGCAAGCATCGTGGTCCTGGAACCTTTTCTCCGACTCTTTCTCTACCATCATCTTTCGCCGGATCTGTTGCAGGCGGAGTTTCTTTATCGCTTTACGCTGACGCGGCTGGATGCGCTTGTGCTTGGAGGGTTGGTCGCGTTGCTGCTGCGTGGGCCCGCGGGTGCGATGCTACATCGCTATGGGCGTTTGCTAAGTGTTACTTCTGTTGCACTTTTCGTGTGGATGATTGCGGACTATATTCACCGCAATCACACGTCTTTTTCGGTGCTGGGCGATAAGAATCTCAGCACCTTTGGCTTTACCGCGATCGACCTGTTAGCCGCGGGAGTTATCCTCGAGCTTATTCGGGCGGAGAGCCCACTAGCGCGGCTGGCACAGTGGACACCGTTGCGGCGGTTGGGGCAGATCAGCTATGGCTTCTATGTCTTTCATGATATTCCGCACGACATTTACAACCACCTGGCGGGACCGTTTGGGCATTATCAGCATCCTGCCGCCGCCGTCATCGGATTGATCTGCACAATCGCTCTCAGCATGTTGAGCTACCGCTTTTATGAGGCACCCTTTTTGCGCTTCAAGTCTCACTTTGCCAGCCAGACCCATACGGCTCCAGAAGCCTGAGCGGGTTGCTGATGGTAGCACGACAGGAAAAGACAAAAACCAGATTCCCTTCGGGAATGACAACAAAGACAATTGGCTGACATAAGTAATCAATAAGTCGCGAGTAACAGCTTATGCTTTAGGAACTTGCTCTAGGCTGCGGCTGCAAGCCGGTCGCGGAAGATGGTGCTCGGCATGGGAAAGCGGATGAAAGTGATGAGCAGAGTAAGCAGGGCAAGGCCTTTGATCTGGCCCGAGCAGTGCCAGTCGGTGGTAACGGCGAGGGGCGCGATGACGATCAGGAAGCTGAAGACGAGCAGGCGAAGGCGGTTGCGGGGCAGAAGATAGTTGCCTGGAAGGACATCCTGGTGGAGGAAGACAAGGAACACGGCCCAGACGAGATAGAGATGGACGAGGGTGTACTCGTAAGAGACGAAGGGCAGGAAGACGGAACAGATGGTGAGTACGGCAAACTGGTTGAGCAGGGGCAAGCGGCGCACGCGAACAAGATAAACCACCAGAAAGGCGAGCGGCGCAAGCAGGGTGTAGACGCGGAGCGAGCCGGGGAAGGACGGGTTGCCGTCCTTGGCGATGCGATGAGTGGCGCGCTCGAAGATGTAGACGGCCTGCTTCTCTTCGGCAAAGAGGGAGTGATCCCAGCGCAGGTTGTCTTCGGACGCGAGCAGGATTTGCCCGTCGTGCAACATGCCGCTGACGGTGGAGACGTCGCGCAGAGTCGCGGGGATGGACGGGCCGGCACCGGCGTAAGCTGCGAAAAAGATGCATGCGGCGGCCAGGCAGGCAGCCAGGAAGGCAGTGTACTGGCGACGGGCGAGAAAGAGGAGGAAGAAGATTGCCGGATAGATCTTCATGGAAGCGGCGCAGGCAAAGAAGATAGCGGCGAGGTACTTCCAATCACGAATAAAGGAGGCAAGACCGGCCGCGAGAAAGAGCCATAGAACGATTTCCACATTGCCGCGCTGAATGAGAAATGCCATGGGGCAGCCAAGCAGGACGGTGGCCCACACGCAAAGCCGCAGAATGGGTGCCGCGCCGATTTTCCGAAGGTAGAAGCTGAAGGCCGCGGTAACAGCGACGGCTATGCTGATGGCGGCGATGATATAAGCCGCCGTGGGATGGGCGAACAAGCGTACGAAGAGTACGAAAAGGTATAAGCAGGGAAGCGGGTAGGCGAAAGGAAGACCGAGGCCGGGCCCCATACGCAGCAGGAAGTGCGGCTCGCCGATGTGGCCGGCGCGGGTGAGGTAGTCTGTCCAATCCGTGAGGCGTACGGAGGGAAGGTAGAGGGGACTGTTATAGGGGTAAGGCAGATGGAGGAGTTGGCCGGCGAGAAGGGCGACCATCCACTCCAGGAGGAAGAGCGCCAGGAGGATGAAGAAGAAGAGGCGGAGAGTAGAGAGTACCTCGGAGGAGCCTGGGGACGAACGCATCTTCAAACTTTACACTTGCCCACGCCGGTCTGGACGATCGGAATCCTCAGCTGAGCGCGTCGAGCAGGGTGCGGGTTTCGGCCAGGACTTCTTCGGCTTTGGCGCTGGTGAGCGGCCAGCGAAAGATGCCCTGCGGGGTAAACTGGGCGCCTCGTTTGGCGTTGCGGGCTACGAGCTGCATGAGCTTACCGGGATCGACCTGGGCGTGGGCGAGCGTGTTGTCCGGGGCGTCTTCCGGTGTAGCGAAGCGGATGTGGAGCATCTCGACAAACTGCTTGATGGGAGCTTTCTTGTTGGCTGGGTTGGGCAGCTCGATCTGGGTGCGTTTGCGATCGAGCTGGGCAATGCCGAGCCGCTCGCACTGCAGGCGCAGTTCGCCTGCGCTCAGAAGATTCAGGACAGATTCGGGTGGTGTGCCGTAGCGGTCGTGGAGCTCCGAGCGGACGTCGTCGATGGTGGCCTGATCGAGCGCGCCGGCGATGCGTTTGTACATGCGCAGACGCTGGTTTTCTTCGGCGATGTAGTCGGAATCGATGCGGACGGAGATGCCCAGGTTGAGGACGGTGGTGGCGTGCGCGGGTTTGTCGCCGTCGCCCTTCATCTTGCTTACGGCCTCTTCGAGCATGGTGGTGTACATCTCAAAGCCGATGGCTTCGATGTGGCCCGATTGCTCGCCGCCGAGCATGTTGCCGGCGCCGCGCAGCTCGAGGTCGAGTGCGGCGATCTTGAAGCCGGCACCGAGGTCGGAAAACTCCTTGAGGGCGGCGAGGCGCCGGCGGGCGATCTCGGTGAGCTCGGTATCGGGCGGGATAAGCAGGTAGGCGTAGGCGCGGCGATTGCTGCGTCCCACGCGGCCTCGAAGCTGGTACAACTCCGATAAGCCGTGGCGGTCAGCCCGATTGACGATGATGGTGTTGGCGAGTGGGATGTCGAGTCCGTTTTCGATGATGGAGGTGGCGACCAGCACGTCGTACTCATGGTTCATGAAGGCGAGCATGACGCGTTCGAGCTCGGCCTCGGGCAGCTGGCCGTGGCCGACGACCACGCGGGCGGAGGGTACCTGCTCGCGGATCATGGCGGCCATTTCGTAGATCGTCTCGACGCGATTGTGCACGAAGTAGATCTGCCCGCCGCGTTCGAGCTCCATCTCGATCGCCGTGCGCACCAGCTTTTCGTCGAACTTGGCGACGATGGTCTGGATGGCCATGCGGTCTTTGGGCGGGGTCTCGATGACCGACATATCGCGCAGGCCGACGAGCGACATGTGCAGGGTGCGTGGGATCGGAGTCGCCGACATAGCCAGAACATCGATGCTGGCGCGCATCTGCTTCAGGCGTTCTTTATGTTTCACGCCGAAGCGTTGCTCTTCGTCGACGATGAGCAGTCCGAGATCCTGGAACTTGAGCTTCTGGGCCAGGATCGCGTGGGTGCCGATGAGGATGTCGATCTTGCCGGCTTCGGCTTCTTCGACGATGACGGCTTTCTCCTTCGCGGTGCGGAAGCGCGAAAGCATTTCCACCTTGACGGGGAAGTTGGCGAAACGCTTTTTGAAGGACTCGAAATGCTGGAAGGAGAGGACGGTGGTGGGCGTCAGGACGGCGACCTGTTTCGAATCCTGGACGGCTTTGAAGGCCGCGCGCATGGCGACCTCGGTCTTGCCGTAGCCCACATCGCCGCAAAGCAGCCGGTCCATGGGCTGGATCGATTCCATGTCCTGCTTGATGTCGACGATGGCGGAGAGCTGGTCGTCGGTGGGGTTGAAGGCGAAGGCGTCTTCGAACTCGCGCTGCAGGTTGTTGTCGGGCGAGAAAGCCTGGCCCTGCGCGGCCTTGCGCTGCGCGTAGAGCTTCAGCAGCTCGGCGGCCATATCGGCCATGGCTTTTTTTACGCGGGCCTTGGTCTTCTGCCAGGCCTGGTTGCCGAGCTTGTTGAGCACGGGAGCGGGGCCGGTCTCGGTCGAGCGATACTTCTGGATGAGGTCGAGCCGGGTGAGCGGAACGTAGAGCTTGGCCTGATCGGCGAACTCGAGGATCATCATTTCCAGCTGCGAGTCACTGTTTTCGTCGAAGGTGCGGAGGCCGCAGTATTGGGCTATTCCATGTTCGACGTGCACGACGTAATCGCCTACGGCGAGGTCGCGAAAGTCGGAGATGAAGGCGGAAGTCTTCGACTTGCGCGTTGCGGGGCGCGCGGTGATGTCGGCTTCGTCGGTGAGGTCGTTGGCGCCGAAGACGACGATCTGGCGGGCGGATGCCTTCTCAAGCTCCATCACCTGCACGCCGTTGGCGATCGGGGTGCGGACGATGACGGCGGTGGCGGTGGCACCGCTCAGGTAGGAGGACTCCGAATAGATGGTTTCTGATCCGGCGGCCATGTTGCGCGAGCCTAGCCGGTAGGGGATTTTGTATTCCTGCAGCAGGCCGGCGAGGCGCTCGACCTCGCCCTGGTTGGGCGCAGTGAGCAGCACGCGGGCTTCCTGCCTGATGAGCTGGTTGATGGCGTCGATGAGCGCGGGAATGCTGCCGTGGAAGCGCATGGTGGGGCGCGTGGCGAATTCGATTTCGGAGCCTGTAGAGCGATCGGCATCGAGGATATCGACCGCGCCGAGCTGGTCGAGCTCCGCGCCCGGGAAGGTGCGCAGGCGGTCGTCGAGCGCCCAGGGGCTGAGGTAGACGTCTTCCGGACGGATGAGATTGCCGATGCCGGAGCGGTCGTGGCGCTGCTCCACCTTGTTCCACCAGCGTTCGCCCTGGTTCTTGATCATGGCGGGCTCTTCGACGAAGACCCGCGTCGACGGACCGAGCAGGTCGAGCAGGGTGCTGGTCGCGCCGGCGACGGGCGCGAAGAACTCCCAGCCGGGGAAGATGGTGGCTTCGGCGGAACCTGCCCTTTCCGACGCGGCCGGAGAGGAGGAACCAGCCGGAGTCTCTGCCGACCCTTTGCGGGTGAGCCTGGCGTTGATGGCTTCGAGCACCTTTTCGGTGACCGGGATTTCGGTCAGCGGCAGCAGCAGGGCGGTGTCGAGCGACGACTGCGAGCGCTGCGATTCGGGGTCGAACTTGCGGATGGATTCGATCTCGTCGCCGAAGAAATCGATGCGGACGGGGCGATCCTGCTCCGGGCCGTATACGTCGAGGATGCCGCCGCGCAGGGTCACCTGGCCGGGCATCTCAACGACATCGACGCGTGTGTAGCCGACCGAAAGCAGGTGCTCGAGCAGCATGTCGGGCAGGTATTCTTCGCCCACCCGTAGCGTCAAGGCTAAAGCCGCGTAGAAGTCCGGACGGAACAGCTTGAGGCAGGCCGATTCAACCGGCGCGATGACCAGACGGGCTGTTCCGGTGGCGATCTTCCACAGCGAGGCGGCGCGGGTTTCCTGGATTTCCGGGTGTGGCGAGAGGTTCTCAAACGGTAGCACATCGTGCGCGGGCAGGCGGACGATCGACGCTGGAGCCAGCGCTCCGGTAAGCTCTGCGGCGGCGACCAGGGCCTGGTGCAGGGCTTCGGCGGCCTTGTTGTCGGCCACCAGGATAAGCGCGGGCGTACGCTCGGGCAGGGCCTGCACGAAGAACGGCAGGTAGAGCGCACGCGCCGTAAACGTGAGTCCGGAGATGCGGCGGCGGCCCTGGCCGGCCTGCAGGTGGCGGCGCGCGCGGTCGAACGAATCGGAGGATTTAAGGTCGGCGACGAGATCGCGGACGAAGGGCAGGATCATGCTGGGTCTAGTTTATCGGGAACCCGCGCCGGAGGGATAGGCGGCGTGCCGCGAGCAGGAATAAGGCTTTGCGAGTTATTGGTGGCGTAGAGCAGGACAACCGCAGATTCCCTGCGGGAATGACAACAAGGAAGACAAGGAGCCCCGTGCCTGGGCCGGAGCTACGGAGCGACGGGCAGGCCGAGACGGGGCGTCTTTGTGGGTGCGGCCAGTCCGACGAACTCGGTGAGGGAGCTGTAGCTGGGATCCTGGTTCGAGACCCACAGGTTGCCGGAGGCGTCGACGGCGATCGCAAAGGGCTCGCTGAGGCCGGGATCGACCCCGAAGCCGGTAGAAGGCGAAAGGGCAGCCGCGCTGCTGCCGCCCGTGAGACCGGTAACGGTATTGAGACGATAGTTGGTCGCCCAGACATGGCCTGCCGCATCGGTGGTGATGCCTTGCGGATGAGCGAGCCCGCCGATGCCCGTGACCGTCTGCGCCACGCCACCGGCGGCGTTGAGCTCCACCAGAGCGTTGGCCGTGTAATCGGCAATCCAGACGTTGGCTGCGGGATCAAGCGCGATACCTACCGCGGAACGGCAGCAATTGAAGACGTTTGTGCCGCCTTTGGGAGCCACCTCTCCGGCGGCCTGCGAGGCGGCGAACCAGGCGTTGTGATTGCCATCGAGCGCCACGCCCAGGGGAAAGATAATCTGGCCCGCATAGCCATTGGCTCCGGAAAGGGCAGTTCCGTCAGAAGCCAGCAGCGTGGCCGCGCTGCCGGGATGGCCGTAGTCTCCGACCCAGATGTTGCCGTTCGAATCGGCAGCTAAGGAATAGGGATAGTAGATATTGCCTGCGGTGTAGCCGTTGCCCGAAAGCAGAGTGCCGCTCGAAGAGAACTTGGTGATGCTGCCGTAGCCGGAATTGATGCCGGGGCTTTCCTCGACCGTGATCCAGGCCGCGTCGGTGGGATCGATGGCCAGGCCGTAGGACTCGTTGAGACGGGGATCGGCAAAGCCGCCGGCTGAGGCAGGTATACCGGCTGCGGACAGCTTGGAGGCATGGCCGCCCAGGTAATCGGCTGCCCAGATGGAGCCGGTGGAATCGATGCCGATGGCGGTCGGTTCGTAGAGGCCTCCGCCGACGTAGCTGATGGTCATGGTCCAGTCGTTCGGGGTGGAAGGCAGCGTAGGCTGGAACGGGCCCTGAGCATTGCCGGCGTTGAACACGGCGGCGACATTGCTTGCGGGATTGCGCACGATGGCAAGCGCGGCGTCCAGCGTGTTGGTGGGGTTGGTGCCATCATTCGAGGCCGCAAACAAGTGGCCGCAGGCCACCCGGCCGTCTGAATTGACGCACACCGCGAGGATGTCCGCAAGCGTGTTGAGCTTGGAAGCTTCGATGAGGGATCCTGGCGGCAGGCCGGCCCCGAGAGGAAGACCGGTCGCGACATTGACCAGGTTGTTGGCTACAAGGAAGGCGTTGCGCAAACCTGTGGCGTTGGTGCTGCTGGCCCCGAAAATGGCACCTGAAGGCAGCGTGGCGGGGGCAAATTGTGCGAGCGCCCAGGCCGAGGCCGCTGTCGTAACCTCGTTGATGGTGATGGAGGTTGCGGGGGACAGGTTGCCGCAGTCGCCCAGCGGGGCCATCAGCACCGAAGCCGGGTTGTTGGCGAAGCCGGGAATGCCTGGATCGCCGCCACGGGCGACGATGTAGACCTGCGTGGAGGAAGAGGGGCAGATGTAATCTTTGGTGATCGAGAAGTCGCCGTAGGCATCCGTAACCACCTGCGACGCAAGCAGGCTGGAGGCGCCGGTGCCGGGACCGGAGGCGGAAACGCCGGCCGCATAGAGCGAAATGACCGCGCCGCTGATAGGCTGCTGGCCGCCGAAAACCTTGCCCGTAATGGCGGAGCCTGCGCTTGAAGCCGTCGAAAACGTAGACGCCCCGCAACCGCTGAGCAGGGCCGCGGCGAGGGGGAGCGAGGTGCAGAGAGCGGCAAGGCGACCGCTGGAAAGGAGACGGGCAGAAAGCTTGAGAACGGGCTTCATAAACAGGGGACCAGGATGTTGAGCGTTCGACCGACTGGACGCGTGGACTGCTGCAGTTGGGCGTAGGTACAAGTCTACTGCCAGCAGCCAGCCAATAAATGAGTCTGAGCCAAAAGTTGCAGGAGGGTGACTCGTCCTTGTCGCTGCCGACGTCCGGCGTTTGCGCTCTGCAGGGCTTTTGGCGGATGCTGAAAGGATGATGACTTCTCGGTGGTTTCGTTCTTTTCCCGTGGCGGCTCGGCCGGCTGCCAGGCGCTCGCAGAAACTCGCGGGCCTTGCGGTAGTGGCGGCCTTGAGTGTGGCTTGTGGGTGCCGCGCGGAGGCAGGTGGCAAGGCTCCGCTTGCGGCTCGGGTGCCGACTCAGACCCAGACTCAGGCTCAGAGTGCGGGCGAGGCTCCTCGGGCGACCAGCACGCCGTACTCGGGCGATCTCTCCATTTTCGAGTATCCCGACCGCGACAAGAAGCTGGAGATTGACCGCGTGATGACGCTGCTGGGCATCGCACCGGGCAAAACGGTGGCGGATATCGGTGCCGGGTCGGGCTGGTTTACCGTGCGGGCGGCGCGCCGGGTGCAGGCCGGCGGCAGCGTGCTGGCCGAAGACATCAACCCGGAGGCGATCACGTATATCGACCAGCGAGCCCACAAGGAAAATCTCGCGAACATTCACGCGGTGCTCGGCACCCCCGACGACCCGAGGCTGCCGGCCACGAGTGTGGACGCGGTGCTGCTGCTGAAGGTGTACCACGAGATTGCGCGGCCTGTGCCCTTTATGCAAAAGCTGCGCGGCTCGCTGCACCCGGGGGCAAAGATCGGCATTATCGATCGCAACGGCAATGGCAGTGGGACCGATCATGGCGTCCACCAGGACGTGGTGGAGCGGGAAATGGGGGAGGCGGGCTTCCGCAAGGTGGGCAAGTACGACTTCACCAAAAAGGACGGGCAGGATTACTTTCTTATCTTCGAGGCGAAGTAGCGAGGCAGCAGGAACCCGTGGATTCTGCCTGGGCAAGTCGAAGGCGATGCAATCGTTGAAGAACGGGCCGAACCCTACGTAGAGGACCCCTCAGCCGGGAAGGCCGGGCGCAGGGCCGCGCAGTGTATCCTGAAGGCCCTGCGGAGTGCGGCTATGGCTTCTTCCTATCTGATCGTTCGCGTCCAAGGCCGGCTTTGCGCGCTGCCGGTCGCACAGGTTGTCGAGACCTTGCGAACCCCCGTGCTGGCGCGCGAGCAAAGCACGGTTGCAGGCTGGATGGGGACGACGATGCTGCGCAGCCAGCTGGTGGCCGTGCTCGATCTTGGCGCGCTGCTGGGCTTCGGCGACGCGCAGCCGCAGGCCCTGGCGCGCGCCGTTTCCCTCCGCCTGGGCGAGAGCTGTGCGCTGTTTGCGGTGCAGGATGTCGTGGGTGTGCAGCCGCTTGAGGAAAACCGGCTGCAGACGCTTGCGTTGCCGGGTGGCGCGGAGCGGCGCATGGGGCGCTTCGATTATGATTTCGCGCAAGTGATCGCGACCGGCGGGCTGCTAAGCGAAGCGGCACAGCAACAGCTTGCGTCAGCGCTGGCCGCGGGACATGAGGTGCCGGCGTGAGCCCTGTGGGCCGCAGCAGGATCAAGCCGGGCGAGGTGGAAGAATTCGCCGCAGCCGTGGAACGCCGCTTCGGCCACCAGCAGGACGAGCGCCGCATGGCCGATCTGACGCTTCTGCTGGAAGCGCGGTTGGAGGCCGCGGGCGTCCAAGGCTATGCAGAGTACAGGCGCCGGCTGGAGCAGCCCGACGGTCTGGAATGGAGCGCGCTGGCCCCGCTGCTGACCGTGCCGGAAACCTACTTCTTTCGCATGGCGGAGCACTTTGAGGCTTTGGCGCTCGACGTCCTGCCGCAGGTGATCGGACGCAATCGCGACCGCAAAACGCTGCGCCTGCTCTCAGCCGGATGCGCTTCGGGCGAAGAAGCGTATACGTTGCGCATCGTGTTGAACGAGCGTTTTCCGCAGCTGCGCGATTGGCAGGTGAGCATCACGGGGGTCGACCTGAGCGAGGCGGCGCTCGTGCGCGCGCGTGAGGGAGAGTACAGCGCCTGGTCGCTGCGCGCGACTTCCGACCTGAGGCGGCGCAGCAACTTCGTGCCGGCCGGCAAGCTGTTTCGCCTGCGGCCGGAGGCGCGGCACGGGGTGGAGTTCCGTCGCGAAAACCTGCTGGCGGCGGCTCCTGCCGGCGAGCTTCCGTACGATGTCATCTTTTGCCGCAATGTGCTCATCTACTTTTCCGAAGAGGCTATCCGCGAGGCAGTGGCGCGGCTGATGGCCCGGCTGGCGCCGCAGGGATACCTCTTCCTGGGCCCGGCAGAATCGTTGCGTGGCGTCTCGCGCGCGTTCCAGCTTTGCCATCGCCAGGGCACGTTCTTCTACCGGTTGAAGCCCGGGGCGCAGGTCGGCCAGCCGGCTGCGCGAACGACCACACGCGCGGCGGCACGGTCGCAACGCGATCCGAGTGCTGTTCTGCCGGCCGCCGTGGAGCTCGATCCCAGCTGGTTCGAGTCGATTCGGCGATCGTCAGAGCGGCTTGCCGGTCTGGTCGATGACCCGGCCGCAAAGCCTGCAGGCACCAGGCAGAGAGCGCCGCGGCCAGCGGACGAAGCCGCGGCTCAGCCGGCTATGGCGCTCCCGGCAAAAACTTTTCAGCAGATGGTCGCAGGCGAGCAGTTCAGTGAGGCCCTGGCGCTGCTCGATGCCGGAGTCAGTAATGGCCGCAATGAAGGCCATACCGCCGAGGGAGTCAGGCTGCTGCGGGCCGTGATGCTGACCAACCTGGGCCGGCATGCGGAGGCCGAAAGCGAGTGCCGCGCGCTGCTTGCGGGCAACGATCTGAATGCCGGCGCGCACTTTCTGCTCGGCCTCTGCCGCGAGCAGGGCGGCCATCTGGACGAGGCGGTGGAGCAGATGAGCGCCGCCACGTACCTCGATCCCAGCTTCCCGATGGCCCATCTGCATCGCGGGCTGCTGGCGCGGCGGCGCGGCGAACGTGCGGCCGCGGTGGAGTCGTTCGGGCTGGCCTTGAAAGCCGTGGACCGCGAAGAGGCAGACCGCCTGCAGCTGTTTGGCGGAGGCTTTTCGCGCGAAGGCCTGCGCCAGGTGTGCGTCCGCGAGCTCGCGCGCCTCGAACAGGGCGGGCCGGCTGCACAAGCGGAGCCTGGAGGCCCGGCATGAACGGTGAGCCCCAGGTATCTTCCCCGAACCAGATGCGTTCCGCGGAACGGCTGCGGACGGAGTTCGACCGCGCCTTTGCAGAGCCGGCCCGTGCAGCCGCCAAGGATGTGCGCGACTATGTGCTGATCGCGACCGGCTCCGAGCAGTGGGCGCTGCCGCTCGATGGCATCTGCGGCATCGAGCATGACCGGGCACTGGTGCGTGTGCCTTCGCGCCGCGCCGCGCTGCTGGGCCTGGCCGGGGTGCGCAGCGCCGTAGTGCCGGTGTTCGATCTGGCGATGCTGCTCGCAACCGGCGGCGGCATCCGGCAGGGCGGTGCTATCCGGCAGGGGGCTTCGCGCAAGGCCCCGGTGTTTGCGTTGCTCGATGCGGGCAGCACCCAGCGCGTGGGCCTGGCGTTTGAGCGTCTGCTGCAATTTGCACGGGTGGGCGGAGACGCCTTGCGTACGAACACGGGCAGCGGCGATGCCCGGCGGATGCTGCAGCACGAGCAGGAGCTCTACGAGATTGTGGAAGGCCGTGCCTTGCTGCACACCATACTGGCAGACGGAAACGCTTTGTCGCCCGCACCCCGGCGCGGCCTTGCCGACGACGTAGAACGTGGAGACTCGACCAAGTGAACAACCAGACTTTTTCGCAGAAGATCGCCTACAGCTTTGCGCTGCTTTGCGCCCTCACCCTGGTGACCTCGTTGCTGGGCGCGTACGCGCTGGTGCATACGGTTGAGCTGAAGGATCGCATCCAGAACGTGAACAACCATGCGTTGATTCTGGCCGAGGAACTGCAGACGGAAATCTACAAGCAGTCCGCCGCTATCCGCGGGTCGATCCTGACGCAGCTGCCCGTATTTTCGACTTCGTTGATGAACTCAAAAGAGGCGACCGGCAGGCTTGAAAGCGAGCTTTCGGGCCTTGTGGAAGACGCCGACGGACGGCAGCGCATCGCGGTCGTGCAGCTGGCCACAAGCAACTTCGACGCGCGGCTCAGTGAGATTCAGTCGATGCAGGCTCGCGGTGTCTCGCAGGCCGAGCAGACCAACTACATGGTTTCGACCGCGATGCCGCAGCGGCTCGCGCTCGAAAGGGAAGTGGACGATTTTTCGAAATACGAGCAGCGTCAGACGGAGAGCGCGCGCAGAGCCTCGGACGAGACTGCGCGCCTGTACCGCAACTGGCTGCTGCTGTTCGCCGCGCTTGTAGTCGCGGCCGCGACGGTGATGGCATATGTGCTGGGCAAGTTGCTGAACGGGCAGATCGGCACGGCCGTGCAGGAGATTCAGGCTTCGGCCGCGCAGCTTGGCAGCACAGCCACCGAGCAGGCCACGGGCGCGCGCGAGCAGTCGACGGCCATGAGCGAGATCACCACGACCATGACGGAGCTGCTGACGACAAGCCGCCAGATCGCCGACAGCTCGCAGCGGGTCGCTTCCTTCAGCCGCGAGACGGCGAACGCTGCGGGCACGAGCGACGAAGTGGTCGAGCGCGCGCAGGACTCGTTGAACAAGGTGCGTACGCAGGTGGATACGATCGTGACCCACATGCTCGACCTGGGGCGCAAATCGCAGCAGATCGGCGGGTTGGTCGACGTGATCAACGAGCTTGCCGAGCAGACCAACATCCTGGCGATCAATGCCAACATCGAGGCCGCCGGCGCGGGGGATTCGGGCAGGCGTTTCGGCGTTGTGGCCGATGAGATTCGCAAGCTGGCCGATCGCGTGGGCGGCAGCGCCCGGCAGACGCGCAGCATGGTCGACGACGTACGCGCCGCCATCAACACGACCGTCATGGCGACGGAGTCGGGCTCGAAGGCCGTCGATACGGGCGCGCGCGATTTCAGCGAAGTGTCGGCATCGCTCGATCGCATCCGCGGCCTGGTGACGACGGCGACCGAGGCGGCGCGCGAAATCGAACTGAGCACCAAGCAGCAGAGCACGGCTGTTGAACAGGTGAATCTGGCCGTCGGCAACGTGGCCCAGGTAAGCCGCGACGTGGAGATGAGTACCACCCAGGCCTCGCAGACGGCGGCCCAGCTGGCGAAACTTTCGGCACGTCTGGCCGGGTTGATCCGCCGCCAGAACGAACAGAACGCCTGAGGGCTGTTTGCTGTCGGGGGAAGCAGGCAAAGGCAACAACAGAAGCAGATTCCCTTCGGGAATGACAACAAACGGACTTTTTGTTGCAGGATTCAGGACGGCCATGCAGGGAGAGATTCGGACGTACTTTGAAGCCGAGGCGAAGGAGCTGATCGACCGGCTCACGCGCGGGGTCGCGTCGCTTACGCCTGAAGCCGGCGCCGACGCCCAGGCCGCGGCGATGGCCGACATGCTGCGCGCCGCCCACACGCTGAAAGGCGCGGCCCATGTGGTCGGCGAGCGCACCATGGCCACGCTGGCCCACGATTTCGAAGACGGCGTCGCGGGGTATCGGGCAGCGCCGTCGGAAGCCGGGGCACGCGCGCTGCTTGGGCTCGCCGATAGCCTGGCGGGTGAACTGGCGGGCAGCAGCAAGGCGTCTGAAGCGCCTGTGCCCGTGAGCGCCGCGCCCGTCCCGGCGCCTGTGGCGGACGCGGGATTGCCCGCCGCTCGCCGCCTGCAGACGGTGCGGGTCGACGTGCGTGACGCCCGCAAGCTGCTCGACGGCCTGGCTGAAACCGGCGTACGGGTCGGCACCATCGCAAGCACGCTCGAGCGGTTGAACGCGCTTGAAGGCGTGGGAACGCCGGAAATGCGCCGCGTGCAAAGGGCGTCGCTGCGGCGCGAGATGGGCGACGACCTGGACCGGCTGGGACGCGAGATGGTCGAGATGCATCGGCTCGCCTCGCAACTGCGCCTGAGCACGGCGGAGGTGCTGCTGCTGGACGCCGGCCGCGTCGTTCGCGCCACGGCCGCGGCCCAGGGCAAGCAGGTACGCTGCGTCACCGCGGGCGAGGCGGAACGCGTGGAAGTCCCGATCCTGGACGCGATGGGCGATGCCTTGCTGCACCTGGTGCGTAACGCTATCGCGCACGGCGTTGAGTCTGCCTTGGAGCGCAGGCGAGCGGGCAAGCCGGCGGCGGCGACCATCCGGATCGAAGTGCGGCGCGAAGGCTCGGATGCGGTGCTGCTTTGCACCGACGACGGCCGCGGCATTGCTCTCGAGCCGATCCGGCGCGCGGCAATCGAGCGCGGCGAACTGAGCGAAGCGGAAGCCCGGAGCGCTTCGACGGACACGCTGCTGGGTCTTCTGCTGCGGCCCGGCTTCAGTCTCAGCCAGTCGGTCGACGAGGTTTCCGGCCGCGGCGTCGGGCTGGATGCCGTGCGCGAGGCGGCCGCCCGGGTGCGCGGCAAGGTTGCCATCGCATCGACGGTGGGCCGGGGCACCACGTTTCGCATCACTGCGCCGCAGACCATGTTTGCTGTGCGTGCTGTGGAAGTGATGGCGGGTGGAAGACGCTTTGAGATTCCACTCGCGCCGGTGGAACAAACCTTCAGGTTGGACCCGCATCTGAGGGAGCAGGCAGGGCGTACGCAGACCTTGCTGGTGGGTCGGGAAACAATGGCATTCGCTTGGCTGAACGAAGCTTTTCCGGGCGGGGCGGGGCAGGCAAATCACCGGGCGTCGGCGACCTGCCTGGTGCTGGCGGCAGGTTCTCGCCGGATGGCTGTCGGGATAGACAGTGTGGTCGGCCTCAGCGATGTTCTGGTAGAGCCGCTGCCGCGTCTTGCGGGTGTGCCGGAGTATGTGGCCGGAACCAGTATGGGCCCCGCTGGCGAGCCGAGAATCGTTGTGGACCCGCCTGCGTTGCTCGACTTCTTCCTTGACCGCAAGCGTGGCTCTTCCATCCCCAGCCCTGGCGAAGCACATTTTGTAAACGAAGGGGCCAGGCTGCCGATTCTGGTGATCGACGACTCGCTGACCACGCGCATGCTCGAGCAGAGCATCCTGGAGGCGGAAGGCTACGAGGTGGAGCTTGCCACCTCCGCCGAGCAGGGCCTGGCGATGGCCCGCAGCAAGCCGTATGCCCTCTTCCTGGTCGATGTCGAAATGCCGGGCATGAACGGCTTCGAGTTTGTCGCCACTGCGCGCGCGGACAGCGTGTTGCAGGGTACGCCCGCCATCCTGGTCACGTCGCTCGACTCTGCCGAATCGCGCGAGCGCGGCCGTGCCGCCGGAGCTTTCAGCTACATCGTCAAGGGCGAGTTCAACCAGCAAATCTATCTCGACCGCATTCGCGCTGTCGTCGATCTTTCTGGAACGGCAAGCTCTCGAACTGCAGGGGGCAACGCTTGATCGGCCCGGCCAGTCCGCTGCGTGCGCTGGTGGTCGAGGATTCGCTTACCATCCGCAAATATCTGGTGGGCGTGCTGCAGGCCTCGGGGGTCGAGGTCGTGGGCGAGGCCATCGACGGCTCGCAGGCGCTCGAACTTTGCCAGGCGCTGCGCCCGGATGTCGTAACCATGGACATGATCCTGCCCGAAATGAGCGGTTTGGCCGCCACCGAGCAGATCATGGCCTTTTGTCCCACGCCCATTCTCATCGTGTCCGCCTCGGTCAATCGCGGCGAGCTTTTCCAAACCTACGACGCGTTAGCCGCGGGCGCGGTCGATGTGTTCGACAAGGTGAACACCGGCCGATCGGAGGCCTCCTCATCCGGCAAGAAGGAACAGCAGGATTGGGAAAGCCGCTTCGTTGCCGCCGTGCGCATGGCCGCGCGCATCAAGGTCATTACGCACCCACGCGCGCGCCTGCAGCCGGGCCGCGCCTTTTCGCGCAGTACGCAGGGCCTGGGGATCGCTGCTTCGCAGGCAGCGGAGCCGGCTACTGATTTGGGCGAACGCGCCGATTTGATCGCGCTCGGTGCCTCGACCGGGGGCCCGGCGGCGCTGGTTGAAATCCTGCGCAACCTGCCCTCCGACTTTCCGGTGCCGATCCTCATCGTGCTGCATATTTCAGAGCTGTTCTCGTTCGCATTTGCGGAGTGGCTGAACACGCTCTCGCCCATCCCCGCACGCTACGCGCGCGATGGCGAGGCGCTGCCGAAGCCGGGCAAGCCGCAGGTCATCCTCGCCCCGGCCGGACGCCACCTGGTGGTGGAAGGCAACCTGCTGCGGCTGCGCGATACGGCGGAGCGCCACTCCTGCAAGCCGTCGATCGACGTGCTGTTTGAAAGCCTTGCTGTCCATCCGGCACGGCGCGCGCTGCTTTGCCTGCTCACGGGTATGGGCAAGGATGGCGCTACCGGCCTGCTGGCCGCGCGTCGGGCCGGCCTGCGTACGCTCGCCCAGGACGAGGCTTCGAGCGTCATCTTCGGCATGCCCGGCGAAGCCGTACGGCTGGGCGCGGCCGAGCGCATCGTGCCTTTGGTCGAGATCGCCGGCGTTCTACAGGCGGCCGCCGGGCTTCAGGTCACGCCTGCGTTGCACAAGGTGGCCTCATGATTCTGATCGCCGCCAGCAGCCGTACCATCCGCATGCAGATCGAGCGGCTCTGCCTGGAGGGTGGCCTTACGTCGATCGCGGCCATCATGGCCGGGACGGTGGCCGAGGCACGCGACGCGCTGGCCGTGCATCCCATCGCCGGCGTGGTGCTGGACGACTGGTTCCCCGACGGCCGCGGGGCCGATTTGCTCGCTTCGATCCGCTCTGCCCCCGGGGAAGCCAGGCCTGTGCTTTCGATCGGTACCGACCTGGCGGCGGACACCGGCTTCGTGCCCGATGCCGAAGTCAGCAAGGCCGATCTCGTCACCCTTCTCGTGCCCACGCTGCGCCGTCTGTTGCAGGCCCGTGTCGCCCAAAGCTCCCTCGGCCGGGTGCTTGTGGTGGACGACTCGCGCACCTATCGCGAGCTGCTGCGGAGCTCGCTTGAAGCCGCCGGCTACACCGTCACGCTCGCCGAGACGGGCGAAGAGGGCGTACGCTGCGCCTTTGAGCAGAAGCCCGACGCTATCCTGGTGGATTCCATGCTGCCGGGCATTCATGGTGCGGCGGTGATCCGGCGCGTTCGTGGCGAATCGATGACCCGCCGTACGCCCTGCCTTCTGCTCACCGCGTCTGAAGACAGCCGCGAGGAGATTGAAGCGCTGGAGGCAGGCGCGGACACGTTCGTCCGCAAGAACGAGGATATTACCGTCATCCTGGCCAGGCTCGCAGGCATTCTGCGCTCGGCCAGTACGCCCGCCGCCACCTCGCTGGCCTCGTTGCCGCAGCTTCCCCGCCGGGTGGCCTTGATCGGTGTGTCGCCGGGCCCGCTGGACGCCATCGGCGCGGTGCTGTTTGAGGAAGGCTGCGAGACGTTCAGCCTGCTGCCTGCCCAGGCCACGCTTGAGAAATGCGCCGCGCTCCAGCCCGACATCCTGCTGTTCGCATCGCCCGTCGACGAAGCCCTGCTCGCCTTCTGCCGCGACTTCAAAAACCGTACCGGCCTGCGCAACAGCCGGCTTCTGCTGCTCGATCTGCAGACCGGCACCAACAACGCCGTTGCCGCCATCGGCGCGGGCGCGGACGACTATTTGCCGGCGGCCAGCGATCGCGCCATCATCCTGGCCCGCGCCAAGTCGCAGATGCGGCGCAAGCGTGTGGAAGATGAAAATCGGGGCTTGCGCGAGCATATCCTGCGCCAGGAGCTCGAAACCGAAGCCCAGCGCGCGCTGGCCGACGCGCGCTCCCGCCACGCCGACGAAATGCGCGTCGCCTATAAGCTGGCCGAGCAGAAAGCCCACGAAGCCGAGCGCGCGCGCCTAGAGCTCGAACAGATTACCGAAGGGATTCCGCAGATCGTGTGGACCAGCGACGCGGACGGCCGCAACGCCCACTTCAATCGCCGCTGGACCGACTTTACCGGCCTGCCCAAGGACGACGTGACCAACGGCGTCTGGCTGGGTGCCGTGCATCCCGACGACGCAATGCGGGCGATGCGCGACTGGGTGCGCAGTTTTCGCCGCGGCCTGCCGTACACCAGTGAGTACAGGCTGCGCGGCACCAACGCCAGCTACCGCTGGTTTCTGGTGCGCGCCATTCCTCTGGTTGACGAGTTCGGCCACATCGATCGCTGGTTCGGCACCTGCACGGACGTCCACGACCAGAAGCTGAGCGGAGAGGCGCTGCGCCGCACCGAAAAGCTCGCCGCTACCGGACGCCTGGCTGCGTCGATTGCGCACGAGATCAACAACCCGCTCGAAAGCGTGACCAACCTGCTCTACCTGATCGAGTGCAACGTGCGCGACGACCAGGCCACGCACGAGTACACCGTGACCGCCCAGAAGGAACTCGACCGGGTGGCGCAGATTTCGAAAAAGACGCTGTCGTTCTATCGTGAGAGCACCAACGCCGCGGAAGTCGATCTGTGTGGACTGGTTGACGAGGTGGCCGATATCTACTCGGTACGCCTGACCCGTAAGAAGATTCGCCTGCAGCTCGAGCGGCAGTGCGAGACCAGACCGCATGCGCTTGCCGGCGAACTGCGCCAGGTGATCAGCAACCTGGTGACTAATGCCATCGACGCCTCGCCCGACGGTGGGGTCATCCGCATCCGCATCCGCGATACGCGGCGCTGGGATGAGAGCCGCACACCGGGGGTGCGCGTCTCGATAAGCGATGTCGGGCACGGCATTCCAGGCTCGTTGCAGGGCGATATCTTCAAGCCCTTCGTTACCACCAAGGGCCAGCAGGGAACAGGCCTGGGGCTTTGGCTTTCGCACTCCATTATCGAGCGGCACGGCGGCAAACTGCGCTTGCGCAGCACCGCCGCTCCAGCCGGCAAGACGAAGTCGGGAACCACCTTCAGCTTTTTCGTGCCGCTCGAGCTCGCCGCCATGACCGCCGAAAGCGACTCCATGGGCAGCATGCTGCGTACCATCGGTAAGGAATTGCTGGGCCAGACGGCGGAGTGACCTGTTGTCTACAAGTCGCGCCTTCAGGGCTATGGTCCGCAGTGGCCGCGGTGCCTGGGGCTCTAGTAAGACGGACCTTCAGCCCCGAAACCACAGCACTCCACACCGAAGGAGAATCGGTCTAGTTGGCTTTGGCAAGCAGAGGCTTCAGATCCAGGCTGCCCAGAAACTCGCGTGCCGAGGCATCGAACTTCTCTACAAGCACAGGCTGCGCCACCGGGGTCGAAGCCTGCCAGCGCTGCCGCATGAGGATGGGGACGCGGCGCGTGGCGGGTGCCACAAACAGGTCGGCAAGGTGCGGGTGCAGCATGCCGACCTGCATATCCTGGCCGTGAATGTTGCTTTCGCACAGACCGTCGCGGCAGCTGGCTTCGGCATCCAGGGTAAGCACCTCGTCGTCACGGTACAGGCTGGTCAGCAGATGCGCGGGCTTGCCGTCGGCCAGCACTGCGTCGAACGAACCCTGCGACTCCGGCTTGAACCCCTGGGTCAGCTTGCTCAGAAACACGTAGTGATCCTGCGAAGCAAGGTAGACGCCAAAGGCCAGGTGCTCGCCCGTTCCCGCCCGCTGGTAGTCGCCGAAGACGAACATCAACGCGCCCGCACCATCGCGCTCTTCCCAGGTGCGCGTCAGCCGATACGGCCCCACGGTCCGGGGATACGCGCCCAGGGCGTCGGCGGCAGTCAGGGGCGCGCGGAAGTTGGAAGCGATGGAACGCGATTGCGGAACGAAAAACAGGAGGGCCACCAGCGCCAGAACGAGCGCGCGCCGTCCTATAGGGCGCTGCCGTGGCGAGCGCAGCCGTGGAGGTTCGTGCGAATCTGCAACCGTGCTCCTCCGGTCCAGGCCATGGCGGTGCGCATAGGCTGTGATGGCGAACCCTGTACCCACCATGGCGGTGAGAAAAAGTGTCACCCCGATCACGTAGTCGGCCTGCGTGCCATACGGCTGGATAGCAGGAAAGCGGATGCCCGCTCGATAAAACAGCACCAGCACACACAGCCGCAGCAGGTTGAACGCGTAACCCGTAAACACGGCTGCCACCGTAAACAGCGCCAGCACCCGCGCCGGCAAATGACGGATGTAGCCGAAGATCAGGGCCAGATAGCCGAACGTGACGGCACCCCGCACCCCGTTGCAACCGGGCACGATAAACATGCCGAAGCTCGGGGTAAACATCATCTGCAGTTGCACGCCCGTCGGTCTTAGCCCGATCAGGTGCGCGAAAGCTCTGGCCGTGCCCGCGGAAAGGATCTGCAGCGGCATGTCGAATGTCTTGTTAAACCAGTGCGGCACCGGGTCGATCAGCAGCAGCAGGCACAACGGCGCGAGTGCCTTGCGCAGCAGCGGCATCCCCCCGAACCACAGGGCAGCCCCCGCGCCGTAGGCAAACAGCGCCATGCCGGGGTGCAGGATGCGGACGCGCTGCCCGAAATAGAAGACCAGCAGCATAGGCGCGCTGAAAAGGCTGGCGCTGGCGATGCCGAACAGGATCAACGCAAGTCCCCAGCGATTGCCGTCGGTCGTCCAACCCAGTTTGCGCCATGCAGCCAGCACACCCAGCAGGCTTAGCAGGGGAAAAAAAGCGCCGATCGAACGCAAGGGATCAACTGACCAGAGGGTCCACGCAGCGGACCATACCGGAACCAGAGCCAGGCTGCCGGCTGCGACCAGGGCGGCCACACCGAGAATGGAAGGCGGAAGAAAAGTGCCGGGAGCGTTGGTGGAAGAGGGAAGCGGGATTGCGCCGGAAACCACCACCGGGCTCTCTTGGGCAAGCGAAGTTTCCGACCAGGGAGTCTTGCCGGGATGCATTTGCAGCATGGCGCTTCCATTCGCTTGCTACTGGAGCGTCTCCAATACGAGGCGCGCCGGCCGGTGAGAACTGCTACAAGCCTGTCGTCAAGGTTCCTGTCTGCCGCTTGCGCGCCATGCGAGCAAAGAAGACAGAGCCAAAGTAAATACCGACGCTGCCCACTGCCATAAGAATCATCGTCGAAGCTTCCGGTGAGTCGACGCATCCATTCAGGTTCGGATGAGCGCCCTCCGTGCCGGCACTGCTGCCCAGCTTTTGCACGGTTGGATCGTCGACGACTTCCTGCAGCATGCGGAACGCGTGCACGGCGGAAGACGCGAGGTGGTTGTAGAGTTCGTAACGCATCGGTAAGGCTCCGTTTCCCGGTAAGGATCAGCAATTTGGCAAATGGACTGCAGATGCAACGAAGACGACCAGCTGCGATCAAATATGTCGCAGTATGTAGGGGGTACTGGCGTTACAGCAAATCTGTACCTACAACCATCCCAGAGCCCGGCATTCCATACGGTTGGAACTTTACGCCATTATGCTGCAAGCCATCCTTCGGGGCAACAGGATTTGTGAAAGAGAATAGCTTCATACAAATCTGAGCTAAACCACTGCGCGCTCGTCCCTGCGATCCGGAAGATCCATGCACAGCAGAGACCTTATCAAATTCTTCCGCGAAAACAATGGCACTTGACCGTTCTTCTCCCCGCCCTTTCCGGTCTGATTGCCAGACCGGGAAGATCGCTGAGAGCGATGCCGATTTGGGCCGGCATGCGGCGCGGTGGCAGCCTCTTAGCGGGCTGTGCTATAAACGGGGCGATCGCAGTGTTGACCATGCGGTCACTTTAGGCCGCGTGAAAGGAACTCCATGAGTGCGCTTTTCGATCTTCGCAGCCGCGTCGCCATCATCACCGGCGGGTCCATTGGGTTAGGCCGGCAAATGGCCGAAGGACTGGCCGAAATGGGCGCCAATGTCGTCCTCTGCGCGCGCAAGAAGGAACGCTGCGACCAGGCCGCCGACGAGCTCCGGCAGCTCGGCGTGGATGTGCTCGCGCTCGGCTGCGACGTCAAGGATCCTGCCAGCGTCAAAGCCGTCG
Organism: uncultured Granulicella sp.; assembly: GCA_964282835.1. GTDB lineage: Bacteria > Acidobacteriota > Terriglobia > Terriglobales > Acidobacteriaceae > Edaphobacter. Next base: position 913,227 of record OZ196157.1, read on the forward strand.
TCGAGGCCACGGTCGACAAGTTCGGCCGGCTGGACATCCTGGTCAATAACGCCGGCACCTCGTGGGGCGCGCCTGCTGAAGATATGCCGCTCGAAGCCTGGCACAAGGTGATCGAAACCAACCTGACCGGCACCTTTCTTTTCGCGCAGGCCGCGGGCAGGGTGATGATCGAGCAGAAGCGGGGCAAGATCATCAACATCGCCTCGGTGGCCGCGCTGCGCGGATCGCCCGTCGAGCTTTCGGCCATCGGCTATGCGTCCAGCAAGGGGGGCGTCGTTACCTTCACCAAGGATCTTGCCTGGAAATGGGGCATGCACAACATCCAGGTCAACGCGATCGCCCCCGGCTGGTTCCCCAGCGACATGTCCGCCAAGGTGATCGAGCGGCATGGCGAAAAGTTTCTGGCGGCGATCCCTGCCGGTCGCTTCGGTGGGCCGGAGGACCTGAAAGGGGCAGCGATCTTCCTCGCCTCCGATGCCTCCAACTATGTCACCGGCCACACGCTGGTCGTCGACGGCGGCCAGACCGCCTGAGCATGCGCGATCCACTCCAGCCAGACCGCACCCCAGGCTTCAGCGCGCCGGTCCTGACTGCGCTGCGTCCGGCGATGGAGCAGGCCTTGGCTACCCTTGGCGACGCGCCCCGGGCCGAGCAGGCGCTCTTGTTGCAGACACTCTTTGCCGATCAGTCGAAGGCGCTCATCCACCTCTTTCTCGCCGAACGCGCCATCGGCCAGATACCCGGTGTGCCTAGCGATACGCATGTCCTTCCCCTCGGCTCAGCGGCCGTCGTGGGCGCGGGTACTATGGGCGCGGGCATTGCGATGGCGCTTGCCGAAGCGGGCATACGCGTGCTGCTCAAGGAAACCGACCAGGCCGCGCTCGACCGTGGCATGGCCACCATCCGCGCGCTTTACGCCAACCAGCTACGCAACGGAAAGATCAGCGCCGAGACGGTCGAAACGCTCCTGACCCGCATCACCCCGACCCTCACCTACGAAGGCTTTACCACCGTCGATCTCGTCATCGAAGCCGTCTTTGAGGATATGGCCACCAAGCAGCACATCTTCCGCGAGCTCGACCGCGTCTGCCGCCCCGGAGCCATCCTGGCAAGCAATACCTCGACGCTCGATATCGACCGGATTGCCTCTGCTGTGACGCATCCGGAGTTCGTCGTCGGCACCCACTTTTTCACGCCGCCCAACGTCATTCGCCTGCTTGAAATCGTACGTGGCCGCGCCACCTCGTCCCAGGTGCTGGCCACCTGCATGCAGCTTGCGCAGCGCCTGGGCAAGCTGGGCGCGGTCGTCGGCAACTGCAGGGGCTTCGTGGCCAATCGCATGTTTCTGCCCTACCACCAGCAGGCCGAGTTCCTGGTCGAAGAAGGTGCCGGCGTCCTGATGGTGGATCAAACCCTGGCCGCTTTCGGCATGGGCCTGGGCCCGCTGCTGGTGATGGATATGGTCGGACTCGACGTAGGCTGGCGCATTCGCGAAGCCCACAAGCATCTTGACGAGCCTGGGGCCAGGAAGCCATTTCTCGAAGACCGCCTCGCCCAGGCAGGCCGGCACGGCCGCAAGACTGGCGCCGGCTGGTATCTGTACGACGAGAAAAAGCGCGCCCGGCCCGATCCTGAAATCGAGCCCATGGTGCGCCGATGGACTGCCGAGCAGGGCATCACCCAGCGTGCCGTTGACCCGCAGGAGATAGTCGAGCGCTGCATCTACGCACTCATCAACGAGGGCGCGCGCATCGTCGAAGAGGGCTTCGTACCGCGGCTTTCAGACATCGACACCATCTTCGTCCACGGCTTCGGCTTTCCCGCCTGGCGCGGCGGCCCGATGTGGTATGCCGATTCCGTTGGACTCGCCAGGGTGTACGCCCGCATCTGCGACTTCCAGCGGGAGTTCGGCGAGCTTTGGCGGCCCGCGCCTCTGCTCGAGCGCCTGGCCCGAGCCGGCGGCAGTTTTTACCCCCACGCCAACCAGGCGGCAGGCTAGCCATGGCCATCCTCATGCTGGCGCGCCATGGGCAGGCCTCGTTCCTGGCCGAAAATTACGACCGGCTGTCCGCGCTGGGTGTGCAGCAGGCAGCCCGCCTGGGCGAAATCTGGGCCGGGCGCAACCTGTCATTCGCCCGCGTCCTCACCGGCCCTCTCGAGCGCCAGAAGGATACCGCCGCCGAAGTCGCCAAGGCTTTCTGGCGCGAAGGCGTTGCCTTCCCAAAGCCTGAAGTCATGCCCGAGTTCGCCGAGTATGACGGCGACGGCGTCATGCGCGTCGGCCTGCCCCTGCTGCTTGCGCGCGACGAGCAGGTTCGCCGGCACCACGCGGCCTTCCAGGCGGCCACCAGCGCTCACGAGCGCCACGCCACCTTCCAGCATGTCTTCGAGCTCGTTCAAGCCGCCTGGGCTCGAAACGAAGTCGCCGCCTCCGAACTCGAAACCTGGCAGGCCTTCTCAGCCCGCGTCAATGCCGGCCTAAATCGCGTCATGCAGGACCACCAGTCCGGACGCGTCGCCGTCTTTACCTCCGGCGGCCCCATCGCCATTGCGATGCAGCGCGCGCTCAACCTTTCCACCGCCCGCACGCTCGAAGCAAGCTGGATGTCCCGCAATGCCTCGTGGAGCGAATTTCTGTTTTCCCGGCAGCAGCAAAACCGCTTCACCCTCAGCACCTTCAACGCCTACGCGCACCTCGACGACCCAGCCATGCTCACCTATCGATAACCCTGGAAAGAGCCCCCATGAGCGAAGCCACGCCCGAAGCCACGCCCGAAGCCACGCCCGAAGCCACGCCACTCGACCAACCCACCGCCATCCGCGCCGGCGAAGAGCTCCACCTGTCCCGGCTTGCCGATTACCTGTCTCAGCGCTTTCCGGACCAGGCCGGTGAGCTCAGCGTCTCGCAATATCCCAGCGGCCACTCCAACCTGACCTATGCCGTCCGCCTCGGCGAGCGCGAGTTCGTGCTGCGGCGCCCGCCCTTCGGCAGCAAAGTCAAGTCCGCGCACGATATGGGGCGCGAGTTCCGTGTGCTCTCCAGGCTGCACGCCGTATACCCGCCCGCGCCCGAGGTGCTCGATTTCTGCGAAGATCTCGACGTGCTCGGCGCGCCCTTTTACCTCATGCGGCCCATCCACGGGGTCATCCTGCGCGCCCGCATGCCGCAAGGGATTGAGTTCCCGCCGACCACCGCACATGGCCTCAGCGCGGCCTTCGTCGACAACCTCATCCGTCTCCACCAGGTCGATTTCCAGGCAGCCGGCCTCGCCGACCTGGGCAAGCCCGAAGGCTATCTCGAGCGCCAGGTGCGCGGCTGGACCGAGCGCTACCACGGCTCAAAAACCCACGACTACCCCCAGCTGCCCGCCATCACCGCGTGGATGCAGGCCAACCTGCCGCAGACCCGCTACGTCTCGCTCCTGCACAACGACTACAAGTACGACAACGTCATCCTGGACGCCGCCGATCTCACCCGCATCATCGGCCTGCTCGACTGGGAGATGTGCACGCTCGGCGATTCACTTGCCGATCTTGGCACTGCGCTCGCCTACTGGGTCGACCGGACCGACCCGCCTGAGGTGCAGGCGCGCAGCTGGGGTCCCACCGCGTCACCAGGCAGCTTCACCCGCGCGCAGGTGGTCGAGCACTACGCTGCGCGCACCGGCCACGATGTCTCTGCGATGCCGTTCTATCTCACCTTCGCCCGCTTCAAACTGGCCGTCATCATCCAGCAGATCTACTTCCGCTTCCACCAGGGCCTCACCCAGGATCAACGCTTCGCCGCCATGCCGTCGGCCATTGAGGCCCTGATGAAAGCCTCCTGGCACTGCGCCAAAACCGGCGAGCTATGAGACCTCTCCACATTCCCGGTAAGCGCAGCTGGTCGGTAAGCGCATCCGGTCCGCAAGCGCATCAACCAACAAATTGTCATCCTGAGCGGGGAAACGCACGGCTTTATCGTGCGTTTCGTAGTCGAAGGACCTGCTTCTCGCGTGGACGCGCCAGGGCTCTCCTTTTCACAACCTATGCCCTCTCGTTTGTCATCCCGCAGGGATCTGCTTCTGTCTCTCGTCCCCCACGCACCAGCCTCCCTCAAGATCCCCGCTTCAACTCCCCCTTCGCAATCGATTCCAGATGCACCTCATCCGGCCCATCGGCCAGCCGCAGCGTGCGCGCCCCAGCCCAGGCGGCGGCCAGAAACGTATCCTGCGAAACCCCCGCCCCGCCATGCGCCTGGATCGCCCGGTCGAGCACACGCAGCGCCACGTTGGGCGCTACCACCTTGATCATCGCGATCTCCGCCCGCGCCGCCTTGTTGCCTACCGTATCCATCATGGCCGCGGCCTTCAGGGTCAGCAGCCGGGCCTGTTCTATTTCGATCCGCGACAACGCAATGTCCGCGCGAATCGTGCCCTGCTCGGCCAGCGGCTTGCCGAACGCCACCCGCGCCTTCACCCGCGCGCACAGGGTTTCAAGCGCACGCTCGGCCACGCCGATCAACCGCATGCAGTGGTGAATGCGCCCCGGCCCAAGCCGTCCCTGCGCGATCTCGAACCCGCGGCCTTCGCCCAGCAGAATATTCGTAACCGGTACACGCACGTTTTCAAACAGCACCTCGCCGTGCCCATGCGGCGCATGGTCATAGCCGAAGACGCTCAGCATGCGCACGATCTTGACCCCCGGCGTGTCCATCGGCACCAGCACCATCGATTGCTGCTTGTGCGTCGCCGCCGTGGGATCGCTCTTGCCCATGAAGATGGCGATTCGGCAGCGCGGATCGCCCGCCCCCGACGACCACCACTTGCGCCCGTCGATCACATATTCGTCACCCTCGCGGCGAATGCTGGATTGAATGTTGGTCGCGTCCGACGAGGCAACCTCGGGCTCAGTCATCGCAAAGCACGAGCGCATCTCGCCTGCCAGCAGCGGCTTCAGCCAGCGCTCCTTGTGCTCGGCCGTGCCGTAGCGTGCCAGCACCTCCATGTTGCCCGTGTCGGGTGCGGAGCAGTTGAAGGCCTCGGGCCCGATGTGGCTGCGGCCCATTGTCTCGCACAGCGTGGCGTATTCCAGGTGCGTCAGCGCCTGCTCGCCCGCTACTCCCATCTCATTGCCGCGCGGGATAAACAGGTTCCACAATCCCTGCTCCCGCGCCCTTACTTTCAGGTCTTCCATCACCCGCGAGGGCTGCCAGTCGCCACGCGCCGCCTCGGCGTCGTACACGGCCTCGTTCGGATACACATGCTCCTCCATAAATCGCAGCAGCTTCTGCTCGATCGCCTGCACTCTGTCTGACCGCTCCAGATTCATCACTAACTCCTGAACTCCCGCGCCCTCTCAATCCTACACAGGCGCACGGACGGCGCGCTTGCCGGCTATGGCACCGGCAAGAAGTCCCGCTTGCGGATCAGTACGTGTACGCCCTTGGTCCGGTCGACCACCTGCGATACCTCGAAGTCTGCCGCCGCGCTCAGATACGCCAGCGCCGTGGCCCGGCTCATCCCGTGGTTCTCGGCCAGGTAGCTTACCCCGGCGCGCACCGCCTTCTTCATCGCCTCGTTCAGGTCCGGGTCCAGGCCGATGCAGATCCAGTACGCCGGCGTCTCCGCAAACGGTCCTGTCAGCCCACCCGCCATCGGCTTGCCCGATCCATGCTTCAACACCGTCACCCGCATCGTAGCCCGCAGCGAGCCTTCCACCGCCGTCAGCCCCACCTCGCCATTGCCCTGCGCGAAGTGTGGATCGCTCACGAAGAGCCCCGCCCCGGCTATCTCTACCGGCAGATACAACGTGCTGCCCGCGGTCAGGTACCGGATGTCTAGATTCCCCCCGAAATCCCCGGGCGGAATGGAGTTGGCCGCTATCTGTCCCGCCGGCGTTACCCCCACCGTGCCCAGGAAGGGCATAGCAGGAAAGTGCACCGACCCGCCGCCCGGCTGCGCGATCTCGCCCATGCCGCCGCTTAGTTTTACGAACGTGGAGACATTCTCATACCCCTCCGGATGCGCCGCGCTCGCGCCTGTATCGGGTGCCGGGCCTTCAGGAAACTCCCCAGGCAGCGCCCCCTTGCCATGCCGGTTGCTCACCACGCCGTAAGGCACCCGCGGCGCAAACGCCAGGTAGTCGATCTGCAGGACATCGCCCGGTTCAGCGCCCGCGACCGCCACCGGCCCTACCACGATATGTGGTCCGTCTTTGGCAAAGTCATGCGGTATCGGCGACGTCGCAATCGCCTCCGCATCGTTCAGCACCGCATCGCGGCTCACCCCGAAGCGCGCGAAGAACTTTGCCGGGTCGCGCCCCTGATCCTCGAGCATGCCCTCGTGGCTCACCGTGTCGAACGTCACCACCGCGCCCGAGGGGATCGTCAGCACCGGCTTCGCATCGGCCGCCGGCAGATACCCCCAGCGTGTCGTCTCCGCCGTCACCGGCACGTAAAAGGCCGCGCCCGTCCCCAACCCTGCCGGAGCCGGCCCGGCCTTGGTCGCCGCTGGCTGCAACACCTGCGCCGAAGCCCCGGCACACCACAGCAAACCCAGCAGCAGAGCCCTCACTGCGCCGCTGCCTTGGTCGCCTGTTCGGCCATAATCGCGTGAAACATCGCCTCTTCCACGTCGATCTCCCGCCGGCAGGTCGCCTTGTCGATGTATGGATTCGGCCCACCCGGCTTGATCTCCGCATACTTCGCCGCCAGCCCGAACTGCGATCCATGATCGCCCAGCATCACGTCGCAAGGCAGCGTCTTCACCACCACAAACGTCCGCTCGAACTCCGCAGCCACGGCCGGAGAAATGACCGCAGGCGCCCGCAGACTGCACCCAAACACCACGTGGTAGGTCTTGCCTCCCTCGGGCACGTCCGTCGTCCAGGCAGTGCAGCCGTGCGTATGCCCGGCGACAAGGTGCGCCGTCAGGGTCACTCCGCCCAGCGTCACGGTGTCGCCGTCATGCACCGTCCGGTCGATCGGGTGCTCCTTGCCGCCTGGCTTCATAGCCTCGAGCGCGGGCACATCTTCCGCCATCGCCACAACCTGCGCCCCGGTCACCATCTTCACCAGCGCGTCGCCTTCCATGTGATCGCCATGCGCATGGTTGCCAAGCAGAATCTTCACGTCAGAAAACTTGAATCCAAGCTGCTCCACCGAGTGCAGGATCACCGGCACGTTCCGCTCATACGTACTGTCGATCAGGATGTTGCCCGCCGGCGTCACCAGCAGAAACGAGCTCAGCGTCTTCGTCCCCACGTAGTACACATTGCCGATCATTCTGTGCGGCGGAAATGCCGTCGTCTGGTCCGCCTCCGACCCCATGTTCCGGGTCACAATCGAAAGCGGCGTAAATGGCTTGCCTTCCACCGTCACCGACGGATGATCCGGCGCGCCATACCCGGGCTTGGCTTGTCCGCCGGCAGTCGCCGTCACCCCCAATGCTAGCGCGCACATCAAAGCCCAACGCGAAACACTCATCGCCAACTCCTGCCTTTTGCAAAATGCATGCGAATGCCGCGAACATAGCACCCGGCCGCGCCGCCACCCAAAGCCCATAGACCACAATCGCCCTCCACCATAAGCCCTGCCTATACCGCTGCCGTGCAGCCATCAGCCGATACACTATTGCCCTGGCGAGATTCCTTGTTTGTCATCCCGCAGGGATCTGCTTCTCGCTCCCGTCCGAGACCCGGCACAAATGCATTCACCACACGACCCCTTTCAGGATGGCCGCAAGCATGCTCAAACGTCTCCTATTCCTCATGCTCGGCCTGTTCGCCAACGCCGCCGCCCAGCCCGCACCGCACGGCGAAATCCTCTGGGATACTTACGGCACCCCGCACATCTTCGCGCGCAACACGACCGGCCTCTTCTACGGCTTCGGCTACGCGCAATTGCAGGCCCACGGCAATCTTATCCTGCGGCTCTACGCCGAAGCCCGCGGCCGTGAAGCCGAGTTCTACGGCCCCGCCTACGCCGCCGCCGATCGCTACACCGTGGCGAACGGCGTTTGGCAGCGCGGCCAAAAGTGGTATGCCCAGCAAACCCCCGAAATGAAGTCCTACCTGCAGGCCTTCGCCGCCGGCATGAACGCCTACGCCCGGGAGCATCCCGAAGCCCTCGCCCCTGCAGCCCGAGCTATCCTGCCTGTGAGCGCCGAAGACGTGGTCGCCCACTGGGAGCGCATCATGGAATTCCAGTACCTTGCGCCCAGCAGCCGCGTCTACGGAGCCCCCGAAGCCACCGCCACGCTTACCGATCCGCCGCTGCAACCGTCAGACCCGCAGGACGAAGCCGGCTCGAACGGCTGGGCGCTCGCCCCCTCTAAATCCGCCTCCGGCCACGCCATGCTGGTCATGAACCCGCACCTCAACTGGGCGCCCTCTTGGCAAACCTACTTCGAAGCCGAGCTTTCCGCGCCCGGGATCCAGATGTACGGTGCCACGCAGGTCGGGTTCCCGGTCCTGCGCTTCTGCTTTTCGCCCAACCACGGCATCACCAATACCGTCAACGCCATCTCCGGCGCTACCGTCTACAAACTTACCCTCGCCCAGGGCGGCTATCTCTACGACGGCAAGGTCCTGCCTTTCACCACATCTTCCGCCACCCTGCGCATCAAGCAGGCCGATGGCAGCTTCACCACAGAAACCGTTCCCTTGCGGGAGTCCCTCCACGGCCCGGTGTTCACCCGCCCGGACGGCACGGTCGTCGCCCTGCGTGTCGCCGGCCTCGATCGCCCTTTCGGTATCCAGGAGTACTGGGACATCGACCGCGCCCATGGCTTGCCCGCCGTCCTCGCCGCGCTCCAGCGTCTTCAAGTCCCAAGCTTCAACATCCTCTACGCCGGCCGCGACGGCCACATCCTCTACCAGTTCAACGGCGTCCTGCCCATCCGCACCCATGGCGATTACGCCTATTGGTCCGGCCTCGTCCCCGGGGACACGTCCGCCAATCTCTGGACCGCCATTCACCCGTACGAAGACCTGCCCCGTGTGCTCGACCCACCCGCCGGCTTCGTCGCCAACTCCAACAACCCTCCTTGGGTGACTACGGCCTTGCCACCGCTCGATCCGGGCAAATACCCGCCTTACATCGCCACGAATTCGCTCACCCTGCGCGCCGAGCAATCCATCGCCCTGCTCGAAAGCAGGCCGAAGTTCACCTTCGAAGAGCTCATCGAGGCTAAACAATCCAACCACGTCCTGCTCGCCGACCGCGTCCTCGACCCGCTGCTCGACGCCGCGAAGGATAGCCCGATCCCCCTCGTCCAGCAGGCGGTCACGATCTTGAAGAAGTGGAACCGCGCCGACGACAGCGACAGCCCCGGAGCCCTGCTGTTCGAAACCTGGGCCAGCCTCTTCGCGGGTCCGCAGTTTCTCAGCCAGCGAAATTATGCCCAGCCCTGGACCTTCTCGAATCCGCTTGAGACTCCGACCGGTTTGGCAGGTCCCACAGCCGCCGTTGCCATGCTCGAGGCCGCGGCGAAAGAGACGATCACCCGCTACGGCAGCCTCGACCGCCCCTTCGGCGACGTCTCCCGCTTCCGGCTAGGGGCAGTCGATCTCCCCGGCAACGGAGGCTTCGGCAACACCGGCGTCTTCCGCGTCATCACCTGGAGCCCGCTCCAAGCCGACGGCACCCGCACCCCCATCCACGGCGAAACCTTCATCGCCGCCGTCGAGTTCTCCAACCCGCCCCGTGCCATGGGCCTGCTCACCTACGGCGAATCCACCCAGCCCGGCTCCAGCCATTCCGGCGACCAGTTAAGCCTCCTTTCCCAGAAGAAGCTCCGGCCCATCTGGCTCACCCAAGCCGAACTCCAGCCGCACATCGAACAGACCATGACCTTCTAGCGCAACCGCCCCGCTGCCTCTTGTTGTCGTTCTCGAAGGGAATCTGCGGTTGCTCTTGCCTCTGCCTGTTCTTGCCTCAGCGTGATCAGTAGCCTCAGCCGCCCGAGTCCGCTTCCGTCTTGGCCCCATCCTGCACAGGCTCCCACACCGGCCGCCGCGCGCCAGCCACGCGCTTCGGATACCGTGGATAGGCCACAGGTTCACGTGGCTCCAATTCCTGTTTCGTCGCTATACCTTCCGTCGTTTGCGCCATGGTTCGCCTCCTGCTCTCGTTATCGGCAAAGCGCGACGATTTGCTTACTCCACCGGCCCCGTCCGGCTGCTCAGCGCTTTCTGCTTGCCCGCCACCACGGCCAGCATCTGCGCCCGCACTGCGTCGTACGCCGGTTCGCCGATAAAGAACCCGTAGGTGAAGTGCGTCTGGGTCGCCTGCCCATCCGCTGTCTTCGGCCCGGGCCGGTAGCCGTCGAGCGAAAAGCTTCGCTCGCCCGCGGCTGCTTCCTTCGGGTGCTCTTTGGCGAAGAGTTCCTGGTCCGTGTCGTCGCTTTCGAGCGTAATCAGCAATCCGGGCTGCTTCTCCTCGTCGAACGTGCGTGCCAGCAGATGCACGTTGTACGGGCCCCAGGGCACGAACGCAGGGAAGAACTGAACGGTCGTCGTGCCTTCCTTGACCGTCTCCAGCTTGAAATCGCGAAGCTTGCCCAGCGTCGAGTTCGCGTCCGCCGCATGCAGCCTGCGTACGGCGGCAAGCTCCTCGTCGCGCTTGTCGCTGTGCCCGGGCTCCTCGGCTGTCTGCGCGTAGGCCCGCGCCAGCAGCAGCCGCGCCTGCCAGTCGTCGCCGTTGGCAGCTTCTACGGCGGGCAGCGTCTCCAGCACAAAGCCTGCGTCGCCGATATTCAAGGCAGCTTCGGACGCAAACTTCTTGTACACCGCATTGCCCGGCTCTTCCTTGATCAGCTGCTTGAAGCCTGCCAGCGCCGCCGCATATTCCCCCTGCTCAAACGCCTTGCCCGCCGCCTGGAACTCCGCCGTTCGCGCCTTTGTCCCAGCAGGCTTCGCCCCCTGCGCCCTCACTCCAGGGGTCAGCAGCAGCGCAGCAGCAAAACCTACAAACCCTCTTTTCATACCCAGCCTCCTTTTCACAAGTTGAATAATTCCCGCAGCCGCTTGGTCTGGTTCCGGCTCACCGGAATCTCCGTCTTTTTCGGGTCATCCATGCGCAGCTGGTAGCTGGATTTGAACCACGGGACCACCTCCCGGATATGCTGAATATTCACCACAAACGACCGGTGCGCGCGCCAGAACGTCTCTCCGTCCAGCTGCTCCATCAGCTCCTCGAGCGTGCGCACGTTCGCCAGCCCTTCCACCGCCTTGGTCGTTACCGAAATCGCGCCTTCCTCGATCGCCGCAAAGCAGATATCCTTCTGGTCTACCAGCAGCAGCCGGTTCTGCGTGCGCACCACCACCTTGCCGCGATTGGTCTTGACCGGCGCCGCCCCGCCGCTCACCTGTTCGCCTACCAGGCGCAGCAGCGCATCCAGCTTGGCCGCCGTGCCGCCTTCTTCCATCGCCGCCGGCAGACGCGCACGCGCTTTCTCTACCGTCTGCGCCACCCGCGCCCCATCGAACGGCTTCAGCAGATAATCCACCGCGTTTACCTCAAACGCCCGCACCGCATAGCGGTCGTACGCGGTCGCAAACACCACCTGCGGCAGCGTCACCTTCATGTCCATCAGGCGCTTCAGCACCCCAAAGCCATCCAGCCCGGGCATCTGCACGTCCAGAAACACCACATCCGGCCCCACCGACCGAATCAACTCCACCGCCTCGATCCCGTTCGAGCCAGTCCCTACCACCTCGACATCGCCTTCGGTCTCGAGCAGATACTGCAGCTCCTGCCGCGCCAGCCCCTCGTCATCGATAATCAAAACCCGAAGCGCCATGCTCTACAGTGAACCACGGCGCGAACGAATCAAGAAACGCTCCCGCCCTTTGTTATCATTCCCGAAGGGAATCTGCTTCTGTCCTTCCATGCGCCGCTTACAGCCAGACAGCCCTAATCATGAAACGCCCGCAACCGCGCCGGCGAGTGGTCTTCCTCAAGATCGTGCCCACACAGCTTGCAGTACACATCCGTAATCTCCACCCCGCGAAAGCACCGTCCACATACCGGTGCCATCTGGAACTGGCACTGCGGGCAGAAGTGATAGCTCGCGGCAATTTCGGTTGAGCAGTGCGGGCAGCGCGTCATCATCGGCTGCCGCAGCAAAAAGTAGACGATCGCCCCGATACCGCCCGGCATCAGCACCACAATCAGCATCCACAACCCGGCAGACATGTTGCGCCGCTTCACGTCCCGGCTCACATACCCAACCAGCAGCACATAGCTGGCAAACAGTGTGCCCCAGGAGTAGCCCATCAGCAGCCGCATCGGCAGCATCTCCGGCTTGTGGTGCGGCAGCACGCCATGCATCACATACTGCATCCCCGCAAAGACGGCCACCGCCAGCACTACAGACCACCAGGGAATCATCCCCAGATCGTCTACCGCCCGCGGCCCGGGCTCGCGCCCTATCTTCTCCCGTAAACTCATCGAACGCCCTCGTTATCTGTCTTCGAACCCGCTCCTGCACGCCGAAACAACACCACGGCCAGCACCGCCGCCGAAATTGGCAGGCACCACATCAAAAACACCAGAATCTGCTGGCTCGCATCCGGCGAACCTACGGGCGCAATGTCGTACTCATCCAGCACCGTCCAGATGGCAAACACCACCGCCGCCAGCAAGCCGGCACTCACCACTAAGGGCACAATCAGCTCCTGCATCGTACGTTTGCGCGCCTGCATGGCATTTGCGCGTTCCCGCACCACCCGGTGCGTTCGGTTTACCATCGCGGCCGAGGCCACTGCCCGCAGCCCATTTTTCTCGTTCGCATCGGTGCTCATCGTGCCAGACTCCCACCTGCCGCATGGGCCTGCCGCAACAGTTCCACTTCCGGCTTCAACGCCGCCAGGCCCCGATAGAGCCTGCTCTTCACTGTCGAAAGCGGGGCCCGCGTCATCGCCGCAATCTCCTCAAGCGACATTTCTTCATGAAACCGCAGCACCAGCACTTCGCGATAATTCGGCTCCAGCTTCAGCAGCACTTCGGCCACCTCTGCCCGGTCCTCTCGGCTGGCAAACTGCTCGAGCGGCGAAGGCCCATCGATCGCTACCTCAAACGGCCGCTCATCCTCACCCGTCTCGCTCATTTCGTCCAGGCTCGCCATCTGCCGCTTGCGAGAAAGATCGATCACCAGGTTGCGTGCAATCGTAAAAAGCCAGGTGTCGAACCGCGCCTTGCCGTTGTACTGCGCCCCTCGCAGCAGCACCCGCATCCAGGTCTCCTGGAACAGGTCTTCGGCGACTTCGCGCTTGCCCGTCAAAAACAGCAGGTAGCGCAGCAGCCGGTGCTGATACAGCTCGATCAACCGATCCAGCAGCTCCGGATCGTTGCGCTTCAAGCCACGCGCAATCACCAGGTTTTCCCGCTGCGTCTCTTCCGCCGCCGCTGCCGTCATGGTCTGCGTTATCGCCATCGCACCACCCATAGCTCTCCAGACGTCTATTGCAAAATAAAGTTGCAGGCTCCATCCAATATACTGGGCAAATGGAAGTTCTCTACGGTCTGCACCCTGTCGAAGAGGCCATCCGCTCCGGTGCCCGCCGCCTCGAATACGTCCTCATCGCCCGCGACCGCACACCACGCCTGGACCAGCTCGCCGCGCTCTGCAAACTTGCCGGCGTCCGCGTCTCCCTCTCCGACAAAGCCCAGCTTACCCGCACCGCCGGCACCGAGGCCCATCAGGGAGCCGTCGCCGCCTTGCGCGAGCGGAAATTCCTTACCCTCGAAGACCTCCTCGCCACTCCCGCCAAACTGGGTCGCCGCTTCTTCCTCGCCCTCGACGGCGTTGAAGACCCACACAACCTCGGCGCCCTGCTCCGCTCCGCCGACGGCGCCGGCATCGACGGCGTGCTGCTCCCCGAGCGACGCAGCGCGCCCATCACCGGCGTCGTGGCCAAAACCAGCGCCGGGGCCAGCGAGCACGTCCCCATCGCCCGCATCACCAACATCACCCGCGCGCTCGAACAACTGAAGCGCGCCAACGTCTGGATCATCGGCCTCGACGAACGTGGCACTCCCGACTATACCCAGTTCGACTTCAACGCCGACTGCTGCCTCGTGCTCGGCGCCGAAGGCTCCGGCCTCCACGATCTCGTCAAAAAAACCTGCGACCATCTCCTCCGCATCCCCATGCAGGGCAGCGTCTCGTCGCTCAATGTTTCGGTTGCCGGCGCCGTCGTCATGTACGAAGCTCTGCGCCAACGCACCATCCTTCCCCCTTCCCCCCAAACCTTAAAACCAGCAAAACCCCGCAAAGGCTTAGGCTCCTGAGCGAAGGAGCCCACAGCCTCGCGACAAAGTCGTCATCCAAGTGAAAGAGTCGTACAGCCCTCAAAAACACTGTCATCCTGAGCGAAGGAACGCACGGCCTTTCGTGCGTTACGCAGTCGAAGGACCTGCGTTTCGCTTGTACCCGCAAACCCATCCTAAGCCTTGTTGAGCGCGTTCTAGCGACTTGCGCGTCCAAACCAAGTCGCACAAAATCTTCCAAGGGGTTTATGGATGAATCGACGCAACGCTCTGTCGCTGATGGCTAGTACGGCTCTTGCCGGGTGTCCCGTTGAACAGGCAACTGCCTCGCCCGCCAGTCCCGACAGCCATACAGAATGGGTTGCTCAAACTCTGAGCCGGATGTCGGTCGTCAAACCAGGCATGAGGCGATCCGATCTCCTGCTCGTCTTTACCACCGAGGGTGGTGTCTCAACGCCGCTGCAGCGAACCTTTATCAGCCGGGATTGTCCTTACTTTAAGGTGGACGTGACCTTCAAAGAGGTCAGCCAGCGGGATCTCAGCGAGCAGGCGCGGCTGAACCAGGATGAGCATCCTCACGACGAAATTGTCTCTATCTCCCGACCGTATGTAGCCTTTTCAATCATGGATTAACTGGATTAACTTTCGCACAGAGAACTCCCTCAGCTTCCCCCCACACCCAATCTCAAAAGGCACTCCTTGACCCCTAAGCTTCTCCTCGCGCTCCTGCTCCTACCCACCGCCGCTCTCGCCCAACAAACCCCGGAGCAACCCCCCGGCAAAGTCCTCCGCGAAGCCCCCACAACCCCCACCCAACTCCCCGACACCCTCCCCGCCACCCCCATCACCGACGCCGAGCGCCTCGCCATCCACATCGACGCCCTCGCCCTCGACCTGCACCTCACCCCCGCCGAGGCCCTCGAAGAAGCGCGCGCCACCCTCACCCTCCGCAACACCAGCGATCACCCCGTCACCCGCATCCCGCTCCAGATCTCAAGCACCCTCCACTGGCAAACAGCCGGCATTCCGTTCACCCAGTCGCCCATCGCCACCGATACAGACCACACCGGCTACGCCCAGGAGGCCATCTTCACCCCCGCCCAACCCCTCGCGCCGGGCCAGACCCTCACCCTGAACGCTTTTTTTACCGGCACGGTCGAGCAATCCGCCGCCCGCCTCACCCTCCTCGGTGCCACCCCCGAGCAAGCCGCCCAGACCGACTGGGACGCCATCACCCCCACCACCGACCAGGCGTCCACCGGGTTGCGTGGCTTCGGTAACGTCCTCTGGTACCCCGTCGCCGCGCCCGCCGCCCTGCTTGGCGATACCGACAAGCTCTTCGCCGCGGTCGCCGCCCAGCGCCTCGCGAACCAGACTACCCAGCTGCGCCTCCGGCTCACCGTGCTCTACGCCGGCGACCCGCCCAATGGCGTCATCCTTTCAGGCGTCCTCCAGCCACTCACCATCCAGTCCGACGACGAAGACGCCCTCATCGGCGAAACCCGCGGCATTGCCACCGCCGACTATCCCCAGCGATCCATCGGCTTCCGCATCCCCAGCCTTTTCCTCACGGCCCAACAGCCGCTCGTCGCTGAAAATGGCCTTTCCTCTATCATCACGCCCGACCCCGCCGCGGCCGAGCCCTACCGCGCCGCCATCGAGCTCGCCGCGCCAATCTTCGTCCAGACCCTCGGTCCCGCGCCGCTCCAACCCCTGCTTCTGCTTGACCATCCCGGCCAGCCGTTTGAGGATCACGACTTCCTCAGCGCCCAGCTTGCCGCCCAGGCCGACCCCAAATTCATCGCGCCTGCCTTCATTCGTCCGCTTACCCATGCCTGGTTCCGCATTGCCGCCCCGCAATACACCTGGCTGGACGAGGGCCTGCCCGAGCTCCTGAGCCTGCTTTACCTCGAGCGCTCCGAAGGCCGCGACGCCGTGCTCGCCGAGCTCACCCACGCCGCCGTCCTCATCGCGCTCGCCGAACCCGACTTCAGCCAGGCCCCAAACCAACCCGGCCAGCCCCTGACTTCCGCTTCGTCCGACGTCTACCTCCACCGCAAGGCCGCCGCCGTTCTATGGCAGCTGCGCGATATCGTTGGCGAAGCGCCCTTCCGCGAGTCCCTGCTTGCCTTTCGCCAGTCCCTTTCCACCAATCCGAAGCTCGCCGACGACCCCCAGGGCTTCGAGAAAATCTGCGAGCGCACCTCCGGCAAGGATCTCGCCTGGTTCTTCGCCGACTGGATCTACCGTGACCGCGGCCTGCCCGATCTCACTATCGTCCAGGTCAACCCGCGTCCCCTCGCCGACACGCGTCCCGGCCGCAATCCCGGCTACCTGGTCTCGGTAGAAGTCCGCAACGAGGGCGACTCGGTGGCCGAGGTGCCCGTCACCGTCCGGGCTGCGGCCGGAGCCGCCGACACCCTTACCACCACCCAGCGCCTGCGCATCCCCGCCCATGCCAGTGCCAGCACCCGCATCGTCTTCGAAACCACCCCCGAGCTCGTCCAGGTCAATGACGGCACCGTCCCCGAGCTCCGCACCTCCACCCACACTTTCAAAGTCCAGCAAGTCCCGCCCGCGCCTTAATCAAGCTCGCCCAGCCAAAACCGGGTGCCCCAGGTCTCGCTTTTGAGACCTAGGTTCTCAATCTGCCAAAACGTGCCGTTGCGTGTTCCTCCCCGGCAGTTCCGTTCCTGTCAAGCCCTTCGGCATCGATCGTGCCACGTAAACCTTACATTCGCGGCAAGTTAGGCCTAGAAAATAGTTGGCGTATCCACCCCGCTCAATCCAATACAATAGAACTACAAGCAAAGTAGCCTGCCGACTCGACAGCCCAGCTGCTCGCGACCAACAGCCACAAGTCCAGACCTAACCTCAATGCTTTGAAGATTTTGCGCCAAAAGGGGCGTGGGGGGGGGCGCTATCGCCGCCCACGTCGCCGCTTCACGGGTGCCGGAGGCACCGGCACCGCCGTCCACGTCTGCGCGCCACCCCAGGGCCGCGCCGACTGCACATCCACCCGCACCGGCACCTCGCCGTCACCTGCGGGCAGCGCTTCCGCCAACCCGTCGCCAAACTGCGGCAAAGCCGCGGCCAGGGCCAGCAGGCGGCTACGTACCAGCGGCCCGGTCAGCCGCATCCGGTAGCCGGTGCGCGAGCCTGTCACCAACAAGATGGCCGGGGTCGCGCCGCCAAGCTCCAGCGGCAGCGGGCCAAGCACCAACTCACCCGCAGCCCCGAACGCTCCGGGCACCTCGCCCTGCACCACCGGCTGCCCGTTCCCCAGGGCCACCCGCGTCTCCGTCAGCGCAAAGGAACCCGCAGGAAAGGAGCCATCAGCAGCTGTGGCACAACAACTCACATCCGCCGCCAGTCTGCCGCTGGCGGCAAGCGACGGGCCTACTCGCGGGCTCGCCACCCTCAGCCCATCCAGCAGCCCGCTCAGTGGGACGTCCTTCAGGATCACCTGCCCGGTGGCCGTCGCCGGGCGAAACACCTCCGGCACCTCGGCATTCAGCTGCAGGCCACTTTCCACGGACGAGGCCGGCCAAGCGCAGCGCACCCCGTGCAGCTGGTGGAACACTCCGGCGGCGGCGGCCGTGCAGCGCACATCCACATCCAGCGTCCGCTCCGGCACGAATTCCGCGCGGCGCAGGTTGCGCAGGCGCAGCCGGGTTGTCAGCGCGTTCTCGCCTAGCCGCCCGTGCACGCTTGCGCTCAGGGTCATCTCGCCCCGCAGCCCGGCGTCGCGGCCCATCAGTACCTGGCTCACCGCGCCTAGTGGAGCTCCGCTCCATACGCCTTCAAGATCGACCGGCACGGCTTCCACCCGGCCTGCCTTGCCCAGCGTTCCTTCTACCGCCAGCATGCCGGTATCGGCCGGCGCCGCATCGGTTCGCGTCGGACGCCCTTCCAGCCGCAGTTGCCACTGCTCCGGCTCAGGCAGCCAAAGCGAAAAGCGCGCGTCGGTCAGCGAAAGCGGAAGCTTTTCGTACCCTTGCTTCACGTTTACGCGTGCGCCCGTCGCCTCGATGTACGGAAAGCGCGGCGTCCCTCCAGCGCCCTTCTGTCCTGTGGGCGCTACCGGCAGCCGCGCCGCCTGCAGCAGGATGCTTTCGAGGTTCCAGCGCCCGTCCGGCAGATGCACCAGGTTCACGCTCGGGTCTTCAAGGGTGATCCTTGAAAACTCCACCCGCCGCCGCCACAACGAGCTCCAGCGCAGCGTCAGCCGCACTGAATCGGCCCGCAGCACAGGTTCGGAACCAAACGCCGGATCTTCTCCGACCACAAACGTCTGCAGGGTAAAGCCGGGCACCGGAAGCATGGTGAGCGCGACCGAATCGATCCGCACGGGACGTCCAAGGCTGGCGCTCACGCTGCGCGCAATCTGGCGGCGAAAGCGGTTCACATTGATCAGCGGAGGGAGCGTGATCAGCAGCACGACCAGAAGCAGTATGCCGCCGAGAGTCAGCATCCGCTGCCGCGTCGGCATTTGAATTGGCCTGGGCTCGCAGTCGTCCAGATCGAACCCATTTGCGTCGACCCCGTCCTCCTCCGGCACCTTCTCGGCCACCGGCGTTCCAGAACGGTGCTCGTCGATCTCTTGCATCCTTGCCCTCGGTGTCTCGACTTACTTGATCAGGTGCAGCGTACGCTTCCAGCGGGTCTTGTCGGGAATGTGAATCGCGGTCGTAAAGAATGAGCCGATGCGCGCGCCCAGGCCGTCGCTCTGCTCTTCCATGGCGCCGGCAGTCGTATCGAACGACCAGTAATTGAACAGCGGCCGGCCGAGGATGTTCTCGCGCGGCACAAAGCCCCAGAAGCGTCCGTCCAGGCTGTGGGTCCGGTTGTCGCCCATGGCAAACACCTTGCCCGGCGGCACCACAAGATCTTCCCCCTCGAGGTTCGATGGTTCGTCCTGTGTCCATAACTCGGTCGAACCAGACGGCACCCCGTCCTGCGGAAAGTCGTCACGCGCCGGCTCGTAGGCGTCTTCAGGGTCGTTGTCGTCCTGCACCTTGCGCGCCTGCGGCTCGTTCTGGGCGACGCCGTTCAGGTATACCACGCCATGCCGCAGGTGGATGCGGTCTCCGGCAATGCCGATGCAACGCTTCACCAGGACGATATCCGGCGGATCAGGGGGAGTCGGGTGGGGCTTTTGAAACACGATCACGTCGCCGCGCTGCACATCACGATAATGCACAAACGGAGCCCACTTCGTAGGCGGCGAAAACGTAATTCGGTCTACAAACACGTGGTCGCCCACAAGCAGCGTATTTTCCATCGAGCCCGAAGGGATCTTGAAGTTCTGGAACACGAAGCCCATCAGAAAGATGCCGACCGCCAGCACCGTGCAGATCGACGCCAGCGACTCAAGCGGCGTCTCCGTCTCGGCCTCTTTTTCTTCCACCGGCACTGTCTTGTGCTCTACTGCCGTCTCCGCTGCTATGTCCTGCTGCCCATCACTCATTCGAACCCGTCTCCAGTGCTTGAAACAGTGTAAGTCCCAAACTTGTTCCTCTAACGAATAACGTGAAAGGTCCTTGCCCAACGCAACACGTCCCGCCGCGGCCACCGGGTCGCAGCGCTTGTCGTCCGGTCATCCGGACTGGTTACGTCGGCATCCCGCTCGCGCACGGAAAGGTAGACTAGCAGAGGCACCCCCACAATGGCGTTGCGCGGCACAAAGCCCCAGTAGCGGCTGTCCTCGCTATCGTTGCGATTGTCGCCCATGACAAAGTAGTCGCCTGGCGGCACGGTAATTTCGCCGTCGCGGACCAGCCCGCGTAGGTGGATCCACCAATTGGCGTTCACCCCGGCTTCCATGGTGTGCAGATTCGGGAAGTCGTCGCGAAACGCATTGCGGCTGTTCCCGCGATGCACCGCATAGCTTTCCTTCAGCGGCTTGCCGTTCAGGTAGACGACCCCGTCGCGCAGGTGCAGGCGGTCGCCCGGCAGCCCGACGACCCGCTTGACCAGGTGCACCGAAGGCTCGCCCACGGGATCGTGAAACACCACCACATCGCCCCGGGCCACGCCTCCGGCCGGCAGCAGCCAGCCCGCGCGGGGCGTCACCGCCTCCTTGTCGAGCAGCAGGAAATCGCCCACCAGCAACGTCGGCTCCATGCTGCCCGAGGGGATTCGGATCGGCTGCACCGTAAACGCAGTCAGAAAGAGAGACACCACCATGACGCAAAGCAGCGACTGCACCGCGGGCAAGATGCCGACGGGCACCGGAGCCGGCGGCCGCCGTGCAGGCGCAACACTGCCAGGCGCGACGCTGCCCAGCGCGACGGGGCCCGTCCCGACTTCCGGAGGCGCGGCACCTTCAACCAAGTACGCCTCCTGCCTGGCTGCGCAGCAGGTCGACCGCCAACCTGGCTGCCTCCTGCTGGGCCTGTTTCTTGGTCGTGCCGCGAGCCTCCGCCAGCGCCTCCGGCTTGCCGCTCAGGCGGACTTCTACGCGGAAGCTGCGCCGGTGGTCCGGACCCGAGGCCTCGAGCAGCACGTACTCCGGGCGCGCCAGGCCCTCAGCCTGCAGCATCTCCTGCAGGGCCGACTTGTGATCGCCGACCGCCCCGCTGAACTGGCCGCTCAGTTGGCCGCTCGCCTGGGCTCCGGCTGCCATCGGCCCGGCCACATCGGGCAGCGCCCCGGCCAGCACTTCGGTTTCCACAAAGCGCCGCGCCGCCTCCAGGCCGCCGTCGAGATAAAGCGCCGCGATCACTGCTTCGACCGCGTTGGCGAAGAGCGCCGCGTTGCTTCGGCCCTGGTTCTTTTCGGCCGTGTGCCCAAGCCGCAGCCAGCGGCCGAGCTTGAGCCTGGTGCCCACCGCGCCCAGGTGTTTGCGGCTGACGACCAGAGCCCGCAGACGCGTCAGCTCGCCTTCGCGCAGGGCAGGGAAGCGTTGGCAAAGCGCCTCGGCTGCAAGCAGGCCGAGCACGGCGTCCCCCACAAATTCCAGCTGCTCGTTATCCTGCGAGGGGTCGGCCGCATCCACACCGGCTGAGCCGGAATCGTACACAAACGACCGGTGCGTCAAGGCAAGGGTCAATAGGCTTGGCTGGCGAAAGCGATGGCCGAGCACACGCTCCAGCCCGGCGGCGTCTCTCACCTCCCTTCGTTGATCTTCCGGTTCAGCCGTCCGACGCGCCATTGCAGTTCCGCCCATGACAAGTCTAACGGACGCCGCTCTGCGGGCCACTTACTGCGGCTTGTACGCTTCTTTCTCCGCCTTGCCGCTCGGATCCAGCGGCTGCTCTTCACGATGCACCGTCTTCGGCACAGAGAACGCCGTTTTCACTCCAGCCGCGGCGGCAGCCTTGGCGTCCGGCTGCGCACCCGGCACGGCAAGGGCCGCCTTATATTCGGTCACTGCCTTGTCGCGTTCGGCCGGGTCCTGGGTGTCGTACAGGCGGCCCAGATAGATGTGCGCCCAGGCCACCGTGCGCGGGTTGCCGGAACTCTTCACCACCTCGGCAAACTCGGTTGTGGAGGTCTCGGGATCGCCTTCGAGCAGATCGACCCGGGCCTGCACATACAAGGCCTCGGCATGGTCCTGCTTCGGATCGTTCAGGGCCGCCTCGGCCAGCTCGCTTGCGCCCGTCAGGTCGCCTTCGAGCATCTTCTTTTCGGCCAGGCGCAGGCCCGTGGGCGTGGGTGCCGCACGACGGATAAACTCACCCGAGCCCACAGGCAGGAACTGGATCTGCTCCGCCTGGTGCCTTACCCGGCCTACGTCCATGCCGTACACCATCTGGCCCATGTTTTCTTTCAGCGATTCAGGGTTATGTTCAAGCGCCTGCACCTGCGCGTAGAAGTAGTCCGTCAACACCCAGCCCTGGCGCATGTCGAGATCGACCTGCTTGCGCCGTACCGTTTCCGCCTGCCGGTCGTACGAGGTCATTTCCTCGTCGTAGCGCGCCAACTCCGCACGCGCCCGGGTGCCGCTGGGCTTTACGGGTGCGGCAAAACCGACGTCCATGGTGCGGGCCTCGATGGCGCGGATGAGACACTCCGTAACCAGCGCCACCACGCTGGTCTTGTACTCGTAATCAAGCGGCGCGTCGGCTACCGGCTTCAGCAGAGGCGTCAGCCGCTCCATCGATTGCGCGCGCGCATACACCAGGGGCTCGATTTCATACTGCAGGTACAGATGGCGAATCTGCGCCATGCGGATGGCACCGGTCGTATCGGGCGACGTCACCAGTGCGTAGTCGGTGCCGTAAATGCGTCCGTTGGGTGCGTTGGGGGCGAGCATCGGCTCGACGAGGATGAGCAGCCGTCGCCCATCGTAATTGCTGATCGGCAGCTTCAGGTACACGTTCGTGCTCAGCACCATGTTGGCGACCGGGTCGTGGGCCTTGTCGGTCAGGGCTTCGTACTCCGTGCGATGCTTGAGCCAGATGGTATGCAGCCGGGTGGTCTCGGCAAAGGTCCGCAGCAAGGGCAGGATGTTGACGACCGCGAGCGCATCGGGAGGCATTTCGGTTTCTTCGGCAAGCGGCTGCAATGCCGGTGCGGGACCGAGAAAGAGGGCGAGCGAAACATACTGGGCGAGCTGCCGGCCCTTGTCGTTCAGCTCGTGCTCAGTCATGTAGCCGCAGACGGCGACCTCCGCCTTTTGTGCTGCGGCGGATGTCGCCACAGCCTGCGCGAGGTCTGCCCGAATCTCGGCACGAACCGGTTGCGAGGCAGCCAGGTCCGCGTCGTAGCCGCACGCGTTGAGCGCGACTGCCAGGTCGAACAGCGGTTCGCTCGCCTCAAGCGTGATGGCAGAGCTGGCGGCATCCGTTCGCCGCCCGCCCAGTGCCGGCCCGGTCTGCGCCGGCGCGGCCGTGCTTCCGCTGGAAGAGGAAGAGCTCTGCCCGGCGGCGCCGGCAGCCAGAAGACTGGAAACGAGACAACCTGCAGCCAAGGTGCTTATGTTGCTGAACAAAGTACGCATTCGGGAACCCGCAAACGTGACGTCAGGCATTCGACGTCATCACCCCAGCATAAGAGAGCCGACCGGCCGAGACAAGCCGACTCAGACAAGCCGGCTCAGGCGCGAACCGACACGCCCGAGAACGTGATGAGCACCTGCCCGCGTACCGGCAGACCAAACGCCTCGGCCGGCGCGTAGACCAGAAGCATGAGCTGGTCGCGCACCTGCGCCATGGTGGCGTCGTCGGTAGGGCCGCTCAGCACGGTGTAGTCGTAGACGCGTCCGTCGGCGTTCACCTTGGCCTGGATCACGATGGTCGTGTCTTCGGACGTAACCACGGGCTGCGAGCGCACGGCCGAGTACAAATAGTGCGGCGAGGTAAGCGCGCCCAGGGGCTCGTCGTTTGCCTGCACGGACTCAGGCGGAGCCGCCACTACGCCGATCAGCAGCGCGATGCTGCCGACCAGAAGCACTGCGCCCACTAGCCCGGCCGAAACCTGCAGCACCATCGGCCGCACCAGATTGGTCCATTGCACCAGGAGCGGATCCCACAAATGGCCCTGCCGACGCGCGGTTTCCTTCGAAATGGCCAGCCGCAGCCTGAGTCCAAGATCGTCCGGTGCCTTGACCTGCCCGGCGATCGCGAGAGTTTGCTGCATGCCGCGCAAAGTCGCGAAGTCGGTCTCGCAAGGCTCGCAGTCTGCCAGGTGAGCCGCCACGGCCTGCATTTCGCGGCCGCTAATGGCACCATCCAGATAGCCGGAAAACAGGTCGCGCGTGCCCATGCAATCGAGTACGGTCTCGTCGTTCAACGCGCACCCCCTGCAAGGACGCTGCCCAGCCCGGCAGAGACAAGAATTTCCTTCAACGCCGCGCGACCGCGCTTGAGCCTGCTCTTTACCGTGCCTGCAGGAACCTCGAGCACCTCGCCAATCTCTTCGTAGCTGAAGCCTTCCATCTCGCGCAGCACTACTATAGTGCGAAATACTTCAGGAAGTTGCCGGAGCGCGTCGTCCACCCGGGCCTTCAACTCCCCATGCATGGCGTGGTCGCAGGGTGAACCGCCCGCGTGGCGCAGTGTGGCACTCAGGCACATGGCGTCGTCGCCATCGTCGGTCTCGCCGGCGGGCGCGTCGATCGTCAACTCCTGGCGTTTATGCCGACTCCACCAGCGGCGCTGGTTGCTGGCCTCGTGCAGCGCGATGCGGTAGAGCCAGGTGCGCAGGCTCGCCTCGCCGTGAAAGCTGCGGATGTTGCGGAATACCTTGATGAAGACTTCCTGCGTAATGTCGGCGGCGTCTGCGGGATCCTGCAGGCTGCGCGCGATGAGCGAGTACAGGGGCTGCGAGTATTGCGCGATCAGGATCGCGAAGGCTTCGTCGGAACCGGCCTTGAGGGCGGCCACCAGTGCCGCGTCCTCCGTCCTCAATCCGACTGCGCTTGCGAGATGACCCATCGTTGTGCCTGCCTGCATTTCAGGTGTCCCCTAGCCTACGTCGAAAGCATGCCGCCTGTAAAACCGCAGTGCGAACGCCTATGCCGCGCATAGTCTGCGAGCAAGGAAAGTGCGCCGCCGGCGGCAGAGTGCTCGCTCACTCCAAGGACTTAGACACCTGGGTTCCAGCAAATGTTCCCGCAAAACGCGCCAGGGTTGACGCGAAGGCCACACTCACCGACAATAGGAGTCAGTGGGCCTGTGGCGCAGCTGGGAGCGCGCTTCCATGGCATGGAAGAGGTCATCGGTTCGATCCCGATCAGGTCCACCAAACAACCCCTCTAAAGTGAACAGTGAGCCGGATCTTATCCTGGATAGAGAGTGGGCAACGGTCGGGTCATCCGAATGAACCTTCCTATGTTAACTCACTAACGCGTGTTCCGCGCGTTAGTGAGCTGCGCGGTGAACCTCATTGAGCGGGACTTCCTCTGTCTCTCGACCCACACCTTGTGCCGGCCGCATCATCACCGGCAGCAATCCCGCCAGTGCTCGCAGCACCGCGGAAAGATGCGTCCGAGCCTTCGACAAGCCGGCCGAGGATCTGCTCGCAGGTCCACGCCGAAGCCGTCCGCCGAACCGGACGACTGATCCTCACCCTCCACTCCTTGTCCGCCGATAAGCCGTGGAGGAGAATGTATGCTACTGGACGCCAAAACGGCAGTCGCACGGCACATGCGCTGGAGGATGACCTTGCGCTTCGCCGTCGCAACCAGAGAACCCCTGCCCGAGGAACAGGGCAAGGAGATCATCGATTACAAGACCTGTGCCATCGGCCGCTGGCTCGACGACCCCTCCGCAGCCAGAGCGTACGACGCCGCGGACTGGCAGGACCTTTCCCGCAAGCACATCGCCTTTCACACGGAAATGGCCAGGATTAACGCCATGTTGAGCCTGGGCGACTTCGCAGCCGCCGATGCCGCCATGGATCTTTCCTCGCCCTTCCAGGCGGCTTCAAACGCACTCGCCATGGCCATCACGGCGCTCGACCTCCGCAAGCCCCTTGCCATCCGTGCCTGATCCTCCTGCCCTGACGGGCGCTCGGCCCGTTGTTTGCAGCTGCTGCAACAAGAATCATTCGTCGCCAGGCGTCCCACAAAAAGCCTGCGTGTTAGCATCTCCGGGATCGATCCGTTCCGCCCCGTATGTCATACGGGAGCGGAGGGTGAGCTTGTGGAGTATTCTAGCGGCGGCGGTGCAGCGCGCGGAACGGGATGCGGTACATGACGCCCGCGGAAACGTTGTAGGGATTGAACGGTTGCCGCTCTGCGCCGATCACCCAGCGCTGGCCCTGGATATCTGCTTTGAAGGCGAAGTTGCCGACGAGATCGTAGTCGAAGCCGCCGCCGATGTCGTAGACGAAGGAGTCGTCGTGGGTATAGGTGGGGTCGAAAATGGAGGGATGATCGAACTTGATCTTGCCGCTTTCGACGAGGAAATCGACATAGGGGTGAAAGCGGCGAAAGGCACGCTCGAGTTTGACGCCGCCGCCGAAGGTGGATTCGTCGGCGGAAACGCCTGTCGCGTCGGTGTAGCGGGCCTCAAACGAGACATCCAACAGGCGGAAGTGGCGCGTAACGTCGCCACCTACTACGTAGCCGATTTCGCCTGTAGTCGTGCCGTATTTCGGGTTCAGGAAGGCCACGTCGCCAAAAACATCGAGCGAGTAGGTCTTTGAGGCAGTCGCCTGTGCCTGGGCGCAGGCGCGGGGCTGGAGGCCGGACAGGCTGACAAACGCCGCAAACAGGGCGGCAGAAGCAGAAAGACGGAGCGTACGGAGGGTCATAACATTCCTTCGAGCGACAGGGTCTGGGTTTGTACAAGCAGGCTTGAGGGATGGGCCGGTGCAACTAGGACGGGGATTGGAGCCTGCCTGCACATGAATTCTGCAAACGGCCTGGTTTCAGGGTTCCAGGGCAAAAGTGTATTCCTCGATGACCGGGTTGTGCAGGACCTCACGTGCGATGCGATCGATTTCCGCCTGGGCTGCCGGCCGGTCGAGCGTGTCGTCGAGGGTTAGGAGAAAGTACTTGCCCTGGCGTACGTCCGCAACGCCGCGATAGTGCATCCGGCGCAGCGCATCGGCTACAGTCTGGCCCTGCGCATCGAGCACCGTGCGCTTGAGGGTGACATAAACATGGGCTTTCATTGGTTCTGATTATAGACTTGCGAGAGCACGGAATTGACACAGCGAGCCGTTGTCCTTCCGTGTGCGGCTTCTAAAGAGAAGTACGGCCGCGAACGGCAAAATGAAAATCCACTTTGTGAATGAGACGAGATGCCTGACTTTATGCCAAATTATCTGGAGTTGCCGGTTGGACCGAAAAGCCCTGAAGTGATCAACGTGGTCATCGAAATCCCGCAAGAGGGTGTGAACAAGTATGAGTACGACAAGGACCTGCATGTATTTCGGCTCGACCGGAACCTGTACTCGCCGGTGCATTACCCGGGAGATTACGGGTTTATCCCCAGTACGCTGGGCGATGATGGCGACCCGCTGGACGTGCTTGTGCTTGTGGACAACCCGAGCTTTAGCGGATGCGTGATGGAAGTGCGTCCGATCGGCCTGTTGGAAATGTTGGATCAGGGCCTGGGCGACGAGAAGGTATTATGTGTCGGCATGGGCAATCCACGTTACAAGGACGTTTGGAACTTTTCGGAAATTTATCCCCACATGCTCAAGGAGATCACGCACTTCTTCGCCATCTATAAGGACCTTGAAGGCAAGCGGGTGGAAGTCAAGGGCTGGCGCGATGCCGCCTTTGCGCGCAATAAGGTGGTCGAGGCCCAGGCCCGCTTTCTTGAAAACAAGAAGAACCCGGAGGCCAAGCCGGTGCCGCTTGCCTAGGGTTGTCGTCCACGGTGCAAATAGACTTTCTCTCGGGACAACCTCAAAGCCGTTCTGCCATCCTACCCTCTGTAAGTCATAGAAATAACACAGGGGATCGATCATGAAGGATTTGAGGCTCCGAGGCAAATTCGTGTTGACTGTGGCGGCATGCGCCGTGCTTTCACTTTCCGGTTGCAAGAGCGGCGCTGAGAAGGCCGCCGACAAGAACCTGGATTCGATGAAATCGGCTAATTCGGATACGGCGACTACGTCGGTCGGCAAGGCCGATCTGCCGGCAGAGTGCGACGCGTACATCACCAAGGTCGATGCATGCGTGAAGAGTATGGGTGCAAACAGCCAGTTCGCGGGCACGTTCAAGCAGCAGATGGAATCAGCGCGGGCGAGCTGGGCCAATATCTCGGATAAAGTTGCCCTTGCGAACACTTGCAAGCAGATGAACGCGACATTCGCACAGACCTCCGCGGCGATGTGTAAGTAGGTTAAGGTCAACGGAATGCTCCTCGATGGAGGCCGCTTACAGGCCTCCATCGTTGCGTTTGGAGGTTGGAATGAGATCTGCAGGATCTGAAACGCTTCTGCTGTTTGCCCATACGGCGCAGGGCAATAAAGCGTTGGCTGAACTTGACCAGGCCGGTGTACCTCACGAAGCCATCCAGGTGGTAGGCGACCTTGGCGCCGCCGTAAGCCAGCCCGGAGCAGAGCGACACGCGACGCTCGACGCCCTGCATGTGCCGGCTGAAGAACGCCAGATTTACATGGAAACGATTCGCGATGGCGGCGTTGTGCTGGGCGTGAATAACAGCCTAGTCGACGAGGTGTTCCTGGAGCAGGTAGGCGCTAGGCACGATGCCATGCGGGTGACGCGAAGCTCAGGCGCGGTGCGTAATCCATCGCATAACGCTGCAGAATAGAACGCGCAAGAAACCGGCGGCTGGCTGTTGTCATCCAATCTACTCCTGCGGTTATTCTTGAATCAGGATGGTAAGAAAGGCGGCGTCGATGGCGAACGAAATGCTTCCGATAGCGATTTACTACGAGCAGCCCAACTGGTTCAAACCGCTGTTTGCCGAACTCGACAAACGCGGTACGCCCTACGTCAAGCTTGACGCGGTAACCCATAGCTATTCGCCCGCAGAACACCCGGAGGACATGTACTCGGTCGTCTTCAACCGCATGAGTCCCTCCGCCTGGAACCGCGGCCACGGCGACCAGATCTTCTACACCAGGGGGTTCCTCGAGCATTTGGAAATGCGCGGCGTTCGCGTCATCAACGGGGTGCAGGCGTTTCGCTCGGAATTGTCGAAGGCAGGGCAGCTCTCGCTGATGGAAGAGATCGGCAGGCCGTACCCGAAGGCGCGCGTCATCCATCGCGCGTCGCAGGCCGCGGCTGCAAGCGAGGGCCTGCGCTTTCCTGTGGTCGTCAAACCGAACATCGGTGGAAGCGGGGCCGGGGTCAAGCGCTTCGATCACATCTCGCAACTGCAGGCCGCTTCGGCGCTGCCTGCGGGGGATCCGGATGAGCTTGTATTCGGGCTCGACTCGACCGCGCTGGTGCAGGAGTTTATTCCGGCGCGCGATGCGCATATCGTGCGCGTGGAAGTGTTGAACGGCAAATATCTGTACGCGATTAAGGTACATATTACGGGCGAAACCTTCGACCTTTGCCCGGCCGATATCTGCCGCACTTCCTCGGGCGTCGACCTCAACCGTGCGGCGTGCGCGATCGATGCACCGAAAAGCGGAATTACCGTCGAGGCGTTCACCCCGCCTGCTGAGGCGATCGAGGATGTCGAACTGATCCTCAAGATGTCCGGCATCGAGATTGGCGGCGTCGAATACATGACCGACGATCGCGACGGCCAGCGCTACTACTACGACAACAATGCGCTGTCGAACTTTGTGGCAGATGGGCCGAACGTGCTAGGTTTCGACCCCTTCGCGAAGCTCGTCGACTGGCTGGAGGCAGAGGCTGCCCAGGCAATGCACAACAAGCGGGAGATTGCGACCGGGGTGCACTTCTAATGCGTTATGGATTCTGGCTGCCGGTGTTCGGCGGGTGGCTGCGCAATGTAGGCGATGAACCCGAGGCTTCCTGGGAATACACAAGTACGCTGGCCCGACGCGCGGAGCAGATCGGCTACGACCTGACACTCATTGCCGAGTTGAACCTGAACGACATCAAGGGCATCGAGGCTCCGTCGCTCGATGCTTGGACGACCGCCGCCGCTTTGGCCGCGGTTACCGAGCGGTTGGAGTTGATGGTCGCGGTGCGGCCCACGTTTCATAATCCGGCGCTGCTGGCCAAGCAGGCCGCGAATATCGATAGAATTAGCGGCGGGCGCCTGACCCTGAACGTGGTCTCAAGCTGGTGGCGCGACGAGGCGACCAAGTACGGCATCCCCTTCGACGAGCACGAGGAGCGCTACGCGCGCACTTCGGAGTGGCTCGACGTGATCGACGGCTGCTGGCGCGAGCAGGGCTTCAGTCACAAGGGCAAGCTTTACGACGTGCGTGAAAACGTGCTTTCGCCCAAGCCCGCAGACGTTCGGCGGTTTACCGGAATGCCGCAGGCTGCGCAGCCTCCTTACGGCCGGCCGACGTTCTACGCCGGGGGTGAATCGGATACGGCCAAAAACCTCATCGCCGCCAAGTGCGACGCGTACCTGATGCATGGCGACCCGCCGGAGATCGTGGCACTCAAGATCGCCGACATGCGGGCACGCCGCCAGGCCTTGGGCCTGGGTCCGATGACGTTCGGCGTCTCCGGCTACGCGGTCGTACGCGACAGCGATGCCGAAGCGACGCGTGAAGTGGCACGCATCACAGACGTCCAGCAGACCGCGCGCGGCTACGCGAACTACCAGCAATGGATTGCGGGATCGAAGCTGGAGCAGAAAATCTCGCTTGAGGACTACTCCGTCTCAAACCGCGGCCTGCGGTCGGGCTTTGTAGGCACGCCGGAAGCGGTGCGTGAACGCCTGGAGGAGTTTGCCGCAGTCGGGATAGACCTCGTGCTGCTGCAATCGAGCCCGCAGGCGGAAGAGATGGATCGCTTTGCCGCACAGGTGATCCAGCCGGTAGCGTAGAGAGAGCTTGCGGGGTATGGGCCGGGGTCGGGTATAATCAGGGAGTCACAAATCCGCACCATGCTGGAGAGTTGGCCGAGTGGCTGAAGGCGACGGTTTGCTAAACCGTTGTACGGGGAAACCTGTACCGGGGGTTCGAATCCCCCACTCTCCGCCATCGCATCGTCCCCACGGATTCCTATTTGGCCGCGACCGTCAACGAGTATGTCGCCGAGTGGACAAGGAAGCCATCCGTCGCCGTCACCGTAAATGAGTAGGTTCCGGGTGGCGTGTAGGTAGGGTTCTGGGCGGGCTGCTTACCGCTGCAACCCGTGGCCGAGAAGGCTGCCGCAGCCAGCACAAGCAACACCAGGCTGCCGCGCAGCAGGCTTCCCGCGTTCTTCCGCTTCACCCAAAGCAAGCATCCGCTGCCTACGGCTACCAGCCACAGCCAGCCGCCGCCAACCCCGCCGTATCCCACCACAACGTACTTTGAGCCTGTCGTGATCGTCACCTGATCCTGGACGGGCGCGCTGGGCGAAAATGAGTTTGCGGCCATCACGCACGTCGTCGCGGGTGCCGTTGTGTTGCAGCCAATGGTCAGGCCCGCGGCAAAGCCGGCCAGCGGCGTTGTAGTCGAAACCGTCGAGACCCCGTAGCCCGCGATTGCAGAGCCCGAAGTTGGGCTGAGCGCCAGGGTAAAGTCCACCCCGTTGCCGCTCAGCATCGTCGGCGTTGTCGGGTACGCAGCGCTTACCGATGCAAGCTGCAGCGTTCCCGGCCGCGACCCCGTAGCACTCGGCTTGAAGCTGACGTTGACCGTGCAGCTTGCTCCGGCACCCAGCGCGCCGCCGCAATTGGAGCTCACGCCGTAGTCGCCCGTCGTCGCAAACGCGGGCACCGGCACCGTTCCCGAAGCCCCGTTGGTCACCACAAACGACTGCGTCCTCACGGCCCCCACATCCACGTTGCCGAAGCTCAGCGAAGCCAGCGAGAAGGTCAGGTCCGGAATCCCCCTGCCGGTCAGGCTCGAAGTCAGCGTCGTGCCGGACGAGCCGACCGTCAGCGTGCCGGTTCGCGCGCCCACTGCCGTTGGGTTGAAGATTACGGTGATGTTGCAGCTCGCGCCCGACGCTACAGACGCACAATTCGAACTTGTCACCTTGAAGTCGCCGCTGGCCGTCAGCAGCGTCACCGCTGCGGAAAAAGTCGAATTGTTGGTCCACGTAAACGTCTGCGCCGGCGAGTTGAACCCTACGGCCTCGGTGCCGAAATCCTGCGTGGTCGGCGTTAGCGTCGCCGCCGAGCCGTCGCTCGTAAGCTCGAAGAGACTGAACTCCAGCAGCTTTTCCTGCGCCGTCATCGCGGTCGAAGACGAGCATTCTTTGGGAAAGGTCGTGCCGCCCGAAGACGCTGCCTCCACGTGGTACTCGTTGAACAGCACACGCCCACACTGCCCGCCCGTCTGCCCGACGGGTGCATCAAATACGAACTGCATGCCCGGGTTACCGTAGGTGGCGTTGTTCAGCGTCAGGTACGATTGCGTCGGCTTCAGCACGCCGTTGTAGTCGTGCTTCAACGTCTGAATCGGCATCTGGCCCAGTGAGGTTGAAGCGCCCACCAGCTGCAGCCACTCGGCCATCGTCACACCCTCGGCAAAGGTCTGGTCCACCGTCGCGGTTCCGTTGGGCGGCGCCAACTGATTGGGTGCCCAGTTGGCCACTGTGTTGAAGGGCGGATTCTGGAACAGCCACACATAGCTGTAGTGGCTGGAGTAAATACGCCCGCCCGCATTGGCGAAGTTCACCACATTGGCAAGTTCCTGCGCCGGCTTTATAAATTCGCCGCCCTCGCACGGCAGCATCAGCACGTCATACTGGTTGATCGCCGCCTGGGTGGATAGAAGGGCATCCGCGGTAGGCGTAGACGTGTCGATGACCGATCCGGACCTGCCCGTGGAGCTGTAGAAGTTGATCCGCCCGCTTCCGCCGGGGTCGGTAAACTCGGAATCCGCAATCCCGACCTTGCGCAGCACACACTCCACCGCATCCACCGAGCCCGTTGAAACCGCAATCTTCGGAATGTCGCCTTCGCTCTGATTGCGGGGGAAACGCGACAGGTCTGCAGTAAGCGTATTGCTCGTACATGCCTGCACCGACGGAATGACCACCTGCCGCCGCCACCGCCCGGTCTGGATCACGAGCGGAATGTTCGTCCCCACCGGCATGTTGGGAATCGTAAACGTGCCGTCGAAATTGGTCGTCGTGCCCACCAGCGGCGACCCCGAAGGCGGCGTGCCCACCACCGGGCAACTGACCCCGGGTGTAAACGCCGCAACCGCCGCGTTTGGCACATACACCAGGATGTCGGGCAGCGGATCGTTTCCATTCGGCGCATAGACCGTGCCGGTCAGCGTCGTCGTCCCGCCATTCGGGCACACGGGCTGCTGCAGGCAAAGCCCCGTGCAGGTCTGGGCGTGCAGAAGCGAAGCCGAAGACGTGACACCAAGGGCAGCGGCAGCAAGCAGCGAAGCAAGAATGGAACGCATAGCGATGGGCACCAGTAGGTACCAGAGTTTATACCAGAGGACCATAGCCTGGTAAATGAATAGTCCTCGACCCCCGCAGGCCCGGGCTGCCTCGTCGAGCTGTAAGCCCGAAGCCGGGAAGCTCTTAGCTCACAATCCAACCTTCCGCTCACCAGAACCCTGTAGCATGGGCTTACCCACCTAGTTTCAGGAGCCGCCCTCCATGCCCCGTCTTGTCGCCAAGCTGCTCCTGGCCCTGCTCCTGGCCCTGCTTCTGGCCCTGCCTTTGGCCGCCATTCCAGCCTTCAGCCAGCCCGCGCCCGAGCCCGGCATCTCCCACGCTCTCGCCCAGTCTCGCGCCGCCCGCCTCTCGGACCTCCACTACACCCTCGCCTTTACGCTCGCCCCTAGAGCCCCAACTACGGCCTCCACCGAGATCCTCACCTTCACCGACACCGGTCAGGGCGACCTGCCCATCGATTTCCGCGACGGCACTCTCGCCTCTGCCCAGCTCAACGGCCACGAACTCCTCACCCAGACCGTCAACGGCCACCTCATCCTCCCGGCCGCCGTACTCCGCAGAGGCCCCAACACTCTCTTCACGGCGTTCACCGCCAACATCGCCGCCTCCGGCAAAGCCATCACCCGGTACGAGGACAAGGACGACGGCAACGAATATCTATACACCCTCTTCGTCCCCATGGACGCCGACATGGCCTTTCCTTGCTTCGACCAGCCCGACCTCAAAGCCATCTTCTCGCTCACCGTCACAGCGCCAAGCGATTGGACCGTTATCTCGAACACGCAGAACACGGAGCATTTTTCCGGAGGAAGTCTCGGCGCCCGGGCCACAGCCTTCCCCGAAACCAAGCCCATCTCCACCTATCTTTTCGCCTTCGCCGCCGGCCCGTTCGCCCGCATCCCGGGCAAAACCCCCGGCGAACCCGCCCTCTACGTCCGTCAGTCCCAGCTCGTCAAAGCCCAGCAGGAAGCCCCCGAAGTCCAGCAGATCGCCCAGCGCGGCATCGCCTGGCTCAGCGACTACTTCGCCCAGCCCTTCCCGTTCCCCAAGTACGATCTTGTCCTCATCCCCGGCTTCCCCTTCGGTGGCATGGAGCACGCCGGCGCCACCTTCCTCAACGAAGACGGCGTCCTCTTTCGCAGTACGCCCACGCAGTCCGACTACTTCAAACGCGACATCCTCGTCCTCCACGAAACCACCCACCAGTGGTTCGGCGATCTCGTTACCATGCGCTGGTTCGACGACCTCTGGCTCAAGGAGGGCTTCGCGCAATACATGGCCTACAAAGCCATGGCCGAGTTGAAGCCTGAAACCAATCCCTGGAAGCATTTCAACGAAGACATCAAGCCCCTCGCCTACGCCATCGACGAAACCCAGGGCACCACCCCCATCTTCCAGGACATCCCCAACCTCAAAGACGCCAAATCCGCCTACGGGGCCATCGTCTACCAGAAGGCCCCCGCCATTCTCAAGCAGCTTGACTTCCGCATAGCCATGACTTCGCATACGGATGACGACCTCTTCAGGGCAGGGTTGCAGCACTACCTTCAAGAACATGCCTATGCCAATGCAACTTGGTCCGATCTCATTCACGCCTTCGAGCAGGCGGGCGCCAAGAATGTCCAGTCCTGGGCCGATGCTTGGATCCTGCGGCGCGGCATGCCCCAGGTAGAAGCGTCCTTCACATGCGCAAGCGGCAAGCTGAAAACCCTCACGCTTACCCAGCATGACGTATTACCAGACGGCTATACCTGGCCCCTGACCAACAGCGTTGACCTTGTTTACTCTCGGAACCATCACGTGCACTCGGGTATCGTCGTGAACTGGAGCGGCGCAAGCTACTCCGACGGGCAGATGATCGGCAAGCAATGTCCTTTGTGGGTCTTTGCCAACGAAAGCGATGAGGCTTATGGCCGTTTTCTGCTCGATCCTGTAAGCAATGGTTTTGTTGTCAAGATCAATCCGGAAGAGCCATTCACACTCAGCGGGACCCATCTTGATGGAGCGATGCTTCTCACCGCGCTCTGGGATGACGTGAGGATTGCGCATTCCTCTCCTCGCAGCTATGCCGAACTTACCCTATCGCTGCTGCCGATCGAGGAGGATGAATCCTCCAGCCGGGTGCTCGGCGCACGGATGGCAGAATCTTTGCACAAGTATCTGGGCCCCGCCAGCAGGGAAGCGCTCCTGCCGCGCGCCGAACAAGTCGTCGAGGACCGCATGCTCCACGCCCCCACTCTCGGCCTGCGCATCGTCAACTTCCGCACCTTCACCTCCATCGCCGAAACCCGGCCTGCCCTGGACGAGCTCAAGCGTCTGCTCGAAGACCCCAACGCCCAGATCCCCGGCCTCACCCTCCAGCCGCTCGACCGCTGGAATATCATCGCGCACCTCGCCCAGCAGGGCGAACCCCACACCGCCGATCTGCTCTCAAGCGAGCAAGCCGCGCACCACACCGGCGAAGACCAGAAGTACACCTACGCTGCCCAGGCCGCCATCCCTACCGCCAAGACTAAAGCCCAATACTTCGCCGACTACCAATCCACTAAAGTCCAGGAAGACTGGCTCACCCAATCCCTCCGCCCCTTCAACAGCTACAACCAGCAATCCCTCACGCTGCCGTTCCTCAAACAATCTCTCGACCTGCTCCCCCAGATCAAAGCCAACCGTAAAATCTTCTTTCTCGGCGCCTGGCTCAGCGCCTTCCTTGACGGCCAATCCACGCCCGAAGCGCAGGCCATCGTCAACCGATGGCTGCGCCAACCCAACATCGACCCCGACCTCCGCCGCAAGGTGCTCGAAAACAAGGACGCCCTCGACCGCACCGTGCTCATCCGCCACACCTACCCGAACTAGAATCCATCCTTTGTCGCCCTTTGTTGTCATCCCTGAAGAGGATCGATCTGCGGTTGCATTTGCTTGTCTTTTCCCGGCATTACACCATCGCGCACCGGTCGCGTTATGCTCAAAGCCAGCTCATGGCAGACATCCCTAAAATCCGCATTGGTATCGACACCGGCGGCACCTTCACTGACTTCGTCCATCTCGCCCAAGACGGCACCCTCACCATTCACAAGCTCCGCAGCACCCCGGACGATCCTTCCCGCGCCATCCTCGCCGGCATCGACACCCTGCTACAAATCCCGTCCACCACCAAAGTTGAAGTCACGGACCTCGAAGTCACCCATGGCAGCACGGTCGCCACCAATGCGGTTCTGGAAAGAAAAGGAGCCCGCATCGCCCTCCTCACCACCGCCGGCTTCGAAGATGTCCTCGCCATCGCCCGCCAGACCCGCCGCGAGCTCTACAACTTCCAGGTCCAGGCCCCCAAACCCCTCGTCGCGCGCGCCCTCACCTTCGGGGTCCACGAGCGCCTGGCGCACGACGGAACCATCCTCGAACCCCTTGCCGAAGCGGAAATCACCCGCCTCCTCGCCCTCCTCCAGCAATCCGGCGTTACCTCGGTAGCTGTCTGCCTCCTGCACTCCTACGCTAACCCCGCGCACGAGCAGCAACTCACCCAGGCGCTTGAAAGCGCAGGCCTCGCAGTCTCCGCCTCGCACCGCATCCTGCCCGAGTATCGCGAGTACGAGCGCTGGGCCACCACCGCCGTCAACGCCTACGTTATGCCGCTGATGGCCACCTACCTCGCCCACCTTGAAAGTGGCTTGCCGCAACCCGCAACCCTGCGCATCATGCAATCTAACGGCGGTAGCATCTCCGCCCACACGGCAAGCAAAGCCGCCGTGCAGACCATTCTCTCCGGCCCGGCCGCCGGCGTCATTGGCGCGCAGGCGGTGGCCGCGGCAAGCGGCCATACAAAAATCATCACCTTCGACATGGGCGGGACGTCCACAGATGTTGCGCTCATCGATGAGAAAATCGCCCGCACCAACGACTCCCTCGTCGGCGACCTGCCCGTCCGCCTGCCCGTTCTCGACATCCACACCGTAGGTGCCGGCGGAGGTTCCATCGCCTGGCTCGACATCGGCGGCAGCCTGCGTGTAGGACCGCGAAGCGCGGGCGCCGATCCCGGCCCCGCCTGCTACGGCAAGGGCTCTTATGACCAAGCCCAGCTCACCGTCACCGACGCCAACCTGCTCCTCGGCCGGCTCGACCCAACCTTCTTTCTCGGCGGCCGCATGCAACTTGACGTGGCCCGTACGCAGCGCCTCGCTGGCGAAATCGCCGCTAAAATCTCGCTCTCTGTCGAAGCCCTCGCCGAAGGCATCCTGCGCATCGCCAATGCCAACATGGAACGCGCCATCCGCGTCGTCTCGGTGCAGCGCGGCCACGATCCACGCGACTTTGCCCTGCTCGCCTTTGGGGGCGCGGGCGGCCTGCACGCCTGCGCGCTTGCTGCCGCGCTCGACATCCCCACCGTCCTCATCCCGCAACACGCCGGCGTCCTCTCCGCCCTCGGCATGCTGCTCGCCGATGTCGTCAAGGATTTCAGCGCCTCCATCCTCCAACGCACGGCTGCCCTCGCCGAGCAAGCACTTTATACACGCCTCCAGCCGCTGCTCGCCGAAGCCCGGCAATCCCTCGCCCTCGAAGGGTTTTTGCCCGCCGACATGCTGCTCGAACCCACGCTCGACATGCGCTACACCGGCCAGGCCTACGAAATCTCCATCCCCTTCGGACCCGACTGCGCCCAAGCCTTCCACCGCGCTCACGCCCGCCTCTATGGCTACGCCAACCCGCAGCGCCCCACAGAAATCGTCCAGCTAAGAGTAAAAGCCACCGGCCGCACCGACAAACCCCAACTCACCCAGCAACACACCGCCCCCGAACCCCACACCCCCACTCCCATTGAAACTCGCCAAACCATCTTCGCCGGCCAGCCCCTCGCAACCCCCATCTACCATCAGGACCAGCTCCCTCCCGGCACCACATCCCAGGGCCCCGCCATCCTCCTCACCGGCCAATCCACCAACATCATCCCCCCGCATTGGCAATGGCACATCGACCCAGCCGGCACTCTCGTAGCCACTTATACCTGATCTGTGCTCGTCTGCGTCATCTGTGTTAAGCCTTCCCAAGGAGCGCCAACATCCTCGACCCCATCGAATTCGAAATCTTCAAATCCATCTTCGTCTCGATCGCCGAAGAGATGGGCGTGACGCTCTGCCGCACCGGCTTCAGCCCAAACATCAAAGAGCGCCTCGACTACTCCTGCGCCATTTACGATTCCGCCGGCCGCACCATCGCCCAGGGCGATCATCTCCCCGTCCATCTCGGTGCCATGCCCATGTCCGTCCGCGCCGCCATCGACCACGTCCCCCACATGCAGCCCGGCGACACCATCATCCTCAACGACCCGTTCCGCGGCGGCACCCACCTCCCCGACATCACCCTCGTCACCCCCGTCTTCCTGCCTGAAAGCCAGGTCAAGCCGTCCTTCTTCGTCGCCAACCGAGCCCACCACTCCGACGTCGGCGGCATGAGCCCAGGCTCCATGCCGCTCGCCCGCGAAGTCTTCGCCGAAGGCCTCATCCTGCCGCCCATCAAGCTCGTCAAGTGCGGCACGATCGACCAAGAAATTCTCGCCCTCATCCTCGCCAACGTCCGCACCCCACACGAGCGCGAAGGCGACCTCACCGCGCAAATCGCCGCCAACCGCGTAGGCGAAACCCGCCTGCTCGCCCTCGCCGCCAAATACACCTACGCCACCGTCGCTGCCTACGCCGCGGCCACCCAGGACTACGCCGAACGCGTTATGCGCGGGACCCTGGCACAGATCCCGAATGGAACGTTCGACTTTTCAGACGCCCTCGACAACGACGGCTTCACCGACACGCCCATCCTTGTCCGCTGCGCCATCACTATCGCCGGCGACCACGCCACGGTAGACTTCACCGGCTCGGCCCCGCAAACCACCGGCGGCGTCAACGCCAATCTCGCCATTACGATGTCCGCCACCCTCTACGCCTTCCGCTGCCTGGTCACCGCCCTGACCAACGACGACGTGCTCTACAACGACGGCATCGGGCGTCCCATCACGGTCATCGCGCCCGCAGGCTCCATCGTCAACGCCCGCCACCCCTCAGCCGTAGCCGGCGGCAATGTCGAAACTTCGCAGCGCATCACCGACGTCGTGCTGGGCGCATTAAGCGCGGCGCTCCCTGGAAAAATTCCCGCTGCAAGCCAGGGCACCATGAACAACGTGACTCTCGGCGGCACACGCGCGGACGGCACCCCTTTCGCCTATTACGAAACCGCGGGCGGCGGCATGGGCGGACGGCCCGGATTGCCCGGCCTGTCGGGCGTCCACACCCATATGTCCAACACCCGCAACACGCCCATCGAGGCCCTCGAGCAATCGATGCCTCTCCGCATCCGCACCTACGCGCTCCGGCAGGGAAGCGGCGGTGCCGGCGCATCCCCTGGCGGCGAAGGCCTCATCCGCGAGTACGAAGCGCTGGTCGAGACTTCCGCCACCATCCTCACCGAGCGCCGCAACTCCCAACCCTACGGCGCACAGGGCGGCCAACCGGGCGCCAGCGGCCGCAACATGCTGGTCCACGCCGACGGCAGGGAAGAGACCCTCCCCGCCAAGACCCGCCTCACCCTCCAACCCGGCGATTGCCTCCGCATCGAAACGCCCGGCGGCGGAGGCTACGGCCAACCATGACCTCGATCACGCGCAGCGTCCAAGACCGTGCGAAGCACCGCCCGTTCGGCGTTAGGACGCTTTTGTCTTGGCTTCTACAAGCACCTAAACAGTCCCAGCAAGCCCTGCTAGCCGCCTCACTTGGCTGGGCCCTCGACGCCTTCGACGTCATGCTCTACTCGCTCCTGCTCGCCAGCATCATCCTCGAGTTCCACCTCAGCAAACAAACCGCTGGTATCCTCGGCTCGATCACCCTGCTCGCCGCGGCCGCCGGCGGCCTGCTCTTCGGCCTGCTCGCCGACCGCTTTGGCCGCACCCGCGCCCTCATGGCCTCGGTGCTCATCTACGCCGTCTTCACCGCCGCCTGCGGCCTCGCCCACACAGTCCTAGAGCTAGCCATTTTCCGCATCCTGCTCGGCTTCGGCATGGGCGGCGAGTGGGCCTCGGGAGCCGCCCTCGTCAGCGAAACCTGGCCCCCCGAGCATCGCGGCAAGGCGCTCGGCCTCATGCAATCCGCCTGGGCCATCGGCTACGCGGCAGCCGCCCTCGATGTCGCGCTTATCCTGCCCCGCTACGGGTGGCGAGCCGTCTTCTTCACCGGCATCGCCCCCGCCCTGCTCACCCTCTACATCCGCCGCAAAATCAAAGAACCCGATCCAGAGCTCATTGCGAAAACACCAGGCCCCATTCATGACGCAGCCTCACTGCGTCATGAGTGGGGCCAGCCACGACACCCCACCCTCAGCACCCTCTTCCGCCGCCCACTCCTCCCCCTCACTCTCGCCCTCACCGCCATGAACGCCGCCTGCCTGTTCGCCTGGTGGGGCTTCAATTTCTTCGTGCCCGCGTATCTGTCACTCCCGCCGGCCAAGGGAGGCATCGGCCTCACCCCGCACATCATGACCGCCATCGTCATCTTCATGCAGCTCGGCATGTTCCTCGGCTACATCACCTTCGGCTTCATCTCGGATACGCTCGGCCGCAAGCGCGTCTACATCGCCTATCTCCTCACCGCCGCCGCGCTGCTGGCCGTCTTCGCCCTGCTGCACAATCCCACCGCGCTGTTTCTGCTCGCCCCGTTCGTCGCCTTCGCGGCCACCGGATATTTCAGCGGATTCGCCGCCGTCACCGCTGAAATCTATCCGACGCCCATCCGTGCCACCGGCCAGGGCCTTACCTACAACACCGGCCGCATCGCTTCCGCCGTCGCCCCGTTCGCCGCCGGCGGGCTGGCCGATCGCCACGGCTTCCTCCCGGCTTTCCTGCTCTGCGCCGCGGCCTTCCTGGTCGCCGCTGCGCTCTGGCGTTTCATTCCCGAAACTGCCCCGAAACACGCCAAATCTTACGGTGAATAATTCTTTTTTCCGCTAGCAAACAATCATGCTAGTCTCGGGTTCACCAACTCAGCATGCCCATCCCAGCCAGCAAGAGACGAACTCTATTGATCGCCATTCCCTTTGTTCTCTTGCTGGGAGTCCTTGCCTTCGTGTTCGTTCGTGTGCAGCGCAGCCTGGGCAATGCAATCCGCACCGCGGCCTCGCTTCATCAAATTCCCTTCACACTTCGCCCGCTCGATGCAGCCGCCCTGGCCGCCGCCAACCCCGGCTTCGAACCCGTTGCGGCTCCTGCCGACTTCA
Organism: uncultured Granulicella sp.; assembly: GCA_964282835.1. Classification (GTDB taxonomy): domain Bacteria; phylum Acidobacteriota; class Terriglobia; order Terriglobales; family Acidobacteriaceae; genus Edaphobacter. The sequence goes on from OZ196157.1 coordinate 954,614, forward strand.
CCTCCGGCGTTGCCTTCACGCCTGAGGGCCAGCCAACCCAGCTTTATCTCGCCGGCGCTTCCGGCCTCACCATCGCTTCTTCGGAGGGAATGCCCCGTCAGACGCTGCGCATCGGCATTGACCTGCCTGTCGCGCGTATCACCGCGCTCGCTGTCGGACGCCCGCGCGGAGCTACGCAGCCCCAGGTCATGGTTGCCACCGCGGGCGCAGGGCTTCTGCTGTTCAGTGGCGGCGCCATTGCCCAACTGCTTCCCGCTTCCTCTGAGGCGCGCGACCTCACCGCCGTCCTGCCGCTCGCCACCGGCGACGTGTTGCTTGGCACCCGCCACCACGGTCTGCTGCTCTTCGATGGCACCGCCCTCACCTCCGTTCCTCTACCCGCGCATGCTACCGACATCACCGTCCTCGCCTCTACCGGCAGCGCGTCCTATCTCGTCGGCACCCGCACCGCGGGCGTTTTCTATGCGCAGGGAGGCGTCGTCATCCAGGCCACCACCGCCAGCGGCCTGCCCGACAACCAGGTCGAGTCGATGCTGGTGAGCGCAAACCAGGCGTACGTCGGCACCCCGCTCGGCATCGCTCAGTTCGATCTCACTGCGCCCGCCTTCAACCCCACCCGCACACTTGCCCCCGGACGATTCGCCCACGCTCTTGCCCTCGCGCAAGGCACCCTCGATATCGGCACTTTCGACCAGGGTATCGAGCCGCTGCCCCTCGCTTCCACGCCCCGCCTCCGCAACGTTTCCATCGCAGCGCCACGTCTCGACGGCTTGGAAAGCGACGCCTCCACGCAGCGCATCGACGCCTTTATCCCCACCGCCAACGCTCTCTACGCGCTCGCCGACGGAGTCCTTCTGCGCCAGGCCGGCAGCGGCTGGAGCCCACCCCAGGCCGCCCCGCCCGCAACCCTCGCCGACCGCAACATCTCCGCCCTCGCCTTCGATCCGCAGGGTCAGCTCTACGTTGGCTTTTTCGATCACGGACTCGACATCCTGACCCCAGACCAGCCCACGATGCCGCCGCGGCATCTTGAAACAGATCACCTCTTCTGCATCAATCGCCTTATCCTCGACCCCACCCGGCACACCATCGCCGCCGCCACCGCCAATGGCCTCGTGCTGTTCGACGAACACGGCACTCCTCGCCAGACCCTCACCCGGCGCGACGGGCTCATCTCCGACCACATCACCGACGTCGCCTTCACTCCCGGCGGTGCCGTGCTCGCGACGCCCGCCGGCCTCACCTTTCTCACGCCCACCGGCCCGTCCAGCCTCTACGCTTTCCAGGGCCTGGTCAACAATCACGTCTATGCCCTGGCTTCCGAGAACAATCAACTACTTGCCGGAACCCTCGGCGGCATCTCCATTCTCGAAAGCCAGCAGGTGCGCCGCAACCTGACCGCCACCAACTCCAGCCTCAAGCACAACTGGATTACCGCCCTGCTGCCCACGACCCCCGGCAGCTATCTCGTCGGCACCTACGGCTCCGCCCTCCAGACGCTCGCGCCCAACGGCTCCTTCACCTCGATCGACCTCCCCGCCAACACCCCAAAAGACCTGGTCATCAATCCAAACGCGCTGCTCGCCACCCCGACGCATCTTTACGCCGGCACCCTGAGCCAGGGCATGCTCGTCTTCACCCGAGCCACAGGCCGCTGGCAGCGCATCACCACCGGCCTCCCTTCGCTCAACGTCACCGCCTTTGCCGCCCGCGCAGGCGTGCTCTACATCGGCACAGAAAACGGCCTGGTCCGCATCCCCGAGGCCCGCCTATGAACCGCCGCGTACGATCGAAAATCTGGTGCCCCGTTCATCGCAGCCTCATCGCGTTGAGTGGGTTTTTACTACTCTCTTTACCGGCGATCGCCGACACCGGGACCCTCATCCCGAAAGACTCCCAGGCTCCCGATCCGGCCATCCTCTCGCTCGAAGAAATGAACGTCGAAGTCACCATCGATAACGGCGACGCCCACGTTCACCTGGTGCAAATTTTCGCCAACCACACCGAAAAAATCCAGGAAGGCACCTACCGCTTCGCCCTCCCTACCGGCTCTACCGTAAGCGACTTCGCCGTCTGGGACGGGGCTGTGCGCATCCCCGCCGTCATCCTCGAACGCAAGCGCGCCGAAGAAATCTACGAGCAGGCCAAGGCCCAGGCCATTGACCCCGGCCTGCTTGAAGCCGGCGAGCGCGACGGTGCCGACCCTCGCCAGTCCGCCGTATTTACCGCGCAAATTGTGCCTATCCCAGCCTACGGCACCAAGCGCCTCGAGCTCGACTATCACCAGCGCCTTGCCGCCACTAGCTTCAAACAAGCCTTCTCGCTTCCTCTCAAGCCCGACGCCGGCCAAAGCCAAACCGTCAAGCACTTCCACCTCCACTTCACGCTCCACTCCGCCTTCGCCATCACCAACCTGGTGTCGCCGCTCAAGCTCTCGACCTCCGACGCCCAAACGGCCGAAGGCACTGTCGACCTCGCCGCCCAGCCCCTCACCAGCGACTTCCTCACTACCTGGAATCTAAGTCCTGGGAACCTGAGCCCCGAAGCAGGCAATCAGTTAGACAAGCTCGAAGTCATCACCTCGCGCGAAGCCACTCCGCCGCCAGGCCCGGTCGCCCTCGACGCCCAGGGACGAGGCATTTCAGGCTCGAACGGCCACGGTCTGCCGCCACTTCCGGGTGTCTTCGAAGCCCAGCTCCTGCTCGCCGCGCCCGTCGCTCCGGCAACCCCGTCGGCCGCTCCGCGCACCGTTGTTCTCCTCTTCGATAACTCGCTTTCCATGCAGTGGGAGAAGCTCGAGCGCTCCTACGCCGCCCTCGAAGCCACCCTGCATTCACTGCAGCCGGCCGACCGTTTCAACCTCATCCTCTTCAACCAGACCGTCACGCCTTTCAAGCCCGCCCCCATCGCCGCCGATCCTGCTGCCGTTCAGGCTGCGCTCGACTTTGTCCGCGCCTCCAAGCTCCGCGGCGGCACCGACCTGCTCAAAGCCCTCACCACCGCGCTCGCGCAGTCGGCCGAAAACAGCACCCTCGTCCTCCTTACCGATGGAGGCTCCGATCGCGGCGAGACGGTGCTCCCCGCCAAAATCGCCGCCCGCTACGCCTCCGCCTGGAAGGCCGCGTCCCATCCACCCCACACCGCCGTCTTCGCCATCGGCGACGACGCCGACGTCCCGCTACTGCGCAATCTCGCCCACCAGAACGGTTTCCTCGAGCAGGTCCTCTCGGCCGAGCCGCTCGAGTTTCACCTCCAGTCGTTCCTGGCCAAGCTCAACGCCGAGCCCGTCAAAGCCCTTACCCTCGCCGCACCCCAGCAGGCCTCGCTTGTCTACCCGCTCGACGACACCGTCTATCCCGGCAGCATCGCCTCGTGGGTGGGCCAGTATCTGCCCGCAACAAACGGGAGCCAGAACGCGCCCGCCACCTTCACCGCAACCGCCACCCGCAACGGGGCCCCGGTCACTGCTTCCACCAACGCCGTCCTCAAAGTCGAAGACCTCACCCATCCGCAGCTTCCACGCCTGTGGGCGCAGGCGCGGGTCGACGCCCTGCTCGCCCAGATCGACCGCGACGGAGAATCCGCCACACTGATCGACGAGATCATCCGGCTTTCCCGCCGCTACAAGTTCGTCACTCCCTACACCAGCTTTCTCGCCGTACCCCATGCGCTGCTGCGCCCGCGCGTCATCCGCCCCGGCGACCCCGTCCTGCGCGTCCGCACCGACGCCCAGATTACCTCCGTCATCGCGCTCTTTCCCTTCGGCCTCACCAAGCCGCTCCGCCACCTGGAATCGGAAGACCTGAAAGCTTCCGGTGACGAAGCCAATCGCCTCTGGGAAACCCGTTTTCTCGCCCCCACCGACATGAAGGACGGCACCTACAACGTGCGGCTCATTCTGCGCGACAAGGCCGGCAATACCTACAACGAAGCCAAGACCTTCGTCATCGCCAGCACTCCGCCCACAGTAAAACTGCAGCTATCAAGCCAGTCGTTGCACCATGGGCAAGCCCTCGAGATTCATGCCCAGGCGAGCCAGAGCACACGCACCCTCACCGCCCATCTCGAAGGCATCAACCCCGTCACGCTGCGCTGGAACGCCGCCGCCCGCGCCAACACCGGCATCCTGGTCATTCCGCCCGCGCTGCCCATCGGCCGCTACACCCTCACCGTCACCGCCGAAGACATCGCCCACAACCTGGGCACCCAGGAGGTCCAAGTCGATGTCCTCCCCTAACCGTCTCCAACTCAAAACCAAAAACGTGCCCCATTCATCGCAGCCTTACCGCGATGAGTGGGTGTTTGCCTCCGCCTTCTCTCGACGCAAGGCCCTCCTCCTCGTTCTCCTCCTAGCCGCCACCCTCACTGCCCACGCCACCCTCCCACCCTGGCTGCAGCACATCGTCGGCGCGTCCACCACCGAAGCCGCCCTCTACCGCGTCATGCATCTGCCCGGCGCGGACACGCTCTTCCCGCGCCCCCCCAAAGAAGCCCAGGGTGAACTGGCCACTCTGATCGCAGCGAAACCAGACGCCGGCCTCTACGCCCTGCGCGCCCGCGCCGACGAGCAGGCGCTCGACGAGCCCGCCGCCGAAGCCGACTGGAAGCTGTACGCGGAAAAAGCCGCCACCCCGAAGGCCCAGCTCGAGCTGGCCGACTTCTACGACCGTCGTCTCCAGATCCAGCCCGAAGCCGAGGTCCTCAAGCAGGTTGCCGCCGCCCCCATTCCCGCCTCCGAACAGTACCTGGCTCCCACAGCCCAGCTTTGCTGGCAAACCAACATCCGCCTCCTCGACCTCCTACTCGTGCAGGCCGAGCCCGAGCCTCAGGTCGAGGCCGCCTACCAGGCCTTTGAAACCCGTTATCCCGACCAGCCCTCCGTCTACGCCCATGAGCTCCAGTTCCTGCTCGATGCTCGCGCCTATCCCGAAGCCGAAGCGCTCATCCCCCGTTACCACCAGCGCAATCCCGCCGACATCACCTTCCCCATCCGCGCCCACGCGCTCATCGTCCTGCGTCGCGACGGACCCGATCAGGCGCTCGCCGTCTATGATTCCGCCTTCCAGCCCTTGTGGCCCAGCGACCTTGTCGCCAGCTACTTCGCCCTGCTCACCCAGACACACCGCCAGGGAGCCTTCGTCGCCCAGGCCCGCGCCACGCTCGCCGCCCATCCGCAGGGTCCCGAGGCCCTCAACGCGCTCGCCCGCACCTTCTACTACGATCAGGCTCCCGGCCGCATCTCCGCGGCCCAGCTCACGCTCGATCAGTTCCGCGTCAACCGCGAAGCCCGCAATCTGCCCTGGACGGCGGAAGACCTCTACACCCTGGCCAAACTCGAAGCGCTCACCTCGAACACACCCGAGGTCGCACGCTACAACTTCGCCTTGGCCAGCACTCCCGGCAATGTACCCAATGGCGAACCCGCCGCCCAGGCCGGCCTCGCCGCCCTCACCCACCTGCTGCTTACCGCCTCCGCGCCAGACTCCGGCACATCCAGCGCTCCACTCGCCCTCGGCGCCGGCAATCTGACGCTCTACCGCGATATCGCCACCCTCGACCAGGGTCCCGGCTACTGGAACGGCATTCTTTCGCTCTGGCTCAACGGCACCAATCCGCAATCCGCATACGACAGCGAAACCGCCAAGGCCCAGACCTACTTCCACCGCTCGAAAGCCGCCGAGCTCCTCGCCCAGATCGATCAGAAGTTTCCCTCTGCTCCCGAGCGCGCGGCCCTCCACGCCGAGCTCATCGCCGCCGAGGCCCAGTATGGCGAGCCCGCCACCGTCATCACCGCCGGCAAGGCCTATCTTGCAGGTTTCCCCGGCGCACCCGAGCGCACGACCGTAGCCGGCCTGATGGCCGATGCCTACGCCCAGCAGAAGAACACCGCCGCCGAGTTCGCCCTCTACGACTCGCTCCTCGCCGAGCTCGCCGCCCAGACCCACGGCCAGCCCCTAACCGCCGCCACGCCCGAAGCCGCGCCCGAAGGCATGAGCGAAGCCGACCCAAGCGCCTCCACGCCCACCGGTTCCGGCCCCGTGCCTGCCTCCACTGAAACCGGCGCGTTCACCTCCGCCTACACTCCCGTTCGCGCCACACTCCCGGCCGCCAACCAGTACCAGCAGCTGCTCGACCGCTACATCGCCCGCCTCGTAGCCGCCAAGCAAATTCCCCAGGCCCTTACCCTGCTGCGCCGCGAGCTCGACCGCAATCCCAACGACCCGCTGCTCTACGAGCGCCTCGCCACCTTCCTCCAGCAGAACAACCTCTCCGCCCAGCAGGAGCAGGTCTTCAAGCTCGCCATCGCCAAATTCCAGCAGCCCACCTACTACGACAAGCTCGCCCGCTTCTATCTTCGCGAGAAGCAGCGCCAATCCTTCGCCACCATCACCAGGCAGGTGGTCGACATCTTCTCCGGCTCCGACCTCGACAAGTATTTCGCCCTGGTGACCACAGCCGGCACTTCCACCGACGAGCAGCCCGCCAGCCCCGGTCCGCAACTCGCCCTCCAGCTCAACCTTTACGCCCAGAAGCGGTTTCCGCACGACCTCGTCTTCACCCAGAACCTGCTCACGGCGTACAGCACCGGCCCGGCCGCCAACCCCAAGGCTTACGACGCCCTCATCCGCCACCAATGGTACGCGTCCGAAGACCTCACCACCCAGTTCTTCCAATACCTCAGCCGCACCGGCAAGCTCGACGCCGAACTGGCCGGGCTCCCCTCGGCAGACGTCACCGGAACCACCAACCCGGCCGCCCTCACCGAACTCTCCGGCCTCCAGATCTTCACCAGCCACTACGAGCAATCCGCCGCCCCGCTGGCCACCCTCACCACCCTCTACCCCGCCGACCCCGCCCTCAACGACCAGGCCGTCAGCCTTTTCCGTTCGCTTTCCTACACTGACTCCACTCCGGCCGCTCTCAACAAAGCCGTCGCACTCGAGCAGAATCTCCTGCTCGCCGCCCCCGATTCCCCCGGCCGCCTGGCTACCCTCGGCGATCTCTACGCCGAAGCTACCGCAACCGGCGGGGACGACCCGAAGGCGCTCGCGCTCGCCGCGCCCTTCTGGCACCAGATCCCCACGTTGCACCCCGGCACCCCCGCCGGCTTTCTAACCTCCGCCACCATCTTCTGGGACTACTTCCAGTATGACCAGGCGTTGACAGAAATTCACACCGCGCGCGCCCGCTTCAACGTCCCCACGCTCTACGGCTACGAGGCCGGTGCCATCGAAGAAAACCGCCACGACCCCCAGGGTGCCATCGCCGAATACATCGCCGTAGCCACCCAGCCCACGGGTGCCGATTCGAACTATCCGCAGGTGCAATCCGCTCTCGCCTGGGCCGCCATCGACGCCATCGTGACGCCGCCGTCCGACGCCGCTGACTCCAACCTGCAGTCCACCCTCCAGTCCTTCTTCGGCACCGAACACGCCAGCCGCCGTCTCGCCCAGCTAGCCCGCCAGCCTGCCACCGCACAACTGGTGGACCAGGCCACGGCCGCCGCCCTGGCCGCCCGTCCAGCCAGCCCCGCCGTCCTCACGCTGCGGGCGGAGATCCTCACCGCCCAGCATCGTTCCTCCGAGATTGCGCCGCTGCTGACGGCCGCGCTGGCCCGCGCCCAGACCCAGGATGAAGCCGCCGCGATCGGCACCCTGGCCCAGACTCACAACCTCATCCCCACCTACGAGTCCGCGCTGGCCCGCCAGGCCGCCCTCACCCCCGATCCGGCCGAGAAGATCCAGCTGCAATACAGCCTCGCCACATCGCTTGAAACCCGCAACCAGATTCCCCAGGCCCAGGCAGTCATCGCCTCCGTATACGCCGCCAACCCGCGCATCCTCGGCGTCGTCCGCGCCACCACGGATTTCTACGCCCGCACCAAACAGCCTACGCAGGCGATCGCCACCCTGCTCGAAGCTGCCAAAGCCGCAACCCCGAACGATGTTAAGCTCGCCCACGACTTCACCCTCGAAGCCGCCAACCGCGCCAACGAAGCCAACAATACTACCCAGGCCCGCCAGCTTGCCCTGTCGCTGTTGCCGCAGAACCCGTACGACCCGCAGGTGCTCGGCGTCATCAGCGCCAGCTACGCCCGCGCCAACGACAACGCCGGTCTCAAAACCTTCTACCTGGCGCAAATTCAGTCCGCTTCTACCGCCCCCAACCTGTCCCGCGACGACCGCCGTAACGACATCGCCCTCCTCCGCCGCGGCCTCATCCCCGCCCTGTCCCGGCTAAAGGATTACGAGGGAGCAGAAGCCCAGTACATGGCCCTGCTCAGCGCCTTCCCGGAGGACGCCGCCACCGCCCAGCAGGCGGCCGTCTACGCCATCCGCTACAACCGCCAGCCGCAGCTGCTCGACTTTCTGCAGACCACCGTCAAGCAGTCGCCGCAGGACTCCCGCTTCGCCATCGACCTCGCTCACGTCCAGACCACCTTCGGCAATCTGTCCGCCGCGCTTACCGCCTATGACTCCGCAATCGCAGTCCGCAAAGACCGTACGGACTTGTACCAGAATCGCGCCCAGCTCGAGCTGCAACTGGCCTTCAGCGACCCCACCCATCCTGACCCCACCAAGCTAGATTCGGCAGCCGACGACTTCACCCATCTTTACGCCCTCACCTACCACGATCCGCAATGGCAGGTCCGCATCGGAGACATCCGCGCCCGCCAGGGCCGCCCCGCCGACGCCGTCAAGGCCCTGCGCACCGGCTATATCGAAGGCCACCCCACCACCGGGCCCATCGCCGCCACCAATAGCTTTACCGTAGCCGCGCAGCTGGCGCAGTGGAACCTGCTCGCCGAAGCCCGCACCTTCGCCGAGCAGGGAATCCACCTTGCCGGCGCGACGCTCCTCAGCGGATCCGACACCACGGGCGCCCAGGCCTACGCTCGTATCCTCACCCGGCTCGGCCACCCTGAAACCGCCCTCGCGACCCTCGTCGCCGCCCGCCGCGCCGCGCTGGCGATCCATCCCGAAGGCTACGCCGATGCCGCTGACGACGATACCCGCAAGGGCCTCGCCGATGCCCAGCGCCAGACCCTCACCGCCAACCTCAACACCGCCGTCGCGGCCATCGGCGAGACTGTCCAGACCTTCTACACGCCCGAGCAGCGCCAGGCGTACGCCGCCACGCTCGACACGCTCCACGCCACCGACGCACCCCTGGCCATCCAGGCTGCCGCCACCGCCTCGCTCGCAGACCGCGAAGCGCTCTGGCGTCGGCAGCAACTCCTGACGGCATCGGTCACGGCAGACGATAGCAGCACCAACCTTGCCGCCTACACCACCCTCCAGACCAACCGCCTCGCCTTTGCCGATCTCGCCCACACCCTCGAGGCCTACGCCGCGCGCCTCACCCCCGACGCCCGCAACCCTATGCGCCAGCAGGCTGCCGAGGCCTTCGGCAACGCCGGCGACCTGACCGACGAAATCCGCATCACCCGCACCCTCGCCCTCACCGACGACCCAACCCTGCGTGACCACTTCCTCGACCTCCTGCTCACGCACAATCCTGCCGCGCTCGCCACCCTGGCCGCAGGCAAGGATGCCTCGCTAGCCGACGCCGCCGTCAACTACACCGTCGCCCATGGCTCGTTCCAGCAGACGTCTGCTGTCCTCGGCGCCCGCGGCAAAGCGCTGCCGGCCGTCTGGTATCCTGCCAACCTCGCCCTCGCCGGCGTTTACCTGGACGGCGACAAACCTGCCACCACCGCCGCCTTCACCCACGTCCTGCGCGCCGACTTCACCATCGCCCAGCACCTTGCCACGCCCGCCAATCCCAAAGCCTTCCTTACCGGCGATCTCTGGTTCGACGAAGCCAGCCGCTTCGGCCTCTTCCTTAATCTAGCTCCAGCCTCGCCCACCCGCCAGGCCCCCGTGAGCCCGGCGGAAGACTACCTGCCCGCCGGCCTCGAATCCTCACCGTCCAGCCCCGGCGAGTATCTCGACCTGGCCCGCACCTACGCCGAAGCCCGCAACGTACCCGCCGCCCAGGCCGAGTATGCCCACGTGCTCGAGCTCAACCCCACCGGCCAGGATGCCATCAGCGCCCACGATGAGCAGGCCGTGCTTCTGCTCCAATCCGGCAACCAGGCCCTCGCCCTCGCCGAGTGGCGCCGCGGCGTCGACCTTCTCCGCTCCCTTGGCGACCAGTCCTACCCCGAGCGCTTCTACACCGGCTTCACCGCCATTGCGCACCACCTCGCCGTCAACCACCTCAATCTTCACACCGATATTGAAGCCGTCCTCCAACCCTACCTCATGCGCAACGGCAACTACCGCTCGAACGAGCTCCTGCACGCCGCCTACGACGCCAGCCCTACCCCCGAGTCCGGCATTACGTTCGTCATCTCGCTGGCCGACTCCGCTTCGAACACCGACCAGGTCCTCGCCGATCTTGAAACCGCCGCCTGGCTGCCCAACGCGCAGCGCGAAACCCTGCTGTTGCGCCGTCTGGAACTCGCCTCCCGCACCCCAAGCACAGGCTTCACCTTCGACAACGAAGGCAGTGCCGCAACGCTCGCCGACGCTTCTACCGCCGCCAGCGGCAAGGCCTCCATCCAGCAGAAGCTTGCGTACCTCTATCTGCAAACGGGCGACTTTGCCCGCCTCTCGGCCCTGCTCAACACAATCGCCCCCACCGAGCGTTCCGGCTTCATCTTCCGCAAGGCCGAGCTCCTGCTCGCCGCTCACACCAATCGTCTTCAAGCTGAGCTTATCGCAATCGCGGCCGCACAGGCCAATCCAGACGCCACACTCGACCTGACCCCCTACACCGCCGCCGCCACCTCGCTCTCGGCGCAGCCCAGGCCCGACCTCGCCGACGCTCTGCTGCTCTCGCAGTTCGTCTTCGACCAGAAGCAGAACACCCACAGCCTCGACCCAACCGACTATCTCGCCCTCGCCCAGGCGCAACTGGCCAACAACGACGTCCCCGCCGCCCTCGCCACGCTTCACCGCCTCATCCTGGTCCCCGCCACGCCCGCCATCTTGACGTCTGCCACCGACGTCAGCGAGACCTCTACCGTCATCGACCCGAACGCCAACATCAGCTCGGCCGCCGCCCTGCTCGAATCCACTCATCATCCCACCGAGGCCATCCCGTTCCTGCAAACCCTGGCAGCTTGCGTGCCCTGGTCCGCCCCGTACAAGCTGCGCCTCGCCGAAGCCCAACTGGCCACCGGCGCTGCTTCCGCCCCGGCCATCGCCGCTATCGCCAGCGATCCCACCGCTCCCTACGCCACCCGCGCCGAAGCCGCCGAACACCTCAAATCCGTCGCAGCCTCCAACCTGGGCAGCGTCGAGCTCAACCTCCTCGCCAAACCCGCCGTCACGTCGGCCGAGGCCGCCCACGCCGGCTTTACCGTGGCGCAGCTCTACGTTGCCGCGCAGTCCGCGACGGCCGCCGCAGACCGCATCACTCTGCTCCACCAGGCCCTTGGCGCCAGCCCGACCGGCATCCCCGCCGATCTCACGCGCCTCGACCTGTTCCTCGCCGAGGCCGCCAGCCCTGTCCATCCCGCTGACGAAGCTGCCCTGCTCAACGTCATTCGCCAGGCCCCAGTGCCGGCCGATCAGACCACCGCAGACGACAGCGCGGCCGAACAAGACGACGCCGCCGACAGCGACACCGAGCCCGCTACGACGCCGGTCACGCCGGCAGCAGCGCCCGCCACCTCAACCTATCAAGCCGCCGCCACGCTGCCTGCGCTCGCCCTCACTCTGCCCGTTGCCGAGCAGGTTCACCTGGCCGAAACCCTGAGCCAGTTGGCCCTCACCGGGGACCACAACCCCCAGCAGTCGGTGGCCTACCTCGAACTCGCCATCCAGCTCGACGCGCAGGCGGCTACGCCCGATGCCGCGCTGCCTGGCCAACTCAACACGCTCCAGGCCCAGATCGCTCTCGACCGGCTCAACACCGCGCGCCGTCCCGTCTTCCACTCCGACCTGAGCCAGAAAGTCGCCGTACGTCCCCGCCTCACCCTTGCCGAAGCCGCCCGTCTGGACGCCCAATGACCATCCTCCGCCGCCACCCTTATCTTCTGGCGATCGTCCTGCTTGCCACCACCGCGCTCGCCTTCCAGACCGTTCGCACCTTGGCCAAACCAGCCTCCGCCGACCAGCCACTCACAAGCTTCATCCCGCAGGGCGCGCTGCTTTCGATCGAATCACCCGACTTCACCGCCGTCCTACATTCGTGGAATGCGTCGCCCCAGCAGAAGGCCTGGCTCACGTCCGCCAACTATTCCGTCTTCTCGAATTCCCGTCTCTTCGGCCGGCTCAACGATGCCGAAACCCAGTTTGCCGCCGCCTCGCAGATTCCCGCCGCCGCGCTGCTCCCGCAGGTCGCCGGTCATCAGTCCGTCTTCGCCTGGTACGACATCTCCAACCTCGAATTTCTCTACATCACCCGCATGCCCGCCACCCAGGCCGCCCAGACCGACCTGCTCAAATCCCGCGGCAAGTGGCAGCAGCGCCAGGCCGGCGGCCTCACCTTCTACGTCCGTACCTCCGGCAATGGCGCCGATACGCCCCGCCGCACGGTCGCCTTTGCCTCTACCAACGGCCTCTTCTTTCTGGCCACCCGCGAAGATCTCCTTGCCAACGCCCTGCAGCTGCTAAGCTCGGCGGACTCCACCAACGCCCTCTCGTCCGAGCCCTGGTTTACCGAAGCCTCCGCCACCCTCAAGGCCCCATCCGGCTCCGCGCCCATCCTGCACATGGTCCTCAACCTGCAGCGCATCGTCCCCATGGCGCAGTTCCGCAGCTACTGGGTGCAGCAGAATGTAACCGAGTTCAAGCAATACCGCGCCTCGGTTGCCGACCTCTACAGCGAGCCCGGCGCCTTCCATGAAGAACGCGCCATCCTCCTCAGCACGCCCGATCCCAGCCAGTCAACCGATCCAGACCTCGCGCCGCTCGCCGCCATCGCTCCGCCCGCGGGCGTCTTCCGCGCCTTTGCCACCGCGTTGCCCGGCGACGCCATCACCGCCATCCAGGAAAAACTGCTCGGCGTTCCCGTGCCCGCAGCTCCCACGACCTCCGCGCCCGACCCATCGCTCGGCATCCCCCAGGCCGGCTCCTCGTCCGATCTCGACTCTCGCATCGACACTCCACCTCCCGTTTCGAACACGTCCTCGAACCTCGCCCTCGCGGCTGCCTTCAACGCCGCCGGCTTCGATTCACTCCTCACCTGGTCTTCCGCCGACCTGCCCGCCACCCCAGACTCCCTCTGGGTGCCCATCCACTCCGCCGTCGTCCTGCATGGCAAGTCTCCCTGGGTTGCCACCACGATCGCTGCCGCTCTGCAGGCTAGTCTCCGCGGCGTCCTTACCACCTCTACCCTCGGCATTGACTTCCACCCGATCGCTTCCTCCGGCAACACCGTCTACGCGCTTACCGGCCCCAAGCCGCTTGTCTTCGCCATCCGCGGGCCCTACCTCCTGCTCGCCGACGACCAGGCCGTGCTGACGTCGATGCTGAACCCGCCCAGTCCCACCGCGCCGATCGCCGCCAGCTTTATCGCCGGCTTCAACCATACTGCTCAGCGCCCGCCCTATGCGCGGCTCACCTCGCTGATCGACGGAACCAACACCCAGCCCGCCGCCGACCCCGGCGATCCGGCCCCGCCGCCCGCCTTCTTCTCCGGCAACCTGCGCAGCCTCTCAGACGCTTTCGCCGCCCTGCAATCCGAGCGCCTCACCCAGCGCCACGCGGCCAGTCCCTCCGGCCCCATCCTCCGCCAGACCGTCACCTACCAATGGCAGCCGTAAGCCTCCCCGCTATAAATCCGGGTGCCCCAGGTCTCGCTTCTGAGACCTGGGTTTCGAACAGGCCCAAGACTTTCCTCCAAGTATGGCTGTTTCGCTGCTGGTACAGACACAGGCAAAAGCAGGAACAGAAGCAGATTCCCTGCGGGAATGGCAACAAAGAACGAGCCGGGTTTTGCACGAAAAGGCAACTTGTCCCAACTCTGATGCTGATGCTGTCTTTCGTCGTCGCCCACGCTCAGACTGAGCCCGCCACCGTCCGCATCACCATCTTCTCGCTCTTCCATCCCAAAGCCCTTACCCTCACCACCGGCACAGGCATCACCCAGATCCGCGCCACACCCAACGGCCTTGCCCTCACCACAGGGCAGTCCGTGGTCGAAGCCCCTATCCTCACTCTGCCTGCCACGCGCTTCGTGCTCGCGGTACCCGGCAAGCTCACCCGCTTCTACACCGGCGCGCTCACCATCACCGCCCGCGACGGCGTCCTCGATCCCATCCTCACCCTCGAGACCGAGCTTGCCGTAGCCTCCATCGTTGCCGCCGAGTCGCCGGCCAACGCCCCGCCGGAAGCGCTCAAAACCCAGGCCGTCACCTCGCGTTCCTACCTCCTCGCCAACCTTAACCCGCAGGGCCAGGCCGATTCCTGCGACACGACCCGCTGCCAGTTCCTGCGCTCACCCCCACCTGCCTCCAGCCCGGCCTTCAAGGCGACGCAGGCCACCCGCAATCAGGTTCTCACCTGGCACGCCGGCCCGGAAGTCCCAGCCCGCATCGTCCCCGCCATGTACAGCCGCAGCTGTGGCGGCCAGACGCATGCCCGCCCCACATCCAACCCCGACGCCTACCCCTTCTACCCGGTGCGTTGCGACTTCTGCCTTCGCCACCCTGAAACCTGGCAGAGGACCGCGGCCGTGCCAGCCAGTTCCAACGAAGCGAACCGGCTCGCCTACAACCGTACCCATGGCTGGTCCGCCATCCCATCCAACACCTACACTCAAGCCGCGGACGGAACGCTCAAAGGCCGAGGCACCGGCCACGGAGTCGGCCTGTGCCAGCTGGGCGCGGCAGACCTCGCCCGCCGGGGCCATCCCTATACCGCCATCCTGGCCCATTTCTTTCCCAACACCACCCTCTTCACGCTGCCCTGAACCGGACTTCTTCCGGGCTGCATTGGGCCATCCACCCGCTTAAAAGCCGCGTCTCATCAAGCAACGGAGGGGGTTCTATGCTCGCCCCACAGGCCCAGTCAAACTCGCAGCAGGACCCCGAACCAGAAGCTCCCAAAACCCATCTCCTCGTCGTCGAGGACGAGCCACTCATCCGCCGGCTCTTCTCCATGCTCCTTACCTCCGCCGGCTATTCCGTGGCCGAGGCAGACAACGGCTTTGCCGCTCTCGAAGAAATTCGCCGCCAGCGCCCGGCCCTCATCCTGTCCGATCTGAACATGCCCCGCATGACCGGCTTCGAGCTGCTTTCCATCATTCGTCGCCGCTTCCCCTCCATCCATGTCATCGCCATGTCGGGCGCGTTCACGGGCGATCGTGTCCCTTCCGGCGTGGCCGCGGATGCCTTCTACGAAAAGTCCGGTCGGCCCATCAGCACCCTCGTTCAGGTGATTCAGGGCCTGCTTGAAGAAGCCGGCAAGCTCCCCGCGCAGGATCCCGTCAACCCGGCCGACGACCCGCAGATCGCGCTCTGGGTGAGCCGGCGCGGAACCCCCATCGTCGAGCCTTACATCCTGCTTTCCTGCCCGGAGTGCCTGCGTTCCTTCCCGCATTCGCTGGGTCCGCCAAGCAGCAGCGAGCCATCCCAGCCCACCATGCAGGTCCTCAACGCTCCCTGCGTTTTCTGCCAGGCTTCCATCTCGTATGCCCTGCTCGATCCGAGCCTAAACCACAATCCGGGTCAAGGCCCGGCGACCCCGTGAAAGCCGCCCGCCTTCAACAGCCCTCTTTTCATCCAGAGGAAAGCCAGCCGACACTTGTAGCCGCTACACTCTAAGCAATGTCTCTCAACCCGACCATCGCTTCCGTAGGCACCGCGTTTCCCACCCATCGTTATACGCAGACCGAAATCGCCCAGGCCCTGGTCGCCCGCTGGGAAG
Organism: uncultured Granulicella sp.; assembly: GCA_964282835.1. GTDB lineage: Bacteria > Acidobacteriota > Terriglobia > Terriglobales > Acidobacteriaceae > Edaphobacter. The sequence continues at coordinate 970,498 of OZ196157.1, forward strand.
GCAAGCTGGCGGAGCCTCGTCTGCTCACCCGCCTGCACGCCAACTGCGGCGTCGAGTACCGCTACACGGTGCTCCCGCTTGAGCAATACCCGGCGCTGGTCGGTTTCAAGGCCACCAACGACCAGTGGATCGAAGCCGCCGTGAATCTGGGCGAGCAGGCCATCCTCGCCGCGCTTGAGCCGCTTGGCCTTACCCCGGCCGACATCTCCGCTATCTTTTTCGCGTCGGTCACCGGCATCGCATCCCCTACGATTGATGCTCGGCTCATCAACCGCATGCCGTTTCCCACCTCGGTCAAGCGCACTCCCATCTTCGGCCTCGGCTGCGTCGCCGGGGCGGCCGGCATCGCGCGCGCCAGCGACTACGTCCGCGCCTTCCCCAATCAGTTCGCGCTTCTCTTATCGGTCGAGCTCTGCTCGCTCACCTGGCAGGACGACGACCAATCCATCGCCAACCTCATCTCCTGCGGCCTCTTCGGCGATGGCTGCGCCGCCGTGGTCCTGGCCGGTGCCGATGCCCCCCTGCGCACCCGGCCGTACAAAACCCCGAAGATCCTTGCCACCCGCAGCACCTTCTATCGCCATACCGAGCACATCATGGGCTGGGATATCCGCGACACCGGCTTCCGCATCGTGCTTTCCGCCGAGGTCCCCAAGGTCGTACTCGAAAACCTGCGCGCCGACGTAGACACCTTCCTCGCCAACCAGGCCCCGCAGGGCACGGAATTGACACTCGCCGACATCACCACCTGGATCTTCCATTCCGGCGGCCCCAAGGTCCTCGAAGCCACCGAAAAAGCCCTTGACCTGCCCAAGGAAGCGCTCGCGCTCAGCTGGAAATCGCTCGCCGCGGTCGGCAATCTCAGCGCCGCCTCCGTGCTCTGCGTGCTCGAGGACACGCTAAAGAATCATCCTGGCGCGCCCGGCACCTACAGCATCCTTGCCGCCATGGGTCCGGCCTTCTGCCTGGAGCTCGTCCTGCTCCAGTGGTAAGTCGTTTATTGTCATCCCGAAGGGATCCGCGGTTGCATTCGCCACTGTTCGAAACTCATCACGGAGTCGCCTGACCCTATGAAGCCGCTTGCCCTCATCGTTCCAGCCGCAGCCGCCTACGCGCTAGCCGCAGCCGCCCACGCGCAAACTCCGCAGCAGGTGCCCGCCTGCAGCGCCGCCCAGATTTCGCTCACCACCGACGATCTCGGCGGCAGCTTAAACACCACCGGGCATGCCGGCACGCTCATCGTTCTGCGCAATCACGGGCCCGCTGCCTGCTCTGTTCTGCCCAAGCCTCAGTTTGCCTTCAGCGACGAAGCCGGTAACCCGCTCGCGCTCACCTGGGCCGTTCCGCCCGGCATGCATCCCGGCCCTGTCCAGGTGCCCGTCGTCATCCCCGCGGGTGCGGAGGTTACCGCCGCCATGCACTGGACCACCGGCGAACTCTCAGCCCAGAACACCTGCGTTGATCCCATCTCGGTCTCGCTCAAACTTGACGGCGGCGAACCGAAAGGATCCTTGACCGCACACATCTGCGGCCCGGCCGGCAAGCCCGTCACCTACATGCTCGAATCCCTGCACCGCGATCCTCCCTACAAACCCTGACCCGTCAAGTACACTCGACTGCATGGACCCCGCAGCCCAGACCACCGTAGCCCAGACCATCGTTGAAATGGTTGCAAAATCCAAGCAGCTCGATCCCGCCACCCTTACCCCCGCGACCACCTTCGACGAGCTACAGATCGATTCCCTCGACAAGATCAACCTCTCCTTTGAGGTCGAAGAGCGCTTCGACATCGCCATCCCGGACGACTCGCTCAACTCGCTTCGCACGATAGGCGACGTCATTGCCGGCGTCGAGCGCCTCGTGGCCGAAAAGACGCCCAAACCCCACAATCCCGACCAGGCCCTCAACGATCCCGCTTGAAAGCCCCCGCATGAAAGATTCCAGCCTCGTCTTCATTCTCGGCCTTACCTGCATCCTCTTCGCGGCCGTCGCGGCCTACGTCCATCACCTCACCGCCCACGTCAGCCGCCGCGCCCGCATCAAGCCTCCGCCGCCGCGTCTGCTCGTCGTTACCCGCCTCTGGTTCGCGCTCCTGTCCCTGGGATGCCTCACCCTCCTGGTCCTGTCCCTCCTTCACGGCTAGGTCGATGTACATTCAAAGTAGGGAAGGGAACCCATGCAACGCGTCGTCATCACCGGCCTCGGCTGCCTCACTCCCATCGGCAACTCGCCCCGGGCTCTCCAGCATTCCCTCGACCACGCGCTTACCGGCATCGCCGCTACCCCGCTCGACGACCCCACCCTCAAGTTCACCCGGACCGGCCAGATTGCCGATCTCGATACCTCCAGCCTGAGCTCCACGCAGCTCCAGACCACCGAACGCTGTTCCCAGCTCGCCCTCCTTGCCGCCCGCCAGGCCGCCCAGCACTCCGGGTTTCTCGCTCACCACGAGCGCGCGAAGATCGCCATCCTCCTCGGCTGCAGCACCAATGGCCGCCAGGCGGAAGAACCCGAAACCGCCAAGCTCTACACCCGCGACGCTCGTGTGCACCCCCTCACCATTCCGCGCTCGATGGCCTCGAACGGGGCTTCCCAGGTGGCCATCGATCTCGGCATCACCGGGCCCACCCTCACCCTTTCGACGGCCTGCGCCAGCGGCGCGCACGCCATCGGTCTGGCCTTCCACATGGTGCGCTCGGGCCTGGTTACGGCGGCCCTGGCCGGGGCCCACGAAGCCCCGCTTACCCGTGGCTTTTTGCGCGCCTGGGATTCCATGCGCGTCGTCTCCCCTACCACCTGCCGGCCCTTTGCGCAGAACCGCGACGGGATGATCCTCGCCGAAGCGGCTGCCATTCTTACGCTCGAAACGCTCGAGAGCGCGCAGGCCCGCAACGCGCCAATCTACGCGGAAATCCTCGGCTTCGGCATGTCCACTGACGCCCACCACATGACCGCCCCGCGGCCCGAAGGCCCCGCCCAGGCCATCCAGGCCTGCCTGGACGATGCGCAGCTGGACCCAGGCCAGATCGACTACATCAACGCCCACGGCACCGCCACCCAGGCCAACGACGCCACCGAAACCGCCGCGCTGCACCTCGCGCTCGGCACCCGCGCCGCCAGCATTCCCGTCTCCAGCACCAAGGGCTTCACCGGCCACTCGCTCGGTGCGAGCTCCGCGGTTGAAACCCTCATTACCACCCTTACCCTCCACCATCGCCGCGCCCCGCAAACGCTCAACACCGTCATTCCCGATCCCACCCTCGCCTTGAACCTCATCCTCAACCAACCCCAGTCCCTGCCGCAAGACCGCCCGATCACCGCCCTCACCAACTCTCTCGCCTTCGGCGGCCTCAACGCCATCCTCGCCCTGCGTTCCTTCTCCTGACTCCTGCCTTCACCTGCTCTACCTGCCGTACACTGTCCCTCCATGGTCTCCGTCCTCATCCTCACCAAAAACGAAGCCGCCGACCTCCCCGCGTGCCTCGCGTCTGTTTCCTGGTCAAACGACATCCACCTCGTAGACTCCCACTCCACCGACGCCACCGCGGCCGTCGCCCAGGCCGCCGGAGCCCACGTCCACCTCCGCGCCTTCGACGGATACGCGGCCCAGCGTAACTTCGGCCTGCAACTCCCCTTCCGGTACCCTTGGCTGCTCATCCTCGACGCCGACGAGCGCCCCACCTCCGAGCTTTCGCAGGAAATCCAGCGCATTGTCCAGACTGCGCCGCTGGAAATCTCCGGCTATCGTCTCCGCCGCCGCGACTTCCTGTTCGGCACCTGGCTCAAGCATGCCCAGATCAGCCCGTTGTACATCCGCCTCGTTCGCCCCGGGCGAGCGCGCTATACCCGCGAGATCAACGAAGTCCTCGAAGTCGACGGGGCGATTGCTGAACTGCAATGCCCTCTGGATCACTATCCCTTCAGCAAGGGCATCGCCCATTGGGTCGCCAAGCACAACACCTACAGCACTATGGAAGCCAGGCTCATCCATGCGAACGCAGGCCTTACAAACCCAAGCCTCCGCACTGCCCTGCGCGATCCAGATTTCCACACTCGCCGCCTCCACCAGAAGGCCCTCTTCTACAGACTCCCCGCGCGCCCGCTCACCAAGTGGCTCTACATGGTGGTTTACCGCGGCGCCGTCCTCGACGGCCCAGCCGGCCTCACCTATGCCACCCTCCAATCCATCTATGAGTACCTCATCACCCTGAAGACCAAGGAGCTTCGCCACCGCGCCTGAACCCTCGTCGCCATGAGCCCCTTGTTGTCATCCCCTTAGGGAATCTTCCGTTGCCTTTGCCGTTGCCTCTCCCGCATCAACAGCAAAACAGCTTTCGACCTCCCGCTCCTCTGGACTTTTAACATCGCCCATGCGAACAATGGGTGAAGGAGAGAGCCCGACGCATGAAGTACATTCGCGTACCGCAGTGGGGCTCAGCCCAGGGAGCCGGGATCGGCCGTGCAGGACGCTTCCCCGGCGCCGATCTTGCCGTAGGCCTCGGCACCCTGTTCCTTTTCTACATCGTTGCCCGCGTGGGCTCGGAGTCGCTGGTCAAGTTCCACCCGCCGGACGTCATCCCGACCATTTCGCTCGACCCGCGCAACCTGCCCAACTACGCCGCACGCTCCACGCTGCGCATGTTTATCGGCCTCGTGCTTTCTACCCTCTTCACTTTCGTCTACGGGTACGCGGCCGCCCGCAGCAAGCGCGCCGAGCGTGTGCTCGTGCCGCTGCTCGATATCCTGCAATCGGTCCCCGTGCTCGGCTTCCTCTCGGTCACGGTTACGGCCTTCATCGCGCTCTTCCGCGGCAGCCTGCTAGGGCTTGAAGCCGCGGCCATCTTCGCCATCTTTACCGGCCAAGCCTGGAACATGACGTTTTCCTTCTACCAGTCGCTGCGCACCGTGCCCGCTGAGCTCGACGAGATGACCCAGCTTTACCGGCTCTCCAAGTGGGAGCGCTTCACCCGGCTCGAGCTCCCCGCCTCCGTGATGGGCCTGGTCTGGAATGGCATGATGAGCTTCGGCGGCGGCTGGTTCTTCCTCGCCGCCTCCGAATCCATCTCCGTGCTTAACCACCAGTACACGCTACCCGGCCTGGGATCGTATGTGGCGACGGCCATCGCCGCCAAAGACCTGCACGCCCTCGGCTGGGCCATCCTTACCATGATCCTCCTGGTCCTGCTCATCGACCAGTTTTTCTGGAAGCCTCTGGTCACGATGGCCGAGCGCTATAAGCTCGAAATCAGCGTCGGCGAAGAGCGCCGCTTCTGGGTGGTCGATCTGTGGCGCGCCGCCTCGCTGCCCGAACGCATCCACAAGCTTTTCGGGCCCATCTTCAACTTTTTAGATCAGTGGCTTTCCAGACTCACCCAGCCTCGACCCCAGGCGCAGGCGAGCGAGCCCTCCCGGCTTTCGGACATCCTCTACTTCGCCACCATCCTCGTCGCTTCCGCCGCCATCCTCATCTCCGGCACCCGCTTCGTCCTGCACGATGTCGGCGCGCGCGAGGTCGGCCACGCCGCGTTGCTCGGCCTTACCACCTGCGCCCGCGTCATCGCGCTGCTGATCTTCAGCACGCTCGTCTGGACCCCCATCGGCGTCGCCATCGGCCTCAACCCGCGCCTTGCCCGCCTTTGCCAGCCTCTCGTGCAGATCTGCGCATCCTTCCCCGCCAACTTCCTGTTTCCCTTTGCCACGCTCGGCTTCATCAAGCTCGGCATCACGCTCAACTGGGGCAGCATGCTGCTGATGGCGCTCGGCGCCCAGTGGTACCTGCTGTTCAACGTCATCGGCGGCGCGCAGGCTATCCCCAACGACCTCAAGGAGATGGCCGTCACCTTCAATCTTCGCGGCTTCAAACGCTGGCGCTTTCTCATCGGCCCAAGCATCTTCGGCGCCTGGGTCACCGGGGCGATTACGGCTTCGGGCGGTGCCTGGAACGCCTCCATCGTCGCCGAACTCGTCTCCTGGGGCAGCACCAGCCTGCGCGCCGCCGGGCTGGGCGCGTATATCGCCGAGGCCACCGGCAAGGGCGACTGGCCCCGCATCGTGCTTGGCGTCGGGCTCATGAGCATCTTCGTCGTCGGCATCAATCACTTCCTCTGGAAACCCCTTTACGCGCTCGCCCAGCGCCGCTACCAGCTCACCTGATCCTCCAGGCCCCGAAAGAACAATTATGGACACCGCCATCCTCGTCGCCGAAAACGTCTCCAAGTCCTTTCCCATCCCCGCCGGCGGCGAGCAGACCGTGCTCGAAGATGTTTCGCTCGCCATCGCCCCGCGCGAGGTGGTCGCCCTGCTCGGCCGCAGCGGCTCGGGCAAGAGCACCCTGCTGCGCATCCTCGCCGGCCTGATTACGCCTACGCGCGGCCGTGTCCTGCGCGCCGGTGCGCCGCTCGCCGGCCCCAACCCCGACGTCGCCATGGTCTTCCAAAGCTTCGCCTTGTTGCCCTGGCTAACCGTGCAGCAAAACGCGGAGCTCGGCCTCGCCGCCCGGGGCATCGCCCCCGAGCCCCGCGAAAAGGAAGCCCTGCACGCTCTCGGCATGGTCGGCCTCGAAGGCTTCGCCGGCGCCTATCCCAAGGAGCTTTCGGGCGGCATGCGCCAGCGCGTCGGCTTTGCCCGTGCCTTCGTCATGAAGCCCGACGTCCTCATGATGGACGAGCCCTTCAGCGCCCTCGACGTCCTCACCGCCGAAAACCTCCGCAACGAGATCAGCGATCTGTGGGAAAAAGGCTCTTTCCCCGCTAAGAGCATTCTCATCGTCACCCACAACATCGAAGAAGCCGTCCTGCTCGCCGACCGCGTCGTCATCCTCGGCACCAATCCCGGCCGCATCCGCGGCGAAGTCCACGTCGAAATGCCCCGCCCCCGCGACAAGGCCGCCCCCCGCTTCAGCGCGCTCGTCGACCACGTCTACAAGGTCATGACCAACCCCGAAGCCCCCGTCGGCGACATGCCCTCCGAGCGCACCCCCAAGCGCTTCACCATGCTCCCCCACGCCCGCGCCGGCGGCATCAGCGGGCTGCTCGAAATCATCGACGAAGACGGCGGCCAGGCCGACCTCCCCCAGCTCGCCGGCGAACTCCGCCTCGAAATCGACGACCTCCTGCCCACCATCGACGCCGCCGCCCTGCTCGGCTTCGCTACCCTCGCGCAAGGCGTCGTCGCCATCACGCCGGAGGGCAAAGCCTTCGCCGACGCGGACGTCCACCGCTCCCACGAAATCTTCAAAGACCAGCTCCTCCTCCGCGTCCCCCTCGCCGCCTCCGCCATGGGCATGCTTACCCAAAAGCGCGATGGCCGCATCCGCAAGGAGTTCATGTTGGACGTGCTCGACGAGCACTTTTCCGATTCTGAAGCCGAGCGCCAGTTCCAGACCCTCGTCGACTGGGGCCGCTACGCCCACCTGTTCGAATACGACGCCGACGAAGAACGCCTCTATCTTTCCGATCCCGAAACCGAACCCGCCACCCCGCAACCCTAACCAACGGCAGGGCCCGTCGCATACACTAACCCCATGTGCGGAATCGTGGGTTACATCGGTCCGAAGTCAGTCGTCCCCGTCATCATTGAAGGCCTGCGCCGCCTCGAGTATCGCGGCTACGATTCAGCCGGCATCGCCGTCGGCGGCAACCCAGCTGCGCCGAGCGAGCTCGCCCTTCGCCGCGCTCCCGGCAAGCTCCGCAACCTTGAAGCCGTCATCGCCGCCTCGCCCATCGTAGGCACCTACGGCATCGGCCACACCCGCTGGGCCACCCACGGCCGCCCCACCGAAGAAAACGCCCACCCCCACCGCGACGGCACCGGCACCCTCGTCGTCGTGCACAACGGCATCGTCGAAAACTACCTGCAGCTCAAGCAGGCCCTCATCGCCAAGGGCCACAAGTTCCAGTCCGAAACCGACACCGAAATCATCGCCCACCTCATCCAGGACGAGTTGGAATTAGCGGCACAACAATCGGGTGCCCCATCTCAATCAGTTTCATCGATTGAGGTGGGGTCCGACGACACCAACGAGTCCCAGGCCGTGCTCTCCACCCCCATCCCCAACCGTCTCCCTCTCGACGAAGCCGTCCGCCGCGCCGTCAAGCGGTTGACCGGCGCCTTCGCCATCGGCGTCCTCTCCGCCCACGCCCCAGACACCCTCGTTGCCGCCCGCATGGGGCCTCCCGCCGTCATCGGCATCGGCGAGGGAGAGTTCTTCCTCGCCTCCGACGTCCCCGGCATCCTCCACCACACCCGCAACATCCACTTCCTCGCCGACGGCGAAGTCGCCATCCTCACCAAATCCGGCGTCCGGCTGACTGACTTTGAGGGCATCGAACTCCCCCTCAAAGTTCAAAGAATCGCCTGGGACCCCATCCAGGCCGAAAAAGCCGGCTACAAGCACTTCATGCTCAAAGAAATCAACGAGCAGCCCCGCGCCATCCGCGACACCACCCTCGGCCGCGTCTCGCTCGAAACCGGCGAAATCTTCCTCCCCGAAATGGCCGTCAGCCGCGAAGAGTTCAAGCAGGCCACCGGCATCACCATCGCCGCCTGCGGCACCAGCTGGCACGCCGGCCTCGCCGGCAAGTTCATGATCGAGCGCCTCGCCCGCCTCCCCGTCGACGTCGACTACGCCAGCGAGTACCGCTACCGCGACCCGATACCGGACGCAACAATGCTAGGCCTTCTGATTACGCAGTCAGGAGAGACCGCCGACACCATCGCCGCCCAGCAGGAGCTCATCCGCAAAGGCTCCAAAACCCTCGCCATCTGCAACGTCGTCGGCGCCGCCATCACCCGCGCCGCCCAGGGCACCATCACCACCAACGCCGGCCCGGAAATCGGCGTAGCCAGCACCAAGGCCTTCACCGCCCAACTCACCGCCCTCTTCGTCTTCGCCCTCTACCTAGCCCAGCAAAGGGGCACCGTCACCAGCACCGAAAGCCTCCACTACGTCACCGAATTATCGAAGATCCCCGGCAAGGTAGAAGAAATCCTCCGCGCCGTCGACGACCAATGCTGCACCCTGGCCAAGTCGTTCTCGACCGCCCGCGACTTCCTCTTCCTCGGCCGCGGCATCCATTACCCCATCGCCCTCGAGGGCGCCCTCAAGCTCAAAGAAATCTCTTACATCCACGCCGAGGGCTACCCCGCCGGCGAAATGAAGCACGGCCCCAACGCCCTCATCGACGAAACCCTCCCCGTAGTCTGCATCGCCACCCAGGACCTCGCCGACGCCAGCTCCGTCCTCAAATACGAAAAAACCCTCTCGAACATCCAGGAAGTCACCGCCCGCAGCGGCCGCGTCATCGCCATAGCCATCGAGGGCGACGAACACATCGCCCAGCTAGTCGAGCACGTCATCCACATCCCCGCCGCCCCCGAGCTCCTCCTCCCCATCCTCGAGGTCATCCCCCTCCAACTCCTCGCCTACCACATAGCCGTAAGAAGAGGCTGCGACGTAGACCAACCCCGCAACCTAGCCAAATCGGTAACAGTCGAGTAAGAACGCGGTAGCTATTCGAAGGTGCTGCCAGATCGTGAGGTTCGAATGCCCAGTGAAGACAAGATAGCTAGATTGGTAGATAAGCTCATTCAACAGACTCGTGCTGGAGTAATCGAGTGGGAAGCCTTAACAGTTCCAAGGACCCTTACTGAAGCGACAGATCACGTTATCAAAGAGTATTTTGAATGCGACTACGCAGGTCAATCACTCGGCGTCTTTCAGCGTGCTATTCACTCATATGATGGTGATCGGGACGATTTCTACTGGGTTGACGAAGTGAGGCTCGGGATCGTAAGTGGCCCAACGCTCTTATGGGAAAACCCCGATCCACTTGCTTCATTATGGCGTTTGCTCGAAGTCGCTCGTGAGTCTGCCTCCGACATCGACGGGATAGTTGACGCTCTTCTTAAATAGGGTTCGACGCAGAATAGACAGGAGACTTTTATGTCAGAACCAGTAAGCTATCCGAATGGAAGGTGCTGTGTTTTTCAACCATTCGATAATGGTGACTTTGACAAGCGATTCGAGGATATTTTGGTGCCCGCGATTGTGGCTGCTGGTATGGAGCCGTATCGAGTAGACCGTGATTTGGGAGCGGTCATACCTGTTGAAACACTTCACCAGGAGATTAAATCTGCAGTAGTTTGTGTAGCAGATATAACTACACGCAATCCCAATGTGATGTATGAACTTGGCTATGCAATAGCCGCTGATAAAGACGTGATCATTATTTCAGGTCCGTCCGGTGAAAAATACCCGTTTGACATCCAGCACCGCGGGATTCTTCCCTATCAAGTTGGTTCATCGAGCGACTTCAAGCGCTTGGAAGAAGCGCTGACAGCTAAGCTCAAGTCAACGCTAGACAGGCAAAGAAAAACTACTGCAATAACAACAGCTCCTCTCGTAAGGAGTAGCCATGGACTACAGCCGCACGAATTGACCGCACTCGCTTTGCTTCTAGCGAATTCTGATTCTGTGGATGATGTGGTGGGGGCAAACTGGCTTAAGCAAGAAATGCGCAAAGCTGGAATTACAGAAGCTGGAACTCGTCTAGCCATGGCGCGTTTGAAGAAACTTGGATACACAAACATTGAGTGGCGAAGTCAGTACGAAGAAACCTATGTCGTCTATCTTTTGACAGAGGCCGGAGAGGAGTGGCTGTTAGAGAATCAATCCTTGCTTGTGCTTCAGACGAATCAGCTTGGTGATGAAGCATCAAAGGCTTCAAAGAAGGAATTTAGAACTGACGAGGAAATACCCTTTTGACCTCTATGCTTCACAAGGTTTTCTCTTCGCGCTGGCAGGTTGCTACTCATCCCAATAACTGAGAGCGCGTCGGGCAGCCCTCATCTGAATAGATAAAGGGGCATGACCCATCCATCGAGGTCTAACCGCGGTGAATGGGTCTTCTGACCACCACACTCAACTTTGATCTTGCTGATCGCCTTCTTCAGGTTCAGGCTTCAGCGCAGCCTCTTCGAGTTCCTGAGCTGCTTGGGCGATCTCTTTTTGAAGGTCGGGACTCAGCAAGCCATGAACAGATACTTGGCCCGATCTTGCATCGAAATAGCGGATCTGATCAGACATCAAGCCCAAGCCCTTACTCTCTGCCGCAGTCGCGAACATCTGCAGAATAGCTTGAATTGTACGTTCCTTGCGTGCCTTGACACACGTCCCAAATTTCCAAAGTTCAAGTTCTCCGTCAACCAGAACATACAAGTCAGGTTGAAGATTGACGATGAGGTTCTTGCAAGCTTGAAACTTGAGGCGCGGGTTGGGAAGGAACTCGACCTTTTTGTTATGGAAGAGAGAACCAAAGGACCGATAAACCAAGACGTTCGCCTCGATGCGAGCATCGTTGAGCTTATCGGTCCATGTCGCGACAACGCATCCTTCTCTTAATGCACTCAGTTTTTCTTCCCGGGAGCCTTTGGGACTGAGCGTACCGCGGATTACTCGGAACACAGGCTTGTAGTAACCCATCATTCCCTTGGCGGGACCACTGGTGACAACACTCTGAAGTTTTTTTACGATCGTATTCTTCACCGACGGCGAGGCGGCTTCAAAGAAGTCGCAGAACGTATTCATTGAGCAATTCACAGTTTTTCCTCTCGTTTTACTAGGCGGTTATCGACAACTTCGCGTTGACAGCCGAGAGGGAATGCCCAATGATTCATTGAGCGGACCTACTCGGTCGGCCGAGGTACGAGTCGCTGAGCTTTCCAAGGGCAGCGCGGCTCGTACCGTCTTCTATTTGCGTCATGAACGAAAAGTCCACTTCTCTAACCGTACAGCCGGCCCACGGTTGTACGTCAAGTGGTCTCTGCACCTAATCTTGTGCAAACCGCGGGCATTCTGTGGATTAACGAGCGGGGACGCAGGAGTTATGAGCAATGTATCTAGTAAGTAACTCAACTTTGACAGCGGCGGGTGGGCAGGTGGCCCACTCACCCCTGTCACAACTCCGTGCCCCATTCATCGCGCCTTTGTTTCATGCGATGAGTGGGTCTCCGCCACAGAGGTTCGTACAGGGTGGGGAAAGAGATCGTCAGCGCTCCACCCACTCATCGGGAAACCGCCCCCGATGAATGGGGCACGGTCTTTTCGGGTTACGATGCTGCCACAACTCCGTGCCCCATTCATCGCGCCTTTGTTTCATGCGATGAGTGGGTCTCCGCCGCAGATGTTAGTACAGGGGGAAAGAGATCGTCAGCCCTCCACCCACTAATCGGGAAACCGCCCCCGATGAATGGGGCACGCTCTGTCCGGGTTACGATGCTGCCACAACTCCGTGCCCCATTCATCGCGTTTTTGTTTCATGCGATGAGTGGGTTTCCGCCACAGAGGTTCGTACAGGGGCGGGAAAAGACACCGTCAGCGCTCCACCCACTCGTCGGGGAACCACCCCGATGAATGGGGCACGGTCTATCCGGGTTACGATGTTGCCATGCCTTATGGTCTCCATCGTTACCAGCAAGCCGAGACCCTCCACTTCATCACCTTTAGTTGCTTTCACCGCCTGCCCTATCTTGCCGCCCCGGCTGCAAAGAATCTGGTTCAGGCAATCCTCGAACAAACCCGCGCCCGTCATGAGGCACGCATCTACGCCTACGTCCTCATGCCGGAGCACGTCCACCTGCTCATGAACGAACCACCCCGCATCCTCGTAGCCCAGTTTTTGAGGCTCTCAAACAAACCACTGCCCGCCACCTCAAGGGTCAACAAGATCACTTCTGGCGGACGCGCTACTACGACGCCGTACCTCAACCCGTGCCCCATTCATCGCGCCTTTGTCTCACGCGATGAGTGGGTTCCAGCCATAAAGGTTCGTTCAAGGATGGAGGCGGAAAAGATCGTCAGCGAAGCCCGCACCGAAGTCATCCAATAATCCACCGCAACCCCGTCAAACGAGGTCTAGCCTCCACCCCCGACCTCTATCTTTAGAGCAGCTTGAACCACTACCGGACCGGTACCCAGGGCACGGTCCAAATCGAGTCTGAGTGGGCCGCAGCCCATCGCAGGACCCGCTCATTGTGATACGGCTGCGATGAACGGGACACAGTGGGTCCTCCAAGTCCGAGCATCACCCCTGTACACTCCAAACCCCCACGGCACCCGAGATCCAGCTGGGCTGTTCAGGGGTGGCTCTCACGCAGGCTGTGGGGCCGATCCTCGAATAGGAGCGGGCTCAGCCGGGCCAGCTGTAGGACGCTGCGCGCCAGCTTTACTCGACGCAGCCCCATTTGTTTTTACCGTAACCGCGGGAAGAACGATGGCAGCTCGGGCTCTAAGCCGGACAACTACTCGCCTATTCGTATAAAGAGTCAAGGCGAAATAAATATTTCTTTTGTAGCAGGCTCATGTTAAGGTCTCTAGCAGTCCTCACCTCGTCATTGTTTCGCAGCTTTATTTGTGGTTCCGGCTTGCTTGCGGCCGCCAAGACGGTCCGCGATTCAGCCTGCATGCGGCATGTCGCCAGTGGGCCAAGGAGAGCGTTTTGCTTACTAACTTTTTCTATACTCACTCGACCTGGGTTGTTGGTCTGGTGGTCATCGGTATGTGGACCGGGCTTTCGCTTCTCGGCCTTGTCATCTTCAACCGCTTGAGCGATACGCATCATCGTCATAAAGATACGGAAACCGTGGGCCTGACGTACGCGATTGTGGCCGTCGTCTATGCCGTGCTGATAGGCTTTATTGTCGTCAATGTGTTTGAAGCTTCGGCCAAAGGCGACGAGATTGCAACCAACGAAGCCAACCAGCTGAGCAGTCTCAAGCTCGACTCCGTGGGGCTTTCCGACCAGGAAAGCGCGCTCATTCGCAAGAGCGTCAATGCCTACCTGGACGTCGTGATCAAGCAGGAATGGCCGAGCCAGGAAGCCGGGAAGCTGCAAGAAGCAGTCTTTGCTCCGGGCTGGGAGCAGCTCGGCACCCTGAGCACACAGCTGGCAAGCTATGAACCCACGACGGCCGGCCAAGGAGTAACAAAAGCCGAAATGCTGCACGTGATGGATGATCTCGTGACGGCGCGGCGTAACCGCATTGAAGCCGCAGGGGAGCATGTGCCGGATGTAATCTGGCAGATTCTTCTACTGGCGGGTGCGATCGCGGTCGGGTATACGTACCTGTTCGGTGCGCATAGCTTCAACATCCACCTTGCCATTACGGGCTTGATCGCCGCGACCATCTCGCTGGTCTTCGTGCTCATCATCGCGCTCGATTATCCCTTCCGGGGCGAGGTTGCGGTTGGCGACGATGCCTTTGTCAGCGTACGCAATACGCACACGGTCAATCACGGTGCCGGCGCGGGCAAGCCGGCCCTAGGTGAGCCTGCGCCGGCAAGCTCCGCGCCCGAGCCCGCAACAGCCAAACCGGAAGCCAGCCACTAAGCGGCGTTCGACCCAGGCGCTGGAGGCAACCGGCGGCCGCAACGAAGGGACTACATTTTCATGCTCAACAACTTTTTCTATTCGCACTCCATCCTCGTCGTCGGACTTACCGTGTGTTTTTTCACGGTCGTCCTTCCGCTGCTTGGTCTCTGGCCGTTCCACAAGCTGGTCGATTGGAACGTTCGCGAAGAAGACACCTCCATGGTGGGGCTCAGCTACGCCCTGTGCGGCGGCATCTTCGCTGTCGTTCTTGCCTTTGTTGCGGTGGGGGTCTATGAAGCGATGGATAAGACCACGGCCACCGCGGCGGCAGAGGCGAATTCACTCAGCAATCTAGCCTTTGATACTGCCGGCATGCCGGCGGAAGAAGGAGAGAAGGTTCGTAGCGATATCAACACCTACATCGATACCGTTACCCAGAAAGAATGGCCCGCACAGCAGGCGTACCACATGGAAGACAGCAACTTCGAGCAAGGCTGGAACCAGGTACGCACCATCAATTCCGATATTGCCTCCTGGGAACCCGCAACGCCGGGCCAGACGGCGATCAACGGAGATATGGTTCGCCTGGTAAACGACCTGTTCGCAGCCCGGCGAAGGCGCCTGCTGGCCGCCCAGGCTCACCTGCCTGCCGCTGTCTGGCAGATGCTGATCTTCGGCCTCATCCTGGTTGCGGTGTTCATTTATCTATACGGCCCGCACAGCTTTGGCATTCACGTTGCGGTCACCAGTCTAACGATGCTTTCAATTGGCCTGGTGTTCACCTTGATCATCGCGCTCGATTACCCGTTCCGCGGCGCGCTCTCGGTAGACGACGAAGCCTTCGTGGGAGTGAAGCAGGTAGCGCACGAGACCTTTGAGCATAGGGAGGAACCTGTCGCAGGTGGTGAAGCCAAGACGCGCCCTGGCATAAGGAACGAGGAGAAAAAAGCGGAAAAAAAGTAGAGGGAACGAAAGTGTATCCATAGTAAGTTTTCTTCTGGACTCTACCCAGACCCAATGTTAGATTTACCCAAAGCTAATTAGGCCCCCCAGCAGTCCCAGTGCGCACTTGGCACCTTCAAATAACGTGTGAAAGGACTTATCCCATGAACCTGATGAAAGCGAACTACAAGACTTTTGCTGCAGGCGTTGCAGTAATGTTTCTTTTTGGTGCCACCTCGATGAACGTCTCCGCTGCTCCGGCATTGAAAGCCGCCGCGCCCATGCACTTTTCGGCTGCCGAGGGCGAGTTGGACTTCGACTTGGTTAACAAGACGGGCTACATCATTAAGGAAGTGAGCGTGAGCCCCGCCAAAGCAAAGTCCTGGCATGATGAGGATGAGCTGTTGCACGGTCGTGAGTTCGGTGACGGCGACGTGCTCAAGATCACATTCAACCCCAAGGTGCAGGCTGAACACTGGGACCTGCAGGTCATCTTCGCGGGCGATGACGACACAGAAGAGTTCGACGACCTGAAGCTCACCGACATTACCAAGGTGACGCTGCACTACAACAAGGCCAGCAAAGAGACTCACGCCGACATCGAGTAACTCCCACAGCTGGCGAAAACACATGAACCCCAGTGGGTGAGCGAAGGCTTACCCACTGGGGTTTGTTGTGTCTTGCATGGGATACTATTCGGCAAAACTGAGGGAGCCCGGATCGGTCTTCCAGTTTATCTTGTCCTGGTCGAGGGTGATATGGACCGGCACGTCATGCTCCTTGCCCTGGTAGTTGATGCTCGCCGTGCCATCGTAGTTGGTATCCGTTTTCTTCACGGCAACGACCTTATCGACCTTGAAGTGTGCCGGCGAGAAGTTCGGGTCCTTATCAAACGTTTGCTGCATCGACCCTTGGACAGTCTTGCCAATCTGTTCCGGAGATTGTTTGCAGCCGACTATGGAAAGGAAAAGCACTCCGGGGGCAAGCAGGAGAAGCAGGCGGCCGGCAACGCCGACGCTAGGAGGGAGAGTGCGTAACAGGGAAGTAGCCATGCGGGCAATCTACAGCTCCATTGGAACGAAGGCAAGCGAAACCCTCGCACTTGTTCGTCTATGTGCCGCCGTCATTCGCGTCGTCGCGGACCGTTCGCAGACACGCCCTTGTACAATTGCCAGCAGGCGTGAGTATCCAAGTGAAAAACGACGATGACACTCTGGAGGATGCCGCCGCGGGCCGCGAGCCGTGGAAAGCCTTCCAGGTACGCCACCGGTCGATGGAGTCGAAGCGGGACGCTGTTTTGCTGACGGCCGCGCACCTCTTTCTCGAGCATGGCTACCAAAAGACCTCGATGTCTCTGCTCGCCTCCCGGCTGAACATCACCAAGCCCGCGCTCTACTATTATTTTCGCAACAAGGAAGAAATCCTGGTGGAGTGCTACAGGGCCGGCATTGCTGATATCGAGGCCCATCTCGACCGCTCGAATCCCGCGCCCGGCACAGGCCTCGATCATCTTCGAGCCTTTGTGCTGGCTTATGCGACGGCCGTGCTGACCCATGAGTTTGGACGTTGCGTCGCCATGATCGAGGATTCAGAGCTCTCCGACGAAGGCCGGCGCGAGGTGCGCGACCTCAAGCGCCGGCTTGATGTCTCTTTGCGCGCGCTGGTCGACGACGCGATTGCCGATGGCTCGCTGGCCCCCTGCCACCCCATGCTGGTGTCGTTCGCGGTGGCCGGCGCCATTAACTGGATCGGCACCTGGTACAAGCCCGCCGGCCAGCTGGGCCCGGAGGAAATCGCCGTGCAGTACACGCAGATCCTGACCGGCGGCTTGATTCCACAAAGCAGGAGCTGATTCAGCCGATCACATGCTTGGCGATGGTGGCCAGTTGCATGTTCGAAGTGCCTTCGTAAATGCGACCGATTTTCGCATCGCGATACAGCTTTTCGACCGGATAATCCTTCACGAAGCCGTAGCCGCCAAACAACTCCACGCACGTCGAGGCCACGCGCTCGGCCACCTGCGAGACGAAGTATTTCGTCATTGCCGCTTCCTTCACGTACGACAAGCCCGCCGTCTTGCGTCGTGCCGCGTCGTACACCATCAGCCGGCAGGCCTCGATTTCGGTCGCCATTTCGGCGAGTGAAAACTGTACCGCCTGGAACTCGGCGACGGGCTTGCCGAATTGCTTACGTTCCGTCGTGTACTTGAGCGCGTGGCCCCAGGCCCCGGTGGCCAGGCCCAGCATCTGCGCCGCGATGCCGATGCGGCCTTCATTCAGCGTCTCGATAGCGATCTTGTAGCCCTTGCCGACCTCCCCGAGTACGGCACTCGCCGGCACCCGGCAATCGCTGAACAGCAGCTCGCAGGTCGAAGAAGCCCGAATACCGAGCTTGTCTTCCTTCTTGCCGATCATGAAGCCGGGCAGGTCGCGGTCGACCAGGAATGCCGTGATGCCCTTGTAGCCCAAAGCGCTATCGACCGTCGTGAAGACGATGAACAGCCCGGCCTCGGCTGCGTTCGAAATCCAGAGCTTGCTTCCGTTCAGGATGTAGCTATCGCCATCCTTTTTCGCGGTGGTCTTCAGCCCGAAGGCATCGGAGCCGGAACTCGCTTCGCTCAGCGCGTACGAGCAGATCAGGTCGGTGACGATGCGCGGCAGGTAGGCGTCCTTCTGGGCCTGCGTACCCCACTGTAGCAGCGCGTTCACCGTGAGGGTGTTCTGCACGTCTACCAGCGTGCCCACGGCGGGGTCGACGGCGGAAATCTCTTCAATCGCCAGAATGGAATTGAAGAACGACGCGCCACCGCCGCCGTACTCCTCCGGAACCTCGATGCCCATCAAGCCCTGCTCGAAAAGCTGCTTGATCAGCGCCGGCGACATCTTCTGCTGTTCATCCATCTCTTTCGAGAGCGGAGCGATATATTTGCGAGCGAATCTGCGTACGGTTTCCTGCAGCAAAAGCTCTTCTTCACTCAGTTGCGAAATGGGGGCGCGGGCGACGATTTCGATCTCTTCAACAGTCATAACAAAGGCTCCGGGAGTGTGCTTGCAGAGTTATTCTACCGCAGGGTAAATTAGTAGGCCGAGACTCGTTTGCGGATTCCCGCATGAAATGTTCTACCATCGGACGCATTCGATTTTCTACTGGAGCTCAGCACATGCGTATTTTAGCGGTCATCCGCCAGGTCCTCGACGCCGAGGAATCGGTCAAGATCAAGGAAGGCGTCGTCGACCTTTCCGGCAGCAAGCTGGTTGTCGACACCATGGACGAGTACGGGGTCGAGCAGGCGCTGCGCCTGCGCGAAACCGGCACCGGCATCGAGGTCGTCGCGCTGGCGATCGGGCCTACCCGCAGCGAAGAAGCGTTGCGCACCGCCCTGGCTATGGGTGCCGACCGCGCCATCCTGGTGGAATCGAACGAATACCTCGACGTGATCGCGGTTTCGAGCGTCGTGGCCCAAGTCGCGCAAAAAGAGGGAATCGACCTTGTCTTCTGCGGCGGCCAGCAGGCCGACTGGGATTCGCATGCCCTCGGCGCGGCGACCGCGGAGCGCCTCGGCTGGCCGCAGGCCACCTGGACCAACGCCCTCACGCTCGAAGGCCAGCAATTGGCCGGCAAGCACGATGTCGATGCAGGCAGCGAGTCGTTCACGCTCAGCCTGCCCGCCGTCGTCACAACCCAGCAGGGGCTTAACGAGCCGCGTTATCCCACGCTGCCCAACATCATGAAGGCCAAGAAGAAAGAGATGCGGCGCGACGCGCTCGACATGTACGCCATCACGCCGCGGCTCAAGGTGATCGGCACCGAAGTGCAGGTAAAGCAGCGCCAGCGCAAAATGATCGACGCCAAGGACATCCCCGCGGCCGCCAAGGAATTCGTGCACCTGCTCCGCACCGAAGCTCGCATTCTGTAGCCCACACTTGTTGTCATTCCCGCAGGGAATCGGCTTTGCACTCGCTTAAAGAAAGGTAACTCCATGATTCTCATCGTCGCCGAACACACCGATGCCAAGCTCAGCAAGAGCACCTACGAAATGGTTGAAGCCGCCCGCAACATGGGCCGCGAAGGCGCCGTGACCGTGCTAGTTCTCGGCAGCAGCATAGCGCCCGTAGCCGCCGCCGCCGCGCTCGTAGCCGACCAGGTGCTCGTAGCCGACCTGCCCGCGCTTAAGGAGTACGACGCGGAGCTCTGGGCCGCGGCTATTGCGCAGATCGCCCAGGAAGGCGAGGCCACGACCATTCTGATCGGCGGCACACGCAGCGGCCGCGAGTACAGCCCGCGTGTCGCCGTCAAGCTCGACGCACCGCTCATCGAAGACGTGATCACTCTCAAGGACATGGACGGCGCCCTCCGCGCCGAGCACTACACCTTTCTCGCGCGTGTCACGGAGCGCGTCGAAGCCAAAGCCCCCTGCATCGTGGTCACGGTAAAACCCGGCGTCTTTTCGCCGGCCAAGCCGGGCACGGAAGCCGCCGAGCAGTACGATGTCGAGCTCACCCTGCCGCAGCCTCGGGTTGCTGTTACCGCGCGCCAGACGGAAAAAAGCGAACGCGTCTCGCTCGCCGATGCCGATCTCATCGTCGCCGGAGGCCGCGGCGTAGGCAGCTCCGAAGGCTTTACCGCGCTGGTCGAAGGCCTCGCCGACCAGATGGGCGCAGCTGTCGGCGCCACGCGCGCCGTGGTCGATGCAGGCTGGCGGCCCTACGCCGAGCAGGTCGGCCAGACCGGCAAAACCGTCCAGCCCAAGGCCTACTTTGCCATCGGCATTTCAGGCGCGGTGCAGCATCTTTCCGGCATGGGAAAGTCCAAGCTCATCGTCGCCATCAACAAGGACGCTGACGCCCCGATCTTCAAGGAAGCCGACTACGGCATTGTCGGCGACGTAAAGGAAATCGTGCCCGCCATCATCGCCGAACTCAAATCAGCCTAGTCGGCTAGGAACTGATCCGTCACGCCTTCGCAACCACCAACCTAGAGACGCCCATGCTCCCCTTCCCACAACGCATCGCCTTCCTCATCTTCGCCGCGATCACCGGGAGCATCGGCCTCTACGGCTTTTATCGCCTGTATCTGCGCATCAAGCGTGGCCGCGCCGATACCGACGCGCGCACCAACAACCTGCCGCGCCGCGTCTGGTACGCGCTCATCACTACCCTCACCCAGAGCCGCACCTTCCGCAAGCGGCCCTGGGTCAGCTTCTTCCACTCCTTCATCTTTTACGGCTTTACCTTTTATCTGCTCGTCAACCTGCTCGACGCCGTGGATGGTTTTTACGAACTTCCGCTTACCCGCCTCGGCTTGATTGGTAATATCTACGTCCTCTTCGCCGATGTCCTCAGCGCGCTTGTGCTTGTCGGCGTCATCGCGCTGGTCATCCGCCGCTTCGCGTTGCCCAGCCGCAACGATTTCACCTTCAACGAGCGCACCATGCTCCACAAGGACGTCCAGCAGAAGTACATCACCTTCGACTCCATCTTCGTCTCCACCTTCATCCTCTTCCACGTAGGCAGCCGAGCCGTCGGTGCCGGCGCCAAGCTCGCGCTTGAAGGTCCCGATCATTTCGCCCCTTTCGCCACCCTGGTTTCGCATCTCTTCACCCCCGCCAACGCCCCGTTCTGGCGAGACTTCGGCTACTGGGGCGCCCTCGCCAGCGTGCTCGCCTTCCTGGCCTACTTCCCCTATTCCAAGCACCTGCACATCTTTATGGCGCCGGCCAAATACCTGGTCGCGCGCGACGTCCAATCGGGCGTCCTGCCTGCTGTCGTCCTCGACATGGAGGCAGAAGAACCAAAACTGGGTGCCGCCAACCTCGAAGACCTCGCATGGCCCCGGCTGATCGACGCCTACGCCTGCATTCAATGCAATCGCTGCCAGGATGTTTGCCCCGCGACGGCTACGGGCAAGTCCCTGAGCCCGTCGGCGCTCGAGATCAACAAGCGCATGGAGCTGAACGACATCGCCCGGCATGAGAAGTCGTTTGAATCCGGCGCGCCCAGCCCGCGTCCTCTGCTCAAGTTCGCGCTTTCGGAAGAAGCGGCCTGGGCCTGCACCACCTGCGGAGCCTGCATCGACGTCTGTCCGGTCGGTGACGAGCCTATGCTCGACATCATCGACATCCGCCGCCAGCAGGTGATGATCGAAGGCGAGTTCCCGGCGCAGCTGCAAAGCGCCTTCCGCGGCATGGAGCGCGCCAAGAACCCCTGGGGCATCAACCACGAGAAGCGTCTGGATTGGGCCGAAGGCCTCAACGTCAAGACCACCGACCAGAATCCCACGCCCGACGTGCTCTTCTGGGTAGGCTGCGCCGCGGCTTACGATCCACAATCGCAGAAAACCGCGCGCGCGTTCGTGCAGCTGCTCGACCACGCCGGCGTCGACTTTGCGGTGCTGGGCAAGCGCGAGTGCTGCACCGGCGACTCCGCCCGCCGCGCCGGCAACGAGTACCTCTACCGCCAGCTGGCCGACGAAAACGTTTCGACCCTCAACGAGGTTCGGCCCAAGCTGATCGTCGCCACCTGCCCCCACTGCCTCAACGCCGTCGGCAAGGAGTACAAGCAGATCGGCGGCGACTACAAGGTCATGCACCACACCGAGTACCTCGAGACCCTGGTCTCCGCCGGAAAGCTCGTCGCCGACGCCGCCCCCGCGACCGTCGCCTACCACGACCCCTGCTATCTCGGCCGCCACAACGGCATCTACGACGCCCCCCGTAACCTGCTCAACATCCTCTCGAACGACGTTCTTGAACTGCCCCGCAACAAGGAGAACTCCTTCTGCTGCGGCGCCGGCGGAGCGCAGTTCTGGAAAGAGGAAGAGCCCGGCGACGAACGCATCTCCGACAATCGCTACCGCGAAGCCCAGACGACTCTCGCGAATGGAAAAGACGACAAGGTCCTCGCCGTAGGCTGCCCCTTCTGTAAGTCCATGCTCGAAAGCACCCCAGGCAAGGGTGAGGCGCCGATTGCCGTCCGCGACGTAGCCGAACTGCTGCTCGAAGGCGTGCTCAAGAAGTCGGGCAAGCTCAACGGTCCGCAGGTCGTCACCGCTGCTTTGCCCGAGGTCAAGGTCCCGGTCGCGCCGGAAGCCATGTCGCCGGAGCAAGCCGCCATCGAGGCGATCCCCGAACCATCGGTGCCCGCCGCCATCGCCCTCTCCGAGCAGATTGCCGCTGAGCCAGCTGCTGAGCCAGCCGCTGCACCGCAAGCTGCCGAACGCAAGAAGTGGTCGCCGAAGGCTGCGCCCGCGCCCGCGCCAGCAGTGCAGACTGCGCCGGACCCCGCCCCCGAGGCGGCTGCATCCGATCAGCCCAAACGCAAAGCCTGGGCTCCGAAGGCAGCTTCTACTCCGGCAGCCTCAATTCCAGCGGTTGAAGACACATCACGCGCAGCTGTACCCGAGGCCGCCGAAGCCCTTAAGCGCAAGGCGTGGACACCCAAACAGCCTGTCGCGTCCCCAGCCTCGCTAAGCCCGCAGGAGAGCGCCATAGAAGCCGTTCACGGCCTGCCTGAGCCGCCGGCCTCGCCTGCTCCCGGAGCTCCGCGTAAAGCCTGGAACCCTAAGAAGGCGACCGAAACACCGGCGCCGGAGGCAGCAGGAATCTCCACAGTCGAGGCCGTTGCGCAAGCCCCAGAGCAGCCGGCCGCTTCTGCCCGCAAAGCCTGGTCGCCCAAAGCGCCGGTTCCCAAGCGCGACGACCCCGAACAGTAGCCACCAACAAGCTGTCAGCTTAGAGCTTCTTGACTCAAAGCTGACAGACCATTTCAGCCGTACTCAATCCGGTGCCAGGCCCGTCTCCGCCCCGCTGCGGCCCTCGCCTTCGTGCAATCCCGAGTGCTTCACCAGGCGCCGCACCTTTTTTGGCGACATCGCCAGCATCTTGGCCACCCGCGAAATCCTGCGGCCCTCGCGCAGCCACATCTGCGTTACCACCAGCTCCGCAAACTCGTCCAGAACCTCCTGCAGGCTTTTTCCCGCCACAATACCCTGCGACCAGCCGCGCAGTGTATCGTCGATGCCAACCGTCTGCAGCAGCTTGGCCTTCAGTGCATTCAGCTCATCGACCACATAGTCCGCGTCCTCGGCCGCAATCAACGCCGAAGCTGCGTCCACGCAACGCCGCGCCAGGTCGAAATCGTGGAAGAAGTTGTTGGCCGCAATCTCCCCCAGCGCCAAGTGCGCGTTCAGCAGCAGACGCTTGTTCTGCGTCGTCTGTGCCAGGGCCACGGCATCCAGGCCATACTGCTTGGCCCGTCGGGCAAATGCCGGCGTATCTTCCGGATGACCAAGCAGCTCTTCCACGTGGCCGTTTTCGATCAGCCCGCTCAGGATACGCACACGCGCCTTCATCACCACGTTGTTGGTCCGCACCGCGATCGCGTAGGCCTCACGTGCTTCCTTCTCGGCCTGGTCCAGATCGCCCACATCCAGGTGCAGGTGGCCGGCATTCAACAGCGCCGCGGCCAGTCCGCCCTGGTGATCGTGCAGGATGCAGATGCGCTTGGCGCGTTCCAGCTCTTCGATGGCGCTCCGGTAGAGCTCCTGGTATTGCTTGTGGAGCGGCCTCAATCTTGCGCCTTCAACTGCTCGCCCGCTGCCATCTAGCCGGCGTGAGGCCGAGGAATCGATATGCTTCTTCAACTGCAGCGCCAGCAGCCGCTTCACAAACGCCAGGTTGGTGACGGTTCGGGCCAGGTTGGGGTGTTCCGGGTGGCGCGTCTCGTAGAACGAAACGGCCTTGTTGAAGTGGTCGAGCGCCCGCACATAGTCGCCGTTGCGCCGGATGATGCGCCCGCGCGCCGACTCGATGTTGCCGCGCGCGATCCAGTGGTCGGTATGTTGTAGGACCTCTTCAGCCTCGTCGAAGATTTTGAGCGCGCCCGCCACATCGCCGCGCTGGAACACCAGCCAGCCGAGCTGCACCTGGGTGATCGCGATGATCGCATTCGAATCCGGTACCGTAGCCGCCACATCGCGCGCCGCTTCGATGTGCTCAAAAGCCTTTCCGTAGTCGGCCTGCTTGCGATGTGCGCGGCCTTTCCAAAGGTGCGCCAGCGCCCGCAGATCCGGCCCCAGCAGATTCTCATCCAGGCGCAGCATTACGTCCAGCGTACGGATCGCGCCGTCCGCATTGTCCATGGCCAGGGCGTAAAAGGCCTCCGCCAGCTGCAGCCGCACGTAATCCTGCACGCCGAGTTGCAGCCGCTCGGCCGGTTTCAAGATGCTCAGCATCTGGCGCAGAAACTGTGGGTCGCGGAAGCCCACATCCACCCACTGCGCCAGGGTCAGCAGCATGGTCGAAGCGGATCGCCCTTCGATCATCAGACCACTCCATGCGGGCTCCAGTTGGTCGAGCATGGCGAAGCCCGCACCAATCGCACGATGCCGAAGCAGGCCGTCCAGGTGGTCCAGCCAATTTGCGGGTTCAGCATCTATCGTTACTTCTGTCTTCCCATCAGCATCTACTTCATGTTCTGCAGCAGCCCGTCCTTGCGCCATCACCAAACCTCACTCGCCCAATCGGCACCTTCCCTTATACGTCCATTTCGGCCCATGTGGTGCGTTTTGTGTGCTGGTCCGTTTCGTCCTACCATGCCTTGCCGCAGCTTGCTGTCGTGGCGTCTACTCGCTCTATCAACGCAGCACGAAGCTGAACGCACAGGAGAACTTGCAATGGTAGATCAGCAGACCGCAATCGAAGCCATCGAAAAAGCTTGGGCCGGCCCCCGTTTTGCCGGGGTCGAGCGCACCTACACCGCCGAAGACGTTTACAAGCTGCGTGGCTCCGTTCACGTCGAGCACTCGCTTGCCCGCCTCGGCGCCGAGAAGCTCTGGGACGCGCTCCATACCGAGCATCACATCAACGCGCTCGGCGCCCTTACCGGCAACCAGGGCGTGCAGATGGCGCAGGCCGGCCTCAAGGCCATCTACCTTTCCGGCTGGCAGGTTGCCGCTGACGCCAACACCTGGGGCCAGATGTACCCCGACCAGAGCCTCTACCCGGTCAACTCCGTCCCGCAGGTGGTCAAGAGCATCAACAACGCCCTGCTGCGCGCCGACCAGGTCGCTCATTCTGAAGGCCAGTCCGACATCGACTTCATGCTGCCCATCGTTGCGGACGCGGAAGCCGGTTTCGGTGGCTCGCTCAACGCGTTCGAGCTGATGAAATCCATGATCGAAGCCGGTGCCGCGGGGGTCCACTTCGAAGACCAGCTCTCCTCCGCCAAGAAGTGCGGCCACATGGGCGGCAAGGTCCTCGTGCCCACGCGTGAGGCCGTGCAGAAGCTGATCGCTGCCCGCCTCGCCGCCGACGTTCTCGGTGTGCCCACGCTGCTCGTCGCGCGCACCGATGCTAACGGCGCCCAGCTCCTCACCTCTGATGTCGACGCCAACGACAAGGAATTCTGCACCGGCGAAACCACCATCGAAGGCTTCCACCGCATCAAGGGCGGCATCGATATCGCCATCTCGCGCGGTCTCGCCTACGCGCCCTATTGCGACCTTATCTGGTGCGAAACCTCCGAGCCCAACTTTGCCGAGGCGGAGAAGTTCGCTGCCGCCATCCACGCCAAGTTCCCCGGCAAGCTGCTTGCCTACAACTGCTCGCCATCGTTCAACTGGAAAGCCAAGCTGAAGGATGAAGACATCGCGTCCTTCCAATATCGCCTCGGCGAGATGGGCTACAAGTTCCAGTTCGTCACCCTTGCCGGCTTCCACGCGCTCAATCTCAGCATGTTCGAGCTCGCGACCGCCTACAAGAAAGACGGCATGTTCGCCTATTCCAAGCTGCAGCAGCGCGAGTTCGACATCACCGACCAGGGCTACGGCGCGGTGCGTCACCAGCGCTTTGTCGGCACCGGCTACTTCGACATGGTGTCCACTACCATATCGAGTGGCGAAACCAGCACCAACGCCATGGCCGGCTCCACGGAAGAAGAGCAGTTCGACGCCGAGCCCGCCCTCACCCACTAAACCACGCACCATCCCCGGTGCCCCGGTGCCCCATTCATCGCAGTCAGGCGATGAGTGGGGTTCCTTCTCTATCGATTCGCTCCCGCAAAGGATCCCACTATGCCCGTTGCCGAAATGACGCAGACCTCGACCGCCGTCCGCACCGCCTCCGCCCACAAAGTTCTCTCGCCTGATGTCATCGACTTTCTCGAGCAGCTCGACCTGAAGTTCGAAGCCGAGCGCCTCAATCTGCTCAGCAAACGCAAGCTCCGTCAGGCCGAGTTCGACGCCGGCAAGCTGCCCGACTTCCTGCCCGAAACCCTCGGCATCCGCAACGCCGCCTGGCTGGTCGCGCCCATCCCGGCCGAGCTTGCTGATCGTCGCGTCGAAATTACCGGGCCCACCGATCGCAAGATGGTGATCAACGCGCTTAATTCCGGTGCCCGCGTCTTCATGGCAGACTTCGAAGACTCCACCGCGCCCACCTGGGCCAACGTGATCGAAGGCCAGCAGAACCTCTACGACGCCAACTGCCGCGACATCTCCTTCACCTCGCCCGAGGGTAAGCGTTACCAGCTCAACGAGAACCCCGCCGTGCTCTTCGTGCGTCCGCGCGGACTGCACATGGAAGAGAAGCACTGGGCCGGCCCCCGGGGCACCATCTCGGCTTCCTTTTTCGACTTCGGCGTCTACTTTGTCAACAACTATCGCACCCTGATGGATCGCGGCTCCGCGCCCTACTTCTACATCCCCAAGCTCGAGTCGCACCACGAGGCCCGGCTGTGGAACAAAATCTTCAACTTCGCCGAGGACGCGGCCGGCATCAAGCGCGGAACGATTCGCGCTACAGTCCTGATTGAAACCATCACCGCCGCCTTCGAAATGGAAGAGATCCTCTACGAGCTGCGCGAGCACTCCGTCGGGCTCAACTGCGGCCGCTGGGACTACATCTTTTCGTTCATCAAGAAGTTCAATGCCAATCCGGCGTTTGTCCTGCCACAGCGCGGCGATGTCACGATGGAGCAGCCCTTCCTCGCTGCTTACGTTCACCTGCTCATCCAGACCTGCCACAAACGCGGTGCGCAAGCCATGGGCGGCATGGCCGCGCAGATTCCCATCCGTAACGACGAGGCTGCCAATGCCGCCGCCTTCGAGCGCGTGCGCAAGGACAAGCTCCGCGAAGTAAAGGCCGGTCACGACGGCACCTGGGTCGCCCACCCCGGTCTGGTGCCGGTCGCCATGGAAGTCTTCAACCAGTACATGCCCGGACCCAACCAGGTTGCGCTCAAGCCCGATCACGACACCGTCGTCACGGCTGCCGAACTGGTCGCCATCCCTGAAGGAAAGATCACCGAGGAAGGTTTCACCCGCAACGTCGAAATCAGCCTCATGTATCTCGAGTCCTGGCTGCGCGGCCTCGGCTGCGTACCCATTTTCAACCTGATGGAAGACGCCGCCACGGCCGAGATTTCCCGCGCGCAGCTCTGGCAATGGAATCGCTACGGCTCCAAGACCGAGGACGGCAAGCTGATCGATTCCGCTCGCATCCACGCCACGCTTGCCAGCGTCCTCGAAGCCAAACGCCAGGCCATGGGCGACCAGGCCTACGCCGGCTCCAAGTTCCAGCGCGCCGGCGAACTCCTGCTGCAATTCACCGAAGGCGAGTTCCGCTCCTTCCTCACCACCGATCTCTACAGCGAATTGATGTAGTCACACCAGGGTGACCCAGGTCTCGCTTCTGAGACCTGGGTGCTACCACCGTCCCAGGAGCCTTGCCAGCAGCGGCGCCAGTATGGCCGTCATCAGGCCGTTCAACCCGATGCCCACGGCCGCAAACGCCGCGCTTATCGGATGCTCTCCAATCACCCGCGAAGCGCCCACGCCGCTGCCCGCCGTGCCCGCCGCCAGGCCGACCGCAGCCGCATCCCGTACCCGCATACGTCCCAGCGCCGGATACACCACCACCGCTACCAACACCCCGGCCACAATCGCCAGCACGGCCGTCAGCGGAGGATTTCCGCCGATCGTCTGCGAGATCTCGAGCGCAATCGGCGTCGTCAGCGATTTCGGCAGCATCGAAAGCGCCACTTCCCTCGACCCACCCAGCACCCGCACCAGCCCATATCCACTTACCGCACCCACCACCGAGCCGGCAAACAGGGCGGTAAGCATCGGCCACAGCGCGCGCCGGATATGCTCCATCGAGCGCACGAGAGGCACTGCCAGCGCCACCGTCGCAGGCCCCAGCAGAAAGTGGATCGCCTGCGCGCCGCTGAAGTAAGTCGCATAAGAGATCCCCAGCAGCCGCAGCGCAATCCCGATCAGCACGATTGCGAACAGCACCGGGTTTGCCCATGGTGCCCGCACCCTGCGCCGCACCGCAAACCCCAGCAGATAGGCTCCAACAGTCAGGGTCAGCGCCACCAACGGCGTCTGCAGCACGCGCGCGATCAAGCCCCACCCCCGGCCCGGCCTCCAGCCTGGCGCGCACCTCGCCGAGCAAACCACTCCATCACTCCGGCCGTCGCCGCCAGGGTCAGCAGCGTCGAGCCGACCAGCCCCACGCCGATCGGCAGCCAGGCTGCCCGCAGCAGCGCCAGCTCCGTCACCACGCCTACGCCGGCCGGCACAAACAGCAGCGGCAGCCAGCCCAGCAGCCCATCTGCCGTCGTCTCCACCGCCTCGTGCCGGCCTGGTCCGCGCAGCACCATCCAGCCTGCCAGCAGCACCATGCCAATCACCGGCCCGGGCACCGGCACCCTTAGCCAACCCTCCACCAATGAGCCCGCGAGTTGAAACAGAAGCAGCACCACAAAGCCGCGAAGGATAGCCATGCTTTGAGGCTATCGTAACGGCCAGCCGTGAAGGCCAAAAACAACAGAAGGCAGCCCATGGCCGCCCCCTGTTCAACGAACAACCGCCATTGCTTAGAGGCTAAGCCTCGTCAGCTTCCTCTTCGTCATCTTCATCCTCGTCATCATCGTAGTCCGCGTCTTCGTCCTCGGCTTCGTCATCATCTTCCAGGTCGTCATCCAGATCCTCGTCGTCGAGGTCTTCATCCTCATCGTCTTCGAGATCGTCGTCCTTATCCTCGTCGGCGTCAGGAGTGTCCTCTTCAAGCTCGTCGTCTTCCAGATCATCGTCCGCATCGACGGCTGCCACCGCGACGTTCTCGCTGCCGGCGTGCTCGGTTGGGTTACTTGGTGCACCTGCAGGCTCAAGCCCCGCCGTAGCGTCAGGACCTACCTTGCGGAAATCGTCCTCAAATTCAGCATCATTCTGGAAAGCCATGGTGTTCTCCTGTCATTCAGAGCTTCGCGCCGTGTCGTAGGGAGTTGGATGCGCCTCGCACCGCAAAGTTAGCCGCGAAAAAACACGTCTCCGCGAGCGACAGGTGGCCGCGTCGAAAAGCGTGAACGCCCGGTTACAAAGGGAGCTGGTTTGCAAGCAGAATGGAAGGGAAGGATGGTGCGCCCGAGAAGATTCGAACTTCTGACCTACAGCTTCGGAGGCTGCCGCTCTATCCAGCTGAGCTACGGGCGCGCTCCTTTATCCTAACATCGCACCCTCAAAATCGTCAGCACACCGTAACCTGTGCCCTCAACCTGCGTCTCACTTGAGACCATAAGCACGGCCTTTCAAGAAAGCGAGTCCTCATGTTCCTCCGCACCGCCTCAGCACTCTCCTGCGCCGCACTCCTCACCACTCTCTCCTCCGCCCAGGATGGCAAACCCCTCCCCAGCCCGCCGGCGACCGCCACCGTCTCACTTGCCGGCCAGACCCTGACCATCCACTACAACAGCCCGAGCCTGCGTGGACGCCGCGTTGGTGGACCCGAGATTGTGCCCTACGGCCAGGTCTGGCGGACCGGCGCCAATCCTGCCACCAGCTTTACCACGCCCGTCTCGCTGCACATCGGCAATACCCTGGTGCCGGCCGGCTCGTACACCATCTACACCCTGCCCCAGCCAGGCAAGTGGCAGCTGATCGTCAACAAGCAGGTAGGTCAGTGGGGCACGGTCTACAACCAGGATCAGGATCTCGGTCGCATCCCTATGCAGAACCATACCTTGCCGAGCCCGCAGGAAGTTATGAGCATTTCCTTCGATGACATCAAGAAGGATTCCGCCGTGATGCACATCCGCTGGGACACGACCGACGAAGCCGTAAAAATCTCTACCCCGTAGAGTAAAGCCGCAAAGTTCACAGAGTCTTCCATTGCGAACTTTGCGGCTTCTCGCTAGCGACCCTTGCGTACGGCTTTGCCTTTACCACTCTTTGGCAGCCGAATCCATCTGCACCGGCATCGCAGCCACCGGAGCCTTCCAACGTAGCACCGGCTTGCGCGCCGCGCCCGTCTCGTCCATGCGCCCCACGCGGGTAGTATGCGGAGCCGTCTTCACGATCTCAGGATTCTCAGCCGCCTCGCGAGCAATCTGCTTCAACGCATCGATCAGCAGATCCAGCTCCTCACGGCTTTCGCTTTCGGTCGGCTCGATCATCATCGCGCCGCTTACCACCAGCGGAAAGCTCGTCGTGTAGGCATGGAAGCCGTAGTCGATCAGGCGCTTGCCCATATCGCCTGTCTTCACACCATTCTTCGCCTGCAGCTTGTCCGAGAAGACCACCTCGTGCAGCGAAGGCCGTTTGAACGGCAGCTCAAACGTATCCTGCAGCTTGGCCCGAATGTAGTTGGCATTCAGCACCGCATCTTCGGTCGTCTGGCGCAGCCCATCCGGTCCATTGGCTAGGATGTACGCCAACGCCCGCACAAACATGCCGAAGTTACCATAGAACATCCGCACCCGGCCCACGCTTTGCGGACGGTTGAAGTCGAGCCGCAGCCCACTCTCCCCCCGCACCACCACAGGCTTCGGCAGGAACGGCTCCAGGATCGCCTTGCAGGCCACCGGCCCCGAGCCCGGACCACCGCCACCATGCGGCGTCGAAAACGTCTTGTGCAGGTTCAGGTGCATCAC
Source organism: uncultured Granulicella sp. (assembly GCA_964282835.1). Classification (GTDB taxonomy): domain Bacteria; phylum Acidobacteriota; class Terriglobia; order Terriglobales; family Acidobacteriaceae; genus Edaphobacter. The sequence continues at coordinate 1,001,738 of OZ196157.1, forward strand.
ATCGACGCCAAAATCACCCGGCCGCGCCTTGCCCACCAGCGCATTCATATTCGCACCGTCCATGTAGAGCAGCGCGCCCTTGGCATGCAGAATCTCGGCAATCTTCGCGATGTCCGATTCAAACACCCCAATCGTTGAAGGATTGGTCAGCATCAACGCCGCGGTATCTTCGTCCACCATCCGTGCGAGTTCTTCGAGATCCACCATGCCCAGCGCGTTCGACTTCAGGTTCGCCACCTCGTAGCCTACGACCGCCGCGGTAGCAGGGTTCGTGCCGTGCGCCGAGTCGGGCACGATCACCTTTTTGCGCGCATTGCCCTTGCTTTCGTGGTACGCCCGCACCATCAGGATGCCCGTAAACTCGCCGTGCGCGCCCGCGGCCGGCTGCAGCGTAATCGCGTCCATGCCGGTGATCTCGATCAAGGCCTTTTCGAGCGTCTCCATAATCTGCAGACAGCCCTGCGACAACGTCTCCGGCTGGTACGGATGCGCCTCCGCAATGCCTTCGAGGCGCGCCACCGCTTCGTTCACCCGCCCGTTGTACTTCATGGTACAGCTGCCAGCGGATACATCCCAAGGTCGATGGCATAGTTCCACGTGGAAAGCCGGGTGAAGTGGCGGATGATTTCGATCTCGCTCAGCTCCGGCATCACTCCCAGGTCGGTCCGCAGCGCCGGCCCAAGCAGCTTTTTCGCGTCCACCGCAGGCACGTCGAGGTCGGCCATCCGGTACGCCTTCTTGCCTGGCGAACTTTTCTCGAAGATCAAACCCTCGTTCTGGTTCACATGGGTCGAAACCTTGCGCGGTGTCCCCACAAACTTCGTCTCTTCCCTCACCGCCACATCCGGAACCTGCGTCATCGTCGCCATCAGTTACCCCTTCAACTCAACCTACCCTTGTCTTACTTTGTTGCCGTCGTCTTTGTTGTCATCCCGTAGGGATCTGCTTCTGTCGTTGCTCTTGCCATTACTTTACTTTTGTAGTTGTTCACGAAGGAAATCTGCATCTGTTGTTGCTTTTCGGTTACACGTCCTTTGTTGTCATCCCAAAAGGAATCTGCTTCTAAAACTCTTCCGCATCCTGCGCCAAACCCGTCTCCGAGTAAGTCCCCGAAACCGGCACATCCAGATCCTCTTCCCGCAAACTAACCCCAAGCACCACGCCATTTGCTAACTCAATCGTCAACGCCGAGCCTTCCTCAAGCGAAGCCTCCGCCACTTCCTCACCAATCTGCGCGCAAAGAGCGTTCCTGTATTCCGGCTCGCCAAACGCTACGGAGAAATCGGTCAACAGAACATAGGGCCAGGCGAACAGGGTTACCTTCGCTTCGCCAAAGCAAAGCTCCAGAAAGTCCTCCACAAAGCAGACCGACTTCAAATCCTCGCCAACCAGGCCTGAAACATCCATCGCTTACGCCCTTGCTCCCACCAACTCCGGTGTGGCCACCGCAGCCAGCGCCGAAGCCGCCGCATCCATATCCACGCGCTTCGTCACCTCCGTCGCGCACCACAACGAAACACCCGGCCCAAGCTCCGGATACCACTGTTCCAGGGCCAGCCCGCCGATGATCTTCTTCTCGAGCAAACCGGCGTTGGCCGCCTCCGCACCCTGCTTCAGGTCGAGAACAAACTCATGAAAGCGTGGTGCGCCGTCAAACAGTACCTTGCCCTTATCTGCTAACACGCTCCGCAAGTAATCCGCCTTCGCCAGATTATGCTCGGCCAACTCCCGCATGCCTTCTTTGCCGTACACCACCAGGAAAATCGTGGTCATCAAGGCCACAAGCGCCTGGTTGGTGCAGATATTCGAAGTAGCTTTCTCGCGCCGGATGTGTTGCTCGCGAGTAGAAAGCGTAAGTACAAAGCCGCGCTTGCCATCCACATCCTTGGTCTCGCCAATAAGGCGTCCCGGCATTTGCCGCAAAAACTTTTCCTTACAGGCAATTACACCGCAGTATGGTCCGCCATACCCTAGCGCCACGCCATAACTCTGCGCTTCAAGCGAGACGATATCGGCCTCGATGGGCGGCTTTACGATACCAAGCGAGATCGCTTCTGCAATGGAAACGATCAGCAGCGCACCTTTGCTGTGCGCCAGCTCGGCAATGGCAGCCACGTCTTCAATCGTGCCAAAGAAATTTGGCGACTGGATCAGCACACACGCCGTATCGCTCGTGATCGCCGCGTCCAGCGCGGCCATGTCAACGCGGCCGTTCGACGCATAGCTTACTTCACTCAGCGGAATTTCCTGGTGCGTCGCGTACGTCCCAATCACTTCGCGGTACTCCGGATGCACCGTGCGTGCAATCACTGCCGCATTGCGCCCGGTAACCCGCACCGCCATCATGAGCGCCTCCGCCGCGCCCGTCGACCCGTCATACATCGAGGCGTTCGCAATCTCCATGCCGGTCAGCTCGCAGATCATGGTTTGGAACTCGAACATGGCCTGCAGCGTGCCTTGTGAAATCTCCGGCTGATAGGGTGTATAGCTCGTCAAAAACTCGCCGCGCTGCACCAGCGAGTCGATGATGACGGGCTTGTAGTGCTTGTAAACACCCGCGCCCAGAAAGCTCGCATAGCCATTTGCGTTGTTATCCGCATACGCGCGAAAGCGGTCGATAATCTCGGATTCACTATGCTGCCGCGGCACGTCCATATCCGCCGTCAGCCGGAACTCCGCCGGTATCGAAGCAAACAAGTCATCGATCGACTGCACGCCGATCTCGGCCAGCATTTCTCTCCGGTCGCCCGGGCTCTTCGGCAAATAGCGCATGGTTAGTGTCCTGTCTCTTCGTTCACAAAGGTCTCGTAGGCGGCCGCATCCAGCAGCGTTCCCAGTGACTCTACCTCGTTCAGGTCCGCAACATCCATCTTGTAGATCCAGGTCTCGTTCGCATCCGAGTTGATCAACTCCGGCTGCGTCCCGAGACCATCGTTGATCGCCGTCACGGTACCCGAAACCGGCGAGTACAAGTCACTCACCGCTTTCACGCTTTCCACCGACCCAAAAATCTTGCCGGCGGTCACTGTGTCGCCTACCTTGGGTAGTTCCACAAACACAATGTCACCCAGCGAGTGCTGCGCATAATCCGTAATCCCCACCGATGCCGACTTACCCTCAACCTTCAACCACTCATGCGTCTTGCTGTACCGCATTCCTGCCGGATAGCTCATCGTATCTTTCTCCTCTAAGTCTATTTCCGCAACGATGACCGATTGATCTGCGCAGTCATACAGCTTTGCAGTTTGTTGTCATCCCGAAGGGATCTGCGGTTGTTCTTGCCGTTGCTGTTCTCTATGCCACTCGCTTCTAAGTCACAACCACACTCTTTTTCGGCTTCTTATAAAAAGGCAATGCCACAACCTTGGCCTTCACCAACTGCCCGCGAATCTCAACACCTAGTTCCGTATCCACCGCCCCATATTCCACCGGCACATACGCCAGCGCAATATTCTTCTTCAAAAATGGAGCCGGCGAGCCACTCGTAATCTCACCGATCTTCTCTCCACCTGGCGCGCACACCACATAGCCATCGCGTCCGATCCCACGATCCACCATCTCCAGGCCGACCAACTTGCGCTTCGGTCCGCCTGCCGTTTGTATCTCCCGCAGCGCCGCCGCACCGACAAACTCCGTGCCTTTCTCCAGTTTGCAATACCGCCCCAGCCCGGCCTCAAACACATCGATGCTGTCTGAAATCTCATGCCCATACAGCGCCATCGCAGACTCAAGCCGAAGCGTATTCCGCGATCCCAACCCGCAAGGCACAATCCCGAACTCTGCGCCCGCCTCCAGCACTTCACCCCAAACCCGTCCGCTCGTCGGCTCATCGCTCGGAATGTAAATCTCGAATCCATCTTCGCCCGTATACCCGGTCCGCGCGATCATCGTGTTGTGGCACCCGCACACCGTACCCCAGGTAAACCAGTAATTCTTGATCGGCGAAAGATCGGTCGAAGTCAGCTTCTGCAGCGTGGCTTCGGCCTTCGGTCCCTGGATGGCAAGCTGCGTGTAGTAATCGGAAAAATCGTTGATATGCACGCCCGGCATCGCGCCAATCTGCTTCCGCACCCACTGCACATCTTTCTCGCGCGTACCGGCGTTGATCACGATCAGGTAGTCGTTCTCCGAAAGCTTATGCAGCACCACATCATCCACAAACGTGCCGTCGTCGTACAGCATGGCCGAGTAATGCGCCTGCCCGATCTGCAGCTTCGAAGCATCGTTCATCAGCAGCTTCTGCACCGCCGCCAGGCTCCCGGGCCCACGCAGCTGGATGTCGCCCATGTGCGACACATCGAACAGCCCCACGCCCGTCCGCACCGCCATATGCTCGCTGATCAGCCCGCCATACTCGACTGGCATATCCCAGCCGCCGAAGTCGACCATTTTGGCCTTGTGCGCCCGATGCGTCGCATTCAGCGCCGTCATGCGCAGCTTGGCAAATTCACCGACCACCACATCATCCACACTTGCCATCGCACCGCTCCTGCCCGAAACTTATCTCTTCAAGCCTAGCACCGCAGGCCGCTATCCGTCCTTGCGAAAGCCGCGCAGCAGCACCGGAGAAAACGTAGCTATAGCCGCTATAGCCAACACCCCCACCAGCACGGGCAGGCGATGGTCGAACTCCGCAACCGTCCACGTCAGCAACACCCAGAAAGCCATATTCGCCGAAGCCGCCACATACACCCAGTCGGAAAACTTGTGCTGGTCGCTGAAGAAGTCCATCTCTTTCACTTTCGCAAAAACCGTCGCTGGCCCCATCGCCAGCCGCAGCAGTACTACCGGCAGCAGGTTCACCATCAGCACCACAGCCACCCACACTGCCGCCCAAGGCGTATAGCGCGGCTCCACAAACTTCCAGGTTACGCAGATCGTCAGCAGCACATTCAACGTCGCGCCCGCGTTTACCACGGCAGGGAAGTGCCCCATATCGCCCAGCCGATTCATCTCATTCAGCCGCTTGTCGCCACCACTCATGCCACCAGTCTAGCGTCCAACTACCCGGAGCCTTCATCGCATGAACACAGAATCTGTCTGGGACTATCCCCGCCCGCCTCGCCTCGAAGCCGTGCCCGAGCGCATCCGCATCGTCCACGCCGGCCGCACCCTCGCCGACACCACGCAGGCCCTGCGCATTCTCGAGACCAGCCACCCGCCCGTCTACTACATCCCGCCCGCGGATATCGACCTTACCCAACTCACCCGTTCTCCGGCCGGCCAATCCTTCTGCGAGTTTAAAGGCCTGGCCAGCTACTGGAATCTACCAGGAATCGCCAACGCCGCCTGGTCCTACGCCCAGCCCGCGCCACCGTATGCGGCGCTCGCTAACCACCTGGCCTTCTACGCCTCCAAGGTCGACGAGTGCTGGGTGGACGAAGAACGCGTCCTTGCCCAGGCGGGCGATTTCTACGGCGGCTGGATTACCTCGAACCTCCGTGGCCCTTTTAAGGGCGCGCCCGGCACCCGGCACTGGTAGCCCTAAGGCGTCGGTGCCAGATGCCGTTTTACTTCGGCAAACGCCGCATCGCTTACTGCGCCGGTCGTCCTCCAGATCACGCGCCCACCCTCATCTACTACCACCACATAGGCATCTTCGTCACGATCGAACCCTACCGCCGCCTTCCACTCCGCTTCATGGTCCATTACCGGAAGGCAGTGGCTCTTGGCCCGGTCCGGCACCTCTTCGGTCACTTTCTTCAACACCCAACCACGCAGCAGCTTCGGCACGCCCGCCAGCACCGGCATTTCGTAGTACGCCACCGTGGTCGAATCGCGATAGTCGACCGCCAGCCTGCGTCCCCAGTCCGTTACCTCTGCCCGCGAGCCTTGCGAAAAGCCCACCACGAGCACCGCGGTTTTACCGCGCAGGCTATCCGGCAGCGCCACGGCCGCTCCGCTCAGCACGGTCCCATGCAGTTCCGGCACGGTCGGAACGGTTGTTGGCCCACCCTGCGCAACGCTGCCCCCAGCCACCAGGCCCAGCACACCGATCCGTAATACCCTGCGCAAACCCATCCATTCAGCCTACCCACCGAGGTCAATCCTTTCCGTACGCCGGCAGACCCAGCTTTCACCATATCGAAATCTGTGGACGCCCTGTGCCGCCCAGGTGCGTGTGCGCCCTGGCCACTGCGGCAAGTGCCTCGCACCTTTCGCGCGCATCTGAAAGGATGAAGCTAGCAAGGGAGATACCACATGGCAACCAGCACGATAGACGTTCGCCCCAAAACCCGGCCACGCGTCGTCGTCGTCGGCGGCGGATTTGGCGGCGTCAACGCAGCCAAGGCCCTCGCCCACATGCCTGTCGATGTTACCGTCGTGGATCGTCGCAACTACTACGTCTTCCAGCCGCTGCTCTATCAGGTCGCCCTCGCCGTGCTTTCCCCGGCGGATGTCGCTCAGCCTATCCGGTCCATTCTCAAGCACAACCGCAACACCGAAGTCCTCATGGATGAGGTCGTCGGCCTCGACCCGGCCCAGCAGCGCGTCAAGCTAAAGACCGGCTCCCAGCTCGAGTACGACTACCTTATCCTCGCGACCGGTTCCACCCACAGCTATTTTGGCAAGGACCAATGGGCCGCTGTTGCCCCGGGGCTAAAAACCGTCGAGGACGCGGTCGAAATCCGCCGCCGCATCCTTCTGGCCTTTGAGCTTGCCGAGCGCGAAATGCTCGAGACGGGCAAGCACCCCGCGCTGAACTTCGTCGTCATCGGCGGCGGGCCCACCGGCTGCGAGCTGGCCGGCGCCATCTCCGACATCGCCCGCCTCTACATGACCAAGGATTTCCGTCATATAGACACCTCGTCCGCGCAGGTGCTCATTCTTGAAGGTTCACCCGGCGTCCTCAACGCATACCCAAAAGACCTGCAGGAGAAAGCCCGCGAGCAGCTGGATCACCTTGGCGTCCTGATTCGTACCGGCGCCCACGTCACCGACGTACAGCCCGGCTTCGTGATGGTAGGCGACGAACGCATCGATTCCGTCTGCACGCTCTGGGCCGCCGGCGTCCAGGCCTCGCCTCTCGGCCAAATGCTCGGCGTCGAAACCGACAAGCGCGGTTGCGTCATGGTCGACCAGTACCTCAACCCCAAGGGCTTCCCCAACGTCTTCGTCTGCGGCGATCTCGCCCACTTCGAGCAGAGTGGCAAACAAATTCCCGGTGTCGCCCAGCCCGCCATGCAGATGGGCTCCTACGCCGCGCACCGCATCGCCGAACTCATGGACGGCAAGACCAAATCCAAGCCCTTCCACTACTTCGATAAAGGCGACATGGCCACCATCGGGCGCGCTGCGGCAGTGGCCAACATCCAGTGGCCCTTCAAAGCGCATTGGTCCGGTTTCCCAGCCTGGCTCGCCTGGCTGGTCGTCCACATCTTCTTCCTCATCGGCTTCCGCAACCGTTTCGCGGTGTTCCGCCAGTGGGCCTGGACCTATCTCACCTTTGAGGACGGTGCCCGCCTCATCACCGGCTCCCAACTGTTGCCCGGCTGGGAAGTTCGCGACGGCGGCCCCGGCGTACTCGAAACCAAGCCGCTTTCGCCAGCCCAGACCGGCCACATCCCTGAGCTAAGCAAAACCTAGCTATCTAGCCGTGCCCCATTCAGCGCAGCTTCTGGCGATGAATGGGGCAGCCGGGAGCCTTAGCCCACCGGCGGCAGATGCACTTCACCCTCGCGGCGGCGTTTCCGCTTCGTCGGCCCGCGGTAGCTGCTGCGGAAAACCATCCGGCATCCCGTACATTCCCACGGATACCAGCCCACCAGCGGGTAGAGCCGCGTCTCCACAAATCCGCGCCGCTTCATGCGCCGCGTCCGTACGTTTCCACACTTCGGGCAAAGAGGATTGTCCATGCTCTCCGTAGTCCTGAGTCATTCAATCGCAGTGTACCCCATCAACATTCCCCTGCGGCCCTGGCATCTCTATGGTGCTGCCCCGCGTCCCAACACCTGGTCCATCCAGGCAGAATAAGTACGCAAGGGGATACAACATGGCAGTCCAGCAAGCAAAACAAGTCACCGGGTCCAAGGTCCGCTACGCCGTAGTCGGCGTCGGTTGGATTTCGCAAACCGCCCTGCTCCCCGGCGTCGAGCATACCGGCAACAGCGAAGTCGTCGCCCTCGTCTCCGGCCACGACGAAAAGGCCAGGGTCGTGGCAGAAAAGTACGGCATCAAGCGCATTCTCGATTACGCCGAACTCGACACCCTGCTCGCCTCGGGACAAATAGACGCCGTGTATCTCGCCACGCCCAACTTCGATCACGTCGAGTACGCCGTGAGAATCCTCGAGGCCGGCATCCACCTCCTGCTGGAAAAACCCATGGACGTTACCGTAGCCAACTGCGAGCGTATGATCGCCGCCGCCAAGGCCTCGGGTGCCAAACTGATGATCGCTTACCGCCTCCACTTCGAACCCGGCACCCTCAAGGCGATCGAGCGTGTACGCAATGGCGAAATCGGTACCGTCCGCTTCTTTAACTCATCCTTTTCGCAGCAGGTTTCCGGCCAGAATCACCGTGCCAAGCATGGCTTTGCCGCCGGTCCCGTACCCGATATGGGCCCATACCCCATCAACGCCGTCCGCAATCTCTTCGGTGCCGAGCCGATCGAAGTCTTCGCCACCGGCGTCTGTACCGATCCCAGCCGCTTTATCGACGCCGCCGGCAAACCCTTTGACGACACCGTTTCCGTCACCCTCAAGTTCGAGGCCGAGCGCGTCGCCGCCTTCACCCTTACCTACAATGGCGGCAATGTAGACGATTACCGCATCGTTGGCGCCCAAGGCGACCTCTACTCCAATCCCGCTTACCAAGTCGGCTCTGCCATAAAGCACATCCTCACCACCATGGAGTCCGGCAAGGAAGTGAAGCACAATGAGTCCTTCAAAACCACCGACCACTTTGGCGGCGAGCTGAAGTACTTCTCCGAGTGCATCCTGAACAACCACGAGCCCGAGCCCGACGGGGAAGAGGGCATGCTCGATGTCCGCGTCATCGCCGCCATCGAGCAGTCGCTGCTTACCGGCACCGTCCAGAAGCTTGCGCCCTTCCACCGCAGCAAACGGCCTAATCCCGCCCAGGTTCAGACGCTCTCCGCTGTCTCCGAGCCCGAGCTCATCGCCGCCCACAAACCCAGCGAAGGCCAGTGAACCGGCAGCCCAGGTCTTGCTTCGAGACCTGGGCCTTCTGTCTTCCAATGATCGTCATAGCGCTCTGAGTCCCTCGGCGCAGACCTTTTCAAGCCGGTTCAACTGCATCGAAAACTCATCCCCGGCAGTTTTCTCAACTTTCCAGCCCCGACCATCCGGCCAAAGCGTCAAAGAAGTGTAGCTATCTCATACTGGCTGTTCCGGCCTCCGGCGTATCATCGTGCTCAAGCCGGGTGCTGCTCGGAGAACATGGGAGGGGGACAGCGGGTGAATATAGAAGCAGTTCCGGACCTCGTCGGCATGCTGTTAATGATGGGTGTGCTGGTCTGGCTCCGGCGCAGGCACAGCGACGAACGCGTCGACCTGTGGCTGTGCGGCCTTCTTTTTATCCTGGTCGAAGTGGTCGCCGCTCATATCTACCGCTTTTCCGCAGCCGGCAATCTTGCCGCTCATGTTATTGCGCTCGATGCCTATCTGTTTGCCGGGGCCACTTTCGGCTGGGCTGCCCGGCAGGATGACCTCCGCGGCCGCACGCAGTTCGCCTTCTTTGGCCTGCCCATCCTGCCCATGGCAATCCTCTGCACCCTGTACGGATTGGGTACCGCTCGCACCCTGTCTTATGTGGTCGTCGCCGCCATCAGCCTGGTTGTCGGCCTGCTCGTTCTCCTTCTTTCCGGCAAGGCCTCCCGGCCCGTCCGCTGGGCGCTGGGTGCGGCACATCTTGTTGTCTGGGTTCCCACGCTCCTCCTGGCGCTCGCAGGACAAACCCGCTGGCTTGCCTACTGGGGCCTCACCTGCCTCTACCTGCTTGTGGCGTTTTCCTTTCGCCGCAGGGTACGCCGCGGCAACATCGGCGGCATCATCATCATTGCCGGCTTCACCATATGGGCCTTCTGCTTCCTTCTGCACCCGCTCGTGCACGGCAGGCTCGTCTACGACGTGCTCGTCGAGCAGATCTGGACCATGCAGAAGTTCGTCGTCATTCTCGGCATGCTCCTTACCCTGCTTGAGGATGAGACCGAACGCCGCAAGGCCGAGGCCATGCACGACCCCATGACCGGCTTGCCGAACCGCCGCCTCTTCGACGATCGTCTCAGCCAGGCACTCGAGCGTTCCCTCCGCACCGGCCGCAGCACCGCGCTGTTTCTGGTTGATCTTGACAACTTCAAAGCCATCAACGACACCTACGGCCATGCTGCAGGCGACCTCGCCCTGCGCGCCGCCGCCGCGCAACTCCAGCTTAAGGTGCGTAGTTCCGACACGCTCGCCCGCTGTGGTGGCGACGAGTTCTGCATCATCGTCAACGAGCTCACACGCCGCGACGACTGCGAGCGCATTGCTCATGCGCTGCGCGATGCTGTCGCCCATGTCTCCCCTACTGAGTGGGGCCTGGCTGCCAGCATCGGCTACGCCCTCTTCCCCGACGACGTCCGTGATGCGACCGCTCTCTTCAATCTCGCAGACCGCCGCATGTATCAGCAGAAACATAACGATCAATCAGCCATGGCGAGTGCAGACGAGACGCCGGAAATCCGCATGCCCGTCCTCCTCAAGCGCCACGCCCGCTAGGATGTCGTTGATCTTGTAGGTAGTGGATCCACCCTTAGACTCAGTGTCATCCTGAGCGGACGGAAGGTCTCTTCCGCCAAAAGGTAGCCGAAGAACCTGCGTTCCGCTGGGAAGCCGAAGCGCCCAGGAGTAGGCCCCCGGGCCTCAGCGCCGAAGCTAAACCGTCACAGGCTCCTCAACCGTTACCTTCACCCGTGTCAGCCATCCATAACGGTCCGGCCGGGTACCGTTCACGATGCCGAAAAACTCATCGTGCAGCGCCTTCGTCACCGGACCCATTGTTCCGTCGCCTACAAGAATGCGATCGACCGAACGCAGGTGCGTCACTTCCGCCGCCGTGCCTGTAAAGAATGCTTCATCCGACACGTACAGCATCTCCCGCGGCAGCGATTGTTCCACAATCGGGATACCAAGATCCTTCGCCAAGCTCAGAATCGAGCTGCGCGTGATGCCGTTCAACACCGAGCTTGCCAGCGGCGTCGTATAGAGAATGCCGCCACGAATCAGGAACAGATTTTCGCCCGAACCCTCCGACAGCAGCCCATTGCGATCGAGCGCAATGCCTTCGTCATAGCCGTTGATCTCCGCTTCCATACGGATCAGTTGCGAGTTCAGGTAGTTGCCGCCGGCCTTGGACATCGTCGGCATCGTGTTCGGTGCGTGACGGTTCCACGACGAGACACACACATTGGCCCCATCGTTGCCGGGCACATATTTGCCCCACGGATAGTTGGCAATGTAGACCTCGACCGGGCTCGTCATCGGGTTGATCCCGGCCTCGCCGTAACCGCGGAAAGCCACCGGACGGATATAGCAGGGAGCCACTCCATTGGCTTCTACGGTGTCGATCACCGCCTGGCACAGCTCGGGCACCGTGAAACCCAGGGGCATCCGGTAGATGTGTCCGGAGTCGCGAAAACGCTGCATGTGCTCCTCCAGCCGGAAGATGGAAGCCGCGCCCGGCTGGGTATAGGCCCGAATGCCTTCGAAAATCGAGGAACCGTAGTGCACCACATGCGACATGATGTGAATGTTGGCGTTTTCCCACGGGATGAGCTGGCCGTTGTGCCAGATATTCTTGGTGGTCTGCAGGGGCATAGTCCGATCTCCTTGGAGCAACACACTGATTATAACGAGGAACTACAAACTGCCAGGCCAACCCGGCAGGTCGGCAAGCACTCCTACGCGTCACTGACTTACAACTGTATGACTTTCTGCGAGGCGCTATCAATGCTCTCTCCAAGACCTTGGTTATCGTCCTTCTTTGCGCAGGAGTCTTCCTGCTTGTGCAGCATGGCCAGGTCGCCGCCAGGCCATCCCTGCCGAACGACATGCCGTGCTAGTCCATGTTCATGCAATCTGGTTACGGTATCAGCCGCCTGGAACTGGAAGGGAACTGGGTAGCCTGCGGGATGTACGTCGCCGAGCAAAGCGACTGGTGCCGCGTTACCGACGCGCACGGAGCGGTGGTGTACGAGGGAGACTATCTTCCGTTGCGCAGCCCGCATGCGTTGCTACTTGGCAGTATCGAGGTCAGCAGCCAGAGCGATCCTGCCAGGTTGTGGGTCAAGGGACCGGCCGAAGGGTCACCCGTGTCGATCATCCGTCTGGTCGGTGGCAAAATCCTTGTGCCGGCAGACGATCGTGACGCGCTGGCTGGCCGCTGGACCAGCAATCGGCAGGAACTGCAGAACCTGATGGGACAATAGGCTCAGTGAACGAACCACGCGGATACGGAAACGGCGCAGCCGCACACGCCCAGCACCAGCCCAAGATAGAAGTAGCGGCGATGGCGGGTAAAAAGGGTAATGGAACAGAGCACCACGGCGATCTGCAACAACGCTTCCCCAAGGTCCAGCCTGCTGGCCCGGCCTTCCGCTTCATCCACCTCGGCCTGGAAAGCACGTGCGGCCTTCTGTTCCACGGCAAGATCGTCCTTCCACTTGGCTTGATGAGCAAGGTTGTCGGCAATCTTCTTCTGGGTTGCGACGGCATCCTTGGTCTCCTCGACCGAAAGCAGCTCGATTGCCAGATCAGCCTGGTCGGAACGGATGCGCTTGGTTTGATATTCGCTCCACTGGTCACCGGCTCGTGCCTGGGCCAGGATCGCCTGGGTATGCGTACGGTGGCCCAGTACGGTAACCATGGCTACCAGAACGGCAAGGATAGAGATAGCCAGAGAGATGTTGGTCAGAGAGGCGGCGTTCCCCTCGCCCTCATTCGCTTCCGTAAGCTGCTTGGTAAATTCAGGAATTTCGTTGGGTTCCATGCACCGATTCTAACCACCGGATCGATCGTGACCGGGCTATCCATGTATCTGTCCTCCCTGAAGGGCGTCGACAGCGGGAAAACAGGTCTCCCAGGCAAAGACTTGCCTGCATTCGCGAGTTTTCAACACTTGTTGAGTGTTTTTCACAGAAGGACGCTTGCCTGACTGCTACATGACTGCTATTCTCAGGAAGTCGCAGTCACGGACGGGCAAGAGAGTAGCAAAATTGCAAATCTCGCTCCAGTCCTATATGGTCGGTGATGAAGTCAGCTTCGAACCTCGTGTTTGCAAGTGAGGGAAAAGAAGCGCAGTCCAAGCGTTTGATCGCGGTGTAGACCCGGCAGAGCCGGTGAGCCGAATCCAACCCAAGCCACTGCAGTTGAAGGAAGCAGAGCTTTCGAGTTCTGCGAGAAGCGCCTCTTCGGAGGGTCAAGATCAGGAGCTGAGTGCTCCGCGGTATTTCTGCCGTTTGATGTTTTAGTTTTGCGTAGCGAGCGTTGACTATGAGAGCCATGCCTTGGGAAACGAGAGGCGGATCCGGGCTAGAAAGAAAAAAGTTGACACGAGAGTGAAAGTTCGATACTCTTAGAAAGTTCGCGGTAAACGTCACGAACTGCTGAGCGAGTAGCAAACGGGTTGAATCTGGCCTTGAGCGTGCACTCCGGTAAGCAGGTCAAACCTTCTAATAGAAGACAGACGAAAGCGCAATCAAGTTCGAGGACACGGAGCACGGCCCGCCTTTGGCGATCAGCCTGTTCGGTCCTTGATCCAAAACTCACGGCTAAGGCCTGATGAGTTCGGATCTTTGACAACATAGTTGAACATGTCAGTCGTGAGATGATGCTGAATTTGGTTTAGTCATTCTCACTAGTTACGAAGCTCTGGAACTTTCGGGTTCAGGGCCGCATGATAACTCTCCCGACCCCTGTCGCTGTGAGAGCATGCAAACCAAGATTAAACGAGAGTTTGATCCTGGCTCAGAATCAACGCTGGCGGCGTGCCTAACACATGCAAGTCGAACGAGAAAGGGACTTCGGTCCTGAGTATAGTGGCGCACGGGTGAGTAACACGTGAATAATCTACCTCCGAGTGGGGAATAACCAAAAGAAATTTTGGCTAATACCGCATAACACTTACGAGTCAAAGCAGCAATGCGCTTGGAGAGGAGTTCGCGGCAGATTAGTTAGTTGGCGGGGTAATGGCCCACCAAGACGATGATCTGTATCCGGCCTGAGAGGGCGCACGGACACACTGGAACTGAAACACGGTCCAGACTCCTACGGGAGGCAGCAGTGGGGAATTTTGCGCAATGGGGGAAACCCTGACGCAGCAACGCCGCGTGGAGGATGAAGTATCTTGGTACGTAAACTCCTTTCGATGGGGAAGATAATGACGGTACCCATAGAAGAAGCCCCGGCTAACTTCGTGCCAGCAGCCGCGGTAATACGAGGGGGGCAAGCGTTGTTCGGATTTATTGGGCGTAAAGGGTGCGTAGGCGGTTTGGCAAGTCTTATGTGAAATCTATGGGCTCAACCCATAGTCTGCATGAGAAACTACCGGGCTTGAGTATTGGAGAGGTGAGTGGAATTTCCGGTGTAGCGGTGAAATGCGTAGATATCGGAAGGAACACCTGTGGCGAAAGCGGCTCACTGGACAATAACTGACGCTGAGGCACGAAAGCTAGGGGAGCAAACAGGATTAGATACCCTGGTAGTCCTAGCCCTAAACGATGATTGTTTGATGTGGCAGGTACCCAATCCTGCCGTGTCGAAGCTAACGCGATAAACAATCCGCCTGGGGAGTACGGTCGCAAGGCTGAAACTCAAAGGAATTGACGGGGGCCCGCACAAGCGGTGGAGCATGTGGTTTAATTCGACGCAACGCGAAGAACCTTACCTGGGCTCGAAATGCACAAGAATCCGGCAGAAACGTCGGCGCCTAGCAATAGGCTTGTGTATAGGTGCTGCATGGCTGTCGTCAGCTCGTGTCGTGAGATGTTGGGTTAAGTCCCGCAACGAGCGCAACCCTTATCTTCAGTTGCTACCATTTAGTTGAGCACTCTGACGAAACCGCCTCGGATAACGGGGAGGAAGGTGGGGATGACGTCAAGTCCTCATGGCCTTTATGTCCAGGGCTACACACGTGCTACAATGGCCGGTACAAACCGCTGCAAACCCGCGAGGGGGAGCTAATCGGAAAAAGCCGGCCTCAGTTCGGATTGGAGTCTGCAACTCGACTCCATGAAGCTGGAATCGCTAGTAATCGTGGATCAGCATGCCACGGTGAATACGTTCCCGGGCCTTGTACACACCGCCCGTCACATCACGAAAGTGGGTTGCACTAGAAGTCGGTGAGCTAACCGCAAGGGAGCAGCCGCCCAAGGTGTAATTCATGATTGGGGTGAAGTCGTAACAAGGTAGCCGTAGGAGAACCTGCGGCTGGATCACCTCCTTTCTAAGAGAAAACGTCTCGGCACATGCCGGCGTCCTGCGTATGCAGGCAATAGGTTTTCACGAGCCCGTTGAGCCGCCATGGGGATCCGAGTACCATGCGGGTTCGCTTCGGTGAGCCTGCATGAGCCTGAACTAAACCTTCTCTTTTTCGCATTCATTCAAGACCGATGGTCAAGGCAGCGTAGCTGCTCTGCATGTTCAACTGTGTCCTCGAAACCTTTCGAGAGAGCTCCAAAGCGCTTGAAGGCAGCTTCGCTGCCTTCAAGCGCAACAGAGCAAGCGAAGCGGATGGGCTGGTAGATCAGCTCGGACGTACAGCCGGGCCTGTAGCTCAGTTGGTTAGAGCGCACCCCTGATAAGGGTGAGGTCGGTAGTTCGAATCTACCCAGGCCCACCATTTATGTCGGCAACTCAGTTTGCTATACTGGGAAGCGATGGGGCTGTAGCTCAGTTGGGAGAGCACCTGCTTTGCAAGCAGGGGGTCAACGGTTCGATTCCGTTCAGCTCCACCACCTTTTTCGAGAGAGTTTGCAACGAAGCGATCCAGCTTCAGGTTGAGTCACTGCTGTCAGTGATTGAACCTTGAGCTTGACTGCTCAAGCCGCCCGAGGGCGCGACCAGAGACGCCACCGTAAGGTGAACCGCTCTACGATTTTTGACAACTGAATAGATTGGGTAAATATAACTACAAGGCTGAGCAGCTACAGCTTGCCCGGGTCGTATCCGTGCAAGATGCTGTCAGTTATTGAGTGTCTTTAGAATATTCGTACGACCCATCCTTCGGGATGGTGGACGTACCGGCGAAAGTGGACTTGTAACACACACAGAGATCTAGAAGCTTTCAGTGGGGTTGAGGTTATTTCTCAGCTGCGTGAGAGTAAATTCTATGGTCAAGCTACTAAGGGCGCACGGTGGATGCCTTGGCAGAAACAGGCGATGAAGGACGTGGCAAGCTGCGATAAGCTTCGGGGAGCGGCACACACGCGTTGATCCGGAGATTTCCGAATGGGGAAACCCAGCCAGGCAAAACCTGGTTATCACCAACTGAATACATAGGTTGGATGAAGCGAACGGAGGGAAGTGAACCATCTCAGTACCTCCAGGAGAAGAAAGAAACCTCGATTCCGAGAGTAGTGGCGAGCGAAATCGGAACAGCCCAAACCCGTATTATTTCGGTAATTCGGGGGTTGTAGGGCCTGCGACAGTAGAGTTACCAATCTGGTTTATAGTCGAATCCTCTGGAAAGGGGATCCAAAGAGCGTGACAGACGCGTAGACGAAATGAATCCAGACTCGAAGCAGGTACCTGAGTAAGGCGGGGCACGAGAAACCCTGCTTGAATCCACGGGGACCATCCCGTAAGGCTAAATACTCGTTTCTGACCGATAGTGAACCAGTACCGTGAGGGAAAGGCGAAAAGCACCCCATTGAGGGGAGTGAAAAGTACCTGAAACCGTGTGCCTACAAGCAGTGGGAGGACTATGCCGCGTAAGCGGAATGTCTGACCGCGTGCCTATTGCATAATGAGCCGGCTAGTTATTCTTGTCAGCAAGGTTAAGCGTGAGCGAGCCGCAGCGAAAGCGAGTCTGAATAGGGCGTTAAGTTGGCAGGAATAGACGCGAAGCGGGATGATCTACCCTTGGCCAGGTTGAAGGTGAGGTAACACTCACTGGAGGACCGAACCGGTGTTTGTTGAAAAAAGCTCGGATGAGCTGAGGGTAGGGGTGAAAGGCTAATCAAATTCCGTGATAGCTCGTTCTCTCCGAAATAGCTTTAGGGCTAGCGTCGTGTGATTTGGATCGGTGGTAGAGACATGGATGGACTAGGGGGCTTTCCGGCTTACTGAATCCAACCAAACTTCGAATGCCGATCACAACCAGCACGGCAGTCAGACTGTGGGGGCTAAGCTTCACAGTCGAGAGGAAAACAGTCCAGACCGCCAGCTAAGGTCCCAAAATTACAGTTAAGTGGGAAAGGAAGTCGGAACCCTCAGACAGCCAGGAGGTTGGCTTAGAAGCAGCCATCCTTTAAAGAAAGCGTAATAGCTCACTGGTCAAGGGGTCCGGTGCCGACAATACAACGGGGCTAAAACTGTATACCGAAGCTGCGGATGTCAAGTAATTGACGTGGTAGGAGAGCATTCTCTCGTGGATGAAGCGTAACTGGGAAGATACGTGGACATTAGAGAAGAGACCCTGCCGGCATAAGTAGCGATAATGAAGGTGAGAACCCTTCACGCCGAAAGTCTAAGGTTTCCTGAGGAAGGTTAATCCGCTCAGGGTTAGTCGGTCCCTAAGCTGAGGCCGAAAGGCGTAAGCGATGGATGTCCGGTTAATACTCCGGAACTCCCGATTTTTCGTTATTACGATGGGGTGACGCATAAGGATAAGCTGGACCTCCTATGGCTATGGGGTTCGATACGCGTGAAGCTGTGCCAGATAGGCAAATCCGTTTGGCTCTAACAGTGAGGCGTAAAGCAGTAAGCCGTATGGCTGAAAGCAGCTGATTTCATGGTGCCAAGAAAAACCTCTAAGGAGAGAGATTGGGAACCGTACCACAAACCGACACAGGTAGACGAGGAGAATATCCAAAGGCGCTCGAGTGAAAGCTTGTTAAGGAACTCGGCAAATTAGACCCGTAACTTCGGGAGAAGGGTCGCCCACCGCAAGGTGGGCCGCAGTGAAGCGCGAACGGCGACTGTTTAACAAAAACACAGGTCTCTGCAAAGTCAAAAACGACGTATAGGGGCTGACTCCTGCCCGGTGCCGGAAGGTTAAAAGGAGAGGTTAGCCGCAAGGCGAAGCTTTGAATTGAAGCCCCGGTGAACGGCGGCCGTAACTATAACGGTCCTAAGGTAGCGAAATTCCTTGTCGGGTAAGTTCCGACCTGCACGAATGGAGTAACGATCGTTCGACTGTCTTAACGAGTTGCTCGGCGAACTTGTAGTACCGGTGAAGATGCCGGTTACCCGCAGCTAGACGAAAAGACCCCGTGCACCTTTACTATACTTTTGCATTGGTTTACGGCAACTGCTGCGCAGGATAGGTGGGAGGCTTTGAAGCCAGACTTTCGGGTTTGGTGGAGCCACCGGTGAGATACCACCCTGCGGTTGTTGTGAATCTAACCTACTCCCCTTATCGGGGAGAGGGACAATGCAAGACGGGTAGTTTGACTGGGGCGGTCGCCTCCTAAATTGTAACGGAGGCGCGCGAAGCTACACTCAGGCCGTTTGGAAATCGGCCGTCGAGTGCAAAGGCATAAGTGTGGTTAACTGCAAGACCTACAAGTCGAGCAGATGCGAAAGCAGGCCTTAGTGATCCGGTGGTTCTGTATGGAAGGGCCATCGCTCAACGGATAAAAGGTACGCCGGGGATAACAGGCTGATCGAAGCCAAGAGTTCATATCGACGCTTCGGTTTGGCACCTCGATGTCGGCTCATCACATCCTGGAGCTGTAGAAGGTTCCAAGGGTTAGGCTGTTCGCCTATTAAAGTGGTACGTGAGCTGGGTTCAGAACGTCGCGAGACAGTTCGGTCTCTATCTGCTGTGGGCGTAGGAGATTTGAAGAGGGCTGTCCTTAGTACGAGAGGACCGGGATGGACGAACCTCTTGTGTTCCAGTTGTCCTGCCAAGGGCACGGCTGGGTAGCGAAGTTCGGTTGTGATAACCGCTGAATGCATATAAGCGGGAAGCACGCTCTAAGATGAGATCTCCCAACCCAAAAGGGAAATGAAGGGCCCTAGAAGACCACTAGGTTGATAGGCTGGAGGTTGAAGCGTGGTAACACGTGTAGCTTACCAGTACTAATCGCCCGTTCGGCTTGTCCATAGAATTTACTCTGCGCAGTGAGAAGGTCCACTGTTCTAGAGAAACTCAATACAAGCTTTGTAGTTATATCTGCAAAAGCTAAATCCAATCTATTCAGTTGTGAACGATCGCGAGAGCGAGTACGTTCGACAATTTGCCGGTGAGTTTACCGCGAGGGTCACACCCGTTCCCATCCCGAACACGGAAGTTAAGCCTCGTTGGGCCGATGGTACTGCACGCGTAAGTGTGTGGGAGATTAGGTGATCGCCGGCATAAACATCAAGCCCACCCTTTCGGGGTGGGCTTTTGCTTTTCCGAGGGAGATGGAAAATTGACAGCGTTTTCAAGTAGGGCGTTCTGTATTGAGTTGCAAGTCGAAAAGGGGAAGTATGAAGATTCTCTGCCGTAGATTATTGTTCAAGCAGGGGACGTATCTCATGGTGGGGCTGGCGTGGACCTCATCCAGCTTTGCGCAGGTCGATAAGAACCTGTACTCGGAGTCGGCCAACGCCGACGCCGCTATTGCGAGTGCCGCAGCGCGTGCTTCTCGGGAGCACAAACGGATCCTGCTCGACTTTGGCGGCAACTGGTGTGGAGACTGTCAGGTGCTAAACATGTATTCGCGCCAGGCACCGAACGCTGATCTGCTTGCAAAGTACTTCATTGTTGTTCATGTCGATATCGGACATATGGACCGCAATCTCGATATAGCCAGGAAGTATCGGGTGCCAGTTACCAGGGGCGTGCCGGCCTTGGCGGTCTTGAGTTCCCATGGGGAGCTGCTGTATGCCGAGCGGGAAAAGGAGTTTGAGCACACAAGCCCCGAATCGCTTACGGCCTTCCTCACGCAGTGGAAGAACTAACGGGGCGCAGCGGTGGCTCGGGCAGGCCGAAGTGGACAGGCTCCTCCATGCAGTAACACGAGGATTTTGTCGAAAAAGACTCAGCTTTCTCGCCTCATTCAGTCAGACTTGGTGCGATCGCCCGACGGATGGCTTCGTTACTTTTTCTGAATCGGCTTGGCGGGTGAGCTACTCTCAGGGGAAGCTGCGACAGGTTGCTGTCGATGGATGAAGATATCTCCATGTGTCGTCTGCACGGTAAGCTTGTTGGACCCGTCGCCCAGGGAAGCATGGAGCTCCGCGCGATCGCCGACTGAAACCGCCGGGAGCGCGAACTCATCCTGAATGCGGCCATCTTTGGTCTGCGCGTCGATCACGAAGCCAGCATGGGCGGGTACCGTCAGGTTCACCTCGCCATTTCTGTTCTCAACAGAGATACTGCCACCAAGCAGGGTGTGGGATAGGTTGACGGTTCCATTCGTGTTGCTGATGGCTACCGCGCCGACAAGATCCTGCAGCGAGATATTACGGCTGCGCGTCCGCAGTTCGGTAGGGCCCATAACATTATTCCCCGAAAGCTCTGACTCGGGGCTTACATCGATCTGACCGGGAAGGCTTCCCAGCGAAAGATACGTTCTGCTGGTATGAAAGACGACCGGGCTCGTAAGGCGTTCCAGGTGCGTGTCCCCGAAGAATTCGCCCTCGAGAGTTACCTGTCCAGAGACGTCAGCTAGGTTGACGTCGTCGGCCCGACCTTTCAGGGCTATGTCACCTGTGACATTGTGCGCGGAAAAGGAGGAGTGAGCGCTATTAAGGTGGGCAAAGATGTTCCCTGTCACATGATCGACCTGAACATCACCACGATTCGCGGTGATGTTAACGGGTGCCTTCATGTTCGCAATGCGCACTTCGCCGCGGTCCGCGCTCACGTTTGCCTGCATAGACTCTGGAATGGTGATGCTCAAATCAGCTGTCGCGCCATCCAGGCTGGGCATGCTCACGTTCAACACACTTGCGGACAAGTTCATCGAGGGGCTCAGGCGGGAGGCTTTGCTATTCGCCAGATCTTCCGATGAGCTGTAAACCTGTTTGTTCAGCGTGATGTGAATCTTGTCATCGCCACTACGTCCAGTAATCACGATATCACCGTGCGGATTGCTGACGGACAGGCTACTCCCCGGGGCAAGAGGCTGATCGATCTGCTGCTCGCGGTCGTAGCGCTGGCCGAAGATCTCGTCAAGATTATCGGGGTTGATGCTGAGCCCGTTGGTAAGGAAGTCGTTGCTCCCGTGGACGCTTCTGGCGGTGAGCCCCAGAAAGATGAGGAGGATGAGAAGAAAGACCGCACCACCCCCCAACCCACGACTTACGATCGGTGTGCCGTTCCGCGCGCCTGCCTGGTCAATCCCCCACTCGGCCACAAGCACCAGGCCTGCGGCGACGATGACCACAGGCCACCAGCGCGCGTACCAGAACGCAAGCGAAACCATGGGGAGCTTGCCGATGGAGACAAGTAAAGCGATTATGCCGATGGTGAGCATGAGCAACGGCCCGAGGATCGAACGGCGGCGCAGACTGCGGGCCTGCTGACGTTGCAGCTCGCGTTGTGCCTGGAAGGCAGCTTTTTGCGCCTGGGCCTGCGCTCTTGCCTGATCGCGAACAAAGCGTTCCTGTTGCCGCGGATCGGAACCGTAGGGCGATCCCGGAGCAGGCGGGTACGAAGGTGGAGGATAGCTGGCCATCTAGAGACCGCCTTTCGCGGCTTCGTCTGGAGTAAGAGGAGGTCCGGCTTCAGAGCTGGTCGTCGGCGGCATGGTTGCCGGCGTGCCGTAAGCCTGCGCGGCAAGAGAGTTGGAGATCAGTCGCTCCATCAACGTCATTACGCCGGCAAGAATGAGCAGCAGTGGCCAGGTATGGTGCAGATTCATCCATCGAAAGGCGTCAAGCACAAGCCACAGGCCGACCGCAGCGAGCCAAACAGGAACGCGAAGGGCCCGAAAGACCCGGAAGCGGTAGACAGGACTGCCGTCACCTTGCAGCCCTTCTCCGCCTTCCGTCATGCGCCGAACGAAGATCCAGACGGCGAGAGCGATAAGTACAACGCCTACAACGGCGTTGGTGCGAATGCGATCGAAGAGACCTGTGGTTGCAAGCAGAAAGAGGGAGCCTAGGCCAATCAGCCAGATAGCGCCGGCTGGAAAGCGAGAAAGGGGTTTCGGTGCAGGCACAGGCGTCGAAGGCCACGCGGGGATTGCATCGGGGGGATAGGCACCCGGTGTCTGAGCTGCATAGGCTGGCGCAGTTCCGTATCCCTGCGGGGGAAAGGAGGTGGCATGCGTCGCATAAGCAGCGGCATCCCGAACTGCCTGCGAGGCCTCGTAGGATGCTGCCCGGGCTGCATCCTGAGCGGCCGCAGGGACGGAGGGATTGCCCGGCCATGCTTTGCCGAAGCCCAGGCGCTCACCTATGTCATTGAGGCCGAAGGGGTTGGGCAGCGGTAGACCGTCACGACGGGCGCGTGCGGTATGGTTGGCGTCAATCGCCATGTAGAACTCCCAGCCGGCGATGAAGATGCCGAAGATGCCGAAGGAATCCGTGACGGCAATAAGGATGACAAAAACGATAAGGTGGACGATCCCCTTGGCGTACTGCTCGTTGTACATGGCGCCGACACCCGGGATAAAGCCGAGCCAGGTGGCCAGGCCGGGATTAGGCGCGGCGGCGTTTGCCTGCACCCAGGCCGCTGCGGCCGGATCAGGCGTGACGCCACCTGCATAAGGAGGTGGCGGCTGCCTGGCACCGGCCGCGAGACGATCGACGAGGCAAGGCTCACAGAAAACTGCCTGGCCTACCGTGCGTGCCGCGTTCCGCGTAAGACTGCGGCCGCAATTCTGGCAGAAGGCTACCGTTTCGGCCTGCGCAGGCTGAGACTCAAAGGCGTCTGCCTGGCCGGATGCGGGGAATTCGTTGCTGTCGTTCATGCCAGACCTCCTTGCTTGGGTTGGTTCAGTGTGTTGCCAGGCTTATGGTTCAAGACCGAAAGAAGATGCGGTCCGGTTTGCCGGCTCCTGCTCTGGTGATCGGGCTTGGGCTCAAGCGCTTTCCGCTGCGGAGCGGACGGTGCCGGTTCGGACTCGGGACTGGGTGCAGGGGCTGTGTTCTGGGCCGGCTGATGGTGGCTGCTCGGCCGCTCCCGGTTTCCTCCCGGGCGCATGCCTTCCAGGCGATCCGTCCTGGCGTCCGGCACATCGCCGTCCTCCTGTTCGTGCTGGCGAAGATCGTCGACCCGCGACTCCAGGGTGTGGACTACGCTGAGGCCCTCATAGCGGCGGGCCACCGAAGCGGTCGCCTCGTAGTAGCCGCGTCGCAGGGCGGCCGGCCGTAGATTCCGGGCGTGCAGTTGGTCGAGCCGAACGCCGGTCAGATTGAGCGTGAGAGCGACGGAAAAGAATGCCATCGCGGCGGTCATGGCGAGCCTGGGCTCGAACAGCAGCCGATTGACACCGCCCCAGAAGGGCGCACGTGGGCGGAACGGCAGGATCTTCGTCGGATACACCGACGGAAGCATAGTGCCTGCAGCGTAAGCCGGGGCAGGCTCAGTGGTCGGAAGAGCAGCCCCGTGGCTGGCAGTCTCAATGCCGAACGTCTGAGCACCGGAAGTCTGGGCGAGAATGCGCTCCAGTAATTGTGCCGAAGGTTCCGGCCGTGGCAGCTTGAGGATTGCCAGCCAGGCTGCGCCGCGCCGGGCTTCGCTCAGCGCCGCCAGGCAGTCCGTGCAGCTTGCAACATGGCGGTCGAAGAAAAGCTGGTCACCCGGCGAGAGCACTTCGTCGACAGCATCCGCAAGCAATTCTTCGCAGTGCACACAATCGGGCGGGGTGGGCCGGAAGGATTCGAATTCAATAGCATTTGCCATCACATGACCTGCCCTTCTATACGTTGTAAGAGCCTTGCCAGTTCCGCTCTGCCGCGGCTGATGCGGCTTTTGACGGTTCCTTCAGGAATTTTGAGGACCACGGCAATCTCCTTGTAGTCCATGTCTTCGAGGTCCCTCAGGATGACGGCTTCGCGTAGTTCGGGCGAAAGCTTCCTGAGAGCGTTCTGAATGGTGGCGCGCATTTCCAGCCGGCCGTATTGCTGTTCCTGGCTGGGCTGCCGGTCGGGCAGGCGCTCAGCCAGGGTAGGCCCATCTTGGTCACCGCCCAGGGGCTCGTCAAGT
The DNA here is from genome assembly GCA_964282835.1 of uncultured Granulicella sp. Lineage (GTDB taxonomy): Bacteria > Acidobacteriota > Terriglobia > Terriglobales > Acidobacteriaceae > Edaphobacter. The sequence goes on from OZ196157.1 coordinate 1,026,046, forward strand.
GAGTCGCTGGCGCGGTCGACCCGGGTGCGGCGATAGTTGTCGACCAGCAGGTTGCGGGTCAGCGTGGTAATCCATGTCTGGAAGCTGCCACGCTCCGCGTCGAAGGCTTTCAGGTTGCGGTAAACCTTGAGGAAGACATCCTGAGTGGTGTCCTCGGCTTCGCTGGCGTCACCAGTAAATCGAAAGCAGATGGCGTAAACACGTTTATGCTGTGCGGAAACCATCTGATGCCATGCACGCTCGTCGCCGGCTAGGCACCGTCGCACCAGGAGAAGACTGGCATCCTGTTCCGCTGCCTGCTCCGGTGTCCGGGTTGCGTTGTTTGCAGGCAAGCGAACCTCGGGCAGCTTCTGTGTTGGAAGCAGTGTACCCGGAGCCTCAACTGTTGGGGCGGAGAGCGGGCCGTCGCGACGCAGCGGAAGAAGCTGAGCGGGAAACGGCAACACCATGTGGAGAACGCCCATGCGTGACTATACGCAGGGCGTTCGGGGTTGGTTCCGTTGCTGCGGCAGCTCTTAGCTTTCAGCTAAAGGCTAGGAGCTAAAAGCTATTTCTTCACGGCCGGCGGATTGTCCGTAATGATGCCGCAGGCGATCCGGTTGCCGGCGCCGCCAGTCGGATCGGTCTTCATATCGTCAGCCTTTTCGTGGATGATAATGGCGGTTCCGCCATTGGCGAAAATGTCGTTCGCCTCATCCGAGCCCATCGAAAGATAGCCGACCGTAAAGGAGGTGTTGACCGTGCCTTCGACCCCTATGGTCAGGTTCCTGGGCAGATCGCCGTTGTGGTGGCCCAATGGATTTTGCAATCCGTGCTGCTTCATGTCGGGATTGAAGTGGCCGCCTGCGCCCTTGAAATCAGGAGCGTCACAGACGCCGTGCTGGTGGATGTGCACCGCGTGGTCGCCTTCGGGCAAATTCTTGAGCGCCAGGCTGATCTTGACGCCATCGGCTTTCTGCTCGAAGGTAACCTTGCCGCCGTCCTTGCCGTCGCTGGTGGTTACGGGGATGACAACTTTCTCGTGCTTTTTGGCGAAGGCCGGGACGGCGAGCAGTGCGAGGGCGAAGGGTAGAGCAAGGGCGCGGAAGCGCATCGGTCGTTCTCCAAAGAATGTTTGAGGTGCTAGCTTGTTTGATGCACAAGGAGCGACCCTGCAGGAAACATTCTTCGGTTGCACTCTGCGCTGACGGCGCTAACCGATGGCCACCTGAAGCTTGCTCTGGGTTGGCTCGGCGTTACTCGGTGGTAACGGGCTGCCAAAGCTCAATGCGGTTTCCTTCCGGGTCGGTGATCCATGCAAATTTTCCAAAGTCGTAGCTTTCGCGTTTTGGATCGACCGCAACGCCTTCCTCCACCAACCGATCCACAAGTGCATCAAGGTCATCCACTTCAAGATTGATCATGGCTTTTTGGGCCGGAGGAAAGTAGGCATTGTCTTGTTTGAAAAGGGAGAAGACGACTTGAGCGTGGTGTGTGGGAACAGGAAACGCGTGAAATCCTCCGGAGTTCACCAAGCCGAGATGCCGCTCGTACCATTGATACAACGCTTTCGGATCGTCCGTCCGCAAAAAGATACCGCCGAAGCCAGTGATGGAAGCCATGGAATCCTCCTTAGAAACTATTGTCCATTGAATCTGTTTTGAGGTGAAGAATGAAGGTCGGGATTACCCCTCGACCTCTTGACTGATGTGAGTCCTCAACGTGGGGACGGCGGTAAAGTCGACATGGGACTTGCGGCGGAGGATTGCAGCGGAGACGACCGTGACAAGGAGTCCGACAGGAAAAGGCTCCATGAAGGTGTAAGCCATGTTGACCCAGGGGTTTTGATAAAGCTGCTGCGAATGCTGGATCGCAGCGACTTGCGCGGCGATTGTAGCGGGGCTAAGTCCCGAGGCTTCAACCCTGTGAATCTGTGCCGCAAAGTAGCTATCCATGAAGTGGGGCATAAAGTTGAAGTAGAGAATCTCCCACATGGCGACGTAGCAGACCGTGGTGATCAACGTGATCAGGATGCCGCAGGCCAACGCGCGGCCAAAGGAAATCTGGCCTGCGAGCATGTTGTCGCGATAGCTGCGGACACCGAAGTAGATGAGCAAGAAGGACGCCACCATGATGGTGTACCCGATCACCATACTGTGGCCGGTGCCGATTCTATCTGCGAGGAGAAGCGACGTCCCCGTAAGAACGGAGATCATCAGGCCCGAGATGACGCCAAAGGTGAGAACGATTTTCTGCATTGAGCCTCCTGGGCACGGGTGAGGATGAAGTCACTATGCGTTGTCACGGGGTCGGATGTCATCATCCTTTCGGGTGATTTTACAGATTTGGCCTGAAATCGTGCTTTCGGGTGACCTGATTACGGCAGCAGCCCCAGTTCTTTGCCGCGCAAGACAGCTTGCGTCCGGCGGGCAGCGCCGAGCTTATCGAAAGTGCGCGCGCAGTGCGTCTTGATTGTGTTTTCGGAAACGAAAAGCTGCACGGCGATTTCGCGATTGCTGAAGCCGCGCGAGATGAGGGTGAGTACCTCAAGCTCGCGGGCGGTAATGCCGAGGGTCTGCTGTTGCGCCGTGTTGGGAGCGAAGGGCTCGAGCACGGGCGCTTGCGCCGGAACAGGAACTTCCCTGACCACAATCGTTTCGCGGACCGTTTCGCGACGGCGCGTGATGCGAAGGCCGAGCCAGATGCCGAAAGCCGCAAAGAGGAGTGCGATCAGCGCGCTGTAAAGCTCGACGGAGTGCTCGATGACGATAAAGCGGTACTCGGTGTATTGCAGCGTAGCAATGAAGAGTCCACCTACCAGCCCGAAGATAAGAACATGGCGCTTCATAATGGATACGGTTTGAACTTCAACTATAGCGCCTGGAACGTTGGCAGAAATACCTTTTCGTGCGGATGGGGCGCGCTGGTATTGTGTACGGATGAGGATTTTTCAGGTCATTCTTGCTGCCGGTCTGCTTTCCGCTTCCATGCTCCATGCCCAGGGTGGGCGTGGCGAACGTTCTACACCGGATGGAGACAAACCGGCCGAAGCGGCCAAGGGGCCGATGACCAATCCGCTGCCCGCGGACGCCCATGTAGCCCAGCAAATCACCATGAACGGCGCTCCGCTCAAGTACACGGCCACCGTCGGGACGCTGCCGGTGAAGGGTGCGAATGGCAAGCCCACGGGTGAGGTCGTGTTTACCTCGTATGTAGTCGATGGGCCGGTACGCCCGGTCACCTTCGCTTTCAACGGCGGTCCGGGAGCGGCTTCGGTCTACCTGAACCTGGGCGCGATCGGCCCCAGGCGCGTCGATTTCGGCGCGGAAGGACAAAGCCCGAGTGACCCCGCCAACCTGAAGGACAACCCGGGCACCTGGCTCGATTTCACCGACCTTGTCTTCATCGATCCCATCGGCACGGGCTTTTCGCGCTCGCTGGTAAGCCCGGACGAAACCAAGAAGGACTTTTACGGGCCTGATCAAGACATCGCCTACCTGTCGAAAATCGTTTACGACTGGCTGGTGAAGAACGATCGTCTGCTTTCGCGCAAATATATTGTGGGCGAAAGCTACGGCGGCTATCGCGGGCCGCGGCTCACGGCGTATCTGCAGTCGCAGATCGGCGTGGCCGTGAACGGGTTGGTGATGGTGTCGCCCGCGCTTTCGCCTAACGCGGGTTCGCCCGATATTTCACCCGTGCCATGGATGATCACGCTGCCCTCGATTGTGGCAGCCAACTACGAACGCCAGGGCAAGCTGACCAACGAGAATATGCAGGCCGTCATCGCCTATGCCGAAGGCGAGTACGCGGAAGATCTGATCCGGGGCAACAGCGATCCGGCGGCGACTCCTCGCCTGGTGAAGAAGGTGACGGAGATGACCGGGCTCGACCCGACCTTTGTGAAGCAGTCCGGCGGGCGGCTGGAAACACAGGCGTTTCTGCGCGAGGAGTTCCGTGAGACCGGCAAGCTGGGCAGCCGCTACGACCCCAACGTCACCGCCTACGACCCGTTCCCCTACGCGCCCACCCAGGAGACGCAGGACCCCATCCTGCTGAGTATCGTCGCGCCGACCACCACTGCCATGGTCGACTTTGTGACCCGGACGGTAGGCTGGAAGACCGATGGGCGGTATAACGCGCTGTCGGACGAGGTCAATCGCATGTGGGATCGTACCGGCGGCCGCGGAGCGTTTGGCAACTCGGCCTCTGAAACCGACCTGCGCGTGGCCGTGGCGACCGACCCCAAGCTGCGGGTGCTGATCGCGCATGGCTGGGCCGATCTTTCCTGCCCGTTCATGGGATCGCTGCTGACGGTAAACGAGTTCCCCATCATGGGCGATCCCACCCGCGTGCAGGTACACGAGTACGCCGGCGGGCACATGTATTACGCGCGGCTGGCAAGCTCGATGGCCCTGCGCAAGGACGTCATGGATCTGGTAAACAAGCACTAGTCCATGCCAAAGGTCGTAAGAACCCCTTCTTGTTGTCATTCCCGCAGGAAACCTGCTTTGCTCTTGCCTTTGCTTTGCGAACTTCACTTAGCCAGCATCTGCCAAAGCTGCAGGCGATTGCCTTCGAGATCGACAAATCCAGACGAACTTGCCGTAAGTTATCGCGGCACTTTACAACGGCAGCATCAGCCGGCAAGGCTTCTTACAAGGGCTGCCACGGCACCCGAATTGATGGTCTGCTGGGCAAGCTCTGCGCCATCGAGGAAGCTCTCAGCCAGGTTCGCCGTAACCAGGACGGCGGCCGCGTTCATCACGACGACATCGCGCGGCGGCCCGGGCTGCCGCGCAAAGATGGCGCGCAGGATGGCGGCATTCTGCTGCGCGTCTCCGCCGGCCAACGCAGCGACTGGAGAAAGCGGCAGCCCAAAAGCTTCCGGGAGCACACTGCCGATCTGGAACTCGCCTTCGATCACCTCGGCGACCAGCGTTGGGCCGGCGGTAGTAAATTCATCAAGCCCCGAACCGTGGACGACGAACGCATGCCGCGCGCCGAGGCTGGCAACGGCGGCCGCGACTGTAGGTACGAGATGCGAGGAATAAACACCCATCACCTGCGCCTGGGCCTGTGCAGGATTGGTCATAGGGCCGACGATGTTGAAAGCCGTCCGAACGCCGAGCGCGCGGCGGATGGGCAGCACGGCGGCCATCGCGGGCTGGAACAGCGGCGCCGAGAGGAAGGCGAAGCGATGGCTGCGCAGCGCCTCGGCCGCCGACTCGGGAGTGTGGGTGGTCGGGATGCCGAGCGCTTCGAGCACGTCCGCCGAGCCGGCGCGCGAGGTGACCGCGCGATTGCCATGCTTGGCGACGCAGGCCCCGGCGGCAGCCGCCACCAGCGCGGCTCCGGTAGAGATGTTGAAGGTGCCGGAGAGATCGCCACCGGTGCCGCAGGTATCGACCAGCCGGGCTCGTTCTTCGTCCGTAAGAGGGATGGGGATGGCGCGGGCCCGCAGGGCGTCGACGAAGCCGGCGAGCTCGTGTTCCGTCTCGCCGCGGACCGAAAGGGCACCGAGCAGGGCGGCCAGGCGGAGCTGAAGCTCCGGCGTAGCAGGGGATTCCAGGATGGCGTCGAGCAGCGCACGGGCATCGGCACGGGAAATCTGGAGGCGAGCTTCAAGAATCTGTTTCAGAGCGCTGGTTAGGGCCGAAGACATGCTGGTTGTGAGTATAAGGCTTAGCCTCGGTCTGGCTTTGATCGCGCATTGTGTGCGATTACAGGCTCCACGGATTGCGGACAGTAGGTCCGCTTCTGCTAGGATTACGGGGTTTGCACCCGGACGAATGGACCTCCGGACGGATAGGCACGGATAGATACGAAGAAATTAGGAGCCGCGCATTGAAGATTCACGAGTACCAGGCGAAAGAGATTCTGCGGAAATATGGCGTGCCGGTCCCAGGCGGCGAGATGGCGACGACGCTCGAGCAGGCCGACACCGCGGCCAAGTCGCTGTTTGCGGCCGGCAACAAGGTCGTCGTGGTGAAGGCGCAGATCCATGCCGGCGGCCGCGGCAAGGGCGGCGGCGTCAAGCTGGCACGCACCCTTGAAGAAGCGGACGCGGCGTCGAAGGCGATCCTGGGCATGCAGCTGGTAACGCACCAGACCGGGCCGGCAGGGCAGAAAGTGCAGCGCCTGCTGATTGAGGAAGGTTCGGCCATCGAACGCGAGCTTTACCTGGGGCTTGTGCTCGACCGCGCCAGCGCCAAGGTCGTCTTCATGGCTTCGCAGTCCGGCGGCATGGAGATTGAAGAAGTGGCGCATGCGACGCCCGAGCTCATCTACAAGGAGTACGTGGACCCCGTGGTAGGCTTTGCACCCTACCAGGCGCGCTCGCTGGCGTTCAAGCTGGGCCTGAAGCCCACCCAGATCAACCAGGCCGTCAGCTTCATGACCGGGCTCTACAAGGCCTTCATCGAGACCGACTCGACCCTGATGGAGATCAATCCCTTCATCACCACCAAGGACGACAAGCTGCTCGCGCTCGACTGCAAGATCAACTTCGACGACAACGCGATGTACCGTCACAAGGACCTGAAAGAGCTTCGCGACATGGCGGAGGAAGATCCGCTCGAAGTCGAAGCCAGCAAATTCGCCCTCAATTACATCAAGCTGGACGGCAACATCGCCTGCATGGTCAACGGTGCCGGCCTCGCGATGGCGACCATGGACATCATCCAGTATGCCGGCGGTTCGGCGGCTAACTTCCTCGATGTAGGCGGCGGCGCAAACCAGGAACAGATCGAAAATGCTTTCGGCATTCTCCTGAGCGACCCTGCAGTAAAGTGCATTTTCATCAATATTTTCGGTGGCATTCTGCGGGTCGACGTGCTGGCCACGGCAGTAGTGGCAGCCGCAAAAAAGCTGAATGTGCAGCTACCGATCGTACTGCGGCTAGAAGGCACGAATGTTGAAGAAGGCCGCAGGATTCTGGCTGAAAGTGGGCTGAAGTTTGAGGTCGGGACCACGATGAAGGATGCGGCGGATTTGGCAGTTGCGGCGGCAAAGTAGCGAACGAACAATCGGGAGCCACCTAAATGTTTGATACTTATGGGCCGTTCGTATTAGAGCGTCACGAAGACGACGCTCTAGAGGAGATGTTCAGCCATATACAAGCCGATCGTTCAGATCTGCAGTATGGTATCGGGGTCTACATCGTTGCGGCTCCTGATAAAACGGGTGCCATGATTCCATGGTATGTTGGGCGAACTTGGAACGAGTTCGGAAGCCGGATCATCCAACACTACAAAGCGAAAAGATTTGTTCATTTATTCGAATACGGACCCATAAATTTCTTTCTTCTGCCGAGCTACTCCGAAAGGTAAGATTCGGATCGCTACCGAAAGCATACGGAAGGACGGCTTGAAATCCATTCGACAACTCGAGTTTGCTCTAATCGGCACCTGTCTAAAGCTCAATCCACAACTGTTGAATAAGCAGGAAGCAGCCTTTCACGATGCAATGCATGTCGCCGGATACATTGATGCAGGCCCTTCTGATAGGACCTTTCCAGCTGCGATAGCTCTTAGTAAGTTGCTCAAAACATAGTTCTCGAAAAGGACACATAAATGGCAGTACTCGTTGACAAAAATACGCGACTGATTGTGCAGGGAATCACCGGCCGCGAGGGCCTCTTCCACGCGCAGGGTTGCCGGGATTATGGCACGAAGGTTGTGGGCGGCGTTACTCCCGGTAAGGGTGGGACGACCGTCGACGGCTTTCCCGTCTTCAACACGGTGGAGGAAGCCATGCAGGAAACCGGCGCCAATGTAAGCGTCATCTTCGTGCCTCCGCCGTTTGCTGCCGATGGCATCCTCGAAGCCGCGGCGGCCAGCATGCCGCTGGTCATCTGCATCACTGAAGGCATCCCCACCCTCGACATGGTCAAGACCTGGGACATGGTCAAGACGAGCGGAACCCGGCTGGTCGGGCCCAACTGCCCCGGGGTTATCTCACCGGGCAAGGCCAAGGTCGGGATCATGCCGGGGCGCATCCACAAGGAAGGCTCGGTCGGCATCGTTTCGAAGTCCGGCACCCTGACCTACGAGGCGGTTTACCAGCTGACAACGCGCGGAATCGGCCAGTCGACGGCGATCGGCATCGGCGGCGACCCGATCATCGGCACCACCCACATCGACGCGCTGAAGCTGCTGAACGAAGACCCCGACACCGAGGCCATCATCATGATCGGCGAGATTGGCGGCTCGGCCGAAGAGGCCGCGGCGAAGTACATCAAGGAAAACGTCAAGAAGCCGGTCGTCGGCTTTATCGCCGGGCAAACGGCGCCTCCGGGACGACGCATGGGCCATGCCGGCGCCATCATTTCAGGCGGTGAAGGCACGGCGGCTGAAAAGATGAAGGCCATGGCCGAAGCCGGCATCACGGTCGTCAAGTCGCCCGCCGAGATTGGCGAAGCGATGGCTCGGTTGCTGGGCAAAGCCTGAACGCGAAACGCGGAAAAGCGGACAGGTTGGAAAGATCCGATCGATCCCAAGAGGCAGTGCTTATACTTCGGTGTATGCGCTGCCTTTTTCTTGCCGCTTTAGTCGTTGCCTGCGGGTCTGCGTCGGCCCAGACCGTTTCCGTAAGCTTTCCTGCTTCTGCCTCTGGCAAGCCCCTCGATGGACGTGTCCTCCTGCTGCTGTCGAACGACGCATCCGCTGAGCCGCGCATGCAGATCGACGACACACCCAAATCGCAGATGGTCTTCGGCGTGACGGTCGATGGGCTCAAGCCTGGCGCTACGGTCGTCGTGGACGATACCGCTACCGGCTACCCGGTGCGCAAGCTCAGCGAGGTGCCGGCCGGCGAATACACCATGCAGGCGGTGCTGAATGTATATGAGACCTTCCATCGGGCCGATGGGGCCGGCGGCCCGGCCGGCATCAAGCTTGCACCCGACCGCGGCGAGGGGCAGCACTGGAACCTGGCACCGGGCAATCTGTATTCGCAGCCCAGGAAGGTTCACCTCGGGCCGGGCGCAAAGATCGACGTCACCCTCGACCGCATCATCGCGCCCATCCCGCCCGAGGAGGATACGAAGTACGTGAAGCACCTGAAGATCCAAAGCGCGCTGCTGACGAAATTCTGGGGCCGGCCGATGTTTCTTTCGGCCATTGTGCTGCTGCCCGAAGGCTTCGACGAGCACCCGCAGGCGCACTACCCGGAAATGGTGTTCGAGGGCCATTTTCCCAACAGCGTGCCCGACTTCCGCACCACGCCGCCCGATCCGAACCTCAAGCCGGACTACTCCGAGCGCTTCCACATGGCGGGCTACAATCTCGTCCAGCAGCAGGAAGCGTATGCGGAGTACAAGCGCTGGATCGCACCGGGCTTTCCGCGCGTGCTGGTCATCCAAATCCAGCATGCCAATCCGTTTTACGACGATTCGTACGCCGTCAACTCGGCCAATCTTGGGCCCTATGGCGACGCGATCGAGACGGAGTTGATGCCGGCCATCGAGAAGCAGTTCCGCGGCATCGGGCAATCCTGGGCGCGCTTCCTTTACGGTGGTTCGACCGGCGGATGGGAGTCGCTGGCCGTGCAGATGTTCTATCCCGACCGCTACAACGGCGCGTTTGTAGCCTGCCCGGACCCGGTAGATTTCCACGCCTATACGACGCGCGATCTCTACAAGGACGACAACATGTTCTACATGCAGGGCGCGGAGAAGAAGATCGAGCAGCCGGCCATGCGCAACTACCTGGGTCAGACGCTGATCTCGCTGCGCGACAACGTGCAGTATGAAGCGGCGCTGGGCGATCGCGGGCGGTCGGGCGAGCAGTTCGATATCTGGCAGGCGGTGTATGGCCCGGTCGGACCCGATGGCTATCCGAAGCCGATCTTCGACAAGCAGACAGGCGCGATCGACCACACGACGGCGGCCTACTGGCACGATCATTTCGACCTGAACGCCATCCTCGAGCGCGACTGGCAAACGCTGGGGCCGAAGCTGCAGGGCAAGCTGCATCTCTATGTAGGCTCCGACGACACCTACTTCCTGAATGACGCCGTGTACCTGATGGAGGACTTTCTAAAGACCACCGGAACTCCAGGCCACGGCGTCGCGTACGGCGGCGAGGTGCAGTATGGGCCGCGCGCCGAGCACTGCTGGAATGGCGATCCGACGTTGCCGAACGCGCTCAGCCGCCTGCACTACAACACCATGTACCTGCCCAAAATCATGGCGAGGATCGCGGCCACCGCTCCGGCCGACGCGGACATGAGCTGGAAGTACTGACTCTGCCGGCGCACCGTTCTCCGGTAGACTGAGAGGGAACTTCAAGGAGATTCCTGTGTCACAGCGTACATTCAGCATCGTCAAGCCAGACGCCGTCAAAAAAGGCTACACGGCTGCCATTCTGGCGGAGATCCAGAAGGCCGGCTTTAAGATCGTTTCCATCAAGCGGATGAGCATTTCGAAGGCTCAGGCCGAAGGCTTCTACCACGTACATGCGGCTCGCCCCTTCTTTGGCGAGTTGACGGAGTTCATGAGCTCGGGGCCCATCTTCCCGATGGTGCTCGAAAAGGACAACGCCATTGCCGACCTGCGCAAGCTGATGGGTGCCACCAATCCGGCACAGGCCGAAGAAGGCACGATTCGCAAGATGTTCGCAAGCTCAATTGGCGAGAACGCCATCCACGGCTCGGATGCCGAGGACACGGCCGCGTTTGAAATCGGCTACTTTTTCGCCGGCCTCGAGCTGCAGTAAACTCCTTTTTTGTCGTCATTCCCGCAGGGAATCTGCTTTTGTTCTTGCCGTTGCTGGACTATTTTGCTCTAAAGTGTAGCTTCTGTCTCAGGGCTGAAAGCCCGTCTTATACCGGCCTGGGGCGAAGTCACACGTAAGCGGCCCCAGACGACAAGAGCCCTGTAGGGGGCGACTCATAGGACTACATCTTCAAAATAGTTTAAGTGGGTTGGACCGAAGGCCGGCCCGGGCACAACGCTTGGGCCAGTCTTTGCTGCTGGTATACCAGCCTTTGCTGCTGGTAGATAGACAGGCAACCGCGACCACAGATTCCCTTCGGGAATGACAACAAAGGCTGGCCTTTCATTGCTGGTGGCTGATGTCGTACTTTTCCTTCTTGTTCGGCTCGAAGAGCTTGAGGTCGATGGAATCGGCCATGGCTTTGTAGCCGCCCGGGCCGGGATGCAGGTGGTCGCCGCTATCGGCTGCTTGCGCGAGCACATCGGGGTTCGCCTTGTCACGCACCGCGGCGTCGAAGTCGATGACGCCGTCAACCTGCTTGTTCGAGCGGATCCACGCGTTCAGTTCCTTGCGCATCTGTTCGCCGGCCGGGGAAGAGTAGCCGGCCCCCACATACGGGGTCAGCGTCGCGGCGTACACCTTGATGCCGTGGCTGTGGGCGCGTTCGGTCAGCTGCACATAGGCCTGGATCAGGTCGGCGGCGGTCACGTTGTGTTCGGGCTTACCCGGATCTTCGGCGTGGCCGATATCGTTGATGCCCTCGAGCAGGATAACGTAGCGGATCCCCGGAAGTGAGAGCACGTCATCGTCGAAGCGGGCAAGAGCGCTTGGACCCGCGCCATAGCGAAACAGGCGATTGCCGCCGATGTCCTCGTTCACCAGCCCGACGCTCTTCGTTCCGCCGTGGTCCTGCAGGCGGCGGGCAAGCACGGCAGGCCAGGAATCGTGCCCGTCGAGCGTCGAGTACGCGCCGTCGGTAATGCTGTCGCCGAAGGCGGCAATGGAGCCGGCGTTGAAGGCCGTTTTCACCTCCACTGCATTCAAAAAGGCCCAGGATGTCATAGGCTGGAGCGACGGAAGCGTCTTGCGCCCGACCACGTTGCCCGCGGCCACATAGCTGGTCGTGAACGCGGCACCATGCATGGAGACCGTAGACATAGCCTGCGCGGGAACAAAGAAGCTGACGGCCAGGTCCGCGTTTGCAGGAACGTTCAGCGCGGCTGGGTCGGAAACGACCACGGCGCCGGCCGGGATGGTGATGGCAGGCAGCCCGTTGAAGGTGAGGGCGTTGGCGGAGGCGAGCTGGATGTCCCCGCCGGGCGCTGCCAGGGCCACATGCGCGGCACCAATGCGCAGCGGTTCGGTGCCGAAGCGATTGGTAAATTCAACCCGCACCAGCGGCCCGGGTAGCGACACGCGAATGACTTCGCGGAAGGTGGTATCGACCTGGCCATAGTGCCCGTCGGCGGGCTCGGGATAGTTGGCCGTCGCCCACGTCGCGACCCAGTGGTCGGGCGGCGGATCGGGCTTTGCCCGGGCGGCGACGGGCAAAAGCAGCAGCAGGGCGGCAAACAGGGAGTGGATTCTCATACTATGTTTTCAGATGCGGGCTTCCAGCAAGGAGCGGACGCGGTCCGGCAAAAACGCCGCGCGGGGTATGCTTCCTGAATGAGAATCGGGGTCGACCTGGGTGGAACCAAGATTGAAGCGCTGGCACTGGGCGACGATCACGAGGAACTTGTGCGCTATCGCGTGGACACGCCGCGCGGCGACTACGACGCCACCGTCGCCGCGATAGCCGGGCTGGTGAAGCGGCTGGAGCGGGAGACGGGGCAGACCGGCAGCGTGGGGATGGGCATTCCGGGCACGCTGCGGCGCGATGGCAGGGTGAAGAATGCCAACTCGACCTGGTTGAACGGGCGCGAGCTGCAGGTGGATGTAAGCCGTGCGCTCGAACGCGAGGTACGGGTTGCGAACGATGCCAACTGCCTGGCGGTGTCGGAGGCGACCGACGGCGCGGGGGCGGGGCAGGGCGTGGTGTTCGCGGTCATTCTGGGCACCGGGTGCGGTGGCGGCGTGGCGCTCGGGGGCCGGGTGCATGCCGGCGGCAACGGGGTGGCAGGCGAGTGGGGACACACGCCGCTGCCCTGGGCAAAGGCGGAAGAGCTGCCCGGACCGCAGTGCTACTGCGGGCGTCGCGGATGCATGGAGCAGTGGGTTTCCGGACCTGCGGTGGCGCGGGACTACCTGCGTGTGGCGGGCGGCGCCGGCTTGACCGCGAGGCAGATCGCAGCCGCAGCCGAACGCGGCGACGCGCCCGCGCTGGCGGCCTTCGATCGGCTCGAAGATCGGCTCGGCCGTGGTCTGGCCATGGTGGTCGATGTGCTGGACCCGGACATTATCGTCATTGGCGGCGGCCTGTCGCGGGTAGGGCGCATTTACGCTAACCTGCCCGCCATCATGCGGCGCTATGTCTTTGGCGCCGAGTGCGATACGTCGGTGCTCCCCGCAACCTTCGGCGATTCGAGCGGCGTCCGGGGCGCGGCCTGGCTTTGGCCCCTGTGACGCCGCGGCGGCAGCAGCAGGCCCAGCACCGGATAGACCGGAAATAGCGTGTCGGGCAAATCCACGGCCGACCACACCCGCGGCCGAAAAAGAAAGCGGCCGGCGGCTTCGGCCACCGAGCGCAGGCCGGGCATAAGCTGCAACTCGAAGCGCAACCAGCTTGCGGGGCTCGGATGGCTGCGCGTCGGGAGCAGGCCTTGGGTAAGCAGCATGCGCAACGTGCGCCGGCGGAGCTTACGGGCCAGCGCATGCGATGCCGGCAACAGACGCGGGCTCTCGACACCGGTCAGCATCCAGCAGTTGGCCAGATGGATCGCCGCGCTTACCTGGGCCAGCAGACCGATCTGCTCCGCATGCCGCAGCGCGTCATCAAGCTGGCTGCTGGTGAACGTGCGGAGAAAGGCCGCGACATCCGCCAGCGCCTTGAGGTACGTGAACGATTCACCCACTCCATGCGCGGCCGCGTAGAGGAACTGATCGTGCAGCGAAAGAGTCTCAAGCGGGACGTCAAACACCGTAAGCTGGGTAAGCTCAGGGCGATCGAGCAGGCGGTTGGCCGGGTGCGCCGGATTGTTGAACAGCCGCCAGTGCAGGTCGAGCTCAAAGCCGGTTTCAAGATTCTCAAAGGTAAAGTCCTTCCAGAAACGGGAAAAAACGAGAGCCCGGCGAGGAGTAAGCCGAGCTTCCGGATGAAGCAGGGTATAGCCCACTTCCCGCAGCAAAGCGACCTGCCTGGGCAACGCCTCACGCGTGGTAAGCAGGTCGAGATCGCCCACATGGCGCGCATTCGGGGTGCCGTATAGAAGCTGTGAAAGAGCCACGCCTTTAAGCGCGATGGTCGCGAACCCTTCCACCACAAGCGCCTCCCTGATCCGACGAAGCTCCGCAGCCGCGCGCAGGGCCGCAAAGGCGTTCTGCGTGGAGGCGTCGTGCAGTTCCTGCCGTACCGCAGGCGGCAAAATGTCTCCAAGCGAGGCAAATACGGCGGGCGCCACGCGATGGTGTTCGGTCAAGGCCACAAAGGCGTTCCAGTCCACCAGCGAGCAGGCCAATGCATCGCGGCGGCTTTGCAGGTTCGGCGTCAGACGCGGCTGCGCCGCCAGCAGCAGAAGCTGCAGGTGCGGAGGAAAGCCTTCGAAGTCGCTCGTGCAGCCCGGCATTGCACTAACGGTAGAATCGCGGGGTGGAAAGAGCAAGGTGGCGCTGGTTCTGGACGAGGGTGCGGGCGCTCGGTGCGGCCAGGCTCCGGCTGCTGGCCGAGACGTGGCTCGTGATGCTGGCAGCCCGCATCGCCTTGCGTCTGCTCCCCGCACACCGGATCCTGGCCTGGCAGCAGACCCCCGTGCAAGAACGCGGCGAACCCCGAGAGCGGGTGTATAAGCGGCTCCAGATCCAGTGGGCTGTGGCGGTCGTGGCCCGGCGCTCGCCCGTGGCACTCGTCTGTTTTCCGCAATGCCTGGCGGCCAGCTATCTGCTGCGGCAGCGCGGCGTGGCGAGCAGGCTGCACTACGGAGTCACCCGCGAAGGCGGCCGGCTGGCCACGCACACCTGGCTCGAAAGCGGCGGCACCATCCTGGTCGGGGGCGAAGTGAAAGACGCTTACGCCACGCTCGGGGTGTATTAGGGTGGAGCCTGGAGGGCAAAGCTTGAAGTCGGCGCACGATCTATTGCGGGTGGTTTGGGAGGCGGCGCGCTGGCAGACCGTGGCGGCGGTCGTGCTTTCGGCCTTACTTTCACTCACCGAGGGCGTCAGCCTGGCCGCGCTTTTCCCGCTCATCGCGTTGCTGGGCGATAGCGGCTCAGCCATCCCGGCCGGGCCGCGAACCCAAATCCTGCTGCGTGCCCTGGCCGCCACCGGACTGCCGCACGGCGCGTGGCTGCCGGCGCTGCTGCTTGGGCTTGTGGTTGCCGTCGGCGTGCTCGCGCAATTGAATGGCGTGCTTGTCGCGCTGGAGCAGCGTGTGCTGCTCCAGGTGCAGGAGCAGCTCGCCGTGCGTACCTTCGACGCCATTCTGCATGCCGAATGGAGCTACCTGGCAAGGCGCCGGGCGTCGGAGCTCACGCACCTGCTGACCAACGAGGTCGTGCGTATCGGCCAGCTCTCCGCCAACGTGCTGGCGACCATCGCCAACGGCATGGTAGCCCTGCTGCTGCTCGGCGTAGCCGCGTACCTGGCGCCTCTGCTTACCCTTGCGGTTGGCTTCGGTTTCGCCATCCTTGTGCCCCTGCAACTGCGTACGCGCAGACGGCTGGCCACGGGCGGCGAAGACCTGACGACACGTTCCGCCGCCGTATACGATTCGGCCTCCGAGCGTCTCGGACACCTCAAGGTGATCCAGGCTTACGGCGCCCAGGAGGTGGAATTAGGCCTGTTTCGCGCACGCTACGGCGCTGTTTCCAGGGCTCTGATGGACAATTTATGGCGGAAAAACCGGGCCGCGCGGCAGTTTCAGCTGCTTTCGTTAGCCGTGCTCTGCGGCCTTCTGCTGCTTGGTTTGCGCGTGCTGCACGTGCCTGCGGTGTCGCTGCTGGTCTTTCTGGCCGCCATCCTGCGCCTGGTGCCGCGGCTCAACGCCCTGCAGATGAGCACGCACGGCATAGCCGTCGATCTGCCTTCGCTCCGAGGGCTGCAAGCGCTGCTGGCTGCCTGCGGGGAGCACACAGCCGGAGTCGCGATGCCGGCGGCTGAAGCTGGCGCTCCCAAGTTGACGACTGCGCTGACTATGCGCGGAGTTTGCTTCGCGTATACCGATCATCCAGTCCTCGACGGCTTGGACCTGGACGTGCCCGCAGGCAAGATCACGGCCATTGCCGGTCTTTCCGGCGCCGGCAAGAGCACAATCGCCGATCTGGCGCTCGGACTGCTTTACCCGGACACAGGAAAGCTATTGTCAGATGGCGTACAGATAACCCTTGCCAACGCTTCGGCTTGGCGGAAGCGTGTAGGCTATGTCAGCCAGGATACACTTCTCTTTCATGACACGATCCGGATGAACCTGCTCTGGGCCAGGCCAACGGCGACGGAGCAGGAAGTACGCGACGCGCTCGAGGCTGCCCGCGCATCTTTCGTCTGGGACATGCCGGCGGGGCTGGATTCAGTTGTGGGCGACCGCGGCATCCTGCTTTCGCATGGGCAGCGCCAGCGCCTGGCCCTCGCGCGCGCCTTCCTGCTGCGTCCACAGCTTCTTATCCTGGACGAAGCGACCAACAGCCTCGATCTCGAAAACGAAGAAAGCGTGCTGCGCACGGTGGCCGGGCGAACCGTCCTGCTGATCTCGCACCGGCCCTCCGCGCTTCGTCTGGCCGATACGATCTATGTGCTCGATCGAGGCAAAGTGCAGCGCATAGGCACGTGGGCGGACGTGAGGCATCTGGTGGAGGGAAGCGGAGAGAGCGAGAACAAAGCAGGAACGAGCGCAGATTCTCCGCGGCACTGACCATAAAGAGCCACGCTTAGCGCTGTTCGTGAGAACGGATGAAGTAGCCGAACGAAAACGCGCGGCAAAGCGCGTCTCCCCACGCGAAACTGGCCTGCATGGACTCAGGATTATCCAGCCGCGCCAGGTCGTCCGGCCAGTCTTCGAGCAGGCTGCGCATCCGCGGCAGGTCTAGCAGACGCGTGGCCACGGGGGATTGCTCGTTGAGCAAAAGCTGCGGCCGCATACCGGGCAGCGCGTCTTGCAGACTCAGGTACCAGTCGGCCCCCTGCTGGCCCCTTACGGTACGCGTAAGGGTAGAGGCAGGCAGACGGTCACGCATAGACCGCCGTACCAATGACCGCGGCACCGGGCCCATCTTGCCGGCGGGCGCTACATATTGCTCGCTGGGCAGCGAGAAACAGAAATCCACCACCCGGCGGTCCGCGCACGGGTCGCGCACATCTACGCCATAAACCGCCTGATAGGCAGCCGAGTAGGTGTCGAAGTCGTAAACCTGGAAGAGATGCAGGCGATCCGCGCGAGTGTCGAAGCGATTCGCGAAGAATTCTTCGAGCATCTTGTCGCGCAGACGCTGGGTTTCGGCCAGGGTCTGGTTCACCGGCGAGTAGGTAAGATCGAAGGTCTGAGCACGATGCAGCCAGCGGAAAAGCCGGTTCGGCAGCAAACCCGTCGAGGCGGCAGCAGCGGCATTGCGCAAAGAGACCAGCCCGTTTGCCCGAAAGCTGCGCATGGTGCGGGCCAGGGTAAGCAAGCGGCCACGTCGCAACATCGCGCCGAGCGCCTCGATGCCGGAGTGGCTGAGCGTAAGATTGCCGCGCATGCCGATCAGAAGCGTCGAAAGCGAGCGCGCCCTGGCCGCCTCGAGGATAGCCCCGAGCCACAGGCTGTTGATGCTGTTCTGAATCGGCTCGCAGGCGGCGTCCGACATTTGGGTGACGGTCGAAATCAGATCAACACCGGCAGAATCGAGCAGCACATGCTGGATGTTCGGGTAGAGTGCCGCCACTTCGCGCGCGCCAGGGCCCTCGTCGGGCATCCGGCCGGGAAAGCCCTTGCCCAGGAAGCCGGGTCGTGGCACGGCGGTAAAAGCCGTCAGCGACTGCCCCCGAGCCGCCAACTGCAGAGCGGCCGACGCGGTCACCGAAGAGCTATCCAGACCGGCGCTGAGCTGCGAGCCGATGCCGCCCGTAGAGCGGAGCCTGGCCGCAGTGGCGGCGTCGAAAACTTCCAGGAATGCCTCGGCGTATTCCTCATCACGCTTGAAGCGCGGCGCGGGCGCTTCAAAGGGCCGCCAATAGGCGGAAATATCCACCTTACCCACAGTGACGCGGAGGTAGTGGCCCGGCGGCACACGCTCGATGCCTTTGAAAAAGCTGACGCCGGCACTGTACCGGGCCAGCGTCAGCGCATGGATCAGGGTCTCTTCGTCCACACCCTGGTCGACGCCGGGGATTGCGAGCAGACCGCGCGGCATGGAAGCGAAGGCGAAGAAATCGGGCCCGCGATGGAAGAAGAGGGGACGCTCGCCGGTATGATCGCGGCAGGCGAAAAGCTCCTGACGCACAGGATTCCACACGGCAAAGGCGAATACGCCCACAATGTGATCGAGACAGGTAACCTGCCAGCGTTGCCAGGCGAGTGCAAGCAGCCCGGAGTCGGCAATTTCTTCGTCTGGTGGAAGCAGCAGTTCGCCGAGCAATTCTGCGCGATTGTCGATACGGATGTCGGCAGCAAGCCAATCCTGCCTATCCGACGTTTGCACCGGTTGACGATCAAACCTGTCTTCCGGTAGAAATGCACTGAGGTTCCCACCAAGCAGGATTGGGAACGGCCGAGCTTCTTCGTGCGAAAACGACTTGTCTACGCCGTACATCGCCATTTCTTGCGAAATGGCTACTTTGAGTTGGCGTAAGTCCAGACGGTCGGACCAAGTCCAAAGACCATAGATTGAGGACAAGACGGAACTCGCTGGTGGAAGCACTTCTGAAAGCCACCCCGGCAGCGGCTATCGAAGGGTTTGACTAGGTCGAACGATGGGTCATCTTGGCGTCGGTAACATTGAAGGCGCCAGCTTTGGCCGAACGGATGTGAGCGACCTCAAGAACAGGTTTAATCCAGATTTTCAGCTTCGTCATGTTTTCTCCAGTGCGGCATTGCCGCGATTACGAGTAGGATGCGTGGCGAAGGGCAGTTGTGTTTCAAAATCCGGCTCTTGGTAGTCTCGCCGCTTGTCGGATGCAGAAACCGACCATTTCGACCAGCATACACCAACTTGCGCAAGCCGTGCACAAAGCTGGCTATTTATCCTTAATTTTTGCGCATGCGTATATATGCCGGCTACCGGCTCTTAACTTGTCCGTAGATTTCTAGCCGTGAAGCTTCGGTCGACCGATGGGTATGCTTTGCGTCGGTCACGTTAAAAGCCCCAGCCTTGGCTGCTTCTATCCTGACCATTTCTATTGCCGGTTTAGCCCACGCTTTAAGGTTTGCCATAACGCCTCCTCATGCCGGAAGACACGAAACTACCAGAAGTTTACAAGTTAGCTGCGCACTTGCCAATCAGTGGGGCGACGCGTCTTTCCTGCGCAGAAGTCCTCCGGGAACTTGTGCCGCGTTTCGGGTTGCTGCAGGCAAAACGGTCGTGCCCTCAAGGTTGAGCCGCGGGCTCCACAAACCTCGGGCCGTTTTACACTGGTGCAGGTATGGGTGAGTTGGGGAAATACAGCGCGGGCGATTATGGGTTCGGTCCCTTTCGCTTTGCGTCTGAAATCGATCTGTCGCCCCTGTGTTTGCCCCACCAGGGAGACGGTCTGCTGGTGCAGGTTCGCCTGGGAAAGGCAGGCCTGGAAGGTGTTCCGGACGTGCATCCGGTAAGCGAGTTTGTCATGGCAGGCCCTGCTCAAGCTGGCTTGTATGTGCCTGGGCTGGCACGCTTTGCGGTGCGCGACGGGCATACCGTTACGGTAGAACTCGAGCCCGGAGCCAATCTGGATGATGTGCGCGGATACCTGACCGCCTGGGTGTTCGGAGCGCTCTGCCACCAGAATGGGCTGCTTCCTCTGCATGCAAGCGCGGTCGAGCGGGCGGGCGTGGCAACCGCCTTTCTCGGGGAGTCCGGTGCCGGGAAATCGACGCTGGCGGCCTTTCTCGGCAGGCGCGGGGACCGGGTACTTTCAGACGATATATGCCTGCTGCGCGAAGCGGAAGCGGACGAAGGCCTCGAGATCGTGCCCGTGGCGGAGTGGCTCAAGCTTTGGCGGACGACCCTGGACGCCATGGGCACAAGCGTGCGAGAGCAGCACCGCACCTACAGCGACGAGGACAAATACCGGGTCTACCCGGCTTCTCGCGTTGCGTCCGCACGTGCCGCGAGCCTGCGTCATCTGGTCTTCCTCGAGCGTAGCGACGAAGCCCCCGACCTGACAAAGCTTTCTCCGGCAGCCGCCCTGGGCCGCTTGATGCAGACCGTCTACCTGGGCTACTGCCTGCAGGCGATGGGCCTCGAAGCCCGTGTGTTCGCCCAGTGCAGCCGGGTGCTGGCCAGCGCGCAGGCCTGGGTGCTGCACGCCCCCTGGGGCTTTGCCCGGATGGATGACGTGCTGCAACTGCTTGAGGGTGAGGTACTTGGCCGAGGCTAAACGCCGTAGAGCAGATTAGCCATTGATGTAAACGACAGGCAACAGCAAGTGGAACCGCAGATTCCCTGTGGGAATGACAACAAGAAGGTTCACTGATAGCCGATGACAATAAGGTTGCGCCCACGCAGATCTTCGAGAAGCTCGGCGACATCCTGTTCGAGTACGCCTTCGGGGGCCTCGTACTCGGCGCGCAGGTTGGCCACCAGGCTGGCGAAGCGGATGGGCTGGGCCAGCTGACGCCACACGTCCGAGCCGGTCTGCCCAAGACCGTAGCAGGCTCCCGCCTGCAGTTCCATCAGGACGACTTCATTCCCCACCGTAGTCTCAACAGGGCCGGGCGCCTTGCGAATCATGGCATCCGGGTTCATGGAGGACGGGTTCATGGAAGACGGGTTCATGCCGCTGATGGTAGCCGATTGCCTTTACCAGGTCTATCCCACCGTTGCGTCCGCGAGCAGGTTGATGCACGCGTCGGGTGCGTTTAGACCATCTCCCTGCTACTGGGCTTCCCTAAGCGGGTTTGCAGTAGTTTTCGTTGGAGAAAACGCACATTGACCCTGAGGCCCCGCGTTACATCCACAGGGGAAATGGTCTAGCATGCGCGTATGCCTGAATTGCCGGATGTCGAGGCTTACCTGTTTGCGTTGCGCGAGCGTGTGCTGGGGCAAACGCTTGAGGATGTGCGGGTGGCGGGCTCCTTCTTTTTGCGCACGGTCGCGCCTCCGCTGGCAAGCGCGGCAGGACGCAAAGTGGTGGCGTTGCGGCGCCTGGGCAAACGTGTCGCCATCGGGCTCGAAGGTGACACGTGGCTGGTGATCCACTTGATGATTGCGGGTCGGCTGCACTGGAAACCGCGCGGCGTAAAGCTTGGCGGCAGAAACATGCTGGCGAGCTTCGACTTTGCAAACGGCAGCCTGACCGTGACCGAGGCGGGATCGAAGCGTCGCGCGTCGCTCTATGTCGTTGCCGGCGAGGAGGGCCTGGCCGCGCTTGATCCAGGCGGGATCGACGTGCTGGGTTGCTCCTTTGCCGAGTTCCAGGCGGCGCTTACCGCGGAAAACCGCACCCTGAAGCGTGCTCTGACCGACCCGCGCGTGCTGAGCGGCGTAGGAAATGCGTACTCAGACGAAATCCTGTGGGCGGCCCGGCTTTCGCCCATTCTGCAGACACGCAAGCTGACCGAGGCGCAGTGGCAGGCCTTGTACGAGGCCACCCTGAACACGCTCGTGCTGTGGCGCGATCGCTTTATCGCCGAAGCTGCCATCGCGTTTCCCGAAAAGGTCACCGCCTTTCGCGCCGACATGGCCGTGCACGGCAGGTTCGGCCAGGCCTGTGTGCGTTGCGGCGATGCCATCCAGCGCATCCGCTATGCCGACAACGAAACCAACTACTGCGCGCGTTGCCAGAACGACGGCAAGCTGCTGGCGGATCGCAGCCTTTCGCGCCTGCTCAAGTCAGATTGGCCGAAGACGCTCGATGAACTGGAACTCCTCAAGCGGCCGAAGTGAGCCTTTATCTACCTGGCGATATGGGTGAACAGCCAGAACAGGCAGCCTGAAAGAAGCGCTGCTGCCGGCAGCGTGAACACCCAGGCCAGGGCGATATTGCGCAGCGTGGACATTTGCAGGCCGGAGCCATTGGCCACCATCGTGCCGGCCACGCCTGAGGAAAGCACGTGGGTGGTCGAGACAGGCAGCCCTATCTTGTCGAAGCCGAAGATGGTGCAGGCGGCGACCAGCTCGGCGGCCGCACCCTGGGCATAGGTGAGATGGGTCTTGCCGATCTTTTCGCCGACCGTGACCACGATGCGCTTCCAGCCCACCATCGTGCCCAGGCCGAGCGCCAGGGCGACCGCAACCTTCACCCACGAGGGGATGTACTTGGTCGACTTGTCGAGGAAGCCCTTATAGTTCTCGATAGGCTTGATGTCGTCCGTGCTGATTTTGGGGCCGAACTTCGGCAGCAGCCGCAGGCTTTCACTCGTCAGGTACATCTGGTTGCGCACGTTGGCCTGCTGGTCCTGGGGTACGTTGCCGAGCGAACCGTAGCCGACCGCCTCGTCGCGGATGCTGAGCACCATGGTCTGTAAAGCGAGCATGGTCGTGGGCTGGATCTTGTGCGAGGAAATGAACTTCTCAAGCTCCTTGCCGGAGTCTGCAGGGTTTACGCCGGGTGCCGGAGCCGGCGCGTTCGTGTAGTGGCTCAGGTTGCCGGCGACCTGCGTGGAGACAGCCGCGAACGTCTGCACAGAGCCCTTGTCGACCGCATGGTTAAGCGCGTAGGCCGTGGGCACGGTGCCGACCAGGATGAGCATGATGAGGCCCATGCCCTTCTGGCCATCGTTTGAGCCGTGCGCGAAAGACACGCCGGTACAGGTAAGCACAAGCAGCGCGCGGATGTAGAACGGTGGCGGCTCTGTACCTTTAGGAGCCTCATACAGGCGTGGGTCTTTGAGGACGGCTTTGAACAGGAAGAACACGATGGCGGCAAGTCCAAAGCCGATGATCGGCGAGACGATCAGCGCCTTCAGGACCTTCGTGACCTGTTCCCAGTCGACGCCCGAGGTGCCGGATTGCCCGTTCATGAACTGATTGGCCAGGCCCACGCCCAGGATCGAGCCGATCATGGTGTGCGAGGAAGACACCGGCAGGCCGCGCCACCAGGTCGCGAGGTTCCAAAGCACGGCCGCGACCAGAAGCGCGAACACCATTGAGAAACCGGATCCGGCCGACACCTTCAGGATCAGCTCGACCGGCAGCAGGGCGACGATCGAGAAAGCTACCGCGCCGGAGCTGGTCAGAACACCGACAAAGTTCCAGAACCCGGACCACACCACGGCGATGTGCGGCTCGAGCGAATGCGTGTAAATGACAGTCGCGACTGCGTTGGCCGTATCGTGAAAGCCGTTGACGAACTCAAAGCCCAGCGCGATCAGCAACGCAACACCCAGCAGGATGTAGGGAAAGATGCTCGCCTGGTGCACCGGGGTGAGATCGTGGGCAAGGCGCGAGATGATGTAGACGACGCCGCCCAGCAGAACCAGCACAAAGGCGAGAATGCCGGCTTTCGGCGCACCCTTGTCGCTCATCTTCTGGTCCAGCATGGAGGGCGTGGGAGCAATCGCGGGTGTGGCCATGAAACACCTCAGAGGAATCGGCTTTCAGCCAACTTAGTCTGTGAGGGAGGCCACTTGAATCAATGCAAGATGAATTTGGAGCACCGAATGGGATTTGAACCCATGAATACCGGTTTTGCAGACCGGCGCGTTAGCCACTTCGCCATCGGTGCCCTGGGTTGATTGTAATGGTTGTTGAGGAACCCAGGTCTCAGGTGCGAGACCCGGGGCACCCCGACTGTGTCCAGACTGTGTCCAGAGTGTGTCCAGACTTGTGCCACTATTTGGCGGCAAGCTCTTTGGTCGAGAGATACCAGGCTTTGACGTCCATGCCCGCCTGGCCGCCAGCCCGTTTTTCGGCGTCCGCCTGGGTGGCGGGGGCGGGCACAACCACATCTTCGCCCGGCTTCCAGTTCACCGGGCACGAGACGCCGTTGGCATCGACCGTCTGCAGGGCTTCGAACATGCGCAGGATCTCATCTACATTGCGGCCGAGCTGCATCGGGTAGTACAGCAGCGCGCGAATCAGCCCCTTGGGGTCGATCAGAAAGACCGAGCGGACGGTCGCGGTGTCCGAAACCGCCTCGTGCACCAGCCCGTAGGCGGCCGAAACCTTCTGGTCGAGATCGACGACGATGGGGAACTCGATCTTCACGCCGGAAATCTTCTCAAGATCAAGCACCCAGGCGATGTGCGACTGCAGCGAATCGATCGAGACACCGATCGGCTGCACGTTCAGCCGGTCCCAATCCTTCTGGCGCTTGGCAAATTCGATGAACTCGGTCGAGCAGACAGGGGTGAAGTCCGAAGGGTGCGAAAACAACATCACCCACTTGCCTTTGGTGGTGTAGTCGGAAAGCCGGATGACGCCGTGGGTGGACTTGGCCTCGAAGTTGGGCGCGAGTTCGAGGATGCGGGGAATGCGGGATTCAGCCATGATTTCTCCTGTAGCCAACTACGTTTAGAGCATAAGAAAACCCACCAGGATTCGGGCTCCGGGTGGGTTTCTGAGAGGGGATTCGAAGCGCTTACTTCGATTCGCTCATCCGCACACCAAGTCCGCGCCACGGCAACAGCAGCGGCAAAGACACGACGTGGTGACGGTAAGGATCAAAGCGAGAACCTTCAAAAGGAATTTGTACCGCGGCTAGCGCCTGTTCAATTTCGGCTAGCATCTAGCTGTGGAGCCTGTTCGGGTAACCAGCTAAACAGCGGGCAGTTTGCCCTGCTGCGGTTCTCTGACTGTCTCACCGGAGTCTGTTTTGTGTCAAGGAGGATGGGGATGGAACTGGATTACGCGCTGGTGGATGTGTTCGCCGGACGTGCACTAGAAGGCAATATGCTGGCCATCTTTACCGATGCGCGTGGCCTGACGACCGAGCAGATGCAGGCCCTGGCGCGCGAAACCAACCTTGCCGAAACCACGTTCATCCTGCCCGGCGAGCCCGGCGAAGAAGTGGACGAAGGCGTACGGGTGCGCATCTTCACGACCCAGGAAGAGCTTCCCTTCGCCGGCCATCCCACGCTGGGCACGGCAAGCTGGCTCTACTGGCATCACCCCGTGCTGCGCGGCGCCCAGACGATCCGGCTGAAGCTGAACATAGGACCGATCGCGGTGACGTTCGAGAGCCCGGCCGCGGAGGAAGCCGGAGTCTTTGCGACCATGCGCCAGGGCGATGCGGTCTTCGGGGCCGTGCATGCCAGGGAAGAGGTCGCGCCGCTGCTCGGCCTGGACGTAGCCGACCTCGACCAGAACCTGCCTGTTCAGACCGTCTCGACCGGCATCCCGTTTGTGATTGTGCCCGTGCGCAACCTGGAAGCGCTGGGCAGGCTTGCTGTCCTCCAGACGAAAGCTCAGCCCTGGCTAGACCGCGTGGGCGCGAAGTTCTTCTACTGCGTTAGCCGCCAGGGTGACGGCTTTCGCGCACGCATGCAGTTCTACAACGGCGAAGATCCAGCCACGGGCTCGGCCGCCGGCTGTGCCGCAAGCTACTTCGTCCGGCATGGCCTGGTCGCAAGCGGGCGCGACACCCTTATCGAGCAGGGCGGCGACATACGCCGGCCCTCCCGCATCACCGTCAGAGCCAGCCTCGCCGGCGAGGCTGTTCACGATGTGTTCGTGGGCGGACGCACCATTCCGGTTGCAAGCGGACGATTTTTCCTGCCCGGCTGACCGCCTTTCCCACAGTCGCGAGTCACGAAACTGTAATGTTGGCGGGGTGTTGAGCAAATCGGTGGATGAGCAAGGGGCAAGGCGGTGCGTTTTCGCCTGTATTTCGCCGGTTGACCAGTTAGGTTCCTCTTCGTAAGGTTGGGAAGCGTTAGGGGAAAGAGGCAGGGTGACCGGCAAGTTCCAATAGCCCGGCAGCTCGCGAAACTCCCAGACGCCGACGATCTTTACCGACAATTTGAGTTGAAAGAAGCCGGCTGCCTGTGCAGTCGCGCCCCTTCCGACGCGCACCTGCCTCTGCCGTACTCGCGGCGGTCCGGAGAACCCTTGCCCAGCACCGCGGGCGCGTTCCCAGCCGTTCGACCACGCGGCAGTCGACCCAGTGCGCCCCCGTGGGGACGCGGGCAACCTGCTCAGCATCGCAGCGCGGCTTCTTTCATGTTTTACGCAACTGCTGAAACGCGGGCTCCTCGATGGGGTCTGTGCGGCGGACGGGAGAGCCTTGTCTCCTGCTCGCCGGCCATACAAGAAGATGCGGTAGCGCAACGCTGGTTGCTCTGCCGTCACCCTGAACCTGAACGGAGTCCGCAAGCGCCACGAAGCGCTGGACCGGAGAGTGAGCAGCGTATGCGTCCGAAGAAAGTCATCCTGTGTGTCGACGACAATGAAACAACCCTTTCGGTGCGTACTTTTCTGCTCGAAACCCGCGGTTACCGGGTGATCAACGCCACCACCTCGCGCGAGGCGCTTGAGATCCTCGAAACCACCGAGCAGGGCAAGCTCGACCTGCTGATCGCCGATCTGCTGCTTCCGGGCATGGACGGCAACGAACTGGTCAAGCGCTCGAAGATGCTGCATCCGGCGTTGCCCGCGCTCATCGTCAGCGGCACAGTGACGGCGCACGACCGCGCGCTGGCCGGCGATGCGTTTCTGCCCAAAGGCGCACAGTCACCGCTCGAACTGCTGGACAAGATCAAGGTTCTCGTAGCGCGCAAGCGGGGGCCGAAGAAGCATGTGGCGCCCGTACTGCCGCCCGCGGTTGCGTTCGAGGATGTGCTGGAGCATCGCAAGGCCAGCTAAACCAGCTTTACGAAGCCTGGCGGACTGCCTGCTCGGCTGCGTGTTCCAGACCGAGGTGGATGAGCTGCTTGAGAAATTCCTGGTAAGGAATGCCCTTCTTCTCGGCAAGTCGTTGCGCATGCAAGGCGTCGGCGGAGTCCGGCACGACGCTTTGCTGGAGGAAAAGAACCTGCTTCATCGCACTTCCGCGGCCGAGTGTGCCTTCAGCAAGGGCCTTGGCAAAGTCGGCATCGAAGCGATCCTGATTGTCGAACCACCATTGAGCTTCTTCTGCTTCCGACTCAAATTTGGGGAGCATCCGCTCTTCGGTCATCCTTGCCATCCTTTCGCCTGTAGATAGAGCTTAACTCTTGTTTTGGACGCGTCATAACAAGTTACAACCCTGATTCTATCGCCGCGCACTGTACTCGCAACGAACAGGATGCGGGAAGCGTCCGTCTCGCCGAGTTGCCCAAAGCGTTGCTCGCCATCGACCTCTCCATAGCTTAGATCGAACGGATCATTCCGCAAGGCTTGTTCTGCCTCTTCAGGAGCCACCCCGTGTAACGCGATGTGATCTCGATTTCCGTCATCCCAATCAAAGAGCAGCATGCGGTCAGGGTAGCACCCGATTGCTCAGGCCTCGACCAGCGCATAACGCCGCTGCCATTGCTGCTTCAGCCGCGCCCACACAGCCGCCACCTCTGCGTCCGTCATGGTTGGATCGCGCGCCTCGACGAAGCGCGCCGCCTCGGCTTTCGCAAGCTCGAGCGTACCCCGGTCGCGTAACAGGTCGGCGATGCGGAACTCGGGCAGGCCGGCCTGGCGGGTGCCGAAAAACTCGCCCGGGCCGCGTTGCTCGAGATCGAGTTCGGCGAGCTCGAAGCCGTTCTGGGTGCGCACCATGGCGTCCAGCCGCGCCTCCGCCGTTTCGTTGATTTTGGAGCCGGTGAGCAGCACACAAAAGCTTTTGGCAGCGCCCCGGCCCACGCGTCCGCGCAGCTGGTGCAGCTGGGCCAGACCGAAGCGCTCGGCATGCTCGATCACGATTACCGAGGCGTTCGGCACGTCGACCCCGACCTCGATGACGGTAGTCGCGACCAGGACGTCGGTTTCGCCACGCTGGAAGCGGCGCATGGCTACATCCTTGTCGTCGGCCGACATGCGGCCGTGCAGCAGACCCAGCCGCAGGCCGGTGAGTGGGCCGGTGCGTAGCTCTTCGTACATATCGGCGGCCGCGCGCAGCTTCTGTTTGGGGAAGAGTGGGTCTTGTTTGGGCTTGCGTTTGGCTTTGCTGGTGGTGCCATCCCAGGTCTCAGGTTCGAGACCTGGGGCGCCCAGCTTCGTTTCCGGGGCGAAGTCTAGCTCGGGCTGGTCGTCCTTCGCGCCCTCGATGATGGGGTAGACGATATATGCCTGGTGGCCTTCACTCACCTGCTTGCGCACGAAGTCCCACACCGCGGGAGCCTTGGCTTCGGGTGTGCGGCGGGTCACGATCGGCGTCCGGCCCGGCGGCAGCTCGTCCAGCACGGACACATCCATGTCGCCGTACACCGTCAGCGCGAGTGTGCGCGGAATGGGCGTTGCCGTCATGACCAGCACGTCCGGATCGGGCTGGCTTTCGGTTGAGGCGCCGGCCTTCATCAGCTTGAAGCGCTGCTGCACCCCGAAGCGGTGCTGCTCGTCCACAATCACCAGCCCGAGGTTGTGGAACTCGACCGATGATTGGATCAGTGCCTGGGTCCCGATCGCCAGGTCTGTCGCTCCACTGGCGATGCGTGTGCGCGCCTCGCGCTTGAGCGCTTCCTCCACCGAACCCGTGAGCAGGGTGACGCGGTAGGGCTTGCCCGTGGTGGGCGAAAGCTTGTCCGCGAGCAGCTTGCGCGCGCTCAGATAGTGTTGCGTCGCCAGGATTTCGGTGGGCGCCATCAATGCCGCTTGGCGGCCGTTTTCGATCGCGACCAGCGCCGCCTGCATCGCCACAATCGTCTTACCGGAGCCCACATCGCCCTGCAGCAGGCGACGCATGGGCTGCGGTTTGCGCATGTCGGTCACAATCTCCGCCAGCACCCGCTTCTGCGCGGCCGTGGGATGAAACGGCAGAATCTGTTTGAGCGCCTTGCGCACCTGCGGCGTGATCTCGGAAAGCGTGCCCAGCCGCTCGCGCAGGCGCCGCCGTTTCAGCTCCAGGCCAAGCTCGAGATACCAGAACTCCTCAAAGATCAGCCGCCGATGCGCGGGCGTCGCCGCCGCCATCAGGTCGTCCATCGCCGTGCCTGCGGGCGGAAAGTGCAGGTCGCGCAGGGCCTGCATGCGCGCGGGCAGGGCAAGCCGTTGGAGCAGCGGCGCTGGCAGCGTCTCCTCGGCTTCCACGTTGGCCTCGGCAAGCTCCTCGAAGATCGACCAGAGCACACGCCGCGTCCACTTGGAGGTGAGCTTCGCGCCCCATGGCGTCTTTGCGCCCAGCGACTCGTACACGGGCACGATGCGCGCCATTTCCAGGCGCGCAAACTCCGCGTCCTGCTCGGCCTGTGGCCCCGTTGCATTCTCCGTCGCAAGAATCTCGAACTGTGGCTGCAGCAGCTTGAAGCGGCCGTTGCCGCCCGACCGCGAAGGCTCCAGCTTGCCGTACACGGCGACCTGCTGGCCGAGCTTGAAGCGCTCGCGCAGGTAGCTGCCGTTGAACCAGATGCACTTGATGGTCGATTGCCCGAGCCGCGGCAGGCCGCCGGTGATGTCGATGCCCGGCGCGGCCAGGCCGAGGGTCATCTCGAACAGGGTGCCGTTGCGCGTGGTCAGCAGGTTCGAGCCGCGCACGTCGCCGATCAGCGAAGCCATCTCGCCCGGCAGCATCTCGGCGATCGGTCGCGGGCTCAGCCGGTCTTCGTAGCGAAAGGGCAGATGGTACAGCAGGTCCTCAACCGTATGAACATTGCGTCTGGCAAGCTCTTCGGCAATCCGTTCGCCGACTCGCTTGACGAACTTGACAGGGGTGGAGAACGCTAGGGGCACTGTGATGATGGTAACAAGCCGCAGCACTGCAACTGCTAAACTTGAGCTAGCGCAATGGCCATTGTCGAACTGGAAAACATCCGCAAGGTTTACGACACCAAGGTGGCGGTCGAGGGGCTGACGCTGCGCATCGAGCCCGGCACGATGTTCGGCCTGCTGGGGCCGAACGGCTCGGGGAAGTCGTCGTCGATCCGCATGATGATCGGCATCACGCGGCCAGACTCCGGCACGGTCAAGCTGTTCGGCAAGCCGTTTGAGCGCGCGGCGCTCGATCGCATCGGCTATCTGCCGGAGGAGCGTGGGCTGTACAAAAAGATGAATGTGCTCGACCAACTGGTGTTTTTCGGCCAGCTGCATGGGCTCGATGCGGCAGTCGCCACCAAACGCGCCCACGCCTGGAGCGAGCGCATGCAGATTGCCGAGGCGCTGCCGAAAAAGACCGAAGAGCTTTCTAAAGGCATGCAGCAAAAGATTCAGTTCATCGCGGCCCTACTGCACGAGCCTGAACTGATCATCATGGATGAGCCCTTCAGCGGGCTCGACCCCGTCAACGCCGCACTGCTGATGGAAACGCTGGTCGAGCTGCGCGCCGCCGGCAAAGCCATCCTCTTCAGCACGCATCGCATGGACCAGGTGGAAAAGCTCTGTGATTCCATTGCCCTGATTTCGCGCGGCAAGCTGGTGCTTGAAGGCAGCATGCGCGACGTGAAAAGCCGTTACCCGCGCAATCGCGTGGAGGTGCAGTTTGAGGGCGACTCTGCCTTCCTCAACCACCCATGCATCGAGTCGGTAAAGACCTACGGCGGCCTCGCCGAGATCAAGCTCGCCGGCACCGTGCCCGACGCGCAGCCGCTGCTGGCCGCCGCGCTCGCGCATGGCACCAGGATCAACCGCTTTGAGGTCAAGGAGCCGACGCTTGAAGAAATTTTTGTCGAAACCGTAGGCCCGGATGGACTCGAGTCTGTCGATTCCGTGCAGCCCCAGGAGGTTCGCCGTGGGTAACGTTCTCTTGATTGCGAAGCGCGAATACCTGGAGCGGATCCGTACCAAAAGCTTCCTCGTCATGACCGTGCTGATCCCGCTGGTGCTTGGCGGGCTTGTTTACGGCACGGCGCTGATGAACGGAGGCGTGGGCAAGAGCTCACACATCGCGGTCGTCTCGGCCGACGCGGGCTTCGCGCAAGACCTGCAGCACGAACTCGAAACTGGCAAGGGCAGCACCATGAAGGTCGAAGTGGCGCAGCCGGATGCTGCGGAACGCGCAACCCTTGATGCCGGAATCAACGCTCGCAAGCTCGACGGCTACCTGTGGGAGCATGCGTCGGCCGCACCCGGCGGCCGCCCCGCGTTTGACTGGGTTACGAAATCGAAGGCGGACGTCGTGACCAAGGCGACCGTGGCCGGAGCGGTGCGCACTGCCTTGACCCGCGAGCGGCTGGGCCGGGCCGGCATGTCCGCGACCGAGATCGACACTCTGCTGCGGCCGGTCGAACTCGAAGATGGCGGCGGTGGCAAGGCGGGTGGCCTGGCCGAGTACGCCAGCGTCTTTGCCATCTTTCTGCTGATGTATTTCGCCATCCTGTTCTACGGGATGAACGTGGCGCGCTCGATCATCGAAGAGAAAACGTCGCGCATCTTCGAGGTGCTGCTCGCGACCATCAAGCCGGAAGAAATGATGGCCGGCAAGGTGCTCGGCGTAGGCGCGGTCGGGCTTACGCAGGTCGGTATCTGGGTGCTTGCCGGCACCCTGGTGCTGCAGAGCGGCCTGCTGATGGCCGGCTTCTCGTTTCCGATTACAGCTCTGCAGGTGTGCTTCTTCGTGCTCTTCTTTATCCTGGGCTTTGCACTGTACTCATCGCTCGCCGCGGCTCTGGGCGCGATGAACAACAGCGAGCAGGAGCTGCAGCAGATGCAGATGGTGATGATGCTTCCGCTCATCCTGTGTTCGCTCGTGCTGTTGAAGGTAGTGACGGATTCAGACGGCCTGATCGCCCAGGCTTTTTCCTTTTTTCCGTTCTGCACACCGCTCATCATGTACGTGCGTATTGCGGTGCATCAACCGCCAACCTGGCAGATTGCGCTTTCCATCTTCGACCTGGTCTTGACGACCGGTATCGTGCTTTGGTTCGCCAGCCGGATTTACCGTGTGGGCATTCTGATGTATGGGAAGAAGCCGAACCTGCCGGAAATTGTGCGCTGGCTGAAGTACAGCTAGAAACAAGTAACAGCAAGCGCAGATTCCCTGCGGGAGTGACAACAAGAAGGGCTTTTGTTGTCATCCCCGAAGAGGGATCTGCGGTTGCTTTTTTGCCGCTTACGCCGGCGGCCTGGCAGGCTGTTTCGCCGTCGAATGCTGGCCACCTGCATGCGGATTCGGCACCTGTGCCCCAAGCATCTGGCCGTGCAGATATCCCTGGCGCAACAGCGTCACCTGGTCGTTATTCAGGATTACACGCAATGCGAAAGCCAGGTGGGCATCAGCTTTTTCAGACGCCGCCCGCGCATCGGCCAGGCGGTCTGTTTGAGCGAGTGTTTCATTGTTGTCCATGATGGGGGCGCTTTCGAGCGCGTCCAGCTTCGCCTCTTCCATCTGCTCGTTAGCATCCAGTTGGATGAGCTTCAGCCGTCCCTGCAGATAGGTATCGGCCAGCCGATGCACCTGGTCCGGCGTAATGCCGACGCGCATGACCAGTTCCGCGTTCAGCCAGAACTCGCCCACAGGCAGCCCGAGCTCGCCCAGGTCTTCGCGCTCGTCGTACATTTCGTGGCGCTCATCCATGCCGCGCTCACGGTCTGCTCGGTCTTCGGGCTGGTGATACATGCCGCCACGGTCCATACCCTGACCCGGCGTCTGGTTGCCCTGAGGCCCCGGCTGCTGGGCAACCAGGAGGGGAGTAAGAAGCAGAAGAGGTGTGGCGCACATGCTTAGAAACTTCAAGGTGAATCTCCTTTGGCCGGAAACGTTCTCGACCTTCCCTAAGTAAGACGCGCATTTCTGGTGTGCAGCGTCTCCCGGGCCAGCGATTTCCTCCGGCTCGATACACTAGGGGGATGTCCTACAGTAGAACCCAAAGGATTGTGCTCGCGCTCGCGCCCTGGCTCGCGGCCTGGACGATCCGCGCGCTGGGCACCACTCTGCGCTACGAAGATGTGCTCGGTCCGGGTGCGCAGCGCGGCGATTTGATTGCCGGCCCCACCGTCTTCGTCTTCTGGCACCGCTCGCTGCTGGCTTGCGCGCACCGCTTCCGGGGCCTGGGGATTGCCATCCTTATCTCGCGCTCATTCGATGGTGAACTGATCGCCCGTACGGTCGAGCGGCTGGGCTTTACCGCGGTTCGGGGCTCGAGTACACGCGGCGGTGCCACAGGCCTCAAAGGCATGGCCGCGGCTTACGCGGCGGGACGTATCTGCGCCTTTACGGCCGACGGACCCAAGGGGCCGGCCATGGTTGCTAAGCCCGGTGCCGCGCAGCTTGCAGAGCTGGTCAGCGCAAGCTGGATCGGCGCCTTCGACGCCGCGCCGGATCGTGCCTGGGTGCTAAACACCTGGGACCGGTTCCTCATTCCCAAGCCATTTACGACCGTGCGCATTAGCTGGCCCGCGCATGTGGCGCCTGAGGGCAGCGCAGTGCAGGCGGCGCTCGACGAAGCGGTGCAAATGGTGGTCGATTATGCCCGGTGATGGCTCGCTGGTGTCCGACTTCGACTTTTCTCTGCCTGAGGATCTGATCGCCCAGCAACCATCCACCGTGCGTGGCACAAGCCGCATGCTGGCCGTGGAGCGCCAGGGGAGTGGCTTGCGGGACGACGTGTTCGCCAACCTGCCGGCGTACCTGCGACCCGGCGACCTGCTGGTGTTGAACGATTCGCGCGTGCTTCCCGGCAGGCTGTACGCAACGCGGTCCGGTCTGCGCACGCAGGCGGGCATGGTGGCGAGTGGGCAAATCGAAGTGCTGCTGACCGGTCAGCTCGAGACTGGCGAGTGGACGGCGCTGGTGCGGCCGGGTCGCAAGGTGCCTGTGGGGGAGACGCTAGTATTTGGCGATTCCGGGCTGCGCGCGGAGGTTGTCGCCGCAGCTGACTTTGGCGAGCGAACCCTGCGCTTTGCCGACGACGTAGACTTCTTCGCGAAGCTCGAACGGATCGGGCACATGCCGCTCCCGCCCTATATTCACCGGGACGATGTGCTCGAAGACAAAGCCCGCTACCAGACGGTCTACGCTGGCGCGGTGGGTTCGGCGGCAGCGCCCACGGCAGGGCTGCACTTTACGCCGGAGATGCTGGGGCGGTTGCGCGCAATGGGCGTCGAGGTCCGGTATGTCACTCTGCACGTGGGCCTTGGGACGTTCCAGCCGCTGCGGGTCGAGCGCGTCGCCGACATCCGCCTGCATCGCGAGTCGTACACCTTGCCGGCCGAAACAGCGGAAGCCGTGCTGCGCGCCAGGGCCGAAGGACGCCGCGTCATCGCCGGGGGCACGACGACGACGCGCACACTCGAACACTGCGCGCGCACAGGGCGCATGGAGGGGCACTCGGGCTCTACGGACATCTTTCTTTCCCCCGGCGCGGCCTTTCAGGTAGTTGACGGCCTGCTGACCAACTTCCATCTGCCGCAAAGCTCGCTGCTGATGCTGGTAAGCGCCTTTTGCGGACGCGAACGAACGCTGGCCGCCTACGCGCATGCGGTCGGCGAACGTTACCGCTTCTTCAGTTACGGCGATTGCATGCTCATCCTGTAGCTGCAACTTAGCTGCCATCCCCTTGTTGTCATTCCCTCAGGGAATCTGCGGTTGCCTTTGTTCCAGATCACCCAGTCCTCTTGAGTCGTCCACTGATCCGATCCGGCATTTCCTGTCGGCGCCGAGGCATCATAGAAGTATGAGCAACACGACCGAGAAACCACCGATCTACCTGCTGGACTCGATGGCCTTCATCTTCCGCGCTTACCACGCCATGCAGCGGCAACGCCCCATGTCGACCCGCACCGGCATTCCAACGGCCGCAACGTACGTCTTCGTCAACATGATCAACAAGCTCCGCAAAGACTTCTCGCCCATGTACATGGCGGCCGTGTACGACGTGGGCGCGCCCGTACATCGCAACGAGATGGCCGCGCAGATGAAGGATGTGCAGAAGTTCAACATCAAAACCCAGGCCTTTGAAACCATCGAGTACGGCGGCTACAAGGCCAACCGCGCCGAGACGCCGCCGGACCTGATCCAGCAGCAGCCCTACATTCGCCGCGCGCTCGAGGCCTTCCGGATCCCCATCCTGTACTACGCCGGCTTCGAGGCCGATGACGTGATCGGCACGCTAAGCTGCAAGCTTGCGGCCGAGGGTCACAAGGTCTTCGTCGTCTCCTCCGACAAGGACATGATGCAGCTCGTCAACGACGATGTATCCATCCTGAACCCGATGAAGGACAACCTGATTCTGGATGCGGCGGGCGTAGAAGCCGCCCTGGGTGTGCCGCCCCAGCGCGTGATCGATGTGATGGCGCTGCGCGGCGACTCGATCGACAACATCCCGGGCGCGCCGGGCATCGGCGATAAGGGATCGGTCGATCTTATCCAGCAGTTCGGCTCGGTGGAAGCGGCGCTCGACCGCGCCGGCGAGGTAAAGAAGAAAACCTATCGCGAGTCGCTTGAAAACAATCGCGACAACATCCTGCTTTCAAAGGAGCTCGTCACCATCCACACCAGCGTACCGATTGAGTACTCGATCGAAGCCATGCGCACGCAGCCGGTAGATAATGCTGCCTGTCGCGAGCTCTTCACGGAGCTTGAATTTACGACTCTGCTCAAGGAGCTTGCACCAGCACTCGACAACGCGCCCGTGACGTACAAGCCGCGCGCCACCGAGGCCGATCTGCAGGCACTCCTGGCTGGCGCACGTACCGCCGGCGGCATGGCGGTGGCTTTGTTTGAGGATGCGCGCGCCGTCTCGGAAGAAGTGGCGGCGGAGGCAGATGAAAGCGAGGCCGAGCCTGCGCCGGCGGAAAACATGTCGTTGTTCGGAGCGCCGGCACCAGAGCCTGTGCTGGTCGAGGTAAAGGATCCGGCATGCCGCATCGGGCTTTCCGTTTCGCCCGAGCTCGCCATCGAGGTCGGGCTGGATACGCCTGGGTTGAAGGAGGCGCTCAGCGATGCGACCTTGCCCAAGGATGTGCACGATCTGAAGGCGGTGGAGCGCGCGCTCGCTCCGCATGCGGTAGCCTTTGCGGGCGTTCGCTACGACGTGATGCTGCTGAGCTATCTGGTCAATCCGACGCACAGCTCGCACACCCTGCCGGACATTGCCGCGCGTACGACCAGCATCGCGCTCAAGCATCAGGCAACCAAGGATAATCCCAACGACCCCGAGCGCCTCGCTGAAGCCGCCGGTGCGGTGGCGCGTCTCGCCCAGGTGCTGAGCGAACAGGTGCGGAACGCTGCGCCCGTCGAGCACAACGTGCCCAAAGACGAGCCGACGCTCGGCGGCGCCATCACCGAGGAAATGCTGTTCGCCTCCGCCGCCACGCCCGCCGTGCAGCAGGGTGACGGACCGTTGATGGAGGTGTATCACCGCATCGATCTGCCGCTGGTGCCTGTGCTGCTGCGCATGGAGCAGGCCGGCGTACGCATCGACCCGCAGGTGCTGCGCGCGTTGAATGCACGGTTGACGGTCGAAATCGACACTCTCGCTGAGCGCATTTACGCGGACTCGGGGCATCGCTTCAACATCAACTCGCCCAAGCAGCTGGGCGACGTGCTGTTCAACCGCATGGACCTGCCCAAGCCCATGAAGTACGGCAAGGGCAAGGTGGTTTCGACCGCGCAGGACGTACTCGAAGAGCTTGCCGAGCGCTTTCCGATTGCGGCGCTCGTCATCGAGCACAGGCAGTTGCAGAAGCTGAAATCGACCTACCTGGACGCACTGCCGCAGCTTGCCGACAGCGAAGGCCGCATCCACACGACGTTCAACCAGGTGGGCACGGCGACAGGCCGGCTGAGCTCCACCAACCCGAACCTGCAGAACATTCCCACGCGTACCGCGATCGGACGCGAGATTCGGACGGCGTTTATTGCGGGACCGGGAAACATCCTGATGTCGGCGGATTATTCTCAGATCGAGCTGCGGCTGATGGCTCATTTTTCGCAGGACCCGCTGCTGCTCGACGCCTATCGGACGGGCAAGGACATCCACACCCTGACCGCCGCCGAGGTGTTCGAGGTGGACGCCGAGACCATGGACAAGGAGACGCGCGCGCGGGCTAAAGCGGTCAACTTCGGCATTGTGTACGGCATCTCGCCGTTCGGGCTGGCGGCGCAGTTATCGATCGACCAGAAGGTGGCCAAGGAGTACATCGAGCGCTACTTCGACCGCTATGTGGGCGTTCGAGGCTTCATCGACGCGACGCTGGACATAGTGCGGCGCGAGCAGGCCGTGCGTACACACTTCGGACGCGTGCGGCCGATTCCGGATATCGGCTCGCGCAACCCCAACATGCGCGGCTTCGCCGAGCGCACGGCCGTCAACACGCCGCTGCAAGGCACCGCCGCCGACCTGATCAAGCTGGCCATGATCGCGCTCGACCGCGAGATCACCACACGCGGCCTGAAGAGCCGTATGACCCTGCAGGTACACGACGAACTACTCTTCGACGTGGTGCCGGAGGAGCTGGACGAGATGCGCGAGCTGGTGAAGCACGAGATGGAGTCGGTAGCCGAGTTCAGCGTGCCCATTGTGGCGGACGTAGGGGTCGGGCACAACTGGCGCGATCTCAAGTAGCCGGCTCCTTTCCGGTGGGGTGTCCCCCCCTGCACTCTTTGTGCAAAATCTTCAAAGCAAAAGGTTTACGGTTGCACGGAAGGTACAACAGACGAGCTTTGATTGATCGGCGAGGAGACTGTTGCTGCCTCGACTCGCTAGATAAATGCTAGCAGATTGGCGGGGGTAAACATGCCAACTATTTTGTGCCCAAAAACCTCTACGAATGAACAAGATGCAAGTTGTCTTGGTGCCCAGGCGCTTGACAGTGAAAATAGCCGGAGCGCCGGCTTTGACCCGTTTACCTGCCGCTGTGGCGACGATCGACCAGCAGATCCTTCCGCTGCGCTTCGGATGGAAAAAAGAGACGATGCCAAATCACACCTCTAGACCATTTTCCTGCTACTGGGCTTCCCGAAGCGGGTTTGCAGTAGTGTTTTCATTGGAGAAAACGCACATTGACCCTGAAGCCCCGCGTTACACCTACAGGGAAATGGTCTAGCGTACAAGGGTTTAGATTTGGTCTTCGGGTACGTTGGCGCGAAGAAGGATGTCGCGGCGCTCGCGCTTCATGCGGCGGTACTCTGCCCCATAAGCGAAGGCGGGAACGAAAACGATCGTGGCGAGAGCTAAGAAAAAGATGTAGAGAATACCGAAAACCCAGGCACCGAGTGCCCAGCTTAGGGGAAGAATGATTAGGAAGATGCGGGCGTCGCGGGCGCGCTCGGCGAGGCGTTCGCCTAGGAGTGCTTTTCTGGTGGGTGAATCGAATGTGTAGGGCCAATCGTTCTTGATTTTCTCCTGGCCCTGTTCCCATGCTGCCTGTCGTTGCATCATGCGCTGCTGTCTTAGCTCCGGAGAGAGGAACTCTTCGAGAGCGTCGATGGCCAAGGCGCGTTGTTGTTCGAGTGAGATGTCGAGGTAGTCACATTCGTCGAGAGCATAGGCGAGGCCGGATAGATCGACAGGATAGTCGGCTGCGTGGTAAACACGCAGGAAATAGGACCACTCGAGGAGAGGATCTTCGTTTTGGCTGAGGATGCGTTCGGCTCGCTGGTGCGCAAGGAGGGTGGCGGCTTGCTCGGCGGACGTTTTGCGGCACCCGAGTTCGGCCAGCATGGCGGGTAGAGCTTGTTCGATTTCGTAGGGCGCGTTCGGATTGAGGATGGCCATGCGGATGACGTTTGGGCCGTCGAAGCCGGCTTCGACGGCCTCCATGGCGCGGTTGGGGAGCTCTTCGGTGGGGATGAGGTGGAGGGTAGTTTCGGCTTCGAAGGTTTGTGGGTCGAAGGGCATTGCTGTTTCCTGAACAGTAACCTTGTCGCGGGAGACACCTCATCACAAAGTGCGCTGCATCTTGCCAGACAAGCCGGCGCTAAGCTTTGCGTCGTACCGGCTCACTGGGCGTGAGATCCTTCCCGTGCTCCAAACGGAGAGCTTCGAGGACGGCTGCGGGGTTTCGCTGGATGACGGTGAGGTAGGCGCGGGCGGGGACCTCAGGGGTCCTGCGGCCGCCCTCCCAGTGCTTGACGGCATCCAGGCTGAAGCCGAAGCTGTTGGAGAAGGCGGCCTGGGTCATGTGCAAGCCCTTGCGGATACTTCTGACATCGACGGTTGGAGGAACGTTGACCCGATAGCCCTTGCGCTCGCCTTCCATGTAGGCTTTGGCTTCTTCGAGACCGCGCATCAGTTTGTCGAAAACTGCCTTGCTCATGCCTTTTCTCCTGCTTGTTTGAAGAGGGATTTGACGGAGTTGCCCAGTGCATTCCGTTCGGCTTTGCTGAGATTAGCCTTTGCATTCTTGGCGAATGCAGCGAGGAGGAAGACTGGGTTTGCGGCGTCATGATGGATGTAGATCACGCGTGCTCCTCCGCTCTTGCCTGTGCCTCCACGTCCCACGCGCACCTTGCGTACGCCTCCGGTGCCTTGCATCACCTCGCCGCAGTTTGGGTCTGATGCCACCATGGTGACAATGGCCGAACGTTCTTCAGCGGTCAAGATTGCTTCTGCGTCTTTCAGGTAGCCCGGCGTTTCGACCACGCTGTGCATGTGGACAGTGTACTCCATTGGACACCATCCATCCAGAATGGAGACGGTCATAGCCGCGTGTAGGGAAAACAGGCAAAAGCAAGAGCAATCGCAGATCCCCTTCGGGGATGACAACAAAAGGCCGAAGCCACACTACACCATTTGCTGATTAGCTTAGGAAGATCCGATCAAGGCCTGAGCCTTGCCCTCAGCGGCTGAAGCCGCGTTCCTTCTACGCCTTTTGGCACGGCTGAAGCCGTGCCCTTAAGCGAGACAGCGCTCGATTGGAGGTTCCTAGAGGCAGGTCTCAGAAGCGAGGCATGCGTTGCCGGAGCGCTGCGATAGGAAAGCAGATTCTTTCGGGATGGCAAATGATGGGATTCTGTTGCGAAGGGTGAGTTACTCGGTGCTGCGGCGGATGGGTTTGATTTTCAGGCGCTGCTTGTTTACCGGGGGCGCGTTGGAGGGCGGGGCGTTCTTGGCTGAGCTCTTTTTCTTTTTCTTGCGCCTGGTGTCTTCTTCGATTACGGCGCGCATCCAGTAGTTGCCTTCGTTGTCTACCTCGATGCCGTGGGTTTCGCGCTCGAAGCCGGGGAACTGCTTGCCGAATTCTTCCATCGCAAGGATGAGCTTGATGACCGGCGAGTTGGCGTTGCCCAGCCGCTCGCCGGGCATCGACATCGGAATGCCCGGCGGATAGGGAACCAGCATGACCGCGGCGATGCGGCCCGGCATCTCGTGGAAGCGAATCTTTTCGGTTTGGTGGCGCAGAATCTTCTGGTAGGTCTGGGCCGGCGTCAGGACAGGGTCGAAGTCTTCGTCGGTCGCTTCGTTGACCAGGGTGGCGAGCGAGAGATCGATCATGCAGCGGTGCATGTCGTCCGACAGCTCGCGCAGGGTGGTGTTGCGGTAGCGGCCGGGATAGCGGTCGACGAGCTCGGGCAGGGCCTCGCGCAAGGTCGCGTCCGTATCGTAAAGCCGCTTGAACTCGAACAGATTTTCAAGCAGGCTGCCCCATTTGCCCTTGGACGTGCCGACCGAGAACAGCACCAGCACCGTATAGTCGCCGACGCGCGCGATCTCGACGCGGCGGCTGTCGAGGAACTCGACCAGGATGGCGGCGGGGATGCCCCACTTGTCGATAATGCCCTGTGCGTTGACGCCCGGCGTAAGGATAGTCACCTTGGCGGGGTCGAGCATGCAGTAGTCGTCTTCGATGTCCTCGTCCTGGTAGCCGTGCCAGTCGTCGCCCGGCTTCAGGGTCCAGCAGGTGCTGGTCTCGCCGAGCAGCTCGTCGGGTGCTTCTTCAAACACGTAGCTCTCGTCGGTTTCGGGGTCGATGACGAGCTCCGGCTGGTAGAGACGGAAGAACCAGCCGTCGCCATTGTGCTCTACGCGGCGCAGGCGGTGCGCGATGGAGCTCATGGCTTTGCGGAAGCTGATGGCGTCCTGGATGGTTTCGTCCATCAAGGTTTCGCCGGCGGGCTCGTCCATCATGGCGGCGGCTACGTCGAGCGACGCGATGAGCGGGTAAAAGGGCGAGGTGGTGCCGTGCATCATGAACGACTCGTTGAACTGGTCGAACTCGAGCGGCGCGCGCGGGCTTAGCTTGATGTGCACCATGGAGCCCTGCGAAAAGGCAGCCAGCATCTTGAAGGTAGACTGCACGGCGAAGATGGCGGGCCGGTTGGGCATGTCGTCAGGCACGTCCATGGCGAAGCGGCCGCGGTACATGGGGTGGAACTTGGCGTAGGCGTACCAGGCCTCGTCAAAGTGGACCCGCGGAACGGATTTGGCGAGCTCTTCGACGACGCGGTTAACGTCGTAGCAAAGCCCGTCGTAGGTGGAGTTGGTGACGACCGCGTAGGTGGGTTCGCGCGAGTTGGCACCCTCGGCGAAGGGGCTGCGGGCGATCAGGGCCTTCACGTTTTCGGGGCTGAATCGCTTGAGCGGGACGAGCCCGATCATGCCGTAGCCGTTGCGCGTGGGCTTGAAGTAGACCGGCCGCGCGCCCGTAACCGTAAGGGCGTGGCAGACGGATTTGTGGCAATTGGCGTCGGCGAGCACGATGTCATCCTGGGCGATGGTGCCCTGGCCGACGATCTGGTTCGACGTGCTCGAACCGTTGAGAACGTAGAAGGTCCAGTCGGCGCCGAAGATGCGGGCGGCGTTGCGTTCGGACTCGCCGGGGGGGCCGATGTGGTCGAGCCAGGAGCCTAGAGGGGCTGTGGAGATGCCGAGGTCGGAGCGGAAGATGTTCTCGCCGAAGAACTTGTGGAACTCCATGCCGATGGGGTGCTTGAGGAACGCGACGCCGCCCATGTGACCGGGCGCGTCCCAGCTGTAGGCGCCCTGGTCGGTGTATTTCTTGAGCATGGAGAAGTACGGCGGCAGCAGGGTTTCGTGGTAGCGCTCGACGGCAAAATCGACGCGATTGGCGATGAAGGCGGGGGTGTCGCCGAAGAGGTGGATGTACTCGTGCACCTGCCGTACGACTTCGAGCGGCAGCTCGGAAACCAGTGTGCGGTCGGCGATGAGGAAGATGGGAAGCTTCTTGTTGCGGCGGCGGACGCTGCGGATGATGTCGAGCGCGGCACGCTCCTCGAAGCTCGAATCGCCTTCAAGGTCCCAATCGAGCAGGATGGCCGAGTACGAGGGGTCGGAGGTGACGAGCGAAAGGCCGTCCTCAGGCGTCGAGGTGCGTACGACTTCGTAGCCTTCCTCGGAGATGGCGTCGACCAGCCGCTCCATCGCGCGATCGGAAACGGAGTCGGTACGGCCGACCTCAGAAGCTACAAGCAGAACCCAGCGGCCTTCGGACATGACACCTCACCTGCGCGGGAGAAAAGCGCAAACACTGTATGGTATCGCGGAACGGTGGGCGGCGGGTTACAGGAGCAATGCGGTCGGCAGGCCGGTGT
This sequence comes from uncultured Granulicella sp., assembly GCA_964282835.1. GTDB lineage: Bacteria > Acidobacteriota > Terriglobia > Terriglobales > Acidobacteriaceae > Edaphobacter. The sequence continues at coordinate 1,068,439 of OZ196157.1, forward strand.
GAGCGGGTGGACGTGGGGGCTTGCAGACTGCGTGAGGTCGATGCGAGTCGAGGTCACGGGGGCGGCCGGGTGTTGAGGCACTGCTTTTGTCGAGCCAGAGGACGAAGTACCCGCGATGGCCCCGGCCCTCCGGCTCGCCTTTATGGCTTTCTTATGGGTTGCAGGGCTACAGTCTTTGAGGCGTCTCGCGGAGGACTTCGTGTCGTTTTTCGAACAGTTGATGGGCAAGCCGCTGGCTTCGTCGGAGGATCGGGCGGAGCAGATTGGGCCCATCGCGGGCATCCCGGTGTTTGGGCTGGATGCGCTTAGCTCGGCAGCGTACGGGCCCGAGGCCGCGCTGACCCTGTTGATCCCGCTCGGCATGATGGGCGTGGCGCATATCGTGCCGATTACGGCCACGATCATCGGGCTGCTGGTGATCGTCTACTTCTCCTACCTGCAGACCATCGAGGCTTATCCGCATGGCGGCGGCAGCTACACGGTGGCGAGTGAAAACCTGGGCGAGCTGCCCGGACTGCTGGCCGCGGCCGCGCTGATGATCGACTACATTCTGAATGCGGCGGTGGGCATTTCCGCGGGTGTGGGCGCGCTGGTTTCGGCTTTCCCGGCGCTGCTTCCGCATACACTGGCCCTCTGCCTGCTGATCCTGGCGGGATTGACCCTGATTAACATGCGCGGCGTCAAGGACACGGGCACGACCTTCCTGATCCCGACGTACCTCTTCATCGGGTCGCTGCTGCTGGTGCTTGGCGTGGGAGCGTTCCGCTACTTCGCCGCGGGTGGGCATCCGGTGCCGGTGGTTGCGCCGCCCCGGCTTCCGGCGGCGACTTCGCTGATTTCCCTCTGGCTCATCCTCAAGGTCTTCGCCAGCGGCTGCACCGCGATGACGGGCGTCGAAGCCGTTTCGAATGGCGTAACGGCCTTTCGCGAGCCCACGCGCACCAATGCCAAGCGCACCCTCACCATCATCATCGCGCTGCTCATCGTCTTTCTCGCCGGTATCGCCCTGCTTTGCCGGGCCTACGATATCGCCGCGACCGACCCGAGCGGCCCCGGCTACCAGAGTGTGCTGTCGCAGTTGATCGGCGCGGTGATGGGACGCGGCTGGTTCTACTACGTATCGATCGGGTCCATCCTGGCAGTGCTGGCGCTTTCGGCCAATACGAGCTATGCAGACTTCCCGCGGCTTACGCGCGCGATCGCGATGGGGGATTACCTGCCGCATGTCTTCAAGATTCGTGGGCGACGGCTGCTGTACTCGCATGGCATCTATGCGCTGGTGGGCTTTACCGCCGTGCTGCTTATTGTTTTCGGCGGCGTCACGGACAGGCTGATCCCGCTGTTTGCGATCGGTGCCTTTCTTGCCTTTACGCTGTCGCAGGCGGGCATGGTGGTGCACTGGCGGCGTGCGGGCGGGCCGGGGTCGGTAAGGCGCATGTTTGTCAACGGTGTCGGTGCCGTGGCCACGGGCATTACGCTGGTCGTCGTGCTGGTGGCGAAGTTTACCGAGGGCGCCTGGGTGACAGCGGTGCTGGTACCGGCCCTGATTGCCGTCATGCTCGCGGTAAAGAAGCATTACGACCGTGTAAGCCGCGAGGTGTTGGTGGACCGGCCGATCGATACGGAAAACCTGATGCACCCGCTTGTGGTGCTGCCGCTCGACCGCTGGACGCGGATCACGGAAAAGGGTCTGCGTTTTGCGATGAAGCTAAGCGACCAGGTGCAGGCTGTACACATCGATGCCGAGGAATGCAGCGACGAGGTTCGCGGAAACTGGAAGCGCAACGTGGCAGAGCCCATGGCGAAGGCAGGAATGACGGTGCCGGAGCTTGTGATGCTGCCTTCGCCCTACCGCTTCGTTGTGATGCCGCTGGTCGACTACGTGCTGAAGCTGGAGAGCGAGCACCCGGAGCGGCAGGTGGCCGTGATGATTTCCGAGCTCGTGGTGCTGCATTGGTGGGAAAATCTGCTGCACAATCAGCGCGCGCAGTTGTTGAAGCTGCTTCTGCTCTTACGCGGCAATCAGCGGATCGTGGTGATCAACATGCCGTGGTACCTGGAGCGGACGAAGAAGGAGCAAGATCAACCGCGCAAACTCGAAGGGATGTAGCCGGCGGTCGCTCGATCGCCGGCTGCTCCTCACGAAGCTTTGTTGCCTTCAAGCTCGTGGACCAGGGTGCCGAAGGGATTCTGCAGAACGTCCTGGGCGATCTCAGTAACCGGCACTCCGCGTTTGAAGAGCAGATAGGCGGCGAGAGCGCCGGAAGCAATGGTGGCGTAGAAGAAGAATTTGCGCATGAGATGACTCCCTTTTGCGGCTTGGATGCAAGCTGTGGCGGAAGGGTTTGGGACCTTTTATTGTCATTCCGCAGCGAAGAAAGAGCAACCGCAGATTCCCTCCGGGAATGACAACAAGAGAGCTGGAACCTGCCGGAAAGGATTGCTCAGGCGGCCAGTTCGGCGCGGATGGCATCGGCGATAGCATCCGCGTGCAGGCGCATCAGGCGTTCGTCTTCGGCTTCGATCATCACGCGGGCGAGGGCTTCTGTGCCGCTGTAGCGGATGACGACGCGTCCGGAGGTCGCCAACGCCTGCTCGGCCTGGGCAATGGCTTCGGCCACCGGGGGGATGCTGTCGAGCGGCTTTTTTTCGCGCACTTTCACGTTTACGATCACCTGCGGAAATACCTTGAGGTCGGCGGTAAGCTCAGCCAGCGACTTGCCCGTGCGATGCATGATGTCGAGCACCAACAGCGCCGTCAGCAGGCCGTCGCCGGTGGTCGAGCGGCCGGCAAAAAGGATGTGGCCGGACTGCTCGCCGCCGAGTGAAGCGCCCGTCGCCTGCATCTGTTCGAGGACGTATTTGTCGCCCACGGGCGCGCGCAGCATGCGGATTCCCGAGCGCCCAAGCGCGGCTTCCAGGCCCATGTTGGACATGGTGGTGGCGACGACCGTATTTCCGGCCAGGGCTCCGCGGGCGGCAAGATCGCGGGCGGCAAGCAGCAGGACGGCATCCCCGTTGACCACACTCCCGTGCTCGTCGGCGAACAGGACGCGGTCCGCGTCGCCATCGAAGGTGATGCCGAGGTGCGCCTTGTGCTGCACCACTTCGGCTGCGACGACCTCCGGGTGCAGGGCTCCGCAGCCGGCGTTGATGTTACGTCCGTTGGGGCTTGCATGGGTAACGATCACCTTGCCCCCGAGATCGGCAAAAAGCTGCGGTGCTACGGCCGAGGCCGCACCGTTGGCGCAATCGATCACGAGGCTGTGGTTATCGAGCGAAAGCCCGGGCACGGCGGCGAGCAGCGAGCGCACATAGTCAGTGCGGTCGGTTTCGTTCGGCGGCGGCAGGTGGAAGGTGGTGATTGGCAGCTTGTTGGCTGGCGCTGCCAGGTTGGCAAAGATGCGCGCTTCGATCTCGAGCTCGGTCGCGTCGGGCAGCTTGTAGCCGTCAGGGCCGAAAAGCTTGATGCCGTTATCCTGCCAGGGATTGTGGCTTGCGGAGATGACGATGCCGGTGGCAAAGCCATGCGTCGCCGCAAGGTAGGCGATGGCGGGCGTGGTGATGACCCCGGCGTTCTCAACCGTGGCACCACCTTCGCTGAGGCCGGTCGTCAGGGTGGTGGCAATCTCGTGGCTGGATTCGCGCGTGTCCATGCCGAGCAGGATTCTGCAGCCGGAGCCGAAAGTTTGCGCAAGGGCCAGGCCGATGGCGTGGATGGTGGGGGCGTCGAGCGGGGCGGTGCCGGCGACGGCGCGAATGCCGTCGGTGCCGAAAAGCTTCTTCATGGCGTTAGTATCTCAGGGTTGTGGAAAGTGCCGCAAAGGAGAAATCCCTTCGGAATGACAAACAATGCGCGGCGCTCAGCGGGCGAGTTTCTCGCGCAGGGTCTCTCGCCGGGCAAACAGGATCAGGCGGCCGGGCTCCGGCTTTACCAGCACCGTGCCGCAGGTGTTGGGCGCGATCAGACCCTGCGTCAGGATGAGCGAAATGTTGAAGGTGGTGGGTGGGTGGCACGGGTGCAGAGCTTCGGGGAAGACCTGCAACTCGGCAGACTCACCCTGCACCGGCGCAAGCAGAGCGACGCCGTTCTGATCCGTCTCAGCCGTGAAATTGACTGCGTGTCTACTCACTTCTTCAGCAGTGTCGCCGGTAAAGAAGAGGAGACGTGCCTGAGAGAGTGGTGCGCCGGTGGCTCCGTTGAGCAGAAGCACCGTGATCTGTGGGGAAGCGCTCTCGTGCTGCTGCGGCGTCAGCGCGGCAAGGATGAGCGCCCCTGTAAGGAGTCTCACTCCGCCTGCTCGGTAACGCGGGCGGTGAGGGTGCCCTGCGCCAGGCGGGCGTGGATACGCTGGCCCGGCAGAGCGTCGGCGGCATTGCGCAGGATGGTGTCGGCTTCGGTGTAGACGATGGCGTAGCCGCGGTTGAGCACGGCCAGCGGTGAAAGCGCGTGCAGCCGGTCGGCAGCGCGCGTAAGCGGCGCGTTGCGTTTGGCGACGAGGGTAGTGGCCAGCCGTGCGATGCGGTCGGTTGCGGTCGTGAGGCGGCGCTGCGCCTGGGCAAGCCGCAGCGTTGGATCGTGGCGGCGCAGACGCGCTTCCAGCTGGGCAATGCGGTTGGCGCGATTGCGCAGCCGGCGATCGGAGGCGCTTGCAAGCCTCCGGCGCAGGTCTTCGATACGCTGGTCGCGGAGCGAGACGGCATCGCGCAGGCGGGCCAGCACCTGCGCGGCCGAAAGCCGCGAAAAGCGCTGGCGCGCCTGCAGCAGATGGAACTGCCCTGCGCGATGGGTGCGCCGTTCGAGCGCCAGCACACGCTCTTCAATCCGGTGCTGCGCCGCCGTAACGAGTTCGGCAGCGGCCGAGGGCGTGGGCGCGCGCAGGTCGGCGACGTAATCGGCGATGGTGTGGTCGACCTCATGGCCGATGGCCGAGACCACGGGCAGACCGCTGGCCGCGATGGCGCGGGCCAGGCGCTCGTCGTTGAAGCCGGCAAGGTCTTCGAGCGACCCGCCTCCACGCGCGATCAGGATGAGGTCGACGCACGGCGTCTGGAGCTCCCGCGACTGTGTCTGGTTGAACCACCGGATGCCGCGGATGACGCTGGCAGCGCAGTTGGCGCCCTGCATCACGGCCGGAAAGATGAGGATGTTGAGCCGCGCATGGCGGCGCCGCACCACCTGGATAATGTCGCGGATGGCCGCGCCGTGCGGGCTGGTGACGATGCCTAGGCAATGCGGGAAGGGAGGCAGCGACCTTTTCTGCCGTTCGAAGAGGCCTTCCGCCTTGAGCTTGCGTTTGAGCTGCTGGAAGGCGAGCTCCAGGGCGCCTTCGCCGCGCGGCTTCATGGTTTCGGCGATCAACTGGAGCTGGCCGCGTGACTCGTACACGGAGACGCGTCCGCGCACTTCGACAGCAAGGCCGTCTTTAACTTTGAAGCCTAGCAGTTGGGCCTGGCGGCGGAAGAGCACGGCGGGCAGCTGCGCCTCGCCATCCTTGAGCGTGAAGTAGATGTGGCCGGAAGCCGCCGGGCGGCAATTGGAAATCTCGCCTTCGACGTTGACTGAGGCCGTGTAGGTGGATTCCACCGTCTGACGCAGCGCTGCAATCAGCTGGCGAACGGTGTAAAGAGCGGGCGGCGGTGCGGGCGGCGGCTCTGGTTCGAGCACGATGGGCTGGTAGGGAGCGGCGGGCGGAGGCAGAGAAGTCAGCTCAAAGGCGAGCTGCGGAGACGCCGGGGCGAACTTCGGCTTGCGTCGGGTGCGAAGGCTCAGCAGGCTGGGGATGGCATCGTCCGGCGGCACAGGTCGAGTTTATCCCACGGGCCGGTGCTCAGGCCGACTTCAGCATTCTGCCGGCGGTCAGCAGAAGCTCGGTCGGCTGGCACGGTTTGGTCACGATGCTGACCGGCTGGGCAAGGGTGCGGGCGCACTCGGAGACGCGGCCCAGGGCGGCGTAAAAGCCCGTAAGCACCAGGATGGGGCACGCCGGGTAAAGCTGGCTGAACTCCGTCATCAGCGAGACGCCATCGCGGCCGGGCATGTCGATATCGGTAAGCAGAAGGTCGGGCGGAAACAGGACGGCGGAGCGCAGAGCTTCGGCGGCACCATGGACGGTCGTCACCTCAAAGCCCTGGCCGCGAAAGATGAGGCCGAGCGTCTTGGCTACGAGCGGTTCGTCGTCGACTACGAGGATGCGCATGGCGGTCACCAGAGAAATGCTTACTCATACCGGTAGCTGCATGAAAACGCCTGTTTCCGCAAGTGTCAAGTAAAGAAATGACTTTTCACGCTTATGTACGCTGGCTGACCAGGCCTCGCGGAATCAGAGCTGCTCCTTTTGTCATCCAACCGAAGAGCTTATGCATGCTGCGGTTTTTATGGTCGGAAGCCTTCTTTGTCTGGGCGTGGTGCTGGACGCGTTCCAGACAGTCATTCTGCCCCGCCGACCCAAGGGCCGCTTCCGGATTACGCGCTTCTTTTTCCTGATGACGTGGCATCCGTGGCGCGCCCTGGGCGACCGCCTGCGCCGCCGGGCGCGTGACCAGATGTTCAGCATCTTCGGGCCGGTTTCGCTGTTTCTGCTGCTTGCCGTATGGGCGGCGCTGCTCACCTGCGGCTTCGGGCTGCTCTACTTTTCGCTCGGCACCCCATTTTCCGATTCGCTGAACACGGCGCACAGCGTCTGGTCCAACCTGCGAACAGATTTCTATGTAAGCGGCACCACCTTGTTTACGCTCGGCCTGGGCGATGTCATCCCGTTGACGCTGGGGACGCGCTTCTTGCTGGTTATGGAATCGGGCACGGGGCTCGGCTTTGTGGCGCTGGTCATCGGGTATGTGCCTGTGCTTTATCAGGCTTTCTCGCGGCGTGAGGTGAGCGTGGCCATGCTGGACGGCCGCGCCGGTTCGCCGCCCACCGCTGCCGAACTGCTACGCAGACACGGGTACAAAGGCGGGCATGTCACGCTCATCACCCTTCTGGCCGAGTGGGAGCGCTGGGCCGCGGAACTGCTCGAGTCGCACGTCTCGTACCCGCTCCTTTGCTACTACCGGTCGCAACACGATAACCAGAGCTGGCTCTCCGCGCTGGTCTGCATTCTGGATACCTGCGCGCTGCTGATCACCACCGTCGAGGGCGAGCCGGTGAGGCAGGCGCAGCTGACCTTTGCCATGGCGCGCCATGCCCTTATCGATCTGGGGCACATCTTCTCAATCGGCGCGGAGGTGGATGGAGCGAAGGGAAGAGCCAGTATCCCCGACCGGCTGCCCATCAAGGACTTCACGATTCTTTGCGACACGCTTGGCGAAATCCATATGCGGCTTTGCGGCGATCCCGCTTCGCATCAGCGGCTTACCGATATCCGCGGCCTGTACGAGCCCCACGCATACGCTATCTGCAGTTACCTGCGGCTCGACCTGCCGCTGTGGGCCACGGAACAGAAGAAGGACAACCTGTGGAAGAAGGTTGCGGACCTGCGCATGACCTCCGAAGGGGCGCTCGACGCGGGCCAGCATGTAAGCGAAAACGCGCTCGCCGCGCACCTGCACGACGAAGAACACGGCTTCTAACGTCGGGGACAAAGCAGTCTCTTGTTGTCATTCCCGAAGGGAATCTGCGGTTGCTCTTGTTAGTTGCTCTTGTTAAACGATCACTACAAACGCCTCGCCTGCATCCATCCCTCCAGAATCACAACCGCCGCCACCTGATCGATCACCCGCTTCCGATCCGTTCCATACCCCTGCTCGTCCAGTATTTCGTGCGCTGCCACCGTACTCAGCCGCTCATCCCACATCTCCACCGGCACCGCCACCTTCGCGCGCAAAGCCTCGGCAAACTCCTCCACCTTGCGGCCCCACGGCATTTCTTCTCCGCTGAGGTGCAGCGGTTTGCCGACTACCACATGCACCACTTCGTGCCTCTTCACCAGCCGCACAAGGTTGCGAAGATCATCACCCCGCCCCTTGCGCCACACCGTAAGCAGTGGCTGCGCCGTGTAGCCCAGCGGATCGGTCAGCGCCACCCCGATACGCACCTTGCCCACATCCAGCGCCATCACCCGACCAATCACCATAGCAGCCAGTCTAGCGTCGCTAACCAAAACGCGCCCCACTCATCGCAGCCTTACCGCGATGCGTGGGGCGAAGGCTCGCTAGCTGTCTTCCTTCTCCTGCTGCAAAGCCCACCAGATACCACCGATGATCTGCCCGGCCCCTATCGCACGCGTCAGCACCGGCCGCTCATGCAGAAACTGCATGAGGTCTTTCCACGGCTTGGGCCCACCCTTCCAAGCCAGCGCATCATGCTGCGGATGCACCACCGCCATGACCCCATCGCCGATCAGCGCCATCGCGGCAAAGTGCTTCCATCGTTTCCCGGTCAGATACATCTGCCCACCTCGTACCCTTTAGAGGCTCATCATCGTCCATCTGTTGCGCGCGTAAAATCAACCCATGGTCTTCGTCCTCGACAATTACGATTCCTTCACCTTCAACCTCGTTCAGTACATGGGCGAGCTTGGCGCCGAAATGACCATCCGGCGCAACGACGAAATCACGCCCGAGGAAGTCGAAGCCATGCACCCCGACCGTATCCTCATATCGCCTGGACCCTGCACCCCGCAGGAAGCCGGCATCTCCATTCCGCTGCTCCAGCACTTCGCCCGGCTCGGGCTTGGGGGCGGTCCCCGCACCCCAATTCTCGGCGTATGCCTGGGCCACCAGGCGCTGGGCGCGGCCTTTGGCGGCAACGTCGTCCGCGCGGAAAAGCTGATGCACGGCAAAACCAGCGAGGTCGATCACGACGGCAAAACCATTTTCGCCGGCCTGCCGAACAGCATGACGTGCACCCGCTATCACTCGCTCGTCGTCGCTGAAGATGGCCTGCCCGAGCAGCTCGAAGTCTCCGCCCGCACCACAGAAACCGGCTCCGGTGCCTCTACCATCATGGCGCTTCGCCACCGCGAGCTCCCTATCGAGGGCGTCCAGTTCCACCCTGAGTCCGTCCTCACTCGCGAAGGCCGTACGCTCATCCAGAACTTCCTCAACCTTTAGCCCTGCTTTGTCATCCCGCAGGATCTGCTTCTGCAACTCTCCTATCATGCCCCGTTTCCTTCTCATCGCCGCGATCCTGATTACCACCGCAAGCCTGCACGCGCAGTCCATCGGCACGGTTCCGACTGCCGACGCCACGATCACCAACACCACCCCCGGGGTCCTCAACGTCGCGGACGCCCGCGCCACGCTGACCGGCAATCCCACCGTCACAGCCAACACCCACACCGCGGAAATCAAGCTGACCCGCGGCGGCACCGTGCGCGTCTGCCAGTCCACGCCTCTTCATCTTTCGCAAACTCCCGCCCAGGCCCTGCTGCTCACGCTCGATCGCGGCTCGCTCGAAATCCGTACCAAAGCTACTCCCGCGGACTCGCTCCTCACCCCCGATCTCCGCTTCACCCCGCTCGCCGAGGGGCCACTCGACCTGCAGATCCGCGTCGCCCACAACGGCGACACCTGCGTCGATAACCGCGGTAAGCACGCCCCGCCGCTCAACATCGTCGACGCCTTCGGCCAGGCCAGCTACCAGCTCAAGCCGGGCCAGCACGTCCTCTTCGAGCACGGGTCGGTCCGCGAAGTGGTCGACCGCGAAACCGTTCCCTGCGGCTGCCCGCCGGACTCCGAAGCGCCTCGCACCATCCCGCTCGCCGAGGCCGCCCTGCGCGGCGGCACCAACGCCCCCAAGGTAACCCCCGCCCAGGCCGCCGCTGCCAATCCGTTTCCCATCGCCGTCTCCGAAGGCCTGGCTCAACCCACGCCGCTGCCCGCCGAAACTCCCGGCGTCACCCACGTCCAGGTAGCCTCCACCCTCACCTTCGATCCCTCCAAACCCCCACCGGCCCCCGACCCCGCCGCCCCCATCCCAGCCGTAGCCGCGCTCCCGCCACCCGAGCCTCCACCCACGCCAAAGCCCGGCGCGTTCGCCTCCATCGGCCACTTCATCAAACGTCTCTTCGTCCGCTGACGAGCTACAATCAAAAGGTTGCGGCGAGCCCAGCTTCGCCTGCCCACACACTTCCGCACAGATCAGAGGTTTCGCATGTCCATTCCCGCCACCCAGATGCGCCCCGGCATGATCATCAAGTTCAAGGACGACCTCCACCTCGTCTTCTCGATCGAGCACCGCACCCCCGGCAACCTGCGCGCCTTCATCCAGGCCAAGCTCCGCAACGTCCGCACCGGCGCCGCCTTCACCGAGCGCTTCCGCTCGCCCGACCCCATCGAGCGCGTCTACGTCGACGAAATCAAGATGGAATTCCTCTACAACGACGGCGACGAGTACTACTTTATGGACGACAAGTACGAGCAAACCATGCTTACCCGCGAAACTCTCGGCGACGCCGTCGAGTTCCTCACCCCCAACCTCGGCATCGCCGTCTCCTTTCACGATGGCAAGGCTGTCGGCATCGAGCTCCCCACCGCCGTCGTCATGACCGTGATCGAGACTGAACCCGGCATCAAGTCCGCCACCGCAAGCTCCGTCACCAAGCCCGCGAAAACCGAAACTGGCCTCGTGGTCCAGGTGCCGCCGTTCATCAACGAAGGGGAAAAAATCCGCGTCGACACCGCCGAGGGCGCTTACATGAGCCGCGCCTAAGATGAACCGGACTGATTTACAGCGTCTCTCCATTCTCCGGCTGCGCGAAGCAGAAGCGCTGCTTAACGCCGGAGAGTACAGCGGTGCCTACTACCTTGCTGGCTATGCTCTCGAGTGCGCCTTTAAAGCTTGTATTGCAAAAGAGACTCAGCAACACGATTTCCCGGACAAGAAGCGAGTAGACGCTTCCTACAAACATTCTCCCGAAGACTTGAGCAAAGCAGCTAATCTGGATAAGCAGCTTTCTGCCGATTGCAAGACGAACACACAGCTCAATCTATATTGGAACATCTGCAAGAGCTGGAGTGAGCAGAGCCGGTATAGCTTCCATGCAGAAGCGCAGGCGAGAGATCTCATCGCGGCGATTTCAGACACAACAGACGGGGTGCTCCAATGGATCGTCAGTTCTTGGTAGATGTCGAGCGCGTTGCTTCCTCGCACGCGGCAGAAGAGATTCGGGAGCGGCGTCCTGACATCGGCGTCATCGTCGCCGCCAAGTTTTCGGATTACTCTTCTCCGCGACTTGTCCTGGCATCCACTCAGTTTGAGGATGTAAGTCTCCTGCCTAGTTACAAGGAAGTCCTCTCAATTTTGGGCGAGATGGGCGATGAACAGGAAGATGTCCCATCCCTCCTTTTACTTCCCGAGACTGATTCGTTCATCCGCGATCTGCGCCGGAACGTTGGTCGGGTCCACCGTTCTACCGGCATGCACATAGAGGGCAGGTCGCTAGGAGACCGTTTTCTTGAAGATGGCTATGTTTTCCACGTGAACTGAATATGCCCACCCAACACTTCCTCATTCGCGGCCGCGTCCAGGGCGTCGGTTTTCGCTGGTTCGTCCATCGTGAAGCCGCCGAACTCGAACTGCGCGGCTGGGTCAAAAACACCGACGAAGGCCATGTCGAGCTTGTCGCCTCAGGCCCCGAAGAAGACCTCGCCGAGCTCACCCGCGCACTCCACAAGGGCTCGCGCGGCTCCCGCGTCGACCAGGTCCTCATCCACACTCTCACCGAAGCCGAAGCCGAAAACCTCGGCCCGTTCCAAATCGAAGGAGCCTGGTAACTCATGTCAACCTCCCCCATCAACTGCGAGCCCCTCAAGCAGCTCATACGCACCGTCCCCGACTTCCCCAAGCCCGGCATCCTCTTCTACGACATCACCACCCTGCTCCGCGATCCCGCCGGCATGGCTCAACTGATCGACGCCTTCGCCGTCCACTACATCGGCAAGGATATCGACCTCGTCCTGGGCATCGAAGCCCGCGGCTTCATCTTCGGCCCCGCCCTCGCCTACCGGCTCAACGCCGGCTTCGTCCCCGTGCGCAAGCCCAAAAAGCTTCCCGCGGCCACCGCCAAGGTCACCTACGACCTCGAATACGGCTCTGACTCGCTCGAAATCCATCTCGACGCTATCACTCCCGGCCAGCGCGTCGTCATCGTCGACGACCTGCTCGCCACCGGCGGCACCATGCAGGCCACCGTCAAGCTCGTCCGCCAGCTCGGCGGAGAGATCGCCGGCATCGGCTTCGCCATTGAACTTGACTTCCTCAAAGGCCGCGCTAAATTCCCCGAGTACGACGTCCTAAGCCTCCTCCATTACGACGACTAGAGCAAGTTACCTGTTGCGGAGAGCAGACGATTCTTTTGTTTGTCATCCCGGAGGGATCTGCTTCTGTTTTGCTTTTGCCTGCCTTCGTGCTTCGGCAAAACGCTTCGGAACGGGTACCCTGACTCACTTCCCGGAGGGCACCAGCGGAGGTGTTTCAGTTACTTCAAGGCTGATCGATATGGGTCACCAAAACTGTATGCACCGGCCTCGGCTGCACTAACTACCTTGCAAATACCTGTGGTCGATATTCGTCTTTACGGCTTATCTAAAATTGACGATCGCTTTGGATTTCCACAACCTGCACCTGTCAAGCCCCACCTGCAACAAAACCCGCGCCAGTCCTGCAAACAAAGTTGGCATGTTTCCCCCAGGCACTCCTGTAAAATAGAGAACAGAAGAAGAAGAGCAGGCTCGCACTTTCGGAGCCTGCTTTTCTCTTTCCATGCACATCGCCTTTGTTTTGAATAATTTACCGGCAAGTCCTTTCCCTTGAAGACTTTGTCCACCATCTTGCATCTAAACTGCCGTAGTTTGAAGAACTTAGACAAAAACCCCGGGGGTGGGGAGCCACACCTCCGACTCACCGCGCCCAAGGAGCTCCAAGCACATGATTCAGTCACACGGCTACGTCGTTCACTCCGCCACCAACGCCCCCGAACCCTGGAGCTTCGAGCGCCGCGACCTGCGCCTGAAGGACGTGCGGCTCGACATCGAGTTCTGCGGCATCTGCCACTCCGACATCCACCAGGCACGCAACGAGTGGGGCAATGCCCAGTACCCCATGGTGCCCGGCCACGAAATTATCGGCACCGTTTCGGCCGTCGGCGCAGACGTGACCGGCTTCAAAGTTGGCGAGCGCGTCGGCATCGGCTGTATGGTCGATTCCTGCCGGACCTGCCCCTCCTGCAAGGCCGGCGAAGAGCAGTACTGCAACCAGCCCGGCCCCATCTACACCTATAACGCGAAGGATAAGGAGGGCAATCTCACCTTCGGTGGCTACAGCAACAACATCGTCGCCGACGAAGCGTTCCTCCTGCATATCCCCGATGCGCTCGACCCTGCCGCCACCGCGCCGCTGCTCTGCGCCGGCATCACCACCTACTCGCCGCTTAAGCATTGGAATGCCGGCCCCGGCAAAAAGATCGGCATCGTCGGGCTGGGCGGACTCGGCCACATGGCGCTGAAGTTCTCGCACGCCTTCGGCGCCCACACCACGCTCTTCACCACCTCAGCCGGCAAAATCGACGACGCCAAACGCCTCGGTGCCGACGACGTGCTGCTCACCAAGGACGCCGGCTGGCACACCCCGCATGCCGGTACCTTCGACTTCATCCTCGACACCGTCTCCGCAGCGCACGATGTAAGCCCCTACATCGCCTTGCTCAAGCGCGACGCCACCTACTGCACCGTCGGCGCGCCTGAAGATCCCATCCAGATCAACGTCTTCTCGCTCTTCGGCCGGCCCAACCTGTCCGGTTCTTCGATTGGCGGCATCCGCGAAACCCAGGAAATGCTCGACTTCTGCGCGGCCCACAACATCGTCTCCGACATAGAGATGACCACCTTCGGCCAGCTCGAGCAGGCCTGGAACCGGGTCGTCAAAGCCGACGTGAAGTACCGCTTCGTGCTGGACCTCAAATCCTTGTGAGCCAACCGGAATCCCCATGATCGCCTACGATCGTGGGTGATCTTCCTATTGCAGGCGGGTTCAGGGCTGTCAGCTTACAGCTGGTAGGCTGACAGCTCTCAACCCGTTGTATCTAGACTTTATCCTCAAGCAAACAGCGTAACCATCGGTGCCGGCACGGCCAGCGTAGAAACCGGCCCACTCAGCCGCCCGGTCGCCTGGTCCCGCGCAAATACCGTTACCGTATCCGACTCAGAGTTGCCGCACAGTAGCCAGCGCCCTTCCGGGTCCAGCGTAAACTGCCGCGGCGTCTTGCCCCCACAACTGATACGCTGCAAACCCTTCAGCGCACCGCTTGTACCATCCACCGCAAATACCGCCAGGCTGTTCTCCCCGCGGTTGCTTACATACACATACCGGCCCTCGGGAGAAACCGTAATCTCCGCTGCCGTGTTCGTCCCCTTGTAGCCTGCGTCGAGCGTGCTCACCGTGTGGCCCGCATCGGTCAGTAGTCCGGCGGCAACCACGTTGGCCGAACCGTGCACCTCATTCCAAAGGTATTGGTCCACCTTGTTCGTCAACTCGTCCACACCGTACACCCAGCGCCCGTTCGGATGAAACGCCACATGCCGGGGCCCCGCGCCGGGCGTCCGATTCTCCGTGAGCTGCACCAACCCGATCCTGCCCGTTGCCCCATCAATCGGAAAGATGGCAATCGTATCGTTGCCCAGGTCGCAGACGAGCAGAAACCGTCCATCTGCCGAAACGGCGGCACAGTGCGGATGCGAGCTCTCCTGCCGTTCCGCATCCGGTCCATGATGGCCGAACTGCTTGCCCTGCACGAACTCGACCACCTGCACGGGCTGGCTCAACGCCCCATCGCCCATTACCCGAAAGCTGCTTACCGTGCCGCTGTTGTAGTTCGCCACATACGCCGATCCGCCCGTCGGATGCACGGCAATGTAGCACGGCCCCGCACCGCCCGAAGGCACCTCGCCGATAGCCCGCAGGCTGCCCGTGCCGGGGTCCAGCAGAAAGCTCAAAACGCCGGAGCTGGTCGCATCGCCTTCGCTGACTGCATACAGCAGCCGGCGGTCGCGCACCCGGCCCAGCGCCATATAGGTCGGCCGTGTGCACGACGCCGCCAGCATCAACTCGCCAAAATGCCCGGTCGCCAGGTCGAACCGCGCCGCATAGATGCCCTTGGCGCTGGCCTTCGCCGTGTCGGTGCCAAAGTAGACCATCACCGGAGGCGCCCCGGCTTTCGGCTTGCCCGGCCTGGTAAAGAAGCCGCTCTGCCCGCGGCCCTGCACCCAGGCACCGGCGGTTGCGACACCCAGCCAGCCCAGCAACTGTCGCCGGCTGGCCACGCTACAGCTTCACCCGTTCGTTCTCGTCGGGTTCCGGAGTGCCGAAGTACGCCGCGCTCCCCGGATCGCCCGGCAGCACGCCCATATACTTCTCCGGCTTGATGTCGTCGTTGATCACCGGCAGCGTCGGCAGGTTGTCCGTTCGCCCCGCTTCCTTCACCACGGCGTTGGCCTGGTCCAGCACTTCGTCGATCGTCATCGTGTACATCTCGCGGCCGTTATCGTAGCCGCTTTCGATGGCCGTTTTAAGATACCGCCCGGCTGCCTGCGCTGCCAGGTAGTCGGTAATCACATAGCCGGTCTTTTTCTTCATCTCGATCCAGGCCACGTTCGGCATCGCAATCCATACTGGACGGCCATTTACCGCGAACCGAATGTCAGTGGCATCGGCATGCCGGGTCGCAATCGCCACCACCGTGCCCTTCCACGTGCAGTGCAGGGGCTCACCGGTCCAGTGGTCGTTTACCGTAAAGTCTTCATACATGCCATTAGAGTAGCGGAGGCCGCTGCCCCCCGCAAATCCTGCGTTCGTGCGCGCGCCGTGCCGGACGAGCCTGTTAGACTTCTTGAGTGTGCGGTGACTCAGCCCGCGAAACAAACGAAAGCGACTTACCAAACCCTCATGGATCAGCAAACCAGGCGCGAACTCAAGCAGGATCGCTTCGTCACCACTACCGGCAGCGGTCTCGAATGGGCATCTCAAAACCGCCGCTCCGTCATCATGACTGCCTCGCTGCTGCTCGCCGCCATCATCGTCCTCGTCGTCGCCGGTGTGCTGTACAGCCATCGCTCCAGCGAGGCAACTGTCGCCTTTGGCGAAGCCATGGAAACTTACCAAACACCGCTTTCTATCCCCGGCCAGCCGTCGCTTCCCGGCGAGAAAACCTATCCCGACGCCAAAACGCGCGCCGCCGCCGCGTACACCCAGTTCCGCGCCGTGGCCGATAAGTACGGCATGATGAAGGACGGCAAGAACGCCCTCTACTTCGTCGGCGTCACCCAGAACGAGCAGGGGCAGACCGCCTCCGCCGAGACCACCTTCAAGCAGGTCGCCGGCAGCTGGAACGCGAACCTCGCCGCCCTGGCCAAGCTCGCGCTCGCCGACATGTACCACCAGACCAGCCGCGATCCCCAGGCCATCGACCTCTACAACCAGCTTACCGACAAGCCCACGGACACCGTGCCGGCCGGCCTCGCGCAGCTGCAGCTTGCTGCCCTCTATACCGACGAAGGCAAGACCAGCACCGCGCACGATATCTACGCGAAGCTGAAGGACAAGGACGCCAAGGGTGCCGCCGGCGTCGTCGCCGCGCAGAAGCTGAACCCGGCTGCCGCACCCCCGCAGCCCGCGCTCTAAAGACCGCTCCCATTTTGCCCGTGCTGTTGCTCCGACACGATGAGGAACTTGCGTGAACAAGAATCTGCTGCCGATCGAGGCTGTCGCCGCAAAGCTGGACCTGCCGGACAACCTGTACGAAAAGCGCAGCCCGGTGAGTGCGAAGCTGCGCCTGGAGCTGCTGGACGATGTGCGCTTCAACCGTGGCGGCAAGCTCATTCTGGTGACGGCGACGACGCCGACCATTTCGGGCGAAGGCAAGACGGTTACCTCGATCGGGCTGGTACAGGGCCTGGAGCGAATCGGCAAGCGTGCCGTGCTTTCGTCGCGCGAGCCTTCGCTCGGGCCGGTGTTCGGGATGAAGGGCGGCGCTGCCGGTGGCGGGCACTCGCAGGTAGAGCCGGCGGAAAAGATCAATCTGCATTTCCACGGGGACTTCCATGCGATCACGTCCGCGCACAACCTGCTCGCGGCGCTGATCGATTCGCATCTGTTCCACGGCAACGAGCTGGACCTGGACCCTGCCGGCATCAGCTGGCCGCGCACGCTCGACATGAACGATCGCGCGTTGCGTGCCGTGACCGTCGGCGTCACAACGGCGGATAAAAAGCAGCGTGACGGCAGCAATCGGGCGAGCGGGTTCTTGATTACGGCGGCGTCGGAGATGATGGCGATCCTGTCGCTGGCTTCGGGGCAGGAAGACCTGCGGGCGCGGCTGGCGCGGATTGTGATCGGGCAGAATCGCAGGGGCGAGCCGGTGCGGGCGGCAGAGTTGAACGCCACCGGGCCCATGATGGCTCTGCTGAGCGAGGCGCTGCTGCCGAACCTGGTGCAGACGACCGAAGGCACGCCGGCGATGGTGCATTGCGGGCCGTTTGCCAACATTGCGCATGGGACAAGCTCGGTGATCTCGCAGCAGATGGGCATGCGGATGGCCGATTATGTGGTGAATGAGACCGGCTTTGCCTCCGACCTGGGCTTTGAAAAGTATATGGACCTGGTGAGTCCGCTCGCGGGGATCAAGCCGGCCGCCGCGGTGCTGGTGACCACGGTGCAAAGCGTGAAGCAGCAGGGCGAAGGCGACCTGGAAGTCGGTTCGGCGAACCTGGCCAGGCATATTGCGATCGTGCGGGGCTTCGGCTTGCCGGCGGTGGTGGCGATCAATCGGTTCCCCAACGATACGGAGGCGGAACTGGACCGGCTGCGCGCCTTTTGCGAAGAACGGGGCGCGGCGTTTGCGCTTTCTGAAGCCTTCGCCAAGGGTGGCGAAGGGGCGGAGGCTCTGGCGCGCAAGGTGGTCGAGGTGATCGAAGCGAACCCGCAGCCGGTCCTGGCGACCACCTATGCCATGAGCGACAGCTTTGTGGACAAGGTGACGAAGGTGGCGCGGAACGTCTACGGCGCGGCCGAGGTGGAGCTGAGCGAGCGCGCGCGGGAGAGCCTGGCGCGGTTTACGCGGTGGGGCTTCGGCGAGCTGCCCATCTGCATTGCGAAGACGCAGTACTCGCTGACCGACGACCCCAAGCGGCTGGGTGCGCCCACGGGCTGGACCCTGCATGTGACCGATGTGTCGTTGTCGGCCGGGGCGGGCTTTCTGGTGGTGATTTCGGGCACGATGATGCTGATGCCTGGGCTGCCGAAGGTTTCGCGCGCGATGGGGATCGACGTGGATGCGGACGGCGAAATTATCGGCATGTAGCGGCCTCAGGCTTCCCAAGCGGCCAGCGGGTGCTCGTGGAACTCCATGCATACGCGCTTGCCGCGGAAGGTGACGCCTTCGAGGCTCAGGCGGAGGCGCTGCTCGAGGGCGGCCTCGCCGCGCAGCTTGATGGCTCCGCCGGCACCGACGATGCGCTGCCAGGGCAGGGCATCGTGCATGCTATGGCGCAGCAGGCGAGCTACGGCGCGGTGGTAGAGCGGATAGCCGGCCGCGGCGGCGACCTTGCCGTAGGTGGAGACCTTGCCGCGTGGGATGGAACGGATGACGCGGCGGAAGGCTTCGTCACGGAGGTCGTTTTTGCGGAGGCCGTCGCGAAGGATACGGCGGCTTAGGCCTTGCGGGATGATGGGTCGCGGCATGTGGGGGGCGCTGGGGCGGGCCGATCGAGAGACCGCGGCAGAAGCAAGGGAATGGAAAGGTCAGCCCTGGCGGGCGCGTTCGATGGCGCGGACGACGGCCTGGGCTTTGTTGCGGCACTCTTCGAATTCGGATTCGGGGTTGGAGTCGGCGACGATGCCGGCGCCGGCCTGGATATGACCTTCGTCACCGTGGAGAAAGAGGGTGCGGATGGCGATGCAGGAATCGAGATTGCCGCTGAAATCGGCGTAGAAGATGCTTCCTCCGTAGACGCCGCGGCGGGCAGGCTCGAGCTCTTCGATGATTTCCATGGCGCGGATTTTTGGCGCGCCCGAAAGCGTGCCGGCAGGGAAGCAGGCCTTGAAGGCGTCGATCGGGTTGAGGCCGCGCTTGAGGGTGCCTTCGATGGCGGAGACCAGGTGCATGACGTGCGAGTAGCGTTCGACAAACATCAGGTCTTTCACGCGAACGGAGCCGAACTCCGAGACCCGGCCCACGTCGTTGCGGCCAAGATCGACGAGCATGATGTGCTCGGCGACTTCCTTTTCGTCGGCGCGCAGGTCGGCTTCGAGGGCGCGGTCTTCGGCTTCGTCGGCGGAGCGTTTGCGGGTTCCGGCGATCGGGCGGTACTCGACGGTAGAGCCGGTGGGAGAGGCTTTGACGCGGACCAGGAGCTCGGGAGAGGAACCTACGATGTGGGCTTGCTGCTGCGCCAATCCGAAGCGGAGAAAGAACATGTACGGGCTGGGATTGACGATGCGCAGCGCACGGTAGATGTCGAAGGCGAGCACGGCCGGGATGCAGTCAAAACGTTGTGAAAGCACGCACTGGAACACGTCACCCTCGGTGATGTATTGCTTGGCGCGGAGTACGGCTTTGAGGAAGGCGGCACGGCTGGTGCGGGGCGTCAGCTTGAGCTTGCCTGGTACGCCCTTGCGCTTGAGGGCGGAGACCGGGATAGCCTGGGCGAGCAGCTTTTCAAGCCGGTCTAGGCGGCGCGTGGCATGGGCGTAAGTGTGGCCGCGAGTGAGGTCGGCGGTGGCGATGAGAAGGATTTCCTTCTTGACATGGTCGAAGGCGAGCACCTGGTCGAAGAACATCAGGAACGCGTCGGGCACGCCGAGTTCGTCTTTAGCCAGCTCGGGCAGGCGCTCGATGAGGCGGACGACGTCGTAAGAAAAGAAGCCTACGGCGCCGGCGGTGAAAGGTGGCAGACCGGGCAGGCGCGCGGGAGTATGGCCGGCCAGAGCTTCCTTGAGAACCTCGAAAATATCGGCTTCGAAGGCGCGACGTTTGCGGCCTTCTTCGATGACCACCTGGCGGCCGCGGGCCGTGATCTTCTTGTAGGGCGCGATGCCGATGAAGGTGTAGCGGCCGACATGCTCGCCGCCTTCGACGGACTCGAGCAGGAAGGCTTCCGGGGCTTCGTGGGCGATACGGAGGAAGGCCGAGACGGGCGTTTCGAGGTCGGCAGTGATGCTGCGGAAGACCGGGATCAGGGTGTGGGTATGGGCCAGCCTGGTGAAGGCTTCTGGGGTGGGAATGGCGAGGGTTTTCGGGGGCATGGCTGGCTTGATTGTAGCGGGGCCGGATTGCAGGCTGGATTCAGTTGGCAGGCCAGAGCGGCGTGCAGTCGAGAACAAAACCCGCGACGGGCGCATTTGCGACCAGGGTGTGCGGGCGGTCGAGCTTTTCGGGCGCATGGCCTGGACGATAGATAACGGCGTTGGCGGCCACAGGATCGATCAGCCAGGCAAGCTGTGCGCCGTTCTGGATCCATAAGTGCATCTTGGCTTCGACCATTGAGCGCGGATCGCTTGCGGATCTTATTTCGATGATGAAGTCGGGGCAGAGGGGTGGAAAGCCGGTTTGCTGCTTGAGCGTGAGCGCGTTCCAGCGCGCAAGGGTCATCCAGGCCACATCGGGCGAAAGGCAGGAGCCATCGGGCAGGTTGAAGCCGGCGCTTGGACTGAAGCTCTTGCCGCTGCCATCCTGCCTGGTCCACAGGTAGAACTCGCCTGAAACGTAGTCCTCGTTCGCGCTTCCGATGCCTCCGACAGGGCTCATGATCGTGATGTCCCCCTGGGCGTTGCGCTCGATTCTGTAGAGCTTGTTATCTGCGGAAAAGCGCATCAGTTCTTCGTCTGAAAGCGTGACTGCGGAGCGCAGCGAGATAGGGGCGGCGAGGCTTTCGAGGTTGAGCGGCAATCGCGTTCCCCTTGGAATTGCTCCTATTCTACAACGCTGCTCGATGGCGGAATCAGCACAGGGGGTGCAAAGTGCCGGTCACGTGTGCGCTCATACCGGTCGAGGTGCGATAAAGAAATGTTATGGCTCCCATAGTTGCGCGTTATGCTGGGCGGGGCGTAGAGTACGCAAGGTTTTATTTGCTCTGCCGCCGACCGGTCCGGCTGAGCGTGTGTCTTTGTCTCGCCTAGTGCATCCAACGGAACGTTACGGGATGTTCATTCGGGTGAAACGCTATGGCCGGAGAATCGCTGATACCAGCGCTGGAACAGAAGGATTGGAAAACAATGGCAACCGCTTTATCGAACCTGTCGCTTGAACAGGAGAAGAATCCGTGGGAAGCGCAGGCGTATCGTTTTGACCTGGCCGCGCGGAAATTGAACCTCGACGATGGCATCTGGAAGGTGCTGCGCTTTCCGACGCGCGAAATCATCGTGCACATTCCGGTGCAGATGGACAACGGAACGATCGAAGTATTTACCGGCTACCGGGTGCAGCACTCGATGGCGCGCGGGCCGGCCAAGGGCGGTATCCGCTATGCGCCGGATGTGAGCCTGGACGAAGTGCGGGCGCTGGCGAGCTGGATGACGTGGAAGTGCGCGGTGGTGAATATCCCGTTTGGCGGGGCCAAAGGCGGGGTGATCTGCGACCCGAAGAACATGAGCCAGGGCGAGCTGGAGCGCATGACGCGGCGTTATACGGCGGAGCTGATTCCGTTTATCGGGCCGGAAAAGGACGTGCCGGCACCGGACATGAACACGAATGAGCAGACGATGGCGTGGATCATGGACACATATTCGATGCACATGGGCCAGACGGTGACGTCGGTCGTGACGGGCAAGCCGGTCAACCTGGGCGGGTCCAGAGGGCGTCGCGAGGCGACGGGTCGTGGGATTTCCGTGTGCTGCGATGAGGCGCTGAAGTATCTTGGGCTGACGATCGAAGGCTGCCGAGTAATCGTGCAGGGCTTTGGCAATGTTGGCTCGAATGCGGCCCATCTGCTCTATAAGAAGGGGTACACGATCATCGGCATAGTGGAGTATGACGGCGCGGTGATGAACGAGGACGGGCTGGATATCCCGTTGCTGATTGAGCACCGGGCAAAGGCAGGAACGATCAACGGGTTTGGCTTGTCTTATCCAGGCAAGGGCATCGCGTGCGACAAGCGGGAGCTGATGACGCGTGAGTGCGAAATCCTGATTCCGGCGGCGACCGAGAACGTGATCACGAGTGAGAACGCGGCCGAGCTGCGCTGCAGGATTCTGTGTGAAGGCGCCAACGGCCCGACCACCGTGGTGGCCGACGAAATTCTGGAAGAGAAAAAGGTGTTTGTAGTGCCGGACATTCTGGCCAATGCGGGCGGGGTGACGGCGAGCTACTTCGAATGGGTGCAGGACCGGATGGGCTACTTCTGGACGGAAGCGGAAGTGAACCAGAGGCTGGATGCGATCATGTCGGAGTCGTTCAAGGATGTGGTTGGGTATGCCGAGTCGCACCAGGTAAACAACCGGATCGCGGCGTACATGCTGGCCATCGATCGGGTGGCGTATACGACCAAGCAGCGTGGCATGTACGCGTAAAGCGCCAGGGGCGTGGAGCAGACAGTTCGGGCCCGCTCCACACCCTGCATCCCAGCTTTATTTTGCCTGAACTCTTAACGTCCGGCTCCGCTTGCGCAGACCCGGCATCCGCGTTCGTCGGTGTACAGGTGTCCGTCGTTGAGATTGCAGATGCGCGCCTGCTGCAGGTTATCGCAGGTTCCGCCTACGCCGGCGGGGCGGGGCATTGGGGTATACCCCGATGAGTTGCCTCCGGTCGAGGTGGGTGGTGCGCCCGCGAACGTGCGCGTTGGCGGCAACTGGTCCATCAGTTCCTGCGGAATCTGAGCGACGCGCCCGGTAACGAGGTGCTGCTGATCGTTCGAGCGGAGATGGTTGTTATCGATCAAAAGATAGTGGTTGACGAAGACCTGTGGATACCCGGGCATCTGCTGGCAGCCCACCCCCGGCGTGCAGGCCTGGACCGGGGCGAAACCGGCTGGATGGAAGGTGATGGCGAGATTGTTGCCCGCGGACTGCACACTATATTTACCCCAAAGCTGGGTACGCAGGCCGTTTCCCTGGCCGCCTACGGAGATAGTGGTCTGGCGCCAGGTTCCGTCGGTCCCAAACTGATCGAATTGGTGAAGAATACTGCCGTTCTGCAGGCGCTGGACCATTTCCCAGCTGCCGACCATCGGGTTGGACTGGCCCTGTTGTTGGGCGCCGGCTTCATTCTGGGCAAGAGCCGGGGCGGACACCGGGGCGATCAGGCTAAGCGCGAAGACAGCTTTGGCACAGCCACGTGTGCGCAGGCACTGGAGCATGGGGGTGAGATGGATCGTCGACATCGGGGTTCTCCCTGGAAGGCATTCGGTTCTACTGCTAAACGCGAAAGAACCTGTAAATGCCCCTCAACGGGAAGCGAAAAAGGCGGAGCCTTTGGCCCCGCCTTCTCGCGTGTGTCGATTGTGTTTAGCGGCCTCGCTCCTGCATCTGGACGGCCAGGAAGTAGCCGCGTTTGAAGGCGTTGCGATAGGTTTCATGGGCAAGGAAGGGAACCTGCGGGTGACGGTACTCTTCGTGGCCTTCCGGGCTGGGCTGGACGTGGTTGGCGAAGTCGGCCCGGGCAGCCTCGATGCCGTCGTGGAAGGCGTGCCGCTGCAGGTCGTCGGAGTACTCACCCGGAGGCGCGTCCCATCCGCCGCCCTGTTGGTAGCCGGGCTGGTAGTTGGGCTGGGGCACGGGCTGCTCACCTTCCCTCCGCTCCTGCATGTGCTTTACCGCGACAAAGTAGCCGCGCTTGTAGGCATCGCGGTAGGTGTCGCGGGCGGGATAAGGTACTTGCGGGTGGCGGAACTCTTCGTGGCCTTCCGGGCTGGGTTGGACGTGGTTGGCGAAGTCGGCGCGAGCGGCTTCGATGCCTTCGTGAAAGCCACGCCGCTGGATGTCGTCGGTGAATTCAGAAGGCGGCGCATCCCATCCACCACCCTGCTGGTAGCCGGGCTGGTTCCCGGATTGGGGATACTGCGCGGACGCCGCGCCGAGAGGAAGCATCAGGAGCAGAGCGAAAGCGGGTATAGCTGTTCTTTTCAAAAGCAAGGTTCACCTCCGTAGTGCTTCTGTTAGATGTGGAAATTAACATGGATGCAGGCGCGCCGGGATATATATCGATAATGTTTCTACTAAAGGACGCGGAAGGCACGAGGGTGACCGGCAACGAGCCGGTGCAAGGGATGTGGGAGAATGGTCGCATGGTTGTGGGTAGCGCTCGATGAATCTGCCGAACTCCATTACGCTAAGCCGGATTGCGAGTGTGCCGGTGCTGATCTGGTTTCTGTCGCCGCACTCGCCATTTCAGGCGGGTAAAGGGGAGCAGGAGCTTGCGGCTTCGGCGCTGTTTATCGCCGCCAGCATTACGGATGGGCTGGACGGCTACCTGGCGCGGAAACGGGAGCAGATCACCACCATCGGCATGCTGCTGGACCCGCTGGCGGACAAGCTGATGATTACGGCCGCTTACATCATTCTGGTGGCGTATAATCCGCGGATTGTGCCGCCGTGGATCGCGGTGCTGATTATCGGGCGCGAATTTTTGGTCAGCGGGCTGCGTTCGATTGCGGCCAGCGAGGGTTTTACGATCGATGCGAGCGAAATCGGCAAGCTGAAGACGGTGATCCAGATTGTGAGCGTGGTGGCGGCGATCCTGGCGCACCGGTGGGATTACTGGCTGTGGTTCGGCGGGCACTTTGTGGTGGCGGTACACCTGATCGCGGTGACGGCCATTTACTGGATGACCATCGTGAGCGTGATTTCGGCGGTGGATTACTTTGTGGGTTTCTGGAAGAAGATCGATCATGCGAGTGAGCGGGCTCGCACGAGCCGGAAGAATATTCTGCTGAGCCGCAAAGCAGTGAAGGCGGCCTCGCGGCCTTAGAAGTTGGTGCTAAACTCGGCGCACGGGAGCTAGGATATGGCGACAACCTTGCAAGTTGCGTTGGCGGAGTACATGGAGACGTCGTATCGGCCGGACCGCGAATACATTGACGGCGAGGTGGTGAAGCGCAACATGGGCAAATATGAACACGGGCGTTTGCAGGGACTGCTGGTCGTCTTGCTGACGAACCAGTACGAAGAGGCGCTTGGTGTGCAAGCCGTGCCGGAATGGCGTGTTCAGGTTTCGTCAACCCGAGTGCGCATTCCAGACCTGGTGCTGGTGCAGAGTGGGTTGCAGCCACCCGTATTGATCGAACCGCCGTTGCTGGTGATCGAAATTCTTTCCCCGGGCGACACTTACAGCGATACGCAACGCCGCGCTTCGGACTACCTGCACATGGGCGTGCACACGATCTGGATCATCGATCCTGAGACGCGGACGGCGCGGCAGTGTGTGAACGATGTATGGACGGCTGCGGACTTCCTGGAGGTTCCAGGTACGCCGATTCGGGTGGATCTTTTCGCATTGTTTCAGCGCCTGCAGCCTGTCTCATGACGCGGTGACGTTCCAGAGGAAAGACTACCGCAAGTGCAACCGCAGATCCCTGCGGGATGACAACAAAGGACAGTTCGGCTACTTGATGAGCATGCTCACGATGCTTGCGCTCATCAGGTTGGCCATGGTGCCGGCGAGCATGGCGCGCAAGCCGAGTTGGGCGAGGTCGTTGCGGCGGTTGGGCACGAGCGCGCCGATGCCGCCGATCTGCATGCCGATGGAGCCGACGTTGGCGAAGCCGCATAGGGCAAAGGTGGCGATCGAAAAGGTGCGCGGATCGAGCGTGGCCTTGATCTTGCCGAGCTCGTTGAAGGCGAGAAACTCGTTGATGATGGTGCGGGTTCCGAGCAGGTTGCCGATGACCTTGCAATCGTGCCACGGGATGCCGATGAGCCACGCGACGGGCGCGCCGACGACGCCGAGGACGTTGTTGAGCGAGTGTGGAAACGGCACATGACCATGAGCCCAGGCAAAATCGGAAATGCCGAGCATGATGGCGTTAAACAAGCCCACCAGCGCGACGAACGACAGCAGCATGATGGCGACGTTGAAGGCGAGCTGGCCTCCATCGATAGTGCCGCGGGCTATCGCGGCGATGAAATTTTCGTTCTTGTGTTCTTCGCTCGGCGGCATTTTTACGGTGCCTGCGGTGGCGGGCACTTCGGTTTCGGGCACAAGCATCTTGGCGACGAGAATGGTGCCGGGAGCGGTCATGATGACGGCCGAGAGCAGGTCTTTGGCGTTGATGCCGAACAGGATGTAGGCGGCCATGATGCCGCCCGAAACGTGCGCCATGCCGGAGGTCATGATGGTCATGAGCTCCGACCGCGTGGCGCCGGCGAGAAAGGGCCGGATGGTGAGCGGCGCTTCGGTCTGGCCCATGAAGATGCTGGCCGCGACGTTGGTCGATTCGGCGCCCGAGGTGCCCATGGTGAACTGCATCACATAGGCGACCACCTTGATGATCTGCTGCATGAGCCCAATGTGATAGAGGATGGCAAAGAAGGCCGAGACGAAAATGATGGTCGGCAGCACGGCAAAGGCGAACACGGCGGCAGGATTGCCGGGAATGCCAAGATTGCCGAAGACGAGTGAGGAGCCATCGACCGAATGCGCGAGCAGCCCGGTGATGAAGTCAGCGACCGACTTGAGGAGGGTTTGCCCGTAGGTCCACTTGATGACCGCAAAGGCGAAAATAATCTGCAGGCCGAGGCCCCAGCCGACGGTGCGCCAGCGAATGGCGCGACGGTTGGTGGAGAAGGCATAAGCGAGGCCAAGAAAGGTGATGAGACCGAGAAGACCGGTGAATCGAGCCAAGGCGTGCTCCTGATAGCTTTTTAGGTGCAGGTGTTTGGGTGCAAGGTGTGTGGGTTTGAGTGTAATGGGTGCGAAGCGCGTTGCGGGAGATTTCGCGTCCCGGGCTGCATTCGAGCTTGTGCCGGGTGACCGCAAGGGGACTCAAACGTCCAAGGCCCAAACGATCAAATCATCGAGGTAAGCTGAAAGGCAACGTGTGTCCAAAGAAATGGCTATAGGGTTGGCTCGCGCAATGAATCGGGGATTGTTGCTTTGCGTTGTGGCGATCGCCGGCGCGGCCGGAATGCACGGACAGGCAGCCGCGCCGTTGCCGGATGCTCCCTCCGCGACGCTTGCGGCTCCGCCTGTGCCCGAGCCTGTCGCGGGCGATGCCATCTACGCGCCGGCGGCGGTCGGCCCGGACAGCACGAAGACGAAGATCGAGACCTATGTGGTGCTGACGTTTGGGCCGCGGGCAGTGGTGTCGCCGGCGTTTGTAGCCGCGTTTCGCATGGCAAAGCCGCCCCAGTATTTCCCGAACGATTGGAAGCATGGGGCGGAGGCGTTCGGGCGCAATTATGGCGAAGACCTTGGCAGCAAGGTGGCGCTCGAAACCGGGCGGTATGGCACGGCCATCCTGCTGCATGAGGATTTTCGTTATCGCCGCTCCCTTACCGCCACCGGCTTCGGGCGGCTGGTGCATGCGGTCGGATACACGTTTGTGGATCAGTCCGACTCTGGGCATAAGCGGCTTGCGGTTTCGAACTTTGTGGGCGCGGCGGCCGGCGGCTTTTCGGCGGCGGCCATCCTGCCCGATGGCTACAACAGCGTGGGCGATGGCGCCAAGGATTCAGCGGCGCGTTTTGGCGGCCTGGTGTTCTCGAACGTGGCGCGCGAATATTCGCCGGAAATCGAACGCGTGGTGCGCAAGTTGCATGTCCCGTTCCCGCGCCTGCCGGTGCCGGAGTGGTATACGAAGAACCTGAGCGTGGCCGGGCCTGGCGCTGTGGCTGTTGCGCCGGCGGCACCTGCTCGGCCGGCCGCATCCACTCCGCCGCCAAACCCGTAGCAGCTATCTGGCTGGGGCACTGCCGGCGGCGATGAAGGGTGGGAATGTCGCGCCGGCGAGCTCGATCGAAACGATGGGCCCGCCTGTGGCCAGCTGCCCTACTTCGCGAACGATGGTCGGCGTTTGCCCTTCGAGGATGAAGACCAGGGCGTCGGCCGGTTGCTTGCCGATGATGGGCGCGACCGCGCCCGCCACGCCGCCCAACTCCGGATGCAGCCGGAAGACGCTTACGGTGTGGGCCGTGCCCCCAATCGAAAACGACGACTTGCCCTCTGGCGCGACGCGCAGCTGCAGCAGCCTGCCCTTGCCGCTGGGGGCGAACATGCCGAGGCGAAACTCCGGCGCGTTGGCGGGGGTGTTGGTGAGCAGGGTGGAGACAAGGCCGTTCGAGACATCCGGCGGCATGTCGAGATGGTTTCGGAGTCGGCAGCGGGAAAGAACCGGCAGAGCAGGTCGCATCCGATCGAAAGCCCCTGGCCGGCAGGATCGAGCGCGCAGCGGAGAGGGCATGCGAGTGCACGGCATCGTGTTGTGAAGGCGCTGATTGGCAGCTACCTGCGGATGACCTCGCGCACGAGAGGCTGAAGCGTAGGCGCTTTGGGCGCGATCCTGTAGGTCGCGCGCAGCATGGCCAGCGGCTCCGCGAGCAGGGCTTCGTCTTCGGCAAACAGGGTCAGCAGAGGCTCGCCTTCGTGTATGCGGTCGCCGAGCCTGGCATGGATTTCGATGCCCGCATGCGCGCTTACCGGGTCGCCCGGCCTGGTGCGGCCGGCGCCGAGCCGCTGCACGGCCCAGCCCACCTCGGTGCAATCCATGGAGTGGAGGAAGCCGGAGCTTGCGGCCACCAGTTGCGTCGAAGCTCCAGGCTTGTGGACTTCGTGCGGGTGCTTGAGGACTGCGGTGTCGCCGCCTTGCGCCTGGACCATGCGCTCGAAGGCTGTGAAAGCCTGGCCGCCCAGAAGTATTTCGTTCGAAAGATTGATGCCTGCTTCGAGCGAGGCAACGTGGCCGGTGAGCAGCAGCATGTGGCCGGAGAGCATGTTGGTCAGTTCGATCAGGTCGCGGCTCAGTGGGTGGCGCTTGGCTTCGCTGCGGGCATGCAGGATGTCGAGGCACTCCAGCACCTCCAGCCAGTTGCCGGCGAAGCGGCCCAGCGGCTGGTCCATCCGGGTAAGCAGCGCGACCGTGCGGGTGCCGTTACCTTCGCCTGTATCGACCATCAGCTGCGCCAGAAAACGTGCGTCTTCGTAGCGCTTCATAAAGGCGCCGCTGCCGGTCTTTACGTCGAGCACGAGCGCATTAAGGCTCTCGGCAAGCTTCTTGCTCATGATGCTGGCGGTGATGAGGTAGGGCGATTCGACCGTGCCGGTGTGGTCGCGCAGCCCGTAGAGGATGCGGTCGGCAGGCACGAGCTTCGGGGTCTGGCCGATCATGGCCGCGCCGCACTGGCGCAGCACGTCTTCAAAGCGCGCGAGCGAGAGCTGGGTGTCGAAGCCGGGAATGGTTTCGAGCTTGTCGAGTGTGCCGCCGGTGTGGCCTAGCGAGCGCCCGGAGATCATGGGCACGCAGATGCCCGGCGTACCTTGCGCATTGGGCATACTCATCCCGACAGAAGCAAGAATGGGGGCGATGAGCAGCGAGGTCTTGTCACCGACGCCGCCGGTCGAGTGCTTGTCGATGGTGAAGGCGTGGAGCGGCGCGGCATCGAAGACCTCGCCCGAAAAACGCATCGCGCGGGTCAGCGTGGCGAGCTCTTCGGCGTTCATACCGCGCTGAAATACGGCCATCAGAAATGCGGCGATCTGAGCATCGGTCGCGGTACGGTCGACGACGGCGGTGACGAACGCTTCGATCTCGGCTGGCGCGAGGGCCAGGCCGTCGCGCTTGTGCAGGATGACGTCGAGCGGATGAATGTGCGGGTGCATGGGTGGCGAATGAAGGGGTGTCATGGGATCAGCTGGAAGGATGAGGGTAGCAGGTCGGCCAGGGTGCAGGTGTCGAGCTTGCCGCCCGGGCCGGGGAACAGGATGGTGGCCTCGGGTGGCGCGAACTCGGCGATCGTCTGGCGGCACGCTCCGCAGGGCTGGCAGGCGACGGCGGCTAGGTTGTGCACGGCCACGGCGGCGATGCGGATGGCCGGGCCATACTGCGCGACGGCTGCGGCGATGGCGGTCTGCTCCGCGCAGGTGGTAAGCCGGTAGCTGGCGTTTTCGACATTGCAGCCGACGACGATTTCTCCCGAGGCAAGCAGGATCGCTGCGCCCACGTAGAAGCGGCTATACGGCGCGTAGGCCTGGTGCGCCGCGGCTTCGGCAGCCTGGGCAAGCGCATGACGTTGAGTTTCGGAAACGGAAGACATGGTCTTGAGCCTACGAGGTGTTGCGGTTCGAAACAAGGGCGGCTGCTCCCTTACAAATACCCAGGCCGGATAACGATTGCGTTCCCGCGCAAGGGGCTGATGCTTTGCCATCGCTCTTCCGATAGAGGCTGTGTGGATGAGCTTACCAAAGAGTTTCTAGCCGAAAGCCTGGAAGGCCTGGACCGCATGGACCGGTGCCTGACCGAGCTTGAAGCGCGGCCGCACGATGCGGAGTTGCTGGGCGAGATTTTTCGCGCGGTACATACCATCAAGGGCACCACCGGCTTCCTCGGCTTCGGACGTCTGGAGACGCTTGCCCATGCGGGCGAAAACTTGCTGGGCGCGCTGCGTGACGGGCAGCTTACGGCCAGTCCGGCGCTAGTAAACGGGCTTCTGCAGTTGATGGATGGGCTCCGTGACATCCTGCAGTTGATTGAGCAGACCGGACGAGAAGGCGACAGGGCTGAGGATGACGATTCGGAACTGATTGCGCTGATGGGCGCGCTGCTCGCCAGGGACGAACGCAGCGTGGAGAGAACAGCCCCAGCCATGGGCGCGACCGCGAATATGCCCGCAAGCCAGACCAGCGAACGGACGCTACGCATCGACGTGGATGTGTTGAACCGCATGGTCAACCTGGTGGGTGAACTGGTGCTGACGCGCAACCAGATTCTGCAAAGCAGCGCATCGCAAAGTGGCGGCGACACCGCGACCTTTGCCGAGTTTGCCAGGCGGCTCGATTGTGTAACCGCCGACCTGCGGGAAACCGTGATGCAGGCCCGCATGCAGCCTGTAGGCCACCTGTTCGGCAAGTTTCCCCGCATGGTGCGCGACCTGGCGCGAAGCTGTGGCAAGAGCGTACGCATCGAATTCGCGGGTCAGGACACGGGCCTCGACAAGACCCTGCTCGAGGCCATCAAGGACCCCCTGACGCATGCCTTGCGCAACGCCATCGATCACGGCATCGAGGCGCCGCCCGAGAGGGTGATGGCAGGCAAACCAGCCGAAGGCCTGGTGTGCATGCGGGCTCGCCATCAGAGCGGTTATGTGGTCATCGAGATTGAAGACGACGGGCGGGGCATTGCGCGTGAGCGTGTGCTCGCCAAGGCTGTTGCGCAGGGCCTGGTGAATGAAGAGCGGGCGGCGGCGATGACCGACCGTGAGGCGCAGCAGATCATCTTTCTGCCGGGCTTTTCGACAGCGGCTGCGATCTCGCATGTCTCCGGCCGCGGCGTCGGCATGGATGTGGTGCGCACCAACGTGGAGAGGGTAGGCGGCATCATTGAGGTGGATTCACGTCCAGGACTGGGAACCGTGCTGCGTCTGCGTGTGCCGCTGACGCTCGCGATTGTGCCGGCGCTGGTGGTGCAAAGCGGCGGGCACTCGTTCTGCCTGCCCCAAGGTGCGCTGGCAGAGCTTGTCTGCGTACCCAACGCCGAGGCCGAAGTGGCGGTAGAACGCATTGGTGCCGCGGAGCTCTACCGTCTGCGCGAGGAGCTATTGCCCATGGTCTGGCTCGACAGTCTGCTGGGGCTTGAAGTGAACCGGTCGGCCTATTGCGCGCAGGGCTTTTACCTGGCCGTGCTGGAAGCGGAAGGCTGCCGCTTCGGCCTGGTGGTCGACGAGTTGCTGGCCCCGGAAGAGATCGTGGTCAAGCCGGTGTCGACGATTTTGCGCGAAATTGGCTTGTTTTCGGGCGCCACAGTACTGGGCAACGGAACGCTTGCCATGATTCTGGATGTGGCTGCGACCGCCGAGCGCGCGGGTATGGGTAAGGTGCGGGTGGAGAAAGCGAGGGGCGTTACAGCGGCTGCCGTCGTGGAGCCGAAGAACCCTTCGTTCCCGTCGTTCCTCATCTGCGAAGACGCCTTGCAGGGCCGCATGGCGCTTCCGCTTGCGCTTGTCGATCGCATCGAAAGTATGCCGCTGCGCACGATCGAGCACGTCGGCGGCAGGCTTGTGCTGCAGTATCGCGGAGAGCTGCTGCCGATCGAGGATGCGAGCGGCAGGCTGGCAGATGGCTCGCCCAATGATGGTTGCGACGAAGTCGTCACGGTGCTGATATGCCGCCGCGAGGGTGGAGGCAAGCTGGGCGTTATGGTGCGCAGTGTGCTCGACGTGGCGGATGGCAGGTTGCTTGAAGAAGACAGGCAGGTGTGCGAAGGGCGGCTGGCGCTGGTGCAGGACCGCCTGACGCTGGTGCATACGCCACTTGCCTTGGTTGAGGCTTTGCCCGTGCGCTGGAAGGAGGTTGCTTGATGACGGTTGCGATGGACGAAACGGAAATGCTTTCGATGTGCTCGCTCGATGCGGGTGGAAGGATGTTCGGCATCGACACGCGCAGCATTCGCGAGGTGCTTGGGCATCGCGGTGTGCAGCGTGTGCCGCTGGCGCCGGTATGGATTGGCGGTGTGGTGCCCTATCGCGGCGACGTGTTGACTGCGGTGAGTTTGCGCTCGCTGCTGGGCATGGCGCCGTCCGCGGCGGATAGCTGTGTGCTCGTGCTCGATGGCGACGAAGAGGGCGAACGCTTCGGGCTGATGGTCGATGGCGTAGGCGGTGTGGTGACGGTGGAACGCAGGTTGCATGCAGGCAATCCGCCTACATTGGATAACGTCGGCAAGGCCCTGTTCCAGGGCTCCTTCCGCCTGGCCGGCGGGCTGCTGGTGCAACTCGATCCGGAGCGTCTGCGCCCGGGACGGCTGGCCGCCACAGGCTTGTTTCAAAGCGCAGGGGTCATGGCAAGGCAACAGGAGGAATCACGATGCGAGCGTTGATTGTGGATGATTCCCGCTTCTTGCGCGAGTTTACGCGGCAGCACCTGCAGCGGCTCGGCATGGACTGCACCGAAGCCGCGAATGGCAGCGAGGCATTGGAAGTGTTGCGCGGCGTTGCGGGCTTCGACGTGATGCTGGTGGACGTGAACATGCCCGTGATGGGCGGGCTTGAGTGCGTACGCATTCTGCGCGAGCAGGCCCTGGCACCCGCGACCAAAGTGATGATGGTGACGACCGAAGCCGATAACAGCTTCATCGTGCAGGCGCTCGAGTATGGGGCCGATGAATTTTTGATGAAGCCCTTTACGCCGCAAGGCCTGCGCGAAAAGCTGCTTCTGCTGGGCTTTGAAACAGCTGCCTGAGGGCGGCAGACGGGAGGGATGCAATGGGTATTGAAGGACGACGCGTGCTGCGTGTGCTGGCAGCGGATGACTCAACGGTGATGGGCGAAGTGCTGCGCATGGTATTTGCCATGCACGCCAGCGCGGGCGACAAGGTACTGCCGCGCATGGAGCTGCTGGGTGTGATGAAGGACGGGATCGATGCGCTCGAAGCGGCGCGTACGATGCAGCCCGACGTGCTTCTGCTCGACCTTGAAATGCCGCGGCTTAACGGACTGGGTGTGCTTGAACGCCTGCGGGAATGCGCCCCCGCGCTGCCTGTCATCATGTGCAGCGCGCACACCGAGCGCGGCGCGCGCGCCACGCTGGACGCCCTGGCCGCGGGCGCCAAGGACTACGTGATGAAGCCCGGCCAGCAACGCGACTTCGCTGGTGCGCTCGACGCCCTGATGAAGCAGCTGCTGCCCAAGATCGCGGCGCTGGCCGGTACGACGGAGCAGGGCGGCGCACGGCACCGCTTGCCGGAGCAGAGGCTGGACCTGGCCGCTCCGGCCCAGCCTGTGGGCCTGGTGGTGATCGGCGTCTCGACGGGTGGCCCCTCGGCACTCGAAGCCATGCTCCCTCAGCTGCCGCGCACCCTGGGTGTGCCGGTCATGATTGTGCAGCACATGCCGAAGCTGTTTACCGGCGCGCTGGCGGAGCGCTTGAACAGGCTTTGCCGGATGCCTGTGACGCAGGCCGGCAATGGCATGGCCGTGGCGCGCAACACGGTGTTGCTGGCGCCAGGCGACGCCCACATGGAAGTTGCACGCGGCACCGGCGAAAGCCTGGTGGTGCGTCTGCACCAGGGGCCGGCGCTGCATAGCTGCAAGCCTGCGGTGGATTACCTGTTCCACTCGGCCGCGGGCGTCTGCGGCGGTGCCACTCTTGCGCTGGTGCTTACCGGCATGGGGTCCGATGGCCTGGCGGGCGCGCGCGCAGTGCGCAAGGCGGGCGGCACGGTCTTCGCGCAGGATCGCGAAAGCTCCGCGGTATGGGGCATGCCTGGCCGCGTGGTCAGCGAGGGCTTCGCCTCGGCGACGCTGCCTTTAGCCGCCATGGCAGATGCCGTAATCAAACGTGTACGCGGTGACGCAGACGTTTTGCCGCGGCCACGAGAAGCAGCACGGGAGGCAGCCCATGGCATGCTCTGACAGCGATTATGCTTACCTGCGCGAGCTTGTACTGGCGCAATCTGCAAACCTGATCGACCCGTCGCGCAATGCACTTTTCGAGACGCGGCTGACGCCCATTGCCAGGCTAGCGGGCGCGCAAAACCTCGAAGGCCTCGTCAGCATCCTGCGCGAAGACCGACCGGCGCATCTACACCGCGCCGTCGCCGAAGCCATGACCATCAACGAGACCAGCTTCTTCCGCGACGTAAAACCTTTCGAAGCGCTGCGCCTCAATGTGCTTCCAAAGCTGATTGAAAGCCGCCAGCACGAGCGCAGGCTGCGCATCTGGAGCGCGGCGAGCTCTACCGGACAGGAAGCCTATAGCATCGCCATGCTGCTGTGCGAGCATTTTCCCGAACTCGCGCGCTGGGACGTAAAGGTGATCGGCACCGACATTTCGCGCGGCGTGGTGGAGTACGCGCAACGCGGGCGCTATCGGCGGCTCGAGGTGAACCGCGGGCTGCCGGCGCGCATGCTGGTGAAGTACTTCGAGCGCGATGGCGACGAGTGGCAGGTCGCGGCCAAGGTGCGTGCGCTCTGCCAGTTTCAGTACGCGAACCTCTGCGCCGCCCTGCCCGCGCTGCCGGTCTTCGACCTGGTGCTGCTGCGCAACGTGTTGTTGTATTTTCCGCAGCAGGATCGTGGCTGCGTCTTCTCGGATGTATACCGGCAGGTCTCGCCGCAGGGCTACCTGGTGCTTGGCAACGCGGAGCAGGCCGAAGATTCGACGAACCTCTTTACGGTTGAGTTCGCGGCCGGGTGTTACTACTATCGCGCCGTTGCAGGCAGCTAGAAACATCGGCATATCGATGGCTCATGAATCCACCCGGCCACTCGCAATTTTACCCGTCCCCTCTGCGTACTGAGGAATACGAAGCGTACGCAGGGCAAGGCGCACGCAGAGAGTTTCGCACGGTGTGTCAACATCTGGCGGGTTTCTTTCACTGGCTCTCGTTTGCGCCTGCGTCTGCGTTCTTTCGCTGCATCAGAACCGTTATGCTGGAGGGGACGGGTTTAGATGGCGCGCGCGAAGAAGGCCGACAAAGCAAATCAGGCTGATAGTCCGAAGCAAAGCGAGCCCGTGGCCGTCAAGGTCAACGAGGCCGGGCTCGAAGCCGCGGGTGTCGGGACGATGGCTGGTGCGGACGCCGCCCTGGCGCTCTTCCATCCCATTACGGCAGAGTGGTTTCGCGCCGTGTTCGAGGGACCGACCGCACCGCAGATCGAAGGCTGGCCCGCCATCGCGCGCGGCGAGTCCACCCTGATTCTTGCACCCACGGGCACGGGCAAAACCCTCACCGCGTTTCTCTGGTGCCTGAACAAACTTATGCTCGGCGAGACCAGCGGGCCGGGCTGCAAGGTGGTCTATCTGTCGCCGCTCAAGGCCCTGGCCGCGGACGTGGAACGTAACCTGCGCTCGCCGCTGGCGGGCATCGCCAACATGGCCAAACAGCGCGGCGTTTCGGTACGCGTGCCGGATATCAGCGTACGTACCGGCGACACTTCGCCCAAGGAACGCGCACGTTTTCTCAGGCATCCGGCGGACATCCTCATCACCACGCCTGAGTCGCTCTACCTGATGCTTACCTCGAACGCGAGTGAGCAGCTGCGCACCGTCGAGACGGTTATCATCGACGAAATCCACGCGCTCGTGCCGTCGAAGCGCGGCGCGCACATGGCTCTGTCGCTCGAGCGGCTGGAAGCCCTGGTTGCGATCTCCCGCCCGGGTGCAAAACTGCAGCGTATCGGTCTCAGCGCCACCCAACGCCCGCTTGAGGAAGTAGCGCGCTTCCTAGGCGGTGCGGCTAGTAGTGGGACAGCCTTGGGTCTGCCTGCCGAAAGTGTAACCGGATCGGTTACAGAAGGTTTGCTGGTCGCAAACACTGAAGGCGAGGTGCCCACCGCGTTGATGGAAGTGGCTCGCGACGAAGCCGAATCCGGAGTGGGCGGGCCACGCTTCAGGCCCGTCACCATCGTTAACGCGGGAGCGCGCAAGGTGCTCGATCTGCGCGTCGAAGTGCCGGTCGAAGACATGGCCAAGCTGGGAGAGATCCAGGACATCCCCAGCGGCCCCGCCAGCCAGGGACCAAAGCGAACGTCCATCTGGCAAAGCATCCATCCGCGCCTGCTCGAAATCATTCGCGAGCGCACCTCCACGCTGATCTTCGTCAACGCACGTCGCGTGGCCGAGCGACTTGCCGGCGCACTCAACGATCTTGCGGGCGAGGCCATCGCCCGCGCCCACCATGGGTCTTTAGCCGCGGCGCAAAGGAGCGAGATTGAAGAGCTGTTGAAAGCCGGCCGTATCCGCGCGCTGGTCTGCACCTCATCGCTTGAGCTTGGCATCGACATGGGCGCCATTGACCTCGTGATCCAGATCGAAGCGCCGCCCAGTGTGGCCAGCGGCATGCAGCGCATCGGCCGCGCCGGCCACCAGGTGGGCATGCCCTCAAATGGCATCATCTTTCCCAAGTACCGCGCCGACCTCGTCGCCTGTGCCGCCGTGACGCGTGCCATGCACGAGGGCCACGTGGAGTCGACGCGCTTCCTGCGCAATCCACTCGACGTGCTCGCGCAGCAGATGGTTGCCGTCATCGCAAAACCGCCCGCACCCGCGCGAGAGAAGCGCAAGAAGGGCGAGGAGGACGAAGACGAAGGCGGCATCAGCTACGCGGCCCTGTTCGCGCTGGTGCGCGCCACCGCCAACTACGCGACGCTCAGCCAGTCCGTCTTCGACGGCGTGCTGGACATGCTTGCCGGTCGCTATCCAAGCGACGAATTCGCCGAGCTGCGCCCGCGCATCACCTGGGACCGGACTACAAACTGGCTTACGCCAAGGCAAGGGGTGAAGAAGATCGCCATCCTGAATGGCGGCACCATTCCCGACCGCGGCCTGTATGGCGTTTTTCTCGCAGGCACGGGCGGCAAGCCGGTGCGCGTCGGCGAGCTCGACGAGGAAATGGTCTTCGAGCAGAGGACCGGCGACACCTTCATCCTGGGTGCAAGCACCTGGCGCGTCGAAGAGATTACGCACGACCGTGTGCTGGTTTCGCCAGCGCCAGGCGACCCCGGCAAGATGCCCTTCTGGCATGGCGACCAGGCAGGCCGGCCGCTTGAGTTCGGCCGCCGCATCGGTGCGCTGGTGCGTGGCCTGCGCGATATGCCGCGCTCGGTCGCCGTCACTACGCTCACCAGCGAGCACGATCTCGAGCCGCAGGCTGCCGAAAACGTGATGCGGTATCTGGCCGATCAGGAACTCGCCTGCGGGCATGTTCCCGATGACCGCACCATCGTTGTCGAGCGTGTGCGTGACGAGCTGGGCGACTGGCGTATGTGCTGCCTTACGCCCTTCGGCAGCAAGATCCACGCGCCCTGGGCGATGGCCGCGACCGCGCGCATCCGCGCCAATGGCGGGCCTGAAGTCGAAACGATGTGGTCTGAAGATGGCTTCGTGCTGCGCTTCCCCGAAAGCGATGAGGCTCCCACGGTCGATCATCTTCTGCTCGAACCGGAAGAAGCCGCTGAGCTAGTCTTGCGGCAGCTAGGCTCAACCGCGCTCTTCGCCGCCAAGTTTCGCGAGAGCGCCAGCCGTGCCCTGTTGCTTCCGCGCCGCCGCGCCGATGGCCGCACACCCTTGTGGCAGCAGCGCAAACGCGCCTACGACCTGCTTACCGTTGCCTCGCGCTACGCTTCGTTCCCCATCCTGCTTGAGGCCTATCGCGAGTGCCTGCGTGACGTCTTCGACATGCCTGCCTTGATGGAGATTATGCGCTCGATCGGCAATCGCACCTTGCGCGTTCAGACGGTCGATACGCGCACGCCCTCGCCGTTCGCGGCCGCGCTGCTGTTCAGCTATGTGGCCAACTACATCTACGATGGCGACGCGCCGCTCGCCGAGCGCCGCGCCCAGGCCCTCAGCATCGACCAGGATCAGCTGCGTGAGCTGATGGGCGACGCCGACCTGCGCGAGTTACTCGATCTCAATGCAATCGAAGAAACCGAAGAGCAGTCGCAATGCCTCGCCGAAACCTACCGGGCACGCACCATGGATGGTGTACACGACCTACTGCTGAAGCTTGGCGACCTGCGCCGCGACGAGCTGCTCGCCCGTTGCGTCTCGCCTGAAATCGCCCTTACCGCCGAGCGTCTGCGCAAGTCTCTGCGCATCCTTGAGGTTTCGATTGCTGGTGAAAAACGCCTGATCGCTGTTGAAGACGCAGGCCGCTATCGTGACGCGCTTGGTGTCCCTCTGCCGCCGGGTTTGCCCTCCGCTTTCCAGGTTGCGGTGCCGGATGCCGCGCTCGATCTGCTGCGCCGCTTTGGACGCACCCACGGGCCCTTTACCACGGCGGACGCAGCCAAACGCTTTGGCCTCGCGAGTGAGACGGTTGAAGCAGTTCTGAACCGTTTAGTACAAAATGGACGCGTCGTCGAAGGTGGCTTTCGTCCCGGCGGCACCCATCGCGAGTGGTGCGATCACGAAGTGCTGCGCACCATCCGCAGGCGCTCGCTGGCCAAGCTGCGCAAGGAAGTCGAGCCGGTCGAACAGGCTACGCTGGCCCGGCTGTTTACGCGCTGGCAGGGCGTCGTGCAGCCGCGCCGCGGGCTCGACGCGTTGCTCGATGTTATCGAAAACCTGCAGGGCGCGCCCATTCCGGCCAGCATGCTCGAAAGTGAAGTGCTGCCCGCGAGGCTGTACGGCTACCGCAGCGCAGACCTGGACACCCTGATTGCCGCGGGTGAAGTGGTCTGGTGCGGGCTTGAGGCGATCGGCGAAAAAGACGGCCGTGTCGCGCTCTACCTTGCTGAAAAACTGCCCGCTCTGTGGCCAGTGGGCAGGGCAACCGAAGCCGAGCAAAGCCCCACCACCGAGCGCGAAAACAAGGTCGTCGACTACCTGCGCGCGCGCGGCGCAAGCTTCTTCCAGGATATCCACGAAGCCACCGGCGGCGGCTACCCCGGCGAGACGCTCGACTCCATTTGGAATCTCGTCTGGCGCGGCCTGCTCACCAACGATGCCCTACACGCCTTGCGCGCCTACGGCGAACGCACCACCTCCGACCGCGGCCGCAACGCCAAGCCTGCCCGCCGCGTCCACAACCAGACCGGCTTCCGCTCGCGCCGCACCACGCCACCCACCGCGCAGGGTCGCTGGGCGTTGAACGAAGTGGCGTTTGCTGAAGGCCGCAATGCTACCGAGTGGAGTCACGCCATCGCGCAGCAGCTCCTTGCCCGCTACGGCGTCGTCTTCCGCGAGACAGCCCACGCCGAAGGCCTGCCCGGCGGCTTCTCCGCCATTTACGACGTGATGAAGGCGCTTGAAGAAAGCGGCCGTGTGCGTCGCGGCTACTTCGCCGCCGATCTAGGTGCCACGCAGTTCGCCATGCCCGCCGCCGTCGATCTCCTGCGCAGCCTGCGTGTCCGCCGCGATGGCGACAAGAGCGAGATGCTGATGCTCGCCGCGACCGACCCCGCCAATCCCTACGGCGCGCTGCTCAAGTGGCCCGCAGGTGGCGATACCGGCTCCTCGCTCACCCGCAGCGTGGGCGCGCGGGTGGTGCTTTGCGATGGCACCCTGCTCGCGTACCTGCGCCGCGGCAACCCCAACGTGCAGGTCTTCCTACCCGAAGAGGAGCCCGCCCGGGGCCAGGCTGCCAAGGCGCTTGCCACCTTTTTCGTAGAGCGCGCCCAGATGGAAGGCGGCATGCTCGTCACCAGCATCAACGGCATTGCCGTCGCCGAAAGCTTCATCGCCCGCACGTTGCTCGAAAGCGGCTTCGTCGCCGCGCCGATGGGCTTCAACGTGCGCCGCGAACTGCCCCGGCTGCCCGTGGCCACGCCTGCTTAGACCAGGAGGCGTTCCAAAAAGGCAATCGTTCCCCATCTCGGCTTGTATTCTGCAAAGCCAAGGCTTGTGTAAAGCTCCCGCGCCCCAGGCATGTGCTCCACATCGGTGTCGAGGATGGCACGCGTATAACCGGCAGCCCTTGCTTCCATAAGCAGACGAACAACCAGTGTCCGCGCGAGTCCGGCGCTCCGGTAACCTGGCCGCACATACAGTCGTTTAATCTCGCACGATCGCGGCCCTTCCGCAAAGCTGACACGAAAGGCCACGCAGGCCAGGGCCGTGGTATCCGCATACACCAGCAGCAGGTTTCCGTTGCGTTCCGTATACGGACCAGGCAGGGCTTCTATCTCCTGCGTGAATGTTGCATAGTCAAAATAGCCGCAGCTTTGGGTGGCTTTTAGGAAGAGCCCGTACTCCTCAAAGAGCTCGCGAGCGGCTTCCACCTGATTAAGACCTTCAGGCGGGGCGTCCGTAATCCTCTGGATGACAAACTCCATGCAACCATTGTGCGCTTCTGCGCCGAAAGCGCCTGTGTCGGTCCTGATTCACGGCCGGTTTCGTCCCAGCCGGTCGTGGCTCGAAACCCAGTGCCCGGCCAGAATGGCGCTGCTCAGGCTGGTCTCGCCGGCCAGCACCACCGCCGCGCAAATCTCCGCCAGCTTGTCCGCCTTGCCCTTGCCGTAGCAGCCCAGCATGTCCAGGCACTC
This sequence comes from uncultured Granulicella sp., assembly GCA_964282835.1. Taxonomy (GTDB): domain Bacteria; phylum Acidobacteriota; class Terriglobia; order Terriglobales; family Acidobacteriaceae; genus Edaphobacter. The sequence continues at coordinate 1,109,498 of OZ196157.1, forward strand.
GCGCTGTGTCGCCAGGCCCGTGCCGCCCCCGTAGGTCGCTACGATCAGCGAAGGAATCGTGATCGACCAGTAGTAGTCACCGTTGGGCAGCAGCTGCGCGTAGGTAATGGCTGCATGCGATTCCGCCACATTGGCCACGTCCTGCCCGGTTGCGATAAACAGGCCGGTAAGCCCGTTGGCCGAGTGCGCCCCATTATTCGCCGAGCCCGCCATAAAGGCACCCGCATTTGAAATCTGCCGCACGCGAAACAGGTCGGCCGTAGAAACCCCCATCAGCCGCTCGATGATTTCGGGCCTGATCGTGACTTCCGCAATCACGCGTTTGCCGCGGGTCAGCAGCGTGTTGATGCCGGAGTGCTTCTTGTCCGTATCGATGTTGCCCGAGAGAATGTACCAGGGGTGATCCGGGTGCGTTTCAACGATGTACTCACACGCCGCCAGCGTCGCCTTGCCCACCATGTTCTGCCCGGCCGCATCGCCGGTGGTGTAGTCGAATCGGCAATAAAGCAGGTTGCCCACGGCAAAGGGCGTAATCGAAACCAGCTTCGCCACCGACGAAGTTGATTCGGCCGCGGCCTTGATGGCGGCGAACTGCGCCTGCAGCCAATCGGCAAAGTGCCTGGCCTCCAGCGCATTGCCAAATTCGAACACCGGCGAACGCTGCATGGTGTGCTTCACCACCGTCGTGCGTACGCCGCCGCACTCGGACAGCAGGCGCATGCCTCGGTTGTAGCTTGCCACCAGGGTGCCTTCAGTGGTCGCCAGCGGAATGTAAAAGTCGCCCTGCGCATGCTCGCCGTTGATGCGCAGCGGGCCCGCCAGACCGATCGGCACCTGCGCCACACCGCAAAAATTTTCGATGTTCCCGGGCAGCGTCGCGGGATCGATCGAGTAGTGCGCCACATGGCTCAGGCCTGCGCCCGTCTGCCGGCTAACGAAGTCGCGCCGGACCTCGGCGGCTTCCGCCGTGTAATCGTTCTGCTTGTTGCGGGGGATCGAAATACGTGCGGTTTCCGGCATGCGGCAACGATACCGGGAAAATGAACGAGGGGTCAATATGCACCGGAGAGCATCAGACTACCTGGAACATCTAATCACTTTTACTGTCATTTCCGCAGGTTAGCCTTCGCCTAACATCTCACCAGCAGAAAGGAAGGAACCCGTGCCCGAGGGCGACACCATCTACCGCGCGGCCCGCGCCATGCAGCGCGCCATCGGCGGTAAGCTGTGCACTGGCTTCGAAGCCAGCCTGGCACCGCTTGCCCGCGTCAACGACGACACCCCGCTCGCCGGCCGCACCATCGAGAAGGTGGAAAGCCGCGGCAAGTGGCTGCTCGTCCATTTCTCGGGCGACCTCATCCTCGTCACCCACATGCTCATGAGCGGCAGCTGGCACATCTACAAGGCCGGCGAAAAGTGGTGGATGGGCCGCGACCGCATGCGCGCCGTCATCCGTGCCGGTGAAGGTGCGGACGCTTGGCAGGCCGTCGCCTTCAACGTGCCCGTCGCCGAGTTCCACACCGAGCGCTCACTCGCCCGCTACTCGCAAATTCCCAAGCTCGGCATCGACGCGCTCTCGGACGAGTACACCGTCGAGCGCGGCGTCGCCTCACTGCGCAAGTATGGCGCCGAGCATCCCGAGGCGGAAATCGCCGTCGTGCTGCTCAACCAGCGCATCATCGCCGGGCTTGGCAACGTATACAAAAGCGAGGTCGCCTTTGCCGCCGGTGTCAATCCCTTTCGTGCCATGTCCACCCTCACCGCGCCCGAGTTCGAAGTGATGGCCGAAGTCTCGCAGAAGTGGCTCAAGGTCAACGTGCTCGACGGCAGCTCGGCTACAGGACGGGACGGCATCGTCACCTACAGCGGCAACCGCCGGACGACCGGCGCCTCCGACCGCGCCGAACGCCTCTGGGTCTATGGCCGCCAGGGCCAGGAGTGCCGCCGCTGCGGGGCCCTCGTGCAGATGCGCAAGCAGGGCGAGCAGGCCCGCTCCACCTACTGGTGCCCCGGCTGCCAGCCCTGGGTCGCGGCTACCGGCCAGATCGGCGAAGCACCCGCAGGTCGCATGATCAAACTAGCCGGCCCACGCCGCAAGGTCGGCTGCTAGAGCAAATGGCCGTCAAGTGATCCTCTTTTTGTCATTCCCGTAGAATCTGCTTTTATCTTTCCGCAACGCCCCACGAACACCGCTCCCGCCTCTACGGCTTCGGGTGCGGCCCTGACGTAAACCGGCTCAGCACAAACTCCTGCAGAAACGCATTCGCGATACGCCCCACCGAGACCACCGCAGCGTCCTCAAACACGGTGCCCGCGCCGCGGCTCGAAGGCGGGTAGTAGATTTCCGCAATCGAAGCCGAACTCAGGTCGCCGCCGATGCTTGAAAAGTTGATCTCGGCGCGTCCGTTGTCGCCGCGGCAGATCAACGGGCTCAGCAGCGCGTGCATGGACCTGGACTTCTTTGTGCCCGTGCCTTGAAAGAAGTAGCGCGGATCCTGATGCAGTAGCGACGGCAGCACCGCTCCCCCGATGTACACATCCGTAATGCCTGTCGCGAAGGTCGCCCCTACCCGCTGCCCGTAACCCTTGGCTCCCTGCACGTAGTTGGGTGTATCCAGGCCCTGGTTGATGCCGCCCACAAAGGCTGCCGCCAGCAGGTTGACCGGGCTCAGCGAAGCCTTGTAGGCCAGCTTGAACTTCAACGCGGTCGAGAGCGGAGCCACTTCCGCCCCGCCATACACCACGTAAAAGTTCGGGATAATGCCTAGCACCTTCTGCTGAATTTCTGCGTTCACCTGCTGCTCGGCAATGACATCCGTAGGCAGTACCGTGATGCTTGTACCTACCTCGCCCACCTGCATCTTCACATCGCTCAGGGTCAGCACCTGGCCGGCAGTCAGGGTAAACTCAGGCGAAGTATAGCTTGCGAATCCCGGCGCGCTCGCGGTCATGTGGTAGGGCCTGGCCGGTTGCAGGCCGAGCACCAGAAAATATCCTGTGTCGTCAGCCCGCACGGCTCGATGATCGGTCGCATCTGGACCATCGATCACAATCGTCGCTCCCGGCACCGCGGCCGCGTCGCCATCGGTGGCAAACCCGTTCAGCGTCGCCAACTGCGGCTGCGGTCCTGATACCACCTGGGCCGCCAGCGGGCCTGAGAAAAATAGCGATAGTACCAGCAGCATGGTCAACATCACGACGTGCCTGAGACTCATGCTAAAAACCATCCTGTGGGCTTGCTCGCCGCAAATACAATCTCCGCCAATGACTTCCTTCTTGATTCCGCATCTTCCAGCAGATCATCCAACCGGTGCTGGCTGTCACAAGAAGTAAACTCGCGAATCTCTCCGAAGTTCCGTAGACACGCACAGAAATCGAAATAAGACGCCGCAGTTCAGATCGAAATCATTCCTGGATGACATCGACATCCGCAAGGGAAGTACGCGGCAAAGCAACCAGCTATTGTGAGACTCCCTTGAGGGGTCGTTCGCTTCTTTATCTACCGTCTTGGGGCGCTCTTTCTCATGATCTCCTTTGCGTTCTGCAGCTGCCGGGCCACGTACCTGGAGAGCTTACCGCTCGCAGCCACATGCACAGCCCGGATCAAAGCAAAAGGCCCGTTCAGCGAAGAACGAGCCTTTTTGCTTTTTGTTGCCGTTCCCGCCGAGAGTCTGCTGTCATCCGCTACAGCGTCCCGCGGAGATGGCTGCTAGTTGACGAGTTCGCTGGGGTGCGCCCCGTTGGCAATGGCCGCCGCGCACGTCGGCAGTGCCGCCGCCGCGAACTGTGTGCCCTGCACCTGGGTGAGTGCGCCGCTGTGCGGGTCCAGTTGCTCCGCCGAGACCGAGCTGTCGATGTTGTTGGAGGTAAACAGATACTTGCCCAGGCCCGGCTCGATCGTCACGCAGGTCGGACCTGTTGCCACGCCCGCTCCCGTGCCGCCGGAAAGTGACCCAGTCGCCTGGTCGATTGTAAACGTGCTCACCGTGCTTGACCCAAAGTTCGCCACATACACATACTCGCCGCGCGGGTCGACGGTGAGACCAAGCGGAAATTGCCCCGTCGTGAAAGGCGATGAATTCAGCGCCGTCGGCATTCCCGTGCTCGACTGCCGGTAGGCGATCAGCTGGTTCGTCGCCTCATCCGTGATGTAGATAAACTGCCCTGTCGGGTCGACGGCCACAGCACCCGGCGTCGTACCCGCCCTGAAACCTGTAATGGCCGCACCGGCAGCGCTGGTGGCATTGCCACCCTGAACCAGGGACAGCACACCGTTCGCGTCATAGCTGAAGATCAGCAGGATGCCCGTCGCTGTACCGGCGCTGTTGCGATCCTGATCGACCACATACAGGAACCGCCCGCCGGTCGTCTTCGCTTCCGGATTCACAAAGACACCTACCGGGGTGAAGCCTACCGGGAAGTAGGGAAGCCCTGTCGCCGTGTTGACCACCGGAGCCCCCAGGGCACCAGTGCCTGATATCGGAAACACGGCCACGCCGCCAGGACCGGGCAGGGCGTTCGTGAAACCACTCTGGTAGGTAAAGGTCACGAACAGAAACGCGCCAGTCGGATCAATCGCCACTGAAGTCGGGAAGCTGCCAATGACTGTTCCTGCGGTATTTGAGACGATGTTCGTCGTCGCCTGCGCGTATAGCTTGCCATCGGTGCCGATGTCGAACTGCACCACCTGCGAAACATCGTGGTTCACCACATACAGGTACTGTCCATTGGGCGAAGCTACCAGCGCCACCGGGTTTGCGTTCGTCGCCGCCCCTGAAGGAATCGGTGAATCCGCCAGCTGCTGCAGCGCTCCCGACTGGTAATCGATCGAGTAGGCACTGATCAGCGCCGTACGTGCTGCCGTCACATACAGATAGCCAAGCGTGTAATCACGGCTGCATGCCGTCATCCCAAGACCTACCGCGAGCGAGACTCCAAGGGCTTTCAAACCGCGGCCCGTTCTATTCCACTTCATGCGCTTCCTTACTCCCGGGCTCTAGCCCGATTCTGCCTTTATGGATCACTGCTGCTTCATGCCGCGGGTTGCTAGATGTTGCCGCTGACCGCCAGGCAGGACGGGTTCATCGTGGTCACAAAAACCGAGCCACGCGACAGATTCGAAAGATACCCGTAGCGCTGGTCGAACAGCTTGCCCGTAATCGTGCTGTCGTTCCGGTTGGAGATATACAAGTACTGATTCGTCGGATCCTGCACCATGCATACCGGCCCCGAACCCACGGCGTACGGATTGTTGGTTGAATCCGCCAAAGCCGCAAGCTGCCCCGTGCCCGGCGTAATCGTAAACGCAGAAATCGTGCTTTGCGAAGGGTTCGTGCCGGAGTTTTGCCCGGTCGAGCTTTGATTGAGCACATAAAGGAACTTGCCGGTCGAGTCCGTAAACGAGTAAACCGGATTCGCCGTGCCGGCCAGGTTTGTCTGCTGGCTGCCGCTGATCGGCGTAAGCGAACAGGCCGAGCCTCCCGCGGTTAAGGAGAAAATCTGGTTAGTGCCCGCGTCGGTCACGTAGACAAAGCCGGAGCCATTGGAACCGGTGTTGATCGACGACAGGTTCGTCGCGCCGCCAACTACGGTCGGCCCTGTCGTGGCCACCGTAAGCTGTCCATTCGCCCCAACCACATACGGGTAGATCGAATTTTGCTCCAGTGTAAACAGGCAACTGCCCGAGCCAATCTTGGTCATTACCGGCCCTGGCGGAACCTCGAACACCGTAATCGGGGCAGCAGGAGTGCCAAGAGCCAGCACAGCGGTATTCTGCACAACCGTCAAGCGACCTGTATCGGCCGCCACGCTGAACGCGGTAATTGAGGCATTAAGGTCCTGCTCATTCGTAGGATTGGCCGTCGTGTCCACTGGCAGTGCAGGATTCGGGTTCGTGCATGCAATTCCCGACGCACAGTAGTACCTCGAATACTTATCCGCCACGTAAAGATAGTTGCCGCTCGAGTCGAACGTCGCCCACGCCGGGTTGAACCCCTGGCTCTGGTACGAAAGCTCGTAGCTCAGCACTCCATCGCCGCCCACCGAAAAGATCGTGATGCCGCTATCAGTCGGGGCTGAGAAGCCTGCCTGATTGATCGACGAGGGATTCGCAATCTGCGTCCCCGAGCTGATCACATACACATACCGCCCACCCGGCTTCACCAGCACCGTCACCGGATTATTCGCGTTCGTAGCAAACGGCGCGTGGTTGATCGGCGTCAGATTGCCGGTATAGTCATCGATCTTGAAACCCGAGATCTGGTTGTAAAACGACCCTGCCACAAACAGGTAACCGATCGTGCCGCCACCGCACGCCGTCATGCCGAGGCCAAGTGCTGCGGTTGCTACCAGGGCCGTCAGAATCCGGCCAATCTTGCTGAACGTCATGCGTTTCCTTATTCCTCCGCCCTTCGCGTATCACGGGCGGTTTCCGTTGAACAGTGTAGTTGGGGTTTCTACCTTGGCTTTTATTGTAGAAGGCCCGGAGACTTTATGCCAATTTCCATAGAAGCGAACCGCAAACAGGATCGAGCACCACAGCAAGGGGAGCGCGGTTTGGACGTGCGGAAACGCTCGAAGATAGCAGCGCACAGTACAAAATGCAGCAACTCCCCTGAACGGCACAAGGATGAAGCCGGAAGCGAAACTTGCATCGCCCTTGACCTCATCCTCGTAGCGTTCTGGAGAAGAGTTACCAGACCCTGCAGCTATTCGCCGGCATCATCGGCTGCCCGACCTTGCAGCCGAAGGCCTTGCCGAACTCATCGAAGTTCTGCACCGTACCGTCCGTCCGCCACTGGCCGCTCGAGTGCGGGTCGGTCTTCGCCCCGTTCCTCGTCGCCTGTTCGGTCTTGTTCTCGCACCACACCTGCCCGAAGCTGATAAAGAACTGCTGCGCCGGCGTATACCCCTCTACCTTCGAATCCGGCGCGACGCCTTCCTTGCTCAGCACCTCCTGCAGCGCCCGGTAGGCAATGCGGATTCCACCATTGTCGGCCGTGTTCTCCCCCAGCGTCAGACGCCCGTTCAGGTTCTGCCCGTCCGCCACCTTGAAGCTCGAGTACTCGTCCGCCAGGCACTTGGTCCGGTCGTCGAACTTCTGCTGGTCGGCCGGCGTAAACCAGCTTCCCAGCTTGCCGTCGTCGGTGTACTTCACGTTGCCGCTCGGCCCATACTTCGATCCCTGGTCATCGAACCCATGCGTCATTTCGTGGCCGATTACCACGCCAATGCCGCCAAAGTTCACCGCCGCATCCTGCTTGTTGTCATAGAACGGAGGCTGCAGAATGCCGGCCGGAAAATTGATGTCGTTCTGCGGCGGATTGTAGTACGCGTTCACCGTCGGCGGTGTCATGCCCCATTCGGTCTCGTCTACCGGCTGGCCCAGCTTGCGCAGGTTGCGGTTGCGCTCGAAAATATCGCTTCGCTCCACATTGCCCACCAGGTCGTCGCGCTTGATCTCGAGCTTCGAGTAATCGCGCCAGTGTTCCGGATACCCGATCTTCTGCCGGAATGCCGCCAGCTTCTTCTCCGCTTCCACCTTGGTTTCCGGGCTCATCCAGGGCAGCGTCTGGATGTCTTCGTCGAGTGCCTTTTTGAGCGCCGCGACCAGCTGTTCCATGTTGGCCTTGGCCTCGGGCGGGAAGTTCTTCTTCACCCAGTCCTGGCCCACGGCTTCGCCCAGCGCGCTGTCGGTCAGGCGTGTGCATATCTTCCAGCGCGGCTGCTGTTCCTGCTGGCCCTGCAGCGTTTTCTGGAAGAAGTTGAAGTTCTCCTCCACATACGGCTGCGAAAGATATGCTGCGGCCGCATGCAGCGCATGCCACCGCAGGTACGCGCGCAGTGCCTGCAACGGCTCGGCCTCTACCTCCGCGTTCACCGTCTTCACAAAGCCGGGCGCGGACACGTTCAACGTCGCCGCTCCGCCTACGCCGATCCCGTTCAGATAAGCCGCCCAGTCGAAATCCGGGCTCAGTTCCTGGACCTGCGCAATCGTCATCATGTGGTAGCGCTTGGCCGGGTCGCGCATCTCCACGCGGTCCATCGAGCCCTGCGCCAGCGCCGTCTCAATCCGCAGCACATCGTCCGCTTCATGGCCGGCCTTCTGCTCGTCGTCACCCAGAATCTGGAACATCTTCGCAATATGGTCGTGGTATTGCTGACGAATCGTCACATACCGCGCCTCCTGCGAGAGGTAGTAATCGCGGTCCGGCAGCGTCAGCCCGCCCTGGCCCGTCTGCAGAATCTGCCTGGTCGAATCCTTCTGGTCCTGCCCCACGCCTACATTGAGAAAGCCGCCACTGCCGTAGCGCGTCGCAAGCGTCACATCCAGCTGCGCCAGCTTCTTCTTGTCCGTCCAGGTGTCGATCGCCTGCAACTCCGGGTCGATCGGCTTCGCGCCCAGCCGGTCGACCGTCGCCGTATTCATGCACGCCGCGTACAGGTTGCCGTACTTTACCTGCAACGGCCCTACGGGATGCTCGGCCGCTGCCTTCAACTGTTCGTACAGCAGGTACTGGTTGCGCTCGCCCAGTTCATTGAACCGGCCCCAGCGTGCCTCGGTGGGAGGAATCGGATTGTTCTTGCGCCAGTTGCCGCACGCATACTGGTAGAAATCCGTACACGGATCGGCCGTCTTGTCGATCGACGAAAGATCGAAGCTGACCGGCTTCTTGGGTGCGGCCGACGGGCCGGCATCCGCGTCCGAAATAACATTCTGGGCCGCGGCAGACCCTGTAAGCAGGCCGCCGGAAAGAAAGAGAACTGAAGCCATCGCACCAATACGCATTCCCAAATCTTACCCGAAACGAAAAGAGACGGAACGCGGACAGAAGGGACGAAACGCGGAGAAGAGCAGGAAAGTACTTATCTTTCTCCGTCCTTCACGTATCCGTCCTGGTCCGCTCTTATCCGCCCTCATCCGCGTTCCGTCTTTTTAGAAGATCTTCAGATGGATCGTCAGGTATTTCTTCGGGTCGGCACGGATCGTATCCACCAGCAGCGTACTCTGCGTCAGCAGCTTGTTCAGGTTCGTATACGCCTCATCATCTGTCGCCAGCTTGCCCAGCGTCCCCTTGCCCGCGGCTACACCTGTCATCAGCGCATCCGTCTGCGCCAGCGTATCCCGCAGCGACGCCGCAAACTTCGGATCGTTGATCAGCATCCCGGCTGCGCCCTGACCGTTCTGCACCTGGTCCAGCAGGCCGTTGGTTTTAGCCACCGTATCCCGCAACGACTGGGCAAACTTCGGATCGTTGATCAGCATCGCCGCCGTGCCGTTACCTTTCTGTACCGAATCGGCCACCTTGCCCAGCTTCGCAGCTACATCGTTCAGCCGGTTGTAAAGCGTATCGTCGGTCATCAGCTTGCCGATCGATCCACGCCCGTTGTTCAGGTTCACCTCAAGCGTGTGCAGCTCGTCTACGGTCGCCGTAGCCTTGTTATAAAGGTCCGGGTTGTTGATCAACTGCCCCACAGAGCCCTTACCATCCTGCAGGTTGTCGACCACCGTATTCAGCTTCGCCAGAATCACGTTCAACTGCTCGATCGTCCCCTGGCTTGCCTTTACCACATCGGTAATCGAGGGCGTCTCGAGCGTATGCAGCTCGTCGCCATCGCGCAACGGGGGCCCGGTCGCTATCTGGGAGTTGATGTCCACCACCGTATCGCCAAGCACCCCCACTGTCGTCAGTGCAGCCGTCGAATCCTTCTTCAGGTCCGCGCTGAACTTGTTGTCCAGCTTCATCACCACCTTCACCGGCGTCAGCTTGCGCGCCGGGTCGGCGGTCACCGAAACCGTCTTTACCGACCCCACGGTAACGCCCTGCAGGTTGACGGCAGCTCCGTCCTTCAGCCCCGCGGAATTCTCAAAGTAGGTCGTCACGGTCAGCTTCTTCGAAAGGATTCCCAGTCCCGACGCGCTGGTCATCAAAAACAGCAACGCCACCAGGATCACGGACGCAATCAGCACAATCACTCCAACCTTCAGTTGCGACCAACGAACCTCCTGCTGGCTGGGCATAGCTCTCCTTCAGAAATGTGGCCTTGAACGTCAGAATACAGCAGGCCAGAGCGGGAATCCTGCCCGGACGCCGGTCGACATGTTCAACCAACAAGTGGATGCGCAAACGCAAGCCGAGGTTTCAGAAGAAGCTCGCCGCCCTTGTTGTCATCCCGTAGGAATCTGCGGTTGTCTTTCCTCGATCAAGCCGATCAAGCCGCGAAAGTCGCTCCGAGCCACGTTCCTCGCCTCTTTCAGCCTTCCATCACTACCACCGCCAGCGCCATCTCCCGCGTATGGGTCAGGCTCAGCAAAACCCGCACCACCCCCATCGCCTCGGCACGCTCGGCGGCTCGTCCGCGCAACGCCAGCGTGGGCTTGCCGCTCGGCTCCCGCACCACCTCGAAATCTTTCCAGCTCACCCCATGGCTGATGCCTGTTCCAAGCGCCTTCGCCCCCGCCTCCTTGGCCGCGAACCGGGCCGCAAAGCTTTCGGCGGCATTTTTCTTGCGCAGGCAATACGCAATCTCACCCGGCGTATACACGCGCTCCATGAAGCGCTCACCATAGCGCTCGAGGCTCTTCGATACCCGCCCGATCTCCGCCAGATCCGTTCCCAGCCCAACCACCATCGCACACCCTCGCCTTCCTCGACGCCCCGCCGGTCACATGACTTCCGCGTCCGTTCTCCGCCTGCCGCTTCATCTCGCCACAGCATTCGCCCGATAGACCCAATAGCAACCGGACTCAGCAGCAACCAGCACACCTTGCATCCAGGAACCCTGCCTATGCCTCCATTCTCTCCTGTCTTCCCCGCCATGCCGCCGCCGGATCTCTCCAGCCCGTCTGGCCAGCAATCTCGCAGCTTTCACCTGCAGGGCTACAGCTACGGCGAGCGTGCCACCCTGCTCCCCACTCTCACCAACATGTTTACGCACTGCGGCGGCTGGGTGCTCGAGCGCAAAACCACCTCGTCCACCACCATCGAGTTCCAACTCGAACTCCAGCTCCGCGCCATCGTCGAGCTTTACGCCGCCCTGGTCGCCGCCGGCATCGAGCTCACTTCCGTCGCGCACGACACCCTTGCCGGCCTCTGCACCTGCCGCCGTCACGGCGCGTACGCCGTCAATCTGCGCCAGGTCATCACCCTGCGGCTGGAGCTCTCCTTCCTTGAGGATGTCACCCTGCATTCGCTCCTCATGACGGGCTCCGGCCTCGCCTGAAGCCTCCTGCACTCAAACGAAAGCCTCGTCGTTTTCAGAAATTGCCGGCATGCAAAATTTTGTCTACACGCCGCGCCCGATTTCAGCATCCTTCTCTCTGTAAGCGGCCGAAGCCGCCCAAGGAGATCCGTACATGACCGACTATCGCGTAGCCCCCGGTGAAGCTCAGGAAGATCAAGTTACCGCCGCCATCGAAAAAGTTACCAGCCAGGTTCCGTCCAGCATCTATCTCGGCGCCGCCATCGCTTCCATCCTCGGCTCCGTCGCCTTCAAAATTGCCAAGAAAGAGCACGAAGCTCTCTTCGTCGGCCAGTGGGTTGCCCCGTTCCTCATCCTTGGTATGTACAACAAGATGGTCAAGCAGCACGGCTCCGACGCCACCAGCGGCAAGTAAGTGCATCTTTCACGGCGGCCCGCTCCACTCTGCGGGCCGCTTAGATCAGCGGGCTGAACGTCCCGCTGCCATTCTCACAAATCGTTACTTCCCCTGCGCCAATGTCGTAAATCCACCCGGAAATGGTCAGCTCGCCCTTCGCCATCGCGCCTGCAACCGAAGGGTGTGTTCGTACATGCTGAATCTGTAGAAGCACATTTTGTTCCGTCAACAGGCGCAGCTTCGTCTGTGTGTCTTTCTCTGCGGAGAGGGCCTCGGTCACGCTTAAAGCTGTGTGCGCATTGCGCAACCAGCTTCTGACCGTCGGCATGCCTGCCACGCTTTCAGGATCGAGCAGCGCCTTCATTGCTCCGCAATCCGTATGCCCGCACACCACCAGGTGCTTCACCCGCAGCGCCGAAACCGCATACTCGAGCACCGCGCTCACGCCACCCATCATCTCCCCATACGCCGGAACCATGTTCCCGATGTTCCGGGTCACGAAAATGTCTCCCGGTGCCGATTGCGTCAGCACATCCGGATGTACCCGCGAGTCCGCGCAGGTAATCACCAGCGCCTGCGGGCTTTGCGCCTCCCGCATCGCCCGCTCGTAAACCTCCCGCTGCCCGGGATACACCGAACGCTGAAACCGCCGAATCCCGTCCTTCAAATGCTCCAGAACTTCGTCCAAGCCGTACCTGCCTTCCCCTTGCTTGTCACTGCTCCATACCGCGCCATTTGATGTTGCATCCCAGGCTGCCGCGCTGGTTCGGATCCGGCCGCCTACCCGCTATAACATCGTCCATCGCTCGCCGCAGGTCCACGCCGTTTACCGGCAGGTCGTTGCCTCCGCCGCTCTTGCGTACCGGCCTCGAGCCATCCAGCTGCCCGCGATACACCAGCTTCATTTCCGCGTCGAACAGGAAGAAGTCAGGTGTGCACACCGCATCATAGGCCCGAGCCACTTCCTGGCTTTCATCATAAAGATAAGGGAACCGCCATCCTAGCCGCTCCGCCTGGGCCTTCATCCCCTCTGGCCCATCTTCCGGATAGGCCTCCGCATCGTTTGAGGAAATCGCCACCAGCGCAATCCTGCCTTCATAATCCTTGCCCAGCCGCGCCAGTTCTTCCTCCACATGCTTCACGAACGGGCAGTGCACACACACAAACATCACCAGCAGCCCGTGCCTCCCATGCTTCGAGGCTCCTCCGCCCGGCATCAGGTTCGCCTGATCGCTCACATCCTCATCCCACGCCAGCGCAAACACGTCATCGCGCCCCAGCGCCCGTCCGCTCACCACGTCCAGCAACTCAAAGGCCGGGGCCACCGTCCCCAGAGCCACCATCGCCGATTCCGCTCGCGCCATGCTTTTTGTCTCCATTCCCATCATAGAGTCGCTCTCCCTCTGCGCTTCCGCTTTGGGAATCAAAATTCATGCCGTCGCCATTATCGCCTTGCCTTCGCCCTGCACGCCGCGTATGGTTCAGACACTTCTATGCTCGTCTCCGGCCTCCTTTCGCGCCTTCGATGCACCTGCCTCGCGGCCCTGCTGGCTTTTGGCACCGCTCACGCCCAGAACCAGCCCGCCAACCTCGTTCCAGACCATGCCAGCTTTACCCAGCGCACCGTTCTCCCCGGCCATCGCCCCGCCTGGGCTATCCCGGCGGCCGATTGCGGCACTCTTCCCGACGCGCAAAACGTGCAGCTTACCTTCTCGCTCTCCCGCAGCCCTCAGGTCCAGGCCGCCTTCGACCAGTTCCTTGCCGACCAGCAGGATCCATCCTCCCCCCGCTTTCACCAATGGCTTACTCCCCAGCAGGCCGGTGCACAGTTCGGCCCCACCCAGCACGATCTCGACGCGCTCACCACCTGGCTCACCGGCCAGGGCTTCACCGTCGATGCCGTCACGCCCAGCCGCATTTTCGTCCAGGTCTCCGCACCCGCCGCCATCGTCGCCGCCGCGCTCGGCACCAGCCTGCACACCTGGCAGGTCGCCTACGGCAGCGTTACCGAAACCATGCAGGCTCCCGCCGCCGAGCCCACCCTGCCCACCGCCTTCACCCCCATCGTCAGCTTTATCGGCGGCCTCACCTCCGTGCCCGTCCACATCCATTCGCGCCTTCAGGCACAAACTGCCACCGTCACCTCCGCTCCCGGCGCGCCGCACCCCAACCTCACCGTCGGCTCCGCAACCAACCCCCTGCACTTTCTCACACCGTTCGATTTCAACAAGGTCTACGACGTTCCCGCTTACGTCACCGGCGCCGGCCAGCGCGTCATGATCGTCGGCGGCTCCCGCCTCAGCCCGTCCGACGTAAGCTACTTCGAGTCCTCTACCGCGCTGCCCAGCTACGCCCCCAATATCATCGTCGACCCCGCCTACGGAGACCCGGGCCAGACCAGCGACGGCAACCAGGGTGAAGCCACGCTGGACTTCAACCGCGTCTTCGGCACCGCCCCCGGCGCCCAGGTCGATCTGGTCATCGCGCAGAACTGGCTCAACGGAACCGTCAACCAGAACCTCATCCTCTACGCCATCAACACTGTCAACGACCCCGTGCTGAGCTTATCCTTCGGCGCCTGCGAAAACCTGCAGCCTACCGGCTACGTCAAGCAGGAAGACGCCATGTATTCCCAGGCTGCCGCCCAGGGCATCACCACGCTCGTCTCCTCAGGCGATGCCGGCGTTACCGGATGTGCCGTGCATAACGCAGCTCCCACAGCCTCCACCGCCTACCCCAACATCAACGACATCTGCGCCTCCAGCTACGTCACCTGCATCGGCGGCACCCAGTTCAACGACACCGCCAATCCCGACTCCTACTGGTCCGCCAGCAACGGCACCGGCTTCTCGTCGGTCTATTCTTATATCCCCGAAGGCGCGTGGAACGAGCCTGCCAATACCGCCTCAAACGCCGCCACTGTACCGTATGTGCTCGCCGCCACCGGCGGAGGCCCAAGCACCATCATCGCCAAACCCATCTGGCAAACCGGCACCGGCGTCCCCGCCGACGGCGCCCGTGATACCCCCGACCTGTCCTTCGCCGCGGCCGGCCACGACGGCTACTTCTCCTGCCTGGCCTCGGCCGGCACCGCCGCCCAGGATACCGGCTGCGTCCCCATCGCCGCCGCAGGTGGCGGCTACTCCTTCGGCTTCGTCGCCTTCTCCGGCACCTCCGCCGCTGCGCCTTCGATGGCCGGCGTCGTCGCCCTGCTCGACCAGAAACTCGGCGGCCGCCAGGGCAACATCAACCCCACCCTCTACAAGCTCGCCGCCTCCACCCCCGCCGTCTTCCACGACGCCACCATCGCTTCGTCCGGCGTTCTTGCCTGCGCCGCCGCCACGCCCAACACCTGCAATAACTCCACCCCAAGCTCGTACGCGCTCATCGGCGGTGTGCCCGGCTATCTGCTGCAAACCGGCTACGACCTCGCCACAGGTCTCGGCTCGCTCGATGTCAACGCCTTCCTCACCGCTGCCTCCGTCACCACGCTCCCCGCCACCACCTCCACCCTGACCGCCGCGCCCGGCGCCATCACCACCGCCCAGACCGTCGTCTTCACCGACGTCCTTGCCAGCGCCCCCGGCAGCAGTATCACCGGCACGGTCGCCTTTACCACCAACACCGGCCTCAATCTCGGCACCACCATCCTCGGCAGCACCTTTGCCGTCAATTCCGCTTCGGCTTCCACTGCTCCGATCTCCTTTCCCAGCGCCGGCACCTACATCGTCACGGCCGCCTACAGCGGGTCGAGCACGGCTGCCGCTTCTTCCGCCTCCGTCACTCTCGTCGTCACCGCCCCCGGCCTGCCCGCAAGCCTCACCCTCACTCCCGCCTCGCCCACCCTCACCACCATCGCCGGCAACACCGCTTCCGACCTCATCACCATCACCTCGCTCAACTTCACCGGTAGCGCAAATCTCACCTGCACGGTCACCGGCACCGGCTCCACCGCAAGCCTGCCAGGCTGCATACTTTCTCCCGGCAGCGCCAGCTTTACAGGCAGCGGCACCACCACGTCTACGCTCAGTCTCACGTCGGACAAACGGGCCGCTCTCAGCCCATCCGACCGATCTTCAAACTCCACCCGCAGCCTCGCCAGGCTTGCCCTCTGCACCCTGTTCGCCCTCTACCTGCCTCGCCGCACCCGCAAACTGCAGGTTTTCGCCGTCCTCACCCTCACCCTGGCCGTCATCGCAGGTTGCGGAAGCAGTAATTTCTCCGGCAGCAACCCAGCCGCGCCCACCGGCACCGCCGCCGGCCAGTACACCGTGACCATCACCGCTGCCGACTCCGCCAACGTAAGCGCAAGCACCACCATCGCCCTAACCATCCAGTAGGAGCGCCCTTTGTTGTCATCCCGAAGGGAATCTACGGTTGTCTTTAGCTGTCAGCCAATCACTGAAAGCTCCCGAAGCAAAGCACCAGCCCAACCACTCCCCACACTCTCCCAATCCCCGTAAACTACCTTTCATGCTCCCCCGCACACTCCCCGGCGGCCGCCTCAAGCCTGCGCTTCTACCCCGCGGCCCCAACGACCTTCCCCTCTGCCGCTGGTGCGAGCTCGAAATCCTCGCCAAACGCCGCCGAACCTTCTGCTCCGATTACTGCGTCCACCAGCACCGCCTGCGCACCGACCCCGGCTATCTCCGCGACCAGGTCTTCGCCCGCGATCGCGGCTTCTGCGCCGCCTGCCAAGCCGATACTGTCGCCACCTACGCCGCGCTCAAGCGTTCCCGTGGCCCTGCACGCGCCGCCGGTCTGTCCCTTTACGGCCTTAAAACCATCACCAGCCGCCGCTCTCTCTGGGACGCCGACCACATCCTGCCCGTGGCCGAGGGCGGCGGCCAGTGCGACCTTAACAATCTCCGCACCCTCTGCCTGCCCTGCCACCGCGAAGCCACCGCGAACCTGCGAAGACGACTCAGCCTTCGCTCCGCCTGACGAAAACCCAAAGACCCGGGCGCACCCCATGCGATACTTGGGACTGACATGTACAAGCGAGTCCTCCTCAAGCTCTCAGGCGAAGCCCTCGCCGCAGGATCAGGCTTCGGCATCGACGCCATCTTCATCCACAAGGTCGCCGAAGAGATCGCCGATGTGCGCGAACTCGGCTGCGAAATCGCCGTTGTCGTTGGCGGAGGCAACTTCTTCCGCGGCGTCGCCCAGCAGGCCATCGACATGGACCGCGTTGCCGCCGACCACATGGGCATGCTCTCGACAGTGATTAACGCGATAGCTCTTCAAGACGCGATCGAAAAGCGCGGCCACTTCTGCCGCGTCATGTCCGCCATCGAAATGCACGAGGTCGCCGAACCCTACATCCGTCGCCGAGCCATGCGCCACCTGGAAAAGGGACGCATTGTCATCTTCGCCGCCGGCACCGGCAACCCATACTTTTCGACCGATACCGCCGCCGCCCTGCGCGCCATGGAAATCAAGGCCGACATCCTCTTGAAAGCCACCTCGGTCGACGGCATCTACACCGCCGACCCCAAGCGCGACCCGCAAGCCAAACGCTTCGAAACCGTCTCCTACGACCAGATTTTGCGCGAGAACCTGAAGGTGATGGACACGACCGCCGTTAGCCTCTGCCGCGACAACCACATGCCCATGATGGTCTTCTCGATGCGCGAGCAGGGCAACATTACCCGCGTCTGCAACGGCGAGCCCCTCGGAACCCTCGTCACCCCCTGACTCACCGTTTCATCAGCGGAGGATGCGGTGGCGTCGGCGTCGCCGACCCCATCAGGCTGCCCATGTTGCTCAGGTCCGCAATCGTCAGGCGGCCTTTCAGGTGAATGAAGGAGAGCTCCCTGGGGGCTGCCGAAACCACCACGAACTCGGTGCTTTCGTTGTCTTTCCCTTTGCGAATGCACACATCGTTGGCCTCCTGCTTGCTCCGCGTATGTACCAGGCACGACCAGTTTCCGTCGTTCAGCCGACTTTCGAAGGCATCCAGGTCGGCCAGCTTGTACATGCCCGGTTTGTCATACGTGTAGGTATGCACCACCACAAAGTCGATCTTCCGCGCAAGATCGGCCTGCGGGCCACTGCCCGTCAGCAGCCCCAGCGACTTCGAATCCATGTTGACATCGGTGACGTCCGAGGCGCCCTCCGCAAAGCGCTCCGTCCCTTCGAGCAGATCGTCCTTTACCTGCGCTGCGGTCGCGCCCACAGTTTCCACCTGCCCCCACGCGCCACCATGCAATAACATTGCCGTGGCCATTGCCAAACTGAGTCGTATCGTCTTCATTGCAGTCTCCCCTGGTTCCTTATCTATTAGTTGGCAAGCCGGAGTCCTGCCCGACTCAACTGTTCCCGTGTCTGCTGCAGCGCGTGGCTGGTTGCTGCGATCGCAAGCGCGAACTGCTGCTCGGCTTCGTGCCTGCGATGCCGTCTCCAGCTGAAATCCGTAATCATGCCGGCCAGCAAGCAGGCAGCCAGCAAACCTGCAGTCCATCGCCAGGCCATAGCCGGAAAGGGCACAGCCAAGCGACGCGCCACCTTCTCGGCCTCGACGCGCTGCAGGACCGAGGCGGCAAAGCCTGGCGGAACCTCAACGCTGCGCATCGCGGCTTGTAGTTCCTCTTCGAATCGGTCATTCATCGGAACTCCCATCCCGTCCACTACCGCACCGTACAAAGTCTTTCAACGTCACTTCAGCCTTGCGTCGCAGCAAGCTCAATCCACGCCGCAGATTGCTCTTCACCGTCGCCACGGGCTGCTCCAGCATGCGGGCAATCTCTTCGGGCGTCATGTCTTCGGTGTAGCGCAGCACCAGAGGCACACGCAGGGCTCCCGGCAAAGCTTGCAGCAGATCGTCCAGGCGCGCCTCCAACTCGAAGCCCTGGCGAAGCCGGTCTTCACGCGCATGCTCTTCTTCCTGCCACTCTTCCGCCCTGGTTTCCGGCTGCCTTCCTTGCCGGCGCAGCGCGCTGATTGCCCCATGCGTCGCCGCCTTGCGCAGCCAGAAGCGTACATGATCGCCTTCCGCAGGCTGCTGCCGAGCGCGGTAAAGCGCCAGAAACGCATCCTGCGCTACCTCCTCGGCAATGCCGGCGTCGCCCGTAATCCGCAGAGCAATGGCGTACACCATCTGCTCATGTTCTGCCATCACCCTGCGAAAGGTATCGACGTCGCGCAATCGGTCACTCCTTCCTATCTCCCTATACGCTCGACGAGTGGCTGGCGAACGCACAATTTTGCCCGCGCCTGTAGCATCAAAGGAGCCCTGCCAGAACTTGCTGCCTCCGCTCGCATCTGAGAAAAGGCTGCAAGTGAAACTCGCCGACCGGAGCTGTTCGTATCGCCGCCCTCCCCATGTCCGCTTTGTCCAAGCTGCCAGCCACGTCCCCTGTTCCCGGCGGAGAAGCGCTTCCGCCCGCCGAGCGAAAACCCGCTCTGCCTGCGCTCAGCGGGCTGCGCACCCTGCTCGCCGTCAACATCATGCTGTTCCATTTCACGCCGAACCTGCCGCGCTTTCTGCACCCGGTGGTCGATAACGCCTACGTTTTCGTGGGCTTTTTCTTTCTCATTTCCGGCTTCATCCTGGCCTACAACTATGCCGACCGGCCCGAGCTCTCGAAGCGTGCCTTCTATGTGGCGCGCGCCTCCCGCGTCTACCCGGTGTATCTGCTCGTGCTTCTGCTTTCCCTGCCGTTTCTCTGGCAGGAATGGCTCGCCCGTCCGCGTGGCGACTTTCTTCTCGGGCTGATTCTGACACCGCTCGCCCTGCAGGGCTGGAGCCCCAAGCTGGCCACCTTCTGGAACACGGTCGGCTGGACGCTGCCGGCCGAGCTTTTCCTCTACCTCCTGTTCCCGTACATCCTGCGCCTGTTTGCGGCCAACCGGCGTCTGCTGGCCACACCGGCGCGCATCGTCGCCGCCATGCTGGTGGTTTGGGTGATCGGGTTTACGCCGCATCTGCTCTATCTGCACTTCAATCCGGATCACCTTGCCGCGCCTGCCAACCGCTTCACCTACGCCTACTGGCTGCGCGTGCTCAAGTACACGCCGCCGGCGTATCTGTGGACGTTCACGGCGGGTATCCTGCTGGCCCGGCTGCATGCGGCGTGGCGACCTGGTCCGCTGGGCCGGTCGGCGCTCGCCTTGTTTGCCTTGGCCAGCCTCAGCCTCTTCTTCGCGCTTGGCGTGCCGTATGTGCCTTACGTCCTCGTCCACGGGGCGCTTCTGCTTCCACTGTTCGCGATGCTTCTGCTCGGGCTGGCGGGGCTCAACCCGGTTGCGTCGGTGTTCTCGTGGCGGCCGCTGGTGCTTTTCGGCGAGACCACCTTTTCGCTCTACCTGTTGCACTTCAATGCCATCATCCTGATCCACTACTACAAGCTGCCGGAGCGGCTGCATGTGGTGCAGTTCGACCCGTGGATTTCGTATGCCGCCGTGATGCTGCTAGCGCTTACCGTCCTGTTTTTTTATGAGCGGCCGGCGAGGAAGCTTGTGCTTTCCGTCTTCGCTCCGAAGGCTGCCTGAGCCCTTTTCTTGTTGTCATTTCCTACGGGAATGACAACAAAGATGGATCAGGGCAGTGGCGCGAGCGGGCGGTTGCGGGCTTCGACAATACGCGGGAAGTGGAGCACAGCGGCCCACTCGCCGTGCCGCGAACCTTCCCATACCACCTCGCCGTGCAGCAGGATCGCGATCTGGTGCGGCGTCAGGTCGCGGTGAAAATCGTAGAAGCGGCTGTCGCTGTTCTCGCTTGTGCGGCTGAGCGAAAAGCTGCCTGGCGGCGGGACGAGCTTGGTCGAGAAGACCAGGGCCGTGTCGAATGCGCCTGGGTCCAGGGCTGCCTTCTCGATCTCCGCGCCGGAGAAGTTTTCAATTGAGGCGACTTGCACGGGGTGGTTGGTATAGCCAAGGTCAGGATGCGCGAGCTCGGTGGTTGCGGGCCAGGCGGTCAGGACGGTGGCCGCGGGGTAGCGTGTGTCGATAACGCGGATGGCCTGCTGGTGCAGCACGACGAAGTCGCGATAGGCAAGATTGTCTTCGGGGGCGTAGGCGTAGGGCGGATTCAGAAAGAGTGCAGCCAGGAAGGCGGCGGCCGTGAGGGCTCCGAGCAGCGGCCACCAGCGCAGGCGTTGCTGCCAGATGCATACGCACAGAAGCAGCACCAGCGGGTACATGGGTAGCAGATAGCGTGTCAGCAGGGCTCCGCCAAGCACGGAGAAAGCCAGCGCGTTGCCGGCGAGGATGATGAAGATCGCTTGCAGCGCGGGTCTGGGCAGAGAAATGCTGCCATTGCGGGCCCGTTGCAGGAGCAGGGCAAGTGTGGCGATGAACGGCACATACAGGTTCATGTGCAGGGTAAGGTGGACGACGCGATGCCAGAAGCTGAGCAGGATCCGCAGCGGGCTCAGGTTGGCCGTGGCGTTGTAGCGCAAAAACTCCGGATTGCCGAAGGTGAAACCCGTGGCGTGGCGATGGTAGACATACCAGAGCAGCAGGGGCAGCACAGGACTGAGAAAAGCCGCCAGCCAGCGCAGGGATAGCCTACGGATTGCGGGGTCAGGCGTCTTGGCCTGGGTGAGCATCAGGCTCAGTTCCCAGAGTGCGAGGACGACCGGCGTGACAATGGCCGTCTCTTTAGACAAGGCGGCGAGCGAGAACAGGATGGCGGCGAGAAACGCGTGGCCCCGTTGCGCGGAGGCCGTGTAGCGCTCGAAGACGAAGCTGAGCGCCCACAGGGTAAAGGCGGCCGCGAACAGGTCGGCGTGGGCCATGGTGCTTTGCACGAACCACACCGGGTACATGGCGGTAAGCAGGGTGACCGCAACGGCGATGGCTGTGCCGGCGAGCAGGCGCACAAGGCGGAACACACCCAGCAGGGCCGCGGCCGCGATCATGGCCAGAAAGGTGCGCGTTGCGGCAATGTGATAGCCGCTGAGGCGCCACCACAGACCCAGCAGGACAGACGGCAGGGGCGGGTGGGCGTTGGTAAGGGTGCTGTGCGGGATGAGTGATCTGGTGCGGAAGAAGTCCAGCGCGGCCGGGATGTAGTAGCCGGCCTCATCCCAGAACCAGGGCAGATGCAGCAGCGTGAAGTGCGACAGGTAGACGGCAACGAAGAAGAGCGGGTACAGAATCCAGAGCGGAAGCGGCCGGCCGACGGGAGCGGCTACGAAGGAGAATCTGGGGTGGTGTGCCTGCTGCGGAGCGGCCTTCAAGCTAATTGACCGGGCCGCCGCCCTGCGGAAACGGGACCACCTGGGGGCCGGGATGGGGCTGGGGCTCCAGCGCGATCTTGCCGAAGGCGGATTCGTACTGGGCGACGTTGTGGGCGAGCACGCTCGAAAGTGCCTTGGCCTGCTGCGGGCTCAGGTAGATGCCCTGGAAGTTGCTCAGGGTAAGCTCGTTTCCGCTTTGCTGCATGGTGCCGAAGTTGAGCTGGAAGTCCCAGACGGACATGCGTACCTGCACCGAGTTGGCGTAGGACTCGCGGTAGGCTTCGGTCTGGTTGATGCGAATTTCTGGATCTTTGTCCTGGCTCATGAGGGTCGTCCGTCTGGAATCGAGTATGGTGCGGAAGAGGGGACTTGAACCCCTACAGGTTACCCCGCCAGATCCTAAGTCTGGTGCGTCTGCCAATTTCGCCACTTCCGCGCTGTGTGTGAGTTTACACCTGGCTCCCCTTAGAGGTTGGCGGCCAAGCTGGTTTGCTCCAGCTTTTACATGCATCGTGAATTTGCCATAGGCTGGACGCATGGAATTGAAGAACAGGCGTGTGCTGGTGGTGGGTCTGGGCAAGTCGGGAATGGCGGCGGCGCTGTTTCTGAAGCAACGTGGGGCGCGGGTGACGGTTTCCGATTCCCGGAGCGCGAAGGAACTGGCGTCGCAGATTCCGGCGCTGCTCGAAGCGGGCGTGATGGTGGAGTCGGGTGGACACGGATTGCTGACGTTTCGTCGGCAGGACCTGATTGTGGTTTCGCCCGGGGTGCCGCTGGACACACCGGAATTGGCGCTTGCCCTGGCGCTGGGATTGCCGGTAATTGGCGAGCTCGAGCTGGCGAGCCGGTTCCTAGCCGGCAAGGTGGTGGCAATTACAGGTTCAAACGGCAAGACCACGACGACGACGCTGGTGGGGAAAATCTTTGCCGATGCCGGGCTGCCGACGCTGGTGGGCGGGAATATTGGGCTGCCGGTGATTGAGCTGGTGGAGCGGAGTGAGGAACTGGCTGCGGGGGGAACAGCAGTTTCCTCCGCTTCGCTGCGGAATGGAAACCAAGAGGAAGGTAGCGACGTTTGGAGTGTGCTGGAGGTTTCGAGCTTTCAGCTGGAGACGGTCGAAGATTTTCGGCCGAACATCGCGATGGTGCTGAATATCACGCCGGACCACCTTGATCGGCACAAGACGTTTGCGCGCTACGCGGCAGCCAAGGCGAAGATTACGGCGCGGCAGACGGCCGAGGACTTCCTGGTCCTGAACGCCGAGGACAAAGCCGCCCAGATGGTGGCGTCCAAAACGGCGGCGCAGATCTACTGGTTCAGCGGCGCGCGGCAGATCAAGCAGGGAGCCTTTGTGCACGGTGAGTCGGTGTTCTTTCTGGGCAGGGAAGGCGGCAGGCCGGAGCCGGTGTTGCCGCTCGCGGAAATCCCGCTGAAGGGCGCACATAATATAGAGAACGTGCTGGCGGCTGTGTGCGCGGCGCGCCTGGCGGGTATCGAGGCAGAGTCTATTCGGGCGACGGTGGCGAGTTTCAAGGCGGTCGAGCATCGGCTGGAGTGGGTGCGGACACTCGGTGGGGTGGAGTTCTACAACGATTCGAAGGCCACCAACGTGGACGCGACCATGAAGGCGGTGGTTTCGTTTGCGGGCGGCGTCCACCTGATCCTGGGTGGGAAGGACAAGGATTCCGACTACACGCAGCTTGCGCCGTTGCTGCGCGAACGAGTCGCGGCTGTTTACCTGATAGGTACGGCGGAGGAAAAGATTGCGCGGCAACTGGCTGGAGTCGTGAAGATGGTGAAGTCCGGGACCTTGCAAAATGCTGTGCGAAGTGCGGCTGCCGAGGCGAAGGCGGGAGACGTGGTGCTGCTTGCGCCGGCGTGCTCGAGCTTTGACCAGTTTGAGAATTACGAGCAGCGCGGGCGTGTGTTTCGGGATCTGGTGATGGGGTTGAGAGAGCATGGCTAAGCGGGTCGGCGTCGATAAATGGCTGTTCGGGGTGGTGCTGTTGCTTGTGCTGTTTGGGCTGGCGATGGTGTTTTCGGCGTCGGCGGTGGTGGCGGAGTCGCAATATGGAAGCCCTTACTACTTTGTGGTGAAGGAGCTTGGGTTCGCACTGGCCGGGCTGTTTGCGATGATTTCGCTGATGCGGGTGGACTACCGGCGCTATAACAGCCCCAAGGTGGTCTTCCCGGCAATGGCTGTGACGACGCTGTTTCTGGTGAGCGTGTTTGCCATGCACGCGCTGAACCATACCCATCGCTGGTTCAAGATGGGGCCGTTCACGTTCCAGCCTTCGGAGCTCGCCAAGCCCATGGTGGTGCTGTTCCTGGCGTATTTTCTGCAGACGCGCATCGGCAAAATGGACGACTGGAAGGGAACCGTGCTGCGCGCGGCGCTGCCTCCGTTGGTGTTTATTGGGCTCATTCTAAAGGAGCCGGACCTGGGTACGGCCATGGTGTGCGCGGGCGTGACCGTGCTGATGCTCTACCTGGCCGGGCTACAGATGAAGTGGATCGGCCTGGCCTGTGTGGCGGCGAGCCCCGTGATGTACTACATGCTGTTTCTTGTGCCGTGGCGGCGGGCGCGCATGATGACGTACATGAACCCGGAGGCCGATCCGCTGGGCAAGGGATTCCACATCATGCAGTCGCTGATTGCGGTGGGGACGGGCGGCCTTGCCGGCAAAGGGCTGATGGAAGGCGTGCAGAAGCTGTTTTTTCTGCCCGAGGCGTGGACCGACTTTATCTTTGCCAACATCAGCGAAGAGCTTGGGCTGGTGGGCGCGCTCGGGCTGGTGGCGCTTTTTGTGATGTTCGGCTACCGGGGGATGCGGGCGGCGTTTCTCTCGACCGACCCGTTTGCGCGGTTTCTGGCGTTTGGGCTTACGTCGGCGATCCTGATCCAGGCGTTCTTCAACATCAGCGTGGCGCTGGCGCTGGTGCCGACCAAGGGTATTACGCTGCCGTTTATCTCGTTTGGGGGTACGTCGCTCTTCTTCACGCTGGCCGGCATGGGTGTGCTGCTGAACATTACGCGTGAGATCGACTAGGGTGTTGCGGGTTTTGATCGCCGGTGGGGGGACAGGCGGGCATGTGATTCCGGCGCTGGCGATTGCGCGGGAACTACGCGATGCGCATGGGGCCGAGGTGCGGCTGCTGGGCACCGCGCGTGGGCTGGAGACGAAGCTGGTGCCTGCGGCAGGATTTCCGCTGGAGCTGGTGCGCGTAGGACAGCTGGCGAATGTTTCGGCGATCATGCGGGCGCGGACCCTGGCGGAACTGCCGCTTGGTGTGGCTCGTTGTGTGCGTCTGCTGCGCACCTTTCGGCCGCAGGTGGTGGTGGGGGTGGGGGGCTATGCGAGCGGGCCGGGGATGCTGGCGGCGCTGCTGCTGCGCATCCCCACACTGGCTTACGAGCCGAACGCGGTGCCGGGACTGGTGAACCGGGTGATCGGCAAGTATGTGAGCGCGGCGGCGGTAAGTTTTGCCGTGACGACCAAGTACTTTCGCCACGCTACGGTGACCGGCGTGCCGGTGCGGCAGGCGATCTTTGAGGTGCGGCCGAAAGCTGCCGGCGCGCCGCCGCGGCTGCTGATTACGGCTGGAAGCCAGGGGGCGAGGATCTTCAACGAGACGATGCCGCGGATCGTGGTGGAATTGCTGGAGGCTGTGCCAGGACTGACGATCATGCATCAGGCGGGACCCGCGGCGCTCGAGGCTACGACGGCTGCTTACCTGGCCAGCGGGGCGGACCCGGCGCGGTGGGAGGTTCGGGCGTTCTTCGACGATATGCCGGCGCAATACGAGCAGGCAGACCTGGTGCTGGCGCGTGCGGGAAGCACGGTGGCGGAACTGGCGGCGGCAGGCAGGCCATCGCTGCTGGTGCCTCTGCCTACAGCGGCGGACGACCACCAGAGGAAGAATGCGGAGGTGTTTGCGCATGCCGGCGCGGCGGCCATGATGTTGCAGGCAGAGGTTACCGCGGAGACTCTACTCGTGCGGCTGGTCGGGCTGCTGAAGGACCAGGCGGGGCTGTCCGCGATGGCCGGTGAGGCGCGCAAGCTGGCCAGGCCTGGGGCGGTGGAGCGAATTGCGGGCATGTGTGTGGAACTGGCGGGTCTCTGAAAGGGTAGCGTTGAGTGCCCGGAACAGGCAAGGCCAGAACAGAAGCAGATTCCCTTCGGGAATGACAATAAAGCAAAAGCGCCTCGTGGTTGCGAGGCGCTTCTGGATTAGCGGTGTCCGCCGCCGCCGTGGCTTCCGCCACCGCCGCCGTGAGAACCACCGCCGCCACTGGGGGCGGAAGCGTGTGAATAGCCTCCGCCACTGGGTGCTGAGGTGCGGCTATAACCTTGCGGTGCGGCGTAATGCTGGGCGGGTTGCGCGCCACTGTAGTTGGCGTGTGGCTGGTTGGCGTAGCCCTGGTTGGCACCGCCGCGATAGCCCTGGCTCTGGCCGGCAAAACTCTGGCCGCGCACATTGCCGCTATAGCCCTGCCCGCCAGCATAGCCCTGACGCCCGGCCGGAACGCCGCCGCGGTTGAAGCCCTGTCCCGCAAACCCGCGCCCATTCACGCCGCCTCCCACACCGCCGCGATAGCTTAGTGCCTGGCCGCGGCTGATGGAGGTATAGCTGAGGCCTCCCGGACGGCCCCCGCCGAAGTTGTTGAAGCGCTGGCTGTAGCCGAAGCGTCCATAGCCGCCGACGTTCCAGTAGGCGCGGTTGTAGAAGAAGTGGCCGCCATTCCAGTATCCGCCGTAGAAGCCGGTGCCGAAGTATCCGAAGCCATAATTGATGCCGCCGTAAAAGCCGACCGAGTTGCCCCAGTAGCCGGGATAGAAGGAGTAGAAGCCTCCTCCGTAATCCCAGTAGGGCGGCGTCCAAAGCGCACCGACGTAAGGAGGTTGCGCCCATTGCCCATCGACCCACTGATAGCCGTCAGGACCGTACGACCAATAGCCGGGCTCCCACTCGTAGCCTTCACCAGGCGCCGCGGGCTGATCGTAGCTTTCGAGCGGCGGCGGTGCCTGCTCAACCTGCTCCTGGAGAGCTTGTTCGCCCTGCTGATAATTCTGGTCATCCCCTTGCTGCGGGTAAACCTGCTGCTGCTGTGAGTAGCCTTGTTGCTGCTGATAAGGCTGCTGCTGGGGGTAGCCCTGCTGGGCATAAGGCTGCTGCGGCGCGTAGGGCTGCTGCTGTTGCGGGTAGCCCTGCTGCGCGTGTGGCTGCTGCTGGGCGTAGGGCTGGACCTGTACCTGCTGCTGCGGGTAGCCCTGCTGATAGGACTGACTGGCCGGTGCGCTGTAATTCTGGGGGTCGTTGCTATTGTAGGGTTGCGGATACTGATTCTGGGCAGAGGCCGCTGCGCCTGCGAGGACGGCAGAAATCGTGACGAGAGTAAGAGGGGCGAAGCGCATAAGAGTCTGCCTTGCCGCCGATCCTTCGCTTGGCCGGGAGAAGCAACGTGCCCCGGATTGCGCGGATGGAGGATTCGAGTGACGGCCTTGGTTCAGGTCCGGGCTCCTTCTATTAGACACAAGCCCGTGAGAATGGTTGCGGTAGGCTGTCACCGCACATTTGCCTGCGTGCTATTTGCCAGAGAACATGGATTTCGGACAGAGGACGTGCGCGCCCACGCGGGGCAGGTCGACCAGTTGGGTGATGTCGACGTCGCAGGCGACCGAAACGAGCGAGTAGGCGTCAGCGCGGGAAAGCGGCGGATGAAGGGGACTCATGGTGGGGTTCGAGAGGAAGTCGATCATGTTGCGGACCGCCATTTCAGTGGCGCGCCGAAGATCTTCCTGAAAGCCCATGGCGATGTACTGGGTGGGAGTTTCGGCGCGCGGCCAGAGCAGGCGGTTGGCGGCGTCCAGCCCGGCACCTTTGTGGACGATAAACTGAAAGGTGCCGGTCAGCTGCGTTTCCATGGCAGTGATGTCGACCTCACCGTTACCCTGGCCGGCGTGGCCGTCGCCGACCTCGAAGTTGGCGCCGGGGCTGTTGACGGGAATGAAGAGGGTGGTGCCGGCGACCAGGTCCTTATTATCCATGTTGCCGGCGTTGAACCAGGGTGGGGCGGAGTCGGTTTTACCTCCGGGCGACGCCGCAATCCCCATGGACCCGAAGAAGGGGTGTAGCGGAATGTCGACGCCGGGCGCGAAGTGGCCGAGCATACGGGTGCGGTCGAGCGGGATGATTTTAGTGCGCGAATAAGGAAAGTCGTCGGGCAGGAAGCCGCGGCCGGCCCCGAAGGAGTTGCAGGCCCAGGGTACGTCGACGGAAATTTTCTGAATGCGGACTTCGAGCACATCGCCGGGGCCGGCCGTGTCGATGGCGACAGGCCCCGTGAGGATGTGGCCGCCGGGACCTTTCTGGTCTGCCGGGAAGTTACCGTAGATATCGTCGACGTACTTGGGGATGTCGGCGGGAGCAACGCCCGCGGCCTCAAGCCGCTGGCGCGGACCGCAGGTGCTAAGGGTCTGGATAGTGACGGTGTCGCCGGAGTGGATGGTGAGCGCGGGCTTGGCGGCCCCGTTGTAATTGCCCCAGACGACCGTTTGCGGGGTGGCGAGGAGAGTCTGGGGAGCCTGAGAAAAGGCGGCAGGGGCGAGCAGCAGGAGGGCGGCAAGGCTGAGGCGCATGGTTTGGTATAGCACAGTCTGCTGTGGCGTTGGAGCGTCTCAAGGAAGCTAAGCGATCTCTGGACTGCCTCAACGGAGACGTTGACAATGGACCCACAATTTCGTGTTGCCATTCCCGGATGGAATGGACCGCGACTCACGCCGTCTTGTTGTCATTGCGAAGGAATCTGCGGTGGCTTTTGCCTTCCGTTCCATTTACGCGCAGAGACGCTTTACAGCTCCGGAGAGTGAAGGCACCTACAGAAACGCCACCGACTGAATTCCCGCCACATCGAACCGTTTCCGGCATCGGATGTTCTTGCACCCCACCAGATCATCCCGCCGCACCATGTAGCTCTGGGCCTTTGCGAAGCGCGCCCGGTCCCGCTCATCGGCCCCGCGGCCCAATTGTGCCTTTTTGCGCCGCACCAGCCAGCCCAACTGGTATTCGCCCTGCTGCCCGCAGTGCGGACAAGTCATCGTATGGGTCCGCGTCTCTGGCCGTTCGTCGAAAAAGTCGCGTTCTTCCATTCAGGGCCCCCTGCAAACTACTCTAGAACAAAGAGTATTGCATACTGAGATAGGTTGCCAGAAGGGTTCCCAAACTCGAGCACGCCCCCATGGAGCAGCGCAGGACGCGATGAAGAAGGCAAAGAAAAGAGTGTTCTCGATCGTCAAAGCCGTCAAGGCCAATGCCCGCGCACGCGTCGGCATCGTGCCTACCGGTAAGGTCATCCCAGACCCCAAACAGAAGGCCGCCATCAAGCCCAAACACAAGCAGTCGCTCCAGGCCCTCATCGAAGCCACACCCGAGGAAACCCGATGACGCCCGTTCAGATCATCGACCTCGTCTTCCAGGTCGTCGTCCTCATCTTCGCCTTTTCCGTCCACGAGGCAGCCCACGCTTACGCCGCCTTCCGACTCGGCGACCCCACGGCTTACATGCTCGGCCGCGTCACCCTCAACCCCGCCAAACATATCGACCCGTGGGGCTCCATCGTCATCCCGGCCCTCAGCCTCTACTTTGGCGGCGCGCTCATCGGCTGGGCCAGGCCCTGCCCGGTCACCCTGCGCAACTTCCGCAAGGTTAAACGCGACGACATCCTCACCACCCTCGCCGGCCCGGCCAGCAACCTTGCCATGGCCCTCGTCGCCCTTATCCTGCTCGTCCTCTTCAAGCACCTTCCCGGAATCGGCCCTGCGGCCGTCCTCTCCGCCAAGGACCTCGCCTCAGGCTTTACCGTCGACACCACCCAGCTGCCGCGTCTCTTTCCCGTTGCGCTCCTGCTCTACTACGGCGTCGTCACCAACATCCTGCTGTTCGTCTTCAACCTCATCCCGGTGCCTCCGCTCGATGGCAGCCGCATCATCAAGTATTTCCTGCCCTACAACATCGAGCAGGCTTACGATCGCCTCGGCATCCTCGGCAGCCTGTTCCTCTTCTTCATCGCCATGCGCCTCATCCTGCCTATCTTCTATCCGCCTCTCCGCCACGTCTTCGATGCCATGCTGGAGCACCTATGAGCGACCAGCCTACCTTTCAACCCGAGCGCAAGCGCGTCCTCAGCGGCATGCGTCCCACCGGCAAGCTGCATCTCGGCAATTACATGGGCGCCCTCTTCAACTGGGTCAAGCTCCAGCATCAGTACGACTGCTATTTCTTCATCGCCGACCTTCACGCTCTCACCACCAACTACGCCGACCTCAGCGTCTTGCAGACCGACATCCGCGAAGTCGCGCTCGACTTTCTCGCCGCCGGGCTCGATCCCGAGGTCGCTACGCTTTTCGTCCAGAGCGACGTCCAGGAGCATGATCGCCTCAACACGCTGCTCGGCATGTTCACCCCGCTCAGCTGGCTCGAGCGCGTGCCCACATATAAGGACCAGCAGGAGCAGCTGCGCGAAAAGGACCTCGCCACCTACGGCTTTCTTGGCTACCCGCTGCTGCAATCGGCCGATATCCTCGTCTACCAGCCGCACTTTGTGCCCGTTGGCCTCGACCAGGCGTCGCATGTCGAGCTCACCCGCGAGATCGCCCGCCGCTTCAACCAGCTGTATCCGGGCGATTTCTACATGGCTGCCGACGCCGCGCCGTGGGAACTCGAAGCCGTCAAGACCAAAGCACGTAAGCTCGCCGGCAAGCCCGACAAGCAGACCTTCACCCCGCACGAGTTGATCGCCGCTGCCCCGCAAACCAAGCTGCGTTCCGCCTATGGCACCCACACCATCCTGCCCGAGCCCGAAGTGCTGCTCACGCCTTCGCCCAAGCTGCCCGGCACCGACGGCCGCAAGATGAGCAAGAGCTACGGCAACACCATCGATCTCGACGACCCCGAACCGGTCGTGCGCGCCAAGCTCAAGACCATGGTCACCGACCCCGCCCGCGTCCTCCGTACCGACCCGGGCGATCCTGAAGTCTGCCCCGTCTTCGACCTGCACAAAGTCTTCTCCGACGAAGCCACCCAGGCCAACGCTGCCCAGGGCTGCCGCACCGCCGGCATAGGCTGCATCGAGTGCAAGCAATGGCTCGCCGATGGGGTCGTTCGCGAACTGACCCCCATCCAGGAGCGCCGTCGCTTCTACGCGCAGCAGCCCGCCCTGGTCGAGCAGATCCTCGAAGCTGGTGCCCACAAGGCTCGTGCACGCGCGCGCGAGACCATGGCGCAGGTCAACCAGGTCATGGGGCTCCGTCAGTCGACTCGCCAGGCAATCCGCCAGCCCGGAGGTACAGCCTGATGGCCGAGCCCACCGAAGCCGAAGCGGCAGTCCCAGCCCAACCGGCCGCCGAGCCGTTCGCCCTCATTCCCAGGCCGCAGCCTGTGCCCGCGCCCGAGGCGAAAAAGCCCACGCCCGCACGCGACGAAGCCTCACTTTCGCCTTTTTCGATCACCGTCGGCCAGGTTTACGACGGCCCCATGGACCTTCTGCTCGACCTCATCCGCAAGCAGAATCTGGATATCTACGACATCCCCATGGGCCGCATCACCGCCCAGTTCCTGGAGTATTGCCACCATCTGAAGAACACCGATGTCGATGCGGCCGGCGAGTTCGTCTACACAGCGTCTTTGCTTATCCACATCAAGAGCCGCATGCTGCTGCCGCGCGAGCCCTCGGACCTGCTCGGCACCGATGTGGAAGACCCGCGGCGCGAGCTGGTCGAGCGCCTGCTCGAACACGAGCGCTTTAAGGCCGCCGCCCAGATGCTCGCGCAGAAGCAGCAGGTGGAAGACGCCACCTGGTCGAACCCCGGCATCCGCGAGTTCAGGCAGGATGCCGGCGCGGACGCCGAGATCGCTGCCGATACTGTCGACCTCGTGCGCGTCTTCCAGGACGTTCTTGAACGCCTGCGCACCCGGCCCGTGCTCAACGTCGACGAAGAATCCGTCACCGTTGCCCAGATGATCGACTACGTCAAGCGCCGCCTGCTGATGGAAGACCGGCCTGTTTCCCTGCGCCGCCTGCTGCACAACACGCACACGGAGCGCGCGCTCATCTGCATGTTCCTGGCCATGCTGGAGCTCGTTCGCCTGCAGGCCGTGCTGCTGCATCAGCCCACGTTGATGGGCGACATTCTGATCAAGAAAGCCGAGGGCTTCGACTCCGTTTTCGAAGATGCACAAGCCGCTCGTGACGACTGGCAGTAGCTCAGGCGGCCTGGTCCACGGAGTGCTTTCGAGCCCACTCCGCTTCCCAGCGGTCGTTGCCGAAACGGCCCGTCAACGCAGATTCGACCAGCAAGCCGGCGTCCAGCCGAGGAAAATAGATGCTGGAGCCCGGAAAATCAATCTCGACCTCGGAAAGGTCCTCATCAGAAGCGTGCTGCAACTCTTGCACCCTCTCCGGCGAGAACAGAATCGAATACCCTCGGTTCAGGTCGATAGCGATGCGATGGCTGGCCCGGTCGTAGCGTACCGCAACAGCAAGAGGCTCTTTCAGCAGCTTTTCTCTACCGTTAGCCTCAGCGAGTTCGTAATCTCTATCAGTCACCATGAATCTGCCCCCATGCTCGGCATAACAGCTTGATGTTATCAAGAATGAAGTATGTCAACGCTCTCTCCTCACCAGGCGGCACGTCAAGGGACTGCCGAATCGCGACTTCGCCTGTATCGCATAAGAGGAAGTAGCTGGCCCGCATTCCCGGACCGATAGCGTGAACGTGTGCAGGCCGGTGATCATCTGAAAAGATCATGATGCGCCCACTTGCGAAAGCGGATGATCGTCGGCACGCCTTCATCATATAGGCACAAGAGACTGGCGCGGGCGTGAGCCAAACTCCTGAGGTGAAGAGGAGCGTTCTCACCCGGTTATCGTCACAACATAAGCGCGATTGGTATTCTGTGCGGAACTACCTATGAGCCTGAAAGCAAAAATTGAAGCCGTCATCTATGCGTCCGAAGAGCCGGTGACGCTAGTCCAATTGGCCGGGCTGCTGGGCGAAGAAGCGCAGCGCGAGCTCGACGAGCTGGCCGCCCGCCAGCACAGCCTGCACCTTGCCGGCGCATCTACCGATCCGGAGCCCGCCCAAGCCGAGCCCGCCGAAGCCGATCCGGAAGCCCCCACGGAGCCGTCTCCCATAGCCAGTGCCACTGAAGCCGACGCGGCCGAAAAGCGCCAGGCGCGCGAACGCGAACGCAGGCTGCGCGAGTATCTGCGCGAGATCGTCGCACAGCTCGTCGCCGATTATGCCACCTCCGAGCGCGGGCTTGAGGTGCGCGAAGTAGCCGGCGGCTTCCGCATGGCCACCAAGCCCGAGTACCACGACGCCGTACGCGGCTTCATCAAAAGTCTCAAGCCCGCGCTCCGGCTATCGTTGCAGGCGCTTGAAACCCTGGCGGTCGTCGCCTACAAGCAGCCCGTCACCGCTCCGGAAATTTCCGAGATTCGCGGCGTCGATTCAGGCGGTGTGCTCGGCTCGCTGATTGGCCGCAAGCTCATCACCACCGCCGGCCGCAAACAGGTTATCGGCCGGCCTATCCTTTACAGGACCACAAAGGATTTCCTGCTGCGCTTCGGTTTGAAGGACGTCTTCGAGCTTCCCAGCATCGAAGAATTTGAGAAGCTCGCCGGCGAACTCGCCGAGCAGGAGGAAATCGATATGCCCCGCAATGAAAGCCAGGAAACGACCTCGCCGGATGCGGAAGAACGTGTCACGCACGAGAACCTGGAAGAAGAAAAACATGCCACCGAGCCGCAATCCGATGGCAACAGTGACAGCCTAGACGCGGACGACAGCAACCGGCCGAACGACGAACTGCCTGCCATCGATGGCCGCATGTCGGGCCTGCCACCCGACTATTCCGCGTCCGGCGACGATCCATCCGCCGACGAAGCCGCAATCCAGAACCAAGAAAGAGGCGCCAGATGACCATGAACATTCGACCTGTACCCGATTCGCCTGCCGACCACGAGCCCGCCTCGATCGCCACGCCCGAGGGAGACAACGAGATTCTGCCGGATCAGCCGCTCGAGCCTGCAGCGGATATCGCGGTGGCCGGCCTGCGCAATCCACGCGGTGCAGAGCCCAACGACGACTACAAGAAGGATCACGACTAAGCGGCATTCGGCGTAAGGCTTGATAATCGAAGGATGAACGTCAAGTCCAGCAAACCTGCAGCCAAATCCGCACCCGCCAAAGCAGCCGCGCCCGCCGGGGAGCGGCTGCAGAAAATCCTTGCTCAGGCCGGCATCGCCAGCCGCCGCAAGGCCGAGGAGATCATCCTCGAGGGCAGGGTGCAGGTGAATGGCACCACCGTCACCGAACTCGGTACGCGGGCCGATCTTGAACACGACCATATCCGCGTGGATGGCAAGCTGTTGCAGGGTAAGGAGCAGCAGCGTTACTACATGCTCAACAAGCCGCGCGGCTATGTGACGACGCTCGACGACCCGCAGCACCGGCCGACGGTGATGCAGTTGATGCAGACCAAGTCAGGCCCGCATGGCGATCAGGTGCGGCTGTATCCGGTGGGCCGGCTGGATTACCTGAGCGAAGGCCTGCTGCTGATGACCAACGACGGCGCACTCGCCAACGCGTTGTCGAAGGCTGCGGCGGGCGTCGAGAAAACCTATCTGGTCAAGACCAGCGGCATGCCGCCGGCTGAGGGTCTCGAGCAGATTCGCCGCGGGCTGATGATCGATCGCGGCCGCCTGGATGAAGTGCGTGCGGGCCGCCGCGACCGCATCCTGACGGCACCGGCTAAGGTGGAGCTGGTACGCGGCGGCGACAACCCCTGGTTTGAGGTGACGTTGACCGAAGGCCGCAACCGCCAGCTGCGTAAGATGTTTGAAGAGATCGGCCATCATGTCGAAAAGATTCGCCGTATCGGCTATGGCGCGCTGCGGCTGGATGTCGCGCCGGGCGAATTCCGCGAGCTGAAGCTGGGTGAGGTGATGGCGCTCGACCGGGCCGCTAAGGGCCGCAAGGTAGAGCCGAAAAAGAACCTGCCCGAGTTCGCCAGGCTGAAGACCCCGGTGAAGCCCAAGGCTCGCCAGTCCGCGCGCAGCACGGGCGGACGCACCTCGTAGCCACGTTGCCGTTCGGCGCTTGACGAACGCTGCTGCGGCTCGGCAAAATGCTTTTCGCACCGATGCAGCGGCCGGGTACCTTTTCCGGTCTCGAGCATCCAACGAGGTGCAAAGGGGTGCGGTTTTGGCGATCGAGAAAGCGACGTTCGGTGCGGGTTGTTTCTGGGCTGTGGAAGCCAGATTCGTTGACATGAGCGGAGTGCTGGATACCGCAGTCGGCTACGAAGGCGGGGCGATGGAGCACCCGACGTACAAGGAGGTCTGCACCGATCGCACGGGACACGCAGAGGTTGTGGAAGTGACGTTCGATCCGTCCCGCCTTGCGTATGAACATCTGCTCGATGCCTTCTTCACGCTGCACGATCCGACCCAGTTGAATCGCCAGGGGCCGGATTGGGGAACGCAGTACCGCAGCGTCATCTTTACCCACAGCGAAGCCCAGGCAAGGGCGGCAAAGGCGAAGATTGCCGAGCTGCACGCGTCCGGCACCTTTCGCAAGCCGATTGTGACCCAGGTGGCGCCATCGACGAGCTTCTGGAAGGCGGAGGAGTACCACCAGAAGTATCTGGAAAAGCGCGGCATGGTGAGCTGCCACATCTAGCCACTGGTAGAGAACAGGCAAAGGCAACCGCAAATTCTTGCGAAATGACAACAGAAGCGACTGATCCCTACGCATTCTTGCACGTAACCCGGCTGTTATGATCGAAGCGACGGCATTCGTGCAGCCCTGCGCGGCCGATTGCGATCTTCCTTGAGGCGCATGGCCACTCCGACAGATTCTTTTGAGCAGGTGGCTCTCTCAGCAAGCCAGGCAAGCACGCTGGCCGATGGCGAGGTACTTGCGGCGCCGGCTGTGCTGCCTGACGGCTTGGCGGGTCGTCCGGGCCAATCATCAAGCTTTTCCCGGCTTTTGCGGCGCGTGGCAACAGCGACCGGGCTCGACCGCGCCATCGCGTTTACGGTGCTGGCGCGCGGATGGTCTTCGCTGGCAGGCCTGCTTACCGTCTTCCTGATTGCCCGTTTTCTTTCTCCGGCAGAGCAGGGGTACTACTATCTTTTCTATGCGCTGGTCGCCCTGCAGATGATCTTCGAGCTGGGCTTCTCGGTAGTGGTGCTGCAGACGGCAAGCCACGAGTGCGCGCACCTGGCCATTGCGCCCAATGGAGCCATCAGCGGGCCGGCGCGCCCGCATGCGCGGCTGGCTTCGATCCTGCAGAAGGCTGTGCGCTGGTATGGCTGCGGTGCGCTGCTTCTGCTGGTGACTCTGGTTCCGGCCGGGCGCTACTTCTTTCGTACCCATGCGCCGGGGCAGGCGAGCGTGGCGTGGGTTCTGCCGTGGTCTGTCGTGGTGTTGGCCACCGTGTTTACGTTTCAGGTAGACCCGATTTTTTCCTTTCTGGAAGGCTGCGGCTATGTGCCGGAGGTGGCGCGGCGCCGGTTTGGCCAGGCTGTGGCCGGCTCGCTGCTAGGCTGGACGGCGCTGGTGACGCACCACGGGCTGTATGCGCCGGGTATGATCATCGGCGGCCAGGCGCTGGTGGGCATGTACGCGGTCTGGCGACGGCGTGGTCTGCTGTTGCCTCTGCTGCGCATGCAGGTGGGCGATGCGCACATCGGCTGGCGAACCGAGATCTGGCCCTTCCAGTGGCGGGTGGCCGTGAGCTGGGTTTGCGGATACCTGAGCTTTCAACTGTTTACGCCGGTCTTGTTCAAAAGCGCGAACTGGGGGCCGGTGGTCGCAGGCCGCATGGGCATGGCGATCAGCATCGCGGGCGCCCTTTCGGCCGTTTCGGTAGCCTGGATGAACACCAAGGCCGCTCCGTTCGGCAGGTTGATCGCCCTGCGCGAGTTTCGGGAGCTCGACCGCGTCTTCTTCCGCTCGCTGGCGCAATCGACGGCTATCAGCCTGCTGGGCTCGGCGAGCGTGTGGCTCGGCGTGGTGTGGCTTGGCCTGCACCACGGCAAAGCCGCAGACCGGGTGCTTGCGCCGCTGCCCTTCGGCCTGTTTCTGCTTGCCGGGGTGATGAACAACGTGGTCTTCGGCATGGCGACGTACCTGCGTGCGCATAAGCAGGAGAAGTTCATGGTCAACTCTATTTTGGGTGCGGCGCTGGTGGCGCCGCTGGTGTATCTGCTGGGCCGGCCGTATGGGCCGGTGGGCATTACGGGCGGCTATTGCGCAGTGACTTTGGCCGTGGGACTCGGTCTGGGCAGCTACACGTTCTTGAAGTACCGGAGGCTGTGGCATGGCTGAGGCGCGTGGCGTTGAAGCCGCGCGACCGCTGCTTTCGATCTCGATCCCAACCTACAATCGCAGCCTCTATCTTGCCGAGCTGCTCGAGTGTCTGGTGCCACAGCTTGCCGCCGAATCCCTGGCTGAGCTGATCGTCTCCGACAATGCATCCACCGACGACACCGAGGCCATGGTGGCAGGCTTTAGGGCTCGTGGGCTGAACTGCCGATACCTTCGCAATCCCGAGAACATTGGACCCGACGCCAACTTCCTGCAATGCCTGGAGCTGGCCCGCGGCAAATACGTCTGGGTGCTGGGCGACGACGATCTGCTGGCGCCGGATACGGTGCGCAGGCTGGTACGTTGCCTCCAGGGCGAGGACTTCGACCTGGTGTATCTTTCGTCCACAGGCTTTTCAGGCGACGTCCGTCCGGCGATGGAGCAGGACAGGCTGGGGCGCTTCGCCGAGATCGTTACCGATGGCGGCTACTTTCTTGAAAAGGTGAATGCGTTGATCGGATTGATCAGCGTGACGATTGTAAATAAGGATCGCCTGCTGGCCACGCCGCACCCCCCCATTACAGAGCTGAACGATACCAACCTGCTGCAGGTGGGCTGGCTCTTTCCGGTCATCCACCAGCGTTGCCGGGTGCTGTTTGTGTGGGAGCGGCTATTGTTTTATCGCAGCTATAACTCCGGCGGCTGGGGTGTCTGCGAGGTATTCGGGGTCCGGCTGCGTGTCATTGCGCGGCGCTATTTTGCTGCCGAACCGGCGCTCGCGCGCAAGCTGATGAACGGCGTGCTGCGCTACTGGATGTTCGACAAGGTGATGGAAATGCGCCGCGGACGCGAACGTGGGATGGCCGACCAGGATTTCCGCGCGATGCTTGAGCCCCTGTATCGCGGCAACTGGCGATACTGGTGTTTTATCTATCCGGTGGCGTCTTCGCCTTTGTGGCTTGCCGGGGTTTTGTATCGAGGGTTGCGGCTGGTGAACAAGTTGACGAGGGCGGCGCAGGCCGTGTGGCGGCACGGGTTTCGCAGCGGCAAGCTGCTGCGGCCCTGACTGCTTTGCTTTCTATAGCTTGTCCGTGCTAATCTAAATCTGCACTGAGTTCCGTGCAGGCACCGCAGGCAAAGACGTCCGAGCCGGCTTTATGGTTGAGGAGGTCTGGCCAGAGACTGCGATCCGTGCCTTTCCCGCGCTTCTTCTGCCCGTTTCTCCTTACAGAAGCTATGAAGGCGCGCTGGTTTGCTCTGGCTGGAAGGCACTGGTCAACGGACCTGCCTCGCCGTGCAGCAGCAGCGCAAAGCGTGCAAACGACAAGCAATGCTGACCTGAATCCCTTGCCGGGCTTTGCCTTTCCTTAGCGGACTGGCTCTGCCCTCGGACATGCCGCCAATGTGTGCGCATTCCGCCTCACCGTACGCTCCGACGCCTGTGCGACCGGACCGAAGGATAGAAATTGACCTCTGCAACGCTCGAACCCCAGAAGCAGACCATGAACGAAGCCCAGAACCACACCTCCCACGAAGCCACTCGCATCCCTTCGGCGAATGCGCAAAGCGAAATCCAGATCGATCCGGCCACCGGTCTTCCCATGTTGAAGGACGTGCATTTTGCCGACTTCAACGTTTCCGATTCCTTGAAATCGCGGCTTGCGGCTGCAGGCTTCAATACGCCGACACCCGTCCAGGCGAAGGCGATCCCGCCCGCGCTCGAAGGCCACGACATCCTGGCCACCGCCTCGACCGGCACGGGCAAGACACTCTCCTTTCTCATTCCGATGATCGAGCGGATGGACGCGAATTCGGTACCTTCGAGCAAGGGCAAGCGCGGGCCAATCAGATCGTTGATCTTGTTGCCAACCAGAGAGCTGGCGATGCAGGTGCTCGAGGCCTACGGCAAAATCTCTCCGCAGGCGAAGTCCGACTCCGTGCTGGTGTGCGGCGGGCTGAGCGAGAACGTGCAGCTCGACCAGTTGGGGCGCGGGCCGCGGCTTGTGGTTGCGACGCCCGGCCGCCTGGAAGACTTTCTGCGCCGCCGCCAGGTGAACCTGAATTCGGTCGAGATGCTGGTGCTGGATGAAGTGGACCGGATGCTCGACATGGGCTTCCTGCCGGCCATCCGCCGCATCGTGGGTGCGCTGCCCAAGACGCGGCAGACGATGTGCTACTCCGCGACGCTGGACGCAAACATTACCGAGATTGTGCGGGACTATGTGCAGAAGCCGGTGCGCATCGAAATCGGCACGACCTCAAAGCCTTCCGATCGCGTCGAGTTGGTGGTCTATACCGTCATGCAGGACCAGAAGCTGAGCCTGCTCGACCGGATGCTGAAAGAGCAGGAAGGCACCTTCCTGGTGTTTTCGCGCACCAAGCACGGTGCCGACCGCATTGCGAAGAAGCTGGAAAAGCTGGGCCATGACTCCGATGTGATCCACGGCGACCGCTCGCAGTCGCAGCGCACGGCGGCGCTCAAGGGCTTTTCGAGCGGCAGGCACCGCATCCTGGTGGCGACCGACGTGGCCGCCCGCGGTATCGACGTGAAGGACATCGCGCATGTGGTGAACTACGACCTGCCCAACGCTTCGGACGACTTCGTGCATCGCATCGGCCGCACCGGCCGTGCGGGCCAGAAGGGCGTTGCCACCACCTTCGTGATGCCGCAGGAACGCTCGGACGCGCGCAAGATGGAACGCGAGCTGAAGATTAAGTTCGAGTGGCGCGAGGCCGACAAGAACCTGGAAAAGGAAGAGCGCAACAAGCCGGTCGATGTAGGCACGGCCGGTGCGGATTCGCTGCTCGGGATGGAGACGCGCTCGTGGAAAACGGGCGACGCCTCGGCCGAAAACCGGGTGAACACGCCGACGACGCCATATCGCGGAGCCGGCAACGGTGCTCGCGGACGCAGCGGCGCGGGCGGCGGCGGACGCAGTGGGGGCGGCGGCTTCAGCGGGGGCAGGAGCGCGGCTCGCCCGAACTCACGGCCGGGCAGCAGCCGTTCCGGGCCGGCGCGTCGGGGCCAGTAGGTAACCCCCTCCCTATCGCGCTCGTAAAATATTCAAACGATTGGGGTTATCTGGGGATGCTCGTAAAATATTCAAAACAAAGGAGATCCACGTGGCAGTCCACGTAGGTCTCTTTTGTTTGTCCGTAGTTCTATTTTACTAAAGTGCGCGGGGGGAACATGCCAATTTTGTTTGCAGGACTGGCGCGGGTTTTGTCATGGGTGGGGCTTGACAGGATTTTTCCACAGGCCGTTAGCAGGGCGGATGGGATGGGTCTGAGTGGTTTGACAGGCCGGGGTGGGGGGACGAGAATCAGCTGGTGTTTGGGTTGAGGGTTGTGGATTTGGAGGTAGCTGGTGTTTGCTTTGCGGGATCGGGTGGTGGTGTTGACCGGGGCGGCGAGCGGGATTGGGGCGGCGCTGGCGGGGCAGCTGGCGAAACAGGGGGCGGCGCTGGCTTTGATCGACCGGGATGCGGATGGGTTGGCGGCGACGGCGGAAAAGGCCCGGGTTAGTGGCGCGAAGGTGACGGCCTACACGGTGGACCTGACTGACCGGGCGGCCATTGCGGGGTTGCCGGCGAAGGTGCTGGACGACCTTGGGCCGGCGTGCGTGCTGATCAACAATGCGGGAATCGCGCTGGGCGGCGGGTTCGAGCATGT
The DNA here is from genome assembly GCA_964282835.1 of uncultured Granulicella sp. Classification (GTDB taxonomy): domain Bacteria; phylum Acidobacteriota; class Terriglobia; order Terriglobales; family Acidobacteriaceae; genus Edaphobacter. The sequence continues at coordinate 1,150,331 of OZ196157.1, forward strand.
TTCGGACGGGCAGTTCGATCGGGTGATTGCAATCAACTTTCGCGCGCCTGTGGCCATGGTCCGGGCGTTTCTGCCGCAGCTGCGGGCTTCAAAGCCGGCACAGATTGTCAACATATCGAGCATTTTCGGCATCATCGGGGTGCCGGGAAATGTGGCTTACTGTTCGGCGAAGTTCGGGCTGCGGGGGTTCTCGGAAGCGCTGCGGGGAGAGCTGGCGAGTGGCGATGTGGGGGTGAGCGTGGTGCATCCGGGTGGGGTGAAGACGAAGATTGCGACATCGTCGGACAGGGGTGTGTGGCTGGACCCCGCGATGCATGCGGCGGGCCTGAAGCGGAGCGAAAAGCTGCTGACGCTGGACCCCGAGGATGCGGCTGCAAGGATTTTGAAGGGTCTGCTGAGGCGGGAAAAGCGGATCGTGGTGGGGAAGGACGCGGTGTTTCTGGCCTTGCTGGCGAGGGTGTTTCCGGTGGCGTACGGGAGATTTCTGCCGGGGCGGTAACGGGATTGGCTAGAAGCGAGACGCAGACCGCATTCCACATGCAGGCTGCTACGCCAAGCTGCAGCTAGCGATTGACGAGAACCGCGCCGACAAATTGCTGACTTGAACTCAGGAAGAAAATACCGATACGTTCCGGGCTCTTGAAAGCAAACTGTTCCAGCTCGCTTTGTGGCATCAGGCGCTGCAAGGTGTGCAGTAGTTCGCGAGCGCCTTCAAGGTGTTTTCCGGTGATGTCAGTATTTTTCAACCTAGTGCTCCAAAGGCGTTGCGCCTCGGATACGTCGACCTTTGCATCGATTGTGGAAGCCAAGTGAGTCTCTTCGCTGGCAAGCCATGCTCTGAGTTGGTTGATTCGCGGCTCGGAGGGTTGAGCGTCCAAGGAATCAAGAATTTGCCCACGCGTCAACATGCATCACCTCAACGCCTAGTCTAAACCCTTTGAGCAGCACTTCCTGCTCGCCGAAGGTGTCGGGAGAGAACTCCCAGGACCAGGTGTCTTCGGCGTTTGGTGTGCCGAGAGGAATGCGCAGAACGATACCGCCTGCGCCGCGGGAACGGGCAAAGCTTGCAGCGATCGACAAGGAGTGGGTCCATGAGGTGTAGGGGCTGACCGCGGAGAAATCGAGATAGTTGTGATCGTCCGGGGTCATCAAACCGGAGGCATTTCCGGGGAACACTTTGCCCTGCTTTGCGTCCGCCAAAGCCGGATGGCGGGCGTGAACGCCTCGGTAAACAAAGTTGGTCGTACTCGGATTCGTGCCTTCAGTAAGTGAAGAGGACCTCTGATTCGGTTCTTGCATGACAAGCCCTCATCGCTCAGTACCCGCTTCGTCGAGGGCCTTCTGATTATGCCTACGAACTTTCTAGAACTGGAAGTAGATGAAGGGGCGGTAGCCGAGGGGGAGCATGGCGAGGGCGAGGGCCCAGGTGGCTCCGTAGGCGAAGGCGAAGCGGGGCAGGGAGAGGCGGGCGAAGCGGGGGCCGAAGTCCGAACGCCGCATGGCGAGCTGGCACAGAAGTAAGGCAGGGCCGATGAGAGCGAGCCACAGGGGGATGGTGTCGGGGCCGCCGGGGGCGAGCAGGAGGTAGCGGCGGATCATGAGCCAGGCGGTACCGAACGTGGCGCTGCGGAAGAGGATCCAGCAGAGGCAGACGAAGTTGAGCGTGAGAAACCAGCTGATGGCGGTGCGGTAGGGCTCCTGCTGCGGGGTGGGCGGGAAGCGTTTGCGAAACTCCTGGTGGACGACCTGACAGGCGCCGTGGGCTCCGCCCCAGACGACGAAGGTCCAGGCGGCACCGTGCCACAGGCCGCCGGCGAGCATGGTGATCATGAGGTTGCGGTGGACCAGCCAGCGATACTTCATGCGGTTGCCGCCGAGCGAAATGTAGATGTAGTCGCGGATCCAGGTAGAAAGCGAGATGTGCCAGCGGCGCCAGAAATCCTGGATGGAGACGGCGAGATAGGGGGCGTCGAAATTGACCACGAGCTTGTAGCCGAGCAGCGCGGCGACCGCGATGGCCATGTCGGAGTAGCCGGAGAAGTCGCAGAAAATCTGGATGGTGTAGAGCCAGGTGGCGTTGATGGAGGAGAAGACGGAGTAGCCGGCGGGATGGTTGAAGACCTGGTCGACGAAGGGGGAAATGTTATCCGCCAGGCAGACCTTTTTAATGTAGCCGAGCAGGAACAGATAGGCGGCAGCCTGGACGTCGGGCAGGGTGACGCTGCGTAGCGAGGCCATCTGCGGGACGAAGTATTTGGGCCGGACGATGGGACCGGCGACCAGCTGCGGGAAGAAGGACGAGAACATCAGGTAGTCGCGCAGGGAGTGGACGGCGGGAATTTCCTTGCGGTAGACGTCGATGGTGTAGGAAAGCGACTGAAAGGTGAAGAAGCTGACGCCGACGGGGAGGATGATGCGCAGCGTGGGCTGATCGAGGTGGAACTTGAGCGACTGGGCGAACACGATGGCGCTATCGACGAAGAAGTGGAAGTACTTGAAGGTGGCGAGGACCGCAAGGTTCATCGCGACCGAGGCGGTGACGAAGCGCTTGCGGATGATTTTGCCGCGGTCGGTGTCGGCGGAGCGCTCGATGCAGAGGGCGAAGTACCAGTCGGCGGCGGAGATAACGCAGAGCATGATGGCGAAGCGGTAATCCCATGAGCCGTAAAAGTAATAGCTGGCGAAAAGGATGAACCACTTGCGCAAATTGTTGGTGCGCAACGACCAGTAGATGGTGAGGACGATGGCGAAGAAGATGAAGAAGCGGAGTTCTACAAAGAGCATTCAGAGGCCTCCGCGGAGATTGGAGAGGCTAAGAGCGGAAGACAGAAGCAGATCCCTTCGGGATGACAACAAAGGGAGCCGAGGGTTCGTTCCGTCGCGCGGGGAGAGGGTGCGGGTGGAAGGCAGAAGCAGATCCCTTCGGGATGACAAACAAAAGGAGCCACAGAGGCTAAGAGAGGAAGGCGAAAGCAGGTCCCTTCGGGCTGACAACAAAGGGAACGTCGGTTCCTTTTGCCGCGCGGGAGAGGGTGCGGGCGGCAGGCAGAAGCAGGTCCCTTCGGGATGACAAATACGTGGCATCAGTGGCCTCCGCAGGTGGGCGGCGCGCCGTGCTGGGCATACCAGGCTTTCAGGCGGTCGGCGAAGATGGCGGACATGAGAGCGGCGCCCTGGCCGTTGAGGTGGGCCTCGTCGTGCCAGTACTTGGGCTGGTAGAGCCAGGGGTAGAGGTCGGGCCGGGCGAGATTGATGATGGGAATGGCCTGTCCTGTATCGGGCAAGGTCAGTTGGTCGGGATATTCGAGCGGGCCGGAGAGGTCTTCAAGCTTGGGGTAGATGAAGTAGACGAAGGCGAGATGCTTGATGGGGCTGGCGGCTTCAAGCTCCTGGGCGAGGCCGGTGTTGCCCGGCGTGACGAGCTCGGACACGGGGTTTGAGGATTTGGCGAGGCGCGCAATCTTGTCGTCGAGCTCGTGATTGCCTATAGGCGCGCCGGCCTCGACATCCTGGCCGCGCCGATCGTCGGCGAGCTGCGTGGCGAGGATTTTCTGGTCGAGCGGTGGGGCGAAGATGCGGTTTGAAAGCATGCCCAGGTTGATGTAGTGCAGGCCGGAGGCAGCGAGCGCGTAGCCGGTGCGTCCGACGCGCTGGGTGAGGGGCATGCCGGGCGCGGTAAGGGTGGAGATAAAGCGCGCCGTGCGCCAATCGTAGATATCGATGGTGCGGGGGTGGACGAGGTAGTCGTTGAGGAAGTTGGCGCCGGCGTTGAGCTCGAGCAGCACCATGCAGGATTCGCCGTGGGGCGGGTTGGCGAGGTGATGGACGAACTCGAGCGCGAGTGCGCGCTGCTCGGCCTGCGAACCGCCTTCGACGGCCAGGTTGATGGTCTGGGTATGCAGGTCGGGGGCGAGCTCGCGATCGAAGACGGAGGGCGAAAATCCATTATGGACATGCGAGGAACCGAAAGCGGCTGAGAAGACCGAACCCTGCAGGCGGGCGAGCATTTCCAGCTTTTCGCTGCGCATATCGGCATGCAGGTAGAGGGGGTTGCGCAGGGTGAGGTGCAGCAGGAAAGCGATGAGCAGGAAGCCGGCGGCAAACAGGGCGAGCGCGGCGAGAATGCCTGGTTTGCGGATGGGCTCGGGGGTTTGCTGCATGCCTGGCGGGGTTCTCGCTGGTGGGTTGGGCTGGGGCGATTATAGCGCCTGAGATGAAGAGACAGCTTTCGCTGTAAACTAGAAGCAAAGCCATGATTTCAACTTCTAATGTAACGATGCGGTATGGCTCGAAGCTACTCTTCGAGGATGTTTCGGTGACGTTTACCAGCGGCCGGCGATACGGCCTGACCGGGCCGAATGGTGCGGGTAAATCGACCTTCATGAAGGTGATGACGGGCGAGATCGACGCGCAAAAAGGCAATGTGGTCAGGCCCCGCAAGGTCGGGGTGCTGAAACAGGACCAGTACGAGTTTGACGCCTATCGCGTGATCGACACCGTGATTATGGGCAACAAGGCCCTGTGGGCGGCGCTTGAGGAGCGCGAAGAGATCTACAACAAGGCCGAGATGACCGATGAAGACGGGTCACGGCTGGGCGAACTCGAAGGCATTGTGGGCGACGAAGACGGCTACGAGGCCGAGCCCAACGCGGCGGTGCTGCTGCAGGGGCTGGACATTCCCGACGAGCTGCACGAGCGCAAGATGAGCGAGCTGCAGGGCGGGCAGAAGGTTCGTGTGCTGCTGGCGCAGGCGCTGTTTGGCGATCCGCAGGCGTTGCTGCTCGACGAGCCTACGAACTATCTCGACCTCGAATCGATCCACTGGCTGCAGGATTTTCTGATCCGCTACTCGGGCACGGTGATTACGATCTCGCACGACCGGCATTTTCTGAATGCGGTGTGCACGCACATTGCCGACATCGATTACGAGACCATCATCACCTACAACGGCGGCTACGACGATATGGTGCTGCAGAAGACGTCGATTCGCACCCGCATCGAAAGCCAGAACGAGCAGCGGGAAAAGAAGATTGCGCAGTTGAACGACTTCATTGCTCGCTTCAGCGCGGGTACGCGTTCGAGCCAGGTGAACAGCCGCAAGAAGGAAGTGGAACGGCTGGCGACCAGCGAACTGGCGCGGTCGAACATCGCGCGGCCGTTTATCCGCTTCGACATGCTGCGACCGAGCGGCAAGAATGTGCTCGAATTCGAGCATGTGAACAAGAGCTATACCCAGAAGGACGGCAAGGTCGAGCATGTGATCGCCGACTTTTCGGCCAGTGTAAACCGCGGGGACAAGGTGATCCTGATGGGGCGCAACGGGCAGGGCAAGACGACGCTGCTGAAGGCTCTGCTGGCCAATGGCCCGGGTGTGGACGAAACCGATGTCTCGATCGACTCCGGCAGCGTGAAGTGGGGGCACGAGGCGCAGATCGGCTACTTCGCGCAGGACCACAAGGGCTCCATCCAGAAGGGCATGACGGCGAGCGACTGGCTGCACCAGTTCGACCCGGCGGCGACCAAGGAAGACATCCGCGGAATCCTGGGACAGATGCTGTTTCGCGGCGAAGAAGGCTTGAAGAAGACCGATGCGCTAAGCGGCGGCGAGGCGGCGCGGCTGCTGTTCTGCAAGATTATGCTGCAGAAGCCGAACGTGCTTGTGCTCGACGAGCCAACGAACCACCTGGATCTCGAAAGCATCAACGCGTTGAACCAGGCGATTCAGAAGTATGAGGGTACGGTGTTCCTGGTGACGCACGATCAGGACCTGATCGAAGAAGCGGGAACGAGGATCTGGCACTTCGAAGGCGGCCCGGCGAACTTCCACATTACGGACCATAAAGGGCCCTATGCGGAATACGAGCAGAAGATGGCGATGGCGAGTAAATAGCAACATGCGCGCAGGTAAGCCCGCATCCAGGCCGGCTGCGGAGGTGGTTCGATGCTGTTCAAGGCAATTCGCAGCACCGTCATCGCATTTGTGGTTGCAGGAAGCGTTGCCTTCTTTTTAGGCATGCGCGGCATTTCCGGCATACAGACGTATTTGTTGTGCGGCCTGCTGGGATTGTTGGTTTCCTTTGGTCTTAACATGCTTGAAGGAAACCGCAAAGTAAAGGTCGTCCCTTCTGCACAGCGTGCAGCCATGCTCGGCATGAGCCCGGCCCCCGGCACAGCTTTGGTGTATGTGTATCGCGACACTTTGCGGGGCGCGCTGCTCGGGTTCGACCTGCGCGTCGACGGCAGGATGGTGGCGCAACTGAAGAGCCCGCGCTTTACGGGATTTGCGCTGCCTGCCGGGGAGCACACGCTCTCGGCCGGCGCCGGAGGTTTTGCAGGTGCGCAAAACAAGCCGGCGGAGATAACGGTGTCGTTTGCCGACGGAGAAACGGCCGTCTACCTGATTCGGACTGTCAGTGGATTGACGCAGAACACGCTTCAATTTGAACGGCAGCAAGCAAGGGCTGCGCTGAGCAAGCTGGCCGGGATGCAGATGGTTGCGGCTGACAGTTTTCCGGCAATGGGAAGCAGCCTGCCGACGGCTTGAGGGATTATAGGAGAGGAACACAATGGCAGTAGGAACCGGAAGCGAAAAACGCGGCAAGAACGTGCTGGGACAGCCGCTGGCGGTGTGCGGTTGCGAGCCGATGACGGGGTTCTACCGAACGGGCTGCTGCGAAACGGGCCCGGAAGACCTCGGGGTCCATACGGTGTGCTGCGTGGTGAGCCGCGAGTTTCTGGAGAAAAGCCGCGAGCAGGGCAACGACCTGATGACGCCCATGCCGCAGTACGGCTTTGCGGGCTTGAAGCCGGGCGATAAGTGGTGCGTATGCGCGGCCAGGTGGCTGGCGGCGCAGCGTGCGGGCGCGGCGTGCCCGGTGGTGCTGGAGGCGACGCACGAGAATACGTTGAAGATTGTGCCGTTTGACGTGCTGATCCAGTTCGCGGTGATCCCGGAGCAGTTGCACTGAGCCTGCAGGGGTCGAGTTCCCTCGGCTAACCGGGGGAACTGGCCCTGCAGGAGGCGGGTGTGCGAACAATTTACTTGACTTGCAGGTCGTTCTGGGCGACCGTAGCGTTACAGAACCTACTTCCTTCAGCCCAGAAATGGCGCACCCGACTGTCTCGGCGGAGTGTGTTTCAGGGTGTGGGGGCTCCACAAACCGGCGCCAGCCGGGTATCCGAGCGAGGAGATTTGCATGACTTCGAGGGCAGGACGCAGGGCATTGAGCAGGATTGGCAAGGCGGCGGGAGTTGTCGGTTGTCTTACAGCGGGTGTGGCAGGGGCACAAACTGCAGCGCTGGGCAATATCGGCGGCATCGTGCGTGACTCCACCGGGGCCATCGTACCCGGCGTACCCGTGGTCGTAACGGACATGCAGACGGGTGCCAGGCGTACGCTGACGACGGACTCCGAAGGCCACTATGCGGCGCAATTTTTGCAGCCTGGGACGTATGAAGTCGAGGCCGGCGGCGGCTCGTTTGCCAAGGTGGATCAAAAGAACATCCCTGTCACAGTAGGCGCACCGATCTCGATTGACGTAACGCTGCCGGCGGCTGATGTAACGACAACAGTCACCGTATCGAGCGAGGCACCGCTGGTCGACACCGAAAAGGTGGAAGGATCGCAGGTAGTGGATCAGAACATCGTTTCGAACGTGCCGGTGAACAGCCGGCGGTTCGAAAGCTTTGTGCTGCTGACGCCCAATGTGATTCCTGATGGCAATACCGGCTTGATTGGGTATCGCGGCATTTCAGGTGTTTATAACCAGAACATCGTGGACGGCGCGAACAACAACCAGCAGTTTTTTTCCGAAGCGCGCGGACGCTCGATTGGCGCGCCGTATGTGTTCCCGGTGGATGCGATCAGCCAGTTTGAGTCGTCGGCGACAGGTTACTCGGCGGAACTTGGCGGCGCGGCGGGCGGTGTGATCAATGCCATTACCAAGAGCGGCGGCAACCAGTTCCATGGCGATGCGTACGAGTACTATCGGACGCCCGGTTTCAATGCGCTCGATCCGTTCAACAAGTACCAGGGTAAGACGTCGGGCAACCCGATCTTCCTCTCGCAGCCGGTTAAGGTTCAGCATGAATTCGGTGTGTCGGTGGGCGGACCGATCATCAAGGACAAGCTGTTCTTCCACTTCACCTATGACGGGTTTCGCAAGGTGAACCCGATCGTGTACACGTCGACGTTCAATAGCGCGACCAATACCGTGGCCAATCTTGTTCATCTTTGCGACGGCGGTACGACGCAGGTGGCGGACACGATCTCGATAAATCAGACGACGACAGCTAGCGGCGTCACGACTACGGTGCCGGTGAAGACGCAGGTGTTGTTCCCAACAACAATTCCGAATGTGTCGCTGCAAAATTGTCAGCTTGCAGTCGCGGCCGTGCAGGGGCAACTGGGCGCGTTTCAGCGCAATGTGACGCAGGATATCTTCTTTCCTCGGCTGGATTATCAGTTGAATTCAAAGACGCATCTTTCGGCGGAATACCTTTACCAGAGGTTCAAGCAGCCAGACGGGTACAACACATCGGTAACAGTTTCGAATGGGGGCGTCAGCAACAACGGCACGGCGGACTTCCACGAGAAGCTCCTGATTGCCAATGCGGAGACGGCGCTCTCGGCGCGGTCGGCGAACGTGGTGCACTTCCAGTATGGCCAGGATCTGGAGACGGACACGACGAACACGGGTGGGCCATTCAACAGCTTGTCGGGTCTGGCTTCGATCGGCGAGACATCGGCTCTGCCACGCGGGGCGTTCCCGAACGAGCACAAGACGCAGTTCACGGATATCTATTCGACGACCTTCGGCAAGCACAGCATCAAGGCCGGTTTCGATGTGTTCCTGGTGCATGAGCAGGTGGCGAACCTGTTTGGCGGCGACGGTAGCTTCTCCTACTCGAATGCGCTGACAGAAATCAACTTCGCGAACTTTGTGCAGGATGCGCTGGGTGTAAACCCGACAGCGGTAACGGGCGGCGCGGCAGGTTCAGGGGCGGTGCGGCACTACAACTCCTTCTCGCAGACAGTCGACCAGTTGACGGGGGTGGGTGCGGACGACTTCTGGAACCAGAACCTGGATTTCTTTGTGGAAGACGCATATCGTGCGACTCCCAAGCTTTTGCTCTCGCTTGGGCTGCGCTACGACGTACAGCTCGTTCCCGGACCGGATCTGCCGAATACGGCGAGCCCAGTGGCCTTCAACGCGACGTCACAGATCAATCCGGATCTCCACATGATTCAGCCGCGCTTCGGATTCAACTACAGCCCGCAGCCGGGTACGGTGATTCGTGGCGGATACGGCATTTTCTACGGGCAGATTTCGAATTCGTCGTATTACACGGAGCGGCGCGAAAACGGCGTGTATCAGAAGCAATATGGGCCGCTGAGCGCGACTACGGCAAACCAGGCTTACAACACGGCGGCCTGCGCTGCGGGAGTAACCTGCAATGTTGCGTACCAGAACAACGGGGCATATCAGGCGTACTCTCCTGCGGGTGGAGTGCCGATCTATCCGCCACCAGGGCCGACGCCGATGAATCCAGTGACGGGCGCTATCATTCCGGTTTCTACTGGTCCGATTGCGCCGCAGCTTGCGGGAACAATCACCATTCGCGGTCTCGATCCGAGTTTTACAAACCCGCTTTCACAGTCGGCGGACATTACCGTTGAGCAGGAACTTCCGCTGAAGACGACCCTGAGTGTGGGCTATGTAGGGAATCGGGCGACGCACCTGCCGGTTTACATCGACACCAACGTGGATCCGAACTCGGTGACGACGAACCATACCTACAACTACACGAATCCATTTGCGAATGTGACTGGATCGGCAACAGCAACAAATCCTTCCGGCGTTTACAACCAGGCGATCTATACGAATCGCCTGTATACGACGACGGGTACCGTGGCGACCGGCTTCTCGGTTCTGGATTCCTGGTACAACTCGTTTGTGGTGACAGTGCGCAAGCCGCTAAGCCATGGGGTGGAAGTATTGGCGAACTACACCTGGGCGAAGGCGTTGGACAATGGCCAGACCTACGGGGGCAATGGGACCTTCAATGGAACCGATGCACCACTGATCCCCTTCCGGCTGCCCGGCCGTGCCGGCATCAACGATGAGTACACGCGGTCAGACCTGGATATTCGTAGCCGTACGATCGTGACGCTGGTCGGCAAGTCAGGCCTGCCGATCGAGAACAAATACCTGGCTTATGCCACAAACGGATGGCTGCTTTCAGGGACGTACACGGCACAGTCCGGCGAGCCGGTGACAGGGACGATTTCCGGTTCCATCACTGCTCTGACGGGCGGAGCGCTGGGCAATCTGACAACGGATGCGGGCGTGAGCAACGCTGCGTTTACGTCGGGGCCAAGCGCACGTGTGCCGGACTTCATTGCGCGCCGGAATGCCTTCAAGGGACCCGGATTGCACAACCTGGATGCGCGGCTTTCGCGGGAGTTCCCGATTGTGCATGAGAGGTATCACCTCGAATTTGCGGCGGAGGCGTTCAATCTGGCGAACCACCGCAATATCCTCTCGGTGAACACGAACCTGGTGGCTTACACGGCACCGACTGCCGCGCAGTTTGCAGCGGGCAGTGTTGGTTCTCTGGGGCCACTGCCTTCCACGTCAGCGCAATTTATGACGCCGGCAAGCACTTCGAACATTGTGTATGGAGCGCGTCAACTGCAGCTGCTGGGCCGGTTCATTTTTTAGCTGGTGTATGAGCAGTTGTTGTTTGCCGGGCTGTTTTGTAGCTTACGCAACTTCGGAGGCGAAGGGGGCCAGCTGCTGCGCTGTGGGCTTTGGGGTGACAAGTGAGACCACGAAGAGGCAGGCGAGCGAGGCGATGAGGGCCGGCAGGATGGACTCGCGGCTGGCGATGGCGGCGGGCAGATGGTTGTGGAGGAGCGATGAATCCCAGGTGACCGTGACGAGGGTGCCGGCGGCGATGGAGGCGACGGCTCCGGCAGCCGTAGCGCGGCGCCAGAAGAACGCGGCGAGGATGACCGGGGTGAGGGCGGCGGAGTAGATGGTGTAGGCGTAAAGGGCTTTTTCGAGCACGGAGCTGGTTCCCAAGGACTGCCACAGTGACCAAAGCCCAAGCAGGACGACCATGAGGCGGCTGACGAGGAGGATGGATTTGTTCGAGGCGTCGGGCTTGATGTAGCGGACGAAGACGTCGTTGATGAGGTTGGTGGCAGGGGAGAAGAGATAGTTGTTGGCCGTCGAGATGACCTTGGCAAAGATGGCGCCGACCATGATGGCGCCGAGCAGATGTGGGAGCCCGTGGAGGGCGGTGTAGGCGAGGATTTCGCGGGGCTTGTCGTGGACTTCGCCGGTGCGGAACAGGGCTGAGCCGACGACAGCCAGGGCGACGATGACGGTTTCGAGCACGACGATGCCGAAGAACCAGCCGACGACAGCTTGCGTGGCGGCCTTTTCGGTTTTGGCGGAGAAGAACTTCTGGTACATGGACTGATTGCCGAGCATGAGCAGACAGGTGGGAAGGAAGAGCTCGAGAGCACGGATGGGGGTGAAGTCGCCGAGCACCTGGAAGTGGGTGGCGGGCAGGACGGAGGTTACCGTGCTCCAGCCGCCGGCGATGTGGGCCAGGATGGGCAGCGCGACGAGCAGCGTAAAGGTGGCGAGCAGGCCGATAGCGACATCCATGTAGGCGACCGAGGACATGCCGGCAATGGCGGTGAAGACGATGACGAAGGCGGCGATGAGGATCTGGCCGTGCTGCGGGGTGACGGAGGGAAAGATGAGGTGGAGGATGTCGCCGCCGCCGATGAACTGATAGCTGGTGATAGCGGTGTAGGCGAACAGGACGGCGATGACGCCGAGGACGCGTGCGGTCTGGTTATAGCGAGCTTCAAGCAGGTCCGGAATAGTGAACTGGGCGAACTTGCGGGCGCGCGGCGCGATGAAGTAGATGAGGACGAGCCCGGCCCATCCGCCGGCGGGTTGCCAGAGCGCGGCAAAGCCGTGTTTGTAGGCGTTTTCGGCGCCGGCGAGGAGGGAGCCCGAGCCGATCCAGCTGGAGAGCAGCGTGAAGATGAGGACGAAGGCGGGCAGCGAACGTCCGGCGACGAGGTAATCGGCCTTGGTTTTGACTTTGGAGACGCGGCCGAGAGAGACGCCGAGCAGAGTGAGGATGATGAGGGCTAGGACGACGGCGTAGAGGTTCATGGTTGGCGTCCAGTGTAGCGGACGGGCGGAACTCAGGGCTTGAGCGACGCGGCGGGTTCGGGCCTTTGGGGGGTTTCCGCCCTCGGGCCCCGAAGCACCGGGGGGTATTTACTTGTCGCAGCCCCAGACGCGGACGGGGCAACTGGTTCCGCCCTGGTCGTCGCATTTTGCGATGGCTTTGGCCTTGGCGTCGTCGGCGTTGGCGCCGCTGGAGCAACCATAGATCTTGCTGTCTTCGGCCTGGTCGGCGGCGTAGGCGGCGCAAGTGTGCTCGAAGTGAAGCGCGACGGTGCACTCGCCGGTGCAATGATTGAGCGCCTCGCGGTCGGCGCTGTCTTCGTCGGCCTGGTTGATGGACCAGCCGAAGTGCGAGCCGTGGTTGGAATCAATGGCCAGTGAGCCGACGGCGTCGGCATGGGGCGCGGCGAGGAAGGTGCAGGACAACGCGACGGCGGCAGCGATAAAGCGCTTCATAAAACTCCTTGGTTCAATTAGTGAGCTGATACGGGCACTGCTTGGGAATTGGGGAAGTGTCTAGCAAGGTGCGGCGTGTTGTGCGGGCGTCGTACACTCCCAGAAAGGAGTTTGACGGAATGAGGACAGGGCGTTGCTTGGTACCGGTGGTGTTGGCTTGTGTGGGCGGGATGGCAGCTGCGCAGGGTGGGCCGATAGCGATCAGTGTGGATCTGCGCGATGCACCGAAGAAGATCGTGCATGCGACGGAAACGATTCCGGTGCAGGCCGGCCCGCTTACGCTGGCGTTTCCGGAATGGATTCCGGGCGAGCACATGCCTTCGGGGCCGATCGACAACCAGGCCGGCTTTTTCATCACGGGCAATGGCCAGCCGATCCGCTGGGAGCGGGACCCGGTGGAGGTGTATCTCTACCACCTGACCGTGCCTGCGGGGGTAACGTCGCTTGAGGTAAAGACGGACTATCTGGCGGCGGCGAGCGGCGGGTTTACGGCAGGCGGCTCGACGAGCGAGAACCTGGCCGTGCTGAGCTGGAATACGGTCGCGCTCTATCCGTACAGCGGGCCGACGATGAAGGTTGCGGACGTGATGATGACACCCTCCATCACGATGCCGGAGGGCTGGCACTATGGCACGGCGCTTGAGCCGACCGGCGTGGGGAACCCGGCGCCGGGCAGCCAGGTGGGGTTCAAGACGGTGTCGCTCGAGCAACTGATCGATTCTCCGGTGCTGACGGGCAAGTTCTTTCGCGAGGTGGCGCTGGCCCCGGAAGTGACGCCGCGGCACTATCTGGATATGGCGGCAGATGGGCCGGAAGATTTGGCTATTTCGCAGGCGCATATCGACAACTTTTCGAAGCTGGTGCGGGAAACGGGCGCGCTCTATAAAAGCCGGCATTTTACGGCGTATCACTTCCTGGTGACGCTGAGCGACCAGACGAACCACTTTGGGCTAGAGCACCACCAATCGTCCGACGACCGGATTCCGCCGGCCACGTTTATCAACGACCAGACTTTTACGCAGGATGGTGACCTGCTGCCGCATGAGTTTACCCATAGCTGGAATGGCAAATACCGCCGCCCGGCCGGGCTGGCGACGCCGAACTACCAGGTGCCGATGGTGGGCGATCTGCTCTGGGTGTACGAGGGCCTGACGGATTACCTGGGTGATGTGCTGGCGGCGCGCTCGGGCATCTGGACGCCGGAACAGTTTCGCGACCATCTGGCCGAAATCGCGGCGAAGTATGGGAATCGTCCCGGCAAGACCTGGCGGGATCTGGAAGATACGGCGCGGGCTGCGCAGATTACGTACAAGACAGGCGGGACGTTCGACAATTGGCGGCTTGGTACGGACTTTTACGAAGAAGGCGAGCTGCTGTGGCTCGATGTGGATACGACGATTCGCATGAAGACGAGCGGCAAGAAGAGCCTGAACGACTTTCTGGGGGCTTTCCACGGGCTGGACGGGAACACGGCGCCGAAGGTGGTGCCATACACGTTTGACGATGTGGTAGCCGGGCTGAACGGCGTGGTGGCTAACGACTGGGCGGCGTTTTTGCAGCAGCGGCTGGAGGTGCTGACGCCCGACGCTCCGCTGGGCGGGGTGACCAACGGCGGCTACAGGCTGGCGTACCAGGAGACGCAGAACGGGTGGTCGGCGATGGGCGGGGTAGATTTCTGGTACTCGCTGGGCCTGCATGTGGGGCAGAGCGGGACGGTAGGCGATGTGCTGCACGCCGGGCTGAGCGACAAGGCGGGCATCGGGCCGGGGATGAAGATTATCGCGGTCAACGGTCGGGCTTATTCGGTCGAGATGCTGCGGGCGGCCATTCGTGATGCGAAGACGACGCAGGACCCGATAGAGCTGATCGTGGAAAACACCAGCTTCTTCAAGGTAATCAAGCTGGACTGGCATGGCGGCGAGCGCTTTCCGGTGCTCGAGCGCGTGAGCGGCACACCGGACCGGCTGGATGACATTCTAAAGGGGATGACAAAGTAGGGGCCGATGAACTTTCCCTTTTGGGCGGTGGCGCTGCTGGGCATGGTGATCTTCTGGCCGGTGACGCTGCTGGTGGCGATGGCGCTGGTCTGTGGGGGCTGGTATCTGCGCGGGTTCTGGCGGTGGGCCGCCTGGGGGGTGAGCGGCGGGATGCTGCTGGTGCTGCTGGTTGCGGGCGGGTATTACGCGGTGCATCCGCCGAGTGACAGCTGGTGGTACAAGCACCGGTTGAAGGAGATGAACGGCAGGCTGGCGGCGGCGCGGATGGTGGAGGGGATCGAGCTGCCGGCGGGCACGTATGTGGAATGGGCGGACCTGGAACGGACGGAGATTTTGACGGCGAAGTTGCAGGGGATGACGCGGGTGGCGGGGTTGCTGGTGCAGGGGGAGATCGATCATGAGTCGCTGGGATACCAGGGGTCGTATGGGGTGACGCTGGCGGAGCCGCGGGAGCTCGATGGCTGGGCGTGCGGGGTGGGGGAGGCGACGGTCGGGCAGGAGGGCAAGATGGAGGGGTGCACGCTGGCGCGGGAGACGGTGTGGTTTGGGCTGCGGCTGCCGGCGGGGACGTTTATGGGGCGGGCTTACCAGATGCGGTTCGTGATGCCGGACGATCGCGGTATGGCCGTGGTGGGGACGGGGCTTACGGTGCCTCCGGGGGGCGTGGTGGAGGCGAAAGCAAACGGTACGCTGATGAAAGCGAAGGCAACCTGGAAGGTGACGGGCAGGGATGAAGTGCCGGCGACGACGCCGCTGGTAGAACGTGGCGCGAAGCTGAATACAGAGGCGGACTTTTATCCGAGCCAGGGATCGACGGACGAGGGGCCGATGGTGAAGGCGACGACGATGCGGGGAAGGCTGCTCGAGGAGTTGCATTGCCAGGCAACGACGCTGGCTGTTGGCACGTATGTGGAGGTGCCTGCGGAAGGCGAAGTGCGGTTGCCGGAGGGACCGGCGGGCGTGGTTGCGGGGTGCTTGCGATGATGGTGCCTCGCCTTCCGATATGGTTCGTTCTGTTGTTTCTGCCGGTGGCTTCTGGCCGGTGACTCTGCTGATCGCGCTTGGTCTTCGGTATTTGGCAAATGGTTTCGAGGGGTTAGCCGGTGGCTTTGCTGGAGCCTGGGCGGTGTGCTGATGCTGTTCGTGCTGGCAGGCCTGTTCAGGATTGCCTATGATCCGGTGAGCGACTGGTGGTGGAAGCAGCGATTGGAGGCGGTAAGCGGGAGGCTGAACGAGCCGCGTACTGTTGCCGGCGTCGAGCTGCCAGCGGGCACGAAGGTGCACTGGTCGCTAACCGACAAGTCGGACTTCGACGTGGCCGACCTGCCTGGGACGACTTCGATCCTCGCCCTCAAGGTGAAGGGCAAGGTGTATTACGATCGTTCGCGCTTTTGCGACGACACTGGCCGAGCCGCAGGAGATCGAGGGGTGGGCTTGGGCGGCAGAAGAGGTGCGGGTTGGTAACGATGGCAAGCTGCTGTTTGCGTGCTTGGCAGAGGGGTAGCCTGGCACGGCTGGTCATTCCCGCCGGCTCGGGTTTCCAGGCGGGATTATGGAGTGCACTTGCTGATGCCCGATGACCGTGGAATGGCGGTGCTGGGGAGTCTGGTGGTGCCGCCCGCAGGCGAGCTGATCGCGGAAGAGAATGGCTCGTTGCGGGAGTTGCACGCAAGCTGGGACATCGCGAAGGAGGACAGGATCACGCTGGTGGAGCGGGGGCCAGTCTGAAGACGGATGCCCGATTCTTCCCGGCGCCGGACGTTAGAGATGGACGAGCGCCGGCGGTGCGCGCGGTCGGGATTCAGTCGGAGCTGATGCTCGACCTGCCTTGCGCGCGGGAGACGATCAAGGTAGGCGAACTGGTGGAGATAGGGGCCACAGGGAGCAAGGGAGGATTGGAGCGAGTGGTGCGGGGCTGCTTGAAGTGGATTATTTCTGCTGACTTAGGCGGTACATGAGGAGGGCGTCGCGCTTGGCATTGATGATCTGGCTGGGGAGGTCGACGGTTTCGCCGGGGGCGTGGGCGCCTTCGCCTGTGGCTCCGATGCCGGCGAGGCCGGGGAGGAAGCCGACGAAGGCGATGTCGCCGGCGCCACGGAGGAGCGGGTCGAGCTCGGGCATGGCGGGGTAGCCGAGGGTGGCGTTGACCTGGTTGAGGGTGGCGAGCACGGCGCGGCTGGCTTCGGTGGGAGCCATGGCGGGGTAGCCCTCGGAGAAGGTGATGGTGGCGCCGGTCTGCGGCAGGTGATGGGCGACGATGTCGGTCATTTTGGCGCGGGTGCGGGTGGTCTGCTCGTCGGAAATGGTGCGCATGTCGCCGATGGCGACTGCGGTGGGCGGGATGATGTTGGACTTGCCGTTGACGATGAGGGCGCCGTCGGGGCCGGGTTCGACGCGGGATCCGCCGGCGATGGTGCCGACGTTATAGGTGAGGTACTTTTCGGGCAGCGTGCGGCGGAACTCGTCGAGGATGCGGGCGAGCTCGTAGATGGCGCCGTCGCCTTCCTGTGCGTTGAAGATGCCGGAAGAGTGGCCGGTTTTGCCGGTGACTTCAAGCTTCCAGCCGGAGGCCGAGCGGCGCGAAATGCTGCCGTAATAGACGCCGTTCTGGCGGGCGGTGCCTTCGAACTCGAGCGCGACATCGGCGTGGTGGGCGGCGTCGATCATGTCTGCGCGGGAGAGGCTGGCGGGGGTGCCGTGGGCTTCTTCGTCGCCGGTGAGGACGGCGGTGATGTCGGTCTGCTTGAGGACGCCGGCATCCTGCATGGCCTGGAGCGCGGCGAGCAGGATGACGAGGCCGCCCTTCATGTCGTTGCTTCCCGGGCCCTCGGCTGTTTTGCCGTCGGGCGAGACGGTCCAGTGCTGGAAGGGGCTGGCCTTGTCGAAGACGGTGTCCATATGGCCGATGAGGAGCATGCGTTTGCCGCAGGCGTTGGGGGTGGGGCAGGGATGGGTGGCGATGAGGTGCGGGGCTCGTCCGACCTTCGATTCGTCGAGGGTCTGGACGGTAAAGCCGAGGGCTTCGAAGCGGGGCTTGAGGAGGGCTTCGACGGCTTCGACGCCGGGGAGGTTCATGGTGCCGGAGTTGATTTCGACGAGCTGGCGGAGGAAGGCTACGTTGGCTTGGGCGTTTCGGTGGATGGAGGCGGCCATGGTGGCTTCGGTCTTGCTGGGTGGGGCTTGGGCGAAGGCGGGGGTTAGGGACAGGAGGGCCGTGGCTGCCAGGGTGAGCCGCTGAAGGATGGTCATGCGGGAGGATAGCATGGGTTTACCGGACGGCGGTTTCGCGTCGGCGCGGTTCCTGGTTCGGTGAGCACCCGTGGTTGCGTTTTGGCTGGAAGACGCATCCTAGCTTCCGGGTCTGGCGAAGCGTGCGGTGCGTAGGATGCGCGGCCGATCCGGCACATCAACGAACGCGCTTGCACAGCAAACCCGGCCGGAGGATGAAAGGTCGTCCCGGGGCTTGGTTCTGTGGCAAATGAAGTTAACTGGCGAGGAGAGCGGGGAAGCGCGCAACGCGGCCCTTGCTCTTCCTCCCTATGGCCGATGAAGGGATCACATTATGTCCGAGTTGAATGAAGGTCTATCCGCCGTGCAAGCGAAACTGCCGAAAGTGATCAACCCGGCGACGCACGGCATAATCGATTATGCGCATGCGGCTTTCTTTTTGACCGTGGGCTTCTGCAGCCTGCGCTCAAACAAACGCGGGGGAATTGCGGCGCTTGCCACCGGCGGCTTCGTGCTGGTGCAATCGCTGCTGACGGACTACCGGTATGGAGTGAAACCGGTGTTGTCGTTTGAAACTCACGGCAAGATGGATGCGGGGTTCGCCTCAGGCTCGTGGCTCATTCCGCGAGTGTTTGGATTTGAGGGGACGGTCGTGGCTAAGATCTTCGAAGGCAACGCCCTGGTGGAAGGCACGGTTGTGGGGCTTACCGATTGGAACAACGAACGCGCCCGCAGTGAACGGAAGACAGCATAGACCTGGACGATGAATCGCTGGAGCAATAAGGAGGAAGCTATGGGATTATTCGGTCGCAAACGGACGTTGAAAGGCAAGCGTATTGCCATCCTGGCCACGCAGGGTGTGGAACAGATCGAACTCACCAGCCCGTTGAAGGCGCTGCGCAAGGCGGGGGCGGAGGTCGATCTGATCTCACCGGCGAGCGGCAAAATCAAGGCCTGGAACACGGTGAAGTGGGGAGACTCGTTCAAGGTAGATGTGGCGCTTGCCAAGGCGCACAGCGCGGACTACGACGCAGTGCACCTGCCGGGCGGCGTGATGAACCCCGACTATCTGCGGCAGAGTGAAACCGCGGTCGAGTTTGTGCGGTCGTTTTTCGAAAGCGGCCGGCCGGTTTCGGCCATTTGCCATGCGCCGTGGATTTTGATCGAGGCGGGCGTGGTGCGGGGCCGGAGGCTGACTTCGTGGCCCTCGCTCAAAACGGATCTTCGCAACGCGGGCGCGGAGTGGATGGATGAAGAGGTGGTGGAGGATCGAGGGTTGGTGACAAGCCGTGGACCGCAGGATCTTCCGGTCTTCAACAAGCGGATTGTGGTTTTGTTTGCGGGTTTGCAGGAGATGCGGAAGGCCACATAAGAGAATGGCTTCGGGTAAGCTGATTCGGAGCAACGTAAAAGCCCCGAGATAGTTGCGAGTATTTGCAGCTATCTTGGGTACCTGGGAGTTGTGCCGCGTTACGTCTTCGCGGGTTCAGGGGTGGCGTTGGTGGGGAGAACGCCGGCTTCCTTGAGCTTGCACTCGGCGACGGCGGCTTCGATTTCGGAGTTGATTTCGGCGCCTAGTAGAAGCGTGAGGCCTGTGATGTAGAACCAGGTGAGCAGGATGATGACGGCGCCCAACGATCCGTAAGTGACCGAATAGCTGTTGAAGTAGTGCAGGTAGACGCGCAGGGCGATCGAGGAGAGGAACCAGAGGGCGATGCCGATGGTGGCGCCTGGAGTAAGCCAGCGCCAGACCTTGTTCTTGATGTCCGGCGCGAAGTAGTAGATGACGGCGAAGAGCAGGATGAGGAGCGCGAGGGTGAGGACGTCGAAGATGAGGTGCGCGGCGATGCCGGCGGCCAGGCCCATGTGCGCGTTGGGAATGAGGTCGCGGATGAAATGCGACGAGATGGTGCCGAGGAGGAGGCAGGTGAGGATGAGCGTGATGAGCAGGGCCAGCAGCACGGTGACCAGCATGGCGGAGCCGCGGGCCTTCCAGTAGGGGCGGGTCTCCTTGACCTTGTAGACGATGTTGAGGGTATCCTGAATGGCCGAGAAACCGACCGAGGCGGACCAGATGGCGGCGGCAAGGCCGAAGGTGATTTTGCCGGCGGAGGAGTGCGCGGTGGTCTGGTTGAAGGTGTCGAGGACGAGGGCGAGAGCGTCTTTGGGGACGATGAGGGCGAGGTATTCGAGCAGCTTGACGTAGACATCGGCCGCCGACCGGGCGACGATGCCGACGATGGCCGAGGCGCAGACCAGAGTCGGGAAGAGCGCGAAGAGGAAGTAGTAGCCGAGTTCGGCGGCGCGCGAGACGAGGTTGTCGTCGTTGAAGGCGGTAAAGGTGCGCTTGAAGACGATCTTGGGGCTGACGCCCTGGAAGCTCCACAGATTCTTAATGGGTGAGTGCGCGACAGTATCCCAGATGTGCTGGTGATGCGGGTCGCGATGATCTTTTGCGTTCTGCGGGGCGGCCTTGGGGAGAGTGGCGGGTTGGGAGGACATGCTGGTGGTGTCTCCTGATGGCTTGTTTACAGATAGATGCCGAAGCCGCGGTTTGGGTCGAGTGTGGGGCCTGGCGCATCTGAAAGGCATGAAGAATCTGTGGGGCCGGCGGCCATTCTGGATGACCAAACTGGGGCAGGGAGCACGGCTGGCTTGGGAAAGCCACGCGCGGCCCATGGCAGGGCAGGCCGGTGTGCCGGTAGGTGCGGGTAAGCGTGAACTGGGCGTGATGTTTCTGGGCCACTCCTCCTTTTTGCTGCAGATGGCGGGCATGCGGGTGCTGGTGGATCCGGTATTTGCGAAGCGGCTGATTCTGCTGCGAAGACAGCGCCGGGTGGGGATTCGGATGGCGGACTTACCCGCGACAGACGTGGTGCTGCTGACGCACGCGCATATGGATCACCTGAACCGACCCACGCTGCGGCGGGTGGTGTGCGCGACGCGGCGGCAGACCGGCCAGGCTCCGACGGTGGTGGTGCCGACCGGGGTTGCGGACCTGGTGAGCGACCTGGGCTTCCGCGAGGTGAGGACGCTGGGCTGTTGGGAGTCGACGGCGGTAAATGGCCTGCGGGTGACGCTGACGCCGGCGCGGCACTGGGGTGCGCGGCTGTTTACCGATACGCACCGGCTGTTTGGCGGCTATGTGGTCGAAGGCGGCGGGCATCGGCTGTACCACTCGGGCGATACGGCGTACTTCGATGGATTTCGGGAGATTGGGCGCAGGCTGAGGCCGGAGGTGGCGCTGCTGCCGATTGGGGCCTACTCGCCGGACAGCTATCGCGGGGTGCATACATCGCCTGAGGAGGCGCTGCGGGGCTTTGTGGACCTGGGCGCCGCGGTGATGGTGCCGATGCATTTCGGGACGTTCCGGCTGGGCCGAGAGCCGATGGAGGAGCCGCCGGTGCGGTTGATGGCGGAGGCGCGCAGGCTGGGCGTCGCCGACCGAGTGCGGATACTTGGCGAGGGCGAGACGATGCTTTGGCGAGGCTTAGGCGTTGAGAAAGGAGTGCGGGCTGACGATCTGGACCGTGCGGAAGGCATGGAGCGCGCGCAGGTCGGCGTCGCCGGTGATTAGGTGCTCGTCGAGCATGGAGAGTAGTTCGGCTACGGTCTGGTTGGGTTCGGCGACTCGCATGGTGACACCCCGCTGGGGAAAGTGTAACGGAAGCTGCGGGCCTGGCATCTATTGAGCCATGGCGACTGTTACGGCAACAAAGACGTTTCGGCTTGGTGGCGATCTGGAAGTGAATCGGCTTGGCTTTGGGGCTATGCGGATTGTGGGCGAAGGCGTGTGGGGCGGACCGAAGGATCCTGAAAAGGCAAAGGCCGTGCTGCGGCGCGCCGTCGAACTGGGTGTGGATTTTATCGATACCGCCGACGCTTACGGCCCGGATGTCAGCGAGCAGTTGATCGGTGAGGCACTTTCGCCCTACAAGGCGGGGGTCGTCATTGCGACCAAGGGCGGGCTGACGCGGCAGGGGCCGGGCAAATGGCTGCCCGTGGGTCGCGCCGAGTACCTGACGCAGCAGGTGGAGATGAGCCTCCGCTTCCTGAAATTAGACTGCCTGGACCTGTGGCAACTCCACCGCATCGACCCGAAGACGCCGGTGGAAGAAAGTCTGGGCGCGATGAAGACGATGCAGGAAGCGGGTAAGATTCGGCACATCGGGCTGAGCGAGGTGAAGGTTCCGGAGATCGAACAGGCGCGCAAGGTTTGCGAGATTGTAAGTGTGCAGAACAAGTACAACATCGGCGACCGCGCGCATGAAGATGTCGTTGACTACTGTACGAAAGAGGGGATCGCGTTCATTCCCTGGTTTCCGGTCGCGGCCGGAGAACTGGCGAAAGAGGGCGGGAAGCTCGACTCGCTGGCCAAAAAGCATGGAGTGACGGTGAGTCAGCTGTCGCTGGCTTGGCTGCTGCATCACTCGCCGGTCATCCTGCCAATTCCGGGTACGTCCTCGGTCGCGCACCTGGAGGAGAACCTGAAGTCTGCGGATGTTTCCCTGAACGATGCCGAGTGGCAGGAAGTGGAAGACGCCGTGAAGTAGGCGGACGTGAAGTGGAATGGGCTGGCATCCGTGCCAGCCCATTCATTTTTAGGTCAGATTGACGTCGTGCTTGCTTTCGAGGTGCTTTCGGATTTTTTCGACCGAGGTTCCGTGCATGCGGATGGCCTCGTGGAGGATGGGACCGGTGACCTTGAACTGGTGAGACCAGTAGGCGATATCGGAAGAAATTTTGGGGTTGATGTGATCGGGATCGTGGGGGTGTTTGGGAAGGTCGGGCGCCTCGGGGTCGCCCGCGAGGTGATTCAGGTGGTCAAAGTCTGCCATGGCTTTCGTTCTCCGTTTTCTAGTTCCGATGTGGAGTTTGCAGGCGGAGATGTACGGCTTTGCGGTTCAGCAAAGGCAACCGCAGATTTCCTGCGGGAGTGACAACAAGAATAAAGGAGTACTTTATCGATCGCCAATCTGGTCTAGGCGGCTGAGGCAGGCTCGCGTTTGCCGAAGATGGCGGTGCCGATGCGGACGCAGGTGCTGCCTTCTTCGATGGCGGCGGCGAAATCGTTGGACATGCCCATGGAAAGCTGGGTGACGGTGGGATGCGTGGCGGCGGACTGGTCGCGCAACTCGCGTAGCCGGCGAAAGTAGGGGCGGGCTTCTTCGCCGGCGCGGGCGAGATCGCTGGGCCAGGGCGCGACCGTCATCAGGCCCTCGACGCGTAGGTGTTCGAGCGGCGCGAGGGCTTGGAGCAGCGCGGGGAGTTCTTCCGGCTGCAGGCCGTGCTTGGACTCTTCGGGCGAGAGCTTCACCTCGATGAGAATGGCAAGCTGCTTGCCGAGTGCCTTGGCGGCATCGTTGAGCCGAGTGGCGAGGCGGAGCGAATCCACCGTATCGACGGCCTGGAAGAGCTCGGCGGCGCGCGTGGACTTGTTCGATTGCAAGGGGCCGATGAGGTGAGCTTCCAGGCCTTGGAGCGACTGGATTTCAGGCTGTTTCGACTGCCACTCCTGTACGCGGTTTTCGCCAAAGAGGCGCTGGCCGGCGGCGTAAGCCTCGAGCAGCGCTTCGACCGGGTGCATTTTTGACACGGCCATGAGGGCAACCGAATCCGTCTTGCGGCCGGCCCGGGCGCAGGCATCGGCAATGTCGGCGTTTAGATGAGCGAGATTCTGGGCGATGGAGTCAGGCATGTGATTGATCAGGTGAGTCGCGACTGGAGAATAGAAGCTTGATCCTGGGCACCATGGAGGATGGCAATCACTTGCGGTATCCGTCCCTGAAGTTGATAGTAGACGCGGTACGGTGCCGACTGACGACTCCTTACTTCAAGACCGCAAAGCAATGAGAGTTCGCTCTCAAGTCGGCCATGGCGGGGATCATCGTGCAGCATTTCGAGTGTGCTTCTTAACCCCATCCCTATCCGGTAAGCAGGCTCGGGAGGAAGGGTGGCGAGGTAGGATACAACTTCAGCAAAATCCTGCTTTGCAAACGAAGAGAGAGTGAAGCGCTTTGACTTCAAGCCGCATTCTTCCTTGCTTCCAGACTTCGAAAGAAGTCGTTGAAGATCTTGTCCACTGCTTCAGACGAAACTGTTTCCCCGCGCGAAGCCTGGGCGCTGCTTTCCTTAATACGGGCGGATAAAGCTTCCGTAAACAGCGGTTCGACGATCGCCTCTTCCGCGGAGCGGTAGAGCAGCACTTGTATCACTTCCTCAACGGAGCAGCTCTGGCGGAGAGCTGCCGCCTGGAGACGCAAGTCCAACTCGTCGGAGATCTGAAGCGTAGCCATAGAGCAAGAATACACCTGTGACCCTGGTTGAACTCTTCCAAGCATCCTAGGACGACTGAGGAGGAATGCGTTGGGTGCTCGGCTTTTGCCTGAGCTGCTGCTTGTAGGCTCGAGCATTTTTATGACGTTTGCCTGGTATGGTGACCTGAAATCATGCGGCGGCTTCTGACTGTCTGGTGGCCGGCGCCTTTTTTCATGTTCCACAAATTCCAAAAAAAGGTCCATTCCCGGGAGCCACCCGGGAATGGACTTGGCCGCTCGACCGGATAGCGAGCTGCGCCGACAACTCACCAGAGCAATTGTGCCTGAGGGAGTGCTGCGAGATAAGACGAGGAAGTTGCAAAGTGGATTACAACGGATTCTCAGGTTTTTGTCAGGACCTGCAGATCCAGGAAGTCGTTCCACGTGGCAGAGAGAGAGGCAACCGCAGATTCGCTTCGGGAATGACAACAAGAAGGGATACCGATGCTGATTTGGTCTAGAGTTGCGGCTGCAATTGCTGCGGTGGGGCAGGGGATACGGAGTTGACATCGCGCTGCGAGTCAAGGGCGGCCTTTTCACGGTGCTTGCGGATGTAATGGGCTGCAATATCCGGATAGAACTCGCGGATAGAGGAAAAGCCGATGTCGCGCATGGCCGAGTAGGCGAACTTGGTGGCCAGCACGGAGAGGTCGGAGGTTCCGGCGGGGTAGTAGAAGCGGGAAATGTATTGGGTGAGCACCTTGCCGCCGAGTCCAGCCATGTTGAACACCTGATGGCCGGTGTAATCGCGCGCCACACCCTGGCGGCTGATGACGTAAAGCGAACGAATGAAGATGGAGTGACCGTCGCCAAGGGGGTAGTAGCGGGTATCTTCGCGCAGCGCGCTGGCGAGCACGAATGCCGAGAGATAGGTGCCGTCCGTCTTGTCGATCAGGCCGCGCCAGGTGTAGGAGTAGAAGCCGTGGACGCCCTTGCGCAAGGCCGGGTGCGAGTTCAGCCCTTCGGCGGAGATGCTGGTGAGGCCCAGGAAGAGGAACGACGAAGGGTCAAAGGCCTGGCGGGTGGCGACGGAGAAATTGTACTTCCAGCCGGGCGGATGGACCGCCGCGCCCGCCGACACCGTACGGTAATTGGGCAGGATGCCCAGGATGCGCTTGGGCTGGCGGCGATTGAGTGGGATCGGGTTGCCGTTGGCGTCGAGGTCGTCCCCGATGAGCGGGTTGGGTTTCTTTTTCGGCGGATCCGACTGCCTGGCCGCCTCGGCTGCGCCGGAGTCCTGCTGCTGAAGCACGTCGGAGTCCTCGGGGTAGAGGCTGAAGCTGTAGAGGCTGGCAGGAAGGAGGGAGGAAGAGACACCCGTATTGCCGGCGACGAGCACCTGGGGCTGGGCTGGGCTCTGTACTGGGCTTTGAAGTTGGCTCTGGGCATGGTCTTCAGCCTGGCTCTGGATCTGCGAGGGGGCGTCAGGAAGCTGCGAAGGTGCATCCTGCGCGAGAGCGGCGGGACCGGCGAGGGTAAGGACAAAAGCAAATGGAAAAATCAGGCGCAAGAAAACTCCGGCGGACAGGACGATAGAGCGGGGTTCAGCGAGTTAGACGTGGATGGGTTGGATGGAGTTTCGCACGGAAACATGGCGGGTTCCGGCAAGTCTGCCCCAAGGCGCTCCTCCCCGGGGATCCTGGCCGGCCTCGAGTTCCGGCTGGTGGCACAAGGCTACTATCGGCCCTGCTCTTCGAGGTACTTCTCCACCTCAAGGGCAGCCATGCAGCCGGATCCGGCTGCCGTGATGGCCTGGCGATATTTGCGGTCCTTGATGTCGCCCGCGCAGAAAACGCCGGGGATGATTTTGCCGTCGCGGGTGCAGTGCACGTCATCGGTGGCGAGGATGTAGTGGTCTTCGTCCAGGTCCATCATGCCCCGGAAGGCCTGCGCGTTGGGAATGTGGCCGATGCCAAGGAACATGAACGAGACCGGAAGCACGTCTTCAACGCCGGTGGAGGTGTTCTTGAGCCGCAAACCCTTGACGTCTTTCTCTTCGACGCCCAGCACTTCCTCGACGATGGTGTTAGAGCGGAACTCGATCTGCGGGTGCTGTTTGGCGCGCTCGAGCATGATGGGCGAGGCGCGGAACCGCTCCGTGCGGTTGATGAGCGTGACCTTGGTGGCGAAGCGGGTGAGGAAGAGCGCTTCCTCCATGGCGGAATCGCCGCCGCCGATGACGGCGATATCCTTGCCGGAAGCGAAGAAGCCGTCGCAGGTGGCGCAGGAGGAGACGCCGTAGCCGATCAGCGCCTGCTCGGAAGGCAGGTTGAGCCAGCGCGCGGAGGCACCGGAGGCGATGATGAGGGTGCGGGTGTGGATCATTTCCCCGCCCAGGTTCAACTTGATCGGCTGGCCGGGTTCGGTGGGAAACTCGGCCGCGGCAAGGTGAGCCATGCGCAGCTCGGCACCGAAGCGCGTGGCCTGCTTCTTCATGTTCTCGATCAGTTCCGGGCCCTGGATGCCTTCGGGCCAGCCGGGAAAGTTTTCGACCAGGGTGGTAATGGAAAGCTGGCCGCCAGGCTCGTGGCCTTCGAAAACCAGGGGTTTGAGATTGGAACGGCCGGCGTAGATGGCAGCCGTGAGGCCGGCGCATCCGGAGCCGAGAATGACCAGGTCGCGGGTTTCGATTTCAGGAGTCATGAGCAGTCCTTAGTGTAACTGCCCGGCGCGCATTGCGGCGATACTGGCGTGCCCGCTTATACGCGGGTTTTGAGGCTATGCACAGCAAAACGGCCGCCGGAAGCGCAGAATGGGGAAATGGCAGATCTGGTAATGGTTTACGGAATGCGTTTGCTTCCGGCGGACGAAGTAGCGAAGGTAGGGGACGCGCCCATTGCGCTGCGCAACGGCAACGAGGCGCACGTCACGATGCATGTGCTCGAGGGCAGCCGCGAGCAGATTGAGGCGCAACTGCGGCTGAGCATCGAGGCCTTTTTCGACTTCTACCCGGAAATCTAGGCTCGCCCGCCGCACTGTTTCAAGTTGAGACAGTCGCTCATCCTGCCGTGCCCCGTGACGAAAGTAAGGGGTATGGGTCAGGGTCGCGTGTCGAAAGTTTGCTGCTTGTGGCTTGTGGCCGCGCCGCTATCCGGTTTTGGCCAGGCAGCGAAGCCCGCGCATGCCGCTCATGCACAGCCGAAAGCAGCCGTCGCCTCGACCGCCGTTTCCGCTGCCGTGCAGGAGTCGCTGGCGAAAACGGCGGCCGCGGCGGGAGTCATTTTCGCCGGGCATGTGCTCGAGGTCGCGCGTCACGACGACGCCGGGTACGTCGACATTCGGTTTCGCATCGACGAGCCGGTGCGCGGGTGCAACAAGCTGGGCATTTATGTGCTGCGCGAGTGGGTCGGCTTGTGGAGCGGGAAGCCGCCGCGCTACACCGTCGGGCAGCGTCTGCTGATGCTGCTTGCGCCGCGCGGCGCGTCGGGCATGAGCGCGCCGGTGGGCGGGGATGAAGGCCTGATCCCTATCCAGGCCGGTGCCACGGAACCGCTGGCCGACGGCAACGGGGTGGCCCCCGCGGAAGACGGCAGCCAGGCCTCTGACGTGACCGGTATGACGGCCGACCTGCGCTGGGTGCAGGCGCGGCTTCCGCGCAAGCTGGCGTATGCGTCGGATACGGCCGCTCCTGTTGTTCCAGGGGAGCCGGTAAGTCGCTGGGGACCGGTCGAGCCGGTAGCGGAAGGCCTGGGCTCCGTTGCCGCGCAACCGAGCGTGGGCAGCGTGCTGGACGTTCTGCGCGCCGTAGTGGGCACTGCGCCTGCACCCGGGAGCGGCCATGTGGTGCAGTAGCGCGGGCCGCCTGCGGGCGGCGGCGCTGCTTCTGCTGACGGCCTCGGCTGCCTGGGCAAGCGGGCCGCGTTTCGTCACCGGGCCGCCGTTCTTCCCGGGCACGCAGTCGCTGCCGATCGGCTGGAAACAGAGCACGCTGCGTTACTCCACCGACCCCGGCAACCTTAGCGCCGCGGTGCCGCACGCCGCGGCTGACGCCCTGGTGGCCGCGGCTGCCGGCATATGGAACCTGCCCGTCGCAAGCATCACCATCGCCCAGGGCGCGCCACTGGCCGAGCACGTCAGCGGTGCCGACGTCTACCTGGATGCGGGCGGCATGGAGTACCCGGCAGACGTGATGAGCAGTAATGCAGCCGCCGTTCCTATCGCCGTGATCTACGATACCGACGGCTCCGTTACCGATACGCTGCTGGGTTCAGGCGCAAGCGCCCCGGCCGGATGCAATGCCAACGCCGTCACCTCGACGGTCGATGCGTTCGATCCGGCGGGCTACATCCTGCACGCCATCATCGTGCTGAACGGGCGCTGCACCGGGCCCGCGGCTGCCCAGCAGATGCAGATGCAGTACAAGCTGGAGCGCGCGTTTGGCCGTGTGCTTGGCCTGGCCTGGTCGCAGAACAACGACAACGTGTTTACCGGCTCGCCCACCCCCACCTACAACCAGGCCCTGCACTGGCCGATTATGCATCCGCTGGAAATCTACTGCGGCCTGTACACCTACCAGTGTCTGCCGAACCCCTTTTCCCTGCGGCCCGACGATATCGCGTCGATGGTGGCGGTGTATCCGATCGGCGCCAATGCGACCCCCGCACCGGGCAAACAGGTAAGCCTGGCGGACGCCAACTTTGCCGCCGGGGCCATCACCTTTCCCGACGGCCAGGGCATGGCGGGCGTGAACGTGCTGGTAAAACGCCAGGGTTACAACGAGCCGCTCGATGCCTGGTCGGAGGCCTCGGCCGTTACCGGCAATCAGTTTCGCCAGGGTGACGTTTCTCCTTTTGTCGCCGCCGGCACCAGCGCCGTGGCCAGCATGGGGACCGTCGGGCAACGCTTCGCGGGCTACTACACGATCGCGTATCTGCCCTTCGATCCGGGCCCCGCGTTCGACAACCTGATCACCTCCGCCGAAGCCGTAAACCCGCTCTACGCGGGCGCGTACGGGCTCAATGCGTATGGCCTCAACCCGGTGGCGCCTTCGGGTTCGCTGCCCACACCGCTGACCACGCTGCTGGTGCCCGCCGGCTACGCGAGCAGCCTGGCCTTTCCCATTACCGATGCGGCCGTGGTGTGCGGCACGGGCACCGATGGTACGGCGGCCGACCCCGCGCAGATCGCCACGACCGGCTGGTGGAACGCGACCATCTGCGGCTACGGCCATGCTTCGTATTTTGGCGTAGATGTAAAGCCCGGCCGCACGTTTACGGTGGAAGCCACGGCGCTCGACGGCAACGGTCTGGCGAGCAACAGCAAGCTGATGCCGGTGATCGGCCTCTTCGCGCCCACGGACTTACCGGGCAGCCTGCCCTCGCTGGGGGTTGCGGCCGCGGCCTTCCAGGGGCTTGCCTACGGCACCACCGCGCTTGCCGGGGCTTCTGGTTCGCTCACGCGCCTGACCCTTGGCATAGCTGACCAGCGCGGCGACGGCCGGCCCGACTACCCCTACCAGGGCCGCATGTTCTATGCCGATTCGGTCGAGCCCGTCCGCGTACCCGCGGCCGGCGGCACCATCACCATTACGGGGATGGGCTTCCGCGCGGGCAATGCGGTGCTGGTCAACGGCGTTGCTGCCAGTGTTACGAAGTGGAGCGCCAACACGCTCGTCGCCACCGTGCCCGCGATGAGCGCGGCCATGGCTATCGACAATGTTGCGGTCGATGTGGAGGTGATGGACCGTGGAACCGGCGCTTCCAGCACCATGTCCGCGGCCCTTACCTACGAAGCCTCGGCTACGTTGCCGAACGCCATGATCCTGCTCTCGGCACCTTCGGGAACGTTGCCCGTAGGCCTGGTCGCCTCCGTTCCACTTGCCATACGAGTCGTCGCAGCTGACGGCATTACACCGGTAACCGGCGACCAGATTATCTTCTCGACCACCGCAGGTCGCGCTTTGTTCGGGCTCTGCGGCGGAACCACCTGCACCACCCACACGGACGCAACCGGCACCGTAACCACGACGGTAACGCCGCTTGCCGCCGGCCCGGTCACCCTGCAGGCGGCCGATGGCAGCGTGCTGCAGACCGCCAGCTTCCTCGCGCAAAGCCAGCCAAGCCGCATGGCCGTCCTGCTTGCCCCCACCGGCGCGTTCCCCGTGGGCACGTCCATCACGACACCCTTTGTGGTGCGGGTGTACGGGCCTGATGGCGCCGGTCTCGTGAACCAGACCATCCACTTCACCATTGCCGGCGGCTCGGCCGTGTACACGCAGTGCAATGCATCCACATGCACCGGGACCACGGACGGGACGGGCGCGTACGTTATCTTCGTTACGCCGACCGGCGCGGGTACCGTCACCCTTGAGGCCACCGACGACAGCCTCAGCCAGCAGGCTTCCTTTACGGCCATCGGCAGCATCGACACCATGACGCTGTTCTCTGCGCCTGCGGCCACGGGCTT
Organism: uncultured Granulicella sp.; assembly: GCA_964282835.1. Lineage (GTDB taxonomy): Bacteria > Acidobacteriota > Terriglobia > Terriglobales > Acidobacteriaceae > Edaphobacter. The sequence goes on from OZ196157.1 coordinate 1,180,955, forward strand.
TGTCGGCGATAGCCTGGGCTCGTTTTCAGTGCAACTGCTGCGTGGCGATGGCGTACCTGGCGATGGCGTGACCGGGGACAATGGGGAGCCTGTCACGTTTACCCTGCCGGCGGGCGTTTCGATGTCGGGCTGTGTGACGTCGCCCTGCCAGCTTTTTACCGGCGCGGGCGGCGTTACCGGAGGCAACGTAAGGGCAAGCGCCCCCGGTACCTACACCGTGCAGGCCAGGTACGGTGCACTAGTGCAAAGTGTTTCCTTCACCGTCAAGGCGCGCACACTGTCGCTGACTGTCTTGAGCGCCCCGGCCGGCCCGGTGCTCGTGGGCACGACCGCCGCCACGCCCTTCTCCGTGCAGCTGCTTGGGCTTGATGGCGTCACCCCGATGGTGGGGTACGACATTACTGTTGGCGGGCCGGAGCGCGAAGTGGTGCTGCAGGCCTGCCACGACGGCACCTGCGAGATGGTCACCGATGCGCACGGCACCGTCTCCACACTCGTAACACCGCTCCAGACCGGCACTATTCCGCTCAGCGCCGCATTCTCGCCTCTGGTGGCGTCGGCCAGTGTGACCGGCGTCGCCGCTGCGGACTCGCTCGTGGTGCTTGCGCAGCCGAGCGGCGCGACCTTGTACCCGGGCAACAACGTCAGCTTTCGAGTGCAGCTTTTGAAGCCCGATGGGGTCACGCCTGACTCCGGCGAGTCTGTAACATTTACGGTTACAAATGGACAACTCGGCTTGTCCGGCTGCAACGCCGCAGTCTGCCCCGTTACCACGGATCAGCAGGGCATCGCCTCTCTGACGGGCACCACAAGCAGCCTTGGCTCGGTTACCGTGACGGCGTCGTACGGCAGTCTCGCGCAGGCGATGTCGTTCAACGTGTCTGCCCTGCCGGATGTGATGCAACTGCTCGGCGCACCCGCTTCCGGCAGCTTTACGGGTGTGGCGGCGGCCACGCCTTTCTCCGTGCGCCTGCTGCTCGGCGACGGCATTACTCCGGCTGCTGGACATCATGTAACTCTCTCGGTAGCAAATAGCGCAGCGACCTTTTCGGCGTGTGCGGGGCTTTCGTCCTGCGCGCTCCTTGCCGATGCTTCAGGGACGGTTTCCTCCTTCGTTACACCGATTGTTGTGGGCAACATCGCCCTGCTTGCCAGCGAAGGCAGCGTGACGCAGGGCGCAAGCTTTACTGCCGTAGCTCGGCCCGATGTGCTTGAGGTGGTGAGCGCACCCGGCAATGGCGCTCTGGTCGGCGATGTGGCGGCTACCAACTTCGCCGTGCGTGTGCTGACCGGCGATGGAGTAACTCCGCTTGCGGGTAAGGCCGTGGTGCTTTCGGTAACCGCAGGTACGGCCAGCCTGCAGGCATGCGGTGCAGCGCAGTGCACCTTGCTGAGCGATGCAAACGGCCTCGTTTCGACAGGGGTTTCGCCTCTGGTCGCGGGCTCGATTACGCTGCTCGCCGCCGAGGGAGCCATAACCCAGGCTGTCAGCTTTACGGCTTCCAACAAGGCCGATGTGCTGCAACTGGTCAGCGCGCCCGCTAACGGCAGCTTCGTGGGAAGCCCGGCGCAGACCAGCTTTGCCGTGCAGGTGCTGCTCGGTACGGGGGCCGCGGCGGGAGACGGCAAGAATGTAACAGTATCGATTACAGGAGGTTCTGCGCAGTTGGGTGCGTGCGCGGGCGCTTCCTCCTGCACCCTCGTGACGAACGCCAAGGGCCAGATCGCAACCGCCGTTACGCCCCTCGCGGCCGGCCAGATTGCGCTTGCGGCTGTCGACGGTAGCGCTATCCTTACAGCCACGTTTACCGCAGTCAGCAGACCCGACGTGCTGCAGCTGGTCAGCGCGCCGGCCGACGGAGCATTTGTGGGCAGCGTGGCCACCACTCCGTTTGCCCTCCGCATGCTTGCAGGCGATGGAAGCCTTGCTTCAGGCCGCACCGTTGTGCTTTCCGTGACCGCCGGCTCTGCGGCTCTGAACGCGTGTGGCGCTGCCTCCTGCACCCTTAGCACGGACGCTAACGGCCTGGCATCCAGCAGTGTTACGCCGCTCGCCGCAGGTAAGATCCTGCTGCTTGCCGCGGATGGAGCCGTGACTCAAAGCACCAGCTTCCAGGCAGTCAGCAGGCCCGACGTGCTGCAAGTCGTTAGCGCCCCCACGAATGGCGCTTTCGTAGGCGTGGTTGCGCCGGTCCGCTTCGCCGTCCGTGTGCTCGCAGGCGATGGCGTGACTCCCGTTGCGGGCCGCGCCGTGGTGTTCTCGGTAACCGGCGGTTCGGCCGCTTTCGGTCAGTGTGCGGCTTCGTCCTGCGCGCTTTTTACCGATGCGAGTGGTCTGGCTTCCACCTTGGTCACACCGCTTGCCGCAGGTGCCATCGTGCTGCAGGCCGCGGATGGAGCTCTCACGCAGGCTGCCAACTTCACGGCGGTCAACCGGCCCGACATCCTCTCGATCGTAAGCGTGCCCGCGAACGGCAGCTGGGTCGGCGAAGCGGCGGCCGCGCCCTTTGGCATTTTGCTGACCCAAGCCGACGGGGTAACGCCGGCGGCCGGCAAGACGGTCTCCTTCGCTGGGTCCGGCATCGTGCTGGGTGCGTGTGGCGCGGCCAACTGCACCGCCACGACCGATGCAAACGGCCGCGCCTCGACATCTGTAACCCCGTTGAACGCGGGAGTCACCACGCTTGTCGCAACCGCCGAAGGCTTGCAGCAGAGCAGCTACTTTACCGCGGTCAACAAGCCAGACGTTTTGGCGATCCAGTCCGTGCCCGCAAACGGCGCGGTCGCGGGCAGCGTGGCCACCGTTCCGCTGGCCTTGCAGGTGCTTACGGGAAGCGGTGTTCCCGTGGGCGGAAGAAATGTTACGGTAACAGCTACAAATGCATTGCTGGCCGCATGCAACGCTGCTACCTGCTCTCTAACGACGGACGCCCACGGCCTGGCGGCAACCGGCGTAACGCCTTTGAACGCGGGTACGGTAAGCCTGCTTGCAAGCGACGGGAACGTGACGGCAACCGCCTCATTCCTTGCCGCAGCCAGGCCGGATGTGCTGGTCGTGGCTACCACGCCGCCTGCAAACGCGTACGTCGGCGTTGCGGTTTCTGTGGCGGTGCGGCTTCTGCTCGCTGACGGCCTGACGCCCGTCGCAGGCAAGCCGGTCAGCTTCACCGTCACCGGCCCGGCCTCCGCCGCAGGTTGCGCCGGCGCGCTTTGCGATGTCACGACCGACGCCTCCGGCTTTGCTCCACTGGCGGTGACGGCTACAGGTGCAGGCACAATCACGCTAGGCGCCGTCGAAGCCGCTTCCGGCTCCAACAGCATCACTATGAGCTTTGCCGCGATCGCCAGGCCCGACACCATGCAGCTGGTCAGCGCCCCTGCAGGCTCCGGCCTGGTGGGCGATGCGCTGCCGACCGCCTTTGCCGTGCGTGTGTTCCAGGGCGACGGCGTCACCGCCGCGGCGGGGCGAAGCGTCACGTTCTCGGTCACCACAGGGCAGGCGAGCTTCATGGCCTGCGCCGCCTCCTTGTGCACCGTGCAGACCGATGCCTCCGGGCTTGCCACAACAGCCGTTGTGCCGCTCGCCGCGGGCGCAGTCACCATCCAGGCGACTGAGGCGGGCAACGTGCTCACGGCGTCCTTCACGGCTGTTCCGAGGCCCGATATCCTGCAGCTCGCCGGCAACCCTGGCGCGACCGTGCATGTGGGCGCGGCGGCGTCTACCCCGTTTGCCGTCAGGCTGTTGCTGGCCGATGGCATCACCCCGGTGCAGGGTGTCGCCATCACCTTCCAGACGGCGGGTCGCGGTGCCGGCGCAGTGCAGTTCGGTGCCTGTACCCAGGCCTCGTGCACACTGCTTAGCGATGCTTCCGGAGCGGCCTCGACCACCATCACCGGCGCACTCGCGGGGAGTGTCACCCTGCTTGCCGCCGCCGATCCAGCGTCTGGGGCGGGTAGTGTCTCGTGGGCCTTCCAGGTGGTCGCAAACGACGACAGCCTGAATGCGCTTAAGGCCGTCACCTACGTCGCGGAAGGAGCGACCCTCGAAGACACGCTCCATGTGTCTGCGACTGCAAACGGAGCTGCGGCAACTTCGCTGCCCATCACGTGGACCGGCGCCGGCTCCATGCGTCTGCAACAGGTGCAAGCCACCACCGACGGTCAGGGGAATGCCACTGCCGAAGTCGCCATGGGGCCGCTCGCCGCCGGTGCGTCAGCCTCGGCAACAGCCTGCGCGTGGAGCAACGTCTGTGCCGCGTTCCAGGCGATCGGGGTTGCCCAATCAGTGTTCGGGATCGCGATCGTAAGCGGGGGCCAGCAGGCGGCCACAAACGGCTCGGCATTGATCCCCGTCAGCGCGCGTGTCACCGACTCCTCAGGCCATTCTGTCGCGGGTGCTTCGGTCACGATCTACCAGACCGTCACCGCGTTTGCCGTGTTGTGTCCGCCACAGGGCAGGTGTCCTGCGCAGCCTGTGCTGGCTACGAAAGTCACGGTCGCGACCAGCGACGTTAGCGGCATGGTAGCCGTGCCGCCGCTCACGGTTGCGGGCGCGGCCACCCAGACCGAGATGTCATTTTCCGTGGGCACGGCGGGCTTTGCGACCGCGGTCGTCACCAGCCAGCCGTAAGCCGTTTACACAACCACACTTTCGCGGAACTCCCCAAAGACGTCGCGCAAGGCATTAGCAATTTCGCCCACGGTAGCCTCGCTTTCGACCGCATCGACGATTGCGGGCATCAGGTTCTCGCCACCCCTGGCAGCGTCACCTATGCGGCGCAGGCTGCTTTGCCAGCGGCCCGCGTCGCGCCGCAGACGAAGCGCTCGCACGCGTTCCACCTGACGCCGTTCCAGGTCGGGGTTGATGCTTTGAATCGGCACCTCGACGCCGCCCTCGCCGCCGGCAAAACGATTGACCCCAACCACCACCGCGTCGCCGCCCTCTACCTCGCGCTGGTAGGCGTAGGCCGCGTTCTGGATTTCCCGCTGCACGTATCCCTGCTCGATGGCGCGTAGCATGCCCATGCCGCGGCCCGTCTTGTCGAAGCCGGCGATAGTGGCCATGTACTCATGGGCGCGGCGCTCCACCTCGTCGGTCAGCGCCTCCACATAGTACGAGCCGGCCAGCGGATCGACGGTCTGGGCCACGCCGCTTTCGTACGCGATCACCTGCTGGGTGCGCAGGGCAAGCCTGGCGGCCGCCTCGGTGGGCAGGGCAAGCGCCTCGTCGAAGCCGTTGGTATGCAGGCTCTGGGTTCCGCCCAGCACGCCGGCCAGGCCCTGCAGGGTGGTGCGGACGATGTTGTTTTCAGGCTGCAGCGCGGTCAGGGTGCTGCCGGCCGTTTGGGTGTGGAAACGCATCATCCAGCTGCGGGGATTCTTCGCCGCGAAGTGATCCCTCATGATGGCCGCCCACATGCGCCGGGCTGCGCGAAACTTGGCCACCTCTTCAAACAGGTTGCTGTGCGCGTTGAAGAAGAAGCTCAGCCGCGGTGCGAACACGTCCACGTCCAGGCCGGCGTCGAGGGCGGCCTGCACGTACGTCATGCCGTCGGCCAGTGTAAACGCCACTTCCTGCACGGCGGTCGAACCGGCCTCGCGCATGTGGTAGCCGGAGATCGAAATGGTGTTCCACTCCGGAACCTCGACCGCGGCCCAGGCGAAGATATCGGTGACGATGCGCATCGCATGGCCCACCGGATAGATGTAGGTGCCGCGCGCGATGTACTCCTTCAAAATGTCATTCTGGATGGTGCCCGAAATCTTCTTCACGTCCGCCCCGCTCCGCCGCGCTACCGCATAATACAGCGCAAGCAGGATGGATGCGGTCGCATTGATGGTCATCGACGTGGAGATCGCATCGAGCCGGATGCCTTCGAACAGGCGCGTCATATCCTCGATCGAATCGATGGCGACACCGACCTTGCCCACCTCGCCCAGCGCCATCGGGTCGTCGCTGTCGTAGCCGATCTGCGTGGGCAGATCGAACGCAACGCTCAACCCGGCAGTCCCGTTGGCCAGCAGAAACTTATAGCGCTTGTTCGATTCCTCGGCGTCGCCCATGCCGGCGTACTGGCGCATCGTCCACAGGCGGCCGCGGTACATGTTCGGCTGGATGCCACGCGTATACGGGAAGGTTCCCGGTGCCTCTGGCGTCTGCGCACTTACATCGCCAAGGGTATAGGCCACCTTCACCGGAATACCCGAGCTGGTCAGTGCGTCCGTTTTCTTTTCACCAATCATCGCGCCTCCACTCTACAGGCTCTGCCGTGCTCTTTGCCTGGCTTTTGCAAAACTTGAAAGCGTAAACCAGCCAAACGCGAGCAGCATGGCCGCGGCGAAGCAGGCTTTTTCCCGCGCCTGGCCACCGGTGAGGAAGTCGAAGCGCCGCCGCCACACCTCAAAGCCGGCCGTCAAGGCGAACAAGCCGAAGAAGCTGCCCGTAACCTCAAACCAGAGTACGCCCCCAGCTCGAGCGGCCGGGCCCCATATTGCCTCGCCAAAGCGTTTGCTGCCGCGCTTGACCCCCGCGGCGGTGACTTTGCCCTGCACTACGCCGCGCGCGACGGTACGTCCGGCCTGGCCGGCGGCGCTTGATGGGCCGGTGGTGTGGGTAAACGGTCTTGGATTGGGCGCGGCTGCTGCGCCGGCCGCGGTCTTCAGCGCCTTTGCCGTTGCCCGTACCCCTGTTCCAAGCGCCTTGCCAAAGCGTTCCGCATCCATGCGTCCAGTCTAAATTGCGTCCACCCTTCCTGGCCGCAAACTGCATCCAAACCGCACAGAGGAAACGTGAACCATGAAGAGCTTTCTGTTTTTGATCGCCGGCATTACCGGAGCCATTGCCTACATGCTGGTCAAGCAGCCCCGTCAGTCTGTCTCCGTGCCGGAGCCTGTCGAGGACCTCGCCCACAAATTGCAGGATGCCTGGGCGGATCACCACACGGTCGCCTAGCCTTCATGTGCAGTCGGCGGCAACTTCGATTGCACCCCCGCTGGCAACGGCGTATCGTTCTACTGAGAGGGTGAATCCACCCGCGTCGTCAAGGCCGTTGAAGCACCAGGCAATCGTGCCGCAAGCCGCAGTCGCGCAGCCGGAGGTGTCATTGAATCAAAAGGTCAAGAACCTTATCCAGAAGCTCGGCGAAGCGATCCACGAATCGGTTTCGGAGTCAGAACATATTGCCGGTGTCGTGAAGAACATCCGCGATCAGGGCTTCGATGTGCTGCTGATGCTCGAGGCCACCATTGGGTTGAACGAAGTGGAAGACGAGCCCGTGGAGGCTGTCGGGAACCAGCAGCTTGCCCTGACGGACGGCTCCCCAACCCAGGGTCCGTTCACCTCGAACGACCTCAACTTTTTGAAGAGCCTGCGTATCAGCCTTACTGACGATCTGTCCGCTGACTAGCTCCTGCGTTCTGCCTGAGCGCGAAGATTTTAGAACGTAGCCCATAGATGCCGAACCCTTGCGGGGCTACGCCGTGCTAGGCTCGATCTCTCACCACCTGTTCTATCTTTTTCGCATCGTAAGTACGTTGGCCGTGCCTACGGTCAGGCTTCTGCCTTCGAATCCTGCCCGATCACCGCAGCCGCAAAGAAGGCCGTTATGAGAGATACCCTTGGTGTTCTGCTCGCCGGCGGTGCCGGTGAACGTCTCTTCCCTCTTACCCGCGATCGAGCCAAGCCGGCCGTGCCGTTCGCCGGCCAGTACCGCATCATCGACATTACCCTGTCGAACTGCATCAACTCCGACCTGCGTCACGTCTACATCCTTACCCAGTACAAGGCGCTTTCGCTCAATCGCCACATCCGCGAGGGTTGGGGCGGCGTCGTCGCCCAGGAGCTCGGGGAATTTATCGAGATTCTTCCGCCCATGCAACGGGTTTCGAAATCCTGGTACCAGGGAACTGCCGATGCCGTTTATCAGAATATTTATTCCATCGGCAGCGAAGAACCGAAGTACGTCATCATTCTCTCGGGCGATCACATCTACAAGATGAACTACGCCCGCATGCTGCAGCAGCACGTCGATACCGGTGCCGACGTAACCCTTGCGACCTTGCCCGTACGCCCCGACGAGGTGTCGCAGTTCGGTGTCGTCGAGGTGGCGCGCAGCGGGGAAGTGACCTGCTTTGAAGAAAAACCGAAGGAAACGAAAGTCCGTTCGCCCTTTTCGCCGGACATGGTCGATGCCTCTATGGGCATCTATATCTTCAACACCGACACGCTGCTGCCCGAGCTGATGCGCGATGCCGAAGACCCCAACTCCAAGCACGATTTCGGCCATAACATCCTGCCCAGCCTGCTCGGCCGATGCAAGATGCACGCCTTCAACTTCGTCGACGAAAATAAGCAGACCGCGCTGTACTGGCGCGACGTCGGCACGCTCGATGCCTACTACGAAGCCAACATGGACGTCGCCGGCGTGACCCCGACCTTCAATCTTTACGACAAATCCTGGCCGATGCGGACACGCGCCTACCAGTATCCGCCGGCCAAATTCGTCTTTGGCGAGATCGGCCGCACCGGCATGGCCATCAATTCTATTGTGGCTTCGGGGTCGATCGTTTCAGGTTCGGTGGTGCGTAACTCGGTCGTATCGCACGATGTCCGCTGCAATTCCTATTCCGATGTCGACTCGTCCATCGTCTTTTCCCACGTCAACATCGGCCGCCACTGCCGCATCCGGCACGCCATCATCGACCGCGATGTGCACATTCCGGATGGCACGGTCATCGGCTACGACCCCAACGAAGATCGCAAAAACTACTTCGTCACGCCAAGCGGCCTCACCGTAGTCACCCGCGACGGCAGCGTGTATGAAAATCCGGTAAGTGCGGAGTTCATGCAGAACGGTGGCGGCTTCTAGCTGAAGGATAGTTGCGGGTGCCCCAGGTCTCGATTCGGAGGCCTGGGTTCTTACACTCTTAGCGCCTGCCCAACCGGTAAACAATTCCACCTGAAATCGAGAAAAACTCCCGCGTCTCCGTTCCGAACTGTTCCAGGATCAAATCCGGCGCCAGGCGAATCGCCAGGTTCTTCGACCGGTTGAAGTCCAGGCTGCCGCCCACTGCATACATCGGTGCCGTGCGGTTCGTGTACAGGCCCACATTTTCGCCCGGCGGCAGCGGCGTCTCCGTAAAGTCACCGTGCGAGGCACCCGCAAATGCGTGATAATCCACCGCAAAGCGCTTGTTGCGCGGGCCGCGATAAGTCACTCCACCAAAGCCGGTGTAGAGCACCACGAGCGGCCGTACCGTATACGGGTTCGGGAAAACGGGCGTCGTCCCGGCCTCGCCACGAAACTCCCCGCTTACGCCCAGCTTGCGCGTCAGCCAGTAGGTTCCTTCCACTTCCACGCCGCCCAGGTTCATGCGTTTGGGCAGATTCTGGCCACCCTGAAAGTTCTGCAGGTTGATGCCGCCATAGATCTCGTAGCGGTTGTCATAGGTCACGGGGGCCGCGGCCGCCAGTTTGCCCGTGGTCAGGGTGGTGCGATCCTGCGCGCCCGCGACGGGCAAGCCAACACTCAGGCCCAGCGTTACAAGGCCGTAGCCGGCCAGCTTCCATTTCTCAATCACTCGTCATCCTTATCAAAATCGCACCGGGGTGTACCTGCAGCATGCCTCGTCTGCAAGCCTTTGCTTGTGGACAAAAGCCACTTCCAACAGGATATACCGCATACCCATGGGACGCCCGTCGCCGCCTTTCGTCTCGCGTGTCGGGCAACTTTCCATGCCATCCAACGCCCGGCCCACAACGTCTGTAGAAGTGCGATAATACGAGGTGGCTGCCGTACGCGCCGCCGGGAAATACTGGAGAAATAATATGGGCGAACTTTTTCAACCAATGCACCTCCTCATCATCGGCGGCATCGTCGTTCTCCTTTTCGGCGGACGCAAGCTGCCAGAGCTCGGCAAGGGCCTGGGCGAGGGCCTGCGCTCCTTCAAGGAAGGCATGAAGGGCGTTACCGACGACACCACGACCACCACCACGACTACGGCTGCCAAGCCCGGCGACACCGCCCACATCGTAACCCCCAAGGCCGAAGAAACGACCGTCGTCAAGTAACCTTCGTTCCCGAGAGTGCACATGAAGCTGAAGTCCCCGTGGCTCGTCAAGCCGCACACCAAGGTTCGGCTCAAGGACTTCGAAACCGCCGCCCATGCGCACTTCAACGAGCAGACCGCTGCCGTCGCGCTGCAGAAGCATCAGACTCAGCTTGCCAAGCTGCAGGAAGTCCTCTACGCCGGCCAGCAGCACTCGGTACTCATTGTGCTGCAGGGCATGGACACGGCCGGCAAGGACGGCACCATCTCGCACATCTTCTCGGGTATTAACCCGCAGGGTTGCGATGTCTCGAGCTTTAAAGTGCCGACGCCGCTTGAAGCGCGGCACGACTTCCTCTGGCGCTGCCACGCCAAGGTGCCTGCGCGCGGCATGATCGGCATCTTCAACCGCTCGCACTACGAGCAGGTTTTGTCCCCGGTCGTCCACAAGGTGATCAGCGCCAAGGACGCCCGGCAGGATCTGGAGCAGATCAACGATTTCGAGCAGATGCTCCATGAAAGCGGCACGGTCGTGCTCAAGTTCTTCCTGCACATCTCCGCCGAGGAACAGACCAAGCGGCTGCAGGCTCGGCTCGATGACCCCGACAAACTCTGGAAGTTTTCCGATGCAGACCTGAAGGAGCGCAAGTTCTGGCCCCAGTACCAGGCCGCTTACGAGGACGTTCTCAGCCAGACCAGCCAGAAGCATGCCCCGTGGTTTGTCATCCCGTCCGACCACAAGTGGTTCCGTTCGCTCGCCATCTCGGCTATCTTGACCGACGCGCTCGACAGCCTCAAGCTCAGCTATCCCAAGCCCACGGTCGACGCCAGCACCATTAAGCTGTAAAGCTGCAACCACTTCTTTGTTGTTATTCCTGCAGGGAATCTGCGGTTGCGCTTCTTTTCAACAGCAGCTATCGCGCCTCGGAGCGATAGTTGAGGAAGGGTAACCGCAGATCCCTTCGGGATGACAACAAAAATGCTGTTTTAGGCTCGGTATGGCAACTCCGGTCTTGAGGACCCGCACTTGACTGATTTCAGACCGTAATCAGCACCACCGCCCCCACCGCAACTCCCATCCCCCACAGTTGCCGCCGCGTCAGCTTTTCCTTCAGCACCATCCCCGCCAGCAGAATGGTTGAAGCCGGATAGAGTGATGCCAGCATCGCCGCCACATCCAACCGGCCCGCGCGTGTCGCCGCCACAAACAGCAGGTTGCCGCTGGTGTCGAATAGCGCCGTCCCCAGCACCCAGCCTATTACCTTCCGGGTGACGCGCGCCACTCCGCCCCGCACCCCCACCAGGATGAGCGCGCAGGTCGTGATTGAGCCCATGCGCGCGGTGCTCATGGCCCACAAGACTCCGCCCGCCCCTGCATACTTCAACAACACGAAGTATAGCCCGAACCCAGCTCCGGCGGCGACAGCGAGAGCCATCGTGCTTCTCTGTTCCTCAACGTGCTCTCCTGCGGCAATTAGCCAGATGGCTGCGCCGGCCACCAGGAAGCCCGCATACCGCTTCCACCCCGCGCCCCCATCCACCAGCGACGAAACCACTGCCGGGATCGCCGCCGCCAGCAAGCCACTTACGGCCGCCGACGCTCCCATCGCGCCACGCGAAAGCGCGACGTAAAAGGCGCTGAGTGAGAGCCCGGCAAACACTCCGGCTGCCAGCCCCCACCACAGAACCACTCCACGGGGAACGCCGCCACCCCAGACCAGGGCCAAAGCGACCAGAACCCCGATGCTTGTAAGGTGGCTCAGCACTACCACACGCAAAGCCGCACGAGGGCTTCCGCCGGCAGCCTTGACGCCCATGCCGCCGCAAAAGTCGCCTATGCCCCAGCAAGCCGCGGAGATCAAACCCAGCAACCCGCCCATGACTAGGGGGCTGCCGGGGTGGAAGAGCGTACGGCGGGTGGCGGCAGTGCCTCAGCCTGCGGGTAGTAACCCTTTTTGGCGATCACGTCCAGCTTGGGCCGCATCACCCGCACCTCAAGCTGCCGGAACTTGCCGTCGAGGGAAGGTTCCCGCGAGTAGTAGCCGACGGTGTACTGCGTCCGCACTTCCTCGGCGATCTTCTGGAAGCTATCCGCGATGCCGCGTGTACGGAAGTCCGCGTAAGTCTCGCCACCCGTGGCCGCCGTGTACTTGGGCAGGATGTTATCCCGCACGGTAAGCGGCAGGTGAACGCTGCTCAGAAAGCCCAGACCTTCCACGCTCGAATCGCCCACCAGCGTTCCGTATACAGAAACCTTGTTCGTTTGCAGATACTTGATCACGTCATTCGTCTTGGCGACGCTGCCATACTCTTTGCCATCCGAGATCACGTAGACCACCCGCCGACGATCCTTGCCCGCGCGCGTCAGCGACTTGCCCGCCTCAAGAATGGCATCGTTCAGCGTGTGCGACTCACGCTCCACCTGCGGCGCGGTACCGGTTATCCCGTGACCCTGGCCAGCCCCGAGCGCCCCCTGGTTCTGCAAAGCACCATTATTAATGTTGATTCCGTTGTTCAGCGGGCCGGAGCTATAGTTGATGGGGTCCGAGCCGACCACCTTGGTCCGCTCGATCACCGCCGACAAGCGCGCACTCTGCCCGCTCGTAAAAGTTGTCTCCTCAGTCACATGGTGGTTGTAGGTAAATACCGCCACCTCGTCATAAGGGGTAAACGCACCTTGCAGCGAACCGAGCGCGTTGTTCACCCGCTCCATCGTCTTGAAGTCCAGGCTCTGGTCGATCACCAGCGCGACCGAGAGCGGAAACGGGTCGACCGTAAACACGGCCATGTGCTGCCGCGCACCATTCTCGAACACCTGGATATCCCGCCAGGTCAGCCCCGGCACCAGCCTGCCCTTCGAGTCCTTTACGGTAAACGGTACATCCACAAAGCGAGCCTGGATGAACAGCTTCGCAACTTCACCCGCGCCCTGTCCTCCCTCCGGCGTTTCTGGAGCCTCACCCCCGTTCGCCGCCAGAGCCGCCGCCGGGGAGATGCCAGGCAGCGAACTCGCCGGCGCGTCCGGGTCAGCCGGAGGCAACAGCGGAGCCAGATCGCCATTCAGAAGCGGTGTCGTGCCCTTGCCCGGAGCCACATCGCCCAGCCCATCGGTGTGCGGCTTCGGTGCGTCGGGTACGGGCGGCTGAGCCTGCGCCTGCGGTCCGTCCGGCAGTGCCGAAGCAACCTCCTCGCGCGAAACCGAAGCTCCCTGCTGCGCGGCCTGCGGTGCGAACATCATCAGCGCCAGTGCGCCGCTTACCAAAAGCTCTTTCACCCGGATCTCCCAGCCCGCGCAGCCCTCACGCCGGCAATCTACAGCCTAACAGTTCACAAAGCTATCCTCGTTGGACGCACAGCCACCCGCCAACGTTGTCGCCTTGCCGCAGCCTGTGCCGCAGCCTACGGCAAAGGCTGCGTACGCCGCGCCCGTTCCCGCGTCTAAATCCTCATGCGCTCCAGCCTTTCCCTTGCCGCCGCCCTTCTGCTCGCCCTGCCCTTCGCCGCCAAGCCCGTGCGCGCCCAGGAAGCCCCCAGCCCCACCGGTCCGCCGCCCGCCTCGAACGCGCCCAACCTGCAGGACGAGCCCAATAATCCGCTCGAAACGCTCAAGATCGGCACCCAGCTGGTCAACGTCTACTTTTCGGCCAGCGACAAATCCGGCTTCATCACGAACCTTAAGAAAGATGACTGCAACATCTACGAAAACAAGGACCTGCAGGTCATCAAGAATTTCACCCAGGAGAAAAAGCTTCCGCTTACCATCGGCATCCTGCTCGATACCTCCGGCTCCCAGCAGAACGTGCTTCCGCTCGAACAGCAATCCGGCGCCGAGTTCCTTAAGGATGTGCTCACCCCCAAGGACGAAGCCTTCCTCATCTCCTTCGACATCAACGTCGACCTGCTCGCCGACTACACCAACTCACCCCGCGAGCTACAGCGCGCCATGGACAAGGCCCGCATCAACACCGGTGCTGGCACCGGCTCGGTGACCGGCAACGGCACTGCCCGCGGCACGCTGCTCTACGATGCCGTCTACCTGGCCGCGCACGACAAGCTGCGTCCCGAGGCCGGCCGCAAGGTGCTCGTCATGCTGACCGATGGCGGCGAACAAGGCTCGCAGGAGACGCTTAGGACCGCTACTGAAGCCGCCCAGAAAGCCAACGCCATCATCTACGTCATCCTGATCGCCGATCGCGGCTTCTACGGCAGCTTCGGCGGCATCTACACCGGCGATCGTGAAATGGAGCAGCTCACCCACGACACCGGCGGACGCGTCATCAATGTAGGCAACAATCCGCGCAAGCTGCAGGAAGCCTTCGACCAGATCCAGGACGAGCTCCGCACCCAATACCTGCTCAGCTACACGCCCAAGAATACCGACTTCGACGGCAAGTTCCGTACGCTCAATCTCGATTGCGGCAAGGGCATCAAGCTGCAGGCCCGCAAGGGCTACTACGCCATCCCCGAGGGTGACACGCGGGATAATTAGCCTCGTTATCATTCTTTCAGGAGGAGAGAGAATGGGCGTTGTCGAAGATGTACGCAAGGTCTTGCAGGACGTCGTGAGTCCAGATCTGAAGGCTCTCGATGCGCGGGTCGCAGCACTTGAGAAGCGGCTCGACATCAGACTTGAAGCTCTGGAAGAGAGGATTTCCGGCAAAATCGATAAGCTAAGTGACAGGGTGGATTCAAATGATGCCTCTGTCATGCACGCGCTCGACATCGATCGGAGAATGGAGCGCATCGAAAACCAGATGGCAAACCAGTTACCGCCGCAAGCCTCGCGAGCCTAGGCCTCCATAGCCCCTGAGTACACGGCCATTCCCGCCACTGCATCGACGCCCATCCGGTCCAGCGCCTCCACTTCGCTCGCCGCTCTGATTCCGCCCGCCACAATCAGCTGCTTCGCTGTAGACGCACGCAGGATCGCCGCGACTTCCAGCGGAAACCCGCTCATCGTGCCTTCCGTATCCACATGCGTATACAGGAACGCAGCACAGCTATCCTCGAGCCAGGTTACCGCTTCCTCCGGCGTCAGATCCACTGAGTCCTTCCAGCCCTTCACCGCCACCTTGCCACCCTTCGTATCTACGCTGAAGCAAAGTGCCTCCTCACCCAGCTCTCTCTTCAAGCTTTCCGCAAACTCCAGCCGGATCACCTTGTGTCGCCGTTTCTCTGCGGGGTCCTGCGCAACCCCAAAGAGACTCGATCCATAAATTACCCGCTTCGCCCCTGCCCTCAGCAGCCGTCGGCCATCCTCCGCTGTGCGCAGGCCACCGCCCACCTGGCAGGGCAGCCGCCCGCAAATCATTTCGATCAGCGCCGTGTTCTCACCCTGCCGCATGGCCGCATCCAGGTCGATCAACTGCACCAGCGGATACTTCGCAAAGCGCTCGATCCAGTACTCAAAATCATCGAACGCCAGCTTCAGCGTTTCACCCTGCACCAGCTGCACAATTCGCCCGCCCATCAAATCGATTGAAGGAATCAACATAGCTCACTATCCTCATCCGCACCCGCGAGCAACGCAGTGGCCTTTGGAAAGGTTACCCCCTTTGTTGTCACTCCCGAAGGGAATCTGCTTTTGCCTGTTCTAAACATCTGCAGTCCTCGCTTTAGCAAGGCAGCCGCACGCTTACACCCGCACGCTGTAACTCGGCCTTCAACGCGCGCGAGTCCGTCACGCCAAAGTGGAAGATACTCGCCGCCAGCGCGGCATCCGCCTTGCCCGCACCAAACACCTCAGCAAAATGCATCGCCGATCCCGCCCCACCCGAGGCAATCACGGGAATCTGCACCGCCGCACTTACGGCAGCCGTCAGCTCGCAGTCGAACCCGGATCGCATACCATCCGTATCCATGCTCGTCAGCAGGATCTCACCTGCACCACGCGCCTCTGCCTCGCGCGCCCAATCGACCACTCGCAGGCCGGTCGCCTTCCGCCCGCCAGATACATATACCTCCGCATCCGCAACTCCCTGCAGCCCACGTCGCGCGTCAATGGCAACGATCACCGCCTGCGCGCCAAAGCTCCCACCAATCTCCCCAATCAGCTCCGGCCGCGCGATTGCCGCCGAGTTGATACTCACCTTGTCCGCCCCCGCGTCGAACACCGCGCTCGCCTCCTCCGCGCTCCGCACTCCACCCCCCACCGTAAACGGCACAAACAGCTTTTCCGCCGTACGCTTCACCGTTTCGAGCAGCGTCCCGCGACCCTCGTGCGTGGCGGTAATATCCAGCAGCACAATTTCATCCGCGCCCGCTGCCGCATGGCGATGCGCCAACTCCGCCGGGTCGCCCGCGTCGACGATATCGACGAACTGCACCCCCTTCACCACGCGCCCTCCTCGCACATCCAGGCAGGCGATAATCCGCTTCGTCAGCATGGTTTCTCCTGGTTTCGTTGGGCCAGCCAAAGCCGCAGCGTTGCCCAGTTCTCTTCCGGCATCATCCGCTTTGGCAGCACCAGAAACGTCTTTTTCGCAACGTAAACCAGGCCCACCCGATCGTCCTCGGCAAAGTCGTTGATGCCCCCGGGAAGCAATCGTCCCTCGCTCTTGCCAGGCACGCGCGAAATCAGTTCGGTCGAGGTCAACTCCAGTTCAATCGGACCGTCAGCTGCACTGCCATTCTTCAGCGCCTTGTACCCGCGGCGAAGCCGAAGTACGCGCAGCACAGGGCAGATGATCCCAAGCCAGGCGATACCAGACAGCACACCGGCCAGCCAGGGAGGCAGGCTGAAGTTGTGGAAACCCATGTCCCACACCAGAACGCCGACCGCAAACACGGCGAGAACGGGCATGATGCGCTGGAAAGTGACAAACAGGATTCTATCCTTCCCGTTCAGCCGCAGATGCAACCGCTGCGCCGCCAGATAATCCTCATAGCTGATGGTGTAAGTGCAAAGCATGGTCAGCCCAGTCTCACAGCGGCAACATCCTCCACCACCACCGTTTCCCCTTCCGCGACAATGCGGCAAAGTACATCGCCGGCCTCAATCTCGTCCCCGTGCTCCACCATCCAGGCCACGAGCAAGCCCTGCCGCGGAGCCGGCACGTGCCATTCCATCGCGCCATCCGTCAGCGTCCCGACTGCCTGTCCGGTGCCCATCAGCGACCCTTGAGGCACCAGCCTCTGCACAAACTCTCTCGGCGGCTCGCCTGCAGCCATCCTCAACTCATACATAAAAGGCATGCGTCACATCTCCACAAAGTTCTTCAACACCTGCAAACCTACTGCCGCCGACTTCTCCGGATGAAACTGCACACCCATCACATTCTCTCGCTCGACGACTCCCGTAAAAGGCCCACCATAGTGGGTCACCGAAGCAGTTGCACGGACCACCGGAGCCCGCCACGAATGCGTGTAATACACAAAGCCACCCGGCATCACACCACGCAGCAGCCGAGAGTTCTGCCGTACTGAATCAAGCGAGTTCCAACCCACATGCGGCGCTTTCAACTCCGCGCCTTCAAACCGGGCAGGGAAGCGCTCACACACGCCCTTGAAGTGTCCCAGCCCCGGCGTTTCCACCGCTTCGGTGGACCCCTCAAACAACCACTGCAAGCCCACACAGACACCCAGAAACAAAGTGCCGCCTTGTACGGCTTCTCGCACGGCACTTGTAATCCCAAGCTGTTCAAGTAGAGCGGTCGCGCGGAAATGGCCTACTCCCGGCAGCAAGACCTTACTGGAGTTTCTAACAACTTCCGGGTCCTGCGTGACCAGCGTCTCCGCACCCAGGAAGCGAAGCGTTTTTACCACGCTTGTCAGGTTGCCCGCTTTGTAGTCGATCACCGTGATCATCGGTTCATTATCCCAAAGGCTATCGAAAACATGGCGGCGAAACACAGAACGCCAAAGGTAAGCGACAGCACCCGCTTGCCACCAAGCGCGAAAGCGCTGATCGGTAAAGCGGCGAGCGAGCTTAGCAGAATAGTCATGGCAAGAACGTGCAGCAGATCATTGTGAGCGTCGCTCCAGCGGGTCAGCCCACGATTACCTGAGGTATTTCGAGAAACCAGGCTCATCACGATCAACTGGCCGAGCGCAAGGACGAGCTGCAGGGAGGAAAGGGTCAAGGTGAACAGGCCCAGACGCTCGCGCCATTTTGCGCCCGAGACTCCCACTAAAGAAGCCCCTTTGTACTTGGCAGTAGCTCCTTCATTCTCTCATCGCGGCTGCAAGCCCCGCGCAAAGCCCGCGCAAAGGCCTTGAAACTAGCCTCGATCTTGTGGTGGTTACTCCGCCCATACATTACTTTCACATGCACATTGCACTTGGCCCCGCGTGCAAATCCTTCGAAGAAATCAGTCACTAACTCCGTCTGCAAATCCCCAACCACAGGCACGTTGACCAAATCCTCCACCGCATAAGCCGTTCGGCCAGACAAGTCCACCGCCGCCACCGCGAGCGTTTCATCCATCGGCATCACAAAGTAACCCGCGCGCAAAATGCCCTTCTTCTCGCCAAGCGCCTCCGCAAACGCCTCGCCCAGCGCAATCCCCGTGTCTTCGACCGTGTGGTGCTGGTCCACATCCAGATCGCCCGTCACCTTCAACTCCAGGTCGAAGCCGCCGTGCCGGGTGAATAACTCCAGCATGTGGTCGAAAAAACGTATTCCTGTAGCAACCGTATAACTCCCCTGGCCATCCACGTTCAGCCGCAGCATAATCTGCGTCTCGGTTGTTTTCCTATCCACCACGCCGATACGATCACTCATACTCACGAGCCTCCGGCGCATCGTGCGCAGGCACAGGTCCCTGCCAGCCAATCTCGCGCAGCACCTCGGCCAGCACCTCAATGCCGCGCGTCACATGGTCCGCAATGCCGATCGTGATGCGCACATAGCCATCGCACCCGGGGTCGGTCGACCGATCCCGCAACAGTACCCCACGCTCTCGTGCCACGGCCACCAATTCCTTATGCTTGGCCCCGATATCCATCAGGACGAAGTTTGCCTCACTCGGAAAATAGGGCACACCCAGCTTCTCCAGCGCGGCCATCATCCGCTCACGCCCGGCCTTTACCTCATCCGCATACCACTGCAGGTAAGCTTCATCCCCAAGTGCCGCCGGCAGGCATGCCAACGCCACACCATTTACGTTGTACGGCGAGCTCGCCTTGCGCAGCAGACGCATCAGTCCTGCATGGCCGGCGATCATGCCGACGCGCAGGTTCGCCATCCCGTACGCCTTCGAGAACGTCCTCACCACCAGCAGGTTCGGCACCTCGCGCACATCCTGCAGCATCGTCTCGCCAAAAAAGTGAAAGTACGCTTCATCCACCATCAACACCGCATGCGGCGCGGCTTCCGCAATCTTCAGCAACTGCTCGCGCGCTACCACCGCACCCGTAGGATTGTTCGGGGTAGCGATGAACATCAGCTTTGTCTTCTCGGTAATCGCCGCCACATAACGCTCGAACGGGAACTGCAGTGAAGCATCCGACTGCACCTTGCGCAGCCCGCCCGGAGCCATCAGCCCCACGCTCACGTCGTACATAAAGAAGCTTGGCGTCCAAACCAGCGCTTCATCGTCCTCTTCGAGAAACGTCACACAAATCGTATGGATCGCTTCATCCACGCCGTTCGCAAGCAGCACCTGTTCGGGCTCCAGACCGAAGTGTGCAGCCACCAGGTGCTCCATCGGCTCGCGTTCTGGATACTTCGTCAAACCTCCGGCCGTTATGGCATGAACCACTTCAAGCACTTTCGGCGAGGGCTCAAAGGTATTCTCGTTGAAGTCCAGCCGCAACGTGTCCCGCGCCGCCAGCGGAGGGTGATACTCCGGCATCAACTCAACCGCGCGCCTTGCCCGCACCGTCTTCACTGCTTCCGCCACGCTCATTGCAAACCTCCCTGCATCTTCACTCGGATGCTTTCCGCATGCGCCATCAAGCCTTCCGCTTCGGCCATCACGATCGCATGCGGCCCCAGCTTTTTCAGCCCCGCGGCCGAATATTCCTGCACCGTGATCACCTTCAAAAAGTCCATCACGCTCAGCCCACCCCGCATCCGCCCCGCACGTCCGGTCGGCAGCACATGGTTCGGCCCGCTCACATAGTCACCCATCGACTGCGGTGAATACGGCCCCACAAACACCGACCCCGCATTCCTTACCCAGGCCACATCACTCATCGCGTCCACACTCAAATGTTCGAAGGCCAGCCTGTTCGTCAGCTCGCGCGCTTCTGTAAGCGATTCTGTTACAAACACAAATCCGTTCGCGCCTAAAGAGTCACATGCTGTTACATTCTCCGCGCACTGCCGTTTCAACTCGTGCAGCACAGCCTGGCCCAAAGTCTCATTCGGGGTAATCAACACCGCCAGCGCCTCAGGGTCGTGTTCCGCCTGCGCCACCAGGTCCGCGGCAATGCCGGCTGCGTTTCCGTTATCGCTCATGATGCCGATCTCGGTCGGCCCCGCCGGCATATCAATCCCGCACTCATGCGACACGGCCACCTTCGCCGCCGTCACATACAGATTTCCCGGGCCGACAATTTTCTCCACCCGCGCACACGCTTCCGTGCCATAGGCCATCATCGCCACGGCCTGCGCTCCGCCCACCCGGTAGAAGTCCGTCACGCCCGCAAGCCACGCGGCCGCGAGCGTCTCCCGCGCGGGCTTCGGCGAGCACACCACAATGCGTGTTACCCCCGCCACCTGCGCCGGCGTCACCGTCATCAGCAACGTGCTCGGCAGCGGATACCGTCCGCCCGGCACATAGCAGCCCACGCTGTCGAGTCCCCGCACCACCTGCCCCGTCTTGACCCCGGCCGCGGGCGCAATCATCCATTCCTCGGGCTTCTGCTTCTCCGCGAACGCGCGAATATTCGCCTGCGCGACCGTAAGAGCCTCACGCAAATCCGCAGCAGTCGCATCCCACGCCGCTTCCATTTCTTCCCGTGTCACGCGTAGCGACAGCAACGAACCATTTTCCTGCTTTAATCCATCGAACCGCCCCGCATACTCCTCGACCGCCGCATCCCCGCCATGCCGAATGTCAGCCAGAATTGAAGCGACGACAGCCTCTACCTTGGCCGTATTTACCGCGCCTCGCCGCTCGATGCTCTCAATCAAAGCACTCGCCGACTTACTCGACTTGCCAAATGTATTTACTAACTTCAAAGCAGCCTCACAGTAAATCTGTGCATGTCTGTGTCATCTGTGTCATGCCTTCTTCCAAACTACAAAACCACCTTGCTCAGTGGATACTCGACGATGCCCGTTGCTCCGGCAGCTTTCAACCGCGGAATCACATCCCGCACCAGGGTCTCATCCAGAATCGTATTCAGCGCGAAGCCTTCGCCATTGCTCAGCTGCGAAACCGTAGGCGAGTTCAGCGCCGGCAATTCCGCCGTTACCTTGCTCATCAATTCCGCGGGCACATTCATCATCAGGCCCACGCGTCCCTGCGCCGCAATCGCCGCATTCAGCATCAGCGATAGATTGGAAATCTTTTCCCGCTTCCAGCTATCCGCCCAGGCCGCTTTGTTGGCAATCAGCTGCGTCTCGCTTTCCATCAGGGTCTCGATAATCCGCAGCCGATTCGCTCGCAATGACGATCCCGTCTCCGTCACTTCTACAATCGCATCCGCCAGCATAGGTGGTTTTACTTCCGTTGCACCCCAGCTGAACTCCACCTTGACCGGAATATTGCGGGAGGCAAAATACCTTTTGCTAAATTCGACTAACTCGGTAGCAATAATCTTTCCCGCCAGGTCCTCGGGCTTCTGGTAAGGGCTATCTTCCGGCACCGCCAGCACCCACTTCACTGTACCCCGGCTTACTTTGGAGTAAGTCAGCGAAGTAACTCGTTCCACGTCGCTTTCATTCTCGAGCACCCAGTCGTTGCCGGTGAGCCCTGCATCGAGTGCCCCATGCTCCACATAGCGTGCCATTTCCTGCGCTCGCACCAGCATGCATTCAATGTTCGCATCGTCGATCTGCGGAAAGTAACTCCGGCCGCTCGCAAAGATGCGCCAGCCGGCCCGCTCGAACAAGGCGATGGTCGCGTCCTGCAAGCTGCCTTTTGGGATTCCGAGCTTCAGCTTACCCATGCTTCACCTCCCCGGTCAGATCCTTCGTAAAACAGCTCACCGTACCTTCATGGCATACCAGCCCATCGCCTTCCACCTGCACCCGAAACAACAGCGCATCGCTGTCGCAATCCGTCGCCGCCGTCACCACCTTCAACCGGTTGCCGCTCGTCTCACCCTTCATCCAAAGCTTGCCCCGGCTGCGCGACCAGAACGTCACATACCCGCTCGCCAGTGTTACCCGATAGCTTTCTTCATTCAAAAAGCCCAGCATGAGCATCTTGCCTGTCTCCGCATCCTGCACGATGCCCGCCACCAGGCCATCCGTCTTGCCAAAATCTATCGCTACGCTCATCCATCTCTCCTCATCTATCCTGCACACAGTCCAACCTGCACACACAAAAATGCCCGCTCGCGTCTTGCGCGCCGGCGGGCCTGTCGTTTCTCCTGTTGAGCCTCTTACTGCATCAAGCCGGAGCCAGCCGCCAACGCGCCATGCGCATGGTGGGGATGGAAGCCGCGAGGATGCAGACGTGTGCTCACACCTCGAAACTACCCTCCGCCCGGCGCAATGTCAACCCGATGCCAGATTTTGCTGTCCAGTTACGGCCGCTTTCGTTACTCTAAGCAACGAAAGTCCTTACAGCATCATCACGGGAGCTTTTCCAACAATGCGCTCTTCCTTTCGCACCCTCATCTTCTTTGTTTCGTTCGCCATTGGCGGCGGTCTTTACAGCAGCAAGGCCCAACCCGCCCGCCAGACGGCCCCACAAACCAGCGCTACCGCTTCAGGCGCCACAAGCGCTTCCACTCAGGCCAATCTGCTCGACCTCAACACCGCCACCCGGGATCAGCTTAAAGCCCTGCCGGGCATTGGCGACGCCTACGCCGACCGCATTATCGCCGGTCGCCCCTACGCCGCCAAAACCCAGCTCACCCAAAAGGGAATCATCCCGGCCGCTACCTACGCGAAAATCCAAGGTATGGTCATCGCCAGGCGTGTCGCAAAATAGCCACGAGGGTAACCCTGTCTACAATGCTATTCCGCCCCTGTTTTCCTTTGCTGCCCCGGTGTTCGCATCGTTTACAGTAAAGGCAGATTGCCAGATTCATGCAGACTCCACCCTCCGCCAGGCGACTGATGCAAACAGGAGCACGATGAAAAACCGCG
Source organism: uncultured Granulicella sp. (assembly GCA_964282835.1). Lineage (GTDB taxonomy): Bacteria > Acidobacteriota > Terriglobia > Terriglobales > Acidobacteriaceae > Edaphobacter. The sequence continues at coordinate 1,204,212 of OZ196157.1, forward strand.
GACTTGCCGGCACACTTACCAGCCGGCGCCATCCACAACAGTACCTCGCGCTGGCTGGCCTTGCTCTCCTGCTCGCACCCCTGCCGGGCTGCCAATCCATCACCGGCAATCCCGCTACCTCGCAGGTCCGCATTATCGATGCCTCACCCGACGCCGGCGGCATCGACGTCTACCAGGGAGCAGGCGTCCTCGCCTACAATCTCGGCCTGGGCACCATCACCTCGTACGTGCCCATCACGCCCGGTAATTACAGCATTCAGGTCGATGTCGCCGGCACCCGCCAACTGCTCGCCGCCCAGGGCGGAACCTTTCTCAACGGCGCGCAGTACACCGTGCTCGTCGCCAACTATAGTTCCAGCCTGTCTGAGGTCATCCTCAAGGACCAGACGCAGGCCGCGCCCACCGGCCAGATTTCACTCCGTATCATCGACGAAAGCACCCGCGCCGGCGCCATCGACCTCTACTTTATTCCCACCGGCTCCACCATCCTCACCGTACACCCGTACCTCACCGGCGTCACCTTCGGTCAGAACACCGGCTACCTTAACGTGCCCGCCGGCGCCTACACGCTGGTCGCCCTGCCCGCCGGCACCACTCCCACGGCTACCGGTTCTACCTATTACGCCGGCGCCGCAGTCACCTACAACGGCGGTGTAGCCCGTACCCTGGTTCTCATCGATCAGCAACTCATCACCACTCCCGGCGTCCAAGTCATCACCGCCGCCGACTACGACCCCATAGCCGCCACCCAGTAGCAACTTTGTTGTCACGCCCGCAGGGAATCTGCGGTTGCTCTTGCCATTGTCAGTTCTGCGCGTCCCCAAAGGAAAAGGTCTGAACCTCGACACCCGAGGTCCAGACCTTTCCGCTTTTGCGCGGCCGTCAGTACCGGTAAATCTCAGCCTTGTAAGGTCCGTCCACCGCCACGCCCAGGTAGTCTGCCTGCTTCTTCGAAAGCGTCGTCAGCTTGACGCCGATCTTTTCCAGATGCAGCCGCGCCACTTCCTCGTCCAGCTTTTTGGGCAGGATGTAGATCTCGTTCTTGTACACATCCTTGTTCGCCCATAGGTCCAGCTGTGCCAGGGTCTGGTTTGAAAAGCTTGCCGACATCACAAAGCTCGGGTGCCCGGTCGCGCAGCCCAGGTTCACCAGCCGGCCCTCCGCCAGGATGAAGATCGAGTTGCCATTGTCGAACGTGTACTTGTCTACTTGCGGCTTGATGTTCAAGCGCGTTGCGCCACTGGCGTTCAGCGGCTCCATCTGGATTTCGTTATCGAAGTGGCCAATGTTGCACACGATCGCCTGGTCCTTCATCAGCTTCATGTGTTCGAGCGTGATGATGTCCACATTGCCCGTCGCGGTCACGTAAATGTCGCCGCGGCCCAGCGTCTCTTCGAGCGTCGTCACCTCGTAGCCTTCGATCGCCGCCTGCAGCGCGTTGATGGGGTCGATCTCGGTCACGATCACCCGTGCGCCCAGGCCACGCAGCGAAGCCGCCGAACCCTTGCCCACATCGCCAAACCCGCAAACCACGGCAACCTTGCCCGCCACCATCACGTCCGTTGCCCGCTTGATGCCATCCACCAGCGACTCGCGGCAGCCATACAGGTTGTCGAACTTCGACTTCGTCACCGAGTCGTTCACATTGATGGCCGGCACCAGCAGCGTACCCTTCTCCATCATCTTGTACAGCCGGTGCACGCCCGTTGTCGTCTCTTCCGAAACCCCGCGCCACTCCTTCGCGCACTCGGTCCAGCGCGTCGGAAACTTCGCCTGCACATGCTTCAACAGGTCCTTGATGACGCCTTCTTCCTGCGAGCCGGAAGGCGAATCTACCCACCGGTCGCCCTTCTCGAGCTCAAAGCCCTTGTGGATCAGCAACGTCACGTCGCCGCCGTCGTCGATCACCAGCTGCGGACCAAGCAGACCGCCTTTGCCATTAGGAAAGCTGAGCGCCTCGTTGGTGCACCACCAGAACTCCTCAAGCGTTTCGCCCTTCCAGGCGAACACCGGCACACCCGCGGCCGCGATCGCCGCTGCCGCGTGGTCCTGGGTCGAGAAGATGTTGCAGCTTGCCCAGCGCACATCCGCGCCCAGGTCCACCATGGTCTCGATCAGCACCGCGGTCTGAATCGTCATGTGCAGCGACCCGGTGACGCGCACACCTTCAAGCGGCCGGTTCGCGGCATATTTGCGCCGAATCGACATCAGCCCAGGCATCTCCTGCTCAGCGATCTCAATCTCGCGACGCCCGAAATCCGCCAGCGAGATGTCTGCTACCTTGTAGTCCGTTGCCACTGCCTTCGCCACATCGCCAATCGTCGCCGTTGCCATCAGAACCTCACAGGAATCTAAATTCGAACCAGGTTAAGGCTAGCACCCGCAAAGCACCTGCCACAAGCAAACTTCACCGCATCAAGCATATCCATCGGAGTACGATCTAGCCATGGATGGCAGCTTGGCCCATTGCCGCGATCATGCAAGCTTCGTCGATAGCTGCGCAGTCTGCCGCCAGGCCCGAGCCAACCACCAGCCCTACCCGGTACGCGCCACCAAAGAGGCCACACGTTCCTACGGATACACCGACGACCTCACGACGGCCAGCCTGCAGGGCCCGAAGACCGGTAGCATCTTCGGCTTTAATCCAAGCGAAGCCGGAAGCGAGTTCAGCCTTTCGCTCGCTGTCATCCGCTTCATCCTGCGGCTCATCTGGCCATTCTCCCGCATCCTCTAGCCTCTTGTTTGTCATTCCCACAGGGAATCTGCGGTTGTCCTTGCCTTCGCCTGTTCCTACCCAGCCAGCACCCGCGCAAACACTTCCGCATCCACGTTCCCGCCACAAAGCACCACACCCACGCGCTTGCCGCGCATCGCCTCCCGCTCCTGCAGCAGCGCCGCAAAGCTGGCCGCGCCCGCGCCCTCAGCCACGTTGTGCGTCGCGGTAAACAATCCGCGCATGGCAGTTGCCACCTCATCCTCATCTACGGCAACCACACGCGTGACGCCGGCCAGCATCGCTTCCAGGCAGTCCAGATTCGGCGACCGGCAAGCCAGCCCGTCGGCCAGCACCGTGGTCACATCATGCTCCACCTTGCGCCCGGCCTCAAACGACAGCTTGTACGCCGGCGCGCCACTCGAAACCACGCCCACAATCTCGGTCTCGAGACCAAGCGCATTGCGCGCCGCCATCATTCCGCAGATGCCGCTGCCCATGCCGATCGGTACGTACACGGTGTCGAGCGCGGGCGCACCGCGCAGAAACTCCAGGCCATAGGTGCCCACGCCGCAGACCAGCGCGGGTGCCAGGCTGGGCACACGCAGCATGCCGCGATCGTTGGCCAGCGCATCGGCAAACTCGCACGCTTCCTGGAAGTCCACGCCTTGAACGATCACCTGCACACCCAGCGCGCGCATGGCCGCATTCTTCTCCGCGCTGTTGCCTCGCGGCACAATCACCGTTGCGCTCGTGCCCGTAACCCTTGCCGCAAACCCCATCGACTGGCCGTGATTGCCACGCGTCGCCCCCACAACCCCGCGAATCTCCGGCCGCTCGCGCTGTAGCGCATCGAAGTACACCAGCCCACCGCGAATCTTGAACGCGCCAACCGGCGTATGGTTCTCGTGCTTCACCCAGACTTCCGTGCCCGCCATCGCGTCCAGCAGCGGCCAGCGATACTGCGGCGTCGGCGGCATATGCCGGTAGATCACGTCGGCCGCGCGTTCCATATCACACAATGTCGGCAGTTGCCAGCTCATGCTTCCATGCTACCCCGAGCTTTCCTATGCCTCGGCCGGCTGCTTGGCAGGTTCTTTGGCGGCGGCTTTCGGCAGCGCAAGACAAAGCCCGGCACCCAGCGCGCCCAGCGCCCCCACAACCAGCAGCCCGGCCGTAAAGTCGTGCGTTCGGCTTTTGAACACACCCGTAAGATACGGCCCGGCAAAGCCGCCGATGCTCCCGATCATCGTGATAATGGCCACGCCGCCTGCGGCCGCGCGCCCGCCCAGCACACGCGTCGGCAGCGACCAGAAAGGACCCATCATGCTGAAGTAGCCGATAGCTGCAAGTCCGAACGCAAGAAGTGCGGCAAGCAAGCTATGCGCGTACGCAGCCCAGGCAAAACCCGCAACACCAAGCAGCAGGCAGCCCGCCACATGCCAGCGCCGCTCGCCCGTGCGGTCGCTCGACCAGCCGATGATGACGGTACAGATAGCAGCGGCCAGGTAAGGCAACGCGGCATACCGGCTCACCTTCGCCATGCCGTCGGCTCCGTTCAGGTGCAGCAAACCCTGTAGTATCAACGGCATCCATAGGCTGATGGTGTAAACGCCCAGCTGGTTGAGCAGGAACACGCCGGCCAGTACCCACACCAGCGGTGTACGGAACGCGTCGCCCAGGCATTCCTTTTCACTTGCGCCGCCTTCCTTGCGGTCGCGTTCCAGCTCACCATCGAGAAACTTCTTTTCGTCGTCATTCAGCCACGGCGCATCGTCCGGGTGGTCCCTGAGCACGAATAGCACCGAGACCCCAAGCACCACCGTCGGCAGGCCCTCGATCAGAAAGAGCCATTGCCAGCCGTGCAGGCCGAAGGTTCCATCCAGCTTCAGCAGCGCGCGCGACAGCTCCGCCCCCACGGCACCTGCAATCGAGGTAGCTGTCATAAATTTCGCCACCGCCCTGGCTCTTTCTTGCGAGGGAAACCAGTAGGTGAGATACAGGATGATGCCCGGAAAGAAGCCCGCCTCGCTGATGCCGAGCAGAAGCCGCATGGCGTAGAACGAGTGCGTACCGCTGACAAACATCATGCACGAGGCGATGATGCCCCACGAGATCATGATGCGCGAAATCCAGAGCCGCGGCCCCACCTTGCTCAGCAGCAGGTTGCTGGGCAGGTCGAACATCAGCTGCCCGGCAAAGTACAAGCCGCCGCCCAGCCCGTAGGCTGCGTCGGTCAGGTTCAGGTCATGCTTGAACTCCGACGCCGCAAACCCCAGGTTCACGCGATCGAGGTAAGCCAGAATATAGAGGACGAAAAGGTAAGGAAGCAGCCGCCAGGAGATCCTGCTATAAAGCTTTTTCGCGTCGACCTGCTGTGCTTGCGTGCTGCCGCTCATCTTTCTACGTTACCGCGTTGTCGTGCGCAGCTTACGCTCTCATCAAAAACGTGTGTCGCGGCAGGCAGCCGCGCCCTTGTCCGTCAGCACAAACCACCACGCATCGAGCGTGTCCTTGGGATGCAGGGCTTGCATTCGCGCTTCCGGCAACCATTCGATCCGGAGATAGCCCCCACTCTGCAGCCAGGTTGCGACACGATTCTGCGTTTCAACATCCTTGCAGGCGGGCAGCTCCGGGAACCAGGTGGAGGCACTGTTCTCGTGGATAATGCTGAAGTAGCCGGAGTCGCATAGATGTTTGAAGTACTGCAGCGCGATCGGTCTCAGATTCGCTTCCGGCTGTGCCTTGTGCTCCGGCGCGATCACCTGGACGCGGCGGCCTTCCTTGAACGAGCGCCAGCCGGCCACGGTCATCATGCCGAGAAAGCCGGCAAAGCCGAGCACCACGCCAAACACCGCGAAGCCGCCCATCACCACCACCCAAAGCGGCGAGCCGCCGGCATTGAAGTAGACGAACGAAGCCACCACCGTGCCGGCAAGCAGCACCAGCGACAGCACCAGCACGGCCACGCTGGCGATGATCCACGGCTTGTAACCCCTGGGCAGAGACTCGGTCACTGGCCCTGCTCCATCGCCAGCAGCTTTCGCTTGCGTTCCACGCCCCAGCGCCAGCCGGTCATGCTGCCTCCGCTGCCCACCACGCGGTGGCAGGGAATCAGCAGGGCCAGCGGATTCTGCCCCAGCGCGCCACCCACCGCGACGGCGGCTTTCGGGCTGCCGATCTCGGCTGCGAGTTCGCCGTAGGTCCTGGTCCGGCCCGCGGGAATCTGCAGCAAGGCGTTCCAGACCCGCTGCTGAAAGGCCGTCATGCGCACGTCGAGCGGCAGCGCCACAGCCTTACCGGGCTCGGCAAGCGTTTCGATCACGCCACGCACAAACTCGGCCATTTCGCCGTCCATCCTGCCCATCGTGGCGTGGGCAAAGCGCCCCTGCAACTCGTGCAGCAGAGCCTCGTCGTCCTCTCCGAAAGCGACAGAACAGATGCCGCGCGCGGTGGCCGCCACGAGCATGCGGCCGAGCGGGCTGTCGGCTAGCGCATAGCGAATGTTCTCGCCCTTGCCGCCGGCCTTCATGGCGCTCGGCGTCATGCCCAGCGCGGCACCCTCGTAGGCGCGGCTCGACGAACCGTAGCCCGCTTCGTAGATCGCGTCCGTGATCCGCAGCTTCGGCTCGCGCACTTTCTCCTTGAATCTGCGCACGCGTTCGGCCTTGGCGTACTCGCGCGGGCTGACGCCGAGCACGCGCTTGAAGCCGCGCAGGATGGCCAGCGGCGCCACGCCCGTAGCCTTGGCCACGTCCTTCAATTTGGTCCGCTCCGCCGCATGCTCGGTCAGGTAGGTGGTCACGGCGTCGATGGCGGCAAGTTGCGGGTCGGCTTTGCTCGCCACGTTTTCGGGCTCGCAACGCAGGCAGGCACGATAGCCCGCGACCCGCGCCTGGTCGGCCGTAGGAAAGAACGAAACGTTCTTGCGCTCCGGCCGACGGCTGGGACAGCTTGGCTTGCAGAAGATTTTCGTGGTCTTGACCGCGTAGAAGAACTGGCCGTCGGCGGCCGCATCGCGCGCCAGCACCTGCTGCCAGGCCTTGCCGGCGAACAGGCTCGGCACCTTGACCTTGTTGCCCTGGAGTGGAGTACTCGCGTTGGAGGAAGAAGTCATCGTCATTGCTAGTATCTTCCATTCCCGCCGGCCTGGGCCACACTCCGGATTCGTACCCCGAACTCAGTGCGTGGCTGCACCGGCGACTCTGGGTGGTAAAGGCACGGCGTTGCCCTGGTCGTCTACTTCGAAGCTTTCCACCTTGAAGCTGCGCAGGTCGGCCACGCCGAAGCTGGTCGTAATAGCCACGTCGGTGGCGTCGCGGCCCACGGCCATCAGGATGCGGCCGCTACGTCCGTCGTTGTGGCGTGCGTCCATGGCCCACCAGCGGCCGTCGAGAAACACCTCGTACCAGGCGCTGAAGTCGCCCGGCCCGGAGAAGGGTCGGCGGATATCGCCCAGGTAGCCGGTAACGTAACGCGCCGGGATGTTCATCGCGCGGGTAAGCGTAATGGCCAGGTGCTGAAAGTCGCGGCAGACGCCAACGCGCTCGGTAAACACGTCGAGCGCCGTCTTGGTCGGGCGGGCCGTGGCGTAGTTGAAATGCACGTGGGTGTGGACCCAGTCGCGAATCCAGATGGCCCGCGCCCAGCCCGGCGTGGTGTGGCCGAACAGGTCGCCGGCCACCAGCGAGAGGGAATCGACCTGGCAGTAGCGGCTGCTCAGCAGGTACTGCAGCACATCGGCGGGCAGCTCCTCGACCGGGTGCTGGCGGGCCTCGGTGTAGATGGGGTCGGGAACGCCTTCGATCGAGACCAGGTTGTCGCCACTCACGCGCAGATGTCCCTGCGGGGCAAGAAAGCGCGAACAGCGGTTGCCGAAAGAGTCCATATACTCTTCGACTGCGATCTCTATCGGTGCCGCGGCTTCGGGCAGATGCTCCACCTTCAGCATTTCCGGAAAGCGGACCTGCGGGTCTATGGAAGGATGCAGCCGCAGCAGGCCGATCATCGGCACGGTTTGAGGCAGGTTGAATTCTATGGCAAACTCGGAGCGAACAAGCATCCCATGCTCTCCTTCGGGCAAGATAGGACCAGACTACAGGCAAGCAGCAAAAAGGGGACGAGCGCGAGCCCGTCCCCCGCCGAAACCAGGCCTACCTGGCAGCCAGGGCCTCGCCGAGACCGGCCTTCAGGGCTTCGGCCTTGTCGGTCGCCTCCCAGGTGAAATCCTTGCCCGAGCGTCCGAAATGGCCGTAGGCGGCGGTAGCCTTGAAGATAGGCCGGCGCAGGTTCAGGCTCTGGATGATGCCCTTGGGGGTCAGTTCGAAGTTGGCGCGCACCAGATCGGTCAGCTTGTCCTCGTCCATCTTGCCGGTGCCGAAGGTATCGACCAGTACGCTTACGGGCTCGGCCACGCCGATCGCGTAGGCAAGCTGTACCTCGCAGCGATCGGCAAGACCCGCCGCGACGATATTCTTCGCCACATAACGGGCCATGTAGGCCGCGCTGCGGTCTACCTTGGTAGCGTCCTTGCCGCTGAACGCGCCGCCGCCGTGCCGGCCCATGCCGCCGTAGGTGTCGACAATAATTTTGCGGCCGGTCAGCCCGGAGTCGCCCATGGGGCCGCCGATGACGAAACGCCCGGTCGGATTGATGTGGAACTTCGTATTCTCGTCCAGCAGCTCGGCCGGGATGACGGCGCGAATGACGTTCTTCTCGATCTCCGCCCGCAACTGCTCGTTGGTCACATCTTCGTCGTGCTGAGTGGAGATGACGACCGCATCCACGCGCGCCGGCTTGCCGACTTCGGCGTACTCGACCGTCACCTGGCTCTTGCCGTCAGGCCGCAGATAGGGCATCAGGCCGGATTTACGTACCTGCGAAAGCTTTTCCGAAAGCCGGTGCGCGAGCGAGATCGGCAGCGGCATCAGCTCGGGCGTTTCGTTGGTGGCGTAGCCGAACATCATGCCCTGGTCGCCGGCCCCGCCCGTATCCACGCCCTGGGCGATGTCGGGCGACTGCTTGTTGATGGTCGAGATGACAGCGCAGGTGTTCGAATCGAAGCCGTATTCGGAGTGGTTGTAGCCGATTTCGGAAACCGTCTGCCGCACCAGCGACTGGAAGTCGACATACGCCTTGGTGGTAATTTCGCCGGCAATCACCACCAGACCGGTGCAGGTAAGGGTTTCGCAGGCGACGCGGCTCATGGGGTCCTGGGCCAGGCACGCATCCAGAATCGCGTCTGAAATCTGGTCGGCAATCTTGTCCGGATGCCCTTCGGTTACTGACTCACTGGTAAACAGAAAACGATCGCGCTTCGCCAAAATACTCTCCTCCAACATGGTTGCGGTGCCGGGCCACGGCTTATGCCGGGCGGCCTGGACGTACCCATTTATTTTACCCATACCCGCGCCTGTTCAGGCGCAAGCCGGCAAAACAGCTTTAGCGGCCGTCTTCCATGTGGTCGTAGACCGGTGCAAAGGCAGTCTTGTGCGACTTCGTCTCGAGATCGTACTCGAAATGGCGTTTCAACTTGAGGAAACGCACTTCCATGTGGTCGTAGCTCAGCTTTGCCATGAGGAACGTTGTGGCAAAGCCGAGCGGCAGGGCGATCAACCCGGCAAGCGTGGCCGAGCCGGTAAGGTGGACGCACCAGATCAGCACCTGAATCCAGAACAGTTGCCAGACCGCGTGGAAGACGTAAAACCCGTAACTATATTTGCCCAGCACCAGCAGGGGCCGCAGGCTGAGCAGCCGGAAGGCCGCCGAACCCGGCTGCAGAGCCCAGCCGATCAACCCCGCGCCCAGGATAGCGGCGGCCATCATGCCCAGCGTCAGGTCCCAGGGCGAGATGTAGGACGGGGAAAGAACCTGGATGGCGACAAAGCCCGCCAGGCCGCAGGCGAAGATCCATTTGCAGGCGCGCTGCACCCGGTCTGCATGCGGTCCACGCAGCAGCAGGGCCAGCATGGCGCCGAACAGCAGCGCATCCAGCTTGAAGGGCATCGACCGGCGCAGCCAGCGCTCAGCCAATTCCGGCTCCCAGCAGAGGACGGCCAGCACCCGCAGGCCCAGCGTAAGCGCGCTGAGCCCGGCACAGGTCCAAAGCAGCTTCACGCGGTCGCGCACGAGCCAGACCACGGCCGGCCACAGCAGGTAGAACTGCTCCTCGACGCAAAGGCTCCAGAGATGGCCCAGGTTGGCCTGCGCCGGCTTCCACAGCAGGCTTGGCAGCTGGTAAAGCGAGTAGTCGCGGTTGGCGAAGAAGTTGCCGAGATAGACCAGGAACCAGGCCTGCTTCCATTGCCACTGGAAGCGCAACATCGGAGTCAGCAGGGCAAGGATTGCGAACAGTAGATACAGGACCGGAACGATGCGGACGGCGCGGCGTACGAAGAAGCGGCCAAAGTAATGGTTGTCGTGACGCGTGTCGTAAAGGATGCCGGTGATAAGAAAACCGGACAGGACGAAGAAGAGGTCTACGCCGATGGTGAGCCGCTCGCGCACCAGGTTGACGGTACGCAGCAGCAGGCCGCCATGCGCGCCGCCGCCGTAGTGGCGCAGAAAGACCATGGTGACGGCCAACGCGCGCAGCCCGTCGAGCGCGGGCAAGCGGGTTCTGAAGTCGAGCGGAGCCGGTGGCTTGCGTGAAGCGGGCATCCCGTCTACCGCGCTATGCGGCTTGAGAGAACGAAGTGCCACACGAGCCACGCCGCCGCAAGCACAGCCAACAACAGGCCCACAACGCCCAGCCAGCGCAAGCCTCGGCTTTGGGCTGCCGGGGCGCGATTGCGTTTTACGTTTTCGGCAAAAGCTACCCAGGCTTCGCCGGTGGTGTCGGAAAGCTTGCCGGTAAGCTGCTCTCGCTCCTCCAGGCTGCGGTCAAAGCGCGGCATCCACTCCTGCTCTTCAAGCCCTACAGCGGTAAGGTAAGCGCGGACGATGCCCCGCCGGAACAATCCCCCAGGCATAGCCTCGTATTCTTCCTGCTCTACTTCCTCAAGATGGCGCAGCTTTACCTTGGTCTCCGCCGCCATGGCTTCGAGCGTCATTCCGCGGTTTTCCCGCTCCCGTTTCAGGTCTTCGCCAAACCGTGCCATCAAGCGCCTTCGGCAATTCGGAGTCTCCTCTAAGCTACTCCAGCCTGGCCCAGCCCTTGCGGGGGGCTGATAGACTAGGCAATACCCATGCGGTTTCCCATTCCAGAGCGGTTCAAGCCCCGGAGCACCCTGATCTTCATCGTAGCGGTGGTATTGGGACAACAGCTTGAGAAAACCGATCCCATTTTTTCGCTGCTCACGGCCCTGTACATCGGCATGTTTGCGGTAGGCTTCAATATCGGCGGCGGACTGTCGTACCTGGCAGGAGCCTTCATTTTCTTCAATGGCGTCAGTTCCGCCATCATCGGCATCGTTTTCAAGCTTTTCCTCAATGAGCCCGGGCAATCGAACCTGCTCGTTCCACTCCACACCATGGAAGCCTACTGCCTGGGCATGGCAGGCATGGTAGGGGCGGCTGTGGTCAGCCGGAGTCTTATCGCGAAAAAGGGTCTACTCTCCGACATGGCGGCCGGACCCGCGATGAAGCAGGCAGCCATGGGCTGCCTCATCCTGGGCATCATCCTGCAGCTCGGCTCGGTGGGCGGGTTGCGCAATTCCGCCTCCTTTTCAAGCGCCATCGGCCAGATCAACCACTTCATCCAGATGGCCATCATTCTTGGCACCACCTACGAGATTCAGAGCTCGGGCGGCAAACGCAGCTCCAACTGGGTTGTCTGGGTAGCCGGTCTATGGCTCTTCTTCTTCGGCTTGATTGTGTTTTCAAAAGAAGGCATGTTCATTTCGATTGCCAGCTGGCTGATTCCCGCGGTCGCGCTGAGCTATGATTTCTCGCGCAAGCAGATTCTGGGCGGCATCATGGTGGGCTTCCTCATCATTCACTACCTGGTGCCTTTCTCGCAGTATGGCCGCACCTTCCGCGGCGAAAGCGCCACGGGAAATACCATCAGCGCGTTTGGCCTGCTGCGGCATCCTGAGCTGACGCGTCAGCTTTACCTCGAGCAGGAAGAAACCCAGGACGACCGCGGGGCCCCACACTTTTTCGATGCCCCTCAGGGCATTTTCGATCGGGAAACGATGCTCGCCTACGACGACGCCATCATCAGCTATACAGACCAGGGGAATCTTCGAGGGTTCGGCCCCACCATCAGCTCACTCGTCAACGTCGTCCCGCGCTTCATCTGGAAGGACAAGCCGGCCGTGCTTTCCGGCAATGAGTACGGGCGCGAGATCGGCGTGATCAGCGAAGAAGATGAAACCACGGGCATTTCCTTCTCGCTGATCGGCGACGCCTACCATCAGGATGCCTGGATCGGTGTAATCCTGATCGTGCCCTTCGTCACCTTTCTGCTGTTCTTCGTGGGCGATTCGCTTTGCGGAGACACCCGCAAGTCGCCCTGGGGCCTGCTGCTGATCGCCCTTGCCTCACACGCGGCGGCGGAGGGTCTGGTCGCCGCCGTCGTTTATCTGGCGACCTTCGGCGCCTTCGCCGTCACCATTATCGCCGTGATGAGCAAGTACTTCCTGCCCATTTTCACCAATCTTCTGCTGGGCACGGAACGCACCCGCGTGCGCCGCACGCCCGACTTCCGGCCCATGGTCCGGGGCAGCCGGATCAATCCGCTGCTGCGCCAGCCGGACCCCGAAACTCCTCCATCCTGAGCCGCGGCAATCGGCAGCAAAGGCCATCCGTGACAAGCGTGGCGGGTGGCGGTCTAAAATGCAGAAACGCGCTCCAGGCATGCCTAACCCTTCCTCTGTTCTAGCCAGCCCGCCGACATGTTCCAAGGACGCCGCGGCTCCGTCATCCGGGCCGGCTGTCCTGCCGCCGCTCGTCCTCGCCCTGCACGTGCTGCTTCTTGCCGCGGCCGTCATCCTGTTTGCCCTGCATGGCGTTCACCTGTCGGCGGATTTTCCCAACCATTCACCCTGGAAAGACTGGTCCAAGTACACCGACGAAGGCTGGTACGGCGACGCCGCCATCCGCCACTTTCAGCTCGGCCACTGGTATGTGCCGGGCGATTTCAACCCTGCCGCCGCTCTGCCTGTATGGCCTCTGGTAGAGGCTCTGGTGTTTCGCTTTACGGGTGTCTCGCCGGTGGCGGCGCGGGCGCTTACCGTGGCAGTGTTCGGCGGCATCTGTGTCGCTTCGTGGCTGCTGCTGCATCGCTGGCGGCCGGTTGCTCTGCGCGGACCTTCTCTTGCTGCCTCGTCCGCGGTGCTTCTGCTTGCCGCCAGCCCGTTCGTCTTTGTGTTTACCCGCATGGCCATTCTGGAGCCGTCCCTGATCCTGCTTACGCTGCTCGCGCTCCTGGCGGCGTCGGCCGCGCGGTTTCCAACGCCTCTTCCGCCAGCGGGGGACGCGGGACTGCTCCGCCAGCGCAGGATGCTGGCCGGCGCACTCCGCGCCAACCTGGTTCCCGCCCTGGCGCTGACGCTTTTGCTGCCGGCCATCATTCTGACCAAGACCACCGGTCTCTTTCTCGTGCCCGCCATCGCGTTTCTGCTGTTCGCCAGGCTGCAGTTTTGTCCCGCTACCTTCCTGCGGGTCGGGCTTCCGGCCGCCCTGCTGGGGGTTTCTCTCTGGCTGGGGTACTACCTGCTGCTGGTCCGCAACCACCTTCTGCTCGACTACCGTTACCTCTTCAGCGCCAACGCCTACACCGGCATCACTCGTACCAACTTCGTTTCTGTGTTGACCGACACGGCGACCGACGGAGCCTGGATGGGGCCCGTGCTCTATCCTGTCGGTGTCGCCGCAGGCGTCTTTGCGGTCGTCTGCTTTGTGGTCAGACCGAAGCTCTTCCGGCTCTACCCCCTCATCACCGCGCTCCTGCTCTGGATCGCCGGCTACGTCTTCTTTCTCGCGTATCACGACAACCTGCAGCCACGTTACTACCTGGTCGTCGCCGTGCCGCTTACCCTGCTGCTGCCGGCTGTTTACGAGCAGCTTATGCTCCCGCTGGTTTCCCGTACAGCGTTGCGCAGGGCGCTGCTGCTCGCGGCTGCCGCAGGGATGCTTGGCATTGCCGGGCCGGATGCGCACCGTACCGTCTCCTACCTGCGCCATCCGCAATACACCCTGCTGCAGGCCGCGCGCGATGTGGCCGCGTACATTGCCGCCGACCGCCGCACCGACCCGACGCATAACCCGCTGCTGCTTTCCATTTCTGGGTCCGACATTTCGCTGATGACCGGTGTTCCCAGCATCTGCGACGACTTCGGCACGCTCGAGCTTCCGGACCGTGTGCAGAAGTACCGGCCCGGCTGGTACGCGGCCTGGAACGATGTCGAGGACGACAAAATGGAGGCCATGGCGCCGCTCTACCGGCTGGAGCGCGTCGCGCAGTTCCCCGCCATGGACGACCCGGACCGCAACCTGCTGATCCTGTACAAGCTCGTTCCCGCCGAGGCTGTGCCGCAAAGTGAACACAAGCCCAAGTCCACCCCACGCTCCCTGCGGACGAAGGTCGGCCAGCAGCCAAGTGTCACGCAACTCGAGCATTGATGCAGCTCTCGCCTCTTTGCACCCGGCTGGTAACCTACTTACCGCGCACCCCCGTCTCACGCACTGACCGAGCGCCCCGCCAGCCTCGTCTCGCCGTTCGTACCAGGTGAGCCCCCGCGACGGCAACACTCCAGAGGGCATCACCATTCACGAACTCGATGACATCGACGTTCTCGTCAAGACGTACCGGGCCCGCATTCTACGTTTCGTCACTTTCTCTACGGGGGATCCAGACCTTGCCGAATCTATCGCTCAGGACTGTCTGCTCAAGGCTTACAACGCCCGGGCCAGCTTCCGCGGAGATTCCTCGGTCAACACCTTTCTTACCTCCATCGCCATCAACCTTATCCGCGACCACCAGCGAACCGAGAAGTTTAAATTCTGGAAGAAGGCCCGGGCCACGGCGGTCGACGTCAACGATGTGGCTTCGTTCATCAAGGCCGAAGGCACAAGTCCGGAGGCGCAGCTTATCGCCAAACAGAAGGTGGCGCGGCTCGCCTTCGTGCTCGAAACTCTATCGCCCAACCAGCGTACGGTCTTCCTGATGAAATTTTCTGAAGAAATGGACTTGCAAGACATCTCGGAAGCGCTGAAAATGCCAATCAATACCGTAAAAACACACCTCCACCGGGCCCTGAAAACGGTTCGCAGCCAACTCGGAGCCTCCTGAACATGAACGTTGCACCCATGACGCAGCACCTGACAGAAGATCAGCTCGAAGACCTGCTGCTCGGCGAAGAGACGCATGGCGCCGCAGATCACCTGGCCGCGCACCTGGCCGGCTGCCCGCACTGCCGTGCCCGCCAGGATGTTTTTCTTGCGTCGCTCGACAGCTTCAACCAGGCGACGCAGGACTGGGCGCAGGCTCGTTCGAACTCTTTGCCGCTCCATCCTGCCGCCGCTACTGCCGGGCTGTTTCGCTCCCCATCATGGGCTATGGCCGCGGCGCTGCTCTTCTTCACGCTGCTGCTGAGCTACGTCGGCTTCCATCCGCGAGCGACGCCCGAGCAGGCCAGACAGGCCGCTCCGGCCATTCAGCAGCTTGGTACGTCCGATTCCCACAGCGCCTCTGATAACCAGATCGCCTCCGATAATGTGTTACTCGCCGACATTGACGCCGCTCTCGGTCAACCGGAGCCAGCAGTATCCGTTCTTTTCGGCCAGCCCGCTCAACCTGATTCCATATCCACAAGGTAATCCGTATGCATACCTCCTATTCCTCGCCGCCCGCGAAGACACCGCTCGCGAAAACGATCTCCCTGACGCTTGGCCTGCTGGCGCTCTCCGTCTGCGCCGCTTCGGGTGCTCAGGTGCGTCCGCCGGCAACACCGCTGCCAGCCGGCACCAGCGATCCAGCCGTGCCGCGTGTCGCGCCTGCTCCCGCACGCCCCAGCCGCGAGGCCAATGCTCCCTCTGAAGCCGCAGGTGCACGCACGCGCAGTCCGATCGCCACCTCTGGTCGCACCTTGCGGCTCGCACCCACGGGCCGCTGGTGGGATAACGAAAGCTATACCCGGACGCTTGCGATCAACGCGAGCCAGCAGCGCCGCATGGATACCGTCTTCGGTGCCAACCGCGACCAGCTTACCCGGCTGTACAACAACCTGAAAGAGCAGGAAGCGCGGCTTGACAAGCTGGGCAAAACGGCCAGCGAACCCGAACTCGATCAGCAGATCGACAAGATTTCCCAGGCGCGCACCGAATTGCAGAAGGCCGACACCCACCTGCTGCTCGAAATCCGCAAGCAGCTTACCCCGGAGCAGCTAAGCAAGCTCGACGCCATTCCGCAGTAAGGCCTAACGTGGCGGAGCGGCGAAATCGAAGCCCTGGTCGACCACCACCTCCATCGCCACCGGCTTGCCCGCGACCATTCCGGGACGAAACCGCCAGCGCATCACCGCCTCGGCCGCGCGCTCGTCCAGCCCATAGCCCAGCGGCTGCCGAATCGTGACCCGCTGCGTTGCGCCCTCGGCGTCCACCACCAGCTTTAGCACCACGGTACCTTTCACCCGGTCAGCCCTGGCCTCGTCGGTGTACTCCGGTTCCGGCCGCTTTTCGGCTACGGGAAGCACCGCACCCGCCGGAAGGGTCGAGGTCGCAGGCATGATGGTGACACCCTGCAGAGCGTCGCCGGTCCACGGCTCGGCTGGTAGAAAGTAGTGCTTCCAAAACGCAGGCATCGCTCGCTGCAGCGCCGGGTCGATGCCCGTAGAGAAGATCGCCGCCATCAATTTATTGACCCCGACCGCGTCGCCTGCCGGGAAGATGACGCGCACATGGTTGTCTTTGAGCGGATGGCGATCAAACTGGTGCTGATCCGGGTTGTAGCGGATGGCTACGCGGGTGCCGTCCAGTTGCAACTCGCCCGGCGCACGGCGGCTTACCTTCTCGACGTTTATCCCGGCAAGCGTCCAGTCGACCACCTTGCCGGGGTTCCTGATCCTGCCGGCAGGATCGTAGTCCAGCTCCCCACCCGCGTAGAACCCGCGCAGAATGAGCGCGCGTCCGATCCAAAACTCCGCGGCCGCGATCACGGGGTCCGTCGAAAGCGCCTGAGTTGCCGGTGTGGCGGGTGCCTGGGCCCACACGGCTGCTACCGCAAGCAGCGAGGCGATCAGCCAAAGGTTGCGGAGCATTTTCATGCCTCCACCTTAGTCCAAACGGCCTGCTTCGTCATAGCGGGCTCGAAGATCCATTGACGCAAATGCCAATCTTCGATACCCTGAACACTCGCGCAGTCTCGCGTCTGTACGCCTGCCATTCCCCGTGGTCGTAACACTTCCGGGCACAATGGTGAACCTGCAGCAACGTGCGAGACTCCCGTGGGTCGGCTTCCCGCCGAAACCCACTGCAGGCCCAGACAGAGCCGCGCCGCTTCATCCTGTCCCAGGCATTTTCCATTCGCCAGGCTCTCCGAAAATGCAGCCGGTGCTTTTTGCCGCCTGCTCACTGTTCACCGCCTCTTCGTGCCTCAGGCTGTGCGTCCGCAAAGGGATGCAACCGAAGCCAGCAGATCCAGGGAGTAACGCAATGAGCAACATCGGCACCTCGCACGGCACCACCATCCCGTCCGGTAAAGACATTGCCCGCAAGTGGTTCGTGATCGACGCCACTGGCAAGACACTCGGCCGCCTCTCCACCGTTGCCGCGTCCATCCTCGCCGGCAAGCTCAACCCGCTCTACACCCCGTACATCGATATGGGCGATCACGTCATCGTGATCAACTGCGAAAAGATCGTGCTCACCGGCATGAAGAGCGACCAGAAGCTCTATCGCCGCTACACCGGCTTCCCCGGCGGCCTGCGTGAAGAGAGCTTCATCAAGCTGCTCGCCCGCCGTCCCGAGGCCATCGTCGAGCAGGCCATCAAGGGCATGCTGCCCAAGTCCAAGCTCGGCCGCCAGATGGCTACCAAGCTGAAGGTGTACAAGGGCGCGCAGCATCCGCACCTCGCCCAGCAACCGCAGCCGCTCGACTTCCACGCGTCGAACGCCATGAAGACCCCGGGTGCGGTCAAGCCCGGTCAGGCCGCGAACGCGCATCAGCATCAGCATATGGAAGGCCAGATTCATCATGCCGGCCTCGGCAGCAACAGCGCCGCCTAAGCCTAGCCTTTCGCCCTGTTAAGGGCACGGCTTTAGCCGTGCCACAGCCGCAAACCCTTGCACGGGGCTTTAGCCCCTGAGGTTCAGATCTTCAAGGAGCACCATGGCAGACTTGATCCAATACTACGGAACCGGCCGGCGTAAATCCTCTATCGCCCGCGTCTTCCTGCGTCCCGGCAGCGGCACCTTCACGGTCAACAAGAAGGAAGCCGACGTCTACTTCGTCACCCCGCAGCAGCGCGCCGCGGCTCGTCGTTCGCTCGGCATCGCCGGCATCGAAGAAACCTTCGACGTCCTCTGCACCGTCAAGGGCGGCGGCGTCATGGGCCAGGCCGATGCGGTCAAGCTCGGCATCGCCCGCGCGCTCATGGAATTCAACCCCGAGCTGCGCAAGGCGCTCAAGGCCGAAGGCCTCACCACCCGCGATAGCCGCGGCAAGGAACGCAAGAAGTACGGCCAGAAGGGCGCACGCGCACGCTTCCAGTTCTCCAAGCGCTAGTTGTCGGCACAATCCGGGTGCCCCATATTTCGATTCTGAGATGTGGGGTCTCCCTTCCCGCTTCGCACCACCCTCCGCTTCACCGCGAAGGCCAGGAGTCAAATCTCCCTTACGAGGGATAAATCCAGACACCCGATACTAAGGTCGTCTCTAAACAGGAGCCTCAATATGGCAAGCATTACGATGAAAGAACTGCTCGAAGCCGGAGTCCACTTCGGCCACCAGACCAAGCGCTGGAACCCCAAGATGAAGGAATACATCTTCGGCGAGCGCAACGGCATTTACATCATCGACCTGCAGAAGACCTTGAAGATGTTTAAGGAAGCGTCGAAGTTCGTCACCGATCTGACCTCGACCGGCAAGCTGATTCTGTTCGTCGGCACCAAGCGCCAGGCCCAGGATGCGATCGCCGAAGAAGCCACCCGCGCCGGTATGCCCTACATCAATAGCCGCTGGCTGGGCGGGCTGCTCACCAACTGGGTGACGGTGCAGAAGTCGGTCAAGCGCCTGCAGGAGCTCGACGACATGTCGACCGACGGGCGTTATGAGCTGCTGACCAAGAAGGAAGTCATCAAGCTCGAGCGCGAGCGCAAGCACCTCTCCACCAACCTGAGCGGCATCAAGGCAATGAAGCGCCTGCCGGATGCGATCTTCGTCGTCGATTCGAACAACGAGGCCATCGCGGTCGCCGAAGCTCGCAAGCTCGGCATCCCGGTTGTCGCGGTCGTCGATACCAACTGCGATCCCACGGTCGTCGACTACGTGATTCCCGGCAACGACGACGCCCTCCGCGCCATTCGCCTGTTCACCATGAAGATGGCTGATTCGGCGTATGAAGGCGTGCAGATGGTTTCCGAGCGTGCCTTCGCGACCGAGACCTCGGATATCCGCGAGATGCCGACCGAAGCGCACTTCGTCGGGCTTGAAGACGAGGAATCCGACAGCGATCTGCCCGTGCAGGAGACCGTCGAGTCGACTCCCGAAGCGGCCGCTGATGCCGCCGACGCGGATGCCGACAACATCGATCTCGAAGCCGCCCTCGGCGGAGGCATCAAGAAGGCCGTCGTGGCTGCAAACGAGGACGACGCGAACGTCCACGAGGCCGACCACACCGAAGCCCACGCCGCCACCGCGTAACCTTTGCCAACTGAGGACAAGGCTTGCTTAGGGCACGGCTTCAGCCGTGCCCTAAGCTTCCTCACAAGCAACGCGGCTTCAGCCGCTGAGATAGTTTCTCCGGCAAGCGCCCGCTTTCGTCAAACCGTAACGCCACCCTGCCATCCTGCAGGGTGAGAAGGGAACTGAATCATGTCCACGGAAACCGCTGTGAAAATCGACGCCAAGCTGGTCAAGGAACTGCGCGAAAAGTCCGGCGCGCCTATGGGCGACTGCCTGAAAGCCCTGCAGGAAGCCAAGGGCGACATGGAAGACGCGTTCGTCGTGCTGCGCAAGCGCGGCATGGCGTCGGCCGCCAAGAAGGCCTCGCGCACCACCAACGAGGGCGCGGTCGGCACCTACATCCACGCCGGCGGTAAGATCGGCGTACTGATCGAGCTCAACTGCGAGTCCGACTTCGTCGCCCGCACCGAAGACTTCCAGGAGCTGCTCCGCGACATCGCCATGCACATTGCCGCCACCGACCCACGCTATGTGGGCCGCGAAGAGGTAGCCCAGGCCGATCTCGACCGCGAAAAGGAAGTCTTTCTCGCGCAGCCGGCCATGAAGGGCAAGCCGGAGTCTGTCATCGGCAAGATCCTCGAAGGCAAGATGTCGAAGTTCTACGAGGAGTTCTGCCTGCTCGATCAACCGTTCATCAAGGAAGCTTCGATGACAATCTCCCAACTCATCGCGCAGAAAGTCGCCAAACTTGGTGAAAACATCTCGGTCCGCCGCTTCGCCCGCTTCAAAGTAGGCGCCGCCGACTGGACCGTCGCCCAGACCAAGCTCGCCGCAGAGGAACCCCAGGCATAGCGCCTTCGACTCCAACCTGCAGCTATCCGAGCCTGGGCGACAGCCCAGGCTCTTTTCTTATGGTATTGAAAGAGAAAGCTATGGCCAATCTAGAAAAGCTCAAAGATGAAGGTGAGAAGCTACAGTTGCAGGTTGCTTCTTTGCTCGGTGTGGAACTTTCACCTGAGCAGACCAAGAACATCTTCACACAAGCCCTCGGGCAAAACAGAAACCAACTCCACCAACTCGCGGTCATGTACGGACAGGAAGCAGATAGGTGTAGAGGGGCGGGGGCGTATTTTCAGCTTCACTAATGGTGGCGTCAGCAATAGAGGCGTTGCTAGCGCTGATGTGCTTGACCTTAGAGAAAGACGTGGAAGTTTCAGCTTCGTACCGGGCTATCCAGACCAAGATGAAGAAGCCGTTTGAGGAAAGGATCATAGGTGCTTTCTTCAACGACTTGATCGCCATAGCCAGAGAACTCGGTTGGATCCATTCTAAGGTTATCGATCAAGATGTTCTGGAAGCGGCCATCCAAGATCTACCAGTATTAGCTTCCAACCTCTATCCTCTGGAGTCGCTATCTGACGAGCTTCTCGCATGGAAAAGTTTATGCTAGATCCAGGAGTAGAAATGCTCCTCATCTTACGAGATATGCGAAATCTTATTCACGGACCACGCTGGATCCGGCTCGCCATTTGTACAAGTCCCGCTGAATTTCAGTTGGATTGTAAGTTCGCCTTTGTTGTCGCTTATCAAGTCATGTTTGCATTGTTTGAGACGATCACAAAAGAAGCGCAAAGAGGTCTGGAAGTCGTTGAAGCTATGATCAAGGGGTTTCCGGACGATCTCAAGCCTATCTTTCAGCAAGTGGTTGCAGAGCGCTTTAAGTTGTAGCACTCCTCCTATAAGTGGGTCGCCTGAGCACATATGAATGAGTGAGTTACCACCTTGAAGCGCCGGCGAAGAAAGCCTTGGTACTCGCATTGAAACGCAAACAGGCCGCGCGTGTCTTCGACCGCAAGTCTGGTGTCTGCAAGCGGGAGGGCCTGGTCAAGCCGGAGATGATGGAGGGCTGGCTGAACCGCGCAAATGTGGTCCTGCGGGGCGGCGGCCTGGATGAATCGCCGGACTGCTACAAGCGCCTGCCTGCGGTGCTCGCGGCTCACGGCGACACCATCCGCATCCTGCACACGCTGACGCCCCTGGGTGTTGCGATGGCAGGAGCCAACGAGTTCGATCCCTACAAGGATTGAGCCAGCCACAAGTACACCAACGCGCAAAAAGGGAGCCCGGCCTGGAAGCCGGGCTCTTTTTATCCCAGTGCCTCTACAGAGTCATTCGGGTTTCCCCGTCTGATCTGCTTGCTGGTATACGCGTCAAACGGCGGCGAAAGCCCTCACTCTGAACCTTGAATTAAGGCCGCGTTGCCAGCGTTGCGTTGACCACACCCTTTACCTTGGGGGTGACCACCGGCGCGGCCAGGCCTACCCACTGGTAGATATGCGAGCCTCCTCCGGTCCAGTAGCCGCCCGACAGGTCGATCGCCGAGGCCGTGCAGCAGTCGTTCTGGTTGACGCTCTGGTAGCCCGTGGACGGGGTTACCGCCGCGCCTGTGCTGGTCAGGATGCCCAACTGGCTTTGCGCGGCGTACACATTGCCCAGCCCGTCGATCGCCACCGTCTGCGGCTGTAGGATACCGCCGGCCGTGGACCCGTAGGTGGGGGTCAACTCCGCACCCGCGTTGGTGTATTCGGTCAGGCTCCCCGGGCCTGCGCCAAAGGTTGCGGAGCCGCCGTAGGGGTTCGAAACCCAGACATCGTTCGAAGCGTCGAAGGCCAGGCTGATCGGAAAGTTGAGCGTCGAGGTGGCGACCGTCTTCGGTGTGCCCCCGTAAAGGCCGCTGGCATTAAAGGATGCCGAGATCGGGGTAAACTCCACCAGGCTCGAGACCGAACTGCCATCGCTCGAGACCGTCCAGGCATTGCCCAGCGTATCGAATTGCATTTCAAACGAGATGCTCGAAAGCCCGGAGTAGGTGTAGCCTGTGTTGCTTGAGACCGGAACGCCGGCGCTGGTGAACTCGCTGAGCTCGCCGCTGCCCGCCGCCCAGATGTTGCCGCGCGGGTCGATGGCCAGTCCGCGCGGGTTGGTCAGGCCGCCTCCGGTAAAGCCGTTTACGCCGGAAAGCAGCGTTCCGTTGGGGCTGAACTCCACCAGGCTTGCCGCCGTGTTGGGCGTCACGCTGGTGTTCGCGCGGCTTTGCACCCAGATGTTACCGCTCAGGTCGATGCCGATCTGCTGCGGGCGGAACAGTGTGGGCGAGGTGAGCGTCGCCAGCACCGTGCCGGCAGGCGAGAACTCCACAAGATTCGCCCCCAAGAGGTTCGAGGCATAGACGTTCCCGTTTGCGTCCACAGCCATGCCCTGCACCGTGCTAAGTCCGCCGGAGTACTGAATCTGCATTGTCCAGTCGTTGGGGGCCGTGGTCAACGTCGGCTGGAAAGGAGCGCTCGCCGAGGACAGCCCGTAGATGGAGCTTACGTTGACGCCCGGGTTGTGCGCGATGTTGATCGCTGCCTGCGCCGTATCGGTGGGGGTGCCGCCGGAACCGCTGACGCCCGCCGCGTTGAACAGCGTGGTGCAGGCTGCCGCGGTCCCGTCCGAGTTGACGCATGCGGACAGCGCATCGGCCAGCGTGTTGACGTTGGCCTGCGGTGCCGTGCCGTTGCCGGCCGCGGTGGTCAGCACCGCAAACCCGTTGGGCGACACCAGATTCGGAATTACGGCAAACGCGTTCTCGATGCCGGTCAGGTTAGTGCTGCTGGTGCCGATGGCGACATCGCTGGTCGCGAACGGAGCCAGCGAATAGGCAGCCGCCACCGTCGTCACCTCGTCGATATCGATGGTGCTGGCCGGCGTAAGGCTGCTGCAGGCGCCTATGCCGGCCATCAAGCCAAGCTTAGTGTTATTCGTGTTCGCGGCCAGGCCGGGATTGCCGCCGAGCGCGAGGGCATACACATACGCGCCGGCCGGGCAGGTGTAATCGCCGGTGATCGTAAAATCGCCGTTGCTGTCGGTCGTCACATAGCCGGGCGCGTTCAGCAGGGATGTTGAAGCAGTCCCATAGCCGGTGGTCGAAACTGCGTAGAGGTACACCTTCGCGCCGCTCACGGGTGGTTGTCCGCCGTGCACATGTCCGTTGAGCGCGAGTCCTGCCGAAGCCGTGTCGCTCGCCTGCAGGCCCGCGCCGCATCCGCTGAGCACGGCGGAAGGGCCGCTCAGCAGGACGACCGATACAAATTGCAGGCCGCGTCGTGTGCTGCAGCGTGAAAGCCTTACAGAGGCAATGGTGCGCGAAAGACGGGAAGCTTGAAGGGGTTGGGGCATTTTGGACGCTCCGGGAATGAGTTGCGGGGGAACCTCGCTAAGCGAAATCGCCCGTTAACCCAGACGCGTCAAAACACGACCGAACCCCTCATCGCCTATAAAGCCGAGTGCATCCCCGCGCAGTCCATCGCGGGTCTATGGGCCCCAACTTGCTGGATTGTGCCCCCGAGCTTCCTCACCGGAACGGCGCGCGCCACCCGCTTGGCCGTGTTCGCCTTCAACTGCTTCAGCAGGCGAGCGTAGCCTTCGTCGAACGCCTTCTTGTCGCCGGGCTTGGCGTCGGGAGCCTGGCCGGCGCGCATGAAGCCGTGTCCCGCGTCCGCGTAGGTTACGGGCTCGTAGAACTTGCCGGCCGCTTTCATATCAGTGATGGTCTGGGGGATAGTGGAGCTGATGCGGGCGTCGTTGCCGGCGTAGAAGCCGTAGACCGGCGCATTGATCTTCGCCATGTCGGCTGCGGGCGGCGGCGGGCCGTAGAACACGAAAGCCGCGCTCAGGTCGGACCGGTGCGTGGCGAAGGCGAACGACTTGCCGCCACCCCAGCAGAAGCCACCCACAAACAGCTTGCCATTGGCCGAGGGCAGCGACTTGCCGTAATCTGCCACGGCGTCGAGATCTGTAATGACCTGTGCAGGGTCAAGTCCCATCACGGCTTTGATGACGTTATCCTGGCCGCCCAAGGCGTCCGTGCCGCCGCCGTTTGCGCCCAGTCCGCTTACCAGGTCCGGCGCCACGACGATGTAGCCCTGCGAGGCAAGTTCGTCGACCTGCAGCTTCATCCAGTCGCTGAGCCCGAAGATCTCATGGATCAGCACCACCACCGGTGCCTTGTCTTTCACTTCCGGATAGATTACCAGGGTGTTGATTGTCCGCGATCCGCTCTTCACGGAGACGTATTCACGGTGGCGCGTACTCTGTTCCAGCTTCGACTTCGCCCAATCCTGAGCGAAGGCCGACACGGTGCAAAGCGCAAGAACAGCGCAGGCGAGGAATGTAAGGATAGGGCGTAAACGAGTCATGCCTGCGAGTCTACGTTGTGGCTCGTTCTTCAAGCAACGCCGTACTTCACAGGCATGTCGTACCGCTAAAGCCGGCGTTATATGTTGCGTGTACTGCCCCGGGTAACCAGACGCAACAGGAGCGTGAGGACCACCGCGCCAATAACGGCCACGATGATGGAATAAAGGAACCCACCGGTCGCCGCCGCACCAAAGAGGTGCGACATCAGGAATCCGCCCGCCAGTGCGCCGAGCAGACCAACCACCATGTCCATGATCGCGCCGTAGCCGCCGCCGCTCATCAGCTTACCCGTGATCCAGCCTGCAATGATGCCGATGATGATCCAGGCGATAATTCCGTGTCCCATAATGTTTTCACCCTCAAAGAGATGGACAGCGGCTTTCGCTGCCCGAATGCTCACGAACAACTTCTCTGATTCGCAAGCCCATCGGGCAGTTATCCGCGGCAGAAGATAAATCTACTTCATCATCCCTTTCACGAGGCCGCCCACAAGCCCGCCGGCCACGCCACCGCTGGTCGCTTCACCGGTTTTCGGCATGAACTCCAAAATCTGGTGTGCCAGCTTTGAGATCGGCAGCGTCTGCAAGTACACGCGTCCAGGCCCGGTCAGCGCCGCCAGAAAGATGCCGTCGCCGCCAAAAATCATGTTCTTGATGCCCGGCACACGCGCGATGTTGAAGCCCGTGCCGCCGGTGAAGGCGCCCACATGGCCGGGATGTACGCGCAGCGTCTCACCGGCTTTTAGGTCCTTGACCACCACTTCGCCCGAAAGCTCGAGCCACGCCGTGCCTTCGCCGGAAATCTTCTGCAGCAGAAAGCCTTCGCCGCCAAAGATGCCAGCGCCCAGCGATTGCTGGAAGCCGACGCCAAGCTGCACTTTCGGGGTCGCGCACAGGAAGCCATGGCGATGCACCATCATCTCCTTGCCGGCACCCACTTCGATAGGCAGGATATGCCCGGGTACCTTGGCCGCGAAGGCGATTTCGCCCATGCCGCCCTGCGCGGTGTACTCGGTCATAAAGAGGCTGCCGCCTCCGGCTACGCGTTTGAACGCGCCCATAAAGCCTCCGCCTCCGCCCGCCTGCGTGTGTGTCTGCATCTGGATGGTTGCGGTCATCCAGCTTAGTTCGCCCGACTCGGAGAATACGCTTTCACCCGGCTGCAATTGCACTTCGAGTACTGGTAAGGTCGTGCCCTGGATTACACCCTGCATTGCTTCTCCTTTATTTTTCCACGCAGTCGGGCAAGCTTGCCCGCATGCAGAACGATGTCTTTGATTGCGGCAAGCCTATCATCTCTCCGCTCTCACGATGGCTATTTTTTTCTCCCATCAAAGCCCGGCCGAACTTGCCCGGTGCGGCTCGCATCCAAGCCCGCTTGAAAGGGAATCGCCGATGTCCAAAGCAACACCCAGGCAGCAGCCCGCGGTCAGTATTTCCGAAGTCCTCAAGCAAGCCCAGTTGCACTTTGGCATCAAGCGCTTTCGTCCCGGTCAGCGTGAAGTGCTGGAATCAGTCTTTGCCGGCCGCGACACCCTTGCTCTTATGCCCACGGGTGCAGGCAAATCCCTCACCTACCAGCTGCCGGCGCTCCTGCTGCCGAAGCCGGTTGTGGTCGTGTCTCCACTTATTTCGCTCATGCAGGATCAGCAGCACAAGGCCGAAGACGCCGACATCGTCGTCGAGAAGCTCGATTCCACCCTGACAGGCAAACAGGCGCACGAGGCCGCAGACGAGATCAGCCACCATCAGGCGCAGCTCATTTATGTCACGCCGGAGCGGCTGGAGTCGCCTGAATTCCTGGCCTCCCTCAAACGCGCCAGCGGTATTTCGCTTCTGGTTGTCGACGAAGCCCATTGCATCTCGCAGTGGGGCCACGATTTCCGGCCGGCCTTTCTCTCGATCGGCGAAGCGCGCAAGGCTCTTGGCAACCCACCCGTGCTGGCCCTTACCGCAACGGCCACGCACCAGGTGGTGGACGAAATACTGGCATCCCTCAACGCCACCCATGCGACCATCATCAACAACGGCACGGAGCGCAAAAACCTCTTCTTCTCGGTGCTCCCGGCGGTCAACAACCAGGCCAAGCTGTCGCGTATCGTCGATCTGCTGGGCCGCGAACCCGCCGACGCAACGGGCATCGTCTACACGGCCAGCGTCAGCTCCGCGGACCAGCTTTACGAGTTCCTGACGGAACGGGGGATCTCGGTGGGCCACTATCACGGCAAGATGCCCACCCGTGAACGCGAGCAGGTGCAGGCCGGGTTCATGGCCGGCAAATACAAGGTCATGATCGCGACCAAAGCCTTCGGCCTGGGCATCGACAAACCCGACATCCGCTTCGTCTACCATTTCGAATTTCCCGACTCGCTCGAGACCTACTATCAGGAAGCCGGCCGCGCGGGTCGCGACGGGCTGCCCGCCCATGCCGTGCTGCTCTACCGGTTGGAGGACAAGCGAATCCAAAGCTTCTTCCTGGCCGGCCGCTATCCCAAAGCCGCCGAGATGGAGGCGGTCTACAACGCTCTCACGGGCCGCGTCCTTACAGTAGCTTCTACTGCGGTGCAGGCGAGCCCGGCCGAGCTTGAGCAATCGCTCGCCGATGCAGCCTCGAGCGCCTCTTCCGCGGCTGCGGAAGGCCTGCCGGAGGCGACTTTCGATCCCGCTCCAGGTCAACTCCATGTCTCGGGTGAGCCTTCCGGCTTGTCTGATCGTTCCAGTTCAACCGCAGAAAAGCCGGTCCGCAAGCGCTCCTCCAAGCCGATCGTCAGCGCGCTCACCATCTCCGCCGACTCCGGCGTAGGCCGCCGCCGCACCCAGGTCATTCTGCATCTGCTGCGCGAGGCCGGTATCATTCATCGCAATCGCACCGGCTATGTCCTCAAAGCCACCGAGCTACCTTCTGCCGAGATGCTCGAGCAGATGCTGCGCACTTACACTGATCGCGCCGCAAGCGACAAGAATCGCCTGGCGGAGATGATGCATTATGCCGAAACACCTAACTGCCGTACCCAGGTGATCCGTACTTATTTCGACGACGCATTGGGGGAACCCTGTCTCCGCTGCGACAACTGCGCCGCAGAAAATAGCCAGGCCATCACCCATCCTGCGGTGGCCATCCTGAGCCGCCAGAACGTTGCGAAGACGCCCGCAGGGGAGCCGGAAGCTCCTCTGGCGCACCACCAGGACGTACATACCGTCGAGACCATGCACGGCTCCTACCAGACCACGCGTGAGCAATCCGAGCCTGCACCGCAGGTAGAAACTGCGTTTCAACCGGGCGATCGGGTCAGCCACAAGAAGTTCGGGCCGGGCAGGGTCCTCGACGTCTTCAACGACACTCTGCTGATCGATTTTGCCGAGGCCGGGTCCAAACGGCTGCGAGCCGGCTTTATCTCAGCTGCTTGATCGCACCGTCAACGTCCAAGCTGCCCGGCGACGCCTGCCGTCCGGCGTCGACCGCGCAAAGGACGGCAGGCTGATTACTGCCCCACTGAAGACAGCACACGGCCGCCCGGAAGCCGCACGTCCTGCTTCACCGGCACCAGCTTGCTTACGTCGAAGCCCTGCGCCGCAGCCTTGCTTTCGATGTCAGCCAGAGTCGCGGCGTCAAGCGTCTGCGCCCGGGCCAGAACCCAAAGCGTCTTGCGTTTCGGGTCGCCCATCAAGGCCCAGCTATAGTCCGGGGCAATCGCCAGAATCCAGCGTTTCTGGTGAAACAGAACCAGGTGCTTCACGCCCAGCTTGCCGTCGCCGCTCTTGTCCTGCCGGCCGTCCGCGTTGTCGATGTTGTTGTCGCCCGGCGTCACCAGGCACGAGCGCACTTCGGAAAACCTGCCTGCCTTGCTGCTCGCCGCATACAAACGAAACGCGTTGGCCGCGCACTTCTTCTGTGGCTTATCGGGCAGCCGGACAATCTCATACCACTGCCCCAAAAATTTGTTCAGGTCCAGTTGCGGCACCGGGGTCACCGCCTGCGCGCGACCGCTTGCCGCCAGACCCACCAGCATCACGCCCAGCAGCACCAGCCCGGCTATCCAACGCATCGTCAGCTTCATCCATTCCTCCAGGCGTCTCTCCTTACGATGCACCCGGTCCGCTTTTCCGTCCACTGTTCCTCCTTTTACCGATGGGCGGACCACTGGTAGAACGCTTCAGGGGCCTAGCTTCCGCCAGCTACGAGCCACTGCACTCCAGGCGCTGGACAATCGTGCCCATGTCATCCGGCGTACACAGATACTAGACAACCCAAACCCCGCGCCATCCCTCTAAAGTGTCAGTACGGCAGCGGCCAGCTCGGTGAGCCCCATTCTCAAAGGAGGCTTGCTATGCCTGCACTTAAAGACTTTATTCCCCGCCTCGGCACCCCCTCCGAATCCATCTGCTCCAACTGCTGCCAGATCGTGCGCATCAGCGACTCCGCTCCCACTCTCCCTCAGGCCCAAAGAGATCACCGCTGTGGTGAGTTCTCGCTCAATACCACCACCCGATAGCCGCGGTTATCTGCTAGCCTCGGTGGTGAGCCCCCGAGGAGACAAGCAGCGATCATGACAGCAGCTATCGAGACCCATGCCCTTGCCAAGGGGTATCGCAGTACCCAGGCCCTTCATCCCCTCACCCTTACGGTTCCTACCGGGGCCGTGTTCGCCCTCGTGGGCCATAACGGGGCAGGGAAGACCACGCTCATCAAGCTTCTGATGAACATGATCCATCCGACCTCGGGCTCCGCTACCATCCTGGGCAAGTCCACTGTGCACCTTACCGGCGCAGACTTTACCCGCATCGGCTACGCCAGCGAGAATCAGGAACTCCCCGACTGGATGACCGTCGGCCAGTTCCTCAGCTATCTCAAAGGCTTTTACCCCAGTTGGGACGACCGTGCACTCGTCACCCAGCTCGATCTGCCGCTCGACCGCAAGCTGAAGCATCTCTCCCGCGGCATGCTGATGAAAGCTGCGCTGGCCAGCATTCTGGCCTTCAATCCCTCGCTCATCCTGCTTGACGAGCCCTTCTCCGGCCTCGATCCACTAGTGCGCGATGAGTTGATCGAGGCCCTGATGAACCGGGTCCGCCCGCGTTCTCTGGCCGCCAGCCAGGCGCTCAGCGCCTCCGACGGCGAACGCCCGACCATCCTGATCTCCTCGCACGATCTTGCCGAGGTTGAATCCTTCGCTACGCACATCGGCTTCCTGCACCAGGGCCGCCTGCTGTTTGCCGAAGAGATGACTTCGCTTAACGCCCGCTTCCGCGAAGTCACCCTCACCCTGCCGCCGCCGGCCGCTGGTGTCCTGCCCGCAACCCTTACCCGCACCGCGGCAGCCATCCCGGAGTCCTGGCTTCTGCTCGAACAGACCCCCACGGCGGCGCGCTTCATCCACATCCACGCCGACACCGAGCCCGTTGCAGACCAGATCGCCAAGGTGTTTACCGCAACCGATACGCCGTCCATCGTGATCGCCCCCATGACCCTTCGAGCTATCTTCCTCGCGTTGGCTAAGTCCGGCCGCACCCCGGCCATCGCCGCCTAGCTGCAGCACTTTGTTGTCCATTCCCGAAGGGAATCTGCGGTTGCTTTTGCCGTTGTCCGTTCTAAGCTCCACCATCACAAGCCGAACCAAGAAGGATCGACCCCATGGCCGCCCCACAATCCCTCCACATCTTCCAGAAGGACGTCCGCCACCTCTGGCCCGAGACGCTTGTCAGCCTGCTCTTGTTCGCGGCCTTCGCCTGGTCTGTCCCCTTTGGCTGGCATACGTCGGAGTACAGCCAGTTCATTCCGCTCCTTGCCGGCCTGCTGCACGTCCTCATGCCGATCGCCTGGCTGGTTGTCATCGCGCGCCTCATCCAGGACGAATCCCTCGTCGGCGATCGCCAGTTCTGGACCTCCCGGCCGTATCACTGGGCCTCCTTGCTCGGGGCCAAGCTGCTCTATATCGCGGTGTTCATCTACCTGCCCTTCTTCCTCATGCAGGTGTACCTGCTCAAGCATGCCGGCCTGTATCCGTCTACGGTCATCCCGGCGCTGCTGCACAATCTTCTGCTTCTCACTGTCATCGTCATCGTCCCCATCACGGTCATCGCGGCGGTCACCAGTTCTTTTCCGCGCCTTCTCCTTTCGACCATCGGCGCCATTGTCTACGTGCTCATCGCCGGAGGCTTTTTTGCCTACATGCTTTTTCAGCGCATGCCGCCGCCGCACTTTACCGATCTCCTGTTCGCCCTGGTCATTTTCCTTCCCGCCATCGCGCTGGTGTACCAGTACGCTACCCGCAAGACCCAGATCTCGCGCATCCTCCTGCTTGCCGCACCGCTGGTCATTCTGCTCCTGCTGGCCATTACACCCGCCACGGCATTGATTCACAGCGCGTACCCCGTAGCGGGGGCGGATGCTCCCAAACTCACAGCGATTCCGCTTCCAGCGTCGGCTGAAACTCCCAATGCCCCCGTCCGCATCGTCCGCAACGACGTCATCCTTACCCTGCCATTTCAGGTTCAAGGCGTCGACGATCAATCCAATTACGCCATTCAAGGCACGGCTGCCAGCTTTTCAAACGCCGCCGCTCACTGGTCTTCACCCTATCTCACCGCTTTCGGCTCGGCCATCAGCGGCTCGCTGCCGTATACCGTGGTGCGCCTTACCATACCCCAGGCCATCTTCAACAAGGTTCATACCACGCCCATCGATCTGCACCTATCGCTTGCTGCCGACCACCTGAAGGCCAAGGCCGCCACCAGCTGGAAAAGCTCCCTTCTCCCCTTCAGCGTGCCCGGCAAGGGGGTCTGCTTCTATCCTTCGCGCGATTCCGACGAGCCGGCCGGCGATCCAGTCTGTCGCTTTCCCCTGCACGCGCCCGATGTGCTGTTCGCTACTGCCGAAGTCGCTCCCAGCTCCTGTGCTTCGCCCGCCGGCCCGTCCGTCCCCGGCCGTGCGTCGCTCACCGGAGTCGGTTCGCCGCTCGATTTCGATCCCGTTCTTTTGGTTCCGCTCACGCTCGCGACCGGCGACCCCGAGGCCCAGCATCATTACGAGCTTTGCCCCGGAACCCCGATCAGCTTTCTTGAAGCCCAGGACGCCGGCAAGGTTCGTTTCGAGCTCGATGCCAAGGCCGTCACGCTGGACCCCTACGCGGTGCGCGTTCCCACGGCCGCCGGTCCGCAAGCCCCGTCGGTCACACAGATTCCGCAATAGTGTGCAGCCGGAGTATAAAAGCGCATATTTACTCTTTCTTTATGGAAAGCGGCGCCAGACAGTTTATAGTTTGGTTCAAAGCCTTACTTATAGATCGTTCTCGGTGCCGCCGAACCCACAAAGTTCCGCACTCCGTGGAAGGATCAACACGTTCACAAGCCACGTAGCCTCACGTCTTGTCGCAGAGACACTTTCTATCCCTACCGTCTTTCTGGAGAGCTTTCCCATGACTCAGCGTTTCACTCGCACTGCCCTTGGTGCCGCCCTGCTTGCCTCCGCCGCTGTCAGTCTTACAGGCTGCGCCGGCTTCAACGCTCCTCTCGCCGGCTCCGATGTTGCCACCGAGGGCGCTTACCTAACCGGCAACGTTCACGGCGGGCGGCAGCCGATTGCCAACTCCACCATTAATATCTATGCCATCGGCAAGAGCGGGTATGGCAGCGGCGTTACCGGCTCCCTGCTGGCTACCACGACGACGGACGCCAACGGCAACTTCAGCTTCGGGCCCGCCAGCGGCCACAGCTATGCCTGCCCCCCAGCCACCAGCACCACGCTGACCCAGAACCTCTACATCACCGCGACCGGTGGCAACCCCAACGGCACCGGCGGTTCCACGAACCCCAATGCCGTTCTTATGACAGTCCTGCCGGGTACCTGCGCGAACGTCATCGCCACCCAGCCCTCGATCGTCATCAACGAGCTCACCACGGTCGCCAGCATGTTCGCGATGCAGCAATTCTTTTCGCCTGACACCACCAATGGCGGCGGCCACTTCGGAACCAGCGCCACCAATCTTACAGGCCTCACCAACGCGATCAACACTGCCGGCAACCTGATCTATCTGCAGAATGGAACCCCCGCCGCCAACTTCACGGTGTCCGGTCCGGTAACGGGCTACACCACGAACCCGGTCGTCACCATTACTCCGGAAGAAGCCAAGATCGATACCATCGCCAACATCATCGCGGCCTGCGTCAATACCAACGGGGCATCCACCACCTCGCCCGTCACCACGTGCGGTACGCTGTTCGCCGATGTCGCTTCGCCTGCGGTCCTCGATACGTTGCAGGCCACCTACTATCTGGCCATCAATCCGACCAGCACGGTAGGCACCACAAGCAACATCGCGGCGATCTACAACCTGGGTACCCCGGCGGCACCGTACCAGCCCACGCTGACGGCCGCGCCCACCGACTGGACGCTCGGCATCACCTACGGCTCCAGTTCCTCGCAGGCGACAACCGGCGCCTCCACCTTCCTGCTCACGAAGCCCGAAAACCTCGCTATTGATTCCACCGGCAACGTCTGGATCGACAACTATGCCAGCACCGTGACGGGTACGGTCGGTAACAGCATCACCGAGCTCAGCCCGGTTGGCGTACCCCTCAAGCAAATCTTCACGGGCACCCAGCTGCGCGGCTCCTTCAGCGTCATCCTTGATCCCAGCAACAACGTCTGGGCGACTAATTACGGTACTACCACGGCGGCGAGCGGCGGACTTGGCACCAACGTAGTTGAGTATGTTGCGACCACCGGCGCAACCAACTCCTTCGCTACTGGAGCTGGACCCACCGCCATCGCCAGCGACGGCGCGGGCAACATCTTCATTCCCACCACCAGCGCCAGTGGAGGAGCAGCCAATCTGGAATCCATCCAGGCCGGCTCTGCAACCGGGACCGCCGCCACCACCGTCGCGACCGGTCTTGTCGACTCGAGCTACTCGGAAATCGGCATCGACTCCAACGAGACCATCTACGTCTCCGACGCGTCGACCACCTCCAAGGGCACCACGCAATTCCTCAACATTCCCGGCACCAATACTTTCAGCGCCGTAACCACCGCTGTAGGCGGACAGGGGCAGGTTGAGCCGATCGCCATCGACAACGGCAACAAGGTCTGGACCGGAAGCTACAGCAGCGTCGCCAGCAACACCGGCCAGATCTCCAACATCAATGCCAATGCTACCGGCACCAACTTTATCTCCAGCACCGCGGTCACTGCCACCACAGATCCGGCCCTCAATGCGATTCAGAAGCTAGCCCTGGATGGTGCTGGGAACATCTGGGTCGCCAGTGGCTCGACCACGGCTTCCGGCGTCTCCGAGTTCTCGAACACCGGGGCCGTCATCTCGCCAGCCAACACCAACGGTTTCGCCCATACCTTCAATGGTGTCGACAAGGTCGCCATTGATGGCTCGGGTAACGTGTGGGTCGGCAACACCGGTACCGCCGCCACCGCCACGGTTCCCGCCTTCATCACGGAAATCGTCGGCCAGGCAGTTCCGGTTGTAACCCCGATCGCTGCCGGTCTCCCGGTGACCCCGGGTGGTGCCAGCCGTCTCGCTTCCAAACCCTAACCATCAAGCAGCGGTTCCAGCGAGATGCCCCAGGCTCCGGCCTGGGGCGTTCTTCGTTGCTACCACGCAAGCGAGAAACCCTGGCGATCAGCGAGCGAACTGGCCAGAGGGGCTTGCTCTCTTGTTGTCATTCCCTCAGGGAATCTGCTGCTGTCCTTCTCCATACCATCGAGGCGCTCTAAACCTCGCCATCTTCTTCCGCACCATCGTCCGCCGGCGTCTCGCAGGCATTCCCGGCGCGCGCCGCCACCAGCAGCTCGTTGAGTGCCGTCATCTGCGTCTGGTCCAGCTGCGGGAACATTCCCGTCATAATCTCTTCGAGGGGCGCATCCAGTTCGCCCACAAGGCGGCTGCCTTCGTCGGAGAGCGACGTCATGACCATGCGCCGATCGCTCGCGCTACGCACCCGGCGTACCCAGGCCGCCTTTTCCATTCGGTCCAGGATCCGCGGAACATCGGGCACCTGCGCCACCAGCCGCTTGCGAATCTCGTACTGACAAAGCCCTTCCGCACCCGCTCCCCGCAGAATGCGAAGCACGTTGTACTGCGTCATCGAAAGCCCATACGGCCGCAGGCGATGCTCCAGGCCATGTCCCACCATGGCCGCCGTCCGCGCAAGGTTGAGCAGGACCTCTTCCTTCAGCGAGCGGAAGGGCACGCTTTGTTTGATCTCCTCCTGCAAGGTAGGCTTCATGAGCTTCACCATATCAAATCCGTGGCCTCGCGCGGCTCTGGGATGCAGGCAGCCCCGACTTAGATCTTCTTTCGCCCTGTCACCGTCTTCGGCGCTTCCGAGAGTCGTCCCCGGTTTCCCACCTTTCCCCACAATGCACAGCTCCGGTTGGCATTGCGCAATCCACGTCGCTTCCGTAGCCTCAAGAAGCAGCAGACTTCACCGGTCTGTAACAAACCGAAAAGCCTTGCCACTCGCCGCCTCCGTGCAAATTCCACAGCAGTTTCCCTGTATTCCCGACAGCGGACCAGCCATCGCCCAGCATTCACCGTATCTACACTGACAACACAACCTGTAGTTGCTTTATACTTGACATACCCCACATGGGGCACTAAGTTTGGCTCTGCAAGCAAACTCAGAGAAGGTAAAGGATCAGAGGCACCCTCCTCACTCGCCTTGCGCTCGCTCAAGCCTGAGCGTAGAGGCAGGCCTTCCGTGCTATCGCCGCAGACTTACGCCGCACCTTTTCGCCGTACCTTTCGCCGCATCCAGGGCCCGTCACCGACTTTGCATGATCCGATCTCTCTTCGAAGGAGCACCACCCCATGAGCCCCGTCCAGTCCGCCCTCCAGAATGAAGCCGCCCAGCACTCCACCGCCTCCGCTGCCCGCCCCAGCGCGCCCGGCCTCTCGTTCTCGCGCCACTTCACCACGCCTGGCATCGACCCCTACACCCAGGTCCAGTGGGAGCTGCGCGACGCCGTCATCCAGGACTGGAAGGGCAACCTCATCTTCGAGCAGAAGAACGTCGAGTCGCCGAGCGACTGGTCCATGACCGCGACCAACATCGTCGCCAGCAAGTACCTCCACGGGCTCGTCGGCACTCCCGAGCGCGAATCCGGCGTCCGCGCCCTCATCACTCGCGTCGCCGAGTCCATCCGCGACTGGGGCACCAACATGGGCTACTTCGCCGGCCCCGAAGCCGCCGCCACGTTCTACGCCGAGCTCGTCCACCTGCTGCTCAATCAGAAGGTCGCCTTCAACTCCCCCGTCTGGTTCAACGTCGGCTGCGATCGCCTGGAGCCAAATTCCGACGCGCAGAACTGGCACTGGGATGCCGCCGCCCGCAAGGTTACCTTCTCGACCACCGGCTACTCCAAGCCCCAGTGCAGCGCCTGCTTCATCAACTCTGTGCAGGATTCGCTCGACTCCATCCTCACCCTCGCCAAAACCGAGGGCATGCTCTTCAAGTGGGGTTCAGGCGCCGGCTCCAATCTCAGCTCCATCCGCGGATCGATGGAGACCCTCAGCGGAGGCGGCACCGCGTCCGGTCCGCTCTCCTTCATGCGCGGCTTCGACGCCTTCGCAGGCGTCATCAAGTCCGGTGGCAAAACCCGCCGCGCCGCCAAAATGGTCGTGCTCAATGTCGACCACCCCGACATCGTCGACTTCATCGAGTGCAAGGGCAAGGAAGAAGCCAAGGCCTACACCCTCATCGCCGCCGGCTACGACGGCAGCGGCCCCGACTCTGAAGCCTACTCGTCCATCTTCTTCCAGAACGCTAACAACTCCGTCCGTGTCACCGACGAGTTCATGTCCGCCGTCGAGCGCGACCAGGAGTTCGCCACCCGCACCGTCAAGGACCGCAAGCCCGTGACCACCTACAAGGCGCGCGACCTGATGCACAAAATTGCGCAAAACACCTGGGCCTGCGGCGACCCCGGCATGCAGTACGACACCACCATCAACCGCTGGCACACCAGCAAGAACACCGCCCGCATCAACGCCTCCAATCCCTGCTCCGAGTACATGTTCCTCGATGACTCCGCCTGCAACCTGGCCAGCTTCAACCTGCTCAAGTTCGTCTCGCCCGGCGGCCAGTTCGATATTGCCGCCTACCGGCACGCGATCGCCATCGTCACCACGGCCATGGAAATCATCGTCGATTCAGCCGGCTACCCCACCGAGATGATCGCCAAGAACTCGCATGATTACCGCCCCCTCGGCCTCGGCTACGCCAACCTCGGCGCGCTGCTCATGAGCTTCGGCCTGCCCTACGATTCCGACGCCGGCCGCGACTTCGCCGCCACCCTCACCTCCATTCTCTGCGGCGACGCCTACTATCAGTCCGCGCTCATCGCCGAAACCTGCCCACCGCTTGCCGCCGCCACCGCCATCTGCCAGCAGGTCGGGCCTCAGCAGGGCGGTGCCTGCCCCGGCTTCTACGTCAATCGCGAGCCCTTCCTCGACGTCATCCGCATGCACCGCGCCGAGGTCAACAAGATCGGCAAATCCCGAACCTCGCAGGAGCCTTTTAGCGTCCCCAACCTCGACCTGCTTATCCAGGCCTCGAAAGACGCCTGGGACGCCGCCCTCATCCAGGGCGAGCAGCACGGCTTCCGCAACTCCCAGGTCACCGTTTTGGCCCCCACCGGCACCATCGGTTTCATGATGGATTGCGACACCACCGGCATCGAGCCCGATCTCGCCCTCGTCAAGTACAAAAAGCTCGTCGGCGGCGGCATGATCAAGATCGTCAACAACACCGTCCCCTCGGCGCTTATTAAGCTCGGCTACTCCGAGGCCGACATGCAGGCTATCGTCTCCTACATCGACGCCACCGGCACCATCGAAGGCGCGCCCGCGCTCAAGGCCGAGCACCTCGCCTGCTTCGATTGCAGCTTCAAGCCCGCCAAGGGCGTCCGCTCCATCAACTACATGGGCCACATCAAGATGATGGCCGCCACCCAGCCTTTCTTGTCGGGGGCAATCTCAAAGACCGTCAACCTGCCCAACGATTGCTCGGTCGAAGACATTGCCGAGGCCTACCTCGAAAGCTGGCGCCAGGGCATCAAGGCGGTCGCCATCTATCGCGACGGCTCCAAGGGTGCACAGCCCCTCAACGTCTCCATGGACAAGGACAAGGAAAAGTCCAAGCCCACCACCGAGGCAGGCGCCCCACCCCTTCCAGCCTCGTTGCAATCGGTGGGCGGCTCCGACGCCGCTAAGACCGAAATTGACGAGACCATCGCCGCCTACACCGAAGCTGCCGCGTCCCTTGCCTCCGCCGCCCGCATTTCAGCCGGCGACAACCTCGCCATTCTCTCCGCGGCCAAAGACCACATCCTCGCCACCCAGGGCCAGGTCCACGCGCTCCAGGCCAAACTCGCCGCCCACCTCGAGCAGTCGCTGCTCAACTCCGACGCACACGATTCCAAGCAGCCACCACGCGCCGTCCGCCATCGCCTGCCTGCCGAGCGCGCCAGCGTCACGCACAAGTTCGGCCTCGGCGGCCACGAAGGCTACATCACCGTCGGGCTCTACCCCAACGGGCAACCGGGCGAAATCTTCATCCGCATGGCCAAAGAGGGCTCCACGGTCTCGGGGCTGATGGATTCCTTCGCCACCGCCATTTCGCTCGCCCTGCAGCACGGCGTGCCGCTCAAGGTGCTCTGCGAAAAGTTCGCCCACACCCGCTTCGAGCCCTCCGGCTGGACCGGCAACGAGCAGATCGGCTACGCCAAATCCATCATGGATTACCTCTTCCGCTGGATCGAGCTCCGCTTCCTTCAGGGCACCCAGCTCGACCTCTTTGCCGGCCTCACTCCACCCGCAAGCGTCCCGGTGCAGGGAAGCGTCAACAGCCCAGCCAACACGGTCGCGATGGCGAATGGAAGCGGACCTGATCGAAGCGCGGTACCCGTCAACACGGTCTCATACGCACCCGCCCCCACCATCCACCTCAACCCCACCGACACCTACGCCACCGACGTCACAGTCACGACACCTCCGCAGCAGGTCCATGTCACCACGCCATCCACGGCCAATCTGGCATCCCGCGGCAATGATTTGTTGTCATCCCGCAGCA
Source organism: uncultured Granulicella sp. (assembly GCA_964282835.1). Lineage (GTDB taxonomy): Bacteria > Acidobacteriota > Terriglobia > Terriglobales > Acidobacteriaceae > Edaphobacter. The sequence continues at coordinate 1,243,036 of OZ196157.1, forward strand.
TCGCGGAGGGATCTGCTTTTGCTTCTCCGTCCATGCTGCCCGAAGACCACGAAGACCGCACCGCCCCCCGCGGCGGCATCGCTCCCGACCTCCAGGCCCGTTCCGGCCTGTCCGACCCAACCCCCAACCCGTCATCCTTCGAAGACCGCGGCATCTTCCACACCGCCTCGGCCATGCGCGACATCGTCAACATGGGCGACGCCCCAAGCTGCGCCACCTGCGGAGCCATCATGACCAGAAACGGCTCCTGCTACCGCTGCATGGAGTGCGGCAGCACCAGCGGCTGCAGCTAGATTATGATCGCCCTCCTCCAATCGATCTGGAACTCTACTGATAAGCTCGATCGCACGTTTGCGTTCCTTAGTGTGGCGTTTCTAACTTTTGGAATACTGTCTGCGTTATTCGCGTTTGCGACCTATGAGGTCAGCCAACGTAGGGATCTTCTTAAGGGAAAATCAGCGGCTGCTTCTGAGATTCAACGTAAGCAGGAGTCGGCAGCCCTAAATGCGAAGGTGATCATTGCCTCTGAGGCGGCAGCAGTCAGCGTGGAGAAGCTTGATGTTGCGGAAGGACGTCTATTAAAAACTCAAAGAGATTTAGCAAGCGCCACTCTCCAAGCTGCAGAGGCGTCAGTCCGCTTTGCTGAGGCACAAGCAAAAATTCGAGAACTGGACAAGAAAGGAAAGAAGGTTGTAACCATTCAGATGAGGTCGGAGCTTACCTACGCGTCCAGTCAACCCCTTTCACTCACCGAAGGAAACACTACTAGCATCGAGAACAACGTTGCGATTTGGGCTTCGTATGGCTTGAATCCGATTCGGTTTCATGCTGACCGTAGTGAGCAACGTAATCTTTCACCAACAACAATGCTGGTGATAACTGATCTACTGTCGGACAATCCCTTGCTAACTTCAGGTTTAGATCTTAGCTCTCTTGATGGAAGAGATGAATTGTTCACGAACGCAATCCAGACAATTCGGCAAAAGGTTGCCAACAACTTTGTAGCCAAGCATTGGCGTTGGACTCTGATTTTGAACGGAGCTGCCTTTGTAATGTTGGACTTTAACGTACCCGAACGATTGGTACAAAGCCATCCTACAGATCAAATCATTAGGCTTGACATTCCGAGAGAAAATCAGCAGCCATCAGCAAAATACGAGAAGCTGTTTGAATAAAGGGACTAAGCAGCCTTGCCTTGGGTAGGCTTCATCCGTGCCACAAACCCTGAGGTAAGGTGTGGCCTTCGCCGCTCAGGTACGCTCTTCATGAGGATTATGCCCACAATCGATCCAGCCTCATTCGCCAAACGATTCATCTCCGGCGTCACAGCAACCGCCCAAGATAACGCTTACCCGCAAACTCGCGGCGAGTTCACCCGCTGGACCGCAGCCGTGAAAGAGTGGCTTGCGACTGAAGCCGTTAAGTACGACTCCTTTGCTATCTACAGCGGTCCCGACCAGCGCGAGTTCCTTCTCGATCTGGTCTGGTGGAGTAATGGCAAACCGAGTAGCGCCACGCTTGCCTGCGAAAGCGAGTGGGGCAACACACGCTACCCAGATCATAACGTCGTTCTCGTGGCCGAAGACTTCGACAAGCTTCTCAGCTTCAAAGCTTCCTTTAAGCTGATGATCTTTGACTCTTACAGTAAACTCGACACGAGAGAAGCCACCATCCAGGAGCTCAATCGCTATCTGGCCGATTACAACGACCATCGCGATAACGAGCAGTACCTCGTTATTGACATGAGTCAAGAGCCCGCAGCATGGCAATGCAAGCCCAGCGTGGGTGCAAACCTATCCGCAATCAGCTTGACCAGCCTTGCTTAAGGGCACGGCTTCAGCCGTGCCACAAACCTCATAGCCAAGACCGCGGCTTCAGCCGCTGAGGTACGCTCTCGCTCAAAGTCCAGCAACTCTCACCGCCACACCCTCAGCGGCTGAGCCGCTTTCTTCCATCACGGGGCGGCATGGCTGAAGCCATGCCCTTGAGCAAGACATCCCGACAAGCCGCCAACACTTGATCGACTCACTCCATTCAACCGTACAATCCCTCCATGGCGATCCCGAACCGTACCGCCCGTCCCGGTACTTTCTTCGTCACAAGCCGCACCTATAACTCCCGCCGCATCTTTCAGGTTCCGGCAAACTGCGAGTTGTTCCTTGCAACCCTTCAGCATTTACCGAGCAGAAGGGAACTATCTTCTCCACGCCTTCGTCGTCATGCCCGACCACATCCATCTCCTGCTGACGCCTCAGACCATCACTCTCGAGCGAACGATGGGCCTGATTAAAGGTGGCTTCTCGCACCGCATGAGCTCCAAGACTCCGGTCTGGCAGCGAGGCTTCACCGACCACCGGGTCCGCGACCGCGAAGATTTCGAGATCAGGCGCGAGTACATCCATCAGAACCCGGTCCGAGCCAACCTGGCTGAAGGCGCTTAAGCCTATCCCTAGTCTTCGTCGTACCAGCAGCAACTGGCGACCCCAGCGCGATGTCCGCGTAACCCCTACCTGCTAATCACCTCGAACAGCCTTGGCGGATACCGACTGATCGTAGATGGCCGGGGGTCCAGCATCATCATGTTGGCCGAGGGGCAACTTCTTCTCGTCCGCATTCTCGGGCACACTAATCCAGCCTAATTTTCATGACATCAAGCCTTGATACAAAAGCTCTCGGCCGGGGGCATGCGGCCGTTTTCAAAGGCAACCAACTCCGACCCGGCCCCCTCTATTCACCTATATCAAGACTGCATGAGCAGCTTGCGCTTGACGCCGTGGGAAGTTGTACGTTGCACGAACTTACCCTCCCCAATTCCAAGTCCGTCACCGCCGGAGTTTTCCGGGCGGCCGACCCACTCTGCCTGGAGGCAATGCTTTGTCCAGATACTCGTTTCAATCCCTCCTCAATCCGAATGAAAAAGTTAGCGCCGATCAGCTTGAAACCGATCGCCGCATCCTGGCCTTCGAGAGCTCCATCAAGCACCTCAACCGTCGCGGCTTTCTTGGCGCGATGCTGACTGCAGCCGCAGTAGCCGCAGCCACCGGTAGCCGCGAAGCGTTCGCGCAGAGCGCCCTACCTCCAATCACGGATGTGCTCAACTTTGCTCTCAACCTCGAGTACCTCGAAGCTAACTTCTATCTGTATGCCTCAACCGGCGTCGGCCTCTCGTCCACGCTCAACGGCAACGGCGTAGCGGTTACGGGCGCGCCCGGCAAGCTTCCGCTCGACGCCAACACGCTGGCCGTCTGCCAGGCACTGGCGCAGGATGAAGTGAACCACATCGCGGATCTCCGCGCAGCCGTAACCAGCCTCGGTGGAACCCCCATCGCGCAGCCTTCGATCAATCTCGCGGCCAATGGTGCAATTACGACGCAGATGCAGTTCCTCGCCGCTGCGCGTCAGTTTACCGCGCTGGGCGGCTCGGCTTACGTCGGCTCGGCACAGTTCCTGGTCAGCAATCCAGCCGTGCTCACGACGGCCGGTCAGATCCTCGGTGCGGAAGGTCAGCATGCCGGCGTGATCAGCTATTTGTGCGTGACTCAGGGAGTCGTCAGTCCGGCGATCGACGCACAGGATGTGCCTCCGTCGACGACGCAATACTTCACGGTTGCTCCGGTCACCGCGCTGTCCCCTTCTCGTACGACACAGCAGGTGTTGGGTGTGGCTTACGGAAAATCGACACCAGCCACGACGACGCCGAATCCAGGCTTTTTAAATGGCGGCTTCTTCCCCGCGGGCTTCAACGGCAACATCAAGTCCACCTAGGCCTATCGCCAGAGACACCAGGCGAACCTTCGCCGATCAACCCTGCCAGGAGGCAAAATGTCCACCACTTTTGTTCGTTCGTCCGAGAACGCCATCGCAGACGAGTTCGACCGTCTGGTTCATCAACGCGCTGCAGGCCGTCTAAAGCGCCGCAGCTTTCTCGCTGGTCTGGGAGCGGCAGGTGCCGTGGCCGGCGCGTCGGCTCTCACCGGCTGCAGCAGCGACGGCCCCATCGCCAACGCCACCGTTACACCATCTGTCGTCGATGTGCTCAACTTCGCGCTCAACCTTGAGTACCTCGAGTCGAGCTTCTATCTCTACGTCACCACCGGTGCCGGCCTCTCGGCGACGGACATGGGACCTAACCCCGGAACTGTTAGTGGCGGGGCGCAGGTCGCGTTCGTCAACCCCATGGTCCGCAGTGCCGCCATGCAGCTTGCAACTGATGAGCAGGATCACGTCGAGTTCCTGCGCAGCACGATCGCCGCTGTCGGCGGGACGCCCGTGTCGATGCCCACGCTGAACCTGGCTGCGGGTGGAACCGTCAATTCGGACGCGACCTTCTTGGCGGCAGCCCGTCAGCTGGAAACGACTGGCGTCAGTGCTTACATTGGCGGAGCCCAGTATCTGGTCACCAGCGCGACGGCGCTTACCTACGCCGCTCAGATCCTGGATACAGAGGCCCAGCACGAAGGCTTCCTGCGTGAGTTGTGCATCGGGCTTGGAGTTACCTCCCCCGCGGTCGACTCGATGGATCAACCACCGACCCTTTCCAAGATCTTCAACACCAGCGCAACCACCGGCTTGAATCCTGTACGCACGACGTCGCAGGTGTTGCAGATCGTGTACGGTGCCGCAGGTGCCATTGGCGTGTCCAAGGGCGGCTTCTTCCCCAACGGCTTGAACGGCGCAATCATTACCAGCTAACCCCAACTTCTCATCCTGGTCCCCTGCGCTGGCCGGCAAAGGGGACCAACGCTTACAGACAACGACTCAGGAGACCTAGATGAAACATGCTTTCTGCCGCACCCTTCCGCTGCTTGCATTGCTGGCGACCGCGGGTGCACAAGCCCAGTTCTACAAGTTGCACGGAGCCAGCGTAGCCCTAGGCGCAACCGAAAGCTTCGATACGCCGCTTACCTCAAACTCCAACACGGCCAACTTCAACGTGGCGACGCCAACCGGCGGGGTTCTTAACGAGACCGTGTCGAACCAGCAGCAGTACACCACCGACGCTGCAGGCTTCCTCGCCACCCTTCAGTTTCACCCGGTAGCCTTTGCGGGTGTTGAAGTCAATTACGGGTTCACCCACTACTCCGAGCGGTATGCGTACAACTACTCGAGCGCGGCGAACGCTCAGGTCACGAACGTTTCCACCTATCAGCATGAGGCGACAGCAGCCTACGTCTTCCATCCGCGGCACATCCCGTTTCAACCCTTCGTCAACATCGGCGGCGGCGGCGTGGATTTTCTGCCGCATTTTGGATCGAACCAGTGGCGTGGCGCAGGTCTCGTCGAGGCCGGTTTCGACATTCCCACCCATGTAAAGCGCCTTGCACTTCGGGTGCAGGGACGTTCCCTGATTTATCGCGCACCGAACTTCAACAACTCGGTTATCAGCACTCGCCAGTGGCGTTCGCAGGAGCAACCCAGCGCCGCCTTCGTTTATCGCTTCTAACTGCTGCGAATGTTTAGCGGGCGCATCCACAACAGGATGCGCCCGTTTTCCTTGCAGCCGAGATCATGCACGGAGTTCAGCAAGCCTACGGTGGCGAGGGTTATCATTAGCTGTGTGGCTGAGAGTTCTATCGACGGTTCTGGCGTTTTTAGTGGTTTTGAGTTCCGCCTGCGCACAGCCTGACTGTCCCACGGGCTGCGTGCCAATGGCTCACCTCCACACGATGAGAATGCAACCGGGCCCTGCATCCAGTAGCGTCGCCATGAGTTGCTGTGAAGCAGCCGTTGCGTCAGCGTCAGCAGCATGCTTTAGCACGCAGCCCTGTGTGGCGATCCAGCCATCTTCTGGCGCGGCCTTACCGGCAACAAGCTTTCACGCTGAGAGCGTTGCGAAATACCTACCTTCCTCAGGGAGGTCTTCGGAGTTACCGCCGACCCTAACCCCTGAGCTTCCCGGCTCGTCCCTGCTTCCACCTCCCGCCTCCGGGCGTCTCATCCTCAGGGTCTAGTACCTACTCCAGCCTGCACGCAAGCTGGAGTCTGCCCCGTTGTTCCATGCACACGGCGTGGGCACTCCTCGTCAGTCTCGAGCCTTCACGGCTCCCGAACGACCCCTGGAGTATGTTTCATGGCAAATCGCCGATCTTTTCTGCAGAGTGCCCTTGGCTTTGGTGCCGGGCTTCTAGCGCCTGCAAAGCTTGTAGCCGCAACCTCCAAAGCCCCGCAACCACCTGCCTTCAACGTGCCGGTCATCACGACCGATGTCGGCGACCTCCCCTTCACGTTGGACGGCAACGTCAAGGTCTTCCATCTTGTGGCCGAGGTGCTGAAGCAGAAGATAGCACCGGATAAGACGATCGATCTCTGGGGCTTCAACGGCTCCGCGCCCGGGCCCACCATCCAGGTGACGCAGGGTGACCACGTGCGCGTCATCTTCGACAACCATCTTCCCGAGCCGACTTCCATGCACTGGCACGGGTTTGAAGACCTCATCCAGTTCGACGGCCAGCCCGGCATCAGCCAGGAAGCCGTGCCACCCGGCGGCCGCTTCGTGTACGAGTTCGACATCCACCAGGCGGGCACGTTTTTCTATCACTCGCACATGGGCATGCAGCAGCTTACCGGCCTGCTCGGCGGCTTCATCATGCACCCGCGCGAGCCCCATCGCCCGCACTGCGACAAGGATTTCCTGCTCCACCTGCAGGAGTACGCCGTGCTTCCTTCAAGCACCGTCCCCAACACCATGAACATGGAATACAACTGGCTTCTGCTCAACGGCAAGGCCGGCCCGGCCACGACGCCGCTGGTTGTGCGGCTTGGCGACCGCGTACGCATCCGCTTCGTGAACATGGGCATGGATCACCATCCGATGCACATGCACGGGCACAGCTTTGAGACTACGGGCACCGAAGCCGGACGCATCAAGGAAACAGCCTGGTGGCCCGGCAACACGGTGCTGGTGGGCGTGGCACAGGCACGCGATGTCGAGTTTGTGGCCAACAACCTGGGCGACTGGATGATCCATTGCCACCTGCCGCACCACATGATGAACGAGATGTCGTCGAACGTGGGGCGCATGACCCGACCTGCCGGCATGCCCAGCGGCGTCGACATGAACACCGGCATGGGCATGCTGAACGGCACACCCGGCGCGCCGCTTGGCGATGACTACGGCACCAGCCTGGGCCGCGGCATGGGCTTCGATTCCGATTCCGACATCGCCACGACGAACGGGCCGCTCTCGCAACCGAAGGCCGCTGCTGCGATGACCACGTCGATGCCGATGGGGAACACCCAGCCCGTTGTCGCCGCGAACGCCGGCAACGTGCCGAACTTCCCCCAGGACGCCTACATGGAAGGACCGATGATGAACATGGATCGCATGGTCGAGCGGCCGGAGAACTACGGCCTGCGACCCGGCTGGAGCCAGTACATGCAGGGCATGATGACCTTCGTGCGCGTGCTGCCGTCCGACAAGTACGACGAGGTGATCGCGCGGATGCAGGCGGCCAACCGCGCCAACGACCCCTACGCCTCTTTGCTGAAGCTGGATGCATCCATACCCATGCCGAAGTCCATGCCCAGGCAGAGTAGCGGATCCATGAAGAAGATGACGATGATGCTGGCCTTTATGCTGCTTGGAGCGGCCTTCGCGCATCCGCAGGACTCGATGCCGGGGATGAAACAGGACTCCATGCCCGGGATGAACATGAGTCCCAGCGCCCCGGCAACGCAGGCGATACCTGTTACGCCGCAAAATACCCAGACCCTGCAGGAACCCGAAAATCCTGCGCACAAGACCGGTTCGGACCTGCCCGCGCCCGACCTGCTGGCCGGCATCGCGACGCGGCCGGCGCTGTCGCTGCAGTCATTTCTCGATCTCGGCCAGACGACCAATCCTACCCTCGCCCAGGCGCGTGACGCGGCCGTCCGCTCGGAAGCCGAGGCACATCAGGCGGCGCTGTATCCTAATCCCACCGTCGGCTACCAGGGCGAGCAGATTCGCGGCGGCAGCTACGGCGGCGGCGAGCAGGGCGGCTACGTCGGCCAGACGATCGTGCTGGGCGGCAAGCTGGGTCTGCGGCGCGACATCTATCGCCAGCAGAAGCAGGCCGACGTGAGCCTTGTGGAGGAGCAGCAGCTCCGCATCGCCAACGACATCACCCAGGCGTTTTACACGGCCCTCACGGCACAAGCGAAGATCGTGCTGCAGCAGCGTCTGCTCGGGCTCGCGGCCGATGCGGTAGAGACCGTCCATCAACTCGCCAACGTCGGCCAGGCAGACGCGCCCGATGTGCTCGAGACCGAGGTGGAGTCCGAGCAGGCCAAGATCGACTTCGTCTCGGCCCAGCGCGACTTCATCGCGGCCTTTCGCTCGCTCGCCAACCAGTCGGGCCAGCCTGCCCTGCCGCTAAGCCCCCTGGCCGGCGCGCTCGAGGCGCCACCGGAGCTCGATGCCGAGCGGCAGGTCGCCGCCATCGTCGCCCAAAGCCCCATGCTCAAGCGCATGCAGCAGCAGGTGGCGGTGGCAGAAGCTCGCCTGCGCGCGGCCAAACGCGAAGTGATGCCCGATCTCGAGCTGAAGGCCGGTGAGCAATACAACAACGAGCGGCTCGGCAACACAGGCGCCCTCAACAAAGCCGCAGGCCCGCAAAGCTTTGCCTCCGTGGGCATCGAGCTGCCGCTCTGGAACCGCAATCAAGGCAACATCGAAGCGGCCCGCGTCGATCTCGATCGCGCGCACCAGGACATCCGCAGCACCGAGCTCGCGCTGCGCGAAGGCGCCGAGCCGCTGGCCCAGGCCTACCTCGCCGCGCGCTTTGCCGCCGAGCGCTACCGGACCCAGCTGATTCCGCGCGCCCAGCGTGCCTACGCGCTCTACCTAGCCAAATACCAGAACATGTCCGCCGCCTACCCGCAGGTGCTGGTATCGCAGCGTACGCTCTTCCAGCTGCAGCTGACGTACCTGAACCAGCTGCACGCGGTGTGGTCGAATGCCGTGGCGTTGCAGAACTTTACCCTCGGCGGCGCGGTCGAAGGCCCGGCCACGCAGGGCATGGAGGGCGCCCGCGCAAACTGACTCAAGCTGCCATCCCTCCTCGTTGTCATCCCGAAGGGGTTTCCTTGTTGTCATCCCGAAGGGATCTGCGGTCGCTTTTGCTTTTCGCTAGGTCCTGGACGATTCCTCCCGAGGTGTAGTTCCGTCTGCAGGGCTGAAGGCCCGTCTCATACCAGCCTGGGGCGCAAGCCCCAGGTAAGCGGCCCAAAAACGACAAAGCCCTGTAGGGGCGACTCATTACCAGGACTACACCTTCATGGTCCAACCAGAACGGATTCGCTCATGGTCGAAAGAACAGGCACAGCAACAGCAACCGCAGATTCCTTCGGGATGACAACAAAACGCCTCTGACTACATTGCACTTACAGCGCGGCGCCCGCAAGCAGGTTGGCCGCATAGATGAGCCCCGCACCCAGCAGCACGGCCACGGCCGCCAGGCTACGTCCCCCCGCGCCTTGGCGAAGCTGCGGCAGAAATTCCCCCGTCGCCATCTGCAGAAAGAAGCCCGCGGCAACAGCCAGCAGTACGACCGAGCTACGCGGCGAGAGATGCCAGTAAAGAGTAAGCCAGCCGCCCACAAACGGTGCCGCCGCGTCGCCGGCAAGAAAGAGGTAATCGGCCGGGCGAGCCTGTTCGCCCCGGGTCGTCAGCAGAATCGTGTTCATGCCGTCGCCAAGATCGTGCGCGGCAATGCCCGCCGCGACGGCGTAACCGGCCGTATGCGAGGCGGCATACGAGAGCCCGATAGCCATGCCGTCGCGCAGGCTGTGGAAGATCAACAGCGCGCCGCCGACCTGGCCCATGGCGCTGCCGGAGATCTGCCAACGCTCGGCAACCGCCTCGAGCGACCCTTGCAGCGCGAAGAAAACCAGGAACGAAAGCAGCACGATCCCGAGCACACTCGTTCCTGAGCAGCCGGACGAGGCATTCAGGATCAGCGCTTCCGGAAGCAGGTCGAGGAAGGCAGCGCCAAGCAGAAGACCGGCCCCCAGCGCGACCAGCAGCGGAAGCCAGCGCCGCAGGCGCACCGCAAGCAGACCTCCGGCAAGGGTCGACAGCACCGGGATGATGAGCAGCAACAGCAAGGCCGTCCCTTCTGGCAAAATGATACTACATTCGCAATAGCTGGCCGACGCTCCATGCTCTGGGCAGAAGCATCTTAACGGAATGCTGATGCCGGATCAGGTTATTCTTGCCAGGCAGAATCGTCCGGTAGATAGATCTTCCATTGACCTCGACGGCAAGATTAGGTATACCTAAATCCAGCACGCGGCAGATTGCAAGCTCCCCTTCAGCACATCCCGATTACGGAGTTTTCCCCTTGGCACTACACATGCGGCCGCCGCAACACCTCTCGGGGAGCCTCCGCCGACATCGCTTTTTCTGCTCGCCGGCCCAGCCCGGACGCAGCCGGCCCAGACGCAGCCAGACCAGATGCCGCCAAACCGGATGCCGCCTGCATGCCGGCCTGCTGAGCTTGCTCGTTCTGCTGGCACTCGCCGGCTGCAAGCACAAGGCGGACCCCGCCGCGGAAGCTCCACCGGCGATGCCGGCCGTCGTAACCAGCGGTGCTGCGGATCGCGTCTCGGTGGCGGCCGCGAACCGCTTTCAACTGGCTGCCGCGGTATCCCGCCCGGTGCTGGCGACGCTGAATGTCACGGGCGTCGTCAGCCCGGATGTTTCGCGTGAAATCCCGGTGCTCTCGCTAGCCAATGGGCGTGTCGTCGCCCTGCATGTCGGGCTCGGGGATTACGTGCACAAGGGCCAGCTGGTGATGGAGGTGCAGAGCCCCGACGTTAGCACGGCCTTTGGCACCTACCTCAAGGCAGTCAACGATGAGCACTTGACGGCGGTGACGCTCGACCGCGACAAGCTGCTCTACGACAAGGGCGCCATCGCGCAAAGCCAGTTGCAAATTGCCGAAACCGGCGACCAGGACGCCCGAGCCGACCTGACTGCCTCCGAGCAGCAGCTGAGGATTCTGGGTGTAGACAAGAATCATCCCGGCGAAAACGTAAAGATTTATGCACCGACCAACGGCGTCGTGCTCTCGCAGAACGTTACGGCGTCCGGTGCGGCCGGCATCGGGTTCGCGGGTCCGGGCGGCTCGCTGCTCATCGCGGACCTTTCGCACATCTGGGTGGTGTGCGACGTGTATGAGAACGATCTGGCCACGGTGCACCTTGGCCAGCGCGCGCAGATTCGCATCAACGCCTTGGCCAACCAGGTGTTTTCCGGCACGATTTCAGACATCGGCGCCGCGCTCGACGCCAGCCTGCGCACGGCCAAGGTGCGCATCCAGGTGGATAATCCGGGCGGCGAGCTGCGGCTCGGCATGTTTGCGACAGCCTCGCTGCTTGGCGCCCGGCCGCAGCCCGAAACGGCCGTCCCCACCACGGCCGTACTGCAACTGCACGATCTTTCCTATGTGTTCGTTCCGGCCGGCCAGCCTACGGCGCAGGGCGCGGCCGACTTCCGGCGCGTTCCGGTAAAGACCGGGCGCAGCCTCGATGGCGGTATGGTCGAAGTGCTCGGCGGGCTCAACCCAGGACAGCTTGTGGTGACGAACGCGCTCGACCTGCAGAATACGGTGGATCAGCAATGATTCGCCGGTTCGTCGATTTCGCGCTGGACAATCGCATCATCGTTCTGGTCATCGCGGTGCTTCTGTTCGGCTGGGGCGCGGTGTCGTTCCACAATCTGCCGGTGGAGGCCTACCCGGACGTCGCCAACAACTATGTGCAGATCATCACGCAATGGCCCGGCCGCTCGGCTGAGGATGTAGAGCAGCAGATTACCGTGCCGCTTGAAATCGGCATGGCGGGCATTCCGCACATGGCGCATCTGCGCTCGACCACCCTGGCCGGCATCTCGTCGCTCAATCTCATCTTCGACGATGAAAGCACCAACGACTGGAATCGCGAAAAGGTGCTGGAACGCCTGTCGCAGGTGACCCTACCCACCGGCATTCAGCCGCAAATCGGCACGGACTGGAGCCCGGTGGGCCAGATTTACTGGTACACGCTGCGCTCGTCGGACCCCAAGTACGACGTGATGGCGTTGAAGAGCCTGCAGGATTGGACCATCGCCAAGCAGCTGCGCACGGTGCCCGGAGTCGTCGATGTTTCGGCCTTCGGCGGCATTACGCGCGAGTACCAGGTCATCGTCGACCCGGAAAAGCTGATCGCCTACGGGCTCACCATCGCCCAGGTGCAGCAGCAGCTGGCCAGCAACAACGTCAACACCGGCGGCAGCTTTATCGAGCAGGGCGAGCAGCAGATCAACGTGCAGGAGATCGGCCTGTTCACGAACTCGAACGACATTTCGCAAACCGTGCTGAAGGCCGCCAATGGAGCCGCCTTGCGGGTCGCGGATGTGGCCGTCGTACAGCAGGGGCCAAGGATTCGGCTTGGGCAGATCGGCAAAGCTTATCTCCGCAGCGACGGCAAGATCGACAACGACGCTGACGTTGTGGAAGGCATCGTGGCGCTGCAAAAGGGCGCCAACTCCGACGAAACGCTCGCCAGCCTGCATGCCAAGGTGCAGGACCTGAACGAGCATGTGTTGCCGCCCGGCGTGAAGATCGTGCCCTTTCTCGACCGCAGCACACTGCTCAAGCTGACCACCTCCACGGTGCTTGATAACCTGGTCAAAGGCATCCTTCTCGTCTCGTTGATCCTGTTCGTCTTCCTCGGCAACCTGCGCGGCGCGCTTGTGGTGGCCATCACCATCCCGTTCGCGCTTCTGTTTGCTTCCATCTGTCTCGATCTCCGCCACATCCCCGCCAACCTGCTTTCGCTCGGCGCGCTGGACTTCGGCATGGTCGTGGATGGAGCCGTCGTGATGATCGAGAACATTGTGCGCCACCTCAACCATCGCAAGGCCGACAAGACCGCCATGGAGGCGATTCGCGAGGCCGCGCACGAGGTACAGCGCCCGGTTTTCTACGCCATCGCCATCATCATCACCACCTACCTGCCCATCTTCACGCTGCAATCGGTGGAAGGCAGGCTGTTCAAGCCGATGGCTTGGACGGTGGCCTTTGCGCTGCTCGGCGCGCTCATTTTTTCGATCATCCTGGCCCCGGTGCTCGCCAGCTTTGTCTTCCCCAAGGGTGCCAAGGAGTGGGAAAACCCGGTGATGCTGTGGCTGATCAAACGCTATCGCCATGACGCCACATGGGCTGTCGACCACAAGGTAGTGCCGCTTACCATCTTTGCCTGCCTGCTCGGCCTGGGCGGGTTCCTCATGTTTTCAGACGCGATCGGCTCGGAGTTTTTGCCGCACCTTGATGAAGGCGCCATCTGGCTGCGCGGCACGCTTGCGCCTTCGGTAGGACCCACGCAAAGCCGCCAGGTCGCCGACCAGACGCGTCTGCTGCTCTCTTCCTTCCCAGAGGTCACGCAGGTCGTCAGTCAGCTTGGCCGCCCCGACGACGGCACCGACGTGACCGGCTTCTTCAACATCGAGTACTTCGTCGACCTGAAGCCCAAGGACCAGTGGCGCCCCGTCTTCCACAAGGACAAGGAAGAGCTGATCTCCGCGATGGACCGGCAATTGGAAAAGACGCCCGGTGTCCTGTGGAACTTCTCGCAACCCATTTCGGATAATGTCGAAGAGGCCGTGAGCGGCGTCAAGGGACAGCTTTCTGTCAAGATCTATGGCGACGACCTCAAGATTCTCGAAGCCAAGGGAACCCAGGTCGTCGAGGTGATGAGTAGGATCAAGGGTGTTGCCGATCTTGGCCTGTTCCGGGTCACGGGCCAGCCCAATCTCAATTTTACCGTCGATCGTGATGCAGCCGCGCGCTATGGCATCAACGTGGCCGACATTCAAAATGCGATCGAAGGCGCGGTCGGCGGGACGATCGGCGGTGCGGGCGTCACGCAGGTACTCGACGGCGAAGCGCGTTACGATGTCACCGTGCGCTACGATCCCCGCTATCGGACGACCCCTGAAGAGATCGAAAATATTCGCCTGCTTGCGCCTTCGGGCGAGCGCGTCTCGCTGGCGCAGCTGACCCATGTGCAGGTAAGCGACGGGGCCGAGCAGATCTATCGTGAAGGCGGTTCGCGCTACGTGGCCATCAAATACGGTGTACGCGACCGTGACCTGGGCTCGACAGTCGAAGAGGCTGTGCGCGACGTGAGCCGGCAGGTAAGCCTGCCGCCCGGCTACAAGTACGATTGGGCCGGCGAGTACGAGTCGCAGAAGCGTAGCTCCCGCCGCCTCATGCTCGTGCTTCCCATCACCATCCTGATGATCTTCATCATCCTGTACGGTATGTTCGGATCGTTCAAGTGGGCCCTGCTGGTCATCGCCAACGTCTCCATCGCGCCGGTGGGCGGGCTGGTGGCCCTTCTGATTACCGGCACCCACTTCAGCGTTTCCTCGGGCGTCGGTTTTCTGGCGCTCTTCGGCGTCTCCGTGCAAACCGGCATCATCATGCTGGAGTACATCAACCAGCTTCGCGTCAACGGGCACTCGGTCATCGAGGCCGCGGTAGAGGGTGCCGTGCTCCGCCTGCGCCCCATCATGATGACCATGCTGGTAGCCATGCTCGGCCTGCTGCCCGCGGCCCTGTCGCACGGCATCGGCTCGGATTCGCAACGGCCCTTCGCCATCGTGATCGTGGGCGGCCTGTTTGGCGCCTTGACGATGAGCATCTTTCTGCTTCCCACGCTGTATGTCTGGGTGGCGCGCCCTTCCGACATCCTGCCCAAACCTGAACTGGAGTTCGAAAATTGAGCGCACGCGCCGCCATCGCGATCCTCGCTCTTCTTCTCCCCGTGCCGCTGCTTGCGCAGGCCGGCGGGGCCGGTGCGGCTGGTGCCGGCGCAGGCTCCGGAGCCTCCGGACCGGGTGCCGGGGCTGCGGCTCACGGAGCCGGTGCTGGTCAGGGCGCCGCTACGGGGCAGGGAATCGCCGGTGCTGCCGGTTCGCCGGCACAAAGTGCCGCTGCAGCCTACGCTGCCTCCGCGGCGCTTGGGCCCGACCCGCGCAAGCCGCCGCAATCCCGCCCTGGAGCCTTTACCCTGCAGCAGATTCTCGACATGGCGCGCGCCAAAAATCCCACATTCCTGGCCGCCGAGCAGAATCTTGCAGCCGTGCGTGCGCAGGAGATTCAGGCCGGCGTCCGCACCAATCCATACTTCACCCTGTACGGCACCAACGTGACGGAAGGCGCGAACGCCTCCACGCCCTACGCCGTCAGCGCGCAGGTTTCCCGGCTGTTCGAGCGTGGCGAAAAGCGTCGCTGGCGGCTGGACGCGGCCCGTGCCACCACCGCGCAAACCAGGGCCCAGCTTGAGGATACGGTCCGCCAGACCGAACTGACCATCCGCACGGCGTTCACCCACATGCTCATCGCCAAAGAAGCGCTCGAGCTCTCGCAGGCCAGCCTCAAAGACTTTCAGCATGAGGTGGAAATCGGCAACGATCGCTACCAGGCCGGCGACCTGGGCAAGCTCGATTTTGAGCGGCTCGACTTGCAGTTGGGCTCCTTCGAATCCGACGAGGCCAACAGCCGCATCGCCTTGCTGCAGGCCGCCGCCCAGCTGCAAACGCTGGTGGGCGCTGCGTCCATTGCCGCCGACTTCGACATCGCCGGCTCGATCGTGCCGCCGCCCGTCACGCAGGCCCAGGGTGCGCTCGAGCAACTCGGGCTCGCCAACCGGCCGGACTACGCCGCCGCGCGCTTCGGCATCCAGGCCGCCGAGGCCAACGCGCATCTGGCCGCCGCCCAGGGCACCACCGACCCCACGCTCGAAGCCGAGTACGACCGCAACGGCGACGAAAACTCCTTGGGTGCCTCGTTCAACATCCCGCTGCGCATTTTCGACCGTAACCAGGGCAACCAGGCGACGGCCCGCTTCCAGGTCACGGCCAATCAGTTCACTGCCGCCGCCGCGCGCGACCAGGTCGTGTCGGATGTCGCCCAGGCCTATGCGGGTTACGTCGAATCGCGCCGTCTCTCCGACCGTTTCGGCAACCACTATCTCGACGAGTCGCGCGACGTCCTCTCGATCGCCCAGTTTGCCTTCGATCACGGCGGCATCGCGCTGATCGACTATCTCGACGCGCTGCGCGACGCCCGCACCAGCACCTCCAACGCTCTCAACGCGTACCAGCAGACCTGGCTGGCCATCCACCAACTCAGCGCCGCGACGAATCAGGACGTGGCGCCGTAGGGCAGACTTTTCCCTCAGTACGCGAAGAAGTAAATTGTCATCCTGAGCGGAGAGATGCACAGCTTTTCGTGCGTCTCGAAGTCGAAGGACCTGCGTTTCCGCCTGGATTTGCTTGGGATCCCAGGCAAAATGCAGGTCCTTCGACTCCGTTTGGCAGGAAAGACCCGCCAAACTACGCTCAGGATGACAATGAGGTAACAGGCTGCTCTAGAAACTGTAGGTGTACCCCACGCTCGAAACCGTGTACCAGGGCACGGTCACCACCTTGTTGTAGAGCTCCTGCAGCCACAGCGATTGGGAACGCGAGAAATGCACGATCAATCCCGCGCCCGGGCTGGTGGAGAAGCGATTCTGCACTTGCTCGCCGGTCAGGCTGGAGAGGCCCGCCTGCACGATCGTAAAGGCCGAAAAACGTTCCGAGTGCCCGAACTTGATATCGCGCAGCAGCCCAAGCTGCTCAGTATGCTCGCCGAAATGCGTATGGAGGAAGCCGTGCGTGCCGGTATTTTCGTAGGTGTAGCCAAAGGTCAGCTTCGAGCCCAGCGGGTCGTGACGCAAAAAGCGGAAGCTGTGCCCGATGCCGATGCTCAGGTTCGCCCGGGGTACCAGATCGGGGCGGATGAAGTCCGAGCCAATCAGGATTGTTATGTCGGTCGCAGGCTCTTCTTCGACTTCCTTGGCTTCGGCTTCCTTGCTCTCCTGCCTGCTCTCCCCCGCGTCGCCGGCTAAAGGACGCGCTTCGGACGATGAACTCTCCTGAGCTCGTGCGACGGTGGCGCAACAAAGCGACAAGGCACAAAAACAAAGCACGGCTTGCCGGAGCTTCAGCGATTCAGCGCAACTGGCGATCAAAGGAGTGTCCTCTCATTGGCATGGGCGCGACAACTATATCGTCGCGGAACTTACGTTTACGCGAGGGTCTCACAACGCAGCTGTTGAAGCCACGCTTTATCCGGCCAGGTGGTTACCGGAGAGAGTCCCGCCGAGTGCAAGTGCTACACTCGAAAAATTCGCTGCCGTCCATACCGCCTCAAGGGATATCCAGGCTTACGCATGCTCTTCAAAGTTCTCAGCGCGGCAGTTTACGGCATCGACGCGCACATCATCGATGTAGAAATCGACTACTCCGGCGTCGTCCTCGAAAAGCCCATTTACAACACCGTCGGTCTGCCCGATGCGGCCGTACGTGAAAGCCGCGACCGCGTCCAGTCGGCCATTCGCAACTCCGGCTTCGACATGCCGCCGACGCGCATCACCATCAACCTGGCGCCCGCCGATTTGAAGAAGGAGGGCTCCGGCTTCGACCTGCCCATCGCCATCGGTATGCTCGGGGCGTCGGGCTCGCTGCACATCAAGGATATGAGCAACTTTCTGCTCATCGGCGAACTCGGCCTCGACGGCCAGCTGCGTCCCGTGCAGGGCATGCTGCCCATCGCCATCGCGGCCAAGGCCCGGGGCATCGAGAACCTGATCATCCCGGCCGGCAACGCACGCGAGGCCGCCGTGGTCGAGGGCGTCAAGGTGTACCCGGTCCGCACCCTGCTTGAAGTGCGCGAGCTTCTGAATGCAGCCGCGTTCGGCAGCATGACGCAGATTCCGCTCGCCAGCCAGACGCGCGAGCTGCTCGACGAGCTGCAGCACTTTCCGCACGACTTCAAGGATGTGCGCGGGCAGTCGGTCGCCAAGCGCGCGCTCGAAGTTGCAGCCGCGGGCGGGCACAACATCCTCATGATCGGCCCGCCGGGCTCGGGCAAAACGATGCTGGCCAAGCGTCTGCCGTCCATCCTGGCTCCACTGCGGTTTGAGGAAGCGCTTGAAACCACCAAGATCCATTCCGTCGCCGGCGTGCTGAACGCCGAGGAAGGCCTGGTGACGCAACGTCCGTTTCGTTCGCCGCACCACACCATTTCAGACGCCGGGCTGATCGGCGGCGGCGCGGTGCCAAGGCCGGGCGAGGTGTCCCTTGCGCATAACGGGCTTCTCTTTCTCGACGAGCTGCCGGAGTTCCCCCGCAATGTGCTCGAGGTGCTGCGCCAGCCGCTTGAAGACGGCAATGTCACCATCGCGAGGGCGGCGATGAGCCTGCAGTTTCCCGCGCGCTTCATGCTCGCCGCAGCCATGAACCCGTGTCCTTGCGGCTACTTCAACGATAAAAGCCGCGAGTGCATGTGTACGCCGCCCATGATCCAGCGTTATGTCTCGAAGGTCAGCGGGCCTCTGCTCGATCGCATCGACATCCACATTGAGGTGCCGGCGGTGCAGTATAAGGAGCTGCGCGGCGGCACCTCTGCCGAGGGTTCAGCCGAGATCCGCAACCGCGTTCTTGCCGCTCGCGAGCGCCAGCATGCGCGTTTCAACCGGGTGGGCGCGGAAAGCGAGCGCACCCGACCGACCGGCAGAAGCGCTTCGCGCCCGGTCTACGCCAACGCGCAGATGACCACGCAACAGATTCGGCTGCACTGCGAGCTTTCGAGCGATGCGGAGCGCATTCTCGAACGCGCCATGCAGCAGCAGGGCCTGAGCGCCCGCGCCCACGACCGCATTTTGAAGGTGGCGCGCACCATTGCAGACCTGGAAGCGGCGCAGGATATCGCGGTCAAGCACATTGCGGAGGCGATTCAGTATCGCACTCTGGATCGAAGTTACTGGTCTTGAGGGTTGGCAAATCTACCCTTTTCAGTAGGTGGATTGGGTCCTTCTTCCGAAATAAAGATTGACGCAAGCGCCCTGAAGCTTTAGTGTTCTGGAGGACCTGCTTGTTTTTCCCTTTATAAAGTGTCAAAACCGGCAGATTTCGGGGTACTCGGCCACACTCGCCACGTGAACAAAACGCCAGACAAAGGCATCCTCACAGGCGCTGATGCGTCTAATGGGTGTCAGCTCCTCCCTTTCGCCCCAAGTATATGGAGCGCTTTCGCCGCAGCTTCCTCGCAAGCTGTGCGACCGGCGTTGTTTTCAGTGGGTGTTGGCAAAACGCACGAAGTTGCAGGACGCGGTGCGCATTCGACGTGGCCGTGAATAAGAAACAAGGAGAAACTATGCGCTCAGACCTCATCTTTGGAGCACTGACCCACGTCACGAACCGGTATCAGCTCTGCCAGTTGGCAGCCAAAGCTACCCGGAAATTGCATAAGCCCAACACCCGCCTGCAGGACACGACGAACGAAGTGCTCGATCGCTTCAAGGATACAGTGCCGATGGACGACGGAACGGAACCGAAAGTAGAGAAGATTCACCCGGCCGAGCTGGTCGAGAAGAGCCAGGAACGCCGCGCGGCTTAGCCGCGCGGTAGCTTTACCACGTTTCATGATCCCTCCCACCAAAATTCTCACCCACAAGCAAATTCGTAGTATCCTCCGTCCTGTACCCCTTCAACTGAATATCCCTCACCTCTCCGCCGGCTCTCGACCCGGGCTCTTCGAAATGCGCTCGACCTCTGCTGTATGCAGCATCCCGCCTTTGCTTCGACCTGCCCTTCACCTTCAGCATCCCCCTCGTTTCAACCTACTCTGCATCAAGAAATCAGACTATCCATGACAATTTCCGAGTTGAAGGACCACAACATCGCCGATCTGGGCAAGATCGCGCGTGGATTGGACATCGGCGGCACCAGCGGCCTCCGCAAACAAGACCTTATCTTCAAGATTCTGCAGGCCCAGAGCGAAAAAGAAGGGCACATCTTTGCCGAAGGCGTGCTTGAAATTCTGCCCGATGGCTACGGATTTCTACGCAGCCCGGACTATAACTACCTGCCCGGCCCGGACGATATCTACGTCTCGCCAAGCCAGATTCGCAAGTTTGACCTTAAGACCGGCGACACCATTTCCGGCAACGTGCGTTCGCCTCATGAAGGCGAGAAATATTTCGCGCTGGTCAAGATCGAGGCGATTAATTTCGAGTCGCCCGAAGAGACGCGCAACAAGATTCTGTTCGACAACCTGACGCCCCTTTACGCGCAGGAACGGGTGAAGATGGAGACGGTGCGCGAGCACATCTCCGGCCGTGTGATGGATCTGCTGACGCCCGTGGGCAAGGGCCAGCGTGGATTGATCGTGGCTCCGCCGCGCACCGGCAAGACGATGCTTCTGCAGTCGATTGCGAACTCGATTACGGCCAATCATCCTGAGGTTGTGCTGATCGTGCTGCTGATCGACGAGCGGCCGGAAGAAGTGACTGACATGCAGCGCAGTGTGCGGGGCGAGGTAATTTCCTCCACCTTCGACGAGCCCGCGGCGCGCCACGTGCAGGTGGCTGAAATGGTGATCGAAAAGGCCAAGCGGCTGGTCGAGCACAAGCGCGACGTGGTCATCCTGCTGGACTCGATCACGCGTCTGGCGCGTGCGTACAACACCATCGTGCCTCCGAGCGGCAAGGTACTCTCGGGCGGTGTGGATTCGAACGCGCTGCAGCGCCCGAAGCGCTTTTTCGGCGCGGCGCGCAACATTGAAGAAGGCGGTTCGCTCACGATTATTGCGACCGCGCTGGTTGATACCGGCTCGCGCATGGACGAAGTTATTTTCGAAGAGTTCAAGGGAACAGGCAATATGGAAGTGATCCTGGACCGCAAGCTGGTGGACAAGCGCGTGTTTCCGGCGATCGACATCCAACGCTCCGGCACGCGTAAGGAAGAGCTGCTGATTCCCAAGGACGACCTGCAGCGCACATGGATTCTACGTAAGGTGCTGAATCCGCTATCGCCTACGGAGGCGATGGAGTTGCTGACGAGCCGTCTTGAAAAGACGCGCAATAACCAGGAATTCCTGCACAGCATGAGCCAGAACTAGGTTTGTCTTGGAAGAGCCTCGCTTGCTGCTTTGCGGTGGGTGAGGCTTTTTTGTTGGTGATCGCGCATCGCCTTGGTTGGCGACGAGCAAAGGCAGGAGCAGATTCCCTCCGGGATAACAACAAAGAGCAACCGCAAATGCGCTTCGGAATGACAACAAGTGGTTAGTAGCCGTTGGCCAGCAGATAATCTTCGGTGACGGTCCAGCCGGTCTGGGCGGGTTCTGCGGTGTGCTGGCGCTCGGCGTATTTGGCGAGCACATCCACTTCGATGTTGAGCGGCTGGCCGGGTAGAGCCTGGGCAAGCGACGTGCTGGCGTAGGTGTGGGGGATTACCGCGATGGAGACGACATCGCCGAGCAGGTTGGCTACGGTAAGCGAGATGCCGTTGACCGTAATGGACCCCTGGGGGACGACGTAGCGGCTGAGCTCGGAAGGCACAGTGAGGCGGAGGCGCCAGTCGGTATTGGCTTCGTCGGCCTGGCTCTGAATGGGCGACAGAGGCTCAAGGGCGATGAGGGTGCCGACGCCATCGACATGGCCCTGGACGACGTGGCCGCCGAGCGGCGCGCCGGCGGGCGTGGGGAGCTCGAGGTTGACGATGGCGCCGGGGGCCAGGCGCGCGAGCGTGGTGCGCTGCACGGTTTCCTGGGCGAGATCGGCAGAGAACTGGGTGAGCGAGATGTCGAGCGCGGTGAGGCAGACGCCGGAGACGGCAACCGAATCGCCGGTGCGCAGGCGCGGGGCGAGTCTGGGCGCAGACACGGTGATGCGGGTGGGTCCGTTGGGCTGGCGTGAAGGTGCGAGCGCGAGGATGGTTCCTGTGGCTTCGATCAATCCGGTGAACATACGGGTAGCCTACCTGAGTTCTGCGGCCGAGGGCCACGGGTTGTGGAGGAGGCCGGAGACGCGGACGTCCGGGCCGACCTGTTGCTTGTCGATGCTGAGGAATTGCTGCTCGAGAGCAAAGGGCGTCGGGCCGCCCTGGGCGAAGGGGATGGCGGCGGGGCCGAGTTCCACCGGGGCGTAGAAGAGGATGGCCTGGTCGACGAGGCCGGCGCGCAGAAAGGCGGCGTTGAGCGCGGAGCCGGCTTCGAGGAGGACACTGGTCACAGCGCTTTTGTGCAGGTGATCGAGAATGCGCGGCAGGCTGAGGGTCGCGTTGTCTGAGGAGGGAACGGTGGTGACGCGAATGCCGAGCGCTTGCAGAGGGTGAACCTTCTCAGGAAGAGCCCAGGGCCCGCAGAAGATGCGCAGGTCGTCTTGACGCGCGTCGGCCGCGCTTTGCACCAGGTGCGAGGTAAGCGGGATGCGGAGATGGGTGTCGAGCACGATGCGGAGGAGCGGGCGACGGCGCGGAAGGCCGGTGCGGTCGGTGAGGGCGGGGTCATCGGCGAGAACGGTGCCGATGCCGGTGAGGATGGCGTCGGAAGCGTGGCGGAGTTGCTGGACATCGGCGCGGGCGAGCGGGCCGGTGAGCCAGTGGGGTTCAGTGGCCGTTCGGAAGCCGGGTGCCGGGGCGAGCATGCCGTCGGTGGAGAGGGCTGCCTTCAGGGTGACGAAGGGACGGGCGTGTGTGATCGACCAGGCGAAGGCGTTGTTGAGGATGCGGGCTTCGGCTTCGCATGTGCCGAGGGTGACCTCGATGCCGGCGGCGCGGAGGCGGGCTATGCCTCGGCCCGCGACCTGGGGGTTCGGGTCGGCGGTGGCGACGACGCAGCGCGTGATGCCGGCGGCGATGAGGGCGTCGGCGCAGGGGCCGGTGCGGCCTTGGTGCGAGCAGGGCTCGAGCGTGACGTAGGCGGTTGCGCCGGCGGTGCTGTGTCCCTGGGCGGCGGCTTGTTTGAGGGCGACGATTTCGGCGTGGTCGCGCTGGTCGTAGAGGTGGGCGCCGCAGCCGATGACCTGGTTATTTATTTTGAGGATGCAGCCGACTTGGGGGTTGGGGGAGGCGAGGGCGGTCGTCTGGCGAGCGAGGGTGAGGGCTTGCTGCATGGTTCCGATGTCGTCGTGCATGGTGCCCCCCCCCTCCCCTTCTTTTGGCTAAAATCTTCAAACGATTGCGGTTATGCCCGGACTTCCGGTGTTTGGGAAGTGCGGATGCGGCAAGCAAAAGAGCCCGGCGGGTGCCGGGCTCCTGTGATTCTCCTGAGTTAAGTATAGCGTGAGTGTCAAGAGGCATAGGGGTGTGCAGGGGAGAAAGGCATGATTCTCCAGCTGTGAGCTTGTGAGCTGTAAGCTCACAGCTTGAGACGGCGGGCGCTACTGCACCGTCAGGGCGAGGGTGGTGGTGGCTGTGACGTTGCCCGTCCCGGTGCCGGAGGAAACGATGGTGACGGTGTAGGAGCCGGGAGTGGTGCCGACGAGTGGGGCTGGGGTCGAGACCGGTGTGGATTTGCCGCCGCAGCCTGATACTGCCAGGAGACTGGCGGTGAAGAGAAGCAGGGCGAGAGTGATGATCCTGCGGCGGCGCAGGAGCGCGAGGGGCAGGAAGGCGAGGCCGGCGAGGAGGATGCCGGTAGGCGGCTGCCAGGTGGAGGCGCGGCCGGGGGCTGGCTTGTCGTGGGGGATGGTGGTGGCGATGGTGAGGGTGGTGGTTGCCGTACCTTGCGGGGCGAGGGTGACGGAAGCTGCGGTGCAGGTGGGCAGATAGGTTGAGGTTCCGGTGCCGTTGTAGGCGACGGTGCAGGCGAAGGTGACGGGGCCGGCGAAGGCTCCGGCGGAGGTGAGGGTGAGGAGGTCGGTGTTGCCGGTGGAGGCTCCGGCGGGGAGGGTGAGGGCGGTGGCGGCTGGGGTGACGGTGATGGCCTGGGGGATGCCGACCGCGACGATGAGGGGGGCGGAGGTGGACGGAAGGGTGTTTAGGTCGCCGTTGTAAACAGCTGTGATGGAGTGAATGCCGATGGAGAGAGGAGTGTTGCCGGTATAGGTGACATTGACGCTGTAGTTGCCAGCGCCGTTGACGGTGGTGCCGTTCAGGGGGGTGCCCAGGACGGTCATGCCGTCCAGGAAGGTGACGAAGGAGAAAAAAGAGGCGGAACTGACATTGCTTACGAGGGCGGCAACGGTAAGCGTTGACCCGGCGGGCAGCGAGGTGGCGCCGCTCAGGGTGGTGGTCGATGAACCGGGCGCAGAGACAAGCTGGAGAACGGGTGAGATGGAAGAGGCGTAGGTCCCGTCCCCTGTATAGGAGGCGCTGAAGTTGTAGGTAGCTGCAGACAGGAGAACCTTGAAGCTGGCAGTGCCTTTGTAGAGGACCGACGTGCTGTAAAGAAGATTGTTGCGAAGAAGAGTGACATTGCCGCCAGGCGTTGCGCCCGATCCGGCGGCCGGTGAGACCGTGACGGTGATGATGGTGAACTGATTGGTGACGGTGGGATTGGGGTTGGAGGTAACGAGAGTTGCTGAAGGAGCAGTCCCGCCGACGATTAGGAGAGCAAGTACGTTGGAGTTGGCAGCGGAGAAGGTGGGATCGCCCGTGTAGGTAGCGGTGACAAGGTTGGCGCCGATTGGAAGGGAGTCGGGCAGGGTGACCGAAGCCTTGCCGCCGGACAGAGTGACGGGTGAGCCGAGCGGGTTGCCGTTGGCGTAAAGCTGGATGGTGCCCGTGGGAGTGGCGGTGGAGGCGCCGACTGGGTTGACGGAGATCGAGAAGGTGAGGCTTTGTCCGCTCGGGATGTTGCCGGAGGAGCCGGTGAGGGCGACCGAGGTGGGGGTGCCGGTGACGGCAACCGCGGCCAGGAATTTGGCGACATCGAGCGAGCCGAGGCCCGAGGCCTGGTCGTAGCCGGTGGTGAGGAGGTAGCCGGGCTCGCCGCCGGTGAGGGCGGTGGGGCTGGCAGTCGAGTTGTTGCATAGGCTGGGAACGGCGGCGGTGCAGTTGGTGACGCCGCTCGAGGCTACGGTGGTGTCGTGGAAGGCGCCGTTCGCGGGAGTGGCGGCGAGGCGGTAGAGCAGGGGATTGAGGTTGCCCTGGGGACTTCCGGCCTGCTGGTTGAGCAGCGCGGTGATGGAAGCCATGCCGGGCGCGGCGTCCGACGTGCCGTAAAAGTATCCGTAGAAGAACGAACCATTGGTAACGGTGCAAGGATAGCCGCCGAGCGCGTAGCAGGCGAAGTAGCCGTCGTGGGCGGAGGAGCTGAAGCTGAGGTCGGGGACGTCGCGGAAGCCGTCGGCGGGGACGCCGGGGCCGGCCTGGAAGGCGGGTTTTGGGGTGTAGATACTGACGCCGCCACCGCCGCCGGCGATCTGGAAGACGGGCGGGTTGCCGGTGGTGGGCTCGTTCCAGACGCCCTCGGGGATGTAGGAAAGAGCGGAGGAGCGGTTAGCGGAGTTGCTGGAGGCCCAGTACTGGGCGGGATTGGCGGTGTCGTTGAACTCGGTGCCGCCGACACAGGTGACGAAGCCGCTGGAGCAGATGTAGTTGATGCTGGCGACCTGGCTGGCGGGCGGCGTGGTGAAGTCCTGGGCGCAGGTATCGACGCCTGAGTCGGCGGCGGATACGAAGCTGGAAATGCCTTCGGCGGCGGCCTGAGAGAAGAGCAGCGTCCAGAACTCGACGCTGGCGTAGCTGACGTTGGCCTCGCAGGCGCCGAAGCTGATGTTCATGACGGGATCGAGCAGGGTCTGAACGTTGTACTGAGCGGCGGCGGAGATGCCGCCATAGGTGTTGCTGGCGATGACGAGATCGGTTTGCGCGCCGGGGACTTCGCCCAGGGTGCGCTGGACGTCGAGGGTGGCTTCGAGCTGGTCTCCGCCGCCGGCCTGGCCTGGATTGCCATTGGCGACAGCGACGATGGTGTTGGGGAGCTTGGCGGGCTGGCCGATGAGGGCCTGGAAATTGGTGACGTCGAGGGGGTTGACCTGGGAGCGGCCGATGACGGCGATGCGCTGGCCGGTGCCGCTGGTGGGGGTGGCGGGAACGTCGTAGATGGTGTTGAAGTCGCCGGGGGTGAGGTAATGGTTGCCGCCGCCGCTGCTGTACTGGGGGCTTGCCCCGCTGGAGGATGCGGGCTGGAAGCTGGCGGTGCCGCCATGGCTGGCAGGGAGTTCGGGGGCGTCGTTGAGGCCGTGAATGGCAGAGATGAGGCCGGTGAGGGCGGAAGGGATGGCGGGCTCGGCGGTGGCGGAGCGGAGCTGGCGTCCGTCAGCGAGGGTGAAGAGGCGGAAGCTGGTGGAGAAGGCGCGGGCCACGGAGGCAGCGGGCGCGGAGACGCGGACGAAGGTGTGGCTTGGGGTGAGTTCGTCGATCTGCAGGCCCTGGGCGGTCAGCCAGGCGGTGAGGGAGTCGAGGTCGGACTGGGCGGGGCCGTAGAGCGAGCCGATCTGGGTGGGCGTGAGCCAGGCGTGGAAGAGGGGGGATTTTCGGTTCTGCTGGGCGGCGAGGACGGTGTCGAAGGCGGCTTGCTGGGCGGCAGGACGCTTAAGGATGATGTCGAGATGGAGGGTGGAGGCGTCGGGAATGGGGCCGGCGTCGTTGGCGGGGCGGGCCCAGGCGGGGAGATGGCCGGCGAGGCGGGTGGTGGGGCGGAGATCGGCGCCAGCGGGGATTGAAGCGGCAGGTGCCTGAAGGGCTTGTAGTTGGGCCGAAGGCTGAGATGCAGGGCTTAGAATCTGCTGAGCGGGTGCGACGAACGGGAGGGCGGTGAAAAGAGCCAGGGTAAGGGTCTGGCGGAGCAAGGCGGGGAGAGTCATTTTGGTGACCTTTAAGGTAGGGCTCTGGATTGGCCCGATGATACCAAAGTGTGAGCAGCACTTGCGGGTTAACCTTGCGGTTTTGGCGGGGCCAGAGGGATAAAGTCGCCCACTCCTGAGGGAAGCAGCCGGAATGAGTAACTGAGGGCGTAACGGACAGGCACCGCAGATCCCTTCGGGATGACGACAAAGAGCGGAAGAGCGCTACACCCCTGCGTACACTTAGCTAGTCGATGAGGGAGTCGATGAAGGATTTGCTGTCGAAGGGGATGAGGTCCTGGAGTTTTTCGCCGGTGCCGGCGTAGACGACGGGCAGGCCGAGCTCTGTGGCAATAGCGAGGACGATGCCGCCCTTGGCGGTGCCGTCGAGCTTGGTGAGGACGATGCCGGTGACGCGGGCGGACTCGGTGAAGAGGCGGGCCTGGGTGAGGCCGTTCTGGCCTGTGGTGGCGTCCATGACGAGGAGGACCTGATGGGGGGCGCCGGGAATGAGCTTTTCGGCGGTGCGACGCATCTTGTCGAGCTCTTTCATGAGGTCGGTTTTGGTGTGGAGGCGGCCGGCGGTGTCGACGATGAGGACCTGGGTGGAGCGGGCTTTGGCGGCGGTACAGGCGTCGTAGAGGGCGGCCGAGGGATCGCCGCCCTGCTTGGTTTTGATGATCTGGACGCCGGAACGCTGGGCCCAGACTTCGAGCTGCTCGATGGCGGCGGCGCGGAAGGTGTCGGCGGCGCAGAGGAGCACGCTGCGGTGCTGGGCGGTGAAGTGCGCGGCGAGCTTGCCGGAGGTGGTGGTTTTGCCGGTGCCGTTGACCCCGACCATCATAAGCACCTCGGGGCCAGAGGCTGGATGGTTGATGGGGGTGACGACCTTGTCGAGGACATGCTGGAGCTCGAGCTTGAGGAGCGTTTTGAGCTCGGCGCCGGACTCGATGCCCTTGCGGAGGGCGCGCTGGCGGAGGTTTTCGAGGACGATTTGCGCGGTGGCGGAGCCTACGTCGGCGGCGAGGAGGAGAGGTTCGAGCGAATCGAGGGTGGATTGGTCGACTTCGCGGGTGAGGGCGATGACGGTTGAGAGCGACTGCGAAAAGTTTTCGCGGGTGCGACTGACGGCCTGCCGCATGCGGTCGAAGAAGCCGGTTTTGGGTGCGGCTTCGGGGATAGGCGGCGGAGGTGGCGGCGCGGCGGCGAGGGTCTGAGCGCGCTGCTCTTCCAGGGCGGCGGGGGCTTCGTCTTCTTGCGAAAGACGTGGATCGTTATCTTTGGGGCGCTTGCCGAAGAGAGAGAATGCCATGCTGTGGGTAGTTTAGCGGATTAGTATGGAGGCACGTGAGGTGAGCGATGGGTACTGCGACTGCCGTGCCGCTAGAAGAGTATCTGACGACTAGCTATGAGTACGACTGCGACTGGGTGGAAGGAGAACTGAGGGAGCGTGGAATGCCGGATGAGCACCACTCTGCAACACAGGGTCTTTTACTTGCCTATTTTTGGGCGATGAGGCTGGAACTTGGGGTAAGAGCTCGGACTGAACTTCGCTTTCGAGTGGCGGCACGACGGTACCGGGTTCCGGACCTGGCTTTGCTCCTGGCGTCGTCGCCTTTTGGAGGTGTTCCGGATACGCCGCCGCTGCTCTGCGTCGAGATTGTGTCGCCTGACGATCGAATGAGCGAGATGCAGGAAAAAATCGCGGATTATGTGCGGATGGGGGTGCGCTCCGTCTGGATTGTGGACCCGCACAAGCGGACGTTGTTGCAGCGGATGTGGACGGGGTACATCCGGTAGAGGTGCTGTCGCTTGCGGGTACGTCAGTGAGACTGACGGGGGCGGAGATTTTCGCAGAGTTGGATGAGCTTGAGCGGACGCAAGCCTGATGAAGCGTGGGAGGTTTTTGCATGGCAAGTACACAGGTGAACCTGGTCTCGCTGGAGGAATATCTGACAACGAGCTACCACCCGGATTGCGAGTGGGTGGATGGCGAAGTGAAGGAGCGGAACGTGGGGGAAGGTTCGCATGGAACGATTCAGAAATTTCTCGTAGTGTTCTTCGGAACGCGTGAGGATGAATGGCACGTCCGTGTGGTGCCTGAACAGCGAGTGCAGACTTCGGCGACGCACTTTAGGATCCCTGATGTTTGCCTGCTTCGGGGGGATGTGGCTTTTGAAGAGATCGTGCGGGTGGCGCCTCTGCTCTGCATTGAGATTCTTTCGCCTGAGGATCGGATGAGCGAGATGTACGAGAAGCTGGATGACTACCTTGCTATGGGGGTCGCTTCGGTGTGGGTGATCGATCCCAGGCGGCGCAAGATCTGGGACACGGATGAAGCCGGAAAGCTGCAGATGCGCGATGACGCCTTGCGTGTGGCGGGGACGCCGATCCGGCTGGCGGCGGAGGATCTGTTTCGGCAGTTGAACAAGCTGCAGGGGCGAGTGGCTGGGTAGCTGCAAAGGCGTCCGCAGATCCCCTCGGGATGACAACAAAGAGTGGGACGGGAATCTGCAGTCGTTTTTGCGTTCGGCCTGTTCCCAGACGACGAAAAACTCCAGCAACCCGCATGTCAAGCGTCAAAGCGCGCAAGTCGTCCATTACGAAACGGGTTGTCCTGGCGTGTTCTTTTGCGTGAACCGTTATACTTAGCATAGGGAAGCAGAAAGCCTGCCACTTTGCGGACGCACCCAGATACTTGCCTACCAAAAACCGCAGCTAAATTGCATCGCTTGAAGACCTCTAACCCGGATAGGGGCTTAGGGGTCACCGAATCAGGTTCCAGACGGCGCGAAGGCTCTCTCCTGACAGGCCAGGCAAAGAAGGGAAGCAAACCGATGTTTGAAGTTACCGTAGAGGCTGGATTCTCTTCAGGCCACTACCTGCGCAACTACCGTGGCAAGTGCGAGAACCCGCACGGCCACAACTACAAGGTGTTTGTCACCCTTGCCGGCACTGAGCTTGACGAGGCTGGGCTCCTGCTCGATTTCAAGCTGCTCAAGCAGGTGATGCGCCCCATCGTGGACTATCTCGACCACCAAATGATCAACGAGTTAAAACCGTTCGACGAGATTAACCCTTCAGCCGAGAACCTCGCCAAATACTTCTTCGACAACACGGCCACCCAGCTCGACGAGATGACCCACGGGCGCGTCAAGGTAAAAGACTGCACCCTGTACGAAACAGACACCAGCTTCGCCCGCTACTACGAGTAAGGAACAGGTACACTATTTTTGGGGAGAAGCGATGAAGGCTATTGACCAGGAAGTTCCAGTGCCGACTTCTGATCCGCACAGCGATGAGTTCGTCATCTCCTCTTTTCAGGACGCGCTCGCCTGGTTACATGCCCAAAATCCAAATATGGCTACGACGCGACCTCAGGATCTTGACTGGCAGGCAATCAAGGCGCAGGGCCGACGCTACTAGTGTCTCTCGTACTCGATTTCGCTTACTTGGTGCCTGTCGCGACAAGCAAGCTTTGTGTCAGATCGCATTCTTCTTGAGTGTCAAAACGAACAGATTCTGATGCCGGAAATCTGGCATCTCGAGATGGCCAACATCCTGGGACTGAAACGCCGGGATGGAAACATTTCTGAAAACGATCTCGCCCGCGCTCTAAGCCTTCTTGCCCAATTACCGATCGAGACTTCGTCGGTCGTAAACACCGCTTCAATCAATGCCAACCTCTACCGGATCGCCCGCCTCAGAATTTCTGCTTACGACGCGATCTATGTCGAACTCGCTCTTGCAACCCGCTCCCGGCTGGCTACTTTCGACCAGGCAATGGTTCGAGCTGCACGCGAGGCAGGAGTTCAGGTCATTACGTCAGACTAGCCATGTACCTCATCGAACTCTACAAATCCGTCCAGGGCGAGTCTTCCTTCACCGGCCTTCCCTGCATCTTCGTCCGTTTTGCCGGATGCAACCTGCGCTGCGCCTGGTGCGACTCGGAATATACCTTTGCCGGCGGCAAACCGTTTACCCAGGCAGAAGTGATCGCCCAGATTGAGGCCCTCGCGCCCTGCAAGCTCATCGAGTTCACCGGCGGCGAGCCCATGCTGCAGGCCCGCGAGCTGCTCCCCCTGATGGACGAGCTGCTCGCCCGCGGCTACACCCTGATGATGGAAACCAGCGGCGAGCGTCCGCTCGACCTGGTGCCGCAGGCTGTCCACAAGATCGTGGACGTCAAGTGTCCGGGCGCCGGCTCAGCCGCCAACAGCTTTCGCCTCTCGAACCTGGGCGCGCTTACACCGAACGACGAGATCAAGTTCGTCCTTAGCCACCGCGAAGACTACGAGTTTGCCAGGCACTTTATTGCCGAGCACAGCCTGCGAGAAAAGGTCGGTGGCATCCTTCTCAGCCCCGCCTTTTCGAAGGCGCCAAGCCCGCTTCGCACGGTCGACAATGCCACTCTCGACCCACGCACGCTGGTCGAGTGGATGATGGCCGACGGCGTGGATGCGCGGCTTTCGCTGCAGATCCATAAATTCATCTGGGAGCCCCAAAAGAAAGGGGTTTAGCCGGAAGGAGTTTCGTCATGTCGGCCATCCCGCTTCGCGCCGTCGTCGTGGCCGCCTTTGAACCCGACGCCGGTCCCATCCCAGGCGAGCTTCGCCACTTGATCGAGCGCGAAAGCCTCGCGGAGCAGCTTCCGCTTCCCGCAGGCTATCGTCCGCTCCGCCTCAACCGCCAGACCGGTGTGCTTGGCATCGTCACCGGCGTCGGCGCTGCCCGCGCCGCCGCATCCATCATGGCGCTCGGCCTGGATCCGCGCTTCGATCTCACCCAGGCCCTTTGGCTCATCACCGGCGTTGCCGGGATCGACCCCGCACGCGGCTCGCTCGCCTCGGTCGTGCTGCCCGAGTACATCGTCAATGGCAGCCTGACCCACGAGCTCGACGCCCGCGAAATCCCGGCCGCATGGCCTGATGGCTTCGTTCCCATCGGCAGGTCGACGCCTTACGAGCAGCCACGTGAAGCTCGCTTCAATGGCGATGACGGCATCGTTCATCGCTTGAATCCCGAGCTCATCGCCTGGGCCCATGCGCTCACGCGCGCCCTGCCGCTGCTCGATACCGACAAGATGGCCGCTCGCCGCAGGCAGTTTGAGCCTGCTGAAAGCGCGCACCAGCCACCGTCGGTGATCCTCGGCGACGAGCTCGCCCAGACCACCTTCTGGCATGGCAGGCTGCTGCGCGAGCGGGCACGCCGCTGGGTCGACTACCAGACGGATGGCCGCGCCACCTACACGCTGACCGCGATGGAAGACGCCGGCATCCTGACCTCGCTCGCGGCGCTTGGCGCTGCCGGCAAGGTGGATTACAACCGCATTCTGATCGCTCGCGCTGCCTCCAACTTCGATAGCCAGCGCGAAGGCATCACGGCTGCTGAAAGCCTGGCCGAAACCAAGGTAGCCACCTATTCGGCTTACCTGCCCGCGCTTGAGAATGCCTGGCGGGTAGGTCACGCGATTCTTCAAGCGGATAGCAAAACCTAAAGCAAGTGCAACCGCAGATTCCCTGCGGGAATGACAACAAGAAAGCAAGACGTTCGGTTATGGCAGCACGAGTTACTTACTCACTACTTCTGTTTGCTCCACGTAAGCCCGGTCGCGCCATTTCACGGCTCGTCCTGAAAGCTTGCGGACGAGCGAGTACCACTGCACCGAAAGCAAGAGCATAATCCCGAAAGGATGCAGCAAAGCACTCCGCCAATCCTGCTTGAAGCGCTTCACCGCAACGATTCGCGGCAGCCACGCGCAGAAACAAGCAAGAATGACAGCGAAGATGACGAACCTATCCTGAAACGAGCGAGAGTAATAAAGGAGAAGCAGGTACAACAGCGCAGTGGGCAACCAAGTGAACGGGACGACCTGCCCCAGCAACAGCACCAGCGAAATCGGCACGATCCGCCCAGGCGAAGCAATCCCTTCCGTTGCATTCTTCGCCAGCCCATTCCAGACCTGCGCTGCCGAGGTATACATCCGGCAGGTCGCCAGGTTGGTCAGGTCGGCCAGATCGGTTCGGAAGCCGTGCTCGCGAAACAGCCGGGGCAGCTTGAGCCCGTCGTGCATGGTCAGCTTGATGCCGCTGTGTCCGCCGCAGGCAATGTAGTCGTCCGCGCGCACCAGGATGAACTGGCCGCAACCCGCGGCAAACGCGGGATTGGTGCCGCGCCGCATGCGCCCGATCGGCAGAAAGCCGAGCAGCACAAAGTGGATGAGCGGAAGCAGCATCCATTCGAGCCAGGTGTCTGTGATCTGCCGGGGAAAGCCGCTCACCAGGCTCGAGCCCTGGCCCTTGCCACCGTGCTCCAGGAAGGCTGCCATGCGGGCGACGCACTCCGGTGCGAGCCGCACGTCGGCATCCACAAAGCACAGCAGCGGAAAGCGCGCCGCGTGCGCGAGTGCCCAGCAGGCATGCTGTTTGCCGTTCCAGCCCGCAGGCAGCGCGGGTGCACGCTGCAGCCGTACGCGGGCGTCTTCAGCCGCCAGACCAAGCACGATTGCAGCTGTGCCGTCGGTCGAGGAGTCGTCCATCACGACGATCTCAAAGGCCACATCGCGGCTGGCCAGCGCGGCTCGAATGGCATCGCCGATGCCCAACGCTTCGTTGCGCGCAGGGATGAGGATGGATACACCCGCAACGGGAACAGCGGAAGGAGGCTCGCGATAGAGCGTTAGATTGCGCAGAAACAGCGCTGCGGGAACAAGCGAACACAGCAGCACGAGCAGCGACAAAGCGACGATCCCGACGATCATCCGGCTTCTTCCCGCCGCAGCGGTGTCGCGGCCGTGTGCTCGGCCTGGAATTTGCGTCCGCGCAGACGGGCCACCAGCCGCTGGCCGGCTTCGTAGAAACCGCCTGTGCCGACTTTGCCTTGCTGCAGCATGGTAAAGGCGGCGGGATCGCGCGCGATCGACTTCACGGCGAGCGCGGCCATTGTGGTCTCGAGCGCCCGGGCCAGCGAGGCTTCAATGTGCTCGGCGGGTTCGCCTTCGAAGCGCAACGGCTCGCCGAAGTGGAGCAGGGTTTCGGGCAGGCGCTCGTCCCAGAACGTGTACTCGATGGCCAGCGGAAGCACGGTGCATCCACCTTTTACCCGCGAAGCCAGTGCGGCGAGCCCGGGCTTGAAGACCAGGGGACGCTCGCGTGCATCCGCAAACCGGCCCTGGGGCGTGACCCAAAGTACGTTGCCCTGCTGCAGTACGGAAAGCCCGGTGCGCAGAAATTGCGCTGCTCCACGGGCTGTCTTCATCTCGACGCCGAACACGCCGATGTGCTTGAGGATGCCGTAGCGCTCGAGTGCGGAGGCGTCCATGGGCGCATAGTGGTGGCGGCTGGAAAGGTACTTCGTGGCCAGCAGCACGAGCACCATCGGGTCCCACCAGGAACTGTGATTGGCGTAAACGATCAGCGGGCCGTCACCGAGCGCTTTTACCTGGAACGCGTCGCTGACCCTCACGGCGCGGAAATGCCGTGCGAAGTACCCTCGCACAATCATCCGGAAGAAACGGAGCACGGGCTGCGAGATTTTGGGTGCATCCATGATCTTTGCTTCCGCCACGATCTTTGCTTCCGCCATGATCTCTTACTTCCGCCAAAGGAAGCGTACGCTAAGCGACCGCCATTTTCATCTGGCTGGAGCCTGGAAGCGTGGCCTGCGCATCCTGATCGAGTGAATCGGCAGCAATCCAGCCCGACATCATGACCATGGGCATACCCGGTCCGGGATGCGCCGCGCCGCCAGCCAGATACAGGCCCTGCAAAGCGGTTGACCGATTGGCCGGCTTGAACGCGCCCTGGAAGACGCCATGGCTCGATATCCCGTAGATCGCGCCATTCAGTACGCGGTAGCGGTCGTGGATGTCCTGCGGGGTCAGGTGGCGCTCGAAGACGATGCGGTCTTCGATGTCCGTCAGGCCTGCGGTGCGCTTCAGCTTCTCGAGAATGACCTTGCGGTAGGCCGGGAACATGGCCTTCCAATCGTGGTTCGGCCTCAGATACGGCGTGTGCACAAGCACATACAGGGCTTCGCCGCCCGCGGGGGCGCTGGCCGGGTCGGTTGCCGCCGTGGCTGCGAGATAGCAGGTGGGGTCGGGCGCCGGCTCGCCTTTCTCGTAGATGGCGTGGAACTCCTCGTGCGGGTCGCGCGAAAAGACGAAATCGTGATGCGCAAGGTGATCGTAGCGCTTGTTCAGGCCCAGGTAAAGCACAACGCCCGAGCAGGCGGCCTCGTAGTTGCGTTCGTGGTCGAAGTGGCGCGCCGTAGCTCCGCCGATCAGTTCGCGGTGGGTACGGACGGCGTCGGAGTTCGAAACGACGGCATCGAAGCGGAAGCTGCGCCCGTCTGTCGTGGTCAGCCCGGTCACTTTGCCGCCGCGACCGCCGGGCTTGTCGTTCAGGATGCGGGCGACATCAGTTTCCGTATGGAAGACGACGCCCAATTCGGTAGCCAGACGCACCAGGCCCTCGGGCACGGCGCGGGTACCGCCCATCGGGTACCAGATGCCTTCGTCCATCTGCATATGACCGATCGCGCAGAGAATGGCCGGGGAAGCGTCCGGCGAGGAGCCGACATACTGGACAAAATGGTCGAGCATCTGGGCCACGTTGGCGTCAGGGATGTTCTCGCGGATCACTTCGGCGACTGTCTTGCCCAGGCGCATGCGCATCACGTCGCGCAGCACCTTGATGTCGAACGCACCCTTGATGTCCATGGTGTCGCGCATTGAGCCGATGGAGCGCCAGAAGAAGAAGCGGTCGGAGATGGAGTGCAGCTGCTCCGACTGCTCCAGAAACTTGAGGTAGCCCGCGCCCATTTTCGGCCAGATGGCTTCGAGCGACGCGGCCATCTCGTCGGCGTTGTCGCGCAGATCGAGCTGGCTGCCATCCTCGAAGAAGCAGCGCCACTGCGGGTCGAGACGCACCATGGGCACATAGTCTTCCATGCGCTTGCCGGCCTCTGCGAAGATTTTGCGCAGTACCGACGGCTGAATCAGGATGGTTGGGCCCATGTCGAAACGAAAGCCATCTTCACGCAGTTGCGCCGCCTTGCCACCCAGCCAGGCGTTCTTCTCAAACACTTCCACACGGTGGCCTCGCGCGGCAAGCGTACAGGCTGCAGCGAGACCGGCGAGACCACTTCCTACGACTCCAACATTCATTGCATCTCCCTTATCGCGGCTACCATGGCGCGTATACCGTTTTTCTTGTGCCGCCAACCGCCGGCGTGCCTCAGCGCGATGAGGCCGCCAAACAGATGTTCATGCGCCTGCCCTGTCGGCTCGTAATGCCGGCGATCGTTGCCGCGGCGTGCCAGCACGGTCTTCACGGCCGTCATTTCCTGCAATCCTTCAGCGCCGCGCGTGACGCCGTAGCCACTGGCTCGCCTGCCCCCGAAGGGTACACGCGGGTCGGCGGTCGGAACGATCAGGTCGTTGATGAGGATCGTTCCCGCGCAAAGCTGCCTGCCCAGCAGACGCGCCTCCTGCTCCTGCCCGAAGATCGAAATAGTCAGGCCGAATGGGCACAGGCTGTCGGCTTGCAGGAGAGCCGGCGTGTCGGCGACCTGCAGCACAGTCAGGACAGGCGCAAAGATGTCAGCCTGGGCGATGCGCATTTCCGGTCTGCCATGCAGAACCAGAATGGGTTGGCCGATGGCACCGATTACGCTTGCGCCCGAAGACTGAGCCTCGTCGAGGTCGGCGCGCAGTTGGCGTTTTGTGGCGTAGGCAAGATCGACCGCAGGCATGGAGGCGAAGCGAGTGCGGAGGCGTTCGATCAGATCATCAAAGCCGGAACCTACCAGGAACAGGCGGCGTGGCGCCATGCAGGTGGCCGAACCGTTGAGCCGCATGCCGAACGTGACAGCGTCAGCCACCCTCGCGAAATCCGCGGAAGGCAGAACGACCAGCGCGTCGCACCCGGAAAGCTCTGCGACGACAGGCGTCGCGGTCTCCGCGGCCAACCTGGCTACAGCTTTGCCCGCTGCGGCGGAACCGGTAAAGACGACCTTGTCGACGCCCCTGTGCAGCTCGGCGATGCCGTCTTCGGCAGCATCTCCGGTGACGCGGAGCAGACCCTCGGGCAACCCGGCGGCGGCGAGGATTTCTTGAAACAAGTCTGCTACCGGACGGCCTTCCCGCCCCGGCTTCCAGACTACAGCGTTGCCCGCCGCGAGTGCCTGCAGGGCTTGCACGCCGGGCAGGAAGAGCGGGTAGTTTGCGGGGCCGATGATCAGCACCCTGCCGAGCGCGACCCGCTCCACGCGGCTATCGAGCCCGCTGAGCCAGAACGGCAAGCCGCGTCTGCCAAGCCTGCGGGTTTTCAGAATCCGCGCCGCATTCCTTTCGAGGAACCTGCAGGCATCGAGAAGCGGCAAAAGTTCTGCAGCGAGGGAGTCCGCACGGGTGCGCGCGAGGGAGGCCGGCAGACTATCCACAAGCCTTCCGGCAGCCGCAGCCAGACCACGCCGCGCACTCTGCAAAATGCGCAGGCGAGCGGATATGGCGGCTGCGGCCCAGAGGGTCTGCGCCTGGCTCTCGGGTTCCGTGGAGGAGGAAAGAGCTTGCGCTTCGTGGGACGGCAGGGTGGTCATCTTAGGAGGGAGCTCCAATCAGCTCGCGCTGCAACGCGGCCTCGGCCGCGCTTGTGTCCCACTGGGGTTCAATACGCAGATCTTCGAGCAGTAGCCGCGACGTGATGCGGGCCGACTCAAAGATGACCGGCAGACCGCTTCCCGGGTGCGTTCCTCCGCCAACGAGGTACATGCCCTGTACATCTTCAAAGCGATTGTGGGGGCGTAGGTGCAGCATCTGATCGAGCGAGTGCGCCATGGAGAAGGTCGCGCCCTGGTAGAGGTCGAACTCCTCGCTCCAGTCGTCAGGCGTTACTACCTTCTCGGTGACGATGCGGCTTTCGACATCATGCAAGCCGATCTTGGCCAGCTGCTCGAGGGCCAGAGCGCGATAGCGTTGCGTTTCCTTTTTCCATGATACGTTGCCGGTCTGATGCGTAACGGGGAGCAGAACATAGAGTGTGCTTTGCCCTTTGGGGGCAAGCGTTTCGTCGGTTACACAGGCGTTCTGCACGTAGAAGGATGGATTATCGGAGAGCTGGTGGAGCTTCTCGATATCGCGCAGGTTTTCCTTGTAATTCTCGGCCAGGTAGATGGTGTGGTGCGACACGTCCTGGTACCGACCCTTGATGCCGAGATAAAGCATGAAGGTGGAGCAGGAGTACTTCTTTTTGGCCACGCGTTCGTCGGTCCAGCGGCGTCTGGCACGGTTTGGCAGCAGCTTGCGGACGGCTCCGGCAAAATCAGCATTCATGACTATGGCGTCGGCCTCGAGCGTGCGACGGCTGGTACGAACGCCCACGGCTTTGCCGCCCTCGAGCAGGACCTCTTCGACGGGCTCGTCGGTGGCGATCTCGACACCCATTTCTGTCGCGATGCGGGCCATGGCCGTAGTGACGCTGCCGCATCCACCTGTCGGATGGAAGACGCCATGCTCATACTCGAGAAAAGACAAAATCGAAAACAGGCTGGGGCAACGGAAGGGCGACATGCCCAGATACTTGGACTGGAAACTGAACCCAAGGCGGATGCGCTCGTCCTTGAAGTGGACCTGCAGATCAT
Organism: uncultured Granulicella sp.; assembly: GCA_964282835.1. Taxonomy (GTDB): domain Bacteria; phylum Acidobacteriota; class Terriglobia; order Terriglobales; family Acidobacteriaceae; genus Edaphobacter. Next base: position 1,281,322 of record OZ196157.1, read on the forward strand.
CATCCAGGGACTTCCAGGGCGCGAGCAGAGGCAGAAGCTTCAACATCTCGGGCTTGGCCAGGTCGCGCCAGCTTTCAAAAGGACTTTGTAGAAAGGGGAGAAACTTTGCAAGCTTGTTCCGGTTATGGGTGAGAAAGTGATGGAAGCGTACCGCATCTTCGGGAGAAATCGCCGCGATGGCCTTCTCCATCTGGTCGACATTCGGGGTAGCGAGCAGTTCTCCGCCGCCCCCGAAAACCAGGCGATACTGCGGGTCGAGCCGCGTCATGGGCACTTCACGGTTTAGATCGTATCCGGCAGCCTTGAAGATTTCCTGCAGCACCTTGGGATAGAGAAAAAAAGTAGGTCCTGTGTCGAAGTGGAAGCCATCCTGCTCAAAGGTCGAGGTGCGTCCCCCGATGCTCGAGCGCTTCTCCACAATCGTTACCTGCACACCCGACTTGGCCAACAACAGTGACGCTGCCAGCCCACCCGGTCCTGCCCCGATAATTACGGCCCGACGAGGATGTTTCTGCATTAACGCTCAACCTCAGTTCTCTTCAACCACTGCATCATGGGTCCGATTATAGACAGTGCCGGCGAGTGGATTTCCGGCGCCGTTTGTGTCGTCAATCTACGATTCCTTACATCTTCGCAGCACGGAATCAACGTGATTGCAGACTTCAGACGGGACAAGCTGCGTGGGGTGTGCTTACGCCTGTAAGTGCCGACGGTTCCCGCTTCGTTCAGGACCCGCCATTCCGTGCGGCATCCTGCCAATGGCGACTAGAGCGTAGCCTCCACAAGCTTTCCAGCAAGGACCGACTTACCTATCGGCGCATCGGTAACTCCCGAAATCCTTTTGTAAGTCACCAGGGCCTGAGCTACAACCTGATCCATGTTGTAGTACTTGTAAGTCGCGAGCCGTCCTACAAAGTGGGTATTCGCCTGACGGTCCGCGAGTTCCTTGTACTTCGCGTACAGCAGCGCATTTTCAGGTCGCGGAATCGGATAGTAGGGATCGCCTTCAGCCCGTGGATATTCGTACACGACGCTGGTATTTGGTGACTGCTGACCGGTGAGGTATTTGAACTCGGTGACCCTGGTGTAAGGGTGGTCGTTGGGATAATTGACGACCGCTGCGAGTTGAAACTGTTCCATCGCATAACTTTCGTGCTTGAACTCCAGCGAGCGGTAAGGAAGCGGGCCGTAACGATAGTCGAAATATTCATCGACCGGGCCGGTGAAGATCGTTTTGATGCCCGGATAGGCTTGTGCTACCTCGGCATACTGGACGCCGGTTCGCACCGTGATGTTCGGCGAATCCAGCATGCGCTCGAACATACGGGTAAAACCTTGCTTCGGCATGGCCTGGAAGGTGTCGGTAAAGTAGCGGTCGTCATGGTCGAAACGAACCGGGATTCGGCCGGCTACCGAAGCGTCGAGTTCCGAAGGATCGAGACCCCACTGCTTGCGAGTGTAGTTGCGGAAGAACTTCTCGTAGAGCTCGCGGCCGACACGGCTGACGACGATGTCCTCCGACGTGCGGATCTGGGTGGGAACTTCCATCCGTGCGGCCAGAAACGTGTGCATGCCGGCCGCATCGAGATTGAGGTTGTACATGCGGTTGATGGTGTCGAGATTGATTGGGATCGGCAGCAGCGAGCCGTCGACGCTGGCCAGGACGCGATGTTCGTAGTCGTGCCACTCGGTAAATCTGGAGAGATACTGGACTACCTCGGAACTGTTGGTGTGAAAGATGTGCGGGCCGTATTTATGGACCAGGATACCGGCATCGTCGAAGTAGTCGAAGGTGTTGCCGGCCACGTGCGGCCGCTTATCGACGATGAGCACACGCTTGCCCATGCCGTGCGCCAGGCGCTCGGCGAGCACGGCACCCGCAAGTCCCGCACCGACTACGAGGTAATCGAAGCGATCCTGGCGTTGAGGACGCGACGTACGAAGCTCCTTGCCCGATACGGCGGCACCGGCCATGCGGTAGGAAGCCTGCGCGGGCGGGCGGAGATGGGCGGCTCGCGAGCGGACCAGTTCGATCTCCTTCCACATGTCTTTCCAGGTCTTGTCCCAGGAGCCCTGCGCGAGGCGTGCATCCACGGCCGCCTTCCAGCCCGGCGCCTGCGGGCGCAACGAGCGATCGAGCGCGGCGGCAAAGTCGCTTGCCGTCTCAGCAATCTCTACCAGCCCATCCTTGCCATAGCCGGCGACTACATCATGAATCGGGGTAGAGACGACCGGCTTGCCGGCAGCGAGGTACTCCGGCGTTTTTGTGGGCGAGATGAAGCGGGTTGAAGCATTGCGCGCGAAGGGCAGCAGAGCGACATCCCAACCCGCAAGGTAGGCGGGCAACTGAACGTAACTTTTTCCCCCGAGATAGTGGATGTTGTCTGCCTGGGGCAGCGAGGCCGGATCAATTTTGACCACGGGACCGAGCAGCACAAACTGGATTTCGGGCCGGAGCGCGGCGACTTCCGCCATAAGCGCAAGGTCGAAGCGCTCGTCGAGCACACCGAAGAATCCTGCGCGCGGGTGCGCGATGGAGGCCTGATCGGATGGTTCCGGCAGCGCCTGCAAAGCCTGCGCGAAGTGCGCGACATCAATGGAGCTGGGGAAGGCATGCACGTTGGCGTGCTGCCTGCGCTTGGCCTCATAGAGGCTCATACCGCCGGTGAAGACAACATCCGCGGCGCTAAAGAGCGCTTGTTCGCGTTCCGCGAGTTCAGGTGGAGCGCCGAGGAAGCCTGTCAATTCATCCATGCAGTCGTACACGGTGGCTTCTGCCTGCAGGTCGGCGGTAAAGGCGAGCGCCATCGGCGTGTAGTACCAGCGTACGAAGTGCTTGATTTTGAAATCCGCCATAAACGTCTTGAGCAGGGCGTGCTGCATTGCAGCGGCGTCGCCTGTACGCGGCAGATGCGGACGCAGCACCCAGAGGTGTTCGTGCTCGTGCATGACCTCGAGCGTGGGGGTGCCGTTGCCGTGGTCGTCCGCGTCGAAGTACGGTTCTTCCCAGAAGAAGACCCTGCGCGTTTCGGCACATCGGGTAAGCAGATGTTGGGGACGCTGGGTGACAAAGTGCCAGCGCAGGTGGCTGAAACAGACTAAATCCGCATCCGCGTTACTGTCGTTCTGCGACTGTGTTGCACGAAAACCGGTTGTGTCCGATTCATACTGATTGATGGGCAAAATTGGGCCTCGACATCCGTTGGTCGTTTAACGTTGATTAGGTTCATTATCCACGCTTATCGGTTTCTGATGTGTAGTGTTCAAGGAACGTTGGATTTCCACTTGTGCGTCATCGAAAGTGATTGTTCGCCCGGAGACCAAACCGTTTTTGCCCTTTGCGCATCGCACATTTTCAGACATTGCACACTATGCAAGGATGTAAGGAAAGCAATCATGTATTCGAGCATCACGAAAGCCGACCTCCATTGAACATTCTTATCCTGTCGCCGCACCGCGACGATGCTGCCTTTTCCTTGTCCCTGTCAATCCACCACTGGCTCGCCGCGGGACACAAGGTAACGCTTCTGAACGTATTTACGCGCTCGCTTTACGCGCCCTACTCGGATGCCGAGACCGTGCACACGAACGATCGCCTGGCGTATGTTTCGGCCCTGCGCAGGCGGGAGGATGAGGAATTCCTCAAGCAGATTCCGGGCGCTGAGATGGTGGATTTGAACATCAAGGATGCTCCCATACGCCTGCATTGCGACAGCTCGATCGTGTGCGACATGGACGTAAACCCGGAAGATACCGCGATTCCGAAGATTCGCAAGGCGATCGCAACGATGGCGGCTGCACACCATGCTTTCTCCGCGCTCGTGCTTCCGCTTGGCCTTGGTCATCATGTGGACCACCGCGTGGCGCGCGACGCCTCTCTGCCCCTGACTACCGACCTGCCGTGCGCGTTTTACGAGGAGCTTCCGTATGCCACGCGCGATGGGGTACGCGTCGACCTTTCACGTTTTCGCGAGGACACCAACACACGCCTGCACGAGCCTCTTTTCCCTGTGCTGTGTCATGGAACGCACACACGTCCTACGGAGTTGAAGCGACGCATCGCGCTGCTGTACGCGTCGCAGATCGACGCGGCGCTGGCGGATACGATCGCAAACTTTTGCCAGCGGTACCACGGTGGAGAACGGATGTGGGCGAACGAGGCCTGGCTCGCCCTTGCGGGATCGGAGAAACTTTCTACCCGGCAACGTGATCCTGAGGCTGAGCCGCTGCCCGCATGATCAACGTTCTGCATCGGCAGGCTGAAACGACCACGGAGTTCGGCGGCAAGGCGATTCTGCCGTCCTGCCATGCCTGCGTGGTCGTGCCGGCTCGCAATGAACAGCGTCGCCTGCCGCGTACTCTTGAAGCGCTGCGCAACCAGGTCGACCTACAAGGCGAGCCGCTCGATCCTGCGTCGTTTGAAGTGTTGCTGCTGCTGAATAACTGCACCGACGAAAGTGCCTCGGTGGCGCGGCGCTTCGCGAAGATGCATCCCGGCTTCCACGTCGCTATCGAAGAAGTGCGCCTTACCTCCGAGCAGGCGCATGTTGGCACCGCGCGGAAAATGCTGATGGATGCAGCCTGCGCCCGGCTCGAAAGCCAGTCATTTTCGACCTCCGTCATCCTCTCGACGGACGCCGATACCGTGGTGGCGCCGGACTGGATCGCCAGGAATCTTGCGCATGTGGAGGCTGGTGCCGAAGTCGTGGGCGGAGTCATCAACCTGCTGCCCGGAGACCTGGATTTGCTCGACGAGGGAACACGGGCGGCCTACCTTCGCGACCGGCATTATCAGCAGCTTGTCGCACGGCTGGAGTCGCTGCTCGACCCTGATCCGTCGGACCCGTGGCCGCGTCATCTTGAGCATTTCGGCGCCTCCTTGGGCTGCACCTGCGAGGTGTACCGCCGCTCCGGCGGACTGCCCCCGGTAAAGCCGCTTGAAGATGTAGCCTTTGTCGACGCCCTGCGCAAGGTCGGAGCGCGCATTCGCCATGCCGCAGATGTGCACATCTATACTTCGGCGAGACTGGATGGAAGGGCGGAGGTCGGGCTCTCCGGCCAGCTTCGGCACTGGCAGCGGGAATGCGCTGAGGGCACTCCACATGTGGTCGATTCGGCCGAGTGGCTCGCCCATCGATTCCGTTCGCTGCAGGCGTTGCGCGTGATGAACTCCAGGCAAGAGGGAGCGGTCGATCTGCAGGCCTGGCCGGTGGGCTGGCGGCAGCGTCTTGCAAGCTTGCATGCGGAAGGGCTACAGCATGGCAGATTTCTGGAACTGCTTGACTGCAACGCGCTGATCGACGAGACCTTTGCAGGTCCGCGGCATAGCGAGATTGACCACGCTTTGCGTGCCTTGCAAGGCATAATCGACGATTGCAGCGCAAGCCGGTGATCGTGGCCTAAGCGGAATTCGTGACGATGTTGAGGAAGAACAACTGCAAGTGCAACCGCAGATCCCTTCGGGATGACAACAAGGGTCCTTTTCTGGATGACAACAAGGAACGCGCCAATGGCGGTTTCATCTAGCCGGGCAGCCTTTCGAGTACGTCCAGCCTGAAGCGCTGATGACGCTCGTGATGTACGGCGCGCCACTCCGGCCGTGACAGCCAGTAATCGTGAACCTGGTCGCCACGCAGCGGGTAGTCAGGCACATGCTCGGTAAGGTGTACCAGGATGAGGTGGCCGCCCGGGACATGCCGCTCCGCGAGCCCGGTGGCGGCGCGTTCAAGGTCGGGCATTTGCCAGTAGTAGGCGACTTCCGACACGACGATCAGATCGAACTCGCCCTCCGGCATCTGCGCCGGCACCTGCATGCAGGCAAAGCTTACGTGGTCTTTGTGGGCGCAGCGTTGGCGTGCCACGTCAAGCGCCTTGGAAGAGATATCCAGGCCGAGAAGACGTTCGCTGCGTCCACTCAGTTTTTCGGTAAGCACACCAATCGAGCAGCCTACCTCGAGCCCGCTTTCGTAGCAGTCTTCCGGAAGACTACGCAGGGTGGCGTCGTACTTGTGCTTTTCGTAGGGGCTGGTTTCGAAGTCCCACGGATCGCTCTTGCGCGCGTAGATCCTGCGGAAGTAGGAGGCCGGCAGCGATTTGTTCAGCGCATCCCCGGCCCAGAAGCCGTCGTGCACTTCGCGTGTGGGTGTACGCACTTTCTCAAGCGCGAAGCGGCCGATGCCGGCGAGGGTTTGATCGGGCGCCGGCTGACGCAGGTACATGGTCAGGTCGCGCAGGATGCGTTCGAAGCGTTGCGGCTGCAGCAGGCCATGCGCTCCGACGCCGGCTGTTACCATCTGCATGACGCGCGTGGCGAGGCGCTCGATGGCTGTCCGCATCATGTTGGCGCATTCGATCATGCGCTCGGAGTCATCTTTCCTGGTGCTGAAGAAGCAGGCCTCGGCAACCTGGGCGGCCTTCTCAACCCAGAGAATGGCTTCCTGAGAAGCGATCGAGATTTCGGCGAGCCGTGCGATCTGATAGGGGTCTTCCCCCCGGCGGGTTTCTTCCAGCCACTCAGCGAAGAGGCTGTGCAGGCGCAGAATAGCCCCGGCCTGCACGGCAGCAAAGCGGATGGCGCCTCCGCGGAACATCGGATCGCGGTAGAAGTCACCGGGAGCTCCGATCACTTGATCCTGCTGCACGACGCCGCCGGTGAAGTCGACCCCGAAGCTTTCCGAGCTTTCCATGCCGAAGGGGTGCCAGAAGCTGCGATCGATGGACGCGCCCAGGCTGTGCATGCGGGGTATGGTCATGAACCAGCCCCGGCCGGGTATGGCCGCAGTCACGATGGGTCGCTCCACAAAAGCAGCACCGGTGGCGAAGGTTTTTTCACCCTGGAAGACGTAGGCGTCACCCTCAGGATGAAGTTTCAACAGATCCTTGCCTCCGGTATTCCACACGCCGGAAAGCCCGCCGCGGCTCACTTCTTCTGAAAGCTCCCTGGCCTGCTCCGGCGTACCGTAGCGCACAACCAGAAGAACACCGTTGATGTGACCTTCGAGGATTCTGCCCAGGGCAAGGTCCGCGCCCCCGATCGCCGCCAGGACACGCAGCAGGGCAAGATGCGTCCCGGTCTCGGAGCCGAGCCCCTGCCCGCCGAGTTGCGTCGGGAAGGGAGCCATCAGGAGGCCGATTTCGGCACATCTTGAAATTTCCCGGCGCGGAGCTTCCTTCAGGCCGAGATTCGGCTTCGACGCGAGATCATCGGCAAGTTCCTGACATCTCCAGATCAGCGCGTCCAGTTGCCGGCTTTGGGCTGAAGCCACAATGGCACTATGACGCTCTTCGACTACTTGGGCCATAAATGTCGTACTCCTGCAGTATCTGCGGCTGGTCGTGCGATGGAGAGAGGATGAGGACCGGCGGCCGTCAGCGTACCGGTACTGCCTCGGATGCAAAGTTGCGGTGTGACGTTTCGGTAGCCGCAATCTGAGTGTTCAGTTCGGCGGCGAGATCTGCCCGAAGGCTGCGCCGTTGCCAATCACCGTCCACCTCGATGAGGCCGCATGGACAGTGCCGTTCATCGTCCCAGCCCGGGTAATCCATGACGGGGTAAAGACAGATCCCGAGCATCTCGACGCCGTGGCGTTGCGCCTGGCGCACTTCTGAAGCGATGTAGCCAAGCCAGCCTACAGCGGCAGAGGCTTCGGCTCCCGTTTCGGTGATGACGATCGGCCGGCGATAGCGCTCCCATAGATCCTGGAGCATGAGGTGAAGTGGACGATGGTCGGGGTGGCCCGGAGGCATGCGATCGCCGCCATGCACCCATTGGTTGTTCCAGTAATAGTTTACGCCAAGGATGTCGAGCGCGTCGGGCGAGCCTCCCAGATCCTCATGAAGGTCGCCGCGCAGCATATCCCAGGCCTGGTACTGGCCCGCCACATGGCCGCGCACGTGATCGAGAATGTGCGGGTATTCGGGCACGTCCGCATACTCGGGCGCGATGTGGATGATGGGCTCGGCCTGGATGAAGCGGGCACGCGGATCGACTGAGCGAACGGCCGCGATGGCGGCGAGGGAAGCCTCCACGAGGCGCCTTTTGAGGATGTCACCCTGGCCGCGGCCATGCGGGTAGAAAGCTTCTACATCGCCGCCCACCCAGGCCCAGAAGCTGATCTCGTTGATGGCGCAGTAGAAGGGCACGGGCGCCCGAGCGCCGCCGGAGCGCTCGCGGATGAGGCCGGCGGCGGCCTGCGCGAAGGCCGCGAAGCTGGTGATGAAGTCGTCGGAGAAGGGATCGAGATGCGATGGAACGCCCCAGTGGCAGAGGTCCCACACAACCTGCGTACCGGTTGCGAGGCTGGCATCGAGCATGGGCAGAAAGCTCGTCCAGTCGTAGACGCCCGGCACCGCTTCAATCAGGTGCCAGCGCAGGCCGTCGCGCACGGTGCGAACGCCTGCCTGTTGTAGCAGACGATAATCGGTCGCGGCCTGAGTGTCGTGGCCGGTGGCGGCGAGTACATCGATGCGGGTGCCGTCGTGGCGACCGTGCGTGGCACACTCAAAGCCGCCCATGAAAAAGCTTTGGAAGGGTTGGGTCATCAGATTTCCTGCCTACAGTATTCCACGCATGGCAAGCCACGAGCGAAGCGCAGCCGACATGGGCGAAACGCCGTCGAGCCGGCGATGAAAGGGCGTTGATTTTGGCAGCGTGTGCTCAATATGATCGTTCGATGCAAACTGCGACGCTACAAATAAAGCCGGCGGGTTGGCTGGCAAGGCTTAGCCGTTTAGAATCCCGCGCTTGGGTTTGTCTCGACCCCTACGGGAGGCAGGGAGAATGCCGGCAGGCTCCCGCACGCCGAGAGCCTGCCGGTGCCGCTTGCAACCGGAACCTATTCCTGAGGGTTATCGAGGGTCTTGCGAACGTAGCGGCGCACGGTTTCGGTGACAAAGCCGAAGACGACGTGCGTGGCGATTTCACTGGCTTTTTCGCGGTTGGTCTGGTCGGCGGGCTCGGCGGAAAGGCCGAGTGCGGGCAGAGCGCCTTCGTGCGTAAGGGCCATCAGGGTCATGCCGAAGTTGGCTCCGTCGCGCGCCGTCGCGGCTGGATAGAACTCGGCCAGTGCGCCGTATGCCGCGCCCGCTGCGGCTCCGAAGATCCAGTGGATGGTTTCGGTCGCAATGACCTTTTCGGTCTCGCTCAGGTTGCCGCCGGAAACCTTTTCAGCCAGCACCGCGGGTGGTTCCGGCTCGCCGTGGGTGCGGGGCGGATAGAACTTTTCCGCCAAGGTTTTGGCGCCGGTTGCGATGATGCCGCCGATGAGGCCGGCAAGCAGGCCTTTGGCGAGGGATTTGTCGCCGAGTTGCTCGTGGGATTGCTGATCGGCGGGCTCGGCCAGCTTCTTTTCGACGAAGTCGGCGATGAAATTTGTGCTCATGGGATTCCTCAACTGCTGTGATGCGGGAGTGGTGCGCAGAGTTTGGTCAGCCGACGTAAGCCGCGGCGTCGGTCGTGTCGACGGCCGGGGCGAGCGACGTGTGGCGGAAGAGCGGAGTCAGCAGAACGGTGACGGCGAGGTTGAGAACGAGCGCCGGGATGTCGGCGTACATGCCGCCGACATGGGGCACAGGGTAGACCGAGCTTTTGAGCCCAAGCGACCACGCCATCCAACTGCCCACGGCCATGCCGGTGGCCCATCCGGCGAACAAGGCCCAGGGATGGAACCAGCGGGTGAAGGCGGCGATCGCGATCGAAGGAAAGAGCTGCGTGATCCAGATGCCGCCGAGCAACTGCATCTGGATTGCGTAGGCGGTCTGGAGCTTGAGCACGAAGAGGAGCGCGCCGAACTTCATGGCGAGCGAGACGGCCTTGGCCATCTGTGCTTCCTGGCGCGGTGTCATGGGGCTGGATCCAAACAGGGGTACGAGCTCGCCCCAGACGTTGCGGGTGAACAGGTTGGCGGCCGCGATGGACATGATGGCCGCGGGCACGAGCGCGCCGATGGCAATGGCCGCAAGGCAGAAGCCCGCGAACCACTCGGGGAATGCCCTGAGGAAGAGCAGAGGCACGACCGAGCTGGTGTCTTTGGTGACGATGCCGGCCGTAATGGCCGCATAGCCCAGGAGCGCGATGAGGCCCAGCAGGAAGGTGTAGGCGGGCAGCATAGCGGCGTTGCGCCGAACGGTGTTGGCGGAGCCCGCGCTGAGCACCGCGGTGGCCGTATGCGGGTAGAGCATCAGGGCGATGGCCGAGCCGATCGCCAGTGTGCTGTAGCCGAGATACTGTTTCGGTACAAGCATGATGGAGGACGCGGGCGTTTGGTGCGCAAGCGCGGCATTGGCGGTGGCGAAGATGTGGGCGTAGCCGCCGAGATGGAGCGGCATCCAGACGAGGGCGACGAGGACCATGATGTAGAGCATGGCGTCCTTGACGATGGCGATGACGGCGGGCGCGCGCAGGCCGCTCGAGTAGGTGTAGGCCGAGAGGATGACGAAGGCGAGCAGCAGGGGCCACTCGCCGTGCACGCCCAACGCCGCGATGACCACGCGGATGCCCACAAGCTGCAGGGCGATGTAGGGCATCGTGGCGAGAATGCCTGTAAGCGCGACGGCCATGGTGAGGGGGCGGTTGCCGAAGCGGCCGCGGACGAAATCGGCGAACGTTACGTAGCCATGGCGATGGCAGACCTGCCAGATCCGCGGCAGCACGAACATCATGTAGGGGTAGCCGAGGATGGCGTAGGGCAGGGCAAAGAAGCCCATGGCACCGGTTCCGTAGAGCGCGGCGGGCACGGCGATGACGGTATAGGCAGTGTAGGTATCGCCGCCGATGAGGAACCACGAAACCCAGGTGCCAAAGCTGCGGCCGGCGAGGCCCCATTCTTCGAGCGAGTGCATGGATTCGGGGCGTCGCCAGCGCGCAGCCCAGAAGCCGGCGAGGGTGACGAAGGCGAAGAGGAGGCAGAAGATGACGAGTGCTGTGGTGTGCACGATGGGAGAATGGTAAACCAGGATGGGGGAAGGCTCACCACGGATAAACGGGATAAGGGACGGACGGCGCGATAACGTCTTGAACAATCTACTCATGAGAACTCTGCCGAAAACGCCGTTTTTGAAGATGTACTTTCCTAGCCAGCCAGGCAGGCCATCCCGATGTACACTCTCGTTCTATGAGCCGTTCGAAGCCATGCCTCGTGCTCGCCTTCTTTGCGATGCTCTCCCTAGGCTTAGCGCATCCACAGTCGCCAGCGACCGTATTCGAGTTTTCTTCCGCACCCGCGGGATCGGTCACGGGGTTCGTTTACGACGGGGAGAGGCGGTTACCTGTACGCTTTGCGGAGGTAAACATCGTGCCGATCCCAGCCAAGTCTGAGGTGGCACTGGCCAGGAACCAGCCAGTTCCGAATGGCGTACCAAAGCAGCAGGATCCGCGCGTCCAACGTGTTTACGGGACCTCCGGCATGGATGGAAGCTTCCGCCTTGACGTTCCGGAAGGTGACTACCTCGTGGTAGCACTCAAGCCTGGGTACATTGTGCCCGGCGCAGCGGCAGCCATGGACTTCTCTCTCTCAGAAGATCAGCTTGATCGTCTCATCGCGTCGCTGCCGCAGGTCCATGTGGGCGCCGGAAAGACCGCAAGCGTGAGCCTGACCCTGCACCGTGGCGCTGTGATCACTGGCCGGTTGCAGTTCGCAGACGGCAGTCCGGTCATTGGTGCGATGGTGGGGTGTGAGTCGAGCGACAGTATCCTGCGTCGCGAAAACCTATCGCGTCCGGAGAACCGAACGAAGGTCGCTTCGCCGCGTCAGGAGGCCCTGCAACTTCTATCCTCTACCGAAAAAGTAACCCGAGGAACACCGATCACAGACGATGAAGGCCGCTACCGTATTTTTGGGCTATCGCCCGGCAAATACATTGTAAGCACAGTGATAACCATCGATCATAGCTCGGCGCACGTCATCATGAACAACGGGGGCATTGATCGCACCTCCGGCCGGGAACATATGTTCCCCGAGATAATCCCGGTCTACGTACCAGCGACCTTCCGCCGCAAGGATGCCAATATATTCGAGATTCACGGAGATGAGCAGATCGCGAACGCCGATCTGACTATCGATCCGAACGGGCTGCACACTCTTAGAGGTAGAGTGCTCGCCGCTAGCGACCACCATGCGCCGCGCACGATCATTCGATTGAAAGAAGAGGAAGCGCATGATGTACCCCGGTTTGTTGAGATTGAAGATGACGGTACCTTCCAGGTCAACTACCTGCCACCTGGCAGCTACATCCTTCAGATCACCTCCAACGATGTTTCCGCTCCATCCGACTCGCCCACGCAACTGGTGGAGTACAAGACTGTCGAACTGACCGGGGTGGTCGCGGATCACGACGTCCTGCTGGATGACGTGCTGGTGGTGCCATTGAAGCCCGACGAGCACAACCGTTTTGATCTCCTCTTCTAATCTTTGCTTACCTCGCTTCTAAGACGTGAAATGAATAGCGTCGACAGTTCCCATGCCGGCAAAGCACTCTCTGCAAACTCCCAACAAAAAGCAGGCGTCCTTCGACTGCGAAACGCACAAAGAACCGAGCGTTTCTCCGCTCAGGATGACAATTTCGCCTGGTTTGGGCTTCGCCAGGGCTCTATGTCAATACAGCCTAGTGGAGGCTGGGGCCGCCCTCTTGCCACTCGTAGACGACGATGCCCACATCGCCGAGGGTTTTGATGGCGGCTTCCATGTTGCGGCGCAGCTGCGGGCGGGCGGAGGCGGGGGCGTCGTGCGCTTCTTCAACCGCTACCACGCGGCCGTAGGGCCAGGCGGTGGAGGGCACGGCGTTGAGCGCGGAGGGCAGATCGCTGGTGCGGACGTTGAGATCCTGGCGGCGCGCGCCTACGGGGCGCAGGATGCCGCCTACCCCGAGATCGGTCTGGTTGCCGTCGGCGACCGTGACGTGCAGTGTGACCATGCTGTCCTGGATGGTGAGGTAGGGGTTCTCCCACGCGGTCAGGCTCTTGACGGCCAGGTAGCGGGTCTTCGAGGGCGGCGGAATCTGGTCGAGATCCTGGCGGACGACGTCGAGCTGGCGACGCTGGTCGGCGGCGGCCTGCTGGCTGGCTTCGGGGCCGGCGGCGTTGCGGCAGCCGGTGAGCAGGGCGAGGGCGAAAAGGGCGATTACAGGGATACGCACGGGTTAAGCATAAATGAGTGGGGTGCTGGTTCGGTGAAGCAAAAGCGACGGGCCGTGAGCTGTCAGCTGCCGAGCTTGGAGCTGACAGCAAGGCTGCGTCATCCAGGCTACTTGCCGGTGAAGACGGGCGGGCGTTTTTCTAGGAAGGCGCTCGTACCTTCGCGCTTGTCGGCGGTGTCGCAGAGGCGGCCGAAGAGGCGAGCTTCAAAGGCGAGAGCTTCGTCGAGGGCCATGTGCGAGCCGCCGCGGACGGCTTCGATCGAGGCGGCTACGGCGAGCGGGGCCAGCGGGGCGATCTTGAGGGCGAGAGCTTTGGCGGTTTCGAGCAGGGCTTCGGGATTGCCGGCCGGAACGACCTGATCGACAAGGCCGAGGCGCAGGGCTTCGGCGGCGGAAATCATATCGCCGGTAAGCAGCAGCCGGAGCGTGGCGGATGGGCCGATGAGCCGCGGCAGGCGCTGGGTGCCGCCGTAGCCGGGAATGAGGCCGAGCTTGATTTCAGGCTGGCCGAGACGTGCGGTTTCACTTGCGAGGCGGTAGGTGCAGGCCATGGCGAGCTCGCAGCCGCCGCCGAGCGCAAAGCCGTTGATGCAGGCCAGGATGGGCTTGCCGCAGGTTTCCATCTGGCGCATGACGGCCTGTCCGCGGAGGGCGCTGCGCTCGCCGGCTGCGGCGTCGGCGTCGACCATTTCGGTGATGTCGGCACCGGCGGCAAAAGCCTTTTCGCCTGCGCCCGTGAGCAGGATGACACGGACGGCGGGGTCTGCGGTGAGGCTGGAGAGGGCGGTTTCGAGATCGTCGAAGACCTGGCGGTTGAGCGCGTTGAGCACCTTGGGACGGTTGAGGGTGAGGGTGGCGACAGGGCCCTCGATTTCGACGAGCAGGGTTTCGTAAGGCATGATGGCGGTTCTCCGTGTGGTCTGTGAGCTGTGGGCTTATGAGCTATCAGCTGACAGCTTGAGGCCTGCACTCATGACGATACAATCAGAAGCATGATCAAGGGAATGACGGTCGTCGAGCCGATTGCAGACGGCGACGAATACAGGCGGTTGCAGGGGCTGCTGGCCTCGCTGGGCTTTGAGGCGGGCAAAGGATGGAAGGACGCCGGTGGCGAGGGCGCGGCGTTTCTGGCTCCGCTGGGCAATCTGGAGCTGGTGACGGGGCAGATGCCGGCTTCGCCGCGTTTGCTGGTGGAGGTGACCCAGCTGGACCATGTGCATGGGGCGGTTGAGCGCTGGCTTTCGGGCGCTGGTGGTTTGGGTAAGGTGGAGGCGACGCATTGGAACTCGCGGCTGTTTACGTTGCGGCTTGGCGGTGGTTTAGAGGTTGGATTTTGGGAATCGGAAGACCCGATGCATGGGGTTGAGCCTGCGATTGAGGGTGGAGTTTCGGCCGAGGGGATGCGGTTTGTGGTGGTGACGACGCGCTGGAACACGGTGATTACGGATCGCCTGCTGCAGGGTGCGCTCGACTGCCTGCGTCGGAGTGGGGCGCGCCGCGAAGATGTGACGGTGGTGCGGGTGCCTGGAGCGTGGGAAATACCAAGTGCGGCGCGCACGGCGGCAGAGAGCGGCAAGGTGGACGCGGTGATCACGCTGGGCTGCCTGCTGCGGGGGGAGACGGCGCATTACGAGGCGATCTACACCGAAGTGGCGCGCGGCATCGGGCAGTCGCAGCAGGAAACCGGTGTGCCGCATGCGTTCGGCGTGCTGACGTGCGAGACGCTCGAACAGGCGCTGGACCGGGCCGGGCTGAAGGCCGGCAACAAGGGCTTCGAGGCGGCGAGCGCGGCGGTGGAGATGGTGTCGGTAAACCGCAAGCTGCGAGGGCGGCGCTAGTGGGTACGCGGCGCAAGTCGCGCGAGCTGGCGATGCAGATGTTGTTTCAGGGCGACCTGGGCAAGCAGACGCCGGAGGAAGTACGCAAGCTGTTCTGGGCTTCGGTGGTGGATGTGGATGCGGAAACGCGTGGATTTGCCGAGGACCTGCATCGGGTGGCGGTGAGCCGGTCGGTGGAGATCGATGCGCTGATCGAACAGCACTCGCAGAACTGGCGGCTGGAGCGGATGCCGGTCGTCGACCGGAACCTGCTACGGTCGGGGATTGCGGAGATGCTGGGCTTTCCGAAGACGCCGGCGGCGATCGTGATCAACGAGTCGCTGGAGGTGGCGCGGCGGTATGCGGCTCCGGAGTCGATCCACTTTCTGAATGGGGTGCTGGATGCGGTGGCGCGGGACTTGTTGAAGGCTCGGCTGGGGTAGGTAGGACGTTTACGGGATCTACCCGTAACCCATTGTCATCCTGAGAGTAGTGTGGCGGGTTGTTCCGCCAGACTATGAAACGCACCAAGAGCCGTGCGCTTTTCCGCCCAGGATGACGGTTCTAACTCATTCTGCGCGTACTTGGGAGTATGTTGCTACTCCTTAGCTGGTGGCCTTGCGGGGGCGTTGCAGCAGGAGGTCGGGGGTGGCGGGAGTGGAGCCGCCATTGATGTTGGGCAGGCCCGGGGTAAGCGGGGCGAGCGCGGGGGTGTCGGTGAAGCCGTTGGCCCCGCGGGCGAGGCGGTGGACGAGATTGTCGCCGGTTGTGCCGACGTAGAGGGTCTGGTTATCGGCACTGACAACGCCACGCACCGGGGCGATGGGGGTGCCGGCGGTAGTGGTCTGGAGAGGAATGTTGGTGAGGGCGAGGGTGCCGGGATTGAACTGGGGGAGGACCCCGCCGGTGCCGGTGTAGGTGACGAAGGCGAAGGCAGAGTCGGAGGTGGGGAGGACGTCGACGATGCCGCTGCCGTAGAAGCTGCTGAAGCCGCTGACGCCGGTGACAGCAGTGGGGGTAACGGTAAGGCCGGTGAAGGCGGGATTGGTAGCCTGGCTGCTGGTAAAGGGGATGGGGCAGGCTCCAGACTTCTGATTGGTGGTGAGGTCGAGGAAGTTGGTGGCAGACGCGCCAAGAACGTGGGTGCCGTCGTTGGTGGCGGCAATGCGCGTGGCGATGCCGCTTGGGGTGTTATCGGCCAGGGGATAGAAGACGTTGGTGGTGGTGGTGTTGAAGTTGGGCGCGGTCGGTGCGGCCGGGTTGATCTGGGTGGTGGTGGGGCAATCGGTGCGTCCGGTGACGGGAACGGTGGGGCCATTGGCGAGGTAGACGCCTATGGAGGGAACGGTGATGGCGACGTCGCTGGCCGAAGTGTTGTTGCTGTTGTTGAGGGGGACGGCGGTCCATCCGGTGAAGTTCGAATGCACCAGCAGGCGTCCGTCGTCGGTTGTGATGTAGACGGTTTGAGAGTCGGGGCTCCACTGGGCGCGGGTGCCGAAAGCGCCGTACTCGGTGGAGATCGCACCCGCGGAGGAATAGAGGTAGGTAAGGCGGCGAACCGGGTCTGCGATGACGACGGTGGAGTTATCGGGAGAGACAGCGAGCACGAAGCCGGAGACGGTTTGATCCTGGCGGCCGAGGGTAAGGCCGTTGGTGGTGGCGGAGAGGACCATGATCTCGGTGGAAGTCCCCATATAGATGGTGCTGAGATCCTCAGACAGGACCATGGAGTTGGGGACGTAGGGCAGGCGCAGGGCGGTGGGCTGCGTGTTGAGGGTGAAATCGATGGGCTGAATGTATTGCGACTGCGTGGAGGCGATGTAAAGGATGGTGGAGGGCGAGGTGCCCGGCGCGGTGATCTGGACGGGGTTCGAGGCGATGGGGAGACCGTTGCCGAAGAGGCCGATCTGATTGAAGGCGGACGGGTTGCAGTTGCTGACGCCTCCGGTGGCGGAGGTGCTGGTGGGCTGGCAGAGAGCCGTAATGGCGGCCGAGCCCGGGAAGGTGGGGGTGATGCCGGAGCCGGCAGTGGGGATCGTGGTAGGCGAGGTGGAGACGTACTCAAGCGGGATGTTGGTGATGGGATTGTTGTTGGTATCGGTGATGGTGGCTACAAGGTTCTGGGTGGTGTTCTGGTTTACCGATACGGGTGCCGTGGGCGCGGTGGTGGAGCCCTGGGTGGTGAGGATGATGGATTTCGGCGGGCAGGTGGCGAAGAAGCCTACCGAGCTGGTGGCCTGCGAGAGGGTGGCGTTGATGATGGTAGAGCCGGGCTGGGCGGCGGTGGCGAGGCCGGAGGTATCGATGGTGACGATGCTGCCGTTCGTAGCGGTGAAGGTGAGGGGGCCGACCGAGCAGCTGATGTTGTGGCCGTTGGCGTCGAAGGTCTGGGCGGCGAGCTGGGCGGAAAAGTTTTGCGAGACGCAGGCGTTGCCGCTGTAGCTAACTGTCCCCGTAGGGACGGGAGAGGTGGTGGCGCAGGCTCCGGCGACGATCTGGTTGTAGCAGCTGCTGTCCTGGTTGCCTGGGGTGACGCAGTCGATGGTGGGTGTGACGAGCTGGATGCTGGCGACGATGGGGTGGACGTAGACGGCGATGGGATTGGAGGTGACGTCCGAGGTGCTGGCCGTGATGAAGGCGGTGCCTGCGCCGGTGGCGGGGGTGCAGAAGGTAAAGTCGGCGATGCTGCCGCCTGTGTTGCGGTTCCATATGCCCGCGCAGAGACGGCCGTTGGTGGGCTCGACATCGAGCAGCGTGGAGGCGAGGGAACTCGAGCTGGCGGTGGTGCTGTACCGGATGTTGGTGGGAGAGACGGAGGTGCCCTTGCAATCCTTGCCGGTGGGCGAGTTGATGCTGCCTATTTCTCCGGCGTTGAGGGAAATCCCAGTAAGCCTGGGCTCGAGATCGAGGGTGGCGAGCTGGCCGACGACGAGACCGCCATTTCCGCCGTTGCAATATACAGTGGCGACGCCTTTGCTGCAGCCGGACATGGAAATGCCGAAAGGGACGGCAAAGAGCAGGAGAACAAGCAGGGACACTAGACGACGCATTCGATCTTCGACCTCGGGTTCCGGCTTCGGGCGAAGAAGCGGGAACGGTGATGCTGTTGGTGCAGGATGGGCTGGCTGACTTTGCCAAGTTTCAGTTTAGGAGTTCGACCTTGGAGAAGCAAATATGGAGAAGCAAATACAGATCTGGTGTGGGCTTTCGGATTAGACGACTGGCCGGGGCAAGGGTTATTGATCGACACAATGAAAAGCGTACGCAAAGGTCGCAAAGTAAACCCCCGCAGAGGTCGCGATGAAAGGCGCTTACTGGGCGGGCATGTTCTGGGCGAACCAGGCTACTTCGCGGGCTTCGCGGTCGCGGATGTGATCGGGATCGACGAAGCCGTGGCCTTCGTTGGGATAGACGACGAGCTCGGTTTTTACGTTGAGGTCGCGCAGGGCGTGCCAGAACTCGAAGGACTGCGGGGCGGGGCACTCGCCGTCGCGGTCGCCGACGATGACGAGGGTGGGGGTGGTGACGTGCTTGATAAAGGTGATGGCGGAGGATTTGGCGTAGAGGGCGGGGTCGTCGTAAACGGTGGCACCGAAGAAGGGCAGCATCCACTGGTCGATGGAGTTTTCGCCGTAGTAGGAGAGCCAGTCGGAGAGACCGGCTCCGGCGACGGCGGCGCGAAAGCGGTGGGTCTGGGTAACGGCGAACATGGTCATGAAGCCGCCGTAGGACCAGCCGGTGAGGCCTTCGCGGGTGTGGTCGATGGCGGGAATTTTTGCCTCGATAGCGTCCATGCCGGCGGTGATGTCGCGGAGGTCGCCGTAGCCGAAGTCTTTGATGTTGGCGGCGGTAAACGCCTCTCCCTGCCCAAAGGAACCGCGCGGGTTGGGGGCGAGGACGAAGTAGCCGAGCTCCGACCAGACGGGATTGGCGAACCCGGCACCGGCGGAAGCGGACGGTCCGCCGTGGACGATGACCAGGAGCGGATACTTTTTGGCGGGATCGTAGTTGACGGGGTAGGTGAGCCAGCCCTGGACATTGAAGCTTTCGGCCCCGCCGAGTTGAATTGGGCTGGTCCAGTTGACGGATTCGACGTGGGCGGTGCTCTTGACGCCGTCGTTAAGGTGGGTGATGGGGCGCAGGGCGTCCAGTCGCCCGGCGACGACCTCGGGCGCGGTGGCGTGTCCGGATCTGACGAAGGCGAGATCGCCGGTGGAAGCGATGGAGATGGCGTCCTTAATAGGGCCCCCGGAGACGGAAACTTCGCCGAGGTCGTCGGTCGATATGCCGGCTTTTGTGACGATGCTGCCGTCGACGAGAAGGGTGTGGCCGCGACGCTCTTCGACGAAGGCAATCGAGGTGTTATCGAGCCACGAGAGCCAGGCTGGAGTGCCGTCGATGTTCGGGGTGACATCGGTGGGGCTGTTATTGGCTGCGTCCGGTCCGGGTATTGCGGGGATCGTCCAGATGTCGCCGCCGGTGGAGCCCTGGTCGGACATGAGGCCGCCGATGAAGGCGATGGTTTTGCCGTCGGGGGAGAAGCGAGGGACGGCGATTTGGAGGCCTTTGAGCGAGGATTGAGTGATGGCGGGATCGAAGAGGACCTTAGGAATTCCGATCGCGAAGCTGGAGCGGGAGCTTGCGTCGTGGGATGGCGGAGCCGCCTGAATGAAGAGCTTGGCGATCCACCAATTGTTCTCCCCAGGAGACGGGGCAGCGATGTAGGTTACCTGTCGGGAGTCTGGCGACCAGGAAAATTCATAAACATGAAGCTGCGGCGGTGTCAGGAAGGTGCCGATGCCATGTTGCACGTCCACCGTGTAGATGCGTTGCACTTCCACGTTATCGCGGCCGATGACGCCGGACCAGGGAGTCATGGCGGCGAGCGCACCGGCGGAGCGGGTAGCGTTTTCGACGAAAAGGAAGCCGAGGGATTTGCCATCGGGCGACCAGGCGGCTTGCTGGAACAGGCCGCTGAGATGGGTGAGCTGGCGGACTTCGCCCGTGGCGCGGGAATAAAGGAAGATTTGATCCTGGCCGGGCTTTTCTTCCTTGCTGGTGCAGGAAGAGGTGAAGGCGAGAGTTTGCGAGTCGGGACTCCAGATTGGTGCGCCGTTCGAGCAGGCGGTGGCTCCGGTAGGAGCAATGAGCTTCTCTTTGGCGGGATCTGGGTTGGTGGAGGCGATCAGGTGGAGAGTGGAGCCTTCGCGCTGGCGGATGGTGTAGGCGACGAGGGTGCCGTCGGGCGACAGGGCTACGGCTCCGGGGGCGTGAACGGTGGCGGCCTGGGCGTGGATGGCAGCGAGGCGCGGGTCGGGATTGGCGAGGGGCGCCATTGGGTTGGCGTTGCCGGATTGGGCCATCGCGGGAAGGACGGCGGGAAGGGTGGCCAGGGTGAGGAGGGCAGTGCGGAAAGGCTTGCGGATCATGTGAAAAAGTTATCACGGCGCATGCAGCGTGGCGCACCTGCAACGGGGGGGGGTTCGGAGTGCTGGATGAGCAAAGAGCCGGCTTGGAGACGTTTGAGGCTTGACGAAGCACCCGGGGCTTGATATCTTTATTAGGTTGCATCGTTGCCGACGGAGGCCTCTCGTATCAGGTGCTTTCGGGGATGATCTGCGGTATATTCAATGCAGTAGAATTTGTATTAGAACAATGTTTACCGCGGTGTCTTTCGGATTGTGAGAGAGATAATTTACCGCGACCCTTCGCAAACGCGACTGCGCCACCCTTCACCCCGGCCCTGAATTAGAAAAGCTGGGACCCAATGTGAACGGGCTATGCGGTCGGGAACAGCGAAACGGAGCCGGCCTCCTTCTTAGTGGTTTGTGATGAGGAGAGATTCGGTCACCGTCGACTGTGTTTTCGTCTGAGCAGAAGTTTGGACGTACACCTGGGGAACAACTTTTCGGCGAGGCGCATCAGCGTCCTCAATGTTTTCGTGCGTGAGGCATGAAGATTCACCGGGCTGTGCGGGGTTTAGTATTTCAGGATTTCTAAGGAGCTTCAGTGCCTACGTTTCATCAGCTCGTCAAGCAGGGCCGGACGCCCACACGTTATAAGACCGCCTCGCCCGCGCTGCAGGGTTCGCCGCAGCGCCGCGGGGTATGCACCCGTGTTTACACCCAGACGCCCAAGAAGCCTAATTCGGCGCTGCGCAAAGTCGCGCGGGTGCGGCTGACCAACGGGATTGAAGTCACGACCTACATTCCGGGCATCGGGCACAATCTGCAGGAGCACTCGATTGTGCTGATTCGCGGCGGCCGTGTGAAGGATCTTCCCGGAGTGCGGTACCACGTTGTGCGTGGGACGCTGGACTCGGTTGGCGTAGCCAAGCGGATGCAGAGCCGGTCAAAGTACGGCGCGAAGCGGCCCAAGGCTGCAGCGAAATAAGACGAAAAGCAGATTCCTTCGCTGCGGAATGGAAACGGAAGCTTAGTGAGTGAAGTAAAACAGGTTCAGCACGTGAGAAGTCACCGCGCTGAAGGAAGAAGAGAAGAGCAATGCCGAGAAAAGGTTATATCGCCAAGCGTGAAGTTTCGCCGGACCCGATTTATCAGTCGACCCTGGTGACCAAGTTTGTGAACAGCATGATGTGGGGCGGCAAGAAGTCCACCGCGCAGGGCATCTTTTATGAAGCCATGACGAACCTGGAAACCAAGGGTGGTGACGAGGCCTTGAAGTTGTTCAAGAAGGCTGTCGAGAACTGCAAGCCGCTGCTCGAAGTAAAGAGCCGGCGTGTGGGCGGGGCCAACTACCAGGTGCCGATCGAAGTGCTTCCCGAGCGGCGGACCTCGCTCGCCATTCGCTGGCTGGTGACGTTTGGCCGGGCCCGCGGCGAAAAGGGCATGGTCGACAAGCTGACGGCCGAGTTGCTCGACGCGGCCAACGGGCGCGGTGCGGCGATGAAGAAGAAGGAAGACGTTCATCGCATGGCCGAGGCCAACAAGGCATTTGCACACTACCGTTGGTAGGAGTGCAGCGAAGTGAATTTGTAGTCATGTAACAGAGTGATAACAGCAGGCTAGTTCTGCAGAGAAGAGATACGACCGTGGCACGCACTATACCTCTTGATCGTTGCCGGAACATCGGGATCATGGCTCACATCGACGCCGGTAAGACGACGACGACCGAGCGCATTCTCTTCTATACGGGCATCACGCACCGTATCGGCGAGGTGCACGAGGGCACGGCGACAATGGACTGGATGGAGCAGGAGCAGGAGCGCGGGATTACGATTACCTCGGCCGCTACGACCTGCACCTGGAAGAATCAGCGTATCAACATCATCGACACGCCCGGCCACGTTGACTTTACGGCTGAGGTAGAGCGTTCGCTGCGTGTGCTTGATGGCGCCGTGGCCTGTTTTGACGCGGTCGCCGGGGTGCAGCCGCAGTCTGAAACAGTGTGGCGGCAGGCGGACAAGTACAAGGTTCCGCGGGTCTGCTTCATCAACAAGATGGATAAGGCCGGCGCGGACGCGGTGTATGCGACCTCGACCATTGTGGATCGCCTCGGGGCGAAGGCTGTGCCGATCAACATACAGATCGGTGCCGAGGCCAAGTTCCTAGGCGTGGTGGACCTGGTGACCATGAAGGCCATCCTGTGGCATGACGAAACCATGGGCGCCGAGTACTCGATCGAAGAAATTCCGGCAGACCTGCTGGACACGGCAAAGACGGCGCGCGCCGTTTTGATTGAAGCGGTTGCGGATTCGGACGACGAGGTGATGAATCTCTACCTCGAAGGCGAAGAGCCGACCGAAGCGCAGTTGAAGAACGGCATCCGCAAGGCGACCATCGCGATGAACATGTTCCCGGTGCTCTGCGGTTCGTCGTTCAAGAACAAGGGTGTGCAGACGCTTTTGGACGCAGTGGTCGACTACCTGCCGAGCCCACTCGACATTCCTCCCATGATCGGGCATGACCCGGACAACATGGAGAAGGAGATCATTCGCAAGCCGGAAGATGCTGAGCCGCTCTCGGCACTGGGCTTCAAGATCATGACCGACCCGTTTGTGGGTCAGTTGATCTTCATCCGGGTGTACTCGGGTACGCTCAAAACGGGTGATTCCGTATTGAATCCTCGTACGGGCAAGACCGAGCGCATTGGGCGCCTGCTGAAGATGCATGCCAACAAGCGCGAAGAAATTACGGAGATTCTAGCCGGCGATATCTGTGCGGCGGTGGGCTTGAAGAACCTCGTGACGGGCGATACGATCTGCTCGGATAAGTCGCCTGTGGTGCTTGAGTCGATTGACTTCCCGAAGCCGGTGATTGAGGTTGCGGTAGAGCCGAAGACGAAGGCCGACCAGGAAAAGATGGGCGTTGCGCTTTCGAAGCTGGCGCAGGAAGACCCGACCTTCAACGTGCGCACGGACATTGATTCCGGACAGACGATCATCGCCGGTATGGGCGAGTTGCATCTGGAGATCATCGTCGACCGCATGATGCGCGAATACAAGGTCGAGGCCAATGTCGGCAAGCCGCAGGTGAACTATCGCGAGACGATCCGGGCCAACGCGGATGCTGAAGGTAAATACATCCGGCAAACAGGCGGCTCGGGTAACTACGGCCATGCCAAGATCCGCATCTCGCCGAACGAGCCTGGCAAGGGCTATGAGTTTACCAACGACACCAAGGGCGGTACGGTGCCGAAGGAATACATCAAACCAATCGATCAGGGCATCCAGGAAGCAATGCAGGGCGGCGTCCTGGCGGGTTACGAGATGGTCGACATCAAGGTAAGCCTGTACGACGGCAGCTATCACGATGTGGACTCAAATGAAATGGCATTCAAGATTGCCGGGTCGATGGCCTTCAAGGAGGCGGCACGCAAGGCGAAGCCGGTTTTATTGGAGCCCGTGATGGCGGTTGAGGTGACGGTTCCCGAGGATTATATGGGTACCATCATCGGCGATCTGAACTCGCGGCGTGGGCGCATCGAAGGTATGGAGATGGTAGGCAACACACAGGCCATTCGGGCAAGCGTTCCGCTTTCGACCATGTTCGGCTATGCAACGCACATGCGTGGTGCAACGCAGGGCAGGGCAAACTACTCGATGCAGTTCAAGCAGTACGAAGAGGCGCCGCGGTCGGTAAGTGAAGAGATCATCGCCAAGCAGACGGGTAAGGATTCACGGTAAGTGCAGGCTGAGTTCGTAACTACATTTTTGTAACTGACGAGTTATAGGAGAATTAAGATGGGCAAGGAAAAGTTTGACCGTTCGAAACCGCATGTGAACATAGGCACGATTGGCCACATTGACCATGGCAAGACG
Organism: uncultured Granulicella sp.; assembly: GCA_964282835.1. Classification (GTDB taxonomy): domain Bacteria; phylum Acidobacteriota; class Terriglobia; order Terriglobales; family Acidobacteriaceae; genus Edaphobacter. Next base: position 1,305,550 of record OZ196157.1, read on the forward strand.
ACGCTGACGGCGGCGATTACGAAGGTGTTGTCGAAGCACAATCCTTCGAACAAGTTCCGTTCGTTCGACACGATCGACAACGCGCCGGAAGAGCGCGAGCGCGGCATCACGATTTCGACTTCGCACGTGGAGTACGAGACGGCCAACCGGCACTATGCGCACGTCGACTGCCCGGGCCACGCGGACTACATCAAGAACATGATTACGGGTGCGGCGCAGATGGACGGCGCGATCCTGGTGGTTGCGGCAACCGACGGCCCGATGCCCCAGACTAAGGAGCATGTGCTTCTGGCACGGCAGGTTGGTGTGCCGTTTATCGTCGTGTTTCTGAACAAGTGCGACGCGGTTGAGGATGAAGAGCTGATCGAGCTGGTGGAGATGGAAGTGCGCGAGCTTCTATCGAAGTACGACTATCCGGGTGACGATACGCCGATCATTCGCGGGTCGGCACTTGGCGGGCTGAACGGCGAGGCGCAGTGGGAGGCGAAGATCGACGAGCTGATGGAGGCTGTCGACAAGTTTATCCCGCAGCCGACGCGTGCGATCGAGCTGCCGTTCCTGATGCCGATCGAGGATATTTTCTCGATTTCGGGTCGCGGCACGGTGGTGACGGGCCGCATCGAGCGCGGCAAGGTGAAGGTGGGCGAGGCTTGTGAGATCGTCGGCTTTGGCGATACCCAGGCGACGGTGTGCACGGGCGTCGAAATGTTCAAGAAGCAGCTGGACGAAGGTCTGGCGGGCGACAATGCGGGTCTGTTGCTGCGCGGTATCGCGAAGGAAGCGGTGCAGCGCGGGATGGTTCTGGCCAAGCCGGGCTCGATCAAGCCGCACACGGAGTTCAAGGGCGAGGTGTATGTGCTGAGCAAGGAAGAAGGCGGACGTCATACGCCGTTCTTCAACGGCTATCGTCCGCAGTTCTACTTCCGGACGACGGACGTGACGGGCTCGGCGAAGCTGCCGGCGGGCACGGAGATGTGCATGCCTGGCGACAACATCCAGCTTGAGATCACGCTGCATACACCGGTGGCGATGGAGAAGGGTCTGCGCTTTGCGATTCGTGAAGGCGGCCGGACCGTGGGCGCGGGTACGATTTCGGAGATTTTGAAGTAGTCGAGTTGCCTAAGAGAAACGAGAACTGCCGGGCGGTGTAGACGTTCATCACCGGCAGCTACTCCAGAAGATCTTTGAGTTATAGAAAGAGTTGAGCAAATGGCTGGACAAAGAATCAGAATTCGTTTGAAGGCGTATGACTACCGGGTACTGGATGCTTCGACCGGTGAGATTGTGGAGACGGCCAAGCGTACGGGCGCTCAGGTTGCAGGACCCATTCCGCTCCCGACGATGAAGAACAAGTATTGTGTGCTGCGCTCGCCGCATGTGGACAAGAAATCACGCGAGGCATTCGAGATCCGGACGCACAAGCGGTTGATTGATATTCTCGAGCCGACACAGCAGACGGTTGACGCCTTGATGAAGCTCGATCTACCGGCAGGTGTCGATGTCGAGATCAAAACGGTTCAGAAGTAGATAAGTAGTGCCGGCAGTGCCCAAGGGCATGATGAGGAAAGGAAAAGACGATGTCCGTTTCAGGAATTCTCGGTAAGAAAATCGGCATGACCCAGATCTTCGATGAGCGCGGCGATGTGCATCCCGTGACTGTGTTGAAGGCTGGCCCCTGCGTGATTACGCAGCTGAAGACCATGGCGAAGGACGGCTATGACGCCGCGCAGATCGGCTATGTAGATTTTGTGAAAGCCAGCAAGATCAACAAGGCGATGACAGGCCATTTCGCCAAGTCGAACACGCCCCCGGTAAGGATGATTCGTGAGGTCTCGTTTGAGGCGGCTTCGGAAGGCACGGACGGCGTGAAAGCCGGTGATCGGGTGCTCGTGGATATTTTTGAGAACGAGCGTTTCGTTGATGTGATTGGGACCTCAAAGGGCCGAGGCTTTGCCGGTGTCATTCGGCGGCACGGCTTTGGCGGCGGACCCAAGTCGCACGGACACATGTTTCAGGTGCAGGGTTCGATCGGTGCGTCGTCGTTTCCTTCGCGTGTGTTTCCCGGGCAGAGAATGCCTGGTCATATGGGAGCCGCGCAGATCACCGTGCGCAACTTGCGTATCCGCGCGATCGATCTTGAGGACAATTTGCTGTTGGTTGAGGGTGCGGTTCCGGGGCATCGTGAGGCTTTTGTGCTGATATCGAAGGCTAAGTCGCCACCGCGTGAGCGTCGTGGTTTTGCTGGTGCGGCCACCAAGGATGCGCTGAAGGCTTCGAAGAAGGCGGCACCCGCCAAGAAGAAGTAGCGCGACAGGATGAGGCAGTTTGCTGCAGGGTAAGCGGTGAAGAACAGCAAGACAGTAGCGGCGCTGATGGCCGACAAACAAGAGAAAGGCCGGCGGCAACGATCGTCGGCGAGAGTGAGAAGATCATGGCAAATGTGAACGTAGTAAGTCTGGGCGGAGAGAAGGTAGGCGAGTTTGAGCTCGACGCTCTCTTTTCCGCCGAGATCAACGATGGGCTCCTTTGGGAGGCCGTGAAGCACTATCGCGCGGCGTTGCGGCAGGGCACGGCGGCGACCAAGGTACGTAAGAATGTATCGGGTGCGGGCCGCAAGCTGTGGAAGCAGAAGGGCACCGGCCGGGCCCGCGTAGGTTCGATCCGTACGCCGCTCTGGCGTGGAGGCGGTACGGTCCATGGACCGCAGCCGCGTAGCTACGAGTATCAGTTTCCGCGTAAGAAGTTGATGGGCGCGTTGCGCTCGGCCATCTCGGCGAAAATCCAGGACGGCAAGTTTACCGTGGTGGATTCGTTTGAAGTGGCGGAAGGCAAGACCAAGCTGTATCGGCAGGCCTTGAACAAGCTGGAAGCGGGCAAGACGACCTTGTTGGTCGAGTCGAGCCGCAAGCTGGATGAAAAGCTCTACCTGGGTAGCCGCAACCTGCAGGGTGTGGAGTTAGTGCTTTCAAGCGAAGTGCACCCTTATGACTTGCTGCGCTACGAGCACGCGATTTTTTCCCGCGACGCGTTCGAGGCGATCCAGGAAACGTTGAAGAAGGCTGTATCGAAGCGCCAGCAGGCTGCTGCTTCTGAGAAGGAGGTGGCGTAATGCCTACCCTGTATACCGTAATTCGTCGTCCCTTGATTACTGAAAAGGGAATGACTGTGAAGGAAACCGAGAACACCCTGGTGTTTGAAGTGGCCGAGAAGGCTACCAAGACCGAAGTGAAGCAGGCGGTTGAAAACCTGTTCAAGGTGAAGGTGGCTGGTGTGCGTACGGCGATCGTTGAAGGGAAGGAACGGCGCCGCGGTAAGTTCACCGGCTACCGGCCCGACTGGAAGAAGGCATACGTTCGCCTGAAAGAAGGCGAGAAGATGCCGGACTATCTGAACGCGATCTAAGTGAAGTTCCTGTGACTAAGTAAGTAAAACGAGAAAGACATAACTAGCGAGTCCGGAAGTAAAAGGCTCAGCGCTAGGAGAGACAGAATGCCGATCAAGAGTTTTCGACCGATTACGCCAACGCTCCGCTTCCAGACGAACCTGGTGAACGACGATATTACGACCGACACGCCGCATAAGCCGCTGCTTACGGTGAAGCCGAGAACGGGCGGACGTAACAGTGAAGGTCGCATGTCGATCCGCCATCAGGGAGGCGGACACAAGCAGAAGCTGCGTCTGATTGACTTCAAGCGCGACAAGTTCGGGATCCCAGGCAAGATTGCCACAATTGAGTATGACCCGAATCGCAGCTCGCGTATCGCGCTCGTGCACTATGCGGATGGCGAAAAGCGTTACATTATCCAGCCTGTGGGTTTGAAGGTTGGGCAGGAAATCATGTCTGGACCGGAAGCGGACATCCTGGTTGGCAACGCGCTGCCGCTGAAGAATATTCCTCTGGGTACGATTGTGCACAACATCGAGTTGCGCCCAGGCAAGGGCGCGCAGATGGCACGCTCGGCTGGAGCACAGGTCAACTTGATCGCCAAGGAAGATGAGTACGCGCTGCTGAAGCTGCCCTCGGGTGAGACGCGCAAGGTGCTTGTCGATTGCATGGCGACCATTGGCCAGGTAGGCAATACCGATCATGAGAATGTCACGATCGGTAAGGCCGGGGCAAACCGTTGGCGAGGGATCCGGCCGGCTAACCGTGGTGTCTCGATGAACCCGGTCGACCACCCGCATGGTGGCGGTGAAGGTAAGACTTCGGGCGGCCGTCATCCTGTAACGCCTTGGGGTCAACCAACGCGTGGCTTCAAGACGCGTAACAACAAGCGGACAGATGTGTTCCGCGTTACACGTCGCACGAAGTAAGGGCTAAGAGGGATGTAAAAGCTTCACCAAGTCCGGCGGCGTACGGGTACCAGCCCAAGGATTCGTTTGATCGAGCACCGTTTGAGGAGTGAGTATGTCACGTTCTGCGAAGAAGGGTCCCTTTATCGATGGGCACCTCATGAAAAAGGTCGAGGTGATGAACCGGGCCAACGACAAGAAGGTGGTTCGGACGTGGTCGCGCCGCTCGACGATCTTTCCCGAGTTTGTCGGTCACACGATTGCGGTGCATAACGGCCGCAAGTTTATTCCGGTGTACGTGACCGAAAACATGGTGGGACACAAGCTAGGTGAGTTTTCGGCGACCAGAACGTTCAAGGGCCACTCGGCCAAGGCGGGCGAGAGCTCGGCAAAGCCCCGCTAGGACGGATGCAGGCATTCGCGGTTCAGGCACGACATACGGGTAGGTAAGGAAGAGATTATGGCGAAGTCAGTAGCAGCAATTCGAGAGTTTCGCGCGGAAGCCAAATTCCAGCGCACCAGTCCGCAGAAGGCCAAGCTGGTCCTGGACATGATCAAGGGCTTGCGCGTCGAGCAGGCGATCAACACCATCCACTTTTCGACCAAGCGCATGGCGCCGGTGGTTGAGAAGGTACTGCAGTCGGCCATCGCGAACGCGTCGTATGTGTCGCAGGAGCAGGGGCTGGATGTGGATGTTGACAATCTGTACGTGCGTACAGCCATCGCCAACGAAGGGCCGCGCATGAAGCGTGTACGTCCAGCGCCGATGGGCCGGGCGTTCCGTTACCAGCGTCGCCTCTGTCACATTATTGTGACGGTAGCGGAAAAGGGTGTTGTAGCGACCGATACCTCGTCGCCGGCAACACCAGCCGCAAAGGCGCCCGGGAAGAAGGCAGTAGGGAAGAAGCCTGCCAAGGCCAAGGCCTAGGTGCATTTTATGTTTCCCGAGCTTGCGCGGGAAACGGTAGACTAAGAGTTTGGAAACAAGGCCTCAGCCGGCTCAACCGGCCGGCGGGAGAGTAAAGGTAAGCTATGGGACAAAAGGTCCATCCGTATGGGTTTCGCCTCGGGATCAACAAGCCGTGGAAGTCACGCTGGTTTGTCGAACGCGGCTATGACAAGTTGCTGGTCGAAGACGTAAAGCTCAAGGCTGAGCTCCGCGAAAAGCTGAAGGCTGCCGGCGTCAGTTCCGTCGAAGTGGAGCGTCCAGGTAACAAGCTGCGGCTGATCATCCGCACCGCGCGTCCGGGTATCATCATCGGCCGCAAGGGCGCGGAAATCGACAAGTTGAAGGCCGATATCCAGAAGCGCACTTCGCGCGAGGTATTCATCGACATCCTCGAGGTAAACAAGCCCGAACTCGATGCGCAGCTGGTGTCGGAAGCGATTGCGCTGCAGCTTGAGAAGCGTGTCAGCTTCCGGCGTGCAATGCGCAAGAGCGTGGATTCGGCGCTGCGTTTCGGCTGCAAGGGCATCAAGGTGCGGGTCTCTGGCCGTTTGAACGGAAACGAGATCGCGCGCTCGGAATGGTACCTGCAGGGTCGTCTGCCGCTGCATACGCTGCGCGCCGATATCGACTATGGCTTTTCCGAAGCACACACGACCTACGGGATTATCGGTGTGAAGACCTGGGTCTACCGTGGCGATATTTACGAGCAGAAGAAGCGTCGCGACCAGGGTGTTGCGGCTCCGGTAAGTGCGGGCGCATTCACGGCTTAGTTTCGACACAAAGAGCAAATACACAGCGTTGCCAAAAGGATTTCTATGTTGATGCCGAAGAAAGTAAAGTTCCGCAAGCAGCAGCGCGGACGCATGAAGGGGAAGGCGTGGCGCGGTTCGGATCTGAGCTTTGGCGATTTTGGCCTAAAGGTACTCGAGTGCGGGTACATCACCGATCGCCAGATTGAAGCAAGCCGTATCGCGATGACGCGCTTCATCAAGCGTGGCGGCAAGGTCTGGCTGCGCCTGTTCCCAGACAAGCCGATTACGAAGAAGCCAGCCGAGACGCGTATGGGTAAGGGCAAGGGCGCTCCGGATCACTGGGTGTGCGTGGTCAGGCCTGGGCGTATTCTTTTCGAGATGGAAGGGGTTACCCCCGAGCTCGCGAAAGAAGCGATGAGGCTCGCGGCGCACAAGCTTCCGTTGAAGACCAGCTTCGTGATGCGCCATGATGTCAAGGTTGTGGCTGCAGCGAAGTAGGCACTTCATCAACCGATAAAGTCAGGAAAGCTAAGCACGTCTGCACTGCCGTTCAGGCGAGAAGGATAGGAAATGGAACTCGAGAAGATTCGCAATCAGAGTGATGAGGAGTTGCTTGGTACGCAGAGCGCTGCGGCTGAGCAGCTATTTCGTCTGCGCTTTCAGAAGAGCCTGGGAAACCAGGAAGGCGTAAAGAAGCTGCGTGTGCTTAAGCTGGACATCGCGCGTGCCAAAACAGTGGCGCGGGAGCGCTCGATTGCGGCTGAGAAAAGCGCCAGCCCGGTAGTCAAGAACGTGGCTCCGGCAAAGAGCACAAGAACCGCACGCAAGCAGGCCGCCGCCTTACAGGCCGGGCAGAAAGGCAAGGCATAATCATGGCGGATATCCAGACGAATGCAGTGAACGAGACGCCCGAGCAGGTAGCCGGACGGCGGAATGAAAAGATCGGCATTGTGGTTTCGACCAAGATGCAGAAGACCATTGTAGTTGAGATCGAAATGCGCAAGGCTCACCCGAAGTACAAGCGCGTAATGAAGTCGAACAAGAAGTTTTATGCGCATGACGAGCAGAACTCGGCGCGTATGGGCGATGTGGTACGGATCCGCGAGGTACGTCCGCTGTCGAAGCTGAAGCGCTGGTCGCTTGAAGAAATCGTTCGGCGTTCGACCTTGTCGGAGCCTGCGCCAGTGAAATCGGACGCCGTGATTACCGCTGCGGGGAAGTAAGTTCAGCAGAGAAGCCGGAGCTAAGCTCCCCTTTAGAAGATCAGGAGAACCACGATGTCTGTACAAATGCGCACGATGTTGGATGTAGCCGATAACTCCGGCGCTCGCAAGTTGCAGGTTATTCTGCCGCTTGGCGGCGGGTTGGGCAAGAAGGCCGGCCTGGGCGATGTAGTGACGGCCGCGGTGAAGGAAGCGTCACCGGATGGCACGGTCAAGAAGGGCAAGGTTGTCAAGGCGGTGATTGTGCGCACGCGCAAGGAGTATCGTCGGCGGGATGGCACGTATATCCGCTTCGATCAGAACGCAGCCGTCGTGATCAACGACGGTATGGAACCGGTTGGCACGCGCGTATTTGGGCCGGTCGCTCGCGAATTGCGAGAGAAGAAGTTTCTCAAAATCGTGTCACTTGCACCAGAAGTGATCTAGTCAAAGTTGCAGATGCGGGGTCCGGCTCCGTCAGATGGCCGAGGAGGGGATAGTACATGCCAGTACGAGTACAGGAAAAGCCGAAGTTCAAGAGCAAGATCAAGCGCAATGACCAGGTCATCGTGATCGCTGGCAAGGATGCGGGCAAGAAGGGCCGTGTGCTGCGCGTGCTAGGCGAAAGAAACCGGGTGCTGGTCGAAGGCGTGATGATGATGAAGAAGCACATCAAGCCCAACCCGCAGCGCAACATCAAGGGAGGCATTGCTGAGCAGGAAGCGACCATTCACATTTCAAACGTGATGCTGGTTGACTCCGAAGGCAACAAAACCCGGACCGGAACGCGCGTTGAAGGCGAAACCAAGGTGCGCTTTGCCAAGAGCAATGACGCAGTGATCCCAACCAAGGGTAAGAAGAAGTAAGGCCGGCGGCTTTCTGCGTGACTTTTGTGTCAAAAGCCGGTAATCTAAATGACGGTCCACCCCACGAAACGGTAAACGTTGAACGTGCTTGATTCCGAGCCGTCTGCACTCCGAACACCGTGGAGAAAGCGAAGCATCTGAGATGGCATCACGTTTTCGTACCAAGTACGACTCCGAGATCAGAGAGTCGTTGAAAAAGGAATTGGGGATCGAGAACCCCATGGCGATCCCGCGCATTGAAAAAATTGTGATCAACATGGGTCTTGGAGAAGCGACCCAGAACGTCAAGATCATGGATCCGCTGGTTGCCGATCTTGCGTCGATCGCCGGGCAGAAGCCGGTTATCACGAAAGCCAAGAAGTCCATTGCGCAGTTCAAGCTGCGCGAGGGCATGCCGATTGGAGCGATGGTGACTCTACGCGGAGATGCTATGTACGAGTTTCTCGACCGGCTGATTTCGATTGCGCTGCCGCGTGTGCGTGACTTTCGCGGAGTGTCGACCAAGAGCTTCGACGGCCGGGGAAACTACACGCTTGGTCTTCGGGATCAGCTGATCTTCGCGGAGATCGATTACGCAAAGGTTGACAAGTTGAAGGGCATGAACGTGACGATTGTTACGACGGCCAAGGACGACAATGGAGCACGCACGCTGCTGAAGGGCTTCGGCATGCCATTCCGGGTAGGCGCCTAGCTGACGCTGCGCTCAAAAAAATGCCGCCTCGCGCGGACGACTTTTAGATAGGAAGAGACCGATGTCAACGACTGCAAAGCGCGTCAAGGACGCGAGGGTTCCAAAGTTTAAATCACGTCAGCATAATCGCTGCCAGCTGTGCGGCCGCCCACGCGCCTTCCTGCGCAAGTTTGGAGTATGCCGTCTATGCTTCCGGTCGCTCGCCCTAAAGGGGGAGATTCCGGGTGTCGTCAAATCGAGTTGGTAGTAGCAGCCGTTTTGCACTGGAAGAAGCAGTAAACATTCCTGCTGGTTCCTCGAGAGGCGTGCCCAGGCACTGGACGCTCGAGGCGAACGAGGGATGAAGGAGAAGTGATGAATCTGACCGACCCGGTAGCAGACTTTTTGACCCGCATCCGCAATGCGATGCGTTCGCGCCACCAGAAACTGGATGTTCCCGCCTCGAAGCTGAAGGCAGAGATTGCCCGGATTCTGAAAGAAGAAGGTTACATCGCGAATTACAAGCCGACCGAAGAGGAAGGCATGAAGGTGATCCGCGTTTACCTGAAGTACGACACGAACAACCAGTCGGTGATCCGTGATTTACAGCGGGTGTCGCGTCCCGGCTGCCGTGTTTACCTCGGCAAGGATGAGATCCGCCGGGTGCAGGGCGGCCTTGGGATTGCGATCCTGACGACACCGAAGGGTGTGATGACAGGCAGGCAGGCGCGGCGCGAAGGCGTTGGCGGCGAGCTGCTCTGCGAAGTCTGGTAGCTGCAAGAAAATTGTTATGTAACGCTTGGGCTGCAGTGGAATGGCCGGCAAACGGCTAGGACTCGCAAGCCACGAAGGATTCGACATGTCTCGTATTGGTAAGAAGCCGATTGCAATGCCTACGACGGTGAAGTACACGGTTGAAGGAAATACTGTCCTGGTGGAAGGCCCCAAGGGCAAGGTAAGCGCGTTGATTCCCCAGGGAATCACTCTGGTCAAGAAGGATAACGAACTCGTCGTCGAGCGCGAGAACGACTCGCAGGCCGGGTTTCATGGCCTGGCGCGGGCCCTTGTGTTCAACGCTGTGACAGGCGTCACCACCGGCTGGACGAAAGAACTGGATATTGTAGGCATCGGGTATCGGGCCGAGATGAAGGGCAAGAACATGGTCGTGTTCACGCTCGGCTATTCGCATCCCATTGAGTTCCCCCTGCCCACGGGCATCGATGTGACGATCGACGCCAAGCAGCTGCATGTGACCGTGTCGGGTATCGACCGGCAGAAGGTCGGGCAGATTGCGGCTGATATGCGTTCGCTGCGCAAGCCCGATCCTTACAAGAACAAGGGCGTGCGGTACACCGGCGAGAAGTTGAAGAAGAAGGTCGGCAAGACGGGCGCTAAGTAATTCGTAAGTTCAGAAGCAAAGATAACCGAACGTCTCCAGGAGCTGGCGACGCCACTAGGAAGGAAGAGCAAGATGATCAATCCACGGCAGAGAAACGTAATCCGTAAGCGGGTGCATACGCGCATTCGCCAGAAGATGTCTGGCACAGCGATGCGTCCGCGGCTGAATGTATACCGTTCGCTGAACCACATCTACACGCAGCTGATCGACGATGCCACGGGCACGACGTTGGTTGCGGCATCTTCGGCCGGCAAAAAGGGCGAAGAGATGCCTTACGGTGGTAATGTCGAAGCGGCACGGCGTGTCGGCAAGCTGATCGCGGAGCGCGCGCAGGAGAAGGGAATTAAGAAGATTGTCTTCGATCGTGGCGGTTATCTGTATCACGGCCGGGTGAAGGCTCTGGCTGAGGCTGCACGTGAGGCGGGGCTGGACTTCTAGTTCGATCTTCGAAGCTTGCAAGTATGTAACGCAACGACATTTACTAGAACTTCAGGACAGGAAAATATTATGGCAATGCGCAAGAAACTGGACGCGAATCGGCTGAACCTGAAGGATGAGGTCGTGTCGATCAACCGCGTAACGAAGGTTGTGAAGGGCGGCAAAAACATGTCCTTTGCGGCGCTGGTGGTGATTGGTGACCCTGCCGAGGGCGTGGTGGGCTATGGCTCTGGCAAGGCAAAGGAAGTGCCGCAGGCGATCCGCAAGGGTATCGAAGCGGCCAAGAAGAATTTGTTCAAGATCAACCTGAGTGAGACCACGATTCCGCACCAGGTGCTCGGCCACTTCGGGGCCGGGCAGGTCATGTTGAAGCCGGCTCCCGAAGGTACGGGCGTAATTGCCGGCAAGACGGTTCGTGCTGTGATGACGTCGTGCGGCATTCAGAATGTGCTGACGAAGTCGCTTGGCACCGCAAACCCGCACAACGTGGTAAAGGCCACCTTCGACGCGTTGATCCAGCTGCGTGACCGGGCCGAGGTAGCGGCAGGCCGCGGCAAGAGTGTTGACGAACTGTAAAGTGCAGGGCAGGCGGTAGTTGTAAGCTGTTAGGAGAAGTGATGGCACAGGGAATAATCAAGCTTCAGTACTTCCGTTCCATGATTTGCGCGCCGACGAAGCAGAAGCTGACCATCAAGGGTCTGGGCTTTACGCGGCTGAATCAAATCGTAGAGCGCGAAGATACTCCTTCGATCCATGGCATGGTGAAGAAAGTTCCTCACCTTGTCCGGGTGGTCGAGTAAGTCGTTTCACGATGGATACCCATGCGAGTCGGGCTTGGTGAGCTAAGCCTGGCGTTGAGCGAGGAAACAATGGCAATTCGGAATCTATCCAATCTACGTGCGCCGAAGAAGGCGAACGAAAACAAGAAGCGTGTTGGCCGTGGTATGGGTTCGGGTATGGGCAAGACCTCGACCCGTGGACACAAGGGTCAGGGATCACGGTCGGGCTCCTCGCTCATGCGCGGCTTCGAAGGCGGTCAGATGCCGCTGCATCGTCGTCTGCCGAAGCGCGGTTTTACCAATATTTTCCGGGTGGAATACACGGTCGTCGGCCTGGATCGTCTGGCAGAGTTGCATGCCACTCTACACGAGACGGAGTTCACGCTTGAGAAGATCTCGGAGTTCGGACTCCGCCGGCGTAAAAACTCGCTGATCAAGGTTTTGAATAACGGCGAGATCAGCGCTGCCATCACCGTGCATGCGCACAAGTTCTCGAAAACGGCGAAGGAAGCCATCGAGAAGGCGGGTGGCAAGGCGATCGTGATCGGCAGCGACGCAGAAGCGGCTTAGTGTTCTATCGGACGGACGGGGGCTGCGAGTTTCTGCTTGCGGCCCTTGGACGTTAAGGCGCGGAACACACTAGAATGGTGCCAACAGTCAACGAGACAGAATCCTGGCTTTGAGCAGCAGAGTACAATCAAGGACCCGACCTGATGTTCGAAAAGATCTCCAATATTTTTAGGATTCCGGATCTCCGGACACGCGTCCTTTTCACGCTCGGCCTACTTGCCGTCTATCGCCTGGGTGCACATATCCCGACCCCGGGCATCGATGCGAAGCAGCTTGCAAACTTCTTCAACCAGAATGCCGGATCTGCCCTGGGGCTCGTCGATCTATTTTCCGGAGGCAACCTACGCAAGCTGACGGTGTTTGCGCTGGGCATTATGCCGTATATTACGGCTTCCATCATCTTCCAGTTGCTTACAGTGATCTACGAACCGCTGGCAAAGCTGCAGAAGGAAGGCGAGATGGGTCGCCGCAAGATCACGCAATGGACGCGTTATGTAACTGTACTGCTCGGTGTGGTGCAGTCTACGGCTATAGCGCTAACCCTGACCAACACCTCGACTGGGCAGTCGATGGTCACGATTTCGAAGTGGTCGTTCATTCCCATGTGTGTGCTGACCTTGACGGCAGGCACAGCGTTCATCATGTGGCTTGGCGAGCAGATTACCGAGCGCGGCATCGGCAATGGCATGTCGCTTCTGATCTTTACTGGAATTGTGGTGGGACTCCCAAAGGGTATCGCCGAACTCTACGAGAAGGCGAGTACGAATGCCTGGGGCGCTTTCACGCCGATCGCCCTGCTGGTGCTGATTGGGCTGATGATTGCCGTCGTAGCGTTCATTATCTTTGTGGAGCGGTCGGAGCGACGCATCCCAGTGCAATATGCGAAGCGCATCGTAGGCCGTCGGATGACGCAGGGTGGCGCGACGCATCTGCCGCTGAAGGTCAATTCGGGCGGCGTCATGCCTGTCATCTTTGCGAGCTCTATACTTTCCGCACCATTGCTCTTTTCCGGTATGAGCTTTTTCGGTTCGGCAAAGCTTTCCGAGACGACTTTCTTCGGCCCGATTCTGAGATCAATCGCCCCGGGTGAGCCTTTGTATGAGCTGGCGTATATCGTGGCTATTATCTTTTTCGCATACTTCTACATATCCATTGTCTTCCGTCCAGATGATATCGCAGACAACATGCGTAAGTACGGCGGTTTTATTCCCGGCATACGTCCTGGGCGGCGCACGTCTGACTTCATCAATGATGTGCTGACGCGCATCACTTTGGTGGGTGCCGTCTACTTGATCATCATCTCTCTCATCCCGACTCTGCTAATCAGTGGTATTCACTTTAATCACATTCCGCTTGTGGGCGGAGTCTTTGATCGTCTGCCGAACTTCGTGACTAACGGCCTGGGCGTGAACTTCTACTTCGGCGGCACGTCGCTGCTGATCGTGGTGGGTGTGGCGATGGATACTATTCAACAGATTGAGTCGCAGTTGATCATGCGTCACTATGACGGCTTCTCGCCGAAGTCCGGCCGCATTCGTGGCCGGAAGAGCTGGTAGGCGCAGGGCGTTGACAGAAGCGAATTCATTCGAGCAAGACACGTCTTCAGCGGACTTTGCGCCCGGCCCCGTTCTGCTGCTCGGCGCTCCCGGCGTGGGTAAGGGGACGCAAGCCAAGGTGTTGATGGAGCGGTTTGGCATTCCTCAGATCTCCACTGGCGACCTGTTGCGTGAGCATAGAAAGAATCATACTGAGCTAGGTATGGCCGCGGAAGAAGTCATGCGGCGCGGGCAGTTGGTATCGGATGACCTGGTGAATGGAATGGTGGCAGAACGTCTGACCAGGCCCGACTGCGACCGTGGATTCATTCTCGACGGATTCCCGCGCACTCTGGCCCAGGCTGAGTGGGTGGATGGATGGCTGCAGGGGCGTGCCAAGGCATTGCCGGTGATCGCAGTGAGTTTACAGGTGGAGCATGACGACCTGCTGAAGCGTGTCACCGGCCGTAGGATTTCGTCATCTGGCCGTATCTATAACATTTACTCGGCTCCACCGAAAATCGAGGGCGTAGATGATGTGGATGGAAGCCGTCTGGAGCAGAGGTCCGATGACACGGAGCCGGTTTTCGAGCAGAGAATGAAGACGTTTTACGACCAGACGGCACCCGTGATCGAACATTACCGTGGCCTGGACCGTTTCACGGAGGTGGACGGGGCGGCGGCCGTGGAGCAAGTAACGGTGGAGATTGTGGAAGCGCTCGGGCGCTTTCGCCGGGCGGAAGGAGCTTAGGCGATGGCGATCATGATTAAAACAGCGGCCGAGATCGAGAAGATGCGCTATTCGGGGCAGATTCTCCGGCAGGTGCATGAGGCTATCCGCCCGTGTGTGGTTGCGGGTGCAACGACCATGGACCTGGAGATCGTAGCGAATCGGAAGATCGAGTCGTTCGGGGCAAAGGCTGCATTCAAGGGGTATCACGGGTTTCCGGCGGCGTTGTGCACGTCGCTGAACGACCAGGTGGTGCACGGCATGCCGAATGCGAAGACCGTGTTGAAGGACGGCGACATCCTTTCGATCGATTGCGGCGTGATTGTGGATGGGTTCTACTCCGATGCAGCGGTAACCTACGCCATCGGCACGCCGAGTGCAAAAACGAAGAAGCTGTTGGAGGTGACCAGGGCATCGCTCGAAGCGGCGATTTTGGAGGCCAGGGTTGGCGGGCGCCTGGGGGATATCTCGGCGGCCGTGCAGGAGATGTGCGAGGCTCAAGGGTTCGGCGTGGTGCGTGAATTTGTGGGGCACGGCATTGGTAAAACGATGCACGAGGACCCACAGGTGCCGAACTTCGGAACGCGCGGCAAGGGGCCGAGACTGAAGGCTGGCATGGTGCTTGCGATTGAGCCGATGATCAACGCCGGCAGCGCTGAGGTGAAGGTGTTGAAGGATGGATGGACGGCCGTGACCGTGGATGGAAGCTACAGTGCTCATTTTGAGCATACCGTGGCCATTACCAAGGACGGGCCTCAGGTTCTTACTCGTTAGTGCAGGATTGCCGCACATAGGGTAGTATTGATGATGGTGCATGCGCCGTCGTGTCTGCTCCGTTGCAGGAGAATTTCAAGGAGATCCGTTTGTCGAAGGAAGATGCTATTGAAGTGATGGCGGTGGTTGTCGAGACGCTGCCGAATGCCATGTTCAAGGTGGAGCTTGAGAATAAGCACCAGGCTCTGGCCCATGTGTCCGGGCGCATGCGCAAGAACTTCATCCGCATTTTGCCTGGGGATCGCGTTGCGATTGAGTTGAGTCCGTATGACCTCAATCGCGGACGTATTGTGTATCGCTACAAATAGGCTAGAAGTCGGATAACGCTTCAGCTATCAAATAGTTTCGTTTCCGTGCGTCAGCAAGGGCGCAGGGGAGCAAAGCGGTGGCTGAGGCCGCCGGGAAGAAGGAAGCAATGAAGGTTCGTGCGTCAGTCAAGAAGATTTGCGATAAGTGCAAGGTCATTCATCGCCGTGGCGTGGTTCGCGTGATCTGCGAAAATGCGAAGCACAAGCAGCGTCAGGGCTAAGCATCTGCATAAACGGAACTGCCGGGCTAGTTAGCTGCACTCAAGGCTTGCGTTGAACCCGGCGGAGTAACTCCGTAAATCCTAATTCGCTCCCGACCAGTTCGTGAGCCAAGCTGGTCGGAAGACCAGGAAAGAGACATCTATGGCGCGTATTGCCGGAGTCGACGTACCGAATAACAAGCAGGTACGGATCGGACTTACCTATATTTATGGCATTGGGGATTCTCGCGCAGCGAAGATTCTTACCGAAGCCGACATCGACCCAATGGTCAAGGTTGGAACGCTGGATGAAGATCAGCTGAATGCGATTCGTCAGATTATCGAAAAGCAGGGGCAGATCGAGGGCGACCTTCGCAAGGAGATCTCCCTTAACATCAAGCGTCTGATTGAGATTCAATCGTACCGCGGGCTGCGCCATCGTCGCTCGTTGCCGGTACGCGGGCAGCGCACACACACCAACGCTCGTACTCGCAAGGGTCCTCGCAAGGGAACGGTTGCCGGTAAGAAGAAAGCGACCAAGTAAATGGCGAAGACACAGAATCAGCAGAAGACGGGCAAGGCTGCAACAGGCAAGGGCAAGAAGTTCAAGAAGCGGGAACGGAAGAATGTCCCGTATGGCCTGGTGTTTATTCAGGCATCGTTTAACAACACCATCGTGACGATTACCGACCAGACGGGCAACACGCTCAGCTGGAAATCTTCAGGTTCGCTTGGTTTCCGCGGATCGCGCAAGGGTACCCCGTTTGCGGCCCAGCAGGCTGCTGTCGGTGCGGCCAATGCGGCTCGCGATCATGGGTTGCGTTCGGTCGACGTGCGGGTTTCAGGTCCGGGTTCCGGACGTGAGTCGGCCATTCGCGCTCTAGCAACCGCGGGCATTGACGTGCGCTCGATTCGCGATGTCACGCCGATGCCACACAATGGCTGCCGTCCTCCGAAGCGCCGTCGCGTTTGATCGGGTTGTTACTCATCATCTTGTTAGCTGGTGAGTAACAGCTCGCTTGTCAATTACTGGATCGCGATGAAGCGCCTTGTGCGTGTAAAGCGATCGACACTCGAAGTGGGAGATTAAGATGGCTCGTTATACAGGACCTGTGTGCCGCATGTGCCGGCGCGATGGTGTGAAGTTGTTCCTCAAGGGACCTAAGTGCTTTACCGAGAAGTGCCCGGTAGAGAAGCGTAATTTTCCTCCCGGCCAGCATGGTCAATCGCGCAAGGTGAAGAAGGTGGTGGGCTATGGCCTGCAGCTTCGTGAAAAGCAGAAGGCGAAACGCATCTACTTTACTCTCGAGACGCAGTTCCGGGCTTACTACCAGAAGGCTTCGAACAAGACCGGAGTGACGGGCGAACTACTTTTGCAGCAGCTTGAGACACGTTTGGATAACATTTGCTACCGTATGGGTCTCGCGACCAGCCGCAGGCAGGCTCGGCAGATTGTGCGCCATGGCCATGTGCAGGTAAACGGACGCAAGGTCAACATTCCTTCGTTCCAGTGCAAGGTCGGCGACGAGATTATGGTGCGCGAGGGCTCGAAGGCTCTCGGCGTACTTGAGACGGCCAAGGAGTTTGCGGGTGGCTTGCAGTCCGTAACCTGGATCGACATCAATCGGGACGCGCTGAGCGGCAAGATTATCGCCCTGCCCAAGCGCGAGGATGTGCAGCTGCCGGTCAACGAGCAGCTGATCGTCGAACTTTACTCGAAGTAAGTAAGTGACGCTGCTAACTCCCTGCTGCATCTGCAAGCAGGGAGTTAGTGGCGCAATGTTGTATCTGATAAGACAACCGTAAGATCCACCTGCCGCAAAATGCTTCGCGGCTGTGATGGAAAAGGAGAAGTAAGTATGCTTTGGAGAGGTTTTCAGAAACCCAAGCGTCTCGCAGTCGATACCGAAACACTCAACCAGAAATATGGCAAGTTCAGTGCGCAGCCATTTGAGCGCGGTTTCGGCACGACCATCGGCAATGCTCTTCGGCGTACCCTGCTTTCCTCGATTGAGGGCGCAGCAGTTACCGCGGTGCGGATAGAGGGTGTGCTGCACGAATTCCAGTCGATTACGGGCGTGGTGGAAGACGCGACCGACATCATCCTCAATCTGAAGCAGATCCCGTTCAAGTTGAATGGCGACGGACCGAAAGCGCTCTACGTGCGTTCCGATGCGGCTGGAGTCATTACGTCCGGCATGATTGAGGCTGACGGTGACGTCGAGATTCTGGATCCGAACGTATACGTCTGCACCATTTCCGAAGGTGGCAAGATCGACATGGAGATGCGGCTGAAGCGTGGCCGCGGCTACATTTCTGCGGATAAGAATTTCGATCAGGATCTTGGGCTTGGCTTTATTCCGGTCGACTCCGTGCATTCGCCGGTGCGCAAGGTGAACTACGTCGTGGAAGCGGCACGTCTTGGTCAGATTACGGACTACGACAAGTTGACGCTCGAAATCTGGACCAATGGCACGGTGCTCCCGGCCGATGCACTCGGCCTGTCGGCGAAGCTGCTGAAAGACCATATGACTATCTTCATCAACTTCGAGGAGGAGATGGAAGCCGGCCACGATGGCGGACATGATGGCCCTTCGATCCGAAATGAAAACCTGAACCGGTCAGTTGAGGAACTCGAGCTTTCGGTGCGCAGCTACAACTGCCTGAAGAATGCGAATATCGCTACAATCGGTGAGTTGATCCAGAAGACCGAAGCCGAGATGTTGAAGACCAAGAATTTCGGGCGTAAGTCACTCAACGAGATCAAGGAAATTCTCGCGCAGATGGGCTTGTCGTTGGGTATGAAGATTGACGAGAACGGCAATCCTCAGCCTGGCCCAACTTCGGTTCTTCCGGCGGCGACGCTTGCGGCGAGCTATGGCTCGTTTGATGACGACGACGAAGATGAAGACGAGGACGAGGACGATGATCTCGACCTTGTCAATGAACCCGAAAATTTTTAACTGAACCCGGGCAGGGAAGAGCGATCTTTCCTGCCCCTGTACTTTGTAGTCCGACTTAGGCCACAGGCCAGTCGAAGGAGATTGAAAATGCGTCATCGTAATGGCGGCTTTAAACTTGGCCGCAACACTTCCCACCGCCGGGCTATGCTTCGCAACCTGGTGACTTCGATTATTCTCAACGACCGGGTTGAGACCACCATTACCAAGTGCAAGGCTTCACGACCGATCGTCGAGAAGATGATCACTTTGGGCAAGAAGGGGGACGTGCACTCACGGCGCCAGGCCTTGGCTTACCTGATGACGGATGAGGCGGTCACTCGCTTGTTCTCGACCGTATCGCCACGGTACGCCACGCGGCCGGGTGGTTACCTAAGGATCGTTCGTACGTACGCGCGTAAGGGCGATGCGGCAGAAATGGCTGTTATCGAACTGCTAGGCGCGGAACAGGAACTGAACGAGAAGGCACAGAAGCGCGCGGAAGCTCGCGAAAAGAAGCGTGAGGAACTACAGAAGCAGATGGAGGAGCAAGGCGCGGGAGAAGCTCCCGACCCCAATGCCGAACCTTAGGCTTGTCCTTCGTCACCCGGCGAAGCCCCGGCTCTCTTAGAGCCGGGGCTTTGTACTTGAGGGCAGTATTGCTATCTTGCCTTAGCGCTTGATGAAGTACATCAGCCAGCTTGCAGCGATCGTTCCGCCGACGAAGGCACCAAAGGTAAACAGTCCGAAGCGGATCATCTGCTTTGGCTCCGCGCGCTGCGTGATGCCGAAGACGATGGCAGTAAAGAATGAAAAGATAAGGACGGCACTGAAGTGGCTGAGGGTCATGAGGCTTTTCTTCCGTTGGCAAGCGAGTGGGCGTCTACGGCGGCTACAAGATTGAGCAGGCCCGCAACGACGATGAACTTGGTGCCGTAATCCTGGAAGGCCGTCTGAACGGGCAAGTGGCCCCAGTCCATGGCTCGAGCAAGGACGTAGAGCAGACCGGCACCAAGCTGGCTGAGGAAGCCCAGGATATCGAGCAGGTCGCCCGTGTTGGGAAGGTAGATCTTGCCTTGCAGCGCCACGCCCACGGCATACATGCCGACGATGGAAAGCAAGAGCAGAACGCCGCGAATGGGTTTGCGCAAAAGAAAGTGGCCCGCGCCTGGGATGAGCCATCCGGCTACGAGGCACATGACAGGCAGGGTCGAAGATCTGGTTGCAGGCTGAGCTGCGGTTTGGACTGAAAGAGCCATCGAGATCGATTCTACCAGCTTGGTTGCGGGATCAGATTCTGAGCAGCTTGGTTTGCCGAGGCCCGGTTACAACCGCCTTACCCGGGTAAGCGATCATGTCGACTTCGCTGCGAATACCAAACTCACCAGGAAAGTACAGGCCGGGCTCCACAGAAAAGCAGGTGTTGGGAAGGAGGAGGCGCTCGTCGTGGGTTTCGAGGTTGTCGAGGTGCGCTCCATTGCCATGCAGCTCTGTGGCGATGTTGTGGCCTGTGCGATGAGTGAACGCAGAGGCCAAGCCAGCCTGGCGGATCACCTGCCGGGCGGCGTCGTCGGCTTGCCAACCGCTAATGGGTGCGCCTGCCGCGAAGGCCTGCTCCACCACGCCGATGGCGGCGTCGCGGGCGTCGCGAACGGCGGTGAAGATGAGGTGCTCACGGTCGGTGGGCTCGCGGTCGACGACGCCGGTCCAGGTGATGTCATACCAGATGGCTTGTGGATCGCCGGCCACTTTTGCCCAGATA
Source organism: uncultured Granulicella sp. (assembly GCA_964282835.1). Lineage (GTDB taxonomy): Bacteria > Acidobacteriota > Terriglobia > Terriglobales > Acidobacteriaceae > Edaphobacter. Next base: position 1,325,716 of record OZ196157.1, read on the forward strand.
TCGATCAGGATGAAGTCGCCGCGCTGGATGGGACGCGAAGAGGAGGGAGTGGGATCGTAGTGGGAATCGGCGGAGTTGGGACCGGCAGAGACGTTGGGCCCGTGATCCGTGTAAAGGCCAGCCTCAGAGATGGCTTGGTGGAGCCACCGTACCATTCCGTACTCGTCGCAGTGGCCGGTACGGGCGAGTTGGCCTATGCGTTCGAAGCCAGCCTGGAGGATGCCGTCGAGCTTGCGTTGAGCCTGAAAATGAGTGGCTATCTGAGCGTCGGTCAGAACCGCTTCAAACTGGCTGACGAGATCGGCGGAGGACACAATCTGTTTGCCGAGTTCGCGCAGGAGTTCGACCGTCCCGGCATCCACCATGGCAACATACATGATGGCGTTGCGCGGGCTGTATTGCATGGCGATGGTCGTAGCGCCGCGGAGCATGGCGGATAGCCCTGCCTCGAGCTCCTGCCAGGAGCTGTACTCTTCCTTACTCCCTTCGAGGACGTCCAGGCGGGCGGATTCGATGCGGTGCACGAGCTTGGCGGGAACTCCCGAGGCAGGGATGAAGTAGTACCAGCGTCTGGAGACAAGGCCATGGCCGGGCAGGCCCAAGATCCGCTCGGCGATGGGATCGCGGTGGTGATGGTCGTAAAAGAGCCATCCGTCGAGATGGGCATCGCGGAGGGCGGACTGAATGGCTTCGAGCTTCATGCTGCAAGAATTCTATAACGCTCACGACGCTACGCGAGGACGGCCCTAGCCAGATGCTTCTGGCGCGAGGATAAGGCAGGTCTGGACGCAGTGCGCGTAGATTTTGCCCTCGGCATCAAGAAGTCTGGATTCCGCAACTGCTGTGCGGCGGCCAAGGTTGATGACGGTGCCGACACACTGCATCCGGCCCGACCTCGCGTGGATGGCTCGGATGAAGTTGACCTTGAGCTCCAGCGAAGTGTAACCGGTGCCGGCGGGCAGCAGTGAGTGCACAGCGCAGGCCGAGGCGGAATCGAGCAGGGTGCAGATGACGCCACCATGGACGCTGCCTATGGGATTGTAGTGAAATTCCTGAGGATCAAGAAAGAAGGTGACCTTGCCGCGTTCCACCTCTATGGGAAACTCATTGAAACCGAGCGTGGCGGCGATCGGGGGCCCGGGGAGTTCACCGCGGCTCATGGCGGTTAGGTAATCGAAGCCGCTGAGCGCAATACCAGCCTTGGCGGCTGCATGGGGATCCTGCCAGGAAAAAGTACGGGTACGGGAAGACTGCGAAAATGATTCTGTAGACATGGCCACGAGTGTATCTGAACGGCTGTTCAAATGGCGAGGCTTTCAGTACCTATCTGGAGGAGGCAAAAGAGTTGAACTTCGGCAAAGGCCTTCGCATAATCCAACGCCTGGATGGACCCTCCAGGAAATAGAGGCTAGCTACACTCAACCCAATACATAGAAGCACGTAAAACATCACACCCAGAAATCCTAGACCCTCAGTCCAGCGGCGCAGAAATACGCTTACGGGATTGTGGAGAAGGTAGAGTGCAAAGCTGGCTTCACCTAGAACCACCAGCCAACGGGCGGAGAATAGGCCCTCAACCCATCGGTTTCGACTTCCAAGTGCAAGAATGACTAGAGCATAGAGGGGAACGAACAGTCCGTGCCCCACGACTATCTTCGGAATGTGCAGGTCGAAGAAGGGAACGCAGATATAAACAAGAAGGCAGCCAATGAGAACTGCTGGTGCATATTCTTCCATGGGGACAGACCATCCCGGATTGTTTGCTCTGGACACGTACATCCTTGCCAAAAGTATCCCAAGGACAAACACGAACATGTGAGTTGGAGGGGAAAGATCCGCGGCGAACTCATTGATGTGCCAATGAACAAGATAGAACACTACCAAAGCGCCGGTCACATACGTTGCCAAAGCGACATAGATCGTTGCCATCCGGGATAGCCGCCAGAGGAAAGGAGCCAGGAACGGGAAGAGGAGGTAAAAGAAGGCTTCAACTGTAATGGACCAGCTTGGCCCGTCGAAGGCAGTAACATGAGGGAACCATCCCTCCGTCGCCGTGTAAGATACCGCAAACGCTTGCGCTATATGACTTGCCGTGAGATGCCCCTCAGCATGAATTGCCTTGAGCGTGTGCGGTGCATCCAGAGTGAGGCATACGAAGAGCAAAGGATAGATTCTCGCAAAGCGCGAGCGGTAGAAATGACGAAGCTGGATATCGCTAGTATCGCTGAGGTACGCCAAGGCGAGGACAAACCCGGAAAGGAAGAAGAAGAAAGGGACACCCGTGTATCCCAGCACAAGAAACCTGTAGAAGAATCCGCTTCCGATGGAAGGCACCAACTGATCGGCGACATGATACAGAACAACTGACAGAGCGGCGAAAAAGCGTATTGACGTTAACGGGTCGATACGAGCATTCATGCTTGAGAGCTCCAACGCTGATCTCGCAAGAAAATGGGTTCAGGCAAAAGCCTGAACCCATATATTACTCGGTAAGAGTTACTTCACTACGTTGTGGTGATGCTGCACCGAATCATCCGCGTGTAAGGCAGGCAGAGCGTTCGAAGGACGCGCGACGTGCGTCGTGTTGGTATTGCTCACGACGAGTGGGGTTACGGTGGGTGCCGCTGCTCCGATAAGCTCGGAAAGCACGAAGGCTGTGGGTGTGCAGGCTGAGGTAGACGGGCTTACGCAACCGCCATTTGTAACCCACACGTTGCCGCTGCGATCGACTGCAATGGCGAGCGGGCTGTTCATCGTGCTTCCGTTCTTAGAATCGTGAACGTAAGCAACGGTGCTGGTGGCGGTGTAGGCAGCACTGCTGTGCGAACCTGGAGTGAAGAGGAAGGTGCTCACCGAAGCATTGCCTTCGTTGGCTACCCAGACGTTGGAATCGCCATCAACAGTAATGCCTAGCGGCCCGCTGACAGCGACCGGAGGTGCAAAGCAACTGCCTGCATTGTAAGAGCAGATCTGATTGAGGGATTGAGCCACGGTAACGCTTTCATTCGTCTGGCCGTCGAGTTGAACGGCACCGCCACTGCTGCAAGGCGAGATCGAGTTAGCAATGAGCTGCTGGTAAGACGCACCCTGATAGCTATAAGGAGCTTCCAGCAGGCAGGCGTTATTGCCCGTGCTGGTGGAGGCCTCCGCTTCAAAGTAGCTGGCCGGGTTCTGATAGTTGTAGGGGGCAAGTCCGGTCGGAGGATACATGAAGGTGTTCGACGCTCCTTGATTCCCGTTCTGCTCAATCCACAGGGTAGCCACGCTGCTTGCGGAATTATCCGCATTCACGGAATAGAGCAGAGCAGTAGAGACTCCAGCATTGGAGGTGGCTCCGATCGGTCCGACCGTGTTGCCCGTATTCAACTGATGCGTCGTAATAGCTCCTGAGGGAGCAGTCGTTGACACGCCCGCAACCAGAGGAGAGGCGAGATCGGTAGCGTAGGCTATGCCTGTGTTATCGATGGCTAGATACTGAGGATGCACCAGTGCAGTGGCGTACGGGCCGTTGAAGCTGTTGGAGGTAGGGTCAAAGTAGGCTATGCCGTGCGAGGTTGGGGAGTTCGTCGGAAACCACACCTTGCCGGATGCGTCGATATCCATGCTGCTGCCGTTGCCCGACTGGGTGCCCCGGGTAAGACCGAATCCGTAGGCTGACGAGGTGTAGGCGACTCCCAGAGTGAAGTCGTTCGGCTGGGTGCTCAGGCCGACGAAGGGCGAGGTGGCTGTGGACAAATTGTAGAGGGTAGCTACATTCTTATAGGGTGCCAGGGCGATTTGTACGGCGGCCTGCAGGGTGTCGAAGGGGAAATTGCTGTTGCCCGGGCCAGCTGCTGCGGAGAAGAGTGTACCGCAAGCAGTGCCGTCTCCGGGGTTTCCGCCTGCAGAGTTGACGCAGGAAGCAATAATGTTGGCAAGGGTATTCAGCTTGGCCGTTTCACGTGTGATCGCCGCGCTGCTGGGAAGGGCCGAGCCACCCGCGATGCTGACGATGGTAGGAATCGTGTAGGTGTTGGCCATAACCAGGCCGGTGTTGTAGGTCCCGTTGCCGGCAGCAGTGCCGCCGAAAGCATCGCTCGAGCTTGCGCCCAGAGTCGGCGTAAAGAAGTGACTCAGCGCAAAGGCAGTTGCCACCGTGGTTACTTCATTGAGCTGTACGGTGGCAGAAGCCGCAGAAGAGCAGGCACCGATTCCGGCAGCCAGCATGATGTTCGCATTGGCACCGGTTCCCAGGCCGGGATTGCCGCCCTGCGCTGTCAGGTAGACGGGAGTGTTGGCGAACGGGCACGTGTAGGAGCCGGTGGCGAACGTAAAATTGCCGTTCGCATCGGTCGTCGTGGAGGCAAGCAGGCTGGCACCTGCACCGTAGCCTGAAGTTCCTACAGCATAGATGGAAACTGTGGAGCCGCTGAGGGGTTGCTGGCCGCCGTGAACGGAGCCCTGCATCGCTGCATTGGCCGAAGCGGATGGCGAGACGGACTGATCAGCGGTGACCGCACAGCCAGTGAGAACGAGCAGCACAGGCACGAGAGAAACGGGAAAAAGTTGACGCATTTTAGGTCTCCTGGTAAGTGTTCGCCGGATGGATGTGGCTTGCAACCATCTCTGTGCGAAGAGGATGAAGGCGACGGCTAACGGTGCACCGCCTCGGAGTAAAAGCTGTATCTACAAAGGGTACGCGCACCCGGTAACATGGATTAGAACATTTTTATGTTTCTCAGCTTATGATGCAGCATTTTGAAACGCAAGGCAAAAAAAGAAAAGGACCGGAAAAAGTTCCGGTCCCGGCAGGTAAGTCACTGATATCAGACGGCTGCGGCTGCCTCGACCTGCTTTTCACTGGCCTTTGCCTCTGCCAGTTCGGCGAGCTGGCGGCGCTTGGCAACCGCGGTGTTTTCGCCCAACTCGTCGGCCAGCTTTTCAGTAGTGAACGTTTCGATAAAGTCGCCGACCTTGAGATCCTTGAAATTGTTGAGGTCGATACCGCACTCAACACCATCGCGGACTTCGGTGACGTCGTCCTTGAAGCGTTTGAGGCCGATGATCTTGCCCTTCCAGACCTCGACTCCCTCGCGCGTGACACGGGCCTGCGCGCCCCGTTTGATGAGACCGTCGGTAACCCGGCAGCCGGCGATCTGGCCGACCTTGGTGATCTTGAAGATGTTGAGCACCTCGGCCCGGCCGCTGTAGTTCTCCTTGAAGACGGGATCGAGCAGGCCGTACATGGCCTTTTCAATTTCCGTGCGGAGCTCGTAAATGATGCTGTGCAGACGAATCTCGACGTTTTCGCGCTCGGCCACTTCGGACGACTTGCGGTCGGGACGGACGTTGAAGCCGATGATAATCGCATTCGACGCCGACGCGAGCAGCACGTCCGACTCGGTGATGGCGCCGACGCCCGAGTGGAGAACCCGGACCCGCACCTTCTCGGTCGACATGTGCGCGAGGTCTTCGCCGATGACTTCGACTGAGCCCTGCACGTCTCCCTTGACGATGATGTTCAGGTCCTTCATGCCGGCCTGCTTGATCTGCTCGGAGAGGCCTTCGAGCGAGACGCGGGAAGACTTGGCCAGCGCCGCTTCGCGCTCCTTGAGCTTGCGATACTGCGCAATTCCCTTGGCCTTGTCGCGATCAGCCATGACGATGAAAGTATCGCCGGCGTCCGGCATGCCCTCGAGTCCGAGGATTTCCACCGGCGTGGACGGACCGGCTTCGCTGATGGAGCGTCCACGGTCGTCGAACATCGCGCGGATTTTGCCGAACGTGTTGCCCACGATGTAGCTGTCGCCCAGGCGCAGCGTACCGTTCTGCACGAGGATCGAGGCGACGGCGCCACGTCCACGATCGAGCTTGGCTTCGATGACCGTGCCGACAGCCGGACGGTCCTGCTGGGCCTTTTGCTCGTTGGTATCGGCGACCAGGCAGATCATTTCTTCGAGGGCGTCCAGATTGAGGCGCTTCTTGGCAGAGACTTCGACGAACTCGGTATCGCCACCCATGTTGGCCGGCTGCACACCGCGCGCGGCGAGCTGCATGATGACCTTCTGGGCGTTGGCTTCGGGCTTGTCGATCTTGTTGACGGCGACGATGATCGGCACCTTGGCGGCGCGGGCATGGTCGATGGCCTCGATGGTCTGAGGCATGACGCCGTCGTCGGCTGCGACCACGATGACGACAATGTCCGTAACCTTGGCGCCGCGTGCACGCATGCGGGTAAAGGCTTCGTGGCCAGGCGTGTCGAGGAAGACGATTTCGCGGCCAAATGCTGGGCTGTCGGGCTTGGTGATCTTTACCTTGTACGCGCCAATGTGCTGCGTGATGCCTCCGGCTTCGCCACCGGCCACGTCAGTCGAGCGAATGGCGTCGAGCAGCGAGGTTTTGCCGTGGTCGACGTGGCCCATGACGGTGACGACAGGCGAACGCACGGTTTCGACCATGCCGGTGGTGTCTTCGAGGAAGCCTTCGATCGCTTCGTTCTCCAACTGCTCTTCCACCGAGATGACCTGAGCGTCGGCGCCGAACTGGCGGGCAACATCCTTGACCAGCTCGCCCTCGAGCGACTGATTGACGGTAACGAGCACACCCTTCATCAGCAGCACAGCGATCAGATCCTTACCGCGTACGTCAAGCTTTTCAGCAAGATCCTTCACCGAGATGCCCTCCGTCACCGTGATGGTCTTGGTGATCGGCAGGGGCTCGCGCGACATCTGGATGCCGCCGTAACGTGGTGGCGGCTGGAAGCCCTTCATCGGGCCTTCCTTCACCTTTTCGTAACGCTGGCCGCCACGGCGCTGGCCCGGCCGAGCCGGACGCAGACCTGCCGGTGGGGCGTTGGTGTCTGGAGGAGAACCAGGTGCACCACCGGGACGTGCACCCATGCCGGGACGCGGCGGGAAGCCGGGGCGTCCGCCAGGTCCGCCACCCGGGGTAAAGCCTGGACGGGGAGGACCACCCGGTCCACCTGGACCGCCGGGGAAGCTGCGGGTCGGATGCATGGGCCGGCGTGCGCCGGGTGCCATGCCGGGACCGCCAGGTGCACCCGGGCCGCTGCCCATGGGCGGACGCCCGCCGGGCCCGTTGTTCGGAGTAAAGCCGGGACGGGTGAAGATGGGTCGGCGCGGCGGCGCACCGGGTGCTGGTGCAGGCGCAGTGTAGATGGGCCGCGGACCGGTCTGGGGCATGATAACGCGACGCGGGGCCGGCGCGGGTGCGGCCACGGGCTCCGGTGCAGCCGCGACGGGCTGCTCGGCAGCAGCTTCGGCTACCGGTGCGGGCGGAGCAGGCACTGCGGCCGGCTTCGGCGGAGCGGCCACGACGACAGGTGCCGGGCTGGGGGCGCGGCCCAGAACGGCCGGTGCCGTAGGCTGAGACCCGGGAGCGCGGGCACCCGGAGGAAGTGGGGTGGCAGGCGCGGAGGGAGCCCGAGCGACAACAATCGGACCCGACGGCGGACGGCTGTTGATCGCTGCGGCAGCAGGCGGCGGCGCCACGATACGCGCACCCTGGTTGGGCAGGGGGACTACGCGGCGGGGTGCCGGGGCGCTTGGTGCCGAAGAGCGGGGCGAGCTCGCCGGGGCTGAAGACGTTGCTGGTGCGGACGCCTGAGGACGCGCCGGGGCTGCCGGAACGGCAGCTGCGGGCCGCACGGGCGCGGGCTGAGCGCTGGGAGCCGCGCTTGGGTTGGCTTCCTGCTGGCTGGCTTGCTGCTGCCTTGCAGGGGGTGGGACGGGCGCCTGGCTGGCCGACGAACCGGAGACGGACTCGCTCGGAGCAGCCTCGGCCGCGACAGGCACGGGCGCTTTCGCCGCTGGTACGGCAGCGGGCTGCTCCTGTGTCTCAACCGGCGCTTGCTGCGCCACGGGGATTGGCTGGGCTGGCTGGGCTGGCGGAACAGCGGCGGCCTGCGGGGCCGCGGGGAGCGGAGGACGCGCGACAACCGGCGCGGTCTGGACCGGAGCGGCGACCTGCGGGGCAACGGAGACGGCGCGTTGCGGCGGAGCGTTACGCGCAGCCTCCTCGGCTTTTTTGCGTTCCAAAATGGCGCGCATGGCGTCACCCGGCTTCGACACATTCGAGAGGTCGAACTTGGCGCGAGCCGCGGCCGCAGGAGAGCCAGAGCGGGACGTAGTTTGGCTGCGGTCGCCGGCGAAGTACGCGCGGACCTTCTCGGCCTGGTCGGCCTCAATGGAGCTGGAGTGCGTCTTTCCCGAAACCCCGATGGCCTCAAGCGCATCGAGAATGGGCCTGCTTTTCACTTCCAGTTCACGTGCCAGATCATTGATTCTTACTTTGCTCATCCGTCCCTTTGTAGCTTCCCTGCGCCGCTTAGCCGTTCATACGAGCCTCGTTCGAAGTGGAAGTCTTGTTGTATTCATTATGGCTGAAAAGTGTGAATTTGTTGTAGAAAGTGCGAGAAGCAGATTCCTCCGCTGCGCCGCGGAATGACAACGAAAAAGCGCTCTGCAATCACCTGAGTGGAGGGCCGCGCTAATCACGCTGGTGGCCTTCATCGGAGATGCCCTCGTCGGAAAACTCCTGGCTATCGTCGACAAGCGTGTCGATGCTGTCGTTATCCATTTCAATCCGCTCTTCACGCCGGTCGGCGTCGTCGTTCGCGTCGGAGGCGGATTCCTCTTCCTCGGCGGCGGCAAGGTCTTCGGTGGAAAGGTCGTCGAGTTCGACGGGCGGCTCGCCCAGGGCGGCTGCTTCGGCGAGGATTTCTTCAGGCGTCTTAGCCATGGATGTGGTCTCCGGGGTGTCGGTTGGGGTGTCGAGAACGTCGCTGGTGACGTCTTCGCCTGGAATGGCTGCGGGGCCGGGGCGTGGTTCGCCCTCTTCGTACTGGCCGAAATAGTGACGCACGGCGACGGTAATCTTGTCGATCGACTTTTCGCCGATGCCGGGCACTTCGGCAAGTTCTTCGGCCGTCATATCGGCAACTTCTTCGACCGTGGTAATACCTGCGGCGATCAGCTTTTCAAGAATGGTTTCGCCCAGCTCGGTCACCTGCTCGATCGGGGTCGACGGACCCCCGGTCAGAGCCTGCATCTGCTGCTCGACTTCCTGGCGCTTCTCTTCCTCGGATTTGATGTCGATCTTCCAATTAAGAAGCTTGGCGGCCAGACGAACATTCTGGCCCTTTTTGCCGATGGCAAGGGAAAGCTGGGTATCGTCCACGATCACTTCGATCTGCTTCTCGTCGAGATCGGTGATGGAGACGCGGGAGACCTTGGCGGGCTGCAGCGCTTTTTCGGCAAAGGTCGTGATCTCTTCCGAATACTCGATGATGTCAATCTTTTCGCCGCGCAGCTCGCGGATGATCGACTGCACGCGCATGCCCTTCATGCCGACGCAGGCGCCGACCGGATCGACATCCTTGTCGCGGCTCATGACGGCGATCTTGGTGCGCTCGCCGGCTTCCCGTGCGATCGCCCTTATGGAAACCGTGCCGTCGTAGATTTCAGGAACTTCAGACTGAAACAGGTTTTGAACCAGCGCGGGCGCGGCGCGCGAAACGATCACCTGCGGGCCCTTGGCGGCGCGGTCGACTCTTAAAAGCACAACCCGAACTCGTTCGCCGACGGCAAACTGCTCGAGGCGGGACTGTTCGCGCTTGGGCATGCGGGCTTCGGCCTTGCCTAGATCGAAGATGACGTCCATCGGTTCAAGGCGCTTGACGATCGCGTTCAGCACCTCGCCCGCACGGTGGTTGTACTCGTTAAAGACGGTGTCGCGCTCGGCTTCGCGCACTTTCTGAAAGATGACCTGCTTGGCCATCTGGGCGGCGATGCGGCCGAGCGGCGAGGTGTCCTTGTAGAAGCGGAGTTCGCCGCCGATTTCAACCTCGGGCGCAAGCGCGCGGGCGGCTTCGAGGGAAAGCTCGTTGGCCTCATCGGTAATGCTTTCGGGCGTTTCGACCACAGTTTTGAAGACGTACGCCTGAATCTCGCCTGTGTCCTTGTTCATCTCGGCGCGCATGTTTTCTGTGGTCTTGTAATACTTGCGCGTGGCAAGGGCGATCGCGTCTTCAATCGCGGAGACGACGACGGCGGGTTCAATGCCTTTTTCGCGGCTTAGCAGTTCGATCGATTGGTACAACGGGCTTGCCATGGGTGGGTCCTTGAGAAACAGTGAAGTGCAGTAAAGGCAGGGCGATGCAGTTGGAAAGCAGTTAGATTTCAGGGATGAGGGTGGCTTTTTCTATGTTGGCCAAGGGGATCCGGACTGGCTCGGCCGCCGGCGCCTTCTTGCCTTTGCTCTTCTGTTTGACGGCTGCCGGATCAAGGGTGATGACATCGCTTTCAAAAGCTGTGAGACGACCCTGAAAGTGGCGATTTTGCTCGACAGGCGTAAAGGTCTGCACCTTGACGAGTGAGCCGACGAAGCGGGCGAAGTCGGCCGGCCGCGACAGCTTGCGGTCGAGCCCGGGAGACGAAACTTCAAGCGTGTACTCGGCCCCTGGGATCAGGTCTTCGACGTCGAGCAGCGTGCCGAAGTCGCGGGTAAAGGCTTCGCAGTCCTCGTGGGTGGTAAAGGAAAGCAGCGCGACGGGTACGCCGGACGGCAAAGCGGGCAGCGGCTCGGTGGGATCGAGAGGCTCGCCGGCTTCGGCGGACTCCGCGATCTCAGCCAGACGGGCGCGCGTCTCGGCGTCCTTCTCGATGAAAATCCGCAGGGTGCGGAATTTGGCACCCCCCGAGAACTCGAGGTCGACGATGTCGAGGTGGTGCGAGGCCGCGACGCGGTCTGCAGTGGCGCGAATTGTGTCGAGTTGCAAGGCCATTTGGTTTGCTGCGGATTCGCCTTTAGAGCGCAAAAAAGTGGGCTTTGGCCCACTCGTCTCTTCCGCCACGGCTTGCCGGTTTGCTCACGGCGACTACTCTGCGGCAGAACGGATTCGTCTGCAGCCCTGAATATACGCTTATAGAGTCGTGGAATCAAGAGACCGGTCAGACAGGAGGCCGCTTGCCTTTTGCCAGGCAGCATGCAGATCGCGGCGATCAAGATCGACCGGGCTGGTCGACGTGGCGGTTTCCCAGACAGCATCGGCCTGTTCGATCAAGGCTGCGCGATCGGCGGCGGTTTGAGCGTGCGGCGCGAGCCGGCCAAGCGTGTCCAGCAGGCGCAGAGAAACGGCAGGGGTGGCGGCGGCAGCCTGACGGATCTGATCGAAAGCTTGGCGGATCAAGCGATCGAATGGAAGTGGCCGAACCTGCAGCCGGAGGACGTTGCCTGGGTCATGCCAGCGTCCGTCGTCGGCGCGGGTGGCGGCGGCAATGATGATGAGCGATTCGCCGAGCAGATCGACCGACGCTACGCCGGTAAAGGTGTCGTTGATAGCCGGGGAGAGGGCACGAATGGCGATTTCGACGATCTGGGCCAGGCCGAATTCCACGTCTTGGGCAAGCACACGATGGTGTCCTAGTGAAACGCTGGCCTGCAGGAGGGGCGTAAGCGCGGGCACAACCTGAAGCGGAGAAACGTTGGCGAGCGGCTCACCCTGAAAAACGAACTGACCGGGACGTTTCGGCATGACGACAAGCGCGTTGGCCTGGGCGGCGGCCTCCAGGATGCCCTGATGATCGATCAGCTGCAGATAGCCGGAGTGCGTGGCGAGGATCGGCGCGCTGGTGCCAACGTGGGCTGCCAGACGGGCGAGGTCGCGGGCGTCCTGCTCGGAGCCCGGTACGATTGGTACTGGCAGTGGACGCTCGGCGACTACGCGGATATCGTGCACGATGCGGCCGATGGCGTCGGGGTTCTGGATCAGGATGGCGACGCGGTGGCTGTAGAAGACAAGAAACCCGAAGGCCCCGAGCACCAGAAACCAGGAGGTGATCAGCGAAACCTGGGGAATGAACTCCGAGTGCTCGTCCTTGTGGGTGACCAAAAAGCAGAGGAAAACGTAGATAAACGCGCCCATAAAGAGGCCGATGCAGGCCTGGGTGACCCAATCCTGGACGAAGCGATAGAGCAGGCGCGGGCCGAACAGGTTGGCAACCATCGACAGCACGAGCAGCGCGACTGAAAAGATGAGCGCGAGCACGGTCGAGACGCAGCCAAGCATGGCCGCGAGGATGGCACGTGCATCGTCGATGCCGCCCATCGAAAACCAGTCGGGCAGGTGGATGTAGTGGTAGGCCGCGAGCATGTCGGGCAGCATGGTCAGCGCGAAAAGGCCGAGGGCGGCGAGCGACATCCTGAGCGGAACGATCCACAGGTTGACGTTGTGGCGGGATTTGAAGAGGGATCTGCTTTTCAATGGGAGACTCGTGCGGCGCGATGGTGGATGGGCGCCCTAGATCGATTGTAGGTCGCGCCGGAAGATTGAGAGCACGTTTCGCATGGCGCGGCAGCCGGAAAGCGAAAGGACGGGCTTTGCAGGCAATTCGCCGGGCGGGGGTACAATCGGTGAAACCTACGGGGCCTTTGACTGTGCGATGAGCCTCGGGAAGAGAGTGCGATGATTGTTACCCCTGTTCCGGAAGCTTTGACTTTCGACGATGTGCTGCTGGTTCCCGCCTATAGCGATGTGGTCCCGACCCAGGTGAGCACACAGACGCGGCTGACCGCGAAGATCACGCTCAACGTGCCGTTGATGTCCGCGGCCATGGATACGGTGACCGAAAGCCGGCTGGCGATTGCAATGGCGCAGCAGGGCGGCATGGGGGTCGTGCATCGCAATCTCTCGATTGCGCAGCAGGCGGGTGAGATCGACAAGGTAAAGCGGTCGGAATCGGGCATGATTGTGGACCCGGTCACGATTTCGCCGGACGAGACCATTGGCGCGGCGCTCGATGTTATGCGGCGCTACAAGATCAGCGGTGTGCCCGTGACTAAAGACAAGAAGCTGGTCGGCATCCTGACCAACCGCGACTTGCGCTTCGTTTCGCGCACCGATCTGACGATCGACTCCGTAATGACCAAGACTAATCTGATCACGGTGCCCGTGGGTACGACGCTCGAGCAGGCAGAGCAGATTCTGCACCAGCATCGGGTAGAAAAGCTGCTTGTCGTGAATGACGACTACGAGCTGAAGGGGCTGATTACCGTCAAGGATATCCAGAAGAAGCTCAAGTATCCGCAGGCCTGCAAGGATGAGCAGGGCAGGCTGCGGGTGGCGGGAGCGATCGGTGCCACGGGCGACTTTCTCGAGCGTGCGGCGGCGCTGGTGGAAATGCGCGTAGATGCGTTGGCCATCGACTCCGCGCATGGGCACTCGAGCCGTGTGCTCGAGGCGGTGCGGGAGGTGAAAACGCGTTTCCCCGCAGTGTGCCTGCTGGCCGGCAACGTGGCTACTTACGATGGAGCGCTCGCGCTAATCGATGCCGGCGCCGATGCGATCAAGGTGGGCATCGGCCCTGGATCGATCTGCACGACGCGCATGGTGACAGGCGCGGGCATGCCGCAGATTACGGCGATCTCGGAGGCCTATCGCGCGGCCAGGGAACGTGGGGTGCCGGTGATTGCCGATGGCGGCATCAAGTACTCGGGCGACGTGACGAAGGCGATTGCGGCGGGCGCAAGCGTGGTGATGATGGGGTCGCTGTTTGCGGGTGTGGACGAGTCACCGGGCGAAACGATCCTGTACCAAGGACGGTCGTTCAAGGCGTATCGCGGCATGGGTTCGTTGAGCGCCATGGCGCAGGGCTCGGGCGAGCGGTACTTCCAGGGCCAGGAGGATATGAACGAGTTTTCTGTGGGCGAACGGCCGAACCTTACCGCGCGGGAAGGCACAGGCCCGAACCGTCTGGCGAAGTTTGTGCCGGAAGGGATCGAAGGGCGTGTACCGCATCGCGGCCCGTTGGAGTCGATGGTGTACCAGCTGGTAGGTGGGCTGCGGTCGGGCATGGGATATCTGGGTTGTGGGTCGATCGAAGAGCTGCAGGCAAACGCGCGCTTCGTCAGGATTTCAAACGCCGGCTTGAAGGAAAGCCACGTCCACGACGTCGTGATTACGCGCGAAGCGCCAAATTACCATGTGGAGTAAGGAAGCCAACAAAAGCTGTCAGGGTGTATTTGCTTTCAGGACTGAAGGCCCGGCTTATGCCAGCCCAGGCCGCAGGCCTGGGTGCACGGCCACCCGGGAGCCGTAGCGCTGAAGGCGCGACTGATAGCTGCTACAGGCAAAAGCAACCGCAGATTCCCTTCGGGAATGACAATAAGGAACGGCAGCCGGAGCTTAGAAGATCGGCCTGGGCGGCGCGATCGTGCGCGGCGGTTTGTCGTGGACCAGAGCTTCGAAGCGGTGGCGCAGATGGAAGCCGGCTGACGTGTAGAGCTGCAGCGCAGACGTGTTGGCTTCGGTCACGGTAAGAGTGAGGGCGCGATAGTTGCGGCTGGGAAGCTGATAGAGGATATGGCGCAAAAGCTGGCGACCAAGGCTGCGCCCGCGGTAGGCAGGGCCTACGCAGAGCTGAGTGATGTGCGCAGTATCCGGGGCAACCTTGGAGCAGAGCAGCACGGCGGCAAGCGTGTTGGCACCCCGGCCGGCCTTGTCGATCAGGACGAACGAGGAATCGGCGTCGAAGGTGCCGCAGCCTGGGAAGCGGACCACGTTGTGCAGGAAGCGCAGGGAGCCGGCAAGGGTACGGTACTGGTCGTTAATCTGCGAATCGATGTGGCCGGCGTATGCCTGGTGGATCAACTCGCCGGTAGGATTGTAGAAGCTGGGCTGCCAGCGGCGTAGCTCGACTTCCGCCTGAAACTGCTGGGGCGCAAGCGAGAGGCGCAGGGTGGAAAGGTCGCGGGGCAGATCTTTCTCTAAAAAGAGCCGTGGAAAAACCTGAAAGCGGGGAAACAGCGGCGGCAGGGCGCCGGCATCGAAGAGCAGCAACTGGGCTTCAATGCGGTCGATGTCCGGGGAGTATTGCAGGGTTTCGAGCAGGTGACGGGTCAGGGTCTGGGTGATGTCGTGGCGATCCGGCGCGGAAAGCGAGGCGTAAAGATCACCGATAACAGCCTTCGCTCCCTCGTAGACGCAGAAGGTGTAGCCGACGATCTTGCCACGCGCCAGCGCAACGAAACCGGGCAGAATGCGGTTATCGAGATATTGCAGCAGCAGGTCGGTCGAGGTGCGGTAATCCCAGCGCAGGCGCTTTTGCCAGACCGCAGCCTCCTCCGTAAGCAGGGGGCGAAGCTGACGCGCATTGAAGTGGCGAAGATCGAGGATTTCGAGTTGTTGCGGACTGGTCAAAGGGTCAAGTGGTCAAATGGTCAAGGGCAGTGAGAGGCAGGGAGGTGCAGTAAGTGCAGCGTGAGGCTAGGGTTTGCGATAGACCTTGTAGACGGCGAGGCCCTGGGTTTCATAGAGGAAGAGGGGTTCGTAGATGCGCCCCCGGAGATATTGATCGAGCGTCTGGTCATCGCCGGACTTGAGGATGAGGATGTGTTCGGCTTCGGGCACACCCTCGTTGCTGTAGTGCAGGATGGGCTGATTGCGGTAAAAAGCGAGGCCGTAATCCATGTCGCGCTTGACGCCTTCGGTACGGATTTCGTGCGTCTGCGGTGCCAACTGGGCGATCTGCTGAGCCAGCGGCCGGGCGGAGTAGTTGAGGTCGAGTTCGCGGCCGTGGAAGCCGAGCAGAAAGATGAGCATGCACACCACCGGGACCAGGCTGATGTTGAGCACCTGGCGGTTGCCGAAGCGGCGCATGGTGAAGGCTACGATCATTGCCGTGACGACGGCTGCGGAGGCGGCGATGAGCAGCCAGCCGGCCGAGGGGACGAGGGTTTCGTACTTCATGTGCTGTGGGGCAAGCGTGAGGACGAAGACCAGCACGGCGCAGGTCGAGGCGTGGGCCCAGCGGAGCCAGCGAGGCAGTCCGCCGCGCCGGGTGCGATGCAGATAATCGCCGGTAAGGATGGTAAGGGGCGGAATCGACGGCAGGATGTAGCCGGGCAGCTTGGAGGTGGAAAGGGTAAAGAAGAGGATAGGGAAAAGCGCCCACAGGACGAGGAACTCGGGAAAGGCGTCGCCGGCTCGCCCATGGCCCAGGTAATGGATGGATTTTCGGCGGACGCGCCACTCGGCGGCGGCAATCTGGATGCCGTCGACCAGAGCGCGCAGGGCCAGGATGGTCCACGGCATCAGCCCGACAATCAGGACGATGACATAGTAGAACAGGGGCTGGTGGTGCTGGTAGCGGTTGGTGGCGAAGCGCTCGAGATTGTGTTCGAGAAAGAATTGGCGGGAGAAGGTGGGATTGCGGCGTTGTACGGCGATGAACCAGGGCAGCACCATCACCAGGTAGAGCGTGATGCCGGGCCACCAGATGGTGCGGCGGAAAAGCGTCCACTCGCGGCGCAGCGCGACGAAGCAGCCGATGATAGCAAGCGCGAGAAAGGGAGCGACAGGACCTTTGGCCAGGGTGGCGGCGGCACCGAAGAAGTAGAGATCAAAGAGCCAGAACTTCTTGCCGGTTTCGTACCAGGCGTACCAGCCGAGCATGCCGATGCAGAACGGCGCGGCCAGCTGCATATCGGTCGAAGCGCCGCGGGCGAAGGCAAAAACGGCGATCGAGGACAAGGTGATGAGAGCCGCTTCAAGATGCCCGCCGGGCCGAAAACGGCGCATGTGGAGAAAGATGAGCAGGACCAGGAAGCCCGTAGCGTACGAGGAAGGAAGACGGGCAGACCAGTCGGAGACGCCGAACTCGCGGAAGGCGCTTTCCGCACGCCAGTAGTAGAGGGCGGGCTTTTCAAGCCACGGCTTGTTGTAAAGGATGGGCGTGACGGTGCCCGCCATCAGGCATTGGTACGATCGCTGGAAGGCGCCGGCGTTCAGGCCGGTCGGCACCATATCGGTGTGCAGCGCGTTGCAGGTCTGGTCGTGCGCGGCGAGCATCTCGCGAGCCACCTGGGCGTAGCGTGGCTCATCGGCCCCGACCAGGCCGAGTTGATCGCCCCCGACATGCGGCGCCAGACCGTAAAGTAGGAGAAAGCAGCCGACGAGGATGAGCACGACGAACTCGCCGGGATTGGCGAAGTTCGGATTCTGCCGGATGGTCTGCGCCCAGCGGGTGAGCAGGGGCCGGGGCGCGGGCGTAGGATGCGCTTCGCCGGACGGCGCGGGTTGGGGAGACGTAATCACGCGCAGGTTCGGGTCTGGCGAGATAAGGGTAGCAGAGATGGGCTTCGGGGACCGCGTACAGCCTTTGTCGGGACAGTCGGCTAGGAGGCGGGCGGAGGCTCGGAGGCCTGAGCGCGCTTGGCCTCGCGTTTGCGCATGCGGCCAAGCAGCTCGTCCATGCGGCCGGTCATCTTTTCCGAGCGGTCGATGGCGAAGTTCAGCTCGGGCACATGGCGCACGCCCATGCGGTCGCGGATTTGCGCGCGGATGAAGCCGCGGGCCTGGGTCAGCGCGTCCAGGGTGGAAACTTCCTCTTCTTCGTTGCCGTGCACCGCAATGAACACCCGGGCCGACTTGGCGCCGGGGGCAAGCACGACTTCGGTGACGACCGAGGGAAAGATGCGTGGGTCGGAAAGCTCGCCTTCGAGCATCGCCCCGATCTCTTCAGAGAAGGAGTGGGCGACTCGATTGCGGTGGTAGATGCGGGCGCGTGGTTCGGGCATGGTGGTCAGGACCTGTATTAAGGATAGCAGGCAGGAATCAGTCCAGTATTTCCGCGAACGAATCGGCAATCTCCGCCCCGAGGCCCAGGGCGATGCGGTTGGCGGCGTTGTCGAGCGCTTCGAGCGACTTCTGCACGGCCTCGGTCGAGCCCGAGATGACCGCGCAGCCGACGGTGGCCTGGTTCCACACCGTGCCGCCTTCGTTAAGCTCGGCGATGGAGGCGTTGAAGCCGTGGGCGAGTTTGGCTTTGAGCGAGCGCAGAACCTGGCGGCGATCCTTGAGGGACTGGGCGTGAGGGATGGAAAGCTCGAGGATCAGTTTGCCGACGGGCATGGGCTCATCTTATTCGACCGGATTCGCCGGAGGTATAAAGTACGCGACCTTCTTGTTGTCATTCCTGCAGGAATCTGCGGTTGCCTGTGCTGTTGTCTGTTCTTCACACCACCAGCTGACCATCTAATCGTTTACCTGGATCGTCAGGGGAATCTGCGCCGGGGTCTGGTTGGCGGTGACGGTAATGGTGACGACCTGCGGGCCGCTGGGAATGGCACCGAAGTCGCCCCCGTTGACGCAGCCCGTGAGGGTGGAGGCCAGGCCTGCAAGCAGGATGACGACGGCAGCTGGACTCAGCTTCCGCAAGCGCCGGGTAAGCGGCAGCAGCAGAAGGGCGGCATAGGCGAGGGCATTGACCGCGCCTGGCGTGCGCTGTGCTGTCGCGGTGGAGACCGCAAGGTGGATGGTGGCGTCGGCGGGGCCGGCAAGCGTGGCCGGGCTTTCGACCGAGCACAGCAGAAACGGCACGGAGCTGGTGCATGCCGAAGCGATGGCCCCGGAAAAGCCGGAAAGCGGCGTAATGACCAGGGTAGCCAGGGCGGAGGAGTTGGGCGTCATCGCGAGGCTGGGATGAAGGAGCGACAGGCTCAAGGGCGGGGTAAAGGTGAGGGTGTCGGCCGCGGCGGTCGACGAAGCGAAGACGCCCGTGGGGTTATAGAGCGCCGTAAGGGTGTAGGTCCCGACCGGCTGGCCGGGCAGGGTGATGGCGGCGGTGCCCGACGCATCGACCGGAGCGGAGGCGATCGCGGTGCCGTTGAGCAGGAACGTGACGGTGCCGGTCGGGGTCTGGTGCTGCCTGGGCGCGGCGCTGGTGACCGTGGCGACGATCTGCGTGGGTGCCTGGGCGGGAAGAAGGGTCGCCGCAGCCTGGAGCGTAAGCCCGGTGGGAACGCGCATAATCGTAAATGCCGCTGCCACGGCCGAGGAGTCGGACGGGCTGTCGGCTGCGTCGCCCGCGTAGAAAGCGGCCACGGGAAAGCTGCCCGGGGCAAGCAGGCTGGAGTCTGCAATGAGGGTCGCGTAGGAAGTACCGCCCTGCGCGTGGCTGAGCGTACCGCTGGCCAGGATGGACGAGCCGGAGCGGATGGCGACCGTGCCCGTGGGTGCCTGGGCTGTTGTGGAGTTCACCTGCACGTTGAAGGTGATGGGGGAACCCACGACGACGTTGAGCTGGGCGAGAGAGAGGGTCGTCACCGTGGCGTCCGAAGCGATCCTGGTGAGGGCTGAGGCTGAGATCGAAGCGGCGAGCAGCGAGTTGCCGGCAAAGCTGGCGTAGAGCGAGTGGGTGCCGATCGAGAGCGCCGGGATTTGCAGGGTGGCTGCGCCGTTGACAAGGATCGCCGAACCGAGTGGAGAGCCGTTGTCCAAAAAGCTCAGCGAGCCTGAGGCCGGCGTAGGACTGGTCGACGCGGTCAGGGTGAGGGGCTTGTTGTAGGCGAGCTTGTCCGGCACCGGCAGAAGAGTTGTGGTGGTTGGCGTGAGAACGATCTGCGTGGTGATGGTATTCGAGAGGGATGGCGCGTCGAGGGCGTCGCCCTGGTAGATGGCCGTGATGCTGTAGGTGCCTGGCGGCAGCGAGGGAAGCGTCAGGGTGGCCGTGCCGTTCGTCACGGCCGCCTGGCCGAGTGTGCCGCTTGCCGCGTCGCGAAACGTAAGGGTTCCGCTAGCCGTAGACGGCGCGACGGCTGCGTTCAAGGAGATGGGTGAGCCGGCGGCGAGGATGGCCGACAGCGGGGCCAGGGTCAGGCTTGTGGGTGCGGGGCTCACTGTTATAGAGAGTCCGGCGCTGGTGGAGGCCTGGTCGTTGGTGTCTCCGGCGTAGGCCGCGGTAAGGGTGTGCAGCCCGACCGACAGGTTGGCGAGGGTGAAAGTGACGGCCCCGTTGGCCAGGGAAGATTGGGCCAGGACGGCTCCGTTGCCATCGCGCAGAGTGATGACGCCGCCGACTGCCGCGGGGGTGACGACGACATTGAAGGTGGCGGGCGTAGCGTACGCGACGGTGGTTTGCGGGCTGGTCAGGGTTGTGGTGGAGGGCAGGGGTGTGATGGTGATGGTCTGGGCAGAGGAAGTGGAAGCCAGGTCGTTGGTGTCGCCGGCGTAAGCTGCGGAAAGGACGTGGACGCCGACCGGCAAGCTTGGCAGGGTAATCGTTGCCGAGCCTGCGGCCAGGGTACCCTGGCCGAGAGCCTGAACGACGGCCTGGGTCTGGTTGGGAGCGGTGTAGGTGTCCTGAAACGTGACGGGCCCGGAGGCGGTAATAGGGGTGACGGAAGCGGTGAGGCGGGTCGGCGAACCGACGGGCTGGGCGGAGGCGAGCGGTGCCAGGACAAGCGTGGTGGGGCTCGGGACGATCGTGAGGGCGAGCACCGGGCTGCTGGCGATGCTGTCGTCGGCGTCGCCCGCGTAGACGGCGGTAAGGGCGTGAGCTCCCAGTGCGAGGCTTGAGGTGGTGTAGCTGGCCTGGCCGGCTGTGAGGGGAATCTGCGCCAGCACGGCGTTGCCGTCGAGGAGCGTGATCGATCCGGTGGCGGTTGCGGGCGTGAGCGCGGCGGTAAGGGTAAGGGCGGTCCCGGCGACGGCGGTCGGGGCCGGCGCGGACAGGGCCAGCGTGGTGTTGGTGAAGGGACTGGTGAGATTCGCGGCGGGGCTGGTCGATGGTGTGAAGTTGCTGTCGCCCGCATAGCTCGCGGTGAAGCGGTGCGGGCCTGGGGCAAGGTTCGAGGCCGTGAACGTCGCTATGCCCTGTGCGTTCAACGACGCGGAGCCTGCGGGGTTGCCGTTATCCAGAAAGCTTACCGGGCCGGTCGGGGTGGCAGGCGTCGTGTTCGTAACGGTTGCGGTAAAGGCAACGGCATTGCCTGCGTACGCCGCGAGCGGTTGCGCGTGGAGCGTGGTGCTGCTGGTTGCTTCGGCTAGGGTGATCTGGAGCGTGGCGGACGCGGCCTGCAGGCTGGCATTGCCGGCGTAGCGGACCGTAAGCTGCTGCGGCCCGGCCGGTACGGCGTTCGAGCTCAGCGTAGCGGTGCCGGTGGCGGAGAGGGTGGCCATGGTCCCGTCGTTGAGCGTGACCGAACCGGTACCGGGAATGAGAGTCTGGGCGAGCACGGTTTCCATGCGGGTGTAGCCGCCGGGATTGGGATGCAGACCATCGAGCAAAAGCTCGGGATGCTGGGCCAGCGCCGGGTAGTAATCGAGCAGGATGTAGCCGCTCTGCGCCGCGAGGGTGCGGATTGCGGCGTTGAGGCTGGAAATCTGCAGGCTGAGATCGTTCGCCGGAATGAAGGCGGGGGTCAGGGTGGCGAGGATGGGACGAACGCCGGCGGCCGCAGCCTGAGCCGCCATGGCGGAGAGGTTGGCCAGGGTGACGGCGGGGTCGACGCCCTGCAGAATATCGTTGGCGCCGCCCAGGATGACCACGCGCTCAAAGCCCTGGTTGAGCACGTTGCCGGCAAAGCGGGCGAGCATCTGGGTTGTGGTCTGCCCGGCGATGCCGTGGTTGTGCAGCAGCAGAGGCCACCAGTTGGTGATGGAATCGCCCATGAAAACAGTGGTCGCGTTGAGCTCCGGCGGAAAAGCAGACGGGGTGAACGGCACGAGCGGCACGGCGGGCGCGAGGACGTCTACGTGAATGCTTGTGGGACCGCCGAACGTAGTGGCCATGGAGGTGAGTGTGGCCAGCAGCGAGGTAGCGAGCGGAGCCACGGTCAGCACCGCCGGAGGGCTTGAGGCGGGAGCGAAGACGGCGTCGCCCGAGTACGCTGCCGTGTAGGTATGGGTGCCTGGCGTTAGATCGGCCACGGCAAGGAAAGCCGTGCCATCAAGCACAGGAACCGTCGCGAGCAAGCCGGTCTGCGCGTCGGTAAAGGTGACGCTGCCGGTTGCGGCGACAGGATCGACATAGGCGCTGAGGATGCCGGAAGTGGAAGCCCCGGGAACCCCTTGTGCCTGGGCGCTGAAGCTGAAGGACGCGGGCCGTCGGGCAACGGTGAGCGTGATCGGGGCACTGGTGGAGGGTTGCTGGCCTGCATAGGGCACAAAGGCCGCAGTAAGTACCCAGCGGCCTGTGGCGAGCGCGCAGTGGTAGCTGGCGATGCCGTCGGTGACGACCCCGTAGCCAAGCAACGAGCCGTTCGCAAAAAAGTTAACGTAGCCGACAGACGACGCGGGCAAAACGCTGGCGGTGAGGATGACAGGGCCGTCAAAGGGTATCTGCAGCGATGGGACCGAGAGCGTGATGGAGGTGGAAGCGTCGCTTACAGTCTGGGTGAGCGGCTCGGAAATGGCCGCCGCATAAACCGCGTTGCCGGAATAGGCGGCGGTAAGTTGGCGCGCGCCGGGTTGCTGCAGCGTAGCGGCGATGGCCGGTGTGGTGGGCTGGAAGGTGGTGATCGAGGATGCGCTGACGCCAGGCAGGAGCGCGTCGAAAGCGGCGGCGAGCTGGGTGTGGCCGAGCGCGTTCGGATGAACGGCGTCGCTCATGGCCAGCGGATCGCCGAACATGTAGTTGTGCAGAGCGACCAGGCGCAGGTCGAGCCCGTCAGCGGCGAGCAGGGCCACGTCGTCCTTGATGTCGGAGGCGAAACGGCCGGAGACTGCGGGAGGATCGCGCGGGTTCGCCTGGTTTTCAGCCGGTAGCTCCGCAGCGAGCACGGTGGGATGCAGGCTGCCATCGGCGGCCGAAGGCGGTGTCCCGAGCGCAAGAATGCCCAGGTTGCCACTCTGCAGAGTGATCTGGACGACGTGCGGCCCGGGCGCGACCGGGATGCGGAGCAGGGCAAAGCCGATGCCGATTGCAGTGTTGATTCCGTTTGCGGGCTGCGAATTATAGGTGGCGGAGTCGGGCACTCCATCGACGCTGAGGGTGAAGGCGGATGCGATGGATTGATCGAGTAAATACCAGAGATAGAGCGGAGCGCCCGTGGTCGTGAGGGCAAACTGTACCGTCCCGGGACTGCGGGAGTAGAGCGTCCCGTAATTGTTGCCCGAGACATCGGCTGGATCGGTGACGGCTGTCCAGTTGCCCGAGAGCACGGTGGCGCCCGGGTCGCCGGGCAGCACCTTGAACTCGCGCGGTACTCCGAGCCAGGCAAGCGCGGCCATATGGCAGAGCTGGAAGGTGGGCTCGATGGCAGGGTCGGAGGTGTCGTTGAGGCCGGATAGGAGGCTGGTGAGCGGCGCGCCGGCCTGGGTGAAGTCGACCTGGCCGTGCACGATTTGCTGCGCGATGACATCGCAGGTGGTCTGCCCGGTGACGGCACTGCCCGTAAGCGAAAAGCTGTGTTCGGAGGCAAGCAGGGAAGGGAAGGAGAGGGCAGTCTGGGCCAGCGTTGCGCCCCCGGGGATGTCGTCGCCGAGTGAGAGATAGGACGGCGCGGAGGTGCGGCTGATCGTCGTGCTGGCTATGGGTACGCCGGCGTCGAGCAGGGTGAGTGTGCCGGTAGCGTCCGGCGGCAGACCGTGCGCGGACAAGGTAAGCGGCTGGCCTGTGTAGACCGAGGCTTGATTGGACGACAACGTGAAAGCTGGTGGGAGAACGGTCGTGACCGAGACTGGATTGGTCAGGGCAAAGGTGGGCGTGTGCGAAGAATCGCCCCAGTAGACTGCGCCGAGCGAGTGGATGCCGGAGCCCAGGATGGCCGTCGCATAGATGGCGGTGCCCTGCGCGGAGAGCGGAACGGTGGCCAGCGGGGAGCGCCCATCGAAGAAAGTGACCGTGCCGGTAGCTCCTGCGCCCGCCGTTGCAGCCAGGTGCAGGGTGGTGCGGATGGGGATTGAGGAGGCGTCGGCGGAGAGCGAAAACGCTTGAGCGTGGACGCTTGCTGGCGCAAGGCTCGCGGCCGCGAGACACGCCACGACTGAGACGAAGCGAAGTATAAGGCGAGACAGGGCGAGGCAAGGCGTCCGGTGAGGAACCATTGGCGGCGAAACTCCTCGAAAGTAGTGCAGGGTTTCGAGGCCGGGCAACCAGAGAGGGCCGCCGGACTCGGCTGCACGGGAGCATGCAAGCCGGAGGCCAGGGCGGAAGATGGGAGACTATGAAGTTCTAATGTGAGGCGAGGGCAAGGTCTGCGTGAAAGGGTTCGTTTCCGCGGAGCCAGCCGTTGTATCGAGAACAGGCAACAGCAACCGCAGATTCCTTCGGAAAGACAACAAAGAAGCGAGGGTCGCAGGTCGAAAATGGTCGGAATGGAGAGATTCGAACTCTTGACGCAGAGCGCGAGTCTGAAATGGTCGGAATGGAGAGATTCGAACTCTCGACCCCCTGCTCCCGAAGCAGGTGCGCTACCAGGCTGCGCTACATTCCGATTACTAGATGGACCCTGAGGTTGACCCGGGCAATGCCGATGCTCGCCCGGAACATGGCTGGAGGAGGGAAGTCTCAGCCTGGGCTCGCGTACTCGACTGGCCTAGTTTAGCAGAGAATCCAGGGGAACAGAACTGCATCTGATGGGTACAAGTGGCAGTCGGGTGGAAGCATTATGAAGGAACGCCGTCAAATTGCGCAGATGTGGCGAGAGGGGCAGGCGCGCGAGCTGATTACGCTGGTGCGCGCGGAAGGCTCTTCGTACCGGCGGCCGGGCGCGCGGGTACTGGTCAGGAGTGACGCAGGCAGCTACGCGGGCACGATCAGCGGAGGATGCCTGGAAGCGGAAGTAGTGCGCCGGGCAGCGTGGATGGTGCGGGCGGGCGCCAGGGTTGAACGCTACTCCATGGTCTTCGACGACACGGCGGAGATCCCCTTCGGCCTGGGCTGCGGAGGTACGTTGGACTTGCTTTTCGAACCCCTCATGACGGCCGAGAGCGACGCCTTGATCGCGGCGCTCGAAAGCTCCCTGCGCGGTCAGCCGAGCAGGGTGATCCACTTTCTGCCGGGCGGCGGACGAGGTCTGCGGCGCCTGGTGCTGGATGCTCATGGCGAGGTAGTCTTTGCCAGCGTCGGGCTGAGCGCCGAGAAGATCGCCTGCGCCCGAGCCCTGGTGCCGGGCAAGGAGTACGAGGGCCGGTTCGTGGAATCTCTCGAGGCTCCGCAACGGTTGTTCGTGATGGGGGCGGGTGACGATGCCAGGCCGCTGGTGACTTTTGCCGCGGAGCTCGGCTGGGATGTAACGGTAGCCGACGGACGGGCACAGCTGGCCAGGTCCGAGCGCTTTCCCCTCGCGGCGCGGGTATGCGGCTGCGACGACCTTGACGTCCGTCCGAACGACGCAGTCGTCTTGATGACCCACAGCTACGAGCAGGATCGCAAGCTGCTGGTGGCGATGCTGCCTGCGCAGCCTCGCTACCTTGGCCTGCTGGGCGCCCGGCACAGGAGTAGCCTGCTCGTCAGCGAGGCTGCGGAAATGCTGGGCCTTAGCGTGGGAGCCTGTTGCGAACAGATCTTCGCACCCGTCGGCATGGACCTTGGAGGCGACGGTCCCGAGGCCATTGCCCTGGCGATCCTGGCCGAGATTCAGGCGGTATGTCATGGCCGCGGCGGAAGCAGGAAGAGGCTTACGCCGGCAGAGGTAACGCGCCAGATCGAGCAGGGTGGAGCTTCGCGCTACCTTGCCGCCTGCGCGCTGGGCGGACGATGAAGGTTGCAGCCGTGGTGCTTGCGGCGGGAAGCTCCAGCCGTCTCGGCCAGGCAAAGCAGTTGGTTGTGCTGGGCAAGGAGCGCCTGCTCGAGCGTGCGGTGCGGGTGGCGGGCGAGGCTGGATGTGCGCCCATTGTTGTCGTGCTGGGTGCCCGGGGCCCCGAGATTGAACAGGCCTGCACTCTCGGCAGCGCGCTTGTGCTGCACAACGAAGCGTGGAGCGAAGGCATGGCGTCTTCGATCCGGCTGGGAGTCGGCGCGGTACACGGGCTGGCGGATGCCGTGATGGTGCTGGGGTGCGATCAGCCGGCGGTTACAGCCGGGCATCTCCTGCGCCTGATGGGGCAAGAGGTGACGGCGTCTCTCTATGCAGGCCGGCGCGGGATCCCGGCCTGCTTTCCGCAGGAGGTACTTGGGCGATTGATGGAGCTGCGGGGCGATCGGGGGGCGCGAGACTTGTTGCAAAGGGCGCGGGCCATCGAACTTCCCCGCGGAGAACTGGATATCGACACGCCAGAATCGCTGGCCCTGCTGCGAAGCATATACGGTGCGTAAAAGCGGACTAACCTTCGTCGCCTTCATCGGTGGCGCCGGAACCCATGGTGACGATGCAGGGAAGAATAACCATCAGGAGGAAGGCAGCAGCTACGAGCAGGTCATGCATTGGGGAAATTCTCTTTTCTGCCGGCGGGCATCAAGGCTCGCCTGACAAGATTGAGGATCGCTCAGGTGATATCACGGGGAATATTCCACGAAGGCTCTTTCGCATAGAACCTAAGTCAGGCGTGATCCCACATTTGGGGGAGTGTAGTTACGAACGGGATTCGGTCCCATAATGGCACTCGGTCAAAGCAACATAGCTCTCAGCGACCGGCTCCAGCTTTTGCTGTCATTCAGAAGAAATCTGTGATTGCCGTTGCATCTCTGGTTCTTCAAACCATGAGCGATCCC
Source organism: uncultured Granulicella sp. (assembly GCA_964282835.1). Lineage (GTDB taxonomy): Bacteria > Acidobacteriota > Terriglobia > Terriglobales > Acidobacteriaceae > Edaphobacter. Next base: position 1,352,148 of record OZ196157.1, read on the forward strand.
GAGCCAAGTATCGCAGCGGATGGATATGCACGAGAGCCCCCTGGTCAACGGCCTGCGGCGGCCACTTTCTTCTCAATCAGCCCGACAAGGTGGCCTACGGTGTTCATCGATTCAAGCTCCGCGGTCTGGAACTTGATCTTGAAACGCGCTTCCACCGCCACGATCAGGTTGATGTGATTGAACGAGTCCCATTCGGGCACACTGGCGGCGGTAAGATCGGGCGTCAGCGTAAGGGTATCGTCGTCGAACACATCGTGAAAGATGGAAGTAAGCTGCGCGTAAATTTCCTGCTGCTGCATGCAAGTCCTTGGGGTGGAGGTCGAGCTCCAGTATAGCGGGCCTAGAAGTGACGCAGACTCTCGCCCGAGGCCGTGGGTGTGGCGGGCGGGGCGAAGGGATCGCGCGCAAACGCGTCGCCGCGCTCACCCAGTTCGCTGCGCTGCAGAGACCTAGAAACCAGATCGCTCGACCCGAGCCCGATCGCCAGCGAGAGCGTAAGCACGATGCCCCCGAAAAGAATGCCGAAGGCGAGCTCTACCACCGTGCCGCCGATACCCAGGTGATCGAGCACCATGGCAGCGGTGAGCACGAGAACCAGCCACTTGACGCCCATCGACAGAAAGCGTGCGTACTGCAGTTGGTTGTTAACCGCTCCGATGAGCACGGTCCGGGCCAGAAAACGCGCCACAAGGTTGCCAATAAAGAACAGCAGAACGGCCCCCACTGCATGCGTCAGATAGGGCAGCAGCGACATAGTCAAAGCGGAACCCGTGGCATAGGAGGCGTTGATCGAGAGGATGCCGATGACCAGGCCTAGAACCACGCAGCCCCAGAACGCGATGCGGCCCGCCAGCGCGGTGGGGCTGTGGGTCGGGCTCCAGTCGGCGATGCCGGAGGATTGGTTGCGCGCCAGCCGCTCGTCGAATTTTGCCGCCGCCAGAGCCTTACGCAGCAGGAAGCTGAGCAGCATGCCGACCGCGGTGAAGATCGCTACAGCCAGGATGAACGCAAGCAGGCCCGGCAGGATGGATACGAGCAACCCGAGGACGTTCGACACAGAGGTGTGCAGGGCGGCCGACATGGTGTGTAGGATGGAGGCGTTCTCCGGGTAGGCCGGGTACACGGGCTGGCTGGAATAGGGATCTGGCTGGAAGATCGTCATGGCGGACTCCTTGGGTGGGCGGCTTGGTCTGTTGGCCGGGAAATTTGGCAGGGCGGGGAGCCAGGGAGGACTTACGGATTGAAGCGGTCGGGCCAACGCCAGCGCGAAACGAGATAAGGCTTGTCGGCTTCAAATGCAGCGGCTACAGCCTCAATGTGTTGCTCGGGGTCTTGACCGGAGCTGGTTTGCACGACATGCGACGCAACCCAGGCAAGGTAAAGCGGCGTGAGGGCCCCCAGCAGGTGGCCGCGATTGATCGTACGCAGGCGGAAAGCGAGCAGGAAATCGTAGACAATGCGCGCCCACAGCGAATCCGGCATAAGGAAAGAATCGGCAGGTGTGACGGACAGGCGCTTCAAGCCGACCAGCGAGTGCGGCGGCAGAACCAGCGACCAGATTTCGTGCAGGTTCGAGTAGGCAAGCCGGAAGGCTTCGAGCATCGGCTGGACATCCGGAAGATTGGTCGGCTGGCTGACCGCGGAAATGGGGGCTGCCACAACCGCCACCCGGGTACGCTGCCAGAAGGCGGCACGTGCCTCGATCTCGGTGAACAGGGACGACACAATCTGGGCCAGGATGGCGTTCAAATCCTGTGTGGGAGGCTGGGGCAGGCTGCGCGAGCCCACGCCGATCTCGGTAACGCTCAGGCCGGCCACGGCACATTCGATCGCCGGCCAAAGCAGCGTATCCGGCTGGCCTGCCGCAGTGGCGCGCTGGGCCGACGTGCCCAGGCGCTCGGCAGCCCGCGAGGAAAAGCACAGGTCCAGCGCCAGGGGAAAGCGCACGTGGGAACCAAACAGCGCGCGCGTGAGCGGATACAGAATGGCCGAATTAACCAGCCCAGAGTTCGGAGGCAGGCTGTAGAACGGCGCGGCAAGGTCGACCGATCCGTTCAGCACACCTTCGGCAAGCGCGGCCAGGGCATGCGGCTCGAGCGACTGAGCCCCGGCGCCAAGCTGAAGCACAGCGCGCGCGTTGTATTGCGCGGCAAGTTCGCGGTCGTTGAAGAAGTCTGCGGCCGTCAACGTCCAGCCCCCGGTAGATTGCGCCCCTGGGGTATACGAAGCGATGCGGATGGAGCCGTGGCTCGGGTCCGCGATGCCGTCGGGCGTCGCGACCAGCAGGCTCTGGCCGGGAAAGGCAGATGCCAGGTTCGCCAGCATCAAGGTAAATGAATCATGATCGAGCGATACAAGCGAAACCAGCAGAGGTGTTACGGATGCGGCTTGTGAAGAGAGGTCGGGGGCGATCTGGGTGGTGGCCATGGTGCTTGGGTTCTCCCCTGGTTATCGGATTCAGCAATCGGATTTCAGCAGTGAGCTTCGTGGCTCAAGCAAGTACGCGTCGGAGCTAGGAAGAGCACAAGGCCAGAATACCTGCCAGCGGGATGCGCACCCAATCCGGACGGTTATTCAGCTCGTAGAGGAGCTCGTAAAGAGCTTTTTCGAGCAGGTAGGCGTTCAACAGCGCCTGCGCCTCGGCCGGTGCGGGGATCAGATCTGGATTCGCCTGCAGGGTATCGCGATAGGCTCGCAGGAACTCGGTCGACACCGCGTTCTGCCACAGACGAGCCCAGGCCTCCAAGCTTTGCTGCCGTGCAGGGTCGGCCTGCGGATGGCGCTGCAGGTAGGTATCGAGCGCCGTGTAGGCCGCGTAGCTGAAGCTCCGCAACATGCCTGCGACATCCTTCAGCGGGCACTGTTTTCTTCGGCGGTCTTCAAGCGTCCGCGCAGGTTCGCCTTCGAAATCGAGGATGACGAAGTCCCCCTTCGTGGTGAGGATCTGTCCCAGGTGATAATCGCCGTGAATGCGAATGCGGTGCGAGACAATAGGCTTGCCGGTGATGGCATGCGCGGCCGCAAAGAGCTGAATGCGCCGCGTCAAGACCGTGGCGGCGTCGTCCGCAACGAGATCTTTCAAGGTTGACATCTTCAACTTCAGGGCGCCGAGCGTGGAGTTAATTTGCGCATCGATATGGAGCGCGTCACCCTTCAGGTCTTCAGGCGTAAAAGCTTCTGCCCGGAAGGCAGGGTCGTCCGTCGGGGTGGCAAGCGCGAGGTGAAGCTCGGCCGTTCGCTGTCCGAGAAGTGCAGCTGAATGTAGGTAGAGCGCGGCATGATTGCTGATTTCGGCCGGAATGCTGCCCGGCTCGACCAGCGTCCCGGGGGTTCCTTCCTGCGAGGGCGCCTGCGCGGCCGCAACCGACTCAAAGAACCGGGCAAGCTCGCCGAGCGTCCAGGTCCAGCCGTCACCTTCATTCTGGACCATGCCCTGTAGCATGGCCGTCGTGGTTTCCTCGCCCTGCTCAGGGTGCAGGACGATGCTTCCGAGGAAAGGCGCGATCCGCGGAAAGTGAGCGACTTCGGTCAGGAAGCGGCCAATCTCCACATCCGGATTGAGGCCCGGCTGCAGGCGGCGAAACAGCTTCATCAGCAGCTTGTCGCCGAATAGGAAGTTGGTGTTCGATTGCTCGGCCGAGCCCGTTCTGCCGGGCAGCGACCCTGTACCGCGAGCGTCAGCAAAGGCGGCTGATTTCTGCCCGGCGAACAAGGTCCTGGCTGCCTGGGACAGCATGGATGCGCCAGCCGCCATGCCGGTAGCACCCGTAGCTGCAGAGCCGGGCATGTGGCCGGTAAACTGCGGAGCTACATCGGAGGGCTCGATGCTGTGCTCCTGGACGATCGACCTTGCAATCAACTCAGTCTGGGGATCATCACCTGCGATTTCGTGCGCGGGACGGCTTTCGTGAGCGGCAACGATGGTTGTGGCGACCTCGGCCGCAACACCGGCAGGAGTGTGGGTGGGAAGCGAAGATTGCGTCGCGATCAGGTGCAGCAGGCCCTGCCGCAGGTCTTCGCGGGTAGACGCGTCGTGCAGGATGGCCGGGCCCGTAGGCGTACTCAGGGTTGCGATGATGCTCTGCGGACTTCTGGCCCGAACTGCGTCGACACCCTCGCCGGACGTGTATGCAAGGGGCAGCTGGTAGCGGTCTTCCGTCCCGTCCTGGTAGGTGACGTCGAGGAAGAGAAGGATATCGCCTAGGGTGCTGGCAGGCGGAACGGTGCCCGCCGACAGGATGGACGAAGACGAGCCGGAAGGGATTTCCGCCCACTCGGAAAGCGCCACGGCCTGGATGAACTTAGACTTGGCCCCGAACCAGCGCTGATTCGGAAGCCAGTTGGGCAGCGTCTGCTCGAGCAACGCCAGGCCATGGCCGGAGAGAAGTCCCGACCAGCCCTTGGTCAGCAAATCGAGCGCGATCTGCTCGGATTCCTCCATGTGCTGCGGCGGAAGCTCCGGCTCTGCAATGATTATGGGCGCAGGCTGCAGCTCAAACCAGAGGAAGGAATAGGGTGCCACGCTGAGTGCATAAGGAGCCTTGGTGATCGCCGGGAAGGGAACGTAGCCAAGCATCTCCACGGGCATCAAGCCGTTGTAGGCCGTCAGATCGAGCGACACGGGCTGCGCAAAGCGCGACAGGTTGGCGACGCACAGAACGGTTTCGTGGGTGCCGTCTTCGCGGGCCAGATCCCGAATGTAGGCCAGCACCTTGCGATTTTCAGGATGCAGAAACGTGAGTGTGCCTCGACCGAATACCTGAAACAGCTTGCGCAGGGCAATCATGTTCCGGGTCCAATGCAGCAGGCTCGATTGATCGGCCAACTGGGCCTCTACATTGACCACCTGGTAGCCGTAAATCGGGTCCATGATGACCGGAAAGTACAGCCGCGCGGGATCGCAGCGCGAGAAGCCGGCGTTACGGTCTGAGTTCCACTGCATGGGCGTCCGTACGCCGTTGCGGTCGCCCAGGTAGATGTTATCGCCCATGCCGATCTCGTCGCCGTAATACATGATGGGCGTGCCGGGAAAGCTGAGCAGAAGCGAATTGAGCAGCTGGATGCGGGCGCGATTGTTATCGACCAGCGGGGCCAGGCGCCGCCGGATTCCCACATTGATGCGCATGCGCGGATCGGTCGAGTAGGCAAGATACATGTAGTCGCGTTCGTCATCGGTGACCATTTCGAGCGTAAGCTCGTCGTGGTTGCGCAGGAAAATGCCCCACTGGCAGGACTCCGGAATTTCCGGCGTCTGGGCCATGATGTCGGTGATCGGCAGACGATCTTCCTGGCGGATGGCCATATAAATCCGCGGCATCAGCGGGAAGTGAAACGCCATGTGGCACTCGTCGCCATCGCCGAAGTAGGGACGCACGTCGGCGGGCCACATGTTGGCCTCGGCCAGGATGACGCGGTCGGCATACTCGGCGTCGAGTGCTGCCCGGATCTCCTTGATCTTGACGTGGGTCTCGGGCACATTCTCGCACGAGGTGCCGTCGCGCTCGACCAGGTAGGGAATGGCGTCGAGGCGCAGGGCGTCCACGCCCATGTCCAGCCAGAAGCGCATGGCCTTCAACACCTCTTCCATGACGCGAGGATTGTCGAAGTTGAGGTCGGGCTGGTGCGAAAAGAAGCGATGCCAGTAGAAGGCGTTGGCCTGGTCGTCCCACGTCCAGTTGGATTTTTCCGTATCGGTAAAGATGATGCGGACGCCGTCATATAGCGTGTCGGTGTCGCTCCAGACATACATTTCGCGCTCCGGAGAGCCCGGCGGTGCAAGTCTGGCGGCTTTGAACCACGGGTGCTGGTCGGAGGTGTGATTGATGACGAGCTCGATCATCACCTGCATGTTGCGCTTGTGGGCCGCGTCCAAAAAGAGCTTGAAGTCGTTGAGGGTGCCGTAGGACGAATTGACGTCGACGTAATCGGCAATGTCGTAGCCGTCGTCGCGTAAGGGCGAAGGAAAGAAGGGCAGGAGCCAGAGACAGGTGACGCCGAGGTCCTGGAGGTAGTCGAGCCGCGACATCAGACCGGGAAAATCGCCAATACCGTCGTTGTTGGAGTCGGCAAAGGCACGCACATGGATCTCGTAGATGACCGCGTCTTTGTACCAGAATGGATCGGTGGCGCTGCCAAGTTTCTTCACGCGTGAATTTCCCCTTAGCGCAGGTAGATGCGCGTTTTCGCCCTGTGGTGGGTCGGCGAGTTCGGGATGAGCGAGGATGGTAACCCTCGCCCTATGGCTTGGACGTAGGCGGGGTTGAGGATGCTTCTGCAGAAGGTTCGGGATGACGTTGCTGCAGCATCAGCTTCATGCTCGGCACTTCGTTCGAGGCGATGTCGTCCACGCGCCAGCCGTGCTCACCGTGCACGAGCCGCAGGATCATGTGACGATCAGGTGGCGGCACCACCGGCTGGTCCTCAGAAGCCGCCGGCTCTCCCGGAAAAGCGAGGCTATCGTTGGCGGCCTGAGCCTGGTTGTTCGTCTGGTTTTCCGTCGAGGGATTCGGCGCGGGCGGTACAAAGTGCAGCGTGAACGTGGCATCCGTATGGGACTTGTCTACGGACGTGTATGCGATCGAAGAGAGGGTAAAGCCCGCAGGATCCTTGCACACGCAGAGTGGCGTGTAATCCAGCTGGCCGGCAAAGCTGTGGGTGGAACCCCAGAACTCCTTGTGGACCGAGGAAAGCAGTGGATTCGCGTAGATGTGCGAAGCGTCCTTGCCGCCCGAAAAAGCATCTGGCATCGGCTGCTGCTGAAGCTCGCGATAAAGCTCCTGCACAAACGCATCCGGGGTGGCCTGCGTCGCAAGCTTTTCAAGCAGCTTGGGCGCTTCCAGATTGTCTTGTTCGAGCAGCGGGACGTGCGGTGCCTGCGCGAAGCAAACCAGCGGCACAAAGGCTGTAGCAAGAGCGATCAGCAGGCGCTTCATGCTGAGTGTGATGCGGCCACATGCCTTACGGCTGTGTGGCCGGTAAAACCTGCGTGTGCGGAGTGACGCGGAAAATGTGCGCCGGCTGCACCTCAGGCCGCAGCGCGACGTAGTTGCTGCGATCGTGCCAGGTGTAATGAGTGCCCGTAAGCAAGTCTTCGACATCAAAATTTTGGTCGTGAGGAACGCCGAGCTGCTTCAGATCGAGATCGATCCACCCGGACTGCTCGGCGAATGGATCCAGGTTGATGGCGACCAGAATCGTGTTCGTCCCCGCAGATTTTGAATAGCAGAGCAGGTCCGGATTATCTACATGGTGGAAGTGCAGAGAGCCATTGGATTGCAGCGCCACATTGGCCCGGCGAATATGGTTGAGGTCGGTGATCAGCGGCACCAGTGTACCGGGTGAGTTGCGGTTACGCTGGCGAATCTCGTACTTCTCACTGTCCAGATACTCTTCCGACTCCGTTTTTCCGGGCGAAGGTTTGGCCGCGGCGTTCTCCCCAAGCTCATAGGCCGGGCCGTAGATGCCGTAATTGGCCGTCAGCGTGGCAGCCAGGATAAGCCGTTGCATGAAGGCGGGCCTGCCTCCCTCCTGCAGACTTTTGTGCAGGATGTCCGGCGTGTTGGGCCAGAAGTTAGGTTCGAAAAAGTCGCTGACGGGCGGCTGGGTGATCTCCTCGAGATAGGCCTGGATCTCCGGCTTCGTCGTGCGCCAGGTGAAGTAGGTATAGGACTGGGTGAAGCCTGCCTTGGCAAGCGAATACATGACGTGCGGGCGGGTAAACGCCTCCGCAAGGAAGATCGTGCGCGGGTACTTTTCGCGGATGCTGCCGATGCACCATTCCCAGAAAGGCAGCGCCTTGGTGTGCGGATTGTCGACACGAAAAATGTAAACCCCGTGTTTGATCCAGAACTCGAAGACGGAGTGGAGCTCGTCCCAGAGCGAACGCCATTCCGACGATTCGAAGTTGAGCGGGTAGATATCCTGATACTTCTTCGGTGGATTCTCGGCATACTGAATCGTGCCGTCGGGCCGGTGGATGAACCAGGCAGGATGCTCCTGCACCCAGGGGTGATCGGGCGAGACCTGAAACGCGATATCGAGAGCAATCTCGATCTGATTTGTCGCGGCCGCGGCAACAAGACGGTCGAAGTCCTTCAGCGTACCGAGTTCAGGATGGATCGCCTTGTGGCCGCCTTCGTTGGTCTTGGTGCGTACATTGCCGATCGCCCACGGGCTGCCGGCGTCGCCGGGCTCTGCCGTGGTCGAATTGTTTTTGCCCTTGCGAAACGCGTCGCCGATAGGGTGAATCGGAGGCATGTAGAGCACATCGAAGCCCATCGAAGCGATCTCAGGCAGCTGCGCTTCGACATCAAGCAACGTGCCATGCTTGCCCGGAATGGAAGACATGGAACGCGGGAAGAGCTCGTACCAGGTGGAATACCGCGCTTTCTCACGATCCACCCAGAGGGGCAGATCGGCGGGGTACCGCGTCGCCAGCTCTATATCCGGATAGCGCGCAGCCAGCGCCTCCACCCCGCTATTCAGTGGGTACTCGTAAAAAGCCGCGTTCTGGTCGGCCATCCAGCGCAGCGACGCGACGACCTCGGCCAGTTGCTTGGCGTCATTTCCCTTCGCCCGACCGGCTGTCCGTTCAAGCAGCAGCGCGCCGATCCGGAGAGCAAGGGGAATATCCTGTGGGGTCAAGTAAGCCTGCGGATCGGGTGCCTCAGGATCCGGCTGCGCTGCCAGTCGCTTACGCAGGTCGCTCGTCCAGGTGTCGAAGTGATCGACCCAGGCTTGCACCGTAAACTCCCAAGCGCCGATCTCCGTCGCGGTAAAGCTCGCCGACCAGATATCGTTGTCCACATGCACCATGGGTGTCGAGCGCCAGCGTCGCTCGGACGTGCGCCGGAACAGCAGACGCGCGGCCAGGTGGTCGTGCCCGTCGCCAAAGATGGCTGCGGTTACGACGACTTCGTCACCCTGAATGCGGCGAGCGGGGTAACGACCGCAGTTTACCTGTGGCGTAACTTCCTCAATAACAACGCGGCTGCGGCCCTCGGTAGGCTTCATGCGGTCCAGCTTTCAAGGCTAAGGTTTCCTCGCGGCGCTTCAGACCGCGAAGAATCAACAGACATTTCATGGTTCCCGCGTCCTGCATCCTAGGTAAGACGATCTACTCCGGATGGAGAAACACAGTCCACACGACCTTAGCCGTTGTCTCTTGCTAGAGAGATGCAAGGAAAGCGCGCCTGGGTTTGTCACCCGGATCAATTGGGTTTAGCGAGAGAGTGGTACAGGGAGAGCAAGCCTTGTTTGGAAAGAAGCAGGAGAAGCTGCACGCACAACGCATCGAAGATTATGCCGTCATAGGTGATTGCGAAACCGCGGCCCTGGTCGGGCTGAATGGATCGATCGACTGGCTTTGCTGGCCCAGCTTTGCCTCCGCGGCCTGCTTCGCGGCGCTGCTGGGCACCGACGACCATGGCTACTGGAAAATCGCGCCCGCAAAGCCGGCCAAGCGCGTGAGCCGGCGTTACCTGCCCGACAGCGTGATTGTAGAAACGACCTTCGAAACCGCCGACGGTGCCGCGCAGTTGATCGACTTCATGCCGCCTCGCGGCAAGACCTCGGACCTTGTGCGCCTGGTGCGCGGTGTGCGCGGCAAGGTCAAGATGCGCATGGATCTGGCCGTGCGCTTCGACTTCGGCAGAACGGTCCCGTGGGTCTCGCACACCGATTACGGGCTCCGGGCGATCTCCGGGCCTGACATGGTAGTGCTGCGGACCGCGGTGAAGCTGAAGGGCGAGGGAATGTCGACGGTCGCTGAATTTAGCCTGAGTGAAGGCGAGGAGGCCACGTTCGTCATGACCTATGCCTCGTCTGTCGGCATCGACGGCAACGAGCCGGTGGCGGAACCAGACGCGCTCAATCCAACGGATGAATTGGCGGACACCCTGAAATTCTGGGAAGACTGGAACGCAAAAAGTCACTACCAGGGCCGCCATACAGCTGCCGTGCAACGCTCGTTGATGACCTTAAAGACCATGACTTACAGGCCTTCCGGCGGCATTGTCGCCGCGGTAACCACGTCGCTGCCCGAGAAGATCGGCGGGCAGCGCAACTGGGATTATCGCTACTGCTGGCTACGCGATACCGCCTTCACCCTGCTTTCGCTGTTGCAGGCCGGCTACCAGGAAGAGGCAGAATCGTGGCGGCGCTGGCTGCTGCGTGCCGTTGCCGGTGCGCCGTCGCAGATCCAAACCATCTACGGTATTTGCGGCGAGCGCCAGATGAACGAGTGGACGGCCGACTGGCTGCCGGGCTACGAGCACTCGAGCCCTGTGCTGATCGGCAACGCAGCCTCCACCCAGTTTCAGCTCGACGTGTTCGGCGAGATTGTCACCGCGCTGACCCGGATGCCGACCGCGACCGATGACATCCGGGTGTCCTCGAACTCCGTGCAGGCGCAGCTGGTTAACCACCTGTGCGACGTCTGGGACCAGCCCGACGACGGCATCTGGGAGACGCGCGGCGGACGCAAGCACTTCACTTACTCGAAGGTCATGGCCTGGGTCGCACTGGATCGCGCCATCAAGCATTATGAGCAGTATGACGGCGAGGGCGACATTCGACGCTGGAAGAAGAATCGCGACCTCATCCACAAGCAGGTTTGCGACAAGGGCTTCAATAAGAAGCTGAACTCCTTTACCCAGTACTACGGATCCAAAGAGCTCGATGCATCCTGCCTGCGTATCGGCCTCGTCGGCTTTTTGCCCATGGACGATCCGCGCATCATCGGCACAGTCGAAGCGATTGAGAAGCGCCTCACGCGCGACGGCTTTGTCGAGCGTTACGACACTTCCGCGTCGCCGGACGGCCTGCCGCCGGGCGAGGGCGTGTTCCTGGCCTGCAGCTTCTGGCTAGTCATCAATCTCTGGCTGATCGGCCGGCATAGGGATGCTGAAGCGCTCTTCGATCGGCTGCTCAGCCTGCGCAACGACGTGGGTCTGCTTGCCGAAGAGTGGGATCCCAAGACGAAGCGCATGCTCGGAAATTTCCCACAGGCGTTGTCGCATATTGCGCTTTGTCATGCGGCCTACGCTCTGGCTGGCACCTGGAAACCCGACTCCGCCGACTCGGCGAAAGCCTAGCGGCGAAGGGCGGCTTGCAACCTCAGGTTGCCTCCGGGCACCTAAGCCAACATCTGCAGCATACGGAGAGTGGCAACGCATGACAGTGAAGGTGCCGGTTTCGACCTACCGGCTGCAACTGCATAAAGGCTTTACGTTCGACGACGCGTCTGCCATCGCTTCGTACCTGTACGAGCTCGGCATCTCCCATGTTTACAGCTCGCCGTACCTGCAGGCGGCGCCAGACAGCATGCACGGGTACGACGTTGTCGATCATCAGCGGGTGAACGCAGAACTGGGTGGGTCTGCGGCTTTCGAGCGCTTTTCGAAAACGCTGGGCGAAAATGGGCTCGGCCAGGTGCTCGACATCGTTCCCAACCATATGGCGATTGGGCGGGAAAACCTGTTCTGGTGGGATGTGCTCGAAAATGGGCCGACCAGCCGCTATGCTTCGTTTTTCGATATCGACTGGAACCCGGATGAAGAGCGCCTGCGCGACAAGGTGCTGGTCCCCATCCTCGGCGATCAATACGGACGCGTGCTGGGCGCGGGCGAAATCAAGGTGGAGCGGTCCGGCTCGCGCTTCGTCGTTGTGGCTGCGGGCCAGAAGCTTCCCGCTGCGCCGACTTCCTTGCCCGCCATCCTGGCCAAGGCGGCCGTGTACGCCAAGTCCGATGAGCTCAGCTTCGTGGCGGCTTCTTTCGGACGGCTCCCGGTGCCTGCCATCGACGATCGCCGCACGGTGCTTGCACGGCATAGGGATAAGGTGGTCCTCAACAAGCTGCTCGAAAGGCTATGCGCGGAAGAGGACGCTGTCTGCTCCGCCATCGATAAGGCAGTCAACGAACTCAACGCCGACCACGATTCGCTCGATGAATTTCTAAACAGCCAGAACTATCGCCTGGCTTTCTGGAAGACAGCCGATCAGCAGCTTGGATATCGCCGCTTCTTCGATGTGAATACCCTGATCGGCCTGCGTATGGAGCGGCAGCATGTCTTCGAGGAGACCCACGCGCTTGTGCTCGAGTGGCTCCGGCGCGGTGTGCTCGATGGCGTCCGCGTCGATCATCCCGATGGTCTGCGCGATCCGCTCGAATACTTCGGCAGGTTGCGCGCCGCCGCCCCCGAGGCCTGGATTGTGGGCGAAAAGATTCTGGCCGCAGGTGAGTTCCTGCGTGAAAGCTGGCCCATTCAGGGCACCAGCGGGTACGACTTCCTGAACGTAGCCCTGGGCCTTCTCGTCAAGCCGGAGGGTATGGCGGAACTCACGCGGGTGTACGGCGAGTTCACCGGCGCGCCCACGGATTTCCCGTCTATCGCACACGACAAGAAGATCGCCGTCTCGCAGGAGACGCTTGGGTCCGACGTCAATCGGCTGGCTTCGATCTTTGTCGATATCTGCGAACATCATCGCGACCAGCGCGACTATACACGCGCCGAAATTCGCCGGGCCATCCGCGAAGTAGCCGCCTGCTTCGCGGTTTACCGGACCTATGTGGTGCCGCAACGCAACGAGATGTCCGACGAAGACAAGCACGTCATTCACTGCGCAATCGAGTGTGCGAAGAACAATCGCGCCGACATCGATGCAGGCCTGTTCGACTTCTTCGAGCAGGTGCTGACTCTGCAGACTGCCGGGCGGATGGAGGCGGAATTCGTCCTTCGTTTCCAGCAATTTACCTCGCCCGTCATGGCGAAGGGTGTCGAAGACACGGCGTTCTATTGCTATGACCGCCTGACGGCCATGTGCGAAGTCGGGGCTGATCCTGCACGGGACGGCCTTTCGCCCGAACAGTTCCACGCTTACGCGGCGAAGATGCAGGCGACCCATCCGCTGACCATGACCACGCTCTCGACCCATGACACCAAGCGGGCCGACGACGTGCGCGCGCGGCTTGCGGTCCTGTCGGAAATCCCGACAGAGTTTGAACAAGCCATCACGCGCTGGCGCGACATGACGGCTCGGTACAAGATCGGCGCCTACCCCGACGCCAACACCGAGTACTTCCTGTATCAAACCCTGATCGGCGCGTGGCCAATCGACCAAGACCGGCTGAAGACCTACATGCAGAAGGCGATGCGTGAAGCAAAGCTCGAGACCTCCTGGGTGGCGAACAACAAGGCTTTCGAAGATGCAGTATGCAGCTTCATCGAGGGCATTCTTGCCGACCAGGCCTTCGTCGCCGACCTCGAAAAGTTTGTCGGCACCATCCGCCTTGCCGGTCGCATCAACTCGCTCACCCAGACGCTGCTCAAACAGACCGCATCCGGTGTGCCCGATCTCTACCAGGGCTCCGAGCTTTGGGATCATTCGCTGGTCGATCCGGATAACCGCCGTCCGGTGGATTACGATGCTCGCCTGCAGCTGCTTCGCGAGTTGCACGGCATGGACATAGCCACGATGATGGGCCGGATGGAAGATGGCTTGCCCAAACTCCATCTGCTGCACCAATCGCTTACCCTGCGCAGAGAACATCGCGAATGGTTCGGCCCTGAGGCCGACTACACGCCCATTGCGGCCGAAGGGGAAAAGGCCGGCCACGCCGTAGCTTTCCTCCGAGGCAAGAATGTTCTAAGCCTGGCCACCATCCATCCACTCACGCTGGGCGGTCGATGGGCATCCACTACGCTGCCCCTGGCTGCCGGAAAGTGGCGCAATTGCCTCACGGGAGCGAGCGTAGAGGGCGGCGTTTGCCTGCTTGCCGACCTGCTCAAAGATTTCCCCGTAGCCCTGCTGGTCCTCGAGGAGAACAAGTCGCATGCATGAATTTCACGTCTGGGCACCACTGCCCAAGAAGGTAGCAGTGCAGGTGAATGGCGTCGCCTACCCAATGGAAGGCCCGGATACCCGCGGCTACTGGAAGGCCCAGGTGGAGGCTGCGCAATGCGGCGATCTTTACGGCTATCTGGTCGACGAAGATCCCATTCCATGTCCGGACCCGCGCTCTTTCTGGCAGCCGGAGGGTGTGCACAAACTCTCGCGGCTCTACGACCAGAAGGAATTTACCTGGACCGACGGCCATTGGCGCGGTGTGCCGTTCGCCTCGGCCGTCCTGTATGAGCTGCACATCGGCACCTTCACCCAGGCGGGCACCTTCGACGCCGCAATCGAGCGGCTCGGCTACCTGCAGGAACTCGGCATCACCCATGTAGAAGTGATGCCCGTGTCGGAGTGGGCGGGCGATCGCGGCTGGGGCTACGACGGCGTCGATATGTTTGCCGTCACCCAGCATTATGGGGGACCCGACGCGATGAAGCGTTTCGTCGACGCCTGTCACAAGCACCAGATTGGCGTCATCCTCGATGTGGTTTATAACCACTTCGGCCCAGTCGGCAACTACACCGGTAAGTTCGGCCCTTACATTACCGACCGGCACCGGACGCCGTGGGGCGACGCCATCAACTTCGAACGCGAAGGCTCCGATGAGGTTCGTCGCTTCTTCCTCGATAACGCCCTCATGTGGTTCCGCGACTACCACTGCGACGGCCTGCGTCTCGATGCGATCCACGAGATTATGGATCGGTCGGCCGTGCACTTTCTCGAGCAGCTTTCCGCGCAGGTCGAGAACCTATCGGCCACCATAGGCCGGCGCCTTTTTCTCATCGCCGAGTCCGATCTTAATGACCCGAAGATCGTGCGCTCCATCGAAGCCAACGGCTACGGCATGAGCGCGCAGTGGTCGGACGACTTTCACCATTCGCTCGCCACCATCATCTTCACCGACCCCGGCCACAAGGGGTACTACGACGACTTCGGTGCCATGGAGTCGCTCGCCAAAGCCATCAAGGATGTCTTCGTTTTCGACGGGCAGTATTCGAAATTTCGCGACCGTTCCCATGGCCGACCGGTCGATAATCTCTCCGCGCACCACTTCGTCAATTTCCTGCAGAATCACGACCAGATCGGCAATCGTGCGTTCGGCGACCGCATCCAGGAGACGATCGGTCTGCCGCGAACCAAGGTCGCGCTCGGCCTCGTCATGATGGCACCGTACATCCCCATGCTGTTCATGGGCGAGGAATACGCGGCTTCGACCCCCTTCCTCTACTTCGCCGACCACGAAGACCCCGAAATGGCGAAACTCGTGTCTGAGGGGCGAAAGCGCGAGTTTGCCGACTTCGGCTTCGACGGCGCGGAGATCCCGAACCCCGAAGATCCCGACGTCTTTCAGCGTTCCAAGTTAAACTGGGCCGAAGTGCACGAGGGCGAGCATGAGGGCATGTACCAGTGGGTCAAGGCGCTTATCCGCATTCGACGGTCTTCCAACTGCCTCAACGATGGAGACCGCGGTCATCTGCGCGTTTCCTTCTCGGAGGAGCAACGCTCGCTGCGTATGGATCGCGGACAGGTGAGTGTGCTGCTGAACCTGGGGGATAAGCCGGCGACCTTCGAGCTCACCCCGGAACACAAACTGCTGCTTGCGCTCGATCCGGAGCAGACGATGATGAAGGGCAGCAAAGTGTCGCTGCCGCCTGAGGGTT
The DNA here is from genome assembly GCA_964282835.1 of uncultured Granulicella sp. GTDB lineage: Bacteria > Acidobacteriota > Terriglobia > Terriglobales > Acidobacteriaceae > Edaphobacter. Next base: position 1,367,702 of record OZ196157.1, read on the forward strand.
TTGCGGTGTACTCGTATGAGGCTCTCTAGCAGACGACCGGTGCTTGTCGTTGCAGCGATTGAGTTTAGAATCTTTCACGGAAACTTTTGACCACCTCAACCGTACAATTGGAGAGGGCGGCGGACACGCCTCACCTCCGAGGATCGGTCATGTTCAGGTTTCAGCTTTCAGCGTGGTTGGCGCTCGTCATCATGGTTCCGGGTGTCGACTTCGGCCAGGCTCCTGCTTCTGCGGCGCGCCAGAGCGGCACCGTAACGGCGGTGGAAGGGAACAAGCTTTCGCTGACCACAGCCGCCAAGGCGCAGGTTGCGGTCAGCATAGCGGCTGACGCGACGGTGCTGCAGCTTCCGCCCTGCGGCACGAACCTGAAGGAAGCCACGCCTTCCACCTTCGCCAGCATCGCCGGCGGAGACCGCGTGATTACAGGCAAGCCCGGCGATTCAGACACGGCGTCCCGCGTCATTCTGATCAAGGCGTCCGACATCGCTCTTTGCAGGACCAGGCAGCAGGCCGACTGGCAGAAGAACGGCACCGGCGGTCTGGTCAAAAGCGTCGCCGGGCCGGCAATCACCATGGCCGTGGGGGCGCGCACGGTGCAGGTCGATACCTCGTCGACAACGACCTTTCGCCGTTACGCAGACGACTCGGTAAGCTTTGAAGATGCCAAGCCCGGCACCCTGGCGCAGATTCAGCCGGGCGACCAGATCAGCGTGCGTGGATCGAAGACCGGAGATGGTGCCGCGATCACGGCGCAGGAGGTCGTGACCGGTACCTTCCAGAATCTGTCAGGCGCCCTCACCGCCATCGACCCGGCAGCCGGAACGATCACGTTGAAAGACTTACTGACCAAGAAGACCGTGACGGTCAAGGTGACGGCCAATTCCGATCTGCGCAAGCTGCCTCCGCAGGCCGCCGCCATGTTCGCGCATCGCAGCGGCGCTCAGGCTGGATCAACAGCAGCGGCGCCTGCTACCAACGCGCCTGCTGCCAGCGCACCGGACCGGCCAAGGGGCGGGGCCGATCTTTCCCGCGCCATGGCGCGCTTTCCTACTGAGACCGTGGCCGACCTCCGCAATGGAGACGCCGTGCTGCTGGTTGCGTCCAACAGCCAGGGTTCCCAGTTGACGGCCATCACTCTGCTTTCGGGTGTCGAGCAGTTGCTTTCGGCAACGCCCGCAGGTGCCGCACCGCTTACCTTGTCACCCTGGAGTATTGGTGGCGCCCCGGAAGCAGGCGGCCCGCAGTAGGTCCTTTCTCCGACGTGCCGCCTGTCATCGCGGACGTTCTGATGCATGACCGATTTTAGGAGTTTGAATGTTTCTAAGCACCGAAGCTGCGCCTCGGCAACATCGCAGAACGATCTTGCGCAGCGCGTTCACTGCCGGTTTCCTGTCCCTTACCCTCCCTGCCTCGCTGCTCGCGCAGCAAGCCGGCGCGCAGACGGGCGCACCCGTAGTTGTGAATGCACAGCCCCTGCAGGGCGACGCGCAGACGGGCGCAATCGTGCTGAAAGGCAACGTCGTCGACCCCGATGGGGCGGAAATTCCCGGAGCCACGGTGACCCTTACCCCAGCAACCGGGAAGGCTTATTCGGTAACCTCCGGGGCAGACGGCACCTACACTTTGCGTGGAGCGCCTGCGGGCACCTACGCGCTCACCGTGACCATGCAGGGTTTTGCAAGCTTTGTACGGCAGGGCGTCAGGGTAAGCGACGCCGTGCTAACGGTGAATGCGAAGCTTGCCCTGCAGACCCAGAACACCGTCGTAACGGTTTCGACCGACGATAACCACGTGTCGGTCGACCAGGATTCGAATGCAAGTCAGTCGGTGCTGAAGGGCAAGGATTTGGACGCACTCTCGGACGACCCGGACGAGCTGCAGGAAGAACTGACCGCGTTGGCTGGACCCGCGGCGGGCCCGAACGGCGGGCAAATCTACATCGACGGCTTCACCGGCGGGCAGCTTCCGCCCAAGTCGTCGATCCGCGAAATTCGCATCAACCAGAATCCCTTCTCGGCCCAGTACGATAGGCCGGGCTTCGGTCGTGTGGAAGTCTTTACCAAGCCGGGTACGGACAAGCTCCACGGTTCGCTGCAATTGAACGGCCTGGACAAAGCTTTCAATACAGGCAGCGTATTTATTGCACCGGGCACGTTTCAGCCGGATTACCACACCATCTTCGTGTTCGGCTCGCTTACCGGGCCCATCAGCAAGATCGCCTCGTACTCAGTCGGCGGCTACTATCGCGACATTCAGGACAACGAAGTGGTGCGGCCGCCGGGCATCTACTCGACCAGCACGAACTCGGGAACGTTCTGTCTGCCGAACACGCCGGGCTGCAGCATCGTCACCGGCTATAACTTCGTGCAGTTCGCGCCGCAAACGCGTTACGAGATCGCGCCACGCCTCGACATCGCTCTGGGCGAAAAGAACACGCTCACCGCGCGCTTCCAGTTCGAGCGAAACACGTTGCAGAACCAGGGCATTTCAGGCGACACTCTGCCTTCGGCCGGATACAACAACACCAACCAGGAAACGACCCTGCAGCTTTCGGACACGCAGATTTTCTCGGCCAAGGTGATCAACGAACTGCGCTTCGAATACCAGCGGCCCACAACCACCATTACCCCCTTGTCCACGGCTGCCAACATCAACGTGCAGGGCGGCTTTGTAGGTGGCGGTTCCACCGCGCAGTCGAGTACCGACACACAGAACCATATTGAAATCCAGAACTACACCTCGGTGGCGCTGGCGAAACACTTCATCCGCCTGGGTGGGCGACTTCGCTCCACCGGTGAGACCAACACGACGACGGCGAACGATAACGGCACCTTCACTTACACAAGCATCAACAACTACGTCACGAACACGCTGGCCGACTACCAGGTGACGAACATCGTGCAACCCACGGTTTCCACCCGCACAACCGACCTGGGCATCTACGCCGAGGACGATTGGAAGGTCAAGCCAAACTTCACGTTCAGCTACGGACTTCGCTACGAAGAGCAGAACTTTATCCGTGACCACCGCGACTTTGCGCCTCGTATCTCGGGTGCGTACGGCATCGGCAAGCGTACGGTCCTCCGCGCCGGCGCTGGTTATTTCTACGACCGCTTCATGCTCGCCAATCAGTTGGCGGTGATTCGCAATAACGGGATCAACCAGCAGCAATACACGCTTTCGGCGGCCAGCGCGACGACGGCCAACGCAATTCCCAATGGGTGCGGGCCAGGCTCGCAGGCCAACTGCGTGGTTGCGGGCGCAGGCGCGCGGCTGACCGAGCAGGTAATTGCCGTCAACCAGACAGGCCCCTTCCACAATTTGCAAGCCCCTCGCCAGCTGCAGATCAACGCCGGGGTAGATGAACAGCTGTTCAAGGGCGCGACCATTTCGGTCAACTACCAGCACATCCACGGCATTCACCAGTTCAACTCCGATGTGCCGAACGCCTTGACCGCAACCGGATCGACGAACCCGCTGCTTTATGAGTACCAGTCGAACGGCGTGTTCAACCAGGATCAGCTAATTACCAACGTGCGCTACAGCGGCAAGTATGGCTCGCTGGGCAGCTACTACGTACTCAACTTCGCCAAGTCGGATACGGGCGGCATCAGTACCTTCGCCTCGGTACCGAACAACCTGCAGGCGGATTATGGCCGCGCGACCTTCGACGTGCGTAATCGCGTGTTTCTGTTCGGCAGCTTCAACCTGCCGCACCTGGTTACGGTCAGTCCTTTTCTGGTGGCGGCGGCGGGTACTCCTTACAACATCACCTCGGGCCAGGATCTCGGCGACGATACCTTCAATACGCGCGCCGTCTTTGCCACCACCGGAACAGCTTCGACGGCAGCAAACACGGTAAAGACAATCGGCGGTTGCGGCACCTTTGCAACGCCCGGAACGAACGGCAACACGACGCCTGTACCCGTGAATTACTGCACCGGGCCGGCAAACTTTACGTTGAACCTGCGAGTCGCAAAAACGTTCGGCTTCGGAGAGAAACGCGCGGCAGCAACGCCCGACAATGGGGGACGCGGCAACGGCGGACCTCCAGGCGGCGGCCGCGGAGGCGGGGGCGGTGGCCGCGGGCCTGGTGGCGGTCCGGGCGGGCCGGGTGGTCCAGGAGGCGGCGCGAACAGTGGAAGGCGCTACAACATGACGCTTGGCGCGCAGGCACAAAATCTGTTCAACGTCGCTGATCGAAACGTGCCGGTTGGGGTTCTGACGTCGCCGCTGTTCGGGCAAAGTACACAGCTTGCGGATAGTCTTTTCACCACAGACTCCGCCATTCGCCGCGTTTCGTTGCAGCTTTCGTTCACTTTCTAGAACGGACGGATGCAGGCCCAGGCGATCGCATCAGCCATCGGCTAAACCTCGATCGTCTTCTTGTTGTCATTCCCGCAGGGAATCTGCGGTTGCATTTGCCGTTGTCTATTCCTTGTACCATCCGCCCGCAATGTCAAGAAGACCGAGGGCTACTCGGTCTCCTCAAGCGCGGTGCGGAAGGCCTGCGAGAACTGCCGTGAATCGTAGGGCCCACGGCTGAGTTCCGACTGCGCGTCTTCCGGGCTCTGGCTTCCATCGGCTTCAAAGGCGATCTCGGTTTGCTGCACCGGGTTGGCGATGCAGACGGTCTTGGCATTGAGGAACTCGCGCATGCCGGCTGCCGAAAGCTCGCGGCCGAAACCGGATCGCTTGACGCCACCGAAGGGCAGGCGCGGATCGCTCGCGACCATGGTGTTGACGAACACCTGGCCGGCTTCGATGCCGGCGACGAGGCGCTGCTGCTCGGCGGGATCGTTGGACCAGACCGAGGCGCCGAGGCCGAACGGAGTGTCGTTGGCTACTTCGATCGCTTCTTCGACGGAGTGGACGCGGAAGAGCATGGCGACGGGACCGAAGAACTCATCCTGGTAGATTTTCGAGGAGCGCGGGACGCCGGCGAGAACCGTTGGCTCGAAGAAGTTGCCGGCGCCGATCATGCGCTCGCCGCCGGTGAGGATGCGTCCGCCGGCCTCGGTCGCGGCTTTGATCTGGGCTTCCAGGTCGGTGACGCCGGATGGAGTCGCCAGGGGGCCGATGTCGATCCCCTCCTGCATGGGGTCGCCGACCTTGAGCGCCTCGACAATGCGCACAAACTCAGACTCGAACGCGTCGTAGATTTCGTCGTGCACGATAAAGCGCTTGGCCGCGATGCAGGACTGCCCGTTGTTGATGTTGCGTGCCTTGACCGCGGTTTTGACGGCCTTGTCGAAGTCTGCCGAGGGCATGACGACGAAGGGGTCAGACCCGCCAAGCTCGAGCACGGAGCGCTTGATGAGCCATCCGGCCTGCGCGGCGACGGCACGCCCGGCGGCCTCGGAACCGGTAACGGTGACGGCGGCGACGCGCTCGTCGGCGATGACGGATTCGACCTGTTTGGACTCGATCAGCAGCGTTTGGAAAGTGCCGCGTGGGAAGCCTGCGCGGCGGACGAGCGCCTCGATGGCCATGGCGGATTGCGGAACGTTCGACGAGTGCTTGAGCAGGCCGACGTTGCCGGCCATCAGCGCCGGGCAGAGAAAGCGGAAGACCTGCCAGAAGGGGAAGTTCCAGGGCATGACGGCGAGGATGATGCCCAACGGATCCCAGCGGACGTAGCTGTTGTTGCCCTCGGTCGGAATCGGCTCTTCCTGCAGGATGCGCGCGGCATTATCAGCATAATAGCGGCAGCCGATGGCGCACTTGAGCACCTCGCCTCGGGCCGAAAGGAGGGTTTTGCCCATTTCGGCAGTCATGAGTGCGGCGAACTCCTCGACCTCGTGCTCGAGGATACCGGCGAGTTTGCGCATGCACAGCGCGCGATGCTCGAGCGGAATTTGGCCGTAGTTCAGGAAAGCCTGGTGCGCAATGGCGATCTTCGCCTTAATGGCCTCGGGAGTCAGGGGCTCGAAGGTGCGGAGGACTTCGCCGGTTGCAGGATTGATGGACTGAATGGGCATAGTTTTGGCTCGGTTCCTTTTTGCCCTGGCGGATACGCAGGCCAGCCGCGCGGGGGAAGTCTAGTTTAGCAAGTAGGCTCGCTTGTGCGGGGTTGGGGTGTCGATTAGCGTATGCCATAATCGAGCCATGCAGGGAGACGAACGCTTTATGCGGATGGCGATCGAGCTGGCGACCGGGAACGTGCGGGCGAGCTGCGGCGGTCCGTTTGGCGCAGTCATCGTGCGCGCCGGCGAAGTCGTAGCGACCGGCGCCAACCAGGTAACGGCGACCAACGACCCCACCGCGCATGCGGAAATCGTAGCCATACGCAACGCCTGCCGGCAGCTTGCGACGTTCGATCTGAGCGGATGCCAGATTTACTCGAGCTGCGAACCTTGTCCCATGTGCCTGACCGCGATTCTGTGGGCTCGCTGCGAGGCCCTCTTTTACGGCAACACGGCGGCCGACGCGGCTGAGGCCGGTTTCGACGACTCCTTTTTCTATGAACAGGTGCGGCTTCCGGTCGAGGGGCGCAAGCTGCCGACGGCGAACCTGCTGCGCGGCGAAGCGCTCCAGAGCTTTGAGGTCTGGAAGACTTGCGCGGATCGGGTGGATTACTGATGGCTTCCACGCAGGTTTGCAGGGTTGGGCTGCTGGGTTTCGGGACGGTAGGGGCCTCAGTGGCGAAGGCGCTCGGGGCGATCGGCTCGCCGGGCTTGGATCTGCGCTACGTTTATAACCGCGGCGTGGCCCGCAAGCAGGCTTCGGCCGAGGCGGCGTGCGTGGGCTCGGGCGTGGTGTGGACCGAGGACGTGGACGAGGTGCTCGGCTCAGACATTGACGTAGTCGTGGAGCTGGTTGGGGGCTTGGAGCCGGCCAGGGATTGGATTGAGCGTGCGCTGCGTGCGGGCAAGCACGTGGTGACGGCCAACAAGCAGATCGTCGCCTTTTCCGGCGCAGAGCTTTTTGCGCTGGCGGCCGAGCATGGGGTGCAGTTGCTGCACGGGGCGGCGGTGGCGGGCGGCGTGCCGGTGATTCCGGGCATCCTGCAGGGCCTGCAGGGTGATACCGTCATCGAGGTGAGCGGCATCCTGAACGGGACCTGCAACTACATCCTGAGCCGGATGGAGGCGGGCGACCGGTATGCGGACGTGCTGGCGGATGCGCAGCGGCTGGGCTATGCGGAGGCCGATCCGACGGCCGATGTGGGCGGGTTCGATGCGCGGGCCAAGCTGTGTATTCTCTCGCGGGTGGCGATGCATGTGGAGATCGACCCTGAACAGGTAGCGACCCAGACGATCGCAGCAATCGACGCGGTCGACTTCAAGTATGCGAAGGAGCTGGGTTGCACCATTCGGCAGGTTTCGATCGCAGGAAGGACCGCCCAGCGTGAGGGCGACGGGATGTATGCGCGGGTGGCGCCAATGCTGGTGCCGATGAACTCGCCCATGGCCTGGTCGCACGGGACGCAGAACATGGTCGTGTCGACGGGCAAGCTGGGCGGCGACGTGGTGTTTTCCGGTCACGGTGCGGGCGGCGATGCGACGGCCGTGGCGGTGGTCAGCGATCTGCTGGCAGTGGCGCAGGGGTCGAGGCCGGTGACCCTGCCGGTCGAGAAGGCGACGGTGACGAGTGACTCGGTGGCGCCGCACTACCTGCGTTTTATCGTGGATGACAAGCCGGGCATCGTCTCGGCGATTGCCGGCGCGCTGGCGAAGGTGGGGGCGAACATCGACTCGTTGCTGCAGCGGCCGGGATACCCGAAGCACCGGCTGGCGTTTGTGGTGACGACCGAGCCCTGTCTGACTTCGGTGATCGATCGGGCGATCGAGGCGATTGCGGAAATGGACTGCATGCTGGTGCGTCCGCTGGCGCTGCAGATGCTGATCGTGGACGATAAGGATGAAGAGACGGCGTGAGAGACCCCTCCCCCTGGGGTACTTTGTGCGCAAAATCTTCGAACGATTGGACTTAAGTCTGGAGCTGGATCCAAGCCGGGCAGACTCGGTGGCGGCGCGAGTCGCGCCGGCTTGCTGTTTGGAACTCTTCTTTAATTGTAGCTGGCGCTGATGGGAAACATGCCAAGTTTGTTTGCAGGACTGGCGCGGGTTCTGTGGTGATTGGGGCTTGACAGGATTCTGGCTGAGAGCTTTCCACAGGTGGAGGATGGTTCGACAGCTGACGGCTAAATGGCTGAGAGCTGACAGCCCATGCTTTGATAGAGGCAGATGCCTTTTGGAAACGGCAACAAAAGGGCAGTGCAGGGTAGGACATGGTTGCAGGCTGGCTGTTTGGAATCTCGCTGTTTGCAAACGTGTTCTGCGCGGCGGTGAACGTGTATACGTGGCTGCTTGGATATCCACTTTGGGGCTATGCGGGGCGGGAATTCCCGGCCGTGCATCGGGAGTATATGCGCCGGCTGACGCCCGTGATCACGGTGCCGCATGTCGTCATGTTTTTTGCGAGCCTGGCGTGTGCCTCAAGGCGCGCTGGCGGGATGAGCGGCGCGCAGGGCTGGATGGTGTTCGGGCTGGATGCGGCTGTCATCGGGGTGAGCATCGCGGTGGCTGGGCCCGTGCATGACCGCTTTACGAGGCAAGGCTTTGACGAGGCGGGCCTGCAGCGGCTGGTGACGGTAAGCGCCTGGCGGAGCGCGATGATGCTGACGGCCTGTGCGCTGCTGGCGTGGCGGGCGGTCGAGCTGGTAGCCCGGAAGGCGTGACCGGCTCGCAGGTGGATTATGAAAACAGGCAACAGCAAGAACAACCGCAGATCCCTTCGGGATGACAACAAATGGCAAAGCCACGCCGACCCTCTGCTCATTCCTTTAGTGCCAAGTAGATTTCTTTTGAGAATGACAACAAGGAAGCCTTAGCGGGAAGCCTCGTCGGCCAGACCTTGCCAGACTTCGCGGTATCGGGCTTCTACCTGCGGGGCGAGGGGGAAGTCCTGGGGGAGCTGGTTGGAGCGAATGAGTTCGATGACGTCGGCAAGGTCTCGCAGGCGGCTGAGCGGCGAGCCGAGATAGCTGGACAGCTTGATTTCGATGAGGTTTGCAAGTGGGACGATGGTGGGTTGGGGGGAGACCTGGGTGGGAAGCGGGAGGGAAAGCGGGCCGGGACCGACGGAGCCGCCGCCGGGTAGGAGATCAATTTCTATTTTGGTGACGCGATGGATAACGGTCATGGAAGATCCGGGGTTGGGACGGAAGCCATAGGCAGTAAGGGCTTCGCGCGCGGCGGCTACGTTGGGGACGACAATGTCGACGTCGGAGGTGAAACGGGGGTAGCCATGCTCCTGCACGGCGTAGCCGCCGACGATGAGCGACGGGATGCCGGCTTCGGCGAGGACGCGCACGGCGGTGCGCATGGTTTTCGAGAGGTCTGTGGAGGCGGAGACCTTGCGGAGGAGCTGGGCGCGGGTCCGGTGCTGGGCGGCAAGCGTAGGCATGCTGTGGAGATGGTACATCCTTGAAAGTTAGAGGCGGCTGCCGCCGGGTAAGAACCCAGGTCTCAGAAGCGAGACTGAACCCAGGTCTCAGAAGCGAGACTGACCCAGGTCTCAGAAGCGAGACCAGGGGCACCCGGATTTGTGGTTACCCAAAGGGAAGCAAAGCAGATCCCTGCGGGATGACAACAAATTACGGGATGACAACAAATTAGTGGAAGACAACAAAGTTAGTATTTGGCCATCGTGGGGTCGATCTGGTCGGCCCAGGCTAGGATGCCGCCGGTGAGATTTTCGACGTGGGTGAAGCCGTGTTGTTTGAGCAGGACGGCGGCCTTCTGGCTGCGGGCTCCGGAGCGGCAGTGGATGATGACTTCGGAGTCCTTGGCTACGGGGATTTCGGTGATACGCTGCTCAAGCGAGCCGACCGGGATGAGCGGCGCGCCAAGGGTGGCGATGGGAACTTCGTGAGGTTCGCGGACGTCGAGCAGGAAGAAGGATTCGTGGGCGTCCTGCTTGCGTTTGAGGTCGTGGACGGTGATTTGCGGAATGCCTTCGACGTTGGTGATGTCGACGGGCCGCTCGAGCGGGGTGGAGGCGTCGACGGGTTTGGGGATGCCGCAGAACTGGTCGTAATCGATGAGCGCGGTAACCGTCGGGTGGGTGCCGCAGACGGGGCAGTCGGGGTTTTTGCGCAGCTTGAGGGTGCGGAAGCTCATGCCGAGGGCGTCGACCAGGAGTAAGCGGCCGATGAGCGGTTCGCCTATGCCGAGAATGAGCTTGATCACTTCGGTCGCCTGGATGATGCCGACGAGGCCGGGCAGGATACCGAGTACGCCGCCCTCGGCGCAGGAGGGCACGAGGCCGGGCGGCGGCGGCTCGGGGTAGAGGCAGCGATAGCAGGGGCCGGCTTCGGTGGCGAAGACGCTGGCCTGGCCCTCAAAGCGGAAGATGCTGCCGTAGGCGTTGGGCTTGTGGCCGGAGAGTACGCAGGCATCGTTGACTAGGTAGCGGGTCTGGAAGTTGTCGGTGCCGTCGGCGATGATGTCGAAATCCTTGAAGATTTCTATCGCGTTGGCGCTGGTGAGCATGGTGTTGAACTTGATGACGTTCAGGTTCGGGTTGAGGCCCTTGAGCATGATTTCGGCGGAATCTACCTTGAGCATGCCGACGGTGGAGGTCGAGTGGATGACCTGCCGCTGCAGGTTCGAGGCGTCGACGGTGTCGAAATCGACTAGGCCGAGGGTGCCGATGCCGGCGGCGGCGAGATAGAGGGCGAGCGGGGCGCCGAGGCCTCCGGTGCCTACGCAGAGGACCTTGGCGGCCTTGAGTTTCTGCTGGCCCTCGTAGCCTACCTCGGGCAGGATGAGGTGGCGGGAGTAGCGGGCGATCTCTTCGTTGGTTAGCTTGGGGAGTTGCGTGGTGTCGATCATGGTCTTAGCTCCGGGTAGAAGAGGCAACGGCAAAGGCGTACGCAGAGGTCGCTAAGGAGAACCCGCAGAGGTCGCTATGTTTAACAGCCGCCGGCAATGCTGGGGATGATGGTGAGCTCGTCAGCGGACTGGGTGGCGGTTTCTTCCTTGGCGGGGAGATAGCGGATGTCTTCGTCGTTGAGGTAGAGGTTGACGAAGCTGCGGAGCTTGCCTTCCTTGTCGAAAAGATTGTTGCGCAGGCCCGGGTGCTGGGTGACGAGGAACTCGAGTGCGGCGGCTACAGTGCCGCCCTCGGTGGGAATACTGGCTTTGCCGTCGGTGAAGTTGCGGAGCGGGGTGGGGATGTGGATGGTCGGCATGAGGCTCCTTGGAGTGGTAGATGCGCGAGAGCAGAAGCGAGAAGCAGATTCCCTTCGAGAAGGACGACAAGGGAATGACGGCAAAGGGAAGCAGGGGCTAGGTTGAGGCGGGCTGCATCAGGAGTTCGATGGGTTCGTCAGCGAAGTGCTTGTTTTCTTCGCTCGTGCCTTCGAGATGGAAGGCGTTGGTGTCTTCGGACTTGCCTTGCGCGACCCTGGTGATCACGTAGCTGCAGCCGAGCCAGTGGGCTTCGGCGAAGTCGGTGGGGGACCACTGGGCGGGGTGATCGGGGTGCGAGTGGTAGAAGCCTACGATGTCGTATTCGTCGCGGCGGGCTTCGCGCTGGATCTTGATGAGCTCGGCGGGGGCTATGTTGTAGCGGTTGTGGGCGGAATCGATGCGGGTGTTGCCGGCTTCGACGATCTTGAGCACCTCGTTGGTGCCGCCGGTGGCATGGCCGAGCAGAACGCCGCAGCACTCGTGCGGATAGGTGCGCTCGCCGTGAGCGCGGAGCAGTTGGTAATTGGCATAGGAGATGCTGAGCATGTGCGTTGTCCTTGTGGGCCTTTGCGGGAGAGGATCCCGGGGGTGAGGCGCGATTGGGTGTTGGTCCCGGAAATGTACGGGCTGAGGCCCGGACCTATCTCAGCGACAACAACAACGACAACAGCGTGCCCGAAGAGCCTTAGACATTCGCGGCGTCCTCAGTCCGGCTGGCTTCCTGCCAAAACCGCTCGGACATGTATTTCTCAGCCGAATCGCAGAGGACCGTCACGATGACGGCTTCGCGGCCGGCGCGGTGCTCGCGTTCGGCGATCTCGAGCGCGGTGGCGACGTTGCCGGCTGCTGAAACCCCCACCAGGATGCCGGACTTGCGGGCAAGACGGAGGCACATCGCATAGGCGCGCTCGGTTTCGAGATCGATGTTTTCGTCGGCGAGGGTTGGATCGTAGATAGGCGGCACGATGGCGGTGGCCATGTGTTTGAGGCCTTCGAGACCGTTGAAGGCGCTGTCGGGCTGCATGGAGATGCAGCGAATGCGCGGGTTGAGCTCGCGCAAGCGGCGGGTGGTTCCCATGAAGGTGCCGGAGGTGCCGAGGCCGGCGACGAAGTGGGTGACCTGGTGATCGGTCTGGGCCCAGATTTCGTTGGCCGTGGTGTGATAATGGCTGAGCCAGTTGTTCTGATTGCCGTACTGGTCGGCGTAGAAGTAGGCGTCGGGCGATTCGGCGGCGAGCTTGCGGGCCATGCGGATGGCACCGTCGGAGCCTTCCGCGGGACTGGTCCAGACGATGCGGGCACCGTAGGCGGCAAGATACTTCTTGCGCTCGGGGCTGACGTTCGAGGGCATACAGAGCGTGACCGGGAAGCCCAGCGCTGCGCCCAGCATGGCATAGGCAATGCCGGTGTTGCCGGAGGTGGCGTCGAGCAGCGATTGATTCGGCCCGATGAGGTTGCGGCTCATGGCGTCGGCCACGATGGCTGAAGCGGCGCGATCCTTGACGGAGCCGCCCGGGTTGGCCCACTCGGCCTTACCGAGGATCTGGATGCCGGGCAAATTCCGGGTAAGCTCGTCGAGGCGCACGAGGGGTGTGTTGCCGATGCGCTCCAGCAGAGTGTTGCCGACGAGGGTAGGGGTCGAGGTAGGCATGCTTTGTTCCGGGTGCAGCTTCGATTTAGAGTCTAATGCATGGCAAAGAAGATTAAGACGCGAACGTTCGACGAAGTGCTGGCCGAACTCGGCAACCAACGGTTTGATGTTGCGGGCGCGCCAGAGGGTGCAAAGGCGCGGCGGGTAAGCAAGTACGGGTGCGCGGCGGAGATTGTGGGTTCAAGTGCAGGGACGGCGATGATGGTGACGAAACCGGGCTGGGTGATGGGCGGGGAGATCAGCCGGCTGGTCGACCGGGGATACCAGAAGTTTCTCAAGAGCTCGCGGCTGGAGATCCCGGCGACGGCCGAGATCCTGCGGGCGATCCATGATTTCGCCCAGGAGCTGGACGCTGCGACGGGCGAGATGGAGCTGTATAACGAGGCGCTGGGGACAACGAGCGACGTGTATCTGTACGACCGGGTGGCGGGCCGGCCGGATGCGCGGAAGTAGCGACAGGCTTTGCTGACAGCCTAGTAGTCGGCGGCTTGCGCGCGGAGCCTGGCGGCTTCGGCTTTGTGGGCTCGGCTGGGCTGGCGGTCGAGGATGACGGCGTGGAGCAAATAGGTTTCGCGAAGCTGGACCCGGTAGCGGCCGGCGCGCTCGCTTTCCGGGTAATCGGTGAGGGTGGTGGTGAGGGCTTCTTCGGCGGTGGCGCAGTCGGTTTCGGCGCCGACGAGATTGCCTTGGAGCGAACGGACTTCGGCCCGAGTGATGTAGGCGATGGCGACGGCGGGGCTGTGCGGGCTCGAGCCTTCGACGAGATCGACGGCCTGCTCGGCGAGGGCGGCGGCTTCGGGCAGATGGGCAGACTTCTTGCCGTCCACAATGAGCAGCAGGACGAGGTCGTTGAGCGAGGTAGCTCGGGCTTCGAGCTCGGCACCCGGGGCGAAGCTGTGCGAGATATCGACCGTGTGCTGGCAGGCGGCGAGGGCATCGGGAGAGCGGGTGTTTGAAAGCTGCTGGCAGTTGGCCTGCTCGGCGAGGAAGCGCTTGCTGAGGGCGTCGGCGGGTTCGGGCGGGGCTTCGGCGATGCTGAAGTTGACGGCAGTGGTGATGACCGCGGGGCCGGCGACGCCGTGGGTAAGCAGGGGCTTGTAGGTGGCTTTGCTGTAGGCGTCGATGGCGGCCTGGCGCAGGGCTTCGGGGCCATCGATAGCTTTGACCCCGAAGACGTGGCCGGTGGGGTCGACGGCGATTTCAAGATCGACGGTGCCCTGGATGCGCTGGGCGCGGGCGGCGGCGGGATACACGATGGTGGGGAGGGTGAGGGGCTCGACGTGCTGGATGGGTGGCGGCGCCTGGGCGAAAAGGGCGAGGGCGAAGACGAGGGTGGGGATCATGCGGGCTCCGGTAGGTTTGAGGATACCTGAGGGGGCCTAGAAGCTTCGTGCGGCGGCGGTGGGAACTTCAAGCAGCTTGCCGACGAGGGTAGAAAGACGTGCGAGGTCGACGGCAAGCTCGTGGGCAAGGATTCCTACCTCTTTGTTTGCCGGGTTCTGGCAGGCGAGGAACAGCACGTTCGTGAGACTTTGCAGCGGATTGTTGATCTGGTGGGCGAGATCGTGCGCCATGGCCGCGGCGGCCGTAGCGCCGGCCTGTTTGAGCAGGGCGGCCTGCTGCTGCTGCTGCCGCACCGCCATGGCGGCGAAGGCGGCAAAGGATTGCATGATGTTGGCATCTTCACGGTCGAAGGCTTCGGCGTGCTGGTGCGACATGATCCAGATGGTGCCGCGGCTGTCGTCGACCTGCCAGGGCAGGAGGATACTGTCGAGGACCAGCGGCGCTTCGATGCCCATCATGTCGAAGAAGGGCTTGCTGACCCGGAAGTGCTGGGCGCGTCCACGCTGGATGGTGATGCCGCAGGCGCTGGGCTCGCGCGGAAGGCTGGCGTTGAGGAAGGCGCTGTATTCGCCGGCGGTGGCGACCCAGCTCCAATAGTTCTCTTCGGTCCCATCCTGCTTGACCAGGCTGATGCCGGCGCTGCAGGCTCCACAAAGTTCGACGGCGGTATTGACGAGGGCCTGCAGGATGGTGCCGGGAGCTTCGACGAAAGCGCGGGTGAGTTGCTGGAGACCCTGGGTAAGGCGCAGAGGATCGCGCCTGCGCAGGGGCCGGGCGAGGAAGGCTGCGTCAGAGAGGAGATCTACAACTTCGAGACCGGTGTCTAGGATGGTGTCCGGGATGATGGCTGCTCTGCGTTCGGTGCGACGGTTGGCGAGCCGTGACCTGCTCATGTTGGGGTTTGCGGCCAGGGAACCGGTGTGTTGCGTGAATACCTCAGTATCCTATTCCTTTCCAGGCGTGCGTGTTGGATTCGCCTAAGGTCAGCGGCGCTGCAAAACCTGCTTGAAGACGGGCTAACCTAGAAGCGTGAGCCTGTTTTGCGATGTTGCGCTACCCGTGCCGCTGGACCGGACCTTTACCTATGCGGTGAACGGCGTGGTGCCGGCGGTTGGCGCGCGGGTGATTGTGCCGTTTGGCGGGCAGCGCCTGATGGGCGTCGTGATGCGGGTGCACGATGAGGCGCTGCCGGAAGGCGTTGAAGCCAGGCCGGTGCAGACGGTGATGGATGAAGGTGCGCTGCTCGACGAGACGCAGATGCGGCTTGCCGGGTGGATCGCTTCGTACTATTGTGCGCCGCTGGGCGAAGTGATTCGCGGCATGCTGCCGCTGGCGGCGGAAGTGAAGCGGCAGTTTGTCTACCGGATCGCCGAGGCAGGACGGCGGGTGTTGTACGAAGGCGCGGCGAAGGGAAGCTCGCGGCGATCGAAGCTGACGGTGGAGGAGCAGGACAGGGAATACAAGGTGCTCAACTACCTGGAAGGTGGCGACCCGGCCAGGGCGGGCGCGTTGCGGAGCGCGACGGGTGCCGGGCGCGGTCTGCTCGAAGGGATGGTGCGCAAGAAGTGGCTGCTGCGCGAGGCGCTGGCGGAGGAGCGCGACGCCAGGCGGTTGGTAAGGGTGGCGGTGGTGCAGGGAGCAGGGAGTAAGGCGGACGGAGTAGAAGACCCCACATCTCAGACTCGAGATATGGGGCACCCGGGGCGTTTGCCGAAATTGAATGAGAACCAGCTGCGGGTGATGGCGGAGCTGACGGCGGTAGGGGGTCGGCTAGCGGTGAGAGACCTGCGGGAACGGCTGCGCGGGGTGCCGGAATCGACGCTGGGGTCGCTGGTGCGGCGCGGGCTGGTGCGGATGGAAGAAGAGGCGGAGCGCTTCCATGTCGGGTCGGCCGGTGGCAAGGGCGCGCACGAGCATGTCTTGAACGAGGAGCAGATGGAGGCCGTAGGGACGATGGCGGCTTCCATGGCGCAGGGTGGTTTCCGGCCTCATCTGCTGTATGGAGTGACCGGCTCGGGCAAAACGGCGGTGTACCTCGCCGCCATGCGCCGTGCACTCGACGCAGGCCGGAGCGCGCTTCTGCTGGTGCCCGAAATCGGGCTTACGCCGGCCATGGCAGGCCAGATGGTGGAGGCGTTTGGAGCGGAGGTGGCGCTGCTGCACTCCGGCTTAACGCCGGATGAGCGTGCGGAGCAGTGGCACAGGATCAGGCGGGGTGAGGCGCGGATTGTGGTGGGGACTCGGAGTGCGGTTTTTGCGCCGATGGAGCGCCTGGCGCTCGTGATTGTGGATGAAGAGCATGACGGGAGCTACAAGCAGGAGGAGACGCCCAGGTACCACGGGCGCGATGTGGCCGTCGTGCGGGCGCGGGAAGCGGGCGCGACTGTGGTGCTGGGGTCAGCGACGCCTTCGCTTGAAAGCTGGGCGAACGCGGAGCGCGGGCGCTACGGGTTGATCGAGATGAACGGGCGGGTGATGGGCCGGCCGCTGCCCGAGGTGGAGCTGCTGGACATGCGGGCGGAGTTCCGGGCCGTAGGCAAGGAGGAGATTTTCAGCCGGCAGCTGGTCGCGGAAACGCGTGCGGCGCTTGAGCGTGGGGAGCAGGTGATCCTGCTGCTGAACCGTCGTGGCTACTCGTATACGGTGATTTGCCGGAGCTGCGGGGAGAAGATCGAGTGCGAAAATTGCTCGATTGCAATGACGTACCACAAGAAGGCCGAGACGGCGGAAGATGGGTTGGCGCCGGTGGGGGCTCGGCTGGAGTGCCACTACTGCGGCTTTCGCCGGGGTGTGCCGACCCACTGCCCGAAGTGCGCGAGCGAACATCTTTACTTTCTCGGCGCGGGCTCGCAGCAGGGCGAGGAGAAGCTGCGGGAGCTGTTTCCCGAGGCCCGGATCGGGCGTATGGATCGCGATACGGTGCGCGGTCGGCACGATATGGAACGTCTGCTGAGCCGGCTGCATGCGGGCGAGATCAACCTGCTGGTGGGCACGCAGATGATCGCCAAGGGCCACGACATCCACGGCGTAACGCTGGTGGGCGTGGTGGGAGCAGACCATGCGCTGGGTATGCCGGACTTCCGAGCCGCGGAACGGGTGTTCCAGCTGCTGACCCAGGTGAGCGGACGCGCCGGCCGGGGCGAGTTGCCGGGCCGGGTGATCGTGCAGACGTACCACATGGACCATTACGCGGTGAAGTTTGCGGCGCGGCACGATTACCGCGGCTTTGTGGCCAGGGAGATGAGCTTTCGGCGCAGCCTGCACTACCCACCATTTGCGGTGCTTGCGAACGTGATCGTGCAGGGCGACAAGATGGAAGAAGCCGCGGCGTGGGCGGGCGCGGTAGGAAGGTACTTTGAGCGAGCCAGGCCGGTGGGGGTGCGGGTGATGGGCCCGGCGACAGCACCTATCTCGAAGCTGAAACGCATTTACCGGTTCCACTTCATTTTGAAGGCCGAGCGGCGCTCGTCTCTTGCTGCGGCGCTCAAAGGTTTGCTGAACTTCGCGGGGGAAAATGGGATTGCGCGTAGAAATCTGGTCGTCGATGTGGACGCGGTTTCCTGGATGTAAGAGGTTCCCGTATGTAAGAGTTTGCCGGGAGTTATGGTTTGCTGGATGAGATCGTTTTTACGCGGGTCAAAGGCCAGCCCGATGGCTCAGCCTTTTTTCGCGATGTGGGTTGTGCAAAGATCGCTAAATGCTGCGATCTGCTCGGGGGTGAGCCCGCGTTTTGAGATCGGGAAAAAGACTCGCCCGCCTTGCTGCACGAGGATGAAGGCACGTTCGTTCTCGGCAAAGCGATCGAGCAGTTGCCAGGAAAAGCGGCCATCGGTGAGCGAGGAGAAGATACGCACCCCGTTCTCGTCGGCTTCGAGGGTTTGCGGAATGTGCAGCGCGGGTACTTTGCGGAATTGACGACGATATTGCCAGCTTCTCAAGGGGTACAGGCTTATCAGGAATAAGATGAGAACGCCATACACCGCGGCCAGCAGGAACTCGCGATCGAAAACGAAGAGACAGCAACTGCCGATCAAAAATACAAAACAGCAGACGATCACGACCCTTCGTAGGAGTGCTGTGCGGAGCGTCCGCTGCTGGAGCCATCCCGCGCTGACAAAGTCTGCTTCGTCGAGTTGATAGTTGAAAGTCATCGGAGAGTTGGAATGGGAACGGCTGCTGGCGAAAAACGTTTCGTCCCGAAGGGGGGCTCCTGTTCGGTGTTATAGCATGCAGCCACAGGGAAAGCTCTCTAGCGATAGCGCGAAGGCAACTGGCGGAGGATGTGCCAGAGGCTGTAGCCCTGAAACGGCTGGTAGGTAGCGGCGAGCAGTAGGATCACCGCGCAGATGGGCACCAGGGTGAAATGCCAGGATTTGACCGGCCGCTCGGTCGAGACTTTGGGGTGGCGCATGCCGGGCGTGAGCAGGATGAGCGCCCAGAGAATCCAGCCCGCCCAGGAGACGATTCCCAGCACGAGCAGGATGACCGTCGAGGCGCGCGAGGTGTAGCGGTGCAGGGTGGGCGAGATGGCGTAGACGATGTGGCCGCCATCCAGCTGGCCGGCCGGGATGAGGTTGAGTGCGGTGATGAGGATGCCGATCCAGGCAGCGGAGAGGATAGGGTGCGGCAGCAGCAGCTCAAGCGGCTGGGCGGCTGAGCGGCTGAACGCGTGAGCCAGCGCGATGAGCAGCGGCGCCTGCACGCGATGGATGACCGGTGCGGCGACATAGCTGGAAGCATGCAGGCCGACGATGACGGCGGCGATGGCAACGACGAAGCCGGCGATCGGGCCCATGGCGGCGATAAACAGGAGGGCGGAGCGCGAGGGAATGCGCGACTTGAGCCGGATAATGGCTCCGAAGCTGCCGCTGACCGATGGCGCGGGCAGGAGGTAAGGCAGCGTGGCGCGCACGTGAAAGCGGCGACAAGCAAAATAATGGCCGAACTCATGCGCGAGCAGGATCGTGATCAGCGTTAGCGAAAAGGGCAGGCCGGAGGCAAAGTCGCCGAGATGATGAAAGACCCAGGCATAAGGCAGAATGTCGGCGTCGGTGGCGAGCGGGGCTCGGCCGGTGCGGAAGTTCTCCATGTAGCGCATGCCGACGGCGGTGGTCGTGGCCAGGGTGACGAAGAAGGAAACGAGCGGAAGCGCGACCCGCTCGGGCGGCGCCGGAGATGCAAGGGGAGCGGCCGAGCGGGGTAGCGGCTGACTGGTGAGGCTCGGCGATGTCATGGCGACCTGGGTGAGCGGAGCGGCGATCGAGCGGAAGAGTGGCGGGGAGAGGCGGGTGCGGGTTGAAGTGAGGACAGAGTGAGTTTACTCGAGGATGTGAAGCTCTTTGCCTGGCTTGAAGCGAATCGCCTTGCCCGGGGCGATGGTGACTTCGGCACCCGTGCGCGGGTTGCGTCCGACGCCTGTCTTGCGCGGCTTGACCGTGAAGACGCCGAATCCGCGAAGCTCGATGCGGTCGCCCTCGGCAAGGCTTTGCTTCATGGATTCGAAAATGGCGTCGACAGCGGCTTCAGCTTTGGTGCGGACAAGGCCGGTGCGCTCGACGACGCGCTGAATAAGATCCTGCTTGATCAAAATCGAGCTCCGTGGCGACTGGGCGTTGGGTTGATGGTAGAAAGGAGGTTGGCGATTGTCAATGCGCCCGCCCGGAGCCGTCGCAGGGCCAGGTAGAGTGCCGCAGGTAAACGGCGCGGGCCGGTTACCAAAGTTTTTGGATAGGGGTACGTCAAACATGTCGATCAAAAGTGATCGCTGGATACGCGAGCAGGCGCTGGAGCATGGAATGATCTCCCCCTTCAGCGAGAAGCAGGTGAAGGACGGCGTCATCTCATACGGCCTCTCTTCTTATGGTTACGACCTGCGGGTTTCCGACGAATTCAAGATCTTTACCAACGTAAACAGCGCGATCATCGATCCGAAGGCCTTCGACGAACGCTCGTTTGTGACCGTGGAGGCCAGCAGCGTCATCGTCCCGCCAAACTCGTTTGCGCTTGCCCGTTCGATTGAATACTTCAAGATTCCGCGCGATGTGCTGACAATCTGCGTGGGCAAATCGACGTATGCGCGCTGCGGCATCATCGTCAACGTGACTCCGTTCGAGCCCGAGTGGGAAGGCTTTGTCACGCTGGAAATTTCGAACACCACGCCGCTGCCGGCGCGCATTTACGCCAACGAGGGATTGTGCCAGATCCTCTTCTTCCAGTCCGATGAGGTGTGCGAAGTCAGTTACGCAGACCGCAAGGGCAAGTACCAGCATCAGCAGGGAATCGTGTTGCCGAAGCTGTGACGATGGCTGTCGAGGTGTCGGCGGGAGCGTTGCCGCGCATCGGGTTGATCGGCTTCGATCCGCTGCGCACCCTGGGCCTGCAGGTGCTGCTGCGTGATGGTGTGCAGTACGAAGTGCAAAGCCTGAATGGAGCGCGCGCTCAGGACCTTTCGCACCTCGATGTGGTCCTGGTCGATAGCGCGTCGAGCGATCATCCGGAAGCCCTGATTGAAGCGTTTCGGCGTCTACGGCCGCAGACGCGGCTTCTGGTAGTTGGCGAAGTGGACGACGAAGCGTTTGTCGAAGGCATGATCGAAGCAGGAGCGCAGGGCTACCTGCGGCAAGGTGCCAGCGAAGCAGAGCTGCGGAGTGCGGTGAAGGTGGTGCGTGACGGCTCCATCTGGGCTCCGCGTCGCGTGCTGGTGCGCCTGCTGGAGCGGGCGCGCCGCAAGGCCGTCACCGGCAAAGTGGAAAAGCCTGCGTTGACAAGGCGCGAAGCGGAGGTGCTTCACTTGCTGGTGCAGGGCAGGTCCAACCGTGAGATCAGCCGAGTTCTTGGGGTGGACGAAGGCACGGTCAAGTCGCACCTCTCGCGCCTGATGCGCAAGGCAGGCGTGGGAAACAGGACGGCTCTGACCATGCGTGCGCTTGAGAGCGACTGGGCGGGTGGCTAGAGTGTGCATCCCGACGAAGTTCCTGAATCGGGACAATAGTGGTTACTTAAGTATGTCAACGTAAGTAATGTAGCGGTTACCTGAAAATAAGGGGAAAGTAAGTCCAGCAGTACAGACCTGGGAGAGTGGGACTGTGGCCGAGCATGCAGACATGTTCCGTTCACAGTCCCCGATTTTTTACCAGGCAGATTTCGGCGCTGTCGAGAATCCAGTTGCCGACTTTCTTCGTCAGTGTGCAACCCTCTTGACAATAGGTCCATCGTATGGATTGTTGCAACGAAACCTGCGGCACAAAGCACGACGGAGGATTGAAGATGAAGAAGTTAGTAGCGACGATGGCGGCCGGGACCTTGATGTTGACCGCGCTACCGATGTCCTTTGCCGCAGATAGAACGGCTGACGATCTGACGCGCCTGGAGAAGGCGCGGGTGGTGATTGAGGAAGTGGAGGGGACTCCCGATAAAGGCATTCCGCAGTCGATCCTGGCAGGGGCGTCCTGTGTCATCGTGATCCCCGGCTTGAAGAAAGCCGCATTTCTGGTGGGCGGCGAGTATGGAAAGGGTGTGGCGACCTGCCGGACCGAGCATGGCTGGAGCGCTCCCGCATTCATCCAGATCAAGGGTGGAAGTTTCGGATTTCAGATCGGCGGACAGTCGACTGACCTGGTACTGGTCGCCATGAATCAGGGCGCGATGGATCACATCCTGCATGACAAGTTCAAGATTGGCGCGGACGCCGCTGCCGCTGCAGGCCCGGTGGGGCGTAATGCGCAGGCTGCAACGGACATTGCACTGCACGCCGAGTTTCTGACCTACTCGCGTTCGCGTGGGCTGTTCGCCGGTATAGACCTCAACGGCGCTGAGCTTTCGCAGGATAGTGACGACACCCGCGGCCTCTATGGTGCCGATGCGACCTACCAGTCTGTGCTCGGCGGCAATGTGCCGACTCCGGACGGCGCAAAGCCCTTTGTGCGCAGCGTGGCTAAGTACTTCGTAGTTTCGAAGGACAACCACTAGACTCCGTCGAAACTTGGGAAGGTGGCCTTTGTTGGCCACCTTTTTTCGTTGCTGTGAAGCGTAAACTGGAGGCTTGGCAGAAACGTTTCAGCACGGGTCGGGATCACTGCAAGAACGGGCGGAGCTGGTCTGTGTGCAGGCACTCGTCACAGCAATAGGCCTTCTGCCCCGGCGGTATGCGCGCTGGGTCGGTGCTTTGATTGGCGCATTGGCGTTCCGGCTTCTTTCCCGGTTGCGCAGGGTTGGCCTCGTCAATCTACAACTTGCGTACCCACTGTGGACGGAAGAGCGCAGAACGCTACTATTGCGACGGGTTTATCGCAACCTGGGCTATCAATTGGCAGAGTTCTGCCTGATGCAGCATTACCAGGCAAATGCAGCGCGGACGTTTATCGAATATGACGGCCTGGAACACTATCTGGCGGCACGAAGCCGAGGGCAGGGTGTTTTGGTCCTGACCGGTCATCTGGGCGCCTGGGAGCTTTCCAGTTTTTTCCACTCCTTGGTGGGATACCCGATGGGTCTGGTGATCCGGCGACTCGATAATGGGCTGGTAGACGCCTTTGTGAACCGGATTCGCTGCCTGCATGGCAACCGAGTGATCCACAAGGATGACTTTGCGCGCGGACTGATTTCGGCGATGCGCCGTGGAGAGACGGTGGGGATCCTGATGGATACAAACATGACGCCGCCGCAGGGTCTGTTCGTTCCCTTTTTCGGGGTGGACGCGTGTACGGCTTCGGGGATGGCGCGGGTCGCGCTGAAGACCGATGCGGCGGTTCTGCCCGGCTTTCTGCTTTTTGACGAAGCCCGACAGAAGTATGTCCTGCACTTTGGCGAGCGGCTCGAACTGGTGCGCACCGGGAACGCGGACTTCGATGTACGAGCTAACACGGCACGCTTCACGGCATCAATCGAGACGTATATCCGGGCAAATCCGGAACAGTGGCTCTGGATGCATCGTCGTTGGAAGACGCGCCCGGCGGGCGAGGCGGGAGTGTACTGATGGCCGAGATCTCGTATAGCACCATCACGGATCTGGTAGGCATCGAGGCAGGTGGGGATGCCCGCGTCTTTACGAGGGTCTCGAGCTTTGCTCTGGCCGGACCCGATGCCATCGTCTTTGCGCAGGATGAGGCTTCGTTCCACGGTGCCATGGCGAGTGCCGCCGGATTGATTCTGGCTCCGCAAACTCTGGGGCCGCAAACCTTGGGGCTGACAGGTCCTCGTGTGCTCAGAGTCCCGAATCCGAAGTACGCGTTTGCCCTTTGTGGGAGGTGGCTGGATGGCTTCCGTGCGCCGGTTGTGCACCCAACGGCGATGATCCATGAAGACGCGATGCTTGGCCACGGGACCTCTGTGGGGGCTGGAAGCGTGGTTGAAGCGGGCGCAAAAGTTGGTGAGCGCTGTGAGATCGGCTGCAATGTGACGATTCACGGGTGCGTCTCCATGGGAGATGACTGCCTGGTGCAGTCGGGCGTGGTGCTGGGCGGGCTGGGTTTTGGCTATGCCCAGGGGCCGGATGGGCGGTCGATCCGCTTCCCACAGATCGGCACACTGCGGATTGGCAGTGACGTCGAGATCGGGGCGAATACGACGATCGATCGTGGAGCTCTGGGCGAGACAATCATCGGCCGTGGTACAAAGATCGACAACCTGGTGCATATTGCGCACAACTGCAGAATCGGGGAGGACGTGCTGATTGCGGCGCAGGTTGGGATGGCCGGCTCGTGCGTGATTGAAGATCGTGCCATGCTGGGCGGGCAGGTGGGCCTGGGGGAAGGTGTGACGGTCGGCAGGGGTGTCGTTCTAGGTGGCCAGGGCGGGATTCTGCCGGGGAAACGGCTGGATGGCGATGGGCAGGTATTCTGGGGTACGCCGGCGCAGCCTGTGCGTGAATACCTGCGGAACCTGGCGCGGATGAGGCGGGGTTAGCGATGGCGCTGGTGGTCGTGGGCGGACACACACGGAACATTGGCAAGACGAGCGTCGTGGCCGGCCTGATTGCGGCCATGCCGGAGATGCACTGGACGGCCTTCAAGATTACGCAGTTCGGCCACGGTGTCTGTTCGGCCAACGGGGAACCCTGCGACTGTGAGACGGCGGATCATACGATCGCGATCAGCGAAGAGCGGAGTGGCGCGAGCGGCACGGATTCTGCACGGTACCTGGCGGCAGGCGCAGCGCGATCGTTCTGGGTGAGAACGCGTCAGGGTCAGCTTGCGGAGGCGATGCCGCGGCTGCGAAAGGAGCTCGCCAACGCTGAGAACGCCATTGTGGAATCGAACAGTGTGCTGCGCTTTGTGCGGCCGGACGTGTTTGTGAGTGTGCTCGATGCGGATACGGAAGACTTCAAGGAGTCGGCGAAGCGGTACCTGGATCGAGCGGATGCGATCGTGGTGACGGGTGGGGAGTTGAAGCGGGCCGTCTGGAAGGGAGTTTCGACGAAGCTGGTGACGAGGGCCAGGGAGTTCCATGGCAAGGCACCGGTGTACTGCGGTGAGGACCTGGTGCAATATGTACGGGCTTTGCTGGGCGCGAAGCGGATCGTGGTAGAGCCCGGCTGAAAAAGAGATTAGGTAAACAAAAAGCCCCGGATTGCTCCGGGGCTCTCTGCTGCGGCGGTAAGTCGATCTAGACGAACAGGCCGTTCAAGCCGCTCGGGAAGAAGACACCCTTGGCGTTGGAGCCCGCTGTTGTCGCGCCGCCCCCGGTGACGATGTTCAGGACCGAGGTGGTGGTGCGGCTGAAGGCGAGCGCGTTGCTGTCCTGGTCGGCCGTCTCGGTGCGGCTGACGTTGGTAGCGGACGCGCCAAGGCCCGAGGTGGTCATGAAGTAGGTGGCGGGTGTGAGGGGTGAAGTGGTCAGACCATAGTCATCCGGATTGGGTGCCGTGGAGTTCGCAGTGAGCGACAACGTGGCGCGCAACGCGGAAATCTGGTCCGTGATCTTGAGGTAGCCGTTAGAGCCTAACGGATCGTTGTTGTTGATCGTGGTGCGGATCAGGCCTCCATGGTAGGCCTCGACAGCCAGGATGCTGGCTGCTGTGGCAAGGATGGACTGGCTCTTGATGAGCGGCGCAGCCCCGTGATACGCGGTGACGCCTACGTCCTCGAAGATGTAGGCACCGACCAGGAAGTTTACATCGGCAGGGATGGCCCCGTTGGCGGCGTAGGGGTTGAAGGTTCCGGTGATGCCGGCGGCGTTAGCTACCGCAGTGAAAGCACCGGCGGGGCTGATATCGATGGGCGGCTGGGCGACGGCAAGGCTTCCAAGTGCCGTGCGAAGGAGGCTTACATGCTTGCCTTCTTCGATGGCAGTTTCAACTGCATAGGAGGCGACCTGCGTCAGGGTGAAAGGTGCGCGGGTCGCGGTGCCAAAGGTTGCCGTAACGCCAGCGATCGGGTTCGTGGTGGCGCCGCTGCCGAGCACGCCGTTGAGGGCGATTCCGGTAGCAGGCGCACCTGCAGCGACGGCTACGGCATTTGGCTTGTCGATGGTGCAGCCGAAAGCAGCCATGTAGTAGAAGTTCGCTTCGAGGTACTCGAGGTTGAGAGCGAAATTGAGGATGTCATTATCGCTGTAGGTGGTGGGTGCCTGTGCCGCGCTCGCAGCCTTGCTTGCGAAGGCGAGGGCCGCGAGGGCACCGCCGCCAAGCAGCAGGGCGCGCCGGCTGGAGATGACTTCATCGAGGATCTTTGTTTCAGTCGTTGCCATAATCGTGTCCTAACCCTTCTTAGCTTACGGTTGTCGAGAAGCGGAAATTGGTGCCCTTGGGGAAGAAGCCGCCCATGGCTACGCCGACGGTAGCGCTACCGTAAACGATGTGGTGAACCTGATCGGTGGTACGGGCGTAAGCGAGTGCGCTGCTATTGGCGGCCACGAGGGAGCTGGCATAAACCGCGGGGGCGACAGTTGCCGAAGCCGCAGGCGCGGTGCCGGCAGGCAAGGCCGTGTTCGGAAGGGTCAACGGCGTTTCGCCTGTGTTTCCGCTGAGCGAAGCACGCAGTGCAATGATCAGGTTGGCCGAGGCGAATTGGGAGTAGGTGGTGGTAGTGGTGGCATTAGCCTGCGTCGTGCCGGTGACCGCACCTGGCGTGGTGGTCTCGGCGGCGATCGCATTCCCAGTAAGCTGGGTGCGCAGGGCTGCGGCGTGGTATGCCTCAACCGCCATAATGCCGGCCGCCGTGGCAAGGTAGCCCGCAGCGACGCCGGCAGCCGAGATGAGGGGAGCTGCGCCATTGTACGCCGTTACGCCAACATCTTCGAAGATAAATCCGCCGACGAGGTAGTCGTTATAGTTGTCAAAGGGGGTGAAGTTGGTGACCTGCGAAGCAGTCGGGATTTTGGCCAGGGTCTGCGCGGCAACATAAGCCGGCGCGAAGAAGGTCAGGTCGATCGCCGGGATGGCAGGAGCGTTGGCGCCGAGGGCCGAGCGGAGCAGGCGGACGTGGGTCTGCTCGGTGTAGGCGAGCTCGTTGACGAAGTTCTGCTGCAGGGCCGTCAATCCGGTGAGCTTGGTGGTGGTAGGAACGATGGTGGCGGCAGCCGGGGCAAAGGTGGACGACGAACCCGCGGCCATATCGGCTGCGGCCAGACCTGCGCCGGTTGCGGCGTAGAGATAGAACTGAGCTTCCAGGTACTCGAGATTCAAGGCAAAGGTAAGGATGTCGGTATCGGTCAGGCCCGTCGCGGTCGCGGGTGTGGCGGTTGATACAGTCGTTGCATCGTTGCAGCCGGCCAGCGCGACGACGGCACTTGCAGCGCCTGCTGAAACCATGAAATTCCGTCTGGAGACGGCTTTCTTATAGAGCTTGTCTAAAGTATCCACGATCTTGACCTCTCGGGTTAGGTTGCGTTTGAAGGGGAAATCCTGCTGTCATCAAGTACGTTGATTCCTGGCATATGGATTTAGGAGGCTGGAGTAACCCACCCGGTAACTAGAGTTATGGCTTGATCTTAGGCTGTGATGCGAAAGCAGTCCACGCGTTTGCAGTACGTGTAGAACAAATTCGCAGGATGTACATGAACCGAGCCAAGGAAACTATACCGGGTTGGAAGACAGAGGCGTCAAGCAAATTCGCCGGACGCGACCTCGTTCTTGTGACCCCACTAGATGGAGGCTACGGGAAGGCGCATGAGGTCGCCGATCAGGGCGACCTCTTTTTGGCAGAAAGGCTCTGCATAACGCACACCCGCGAGCAGGCCATAATGGCGGGCGGAAGCGAAGGTGCGCTCGCGAATGTCTTCTTCCGGCACGAAGAGTCCGTTGCCCTCGGGCCTGTTCCCGTATTGGGAACGGTAGGCGAGAAGCGACTGCAGACGGGTTTCGATGTGCACCGTGATATCGACCACGAAGGTGGGGCGGACATCGGCATAGAGCGACGCGTACAGAATCTTGTACGGCCGATGCGGCACGCCGGGAATGGCAAGCCTGGTGAGGCCGGCCGCGAAGCAGGCTTCGTAGCCCAGGGTGGAGGCGGTGTAATGATCGGGATGGCGGCCCTGCCAGTAAGGCAGGATGACGACCCGGGGACGAAGACGGCGGAGGACCGCGGAGATCTTAAGGCGCGCCTCCAGGGTATTCTGCAGGCTGCCATCGGGCAGGTCGAGCGCTTCGCGGTGCGAGACCCTGAGGATGCCGGCAGCTTCGTTGGCTTCGGCTTCGCGCTTGGCGGCAGTGCCGCGGGTGCCGGCTTCCCCGCGGGTGAGATCGAGGATGGCAGTACTGTAGCCGAGGGCTTGCTGGACGAGCAGCGTGCCGCCGCAGGTCTG
The DNA here is from genome assembly GCA_964282835.1 of uncultured Granulicella sp. Lineage (GTDB taxonomy): Bacteria > Acidobacteriota > Terriglobia > Terriglobales > Acidobacteriaceae > Edaphobacter. Next base: position 1,395,641 of record OZ196157.1, read on the forward strand.
CTCTACGTCGTCACGATGGGCGGCGATCGCGAGAATGTCGAAGGGCGGCTGAGTCACTTCAGTTCGCTGAGTTGGTGAGTGCGTCGATGTAGGCCACGTCGAGGGCTGTGCCTTGCACGGTGATGTTGACGTTGTTGATTTCGGAGCCATCCGAAGTGTTGAAGGCGTGCACCTGGCCTCCAAAGGCCGTGTAGACCTTGCCCAGATTTTGCACCCAGCAGATGCCGGTGAGGGAACCATAGTAGAGGAGGTTGTTGTCCTCATTGGGGTACGGCACACTCTGGATGCCGTTGGCATTGGCCGCGATGGCCGGAACGATGTTCGCCGGCGGGTTGGTGGTTCCGTTGAGGACAACACGGGTGAGGCAGTTGTAATTGAGGCCTCGAGCGGCACGTTCGCCGTTGGCGCAGAATTGCGAGCCGATCCAGAGGGTGCTGCCTACAGACGGCAGGCCTTCGTCGGCGAAGATCATCCTGGTGTGCAGGCCGTCCGAGATGGAGATGGGCGCACTGGGTACAAGCGTCGTAAGGTTGAGCAGGGTGAGATTGCCGGCAAAGAGGCCGTCCGGTTGCAGTTGCTGGCCGGAAAGGTAAAGATTGGTGCCGTCGGCCAGTCCTGCGGTGACGCCGCCTGGGATCGGCACGGTGTTGGTGACGACCGCGGGGTATGGAAGCGAAGTGGGGATAGCATTGATCTGCAGTGCGCCCTGCGGAATGAAGGACACGCCGGAGCCGCCGTTGGCGCCGCCCCCGCACTCTACGCCGCAGTTGAGCACGTAGGCGCTTGATCCATCGAGCGAATAAACGACATCGTAGGGCCGATCGAAGGTGCCCGGCACGGGTAACACGCAGTAGACCGGCAGGATGTTGGGTTCGCAGTCGATCGCGCCGGGAGGTGCTAGGGAGTTAGGGTTGAGCTTGACCACCCGATAAAGCAGATTGGAGTCGCGGGTCATAGCGAGCGCAACGGTGTCACCCCGGTTGACGGAGACACGGTAAACGTTGGGCAGGTTGAGGAAGTAAGTGCCCCCGGCGAGTTGGTCGACGACCAGCAACTGGCCGCTCTGCTCCTGGGCGCTGTAGATGCGGGCAAAATCCGGAGCGATGGCTACCTGGGAGGATGGGCCATTGGGTCCGCTCACGGCTCCGGATGTTGCCTCGGTACCGTAGTTAACGGCGGTAACACTGTACGGACTGGTGGCGGAGAGGATATAGCCGCGAAGCTCTTCGGGGAAGCTGAGGATGGTGGTGGGGTCGCCGCCGGAAAAGCCGGAAATGCCGAAGCCGGTGATGGTGTTCTGCACGTTGTTGCGCAGGTCGCGCAGGCCGTCCAGGATGACGAGGGAGCCGGAGCTGCCGTTCGAGGTGACGGAGACCAGGACGCGCTGCTGCAGACCGCTGGGAGGCGTCGGCCGGCCGGCGAAATTGAACTCCGGAATCTTGTAGATATCCTGCCCGCAGGCAGTAAGCAGGAGCGCGAGGCCGGTGAGGACGAGTGTGAGAGAAACGCTGCTGAAGCGCGCAAACCGGCCGCGGGGCGCTACGGATGCGGGTTCCGGGTGAGCGAGGGAAGCCTCCGCCTGTGGGATCAGGCCGGCGATGGAGGGTGTGGCCTGCGACTCAGGATGTGCCTTTAAGAGACTGCGGATATTCAACGAGGGTGACTCCAAACTTGGCTGCGACGGCGTGATGGAAACAGCCCGGAGGCTGACGCGAGTATACCAAACGGTGTTCCGGTAAGACGGATGGGAGTGGCTTAGGATAGGGTCATGGGCAAGGAGCAGGGGAGTGCGGTGGCAACAGGGCGAACCTGGGACCTGTTTACGGGCGAGGCGGCCGGCACGGTGCTGTGCGACGGCGCGATGGGCTCGATGCTCTACGGGCGGGGTGTGTTCATCAATCGTTGCTACGACGAGTTGAATGTGTCGCAGCCGGAGCTTGTACGCGGGGTCCATATGGACTACCTGCAGGCCGGCGCGCAGGTGATCGAGACGAATACGTTTGGGGCCAATCGCGTACGGCTGGCACGCTACGGGCTGGAAGAGCGTGTGCGCGAACTGAACCTGGCCGGCGTAAAGCTGGCGCGGGAATGCGTGCGGCAGATGCAGGAAAAGCAGGCGAGCGAAGGTTTTGTGGCGGGAGCCATGGGACCGCTGGGCGCGCGTATTGGCCCTAACCTGACGGAAGACGACGCCTATGAGACCTTTGCCGAACAGGTGCGGGCGCTCGTTGAGGGCGGCCCGGAAGGCGGCGTAGACCTGCTGGTGATCGAGACGCTGACTTCCATGCGGGAAGCCGAGCTTGCCCTGCGGACGGCCCGACGCGAGGGCGGAGGTATCCCCGTGATGATGATGGTGACGGTCGACCAGGAGGGCACTTGCCTGGATGGGACGTCGCCCGAAGACGCCGCGCGATGGATGGAGGCGTGGGGTGCGAATGCGGTTGGCTGCAATTGCAGCGATGGGCCGGAAGACGTGCTGGGCGTGATCGAGCGGATGCGCGCCGTGACCAGGCTGCCCTTGGCGGCGATGCCGAATGCGGGTATGCCGAAGGTGGTGGACGGCCGCAGCCTGTATTTGACCTCGCCCGAGTATCTGGCAAGTTTCGCAAAGAAGTTTGTGAAGGCCGGGGCGACCTTTGTGGGTGGCTGCTGCGGAACCACGCCGCAACACATTCGGGCGATGCGCGGCGCGCTGCGGGCGTTGGGCGCGCAGGAAGCCGGCGTGGTGGCGGCCGCGAGTGAGGTGCGCGAGAGCAGAATCGAGCCGCCGCCGCTTCGTGAGCGGTCGAAGATCGGAGCGCTGATCGCCTCGGGCACGTTCTGCACGATGGTCGAAATCGTGCCGCCCCGGGGGTTGGATTGCAGCAAAGAGCTGGAGGGCGCGGAGGAGCTGCACAAGCTTGGGGTGGACGCCATCAACGTGCCGGACAGCCCGCGAGCCAGTGCGCGGATGAGCGCACAGAGCCTGTGTGTGCAGATTCAGCAACGCGTCGGCATCGAGACGGTGCTGCACTATACCTGCCGCGATCGCAACCTGCTTTCGATGCAGAGCGATCTGCTGGGAGCGTCGTCGATCGGGTTGAAGAATATCCTTTGCCTGACGGGCGACCCGCCCAAGATGGGCAACTACCCGGATGCGACGGCGGTGTTCGATGTGGATGCGATCGGACTCGTAAAAATTTGCCGCGACCTGAACCATGGGCTGGATATCGGGGGCAACTCGGTGGGCGGTTCGGCGGGCTTTACGTTGAGCGTGGCGGCAAACCCGGGTGTGGCCGATATCGACAACGAGGTGCGGCGGTTCGCCGCCAAGGTAGAAGCGGGCGGTGAGTTCGCGATTACCCAGCCGGTGTTCGACCTGCGGCTGCTCGATGAATTTCTGGACCGCATCGAGGGCTTTCGGATCCCCGTTGTGGCAGGTATTTGGCCGCTGACGAGCGTGAAGAATGCCGAGTTTATGCGCGACCAGCTGAAGGTAAGCATGCCCGAGAAAATTCTGACGCGGATGGGCCGCGCCGAAACCCCGGAAGCCGCGCGGGCAGAAGGCATTGCTATCGCGCAGGAGATGCTTCAGGAGGTGCGTGCGCGGGTGCAGGGCGTGCAGGTAAGCGCCCCATTCGGCAAGTACAAGGCAGCAGCCCAGGTGCTGGGGTTTGCACGAGGATAAGGGACAGAATGGCTACGTTTGAAGATAAATTGACAGCTTTGGAAGCGGTGGTGGAACGGCTGGAGCGCGGGGAGCTGACGCTCGAGGAAAGTGTGCGTTTGTTTGAAGAGGGCGTGTCACTTTCAAACGCCTGCAAGCTGGAGCTCGAGAAGGCCGAAGGACGTATCCAGGTGCTGGTAGAGACGCCGGGTGGCGGCGTGCGAGTGGCGGAGCTGGATGTGGATGAAGACGAGATGGATGAGAGAGAAGAGGATGACGAGGAGCTTGGGGGGGAGTAACATCGTGGGCATGGAAAGCAACTTTGCAAGACTCGCTGAGAAGATTGCCGAAGCAGCTCGACAGGGTGTGCAGGTGGAGCGCTGGTGGCAGCAGAAGCTTGAAGAAGAGCAACGAATTCGAGAGCCGAAAAAAGCATCTTGAGCGCACCCATCTTCACCGTCATCGCGGGTGCCAATGGGTGCGGCAAGAGTACGCTGACACGGTGGGCGAAGGCTTTCTTTCAGCAGTCGGCGGTGCTCGACCCCGACGCCGTTGCCGTTGAGTTGCAGGCGCAGTCGAGTTCTGTGTTGAGCGATATAGAGGCCGGCAAGGAGGTGTTGCGAGCTGCAGACTCGTACCTTCATGCAGGCGTAAGTTTCTCGGTCGAAACGACCCTATCTGGAGCGACATACCTGCGAATGCTCGGAAGAGCTCGAGAACTCGGCTACAAAACGCGCTTGTTTTACATCGGAACAACGAGCGTCGAGATCAACAAGCTCAGAGTTCAAGCCAGGGTACTGAAGGGCGGCCACGATGTTCCGGTACATGACCAGGAGCGGCGCTTTCCGCGCAGCTTTCAAAACATGCAGGCAGCTCTGAAGCTCGTCGACGAAGCTGTGTTGTTCGATAACTCGAGCGATGTGGGCCATCGCATTGTTGGTCTAAAGCTTGTCGATGCACCGTTGTTGGCCGTTGAGCCGCTGCCCGAATGGGCTGCTTTTCTCCGCGGCTAAGCAAAGCAAACGGCTCGCCTGTGAGAGCGAGCCGTGACTTGCTTGTGGGTGGCATCCTTATTCGGCGGCGGAAAGCGCTTCGCCGAGTTCCTTGACGTGCTTGGCGGTGGCGCTATCGGCATCGCCGGCTACGGCTGTGGTGTCCTTGCCCAGCTTCTGCACAAGGGTCTTGATGGCTTCGCCGTCGAGCTCTTTGGCATGCAGCAGCTTCTTCAGCTTGCCGAGATCCTGAACGACCTTCTTGACACCCTCGGCGTCGTGCTTGGAGAGATACTCTTCCCATCCTTCGATGTTGGTGGTGGCCTTCTCAATGGTGAAGGACTTGGCGCCCTGCTTGATGGCGTTGATGGTGGTGGTAAAGCGGGTGGTCGGCATAAAGCGTTCTCCAGATGCTGTTCTTGTTGCGTTTTGTTTGTATAACCGGAAGACCGGGAGCTGGTCTCTTGTCCCTGCTTTGGGATGCGCTGAGCTCCGGGTGTGCGCAGGGGCGTTGTGTTGAGGAGCTTGACCCGATGAACATCCTGCGGGTCTGCTTGCAGGTTTAGCGGGCGCGATCAAGGATCTCCGGACGCGGCCGATGTGGGGTACATTCTTGTGTATGCCAGAAACTTCGCTGTCCAGGGCTGCGCCGGCGTGCCGCAAGATGCGCCTGCTGCCACTCCTGGCAGCCACCTACTTTATGGTGTCCGGCGGGCCCTACGGGCTTGAGGACATCATCGGCGATGTAGGCTTTGGCTGGGCGCTGACGATCCTGGCCGTGCTGCCGTTTTTCTGGAGTCTGCCGACCGCGTTGATGATCGGCGAGCTTGCCGCGGCGGTGCCCGAGGCCGGCGGTTTTTATGCCTGGGTGCGGCGCGCCATGGGGCCATTCTGGGGCTTTCAGGAGGCGTGGCTTTCACTTGCCGCAAGTGTATTCGATATGGCGATTTACCCGACGCTGTTTGTCACCTACCTCGGCCGCCTGGCACCGGTGCTGACGGACGGGCACCGGGGCCTGGCCATCAAGCTGGCGGTGGTGGTTCTGGCTACGCTTCTGAATCTGCGCGGCGCGGCCGCTGTGGGCGATGGCTCAGTGGGGATGTGGATTGTGGCGCTGGCGCCGTTTATCGTGCTTGTCCTGGCAGCGGTGTGGCTTGGACTGCACACGGCACGCGGCACGCTGGCCGCGCACCCGGGAGCGGATTACGCCGGGGCCATCACGGTGGCGATGTGGAACTACATGGGCTGGGACAACGCCTCGACCGTAGCGAGCGAGGTGGACGACCCGCAGAAAACTTATCCCAAGGTCATGATTCTGGCGGCGTTGATGACGATGTTGACCTACGTGCTGCCGGTGGCGGGCGTTTGGTTTGCGGGTATTTCGGCCAACAATTTTGCCACCGGCGCGTGGGTGGATGCGGCGCGCACCATCGGCGGGCCGCTACTTGCGCTGGCCGTGGTGGTTACCGGGGCAATCGACAACTTCGGCTCCTTCAACGCCCTTACCCTAAGCTACACGCGCCTGCCGTACGCGATGGCCTGCGATGGGCTGCTGCCCAAAGTGCTTGCCCGGCAGTTGACCAACGGTGTGCCCTGGGTAGCACTGCTGGCCTGTGCGACCGGCTGGGGGCTGGCCCTGGGGCTCAGCTTCGAGCGTCTGTTAACGGTCGACCTGGTGCTTTGGGGCATGAGCGTGCTGCTGGAGTTCTGGGCCCTGGTGGCGCTGCGGGTGAAAGAGCCCAATCTGCTGCGGCCGTTCCGGGTTCCTGGTGGAACGGGTGTGGCGGCGATGCTGGGTGTTTTTCCCGCGATCCTGGTTGTATTTGCGCTTTGGGTTTCGCGTGCGGAGCGTGTGGCGGGTGTGCCGGCGCTGGTGTTTACTCTGGGCATCGCCGTACTTGGGATACCGATGTACGGGCTGGCCAAGCTGCGGCTTTGGGACCGGTTTGGAGACTAGACGCCTGACGGGCTATCGGGCTATCGGGCTATCGGGCTATCGATCTCTGCTGGTGACGAAGCCTGGTACCCAGAGCAGGGCGCGCTTGGCATCGGTCAGGGGCAGGTCGGCGAGCGAGAGGCGGGCGGCTTCGGCGTAAGCGCATGCCGTGTCCATGGCGTATTCGAGCGAGCCGTGGCGATGCAGGATCTCGAGGATCTGGGCGTGCGAAACGCTGATAAAACTGCGGTCGGCAAGCACCGTCCGGATGGCTTCGCGGTCCGCGCCCGTGCCCCGCTCGAGCGCATGGATGACCGCCAGGGTCGCCTTGCCTTCGCGCAGGTCGCTGGCGACCGGTTTGCCGAGCACATCCTCGGCGGCGGTCAGATCGAGCACATCGTCGACAATCTGAAAGGCCAGGCCCAGGTTGCGGCCGTACTCGCCGAGTTGGTCGTCGAAGCGCGGATGCTCGGCCGGGTCCGCGATTGCCGCGCCCAGTTGCATGGACACCTTGAACAGGCACGCTGTCTTGCGGAAGATGAGGTCGAAATACTCCTCTTCGTTGATCAGGTGGCCGAGCTTTTCCATCTGCAGCAGTTCGCCTTCCACCATCTGCTGGGTAAGCGAGATCAGCAGGTCGAGCACGCGGAAGTTGCGTTCTTCCAGCGCGGTGCGGAAACTCTGCATATACAGCCAGTCGCCGGCGAGAACGCATTTCGAATTGCCCCAGGAGGTGTTGGAAGAGGGTCGTCCGCGGCGGGTTTCGGCCTCGTCAATGATGTCGTCGTGGACGAGGGTGGCGGTATGCAGCATCTCGACGACGGCACCCAGCCGGATGCGTGCCTCGGACCCGGACCCGAGGGCTTTGGACGAAAGCAGCAGAAGCAGCGGGCGGATGCGTTTGCCGCCGCCGGCGATAAGGTAATTGGCAATATCGGTGACGACCGCAACCGGCGATTCGGACTGCACGGTGAACTCACGCTCGATGGCATGAAGATCTTCGCGGACAAGGTCGTTGACCTCTGCTGCAGACGCAATGGCGATCGTGCTCACGCCTTCAAGCGTACCAGTTTGGCGCTCAGGAATTGAGAGGCTTGTCGATGTTGACGGTACGGGCGACCTTTTCTTCCATCTTACGAAGTTCGGCTGCGTCAGGAGCTTGCCTGTCGCTCTCCCGGCCGGTGGTTAGTTGGAGCGGAAGTTGGTGAACTGCAGCTCGACGCCGAAGTCGCCGCCGCGCAGCTTGGCCATAATCTGCTGCAGGGTGTCCTTGTCTTTTGAGACGACGCGCACGGTTTCGCCCTGAATGCTGGCCTGCGCTTTGAACTTGCCGTCCTTGATGGCCGCGACAATCTTCTTCGCGTTGTCGCTTGCAATGCCCTGCTTGAGCTTGATCTTCTGGCGGACAGACTGGCCGGCAGCCTGCTCGATCTTTTCGTACTCGAGATTCTTGAGCGAAATGCCGCGCTTGACCAGCTTCTGCGAAAGGATTTCGATCACAGCCGCAAGCGCCATTTCATCCGAAGAGGCGAGCAGGATGGCTTCTTCCTTTTCAAGCTCGATCTTGGACTTCGAATTCTTGAGATCGAAACGCGCGTTCACCTCTTTGGTGGCCTGATCGATCGCGTTCTTCACTTCCTGGATTTCTACTTTGGAGACTACGTCGAAACTGCTGTCGGCTGCCATGGGAACCCTCGAATGTCTATTATGCCGGATGCGGCAAGGCTTAACACAGATGACACAGACGGGGACAGATCAGGTCTGGGTTTGGGGGAAAAGCGTGTGGAAGTTGCGCGTCGTGATTTGTGCGATGTGTTCCGGGCTCGCTTGGCGAAGCTGCGCGAGGTAGGCGGCGGTGTGGACGGTGTTGGCGGGTTCGTTCTGCTTGCCGCGCAGGGGGATGGGCGCCAGGAACGGGCTGTCGGTTTCTACGAGGATGCGGTCTTCGGGGGCCGCAGCGGCGGCTTGCTGGATGTTGGTCGCTTTGGGATAGGTGAGGTTTCCGGCGAAGGAAAGATAGAAGTTGGCGGCCAGCGCCTGACGGGCTTCGGCCGGGCTGCCGGAGAAGCAGTGCATGACGCCGGGCAGTCCGGAGGGCGTCCAGTGCTCGGCGATCAGGGTCATCAGGTCGGCAAAAGCGTCCTGTTGCTCGAAGCGCTGCTTTACCTCTGTGGACGCAAGCTGGCTGGTGCGGCAGTGGATGAGGATAGGCTTGCGGACGGCCGCGGCGATCTGCATTTGGGCGACGAAGGCCGCCTGCTGGGTGGCGATGTCGGGGTTGTCGAGGTGATAGTAGTCGAGGCCGATTTCGCCGATAGCAATGCAGCGCGGGTCTTGCGCGAGAAGAGCGAGGCTTTGCAAGGCCTCCTGGGTGGCTTGCCCGGTCTCCTGCGGGTGGATGCCGGCGGAGGCCCAGACTTCGGGGTGCTGGTTGGCGAGCGCGAGGGCGCGGTGCATGGTGGCGGGTCCGTCGCCGATGCCGATGGCGAGGATCTGGGTGATGCCGGCAGCGTGGGCGCGGGCGATGACGGCTGCGGGATCGTCGTAGAAGTCGAGGTGGGCGTGGGAGTCTATGAGGTTTGTGGTCATGGCGTGGAAAGCTCAGCGACCCGGAAAAGCGCGTTTCAATACCCAGGCGGAAAGGCCCATGGAGAACAAGCCAAAGAGCAGGATACCCCACGCATTCGTGCGAAGGTTGTTGTCCGCTCCCGGCGCGTTGCCGACCATGAGCCAGATGCCGAAAATGGTCATGCCGAGGCCGACCACCATGGCGACCACGGCTCGGACGATACGAAACCAACGCAGGATGCCGCGGGCACCGTCGCCGATGGCTTGGAGGCGCGACGGATTGTTGGAGAGCGCCTGCTGGGCCCGGCCCTGCTGAGCTTGAAGCTGCTCGTAGGTGGGCGGAAGATTTAGGGCCGCTCGTTGCTGATCTGGTTGCTCTGAAAAGGCCATGGTGCTCCTTGGAGAAGTATGGATTACTTAAGGCGGCTGCCCAGGGGGAGCGTGTCGGCGTCGAGGAAGGTGGCGAGGGCCGGTTTGCCGCCTTCGCTGCTGGCGGCAAGCAGCATGCCGTGCGACTCGAGGCCACGCATCTTGCGTGGTGCCAGGTTGGTGATGACGACGATGCGGCGCCCGATAAGGTCTTCCGGGGTGTACCACTCGGCGATGCCGGAGAGAATCTGCCGGCGCTCGTAGCCCAGGTCGACTTCGAGGCGCAGCAGCTTGTCGGCCTTCGGGATGCGCTCGCAGACAACGACCTGGGCGACGCGGAGCTCGACTCGGGCGAAGTCGTCGATGGTGATTTGGGGGCTCGCGTCGGCCGGACCGGTGGGTGCGGCGGCGAAGATGCCCGAGGGTTCAGCCTCGACGTGCGAGGGAGTTTCGGGCCGGGCGACGGTCTGGGCGGAGGAGCCCGCTACCTGTTGGCCAGCGCCGGCCTCCGGGATGGACGAAGTGCGCGGACCGGCTGCGGGGTCGAAGCTTGTGGGGTTGGTGATGGCCGTATGGCCGGAAGTTTCGTCGACGAGCTTGCTAAGGGGTTTCTTCGCTTCGGCTTCGGACGAGATGGCCGCCTCTTTGAACTCGGTGTTTTCGGTGGAGGTGGTGTCGTGGGCGGCGTTGGCCCCGAGGGGGCTGTTCTTTTCGTTTTCCATTTGGGTCATTTGCTCCGCTAGTTTTTTGTCTGCCCGGGGAAAGATGGGGCCGAGGGGGCCGAGCCTGGTGCCGGATTCTAGACTTCCCCAACTCACGTCATTCAGCTCCCCACGTGCAGCTGCAGCATGTATGTTCCCTAAGCCTAATTGCTGCCAAACTCTGGCAGTTGCGGTAGGAAGAAGTGGCATAAGGAGAATGGTCGCACTTCTGATTGCCTGGCATGCGTGATAAAGGCTGATCTCTAACTTCTCTCGGTCCAGTGCCTCAACCGATTTCGCTAACGCCCACGGCTTCGTGTAGGAAAGCATGCCATCGGCGGCTGTTATGAAGTTAGCAATGTCTTGTAGGGCTCCGTTGAAGTCATTCCGGTCTAACTTATCGTGGAACTTATAGAGTAAGGTCCAGCTCGATGGACCTTCGAGAGAGTCATCGAAGCGTCGAGGCAGAACAGCATCCAAGTTCTGTTCAACCATTCTCAAAGTTCGGCTGACGAGATTGCCGTAGCCATTGGCAAGGTCGGCGTTGTAGCGGGTGACTAGCGCGTCAAAAGAAAAGGAGCCGTCCTGGCCGAAGGGGATTTCGCGCAGGAGGAAGTAGCGGAGTACGTCGGCGGCGAAAAGGTCGCGGTCGTGAGGGGTGGGTTCGGGGCTGGTGGAAACCCAGGTCTCAGAAGCGAGACCTGGGGCACCCGGATTTGTGGTGGGTGGACAGAGCTGGCCGAAGGCATCGAGGATGGTTTCGGTGCGGACGATGTTGCCCTTCGACTTCGACATCTTCGAGTCTTCGAAGAGGAGCCAGCCGTGGGCGGTGACGGCCTGGGGCAGCGGCAGGCCGGCGGCGAGCAGGAAAGCGGGCCAGTAGACGCAGTGAAAACGGATGATTTCCTTGCCGACCAGGTGGAGGTTGGCGGGCCAGAATGTTTGGAATTGCGAGTCGTCTTCGGAGCCGTAGCCGAGGGCGGTAATGTAGTTGGCCAGAGCGTCGAGCCAGACATAGATGATGTGGGTTTCTTTGGCTCCGGAGGCTTGCTGAATATCTTGAGGGACTGGGATGCCCCAGGTGAAGGACGAGCGGGAGATCGAGAGGTCTTTGAGGGCTCCGGGAATGTAAGCTGTCCCAGCTTTGGTGTGGGCTACGGTTGGGGCTTGTGGCGGTTCGGAAACCCAGGTCTTAGGTGCGAGACCTGGGGCGCCCGAATTTGTGGCTTGGCTGATGTTGCCGCGGAGGAAGCTGAGGACTTCGTTCTTGCGCGATTCGGGCGTGATCTTGAGCTCGTCGCTCTCGATCAGGTTCAACAGCGGGAGTTGGTAGTCGCTGAGTCGGAAAAAGAAGTTCTCTTCGGTGACGGTTTCGGTGGGGCGGCCGTCCGGGCCGATGGTGCCTGGGGGGCCTTCGACGAACATTTCTTCGCCGATCGAATACTGGCCTGTGTAGGAGCTCAGATAGATCTGGCCACGCTCGTACAAAGTACGGAAAAGCTGCTGAACGCCGCGTTTGTGAGCTTCGTCAGTGGTGCGGATGTACTGGTCGTTGGTGATGCCCATGCGCTTCCAGAGCGTCTCGAAGGCGGCGGAAACTTCGTCCGTAAACGCCTGCGGCGGCACGCCCGCCGCGGAGGCACTGCGCTCGATTTTTTGGCCGTGCTCGTCGGTGCCGGTGAGGAACCAGGTGGGGCGGCCCTGGGCGCGGGCGCGGCGGGCGAGCACGTCGGCGACGATGGTGGTGTAGGCGTGGCCGATGTGCGGGCGGGCGTTGACGTAGTAGATCGGGGTGGTGACGTAAAACGGCTGGGACGGCTCGGGCATTAGAGGTTCAGTTTAGCAGTCGTGGCGAGTCCAAAACCCAGGTCTCAAAATCGAGACCTGGGGCACCCGCAATCGTAGATCCCTCGGGATGACAACAAGAAGACACGGTCAGAATTTGCTGATCATCCACAGGCCGACGATCATGATCGCGCAGCCGGCCATGCGGGCGGGGGAAGCGGTGTGCTGCTTGAAGCCGATGAGCCCGAAATGATCGAGCAGGACGGACGTGACAAGCGACGCGGTGACGGTGACGCCGGTGAAGATGGCTGAGCCCATCCGCTGGGCAATTGAAAGCGCGATGAAGGTCGAGATAAGCGAGATGGGCGCGCCAAGCCATGCCCACCAGGAGACAGCGTGTAGCTTGCCGACGGGCAGCGGCTGGCGCAGAAAGAGCTGAAGCAACAGCAGCAGCGCAAGGCCCAGGGTGTACACGGTGACGGTGGCCCAAAAGGGTGAGGTGAGCTGCTTATTGAGCTCCGCGTTGGTGCCGGATTGGAAGGGGTTGGCGGTGCCGCCGGCGATGGCAGCGAGGAAGAGCAGGAAGGACATTGCGTGTGCCTCAGGCAGGTCTGATGCGGGTTAGAGGTACCGCTGAAGGAAGGCAGCGACCGAGGTGAGCAGGCGAAACTGCGCGGCGGGCGAGAAGAAGTGGCCTTCGCCGGGCAGTATTTCCAGCTGGTGCGGTGTGCCGAGACGCGTGAGGGTAGCGTCGAGCGTATGGGCGAAGGTCGCAGGCACCGTGGTGTCGGCGGCGCCATGCAGGATGAGAGTCGGGGGGAAGGCAGAGGTGGCCTGCGCTTCGTACGGCGGGACGAGGCCGCCGGAGATCTCGACCACGGCGCGGATCGTTTGCGGTTCCGTCGCGGCCAGCGCGAGCGAGAGGAAGGCGCCGAGCGAGACGCCGACCAGGGCAATGCGCTGCGGATCGACCGCGGGCCGAGTGGCGATGTGTGCCAGCGTATGCCGGATGGCGCGAAGCCAGGTGGGGACGTGAAGGTTGTCGGTGAGGTGGGCCGGGGTGGCTCGGCCGGTGTTGGTGGAGTCGAAATAATGGGCGGCATAAACGGCCATGCCGAGGCCGGTCACAGCGGGTGCGATGCGGTCGAGCCAGTAGCCCGAGTTGCCGCCCGAGCCATGCAGGATGAGGATGGCGGGATGAGGTCCGGAAGTTTGTGGTTCGTGGAGTTCGAGGCGAATCTGTTTGCCTTCGAAGGGCAGGGTGGTTTGCATGGCTGCGGATTAGACGCTGCGCTGGACCGTTAGAATCTGCGCATTCGCTGCGGGCCGCAAACGTAAGGGGGTGGCTGACTGCGTTGGAGCGGTATGATTTGCGCATGGGCTTGGTGCAGGAAGACGGGATGCTGGAACGGCTGGCGGCTGGCGATGTGCGTGCGCTGGCGCGGGCGGTTTCGATGGTAGAGGACAGGGCTCCGGGGGCGGCGGAGCTCGTGGCGGCGTGTAAGGGGCTTGGCCGGCGGGCGCGGCGGATCGGCCTGACCGGGCCGCCGGGCGCGGGCAAAAGCACACTGGCCGATGCGCTGGTGCGCTGGCTGCGGGCGCGCGGGGAAGCGGTGGGAGTGCTGGCTGTCGATCCGAGCTCGCCCGTAACCGGCGGGGCGCTGCTGGGCGATCGCATCCGCATGCAGGGCTTTGTGGGCGATACGGGCGTATACATCCGCAGCATGGCTTCGCGTGGAACGCTGGGCGGCGTGGCGCGCGAGGCGGAAAGCGTCTGCTGCCTGATGGAAGCGGCCGGGTTTGCAACCGTCATCGTAGAGACCGTAGGCGTGGGCCAGGATGAGGTGGGCGTGGCCGGCCTGGTGGACGTGACGGTGCTCGTGCTGGTGCCGGGCATGGGCGACGACGTGCAAAGCCTGAAGGCCGGCGTGATGGAGATCGCCGACATTTACTGCGTGAACAAGAGCGATCTGCCGGGAGCCGACGGGGTCGAGCGGGAGATTCTCGCCATGCAGTCGCTCGCCATGACGCATGCGGACTGGATACCTCCGGTGGTCCGTACGGTGGCTTCTTCGGGGGAGGGCGTCGCAGAGCTGATGGGCGCGGTGGAAAGATTTGTGGCCGGGGCGGGGAAAACGCGGAACGCGGACAAGACGGATAAGGCGGACCAAGGCGGATTGGGGCTCGGCGGGGTTGTGCTCGATCACCTTGGGGTGGCGGTGCGGTCGATCGCGCAGGCTAAGACTTTCTACGAGTTGCTCGGAATGCAGGTGACGCACGAAGAGACCGTGGAGCATGAGCAGGTGAAGACGGCCATGCTGCCGATGGGCGCGAGCCGTGTGGAACTGCTCGAGCCTACCGTGAGCGATTCCGTGATCGGGCGCTTCCTCGACAAGCGCGGCGAAGGGCTGCACCATGTGGCCATGCGCGTGGCCGGGGTCGATGCAAAGTTCGCCGAGATGAAGGCTGCAGGGATCAGGCTGGCCAGTGACCGGGTGCGCGTGGGGGCCGGCGGGCATCGCTACTTTTTCGTGCATCCGGCGAGTACGGGTGGGGTGCTGGTGGAACTGGTCGGCGATTGATGCTTGCTCTTTTGCTGAACACCTGCGGGCTCGAAGGAATCGTGGCGTTGGCTGAGGATGCGCGGCTGATTCGGGAAACCCGGCTGCCGGCGCGCGCGACCAGCGAGGCCCTGATGCCTGCCGTGCGCGAGGTGCTGGGCGCCATGCGGGTGGCGGAGCTTGGCGCAGTGGGCGTGGTGGTCGGGCCGGGATCGTTCACCGGCGTGCGGGTTGGCCTGGCCGCGGCAAAAGGGCTTTGCGAGGCGGGTGGCGTGGGCATGGTGGCGATGTCGCGGCTCGGCTTGATCGCCATGGAGGCCGAAGCCGGGGAAGCGAACGTGTTTCTCGATGCCGGGCGGCGTGAGTATTTCTGCGGGCTCTACCGCGGGCCGAAGCTTCTGAGCGAACGCCTGGTGACGGCTGCAGAGGCCTTGCGGTTGATGGCGGAGCGACCGTCGCTGACCTGTGAAGCGCGCGTGCTCGAAAGCCTGGGCGGCGAGGTGCGGCTGGTGAGCGAACCGGCCGGCCTAGAAATGGCGGCGATGGTGGGGTGGCGAGTGAAGCAAGGTTTATGGAGCGATGTGGCCTTGCAGGACGCCAATTACCTGCGTCGCACCGATGCCGAGTTGAAGGTGCAGGCCGGGGGTTGACGGTGGTGTGCGGGCGGGAGCAGAGTGAGACGCGCTCATGGAGCAGGGCTGCATGCGGTACCCGGAGGGTGTGCGATGACGTCGACGATTGGGGCGGGAGTGGCGATTCGGCCGGCGCAGGTGGGCGATCTGCGCGAGGTGCTGGTGCTCGAACGGGCTACGGCTACGGCGCCCCACTGGGCGGAGGCGGAATATCGGGCCATGCTGGGCGACGGTGCCCACGGCGGGGTGCGGCGCTGCCTGTTTGTGGCCAGCGCGGGCCGGGTAGGTGAGCCCGTGGCCGGCTTCGCGGTGGGCCGCGCAGCGGGGTCAAGGCCGGAAGTTGAAGCGGAGATCGAAAGTGTGGTGGTGCGCAAGGAAGAGCGGCGCCAGGGCCTGGGCATCGCGCTTTGCCGGGCCGTGATGGCCTGGGCTGCGAGCGAAGGCGCACGGACGATCGAGCTCGAGGTAAGGGCGCGCAGTGCCGGGGCTATCCGGCTTTACGGCGGGCTGGGCTTTGTGGCCGCGGGCCGCCGGACCGGCTACTACGAACGCCCGGCGGATGACGCGGTGGTGATGCATTGCGGGCTGGCTCCGGCGGGCCGGGTGGAAGCCGCGGCCGAGGCGGAGCTGTTTCCGTAGCCTGTGCGTGGGTGCCGCCAACGTATAATCGGGGCACTATGGTGAAGGACGGAATCTGGTATGGAATCGGCCTGGCGGTGATTGCCGGCGTAATCTGGGTCTTGACGCACACGTGGTGGCTGCTGCTTCCGCCGGTGTTGCTGGCGTTGTTTTTTCTGTGGTTTTTTCGCGATCCGTCCAGAACCATTTCCGCGGCTCCCGGAGCCATCGTGTCGCCCGCAGACGGCGTGGTCACCGAAGCGGAATGGGTGGAGACGACGCTCGGCAGCAGGCTGCGGCTGAGCATCTTTTTGAACGTGTTCGATGTGCATGTGAACCGCTCGCCGATCGCCGGGACGGTGTCGCTGGTGGAGTATCGCGAAGGCGGCTTTATGAACGCGATGAAGCCCGAATCCGGCCTGACCAACGAGCAGACGCTCATCCAGGTGGATGGCGAGGGCTACCAGGTCGCCTTCAAGCAGATCGCCGGCCTGCTGGCGCGCCGCATCGTGTGCAACGTCAAGGCGGGCGACAAGGTAGAGCGCGGGCAAAGGATCGGCCTCATCAAATTCGGCTCCCGGTGCGACGTGTTGATTCCGGCCGACGCGACCCTGAAGGTAAAGACCGGCACACGCGTGAAGGGCGGAAGCTCGGTGCTCGCGGTCCTGCCGGTGCCGGGGAGCATCGCCTGATGGAGTCTGGCCTGGTCGGAGGGGTCGCCGCGGGGGTCGCCGAGATACGCCGTCCGCGGCGCGGGATGTATGTGCTGCCATCGTTGTTTACGGCGGGCAATATCGCACTCGGCTTCTACTCGATCACGCAGGGCGTCGACGGAATTTCTGGCGGTAACTGGCATTTTGACCGCGCCGCGCTGGCTATCGGCCTGGCGGTTGCGACCGATGGGCTGGATGGCTGGGTGGCGCGGCTGACCAAGACCACGAGCGACTTCGGCAAGGAGCTGGATTCGCTCGCCGACGTCATTACCTTCGGCCTGGCGCCTGCGCTGCTGGCTTACATCTGGGGCTTTCGCATGCTGTACAGCGGCTTCTACCCCATGGTGGCGGACAAGGTTTTGCCGCTGGGCGTGGTGGTCTGCTTCATGTTTCTGATCTGCGGCGCGGCCCGGCTGGCGCGGTTCAACATCGCGGTCAATCCGCAGCCGCGCAATCCGGGCAGGCCGGGCAGCAAGTTTTTTGTCGGCATGCCGATTCCCGCCGGTGCCGGCGTCATCGCCTCGGTCATCCACTTCCAGGGGGGCAGCCCGATCCACGATCCGCGCATCTCGATTGTGTGGTTGCTGCTGATTCTGGGTGCGGGCTTTCTGATGGTCAGCAGCTGGCGCTTCTGGAGCGGCAAGGAAGTCACGTCGGGCCGGCGGCAGCCCATCCGGGTCATCCTGATGGTTGCGTTTGTGCTGGTGATGGTGGTCTTTTTTTCAAAATGGGCTTTGATTTTGATTGCGCTCGGCTATCTGGTAAGCGGGGTGCTGGCACGGCTGGCTTACTCGTGGCAACGCCGGCGGCGTTTGGAGGCAGGGGTTTAGATGGCTGAGGGAATGTACAGGATCGGCGTGGTGGGGGCGACTTCGCTGCTGGGCAAGGAACTGAGCGACGAGCTGCAGGAGTCGCTGCTGGCGGCTTCGGATTTCGTGCTGTTCGACGAGGACGAAGCGCTCGGCCAGGTGGCCGCCGTAGGGGATGAGGCCTCGTTTATCCAGCGCATCGAGCCGGATTCGTTCAAGGGCATGGATTTCGTCTTCTTCGCCGGTGACGTGGCGGAGACGAAGAAGCACTGGCAGGACGCGCGCAAGGCCGGTGCGAGCCTGGTCGATCTGACCGGCGCGCTCGAAGGCGAGCCCGGCGTGGTCGTGCGTGGCCCGTTGACGCGCGTGCCGGCCAAGGCGCTTGGGCTCGAAACGGTGGCGGTAGAATCGGCCACGGCTGCGGCCGTAATGCTTGGCATGGTGGCGAGCCGGCTGGGCAAGGCAGGGCAGGTCAAGGGACTGGCGGCTACGGTGATCGAACCGGCAAGCCAGCACGGGCGCGAAGCCATGGACGAGCTGCATCAGCAGACCGTCAACCTGCTCGGCTTCCAGGAACTCCCAAAAGAGCAGTACGACGCGCAGGTGGCCTTCAACGTGCTGCCCGCGCTGGGCGATGAGGCCAAGGTCTCACTGGACGCGGAAGAGGTTCGCATCCAGCGGCACTATGCTGGGCTGGCTGCAGGCGTGGGTGAGCTGCCGGAGCTTGCGCTGCAGCTGGTGCAGGCGCCGGTCTTCCACGGCTACACGGCGTCGGTGCTGGTGGAGTTTGCCGGCGCACTGTCGGTGGCGGACGTCGAGGGCGCGCTGGCCGGCGAGGGCGTCGATGTGGTGGGCCAGGAATCCGATCCGCCCAGCAACCTGAGCGCGGCCGGCCAGGAAGACGTGATGGTGCGGGTGAAGGCGGCGGGCGCGGGACGCTTCTGGCTTTGGCTGGCTGTCGACAACCTGAAACTCGCGGCCCTGAACGGCATCGCTTGCGCGCTGGAGTTACGGAAAGTGCGGCCCCGGGGCAAGGTGCAGTAGCTGGCTGTCGTCCCTTTTGTTGTCATTCCGCAGGGAATCTGCTTTGGCCTGTTCTGCGGAAGGCTTTAGTACAACCGGTAGCTCACGCCCGTGCTGATGCCATACGGATGCCGCGGGCCGTAGGTGAATCCAGGCCAGACCTGGTACTCCACTTCGACGAGACGGACGAGGAAGCGGCTGGGCCGTTCGTCTTCCCGGTCCTGGGCGCGGGCCGGCGGGCGCCAGTCCAGGCCCACGCCGGGTTCCGCGACAAAGTACGATCCGTGCGCATAGTCGAACGGAAAGCTGAAGTTGCCGCGGCCGGCGAGCAGCTTGGCATAGGGCCGCCAAGTGCGTCCGTGGCTGGAGATCTTTGGCCCGGCGAGAAACGTGGTGAGGTGTACGCCTGCATTCGTGTGAGCCTGAGGGCTGAGCGGCTGGGCGCGTAGTTCGACCTCGGCCCCGACGCGGCGGAAGAGGTTGGTGTCGAGGAACAGGGTACCGCTGGTGGTGCGCTGCCGGCCGTAGTCGGTGTTGAAGGTGGAGAAGGTGGCGCCGACGGCGATGTAGGTGCCCGGTCCAAAGCCGGCGTAGCGGGCCTGGGCTCCGGCGGCGGAGGTCAACAGCAGAAGAAGCGCGAAGCGAAGGCTCATTGGGTCACCTGCAGCTGGATGGTGGCGGTTTCGGTGGCTGCGGTCTTGTTACCCGTGGCGACGACCTGGAAGGTATAGCTCCCGGCAGGGGTGGCGTACTGGGTAAAGCTGGTGCCGCAGCCCGTGACCGCACCAAGGGCCAGCAGGCTGAGCAGCGCAAGCGAGAACAGGCGGCGCGTCACCACCTTTCCCAGCGGCAGAAAGGGCGAAGGGCGGCACACACTGCCCAGGTAGGCCGGCGGAGCCTTTCTGCGCGGATGGAAGAGCGCCAGGAAGATCATCGCCGGAAAGACGCAGAAGGTAAGCGGGCTGCGGGTGGCCAGGCTCGCGCTGGGCCCGGCACCGAGCGGGTTGCCCGTGTCCAGCGTGACCGTGAGGGTGTGCGGAAGCCCGCCGCCTACAGCCACCTGGTTTTCAGAAAACGTGCAGGTGGCGGAGGCGGGCAGGCCGGCGCAGCCGAAGGCGAGCGTGTCCGCGAAAGCCGGGTTGGTGGCCAGCGCGAGGGTAAAGGTGGTGTGATCGCCCGACTTCAGAGTAAGCGAAGGTGGATTGGCGGTGAGGGTAAACGCGATCGGCGGCCCGACCGAGATGTTGCTGAGGGCCGAAACCGAAGGCGCATAGAGTGCGTCGCCGGCGTACTTCGCCGCGGCACTGTAGGTGCCGGAGGCCGGGACGAGGGTGAGGGTGGCAATGCCGCCGGGTGTCAGCGGCGCCGTACCGAGGGTCTGCGAGCCGGAGGTGAAGGTCACCGACCCTGAAGGTGGGTTCGAACCCTGGCCCTGCACCACCGAGATGAGGATGAGCTGCTGGCCGGCCGAGAGGGCGGTCGAAGATGGGGTAAAGGTCGTGGTTGAAGGGCGAAGGGTGACGTTCTGGAGGAACGGCTGGCTGGCTGCGGCTGCGTTCTGCGGATCGCCCGCGTAGGTGGCGACGAGTCGGTGCGCTCCGAGAGCCGGCGCATTGAGCGTGTACGTCGCGACCCCGTTGAGCATGGGCAGGGTAGTCAGGGCGGTGCCGCCATCGCTAAGCATAAGGCTGCCGGTGGGCGGAGTGCCCGGGGTGCCGTTGCCGGCAGTGAGGGTGAGAGTGACGGCATCGGTAAGCAGCGACGGGTTTGCTGAGGAGGCTATGCTGACGACGGTCCGCCGCGCGACCTGCTGGGCGAGCGCGGCGGACGTGCTGGCTGCGTCGACCGCGTCGCCCGAGTAGACGGCGGTGAGCTGGTGAATGCCCGGCGCAAGGGTGTTCAGGGTAAGGGTGGCGGCGCTTCCGGCAAGGGTCGCCGTGCCGAGGCTTGCGCCTCCATCGCGGAAGGTGACCGAGCCGGTGGGCGCTCCACCGTTGCCTGTGACCTGCGCGGTCAACGTGATGGCCGAGCCTGCGTCGGCCGGGTTGGCGGACGAGGCGAGCGTGGTGGAGGTCACGGCGATGTCGATCGTCACGCTGGCGGTTGCGTTGGTGGCGGCGTTCAGCGCGTCTCCCGCGTAGGCGGCGGTGAGGGTGTGCAGGCCCACGGGCAGGGCACTGCTCGTCCAGACGGCGTGGCCGTTCGCATCCGGGATAAGGCTGGCGAGCGTGGTCTGGCCTTCGGAAAGCGTGATGGGGCCGGTCGTGGGTTTGCCGCTGCCGCCGGCTAGGATAGCGGCCAGGGTAAGCGGGGTGCCGGCGATGGTGTGCGCGGGCGCGGTGAGGGTAAGGGCCGTCGCCTGCAGAATGTGCTCGGTCAGCACGGGCGACGTTGTGGGCGCGTGGCTCGCATCGCCCGCGTAGACCGCCGTGAGCAGGTGCGGACCGATGCCGAGGTTGGCCAGTGAGATCTGGGCTTTGCCGGTGGCGTCGAGCGCCGCCTGACCCAGAGCAGAACTATTTTCAATCAGCGTGACGGAGCCCGTAGGCGCGGCTCCGGTAGCAGTGACAACGATCGTGAAGGTAACCGGCGTCGAGAAGATGGCGGGATCGTTTGCGGGAGCAAGCGAGACGACGACAGAGGTCTGGACGATCGTTTGGGTGAGGGGGCTCGAAGTGGCCGGCGCGTTGTAGGCGTCGCCCGGGTAAACGAGCTTCAACACATGAGCGCCGAGCGTGAGGCTGGAGGCGGGAAAGCTGGCCGTACCCTGCGGGCCCAGGTTGGCGATGGCTATCGATGTGCTTCCATCCAGCAATTGCACGGTGCCCATGGGCATGCTGCCGTTCGACGCAAGGCTTGCAGCCAGACTAAGGCTGCCGCCCAGCGGACTCGGATTGAGCGATGACGCGAGGTTGGCGGACGCGGAGGCAAAGGCTACCGTTTCACTCACGGGGGCCGAGGTGCTGGGCGCGTCGTCGGTGTCGCCGGGGTACACGGCGGTAAGGGTGTGACTACCGGGCAGCCAGTTGGAGCCGGGCACACTGAGTGTGGCGATACCCTGCGGGCTGAGGGTGGCCCTCCCGAGGCTCTTGCCCGCGTCGAAAAACGTGACCGGCCCGGTGGGCACGCCGCCGTTTGAGAGGATGGTGGCGCTCAGTACGAGCGGTGCTCCGGCAACCGAGGGGTTCGCTGCCGTAGTGAGCGCCAGTTTGGTCGCGGCAATCTGGACGAGCTGGGCGAACGCAGGGCTGGTGCTGCCGGCGTAGTTCGCGCTGCCCGTGTAGCCGGCCAAAATACTGTGGCTGCCGGGCGCGAGTGTGGTGAGATTGAGGGTTGCCAGGCCGTTGGCGATGTCGGCCGTGCCCAGGGTGTTCAGGCCTTCCTTGAACGCGACCATGCCCGCGATGGTGCCGGTTCCGGAGCCTGGGGTCGCCACCGCGACGCCGGCCGTCAGGGTAAACGGCGCGCCCGCGATGACCGGGTTCGAGGAGGAGGCAAGGCTGGTCGTCGTGGCTGCCTGCACGTCTTTGACGACCTGGAGCAGCACCGGCGAGACCGCGGCGGAATTGCTCGTATCGCCCGCATACGCGACCGTGATGGAGTGCTGGCCGCTGCTTAGGTTTGCGGTGGTGAAGGTTGCAAGGCCGCCGGCGCCAAGCTGCGCGGTGGCGAGCGCGGTCGTGCCGTCGAGCAGGGTCACCTGGCCGGTAGGGGTTGCGCCTCCGCTCGAGGCTGTCACCGAAAACGTGACGGCGTTGCCCGTCGTGCTTGGATTGTTGCTGGAGGTAACCGCAACCGAGGCCGGATCGACGTCGAGCACCAGGCCCATCAGCGTCACGACCGACGGGGAGTTGGCGGCGTCGGAGTTGGCGGTAAAGAAGCCCTCTACGGGGTTGCCAGTGTTTTTGGGCGCAAGCTGCAGCGAGAGCACACACTGGTCGAGTGGAGCGAGAGGCGTTGTGAGTGTGCAGGTCGTGGCGTTGGGATCGAGCTGCGACTGACTGGTAGCCACCAGCGAGGCCAGATTGAGCGACGCGTTGCCGTCGTTCTCAAGCGTCTGCGGCAGCGGCAGGGCGATGCGACCGACGCGCATGGGCGGAAACGGCAGGGTGGCGGCATTGGCCGAAACCTTGCGGATGCGGTTGTGGAACACGTCCGCGATAAGCAGCGAGCCCTGGTTATCGAGCGCCAGAGTGTAGGGTCCGTAGAGCTCGGCCTGGTCGGCGGGGCCGAGGTCGCCCGAGATCGATTCGCCCGAGTTGCCCGCGATCGTGGTCACGAGGCCGGTCTTGCTGCTGATCTTGCGGATACGGTTGTTGCCCGAATCGGCGATGTACAGGTTGCCCGCGACATCGAGCGCGACCGACGCGGGGACGTTGAGTTGCGCCTGGGCAGCCGGGCCGCTGTCGCCGCCAAAGCCTGCGCTGCCGGTGCCGATGACGGTCGAGATGGTGCCTCTGGGGTCGATGAGGCGGATACGGTTGTTGTTCTGGTCCGCGATGTAGAGGCCGCCGGCGGGTGTCGGCGTCACCGACCAAGGGCTTGAGAGTCCGGCAGAAACAGCGGGGCCGCCATCGCCTGAAAAGCTCGCGAAGCCGCGGCCGGCAACGGTGGAAATGATGCCTGCCGGGTCGATTTTGCGCACGACGTGGTTGCCGGTATCGGCAAGATAGAGGTTACCGAGCGCGTCGAAGGCAATGCCGTTGGGCGTGTTGAGCGTGGCCGCGGTGGCAAGGCCCAGGTCGCCGGAGTAGCCGTGCATGTTCGGGGTGCCGGCGACGGTGGTGATGACGCCGGTGAAGGCGTCGATGCGGCGGATGAGGTTGTTGCCCGAGTCCGCAAAATAGAGGTTACCGGCTGCGTCGAGCGCGACCGACGAGGGGCTCGAAAGGCTGGCCGCCACGGCCGGGCCGCCATCGCCCGTAGCGCCGATGACGCCTGTACCGGCGACGGTAGAGATGATGCCGGAGGCGGCGTCGACGCGGCGGATACGGTTGTTCGAGGAGTCGGCGATGAACAGGTCGCCGGCTGCATCGACTGCGATGCCGAAGGGCAGGAAGATGGCCGAAGCGGTGGCCAGGTTGCCGTCCCCGCCGTAAATCCATGCCTGGTTGCCGGCGATGGTGGCGATGGTGCCCGGGATGAAAGCGGCGACGCCGCCGGTGGCCGAGCCGACCACAAGCTGGGTCGCCAGCGGCGTGTTCGACGCGCCCAGCAGGACGATGGCGCCGCGGCGCTCGCCCGGGGCAGACGGGCTGAAGGCCAGGGCAATTGTGCATTGCTGGCCGGGCAGGTAGGTGGTGCCGGGCGTGCAGGTCGAGCCGGCTACTGCGGCAAAGTCGAAGCCTGGGCTGCCCTGGGTGAGCACCTGGATGGAAGCCAGGGTGCCTCCTTGCGGAAGCTTCAGCAGGATGGCTTGCGGAGTAGTGTGGGCTCCAACGGCCGTGCTGCCGGGCAGTCGGATGGCCTGCGCGAAAGCGGCCGCGGCGCTGAGCCAAAGCAGGGTGAGGAGGGCGATGCGAAAGAGGGCAGGCTTGCCGATGAACGCGGACATAAGGGCGTTATCGGCTGGATTCGCTTTGGCTGTAATCGCGTGGTTCTGGGCTTCGAATTACTCCGGCCAGCCCAGGGCTGTGGCAATCTGGGCGGCCAGGGTAAGTGGGTCAAATGGCTTGAAGAGGACGGCGGCCACACCCAGGCCGGCAAAGCGGCGCTGATCGACGCCCTGGACCTTGGCCGTAAGCAAGACGACTGGAATGCCCGCGGTAGCGGGGTTTGCCTGCATCTGCTTGAAGGTGGTGGGGCCATCCATTTCCGGCATCATCACGTCCATCAGGATGGCTTCGGGCTTCTCGCGGGCGGCGGTTTCGATGCCCTCACGGCCGGAGCTTGCAGTCAGGACCTCCCAGTTGGCGGTGGCTTCGAGCGAGAGCGCCGCGACTTCGCGAATGTCGTCTTCGTCGTCGATGATGAGGATGCGGTGCATGAAGGACAGTGTACGGCAGCGCGAGGCTCAGGGTTGAGGACGCAGGCGCCTGGCGATGTTGAGAACGAGTTCTTCCACTTCCTGCGGCTGCACCTTGGCCTTGGTGAGGAACTGGGTAGGGCCGAGGCGCAGCTTGGACATTTCCGCGTCGGAAACTTCGCGCCCGCTATAAACGACCAGCGGCAGGGTGCGCAGGTTGGGCTGATTGCGCAGCCAGTCGACAAGGGTGAAGCCGTCGCCGTCTGACAGCGTGAGGTCGAGGATGAGCAGGTCGGGCGCATGGCGCAGGCATTGCTCGATGGCGCTCTGGCGCGTGGCGGCGTGGTCGATGCGCACGTTTGCCTCGGTAAAGCCGGTGATGACGACGGCGGCGAGATCCTGGTCGTCTTCGACCAGAAGCACATGAGCCGGACCCTCTCCGGTGTGCAGGACGCGGGAGAGTTCGCTGAGGAGATGCGCTTCGTTGAAGGGCTTCTGCACCCAGCCCTGGGCGGCCTCGGCGGCCCTGGCGTCGCTGCTGCCTGAGCTGGCGGGCGGCAAGACGGAGAGAATGACCACCGGAATGGATGCGGTCGCTCGAGAGTTTTTGAGCCGTTGCAGGGTTTCCCAGCCGGTAAGGCCGGGCATGTAGAGGTCGAGCAGAATTGCCTCGATCGGCTCGGTTGCGGCGAGCGCGATGCATTGCTCGCCACTTTCAGCTTCAAGAATGCGGTAGCCATGCTGGCGAAGATGTTCGGCGACTACGGTGCGGATGCCGGGGTCATCGTCGCAGAGCAGGACGGTGCTGCTGGCGGGAACAGGGAGGACGGAGGCCTCCGAAGAGGTGCTGAGGCGAGGAAGCGTGACCAGAAGCGAGGCTCCGGGACCGCGGCCCTGTTGCTGGTTCGACTCCGCCCAGATGGTGCCGTTGTGTTGTGCGACGATTGTCCGGCAGATGGCGAGGCCCAGGCCGGTGCCGCCCTTCTGGCGCGCGTCCGAGGCTTCCACCTGGCCGAAGCGTTCGAAAATGCTGTCGAGCTTTTCAACCGGAACACCACGGCCCTGGTCGGCTACGCGCAGGGTGAGCGAGGCAGGCACGGACTCGATGGAAAGTTGGATGGTGCTGGTGACCGGGGAGAACTTGATGGCGTTTGAGAGCAGATTGGTGATGACCTGGAGAATGCGGTCCGGGTCGCCATCAAAGGCGCAATCCAGAGGGAGCGGCGTGGCCAGGTCAAGGCGAACGTGCGCGGTCTCGGCCATGGAGGTCATGGTTTCGACCGCCTGCTGGGCGAGTTCCGCGAGCGAGCAGCGGCGGACGTGCAGGGGAGCGCGGCCGGACTGCATACGTTCGAGGTCGAGGATGTCGTTGATGAGGCGGATGAGGCGGTCGGTGTTGGTGACGGCGATGCGCAGAAGATTCTGGGCCTTGGGGTCGAGATTGCCCATGAGGCCGGCGGAAAGCAGGCCGAGCGAGCCGCGAATGCTGGTAAGCGGGGTGCGGAGCTCGTGCGAGACGGTAGAGATGAACTCGTCCTTGATGGTATCGAGCTCGGACTGTCGGGTGATGACAGAGTCCTTGGAGCGGTGCGACTCTGTGGCGAGTTTAAGCTCTGCGCGGAGACGGCGATTCTGACTGGAAACGTAGACAAGCGCCACACCGAAAGCGACGGCGAAGAGCGCGCAGATGGCGGCGCAGACGAGCGTAAGCGAAGGACTCATAAAGCGGGTGTCCTCCTGGTAACGCTCGCCGGAGCAAGGTAGATGTAAGACAACGCGTGAGTTGCCGGCAAAGCCTTCACGTGGATCCTCCGGAAGTGAGAGAAAGGGGTGGTGCAAAAGCATGGCCGCCACGTGCATTGCGTGGCGGCCGTATTAAGGATGAATTGTAACTTACGCAGTGACGGGAACGCGGTCGAGAACGTCGGCGAAGTGCTTGCCCGTGCGGGCGGCGGCGGCATGCTTCTGGAACGCGTAACCGGCGATGAGGGGAAGGGCAAGGGTGGCTTCGGAGAAGACCATCTGCTCGTAGGTGAGATCGACCTTGCCCCAGGAGCTTGCTTCCTTGAGGGTGGACCCGGAGAGCGCGCCGTCGCGGGCGTCGGCGACCGTGATCTGGATGGCGTACTTGTGCATGGAAGCTTCAACCCCGAGAATATCGGCGGCGACGACAATATCCTGGGCGAAGTTTTTCGGGACGCCGCCGCCGATCATGAGCAGGCCAGTGGTGGGGTTTTCGATCTTGAGTTTGGTGATTTCGTAGAAGTCCTTGGCGGAATCGATGGAGACGACGGGCTTCCCTTGACGCGCGTGCTGGTGGGCTACGAGACCGAAGCCGGCGGAGCAATCGGAGAAGGCGGGGCAGAAGATGGGGACGCCTTTTTCGTAGGCTGCCAGGACGATGGAGTCGGGGTTGCCGTTGGCGGGGGTGCGGCCGTTCTCCTGCAGGTACTTGCCCATGGCCTGGATGAATTCGCGCGACGAGTACGGGCGGGGCTCGAGCGAGTTGGTGATCTGGAGCGTGGTGTCGTCGCAGATGCGGAGCTGTTCCTCGTCGATGAAGGTGTCGTAGATGCGGTCGATCATCATTTCGCGGAGGTCGGCGTCGCCGGCTCCATACTTGTACTCGTCGCCGGCAATGTAGTGTTTGAAGCCGAGAGCTTCAAAGAAGTCCTGGTCGACGATGTTGGCGCCGGTCGAGACGATGGCGTCGACCATGTTGTGGCGGATGAGGTCGACGAAGATTTTCTGCAGGCCGGCGGAGATGAGCGAGCCGGCAAGGCAGAGGATGACGCCGCAATCGGTGTCGCGCAGCATCATGTCGTAGATGCTGGCGGCGCGGGCGGTATCGCGTGCGGAGTAGGCCATGTGGGCCATGGCGTCTACGAGGGGGACGACGTCGAGTTGAGTAATGTCGATGTGCTGGATGGGATTCTGGAGGAGCTGTTCTTTTGTCGGCATGGGTTTTCTCTGGGTAATGCTTGCGGCTGGTGGGAGTGTACCCCACCCCCTGTGATTTCCAGGTAAAATCTTCATTTGATTGAACTTGTATCAGACTGGCCGCGCAAAATATTCATTCGATTGGTTTTTGCGGGTAAAGTCTTGTTAATAGATGAGTTTGTGTGGGGAGAAAAGACGCAGACCTTCTCTAAGGCTGCTAATACTAGGATACCGGATTCGCAGGGAGAACACGCCAACTTTATTCGTTGTGGAATGTAGGAGTTAGGTGGTTTGGGGGGTTGACAGGCATCTCACATTGTTCCTTGGAACTCGCGGGACGATAGGCCCGATTTGTGAGCTGACCTGGGGCGGGATGGGCCTTGGAGCTTGGGAGGCTTGTTGCGAGCGGAGTGAAGCGGTCGACCTGGGCGGCAGAGAAAAGCCCCGGCTCAAGAGGATTTCGCTTGAGCCGGGGCGGCGACCGAGATCACTGGGAAGAGTATTTGCGGGCGAGCGGGCCGATGCCCGGGATGGTGAATTCCTTGCTGAGGAACGCCATGACCATGGCGATGAAGTAGCAGACGCCGAGGACGAGGTAGGCCAGCATGGCGACGTAGCGGACATAAGGAATGATCATCAGGATGCCGCAGACGATGAAGCCGATGCCGGTAAAAATGACCTGGAAGCAGGCAAAGCGGACGAAGGCGCGATTTTTATAGGGCTCGACGAAAAGGAAAATGATGGCGAGGATGCCGAATAGATAGCAGAGGCCGGCGACGAGATTATCGGAAAGACCGGATTGCGTGCTGGTGGTGGTTGTGGTGCTTGGCGGAAGGTACGGATCGGACATGAGGGTTCTCCTGTTGGATAGGGTCGAAGTCAGGTTTTTCAGCTTGGGAAGAGAGTACAGCAGGAATTGCCCGATGCGGCGAAAATCTTTTGCTGCTGCCTGGAAGCAACGGCAAAGGCCCCCTTACTCCGGGCGGGTCGTGCTTCGCACGGTTTTGGACGCTGCGCGTGTTTGCGGCTAGGCTTCCTGTATGAACGTGAACTTTGCCGAACGGGCGCATAACCACAACTGGCAGCTGGACCCGATTGTGCGGTCGCTGCTTGATACGGACTTTTATAAGCTGCTGATGCTGCAGTTTATCTGGAAGAACTTTGCCGGTACCCAGGTGACGAGCGAGGTGACCAACCGGACCGTGCGGGTGCGTCTGGCCGAACGCGTCCGGGCGCAGGCGCTGCGCGAACAGATGGAGCATGTGCGGGGTTTGCGTTTTCGGCGAAGCGAACTGGTATGGCTGGCCGGCAATACCTTTTATGGAACACGATGGATTTTCGAGCCGGCGTTTCTCGACTGGCTGGAGCGGGACTTTGCGCTTTCCGACTACGAAGTCAGTGAGGCCGATGGGCAACTTGTGCTGCGGTTCAGCGGGCTGTGGTCTGCGGTGACAATGTGGGAGGTGTATGCGCTTGCGATTGTGAGTGAGCTGAAGACGCGGTCGGCGCTGGCCGGGCTGAGCGAGCTCGAACTGGACGTGCTGTATGCGCGGGCGAAGACGCGGCTCTGGGACAAAATCGAGAAGCTGAAGGGTGTGCAGGGATTACGGGTTTCGGACTTCGGGACGCGGCGGCGGCACAGCTTTTTGTGGCAGGAATATTGTGTGCAGGCGATGCGGGTTTCGCTGAACAACGGTTCTTCCGGCAGCGGTTCTTCCGGCAGTCAGGAGGAATGTTTTACGGGCACTTCGAACACAGCTCTGGCTTACAAGCTGAACCTGGAAGCGATCGGCACCAACGCGCATGAGCTGCCGATGGCCATGGCGGCCATGGCCTCGCGTGGCAGCGATGCGGAGCTGCGGGAATCGCAGTACGAGGTGCTGCGGCTTTGGCAGCAGAGCTATGGCGGGGCGCTGCTCGTGATGCTTCCGGATACGTTTGGGACGACGCAATTTCTGCGGGGCGCGCCGGACTTTGTGGCCGACTGGACCGGCATCCGGGTGGATTCGAAGGACCCGTTTGAGGGCGGGGATGAGTACATTGCATGGCTGGAGTCGCGGGGCAAAGAGGCGCGGGGTAAGCGGCTGATTGCGAGTGATGGGCTGGATGTGGAAGAGATTGTGCGACTGCATGCGTATTTTGCCGGGCGGATACGCTTCAGCGCGGGTTGGGGAACGCTGCTGACGAACGACTTTCGCGGTTGCCATCCGCGCGGGGAGGATACGCTGGAGCCGCTCTCGCTGGTATGTAAGTTGACCAGCGCGGATGGAGTGGCTTGCGTAAAGCTTTCGGATAATGCGCGAAAAGCGGTTGGGCCCGAGAAGCTGGTGGCGCGGTATCGGCGGGTGTTTGGGTCGGTGGCGGCGGTGGGGGCGGACGTGGTGGTTTAGCGAAGATCCCCGCAGATAACAGGGAAAGAGGGGATAAGAGAGGGATGGTTGAGGCATCGCCTGTGCCAGGGCAACCGTAGATTCCCTTCGAGAATGACAACAGGAGAGCCTCTAATCCCTTGTTTCCCGTTTATCTGTGGGGAAGTTCTGGTGGATATACTGCGGGTATGAAGATTGCTTCGGTAGCGCGTGGGTTGGGGTTGGCGGCGGTGATGGTGGTGGCGGTGCGGCAAAGCGCGGCGTGGGGCTCGGATGGGCACAGGATGATCAACCGGCTGGCGGCAGAGGCGTTGCCGAAGGAGGTGCCGGACTTTTTGCGATCGGCGAGTGCTGCGGACGCGATGGAGTATTACGGGCCGGAGCCGGATCACTGGAAGTCGCCGGCGGAGCCTGAGTTGAATGCGGTGGGATCGCCGGACCACTTTATGGATATGGAATGGGCGGACCTGGTGGGTTCGCCGCTGCCGCGCAAGCGCTACGACTACATTCGGGCGCTGGCTTATGCGCAGGCCAAGCACCCGGATATGACGTTGACGCCGGAAAAGGTGGGTCTGCAGCCTTATCGGGTGGATGAGGATTACGAACGGCTGAAGAGTGCGATGCGGGACTACCGCGGGCTGGTGGCGGCGCACAAGGAGACCAAACCATCGGAGTGCGAGATCGTGTTTCTGGCAGGCATTCTAGGGCACTTTGTGGCGGATGGATCGCAGCCGCTGCATACATCGATCCAGTACAACGGGTGGACCGGGCCAAACCCGAACGGGTATACGACGGAGCACCGCATCCATGCACAGTTCGAAAGCGACTTTGTGAAGGCGAACGTGAAGGGCGAGAAGGATGTGGCGCCGCTGGTGGGGGCAAAGCCGGTGCTTGTCGACGATGTCTTTGAACAGTATGTGGGGTATTTGCGGGCGTCGAACGCGCTGGTGGAGAAGACGTATCAGCTGGAGAAGGCTGGAGCCTTTAGTGGCGAGGGCACGCCGGCGGGCCGGGAGTTTGTGGATGCGCGGCTGGCGGCTGGGGTGACGGAATTGCGGGATTTGATCTATACGGCGTGGGTGCGGAGTGGGGAGCCTGTGCCGGAGTATCGGAACTCGCAGAAGGTGAAGGCGGAGAATTAGACGGGTCGGTAGATGGTGTGCCCAACAGGCAACAGCAGGCTCAACCGCAGATCCCTTCGGGATGACAACAAGAGAGCTGCGGGGTACTACTGAGCCAGGGCGGGTTGATCGCGGTGGAGGGTGGTGAGGAGGCGCTCGAGCAGGGGCGTGAGGCCGGCTACGAGGATGGGAGTGACGAGTGGGACGACGACAAGCCAGATAATGAGCGCGTGCCACTCCCACGGCCATAGTGTGCGGGTGAGCTGGATGGGATGATGACGGGCGGCGTGGAAGAGCTGGCTGCGGGTAAGGGGCAGCGGGCCGGTGTGGAAGACCACGTCGCCGATGCGGAGAAAGAGGAAGAAGAAGGCGAATTGCAGGGGATAGACGAGGTGCGTGGTGATCTGCGAGGCAACCAGGTTCAGGCGCAGGCAGAAAGCGACGCCGAGTGAGGCGACCGTCGTGGTGCCGAGCAGCGGATTGATGCCGACGGCGATGCCGATGGCAAGTGACCAGGCGAGACGGCGCGGGCAGGCACCTACACGAAGCAGGTTGAGGATGGGACCGATCACGTGGCGCTGAAAAAGACTGTTGACTCGGCTTAGCATTTTCGGGCTTGTGGTTACGGTGTTGCTGTAAGGATAGACTCGGATTGAGGGTTGAGGGGGATCAGGACTTGGGCTTTCTGCGTTCAGTTTGGGGCAGCATCAAGGTCGTCAGCATCTTTTTGTTTTATGCGGCGGAATTGATTGTGAAGCGGCCGAAAACGCGGGAGAAGCGTTCGAACTGGCTGCACCGCTTTTGCGAAACGCTGCGCCGTGAGATGCACATCCGGGTGACGGTGGAGGGTGGGAAATTTCCAGACGGCGGCGGTGCGGTGATTTCGAACCACCTCGGATACGCTGACATTATTGTGTATGCGGCGCTGCATGACTGCGTCTATTGCGCCAAGCAGGAGATTCGGGGATGGCCGATTGTGGGCTGGATGACGATGATGGCGGGCACAGTGTTTATCGATCGCGGCCGCGGCGGCAGCGCCAAGGGTGCGACCAGCAGGATGCAGGCGACGCTTGAGGCCGGGCTGCCGGTGATGTTTTTTCCGGAGGGTACGACGAGCAACGGGGACGGGCTGCTGCCGTTCCACTCGGGCTTGCTGCAGCAGGCGCTGGTGATGGATGCTCCGATTACGGCGGCACGGATTCGGTATACGCTCGACGAGCCGAATGCGCCGGGCACGACGGTGCGGGACGACGTACATTACTGGGGCGATGTGAATATCGTGAAGCACCTGTTCCACTTCTGCTCGCTGCGCGGGGTGCATGCGCATGTGCGGTTTGCGGCGGGGCCGATCAATTTTTCTGTGCCGGGGATTGATCGGAAGGTTGCGGCCGTGGAGGCTCGGGAGGCGGTGCTGGCGCTTGGAGTGGGCGGCTCGAGCCTCTGAGATGGTCCATCCCAGGTCTCAGAAGCGAGACCTTGGGCACCCAGAGTTGGGCGGGTGTCAAAGGAGGTTGCGGCGGCGGAGATGGGTGAGGACCTGCTCGATGGACCAGTCGAGGGCGTCGGTGCCTTCGACGGTGAGGGTGGCGTGGGCGGCTGAGGGGATGACGTACTGGACGGCCATGGGGTGGGCAGTTTCGAGGAATTGCTCGCGGACGCTGGCCTCGGTGCGGCCGCGCTCGAGCATGTCGCGGTAGATGCGGCGCCTGAGGCAGACTTCGGTGGGAGCGTTGACGTAGATGGAGGCCGTGTAGAGGGGGAGGAGCTCCGGGTAGTGGAGGGCGAGGATGCCTTCGACGATGACGACGCGGGTGGGGTGAATGGCTTCGAAGGCGTTGGGAACGCGGGAGTGGGTTTTGAAGTCGTAGACGGGCCGCTGGATGGGCAGGCCCTGGGCGAGGGTGCGGACATGGGCGAGGATGAGTTCGGATTCCAGTGAGTCGGGGTGATCGAAGTTGCGCTTGTGGCGGGTGTCGAGTGGGAACTGCGAAAGGTCGCGGTAATACAGGTCGAGCGGGAAGAGAGTGGCTTCGAGTTGGATGGCGAGCTCGCGAGCTAGCGTGGTTTTGCCGGAGCCGGAACAGCCGGCGATGGCGAGGACGAGAGGGGGCGAGGGAAGCGTGAGCTGGGTGGACACTGTTGCCAGCTTAGAGCAGTTCTCCTGCTACCGGGTATCCCGAAAATGGCTTGCTGTGACGTTTTCCTTGGGAGAAAACGTCCATGAGGGTTGAGCCCTGTGCTACATCCACAGGAGAACTGCTCAAGCGAAGTGCGCACGCGGATAGGAGGGATAAGGCGGAGAAAAGCGGATTTGCCGGGTGGGCTTTGGAACAGGCAAGGGCAAGTACAACCGCAGATTCCCTGCGGGAATGACAACAAAGGGCAAGGCGTGGCTTAGAGGCGCGGGAGGATGGCGGTGAGCAGGGCGGTGAACCGGGCTTCGGTCTGGCGGCCTATATTCATCACCTCTTCGTGGTGGATCACCTTCTGGCTGACGCCGGCGGCAAGGTTGGTGACCAGCGAGATGCCGAGAACCTCGATGCCCATGTGGCGCGCGACGATAACCTCGTGGACGGTGGACATGCCGACAAGGGTAGCGCCGAGGGTGCGAAAGGCACGGATTTCGGCGGGGGTTTCGTAGGATGGGCCGAGAACGGCGAGATAGATGCCTTCGGGGAGCTCGTAACCCTGCTCGCGCGCGGCCTGCTGGGCGACGGCACGCAGATGGGCCGGGTAGGCGGTGGTCATGTCGAAAAAGCGCAGGCCGGCGGCGGGGTTAACGGCGAAGCGTGGCTCGTTGGGGCCGAGGGCGGCGTTGGTGCCGGTGAGATTGATGTGGTCTTCGATGAGTACGAGCGAGCCTGGGGCGTAGTCGGGCGAGATGCCGCCGGCGGCATTGGTGACGATGAGGGTGCGGACGCCGAGCAGGCCGAGCACGCGGGTGGGAAAGGTGACCTCCGGCATGGAGTAGCCCTCGTAGGCGTGAACGCGGCCGGCCATGACCGCAACGGGAACGCCGGCGATGCTGCCAAGAATGAGGTTGCCTGAGTGGCCTTCTACCGTGGATTGCGGGAAGTGCGGGATCCGCGCGTAGGGAATGGTGACGGGATGCTCGACCTGCGAGGCGAAGGCTCCTAGGCCGGAGCCGAGAATGATGCCGATGCGCGGGGTGAGAGAAGTAAGGGTGCGGATGTGCGCGACGGCCGCGGTGGCCTGGACGAATGTGTTTTGTGGGGTCATAGCTGTTCGAGACGGGATTGCAGGATCGATTGTGCGTTTTGGGAGGCGTAGAGAACGGCAACGATCAAAAGGGGGGCGCGAGCAGGAAGGTAGACGATAAGGCGGGAGGCGTGAGTCCAGAAGCGCGCTTCCGGATGCGAGGTGAGATCGCTTCGCTTGTGGCCGGCACCAGGCCACTCTGAAAGAAAGAGGAAAGTATGCTCCTGGTCTTCGGCAAGTTTGAGGGCGGCGGCGGGATTGTTGCGGGCGATGAAGGCGACCGTCTCTTCAAGGTCCGAAGTGGCGTCTTCCGTGAGGCAAAACGGGAGCGGCATCAGCTGGCGTTGCTCAATGCAGGTGCATGGGCTTCGGCTGCGGCACGAATGCGCTTCATCGCGGTCTCACCATCGACGATGCGGCCTGCATCCAGGTCGTCGAGGCCGGCCTGGATACGCTCTTTAGCGTAGGCGGTCCAGCGCTGCTCTTCTTCGAGCTTGCGAAGGCCAGCGCGGACGAGTTCGGAGGCGGAATTGTAGAGGCCGGATGCTACGGAATCTTCGACAAACTTCTCAAGTTCGGGAGTGAGGGAGACGTTCATGGATGGGTACTCCTTGGTGAAGATAATAACAAGGTTTGTTACTGGAGGAGAGGGACTGTCTGGTCGTTCGAGAAGCGTGGTTCGCCGGCTCTGAGCTTGTGAGCTGTAGGCTGACACCTTGAAGCTCGGCAGTTGAGCAGTCACATTCCTGCATCGCTTTGCAGTCGAACTCATCTTAGAGTTCGGAGTGTGCCATGGAACTTACGGGGAATACGGTTTTTATCACGGGTGGTGGTTCGGGTATCGGGCGCGGCCTCGCTGAGGCGCTGCATAAGCTCGGCAACGAAGTCATCATCTCCGGCCGGCGGCAAGCAGCGCTGGACGCGACGGTGCAGGCGAACCCGGGTATGAAATCGGTGGTGCTGGACATCGAAAGCCCG
This sequence comes from uncultured Granulicella sp., assembly GCA_964282835.1. Lineage (GTDB taxonomy): Bacteria > Acidobacteriota > Terriglobia > Terriglobales > Acidobacteriaceae > Edaphobacter. The sequence continues at coordinate 1,430,586 of OZ196157.1, forward strand.
GAGAGCATTGCAGCGGTGGCGACACAGTTGGTAGAGGAGAATTCGAAGCTGAACGTGCTGATCAACAATGCCGGCATCATGAAGAACGATGGCGTAGGCGGTGCGGTGAACGATGCTGTCGTGCTTTCGACGGTGACGACAAACCTGCTGGGGCCGATCCGCATGACCTCTGCGCTGGTGGAACATTTGAAGAAGCAGGAGTCGGCAGCGATCGTCTATGTGACTTCCGGGCTTGCCTTTACGCCACTCGCGATGACGGCGACTTATTGCTCGACTAAAGCGGCGATCCACTCCTTCGCGATGTCGCAGCGCTATCTGCTGAAGGATACAAACGTGAAGGTGCTGGAATTGGCGCCGCCGTATGTGCAGACGGAGTTGATGGGCGACCGTCAGAAGAACGATCCGGCGGCGATGCCGCTGGAGGACTTTATCGCGGAAGCGATGAAGCTGCTGGGCGGAGATGAGAATGAGCTGCTGGTAGAACGTGTCAAGCCGCTGCGGAACAATGCGGGTCCGGGTGAGGCGGCGTTCGTGCGCAAGTTCAACGATATGATGACGGCGGCTCGGCCGAACGGGTAAGTCGCTACTGGCCGAGGATAGGGGTTCCACCCAGTTGCTGGCTGGCGGCGATGCGCTTTTGCCACTCCGCGGGGCCGGTTTTGTAGACGCTGGTGCCGTCCGCCGAGACGGCTACGGTGACGGGCATGTCGACGACATCGAACTCGTAGATGGCTTCCATGCCGAGGTCTTCGAAGGCGAGTACCTGCGAGTGCTTGATGGCTTTCGAGACGAGGTAGGCGGCTCCGCCGACGGCCATCAGGTAGACGGCCTGGTTGTCGCGAATCGCCTCGATGGCGGCGTCGCCGCGTTCGGCTTTGCCGATCATGCCGAGCAGGCCGGTTTCCTCGAGCATCTGGCGGGTGAATTTGTCCATCCTCGTAGCCGTGGTGGGGCCGGCCGGGCCTACCGCTTCGTCGCGCACAGCATCGACCGGGCCGACGTAATAGATGAAGCGATTGGTGAAGTCGACGGGCAGGGACTGGCCCTGATTCAGCATGTCGGACATGCGCTTGTGGGCGGCGTCGCGGCCGGTGAGGAGCTTGCCCGTGAGCAGCACCACTTCGCCGGGCTTCCAGGTCTGGATGTCGGCGCGGGTGACGGTCTGGAGATTGACGTGGCGCGCGGTGTGGACGTCGTAGGTGAGCTTCGGCCAGGCGTCGAGCGAGGGTGGGGTGAGCTCGGCGGGGCCGCGGCCATCAAGAATGAAGTGGGCGTGGCGGGTGGCGGCGCAGTTGGGGATCATGGCGACGGGCAGGTTGGCGGCGTGGGTGGGCCAGTCGAGAATTTTTACGTCGAGCACCGTCGTGAGGCCGCCGAGACCCTGGGCCCCAATGCCGAGTGCGTTTACCTTGTCATACAAGTCGATGCGGAGCTGCTCGATGTTCGTCTGAGGGCCGCGCACTTTGAGTTCCTGCATATCGATGGGGTCCATGAGGGATTGCTTGGCGAGCAGCATGGCTTTCTCGGCTGTGCCGCCGATGCCGATGCCGAGCATGCCGGGCGGACACCAGCCGGCGCCCATGGTGGGAACGGTCTTGAGCACCCAGTCGATGATGGAGTCCGACGGGTTGAGCATGACGAACTTGGACTTGGCTTCCGAGCCTCCGCCCTTGGCAGCCACGGTGATGTCGATGGTAGAGCCTGGGACGAGCGAGACTTCGACGACCGACGGCGTGTTGTCAATGGTGTTCTTGCGCGAGAAGGCGGGGTCGCGCAGGATGGAGCCGCGCAGCTTGTTGTCGGGGTCGAGCCAGGCGCGGCGAACGCCTTCGTCGCAAATTTGCTGCAGGCTGAGGTTGGCGGGCTGGTCGTTTTCGGAAACGATGCGAACGTCAAGACCGATCTTGAGGAAGATGGTAACGATGCCTGTGTCCTGGCAGATGGGCCGGTGGCCTTCGGCGCACATGCGCGAGTTGATGAGAATCTGCGCGATAGCGTCCTTGGCGGCGGGGGATTGCTCGAGGGAGTAGGCGCGGGCGAGATTGGTGATGTAGTCGACGGGATGGTAAAAGCTGATGAACTGAAGCGCGTCGGCGATGGAGGTGATGAGGTCGGCCTGGGTAATGGGCGTCATGAGAATCCTTAGTCATCATTTTAGACGAATGGCTCTGGGGTGGATTGCATCGGCGCAGGTAAGTTGCATCCTACTGCCTGTCGCTGCTGCGGCATGAGAGTGGAACGGTGTTAGACACGCTATTGAATGAAGACCAGCCCTGGCAGGCTCTGCTGGACTCCGCGGGGGAGGGGATCTGGGGAGTGGACCTGCAGGGGAGGTGTACGTTCGTAAATCGTGCGGCTCTGGGCATGCTGGGGTTCGCAGCCGACGAATTGCTCGGACGGAATATGCATTCGATGGTGCATCATCACTATCCGGACGGGCGCTTTTACCCGGCCGAGGAATGCCTGATCTACAACGTCTTTCGCAAGAGCAACCCGTTTACAAACAAGATCGACCATGTGATTCGTAAAGACGGCACACTGTTCTACGCGGAGATGTCGGCCCAGCCGATTTTGCATGGTGGCGAGGTGCGTGGGGCGGTGGTGACGTTTCGGGATGTGACGCAGGCTCGGCTGGCGGAGGAGGCTTTGCGTCGCAGTGAGAAGCTTGCTGCCGTTGGGCAGCTTGCCAGTTCGATCGCGCACGAAATCAACAATCCGCTCGAGGCCGTGGTGAATTTGCTCTACCTGGTGCGCACGGCCGATTCAATGGAAGATGTGAAGACGTATGCTTCGTTGGCCGAATCGGAACTGGCCCGGGTGGCGGATATTACGATGCAGACGTTGCGCTTCCATCGGCAGCAGACGCTGGCGACCGAAGTCGATCTGAACGACATTATTCCGGCTGTACTGCGGCTGTACACGGCCCGCTTCACCTCCAGGCGGGTGGAGTTGAAGCTGCGGTTGCGGCCGACGCACACGCCCATGCTGCTGGAAGGCGATGTGCGGCAGGTGCTGAACAATCTGATTCGCAATGCCTACGACGCCATGCCGCAAGGGGGCAGGCTGTACGTGCGTCTGCGCGAGGCGCGATGCATGAAGACGGGCGCGGCCGGGGTGCGTATCACTGTTGCGGATACCGGCACGGGCTTTCTGCCGAAGATGCGCAAAACGTTGTTTGAGCCGTTTCACACTTCGAAGGAAGTAACCGGGACGGGGCTCGGCTTGTGGATTTCCAAAGGGATCATCGATAAGCACCGCGGGCGCATTCAGATGCGCAGCCGGCATGAGGATGACGACCGCGCAGGACATGGCACCGTGTTTTCCCTGTGGCTGCCGCTGGTGGCGGGGTAGCGCATTCAGCTTCGGCGATTGAGGATAGTGGCGCTGGCCTGGTCGGTGGGGGTGAGCAGGATGGTTTGAATCTGCATGTGGGCGGGGCGGCTGGCGGCCCAGAGGATGCAGTCGGCGATGTCCTCCGGCTGCAGGGGCGTGACGTTCTGGTAGACCTTTGCGGCGCGATCCTTGTCGCCGCGGAAGCGGACTTCGGAGAACTCGGTTTCGACCATGCCGGGATCGATAGAAGTAACGCGGACGCCCTTGCCGATAAGATCGAGGCGCAGGCCGTCCATGATGGCGAGTTCGGCAGCTTTCGAGGCGCAGTAGACGGCGCCGTTGGGATAGGTCTGGTGGCCGGCGATCGAGCCCATGCTGATAACGTGGCCCCGCCCGCGCTCGACCATGCCGGGCACGACGGCACGGGTGACGTAGAGCAGGCCCTTGACGTTGGTGTCGAGCATCTCTTCCCAGTTTTCGGGGTCGTCCTCGTAAAGCTTGGTGAGGCCGCGGCTAAGGCCTGCGTTGTTGACTAGGATGTCGATCTCGGACCAGTTCTCAGGCAGATTGACGAGGGTTTCCTGCACGGCGGCTGGGTCGCGCACATCAAGCCGGAAGGCGAACACGTCGGGGTCCTGCGGGAGCGCGGCAAGTTCGCGGCTGAGGTCGGTGAGCAGGTCGATGCGGCGGGCGCAGAGGAGGAGACGGGCACCCTGGGCGGCGAAGGCTCTGGCGGTGGCGCGGCCGATGCCGGAAGAGGCGCCGGTGATGAGGACGATTTTCTTCTGGAGAGACTGCATGAGCGGTTGGATGCGCTTCAGGCGCGTTTGAGCCTTGACTCGATGAGGATCTCGGCGATCAGATCGTCCGCCATGCCTTGTTTGCGCAATCGCTCGGTGAGCAGTTGCATGGGCGCCTGATCTAGGCGCTCGAGGTCCTGGCGTAATCCTTGTCCGATGTACGCGCGCATGAGGGCAGTGTAGTTCGTGAACCAAGGGTTGGGGCGATCTCCTGCAGGTCCTCGATGACATCGTCTGGAACGCTGAAGCTGACGGTGACATGCTGACGATCTTTCCGCATGCGATGCTTGATCCTTTCACTGATCGTTTTCAACGCGTTTCCTTTCCCCTGATGTGGGTAGACGTGCGGAAATGATTCGGACGGTATCTTCCTGGCGGATGACATGGACGACGTGAAGGAGGGTTTGGTCCAACGTAGGACCAAGTGCTATCTCTCTAAACTCGCCATCTACGCTTCTTCATACTCGGTAAAAGGACTTAGGAAGACCTATGCTGCAAGGCTGAAGGCGATCCCATGCTTGGCTCGGTTGAGGAGGTCTTTGTCATGGTCCCAGACGAACTTTTGTCCTCTGAGTTCTTCGGATACATCCATGCCGTTCGATTGTAGGGGTACTTTCGTCGAGTGACACAAAGAAAGGGCCGCTCGTGAGAGCGGCCTTTTCAGATGGTAGAGGTCCTACTGCGGCGTGGCGGTGGCCGCTGGGCCGGAGGACTGCTTGATCCCGATGGCATCGCCGGAGACGACCAAGTTCACGCGGCGGTTCTGGGCGCGGCCTGTGGCGGTTCCGTTATCGGCGACCGGGTCTGACTTGCCGTAGCCCTGGCTGGTGACGTTGCTCTGCGCGACGCCCTGCGAGACGAGAAAGGCTGCGGTTGTGCTGGCGCGGGCGTCCGACAGCTTCTGGTTCAGGTCGTCCGAGCCGGTTGAGTCGGTGTAGCCCTCCACCTGGATCATGAGGCCGGGATAGGACTGCATGATGCCGGCCACGCGGGCAAGCGAGACCTGGGTTCCGGGCTTGAGGTTGGACTTGCCGGTATCGAACAGCACGTCCGCCAGCGTTACGACCAGGCCGCGGGGCGTTTCTACAGTTTGCAAAACGGCGTTGAGCTGAGCGCGAAGCTTTTCGCGCGTGGCTTCGGCGCTATTGGCGCGGGCGTTGGCGGCCTGCTCGGCAGCACGGGCGCGGGCAGCGGCGATATCGGCCTCGGACTTCGCAATCTGAGCCTGCTGGGTTTGAATCTGAGCTTGCTGCTGGGCGAGCCGGGCCTGCTCCGCCTGCTGCTGGGCGCGAGCCGCATCCGCCTGCGACTGAGCAGCTTGCTGCTGCGCATCGTTGGCGGCAATTTCGGCATTGCGCTGACGCTCGGCGGCTTTCTTGCGCAGGGTGTCGACGCGAGCGTCTTCGGCGCGTTCCACGGCTTCGCGGGCGTCGGTGATCTCCATCTTCTCGTCGCGATGCTTGCTGGAGTCGATCTCCGCGGCATTCTTCAGGTCAAGATCGGCCTTCGAGTAGATGTCCGACGAGTACTTTTCCGCGCCTGCATTCTTCGCAATGCGCAGAGCGTTGTAGGCCTCGTAAAGCTCAAGCGGGCTGTGCTCGTTGCGCGTAATCGGCCTCGATATCGTGTTCGAGCCATCAGTTGCAGCCGCATAAATGCCGCGCGGCAGCAGCGAGGCCTTGGCGTCTACATGCTCGAGTACACCGTTCGTCTGGTCGGAAAAGACGTTCTTGAGGACCACGACGTCAGACGGGGTAGAGACAGCGTAGTAGGGCTCGGCAGTCACGATAAGCCCAAAGGACTGAATGGGTACGGAGACGCTGATGTTGTTCTTGGTGCCCGCCGGAAGCACTTCGCCAAGGTTCTTGGGGCTGCCATCGGGCGAGATGGCCCAGAGAACGTAGGTGAGGTACTCGGGGCCGAAGCCGTTCGCCGGGGTGAGGCCCTTGAACTCGGCGTCGACGGTGAGCTTGCCGCGCTCGCTCTTCACCTCGGCTTTGCCGGAGGCGTTGGGCAGCAGATTGGTGCCGGCGAAATCGATGCGGGTAGAACCGCTACGATGCAGGTAGTTGATGGCGTCGATATCGCGACGAACGACCTGAACCTTATAGAAGAAGACGTCGCCGGACTGTGTAACGGCGACACCCTGGGGGGCCGGGACGCTGGTCGGGTTCGGTTCCTGAGCGAAGAGGGGGAGGGCAGAAAAAAGGAGTGCGGGAAGTAGTGCGGCAGAAATCTTATTCATACAAAGAGGGATGCGTTGGCCGTACTTTGGGTGGTCCCGAAACGCAGCAGGGCGTAACACAGAAGATGCACGAAAGCACAGATCGGAGGCCCTGACCTGTGCTTTTCTGTTGCCTGTGTTTGCGGCTACGCGTGGCCGGCGTGGGTGCTGGTGCGATGAACAAAGTGGTACGGGGGCCAGGGGCCGGAAAGCTGCATGCGGCAGTCTTTCAACTCCGTGGTCGCGCTTGAATACTTGTTCTGGTAGCGGGCTACGGTCTTGTTATCGATCAGGTGGGCGATGTCGAGCAGCATCTTGCCGCTTTCCATGCGCTTGCAGGTGATCTCTTCTGCAATGGGCAGGAACATGCGGTGCATCTGCACGGAAAGTGCGCGGGCCTTGGACTGGCGTTCGCGCTGGCGGCTGGCGGAATCGCGCAGGCTGGCGAGATACTCCTGGCCCACGCGGGTTTCGCGTGTAGCCTGGTCGGCGGTAAAGTTGCCGGGGCAGGTGTCGTCGACCAGAACCTTCAGGTGCATCTCAGCTTTGCCGCGCAGGCGCTCGACGTTGGCCAGGAAATGCCGCTGGTTGGACCGGACGGAGCGGCGCAGGCTATCGTCGTCGGCAAAGGTGGTGGCGAAGCGGAAGGGAAGGACGGTAGAGAGCTTGAAGCAGTCGGCGATGACGCGGGCGTGGTCGCGAGGAGCGGTTGAGGCTTGAGAGGCGAGCCGGGTGCTGTCTTCGGCAGTGTGTTCGGAGACGATGACGGTGAGATCGCCGGCCGGGAAGAGGAAGGTCTGGTTGCCAAAGAGACCTGTGACCCCGGTAAGCGGCATTGGCCGGCGGTGACGTGCAAGTTCAGGAAAGGATTGGCGTTCTGCGATGCAGTAGGCGTACCACGACATGAGTTTTCTCCAAAGCACGCTGATGGGTCTTGCTGCCCAATCATGCGTTGGTGTATTTGCGTTCTGACCTAAGGCCCCGTTCTGAGCTGGCCAAAGGAGGCCTCGAAGACTCTGGCTCGTTCGATTAGCGGAACTGAACCGAGTGCGAGACGGATACTAAGCCTATTTGTGAACAGTTGGCAAACTTCTTGGAGGAAAGTGCGTCTTGTATCAACTGCTACGAAAGAAGTGCAATGAAATGTAGCTGGATGCCGCCTGCGGAAGCAGGCCGCAAATCGAGGCGGCAGGTGGATCGACTGGCGGGGAGGTGAACCAGGTGTTAATCGCAAGGCTAGTGGTGCTTGCTGAGAATCTTGACTACCGGATCGGGCAGAGACTGGCCGGCGTTGCTGAGCAGCAGAGCGATCTGCCAGATTTGTCGGTCGGACAACGTGCTGGCGTAGGCGGGCATGGCGGGTGAGCCCGCAACCCCGTACTTGGTGCGCAGAAAGAGCTGGCTGGGAGACCTGGTGACGGCGCTTTGCGGAACGAAGAACTCAGCGGCTCCGGGGCGGACTGCTTCCATCATGGCGCCGCTCCGGTTGGGTGTGCCGTGGCAGGTCGCGCAGGAGGTGCCGGCGGACGTTTGGACGTAGAGCCGGGCGCCGGCTTCAAAGACGTCTTCGCTGGTCGAAAAAGGCGCATGCGGAGCCGTTGCAGGCGGGGTCTGGATGGAGGGAGGCTTCGGCTTGTCGTCCAAGTCGGAGTCGGAAGTCGCGACGGTGCCGGGCGCGGGTGGCAGGTAGCCTGCGTGGGCGGCTTGCGCGCTGCTGCGAGTGCGTGAGCGAAAGCCCGGCAGGCGAATGTGGAAATAGAACATGGCGGCGGCAGCGATCAGCCCCGTGGTGAAGACGCCGAGCAGGAAGGCGCCCAGACCGCCTCCGCCCGATGGGGAGGAAGACCGGCTGGAAGAGGGACGTGAGGATTTGCGTGTGGCCATGGTGCGAAGTCTCGGGATTGCAGGGTTGGGCGCGCTGTGGAAGGTCGCCGGGGATGTTCTAATAAAGCGATGAGCCGCGCGAAAGGAATGCGCGGAGGAAAGAGCCCGTGCGGGTGCCGGATACGTCTATAGGGGATACGGTAGCAGGGCAGGAGTGAATACGTTGACTTTTGGCTGGATGAAGCGGTGTGCCGGGTTGCTGGTTCTGGTGCTGGCAGTAACGGGTTTGGCGGAGGCGCAGAATGCGCGGCGGTCGCGGCGTGAATCGACCGCGAACCGGAGGGCCCGTATTGCGAGGACTGTCGAACAGACGTACGGCCACCGGTACGAGGTTGCAGGCGGCGGCGGCTACCAGCGCTTTCGCAGCGGGCAGTATCAGCAGCAGGATAACCAGGTTTCGTTCTGGGCTTCGACCCTGTATGCGCTGAACCCGAAATACGGGGTGATTGGCGAGGTGCGCGGCAACTACGGCAATGCCAAGATCGGCAACCTGCCTGCCGGACAGTTTCTACCCTTTAACCCGCAGATTTCGGAGTACACGTTTATGGCCGGGCCGGCGTATCGCCTGGTGAAGAAAGAAAAGTACGCGGTAACGGGATTTGCCGAGGGCGGCGTGGGCCTGGGTAAGTTTGCCGGTGACGCCAAGGGCGAATCGGCTGCAGACATCGGCGTATGGACGGGCAATTATGCCGGGGCTGCTTCAATCGGGGCGAACCTGGATTACAACGTCTATCCAAACCTGGCAGCCAGGCTCACCCCGGAATACACGTTTACCACCTACGGGGGCAGCTTTCAGCACAGCAAGGGATTCAACGTTGGGGTGGTGTACCGGTTCGGCAAAGTCAAGTAGCAGGCTTTTAGAGGTGGATCGTCCAGCCTAGCTGGGCGAGTTCTTCTTCAATCGAATCGAGGGCTGCGCCGAGCGCGCTGCGCCGATGCGGGCTGGAGGTGCGCTCTGAGAGGATGCGTTCGCGCTGGAGCTGCAGCGCTTGAATGCGGCGCTTCTGCTCGGCGTCGGCGGCTATGTTGCCTCGCATGGCAGGGGCTGCCTTGGTAGTGCCGTTTGTGCTTGCAGGCGGCGACGCTTCCTGCTCGGCTTGTTGCGATTCGACGGACTTGCTTTCCCAGCCACGCGACATGGAAAGATTCTAAACCCGATTAATGGAACGGACGAGAAAATCGGTTCCTGGCCGGGCTTGCTTGTAGTCTGGTGTGAGCCAGGGTGCGCGGAGGTTCGGGTGATTGTCGAAGTAGAAGGGTTGCGCAAGGTTTATAGCGGCAAGGGCCAGGTGACGGCCGTCGATGGACTCGACCTGCGGGTGGAGGCGGGCGAAATCTATGGCCTGCTGGGGCCGAACGGCGCGGGTAAGACCACGACGATCTCTATTTGCACCACGCGGGCACTGCCGACGGCCGGCCGGGTGCGCATTGCCGGGGTGGATGTCGTGAAGCAAGCGGCGCTTGCGCGACGTTCGATTGGCGTGGTGCCGCAGTACAACACGCTGGACCGGGCATGCACGATTGCAGAAAACATCGGCTTTCACTGTCTCTATTTTGGGATGTCGCGCGCAGAGGCAAGGGCCAGGACGGCGGAGTTGCTGGCGCAGTTCCACCTGAGCGAACGGCGCGACGCGTACCCGGCGCAGCTAAGCGGCGGGCTCGCGCAAAGGCTGCAGATTGCCCGTGCCATTGCGCACCGGCCCAAGGTGCTGTTTCTGGATGAGCCGAGCGCGGGTCTGGACCCGCAAAGCCGCATCGCCATGTGGGAAGCAGTGCAGGCGTTGCGCGAGCAGGGCATCACCGTAGTGTTGACGACGCACTACATGGAAGAGGCGGATGAGCTTTGCGACCGCGTGGCGATCATCGACCATGGCAAAATCCTGGTGCAGGATACGCCGGCGGCATTGAAAGGATCGGTGGGTGCGCAGAAAGTTTATTCGCTGCACTTACGAGATAAATCTGGCATTGGGGAGTTAGGCAAGAAATTGGCCGCAGTAGATGGTGTAAGTGGTGTGGAAGAGACGAGTGACGGACTCAGGGTGCTGGCGCATGGAGCCGACGGCTTGTTGAGCGAGGTTGTAGGTGCCGCAAACCCTTATGGCTTGCGGGATTTGACCATCAAGGAAACTAGTCTCGAGACCGTGTTTATTCGCCTTACCGGGCGGGAGCTTAGAGAGTAAGACATGGTTCATGAGCATGGAGCTATCGAGCTTTAGGCTGAGAGCTTGTTGATGGCGAGTTAGGAGCTTTGGGATGAATTCGATTTATGTGCGGGCGTTTGGTGGATTGCTGTTGCGGGATTTGTATGTGCTGCGGCGGGAGTTATTCCCGTTTGCGATCCGTGTTTGTATGAACCCACTTCTGTTTCTTTTTGTATTTACTTACATCATGCCGCATATGACGGGCGGGGCCGGCGTGAACCCGATGGCGCGGGCAGGCGGCGTCGATTTTTCGACAGTTCTGCTGCCGGGCCTGATGGCCGTGGCGATCATGTTTTCGGGCATTGCGGCGGTGGCGCTTCCGCTGGCGCAGGAGTTTGGCATTACACGCGAGATCGACGACCGCGTAATGTGTCCGCTGCCGGTGGCTGCGGTGGCGGCGGAGAAGATCTGCTTCTCGGCGCTGCAGAGTTTTGTGGCCGCGGCGATTGTGTTTCCGCTGGCCCTTTGGGTGCCGACAAAACCGGCTGTCGTGCATGTGACGAGCTGGTGGTTTCTGGCTGCGGTGCTGGTGCTTGCATCGCTGGTGAGCGGCGCGCTCGGGCTTACGATCGGCACCAGTGTGAAGCCGCAGCAGATTGGCTTGATCTTCGGCGTGGTGGTGGTGCCGATCACGTTTCTGGGCTGCGTGTACTATCCCTGGGCGGCGCTCGGGCCGGTAAAGTGGATCCAGATGGGGGTGATGGTGAACCCGATCGTATATATGAGTGAAGGCCTGCGCGCCGCGCTGACGCCTTCGCTCGGCCACATGAATGAATGGGCTATTCTGGCAATGCTGGTGTTTTTTCTGGCGCTGCTAAGCTGGGTGGGGATGCGAGGATTCTTGCGGCGGGTGGTGGGTTAGGAGGGGATGCGATGGGTACCGAACAGAGCAGCTTGAACGGAGCTTCAGCGCAAGGCAAGGAACCGGCAAGCCTGGCGAAGACGAAGGTGGGTGGAGCGCTCTTCGTTCTCGGTGGGCTGGTGATGGCGTACTACTTCATCCTGCGTCCCCTGCAGGAAGGGGAGCGCACGGGGCAGATGCACTACTACATGAAGGGCATTCTGCTGCCGCCTGCATTTGTGTATGGCGGCCTGATGGTGCTTCTGTTCGATATGCGCGACGGACAGATCCGTACGACCGGCCCCGATGGCAAGCCGAAGCTGACGTCCAAGGGATGGTGGTTTATCGGCGGGCTTTTTGCCGTGCTTGGGATTACGATCGCGGGTTGGCTCTGGTACCTGCACACGATCGGATTGACGGAGACATAGCAGCGGCTTCAGACGGCGTTGGCTCGCGCCTGGATGCGTTGGACAAGCTCGTTCTGCGGGGTGGAGCGCAGGCGATCGTAGCCCAATTGGAACAGCCAAGTGGCCTGCTCGGCATCGGCCGGCGAGGCGACGGGCATTGCTACCCAGCTGGAAAGCCAGCGAAAGGGTCGAGCCAGCTTGTGCTCGACCAGCAGCTTGCGCAGCGGGTCCGTCAGGGCGAGATGAATCTCACCGTTCAGATGGATGTGGCCGAGTTCACCTTCAGGAGTATGAAATTCCGCGCCATCCACCCGGGTGGAGTCGCCCAGTTGCCAATGGGTGACGGCAATGACCTCCGGCCAGGACTGAATGGCCAGTGAGACGGCTTGCGCGCTGCCCGCAAGAGTCGGCGGAGGCTGGATCGGTCCTTCATTTCTAAGCTGGATCATGGGGATGAGTCCCTTTCAGGCGTGCTGAAGCAGGAGTTTGGAGCGGAGGCTGTCGGCGATCAGCTTGCCGTGAAAGCGTCCGTTTTCGATGAAGACTTCGTTGGTGCGTTCGCCCGCGACGATCACCCCGGCCACGTAGATGCCCGGGATGTTGGACTCGAGCGACGAGGGGTCGTGGATGGGACAGCGATCGTCGTCGGGGTTGAGGTGGACGCCCAGGCGCTCGATGAAGGGAAAATCGGGGTGGTAGCCGGTAAGGGCAAAGACGAAGTCGTTGGGCAGGGTGACGGGGCCTTCGGGGGTGCTGAGGCAGACCTCGTCAGGGGTGATCTCCTCAACCGTGCTGTTAAAAAAGGCTTTGATTTCACCGTTCTTGATGCGGTTTTCGATGTCCGGCTTGATCCAGTACTTGATGTGGCGGTGGAGCTCCGGGCCGCGGTGGACAAGGGTAACCTTGGCGCCGTGACGCCAGAGATCGAGCGCTGCGATGGCGGCGGAGTTCTTGCCGCCGATGACCAGGACCTCAAGCCCGAAAAACGGGTGGGGCTCGTTGTAGTAATGGTGGACCTTGGAGAGGTCTTCGCCGGGTATGTTGAGGTAGTTGGGAAGGTCGTAATAGCCGGTGGCGATGACCAGTTTGCGGGCGCGCAGAGGTGTGGGGCGGGCGAAGCGGTCTTCGGTATGGACGGTGAAGTCGCCGTCCTGGCCCTCAACCGAGAGGACAGTGTGGTACTGGCGGATGTCGAGCTTGTAGTGCTCGGCTACCTTGCGGTAGTACTCGAGTGCCTCGGCGCGGGTGGGTTTTGTGTTGGGGCTTGAGAAAGGCATCGCTCCGATCTCGAGCAGCTCGGGCGTGGTGAAGAAGGTCATCCCGGCCGGATAGTGGAAGAGCGAATTGGTGAGGCAGCCCTTGTCGACGAGCAGCACGGTGAAGCCGGCGCGCTGGGCGTCGATGGCGCAGGCGAGGCCGGTGGGTCCAGCGCCGATGACGAGGACGTCGTGTATTTCGTTCGTGCTTGTTTTAGGCGACATGATCTTTTATATGGATGCTTTGGCGTGGACTGAAGGTGCAGGGCACTGATGCTGAGAGCCGTATAGGACCATTCTTGTGGTGCAGCGGCAAGGTGCATGGTAGCGTTTTGCATGAAGAAAATGGGGATTTGCGGGTTGCGGGTGGGTCTGGCTTGCCTGGTATTGGCTGGGCTGGGTTGCAAGCAAAAGGCGGCCGGCACGGGCACGAGTGTGGCCGGCGGGCCCGCCATGGCAGATGCAGGGCCCAATGTGGATGCGGGGGCAGAGGCTTTTGTGCGCGCGCTGTACGCGCACTATACGACGGACAAGGATTTCAGCTCCCTGGGCGATGGATTGAAGGGTACGTTCAGCCCACCGCTGCAGGCGATGTTTGTCGGGGACCAGAAGAAGGCGCAGGGTGTGGGGGCGATCGATGCGGATCCCATCTGCCAGTGCCAGGATCCCTCGGGGATGAAGGTGCAGGCGATCGATATGGTAGGGACCGGCGCGGATACGGCGAACGCGAAGGTGACGTTGCTGTTCGACAAGCCGGTAAAGCTGACGCTGAAGCTGGTGAAGCTGACCCAGGGCTGGCGGGTGGATGATGTACTTTCGGAGAGTGGGGCTGGGATGCGGGCGGCGCTGAACAATGCGAAGTATTGAGTTGCGGACGCTCAGGCCGATTTCTTCAGAGGCTCTGAGGGATGAATCGAGGCAAGCATCTCCCTGCGCAGGACTTCGTTGATGCGGGATTGCGGATCGTCCGTTTGAGTCCTGATCCAGGCCAAGATTTCGGGTTCGACCTCGATCCGGTTGGAACCACGACGTTCCAATAGCGGGCGAAAGGACACTGCCTTGTCGAAGAAGGCATCAGTGAGCGGTGGTATGTCGCTGAAGTCGATTCGGAATCCGGACGTTCGGCGAGAGCCGCAAGCCGCGCTTTCTGTTCCTCGGTGAGGGTAGCGGGTCGTCGAGGTTCATTGCAAAAGTGACGATGTTTTCGCTCATAGTTACGCCTCTCCCTTCTTTCGGCGGCTCTGGCTGAGATGATGCGCACGACTTCTCGCATAACGCCACTGTAATCCTCCTCCGAGAGCAGGTGGGTGACGATCACGAGGAGAGAGGACTGCACACGGCCGGTGGTCTGCCACCGACATTCTTCGCCCACACATCGTCAGCTTCTGTGAAGGACGAGGCGTAGGTAAAAACAAAAGCTGCATCGCTGAAAGCGATCCCGTGTTTTGCGATGTTGATCTTATCCTTGTCCTCGTCCCACTCGAATCTGGTGGTGATCATCGCTATGGCTCACTCGCCGTCGGGCAGGACGAGCTTGTGAGCGATGGCAAACAGGGCCAGTTCAAGCCGGGTACTGACGCCCGTCTTGTCGAAAATGTTGGAGAGGTGGCGCTTGACCGTTTCTTCGGAGATGGTGAACTGGCGGGCGATGTCCTTGTTGGAGCAGCCTTCGACGATGCATTGCACCACTTCGAGCTCGCGCGGGGTAAGCCCGTATGTCTTGCGCTCGGGCACGGCGGCGGCCTTGGCCATCAGCTCATGCAGGGCTTTCAGCAGGTTGGCGACGCGCTGGCCGCCGATCCAGTAATCGCCCTGCAGCACGGCGCGTAGCGATTGCGAGAGGTCGGCGGCAACCGAATCCTTGAGCACGATGCCGCGCGCGCCGATCTGCAGCGCTTCAATAATCTGCTGGGTGGAAATGGTGCTGGTGAGCAGGATGATTTTCACCCGCGGCGACTTGGTCATGATGGCGCGCATGGCTTCGAGGCCGGGCAGGCGCGGCATTTGCAGGTCGAGCAGAAGGATGTCGGGTTCGAGCTCGATCGTCTGGGTAATGGCGACGTCGCCATCCTCGGCCTCGCCCACAACGTCGAAGCCGGGCTCGTTCATCAGCATATTCTTGACGCCGAAGCGGACCACGGGGTGGTCGTCGGCGACAACGATGCGGATGGTTTGCAGCGGAGCGGCGGGGCGCTTGGATACGGGAGTGGCGGGCGCGAGGGCGGATTTCATGATTGAGACTCCAAGGAAGAGACTTTGGCTTCAGAGGAAGGCAGAGGATCAATAGTAAGGACTGCTCGGCGGGAAAGGATGGATTGCAGGTTTCTCTGAATTTAGAACTGCGGTTGTGTGGCAAGGATAAAACGAAGCCGGCCAATTGCAGCCTGAAATTGTGTGAAGGGGTCAACTTGGTCAACCATCTCGCCGGCCGGCAGCCCTTGTTCTTCCATATCGGCGGCAAGCGAGGCAAGCTCGAGCGCACCCACCATGCCGCAGCCGCCTTTGATAGCGTGGGCGGCGCGCCGGTAGGTGTCGCCATCGCCCACAGCAAGGGCCTGGCGCATCGATTGAAGCCTGCGCTCGGCATCGGTGAGGAGCATGGCGTACAGATCGCCTACCTGCGCGGCGGACATGCTCTCGGCAAGGATCTGGTAGGTGGCCTGGCTGAGCACATCAGTGGATGGATGCGTGCGATCAGGCTCGATGGATGCCGGCGCGTCTGCCAGCGCGGCAAGCAACGCTGCAAAAGTAAACGGCTTAAGCAGGAAAGTGTCGAAGTGCAGGCGCTGGGCCGGGCCGACGGCAGAACCGGACATCGCAATGAGCAAGGTGGCGGGTGTGCATGCGGCGCGCAGCCGCTGAGCGAGTGGATCGCCCGACAGGCCATTCATCTGCATGTCGATGAGCAGCGCCGAGGGTTGCAGCAGGGGCTCGACGGCAAGCTGGGCGAGGACGGCTTCACCGGAAGCGAAAGCGTGGGGCACAAAGCCGGCTTCGGCGGCAAGCAGGGAGAAGATCTCGCGCGAGAGGGAGTCGTCGTCGACGATGAAAAGCAGCCTGGGCATTTGCAGCAAAGGTAACAGACTGCGCCTGCCCGGGAACAAGGTAAAGTAGGTGCCATGGAAGAACGCGAGAACTTGAACGTGCCAGGCCAGGCGGGAGAGATAGCCGCGCTTACGGCCCGTGTCGCGGAGCTGGAGCGTACCGTGGCGGCACTTTCGCAGCAGGGCGAGAAGCAGGCTTTTCAGCCAATACGACGCGCCGCCTCAGCACCTCCGCCGCCGCCGGCGCCCGGGGCGTCCTCTCTGCCGATGATTGCTGCCGCCGACACCGTGCAAGGGATCCCTGCCGTATCCCCCTTGCGCACGGCAATGCCTGCGGCCGAGGGCAAGTCGCTCGAGAGTCGGCTGGGCGCACAGGTTTTCAACCTGGTGGGCATTTTGGCGCTCGTAATCGCCGCGGCTTACGGGCTGAAGCTCGCCATCGAACATGGCTACCTGGGGCCGGTAGCGCGTGTGCTGATCGGCATCGTGGCCGGGGTGGCCGTGGTGCTCTGGTCGGAGAGCTTTCGGCGCAAGGGCATGGCGGCGTTTTCCTACTCGCTGAAAGCCGTTGGGAGCGCGGTGCTGTACCTGACGCTGTGGGCGGCATTCCAGCTTTACCATCTGCTGCCCGCACCCTTGGCGCTCGGGCTGATGGTGCTGGTGACTGCCTGGAACGCGTTCATGGCCTGGTCGCAGGACTCCGAACTGCTGGCCGCCTACGCTCTGGCGGGTGGCTTCCTGACGCCTCTGCTGCTTTCAACCGGAGGCAACCACGAAGGTTTTCTGCTGACGTACGTCGGCGCCATCGATCTCGCCGTTGTCGCATTGCTGCGCACCAAGCCCTGGCGGCGCCTGCTGGTGCCCACGTTTGTCATCTCGGCGGCATACTTCGCGGGTTGGTATTCCGCCTTCTACAGGATCGAGAGTGTCGGGCGGCCGTTTGCCGAGACCCTCGCCTTTCTGCTGGTGTTCTTCGCCATCTTCGCCGTGGTCTCTGTGCGAGGCTGGGTGCAAACAGACCCAGCCCGGGACACGCTGGTGGCCCCCGTGCTGGTGCCGCTGCTGAACGCGGCCTTCACCGGTGTAGCACTTTATGGGTTGCTGGTCGACTCGGACCTGGTCGCCTGGCGGCCGTGGTTGATGGTGGCGCTGGCCGCGGTGTACCTGGGCCTGATGCGGGTGCAGCACACGTCCATGGCGAGGGCGATCCACCTGGCAATGGCGGTGATCTTCCTTACGGTAGCGATCCCGATGAAGGCAAGCGGGCATTCGCTGACGACGGCCTGGCTGGTGGAAGGCCTGGTACTGCTTTGGGTTTCAACGCGTTTTGAAGCCGAAAGCGAAGAACGGCAAGCGGCTGGGCTGCTGGCCGTGCTTTCGGCCGGTGGCTATGTGCTTGGGCTCGGATCGCTGCTGGCGCACTGGTTTGTGGGTTCGGTGTTTGGCATGGAAGGCTTCTTCAACCGGGATCTGGGCGCGGCCGCGGTGGCCGTGGCGACGCTTGCCGGCGCGCTGTGGCTTACCGTGCGCGACCGGGAAAAGGGGCGCGGCACGGAGGCGCTGGCGGTGGCAAGTCTGCTCGCCATCGACGGCGTGGCGGTGCTGCTTTGCTTCCGCGAGCTGGCTTCCACCTGGAGCGAGGAAGGCCGTCACGGCGCGTTCGCCAATGCCTCCTTTGCGACCGCGTTGGTCGGGCTTATGGTGCTTGCGGCCGTCGCCTACGTGGCAATGTCTCTAAGGCGACTCGACGGCGTACGCTTCAAAGGCATGCAGAACCTGGCCGGCGCGACGGTGATCGGCTTCAATCTGCTGACGATCCTGAGCGTCGAGCGGGAGATTGGAGCGTTGTGGCACAGGGGCAACGCGGACCTGCAGCGATCGCTTGCGATTTCCGGCTTCCTGATGGCGTATGGCGCTGGTCTGCTGGCGCTCGGCTTCGTCAAACGCAGCGCGTTCGTGCGCTGGCAGGCGCTGGTGCTGCTGCTGTTTACTATCTGTAAAGTCTTCCTGTACGACATTAGCGGGCTTAGCGCGGGCTACCGCGTGGCCAGCTTCATGGGCCTCGGCGCGGTGCTGATGGCCATCAGCTACGCGTACCAGAAGGACTGGCTGGGACTCAAAGAAGTGCCCCCGGCAGGTCCGTCGGTAATGGCACAAACGGCCGGGCAGGATGGTGCCTCTTGAAGGCCCCGGCGCTTCTCCTTGGGTTGGCGATGCTGTGGCAGGGCGGAGACGCGCCGCGTCCGGAGCCGAAGGATTTTCGGTACGTCCGCAGCATCACGCTGCCCCAGGAGGCGCCGCCGCAAGGCAGTAGCAAGATGGTTTCGCGCGCCTGCGCCACCGTGCCGGGTGCGCTGTATGAGCGCTCGCCTACGCTGGCCGATGTGCGCCTGTACAGTGACGGGCACGAAGTACCCTACGCGCTCACTTCGTCGGAAACGACGACGCCGGGCAACGACACGGCCGCGGTAATGAACGCCGGGGTGCGCGCCGGCCACGTGGTCTTCGACCTGCAGATGCCCGCGCGTGCTTACTCGAGCGTGGACCTGAACCTGGACGGTCAGGACTTTACCGCGACCGCTACGGTGACCGGGCTGAAGGACGCGAACGACAAGAGCGGCACCCAGCTTGGCACCTTTACGGTCTTCGATCTTTCCGGGCAGAGGCTCGGCCGCAGCACCACGCTGCCCCTGGCCGAAACCACCTTCCCGGTGCTGCATGTCGAGCTCGCGGTGAGTGGCGTGGCGGGCAGGCCGGCGCCCACGCTGGCGGTAACCGGCGCGGAGATACCGCCCAGCAGGGAAGCGCAGACGCTATACACGACGGTAGAAGAAACGACCACGATCGCGCAGAAAGGCCGTGAATCGGTTGCCGTGTTTACGCTGCCGGCGCATGTGCCTGTGGAGCGGGTGAGCTTTGTGATCGGCCCGGGGGAACACACCAACTTCAGCCGGCCGGTCGCCGTCCGTGCCAGGGCGGTAGGGCAGCCGGGATACCAGCAGGCGGCGGCCACGGAAGAAGTTCCAGGCCAGATTTCCCGGGTGCGCATCACGCTTGGGCCGCGCGAGATCCGCACCGAGCAGCTGAGCCTGCCGGCGGTACTGGGGGCCAATGGCGATGGGCCGGCCACGGTAGAGGTGGCGGTTGAAAATGGCGACGATGTGCCGCTGCAGATCGCCGGGGTTCGCTTGGAAATGCGCCAGCGCCAGCTTTGTTTCGATGGTCCCGGCCCCGCTCCCATCCCCGAGCTCTTCTACGGAGACCAGGGGCTGAGCGCGCCTGTGTACGACTACGCCCGGCTGTTTACACCTGCCGATGCATCGCGTGTAGCGACCCTCGGCCCGGAGCGCGGCAACCCGCTCTACGTCGCAACCGTAGAGCACAAATCGCTGACCGAGCGGCATCCGGAGCTGCTTTGGCTGGCGCTGCTGGGGATGGTAGGGGCGCTAGGCTTCGTGGCGTTTCGCAGTGCCAAGAAGGTGTGAGGCCAGTCGCCTCGGCAGAGGCCAGGTCGCAGGACCGGAACGTCTGCCTGGAACGCAGGCGCGACTTACCTTTCAGCGCGGGGTCTTGGCTTTCTTCGGGGGGCCATAGCGCAGGGTGAGGCCTCGCTCGGTGGTTTCGACAGAATCGATATGACCTTTAAGGTGGGCGATCTGTTCGGGCGAAAAGGCAAGCTGATTGTCGTTCACCGCAACGCCGGCGACGCCGTTCATCGTGAGCACGGCGCTGAGATGCTCGCCCACAAGGCCGAGCAGGGCTTTCACCGGAATGCCGTCGGCCTTGATTTTCGAGGCGTCGAGCAGAAGCGAGGAGCCGTCCGTGGTGACAGGACCGTCGATCGAGAAATCGATGGGAATGAGCTTTGTCACGTGCCCGGAGAGAGTGACGTGGCCGACGCCGTTCTGGACCTTGAAGTCCTTGATTTTGCTCTCGCTACCGGTGAGCTTGCCGGCGAAGACCTGGGTGAGGCTTTCGTTCGAGACGAAGATTTCACCGCGGGTCATCACGGTATCCTTTTCAAGGCAGCCAGGCAGGACCCTAGTGCGCGGAACGAGCGTGGCGACGAAGTGCGTCAAGCGGAAGGAGACGCCGGGCTGCGAGCTGAAGGTTCCGCTCTGGATGGAAATGTGGGTGGGCTGGGGGCAGGTCTGGGGTTTGGTGGGATTCTGGCTGAATGCGGGGGCCGCTAGGAGCAGAGCGAGAGTGAGGACTTTCAAGGGTGGGCTCCAGAGCAGTGGGGATGGTCGAAGGCTTGTAGAGGTAGAGGCTTCGGGAGGCTTTAGTGTACGTGCACATGCAAGTGACGATTCAGTAGCTCAATATGGCCGAAAGGAAAGCTGTCGGGCAAAGAATACGTCTGCGGGTAAGCGGGAGTTGGCGAGATTACTTCTGTGTGGGGGTTTCGGCCAGATAGGCGGGGCTGAGGGTGTGTTTGGCCTGCGCGATGGGGAGGAGCGTGGGGTAGAACTGCACGAAGGCGGTGTCGACGGCGGCATGCTCCTGGTGGCAGGAGTAGCAACCGGCTGAGGATGGGATGCGTGTGGCGGGTGCGGGGCCGTCATCGAAGGAGTAAAAGGCCCATCCATCGCCAGGATTGTGGGCGGAATCCTTGACATGGACTTCGAGGCCCATGACGTCGGACTGGGTGCGGCCGTGCTTGTTGATGGAGATGTCGGCGGCGGCCATGCGGGCTTCGAGAACCAGAGTGGTGCCTTCAGGCCAGTGACCGGTCTGCTGGAAGGCCCGGTAGGAAGCTGGATTAACGAAATCGTTGTCAAACATGGAATGGGATTGAGGAGCCGGGGTTGCGCTGCGGTCGTAGCTCATGTCGAAGCCGGAGGTGAGGAAGACCCAGTCGCGGTAGTCGGCGGGGAGCTTGAGCCTGGCGTCAGAGGTGTGGGCGGGGATCTGTGAGGGCTTGAGAGCGGGGAGGAGGAAGAGGGCCAGAAGAGCGTTCGTGCGGATCATGGAGTTTTGCCTCACACTCGGGTACGGAGTGTGCGGGAATTTGGTTCCGGAATTTCGGACCCGCGGTATTTTGCTCAAAGCGCGGAGACAAGCCAAGCAGATCCCACAGGATTGGCGGAGGGATGTAGACCGTTGGTGCTGCTGACAAAAGGCTTAGTGCATGGCGGCGTCGACTTCCTTGTAGAAATCCGGTGATTTCAGCAGTTCGCGGGGTTTGGAGCCGTCGGCCGGGCCTACGAGGCCGTCGTTGTACATCATGTCTATCAGGTGGGCGGCGCGTCCGTAGCCGATGCGCAGACGGCGTTGCAGGAGCGACGTCGAGGCTTTGCCGAACTCGAAGACGAGGCGGACGGCGTCGTCGAAGAGCTCGTCGTTGCCTCCGTCTCCGCCGTCTCCCTTGGCGCCCTGGCCTTCGTCCTTTTCGTCCTTGGGGCCTTCGAGAAAGCCTTCGACGTAGTCGGCTTCGCCTTGCGCGCGCCAGAACTCGGTGACTGCGGAGATTTCCTTTTCCGTGACGAAGGGGGCGTGCACGCGCTGCAGGCGGCTGGTGCCGGGCGGCAGGTAAAGCATGTCGCCGCGGCCGAGCAGGGATTCGGCGCCGTTGGCGTCGATGATGGTGCGCGAATCGACCTTGGTGGCGAGGCGGAAGCTCATGCGGGTGGGGACGTTGGCCTTGATCAACCCGGTAATGACGTCGACCGAGGGGCGCTGGGTGGCGAGGATGAGGTGGATGCCGACGGCCCGGGCCATCTGAGCCAGCCGCGTGATCGATTCTTCGACGTTCGAGCGGTCGAGCATCATGAGGTCGGCGAGCTCGTCGATGATGATGATGATGTAGGGCAGGGGCTCCTGGTTGACGTCTTCGAAGAGGTATTCGGAGCCGTGGTCGAAGAGCTTGTTGAACTGGTCGATGTTGCGGACGTGGTTGGCGGCGAGGAGCTTGAGGCGGCGCTCCATTTCGCGGACAGCATTGCGTAGCGCGTTGGCGGCGAGTTTGGCCTCCGTGATGATGGGGGTGAAGAGGTGGGGGATGCCTTCGTACATGCCGAGCTCGACGCGCTTGGGATCGACCAGGATCATGCGGACCTGCTCGGGCGTGGACTTGAAGAGGACCGACATGATCATGGCGTTGATGGCGACCGATTTTCCTGAACCCGTGCTCCCTGCGATCAGGACGTGCGGCATGCTGGCTAGGTCGGCGGTGACGATGCGGCCGTTGATGTCCTTGCCGAGCGCGATGGCGAGTTTGGACTTAGATTGAGCGAAGCTTTCGCACTCGACTACGTCGCGCAGCCAGATGGTTTCGCGGTCGAGATTAGGCACCTGGATGCCGACGGTGTTTTTGCCGGCCATGCGCTCGATGAGGATGGATTCGGCGGCCATGGCGAGGCAGAGATCGTCGGCCAGGCCCGTGATGCGGGCGACCTTGACGCCGGCGTCGGGGCGGAACTCGAAGGTGGTGACGACGGGGCCGGGATTGATCTGGGTGACCTGGCCGTCGACGCCGAACTCGGCGCATTTTTCAACGAGCACCTTGGCTTCTTCGCGCAGGATTTCTTCACGCACGACGGCCTGCTCGTTCGATTGATACAGCAGGGCGGAGCTGGGCAGCTTGTAGCCGCGCACGGACTTGGCAGTAAGAGCGACGGCTTTCAGGTCGGAGTCGGCGCGCCGGCCGAAAGAGATATCCGACGGGGTCTCTGTGAATACAGCCGCAATGGAAGCCGCAACGGGCATCGGCGCCGGCGGTGTGTAGGGTGCCGGCTCAGCTGCGTAGGGTGGCATGGAACGCACAGGCTCAGGGCGCACCGGCTCTGGCCTGGGTACGAGCTGCGGTTTGGGCGCGGCTTTGGTCACAAAGGAGAACGGCTCTTCGACCTCGGCCTGGTCGCTGAAGCTGGATTGCGTGGGCTCTGCGTACGGCAGCTCGTCGGGCTGCGGCGGCAGGGGCGCGGCGGCGGCGGCCAGGGCGTGCGCGAAGGGCGCGGCGGCGGCGGCAGCGGTTGAGAGCGCCGTTACCGCCGGAGCGTCCACATCGGTGCGGGGCATGGCCTGCCAGATGGAAGCGGGCACGGCGTCTGCGCCGTCGTCTTCGGGGATGATGTTGAGCTTCGGCTGGCTGCCAAAACCGCCAAGCCAGTCGGAGAACTTGCGCCAGGGCGAGTTCTCGGCGCGTGCGGCGCGGGCGGCTTCCTTTTCAAGTCGTTGCTGCTCTTTGAGCGCGAGGGCGCGCGCCTCGGCATCGGCCTTTTCGCGGCGGGCACCGTACACCTCGCCTTGCTCGTCGATCATCTCGGCAGGGACAACCTTGCCGCGGCGGCGCGCCAGCAACGACGTTCCCTTGTCGCGCACCGTGCCGACAAAGGCAAAGTGCTGCGTAAGCCACTCGCGCGCGCTGTTGAAGGCGAAGGTGGACGCAAGATAAAGCGAAAGCGCCACCATCAGCGCGACCACGATGCAGGCGCCGGGAAGGTTCAGCAGATGCACCATCAGGTCGGCGACCAGGCGGCCGGCGATGCCGGAAAGCGGCAGGGCGGAGCGGAAGAGGGTATGCGTCGGGATCAAGGCGACGGCAGCGGGCGCGAAGACGATCCACAGTGCAAGCCCGGTGAACTTGGCCAGCGCGGAGCCGCAGGCGCGCGAGCGCATCCAGCAGATGCCAAGGCGGATAAGCAGCAGCGGGAACAGAAAGGCGGCGATGCCCAGGGTTTGCAGCAGGCCGTCGGCCAGAAAGGCGCCGATCAGGCCGGTATAGTTGCGCGCGGGATGAAGCTGACCGGGAAAGCCGCCGGCGGTATCGAACGACGGGTCCGACGCCGTGTAGCTGGCCAGCGCGAGCAGCAGCAGCGCGGCCACGACCAGGACGATGAGGCCGAGGATCTCGTTGAGGCGATGATGGCGGGTCGGCTTCGATTCGAGACGGAGGGTCTTCATAAGGTCCTGTCTTCCCCCCGGGGTGCGGGTGGTGCGGGCGGTGCGGGGGCAAACTCTATTACAGCAGAGCGCGCGGCGGACCGGCGCAATGGAACGGAGTGGGAATCAGGATGCAAACCCATGAGGGAAGGGGGCATCTACAGGAAGGCAGGCTGGTTGGGACGCTGACTGGTTTTGTGCACGATTGACGTCTGGCAGGGGAATGGGATTTTCGCGATTTCTCCTGTTTGCTACCGGCGAAGGAGAATCGCAGACAGCCGGTAGACCCTGCACCGGACGCTCGCGGATTCGGCGGAAACTCAGCCCTTTGTAAAAACTGGTTAGATGAGAGGAATGTTATGGCATCGGATGCGGACAAGAACGCGGAACTGGAAAAGGTAGTGAAGGGCATCATCAACGTACTGCAGGACGGGCAGAAGGGCTTTGCCGACATTGGCGAGCACCTGAAGGATGAAGCCGTGAAGCGGTACTTCTTGGCCGAGTCGCTGAAGCGCGCCAACTTTCGGGCCGAGCTCGAGAACGAGCTGCACCGGCACGGCATCAAGGATATTCACGAAGAAGGAACTGTTGCCGGCTCATTGCACCGGACCTGGGGCGATATTAAGGGCAAGGTCTTCGGATCGAACGATCATGACTTGCTGGCAACCGCGGAGCAGGGCGAGGACAAGGCCAAATCCGTTTACAAGGATGCCTTGGAGCAGGAGTTGCCGCTTCCTTTGCACCAGCTGTTGAGCGAGCAAAATGCCCACATCATGAATTCTCACGATTACGTCAAAAACCATCGGGACGCTACTGCGTCCAAGTAAGCAGAACGCAGCGATATGGGGCGGTTCGGGTACCTCGACCTTCGAGGAGCCCGGGCCGCCATTTTTTTACTTTGTGTAAGCTGGGGTGCATGACTGCTGGCCGACTGTTGCTGGGTGTGCTGTTCATCGTCGCGGGTGTCCTACATTTTGTAGTGACATCGGCATACATGCGGATCGTTCCCGTGTGGCTGCCTTCGCCGCGGACAATCGTGCTGATGAGTGGCGCGTTTGAGGTGCTGGGCGGCGTGGGGGTGCTGGTGCCTTCGACGCGAAAGTTTGCGGCTTGGGGGCTGGTTGCGTTGCTGCTTGCGGTGATGCCGGCGAACGTGCAGATGGCGCTGGACCATGCAACGAAATGGCGGGCGCTCCCGGAGTGGCTGTTGTGGGCCAGGCTGCCGCTGCAGCTGCCGCTGATCTGGTGGGCCTGGGTGTACACGAAATAGACCCTTACCGCTCCTTTGTTGTCAGTCCGAAGGGATCTGCGGTTGTCTTGGCCGTCGCTTTTCTGCAGCATGGTGCGTGGGAACAGCAACCGCAGATCCCTGCGGGATGACAACAAGAAACAAGGCCCGCAGTATCAGTAGCCGCGCGTGTGCAGGTAGAAGACTACGGCTGAGGCGACCAGGCAGTAGATGCCGAAGAGGTACCACTTGCCGGTTTCGAGCCAGCTGGAGAGCCACTTGAGCGCTACCAGGCCGGCGAGGAACGAGAAGATGGCCCCGAGCAGGCCGGCTACCGTGGCCGCGTGAAGGTCGAGCGGTGTGCCGGCTGCTGCGGCGGCGTGCGAGGCCTTGAGCAGGCGGCTGGCTTCGCGCGCTATGGCCGGGGGCGTGAGCACGACGGCAAGCGCGAACGAGAAGGTTTCCGCCGTGTCGCGGGCTACGCCGGCCAGCATGCCGGTGGAGATGGTCGCGCCCGAGCGGGAGAAGCCGCGGAACGGAATGCAGAGGCCCTGCACGATGCCGATGATGCCCGACTGGCCGAGCGTGAGGGGCTCTGCGGTTCGACCGCGGCGATCTTGTAGCTCGCGGCCGATCAGGCTGCGGCGCTCGGCGAGGCCGGCGATAAGGATAAGGACACCCGCGCAGAACAGGGCGGCGGCGACAAGGTCCAGCCGGCCGAAGAGCTGTTCGATTTCGGCTTTACCCAGGCCATGCGCCATGGTTTTTTCGATGACGTAGATGATGGGATAGCCGACGATAGCCGTGAGCGCGGACGCCAGCACGATCCGGATGGCGATCGAGACGAAGGCGTCTGTCGAGCGGAAATAGGTGATGCGCCAGCGACGCCAGAAGTAGGCAATGACGGCAAACATGGTGCCGGTGTGGAGCATGACGAGGAACAGCGTCATCTCGGGCGTGGTGGGGTCGAGGCCCATCAGCTTTTCAGCGACGACGACGTGGGCGGAGCTCGACACGGGCAGGAGTTCGGCTAGTCCTTGCACGATGGCCAGGATGAGGTATTTCAGGATGGGCATGGACGTAGTTTAGCTGGCCTAAGCGAAGGCCGATACCGATTTCGCGTGACAGTCACCGATTAGGAACAGGCAACGGCAAGAGCAACCGCAGATTCCTTCGCTACGCTGCGGAATGACAACAAGGGGCTGGGGAAATGGTACGCGGGGTGCTACTCGCGGTCGTTTCCGTAGATGCTTACACCTTGCCGGACGCGGAAGGCGATGGATTGCGCGCGGCGGGTGTAGTCGCTGTTGGGAAAACGGGACTGCATGTCGGCGGCGAGGTCGGCCGTGCGTCTGGAGGCGTCGTCGGCGCGTTTGTTGTTGTCTTCTACCTTGTACATGGTGACGAGAACGCCGGTGCGGTAGATCGCGTTGTACATCGCTTCCGGGGCTTTGGGCGATTCGGGATAGTTGCCGGCATACTTGAGGTACAGGTTGGCTTCCATCTCGGGGCATTTGGGCAGGCCCTGCCAGTCGCCACAGAGCTTGTTGTCGAGCAGGTCGTATTGCGCTTCAAAGGCGTGGACGGAGTTAGGGAACTGCTTGATGACGCGCTTCATATCGCCGTCGTAGAGCTGCGGGCGCAGGTAGGCTTCCTGCTCGTGGGTGCTGGGCAGGTCGGCGTTGGCGGCCTTGTCGAGCTGCCAGCGGATGTCGGCCGAGCGGAAGGCCGCCTCGCCGGAGAGGTTCGAAGTGGGGTAGTACTCGAAGACGCGGCGATAGAGGAAGTGGGCTTCGGAGGCGGCGTCTTTGGGGGCGTGCGGGTGCTCGGCTTCGTCTTCGAGGTTGGCGGCGGTGCCGAAGAGGATGGCGTCGCCGCCGGGCGTCTGCGGGGTGACAACGCCTTTGTCCTTGATCCAGCCGGAAGCGGGAGTGGGTGCGGAGTCGTCGGTGAACTCGGGTTCTTCTTCGACCGAATCTGGAGTATCGGTGTTGGCGAAAACCTTGATCCACGGGCCGTTGTGCTGGATGACGACGAACTCGTGGCCGGGCAGGACCTCGGCCACCTTGGTGGAGGCGTCGTCGGGATCGACGTAGACGAGGGTGGGGTGAACGACGGTGGCGCGGGCGGCTAGATCGTAGCCGGATTTGATGCGCTTCTGGGCGGTGGCGGTGGTGAGGAGGATTGCCAGGACGAGCGAAAACTTAACACAGATGGCACAGACGGGCACAGATTTGGTCGGGGCGCTTTGGGGGATGAGGTTATGCATGAGTCAGTTCGCTTTGCAGGGTGGCTAGGAGTTTGGGGTCTACGTTGCCGCCGGAGAGGATGACGACTGTTTGGTTAGACGGGGGAAGTTCGGCCTGGTGGTAGAGCGCGGCGGCGAGGGTGACGGCACCGCTGGGCTCGGGGATGAGATCGGTGTGCTGCAGCAGGTGGCGCATGGCGGCGAGCATTTCATCTTCATTAACGGTGACGATGCCGTCGACAAAGCGGAGTATGTGCTCGAAGTTGAGCTGGCCGAGGGATTGGGTGCGGAGGCCGTCGCCGAGGGTGCGGGAGGTGAGCTCGGCGGGCCACTCGACGAGTTGCCGGGTGTCGAAAGATTGCTTGGCGTCGGCGGCGAGGGCGGGTTCGGCGCCCCAGACCTGGATGTTCGGATTGCACAGGCCGGCGGCTGCGGCGAGCTTGATGGCGGTTGCGGTGCCGCTGAGCAGCCCGCCGCCGGAGACGGGCGAGAGGACGAGGTCGGCGGTGGGGCAGTCGAGCGCAATCTCGAGCCCGCAGGTGGCCTGGCCGGCGATGATGTGAGGGTGGTCGTAGGGCGGGATGATGGTGTAGCCGTGCGTGGCGGCAAGCTCTTCGGCCTTGAGCTTGCGGGCGGAGCTGGCGGGGCCGACGAAGACGACTTCGGCGCCGAGGGCGCGGGTGGCGTCGATTTTAACCTGCGGCGCGTTGTCGGGCATCACGATGACGGCTTTCGAGCCGAGCGCACGGGCGGCGTAGGCGACACCCTGGGCGTGGTTGCCGGAGGAGTAGGTGATGACGCCGAGGGCGAGCTGCGCCGGGGTGAGTTGCGCGATTGTATTGTAGGCGCCGCGCAGCTTGAAGGAGCCGATAGGTTGGGCGGATTCCGCCTTGATGAGGATGTTGCTTCCCGGCAGGGGGATGAGTGGGGTGTGGCGTGCGGTGCCGGCGATGCGGCCGGCGGCGGTTTGGATGTCGGTAAGGGTGATGTAGTCGGGCATGGCTATTGGATCAGACGGCTGACTGCAGTTGATGGTTGCGGTATGGGTTGAAACCCAGATCTTCGGAGCGAGACCAAAGCGCCCGGAGTGTTGTGGTCAGGCAAAGGCAAAACCAGATTCCGTGCGCGAATGACAACCAAGCGAAGGCAGGACTCGGCAAAAGCAACCGCAGATCCCTTCGGGATGACAACAAGGCCAAGGTCTTGCGAGGCCCAGGTTAGGCGCGGCTGGCGAACTCTCTGGTTTCGCAGGTTACCTTTACCTTTTCGCCGGATTTGATAAAGAGGGGGACCTTGATTTCGAGGCCGGTTTCGAGCGTGGCGGGCTTGGTGCCGGAGCCGGAACCTGAGTCGCCGCGGGCGCTGGGTTCGGTGTAGGTGACCTCGAGGGTGACGAAGATGGGGAGCTGCAGGCCGATGGGGGCGCCGTTGTAGAGGCGGAGCTGCAGGAGGGTGCCTTCGAGGAGGAAGCCGAGCGCGTCACCGACCATGTCGGGGGTCAGGGTGAGGGTTTCGAAGGATTCCTGGTCGAGGAAGTGGGAGCCTTGGCCGTCGGTGTAGAGGTAGGAGACGTCGACGTAGTTGAGATCGGGCTCCTTGAATTTTTCCTGGGCTTTGAAGGTGCGCTCGAAGACGGCGGCGTTGAGCAGGTTGCGCATCTTGAGGCGAACGAGGGTCTGGCCGCCGCGGGCGGTGGGAGTGGAGATGTCGGCATCGATGCAGGTGTAGGGGATGCCTTCGAGCTCGAAGACGGACTTGCGCTTGATGTGGATTGCTTCGATAAGGGCGGCCATCTCTTCATTCTAGCCGGGCTGAGGAAGGCATAACACAGATGACGCGGATTGGCACAGATTAAGAACGGGCGACAGCAGATTCCCTTCGGGAATGACAACAAGCGGGCAACGGCTTAGGGTTTATTTTTGTTGCGGTTGCGGCGTACCAGGGCGAGGGCTCCGGTGCCGGAGAGGCTGGCGATGGCGATGATGGCGGCTGCGGTTACCAGGATGCCGGCGAGCAGCAGGACGAGGTGGCTGAGCGCCTCGGCCGCGATGCGGAGGATGGCCTGGATGAGCGCGACGAGGATACGGATGACGACCATGGGGCTATGGCGTAATGTTACAGGCCCGGGGTGCGGCCGTTGGGGGTTTCGGCGGCGTGCATGATGAGGGCGAAGAAGTGGATGAGGCGCCACTGGTCCCAGAGGTTGGGTTGGGCGCCTTCGAAATCGATGTGCGAGATGACGGGCGAGACGAGCATGGCCTGGAGGGTGATGGAAGGGAGCTCGGAGGCCATCCAGAGGGTTTCGGCCGAGGGGATGATGTTGTCTGCCTGGCCGTGCAGGAGGTAGACGGGGGTGGTGAAGCGGGCGAGATGGCTGTCGGGAGACAGGTCGGCGAGCTCGGCGGTGTGCTTGGTGATGGCGTCGGCGATGAGGGCGTGGGTTTTGGGATTGGTGATGTCCATCAGTTGCGTGGCGGCGATCTTTTGCGACGGGTTGAGGCGGGTGACAGCGGCTTCTTCGGCGTGCTTGTCTTCGTACAGATGCGCGCGGAGGACGGCGCGGAGACGGGGGATGTCGCGGGCGGGGACGAAGTCTTCGAGGTACTCGTACTCGAGCACGAGCGGACCGTACTCGTGCGCGGGCAGGAGTTCGATGGAGCCGTTGGGGCGCTCGTCGGAGCCGGTTTCGTAGTACTGGCTGACGCGGGACATGCTGTCCTGCGAGCCCACGGCGAAGACGAATTTGAACGACTTCTTGTAGAGCGGGTCGGCGGCGGCGACCAGGGCGAGGCCGCCGGAAAACGACAGGCCCATGACGCCGACGGGCGCGCCGGTCCGCTCGGCGAACCACTGGGTGGCTTCGCCGATGGTTTTGATGGAGGTGGAATCGACGTGGTAGTCCTTGATGTCCGGCAGCTCCGGGGTGAGGACGCGGATGCCGCAGGAGGCCATGGCCGCGGCGAAGCTTTTGAGGCGGGGCTCGTCGATGCCGAGGTGATGGACGCCGTGGAGAACGATGAGCGCGGGGATGTTTCTGTTGCGGGCAGGATCGATTTCAGGCAGGTACAGCCGGGCGCGGACGGGGCCGGACTCGGTCTGGAGGGTGACGTCTTCTGTGCTGATAGGGTGCGCGACGAGGTTGCCGATGACGGCGGGAACGGGCTTGGAGGCGACCTGCTGGAGGACGGCGATGGCTTCGAGATGATCCTTGGTGAACGGCCAGGCGGCGACGAGGAAGACGACGAGCGAGGCGGTGAGCAACGTGTAAAAGGCGGCGCGATGGGCGCTCAGCTTGCTGCGGGTTTGCTGCAGATTAGTGCCGAGGCGGGTGAGAGCGGTGCGGCGGAAGGACGACAGGCGCGTGGTGCGGGCGGGCTTGCGGGTTGGCTTGCGACGCATGGGCACCTTGGCTTTCCTTCCTTGTTGATTGTGGCGCAAAAAGCTGCATTTGGGGAGTGTACGGACGAATGGTGCGCGGCGACGATGCGCAAGGCGGGCAAGCGCGCGCGATCTACCACCACTTGCCGGCAAGCAGTAGATCATCCTGAAGGGCTGCCCGGCGTGGAGCAGATTGTGGATTGTGCTTGATCGCGCAACGATCTTCGGGTACTGTCACACAATCAGTTCAGCAAATTTGCGAGGGCGTCTCCTGCTGGGGCGCTTCGCTTCAGGATCGGTCATTCGGGGCTCGATTGACGAGGTCTTTTGTTTCTTTTTCTGTGGGTAAGGCAAACGCCAGCACTTTCCGGAGAACTCATGCTTCCTAGGTTTGACTCGAAGAAGAGCTCACTGCTGTTGAGCTGCGCTGTGCTTGCATCGTCTGCCCTGTACGGGCAAAGTGCTGTCTCGACCGGCTCGCTCACCGGCACGGTCCGTGATCCTTCCGGCCAGCTTGTCCCGCATGCGATGGTGACGGTCGTGAATGGGTCGACGGGAGAAAAGGCTTCGTCAGGATCGAATGACGCGGGTATCTTCAACTTCCCATCGCTGACGGTTGGCGTGTACAACCTGACGGTTTCCTCTACGGGCTTCAAGACCAGTACCGTGCATGGCCTGGTGGTTGGGGTAGGGCACACGACCGATGCAAATACGACGCTCTCGCTTGGGGAAGCGAGCGAGACCGTGAATGTTTCGGCTGAGGAAGGATCGGCGTTGAACCCGTCTGACACCACCGTGGGCACACTGGTGGAGCACGAAGTGATCCAGGACCTGCCGTTGAGCGGACGCAGGTATACGGACCTCGTGCTGTTGACGCCTAATGTGACGGCGGATGGAGAGTACGGACACATCAGCTTTGCGGGCCAGCAGGGTGGCGATCTTTCGGGCTACCAGAACACGTCGGGCGGCGCTTCAAACGCGAACGGAGCAAGCGCGTTCACGGTGGATGGCGTGGACTCCACCAGCTACTACTACGGGGATAATCGTGGGTTTACCCGTATTCCGTACGTCTTCGGTCTGCAGAGCATTGAAGAGTTCCAGGTACAGCCGAATGTTTACAACGCCGGCTATGGCGGCGCCGGCGCCGGGTTCATCAACACGGTGACCAAGTCCGGCACCAACCTGTTCCACGGCGATGCGTTTTACTACAACCGCAACTCCGGCACAGGTGCCAACGATGCCGTGGATAAAGGCGCGGGGAACCCCAAGCCGGTGAATGTGCTGCAGCAGTTTGGCGCGGATATTGGGGGGCCGATTAAGAGGGACAAGATGTTCTTCTATTTCGACTACGAGCAGCAGCGCTACAAGGACCCGCTGTATGCCGTCAATCCTTCCGAACAGGCGACCGACGAGACGAGTTACGGTGTGCCCGCGGGGACGCCGCTGCCGGCGCCGAACTCGCACTATCCCGCGGCCGCAACGATTTCTCAAGCTCAGGCTACGGCGAACCCGCTGAATCCGATTTATCTGCAGGGTGTTGCGAATGCGCTGAACGTCATCCACACCAATCTGGGCGAGCGCGCACGGCGCCGGGACGACTTCGAGTTCTTTCCCAAGTACGAGTGGAACATCAGCGACAAGACCCACCTGACGGCGCTGTACAACTACAACCATTTCCAGTCGCCCGGGGGCGTCATTACCTTCAGCCCGGAGTCGTTTGGCGGCGATGAATGGCTGGGCAACAATGGTGTGCGCGATCACGTCGCGACGGTTCACCTGACGCATACGTTTACTCCGACTCTGGTGAATGACGCGTATGTAAGCTATGTGCGCGATGAGCAGCTTTATAGCCCGACGGGGCTTGCGCCGAGCACGACGTCTCCTGAATCAGTGATTGCGCCAAGCGGATTTTCCGCGCTGTTGCTGGGCAATGCCACGTTCTCCTATAACAACTTGCGGGAGTACCAGACGCAGTTTTCCGATCACCTGAGCAAGACGCTAGGGCGGCACCAGATCGACGCGGGCGTGAGTCTGAACTACGACTCGATCTCCAACAACAATCCCGGCGCGTTCTTCGGGGAATACATCTTCTTGAGCCTGCAGGCCTATGCGCTGGGTAAGTGGAATATTTTCGAACAGACCACCGGCAATCCGAAGTACAACTTCAGCGATCCGTTTGTAGGCTTTTTCATCAACGATACCTGGCGCGCACTGCCGAATCTCACCGTGATCGGCGGAGTGCGTGAGGACTTCCAGAAGTACCCCAACCCGGCCGGCAATCCGCTGGTGCCGGCGACCCAGGTCTTCCATAACCAGTATGAGCGTGTGTCTCCGCGGGTTGGATTCTCTTACAATCCCCTGCCGAAGACTGTTGTGCGCGGTGGCATCGGACTGTATTACGAAATATTTGTCGGCGGCAATTACCAGAATTCCACCCAGCAGAATGGCGTGGCCCAGACCAGCGCGGAGTTGTTCGACTTCAGCACTGCGACGGTAGCGGCAACGCAGACTCCCGCGTTTCCCGGAGCACTGCCTGGTACTAGCAGCAGCTTCGCCGGTGGAGGCAACATCGTCACCATCGCGTCTAACTTCAAGACGCCTTCCATCATCAATTCCAGTCTGCAGATCGATCAGGAACTCGGCAAGCGAACCATCCTTACCGTGGGGTCCTTGTGGTCGCACGGCATGCACCTGACCTCCTCCACGGCTTACGACGAGAACCTGCAGGCACCTACCGGCACCACGACTTACCTGCTGCCGAATGGACGGATGGTGACCACGCCGAATCTGGACAGCAGCCGACTGCAGGAAGGCCTGATTACACCCGCGCTCGGCCAGATCAACGCCTTGATCAGCCCGGGTATCGATAACTACAACTCATTCTTTGTGCAGATGAACCGCCAGGTATCGCATGGCTTGAACTTTATCGTCGCCTATACGGTCTCGAAGAGCACCCAGAATAGCGTGGACTTCTACAACCAGTTCGCGCTCCGGCAGACGGCCAGCCTTTCACTGCTCGACCAACGGCAGCGACTCTCGATCGCCACCGTGTACAGCCCTAACCTGACGACCGAGAGCGCGTTCACGAACCGGGTGGTAAACGGCTTCAAGGTGAGCCTGATTGCCCAGGTGAACTCCGGGCACCCGTACACGGGGTTCATTGCGACCGCGCCCAGCGGGGCATCCCTGAACAATTCGAACGCGAACGACGAGACCAACAACACGTCGGGCGGGCTGGGTGGCAACAGCCAGCCGGGCTTTGGGCTGGCGCCTGGTGACGGTCTCAATTCGTTCACGGGCCCTGGCATCAAGCAGGTGGATTTTGGGCTGGAGCGCGATTTCAAGCTGGAAGAGAAGGGCGTCGTTACCCTCAAGTTCCAGGTGTTCAACCTGCTGAACTCGGCCAACTATTATGTGTACGCCGGGGCCGGGCTCAACCAGGTGCAATACAACGCTTCCGGAGCGACCTGCGGAGATGGCAAGACGCTGAACCAGACCTGCACCCTGGCGGCGAATAGCGGCGCGGGAGGGTTTCAGACGTTGAACGCAGTCGACCAGGCGAACCAGCCGAGGATTATGCAGGCTGCGTTTGCCTATCGGTTTTAGGCTACTGGATGGAAAGTGGGTGGGCTGGCTCGATGGAGAACAGGCCTTCGGCCAGCCGGAACTCTACATTGAAGCGGTCGAAGAAGCCGGTCTGGCCGAGGAGGGAGAAACCTATGTGGTCCAGGCCCTCAGAAGTGCCGACCTCGGTTTCGAAGACGATGCCGCGCGGAAGCTCGATGCGAAGGGTGGTGTAGTAGACGAGAATGCCCTTGCCTCCTACACCGTCGACGAGGGCGGAGGGCAGGATAGAAAGGTCAAGGCCGAGAGCGATGGCGGTCTTCATGGGAACCATGCAGTCATCAGAGCCGGTGTCGAGGAGCATGGCTGCCTGAGTGAAAGCACCGTCGGACGTAGAGAGACTGGCTAGAAGAACAGGCTTCATGCTGGTCGAACCCAAGGGATGGGCCGAGTCTGGCGAGACACGAAGAGGAAAATAGGAAAAGGTCTCTTTTGGCATAGTGTCAGAGACACATGCGCCTCGCGACAGGTGGGCGGAAAGAAAGAAGGGCGTGGCCCTGACCCTGCGAACGCGCTTCCTGAAGGACCTTTGTGGAATCCGGCCCGAAGGAGACGACACGGCTTTGATCGGTGGAGATAGCGACGTGGGAACCGGGGGGTACGCTTTCCAGTAGACGGATAAAGTCACTCATGTCAAAATCCATGTTGCCTCCTACCTCAATTTATCTTATATAGATGACCCAGGCGTAAAGGAGCGCGGGTGAAGAGAGGTGGGCCATGCTACGGACCAGCCGCCCATCTAACGGGCTTTAGATCTCCATGATGACGGGCATGATGAGGGGGCGGCGGCTGGTGGATTTCTGGATGAAGCGCTTGAGATCGTTGCGGATTTTCTCCTTGATGATGCCGTAATCCTGTTTTTCTTCGCCGCTGGAGCTTTCGAGGGTGCGCTGCACGATGGCCCGAGCTTCGCCTACGAGCTGCTTGTCGTCTTCCATGGCAAAGCCGCGCATGACAATTTCGGGCGGGCCTTCGGCGCGGCCGGTGCGCTTGTTGATGGCGATGATGGGCAGGATAATGCCGTCTTCGGACAGGTGCTGGCGGTCGCGGATGATGACGTCTTCGACGACGTCGATGGAGCCGCCGGAATCGATACAGATACGCCCGGTGGTGACTTTGCCGTTCTTGGTGACACTGTCCTTGGTGAACTCGAGGACGTCGCCGTCTTCGGCGAGAACGGCCTTTTGGGGGACGCCGGTGGCCATGGCGAGCTCGACGTGGCGCTTGAGGTGGCGGTAGTCACCGTGGACGGGAATAAAGAATTTGGGCTGGACGAGGTTGATCATCATCTTCAGCTCTTCCTGCGAGCCGTGGCCGGAGACGTGGATGAGGCCGTTGGTGCCGTCGTCAGTGATGACGTTGGCGTCGCGGCGCTCGAGGTGGTCGATGACGCGGTAGATGCCTTTTTCGTTGCCGGGGATGATGCGGGAGCTCATGACGACGGTGTCGCCGGCATCGATTTTGGCGAACTTGTGGTTGTTGACGGCAGCGCGCGACAAGGCCGACATGGGTTCGCCCTGGGTGCCGGAGATCATGCAGAGCAGCTTATCGGCAGGGAAGTCGCGCATCTGGCCGGGCTGGATGAGCAGGCCCTGCGGGATTTTGAGATAGCCGAGGTCCTGGGCGATTTCGGTGGCGTTGTCCATGGAGCGGCCGATAACGGCGACCTTGCGGCCGTGCTTCTGGGCAAGCTCGAAGGCGAGACCGATGCGGGTGATGGAGGAGGAGAAGCAGGAAAAGAAGAGCTTCTTGGTGGTCTGGGCGAAGATTTCGTCGAGGCGGGGGCGCACGGCTTTCTCGCTGGGCGTCCAGCCCTTGCGGTCGACGTTGGTCGAATCCTGCAGGAGCGCGAGCACGGTGCCGGACTTGCCGAGTTCGGCGAAGGCCTGGAGGTCGAAAGCCTTGCCGTCCGGGGGCGAGAGATCGATTTTGAAGTCGCCGGTGTGCAGGATGACGCCGACCGGCGTGTGGATGGCGAGGGCGACGCAATCGACCAGGCTATGGGTGACGCGGATGGGCATGATGGAGAAAGGCCCGAGCGTGAAGCGTTTGCCCGGGATCATCTCGATGAGGTCCGCGTCGTCGAGGAGGCGGTGCTCGTCGAGCTTGCCTTCGACCAAGGCGAGGGTAAACTCCGTGCCGTAGACGGGGACGTTGAGCTCGGACAGGATCCAGGGCAGGCCACCGACGTGGTCTTCGTGGCCGTGCGTGAGCAGGATGGCCTTGACCTTGGCGCGGTTTTCGGTGAGGTAGGAGATGTCGGGGACGACGATGTCGACGCCGAGGAGCTCTTCTTCGGGGAACATGAGGCCGGCGTCGATGACGATGATGTCATCCTGCCAGCGCAGGGCGAGGCAGTTCATGCCGAATTCGCCGAGGCCCCCGAGGGGGATCATTTTGAGCTTGTCTGAGGAAGTCTGTGAGTTTTGCTGATTCGTCTGTGCCATTCAACTTATTAGTCTAACAGGGTGTTGGTTGCTGCTGCAGGCAAAGCAAAAGCGTACGCAAAGGTCACTCAGTAGAAGGCGCGAAGGTCGCGATGGAAGGCCGGCAATCGGCTTCGAAGATGGGTGGGGACGAAGGCCTGGTCCGGGAGCTGTGAGCCTGGAAGCTATGAGCTGACAGCTTGAACAGCCGCCTTCTTGCGGCGCATGCGGATGCCCTGGATCCGGCGCAGGGGGAAGATGAGGAGATAGACGAGGCCCGCGTATCCAGCGAAGGGCCGGGGGACCAGGACGGCGCAGAGGGCGGAGAGCAGGCCGATGATGCCCATGCCGATGTTGCCGGCGATGTAGCCGCGGGTGAGGACGAGCTCAAGCGGGTTGAGGAGCAGGAGGGTGCGGTGGCGGTAGCCGTTGAAGTAGAGCGCGGCCTGCAGGAAGTAGATGGCGGCGAACCCGACGCCGTAGAGGACCATGAGCTCGGCGAGTTGGCGGGGATCTTCGAAAGCTTGCTGGGCGGGGCCGAGGACGACGAAGGTGAAGAGGAATTTGAGTGGGTAGACGTAGAAAAGGATGACGAAGAGAAGGATGGAATTGAGGGTGACGGTGGTGAGATCGTGCAGGCCGAAGCGACGGAAGAACTTGTAGTGGCCATGCCAGATGACGGAGAGCAGGGTGAAGCAGATGGCGAAGGGAAAGAAGCCGCGCAGGGTCTGGTGGAGCTCGGCGAAGGTGTGGGGGACTTCGAGCGAGACGACGAGGAGCGTGAGGGCGAAGCCGAAGACGACGTCGGAAAAGGCGTCGAGGCGGGAGAAGGCAAGGCCTCGGAGCTGGAAGCCGTCTTGATCGTGGTGTGGGTGCTCGGTGGTCATGGGGATGGCATCAGGGTAACGTGAATCTGGAGCCAAGGCGATGAGCTTTCAGCTGCCAGCTTCTGGTTAGCGGAGGAGGTCTTCGAGGGCGAGCGAGAGCTCGGTTTTTTGGTCGCGGTACTTGACGATGATGGGGGTGGCGACGGAGAGGTTCCAATCGCGGCCCGGGCCGGCCATGATGGCGCGCGAGCCGGGGACGACGACGGCGTTGGCGGGGATAATGAGCGGGCTTCCTTCACCCTCGGGACCAGGGGCGGTGGCTTTATAGATTTTTTTGTGGACAAGATCATAGACAGGGGTGCCGCGGGTGAGGATGGTGCCGGCGGCGAGGACGGCTCCGGTGCGGACGATAGTGCCCTCGTAGACGCCGGTATTGCCTCCGATGAGGCAGTCGTCTTCGATGATGACGGGGCTTGCATTGACGGGTTCCAGCACGCCGCCGATCTGCGCGGCGGCGCTCAGGTGGACCCGCTTGCCGATCTGGGCGCAGGAGCCGACGAGTGCGTGCGAGTCGACCATGGTGCCTTCGTCGACGTACGCGCCGACATTGACGTAGGCGGGGGGCATGACGACGACGGACTTAGCGAGGAAGGCTCCGGCGCGGACGGAGGAGCCGCCGGGGACGATGCGGATGCCCTGCTCGGGGGTGAAACGGCGCGCTGGGTAGGTGGACTTGTCGGTATAAACGCCTTCGGCGTAAGACTGGAGCGTGCCGATGCGGAAGCCGAGCAGGATGCCGCGCTTGACCCAGGCGTTGACTCGCCAGCCGGTTGAGCTGGTGGGATCGGGGGAGGCGGCACGAAGTTCGCCGGCTTCAAGGGCGTCGCGGAGCTGGTGGAAGGCGGCGAGGGCGTCGGGGTTGCCGATCGCGGCTGTGCCCTGGGCGAAGTGGTGCTCGATGGCGGCTTGCAGTTGGGAGAAATCCTGTTCGTTCATTGACTCCAGCTTACTTGGTTTGGCATGAAGTTGAACCCAGGTCTCAGAAGCGAGACCTGGGGCACCCGGATAGTGGCGCTATGGCCTGTATGATTTTTGCGAGGGCAAGTGATGATGACGAGTCGTGAGTGGCGGTTGAAGAGCAGGCCCGAGGGGATACCGACAGCGGACAATTTTGAGATGGCTGCGGTGACTCTGGCCGATGCGGGGCCGGGCGAGGTGCAGGTGCGTAACCAGTGGATGAGCGTGGACCCCTACATGCGCGGCCGAATGCGGGATGTGAAGAGCTATGTGCCTCCATTTGCCCTTGGCGAGGCGATGCAGGGTGGGGCGGTGGGGACGGTGGTGCAATCGAACGACCCCGGGTATGCTGTGGGCGATACGGTGGTGTCGATGTTTGGCTGGCGCGAGGCCTTCAACGTGTCGGCCAAGGTCCCGGGCATGGCGCTGATGAAGGTGCCGCAGGGAGTGCTGGCGCCGGAGATGTTTCTTGGCGTAGCGGGGTTGACGGGACTGACGGCGTACATCGGGCTGCTGGAGGTCGCAGGGGTCAAGGCGGGAGAAACGGTTTTCGTTTCAGGCGCGGCCGGTGCGGTGGGCAGCGTGGTTTGCCAGCTGGCGAAACTTAAGGGCGCGACAGTGATCGGGTCGGCGGGCGGGGCGGATAAGTGTGCGTGGCTGCAGTCGATCGGGGTGGATGGAACGATCGACTACAAGGTCGAGAGCGACCTGACGGCGGCGTTGCTTAAGGCTGCGCCGAAGGGGATTGACGTGTATTTCGACAACGTGGGCGGGGAGCACCTGGAGGCCGCGCTGGTGGCGGCCAGGCCGTATGCGCGTTTTGCGCTGTGCGGGATGATCGAGGGATATAACGGAGAGGGCACGCCGATCCGCAACCTGGCGTTGTGCGTCGGCAAGAAGCTGCGGCTGCAGGGGTTTATCGTGTCCGATCACTTCGACAGGATGGGGCAATTTATGGGCGAGATGATTCCGTGGGTGCTTGCGGGACAGGTGAAGTCGGAACAGACGGTGGATGCCGGGATCGAGAGTGCCGTGGGAGCGTTTTTGAAGCTGTTCAGCGGGGGCAATACGGGCAAGATGTTGGTGAAGCTGTAGTCGAAAAGCCTGCATCCGCAAGGGAGTAAGTCATGTCGAGTGTGATAGAACGCTGCAGTAACGATGACTTCGAGGGCATCTGGGAAACAATCAATCAAGGCGCGCGAGCCTACGCGGGCCAGATTCCGAAGGACAGGTTGAAAGAACCCTACATGTCTCGCGATGAGCTTCGCCATGAGATCGCGAGCGGCGTTGTCTTCTGGGGAGCGAAGAGTGAAGGCGAACTGCTCGCCGTTATGGGTACGCAAGATGTTCTGGATGTGACACTTGTTCGGCATGCGTATGTCAAAACTCTGTATCAACGCGGTGGTCTCGGCTCCAGGTTGCTGGCTCACCTGCGCGCGCTTACCACTCGTCCAATACTGATTGGTACATGGGCTGATGCGGTGTGGGCAATCGCCTTCTACCAGCGGCACGGCTTCCGGATTGTCTCGCAGGTGGAAAAGGACTCTTTACTTAGAAAGTATTGGCAGGTGCCGGATCGACAAATTGAAACGTCGATTGTTCTTGCAGATGCATCCTGGCCACAAAAATTGTGAAGGGATTCAAGCTGAAGGCGAAGGCAAAAGCGTACGCAAAGGTCGCCAAGTAGGGAACGCGGAGATCGCTATGTAGGGCGTCCTGATGGGAGAAGGTCAAGGTGCTTCAGGAGTGATTTGAGACGTTCGCGGGTCTGGTCGGTGACGGGAACCATCGGGAGTCGCAGGCCGTCGGGCTCGTCGGTAAGCAGGGCGTGCACGGCTTTGACGGGAGCTGGGCTGGGCTCCCAGAAGTGGGCCTGCATGAGGGCATAGAAGCGGGCATTGAGCGCGCGGGCCTGGGACCAGTCGCCGGTGAGGGCGGCGCGGACAAGCTGGGTCATCTGGGCGGGGATAACGTTGGAAGCGACAGAGATGAGGCCGGCGCCGCCGAGGGCGAGGATGGGCAGGGTAAGGGCATCGTCGCCGGCGAAGACGCGGAAGTGTGCCGGAGCCTGGGTAAGGAGCTCGGTAATCTGGATGAGGTTGCCGGAGGACTCCTTGATGCCGACGATATTGGAGATCTCGGCGAGGCGGAGCACGGTGGCGGGCTCGAGATTGGCGCCGGTGCGTCCGGGGATGTTGTAGAGCAGGATGGGGAGCGCGGTGGCCTGGGCGATGGCGCGGAAATGCTGGTACTGGCCTTCCTGGCTGGGGCGATTGTAGTAGGGGTTGGCGGTGAGGATGCCGTTGAGGCCTCGAACCTGGCTGAGCTGTTCGACGCGGGCCAGGGCGGCGGCGGTGGAGTTGTGGGTGCAGCCGGCAAACACGAGGACGCGACCGGCTGAGGTCTCGATGGTGATCTCGATGACGCGGAGCCACTCTTCGTCGGTAAGGGTGGAGGCTTCGCCGGTGGTGCCGCAGGGGATGAGGAGCTCGATGCCGGCTTCTACCTGGGCGGAGACGAGGCGGCGGAGCGCGTCTTCGTCGAGCGAGAGATCGGCATGAAAGGGAGTGAGGAGGGCGGTGCCGCAGCCGGAGAGTTGCATGACAGATGTGAGTCTACCTGTTTAGCGGGTGTGGGTGCAGGGAAGCTGAACCCAACCGGATGCCCTTCTGCAGGAACAAGGCCTGGTTCTCAGCTATGAGCTTGCGAGCCGAGGGCTTACAGCCGGGACGCCGATTGCTCCGGCTTCTAACCAGAAGCTTACTTCGTGCGGGAGGGGAACAGGCAGAGCAGGGCTAGGCAGAAATAGAAGGCGACGGAAAGTCCCAGGATGCTGTTTGTGGAGAAGGCATAGGTGTTGTGGTCAAGTGCTTCGACGAGGAAGCCGGGAAAGAGTAGGAAGGCAAAGGGTTGCACAAGCAGTGAGAGCCAGCGCGGCGAGGTGGAGACGGACATGCCCGCGACGCCGAGCGTGGTGACGGCGAGGGCACCCAGGGCGGCGAGAAAGAGGCGGGAAAGATCGGCACGGATTTGGCGGTGAAGCTGGGTGCGGCGGGTGATGGGAGCGGTGGGGCCTGAGAACGACATGCGGGCGTTACACCCACTCGCCGGCGCGCATGAGCGGCTGGGCCGCACCGGCCTTGCCGTCGGGCCCGAGGGCCAGGCCGTCGACGTTGATCTGGGCGGAACCGATCATCCAGTCGACGTGGATGAGGGAGCTGTTGGCGCCATGCGAGGCAAGCGTGGCCTCGTCCATGTGCTCGCCTTCGATGAGGCAGGTGGCGTAGGCCTGGCCGAGCGCGATATGCGAGGCGGCGTTCTCGTCGAAGAGGGTGTTCCAGAAGAGAATGCCGGACTGGGCGATGGGCGAGGAGTGGGGCACGAGCGCAACTTCGCCGAGGCGGCGGGCGCCCTCGTCGGTGGAGATGAGGCGGTTGAGCGCATCTTCACCGCTGCTGGCGGTGGCTGTGGTGATGGCCCCGGCCTCGAAGGTGCAGGTGATGTCTTCGATCAGGCTACCCTGGTGGGAGAGGGGTTTCGAGGCGCGGACGCGGCCGTTGACGCGATCCTTGTGGGGCGTGGTGAAGCACTCTTCAGTGGGAATGTTGGCGTTCGAAAAAATGCCGTTGCCGGACTTGGCCCCGCCGCCGGCCCAGAGGTGGCCTTCGGCCAGGCCTACGGTGAGATCGGTGGTCTGGTCGTCTGAGAAGAAGCGCAGGGAGTGGAAGCGCTTGTCGTTGAGGAATTCGACGCGCTCGTGGATGCGGGCGGAGTGGGCGCGCCAGTCGGCGACGGGATCGGCGCCGGTAGCCCGCGAGGCGGTGAAGATGGCGTCCCAGAGCTTGGCGACGGCTTCCTCCGCAGGCAGGTTGGGGAAGACGAGCGCGGCCCAGGCGGGCGTGGCGGCGGCGAGGATGGACCAGTTGATGGTGTGGCGGGTGATGAGATCGAGCGCGGGCTTGTTGGCGATGGAGGCGGCAATATTGGCGCGGGAAACTTTGGCGGGATCCTGCTGGGCGAGCAGGGCGGGGTT
Organism: uncultured Granulicella sp.; assembly: GCA_964282835.1. Lineage (GTDB taxonomy): Bacteria > Acidobacteriota > Terriglobia > Terriglobales > Acidobacteriaceae > Edaphobacter. Next base: position 1,473,241 of record OZ196157.1, read on the forward strand.
GCCGCCGGTGAGCGAAAGGCGCGTGGTGCCGTCGCTAAAAGCCTTGAAGATGCCGTCGGCGAGCCACTGGTTGGCGCGGTCGAAGCTGGCGTCGGGAGCGTGGCGGAAGCGGGCGAGGATGGCTTCGTCGTCCGTGTAAAAGGTGGTGACGAGGGGCGAGCCCGCTTTGTAGGCGTGCTCGGTGATGCGGCGCACGAGCGGCAGCATCTCGGTGGTGGCGGAGAGGAGAAGGTCTTGGCCCGGCTGCAGGTTGAGCCCGACATGGACGGCAAGCTGGGCGAAGCGGTCGAGCTTCTGCTCGAAGGGCAGGGTGGCGAAGTCGAAACTCTGGGGGGCGATGGTTGCTGCAGAAGCCATGGCCTAAGCATAACTTACGGGGATAAGTTCGCGTACGGGAGCTTCGGTAACGTTACAGCTTGGCGAAGACGTCGCGGAAATCAAAGCAGCCGTGGCGGGTGGCGAGCCATTCGGCGGCGCGGACAGCGCCTTCGGCGAAGGCGAGGCGGTTGAAGCTTTCGTGACGCAGCGTGATGCGGTCGGAGCTGGACGTGGCGGAGAGCAGGTGAATGCCGGCCTCGTCGCCCTGGCGGTTGGAGATGATGGGGGCGTCGGTTTCGTGCGATTGCTTGACGGCTTCGGCGAGGGTGAGCGCGGTGCCCGAGGGTGCGTCGAGTTTGGAGACGTGGTGGGTTTCTTCGATGGCGAAGGTGTAGCCGGCGTCCTTGAGGGCGGCGCCCATCTGCGTGGCGAGCTGGAGCATGACCTGGACGCCGACCGAGAAGTTGGTGCCATAGAGCAGGCCGGCCTGCTTGCGTTCGGCCAGTGAGCGCATGTCGGCGAGCTTGGCGTACCAGCCGGTGGTGCCGACGACCATGCGGGCACCGGTGGCGAGGCAGGCGCGCATGTTCTGGACCGCGGCCTCGGGCGTGGTGAAGTCGATGACGCTATCGAAGCCGGCGACGAACGGATGCGTGAGGGCCTGGGCGTTGGGGTTTTCCTTGGCGTCGAGGACGTGGACCGAGTGGCCGCGTTGGGTGGCTACCTCGGCGACCAGTTTACCGGTCTTGCCGTGGCCTAGGACTAACATGCGCATGGTGGGTGTTCCTGCTTTCTGGTTCCAGTGTAAATGGCGGTGTAGCGGGGGGGGGATCCCCCGGGTACTTTGTTGTCTAAAATCCTCCATTGATTGGAGTTATGGGTGCACTTTGATGGCGACGGCAGAACGAGAGAGCCGCACGCATCCCGGGTGGCAGATGGGTGCGGCTGGTTTGATTCCCTGGTTAAAGGCTAGCAGATTGAAGGGGGTAAACATGCCAACTATTTTCATGGGGTAAGTGGTTGTCAACACGAGAGTTATGGGTTTGCGGGGAGGCTTGGGGGCTTGACAGGTCTGGGACGCGCGCTCGCTCAGGGGCCGAACAGGTTGTCGAGAGAGTAGATCCTCGGCCCAGAAGCGTATGTCAGCGGCTAAAGCCGCGTCGCACTCACTGCGCTTACGGCACGGCTGAAGCCGTGCCCTTACGCGAGACGGACTGCCGCAGCTCAAAGCCGCGCTGTTAGAGCGGATTCGCAGATGGTGTAGAGGAACAGGCAACTGCAAGAACAACCGCAGATCCCTTCGGGATGACAACAAAAAGGCCAAAGCCACACCACACCATCAGCAAATTAGCTCTAGCACGATGGTTCGAGGATGAGGAAGCGTTGGTGCTTGGAGTGCCAACGAGGAAGTCATGCCGGTCGACGCGAGACGCAGGTCCTTCGATTGCGAACGCACGATGGTGCTGTGCGTTCTTCGCTCAGGATGACAATTTCTCTTCTGGCTGCGGGCGCTAGCGGGCGTTGCGGGGGTTGGTGACGGGTTGAGTGGTTTGGGGTTTGGTGGGGGCGGAGACGATTTGGGTGGGGAGGGTGCCGGTAGTGCCGTTGACAACTCCGGCAGCGAGAGGGGTGAGGGTAGGGCCGGCTGCTCCGATGAGCTCGGACAAGGTGAAGGAGGCGGGGCAGGTGGTGAGAGCGCTGATGCAGGCGTTGGCGATCCAGACGTTGCCGGAACGGTCGATGGCGATACCGGAAGGAGTGGTGAGAGTGGCGCCGTTGGTTGCGTTGTGGATGTAGGGGATGGGGCTGGTGGTATGGTAGTCGGCGTCGGTGCCGGCGTTGTACTGGTAGCCAAGGGTGCTGACGGAGCTGTTGCCGTAGTTGGCGATCCAGAGGTTGTGGTAACCGTCGGAGGCTATTGCCTGGGGGTAAGAAACCGTCACGGGGGGGGTGAAGCAGGCTCCGGCAGTCCCATTGTATTGATAGTCGCAGAGTTTGCCTGTGCTTGCAACGGTTTGGACAATGTCATATGTATTGTTGGTGTTGTAGCTGGTGAGTGCGATGCCTCCCGCGTAGCAGGGGGCGGTACCTGTGCTGACCTCTGTCTCGCTTTGAGATTGATAGCCGATGTATTCCTGATCACAGGCCGTATTCGCGCCACTGCCTGAGCTGAAATTTGCGTATCCTGGACCCGGAAATCCAGTCAAGCCGACAGGCGACACGGAGAAGTTGCCTATCGGGCCGTAGTCGTTGGGGTATACAGCCGGGTAGTAATAGGCGACGTACGAAGAGGTGGCGCCAAGACTGGATGCACTGCCACCGGCAGTGTAGACAATGTCATCTCCGCCACTGGCTGATGTAGCGGCGGCAACCACGGGACCGGTAAAGCCGGTGGTCGTGAGGGTTGTGCCAGCCCTGGCTGGAGAATCGGTGGTGGTGAAACTGATTTGGGGCGAAGCGGTATCCGTGGCGTAGATGCGGCCCTGGTTGGTGATGGCGAGGTATTGCGGGTGGGAAAGGTTGGTGAGGTAAGGGCCGTCGAAGAAGGGGTTGGGAGTGGAGGTGAGGAGCCTGGCGATGCCGTGGGAGCCGGCGGAGTTGGTGGGGAACCAGACGTTGCCGTTGGAATCGATATCGATGTTGGTGCCAGAGCGGAAGGTGGAGGTGTTGAAGAGGTTGTTCTGGAAGGCGGTGGACGTGTAGGAAATGCCGAGGGTCCAGTCGTTGGGGGCTTTGGTGAGGCCGCCGGCGAAGGGTGGGGTGGCGGTCTGGAGGGCGTAGAGCGCGGCGACCTTTCTGTAGGGAAAGAGGGACATCATGACGGCGGCCTGGAGGGTGTCGGCGGGGGTGCCGTAGCCGTTGGTGGTATTGAAGAAGAGGGTGCCGCAACCCATGCCGGTATCCGTGGAGCCGTTTGTGTTAACGCAAGAGAGGAGGATGTTCGCGATGGTGTAAAGCTTGGCGGGCTCGCGGGTGACGGTGACGGTGCCTGAGGTGGAAGTGGTACGGGCGGCGGTTGCGGAGCCGGCGGCGAGGTTGACGAGCTGGGGGACGGTGTATTCGTCCGCGATCTGGAGGCCGAGGTTGTACTGGCCGTTGGCGTTGGTGCCGCCGAACATGTCGGTAGAGGGGGCGCCGCCGACGGTCGGGGTGAAGAACTGGCCCATGGCGTAAGCGGTGGCGACGGTGGTGACTTCGCTGACATTAACGGTGAGACTGGCGAGGCCACCACAGTAGCCGGTGGCGGCGGTGAGGACGATGTGGGGGTTGACGCCGCCGCCGGCATTGCCGCCTGTGACGAGGAGGTAGGTAGGGACGCCGGAGCCGGCGGAGGGACAGGTGATGGAGGAGAAGGAGTAGTTGCCGTGGGCGTCTGTGACGGCGTTGGCGGGAGTCGTGGTGATCTGGGTGGCTCCGGTGCCGTAGCCGGAGTTGCCGACGGCGTAGAGGGCGACGGACGAACCGACGATGGGCTGCTCGCCGCCGAAAACGGAGCCGGAAATGCCGGCGGTGGTGACGGTGGGGGTGGGGTCGTCCAAGTGGATGGCGCAGCCGGTGAGGAGAAGGGCGAGAGAAAGGCAGAGAACTTTGGCCGCGTGCATAGGGGAGCCCTTGGTGATGAACTTGAGGATCACCTGGATTATAGAAGGCCAAGGGTGGGGAGCAAGCTTTTTTTGAGGGTGGGGTGGGTACGTAGGGCAGGGCAGTCGATCTGCGCTGGAAAGAGAGCCGGCGGGTCTAGCGAAACGCAGGTCCTTCGACTGCGCAACGCACAAAAGGCCGTGCGTTGCTCCGCTCAGGATGACAATTTACGAGTTGGTCCGCTCAGGAAGACAATGCATCAGGTGGTGAGGGTAAGGGCTTCGGTGTCGAAGACGGTGGGGTCGGGCTGGGTGAAGAAGGTGCGGTGCAGCGAACGGATGGCTTCTTCGACATCCTGTTCTTCGATCATGAAGCTCATGTTGATTTCGCTTGCGCCCTGCGAAATCATGCGCACGTTGATGTGGGAGATGGCGGTGAAGACGCGGCCGGAAATGCCGCTCTGGCCGCGGATGTCTTCACCGACCAGGCAGATGAGGGCCTTGTGGCCTTCGTATTTGACGTGTGCGATTTTGCTCAGTTCGGCGCAGATTTCGGGCAGGCGCTCGTTCGAATCGACGGTAAGCGAAATGCTGACCTCGGAGGTCGAGACCATGTCGATGGGGCAGGCGAACTTGTCGAAGATGTTGAAGACGGCGGCGAGGAAGCCGTGCGCCATGAGCATGCGCGAGGCCACGATATCGATGATCGTGAGGCGCTTTTTGGCTGCAATGGACTTGAACGGCGACGTGCAAGGCGCGGCGATGGCCGTGATGCGGGTGCCCTCGTTGGTGGGGTTGCGGGAGTTGAGGACCAGGACCGGAATGGACTTTTCAACCGCCGGCAGGATGGTTGCGGGATGCAGCACCTTGGCGCCGAAGTAGGCGAGCTCGGCGGCTTCTTCGAAGCTGATCGTCTTGACGCGCAGGGCTTCGGGCACGATGCGCGGGTCGGTGGTCATGATGCCGTTGACGTCGGTCCAGATTTCGATGGCTCCGGCATGGAGCGCGCCGCCGATGAGGGCGGCGGTGTAGTCCGACCCGCCGCGGCCGAGGGTGGTGGTGACGCCTTCGACGTTCGAGCCGATGAAGCCGCCCATGACCGGGATGGCCTGGATATGCAGCATGGGCAGGATGTGCTCTTCGACGCGGGCTTCGATGAGCGCGGGCAGCGGGGCGGCCTTGCCGTAGTACGAATCGGTGATGATGCAGGTGCGGGCGTCGACATGCGCGGCGAGGATGCCGCGATGCTCGAAAGCGCCGGCGACGATGATGCTGGAGAGCCGCTCGCCGAAGCTGACGACGAGATCGATGGTGCGCGGGGTGAGCTCGCCGACGGCGCAGACGCCGCTGAGCAGGGCATCGAGCGCGTCAAAGGATTGCTCGAGCTGGGGGGTGAGGCGGGCCATGTGGCGCGGGCCGGTGAGCTGGGCGGCAGTCTCAAGATGGCGCTGGCGGAGCGCGGCGGCGAGAGCGAGGGCGGCGGGCTCATCGCCTTCTCCGGCGGCTTTGGCGGCGGCGAGCAGCTGATCGGTAACGCGGGCCATGGCGGAGACGACCACGATGGGCTGCAGGCCGGCGTCGCGACGGCCCTTGACGATGGAAACGGTGCGCTGGATGGCTTCGGAGTGCTCGACAGAGGTGCCGCCGAACTTCATGACTACGGTTTGCAATCGAGGTTGACTCATAGGTCTACATACGGTTTACAGAGTGCGACATAAAAATTCAATATAGAGTGCGGTTGCTGGTGAGAGAAGGGCAAAGGCAACCGCGGATTCCCTGCGGGAATGACAAGAAGGAGGCAACGGCAAGAGCAACCGCAGATCCCCTTCGGGGATGACAACAAGGAGAGCGAACGCTATGCGGTGGGCTTCCAGTCTTTCCAGTCGAGCTTGCCGAGCATGGCGAGGATTTCTGCGTTGAGGATGGCTGCGCCGGCTGCGCCGCGAATCGTGTTGTGCGAGAGGACGACGAACTTCCAGTCGAAGAGCGTGCAGGGGCGCAGGCGGCCGACGGTCGAAGCCATGCCGCCTCCGCGCATGCGGTCGAGCCGGGGTTGCGGGCGGTCGATGGCGTCTTCGTACTCGACGGGCTGGTCGGGCGCGGTGGGCAGGGGCTGGCCCTCGTGGATGCCGGCGAGCGGCTTGAAGGTGGCCCAGGCGGCGAGCATCTGCTCGTACGTGGCGGGGCGCTTGAGCTTGAGCGAGACGCACTCGGTGTGGCCGTCTTCGACCGCGACGCGGTTGCAGTGGGCCGAGACCTTGGCGTCAGCCGGGTGGATGTGGTTTCCGCTGAGTGTGCCGAGCAGCTTGGCCACTTCTTCCTGGAGCTTTTCTTCTTCGTTCTTGATAAAGGGGACCACATTGCCGAGAATGTCGAGCGACGCGACGCCCGGGTAGCCGGCGCCCGAGACTGCCTGCATGGTCGAGACGAAGATGCTCTCGATGCCGAAGGCCTGCTCGATGGGAGCGAGCGCGAGCACGAGGCCGATGGCGGAGCAGTTGGGATTGGTGACGAGATAGCCGCCCGAGTCCTTTCTCCAGGCTTGCCGCTCGATGAGGGCGAGGTGGTCGGCGTTGACCTCGGGGACGACGAGGGGCACGTCGGCGGTCATGCGGAAGGCGGAGGAGTTGGAGATGACGGCGCATCCGGCGGCGGCGAATTTCGGTTCGAGCTCATGGGCGATGGCCGCATCGAGGGCGGCGAAGATGATGCGCGGAAAGTCGCCGGCAGGGTTGTTAGGCTGGAGCGTCATGGCCGCGATCTGCGGGGGCAGCGGGGTGCCGAGCTTCCAGCGGCAGGCTTCGTCGTAGCGCTTGCCCTGCGAGCGGTCGCTGGCGGCAAGCCAGGTGATCTCAAACCATGGGTGCTGGGCGAGCAGCTGGATGAAGCGTTGGCCAACCATGCCGGTGGCCCCGAGTATGCCTACTTTACGTCGTTCCATAGATGGATAGGATAACGCGGCTGAGGGAGGACGGACGAAAACCGATGCGCACCGATGGTGGTGCCTAGTTGGCGAGGCTGTAGCTTAGCTCGGCTTTGGCTGTGCCGTTGGGGGCAATGGTGACCTGGATGGTTTTCTCGCCGAGCTTTTCATGCACCGCCGCAAGGGTATATTGGCCGGGCGGCAGGCCCTTGAGGTCGAAGTGGCCGTTCTTGTCCGTGACGGCAAACCAGGGCGTCGGCGAGACGTTGATGAAGGCGTTCATCCAGGGGTGATTGTTGCAGCGGACGGGGATCATGAGCTCGGCGTTGGTGAAGTGTTTGGTGACGGGCGCGCCCCTGGGGCCCTGCGAAATGTCAATGGTTTCGTTGCCGACCGCGGTGGGCATGGTGTGGATGTTATGCATGGTGGGGTCGCTGTTATGGAACTCGACGACGCCGCCCTGGAAGACGCCGACGACGTGCGGGGTGTACTGGCAGTTCTTCTGGTCGAGGATGGTGGGCGGAAGCAGAGGCGATACCTGCATGGCGGCGGGCGGGCCCTGCTTGACGTACACGAAGACGTTGGCGAGTTTTCCGTTCTGGACGGCGTACTGCTCGGAATAGACCTTGGCGGAAGAGAGCGTGCAGGCTGGGTCCATAGAGGTATCGATGAGCACCGGGGCGGGGGCCTTGCCGGCGAAGAGGATGGAGCCGGAGACGTTTCCCGTGGGGCCTGAAGGCGCGTCGGCCGCCGGGTGCGAGTCGGACGGGGGTGGGGTGCTGGTGCCGGGGACGGAGCCCTTGCCGAAGCTCTCGGAATGTTTGAGGGCGGCGTCGGGTTTGCAGGCGGTGAGGGTGAGGCAGAGGGCAGTCGTGAGGAAGAGGCGGGTTGGGGTCATGGGTGGGCTCTGGAAGGTTGGATGCGGGTTGATCCTGACTGGAAAAAGAACCAGCAAAGGCGTACGCAAAGGTCGCTAAGTAAGAGCCGCGGAGGTTGCGATGAAAGGCAAGCAGCTAGCGTTCGAGGGCTTCGAGGACGGCCTCCGTGAACTGGGTGGTGCCGGCGGTGCCTTTTACGTCGGCCGTAAGGTGCTTGCCTTCGGTGTAGACGTGTTCGAGCGCACGCTGGGCCAGCTGGGCGGTGGCGGGCTCGTCGATGTGGTGCAGCATCAGGATGGCCGATTGCAGCAGGGCGGTGGGGTTGGCCTTGTCCTGGCCGGCGATGTCCGGTGCTGACCCGTGCACCGCCTCGAAGATGGCGCACTCGATGCCTAGATTCGCGCCCGGAACGAGGCCGAGGCCGCCGACAAAGGCCGAGCAGAGGTCGGACAGGATGTCGCCGTACAGATTTTCTGTCAGGATGACATCGTACTGGTAGGGGTTGAGCACAAGCTGCATGCAGGTGTTGTCGACGATGTGCTCGAGGTATTCGACTTCGGGGAAGCCGGTGGAGATGCGGCGCGCGCAATCCAGAAACAGCCCGTCCGTCAACTTCATGATGTTGGCTTTGTGGATGGCGTGGATGCGCTTGCGGCTGTGCTTGCGGGCGTACTCGAAGGCGAACTTGGCGATGCGGGTGGAGCCCTTTTCGGTGATGATCTTGAAGCTTTGCGCGACGCCGGGGACGACCATCATCTCGTGGCCGGCGTAGAGATCCTCAGTGTTTTCGCGGCAGATGATCAGGTCGATGCCGGCGTAGCGGGTGTCGAGCCCGGGAAGATTCTTGATGGGGCGGAAGTTGGCGAACAGATCGAACCGCTTCCGCAGGGTGACGTTGATGGACGAAAAGCCGCCGCCGATGGGTGTGGTGACGGGGCCCTTGAGCGCGACGCGGGTCTGCTCGACGGAGGTGTAGAGCGCCCTGGGAATGTACTCGCCGGTCTGGCGGTGGGCGTCGGCGCCGGCGTTGTGGGTGTGCCAGTCGAAGGTGCAGCCGGTGCGTTTGCCGGCGGCTTCAAGAATCTTGACGGTGGCGCTGGTGACTTCGGGGCCGATGCCGTCGCCGGGGATAAGGGTGATGCGGTGGGTGCGAGTTGCGAGTGCGGTCATGATCTGGGGGTTTTCTTTCTGAAGTCGTTTCTGGGATCGTTTCTGGGGTTGGGGGTTTGGGTACGGTTGCTGCTGAGAAGGGCTTCGAGCTCGGATTTGAACTCGCGGACATCCTTGAAGTCGCGGTAGACGCTGGCAAAACGGATATAGGAGACCGTGTCGATGGCCTTGAGGCGCTGCATGATGAGCTCGCCGAGGGCGGACGTGGCGCGCTCGCGCTCGGGGGAATCGACGACGAAGGCCTCGGTTTCGTCGACGATGGCCTGCATCTGCGCGGCGGAAACGTTGCGTTTCTGGCAGGCGTTCATCAGGCCGGCGAGAACTTTCTGGCGCTCGAAACGCTCGCGGCGGCCGTCTTTCTTGACGACCATGTAGGGGATTTCGTCGATGCGTTCGTAGGTGGTGAAGCGCTTTTCGCAGCGCTCGCACTCGCGGCGGCGGCGGATGGCGTCGGCGTCCTTGCTTTCACGCGAGTCGACGACACGATCCTGGGTGAAACCGCAGTAAGGACACTTCATTCGGGTTCTTCCAGTTTAGCAGGGGCCGGTGGGGGAATGCTTAACACAGATGACACAGACGAGCACAGATGACAATGTGGCAGGGACTTGCATCCGGGTTTTCGGGTGAGAAAGGCGTGGTTCGAGAGCTGTGAGCTTTGTAGCTATGAGCTGACAGCTTGAAGAAGGGCTTGCAGGGCATGGGCAGCGGCCAACATGGTTTGATCGGGTTTGATCGGGGCTACCCGTGATGGGCGGTGTGCTCTTCTTCGAGCTCGCTGCGGCGGGCTACCTGGGTGATGCTGATGCCGTCGATGCGCGCGTAGAGCAGGCCGGCCGGAATGATGGCCATGTTGGTGACGAGCCACAGCATGAGCCCGGCCGAGGCGGCGAGCTCGGGTGGGATGGAAAACAGGTTCGAGAGGGCGAAGACATTGCCGGCCCAGGCGCCGCCGCCGCCCGGGATGGGCAGAGCAGAGCCGGCGATCGAAAAGCCCATGAGCACGATGGTGGGGCCGAGCGTAAGGGTGTGGACCTGGCCGGGGAAGGCGCGCAGGGTGAGCAGGTAGGCGAACGCGATGGTGGCCCACAGGAGCAGGCTGAGGGCCGAAGCGGTAAGCAGATCGGCGATCGAGCCGATGACGTTGAGGCCGGCGCGGAAGTCGAGTACGCGGGCGGCGGCGGCGTCTCCGGCGGGCTTGGAGACCAGACTGACGAGCTTGCCGGTAAGCGCGGCCATGTAGTGCCCGGCCAACCGGACGGAGGCGACGAACACAATGATGACGACCGTAAGCGCCGCGATGGTAAAGCCGGCTTTGTGCAGGTACGGGAGCTTTTGGAGAGTGGGAGACAGTAGCAGGTTGAGCGCGAAGATGAGGCCGAAGGCGCCGAGATCGAAGATGCGTTCGACAGTAACGACCGCAATTTGCGACGAGACCGGCAGGGCGGTGCGGCGGGCGATGAGGAGGGGGCGGATCAGCTCGCCGATGCGGCCGAAGATGGCCAGGCCGGTGAAGCCGATGAACTGGCTGCCGATGAGTTTGTGCCAGGGCGTGGATTTCAGGCTGGGGTCGGCAAAATAGGCAGGCTTGAGGAAGACCGCCCAGCGCAGGGCTCGGAGGACGTTGTTCGAGTAGATGAGCAGGACGGCGAGCGCGATGAGGAAGAAGTTGGCGGTGCGGACGGAGCGCAGGAAGCCGGTGTAATCGAAATGCGAGGTATGCAGCTTGTAAGCGACAAAGGCAAGGGCGGCTGCCAGAAGCAGCCAGGGCAGGGCGCGCTTCACCTACTTGCCTTCCTTCGGACTGCTGGAAGAAGCGACAAGGGTAGTCTTGCGGCGGTTGAACTCTCGGATGATGCCGGCGACGTAGGCGCGGGTTTCGCGGAAGGGGGGGACGCCGTGGTATTTGTCCACGGCGCCCGGGCCGGCGTTGTAGGCGGCGAGCGCGAGGGCGATATTGTCCTTGTAACGGGTGAGCAGCTGGTCGAGGTATTTGGTGCCGCCTTCGACGTTCTGGGCGGGGACGAAGCTGTCGGCGACGCCGAGCGCGGCCGCCGTGCCGGGCATAAGCTGCATCAGTCCGCGGGCGCCGGTGCGCGAGACGGCATGGGTGTGCCCGCCGGACTCGGCGCGGACGACGGCGGCGAGCAGGTCGGCGTCGATGTTGTGGGTCTGGCCGGCGGAGTGGAGCAGCTCGGTGAGTTCCTGATGAGTGAGCTCGGCAGCGGTTTGGAGTGCCTGGGCCTGGCCGGCGGCGGTGAGCTCGGGTTTGGCGAGGGGGACTGCGGGTGGGTCGGGAATGGTCTCGATGGACGCGATGGCGGCGGAGGAGACGTCCATGTAATTGGTTCCGGCCGCGTCCATGTAGAGCCGCAGCTTTTCGCCTACGGGCTCGCGGCGCAGGCAATCGAGGGTGAAGCCGTTGCGGAGGGTGATGCGCTCGGCGGCACCGGCCTTCCCCACAAGGCAGCCGGGCGCGGCGGCGAGCAGGAGCGAAGCCAGGGCGATGCGGCGCTTGCGTCGGGCCGGCTTGCGGTGCGGCATCGGGGCTCCTCCTTGCTTCAGGATAACAGCCAGAGTGGGTGGCTGTAAGGCTGATTGTCGAGCCATAAGCTCGCAAGCTTTAAGCTGACAGCTCCTCGGTTTTTGGACTACAGGGTGACGGGAGTGGTGAGCAGATGCGGGCAGGCTTGTTCGATGGCTTCGGCGACGCCATCCGCAGCGTGAGAGGTGGTGAGGGCCCAGCCCTTTTGCGCGGCGAGCAGCTTCAGATCGGCGGGGGCGTTGCCCATCAGGATGGGGTGGCCGGCTATTTCGAGCATGGAGAGGTCGTTCCAGTTATCGCCGACGCACATGATGTCGGCGGCCTGAATGTTGCGTGCGGCGGCGAGGCGCAGGATGGCAGAGCCTTTGCTGCATCCGGCAGGCAGGATGTCGACGATGGAAAGGTCGCGCTCGGGGTACTCGGTGCGGTTGAGCTGGATGGTGGCGCCGGCGCGGGTTTCGCCGACGGCCGCGACCTGGGGTGCCTGGCCTTCTGGAGTGCGTAGAAGGTGCTGCTCGGCGCGGCGCATGCGTTCGACGGAGCCGCAGAGCATGGCCTGGATGGGTGGGTCGTCATCAGAAAGGCACGCCTCGATTGGCTGGCAGTGCAGGATGTAGGGCTCGTTGGCCTCGATCCATTGGCCGATGGATTGGTTGAGGTCGGCGAGGTGCTCGACGACGAGGGCGCCGCGCTGGTCGCGTCCGGCGTCGGGGCCTTCCGTGATGGTGCGGTCGAAGGTAAGGACGAGGGCGTTGCGGTACTCGGCGAGGTGGTGGACGAGCCAGCGGGCGGCGGCGGGTTGCAGGTGGCTGCGCTCGATGAGCTGCGAAGCGAAACTGCGGACGACGGCACCGTTTGAGGAAATGAGGACGGTTTCGGGCTGGAGCGGCAGATTGCGGAGGACCTTGAGCGCGTAGAAGTGGCGGCGGCCGGTCGCGATGACGACGGTGATGCCGGCGGCCTCGACGGCAAGCAGCGCGGCGATATTGCGCGGGGAGATGCGGGATTCGGGGTTGAGGAGAGTGCCGTCGAGATCGAGGGCAATGAGCTTGGGAGACGGCATAACAAATTGTCGCATCTCCCTGCCAGGCTTACTACGGGCACACGGAGCAACCCGGATCACGGCGGCCGCGGCGTTTTGTCGTCGGGCCGGCACGCGTTAGGATTTAGGGATGCCTGAGATTACGTATCTGGAATCGGTGAAGAGCCACAATCATGTATCGGCGGAGACGCCGCAGACCCTGGATCCGGCGACGGCCGAGAGCCTGTATGTGCGGTACGACATGGAGGCCTTGAAGCGGACGGCCAAACGCGAGAACTGCGCGCGGTATGCGGCGGAAAGCGTCGCTTCGCTGGGCATGTGGCGGTATAAGGATGTGCTGCCGGGTGTGGAACCCGTCACGCTGGGCGAGGGCTGGACGCCGATGCTCCAATCGAAGCGGCATGCGGGGCTGTTGATCAAGGAAGAAGGGAACAATCCGACGGGCAGCTTCAAGGCTCGCGGGCTGGGCATGGCGGTGACGATGGCGCGGCACTACGGCTTGCGGCATCTGGCGGTGCCGAGCGCGGGCAATGCGGCCGGGGCGCTGGCGGCTTACTGCGCGGCGGCCGGGATTACGGCTCATTTGTATATGCCGCAGGATGTCCCGTTTGCGAATTATCTTGAAGGTGTGGTGTACGGGGCTGACGTGCACATGGTCGATGGGCTCATCTCGGATTGCGCGCGCATGGTGGGCGAAGAGATCAAGCGGCAGAAGGCAGCGGGCGTGGCGGCTGAGGATGTGTGGTTCGATATTTCTACCCTGAAGGAGCCCTTTCGCGTGGAGGGCAAGAAGACGATGGGGTACGAGCTTGCCGAGCAGCTGGGCTGGACGTATCCGGATGCGGTTTTTTACCCGACCGGCGGCGGCGTGGGCCTGATCGGGATGTGGAAGGCGTTTGAAGAGATGGAGGCGCTGGGCTGGGTGCCGGCCGGCACGAAGCGGCCGAAAATGTATGCGCTGCAATCGGCCGGGTGCGCGCCGATGGTGCGGGCGTATGAGGAAGGCGCGGCGGTCTCGCGCTTCTTCGAAGGTGCGCAGACGTTTGCCTCCGGGCTGCGAGTGCCGAAGCCGTATGGGGACGCGATCATCCTGGACATTGTGCGGGCAAGCGGCGGTCGCGCGGTGAGCTCGACGGACGAGGAGATCCTGGCTTCGATCCTGGATTATGCGAAGAACGAAGGCCTGTTTCTATCGCCTGAAGGGGCGGCGGCTACGGCTGTTTACGAGGCGATGATCGCTTCGGGCGAGCTGAGGTCCGATGAGCGGGTGGTGCTGTTCAATACCGGCGCCGGGCTGAAGTATACGGATATGACCGCGGACGCAATGAAGCTGCGACGGCCGGGAGGGCTGCCGACTTCGATGCCTGTGGGCGGGATTATTACGCCGGTTTAGAAGGATGGTTCGTGAGCTAAGAGCTTGATAGCTATGAGCTGACAGCGGGTTGCGGGTTGGAGTCGGTGACGGTTGTTTTGCTGCGGGTGGTAAGGACGACGGCGGCGGCGAGGATCATGGCGCCGCCGAGCCAGGCGCCGGGGCCGAGGGTTTCGTGCAGCAGGAAGATGCCGAGCAGCGAGCCTACGAGCGGCTCCATGTTCAGCAGTACGCCGGCCTGGCTAGCGGGAACCTTGGTCAGGCCCCAATTCCAGAGCAGCGTCGTGGTGGCGGTGCAAAGCACACCGCTGGCGGCCAGGGCGGCCCAGGCGTGCCAGGAAATATGGTGCACGGGCGGCAGGCCCCAGATGGCGGGGACGATGGGGATCAGCATCAGGGTTCCGGCGACGAGGCCGTAGACGGTGACGACGATGGGCGAATGGCGCGCGAGCAGGCTCTTGTTAATGAGGATCCAGAAGAGGGCGATCGAGAGCGAAAGCACGATGAGGAGGTCGCCCGTGAGGGTGGGGCCGCCGGTTGCATGGCTGCCGCTGCGCCCGAAGGCGATGAGGGCGGCGCCGAGGGTGGAGGCGGAAACGGCGCACCAGCCGAGGGTGTCCATGCGCTCGTGCGCGAAGACGGCGGCGCCGATGGCCAGGATGACGGGCAGGGTGCCCACCATGAGCGAAGCGTGCGAGACGGTGGTGAGCGAGAGCCCGTGAAATTGAATGAGGAACTGCAGCGGGACGCCGAGAAAGGAGGCGATCAGCAGCGTGCGCCACTCCGCAGGGCTGAACGATGGGCGGTGGGTAAACAGGAGCGGCACAAGGGCGATGGTCGCGAAAAGGAAGCGGTAGAAGACCATGGCGCCGACGTTCATTTCGGCCAGGGCGATTTTGCCGAAGAAGAAGCCGGTGCCCCATAGAGCGGAGGCAAGCGCGCAGGCAAGGAAGCCGAGGGTGCGGTGGTGGGGGACGGCTGTGGAGGTCGACACTGGAGTCTAGAGTCGCACACTTCGGTCCGGTGGAAGCGGGCGCAACAGGCTTGCAAGCCGGGCGAGTCCTGGCCTGGACTTTATGCGTCTTACAACGTGCTATGGCTTCCTTGAAACTGGCCGTGCCTGGACTGATGCTGCTGCTTGTGGCGGCGGGTGTGCCTGCGCGCGGGGCGAAACCGAATCTGCCGGTGGTGACGATTCCGCTGGAGCCGCTGGGATTTTCTGGGATTGCGGATCGTTTTGCCCTGGGCCCCGGCACGCTGTACACGCTGCACTTTGTGGATGGGACGCATGTGCTGCTGACCTGGAACGCCCACAGCCTGATGCCGCGGCTGGCGGACGCGACACCTGACGATGACGACCGGACCGTGGCGGCGCTGCTGGTGGAGTTGCCGAGCGGCAAGGTGCTGGCCAGGACGCAGTGGCGGACCCGGGACCATGCGCAGTACCTGTATTCGCTGGGGAGCGGGCGATTTTTGCTGCGTGTACGTAGCAAGCTGACGGAGATCGAGCCGATGCGGCGTGTGGCCGCAGGCGAAGAGGCGTTCAAGGAGCGGCCGTTTCTGGACTCGAAACGGCCGATTGGGTACATCTCGGTCTCGGCGGGTGGAGACCTGCTGACGGTGGAGACGATCCCAAAGAGGCGGGACAAGAGTGCAGGTGCGGTGGACGTGGACGACTCGGCGCTGAATGAGGATGTGGCCGAGGTGCTGCGGCAGGCGCCGGTGGAGATCCACTTTTACCGGCTGCGGGAGGTGCAGGGGGAAAAGGGTGCGGGCCCGGAGCTGACAGCAATTTCTTCAGGCGTGGTGGCCTCGCCGTCGCTGGTGAATGTGCCGGCGACGTCGGAAGGTTACCTGGACATCAAGCGGGAGTCGCCCTCGACGTTCGACTTCGACTTCAAGTCGCATACGGGCAAGCGGGTGGAACTCGCGGCGTTCGATACAAGCTGTACGCCGAGGCCGTACTGGGTGAGCCGCAGCGAGTTTATCGCCTTCGGCTGCAGGGGTCAGACTAGCTCGCCGGAGCTTGGCGGCTTCAACATGAAGGGGGAGTTCGGCTGGCTGCAGACGTTTGGCGATACGCTAATTTCGCCTTCGATCGTGACGGCGCCGACAGCAGGACGTTTTGCTTTGGAGCGCATCACGACGCAGGGCGGCGTGTTTGTGGATGCAGAAAACCTGAGCAAGGACATCGTGACCGGGCAGGAGATTGAAGTGCTGCAGAATTACGACGGACGCGTGCTGATGAAGGTGCAGGCGAGTCCGGTGCAGAGGGCGGGGCAGAACTTCGATTTTTCACCCGATGGTACTCTACTGGGCGTGGTGCGGGCGGGGAACCTGGAGATTTACCAGGTTCCGCCACTGACCCTGAAGGATCATAGCGAGCTGGCGAAGGCCACGGAAGCGGAGCCGGAGAAGAACACGGCGGTGATCGCGCTGGATTCCGAGCCGGTGACCGAGCGGGCGCAGGCCAGGGCGGAGGGCGTGAAGCTGGGGACGGAAGTGATGCAAAAGTCGGCGGGCGAGGTGGTAGAACCGCCTCCGGCCGAAAGCAAGGCCAACCCGGAGGATGGGAATGTAGTGGGGGATGTACCGGCAACGAGACGGGAAGCGCCGTCTTTGTTTGACAAGGACCATCCGAAGCCGCAGTAGGGGGCCGGCTGCCTTGGTCAGCTCAGCGGTCGACCAAACGACAAAAGCAGATCCCTACGGGATGACAAAAAAGAGTGGTTGGAGATATACCGGCAACGAGACGGGAAGCGCCGTCTTTGTTTGACAAGGACCATCCGAAGCCGCAGTAGGGGGCCGGCTGCCTTGGTCAGCTCAGCGGTCGACCAAACGACAAAAGCAGTCCCTACGGGATGACAAAAAAGAAGGGCTTGTCCGTCTCACGGGGAGCTGCTCTTAGGGTTGGTGAGAACTAGGCGGCCTTTTTGGCGAGGATGGCGGTCTTGACGCGGGCGTTGAGGCGGCTCTTATAGCGGCTTGCGGTGTTCTTGTGCAGGACGCCCTTCTGGACGGACTTGTCGAGGATGGAAGCGGTGGAGCTGTAGACCTTCATGAGGTCGGCGGCGTCGCCCTTGAGGAGAGCTTCGCGCAGCGTGCGCAGGGTGCCGCGCAGTTTGGATTTGTTGGCGCGATTGTTGGCGGTCTTGGCGATGGTCTGGCGGGCGCGCTTGAGGGAGGAGACGTGATTTGCCATGGAAGCTCTTTTCTTTGTGCCGGGCTGCCTGGGCGCCGCGGAGAATGTCGGGTAGGGCCCAGACGAGTCATGGCCGGTGCCGTAAGTCTAAGTGTAAGGGAGATGATGGGCGAGGTCAATCTGAGAATGCAATGTGTAAGTCAGTCCAGCTTATGGACGGAGAACAAGGATTGAGACTCCTCACTTTTACGATGTTGGCGCAAATGGGAGAGTTTAGAGCCGAGATAGAGTCCAAACACACCCAGGGCGCCGCCGACAATTGCTGCAAAGGTGACGGCGAGAAAGGTCATGGCTTTATCTTCTCAGAGGTCTGTACTACTGCTTAGCCAAGGCGAGATTGAGTTCCAGGACGTTGACGCGGGGTTCGCCGAGCAGGCCGAACTGGCGGGGAAGCGTATGGGTGGCGACCAGCTGGCGCACGGTGGCTTCGGGCAGGTGGCGCTCCTGGGCGACGCGGGCGATCTGGTACTGGGCGGCGGCGGGGGTGATGTCGGGGTCGAGGCCGGAGGCGGAGGTGGTGACAAGGTCGACCGGAACAGGGGTGGAGCCGGCGGCCGCGGTGTTGACGCGGTCGATGAGGGTCTTGTTGGTGGGGGCGAGATTGGAGCCGGAGGAGGAGCCGGCGTCGTAGCCCGTGCCCGCGGCTGAGGGGCGGGAGTGGAAGAAGCCCGGGCCTGTGAACGGCTGGCCGATGATGCGCGAGCCGATGAGGGTGCCGTCGGGGGCAGTGAGCAGCTGGCCCTCAGCTTGGCGGTGGAAGGCGAGGCGGGCAAGGCCGGTGATGAGGAGAGGATAGCCGATGCCCAGGATTACAGCGGTGATGAGGGTGTAGAGCGTGGCGGTGATGATGGTTTTCTTCATGATGGGGATTCCTTTGAGGACGGCAACGGCAACGGCAAAAGCGAGAAGCAGATCCCTACGGGATGACAAACCAAAAGGTCAGGCCAGGTGCAGGGCGGTGATGGCGAGATCAATCAGCTTGATGCCGACGAAGGGGACGATGATGCCGCCTAATCCGTAGACGAGCAGGTTGCGCCGGAGCAACGCGGCGGCCGACATTGGGCGATAGCCCACGCCGCGTAGAGCAAGCGGGATAAGGCCAATAATGACGAGCGCGTTGAAGATGACGGCCGAAAGGACGGCGGATTCGGCGTTGTGGAGGTGCATGATGTTGAGCGCCTGGAGGACCGGGAAGACGCCGGCAAACATGGCCGGAATGATGGCGAAGTACTTGGCCACGTCGTTTGAGATGGAGAAGGTGGTGAGGGCGCCGCGGGTCATCAGGAGCTGCTTGCCGATGGCGACGATCTCGATCAGCTTGGTCGGGTTCGAGTCGAGGTCGACCATGTTGCCGGCTTCCTTTGCGGCCTGGGTGCCGGAGTTCATGGCGACGCCGACGTCTGCCTGGGCGAGCGCGGGCGCGTCGTTGGTGCCGTCACCGGTCATGGCGACGAGCTTGCCGTCGGCCTGCTCGCGTTTGATCAGGTCCATCTTGTCCTTGGGCTTGGCTTCGGCGAGGAAGTCGTCGACGCCGGCCTCGCGTGCGATGGCGGCGGCGGTCAGGGGGTTGTCGCCGGTGATCATGACGGTGCGGATGCCCATGGCGCGGAGCTGGTCGAAGCGCTCCTTCATGCCGCCCTTGACGACGTCTTTGAGGTGGATGACGCCGAGCGCCTTGCCGTTCTCAGCGACGACGAGCGGGGTTCCGCCGGAGCGGGCGACGGTTTCAACGGCGTTGCGGACTTGAGGTGGGAGGCTCGACCCGTGCTCTTCGAGGTAGCGGGCGATTGCGTCGACGGCACCCTTGCGGATGCTGCGGCCGTCGACCTCGATGCCGGACATGCGGGTGGTGGCCGAAAAGGGGACGAACTCGGCGTTGAGCGAGGCGAGCTCACGTCCGCGCAGGTTGTACTTTTCCTTGGCGAGGACGACGATGGAGCGGCCTTCGGGGGTCTCGTCGGAGAGAGACGAGAGCTGGGCTGCGTCGGCGAGGGCGGACTCTTCCACGTCGGGCGCGGCGAGGAACTCGGAGGCCTGCCGATTGCCGATCGTGATGGTGCCGGTCTTGTCGAGCAGCAGGGTGTTGACGTCGCCGGCGGCCTCGACCGCGCGGCCGGAGGTGGCGAGGACGTTGTGCTGGACGAGGCGGTCCATGCCGGCAATACCGATGGCCGAAAGCAGGCCGCCGATAGTGGTGGGGATCAGGCACACGAGCAGCGAGATGAGGACGAAGACGGTTTGCGGCGCGCCGGAATACATGGCGAAGGGCTGGAGGGTGACGACGGCGAGCAGGAAGATGACGGTGAGGCCGGCGAGCAGGATGTTGAGGGCGATCTCGTTGGGGGTCTTCTGGCGCTCGGCGCCTTCGACGAGGGCGATCATGCGGTCGATGAAGGTTTCGCCGGGGTTCGAGGTGATTTTGACCGTGATGACGTCGGACAGGACGCGGGTGCCACCGGTGACGGCGGAACGGTCGCCGCCTGCCTCGCGGATGACGGGGGCAGACTCGCCGGTGATGGCGGATTCGTCGACAGAGGCGACGCCTTCGGAGACTTCGCCGTCGCCGGGGATCATCTGGCCGGCGGTGACGCGGACGAAGTCACCGGCGCGGAGCTGCGAGCTGGGGACTTCCTTGATTTGCCCGTCCACTAACTGGTAGGCGGTGGTTTCGGATTTTGCCTGGCGGAGGGCGTCGGCCTGGGCCTTGCCGCGGCCTTCGGCCATGGCTTCGGCGAAGTTGGCGAAGAGGACGGTGAACCAGAGCCAGAGGGTGATCTGCAGGTTGAACTTGAAATGGCCCTGGCCGGCGATGAGGAGGACGGTGGTGAGGACGGAGCCGATTTCTACAACGAACATGACGGGGTTCTTCATCATGGCGCGTGGGTTGAGTTTGCGCAGGGCGTCGAGGGCGGCGCGGCGGACGATCTTGGCTTCGAAGAGATTGCGGCGGGTGGCTGGCATCGGTTTGGTCCTTGGTGGTGCGAAAGGCAAAGGCGTACGCAAAGGTCGCTATGGAGAGCCCGCGAAGGTCGCGATAAAAGGCTTAGTAGGTCTGGCCGGCGTGGAGGAGCAGGTGCTCGAGGATGGGGCCGAGGGTGAGGGCGGGGAAGAAGGTGAGGGCTCCTACGATGACGATGACGCCGGTGAGCAGGATGGTGAACAGCGGCGTGGTGACGGGGAAGGTGCCGGCCGAGGCGGGCACGATCTTTTTCCCGGCCAGGCTGCCCGCAATGGCGAGCATGGGGACGATCATGAGGAAGCGGCCGGCAAACATGGCGACGGCCAGCGAGTAGTTGTACCAGTGGGTGTTGGCGTTGAGCCCGGCGAAGGCGGAGCCGTTGTTGCCGGTGGCCGAGGTGTAGGCGTAGAGGATCTCGGACAATCCGTGGGGGCCGTGGTTGGCCAGCGAACTGAGGCCCAGGTTGGGCATGAGCAGGGTGATCGCGGTGAAGCCGAGGATAAGTAGCGGGAAGATGAGGAGGTAAAGCATGGCCATCTGGATGTCGAAGGCTTCGATCTTCTTTCCCAGGTACTCGGGGGTTCGGCCGACCATGAGGCCGGCGATGAAGACGGCCATGACGACGAAGACGAGCATGCCGTAAAGGCCGGAGCCGACGCCGCCGAAGACGACCTCGCCGAGCAGGATGTTGGTGAGCGGGACGAGGCCGCCGAGGGGCGTGAAGGAATCGTGCGTGCTGTTGGTGGCGCCGCAGGAGGCGTCGGTGGTGACGGTGGCGAAGAGGGCGGAGCTGGCGATGCCGAAGCGGACTTCCTTGCCTTCCATGTTGCCGCCGGGCTGGCTGTTCAGGGCAACATCGCTGCGCTGCTGGGCTACGTTGTGAAAGAGCGGGTTGGGGTGCGACTCGGCCCAGTAGGCGGTGGTGGTGCCGGCGAACCAGAGAACGGTCATGGTAGCGAGCACGGCCCAGCCGTGTTTGGGCGAGCCGACCATGGTGCCGAGCGTGATGCAAAGGCCGGCGGGGATGAGGAAGATCGAAAGCATCTGGAGGAAGTTCGAGAGGGGCGTGGGGTTTTCAAACGGATGCGCGGAGTTGGCGTTGAAGAAGCCGCCGCCGTTGGTGCCGAGCATCTTGATGGCTTCCTGCGAGGCGACCGGGCCCTGGGCGATGGTCTGGGTGGTGACGGTTTGCGGCTTGCCGTCGGTGCCGGTGACGCTCTGGCTTTCGACGAGTTTGGCGGTGTCGTACGGGCGGAAGTTCTGGACGACACCCTGCGAGACCAGAGCGAGCGCGAAGACGATGGAGATGGGGACGAGGATCCAGAGGGTGGCGCGGGTGAGGTCGACCCAGAAGTTGCCGAGGGTCTTGCTTTCGCGGCGCGCGATACCGCGCACAAAGGCGATGGCGAGCGCAATGCCGACGGCGGCGGACCAGAAGTTGTGAGTGGCGAGACCGAGCATCTGGGTGAGATAGCTCATGGTGGTTTCGGGCGTGTAGGACTGCCAGTTGGTGTTGGTGGTAAAAGAGACGGCGGTGTTGAAGGCCAGGGCGGATTCGACGCCGGGCAGGTGCTGCGGATTGAGGGGCAGCAGGTGCTGGATGCGTTCGATCACGTACGTGAGCACCAGCGTAGCGGCGGAGAAGATGAGCATGGCCAGGCCGTAGCCGGTCCAGGCCATCTCCTCTTTGGGGTCGACGCCGGTGAGCTTGTAAAGAAGGCGCTCGCAGGGAACGAGGACGGGATCGAGGAAGGTGCGCCGGCGCTCAAAGACGGCGGCCATATAAAGGCCCATGGGGCGTGCGAGAAGCAGGATGATAGCGATGAAGAGGATGATCTGAAGCCAGCCGTTGAGCGACATGGGGGGTGTTCCTTATGGGTTCAAAGTGATGCTGCGGGCGAAAGGCAAAAGGCAACCGCAGATCCCTGCGGGATGACAACAAGAGGCAAGAGCGAAGGCGAAAGCGGATTCCTCCGGAATGGAAGGCTAAAGAGCAAACCGGAAGCTTGATTGAAGGTCTAGAACTTTTCAGGCCGCAGGATGGCGTAGACGAGGTAGACAAGCAGAGCGGCGGAGAGGACGAGAAGGACGATATTGAGAATCATCAGCGGGGTCCTTTCTGGCGAGCTACCTTGAGGTTTTCGCAGGCGCGGGTATAAGTGATGGCCAGCCCGAAGAGAATGGCCGTGGAGAAGATAGCCAGGATGTCCAGCATGGTTGCGGCCTTTCTGGTGCGTGTTTACCAGCTGCCTTGCTTGGTGCCCCACCAGTAGACGAGGCCAAGCTCGGCGGTAGTCTGGGCGTGAACAAGGAAGCCGGTGGTATCGGTAAGGAAGAAGCGCTGGTTGGAGAAGTCGCGGCGGTACTCGGCGCGGGCAAGAAAGCCGGGGGTGAAGGTGTGGTCGGCGGAGAAGGTGAACTCCTTGAGGGCCTGGGTTTTGCCGCTGAAAAGGCCGCCGCGGTCGTCGAAGTATTCGAAACGTCCGCCGAGATTGCTGTTTTTGCGAATGGCATAGCGGCTGGTAAGGGCGCCAATGGCGACGCGTCCGGGCTGCTGCTCGGCGTAGGTGCGGTTGAGGACGAAGTCGGCCTCGCCCAGCACCGTCAGCCTCTTGGTGGCCTGCCAGGTGGCGTAGGTATCGAAGATGTGCTCGCGGCCGTTAGGCGCGGGATTGATGTTTGTGGTGGGCAGGCCGGGCTGGGTGGGCGAGGTGGGCGCGCCGGGGTTCAGCGTGGGCAGCACGTCGCGGGCTTCTTCGCCGAAGTAGTAGTTGACGTTCCACGTAACGGTGGACGCGGGCTTGAGGGTGAACAGAAATCCCTGCGACTTGAAGCCGTTCAGGTCTTCGGTGTCGTTGGCACCGTTGACGAGCCAGTAGGCCACGTTGACCTTGGGGGTGACGGCATAGTTGAGGCGCATTCCGGTGTGGTAGAAGGGCAGGTAGTTGAACAGGTAGGCGCGCGAGTAGGTGATCTGGTCCTTGGTGTAGTTGCCTTCGTCGCCGAGCGAGCTGGCGAATTTGCCGAAGTCGATCTGCAGGCCGGAGCCTACGGGCGCCAGGTAGGAGCCGTAGGCCTGGTAGAGGTTGCGCCAGACCTGCGGGCGCTGCTCGTTGGCGGAGGAGCCCTGCAGGGTCTCGGTGGCCTGGCCGAACTGCAAGTCGATGCGTCCGCCGAGCCGGTTGGCCCGGGTGGGCAGGTGCTCGACGATGAAGGACGCCTGGTTGATGGAGAAGCTGTTGGAGCTGACATCGTAGGCGCGGAGCAGGTTGACGCGGCCGATGGGGGCATTGAAATTGTAGCCGTAGTAACCGTCCACGCCGAAGCTGAGGGTGGTGCCGCGAAAGAAGGCGAGGTTGGCTGCATCTTCAGGCACGAGGATGGGCTGCGGCGGCGTCTTGACGGCGGCGGCGGTTGCGGGCGCGGGTTCGGGCCGGGCGGAGGAAGGGAGGGTGGTGGTGGCGCCCGCGGTGGTGGTGGTGCCCGCGGTGGTGGTAGTGGCCGCAGTGGTGCTAGTGGCCGCAGTGGTAGTGCCCGCGGTAGAGCCGGCAAGCGCGGCGGGGTTCTGGGCCTCGAGGGCCGCGAGGCGCTGCGAAAGGGTCGCGAGTTCGTGGCGGAGTTCGCGTATCTCGGCTTCGCGGTCGGCCGAGCTCGTCTGCACCTGAGATGGAGCGTGTGGCGACGCCTGCGCCTCCAGGGCCGTAGGTACCAGAAACGGGATTAGGGTCGAAAGGGCCACGGTGGAAGACTTCATCCGAAGATGATATTGCCTATTAGAAAATGTAGCGATGTTGGAATTCCGTTGAGAAGGCGTTAAGAAGTCGTAAAGGCAACCTGGTCGGGAGTTGGATGGAAGCGGTAGCCGACCCAGGGCTCGGACTGGATGTACTTCTCTCCTTCCGGCCGCTCGATTTTTTTGCGCAGCGCGGCGACGAGGACGCGGAGATACTCGGGCTGGGAATCGCCTGCCGGGCCCCAGATGGCGCGGAGCAGCACCTTGTGGGTGAGGACGCGGCCGGGTGCGCGGGCGAACAGCACGAGCAGCTCGAACTCCTTGGGGGTAAGGTGGACGGCGTTGCCGCGGACGGCGACGCTGTGGGCGTCGGTATCGATGACGAAGTCGCCGGCAGCGAGGTGGGGGTCGGGTGAGGGCGGCGGCGGCAGGCGGCGCGCGTGGGCACGCACACGGGCGAGCAGCTCGGGCATGCTGAAGGGCTTGGTGAGGTAATCGTCGGCACCGGCGTCGAGGGCTTCGACCTTCATGCGGTCGGATTCACGCACACTGAGCACGATGATGGGGGTGATGGCGACCGCGCGGATGGCGCGGGTGAGTTCGAGGCCGTCCATGCCGGGCATGGCGAGGTCGGTAATGATGAGGTCGGGGTTTTCGCTCGAGAAAAGATCGAAGGCCTCGGCGCCGTTATTGGCGATCAGGACCTCGTAGCCGCTCGATTGCAGTGAGGCGCGCAGCATGCGGGTAATCTGGCGTTCGTCGTCGACGACAAGGATGCGGAGGTGGGGAGTCGTCATGGGTGTGGTTCGATCGCGCTTAGGAGAGGATACGCTGATCGCAGGAAAGTTTTGCGAGCTGACAGCTTATGAGCTTTCGGCTGACAGCCGGACCTTGCTTAGTGCTTCTCCTGGGTGACGATGTGGAGATCGACGTGGGGAGCCTCGGCCATGAACTTCTGGATGGCGAGGTAGTACAGGTAGCTGCGCAGGCCGTGCGTGGCGGAGCGGCCCATGATGGCCTGGGTGATGCGGTTCTCGCGCATGTAGGTGGCGGTGGTGCGGGCCGTGTCGGGGCCGGTCAGCGGAACGATCTGCGCGCCGAGGTTGGCGGCGAACTGGATGCTGGAGTCGAGCGTACGCTGGCGCTCCGGCGTGTGGTCGCGCGGGCTGTCGACGTGCAGGATGTAAAGCTCGGCTTCGAGCGCCTCGGCAAGCCGGGCGCCGCGCGCGATGAGGTCGCGCGCCTGCGGGCTCGAGCTGATGCAGACGGCGATCTTCTCGGCGACGCTCCAGTGCGCACCGAGGTTTTTGCGGCGGACGTAATCGTCGAGCGAACGATCGACCGCGCGTGTAACCCGCTGTAGCGCCATTTCGCGCAGGGCGATGAGGTTGCCGCGGCGGAAGAAGTTGGCGAGCGAGCGCTCGACGCGCTCCATAGGGTAGATGTCGCCGCGGCGCAGGCGGGTGACGAGGGCTTCGGGGGTGAGGTCGGAGATGACGATTTCGTCGGCGCGATCGAGCACCCAGTCGGGCACCTGCTCGCGGACGGAGATGCCGGTGAGGGCCTGGACGCGGGGCGCAAGCGACTCGACGTGCTGGATGTTGATGGTGGAGCAGACGTCGATCTTGTGGTCGAGCAGCAGGAGCACGTCCTCGTAACGCTTGGCGAAGCGGGCACCCTCGATGTTGGTGTGGGCGAGCTCGTCGACGAGTGCAACCTGAGGCATGCGGGCGAGGATGGCGTCGACGTCCATCTCGGTGAAGAGGGTGCCTTTGTAGTCGATTTCGCGGCGCGGCACCTGGTAGAGCTTGGTGGCGAGCTCGGCGGTGCCGGTGCGGCCGTGGGTTTCGACGATGCCGATGACGACATCTTCGCCGCGGCTGCGGCGGCGAATGCCTTCGGAGAGCATGCTGAAGGTCTTGCCCACGCCGGGGGCATAGCCGAGAAAGACCTTGAAGCGGCCGCGATGCTTCTCGGGTTCGCTGGTAAGCAGCCAGTCTTCGGCGGACTTGCGTGTTTGCGTGTCGGGCACGGGTACAATTCTGCCATGAACTCGCCTCGCGTGATTGCTGCAGTGCGTTGGACCACGGCGTTGGGTGCGTTGTCGCTGATGGTCGTGGTGTATCGGCGCTGGCTGCATGTGAACCCGACGACGGTCGCGGTGACGTTGCTTTTGCTGATCCTGGTGCTTGCGGCGGAGTTCGGTTTGCGCTACGCGGTGGCGGTTTCGATTCTGGCTACGGCGGCTTACAACTTCTTTTTCCTGCCGCCGGTGGGTACGTTTACCATTGCCGACCCGCAAAACTGGCTGGCACTGTTTGCGTTTCTCGCTACGGCCATCATTGCCAGCAGGCTCTCGCAACGGGCGCGGGATGAGGCCTGCGAGGCGCGCGCGCGGCAGCGGGAGCTGGAGGTGCTGTTCCGGCTCAGCCGCGAGCTGCTGCAATCGGAAAGCGTGGCGGCGCTGCTGAGTTCGATTCCGGCGGCGGTGGCGAGCGTAACGGCCGCGGCTTCGGGAGTGTTGTATCTGCTGGAGGGCGACCGGCTGTACCAGGCGGGCAGCGGCGCGGTATCGGAGGTGGAGATACCGCATCTGCGCCAGCTTGCAAACTCCTTGCCGGGCGCGCGCGGCGATGGGGACGAGATGCAGGTGCCGATCCGCACCGGAGTGCGTCCGCGCGGGCTGCTGATGTTGCGCGGCGCGTCACTTTCGCAGGAAAGCGCGGAGGCGCTGGGCAGCCTGATTTCGCTTTCGATTGACCGCTCGCAGGCGCTCGAAGGGCTGGCCCGGGGCGAGGCAGCGAAGGAGAGCGAGCGGCTGCGGACGCTGATGATCGACTCGATTACGCATGAGCTGCGCACGCCGCTCACCTCCATCAAGGGCGCGGCCACGGCTTTGCTGACGGGCGGGATGAACGGGCAGGATGGGCGCGAGCTGCTGGAGATTATCGACGAGGAAAGCGACCGGCTGAACCGGCTGGTATCGGAAGCAGTGGAGATGGCGCAGCTGGACGCGCAGCAGGTGCACATGCACTTTGGCGCGGTAAACGTGGGCATGCTGGTGCAGGAGTCGCGGGAATCGTGCGAATGGGTGGAGGAGCAGCACCCGGTGCGGGTACAGGTGCCGCGGGAGCTCGAGATTCGCGCCGACCCGGCGGTGCTGCGCAAGGTGATCTGCAATCTGCTCGAAAACGCGGCGAAATACTCCGGGGCGGGCGCGCCGATCACGATTTCAGCCGAGGCCAGGGGCGAGACGGTGGTGCTGAGCGTGGCGGACCAGGGCGTGGGTATCGACGCTTCGGAGCAGACGCTGATCTTCGAGCGCTTCTACCGTGCGCGGACGCAGGCGGAAGGCACACCGGGCACAGGCATGGGGCTGGCGATCAGCCGGGCGATTACGGAGGCGCACGGAGGCAGTATCGAGGTGACCAGCCAGCCGGGGCAGGGGTCTGTGTTCAGCGTGACAATCCCGATGGCGGCCTGAGGGCAGCAACGAGCATGACTCACATGAACCAGGGGGTAAAACCATTGTCATCCTGAGCGGAGAAATGCACGCTTGGGTGCGTTTCGCAGCCAAAGGACCTGCGTTTCCCCTGGGAGTGATGCGGCTCCCAGGCAAAATGCAGGTCCTTCGGCTTCGTTTGGCGGAAGAAACCCGCCGAACTACGCTCAGGATGACAATGGTTTACGGGTGCATCCTTTATCTACGCATGTGCCGACTATCTACGCATGTGCTGACGCGCCCTAGCTGCAGGCGACGACTTCCTGTTCGCCGGCGAAGCTTTCAAGCGCCTCGAAGCAGGTAATGTCAAGGGCGTGCGGCGTGTCCTTGCGCAGGATGGTGAAGACCTGGTCGAGGTTGAGGCGTTCGCGGTAGGGCCGGTCGCCGGAGAGCGCGTCGTACATGTCGGCGACGGTAAGGATGCGGGAAAGCAGCGGCAGCTGATCGGCTTTGAGACCGAGATGGTAGCCGGAGCCGTCCAGCTTTTCGTGGTGGGAGGCGGCGATGGTGGCGATCTGGCCGAAGCCGTGGATGCGGCTGAGAATCTCGTAGGTGTAATGCGGGTGGCACTTGATGCATTCCCATTCCTCGTGGGTCAGTTTGCCTTGCTTGTCGAGGATGGAGTTGGGCACGCTGAGTTTGCCGATGTCGTGAAGCAGGCCGGCGCGGCGCAGGGTGACGAGCTCGCGCGGGGGAAGGTTGAGCCGCTTGCCGATCTGCTGGGCGACGTAGGCGACCCCGGTGGAGTGCTGGAAGGTGTAGGGCGACTTGGCGTCGACGACGCCGGCGAACGCGACGCAGATGTTGTCGATCGTGTAGGAGTCGGTGAGGACGCGGCGCAGCGTGGGCTGCAGGTTGGCGACAGTGGTGTTGAGAACGTCGTCGCTGAGGCCGTGGGTGAGTTTACCGCGGCGCTCGAGGCCTACGGCGGCGCGCACGAGCGCGGGATCGAACCAGCGTCCGCTGCGGCGCTGCACGACGTCGATGGCGGACGCAACGCCGTACTGCCGGAGAAAGACTTCGAAGGTCTGGGCGAGCGACGCGATGCGAGCCAGGAGGGGGATATCCTCGCCAACGAGGCGGTCGGGGTACCCGGCGCCGTCCCAATGCTCGTCGAGGCAGTAAATCGCTCCGGCGGTTGCATGGCTCAGGCCCAGATCGCGGACCACCTTGGCACCCTTCTCGCAACGCAGGCGGATAAGTTCTTCCGCGTTGGTGCTACTGTTCCTGAACATGGAAGCGACGTTGCGCACGCGCCGGCTGGGACTGGAATGAGCGTGCGCGTGCTTGAGCAGGTACTGCATCTGCTTCCACTCGAAACGGCTCCAATCGGTGGTCTTGGTGAGGCGCTTGGCTTCGAGCTCGTCGTTGCCCACAATTTGATAGAGCCGGGCGGAGTTGCTGCTGCAGCCGACATCCTTGAGCAGCAGGGAGTAGTAGAGATCGTGCATCAGGTCTTCAGACAGATTGATGGCGCGGCCGATGCGCATGCCGATGACGCAGGTGCGTGCGGCATGTCCCGGGCAGGCACCTTCGGTCAGATCGAGGGCAAAGGAGAGCGCTTCGATAAGCCCCGAAACGCTGATCGGCTGCCGCGCGCGTTCGTGCTGCCGGCGGTCGGGAACGGGGGCTGCGTGCATCATTATCACTCCTCAGAGGGCCTCGTAAGTTGCTGCGGGGACCGCTGATTCGGATAGTATGGAGCGCCGCTGCGGCAAGCATGGCGTGAAAGTTGTAGAGGCGAGACATAAAGCGGCGAAACGATATCAGAATGGCGCGAAACCTTGGATGGGCGAGTCACGCGGCAAGCCCGGTAGGAGTTTCGCCCCGTGAAATGCACACTTGACGCGGGCAGGGGGGAGGTACTAGTCTGCAACCATTATCGGCACCCGACTGGTAACGCCTACCATCCCGGAAGCAGCCAGGGCCCACCGTTCCGGTGGCGTCTTTCCTGGGCAGGCCCACCTCCATGCAACAGAAAAGCCTTGTGCGACCGGCCTTTGCGTCGGGCGTAGGAGAACTTTCCAGCTAACAACCCTGCAGCAACCTGACGGAGGTCAGAAAACCGCTTGATCAAAAAAGCTATCGACATTACGCCCGGCATTGAGCCGCTTTACGGGACTCGCGACGAAAACCTGAGACTGCTGGAAGATGGGCTGAAGGTGCAGATCGATCTGCGCTCGGATGCGATTCAAGTGTGCGGCGACGAGGCTGCCGTGCTGCGAACTGTACAGGTCTTTGCAGACTTCGACGCGCTGCGGCGAAGCGGCGTCACCCTGCAGAACGGAGAGCTGCATGCGCTGCTGAAGCTGGTCGTGGCGGATGCCAACTCGACCCTGCGCGGCCTGGTCGACGCGGGCAAGCAGCGCTCGGCCGGGGTAAAGCGCATGGTGCAGCCGCGCAGCCCGAACCAGAAGAAATATGTAGAAGCCATTGAAGCGCACGACATGACGTTCGGCCTGGGGCCGGCGGGTACGGGCAAGACGTATCTTGCCGTGGCGATGGCCGTAAGCGCGTTGATGGCGAAGAAGGTTTCGCGCATCATCCTGGTGCGGCCGGCGGTCGAGGCGGGCGAGCGGCTTGGCTTTCTGCCAGGATCGCTGCAGGAAAAGGTCGACCCCTATCTGCGGCCGCTGTACGACGCCCTGTACGACCTGCTGGACCAGGAGAAGGTGGACAAGCTGCTGGAGCGGAACGTGATCGAGGTGGCCCCGCTGGCGTTTATGCGCGGGCGTACGCTGGGCGATGCCTTCATCATTATGGACGAAGCGCAGAATACGACCATTGAGCAGATGAAGATGTTCGTGACGCGGCTGGGCAACAACTCGAAGGCGGTCATCACGGGCGATCTGACCCAGACCGACCTGCCGAATCCGAAGAAGAGCGGCTTGCTGGACGCGCTGAATGTGCTGAACGGCGTCGAGGGCATCAAGTTCTGCCACTTTGAGGATGTAGACGTGGTGCGACACCACCTGGTGCAGAGGATCGTGCGAGCCTATGACACCTACGGACGCGCGAACCAGATGCCGCTGGCGGGCTCGGAAGGCAGGATGGGCGAAGGCGGAATGCCGGACGGCATCGCGGCGGTGCTGCCAGTGGCGAAACCGCAGTAGTATATTTGCGGATGCTATATCATCGAGGCAGAGGCCTATTCGTAAAAGAACGGTGCCTCTGCTCGTTGCTTTGCTGCCTGTTTTCCTGCGGATGATCAACATCGAACCTCCAAGTAGTGCCTTCGATCTCTCCCCCCTGAACAGGTCCGCCCTCAGCAAGTCCGGACTGTCTCGGTTCCTGAACCGCGCGCGCGCGGCCGTGGGGCTCGAGGGCGAGGTGGATGTCTTGCTGTGCTCGGACGCCGAGATCAAGCGGCTGAACAAGGCCTACCGGGGAAAAAACAAGGCGACCGATGTGCTGAGCTTCCCGGCAGCGGCAGAAGCTGCAGGCATCGCCGGAGACCTCGCCATTTCGCTCGAAACGGCACTGCGTCAGGCTGAAGAGCAGGGGCATGCGCTGCGCGACGAGGTGCGGGTGCTGCTGCTGCATGGTCTGCTGCACCTGGCGGGTGAAGACCATGAAGCGGATGCGGGGGAAATGGCACAGCGGGAGTTGGCACTGAGGCTCGCGTTGCGTCTTCCCGTGGGTTTGATCGAGCGGTCTACGGTGACTGCAGGTGTTGGCGCCAAGGGAGCCCGGTGAGCGAGTTGATGGTGAGCCTGCTGATTGCGGCGCTCTTGCCTGTGCTGTTGATCGCGTCATATGCCGACCGGGTGTACTCGGAAATGGGCAAGTTTCTGGCCCGCGAGTACCAGGACAACGTGGATAGCTGGGCGGAACGGATGGAGCCGCGGCTGAAGCTTGGGCGGGAGTCGATTGCGCTTTCGGCTTCGGTGCTGCGGCAGCTCTCGCTGGCGGCGGTAGCGTTCCTGTTCGGATATCTGTTCTTTGTTTCGACTGCCGGTTCAAAGGCGAGCCACTTCTGGCCGCAACTGCTGACCAACGCGTTCGCGCTGGTGCTGCTCATCCTTATCTTCGACCGGCTGGTGCCGCAGGTATTGTTTGCCCGCACCACGGGCGTCTGGGTGCTGCGAACCCGCTTTCTGCTGCAGGCATTGTTCTACGTCATTCTGCCGGTGACCCTGATGTTGCAGCTGATGCTTTCGATTGCGGCGCTGGCGGAGCCGGAAGACAAGCAGGAGGATAACCATCCGGACGAGGCCATGGATGCGCTGCTCGAAGCCGGGGAAGAGGAAGGAGTGTTTGAAGAGAGCGATCGCGAGCTCGTACGGTCGGTGGTCGAGTTCGGCGACAAGGTGGTACGCGAGGTGATGACGCCGCGGCCGGAGATCTTTGCGGTGCCCGGCATGATGACCCTGAAGGAATTTACCGCGCAGATCGGGGAGCACGTGTTCTCGCGGGTCCCGGTGTATCGCGAGACGCTGGATAACGTGACGGGCATCGCGTTTGCCCACGACCTGCTGCAGGTGACGGACGAGGACGCGGTCACCCGGACGATTGCGCAGATTCAACGCTCGGCGGCCTTTGTGCCCGAAACCAAGATGGTGGCTGAACTGCTGCGCGAAATGCAAAGCGAAAAGCAGCATATGCGGATCGTAATTGACGAGTACGGCGGTGTGGCGGGGGTCGTGACGATCGAGGATCTGCTGGAGGCGATTGTGGGCAACATCGCCGACGAGCACGACGAAATCAGAGAAGACGACGAGCCGGTGCGTGACTCGGACGGCGCCTTCGTGGTGAGCGGGACGTTCGAGTTGAGCCGGCTGCGCGACCTTTTTGCAGAGCAGTTTGCCGCGGGGCACCGGGCGGAGAACGAGGATTCCGACGTGGAAGCCGACCCCGACGCTCGGCCGACGCCGGATGAGGACGGGGTCACGGGGCTGCGGCTGCCGGAAACGTACGAATCGACGACGGTGGGTGGGCTGGTCAGCGAGATTGCAGGGCATATCCCGCTTCCGGGCGAGGTAGTGCAGGAAGAAGGCCTGCGCATGGAAGTGCTGGCCAGTACGGATAGAAGGATCGACCGGGTGCGCGTAAGTCTTGTGGGGGAGTAGCCAGGGGCGTGACCAGAAGCGGATCTTCCTTGTTGCCGAAACATTTTTGTTGTCATTCCCGGAGGAAATCTACGGTTGTCTTTGCTCTTGCCTTTTTCTAAAGTCGATGGGCCAGGTGTAAAGAAGCAAAGCAACGGCAACCGCAGATTCCCTCGGAATGACAACAATCAAGCTCTGAAGACAGGCGTCGACGCTAGTTAGGCCCGTACCCCTTGCTGCTGGTGGGTGGCACTGGGGTTTGGGGCAGGGTGGCTTTGAGCCAGCCCAGGGGGACGAATTGCTCCACCTCAACGGACTCCAAAGTGATGCCGAACCTGGCCGATTGGGGAACGATGAGCTGCTGCAGGCGAGTGGGCAGGGTGCCGCGGGCGAAGGACAGGTTGTGGCCGGAGAGTTCGTAGGTGGCAGCGCGGAGACCTTGCGTGAGCTCGAGGAAAAAGGCGCCTGTGGCGTTCGAGCTGGTGGTGAGGAAGGCGACGGGATCGGTAATACGGTACTGGCCGGTGAGCGAGAGGCGCAGGCCGAAGTTATCGGCGGTGAGGAAGTCTTCAGGCTGGGTTTTGTAGCTGGTGGAGCGGGTGTCGCAGATAAGAATGTCGCGCTTGGGTGTGACCCAATAGGTGCCGGGGCCGACGACGCGCTCGGGCTTGTTCTGGTTCTTCTTATCCTGGAGCAGGAAGACGCCGGCCTTGAACGGCGGCACCCGGAGTTGCCGAGGCAGGGGGAGGTATTTGCCGAAGAAGCGATAGGCCAGCATGAGCGCCAGAAAGAGCAGGGCGACTACCGTAACAAGGATGGAAGGGAAGTCTGGAGAAGTGGACAAAATAGAGGCTCCTGACCAAGTCTAGCGAAAGATGCGGCGTCGGACCACAGGTAGGTGCCGAGCGAGGTGTGGTGAGTCTCGCCATCAAGCGGGGCGCATAATGGGAGGATGGGGTTTCGATCGGGATTTGTGAGTATCGTTGGGCGTCCGAACGCGGGCAAGAGCACGCTGCTGAATGCGCTGCTGGGGCAGAAGCTGGCGATTGTGACGCACAAGCCGCAGACGACCAGGACTCGGGTGCTTGGGGTGCTCGAGGTGCCGGGCAAGGCAGCAAAAGGCAGGGAGAAGCAGGGTGGGGCGGGGAAAGGCGAAGGCATCGGCAGCGGAGCGCAGATTGTGCTGGTAGATACGCCCGGCATCCACAAGCCGGATACGCAGCTGGACAAGCGCATGATGCAGGAGGTGCACGATGCGCTCGAACAGCGGAGCGCTGTGCTGTTTATTGTGGATGTGACGCACCGGCTGGCGAAGATGGAAGGCGAGGGAAAGGTGACCGGGCGGATGGCGCTTTCGGCTGCCGAGGATGAGTTTTCGCTGCAACTGATCCAGAAGCTGGATTGCCCGGTCATTCTGCTGCTGAATAAGATCGACCAGATTTCGCCGGCGGAGATTATGCCGTTGATCTCCCATTGGGCGTCGCTCTACAAATTTGCGGAGATCCTTCCCATCTCGGCGCGCAAGGCCATCAACCTGGATTTGCTCATCGAGAAGCTGGTGGGCGTGCTGCCGGAAGGCCAGAGGTATTTCCCGAAGGACCAGCTGACGGACCAGCCGGAGCGGTTCCTGGTGGCGGAGCTGATCCGGGAGAAGATCCTGTTGCTGACGGGTGAGGAGGTTCCTTACTCGACGGCCGTGGTGATTGAGAAGTACGAGGAGCCGGCTTCGCTGAAGAAGCTGAAGGACGGCCGACTGCCGGTGACGAAGATTGCGGCGGCGATTTTCTGCGAGCGCACGGGGCAGAAGGCGATCCTGATCGGCAAGCAGGGCTCCATGCTCAAGGAGATCGGGTCGCAGGCGCGCAAGGATATCGAAAGCCTGCTGGGAACGCGAGTGTTTCTGGAGCTGTTTGTGAAGGTGCAGGAAGAGTGGCGGTCGAAGGCCGGGTTTGTGGAAGATCTGGACTGGCGCCGGCAGATGGAAGCGCTGGCCGAAAAACAGGCCGGAGAAGAGTGATCTTCGAGTGGATCAGGCTCATCTTCCCCAAGGTTCGTCGCCCTAAGGAAATTCTTGCTCTACCATCCCGCATGTGAGCTCCTTAGGCAGCCGGGTCGATGGCGGCCTGGAATCCGTTGTCAGGCCAGTTTGCGGGCATCTGGTTGAACCATAACAGCCTTCAGCAGCGTTGAACTCGCCTTGAGAGTATCATTTTGCTATCGGGTCACGTCTAATCCGGGAACCGAGATTTCGCTGTGGAGATGTGTCGCTCTATGCCCAAGTCGTCGAAGATCGTGTTGCTGACCTTGTCCGTGGTTCTGGTGTTGAGTGTGTTTCTAGGCGCGCGCACGCCGGGTGTGAGCGCGGCCACCGATGGGCAGGACGGCGGAGCATACCGGCAGATCAACGTGTACAGCGAGGTGCTGCGCCACATCCAGGCGGATTACGTGACCGATCCGAACATTCCCAAAGTGACCAACGGCGCGCTACGTGGCCTGCTGGAGTCGCTCGATGTCGAGTCGAGCTATCTGTCGCCTGAGGATTACAAGGTGTACAAGACGGCGGTGAAGGCTGAGGGCCGGGCGCAGGTGGGGATGATTGTTTCGAAACGCGTCGGTTATGCGACTGTTGTTTCGGTCGTTCCGGGCGGGCCGGCTGACAAGGCAAACCTGGTCGATGGCGACATCCTCGAGGCGATCGACGGCAAGGATACGCGGGATATTTCTGTCGCGGCCATCCGCATCATGCTCGACGGCACCCCCGGAAGCCAGGTGACAGTGTCCGTGGTGCGTCCGCGAAAGGCCGTGCCGGATAAGATCCAGCTCACTCGTATCGCGTTGGCCGAGCCGCCTGTAGGCGAGACCCTGTACGAGAACTCGACGATCCTGTATCTAAAGCCGATGGTGCTCGATCATGAGCATGTTTCCGCCATCGAAGCCAAGCTGAAGGCGACTGAGAAGACCGGCAACAAGAAGGTTCTGCTGGATTTGCGCGACGTGGCTGCGGGCGATATGAGTGAGGCTACACGGCTGGCGAACATGTTCCTCAAATCCGGCACGATTGCCACGCTCGAAGGCCAGAAGGTCGAGAAGGTCACGTTTGCGGCGGATCCGGCAAAGGCGGTAGACCCCACAGCCTCGATGGTGGTGCTGGTGAATCGCGGCACTGCCGGGCCGGGCGAGCTTGTGGCGGCGGCGCTTGAGGACGACAAACGGGCGCAACTGGTCGGCGAAAAGACCTTTGGGGAAGGCGCGCAGCAGAAGACGTTCGAATTGCCGGATGGCTCGGCTCTGATCCTCTCTGTGGCCAAGTACGGAACGCCGGCCGGCAAGAAGCTGCAGGATGACGGGGTGACTCCTGATGTGCTGGTCGCGGGCAACATTCCCGACCAGGATGACGCGGAGGAAGATGACGATGCGCCCTCCACTGCAACGACCGCGCCGCCCGCC
The DNA here is from genome assembly GCA_964282835.1 of uncultured Granulicella sp. Classification (GTDB taxonomy): domain Bacteria; phylum Acidobacteriota; class Terriglobia; order Terriglobales; family Acidobacteriaceae; genus Edaphobacter. The sequence goes on from OZ196157.1 coordinate 1,508,958, forward strand.
AAGCCGACCGTGACCGTGGACGATCAACTGACCAAGGCGCTGGACCTGCTGAAGTCGAAAGCTTAGAAATGCACATCGGCGACCGCGTGGCCGTCTGCTGACCGTGCTATCGTGGGATGGCCGTGAATAGCGTTTCGAGCGACGAGCAGCAAGACGTGGACAAGGCGCCGGCTGAGCCACCTGAGAGTGGTCGACTTCGCCATCTCTGGCAGCGCGCTACGCTTACCGGGCCGGACTACGCCAGCCGCCGCCTGGCTGGCAAGCGTACCTTTCTCCTTCTTCTGGGCATGTCTGCATTGTTCGGCGCGACGGCTGGGCTTGCCGTCGTGTATTCGATCGACTTGCCACAGATGGAAGACCTGGCCAGGTACCGGCCCAATACGACAACCGAGCTGCTCGACGTGAAGGGCAGGGAGATTGGATCCTTTGCGCTCGAACGGCGCGTCGTGGTGCCGTACACGGATATTCCGCCCGACCTCAAAAATGCGATCCTTTCGATTGAGGACAAGCATTTTGAAAGCAATTGGGGGATCAACCTGGCTCGCGCGGTCGAGGCGGCGTACACCGACCTGCACGAGCACAGCCGGGCCCAGGGTTCGTCCACGTTGACGATGCAGCTTGCGCGGAACCTGTTCCTTTCCTCGCAGAAGACGTGGAGCCGGAAGCTGCAGGAAATGTTCCTGACCGTGCAGATCGAGCGGCGCTTCACGAAAGATCAGATTCTGACGCTCTACGTGAACCAGATTTACCTGGGACGCGGCCGGTACGGCTTTGAAGCCGGCAGCGAATACTACTTTTCCAAGCACCTGAAGGATGTAACCCTGGCCGAGGCCGCGCTGCTGGCCGCCATGCCCAAGGGTCCGGAGTACTACTCGCCCCTGCGTTACCCGGACCGTGCGTTGCGCCGCCGCAACCTGGTTCTTTCGGAGATGCAAAACGACGGCAAGATTACGCCCGAGCAGGCGGCGGCGGCCAAGGCCGAACCGCTGGGCTTGAAGATCGAAGTGCCGCCGAATTCGCTGGCCCCGTATTTCGTCGAGGAAGTCCGCCGGCAGCTCGAACGCGAGTACGGCGTGGACGAGGCGCATGGTGGCGGGCTGCGGGTTTACACCACGCTCGATCTCGACCTGCAGCAGGTGGCCAACCAGGCAGTGCTGGACGGAACGGCGCGCTATGAACGCCGGCATGGATGGAAGGGCGGCCTGCAAAACGTGATTACGGGCGGGCTTGACCCCGAGAGCTACCGGCATCCCGACTGGTCGGGCACGCTTGCGCCCGGCGACTATGTCCACGGCATGGTGACCGCGGCGACGGCGCGTAGTGTCACGGTCAAGGTTGGGGTTGCGCAGCAGGTAAGGCTGACGCAGGAGGATTGGGCCTGGACGCAGATGAGGGGCGGCGACACGTTTCTGAAGGTGGGCGACCTGATCTACGTCAAGCTTACGTCGATAGAGCCTGGCGGGCTCGGCAAGGCAAGGCTTGAGGAAGATTCCGGCGCGCAGGGCTCCATGATGGCGGTCGACAACTCGAACGGCGAGGTGATCGCCATGGTGGGTGGGCGGGATTTTGCCCTCAGCCAGTTCAACCGGGCTACGCAATCGCAGCGCCAGGTCGGTTCTTCGTTCAAGATTTACGATTACACGGCGGTGATGGAAGCGGGCATGAAGCCGAGCGACATCGTGGTCGATGGGCCGGTATCTTTCCCGACCGCGAGCGGTGTCTGGTACACGCCGCACAACTACGAAGCGGGCTGGGGCGGGGCCATGACGCTCGAACGGGCATTCTACCAATCGCGCAACATCCCGGCTTTGAAGCTTGCGGAGAAGGTAGGGATTCGCAAGGTGATTGAAGTGGCGCAGCGCTTCGGCATCACCAGCAACATGCCGGCCTTTCTCCCGGTGGCGATCGGGGCTGCGGACATCACGCTGGCAGAGCAGGTTGGCGCGTACAGCGTGTTTCCAAACGACGGCATTCGCATCGCGCCGCACTACATCCGCAAGGTTACCCAGACCGATGGGGTGCCGCTCGACGCCAAGAACGCGGAAGTGCGTGAGGTGATTTCGGTGGACATCGCCCGCGAGATGATGGTGCTGCTGCAATCCGTCATCCAGCACGGCACGGGCTTTGCGGCCTCGGCGCTCAAGCATCCGCTGGGCGGCAAGACGGGCACCACCAACGACTTTACGGATGCGTGGTTCATCGGCTTTTCGCCCTCAGTCACCTGCGGAACATGGATCGGCTTCGACGACCGGCAAACCCTGGGCAAGGGGGAGCAGGGTGCGAAGGCTGCGTTGCCCATGTGGATCGACTTCATGAAGGCAGCCATCGCGGGCAAGGACGACGAGGTGTTTCCTTCGGGCAGTATGCCGAAGAAGCAGCTTGCCGTCGCTCTCAACGCCAGCAAGGGTGACGATGCGGACGAGAAACCTGCCAAGGGTGACGAGGACGCGCCTGACCCGGACGACCCGGATGGAAGCGGGGTCAAGGTGCTGCCCGCGCCGAAGCCGGTGCCGGTTCCGGAAGCCCCGGCGACGCCGCCTGCCGGAGCCATCCCGGCCAAGCCCCCCGCTGAACCTTCTGTCAAAGTGCCCCAGACGTTCTAGGCTGTATCGACACTCCCCAAGAGACACATATAGGAGTAAGTGTCATCCTGAGCGAAGGACGCACGGGTTTTGGTGCGTTTCGCAGTCGCTCAGGATGACAATGGGTTTGCGGATGGATCCGTTAGATCGATACACCCTGAATAGACTCGCTCCGGACGATGAGCCGGCGGCAGAGCGCAAAGTAGCGTTTCGCCCTGCCCACGTCGACTCCAATCTGCGTGCGCAGGGCCTCCGGGCTGGGGAAGCGGATTTCGTCACGCAGCCGCTTCAGAAAAGTAAGCTCAAGCGGCGTTTCCTCGGTCAGCTCCACGGGGTGGAAGTTCAGCAGGTGCGACTCGACGGTAAATGAGTCGGCACCAAACGTGGGACGATTGCCCACGTTGGTCACCGCCTGGAAAAGCTCGGACGCCACGCCCCGCCCGATGCGCAGCGTGGTGATGTACACCCCATTTGCCGGCAGCAGCTCCGGGTAGGGAGCGAGATTGATGGTGGGAACCGTATAGCGTGTGCCGTAGCCGCGACCGGAAGCCGGTCTCGACTGGATGGCGAACGGACGAGCCTGGCCGGCAGAACCGAGCAGCGCATGGGCCTGAGTCAGGTCGCCCTGGGCGATGAGCGTGCGGATGCGCGAGGAGGACACAGGTTTCTGCCGGAAGATGAGCGGCCGGCAGGGTTGGACGCTGAAGCCAAGAGACTCGCCGAGTGCCTCAAGTTCTTCAATGCCGGCGCTGGCGTGCGCGCCAAAGCGAAAGTTTTCCCCTTCATGTATTTCTCGAACCTGCGCGCCCTCGGCCAGGATTTCACGTGCGAACTGCTCCGGGCTAAGCGCGGCGAGTGCCGAGGTGAACGGCAGCACGAGGGTGGCGTCGATGCCGGTCGTTGCCAGCAGTTCGAGCTTCTGGGCGAGCGGCGTAATCAGCACGTGGGGCGCATCCGGGCGCAGCACCCGCACCGGATGAGGCTCAAAGGTAAGGGCCAGCGACTTGAGCCCGAGTTGCCGGGCGCGCGCCTTTACCTTGTCCAACACCCAGCGATGGCCGCGATGGACGCCGTCGAAGTTGCCGGCGGTAGCGACGACCGGGCCGAAGTCGACGGGGATGTCGTCAAGCGAACGAAAGACCTGCATGGGCCGGCGCAGAGGCGTGATATCGAAGGTAAGCTGCAGGCCGTCGTAGGCGAGCGACGTGTTGGGTGGCAGGCTGGCGTCGGTGGTGGCTTGGTCGAGATCGTGCGAGATATGGGTAAAGAAAGCTCGTTTGGCGCCGATGCGCTGTGCAAACGCGATGGATTTTGCCAGGTGCGAGTGGCTTGGGTGAGGCTCGCGCCGCAACGCGTCCAGGATAAGAATGTCCAGGCCTTCGAGCATCGCGTAGGCTTCCGGCGGCAGGTCCGAAAGGTCCGTTAGGTAGGCGGCCGAACCGAAGCGGTAGCCGACGATGGTGTCGCGGCCGTGGATTACGGGGATGCGCTGGAACTCAGCCCCGAACAGCGGCACGGTTTCGCCCGCCGGCGGAAGCGGCTGAATGGTCACCCGGGCGCTGGTCGGGTATTTGTCTTCGGTTCGGAAGGTGTAGCTGAATACCCGCCGAAGGGTGGCGGCGGTGGGTTCGTCGGCGAACAGGGGGATGCCGGCGGGATTTTTGAACGAGAGCGGCCGCAGGTCGTCCATGCCCAGCGTGTGGTCGGCATGGGGGTGCGTGTAGAGGACGGCGTCGATGCGGGAGACACGCTCGCGCAGGGCCTGGGCGTGGAAGTCCGGACCGGTATCGATCAGCACGGTATGCGGGGCGTCCTCACTGCCGTAGCGAATCATCACTGAAGGCCGGGTGCGCCGGTTACGCGGGTCGGCACCGGCCGTTCCGGGCTCGGCCAGGGCCGAGCGGCAGACGGCACACTCGCACCCCAAGGTGGGCACGCCCATGCTGGTGCCGCTGCCGAGAAAGGTTAGGGTCGCTTGCATCGTCTTACTTAGGATGCACTGGTCGCGGTGTTGGTCCGAAAGGCCAAGCAGATCCCTTCGGGATGACAAAAAAGATAGCTTACCGGATGAGGCTGGGACCGGGGCGCGCGCCGGGCGTGGGTGCGGCCCCAGGTGCGGTGGCGCGCTGCTGGGCCGAACGGGCAAGCGCCTGGGTGATTTCGAGGAAGGCCAGACGCAGCTCGAACAGCGCGCTCGCGAGCAGGGTGTCTTCGGGCTTTGAAAGATTGCCGGCCGTCCTCTCGTGCAGAATGGCGAGCATATCGATCGACTGGCGCGCGCCAAGAATGTCGACCTGCGGCTGCTGGCCTTCCTGGGTACCGCCGCCAAGCTGCAGGATGGCCTGCATGTAAACCGACTGCACGATGCCTTCGAAGCTGAGGGCGGGTGGATGCTCGGCACCGGGGTTCGCCGAGCGCACGGCTACATCGAGGCGATCAGCGGTGGCTTGAAAGGCTACGCGCGACTGCTCCATCTGCTCGGGCGTCGGCGCGGGGGGCAGGTCGGCATCGGCATCGTTTTCGGCTTCCGGCGCGAGTTCCGGCCCGGCCTGCTGGGGGGCGGGAGGAACGGCGGCGATCGGCGTGGGCCTGGCTTCGGGCTCGGCTTTAGCCTCGGCAGCGGGCGCAGGCGGAACCGCTTCGCGGTGCTTTTCGGGCGAAGGGTCGGCGTCGGGGCGAGGCTCGCCGGTAGCGGAGAACTTGCGGCGATCGGTAATGACAAAGGGGAGAGGCTTTTCGGACATGGTAGGTGGGTTCGCCTTGAGAAACTCTGTTTAGAATACTTGGTTGCGCCCTTTGGCGCTTGCTAAGCCGCCGGCAGGGAAAAGGGAAGCGCGCAGACCGACGCCGTTCCTCCCGCATAAAGTAGGGGCACCCTGCGCTCCAAAGCCTCCCGGCGGATGTAGCCCAGGGCCAGGATGCGGTCGCCGACGCGGGCGATGGAGGTGAGTTCGCCGACGGACTTGTCAGGAGCTTCACTCGTCGCGAGGGCCGTGCCCGCGGGCGGCAGGTCGCCACTGAGCAGGAAGCCGCTGAAGCTGCGGTGCACATTGCCGCGGGAGTGGATGCGCTCGACGATCTCCTGGCCGAGATAGCAGCCCTTGGAGAAGTGCAGGGCGCGCGACTGGCTGCCGGAAGGCGCCGTTTCCTGCGGCAGGTCGCGGGCGGCTTCGGTGTTGCGGATGTCTGTGCCGAAGAGCGGAATGCCTGCGAGGATGCGCAGCTGGGTGAGGGACTCGGGGGTGGCCTCGAGGGAGCCGGTGGCGCGCAGCGATTCGGCGAGCAGGCCGATGGTGGCGGGGTCGGACCAAAGCTCGAAGCGCGGTGTTAGGGGGCAGTCGGTGTGGATGCGGCGCACCGGCACGGGACCATTATCGTGCGGCCAGAGCTCTTGCGCAAAATGCATTGGAGGCAGATCTGCGGCAAAGCCGATCTGTTTCAGCAACTCTTCGCTTTGCGGGCCAAGCAGGACAAGTCCGGTGCCGTCCATGCTGTGGTTTTCAAGCTCCACGTCGTCCATGATGATGAAGCGGTCGAGGTAGGCGATCAGCGTGGGGATGCCGCCGGCCTCGCTTTCGAGCAGGATGGAATCCTCGAGCATCCACGCATAGGCGTCGGCCTGGATACGGCCCTGCGCATTGAGGAAGAAGGTGTAGCAGCCCTCACCCGGCTTGAGCGCGGCGATGTTGTTGGTCGTCATGCCGTTCAGCCAGCGAACCCGGTCTTCGCCCGTGATGCGCAGCCAGCCCAGATTGTGGATGGGAGCGAAGGCTGATGTTTCGAGCAGCGCCTGAAGCGAAGCGGGTTCGGAATGGCGCGAAGCGGGTTCTGAATGAGAAGACATCTGCGTACACTGATTATAGTTGCGCGGCGGAGGCCCAGGGTACAGATGAGATTGCTTGGACGAATTGTGGTAACTGCAGCACTGGCTTTGCCTGGTGGTCTGGCCTGGGCCCAGGGTGACCCGGGGACCCCGCCCAAGGTGGCGACCCAGGGAGCCAAGGCTCCTGAAAGCGCGCCGAAAGACATCATCATGACCAAGGCGCAGGAGAAGGCACTGCTGGCCTCGGTAGATGAAATCATGTCCTTCGTCAGCCAGGACACCGGCCTGCCGCCGGTGGTGAAAGTGAAGCGGCGCCTGGTCTCGCGCGACGAGGTGAGCAAGTACCTGACCAAGAGCTTCAACGAGGACGAGAGCGCCCGCAAGCTGGAGCGGTCGGAAATCGTGCTGAAGAAGTTCGGCCTGCTCGACCGAAGCTTCAACCTGAAGCCCTTCCTGCTGAGCCTGCTGACCGAGCAGATTGCGGGCTACTACGATGCCAAGACGAAGTATGTGAATCTGCTGAACTGGGTTGAGCCCGATGAGCAGAAGCCGGTGATGGCGCATGAGCTGACACACGCGGTGCAGGACCAGAAGGTGGGGCTCGAGAAGTGGTCGGACACGGGCTTCAAGGGCATCTCGAAGACGGCCGGCGAAGACTCGGCGAGGATTGCCGTCGATGAGCTCGAGACCGCGCGGCAGGCCGTGACCGAAGGCCAGGCCATGGTGACGTTTATCGACTGGACGCTGAAACCGGCGGGCAAAACGCTGCTGGATGCGCCGGAAATCGCCAAGGCCATGAAGGAAAGCGGAGGCGATGCGAGTGGGTCGCCGGTGATGGCGCGCGCCCCTCTGCTGCTGCAGCGCTCGCTCGAGTTTCCCTACGCCGACGGCCTGGGTTTCGAGCAGGCGCTGCTGACCAAAGGCGGCAAGAAACTCGCGTTCGCCGCCGTGCTGGACGATCCGCCGAACTCGAGCTTTCAGGTGATGCACCCGGAGGCTTACCTGGCGCATCTGCCCGTGCCTGTGCTTCGTCTGCCCGATGTGCACACCACGCTCGACGCCGAGTACGAGCCCTACGACGTGGGCGTGATGGGCGAGCTCGATGTCGAAATCATGGCGAGCCTGTTCGGCGGCCCGGAGCTTGGCCACGCGCTGGCCGGAGCCTGGGATGGCGGCGTCTATTATGCCGGGCAGCGCAGGTCCGCGAGCCCGGCGGAGAAGCTGACGACCGGCTCTCTGGGTGTGCTTTATTTCTCGCGGTGGAAGACCCGTGAAGCCGCCGACACCTTTGAAAAGCTGTATGGCGCGGAGCTCGGCCGCAAGTACAACAAGCTGGCCGAGCGCAAGGGCGACGAGACCGATGGCGAGCTCGTTTACACGACCGAGGAAGGCGACGTGCTGCTTGCGCTCGCGAATAACGGGCTGTTTGTCAGCGAGGGCCTTCCCCTGGCGACAGCGCGCAAGCTGCGCGACGCAACCACGCTCGCGCAGGGCAGCGGCCCCGTCAAGCTGGCGGGCATGCACGAGCTTTCGCTGGGCAGTCTGGCCGGAGTGCATGGGTTCGGCGTCCTGCGGGGTGCGGTGAGCAGCGAACGATATACTTCACTACAGCAGTGACAAACGAAGGGGATCCGCTCGTGCAGAAGGTTGAAATCGGCATTATCGGGGGCAGCGGGCTCTACGCGATGCCCGGCATTACAGGGCTCAAGGAAGTTGTGCTGGAGACGCCCTTCGGCGCGCCTTCGGACGCCTACATGGTCGGCGAGCTCGATGGCCGGCCGGTCGCTTTTCTCGCCCGCCACGGACGCGGCCACAGGATTCTGCCCAGCGAGTTGAACTTTCGCGCCAACATCTGGGGCATGAAGATGCTGGGCGTGGAGTACATCCTTTCCGTCTCCGCAGTGGGCAGCCTCAAGGAAGAGCACAAGCCCACCGACTTCGTCATTCCCGACCAGTTCATCGACCGCAGCTTCGCGCGCATCGCCACCTTCTTCGGCGAGGGCGTGGTGGCGCATGTGGGCTTCGGCGACCCCGTCTGCTCGGTAGTTTCGAAGGCGTTTGAGACTGGCTGCAGGCAGGTAGGTGTCGTAGGCAAGCTGGGCGGCACGTACGTCTGCATGGAAGGTCCGCAGTTTTCCACGCGCGCCGAAAGCAATCTGTATCGCAGCTGGGGGGCGGATGTGATCGGCATGACCAACCTGCAGGAAGCCAAGCTGGCGCGCGAAGCCGAGATGAGCTACGGCACACTCGCGATGGTGACCGACTACGACTGCTGGCGCGAAGGCCACGACGATGTAACGGTCGAGCAGGTGGTCGCGGTGATCCACCAGAACTCCGAAAACGCGGGCAAGGTGGTGCGGGCCGCCGTGGCCGCGCTTCCTCGAGGCCAGAAAAGCCCCTTTGCCGGCGTGTTGAAGTTCGCCATCATGACAGACAAGACCATGATTCCGGCGGCTACACGGGAGCGGCTGGGTCTGCTGCTTGATCAATACTTATAGGAAAGACTCACCCGCGGCAGTCCTACTCTTTTTGTTGTCATTCCCGAAGGAAATCTGCTGTTGCTTTGGAATTGTGCCGGCCGGCTCGTTCTTCAATGAGAGCGAGCATGCCAATTCGTTCAGATTCAGTTACATGTCATTGAGGGGATTTCTGGATGTCGATTCTGGTGGTTGGTTCCGTAGCCTTCGATACGATTACGACGCCGCATGGCGCAGCAAAAAAGATTCTTGGCGGCGCCGCGACGCACTTCTCGCTGGCCGCAAGCTACTTTACGCAGGTGCGGATCATCGGCGTAGTGGGTGAGGATTTCGGCCCCGCAGAAGAGGCCGTGTTTACCCGGCGCGGCATCGACATTGCCGGCATCGAGCATGCCGCCGGCCTCAGCTTTCATTGGACCGGCGAGTACGCGGGCGCGATGAACGAAGCCAAAACCCTGGGCACGGACCTCAACGTCTTTGCCACGTTTTCCCCCAAGATTCCGGCCAGCTACGCGGATAGCGACTACCTCTTTCTCGCCAACATCGACCCCATCCTGCAGGCTCGTGTGCGCCACCAGATGCCCGAGGTCAAGATGGTTTGCGGGGACACCATGAACTACTGGATCGCCGACCATGGCCCCGCACTGGCCGAGGTGCTGAAGGAGTTGGACGTGCTGCTGATCAACGACGGCGAGGCTCGCATGCTTTCCGGCGAGCAGAATATGGTGAAGGCCGCCGAAAAGGTGATGCAGATGGGACCCAAGTCGCTCGTCATCAAGCATGGCGAGTTTGGCGCGACCGCCTTCTTCAGCGACCGGGCATTCCCCGGACAAGCGACACCCAAACCCTTCCGCGCGCCCGCCCTGCCGCTGGCCGAGGTGGTGGACCCGACCGGCGCGGGCGACTCCTTTGCCGGCGGCTTCTACGGCTACCTGGCGTCGCAGGGCAAGCTGACGCCGGCCAACTTCCGCCGCGCGCTTTTCTATGGCGGCGTCATGGGCTCGTTTGCCGTCGAACGCTTCGGCACCGAGCGCCTGCAGGCCGTCACGCAGGAGGAGATCGGAGACAGGTTCGGCCTGTTCAAGCAGCTCTCGCACCTGGAGGATGAGGACCTTGTCGCCTGACGGTGTGCGCCTGACGAAAGGTCGAGGCGAGATGACCAAGCTCGGCCTCCGCCGCCGCGGCCCTGCTCGCGCCACAGCCCCGCGGGATCCCGACGCCGTAATCCCAGCGAGTCGTGAAGAGACGCTGCCGGCGGGCCTGCTCGCGGTGACGGCCGGCTTCTTCGCGCTGGCCATTTCGGCCCGGCTGGGCTACATGCTGCTTTATGGCGATGCCGTGGCTCACCTGGGCATCGCCCGGCGCATTCTCGATACCAACACGCCGGGCCTGGCCAACTGGGGCGGCGTGTGGCTTCCTCTGCCGCATCTGCTGATGCTTCCCTTTGTCGGCAACATGGACTGGTGGCAGAACGGCATGGCCGGTGCGTGGCCTTCGCTCATTTGCTTCGTCATCGGCGTGATGGGCATGTACCGGCTGGCGCGCCGCGTGGTGCCGCTCAGCTGGGCCATGGTGGCCACGGCCTTCTTCGGGCTCAACGCCAACCTGCTTTACCTTACGACCACGCCGCTTACCGAGCCGCTCTTCCTGGCGCTGCTGGTCTGGATTGTGCTGCTGACGATGGAGTTGATCGACGCCATGCGCGAGGGCCTCGAGCGCCCCGCGCGCAACCGTTACCTGCTCCTGGGCGTGCTGATTTTCGCAGCCGTGATGACCCGCTATGACGGCTGGATTTTGGGCGCGGCCGTGTGGTCGATCGGCGCCTGGCAGATGGTGAAGCGGCCCGCGATGCGCCGCGGCCTGATGCCTGTCTTCGCGGTCTTTACGCTGCTCGCCGTGGCCGGCCCCGCGCTCTGGCTCTGGTACAACCATGCTTACGAAGGCGACTGGCTGGACTTTATGCGAGGTCCGAACTCGGCCCGCGAGATCGACCGCAAGACCTCGCCCGTGGGCGCGCGCAAGTACTTCGGCTGGCACGATCCGGCCTGGTCGCTCATGCTGTATGCCCGCACCGCGCAGGTCGATGCCGCCTGGTGGGAGACCGGCTGGCTGGTCGCGGCGGGCGCACTCTGGGGCGCGTGGAAGGCTTGGCGGCGCAAGCTCAACGGAGCCCTGTTTTTGCTCTGGCTGCCGCTGCCGTTCTACGTTTATTCCATTTCCTACGGGTCTGTGCCGATCTTCATTCCGCAGATTTACCCGCACTCGTTCTACAACTCGCGGTACGGCATCGAGATGCTTCCGGTGCTCGCGCTCTTCGCCACCTACGCGCTCTGGCTGGGCCTGCGTGCGCTGCCGCAGGGCGGGGCTTTGGCCCAGCGTGTCGGCCCGCCGGTGATGTTGCTGCTCATCGTCGTTAACACCGTGTTGATGCTGCATGCCACGCCGCTGGTTCTGAAGGAAGCGATGACCAACTCCCGCGGCCGGCTGGCGGAGGATCAGCCGCTTGCGCAGCTCATGGCCGGCTTCAAGCCCGGAGCGAAGATCCTGATGGACTCCGGATACCACGTGGGCGCGTTTCAGATGGGCCGCATCCCGCTGCGCCAGACCATCGGCCCGGGCGACTACTACCAGTGGCGCGACGCCCTGGCCCAGCCGGCTAGTGTGGCGCCCTACGTCATCACGACGGCTGGCGATGACCTGTCGAAGGCGATCGCCGCGCATCCGCAAGGGCTGACCGAGCTCGAGATTCTATGTGCGAGCGGCGAAAAATGCGTACGCATTTACCAGTCGGACAAGCTGGTGCAGGGAGGCGGCAAATGAACGAACCTATCGATTTCGTCAAAGCCCACGCATGCGGCAACGACTTCCTGATCATCGACGAAGCCCTTGCCGTGCGGCGCCACGCCGAACTCGCACGCCGCCTGTGCTCGCGCAACACAGGCATCGGTGCTGATGGCATCGAGTTTCTGGACCGGCGTACCGACGGCAGCTTCTTTCTCCGGCTGTTCAACGCGGATGGTAGCGAGGCAGAGCTTTCCGGCAACGGTACGCGCTGCGTGGCAGCCTGGCTGGCTCACAGCGAGGGCCTGGTAGACGTCGTGCTGGGCACTCATGGCGGCATACGGCGCTGCCACGTCATCGAGTCCGATGGGGCCACCTACGAGATCGAAAGCGGCATGGGCATCCCACGCATCATGCCGCGCACCCTCGCGTTGGACGGCGTGGGCAACGTGGCCGGAGCCATGGTCAACATGGGCAATCCGCACTTCGTCCTGTTTGTCGAGACCGAAGACTTCAGCGCGCATGGCTTGCCCTGGCAGCAGCTTGGCGAGCGCATCAGCAGCAGTCCGCTCTTCCCGCACGGCACCAACGTGGAGTTCGTCCGCATCGAGTCGCCGGACAAAATCTCCTTCCGCATCTTCGAACGCGGCTGCGGGCCGACTACTTCCTCCGGCACGGGCACATGCGCCTCCGCAACGGCATCTATCGCGCTGCGCGAGACTGCCCGCGCCCTGACCGCGGTGGCGGAAGGTGGAGCGCAGCGCGTGGTCTGGCCGGCGGAGAACGAAGAGATGATGCTGACCGGGCCGGCCACCATCCTCTGCAAGGGGACGACCCTATGATCCGCAAGCCGAAGGCGCTCAAGTCCGGCGGCCTGCTGGGGATCGTGTCTCCGGCGAGCACTCCGAAGCCTGAGCTGGTGGCCGCCGGCGTGGCCGCGCTTGAGGCGCTCGGCTATCGCACCAGGCTGTTTCCGCACGCGCTCGATCGCGGGCCCCTGTACTACGCTGGCACCGTGCAGGACAGGCTTGCAGACCTGCACGCGGCGTTTGCCGACGAGGCCGTGGATGCGGTCGTTTGCACACGCGGCGGATGGGGCTCGGCAGAGTTGCTTCCTCTGCTCGATCGCGACCTGATCGCCCGCTGTGCCAAGCCTTTTCTCGGCTACAGCGATATGACCTCGCTGCACACCTGGCTGCTGAACGAGATCGGCCTGGTCAGCTTCCAGGCGCCCATGGTCGCGGCAGATTTCGCAAAGCCTGATGGCGCCGACATCGCAAGCTGGACGGCAGCCTTGAGCGGCGCGTCCGCCTGGCAGCTTGGCGCGATGGAAGGGCTGCGCGTCCTGCGGCCCGGCGCGGCGGAGGGCCTGCTCACCGGCGGCTGCCTGGCCATCTACGCGGAGGCGCTGGGCACCGCGTATGCGCCCCGTGCGCGCGGCGGTGTGCTGTTTTTGGAAGACATCGGCGTGAAGCCGTACCAGTGGGACCGCATGCTGGTGCATCTGCGCTACGCGGGCTTGTTCGACGGCGTAAGCGGCGTTGTGTTCGGCGATATGGCGCAGTGTTGCGAGCCCAACGAGATGCCGCTGCTCGAAGCCGCGCTGCTGCATGTGCTGCGGGATTTCGCCGGTCCCATTGCGATCGGGCTGCGCAGCGGGCATGTGGCTGCGGGCAATGTTACGCTGCCCTTTGGCGTGCAGGTGCGGCTTGAGTGCAACGATGCGGGGAACCCGCGGATGTACTTTCTTGAAGCCGCCACCGAGGGCTAGGCTGGTAGCTGGGGTGACGCGCGCTTGAAGCAGAAACACATTCACTTGATCGGCATCTGCGGGACCGCGATGGCCTCGCTCGCAGGCATGCTGCAGACGCTTGGGCATCGCGTCACCGGTTCCGACGCCGCCGCCTATCCGCCGATGAGCGAGCAGCTCGCCGCCATGAAGATTCCCGTCTACGAGCCTTACGCTGCCGCGAACCTTGCCGAGCGGCCCGACCTGGTCGTGGTCGGCAACGCCATCTCGCGCGGCAACGTGGAGCTTGAAACCGTGCTCGACGAGCGCATCCCGTTCTGTTCGATGGCCTCCATCCTGCACGATGAGTTTCTGGTTGGGCGCGAGTCCCTGGTTGTTGCCGGCACCCACGGCAAGACCACGACCACGAGCATGCTGGCCTGGATTTACGAAGTGGCTTCCCGCACGGAACCGGAGCTTGCGCCTTCGTTCCTGATCGGCGGCGTGGCGGAAAATTTCGGCACGAGCTTCATGGTGCGAGACACCCGCAATTTCCTGCTCGAAGGCGACGAGTACGACACGGCCTTCTTCGACAAAGGCCCCAAGTTCCTGCACTACTTTCCCGACGCCGCCATCCTGACCCACGTGGAGTTCGACCACGCCGACATCTACGACGACTTGCGCGCGGTGAAGACGGCCTTCAAGCGCTTCGTCAACCTGCTCCCAAGGCGCGGGCGGCTGGTAGCGTTCGATGGTGCGGAAAATGTCAGCGAGTGCATCGCCAAGGCCTTCTGCGCGGTGGAGCGGTATGGCTTCGCCGCGGACTCGCACTGGCGCGTCAGCGAGATGACGCACGAAGGCGGCAGCGTACGCTGGCTTCTGGCGCGTGGCGGCAAGCCGTTTGCCGAGCTGCTGCTGCCCATGGCCGGCGAACACAACGCCCTGAACGCGACTGCAGCCGCGGCGCTGGCGGCCGGGCAAGGCATTCCCGTTGCGGCTATCGTCGAGGCATTGGCCACCTTCCGCAGCGTCAAGCGGCGGCTGGAAGTGCGGGCAGAGGTGAACGGCGTCACGATGATCGACGACTTCGCGCACCATCCGACCGCCATTCGCGAGACCCTGCGGGCGCTGCGCCAGGCGTATCCCGGCCGCAGGCTGTGGGCAGTGCTCGAGCCGCGCTCGAACACCCTGCGCCGCAACGTATTCGAGCAGGCGCTGTTGGATAGCCTGGAGCTTGCCGACGAGGTGATGCTCGCGGCGGTGTTCAAGTCCGAGAGCATTCCGGCCGCCGAGCGCATGCATCCGGAAGCCGTTGCCGAGCGGTTGCGCGAGCGCGGCACACCGGCGGAAATGCAGCCGGACGCGCAGGCGATTGTCGACGCGATAGCACCCAGACTCGCGCCGGGCGATGTCGTGGTGTTCCTCTCGAACGGCGGCTTTGGCGATATTTACCACCTCCTGCCGCAGGCGCTGAACGAGCGTTGGGCGGTCGTGGCTCGCTGATGCGATAGTCTGGAGTTCATGTTTACGACGTTCAAGGTGATGGCGGTGTGGGTGCCGCTTGGGGCTCTGGCCGGCATCATCGGAATCCCTTACACGCTGATGGTGGGCGATGTTTCGCTGCTGTACCGGATGGCGATGTGGATTACGGCGGCCGGCCTGAGGGCTGGCGGCATAACCGCCGATGTGCACGGACTCGAGAATATTCCAGCTGACCGCGCGTGCATTATCGTCTCGAATCACATCTCGAACCTCGACCCGCCGCTCGAGATCACGCGCATTCCTACGCGCTGCTCGGTGCTGCTGAAGAAGCAGATTACCGATATTCCGATCCTCGGGCGGGCCATGAAGCTCGCGTTGTTTGTGCCGGTGGAGCGCGGCCATAGCCGGGAGGCTGCCAAGGCCGGCGTTGCGGCGGCAGCCAAGGCGCTCAAGGCCGGGCTTCATTTGATCGTGTATCCGGAAGGCACGCGTTCGCCCGACGGCAGGCTGCAGGCCTTCAAAAAGGGTCCGTTTTTCCTGGCTATGGAGACAGGTGCGCCGGTGTTGCCGATTGCTATCTGGGGCACCGACCGGATGATGCGCAAGGGCAGCTCCGCGATGATTCCAGGTGAGGCGACCATGCGTGTTCTGCCAATTCTCGAGCCGGCCAACTACGCCTCGCGCGAGGCTCTGATGGTGGCCGTGCGGGCTGCGATTGCGGCGGCCTTGCCGGAGTCGATGCGGCCGCTTGAAGGCTAGGAAAGCAGCTACTTGACGATGGCGTTGAAGCCGGCCGCGAGCACACGCTGGCGCATCGCTACGGCATCGGCCTTGTTGGCGAAGGGGCCGATCTGGACGTGCAGCAGCTTGTCCGGTTCGCTGTGGATGGCGACATCGAAGCCGAGGCGCTTGAGCGCGTTCACTTCTTCTTCAGCATCTTCCTGGTGCGAAAGCGCGGCAACCTGCACCACGAACTCGCCGGCAATCTGCTGGCTCGGCGTGATGGGTGCGGGGTGTGCGGTCGGCGGCGTGGCCGTTACCTTGCCCGGCGGCTGCACCAAAGTGGCTGCAGGCACGTTGGACGGCCGCGGGGCGTCGACGGCTGCATCCGCGGCTGCTACCTTGGTCGCGGCTTTGGTGGGCTGCGCTGCGGGCGTGATGAACGCGGCCGTTGTGGGATCGGGTACGCCAGGCCTGGTCGCGGGACCGTTGAGCGGACTGCCCGGCGCGGGCTTGAAGGTGTTGAACGAGGTGCCGCCGTTTGTACCGCCGACAGGACCGGAGGTCGCGATGGCGTGTTTGGCACCCATCGAATAGCCGAAGCCGAAGAACACGGCCGCAAAAACGGCGAGCGCGAAGAAGATGCCGAGAATCATGGTGGTGCCGAGCGTGATCTCGCGATCCTGGCCGCGCGCGCTGCTGCGACGGGCTGCGTAGCGGTCGTCGATATCTTCGTCGCGGTCGTTGTCGAGCAGGGAGTTCACGGGATGATTTTACCCCTCAGCTTCGGGCGGCGGTGCGTTTGCGGGTGCCGAGCTTGGTACGGCAGGCCTGGTAAGCGTCTTGTTGAGCAGGTTCATCAGTTCCATCGGGAGCGGAAAGACGATGGTCGTGTTCTTTTCGACGCCGATTTCGGTCAGGGTCTGCAGGTAGCGCAGCTGCAGGGTCATGGGTTCGGTGGCCATCAGGGCGGCGGCATCGACGAGCTTGCGGGCGGCGTCGAACTCGCCTTCGGCATGGATGATCTTGGCCCGGCGCTCGCGCTCGGCTTCGGCCTGCTTGGCCATGGCGCGGAGCATGGTTTCGGGCATGTCGACCTGCTTGACCTCAACCGAAACCACCTTGACGCCGAAAGGCGCGGTGTGGCCGTCGATGATGGTCTGGATGCGGGTATTGAGGGTTTCGCGATGCGCCAGCAGTTGGTCGAGATCGACTTCGCCAAGCACGGAGCGCAAGGTCGTCTGGGCGAACTGCGAGGTCTGGTAAACGTAATTGGCGACCTCGATCACGGCCTTGGTGGGGTCTACGACGCGCAGGGTGATGACGGCATTGACCTTGAGGGTGACGTTGTCGCGGGTGATGATGTCCTGCGGCGGCACCTCCATGGCTTCCTGACGGAGCGAAACGCGGACGATCTGGTAGATGGGGCGGAAGACGAAGATGACGCCGGGGCCGGAAGAATCTTTGGCGACGCGGCCGAGGCGGAAGACGACGGCTCGCTCGTACTCCTTGAGGATGTTGATGGAGCTGTAGATGTAGAGCACGATGATGACGGCGAGGATGAGCAGCGGGGCTGAGAGGAAGGACATGGCGTACTTTCGAGCGGCGGGTGCGGGTGGATGGTTGATGGTCTAAGAACGGGCAACGGCAAGGACAACCGCAAATTCCCCTCGGAAATGAGAGTAAGTGCGATCCTGCGGGAATAACAACAAAGAAACTAGAAGCGGACGAAGAAGCCGAAAGTGGGCTCAGAGGTTACGGCGTGTTTGTGGTCGCGCAGATAGGTTTCCTGGAAGTCTGGAGCGTTGGCAAAAAGCTGGCGGAACGAGGCGCGCAGACCGTAGTGTGGGCCGAAGAAGGTGGATTCCGCGCCGACGTTGTAGTAGTAGGCCGCGCGGGCCTGGCTTGTGGTGCCTTCGCCGCCGCCCTTGGTGGGGCGGAAATCGATGGTGCCGAAGCCGGCCGAGGCGAAGGGCTGCACCCCGTAATACATGCGCGGGGTGTGCACGACGTAGCCGAACGTAGCCTCGAGCGCGTTGTTCTGGACGGCTAGGATTTCCTGGGCCGTGGTGCCGGGAACGACGGCGGTGAAGGTGAAGTTCTGGGTATAGCGGGCATAGGCCACGTTGAACTCGGCGCCAACTAACGGCGACTGAATGTAGCGAATCTGGAAAAGGACGCCCAGGGTGTTGCTTGGTTCGAGCGCGACGGGCTCGCCGTTTTCACCGACGCCGCTGGTATTGGTAGTGAACTGGCCGGCCCCGCTGACGCCAAAGTCCAGGCGGTCGAGGATGCGGTCGAGCTCCGGGTGCGGGTTGGGCGTGTCCTGTGCGTGAGCGGCGGGGACGATGGCGGCGGCGAGGGACGCGAGGCTGACGGCGAAGGCCAGCCGTCGGCTGAGAGCTTTAATCATGTGGTACAGACTCCTGAAATCGGCAAAAGTGCTGCTTGCTCCAGTCTACTCCGCAAGCTACCTGGCGGCGGGGGAGACCTGGAGGTGAAGGCCGTCGATGGCGCCGACGACCAGATGGGTGCCGGGCGCGGCGAAGGCCGCTCCGCCGGGGGCAAGGGTGGCCTGCCAGAGCTCGCCGCGGATTTCCACCTGACCGGAAGGGGCGAGCGGCGTACGCGCGACCGCCAGCTTGCCGAGCATGGCCTGCGGGCCGAGCAAAAGCTTGTTGCGCCGGGCGCGCAGCGCGATGAAGGCCAGGGTAAGAGTGATGCCGCCAAAGGCGACGCCGGCAGCGAGCGCGGTGGCAACATGGACGGGGTCGGGTGCGATGACCAGCGTGGCCAGACCCCAGACGAGCAGGGCCGTGCCGGCGAGGCCGAGGACGCCGTGACTGGGTGCTTTGAGCTCCAGCAGCATGACCGTGACGCCGATAAGCAGAAGCGCGACGGCGGCGTGCGAGATGCGCATACGGCTGAGGCCGAACAGGGCAATGAGAATGGCGAGCATGCCCAGCGCGCCGGGAACGACGGTGCCCGGCAGATTGAACTCCGCGTAGATGAGAAGCACGCCGGCGATGAGGAGGAGGACGAGCAGGTCGGGGTTGAGCAGGAGCGCGGCGAACAGGGATTCAAAATCCATCACGGGATGGCCTGTCCGCGGCCGGCGAGGGCGGTGCGCATGCCCTGGGCGGAGCCATTTGAGGGGTCGAGTTGCAGGGCGAACTTGACGTCGAGGGCGGAGGCCGGCAGGTTGTTGGCGGAGAGCTCGATGCGGGCAAGGATGAGGAAGGCGTCGATGTTCTTCGCAAGCTGAAGCGAGGTCTGGGCTTCGCTGCGGGCTTCAGAGACGTTGCCGCTTTGCTCGCGTACCTGGGCGAGGCCGGCGTGGGCGGCGGCGGAACGCGGGTCGGCGGTAAGGGCGGCGTGGAACTCGGTTTCGGCTTCGGGCAGCAAGCCCTGGGCGAGGTAGTCGCGGCCCTGCTGGAGGTATTCGGCGGCCTGCTTTTCGGGCGGCAGGGTGGCGAGCCGCATGGCGCGCACTTCGTCCAGCTGGGCGGCAGCCTGGCGGAAGGAAACCTCGGAGTAGGTGCGGCGGATGCGCTCTACCGGTTGGAAGCCTGTGTTGTTGACGCCGCCCGCCGGGTTGTAGGGGCGGCCGGCGGCGGCTTCGGCGCGGAGCTGAGTAGCTTCATTATCTTTGGGGCGGAGCTTGAGGGCGAGATCGGCCTCGCGGATGGCGCCGGCTAGATCGTTCTGCTTGTAGTGGGCGACGGCTACGTTGTAGTGGTAGTCGGGGTCGTTGGGGTCGGCGTTCGAGGCGCGCTGCAGAACGGGGCCGGCGTCCTTGCCCTGGCGGGCAGCGGCAACACCTACGTCGTTGACGACTTCGGCAAGCGGCAGGCGGGCTGCCACGAAGGAGAAAGCATTTTCGGCGTCGGCATACTTGGCTTCGTTGAAGCGGGCGAGGCCGATGTAGAAGTTGGCTTCGAGGGCGAGGCGATCGGTGCGGGGCACGCGGGCGAGCGCGGCGGCGGCCTGGTCATACTCGCGGCCGGCGTAGAGCTCCTTACCGAGGGCGAGGTCGGCTTCGGCGTAGCTGGGGGACTCTTTGACGGCAGCTTCGAGGCGGCGGACGCGCTCGGTGGAGTTGGTGTTGTCGGTGCCGCGGATGTAGTTTTCAAATGACGAAAGCTGGACGCCGGCGGAGGCGGCGAGGAAAGTCTGCTCGGCGACGGGAAATTTGGGGTCGATCTGGCGGGCGACCTTCCAGGCGATGGCGTTTTCTACGTCGAGCAGGCGAGGGAGCTCGGCGGAATCCTGTAGCGGCGTGGACAGGCGAAGGTTGTTGACGGCGAGCACCTGAGCCTGGACCTGGAGGCGATTGTTCTGCAAGTTGAAGCTGCCGACGACGACGTAATCGGCATCGAGGTTCTGCGCGATGCGGATGGTGGTGGCACGAGTGGGGCGGAAATCGGGCGGCAGGCCTAGATGGTCGAGGGCATACTGGCGATCGTCGCGGGTAACGGGCTGGTAGCCGGCGGAGCTTAGCCGCTGGTTGAGCGTGTCGGGGAAGGAATCGCCGACCCAGGCGAGGGACGGGTTGCCGGAACGGTTGTCGAAGGGCAGGACGAGGACGATGCGGCCGGGTGCTTTGGACTCGGGCGCCTGAGCGGGACTTTGGGCTGCAAGCGTGCTAACGCCGGCGAGGAGGACAGCGGCGACGGTATAGCGGAGGATGTGCGGGAACGTCATCGGTGCTGGTTCTCCTTGCTGGTTGGGGACTGGCCCCCTCCCGTGGTTTGTTGCGTAAAATATTCAAAACAGACGAGATGTGGAGTTCCGTATAGGCAGAATCTTCATTCTGAACGACTTGGAGCCAAACTCTTCATTCCATTGCGTTTGCGCCGAGGATCAAAAAGGCGACCGTGCATAGGAGCTTACTCTGTATTAAGGATACGCCTTTGCGGTGGGTAAACACGCCAACTTTATTCGTAATGCAATGAACGACTTAGGACATAAGGGGGCTTGACAGGATTTTGGGCGTGGATGCCGGTTGCGGTGTTTGAGGTTGCGATTGCGGTATAACGTTGCCATGGTGACTGGGATGAAGCGGGTGCTTGGGGTGCTGGGATTGGTGGCTGGTCTGGCCGGGTGGGGACGCGGGCAGGAGTGCAGGACGTTACCGCAGGCGGCAGACGATGCGGTGGTGGCGGCTCCGGCGAACCATACGGTGCTGTTTGAGGATGCGGATGTGCGGGTGCTGGATGTGCACTCGCAGCCGGGGACGCGGGAGGCGGTGCATACGCATCGGCTGCCCTCGGCGATGTATATCGAGCGTTCGGGCGCGGGGACGTACGACTCGGCCGATGGCAAGGTGCATCGCAGCCATGAGACGGACCCGAACTTCAAGCCGGAGGTGCGGGCGATCCAGCCGGAAGGCCCGCACTATACGACCAATACCGGGGACGTGCCGTTCCATGCGATTCGGGTGGAATTTAAGCATCCGGGCTGTGGGCTGGCGGGGTGGAAGGCTGCTGCGCCGGGGACGGAGGCTGCTGTTCCGGGTGAGACCGTGCTGCTGGAGAATGCCGAAGTGCGCGTGGTGGATGTGCGGCTGGCTGCGGGGGCAAAGGAGGCGATGCACGGCGAGGCCTGGCCTGGGGTGGTGTATGTGGCGGAGGGTGGGCCAGTGCGGGTCGGGAAGCAGGTGTCTTCCGTTGGGATAAAGATTGTGCCGGTGGACGGAGGGTTGGCTTCGCTCGAGAACGCTGGCAAGGGACCGCTGCACCTGGTCTGGTTTGAGTTGAAGTTCGGGTCGGGGAAGTAGTTCCAAGCAGGACACCGGCGATAGGCATCTTGCTTGAGGGCACCGCGTCAGGCCGCCAATTAGATAAGCTTGCCGCAGGAGGGTGAGATGACGATGGAACCATCGAACGATGACGCAGCCGGATGTGGACATGTTGAGTCCGAGAGCTTTACGAAAGAGGACTTCATGCGGGAGTATGCCAAGGGATCGCAGATGTATATCGATCTTGACCCGCGCATCGACCTGACTCAACCTGTGTATGAACAGGTGCTGAGACTTCGTGCCCTGGATGAGGCGGCTGAAAACGAGAAGGCCAAGCCGCACAAAGCAGCATGACGAGTGGTTTGCTACTCGATACGCACACGCAGGTGTGGTTGGAAGAGGGGAGATTGTCCGAAGCCGATCTGATGAGTTGGCGGACAGAAACTCCGAGTATGTTTCTGTTTTGGCTTGCTAGAGGGCTTGATGCCTGCGACAGACAGAAACGCCACATCTCAAAAGGGAGATGTGGGGTACCTGGCGAGGTTAGAACAAAGCAGATCCCTGCGGGATGACAACAAAGAGTATTGCTCGCAGTCACTGGAGCAGGGCGGTGGCGGCGGCGGTGAGGGTTTTGACGCCGGTGGCGAGGGTGGGTTCGGGGTCGGGTTCGAAGCGGCTGGTATGGGGGCCGGGAAGGGGTTTGCCGGCGGCCTGGGCGGCGGCGAAGCGGTCGGGGTACATGGCGCCGAGCCAGAAGTAGGTGAGCGGGATCTGATGATTCAGCGAGAAAATGCCTACGTCTTCAGAGCCCATGACCTGCTGGTCGTCGAAGACGTTGGCGGCGCCGAGGGTGCTGACGAGGACGGCGCGGACCTGGGCGGCCTGGGCTGGGTCGTTGAAGGTGACGGGGGTGGATTCGGCTTCGAGAACGTCGACGCGCGGAGCCTTTTGCGGGGGCAGGTTGTAGCTGGTGGCGAGGCCGGCGGCCATGTTGCGGAGGCCGTCGATGACGACCTGGCGGGAGCGGTCGGAGAAGGCGCGGGTGGTGAGCTCGAGCTTGACGGAATCGGGGATGATGTTGCGCTTGGTGCCGCCATGGATGGAGCCGACGGTGACGACGGAGGGGTCGCGCGGGTCTTCTTCGCGGCTTACGATGGTCTGGAGCTGGGAGATGTATTCGGCGGCCATGAGGATGGGGTCTTTGCCGAGGTTGGGGGTGGAGCCGTGGGCGCCGACGCCGAAGATGGTGACGTCGATGGACGTGCTGGAGGCCATGGCGGGGCCGGCGCTTAGGCCTACGGTGCCAGCGGCGTGAGTGTTGGTGTCGTGCAGGCCGACAATTTTGTCGGGGCGGCCGAACCGCTCGTAGAGGTGGTCGGCGAGCATGGCCTTGGCGCCGTCGATGGTTTCTTCTGACGGCTGGCCGACGATCATGAGGGTGCCGTGCCAGGCTTGTTTGCCGGCGGCCAGGGCGCGGGCGGTGCCGAGCAGGACCGTGGTGTGGACGTCGTGGCCGCAGGCATGCATCACGCCGACGGTCTGGCCGTCTGCGTTCTTGCTGGTGACGTGGCTGGCGTAGGCTACGCCGGTTTCTTCGACGATGGGAAGGGCATCCATGTCGCCGCGCACGAGGAGGGTGGGGCCGGGGCCATTTTTGAGGATGCCGACGACTCCGAAGGCGTGGGTGCCATCGGGGTAGAGACCGACATGATCGGTGACGGTGTAGCCGGCCTGGCGGAGGCCCTGGGCGAGCAGGGCGGAGGTGGCTTCTTCGTGGTGCGACAGCTCGGGGTGGGCGTGAATCTGCTTGTACATGGCGAGCAGGCTGGGGTCGGCCTGGGCGGCCAGTGGGAGGGTGGCGAGGCTGAGGAATGTCGCGAGGGACAGGGCGAGCTTCATGGGTGGGGCTCCGCGGGTGAAGGGTTTGGGGTAGTTTACAGGGAAAGGTGAAAGGGCAAGAACAACCGCAGATTCACTTCGGGAATGACAACAAGAGGCAAGGGCAACAGCAGATTCCCTTCGGGAATGACAACAAAGGGCCGACGGCAAGAGCAACCGCGGAGTTCCTTGGGACTCCGCGACTTGCCGGCCGGGCGGTTTAGCATGGGCCATGGGCATTGCTTTGGACATCAGGGCGGGGCGGGATGGACGGCCGGCGGGGCCGAGAGTGTGGCGGGATGCGCTACGCGGCAAGCGGGCGGCGCATGGGCTGGAGTTTGTGGTGGCGGCGGCCCGGGAGTATGGCGACCTGGTGAGCTACAAGGTGCTGGGGCGAACGATTTACCAGGTGAACCATCCGGACCTGATTGCAGATTACTTTTTGAAGGATGCGGGACATCACCATCGGAACCTGGTGATGCAGAAGGCGCGCGACGTGCTCGGGCATGGACTGCTGACGAGCGAAGAGCCGATGCACATGCGGCAGCGAAGGCTGGCGCAGCCGGCGTTTCTGCGCGACCGGATTGCCGGGTATGGGGCGGTGATCGGCGAAAAGACCGTGGCGATGACGGCGAAGTGGAAGCCGGGGGCGCGGGTAGATCTGTATCCGGAGATGCTGGAGCTGGCGCTGCGCATCGTGGGCAAGTGCCTGTTCGACCTGGATGAACTGGACGATGTGAATGCGGTGGCGGAGGCGGTGGACGGATTTATGAGCTATGTGCCGCTTTCGTTTCTGCCGTTTCAGAAAGCGATCGAACGGCTGCCGCTGCCGGCGATGAACCGGCTGCGGCGGGGCAAGGTGTTTCTGGATGGGATGATCTACGGGATGATTGCGGAGCGGCGGGCAGATGGGCGCGACCGCGGGGATCTGCTTTCGATGCTGCTGGGCGCGACCGACGATGGTTCTGGAATGACCGACCAGCAGCTGCATGATGAGTGCGTGACGATCATCCTGGCGGGGCATGAGACGACGGCGAATGCGCTGAGCTTTGCGATCGACCTGCTGGGCCGGCACGCGGAGGTGCAGGAACGGCTGGCGGCCGAGGCCAAGGAGGTGCTGGGGGACAGGGTGCCGACGGCTGCGGACTTTGCGAAGCTGGCGTATGCGTATGCGGTCTTTGCGGAGACGATGCGGCTGTATCCGCCGGTCTGGGTGACCGGGCGGACGTGTGCGGAAGAGTATGAGATTGCCGGATTCACCGTGCCGGTGGGAGCTACGCTGCTGGCGCCGCAGTGTGCAGTGCATCGTGATCCCCGGTTCTGGGACGAGCCGGAGAGGTTCGATCCGGAACGGTTTTTGGGGGAGGCGAAGGCCGGGCGGCCGCGGTATGCTTACTTTCCGTTTGCCGGTGGGTCGAGGCAGTGCATTGCCGAAGGGCTGGCGTGGATGGAAGGGACGCTGGCGTTGGCCGGGGTGTTTCGGGATTGGCGGGTTGCGGCGAACGGGCCGGCGATCAAGGTGAAGCCGGCCGCTAGTCTGCGGCCGGCGAAGGGAGTTTGGGTGGGGTTGGAGAGGCGGTCTACCGCGGATTGACGCGGATGAACGCGGATCGCGAGGCTATGACGCGGGAGCTTTGAGCTGCTCGGCTGTAAGCTGACAGCCTGTTTGTTGTCATCCCGAAGGGATCTGCGGTTCTTGGTTTAGAACTTGTAGATGAGGTCGCCACCTATGAAGAACTGGTTGCGGGCGGTGCCGTTGTCGTAGCCGCGTTTGTCCCAGGAGTGGTCGAAGCGGACTTCGGGGCGGAAGAGGATGGTGTTGCCGATGTACTTGGTCGCGTACAGGGTGTTCTCGGTGTACTTGGTGGCGATGCCGGTGCGCTGGCCTTTTTTGTCGTCGAGGAAGTCCGAGCGGAAGCCGACCATCAGCTTGGGGTTGACTTCGCGATTGATGTAGTTGACGACGGCGTATTCAGGAGCGTTGCAGGTGAGCTGGCCGGCCTGGCACTGGGCTCCGTTAGCGCCGATCTCGGGTGTGATGGGATTGGCGACGTTGCCGGCAACGTTGGGCACCTGGCGCTCGTACATGTACCAGGCCTCTGTGGCGGAGTGCCACTTGGCGTTGAAGCGGTGGTACCAGGTGCCGTCGTAATCCTGCAGGTTGTTGTAGGCGTATTTGCCGTTGTTGATGCCGTTGGCGCAGAGATAGAAGTTGTCGTGATTGGACGCGGTGGAGGCGTCGAAGCAGGCGATTAGCGAGGCCTTGCGGTCGTCGGACCAGATGGCGACGTCGTGGCCGGCGGAGACGCCGAGCTGAATGCCGATCTGCTTGTTGAGCTTGAGGGTGGCGATGGCTCCGGTATCGGTAAAGGGGTCGATGGTATAGAGCAGCGAGTGGGTCATGTTGTAGTTGTTGGGCGCGAGCTGGGCTTCGATGCCGGGCACGGAAAGAAAGCGGCCGATGCGGACGTTGAGGCCGGAGGCGACGGGAAAGTAGAGGTCGGCGTACTCGAGCACGGGGTCGAAGCCGTAGCGGCGGTTCTTTTGCAGGAGCTGCTGCGAGAGATAGTCCTTGGCGGTGGTGAAGCGGTAGTCGATGCCAAAGAAGCCGGTAAGGTGGTAACCGAAGTCGAAGTGGGTGTTCTGGACGGTGTTGGGCAGGCGCTCGAGGTAGATAACGGCCTGATTGAGCTCGACGGTTTTGGGAAAGATGTCGTAGGACACGGGAAAGCTGTTGAAGGTGGAGGAGCTGTAGTTGCCGCTGACGGCGACCCAGCCGTAGATCTTGGTGCGGGAATTTTCCTTGTGCAGCGCGGTCATGAGCGGGTAGACGTTTCCGTCGGGGGTGCCGATGAGCGGGGAGCCGCCGTAGCCCCAGTCGGCCGAGGGAAAGGGAGGCGAATCCAGTGGGGCGTCAAGGGCGCGGCGCGCCTGCACGGGGCCGGAGGGCAGGGTGCCGTTCCAGTCACCGCGATAGTAGCCGACGAGGCGATGGAAGAAGTTGCCGTGGAGTGGCTCGGCGGCGGGCGTGTCGGGTTGTGGGGCGGAGACGGCCGGCTGGGGGTCGGCGGTTTTCTGGGCTTCGAGCTGCGGAGTGGGCAGGAAAGCGGTGGAGGCAAGGACGGAAAGAAGCAGGGTGGTGCGTGCAACGGTGATCATGGTTCAGCCTTCGGCCGCGCGGGTTATGCGCCAGGCATCCTGTGATTTGCCACAGGGCGTGGTGTGCGGCTATGTAAGGGTAGGATGCCCGGACGTAAACAAGGCGTAAGGGAGGCGTTGAAAAGGAGTTAAGAAGAGGCGTTGAGAAGGTTCAGGGGCGGATTCCTTGGTGTAGAGGAAGATCAGCCGTAAGTGCAACCGCAGATCCCTTCGGGATGACAACAAGGAATTGCTGCAGCCGCTGCTAATTGGCATAGCCGGCTATGGTGGACAGGGCCAGATGACTCAGGACGGCATCGCGCACCTGGTCGATGGGAGGCGGCCCTTTGGTGATGAGGAGCTGGCGGAGTGCGGCGAGGTCGGCGAGCTGGCGCTGGCGGGTCGGCGTTTCGTTGAGCAGGGGTTCGAGGGTGCGGCTGAGGGTGTCGGGGTTGAAGCTGGCCTGGAGGAGCTCGGGGACGATGCGGCGGCCGGCGATGAGGTTGGGCATGGCGATGGGGAGATTGCCTTCGCTATCGGTGTAGCCGGGCGTGGCGGCGGGCCAGATTTCTTCGGGGTACCAGATGAGCTGTTTGGCGAGCTTGAAGGTGAGGGCGGAGACGCGGTAGACGACGACGAAGGGATTGCCGATAAGCGCGGCCTGCACGGTGGCGGTGCCGCTGGCGACGACCGAGGCGCGGGCATGGTGCAGGGCTTCGCGGGCGGCTTCCGGACCGCCTACGAGGTGGATGTAGGGGAGCGGGATGGCGGGGTCGGTGTTGGGGTAGTGGGTGATCCAGCCGGCGGTGAAGTCGGCGAGGCGGGCTCGGTCGATCGTGGAAGCGATAGGGAGGAGATACTCTACGTCGCGGGGGTGGCGGCAGGCCATCTCGATCATGGTGGGGAGGTTGCGCTCGATCTCGCGCCAGCGGGAGCCGGGCAGCAGCGCGATCCACGGCTTGGCGGGGTCGAGATTGTTGTGGGCGGCGAAGGCTTCGCGGGAGATGGTGGGCAGGGGCAGGTAAGCCAGGGGGTGGCCTACGAATTGGGCGTCGACCTGGCGCTTGCGGTAGAAACGCTCTTCAAAGGGGAAGATGACGAGCATCTTCGCGACGCGCTGCTGGACCCAGCGGAGACGGCTCTGCTTCCAGGCCCAGAGCTGGGGGGAGACGAACCAGAGGACGGGGATGCCGAGGCGCTTGCAGTGTTTGGCGAGGCGGAAGTTGACGTCGGGGAAGTCGATGAGGACGGCGGCTTGCGGCTTTGTGCTTTCAATGTGGCGGACGAGTTTGCGGTACTGGGCGAAGATGTTGGGGGCGTGGCGGAGGACTTCGGTGATGCCCATGTGGGCGACGTCTTCGGCACGCACGATGCGCTGCTGGCCGGCCTGCTGCATGAGGGCGCCGCCGAGGCCGGAGAAGGCGGCGGTGGGGAGTGCGTGGCGGAGGGCGTGGATGAGTTGCGCGCCGTAGAGGTCGCCGGAGGCCTCGCCGGCGGAGAGGAAAAGGTGCGGGTTGGGCGGGGTGGCGATGAGGTTAGTTTAGAGCGGATTGGGTGACGGTGTGGAGGAAGAACAACCGCAAGGGCAACCGCAGATCCCTTCGGGATGACAACAAGAGGCAAGGGCAAACTCAGATCCCTTCGGGATGACAACAAGAATGCTTCTAGCCTGGCTGAATGCGAAGTTTGCCGCGGTAGCCCAGGCTGGCGTGGTTGAGGCGGTTGAGGGTGGGCAGGCCTTCGGCGGCGATCTGCCGGGCGCAGGCTGTGGCGCGGGCTAGCGGCTCAGGGGCGATGTGGCGCTCGGCGGGGCGCTTGCAGTGGTTGTACCAGGTGTCCGCAAAGGCGTGGTCGAGGCAGATGCGCTTGAAGCAGTGGTCGAGGCGGATGGGCCACTTGTGCCGGGCGGCGAGCGCGGGCAGTGTGGTTTCGGTGAGGTGCTTGAAGAGGGCGATGTCGGCTGGGTCGGGGGGCACGGGTTCCTTGGCAGATTTCGGCAAAGGCTAGAAGCAACCGCAGATTGCCTTCGGCAATGACAACAAGGGTCGATTACGGCCTAGACGGCTGTTCAGTAGATGTCGGTGATGGCGTGGAGGATTTCCTTGTGGCCGAGGACGTTGGGATGGAGGGCGTCGGAAAGGTCGGCTGAGGTGGCGGTCATGTATTTGCCGGCAGTGAAGATTTCGATGTCGAGGCCATCGCCGGCGAGCAGGGCGGCGTTGGCGAGGATGTCGTTGGTATAGGCCTGGCAGATGGCGGGGGTCGTGTCGCAGGGGGCGCCGCTGCCGATGAGCTGCGGAGGCACGGTGCCGGCGAGGACGCGGGGTGAGCCGACGAGGAGGGTGGAGGATGGCATGCCGATGGCGACGATGCCCATGCCGGAGACGCCGCTGCTGGTCTGGGTGAGGAGCAGGGTGTGAGGGCCGGCGGGGACAGCAGGGATACGGAGAAGGGCGAGCGAACTGGTGCTGCCGTTGTGGGTGGAGATGGCGGGCGCGGTGTCGGTGACGGTGGCACCGTGGAGGGCACCGGGTTGGCCGGCGTCGAGGGCGTAGGTGAAGGTGCCGAAATTGTCGTCGGCGATGCGGTACCAGAGGTAGACGGGGCCGGGGGTGGCGCGGCTGAAGGTGAAGGTGAGGGTGGCCTGGGCGGCGTCGGTGGTGACGGCGTTGTAGTTGGAGGAAGCTTCGATGTGGGTGGGGCCGGAGGTGACGGCAGCGGAGGCGAGGACCTTGGACTGGAGGGGTGTGGCGAGCCAGGCGAGAGTGGCCTGGTGGCAGAGATTGAAGACGGCTTCGTAGGGGCCGGCACCTTTCGCGTTAGCGTCGTTGGTGCCGATCAGGACGGTGTAGACGGTCCTGGTGGCGGTGGAAGGGCTGTCGGCGTTGGGGAAGATCTGGCGGGTGGGGATGTCGCAGGCCTGGTCGCCGGAAATGGCGTGGTTGTTGAGGAAGAGGGTTTTGGCCTGGGCGAGGAGGACGGCGTACTCGGTGGCGGCGGGATCGGCGAGGCCGTAGCCGGCGGTGATGGAGTCGCCGTAGGCGTGGTAGGGGGGCGAGGCGGCTACGCCGGCGGTCTGAGGACTGGCCGGGGAGAAGTCGCCCGGCGCGCAGCCGAGGATGAGGAGCAGGAGTGCCGGCAGGAGTTGGCGCATGGGTGGGCTCCGGGGAGGGGGTTGCTTCCACGATAAGCTATGCGCCAGCTTTATTGCTGTGGCGGCTTGGTTGTATTTGAATCCGTGTTGGACGCTTCATTCCCGGTCCATTGTCTTCCTGAGTACTTTAAGCAAACGGAGTCGAAGGACCTGCGCTTTGCCAGGGAGAGCTGAAGCAATCCTTGGGGAAATACAGGTCCTTCGACTGCGAAACGCACCGAAATCGCGCGTTTCTACGCTCAGGATGACAATTTAGTTGTCTCTTATGCGTTTAGGTAAAGATCGTTCGTACCCTGCGCGGTTACTGGGCGTCAGGAGGCGAGGGCTTCCTGGTCCTGGTACTGGAGCTGGTAGAGCTTGTAGTAGAGGCCGTGCTGCGCGAGGAGCTGCTGGTGGGTGCCCTGCTCGCGCAGTGTGCCCTTGTGCATGACAAGGATGGTATCGGCGGACTGGATGGTGCTAAGACGGTGGGCGATAAGGACCGAGGTGCGACCGGTGATCATGCGGCTGAGGGCGGTGCGGACGCGGTGCTCGGTTTCGGTATCGACGGAGCTGGTGGCTTCGTCGAGGATGAGGATGCCGGGCGAGTGGGCGAGAGCGCGGGCGAAGCTGATGAGCTGCTTCTGGCCGGTGGAGAGGCCGGCACCGCGCTCGCGCACGGGCTCGAGAAAGGCAAGCGGGAGACTGCGGATGAAGTCGCCTACGTTGACCTCATCGGCGGCTTCTTCGAGGCGCTGGTCGGTAATGCGAGTGGTGCCCAGCCGGATGTTGTCGGCGATGGTGCCGGAGAAGAGGAAGGGGTCTTGCAGGACTACGCCGAAACGGCTGCGCAGACGGTGGAGGTCCTGGGTGCGGATCTCTTCGCCGTCGACCAGGATCTGGCCACGCTGGATGTCGTAGAAACGCATCATGAGGGCGGTAATGGTGGTTTTGCCGGCGCCGGTGTGGCCTACGATGGCGGCAGTTTCGTTGGGTTGGATGTCGAAGGTGACGCCTTTAAGGATCCATTCGACTTGATCCACCCATGGTTCAGGAGTGGCGCCACGGTCGAGATTCTTCAAGTGGTGGAGCTGGTCTTCGGTGAGGCGCTCATAGGTAAACCAGACGTTCTGGAACTGGATGCGGCCGTGGCTGGGGCCCTCGGGGGCGGGCGTGAGGGGGTGCGCGGGACTGGTGATTTCGGGGGCTTCGTCGAGCAGCTTGAAGATGCGTTCGGCGGCGGCCATGGCGGCCTGGAGGATGTTGAATTTGTCGGACAGCTCCATGATGGGACGGAAGAAACGCTGCGCGTACTGGATGAAGGCGATGAGGACGCCAAGGGTGACGCCGCGGAAGAAGCCGCTTGGGGTGGCAAGGCCAAGGTGATGGAAAATGGCCAGGCCGCCCTGCCACAGGACGAGAGCGATGGCGAGCGACGAGAGGAACTCGACGATGGGGTAGTAGAGCGAGTAGGCGAAGATGGCGTCGGTCCAGGCCTGCTTGTTTTCGGAGTTGACTTCGGAGAAGTCCTGGAAGGCGCGGCGCTCGCGGTTGAAGAGCTGCACGACCGACATGCCGGAGACGTACTCCTGGGTGAAGGCGTTGATTTTGGCGGTGGCGGCGCGCTGGCGGCGGTAGCTGGAACGGATGCTGCGGCGGAAAATCTGGGTGACCAGCACGATGAGCGGGATGACGGCCAGGGTAAGCAGCGCGAGCGGCCACGACATGCCGAGCATGATCACGATGATGGCGGTGAGCAGGACGACGTTCTCGAAGATGGCGAGGACGCCCGAGGTGAACATTTCGTTGAGCGCGTCAACGTCGGAGGTGACGCGGGTGACGAGGCGGCCTACGGGGTTCTTGTCGAAGAAGCCGACATCCTGCAGCTGGATGTGGCGGAAGATTTCGCGGCGGAGATCGAACATGATCTTCTGGCCGGTCCACTGCATCTGGTAGGTCTGGACGAACTCGAGGCCGAAAGAAAGACAGAGCGCGACCAGGTAGAGGGCGGCGAGCTGGGTAACGCCGGTGACGGGGTCGTGCGAGAGGTGGCGGGTGAGACCGGCGAGGTGGCGCTCGAGCCAGGAAAGATGCGTGGCGGGGGTGAAGTAGGTGTCGACGGCCACTTCGACGAAGAGCGGGCCGGTGATATCGGCGACGGCCTTGAGCAGGATGGCAAGGCAGGAGGTGACGACCTGGAACTTGTAGGGCGCGAGATAGCGCATGAGGCGCCGCATGAGGTGCGCGTCGTAGACCTTGCCGACTACGTCGTCGTCGGGCTTGGGGGGTGCCGGTTTGGGCTGGGTCTTGGCTTTTGGCTCGGCTGTTTGGGTGGTCATCTGGGCTATTAGGAGTTTAGATGACGCTGGGCGGGCGTTGGCTTCGTTTGTTAGTTCGTTCGCTCGTTCCGCTCGTGGCGATTGGGTTGTCCTCAGACAAAAAGCAGATTTGAGAGCTATGAGCCAGCGAGCTGTAGGCTGACGGCTTTAGACAAGGATCGGAGATGATGGCGGCGTGGGAGAATGGAGGGGTGGAGACGCTGGGGATTTACGTATCGGTGCCGTTTTGCAGGGCCAAGTGCAGCTTCTGCAATTTCGCTTCGGGCGTGTTTGCCGAGGGGCGGATGGCGGCGTATTGCGCGCGGGTGATTGAGGAAGTGCGTGGAGAGCAGGGGTTTGCCGCGGGGTTGGGGCTGCGGATGCCGGAGCCGTTGGATTCGATCTACTTTGGCGGGGGGACGCCTTCGCTGCTTTCGCCTGCGTTGTTTTCGGGGTTGATGGATGCGCTGCGGGGGGAGTTTCAGGTGGTGCCTGGTGCGGAGATTACGGTGGAGTGTGCGCCGGGGCAGGTTTCTGACGCAATGCTGGAGGCGATGCTGGATTGCGGGGTGAACCGGCTCAGCTTTGGGGTGCAAAGCTTTGTGGATGCGGAATGCTCGGCCGTAGGACGGACACATACGGGGGCTGGTTGCAGGGAAGAACTGCGGCGGATGGCGGCGGCTGGCGTAGGACGGGTGGGGGTGGATTTGATTGTGGGGCTGCCGGGGCAGACGCTCGACTCGTGGCGGTATACGGTCGACCAGGCGGTGGAGAGCGGGGTGGAGCATGTGAGTCTGTACATGCTCGAGGTGGATGAGGGGTCTCGGCTGGGGCGCGAGAAGTTGCTGGGTGGTGTGCGCTACGGGGCTTCGCTGCTGCCCGAGGACGATGAGACGGGCGACTGGTATGCGGCGGGTTGCGAGTGGCTGGAGGGCGCCGGTGTGCGGCAGTACGAGATCTCGAACTTTGCCCGGAGCGGGGGTGAGTCAAGGCACAATCGCAAGTATTGGGAGCGAAAGCCGTACCTGGGATTCGGGATGGATGCGCACTCGATGCTGCGGGATGGAGTGGGTGGCGTGCGCTGGGCGAATGGTGATTCGATGGAAGAATACCTGGCTGGTCAGGCGGCGGACGTGGAGCGGGTGGATGCGCGGGCGGCGTTTGAGGAGGCTTTGTTTCTTGGGCTGCGGCTGGTTGAGGGCGTCTCTCTGCGGGCGCTGCGGGGGGAGTTTGGCAGGATGACGGATGAGGTGGATTTTTGCGACATGGATGGACTGGTGGAGTGTGTGGGGGATCGGGTGAGGCTTACGGGGGCGGGGAGGATGGTTTCGAATGAGGTGTTTGGGCGGTTGCTGGAGACGCCCGTGGCTGGGTAGGGAGCGGCTCGACTGCGGATGGACGCGGATGGACGCGGATTTTGGAACAGGCAACAGCAAAGGCAACCGCAGATCCCTGCGGGATGACGACAAGGAAAGGCAATGGACTTGATGATCGATTTGCGGAGTGATACGGTGACGCGGCCGGGTGCGGCGATGCGGCGTGCAATGGCTGAGGCTGAGGTTGGGGACGATGTGTATGGGGAAGACCCGACGGTGAACCGGCTGGAGCGTCGGGCCGCCGAGGTGTTTGGGCGCGAGGCGGCCATCTTTGTGCCGACGGGCACGATGGGCAACCAGATTGCCATTCGGCTGCATACCCAGCATGGGCAGGAAGTGATCTGCGAGGCGCGCAGCCATGTGCTGGATTGGGAGATGGCGATGACGGCCTCGTACGCGGGTTGCCAGGCGCGAACGGTGGTGGGCGAGCGTGGGGTGATGACGTGGGCGAAGATTCGGGCGGCGATCGCGCCGAAGATCTACTATCGTGCGCAGACGGGGCTGATCTGTATCGAGAACACGCACAATATGGCGGGAGGGACGGTGACGTCGCTGCCGGTGCTCGAAGAGATATGGGCTGGGGCGAAGGAGGCCGGGCTGCCGGTGCACCTGGATGGAGCGCGGGTGTTTAATGCGGCTTGCGCGGTGGGGCTGGGCGTGGCGGAGCTTACGCGAGGGTTTGATTCGGTGATGTTCTGTTTGTCGAAGGGGCTGGGGGCGCCCGTAGGGTCGATGCTGGTGGGGTCGAGGGAGTTGATCGAAGGCGCGCGGGTGCATCGCAAGGCGCTGGGGGGCGGGATGCGGCAGGCAGGGATTCTGGCGGCGGCGGGATTGATGGCGCTTGAGGAAGGACCAGCGGCGCTGGCGGAGGATCATGCGAAGGCGCGGGTGCTGGCCGAAGCGGTGGCGCCTTATGTGCAGATCGATCTTGAAGGAGTGCAGACGAATATTGTGATTTTTGCGGTCGCAGATGCTGCGGGGGTGGTATCGCGGATGAAGGAAAAGGGTGTGGTGGCGAGTGCCGTGGGACCGGAGGCCGTGAGGTTTGTGACGCATCGGGATGTATCGGTAGAGGATTGCAGGCGGGCGGCAGAGACTGCGGTGGGCATCCTGGCGGGTGCGGGGGTAATGGCGTAGTACGCCGTTCTCTGAACCGACACTTTGCCTAGTCGCCGGCGGGATGGATGACGGGGTCCGTGGCCAGGTAGACCTCGAGCGTGGTGCCGTGGTTTTCTGGGGCGGTGCTGCTGATGAGATCGAGGGCTCCACCGTGCTTGGTGATGATGCCTCGACTGACCCATAGACCTAGGCCGGTGCCGCGCTCGCCCTTGGTGGTGAAGAAAGGCTTGAAGAGGTTTTCGCGAATGGACTCGGGGATGCCGGGGCCGTGGTCGTGGATGGAGACGAGGGCACCGGCTTCGCGGCGAAGACCGTCGTGGCCGAGATGCGCCTGGCAGGGCTGGGCGGTGACCTGGATGATGGCGGTTGGACTTTCTACGCCGGGTGGCTGGATTGCGAGTAGGGCAGGGCTGGAGGCTTCGGCGGCGTTGGTGAGGAGATTGGTAAACACCTGGCGGAGCTCGGCGGGGAAGCCGTGAATGATGAGATCCGGGGGCAGGTCGGCTTCGACGGTGACGCCTAGCGTGGTGAAGCGGCGCTCCATGAGCAGCAGGATGGACTCGAGCATGTCCTTGAGGTCGATGGCGACGGGCGCTTTCGACTCGCGGTAGAGCGAAAGCATGGCGCGCGAAATCTGGGTGACGCGGGTGATTTCCTGGCGGGCGAGGGCGAGGAACTGCGTGGACTCTTCGGGGGTGGATTCACCATCCATGAGGAAGAGGAGGTTCGAGACGGAGTCGAGGGGATTGTGGATTTCGTGGGCGATGGTGGCGGCGAGGCGTCCGGCGACGGCAAGCTTTTCGTTCGCCAGGAGGGCTTCGCGGGACTTCTTGGCCATGGTGATGTCGCGGAAGACGAGCACGACGCCGGTAAGCAGACCGCTCTTGTCGCGGATGGGAGCGCCGGAGTCGTCGATGAAAAGCTCGGTGCCATCGTGGCGGATGAGGACGGTGTGGTTCGCCAGGCCGACGATGCGGTTGAGGCGTTTTACCTTGGCGACGGGATTTTCGATGGGCTCGCGGGTGGTTTCGTCGACGATGTGGAAGACGGCTTCGAGGGGCTTGCCGCGGGCTTCGGACTCCGCCCATCCGGTAAGCTGCTCCGCGACGGCGTTCATGGATTCGATGGTGCCGGTGGCCTCGCAGGTAACGACGGCATCGCCGATGGATTGAAGGGTGGTGCGGAGACGCTGCTCGGACCGGAAGGCCTGCTCGGCGCGTGTGCGCAGGATGTTGTGGGACTGGCGGAAAGCTGCGGAAACGTCCTGCAGGCGCTGGCGGGTGTAGAGACCGAGGAGCAGGCCGAGCGCGAGGGCGGTGACGAGGATGGCCACGGTGAGGCTGTGGGTGCGGTGCTGCCAGGTAGCGGTGTACTCGTCGCGGCGGTCGGCGGAGAAGCGGTTGAGCCCGGCGATGTGGGCGCGTATTTCGTCCATCTGGCGCTTGCCCGCGAGGTTGAGCTGTACATCGTTGGCGGTGCCGCCTGCCTGGATGGTGGCGATCAGGGGGACGGCGAAGCTCGTATGCCAGGTTTCGTAGGCGTTGATGAGGCCGTCGATGGCGCGGCGGCGGTCGTCGCTGCGGGCCTCGGCACGGCGGCGGCTTAGCTCGCCGGGCAAGATGGCTTCAGAGGCCCGATAGGATTCGAGAAAGATGGGGTCGTGGGTCGTCTGGTAGCCGCGCAGCCCGGATTCCTGATCGACGATGAGCTTTTCGATGTGGATGGTTTGCTGGATGCGGTCGTCGGCACGCTGGATATCGGCGACCGTAGCGTTGGCCTGATGGACCTGCCAGTAGAGAAAGCATGCGCCGACCAGAAGGGCAAAGAGCGGTACCAAAAGCACCTGGCGGAGGATGCGGTCGAATCGTGCTGCGTTCAAGGACGGCTCCCCTGGACAAATGCTGGCGAACCCGGGACGACAGATTACGGCAGGTTCACTGGTTTTGAGATGCATCCGGGGCGAGGAGGCTGCCCAGCTTTTTGAGCAGTGCCGGAGCTCCTTCGCCTTTGGTCATCGACATGTCGACGAGATCGGACACCTCGGGCGGGAGGCTGGTATAGGCCGAAAGTAGAAGGATGGGAACGTGCGGTTTCAGCCCGCGCATGTGTTGCGCGACTTCTCCGCCGTTCATGCCGGGCATGGAGAAATCGAGCACGACGGCTTCAACAGGCTGGGAGGCAAAGACTTCGAGGCCGGCCGGGCCGTCGAGTGCGGTGAGAACGCGGTAGCCGGCCCGCTCGAGAAGCATGCGGCGGACGGCGACGCCTACGGTTTCATCGTCGACGATGAGGATGAGGGCCGAAGGGTTCAAGGCGGGTGCGGCCTGCTCCGGCAGCGGATGCTCGGTCTGGAGGACGGTCTGGAGGACGATTTGGCTCATGGAAGGACCTCGGATTGTTCCGGACGCAATGCCAGGGAGTGTTCTACGCTCAGCGATTCGCTTAGTGATAGGACGGTCGAGGAGCGGGGAGAGTGAGGTGCCGGCGAGGATTCATCATCTGTTTGCAATGGGAGCGAGGGGGTGGGATAGGCTGCTAGGGTGTACCGCCGTGTGACAGTTTACCCGTTCATGCGCGTACTGCGGAGTATGTTGATATCCCCTAGCGAGGATGGAACGTTTGAGTCAGACGATTTTTGTGCTGGAAGACGATGCGGATATTTCGCGTTTGGTGCGTTATCACCTTGAAAGCGCTGGGTTTACGGTGCGGCCATACCTGGCGATCGGCGGGATCATGTCGGACGCAGAGCGACAGCCGCCGGCGCTGTTTCTGCTGGACATCATGGTGCCTGGGGGCGATGGGCTGGACCTTTGTCGGAGGCTGCGGGCGAACCCGTCGTTGAGCGTGGTGCCGATCATCTTCTTGACGGCGCGGGCGGCGGAAAACGACCGCGTCCATGGGCTGGAGCTTGGGGCCGACGACTACATTACGAAGCCGTTTGCGACGCGGGAGCTGGTGGCCCGGGTGAAAGCCGTGTTGCGGCGCTTCGAGCGGCCTTCGACGCCGAGCGTGGTGAAGTTCGAGGAGATCGAGATCGACGCGGGCGCCATGCAGCTGCGGGTTAAGGGCGAGCTGGTGACGACGACGGCGACAGAGTTTCGGCTGCTGGACTACCTGGCCCGGCATCCTGGGCGGGTGTTCAGCCGGGATCATCTACTGGATGCAGTGTGGGGCGATGCGCGCTTTGTGACGCCGCGCAGTGTGGACGTGTACGTGCGGCGCATCCGGGAGAAGATAGAGGAAGATGCCGAGACGCCGCGCTATCTGAAGACGATGCGCGGGGCCGGGTACCGGTTTGAGATTCCTAAGATAGTTGCGGGAGAGGACGGTACCAAGGCTTAGCACGGATGGCACGGATAGGGGCACGGATCTTGTCGGGGCTGGTGGGGGGAGGTTGACGGATGCGCAGGGCTTCGTTGGGTGGGTTGATTGCGATTTGCCTGGGTGCCGTGGTGCTGGTGACCTACGTGGCGGCGGGCATTGCCTCGGCACGATGGCTGGGACTGCTGGCTGGACTGGGGGTGTCGACGCTGTTCTGGATTGGGTTTCTGGGCGTCATGAGGTCGGAAACCAATCGGGTGAACTCTGCGCTGCGGGGTTTGCCGGGCACAGGAGAATCGGTTTCTCCGGGAAAAATGCGTGAGTTCGACACGACACATCAGGAACTGGAGAGAGTTGCGGAGCGGGTGCAGCTTCGGCTGCGGGCTGCGGACGAGGATCGGGAAGAGTTGGAGTCGGTGATGGACTCCATGCAGGATGCCGTCGTGGCGGTGGATGCGGCGGGACGCATCCAGTGGGCGAACCAGAAGATGCAGAGGCTGATGCCGGGTGCAAGCGGCAACCGGCCGGGGGGCCCGGTGCGGGTAGGCCATGCGCTGGTGCAGACGGTGCGCGACCCGGAGGTGCTGGAGTGTGTGCGGCTGGCGCTGGCGGAGCGCGCGGTGCAGGTGCGGCGTTCGACTTCGCTGGTGCCGGGGAGGATTTTCGAGGTGAACGCGTCGCCCATGCCCGCGGGCGGGGCGGTGGCGGTGCTGCACGATGTGACGCGGATTGAGGAAGTGGAGGCGGCACAGCGGGACTTTGTGGCCAATGTGAGCCACGAGCTGCGGACGCCGCTGACCTCGATTTCCGGGTACGTGGAGACGCTGCTGGATATGAAACAGAAAGACGGGGAAACGCTGGGCGCGCAGGCCAGGGAGTTTCTGGAAACGATTTTGAAGAATGCGACGCGCATGAACCGGCTGACCGAAGACCTGCTGGTGATGGCGCGGGTAGAGCGGCCGGCGGTAGACCTGAATCCCGCGCCGGTGCCGGCGAACGTGCTGGTGCGCGAGGCGGTGCGGGCGATGAGCGGGCTGGTGCAGGAGAATGAGGCGTCGCTCGAGCTGGGCCCGATTACGGCCGCGCAGGTGTTCGCGGATACGGACGCGGTGATGCAGGTGCTCGGCAACTTGATTGAGAATGCGATCAAGTATGGGCAGCCGAAGGGCGAGACGCATGCCCGTGTGGTGCTGAGCGCGCGCGAGGTGGAAGAACCGTACGAAGCGGTGGAGTTCAGTGTGCAGGATTTTGGGGCGGGCATACCGAGCGAGCATCTGAGCCGTATTTTCGAGCGCTTCTACCGGGTGGACAAGACGCGGTCGCGGGAGAGCGGCGGCACCGGGCTAGGGCTGGCCATCGCACGGCATATGGTGCAGACGCAGGGTGGGGCGATCTGGGCGGAAAGCGAACTGGGGGCGGGCAGCCGGTTTGTGTTTACGCTGCCCAAGGCTTTGTATCCGCTGCCGGTGGAAGCCTGATTCTTTCAGTTTTTTCAGCGATGTAACGTGCCCGTAACAATGGCAAAGCAGACTCGCTGTAGATACTTACAAGTAGAGGCAGCACAATTTTCCGAGGTGGCAATTGAATTTGAAAGTAATAGCAACTGGTCTTCTGGCCCTGACCGCCACGGCGGCAACCGCGCAGAGCCTGAACGGTGCCGGCGCCACGTTTCCCAACCCGATCTACTCGCGCTGGTTTACGGAGTTCAACCAGCTGCATCCTGAAGTAAAGATCAACTACCAGGCAGTGGGTTCGGGCGCGGGGATACGCCAGGTATCCGAGGGGACGGTGGATTTTGGCGCGAGCGACGCGATCATGACGGATCAGCAGATCGGCGAGGCCAAGGTGAAGGTGCTGGCGATTCCGACTGTGCTGGGCGCGGTGGTGCCGATCTATAACCTTCCGGGCATGAATGCGGAAATCAAGTTTTCGCAGGATGCGATCGCGGGCATTTATCTGGGCAAGATTACCAAGTGGAACGACCCGTACATTGCCCGCGAGAATCCCGGCGTGAACCTGCCGGACAAGCAGATTCTGACCGTACATAGGACCGATGGCAGCGGCACAAGCTACATTTTTACGGACTATCTGAGCAAGGTGAGCCCGGAATGGAAGAAGGACGTGGGCGCGGCAGCGTCGGTGAAGTGGCCGGGCGCGGGTATTGGCGGCAAGGGTAACGACGGTGTGGCCGGGCTGGTCGAGCACACGCCGTTCTCGATCGGCTATGTGGAGCTGATCTACGCCGAGCAGAACAAGATCAAGTTCGGGTCGATTCGCAATTCGTCGGGCAAGTTCGTGAAGGCCTCGACGGCCGGCGTGACGGCAGCGGCGGCGAACGTGAAGTCCATGCCGGCGGACTTCCGGGTGTCGATTACGGATGCGCCGGGTGCGGATTCGTATCCGATTTCGAGCTTTACCTGGCTGCTGATTCCGATGCATTCGGCGGATCCGGCCAAGGGCAAGGCGCTGGTTGGCTTTCTGAACTGGATGCTGGACAAGGGTGAAGGCGAGGCCTCGGGCATGACGTATGCGCCGCTGCCGAAGGTGGTTGCCGACCGGGTGCACCAGGCGATCGGTACGCTGCAGTAAGTAAAGGCCGTGCGCAGAGCTCGGGAGGCGAGCTCTGCGCGGCCTTCTGCTTTGACGCAGGTGCAGGCTTACGCATCCGAAACCTTGCAAGGTGAACCCTTCAGCATGACTTTTGACAACGCAGCCAAGACGATGACCACGGCACCCCGCGTGGAAGTGCCGGTTTCCGTGCAGGAAGCGCCACCTTCGGGGCCAATCCTGCCGTCGCCCATCCGCACCTTTTTGATGGGCCGGGGAAACGGCGGGCTTGCCGATGGAGCCTTCTTTGCGCTGATGCTGGCCTGCGCGCTGAGCATTTTCGCCATCGTGGCATTTATCGCGACGATTCTGGTGATGCGTTCGCGGCTGAGCATGCATGCGTTTGGGCTGGCGTTTTTCGCAGGCCGCAACTGGGACCCGGTGAACGGCAGCTTTGGGGCGTGGCCGTTTATCTTTGGAACCCTGGCGAGCTCGCTGCTGGCGCTGCTGATCGCGGTGCCGCTGGCGCTTGGGGTGGCTATCTTTCTCACCGAGCTGTGCCCGCGGCGGCTGCGGGCGCCGATCTCGTTCTTGACGGAACTGTTGGCTGCGATTCCCAGCGTGGTCTACGGGCTGTGGGCGATCTTTGTACTGGTACCGCTGGTGCGAGATCAGCTGGGGAGCTTTCTGCCGAAGTATTTTGGCTGGACACATCTGTTCGACGGACCAAACTTCGGCGTGGGCCTGCTGACCGCGAGCATCATCCTGGCGATCATGATTCTGCCGATCATCTCGTCGTTGACCCGGGACATCATGCTGGCCGTGCCCAACCACCAGCGCGAGGCTGTGCTGGCGCTGGGCGCGACGCGCTGGGAGATGATCCGCGTCGGCGTACTGCGCAATGCGCGTATCGGCATTGTGGGCGCGGTGATTCTTGGCCTGGGCCGCGCGCTGGGCGAAACGATGGCCGTGACCATGGTGATCGGCAACCAGGTGGATATACCGCATAGCCTGTTTGCGCCCGGGTACACGCTGGCCAGCGTGATTGCGAACGAGTTCAGCGAGGCGACGACCGACTTGTCTCTCAGCGCGCTGATCGAGATTGGGCTTGCGCTGTTTCTGGTGACGATTGTGGTGAATGCGATTGCGCGGCTGCTGGTGTGGGCGGTGACGCGCGGCGCGCCGGGAACGGTGGCCTAGGATGAGTGCGATGGGAGCAGCAGGGATCGTGCCGCCGGTAAAGCCGATGCAGCCGGGTAGCGTTGCGCCGGCACCGAAGCCGCGGGCGCCGCTGGATTTTTCAAGCAAGGGCATGCGGGCGAACACGGCGTATCGCAAGACAATGAACACGCTGGTTTCGGGGCTTGCGGTTCTGGCGACGGTGCTCGTGGTGGCGCCGCTGCTGCTGATCCTGGGTTACCTGCTGTACAAGGGGGCGAGCTCGCTGAGCCTGGACTTCTTCATTCACTTGCCGGCTCCCGAGGGCGTAGGCGGCGGCGGCATGGCGAACTCGATTGTGGGCTCGGGCGTGGTGCTTGCGCTGGCGAGTTTGATGGGAATTCCCGTGGGGATTGCGGCTGGAGTGTACCTGGCGGAGTACGGCAGGGGCACGCTGCTGGGCAACGCGGTGCGGTTTACCGCGGACGTGCTGAATGGTGTGCCTTCGATCGTGATGGGCATGGCGATCTTCGCGCTGCTGGTGCAGGGCCGGCACTTTTCGGCGTATGCGGGCGGCATTGTGCTGGCCATCATGATGGTGCCGACGATTACGCGGACGACCGAAGAAATGCTGGCGACGGTGCCGCATTCCATTCGCGAAGCCGCGCTTGGGCTTGGTGTGCCGAAGTGGCGGACGACGATTTCCGTAGCGCTGCGGACAGCTTCGCCGGGCATTATCACGGGCTGCATGCTGGCCTTTGCGCGGGTGGCGGGGGAGACGGCCCCGCTGCTGTTTACGGCGTTCGGCAACCAGTTTTTCAGCGCGGCGCTGCCCCATACGTTGAAGGCGGCCAGGCACCTGCCGGGCGAGGTGTTGAACCAGCCGATCGCGGCGCTGCCTCTGCAGATTTATACCTATGCGATTTCACCCTACGAAGAGCAGCATCGGCTGGCCTGGGCGGGTTCGCTGGTGCTGATTGCGATGATCATGGTTTCAGTAACGCTGGTGCGCATTTATGCGAGCCGCGGCGTGCTCAAGGGAGGCAATTAGTGGGTGTCGGGATTCAGGTAGAGAACTTGAACGCGTGGTATGGGACGACGCACACGTTGCAGGATATCAACCTGCACATTCCCGCAAACCATGCGACGGCGCTGATTGGGCCGAGCGGCTGCGGCAAGAGTACCTTTGTGCGCTGCCTGAACCGGATGCACGAGACCAACCCGATTGCGCGCGCGACGGGCACGGTGAAGATGGGCGAGGTAGATATCTACAACGACGTCTCGCCCGTGGAGATTCGCCGCCGTGTGGGAATGGTGTTCCAGCGGCCCAACCCGTTCCCGACGATGTCGATTTACGACAATGTCATCAGCGGGCTGAAGCTGAACGGGTTTCGCAACAAGAAGATTCTGGATGAGACGGTGGAGCGCAGCCTGAAGTCGGCGGCGCTTTGGGATGAGGTGAAGGACGACTTGAAGAAGAAGTCGGGTGCGAGCCTGAGCGGCGGACAGCAGCAGCGCATGTGCATTGCGCGGGCGATTGCGGTGGACCCGGAAGTGCTGCTGATGGATGAGCCTGCGAGCGCGCTCGATCCTGTGTCCACTTCAAAGATCGAGGACCTGATCTTTCAGTTGAAGTCGCAGTACACGATCGTAATTGTGACGCACAACATGCAGCAGGCGGCGCGGGTGGCGGAAAATACCGGCTTCTTCCTGATGGGCAAGCTGGTGGAGTTCGACTCGACGCACAAGATCTTTACGAATCCGAGCGACAAGCGCACGGAAGACTACATTACGGGGAGGTTCGGCTGATGGCGTCGCGAATCAAATTTCAGCAGAACCTGGATGATTTGAAGGAGCGGCTGCTCGAGATGGCCGGCATGGCCGAGCAGGCGATCCAGCGATCGATCGAGGCGTATCGGACGCGGGACCTGTCGATCTGCGAGCAGGTGTTTCGGGCCGAGCCGCGGATCAACCGGCTGGAGCGGGAGATCGACCAGATGGCGCTGGACCTGCTGGCGATGGAACAGCCGATGGCGATCGACCTGCGCTTCATCCTGTCGGTGATCCGGATCAACGCGGACCTGGAGCGAGTGGGCGACCAGGCGGTGAACATCGCGGTAAGGGTGAAGGAAATGGGCGCGTTCGCCAACGTCGACCTGCCGGTGGATATTCCCAGGCTGGCGTCGCTGGCTTCGGCAATGGTGAAGAAGGCGCTGCAATCGTTTATCGAGGCGGATGCGGAGATGGCGACGGTGGTGCTGACGCTCGACGACGAGGTGGACGAGATGAACGATGCAGCGTTTTATTCGCTCAGCAACTTGATTCGGGAGAAGCCGGACCTGACGCCGCAATCGCTGAATGCGTTGATTATTGCCAGGAACCTGGAGCGGGTGGGGGATCATGCGACGAACATTGCCGAGGATGTAATTTTCTGGGTACGCGGGGCGGATGTGCGGCACAAAAGCTCGGTGATCTAGACCGTTTTGGCTGCGGGCGGTGGTGAAAGCCAGCTAGCACGAAAGTTGTAGACATTTCCAGACTTCCTCTATAAGCTCAGATCGTATTCCCCCGAGGCCTCTATGCTGCGTAAGCTTGTTTCTCCCTTTGTCCTGCTCTGTGCGATGGCGATTCCTGCGCTCGCTCATGCCGATACGTTCGA
Organism: uncultured Granulicella sp.; assembly: GCA_964282835.1. Lineage (GTDB taxonomy): Bacteria > Acidobacteriota > Terriglobia > Terriglobales > Acidobacteriaceae > Edaphobacter. The sequence continues at coordinate 1,552,939 of OZ196157.1, forward strand.
TTTCACTGCTACTGGTTCCGGAGGCGGTTTCAACGGTTCGGGATCGTTTGTCGCCAGCAACAACAGCAATGGTTCTTACACGATCAACAGTATCTCCGGCACGGGTATCACAGGTCTGATTGGTCCTGGCATGTTCAACGGCAATGACAACCTGCTCTTTCCGACATCGAGCAGCCTTGTCGACACGAAGGGATTCGCGTTTACCGACACCATGGGGGATACCTCCTTCAACGTGGATATCTTCTCGAATGGAGCGGGTGGATATAACGCGTTCCTGGTTGACTCTGACGGTGTTTCCGAGACGATCCCGGTAGATTTTACGATCGCAGCGACCCCGGAACCCTCTAGCCTGGTGCTGCTTGGCACCGGCATCCTGGGTGCCTTTGGGGTAGCACGTCGGAAGTTCATGAAGGCGTAGTCATGTTAGTAGCGAAGCACAAGGCCCAGCCGGGATGGCTGGGCTTTGTGCTGTGCGCTGGACGATGAAGACATTCGGTATGGCACTGACAGCTGGTCGAGCGACGCTTGGCTCGTTGCTGCTTATTCCCGCTGCGGCAGGTGCAGGTGGGGGAGCATGGGATAGAAGAGGGCGGTGCGGATTGGCTTGCCCTGCGTGGCCAGAAGCGTGGCGTAGGCGGCCAGCTGGGAGGCATACTTTGATTCTTCCTGGGCGAGGAAATCGCGCAGGTTGCCTGTGCCATGAGTGGCGGTTTTGTAGTCGATGATCCAGAGATGGGTCGTGCCTTGGGTGCCGGGCGTGGGGCCGGCGAGGAAGGTGCGGTCGAGGCGCAGGGTCTGGGGGGTGCCGTCTTCGCTGGTGTGGGTGAGGGCAGATTCGGTGGTGGCTTGTGGGTGAGAGGACAGAAGCCAGAGGCCTTCGCGGGAGGTGAGGGTGTTGGTGAGGCCCCGAAGGATGCCGGTCGTCAGGGTGAACGCCTGGCTGGGAGCGATGCCGGAGGAGCGCAGCACGGCGAGGATGCGGGGCTGCCAGGTGGGGAGATCGTTCAGGAGAGCGGGAGCTGGGGTGCCCGAAGCTATGTGGGTGGTGAGTTGCTGCAGGAAGGCGTGGAGGGTGTTGCCGACGGTGCGGGCGGTGAAGGAGCCTTCGGGACGTGGGTAGAGTGTCGCGTGGCTCCAAACTGCAGATTCCTCCGCTGCGCTGCGGAATGGAAACGAAAGCGAAGCCATATCCGGTGGGGGCAAGCGTTGGATGAGGCGGGGTGGGTCGGGTTCGGCGGAGGCGGCGAGGGCGAGCGTGGCGGGTTCGGGCAGGGCGGGCGCGGGCTCAAAGTGTGACTGGGCGGCGGGCCAGGCGGCGTGCAGCAGGGTATTGGCGGTGGGGCTTAGCTCGCCCGAGGCCTTTTGGGTGAGGGTGGCGAAAAGGTGCAGCTCTTCGCGGGCGCGGGTGCAGGCGACGTAGAAGAGTCGGGTGCGCTCGGCAGCGGCGCGGTTGGCTTGCACACCGCTCATCCAGGCGTTGAGCTGCTGGGCGGGCTTGCCCTTGCTTTGGATGGGCGCGAGGATGCCGCGGGCGATGCTATCGTCATCGTTTCCGCTCGAGCCGTCGGTTTCGAGCCAGGAGAGCAGGCGGCTCTGGGTGTTGCGGCCGAGCGCGCCGAGGGCGGGGACGAAGACGACGTCCCACTCGAGGCCCTTGCTGCTGTGGATGGTGGCCAGATCGACCGCGCCGGGTACAGGGGCTGGCGTGGCGTAGAGAACGGCCAGACGGTCGGCGAGAAGGGTCAGGTCAAGGCTGCCCTGGCCGGTTTCGGACTGAGCTTGCAATTCGTCGACGAGTTGGAGGTAGCGGGCGGTGTTTTCGAGCTGCTCGGGCGTGGCGTAGAGGGGTGCGTTGAAGCTGCTCCAGGTGCGCTCGATTGTGCGGGCGAGCGGCTGGCGGGTGCGCTGCCCGAGGGCGGCGTTGAGGATGGGCCAGAAGGGTTCGAGGCGGGCGATGGCGTCTGGCGTGAGGAGATCGCCGCGGGATTGCAGGAGGCTGAGGATGGGGATGTCGGCGAGCGCGGGGTCGTCGGCGCCGGCTAGCAGGTGGAGGTCGGCGAGGGTGAGGCCGACCCACGGGGTGCGCAGCAGGGCGAGCCAGGCGGTGCGGTCGGCGGGGTGGAGCAGGGCGCGGGTGAGGGCGAGGAGATCGAGGATTTCCTGGCGCTCGCCGAGCGGCTCGATGTTGAGCGCGCGAAAGGGGATGGCGGGGGATTGCTTGAGGGCGGCTACGATTTCGATCAGGTGGACGCGGCTGCGGACGAGCACGGCCTGGGTGGCGGTGGGGTTCCGGGTGCGCTCGGCCAGGATGAGACGGCGAATTTCGGCGGCGTCTAGGCGAGTCTGGGTGCGTTTCAGGTCGGCGCAGAGGGTGCGGTCGGGGGTGTAGGGGAGGGTGGTGCAGTGCCAGGTTTGGGAAGATGGGCTCGGTTCGGAAACATGTGGGTTTGTAGAAACCCAGGTCTCAGAAGCGAGATCTCCACCCCAGCGATCAGGTTCGATCGCCGGGGACCCCGAACCTGGGGCACCGGGATTGGTGTTGCTCCGGATGGCGTGGGCCTGGCGGTAGGGGACGAGTTCCGGGCGGGTGGGGTCGGGTTGCGAAGGGAAGAGGACTTCGAAGGTGGTGTTGAAGGCCTGGACGAGGGGGCTTTGGGAGCGGAAGTTGGCGGTGAGGTGGAGGGGCTCGACGGGCAGGTCGCCGAGGCGGCCGGTGTGCATGGTCTGGACGAAGCGCTCGACGCGGGCCTGGCGGAAGAGGTAGATGGATTGCTTGGGATCGCCGACGAGGAAGACGGTCTGGCTGCCGCCGTCCCAGGACCGGGTGAGGAGCTGGAGGAACTCGTACTGGCTGGAAGAGGTGTCCTGCACTTCGTCGACGAGGAGGTGCTGCAGGTTGAGGGTGCGCGAGGTGCGGAGGTCGTCGAGGGCGCCCGGGCGGAGGAGGGCTGACCTGGCCTGGAGGGCGGTTTCAGTGAAGTCGGCCTGGCCGCGGGCGGCGAAGACGAATTGCAGCTCGACCAGGGCGCGGGAGAGGACGCGGAAGAGGGCCTTGGCGGTGGGCCACTGGTCGCGTGGATATTGCGCGGGCGGCAGGGAACGGATGTTGCAGAGTGCTTCGCGCAGGGCGTCGTCCGGTCGTAGCTCTTCCAGGATCTCGATGAGTTCCTGCTTGTGCTGCTTTTCGATGACGAACTCAAGTGTTTTCTTGTTGATTCCTTTGACTGCCCGGAAATCTCCAGCCTTCGTGAGGAGAAGAGAAATGAGGGCATGCCAGTGATCGAGATGGGCGGCCTTTTCCTCAGGCGGCAGGCGCTTGTTCGCGCACAGCAAGAGCGGCGATGGATTGCCCTCGTAGCCTTCGGAACGAGCCATCTCAGCGGCAAGCTCACATAGTTGTGAAAGGATGGACGGTCTGACGATCTGGGTGAGGCGGGTGAGGGCGCGGCAGATGGCAAGATCGAGCGCGCGGTCGAGCCGGGGCAGCACTTCGGTATCGAGAAAGTGGTCGGTAAGCTGGGCGCCGGTGAGCGGGATGAGCTCGCCCCACTGGTCGCGGGTCGCAAGCATTTCGGCGAGCAGCGACTCGCAGTTTTTGAGGTTGCCGTCGCGATGGAGAAGCAGAGTTTCGAGCGCGGCGGTGAGCGGAAGGTCCGGGCCGCCGAGCAGCATGAGGGTGCGGCGGGCGGCTTCGTGGTGCAGGGCGCGGGCGTCTTCAGCCGGGGCGAGGCCGCCGCCCGAGCCGGAGAGGATGGGCAGACCGCGGGCGATGTCGGCGCAGACGGAATCGATGGTGCGGATGTTGAGTCGGCGTGGGTCGTCGATGAGATTCCAGCCGAGGGTGTCGCTTTTGGCCACGACGGCGAGGGCGAGGGGCCGGGTTTCGCGGTCGAAGGCATTGGGCGGCTCGAGGGTTTGCCGGGCCTGCAGCAGCTGCTTGAAGACGCGGTCGCGCATTTCGGCCGTGGCCTTGCGGGTGAAGGTGATGGCGAGCACCTGGGCGGGGTCGTCGACGTTTTCGGCCGCGAGGAGCTTGAGAAAACGCTGGATGAGGAGGCCGGTTTTGCCCGAGCCGGCCGGGGCTTCAACGATGAAGGAAGCAGCGGGATCGAGGGCGCGGGAGCGTGCCGCGGCGTCGGGAATGGCGGGCTTTTCGACGAGGAAGAGGCTAGGCATCATGGCCTCCGTAGCCGGTGGGGACGGCGGTGTCTTCTTCTTCTATCTGGGTGAGGGTGGTGGGGTCCAGCCGGCAGAGGATGCGCTGGGTGCAGCGGGTGCAGGTTGTGGGGTACGACCGAGGCAGGACGCGGGTGTCGCCATCGGCAAAGGCCTGGGCGAGGGTGGTGAGATGGTCGCGCCACTGGTCGACCTGATCGGCGAGGGTGGCGGCTTCCATGCGGGAACTTTTGGCGAGCACGGCGGACGAATCGGCGAAACCCTTGAGGGCGAGATCCTGGCCGGCGCGCAGGTTGGCGAAGGCTACGCCGCCCAGCTCGGCGTTTTGCGCGGTAACGGCGATGACGGCGTAGAGCGGAAGCTGCGGGGCTTCAGGGCGGTCGGAGAGCCAATCTTTGGGCTCGGCGGCTCCGGTTTTGTAGTCGAGGATGAGCTTGCCGCCGGCGGTCTGGTCGATGCGATCGACGCGCAGATTGAGCCGCAGCGGGCCGATGGCGACATCCTTGAGGGTGCGCTCCTGGCCGGCTACGACGAAGTTGGGGCGGTCGAGCTCGACCGCAAGCCAGGGCTGCAGCAGGGCCGCGAGGCGCAGGTGCTGGACGCGGAGGTAGGCCGCATCCCAGGCGGTGCGGGCGCGGTTGGAGGCTTCGGCGAGCGCGGCTGCAATGCAGCGATCGAGCAGCTCGTGGCTGGCGGGAACGCCCAGGGCGCGGAGCTGGCCCTGCGATTCGACCTCGGTCCAGAAGCCTTCCATGATGGTATGGACGAGGACGCCGCGCTCCATGGGATCGAAGCCCAGGTCGCGGGTCTGGGGCTCGGCGGCGTGCAGGCGGAACTCGGCGAAAGCGCGGAAGGGGCAGGCGGCTTCGAGCTCGAGGATGCGGGCGCCGCCGTGGAAGATGCGGTCGGGGGTGGGCGGGGGTGCGGCGTCTGGCACGGTCAGGAGCGCGGGGATGGGGGGTGCGAGCGGCTCGGGCGCGGGAGCGAAAGGGGTGAGGGCGAGCGGGCTGAGGGTGGAGGAGGGGCGGCGCTGGCCTTCGGCGGACTCGGCTGCAAAACTGAAGACGACGTGGGGTGCTGATTGGGCGATGCGGGTGGTGAGGGCCTGCGCGTGAGCGGCGTCGCGGGCGGTATCGGTGCCGGGCATGCCGAGCGCACGCTGCAGCTGGAAGGGGATCAGCGGGCTGGGGGATGTGGCGGGCGGCCAGGTGAGATCGTCGGCGCCGAGAAACCAGAGGATGTCGAAGGGCACACCGCCGAGCTCGAGGGGACCGAGGATCTGCACGGGAGCGTTGCGGGATTCGGGGGCGAAGATGGTTTCGCGGGCCAGGCGCGCCAGCGTGGTGAGGGCTTCGGAGCGGGTGGGTGCGGGGCCGTGGAAGTCGAGGGTGGAGAGCTGGTCGAGGATGGATTCCCAGCGATTCTGGACCTGGAAGGTGAGCGAATCGGCGGTAGCGGCCCACGAGGCGGCGGCCAGGAGGGTGCGGAAGTGGTCGGCCCAGGCAGCGTGGGGCTGGTGAGTGGGGGCATCCGAGGCGCGGCGCAGGCGTTGAAGGCGCGGAGCGAGGGCTGGGAGATGGTGGGCGGGGAAGGCTTCGAGCGAGAGCTCGGGCTGGAGGAGCTTGAGGCGGCGGAGATGGGTGGCGTCGAACTGGGCGGCGGCGAGGGTGGCGGGTGCGGTCGGGCCCTGGTCGGCGGCGAAGTAGGGGGACAGCAGGAGGTTGGAGATGGAGGTGAGTGGAAGCGGCTCGGCGGACCAGCGCAGCAGTGCGAGAGCAGCGGCGACGGGAGCGGTGTGAGCGAGCGGGATGCCGAGCGAGAACTCGTAGGGGGGCGGGCTGGAACTGGTGATGGGCTGGTGCTCGGGGGCGAGGACCTGGGCGAAGATGCGACCAATTTCGGCGCGGCGGAGCTCCAGGGCGGGGACGACTACGGCGATCGTGGCGTCGGGAGCGGCCTGCAGGTGGGCACGAATATGGCGGGCGGCGGCGACGATTTCGGCGGTGTCGTCGGGTGCGGTGTGGAGCTGGGCGGAGACGGGTGGAGCTGTGGTGTGGAGGGTGGCCACAGGGTAACCGGCAGCCTGGATGGCGTCGAGGAAGTTTGCAACGGCGGGTGGGTGGCGGTCGAAGTCGACGAGGGCCAGGCCTGCGTCGGGCAGGGTGAGGGTGCCTTCGGTGAGGGCGTGGTGGAGCGTGGCGGGGAGTTGGGCTTCGGTGAGGAAGCTGTTGGTGCGGCAGAGGCGCTCGAAAGCGAGGGCCCAGCGGCGGAAGGCGCGGGTGTCGGTGGCCTGGGCGAACTCGGGCTGGTTGGCGGAGCCGCCGTGGAGGTGGAGCAGGCGCAGCGCGCGGGCGGAGAGGTTGGCGAGGGACTCGGAGGACTGAAGGGCGGGAAGCTCGGGATCGGCGGCGATGATGGTGCGCCAAAGGGCTTGCTCCTGGATGCGGCTGAGTAGGATGCGGAGGTCGCGGCCTTCGAGCAGCAGGGTGTGGTGCAGGGTGGCGAGCCAGGTTTCCAGCGCGAGGATGGCGGGTGGCTGCCAGAGAGCGAGCCCGGCAGCCTGCTGGGCCGCGGCATGGGCGCGGCGCAGGGTGCGGGCGGCGCGCTGGTTAGGCGTGAGCAGGGTAACGCCGCGGGCGAGGGCGGCCGCGATGCTGGGTGGGAGGTTGGTGCCCATTGAATTGTTTATACGCTGGTCGGGCTTTTTAGAGCAGGCTGGAGCGCCGTGAGGGCAAGCATGGCGAGCGCGAGCAGGACGGGCACGATGAGCGCGGTGCGGAGCGAGCCGGTATGGGTGGAGACGATGCCCATAAGGGCCGGGAAGCCGGCGGCACCAAGGCCCGAGGCGGCCAGGACGAGGCCGGCCTGGCTGGGCGTGGGTCTGTGCGCCATGAGGAGGGCAAAGGTGGCGGGGAAGATAGGCGCGAGGCAGACGCCGAGGAGGATGGCGGCTCCGGCCAGGGTGGAGGCATGGTGAGCGAGGGCGAGGGTGGCGGCGAAGAAGGCCGCGAGGAGAAGGCCCGCGCGCTGCAGGATGGTCTCAGGCAGGCGGCGCAGGAGCAGGCCGGTGAGGGCGCGGCCGGCGGTGAGGCCAGCAAGCAGAAGCACCGTGATGAGCTGGCTGAAGCGCAGCGTCGTGAGGGTTTCGCGCAGGGCAAAGGTGGTAAGCCAGGCGGCGAGCGCGGTTTCGAGCCCGCCGTAAAGAAAGATGAGCGCGGCAAAAAGGAGGAAGACCTGGCCGGGAAGCGGTGAAGCGGACGGGGGTGCAGCCTGGCCGGTGCTGGTGGAGGCGGCGGGCTCGCTGCTGAGCTGGGCGGCAAAGGCCGCGGCGGAAAGCAGGAAGAGTGCGGCGAAGGCGAGCAGCAGGCGTGTGAGTGGGAAGCGCTGGGCGAGCGAGGCGGCGGCGAGTGGGGAAAGCAGGGCACCGAGGCTGAAGGAAAGATTGAGCCAGGCGAGGGCAGAGCCGCGATGCTGGGTGTAGCGAGCTCCGGCGAGGATGTTGACGGAGGTGAGGGTGCGTCCGATGCCGAAGCCGGCGACGAGCAGCGCGGCGAGGGCGAAGGGGAGATCGGGCGCGAAGGCGAAGGCGGCCAGGCCAAGCGCGGCGGAGACGAGGGCGAGCAGGAGATCGCGCTGAAGCCGGGCGGAGACGGTGGACCCGCCCAGGGTGGCGCCGCAGAACTGGGCGAGCAGCAGCAGGCCGGCATGGGTGTCGTCAAGCTGCAGGCGGGCGCTGAGCAGAGGCAGAATGGGCCCGAGCAGAAGGGTGCCAAGCCCGGCCAGCAGCAGGGCGGCGTGCATGAGGGCCAGGGTGGGTGCGGGATGCGGTGTGCGCGCCGGCTGCATGCGAACCATTATCATGGGAGCATGAGCTTCGCGGGTTCAAAGATATTGCTGGCGGCGGTTTTGCTGAGTGGGCTGGCCGGGTGCAGGCATGGGGCGAACGGGCCGGGCGCGCATGCGGAGCAGAAGAGCTACAAGCTGCGAGGCAAGATCGTGTCAGTGGATGCGGCTGGCGGCCATGTGACTGTGGCGCATGGGCCGATTCCGGGGTTGATGGATGCGATGACGATGGCGTACAAGCTGTCGGAGCCTAATGTTGCGAGCGAACTCCACCCGGGAGACCTGATTACGGCGCGGCTGCTGGTGGATGAGGATGCGGCCGGGCCGCTGAACTACCGGCTGGATCAGATTGACGTGATCGGCCAGGCGCGGCCGGATACGGTGCCGAAGGTGCAATACCATGTACCGGCGGCGGGCGATGCGGTGCCGGATTTTCATCTGCTCGACGAGAGCGGCAAGACGATCGACCTGAAACAGTACCGCGGCAAGGTGGTGCTGCTGACGTTCATCTATACGCGCTGCCCGCTGGCGGATTTTTGCCCGCGCATGAGCTCGAATTTTGCCGAGATCGACAAGGGGCTGAGCGAGGACAAGGCGGCGTATGCGAAGACGCACCTGCTGAGCGTGAGCTTCGACCCGAAGTACGATATGCCGACGGTGCTGCGCAGCTACGGCGGGGCCCATACGGGCCGGTTTACGAAGGAGGATTTTGCGCACTGGAGCTTTGCGGCGCCTTCGCTGGCCGATCTGCCGGCGATGGAAGAGTGGTTCGACGTAGGGGTGACGGGCGAATCGAGTGACCCGGCGACGATCCAGCACTCGCTTTCGACGGTAGTGATCGGGAAAGATGGCAAGGTGTTGGCGTGGTATCCAACCAACGACTGGAAGGTTGGCGACGTGCTGGAGCAGGTGAAGAAGGCTGCGGTTTAGGATGTATCGTTAGTTATTGCAGCGGGAAGTATTGGAGCAGGGAGGCGGGCGTGGCGAGACTCACGATTGTGTTTGGCGTGCTGTTGATGGTCGTGGGGGTGACGGGGTTTGTGATGACGGGGAGCAACCATCCTACGGCTCTGATTCCCAGCCTGATCGGCTTGATTCTGGCGATCTCGGGCAGCCTTGCCATGACCACCGACGAGAAGAAGCGCGGGCTGTGGATGCATATTGCAGCGACGATCGGGCTGCTCGGCTTCCTGGGCACGATCAAATCGGCTTTCGACGTAATGCAGCTTGCGCATGGGGTCGAGTTTCCGCACCCGATTGCGGTGGAAGAAAAGGCGATGACGTGCCTGCTTTGCCTGATCTTTGTGGCGTTTTGTGTCCGCTCGTTTATCGAGGCCCGGCGGGCCAGGCTGTTGCAGTAAGGGAGTGCGCGCAGGATGAAGACTTCGAGTTTTAGCGGCGGAATGCCCACTGGCGATCGACCTTCGCGTGGAACCGGGCGGGCGGTGGTGGCGGACCTGACGAAGTCGCGTCCGAAGCCATCGCTCAAAAAAATCTGGCCGGACATCTGGCAACTGGTGAAGCCCCGACGCTGGCTGCTGACCGTCAGCTTTCTGTTGATGATTGTGAACCGGGCGAGTGGTTTGGTGTTGCCCGGAACGATCCGGCTGCTGATCGACCGGGTGATGAACAAGCACGATCTGGCGCTGCTGCCGAAGATTGTGGCCGTGGTGGTCGCGGCGACCATCGTGCAGGGCATAACGTCGTACGCGCTGACGCAGCTGCTTTCAAAGGCCGGGCAGAGGCTGATCGCTGAGCTGCGCGAACAGGTACAGGCACATATCGGGCGGCTGTCGGTGACGTTCTTCGACGAGAACCGGACGGGGACGCTGGTGGCGCGGATCATGACCGATGTCGAAGGCGTGCGCAATCTGATCGGGACCGGGGTGGTGGACTTTTTCGGTGGGCTGCTGACGGCGCTTTTTGCATTCATCATCCTGATCAAGCTGAGCGTGAGCATGACCATGCTGACGTTTGCGATTGTGGTGGTGTTCGGACTGATTCTGCAGCGTGCGTTCAATACGATTCGCCCGATCTTTCGCGAACGAGCGAAGATCAATGCCGAGGTGACGGGGCGGCTGACGGAATCGCTGGGCGGCGTGCGCGTGGTGAAGGGCTACCATGCGGAAGCGAGCGAGGCGAAGGTGTTTGCGACCGGTGTGCAGCGTCTGCTGGCGAATGTGATTTCTTCGCTGACGGCACAGTCGCTGATGGCGCTGGCCTCGACTGCGGTGCTGGGTGTGGTGGGCGCGTTGATGATGTATATGGGCGCGCACCAGGTGGCGAGCGGCAAGCTGACGACCGGCGGGTATGTGCAGTACATCACGTTCCTGGCGTTCCTGGTGGCGCCGATTGCGGGGCTGGTTTCGATTGGAACGCAGTTGACCGAAGCGATGGCGGGGCTGGATCGTACGAACGAAATCCTGAACGAGCGTGAAGAGGATGGCGATCCGAAGCGTCTGGTGGCGCTTGGGACTTTGCGCGGCGATGTGCTGTTCGACGGGGTTCGCTTTGCCTATGAAGAAGGAAAGGAAGTGCTGCATGGGATCAGCTTTGAAGCGCGTCCGGGAAGTGTGACGGCGCTGGTGGGGTCGAGCGGATCGGGCAAGTCGACGATCATTTCTCTCGTTTGCGCGTTCCACAGCGCGACCGGTGGAAGGATTCTGGTGGACGATGCAGATCTTTCGACGGTAAAGCTGAGCAGCTATCGGCGGCAGCTTGGGGTGGTGCTGCAGGAGACGTTTCTCTTCGACGGGAACATCCGCGAGAACGTGCTATTTTCGCGGCCGGACGCGACCGAGGAGCAGCTGATGGAAGCCTGCCGGATTGCGCGCGTGGACGAGTTTGCGGAGAAATTTGCCGAAGGGTATGAGACGATTGTCGGCGAGCGCGGAGTGAAGCTTTCGGGCGGGCAAAGACAGAGGATTTCGATTGCGCGGGCCATCCTGGCCGACCCGCGCATTTTGATTCTGGATGAGGCGACGAGCTCGCTTGACTCGGAGTCGGAAGCGATGATTCAGAGTGGGCTCAACCACTTGATGAAGGGACGCACGACGTTCGTGATTGCGCACCGGCTTTCGACGATCCGGCGCGCCGACCAGATCCTGGTGGTGGAGGGCGGCAACATCGTGGAGCGTGGGACGCATGAGTCGCTCTACAAGCTGGAGGGCCGGTACTATGACCTGTACACGCGGCAGCATGGGATTGAGGCGAATCTGTTTCTGGCGCCGGGCGAAGGGGATCTGGTCGGAGCAGGGCAGGTGTAGAGTGACGCTACACCCATGGGCCCTGCGGCCCAGGCTGCGATGAGGCGGGCCTTCAGCCCTGAAGCTACACATCTAGACTTGTGGGAAGAAGTCGGTGAGGGCTTCATTTCGGCGTCGTTCCAGCGTTCGGGCATCATCAACAGGCCGCGGTTGGGCGGCAGGTACCAGAGCAGGAAGCGGCCTTGCTGGCCTGCGATCTCGCGGCTGGGAAAGTCGCTTAGTTTGCGATTCAGGACCAGGCTGCGGCTGGGAGCAATGGTCGGATTCATCATCAGGCTGACACGAGGCTCGGCTATTTTCCACCCCTGCGTGAGATGGCGGTGCAGGGCTCGCGCCGTGTGCGCGGGCAGCAGGGATTTAGAGGGGGTGCCCACTAGAATCTGGTGGTCTTTGGCCGCGGTGAAGGTCTGGATGCCGTTCGTCGAAGCCTGGGGAGGAGGCTGCCGGGCGAGGTCGTTCAGGTCGACTGGGTCGCCTTGCCAGGAGTCGTAGTTGAGCAGCGAATCAATCAGGCCCATGCTTAGGACGTACTCGGGCTCGGTGGCTTCGGGCGAGGCGAAGATCGCCATGCCCCAGATGTTGTCGAGCGCCTGCTGGGCGAGGTTGGCGACGCAGTTGGAGTCGAAGGGCTTGCCGGGCGCGGGAAGCTGCAGGCGGATGTAGGCGAACTGGTCTGGGCCGGGAAAGATGTTGGGGGTGGCTACTTCGAGCGAAGCGGTCCAGAGGGCGGTAAAGAAGGCCCCGGCCCAGGCGGCCTGGCGCTGGGAGCGTGGCACGGCGAAGAGCTCGCCGAGGGTGGAGGTGTTGGCGAGATCGAACATCTTTTCTCGTTCAAGCGGGAAGCTGCGAGGTTTTGGAGCCGCGGGCGCGGGAGGAGTTGCGGGGCTTGCCGGCTTGGTGAAACGGTCGAAGAAGCTCATGTTTGCCGTCCTGCTTCGGATACATGCTTGCGGTGCTGAAGGGCAACCGCAGATTCCCGTCGGGAATGACAACAAAAGTTTGACCGCAGGTGTGCTTCGGGAATGACGACCGAAGTGCTACTGGGTTGCGTTGAGTTCGCGTAGCAGGAAGGCGTAGTCGAAGGCGATATCCTTCAGGTAGTCGTAGCGGCCGGAGGCTCCACCGTGGCCGGCTTCCATGTTGATGTGCAGCAGCAGGGGCGTGGCGTTCTGCTTGAGGGTGCGGAGTTTGGCGACGTATTTGGCGGGCTCCCAGTACATCACCTGCGAGTCGTTGAGGCTGGTTTTAACGAGCATGGCCGGGACCTTTGCCGGGTCAAGCTGGTCGAGATTTTCGTACGGCGAATAGCTGTGCATGTAGGCGAAGTCGCCGGGCTCGTTGGGATTGCCCCACTCTTCGTACTCGGCGACGGTAAGGGGGAGTGAGGCGTCGAGCATGGTGTTCATCACGTCGACGAAGGGCACATGCGAGAGCACGGCGCGGAAGAGCTCCGGACGCATGTTGACGACGGCCCCCAGGAGCAGGCCGCCGGCGCTGCCGCCTTCGATGGCGACGCGATCCGCCGCTCCGTAGCCTTGTTTTACAAGCGATTCGACCGCCTGGATGAAGTCGGTGAAGGTGTTGCGTTTGGCACGCATTTTGCCGGCGTCGTGCCAGGGGTCGCCCAGCTCGCCGCCGCCGCGGATGTGCGCGTAGGCAAGCACCAGGCCGCGGTCGAGCAGCGAAAGCCGTGTAGGGCTGAAGCCTACCGGGAGCGCGTACCCGTACGATCCGTAGCCGTAAACGTAGAGCGGGTTGATGCCGGCTGCGTCTTCTGTTCTATGAAACGTGTCTCGGCGATAGACGAGCGAGACCGGGATCATGGTGGCGTCGGCAGCCTGCACCCAGACTCGCTCCGAGGCGTAGAGGGCGGGGTCGAAGTTGCCGGGAACTTCCTGCTGCTTGAGCAAGGCCGAGGTGCCGGTGCGCACGTCGTACTCGTACACCGAGGGCGGCGCGACGAGCGAGGTGTAGCTGTAGCGGAAGCGGTTAGTGGTGAACTCGCGGTTGACGTGGGCGCCGGCGGTGTAGGTGGGCTCGGGAAAGGTGATTTCGCGAAAGCTGCCGAGCGCGCCGGCGGGGGTGAGATCGTAGACGGCGAGCGTGGGCAGGCCGGCCTTGCGCTCGGAGAGAACACAAAAGGAGGCGAAGAGGTCGAAGTCTTCGAGGGGGAACTCGTTGCGGTAGAGCTCCTGCCAGTGCTCGCGGCCGGGGCTGGTGACGGGTGTGGTGACGAGGCGGAAGTTGTCGGTGGTGTCGTTGGTGCGCAGGAAGAAGAGGCCGTGGCGGTGGTCGGGGTGGTACTCCTGGTCGTCGACACGGGGAGCGATGAGGGTGAGCTCGGCGTGGGGGGTGGCGGTGGGGAGAAAGCGGTACTCGTTGGTGGTGTGGGAGCCAGATTCGACGAGGATGTAGGCGCCGTCGCGGGTGCGTCCGCAGCCCAGGTTGAAGCGTTCGTCGGTTTCTTCAAAGACGAGGGTGGGGGGCTCGGTGCTGCCGGCAGCGTGGCGGAACAGCTTGTCGTGGCGCTTGGTTTGTTCGTCTTCGGTGGTGAAGAAGAGGGTGCGCGAATCGGCTGCCCAGCAGACGGAGCCGACGCGGGCTGCGGTGTCCAGGAGATCGTGGCCGGTGGAAAGGTCGCGCAGGTGCAGGGTGTACTGGCGAAAGCCCGTGTTGTCGGTGGTGTAGGCGAGCAGGGTGTTGTCGGGGCTCACGGCCAGGGCGCCGACGGCCATGAAGGGCTGGCCTTCGGCGAGCTTGTTGACGTCCAGCAGTGTTTCCTCCGGGGCGTCCGACGTGTCTTTGCGACGGCAGTGGATGGGGTATTGCAGGCCTTCGATGGTGCGGGTGAGATAGAGATAGCCGCGGCTGGGATAGGGGACGGACTCGTCGGTTTCCTTGATGTGCGAGAGCATCTCGGCGTAGAGGGTGGCCTGCAGGTCTTGCGTAGGCGCCATGGCGGCGGCGGTGTAGGCGTTTTCGGCTTCAAGGTGGGCGAGCAGCTCGGGGGAGGACTTGTCGCGCATCCAGGCGTAGTCGTCTTGGAGCGTGGTGCCATGCAGGGTGGTGGGATTGGGCTGGCGGCGGGCTTGCGGGGGTGTTAGATCGGACATCAGGTATAAGGCTCCAGGTACAGGATAACTGGATGGAGGGCTTGGTGGTTTGGATGAGCAAGGCTGGTTTATGAGCTGACAGCTCTTCAGCTTTGAGCCGACAGCTTGGGTCTGGGCCTGGGGAGTAGACTTGCTGGGTGAAGTGCTGGATGCGTGGGTTGGTTGCGGTGTGGCTGCTGGTGGGCGTTGCTGCGGGACTGCGGGCAGAAAAGGTGGCCGACCTGCCGGAGCCGACCAGCTATGTGAACGATTTTGCGCATGTGATTTCGGCTACGGATGCGCAGGCGATTGAGGACCTGAACCGCTCGCTGCACGACCAGGCCAACGCGCGCGTCGTGGTGGTGACGATCAATGCGCTCGACGATGGACAAAGCGTCGAAGAGTTTACGACCGCGCTTGAAGAGAAGTGGAAGCTGGGCAAGAAGGGCGAGGACCGCAGCGCGATTCTGCTGTTCGTGAAGAGCCCGCCGAAGCGCCGGATTGAAACGGGCTACGGGCTCGAAGGCGACCTGAATGATGCCAAGGTGGGGGCGATCCTGGACCTGGGCAACGATGCCGAGCGGGCCGGCAACTTTTCGCAGGCGACGTTGCTTGAAGACCAGGGGCTCGCCACCGAGATTGCGAAGGACGCAAACGTGGCGCTGCAGCCGGTGGTCCATACCTATCATCGCCAGGCCGCGCCGCCGCAGCAGATCGGTGCCGGGCAGATTGTAATCGGCATCCTGCTGGTGCTGCTGTTTCTCTTCCTGCTGAAGACGGGCAACCTGGGCTGGGCGTTCCTGCTGCTGAACATGTTTGCAGGGGGTGGCGGCGGTGGCGGTGGCGGAGGTGGAGACGATCGCGACGGCGGCAGCTTCGGCGAAGGCGGCGGGTCGGGTGGCGGGGGAGCGGGCCGGGATTTCTAGCGATTTTGTCTGGCCTCGGCAAGCGGGGTGATAGAGTCACAGCGACAGGTTTGTGGAGGAGAAAGCGATGAAGGGTTTATGGGTTGGGCTTGGATTTCTGGCGATCGTGGTGGTGGTGTTGCTGCTCGGCTTTGGCAGCTATGCAAGCGCAAAGAACAGTTTTGTGGCCAAGAATGAGGCTGTGGATCAGCAATACGCGCAGGTGGATGTGGAGCAGCAGAGGCGCATGGACCTGATTCCGAACCTGGTGGCTTCGGTCAAGGGGTATGTGGCCGAGGAATCGACGGTGCTGACCAATATTGCGAATGCGCGCGCGGGTGTGATCGCGGCGGGCAGCGACCGGGCAAGCAGCATCAAGGCGAACTCGAACCTGGATGTGGCGATCAGCCCCTTGCTGCGGCTGCAGGAGGCGTATCCGAACCTGAAGGGCAACGAGCAGTTTACGCGGCTTGAAGACGAGCTTGCGGGCACGGAAAACCGCATTGCGGTGGCGCGCATGCGCTACAACCGCGAACTGCAGGATTACAACACCTATGTGCAGCAGTTTCCGCAGAGCCTGTGGGCGAATATGGCCGGGTTTCACTATCGGAACGAGTACTTCAAGGGCAATCCGGCCAACGCAAACGCGCCTACGGTGGACTTTAGCAAGTAAGGGGGCATGGGCTGGGGCGAAGCCGTCGCGAGTGCGGCGGCTTTTGTTTTAGCTGCTGGCCGATGTGTTTGAGGAACAGGCAACGATAAAGGCAACCGCAGATTCCCTTCGGGAATGACAACAAAAAGGCAACCGCAGATTCCCTTCGGGAATGACAACAAAGGGGCTGACAACAAGGAAGCGCCTAGAGCTACGCTGCTCTAGGATGTAGCAAGGGAGTTTGCGATTGCGATGAGCCTGATGGCCAACCAACGAACCAGTGTTTCCGCCCTGCTGGGTACGCCTGTGCTGGACGCGGGTGGGCGCACGTTTGGGCGGGTGCGCGAGTTCGCGGTGGCGCCGCTTGAAGACGCGATGCGGGTGCGAGCGCTGGTCGTGAAGCGGACGGATGCGGGGCGCGGCGAGCAGCCTGCTCTGGTGCTTGTAACCAAGCTGCGCCGTACCGCAGCGGGCACCCTGCAGATGTTAGGCGAGGTGCCGGCTTCGGGCGAGATCGAAGGCCGGGCAGAGGACTACCTGCTGCTCGACCGGGACCTGCTGGACCAGCAGATTATCGATGTGCACGGGCACAAGGTGGTGCGCGTGAATGACGTCGACCTGGTGTGGGAGTTGTGCGCGCCGGACCATGCCAGCACGGGTGTCGAGCTGAACCTGCGCATTGCGGAAGTGGAGGTAGGGATACGCGGCGCGGTGCGCAGGCTGCTGAAGGGCCTGCCGGCGGGGGCGGTGGAGGGCCTGGCGAACCGGGTGCCGGCAAGTGTGATTCCGTGGGACTTTGTGGACCTCATCGATCGCGATCCTTCGCGGCGGGTGAAGCTGAAGATCGAGCAGGAGAAGCTTTCGAGGATGCATCCTTCGGACCTTGCGGACATTCTTGAGGAGCTGGCGCCGGCGGAGCGGCAGGCGCTGTTTTCAAGCCTGGACGAGGAGGTAGCGGCCGAGGCGCTCGAAGAAGTGGAACTGAAGACGCAGAAGACACTAATCGAATCGCTGGATTCCGAGCGGGTGGCGGGCATCATCGAGGAGATGGATCCGGGGGCGGCGGCAGAGCTGCTGTCGGAGCTTTCAGACGAGCGTTCGGACGCCATCCTGGAAGAGATGAACGAGAAGGAGCGGCAGGAGGTGGAAGACCTGCTGGAAGCGCCACCCGATACCGCCGCCGGCATGATGACGACCGAATATGTGGCGTTGCCGCTCGAGGCCACGGTGGCCGATACGTTCCAGGCGTTGCGCGATTTCGAAGGCGACTCGGAAAGCGTGACCGACCTGTTTGTGCTCGAAGACGACGGCCGGGTGCATTGCGTGACGCCTCTATCGCGGCTGATGCTTGCGCCGGGCGAGACGACGCTCGCCCAGTTGCCGGTCGACTATGTCGTTTGCGCGGGCCTGGAGACGAGCGGGCGCAAGGTGGCGGAGCTGTTCGACAAGTACAACCTGCGCTGCCTGGCGGTGCTGGATGAAGAGGACAAGCTGGTAGGCGTGGTGCATGCGGAGGACGTGATCGCGTGGCTGCGAAACAAGTAGCAAAGGTGGGTTCGCGATGAAGATTCTGTATGCCGGAACGTTGACTTCCGGCAACTCGTCTGCGTACCGCATGTGGGCTTTAGAGCGGTTGGGGCACCAGGTAATCCCGTTTGAAACCGGCGATTACAACGCGAGCAACCGGATTCTGGGCAAGGTGGAATTTCGCCTCTCCGTGGGGCCGAATGTAAACCGGATGAATGCGGAGCTGCTGCGCCTTGCGAGGGAAGTGCGGCCCGATGTGTTCTGGGCCGACAAGGTGCTGAAGCTGCGGCCCGACACGCTGGACCAGATGCGGGGCATGGGGATTGTGAGCGTGAGTTACATGATCGACAACGCGTTTGGCCCGCGGCGCGACCCCGGCTGGAGGCTGTATGTGAAGGATGTGCGGCATTTCGATCTGCATGTAACGCAGCGCGACGTAAGTGTGCGCGACTACCAGCAACGCGGCGCGCGCGATGTGATGAAGGTGCAGACGGCGTATGAGGAGACGATTCACTATCCTCCGCCGGCGGGCTGGTCGGACAAGGATCGCGACCGGGAGGTTTCTTTTGTGGGCACCCCGTATGACAACCGGGCGGCAATGCTGGCGCAGCTCGGCGAGGCAGGTTTGCCGGTGAGCATCTCCGGGCGCCGTACAGCCTGGGTGAAGGAGCTGAGCGTGGCGATGATGAGCAGGATTTTCTATAGCGATCTGCTGTACGAGGGCAAGTATCGCGAGGCAATCTGGAAATCGAAGATCAACCTGAGCTTTTTGACGCGGGCCAATCTGGACGAATACACCCACAAGAGCTTCGAGATCGCGGGCTGCGCGGGATTTCTGCTGGCCGAGCGCTGCCCGGGCCACCAGGCGAAGTTTGTGGAGGATGAGGAAGCGGTCTTTTTCGATGGCGTGGAGGAGTTGAAGGCGAAGATCGAACGCTACCTGCCGGATGAAGCAGGACGCGCAAGGATTGCGGCGGCGGGCCGCGCGCGGGCGGTGCGGGATGGCTACGGGAACGACCGGCAAGTGAGCCTGATCATCGAGCGGCTGCAGGCGATTCTGGCGTCGCGGGGGCGCGCGGCATGATTCGTGATCTGCTGCGCGATACGCCGGAACACGGGCGGATGAGCAACGTGTGCATTGTGGGCGCGGGCGCGGCGGGCATCCTGCTGGCGGTGGAACTGGTGCGCCTGGGCAGGACGGTGACGCTGCTTGAAGGGGGTGGCGAGGCCATCGAAGAGGACTCGCAGCAGCCGTATGCGAGCGAGGTGACGGGGCTTGTGCATCGCGGGGTGCACGAGGGCCGGGTTCGCGCCAAGGGCGGCACGACGACGAAGTGGGGCGGCCAGATACTGGAGTTCCAGGAACTGGATTTTGCGGCCCGGCCATGGATGCCGGGCAGTGGATGGCCGATCGGAAAGCACGAGCTTACCCCGTACTATGCGCGTGCGCTGGAGCTCGAAGGCCTGGGTGCGGTCGAGCGCGACGATGCGGCCGTGTGGCAGCAGCTCGGATTGAAGATGCCTGCATGCGGCGCGCTGGACCCGTATTTTTCCCGGTGGTGCCCGGAGCCGAACTTCGCGCGGCTGCATGGGCCGGCGCTGGACGCGGCGACCGGGCCGGACGTCTGGCTGCATGCCAACGCGGTGGAGGTTCTGCTCGACGGAGAGCATGCTACCGGGGTTCGCTGCCGCACGCTGACCGGCGTCGAGGCTGTCTTTCGTGCGGAGCAGTACGTGTTCTCGATGGGTGCGATCGAAAGCTCGCGGTTCTTTCTGCAGCCGCGCGAGGGTGGCCTGCCGTGGAACCGGTCGGGGTTGCTGGGGCGGCACTTTCAGGATCACATCGATGCCAACGCCGCGACGGTGAGGCCGCTTGACGCGCGCCGGTTCCATGAGGCATTCGATAATGTTTTCTTGCGCGGCTTCAAATATCACCCCAAGCTGCGGCTCGCGGCCGCGCAGCAGACCGGGCTCGAAACCCTGAACGTGGCGGCGACGATGCATTTCGCAAGCGATGCCGACGCGGCGCTGGCCGCGAACAAGGCCACGGTGAAGCATCTGCTGCGTGGCCGGTTGGACGAGCTGCAGGCAAGTGACGTGGCCGGCCTGCTGCGCAACCTGCCGGTGCTGGCGCGGCAGAGCCTTCGCTATGGCATCGCGCACCGCGCCTATAACCCGGCGGACGCGAAGATCTCGCTGCGGGTGCACTGCGAGCAGGAGCCGGCAGGGGCGAGCAGCATGACACTGGCCGGTACGCGCGACGCCCTGGGCCTGCTGCGGACGCAATTGCATTGGCAGATTGCGGATAGCGAATTGCAGACGATTGCGCGCTATGTGGAGACGGCCCGGACCTCGCTTGAGGGCCTGGCAGAAGTGATCGCGGACCCGCTGCTCGCCTCAGCAGACGGGGAGTTTCGGGCGAAGTGCGATGACAGCAATCACCATATGGGCGGCATGCGTATGGCGGCAAGCGAAAGCGCGGGCGTGGTGGACGCCAACCTGCGGCTGTACGGGACGCGCAACGTGTACGTGGGGTCGGCTGCGGTGTTCCCCACGTCGGGCAATTCGAACCCGACCCACACGCTTCTTGCCCTGATGATGCGCCTGGCCGAACATTTGAGGTAGCCTGAAAAGGTTGTGCCCACGACCAGATGATGCAGGAGCCCTACGATGCAGACAATTCCCCTTGGCGAAAGCGGCCGGCAGACGACGCGCCTGGGCTTTGGCTGCTCGATTGTGATGGGCGCGCTGGGCCGGCAGGACTCGTTGAAGATGCTCGAAGCCGCGTATGACGCGGGTCTGCGCCATTTCGACGTGGCCCCGAGCTATGGGTTTGGCGAGGCGGAAGCATGCCTGGGCGAGTTTCTGGCGCGGCATCCGGGCGAGTGCACGGTAACGACCAAGTATGGTGTACCGGCCGAGGCGAAATCCTGGAAGAGCACTGCGCGGACGTTGGCGCGGCCCTTGCTGAAGGCGATGCCGGGCTTGAAGAAGCGGCTGCAGGGTGCGGCCGCGGGCGTGAGCGGGGCTGGTAGCGAGAAAGCCGTATTTACGGTCGAGGATGCACGGGCTTCGCTTGAGCGCAGTCTGCGCCTGCTGCGGGTGGAACGCGTCGACGTTTGGCTGTTGCACGAGGCTGAGGCTGCGGACCTGGAGGATGAGTCGCTGCTGCGCTTTCTGGAAGACATACGGATGGTGGGCAAGATCGGGACGTTTGGCATCGGCAGCGGCGGCGACAAGATCCCTGCGTTGCTCCTGCAGCGTGCGGCCTATTGCCCGGTGCTGCAATATGAGTGGTCTGTGCTGGACCCTTTGATCGCGCCGGGAACTTCGTTTCGCATGCATCATCGTGCGCTGACGGAGAACTTCCGGGCCCTGTACGAGGCGCTGAACGCCGACGAAGTACGGGCAAAGCGGTGGTCGGATTACTGCGGGGCCGATGTGCGCCAGGCCGAGGTACTGGCACAGCTAATGTTGAAGGCTTCGCTGGTATGCAATCCGGAAAGCGTGGTGCTGTTCTCGTCCAAGCGGCCGGAGCATGTGCGCGGTAACGTGGCTATCGCCGAGGATCCCGCGGCAGAAGAGCAGGCGCTGCGGCTGTATGGCCTGGTGCGGGCGGAAGCGGTGCAAATGCAGGCGGTGCAGGCTTGACGTTCTGGCGCGCCTGGCGGCTGCGTATCTTCATGATGCTCGCAGTGCTGGGGCCGGGCTTCATCACGGCCAACGTGGATAACGATGCCGGCGGCATCCTGACCTACTCGCAGGCGGGCGCGGCGTACGGGTACAGGCTGCTTTGGACGATGATCCCGATCACGCTCGCGCTGATCGTCGTGCAGGAGATGTGCGCGCGCATGGGCGCGGTCACGGGCAAGGGCCTCAGCGATCTGATCCGCGAAGAGTTCGGGCTGCGCATGACGTTCGTGATGATGCTTCTGCTGGTGGTCGTGAACTATACCAACGTCATCACGGAGTTCGTCGGCATCGCGGGTAGTATGAGTCTCTTCCACGTCAGCAAGTTCATCAGTGTGCCGGTGGCGGCGGCCCTGGTGTGGATGCTGGTGGTGCTGGGCGATTACAAGAAGGTGGAAAAGGTGTTTCTGGTGGCGAGCGTGTTTTACATCGCCTACATCGTCACCGGCGTGCTCAGCCACCCGGACTGGCACCAGGCGCTGCTGCAGACGGTGACGCTGCCGCCGCGGCACGACTGGTCGGACAAGGCCTATATCTACATGACCGTGGGGGTGATCGGGACGACCATCACGCCGTGGATGCAGTTTTACCTGCAAAGCTCGATTGTAGAAAAAGGCATTACCGTGAAGCAGTACAAGGCTTCGCGCATCGATGTGATCGTGGGGTCGATCTTCAGCGACGTGGTGGCTTGGTTCATCGTGGTGGCCTGTGCGGCGACCCTGTTTTCGCACGGCATCCGCGATGTGAGCGACTCGTCGGTAGCGGCGCTGGCGATGAAGCCGCTGGCCGGCGACTACGCGTTCCTGCTGTTTTCAGCGGGGCTGTTCAATGCCTCTCTGTTCGCGGCATCCATCCTGCCGCTTTCGACCGCGTACACGGTGTGCGAGGGGCTGGGCTTCGAAAGCGGGCTGGATAAATCTTTCGGCGAGGCCAAGTTTTTTTACTGGTTCTACACGCTGCTGCTCGGGCTGGGCGCGGCTACGGTGCTGATCCCGAACTTCCCGATGTTCCAGGTGTCGCTGCTTTCGCAGGTGCTCAATGGCGTTCTGCTGCCGGTGGTGCTGTTGTTCATGCTGCGGCTGATCAACAAGCACGAACTGATGGGCAAGTACACGAATTCGTGGCTGTTCAATGGCGTGGCTTGGGCGACGGCAGTTGTGGTGACGGGGCTGACGCTGGTCTATCTGGGGATTTCGCTGCAGCACAGATGATCTGCTGGGAGAAACCCAGGTCTCAGAAGCGAGACCTGGGGCACCCGCACCTGCGAGACATGGACGCGCTAAAGCAGCTTGCCTTCAGCTAGATCCTTGATGAGGCCGAGGTCGGCGGCGAGAAAGTCGTACTCGGGCAGCTTGCCAAATGGGGACCAGCGGACGTCGTTGAAGATGCGATTTTCGAGGTTGCCACGGAAGTCGTCGACCAGGAAGAACTGCAGGTCGATGGTGCCTCCGTTGCGATAGCGGTGCCGCACATGCGCGATCTGGCGGCCGATGGTGGCAGTGATGCCGAGCTCTTCGTCGAGCTCCCGCGCGAGCGCCTGCTGCGAGGTTTCGCCGTTTTCCACCTTGCCGCCGGGAAACTCCCACTTCAGGCTCATGGGCTGGTCGGGCTTGCGCTGGCAGATCAGCACCTCGCGCAGACCCTCGGTCTGGCTTGCGGCTTCACGCAGAATAAGGGCGGCAACGACCAGCCGTGCGGGCCGGGCGACGCCATTATCCCCGCGGCCATCCAGTTTGCGTATCGGCTCTTTCAATTCCGCTCCTGGATTTCGGACTTTGGACTCTGGCCGCCGATTGCCATTGCACCATTAGACGCCTTTGATGGCCGTTCGGCTACCCCGGGTTGGGCCAGGGTGGGCCGGCCAGAATGGACTCAGGGACGAACGGAAGCGGGATAGTACACGGGCCAGCCTTCCTGTACACTTCGCTCGACCAGGGCCGAGGTAGGGTTGACGGGGAAGGCGCGGCGCGCGATGGCGAGCATGGCGGCGTCGTGGACGGAGTTGCCGAAAACGGCGTCGGGGCGGGTAACGCCGGCTCGGGCGAGCGCGGTCACCTTGCCTTCGTCCGTGGGTACGTCGAGCAGTTGGCCTGTGGCGAAGCCGTGTTCGGCGGCGGTGCGGGCGGCCAGCACGTGGCTGGCTGGGATGTCGAAGCGCTTGACGCCTTCTTCGATCACCCAGTCGTTGGTGGAGGAGACGGCCCAGATGGCGACATTGCGCGACTGCAGGCTGGCGACGACGCGCTGCAGCTCGGGAAAGAGGTTGGGCTCGATGTGGAGCCGGAAGAATTCGGCAGCGGCGGCGCGCAGGGTTTCCACCCGAAGGCCCTGATAGACCTGCACCATTTCGCCGCAGATCGCAAGTTCGTCGATGGCGCCAATGCGGTAGAGGCGATAGCGCTCGTGGAGCCAGGCGGCAGCCTCGGCGGAAAGCAGGCCCGTTTCTATCGTCCAGTGCATGAACGAGGAGCCGGCATCGCCGGACCACAGAGTTCCGTCGCAATCGAAGACGGCGACGCGGGGTGAGAGTTCGGCGATGGAGGCTTCGAACTCGGGCGTGGAGAGGAGGCGAGCGGTTTGGGTTGCAGGCATGCTAGAGCGATTTTACCGGACTAAATGAGTGCATAGAATAGCCTGCTTGAGCAGCGCGGTCTGCATCCAATACGCGTGTAGGAATCGTCACGGAGGTTTGAGATGAGCGAGGAAGTAACGTTGAGCGGGCCGGAAGGCTTGAAGAAGATTGGCGAACTGATCAAGGATGTTCGCATCTGCATGATGACCACGGCAGCCAGTGACGGCAGCTTCGACAGCCGGCCGATGGCGACGCAGGATACGGAATTTGACGGGACGGTATGGTTTTTGAGCCACAAGGAATCAGGCAAGATGCACGAGATCGCCGATGACTCGCACATAAGCCTGCTGTATGCAGACAAGGGTGGAGCGAAGTACGTGACTGCGAAGGGCAAGGCGACCCTGAGCCAGGATAAGGCTAAGATCCACGATCTCTGGAATCCCATGTTCAAGGCCTGGTTTCCAGGGGGCGAGGACGATCCTTCCATCAGCGTCATCAAGGTGACTGTGACTGATGCACAGTATTGGGAAGCTTCGTCGAGCAGCATTGTGCGCGGTGCGCAATACTTGGCGGCGTCGGTCACGGGAGACCATACGAAGTTGGGGGAGCATGGGACGGTAAAGCTTTAAGACGGAGTTTGAACGCGGATCGGACGGAAAAGACGGACGAGGGCGGGGTGCCTTGTCCGTCTTTTCGGCTCTTCTACTCATACAGACAAAGGCAATAGCAACCGCAGATTCCCTTCGGGAATGACAACAAAGGTGCTGGCGACCTCTAGATCGGTGGGGTACCGTTTACGATTGCTACGCCTGGCGGGGGAGTGAAGATAAAGTCTCCGGCTTTCGTCGGCACGTTCTCTTCGATGCCGGTGAAAGTAAATTCTGTGATCGCGCCGTCCAGTTCCTCGACACGCATTGCGGTGATGAGGCCTATGGGCGAGACTTCGAGGCTTAGCTGCCTGACCCGGTTCTCCATGCCCCTGGGAACGCCTGCGATGTGGAAGCCGGTAGCGTCGGGTTTGACGGCAATGCTTGTGAGTTCCTTACCGAGCTGGGTGTGGCCGAGCAGGAAACGAAGCGGGGTGCGCAGGTCGTCCATCTGTTTGGCGGAGATGCGTTGCGCCTGGGGGTCGCCAGGCGAGTAGAACCAGGCGTATTTGCCGTCCAGAATGAAGACTTTGCCGGCGGGAACCTCATACGACCAGCGCATGCGGCCCGGCTTTTTGAGCAGCAGGATGCCGGCTTCGGAGCGGTTGAGGCCCATGCCGGTGTAACGCTCCACGTAATGTGCTTGGAGCGAGGCGAGGTGATTGTAGTGGTCGTCGACGCGCTTTAGGATGGCGTCTTGCGATTGAGCTTTGAGGTTAGGGAAGAAGAGCAAAGTGAATAAGCCCACGATAACCGCGATGAGGCCGCGGTGATCATGGGGCACCCTTTGAGATTTTGTTACTGGATGGGTTCGGTGCAGTTGGTTCCGCCCTTTGGATCAAACTTCATAATGCCGTTTTCATCCATGCAGTAGCCGCGGTCGCCGCTGCGGCCTACCGATGCCGGCACGGCGGTAATTTCATAACCGGTAAACATGTCCGTATTGTTGACCGTCACCTTGGTGCAGTTGGTGATGTTGAACAGGTAGCCTGACTTCTGTCCGCCGGCAAGCCCCGGATCGACCATCTGGGCAGCCTGGGGCGTGGGCGCGCCGGAACCGGGAGCGCCGCCGAGCGAGGCGAGCGAGCAGGAGAAGCCGTTGGCCGGGTAGGCGGACGCGTACTGCGACTCGGAAACGCCGATCGCGCGCACCGAGGCCTGGGCGGAAGTTTCGTCGGCTGTCTTGTGCACCTTGAGCAGCTGGGGCAGGGCAAGCGTCATCAGGATGAGGATGACGGACATGACGATGAGGAGCTCGATCAGGGTAAAGCCGGCTTCGACGTTGGCGGCGTCGCGATGCATCTGCTGGTTCAGGATGGTCTTCATGGTTTCCTCTTGCGCAGCACTTACTTACATACAGGAGCAGCACTCAAACTTTATCAAGAAAATGTTTTCTAGCACATCAAATCTGCACGTTCTATCTTCATGGCTCCCAGGTTGCCGAGCAGCGTGAGGGCCATGGCATCGGGCCGGAAAAGCTCGTTGGCCAGGCGCTGCACATCGTCCGGCGTGACGCGGTCGATCTCCGCGACGACCTCGTCGATGGGGATGAAGCGGCCGTAGTACATCTGCTGCCGGGCCAGGTTGTTCATGCGCGCGCCGGAGCTTTCGAGCCCGAGAACGATGTTCGATTTCATCTGGTCCTTGGCGCGCTTGAGTTCGGCGGCGGAGACGGCTTCTTCCTTCAGACGGCGGAGTTCGGCAAGGGTAAGCTGCAAAACGCGCTCGGTTTTATCGAGCGACATGCCGGCGTAAACCGAAAGCGCGCCCGCGTCGCGAAAGGGGCTGAGTTCGGAGTAGATGGAGTAGGCCAGGCCTTCGTTTTCGCGGATGCTTTCGAAGAGCCGCGAACTCATGCCGCCGCCCAGCATTGCATTGAGCATGTAGAGGGCGAAGCGGTCGGCGGAAGCGATGGGCGGCGCGGGCATGCCGAGGCACATTTGTACCTGCTCGAGCGAACGCTTCTTTTTGAGCGTGATGTGAGGCGTGGTGATCGGAGTCGTTTCGGCATCGACGGTGCGTTCAGGACCCGCGGCGAGCGAGCCGAATTTGTCGGCGATCATCTGGACGAAGCGGTCGTGCTCAAGCTGGCCGGCGGCTGAAAAGACCATGTTCTGCGGGGTAAAACGGCGCTGGTGATGGCCGAAGACCGTGTCCTGATTAAAGCTGGAAACGGTTTTGACCGTGCCCAGGATGGGCCGGCCGAGCGGATGATTGCGCCAGAAGTTCTGGGTAAAGGTCTCGTGGACGAGGTAGTCGGGATTGTCCTCGTCCATCTTGATCTCCTCGAGGATGACACCCTGCTCGCGTTCGAGGTCGGAGGTGGAAAACTTGGGATGGAGGACGAGATCGCTCAGCACGTCAAGCGCGGGAGCGGCGTTTTCGTCGAGCACCTTGATGTTGAAGCAGACAGCTTCCTTGCCGGTAAAGGCGTCGAGATTGCCCCCGATGGAGTCGACTTCGCGGGCGATATCCTGCGCGCTGCGGCTTGTGGTGCCCTTGAAGACCATGTGCTCCACAAAGTGCGACAGGCCGTTTTCCTCCGCGGGCTCGTCGCGCGAGCCGGAGTCGATCCAGGCTCCCATGGCGACCGAACGCATGTGCGGCATGGATTCGGTAAGCACCTGCAGCCCGTTGGGGAGGATGGTTTTGCGGATGTTACGGCCGGGATGCTGGGCTGTTGCGGCTTCGATCATGCTTTCGGACATCGGACTCCTCGACTCTTCATTCTCCCACATCCGCTAAACTGGAGATTGCATATGGGTATGACGGACCAGACCGGCGGCGGGGCGCTCTTTGGCATGAGCGTGGACGACCTGCGCGCACTGGCCGGATCGCTGGGCGAGAAGCCGTTTCGTGGGACGCAGCTTGCGGATGCTCTCTACCGGCAGCGGGTGGAAAGCCTGAGCGGCGTGACGGTGCTGCCGGCCGCTGTGCGCGAGGCGCTGGCGGCCTCTGGGTATGGAGTGGGGCTGCCGGAGCTGGCGCAGACGGCGAAGTCGATCGACGGAACCGAGCGCTACCTGGTGCGGCTGGCGGATGGCGAGACAGTAGAAACCGTGTGGATGCCGGGGGGCGACGGCGCCGAAGCCGAAGAGACGGAAGGCGAAGGCTACAAGCGGGCGACGATCTGCGTTTCAAGCCAGGTAGGCTGCGCCGTCAACTGCCAGTTCTGCCTGACAGCCAGGCTGGGCATTCGGCGCAACCTGACCGCGGGCGAGATCGCCGGGCAGGTCGCGGCCGTGCTGAATCGGCACGGGGTGCAGCTTGGCGGCGGCCATCCGGATCGCATCAACCTGGTGTTCATGGGCATGGGCGAGCCGTTCTTGAATTACGACAACTTCATGGCGGCGTTTCGGCTGCTGAGCGGGCAGATGGGCATTTCGCCGGCTCGCATGACGGTTTCAACCAGCGGCATCGAGCCGGCAATGCGGCGTTTCGCGGCCGAGCCCTCGAGGCCGAAGCTGGCGCTTTCGCTGAATGCTTCGAACGATATTGTGCGGACGGAGATCATGCCGATTACGCGCAAGTGGAACATCGCCGCGCTGCTGGAAGCGGTGCAGGCAATCCCGCTGGGCAGGCGGGAATATGTAACGTTTGAGTATGTCCTGCTGGGCGGCGTGAACGATCAGCCGGAGCACGCGCGAGAGGTGCTTGCGCTGCTCAAGGGCATGCAGGCGAAGGTCAACCTGATCGTCTGGAACCCGGGGCCGGGCATCGCCTACCAGCAGCCCACGCCCGAGGCCGCCGGCGCGTTCCACAAGCTGCTGGTGGCAGGGGGAATCCCGACGTTTACCCGGCGGCCGCGCGGGCGGGACATCTACGCGGCCTGCGGGCAGTTGAAGCGGACCGTGGAAGCCGAGGCCCCGCAACTGGTGACGCTTGGGAGGGCTGGGTAGGGATGCGCGGGTCGCGTTCGGGAGCCTGCTGAACGTCTCTATCTGGGAGTTTGTGAGTAGTGTACTGTTCCTTGCCGCGGCCGTATCTACCTGGAATGAGCTTGGCGACAATCTGCGTGGTGCGCTGCTCTTGTTCGCAATTGCTTGCGCGCTGGCAATGACCGGCTTGTGCCTGCTGCTTCGCCAGCTTTCGACTCCTCTTCGGACTCGGCATGCCGCATCTGGTGCACCTATTCGCTCACCTGAGCAAGGCTCATGGAGTCTGGATCCCTGGGATCGATCGGCTCGTTCAGCTCTCTCTGTACCTCTTCCCAGCGAAGGAGGTATCCGCGCAGGGCTTTCTCGACGAGCGTGCCCAACTCCATATGCAGGCTGCGCGCGAGTTCCTCGCTTTCGCCAAGGAGCGTGTCCGGAAGCGAAAAAGTCACCTGGCGAATGTCAGAGGAGCTTGCCATACCCTGATTATGACAGATCAGCGTGGCGATAGCCCGAGCTCGAGCAGCCGCTCGGTAACGCGGTCGTGGTCGTGGCGCAGCACATCGCCCTCGTGGACGAAGTTGCCCGTGATGGGTTCGACGCCGAGCGCGCGGATGCGGTCGAGGTCGGCTTCGATGGGTGCCTGGCCTTCGGCGGCATATTGCTCGATCAGCTTGGGCGAGATGGGCGCGGTGTTGATGAGGGCGTAGTCGAAAAGCCTGTGGCCGCCGGCATGTTCGAGAATCTTCTGGATGTGCTGCGCGGCGCTCAGGCCGAGACTCTCGTTGGCCTGCGTCATCAGATTGCAGACGTAGACCCGCGTGGCTTTCGAACTGGCGATCGCCTCGGGGATGCCGCGCACGAGCAGGTTGGTGATGAGCGAGGTGTAGAGCGAGCCCGGGCCCAGCGTAATGAGGTCGGCCTGGGCAATCGCTTCCAGGGTGTCGGGTAACGGTTGCGCGTCGGGCGGTTGCAGGCGCAACTCGACGATGCGCCGACTGCTGGCCGTGATGTTGGTTTCGCCATGAACGACCGAGCCGTCGTCCATGTCGGCCGACAAGGTTACGTTGACGTTGGTCGCCGGATAGATGCGCCCGCGGGTGGCGAGGATCTGCGAGGACAGGCCGACCGCCTGGGCGAAATCGCCCGTGATGTGCGAAAGCGCGGCGACGAAGAGGTTCCCGAAGCTGTGGCCCTGCAGGTCGCCGGAGTCGAAGCGGAACTGGAAGAGGCGTGAGAGCAGATGCTCGTCCTCAGACAGCGCGACCATGCAGTTGCGCACGTCGCCCGGCGGAAGCATCTTGAAATCTTCGCGCAGTCGGCCTGAAGAGCCGCCATCGTCGGTGACCGTGACGACGGCGGCGAGATCGCGGATCAGGCAGGGGGTGGCGTTATCCTTGCAGCGGGAGTCGGACAGGGGCAGGGAGCCGGGCGGCGTCTGCACATACCGCTTGAGGCCGCGCAGCAGGGTGGAAAGGCCGGTGCCGCCGCCGATGGCGACCACCCGCAAGGCTTGCTCCGGTGCCGGCTTCGGCCCGGAATCGAGACCGCTGGGCTGCGTGGTCTCCGCGGGTGAAGCTGCTGGCATGCGTAAGCCTTTCGGTGCGCCGGGATC
The DNA here is from genome assembly GCA_964282835.1 of uncultured Granulicella sp. Classification (GTDB taxonomy): domain Bacteria; phylum Acidobacteriota; class Terriglobia; order Terriglobales; family Acidobacteriaceae; genus Edaphobacter. The sequence continues at coordinate 1,582,799 of OZ196157.1, forward strand.
GAGCCGCGAGCGGCTATGCCTCAGGATAGAGCAACTCGGTAAACCGTGGGTCGTCGGCCATATCCTGAAAGTCGGAATCGGATTGCGCCTGAATGCGGTGGCGCGGATCGTGCTTGATGGCATCCGCAAGATGCTGGAGACACTGGTTGGATTCGCCGGTCATGCTGGCCAGCACGGCCAGGCCGTAGTAAACGTAGGTGGCCTCGGGATGCTTGTCGACAATCTCGCGAAAGTGGTCCCGCGCATCCTCGTAGTGGCCCGAGTTCATCAGCGAGATGGCGCAGTCATACTGCTCTTCGTGGCTCTGGAAGGTGGTCGTACCTTTGGAGACCTGCAGCAGGCAGAGACTAATGTTCATGCGAATACGCTCTGCGATATCCGGCGGCGCGGACGCAAGCATCTTGATGAAAGCCTCTTTGGCTTTGGCGAACTTGCCCTGATGCAGCAGGGTCAGCGCGGCTTCGTAGCCGGCGATTGCCTGGGCCCGCGCCTCGTCGCGAGCAGGTGGAAGGGTACCGACAAGAGTACGAGGGAGACGTTTGCTGGATGCGGATGCGGAAGAGACGTTCTTTGCTTGCGCCATGGGGGGTCCTGGAATTCGTGCTGGGGCCGGAAAGTTTGGAAAAGCCTGAAACGGTGGAGTGGGTCTCCGGGATTTATACGCAGAAGCACTGCCCGGGTCAACCCCTCTTTTGGGGGAGACGGTGGCCCCTAAGTGTCTGTTGCAACAGGCTCAGGCATGCGCCTTGTAGAGAACAGGGTTGAGCTCGGGATCGTTATACATCTTCATCTGGCGATAGAGCTTGAAGCGGCGGCGGCCGGACAGCACCTCCTGCCACAGCGCCTCGAGGCAGCCGGCCAGGTCGTCGCGCTGGCTGGTCAACACGTCCAGCCGCGCCTGGTTGCGGGCGCGATGCGCTTCGCTGGCCGACTCGCGATGGGTTTCCTCGGCCGTGTGATAAATCTTCAGCGACAGGATCGAAAGCCGGTCGACTACGAGTCCGGGAGGTTCGGAGTGCAGCGGCGCGGCCTCGTTCTGGGCTCCGGCAGCGGAAAGGAGCAGTTCGTCGATCTGCTCGACGAGATCGTTGCGCAGCTGGTTCAGCCGGTCGATAGCGTGCTTTACCTCCGCAATGACGCTGTCGGGTGCCTCGTGGCTGCGCGCCTTATCCTCCTCGTGCCAGAGGTCGAAGTTGGCCCGGTGTTGCTCGAGCACGAGCCGGGAAAGGAGATCGCCCGGTGCCACAAAGCGGTCACCGCTGTGCCATTGCCGATTGGCCCGATCGTGCAGGCGAACTAGGGACTGCGCATTGAGCATGCCGTGCTTACTCTAACAGGCCTGAAGCTGACAGGCCCGAAGGAGGGAACTTGCCGCACCTGGCCCTACGGCTGAGAATGGAACTATGCAAGCTGCAGGCGAGTCGGTAAAACGCGTCCTGATTTACAGGCTGGGGAGCCTGGGTGACACGGTGGTTGCGCTGCCTGCGCTGCATCTGGTGGCGCGTGCCTTTCCGCAGGCCGAGCGGCGCATGCTTACGAACTTTCCCGTCAGCGTCAAGGCTCCGGCCGCGGCTGCGATCCTGGCCGATACAGGACTCGCCCACGGCTATTTTCGCTACACGGTGGGAATGCGCAGCCCGCTCGCGCTGCTCAAGCTCTGGTGGAGCCTGGCGCGCTGGCGACCGGACGTGCTGGTCTACCTGGGGGCGGCGCGCGGAGTCGGCTCTGCCGAACGCGATGCGAAGTTCTTCAGGCTCTGCGGCATCACCACACGGGTGGGGGTACCGGTGACCGAAGCGATGCAGCAGAACCTGTACCAGGCCGCCACCGGCGCGCTCGAGCCGGAAAGCGAACGGCTGCTGCGCAACATCGCCGAACTTGGCCCGGCCGACGTGAACGACCCGCGATCGTGGGACCTCGAACTGACCGCCGCCGAGTACACTGCCGCGGTGAAGGCGCTGGAACCGACGGCGGGCAGGCCAGTCCTGGCGGTAAGCGTGGGTACCAAGGTGCAATCGAAGGATTGGGGCCGCGAGAACTGGCGCGCTCTGCTCGAACGGCTGGGAGGCCTCTACGGCCACTACACCCTGGCCCTGATGGGCGCAGCGGAAGAGAGTGAAGCCAGTGAATTTGCCGCGCGCGGATGGCAGACCTCCGCAGGCGCGGCTTCGCCTGTCATCAACCTTTGTGGGCGGCTGACCCCGCGGGAAAGCGCGGCCTGTTTTGCGCAGGCCAGGTTGTTTCTCGGCCATGATTCCGGCCCGATGCATCTGGCTGCCGCCGTGGGAACCCCATGCGTCGTTCTGTTTGCGGCGCGGAACATCCCGCGGGTCTGGTTTCCCCACGGGCCGCACCATCGCGTGCTTTACCACGAGGTGGACTGCATGGGCTGCGGGCTCGAGACCTGCATCGTCGAGCGCAAGAAGTGCCTGACCAGCATCACTGTCGACGAGGTGGTGGCGGAGGTGCAGGCGGCGCTGGCGGCTCTGCCGGCTGGGAACCCGGGGTCTGGTAACCTTGAGAGCGAATCCCATGCTTCCTGAACTCCATTCCGTTTTGAACCTGCTCGAACGCGGGTTTTCGCAGCTCCGCGTGCTGGTGGTCGGCGACATGATGCTCGACCGTTACATTCTCGGCGAGGTGGAGCGCATCTCGCCCGAAGCCCCCGTGCCGGTGCTGCGCCACGCGCAACGCTACGAGCGGCCCGGAGGCGCGGCCAATGTCGCGATGAACCTGGCCGGGCTGGGCTGCCAGACATTTCTGGCCGGCTTCTGGGGCGCGGATGGCGAACAGGCCGAGCTGAGCCATCTGCTCAGCGCCGCCAATATCAACGTCGATGGCGTGGTTTCGAGCTCGCTGCCCACCATTTCAAAGACCCGTATCGTGGCACGCACCCAGCAGCTGCTGCGCCTGGATATCGAAAGCCGCGACACCTACCCGTTTGAAGAGCTTGCGCGCCTGGAAGCCCGGGCCGTGGAGCTGGTCAAGAAGGTGCATGCGGTCATCCTTTCCGATTACGCCAAGGGCGCGCTGAGCGAGCAGATGTGCGAAGTGCTCATCCGGACCGCGCGGCAGCATCAGGTTCCGGTGCTCGTCGATCCCAAAACCCGCGACTTCAGCAAGTATTCCGGGGCGACTACCGTGTGCCCGAATCTGGGTGAACTTTCGCTCGCCACGGGCGTTCCCGCGCACCAGACCGAGCGCCTGCTCGCCGCGGCGCACGCGCAGATGGCAGAGCACGACTTCGAGTTCCTGACCGTCACCATGAGCGAAAAGGGCATCCGCATCCTGAGCAGGGACGGCACTCCTGACTTCCACTCGCCGGCGCGCGCGCGCGAGGTGTACGACGTTTCGGGCGCGGGCGATACCGTCATCGCCACGCTTGCCGCCTCGCTCGCCGGCGGTCTGCACATCCACACGGCGGTCGAGCTGGCAAACCTGGCCGCGGGCATCGTGGTGGGCAAGGTGGGCACCGTGCCTATCGCGCAACATGAGCTGATTGCGGCTCTCACGCCGAGTTCGGGCATCACGTCGGGCGAAAAGATTCTGGACTTCGACCGGGTGCAGCTGCGGGTCGCCGAATGGCGCGCCGCTGGCGAGACAGTCGTGTTTACCAACGGCTGCTTCGACCTGCTGCACGTGGGCCACATTACGCTGCTCGAGGATTGCCGCCGCTTCGGCTCGAAGCTGGTGCTGGGGCTGAACACGGATGCCTCGGTGAGCCGGCTGAAGGGGCCTTCGCGGCCGATCGTCAGCGAGCGGGAACGGGCCCGCGTGATGGCCGCGCTGGCCGCCGTAGACGCCGTGGTGCTGTTCGACGAAGAGACGCCGCTCGAGTTGATTCGTGCGCTCAAGCCCAACGTGCTGGTCAAGGGCGGCGACTACACCATCGAGACGGTAGTGGGTCACCAGGACGTGCTGGCCGACGGCGGACGCGTGGAGATTGTGCCTACGGTCGAGGGTTTTTCAACCACCAACATCGTCAAGAAACTGACCACGCCCGCAAGAGAAATTCAGGAGGTTGCGCCTTGAACTCTCCGATTATTGTGACCGGCGGGGCCGGCTTTATCGGCTCGAACCTGGTGCAGCAGTTGAACGCCATGGGCGAACGGGACATCCTGGTGGTAGACAACCTGGCCCCCGCGCCCAATCTTTCCGGCCCCAAGTTTTTGAACCTGTGGGGCGCGGACTACGCGGACTACATGGATAAAACGGAGTTTCGTCGCGCGCTTGCGGCGGGCGCGTTCGACTCCGTGAAGGTGCGGGCGATCCTGCACCAGGGTGCCTGCTCAAACACGCTCGAAGACGACGGGCGCTACATGATGGACAACAATTTCACCTATTCGAAGGAGATTCTGGCCTTCGCGACCAGGCACAAGGTGCCTCTGGTGTATGCGTCCACCGCCGCGGTGTACGGGCTTTCGGAGCAGTTTTCGCCCACGCCGGCCAGCGAGCGGCCCTTGAACGTTTACGGCTATTCGAAGCTGGTGTTCGACAACTTTCTGCGGCGGGAGTTTGCCGCCGGCACCATCTCGAGCACCGTGGTCGGGCTGCGCTACTTCAACGTCTACGGCCCGCGGGAGCAGCACAAGGGCCGCATGGCCTCGGTGATCCACCACTTTACCAAGCAGCTGAAGGAGACCGGGACGATCCGCATGTTTGTCGGTTCCGGCGGCTACGGCGATGGCGAGCAGCGGCGCGACTTTGTGTTTGTGCGCGATCTTTGCCGCATCAATCTGTTTTTTGCCGGGCTGCTGCCGGAAAGCCCCAAGGCACCGGTGCAGGCAATCGCCAATGCGGGCACAGGCCAGGCGAGCACCTTCAAGGCAGTCGCCGAAGCCCTGATGAAGGTGCATGGGCCGGGCAACATCGAGTACATTCCGTTCCCTGGCGATCTGATGAATCGCTACCAGCACTTTACCGAGGCCGACGTGGCCGGGTTGCGCGAGGCCGGCTACAACGCCCCCTTCACCCCGCTTGAAGAAGGGGTGCGGCAGACCTTTGCCGACCCCTCCATGCGGTAAGCCTTGGCGATGCCGAAAGCGTCTATAAACCCGTCGATTCTCTGCATCAGCACCTACGAAAAGGGCCAGCGCTTTCTGCGCGAAGCCGCCGCGCTGGGCTGCGAGGTGCGTCTGCTGACGGTGGACAAGTTGCACGACGCGGCCTGGCCCAGGGACATCCTGACCGAGTTTCTGACCATGCCCGAGGACCTGACGCCGGAGCAGATTCTCAACACGGTCAGCTATCTTGCACGGACGCGGCGCATCGACCGCGTCGTTCCCCTGGATGAGTTCGATCTGGCGGCGGCGGCGCTCATCCGCGAGCACATGCGTCTGCCCGGCCTGGGCGAGACCGCCACGCGCTTCTTCCGCGACAAGCTCGCCATGCGCACCGAGGCGCGTGCGGGCGGCATCGCCGTGCCGGAGTTTACCTCGGTCTTCCACTATGACGATCTGCATGCCTACATGCGCGACGTGCCGGGACCCTGGCTGCTGAAGCCGCGCACCAACGCCTCGGCCGTCGGCATCAAGCCGATCCACCAGCCGGACGAGCTCTGGCCCATCCTGGACGAACTCGGCGACCTCCAGACGCACTACGTGCTCGAGCGGTTTGTCGCGGGCGAGGTCTTCCATGTGGAGGGCGTCACTTGGCGCGGTAAGCTGCTGTTTGCGCAGCCTTTCGTGTACGGCAAGCCGCCCATCGAGACCATGCATCAGGGCGGCATTTTTACCACGCGCACAGTCTCCCGCGACTCGGCCGACGCGCTTGGCCTAGCGGAAATCCACAGCCGTCTGCTGCCGGCGCTGCATCTCGAAAGCGGAGTGACGCACTCGGAATTCATCAAGGCCGATGCAGATGGCAAGTTCTATTTTCTCGAGACCGCGGCGCGGGTAGGCGGAGCTTACATCGCCGACACCGTAGAGCTGGCGACCGGGCTGAACCCCTGGGTGGAGTGGGCGAGGCTCGAAGTGGCTGCGGCGAGCGAATTAGAGTACGCCTTGCCTCCTCTGCGCGAGGACTCCGCCGGGGCGGTGATCTCACTCGCCCGCCAGGCAGAGCCGGATACACGGAGCTACGATGATCGAGAAATAGCCATTCGGCTGCATAAGGATCACCATGCCGGGCTGCTGCTGAGATCGCCTTCGAACGAGCGTATTCGGGAGCTGGTGGAAAGCTACACAGAACGCTTTCTCACTGATTTCAACGCGGTGATCGCCGCGCCGGACAAGCCGACCGCGTGAGATACGCGCGGCCTCTTGAGAAGGGGATGGTGAGCCCGCTGGGGCTCGAACCCAGGACCAACGCCTTAAAAGGGCGATGCTCTACCAACTGAGCTACAGGCTCCAACCACTCTTAAAAAATAGCATATTTCCTGGGTCGCGCTGCCCAAATACCAGGGCAACCTGCTACGACTTAGGAAACTTCAATTTGACTCTTTGGTTACCCCATCAGGATTGATGCTGCGAAAGGGAAGGTTTGCACTAGAGTGGCACTAAAGACTCATTGACTGACCGAAAGGCCCCACGTAGCCTTAGCTGCATGCATGAAAAAGTGTGCAGATGTGGGCCGCTCCGGTTACCCCTGAGTGCGCCGGGACGGTTGAGATTCGAAGGCTAACACGGAATCACTGGAAACCAGCTATGAACACGCTTTCGCCCGACCAGCCCGGACAATTCGATGACCTCCTCGCGGAAACGCCGGAAGATGTTGCCATCCTGTACTCGTGGGCCAACCTGCATGGTGCCAAGTATCGCGACTTCTCTGCTTCGCGCCGCGAGTACCGGGCGCAGGTAAGGCATCGCGCAGCCGAAGAACTGCGTCAGGCCGAGCTGCAGGCCAAGGCTGCCGCGGAATCCGCCGCAGCCGAGGACGAACGCATTGCACGCGAGGCCGAACGTGCCGCCGCTGCGCCCGATAGCTACGATAGCGGCATCGACCGGCAGCGTGCGCTGCGCGATGCGGAAGACGCCGCACGCCGCGCCGCTGCTGAGCGCGTGGAAGCGGCACGCCGGGCCGAAACCGCGGCCCTCGCCGAAGCGGTCGCACGGCGCGAAGAGCGCGAAATTGCAGAGGCCCATGCCTCGGCGCAGCGCCAGGCAGCCTTGTATGAGCAGCATGAAAGCCGTCGCCGCTCTGCCGCCGGACCCCAGCCCCGCCCTGCTGGCCTGCAAAGCGATCCCTACGAATACGCTCAGGGCTCCACCGTCGACCCCAACCTGTACACCCCCGACCGCAGCCTGGCCTATACACAGCCCACGCGCTATCGCGATGAGTACGGCAGCCGCGTTTCCGGGGAACGTACGGCATACACGTCGGGTGAGCGGCGCGCCTTTCAGTCCGGCGAACGGCGTGCTCTCGCGGCGGCCAACACTTCCGGCGAAGGCCGTATTTTCCGTCCCGTCGATCCGGAACTGCGGCGGCGTCCGCAGGGCTACCGGCCCGACGAGGTATCGGGTGTTCGTCCGGCCTACCGTCCGCCGAGCGCTCCCGAGCCTGCTCCGCTGCGTGCGCGCATCAATCCCGCGACCGACGATTTTGCCCGTGCCACCCCGGCCTACGCGCAGGCGCAGCGACCGCCCCAATCGCAAGCCCAGCCACAATCTCAAACGCGGTCGCAACGGACGCCTGACCTGTACAGTTCCGAGGTTTCCCGGGCGGACGATCGCCCTGACCGTGCCAACCGCGAGAGCCACTCCTCCCGCAATAGCCAATCCTCGGACGAGGCGCGTCAGCAGAGCACCCCGGCCTGGTTGTATGCCGGTAATATACCGTCCAGGCCTGACGCCCCGCCGCCCTACGCCCCCCCTGCCGCGGCCTCCGCTTCCGTAACCGACACGCTGCAGCACTCGCGCGAGCGTGTCGCGAGCCGCTGGTTTGCCCTCAAGGGTGTTTTCGAGCCGGGCGATGAACCCACGCCCGAGCCCGTCCCGGTGCGTCGGCAGGAGACGCGGACCCCGGTGCTGGCCGTGTTTTCTCTCGCCGGCGGTGTCGGCAAAACCAGCATGGTGGCCACGCTTGGACGCGCGCTTTCTTCCATTGGCGAAAAGGTGTTGCTGGCCGATACCACTTCGCACGGTTTGCTGCCCTACTACTTTGGCGCGAGTGAACTGCGTCCCGGCGTCGTGCGCACTTTCTCTCCACCCAGCGGAAGCACCGACGCGCCGATCTACCTGGTGAGCTACGACATCGACGGGCGCGCCGACCGGGAGACGCAGGAGAACTTCTCGCGCGAACTCGGTGCAAGTGCAAGCGGCACCAATCGTGTGCTGCTGGATTTGAACAGCGCATCAGGCTGGATCATCCGCCGCTTGCCGGGCATGCTGCCCACCGTGCTGGTTCCCGTCGCGCCGGACATGAACTCGGTTATCAGTCTGCAGGCGGTGGAAAAATACTTCGCCGGCGCAGCCGACACGGACGGCAACGCCATCCAGCCGCACTACATTCTCAACCAGTTCGACGCCACGCTTCCCCTGCATCTCGACGTCCGCGAGGTGCTGCGGCGGCAGCTTGGCGAGCGTCTGCTGCCGTTCGTCATTCGCCGGGCGCCCGCTGTCTCCGAGGCTCTGGCCGAAGGGATGACCGTGGTCGACTACGCACCCGACGCCGGCATCGCCGAGGATTACATGAACATCGCAAACTGGCTGCGCAGTACCTCCGCACCAGCTTCTCAAGGTTTTCGCAACGTCCGATGGAGTGAACGATGACAAGGTCGCCGTTATGGAGAGAGTTTGAATCTGGAGACAGCTTCATCCTCAAACTGATTCGCTTTCTGATCCTGTTTGGTGGGATTGTTTTTCTGATTGCCACGGGTATTCTCGACCTCACCTGGCCCCAACAGGCCATTCTAGGCCTGCTCACCGTGCTGCTGGCCATCTGGATGGACCGCAGTTCGAGCTCCTATCTGGTCACGCTCACCTTGATGTTGATGTCCATGTACGCCACTTTTCGCTATGGATACTGGCGTATTTCGTACGTGATTCGCTTCTTCCTGGACCCAGGCACGGACTGGCATGCGCTCGACATGTTCTTCATCGTGCTTCTGGTCGTGGCCGAGCTGTATGCCTTCATCATCCTCTTCCTCGGCTACCTGCAGACGCTTTGGCCGCTGCGCCGCACCCCTGTGCCGCTGCCCGAGGATACGGACAACTGGCCGGCTGTCGACCTGCTGATCCCCACCTATAACGAGCCGCTTTCGGTCGTGCGATTTACCGCGCTCGCCGCCATGAACATCGACTGGCCGGCCGACAAGCTGAACGTGTACATCCTCGACGACGGCAAGCGCGAAGAGTTTCGCAAGTTTGCCGAAGACGCGGGCATCGGCTACATGACGCGCGACGATAACAAGCACGCCAAGGCGGGCAACATCAATCGCGCGCTTGAGCGCCTCGATGCGCCGTTTGTCGCCATCTTCGACTCCGACCACGTGCCCACACGCTCGTTCCTGCAGGTCACGCTGGGCTGGTTCCTGCGCGATCGCAAGCTGGCCATGCTGCAGACCCCGCACCACTTTTATTCGCCCGATCCGTTCGAGCGCAATCTCGACCAGTTTCGCGTCATCCCCAACGAAGGGGAGCTCTTTTACGGCATCGTGCAGGACGGCAACGACTTCTGGAATGCCACCTTCTTCTGCGGTTCCTGCGCTGTACTGCGCCGCACTGCTCTCGACGAAATCGGCGGCATTGCCGTAGAGACCGTCACCGAAGATGCCCATACTTCGCTGCGCATGCAGATCAACGGCTGGAACACCGCCTACATCAACATCCCGCAGGCAGCCGGTCTGGCCACCGAGCGCCTGAGCGGCCACGTCAAGCAGCGTATCCGCTGGGCGCGCGGCATGATCCAGATCCTCCGCATCGACAATCCGCTGTTCGCGCCCGGACTCAAAGCCGCCCAGCGCCTCTGCTATTTCAACGCGATGACGCACTTTCTGTATGCCTTGCCGCGCCTGATCTTCCTTACCGCTCCGCTCATTTACCTTATCCTGGGCCACACCAACGTGCCCGGCTACTGGGCCGCCATCTTGGCCTATGCCTTCCCGCACCTGGTGCTCTCATCGCTCACCAACTCGCGGATTCAGGGCCAGCATCGGCACTCGTTCTGGAACGAGATCTATGAAACGGTTCTAGCACCCTACATCTTCCTGCCCACCATGCTGGCTTTGATCAACCCCAAGCTCGGCAGCTTCAACGTTACGGCCAAGGGTGGCGTCGTTAATCGCAGCTTCTTCGATACCCGCATTGCCCAGCCGTTCCTGCTGATGTTGTTGCTGAACTTCATCGGCATCCTGATGGCCATTCCACGCTACTTCTATATCAATCTCTGGCCTTTCAACTCCTTCTACGACGGCACCCATCCCGGGACGATCGTCATGAATCTCATCTGGACCTGTTTCAACATCGTCATTCTGGGTGTCGCCACAGCCGTCGCGTGGGAAAGCCAGCAACGCCGGCAGACCGTGCGCGTGGCCATGAACGTTCCGGCTGACGTTGTGCTTGCAGATGGCACGGTAGTGCAGGGTGTTACGGCCGATATGTCGAGCGGCGGTGTCCGCATCAACATCGATCGCAGCTTCACCGCGCTTCCGGGCGAGGCGGTCAAGGTGGTGTTCCCGGTGCTCGATGGCGACGCCATTTTGCCCGGAACCGTCATCAGCGCCGATGGCCGCAGCCTGCGAGCGCAATTCGATCCGCTGAATCTACAGGAAGAAGAGGCGCTCACGATGGTGCTCTACTCGCGTGCCGATACATGGCTAGGTTGGGGAGAAGCGCGTGAAGTCGATCGTCCCCTCAGCAGCCTCGCACGCATCTTCCAGCTTTCCATTCATGGCCTCACGCAAACTGCAAAGGGATTGATGAAGACCAAGAAGAGCCCCCCCAAAGGCCGGCTTGCGACCACCGTCGCACCGCTTCTCCTGTTCGCGCTCTTAGCCGGCATGTTCACGCGTTCGGCCGCTCAACAGCCCGCCATGGTTGCGGGTGGGCTTGGCAGCGCCGCCTCCATGGGAGCCCCGGTGGTCGATGGGGGCACCAATGCCCGGCCTGTGGCACCAGGGAATTTCGACAACGCCTTCACCCTGTCGGACGTCGGCGTAGGCGATACCATCGTGCTGCGCGGCGTCGACGCCTATCACTCGGTCCCGTTCTCGGTACCGCAGACCCAGGTCGTTAAGACCGCGACGCTGCACCTTCGCTACCACTTCTCACCCGGGCTGATCCCCGAACTGAGTCATCTGAAGGTGTCGCTCAACGGCACCCTCTTTGCAACTTTACCGGTCACGACCAAGCCGGCATATGTCAACCCGGCGCAGGATCTTACGCCGGAGCAGAAAGTGGCCGAGCAGCAGGTGCTTAACGTCACCCGCAACGAAACCAACGCGCTGCTGCAAACCGACATCACCATGCCGGCCGAGATGCTCGTGCACCAGAACGAGTTGACCTTCGAGTTCATCGGCCACTACACGCTGCAGTGCGAAGACCCCTCGAACTCCACCCTTTGGAGCCATGTCGACTCGAGCTCGACCATCGAGCTTGCCGGGGCCCTGCTTCCTCTGCACGACGATTTAAGCCTGCTGCCCCTGCCGTTTTACGATGCTTCGGTCAACCTGCACCCGCGCATCCCCATCATCTTCCTCTCGCAACCTTCGCCTGCGGCCCTGCGCGCGGCCGGCATCGTAGCCTCGTACTTCGGCATCCTCACCAACGATCACCCGGTTCAGTTTCCCGTGTCGTTCGGTACGATCCCGGCTGGAAACGCCATTGTGATTGGCGAAAACGCAGCCGAGTTACCTACGGCCCTCAACGTCACTTCGAGTTCAGGACCCACCATCGCCATGCGTACCAATCCGGTAGACCCGTATTCCAAGATTTTGGTCCTCACGGGTGACAATCCTGACGACTTGGTCACGGCGGCGCAGGTGCTGGTGTTGCAGCGCGACATGCTGCAGGGCGATCAACAGAAGGGCATTCTTACCCGCAAGCCGGCCGCGCGCGAGCCCGACGACGCGCCACGCTGGCTCAGCACGGAACATACGACCTATCTCGGCGACATCACCGAGGGCAACGACCTGCAGGGCGATGGGAGCGTGCCCGTCGGAGCCTATCTCCGCCTGCCACCCGACCTCTACCTCGATTACGGCGCGCAGCAGAACCTCAGCTACCACATGTCGTACCGCTACAACGGCATTCCGCTGGCCAATGAAAGTTCGCTGCAGGTGTATGTCAACAACGCGTATGTCAGCTCCACGCCCATGCCGCACACCGAGCAGGGCTCCGCGCAACTCGATACGGTGGTGCCGGTGCCGGTCGTCGATATGCGTCCCTTCTCCAACACTCTCATGCATCGCTTCGTCTTTCAGGTCGCCAAGAAAGGGAAGTGCCAGGACACCGCGCCGCTCAACCTTCAGGGAGCCATCCTCAAGAGTTCGTACCTGGACATCCATGGGATTCCGCACTGGAAGCTGCTGCCCAACCTGCAACTCTTCTCGAACGCCGGCTATCCCTTTACCCGGAAGGCCGATCTTGCCGACACCACCGTCGTGCTGCCTGACACCCCGGCCGTCGACGAAATTGAAATGTACCTGACGTTCATGGGCCATTTTGGTGCCCAGACCGGCTACCCCGTACTCAACGTTTCGGTCACCAACGCGGCCGGCATGAAGAACGATCACGCCAAGGATTACATCCTGATGGGCACGGTTGACGACCAGCCCGCGCTCAAGCAAATCAACGGCTCGCTGCCGGTTAAGATCGAAGATACCGGCCTGCGCGTGCAGGATACGCAAGGATTCTTCGCTCCCCTGCAGCACGCATGGTGGAAGGTACGCAGCGCCGACCACGTGCAATCCGCCCAGCTTGAGACTTCGGGCGGCCTGCCGGACGCCTTGATTGAAGGCATTGAGTGGCCCAGCGGCTCGGGCAAATCCGTGGTCGTCATGGCTTTGCGCGATCACACCGTGGTTCCTAATTTCATCAGCGTCTTCCTCAAGACCTCGCAGTCCTCAGACATCGATCAATCGGTCAGCGTTCTGCACGGCAACCGCTTTGTCTCCTACCGCATCGGCAATGATGTCTACCATGTAGGCACCCTTTCATGGTGGCGCCGCTTCAACATACTGTTCTCGGAATACCCATGGCTGGTGGTCATCGCTGTCGTGGTGTTCTGCGGGCTCATGGCCGCACTCATCCGCTCCAATCTTCGCCGTCGTGCACGCGTCCGCCTGCAGGGCAACGACTAACAGCAAGGACGATCCTGCGCTCCCCACGCAAATCGAACCACCGTGCCGGAAAGATGCTTGGTCTTTCCGGCGCGGTCCTCTGCGCGTTCGCTTTGCTGACGCTGCTCGAAGGTTGCCGCGCTCAGGAGCCCTGGCCTCTCTGGGAGTCGTATACCAAACGCTTTCTCGACGGCCAGGGCAGGGTGATCGACCGTTCCGCTCCGGGCTCGCAGCAGGACCGTACCACCAGTGAGGGCCAGGCCTATGCCATGTTCTTCGCCCTTGTCGATAACGACAAGCCTCATTTCGAGCAGATCCTCAACTGGACTGAAGCCAACATGGCCGGCGGCGACCTGACGCTTCGCTTGGCCGCCTGGGACTGGGGTCATGCTGCTTCGGGCGAGTGGAAGACGCTCGATGACAACCCGGCCGCCGACGCCGACCTCTGGATGGCCTACACCCTGCTCGAGGCTGGGCGCCTATGGCACGACCCGCGTTACAGCAAGCTGGGCCAGTTGATGGCTGCGCGTATCGCGCGCGAGGAGGTGGTGCTGATTCCGAACCTGGGCACGACGCTCGCTCCGGGACCTCATGGCTTTCATTCCAGCGACGGCGGCTATGTGCTCAATCCGAGCTACCTTCCGCTGCCCGTCCTCACCTATCTTGCCCACACGATGCCACAGGGGCCCTGGGGCGCCATCCTCGAGTCGCTGCCCTCCCTCATCAACGCGCAGATGGACCATGGTTTCGCGATGGATTGGGTCGCAGCAGGGCCGGACGGCGTCCATCCTGCCGCAACGCCCGCCGAGCCCAGCGCGGGCGCACGAGAGCCACAGTCTGCGGGCAGCTACGACGCCATTCGCGTCTATCTCTGGCTGGGCCTCGCCGACCCCGGAACATCCGGCCAGCGGGAGTTGCTCGCCCAGCTTTCCGGCATGGCCGCTTACATGCGGACGGCGGCCACGCCACCGCTCGAGGTCGACGCGGGCGGCAACATAGTGCATGCAGGTGCGCCTGTCGGCTTCTCGGCCGCCATCCTGCCTTTTCTCTCCGCAGAGGGGATGAAGGCGCAGGCGAAGACCCAGGCGGACCGTCTGACGGCCACGCGCGATCCGGCCACCGGACTCTACGGACGGGGGGCAGAGTATTACGAGCAAAATCTTGCCCTCTTTTCCACCGGTTGGAGTGAAGGAAAGTTTCGCTTCGAACGTGATGGCAAGCTCCACGTTAAGTGGAAATAGCCTTGTCTTTATTGATGATTTGTATAGCAAGCGAACCCTCCACGGGGGGTGCAGGAAATGCTGGGCAAGGGCGAGGAAAGGCGATAGTCTCAAGGGGATAGCTGCAGTATCCAACTCGATACCTTAGGGGCTGCAGCGCGTTGATTTTACCTATGAAAAATTCATCGGCATTTCGGTTCTGGGCACCAGCGGTTCTGCTGAGCGCGGCCGGGCTTGCGCCGCTCTCGTTCCCGGCGGGCGCGCAGACCCCTCAGGCCACGCCAGCTGCCACGCAGGCGGTGCTGGATAGCGCGCACCAGCTTGAGCTGCGCGGTCGCATGGATCTCGCTACCCAGCGCTGGCAACAGGTTCTCCTTTCCGATCCCAACAATACCGAAGCCCTGGGCGGCCTGGCGCGTGCTGCCAAGATGGGGGGCGACGTCAAGCTGTCGAATCGGTATCTGGATCGTCTGCGCGCGATCAATCCCAACGATCCAGGGATCGCGCGGGCCGAGCAGGTGGGTACACAGGTAGCGCCGACGGCACAACTGCAGCAGGCAGGCAGGCTCGCCCAGCAGGGCCAGTATGCACAGGCCATGGCTGTCTATCGCCAGGTGTATGGGGATCAGCCGCCACCGGGCGACCAAGCCCTCGCTTACTACGAAACGGAAGCGGCTACCGAGGACGGACGTCCTCAGGCCATCTCCGGTCTGCGCTCGCTGGCGCAGAAGTTTCCGTCTGACACCCGCTACCAGGTGGCGCTTGGCCGTATCCTCACCTACAACCCGAAGACCCGCGCTGAAGGGCGCAAGCTTCTGGAGGCACATCCGAACAACTCCGAAGCCGTTGAGGCCTTGCGTCAGTCGCTGCTTTGGGACGCGCAAAATCCCGCGACAGCGTCGGACATTCGCTCCTACCTGGCCAAACATAACGACGCCCAGCTCTCGACGGTCCTGCGCAACGAGCCGCGTTCTGCCGGCCGCGCCGCCGCGCCGCAAACGCCCGAGCAGCGCGCCGCCGCACAGGCCGCGGCGGGCCGTTCTGCGGAAGACCGCGAAGCCTACGCCGCCTTGAATGCAAAGCGCCTGCCCGATGCGGAGGCGCGCTTCAAAGCCATCCTGGCCAAGTCTCCGGACGATCCCAACGCTCTCGCCGGCATGGGCTACATCCGCATGCAGCAGGCAAATTTCGGCGGTGCGATCAGCTTTCTCGCCCAAGCCAAGCAGAACGGCTCCAAGGATCCCGGGCTCGACAACGCCCTGCTGACGTCGCGTTTCTACTCCTCGCTGAACGAAGGCCAGATCGCCCTGAACGAAGACGACCTGCCGCGCGCCGAGAAGCAGTACCGGGCCGCCCTGGTCATGCGCGCCGGCAGTCCCGAGGCTCTCGAAGGCCTGGGCGGTACGTTGCTCAAGGCCCAGCAGCCCGAGGCCGCGATCCCCGTCTTCACCCAATTCGTCAAAATCAAGCCGGCTGCTTCCCACGCCTGGCGCGGGCTGTTTATTGCGGAGTTCAGCGCCGGTGACGCCTCCCGTGCGCTCGCCACGGAGCACCAGTTTCCGCCGGCCGTGCGCGCCGAGCTGATGAAGGACCCTCTGTACCTGCGCTCACTTTCTTCCGTGTACCTGGCGGTGGGCCGCGACGCGGATGCGCAGCGTGTGCTCAAGAGCGCGCTCGACCTGCCATTCCCGGCCGATTCGAAGAGTCTCGAGGCCGATACCCAGCTCCAGTATGCAGGCCTGCTGCAACAGGCAAACCACCTGGAGCAGGCAGCGGGTCTGTATCGGCAGGTGCTCGCTAAAAACCCGAACAACACTGCCGCCTGGCAGGGTCTGGTACGCGTCGAGCATCAGCTCGACCACGACGAGCAGGCGCTCCAGACGATCGAAAGCATGCCCCCGGCCAGCTACGCCCAGGCCACTCGCGATACAGGCTTTGAGCAAACGGTCGCCTCCATCTATCAAAGCCAGAAGAGGCTCGACGTTGCGCAGAGCCTGCTCGAGAAAGCTCTCGCCCAGCAGAGCAGCGCGGGCCAGAAGCCTTCGGTTCCGGCTGAAATTCAACTTGCCGGCATCTACCTGCAGCGCGACGACCCGCAGCAGGCCTACCCGCTCTATCGTCAGGTGCTCACCCAGAACCCTGAGCGCACGGACGCCTGGCTGGGTCTCATCCAGGCACTCCACAGCACCAACCACGATAGCGAAGCGCTCTCCGAGATCCAGCAGATTCCTCCCTCGCCACGCGCCAAGCTCGAGCAGAATGTCGAGTTCCTGCAAACTGTCGGGCAGATCTACAACGGACTCGGCCAGACCGGAGAGGCGCAGCTTTTCCTGCGTCGCGTCCAGCAGCATTACTACGCGCAGAACGCCCAGCCGCCGGCCGATATCGATGTTCAGGATGCATGGCTGCTCTACAACAGCAAAAATGATGCGGCGCTCTACCAGCAGCTGCTAATGCTGGGCGGCCGTACCGACCTTACGGACACGCAGCGGCGTACCGTGCAGGTCATCTGGGCTAACTATGCGGTACGGCGGGCAAATGCGCTGGCCGCAGCCGGGCAGGAAAATCACGCGGTTGCGATCCTCAATGCCACGGCACGCGCCTTTGCCGACAATCCGGAAGTGCTGCAGATTCTCGCTGGCGGCTATGCCAGCGCAGGCATGGCCAAACAGGCCGTGCTGATCTGGAGATCGCACGACCTGAAAACTGCGCCATCGGCGGACTACGAGGCCGCCGTGGGTGCGGCCTTGGCCGCCAACGACAACAAGGATGCTGAAACCTGGCTCCGGTTCGGCCTTGACCAGTATCCGAAAGACCCGGCGCTGCTCGTTCTCGCGGCCCGCTTCGAGCAGGCACGCGGCGACAGCAACCGGGCGGCCGATTACTACCGTGCGTCCCTCAGCGCGCTGCCCGCGCCCAACCCGGGCGAAGAGCTCGCGACGGAACTCAGCCGGCCCGGACCCCTGCCCGCGGGAACCCCCACCGTCAAACCGGGCCAGGACCTTGCCACCTTGCTGAAACCCGGCAAGGACGATGCTCAGGTTACCGTGCCGAGTACGCCGGCTATGCCGGTTTCCACGCAGCCCTATCTGCCCAGCAACGGTATGGGCGGAGCTCCCGTGCAGGTTTACATTCCAGGCAGCTCGGATACGACGGTGCCTTCGTACGGCACCCTGCCCACACCCGCTGCGCCCGGAGTCCCTGCGCCCGGAGCTCCTGCACCCGGATCTTCAGGCGGTGCCAACCGTCTGCGCGACTTTGTGCCGCAGTCTTCGCTCGGCCCTCTGTCGCTTGGCCCTCCAGCGCCAGATCGCAGCCATCCCGCGGATGCCATGCAGCCGGTCGCCAGCTTCACGGATGACGATCTTTCCCCCACGCTGGTGCTGCTACCGGCCATGTACCGTCAGCAGGGCGGCAGCTCTCAGGAGGCTCAGACGATCTACCATCAGGCGAGCTACAACGAACCGCAGCAAAGCCAGCAAGTCCAGCAAAGCGTGCCTCCCGACGACACCGTCTACCAGCCCTACAAACCTTACAAGCCCGGTCCGCTGACCGCGCAACCGGTCTCGTCGCAACCGATGCCGGCCCAGGCACCGGCGCAAGTTACGGCTGCACCCCCGGCCAGGCCTGCGGACGATGCTTTCGGTCCGTACGTGCCCTATGTGCCACCGGCTTCGAAAATCATGCAGCCGGTTACGACGCCGACGCAGCCGCCTCAGGGTACCGCCGCCGTGCCGACCGCTCACTACCTGCCCAACGCCACTTCCAGGCCGGCTTCCTCCACGCGCCCGAGCGGAAGCGCCGCTCTTAGCCGCCGCCAGTCCGCCCAGCCACGCACGGGTGAGAGCATGCCTCCGGCTGAGGATTACAGCACCACCCAGACCGAAAACGTGCAATACAACCCGGCTGCCGCGGCCAGCCAGGCCGGCGGCCAGGTAGCCCAGCCTCCCACTCAGCAGCCCGCCCAGCAGAACGCAGGGCAGACCCCGCAGGGTGGCGCCGGAAACAGCGACGGACAGCAGTATCCGCAGCCCAATACGGGGACTCGAAACACTCCCGCGGCTGCCTCGACACGCGGTCGTGTCCGCGCCCGCACGCATGTTGCGGACGCACCCACTCAGTCCGCTACGCCCGAACCGGCGCCGCCCCAGCCCGTGCAGGGCCTGAGCTATCCCGGCGTGGGCCAGCCCCTGACCTATCAGCCTTACCCGGTCATCGGTCCGGCCTACCCGCTGGGTGTGCCGCCGACCGACCAGGACCTCATGGAAAAGCGTCTGCCTCCCTTGCGGAGCGGGTACATCACGCAGGATCTGCCGGCCGCCGTGCCGCTTACGCCACGGCAGCAGACCGAGCGTGATCTTGCCGAGCTTGAGTCCTCCTACAGCGGTTGGGTGGGCGGCACGGTGAGTGCACGCTACCGCAGCGGCACTGTCGGTCTCGATCGCCTGACGGATCTCGAAGCCAATTTCGAAGCTTCGCAAACGTTTGCGAACAACCTGCGCGTCACGATCGTGCCCAAGGTCGTCTTTCTCAACTCCGGCAGCCTGGACCTCACGCAATATACCGGGCTCAACACAGGCTCCGTGCCGATCCTCGGCACCCTGCCGCTCAACACAGTCAATCAGCCGGCCCAGCAAACCACTAGTGGTGTTGGCGGTGAGTTGCAGGTTGCAGGCAATCGCTTTGCCGCGGCGGTCGGGTACACCCCCTACGAGTTCCTGGTCCGCAATGTTACTGGCCGCGGCCTTTTCAAACCCGATAACCACTTCACCCTCTTCTTCAACCGCGATTCCGTCAACGAAACCCAGCTCTCGTACGCCGGGTTGCGCGACCCGGGTTCCGCCACGGCCGTCTACGCCGGCAACATCTGGGGTGGCGTCATCGCTACGGGCGGCGGGGTTCGCTTCGACATGGGCGACGAGCGTGCAGGCTTCTATGTCACCGCCGACGGCTCCGACCTGACCGGTTTCCACGTGCTGCAGAACAGCAAGTTCGAAGGCTCCATCGGTGCCTACTTCCTCGCCCACACCTTTCCCGGGTATGGCCGGCTCAACATAGGTGCTTCCGCCTACGGAGCCCATTTCGCACACAACGAGCGCGCGGAAACCTACGGGCTCGGTGGCTACTTCAGCCCGGACGCCTACTTTCTGGCCTCGGTTCCCGTCACCTTTACCGGGCGCTACACCAACAACTTCCACTACACCATTGCGGGCAGCGTGGGCGTCCAGACCTTCCAGGAAGACAGCCAGATCTACTTCCCGCTGGACCCTGGCCTGCAGACTGCCTTCTCCTCCACCGCCAATGGCGTGGTGAACGGCGTCAATCAGCCCTGCACCACGGCCCAGTTGGCTGCCAAAACCTGCATCGGCCTGCCGAACAACTCCAACACCGGCGGCAACTACAGCTTCAACGCGGAGGGCGCTTATCGCCTCACCGATCACTGGTACGGCGGTGGCTTCCTCTCCGCCAACAACACGAACAACTACAACACGGTGACGGGCGGCTTCTTCGTGCGCTACCTCTTCCGCCCGCAGTACGCAACCGAGGATTACCCGACGGGCCTGTTCCCGGTCGATGGCTTTCGACCCCTGCGCGTTCCATAGCCTGCTTGTCAGCAGGAGAAGGCCCGCTCCAAATCTGGAGTGGGCCTTTTGTTGTATGACAAAGGTCTTGCCTTTTCTCCAGCAGCGCTCGTATAACAAGGCATCCCTATGATTTCGGCCTGTCTGCGCCGGCATGCTGCTCCGGGCAGGCGGCTCCAGCGACGGTGCATCCGCTTCCAGGGTTAACCGCCGCAAGGCAGAAGGTGCCCATGCTACGCACTCCTTGGTTTCCCCATTTCGCGGCTTTCGCGGTCGCAGCCTCACTGCTGCCCGGTTCGGCTTTCGCCTCAAAAGATAGCGTTCCCGACTGGGTGCGTGCGGCCATGGGCCAGCCGCTCACCGGTGTCGGCGACAACGCCAAGGCTGTGGTTCTGCTCGACGACACGACCCTGACCGTAGCGGCGGACGGCAAGGCCGTGGAGCATCGCCGCCGCGTGGTCAAGATACTGCGCCCCAGTGGACGCGAAGACGGCATCGTTTTCGTGCCCTTCGACACCGATAGCAAGCTGCTTTCGCTGCACGTCTGGAGCGTCGGCCCCGACGGCCAGGAGTACGCGGTCAAGGATAAAGACATCGCGGAGTATGGCGAACCCAACTCCGGCCCGCTCTTCAGCGACGAGCGCGCCAAGATCGCCCAGCCACCCGGCCGCGATCCCGGCGGCGTTATCGCCTACGAGTACGAGCAGCGCAAGCCCTATTACGAGCACGAAGCCGACTGGTTCTTCCAGGGCGACATTCCGTCCCTGCATCAGAGCTTCACCCTCGAGCTGCCGCCAGGCTACAGCTATGCCACCGTGTGGGCGCATCACAAGCCGGAACCCGCCATCGACCTCGAGCACCAGCGCACCCGTTGGAATCTCGCCGCCATCCCCCAGATCGATCTCGAGCATGTGCCCATGGCACCTGCAAACAGTGCGCTCGAAGGTCGCATGACGGTGCACTTCGGGCTTGCGGCGCAAGGGACTCCGGCGCTCGGAACCTGGCAGGGTGTCGGCGCTGCCTACGACGCGCTCGCCCGCGATCGCATGGCCGCAAACCCCGAGATTGCTGCCAAGGCCGCCGCCCTGACCGCCGGCAGGACCGACTTCTACGACAAGACCGAAGCTATCGCCGAGTTCGTCCAGAAGGACATCCGCTATTTCGTGATCGAGAAGGGAATCGGCGGTTTGCAGCCGCATCCCGCTGCCGACATCTTCCGCAACCGCTACGGCGATTGCAAGGATAAATCCACGCTGCTCTCGGCCATGCTTTCGAGCGTCGGCATCCACTCAGCCATTGTGCTGGTCGATACGTCGCGCGGCTTCATCGATCCGTCGGCGCCTTCCATGCTCGGCAACCACGCTATTGCTGCCATCGAGATTCCGGCCGGCTATGAGTCTGCCAGGCTGCGCAGTGTCGTAACCGCAAAGTCCGGTAAGCGGTACCTCATCGTCGACCCCACGTGGACCTACACAGCGTACGGCCAGCTCGAAGCAAACCTCCAGGGCGGCTACGGAGTTTTAGTCGAAGGCACGAACAGCGAAATCGTGCAGTTTCCCATCCTCAAGCCGGAGCTCAACAGCATCCAGCGTTCGGCCAGTTTCGCCCTCGCACCGGACGGCACCCTTAAAGGCAACATGACGGAGAAACGCTTCGGCGACGTTTCCGAGTACACCCGCACCCTGTACTCGGAGGGCGACGCCAAGGCGCAGGAGGCCTACCTTGATCGCCGCCTGAGCCACGATTTCACCTCCTTCAACATCTCCGACTTCAAGATCGAAAACGTCGCCGCACTCAACAAGCCCGTCACCACGACGTTCACCCTTTCCGCCGATCGTTACGGCCGTTCCATGGGGCCGCTGCTGATGGTGCGCCCGCGCGTGCTCGGCTCCGAAAGCATGGAGCTCGACCGCAAGCACCGCAAGTACCCCATCGACCTGCGTGAGACCAGGCTGGACAACGACGACTACACCATCACCGTGCCCGAGGGCTACGCTGTCGACGAGCTGCCCGATCCGGTCAAGCTCGACGTCGGCTTCGCGGCCTACGAAAGCTCGACCAGACTCGACGGCAACCTGCTGCACTACACCCGTACCTACACCGTGCGCGAAGTATCCATCCCGGCAGACCGCTACGACGACCTGCAGAAACTCGCCGCCGCCATCGATGCCGACGAGCAGAATCACGCAGTCTTCAAGAAGAAATAGCTCACTCCACACAACCAGAGGAGACGTCCGTGACTCATCCCCTTCGCATCGCCTTTGCTTCCGCCTTGTGTCTCCCCGCAGGCCTCGCAGCCGCGCAATTTCAGCCTCCCGTACCGTCTGAACTCGCGATGACATCGATCCCGGAGGTGCCAGGTGCCCCTGCGGTCATTTTGTATAAAGAGCAGACCGCGGAAGACAAGTTGCATATGTGGAGCTACTATGCACGCATCAAGGTGCTTACCGAAGGAGGCAAAGATTACGCCAACATCGAGCTGCCCTACTTCGTAGAGGAGGCAGGCGTCACCATCGACAGCATCGTCGGGCGTACAATTCAGCCCGACGGCACGATCGTCGCGTTCAACGGCAAGCCCTACGATAAATTGATTGTCAAAAGCAGCGATACCACAATCAGGGCGAAGGTCTTCACGCTGCCCCAGGTGCAGGTCGGCAGTATTCTCGAGTACCGCTACAAATTCCGCTTTAGCGATGGTTGGTATCTCAGCCCGGAGTGGTATCTCCAGTCGGACCTGTACACCATGAAGGCTCATTACAACTGGCTGCCCTCAACCTACTTCACCAGCGGAGACATGTCGACTCCCGAGCATGTCGCCTGGGCGCCGACCCTGCCGAAAGGCGTTCAGGTTGTAGAGACCAACACCAGTACCAGCAGTCTGGGTGCCAGCAATGGCGCTCCGCAGGTTCATCTTAGCCTCGACGTGCATGACCTTCCTCCTATTCCCAAAGAACACTTGATGCCGCCCGAGGATAGCGTGGCCTATCGGGTGCAGTTTTACTACACGGCCGCGAAAACACCGCTCGAATACTGGATCAAGGCCGGCAAAGGCTGGTCTAAAGATCGAGACAAGTTTATCGATCCAAAAAGCTCGGTCAGAACGTCGGTGACCTCCATCGTGCAGCCATCCGATACTCAGGAGCAGAAGGTCAAAAAGATCTACGACTTCGTCATGACCCTTGAGAACACGGATTTTACCCGCGCCCATTCCGCGCAGGAAGAAAAGGCGGGCGGGCTCAAGACCGTTAGCTCCTCGGAAGACATTCTGCTGCGCAAACGCGGCTCGTCCGATCAACTTGCGCAGCTCTTCGTTGCTATGGTTCGTGCCGCCGGAATCAAAGCCTATTTGACGGCTGTTTCCGACCGCAGTCAGCGCACCTACAATCCGTTCTTTCTCAGCCTTCGGCAGTTGGACGATTACATCGCTGTTGTGTCCATTGATGGCAAAGACGTCTATCTCGATCCGGGCACACGCTTCTGTACCTTCAGACATCTTTCCTGGAAGCATGCCCTTACCGGCGGCATCCGCCAGACGGATACTGGCATCGAGGTCATCAACACGCCGCCGGAGCCCTACTCGGCGACTCAGGCGAAGCGCATAGCCGACCTCACCCTCAATGACCGTGGCGAGGCCGCGGGGACTGTCACCCTTACGTACACCGGCGATGCTGCTCTCAATTGGCGCCAAGAGGCCCTGCGCGGCGACGATACAAGCCTTAATGGAGACCTTCGTCGCCATCTCGAGCAGGAGCTGCCCGGCGGCATGGAAGTGCGCGTCACCGACGTCAGCAATCTCGCCGATCCCGACAAGCCTCTGGTCATTCAGTATGAAGTCAAAGGGCTCATCGGTGCCGCCACCGGCAAACGGCTGCTGGTGCCCGCCAGTCTTTTCGAGGCCAACTCGCGCCCCCAGTTCACCGCCGCCAAACGCGAACTCGCCGTCGATATGCACTACCCGGAGATCGTGCAGGATGCCGTGCGGGTCAAGTACCCGGCAAGCCTCACCGTCGAATCCGCACCGGCGCCCGACTCGGCCAAAATGGCCAATGCCGCCGCCTATTCCTTTTCCTCGAAGACGGGCCCGAGCTCCATCACCCTGTTCCGCAACATCACCGTGGGCAAAACCTTCTTCGGCCCGGACGAGTACCCCGACCTGAAGGCCTTCTACGGCAAGCTAGATACCAAGCAAGGCGAAAGCCTCGTACTCACCCGCGCCGATACCTCTAAAGCCGCGCCCGGCGGCAACTAGGGTGTCGACAGAATCTCCAACGCGCGCGTGGTTAAGTACATTGTCATCCTGAGCGGAGAAACGCACGCTTTTCGGCGCGTTTCGCAGTCGAAGGACCTGCGTTTCCTCTCGGATGTCCTTCGGCTGCCAGGCGAAACGCAGGTCCTTCGACTCCGTTTGGCGGATGAGACCCGCCAAACTACGCTCAGGATGACAATGTGGTTGTCGTGTGGACTCATACTTGCGAATACGCAGATACGCCCTATATCAAGGCACTCGGCACACCTTCACCCGCTCATTCGCATACGGGCAAACCCAGCCCGTGCTGCTCGTCCGCTCCAGCACCACCCAGTCTGCGCCGAGCGGCTTCACCCTCGCCGCCCTCTCTGCATCGCTCTTTTTTTCAAGCTCCATCTGCGCCTCCACGCCTCGTATCCAGGCCCCGGTCAGCGCGGGCGTAATCGAAGCCTCGCCCCCATCCTTCGAGTAATCCGGCAGCGCGCTTCGCTCCGCAAGCGCCCGGAAGCACTGCGCGTCCTCACCCCGGCCGCGCGTGATGTAGCGTGCATCGAGCGCAAACACCGCATCGACCGGCGTGTTCTCCCGCGCCCACACAAACGCCCGCTCCCACGCGTTCTGCGGCTTTTCTCCGGGCCACTCCACATGGGCGGAGCTGGCGTAGATCTGCCGCTGCGCAGACGCCATCACGCCGCCCAGCGCAACCAGCAGCGCCGCCCAGCGCCACACCTTGCCGCGCAGCAGCACTTCAGCCATCCAGGCGCCGAGCAGCAGAATCATCACCTCGTACACCACCTGGAAGCTGCGCAAAGGCTGCAGCCGTGCCACCAGGTGCGTCGCCAGGCTTTCGCGCGCAAAGCAGCACGCCACCGCAAACGCGATTGCGCCAAGCACCATCGCCGCGCGAGCCAGCACCTGTCCAGCCGCCAGGCCCCTGCGCCCGTGCATCAGAGCCCCCAACACCACCATCGGCCCCGCCAATCCAAGCCACTCGAACCACTCCCAGCGCACCAGGAACCAGTAGTACCGGGTAATCGCCACCCGTACATAGTCGGCGCTTTCCGCCGGCGCCATCGCCTGGACCAACCCCGCGCCCATCAGCGCCGCCAAGGCAAGCCCCCACGGCCCCCAACGCTGCATCGCGGCCCGCGGCGACTGCAAACATGCCACCACCAGCACCGCCGCCAACCCATACCCCGCCATCAACGGATGCACCATTGCCGCCAGCAGCAGAGCCACCGCGCATCGCCACCAGCCGCGCCGGTTATCCTCCAACGCCCACGCCAGGGCCATCAGCACCAGCGGCGTAGATAGGGTTCGCGCCGTCACACAAGGATCCATCAGGATCAGCGACGTGCCCGCAATTGGAAGCGTAAGCCAGCACGCCAGCAGCGCCACCGCGCCCAGCCGTCCGCGCAGGCTTGCCGTACACCGCGCCGCCACCATCCAGCCGCCAAGCAGCGTCGCCCAGATGCCCGCGCAGTAGAGCCCAAGCAGCACCCACGCGAGCGGCGCATGCGTCCCGCGCACCACGGCCGCCACCGCCGGCGCAAACAGCGAAAAACGCAGATGCTCCGTCACAAACTCCGTCCAGGCAGGGAAGAGTTCCGGCCGCAGCAGCTTCTCCACCCCGGCCACATACACCCCGCCATCCTCGGCATACGGATGATACCCGGCCACTGCTAACGCAAAGCCGCTCAGCCCGAGAGTCGCCAGCATCCTCGTCCGCAGCTCCCGGCCTCGCGCGTCCAGCATCCATCCTTTTTATCCTTTTCTCCGCGTTCAGGTTCTGCCGGGGTGTACTCGGCTAAACTTGGGCAAGCATGTATCGCACAATCCAGCTCGCTCTCCAGGCGCACATCCAGGCGCTCGTCGCCCAAAAGTACGATATCTCTCTCGCCAACCTCGCCATCGAGCAGCCGCCAAAAATCGAGCTCGGCGAGCTTGCCCTGCCACTCGCCTTCGAGCTCGCCAAGCGCCTCCGCAAAGCGCCCCGCGCCATCGCGCAGGAGCTCCAGCAGGCGCTCACCGAGCAACTTCCCGTTGGCATTGCCGCGGTAGAAGTCGCCGGCGCCGGCTACCTCAACCTTCGGCTCGACCGCGCCGCCACCGTCGTCCGCATTGCGCGCGACGAGCATGCCCCCATCGGCGGCCCCGGCTTCCGCCTCATCGAGCACACCAGCATCAACCCCAACAAAGCCGCGCACATCGGCCATCTGCGCAACGCCATTCTGGGCGACACCTTCGCCCGCCTGCTACGCCGCGACGACTACAAGCAGGGCTGGGAACTCGGCGTCCAGAACTACATCGACAACACCGGCGTTCAGGTCGCCGACGTCGTCGTCGGCTTCACCTACCTGCTGCATCTCTCGCTCACCGGCGTCCGCGAGCGCCTCACTGAAATCTACGAAACCAACGAGCTCATCGACTTCTTCTGCTGGGACCTCTACGCCCGCGTCAGCCAGTGGTACACCGAGTCCGGCATCTCCGCCGAAGAGCTCGCCAGCCGCAAACAGCTTCGCCTGGACACCCTGCACGCGCTCGAAACCGGCAACAACGAAACGGCCGAAATCGCCGACCTGATCTCGACCTCGGTCCTCCGCCGGCACCTCGAAACCATGCAGCGGCTCGGCATCGAGTACGACTTCCTGCCCCGCGAATCCGAAATCCTCTCGCTGCATTTCTGGGACGCCGCCCGCGCCCTCATGATCGAGCGTGGCGTCCTCTACCAGGAAAGCGAAGGCAAAAACAAGGGCTGCTGGGTCATGCGGCGAGCCAATACTGAAGGCCTCACCGACGACGGCCCCGACGAGGAGGCCAAGGTCATCGTCCGCTCGAACGGCACCGTCACCTACGTCGGCAAGGACATCGCCTATCACCTCTGGAAGTTCGGCCTCCTGCCCGGCAAGGACTTCTTCTATGAAAAGTTCCACGAATACCACGACCCAGCCACAGAAGCGGGTGCCCCAGGTCCGGGGTCCCCGGCGATCGAACCTGATCGCTGGGGTGGAGGTCTCGCTTCTGAGACCTGGGAAGGAGCGGCACCAACGCCAGAGATCAGCCGCCACACCTGCTGGGCCTCCACCGGCAACCCCCAAGCCAACGACCCCACCCATCCCATCTTCGCCAAAGCCGACGCCATCTACAACGTCATCGACAGCTCCCAATCCGACCCCCAGAACAACGTCATCGCCGCCCTCCGCGGTATGGGCTACACCGAAGCCGCTGACCACTACACTCACTTCTCCTACGAAAAAGTAGCCCTTACCCCGCGCTGCGCCATCGAGCTCGGCTACACCATCGCGGAAGAAGACAAAGCCCGCCCTTACATCGAGGTCTCCGGCCGCAAGGGCCTCGGCGTCAAGGCCGACGACCTGCTCGACAAACTCATCGCCGCCGCCGCTCTCCAGGTCGACGAGCGCAACCCCGAATTCGACCCCGCCGCCCGCCTGCTCATCGCCCAGCAGATCGCCGTCGGCGCTCTCCGCTACTTCATGCTGCGCTTCAACCGCAACACCGTTATCGCGTTCGATTTCAAGGACGCGCTCAGCTTTGAAGGCGAAACCGGCCCATACGTCCAATACGCCTGTGTGCGCGCTGCGAACATCTTCCGCAAGGCGGGCACCAGCGAAGCCGAAGCCCTCGCCGCCCTGCCCGACCCTGAGTCCCTGTCTGCCTTACTCAACACCGAAGAGGGAACCAGCCTGTGGGAAACCTGGCTCGCCGCCTCCCGCCTCACCCAGCTTATCGATCAGACCATCACCTCGGCCGAGCCCGCCATTCTCACCAAGTACGCCTTCCAGCTCGCCCAGCAGTTCAACACCTTCTACCACCGTCACCACATCCTCAACGAGCAGGACGCCACCCGCCGCGCGCTGCTGCTAGCCACCGCCGCCATAGCCCGCCGTGAAATGATTCGCGCCCTCGGCTATCTCGGTATCGAAGTACCCGCTGTCATGTAGCATCTACATAATGCCGACCCGATCGTGGCATAATGAAGATATGGCAACGCTGGCCCATCCCGCTTCCGTCGCATCTCATCTCGCCGCCGGGCCAATCGATCTCCAGGCCGTGGAAGCCGGCTTGCCCATCGCCGCGTTGGAAAGCTTCCTCCAGACAGCCGGCCTCGACCTCAAGGATATCTACGACGTGGTCATCGCACCCCGCACACTCACCCATCGCCGCGCCCGCAGGCAGTCGCTCTCCCGTGACGAATCCGACAAGTTTGCGCGTCTCGTCCGTATCTACGAGCACACAGCTCGCATCTTCGGCTCCCAGGAAAAGAGCCTGCGTTTTCTCCGCCTCCCCAAAGAGCGCCTGCAGAACCGCTCGCCGCTGCAGATGCTCAGCACCGACCTCGGCGGACGCATGGTAGAAGACATGCTTTGGGGTATCGCTGACGGCGTCTTTATCTAAGGCAAGTTGCTGATTGCTTTAGGCCCATCCGCTTTTGTTTGTCATCCCGTAGGGATTTGCTTTTGTTCTTTGCTTTCGCAAGCCTCTACGCCATTGTGAAACATGTCGAGCGTCCATGCCGCCTTCATCGCCACTGGAACTCTGGCGCATCAGCGCGCACCCCAGCCTTGACGGCATTGGTGCCTTCCGCCTTGGAGGGCGCTGGAACACTCCCGGCCGCCATGTCGTCTACCTGGCAGAAACGACCGCCGGAGCCATGCTCGAAACCCTTGTTCACCTCTCACTCGGCGGCGCCGATCTGCCGGACAGCTTTCGCCTTATGCGTGTAACAGTCCCTGCCGTCCTCGAAGTCACGCCCATTACCACGCTTCCAACTCACCTTGTAGCGACCCGCAAGGCTGGTGATGCCTGGCTCCGCGAGCAAGCTACCCCGCTCGCCCGGGTACCATCGGCGATCGTGCCCTACAGCTGGAACTACCTGCTCAACCCCAAACACCCACACGCCACCAAGGT
The DNA here is from genome assembly GCA_964282835.1 of uncultured Granulicella sp. Classification (GTDB taxonomy): domain Bacteria; phylum Acidobacteriota; class Terriglobia; order Terriglobales; family Acidobacteriaceae; genus Edaphobacter. Next base: position 1,611,992 of record OZ196157.1, read on the forward strand.
GAAGATCGTAGAAACCTCCCAGCATCTTTATGATCCGCGCCTCCTGCGCATCCGCGGCGCCTGACTTTTGCCAGCTCGGCAATTTGACGACCGGCATCACGCAAGAAAGTCTACTGTGGTGAAGCTGGTTCTTTGCCGTCAGCGTCCTTGGCCCCGAGCGCCTTGCCCACATGGTGCAGCGCCGTGCCCAAGGCACGCGTCGTTTTGTGATATCCAACCCCGAGTGCGTTCTCTGTCTTGTCATCCGCAAGCGAAAGCGCCACAGAGGTATCCTGCCCGCTATCCGCAAGCGCCCCTTCCGTGGCCGCCGAGCGCGCGATCACGCCCTGCATCGGGTGCTTGCCCGGGTTCACCCAGGCGATGTCCGTTGCCGGCAGGGCCTCCACGCGCGCCACGGTCTCAGCCGGAAAATTCGTATGCGTCATCTTGTCCGTCAGCGGCCACTCCTTTGAGGCGAGAAACACCGAACCATTCATCGGCCGACCCACCTCGCCCAGGTTGATGATTTTGCCCCTCGCCAGCGGCACCATCTCCTCGCAGCGGTCGGCACCGCACCCCCGGCTGCAAAGCGTCTCGTTCAGGTACGAGGCGTGCTTGCCTGGAGAAATCCAGATTCGCGCGCCGTGGTCTTCCGCGTGCAGGGTGGAAGCCCGCGTAATCTGGCTCACATCGCACACGGTGTTTTCGTGCGCCGCCGCGTACCAGTACTCGGCCTTCCACTGCGCGGTTGCAAGCTCGCCACTTGATGCATGCACCAGCACCGCTACATGTTCGGTATCCAGATGATGTCCATGCGGACCGCAATCGCTTTTCCAGAGATGATAGAAGTGGATCTCGGCCAACGGTTCCTTTGCTGTCGATCCCGCGGCGGGAAACACCTGCCCATAAATCGTCCCATTCTCCTGCATCACCGTGGGCACGGCCTTGCCGGCCTCAAACTCCGCCGGCACATTCGAGCAGTCGGCCTTGCCGATCATGAACGTCGGCGCAAACTGCTCCAGCAACGACTGCTCCAGCACATCGCTATACCCGTCATGGTCCGAATCTGTCGACATCGGCGTTTGCTGCGCGTAGCCCCGCATTCCAAAGCAAAACAGCACGGCAAGCACCAACTTCAAAAATCGCATCGTACCCCTCAAGCCGAGTAAGTCCTGACCCATTCCAGAATCGATCGCACCGCGATTCCCGTAGGCCCTTTCGGCAACCACGGTTTTACCTCTTCGTTCCACGCGCAGCCGGCGATATCCAGGTGAATCCACGGCGTATCGCCCACAAATTCCTTCAGGAACATCGCCGCGGTCACCGCCCCGCCACCGCGCCCGGCCGAGTTCACGATGTCGGCGATCTGCGACTTGATCAGGTCCTCGTAATCGTCGGTGCAGGGCAGCCGCCAGAACTTCTCGCCGCTCTTCTCCACCCCGCGCATAAACGCCGCCCAGGTCTCTTCGTCGTTGCAGAACAGCCCGACATTCAGGTGTCCAAGCGCTACCACGCAGGCGCCCGTCAGCGTTGCCGCATCGATCAGGTGGGTGCATCCCAGCGTCTTCGCATAGTGCAACCCATCCGCCAGCACCAGCCGGCCTTCGGCATCGGTGTTGATGATCTCGATCGTCTTCCCGCTCATCGCCGTCACGATATCGCCCGGCTTCATCGCCGTGCCGCTCGGCATGTTTTCCGCCGAGCACACCACGCCGATCACCTTCACCTTCGGCTTCAACCCGGCGATGGCCTGCATGGCACCGATCATCGCCGCCGAGCCCGCCATGTCGTACTTCATCTTTTCCATATTGTCGGCCGGCTTGATCGAAATACCGCCCGTATCGAACGTAATCCCCTTGCCCACCAGCCCCATTACCGGCGAGCCTTCCGCCACACCGCCTTCCGGCTCATAGGTCATTACAATTAGCGCCGGCGGCTCGGCCGAGCCCTGCGCCACGGCCGCAAACGAACCCATCCCAAGCTCCTTCAGCTTGTCCATCCCGTACACCTCGCAACGCAGCCCGGCCTGCTCGCACATCGCCTTCGCCCGCGCCCCCAGCACGGTCGGGGTCAACACATTACCCGGCTCGTTCACCAGTTGGCGCGCAAAGTTCTGCGCCGCGGCGACGATCAGGCCTTCGTCAAACCCCTCCTGCAATTCCGCCCTGGCCACACGCTCGCGCTCCTTTGCAAGCAGCGTCAGCGCGCGTACCGAGCGATCCTTACGATCGCTCTTGTACATATCCCAATCCGGCTCGGCAATCTCCGCGCCTTCGATCAACGCGCGCGCCGTCAGCCCGCAGGGAAGCGTCTCAAGGTGTTCGTCGCTCAACGCATGATCTTCCGGAAACGCAATCGCCACCTCGCGGATGCCCCGCGGCTTGGCCGCCCGCACCGCCGCGCCCGCCCCCTTGCGCACTGCCTCCACCGAAAGCGTCTTGGCCTTGCCTAGCCCAACCACCAGCAGCCGTTCCGCCTTCAATCCGGCCGGGCCGTGCAGCAGCATCGTCTCGCCCAGCGTCGCCTTGAACTCCCCGGCAAACCGCGCCGCCGCATCCGTCACCGCGTCCGAAGTCGTCAGCAGCACCGGGATCGCCTCGGCATCCTTGCCGGTCGCGATGTCTACCGCAAACACTGCCAGCATCGGCGTCGACAACCCAACCACATCCCCAAAAACCAGCTTGCTATCCATAGCCCTATCCTATTCCGCAGAGCAACCGTCCTCAGGCCTGATCCGCGCACATCCGTTCTCTACCCGTCGTCTCCGTGTTGCGTCTTGCTACCGCCGCTGCGCCCGGGCCATCGCCGACTTGGCTTCCTTGTCGCCCTCGCGCTTCTTTTCGGTCGCCCGCTTGTCGTATTCCATCTTGCCCTTGGCCAGCGCGATCTCGCACTTCACGCGCCCATGCTTAAAGTAGAGTCGCACCGGAATCAGTGTGAAACCCTTCTGCTTGGTCGCCGCAATCAACTGGTCCACTTCCTTCTTGTGCAGCAGCAGCTTGCGTGTCCGCAGCGCCTCATGGTTCATCGCGTTGCCATGGCTGAACGGCCCGATATGCGCGTTCAGCAGAAAGCATTCGCCATCCTTCAACAACCCGTACGCGTCCTTCAAGTTGGCCTTGCCTTCACGGATCGACTTGACTTCGGTTCCCCGCAGCGCCACGCCGGCCTCGTACCGGTCGGTAAGAAAGTAGTTGAAGCTCGCCGAGCGGTTGAACGCCGCATCGCGCTTGCCCGCCGCCACCGGGTCGCGATCCTTCTCCTTCACTGCCGGCTTGGGCGCGTGTGCCGGCGTCGTTACTGTCATTCCCTTGCTCATTCCCAACCACCTTCGAATTCTCTATTTTACATTCACCCCGGCCACTCACCCAACGCACCCACCCACGTCTAAACCGCAGCATCACCAGCATCCCTCAACGCCGGCTTTCGAGCTTGCGTAAACCAAACCCACAGCTGCGAGGCCGTCTCTACAAGCCCGCGGACCCAAACCGAACCTGCTCGTTCTCTAAGAGGCTGAACGTGACCAGAATGCTATACTTTCCGGAGCCAGAGGCTCCCGCCGAAGCACGTCTCCAGGGCATCCTCTCCTACGATGCACACCTCGCAAAGAGGGATTCACAGCCCGGCCTCATCCCCTACCGTTTCAGGAAAGCGAACCCAATCAGCATGATCCGCGGGCTTCTCCCCCTTCCCAACACCACTGCAAGCCACGCGCTCTCACGCCGCCTCGCCGGTTCCTTCACGGCATTCCTCAGCTTCGTCTCCGTACTTGCCTTTCTCTCGCTGACTACCGGCTCCGCCCACGCTCAGAGCGCGGGCACCTTCAACAAGCGCGGCCAGGATGCCGAAGCCCGCGAAGACTACGATCTCGCCTTCGAGGACTACAAGCGCGCCCACGAAAAAAGTCCCAAAGACCTCGGCTACAAAACGCACCTCGAACGCATGCGCTTCCTCGCCGCCGTCCAGCACATCGATCGCGGCCGCATCCTGCGCCAGTCCGGCGATTACGGCGGGGCCATCAGCCAGTTCCTTCGCGCCGCTGAAATCGATCCCAGCAACCAGGCCGCCCAGCAGGAAATTCAGGTCACCCAGCGTGAGCAGCCCGCCCAGCAGCTCTCCGGCCCCGCCGCCGTCGCACAGCGCGAGCTCAACTCGCAGGAGCACAAGGTAAACCAGGAAATCGGCTCCATCGCCGGCCCCATCACGCTCAAAACCATCTCGACCGAAACCTACACCCTGCACCTCGTCGAAGATGTCAAGGTCATCTACCAGGCCATCTGCAAGCAGGCCGGCCTCAACGTCATCTTCGATCCCGACTACACGTCCAAGCGCATTCCCATCGATCTCACCAACGTCTCGCTTTCGGACGCGCTGCGCATCGTCGGCACCATCTCCGGCACCTTCTACAAGCCCATCACCGCCAACACCGTCTTCATCGCGCAAAATACCCGCACCAAGCGCACCGATCTCGACGAGCTCGCCGTCCAGACCTTCTATCTTTCGAACTCGTCGCAGCCCAACGACGGCAACGAAATCCTCACCGGTCTTCGTCTCCTGCTCGACCCCTCCGTCAAGCTCTACCTGGTCCCTTCGCAGAACGCTATCGTCATGCGCGCCACCAGCGACCAGCTCCTGCTGGCTGAAAAGCTCATCAACGACTTCGACCGCGCCCGCGCCGAGGTGGTCGTCGATGTCGCCGTGCTCGAAGTCAACCGCGACAAGATCCGCAATCTCGGCATCACCCTGCCCACCTCCATCGGCCTCACCCCGCAGATCGCCACCTCGTCGACCACCACCACCAGCACGACGGCTACGGCCACCAACGCCACCAACCTGACCCTGAACAACATCGCCAACCTCAACGCAACCGATTTCGCCGTGTCGCTTTCCGGCGGCACCGTCAACGCGCTGCTTTCCGACACCGACACCAAGGTGCTGCAAAACCCGCGCATCCGTGCCACCGACGGCCAGCGCGCCACGCTCAAGATCGGCCAGAAAATCCCCGTAGCCACCGGCTCCTACAACGCCGGCGTGAGCACCGGCGTCGCCTCCATTGGCGTCCAGACGCAGTTCACGTATCTCGACGTCGGCGTGTCGATCGACATCACCCCAACCGTCCATCTCGACCGCGAAGTCTCGCTCAAGACCTCGATCGAAGTGTCGCAGCAGAATGGCTCGCAAACCATCTCCGGCGTCACCGAGCCCATCATCGGCCAGCGCAAGCTCGAAAACATCATCCAGCTGCGCGATGGCGAACCCTCTATCCTTGCCGGCATCCTCACCAAGCAGGACAACAAATCCGTCGCCGGCACGCCCGGTCTCGGCGAAATCCCCTTCTTCAAGTTCTTCTTCTCCTCGCAGAACAGGGAAGTCCAGGACGACGAAATCGTTTTCCTCCTCATTCCACACATCGTCCGCGAAAATGTCATCACGCGCGCTAACCTCGCCGCCATCGATACCGGCACCGGCAACTCCATCGAGCTCCGCGTCGATGACACGCCGCACCCCCTTGCCGCCGACCTTCCCGACCCCGGGCTGAACCGTCCCATCGGCCCCCAGAGCACTGCCGCCCAGGCCGCCAACTCCGCCATTCAGCAGATTCGTCAGGGCGGCCAGGCGCCCCTACCGCCCAATGCGGTTGCCTCGGTTGATAACCGCCCCGGAGCTTTCGTCCCCATTCCTCCCGGCGGCATGTTGCCCGTCAACCTCGCCATCACTCCCGGCAACGCCGCGCCTGCGGTCGGCAGCACCTTCCAGGTCAGCGTCATGCTCTCGAACGGGGCCAACATCGCCTCGGTGCCGCTGCAGATGCAGTACAACCCGGCCGTCCTCCAACTGGTCAACGTCGATGCCGGCAACTTCCTCTCGAAGGACGGTCAGCCCGTCGCCCTGGCCCACCGTGACGAAGGGAACGGCCTCATCTCGCTCACCGCTTCCCGTCCACCTGGCGTTCCGGGCGTCTCCGGCGAAGGTAACGTCGCCACCCTCACCTTCAAGGCCGTCACCGCTGGCGACTCCAAACTTTCGCTCACCAAGGTAGGTGCCATGACCAGCAGCCAGATCAGCTTGCCCACCACCGGCTCCGAAACCACCATCCACGTCAAATGACCATGCCGACCCAGCCACCAACCCGGGTGTCCCACGTCTCGCTCTTGAGACGTGGGTCGAAGCAGTACAAACTCCTGCCCGACGCAGGCGTAACCCTCGTCGAGCTCATCATCGTCGTCACCATTATCGGCATCCTCGCCACTGCCGCCGTCCCCATCGCGCGCTTCCAGGTCAAGCGCGCCAAGGAGCGCGAACTCCGCGCCGACCTGTGGATGATGCGCGACGCCATCGACCACTACAAGGACGCCGCCGACAAGGGCGGTATTCAGACCAAGGCCGACTCCTTCAACTACCCGCCCGACCTCGAAACTCTCGTCGATGGCGTCGACGTCCAGACCAAAAAAGTAAAATTTCTGCGTTCCATCCCAACAGACCCCATGACCAACGGCAAGGAGTGGAGTCTCAGAGCCATGGCCGATGACGACGATGCCACCTCCTGGGGCGGTGGCAACGTCTTCGACGTCCACACCAAATCCACCGGCACCGCCCTCGACGGCACAAAGTACAACACATGGTAGACCAGCCAAAAATCCGGGTGCCCCAGGTCTCGCTTCTGAGACCTGGGTCTGAAGTGCCCACCAAAGCCGACGCCGGCTTCACCCTCCTCGAGCTCATGATCGTCATGGTGATCATCGGTATCCTCGCCGCAATCGCCATCCCCAGCTTCACCCAGAACGTGAAGCACGCGCGCGAAGCCGTCCTCCGGGAAGACCTCAGCACCATGCGCGGTGCCATCAATTCCTACACGTACGACAAGCAGAAGGCCCCGCAGGATGGCGCCGATCTCGTCTCCTCCGGCTACCTCAAAGTCCTGCCCGTAGACCCCTTCACCCAGCGCAGCGACACCTGGATCTTCGACCAGGGCGGCACCTACACCTCCATCGACGAAACCCAGTCCGGCGGCATCGACGATGTCCATTCCGGCTCGCAGCAGGTCTCCACTGAAGGCACCACCTACAGCACCTGGTAGCGCCCGTCTTCCTGAGCCACCCGGCTCACCCAGCCTTGTACTGCCCCACCCGACCCCACCGCTACTTTCCCCAAAAATCTGCGTCTAAGCTAGTGTAGAGTTGCGCCCGCAGCAGGGAAGCCACTCAAATCCAAGGTCCCTCGTAAGCGGTTTCCAGCAACTGTTCCAGCAACAAGGAGTTCTCCCCATGCGCAGCCTCACTCCCCTCGGCCTCGTCGCCGTCCTCCTTACCGCTCCCGCTCTCTACGCCCAAGCCACGCCAAATCCAACGCCTGGCACCGCCGGCACCCCGCCGTCCGTCACCGCCGACCCCACCACCCAGAATCCAGCCGGCACCCCGCAGCCTCTGCCCAAGGTCGATCCCAGCACCTTGCCCGACACGTCCAAGCCCGTCAGCCCCAAGGACGCCAAAAAGGTGGCCGACGCCGCCGCCAAGGCCAAGGCCCAGACCGACTCCATGCCGTCGCCCGGCGAAGACCTCAATCCGCATATCAAGGCGGGCAGCGAAGACGACGTCAACGCCATCGGCACACGCAACATCGGTGGTCGCGGCATGGGCAACTGGTACTCCACCGATTGGGAAATCCGCGTCGGCAAGCAGTATTCGATGGAAATCGAAAAGTCCGCCCACCTCATTACCGATCCCGTCATCGTCGAATACGTTAATCGCATCGGCCAGAACCTGGTCAAGAACTCCGACGCCAAGGTCCCGTTCACCATCAAGGTGATCGATTCAGACGAAATCAATGCCATGGCCCTGCCCGGTGGCTTCTTCTACGTCAACACCGGCCTCATCATGAACTGCGACGAAGAAGCCGAGCTCGCCGGCGTGATGGCCCATGAAATCTCGCACGTCGTCGCCCATCACGCGGCCCGTCAGCAGACCAAGTCCAACTACGCCACCATCGCGTCCATCCCGCTGATTATCTATAGCGGCGGATCCTACGCCGGCTACGGCATCTACGAGGCCTCGCAACTCGCCATCCCCCTCACTTTCCTCAAGTTCTCCCGCATGGACGAGGCCGAAGCCGACTACCTCGGCGTGCAGTACATGTACAAGGCCGGCTACGATCCCCAGGCTTTCGTCACCTTGTTCGAGAAGCTGGACTCGCTAGAAAAGCACAAGCCCGGTACCCTGGCCAAGGCCTTTAGCGACCATCCCCAGACGCCCGACCGCATCTCTGCCTCCGAGGATGAAATCGCCACGATTCTGCCGCCCAAGCCCGACTACGTCGTCACCACCAGCGAGTTCGACGACGTAAAAACCCGGCTCGCCCGCATCGAAAATAAGCGCAAGATCAACGACAAGAACGGCGGCAACAAGCCCACCCTGCGTCGTGCCGGTTCGGGCAACAACGATCCCCAGGCCTCGCCCTCAACCACCACCGGCAGCGATCAGCCCACGCTCGGCCGCCGCAACTGACATGTCATTTTCTTACGCATAACGCCCCGTCGCGTACATCAAGCTTCGGGGCTTTTTCGCGGCAGCAAAGAAAGCACGATTCCTTGCTGATCGTCGTTCCGTCGGTGCCCGCGTTGTCGTGCAGTGCTTCTCCGATCCACAAGCCGTTCCAGACGAGCAAGAGCGCCACGCAGGCTCATCCCGCCTGCTTCCGCGATAGAATAAGACCCACATGAAGCCGAATCTGCTCCTCCTCTGCACGACCTTCGCCGCAGCCCTTACGATCCTTCCAGCTGCCCGGGCGCAAGCCGGCGTTTACGGCGTCTTTACCGCCAGCCGCCTCGGCGGCACGCAATCTTCTCCCTACGCTGCCAGCGTCGTACCCACCGGCGGTACGGTCGCGGCCGACGTCAAATCCACCGTGGACGTCTCCGGCGGCACCTTCGGCGGCTTCTACGATTTTCGTACGCTCGGCCCCATGCGTCTCGGCGCCGATTTCCGCGGCAATATCGAAAGCAGCACCCGCGGCGCGGGCACCCTCAGCGTCGGTTCCGGAGCCCACCTCTACTCTGTCCTGGGCGGCGTGCGCGGTTCCTTCCACACGCGTTACAGCTTTCTGGCACCCTACGTGCAGCTCTCCGGCGGGCTCGGCCGCAGCGACTTCGGCCTGCTGCGCAACACAGCCGGCAGCTACCAGCTCCAGAGCGGCTTCGAGTACCACGCCTTTGCCGGCGCCGACATCCACCTTTTTCCCGCCCTCGACTTTCGCGTCGTCGAACTCGGGTACGGCGGCCTGGCCGCTTTCGGTACCAACGGACACAACTACCCCTTGCGCAGCGTAGGCACCGGCATTGTCCTGCACCTTCCCACGGTTAAGTAGTTGCTGCGCGAATTCAGTAAAATAAACGGATGCGCACCCAAAACACCGGCTACACCGATACCCATGCAGCTTCCGGCCTCGATCACATCTTCCCCTCGATCGACGTATGGGAGAACCAGTTCCCGGGTTATGAAATCCTGATCGACGACCCCGAGTTCACCAGCATCTGCCCCAAAACCAGCCTGCCCGATTTCGGCATTCTCACCATCCGCTACATGCCCAACCAGGAGTGCCTCGAGCTCAAGAGCCTCAAGGAATACCTCTTCCACTACCGTTCGCTCGGCATCTTCCAGGAGAACGCCGTCAACCAGGTCCTCAACGATATCGTGGCCGCCACCAAGCCCGTCTGGGCCGTAGTCAAGGGCGATTTCCGCCCACGCGGCGGCATCTCCACCACAGTCACCGCCACCTATCCCCGACCGGAGAACGCCACCCCACCTCGTGAGTAATAAGTTGCCAGACTAATATTTCTCGCGGTTGCCATCTGCAAACAGCAGAACCTGCAGCTTCGTTCGACAGCCGTCACGCCACCTTTACTTCGCCCACCGGCCGGAAAACCTCCATCACCCGAGTCAGCGTCTCCCGGTCGATCTTCGTCTCATCTTGCGCGGCCTGCTCCAAAACCTCAGCAGCAATGCCTGTCTCGGCGGAGAGCCCTGCACACCCGCCGCGTATCTGCATCACATTGCGCAGCGCTCGCGCGGCGTAAACAGCATCTCCTTCCTCCAACTCCGCTTCAAGGTAGTAGAAGATGGCCTCAGGATCCTCCAAGTGGTCAGTGATTCTCCAAACCGTTGTTTTGAGTGACATCTGTCTCCTCCCACGCCTTGCCTAGCTTCCTTGCTCGTTCTATATCTTTGCGTTGTGTACTCTTGTCCCCGCCGCAAAGCAACACGATCAGTTCGTCTCCACGCTGCATAATACAGTCGGTACCCTGGTCCATAGTCAATCTTCATCTCCAGAATACCTTCGCCCACGCTCTTGTAAAGCCCCCGGTTGCCGTTCTCCAACCTTTCTAATCGTAACAAGATTCGCTCTCTAGCCCGCTTGTCACGCAGTCCATTGAGCCACTCGAGAAATTCATCGGTCTGGCGCAGGATAAAGATCACTCAGTTACTCTACCCCGCTTCCATCCTGCTATCCTCCCCACAGCATGCCCGCCGCCGCCAAACCCCAGCCGCCATCCACAGCCATCGCCGGAGCCACCCTCGCGCTCGTCCTCCTCACCGCGCTCAACTTCGTCAACTACATCGATCGCTACGTCATTGCCGGCGTGCAGGAGCAGATCAAGACCGAGTTCCACGTCTCCGACGCCCAGATCGGCTCGCTCGCCTTCTTCTTTCTTCTCACCTACATGATTGCCAGCCCTTTCACCGGCTGGCTCGGCGACCACTTCCCGCGCAAGCCCATGATCGTCGCCGCCGCGCTCTTCTGGTCCGTCGTCAACCTCTTCACGGCCTACGTCCACACCTTCGGCGAGCTCAATTTTCGCCACGCAGCCCTGGGCATCGGCGAGGCTACCTTCGGCATCTTCGCCCCAGCCCTGCTCTCCGACTTCTTCCCGGAAGACCAGCGCAACCGCGTCCTCACCATTTTCAACATTGCCGTTCCCGTCGGCGCCGCCATCGGCTTTCTCACCGGCGGCTACGTCGGACAGCACTTCGGCTGGCGCGCCAGCTTCCAGGTTTCGGCCATCCCAGGCATCCTCATCGCTCTGCTCATCGGCTTCTTCATGAAGGAGCCCGCCCGCGGCGGCGAAGACAACAAAGCGAAGACCGACCGAGGCACCGTCTTCTCGCTTCTCCGCAATCCGGCCTATCTCTGCGCCATCGGCGGCTACGCCATGGTCACCTTCACGGTTGGCGGCCTTTCCTACTGGATGCCCGCCTTCCTGCAGCGCTTCGATGGCCGTTCACAGCAGTCCGCCGGCTTCATCATGGGCGCGGTTACCGTTTCCGCCGGTCTGCTCGGAACCGTTATCGGCGGCACACTCGCCCAGCGTTGGTCGCGCACCAACCCCGGCGCCCTCTATCTCGTACCCGCCCTCGGAGCCCTGCTGGCCTTCTTCCCGGCGGTCGTCCTCTTCTTCGGTCCAACCCTTTTCCACACTCACGCCTTCACCCTCCCGTCGCTTGCCCTCGCCCTGTTCTTCATCTTCCTGGGGTCCGGCCCGGTCAACGCCGCAACCGTCAACGCCGTTCCCGCGGCAGTGCGCGCCACCGCGCTCGCCGGCCAGGTCCTGCTCATCCACCTGCTTGGCGACGCCCCCGCCCCCACCCTCATCGGCGCCGTCTCCGACCACTCCAACCTGTCCGTGGGTCTGGGCTCCACCCTCATCGCGCTGCTCATAGGCGCTGCCATCTTCTTCATCGGCAGCCGCTACATGAAAGCCCAACCCACTCCTGCATCCGCCTGATTTACCGCTGATAGGACTCAGACAAGGGAAGAGGGATTGCGATAGGCCAACGCCTTATCCTCTTTCCCCTTCGCTCTGCGGTGATCCTCCTGCCGCCAGCCCCCCGCGGGTCCGCCAGCGTTGCCACCCAGCCTTAACCGACCTGTATCCCCACCACATCAGCCCAACCCCTGCAAGCACCAGTCCACCTGTCACCCCCGCGCTGGCTAGCGGATGGTGCAATCCCGCCCAGCTCAACCCTGCCGCCAGGGCATCTTCCCCGCCACTCAACGCAATATTTGAAAACGGCTCCGGGCTGGGCGTCACCGCAACCCGCGCGGCTGTCTTCGATCCGTGCGCCACGGCCGCGACGGCAATCCCCAGGCACGTCACCAGCGCCTGCGCGCCGGGCGAAAGATGCGAACTCGCCGCAAACGCCAGCAGCGCAGCCACCGGGATCCGAATGAACGTATGGAGCACATTCCAGACCAGGTCAAAGCCCGGCACCTTGTCCGCAAAGACCTCCACCCCAAACAGCAGCCCGCTGGCCGCCATCACCCAGGTATCCTGCAGGCGTTCGAGCCCCGGCGGCAGCACCGCCCAGTGCATCCGGCCCAGCACTCCCAACGCAAGCACCGTGGCGTACACATTCAGCCCCGCCGCAAAGCTTACCGCTACCACCAGAGCCACTATTGTCGAAGGCGAAAACAACCCATCCATGCAGCGGAGCCTACCACAGCCACGCCCGCTTGAAGGCGGCGCGGAACTGTTCTTCGCAGGAGCCAAAATAGTTGGCATGTTTACCCCAGCTGATCCGGTATAATTGAAATAGAGAAGAAAAATCGAAAGCTCCGGCCAAGGTCGGGGCTTTTTCTACGCCTCAAAGGTTCATCGCTGCGCACCAGCGGCAGGGCATAAGTCGAATCGTTTCAAAATTTTGCCTCAAAACAGGGGAGGGGGGAGGGGTACACATGCCGCATCACATCACGCTTTATCTCGTCCTCAACCTGCTCGGCTGGGCTATCCCTACCCTGTGGATTCTCCGCGTTCTCGACGCTGCCCGCGGCGTCCCCACGCTCGCCGACCTCACCCGTCCCGAGCACAACCTCATCCCGCGCGGCGAGATCACCCTCACGGTCATCGTGCCCGCCCGCAACGAAGCTGAAAAAGTGCGTGCCTGCCTCGAGTCGCTCCTCGCCCAGGAGTACCCGGTCCGCATCCTCGCCGTCGACGACCGCTCCACCGACGCCACCGGCAGCATCATGGATTCGCTCGCCGGCCCCACCCTCTCCGTCCTTCATATCGACGCGCTCCCCGCAGGCTGGCTCGGCAAGACCCACGCCATGGCCCGTGCCGCAGACCTGGCCACTTCTGACTACCTCCTCTTCACTGACGCCGACATCCTCTTCAGCCCCGACGCTCTCCGCCGAGCGCTCGCCCACACGCTCACCACCCGCGCCGACCACCTCGTTCTCGGCCCCACCACCATCATCCACCGCTGGGACGAAGCCGGCCTGCTCTCCTTCTTCCAGATCTTCGGCCTCTGGGCCGCGCGCCCCTGGAAGGTCGCCGACCCTGCCGCGCGCGACGCCATCGGCATCGGCGCCTTCAACCTTATCCGCCGCGAGGCCTACCAGCAGATCGGCGGCTTCGACGCGCTCCGCATGGAAATCGTCGAAGACCTCGCACTCGCCCGCCGCGTCAAGGCCGCCGGGCTCCGCCAGCGCTTCGCCTACGGACTGGGCCTGGTCAGCGTCCACTGGGCAGCCGGCGTTCCCGGTCTGGTCAACGTCATGACCAAGAACGTCTTCGCCGCCACCAACTATCACGTCTCGCTGTTGCTGGTCGGCTGCGTGTGGCTCTGGTTCTTTGCCATCGGACCGTTTGTCGCGCTCGTGTTTCACCCCACCAGCATCCCCAACGCCCTCACGGTCGTCTCCATCGCGTACGGCTACCTGCTGCTCGGCCGGCTCAGCGGACGCTCCGCCTGGAACTTCCTGCTTGCCCCGTTCGCGGCCGCCACGTTCATCTTCATCCTGCTGCGTTCCATGATCACAACCCTGCGCCGGGGCGGGGTCGAGTGGCGCGGCACCTTCTACCCCTTGGCGGAGCTACGCCAAAACGCCGCCCCCTTAAACCAAAGGAGGCGGCCATGACCTTTGTTTGTCATCCCGAAGGGATCTGCTTCTGCTTTCCCCTATGCTTTCACAAAGTTCCCCTACGGCAACACTGCAAACATTGGAGGCTTAACCCCAGCCTTCAACTCACCGTCGCCCACCGCATCCGCATGCACGGTATTCGCAGTCGTCGGCCCGGCCTGTGGCAGCTTCGGCTTGCCATACCCGCCCGTCGCTTCCTTGCCGCCGTAGGTCCGCTGCACATACTCGTCCAGAATCACCTGAAACTCCTCGACGATGCGATCGCCCCGCAGCGTCGTTGCGAGCTTGCCATCCACATACACCGGCGCCACCGGATCCTCAAACGTCCCAGGCAGCGAGATGCCGATGTTGGCGTGCTTCGATTCGCCCGGTCCATTCACGATGCAGCCCATCACCGCCAGCTTCATCTCTTCGACGCCCGGGTACTTCGCCTTCCACTCCGGCATCTCGTCGACGAGGTAGCCCTGGATGCGCTCGGCAAGCTCTTGGAAGTAGGTCGACGTCGTCCGCCCGCAACCCGGGCAGCTGGTCACCTGCGGCATAAAGCTGCGGATGCCCAGCGACTGCAGAATCTGCTGCGCGCAACGCACTTCTTCGCTGCGGTCGCCGCCCGGCGTAGGCGTCAGGCTCACCCGAATCGTGTCGCCAATCCCCGCCAGCAGCAGGGGACTGAGTCCCGCCGTCGAGGCGACGATCCCCTTCATGCCCATGCCGGCCTCGGTCAGCCCCAGGTGCAGCGCATAATCGCAGCGCTTGGCAAGCTCGGTATAAACGTCCACCAGATCACGCACCCCCGAAACCTTGGCCGACAAAATGATCTGGTCGCGCCGCAAACCGTAACGCTCGGCCGCGGCTGCATTGTCGAGCGCCGAAACCACCATCGCCTCCATCATCACGTCACGCGCATCAAGCGGGCTGGCCAGCTTCGAGTTTTCGTCCATCATCCGCGTCAGCAGCGCCTGGTCGAGCGAGCCCCAGTTCACCCCGATCCGCACCGGCTTCTGGTGCTCCACCGCGACCTCGACCATGGTGCGAAAGTTGTCGTCGTCCTTGCGCCCGATCGACACATTGCCAGGATTGATCCTGTATTTCGCCAGCGCCCGCGCGCACTCCGGATACTTACGCAGCAGCAGGTGCCCGTTGTAGTGGAAGTCGCCCACGATCGGCGTATTCCAACCCTTGGCTTTAATCCCTGCGACGATCGCCGGCACCGCCGCCGCCGCCGCATCGTTGTTCACCGTAATCCGCACCAGCTCGCTGCCGGCCCGAGCCAGCGCCGCAACCTGCTGCACGGTGCTCTCCACATCGGCCGTATCGGTGTTGGTCATGGACTGTACCACCACGGGCGCGCCCGACCCCACCACCACCCCACCAATGTTGACGTTCACAGACTTTCTACGCGTAATCGAAGGCATATAGGCTACCCAAAGTTTACCACCGGCTGCGGTACACTAAGCCCATGTGGCCCGGTAGCTCAGTTGCATAGAGCAGCGCACTCCTAACGCGAAGGTCGGCAGTTGGACTCTGCCCCGGGCCACCACAAGCTTATTAGCCGAAGCGATCATGGCGGTATCCTGCAGATCCCGTGCCGCAGAATACAAGAACAGGCAAAACCGGAGCACGGATAAGACGGATCAAGAACGGATAAACACGGATCGGGCTCACTGGCTGATCCGTGTTCATCCGTCCGAGCTTTTTCTGTGTCCTGATGCTGCTTGTTCAATTGCTGGGGTTTATCGGATCGTACCTGGCGATCTGCATGAGGGCTGCAGCAACGAGCGTTCGCGCGTATGCAGCCGTCGCAGATCGTACGCCGAATTTTGGGCGGCTCATAGCGATCGACCTGTCGCTCCAAAACCCCGAGCAGCCGACGCTGCCTAACCCGCACAACCTGCGTCCTATAGAGGACCCCCCGAGAGGATCTTCGCGCAGTTCGGCGTCTCTTCTTGTATCCCCTCACCAGGCAAGGATCCATTGTGAACCTGAAGTCGCTTCTCCCTTTTCTGCTTCTGCCTCCCGTAGCCTTTGCGGCTGCGCAAACTCCGCAGCCCGAGACCAATGTCACCCGTGCGACCCTCGCCAACGGCATGCGCGTCGTCATCATTCGCAACGCGCTCGCGCCGGTCGTCACGGTGGAGGCAAACTTCATCGTTGGCGGCGACGAAACGCCCACGGGCTTTCCCGGCATGGCGCACGCGGAAGAGCACATGGCCTTCCGCGGATGCACCGGCATGTCTGCCGACCAGACTGCCGCCATTTACGCGCAGCTTGGCGGCCAAAACAACGCCGATACCCAGCAGAACATCACGCAGTTTTACGCGACCGTGCCCGCGGCCGATCTTGACGTAGCCCTGCAGGCGCAGGAAACCTGCCTGCGCGGCGTGGACAACACCGACGCCGAGTGGAGCCAAGAACGCGGCGCGATCGAGCAGGAAGTTGCGCGCGATCTTTCGAACCCGACTTACAAGTTCCTCAGCCGGCTCAACGAGGACATGTTCACCGGCACCCCCTACGCCCACGATCCGCTGGGCACCAAGACATCGTTCGATGGAACGACGGGCGCCATGCTGCAGGACTTCTACAAGAAGTGGTATACGCCTTCGAACTCGATCCTAGTGGTCGTCGGCGATGTGGACCCGGCGAAAACCCTGGGCAAGATCAAGCAGCTTTACGGCGATCTGCCGAGCCATCCTCTGCCTGCGCATCCCAAGGTTGAGCTTGCCCCGGTAAAAGCTGAAACCTTCACGCTCGACAGTAATCTACCTTATGTTTTGGGCTTTATCGCCTATCGCCTGCCCGGCACCGATTCGCCCGACAATGCAGCCATGCAGATTCTTGCCGACGTGCTCGCCAGCCAGCGCGGCGACCTGTACGGCATGGTGCCCGCGGGCAAGGCGCTTGCGGCGCAGTTTGCCGTGGCGGAGTCGTACCCGATGAGCAGCGTCGGTTTCGGCGTGGTTGCGCTCCCCTCCGGCACCGACCCGCAAAGCGCGATCGCGGAGATGCGCGGCATCCTCTCGGGCTACGCGCAGAAGGGCGTGCCGGAGGATCTGGTCGTGGCCGCCAAACGCAGTGAAATCGCCCAGGCCGAGTTTCAGCGCAATTCCATTCCCGGCCTGGCTACACTCTGGTCGAACGCGCTTGCGGCCGAGGGACGCCAGTCGCCCGAAGAGGATCTCGACGGCATCCGCAAGGTCACGCTGGCTGACGTCAATCGAGTCGCCAAACAGTACCTGCTGAATGCAAGCACCATCACGGCCGTGCTGAAGCCTGTGCCCACCGGCCAGGCGGTTGCGGCCAAGGGCTTCGGCGGTGGCGAGCAGGTGACGACCGCGCCCACCAAGCCGGTCGAGCTGCCCGCCTGGGCCGCCACGTCTCTCGCGCAGTTGAAGGTTCCGGATGCCATCGCCAGGATCACCGACACCACCTTGCCCAACGGCATCCGGCTGATCGTGCGTCCGGATGCAACCAGCCCGACGGTCTCGCTGATTGGCGCGGTCAAGCATAATGCCGATCTCGAGACGCCTCAGGGCCAGGAGGGTGTCGAGGATGTTCTCGACGGCCTCTACTCCTATGGCACGAAGTCGCTCGATCGGCTGGCGTTCCAGAAGGCGCTTGACGATATTGCGGCCAACGAAAGTGCCGGCTCCAGCTTCTCGCTTACGGTGCTCAAGGAGAACTTCAGCCGTGGGGTCCAGCTGCTTGCCGAAAATGAACTGCAGCCTGCGCTACCGGCCGAGGCGTTCGAGGTCGTGAAGCAGCAGGATGCGGAGTTTGTTGCCGGCAACCGGCAAAGCCCGGGCTATCGTACGTCGCGCGCACTCGACCTGGCTCTGCTTCCAGCCACCGACCCTTCGCTGCGCGAGGCTACGCCGGCCAGCCTGAGCAAGCTGACGCTCGACCAGGTGAAGCAGTACTACGCCGCCACCATGCGGCCCGACCTGACGACCATCGTGGTCATCGGCGACATCACGCCGGATGAAGCCAAGGCCGTGATTACCAAGTCATTCGGCGACTGGAAGGCTGTGGGACCGAAGCCCGAGACCACCCTGCCGGCGGTGCCAGTGAACAAGGCATCGGCGCAGAACGTAGGCGATGCCGAGCAGATACAGGACTCGGTGACGCTTTCGGAAGAGCTTGCGCTGAACCGTTTCGACCCCGACTACTATGCGCTGCAACTCGGCACCCATGTACTTGGCGGAGGCTTCTACGCGACCCGGCTCTACCACGATCTCCGCCAGGTTGCGGGCTATGTCTACACGGTCGATGTGGGTCTAAGCGCCGGCAAGACGCGTGCGACCTACACGGTCAGCTACGGCTGCAATCCGGAGAACGTGTCCAAGGCGCGCCAGATGATTGAGCGTGACCTGAACCAGATGCGCACCGAACCTGTCTCAGACGCAGAGTTGCACCAGGCCAAGGCCCTGCTGCTGCGCCAGATTCCGCTGGGCGAATCGTCGGAGGAGTCAGTAGCCGGCGGTCTGCTTGCCCGTGCGGAGCTGGGTTTGCCGCTCGATGAATCGGTGCGCGCAGCCCGGCGGTATGTGGAGTTGAATGCCGCGGATGTTGAAAGGGCTTTCGCGCGCAAAATTGCCACGACTAACCTGGTACAGATCGTGCGTGGGCCTGCACCGCAGTAGCGCGAAGCGCTTTTCTCTTACTGTCATTCCCGAAGGGAATCTGCTTCTGTTTGCTTCTTTTTCAGCTTCAGCCAACAGGCCTTACTGGATCCGGTAGAAGACAACAACAGACTCCTTGCGGGGATGACAACAAAGAGGTGTGAGCCACAAACGGTCACCCCAGGATCTCGGAACGAGACCTGGGGCAATCCGGATTTGTGGCTGACTAGAAGTGGAACGCGACCTCACCCGTCACCGAGCGCGGAGTGACATAGTGTGTGCCCGAGAAGGTGGAGAGGAAGTTGTAGAGGGCGTACTTGTCGCCCACGTTGATTGCCGTCAGCCGCGCGCTTACCTTGTAGCGGTCTTTGGCCCCGAAGTGCAGTATCTGGTCATCGCCAAGTTCCATATCGAACAGGTTCCTGCCCGCGATGCGTTGCGGCCTGTGATCGTCGTCCTCGGTGCCCGGCGCGGGTATGTTGACCAGCTTCGAAGTCAGCCCTGCGGCATCGCAGATGGCAAAACCCTGGGTTTGGGTCGCCTTTACGCCGTCGCAGGTAAGCCCGGCTTGGAACTCTTCATCCGGAGTGAGGCTGCTCAGGTTGATGGCCGGCTGTCCGTTCAGCGTAAGCGGCGCTCCGTTAGCATCGAAGGAGTAGTTCAGACAGGTGCTGTTGGGATCCGTGGTGTTGTAGCAGGGAACCGCGCCGGCCACCAGCCCGCTATCGTAACGCCAGTTGAACGAGTAATACATGCTTCTGCGGAAGGGAAACTGGTACTCGAGGTGGGTGCTCTGGTTGAAGCGCTCGTCGTGATCGATGCGAAACGGGAAGCCGCCGGGCGCGCCGATCGTCGCACCCACGCCGCCAATTTGCGGGTTGAAGAAGCGGGCTGCGACGGAGCTTGCCGTGAAGCGTGCCGTCACTCCCTTGATTTTCGTCAGGGTAGCGGAGAGCGTATATCCCGGGATTTTGGAGTTATGCCATTCGATCGGGAACGTGATGGGCGTCGCGCCGAGAACACTGAAGTCGTAGCCGTTGTGGGTGTACTTGGTAATGTACTCGCCGTCGATGACGAAGTGGCGGCCGATCTGCTGCTGGATGCCGGCGTGAAACTCGTTGCGGAAGCCGGGATTGAACGGAGCCGGATTGCAGGGGCCAAGCGTCTCGAAAACGGCCTTGATGACCGGGTTGAGGCAGCCCTGGCTGGAAAGCACGAGGTTCTCGTTGAACGGCGTCTCCTGCGTGCGCGCATACGACAGCCGCAGCACCGTACCGGTCTTTTTGACGTTGTACGAGAGTCCGACGCGCGGCTCCGCCTGGCGCTGGATGGCGAGCCCATTGTAGAAGTCACCGCGAAGGCCGAGGTTGAACAGCCAGGCGCCGGCGGTGATCTGGTCCTGCCCATAAAGCGCGAGCTGCTTCACGTCGGTCTGGCCGTGGTACGCGTAGAGGCTTCCGCCACGGGTTAGGTCGTAGGGCGTCAGGATCGGGTTGAAGGAAGCGGCGCCCGCTGCGTTCAGCGACGGATCGACCAGCCCGATCTGGTCGTTTTCGCGCAGGAAGGTCTGCGAATACTGGCCGCCGAACTTGAGGCTGTTGTGGCCCTTCACATACGAAATGTCGGAGTGAACGCCGGCGTTGGCCAGTGATCGCTGCTGCGCCACGGCCTCCTGCTGGATCGGTCCGAAATCCGCGAGCACGTTATTGCTTGGGTAGTAGTTGTAGGAGTCGCGCCGGAAGTAAGGAGCGAAGTTGAAGACGGAGGTGGCCCCGAGCAGACGACTGTAAGTGGGCGCGATGTCCACGGTTTCGATCTTCGACCGCTGATCGGTAGGCCCGGGCGTCTGCCCGCTCTGCGCGAAGCCGAACTGGGTGTCGTAGGAGTTCGGCGTCTGGAACCAGGAGCGCGTGTACTGCAGGTTCAGGTGCAGCGAAGCAGCGTTGTTCAATTGCCGGTCGACGCGGTCGAAGATGTTTTCCTCGTTACCGCGGTCGTGGTAAACGGCGAACTCGGGCGCATCGAGAAAGCGGCCGGATTCAAGCGAGTTGGCCGCGATAAAGTTGCCCCACTTTTCTCCGCCATAAGCCACGTTGAAGGCCACGTTGGCCGTGCCGAAGGTGCCGTAGGAAAGCGTGAGCGCGCCCGTCGGCGTCGTGACGCCCTGGCCGGAGCGCGTGGTGCCGACGATCACGAGGCTGGTTTTGTCGCCGTATTCAGCCGGCGGCGCGCCCTCGATCACCTCGAGCGCCTGGATGGCATCGGCAGGCACCTGGTTCGAAAAGACCTTGCTTTGCTGGTCCGTAATCGGCTGCCCGTCGATTGAAAAGGAGACTTCGTTGTGGTCGCCCAGGCCGTGCAGCAGACCGTTCGAATCGGCGGCCACGCCCGGCGAAAGCTGAGTCACGATCGAGCTCAGCTGCGAACTCGGCGACTCCACCGGCAGCCGGTCGATCGTCGAGCGATCGATGTCGGTGTGGTCGTGCGGGTCGCTTTCGACCAGGTCGACCGGTGCTTCCACGGTGATGCTGGTGTCGGAGCCGGCAACGGCCAGGGCCACGGGAAGGTTGATCGGCAGACCTGAATTGACGTCGACGCTGATGGAAGAAGTTTTGAAAGACGGGCTGGAAATGGTGATCCGGTAGGGGTTCAGGGGCAGGTTATAGAAATGGAACTGCCCGTCCGCATCGGAGGTTACCGACCGCGCATAGCCGCTGACCGGGTTCTGCAGTGTAACGGTTGCGCCTGGAACGACGGCGCCGGAGGTGTCTTTGACCGTGCCGTTGATGAGCCCGGAGGAACCCTGGCTGTAGCCTGGGTTCGCACTGACTGCGGCGGCGCCGGAGATAAGAAGAATGGTTCGAAAGGTGGATCTGAACTTCTGCATGCAAAACTCCTGGGGGGAACGCGGGGTGCGTTCTCGCTCGGGATGCGAAGGCGCATCGACTGGAAGTTTTTGAGCGTCCGCGACGCTGGCGCGGCTAAACAGCTCGACCGGAAAGGGAGCAGGGGTTTGCCGGGGGCGGAGGTCGGCTGAACATCGAAAAATGCCATTGCCTTGCTGCAAGCCGATCGTGGCCCAGGGCATCACGGTACTGCAGGCTTACAAGATGCGGTGCGTATCCAGTACTCTGCACCGAAAGCGCGGAGTGCATGGCGACGCAGAGAGGGCAGCTTGCTTCATCTCCAAAAGGCGAAGCATTGAGCGAAGTGGCCCTGGCCTGGGCGTCGTTGTGGGGCAGCCACTCGCCATGAACATGGGCGGCCTGCGCATAGCTGCCGAGCAGCATCAGCAACACGGCGGCAAGCGCGACCAGGCGCAACCGCAAGGGCTGTGTCTGCGAGGCGAAGGAAGCTGGAAGCCGTCTGGTCAAATGTCGGTGGCGGTACGTTGGTGGTGAGACGTATGAGAGCGACGGATAGATGCAGAAGCCGCTGATTTCAGCCGAAACCGGAGAGCATCAGTCCAGAAAGCGGCTTGTGATGCCAGCATACGCGTCGATGCGGCGATCGCGCAGGAAGGGCCAGTTGCGGCGTGTGTCTTCGAGCAGCTTGCGATCGATTTCGGCCATCAGGATTTCCTCGCGGTCATGACTGGCCTGGGCGATCACCCGGCCGAAGGGATCGGCGATGAACGAGCCGCCCCAGAACTCGAGGCCCGCGCCCGCCGGTCCGGGCATCGTAACGCCATTGTGGACGACATCGCCCTGCTCGTGGCCCACCCGGTTGACGGCGCCCACAAACACTCCGTTGGCGATGGCATGCGCGCGCTGCATGGTCTGCCAGGCGCTGTACTGGGCTTCGCCGAACTCGGCTTTCTCGCTCGGATGCCAGCCGATGGCCGTGGGAAAGAAGAGCGTTTCGGCACCCCTCAGCGCGGTAATCCGGGCTGCTTCGGGGTACCACTGGTCCCAGCAGATCAGCGTGCCGATGGGGCCCTGGCTGGTCTCGAGGGCGTCGAAGCCAAGATCGCCCGGGGTGAAGTAGAACTTTTCATAGTAGAGCGGATCGTCGGGAATGTGCATCTTGCGGTAGGTGCCTTTCAGCGATCCGTCCCCCTCCAGAATGGCTGCCGTGTTGTGGTAGAGGCCGGGCGCGCGGCGCTCGAACAGGCTCGCGACGATCACCACCTTTTCCTCGCGGGCGACTGCGGCAAGCACGTCCGTCGACGGCCCCGGGATCGATTCCGCGAGGTCGAACAGCGCATGCTCTTCGCGCTGGCAGAAGTATTGCGCGCGAAACAGTTCAGGCAGGCACACGATGTTGGCTCCCGCCCGTGCTGCCTCTCGCACCAGGGCTGCCGCCTTGTGCAGATTGGCTTCCGTATCCGCGGCACACGACATCTGGACCAACGCGATCTTGCTGTTCTTGACGGGCACGGCTTCGCTCCTCGGGTGGCGGCGTTCCGCTTGCCGGACGCCAACCTCAATTCTAGTGCAGGCTCCGTTGCCGCCAACAGCAGCCTGCTTGACCAAGATTATCTGGTAACTTATTCGTGGGAAGTTTCTTTCCATTCATCCAATCCAGCAGCAAGGCCACAGCCAAAATCTTTTGGGATGCCGTCCCATCGTAGAAGGAGCCTTATGTCGAGCGAATTTCGTAACTTCCTGGAACTTTCGTATGAAGAGCTTGAAGACCTCAACCTGGCCGCAAAAGAGCAGCGCAAGCAGCGCGTGGCCGCCGATGTCCTCAAGGAAGAACGGCTGAAGTACCTGACCGATACCAAGGGCATCAAGGCCGTGACCGTGGTCTTTTCGGATCTCGAAGGCCGTCTGCACATGCTCGACTACGATAAGAAATTCCTGATTAAGAGCTACGACAACCTGACTTTCGACGGCTCTTCCATCCGCGGCTTCACCGCCCAGCGCGAAAGCGACCTGCGGCTCGGCATCGACTGGTCGGCGTTTTACTGGACGCCCGCGGATGTGTTCGGCTCGGGCAAGGTGCTGGTGTTCGGCGAGGTGATCGACAAGAATGGCACGCACTACTCGGGCGACCTGCGCGGCGTACTCAAGAATTTTGCCAACGAGATGTACCAGACCAATGGCTGGACCCTGAACGCCGCCAACGAGATCGAAGGCTTCCTCTTCGACGGCATCGACGCCGAGAAGACTTACATCGAGACCGGCGCGTTCGACTACACCAACAAGGGCGGCTACTACCACTCGCTGCCCGGCGACCCACTGCGCGAGTTCATCGACACGACTGCCGAAGTGCAGCGCGCCATGGGCTTTGAAAACGAGAAGGATCACCCCGAGGTGGCGCCCTCGCAGTTCGAGATCAACTACACCTACGGCGACGTGGTGACGGCTGCGGACCAGATTCAGCTCTACAAATTGATCTGCCGCCAGGTTGCGACTCAGATGGGCATGACCGCAAGCTTTCTGCCCAAGCCGGTTACGGGTGTCAACGGGTCGGGCATGCACACCAACGTCTCTATTACCAAGGGCGGCAAGAACCTGTTCTGGGATCCGAACGGCCAGGAGAAAATTTCGAAGATGGCGTGGGCGTTCACCGACCGCATTCTGACCCACGGCAATGACATCTGCCTGCTGCTGAATGCCAGCGTCAACGCGTATCGCCGGCTCGACCCCCACTTCGAGGCGCCCAACCAGATCAAGGCCTCGGCCGTCGACCGCGGCTCGATGATCCGTATCCCGATCGGCAACGAGAAGTCGGCGCGCGTAGAAGTACGCTCGGTCGGGCCCGACGCGAACCCCTACATGGTGCTCTACTCGATCTTTCGCAGCGGCTTGCAGGGGGAAACCTCGAAGCTGAAGAACCTGCGCAGCGCCGAGCGCTACCTGCCGGACAACATCTACACCGCCTTGGCGGACTTCCGTTCGGCGGAGTGGACGACGAACCTGCTCGGCGAAGACGTGAAGGCGCGCTATGCCGATCTCAAGCAGGGGTCTGCGGATCGCTGTGCGCGTTTACTCGGAACGATCGTGAAGCCGGCCGAAATTCAGTTTCACCACGATGTGTACAACCAGCTGCTTTGGGGTCAGTTCTGACACCTGAACCGCCTGGAAGCGGGCGCCTCGGCTGCGGCCGGGGCGCTTTGTGCTCCGGCGAACTTGCCGGCCGCACACGACCGGAGCCTGTGTAAGCAAGAAAGATGTGCGGTAAACGGGCGGCTCCGGGGGATTTATTGCTAAACAGATTTTCACGGTGCTAGCGTTGCTTCAGTCTTTTTCTGGGAGTGGATGCTGCATGCAAGAGAGCTACAACGGAATTCCGGTGCCTGCGGGCGCAAAAGCAATTGAGTATCGTGACGGAAAGTTTTCGGTTCCCGACAATCCGGTCATCCCGTTCATTGAAGGTGATGGAACCGGCAGAGACATCTGGAAGGCTTCGCAGCGCGTGTTCGATGCCGCGGTTGAGAAGGCTTACGGGGGAAAGCGCAAGGTGTCGTGGTACGAGGTGCTTGCCGGCGAGAAGAGCTATCGCAAAACGCAGGACTGGCTGCCGGACGACACGGTAAAGGCCACTATGGACTATCGTGTGTCGATCAAAGGCCCCCTGACAACGCCGGTTGGTGGCGGCATCCGCTCGCTCAACGTGGCCCTGCGGCAGCTGATGGACCTGTACCAGTGCATCCGCCCGGTAAAGTACTATACCGGGGTACCCAGCCCGGTGAAGGCGCCGGAAAAGCTCGATGTGGTCATCTTCCGCGAAAATACCGAAGATATTTACGCTGGCATTGAGTTCCGCCAGGGTACGCCCGAAGCGAAGAAGTTCATCGACTTTGTGAACAACGACATGCTGAAGGGTTCCATCAAGAAGATTCGGACCGACTCCGGCGTGGGCGTGAAGCCGATTTCGGTGTTCGGCTCGAAGCGCCTGGTGCGCGCGGCCATCCAGTACGCCATCGATCAAAAGCGCAAGACCGTGACGCTCGTGCATAAGGGGAATATCCAGAAGTTTACCGAGGGCGCCTTCCGCGAATGGGGCTACGAGGTGGCTTCCCAGGAGTTCCGGGAACAGACGGTGACCGAGCGCGAAAGCTGGATTCTGGGCAATTTGGAAGCAAATCCGCAGATTACGCCGGAGGAGAACGCCGCCTTGATAGAGCCGGGCATCGAGTTCGCAGCCCGGGAGTTTGGCGAAGGGGTGGTGGCCGAGGTGAAACAGGTTCTCGCGTCGATCGGCGAGACGCATGGCGGCGGCAAATGGAAGTCGAAGATTCTGGTCAACGACCGTATCGCGGACTCCATCTTCCAGCAAATCATTTTACGGCCCGAGGATTACAGCGTGCTCGCAACCACCAATCTCAACGGCGACTACATTTCTGACGCCGCGGCCGCGCAGGTTGGCGGGCTGGGCATCGCGCCTGGCGGCAACATCGGCGATGGATACGCGGTCTTTGAGGCGACCCACGGAACCGCGCCCAAGTACGCGGATAAGGACGTCATCAATCCCGGCAGCGTCATGCTGTCCGGCGTCATGCTGTTCGATTTCATAGGCTGGCCCGAGGCGGCGCGACTGATTGAATCCTCGATGGAGAAGACGATCGCCCAGAAGTTCGTTACGTACGATTTCGAACGCGGCATGCAGGGCGCCACCAAGGTGAAAACCAGTGAGTTCGCGACTCGTATGATCGGAAACATGTAAGCAGAAGCTTGATAGGTAGATCGAGGGAGAGTGCAATGCGCAGTAAAGTTACGATTGTTGGGGCGGGGAACGTTGGAGCGACCGCCGCTCACTGGCTCGCTGCCAAGGAACTGGCGGATGTAGTGTTGCTAGATGTGGCGGAAGGTATTCCGCAGGGCAAGGCGCTGGACCTGCTGCAGGCCATGCCTATCGAGAAGCGCGACGTGTCGATCGTCGGCACCAATGACTATGCCGATACTGCGGGGTCTGACATCGTGGTGATCACGGCCGGCATCCCGCGCAAGCCGGGCATGAGCCGGGACGACCTGCTGAACACGAACTCGAAGATCATGAACGATGTGGTCTCGAAGGTGACGGCAGGCTCGCCGAATGCGATTCTCATCATCGTATCGAACCCGCTGGATGCGATGGCGCAGGCTGCCTTCAAGCAGTCGGGCTTTCCGCGCGAGCGCGTGATCGGCATGGCCGGGGTGCTGGATTCAGCCCGCTTTCGCACGTTTATTGCCGAAGAGTTGAAGGTTTCGGTCGAAAACGTGACGGCCTTCGTGCTCGGCGGCCATGGCGATACGATGGTGCCGCTTTCGCGCTACTCGACGATGGCCGGCATCCCGATCACCGAGCTGATCGAGCCGGCGCGCCTGAAGGAGATCGAAGCGCGCACGGCGAACGGCGGCGCGGAAATAGTCAAGTACCTCAAGACGGGTTCAGCCTACTATGCCCCGAGTTCGGCAGCCGTCGAGATGGTCGAAGCGATCCTGAAGGACAAGAAGAAAATTCTTCCTTGCGCGGCGTATCTGGAGGGCGAGTACGGCATCTCGGGGCTTTATGTCGGTGTGCCTTGCAAGCTTGGCGCGAAGGGCATCGAGAAGATTATCGAGATCAAGCTGACGGCAGAAGAACAGGCTGCGTTGCAGAAGAGTGCCGATGCGGTGAAGGAGCTTTGCACCGTCATCGGCGTCGCCTAGCAGCTTGAAAGCCAGCGGCAAGAGATGGAGATGGAGCCGGGCAGCGGAGTGCTACGCTGCCGGGCTCTTTCTTTTGTATGCCGGACTGCTGCTTGGACACGCTACGCCGCCAAGCCTGACCGACTACGCCAACTGGACCTACCAGGGTGTGCTGCTCAAGAACCATCTGCTTGGCCGCCCGGATCTGGTGCATTGGCTGAAGCCATACCCTGTACCGAACAGCGCGGCGACCGTCGGGGTTGCGCTGCTTGCGCTGTTTCTGCCTTGGGAGCTTGCGGCGAAGCTCTGGCTTTGTCTGCAGCTTGGATTGTCCTTTGCGGTGCTGCGCCACCTGCTGCGAACGCTGGGCGGCCGCGATTGGGCCTGGCTACTGGTGCCGCAGGCTGTGTTTTTGAACGTCAACTTCTGGTATGGCTTCATGAACTTCCAGCTTGGGCTCTGCTGGGTGCTGCTTGCGGCTTCGCTGCTGTTGCGGCGGGCTCGGACCGACGCTCGGGAAAGCAACTGGCCGGTAGGTGTGGTGCTGGTGCTCGCCTTCTTTACCCATATGATCCCCTTTGCCTTTGCGGGCCTGCTGGTTCTGCTATACACCCGGCAGACGCGGCGGGCGCGGATGCTCTGGCAGGTAGCGCCGGGGGCGGCGCTTACGCTCTGGTACCTGGCGGGGCGCTTCCTGCTGGCCGGCAACGGGGACGGGCAGGCCGGCATGGTCGCGACCGTGAAGACCTATTCCGCGGCTTTCTGGGCGTATAAGGTCAATTCCTACGTCAAGTCGTTCGGTTTCGTCAGTCCGGAGACGCAGGACTATTTCCTGTTCGGGCGTGGACTTTTCGTGCTCTTGCTGCTGGTGAATTTTGCGCTTTGCCTGGTGGTGGGCTGGGCATTAATCGCGGCCGCGCGGCGGGCCTTTGCCGAGCAGAGCGACAAGCGATTCCTGTGGCTTGGCATCGGGTTGCTGGTGCCGGCTTACCTGCTGGCGCCGGGGGCGGCGCTTGGAGTGTCCGATCCCGGGTCGCGGCTGCTGCAGGCGGCGCTCGCGCTTGGGCTTGTGCTGGCTTGCCGTAAAGGATCGTGGACCATGCCGGTTGCCGCGGGCGGCGGCGTGCTTCTAGCCTGCATGGGAGTGTTTCTGTTTGTGCGGATGGGCTTCGCGCCGGGCCATCCGCTTGCCGCCAAACCTTCTCTGCCGGCCAGGGTGGTGGAGTTCAACCATGTGCCGAACGACGATCAGGACTACTTCTACACGGCGCTCAGGCGAGGCGACTTGCGGCTGCAGGTGTTTCCTACGGGCATGTTTCTGAACCGAAATGCCGAGCCGCCTCCGGGCGAAGGCGGCTCGGCACCCTAGGTGTAATTAGCTGCGATCGATGGTGACGGACTCGAGGATGACCGGCGTTTTGGGCTTGTCCTGGCTGTCGCGGGGTAGCTTGGAGATCTTTTCGACGACATCGTAGCCTTCGGTAACTTCGCCGAAGATGGTGTGCTTGCCGGTGAGCCAGCTGGTATCGGTGACGGTGATAAAGAACTGGCTGCCGTTGGTGTTGGGGCCGGAGTTGGCCATGGCGAGCTTGCCGGGCTGCTTGAAGGTGTGGGTCGAGCCCTTGGTTTCGTCGGCAAACTTGTAGCCGGGGCCGCCCATGCCGGAGCCTTCCGGGTCTCCACCCTGCACCATGAACTGGGGGATGACGCGGTGGAAGACGGTGCCGTCGTAAAGCTTGGCGCCCTTCTTGGAGCGCGAGTTCCACTCCTTGGTGCCTTCGGCGAGGCCGATGAAGTTTTTGACAGTTTCGGGGGCGTCCTGCTCGAAGAGCGTGCAGACGATAGTGCCTTCTGAGGTCTTGAAGGTGGCGGTGGTTGGCATGGTGTTCGGCTCCTTGGTGCCTTGCGGTCAAGGGTTAGTATCGCACGATAGAGGAGAGGGAAGGTCCCGGAGACAGCGTTGCTACTTCGTCGCAGGCTGGGGTGCGGGCGCCGTGGCAGGGGTCGCCGGGATGGCAGGGGGTGGGGGAATAGGCTGGCCTTCGCGGACAATGGTGACCTTATCGAGGACGACGGGGGTGATCGGCTTGTCCTGCGAATCGCGGTCTACGCGGGCGATGGTGGAGGAGATGAGAACCGAGTGCGTGTCGCACTGGCCGAAAATGGTGTATTTGCCGTTCAGATCGGGGTAGGGCACTTCGGTGATGAAGAACTGGGTGCCATTGGTGTTGGGGCCGGCGTTGGCCATGGCGAGCCGGCCGGGAGTATCGAAGACGAGGTTGGCCGTATCTTCGTTGTTGAAGGAGTAGCCGGCATCGCCGGTACCGTCGCCACGACGGTCGCCGCCCTGGATCATGAAGCCGGGGATCACGCGGTGGAAGGTGGTGCCGTCGTAGAAGTGGACACCCTTGGTGAGCTTGCCGGTGGCGGGATCGGTAAATTGCTTGGTGCCTTCGGCGAGACCGATGAAGTTGGCGGTGGCCAGGGGGGATTGCTCGGTGAAGAGCTTGCAGGTCATGCGGCCCATGGAGGTGTCGAAGACGACGGTCGGCCCGGTTGGCACGGGCGGCGCGGCCACGGTGCCGGGAGAGTCGGGCAGCGCGGCCGGTGGGGGCGGAGCTGCGGGGGTGTCCGCGGGAGGCGGTACGGTGGTCTGGCCATTGAGATGAAGAGGAGCAAGGCCGGCAAACAGGACCGGGAGGACGAAAGCGGCGAAACGGGTACGAGGACGCATGTTCATCAGGATTAAGGCTACCCCATCTGGATTCCAGCCGCAAAGTGGCCGCGCTGAGTGGGACTCGCAGCATCCAAGGAGGTTAGGAAGTTAAGAAGCGAGGTGCAGGATGGAGAAGTTGGCGTTGTATGTCCGGATGAAGGCCAAGCCGGGCAAGGAACAGGATGTGGAAGCCTTTTTGAAGCAGGGCGCTGCGTTGGCCGCGGATGAGCAGGGCACAATCCGTTGGTTCGGCATACGGGAGGACGACGGGGCATACAGCGTGTTCGACACGTTTGAAAATGAGGCTGCGCGCGAGGCGCATTTGCATGGCGAAATCGCCAAGGCCCTGATGGCAAACGTAGAGGCCTTGTTTTCCGAGCCGCCGACGATTCACAAGATTGCCGTGCTGGGCGAGAAGTAGCCTGGCAAAGGTGCGTGAGACAACTTGGGCGGCAGGGAAGCTGTCCTAACAGGTGAGGTGAGCGATGAACTTCAACGACGGAACGACGCAGCGGGATCTAAGTAAGAGCAAGACGACGGTAGACGCTTCGCACGAGGAAGCCGGAACCGACGACAAGGATGTGGATACGACGGCCCATGAAAGGCTCGACCAGTCGGCGATGGAAAGCGCTAAGCGCTCGCAGAATCGAATTCATGCGGACGAGCAGGAATCGCCGGATAGCACTTTGTTCACCAAGTAGAATCGGCCGTTTGCGTCAAAGAGGGTCCCGCTTTGGGGACCCTTTTTGCTTGGCTAGGCAGTCAGGAACGGGATTTCTTGGGGACTGGCGCCTTGCTATTTGCACCCTTTTTCGCAGAGGGCTTGGGAGCCGGCGATTCCGGTTCCACGACCTCTGGCTCTTCGGGTTCCGGGTCCGGCTCTACCGGGGCGGGGGCGGGCTCGTACTGGGCGGCGTCGCCGGCCTGGCGTAGCGCGTGGATCACAACCTTCAGCATGTCATCTTCGGGGGCTGGTTTGCCGGTCCAGATTTCAAACTGGCGGGCACCCTGCTGGACGAACATCTCGACCCCGGTGATCACTGGAATGCCAAGCTGGCGGGCAAGCTTGAGCAGAGGCGTTTCGACCGGGTTATAGACCATGTCGAAGATGTAGCGGGCCTTGAGCCCGGCCTGAAAGTCGGCGGCGGAGAGGATCTGGGCGCCGTCGTTGCCGGCCATGCCCACGGGCGTCGCGTTGATGATGGCGTCGAAGGTAGACTTGGCGAGGGCCTCGCGCTTCATCACCTTGGCGCCAGACTGCTTGGCGAGCTTGGCGGCTGTCTCGGCATTGCGGTTGAGGATGAAGATTTCGGCGCCTTTGTCACGCAGGCCAAACACCGCAGCGCGGGCCGAACCGCCGGCACCGAGGACAAGAATCTTCGCACCCTTGAGGGTGATGCGTTTTTCAAGCGGAACCGTGATGCCCTGGACGTCGGTGTTGAAGCCGTAAAGCTTGGGCTTTTCGCCGGGGCTGACGACGCGCAGAACGGTGTTGACGGCGCCGATCTTGGCGGAGAGCGGGTCGGTGTGCTCGAGGTGCGGCAGGATGGCCTGCTTGTGGGGCATGGTGATCGAGACGCCCTGAAAGGGGATGTCGCGAATGACATTGCAAAGGTCGCCGACATCGGCGGTAGGCAGGGCAAGGTAGACGGCGTTGACGGTCTCGCGGCGGAACGCGGCGTTCATCATCAAGGGCGACAGCGATTTCGAGACCGGGTTGCCGGCCACCCCGAAGACCTTGGTGGAGGCGTCGATGTCTTCGATCCGGTAGGCTTCGATGAGCGAACGGGCGGCGATCTGGCCGGCGGCGGTCTCCTCGCCGGCGGTGGCGGCGGCGA
Organism: uncultured Granulicella sp.; assembly: GCA_964282835.1. Classification (GTDB taxonomy): domain Bacteria; phylum Acidobacteriota; class Terriglobia; order Terriglobales; family Acidobacteriaceae; genus Edaphobacter. The sequence continues at coordinate 1,643,616 of OZ196157.1, forward strand.
AGGTAAAGGCAGAGCCTGCGCGCAGGCCGAGAACGCGCGAGATAAGGCCGGCCTCGCCCATGCAGATCCCGATGACCGAAGTAGTGTCGGAAAGCTTTTCAATGAAGCGGAGCAGCGTAACGTTATCGGTGAGGGTGCGGGCGGTGGGGATGATCTTGACGAAGTCCGGGGTGAAGGGGGCGATGCGCGCGGCAATGGCTTCGAGCTCGGCGGTCGACCCGGTGGACTCGAAATTATGGAAGGAAACGATGACGCCGGTGCCAGCTTCGCGCAATTTCTGCAGGCTGCCTGTGGGCAGGGTTTCAGCGGCTTCGAGCTCGACATCGACTATGTGGAAGCCGGAAGCGGCGGCCTGGGTAAGGAGGGCGAGAGCCTGCGCGGCGGTGCCGGCGAACTTGCCTCCATTGGCGGTAAGCCGGCAGGTGGCGATGGCGGTGACGGCGGTGTGCTCGATAAAGAACTGCTTGAGCGCGGCGAGCAGGGCAGCGGCGTCTTTGAGGACGGCGGGCGCGAGATAGTCGAGACGGAATTCGAGGAAGGCGATCTCTTTGGCGGCGAGGGTGGCTTTTTCGATGAGGCCGGCGGTAGAGGTATCGACCACGGCGGCGCAGACCTTGCCGATGCGGGAGCGGAGATGGGTGTTCAGGTTAGGCAAATGATTTGTCTCGGAACTTCCTTGTGTGGTGTCAATCGCGGTATCTTAGCAGACCCGGGATAGGATGCAAATGGGTTCGCCGAAGTCGCGCAGGTTGGACGTTTAGAGTGATGGGATGGGAATCGAAACGGTGCGTGTAGCGGCATGGGCGCGGTTTGCGTGGCTGCGGCATGGGTTCAGTACGCGCGAGGGTGGAGTTTCGAACGCGTATGGCGAAGGGGAATTGAACCTCGGATTCACGAAGGACGACGCGCGCGCGGCCGTAGAGCACAACCGTGAACGCTTTGTGGAAGCGGTGTTTGCGGGCGCGCGGCTGGCGACCGTGAAGCAGGTGCACGGGGTGGGCGTGCGTGTCGTGCGAGCTGAGGCGGGAGCTGCCGAGGCCGATGGTATGGTGACGGATGTGGCGGGGGTGGCGCTGGGGATCTTGACGGCGGATTGCGTGCCCGTGCTCGTGGCCGATACGCGGCGGCGGGTGGTGGGGGCGTTCCACGCGGGCTGGCGCGGGACGGCGGCCGGGATTGTAGGCGAAGGTATCGCGCAGATGCGGTCAGAGTATGGGTGTGCCGTGGAGGACCTGGTAGCGGCGGTGGGGCCTTCGATTGGGCCTTGCTGCTACGCGGTTGGCGAGGAGTTTCGGGAGCGGTTTGCGCCGGCGGTGCTGGCGCGGCGGGAAGGTGCTTTGTGGCTCGATCTATGGGAGGCGAATCGGCGGCAGCTGGTGGCTGCGGGGCTCAGGGAGCAAGCGTTAACGGTGCTGCGGGAGTGTACGGCGTGTGCGCGGGTGGAGGGTCGGCGGAAATACTTTTCGCATCGGGCGGAGCAGGGGCGGACCGGGCGGGCGCTGGGATTGATCGGGATTGCGGGGTGATTGTGGAACGCTTGCTTTCGGGAGCTTAGAGCTTGATAGCTTTGCGCTGACAGCTTGTGCTGACTCATCTCCTGCGCGGCCCTGTGTTACGGTGCGGAGATGAAGGATGAGGGTGCGGGTGGTGTGAAGGCTCCGCCGGTGTGGCTGTTTGGGCTGCTGGTATTGCCGTACGCGGTGTACGCGAACGGCTTTGTGAACACCGTGCTGGCGGCGCTGCTGCGTGCCGACGGCATGGCGCTGGACCGGATCCCCAACGTAGTCGCCGTGGCGGTGCTGCCGACAACGCTCTACTTTCTGTGGAGCCCGCTGGTGGACTTCTGGGTGCGGCGCAGGACGTGGGCGGCGTGGGCGTCGATCGGCGCGGGGCTGGTGCTGGGGGCGGTGCTGCAGTTGCCTAGCCTGGCTGCGGGCGATGCGCGGGCGCTGCTGGTGCTGGGCATGGCCGTGGTGATGTTGACCTCGTGCGCGATCGGCGGGCTGATGGCGGCGGTGGTGCCGGCAGGATTGAAAACACGGGCTTCGGGCTTCTACAACGCCGGTTCGCTGGGCTTCGGCGCGCTGAGCGGCGGCGGCTTGCTGTGGCTTTCGCAGCACCTGGCGCGGCGGGAGTTCGGGCTGTGCTGCGGGCTGGTGGTGAGTCTGCCGGGCTTGCTGGCGCTGCTGATCGCAGAGCCCGAGGTGACGGGCAAGGGCGAGCCTTTCTGGCCGGTGATGCAACGGATGGGGACGGAGTTTCGCGAGACGTTTTTCGCCTGGCGCAAGGTGCCGATGCTGCTTCTGCTGTGCTCGCCGCTGGGCAGTGGCGCGGCCTTGGGGCTGCTTTCGGGAATGGCGCCGGACTATGGGGTGTCGATGAACGGCGTGGCGCTGATGAACGGGGTGCTGGGTGGCTTGCTAAGCGCGCTTGGGGCGTTGCTGATCGGATATGTAAAGCTGCCGGGCGATATGCGTCCGGTGTATGCCTGGGCGGGGATTGCGAATGCGCTGACGCTGGGGATTCTGCTACTCGGGCATCCGCGGCCGCTGACGTACTATGCGGCGTCGGTGCTGTTCAGCCTGACGGTGGGAGCCTGCTACGCCTTGTTTACGGGGCTTGTCCTGCAGCTGCTTGGGGTATCGGGCAAGAGCGGAAGCAGCCGGTATGCGATCGCGCTTTCCCTCGGCAACGCTCCGGTGGCCTACATGACGGCGGTGGATGGGTTGGGTGCGAAGTGGTTTGGCGTGAAGGGGCTGCCGGGGATCGATATGGTGGTGAGCGGGACGGTGGCGGGGTTGTTTCTGGCGTGGTTCTGGTGGGAGCGGCGGCGGGTGGCGGGCTTGTAGTGGGGTGGTTTGGCGGAAGGCGAAGGCAAATGCAACCGCGGATTCCCTCCGGTAATGACAATAAGGGAGCGGACTACTGGGTTTTGCAGAGCTCTTCGATGAGGGTTTCGCGGTGGCTGGCGGCCAGGGTGTCGATGCCCTGCAGGCTGCGGCGATAGATGAAGAAGGCGGCGATGGCCAGCACAGCGAAGATCGGCGCGGGCAGCCAGGGCTGGTGCAGCCAGGCGGCCAGGGCGAGCAGCGCAAAGCCGATCAGGGCGAGGGTGAGCATGAGGCCGACGCTGATGAGGGCGCTGAGCTGCGAGGCCTGGCGGCGGGCGAGCTTGCTGGGGTCCATCTTTTTGGGCGAGGTGATGGAGCGCCGATTGCCGAGGGTGACGTTGACAAGCGACGCGAAGAGCAGCCAGCCCAGGGTTCCGATGACCACCGGAAGCGGCGGTGCGCCGGTGGTGTAGGAGAGGAGGGCGAGGATGATCAGGAATTCAGCCGCGGCAAGGAGGAAGCCGAACAGATTCTTGGCGAGCAGCACGTCGCCGAGGTGAATGGGAGCGAGGAAGTAGAGCTGGATGCCGGCGGCGTCCAGGCCGAAGGCGTTGTAGGCGAGCGCGGCCAGGCCGAGAGCGGAGTAGGCGACCGCGGCAGGCAGGAGCCAGTCGTGCGACGACATGCGGGAGCCGATGCGCAGCGTAAACAGGAAAACCATGGCGAGCGGGGCGAGCAGGCCGTAGAACTGGGTGGTGTTGCGGCGGAGATAAATCCACTCTTTGCGCAGCGTGGCGGAGACAGTGGGGGGCAGGATGATGGTGGAAACCCAGATCTCAGAAGCGAGACTTGGGGCACCCACTTCTGTGACGGGTTGCGAAAGCCGAGGGTGAGGCTGCGGAGTTGGGGCGGTGGTTTCGGACAGGTTTTCTCCGCGGTACTCGCGCTGCATGCGCCAGGCGAAGATGGCGGCAGAGACAAGGGCGAAGAGCAGAATGGAGGCGATGTTGCCGGAGGCGACGAGCGGAAGATGCGCAGCTGAAGCGGTGATGGCGGCAGTGGCGAGGCTGGGCGGCAGGAAGTGCAGCACCGGAGCCAGGGCGTGGTAGAGGTGAAGGCTGGTGGCGAGGTGTTGCGCGCTCTGCGCGTGGCCGCGGTTGAGGCCGGGATTGAAGGTGAAGTTGATGTACTGGATGCCGACCGAGCCGAGGATGATGAGGCCGGTAAAGAGCTCGCGGGCGCGGCGGGTGGCCAGCCAGCGATCGATCCACGCGAAGATCATGCGGATGAAGAACATGTCGGCCAGCGCGAGCGCGAGGGCGGCGGCAAAGGCTATGGGCGCAAGGGAGGGATCGGCGACGGCCGCGCCGGTGGCCGCGCCCAGCAGGGCCAGGGTGCCGATGATGGTGGACGCGGCCAGCAGGCCGAGGAAGATGCGGACGGTGAGATAGCGCGGGAAGGTAAGCGGAAAGCGTATGAGGGATTCGGGATCGAAGGAAAGGCCGGGCGGCGAAAGGTTGACGCTGACCAAAACGCGCAGAGCGAAGATGGCCCAGAAAACGGGGGCGAGCAGATCGGTGCGGCCGGTAGCAACGGCGAAGTAGGCGGAGGTGGTGGCGGCGATGACGGGGCCGATGAGGAAGGCGGCGAAGATGGGGTAGAGGAGGATGCGCGCGGCGAGCTCGCCGGCTCCGCCCTTGCGCCGCAGGCCGTTGCGGAAGAGGCACCAGCGGAGGTAGGCGACGGCTTTGAACTGGGTGGAGGCGGAGATGGGGGTCATGGCGTTGGCCTCGTACTGGCTGGAGAAGCAGATCCCTGCGGGATGACAACAAACAAGCAAAGCGTACGTGTCAGGCCAGCCAGGAGAGTTCCTGCTCCGGTGGGTTTGTGCCTGTGCCCAGAACGTTGAGGAAGATGTCTTCGAGGGTGGCCTTGCCGGTGTGGGTGGCGCCGTCGCCGAGCGCCAGGTGCCGGGCCTCGACGCCGGTGCGAAGCTCTTCAAGCGAGCCCTGGGCGACCAGCGAGCCCTTGTTGATGATGGCCACGTGCGTACACAGGCGCTCCACGATTTCGAGCACGTGGGAGGTTAGAAAGATGGTGGCTCCGCGATGGATCATGCCCTGGAGCATGGATTTGAGGGTGCCGGCGGCAATGGCGTCGACGCCTTCGAAGGGCTCGTCGAGAAAGAGGACCTTGGGGCCGTGAATGACGGCGGCGGCGAGGGCGAGCTTTTTCTGCATGCCGTGAGAGAAGTCGGTGACGAGCTTTTTGGAGTCGCCCGTAAGGCTCATGAAGTCGAGCAGCTCGACGGTGCGGTTGGCGGTGGTGGCGGGGTCGAGCCCGTACATGCGGCCGACGAAGTGGAGGTACTCGGGGGCGGTAAGGCGGCCGAAGAGCGCGAGGCCCTCGGGCACTACGCCGATCTGGCGCTTCAGTTCGACCGTGTTGGCGGTGAGATCCTGACCGAGAATCTGGATGGCCCCGGAGGTGGGGGCGAGCAGGCCGGTAAGCATCTTGATGGTGGTGGACTTACCGGCACCGTTGGGCCCGAGGAAGCCGAAGAACTGGCCGGGGGCGACATCGAGGTTGACGTCGGAGACGGCGGTGAAGCTGCCGAAGCGGCGGGTTAGGGCCTGCGTCTGGACAGCGGGTGTTTGCGCGGCGAGTGCCATGGAGGACAGGATACAGGGAGAGGCGAACGGACCGGGAATGCTTTGCAAAGGGTTCGAGCGGGTTTGTGCCTGGTCTGGATTGCTGGATGGTAAATGAGGAGGCTTAGTGCAAGGGTTTGGCTTTGAGCGGCCAGAGGCGGTGCGGTAAAAGGTAGGTGACGCCGGCGACGCCCTGAATGCGGGTAGAGGTGGAGGTGAGGCCTTGCTCCACGCCGGCGTCCAGGATGAGGTTGCGACGTATGGTAAAGATGTTGCTGACGAGCAGGCCGACGGCGTTGGCGCGTGGCACCGGAAAGCCGCTGCGGCTGGCGGTGACAAAGGGCTGGGTGAGATGCCAGAGCTCGACAGTGGTGGAGTAGAGGGCGGTGAAGCCATGGCTGACGGTAGCGGTCTGACCGAACTGGGCGCGGTCGACCGGGCGGCCTCCTGCGCCGCTGCCGGGTTGCTGGTTGAAGATGGCGTTGGTCTGGAAGGTGAAGCCGTGAAAGCCGCCGTCGAGCAGGAGCGTGATGCCCTGGGAGTAGCTGCCCTGGTCGAGGTCGGGCGAGGTGCCGGTACGCACACGGCGGTTGTAAGCGATGGCGATGGCGTTGATTTTGGGATAGGGCTTGGGCGCCTCGGGACCGGCACTTTGCACGGTGGGGGTGTTGCCGCGAGGCGCGCGGGAGAGCAGGAACTGGCCGCCGAGGATCACGTCGCCCTGGTCGTCGGTGGGCGTAGTGGAGGTGGCGGAAGGCAGCAGCGTGGTGTGGGCGTAGGGCTGGGTGATGGCCTGGATGAGCAAGCGCGGAAGCAGCGTGATCTTGGTCTCCTGCACGATCGAGAACTGCGAGTTGACATGGCCGGCGGCGTTAGGGGAGCTGACGGCCTGGTTGATGCCCTGCTCGAACTGGAGATAGCCGGCAGGCGGCAGGGTGGCAGGAATAGTAACCGTAGGGCGTGCGGGAACGGCGGCGGGACGCTCGAACACCTCACGCAAAGCCTGCTGAGGCGTTGGGTGATCGGGTGCAGGCTGCTGTGCCGGCTTTTCCGGTTCTTCCTGAGCAAAGACTGCGGGAGCGAGCAGCAGCAGCACCGCGAGGGTGAGAGTAGCACTTTGTTGCATAGAGAGAGACTAACGGCTGGGGGGAAGAAGTGGCTGAGAATGAGGAAGACAGAAGCAGATCCCTGCGGGATGACAAACAAAGCGGCAAGGCTCTAAGTCAGCGCTTTGGTTGACTAAGTGGTTGCGGCTTGTGGCTGCGATTTCGGGTGCTTGGTGGCGACTGGGTTGATGAGGTCGCGCAGCTCTTTCGAGGGCTTGAAATAGGGAACTTTCTTGGCCGGAACGTCGACCTTGGCCCCGGTCTTGGGGTTGCGGCCGGTGCGGGAGTTTCGCTGCCGGGTGCGGAAGCTGCCGAAGCCGCGAATTTCTACCTTGTCGTGCGCCTTGAGGGCTCCGATGACGGAATCAAAAAGCAGATCGACGATGATTTCGCCGTCGCGCCGGGTGAGGTCGCCCAGAGCGGTGACTTTGTCGACGAGGTCTGCTTTGGTCAAAAGGATTCTCCTTGGGTCATTCATACAGTGCTGCTCCACAGACGGCCCGGGGTCGAAAATTGTTGCGAAGACACGGGAGAAAGTACGTCTACTTCCAGAGAAAGAAGAAGCCTGGCGACCGGTCGAGCAGCTTGGTCGGGTTGGGGAAAAGATTGTCGGCATCTCCGTCGAGCAGGGCAGCCAGGCCTTTCTTGTTGGAGGCGGGGCGAACGATCGAGGGCTCGTCCTTGATGCCGGCCTCGCGCGCCGTATCGATGAGCGCCACGCGGAAGCCGCCGATCTTGTCGATCAGGCCGAGCGCGAGCGACTGCTGGCCGGTCCAGACCTGGCCCGTGGCGAGGGGTTGAATCTTGTCGGGGCTGGTGTGGCGGCCGGTGGCGACGTCGCCGACAAACTGGGCGTACATGTTGTCGACGAGCGACTGGAAGTAGGCGGCTTCCTTCGGGGTCATGTCGCGGCTGGGGTCGCCTGCATCCTTGAGCTCGCCGGCGTGGATGACGACGGGCTTGAGCTTGGCCCAGCGCATGAGGTCGCCGTAGTTGGTCCACTCCATGATGACGCCGATGGAGCCGACGACAGAGGCATCGTTGGCGTAGATCCTGTCGCATCCTGAGGCGATGTAGTAGGCACCGGAAGCGCCGACCGACTCGACGGAAGCGACGATCTTCTTGTGGTTTTCCTGGCGGACGCGGACGACCTCGTGGTAAATCTCCTGCGAGGCCGCGGCGCCGCCGCCGGGGGAGTTGATGTGCAGGATGATGGCCTTGACGCTGTCGTCCTCGCCAAATTTGCGCAGCTGGGCGTCGACCTTATCGGCATCAACGATGACGCCGTCGAGGTCGATGACGGCGATGGAATCTGACGAGAAGGCGGAGTTGCTGGAGCTATCGGAGCTGTGCAGCACGGTATGGACGAGCGCCCAGAAGAAGAAGCAGAGGATGGAAAGGGTGCCGAGAATGAGGAGCGGCCAGAACCAGGCGGGGCGGGGCTTGCGGGCCTGGAAGGCGGGATACGCAGCCGGAATGGCGTAGGGGGACGCGGCGGGCGGTGGCGGCGGGAGGGGGTTGGCGTGTTCGTCCTGCATGGGCCGAGTGTAGCAGGATGGCCGGACGCGGGAAATTTGTGTCGGGCGGGGATGTTCACGCGTCTATACATTGCAGTATGATGAACCGCGGTGCGGGCCTTTTTGAGAGCAAGCTGAAAGTACGGTGGTAGTATGTCGCATCCGCAGTTGAGCATTGTCATTCCGGCTTATAACGAAAGCGCTCGCATTGAGGCTACGCTGAGCCGTGTGATGGAATGCGTGGAAACGCAGGGCTGGGATGCGGAAGTTCTGGTGGTCGACGACGGAAGCAAGGACGATACGGCGGCGATTGTGGAACGCTGGATGGATGCGTATCCGCGGCTGCACCTGGTGAAGAATCCCGGGAATCGGGGTAAGGGCTACTCGGTGCGGAACGGGCTGCTGCAGGCGGCAGGCAACGTGGTGATGTTTACGGACGCCGATCTTTCGTCGCCGATGGAAGAAGGCAACCGGTTGCTGGCGGCGCTGGCTGAGGGTGCGGATGTAGCGATTGGCTCGCGTTGGCTGGATCGTACGCGGCAAACGATCCACCAGCCGCTGTACCGGCAGTTTTTCGGGCGCTGCTTCAACGGCATCACGCGCGGCGTCATGGGGCTGCCGTTCAAGGATACGCAGTGCGGCTTCAAGGCCTTCAAGCGGGAGGCCGCGCAGGTGATCTTTCGTCTGCAGACGATTGAGCGCTGGGGCTTCGACCCGGAGATTCTGTTTATCGCGCGCAAGCTGAAGTACGTGGTGCGCGAGGTGCCGGTCACCTGGGGGCATGACGAACGCAGCCGCATGAGCTATCTGAAGGATGGGATGAAGATGCTCGAGGAGATGGCGGTGATCCGGTATAACTCGCTGGCGGGCCAGTACGACAAAGCCATCGCCGCGATGAAGGATACGAGCACCATGGTGACCGCGCCGGTGGAGCATGTGGTAAAGGTTCCTTCGCAGATTCAGTAGGTGGCTTGCGTGGCCAGTGGGGATGTGCAGCCGAATCTGGAGACGGTGGATGAGGCTCCGCTGGGATTGCGCTTCTGGACCATGCTGGGGCTGACCGGCGTGGCGACGGGGCTTGCCGGCGGGCTGCTGATGAAGCTTCTGCGAGCCGTGGAACACGTCACGTTCGCGTATACGGGCACGGGCTTTCTGGCGGCGGTGCGGCGCGTAAGCCCCGGGCGGCGGCTGCTGGCGGAGATCGCCGCGGGTGTCTTTGCAAGCTTTGCGGCGGTGATCGTAGGGCGCATGAAGGGCGACACGGGCATCGATGGGGCAGTATGGCAGCGGAACGGGCGCATCCCGGTCTGGAAGGGGCTGGTATCGGCGGTAGGGTCCATTGTGTCGGTCGGGATGGGAGCCGCGATTGGGCGCGAGAACGCGTTGAAGCAGGCGGGCGCCGTGCTCGCCAACGTGGCGGCAAGCTGGCGCAAGCTGCCGGAGGAGCAGCGTCGCCTGCTGGTGGCGTGTGGGGGCGGGGCGGGCATGGCCGCGGCTTACAACGTGCCGATGGGCGGCGCGGTGTTTGCGCTCGAGGTGCTGCTGGGGTCGTTCTCGCTGCGGATGGTGCTGCCCGCGTTTGCCGCGTCGATGCTGGCGGTGTGGACCTCGTGGCTGATACTTCCGGATGCGCCGACCTATGTCGTTTCGGCCTCTTCGGCGACGCCCTCGCTGATTGCCTGGGCGGCTGTGGCGGGACCTGTGTGCGGTGTGGTTGGGGCTGGGTTCATCCGGCTGCTGGGCTGGGCCAAGGCAAGCAAGCCTGGCGGATGGCAGGTGTGGGCGCTTCCACTTGCCAGCTTGGCGACACTTGGAGTGGCGGCCGTGTGGTATCCGGAGATGCTGGGCAACGGCAAGGATGTGGTCCAGCTGGCGCTCTCAAACGGCGCGGCGACCAGCCTGCTGGTGGTGTTGTTGGTGCTGCGCCCTCTGGCGACGACGCTGATCGTGCGCAGTGGCGTTCCGGGAGGGCTGTTTACGCCCACCATGAGCCTGGGCGCGGTGGCGGGTCTGCTGCTGGGCAGGCTGTGGGCCGTGCTGCTGCCACGCACGCAGGCCGCGGGGCAGATGTCGTCATGTGCGCTGATCGGGTCTTCGGCGCTGCTTGCGGCGACGACCCAGGGGCCGGTTTCGGCGGTAGTGTTTGTGCTGGAGCTGACGCGTACGGCGGACGCACTGATGGTTCCGCTGCTGGTGGCCGTGGTGACGGCGACGCTGGTGACACGGCGCTTTGAAAAGCGGTCGATCTATTCCATAGAAGTGGCATCCTTAGAAGTAGCGTCGATTGCAGTAGCGCCATGAGAAAATAGCGAGTTGGTTGGAGGCTGGTTTGCTGCGTTCGTTTTTCATTTCGATGTCCAAGAACAAGGGTGTGCGGGCGTTTTCCGAGCGCTCGGCGGTAGGGCGCAAGCTTTCGAGCCGGTTTGTGGCAGGCATGACGGTGGAGGCGGCGCTCCAAGCAGCGGCAGCGGTAAATGCCGAAGGCATGGCGGCGTCGTTGGACTCGCTGGGCGAAAGCGTGAGCGATGCGGACCACGCGCACCGCAGCGCGGGCACCTACCACCAGGTGCTGGACGAGATCGCCCGGCGCGGCCTGAACGCCAATGTGAGCGTTAAGCTCACCCAGATGGGCATGGATGTGGATCCTGCGCTGGCCGAAGGCATTGTGGCTGGCATGCTGGTGCATGCGGAAGAAGCGAATACGTTTGTGCGGATTGACATGGAAGGCTCTGAGCTGACCGAAGCGACTGTAGCCATGACGGAACGGCTGCACGGGCGCTGGCCGGGGCGCGTGGGTACGGTGCTGCAGGCCTATCTCTACCGCACGGTGGACGATGCGCGAAGGCTCGCGGAACAGGGCATTCGCATCCGGCTGTGCAAGGGCGCATACAAGGAATCGGCGCTGGTGGCCTTTGCGAGCAAGGCGGATGTGGATGAGAACTACGAACGGCTGATGATCTACCTGGCAACCAGCGGCGTATTTTGCGGCATGGCGACGCACGACGAACGCATCATCGATGCTATGCGCGCGTTTGTGGAACGGACGAAGCTGCCCAAGGACCGGTTTGAATTCCAGATGCTGTACGGGATCCGCAGGGACCTGCAGCGCAAGCTGGTGGCAGAAGGGTACGGCGTGCGGATCTATATTCCGTTCGGGCCGGAGTGGTATCCGTACTTCATGCGCAGGCTGGCGGAGCGACCGGCGAACGTGCTTTTCCTGGCGAGAAACTTCTTCAAGCGGTAGCTTCGGGCTTGAAACCCAGGTCTAAGATGCGAGACCTGGGGCACCCCAGACCCAAGGCAGGCCAAGTCAGCGCGGCGACTGAGGCCCGGGAGGCGCAGTCTGCGGCAGGAACGGGCTAACCGTGAGCAGATTGGTCATCGTATCGCGCTCCTGGTCGTTGAACTGGCTGCGGTACTGCGGGCTGTTCAGGTAGGCGTCGCGCTGCTGAGCGGGCAGGGCATTCAACTGGTGGAAGGTGCGGGCGACGGCACGGCGGCGGTCCTCGGGCAGGCTGCCGAGTTGTTGCATGGCCCCACGAATCTGCTGCCGCTGCGCAGGCGGCAGACGCTCCATCTGCTCGGTGCGCGAGAGGGCGCGCTGCCTCTCGGCAGGGCCCATCTGATTGAGCTGATTGAGCCGATCGAACATGCGCTGCTGCACCTGCGGCTGCAGTTGCCGGAAGCCGGGCTCAGCCGCCAGGGCCTTCTGCTGCTGGTCGGGCGAAAGATTGCGGTGGGCATCCATCCATTGGCTGAGGTGCGGAGAGCCCGGCCGTCCATATCCGTTGCCCTGCGGCCCGCTACCCTGCGGCTGTGGCTGGAACTGCTGCTGCGGTTGGTACGGACGGGGCTGCTGGGGCTGGTATTGCCGCGGCTGCTGCGGCTGGAAGTCCTGCTGACGACGGGTGTTGGGGTTGTCTTGAGCATGGGCCGGCGAGCAGAACAGGGCACACAGAGCGGCACACCCGGCGAAGGCAGCTGCCTTGAGGGATGCATGGCGCAAGTGGAGTGTTCTGCTGCGAGGGCTCATTCTACCGTTCTCACGTCTGTTGTGGCTGCCGCGTTCGGCAGGCCAGCTGCCTTAGGTGGTGCCGTCCTGCGTCTGCTGGGGCGGGTTGTCGGTCTGGGTCTGGCTGTCGTCATCCTGCTGCAGCTCATCCATCTGCTTGAAGGTCTGATCGTTGCGGTCAAGAATCTGCAGGTCGTTGACAGCGGCCGAAGCTTCAACCGGGGTAATCGAGCTGGGATGGGAGAGCGATAGGTAACTGCCGCCGCCGACGCCGGCCAGCAAGGCGACCGCCAGCGCTCCGGCCATTGCCGGACGGAAGTTACGTCCGGTGTTGAAGAGGAAACGGGTCTGCAGGCGCTCCAGCCAGCTCATGGCAGGGGCGGCCTGCACCTCTCGGATACGGGCGTTCAGCTTGCCATCGAAGAACGGCGTGGGTTCAACCGGCTTCCAGGAGTCGAGCAGGCCGAACGTCTCCTGGAAGGAGAGATACTCCTCCGTACAGGGGGGGCACGACTTGAGGTGCGCAGCCGCGGCCGGGCTGGGGGTGCTGTTGGGTGTCAGCAGAAGATCGGGCAGCTCTTTCGAGAAATCCTTGCAGTCCATGATATTTCCTTTCGATGGTACCTCTGCGTGATGCATTGCAGAATGCGTTTCGTTTCCGTCCTAAACAAAGGCCTTCAGTTTATCGCGCAGAGTCTGGTAGGCGCGGAAGAGCAGCGACTTGGTGGCAGACTCCGACAGCTTGAGCACGTCGCCAATCTGTTTGTAATCGAGGCCCTCGTATTTGTGCATCAGCACGGCCATGCGCTGGCGCTCCGGCAGGGCCATGACGAAGTCGCGGATGGCGGCCATACGCTCGTCGCGCAGCAGCGTGGTCTCCACCCCGGGTGTGCTGTCGGGAACGTCCGGCGTGGTGCCGGTTTCGGAGTCCGCTTCGTCGAGGTAAACGGTAGAGGCAGAGCGCTCGTGGCGTGTATCGCGAGCATGGTTGACGCCAAGATTGGTGGCGATGCGGTAGAGCCAGGTGCTGAAGCGGGCTTCCGCACGGTAGGTTTCGCGCGAGCGATAGACCCGCAGGAAGACCTCCTGCGCCAGTTCTTCGGCCACCGCCTGGTTGCGCGTCATGCGGTACATAAAGTTGATGATGGGCTTGCGGTACTTGTTGAGCAGGTGATCGAACCCGGCCATGTTGCCGGCTTTCAGTTCGAGCATGATGGCGGCGTCGTCCATGTCGCCGAAGTCGCCGCTGACATGAAGACCGGCGCCGGATTCTGCCTCCGAGAGCCGTTCCAGATCGACTGAGGATAGGTTTGCCGGGTTGATCGCCAGAGTTGCCATATCCTCTGTAACCCCATCCTCCGCGTCTGGTTGCGGGGCCTGTGCAAATTCTGTACCCTTTCTGCCACCATCACCCGCCAAACCGGCTGCAAGACGATCGGCAGCACCTCGGTTGATAGGCCTGGTGAGGGGATCAGCACCTGGGACGCACACCGCCCTGCCCGCTCTGGACTGCGGCCGGGGGTTGCTCTGCGCGGTTTTCAGCGATACTTCCATGCGCGTCTCTATTGTACTTGTGTACCTGGGGCGCGGCCCGCGGTGGGCATCGGGAGAATGGCCAGCGTGGCAAGGGAATGCTATTCTGTACCCAGACGAGGATTGCCGGCCGGCATTACCGGTTGCAGCGATGTTTCGCTCAAGGGCTCATAACTCAGCGGTAGAGTGCCACCTTCACACGGTGGAAGTCGTAGGTTCGAATCCTGCTGGGCCCACCATCCCTAAGTCTCGCACGTAGGCAAGTAGGGAAGTTAGAAGACTCACGCTGAACCCAGCACCGAGAGCAACAAGGACACTCAAAGGGCACAGAAGTAGGCATCGTCTCGCAGAGCTCCACTGAGCAGGAGAAAAGGCCCTCCGAGTTGGATGGCCTTCAACGTTCACTGGCTCGAAATCAGCTTGCCTTTTCTCACCAAGAACAGACCGCTCGTGTGACCCTGTGCGGCTCGCTTTGCGTCAGCATCGGCTTGCTGGTAGAGCTGCAGGGTAATCGAAGAGTTGGCGTGGCGAGCACAAACCGGCCGGCGGGCAGAGTTGCAAGTGGAAGGTGCGGCCGGCTTCTACACTGGCCGTTCCGATGTAGCGGCTTTCTCCGCTGTCGCGAGATTCCGTAAGCACGACCCAGAACCGGTCGCCGTCTGTCGGCGGTATTTGGCCGTCGATCCTTCCCGTGACACGCTTGATGCCACCGGAGGATAAGTGTCTCCGGAAAGAGTGGCGATAAGATGCGGCGTCAAGTCGATCCCAGAGATGTCCGTATCGCCGACGGTCAGCGGCCGGCTATCGAAAACGATCGTTTCGGAAGGACCATTCACCCGGTTGCTCACTTGTTCGCCAGTCAACGCCACCTGGTAGTCACCTTGACACACGCTCGCACTAAACCGGACTGCGCGACCGGGCGATCCTTGCCTTGCTGCTTGGCGTCGGTCTACGCCGGGCCGAGCTGCTTCGGCTCAATCTTGAAGATGTGCAACAAAAGGAAGACCGCTGGGTGCTGCCCGACATGGAAGGCGTTGCGCTCGCTTTCGGGTGCAGGCTAACAGCTCGTGGAATGTTCCGCGAATGGATGGATCTGAGGCCAGTTGCGTCCCCGCGTGGCGAATTCCACGATCCGTCTGGCGCTTATGATCCTGAACGAAACGTAAGACCAAAGCATAACCTCTCCTGTTTTCGCTAAACCGTGAAGTGAGCGGCTAAGAGGAACAGCCGGGAAACACTCGCAGAAACAAAGAGGCATAACCGCGGTCGCGGCTGCTGATTTGCTTTCCGGTTTAGCTAATGGAGAAGAAGAACATCACGAGCCGATCATAGTACATCCGTCGATGCACGCTCAACCCAAATTGATCTGTACGATCCTCATGGCGAACAGGTGGCGAACACGGTAGCATGGTACGAAGGACCGCGTATGACACTGCAGCGAAAGATCGTGCATGTGGACATGGACGCCTTTTACGCCTCCGTCGAGCAGCGGGACGATCCTCTGTTGCGTGGGAGACCGATCGTGGTCGCGCATCGCGGCAGTCGTTCTGTTGTTTGTGCCGCTTCCTATGAGGCGCGCAAGTTCGGCATCCGCTCGGCCATGCCTGCCCTGCGAGCGGAACGACTCTGTCCTGCGGCTGTCTTCGTTCCGCCCGACTTCCCGCGCTACAAGGCGGTCTCCCTGGCGATCCGGGAGATCTTCCTTCGCCATACGGATCACATCGAACCGCTCTCGCTCGATGAGGCCTACCTCGACGTGACCGAAAACAAAATGGGCCTGGCTACGGCAACGGAAGTGGCCGAGGCAATCCGGAAGCAGATTAGGGAAGAGCTTTGCCTCACAGCCTCAGCCGGAGTCGCGCCCAACAAGTTTCTGGCCAAAATTGCATCGGACTGGCGCAAGCCCGATGGGCTCTTCGTCATCAAGCCGAAGCAGGTCGAGACCTTTCTGGAAACGCTGCCCGTCGGCCGAATTCCTGGAGTCGGTAGGGTCACGGAGGCTGCGCTTGCGAGCGCGGGCATTCTGAAGGTGGGCGATCTGCGAGCGCAGGATTTGCCTTGGCTTGAGGCCCAGTTCGGCCGTTATGGACAACGTTTGTTTGAACTCGCTCGCGGTGTGGACCACAGTCCTGTGGTGTCAAATCGCCTCATCAAGTCCATTTCGTCGGAAGACACCTTTCCCGCGGACATACCCTTGAGCGAAACCGAGCCAGCCATTCGCAAACTGGCGCACAAGACTTGGACTGCCTCCCGAAGAGAGCAGCGGGAGGGGCGCACCGTCGTGCTGAAGCTCAAGACTGCTGAGTTCGAGGTTCTCAGCCGCAGCTACACGCCCCTTGTCCCTCCGTCTTCCTGCGAGGAGCTCACAGCGATTGCAATCTCCCTTCGGGAACGCGTGCAGCGTCCCTCAACTCAGCTCTACCGGCTGGTCGGTGTGGGCCTCAGTAACTTCCAAGGCGAGAGTAAGCTTCCTCCTCTCTTCACTAAATAATGCCGTCAGAGCAGCCCCTGCATCTCAGGCCTATGATCTCGATCCGCATCGGCGACAGACAGGTTCCGCAACTCGGTCAGGGCACATGGAACATGGGCGACTCTGCCGGCAAGCGGGCTGCGGAAATGGCGGCTCTTCGGCGGGGGGTTGAGCTGGGACTGCAGGTGATCGATACGGCAGAGATGTATGGCGCCGGACGTTCCGAAACGCTGGTGGGCGAAGCGGTCCGCGGAATGCGCGAACAGGTGTATCTCGTCAGCAAGGTTCTTCCATCGCACGCCTCAGCCGAAGGAACGGTGAAAGCCTGCGAAGCAAGCCTGAAGCGTCTCGGCGTCGACGCCTTGGATCTATACCTGCTGCACTGGCGCGGACGATACGCTCTGGCAGAGACAGTCAAGGGCTTTGAACGGCTGCAGGAGCAAGGCAAGATCAAGGCCTGGGGCGTGTCCAACTTCGACGTGCCCGACATGCAGGAGCTGTTCAAGCTCGAAGGCGGATCAAAGTGCGCCGCCAACCAGGTGCTCTACAACCCGGAAAGCCGGGGCATCGAGTTTGATCTGCTTCCATGGTGCGAGCGGAACGGCGTGGCTGTGATGGCCTACTCGCCGGTGGGGCAGGGAGGCGACCTCTTGCAGTCCGCAGTTTTGAAGAGCATCGCGAAGGCGTACAGCGTTTCTGCCGCACAGGTGGCTCTGGCCTGGTGTATGCGGAAGCAGAGTCTCGCAATTCCAAAAGCCGGCTCGGTCGGCCACGTCGAGGAGAATGCGCAGTCCACCATCCTGAAGCTCAGCAGCGCCGATCTTGTTGCGATCGAGGAGGCGTTCCCGGCCCCACAGGAGAAGCAGCCGCTTGGGATGCTCTGAACATCTCGGCTATGACCGGGGCCAGGCGTGAACCAGCTCGCCGTTCCTTCCGGTAACCGGATCGCTTGCAGGGAAGGGAAGATGCAGCATGCGCTCAGTGGCAGCAGCATTAGGAGCTGACCGGCAAATGTCCCAGTGTTGGCCCACAGGATAAGCTCCGATGACGAGAAAGCCCGGGTTCGCGCGCACCAGATAGTGGCCGGTGCCCGCAGGCAGCACCAGCACATCGCCTGCTTCCACCGTTACGTCGTGGCCACCTTCGCCTCCCAGGGTCAGCTGTGCGCCTCCGGCCGCAATGCCAAGCACCTCATGAGCAGTGGAGTGATAGTGATGGAAGGTGTAGACACCGTTCCTCCACTGCGCCGGCCAAAGATTCCGCTGAAGTACATCTTCCATCTGACCTGCAAGTTCGTTTCCACCCATGGCTTGCCGGTACAAGAGCACCGGCAAGCGGTCGTTGTTCGGCACCCAGCCGTTTTTTGAGAGCTGCAGCTTCTCGATCTCGACCTTGCGCTCGCCGTGCGCCGCGGATGCAAGTCCAAACGCAGCCACTACCATCCCAAACTCCCTTCGGTTCATCCGTGTGCCTCCAGGTCTCAGATGCTTCCCGCATACCAAGGGTAGGAATCACCTCCAGATGGCAAACTTCCGCTATTGCAACTTCCCGGTACTGATCTGCGCTCAGTGACGATAAGGCGAATGTGGAACAAAGGCTAAGCTGCTTCGTGAGGTTTAAGCAGGTCTTCCATACCAATGCGACGGAACAGTTCGACCCGAACACGATCGCCCATCATGTTGATGACCTCCGCACCGGCATCCGCCGGATCAATGGTGACGCGGAAGGGACGCTTACCAAAAGGGGTATCGACCACTTTTGCAATAGCACGGGCAACGTCGGCGACGTCCGATCCTGCCGGCGCCATCACGTCGTGCCCTTTGTGAACGAGCTCCGGCACGTCCTTGTAAGGCCCCTCGGCGTACTCGGCAGCGCGCGCTTTATCGCCGGGATGGTCCGCCGTCGGGAAGTGATTGGTGCCTGTGGTGTAGACACCCGGCACAACGATTGTGGTCTCGATACCCCAGCGCGCCAGTTCTCCCGCATAGGTGACCGCAAGGGAATCCATGGCGGCCTTTGCAGCGAAATAAGGACCCAAATAGGGCGGTGTGCCGCCACGAGTGCTGGAACTGCCAACCCAGACGACGAGCCCTTTCCCCTGCTTGCGCAGGATGGGAAGCGCTGCACGGTTCACCCGCTGCGTACTCAGGACATTGACATCGTAAAGTTCGGCAACCTGCTCGATGGTAAATGCCTCCGAGGGTCCGAAACTCATATGTCCCGCATTATGGATTAGTACATCGAGGCGGCCGGTCTCGGCCACGATCTGCTGGATTGCTGCGTCCACTGACTCCTGCGATTGAACATCCATCTCGACGGAACGAAGATCCACTTTCTCGTCGAGCGCGAACTGTCGTACCGCTTGAACCTCTTTGGCGTTTTCACCTGCGGTCCACCGCATACCGGCATATACGGTGTGACCCGCCCTGCTGATAGCTCGGGCCGTTTGAGCGCCAAAGCCGGAGGATGCTCCCGTGATTACGACTACGTATTTGGACATGATTCCTCATTTTGTGAAAGCGTTAGGTGAATGTTCTGAGTCGCCGCACTCATAGCGGCGACTCGGAAGGAAGATGGATTACGGCAGATGCCTTTCGTTTTAGGCGAACCCGCCGTTGACGCGCAGGACCTGGCCGTTGACCCAGCCACCTTCTGGACCAACGAGGAAGGAAACGATACCGACGATGTCTGCCACTTCTCCGATCCGGCCAAGCGGTGCCAACTTGCCAATGCCGGCGATCTGTTCTTCACTCTTGCCTTTAAGAAACAGCTCTGTGGCTACCGGCCCAGGGGCGACTGCATTGACGGTGATCTTGCGCTGGCCGAGTTCGTTGGCCAGAACGCGGGTGAGGCCTTCAACGCCTGCCTTCGAAGCGATGTATGCGCCGTAGGCCGGGAAGTTCTTTCCGAGTACGCTGCTTGAGAAGGAGATGATACGACCGCCATCGGCGACGTGGTTTGCAGCTTCGCTCATCACCAGAAAGCTGCCACGCAGGTTCGTGGCGATGACCTTGTCGAAGGCGTCGAGATCGCCCTTTTGGATCGGTGCCAGCGGCATGATGCCCGCACTGTTGACCACGGCCGCGATCTCCCCAAAGTTGGACCGGGCAGCCTCGAAGATCTTCTTTACCTCGTCTGCCTTGGAGATATCCGCGGCGACCGAGATCGCTTTTCCACCAGCGGCCTCGATGCTTTTGAGAGCGTCTTCGGCCTTGGCTGCATTGCCGGAATAGGTGAGAACCACGGAAAACCCGTCCGCGGCCAGGCGCTCCGCAATGCCCCCGCCGATGCCGCCGGATGCGCCGGTTACGATTGCCGTTCCTGTCATAGTGTCTCCTTTTCAAATGTCCTACGCGTATAAGACGACCTGGGCAGAAGTAAGAATCATGCATAATAGGCAGAGTGACTATGCGCCTCACGCAACTTCGCCAGGCGGACCTGAACCTGCTCGTTTACTTCATCGCCTTGGTTGAAGAGAAAACGATCTCGCGGGCTGCAAAGCGGCTGCGGCTGAGTCAGCCGGCAGTCAGCCGATCCTTGCAGCGATTGCGAGAACTGTTCAACGACGATCTTCTCGTCCGAAGGGCAAGGCAGTATGAGCCCACGCCACGCGGCCAGGCACTGCTTCAGGAACTGACCGTGATTCTTCCGCAACTGGAACGATTGATCTCCGGCAAGGAGTTCGATCCTTCGACAGAGCAGGCTACCTTCCGGCTGGCTGCAAGCGACAGCCTGGCGCAACTCTATGGGCCTGCGCTTGCTAAACGACACGCCGAGCGCCACAATCTCAACTTCTTGTTCCAGGCCTATACCGATGATCGATTCAGCGATCTGGAGGCGAATCGTTTTGACCTGCTGCTGGACGCTGAGTTCCGGGCGTTGCCGGCGACGCTGAAAAGTGAAGTACTGTTTGAAGAGGAGCTCGTCTGTGCAGTTGCCAGGGAGAGTCCGTACAGGAAGAAGCTTTCGCTTGCTCAATACCTTGCCACGGAGCACGTCTGCATCAGCGTGCTGGAAAACCAGCAGGCTGTACCCGATCTGGCTCTAACCAAAATTGGCGCAACGCGGCGATGCGCCTTTACTCTTCCCTATTTCAGCGTGGGTCTGAACATGGTTGCAGGAACCTCGCTTATCGCAACGCTGCCCCGGAAGCTGGCAGAGACCCTCGTCAACCCTGCGCAAACAAGATTGGTGCCGGCCCCAACTGAGCTTGCGAGCTTTCGCTACCTTATGATCTGGCATTCCCGTCAGGATGTGGATGTTCGCCATCTCTGGTTGCGACAGGCTATGCGGGATGCAACAACGCAGACAATAGCACCTAACCTCAACGCGGTCGGTCGCTCGTGAGTGTCGCTCCGGCGCAACTTCCAACATTTGTCCTGAGAAACGCCGTTGTCTGCGACGTCGTTCTAATTATTGCCGAACTGTTGAAGGTCAATGGCCCCGATCGGTAGTAGCTGAACCACGGTCGGCTTAGGACGCTCAACCTCCCGCTCAGCTAAAGCACTCTGTTTAGGGTATAGCTCAATACCACGTAGCGCGAGAAGGCCGATCGCGTTGCTCGAGAGTCTGTTTAGCTATCATGCTATAGGTCATGGTGAAGGCCAAAGAACCTAACGCAACACAGAAGCCTCGAAACCCTCTGAAAGGCCAGTTCGTCGGCTATGTGCGCGTTCGTACCTTCGACCAGAACGAGAATCGGCAACTGGAAGGCGTACAGATCGACCGGCTGTTCTTGGACAAAGCTTGACTCTCGACGAGCGTCAGCCGAGTATATCCAAGTGGATGGTATTTGCCTCTTCCTGGAACGCCCAATGCAAGAGCCATACACGCGATGCCCCGGCACAATCATGAGGAATTGCGCAGGTGGCCTGAAAGGCTGATATGTTTCCTGGCCGCGCCTTCTCTCAACTCTCTGTTCGCTTCTGGCTGCTTATCCCGGTTCTGCTGCTGTGGGCATCGGCGGCACATGCGCAGAGCAAGCCCGACCTCACCGTCAAGCAGACCTATACAGCTCATCGAGCCACCAGCAAAGAGACCACGGACGGTGGCCTCGATTCGCTCACCGTCAATCCGGGTGAGACGCGCACCATCCTTGACGTCGCCGGCCCCGGTGAAATCACGCATCTCTGGTTCACGCTGAATGATCCGGAGCCTTACCACCTGAAGCGCATCGTACTGCGCATGTACTGGGACGGTGAGCAGAACCCCAGCGTAGAGGCGCCGATAGGCGACTTCTTCGGGCTGGGTCTGGGCAGTTACCATAGCTGGCAGTCAGACGTGCTCTCAGTCGGCAGCAGCCGCGCGCTGAACTCGTTTTTTAGGATGCCGTTTGCCACCCATGCCCGCATCACCGTGACCAATCAGGGCAAGCAACCACTGAATAGCCTCTACTACAACCTTGACTACCAGACCACGCCGCATGCGCTGCCTGCCGGCACGCTGTACTTCCATGCCCAGTATCGGCAGGCACAGCCCAATCACGGCTGGACCAATCTCTGGTACAGCAATTACGACCCGCTGGTAGTCTTTGCACGCAACCCCAGTGGCGCTGCCAATTACGTCTGGATGCAGGCTGAAGGAAGCGGCCAGTTCGTCGGCGTGACCATGTCGGTGCTGCAGAACCAGGACGGCTGGTGGGGTGAGGGCAATGACCTGTTCTACATCGACGGCGACACCAGTCCAACCCTTGCCGGTACAGGAACAGAAGACTACTTTCTGGGTGCCTGGAACTTTGGCGCACCCTTTTCCTACGCCAGCTATGGCGCTCCTGTGGTTGGAAGCGAAGAAGCTGGCAGCCGCAGCAGCGTGTACCGCTTTCACCTCGATGCGCCCATTCCCTTCAGCAAAAGCATGAAGGCCACCATCGAGCACGGCCACGCGAATCACCGTTCAGATAACTTCTATTCGGTCGCATACTGGTACCAGACTGAGCCTCACCGGCCCTTTGACCCTCTACCCCCAGTTGATGACCGCATCCCAACCCTGCAGATGGTTGGCGGGCCAGGCAACGTGGGGCCGGATGGCAAGCCAACCACTCGCAACCGCTAGACAGAAGACAGCTCCCAAGCCCTGAAGAGCTTCGCCGTTGCAATCAGTGGCGGCAAACAAGACATGATGACGGAATCTTCGCCTGCTGCATCAATCAGAGATGTTCGCGGGCCAACACAAGTTGGTGCTCCCATCGGAGGATCGAGGGCTGAGTCGGAACGTAAGCGGAGCGTCGTTTATCGGACGACCGAGTGGCTTGGCAGAGCGGCAAAGGTTGGTCTTGAAGGTAGAGGGGGCACTCGGCAGCGATGTTGGGTATACTTGACCACCGTTGTGCCGGAGATCTCATGCATACCCGTTTCGCTTTACGCGCCCAACGCTTGGCCGCTTTCTGCTGCATCGTGTTGCTAAGCTCGGCTGGCTTGCAAGCTGCCGCACAGCAGACACAGTATTCCGCAACGACAGAGTACCGGAAGATGATTGAGGAGATACGCTCTCCATTTCCTTCGCCGGCTTACATCGCGACCGGGGTTCGTCCGCAGGCGGATGCCAAGCTGGGAGTCACGGTAAAGCCAGGCCAGTCCGGGTGGCAGGTGGAGACATCCTCGGCGCGCTTTGTCGTCGACCCGGATTCCGGCAGCATTAGCGTGCAGAACCTCAAGACCCAGTCTGGTTGGAATTACACGGTATCCATTGAGGGTTGCAGCAGCCCCGTAAAGCCTGCGCCCTCTGTGCTCAAGCCGGTGCAACTTGGCGTTGCGAACCGCTGGACCGCACAGTTCAATGGCGGTTGTGGTCCGGTGCAGGTTGACCTGCATCTGCTTACCGCGGGGCTCGCACGCCTGACGCTCAGCCTGCCCGCAGAGAGCGCCAGTGCGGGCCCTGGCGCCCGTGCGAGGCTTCATCTGCATGTACAAGGCGGCGGCCCTTACTTCGGGCTCGGAGAACGTTTCTGGCAGGCCGGTCTTTCCGGCACTACCTTGGACGTTCGACCGCAGGACCGCTCAGGAGAACCTGGTCACAACTGGACGTATGTTGCGGTTCCGCTGGTTTACAACGCAGGCGGCCTGGGCTTCTACGCGGATACCGCCTTCGACACAAAGTTCCGCTTCAACCAGCCGGACACTTCGTTCGATATGGAAATGTCCGCAGCCTCGGTGCCTTTGTATCTCATGGCGGAGCCCTCACCCAAAGCTGTTCTAACCGCCTACACAAGCATCACGGGTCGCCCGCAGGACCCGCCGCAATGGACGTTCGGCCCTTGGATCACGGCACTTGGTGGCTATGGTCCAGTGCTGGACGTCGCTGACCGCATCCGCAAGGAGGATATGCCGGCCAGTGCCTTGTGGATTTATGACCAGAACGACGAAAAAGATAATCTCGGGTGGCCGTTCTGGTTCTCAAGCTACTACGGTGACCCTCACAAATTTGTTGACCTGCTGCATGGCATGGGCTTTCGAGTCCTGACCTACGTCCACCCATACGTGCGGGCAGAAATGATGCCGTTCTTCCTGCCTAGTCCGCAGTTCGACAAGGGAGTCAGTCAAGAATTTCTGGCCCTTGGCGTGGACGGAAAACCGGCAGGCCCGCGCTTTGAGATGGTGCAAACCGGCAACGTTGACTTTACCAACCCGGCCGCCGTGGACTGGTGGCAGGGCATGATTACCAGCACCGTGCAGACGCAGGGCTTTGATGGCTGGATGGAGGATTTCGGAGAATGGGTCCGGGACACGGACCGCTTCGCCGCTGGCACTGGAAAGACTATCTCAGAGCTATATCCCCTGCTGTATCACAAGGTGACACTGCGGGTCGCACAGTCGCTCCATCCATCCGTGGTGCCGTTTTCACGTTCGGGCTCACCCGGTTCACAGGGGTTCAGCCCGGTACTCTGGGGTGCGGATCAGTCCGCCAACTGGTCGCGCGACTATGGTCTGCCGTCGGTAGTGACCGCGGGTATTACTGCCGGCATGTCGGGGTACTCCACCTGGGGGCCTGACATTTTGAGCACCGGCAGCAATCGCGACCTGTGGATGCGCTGGGTAGAGTTCGGCGCACTGACCCCTGTCATGCGTGACCACGTCTGGGACAGGCCATCCGGCTCATTCAATATATTTTCAGACGCGGCAACGACGGCGCACTTTCGCCGCTGGGCCGCCTTTCATAGCTCCCTTTTGCCGTACCTGGTCACCTACGCGCAGGAGGCCAGCCAGAATGGCATTCCCATCATGCGGCACACCATTCTCGAGTTTCCCGATGACCCCCGCAGCGCCACTGCGGAGTATCAGTACCTGCTTGGACACGAGTTGCTGGTCGCACCCGTTATCCAGGGCGGACAGACGCTGCGGCAGCTCTACCTGCCGCCGGGGGAATGGGTGAACTTCTGGAACGGCGACTTTCTCACCGGCGGGCAGGATGTTACGGTCGATGCTTCCGAGATTCCGATCCTGGTCCGTGCCGGCTCGGTGCTGCCCTTCAAGCCAGAAGAAGGAACAGGCACCTGGAACTGGGATGACCCCGACCTGCTGACCAGTTCGCTTGTTTGGCGCGCGTACCCGTCCATCACCGGCGCGGCAGACTCGAACTTCAAGCTGCCCAACGGCACCGCAGCCCACTTTTTTCAGCATGGTTCAACCATCACGGTAGAAGGCAGCAGCCAGACCAGGCGGGATTACGAGGTCGTTCTCCGCACCAAGCAGCTACCCAGCGCGGTCCTGCTGGGCGGCAAGGCTTTTCCGGCGGTAACGCCCGGCCCGGGCGGCCATGCGGCTTCAGAGTGGTGGTGGAATCCATCTTCGTCAGAAGTTCACCTGCGCTTTCACGCAGACAACTTCCGGGTTGAGGTGCGGGGCATCGTTCCCGCGGCATATGAGAACTGATGCCAGCTACCAGGTGAAGGTCAGCACAGAGTCGACATAACCGGTTCCTTGCGGAAACTCAACCTCAATCTCACGCATGGTCTTATCATCGGCTGCGCGCGCGGGCAGCGGCCTGCCGTTCAGTTGTACATGCAGGTGCGGGTCATTAAGGCGTACCTGCACGGGCTCCTTCGAGTTGGCCAGCCCGGCAAGGCGGAAGGTCGCGGAGCGTTCGCCCTGCTGCTCGTCAAGCACTTTGGTCTGTCGGGTGATCGAGCCCGGGGTTGGAAGCTCGGAAGGCAGGAACAGTTCAACGGCGGGCAGCGTTACTACCAGGCCGGCCGCAGTTGTCTTTGCGCCCGGCACGCTGCTCACCAACTTGACGTCCCGGGTGGAAGAAACGATCAGGGTGCGGCCCTTGCGCGTGTAGGTCAGATCCGTCTGACCGCCGCCAACAGTCAAGTTGCGGACGACCGCATGATCCCAGTTGGCCGGCAGGTGCGGCGCAACGCTCAGGGTATTCTGTGCTGCGTTCCAGTTGATGCCGAACATGCCACGCAGAATGGGAATGACTACCATGGCAGAAGACCAGAGTTGATGCGAGGTGCTTCTGCCGAGCGGGTGAAAAAATTCTCCGGAGAGTAGTTCCGTCACCGCGCCCAAGTCCTGCGACCAAGTCAGATTGCTGTTCTGCTTCAGGTGCGCGTAGCCTGAAAGCGGCCGGCCGGCGCGGTATTCCGCGAGCGACGCCCAACCGGTGTACAGCGGCCAAACTGTACCCTGGTGATAGCTGATGGGATCGTAGAACGAAGTCTGCGGGCTGAGATCGCGGGTGCCCCAGTCTGTAGAAAACTCGCTGGATGCCCAACGCGTCAGCAGCGGACCGGCCTTATCCAGACTGTAGTTTCCATCCCACCAGGCCACCGCTGGAAAGATGGTGACGCTGTTGTCGGTGGTGCCGTTGGCGTTGCGGCTGAATGCGTAGCTCTGCTGCGCCGGCAGGTAGTACTCGCTTTCTATCTGCGCCTTGATGTGGGCCGCGCGTGCGCTGGCCGCTGCGGCCAGATCGGCGTGTCCGGTGGCCGTGGCCAGCCGGGCAAAGGCGGTGCTTGCCTGCTGGTCCATGGCCGCCAGGTAAATTTCCTGGTGCGGCATGCCCGGCGGCCAGGATTCGACCCAGCCGGATCCTTCGGTGTTCTCGTAGATGCCGTCGCCGTCAGAGTCATGCGTGGTCTCGAAGGTCCAGGCCTTGAGCAGATTGGCCCAATGGTCCTGGATGAAGGGGAGATCGCCGGAAACGTTGAGGTAATCGGCCATTTCCATCAGGGCGAGTGGCGTGGCGTCGGAGGAGGCCCACTCGTAGGGCATGCTGGCCCAGTCGACGAGTTCCGCGGCCTGCGACCACTCGTGCATGATCTTGCCATCGGCACGCTGGCGCTTGAAGAGGAAATTCATCTCGTCGCGCGAGAGCTGCAGATCGCCGAAGCTGTTGACGGCGTAAAGCGCGAACAAGGCGTCACGACCGAAGAACCAGCCGAAGCCTGGCCGGGCGGAATCTCCTGAGGTATAAAAGCCGGCGACCAGGGCGGTTTCCGAGTGTGACGGGACCGTCTGCACGCGAAGCTGCTCGATGGCGACTTCGGCCCAGCGCAGCGAGTCGTCCAGGCGTTTGTCCGGCGTTTCAATGGAGGTATGAGTGGCCAGGAACTGCGCGTAACTTTCCCGGTTGCCGCTGATGGTCGAGGCAAAGGCCTGGTCTTCGGCCTGCAGTGCGGTGCCCAGCTTGAGCTTGGTCGCATCCGTGCGGTTCTCGGCGAGCGAGACCAGCAACGGGTAGATGGTGTGGGCATCGCGGGTGGGGTCGAAATGCACGAGGAACTGGAGCGGGTAGGTCTTCGGACGCTCCTGGTAGGGGGCGAGAATGCCCGGTTCGGCGCCGGGCATGGCGATGGCAGAGGCGTGGTCGGGGAAATTCAGGTGCAGCATGTAAAAGCCGCTGCCGCCCGCCGTCTTGACCCATTCAGGGGACGTAATATCGTCAGAGGCGGCGGGCCAGATGATCTTCATCTCGGGATTGAAGCTGAAGGTAAGGTCCATCGGGCGCACGGCCTGGACTTCAAAATAGGCAGCCACCCCGGCTCCCTCGGCGGGGTGCGCGGGCGCCAGCAGCGTCTCACGAATGGTGAAGTTCGCATGCGAGTACGTGATCGTGGTGTGATCGGGCTGCACGTCGATGTCGGCTGCGTATTCGTTGACGTCGATGGGAACGTCGTAGTCCTTCATTCGAGCCGAGATGCGCATATTGCTAAAAATCTTCCAGGGAAAAATCCAGCCTTCGAAGGTGCCATCCTGTTCCCCAAGCAAAGCGCCGCGCGGACCGATGACGGAAACCGGCTTGTAGGGGTTCGTCTCCTGGACGATGGACAGGCTGGCCGGCGGGGTGGAAAAGGCAGAAACGGGAGCCAGGGATGGCTGCAGCGGGGCCTGCACCCGCTGCGCGAGGAGCGGGAGGCAACAGAGCGAGACTGCTGATACGGCCGAGACGGCCAGGCAACGAATCATCGTCATAAACACCACACAAGAGTACCCCATCAATCCGTCGTAACGTGCCCACCAGGCTTGGCGAGGGCTTTGCGGGTTGACGGTTAGCGACGACGCATGACAACCTGGCTTCATCTCGGTATATTCATTCACGAATGAGGAAACTGCAAATCGCGTTGCGCGGCATGGCGACGTTTTGCCTGCTGGGGTTGGGGGCGTCCACGCCCTCCGTGTGTGCCCAGAATTCGGTTTCACCCGCGCCGGCAGCAGGCAAGACAGAGGCGAATGGTGGAGACGCCCAGCTGAACCTGCTGCGTGCGCAGGCGGAGGCCAGGCCGCCGGTGGCAGGCGCGGAACAAAAGCTGGGCGTGGCGCTTTACCGCGCAGGGAAACTGGTGGAGGCGGTAAAGGTCTTCACGCAGGCGGAGCTGGAAAATCCGCAGGATATCGAGTCGATTCAGTTGCATGGGCTTGCGCTTTACCGGCTTGGACAACCGGCGGCGGCGATCCCTTTTCTGGAACGCGTAAAGGAATTTACACCGGACGCGAATGCCGACGCCCAGTACGTTCTTGGACTGTGTTTCCTCAATGCCCAGCAGTACGATAAGGCCAGAGCAAGCTTTGCGGGGCAATTCGGCGTGGGCGCGGAATCTGCTGCAGCCTACCTGCTGCTGGCGCAGGAGCTGGTCCATGCAAATCTTCCCGAGCTTGCGTCTACCGCCGCGCAGCAGGCCCTGACGCATGATGCGCGGCTTCCGCTGGCACATTTTCTGCTCGGCGAGGTCGCTCTGTTCAAATCAGACCTGCCCCTGGCGCAGACCGAGTTTGAGGCCGAACGCGCGCTCAACCCGGCCTATCCTGTGACGTATGAGCGGCTGGGCGACCTGAACCTGAGGGCCGCGCATTACGAGGAAGCGCAGCGCATGCTGATGAAAGCGCTTTCGCTCGATACGTCGAGCACCGGCCCCTTTATGCTGATGGGCAAGGTGCTGCTTCGGCGCAACGACCCGCAGAGTGCTTTGCTCTACCTGGAACATGCGGAGCGCATGGACCCCTCCAGCCTGACGGCTCATACCCTGCTCGGACAGGCGTACCGGAGCCTGGGCCAGACGGCCAGGGCTGAGCAGGAGACCGAGATTGTTTCGCGTCTGAATGCCTCGCACCAACTGAAACTTGAACCTGTCCAGTAGGTGCCGGCGTTCCGTCAGGTCAGTGGGCGTGGACCATGATGATTCTGGACTGCAAGGGGACGCCGCCCCCGACGCTTACCTCGAGCACAGCTTCAAACGGCCGGACTTCGCCCGAGGTATATTTCAGGGCGCGAAGCAGCTCCGCTACGCTTTCCTTGTTGCAGGCGAACTCAACGGCAGCTTCGGTACCCATGGTGGTGAGGCCGCTGAGCACGAAGGTGTAATTTCCCGGCTTCATGCCCGGTAGCAGACTAACGATGGCGTAATCGCGGGTGAGCGGATATTCCGGACGCGTGAGCAGGGCGGGTTCGCCCGGGCGGGGATGGTTGTTGACGATACCGGCGAAGGTGTTCGCACTCATCATCGTGAAATCTGAAGAAGCCGGCAGGACGCGGATAGAGCTATTTTCGGCTGCGCCGCCGACAAAGATGAGATTGCGCAGCTTGGCCTCATCCCAGGTGACCAGCAGGCTGCGCTTCAAGGTGAACTGGGCGCCCTGGGAATCGAAGAGCCGGGTGAGCATGTGGATGGAAACGAGCTCGCCGACGCCGGTGTAGTGGTCCACCATGTGGGGGGACATGGGCTGCTCGTGCGGGGTGCCGGGCGGTGCGTAGCTCATGCCGGTTTTTGAATCGCCGGTAAAGAGGGCGTTGCTGTAAATGACGAGAGGCGGGTCGCCTGCCAGGAACGGACGCCACAGCGTGAGGATCGGGGAGGCTCCGCGGCCGACGCGCGCATGCATCCACCATCCAGCAGCGAGCATGAGGAGCAGCGCCAGCGAACCAGCAACGACCCAGGCGGCAAACCAAGGATGCCGCTGAGGAGAAGGAACGGCGGGCACCAAGGCCGGCGTTGGACCAGGTTTCTCGACGACCGGCGCGGCTGGCATTTCGTGCAGGCTGACAAGCTCAGGGGTGTCGCGGACGACCCGCGTAAAGACAGGAAGATAGTGCCCTTTAGGGATTTCGACCACAATCGGTTCCGCTGCGCCGTCGGCGAGGAAGTAGGCTGCCATCTTCATGCGGAGCAGTCTGGCCTGGGTCCGGACGATGCTGTCTTCGGCGGGATTGAAACTGGAAGGTCTGCCGAAAACATAAGTGCCGATGCGCTGCTCGCTGACCTCGTCGGGAGCATTGCGCAGGGCACAATCAGCGACGTAGAGGAGCAGATCCCGCAGACGCGGCGAGCCGCTCAGCTGAGGACTGGTGGTCAGGCGAAGAACCAGATCCCAACGTGCATCTTGATGAGAGTACTCTAAACGCTTTCCTGTCATAATGTTACCTGAATAGGTTAGAACAGTTACCTGTCAAATCACAGTCAAATACTTGCCAACCGTCAGATGTGTCCTGCAGGATGCGAAGGCTCAAGAAAAGCGTGACCTGACTGCACCATGATCTCGCACTCCGGCACTTTGGAGCGAATCGCCTGCAAGTTATCGGCACGCCACGTTGCTTTTTCGCACGAAACTGTTGGACGAAACATCTTTTTGGAGGCAATATGAGTCGTAACTCTCTTTCTCGAAAGCTGGCCGCCGGGCGTAAGAGGCTTCCCGCCGCTGCCGCTTGTTCTCTTTTAGCCGCAAGTGCGTTGGTCCCCGCTTATGCGCCCGCACAATCGGTGTATGGTTCGATCCTGGGGACGGTCGTGGACTCTACCGGGGCGTCGATTCCGAACGCCACGGTGACGGTAACGGATGTGGATAAGGGAACGTCAGTTTCCGTCAAGGCAAATGGCAGCGGTCAATATACGGTGCAGCACCTTATTTCTGATGTGTACACGGTGACGGCGGAAGCTCCGGGCTTCTCAAAGACCACACAGGCGAATGTTCGGGTGTTCGTGGATACGGCTCCGAAGGTCGACCTGCAGTTGGCTCCGGGGGAAGCGAGCCAGACGGTCAACGTGACGTCGGAGGCACCGCTGCTGCAGACCGACCGGTCCGATGTGAGCACGATTCTGAATGCGCGTGCTGTCGAGCAACTGCCCAATGTGAATCGGAACTTTACGGCGTTCGAGCTGCTGACGCCGGGAACGACGTACATCGGCTGGAACGTGGGTCAGGCGCAGAACCCGCAGCAGAGTCAACAGATCGAGGTGAACGGGCAGCTTCCTTTTGCGACGGGCTACGAGCTTGACGGAACGGATAACCAGGATCCGATCATCGGCGTGGCTGTAATCAATCCGAACCTGGATGCTGTGTCCGAGATGAAGGTGACGTCGCAGAATTATGACGCGGAAGAAGGCAAGGCCGTGGCCGGTCTGGTAACGGCACAGACCAAGTCGGGCAGCAATCAATTCCATGGTTCGGCTTTTGAATATCGGCGCTCGGACGCGCAGCAGGCCCGCGATCCCTTCACCCAGTACGTGCCCGATTCGGTTTCGGGTCGCTATATCCCCTCTTTCCTGCATAACCAGTTTGGCGGGTCGCTGGGCGGCAAGGCAATTACCAACAAGCTGTTCTTCTTCGGTGACTACCAGGGCCTGCGCGAGCGCACCGGCGTCTCTGTGCTGCAGACGGTGCCTACCGCACTGGCCCATACGTCCTGCACCACCACGGCCATCTGCAACCTGAGCGACTATCTGAATGCCGGCCAGGGCCAGGTCTACGATCCGACCACTAATCCCAACGGGCTCGCCGGTCGCGTGCCCTTCGCCGGCAACCTCATTCCCAGCACCTTGCTTTCCGCACCGGCGGTAAACCTGCTGAAGGCTCTGCCGCTGCCCAATACCGGGCCGGTCGGGCTGAACACGAACAATTACGTCGCTTCAGGTTCCGGTGCCTTCAACACCAACCAGACCGATGGCCGCATCGACTTCCAGGCATCGGAGCGTCTGCATGTTTTCGGTCGCTACACCTTCTTCAACTCCAATCTGAACGGTGCACCTTTCTTCGGTGCGGCAGGCGGCAGTGGATTTGGGAGCGGCGAGTTCGCGGGTTCGGACACTGCACTGGACCAGAGTGTGGCCGCCGGCGCGGACTACACGCTGAGCCCCAAGTGGCTGACCGACGTACGCTTTGGCTGGTATCGGGTTCACATCAACGAAGAAGGACCAAATTACAACCAGCCGGTCGGGACGGCGCTGGGAATTCCCAATGTGAACCAGGGAGACCTCTCGCTGAATGGCGGCCTACCGCAATTCAACATCGACGGTCTTTCGGAGTACGGCACCTCGGCGAACCAGTTTTTGCAGACGGAGAATCAGTTCCAGATCGTCAATAACTGGACCCACAGCCTGGGCAATCACACGATCCGCTTCGGCGGCGACATCCGCTACTCGCTGAACCACCTGGTTGGGCTGGACAACAATAACGTCCGTTCCGGAAATTTCCACTTTGCCGCCGCTGCGACGGCAGGACCCGGCGCAACCTCTGCCGGTCTAGGCCTGGGCACGTTCCTGCTGGGGGATGTGACTCAATTCCAGCGCACCCAGACCCAGAACACCAACGCCCAGGAGCGGCAGAAGAAGATGTTCTTCTATGCGCAGGACGCTTGGCGTGCTACCCAGAAACTGACCCTGAACTACGGCATCCGCTGGGAAGACTACTTCCCGGAGACGGTCGCGGGTCCAGGGCAGGGTGGTCTGCTGGACCTGAGCACGGGCAACATCCGGATTGCGGGTTACGGACCGTGGGGGACGAATCTGAATGTCCATAATGAGCTCGGTCACTTTGCCCCGCGCGTCGGTGTGGCGTACCAGGTTGCCAAAACCACGGTGGTTCGTGCCGGCTACGGGCGCGTCTACGGACAGGGCTGGTCGGGCGATACCTTCGGTGAGGTGTTGACGTTTTCCTTTCCCACCCAGGTGTCGCAAAACCTCAACCCCGCGACGGTCAACTCTTCCCTCTTCAACCTGAGCCAGGGGCCACCGAGCTACACGTTTGCCGCAATTCCGACCAGCGGCAACTACGCTTTGCCGGATGGAGTCAGTGTGCCTACGCGGCCGCTGACCACCCGCATCCCAACGCTCGAAGGATGGAACCTGGCGGTGGAGCAGCAGATGACCGCTACCTCTTCACTTCGTCTGCAGTATGTCGGCAGCCACGGCCTGCACAACATGTTTGACTCCTCCAACCAGGCCAGCCCCAACCAGCCCACGCTGGCCGGGTTCAACCAGATCAACCCGGCGACAGGCCTGGCCTACACGCAGAACGATCGTCGTCCGTACTACAACGGCACCGCGCAGAAGCTTGGTGTGAACTACGGTTCGCCTTTCGGCTGGACGCAGGATCTGCGTTATAACGCCAACGAAGCGACCACGAGCTACCAGGCGCTGCAGGTGGTGTTCGAGAAGCGCTTTGGCTCCGGCTTCCAGATGCTCTCGCACTACACCTGGTCGAAGGCGCGGGCGCATGAGTCGGATTACTTCTTCATCGACAAGCGGGCGGACTACGGCAACAGCTACTACAACCGTCCGCAGGCGTTTGTCTTAACCGGCAACTGGGATTTGCCGATCGGCAAGGGTAAGGCCCTGGGCGCTAATTTACCCAGGTTCATGGATCAGATCATCGGCGGCTTCGCGCTGAACGGCACGGTAACCTACCAGGCCGGCCTGCCGTTTACACCCACCTACAGCGAATGCGAACCTCAGGATGAAGATATCGATGGCACGGGCGGTTCGCTCTGCCGTCCGAACCACGTCGGCAGTGGCTTCGGTTTGGGTACCGGCCCGTTCGATCCCGTCAACCACACCCGGCGCTTCTTTGCGCAGATTCTTCCACTTACGAGAACCAGCGGCATAACAAACGGTTACAGCCGCCCGCAGGTGGGGACGTTTGGAAACATAGAGCGTGACTCTCTTTTCGGACCGCGTCTGTTCAACACGGACTTTTCGGTCGCCAAGAACTTCACCCTTACCGAACGCGTTCATCTGCAGCTCACAGCGCAGTCGTTCAATCTGTTCAACCATGCCAACCTCGGCGGACCCAACAGCTGCGTCGATTGCGTCAACTCGACTTCCGGACTGGTCACCGATATCGTCGGCAGCCAGGACGGGTCCTCCATGCGTCGGTTGCAGTTTGCTGGCCGGTTTCAATTCTAGGCTTTCAGCCTGGAAGTCCGAAAGCAGAGCAGGAGAGGATGGCTGCCAAGCCATCCTCTCCTGCTCTCTTTTTTACGCCCAATCTATATACATAGCAGGAGTTTTAGACTCCAAACGTGTTGCAAGCAAGGCGTTCGGTCTGAGGCGCGTCCGCTACTGGCTGCTGATCCTGACTCGCCTGCTGGGCTATAGGCCTAGGACCTCGATGGCCCGCTACATGCTGCTTCGAACGGTGTGCGGCAGGCCGTGACGGTGCACTTTGCTGGCTCGCCCGCTCGGGAGGAAACGCGCTAGATGCCTTCCACGGAGCATACTGGATCGGGCACGGGGGCTGCAGGGCCTCTCTATACTCTACTCATGAGCGTGATGTGGAATGCGATTCAATGCGGCCTGCTGCTGCTATGCGGCGGTACCTGCCTTGCGCAGGCTGCGCGTCCCTACGAGCCGCAATCCAGCCATGCGGGTGCGCCCTGGTTCCTTGATGTTGCTGCCGAGGCCGGGCTGAATATGCTGAACGTAAACGGTGGCGTCGATACCAAGGAGTACATCATAGAAACCACGGGCAGCGGCGTGGCGATTCTGGATTACGACCACGATGGCTGGCCCGACATCTTTCTGGTGAATGGCGCGCCGAAAAATACACCCCGAGACGGGAAAGTGGCCAACGGCCCGACAGGCCATCTGTTTCGCAATCTGCATAACGGAAAGTTTGCCGACGTGACCCATGCGGCTGGACTGGACAAGCTCTCCGGCTGGGGTCAGGGTGCCTGCGTGGGCGACTACGACAACGATGGGTATGACGACCTGTTCCTTACGTTCTACGGTCACAACCACCTGTTGCACAATGAGCGAAACGGCACCTTTAAGGACGTTTCCGTAGAGGCTGGCGTAGCGGGAACCGGGGCTGCCTGGGGTACCGGCTGCACGTTTGTGGACTACGACCGCGATGGCAAGCTGGATCTGCTGGTTGCCAACTATGTCGACTTCGATGTCGACAAAGTGCCCAAGCCGGGTGAAGGCGTGATGTGCGTTTGGAAAGGAACGCCGGTGATGTGTGGGCCTCGCGGCTTGCCTTTCACGCCCAACATTCTTTATCACAACCTGGGCGGCGGACGGTTCACGGACGTGAGCGAGGCAAGCGGCGTTCAGAAGACCAACGGGCACTACTGTTTCAGCGCCACAACCCTGGACTACAACGATGATGGCTGGCCCGACCTCTACGTCGCGTGCGACAGCACACCTTCCATCCTGTACCGCAACAACAAAGACGGCACGTTTACCGACCAGGCCGCGGAGGCCGGCGTAGCTTTTGATGAGGACGGTCGCGAGCAGGCCGGTATGGGCCTGACCGTGGGGGATTACGACTGCGACGGCAGGCCGGACATCTTTAAGACCAACTTCTCAGACGACACCTCGTCGCTGTACCGCAACATGGGTAACGGCTTCTTCACGTCGCAGATTGCGCAGGCTGGCCTGGGCCTGAACACAAAATATCTGGGCTGGGGAACGATGTTTCTGGACCCCGACAATCGGGGAGTCCTTGACCTGATGGTTGCCAATGGGCATGTCTATCCAGAGGTCGATACGGCGCATCTGGGATCGACGTATCGGGAGCCGCGGCTCTTCTATCGCAACGACGGCAAGGGTCACTTCACGGATCTGAGCAGATCATCAGGCCCTGGGATCAGCAGCCTGGCGTCAAGCCGGGGCCTGGCCACGGCCGACCTTTGGAATGACGGACGCACAGAAGTGGTCATCAACAACATGAGCGCCCAGCCCATGCTGCTGGTCAACATGCAGGCGAGCCAGAACCATTGGCTGGGCATGGACGTGGTTGGCACCAAGTCCAACAGGAGCGGAATCGGCGCGCAGGTTACAGTGCGTACCCGGCAGAGAAAGTTCATGCAGCAAGTGCGGGATGGGGGAAGTTATCTCTCCAGCAGCGACCTGCGTCTGCACTTTGGCCTTGGCGCGGAAACCGCAGTGAGCGAAGTGGAGGTGCGCTGGCCGAGCGGCCTGACGGAGCAGTTTTACGTCCCGGGCATAGACCGAGTGGTTCGGCTGAAAGAAGGAACCGGGATGAAGCCTCCGGCTCAATGACGCCTCAAGGTTCCGCGGGTCCCTGCGAAAGCGTGACGTAGTCCCTGCCGCTGTACAGACGGAAAGCCCCAGGCGCCTGGTCTTCAACAAACTTGAGCGGGGTGGGACGCGCGATCAACGCGTCGTGGGTCGACGGGATGCTGAGCAGGCGATGACCGCCAAGGTCCATAACCTGAAAGGTGCCAGCCAGGAAGCCGATCCCGTAAGCGCCCGCGGGCAGGACGTCTGCATTGAAGCGAAGCGGGACTTCCGAGAGCAGATAATCCTGATACGTGTCCTGATCGGCGGAGGCATAGCCTTGTGTATCGACCTTGACCGCAAGGGTCAAGGCGCCGCTGGCAAAGCGGATGCCGACCGCGTTGCGAAGCTGTACGGTCGCGGTCCTGCCCTTGTAGAAGACGGTCGCCGGTAGCAGCGGTTCCAGTTGATCGCGAGTGAGCAGCGTTGAAGTTCCCGGCGCCACGAGCGGGGCAGGCGGTGTAGTTGCTGAAGCTTGAGGAAACAGCGCTCCCAGCAATTCATAGACACCGTTGGTCCAGCCGAAGCCGATGACGTTTGACCGGTACCCGGCTGCGAGCTCAATGTTGGCTGAGCCGCTGACCACGTTGTACTTTTCACGGA
Source organism: uncultured Granulicella sp. (assembly GCA_964282835.1). Lineage (GTDB taxonomy): Bacteria > Acidobacteriota > Terriglobia > Terriglobales > Acidobacteriaceae > Edaphobacter. The sequence goes on from OZ196157.1 coordinate 1,680,071, forward strand.
TGGTGCCGTCGCGCAGGTAGTTTGTCTGTACAGTTCGCCTGAAAGCTACGGCGGCTCTTTGTGCGTCGGCGTGGAAGCCGTACTGGTTGAGCCCGGCGATGGCGAACCACTGCGTGGGAGCCCAGCCGAAGGGCAGATCCCACTGGGTGCCGGAGGCGTTGTCACTCATGGCCAAGCCGCCTTCATGCTCGAACAAGGGCAGCTGGCGGTCCAGTGCGGTGGCTTGCTGTGGTGTCGCCAAGCCGGCCCAAAGCGGATAGTACATGGTGATGTAGTTGTAGCTGGAAGGCGTTTGCGTGACGTAGTTGAAGTCAGTGAAGCGTCCAAGTTCCGCATGCCAGAGATACTGATTGATGGCTGCCTTGCGATCCGCTGCGCGGGTCTGCCACTCGGCGACTTCAGTAGGCTTGTGGAGTGTTGTGGCGAAGGAGGCCATCAGCTGCGCGTAGCGGAAAAGCAGGCTATTGAGACACACCGGCGCAAACTGCTCTGTCGAGTCACTGAAGGGACCGAAACGAAAGCTGGTATCAAAGCCGGACTCACGCATGGCGCGGTCGCCATGGTAGAAGTCCGCGCTCAGGCGAAAGCCGTCTGCATACGCTGCCGCGCAAACCTTCGAGGCAAGATCGCAACTGGTGACGGCCAGGGCGGCAGCTTCACGCGCATCCGGGTGGGCACTGGCCTTGACCAGGTCGCGCCCATGATCGCCAGGGTGGGTGAGCAGCCAGCGCACCACGTCCGGGTAGTAGGTGCTGTCGTCTTCCATTTCCGGCACCGGGCCGCTGCCCAGGTCGGTATATCGGGCCAGGCCGGTGGCCCCCGCGCGGTGCGGCGCTGAAGTCCAGAGGGAGTAGTCGCGCACAGCGAGAGCGTAGGCGCGAGCCAGCCAGATTTTATCCTGAGTGCGGCTGTAAATCTCGTCAATCATAGCGGCAAGCAGCGGAGGCTGCGAGCGCGTCAAGTAGTAGGTGCGGTTTGCGTTCAGCACGGCTCCGTAGTTTTCTATCTCGAAGAGGAAGTTTTCTACCATGCCGCGGGCCAGATCGACTCGTCCATCATGTAACAGGCCAAGCAGTATGAAGTAGCTATCCCAGCCATACATCTCATTGAAGCGGCCTCCCGGAACCACATAGGGATTGGGCAGGTAAAGCAGGCCTTGACGAGGAATCTCCGAGATTTTGATATCACCGAGGCTGCTGATCTTTCGTGGCAGATGTACCACCTCCACGTGGCACTGCTGCTGCATGGCGACGACTGCGGGCGGTACCGCCATGCCGGCAGGAAGGTAGAGCACTGGAGCAGCAGAAGTGATCTTGGAGTCAACGACTGACTTACATTCACTCATGGAGCGCATTAGCGTATCCCATGAAGATCGAATGTAAGTATCGATAAGCGGCGTTGTTTGCGCGGACAGCGGAGCCACGAAGAACAGCGAAAGAAGCAACGTTCGCGACAGATTCATGCAGGTTCCCTTTGTGTATTTAGGGTACATGGAAAGAGCGACGAGCAGGCAGACCGGCTCGGCGAAAACGTTGATCCTGACCCGACCAAGCAGGCTTTCTTAGTTGTCACCTTGCTATCGCCGGCTGCACGATAACTCGTCTGCGTCTCAAGCGAATTATCGTCGGCTAAACGAGCAGGATAAAGACGCGATGCGGGGTAGATTGCGGCGCCAAAATTGAACGCGCCGACCAGGACGCCGGCCTCCCTGCGCCGATAGTGTCGGACACTCCTAACGGATTGCAGGGCGGCTCGACAAACGTTTGCATGGATGCTTATGATAGTGCATTCTGGCGGTCGGTACGTAAGCCCTTGTCATGCACATGGTAGGAAAGAAACTGATGTTGTCGGCAAAGCTGAGGCTTTTTTCGAAGCTACTCGCGTCCTGCTTGCTACCAGGCGCAGCCGTGACTTTTCTCTCCGCGCAAGAAGTCACGATGATGACCTTAACGCCATTGCTCCTGCTGACGCTCTTCTCCGCGCTTTGCGTTTCTGCGCATCCCCAGTCCACGAATGATCAGCAGGGTCAGCACCCGCAGGAAGGGGCGCAACCGCCGGCCACCGCGGGGGTGAACACGGGCGGTCCACACACTGCGGTGCTGGACTCGGAAAACAGGCCAATCACTGCGGGCGGTACCGTCAAGAGGGGACCGATCGTGTTTCAGGACATTGCGAAACAGAGTGGGATTGCAAGCTTTCAACACAAGATGGGTACACCCCAGAAGAACTTCATCATCGAGACGGTAGGCTCGGGTGTGGGGCTGCTCGACTACGACAACGATGGCTGGCTCGATATCTATCTTGTGAACGGATCTACCTACGATGCTTACTTGGGGAAGGCTACTCCGCCGCACGCCGCCCTGTTCCACAACAATCATGACGGGGCCTTTACAGACGTCACAGCAAAGGCCGGCGTGGCCAACGATCGCTGGGGCTTCGGTGCTGTCATCGGCGACTACGATGGCGACGGCTGGCCCGACATCTACGTCACCAACTTCGGCAAAAACAGGCTTTATCATAACAACCACGATGGCAAACCTTCATGGATGTGGCCGAGAAGGCCGGTATCGCGCTCGGCAACTGGTCGACAGGTGCGACCTGGGGAGACTTCGATGGGGATGGATTACTCGATTTGTTCGTGCCCGGTTACGTCCACTACGACATCTCTGCGCAACCAGGGCAGGGCGGGAGCGATGTGTCGCTCAGCTTCTGCTCCTTTCGAGGCGTGAAGGTGATGTGCGGGCCGCACGGGTTACAGGGCGAACCCGACCACCTGTTCCGCAACAATGGGAACGGCACGTTTACTGATGTGAGCGTCAAGGCCGGGGTATCGGATGAAAAGTCGAGGTATTTCGGTCTCGCGTCTGTGTTTATCGATGTCAACAATGATGGCAGGGTCGACCTGCTCGTCGCAAACGACTCCACACCAAATTACCTCTACGTGAACAACGGCAAGCAGCGCTTCGGCGATGTAAGCTTTGCCTCCGGTTATGCGTTGAATGAAAGTGGCCGGGAAACCGCTTCGATGGGCATCGCTGCCGGCGATACCACCCACACCGGCAAGGTAGACATTTCCAACACCACCTTCTCCGACGACTACAAGCCGCTCTATCTCAATGACGGAGATGCCAACTTTACGGATGTCAGTTACCAGATGGGTATTGCGGAGGAGACCGTACCTTTTCTGGGCTGGGGCACCGCGTTTTTCGACTTCGATAACGACGGCTGGCTCGACCTGCTGGAAGCCAATGGCCATGTATATCCGGAGGTCGATAATCTCCCCTGGGGCACTACTTATAAGCAGCGCGTATTGTTGTTCCACAACAACGCGGGCAAGCTGGAACTGGTGCCCGCGGTGGAGGGAACATGCCTTGCGAAACTTGGCATCGGGCGTGGGCTCGCTTTCGGCGACCTGTTCAACGATGGCAAGATCGCTGCTGTTATCAACAACATGGACGGCTCGCCAACCTTGCTGCGCAATGTGATGACGAACGGCAATCACTGGGTGGAACTTAAGCTCGTTGGAACGGGCAAGACTCCCCGCGACGGCGTAGGCGCGACGGTGTACCTGACGGCGAACGGCTTTACGCAGCGCAGCGACGTGAGCAGCGGGGGTAGCTTCGCTTCGTCCTCGGACCAGCGCCTGCACTTCGGCATCGGTGGTGCGACGACGATTGACAAAATAGAAGTGCATTGGCCTGGAGCGGCCGTCGAGACGATCAAGCTTCCGGGGAATGATGGGATTTTTACCGTGCAGCAAGGGAGCGGCAAGGGTGTAGCGGACGTGCAGACGCAACCTGCCGGCAGCGGCGGCGCGAAGATGGGAGGGCCGGTCCAATGAACCATTTGAACCATTTGAACCGTTTGCCGCGCCGACTGATCCAGTTTCTGCTTGGGATTGCGCTTGCTTTCCTCTACTTTTCGGTCCACAACCTGCTAATGCCGCCGACCACCTTCGCCAGTGTGAACCCGGCTGCGGACCGGCATGAATACCATGTAAAGACGGCCGTGCAGTATGACTTTCACTTTGGCGATGACCAGCCGTTCCTGCCTTCGCATGCGCAGACCGACACGGGTGAGTTCCTTGATCCGAAGAGCTTTCCGACGGCGCAATACTGCTCCCGATGCCATCAGGAATCGCACAAGCAGTGGCGGCAATCAGCGCATGCCAACAGCTTTCGCACGCCATGGTATCAGCGCAATGTGAAGCTGCTGATGGACAGCAAAGGCCCGGAGTTTGCACGGCACTGTGAAGGCTGCCACAATCCGATTGCGCTGCTTTCCGGCTCGATCACCAAGGGTGTCTCGCAGCACCGCGCGACGGACGACGACGGAATTACCTGCTCGGTATGCCACTCGATCAAGCAGGTCGATCAGCGGGGCACGGGATCGTATGTGATGGGGCAACCGGCAGTTCTGGTCGACGAGGCTGGCATGCCTATTTACACCAAGGTGAGCGACGCGGAGATTCTCGCGCACCTCGACCGCCACAGCAAAGCTGTGATGCAGCCGTTCTATCGGACGCCGGAGTTTTGCACCAGCTGCCACAAAGCCGAGTTGCCGGAGGCGCTGAACGGATACAAGTGGCAGCGTGCGTTCTTTCTGGCGGACGAATGGCAGTTATCGTCGTTCGCCAAGCAGTCGCCGCTTCCTTTCTACACCAAGGATTCTGTTTCCACCTGCCAGACGTGCCACATGGGTCGGGAAGCGCTTGACGGTCGCGGATGCGGGTGCGAAAGAAGGCAAGCTCGCTTCGCATCGCTGGCCGGGTGCGAACACACTTATTCCGACGTTTTACAAGTATGACGAGCAGCTTGCGAGGACAAACGCTTTTCTGAAAAACGCAGCGCTCAACGTCGACCTGTTTGCGCTTGAAACAGACCGTCAACCGGGCCTGATCGCGCCGCTTGGGACAAAGCCTTTCAGCTTGCAGCCGAATGATGCGGTGACCATTTCGGTCGTGATTCAGAACAAGGGGATCGCGCACAGCCTCGTGCCAGAACAGCGCGATATGTACGAAGCGTGGGTGCAGTTTACGGTGAAGGATGACAGCGGAAAGACCTTGATGGACAGCGGGTTCCTGAAGCCGGATGGAGCGCTTGATGAACGCGCGCACAGCTTCACCAATCGATTGATCAACAAAGAGGGCGGATTGAACGATCTGCATCAGGTCTGGAACAATCGTGTGGTGGCATACAACAATACGATTCAGTCCGGCCGTTCGCAGATCGTCCGTTACCAGTTCCGCATCCCGCCGGCGATGTCGACCGGCGACGTCATCGTGACCGCGAAGGTGAACTATCGCCGCTTCAACCAGCACTTCGTCGACTTCGGGATGGACCTACATTATGTGCAGCCGGTCGTCACCATGGCGGAGCGGACGCACACCTTTCATATCGGACAGAATGCTGTGGAAGCCGCGAATGCAGCCGATAACAAAGAGTGGATGCGCTGGAATAACTACGGCGTGGGTTTGCTGGACGCGCAGCAATACGGCGATGCCGCACTGGCTTTTGAACAGGTGGCTCTGCTACGCCCGGACTATGCCGATGCGTACATCAACATTGCCCTCGCGAACTTTCAGTGGCAAAAGTATGGCGTGTCGCGCGACAACCTGAATAAGGCTCTGAGTTTGAGCCCGGACAATGCGCGGGCGCTTTACTACATGGCGCTGGTGGAGCGTAACTCTGGCAACCTGGACGCCGCCATTGTCGATCTGAACAAGTTGACGCAGAAGTTTCCACGTTCCCGCGATGCTCGCCGCGAGCTCGGCTTCTCCTACTACCAGCAGCACCAGTACCAGCTCGCCCGCACGCAGTACGAAGCGTTGCAGGCGATTGACCCGGATGATCTGGCCGCGCATTACAACCTGTCGATTCTTTATCGGAGGCTCGGTTTGAAGGATAAGGCGGCGGTGGAAGCGGCGGCCTTCGGCAACCAGAAGGATGATCCCGCGGCCAACACTTACGCGCTCGAATACCTGCGCCAGCATGGCGAAATTGCCGCGGAAAGCGTGCCCTGGCACATTCATTCCGACTTCGACAACAAGGCCGAAACAACTGCGTCGAAAGCCTACCCGTGAGACTGAGTGCGGTTTGCCTTGCAGTCTTGTTCGCGGCGTCCACCACGGTCGCGTCCGCACTGCTGCGGGTGCAGGAAACGCCGCCCGCTGCAGCCGAAGCCATCCATCCACTGAGAGGGCCGGACCTCTTCGTAGCCAGCGGCTGCTCGCACTGTCACACCATCGATGGCAAAGGCGGCGTAAAGGGTCCGAACCTGAGTGGTATCGGCCGGCGCTGGAAGGATGATGCGATCCGCAAACGCATTGAAGAAGGCGCCCTCGAAATGCCGGCCTTCAAGGATGTGCTGACCGACACGCAGGTGCAAACCCTTGTCACCTATCTGCATACCCGCCGAGCCCGCGAGCCGAAAGTTCACGCGGCTCCGCTACCCACGTCAGCCAGTCCTGCACCCGACCCATCCTGAGCATGTTTGCCGTCAGCGTTGCAGGTTGAAGTTGTCGAAGCGCGCCTGGACGCCGGAAAGCGGTAGATGCTTTAGCGTCTCCGCATCCAGCTTGCCAGGCTGCTCCGCCGCAGTCCGCAGGCGTTCGCCGTTTCCAACCGAGATGCGCCGGAGGAGGTGCCGCTTTTAGCCCTGCGGCTCGTCCTTAACGTTCAGAAAGTGAAAGCGCTGGAAGCGATACGTATCAAGGCAGGCTAGTGTTTGTCGTAGGACGTTGGAAGGTCATTTCACCTGCTGCGTAGCCGTTTATCGCGATCCAACTTCGGCCCGAACGTAACGATGCTAATCGGGATCTTACCGCTACCGCGTACCTCGTTCTCGAGCGCAAAGGAGATTGTGATGGATACCTGGTCGATGCCTAGCTCATTAGGGGATGTCGATTAAGGTGACTTCCGTATGGCCTTTAGCAGCTGCGTTTATCAGATTGATCATGGCGCTTTCGGAGGCCTCAGACTGATCTTTTACAAAGGACCAGAATAGGCTTCTGAAGTGGAACAAACGTGAACACGAGATCACTTGTCCGTGTCTCATTGTGTTTTCTCGTTAGGCTGAATATAAAGATGTCTAGCTAATCCGTTAGGGTATCCTCGCACTGAATTGGGCAAGATCCTTAACAGAAGTGAGACTGGTCTTGAGTTGCTGTGTGAGTTCGCAAAGCCCGGAACACTCACGAACAAGGAATGGATTCCAGCAGGCTATCGATGACCAGCCCCGGCTGCAGGAGCTGGTGTCCTGAAAGTTCTCTGGAAACGATCATGTTGTGGTGCAGCACCGTGTTCTTCAACCCGGTGTAAAAAGCGAGCGCCGGGGCGTTCGAAGCCGGGGGCGGCGTGCCCGGGGTCGATCGGGTTGACCGTTGCGGGCAAAAACGGCCCGTACATGACACAATTCTTTTCCAGCGTCTGGAGCTGCGACGGCGTCGCAAAGCCCGCCGCAGCGCGGCTCTTCAATTGCGGCAGGCAAAGTACCTCAGCTCGGATACACTTCCGCTTCGAGTGCAGATGTCGGACAGCGGCGCCCAGAGATAGCACGGCAGGGCGTAAGTCTGGAGTACGCCCTAATGGTTCGTTAGGGTTGCGCGGAACGAACACCGAGAACATGAAAATCACGCAACTGGCGTTTGCGAACGTAGATGAGAAAGTTGTTTCCTTCCGGATCCGAGGGAGTTAGGAAGAAGCCCTCTCGCAGAAGGTAGTCGCTGTTATTGTCCACCAGGCCCTCAACGACTTCGTTGTCGCGGAACACGATCCGCACCCAGAGAATTTTCGCGTGATCGAGGTCGTCGTGGAAGCGCAGATCCTTCTTGGTAGTGCCGTCGAACGAATGGACAAAGAAGACGGCCTTGGCATCCACGAGAGAGATCCTTTCCTCCTTCTCGGAATTGAGCAGCCGGACGGGTGGTGAGATACAGTCCATTGCATCCCAATTTTCGGTCCAGCTCGCCTTGTGGGTGTATCCCTTTAGAAGATTGCTTGCGAAACGAATGACGATTTTGTCTAAACTCGGAGTCTCGCGAAGATTTTTATCAAAGTTCAGAAGGTTCTCCTGTGGCAGCTCTCAAGCGACGTTTTCGTGGTCAGGGTTCAGCCTATATTGCTTGATCTTGTAGAGAAGAGCTTTATAGCTGATTCCCAACGTAGAGGCAGCCATCTTCCGATTCCAGCCAGTCTGCTCCAGTATCCTTGCAATGGCGATGGCTTCGGCATCTTGCTTGACCCCGCGAACGACACTCTTCAGGCTGCGTTCGTCGCCTTTTGCGCTTGTTGCCTCGGGCTGATTTGCAGCCGTGATTTGATTTGGCACCAGAGAATGTTCAATGTCCCACAGAATCGCCTGTTCGTCGCGCAGGATGAGCAGGCGATTGATAAGATTCTCAAGCTCACGCAGATTACCCGGCCAGTGGTGTGTACAGAGGGCACGGAGCAGAGTAGGAGAAAGGGGGAATTGGATCAAGCCGTACTTCTCGGCGCCTTTGCGCATAAAGTAAGCGGCCAGTGCGGGTACTTCATCGAGCCGTTCGCGCAGAGGAGGCAGGTGCAGGGGAAGTCCATTGAGCCGATAGTACAGATCTTCGCGGAAAAGCTTGCTCTGCATGGCCTCTTTCATGTTGATGTTTGTAGCGGCCACGATGCGGACGTCCGACCGCATGGGAGCGCGGCTCCCAAGGCGGGAAAACGTTCCATCTTGAAGGACTTGCAGGAGTTTGGCCTGCAGAATGGCGGGCATCTCCCCGATCTCATCCAGGAAGATGGTTCCGCCATCACACAGCTCGAACTTGCCGGGTTTGCTTTTGAGCGCCCCGGTAAAAGCGCCTTGCTCGTAGCCGAAGAGCTCGCTTTCGAGCAACTCGGCGGGCATGGCGGCACAATTGATCTTGAGAAACATGCGATCGCGCCGGCGAGACATTTTATGCGTGAACAGCGCCATCACTTCTTTGCCGGTGCCGCTTTCGCCCAGGATCAGGACGGGAATGTCGGACCTTGCGACCAGGGTCGCCTGCCGCTCGAGTTCGATCATGCGCTTGTTGGAGCGGACGAAAGCCAGACCTTGATCTAAAGCCGTTTCCTGGGCTGCAACCAGTTTTGCCGTCCCAGCCTGCAGGAGACACCTGTTGATCTCAAGCTTTACGATGCCCGCGGAAAAGGGCTTGAGAACAACCGAATTGACGGCGGCGGCGCTGAAAGCCTCGTAGTCGCGGAGCTCCGCAGAGCAGGAAAGAACGATGATTGGAACTTGCTGGTACTTGACGCGAAGAGCTTTGAGCAAGGTAAGCGAACGGGAACTGTCTTCCCACGCGAAGACCACGAGATCGGGCCTGGGCATCGGTTTGCTGACCGCTTGAACTTCGGGTTGGATCCCGGTGTGGGATTCATACTGGAGCGCATGCAGTAACACCTCGGCCTGCTCATAAAGTTGCAGGTCGTATTCTTCGGCGAGCGCGCGCTCGAGGTAGCCGAGAAGCTTCTGGTTGGGCTCAAAGATGGTGAGACGGGCTTGCACGATGCCGACTTTGCGTGATGAGGAGGCAAAAGAAACACGTGCAGATTGGTAGACTGGCGTCATCAGGCGCTCCGTTGTACTTGCGACTTCGGGCATGGCGAAGTCTGTCATGATGGTGAGTCTGAAAGTGGTGCTTCCAAGGCTTGGAGGACTCGAGCTGTTCGGCCGAAGCGAAGCAATGATTCAGCGTCCAGAAAGCCAACTCTGAGAAATAGTTTCATATTTTGTGCAAGTTGGCAGTAAAAATTTTACCGATTCTTTTTACCCAAAGCAGGGATAAGAAGGAACCTACACCTTTGCTGAGGAGGTTTTCGCTTTTTTAGCTGAGAACCACGATAATAAGCGTGCATCTTAAGTTGCATGCCGGAAGCTCCCTACGACCGAGGAATTCGAGTCAGGTATATCCTTGCCACCATTTTCTGAGCCTCTGCTCTCGCCTCATGCGCCCCCCTTGTCTGTCATCTTTGGTGGCACGGCGAAGATGAACGCTGTGCGGCAGACGCTCGAATCCGTGGCACGAATCGACATACCGGTGCTGATCCAAGGAGAGAGCGGAACTGGAAAAGAGCTGTGCGTCCAACTCATCCACGCGATGAGCCGTCATGATCCGGCTTCCCTGGTCAAGGTGAGTTGTCCGGCGATTCCTGCGGCGCTGATGGAGACAGAGCTTTTCGGATACGAAAAAGGTGCGTTTACAGGGGCGCAGGCCACAAAACGCGGACGCGTCGAAAAAGCTCGTGGCGGCACTCTCTTTCTGGACGAGGTGGGGAGCCTGGACCTGAACTGCCAGGCCAAGTTGTTGCAACTCCTGCAGGACGGCACCTTTTCCCGGGTCGGCGGCCACGACGTCCACAAACTGCAGACGCGTTTCGTCTCAGTGGCTAACCGCAACCTTCGAGATCAGGTAACGGACGGCACGTTTCGTCTGGACCTGCTCTATCGAATGAACACAATCACGATCGACATGCCTCCTCTGCGGGAGCGGACGGAAGATCTTCAAGAGCTGACGGACTACTTCATGAGCCAGCATGCCCGGACATTCCAGGTAAAGCCGGAGCCTCTATCTCGGGCGGTTTTGCGGCAGATGGCGCGATACGACTGGCCCGGCAATATAAGGCAGCTGGACAATCTCGTTCGCAGTTATGTGCTGGTGGGGGATGAAGAGGCGGTGCTGGCTGAACTCATGCCGGAAGATCGGGGTGATCGAGGCTTGCTCGCAGATATCGACGTGAGTATACCCATTTCGTTGAAGACGGTGACCAAGCAGGCGACGCAGGAGCTCGAACGCCGTGTGATTCTGAAAGTTTTGAGGGCGAATGGCTGGAACCGGCAGAAAACGGCGAAATGGTTGAAGATCAGCTATCGATCCTTATTATACAAGCTGAATGAGGCAGGTCCGGAGGCGGTGCCGCGGGTGCGGCGTACATCGGTGGCAAAGCCTGCTACGTTGACACCGTCCGCATTTCAGACCGCTCCCAGATTGTTATAGAGCGGGAGCCAGGCAATTCTTCTCACGCGATGCTTTTACAAAAGACATGTAGCTTGTAAAGTCATCGAAGACACAAAGCATAAGCCGAGAGAAGCCGTTTGGATGCGAAGTGACTTCTTCGCCCTCTCTTGCTTGCTACTGACAGGCTGAATCCTCGTGGAGTTCCCATTGTCTTCTACTTCCTTCTCGGCGCACGGGCGAGCGCGCACCGACCGCTTGATTGCGGTTGTGCTTGTGCTGCTTACGCTGCCGGTCATACTGCTCTGGAAGCGCGCAACTCACCTTGTAACCGTCGACGTGAACTTCGCGTTCTTGCCTTGGCTGGCTCATATCGAGCAGTTCGGGCGGTTGACTTCGCTCGAGAGTAGTTTCTCAACCTATACGCCTCCTTACATTTATCTGCTGAGCCTGGCTTCTCTTTTGCGCTTCGCTTTCTCTCCCGTCGTGATCATCCGGTTCAGCGCGATCGTATTTACGGTGTTGACGGCGGCACTCGGCTATGACACCTGCCGTGCCCTTGGCTGCTCCGCACTTCGTGCCTTGTTGGCAGGCTGGCTGCTGCTGGTAGCACCAGAGGTCTTTGCCAATGGTGTGATCTGGGGGCAATGCGACAGCGTCCATACCTTTTTTCTGCTGTTATTCTTCCGCTTGATGCTGTCCCGACGACCGGCCTGGGCGATGGTCATGCTCGGTGTAGCCCTGAGCATCAAGCTGCAGGCGATCTTTATGGGACCTGCGGTCCTTGCCCTGCTACTCGTGGGCGAGATTCCGTTCTGGACGGTGCTGTTCATCCCATTGACCTATGTGCTGGTGATGGTGCCGGCGGCTCTGGCCGGCCGACCCTGGAAGCAGCTCCTGCTGGTCTACGGGGACCAGTATGGTATCTATCAGGCCATCTCGATGAACGCGGCAAACCCCTATCAGCTCCTTCTGCACTGGGCCAAGTACTCCGAGCATCTTACGACCGTTTTTACGCGGGCGGGCCTTGTGGTGGGTGCTTTCGCCACGCTGGGGTTGGTGGTCTTTCTGGTCCGCCTGCGTCCTCTGCCGCGTGGCTGGCGCCTGTTGCTGGCGCTCTCGTTGAGCCTGGTGGTTGAACCCTTTGTGCTGCCGAAGATGCACGAACGCTACTTCTTCGCCGGAGACACGCTGATGCTCATCCTGGCAGTCGCCTGTCCGCGTGTCGGCGCTTGGCCGGCCGCCTTGCTGCAGGTTGCCGCCTTGATGGCGTACTACCCGTATCTGCAACACCCAATGGGCCCGGGCTTTTTCGCGGTGGCCTGCGCGCTGGTAGTCGTCGCCATGACGATGATGATCCAACCACTGCTACGGAAACAATCCGAAACAGGGGAGCTGGCTTACCAAGATCCGGCTTCCCGGATCAGCACCGAATCAGATTCGGTGATTTGAGCCCTTTGGTGGCGTTGCGCGAGTCGACCACGAGTTTCGCATCGCGCACGATGCCGGGATAATCGTAGGCGCTGTGATCGGTGACAATGAGGACGCAGTCGTATTGGCCCAGGTCGTCAAGCGGGGTCGAGGTCATGTTCAGGTTGTAGTGGCGACCGCGGCCTACCTTGGGATGGTAGGGATCGTTGTAAAGTACCTCGGCACCCTGGGCGCGAAGAAGCTCGATGATGGTGAGGGACGGAGACTCGCGAAGATCGTCGATGTCCTTCTTGTAGCTCATGCCGAGCATAAGAATGCGGGACCCATTCGCGGCTTTCTTGTGGCTGTTCAGCGCCCGGACGACCTGTTGCACGACAAAGTCGGGCATGGCTTCGTTGATTTCCCCGGCAAGCTCGATGAAGCGAGTGTTGAAGTCGTACTCCTTGGCCTTCCAGGATAGATAGAAGGGATCTATGGGGATACAGTGCCCGCCCAGGCCTGGACCGGGATAAAACGGGTGAAATCCGAACGGCTTGGTGGAAGCTGCATCAATCACCTCCCAGATGTCGACGCCCATCCGGAGCGAAAGGACTTTCAGCTCGTTGACGAGGGCAATGTTGACGCAGCGATAGATGTTCTCAAGCAGCTTGGTCATCTCCGCAACGCGCGTGCTCGAGACGCGAACGGACCTGGTAAAAATTCCTTCGTAGAGCACTGCCGCCAGCTCGGTGGCAATCGGCTCGTGGCCGCCCACAACCTTGGGGATGTTGTGGCGCGCAACGGTGGTGTTGCCGGGGTCTTCCCGCTCGGGCGAGAAGGCCACGTAGAAGACAGCATCGTACTCGGTGTTGCTTGCGGTGTTCGCCTTCAAATGGAGGCTGCTGCCGGCTTCAAGGATTGGAATCAGCACGTCTTCCGTCGTGCCCGGGTATGTGGTGCTTTCCAGAATGACGAGTTGCCCGGGCTGGACCCAGGGGGCGATGGTGCGGGCGGTGTTCTCGATATAGCTGAGATCCGGCTCGCGGTGTTCGGTGAGCGGCGTGGGCACGCACAAGACAATGGCATCCTGCGAGGCAAGCTGGGCAAACTCGGTGGTCGCCCGAAACCCCTTTGTACGCGCGGCCTGGATCTCTTCAGCAGGAATGCGGAAGATGTAGGAGCGACCGGCTTCCAGGTCGGTTACCTTCTTCTCGTCGATATCAAAGCCGGTTACTCGAAAGCCGGCTTCGGCAAGCAGGAGCGACAGAGGCAGGCCGACGTAGCCGAGACCGATGACGCCGATGGAGGCCGTGCGATTCTTGAGACGCTCCATACGCTGAGAAGCGTTAGCGGGCAGGGTTGGGAGAGCGGAAATGGACATGTCGGATTATTATTGCACCGCGACCGTACGCAGAGGGTTGACGCAATCGTTGTAGGGCCAGGACTCATAAGAGTAAGTGAGGGAGGTAGGGCTCTCGCGTAGGATGGAGACGACGTAGTCTGCAGCGGATCGGAGAACTTGTGGCGCGCTATCTTATCACCGGAATCGCAGGCTTCATCGGTTCCACTCTGGCACACACGCTTGTGGAACAGGGCCACCAGGTAAGGGGAATCGATAATCTATCGACGGGCCGTATGGAGAATTTGCGGTCCATCCAGTCGTCGATCGAGTTCCTCGAAGCTGATATTCAGGACGCGCGTGCGATGGCGGAGATGTGTGGAGGGGTGGATTTTGTGCTGCACCAGGCAGCGCTCGCCTCCGTGCCGCGTTCGGTGAAAGATCCGCTGGCCTCGCACGAGTCGAACGTGAACGGGACGTTGAACGTGTTGCTGGCGGCACGCGACGCAGGCGTCAAACGGGTCGTCTATGCAGCCTCAAGCTCAGCCTATGGCGACCAGCCGACGCAACCCAAGCACGAAGAGATGAGACCGCAGCCGCTTTCCCCCTATGCGGTGCAAAAGCTGACAGGGGAGTATTACCTTCAGGCATTTGCCAAGGTGTACGGGCTTGAGGGCGTCTGTCTGCGCTATTTCAATATCTTCGGACCTCGCCAGGCGGCGGATTCGCCGTACTCGGGCGTCATTGCCCAATTCATCTACAAGATGATGGACGGCGAGACACCGACGATCAACGGAGATGGGTCCACCAGCCGCGACTTCACCTTCGTGGGTAACGCGGTGCAGGCCAACCTGCTCGCATGCGCGGCTCCAAAGGAAGTGGCGACCGGGCGTGTGTTCAACGTTGGAACAGGCCACGCCCACACACTCAACGATCTGTACGCAGCCCTGGCGACCATTCTCGGCTTCCGAGAGCAGGCCAAACACGGAGCGACGCGTGCAGGGGATGTGCAACACTCCTTGGCGAGTATCGAACGGTCAAGCAGTGTGCTGGGGTACAAGCCGCAGGCGGACTTTCACGCAGGCCTCGAGAAGACGGTCGCCTGGTACCTGGAAGAGAAAGCCAGGAGCGGGATCGTCGTGGGAGCAAACGCTTAGACTTGCGCAGTCCCCAATGGGCAGGACTACTGAGCTCCGCGTCGGCGAATGATGGTCTTGATGGTCTCGAACATGATGAGAAGGTCAAGGCCTAACGACATGTGCTTGATGTAGTATAAATCGTACTCAAGTTTCTCGCGCGACTCGGCGAGCGTGGCGCCATACCCATAGCGCACCTGGGCCCAGCCGGTAAGTCCCGGCCGGATGAGGTGGCGCAGGTAGTAGAACGGTAGATGCTCGGTAAGCATCGGAATAAACTCGGGGCGTTCTGGCCGGGGCCCGACCAGACCCATATCTCCTTTGAGGACGTTCCAAAGCTGGGGGATTTCGTCGATGCGGGTCTTGCGCATGAACATACCAAACCTGGTGACGCGCGGATCGTCTTTCGTGGCCCAGCGCGCCCCTTCGGCTTCCGCATTTGTGAACATGGAACGGAATTTGAACACATAAAAGTTTTTACCGGCCATACCGACACGCGTCTGGCGAAAAAAGATTGGGCCTTGCGACGTGAAGCGGATCGCCATAACGACAAAGGGAAACAGAGGAGCAAACAGCAGGAGGCCAATCGCCGCGGCGCTCATGGAAACGACCTGCTGGGCGAGCTGTTGAGATCGCCGCAGTCGAAAGCCCTCCGCGTAGAGGAAGGTGCTGGGCCGAAGACCGTCCAGTTGGATCTTTCCGGAGAGGCGTTCGCGCAGGTCGCCCACCTTTTCTACGGTAACGCCGCGAAAACGAATGTTGAGCAGTTCCTGCACCGGCAATTCGTCACGCCCGTCCTCCACGGCTACGATGACACGGTGAACGTCCAGGCTGGCCTCAGTCAACTGCGTAAGCCGATCTATCCAGACCTCCTTACGGTCGGCTTTTGCCAGGTCCAGGTAGTCTTTCCAGTCGACCACCTCCATGCCGATATCCGGTCGTGACTGAATCGTCTTCACGATAGAGCGAGCCTGCTCGCCGGCACCCAGGACGTAGACGCGCTCGCGAAACGCAGGCAGGGTCACGATCCGCTCATACGCATTCCTCCAGAAGATCAGGCCCGGTGTGAGCAGAGCGAAAGCGACCGCGTAGACATAGGGTCCAATTGAGACTTCCGGGTAGAAGAAGAGAACGCAGGCTAACAGGAAACAGGAGACGCCAAGGACCAGTAGGATACGAAAGTAGATTTGGAGAGGACTTGAAACTATCTGAGGTTCATACAGGTCGAAATAGTAGGAAAGAACGAGGACAAGAATGGTAATGCAGCCGATCTTCGTGAATCCCTGTTCGTACATCAGGCTGATGTACGTATCCTGCCCAAGCAGCATGAAGCAAGCGCCTAAAAAGCATGCGCTGACCAGCAGAGCTTCAAAAAAGAGAAGAAGGACTGTGCGGGTGGGATAGTAGACATTGAGGATGCGAATCACGGTGCTATGAGTCCTCTTGTTTCTCTACTTTGTCATAACTGTCGTAGCCGTAATACCCCCCGATTGCCGGAGCTTTTTGTACGGCATTCAGGATGACCCCAATCACCTTGGCCGCCTTCAGTTCGCCAAGCGCTCGCTGAGCGGTCTCATACTTGGTGACACCCCCGCGAGTGACCAGGAGAACAGCATCGCAGTGCCGGGCGAGGTTGGCTCCATCTGCGACCAGGTTCACAGGGGAGGAATCGACGATGATCCAATCGAACAGAGGGCTCACCTGCTGCAGCAGCACCTCAAAGCGGCTGTTCCCTGAAAGATCAGAAGCGTTTTCCGCATCGGCTCCGCAAGGAATGAACGAGAGCGAGGCAAGTCCCTTGGGAAGGTTTGCATTGTTGTCGGCGTTGGGCGTCTGGATGATCTGCTGAATAGTCGCCTTGCCGGAAAGATACTCAGTCAGACCGGGCTCGCTGTGGGTACCGAGCAGCCTGTGCAGGGAACCACGACGCATGTCTCCATCGATAAGCAAGACCCGGCTCGTTTTATGGCGTGCAAAGGAAATTGCAATGTTAGCGGCAATATAGCTCTTGCCCTCTTCAGGAAGGCCGCTGCTGATGAGCAGGGTCTTGAGCACATTGAGGTCGCGGAACTCGTGCAGGCGCGACCGAAGTCCCCGAAATTGCTCAACCGGCGCGCCGCGCTCGAGCAAAGACGGCAGTTGCGGCAGAGACGGCTTCCAATTCATACGTTGAACTGCCGAGAGATCGATCGGCGACTGGGCAATCGGAGCGGCAGTAGATGCAGCAAGCGGAGTGGGCACCTTCGGTGGAGCTACGAGCTCGCTGACAGGAACTTTCTCGGGCTGCTTGTCGGGCTGGGCATCAAGCTGGGGTGGATGATGGGGAAGTACGGGGCGGGGCTTGTCGGGCGCTGTCTCTGTGTCTGCAGTCACGCCTTCGCGGTTAGCCGCTGCCAGGCGGTCGATCTCGGCGCGCAGAAGGGCTTCGTAAATCTTGCTCATTTCCGGTTTCTTTCTGCAATCAGGCTTTTGCTTGGGGAGGGCAAGACCGAGTTCGGCAAGGAAGTACTCAGAGACGATGAGGGCGAGCTCGAACGTTCGTTGCTTTGCACTCTGGTAAGCGAATCTTCAAATGGAGCAGCACCCGCCATTGTAAAGTCCGGGTCAATGTCTCTGGCAACCGATGCAACCTGCGAGGCCGAAATGGTGCGGACCTGTTCCACGTAGGCGAGGATCATGGCGTGTTCGCAGAGAAGATTGATGACCCGCGGAATGCCTTTGCTTACCTCATGGATCAAGGCGACCGCATCTGGAAGAAAAATGGTTGTAGAGGTTCCAGCCAGTTCGAGTCTCTGCTTTATATATTGAGCAGTCTGCTCAGCGGTAAGAGGAAAGGTGCGGCACCAAAGGGCAACCCGTTGACGAAGCTGGCGGGCATCATTCTGCCGAAGCTTTTCTTCGAGTTCCGGCTGACCGGAGAGGATGATCTGCACCAGTTTTTCTGAGGAGGTTTCAAGATTGGTGAGTAGACGAATCTCCTCAAGCAGCTCCCAGGAGCAGTTCTGCGCTTCGTCGACGATGATGACACAGGTTTCCTGGTGGCGAAAACACTCGACGAGCCAACGGTTGAATTGCACCAGCATGCCGGACTTGCTTCTCGTCGCCGGGTTCAAACCAAAATCGGCAAGGACGAATTCGAGGAACTCGACCGCATCGAGACGAGGATTGAAGACGAAGGAGGTAAACACGCCCTGGCCGCTGAACTTCTCGAGCATGGCACGCAGCAGGGTGGTCTTGCCGGTACCCACTTCTCCCGTAAGGACAATGATTCCCTTGCGTTCCGAAATCCCGTACTCCAGCCCGGCGAGTGCTTCGCGGGTGTGCGGCATCATGTAGAGAAAATGCGGGTCTGGACTGGCGCCGAAGGGTGATCTCTTCAGCTCGAAAAAGCGCTTGTACATAATTTAGCCACGAGCCTGGGTCGGTTTAAGGGTGGACCGGTTGCGCCGGAAGAAAAAGCGAGAGATGGCACCGCGCCGCTTTCGTTGTGGGATTTCCTCGGCGTAGGCGATAAAGGCAAGGGTGGGAAGCTGTGTAAAGGCCCAAACGTCACGCTCACTGCGCAGAGCAGTGTCCCTGTATTCGAGCAGCGCAACGATAAGCAAGCCAAGGGCAAATCCGGCGGCAAGGCCTCCGATCGCAAACACACTCCGCTTCGGCGAAAAGGGAGCCTCGGGTAGGTTGGCCGCGTCCATGACGTGGAACTGCTCACCTTGTTGGCGCTTTTCGAGATCGGTGGCCATTTTGGAGGTGTTCATCTTGGCGAGCAGATCGTCGTAGAAGGCCTGCGCGGTCTGCGAATCGCGGGTGAGCTCCTTGAACTGCTCTTCGACCTGAGGGCTTGACTCGATACGCGCCTGATACTCGCGGATGTTGTTCTGCACGTCCGCTTGTTCGCGGCGCTTCTCGTCAATACCAATCTCAGCGGCGCGGAGTTGAGCACGGAGTTGTTGCACGCCGGGAGAATCAAACCGGCTTGGGGCTCCCGGAGCGGATGTCTGCGCAGCCTGGGCAGGCGAGCGGACGATCTGCCGGCGGAGCTCGGAGATCTTGCGATCGATCGCGATAACATCCGGATAATCCGGAGTGTAGTGCGTCAGCAGGTCGGCGCGCTGGCTGAGCAGGGTCTGCAATTCGATCTGCTGGGGCGAGCTGGTGGGCCCGGTGGCGATAGTACCCGATGAGGTCGGCTGCGGAGTCTGGGTGGCCGTCTGTTGCGCCAGGAGGGATTCGGCGTAGGACTTGTCCTGCTGCATGCGAGCCAGTGCCTGGTTAGCGGCTTCGAGCTGCGTGTTGAGGCTGGTGAGCATGCTTCCGTTCGTGGCTTCTTCGCCCGGCAACCGACCGAAATATTGGCGTTGGAAGGCAGCAAGCTTGGCATCCTGCTCGTCCAGGGTGCGCTTGGCGTCACCGAGTTGGCTTCGCAGGAAGGAAACCGTGCCCTCAGCGGAATCGGAGCGGTCCCGCAGGTTTTCGGCAACGAAGAGCGAGGTAATGTCCGTGCAGACGAGTTGCGCGGTGCGCGGGTCGCCGGCTTTGAAGGAGATGAAAAAGCCGGGCAGGCCGCCCGAGTGCGAGACTTCGGACGTGATGGGCTTGATATCGATGTTCTTGCGTGCCGTGTCCAGGCGCTCGTCCATCGTCATCTTGGAGGCGCCGTAGAGGTTGTAGCGATCGATAATGGGCTGGATGCTGGAGCGGCTGAGGATCTGCTCCTTCATCGAAGCGAGGCGGCTATCAAGATCGGAAGAGATGACCGGCTTGACCAGGGTGTCAGGAACTTTCTGGCTTTCAATCAGGACGAGCGTCTGAGAAAGGAATTGCGGAGGGATGGTGTAGCTGAACGCGTAGGCAAGGATGGGAAGCAGAAGCAGCGGGATCAGCACGATCCATCCACGGCGCTTGAGGATGTCGATATAATCCTGCGGATTGAGGCTGCGGTGTCCGAGCATGGGATTATCTCCTTCCTAGCAGGGGAGCAGGGGAGTAAGTAACGCCGAAACTGATGATCTGGGACAGCCCATTGAAGGCGCTGATGCCGGTACTGGCACCGGTGAAGGACTGGCGCTGCAGACTGTAGCTGGCAAAACCAGAAAGGACAGGGATAAACCGGCGGGAAACCTGGGCCGACGCGACTTCAGCGTCGCTCGAAAACGGGGGGAAGAGGCTGTTGGGCAGTGCCGTGGAGTGGTTGAAGCCCACCGTTCCCGAGGCATTCCAGACTCTGGCGAAAGGTCGGCTCACCCCGAAACTGACCGCGTCCGAACGCGAGCCGACAACCACGCCCGTGCCGTTGAACGTGCCGCGAACATAGCTGAGCGACGACGAATAAGTGCGTCCGCCATAAAGGGCGCCGGCGTTGACGGCAAGATCGGTGGAGGGTGCAGTGACGGCCGCGTTGCCGGAGCCGCTGGTACGTTGCGGGCCGCCGCCGACGGTAAAGGAAAACTCCCGCGTAACCTGACGGTTGTAGTTGATCGAGAGCGTCTGCGTATTGTAAGAGAGATTCTGCAGCAGCGTGATCCCACTGAAACTTGAGTTGGCGTAGTTGTAACCGCCGCCGAACGAGGATAACGCGTTGATCCTATGAGTAATGTTGACGCCGGCGGTCACCTGATCGTTGTTGATCCCGTCGGATCCGGAGGAAATGAAGCGCTGAATATCGTAAATGCCCGTTCCGGAGATTGAGGTGCTGGCGGTCAGGGTGCGGGAAGCCGTGCCGCTCAGGGAGTTGGTCACCCTGGTTCCGTATTCGGTCAGGATGTCGAGGCCGCCATCAACGGTGGTCGGTACAGGGCTGACGCTTACATCGCCAACTCCCGGAATGCCGGACAGGCCGATGTCAGGAGTCTGAGGAAGATAGCTGACTGCATCGGAAACGGTGAAGGTCCAGTTGCGTGTCCTGGCAACCTGGGACAGAGCAAGGTTCTGGAAGGCATAGGAAGGCTCGTTCGAGGTGCCGAACAGATAGCCGCCGGAATAAACGGCGCTGAACGGATTACGTTCGCTTTTGGAAAGATAGGCAAGGTCTCCGGAAACGTCGGTAAGCGCATTCAGGCCTGTTCCCGGAAGTCCGTCGTAGCCGAACAGGAGCGACTCCGACCCGGTGAGCGAGTAACGGAGCGTGCCGCCTACAGTCGGGAGTTGGAAGGCTTCTGAAATGGGTGGGGTCACCACCGCTGGAACGGCTTGCGCATGGCTCCAGACGGCAAGGGTCATCACCGGCAGGACACAGGCTATTCTGGCGAAGGCGGACGGGAAAAAACACATCATTTGGTTCCTTGGACGGAACAGATTGACCAGCAAGGTGCAGTTACGGGACCACGACTGTGTCGCCGGCGACGAGGGTCACACCCTGAAGATTTCCGTCCTTGATCGCTTTTTTGTAATCAAACGGAATCTTCTTCTGGGCACCGGCTACGTTTCTCAGGATGTAGATGTGTTTGGCCTTCGCGTAGGGAGAAAGGCCACCGGCAGCAGCAATCGCCTGCAGGGGAGTCATGTCGGGAGTGATAGGAATCGGTCCCACATGCCCAACCTCACCAAGCATGTAGATTTCTTTCGGATGAATGCCAAGCACTGTGACCGTGACTCTGGGATCGTTTATATACTTCTGCAGCCGGGCCGCGACGTCGGTACTCAGACGCATCGGCGTCAATCCGGAGGCTGGAAGATCTCCCAGCAGGGAGAGCGAAATCATGCCATCAGGGCGAACGGGAATGTTAGGGTTCGACAAACCAGGCTCTTTGAACACAGTGACCTCAAGCGTGTCACCTGGCCCGATGATATAGCTGGAGGAGGAGGCCGCGTCACCAGGCGGTACGCTGGCAGCCGGCAGGGCAGGTGCTGCGGAAGCCGGCACTTGTGCAGGTGCCGCTTGTAGAACGGGCTTTGTCACGTTCGCCTGGCCGTATAAGACTGGAATGCAGGCGAGCAGGAGAAGGTTCAGGACCGAAAGTTTTGCTATCATAATCTCGATTCCCGGATTGATCTTGCGTGGCCCGGTGAAGGGCGGCTAGAGAGTAAAGAAGGGTTTGTCCCAAAATACAGCATGCAGGCTCAGCCAAACAAGCCATAAAGCCTGAGTACCGGTATTGCCAACTCTGCAGAAGAACGAGGAAGACAGCCGGCATCTGCCGGTGGATGCGCCATGAGGCGAACACTTCTTTGTTCCTTACTGAGTAAGCATAGTGCATTCGGGCGCGTCTTCGCCAAGAAAAAGACGGATTTTCCCCTGTCTAATTCGCCGTAATCCGGTGATACTGATGTCAGGTCGCGCGTGCCGATAACTTCCACATCTCCGGATCCTCTAACAGCCATGTCTACAGCATCGGCCGTTTCGCCACAGCCTGTGGCAGAAAACGAGCCGGCACTCATCCTCCGAACAGGCGCGTACGCGAACAACAAGGCGCGATGGTTTGCCCTGGCCCCACTGCTTGCCTTGCTGGTGCTTATCATCTGGCTTTATAGCGGCATCGCTCTTAAGCTGATACGCGACTGGTATGAGCTCCCGGATTTCTCTCACGGCTTTCTGATTCCTTTCTTTGTGCTCTTCCTGCTCTGGGTGGAGCGAGACAAGTTGCGCCGCACACCGATAGCGCCAAGCTGGGCTGGGCTGCCGCTTATCATTCTGGCGCTGCTTACGCTGATGACGGGCGTGTTTGGCGCGGACCTCTTCCTGTCGCGGATTTCCTTCGTTATGCTCGCGGCGGGCATCGTCTGGGCGCTGTGGGGACGGCGCATGCTGGTGGAAACCAGATTCATGCTCTTTGTGCTTGTGCTCGCGATCCCACTGCCTGCGGTGATCTTCAACCAACTCACCTTCCCGCTGCAGCTGCTTGCGTCCCAACTGGCGAGCTCGCTGCTTCCGCTGGTAGGGGTCCCCGTCCTGCGGGAGGGTAATGTCATTCAGCTTCCTGCCATGCAGCTTGAAGTTGCCGAGGCGTGCAGTGGCATTCGATCGATGATGAGCCTATTCACCGTGGCGATCATTTATGGGTATTTTCTAGAACGGACAACCCTGCGCCGCACGATCCTGGCGCTCGCCAGCATACCCATCGCCGTGGCTGCCAATGCGTTGCGCATTTTTGGAACGGGACTCTGTGTGCAGTATTGGAATCCGGATAAGGCGGTTGGCTTCTTTCATGAGTTTTCCGGCTGGCTCATGTTTCTCGTCTCTCTTTCGTGCCTCTACCTGATTCATCTCCTTATGCGGCTGATTCCCGGTAAAGGACGGCAAACAGCATGAACTCCGGGCGAACATGGACCATCACTTTCCTCCTTCTGGCAACAGCAGTCCTGGTACACGTGCGCGGGGATGTAGACGGAGTTCCTCCGAGTACCCCGTTGGACCAGTTCCCAACCACGATCAACGGATTGACGAGCCAGGACATTCCTATTGCAGCGAACGTGCTTGAAGTGCTGGGCAAGGGGGAATTTCTCAATCGGATCTACGACCAGCCCGGCACAAAAGGGGCAGGGGATACGGTGCCGATTGGCTTCTTTGTGGGGTACTTTCCCACGCAGCGCACAGGGCAATCGATCCATTCCCCACAGAACTGCCTGCCCGGTTCCGGCTGGACGTTTGAACGTTCCGGCGTGACCGATGTGGTCGATACTACCGGCCACAAATATCAGGTTGGCGAGTACGTGATCTCGAATGGAGCTTACCGCCAGGAGGTGCTCTATTGGTACCGGACGGAAGGGCACAACATTGCCAACGACTACGCAGCGAAAGCGCGCATGCTGACCGATTCCATTTTGTACAATCGGACCGATGCGGCGTTGATTCGTGTGATGACTCCGTTGCGCAACGGAGAAAGCCAGCAGGATGCGCATCTTCGGGTGCTACGCTTTACCGAACAGGTTTCCCCTTTGCTGCCCACCTATATCCCTAATTAACAGTGTTGGGATTTTGAATGCCGGTTTGGTAAAGGTCCATGACAAAGAAAGAGATGACCGTATGACAACTCGCTTGCTATCTTCCGTCGGTCCTATATCTGCTGCCCTTGTGTTGTCGATTACGCTTTGCTTGGCAAGTGGGTGCAAAAAGAACCCCGAGGTTGAGAAGCAGAAGTATCTTGAGAGCGGCAAGCGTTATGAGAAGGATGGCAAGCTGCGCGAGGCAGGAATCCAGTTTTCGAATGCGGTCAAGGTGGATCACAACTTCGCCGCCGCTCACTACGAACTGGCCAAGGTCTATCTTAGGATGGGTACCATGATGGCCGGTTACCAGGAGCTGCTGCGGACAGTGGACCTGGATCCGGGCAATATCAAAGCCCGCATCGATCTGGGTACCATGCAGGTTGCCGGAGGAGTGCCGGACAGGGCCGCGGAACAGGCCAAAGCGGTCCTCGCGCTCGACCCGAATAACGCCGATGCGATGGCCCTTCAAGCGGAAATCGCAAATAAGAAAGGCAATGCGGATGAGGCGCTGACCGACATCCAGCATGCTCTCGCGATCGACCCGAACAACTCGAACTATCACGTCACCCTGGCTTCGCTCGAAGGCGTAGGGCCGCAGGGGAACGGGTCGAACGTGGAAGCGGAGCTGCAGAAAGCCATTGCCCTGGACAGCAAGAACGTGGGGGCACGGGAAAGGCTTGCTATTCTGCTGGAAAAGCGCGGAGACCGCGCCGGCGCCGAACAACAGCTTCAGGGTGCCGTGGCGGCGGCACCGCAGGCTATGAGCGCCCGGCAGGCCCTGGTCCGTTTTTATCTTAGAAATGCAGATCAAGCCAAGGCGGAGCAGACGCTCCGTCAAGCGGCTGAAGACCTTTCGGATTCGGATCAAGGAGCAGGTTTGCTGGCGGACTATTACCGGCAGACCGGGCAGATCGATAAGGCTCAAAGCGTGTATGCCGACCTGACCCAGCAACACCCGAAGAGCGTCCCGTTACAAATTGCTTACGCGCAAATTCTCCTGCAGAAGCAGGACTTTGCCAAGGCACAAAGCCTGGTGGATGAGTTGAACAAGACTCACGCCTCAAACCCCCAGGTGCAACAGATCACGGCCTTGATGTTGATCAAGAACGGCAAGACTAACGACGCCTTTACGCTTCTGCAGAAGGCGACCCGCAACGCTCCCGATAATACTGGGTTGCAGATTACCCTGGCGAAGGTGGCGGCTATGCGAGGTGACAGCAGCACCGAAGAAGCAGCCTACCGTCAGGCCCAGCGGCTGGACCCTACCAACCTGGAAGTCGAGACGGGGATGGCGAGGATCGCCTCAGAAAAGGGCGACACAAGCCTCCTGGCGCAGGTTGCGGAGAGTACGCTCGCAGCGCACCCCGGTTATCTGGAAGCTTACTTATGGCGGGGTTCCGCCGAGGCCAACCAGAAGCAGTATCAGCAAGCTGAAGCCGACTTTAAGACGGCGCAGCAGAAGGATCCTGGCAACGCCATCGCTTCGCTCGAACTCGGGCAACTGTACATGCAGGAAGATAAGCCCGCCCAGGGGCGTCCGCTGCTCGAGCAGGCGCTGGCCAAAGACCCTCGGCTGACCAAGGCGCTGAATCTTCTGGTGCAGTCTGATGTGGCTGCCAAGCAGCCGGAGAAAGCGGTCGCTCGACTGAAGGCTCGGATTGCCGCAGCTCCAAATGATGCGGGCGCGTACACGCAGCTCGCGGTTCTCGACCTGACGTTGAAGGATTACCCTGGTGCGAAAGGCAGTGCACAGCAGGCAATGCAGCTTAATGGCAATGACGAGGATGCTGTCCAGGCGTATAGCCAGGCCGACGTGGCACTGGGCGATACCGATGGGGCGATTGCGGCGTGGCAGCAATGGGCCGGAAAGCACCCGAATGATCCGAAAGCATCGCTGCTCCTGGGCACTCTGGAGGAATCCAAGGGTGATACGGAGAAGGCCATGGGGCTTTACAAGAAGACCCTGGAACTGTCTCCGGGGCAGCCTATCGCCTCGAACAATCTGGCTTACTTGATGATGGAAAACGGTGGCAATATGGATGTGGCGCTGACACTGGCGCAAACCGCCAAACGCGCTTTTCCGGATTCTCCAAGTACTTCAGACACCCTGGCATGGGCCTATTACCATAAAGGCACCTATGCCTCGGCCCAGGATCTTTTGGAGGACGCGGCCAAGGCGTCGCCTAACGATGCCTCTATTCAGTACCACCTCGGTATGGTTTATCTGAAACTCGGCGACAAAGCGAACGCCGGTACCCACCTGAAGAAGGCGGTAGGGCTTTCTCCCAAAAGCAAGACCGGAACGGATGCGGCTGCAGCCCTCGCGCAACTAGGTTAGTTCACGTTTCTTGTGCAGAAGAGCCGCATGGAAGCTTCGCGCCGGCCCTTCTGCACGGGAGAGCGCTTGCGCCACTTGACTGTAGGCAAAGTGGCAATTCAGACCAGAACCGCTAAAGGCATCAATGCGTCTGCCTTCTGCTGCCATGCCCACAGGGGCTCTGCGGCTTGCTTTGCTGCCACCGACACATCGTTGCTCCAAGCGCTCGCCCATTGCTCTAGTCGCTCGCCGGCTGCCTGGTCCGTGTTCGCGGAACCTGCGCTGGCCGGAAGCGGCAGATGTAGACGCAAAAAGGAGAATGCGGATCTCGCCGCATTCTCCCTGGGACAGTGGCACTCGAGCCACATTTTTGCGGCTCGATTACGCGATTACAGCATCGACGGGGCCGACGACATTGCGACGGCGGCGAAGCAGCATACCAGCAGCGCTCACCAAACCGGTGCCGAGAAGAAGGAGGCTGCTGGGCTCAGGGGTGACACTGTTGGAATCAGCAAAGCTGACGCTGGTGCCGGCTGTCCCCTGCGTGTTCATCTGGAACGTGCCGTTGTTGATCTGAACGCCATTCAGCGTGTAGAAGCCGGAACCGACATCGCCAGGGCCTGACGAATTACCTGCATATGCCTGGGAAGTCACGGTGAAGGAGAGCGTGTCGCCCTTGGAATCGACCGCGGTGAATAGAACAAAGCTGTTCTTGTTGTTGACGTTGAAGTTCATGAAATCAACGTACGTGTTCTGGGAAGCCGGCAGAGCGTAGTTGTAGGCCAGAAACGAGCTGAAAAGTCCGGTGCTTGTACCGGAAACAACGGCGTTCCCGTAGCCAGGGGCGGTCGTGCTCGCGGGCGGGAGAAACGTAACGGAGCCATCGTTCGCGTACGTCGTCGATCCCGAGAACGAGATCTGGTTCATACCGTCGGCTTTGGCGAGGGGCGCGAACATCGAGACTACCGCGACCAGAGAGAGGACCTTGAGAAAATGCTTCATGGGTGAAACCTCCAATTAATTTGTCAATGCAAAACTGCTGAATCACACAACTTTGCAGACGCTGTCGCGTGCCTCAAGTGTGTCAGTACCTGTGTTAGTGCATTCAGTGCGCCAAAAGCGAACCTTTGTTATCAACACTTTGAAATCTGTCAATAACCCATAAGTGCAATATTTTGCACACTTTGAGTAATAATATCCCACTAAGGGGGTATGTGCGCACCCAATCGGGTAATTATTTCTCACCCGAATAGGGTAGGCACGATCGCGCTCGTCCTGCATGCAGGGGAGCGACTTCGCGCCATGAGTGGGCTATTGCGTCAACAGTTCGCGATAGCAGGCAAGAATCTTGCCCAGCATTGCCTGACTAGTGAAAACGGCTTCGAGTCGGCTCCGGGAAGCGCGGCTCATCCGCCCAAGCAGGACAGGCGATTGCAGAAGCTGAAGGATGGCCGCCGCGAGTGCCGACGCATCCTCTGGCGGCACGATAAAGCCGGAACGGCCCTGCTCGACTGCCTCAGCGTTGCCTCCCACCGATGTGGCAACCACGGGAAGGCTTGCTGCCATTGCCTCCAGAATCGCATTCGAAAAGCCTTCACTGCGGGAGGGCAAAACGAAAACATCGGCCACCAGAAGCAGGGGTGCCGGGTCGGTCAAGCCGCCGACGAAGTGAAAGCGGTCGGCAATACCCAGTTCGCCCAGACGAGTCTCTAGCTGCTG
The DNA here is from genome assembly GCA_964282835.1 of uncultured Granulicella sp. Lineage (GTDB taxonomy): Bacteria > Acidobacteriota > Terriglobia > Terriglobales > Acidobacteriaceae > Edaphobacter. The sequence goes on from OZ196157.1 coordinate 1,707,889, forward strand.
GAAGAAGGCGTCGTCGAGGATTTCGCCGATCACGCGGAAGGTGGTTTCCGGAAGTCGACGCAGCACCAGGGCTGCAGCCTCAACGAGCACATCATGGCCCTTGACGGGGCGGATATTGCCCAGACTCACGACGGTAAAGCCGGATGAGGGAGAGGAGTGTATCTCTCGGGCTGGCCAGGCTTCCAGGTCGAGCCCGTTGTGGATGGTGAGTACGCGGTCCGCGGGAATACGGTCGACTTCAATCGCGTGTCGGCGCACCCTTTCCGAGACAGCAAACACGCGATCGGGCAGTCGGGCCAGCAACCGGTAGGCGATCTGGTGTTTACGCCCGCGCAGGATACCCATATCGCGGCGCGACCAGATGAGAGCGGCCGAGGAGAAAATTTTGGTGACCACGCCGGCCCAGAGGTCCGAGCTTTCAAAAAAGGTTTGAACGATGCGGACCTTCTCTGCGCGGAGAAAGCGGCCGAGTTGAAGCGCAGCCTTGCATGCGGCGAGGTCGTAGGTCTTGGTGAGGGGTAGCAGATATAAGGGGCAGGGTGGTGGCGTGCTCGCCAGAGCGGCACATTCCGGATGAATGGCGAAGGTAAGCAGGGAGACGCGGAAGCCAGCCTCCTGCAGCAGGCCGGCTGTGCGCAGAGCGATGCGTTCACCGCCGCCAAGCACCTTTGGGAATTGATCGAGCACAAGCAGGATGTGGGTGGCGGTAGCGTTACGGGGCGGAAGATAGCCCACGACGTGCCTCAGGATAGAGGATTTCGGCCGCTCGATTTCGCCGGAGGGCGTCATTTCTGCCAGCCAACCCTGCGCACGCCGGAAAGGGCCGGAGCGCCGCGCTGGACTGGAAGCGCGTTGAAAGCGCGTGAGCGCTCGGGCTTGGGAGCAGTGTCGGCAAGCACATGGGCGCGTACGACGGTGCCGGCCAGAACCCAGAGCAGGCCATTGATCTCGACATAGGTCCAGCGATCGCCAAAACAATTGGCAATGATGCAGGAGCAGAGCGCGAGCACAAAGCCAAGGCCGAGGCCCTGGTAGAGCGGATCTTCGGCGCGGCGGAAGAGGATAAAGCCGGCCGCCCCCATCTGGTAAAGCAGGACGAAGGCAAGCATTCCACCCACGATCCCAGTCTCAACCAGAACCTTGACGTACCAATTGTGCGTGTCCTTCAGGTTGGCGGTGTGGTCTCCGTATTGGAAGGTGGCAAAGCCTGTGCCCACGATGGGACTGCTCAGGAACATTCTTTCTGATTGCTCCCAGAGAATGACGCGCTCCTGCGCGGAACTTTCAAGGGCACCGTTCGCATCGTGGGTCATGGATACACGTTCCGTGACGGCACTTGGAACGATGGTCTGCCAAGTGAGCAGAAAGAGGCCGAGGATGAGGATGAGCTTGCGATCCTTAAGCACGGCCAGCAGGAACGCGCTGGCGAGCAGGGCCAGGTAGGCTCCGCGAGAGAAGGTGTACATCGTCGTAATGATGGTGAGCCCGGCCAACGTGTAGCAAAGCAGCTTTGCCTTCTTGTGCTTGATCACGCGGCCAAAGCCCCAGAAAAACATGGCGAACTGGGCGAGAAAGGCTGCGAGTTGGTTGGGCCCGTAGGCGATGGGTCCGCTGCTACGCTTGTTTTCATCGAAGGCGGTCCAACTGTGCGAAAGGCTTTCAAGCAGGGCACTCTTGTCCACCAAAAAGAGCGAAAGCGCAGTGATGATAATGATGTTTCGCACGGCTTTCCTGTCTTCAACCACAAGGGCGGCGGCGACAAAGACCAGGGGAAGGATCATGTAATCCTTCCAGGTGGAAAAATTCAGATCGGTCACCCATAGCGGGGCCGGCGCGTTGCCGAGAGCTGTGCCGATCCACATGGAAAAATACAGGTAAGCGCCGAAAAGCGCCCAGGTGAGGTAAAGCCGGGAAGGCGGCAGGCGCTTGCCTTTGATGAGCGCTCCGATGAGGATGCAGGCAACCAGGGCGGTCACCACGTTGGTGCCCAGCGGGAGATCGTAAAAGTGTTCCCGCATGGTGCGATAGGGCAGAAAGGGCAGCAGATAGTACAGGCCGTACAGGGGTCTGAAGAGCGAGACGACGCACATGATCCAGAAGCCGAAGTAGGCCACTATGGGGATGTAATGTCCAAGTCCTGTGCCCATACTGCTGAACCTTTCCGGGGGATGGCGCTAGACCCAGACCTTGCGTCCGCGGGCAAACTTCCAGAGGGCCAGCGCGGCAGCAAGGTTGAGCATGGTGAACGTTGCAGCAATGGCCACCGGTTTCACTCTCCGGGAAGTGGGGAGGAGCGTACCCAGGGCGGCCAATCCATAGAATATCAGTTGCCCTAGAAACAGGGCTTTATAGAACATGCCGGGAATTGCCGAGGAGACGGCGAGCATCAGCAGAAGAAGGAAGGGTACAGCGAGGCGCAGAAGCTTGTGGCTGATGAGGCGAAACAGCAGCGGATTCCGCGGAGAAAGCAGCCACGGGGCGAGGCGCAGGAGCTGGTAATTGCCCGTCAGCGTACGAACTTTGCGGCTGAACTCCTTGCCGCTTGCGCTGAAGATGCGATCACGGGCAATGGCGAGAGGCTGAAAGAGCACACGATAGCCGGCACGTGCGACATGCATGGGCACCCACACGTCATCCAGAAGGGTGCCGGGCGGCAGGGGCACAAAGAGCTCGCGGCGTATGGCGTAAAGTGCGCCGGTCACCCCAACGACGGAGCCGGTTCGGGACTCGAGCTTGCGCACGGCCTTTTCAATCTTCCAGTAAATACCGACGGCGTCTGATGCCGTGCCGGGCGAGGCTTCCAGCAGCAGTTCTCCGCTGACGGCGCCTGTCGTAGGATCGGCGAAGCAGGCGGTAAGCTGGACGAGCGCGTCAGGCTCAATGGACTGGCGGCAATCCATAAAGACAAGAAGGTCTCCCCAGGCTTCAGAGACGGCGCGGTTGAGAGCCGCCGCCTTGCCGCCGGGTTTTGCGAGGAGAATGGAATGCAGCGTGCCGGGATTGCCGGCGGCGTGCTCGAGCAGGATGGATTCGGTCGCGTCGCTGGAACCGTCTGAAACGACGATGATCTGAAGCTGGCCGCGTGGGTAGTCGAGCTGGGCGAGGTTGGCAAGTTTTGCGGGCAGGTTCGCGGCCTCGTTGTGGGCGGCGACGAGGATCGAAACCGTGGGGAGGAAGGGAGTGCAATGCACCGGCCGGGGGCGCAGACGGGCGAGCACGGCAAGCAGCAGCAGATAGCCCACATAGGTGTAAGCGACCGTAGCTGCGGCAAGCCAGAAGAGGGACTTCATGCTGATATTTCCGCGGCGGCGCTGACGGACGGTTGTGGGCTGCGCTTGCTGATCAGACGCCACGCGGTGGGCACATCCTTCCAGAACAGCAGCACGGCGCCAAGGATCGCAAAAGGAAGCAGGGCGGCCATTTGCAGCAGGAACCAGATGAGCTTGGTGGGAATCCAGTGACGCTCCGCCCAGCAGCACGCCAGGGCGAAGGGAATCATGGCGGCGATGGGTCGAAGCCAGCCCTCAAGCAGGTAGCGCGGAAGCGACATGTTAAGCAGACGGCAGAGGTAGGGAGGCCAGAACAGGAAGGGGATTAGCAGCGTGGGGATCAGGGTTCCCCAGGCGACGCCAAGTACACCGATGCGGCGGACTAGAAAGATGCTGAGCCCAAGATTGAAGAGGCCTTCAATCAGCGTTACGTAAGCGAGCAGGCGTTGGCGATCGAGCGCGAGCGCAAGGCTGTTGACGCCGGAGTTGGCCAGCATTAGCGCAGCGGCGACGGAAAGGATCGTGAGTACACCGGTAGCTTCTGCTGAGAAGTGATTGCCGATCCAAAGACGAAGCAGCGTGCCACCCCGCAACATGAGGCAAAGTACCAGCGGATAGGTGACCAGCAGGACAGCCTGGGTGCCGCGCAGATGAAGCTGGCGAACCCGATCCATCTGCTGGCGGGCGGCGAAGGAACTGGCCAGAGGCATGAAGTACTTCAGGATGGAAATTGCGACGGTGCGCACATACTCGACCATCTTGGCCGCGACCGCATAGTAGCTGACGGCAGCCGCGGCGACAAAGGCTCCAACGACGACGTTATCGGTATAGAGGATCAACTGGCCGGCACCGTTCGCGATGAGGACGAACAGGCCAAGGCTCCACAGGGAATGGAGCAGCTCTTTCTCCGGCGCATGAAAGAAGAGATGAAGATGCGGATAAATGCGAAAGCAAACGGTGACGTTGAGCAGATTGACCGCGAGCACGACGGCCAACTGGCAGATGGCCATGGCGACCAGTCCGCGACCAAGCTCGATGACCGTAACCAGGCAGGTGGTGGTGACGGCAATCTGGATCAACTCCATGAGGCCGAGCAGATCGAAGCGTCCAAGCCCGGAGAGCAGAGCGTTAAAAACGCTGAAAACCAGCGTGGAGCAGAGCGTAGCGGCTACAAGCAGGAGGGCAATGCGCCCGGTGAAAAGAAGGGCTGGAGGGATTTTGAACAGGTGCTGCAGAAAAGTGGCGAGCGTGACGGCGATCGCCATGATGCCCGAGGCGGTCCAGAGGCGAATCCAGAGGGCAGCGGAGATCACCTTGCTCACGCCGACGTGGTCTCCCTGAGCCTGCGCGGTGGCCGAAAAACGCACCACGGTGGTGCGGAGGCCGAGGTCCATAAAGTACATATAAGAGACCGTCGATTGAATCAGAATCCAGACGCCGTAGCCGGCCACCCCCAGGTGATGAATCAGAAAGGGAGACATGAACAGGCCGATGGCGATGGAAGCAAAGGTGGAAACCCAGCCAAGCAGCACGCCACTTGTGAAGCCGCGTGCAGTAATCACGGAAGCGTCCTTTCGGCGGGCTGTGCGCCAACCGCCGGCGGCCGCCGCTCGGCAAGCTTCAGGGGCATGTCGAGACCTTCGCGGCAGCGGCGTACGGGAAGCCAGTAGCGGAAGTCCGCGCGAGGGTTGCGGAGCCTTGTCCAAAGCATGTGAGCCAGCACCCGATAGCGCTGATGAGGCACAACCTTGCTGGGCAAGGGCCAGCGAAAAAAGGAACCGAGAGCGTACTCCCAGAAGCGTTCGTTGCCCAGTTCGCGCAGGCTGAGGGACATACTGAAATACACACGAGCCTCCACACGTCGTTTCCAGATGGCACGGCGGAATCCGGTCAGGTCCGACAGCAAAAGCGTGTCCAGCATGGTGAGCACCGCCTTGGTGAGCGGCATGAAGTTGTTGCTTTCGCTGTTGGCCCAGCGGCGATACACGGTCAGGATTTCCGGCACTTCCTGAAAGGCGTGCTTGGAATAGCGGCGGATGAGCCTGTACCAGAGGTTCCAGTCGTCCACACAGTACAAGTTCTGAAAGCCGCCAACCGCGAGCAGCGCCTCGCGGCGGATGATGGATGTGGAAGGTAAAATCGGCGTGCGGTAGCGCAGGGCCGGCCAGAGCTCAGAGGCGGGAAAGGCCGGCATGAGATCAGAAGATCCATCCTCATACAAATTTTTAAAGCCGGAGTAGACCACCTGCAGATCGGGGTTCTTCTCCAGCGCGGCAACCTGCTTTTCCAACTTCTGCGGCAGCATTAGGTCATCGTGGTCGAGAAAGGCGATCCAGTCACAGGTGGCTTCGCGGACACCGGCATTGCGGGCGGCAGCTATGCCTCCGTTTGCCTGGGGGATGTAGCGGATGCGGTCACCAAACCGGCGCGCGATCTCGGCGGTCTGATCGCGGGAGCCGTCGTCGATCACGACGATTTCGTCGGCTGGATGCGTTTGGGCGAGCACACTTTCGATCGTCGCCCCGAGACAAGCCTCGGCATTGTATGCGGGAATGACGACGGACACGGTAGGCCTCAAGGCTGCGCCTCCGGGCTGATCCGCCCCGCAGAGTTGCTGCCGGCGCGCTGTCTGTCGAGCAGCTTCTCATAAAGTGCGGCGGCGTTGGCGGCGAAGCATTCCGTGCTGAAGGTCTGCCGGCAGTGCAACCGTCCGGCGGCGGCGAGCTGGCCGGCGAAACCCGGGTCGTCGATGCAGCGCAGGATAGCGTTGGCAAGCTCGCCGCTGTTGCCCGGAGCGTGAAGAAGGCCGGTCACCCCATCGGTAATCACCTCTGGAATGCCGTCGACAGCTGTGGCAATAACGGGTTTACCCATGCCCATGGCCTCGAGAATAGCAAGGGGAAGTCCTTCGCGGTGCGTGCACAGGACGAAGATATCGAATGCGGAAACCAGGTCGGAGATATCGGAGCGGAAGCCGGTGAAGAGAAAGCTTTGCTCGATGCCGAGAGCTTGCAGGCGGCTTTGCACATGGGCATAGTGCTTGCGGTTGAGCTCGACAAGCGCATTGTCGCCCACCACCAGGAAGCGCACATCCGGGCGCTGCGCGAGGACTTCGGCCGCGGCGTCAACCAGGGTGTCGTAATCTTTCTGCGGGTTAACGCGGGCAACCATGCCCACCAGAGGTGCGGAGAGGGGAATGCCGAGCGAGCCGCGCAGGCCGGCGACGTCGTTCGAGGGCTCCGGGAAGTCGACGCCGTCATACAGGATTGAAGCCTTGCGTTCCGCAGGTTTCAAGGCGAACTGACGCCGTGAATCCTTGGAAACGAAGATGTAGTGCTGGACGGGCAGAAAGGTGAGCCGGTCGCGCAGGGACAGGGTACTGTAGCGGGAGCGCACATGCGAAATCAGCGGTATACGAGCAATCAGGGCGGCGAGGCTGTTGTGGTAGGCCGCCTTGGTTTCAGAGCAGTGGATCAGGTCGACGCGCTGCCGGCGAAGTTCGTCGGAGACGTGGCGGGACTCGCGGTAGAAGCGCGGAAAGTGACGAAGTGTGGGCTCGGGAGGAATGTAGTGGGCGACTTCTGCGCCTGCCTCGGCACAGGCCTGCTGCAACTCTTCCGAACCCGGAATGCAGAAAACCACATGCCGGAACCGATCGGCCGTTACCCGGATCAGGCGCGTCGTCGCCACCTCCACGCCGCCGATCGAAGGCCATGGGAGGAGATGCGCGATGGTTGGCTTGCTGACGGTGTTGGAGGACTCAGGGATCATAGGTGGCCGTACGGAAGCAAAGCGAGGAACAGCCTGAAGATCGGGTTGGGCTCGTTCTTATCCTATCGCGGAGCAGACGACAGGCGCAGAGACTGAGAGTGGCGGATTCTACAGATGTCTCTATGATCCTTTCTGGGTATGGCGATCGCGGGCTCGTTGGTAGAATAATGAGACTTCGCAGTTGGACCTGGGAATACCACCTTTGTATGGGCAAGTTTTCTGACGATGTGACGCGCTACCGTGCCAAGGGCCACCATGGGCGGGAGCTCTGGTTGCATCCGGCGGTGTGGGCGATTGCCTGGTACCGGCTGGCGAACTGGCTTTATACCGAGCCTCCGGCTTTGCCGGTGCGGTTGCCGCTCAAGGTTATGTCGTATGCAGGCAACAAGTTCTGTGAAGTGTTTATGGAGATGTGTCTGGACCCGCAGGCCACCATCGGAGGCGGCTTGTATATAGGGCATATCGGAGGGGTGCATGTGAACCCCGGCGCGGTGCTGGGGCGAAACTGCGATCTCGCCCATCGCATTACGATCGGCACGTCGGCGATGGGGCGAACGGGGGCTCCAATGCTTGGCGACGAGGTCTATGTGGGCACGGGCGCCGCCCTGGTAGGCAAAATCAGAATTGGCAGCGGAGCCAAAATCGCCGCCAACACGCTCGTTATGACTAATGTGCCCGAAGGAGCCACCGTCATGGGAGTCCCGGGGCGAATCGTGATGCGGGCCAGAAAACCCGCGGTGGTTCAAGTCAAAGCGGAAGCAGCCGTCGCGGAACCAGCCCTGGCAGAGATGCCCGATGCTTAACGACACGGCACGGCAGGATTTGCGACGCAGCATCAAGGAAGCTGCCGCGGCCAGACAGGCCAAAGCGGTGCTCTCCGGGGTGCGCGCCCTGGCCGTTTCCGGCAAGCCTTCGGACATCATGCTCTGCGCTTCGGCCGTGGCCGAAACGGCAAACGAGCTGGTCGCCGAGGCCGGGGCGAAACGGCTGACGACTTACATTGTGCGCTCTGTCACGGTCGAGCCACTGCTTCCGTTCCTGATTGTCGAGGCGGCGCTCGAAGGTTTTGTGCTGGCGTTAGAAGTTGGAGGCTACGGCTCTTACATGGACGACATGCTGAACCCGGAGGGCGCGCTCGGGGTAAGTTCGCCCTATGATCTTGTGGTGGTGCTCCTGGATCTTGAAGATGTAGCGGGGCAGTTGCCGGACCTGTGCGCCGACGGGCTGGGGCGCGGGGTGGAGGAAGAGCTCGACCAATGCGTGGGCAGGGTGGAGCAGATGCTGCGCAGCCTGCGGGCACGCTCGGCGTGTCGCATGGTTCTAAGCGGATGTGTAGTGCCGGATGAAGCCGCCCTGGGTGACGTGGGCGAAAGCAATCTGCAGGGAAGCCTTCGAGGCGCCGTTGAAGGGCTCAATTCCAAGCTGGCTGCCTTGTGCCGCAAGGTCCCGGACTGCCTCTTCTTCGATGTCGACCACGTTGCCGCACGCTTTGGGCGAGCGGGCTGGAGCGACCGAAGGTTGTTCCTGGCTTCGCGCCTGGCTGTGGCTCCGCCCGCGTTCTCAACGTTCGCCAGAAGCCTGACGCGGACGGCGGCAGCATTGTTTCGTGCGCCGCGCAAGATTCTATGCACGGACCTGGACAATACCCTGTGGGGCGGGGTGCTGGGAGAGGATGGACCACAGGGCATCAGTACGGGCAGCGCGTTCCCGGGCAATGCTTTTCTCGAGTACCAGCGCTTTCTGAGGCGGCTGCGCGCACGAGGCGTCCTGCTGGCGATTGTGTCAAAGAACAACCCCGCGGATGTAGAGGAAGCGTTTCGCCTGCGTGCGGCGGATCTGGGCCTTAGCCTGCGCGACTTTACGGCATGCAAAATCGGCTGGAACGAGAAAGCTGACGCGCTGCGTGAGCTCGCGGGCGAACTTTCGCTGGGGCTCGATTCCTTCGTCTTCGTCGACGACAACCCGGTGGAGTGCGAAGCGATCCGCCAGCAGCTTCCAGAGGTCTCCGTGATGCAGGCCTCGGCCGAAACCCCCTGGACGCTGGTGCCGCAACTAGAAGCGGCAGGCCTGTTCGATGTAGCGGTGGTGACCGCCGATGACCTCAAGCGCGCCGGCGAGTACCAGGCGCAGGCACATCGGCAGGCCCTGGGACAAAGTGCGGGCAGCCGCGACGAGTTTCTCGCCTCACTCGGCATCGTATGCACGTTTCTTCCAGCGACGGAGGCGCCGCTGTCTCGCTCCGTGCAACTGCTGGGCAAGACCAATCAGTTCAACCTTACGACGCGGCGGCACACCGCTGCGGACGTGCAGTGCTTTGCCGAGCCGCCGGGAGGCCAGGCGCTCGCCGTTCGCGTGCGCGACCGTTTCGGCGATGCAGGCGTCGTCGGCTTGTTACTGGCCCGGACGGAGGGGACGGTCTGCCGAATCGACTCGCTTTTGCTCTCGTGCCGGGTGATTGGCCGGGGCATAGAAACGGCGCTGCTGGCCATGGCCGCGGCCGACGCCTGGGAGCATGGAGCACAATGGCTGGTAGGCGAGTACATCGAGAGCAAAAAGAATGCTCCCTGCGCAAGCTTCTTTGCCGACCACGGCTTTCTGAAGGAACCCGCTCCGGCAGGGGATGACCATACCGACTCCATTTTCTACAAATACGATCTAACGGCGGCGCGCCCGGCTTTTCCGGCCTGGCTGACGCTTGAAGGAAAGGAACAGCATGAGCATGCAGCAGGTACCGCAGTCGCTTCGTGACATTTTTGCCGATACGCTCGAGATGGATCCAGCCGAGGTGACGCCGGAGCTGGATGGACAGACCGTAGAGACCTGGGATTCGTTCCGGCATCTGCAATTGATCCTGGCGCTCGAGGGCGAGTTCGGAGTGCAGTTCGACCCGCGGCAGATTCCGGAGTTGACGACGGTGCGCAGCATCCAGACCGCTTTACAGGAAAAGGGTGTGCAGTTTTGAGCGAAGCGCAAAGCCAAACGCCTCCTGATCTGGCCCGCCTTGGATTCCGGCTCCGTCACGTGGGTGTCGCTGTGCCTGCGCTGGCTCCGGCGGAAGAGTCGTTGTGCAAACTCTTTGGCTATCGAGTCATCTCAGGCCCGTTTCAGGACCCGATCCAGCGGGTTGCGGTGAGCTTTTTGACGCAAGCCGACGACGACGTCGCCGAAGTGGAGTTGATTGCGCCCTTATCCGCAGATTCACCGGTGCAGGCGATGCTCAAGAAGAATGGCGGCGGGGCCTATCACCTATGCTTCGAGACCAGCGACATGGAAGCCGCCCTCGAGCACGCAAGGAGCCTTGGGTGCATTGTGGTCAGCGCGCCCGCGCCTGCAGTGGCCTTTGCAGGTCGGCGCATTGCCTGGATCTACACTGCTTCCCGGCAGCTCTTCGAACTTGTCGAAGCAGACGATACGGAGGCCTCGCGTGAAGCGTAGTGTTCGCGGGGGGCGCGTTTGCTGAGCCTTCCGCTGCTCTACCATGAGCTTCGGCCTGAACGGAGCAGCTATTCCTATGTGCTGCAGTGTCGGCGATTCGAGGAGCATCTGGAACTCTTCGCGCGTATGCGGGCGGAACAGCCGCATGCATTGCAGCCGGAAATTACCTTCGACGATGGCCATTGTTCGAATATCCGCTATGCGTTGCCGCTTCTGACCAATCGCACCATGAGAGCTCATTTTTTTATCACGGCAGGATGGACGGGCACACGGGCAAACTACATGAACTGGGATGAAGTGCGTTCGCTCCACGCTGCCGGGCAGACCATTGGTGCGCACGGTTGGAGCCACGCGCTGCTGACTCACGTGCATGGCGCGGAGCTGGAGCTGGAGCTGCGCGGCGCGCGCGAAAAGCTCGAAGATGGATTGGGCTTACCGGTGACCAGCATGTCGCTGCCCGGCGGGCGCTCGAACCGCCGTGTGCTCGAGGCCTGCACCGAGGCCGGCTACACCGAGGTTTGGACCTCCGTTCCGCGGGCAGAACCGAAGCCCTTCGGCAAGGTGATTGGCCGCTTGAATGTGCGTGGCGACGCAAGCGTGGCATGGCTCGAGAAGCTTCTGCAGCCTGGAGGTGCGGAGTTGCGCGGTCTTCGGCGGCAACATCAGGTCAAGACCGCGGCCAAGGCTCTGCTCGGCGACCGGCTCTACGCCAGGGCATGGGCCATGCTGAATCGCGAGGAGCCGGAGAACGAAGCCGCCCGGGGCGCGCCATGAACGTCCTGCATGTGATCAGCAGTGGAGGCATGTATGGGGCAGAGGCTGTGATCCTCAATCTCTCGACGGCCCTGAACGCGAGCCCTGCTTTGCATCGCAGCAGCCTGGCCGCATTTACCGGCCCTGGGCAGAGCAATCTCGAACTCTTCGCCGCCGCGGCGCAGAATGGTGTCAAGGCGCATCCGCTTTCCTGTCACGGCGCGATCGATCGCAGAGTGCCGGCAACGTTGCGCGCACTGGTAGAACACACCCACGCGGACGTGGTGCATGCTCATGGTTACAAGGCCGATCTTTACAGCTACGCAGCCTTGCGGGGCAGCGGTGTACCGCTCATTTCAACCTGCCATACCTGGTACGACAACGACGTTGCGGTGCGTGTATACGGGGCTTTGGATCGCTGGGTATTGCGTCGTTTTGATGGCGTAGTAGCTGTGTCAGATGCGGTCAGGGAAAGGCTGCTGCGAGCGGGCGTGAAGCCCGAACGGGTGCGGCTTATCCGCAACGGCATCAACGTGCGGCCGGATGCGCGACCAAAACTGGTGCGAGACAACGACACCTCTCTCGTCGGGCTGGTGGGTCGATTGGCTCCGGAAAAAGGAGTCGACACCCTTATGCGAGCGGCGGCGCTGGTGCTCGACGAGCTGCCGCGGACGCGATTCAGCGTAGCAGGGGATGGACCCGACAGAGCGGCGTTGGAAGCCCTCAGGGCGGAGCTTGGCCTTCAAGACCGTTTTATTCTGGAAGGTCGCCAGGAAGATATGGCTGCGTTCTATGGCTCGCTCGACCTGCTGGTTTCGGCGTCCAGGCAGGAAGGCTTGCCGGTGGCGCTGCTGGAGGGCATGGCAAGCGGACTGGCTCCAGTCGCCACTGCAGTGGGTGACGTGCCAACCCTGGTTGAGGATGGAGTGACGGGCACGCTGGTAAAGCCGGACGATCCTGCTGCAATGGCAAAGGCGATCGTCGCTCTGCTGCGTTCGCCCGCCCGCCGGCATGAACTCGGCGTTACCGCGCAAGCGCTCGTTGCCCGTGAGTACTCCGCGGAACGGATGGCCGCAGAATATCTGGCGCTGTATGAGCACGTGGTCGCGAGCGCAGACAAGGCGAGGGCGCTACGATGACTCTGTCACAACCGCCGATCAGAAGCTCGCGGCCACGCAAGCCGAGACGGCGCATCTTTATGATGGACCTGCTGGCTACCGTGCCTTACTACACAAGCTACCTTTCCCGCGCGCTGCTTGCGGCGGGGGCGGACGTCATGGTGGGCTCCATTTCCTATTACCTGGACCCCGATTGTTTCAGCAGTCGCGATCTAAAATTGGAGCCAGGCTTGATCGACGCCGTGGGCCGCTTCCGCAGGCTGCCTTCTGGAGTGCGGCGCGGGCTGAAACTGATCGAAACCTCTATCAACCTTAGTGCGCTGGCACTTCGATTTCTGCTGCGTCCACCAGCCGTGGTGCATGTGCAATATTTGCCCATGCTTCGATTGAAGCTGCCGCTCGAGCGCTGGTTCCTGGCGCTTTGCCGCAGGCGTGGCGTGCCCGTAGTGCTGACGGTGCACGATCTCTTGCCGCATGATACGGCCAACCGGTACCGGCGGACATTTACCGCGCTTTACGGCAGCATGGACGGCCTCATCTGTCACTCGGACCATGTGCGGACGCGTCTGGTCGAAGAGTTTGGCGTACCGGCCGAGAAGATTACGGTAATTGCGCATGGGCCATTTTTCTACGATCTTGCCGCCACACACGAATCGGCAACGCCTGTAATTGCCGGCGAGGTGCATGTACTGTGGCAAGGTATTATCTTTCCGTACAAGGGCGTAGACGTGCTGCTACGCGCATGGCAGCAGGTGCAGGCAGAAGTGCCGGCAGCCCGGCTGCTGGTGCTGGGAACCGGTGCGGAGGCAGGGCTCACGCAGCTCCGCCTGCTTGCCGAACAACTCGGGGTTGAAAGGGTCACGTTGGACTTTCGCTTTACCTCCGCAGAAGAACTGGTTGCGGCCTATCGGGCTGCGGACATTGTGGTCTATCCGTACCATGCCATCACGACGAGCGGTGCGCTGGCGACCGGACTGGCTTTGGGCAAAACCATCGTTGCCAGCGACTTACCTGTCTTCCGCGAGCTCTTGCACGACCGGCAAAATGCGCTGCTTTGCCCGGCTGGCGATGCCGCTTCACTGGCTGCTGCCATTTCACTGCTCGCGAGAAATAGGCCCATGCGCGAGCATCTGGCGGCCGAAGTGCGGGCGATGGAGTTTGGCGAGCGGTCCTGGCGAACAATCGCCCGGCAAACGCTGCAGGTCTACCGGGATCTCGGCGCCGAAGTCCTTCTCGAGGAGTCCCGCTGATGGCCAGGGTCGACGTCATCATTCCGGCCTTCAATGCCGCGCATTTCCTCCCGGGTGCGATTCGCAGCGTAATCGCACAGACAGAACAGGATTGGCGGATCCTGCTGGTCGACGATGGCAGCACGGACAACACGCGGACCGTGCTTGCACCCTTCGAACAGGAACTGGGCGACCGCTTTACCTACATCTACCAGGCCAATGCGGGCCTGCCTGCGGCGCGCAACACGGCGATCCGCCATTCCTCGTCGCCTTTGCTGGCGCTTCTGGATGCGGACGATCTTTGGCTGCCGCGCCGGCTGGAAGCTTCGCTCGCGAGCTTTGCCGGACGGCCGGAGATTGGACTTTCCTACGGGCTCATCTCGCGCATCGACGCCGCGGGCGAGTGGATCGATACTTTTGCCGGCAACGGCGCGCACAGCGAAGGCTGGATCGCGCCCTACATTTACATGCGCAAGATCGAGCTTCCTTGCCCCTCTTTGACCTTTCGGCGTGACTCCCTGGACGTGGTCGGTCTGTTTGACGAAACCATGCGCGCCACCGAAGATCGCGACCTCTGGCTACGCATCGCGCTGCGCTTCCAGGTGGCGTTTGTTCCTGAGGTGATTGCGCTCTACCGCAGTTCGCCGAGTTCGATGTCCGGCGATCCGGATCGGATGCTGCGATCCCAGCTGCAGTTCATTCGCAAGCACTATGGCTCGCCGGGCTGTGGGATATTGACCAGGCAGATTGCGCTGGGTCGCGCCTACAAACAGCGGGCAGAGGCTTTGAAGAGCCGCGGCAAACCGTGGGCCGCACTGGGCAGTTCGCTGCACGGATTAGCTCTCGCCCCATTGGATAAGGACAATCTCCGCACCTCCGGATCGTTGCTGCTGGCCGCGCTGGGCTTGCGCTAGGCATCCCGCGCGCGGTTGCGCATCCAGCGATACGTCTTCCAGGCCCCAAGCGCGAAGACGGACAGGCCGACATAGGCAAGCGCGTCATGGCGTGTAGGCCGGCCAACGTGAAGTCCGTTCGAGGGCTCGCCTGAATCAGGTGCGGATACGGAATCGAAGGAGAGGTGAGTGGCATCGGTCGACGTGGTGTTGCCGTAACCGTAGATGTGCCAGGTCTCATCCACAAGGTGCGGGTCGCCACACATGGCGTGCGTTTCGTGCAGACTGGTGTTGGGACAGTGCCAGGTGGCCTTGGGGTGGAAGGTGACGTTATGGTCGAAGGCACTTCCCGGGTTGGTATAGGCCCGACTGGCGTCTTCCACGTAGACCGGATTGGACAACTCATCGGTACCCTGCGGATAGCCGTGTGCGGCGTCGTTGCGGAAGCCGATGAAAATGTTGTTGCGCTGCTTGATGAGACACGTGGACGTGGAGCAGGAAGTATTGATCTCCACTTCAAGCGCTGTCGCGGAGGCGGAGTAGACGATATTGTTTTCAAAGTAGGTGGTGCTGTGATCGTTGACGGAGATCTTGATGCCCCCGTCAGCCGCTCGGCAAAAATCACTCAGGCGTTTGTTGTAGCCGGCAGGGGTGCCCGGAATGGCCACCCGCAAGGCGTTGCAGTTGGTATAGATGATGTTGTCGCGCAGGGTGCCGGCAGCACCGCCAACCTTGAGCTGTTGGCCCATGTTGCCGTAGGCAAGGGTCTTGGTCACGGTCATGCTGGAGCCGGCACCCACCAGGTGCAGCGCATCCAGTCCATCCTGTGTGTTGTAGCTGACCACGCCCTGATCGAAGACCGCGACCCAGCCGGGACTGCTCGCCACGGTGGCTGTGCCGAAACCATCGCCATAGCCTCCGGTGCTGTCGTCGGTGCAGTCAGTGTAGGGAAGTTTGTCGGTCATCGGGTACTCTTCCGCGCACCCGTTCCAGCTTATGTTGTAGTGCTGGACCAAAAGCGATCCGGTGCCGGTTGTGCCGTTGCCCGTGTCCGCGTTCCAGCCGGAGGAAGCGTTGCCGATCAAGTCGACGTAGCTCATTTCCACTCCATCGCCGGTCGGTCCTAACATGCCGGCGTTGGCCATGCCGTGGATGTGGACGTCCGTTACGGTATCGTGCGTTGAGCTCTTTGACCAGACGATACCCACGGTGGCGAAGTCGTCAAGCATGCCTGGCGCGGTATTACAGCCGTGCGTCTGGGCGGCCTTGCCGCAGCTGGAAAAGTCCGTGATGTCCAGGCAGGCGACGTCGACGTAGGAGGCTCCAGCCAGCGTAAGAACCGCGCTGGTGCCGAAGCCGCCATGCAGTTGCGTCTTGGCTGAAGGCGCATGGCAGGAAGCATAGTTCTCGCCCAGAATGCGCGTGTGCTGCGCAGCGGTGCCGGAAAGCGGCGGGGGGGTGCTGGCGTAGGGATTGCCTTGAACGCCAAAGCATCGATCGCCTTCGCAGGAGGCATTCTGGTTGTTCCATCCCACGCGATAGGTGGCCTTGGTAGCCAGTGAACCGCGGACCAGGTATGTGTCGCCGCCTGCTCCAATCCAGCCATAGGCGGGGAACGCCGCGCCATCCGCGTTGTAGGCCCCATCCTGCCAGAGATAGCGCACATCGTTGAAGGCGCAGTGCTTATTGGTTCCACTTCCAGGATAGGCAGCGTCGCCCAGGCCATCGCACTGGCCGCCGGTTACACGCGCCGAATAGCGTGTGCCTCCGTCCGGGCGCACATACCAGGTGCTGCCGAACAGGGGCAGAGAGAGCAGGCAGAAGAGCAGGCCGACGATCGCTTTCCAGTAACTCTTCATTTAGCTCCTGATTTCATGTTCGCCACAGGCGGTCATCTCATAGTCGAACATCCCATAGTCGGACAAGGGAGCGGCAAAGCGCAATCTGTTTCAGTGGGCATCAACCGGAGGCGGAGACTTTCTGGTCTGCACCGCGCGCGTGCGGCAGTGCCGTCACCGGGCGCGGCGAAGGCTTGTAGAGCAACGCCATCAACGGCCGCTCAATAAAGTTGAAGCTCAGATAACCTGCAACCAGGACCGCCGGCAGGCTGATGCCGGTGACCCATCCCATGGAGTAGGTGAGGCGAGGGAAGTAGCGATCAAAGAGGTGACTGACGATCTTGAGCACGATCGTATGCGAGAGATAGATGGAGTACGACCAGTCGCCCAGAGCGATCAGGGGCGCGGCGAAAAGGATGATCCGCGAACGCTCCAGCTCCATGATCCCCAGCAGAAACAGGAAAGAGAAGACCCCGTAAGCAAGCAGCCGGTTCTGTGGTGAAAATTCAATCCATTCCTGATTGGAATGATGTCCATGCACGGTCAGCGTCGCGATGCCGAGCAGCACAAGCAGCGAAAGCCCGATCAGTACGACTCCCGCGGCAGGATGAAGGGACGCCCGCTTGTAGATGGAAAAGAGAAGGCAGCCCAGGAGGAATTCGAAAATGAGCGGGCTGAAGAGCATAGCCAGAATGGGTTGGCCAGGATGCAGGAGAAAGTGCACAGCCAACGCCGACGAGCCCCAGAAAAGCATGATCCAAAGTAGATATCGCTCCGGACAAAAGAGCAGAAGCAGGAAGAAGACCAGGTAAAAGTAGATCTCGTAAGTGAGGGTCCAGCCCTGCAGCAACAGCATGGGCACGCCCGTAGGGATCAGCAGAAATGATTGGAGAATATCGACGTGATGCCCGCCTGAGGCGTTGATCCACAGAGGATTGAAAAGGTACGCCCCCAGCACGATCGCGGTGTAGATCCAATAGATCGGGTAAATCCGGACAAACCGCTGATACAGAAATCTAGTGGCATTGCGTACGTCGCCAAAGCGGCCTGCGGTTACGGCGGAGATGACCACGCCACTAATGACAAAGAAGAGGTCGACACCACCCACCCCATACTGGAAGGCGTGCAGGGAGTTGGAATCGAAGTATTTCATCTCCACGTTATGAAGATGAGCCATCACAACGGCCAGGGCTGCAAGCCCGCGGCAGACCTGGATGCTCGCGATCCGGGTCTTCGGCTTGAGATGTGGCGGCACTAAAGAAGGAACAGACAAGGGGTGTCTCGCTATCGCTACTTTACCAGCCGTAACGGCGTAACGGCCACGAACTCACTGCGCCGGCACCTGAAAGTGCCGGGCAGCAAGCTCGTGCTTGATCGTCGTGGGCACCTAGTTATAGGCACCCATAGAGGGAATTGCGGCGCGTGGTTGCCCCGTGAAGTCAACGGTCACGCCGGGAATAGGCGTTCCCGCGCCGGTTACCAGGCTTGCCCCGGCCACTGGCTGCACGTTGCCGTATCCGTAAACGTGCCAGCTTTCGTCAACAAGGTTAGGGTCTCCGCAGATGGCATTCTTCTCGTACTGCGCGGGACAGGCCCAGTTGGCTTTCGGATGAAAGGTGACGTTGTTCGAGAACTGGCTCCCTGCGTTGGCGAAGAACGCAACGCCCGTACCATTGTAGATGGGGCTGCTGAAGTCGCCGGAAGGATTTGGATACCCGTCAGCCGTGCTGTTTTGGAAGCCGATGAAGATGTTGTTGCGAAAGTCGACTTGTGAGGTTGAATCACATGCACCCTTGGAAGTGTCGCACTGGATCTCGACGGCCGTGGCACTGGCTGAGTAGATCGTGTTGAAATCGTACCGCAGCAGGGTGTTGGCACCGGTCGTCAGCAAGATACCGCCGTCAGCTGCCCGGCAAAAGTCGCTGAGCCGCGAGTTGTAGCCGGCCGGGGTCCCCGGAATCGCCTGCCGAAGCGCATTACAATCCGTATAGATCACGTTGTTGATCGCCGTGCCCGCGGCGCCACCTACCTTGATCTGCTGGCCCATGTTGCCGTACGCAAGCGTCCGGGTGACCGTCATGCTGGAGCCGGTGCCGATCAGATGCAAAGCATCGAGACCATCCTGCGTGTTGTAGCTGACCACGCCCTGATCGAAGACCGCCGCCCATCCGGGGCTGCTGGGAACGGTCGCCGTCCCGAAGCCATCGCCATACCCGCCTGTGCCGTCATCGGTGCAGTCCTGGTACGGTAGTGCATCCACCATGGGGTACTCTTCCGCGCAGCCATTCCAGCTGATGTTGTAGTGCTGCACCAGGAGCGATCCGGTGCCGGTGGTACCGCTGCCATTGTCCGCATTCCAGCCGGACGACGCGTTGCCGATCAGGTCGACATAACTCATCACGATGCCGTTGCCGGTCGGCCCCAGCATCCCGGCGTTCGCCAGACCGTGAATATGAACGTCCGTAATTGTGTCTTGCGTTGATGCATTTGACCAGGTGATGCCCACATTGGCGTAGTCGTCGAGTGCCCCCGGGGCCGTGTTGCAGCTGTTAGTTTGCGCCGCCCGGCCGCAGCTCGAGAAGTCGGTTATATCCAGGCAGGCGACATCCACGTACGAGGTTCCATCCATTGTAAGGACCGCGCCCGCGCCAAAGCCGCCGTGCAGCTGCGTTTTGGCCGAAGCCGCATGGCAGGCGCCGTAGTTTTCACCCAGAATGCGGGTATGCTGCGACGCCGTGCCCGAGAGCGGCGGAGGCGTGCTGGCGTACGGATTGCCCTGCTGCCCGTAGCAAAGACCGCCGCTGACGCAGGAAGCGTTCTGGTTGCTCCAGCCCACCCGGTAAGAGACACCGGTGGCGAGCGAGCCGCGGATCAAATAGGTGTCGCCGCCTGCTCCGACCCAGCCATAGGTTGGAAACGAAGCGCCGACAGGATTGTAGCTTCCATCCTGCCAAAGGAAGCGCACATCGTTGAATGCGCAGTGCTGATTGGTTCCTTTGCCAGGGTAAGCTGCATCGCCCAGCCCGTCGCACTGGCCGCCCGTGATGTTGGTGGAGTAGCGCGTGCCGCCATCCGGGCGGACGTACCAGGTTTTTGGACCATTGCCTGAAGCGACCTGAAGAAGCAGCGCCACCGAGGTGGTCAGGGGCGCAGATTCGCTATCCTGGACGCCTACCGCAAAGCTGAATGCACCGCCCGAGGTTGGCGTCCCGGAGATGGTTCCAGTGCTGGCCGACAAGCTAAGACCGGCAGGCAGGCTGCCCGAGGCGATGGACCATCGATATGCCGGGACGCCGCCCGTCGCCTGGAGAGTTGCACTATAGGCCTGTCCGGTCGTGGACGCTGACAAAGAAGGGGTTGTGATCTCCAGCGGTGCGGTCGTGAGCAACGATAAGGCAGATGTGGAGGTTTCGGCGGCTACGCTGCTGTCCTTCACCTGGACGGTGAAGCTTGACGTTCCCGCGCTTCGAGGTGTTCCGCTGATAAGGCCGGTGGAAGGTTGGAGCGTAAGGCCGGCAGGAAGGCTGCCGGAATGGATAGACCAGGAGTACGGGGCAGTGCCACCCTGCGCGGTAAGCGCCTGGCTCGAGTAGGGCAAGCCAGTCTCGGCGGTAGGGAGGGGAGAGGCCTTGATCGAAAGGGAACCGGTGACCTGGATCGCAAGCGACATCGAAGCCTGCTGGATCGGGAATCCTGCATCAGAGACACCGATCACGAAACCGGAAGACCCTGGCAGCGCAGGAACTCCCTTGATAACGCCAGTGGCCGCTTCCAGGGTCAAGCCCTGCGGTAGCCTGCCGGACTGGATGTACCAGCGATATGAGGGGTTACCTCCAGTGGCCTCAAGCTTGCTCTCATACTGCTTTGCGGTCGACGCTGGGGCAAGCGCCTTTGTCACAACATAGACAGGGGACAGGGTTGCTTGGAGCGCGAAGTTGCCCGATGTGCGTTGCTTTGGCGCGATCTGCTTTTGCACGGAGCTGGGGGTTGCCAAAGGCGGTGCGGCGAAGCTGGAGGAACTCGCTATCAGGAACGATAGGAGAATGCTGAACTGGCTTAGCTTTGTGAACAATTTCATTTTCTTCTCCAGGTGTGAGTCAAAGGCGGAATGGATCCGCCGGGGCCCCGCAAAGCTCGTTCAGTACATCGCGCCGCGCCGGGAAACCGAATCCCACAGGAGTTGAGCGCGTAACACTTTTGCCCCATCGCGTGTACCGAAGGGGGATCACCCCGAGGGCAAGCGAAGTTCGCAGGGCTATCTCGATGCAGGCAAATTGGGGGGAATCGCCAGACGCGACACCTGGCTGAGCGGTGAATGCCACAGGCGCTGTTCGACAGGCACCTACATCAATTGGGTTGAAGCGCTCCCGAGCGGCGCTCTCTCCGAAGCACCGCGCCGCCTGTAGGTTGGATCCCTGAGCGCGACCGGTCTTTGTCTTCTTTCGTACACTCCCGCGCGTCAGCTGTTGCCGGTAACGTTCTTGAGTCTGCCCTCAAGACCGTGCCCACAGGGCTTGACCTCGGGTGACTAACGTGAACGAAAGTGTTACCTACCCCAACGGGCGTGGTACAGAAGATTCGGAATGCTGTGCCGATACTGTGTCTAGGTTTTCCGGAGACAGCGATGAACATCCTGATCAAGCTAACGGTTTTTGGCCTTTCAAGTCTTTCCCTCTGCGTTTCCGCCTCAGCCCAGAAGGCCCGTCATTCAGTGGCTGTTGCTGTGACCTGCACCTGTGACGATGTCACCGGAAAGGCCTACGCTTCCGCCCTTCATGCGGCTTTGGCCAGAAGCACACACTATAAGGAGGTGAGCGCGGCTCAGGACCCGGAAGGAGATGCCATACGCATCAACATCATCTCCATGCCGCTCGAAGAAAACCAGGGCCGGCCCCAGTCGGCGCTGTCCATCGTATGCCTTCACGATGGCGCTTTGATGCATCAGTTTGTCGAGACATGTACTCACATTCCCATTGAGGATTGTGCGCAATCCATGGTGGATAGCTTGTTGCAATGGGACGCACAGGCTGCCTGATCGGCCGGAAGAATTGAAGCGGCACAAAAAAACCGCTGCCGTTATAATTTATCTTGGTATTTTGCAAGCACACACGTAGAATAGATGTTAGGAAGCTACTTAGCACCGTGTCGTCTCGAGGATCCTTAGATGAAATATACCCTTCGCGCACCTGCCGCCGTTCTGCTTGGCGTCGTTCTGCTGGGTGTAGGTGTAATCGGGATACAGGCATCTCCTACGTGCCAGCGCTTCGTCAAGACGTACACAGAAAAAGTTACTCACCACCCTGTAACCAAAGCAACCTTGGCGCGCTGGGCAGAGTGGGGTAAAGATCATCCTAACTATCATCCTCCCGCCAAGCGCCGGCCCAAGCTTTCTCCACAGGAGTCGCTTTCTCTGGTCAATCTGGCCTGCGAAGTGCCTGTGCCGGCCTTGACTATTTCCTCTACCTTGGAGCCCGTCGAGCCTACAGGTCTTCAGGTGGATGCTCTGCTTGTGCCTACCGAACTCATTCCCCCAGCTTTCAGCCTGGTTGGAGTTCCCGTTCAACCTGCGCCCGCGCCAACGGATGAGCCTATTCCAGAGCCCTCAAGTGTGCTTCTTCTTGGAACCGGAATCGCCTTGCTAGTCCTCTTCCGCAAGCGCCTTGGTCCCAGTTTCGCAAACTGAGCTGCTCCATAGGTAGCTGCGAAGACGTTAGAAGCCCGGCCTGCACCTTGGTGGAGGGGAATTGGCTTTCAGAACTACGTGCGCGATGAAACTCTCTTAGCCGCCAACGCTCTTCTGGTGGCAGCGCAAGCCGCATCCCGCTTGCTCAGTCGTGGGGCGGAGGCGATGTAACCTCCGCTGACGGCATACGCTCCGTTGTTCCGGTGCAGAGCGTCCACTTCGGCCCGAACCCGAAGTATCTCAATCGTGGCCGGGGCGTCACCTATACGGTCTGCGTCCGATCAGGGCACCGCAGGTTTTCCTTAAGCCGAGGGACCAGGCAATGTGGAAGCGTACCGCGGTCTCATGCGTAGCAGCCGCAGTTATTCATGCGCTGTCGTGGCTGCCGAGGCGTGACTTTGCGATATAGCCCAATACCACGCAGCGCGAGAGGGCCGAACCGCGTTGCACAAGAGTCTATTTAGCTTACGGACCGGCTTGGCCGCAATCCAGACGATCTACGCCGGATGGTTCTCGGCCTGACTGCCCGGGGTGTTCACGTCCGGTTCTTCAAAGAAAGCCGACCTTCACCGGCGAAGACTCCCCGATGGCGATCTGCTGCTGAGTGTGATGGGTGCCTTCGCGCAGTTTGAGCGTGAACTGATCCGTAGCGCCAGCGAGGGGGATCGAGCTGGCAAAGAAGGCCGGCGCGTACCGTGGCCGAAAACATTCATTGACGACGGATCGAGCTGCGGAGCTGCGGCTGCGATTTGGTCAAGGCGAAAACGAATCATCCCCAGCAACCTGGAGGCCGGAAGCGAAGCCTTGCTGTTCATTATCGTGTTGCCAGCCAAGTCTGAGCTGGACCTGATGAATACGTTATGCCTGGCGCACCGTGCCATGGTGATTCGCACCTTGGTTCTGCTCGAAGACTGGCCGGAATGGTACGGGTCCTCTGGCCTGAGAAAGCTCTTGAACAAATGGCTCTCGATTTCATATTTTTCGGTCCTGCCGCCGAGCGGCCTTCCCGCCGGAGCCTGGTCGCTCTGCAATCCTAAACAACAGAGGGCGAAAAGAGCGTTCTCGGACCTGCGGCCAATGCGAGACCAATGCAGGCCGCGGTCTATTGAGTTGGTTACGCGGAAGCCTGGCGGGCAATTTGCTGTTACTGCCTTAAATCTTGGGTCGCTTCGCTGTAGGGCTTCTCAGGATGTCGAACAGGTACTGGCGTCCCAGGAACCGTGTTCGCATCGTTGGAAAGCTCGACGATAAACCTTCCCGCGCGGCCTTCCCGTACATTTTGTCTGCGCCCTCGATAACCAGTACTCGTTGGCAGCATGCGCGCGCCCGCCGTACCTGGCGCCGCCACCTGAGACTTGCAAGCCGAGCGGCACCATGCCCGAACCGCCCTATTTGCCGTCGGTGAACAAATGCAACACTCACTTTTGAGGCGTATGTGGCGGCCCGAAAGCGCCGAGTCTCAGAAAGTGCCGGCGGCGGGTGGGCTGGTGGGGGCTTTTGAAGCAGGCTTGCCTGCATCCAGATGATCCCAGTGCAGCAGCGTGTTAAACCCAAGGCTGTAGGTGCCCTGCGTCTGCCAGCGCCAGAACGGACGCAGTGCAAACATGACGACATGACCCTGGCCTAGGGGTACATCAAGCGCGAGTGCCCGCCGCGCCAGGGCTTCACCGCCGGAAAGCTCTCCGGAGAGCAGGATGTCGCTGCTCTTGGCTGGGAACGACATGACTACCCGGGGTTGCTGAGCGCTGTCGTCAACAAAGCCGAACTGACGCATCTGCTGTGCGAGCGCGGCTGCCTCGGAGATCTGGGCGTCCGCGGGCGCTTTGGTCGGTGCAGGCACTTCCTCGTCGCCAAGGTAAGGAGACAGCGCGGATGGCCGTGCGTTCGGCGTCAGGTCCGCGCCCACGCCCGTAACGGTCGTCGTAGTCTGGCGTCCGCCTCCGGCCGCGGCTGCACCTGCGGCGAGAACCGGCTCCGCGCTGAAGTAGACGGGCAGGTCGTTGCCTGTGTAGCCATACACGATGGGGCTGTTGTGGTCGGTGATCATGGCACGCATGATTGAGCCTTTGGTGTAGAGCTGCGTGGGATGCTCGACGTGCACGCCGGGCGTGACCCCAAAGTCTGGCAAAATCGTCGTAGTGCTGCCCTCCGTAAGCAGGGTGCCGCCTTCGCGCACAAAGCGGACGAGCTCGGAAAGGCCGTCGATCCCCATACCTCCGCGGATATCGTCGCTCGAGTCCTCGACGCCGAGGTTCGGCGTCAGCGCAGATTTCTTGTACGGAATCGGATCCGGTCCGACCTTGGGAATGCCGTTGACCTGAGAAATCGAGGTGCCGCCGATATCGGGGTACACGATGACATCGTACTTCTCTCGCAGATGCCCCTGGCGCAACGTCGTATCGGCGAAGTAGGTGAAGGGGATTCCGTAACGGTCAAGCGCAAGGCGCACCCAGCCTTCATCCTGTGTGCGCTGCCAGGAGTGGACATAACCGATCCGCGGGACCGTGAGCGCGTGCGTCTTCACCGTTGGGGCCGCGGCGGTCGCGTAGGCCACCAGCCCAAGCTTCTGGATAGAAGCACGAATCTGCGCGTTGTTCGCTCCGTCCGGAACGATGAACGCGCCAGCGTGCAACAAATGTCCGTCCAGCGTGAAGCTATCCTCGGCCGCCTGCATGGGTACGGTTGCATTAGCAAAGCGGAACGTCACGAGCACATTGTCGGTGGTGGCGTCTACGACCAGCGTCGAGCCTGTCCCGCTCACGGTGCCGGGCAGCACAACGTCCGCGGTAAGGGGCGCCATGGTGGTAGTCAGCAGGCTTTTGTCCGTGACCGGTTGTACGACCACATTGCGCATCAGAGGCATGGTCCAGCCCGTATCGTCGTACGGCAGGGGATTCGTTGCCGGATAATTTTGCAGGCTGAAGTACATGTCGACCAGCGTGCGGTAGGGCTGGTCTGCGCGAATGATGTAATCACCCGGGCTGACAGAAATCGAGCCGAAGGTGCCTGCCGAGGTTGCAAGCTGGAACTCCACACCCTGGCTGCGAAGATCATTCACCATGTCCGCGGCGTTGCCCCGGCGAACCTGCGCGGCGGGAATAACCCAGCCGTACACCGGACCATTCCTGCCCTTGTCGACTGAACGCTTGTTCTTGAGCCAGTAATTTTCGAGATAGAGCTGGTGCTCGGTCGACACCTTATCGAGCGCGAACAGGATCGCGGACTCCTGGATGTTCGTGTTGTTACGCGGGCCCCACTTGACTGAGGAAAGCGGAGGATTGGGACGGTACCACTCCCGGCTGGTGGTTGAGGCAGGAAGCTCAAGTTTCTCGGTTACATCGGGTCCGTATGATTGCACCTCGTAAAAGCGGCCGAAGGAGTTGTGAGTTTCAGCAATCCAGAAGAGATAGTTCGGTACCCAGCCATCGTAAAAGCCATAGGTCCAAACGCCCGGCACATTGCGCTTTGCCATCTCCATGACTTCGGTCTCAGCCAGCAGCCACCACTCGTCAGAGCTGATCGGGTCGAGCGCCGGATTATAGGGGCCGGTACCGGTCGATACGTACAGATAGCTCTGGGCTTCGTGCAGATCATGGAGTATCGTCGGGTGCCAGTCCAGCACACCACGGGTAATGTGCTGGGTCAGCATCAAGCCCTGACCCATGCCGTCGCGGTTGTTATCGTGTGCCACGTACTTGCCCCAATACATCAGCGGAGGCCGTGGCTTGCCCGTTTTCTTGCCATAATAGTACGTATCCACCTGCTTGTCGCGACCGTCGGTTTCCACTACCGGCGTAATGAAGACGATGGTGTGCTCGCGAATATTCCGGATCAAGGGCGTGTCTTCCACCAGCAGTCGATAAGCGAGTTCGGTCAGCATTTGCGGGCCGCCCGTCTCAGGCGAGTGGATGCCGCTGGTGATCCAGTAGAGGGGCTTCGAGGTGTGGATGATTTGCTGTGCCTGCGCCTCGGTTGTTGTACGAGGGTCGGTGAGCGCTGCCAGTTGAGACCTGTATTTGTCCAGGTCGCGTATCGAGTCTTCACTGCCGATCGCCAGCACGACCATATCGCGGCCTTCTTCGCTCTTGCCCAGCTTCCAGAACTTTGCCCGCTTCGAGGCTTTGGCCAGGGCCTCGTAGTAGCGGTTGATGTCCTCTGAATAGTAGAGCTCACCTGGCTGGCCGGGCATCGTACCCAGAAACTTGAGTGGAGTCGGCACGGTCTTGCTCGCGGGTAGGTGGTCGACGAGCTCGGTCGAAAAGCGCGGGTCTGAGAGGTACTGCTGAATCAGGCGCGTGTACTCGGGGTCGTTCGCCTGACTCGGCTGTGCCTGTACGCCTGGCGTCAAGCAGGCCAGAATCGCCATGCACACGGCTACCCACAAAGAGCGGCGAGAACCGGCCGGAAGAAAAAGGATAAGTGAAGCGAAGCACTTCGAGAGCATCCATGAGAGCTATAGCAGCAAGGCAGCACTCGTCAAACCCGATAGCTTTTCCTTGCGTCGAGCTATAGCGGAAAACCTTGGCTATGAGAAAACACCCGGCAAATGCCGTAAGAACACATGTATAGGTTTGAAGAAAGCCGAAAGCAAAATAATTCTTGTTGCAGATCCATGAATTTGTTGTAGTCTGCGAAACATTACCCGTTTTTAGATTTACTCCGATCTGGCACGTCCTCCTGACGGAAGGATCCTTCTTCCGAACTGCTAACCATCGGTATCACGCGCAGGGCAGTCTCTTGCGCGCGGCAGATCACCTGCGTCTTTACAAGGGTTTGCGCGGCATCGTCGCCTCCAGGTACCAGCCTTTACGCCCATGAAAGGATTTTGCTCAATGAAGCGATACTCCAGGAACATGCTTTGGTTCGCTCCGGTTGCCGCTCTTGTTTTGGCAGCACCGGCGGGCTATGCGCAACAGACCCAGGCCTCTCTGACAGGACAGGTACTCGACCCGACCGGCGCGCGACTTCCTGGCGCTGAGGTCACCATTACGGACACGGCAACATCGATCTCGCGTGTCGTGCAGAGCAACGGCTCCGGCCGCTACTCGGTTACAAACCTCGATCCGGGCACGTATCAGGTTGAGGTGAAGTCACCCGGCTTTACGTCGAAACTTGAGAAGGATATCGTCCTGCAGGTCGGTCAGGATGGGTCGCTCGACGTCACGCTGCAGCCTGGAGCCTCCGGCGAAGTGGTGACCGTTGAAGCCACGGCGGCACTGACGGATACGGAAACATCTTCCCAGGGCAGCGTCATCGATAACAAGGAAGTGGTCGGGCTTCCTTTGAACCAGCGCGTCTTCTATTCGCTGGCCGAACTTTCGCCCGCGGTGTACCTTCCGGGCCAAAGCTCCACGCTTGGCTTCCGCGGCGGCTTCAACGTTGCAGGCAATAACGAAACCGCCAATACGTTCACCATCAACGGCGTCGACGACAACGACCAGAATGTCATGGCCCCTTCGTTTCGGCCCTCCGTCGAAGCGATTGAAGAGTTCAAAGTACTTACGGGCGTTTATTCGGCGGAGTATGGACGTACTTCGGGCGGCCAGGTGGTCGTCGTTACCAAGCGCGGCAGCAATGCTCTTCACGGGGACGTGTTTGAGTTCCTCCGAAACTCGCAGTTTGACGCAAAGAATGCTTTCACTTTGCCGGGTCAGCCCACAACCTTCCGGCGCAACCAGTTCGGCGGCACAGTCGGCGGTCCAATCGTCAAGGACAAGGCCTTTTTCTTCCTGAGCTACGAAGGGCTAAGGCTTGCACAGCCCGTAGTCGCCAATGCGTTTGTGCCCAACCCGGCCTTTCTCAACGGTGACTTCAGTTCGGTGTGTACAACGGGCTTCACAGCCGGCCTCTGCACAACCACGAATGCGGCCGGGCAAAAGGTCGTCTCCTCGCAACAGCTGTATACCCCAAGTGCCGTTTTTGGGACGACGACGCCGTATCTCAACAATCAAATTCCGGTAAGTAGCTTTGATCCGATCGGGAAGGCGATCCTTCAGCTTTACCCGGCACCCAACACAGCGGTCACGAACCTGGCGGTGGATCCGTATACTTTCAACGCCGAGCGTACCGAAAATCTAGACGAGGGTTCGGCACGCGTCGATTATAAGCTGACCCCAAAAGATGACTTCCTGCTGCAATACAACTACTTCAACGATCCATCCTTCGAACCCTCCCTTTCGCTCTGCTCGAGCGGTGTTCTTCCCAGCGCAGGCTGTATCCAGAACCAGATCTCGACGCTGGCCAGCATCAACGAGACACATATCATCAGTGCTCATTGGTTGAATGAAGTTCGTCTCGGTTTCGATCGCCTGGAGCAGCCGCGTATCGGCACGGACAACTCGAACACGAACTTCCCGAAAGTACCCGGTGCCTTTCTCGATTCCCACATTCCGGCTAACCTGCTCGGCGGCGCGCCGACCACCACGGTTACCGGCTACAGCTCGACTCACCCGTACAGCAATCTACCCCAGCACCGCTGGGATGACCACTTCAACCTCGTTGACAACGTCAGTTACACCCGCGGCAACCACAACTTCAAATTTGGGACGAACTTGCTGCAGGCGCGCTACTCCGACCTGTATGTCGCGGATTCTACCGGTATTTTTACCTTCACCGGAACGGTCGGCTCTACCAAGAACCTGACGACCGGCAACGCTGCCGCTGACCTCGCGCTTGGCTATGCGGCCACCGCGACGCGGAGCCCGACAGCGCCTGACATCCACGTGCGTTACAACGCGCTCGGCTTCTTTGCCCAGGACGACTGGAAAGTGACCCCTCGGCTTACGCTCAACCTGGGTATACGCTACGAGGACTTCCTGCCCATTCACGATACAGCGAACATTCTCTCCAACTGGCTGTATCCTACGGCTGCCAACCCGAACGGTACGATTCAAGTGGCTGGCCAGAACGGTAGCGGCACTAGCGTCTTCAACAACGATGCCAATAATTTTGCCCCACGCGTCGGTCTTGCTTACGAGCCGTTCGGCGATGATAAGACTGTTTTCCATGCGTCCTATGGCATCTTCTATAACTCGCCCGCCATCGGCAACGGGGCAGATCTTTCACTCGGTCTCAATGTTCCGTTCCGCTTGACCCAGGCATTCAACAGCACCCCTGCTGCTCAATCTGTACTGAGTACAACCCCTTTTCCAGTCTCCGGGAACGCGCAGAATGGCACCCAGGCGGCACCGTACACCAGTGTCGCGCCCACGGGGATCGATCCCAACTTCCGCACCCTGTATCTGGATGAGTATGGTGCTGACATCCAGCAGCAACTTACGCCAACTATCGCTCTGACGATCGGTTACATCGGCAATCAGGGCGTCAGGATCCCGCGTAATATTCAGCCCAATCAGGGCATCAACCCGGTGCCAACCTTCACGGCTGGTAACCCGTACCCGACTAACGTTACTTCCACAAGACCCTACACCACCAATACACCTGCAAGCACCTCCGGACCGATTGCCAATCCGCTCGCCTTGGGCAGTAACAATCCCGGTGGAGGCGGTCCTCTCTATGTGCAGTACAGCAACATTACGGAATATGTGAGTGTAGGGCACTCGAGTTACAACGCACTTACAGTGAAGGGTCAGAAGTCGGTTGGAAACGGCATCAGCTTCATCCTGGCGTACACCTGGGGTAAGTCGATTGATAACACGCCAGGCTATGCCAGCGGGAGCCAGGCTTCTTCCGGCACCCCGCAAAACTCGTTCAACCTGCAGGGAGAGAGAGGACTTTCGGACTTCAACGTCAAGAATCGTATCGCGTTGAGCCCGGTGATCGAAGTGCCATTCGGGAAAAACAAGGCATATTTCAATGATGGTCTGTTGTCGCATGTGTTTGGCGGATTCCAACTCTCTGGTATTTACCAGTACGACAGCGGCAGACCGTTCACAATCGCGGAAAACCAGAATCGCTCAGGGTCTGTTTACGGGGTCGATCGTCCTAATTTGGTAGGAAACCCCAACAGCGGTCCTAAAACGAGGGCCCAGTTTTTCAACACGGCGGCCTTCACGGTCAGTCAGTGGGGAACCTTCGGTAATGAAGGTCGCAATGCGGTAACGGGACCTTCTTATCAGGATCTTGATATCGCCTTGCAACGCCGTTTTGAGATCAGCGAACGGTATAGTGTGGCACTTCGCTTTGAGGCATTCAATCTTGCGAACAAGGTCAACTATCTGAATCCTCTCGGTACGTCAACTGGTGAGTACATTACTTCATCAAATGATAATTTCGCCACGCCTACAAACGGGGCCTGTTCTACGGCTGTTGGTCAGAGGGCATGCAATACCAGCGCCACATTCGGCCAGCTGACGCAAGCGAACGATCCGCGGTCACTGCAGTTCAGCGGTAAGTTCTTCTTCTAACCAGCTACTCCAGACGCAAACAAGGCAGCCCAAAGGCTGCCTTGTTTCTTGCCCGCAGCGGTTAGTTCTTGCGGCTTACACTTCATGGACATTTGCATGCAAGTGGCTAGGTACCCCGATAGGGTCAGACGCGCGCTGCTTGTAGTTCCGCGATGCATTCATTTATGTTCTTAAGATTCCACCTTGATTCATAGTTCGAGACTCTAACAACCGGGTTAAGGAACCCAGCATGCTGGGAACAGGAGAGGCCGAGCCATGTCGAACAAGGAGTCCCTTCGCAGGTATCGCGCGATCGTTTGCGCATCCCTTGCTGTGTTGTTCTTTGCGGCTCCTGCGGCCAGACCACAGGATGCCTCCGAAGCTGCGCCCAAGCCCGTCGCCACGCCTTCTCCGGCAGCTGCAGAGAAAGACCCATTCGCTGCGCCTGACTTCCGCATCGATCAACTTGCCAAAAAAGTAGATGACCTGCTCTGGTACCAGAAGCTTGGCGACATCGCGATCATCGACAAGGATGAGTATGCCGGGTTGCCGGCGGCCCACGTCCAAAAGCCCAAGGAACCCGGCGCGACCAACCCCGTGGTCCTTCATGCGTATACCTTTATTCCCAAAAATCTCGATCGCTCGCGCAAGCAGCCGCTCATCGTGTTCGTACACCAGGGCGTTCATGCGAGCCTCGATACCTCCATCGACGCTCACCTTGTAAGAGAGTTGATTGAGCAGGGATATACCGTCGTGGCCACGGATTACCGGGGCAGCACCGGCTATGGCAAGGCGCTCTACGAAGACATCGACTATGGCGGCCGTGAAACGGACGACGTCTACATGGGTATGCAATTTATGCTCCAGCGCTACAGCTTTCTCGATCCCAAGCGCGTCGGCATCGTCGGCTGGAGCCATGGCGGCATGATCACGCTGATGAATATCTTTGCGCATCCGCATGCCTACGCTGTTGCGTATGCGGGCGTGCCGGTCAGCGATCTAATTGCACGCATGGGCTACGAGACCGACGGCTACCGCAAGCTTTACTCGGCGCCCTATCACCTGGGGGAAACGGCGCACGACGACATCGCGGAGTACCGGAAGCGTTCGCCGGTGACCCACGCGGCGGAACTCGATACGCCGCTGTTAGTCCACACCAATACCAACGATGAGGATGTGAATTATCTCGAAGTGGAGCACCTTATCCAGGCCTTCAAGGCAGAAGGCAAAAAGTTCGATTACAAGGTGTATGAGAACGCGCCCGGCGGACACTATTTTAATCGCATGGATACGCCGCTGGCGCTTGAATCGCGGCACGATGTGTACTTGTTTCTCGCGAAATATCTCCATCCCGACTCAGCGGCCAGGTAGTAGGCGCTGCATCCTTGCTTTTCTATCCCGTCTCCAGGAGAAACCATGATAAAGAAAGTGTTGCCTTGCCTCGCACTGGCGGCTTTGCTGACCACCGGCGTTGTGGCACAGACCTCGCCTGCACCACGCGCGATCACCACGCCCGAAAAAGCGTTTGGGCACAAGGTCGGCGCCGACTACCAGATGATCAACTACGTCCAGATGACCGCCTACTGGCAGACCCTGGCCAAGGAGTCCGACCGCATGAAGCTGGTCGACATAGGCCTGACGGCTGAGGGCAGGCACCAGTACATGGCTATCATTTCCTCGCCGGAAAACATAGCCAAGCTTGACCACTATAAGGAGATTTCCGCAAAGCTCGCCCACGCTGAAGGAGTAAGCGAGGCGCAAGCTCGAGCGCTCTCCGAAGAAGGCCGCGCCATTGTCTGGATCGACGGCGGCCTGCACGCAAGCGAGACGGTCGGGTCGCAGCAGTTGATCGAGACCGTGTATCAGCTCAACAGCCTTAACGATCCGGAGACCATGCGCATGCTGAACGACGACATCGTTCTGTGCGTGCTCGACAACCCCGATGGCATGGATCTGGTGGCCAACTGGTACATGCGTAACCCGGTCGCTGAGAAGCGCGTGCTCGACGGGCCCGGCGAAGGCACGCCGCGGCTTTGGCAGAAATATATCGGTCACGATAACAATCGCGACTTCTACATGAACAATATGCCCGAGACCATCAACATGAGCCGCGTGCTCTTCCGCGACTGGTACCCGCAGATCATGTACAACCACCACCAGACCGGGCCGCTGGGCACCGTCATCTTCATGCCGCCCTTCCGCGACCCACTCAACTACCACTACGATCCGCTCATGACGCTCAAGATCCAGGCCGTCGGCACCGCGATGCACGAGCGCCTGGTGGAAGAAGGCAAGCCCGGCTCCGGGATGCGCTCGGAAGCCACTTATTCCACCTGGTACAACGGCGGCCTGCGCACCGTAACGTACTTCCACAACATGACCGGCATCCTGACGGAAATTATCGGCAGCCCCACCCCCATGAAGCTTCCCCTGGTGCCTTCACGCCAGCTCGCTTCAAACGACCTTCCGTTCCCGATAGCGCCGCAGATGTGGCATTACCGCCAGTCCATCGACTACGAGCAGACCAACAACCGGGCTATCCTCGACTACGCGTCGCGCGAGCGGCAGCATTTGCTCTTCGATACCTGGCGCATGGCCCAGAACTCTATCGATCGCGGCAACGAGGACTTCTGGACCCTTACCCCCAAGCGCATCACCGCGGTCGAGGCAGAAGCCGCGAAGATGGAGGCCGCCAAGCTGGAAGCTGCCAGAATCGAGGCCGCCAAAGGAGGCAAGCCCAAGCCCAATGATGAGTCCTTGCGGGCCTCTTCCTACGAAACGGCGAAACCCGCCCCCGAGGAGCTCTACAAGACTGTCCTGCACGACCCCGCCTTTCGCGATCCGCGCGGCTACATCATCACCGCCAACCAGCCGGACTTTCCCACGGCGACCAAGTTCGTCAACGCCCTGATGAAGAGCGGCGTCGAGGTCGAGCAGGCTACGGCCGATTTTACCGTCGCGGGCAAGCAGTACCCGAAGGGTTCGTACATCGTTATGTGCGCGCAGGCCTATCGACCGCATGTGCTGGATCTTTTCGAACCGCAGGATCATCCCAACGACTTCGCCTATCCGGGCGGCCCGCCTACCCGCCCTTACGATGCCGCCGGCTGGACACTCGCTTTCCAGATGGGCGTGCAGTTCGACCGCGAGTTGGAAGGCTTCACCGGGCCCTTCGCCAAGATTACGACCGACCTGGCCGTCCCCATGCCTGGCAGCATTACAGGGCCGGAGAAACCCGCGGGCTATCTCGTCAGCCACGCGTATAACGACGCGTTCACCTTGACCAACCGTCTGCTCAAGGCCGGCCAGAAGGTCTACTGGCTGTGCGGAGCTTCCGCGCCCGGCGCCAGCGCGGGCACCATCTGGCTGCCGTACTCTCCAGAGACCCGTTCCATTCTTCAAACAGCTACAAAACAACTCGGCATCAACGCCACAGCGGTCGCGACCAGGCCTTCAGGTTCCGCGCTCGAACTGCATCCTGAAAAGATTGCGCTCTATGATCAGTACGGCGGATTGATGCCCTCGGGTTGGATACGCTGGCTGCTTGAGCAATTTGAGTTTCCCTTTACCGTCGTCTACCCTCAAGCGCTCGATGCAGGCGGACTCAAGGGCAAGTATGACGACATCATCTTCAGCGATGGCGCCCTGACCATCGCCGGCCGCGATGGCCTGGCAGGCGGCGGCGGCGAACGGTCCAAACAGCCGAAGCCCGAGGAAATCCCCGCGGAGTTCCGGCCCTGGCTTGGAACCATCACCAAGGAAAAGACCATTCCGCAGCTGCAGGCATTCGCCAATCAGGGAGGTACGGTACTCGCCATCGGCAGCTCGACCGCCATCGCGCAATCCTTCAACCTGCCCCTTGTCGATGCCGTCACGGAGATCATAAAGGGGAAGGAGCAGCCTGTACCTGGCGACCGCTACTACATCCCGGGATCGTTGATGCGGGCGCAGGTGGATAACACCAACCCCGTCGCCTACGGCATGCCGCCTAAAGTGGATGTGTTCTTCGACCGCAGCCCGGCCTTCAAGGCGCTGCCAAATGCCGCCCTGCTCGGGGTAAAGACCGTTGCCTGGTATGGCGGCGGTGACCTGCTCGATAGCGGCTGGGCCTGGGGACAGCAGTACCTCAACAATTCGGTGGCGATCGCCGAGGTCCCGGTCGGCAAGGGCAGGGTGCTGCTCTATGGGCCCGAGGTCACCTTTCGCGGTCAACCCCACTCTACCTTCAAGTTTCTCTTCAACGGGATTCTTTACGGAGCAGCCTCACCCGTCACTCTGCCATAGCGTCGTCTCACACGCAGCAAAACGCCTCGCGGGGTTCAAACCCGCGAGGCGTTCTCTTGTCCGCTACTCCAGGCCTATTGGCCGTTGAGTGCTTTGGCCGCGGCGTTCAGCAGTGCAGCCTCACGCTCGATCGCTGCCGCCGTCCTCGTCACCTGCGCGTCCACGTTGCCCCACTCTTTCTGCTCGATCGTTTCCCGCACCGCCGGCAGCGTCTTTACGCCATAGCCGGTGTAGAAGCCTGGTGCGTAGATCATGTTCTGGAACCACGGACGGTTGGGCAGCCCGCCCGGGTCCATCAACACCCGCTCGGACTGGATGAGTTGCAGGTTCAGCGCGGTCGGAGCGCTTGCGGCATGGGCCGTAAAGGCCTTGTCATAGGCCATCGCAGCGGCAGTCAGGTCTTCAGACGCCTGATCGAGCGGCGCGAAGTTGAGATACGGCGGCAGCGGCTCCGTCACCGGATCCACCCGCGGATGCTTCGGATCGGCAAGCGCCGTGTACATCCCGTCGGCGATATCCGCATTCTGCTGCTTGGTTTTAGTCCGCATGGTATCGGCGAGCTTCTTCACCTCGCCCACATAGGTGCGCACCGTATCCGCAAAGTCGCCGAATTGGTACGGGATGAGGTCGGCATCGGCCATGCGCATCACCATGGTCCCCGCAGTCTGGGCCAGAGCCTTGCCGTAGGCGAAGTCCGTATCCTGGAAGTGGGTATACCAGTAGAAGTCGTCGTAAATGGAGTGGTATTGGCCGCCGCCCTGGTCCTCGCCGCCAAAGCCAAGGTTCACGCTTGCGACGCCCACATGGTCGATGAAGGCCGTATAGTCGGAACCCGAACCGAGAGCCCCGATGCGGATGTCCGGCCGTGACCGCAGCTCCGCGCGTGCCTCCGCGTTGGCTTTCGACGTGTCGACCAGGCGTTCGCGCTTCCATACCGACATCTTCGTCTCAGGGTCGGTCACATCCTTGGTCACGCCGTTGATAAAGTTCTCGAGCGAATGCGAGCCCTCGGCACGAAAATAGCCGCGCCCATTGCCGTCCGAGTTGAAGTAAGCGACCGCGTGCGCGGCAAGCTCCTGCGCGTGGAACTCCACCCATTCGGTCGACCCCAGCAACGCAGGCTCCTCCCCGTCCCAAAAGCAGTAGAGGATCGTCCGCTGCGGACGCCAGCCCTGCTTCAGCAGATCGCCCAGGCTGTGCGCTTCGTCCAGTTCGGCCACTGCACCGCTCAGCGGGTCGCCGGCGCCGTTCACCCACGCATCGTGGTGGTTGCCGCGGATCACCCACTGGTCGGGCATGGTCGCGCCTGGAATGGTCGCGACCACGTCATAGAGCGGTTTGCGATCCCAGTTGAAGGCAAGCTGCAGGTGCGCCTTGGCGATACTCGGCCCGGTCCGGTAGGTCAGGGGCAGCGCCCCGCGCCACTCCTCCGGCACCAGCTCGCCCTGCAGCGATTCAAGCAGCGGCGTCGCATCCGCATACGAAATCGGCATGACGGGAATCTTCGTGATGGTCTGCACTTCGGCCAGCGGGATCAGCTTGCCGCCTCCGCCTCCAGGGGTCGCTCCAAAGCCGGGTGACTGGGGATCGCCCGGGTATACCGGCATATCCATCACGCTGCCGCGCTGCACGCCATCGGGCGGACGCATCGGCCCTTCCGGATAGATCTGCCCGCGCGTGTAGCCGTCTTCCTTGGGGTCCGAATAGATCAGGCAGCCTACCGCGCCATGCTGCGCCGCCAGCTTTGGCTTGATGCCGCGCCAGGTTTGCCCGTAGCGCACAATCACGATCGCACCTTTCACCGAGACGCCCATCGCGGCCAGCTTCTCGTAGTCGTCCGGCGCTCCGTAGTTCACGTAAACCAGCGGCGCGGTCACGTCGCCATCGCGTGAGAACGCGTTGTAGGTCGGCAACTGTTCGCTCTTCTGGTCTGAAGTCGGATCGATCTTCAGCACCGGCTCATCCAGCCTGGCCGTAAACTTTTTCGGCCCCAGCAGTTCCAGCTTGCGCAGCTTCGGGGTGGGGAACAGGCTTTCGAAGGTCTCGATCTTCGCATCAAGGCCGTAGCTCTTCAACTGGGCCAGCAGCCACTCGGCGTTGTCCTTGTCATACGGTGAGCCGACATGGTGCGGCCGTGCGCTCAGCCGGCGCATGCTCTCGCGCAGCCGTGCCGGGTCGGGCAGGCTGCGAAATTTCTGCTCCCACGTTATCTCCTCCGCCGAGTGTTGGGCGGTATAGCCTTGTAGCGGCGCGGGCGTTCCGGCGTCGAGCGCGAACGCAGAACTGCTGAGCAGGGTAAGACAGGCGATCCATTTACGCATACAGCTCCTTGGCCTCAAAGTAACGGGTGCTTCATTATTGCAGCAGTGTGAGCGCGGTCAGCAGGGCATTCTGCGGACCCTTCCACGAATCCGTGATGTCATCTGTTTCCCCGAGTGAGTGCGCGCCCTGGTCCTTGCCGCCGCCGCCCATCGTGACTGCCGGAATGCCTAGATTCATGGGGATGTTGGAGTCGCTCGACCCAGCGCTGAAGCCCGGTTCGCCAAACTTCAACGCACGAATGGACGCGGCCGCGGTCACCACGATCGCGGAGTCAGGCGCGGTCTGGCCGGCCGGACGAATGCCGATCGGCTTGATCACGACCGAAAGCTTGCCCTTGTCGCTCCACCGCGCGTTCTCTTCATCCAGACCCTTCTGCACGGCTGCCTTGAACTTCGCATCCACGGCGTCCAGCGACTTGATGTCCGGCGACCGCTCGTCAAATTCGAACCAGCCCTCGAACGGTATCGAGTTTACCGACGTCCCGCCGCCGGTAAGCCCGACGTTGAACGTCGTCTTTGGTTCGGTCGGCACCTGGATATCCGCAATGTGGGCCACCGTGCGGCCCACCGCATCGATCGGGTTCGCCAGCCCGAACGCCCCGTAGCTGTGCCCGCCCGGACCGGTAAACGTCACCCGGTAGCGATAGCTACCCAC
Organism: uncultured Granulicella sp.; assembly: GCA_964282835.1. Lineage (GTDB taxonomy): Bacteria > Acidobacteriota > Terriglobia > Terriglobales > Acidobacteriaceae > Edaphobacter. Next base: position 1,745,483 of record OZ196157.1, read on the forward strand.
GCCCCCGTTGGTCACCTGTTGCGCCTGGCCCGGCTCGATGGAGATGAAGTCGTCGATCTGTCCCTTCATTGTCTTATTGAACAGCTGCTTCATCCCGCGCAGGTCTCCCGGGCCTTCTTCCCCCACGTCCGCCACAAATGTCAGGCTGCCCTGCGTCTTCAGGTGGGCGTCGTTCATCGCCTTCACAATCGCCAGAATCGCGGCGAGACCGCGGCAATCATCGCCGATGCCAGGGCCTTTCAGCAGATTGCCGACGCGCGTTACATGGACGTCCGTCTCCGCCGGAAACACCGTATCGAGGTGCGCGGCCAGCACCAGGTGCGGATGCGCGGCCGCGCCAGGACGATCGCCAAGCACGTTGCCTGCCTCATCAATACGCACATTCTGGAGTCCGGCCGCGGTAAACAGACGGCTCAGTTCAGCCGCGCGCTTGTCTTCATGGAACGGTGGCGAGGAGATCTCGCACAGGCGAATCTGCTCGTCGACAAAGTGCGGCTCGTTGGCCACGATCATCTTCATGGCCGATTGCACGTCAGGCTGCGCAAGAATCTGTGCCGGCGTTTTCGCGGCGGCTTGCGCCATCGATGAGGCAACTGCCATGCAGGCAACACCGGACACAATTCCGGGCACAAGCAAGGGGCGAACGAAAGCTGGAACGCTGCAGCGAAGAGGCATGCGAAACCTTTCAGGAAGGTGCCTTGAGTTTGCCTCAGACTGGATGCTGAACCACTCAGGATAGGCTATTCGCATGGACGGCATAGCCTGCGCTTATGCGGGGAGCGACTTCCTGCAATCAGGCCCCGGTCGGCTTGTTTCAGATGGTATCGTTTCGTTCTAACCGAAATCCAGGGAATGGCGATCGCGGGCGATCTTCCGCATCGGCCAGCCCGAACTGCAAGCTTCAGGGGAGAGCCCGTTCATGGCAGGAAAGTCTTTCGTTCGTCTCGTTGCATTGGCATGGCTCAGCGTCAGCTTCGGTCCGCGACTCCAGGCGCAGGCGCAGACGATGGATACGATCTTCGCCGCAAACCAGAAGGCATGGATCACCAAGCCCGAGTTCACCAGTCCTCTCGTCGATCATCTTCCCGTCTCAGCGACCGTGCCCACGCCGCGCCTGGTGCTCGGCCACGACATCGGCGCGCCACGCGTACTCGACCACTACGCCGCTATCCTCAAGTATTACCAGGCCTTGGCCGAGAAGTCGCCCCGCGTCAAGATTGTCTCGACCGGCAAAACCGAGGAAGGACGCGAGACAGTGATCGTACTCATTTCCTCCGAGGCCAACATCGCCAACCTCGAAACCTATCGCAGCAACCTGGCCCGGCTGGCCGACCCGCGCGGGCTCAGCGAAGCCGATGCCGCCACCCTCATCGCCCAAAGCAAGCCTCTCTATGTGGCGCTTGGCGGCCTGCACAGCGCTGAAACCGGCCCGCCCGAAATGCTGATGGAGCTTGCCTATCGGCTCGCGGTCGAAGACAGCCCCGTGATCGATAAAATCCGCGAGAACGTCATCGTCGGCTTGAACCCCGCCACCGATCCCGATGGCCGCGACCGCTACACCGACTGGTACAACCGCAACAAGATCGACGATACCGACGACCTGAACCCCGTACCCGGCGCGCCCTACTGGGGCAAGTACATCTTCCACGACAACAACCGCGACATCAACTTCAGCGGCGCCAGCGCGAGCAACCTGCTGGCCTTCTACCTGGACTGGCATCCGCCCATCGTCCACGACCTGCATGAGTCTGTTCCTTTTCTCTACACCTTCAGCGGACAATCGCCGCAAAATCCCACGCTCGATCCCATCCTCTTCGGCGAACTGCCCTGGTTCTCGAACTTCGAAGTCGCGCAGCTTACCAAGTACGGCATGCCCGGCGTGTGGACGCATGGCTATGTCGACGCCTGGTCGCCCGGCTATGTCGCCTTCATGTCGTCCAACCACAACGGGCTGGTGCGCATGTACGAAACCTTCGGCAACGGCGGCGCCACCACCGAACTGCGTCACGTCAAGCCGCAACCCGGCAGCGAAGAGGGCAACTTCGGAGACCTGACGCAACGCGAATGGTTCCGTCCGGACCCACCCTACAAGACCGTCGAGTGGTCGATGCGCGACAACACCAACTACATGGAAACCGCGCTGCTCACCGGACTCCAGCAGACCTCGATGTATCCGCAGATCGTGCTTGAAAACTTCTACCGCAAAAGCGCCAACGGCGTGGCTGCGTATAAAAGTGGCGGTCCCACCGCCTACATCATTCCCGGTGGACAGCCCGACATGACTCGCGCCGCCATCCTCATCAACCTGCTGCGCAAGCAAGGCATCGAGGTCGGCCAGACCACCGCGTCCATTAAGCTCAAAGAGGGAACCTATCCTGCCGGCTCCTTCGTCGTCAAGCGCGATCAGCCTTACGGCCGGCTGGCGAAAATCCTGCTCGAAAAGCAGGTGTTCCCAGACCGCAAGCTGCGCACTTACGACGACGCCGCATGGACCATGGGCCTTATGGCGCACGTCCAGGTGGTCGAAAGCGCCGACCCCGCAGCGCTTAGCCTTGCGCTCACGCCGGTCAAGTCCGACGATCCCCAGGGAACGATCGGCGCCGCCGGCGCGCCCCTGTATGCCGTGCTCGATTTCGGTTCCATCAACCTGGCCAGGGTCCCTTACCTGTTCCAGGGCGCGAAAATCAGCGTCGCCGAGAAGTCCTTCACCGCGAGCAAACAGACCATTCCTGCCGGCTCCTATCTGCTTGAAGGCGTCGCGTACGACAAGCTCAAGCAGACCCTCGTCCCGCTCGGCCTCACCACCCTTGCCCTCCCGGCGAAGCCCGCGGTCGCGACGCATCCGCTGGCTGTGCCGCGTATCGCCATGTACAGCACCTGGGGCAGCACGCAAAATGTCGGATGGGTCCGTTACGCCTTCGACCAGTTCGGCACGCCGTACGATCTCCTCTTCAAAGACGACATCAAGAAGGGCAATCTCCGTTCCCTCTACGACGTCATCCTCATCCCCAGCCAGGGCCGTTCGTCCAAAAACATCGTGTACGACATTCCCATGCGCGGCAAACCGCTGCCCTACACCAAAACCGTGGAAACCCCTTTCCTTGGCGCCTACGGCTCTTCGCCTGATATCCGCGGAGGCATGGGCCTCGCCGGTCTCGAAGAGCTGCGCAAGTTTGTCGAGGCAGGCGGCACGCTCATCACGCTGGGCGAAGCAAGCGCCTTGCCCGGCGAGTTCGGCCTCGTTCCCGAAGTCAACGTCACGCGTCCCAGCAAAACCTTCTATGCACCCGGCCCCATCGTCACCGCCAAGGTGGTCAAGCCCGCAAACCCCATTTTCTACGGCTACACCGACGCCACCATGCCGGTCCGTTGGGCGAGCACGGCGCTGTTATCGGTGCCCAGCATCTACAAGAGCGATGTCCTGATGGAGTTCCTGGGCGGCGAAAAAAACGTCCTCAGCGGCTTCATGAACGGGGCCGAAGAGGTCCACAACCGCCCGGCCATCGTCGATATGCCCGTAGGCGAAGGGCAGATTCTCATGTTCGCCACCAATCCCATCTACCGCTGGCAGAACTTTGGCGAGTACCGCATGCTCTACAACGCGCTCTTCAACTACAAGAGCCTCCGCCTCGGCACCGATGCACCCGCCATTCCTGAGCCGGAAGAAGAAGCCCCGGCCAACTAGCCACGGCTCAACCGCTCTATCTGCTGCCGGCTGGCCCTGGGCGTCGCTGCAGCCACTACTGCGTCCTGACCCAGGCCGGGCAGTTGGTCTAAAAGGTCGACCTGCACAGCACTGAAGCAGGTGCGCAAGCAGTTCGCCGACGATGCCCGCGTACCGATCGCGCTCGAAGGGGGCACGCGGTCACCCTGGATCCCTGGATCAGCCTTTTGCTGGAGCCTTCGGCCACGACGTTCTGGGCGCCAATCCGCGCAGGAATCGCGCCACTAGCGCCAGCGAGAGCAGGAACATTGAGCCGACCAGCTGAAAGTTGCAGGCTGCGATGAAGATCGCCGGATTTGGCCGCTGCCAGCCCGAACCTCTCGCTGAACCGTTCCGCAAAGCCAGGCAGGAAGGCATTTTCAGCTTCCATGTCGCACACGTTCTCCAGGCGGAACTCCTTCGCCAGCCAGTCTTGTAGTAGCGTCCAGAAAGGTGCTCTTAGGGCTCCTCAGCGCTCCCCAAAGTGGCTTGTAACTCTATTCTTCCATGTGCGTAACGGTGATTGACACGGTGGAAGCCGCAAGGTCGAATCCTGCTGAGCCACCAAAACACCGACAACTTACAGTGGCTGTCGAGTATCAACTTCTTTCCTCTGCGGGAAAGTCGGCGCTCAGCGAAGTTTCCTTCCATGTGTCCACATCCTGCTTTACCGTCTCGAGCTTTTTATACGCAAGTTCGAGCGCTATCTTGCCCAGGACTAGATGCAGCGGCGGGTCGTCGGACTCGACTGCCTTGATGATGGCCTCGCCCGCCCGTACCGGGTCGCCCACCTGCTTGCCACTGTTCTGGCGCGTCTGCTTGCGGCGCTTGCCTGCAGTCTCGTCGTAATCCTCAATGACGGTTTTCGACTCGAGGATCGACGACCCCGACCACTCCGTGCGGAACGGACCGGGCTCCACAACGATGACCTTGATGCCAAGCGGCTTGACCTCGATGGACAACGATTCCGAAAGCCCTTCGACCGCGTATTTGGTCGCGTGATAGTAGCCGGTTGCGCCAAAACTCACCAGGCCGCCAATGGACGAGAAGTTCACGATGTGTCCGCTCCTGCGCTCGCGCATGCCCGGCAGAACGAGCTTGGTCAGCTCGACCAGCCCGAAGAAGTTTGTCTCAAACATCTTGCGGACTGCCTCGTCCTCGCCCTCTTCGATCGCGGCCAGGTAGCCATAGCCTGCGTTATTGACGAGGACGTCGATACGTCCGAACTTCTGGATCGCCTGCTCGACCGCCGTTGCGGCCTGCGTTGCGTCCGTGACATCCAGTGTCAGCGCGAGCGCCTCGGCTTCATGGCCGGCGACCAGATCCTGCACCTCGTCTACCTTGCGAGCCGTGACGACCGCACGCCATCCACGAGCCAGGACAAGCTTCGCGAGCTCCTTGCCAAAGCCCTTTGAGCAGCCGGTAATAAACCAGACGGGCGAGTCCTGCTGTGTCATCATGTTTCTCCTCAGGCGTTCGATGCAGGAATGGCCTGCCGTGCAGGGTCGCCCACCCCGTCCCGCAGGGTATCAGCGTAAACCGAATCCGCCGGCGATTGATTCGAAGGTCCGCCTGCGCCCATAATGGCTCATGGCGACTACCACAACCTTCCTTCCCGCCTCGGAGCTTCTGCAGTCCGCCCTGCCGCGGGTGGCCGCCCTGCCTCGCGAATGCACGTTTCCCGAGAGTGACTGGCGCGCGCTGGCCCCGTTCTGGTATCCCGTCGCTCACTCGCATGAAGTCGAGGGCAGGCCACTGGCTGTCCGTCTGCTCGACGAGCGTGTCGTGGTGTACCGGCTTGCGAACGGATCTGTGTGCGCGGCGCGGGACATCTGCTATCACCGCGGGGTTCCGCTAAGCCTCGGCCATGTGGAAGGTGATGAGATCGTGTGCAAGTATCATGGGCTGCGTTACGACCGCGAGGGCCGTTGCACCTGCATTCCTGCGCATCCGGGCGGGGCCATCTCTCCCCGTCTGCGTATCGATATGTATAAGGCGCAGGAAGCCTTCGGCCTGGTCTGGGTGCGCCTGGTCGATGACGGGCCACGTTGCCTGCCGGAGATGAAGGAATGGGACGATCCCGATTACCTGCAGGTGAGGCTGGATAGCGTGGACATTCAGGCGGCGGCAGGAAGGCAGATTGAAGGCTTTCTCGATGTAAGTCACTTCGCGTTCATCCACAAGGAAAGCTTCGGTGAGCCGGATAATCCTGTGGTGCCCGACTACAAGGTGACAAACACGGAACAGGGATTTGTCGCCGATTACATCAGCACGGTAAGCAACTATGCGCACGGATTCAAGCATCTTGCGCCGGCGGACTTCGCCTGGCATCGCCGCTTTGAGACCTTTCTCCCGTTCACGGCGAAATTGACGGTAACATTTCCAGGTGGCGGCAAACTGCAGATCCTGAACGTAGCCTCGCCCGTATCAGCACGCAAGACGCGCCTTTTCGTGCCGCTGTGCCGCAACTTCGACAAGGATGCACCGATCGAGACGACCCTCGACTTCAACTACCAGGTTTTTTCCGAAGACGTCGAGATCGTCGAGAAGCAATTCCCGGAAGACCTGCCGCTGGACCTGCACGCAGAAGCTCACTTTCCCGCCGATCGCAGTTCGATTACCTACCGCAAAGGCTTGGCTGCGCTTGGCCTGGGCCGGAACTACACCTCGTAAGGGAGCAGGGAAAGATGGTGCCGGGAGGGGGGAAACCCCCACGACCTTGCGGTCGGCGGATTTTGCGTCAGCTTTTTCCGCAGTTGCAGGAGCTTGCAAGTGGGCGCATGTTAACCGCATAACGTATTACAAATTAGTGACTCGCACCGTATCAGCGTTTTCGCATAGCGTTGCAAGCCGAGGCACTGGATACAGGGGCAAAGTATTACCAGAAGAATCCCCCAAATTTCGCCGAAAAGGTGTCCGATGGCGAAAGAGCCGCATCGGACTTGCGATCCGACATGGTTCCCAAACTTGACCCAATCCGGCTTTGAAGGCGACAGCGACTACCGAAAAAGTATCACCGGAAATCTCAGCGGCCTGTGTATTAAACGACCAAAATCTAGTGATACTTCGGAGATACCTTTGAGTTTGCGCCCGGAGGATTTATGGTCCGCCGGACGCAGACGAACAGCGGTAGTCTCGATGAATCTTTGGGTGTCATGAGTGGAGTTCTCGGTCCTCCCTAATCGCCTCAAGCCACGGAGCGAGAGTGAAATCGGCTTCGCTGATACTGCCAAACAGATAAGGTCGGAGCTCTTCTCGATAGTGCTGCTCGAACAGGTCAAGATCAAATGGCGTGGTTCGCGCGAGGAAGAGCACGTCTTGGAAGTCGCGGTCATTGTCGCGCTTCAGCTCGCGGAGAGCGATATCGTAGGGGTCCATCACGAAGAGATGGATATGTTCGAAGAACCTTCATAGATTGGGGCGAGCCTCTCTTCGTACTCGTACGGAACTTGGGCAATGCCAACGAAGTCCAAGTAAACACGATGCTTCCTCGCTAAGGAAGAGCCTTTCCCCGCCAGCTTCAAGAAGTCGATTGCGCGAAGCGATTGGCGCTACGTCGATCACGTCTAGGTCAACCGTCGTCCATGCGGAGCCGTAGTGCTGGGTGACAGCGAACCCGCCGATACAAGGGATCTTCGTCGGTTTGCCGGCGATTGGATCAAGTTCTCTCAGGAACGTAGCCACGGCTCAGGCAACGTAGTGCGCAAGGTCCACCTCCGAGAGTCGGGTATCCAGTTTCCAATGCGCAGCAAGCTTTGACCTCAACGCTCGGACATGTTGCTTCCGAGACCGAGGCCACGACTCTTGGCACAGTGTGTCCTCTTTCACGAGTCGTGCATCCTCTAGTTCCCGCAACACAGGCTCTAGGACATTCAACACAACAAGTGGACCGTTCTGAAGCGCCATCTTGTTCGCCAGCGATGTGACGAAGCCGAGACGGTTTTGTCGGTTCCTTAGCTTTACTTCTCTGAGGAGCCAAGACCAATCGAGATGGGGATATCTCAACACAACCCATGGAAGGCCTTCCGTCGTACGCACATCGAGGTCGGAGTGATCCAAGGCATCGAGCAGAAACTCGGCCGGATTGCGAAGACAACCAGAGAGATGCGCATATCCCGGATACGCTAGCCTTCCAAGTTCCCAGGCAAGCGTCGCGTCGCTGTGCCTCGGCAGCGGATTCACTGGTAACGCCGTCGAGTCTCCACCAAGGACCTCTGCTGCTCGCTGCGCCACTTCAAGGCTGATATTCCTCTTTCCGGTCTCCATGTGGGAAAGCATGGACTGCGAAAGCCCGAGGAGCTTCGCTGCCTGGACCTGAGAGACACCCTGACGCTTGCGGACGGTTTCCAGTGCGAGTCCGGTCATAAAAATCGCCTCATGGCATGTATTACACCTTGTGTAATATATCGATAGACCAGATGGCTGTTGATCATCGCAGGGGCCGGCTGCGGGTTTGACCGGAGAGCAGATTAGCCAACCATATTGGGAACACCAAGGAACAATACTGGACCCTTATCGGACCCGTGAGTGCCGGCGAACGACCTCTGCCCATTGCGTGACCCACGGCACTGCGGTGCCGCTACCGGGGCTGGTTTCAACGATGGCGGCAGGAGCGTAGCCCTCGGGAGTGAGAGTGGCAAGCGTGGAACGAGTGAGGTTTGGCTGTGTGGTGTGGATTTTCGCCGCCGCTCTGCCGAAGTTGCACTCCTCGGCCAGAGCGATGAAGTGAGTGAGATGGCGGAACTCAGGGCCCTCATACATGATTGCACCAACCTTTTTGGCTATAGTCGGCGGGCCGTAGCGTGCGCGCTCAGTTGATGCGTGAGTCTTAGGATGCGTTGTCAATCGAAGGCGTTATACAAGTAGGTTCCCGAGCTGTTTTCCGAGGCAACCCCATCGCGCGCTGTTGAAATTGAGGCGTTCCTCCATACGCCTGACGTATGGAGACATACGGATTTGGCATTAGACACTCCAAGCACCCGTATTGGGACCTGAATGGGCAGGCGTACCGAGATCGTCTTGCCCCGGAGTACAGCCATGAATCACATCAACGTCGCCGAGAGAAAGCGCCCCGGAAGAGTCACCCTTTCGCCTGAGGAAAAGCTGCTTGTCGGCAGAGAAGAAGCGGCGTCAATGCTGTCAATCAGTTGCAGAGCGTTGGACTACTTGGTCGCAAATAAGCAGCTAACGACACGGCGGATTCGAGCACGGGTCCTGATTCCGACCTCCGACCTTCGACGTTTCTCTCGCGGAGATCATCCTGAGCGTCTGGCCGGTTAGGCCGCGAGCGGCTTCTCAAGATCCGGCTACCGCGCGCGCCTTTCAGTTTCTGCTCTCAATGCTTCAGCAAATCAAGCTTCTCGATTGCCGCCTGATTATGTTCAGGAGCCAGGTGGGCGTACCGAACCGTCATTGAGATTGTCTTATGTCCTGCTAGTTCCTGGGCTGTTCTCAATCGACTCCGGCCGTGACGAGGCGACTAATAAACGTGTGCCGAAGACAATGCCACATGAAGTTTTGGATTCCCGCGTCCTTGATGCATAGGTCAAACCAAGAACGGGAGTCGTTCAGGTCTTTTCCGTACTTCGACTGGCACGCTCGACCTTCGTGAGGCCGGTTCTCAAAGAGCGCTTCCATCGCGGCGATACAGGACTTGTTCATCGGTATCTCACGGCTGCTACCGTTCTTCGTCTCTTCGAGCAGAATGCGCTTGCGCCGGAAAGATACCTGGGACCATGCAAGGCTGTATTGCTCGCCTTACGCATGCCAGTATTCAGCCCAATGTCCAACTCCTGCATGTGTTGCGGACAGCGCTTCAAGATCGCGTCGCGAAGTCTCAGTTCCTCGTCGGCTGACAAGAATCGAAGGCGCGCATTCTTCTCAGGGCGTTGCTCAACCAACCGGGCGGGGTTGCTCGAAACCTTTCCGTCAGCGTACGCGATCTTGAACGTTTTGCCGAAGACGTTCTTGTAGCGGTTCTTGGTCCTGGAGACCAGTCGTGTCCCTTCACCAGGCGTCAATCTCAGAGGGCTTGATTTCGTCCGCGACGCGATCACCGAAATCTTTGAGGATGATGTTTATCCGGATGCGCAAGTTCTTGATGTCCTTCCGGCCATGCTCGATGTACCACTCAAGCGCGTGCTTGCCGAGTGCCTCGAACTTCACTCCCTTGCTCTTCATGTTGTTCGGCAGCTTCACGCCGCGCAGGGCATCGGCCTTGCGAATCTTGTAAAGGTCGCTGGCGTCCTTCTTGCGACCAACCTTCTCGCGCCGCTCACGCCCATCGATGGTGTAGCGAATCCACCCAGATGTCAGATCCTGGGTCTTTCTCGAAGACTCCGCGCTCCTTCTTGGTTGATCTCCTAGGCATCTCCCACGCCTCCTGATCCAAATTAGCAAATTAGGTATCAACCGGCACCAGCACTTTCGGAAATGAAAAAGCCTCTCAGGCTGAGAGGCTTTTGTCTTGGCAACTTATTCATTTTGTATAACTTATCTTGGTGCCGGGAGGGGGGGTCGAACCCCCACGAGGTTACCCTCGGCGGATTTTGAGTCCGCTGCGTCTGCCAATTCCACCATCCCGGCGCATCTTCTATTCTAACAAACCTCAGGGTTGCGGGGGCGCCGGAACGGTTGTGCCCGGCATCTGCTCGATGATGGTTTGGGTTGACTCGCCCATGCGCGAGCAGGTGCTGCCCGGCACTGTGCCGTCCAGGAAGGCAGCCGTGTAGTCGTTGGGGCAGGAGCTATCCGCCGGCAGGTTCGAGGCCTTGTCGATGCGCACGTCGCTGACGCCGGCCGGCTTCGTGAAGTCGTGCATGTCGCTATATTGTGGCAGGCGGATGGCGCGGTTCATGAACTCGGCCCAGAGCGGCGCGGCGGCCAGAGCACCCTGCAGCTTGATGTCGGTGTAGTCGTCGTTGCCGATCCACACGATACAAAGCAGGTTCGACGAGTAGCCGGCGAACCAGGCGTCGTGCGAGGTGCCCGTCTTGCCCGCAGCCGGAGCCGTAAAGCCGTGCGTGCGCACCGCGGCTGCCGTGCCGCGAGACATCACGCCCTGCAGCAGAGACTGCGTCAGGTAGGCCACGCGCGGGTCGAGCACCTGCTTGGCCACCGGGGCAAAATCGGCCACCACATCGCCGCTTCGATTGCGCACACTGGCGAGCATCCACGGGCTGAGCAGCACGCCCCCGTTGGCGAACAGCGTGTAGGCGCCGGCCATATCGATCGGCGTCGCGCTGTAGGTGCCGATCGCCACCGAAGGCGTGGCCCGCGCGGACACGATGCCCGCGGCGCGGCCCAGCGCGGCTACATTCTCGTAGCCAACCTTTTGGGCTAGCGCGATCGTGGCGATGTTGAGCGAGTGCGCCAGCGCGTCGGCAGCCGTGACCATGCCGGGAAACTCGCCTTTTTCGAAGTTGCCGGGGATGTAAGACTGGCCGTTGGTGCCGAAATCCTGCGGGCTATCGTTGATCCGCGTGACCGCGGTGAAGACGCCGCCTTCGCCAAGCGACATACCATTCAGCGACGTGTTGTAGGCCGTGGCGTAGACGAACGGCTTGAAGATGGAGCCGGTCGGCCGCTCTGACGTGGCGTGGTTCAGCTGCGAGGTGCCGTAATTGCGGCCTCCCACCAAGGCAAGAATCTGGCCCGTATGCGGATCGAGCGCCACCAGCGCCACCTGCGGATAGGTGACAGGATCGGCTTTCCTGCCGTGCGCCTTGCGCACCATCTCGTCGACATTGCGCATGCCCGCGTCGACGGCTTCTGACGCGGCGCGCTGCAGCTCGGGATCGAGCGACGTGTAGATGCGCAGCGACTGGTTGTTCAGGTTATCGCCCAGCCGCTGCACCAGCTGCTCGTGCACGAGATCGACAAAGTAGGGCGCCTCGGACGCGTCCACATTGGCCGGCGCGAGGTGCAGCTGTTCGGCTTTGGCGCGGATCGCCTCGTTTTCAGTAAGGGCACCGGTCTCGACCATGGTGTCCAGCACGACGTTGCGCCGTTCGATGGCGCGGTCCGGATGGCGGTAGGGGTTCAACCGGTTGGGCGACTGGATGGTGCCCGCAAGCAGAGCGAACTCGGCTGTATCGAGCCGGGAAAGATCCTTGCCGAAGAAGGCCTGCGCGGCCTCGCCGAAACCGTTCACGGCAAAGGAGCCACGCTGGCCGAGGTTAATCTGGTTGGCGTACATTTCGAAAATTTGGTGCTTCGAAAAGCGGCTTTCCAGCTGGTACGTAATCATGATTTCGCGCAGCTTGCGCGAGTACTTCTTCTCTGGGGAAAGGAAGAAGCCGCGTGCAAGTTGCTGCGTGATCGTGGACCCGCCGCACTCCTTTTCGTGCGACATCAGGTCCTGGTAGGCGCACTTGGCGGTGCGCAGGTAGTTGACGCCGCCATGCTCGAAGAAGCGGCGGTCTTCAATCGCGGTCACCGCTTCGACCATGCGCGGCGGTATTTGGTCGAACGTGACCAGCCGGCGCTTGGTACGATTCTTGTCTTCGGAAAGCGCGGTAATCAGCTGCGGCTCCAGCTTGTAGCCTTGCAGCGCGACTCCGTTCTCGGCCGTAATGGACGAGATGGCTCCGCCGTCAGAGCTGATCGTCGCGCCATCGGAAGCCAGGTACGATTGCGGCCCCGGTTTGATGAGGATGGCATTGTCGCGCAGGTCGTAGGTGCCCATCTGCGGGTTTACGTTGTAGCCGGCCGAGTGCAGGTCTGCCGCAATGGCCGGGATCGTCAGGTGCTGGCCGACGCGCACCTCGCGCGGGGCCGCATAGATCTGGGCGACCGAAGCGAACAGCGGTCCGGCTGCGAGCCGGTCGTCCACCACCTGCTGGTACACGTGGTAGTAGTAGGCAAATACGCCCGCGCCCACCAGCACGCAGAAGAGCACAAGCACAAGCAGCAGGCGGAAGACGTGCGAAAAGAAGCCAATCTTGGGCGCGTTGGGGCCGAGCTTTAGTTTGACGGGCATGGCTTATGCATCCATCCTGGCGCTTGCCTGCATGGCTGCGCGCAAGGCGCCGGCCACGTCGTCTATAGCGACATCGGTCGTCTTATCCTGCAGGCGGTCCAGCAACTCCACCTGGCCATCCACCAGCTTCTTGCCGACGGCGATCCGGTAGGGAACACCGATCAGGTCGGCATCCTTAAACTTGACACCGGCCCGCTCGTCGCGATCGTCGAGCAGAACATCCAGACCCGCGGCGTCCAGCGCAGCGGCAATCTTTTCTCCGGCGTCGACCAGCAGCTGCTCCTTCACGTTGGTGATGGTGACGATGACCTGGAACGGCGCAATGGCCGCGGGCAGCGCGTAGGCCTCGCCGCCATGCTGCGCGGCGCTGGTCTCGATGGCGGCCGTCAGGATGCGCTCGACGCCGATACCGTATGAGCCCATGATCGGCGTCACTTCCTTGCCGTCGCGGTTCAGCACCGTAGCGCCCATAGACTTCGAATACTTGTAGCCGAGCTTGAAGATGTGGCCGATCTCGACCGCCTTGCCCAAACGCATGGGCTGCCGGCCGACAGGATCCAGTTCGCCCTCGTTGATGTTGCGGATATCGGCGATGAGGGTCGGGGTGAAGTCGCGGCCGGGCGTCACATTGCGGAAGTGCATGTCCAGCTGGTTGGCGCCGGCGACAAGGTTGCTGCGGCCTTCGAGACCCTTATCCATGACGACGATCGTCTTCAAGCCTTCCGCGGCGTTCTCGCGCGAGACACCCTTCAGCTTGTCGAGCGCCTTGCCCGAGTTCAGGCCGTTGAGCGAGCCCTGCGTCATCACCTCCGCGATCCCGATGGGCCCCAGAAAGCCCGCCGGCCCGCCAATATGCAGGGCCAGCTCTTCGGGCGTCATCGGCCGCAGCTCGGCGGTGCCAGCCACTCCGTTCAACTTGGTTTCGTTCACCTGGTGATCGCCGCGCAGGAAGGCGACGACCGGACGCGCAGGTCCGGCCGCGACAGTCTCACCCATGAACGCGACGCACTTGATATCCTGCGAGGCTTGTATGCCGAAGAAGGCGGTGACATCAGCAATGGACGCCTTGCCTGGCGTGGAGACGAGCTCGGGCAGGCCGTCCCCGGTAGGCTCAAGATCAGGCACGGGAGCCAGCACACTGGTGGCTTTTTCAAGGTTCGCCGCGTAGCCGGAAGGACTCGAGGCGATCAGATCTTCGCCGGCCTCGGTGTAGACCATAAACTCCTGCGACTGCGACCCGCCCATCGCGCCCGAGTCCGCTTCGACGGCCACGAACTCGAGCCCGCAGCGCGTAAAAATCTGGCGATAAACGCGGTCGTGCGCGTCGTAGCTTCGGTCCAGGCCGGCCTCATCCAGATCGAACGAATAGCTGTCCTTCATCAGGAACTGGCGCACACGCAGCAGGCCGGATTTCGGCCTGGGCTCGTCGCGGAACTTGGTCTGGATCTGGTACCAGATCTGCGGCAGCTGCTTGTAGCTTCGCAGCTCGTTGCGCGCAATCGAGGTCATCACCTCTTCATGGGTCATGCCCAGGGCAAGCTCGGCGCCCTTGCGATCGGTCAGGCGAAACATGTTGTCGCCCATGCCCGTCCAGCGCCCGGATTCTTCCCACAACTCGCGCGGGTGCAGGGTAGGGAGCAGGAACTCCTGGCCGATTGAATCCATCTCTTCGCGGATGATGGCGATGATCTTGTTGATAGAGCGCTGGCCAAGGAAAAGGTACGAGTAAATACCCGCGCCCAGCTGGCGTACATAGCCCGCACGCAGCAGCAGCTTGTGGCTGGCTACCTCAGCGTCCGCGGGTGCTTCGCGCAGAGTCGGGATGAAAAGTTTCGACCACCGATGCATGGAAATAACGTGCCTTCCTGGCCGCTTTGTGCGGAGACGAAGCTGACTCTTTTCATTCTACCGGGCGGGCGATTCAAGCGATCCGCAAGTTTGCACGTGGGTCTCTGACTTGCCGCTAAAAGTGCCAACTTTGTATTGTGGACGACAGACTCGTTTGCACAAAACGCGTAGCTTCAAGGAATCGAGCAGGACCATTCTCCCGTTGAGCAGCGTGGCTTTATCAACGCTGCCGGGGGTCTTCGCCGTCATAAAGGAAACGCCCTTTTGGATACTACGCGGCCGCTGCGCCCTGAAACCCCAAGACCGCGCAACCTCATTCTTTCGCAGATGCCGGAGGAGCAGTTTCGAGCCCTGGCCCGCTCGCTGGTACCGGTGGAAATGCCGCTCGGCATGCAGCTCTCGGACCCGAACGAGCATGTCGACCACATCTACTTTCCGGTGTCGGGATTGATCTCGGTCGACGCGCTTACGGGCCGGGGTGAATCGGTGGAAGTGGGCGTGATCGGACGCGAAGGCCTGGCCGGCTTCTGCGCCCTGCTGGGGCAAAAGCAGTTCGGCCATTCGGTCATCATGCAGGGGCCGGGTTCGGGCTTTCGCATCCGCTCGGGCATCGTGCGTGAGGAGTTCCTCAAGGGCGGCCGCTTTATGGAGCTCGTCCATCAATTCTTTTACCTCCAGATGGTGCAGATGAGTCAGTCGGTGCTGTGCAACCGGCTGCACCCGGTGGAGGCGCGCATGTCACGCTGGCTGCTTTCGGCAAGCGACCGCATGCAGTCGGATGTCCTTTCGCTCACCCAGGAGTTCCTCGCCCAGATGCTGGGTTCGCGCCGTGCCACCGTCACCGTAGCCGCAGGACAACTGCAGCGCAGCAAGTTGATCGACTATACGCGCGGCAAGATTCGCATCGTAGACAGGCCCGGCCTCGAAGCCAAAGCCTGCGAGTGTTACCACCTCGTGCGCGCCAAGTACGACCAGATCATCGGCCGTGACTACTAGCAAAGCGTCTCCCTTGGTGCTCCTTGTTGTCATTCCCGCAGGGAATCTGCGGTTGCCTTCCTTGACTCCACAACGTCAACAACTTGTCCGGAGTCGCTACGCAGTGCTGTGTTGCCAAAGGTCATGCAGGTGAACAATCCCCTGCACCAGGCCTCGCTCGACAACCACCAGCGAGGTAATCTTCTTCTGCTCCATCAGCAGTAGCGCCTCGCTCGCAAACGCGTCCGGAGCAATGGTGACCGGGGCGGAGTTCATCATGTCGCCCGCCGTTTGCAGTAACGCATCGGGGCCGACACGTTCGAGCAGGCGGCGCAGGTCGCCATCTGAAATGATGCCTGCCAGGGCGTGCCCGGCGTCTGTGCTGAGCACGGTCGTCATGCCGAGCTTCTTGTCCGACATCTCGTGGATCACGGCCGGCATCTGCGTCGCCGGGCTTACTTGCGGCAGCTTGTCGCCGGTGTGCATCAGGTCTCTTACCCGGGCCAGCTTGCGGCCCAGCCTTCCACCGGGGTGCAGGTCGGCAAAATGCTGCGGGCGGAAGCCGGAGCGGCGGCTCAGCTCCAATGCCAGTGCGTCGCCGAGTGCAAGCATCACGGTGGTCGAGGCCGTCGGCGCGAGATTGTTGTGGCACGCTTCGGCGCTGACGCTGGTATCGAGCACGACCGTCGCAACCGAGGCGAGCGTGGAGGAGAGACAGCCGGTAAAGGCGACGATGGAGACGCCGAGCCGCTCGATTGCGGGCAGCAGCCGCAGCAGCTCATCGGTCTCGCCCGAGTACGACAACGCCAGTAGCACGTCGCCCTCGCAGACTGCGCCAAGATCGCCATGCAGCGCCTCGACCGGATGCAGGAATGCGGACGGGGTTCCGGTTGAGGTAAGCGTGGCGGCAATCTTGCGTGCGATGATGCCCGACTTGCCGATGCCTGTGACGAACACGCGCCGGCCGGCCGCGGTGCAGGCGGCCAGCAGGGTAAGCGTGTGCTCGAGCGCGGGCTGCATGGCGGCGTCCAGCCGGGCGGCCAGCTGGTGCAGCGCGTCGGCTTCTACACGGACGAACTGCGACGGGTTTTGCGGGTCGGTCAACATGGGCCTGGCTTGATGGTTGCGACGTTCACGATGCTAGCAGAGCGGCTCGTCCTGGGGACTGGCCGCCGTACCTTTGGCGCGTACCTTTGGCTATAGACTGGAGTCCTACGGTAAGAGCACGGGAGACGAAGTGAACTCAAGCATGCGCAGCGGTTTGGTGGTTGGGGCGACGATCCTGGTCGTGGCTTTGCTGGTTTGGGCCGGGGTCCATAACAATCGGCAGCGCAAGCTGGCCATGCAGGAGGCAAGCGCGAGCCACGCAATGTCGATGCCGGAAGCGAAGGCTGGCGGCGACCCCGGTCAGGATGGTGGGCCGACGCCGGCGCTCGAGGGCAAGGTCGCGCCCACGTTTACGCTGGTCGATCTGGACGGCAAAAAGGTTTCGCTGGCCGATTACAAGGGCAAGCCCGTGCTGGTGAACTTCTGGGCTACCTGGTGCGCGCCTTGCAAGCTCGAAATGCCGTGGTTCGAAGAGTTTCACAAGAAGTATGCGGACCTTGTGATCCTCGGTTTGGCGGCCGACGATGCGGCCAAGCCGGCGATCGAATCGACGGCAAAGAAGCTCGGCGTCACCTACCCGGTGCTGCTGGTGGATAGCAAGGTGGAGGAAGCGTACGGCGGCGTGAACTACCTGCCGGAGTCGTTTTATGTGGGCCGCGATGGCAAGGTCATGCTCGAAACCGCGGGAATGAGTGCCGATTCGGGCGGCAAGGATGAGATCGAAGCGAACATCCGGAAGCTGCTTGCTTCACCGGCGGGGCAGTGAGGGCGGCCGCGCTGGTGCTTGTGTGCGCGGCGCCCCTGGGTGCTGCGCAGAGCGTAGATCTTGGAGCTCTTCCGGTGAAGGTGAAGCAGTACGTCGCCTATGACTCCGAGCAGCAGGTGATTGCGGCAGGGAAGCGCAGTGTGCTGGAACTGCATTTCCGCGTGCTGCCTGGATACCACGTGAATTCACATTTGCCCAAGTCGGAACTGCTGCTGCCGACGAAGGTGCAGTTAGGCGCGGAGACCGGCGTGAAGCTTGCGGAGGCGGAGTATCCGGCCGGCAGCAGCTTCAGCTTTGCGCTCGATCCAGGCGAAAAGCTGGATGTGTATGCGGGCGACTTTGTGGTGCGGTTGCCGGTCATCGCGTCCTCGGGGGAGCACGAGTTGAAGGGGGCGCTGGTGTACCAGGCATGCAACAATGCGGCTTGTTACCCGCCGAAAACGCTGCCGGTGGATGTGGTGTTTACGGCGAAGTAATGGGTGGGTACTTCCTCTAATGATCCGCTACAAAGTCGTTTGTTGTCCTCCCGAAGGGATCTGCTTTTCCTCTACAGCGTATTCAGCCAGCCCAGGTGCGCGTTGACGAGGATTGCGGTATCGTGCGCGAACGGCTGGTAGGCAGCGGAGCCGGCCTTGGACTCGTCGACGAACAGGCCTTCATCCTTGGTGTGAATCTGCTTCATATCGTTGACGTAGTACGCGTCGAACTGGTCTGCGGGCACGGCCTTCAGCTTGTTGAGCCGGTCGGTAAACTCCGGGTTGAGGCCGGGTTTGATCGATACGCCTGTCTGGGCGGCGATGTGCTTGAGGGCAGCGTTTACGCCTTCATGGTCGTGCGCTTCGAGCGTGCCGAAGTTCTTGATGACGGGCGTTGTGCCTTTCAGGGTGGCGACCTTGCCGGCCTCCACTTCGTACAGGCCTCCCTGCGATACCTTGGCGACGAAATCCTTGTCCGCCTGCGAGGCGGGCGCAGCGGCGAACAGTAGCGTGGTAAGGCTCAGGGTGAAGGCGGCGGTGATGATTCTTCCTTGCATGGTGGATCCTCTGCTGATTGGATGCTCGCTTGAATCCTTGGTGACAATGGAAAGACAACAGCAGATTCCCTGCGGGAATGACAACAAAGGAAGACAGGGGAACCATGCGCTTAGCGTTTAGGTTTGGATTCGCGGGCGAGAAAGCGGCGGATACGGTCGAGCGAGCGCGCCTTGCCGAAGACCTCCAGGCTTTCGAGCAGCGGCGGCGACTGCGTGGAGCCGGTCAGGATGGCACGCAGCAGCATAAAGTTCTCCTTCACCGACCACTCTTTGGCTGTACCCGCAGCGCGCACGGCGGCGTCAATTCCGTCGTGCGTCCAGTCGGCAGGTTCGAGCGCGGCGAGCAGATCGGTGGTAAAGGCGAGGGTCTCTTCGAGCGTGCGCTTTTTGGGCAGGAAGACTTCCTGGGTGGGAGTGACTTCGTCGCGGAAGAAGAAGTCGGCGATGTCGCCCACCTGGGCGAGCGTCTCGATGCGAGTCTGGAGGAGGGGAGCGATGCGGCCGAGGTAATCGTCTGAAAAGATGGTGCGGCGCAGCTCGGCGAAAAAAGCTTCGGGCGAGAGCTTGCGCAGGTATTCACCGTTGAGCCACTTGAGCTTGACGAGATCGAAGACGGGGCCGCCGAGGGAAATCCTGGCGAAGTCAAACTGCTCAAGCATCTTTGGCAGATCGAAGATTTCCGCAGTGTCGTTCTTCTCGGTCGGAGCGGGCATGCCGCCGCCCATCAGGCCGAGGAAGTTGAGCATGGCTTGCGGAAGAAAGCCCGCCTGCTGGTAATAGATGAGCGACACGGGATTTTTGCGCTTGGAGATTTTGCTCTTGTCGATGTTGCGCAGCAGGGGCATGTGCCAGAAGCGCGGCACATCCCAGCCGAAGGCCTTGTAGAGCAGCACATGCTTGGGGGTGGAGCTGATCCACTCTTCGGCGCGGATGACGTCGGTGATGTGCATAAGGTGGTCGTCGACGACGTTGGCAAGGTGGTAGGTGGGGAAGCCGTCGGACTTGAGGAGGACCTGGTCGTCGACGTTGTTGTGCGAGAACTTGATGTCGCCGCGCAGTTCGTCACGGAAGCTGGTCTCGCCTTCTACGGGGACTTTGAGGCGGATTACCGCTGGGCGGCCTTCGGACTCGAAAGCGGCGATCTGCTCCGCGGTAAGCTCGCGGTGGGCTCCGTTGTAGCGCGGCGGCAGCTTGGCGGCGAGCTGCGATTTACGCATGGCTTCGAGCTCTTCAGCGGTCTCGTAGCTGCGGTAGGCGCTGCCGTTTTCGAGCAGAATTTGAACGTGCTCGCGGTAGATGTCGGTGCGTTCGGACTGGCGGTAGGGACCATAAGGGCCGCCGACATCGGGGCCTTCATCCCAGGTGAGACCGAGCCAGTGGAGCGAATCGAAGATCTGCTGCTCGGAGGTGGCGACGAAGCGGGCGCGGTCGGTATCTTCGATGCGCAGGACGAATTGGCCTTGGCGTTGCTTGGCGTAGATGAAGTTTAAGAGGCCGATGTAGGCAGTGCCGACGTGCGGGTCGCCGGTGGGCGAGGGGGCAATGCGGACGCGGATGGGGACGGTGGTTTCTGGCATGATGTCGCTTTCGATGGTAGCAGGTGGGGTACCCCCACCCCCTGGGTACTTCGTTCCTAAATTCTTCAAACGATTATGGTTAGGTCCGGACCTGAGTATGCGGAGTCTGCGGACCTGGGTGGAAGCTGGGGCTGATATCCTGGAGACAGACGCGGTGTTTCTGGCTGATAGACAGGTTGACGAACAAAGTAAAGGCCCCGCACAATGCGGGGCCTTATGCCTATACTTCTATTTTACGGGCTTGCGCCAGGAAGTACGCCAATTTTGTTTGCAGGACTGGCGCGGGTTTTGTGATGGTTGGGGGTTGACAAGGTTTGCTTGTGGAAAACGACTTGCTGACTTGATTCCGCAAGCAGGATGTCCGGCGAGCCTATACTGCTGAGTAGGAGGCGGCGATGGCGAGCTTTGTGGCTGTGTCGGAACTTCAGGAACACCTGGGTGAGTTGCTCGCGCGCGTGGAGAGCGGAGAAGAAATTGTTATACAACGCGAAGGGAGACCCGCCATCCGAATGCTATCGCAAGCGACGCCAGAAAGCCGTCTTGAGCCTCGGGTGGGGGGTCAGAATGTTCTGGGCGTGACTTACATGGCGCCGGATTGTTTTGACCCCATGACGGAGGAGGAACTGGCGGAGTGGGGACTGTAGAAGCGCAAAGACTGCTTTTGGATTCCCACGCGCTCCTGCGCTGGGATAAGGAAGTGCATCTGCTCTCTGCAGGGCAACGAAGCGCGATGAGCGATCGGAGTAACACCATCTACGTAAGTGCTGCGACTGCCTGGGAACTTGGAATCAAGTGTGCCAAGGGCAAGCTACAAATGAACTCATCTGTGTCAGTGTTACTGGAGCGCTTCGGCTTTATTGAGCTTCCGGTGACGATTGCCCATGCGGAACGAGCGGCGCAGTTGCCAAGGTTGCATGGCGATCCGTTTGATCGCATGCTGGCAGCGCAGGCTCTGCATGAAGGCCTTACGCTGGTGACGGTAGACCCGATGATGGCGCAGTATGGGGCGGCGGTGCTGCTTTAGAGGGAACGCCGCCAGTGTGGAGAGAACGGCAAGAGCAACCGCTGATCCCTGCGGGATGACAACAAGAAATCAAAGCCGAAGCACGCTGTCACCTCATTTGCCTCTTCTAGTGGCGTAGGAAGCTCCAGGCGAGGCACAGCGACGCGGCGAAGATGATGGCGGTGGTGAGCCAGCCGAGAAGATTGATGGCGAGCCCGTTGGTGCGCTCGCCCATGATGCGCTTGTTGTTGGTGACGACCATGATGAGCAGCATGAGGGGTGGGGTGGAAAAGCCCTGGACGATGCCGGCGACGACCAGCGCATGCATCGGGTTGATGCCGGCAAAATTGATGCCCATCGCGGCCAGGGTGAAGAGGGTGATGGCGGCGTAGAAGAGTTTGGCTTGAGCGGGTTTGTAGTGCAGACCGTTGCGCCAGCCGGTGGTCTGGCACAGGTCGTAGGCCGCACCCGTCGTCATAACCGGGACGGCGAGGAAGCCGACGCCGATGATGCCGAAGGTGAACAGCAGCCCGGCGGCTCGGCCGGCAAGCGGGGCAAGGGACTGAGCGGCGTCGGTGGCGGTATCGATGGTGTGATGGCCGGCAACGAAGAGGGTAGCGGCCGTCGCCAGGATGATGAAGTACATGACGACGTTCGAGAAGAGCATACCGAAAATGACATCCCAGAGCGAGGTGCGGAGAGCGGCGTCTGTGGTGCCGCGACGCTGGCGCAGGGTGCGTTTGCCGGCCGCTACCTTCTCCTCGACCTCTTCGTTCGATTGCCAGGTGTAGAGGTAGGCCGAAAGTGAAGTGCCGATGATGGCGACCATGATAGCGAGGGAGTCGCGATCGAAATGCAGGCTGGGGACGAGGGTGCCGCGGGCGACCTGGGCCAGGTTGGGATGGGCCAGGAAAGCGGAGATGACGTAGGCCAGCAATGACATGGCCAACACGCGAAAGAGATTGCGGATGAAGCCGTAAGAACCCCAGATCTGCAGGACGAGGACCAGCGCGGTAATGCCCAGCACGATCGACCACTGCGGGATGTGGAGGAGGATGCCGACGGCCGCGGCCATGCCGCCGAGATCGGCACCAGCCTCGATGATGTTGCCGACCACGACGCCGGCGAGGATGGTGTAGAGGAACCATTTTGAGTAGTTGGCTCGTAGCACACAGAAGAGACCCTGGCCCGTGACCTGGCCGAGCTTGGCCGAGAGATAGACGACCGCGACCATCATGGGGAGCGTGACGGGCGCGGTCCAAAGGGCTTTGTAGCCGAGCTGCGCACCGGCCTGCGCGTAGGTGCCGATGGCAGAGCAGTCGTCATCGGCCGCGCCCGTGATGAGCCCCAAGCCAAGGGAACGGAGCACACCGTGCTGAGGGGGAGGAGATGCTGGAGCAGACATTGTGAGGAGTAGATGCCGGCTCCGGACCCCGAGATACTACCTGGGCTTATCGGGCAGCTGGCTGACGCGCAGCTGCGGCATTGCCGGTGAGTTGGGGATATCTTCGTTGGCGAGCCGGCGCCAGAGGATGCGCAGGATGGCGACCGCTGGGACGGCGACAAGGGCGCCGATGACGCCGCCGATTTCGCCGCCGGCGAGTACGCCGAAGATGGTGAGGAGAGGCGGCATCTCAAGCTGGCGGCCCATAATGCGCGGGGCGTTGACGTAATCCTGCATGACGCGCCAGGCGCCGAGCGTGAAGAAGAGCCAGCCGACGTGATCGTAGCCCATGAGGATGGCTAGGCCCCAGATGAGGGCGGAGGCGACGGCCGGGCCGAGGAAGGGCACGAGCTCGCACAGGCCGGCGACGGGGCCGAGGATGAACGCGTAGGGAACGCGCATGAGCGCGATGACGCCGGTGAGGATCACGGCGGTGAGGGCGGCCAGGATGAGTTGCGCGCGAATGTAGCTGCCGAGCATCAGGTTGACGTCGGCCACGATGGCCGCGAGGGTGCCTTTTTCGTCGTGGGTCTTGCCGAGATCGACGATGGCGACGGCGACA
The DNA here is from genome assembly GCA_964282835.1 of uncultured Granulicella sp. GTDB lineage: Bacteria > Acidobacteriota > Terriglobia > Terriglobales > Acidobacteriaceae > Edaphobacter. The sequence goes on from OZ196157.1 coordinate 1,768,481, forward strand.
TCGGGCGCGGAAGAGAGGAAGAAGAAGCTGAGGATGGGGATCAGGATGATCCACCAGAGATGCGAGAGCGGTGTTTCTAGGTGAGTGGCGAGGTCGGCGGCATACGCCATCATCGCGGTTTTGTGGCTGACGAAGAAATGCTGCAACTGCTGCTGGTGGGCAGAGCTGAGGTGATGGCGGTCGCCGACCTGGTGCAGAAGCTGGCCGGACTGCGCCTGATCGGCGAGCGCAGGCATGGAGGTGGCGAGCTGCCGGGCCTCCTGGGCGAAGCGGGGGCCGAGCAGGATGATTAGGACGGCCGTGAGGACGGCCAGCATGGCGTAAACAATGGCGATGGCGCCCAGGCGATTGTGAACGGGCACCTCGAGCCGGGCCACCAGGGGCTCAAGAAAATAGGCGAACAGGACGGAGAAGAGGAAGAGCGTGAGGGTGCCGCGCGCGCGGTGCAGAAAGAGCAGCACCACGGCGAAGAGGAGCGCGGTGAAGAGGATGCGGAAGGTGCGGGCGTCCCAGAATTTGTCGAGCATGTGTGTGGGCCTGCTTTGTGAGTTCGATGCGGAACGCGTTCTATACTGGCGTTGTTGAGCAGTATACGGAGGTTCCGATGGCAAGCATCGTGGCCATGCAGGAAGCACAGGAAGATTTGCCGGAGTTGATGGAGAGGGTGGATCGCGGGGAAGAGATCGTGATCGAGCGGGAAGGGTGCGCGGCGGTGAAGCTGGTGGCTGTTGTAGAGTCCGCCCCGACGCCACATCGGGTGTTTGGGCAGAAAGTGATGGGAGATATTTCGTTTCCTCCTGGGTGGGAGGATGATCTGTCCCCGGATATGTTCAAAGCTCTAAGTGCTGTGGACTAATAAGAGTGTCTGATTACCTGCTGGATATAAACACAGGAGTATGGCTCGACCCACAAGTTAAGCGCATCCCCCTAGAAGTCTTGCGAACGCTGCAGGCCCCATCAGCGCGGCTATATATAAGCATAATTGCGCTCTGGGAAGTCGTAACCAAGCAGACAGTGGGCAAGCTACCTGGGGCGGTGAACCTGCGCCGCATTATGGAGTTTACGGAATCGAAGAACTCACGTTAAGCTAGAAATACCTGCCGACTCTACGCGGGCTGCCGTTATTGCATCGTGACCCTTTCGACCGGATGATGGTGGCGCAGGCAATCGTGGAGGAGATGGTTCTCGTTACAGGGGACCGAGACTTGTGGGAGTATCCGCTGGCTGTTTTGCGGGTGTGAGTTCTTTTCTGCTCAGCGTTTGCACGAAGTCCCAAAAGGCTTTGTTGCTCTGCAGCTTGAGGATGGAATCGTCTTTGGTTGGATCGGGCATGGATTCGCCGGGAAGGGTGTTGGCCTTGCGAGCGAAGGCTTGCTCCAGATGCACACGAGCGGCCTGCGCGTTACTCGATTCCGCGTCTGCACATGCAAGATTGTAGTAGTAGAGCGGGTAGTCAGGATCAGACTTGATGGCCACTTCGTTGATGGCACGACTGCGGACAAGATCGCCCGCCATTCCGTAGGACATGGAAGCCTGATCGGTCGTGACACGCGCCCATTTGTGGCCCGGATCGTCAGCCGGAAGCATAGTAAGAGCTTTGGCATAGATGGGTGCGGCATTGACAGGATCCTGGTGCTCAAAGAGTACGGTTGCGTATTCGAAGAGTTCGGGAAAGGCGGACGGCAGGCCGGGGTCGAACTGTAGGGATTGCAGAATGGCTTTGACCTGAGGGGTCGAGGGATTGCCGGGCAGCTTTGTGCTGAATTCAATGTCGACGCAGAGGTCGCCCTGGGCCGCAAAAGCACGCACAGCAGTAACGTCTCCGCGTGTGTACTGTGCCAAGGCAATGGGAGTGCCTGGATGTGGCATGGTAAGCAGAACAGGCGAGATGACTTTGTCGTGGCCAAGCACAAGATCACGACATTTCTCGCTGTTCATGGGAGCATCTGCCGTGGCTAAAAAGAGGAAGGCGAGCAGATGGGCGGCCGTGGTCTTGTCTCCGCCACGCAGCCCGAACTCGGAACCGGAAGACTTGGCGGATGCCTCCGTGATTGTGAAGCCAGGCGCGTCGAAGTGAAGGCGGCCGGGATGGTTGGGAAGCCCAAAGGTGAACAGAGTGGGGGTAGTATCTGGATTTTGTGCCACGGCGGGAGAAAGCAAAGCCAAAAGGAAAAGCAGGCAGAGGACACGCATGGTGGGAGTATAGTTCCACCACGAGGGACTCCGTCCTGAATTGTAGGGTCGATAAAACAAGAAGACTCATAACGTGAGTCTCCCCGGAAGGCACCAGCGGAGGCTACTGCAGGCGGACGGGTTTTTGGCCGGTTTGCAGGCGGAAGAGGGCGTAGGGCTTTACGCGCTGGTCCTGGCCGTTGTGCATGGTGGGCTGGCGGTTGAGCTGGTTGGAGGTGACGTAGAGGAAGCCATCGTCGGCGAGGGACATGGTGTCGGGCCAGACCAGGCGGGGGTCGTGGACGAGGGTTTCGGTGAGGCCGGTGATGGGGCTCCAGCGGTGGATGGAGTCGGTGACGGGGTCGGTCATGTAGACGTTGCCGGCGGCGTCAGATTCGAGGCCGTCGGACGGCATTTTGCCGGTGACGATGCGGACGGTGGCGGCGACCTGGGCGTCGGACTTTGACGGGTCGCGGAGCATGTCGGTCGAGACCGCGTAGAGCTTGGTGCCGTTGATGGGGCAGTAGTAGAGGGTTTTGCCGTCGGCCGAGATGGCGATCCCGTCGGCGGCGAAGTTGACGGCTTTGGGGGGGTGGTTGGGGGCGGTCATGTAGACGGGTTTGGCTTCGGCGAACATGAGGAACTGGTCTTCGGACAAGGTGCTGGAGTGCTGGTTGAGGCGGCGCATGCTCTTGCCGGTGGCGAGATCGACGACGATGATCGCGTTTGGACCTTCGGAGGACGAATCGGTGATGTAAGCAGTGCCGAAGATTTCCGGGCCTTGCGCGGGCTGGCCGGGAGTGCGCTCGGCGGTGGGATGGGCGGGGTCTGCGGCGGGCTTGTTGGGGTCGAGCACGGGCCGGCTGCCGACCGCGGTTTGTGGGTCTTGCGGGCCGTGATTGCCTGCGGTGAGATCGAAGCGGACGTCGTTGAGGTAGGTGTTGGTGCCGGCTACTGCGGGCGGGATGAGGATTGTCTTGACGACCTGGTTGGTGGCGAGATCGATGCAGACGAGCTTGGGGCCGCCGGGTACGGTGTTCTTGAGTAGCGGCGCGCCGGTATCGAGGAGCCAGAGACGGCCTGCTCCGTTGCTGCCGCCGCTTGGATCGACGACGACGGACTGCACGGAGACGAGGTGGGTCTGGTCGGCGGCCTCGTCATGAAAGGCGCTGGGATTGGGCAAGGTTCGGCCAGGCCAGTCGTTGATGGCCTCGGACGGGTAGGCTACGGCTTTGCCGTTGATGAGCTCGGCGACGGTGAAGGGGACGTCGTCACCCCAGCGGGCGAAGTTGACGAAGATGCGGTTGGTGCGCGAGACCGTGACGCCCTCGGGCATGGGACCCGGGAAGGTGGCGACGACTTCGAGGGTGCCAAAGGGGGTATCGGCTGAGGCGGGATTGAGGCGGGCGGTGTGGTTTTGCTGGGCTGCTGCGGAGACAGCGAAGGAGGTGAGGAGGATAGCGGCGTGGATGTGTTTCATCGCCGGTGAGATGCGGGGCTGGGGGCTGGGGGTTCTTGTGGGTGAGCGGCGAGACTTACGACATCAAGAACAACCGCAGATTCCCTGTGCGGATGACAACAAGAAGCGTCCGCTAAAGCTCCATGGCAAATTGGGGATTTGGGTCGTAGGTTGTGGGTTTTGGGTCGGTGGCGAGGGCGAGGACGAGGCGCTCAAGCACCAGGCGCTTGTCGGCCGGCGAGCTGCGGATTTCGAGGTCGGCGCGGGCGATCTGGCGCAGGGCGCGGGTGAGGGCTGCGCGGGATTTGTAGCGGCGGGCCTGGCGGATGAGGTCTTCGGCGGCGAAGGGGGGCATGCGGAAGCCTTGCCACAGGACGCCCCAGATGGCACGGGAGTCGCGTACGTTTTTCTCAAGGATGATGAGCATCTGGCGGAAGGTGCGGGCGAGCATGTAGAGGTGGCCGATCGCTGAATCCTCGCCGCCATCGGAGGCGTTGAGCAGGCCATGCAGCAGGGCCAGCGCGGCCGGGCGGTCGCGGCGAGAGATGGCGTCAGTGAGCTCGTAGAGGCTGCGTTGCTTGGCCGCGACGACCATGGTTTCCACATCGCCGAGGGTGATGCGCGGCGGTGGGAGCGGCGTGTAGCCGGGAGACAGGATGGGAATCTGAGTCACTTGAAACTGCTTGCCCTGGACGTAGAGACTCAGCTTTTCGAACTCGCTGGCCACCAGAAGCATGTCCGCGCCAAGCGCATCGACGAGCTCGCGGGCGGCATCCTGGTCGAACAGCACGTTGCGCGCACTGGCGCTCTCGGTCAACCAGCGGACGGCGTCTTCTTCGGAGACCTGGGCGAGCTCGACGAGGCCGCACCAGTCGCCGAGCGTCTCGCGGATGCGGTCGAACCGCTCCTTGTCCTGCATGTCCATACGGCGCAGGTCGGTGGGCAGGTGGAGATGGTCGGCGATAAAGATGAGGACAGCTTGGGGGTTGGAACGGCGGCCGTAGGCTTCGAGCGCCGCAAACTCCTCCTTTTTGGCACCGCGGCCGTACAGGGCTTTGAGGCCGCGAACGAAGAAGACTTGGAAGGGTGCCATGAGCGATGGAGTCTGGGCGCGGTCGAGGATTTCGAAGATGGAAGTCTCGGCGAGGTCGAGGTCGTGCAGGCAAAAGTCGCGCGTGTCGGCAGGCGCGAGGGTGGCGAGGACGCCGGCGCGGCACCGTTGGTAGAGGAAGGCCTCGTCGCCGGCCAGGACGTAGCCCGGCTTGAGATTGGGTGAGGCAATCTCGGCGAGGAAGCGGTCTACCTGCTGAAAGCTGCGGGCGCTGGGTGCAAAGGTTTTTAGGGTGGGCATCAGTTGGACTCCGTGGGCCGACGCGGTGCTCCCACCCAGGTCTCAGACGCGAGACCTGGGGCACCCGGATTGGTGCGAAGGTTCAGAAGGACTCCAGGATATCCGAGACGAGGGTCTGGGCGAAGTTGTGGGCGAGACGCTGGACGGCGGGACCGTTTTCCTGGAGAAAGCTGGTGACATCCTGGGTGGACTGGTACTGCTCGTGGTAGGCGAGGGCGTCGTTGCGGTAGAGCACGCGGCCGTCGTGCGCGGTGAGCGTGACCCTGGCCGTGACGGTAACAAGGTAGGAGGAAGTCTGGCCGGAATTCGAGTCATAGGTCAGGGGCGACGAGGTTTCAGACAGGATGGTGCCGGTGAGCGTGGCGTCGGCGTCCTTGCTGTCGGTTTGCAGGATGCGGTAGCGGGTGCGGGTGTCAAACTCGCGGATGATGGCCTCGGTGAAGGCGGTTTCGGTGTGGAACGATGTGGTGTTGGTGGCGAAGATGGGCACGGCCAGGGTGCGCACCTGCGCGGGCAGATGGCCGGCCGAGCCTACGGCATGGTAGCCGCAGCCGGTAAGCAGGAAGAGTGTGGGTAGAAGGCGGCGCATGGCTCAACCTTGATTGTCGCACCGGGCAGCGGGTCTGGGCGGTGGATACCCGTGAGAAACTAGAGCCATGCCCTTGAATGTCGGAATCGTCGGCCTGCCCAACGTAGGTAAATCCACTATCTTCAACGCCCTTACCTCTGCCGAAGCGCAGGCCGCCAATTATCCATTTTGCACCATCGATCCCAACGTAGGCGTGGTGGCTGTGCCGGACGCGCGCATGGACCGCATCGTCAGCATGGTGAAGCCGAACTCGATTGTGCCGACGACCATGGAATTTGTCGACATCGCCGGCATTGTGGAAGGCGCGAGCAAGGGCGAAGGCCTGGGCAATCAGTTTCTTTCGCATATTCGCCAGACGGACGCGATTCTGCATGTTGTGCGCTGCTTTCACGATCCCGAAGTGATCCACGTGGCGGGCAAGGTTTCGCCGCTCGACGACATCGACGTCATCAACACGGAACTCCTGCTGGCCGATCTGGACACGGTAGAAAAGCGCAGTGTGAAGGCGGAGAAGGCGGCCAAGAGCCAGTCTGCCACGGCCGCGCAGAAGACCGAAGCCGAGGCCTGCAGGAAGCTGCTGGAGGCGCTGAACGCAGGCAAACCTGCACGCACCGCCGACCTGACGGACGACGAACGGCTGGCCGCGCGCGAGCTTTTTCTGATCACCATGAAGCCCATGCTGTACGTCGCCAACGTGGACGAAGAGGGCATTGCGGATGGCAACGAATATACAAAGCTGGTGGAGCAGCGCGCGGGCGAAGAGAAGGCCGAGGTGGTGCGCATTTGCGGCGCGATCGAAGCCGAAATCGCGCAGCTTGCACCGGACGACCGTGCTGAGTTTCTGGAGTCCGCGGGGCTTGCGGAGCCTGGCTTGAACCGCCTGATCCACGCGGCCTACAAACTGCTTGGCCTGATCACCTACTTTACTTCGGGCGTGCAGGAGGTGCGGGCGTGGACGATCAAGCGCGGCACCAAGGCTCCGGGCGCAGCCGGCGTGATCCACTCGGACTTTGAGCGCGGCTTTATCAAGGCTGATTGCTACGCTTGCGCGGATCTATTCCGGCTGGGTAGCGAGCAGGCCGTAAAAGAAGCCGGTCTGCTGAAGTCGGAAGGCAAGGAATACGTGGTCAAGGACGGCGACATTCTCTTCTTCAAGTTCAACGTGTAGGCCGCTGTGACGATGCTTGTGCTGCAAGCGAGAGGCGGAAACGTTTATCAGCGGTGGCATGCCGGCGCGTTGCGTTTTCGCGCACCAGCATTTGATCTTTGAAAGAAGTGGCGCATCGCTCTGCGGCATCGATGTTAGTGACGAAGCCGACCTGAAGCTTGCCTGCCTGCTAAGGCGTCTTCATGAAACCGGTGAAGTCAGACCACTGTTCCACCCGAAAGGCCCGTACATCGCGCACGACCTTGGGGAACCAGGGAAGCGATCTAAGCGCCAGCATGGCGTTCATCAGGTTCACCAGGTTTTCGTCTTCGGTCAGGTAGACGCTGCCTTGCTTGCGGCGGAAGCCGAAGCGCCCAAGTACCTCGCCCGTTTCACGATAGGCCTGGGTCATTCCTTTCGGATGGTAGCGCTCTGCGTCGGCGACAACAAAGTCGAAAGCTACGGCAAACACTACTTGGCCTCCGGGTCAGCCAAGAGGCGATCGAGGCGGTAGTTGAGTGTCTCCCCGCTATCCAGGACGCGAATAGCGATCAAGTCCTCTCCTTCGGAGGATCGGCTTGCATGACCGAGTACCTCGTAGAGCGGACCGTCCTCGCCAAAGGTGCGAAAGTTTCCTTCAAGGGCGGTAAACACGCTCTGCGGTAAAGCTGCCATTTCGATCACCTCGCTTGTAGTTTATCTTACTCGCCTGGCCTGTAGGTTCGTTCCGTGTGCCCCTTCAGCTGCTCGGGATAGAAGTAAACTTCGCGCAGATTGCCCTGGGCATATTGGCTGGCTTCGTCGTCGAAATGTGGTGAGGCGGGATGGCCGCTTTCGCCTCCGGCCGTGACCGCAACTGCATGGACCCTGGGGCCGAACTCGACGATCGCGACGAAGCTGTTGCCGCTGGTGCCGTACCACTTCCTGGTGCCGGGCCAGGGCTTGGCGCCGAACGACGCGAGCGAGCCCCAGAGGCTCGAGACGAAGGGCACCGGGATGGACGCGCCGGCGTCGTCGAAGGGCTGCACGATGTCGCCGGTCAGGCGTTCAAAGCGATTGATCTCTCCCCAGGGCGTCTGCCACTTGCCGAAGTCGGTCTGCAGCCGGCCAATGGCGATTTCGAGTGCCGCGAGCAGGCGATCAGGGGGCATGTTGGCGGCCACCCAGTCTTCGCTTGGCAGCTTTGCCTCGCGGGCAGGAGCGGCGGCTGTCTTCATCACCTCGGTGCCCCAGAAAACCGCGACCGACGTGGCGACCGAATCGGCAGCCCAGCGGTCATCCCAGGCGCGCAGCAGGGTGATCTGGGGCTGCAGCTTCAGCTTCAGCGCGGAGCCTGGAGGCAGGGCATCCCAGGCTTTCAACAGGGCGGGCAGGGTTCTCGCGAACCATGGCAGGTAGCCGTCGTAGGCCGCGGCGCGCAGGGTCTCGGGCGTCCAGCCGCTTGCGTCGGTAAGCAGTTTCACGGCATGCACGCCGCGGGCGCTCTCAACGCCGCGTTCGACATAGGCAGGGAAGTCGGCCTGCTTCAGCGAGCTTGCGCCGGCACCATTCCACGGGGAGTCATTGACGTTGAAGAGCCATCCGCTGGCCGGGTTCTTGAGCTGCGGCACTTCGTTCAGCCTGAGCAGCCCGTGCCAGTCGGTCGCAGGGTTACTTCCATCCACCGGCCTGGTGTAGTCGAATTTCGGGTCGCGGCGCGGAATAAAGTCGCCATGCCAGTAGGCTATGGTTCCGTCGGCATCGGCATAGACGGTGTTGTTGGAGGAGTTAGCCATCAACTCCATCGTCTTTTTATAGTCTGCGTAGTTACGGGACTTGGTGCGTAAGTAACTCTGCTCCAATGCTGCTATGTGGCGCTGCATCAGTTTGATGGAGATCTCGCTTCCATCCTGCTCCCGCCGAACAAGAGGCCCATGCTCCGTAGCAAGAGTTTGAAAGCTTTGTTGCGCCATGCCACCCGGCGTCTTGACCCGCAGTGTAATCGACTTGCGAAGTGGCTCGCGATTGGTGTTTCCGTACCGGTACATCAAACCCTGTTCCGGAACGATCTCAGGATATTCTCGAAACTCGTCTACGGCATCCACGCCGCTCGAAGTATGCATCCAGCCAACGCGATCGTTGAAGCCCTGATAGATAAAGAACTGACCCCAGGTAACTGCCCCGTAGGCGTTGAGCCCTTCATCGCTTGACATTTGTAACTCACTGCGAAAAAAGAAGGAGGTATGCGGATTGATGAGAAGTAAGGCGTGCCCATTCTTTGTCAGCTTAGGCGCAATGGCGATCCCGTTTGAACCGCCTGGCTCCGTTTCTTTTTGCTCCTCGAGCTTTGAAGCATGCACAGTGCCTGAAAGTGCCTTGTCATAGTAGGTCTGTAACTGCTTCAGATCCACCCGTTCGATGTCGCCGCCGATGCTTCCTTCCGTGAAGGAAAGCGCCATCCAGGGCTCGAAGCGTGTCAATACCTTCGCCTTGGTCTCCGGATGGATAGCGAGATAGAAGTTGATCCCGTCCGCCCAGGCATCCATAAGCTTTTTCAGCCATGCGGGCGAGCTTGCATACTCTTTCTTCAGCTCTTCAGGATCGATAAAGAGCCTCTGCCGCAGGTCCTGCCAGAGAGCGGATTCGCCTTCCGCCTCAGCCACGCGTCCGAGGGAAGTAAGGTAGTTCATCTCGACACGATTAAAGTCGTCTTCGCACTGCGCGTAGATCATGCCGAAGACCGCATCCGCATCGGTGTGTCCGTGCACATGCGCGATGCCCCAGTCGTCGCGCAGAATGGTCACGCGCGCGGCCTCAGCCTTCCAGCGCAGCGACTCCTGCGCAAAAGCCGACCCCAGGAACCCAACCGTCACCAGCAGGGTAAGCACCAGAGTTCTCATCGCCTGATCCGTTCTTATCCGTTTTGTCCGTCTTATCCGCATCCGCACTTTTTCCCTTGCCATCCCGCAGACCCTCAATCTAGCATCCCGGCTATGCATGCGATCCAGATGGAGCAAACCGGCGGCCCTGAAGTCCTGAAGCTTGTCACTCTCGTAGACCCGACGCCCGGCCCGGGACAGGTGCTGGTCAAGATCGAAGCCTCAGGCGTCAACTTTATCGACACGTATGTGCGCGAAGGACGATACCCCGCGCCCCTGCCCTTCATCCTCGGCCAGGAGGCTGCCGGCGTCATTGCAGGCGTGGGCGAGGGCGTCGGCAACCTGCGCGCAGGCGATCGTGTCGCGTGGTGCGGCATGGCTCCAGCAAGCACCGGCACCTACGCCGATATGGCGCTCGCAGCCGCGGCCTCGGTGGTGCCCATTCCGGATGCGCTCTCGTTCGAGCAGGCCGCGGCGGCCATCCTGCAGGGCATGACCGCGCACTACCTGCTGTATGCCTGCTTCGTCCCGCAGTTTGGCGACCGTGTGCTGATCCATGCCGGCGCGGGAGGCACGGGGCTGCTGCTGATCCAGATCGCTAAGCGGCTTGGCGCGAGGGTAATTACTACAGTCTCGACCGAAGAAAAAGCGGCGCTCGCCCGCGCTGCCGGAGCGGACGACGTGATCCTCTACACGCAGGAGGACCTGGTGGCGCGGGTAAAGCAGATTACCGGTGGGGAGGGCTTGCCCGTCGTCTACGATTCCGTGGGGAAGACGACGTTTGAGCAGTCGCTGCAATGCCTGTGCCGGCGCGGCACTCTGGTGCTTTTCGGCGGAGCCTCAGGACCGGTGCCTCCCTTCGATCTGATTCGCCTTTCGACCATGGGCTCGCTCTATGTGACGCGGCCCACGCTCAAAGACTTTATCTTCACGCGTGAAGATCTGGAGCAGCGTTCGCGCGACATCTTCCGCTGGGTTGCGGATGGATCGCTGAACCTGCGCATCGGCCACACCTATCCATTGGCGGAAGCGGCACAGGCTCAGATCGACCTGGCTGGGCGCAAGACGACCGGCAAGATTCTGCTGATGCCCTGAAGCTTCCACTGGAACCAGCGCACCAGTCTTCTGGCCGCGGCGGTGCAGACCCCTCGCTTGTCGCACCCGCGATGGGTCGCACCCGCTATGCTGAACAGATGACTCGCCGCTTCGCTCTGGCTCTAATTGCCGCCGCGCTGCCTGCCCATGCGGCTGTCGTGCGAGGCCATGTGACGTCTGCCCTGGGAGCACCGGCCCCGGGAGCGCGCGTGCAGCTGATCCGACTCAACGGCGGCGCACGCAGCGTGGCCGATACAATTGCCGGGCCCGACGGGGCGTTCGAGGTGCGCAGCGAGTTCGGCGGCCGCTTTGTGCTGCTCACCTCGCCTTCCGCCCTGTCGACCGCGCTGGCCCCGCAGATCGGCCCGGCTTTTTACGCCGGCCGCACCGACCTGGTGCTGCGCGAAATCGCTTTGAATGCCGCGGCGATCACGCCCCAGACAACAAGCGCGGCTACACGGCGCGAGACGCCCCTGGCGCAGCTTGCGTCGGCGGTGGCGCAGCTTAGCCCAAGCCAGCTGCTCACGCAGGCGGATGTCCTGCCCGACCTTGCGCCGAACTCCAGCGTCTTCCTGGTGCAGCAGGGCCAGACGGGCACCCCGGCTGCCTTGTATCTGCGCGGCGCGGGCCCACAGGCGACCAAGGTGACGCTCGACGGTCTGGCGATCGAAGTTCTGGGCGGCGGGTTCAATCTTGCGACACTTTCGGCAACCGGTCTGGCCTCTACAAACGCAACCCCGACGGTGGAAATCCTGCCCGGCCCCAACCCGCTCGAGCAGCTGGATAGCCAGGCCGGCGTGCTCGCGCTGCACACGCCGCAAGCCCCAAGTGTGCGGCCCGCGCTCACGTACACAGGCGACGCGGGAGCGCTGGGCACTTACCGCAATGAGCTCGCAGTCAGCGCTTCTCCCGCGCGCGCCGATTTCTTCGCAGACCTCTCGCGCTTCGACACCTCGAACGACGACACCCACGCCTCGCCCTACCATCTCGCCTCCGGCGCCGCCAACCTGGGCTACCACATTTCCAGCGCCACTAGCCTGCGCGCCACGGCCCGGCGCGACATTTCCGCCACCACCTTCACCCCGCCCCTCGACTTCTACAACCTGCCGCCGATGGGAAAGCTCACCTCCGCCAACACATACGCCAGCTTCAGCTTCGAGACGCGCACGGCAGGCGACTGGCACAACATCGCAAGCTACGGGCTGGCCCGCAAACGCGCCGACCTCGACATATTCACCATGCCCGCCACTGGGTTGCCCGTCACCATCACGGGCGCGAACGGCTACAGCGTCACCGGGGTGGCTGCGCTGCCCATGCTGCCCGCGCACGACGACAGCGCCACCAATCGCGACGAGGTCAGCTACCAGACCGACCGGCCCTTCAAGCCCTGGCTCACGCCGTTGCTCACGCTGCGCTACCAGGATGAACGCGCCGCCGACATCCTTCCGCAAAGCAAATTCACGCTCGAGCGCCATCATTTTTCCGGAGCCCTCGGCTTCTCGGGCGAGTTCCGCCACCGCGTCTTCTATCAGGCCTCCGGCTTTCTCGATCACAGCCCGACGCTCGGCACCACCGGCGCTCCGCGGCTCGGGCTCAGCTACGCGCCGGTGCGGCCCGGCCCACGCAGGTTCCGCGGCACCACGCTGCACCTTGCCCTGGCTACCGGTCTGCGCGAGACCAGTCTTGCGGAAGCCACGTCTACCCCGCCTCACAGCCGCACCGCCGAGGCTTCGGTCGATCAGGCCATTCTTGCGCGCAAGCTCACCCTGCACGCCGGCTACTTTCACAACCAGTTCGCGCACGAGTTCGAGCCGATTGCACCCATTACATTCCCGGCGACAGTGTCGCAAAGCCTGGCCTACCGCACCCAGGGCTTAGAGTCCACGCTGCTTTACCAGCCTAAAGCCACGCTTGTGCTTACCGGCGGTTACACCTACCTGGCCGCGTTGGTGGAGCAATCCGCCACCTCCCCCAGCTTCAACCCGGCCTTTCCGCTGCTGCCTATCGGAGCCCTTTCCGCGCTTGCCGGGGCACGTCCTTTTTACCGCCCGCCCAACACCGGCTTTGCCACCGCCACGTACAACGGCCGCAAGCTTACCGCGAGCCTCAAAGCCGCCCTGGCTGGCCGGTCAGACGACTCGACCAACCTGCTCCAGACGCCCGGGCTGCTGCTGCCCAACCGAAATCTTTCGCCCGGCTACACGCAAATGGATGCCTCGGCCACCTACAATCTCACCCGCCACGTCACCGTCCTCACCCAGCTCACCAACCTGTTTGACAACCGGCATATCGCGCCGATCGGCTACACGTCGACGCCCTTTCTCATCCGCACCGGCCTGCGCATCCGGCTCGGCGGCGAATGAAGAAAACGCAACCCCTGACCCGCGAAAACGTCTAACTACCAGAAGGTAAAGACGACATGAAGCTATCCCGCATTCTTCCCCTCACCCTGTTCCTGCTGCCATTCGCCGCCCAGGCTCACGCGCAGGAGGACACCCTTTCCACCCAGGCCCTGGTGCGTCCGGATTCGAAGCAGAACATCCTGCCCACCGCAACCGCGCTCACGCTCAAGCTGAACGATCGCGCCACCGCCCTGACCTCGTTTGCCCAGGTAACTCCGGCCAACACCCAGGTGGCGTTGCTGATCGACGACGGTCTCTCCCGCTCGGCCGGTGTGCAGCTCAACGACCTGCGCGCGTTTGCAAGCACTCTTCCGCCTGCCACCGAACTGATGGTCGGCTATATGGACAACGGCCGCGTCGAGACCGTCGTCCCGTTTACAACCGACCACGAAGCCGCCGCAGCCAAGATCCGCATTCCGACCGGGATCGCGGGCGTTTCGGCCAGCCCCTACTTCTGCCTGTCAGACTTCGTCAAGCACTGGCCCGGTGACGAAGAAGGCGGAAGCCCGCTGCATAAGGCGCGCTTTGTCATGATGATCACCAACGGCGTCGATCCCTACAACGGTTCTACCTCGCTCATCAACCAGGACAGCCCCTACGTCCAGACCGCAATCGTCGATGCCCAGCGCGCCGGCGTAGCCGTTTCCTCCATCTACTACCGCGACGCAGGCTTTGGCGGCGGCCGCGGCTCGCTCTCCGGCCAGAGCTATCTGGAGCAGGTCGCCCAGGCCACCGGCGGCGAATCGTACTACCAGGGCAGCTTCAACCCTGTTTCGCTTACCCCATTCTTCAAGCAGTTCTCCGCCGCTATTTCGGAAACCTACATCGCCACCTTCAACGCGCCGGCTAACGTCAAGGGACGCGAGCACCTGCTGCAGCTCAAGGTAGACAGCACCGTGCCGAAGCTTAAGTGGCGGCATCCGGATGAAGTCCGTCCGGGCAACCAGGAATCTCCGGCGACGACGGCCAGCTTGCAGTAGAACCCGCCTCACCTAAACGCCCACATCTCCACCGAGATGTGGGCTTTTTCTTGCCGCTTTGCAAATATGTGTCCCATTCATTGCAGCTTCTTCGCGATGAGTGGGACGCCACTCTCCTATACACTGAGGACTTCACCCAGCTCATCAGGAGGGAACTCGTTGTCCAAGCTTCCATGCCTGCTTCTTGTACTCGCCGCTGGAGCCTCTTCCGGTGTGCTCCCTGCGCAGCCCGCCCGGACCCTCACGCTCGACCGGCTCTACTCGCTTCCATCGATCATCGGCACGAAGCCCGAAGCGCCCGCCTGGTCGCCGGACAGCAAGCACCTGGCCTTCCTGTGGAACGACGCCGGCATGCCGTTCCTCGATGTCTGGGTCTTGGACGTGCCGGAGGGCAAGCCTGTCCGGCTCACCTCCATGCCCGCGCCGCAGCTTCCTTCCGCGCCTGGCACGGACATCGCCAAGCTGGAGCAGCAGGCCCGCGTCGAAACCGATCACGGCATCTCCGCCCTGGCCTGGTCGCCGGACGCCCGGCATCTTTACTTTCTCCTCCATGGCAAGCTATTCCAGCTCGCGCCCGGCCACGCCCCCGAACCCCTGGCCGCCGGTCTACCCGCGATCGCTCAGATAGCTGTCTCGCCTCGTGGTGGCAGCCTTGCGCTCGAAACCGCCGCCGGTGAGTTGTACACGCTGGACCTCGAACACGGCACCAATCCCACAAAACTCTACGCCACCACCCAGCCGGCGGCGGGAGCCGAAGAGTTCTACTGGTCATCCGACGGCACACACATTGCCTTCGTTGAGGCCGACCGCAGCCTTATGCCTCTGCGCGGCATCCCCGACTACCTGACCCCCGAAACTACTCTCACCGAAGTGCGCCGGCCGTTTCCCGGCGAGCCTGCTGAACGCCGCCGCCTGGGCATCCTCTCCGCCGCTGGTGGCCCGGTCGTGTGGGCCGATCTCGGCGGCGATCCGCAGGATCTCTTCTACGATGTTTCCTGGTCGTCCGATTCTCGAACTCTCCTCGTCGATCGCAGTGACCTCTACATCAAGGACCGCCGCCTCTCGCTCGTCGACGCGGCGACCGGCAAGCCCACCCTGCTGGTCGAAGAGAAAAACCCGCGCAACGTGACCGACCAGTGGTGGAGCGCCTTTACGCCGGATGGGACCGGCATCGTCTACACCTCCGACCTGAACGCAAACGACTACCAGGTCTTCTACGAGCCGCTCACGGGCGGCGCGCCGCGCCCCCTTACCACGGGCAAGTTCGCCGTCTTCTCCGCCGAGCTTTCCGCGCAGGACAAATCCCTTTTAGCCGTCACCAACCAGGGCAGGGCAGAGGAGCGCCAGGTCTTCCGCGTCCCGCTCGCAGGCGGTCCATCCCGGCAGATCACCCAGGCAGCCGGCACCCACACCCCGGTCGCCTCGCCCGACGGCCGCTATCTCGCCGACATCTTTTCTGACGACCTCACTCCACCCGACCTCTATCTCCAACCCACCGCACCCGGCAGCAAACCCCGCCAGCTTACCCACTCACCGCTGCCCGAGTTCAACCGATACCACTGGATTGCCGCGCACTACGTCGACTTTCCCAACATCCACGACGGCACTAGCCTGCATGCGCGCCTCACCCTGCCGGCCAACTTCGACCCCCACAAGCACTACCCCGCCATCCTCGGTTCCGTGTACTCCAACACCGTACACAACCAGTGGGGCGGCCGCATCTTCCATCCCACCTGGGGGCTCGACCAGTACCTCGCCCAGCAGGGCTATGTCCTCATCAACGTGGATATCTCCGGCAGCTCCGGCTACGGCAAGGCCTTCCGCCAGCGCATCGCGCAGGATTACGGCGGCGTCGACGTGGAAGATCTCTACAGCGCCACCCGCTATCTCGTCTCGACCGGCTATGTGGACCCGCAACGCCTCGGCATCTGGGGCTCGAGCTACGGCGGCCTGCTCACCACCACCTCGCTCTTCGTGCATCCCGGCGTCTACAAGGCCGGGGTTGCGGGCGCTCCGGCCACCAGCCTCTTCCACGCGCTTACCGGCGAAATGCGCACCATGATGGCCCCCCAGGACCACATGGAACAGTACGCCAAATCCTCCGCCTTCCTCAAGTCCGGCGGGCTCGAGGATCACCTGATGCTCCTGCAGGGCATGCGCGACCAGGTCGTGCTCTTCAAGGATTCCGTCACCCTCACCCAGCGCCTCATCCTTCAGAGTAAGGACGTCACCCTCGTCCCCCTGCCCAACGCCCCGCACGGCTGGGACACCGAAGGCCTCGCCCAGACCCGCTACGCCTACCACAAACTCGCCGACTACTTCCGCACCTGGCTCGGTGAAGGCCCCACGCCCTAAATCATTTGAAACACTCCGTGCCCCATTCATCACAGCCTTATCGTGATGAGTGGGTGCTGCGCCACGACATCCAAAGGCATCGAAGCCCACAGGAGCCAATCATGCCCGAGACCCAACCCGAAACCACCCCCGCCCAGGACGCCGCCCGCATCGCCCTCGGCCTCACCCTCATCTTTTCCGGCACCGCGCACCTCACCGTCGCCCGCAAGCCCTTTCGCGCGCAGGTCCCATCCTGGCTGCCGCTCGCGCCCGACACCGTCGTTGTAGAATCCGGCATCGCCGAAATCAGCCTGGGTGCGGCACTGGTCGCCCTGCCGCAACACAAGAAGCTTGTCGGCAGCATCGCCGGCGCGTTCTTCACCGCCATCTTCCCCGGCAACATCGCCCAGTACACCCACCACCGCAACGCCTTCGGTCTCGACACCGACCGCAAACGCTTCGCCCGCCTCTTCTTCCAACCCGTCCTGGTAGCCTGGGCCCTATGGTCCACCGGAGCGCTCAGCCGCAAGCCAAGTCAGTAACTTGTCTCTCTCTTATGTCATTCCAGCAGGAAATCTGCTGTTAGAAGGTGATGAGTGATACCCACTGATGCCTACCCGCTATGTAACGTTAGCTCCGCAATCTCAAACTCAACGCACCCGGAGCCTCGGAGTCCGCCCTCAAAGGACCGCACCCTCACCAAGCTCTACAATCTCCGCGCCGCCAACAAGTGCGCCTGGCTCGAAAACGCCCACCGCACCCTCGACCAAACCGTCTTAGCCGCCTACGGCTGGCCATCCACCCTTACCACCAGCAAATCCTCGCTAATCTCCTAGCCCTCAACGACGACCGCCCGGTATCATCGAATGAGGGTCCTCATGATTAACAGAAGGCATGCGGCCGACTCGATGTGCTGTATGAGCCAGAAGAACGTCAAATGCTACGCTGGTTCAGGTCACGCTTTCAACACACCCCGGAAAGTCGCTTCCTGCGGATTCTTGATTGCAGAAAGGATGTTTTCGGCCACCTTGGAGATCACTTTCTCACCCCAGAAAGGGTCATCCTTGTCATAGTAGATAACTCGAATATGCTTCAAATCGAAGGGAACGTCATCCTCCTTGTTTGAGATGAGAACAACGGGCTTATTAGAAGCATGTGCAAGCCCTAGTTCATAGAAGACATTGGCATTTCGGCCAGTCAATTCGCACAATAAAACTTTCGCTATCGAGATACCTGACCATATCTGATCCATGATCTTGCCCGTGCCAAAGATATCGTTGTCGGCACGAAGTGGGGATAAGCCAGCTTTCCTAATTGCGGGTTCATACAGCTTTTCGAAATGGTAGCCAATTGGTGCAGCGAAGGGCATCATGACAAAACAGATGTCTCCAGTACTTATCTTCATGTCCTTCGCGTCTTTAGCGATCTTTAGATCGCTCTGGCCGGTCGCTCCTAACTCATGGCTGACATCTACGACTCGTTCTTTACCCGATGGTGTTTTCTCTAAGAGTCGAGCTGTTTCGAGTGAACTCGTTAGGATAGCGAGGAACTCACCTACCTTTTCTCGTGGGACGGTGAACTTGTCCACAAGAGCATTTTCAAGGAATTCGGTATCGGGAAGATTTTCTCCCCGATAGTGCTTGTACACATCGCTGACGACAGGCGCATTTAGTATTGCCTGCCGCATACCGTCAAGTGCATCGGTCGGAGCCTGCGGCCGCAAAATCTTCTTAGCCAGTTCGCTTGGTTCAACTTGACCCGTTGCGGGCCGCACTAACAGGCCATACTTTACGCCGGAGCCTAATTCAACCGTAAACGGTCCGGCGTATGTCACTTTGGCGTAGGCTGCGGCTTCTCTGTCAGTCGCAGCTTTACCGGCATTTTGCTCTAAGAGAACCCGTGCGACTCGTAGAGACTTTCTAAAGAATGCCGCGGATACTTAGAGTCGTTCTGAACAATGACCCGAGGTTTGGCTGCCTTAGCAGGCGAGGTCTTTCTCCTGTTTCTTACCCTTGGTTTAGCCTTGGGCTTCGTAGCCGTTGCCTGTTCGGCGCCGGTCTCGTCTGTCTGCTCCGCCATATAGACCCTCAAACAGAAAGTGGCCCGGTTGCCCGGACCACTTTCTCGAATTTTAGTACATGCCTTCCATCCCGCCGCCGCCACCGTGTGAGTGGCCGCCGCCGCCTGCTTCCTTCTTCTCCGGCACTTCCGAGATCATCGCCTCGGTCGTCAGCATCAGCCCGGAAATCGAAGCCGCGTTCTGCAGCGCCGTCCGCGTTACCTTGGTCGGGTCGATCACGCCGGCCGCCACCAGGTCCTCGTACTTGCCGGTTCCGGCGTTGTAGCCGAAATTCGGTTCGTTCGAATCGTGGATCTTGCCGATCACGACCGCGCCCTCTTCGCCCGCGTTCGAAACGATCATGCGCAGCGGCTCTTCGATCGCGCGGCGAATGATGTTCGCGCCGATCTTCTCGTCGCCTTCAAGCGTCTGGATCAGCGCATCCACAGCCTTCGAGCAGCGAATCAACGCCACGCCGCCGCCCGGGACGATGCCTTCCTCAACCGCCGCACGCGTCGCATGCATGGCATCTTCAACGCGTGCCTTCTTTTCCTTCATCTCGGTCTCGGTGGCCGCGCCGACCTTGATCACCGCAACGCCGCCAACCAGCTTGGCCAGACGCTCCTGCAGCTTCTCACGGTCGTAGTCGGAGGTGGTCTTGTCGACCTGCGCGCGAATTTCCTTCACGCGGCCGGCAATCTTCTCGTCCTCACCGCCACCGTCGACGATGGTCGTGTTGTCCTTGTCGATGGTCACGCGCTTGGCCGTGCCCAGGTCCTCGATCTTCACGCCCTCGAGCTTGATGCCGAGATCCTCGGTGATCGCCTTGCCGCCGGTCAGCGTCGCAATGTCTTCGAGCATCGCCTTACGACGATCGCCAAAGCCAGGCGCCTTCACAGCTGCTACATTCAGTGTTCCGCGCAACTTGTTGACAACAAGAGTTGCCAATGCTTCGCCGTCTACATCCTCGGCGATAATCACGAGCGGCTTCGCCGTCCGCGCAATCTGCTCGAGCAGGGGCAGCAGGTCCTTCATCGACGAGATCTTCTTCTCGTAAATCAGGATGTACGGATTCTCGAGCGCCGCTTCCATGCGCTCGGCATCGGTGACGAAGTAGGGCGACAGGTAGCCGCGGTCGAACTGCATACCTTCGACCACATCCAGCTGCGTCTCCATCGTGCGCGACTCTTCGACCGTGATCACGCCGTCCTTGCCGACCTTGTTCATCGCTTCGGCGATGATCGTGCCGATCTGCGAGTCCGAGTTGGCCGAAATGGTGCCGACCTGCGCAATCATGTCGCCCGAAACCGGCTTCGAGAACGTGCTCAACGCACCGCCGATGACAACGCCCTGGTCATTACGCTTGCCGATAATGGCCTCGACAGCCTTATCGATGCCGCGCTTCAGCGCCATCGGGTTTGCGCCGGCGGCCACGGTCTTCACGCCTTCGCGGTAGATCGCCTGCGCCAGAACGGTCGCGGTCGTGGTGCCGTCGCCGGCCACGTCCGAGGTCTTCGACGCAACCTCACGCACCATCTGCGCGCCCATGTTCTCGAGCGCGTCCTGCAGCTCGATCTCCTTGGCAACGGTCACGCCGTCCTTGGTGATGGTCGGCGAACCGAATTTCTTCTCGATGACAACGTTGCGGCCCTTCGGTCCCAGGGTCACTTTGACCGCATTGGCCAGGATATTTACGCCGCGCAGGATTGCCTGACGCGAATCTTCTCCGTGCAGAATCTGTTTTGCCATGATGCTCTACTCCATGTGCTGAATCTCAGCTAGAAAGTTGGTTGTTGTACTTCACCGCGAAGCGGTCCAAAACGGTGCGAAGCACTACTTGCTGACGATGCCGAGCACTTCTTCTTCGCGCATGATCAGGAAGTCGTCGCCATCCAGCTTGATCTCGGTGCCCGAATACTTGCCGAATAGAATCGTGTCGCCGGCCTTTACGTCGAGCGGGAACACCTTGCCTTCATCGTTCGATTTGCCCTTGCCGACCGACACAACCTCACCCTGCATCGGCTTTTCCTTGGCCGAATCCGGGATGATGATTCCACCACGCATGGTTTCGCCTTCTTCAGTGCGCTTGACCAGGATACGGTCGTGCAACGGTGTAAACGTCGTTGATGCCATAACTTACATCTCCTTGTTGAAGCTTGGTATAAACATTCGGGCAGACTCGGTTAGCAGTCGCACCCTTCGATTGCTAAGACTATGCGCTCAAACGTACGCTGTCAACCCGCCTGTGTGAAATGTGAGTGAATGACGCGCAGATCGGCGAGTCGACGGAAGCAGTTCGACCGCGGCAAGGGAAACGATTAGAATCTCGGCATGATCTTCCGCAACTTGACGCGCTTTGCTCTGGCAGCCTCCATCACGGTTCTTTCGGTCGGCGCGGTGCATGCGCAGGATAGCGGCACGTATCGCGGACGCAAGTACAAGGCGCCGCCACCGGTGTCGCATATCGAGGTGGAAGTGCTGAAGGGCTACAACGGCAAACCGGTCGCCAACGCCGCCGTCATCTTTCACGAAGTGCGTGACGGCAGGGACGATGGCAACCTCGAGGTCAAGACCAACGAGGATGGCAAAGCCAGCATCGACGTGATCGCCATCGGCTCGGCGCTCGACGTGCAGGTGATCGCGGACGGCTTTGCAACCTACGCGCACCAGTACCAGGTGACCGATCCCAAGCAGGATATCCAGGTAAAGATGCTGCGCCCGCAGGCGCAGATTTCGACCTACGCGGACCATCATGGCGAGGAATCGAATCGCCCGGCCGGGGTGCAGGAGCCGAACCACCCTTCAAGCGCGCCGGTGGTTCAGGCCCCGCAGCCGACGAACCACACCAGTGACCCCAACCCGCTGGCACCGGTCGACCCCGGGGCGACGCCTGGCAACTCGCAGAATCAGCAGACCGGCCACCCGTCGGGCGTTCCTCCGCAGTTGTGATTGCCGACGGGTCGCTGTCGGGCAAAGTCGCGCTGATCACCGGCGCCGCACAACGAATCGGCCGCGAACTGGCGCTTTCGCTCGCAAGGGCGGGTGCGGATGTGGCGATCACCTATCGGAACTCCAAGCCGGAGGCCGAAGAGGTTTGCGGCCGGATGCGTGAGCTTGGGGTCCGTGCGCATGCGTTTGCCTGTGATCTGGGGCAGCCGGCAAGCGTAGACGAGGCGGTGGCAGATACGCTGCGCGAGTTCGGTCGGTTGGACCTCCTCGTCAACAACGCCGGAGCATTCGCCAGTGTGCCGCTTGAAGAGATCACGGCGGAACAGTGGGACGAGATGTTTGCGACCAACACACGGGGGCCTTTTCTGATGGCCAAAGCCGCTCATGCCGCGCTGCGCACAAGCCATGGCCGCATCGTCAACATCGGCTCATTGGGCGGGATGCATCCGTGGGCGACGCACGGCCACTATTGCGCTTCAAAGGCCGCGTTGCATATGCTCTCGCAGACGATGGCCAAGGCGTGGGCGCCGGAGATCTCTGTCAATTGCGTCGCGCCGGGCATGATCGTAATGGACTCGGTCGATGCTGCGTACGAGGCGCTGGCCCGCAAGACGCCCATGCGATGCAACGGTACGGCTGCGGATGTGGCGGCGGCTGTGCTGTTCTTTGCCACTTGCCCCAGCTTTATTACCGGGCAGCTGCTTGCGGTGGATGGTGGGCTGGGATTGTAGGGCATTGCTGGGGGCGCGAGGGCTTGAAGAACAAGCAACCGCAGATTCCCTTCGGGAATGACAACAAGAGGCTGCTATCCCGGCCGCCTCAGCCTTTGAAGGTTTCGAGCATGCGGTTGAACCAGCTCTGCGGCTTGAACTCGGCGTACAGGCCAACGGGCTCGTCGACCGGTTCAAACGGCTTGCCTTCGAAGACGGCGCGCGGGTTGGTGTTGACCAGGCTTTCGGCATACTGGCGTCCGTACTTTTTGGCCACCACGTCACGAGCCTCGCTCAAGCGTGGAGGCCGCGAGCTTACGTTGTGGGCGTCGGTGGCGAGAAAATGGACCCAGCGCTTGGCCAGCAACTGGTGCGCCACGCGCTCTGCCGTCTTGCCCATTTTGCCGGTTACGGAGTCTGCCGTCACCTGCACCAGGACGCCGCCGCGCATCCATTCGCCAAGTCTCGTCTGATCGGCTTGCAGGGTTGGGTTGCGCTCCGGATGCGTCAGCACGGGGGTAAGCCCGGTGAGCTGCAAGTCGTAGAATGTCTCGGTCATGCCTGGGGGAATCCCGTAATCGGGAATCTCGACCATGAGGTAGCCGCGGCCGTTGACGCTGAAGCGCATCGGGTCTGCCTTGGCATCGAGAATGTTGTCGTAGGAGAGGTGAAAATCACAGCCCAGGCCAAGCTTGAGTGCGATCCCCTCGGCATCCAGCCGGGCCTGCAACTCGGCGGCCTTTGCTTGATTCACGGCTGGCTCAAAGGCGTAGCGTCCGTTCGCGTGGGGGGTACAGACTACATGCGTGATGCCGTCGTCAGCAGCGGCTTTGGCCATGGCAAGCGAGGTTTCCAGATCCTTGGCGCCGTCGTCGAGCCCCCACAGCAGGTGATGATGGATGTCGACCATAACGGTGAGACTACCATTTTCACCCGGCGTTCTGTCGGGCTTCGAGCATGGTCAGCAGCACGTCGAGGATCTTGCCTAGCTGCTCTCGATCATGGGCGGCGTCAGTCGACCTGTATTGCTCTGGATCGCGGCTGACCCATGAGGACCGCACGGTTGCGCCGCTGTCGTCCAGCTGCAACTCCAGGCCGAAAACCACAAAGCCGGTCCAGCTTCGTGCCATGTAGAGCCACGGTGCGCGGTAGTCGAGCAACCAGCGGTCCTCCATATCGCGCGGCAGAAACCCGGCGCACAGCAAAGCCGCCTGCGTCGCTGTAAAGGCGCGGTGGAAGTGCAGTGGCTCCCGTAACTGCGGCAGCTCCTTCGTCATGAGCCCTGGGCCACCAGCGACGCAGCCATCGCCTGAAACAACCTTAGTCCGTCCGCCGAGCCGAGCAGCGCCTCGCTCGAGCGGTCGGGATGCGGCATCATGCCCAGCACATTGCGGCCTTCACTCAGGACGCCGGCTATATTCTCGAGCGACCCGTTGGCGTTGTGCATGGCTTCGGTTGCACCGTCTACGCTTGCGTAGCGGAAGGCGACGCGATCCTGCCGGTTCAACTGCGCCAGCGTCGCCTGGTCGCAGAAGTAGTTGCCTTCCATGTGGCCGATGGGCATGCGCAGCACTTCGCCCTTGCGCAGGCCGTGGGTAAACGGGGATTCGGCCGTTTCGGCGCGCAGGTGCACCTGCCTGCAGATATAGTGCTGGCTCGCATTGCGCATGAGCGCGCCCGGAAGCATGCCCGCCTCGGTAAGAATCTGAAAGCCGTTACAGATACCCATGACCAGGCCGCCGCCCGCGGCAAAGCGCTTCACCGGCTGCATGATGGGCGCGAACCGGGCGATGGCGCCCGTCCGCAGGTAGTCTCCGTAGGCGAAGCCGCCAGGCACCAGGATGGCATCGCAACTCTCAAGATCGGTTGACGCATGCCAAAGCAAAGTGGCCTGCGCGCCGAGCACATTGCGCAGCACGTTGTAGGTGTCGTGATCGCAGTTGGAGCCCGGAAAGACCAGCACACCGAATTTCATACCTTAACCTACCATCAGCCATGGCTGCCTGCGGGTTACCGGCTCCAGCCCTGAATGTTACCTGGCGTACAAAAGCACTTGTTCAGATTGGCAGATAAAGTGGGACGCGCTTTGCTGGTATAACGGTTAGGTAGGTGTGGCGTGAGTGTATCCCGCTGTGCCAAGCTCATCGAGTCTGGGGAAAAGTGATGTCTGAAGCTGTAGTTGCTGCTCCGTCCAAGCCGCGTGTTCTCGTCGCCGACGACGAACAGGTTATTGCCAATACGCTGGCCATCATCCTGAATCAGGCCGGCTTTGAGGCGCGCGCGGTGTATAGCGGCGAAAAGGCCATCGAGTCGCTCGATACCTTTGAGCCCGACATGCTGATTTCCGACGTCATCATGACCGGAATGACCGGTATCGAGGCCGCCATCGCTACCCGGGCCAAGCGCCCCAACTGCAAGATCCTGCTCTTCTCCGGCCAGGCCGCGACCGCTGACCTGCTGGAGCGGGCGCGCGCGCAAGGCCATGAATTTGAGATTCTCGCCAAGCCCGTACATCCCACAGATTTGTTGGCAAAGCTGCGGCGCCAGTCGTAGAGAGTACGTCGGCAGCGCAGGCAAAGACCACTGCAGATTCCCTTCGGGAATGACAATAAAAATCAGGTCGTGCTGCGTTCCTGCTCTTCCGTATCGAACATCTGGATGATCGTCACGGCATTCTTGCGCATGTCGTAGCGTTTTTCAAATGTCTCTAGAGCCCGCGCGCCCATTTTCGCTCGATCCTCCGGCGGCATCAGCATCCACGCCTTGACAAGGTCGTCGGTACCCGCCTGGCTGTCCGGCTGCATGAGCCCGGCACCATCCTGGGCAATTTCCGGGGCTATGTTCACCTTGTCCGCGAGCAGCACCGGGCATCCGCACCCCAGCGCCTCGGCCACCGCGATGCCAAAATTCTCCTGGTGCGAGGGCAGGATGAACACCTCACTCGCGCAGAAAGCGCCCCACTTCACCTCGCCATGCAGCATGCCGGGCCAGTGTACCCGCCGGCTCAGTCCGGCCTCGGCAACGATCTTTTCAAGCTCGGCGCTCCAGCCCTGCTGGTCCGGCCCGGCCATCATCAGGTGCAGCTCGGGGTCGAGCGCGGCGTGCTTGACGAAGGCGCGCACCAGCATGTCGCACCCTTTCTTGTGGTGGATGCGCCCTAGAAACAGCATCAGGCGCTTGCTCCGCATGGCAGGGAGGTGATCGTAGAAAGCCTCGCGCAGCGTGTCGCGATCTTTGGGCGGTCGCCGAGCGCCATACGGCACGACAAAGCCCTTCCAGCGGTGCAGCCAGAAGCTCTGCTCGGCCAGCCGGCTTTCTTCCGCCGTGGTGAACAGGACCCGGTACGCCGAGCGTAGGATCCAGTACTCGGCAAGCAGCCAGTAGACCCACTTTTTGGCATGTTTACGCGGGAACGCGCGCTTGAAGTAGGGGTCCAGCATGCCGTGCGTGAAGACCACATACGGTGTGTTGCCGCGCAAGGCGAGCCAGGTTGCCAGCCCGCAGTAGACCCACAATCCGTTCACCACTACACCGTCGAAGCGGTGACGATTCTCCCGCAGCCAGCGATAGAGCCGGGGATTGTACCCGTAGGTGGTGTCGACCGGTCCCAGCGCATGGACGGGGAAGGGAATGTCCTGGAGAAATGCGTCGCCGGGGCTGTCGAGCGTCACGACTTCGCCCGTGTAGCCGATCGGCCCAAAGCTGAGCAGCACACGCACCGATTCAGACGGGCCGCCAGCTGCGGGGTCCAGCGTACCGATAATGTGCAGAATGCGTTTCGGAGCAGGCATCAGTCGGCTTTCCCGGCCGGCAGGGCAGGCAGTTTTCCAGTCAGGTGCCGCACCGCTTCGCGCAGGCCTTGAACGTCCTGTTCGAAGCTCCAACGATCGATCCGTGCGAGCGCGGCTTGGCCCATGGCTTCGGCTCTTCCGGGCTCGAGCAGCACATATCCGAGCGCCGCGGTGAGGGCTTCGACATCGCGCACGGGGTACACACAACCTTCCACGCCGTCGGTCACCAGGTCGGGCTGGCAGCCCACATCGTCAGTTACGATAACGGCGCGGCCGGCGTTCATTACTTCGTTTACGATTAGCCCCCAGGGCTCGTGCCGCGCTGGTAGAACGAAAACCGTGGCAAGATCGAAGAATCGCGGCATCTCGGTTTGATTTCGAAATCCGCAGAAGCGTATGCCGGCCAGGCCTTGCGCCTGCCGCTCGAGTGCTGCGCGTTCTTCGCCATCGCCCACAATCAACAGGTAAGGCTCCTTTGCCTGCCAGTCGTCGGCGAGCAGCCGTACGTAGGCGGAGACAAGATCGTCGCAATGCTTGCGCGTCTGCAGCTTGGATGCAAAGAGGATGACCGGGCGGCCCGGCTCGAGCCCAAGCTCGGCCTGGAGCTGTGTACGCCCTGCTACAGCCTCGCGGGCACGGGCCTGGAACCAGGTATTATCGACCGCGTAGGGAAGCAGAAACAAGGGAAAGCCCTCGCCCAGGTAGTGCCGCCAGTATTGCCGATTCAGGGTGCCGGTCACCAGTACGCCATCGACCAGGTGCCGCAGCATCGCGAAGAAGACTGTTTTCGCCGCGAGCTTGAGGCCGCCGCGTGGGCGATCGCGCAAGGAAGAGTCCGACCGGATGAGCACCGGAATGCCCAGCATGCGGGCCGCGAGGATGCCGTGCATCTGGTTGACGGTCGCGTACCCATGCACCCACAGCAGGTCGAACGCAGGCCCGCCCGCCCGCCCGGCCAGACGCGCGGTGAGCCCGGCGCTGATGGGGGTCAGCAGGCCTTCGGTGCCTCGATCGCGCACGACGGGGAGAAACTCATATTTGTACCCTTCAAGCAGCGGAATGTCCCACTTGACGTCTACCCCAAAGCCTTCATCCTTGTAGCCGCGCACGGAGAAGTCTGACCCGAAAAAGACCGTCAGGTCGATCTCCGGCTCGAGCGCGATGCGGCGCAGCAAGGGGGTCTGGTACTGGATCGGGTGGCTTACCAAGTAGGCGAGCCGCACTCGCCGGCGCGGCGAAGTCTGCTCGCCTGCGCCGCCCGGCTCGCCTGGTTTCACGCTGGAGGAACTCATGATGCTCTCTTTTGAAACCGCCTCTGCGGATTGTGTCAACTGAGGATTGCTCGCCTAGTGGTTTTGCAGGGAAATGATGAGCAGGGAAACGATACTTGAGAGCGTTCCGATACCACCCGACTTGATCGCGGCCTTCAACGCGTTCGAAGGCAGGAAGACGATGTCGTCCGCCTCGAGGATCGGGTCCGGCGCCTTGCCGTCGAGCACCTTCTTGATGTCGACCTTGACTTCCTTGCGCTCCAGGCCGGTCGTCCGGATGATACGCAGGTCTTTGAATTCGCCTTCAAAGCCGATGCCGCCGGAGAGAGCCGTCGCCTGCATCAGGGTCAGGGGCGAAGTCTGCTGCAGCGGAATAATGCCCTGGGTATGAAACGCCCCGATGATGTAAACGACGCCGACCCGGGAAACGATGATCGTGTCGCGCGGCAGGATGGCGATATTGTTCTTTTCGCCCCGGCTCGGGTCTGTGCCCAGGTCGATGACGATGGGCTCTGCCACGCCCGGCCGCAGCACCGTGATGATGTGGCTTGCGGTGGGCGGCAGAGTGCCGATCTGGGCCAGCACGTCCAGCAGGTGGCGGTCGCCGCCCAGCGGTACAATGCCGTGCAACTCGCCAGAAACCGTGGCGAACTGCGTGGCGGCTTCGATCACCTGCAGGCTTACCTGCGGATTCTTGTACATGCCGGCATCGATCAGGCGGCGCGCAATATAGTCTTCGGCGTTGTTGACCGACAGCCCCTCTACCCGCACCACGCCAATCAGCGGCAGCTGAATGGTTCCATCCACGCCTACCCGCACGAGCGGCGTAAAGTCGGGCACGCCGAACAGACGCACCTGGATCTGGTCGCCCGGCTCGAGCACCAGATCGCGCAATCCCGGGTTCAGGATGGCTGGGTCAGTCGTCGGCGTCTGCACAGTGTTTGCCTGAGGACCAACCCCCAGGGCCGGCCCGCTGAACTGCGCGTGAGCCAAATTCCCGCTCAGCAGGAGGAGGACCGCCGCGCCGGCAAGAAGCCGCCGGCCAGCCAGGACGGCAAAGGATCTGGCCACTGTCATTTGAAGTCGTTTGGCCCCGCTCATCGGTCGTCCCTTCTCTTTCCTGTGCTTGCGGAGCTGTCGCCGCCGGCGCTCTTCTTCGCTCCTGCCGGGTCCCAGCCTGCAGGGTCCAGGCTCGAGTAGGAGTAGCCCGTGTAGCCGTAGTAACCGTAATACTCCGGCGCATTCAGATCGACCGCGTTCAGCACGATACCGGCAAGCGGCGCGCCCGAGCGGACCAGCAGGTCGCGCGCCCGGCGAACCACATGCTTGCTCGATTGTCCGTGCCGCACCACAAGCACCACAGCATCCACCTGGCGCGAAAGCAGAACGCCGTCGGTGACCGAAAGTACAGGCGGCGAATCCAGCACGATGTGCGTGTAAATGCCGCTTGCGTACTGCAGCAGCTCCGCCATGGTGGCTGAACTCAGCATTTCGGTCGGGAACGGCGGCACAGGACCACTGGCCAGGACATCCAGCCCAGGCACTTCCTTCACCGACTGCACCGATTCTTCAAGATTCGTCTGGCCGCTCAGCACGGTGCTCAGGCCCAGCTTGCCATTGAGGCCGAAGCGATGGTGCACGTTCGGACGCCGCAGGTCCGCATCGACCAGCAGAACCCGTGTGCCACGCTGCGCCAGAATGACCGCCAGGTTCGAGGCCGCGGTGGTTTTACCTTCTGAAGGCGTGGCGCTGGTAAACAGAATCAGCTTCGGCTCATGTCCGACGGTTGAAAGCATCAACGCCGTTCTCAGGCTGCGGAAGGCCTCGGTAAACTGCGACTTCGGCTGTGTGAGTACATTCACGTTGCGCTCGACCGTACTCATAGCCGCCAGCTGGTCGGGCGTAGCGCGTTTGGCGCGCGGCACAATAGCCAGCGAGGGAAGTTCGGTGACGCTTTCGATTTCGGCGATGCTGCGCAGGCCGGTGTCGAGGCTTTCGAGCAGGAAGGCAAGCAGTACGCCCGCAATCAGGCCAAGCACAAGCCACGTCCCCACAATGGTGGATTGCGACTGCACGATCGGGGAAACGGGCACCACGGCGCGGTCCACAACCTCGATATCCAGCGATTCAAGTCCAGCCTCGACGCCGGCGGTCCGCAGCTTCTGCAGCAGGCCTTCGTACAGCGTCCGGTTCGATTCAAAATCGCGCTGACGGATTGTGTATTCCACCAGGTCGTCGCGCAGCTTGTAAGCGTCGGTTTTCTGCTCTTCAAGCGCGGCCGAGGTCTGATCTTCGTTCGCCTTCGCCAGCAGGTAACTTTCCTTCGATTGCACAAGCAGCCTGTTCTGCTCCGCATCCACTTCGCGGTGCAACTCCGTAATGCGCGCCTTCTGTTCCTTGATGGCGGGATTGTTCGGCCCGTCGTTGACATCCAGCCTGGCGAAATCCGCCCGCGCGGCGGCCAGGTCGGTCCGCAGCGTGGTCAACTCCGTCTGTTGCGGCCCGGGGCCGGCGTCGAGCGAGCTGTCGATCGTGTTCGGGTCCGTGCCGTTCAGCAGGCGGTAACGCGATTCGGCCAGAATCCGGGCCAGTTTGGCCTGCGCCTGCGCCCGCGCCAAGTCGTCCAGCGAGGAAGAAATCTGGTTCTTCGTCGAGTCGAAACCAAGCGTCCCCAGCCGCTTCTGCAGGTCCATCATCTGCGCCTGCGAGGCCTCCACCTGCTGTTTCAAATCGTCCAGCTGGCTGGAAAGATACTGCGATACCTGCTGGGTCGAAGCAAAGCGCGTCTCGTAGCTGCGCTGGATGTAGTCGGCGATCACCTTGTTGACGATGTCGGCCGAAAGCTTTGCATTCAAGCTGCTGAAGCCGATTCGGATGATGTCGGTTTTGGGCACAAGCGTGACGCGCAGGCCGCCCTGCAGCCGTCCTACCACATCCTGTCGCACGCCTGGGTCGTCCAGATTGCGGTGCGCCACCGGGCCCTTGGCGCCGAGAAAATCCGGATTATTGGCCAGGTTCAGGTCGCGCGCCACCGAAGCCATCAGCGTGTCGCTCGTGATGATGGCGACTTCGGTCTGCATCTTGCGCTGCGGATCGTCATCGAAAACGGTGGTCGCGTCCAGCTTGAAGTCGTTTGAGGAACCGGTCCGCACCTGAATGCGTCCGAAAGCCTCGAAGAGCTTGATCTGGGTTACCGCTTTATAAAGTCCGAACAGAGTCCCGAGGATCACGGCCGCGATCACAAGCAAACGGCGCTTCCGCAAGGTAATCAGAGCTTCCGAAAGCGTCGTGTCGGTGGTGGTGGGCGCGATAAATGCACCAACCGGGGGAGCACCCGGCCCGGATGCCGTCATAGGGTTGTCCGTACTCATTTCGACCAGTCTACCCGAGAGTTGATGCAATCGGAAACAGGCGTTTGGCACTTTGGCCCTGTGCGTACCGTTTCTGCTAAACTCGCCCTACCCATGCAGCAAGCCAGCGGCAATCCCAACCGGGCAACAACTTCGCAGGCCTCCGAGCAATCGTCTGCGCAACCGTCTGCCACGGCTTCCACGTCCATTCAAATCGCCGTCGTGGGCTCCGGCTATGTCGGGTTGGTCGCTGCCGTCTGCTTTGCTGAAATGGGTCACAAGGTCATCTGCGTCGATAACGACGAGTCCAAGGTGCGCGCCCTACAATCCGGCGACACCCTGATCCACGAGCAGCATCTGCCCGAGCTGCTCAATCGCCACCGCAATACCCGCGTCCGCTTTATGACCGACCTGGCCGAGGCTACGCGCGAGTGCCAGGCGATCTTCGTCGCGGTGGGCACCCCGCAGGGCGAAAATGGCGACGCCGATCTTTCGTATGTCGAGGCGGTCGCAAGCGAGATCGCCCGCACTCTCACCTCCTACAAGGTGATCGTCGAAAAATCCACCGTGCCGGTTTACACCAACGAGTGGATTCGCCGGGTGATCGAGCGCCATGGCGTGGCCCGCGAGCTTTTCGACGTCGTCTCGAACCCGGAATTTTTGCGCGAAGGAACGGCCGTTTCAGACTTCCTGCACCCGGATCGCATCGTGGTCGGCTCGGAAACGGCTCGCGCGGCCTCGGTGCTTTCCTCCATCTACGCCCCACTCACCAGCGGGGCCTACTATGCCACGCCCGGCGCCATCCTCGGGACGTGTTCGCTCGAGTCGCCGCCGCCGCTGCTCGATACCAGCACCAAGTCGGCGGAGATCATCAAGCACGCCTCGAACGCTTTCCTCGCGCTCAAGATCTCGTTCATCAACGCGGTCGCCAATCTTTGCGAGGCCGCCGACGCCAACGTCGAACAGGTAGCCCGCGGCATGGGTCTCGATCGCCGCATCGGCGGCCGTTTCCTGCGGCCGGGTGTCGGCTACGGCGGCTCCTGCTTCCCCAAGGACGTGGCTGCCTTTCGCTCCGTCGCCGAGCAGCTCGGCATCGATTTCTCGCTTCTCACCGAAGTCGAACGCATCAATGTCACGCAGAAAAAGCGCTTTCTCGCCAAGGTGCGCTCCGCCCTGTGGACCCTGCGCGGCAAACGCCTGGCCGTGCTCGGCCTCGCTTTCAAAGGGGAAACCGACGACATTCGTGAATCGCCCGCAATCGACCTGGTAGAAATGCTGCTGGCCGAAGGATGCTCGATCCGCGCCTTCGATCCGGCGGCCATGGCACGGGCCGAAGCGGAATTGCCCGCGTCGCCCGTGCTTACCTACTGCGCCAGCGCCTACGAGGCCGCGGCCGATGCCGACG
Source organism: uncultured Granulicella sp. (assembly GCA_964282835.1). Lineage (GTDB taxonomy): Bacteria > Acidobacteriota > Terriglobia > Terriglobales > Acidobacteriaceae > Edaphobacter. The sequence goes on from OZ196157.1 coordinate 1,800,403, forward strand.
CGCTGCTCATCCTTACCGACTGGCGCGAATTTGCCTCGCTTGATCTCACCCGCCTCAACCAGACGCTGCGTTACCCCATCGTCATCGACGGCCGCAACCTGTACGACCCCCAGGTCATGCAGCAACATGGCTTTACCTATCTCAGCGTCGGCCGTCCCGCCGCTCATCCCGTGCGCGAGCCGGCCGGCGTATCCGCCTCCTGACCGCGCGAACAAAAGGTTTCCACATGACCCCGAACAAAGTGCTTGTGACCGGCGCGGCCGGCTTCCTCGGCTCGCACCTTACCGACGCTCTGCTCGCCCAGGGGAGCGAGGTGATTGGCGTCGACAATTTTTGCACCGGCAATCTCGCCAACCTCGCCCACCTGCGCAGCGAGCCGCGTTTTACCCTCATCGAGCACGACATCACGCTGCCCTTCGCGCCGGGCAAGGCAGACCCGGGCCCAGTCGATTACGTCTTCAACTTCGCCTCGCCCGCCAGCCCCGACGACTACCACCGGCTAGGCGTCGAAACCCTGCTCGTCGGCTCCGCCGGCACCCTGCACACGCTCGAGCTCGCCCGCAAATACAACGCCGGCTATCTGCACGCCAGCACGTCCGAGTGCTACGGCGACCCGCAGATTCACCCCCAGGTCGAGTCCTACTGGGGCCACGTCAACCCGGTCGGGCCGCGTTCCGTCTACGACGAGGCCAAGCGGTTTTCCGAAGCCGCCGTCACGGCTTACCGGCGCTACTACGGGGTCGACACGCACCTGGTACGCATCTTCAACACCTACGGGCCACGTCTGCAGGCCAACGACGGGCGTGTGATTTCGAACCTGATGACCCAGGCCCTGCGCGGCCTGCCGCTTACCATCTACGGCGATGGTATGCAGACGCGCTCGTTCTGCTTCGTGGCCGACCTCATCGAAGGCATCCTGCGGCTTTCACGCTCGGCCGAACATACGCCGGTCAACATCGGCAATCCGGTCGAGTGGACGATTCTCGACTGCGCCCGCGAAGTGCTCGCCGTCACCGGTGCCCAGTCCGAAATCCTCTTCAAGCCGCTCCCGCAAGACGACCCTACCCGCCGCCGACCCGATATCACCCTGGCCCGGACGCTGCTGGGCTGGGAGCCGCAAGTCATGCTCCGCGAAGGCCTTGAGCGCAGCCTGGCCTATTTTCAGGCCTGTGTCGAAGCCGAAACGCAGGTTCCGGCCGCAATCGTTTAGGCCGCCAACAATCTCATAGCAGGTTCAGCCAAAAGCAGATTCCCTGCGGGAATGACAACAAGGAAAGGTCTTGTTGTCATTCCCGAAAGGGAATTTGCGGTTGCTCTTGCCTGTTCTTCCCACCCTTCGCGAAGCCGACCCCTACGGCAGCAGCTTCGCCCTATGCCCCAGACCCGGGAAGAACGTGACCTGCACCGCCGTCACGGTATCGTTCTGCGCGCCCGGCATGTAGATCGGCGCATTCCACTTCTCGTATTGGAACCAGGCATTCAGCTCGACATTGTCATGCGCGAACCGCTTGACGACATTGATTTTGAAGTCATTCTGGGTGGTGCCGGCCTGGAGAAAAGGGCCGAACGTGACCGCCGGGGCCCGGATAAAATCCTTCGGGTTCTTCTTGTTCAGGTATTCCACCTGGATGTATTCGTCGCCCGAAAGATGGTAGGTCAGCCATGCCTGCCCACCCTTGGCCTCGCGTCCAATCCAGTCGCCAAAGATGAAACCCTTGTTGGTATAGGCCTGCTGCTGCACCGTTTCGTAGTAGTTGAAGTCGCCACCCAGGCTGCGCAGGGTCGAGGTATCCGTGCTCACGCCCTCGATGCGGAACTCCATGCGCGGCATCCCGGGCAGGTGCGAAATTTCGACACCCGGCCGGTAGGCCGCACGGCGGGGCGCGCTGGGCGGGGTCACGTCGTCGTGCGCTTCGGAGTCGGTGTAGAGCGTAACCGAATGCGTCAGAAAGGGCAGCCGCCAGCTGAAGTTGAAGGCCGTAAAGCGGGCGCCCGGGTCGTCCCGCGAAAACTTTTCCGCTACCGTCGTATCGTTGACATCGAAGAAGCCCTTCAGGAACGTATGCAGCGTTACCGGTTCGTGGCCCTGGCCGCCAAACACAATCGTGCGCTGGAAACCGAACTCGAAGTTCTTGGTCGGGCGGAAAGCAATCATTTCCGTGTGGGTGTAGTCATCGTTGGGCGCGGTGTGTCCCTTGAGGCTGCCGTACATGAACTCGTACCGGATGGGCCCAAGGAATCGCGACACAAAGGGAATACTCAGCGGCTCGACCCGGTTGATGCGGAACGAATAGATGTCTTCGGCGTTGTTGCTCCAGGCGAATGCGCCGCCCAGCCCCGGTCCCTGCCAGTCGTCCGTTTTGCCGCCGGAAAACTCATGCCCGACCAGGTGGAACGAGAGCGAAGCTTCCTGCAGACGGAACGGGTTCACGGCCGCGATCGGCCCGGTCTGGATGGTCGCTTCGTGGGTGTTGTACCCGGTAAAAGCGATGGCATCGATCTGCGCTAGTTCCGCCGAAAGCGTCTGCGAGTAGCCCATCGCGGAGGGGGAGTGCTGGTACTCGCCACGCAGATCGAGCGAAAAGCGCCCGTACTCGGCCAGCTCGTGGAAGCCCACAATGTTGTTAAAGCCACCCTCGTAGGGCCGGCCGTAATCGTTGTTGATCGTCTGGCCCAGGTGGTAGCTGTCGCGCAGCGTCGTGCCGGAGATGCCCTGCACCCGATCGTACGCGGCCTTGGTGCCGTACACCAGCCCGCGGTCCGTGATGCCGTTGGTGTCTTCGTCGCTCACCTCGTGCATCAGCCTGGTAAAGATTTCCTGCGCCTGCTCATCGTCCGACTCGCGCACATCATCTTCAGTCTCTTCAAGAATGTGCAGCAGGCTTTGCCGCGTATACGGCCGCATGCTCAGGAACATGCTGTTCGCGTAGCCCAGCGAGTAGAGCCGAAGCACCGCGGGGTACACCCAGCTATCGAGCGGGATATACGTCGAGCCGTCGTGGTTCGGCCGCTTGTCCTCATCGGGAATGCCGTATGGAACATAGGGCGGGAGCGCGGCCACCGGGGCCGCCGCTGTAACCTGCCCGGGAACCACGACCGGCGCACCCGCCGCGGAGGGAGCCTGCACGCTCGAGTACGGCGTCTGTTGCTGGAAGTACCCGGGCCTTGCCGGAATCGGTGCCGCCGACGGCACAGGCGCGGGCTCGGCCGGGTACGGGCTTGTGGAGGGAAGCGTGGGAGCAGCCGGTGCCGCGCCGCCGGGAAAGGTACTCGCCGCTGGCGCGCCGGGCGAAGTGACGGTGGGGGCAGTCACGGTCTGGGTCGTGGCCGGAGCGGACGCGGGCGTGCCCGTGCCTTGCCCGGCTGACGTGCCAGACGTGCCCGCAGCCCCGGTCTGGGCCAGGCAAACGGCCGCATACATCCACACGCTACTGGCAACAGGAAACAGCAAACGTTTACGCACACAAACCTCAACCTAGAAGACGAGCCGAACCCCAAACAGATTCACACGCAGTGCTCGATTGACCTAGTGTACCCCGCCCGCAAACAGGCTGGCCCGTGCTTTCGAGGATGAGATGGAAGCCGCTACACCTTCGCTGTGCGACCAGCCAGCTTCCGGGCAGCGACGGCAGGCTTCGCCTTGGGCAGCAGCTTGTGGAAGTCACCTTCGACCGCTTCGACCCAGCGCGCGGTCGCGATCCGCTTGGCCACGAGCTGCTCGCCCATCAGGCGCACCGGGTCGCTTCCGCTGGCGACGCATTCGATCACGGCGCCCCGCCGATCCGCGCGCGCGCGCCCCACCGACTCCTGCATCACCCGGTAGAGCCCGACGGCATCCGACGCATCGACCGGGATCACCGGGACCTCGGCGCGCCTGCCCACAAGCGCGAGGTCAGCCCCGCCCATCCCAGGCAAAGCCACAATCACCAGCGGCAACTCGGCCGCACCCGACACTTTCAAAGCCCGCATCCAGGATTGGATCGGCAGGCCCTTGCCGTCGTTGCCATCGATCAGTGCCACAGCCATCGAGTCGCCATCCGCTGCCTTCAAGGCCATCGCAGCCCCGGTCGCGCACAGCATTGCCTCATAGGCTGCCCCAGCAAAGGCCTTTTGCTCTGCCTCCCGGGCAGCCCGAACCGCCGCCGTCCGAGGCTTGCCACTGCCCGTCCGCGCCCCGAGCGCCCGCACGTATTCCGCAGCGACCGAACCGCTTGCACTCAGCACAAAGTCGCCGCCCCGCAGGTCGATGCAGGCAGCCACCACGCAGGCCTCGGCTCCAGCAGGCGCAAGCTGCAAAGCCCTCACCTCCACCAGCCCGCGGTAGAGCCCGCGCATGCGCGCATGGCTCAGCAGCGGATTTTCAAACGACCTGCCGCCCACCCAGCCCTCCTACGCCCGCGCCGGGTCCCCGGCCTCGACATCGAGCCCCAGGTCCTTGAGCGCCTTCGCGGCATCGTTCGCCTTGAACTTGCCTTCGCGCGCCAACCGCGAGAGCGTCGCGCCGACAATGGCTTCGGCGGAAACCTCGAAGTGCCGCCGCAGGTGCTCGCGATTGTCGCTGCGGCCGAAGCCGTCTGTTCCCAGGGCCACCAGACGCGAGCCAAGCCACGGCGCCAGGCCATCGGGCACCGACTTCATATAGTCGCTGGCCGCCACGATGGGCCCATCGGTGCCTGCCAGGCAGGTTTCGAGGAAGCTCCTGCGCGCCGTCTCCGCCGGATGCAGCCGGTTCCAGCGCTCCACCGCGAGCGCATCGCGGCGCACTTCCGTGTAGCTGGTCACGCTCCACACGTCGGCCTGCACCTTGTACTTCTCAGCCAGCAGCGTTTGCGCCCGCAGTACCTCGTTCAGAATCGGCCCGGAGCCAAAGAGCTGCACCTGCGCTTTGCCCTCAGCCGCCTGCAGCTTGTACATGCCCTTGATGATGTCCTCGGCGACCCCTTCCGGCATGGCCGGCATCGAGTAATCCTCGTTGTACATCGTCACATAGTAGAAGCATTCTTCACCGTCTTCGTACATGCGCTTGATGCCGTCCTGCACCACCACGGCAAGCTCGTACACGAAGGCCGGGTCGTAGGTCCGGCAGGTCGGCACCGTGCTGGCAAGCACAATCGAGTGGCCGTCCTGGTGCTGCAGGCCCTCGCCCAGCATGGTGGTGCGGCCCGCGGTGCCGCCCATCAAAAAGCCCTTGCCGCGCGAATCCGCAAATGCCCAGGCCATATCGCCGATGCGCTGGAAGCCAAACATCGAGTAATACATATAGAAGGGAATCGAAGGCACACCATAATTCGAGTAAGCCGTGCCGGCTGCGGTGAAGCTGGCCATCGACCCGGCCTCGGTGATGCCTTCTTCAAGGATCTGCCCGTCCTTATTCTCGCGGTACGAAAGCAGCATATCCGCATCGTGCGGCCTGTACTTCTGCCCTTCGACGGCGTAGATACCCACCTGCCGGATCGAGCTCTCGAGCCCGAACGTGCGGCCTTCGTCCGGCACAATCGGCACAACCCACTTGCCGATCGCCCTATCCTTCATCAGCGCGTTCAGAATGTTGACGAAGCCCATCGTGGTCGAAACCGTGCGGCCCTTCGACCCATCCGTCCAGGTCTTGAAGAACTCGAGCCCGGGAGCCTTGAACTCCGGCGCACGCTCCTGCAAAGGCGGCACGGCGCGCTGCGGCAGATAGCCGCCAAGTTCGCGCCGCCGCGCCTGCATGTAGACAAGCTCTGGCGCGTCCGCTTCGGGCTTATAGAAGGCGCCGTCCTTGGCTGCCTGCTCGGGCACCGGAATGTGGAAGCGCTTCACAAACGCGGCCAGCCCGTCGTCGGTCAGCTTCTTCTCGCTGTGCGTCGCATTGCGGGCCTGCGCCGAACCCAGCCCATGGCCCTTCACGGTCTTGGCCAGGATGACCGTCGGCCCGCCCTTATGCTCGACCGCCTGTTTGTAGGCGTTGTAAATCTTCACCGGATCGTGTCCGCCGCGATGCAGGCTGCCCAGCTGCTCGTCGGTCATGTCCTTTACCAGCTCCAGCAGCTCTGCATACTTGCCGAAAAAATGCTCCCGCAGGTAAGCGCCATCCTTGGCCTTGAAGTTCTGGAAGTCGCCGTCCACGCACTCTTCCATGCGCTTCAGCAGCAGGCCCTTGGTGTCGCAGGCAAACAAAGCATCCCAATCCGAACCCCAGATCACCTTGATGACGTTCCACCCGGCCCCACGGAAATCGCCTTCGAGCTCGTCGATGATGCGCTTATTGCCGCGCACCGGCCCATCCAGGCGCTGCAGGTTGCAGTTGATGACGAAGATCAGGTTGTCGAGCCCTTCGCGCGCGCCCAGGGCGATCGCGCCCAGGGTATCCACCTCGTCGGTCTCGCCGTCACCCACAAACGCCCATACCTTGCGCTCGGTTTTGGCGACCAGGCCACGATTTTCAAGGTACCGCATAAAGCGTGCCTGATAGATCGCGTTGAGCGGCCCGATGCCCATCGAAACGGTGGGAAAATTCCAGAACTCCGGCATCAGCCAGGGATGCGGATAGCTCGAAAGCCCAGGCTCGCCGCGCAGCTCGTGGCGGAAGTTTTTGAGCCGCGCCTCATCAAAGCGTCCTTCCAGGTAAGCCCGCGCATACACGCCTGGCGAGGCGTGGCCCTGAAAGTAGACAAAGTCGCCCGGCTCGTTGCCATACCTGGCATGGAAGAAGTGGTTGAAGCCAACCTCGAGCAGCGTAGCCAGCGAGGAATAGGTAGAGATGTGCCCGCCGATGCCGGCATCCTTCTTGTTCTGCGAGTGCACCATCGCCATGGCATTCCAGCGCAGCAGCGCCTCCACCCGGCGCTCCATGTGCCGGTCGCCGGGGTAGGGCACCTCGTTTTCGGGCGCAATCGTGTTTTTGTAGGGAGTCGTCAGCGCCCCCTCGACCCGCACCCCGACCTCCGCCGCCCGGCTGCGCAGCGCGCCCAGCAGCTCCGCCGCACTGCCTCCGCCCGCCTTCACTACCTGGTCGAACGCCTCGACCCACTCGGCCAACTCAGCCGCAAAGTCGTTTTTCGCCGCATCCTCAGCCTGCATTACCGGAGCATCCATCACAGCATCCATGCGCGTCACCCAATCCCGTCGCTATCAACAACCCTTATAGACCCAACACCTGTAAGCATAATCCGGCTGAGGAAGAACGTCATTCTACGTCGAGTAATCCGCGTTGATCCGCACGTACTCCTCGGTCAAATCGCAGGTCAGAAATGTGCATTCCGCCTCGCCTTCGCCCAGATCCAGCCGGATCGTATACTCCCGCGCGCTCATCGCCTCGTGCGCCGCCTGCTTGTTGAAACCCACCGCGCGCATGCCACCCTCAAACACCACCTGCTCGCCAATCCACACACGCAGCCGTTCCACGTCAAACTCGACGCCGCTGTACCCCGCGGCGGCCAGCAGCCGTCCCCAGTTGGGGTCGGCAGAGGACCACGCACATTTGTTCAGCGGGCTATGCGCAATCGCCTTCGCCACCTGGCGCGCGTCCTCTTCCGTTTCCGCGCCGGTAATTTCAAGCGTTACCACATGGCCTACCCCTTCGCCATCCTCCACAATCTGGTGCGCCAGGCTGCCGCAAACCAGCCGCAACGCGTCGCCAAAGGCCGTTCGCACCCGATCATCCTTTTCCAAGCCGAGCGCCACCCCACTCGCCCCGCTGGCCAGCAGCAGCACCGTGTCGTTGGTCGAGGTATCGCCGTCGATCGAAATCGAATTGAAGCTTCGCTCGACCGCCGGCTCCATCATCGCGGCCAGCTCGCTCGCCTCGGCCTGCAGATCGGTAAAGAGGTACACCAGCATGGTCGCATGCGGCGGTCCCTGGCTTCGTCCGAGCTGCGGATGAATCATCCCCGCCCCCTTGGCCGCGCCAAACAACCGCACTGGCTGCCCATCCACGTCGATCACCGCTCGCGCCACCTTCATCTTCGTATCAGTCGTCATCATGGCAGTGGCAAACAACTCCGCGTGCGCGGGCGTGGCACCCAGCGTTGCCCGCAAATCCCGCATCCCGCCAAGCACCTTTGCAACCGGCAGCGGCACCCCGATGATGCCGGTCGAGGAAGGGAACACCTCGTCGAAAATGCATCCGAACGTCTCGGCCGCCGCCTTGCAGGTTTCCACGCAGGCCTTCAGACCCGCCTCGCCGGTTGCGCAGTTGGCGTTGCCGGCGTTTACCAGCACGGCCGAAACCCGTCCGCCTGTCGCCTCCAGGTGCCGCCGACCGACGATCACCGGTGCCGCCACCACCAGGTTGCGCGTAAACATGGCCGCCGCGGTCGCTCCCTTCGGAGCCACGGCCGCCGCCAGGTCCAGGTTACCGCTGGCTTTGATTCTCGCCCGCACCGCACCCCACACAAACCCCAGCGGCAGCGATCCCTCAATCCCTTCCGTCATGCGGTCCATCCTCCCTGAAGCGTCAATGTCCGACCCGTGACCGAACTCTCCCGCGCCATTTCCAACAGCTTCACTACTGCAAACCCAGCTTCAGGCGGCACGTCGAGTTCGGCTACGCCAAGCAATGCGTTGCGCACATTCGCATAATACCCACGATAATCCCCAGCCTCGGTCGGCACCGTCTCGCGCACCAGCACCCCAGGCTCCGCCGGCCGCGGGGCAACGGTCAAGACCCCCCACTTCGCCTCGTCTTCACGCAGCCACTCGCCCGGCTTGTCCAGCCGGGGCACCTGCGCGCCCGCTACCAGAGCCGGCTCCTGCGGGTCCACGCCGTACTTGCGGAAGCTGCCTCGCGTGCCATGCACCAGGAACCGCGGCGCCGCCTCGCAGGCCAGCATCGACGACCGGCACCATACCGTCAGCCCGTCATATCCAAGGCAGATGTCGAACGCGTCCTCGATCGCAGACCCATCCCGGTCACGCCGCACACTCGCCCAAACCGTCCTGGGCACGCCAAACAGGGCGATAGCCTGATCCACCAGGTGCGGCCCCAGGTCGAACAGCAAGCCATTGGCCGGATCACTCGATTCCTTCCACGTCCCTTCGCGCAGCACAGGACGGAACCGGTCGAAATGCGATTCGAGCGTCACCACCCGGCCCAGCGCACCGCTGCCGAGCACCTTGCGCAGGGTCAGAAAATCCCCATCCCAGCGCCGGTTATGGAACGGGGCCAGCACCAATCCTTGAGCCGCCGCAAATTCGATCAAGTCCGCAGCCTCGGCGCTTGTGGCCGCAAATGGTTTGTCGATCACTACGTGCTTGCCCGCTGCAAGGGCCTGCCGGGCCAGGGTGAAATGCGTCGCGTTCGGCGTCGCCACTACGACAAGCTCCACCTCGGCGTCCTCCAGCAACTCCCGCACGCTGCGTACGACCTTCACCTCCGGGTAGGCTGCGGCCGCCTGGTCACCCTTGCGCTGCACGATGGTCCGTAACCGCAAGCCTGGCACGGCGGTCACAAATGGGCAGTGAAACACTCGAGCCGCCAGCCCAAATCCGATGACCCCGACACCGATCTCCCGCATCGCCACTCCCGCAGTGTACCCGTCAACTTTTTTTGAAGAACCAGCGGACTTCGATGCATCTCAAGGGTGCAACGTTTTTGATGCGGCGCATCCGGCCCATCGAGACATGCACTCCACACCAAGGTCCGGTACCATTATCGTTATGTCCAAAAGCAAAGCAGCGCCAGCCCGGAGCCACGTTCCCATGCGGATAAAGGCCACGGCGTTCACGCTTCTTCTGGCCGCCCTGCTTAGCGGTGCCGCGGCCCGCGCCCAGTCCTCCGGGTCGCCCCAGGCAGGCGGCGGCAGCAGTCAGGGCGGGCAAAGTAACCAGACCTCCGGGGCCAGCAGCGCCGGCGCTCAAGGCGCGCTTTCCGCCGGTCAGACGCAGCTTTACAACGCCGCCGGCAACGGCACCCAGATCACCCAGGACACCTTCAAAGGGTCCGTCATCGCCGGCAAGAACAACGGCCTCGTCCTCCCGCTTTCGCTCGACGACGCCATCGCCCGCGGCCTGCGCCAGAACCTTGGCCTCATCCTCGAAACGTCCACCATCACCTCCAGCAACGGCCAGCGGCTTGAGCAACTGCAACAGCTTCTTCCCACCATCACCGCCGCCTCCACCATCACGGTCGAGCAGGTCAACCTTGCCGCCTTCGGCCTCAAGTTTCCCGGCCTCAATCCCATCATCGGGCCCTTCCAGGTGGTCGATTTCCGGGCCTACCTAACCCAGAGCGTCGTCAACATTGCCGCGCTCCAGAACTACATTGCGGCCAAGCACAACTTCCAGTCCGCCCGCCTTTCGGCCGAAGACGCGCACGATCTCGTCGTCCTCACCGTCGGCAACGCGTACCTCGTCTGCGTCGCCGACCAGGCCCGCATCGAGGCCGTCAATGCCGAGCTCGTCACCTCTAAAATCACCCTCGATCAGGCCATCGCGGGACACGAAGCCGGCACCAATCCGCGGCTCGACGTCCTGCGCGCCCAGGTGGATTACCAGAACGAGCAGCAGACCCTTATTTCCACCACCAACCAGCTCGCCAAGGACAAGATCGCGCTCGCCCGCATCATCGGCCTGCCGCTCGACCAGCTCTTCGCCCTCAGCGACACCGCCCCCTATAAGGCGCTTGACAACCTGGACCCGGACACCAGCTTTGCCCAGGCCGTGCGCAATCGCAAAGACCTGCAATCGCTTGAAGAGACCGTAAAATCCGCCGAAGCCGAAAAGAAAGCGGCACGTGCCGACCAGTATCCCACCGCCAGCGTTTCCGGCGATTACGGCGATCTCGGCACCACGCCCGGCCACTCCCACGGCACCTTTACCGCAACCGGCCAGGTGGAAGCCCCGATCCTGCAGATTGCCCGCAATCGCGGCGAGCAGCAGGTCGCCCAGGCCAGTCTCGACACGGCCAGGTCCCGCCTCTCCGACCAGGTCCAGCAGGTCAACGCCGACGTCCGCTCTTCCATCCTCGACATCCAGACGGCGGCCAAGCTTGTTCAGGCCACCCGGTCGAACGTCGATCTTACCGTCGAAGCCCTTTCAGAAGCCCAGCAGCGTTTCCATGCCGGCATCTCGGATAACCTGCCGGTCTCGCAGGCCCAGACGCAGTTCGAGCAGGCCAACGATCAATACATCAGCGCGCTCTACCAGCACAACGTGGCCAAGCTTTCGCTGGCCCGTGCGCTTGGCGTCGCTCAGTCCAACTACAAAGATTATCTCGGAGGCAAGTAAAGTGGCCGATCAGGAACAGGCAAATCAGCAAGACAAGAATCAGGACCAGAACTCTCCCAAAAGTGAAGGTCAGTCCGCTCCTCCGCAAGGAGGCGAAGGCGGGGCTCCGTCGAGCGACGGCGCTGCAGGCGGCGGGGCGGCCAAGCAGGAGGACTCACCCGCCAAGAAGGCCGGCCGCCGCGTCCTCATCTTCGGCGTCATCCTGCTGCTCATTCTGGGTGCCTCTTTCTGGTACTGGCGCTCTACCTTTACCGAAGATACCGACGACGCGCAGGTTGACGGCGATATCTACCAGGTGAGTGCGCGCGTCACCGGACAGGTCACCAAGGTCTTCGTCGAAGAAAACAAGCCGGTCAAGAAGGGCGATCTGCTGCTCGAGATCGACCCCACCGACTACCAGGTCGCGCTCGACCAGGCCCAGGCCAATCTTGCCTCGGCGCAGGCCGACTACGTCCAGGCCAACGTCAGCGTGCCGGTCACCGGCGTTCAGACCCGCACCACCCTGGCCAATTCCGGCGTCGATATCCAGGTCAACACCACCGGCGTCGACCAATCCGAGCAGCAGGCGCTGGCCGCCCAGGCGCGCCTCGAACAGGCCCAGGCCAACGCCATCAAGGCCACCAAAGACGTCGAACGCTATACCCCGCTGGTCGAGAAAGACGTAATCAGCCGCCAGCAGTATGACGCCGCCGTCGCCACCGCCACGGCCGCCAACGCAGCCGTTGTCGAGGCGCAGAAGAATCTTACCGCACAACAGGCGGCCGTTCTCGGCGCCACCCAAAGGCTCCAGACCTCGCGCAACCAGGCCATTCAGGCTGCCAAAACCGGCCCCGACACAGTCAAGGCGCAGCAGGCCCGCGCCCAGTCCATGCTGGCTGCCGTCAAGCAGGCTGAGACCCGCGTAGAACAGGCCAAGCTCAACCTCTCCTATACCCGCGTCACCGCGCCCACCGACGGCATCGTCAACAAGAAGAATGTCGACACAGGCGGAAACCTTTCGGTCGGCCAGGACCTGCTTTCGATCGTGCCCCTCAACAATCTCTGGGTTACGGCCAACTTCAAGGAGACCCAACTGAACAAGATGCATCGCTGCCAACTGGTCGAGCTCAAGGTGGACGCGCTGGGCGGACGCAAGTTCTCCGGCAAGATCACCCAGGTGGGCGGCGCCACCGGCTCGCGCCTGTCGCTCTTTCCGCCAGAAAACGCCACGGGCAACTATGTCAAGGTAGTGCAGCGCATTCCGGTGCGCATCGACTTCACGAATCTGGACCAGGAAAACAAGGACTTTAAGCTGCGTCCAGGCTTTTCCGTCACGCCCAACGTAGACGTAAAAGGTACCGGCGACTACAAGGAAAGCCAGAACTGCGAAGCCGGGCTGCCTGAAGAACAAACCCAGCCCCACTAATCGCAATCCGCCTGCAACCAGGACCCGGCTATCCTCGATAGCCGGGTCTTGCGTTTGCGCCCAACCCAGCTAACCGTCCAGGCATCTTACCGGCAAAGAGGTGAGTTATGGCACTTGCAGAAATGAAAAAGCAGGATATCGGCGACGCGAATGTTGCCCCCCACTGGCATGCGCAGGCCAAGGTCATTCAGCAGTTCGGTTCCGTTATCGAGGATATGCCGCACCGGCTCAGCGCCGAAGTTCGCGCCAAGATGGTCGGTATGTTGAACATCCTCCTCGCCGATTCCATCCAGATCCGCGACATGTACAAGAAGCACCACTGGCAGGTTTCCGGTCCCACGTTCTACCAGCTTCATCTTTTATTTGACAAGCACTTTGAAGAGCAGGTGGAGCTCGTCGATACCGTAGCGGAGCGTATCCAGTTGCTGGGTGGCGTTTCGATCGCGATGGGTGGCGATGTGGCCCAGATCACCAAGATTCCTAGCCCGCCGCGCGGCAAGGAAGAAGTGCCCGTGCAGATCTCGCGCCTGCTTGAGGCCCACAAGATCATCATGAACGATTGCCACGAGATTGCGGAAGCGGCCGAGAAGTGCGGCGACGACGGCACCAACGACATGGCTGTCTCCGACATTCTTCGTCCCAATGAACTCCAGTCCTGGTTCATCGGCCAGCATCTGGTCGAAATGCCGCTTATCCTCGACAAGTAGCTCCGGAACTACCAATCCCTCCCAAGGGGTTAGAAAGTCCCATGATCACCGCGGGTCAAGCGGAGTTCATGGGACTTTCTGCTTGACGTTCTTTCGGCACCGAACCCAATTGCCTGGCCCGATCATCTACATCACTGAGTCTTATCACCATGCCCATCGCCCTGGCCTTCTTCGTCAAGTACGCGTATGCCATCCTTTTTCTCTGGGTGCTTGTGGAGCAGCTCGGTGTACCGGTCCCGTCCATTCCCGTCCTGCTGACCGCCGGCACCTTGTCGGCCACTCACCGGGTCAACGCTCCGCTCGGCATCCTCTCGGTTCTGGCCGCGTGCCTGCTGGCCGATTCCACCTGGTACTACCTTGGCCGTCGCTACGGCAATTCCGTGCTCAAGCTGCTTTGCCGTCTGTCGTTTGAGGCCGCCACCTGCGTCGCCCGCACGGAGACATACTTCACCAAGCGCGGCGCGGCTACTCTGCTTTTCGCTAAATTTGTCCCCGGCCTTTCTACCGTCGCCGCACCCATCGCCGGTCAAACCGGCATGCGCTACGGGCGCTTTGTTTCTTACGATATGGGCGGCTCGCTCATCTGGGCGCTCGCCTATCTTCTTGCCGGTCGCTTCTTCGGCGATCTCGCCCAGCGTTCGGCCAGGTTCTTCAGTCTGCTCGGCCATTTCGCGGTCGTCATCTTCGTTCTCATGGTGCTCGGACTAATGTTTCATAAGGTGTGGAAGCAACGCCAGTTTCTCACCAGCGTCCGCGAGCTTCGCCTGGAGCCTTCCGAGCTCATGCAGATGATCGAAACCGCCGATCGCCAGGGCAACATCCCTCCTTTCATCATCGATCTTCGCCACCCGCTTGACTACCTCCCCGATCCACGCGTCCTCCCTCATACCGTCCGGGTCAGCCCCGCCGATCTTACGGCGCACCAGTCGCTGCTGCCCCGCGATCGCGACGTTATCCTCTACTGCACCTGCCCGTCTGAGGAGACCAGCGCCAAGGTCGCGCTGCAGCTGCACAAATTCGGCATCAACCGCGTCCGTCCGCTGCGTGGCGGCTTCGAGGTCTGGCGCGAGCTCGGCTACCCGCTGCAGGACTACGTCCCGCCGCCGGAAGCAGTCGCGCTGGCCGAAGCCACCGCAACCGCCGCCGCCTGAAGCCCACGTCCCTAAAAGTCACCCAGCACAGACCCGGGTGCACCAGGTCTCGCTTCTGAGACCTTGGTTCCATCCGCCTATCCCTCCATCCGGAACACCACCGAGATCATAGTCGCAACTTCCGTTGCCGCACCGTTCAACAAATAGGGCTGGTAGCGCGCCACCTGCACGGCTTCAATCGCCGCCCGCCGCAGCATCTCCGGCCCGCTTACCACCTGCAGGCCGGTAATCCGCCCGTGTTCATCGATCGTCGCCGAGAGCACGACAGTCCCTTCCACATGCGCGGCCTTCGCGATCGTCGGATAGGCGGGCGTAATCGGATGCAGCAGCAGGCCGGCAATCACGCCTGAAGAAATCCTGACCGGCCCGGCAGGTTTTGGCGGAGTCGCCTGCACCACCTGCACCCTGCTTCCGCCCAGGTCGCCGATCCCCGGCCCGCCGACACCCGGCCCGCCGGAAAAGATGCCGCCCATGCCTGACCCCGCGGGCAGACTCGGCGCTTCGTCTGGACCCGCGGAGGGAAGAGCACCGCGGGCGATCACTCCACCGCCACGCACCAACGCGACCCGTTCTACCTGCGCTAAGGGCGTTCGGATCGCCGCCGTGGTCAACGAAGGGTTGAGCTCCTCGATCTCTTCTACCTTGACCTTCGGCTTCGGCATCAATATCTGCTCTACGCGCGGAGCCGCCACGACCACAGGCAGCATCGCCGGAAACAGTAGAGGAAGTGCCACAAAGGCTGTTACCACTGCGCCCTGCACTGCCAGGGAAGCCGCCACGATCCACCGTGACCGCCCCGCCCGCAACCGCCGACCAGAATCCACCAGACTGTCTTCAAACATGCTACACCTCGCCTTATCAGGGATCGAGCAGGGGGTAAACCCTGCAGAATGTGCGTGCAGCCAGCGAGGAGTGCGTACCCCCCCTTAGACACCGCGTCGCGCCCGCAGGTTCCGCATCCAACCCCGTGTGTCCCCGCAACTCACAACCCGCTCCTCCGCGCCGGCCAAGCCTCAGCGTGTTCTATCGATCGATATTCTGCGCGGCGCCACCGTCGCCCTCATGATCCTGGTCAACGATCCCGGCGATCCGCACTGCGTCTACCCGGCGCTTAGCCATGCCGACTGGAACGGCTACACGCCCGCCGACCTGATCTTTCCCAACTTCCTCTTCCTGTCCGGTGCGTCCCTGGTCTTTTCGCTCCAGTCGCGCATCACCAACCCCGCGGTACCCCGGTCGGTCATCATCCGCGGCCTGCTCAAACGTACCCTCAACCTGGTCGCGCTCAAGCTTTTCGTCGCGCACGCGCCCAGGTTTCGCATGCGCCGCATCCGCATTTACGGCGTTCTTCTGCGCTCGGCGCTGCTTGGCCTGGTCGGCAGCCTCACGCTGCTCACCACACTCTCGATCCCCACCCTTGCGGCCCTTTCCGCC
Organism: uncultured Granulicella sp.; assembly: GCA_964282835.1. Lineage (GTDB taxonomy): Bacteria > Acidobacteriota > Terriglobia > Terriglobales > Acidobacteriaceae > Edaphobacter. The sequence continues at coordinate 1,816,308 of OZ196157.1, forward strand.
ACCCTCCTCATCGCCTACTACGGTTTGCTGCGCATCCCGTTCGGCAGCCTCAACCAGCCTCTGCTCGACCCCGACAACAACCTGGCCGCCGCCCTCGACCGCCGCATCGCCAACCTTTTCCACGGTCATCTACATTCCGGTGCCCTGTGGAACGTTACCCACGACCCCGAAGGGCTGCTCAGTTCCATGCCCGCGCTGGTCACTGTGCTGCTCGGCGCGATAGCTGCCCTGCACATGCGCGATACCAGCTACACCCCACAGCAGAAAGCCCGCAATTTTGCCCTGACGGGCCTGGCGCTGGTTGCCGCCGGGCATGTCTGGCACCGTACCTTTCCCATCAACAAGAATCTCTGGACCAGTTCCTATGTTCTCGTTTCGGGTGGCTGGTCGCTGCTTGCGCTTTCCGCGCTTTACTGGCTCTACGATATTCGCCAGGCCGGCCGCAATCCTCTCTTTCACGCCCTCACCAAACCCCTGCAGATCTTCGGTGCCAACGCTCTGCCCGTATATGTCGTTTCACTGCTCGGCCACAAGACTGCCCGCACCGTTCATCTGCAGCACGACGGCCACAGCCTCTCCCTGCGCACGGCTACCTACCGCACCCTCTTCGCGAGGGGCGGCTCCAGCAGGCTCCGCTCGCTGGTCTTCGCAGTCACCTACGCGGCATTGTGCTTTTTGCCGAATCTCTACCTTTGGCGACGCAAGATTTTCATCAAGATCTAGAGCACAGTTCGATGTAACGGACTCTGCTTCTTGCCATTCCCGAAGGGAATCTGCGGTTGCTCTTGCCTTTGCCTGTTCTCCCAATCCAAGCCTCTTGACACACCCACTATAATTAAGAGTAGAGAAGGGGCCGCCGGCAAACTGCCGCGCGGCCCTTTCTGTTTGCGCTTCACCCCACCACAAAGTCCAGACTTAAGTCCGATCCTCCGAAGACTTTGCGCAATCGCGGCCGGGGGGTGGGGGTACCTCCGCTAACATCGAACAAGCAAGAAAAGGAGCAGAGAATTGGCCTACAAAGACCTACGCGCATGGATCGCCCGCCTGGACAAGGAAGGCGAACTCGTCACCATCAAGGAGCCCGTAAGCCCCTATCTCGAAATGGCCGAAATCGCCGACCGCGCCGCCAAGCTCAACACTCCGAAGTATGGCCCGGGCGGCCCCGCGCTGCTCTTTGAAAATATCACCGGCCATCCCGGCGCCCGTACCCTGATGAACCAGTTCGGCTCCGAGCGCCGCATGAAGCTTGCGCTTAACGTGGATTCGCTCGACGGTATCGCCGACCGCATCCGCACCCTGCTGCACCCGCCCACGCCCGTCAGCTTCCTCGACAAGCTCAAGCTTCTTCCTACCCTCGCCGAGGTCGGCAGCTACTTTCCCAAGCTGATCGATCGCTCGCAGGCCGCCTGCAAGGAAGTAATTCTCAAGGGTGACGCGGTCGATCTGTCCAAACTTCCCGTCCTCACCACGTGGCCGCAGGATGGCGGGCCGTTCATCACGCTGCCCTGCGTCATCACCCAGGATGCCAAGTCGAAAAAGCGCAACGTCGGCATGTACCGCATGCAGGTCTACGACCGCAACTCGACCGGTATGCACTGGCAGCGCCAGAAGAACGCGGCCGAGCAGCTGCGCGACCGTGCCCGTGCCGCCGCCGGCTCGCTCGCCGAGCAGGTCGAACTGATGGCCCTCACCGCCGGAGCCTCCGCCGGCACCGCCGCTCCACTCAGCCAGCAGACCGTCACCCGCATCCAGGGCGACCGCATGGAAGTCGCCGTGGCCATCGGCACCGACCCTGCCACTACCTTCTCGGCCATTGTGCCGGCCCCGCCTGAAATTGAGGAATACCTGATCGCCGGCTTTTTGCGTCAGCAGCCCGTCGAGCTGGTCCGCGGTGAAACCGTCGCGCTCGACGTGCCCGCCCACGCCGAGTACATCCTCGAAGGCTTCGTCAACCTCGCCGAACTCAAAACCGAAGGCCCCTTCGGCGATCACACCGGCTTCTACACCATGCAGGACGAGTACCCGGTCTTTCACGTCACCTGCATTACGCACCGTAAGAAGCCGATCTACGCCGCCACGGTCGTCGGCAAGCCGCCCATGGAAGACGCCTGGATGGGCAAAGCGGTCGAGCGCATTTTTCTCCCACTCATGCAACTTACCTTGCCAGAAATTGTGGATGTGAACCTGCCTGCTGCCGGCGTCTTCCACAACCTTATGATCGTCTCGATCCGCAAATCCTACGCGGGCCACGCGCGCAAGGTCATGTCGGGCATCTGGGCCATGGGCCAGGCCATGTTCACCAAGTGCGTCATCGTCGTCGACGAAGACTGCGACGTGCAGGACCTCAACGAAGTCACGTTGCGCACCGCTAATAACATCGATCCCGAGCGCGACATCCAGTTCACGCTAGGCCCCGTCGATACCCTGGATCACGCCTCGCGCTTGCCCAACTACGGCAGCAAGATGGGCATCGACGCCACGCGCAAGTGGGCCGCCGAAGGGTTCACGCGCCAGTGGCCGCCCATGCTCGAGATGCCCGCCGAAATCAAGAGCAAAATAGACAAGCTCTGGCCGAAATTTAAAATCAGTTAGCCGGCCCCCTTGTTGTCATCCCGAAGGGAATCTGCGGTTCGCTTTTGCCTTACTCCACCCCAGGCTGGAACGAGATAGCTGAGGATGTGAAGAGGCAACAGCAAAATCAACCACAGATTCCCTGCGGGAATGACAACAAGAAGGCAAGAACCAGAGCTACCAACCAAGCGAAATGCCGTCATTCTGGGCCGAAGCCACAGAATGACGGCATTTCGCTTTTCTCGTTATACCCACAGGAGCCGCCATGCCCAACTTCTACACCGATGTCCTCCAGCGGGACCCTCGCTTCAACTCGACGGTACGCATCGACGATCTAGCCCTGCTCGAACCTGTCACCCGCGCCGCCGTCCAGGCCATCCTTGCCGAAGCCAAAACTCACGGCATCGACTACATGGTCTTCGAAACCTTCCGCAGTCAGGCCCGGCAGCAACTGCTCTTCAACCAGGGTGCCACCAGGCTCCGCCAGGTCGGCGTGCACCATTACGGCCTCGCCTGCGACATCGTCAAACAGGTCGCCGGCAGCCCCTCCTGGAAGGGCAGTTTCACGCTGCTCGGCACCCTGGCCAAAGCGCACGGCCTCGTCTGGGGCGGCGACTGGGGCACCGCAGGCGCCCATCCATCGTTCGTCGACAGCGACCACGTCCAGCGCTGCACCGTATCCGAGCAGGATCAACTCTTCCGCGGCATCTGGTACCCGGCCCCTGGCGCAAGTAGCTAACCGGCAAGGTTGTCACTCGCCTTCTTGTTGTCCTTCGCGCTCAATTCTGGAACCGGACGCGGCTTTCCTGCGTATCGATTGCTGACAAACGTCACTTCCGGCCGCGTTGCCCGGGCGTAAACTCTAGGTGTTACCTCGCAAGACAGGAGAACAAAGTGGCTTCCGCGACAACGCCTTACTTTAACACCATTGCAACGGGCCCGGAGCGCGGTGCCGTCTCCTGGTACATCTGGGCGGGCGTGCTGGGTGTCACTTCGTCGTTCATCGGCGGTGCGTGGGATGTGTCGTGGCATCGGTCGATCGGTCGCGACTCCTTTCTTACGCCGGCCCACATCCTCATCTATCTTTGCGGCGTCATTGCGGCGGTGGTATGCGGCTACCTCATCCTGTACACGACCTTCGGTCCGGCGGGACGTGCGAGTGTTCAGCAATTACGTACGCAGTCGGTCGCGATCTTCGGCCTGCGCGGACCGCTGGGAGCTTTTATCGCAGCCTGGGGCGGGGTCGCGATGCTCACCTCGGCGCCCTTCGACAACTGGTGGCACGCTGCCTATGGGCTCGATGTCAAAATCATCTCGCCACCCCATACGCTGCTTATCCTGGGTATTCGCGCGATCTCGCTGGGCGTATTGTTCCTCATCCTGGCTGCCATGAACCGCGCGTCGGATACGACGGCCGCCACGCTTGCCGGCAACAGCTTCGCCGGCCTGCCCGATACCCAGCGGCGCGCAGACTTCAAGTCCTTGCAATGGCTCTTCCTCTATATGGGCGGCCTCGTCGTCGGCGGCCAGATGTTCTTTCTGCTCGAAACCACGTGGGACGTCGTGCTGCATCGCGCGATGGCCTACATCACCCTGGGCATGGCTGTGCCGATCGCTTTTGCGGTCCTCTCGCGAGCTTCCGGCAGCCGCTGGGCGTGCACGATTTCAGCCGGCATCTACACGCTGCTGGGCGTGGCGGAAGAGCTTATTCTGCCCCTCTTCCACGCCAGCCCGAAGCTCGGCCCGGTCTACTTTCCGGTAACGCATTTCGTGCCTGCCAAGTTTCCCATCCTCATCCTCGTGCCGGCCATTGCGCTCGACCTGCTGTGGCGGCGCATGCGCACCTGGAAGCCCTGGCAGATCGCGGCTGTTTCGGGCATCGTCTTTGTGGGGCTACTGGTCGCGGTCGAGTGGCCGTTTGCTTCCTTCCTGCTTTCAAAGGCCAGCGAGAATCGCTTCTTCGGCACCATCTATTTCGACTACAACTCCCGCCCGATGGGCCCGGACCGGATGCGCGAGTTCCTCAACCCGGACTCCGGTTCGCGCCTGTGGATCGGCCTTTGCCTCGCCTCGGCGTACGCGTCGATCAGCACCTGGGTCGGGCTCAGGTTCGGCAACTGGATGCGGACGGTGCAACGCTGATGAGACGCCTCCTTCTTGTCATGCTTCTGCTCTTCGCGCCTGCTGCGGCACATGCCCATGTGGGTTCAAAAGATGTCTTCCAGACCGTGAATGCCGGTCCTTATACGTTCTACGTCACCATCCGGCCGCCCAATGTGATCCCCGGCGTCGCCACGGTGGAAGTCCGCAGCACCGGTGCGCCCTTTACCTCGCTCTCCATCACACCGTTGCCCGTGACGGGCGAGGCCGCCAAACATCCGCCCGCTTCCGACCCCATGACGGCCTCGGCAGACGATCCAGCTTTCTACACCGGTGCAGTCTGGATCATGGCTCCCGGCACGTGGCAGGTTCGGCTCCAGGTGCAGGGTCCTGCAGGCGCGCAAACGGCTTCGGTGCCCGTGCTTGCCGTCCCTATCGCAACCCTGCGCATGCAGCGCGGAATGGGATTCGGCCTTGCCGTACTGGGCCTCCTGCTCATCATCGGCATGGCGGGGATCGTTGGTGCCTCGTTTCGAGAGTCCGGCCTGCGGCCCGGGGCTGGCCCCACACCAAGCCTGCGTCGCCGAGGGCTTGTTGCTACGGGCGTCAGCCTGATTGTGTTGCTTGCGGCGGCGTTTGAAGGTAACCACTGGTGGAATGTCGAAGCGGCTGCGTACGCAGGCAACATTTACACCGCGTCGCCCACCACAGCAACCCTTAGCGGCAACCGGCTGGACCTGCACATTACCCTGCCGACCCCCAAAGTGAAGCTACGCCCGGGCACGGCCGTGGCCGATTCATACCTGCCCGATCACGGCCACCTGATGCACCTGTATGCCATTCATCAGCCCGAGATGGATGCGGCCTTTCACCTGCATCCGACGCAGGTGGGTGTGGAAGACTTTCGCACCATCCTGCCCGCGATGCCTGCGGGCACCTACAAGCTCTATGGCGACGTGGTGCATGCCAACGGCATGCCGGAAACCCTGCTGGCCAGCGTTACCATCCCGGCCGGCATGCCGGGCACGGCGCTCGATCAGGAGGACGCTTCGGCCACGCCCGCGCCGCTCGACCAAGGGCCGCTGGGGCCGGCGTACAAGCTGCCGGATGGCTACACGATGCATTGGGACCGGCCGGCGCGGCTCGATGCCGGCACCGCCTACACGTTCCATTTCCACCTGCTCGACCCGCAGGGCAGGCCGGCAACCGCGATCGAGCCCTACCTGGGCATGGCCGGCCACGCGGCTTTCGTCAAGACCGACGGCACGGTGTTCGCGCACACGCACCCGGAAGGCTCCGCCGCGATGGCCGACCTGATGCTGGCCAATGAAAGCACAGGTGCCGCGGCGATGCCGATGGAAGCGCCTGCCAACCTGACACCGAATGTGAACTTTCCGTACGGGTTCCCGACCCCCGGCCGCTACCGCATCTTCATCCAGATGAAGCATGCCGGGACGGTGGAGACGGGAGTGTTTGACGCCGAGGTGAAGTAAAGCCTGGCTTGCCGACAGGCTCGATGCCGTTCACCGCGAGATCTGGCCTAGCCGCTACTCCAGCGTGACCACCGTCAGGGTGCTTAGATTGGTTACCCAGCGGGCGGGCTTCTTTTCGCCCTGCACGATCATCTTGAACTGGCCGTCTTCGACGATCGGCTTTCCGTCTAGCGTCAAGGCCACGATGGCATCGGAGGTACGCAGTGTCGGCTCAAGCTCGGCGGCGGAGTAGAGCACGAAGTACTTGTCTGTCCCCTCGGCGCGCACATAGCTGTGCAAAATACGTTTCTGCCCGCCATTGTCCAGTGTGTAGCCAAGCCTTTCCAGCAGATCGTTCAGGCCAACGCCGGTGTAGGTTTCGTCCACGTCGCTATGTCCATTGTGGACGACGACCGTGCGCTGTGGCATGGCCTCGAGATCGGCCAGCTTGAAGGTGCTCGACTTGCCGCCGGCGATGACCAGCAGGGAGGTGGAAGCCACCTTGGTCTTGTGCTGGTGGTGTTCCGCAGAGGGTGTTGCCGGTGCAGTTTGGGCCACGCCCAGCGTACCGATTGCTAACAGCATTGCCAGTCCAAGCACCTTCATTGCAGCCTCCAAACGTTCACCTGACCATACCCCACTGCGGGCGCCGCTTCAAGCCTTCCGGCCAGGCGGTTATACTAGCGTTATGTCGATCCTCAAAGACACCGCCGCCATCGCGAAAGGCATGTCCATCACCTTCAAGGAGATGTTTCAGCCTACGGAAGTTGAAAACTACCCCGACGGCAAGGGCCCTCTGCGCGGCGCCGTGTTTCAGCAGCGCTTTCGCGGCAAGCACCAACTGCAGCGCGACGAGAACGGCCTCGAGAAGTGCGTCGCGTGCTTTCTCTGCGCGGCGGCCTGCCCGTCGAACTGCATTTACATCGAGGCCGCCGAGAACACCGAAGAAGTGCGCATTTCCTCGGCCGAGCGTTACGCGAAGGTTTACAACATCGACTACAACCGCTGCATCTTCTGCGGGTACTGCGTCGAAGCCTGCCCGACGGACGCCATCACGCATGGGCACGGCTTCGAGCTTGCCAGCTTGAATGCAACCACGCTGGTGATGCGCAAGGAAGACCTGCTGGTTGGGATTCAGCCGGCCCTGCCGCTGGTTCCGGGAAGCAGCACGGATCTGGCGGATTCATTGCGGTAACTAAGCCTGAAAATGACAGCGCAAGATGCGCGTTGATTCGTGTACGCTCGCTCCATGCTTCTGATCCGGCTGCTTCTTGTTGCGTCGCTGCTTTGCGGAGCGCTTGCCGCACAGACGACAGAGGTTGATCTCAAAGCGCGGCTCCTGCATCAGCCGCTCTATCTGCGGGGTCAGTGGCACGAACGAAAGCTCAATTTTGACTCCGTCGGTCATCTGGTCGGGACCTCGACTCCGTTCCCGTTTACTTTGTCAGGCATGAACGTGCAGTCGGTCAAGCTTGATGGCAAAGGTCTCCGAATTGATGGAGACCGGGTGGGAATCGAGTTTACGAAAGACAAGATGATCCGGCAGCCGCTTGGAGAGGCAATTCACATCGACATCGCGCCTGCCGCAAGCGGCGATTACACCCCGGCGCTGGATGCGATTTTTTTCTCGAACGCTGCCGACTTCGTCTCCTCCCTTCCCGCTTACTGGCAAGGAGCCTACACAGAGGCGCTGCTCACAGGATCCCCCGTTCCTGCTCGAACAAAGCCTTCTGCTGCCCCTGGAACGGAGCGGATCGGTGGTGCTGTGATCGCACCGCGAGCGCTGAAAACACCAGAGCCGACGTTCAACGACTACGCCCGCAGAGTGAAGTTGAGTGGCAACGTTGTTATCTACCTGCAGGTGGACCCCTCGGGCAATCCGGACAAGCTGAGGATTCTGCGTCCTCTTGGATTAGGGCTCGACGAGATGGCTCTTAATGCAGTGTCTCGCTACAGGTTCAAGCCGGCAGAGGAGAACGGCGTACCCGTCCGGGTGGAGATGAACGTGGAGGTCAACTTCCAGATCTTTTGATGGCGTCAGACCTGCTTCGGCGAACGCTGTATCCTGTATAGAGCCACCCTGGTACGAACTTGGGCTGCCGTTCCTATCGACAAAGCTCATGAAGGCCCTGACCATCCATCCACTGCAGAAGATTCTCACCTCCCGCATCGCCATCATCGATGGTGCGATGGGTACGACCATCCGCACCTACGGGATGAAGGAAGCGGATATTCGCGGGACGCGCTTTGCCGATGCCGAGAAGGACCTGCTCAATAACGGCGATCTCTTCTCGCTTACGCAGCCGGCCATGATCGAGGACATTCACCGCCGCTTTCTCGAGGCTGGCGCGGACATTATCGAGACCAATACCTTCGGCGCGACTTCGATTACGCAGTCGGAGTTTTTTGTGGACGACCCGCGCGAGCATGGCGGACGCAAGGATCCGGTTTTCTACCAGAAGATTATCGAGGACCCGAAGCTGATCGCGCTGGCCGACGATATCAACCTGAACTCCGCGCGCCAGTGCCGCGCCATGGCCGACCGGGTGGCGAACGAGACCGGCCGTCAGCGCTTCGTGGCCGGGGCGATCGGGCCGCTGACGGTGTCGCTTTCGAACTCGCCCGATGCGGACGACGCCGGCTTTCGCGTGGTGACGTTCGACCAGGTAACGACCTCCTACAAGCAGCAGATTCGCGCGTTGATCGCGGGCGGCTCTGACCTCCTGCTCGTGGAAACGATTTTCGATTCGCTCAACGCCAAGGCAGCGCTGGTGGCAATCCGCGAGGTCTTCGATGAGGACGGGACGGAGCTGCCGATCATGATTTCGGCAGCCGTCGGGCGTGGCGGCGAGACGCTGATTTCGGCGCAGACGACCGAGGCTTTCTGGAACGCGGTCGCGCACGTGAAGCCGCTGTCGGTGGGGCTGAACTGCTCGCTTGGGCCGGACCTGATGTATCCCTTTCTGGCCGAGTTGGCGAGCCGCGCGGATGTGGCCGTGTCGGCGTATCCCAATGCCGGGCTGCCCAATCCGCTGGCCGAAACGGGCTTCGATCTCGGGCCGGCTGACATGGCGCGGTTTCTGGGCAGCTTCGCGGCGGACGGCCTGATCAACATCGCCGGTGGCTGCTGTGGCAATACGCCGGAGCACATTGCCGCAATCGCTCGGGCGCTTGAAGGATGCGAGCCCAGGAAAATTGTGAGCGCGGCGGCCTGATGACGGAGACCAAACCACTTCGGCTTTCGGGCTCGCAACCATTTACCCAGCAGCCCGGGGTGTTCCTGATGATCGGCGAGCGGACCAACGTGGCGGGCTCGCCGAAGTTCGCGAAGCTGATCAAGGAAGGCAAGTACGAAGAGGCTGTATCCGTGGCGCGCCAGCAGGTGGAAAACGGCGCGAACGTGATCGACATCTGCATGGACGAGGGGATGATCGACGGCGTCGCCGCGATGACCCGCTACCTGCAGCTGCTGGCCGCCGAGCCCGAGGTGGCCAAGGTGCCGTTCATGGTCGATTCCTCCAAGTGGGAGGTGATTGAAGCGGGGCTGAAGTGCATTCAGGGCAAGGGAATTGTCAACTCAATCTCGCTGAAAGAAGGGGAGGAGAACTTCCGCCGCAATGCAGCGCGTGTGCTGAAGTATGGCGCGGCGGTTGTCGTGATGGCGTTCGACGAGCAGGGCCAGGCGGCCACGTACGAGGAGAAGATTCGTATCTGCGAGCGGGCTTACCGCATCCTGGTCGACCAGGTCGGTTTTCCGCCAGAGGACATCATCTTCGACCCCAACATCCTGACCGTGGCTACGGGGATGGACGAGCACAATAACTATGCGCTCGACTTCATCAACGCCACGCGCTGGATCAAGGCCAACCTGCCGCATGCCAAGGTGTCGGGTGGCGTTTCGAACATTTCGTTCAGCTTCCGCGGCAACAACAAGGTGCGCGAGGCGATGCACTCGGCCTTCCTCTACCATGCGATTGGCGCGGGCATGGACATGGGCATCGTCAATGCGGGTATGCTCGAGTTGTACGAAGAGATCGAGCCCGGGCTGAAGGTGCTGGTCGAGGATGTGCTGCTGAACCGGCGGCCGGATGCGACCGAGCGCCTGGTCGAACTCGGCGAATCGTTGAAGGGCACAAGCACGGCGACGGCTGAAAAGAAGACCGAGGAATGGCGCGCGGGCACGGTCGAAGAGCGGCTCTCGCATGCGCTGGTGAAGGGGATCGACCAGTACATCGACATTGACACCGAAGAAGCCAGGCTGAAGCTTGGCCGTCCGCTGCTGGTGATCGAAGGCCCGTTGATGGATGGGATGTCCGTGGTGGGGGACCTGTTTGGCGCAGGCAAGATGTTTCTTCCACAGGTGGTGAAATCGGCGCGGGTGATGAAGAAGGCGGTCGCGCACCTGACGCCGTTCATGGAGGCCGAGAAGGCGGCGTTGCTGGCCTCGGGCCAGGAGGTAAAGGCACAGGGCAAGATCGTGCTCGCGACCGTGAAGGGCGATGTGCACGACATCGGCAAGAACATCGTGGGAGTGGTGCTGGCGTGCAACAACTACGAGGTGATCGACCTGGGCGTGATGGTGTCGTCGGAAAAGATTTTGAACCGCGCGCGGGATGAGAAGGCGGACCTGATCGGGCTTTCCGGGCTGATTACGCCCTCGCTTGACGAGATGGTGAACGTGGCGCGGGAGATGGAGCGCCAGCACTTCACCATTCCGCTGCTGGTGGGCGGAGCCACGACCAGCCGGGCCCACACCGCCATCAAGATTGCGCCGCACTACAGCCATCCTGTAGTGCATGTGCTGGACGCGAGCCGCGCCGTGCCGGTGACCACGTCGCTGCTTTCAGACGACAATCGCGAGGCTTTCATCACGCAGCATGCTGCCGAGTACAAGGCCCTGCGCGAGGCGCATCTGGCACCGAAACAGACCATCGTGCCGATCGCCAAAGCGCGCCAGCGGCGTACGCCCATCGAGTGGAAGCCCACGGACATCGCGCAGCCCGAGTTTACCGGCGTTCGGGTTGTGGACGACTTTCCACTGGCCACGCTGCGCGAGTTTATCGACTGGTCGCCCTTCTTTCACACCTGGGGGATGAAGGGCATTTACCCGCGCATCCTGGAGCATGCCGAACATGGTTCGCTGGCCACGCAACTGTTTGGTGAAGCCAACGTACTGCTCGACCGCATCATCGCCGAAAAGCTGCTGACCGCGCGCGGAGTGTACGGGCTGTTTCCGGCGAACGCGAACGGGGAAGATGTGGAGCTTTACACCGATTGCAAGCGCACCGAGACCGCGGCACGGCTGCACTTCCTGCGTCAGCAAGCCAACCGCGAAGGGGCCGAACCCTGCCGCTCGCTGGCCGACTTTATCGCACCGGTTGCGACCGGGCTCGAGGATCATATTGGAGCCTTTGCCGTGACCGCGGGCCTGGGACTGCAGGCGCTGGTGGACGACTTTCGCGCCAGACATGACGACTACAACGCCATTATGGCGGAAGCGCTTGCCGACCGGCTTGCTGAAGCCTTTGCCGAGTGCCTGCACAAGCGGGTGCGGGATGAGTGGGGTTACGGGCGCGCCGAGACAATCACGAGCGAAGAAATGATCCATGAGAAGTATCGCGGCATTCGCCCCGCGCCTGGCTATCCGGCGTGCCCGGACCACACGGAGAAAGGCACCATCTGGAGCCTGCTCGACGTGCAGCAGCATACGGGCATGGCGCTTACCGAATCATTTGCGATGTGGCCGGGCTCGAGCGTGAGCGGCCTGTATTTTGCGCATCCGCAGGCACGTTATTTTTCGCTGGGCAAGATTGATCGCGACCAGGTGGCGGACTATGCGGAACGCAAGCAGTGGGCGTTGTTCGACGTGGAACGCTGGCTGGGCCCGAATCTGAACTACGATCCGGAGCAGCAGCCGGCTGCGGCTTAGGGCTGGCGCTGATGGTGTCAAGAACTTGCAACAGCAAAGGCGACCGCAGATTCCCTGCGGTAATGACAACAAAAAGCAGATTTCCTGCGGGAATGACAGCAAGACTAGATCCGTGTGGGAAGGACGACAAGAAGTTGCCGAGCCCGGCGCCGTTGAGCTGGCAAGAAGACTGCATCTGACTTTGCTGGGGACCCGTCATAGGATAGGAGATGGGTTTCTGGTAAGTAGTACGAGGGAAGAAAGCTCGGAACGCAGGTACAGGGCTGCACAACAGTTGGGCTTGAGGGACGGCATTGGAAGAGCAACGGATCGGCAGGATGTACTGGAATCTGTTCAAGACCCGGGTGGACAAGCTGCAGCATGCCATGTTTGGGCGCGGGCTTCGCCGGTCGTCCCTGCTGCCGTGGCTGGTGGTGCTGGTGCTGGTGGTGCCGATTGTGGGCTACTCGCTACATGTTCACGGCAAGTTCCACCTGGTGAAGAACGAGATCAAGGGGCCTGCTCCAGGACCGAACGTGCCGCTGCCCGGCGGCTCGGCGGCCATGGTGCTGAAGCGGACGCAGACTGCCGGCAGCAACATGCCGGAGTTTCTTTCGGCAACGGTGCTACCTGGCCTGGGCATGGATGTGCTGCAGATTTCCGCCTATCTGCCGGGCCGCGGCGAGGTCGAGCTTCTTTCCGCGCCGACGGTGGAGCAGGTGGCCGCGGGAACCGGGGCCGACCGTGCCGGGGCCAACGACAACTGGGGCACAATCGAACTGCCTTGGGGCGGGACGCTGCCGGGTGTGCTCTCGCCGCTGGGAACGACCCTTTCGACCTTCTGGAAGGGACGTGCGCTCGAGCTGCCGATTAACGGCACGGCCGGGCGTTCTGTGGCCGAGGGCGGGCTGCTTTACGGCGAATCCGCGGATGCATCGGTGGCCGATCGGCAGGATGGCCAGAGTGCGACCGGGTTGTTCAAGGGAACGGATTTTTCGGATCGCTGGCCTTCGAAGACGGACGTGTCGATCGTGGTGCAGCTTGAGGCGACCGCGTTCAATCTGGTGGTTACCGCGACCAACACAGGTAATGAGCCCGAGCCGATGGGGATCGGCTGGCATCCGCGTTTCCTGATTCCCGGCGGAGATCGGCAGGATGTCGAGCTGAAGTTGCCCAACGGGGAGATCCTCGAAGTGACGGATCGCCTGCGTGACCTACCGACGGGCAAGATTTTGCAGGCTCCGGAGCACGTGGCGCGCCTGCAGGCGCATGCTGCAGGCCTTGGCTCGGCGATCCTGGACGAGAGCCTGGTTCATCTGAAGCCCGGCATAATGGACATGGGGTCGGTGGCGGAGATGCGCGACCCGGCCAGCGGGTTTGGCCTGCGCATGACGGCCCTGTCCTCCAGCATTCGCGAGCTGCGCGTGCTTTCGCCGGCTGGATCGCGATATGTGGAGCTTGGCATGCAGACCAATTTTGATGATCCTTTCGGCCGCGAGTGGGCGGGCGAGGAAGGCGCGGGGATCGCCGTGCTGCAGCCTGGACAGGCGCTCGAGTGGAAGCTGCGCCTTGAGATTTTTCCCATCATCAACCATGGAGCCATGTCTCGCTGAGCACCGGTTTGACCCTTGGCAATGTTGGCCCGTACGATGGAGGGGAGGCGATGGCTGCCAGGCAGATTCGCGGAGTGCGATTGCCGGCGGCATTTTCACGCGCCCAAGAAGGCATAGACTTTGACACCGACTGAGACCACTGAAGAGAACGCGGCCGCCACGCAGCCGTCTGCTGAGACAGGTGCGGAAATGACGCACGAGCACCAGGCCCATGATCATGAAGGCCATGATCATGCCGGGCACGATCACCAGCATGGGGCGCAGCCTACGATGAACCCGGCCCTGATGCGCGAGATCGGGGTAGAAGTTGATGCGGATACGGTTTCGAAGGCCTTCCGCACGGTTGTGAAGAAGTACCAGAAGCTTGCGCGCATCCCGGGCTTCCGCGTGGGCAAGGTGCCCGAGCAGGTGATCAAGAATCGCTTCGCCAAGGAGGTTCGCCAGGAAGTTCTGGATGAGCTTGTGAGCGCGCGCTTTCAGCAGACGCTTGCCGAGCAGAACATCCGTCCGGTTTCGCAGCCGCAGCTGACCAACCTGATGCTTGTCGACGGCCAGCCGCTGCAGTTCAAGGCAGCGTTTGAGGTGATGCCGGAAATCGATGTCGCCGGCTACGACCAGGTTACGGTGACGAAGCCCGACACCGCAGTTACGGACGCGGAGTACACGGCCGAGCTGCAGCGCGTGATGGACCAGCATGGTACCGTCGAGCCGGTCGAAGAAGATCGTGAGCTCCACGATGGCGACTGGGCGGAGATCGAGTTTACCGGGATCATGCAGCCGCTGGCCGAGGTGGTCGGCGAAGAGCCGGAGCCCACCGAACCGATTACGGGCGAAGACGTGCTGATCGAGGTTGGCGGTGCCAATACGCTGCCGGCGTTTTCTGACGCGTTGCGCGGCTCGAAGGTCGGCCAGGAGATGGAGTTCGAGGTGCTGTACCCGGCCGACTTCGGGGAGCCACGGCTGGCCGGGCAGACAGTCAAGTACGACGTCAAGCTCAAGGCTCTGAAGAAGAAGAGTTATCCCGAGAAGGACGAGGAGTTTGCCAAGCAGCTGGGCAACTACGAGAGCTGGGAAGGCTTTGAGACAGGTCTGCGCGAGATGGCGAACGGCCGCAAGAAGGATGCGCTCGAGAACCGTGCCAAGGAGGACATGCTCGGCGAGATGATCGCGAAGTTCGAGTTTCCTGTGCCTGAGACGTTCATCCAGGCGCAGATCGATGCTCGGCTCGACCGCGGGCTGCGCGCTTTGGCACAGCAGGGCATGAGTGCGGACGACATGCGTAAGCTGAACTTCGCGCAGCTGCGCGCGGCCCAGCGCGACCAGGCCGTCAGCGAGGTGAAGGCGTCGTTGATTCTGGACCGCATCGCCGATGTCGAAGGCGTCCAGGTGACGGACGACGAGATGGAGCGCGAGATGCTGATGGCTTCGCTGCAGGCGCGCGAGCCACTCGAGACGTTGCGCGATCGCATGATGCAGGATGGATCGATGGACCGGATGCGCGAGCAGATGCGGCGCGAGAAGACCGGAACTGTTTTGTACGAAAAGCTGGCCCGGTAGCCAACGATCGCAAGGCCTGAAACCATCAACGGCAAGGCGGATGCAATGCTGGTCCGCCGCGCTCAGAAGCGACGCGCTGTCTGGCGTGAAGAGGAGAATGCAATGGGTTTGATTCCTTATGTGGTGGAGCAGACAAGCCGCGGTGAGCGGACGTATGACATCTATAGCCGTCTGCTGCGCGACAACATCATCTTTCTGGGTACGCCCATCGACGATAACGTTGCCAATGTGATCATCGCGCAGATGCTCTTTTTGAGCGGCGAAGACCCGGAGAAGGACATCCAGATGTACATCAACTCGCCGGGTGGCTCGATCACCGCCGGCCTGGCCATCTACGACACGATGCAGTACATCAAGAACGATGTGGTCACTTTCTGCATCGGGCAGGCGGCTTCGATGGGCGCCTTTCTGCTGATGGCCGGCAACAAGGGCAAGCGTTTTGCCCTGCCTAACTCGCGCATCCTCATCCACCAGCCTTCGATGGGCGGGCTGAGCGGGCAGGCGACGGATATCGACATTCACGCGCGCGAGATCTTGCGTATTCGCGAGATCACCAACACCCTGATGGCCAAGAGCACGGGCCAGCCGCTGGCGCAGATTGAGCGCGATGTGGAGCGCGACTTTATTATGACGGCCCCACAGGCCAAGGAGTACGGCATCATCGACGACATCATCGACCGGCCGCGCAGTTAGCCTGTGCTTTGGAGGAGGCCTCGGGCGCACCCCGAGGCTTTTGCCTTTACCTGGTCTGTGTATGAGCGGCATGAGTACTTTGGTGGTGCCACGAACGTGTGCCTCCCGCGGCCCATCGGTTCGGGTGTAAACTTCACATTGGTAGTTCGGTCGTTTCCGGCCCCTGAGGTTAGCTGAACCTATGAAGACATCGCGGAGTTCCGACGAGTCCTTACGTTGTTCCTTCTGCCACAAGTCACAGGATGCTGTGGCGAAGTTGATTTCCTCGCCTTCCGACTATCCGCGGGCTTATATCTGCGATGAGTGTGTCGCCGTCTGCAACTCGATTCTGGAAGATGATGGGCGCGAAGCAGCGCCGGGTGCAACCCCCGCGCACCTGCCCAAGCCGCAGGAAGTTCGAGCCTTCCTTGACGAGTATGTGATCGGCCAGGACCAGACCAAAAAGAAGCTTGCGGTGGCGGTTTACAACCACTACAAGCGCATTCAAATGAACAAGACCCGCGGCAACGACGTGGAACTGGCCAAGAGCAACATCCTGCTCGTGGGCCCCACGGGCAGCGGCAAGACTCTACTTGCGCAGACGCTGGCAAAGATTCTCGATGTCCCGTTTGCGATCGTGGATGCGACCACGCTGACCGAAGCCGGCTATGTGGGCGAAGATGTGGAAAACATCATCCTCAAGCTGCTGCAGGCGGCCGAAGGCGATGTGACCAAGACCCAGCAGGGCATCATCTACATTGACGAGATCGACAAGATCGGGCGCAAGGATGAGAATCCTTCGATTACCCGCGACGTAAGCGGAGAGGGTGTGCAGCAGGCTCTGCTCAAGTTGCTCGAAGGTACGGTGGCCTCCGTGCCGCCGCAGGGTGGGCGCAAGCATCCGCACCAGGAGTTCACCTCGGTCGATACGACCAATATTCTGTTCATCTGTGGCGGTGCATTTGTCGGCTTGGAGAAGGTGATTGCGCGCCGCGTGGGCAAGAAGGCGCTTGGCTTCAAGACCGATGGTGACCCGATGGAAGCCGATGTGCTGCCGATTCGCGCGCAGCGTGACGCCGAGTTGCTTCGCCAAGCTGAGCCACAGGACCTGCTCAAGTACGGTCTGATCCCCGAGTTTGTGGGCCGCTTGCCGGTTTTGGGTGTGCTCGACGAACTCGACGAGGCGGCGCTGATCGAGATTCTCACCAAGCCCAAGAACGCCATCCTGAAGCAGTACATCAAGCTGTTCGAGTATGAAGGCGTGAAGGTAACCTTTACCGACGACGCCGCGCGCGAGATTGCGCGTGAAGCGTTGCAACGCAAAGTGGGCGCACGTGGCCTGCGCATGATCCTCGAGGAATTGATGCTCGACCTGATGTATTACGTGCCCGGCAACAAGAAAGTAAAGGACCTCGCCATCACGGCTGAGATGGTCAAAAAGCATTCGCTTACCTTGCCCATGCTGCTGGAAAAGGCCGGATAGGCTGGGATTCACGCGATCGGGGCCGGAGCCATTACGCTCCGGCCTCTTGCTTGTTTTGCATCGATTTTCACCCCGTACAGCATTCCGCATCCGCTTGCCCGTCACGGGGCCTCGCGGGGCTTTACAATCACTGGAACGCTGCGGCAGGCTGCGACCGATGCGCCTGCCGGGACGTCTAAGTTCAGGAGACCTATGCCGAAGACTAACGAAGAAGTTCTGAGCCGAGACGTTCGTAAACTGCCCATGATGCCGATCCGCGACATGGTGATCTTTCCCCACATGATGACGCCCTTCGTTGTGGGCCGCGAATCGAGCGTACGCGCGCTTGAAGAAGCGCTGACGGGCGACCGCAAAATCTTTCTCGCTACGCAGCACGATGCCTCGGTCGATGAGCCTAGCGCCGACGATATTTTCGAAACCGGCACTGTGGGCAACATCGTGCAGAGCGTCAAGATGCCCGACGGCAACATCAAGGTGCTCGTGGAGGGCGTCGAGCGCGCCAGGGCGATCGAGGTAAACGATGAGGATGGTTTCTTCGTAGCCACGGTGCGGATGGGCCGTGTCAACCTGGAGATGACGCCGCAGGTCGAGCAGATGATGCAGAAGGTGCATACGCTGTTTGAGCAGTACGTGAAGCTGCAGCAAAGCCTGAACTATGAAACCATGGCCGCGAGCGTGCGCGGCGACGAGCCTGCGAAGCTGGCCGATACGATCGCCGCCAATCTGCAGCTTTCGATTGAAGAGAAGCAGGAACTTCTGGATGTGTTCGATCCCGAAGTGCGACTCAGCAAGATTGCCGATGTGCTGGACGTGGCGATCGAAAAGCTGAATATCGACCGCACGGTGCAAAGCCGGGTAAAGCGGCAAATGGAGAAGGCGCAGAAAGAGTACTACCTCAACGAGAAGATCAAGGCGATTCAAAAGGAACTCGGCAAGGGCGAAAAGAGCGAGTTCGACGAGTTGAAGCGCAAGATCGAGTCTGCCGGCATGCCCAAGGACGTGCTTGAGAAAAGCATGCTTGAGCTCAAGAAGCTGGAGGCGATGCCGCCTATGTCGGCCGAGTCTACTGTGTCGCGCAACTATCTTGACTGGCTGCTGGCGGTGCCCTGGAAGAAGCGCTCCAAGGAAATCCGCTCCATCGAGACTGCCGAGAAGGTGCTCAACGAAGACCACTACGGGCTGGAGAAGATTAAGGATCGCATCCTGGAATTTCTGGCCGTGCGGCAATTGGTTAAGAACCCCAAGGGGTCTATCCTTTGCTTTGTCGGACCTCCGGGTGTGGGCAAGACTTCGCTTGGGCAGTCGATTGCAAAGGCGACCGGCCGCCGGTTTGTGCGCATGTCCCTCGGGGGTGTGCGTGACGAGGCTGAGATTCGCGGACACCGCCGGACTTATATTGGGGCTTTGCCCGGTCAGGTGATTCAGTCGATGAAGAAGGCCGGGACGAAGAATCCCGTCTTCATGCTCGATGAGATCGACAAGATGGCTTCGGACTTTCGCGGCGATCCGGCCAGCGCGCTGCTCGAGGTGCTCGACCCGGAGCAGAATACTTCCTTTCAGGATCACTATCTCGACGTTGAATATGATCTTTCGCAGGTCCTTTTTGTCGCTACCGCAAACGTTCTCGACACCATTCCCGGTCCGCTTCAGGATCGTATGGAGATCATCCGGCTTTCGGGTTATACCGAGGTAGAAAAGCTTGAGATCGCCAAGCAGTATCTGGTCAAGAAGCAGCGGGAAGGCAACGGACTCACCGAGGAGCAGATCGTCCTTGAAGATTCTGCATTGAAGCGTTTGATTCGCGGCTATACGCGCGAGGCTGGCGTACGTAACCTTGAGCGCGAAATCGGGAACGTGAATCGCAAAGTCGCGCGCAAGGTCGTCCAGCGCAAGCCCGAGGATGGTGCGCAGCCCAAGGAAGTGGTCACGGGCGACACACTCGAAGAGTTGCTGGGTGTGGCCAAGTTTACCGATTCCGAAGTCCACGCCAAGAGCGAGGTCGGTCTGGTGACGGGTTTAGCTTGGACCTCTGTAGGGGGAGTCATCCTGCAGACCGAGGTGCAGGTACTGGATGGCAAGGGCAAGATGTCGGCGACCGGCCAGTTGGGCGATGTGATGAAGGAATCGGCCGAAGCGGCTTTGACCTACATTCGTTCACGCTCGGCTCACCTGGGGCTGCAGAAGGACTTTTACCGCCACGTGGATATCCATGTTCACGTGCCGGAAGGCGCTACCCCCAAGGATGGGCCGTCCGCGGGCATCACCATCGCCACGGGGCTTGCCAGCGCGTTGACCAAGATCAAGGTACGGCGCGACATCGCGATGACGGGTGAAATCACGCTGCGAGGCAAGGTGCTTCCAATCGGCGGCTTGAAGGAGAAGCTGTTGGCAGCTCACCGGGCGGGCGTTTTCGAAGCGATTCTGCCGGCGGGCAACCGCAAGGATCTGTCCGATCTGCCCGAGTTGCTGAAGAGTTCGATGAAACTGCACTTTGTCGAGGAGATGGACGAAGTCTTGCAGATTGCGCTGGAAGAAAAGCTGCAGGCACTCGAGAAAGACACCCCTGAGGCGCTTGCCGGGGTGATGCCGCCGGTCCTGGGCGGCGCTCAGCCGATCGCTCACCAGTAGTTTCACGATGAACTAAAAGGCCCGAACCCATAGAGGGTGCGGGCCTTTTCTGTTTCCAGTTATGCGGAGCGCCTACCGGTGACGAAGTGCATGATCACGGAAATGACGGCGAAGATGATGAGGAGGTGAATCGCGAGGCCGGCACCTTTGAACAAAAGGAGGCCCCCGACATACGCAATGACGAGGACGACTGCGAGGATGAGGAACATAAAACCTGCTTTCCTGAATACTTCCTGAATTGTCCCATTATCCCGCCGAAAGCCCGTCAGCAGAAGCACATTGGGTCCTTCCCGTATGAGGCAGGAATGCGCCGCAAGCGTTGCACGGGCTTTGGGGGAATCTAGCCCGGCAGACCGCCGGCGATCGATGGAATGAGCATCACCTCATCGCCATCCTGAAAGGCGTAGGACTCGCCGCCGAGGAAGCGGATGTCCTCATCGTTGACATAGATGTTGATGAAACGCCGCAGCTTGCCGGACTCATCCTTGATCTGGGTGGAGAGGGCAGGGAAGTTGCGGTCGATATCGGCGATGAGCGCGGGCAGGTTCGAGGCGTCGCTTGTCAGCTGTTTCTGCCCTTCGGTATGGCGAACGAACGCGGTGGGAAGAATAATCTTGATAGTGATGATAGAGCTCCTTGCTGGTAGTTTCGGCGGAGTTGGCTCCGTCGGACGGGGAGGCAGTGAGGCTGGGAACGAAGTAGCTGATGGTGTAGACAACAGACAACTGCAACGGCAACCGCAGATTCCCTTCGAGAATGACAACAAAGAGGCAAGCTACTTTTGTTGAGCTAATCTCGTCTAGTCGGCGGCCATGAGAGCTGGCTCGGGTACGCCGTCCAGCTCTGCCAGGTAGTCGGCGAAATCCGCGAGCCGGGGACGGATTGCCCGGGCATCCACGTGGTCGTAGCTGCGCGCCAGGGCATCGGTCGTCTTGAGCCCGTTCCCCGTGATGCAGATGACGGTAGTCTCGTCCTTGCCGATACGTCCCTGAGCGTAGAGCCGCGCTGCCACGGCCGTGGTCACCCCGCCGGCGGTCTCGGTAAAGATGCCTTCGGTTTCGGCGAGCTCCTGAATACCCGCCACAAGCTCGATGTCCGAGACATCCTCAGCCCATCCGCCTGTCGAACGAATCATCTTCGAGGCTGCGGGACCATCTGCCGGGTTGCCGATAGCGAGCGAGCGCGCGATAGTGTTCGGGCGCTGCGGCTCGATGTAGTCCCAGCCTTCGCGCACCGAGTGCGAAATGGGCGAGCAACCCGTGGCCTGCGCGCCGAAGAACTTGACCGGCTTGTCTTCCACCAGGCCCAGCGCGATCAATTCGTTGAAGGCCTTGCGAATCTTGCGAATCAAAGAACCGCCTGCCATGGGGCAGACGACGTTGTCGGGGAGTTTCCATCCCAGCTGCTCGGCAATCTCGTACCCTTGCGTCTTCGAGCCTTCCGCATAGTAAGGGCGAAGGTTTACGTTCACAAAGCCGTAGCTGTACTCGTCGGCGATGAGGGTGCAAAGCCGGTTTACATGGTCGTAGTTGCCGTCGATGCGCACCAGACGTGCGCCGTACACCAGGGTATTGAGGATCTTGGCGGGCTCGAGGTCGGCGGGGATGAGAATGGTGGCCTTCAAGCCCAGCCGTGCCGCCTGCGCGGCGACCGAGTTGGCCAGGTTGCCTGTCGAGGAGCAGCCAACGACGTCGAAGCCAAAGGCCTGCGCGTTGGCGAGCGCGACCGAAACGACCCGATCCTTGAACGAGAGCGTCGGGAAACAGACAGAATCGTTCTTGATGTAGAGGTTCTCAGCGCCTATCCTGCGTCCGAGATTGCGCGCGCGCAGCAAAGGGGTAAAGCCTACCGGAATATCCGGTTCGAAGCCTTTCGGAATCGGCAGCAGCGCGGTATAGCGCCAGATGTTGAAGGGGCCCGCCTGAATCGACTGCCGCGTAATGCGCGTCTGCTTCTGAATCGCTTCCAGGTCGTAATGCACTTCGAGGGGCGCGAGGCACTCGGGGCATCCGGAAAGCGGCCGGTTGCCATAGCTGCGGCCACACTCGTTACACTTCAGTTCGTATGTGCTACAGGAATACTCCATCAGTCAGGCTCCTTGGTGTGGCGGGAGTCTGCTGATTGACGCTCTCAGATGGAAGGGGAGGGAAATGCGGGGTTTGCGCCTGACCGTCGAGGTACGGGTCAAAACGCTTGCTCCGAATCTCATGTTCCCCGCGGCAAGCCCAAAGGCTCGATCCATTTCCAGGAGAGAGTTGACACCGGTACGCCTTTGGTCTGTCCGGTTGTCGTGGCGTCAAAGGGCTCGTCCCTCAACCACTCTGCATGAAATTCAAATCGGCTTGCACCGACTGGAATACAACGTTTGTACCATACTGCCAGGGGCGAGACAAGGACCAAACAAGACGCTGGCTCCAAAAACAGGCAGTTTTGCGGCTATACGAGCATTTTGTTGACGCCTGCAACAAACGCCGCCGGGTCGAACTCGGTCCGCAAGATCTCATCCGGGCAGTCTGTCAACGTGGCCACTCGCCAGTTGCATACGAAGGCGACCAGCTGCCCGTGGTGCGAGGTCTTGACCTCGGAGCAAAGCCGCTCTGCTTCGTGCATCTCGCTTGCGCCTTCCACATCAATCAACACGAGCTCGAAAGGACCTGCGCGGAAAAGCGTCAGCGCCTCTGCCATGTCACAGGTTGAAGTTACGCCGAAGCCGGAAATGCGCAGGATCTGATCGCGGATCGGCCGCAGCATTTCTCGCTTGCACACATGGAGAATGGCCTTCTTTGAAGAAGGTGTTGTTGCCGTCTGATCCGGTACGCTCATCGATGAATGATCCCGCGAAGAGCCAATGTGCCTGGTCGCGCATACCTCCGGCAACGTCTCACCGGAGTGCGAGTGCACCCGTCCCTCTGCAACGTACGCAAGAGACAGCAAAGGTTCCTTCGTATCTAAAGTTTATCCAGCCGGAGCCCACCTGCGCAAGCGGATGCAATACGACGCAGAAATAGCAATGGACCAGAACGATTCCGTTTTGGTCCATTGTTTGTTCGGGCAGGTCTAGCTAGACGGCTGTGAGTGCCAGCCCTTCCGCCTTCTCCTCGGAGTCGGCGTGGATCGGACGGTAGAAGAGTGAGTTGTTGTCGAGATAGACTTCAAGGAACGCCGGCCGTTCCTTGATTCCGCCTGCGATAAGAGCCTCCGAAAGGGGATCCTCCACGAACCGCTGCAGTGCGCGCCGGAGAGGCCGGGCTCCGTACGAGCGGTCTGAGGCGGTCTTCTGCAGGATGTATCGCTTGGCATCGTCGTTGACCGAGATGGTGATTGCCTTGTGGACGAGATTGGTGTTCAGCTGCTGGACCAAGAGCTCCAGAATCTGCATCAGGTCGGCTTCCGACAGGGAAGTGAAGATAATGATCTCATCCAGGCGGTTTAGGAATTCGGGGTTGAAGGTCTTCTTGACCTCGCTCCGAACCAGCTCTTCCATCTTGTCGAGCACCATGTTCTCGTCGCTGGCCTGGAAGCCGAGACCCTGCTGCTTCTGCAGGTGTTTCGCGCCGATGTTCGAGGTCATCACGATGATGGTGTTCTTGAAGTCGACGGTGTTTCCCAGTCCATCCGTAAGCTGGCCGTCTTCAAATACTTGCAGCAGCAGGTTGTAGACGTCAGGATGCGCCTTCTCGATCTCGTCGAGCAGGACGACCGAGTACGGGTTGCGCTTCACGCGCTCCGTCAACTGGCCGCCTTCCTCGTAGCCGACATAGCCCGGGGGCGAACCGATCAGCTTGCTGACGGAATGCTTCTCCATGAACTCCGACATGTCAAAGCGGATGAGCGACTTCTCGCTGCCAAAGAGGAACTGAGCAAGCGTACGGGCCATTTCGGTCTTGCCGACGCCAGTTGGCCCAAGAAACAGGAAGCTGCCGATTGGACGTGCAGGGTTTTTCAAGCCTGCGCGCGAGCGCCGGATAGCCCGTGCTAGTGCGGAAATCGCCTTCTCCTGGGAGATTACGCGCTTATGCAGCTCTTCCTCGACCCGCAGCAGACGCTGCGTTTCTTCTTCCTTCAGCGACGTCATCGGTACGCCAGTCCAGCGGCTTACGACATCCTCGATATCCTCACGCGTCACGATGCCCGCGGAAGAATCGTCAAGGTGGTACTTGTCCCGTAGCGCACGCAGGTTTTCACGCTCCTTGCGCTCTTCGTCCGAGTAAAAACGCGCCTTCTCAAATTCATGATTCGCGATTGCGTTTTCCATGCGGTGCACGATGAACTTGATGCGCTTCTGCACCTCGGTCAGCTCTTCAGGCAGGGAAGTCTGGCGCAGCTTTACACGGGCACCGGCCTCGTCGATCAGGTCGATCGCCTTGTCCGGCAGGAACCGGTCCGGAATGTAGCGGGAGGAGTGCGAGACGGAAAACTGAATGGCGTCGTCGGTGTACGAAACGGCGTGGAACTTCTCGTACTTTTCCTTGATGCCCATGATGATCTTGACGGCATCCTCCTCGTTCGGAGGAGGCACCTTGACCGCCTGGAAGCGTCGCTCGAGTGAGCGATCCTTCTCAATCGACTTGCGGTACTCGGCCGGCGTGGTGGCCCCGATGCATTGGATCTCACCGCGGCTCAGCGCCGGCTTCAGGATGTTGGCCGCATCGAGCGAACCCTCGGCCGAACCTGCTCCTACAAGCGTGTGCAACTCGTCGATGAAGACGATGGAATTCTGGTTTTCCATCAACTCCTTCATGATGGTCTTCAGCCGCTCTTCGAATTGGCCGCGATACTTCGTGCCGGCCACGATGAGGGACAAGTCGAGCGCCAGGACCCGCTTGTCGGCCAGGAATGACGGCACCTCGCCGTCGGCAATCTTCTGCGCAAGGCCTTCTACAATTGCGGTCTTACCCACGCCAGGCTCGCCGATGAGCACAGGATTGTTCTTGGTCCGGCGGCAGAGAATCTGGATCACGCGATCCACTTCGGTGTCGCGCCCGACCAACGGGTCAAGCTGCTGGTCCATGGCGGACTGTGTCAGATCGCGCGAGAACTCCGCCAGCATCGATTGCTCGCTGCGTCCAGCCTTGGCCGCCGCGGCAGGCTTTTCCTGCGTGGTGCGCTGCAGTTCCTCGCGAATGGCCGGCAATCGTAATCCGCGTTCCTGCAGGATTTCGGCTGCAAAGCATTTCTCTTCGCGTAGCAGCCCGAGCAGCAGGTGCTCGGTACCGATGTGCTTATGCGAAAGCCGCTCGGCCTCTTCCGCCGCATACGCGAGCACACGCTTGCACTCGTTCGAAAGCGGCAGGTCAACCGAGGTCGAAACCTTTTCGCGAATCGTCGTATGTCCCTCGATCTGTTTCCGAATCGACTCCACTGACGCGTGCGACCGCAAGAAGCGGTTGGTCAGCGCCTTGTCCTCCCGCAGCAGACCGAGCAGCAGATGCTCTGTCTCGATGTAAGGCGACCCAAACTGACTGGCCTCATAGCGTGCAAAAAAGATCACGCGCCGCGCCTTCTCCGTATAGCGTTCGAACATGCTCCCCCTTCAAACCCGGGCTTTCCCCGAGCCCCGCCGGTCCATCCACCCACCCCATGCAGGTGGCCTCCCGGTAAAGATTACCCTCTACACTAACAGTTCTGCCGATTAGACGCCTTATGTGCAAATCCGGTGTACATCCGCGCGGCTCCAGAGACCCTTAAGCCAGCACTCCATTGCGCAGGGTCAACACCCGATCGCACCGGTTTGCAAACTCCATCGAGTGGGTCACGAGCACACTGGTCAGGTTGAACTCGGCGTGCAGCCGCCGGATGAGGGCGAAGACCGCTTCCGCCGTCCTGCCGTCGAGGTCGCCGGTGGGTTCGTCGGCCAGCAGCACCTTGGGCTCGGTCACCAGCGCCCTGGCCAGCGAGACGCGTTGCTGCTCGCCGCCGCTCAACTCGCCGCTGCGATGCTCGGCCCGCTCGGCCAGGCCCACCTCGCCCAGCCAGCGTCGTGCCCGATCCAGCGCCGAAGCGCGCCGTACCCCGGCCGCCAGCAGCGGCATGGCGATGTTTTCAAGCGCCGTGAACTCGGGCATCAGGTAGTGAAACTGCCATACATAGCCCACGACGTGGTTGCGGAACGCCGAGGCCTCCCTTGCCGTCATGGCTCCCAGCCGCCGCTCTGCTATCCAAACCTCACCGCCCGAGGGCCGGTCAAGCGCTGCCAGCAGGTGTAGCAGCGAGCTTTTGCCCGCTCCGCTTTCACCCACAATCGCAACCATTTCGCCAACGGCAACGGTAAAGCTCAAGCCGCCGAAAAGCTCAAGTTCCGGGCGATCGCCACCGTCACGTGCAAGCCCTTTTCCCGTGTACGCCTTGCGCAAACCCTCCGCTCGAATCAAGCGTCCACCGCGACCTTCCCGCCGTCGTCGTTGACCGCGCTGCGTTCATGCCACTGCGGCCTGAAGGCAATGGCTAGACGGTTCCAGGCGTTGATGCCTGCGATGGCAAGCGTCAGGTTGACCAAATCGGCATCGTCGAAGTGCTCGCGCACCGCCGCGTAGTCAGCGTCCGCGGCATGGCCGACCTGTATGTTCGTAATGACCTCGGCCCAGCGCAGCGCAGCCTGTTCCCGCTGCGTAAATGTGGCGGTCGTCGCCCCGTCCGCGACAGCCGAAATGCGTGACTCAGGCTCATGGTGCTTGCGCAGCTCGGCCGAGTGGTGCGCTACGCAGTACTCACAGCCATTCATCTGCGAGCAGCGCAGCCGCACCAACTCCAGCAGCACGGCAGGCAGGCTTTCGCCCACATTCAGGTAATGCTCCACCGCGCTCAGCGCCGCGATGCTTCAGGCGCCAGTTCCGGATATTTCAGTCGCTGCTCCATGGCAACTTTCCTCAACTTAATTTTAGCGAGACTGGATGGGTTTAGGCCTGACTACTCGTATCTAAGAGCCTCAGCGGGCAGTACCTTGGCGGCGCTTCCACTCGGGTACAGCGTTGCCACCAGGCTTACTCCCAGGCTTACCCCAGCCACGATCAGAGCGTCCACCACGCGCGGAGCAAACGGCAGATAGTCGATTGAGTAAACGCTTGCGTCCAGCTGGATGAAGCGATAGTATCCGCCCGCCCAGCTCACCCCGTAACCTACCACCAGCCCAAGCATGGTCCCGATCGCCGAGATGAGCAGGCCCTGCAGCAGAAACACTCGCCGTACCTGCGCCGCCGTTACACCGAAGCTCATCATCACGGCGATGTCCTTGGTCTTTTCCATCACCATCATGGTCAGGGCGATCAGGATGTTCAACGCGGCCACGCACACGATCAGCGCCAGCACGATAAACGTGACGATCTGCTCCAGCTTCAATGCCCGGAACAGCTCTCGATTCTGCTCCATCCAGCTGACCGCTTGGTATCCCGGTCCTGCCGCCTGCTCGATCTGCTCGCCGATCACGTTGGCCCGGTAAAGATCGTCCACCTTGAACGACACTACCGAGATCAGGTCGGGCTCGCTGAAGAGCCTCTGCGCGTCCGCGAGCCGCGTGAAGGTATAGCTCGAGTCGTACTGGTAGAAGCCGGAAGCGAAGATGCCCACCACCGTAAAGCGCTGGTAGCGAGGCACCAGGCCAAGCGGCGTGAGTTCGCCTTGCGGACTCGTGACCAGCACCGTGTCGCCCACCTGTGCGCCCAGCGTCTGCGCAAGATCCTTACCGATGACGATGGGCGGCGTCGCCTGCACGGCCACGGATGGGTCTGGGCCGCCACTTTCTGGGCCGCCACTTTCCGGACCGCCACTTTCCAAAGCCGCCGCACTCCCCACCTTCACGCTCTGCAACAGATCGCCCACTGTGCGCTCTTCGCTGGGCACGACGCCTTTGACCAGCGCCCCGCCGCTGCGCGCCCCCCGCGAAATTAGCACCTGGCCATACAGTCCGGGTGCCGCGGCCGTAACGTGCGGCAAGGCGCGCAGCCGGGCCAGCAGAGGCCGCCAGTCGCGCATGCCATCGCCGGCAACCCGCATCAAGTCCACATGCGCGGTCGAGCCTAGCAGCCGCTCTTGCAGGTCGCGCCGCATGCCGTTGGTAATGGCAAGCGCCACAATCAGCGAAGCGACACCGGCCGCAACCCCCAGTACGCTGATCGCGGTAATCACCCCGATGACCGCTTGCCGCCGCTTCGCCCGCAGGTAGCGTGCCGCTATAAAGAGCTCAAATCGCATAGAACCCTAGCGTACTATTGACCTATGGCAGACAATGTCATCGCCGAGATGCGCGAGCTTTTGCAGGACATCGTCGCCCAGATTTGAAGGCTTTGACCATCAAGGTCGACGGCATCCAGAAGCAGCTTGAATGGACGGAAAAGTCGATGAAGGCCAGCTTGATGCTTTCCGAAAAGAGCAGGAAGCATTTCGCGCTGAGATGGGTGCTTTCCGTGCTGAAATGCGAAGCGAATTTCAAGCTCGGCGAACTCTGCTTCAGAACGAAGTTTTCCGCGAAACATCTCCGATCGGCGAGCGTATCGCCTCCCTCGAAGCTCGCCGCGCTTAGCTACCTGGCAGGTTTCGCTTCCGGCACAGTCGCTAGGAATCTCCGACCAGGTCCTCAGCATTGCCTCAGCAACTAAAGCCGCCCTACAACGATTGGGCTTGCGGCGGGACTGAAGTCCCGCCCTATCACACAGACTTAGTAGAGGGTCCCTAAGTCGTCAACACTGCCCGGTACCGCACCTGGTTCTTCTTAACCTTTGTGATCGCCTCATTTACCTTATCCATGGCGAAGCGCTCGGTGATCGCCTTCACGTTGTGGCGCCTAGCGACATCCAGCATTTCTGCGAGATCGCCCGGACTGCCGATCTTGCCGCCCGCCACTTCCTTCTGGCCGCCTACCATGGCCGCAACGCTCAACGTGACTGGCGACGCAGGTACCCCGAGAAATACCAGCTTGCCCCTGGGCCGCAGCGCGCTGACATAGCCGGCCCAGTCTTGGTCGGCGTTTACCGTGGTCATCAACAGGTCAAAGCTTCCCGCCACCTTTTTGAGCGCGCCCGTATCCCGGGTGTTTACGAAGTTGTGCGCACCCAGCTGCTTGGCTTCCTCTTCCTTGTCTTTCGAGGTCGAAAATGCCGTCACCTCGGCGCCAAACGCACGGGCAAACTGAATGCCCAGATGGCCCAGCCCGCCAATACCGATGATGCCCACGCGCGAAGCCGGCCGCACCCCGAAGTTACGCAGCGGGCTGTACACCGTGATGCCCGCGCATAGCAGCGGAGCCACGTTCTCGCTGTCGAGGCCATCCGGCACCGGCACCGCAAACCGCCAGTTTACCCGGATGCACTGGGCATACCCGCCATTGCGCCCGAGGCAGGTCGGCTGCATCTTGGCGCACAGCTGCTGCTCGCCCTTCTGGCACCACTCGCAGATGCCGCAGGAGTTTGCCTGGTACCCGATGCCGACCCGCTGGCCCACCGTCCGGGCCTTTACCCCGCTGCCTACCGCGGTCACCGCTCCTACAATCTCGTGACCGGGGATGAACGGGTATTTACTTACGCCCCAGTCGTTGTCGATCAGGTGAATATCCGAGTAGCACACCCCGCAGTGCGAGATGCGCACTTCCACTTCGTCATCCTGCAACTCGCCAGGGTCGTACTTGTAAGGCAAAAGTTGTGCACCGGCCGCATGCACGGCGTATCCCTGAATTTCACTCATGGTTTGTTGTCCTTGCCCCGCCCATCCACTCACGGTGCGGAATCAGTAAATGCTACAACACCCCGCCCCCCCGCGTCTGTGCATTCAGCGGGTTACGCCGATCATCGCCCGCCGGCATCTGCTGGTAGCCGTAAAGCGAGTTTACCCGTCAAAGCTAGTAGAGTATCTTCCACCATGCTTACACGCCGCCGCATGCTCCGCCTCGCCGCCCTCACTGTCCCCTCCGTCGCCCTTGGCCAAGCAAACCCGGGCCAGCAGAAGACGCCGCCTCCGCCCACGCCCACACCGGACGACGCCGGGCCCGCCACAACGGATAACGGCACCATCATCCGCAAGAAAAAGGACGCACCCGAACCGGAGCCCGCACCCGCGCCCGCAGCCCCGAAAATCAAGAATCCCAACGGCGAGAACTACTCCCTGCGCGTCGACGTGCCGCTTGTCAACCTCAACGTCAACGTCATCCTGGACAAGACGCACCAGTTTGTCCCCGGCCTCAAGCCCGCCAACTTCCTCGTGCTCGAGGATGGCGTCGAGCAGGAAGTCGCCACCGTTCGCATCACCCAGACGCCGATCACGGCCGTCATGCTGCTCGAGTTTGCCGCCAACTCCTATGCTCTCATCCAGGACATGCAAAACTCTGCCGTCGGCTTCTACCGCTCTATTCGCCCCGACGACTACATCGCCGTTATCACGTTCGACATTCGCACCCACGTCCTTACCGACTTCACCAACAACAAGGATACGGTCGCACAGGCCATTCGCTCGCTCATCCTTCCCACCTTCAACGAAACCGCCACCTTCGACGCCCTTTACGAAACCCTCGATCGCGTTTCGCGCCTCGAAGGGCATAAGTACGTCATCATGATCGGCTCCGGCCGCGACACCATCTCGCACATCACGCTCGACAAGATCCTTGCCAAGGTCAAGGCCACTCCTAATGTAACTATCTTCACCATCGGCACCGGCGCGCTCGCCCAGGAGCTTAGCGGCGGACGCGCCGGCGGGGGCGGCGGCCACTTCGCCACCATCAACAATCTGCAGGCTCAGAACCAGCTCAAGACCTTCGCCCAGATGACCGGCGGCCTCTACTTCGATCCCATCTTCGAAGGTTCGCTGCCCGATGTTTTCAACCAGATCAACGACTCCATCCGGAATCAATACGTCCTCACCTACCGGCCGACTAATACGAAGAACGACGGCAGCTATCGTCGCGTGAAGGTACTGCTCGTAGATAACGAAGGCAAGCCGCTCAAGATGCAGGACGAAAAGCAGAAAGCGCTCAAGTACACCGTTATCGCGCGCGATGGCTACAAGGCCAAGCTGCCGGTCGAATAACACTTGCGGCCCATCCAGGCGCAGCCTCATCGCGTGTGGGTGGATTCACGTTGCAAGAGCTTGACCCCCGGAGGCCAAATCCATACACTCGACAAAGCAGGGAAGTCAGCGAGCTCCATCGCGACGCCCGCAACCGTGTTGCCCCCTCGTTCAATGGTAGGACTAGCGACTCTGACTCGCTCGATCGGGGTTCGAATCCCTGGGGGGCAACCAAAATCATGAAAACGCGCCCTTGAGGCGCGTTTTTCTTTGGCCCTTCTCGCACGTTCTTGCACATCATAAAACCCTTCAAGTGATTCATAATACGCAAGTTGTACTCACTTAATAGCGGGGGCTTGGAGGAATCAGCGTCTGAGGAGGTGCGATTAGGTGCGAGGACAGCCAGCGAAAAAGTGGGGTACGAATGGGGGTACAATTTCGTGAGAAGTGGGGTACGCAACCACTAGCCGGTAGGAGGTCAAAAGATGGCGTTGACGGACACCGCAATTCGGAGAGCAAGGCGGGTGAAAAACCATTCAAAATTTACGACCGGGAGGGCCTGTTTCTTCTGGTCAACCCAAGCGGTTCGAAGTTGTGGCGCTGGCGCTATCGGTTCGATGGCAAAGAGAAACTCATGGCGCTAGGCGAGTATCCCCTTGTCGGTCTCGGTCAGGCCCGAGAACTTCATCTGGCGGCACGAAAGAGCTTCGTCGCTGGCATCGATCCGATGGCCGAGCGCAAGGCCGAGGGTGCGGCCAAGCAGAAGGAGGTGGAGGCGCGGCAGCGTGAAGCCGAAAACAGCTTTGAGTATGTTGCCCGTGAGTGGTGGAAGTGGTGGTTGATCGGCAAATCGCCGCGACACGCGGATACCACGATGCGCCGCCTGGAAGCTGACGTATTCCCCGGGTGCGGGCATCAATCTGTCAACGAGGTAACAGCAGCCGATGTGCAAATGTGTCACTTATACGGCAAGCCTGGATCGTTCCTGACGTCTTCTGACGTGAGATGAGGAGAGCTAAAGGAGCTGACCGTACACCTATCTGCAAGAGCGACGGTTCCCGGTCCGCAGAACGGGCAGAGTTGGTCAAAACGCCTTTTTCCGTGAACTGGGCTTCAGGGTATAGTCTCCAAGAGACTTGGCGGAGATCACAGGAGAGGAAATGCAATGAGGAATACGCCGCATGCAGTTCGCAAGCTACGGGCTGGAGGAATCGTCAGCATCCTCTACCTGCTTCTCATCGGAGCGTTCGAAGCTTATAGCGGGTTGGCGACCGCTCTGGATAGACACTCCGAGCTCCCTAGTTGGGAACCACACCTGGGATGGGCGCTTTGCGTACTTCCGTGTGTTCTGATCGCCAGCCTCTTCCTCCTACGTGGCCGACATTCAAGGTTCGGCTATGCCCTCGTTCTTCTGAACCTTTGTCTCTACGCAGGCTTTATGGTTTTTGAATCCTTTGCCTATCAGGGGCAACCTGTATCGAAAGAGGCGACGTGGCAGGTTGGGGGCTTCTATTCGGGGCTGTTTTCTGCAGCACTACTCGCAGCTCGCTTCCTCAAGAACAAGACTCAAATTGTCCACTAAGCTCCCGCGAAGTCACGTTCTTGGGGCGCCATCGTCCCCACACTCAGCCAGGCTTGACAAGGTTCTAGGAATCGCCGCTAACGAATCGTGACCTCTCCTCCTGGAACGAAACGACCGATCATCCTTTTCTATAACCAGACAGGTAAACGATATTGAAAACTATCACTCTCGAAGAGCACTTCACGACGCCCGAGTTTCAGAAAGCCATCCAGCCCTTCACAACGGGGAGCCCCGCATCGAACGTCCTAACGGCAAAGCTGCTGAACCTTGGTGCAGAACGCCTCATAGCGATGGACGAGGGCGAAGTGGATATACAGGTCCTGTCCCTCTCTTCGGCAGGATTTGAGAAGATCTCATCGGATGTCGCAACCGGCGTAGCGGAAAACGCAAACGACCAGCTCGCGGCAGCAGTGAAGCAGCATCCCACACGCTTCGCCGGCTTCGCCTCAGTCAACCTTCAAGACCCAACCGGCGCAGCGAAGGAACTTGAACGTTGCGTCGAAACACTGCGTTTTCACGGAGCTCTGCTCCACGGCCACAATGGTGGAGCCTTCCTGGATGACCCGCGATTCCTGCCCGTATGGGAGGCAGCTGCGGCGCTTGGCGTTCCGATTTACCTCCATCCCGCGCTACCACCCGGGGAGGTCTTCGACATGTACTACGGCGGCCTGCCCGGGAACTCCGGACAAGTGCTTTCCATGAACGCCTGGGGTTGGCATGCAGAGGTTGGTCTGCATGTTCTTCGCTTGATTCTGTCCGGCCTGTTTGACAGATTTCCAGCGCAACAGGTGATTATCGGTCATATGGGCGAGAATCTTCCATTCTCTCTCGCCCGCGCTGCAACTGCGCTTGCCCCGACTGCGAAGCACCTGAAACGCTCCATCGCGAACTACTTCCACGAGAATATTCACGTCACCACGAGCGGCTACTTCACTCAGCCTCCCTTTTTGTGTGCTCTTCAGGTGGTTGGCATAGACCGGCTGCTGTACTCGGTCGATTATCCATTTTCGGCCAATACGACGGGCAAGGCCTTTCTTGATTCGATCTCCCTTCCGCCGGCGGATCTCCACAAGTTTGGCTTCGGCAATGCACAGCGGCTGCTGAGACTGCGTCTGGAGTAGCAAAGCTGGTATGCGCCACCAGAACCAACAGCTCGGCTGACGCGTCGTTCCCCTCGTTGCAGAGAATGCCGTTGCATCCGCAGGATGCAAACCGCCTGTCCAGAAGACAGGGTGAGGAACGTCTTGCTGTGTAGCTGGCGCGATCGCCGGATTGAAAGGGGGATAACGGTTGACAACGATCAGCGAAATGATAGAGTCTCCGTGTGTGCGGGTATCCGAACATGTTCATCAAGAGGAACAAGCGCCTGGTTCGCTAAGCCCAAGTGAGAGGGAGCATCGCGGTGACTGAAATGATGCAGGATGAGTTTGAAATTCGCAGACTGATCGAGAGCTGGGCTGTTTGGCGGGATTCAGGAGACTGGGATCGGCTGCGCTCGGTCTGGCATGATGACGGTGCGATGCAGGCCACCTGGTTTTTCGGAAGCGCGGATGAATTCGTGGCGGCGAGCCGGGGCGCCTGGGCCAGAGGCGTTGAGGTGCTGCACACGCTGCAGGGCACGTCGATCGATCTGCGCGGAGACCGGGCAGTGGCGCAGACCAAGATGGAAATTCATCAGCGCGCCAACGTGGATGGCGTTCTCTGTGACTGTGTATGCATGGGACGGTTCTACGATCTTTTCGAGAAACGCGCTGGCAAGTGGGGCCTGGTGTTGCGGCAGCCGATTTATGAAAAAGACCGGCTTGACCCGGTCAATACCCTGGAAAAGGTGAATCTGGACAGGGAAATGCTTGCGGCGCTGCCAGCGGGCTACCGGCACCTGGCTTACCTGCAGATCAGGATCGGGATGAAGGTGAAGCCTGACCTGGCCGGGACCAAAGGGCCGGAGGTTGAGGCCCTCTATGCACAAGGACACAAGTGGCTTGAGGACAGTGCCGCAGGCGGATGAATGACACCGGCGCCGGTGGAGCTTCACCGGCGTTGATGGCTGCCCGTGGACAGGATCGTGGTCAGCTTCGACTTCGCTGCCCCTCGACGATGCGGCTGAGGCGTCACTGTGCGGCGATGTAGTGGAGCCTGTCCTGTTCTTGTGACGAGAGCCGCGCAGCAAGCCTGGGAAAGAGCCGAAGCGCATTGCCGTGCAGAATCATTTCAAGATCAGCGGGGCTGAATCCGTTGTAGCGCTCCACGGCGTCGATCGCCTCACCGACCGTGAAGGCCGGCATAAATGGGATATCGACGCCCATGAGGAGCTGCGAGGTGGGTACCAGGTCCAGGACGCCCAGCAACTGTACGGGGGTGGTAGCCGCGGTGAGATCGTAATAGAACGAGGAGAGGACCTCTCGGATCTCATCCGCGGAAACGGTGGGGCGGTGGCCGGCACCGAAGTGGACCTCGAGGTGCTGAAAGCGCTGGAGCAGGAACGGCATGGTTCCGCCGCCGTGGGTGGAGATCATGCGAATGTGGCTGAAGCGTTTCTTCGCGCCGGAGACAACCATGTTGGCGAGCATGCGCGTGGTGTCGAACATAAACTCAAGGGCTGAAAGGTTGAGGCCGAGATCTGCCTGCGGCGCGTTGCTGAGCGTCCAGGGGTGGATGAAAAGGGTGGTGCCACGGCGGTTCAATTCTTCAAACCAAGGGTCGAACTCAGGTTCGCCGAGGTAAACGTCGTTGATGCTGGTGGAGGTGGCGATGCCGTCCAGCTTGAGGGTATCGAGCGCGTACTCGATTTCCGCAAGGGTCGCGTCGGGGAGATGCCCGGGAATGGTGGCGAGGCCACCGAAGCGCGCGGGATGCCGGGCGATGATTTCCGCGATGGCGTCATTGATGCGGCGCGCGATGTCGCCGGCCTCTGCCGCGCTTCCATGCTGGGCCGCATGCGGAACGGAAAGGATGGAGGTCGCAATGCCGTTTTTATCCATGAGCGCGAGCGCGCCTTCTACGGACCAGGACGGCAGGTTGGCGAGGGGAACAGAGCCGCCAAAGGGGAAGATCGGGTGGGAGTGGACGTCGATGAGGTTATAGAGGCGCACGGTATGGGCTCCTGATGCAGCGCTTGCTGAAGTGACGGTTAGGATCGCCAGCGCGGGAGCAGCGTTCCGGCGTTGGTGGAACCGATCTGCCGGCGAAGGTCAGAGGGTATGGAAAGTTTGGCGAAAAGCTCTACGCTGTGGGCGACGGGGAAATAGCTGAAGTCCGAGCCGAAGAGAAGGTGGGTCGGCGGGACCACCTTGCGGAGTAACTCGAAGGATTCGGAGCAAAGGTTTGTGCGCAATCGAAATAAAACCTGGCGAACTCCGCATATACGCCGTCGGGGAACAGGGTTTTGAGCTTCTCCGGCCCGACGGAGCGCCAGTCGTCGAAACCGGTGATGCGGCCGAGCAGCATGGGCATGACACCGCCGCCGTGGCAGAAGATGAACCGTACGCCGGGGAGGCGGCGCGTGGTCCGGGCATTCCACAGACTGAGGATGGTACGGGCGGTGTTGACAGGGAATTCCATCCAGGCGGTGGAAAGCGGCGGCTTCTCATAGGTGAGGGTGTCCGCGGTGCAGCAGGGAGCCTGCGCTGGATGAACGTAGACGACCGCATTGCGGCGATGGAGCTCCTGAAAAATCGGTTCGAACTTTGGGTCGCCGAGCCAGGCTTCGCCGTACTCGGTGGCGATGCCGACGCCGTCGGCCTTGAGCACATCGAGCGCGTAGGCGATTTCGACGAGGGTGCCCTCGACATCGTTCATGGGCAGGGAGGCGAAGAGGCCGAAGCGGCCGGGGTGATTCTGGCAGTGGCGTGTGCTCCACTCGTTGGTCTCGCGGGCGTTTTTTCGCGCGGCCTGTGGATCTGTGTCCAGGATAGGACCGGCGTATGCGATGGCGGCGGCGACGTTGTTGCGATCGAGCTGGTCGAGCGACATCTGGATGGTCCAGGGGTCGCCGTCCTTGTTCTTGCCGGTGGGCTCAAAGTGGTGGTGAATATCGAGCAGACGCTGCGGATTGGCGGCGCTGTGCGCGAGCCGCGGCAGCGCGGAGGCGGCGGCACAGGCTGCGGCGCCCGCCAAGAAGTGGCGCCGTCCCGCGCTGAACGCCGTGTGCTCGAAAATGTTGCGATCAGACATCATTTCTGTCCTGTGAGGAGTTGTCCGTGCCGCGATGGGGCGCGGGAAACATGAACATGTTTGCGTAATGAAGAGTCGAGGACAAGGGGTACAGTTGTCAAGTCCGTTTTGCATGGAGCATGTGCATGGAGCATGGAGCCGTCGTGCTCGGGCGCAGGAGCAGGCGTGAGCGGCCCAGTTGACAAGGATGACGACGGTACGGCAAGGTACATTGCACGAACGTGTTCACTTCGTTGTCGTGGTGAACATCTCGACGCCGATCCAGCGAAATCGAAGGGAAGATACCACCATGAATGTTTTGATCCGCAAGGCTTGTCCCTGCACAGTTCTGGCGGCGCTCGCTGTCAGCGTGACCGGTCTGCAGACCGGCCTGGCCCAGAAGGTTACACTGAGCAGCGGATTGCTGCTGACGGACGTGACGGTCGTGGATACGCACAGCGGCAAGGAAATGCCGCACATGAGCGTCGCGATCGATGGCGGCAAAATTGTGCACATCGGCCGGGCGGGCACGCTGGTGGCGAAGGCGCCGGCCAAGAGCGTGGATGGGCATGGCAAGTACGTGGTGCCGGGGTACTGGGAAATGCATGGGCATCCGATCGACAGCCCGGATCGCGTGGACAATCTCACGCTGATGCTGGCCAATGGTGTTACCGGCCTTCGCCAGATGTCGGGGTCGGATGAGCTTCTGAAACAACGCAGGGACGGCACGTTGATGCCGGCGGCGGATGCGCCGGAACTGCTCGCCATGCCTGGGTCGATTCTGCTGCGTGGAAACGCCGGCACGGTTCCGATGGCAATTGCCGAAGTGGACAAGCAGAAGACGGAGGGTGCGGACTTTATCAAGACGATCGACGTGCCGCCGCCGGTCTTCTTCGCGGCGCTCGACGAAGCGACCAAGCAGGGGCTGCTCTATGACGGCCATCTTTCGCCGGGTGTGGACGCGGTGAAGGCGTCTGAGGCGGGAATGCGCGTAATGGAGCACCTGGGACCCATGGAGACGATCCTGCTGAGCTGCTCGACGGACGAAGCGGCGATCCGGCAGGCGATGGCGGCACGTGCGGCCGCGGCGGCGCAGGCACCGGCTCCGCCGGCGGCCACGGCGCTGACCAAGGCTGCAACCTCCGACCCGGTGCTGATGCGCCAGCTTGCGGACCCGAACGCGTTGAAGCGGACGCAACACATCATCGACACGTTTAGCGAGGCAAAATGCCGGCAGGTGGCGCAGACGTTCGCAAGCCATAGCACGTGGCAGGTGCCTACGCTGATCCGGCTGCGCACCAGTGAATTCGGGGATGATCCGATCTATCGCGACAATCCGAACCTGCGCTATGTGGGACCGGCGACTCGGCAGCTCTGGGCGCAGGTGTCGCAGAAGTTCGCCGCTACGATGGGACCGGAAGACCGCGAGACCCTGAAGCAGATGTATGCGCTGCAACTGAAGCTGGCAAAACTGTTTGGCGATGCGGGCGTGCCTATGCTGGCGGGCTCGGATTTTGGCGGCATCTGGCTGGTGGCGGGCTTCTCGCTGCATCAGGAATTCGATCAACTGGCCGTGGCCGGATTCACTCCACTACAGGTGCTGCAGATGACGACACTCGACGGGGCGAAGCTGCTGGGTCGCGAGGACCGGGCGGGCAGCGTGGACGAAGGGAAGGACGCTAATCTGGTGCTGCTGGATGCGGATCCCATGAGCAGTGTGGCGAATCTGCATAAGATCTTCGCGGTCGTGCGGGGCGGCAGGTTCTACTCCCAGGAGGATCTGAATGGCCTGAAGGACCGTGTTCAGAAGCATATGGAATCTGCCAAGGCGGCGGCTTTGCCGGCGGAGAAAGCCACACCGTAGAGCAGAGTGGGTTTGTCGATTGCGACAGACACTCTGTTTCGCCTCGGCGATGCACTCAATCGGCGGGCCGGCTGTAAGGCGGCATGGCGAAGGTGGCAAGTGCCGCCACCAGGCTGAAGCCGACAAAGAGCAGCAGACCCGGCGTGTATCCGCCGGTGTGGTCGAAGCTCAAGCCCAGAAGCAGGGGACCGATGCCGATGGCCAGCGCGAACAGCCCGAAACCGATGCCGTAGAGCCGGCTGAAGGCGGCGTTTCCGAAGTAGCGACGGACAAGGTAAGCAGTGAAGTCGACTTCGGCGCCCAGGACCGAGCCCAGCAGGAGCGCGGCGCAGGCTTCCGCCAGCCTGCCATGAGCGTAGATGAGCAGCAGGACGGATGTCATAACAGCGAGACTGACGCAGGCGAGCAGGCGCGCGGCGTTGAAACGGTCCAGCAGCCAGCCGATGCCGCCGCGTCCGGCGATGACGGCAATGCCGGCCAGACCTGCAATGCGAGCCGCCGCGGCGGGCGTGTTGCCGCGATCCACCAGCATGGGGACCAGGCCGGCAAAGGCGCCGCCGACCGCGATTGCGATCAGCATCAGAACGGCGGACATAACCAGGAAGGCGCGCGTTATGAGCAGCGGCGCGATGGCAACGCGCACCTTGACGCGCCTGGGCAGGGGCAGGCGCGCGTTGCGGGTGGCGAGGAGTCCCGCCGGTACCGTGACTGCGAGCGTGAGCAGACCGATGGCGGCGTACGCGGTCCGCCAGCCGAGATGGCCGACGAGGGCTTGCGCAAGCGACGGGAGCACGGTGGCGCCCACGCCGATGCCCATCAGCGACAGACCGAGCGCGAGGCCCAGACGGCGCTCGAAACTGCGCACCAGCACGGCCGCATAGCCGATGGGCGACGAGCCGCCGCCCAGCAGCGCGAACAAACCGAAAAGCAGATACAGATGCCACAGGTGCGGCGTGAGCAGCGAAAGCGAGGCGAAGGCAAGCGAAAGCCCGACGATGGACGGCAGGATGACACGTCGAGGGCCGTAGCGATCGACCAGAAAGCCCCAAAGCGGGGAGCTGAAGGCGACTGTGAACTGGCCGATGACCAGAGCGCTCGCGACCTGCGTCCTGGTCCAGTGGAACTGGCCTGCGAGCGGCCGCACAAAGACGCCGAAGACATAGATGAGCAGGGATCCGACCGAGAGCATGAGGCAGATGCCGCAGCCCAGGACGGTAAGCCAGTCGCGGTCAAGGGGCGCCTCACTTTGAACTGAGTGAAACGGAGATTGGGTGTTGGCCATCGCGAGGGCTCCTGGAAGTGGATGTGAAACAATGAACGTG
The DNA here is from genome assembly GCA_964282835.1 of uncultured Granulicella sp. Lineage (GTDB taxonomy): Bacteria > Acidobacteriota > Terriglobia > Terriglobales > Acidobacteriaceae > Edaphobacter. Next base: position 1,856,218 of record OZ196157.1, read on the forward strand.
TTCGCAGATGAGATTGGGCGAGTGTGGCCATACTTGTCAAGGTGGCTCTTTCTGTTCCAGACGGGGGGGAGCTTGACAAGAGAGTGGGCGATGAGGAAGACTCTGCACCTTACGAACATGTTCACCAACCCGGACATTCAGCGGCAATGAAGGAGTGAAACCATGGCGGAGCAGCGCAGCGCAAAGAACTGGATCGGGGGCGACTGGGAGACCGCAGGCTTGGATAAGCCGAGCATGAACCCCGCCAACGGAGCTGTGTTTGGAACGTACAGGGACGGCGGAGCGGAGGTTGCTGCATCGGCCATCGCGGCTGCCGTAGGGGCGTTTACGCCCGATGGCTGGCGTGGAGACCCGATGTTGCGCACGACCGCGTTGAGTCATTTGGCGGATGCGTACTCGGCGCGCCTTGGCGAGGTAGTTGATACGCTTTGCCTGGAAAACGGCAAAACACGGCCGGAGGCCACGTTCGAGGCCAGCCTGATCATCAGAGCGCTTCGCTTTGCCGCGGGTCTGGCAACGCACACTTTTGGACGAGTGGCGGATACGATTCCTGGGCGGCAGACGATTGTGCTGCGCCAGGCTATAGGCGTCGCGGGGTTGATCATTCCGTGGAACTCGCCGGCGTATCTCGGCATTCGCGCGCTGGCGCCGGCTTTGGCCGCGGGCTGCACCACGGTGATGAAGTTCCCGGCGCAGGCCGCGCACAGTGCGCACCTGGCCGGTGAGATTATGAGCAGCGTGCCGGAACTGCCGCGCGGTGTGGTCAACATTTTCAGCGAATCCGGCGCGGAGGGAGCGCGGCTGCTGGTCGAATCACCCGATGTGCCTGTGATCAGCTTTACGGGGAGCACGCATACGGGGCGCATGATCGCCCAGGCGGCGGCGAAGCACCTGAAGCGTGTGGGACTCGAGCTGGGCGGCAAGACGCCGCATGTGATCTTCGACGATGCGGACCTGAACGCGGTATTGCCGGTGCTCGAGAAATCGTCGACCGTCTTTGCCGGGCAATTCTGCATGACCGGGAGTCGGATCCTGGTGCAGCGGGGCATCGCGGAACGACTCAAGTCAGGGCTGGCGGAGCGCCTGCGCAAGGTGAAGCCCGGGCCGGCGAACGATCCGTCGAGCGATATGGGACCGCTGATCGATACCGCGTCGGTGGCGCGTGTGGATGCGGCGGTCGAGGCTGCCGTGGCGTCCGGTTCCGCGGTTATTGTGCGGGGCGGTCCGTCTCAGGAGCCTGCGCTGGCCGGTGGGGCCTTTTACCATCCGGCGCTGCTGGAGGTGACGGACTCGTCGCTGGACATCGTGCAGAAGGAGACCTTTGGACCGGTGCAGACCGTGCAGGTCTTCGACACGGAAGATGAGGCCGTTGCGCTGGCCAACGAGACCGAGTACGGGCTGAATGCATGCGTCTGGAGCCGCGATGTGGATACACCGGTGCGCGTGGCGAGGCGTCTCGATGCGGGGCTGGTCTCGATCAATGGCTGGGCGAACATTGCCGTGGAGTTTGAAGAGGGCGGCTACAAGGCGAGCGGGCTGGGGCGGCTGGGTGGGGTGGCCTCGATGGAAGACTTCCTGGAATATAAACAGATCGCTCACACATTTGCGGGCGGCCATCACTAGAAAGCGGAGATTGCGATGTCAAAGGTTAGAAAGATTGTCCTCGAAGAACACTTTTCCACGCCCAAAATGTCGGAGTATGCGACGGATGTGGTCAGCACCATCGACACCGACTTCCTGAAGTACGTGAAGCCGCGGCTGATGGACATGGAGCAGATGCGGCTTGAGGATATGGATCAGAACGGCATCGACATGTGCGTGCTTTCGGTCACCTCACCCGGTGTACAGCTGGAGCCGGATACGCAGAAGGCCGTCAGCACGGCGAAGGAGATCAACGATCTGCTGGCGGCGCAGATTCAGAAGTATCCGACGCGCTATGCCGGCTTCGCCCACCTTGCCATGCAGGACGCCAAGGCCGCGGCCGATGAGCTGGAGCGGTGCGTGACGCAGATGGGTATGAAGGGAGCGCTGATCAACGGGCAAACCAATGGCGAATATCTTGATGACCAGAAGTTCTGGCCGGTGTGGGAGCGGGCTGAGGCGCTCGAGGTGCCGATCTATCTGCACCCGGCGGATGCGCCCATCCAGCCCGGCAACGAGGCCGGCTATCCGGAGATGGCGGGACCAGGCTGGGCGTGGGGCTCGGAGACGGCTGGGCACGCGCTTCGGATCATTTACGGCGGTGTGTTCGACCGTTTCCCGAAGTCGACGCTGGTGCTTGGACACATGGGTGAAACGCTGCCGTTTATTCTTTGGCGGCTGGATAGCCGATACAAAATGCTGAAGCATACCAACAATGTGAAGCTGCTGCCGTCCGAGTACATTCAGCGCAACATCATGGTAACGACGGCAGGATCGTTTTCGGCTGCTCCTTTGCTGTGCACGCTGGCGGCACTGGGAGCGGACAGAATCATGTTCTCCGTGGATTATCCCTACGAGTACACGGCAGAGGCCGTGCACTTCATTGAGAACGCGCCGATCAGCGAGCTGGACCGGGCAAAAATCTGCCATGGCAATGTGGAACGGCTGCTGAAGCTTTAGAAGTGCGCAAAGCTTTGCGGTTTCGGGCCGCAGGTCTCAGAGGTGAGACCTGCGGCACCCTGGTCCCTGCTGCATCGCGCATCAGTTGAATGCGACTCGCTGGGCGACACGCTCCTTGATCTGGGCAAGCGCGTCCGCGTCGTAGAAGCGTCCGTCGCGGATGACCGCGTGGATGCCGTGCAGGTTTTTGACGCTATCCACCGGATTGCCGTGGAGCAGAACAAGATTGGCCTCCTTGCCGACGGCGACGGTGCCCATGGTCGCTTCCCGCTTCAGAAACCGGGCACCGTCCAGCGTGGTCATCTGCAGCACCCGGAGCGGGCTCATGCCGGCTTCGGCCAGCAAATCGAACTCCTGGTGAAGCGAGACGCCCGGGATGACCCATCCGCCGCCGTAGTCGGAGCCGGCCAACATCGGGGTGCCATTCTCGTCGAAGATTTTCATGAGTTGCAGCGAGAGATCCTTCAGACGCTTCAAAGTGTCGCGGTCAGCGGGCGTGAGCAGAGCCGCGTACTGCTGCGCAACGCCGGTCCAGAACGTGCGCTCGGATTTTGGAACGAAGCGCAAGTCCGGAGACTCGGTAAAACGCGCGTCGTCGCCGAACTGCATCGTCTCATTGCGGATGAGCGTAGGGCACTGCCAGGTACCGTTCTCCGCGCAGGCGGCGGCGAGCTTCTGCGCTTTCTGCGGCACAAATGAGGCGATCAGCTTCGCGGTTTTGCCGAGTGATTGCGGATCCATTTTGAGCCGGAAGAAAGTGGGGTTTGCGATCAGGGTTTGCCCCACGGGTCCCTGGATGTCGGCCGGGCTGAGCGGCGGCGGGGCAGGCGGCTTGATGCGCATCATGAGGTTGATGACGAACTGCATCCTGGAGCACTGGATCAGCTGAAAGTCGATGGGGCCGAGGTGCTCGACGAAGGTGAGACCGCTCCTAGAGGCCTGGATGATGTCAACGCCGGGAGACATATGGCCGCCATAGCCGAGGCCGAGGCGTTTGGCCTCTGCCGCCGAGGCGAAGAAGGCCTTTGGCGACAGGATGATGCTCTTGATGAAGTCGGCGCCCTGCTCCTTCTGGCGGCGCACCTCGTTGACGGCGGCCTCCGGTGTGGGGCAGTTGCCGAACGTGAGAAGAGTGCCGGGCATGGCCAGGCAATCCGGCGTGTCCGGGCCGAAATCGAGCTGTGCCCGCCTGCGGCGTTCCAGCAGTTCAGGCGCACCGGCCATCTGCCGAATGCCGGTGACTCCGCAGGCCAGCAACATGTTGAGGCTGTCGGCGGGATCCGAATCCTGCATGCTGTGGACATGCATGTCGAGGAAGCCGGGTACAAGAAACTTGCCCCGCGCGTCGATGACGGTGCCCGTTGCGGGTGCAAGCCCGTCCGTCGCAATCCTCGCAATCCTGCCCTCCGTGAGGCTCACGGTTGCGTTCGACGTGAGCTTTCCAGATTCGGTATCGACCACGGTGATGTTGGTGATGACGAGAGTTTCAGGCGCGGTGGGCATGCGGCAGGGTCCTTTCCTTGCTGCCCTCGCACTTGACTGTGAAAGGCGAACAAGATCACGTCCGATGGTATGCCTTGCAACGTACTTCTGTAACCAACCGTTGGAACGAGGCAGCGTCCGGACAGATCGGCTCTTCTCCAGAACGGACCATGCCACGTTGCGCGCGGGGTGCAATGCCGTCTACTAAGGAAGAGGACACAAGCCGGAAAGCATGCTGACTTTGGTAAACGCCGCCTATGTGTAGCGGCTGATGGGACTCGAGCTGCAGCCGCGCGATGGGTCAGGCGAGCGGAAGGGTACATGCCCGATCACTGCACATGAGCCGGCAGGCGTTAAGCCTGCTGGAGCAGTCCGGACGGGACTACGTCTCAGGCAGGCGGGCCAGGCCGCGATGACCTCCCGCCCGTCGAACAGAGTTAATCTGTTCGAGCTGAACAAGGCGTTGCTCCCCAGTCGCTGGCGGTATGCCGTAGTTCTGGGCTGCCGGAGGAAAAGGCCAACGTGTGCGGGGGAGCTGTTGCGCTTGGACATCCGATCGGCGCGTCCGGAGCGCGTGTGCTGGTGACGCTGACCCATGCGCCCAGAAGGACGCAGCAGACGCATGGCGTGGCGAGCTATGCATTGGAGGCGGCATGGGAATTGCCGTTGTGCTGCGAAACGCGACTCCGGGTTAGTATGGAGGCTGGGGAGATCGATTGACCGCTATGGACCTCCAACCGGTCGTAAAAGCGAAAAGGATTGGGGTACGCGAGCGATCCAAGCAGGAACGTCAGGACAGGATCATGATGGCCGCGCGCAAGCTGTTCGCGGAGCATGGTTATGACGCGACGACTTTGCGCGAAGTCGCTGAGGTGGCCGGCCTGGGGCTGGGTACGTTGTTCAATTACATCAACGACAAGCGCGATCTGATCTATCTGGTTTTCAACCAGGAAGTCGACATGGTGACCGACATCTGTCTGGCAGCGCCGCGACCGTGGCAGAGCTTCAACGAGAAGGTTCTGGGCATGATTGAGCCCCTGTATCGCCTGTTCGGCAGCGAACCGATTCTCTCGCGCATCCTGCTGAGCGAGGTGCTCCAGCACACGCCCGGCTTTCACCTTGCGGCGCATATCGGCATTCGCGACCGCTTCATCCGCGGCATGGAAGAGGTCATTGCCGACGCGCAGGCCAGCGGTGAGGTTTCTTCGGCCGAGAGTCCGCAGCTGATCGCGCGACACATCTTCTTCTCATACTCGGCGGCGCTGCGCTGGTGGCTTGGCGGCTCTGAACAGCCGGAGTTGCGGGCGGGCATGCGCGACTTTGCCCAGATCCTGAGACTGCAGACGACGGGCCTGAGTCTGCAGCCAGGCAAGAAGCACGAGAATGGGCTTACCCTGACCGCGGCCGCTAAGGGGCGTGCCCAAGCGGTGAATCGGCTGGCCGGCGGCCACACGGCTGCGCGGGGCGGAAAGCCCGGCCGGACGCGTCCGCTGCGTAAGGCTTGACAACGGTGTTGCTTTTGGCTCACTCTTTGTTCCGAACGTGTTCGTCTTTCTGCGCAGCTCGCTCGCTCGCCTGAGTGCTGTTCAGCTTTGACCCGGCGGGTGGTTCTCCGGGGCATGGACACGAAGCTGGGATCAGATCGGAGCAATAGCGTGAAATTCACCTTGTATCGACGAGATGGTGTGGTCGCCCTGGGCGCACTCACTGGAGCAACCCTGTTCGGCGCCAAGGCCGGAAGCACGCAGGCACCAGCCGATCTACGGGCTTTGGTAGCGGCCGGTCCGGATGCCCTGCGGCAGGTCTACAACACGCTTCTCGCGGGAGAGCAGGTAGACCCTGCGGGCATCGAGTATCTCCCGCCGTTTCCGTTCCCGGAGAAGATTATCTGCGTCGGGTTGAACTACAAGGATCATGCGGTAGAGAGCGGATTCAAAGTACCTGACTATCCGGCGCTTTTTGGACGGTTTCCCTCAAGTCTGATTGGGCATGGCGCACCGATCCTGCGGCCCAGGGTATCCGATCAGCTGGACTATGAAGGCGAACTGGTTGCGATCGTCGGCAAGCCGGGGCGCAATATACCGAAAGAGCGCGCGCTCGAACACGTGGCCGGATACTCGATCTTCAACGATGCGTCGATTCGCGATTACCAGTTCAAATCCGCGCAGTGGATGATCGGCAAGAACTTTGACAGCACGGGTGCGTTTGGGCCTGTTTTCGTAACAGCGGACGAGCTTGAGCCCGGCGCGAAAGGCCTGCGGCTGAAGACGCGGCTGAACGGGACCGAGCTCCAGAATGCGTCGACGTCCGACATGATCTTCGACGTAGCCACGCAGATTTCGATGTTCAGCGATGCGATGCTTCTGAGGCCCGGGGACGTGATTGTGACCGGCACGCCGAGCGGAATCGGTCTCGCCCGGGATCCGAAGATATTCATGAAGCCCGGGGATGTGTGTGAGGTCGAGATTGAAGGCGTCGGTCTGTTGTCCAATCCGATCGTCGCGCAGGACTAACTGTTTCCGCAGTTCACGAGGTGCACCATGACCATGATTCGCAGCTTTACCCCGCAGGCTAAGCGTCCTGGGGAAGTGGGCGTTCACTCGCTCGATCATTTCAGCGTGTCGGTTCCGAAAATGAGCGTCGCGGAGGACTTTTACGCGGCGTTTGGTCTCGATCTGAAGGCCGACGGGAATCACCTGGGTCTCGCCACGTTTGATCGTCCGCACCGTTGGGGCGTGCTGACGGAAGGTCCAGCCAAGAAGCTTCAGTACATCTCCTTCGGAGCATTCGAGGAGGACTTTGCCCAGATCAGAACGCGTGTGGAGTCGTCCGGCGTGAGGCTGCTCGACCCGCCACCGGGATTCGACTCGAACGGCTTCTGGTTCGCCGATCCCGACGGCATCCTGATTGAGGTTAAGATCGCGGAAAAGTCATCCCCGAGCAACAAGATGAGCTTCGAGATGGATACGGTGGATGGCGGGCAGCGTGGCGCGCCGTATCGGCGGCTCGCCGATCAGGTGCGTCCCCGTCGCATGGCGCACATCCTGCTGTTCACCACCGATGTGGGCCGGGCGATCCAGTTTTACGGCCGCACACTGGGCCTGCGGCTCTCGGACCGGTCGGGTGAGGGAATTGCCTTTCTGCACGGAATCCATGGCAGCGATCACCACATGATCGCCTTCGCGAAATCGTCCGCGCCGGGCTTTCATCACGTAAGCTGGGACTTGCCGAACGTGAATCTGGTCGGGCTGGGCGCGATGCAGATGGCGGACAAGGGATTCAGCCAGGGCTGGGGTCTGGGCAGGCATGTGCTTGGCTCGAACTACTTTCACTATGTTCGCGATCCGTGGGGCAGCTACTGCGAATACTCCTCCGACATCGACTATATCCCGGTCACCTGTGAGTGGGACCCGGGTGATCATCCGGCGGAAGATTCGCTCTATCTTTGGGGTCCGGAGGTTCCGAAAGATTTCGTGACGAACTACGAGGCCGAGGTTCCCACGGCCAAGGTCGCGGCGGAGTTGGTTGCGGCCAGCTGAGTGGATCGGCACCGATGATGCAGGAGACGGACGACTCATCATAGGTGCCGGACCGTCTGGGCTTGAACCGCTCAAATATTGACGGAAGGGTCATCGCGTCATGGCATATCTCACCTCGTTCGACTCAAAACAGCTGCGTACGGTGCTCGGCACGTTCACCACTGGGGTCACCATTGTGACCACGCGCGATGCGCAGGGCATCGACTATGGCGTCACCGCGAACTCTTTCAGTTCCGTCTCGCTGGAACCTCCGCTTGTGCTTTGGAGTCAGGCCCTGACGTCCTCGAGCTTCACGGCGTTTCGCGACAGCGAACACTTTGCCGTGAACGTCCTGGCTGACGATCAGATCGCCATGTCGAATCGGTTCGCAAAATCCAGCCAGGACAAATTTGCCGAGCTTGCTTTCAGCCGTGGACTGGGCGGGTCGCCGCTGCTTCCCGGCACGGTGGCTCACTTCGAGTGCGTCAAGGTGGCCGCTTACCCGGCAGGGGATCACGTGATCTATCTCGGCCGGGTGGAGCGCGTGGGGCATTCAGGACGGCGTCCTCTGGCGTTCGCGCACGGCCGGTACATGGTTCCGTACGCCTATGATCTCGGTCCGGTTTCGCTGCGCGAGGTAAAGGCCGCGCTGCCCTCATGCGAAGCCATTGCAAAGGCCATGGACGCGCTGCCGCTTGTTTCCGAGTCCGTAGGAGGGTTTACGGTCGGTCTGTCGGTATGGGGCAATCACGGGCCAACCATGGTGGGTTGGCATGGCGGTGAAAATGTTGCGCAGCAACAATTGCGGGCCGGGCTGGTGATGAGTATCACCCGCACGGCCACGGGGATTGCCTTTGCGGCGTTCATGCCGCCGGAGGTAACCAACGTTTTTTTGCAGGAGGATCTTCGGCTTTTCCGTATTGCCGATGAGGACGAGCAGGAGCAGCGCCGGGCGTTCGACAGCACCGTCGCGGCCGCCCGAGCCTCAGGCCTGGCGCGGGCTGTCGATCTGGAGCCGTCGCCGCTGTTCGGCGCTGTGGCAAACGCCTTTAGCGCGCCTGTCTATGACGCGCAGGGAGATATGATCTGCGCCCTGTCCATGGCTGCTGACGCTTCTCTGCTGCCACCTGACCCCGACGGGCCCGCGCCGCAGGCACTGCTCCGCGCGGCCAAGGACCTTACCGCCTTACGTTAGGACTCCCGCGACTCCCGCTGACTGCATGCAAGCTCCTGTGTATGGGTTTGCGGCTTTTCTGCGGACGGCTCGCACTACGTGCAGACCAGCCAGGACTTGATCATGTTCATAACGATGTGGCTCGGGAAGAACCAGCCCATTTTGCGAAACGGCGGCAATCCTCCGGTCGCGAATCGTGTCGGCATACGCCAAAATGCCCTTTCTCGTGGCGCCTCCATGAATTCATCCTAAGCAGTACGAGTATTTTGATTATCTGTAAGCCTCATATCCTGAGCAATTTGCCGCCCTATGATCAGTGTGCGGCGAAGCGAGCATGTCACAAAAATCAATGTGTCCAGGATGAAAAAGTCTTCGACATCCTGGCCGAAGGGAAAGTGCTTGACAACTCTCTTCCGATACGGGCAGTATTCATCCCGCGCTCCGATATTTACGTACATGTTCGTTTATTTCCAGATGACAGATTTGTTACAGCTTTGTTTTCAAACCTGGCAACCGTTCTCAAAGGACCTTCGACCTCAATGCCTACACGCTCCCGAAATTCGATGCTCCGCCGCCTGCCTGAGGGCTTACTGTTGGTTGCCCTCGTCTCCGCTTCCGCCTCGCCTTTGTTCGCCCAGACGACCACCGCGACGGTCACCGGATTTATCACGGATGCAACCGGGGCCAAGATCCCGGGGGCCACGGTGACTCTTACCGATGCGGCTACCGGTGTGACTGCGACCGCGACTACCGACGAAGCGGGCTTGTACCGCGTGAGCGGCTTGCTGGCCGGATCGTATAAGGAAACCGTGACCGCGCCGGGTTTCAAGACGGCTGTGCGCACGGCTCTGGATCTTCATCTCGAAGATCAGATTTCGCTGGACTACGCGCTTGAGATCGGCGAATCGACGGAAAGCGTGACCGTCACAGCCACAGCCAATGTGCTTGAGACGGTGACGCCCACAGTGAGTCAGGTGATCGAAGGCCGGCAGGTGGAGGACACCCCCCTGAACGGGCGCAACACTTTCAACCTGATTGCTTTGACACCGGGTGTCGTGGCGCAGGGTGGAACGCAGGGTGCGGCGAGCAATAACACCTCCGGCGGAGGCTTTACCAACTCGAACGCGTTCGGCAATTACTCGATAGCGGGCGGTCTGGCCGGGCAGGCGGGAACCTATCTGGACGGCGTCCCGCTGAACGTCGTCGAGGGCAACGCCGTGTCCTTCGTCATCGCGCAGGATGCGGTGCAGGAGTTTCGCGTCGAGTCGAGTGTGGTGAATCCTCAGTTTGGCTCCTTTGGTGGCGGCGTGGTTTCTTTCGGCACCAAATCGGGCGGCAACAGGATTCACGGTACGCTTTATGAGTACTTGAGAAACACGGATCTAAACGCAAATAATTTCATCAACAATCTGGACAAAATTGCGAGGCCTACGTTCAACCAGAACCAGTTTGGCGGCACGGTGAGCGGGCCGATCAAGAAGAATAAGGTCTTCTACTTCGCGGAGTACGAGGGCTATCGGTTGGCTCAGGGTGTCGTGGATGCCGGCCGTGTGCCCACGCCGGCGGAGTTGAACGGCGATTTTACGGCAGACGCCAAGATCATCAACCCGGTTCCGACGCTCACAGCGAACCCGGCTGGCGGGGCACCCATCGCCGCATACCGGCAGGTAAGCTGTGGCGGAGTGTTGAACAAGTTCTGCATTGGCGCGCCGGTGAACGCGGGAGACGCGGTGGCGGATCCAACGGCACAGTACCTGGCGAATGTTCTGCATTATTTTCCGACGCCGAACGCCACCAACAGCGGACCGGCGATCAACTACATTGCCAACGGCAAAGCGTTCGCCTTCAGCAACCAAGAAACTTTCCGGCTGGACGACACCTTGAACAGCAAGACCCAGCTGTTCGCGCGTGTGTCGCGCTTTGACCGTACCCAGCAGCCGACGCAGTTCTTCAACAATCCAATCGGTCCGCAGTCGTCCACGGGCGTAGGCGGCACGACAACGCAGTATGTTCTGGGCACGACGACGACCCTCAACCCGACCTCGGTCGTCGATGTGCGGCTCTCTTACCTGCGCTACTTCAGCTACCTCATTCCGGGCAACCAGAACTTCAACCAGACTGTACTCGACAACGGCGACAACGCGGGGTTTTATGCGGGGATCGCGCACCAGATTCCCGCCTTCCTGCCGGACATCAACCTCACCAACAATGCTCCGTACCCAGACAATAGTCTGGACCAGCTTGCCCAGCAGCCGCTGAACCTGTACACGATCGCGGGAACCTACTCCAAGGTACTCGGCAAGCACCAGCTGAGCTTTGGCGGCGAGTTCCGGCAGGGTGAGGAGAGCTTTTTCAACCAGCCCTTCGCGGCGGGTGGCTATGTTTTTGCCGGAACACAGACGGCTTGTATTCCGGGCGGTGCGGGTTCCGTCACCTTCAATGACGCGGCTCACGCAATTTCCGCCAAGACCTGCGGCGGAGCGCCCGTGATCCCCGCATCGGGAGCCACGCCGGTTGCCGACTTCGTGTCCGGCCAATTCGCAGTCTCACCTACCGGCTTCACGACCCTTTCCCATCCCAGCGTTCTGACCCACTACGGCGGTGTCTTCGCCAACGATTCCTTCACGATCTCGCCTAAGCTTACGCTGACGGCCGGCGTGCGGTATGAATTGCCGGGCAGCTTCTACGTCAAGAACGACAACAACGCGGTCCTGCTGCCGCAACTGGCGAATCCGCTGGTTCTGGTAAATTCCGCGGCATACTCCGGCCGCGGCGACCTGCAGGCTCATCACAGTCTGTTCTCGCCGCGTGTTGGGTTCTCATTCGCGCCGTACCCCGGCACCACGGTGCGCGCGGGCTATAGCCTCAGCTTTTTACCGCAGGACACCGCATTCAATGCTTCGCCGGTGTACTCTTCTTTGAACAATCCCACGACCTACGTTCCGCCTAGCTACCTGTTGTGCGCGCCGCTCGGCTTTACGTCCACGGGTACCGCTGCGGGCAATATCTGCAACGCTCCCGGAACGGTGGCTAAGACCAGCATCATTCAGCCCGTGACACGTGCGGCCTACGCGGCCAACCCCAGCCTGTTCAATGGGCAGCCGATTGAAGGGCGTGTGCCGACCGGCAGCTTTCCATACCTGCAGCAGTGGAACGCCAATGTGCAGCAATCCTTTACCCCCAGCACTGTTCTTCAGCTTGCTTACCTTGGGGCACGGGGCGATCATCTTCCTATCTTCGGGACCTTCAACCTCAATCAGCTTCCCGACACGGCCCTTGTTGGCGCTGCAGCGACGACCCAGGCAGAACGTCCACATCCTCTGTTCCAGAATGTTACGGCGACCGCGCCCTATGTGGGCGACAGCTACTATCACTCGGCCCAGGTTACGTTGACGAAGCGCTTCCAAAGCGGAGGCACACTGCTGGGAAACTATACCTGGTCGAAGTTCACGGGGGACTCCGAATCGAGCAATCCGCAGGTAGAGAGTCACACACAAGGCGTCATTCAGGATTACAACAACCTGCGCGGAGAAAAATCTTATCTGAGCTTCGATATCCCGCAGCGGCTGGTCGTGAGCTACATTCTCGATCTGCCGGTGGGCCGGGGTAAGCATTTTCTGGGTAACACCTCGGATATTGTGAATGCGCTCATCGGCGGTTGGAATGTTTCGGGGATCAACAGTTTCCAGAGTGGCTTCCCACTCGCGATTATCGCCTCACCAACGCCGGTCTCGGCGGCATATGGTGGAGGCACACCGAGACCGAATGTGATCCCGGGTTGCCAGCAGAAGAACCCAATCGGCTATGTGGCGGCGGCACAGCAAGGCAAGTCGATCATCAACACGGCGTGCTTCGTTGCTCCGGCGCCCCCGGCCGGGGCGGCCGCGTTTGCCGGGCTCTACCAGGGCGATCAACCAAGGACTAGCGGCCTGCTGCGCACGCAGGGTGTCGATAACTGGGACTTTTCAGCGGGCAAGACGACTGTGCTTCACGACGACATTAACCTGGTTTTTCGCGCGGAGTCGTTCAATGTTTTCAACCGGGTGCAGTTCAACGATCCAGGTTTGACCTTTGGTAGCTCAAGCTTCGGTTTGTTAACCGCTCAGGCAAACCTGCCGCGTTCATTCCAGTTTTCTCTACGTCTGAACTATTGACCGGTTCAAGATCTGCCCACTTTCAACCACCCACCACCAGGAGAAGCTCATGGCTACAGCAGCAGCACCTTTCGTTCGTGACATTGCCCATCACAAAACCTCCGCTGAAGGACCAACGCTTCTGACACCCATTGTGCAGACGGGTGCCGTCGATGTCAGCGACCTTGCCGGGCTCAGCCCCACGGCTCTGCGGGAGGCGCTGGTTGAACGTGCCAACGCGCTGCGGCCGCTGCTTGAGGCAAACGCGGCGGAGACGGAAAATAACCGGCGGGTGGTGGAGGAAAACATCTCCGCGGTGCGTGAGGCGGGGCTGTTCAAAATCATGGTGCCACGCCGTTTCGGCGGGCTCGAAACGGATATCCGGACCAAGATGGAAGTGTCAGCGGCAGTCGCTCGCGGCTGCGGGTCCACAGCATGGGTCACCACTCTGATGAATGTCTGTGCGTTTTTTGCGGGCCTTTCCTCAGCAGAGTGCCAGCAGGATATCTGGGGAGCGAATCCCGAAGCGCGCATCGCGGGCGTTTTTGCGCCGCTTGCCACCACCAAAAGGGTTGACGGAGGTTTGATCGTCAACGGCAAGTGGCCGTGGTCGAGCGGCTGCCTGCACTCGGACTGGGCCATGATGGGCGTTCCCGTCGTCGACGAAGCGGGAGAGCCGATCGACCAGGGCATGGCCTTTATGCCTATGGGAGAGTGCACGATCGAAGACACATGGTATGTCGCCGGCATGAAGGGCTCAGGCAGCAACACCATTGTCGCGAAGGATGTTTTCGTGCCCGACCACCGGATTATGTCGGTTTCTCAGCTGATGCAAGGCAACACGGCTACGCCTTATAAGGATGAGGTGTTGTACCGCTGCGCCTTCATTCCGGTGGCCGCCCTGATTCTTGCCGGGCCGATGATGGGTTTGTGCAAACGAGCGCTGGAATTCGTCATCGAGAAGGCTCCCAAACGCAGCATCTCCTATACGTTTTATAAGACGCAGGTCGAGTCGCCCAGCTTCCAGCTTTCGATCGCAAAGGCGGCGATGCTGGTCGATACCGTGTGGATGCATACCTTGCGTGCTGCCGACGACATATGGAACGCCGCTGCGGCAAACCGTTTTCCGTCCTACACCGAGCGCGCCCGGGTGCGCATGGACACCGGGTATGCAGCGTCCACGGCACGCGAGGCAATGGATCTTCTGCTGTCTGCGCATGGCGCCTCCTCCTTCGCTGAAGTGAGCCCACTACAAAGGATGTGGAGAGACCTTGAAACCTGTTCGCGCCACGCTGTCGTCTCGCCGGAAATCAGCAGTGAAGTCTATGGCAAGGCACTGCTCGGTGTCGAAGGTGGCGTCACGGCTCTCGTGTAGCTCGCTAAGTTCCGTGTTCCGCCTGGAACTACTATAGGTCCAAGGGTCATCCGTTGCATAACCCTTGGATCTTTCGCTGGTCCGTTCTTTCGCTATTCTGCTTGGTGTCGAGAGCGTGGGGCCTGCAGATGATCCAGAGCAGTGGTCACAACGCGAGCCTCGGGTCCAAACGTGGGAACCAGCGTGAACCGCTTTCCGAAAGTTGGAGGGTCAGGTGGTGGGGAAAGGTCGTCCATGCGGGACAGTCTGCCAGCTCCAGGTTCTGAACTGCGGCGTATTGTTGCTGTATCTCCTGAAGCTTCGCGGTTTTGTTCTTGCAGCCGCCTAGCTCAGGGCAAGAGCGGCAAGGGCAGCCGACGGCGATGTTGCCGTCCTCCCCGCTGGCAACGATTTCGCCCTGAGTCTTGCGACGTTAGCGCGGAATGCTGGCATGAGCTCGTCAGCCCTGCATCATCACTTCAAAACCCTGACCGCAACATTCCCGGTGAATACACTGCGCCTGCACAAAGCACGAACGGTTATGGTGCAGGACTCGCTCCATGCGGCTTAAGCCTCGGTGCGGGTAGGGTATGCGAGCCCCTCCCAGTTTAGCCGGGAGTTCAACCGACGCTTTGGAAATCCAATGGTTGTTGCGTTCTTACCACGCCCAGACCTCGAGCTTAGACGACTGGCTGCGTGCTGAAGAGGAGCAAATACCTTGAACTTATGCGAACAGTGAACGCCGCCGCGAAGCGGTGCCCCCATCCATTGTGAGATGGGCAACGCGGCCGTGGTCCCCTGGCCTTCTTCTTTATGCAGCGCTCGAAGATCGATCAGCTTTTTGGTAAAAGAGTTCCGGCAACACTCTGAGTAAAGCCACTGTTGAGCCCTACATCCGTCGCGACGACATCGATCGTATTTCGGCGATGCCGTCGTCACGTAAAGAACCTGCGAGTCCTCATCGATGCAGAAGTCATCCCACATGCGGCCGGCCACAACCAACTCGGGCGCACCAATCGGGTGGAGGGTGTGTGGATCGACTTTGACACGCATCAGCAGCTTCTTGGCGGTCGCCGCGCAATAAAGTTCGTTCGTTTTGGTGGCGTAGCGCACGCCATGGGCTCCGGGCTGCTCAGGTTTCATCTTGCCCGGATAGTACCCCATGCTTTCGTGTTCCAGCCGCACCCGAAGAGTAGGATCCATAACCCCCGGGGCAAGGTCGAGCCGCCGGATCAGACTAGCAGAGCAGTCCGCGACCAGCACCACACCTGGCGCAAGCAGCAGCCGTTCAGACCGCGGGCGCTTGCCGGAAACTTACATAAGGAGCTAACCGTACACCTACTTGGGGCGCCATCGTCCCCCACACTCAGCCAGGCTTGACAAGGTTCTAGGAATCGCCGCTAACGAATCGTGACCTCTCCTCCTGGAACGAAACGACCGATCATCCTTTTCTATAACCAGACAGGTAAACGATATTGAAAACTATCACTCTCGAAGAGCACTTCACGACGCCCGAGTTTCAGAAAGCCATCCAGCCCTTCACAACGGGGAGCCCCGCATCGAACGTCCTAACGGCAAAGCTGCTTCAAGGGCAGGCAGGGCAACGGAATCTGAGAGGTATCTTGGGATTTGGGCCGCACTCACCACAGACCTCCTTGAAAGCCTGAGATGACCTTAGTTGGTGGTACGAAGCGATGCGTCGGCTGTTCGATTACGCAAAGGGAGCTATTGATTTACCGTGAAAGCAAAGAAAAACTTCGACAACAATCTCACGACTGGACACGCGGTTGGCTCACCAACACTCAACGAGTGCCTGCCGTGGTTGGTTCCCCAAAGTGTTCGCCCGATGGAACGAGCTTTTATCCCTCAACTCGCCTGGCATTCTATTTTGGACGGCAGCCAGCCCGCATCTAGCGACGTCTCTCGATGACTTTGCGGCGGCATCGATCTTGGAAAGTTAGTGTCTGGCCTGGTGGGCAACCAAAATCATGAAAACGCGCCCTTGAGGCGCGTTTTTCTTTGCCCCTTTCCGCACCTGCCTGCACCTCCTAGAACACTGCAAGTCATTCATAATGCGACACTTGAATCTTCGTTGCAGTGAGAGCTTAGGGGAATCGCCGTCTAGGGAGGTGCGATGCGGTGCAAGGACAGCCAACCAGAAAGTGGGGTACGAATGGGGGTACAATTTCGCTAGAAGTGGGGTACGGAACCACGATCCGGTAGGAGGCCGAAAGATGGCGTTGACGGACACAGCAATTCGGGGAGCGAAGGCCGGTGAAAAACCATTCAAGGTTTACGACCGGGAGGGCCTGTTTCTTCTGGTCAATCCAAGCGGGTCGAAGCTGTGGCGTTGGCGCTATCGGTTCGATGGCAAAGAGAAACTGATGGCATTAGGGGAATATCCCCTTGTCGGGCTCGGCCAGGCCCGAGAACTTCATCTCGCGGCACGAAAGAGCTTCGTCGCCGGCATCGATCCGATGGCCGAGCGCAAGGCCGAGGGTGCGGCCAAGCAGAAGGAGGTAGAGGCACGACAGCGTGAATTGGAAAACAGCTTCGAGCATGTTGCCCGTGCGTGGTGGAAGTGGTGGTTGATCGGCAAATCGCCTCGACACGCGGATACCACGATGCGCCGCCTGGAAGCTGACGTATTCCCCGCGTATGGGCATAAGTCCATCAACGAGGTAACAGCAGCCGATGTGCGCCTGCTGATGATCGCCGTCGAAAAGCGGGACGCTAGGGATATTGCCAAACGCATACATGAGACCACTTCGCAAGTTTTTCGGTTTGCGATTGCTCGTGACATTGCCACTCGCAACCCGGCCGCAGATTTCAAGCCACGAGACATTCTGGCTGAAGCGCAGACTGAGAACCGGGCTCGCGTAGATGCCAAGGAATTACCCGAGTTGCTCGTGAAGATTGATACCTACAACGGGGATGCAATCACCAGATTAGCCATGAAGTTCATGACGTATACCTTTGTACGCACCAGCGAAGAGATCGAGGCTCCATGGTCGGAGTTCAATTTAGATGAGGCTCGCTGGACGATTCCGGCAGAGCGCATGAAGATGAAGACTCCGCATATTGTTCCACTTTCCCGTCAAGCCGTCGAAGTCTTGCGAGCGCTCAAGCAGATCACGGGCAACGGACACTTTGTCTTCGCCGGTGCCCGAGACAAGAAGAAACCCATCAGCAACAACACTATTCTCTACGCGCTCTATCGGCTTGGTTATCGCGACCGTATGACCGGGCATGGATTTCGTGGACTGGCATCAACCATCCTCAATGAGCATGAATTCGACGAAGCCCACATTGAGCTGCAACTCGCCCACGCAAAACGCAACAAGGTCGCAGCGGCTTACAACCATGCAAAATACCTGAAGCAGCGCACGGAGATGATGCAGTGGTGGGCGGACTACGTGGATGCACAACTCGCGAAAGGTGCGAAAGCCTTGGCAGCCTAAGCCCGTTGTCTATGTGACGCCCATGAGTCCGCATGAGCACTTTGCGGTCCCTTCCTGCTTCCCTGTATAGAAGTCGGCATCCTCGGCGCGTGTGCTCGCTCTGCAGCCCAGCTTTTCACCTCGGACTGAACCCAGGCAACTGTGCGGGGACCGAGATGGACCGGCGCTGGGAAACTGTTTGCGCGGATCAATGCGTACAGGCTCGACTTGGATAGACCTGTGATTGTCTTTACCTGCGGGAGGCGCAGGAACATGATTTCACCCGACTCGGCTTCTGGAGCCACCCGAACGATAGGGGTAACGGTTGATTGAGGAGTTTTGTGCGAGTGCGACGAGGCCATAGATTCGTCCTTTGCTGGTTCATTCCACCTTTGACTGAACCTTCAAAACCAGGTGGTTGACCCAGCATCACCGCGAAATCTAAGCGAGTCCAATACTTCCTGCCGATGTGACGATAGGCAGCGCCTATGCCCAATTGACACCCTGTTTCCACTGTGTTCAGATGTGGTTCTGCTGCATCGAGGTACCTAGAAGGTAAACCCCCTCGGACTGCATCAGCTACAAACACTAACCGCCGGCGACGACGGTCAACAGAGCAACAAGGTTGGTGGATTATGTATGAGGGCCCCGAGTTCCGTCACCTGCACTATTTCATTGCGGTCGCTGAAGAATGCAACATGAACAGGGCTGCGGTTCGCTTGAACGTCTCTCAGCCGACATTGAGCGAACAGATCAAACAACTTGAAGAGGGCTTGAAGACGAAGCTCTTCCTTCGAAATCGTGCAGGATCTGCTCTCACGTCCAGCGGCCGTGCGTTTCTCCCGTACGCAAGGGACATGCTGGAGATGCGCACGAAAGCAGTACGAGCCACCTCGCCAGAGCACTCCGGGATACAGCTTCCACTGCGCTTCGGGTACTCTCCGTTTGTAAGCCATCTGCTGGTGGATGACGCGCTCACGGGATTCGGCGAGCTTGTTCCAGAGGGAAGAATAGAACCTCACAGTGAAACCACCGCTCGGCTGGTAGCGATGGTACTCGGTGGCGAGCTGGAGGCAGCTCTTGTCACGAGACCCATCCCGCTCGATGAGCTATTTGTGCAGAACGTCTGTGAAGAGCGCGTCTACGTTTGTCTGCGTCGCGACGATCCCCTAGCTCAGGGTGATGAATTGCCGCGAGAGGTCATTGGAGACCGCCTGAGAGTCCTCTTTGATCGCCTGCAGCAGCCGATGTTTTACGACAAACTCGTCCGTAAGTTTGCCAAGATAGACGTTGCCCTTCATCCTTCCGAATTTGCATCGTCTCCCGCCGAAATGCATTTCCTGGTGGCAAGAGAAAGGGGATGGGCATCGCACTGGAGAGCACCGAGATCCCGGAAACCTTGGTGAAGAAGAGCGTGGCAGGACTGCCTCTGAAAATTGTCACAGCGTTTATTTGCCTGCGCACACAGAAGCGTCCCGTATTGCCGATGCTTGCCTTCCAGGTATCCCAGCGGTGTCACGACAAAGAAAGCGTTCGCCCGCAGAAGAAGCCAGTCGGTTCAGTGAAAATTGAGGACATTGGCAGGCGCAAAGAAGCATAGGTAAGGCCGATACAGACTTAGGAAGTAAGTATTGGACGACCCCCGTTTCCGGTCCTAGAGTCAGGCATATCACGACTGCAACCCAGTCGATGGAGATGCCGATGATTCTCAGAAACCGTGATGTACTCAGCCGTGAGGTCCAAAATCGCCGGGCTTTGCTAAGCCAGCGAATCACGCGTGCAATTCGCACGTTGGGCCCCACTTTCATTGCCCTTGCATTCGTAGGCGCCGCTCACGCTCAAGGCACCTTGGACATGTCGGGCGCAACCACCCTCATGAACACCTTCAAGACGTTCGCGCTCTATGCGGGCGCGGTGATCTGTTTGGGAAGCCTCATCTTCGCGGGAATCAAGATGATGAGCGGCAACTTCCAGCAGGCAATCCCCGCTCTATTCGGAGCTCTCTTTGGTGCGGGCGTTCTCGGCTGGGGTGCCGGCTGGATTGGCTCCCTCACCGGGCAGTCGATGTAAGGAGCCCTGACCATGACCAAGCGAGGGGAACCGTTACCGATCAACCAGGCGATGAACCGCTCACGAGCCAAGCTCGGTCTTGAGCTTTCGACATGGATGGTCATCGCCTTTGTCTCGATAGCGGTTTTCCTTGTCGGGTTCCGCGCCATCGCCGTCTTCACCTTTCCATCTCTTGCGCTCGGTGCATGGCTGATCGTCCGCAAACACCCAAAGATGTTCCAGCTATGGGGCCTGAGCCTCAGGCAGAAGAGCTACTATGACCCACGCAAAGACTGAACAACAGAAACACACGCCGTGGTTTGCGAAGGCCTGAGCCGCGTGCAGCATCGTCCCAATCTCCCGCGCAGTCGGCCCGAACGCCTTTGCGCTCAAGGGTGGCGGATACGCTGTGCTCTTCTCCGCACAAGGGACTGACCCCGAAAGCCTCACTGACCAGGAGCTTGAAGCCAAGGTAAGGGGGCTTGAAGGTGCGCTACGCGGACTGCCAGAAGGATTCACCCTGTATCAGTACACTCGCGTTCTCTCCGGCTTCGACATACCGCGTCAGGCAGCGTACGCCGATCCGGTCACTGAGAACTTTGTCACTGACCGCCTCACCTTCCTGAACGAGACTGCCAAGTTTCGGCGGGTGGACCTTCACTGGTGTCTCGCCATTGAACCTCCACAGGGCAGCCCGTTCAGTAAGAAGCCCAAGGAGAACGCTGAAGACAATTCCCGCCAGCTTGCCGAACTCCTCAAAGCGGCCACAATCCTCGAATCGCATCTCGGCCATTCCATTGGCCTGCAGCTGCTCGACAAAGCAAGAGCGTTCCAGTTCTTCTCGTATCTTTTCAACCTTGAAGAGTGGGCCGAGCGCGACCAACTCCGCGGCGATGCCGGCATCGACCGCCAGATCGTCAAAAGTCCCGTATCTGACCATCGGCAAGAAGAAGGTTCAGTTCGACCAGATTGCGGAGGCGAAATAGCCATGATCGAGACCAACGCCGCCACCGTTCCAGACCAGCCTGTCTCCACACCACCACTCAAGAAGGGCTTTCCTGTCGCCCTCATCCTTATTGGAGTGATCGTAATCATCGCTCTTGCGAATCTCACGAATCTGGTGGGAGGCAAAGGCAAGACCCCGGTTCGCAGCAATCTATCCACGCAGCCGACTTCGATCTCTCCGCAGCAGGTGAAGAGCTACCAGACCATGCAGGCCACCGAGGCCCGCCGTGATGCCGAGGACCGCCAGCAGCACGGAATCAACCAGGCAGGAGCCGCGCCTCAGCAAGCTACGGGATACCCGGCCAGCGATATCCCAGGGCCCGAGGCCGACACCGCCGCGCCGATGACGGCTGCACAGCGGCAGTCTATCTACGGTGACAGCCCCAACGCTCCGCAGAAGACTTCGAACGCGTCGCAGTCGCACGCCGAAGCACGGCAAAGGCAGCTTGCGCGGGAAAAGCAGCAGCAGGACGCGGTCAACAGCGACACCGTAGCGATTGACTTCAGCCGGCCAAGTGGCGGCACGACGGCCCCCGCAAGCGCACTGGCAGATCGCCAGCAGGATGTAGCTCAGGCCATCGGTGAAGAACTACGCCCCCAGCAGCCCGCAGGGCCGGTAAATGCCGCGTCGCGCCCTACGCCCACCCAGACCGCTGCTGCCAGTAAGACCGATCCAATGACACCGTAGTCGCCGCGAAATCAACCAGGCCGTCCGACTTGAGCTACAGAGCCGCGCCGTCGTATCGATGGACAGCCACTACCTGAACACCCTCATCCCGCGTTCAGACCTGACCGGAGCTGACAGACAATGGGCGGCGCGTTACAACGTCGGCGACGTGCTCCACTACAACACCGGCAGCAAAGACCTCAAGCTCGCCCGCGGCACCTACGCCAACGTCACCGCGATCAATCCAGATTCCAACCACATCACCGTTCGCCGCCAGGACGGAACGGAAATGACCTACGACCCCAAACGCCTCCATGGAATCAGCGCTTATCAGGAAATCGGCCGTGACTTCGCCAGGGGCGACCGCATCCAGTTCACCGCGCCATCACAAGAATTGAAAATCGCGAATCGGGACTTGGCAACCATCCAGCGCATCACGGATGGGCGTGTGACGGCCAAGCTGGACGGTAAAGATCAAATCGTAACCTTCGAAGCCGCCAAGATGCGCCACTTCGACCACGGCTACGCCGTCACCTCGCACAGTTCGCAGGGTGTCACTGCAGAGCGGGTCATCGTCAATATGGACACCAGAGCGCATCCCGAGCTCATCAATACTCGATTCGCTTACGTCTCAGTCTCACGCGCTTCGCAGGATGCACAGATCTACACCAACGACGCAGACAGCTTGGGCGCCCGACTAAGCTACGACGCCTCAAAGACCTCAGCCGTGGATTTCCACCAACAAACCCGACAGGATATGAACATGGACAACGACTATCAGAACGCCATCCGATTAGACAATTCCAAACGTGAACAGATATACACCCCTGCCGAACATGAACGGCATTACGCACCGCTGAATCGCGAGCTTCACGCCGATGACGCCAAGCAGTTTGGCTGGAGGGTCGAAAACGGCACCGTGCAGACCTACCAGAACAATTCCACCCAACGCCACATCCATATTGACGGACCTACCGGTCAGTTTTACGACCAGCATAAAAAACCAATCAGTCAGCAGGCCGCCCTTGATAAAGCGATGGGCCCCGGCCAGCACCACGCCCCCACAGCGCGCACCGCTAACCAATTGAGCCAAGCGCCGGCCGTTCGCGACAACAATCAGGGCTTTTCTCTATAGGCCGTTAGAATTGTCCCATGCAGGCATTTACCCGCTCCGTGTTCGACCTTTTCGCCGCTAAGAAGCGGTATTTGGTGCCGATGTTCCAGCGCCCCTACGTTTGGGGTCTTGAGAAGCAGTGGGAACCGCTCTGGGAAGACATTAGGAATAAGGCTCAGCAACATCTCGAAGCCCATGAAGCTGTCGATCCACATTTCATGGGCGCAATCGTGATAAATCAACTCATGACCTTCGGTCCTCAGATACCTGCCCATGAGGTCATCGACGGTCAGCAGCGTTTAACCACATTTCAACTGTTCCTCGCAGCATTTAGAGATTTGAGCAAAGCGTTCGGGGACGAAGACATAGCGGCCGAGCTGCATACGCATACAATCAACAGCGGTCGGAAGGCTACTCCCGAGGAGGAGTTCAAGGTATGGCCTACCCGCGCCGATCAGACCGCCTTCATGCGCTGTCTAAAAGCCGGAGGTAGGGTCGCACTTGAGGCGATCTATCCTGCAGAGTACGTCCGCAAAAAGCTGCAGCCACGGCACAGGATGGTTGAGGCTTACCTGTTTTTTGAGTCCTCCTTACGTGAATTCATCATGGATGGTGCGGAACACACACCTGAAGAACGTATTCAGGCCGTTTTCAATGCTCTCCAAAATAGCCTTCAACTCGTTTCGATTGAGTTAGAAACGAAAGACGATCCACAGGTGATCTTCGAGACCTTGAATGCTCGGGGGGAACCGCTGCTCTCATCAGACCTCTTGCGAAACTTCATCTTCCTCCGAGCGAAGCGCGAAAAACTGTCCGCGGACTCGTTGTATGACAGATACTGGCAGCACTTCGATGTAGAGCCTGCGGAAGATGGGAACACCGCTACCCCCTTCTGGAAAGTAGAGGAGCAACAAGGACGGCTGATCCGGCCCAGACTGGATCTCTTCATCCAGCACTTTTTGAGTGTAAAGACAGGTAGAGAGGTAAACGTCGGTCGTCTGTTCCACGATTACAAACGCTGGATCGAAGGCGAGCGCCCGTACGCGGACGTCGAGGAGGAACTGAAGGAGCTCAATCGGTATTCCAAAGTATTCGCAAGATTCTTCAAAGTCGACCGGGCAACGCCATTCGGTAGATTCCTAATGCGCTTTCAGAAACTCCTGGATACCAACACTGTTTTCCCATTCCTGCTGTATCTGGAAGCGGACAGCGGCCTCTCAGAGGCGGACAGGGCAGTGGTTCTAAAAGATCTCGAATCGTTCATCGTAAGACGGATCGTTTGCGGATTCACTGAAAAGGCATACAATCGGCTTTTTCTGCAGCTAATGCGAAATTTACGTGAGCTGCCTGTGCGGACACCAGAGAGGTTCACCGCGATGCTCTTGGAACTGCAAGGTGAATCCAACGTCTGGCCGAACAACGAAGCTTTCCATAAAGCATGGCTCAACCAACCAATCTACCGATCGTCGAAGTCCCAAGGGCGAATCGAAGCGATGCTTCGTGCGATCGAGGAATCCCAGATTAGCGAGAAGGGCGAGAAGATCCATATCCTCGGGAGCCTCACCATCGAGCACGTCATGCCTCAGTCTTGGGATGATTATTGGCCACTGACGGGTACCGATGACTTGGTAAAGGCTCGGCTTGAGCGCGACAATCTTCTGCACACGTTTGGAAATCTGACACTGCTAACGCACAAACTGAACGCTTCCGTCAGCAACGGAGCCTATGTCACCAAAAGACCAGAAATAGCCCTCCAATCCAAGCTTTGGTTGAACACCTACTTCCAAACGCACACGACATGGGATGAAACCGCTATCTGCGTGAGGGGTGAGGAACTGTACGTGGTTGCGGAGCGGGAGTGGCCATATCCCTCGACCAGTTCCACCACCGGCATCTCGACTGATGATCCTGGCTGACTGATTAAGGATGTTCCTTCAACTGCTACCGTGGCCGGCACGGACGCGTGGGGTTTCCGCTCTGGGAGCCGGAACTCCTTCTTGATGGGCTATATAGAAGCAGGTAGTGCTAGCAAGGCCGCTATAGAGAAGCGCTTTCTACAAGCTTTTCCAGAGTCGGCAGGCAAAAGTACCTTCGCAGTATTCTTTTCCGACGTTGTGAGACCTTTTGGATCAGCGAGCGTGTCACGCGCCCTTCTTCTGACAAGTGACGCGGCCGGTCGCATCCAGCTTGATACCGCTCATGCGGACCTGACTAAGGCCGCGATTGCCAAAGGCCTGCTTTTAGAACTCAACGCAGTCGATAGAGGTGTATTTCCTAAGACGAACCGAAAGGCGATCGACCAAATCTTGAAGCAATATAACTTGACGCAGTCAGGGTAGCTTTCAGATTGGGAGTACCGACCGACCTGCGTCCAAGCCCAACGAAAATGCCCCAAAGCGGCCCCCCGGCGGGGTCTCTGATCAAGATACCTATCTTTGATCCCCAGCGCAGAACACGGTGCGAGCGGTTCTTCGGGTAAAGCTTCAGGCATCGTTGAGTCGCTGATCTATCAACAATCGCCAATCGGACATGAGAACCAAATCGCAGGTGACAATCGGCGTCTCGTTCTCGTTAGGAAAGACAAGTTCAAGCTCGCCTGCACGAACTTTCGGGATCGTCTCATAGTGCTCTGAGATGGTTTGCAGCAGCTTCCGCTTGTACTCCGTATCTTTCCCGCCGAGGTGATCGCCCTTTGTTTCCCAGACCGCAAACCTGTCCCGACCAGCAACAGTTCTGTGAGCGAAGACAAAATCGGGATAGATAAGCCCCTTCTTCCAGCCCTGCAACGAATACTGTCCGGCTTTTGCCACGTTCCGGTGCCACCATTGCACCGTCGCCTGCGAATCCAGATAGCAAGCGAAATTGGCCTCGTCTCCGTTGAAGTCGCCCTGATAGACGGGAGCGAATACGCTTTTAGCGAGCGGTCCACCATCGGTCGCCAGAACCTGTCTTGCGTTCTCAGGTTGGTCAGTCTCGATTTCATCTGGCAACGGCCAGACATCCAGGAACCACTTCAAGCCAAATTGGATATTGCCTTCGACAAGCTGCTGCATGAACCGAGCTTCCGCAAGGCGGTCCCGCTCTCCGACTATCCACTTCCGCAGCTCTTCCAGGATCAGGCTTGACATAGCCCCGAGGCGAACGTCGCTGAGTCCTCTAGACTTGAGCCCCGTAATCAGTTCAGCCACGATGCCTCGCGCGACCCAAGCGTTGGGGATCACGTCGACCAACAACCGGGTAGCGTATACCGCGTCGAATGCTGCTGATTCATACACACTCTGGACTTCACTCTGTTCCAGCCACATCTTTCCCTTGCCCAACTCCAGTCGCACCAGCGAACCGCTCTGACTAGAGCCGTGCGCCAGGCGATCAGCAAGGGAGCCTGTATCGAGTGAGCCCCACGGAAGTTCCCTCAGAATGTCCTGCTCGTAGTCGAGCCGTCTCCCACCTTCGCCTTCCATCCAGTTAACGACAGGCAGAAAGATCCTGAGCGGCTGGAACTGGGGACGCCGTTCCAGCATCCTTCGTTCAGAGCCACCGCCGGCGCTCGCATCCGTGTCCCGGACGTTTTTCGCCAAATCATGCAGCCCGTCGCTCTCAAGCCCACTCTTGATTGAGGAAATCACTTCGCGGGTCTCGGCATGGTGGCAGAATACGTAGCACTCGTTCAGTGGTTGAAAGTGCTCCTCTACGAAGAGAGCCTGCGGCTGCCGTAGTATGCGACCAACCAACTGCGTCAGAGCGTTCATATTCCGGTTTGTCGCAAGCGAACAGAGGACATAAGCGAAAGGGCAGTCCCATCCTTCCTGAAGGGCCTGCTTCGTCAAGATGATTCGCACGGGGCAGATGGGGCTGAGAAGATCAGCGTTCTCCGGGCGGTCCAACTCGTTCGTGTCAGCAGTCTTCGCCGCAATCTGCGCTTTTTCGAAGCCAAGTGTCAGCAGGAACTCCCGTGCGTCTTCGACATGCACATGGACGCCGTCTCTTTGGTCCCTACCCGTGCGTTCCACCTGCACAAGAAGAATGGGCCGGATGTACCGCGACCGTTCCGCCAGAAGCCCATCGGCCGTAGCCTGCAAGGAGTTCAGGCGATCTACACTTTGCCGAAGACAGTTTCGCCAGTCGTCTCCTGGGATGCGCTTGACGTTGATGGGCAGCTTGATCATCTCTGCGGCACGCAGATCTGCACCGCGCACGTCTACCAGCCAGTTCGCATCGTCCTTCGGTGTGGCCGATAGCTCCAGAAGCAAGGACGGATTGAAGTCGCCTATCGTTTTCAGGGCAGTCGGCGTGTAAGCCTTATGTCCTTCGTCCATCAGCACGACTGGTCGCGTGAGACGAAGTACATTGCCCAAACTGTCTTTTACGCTCACCTCTTGGCTTTCGACGCTCAGGTAGCAGTCCAGATTCGGTATCTGCGCACGTAGCTCTTGATGCCGCAGCACGTCATCTCCCATCGGGAAGAATCCATGAACGTTGCCACGATCGCGGAAGAGACGCAGCGTCTCCTTGGTCACGCGATTCGCGGACTGCAGCATCAGCAGCATGACGCACAAGTGACTGCCCACGTCCAAGGCATGGAGAGGATCATCTTTTTCCAATATCTTGACCCGGCCGGCAGCGGCGCGGTCTAGAATCTGGCGAATGGGGCTCTCACGGTCGGTCAAAGCCTTCTTGGTCTGGCTGTAGATCGCTTCGTTTGGGGTGATCCACAACACTACGCCCGTGTTGCTCCCGACGTAGTTTCCCATCACGCGCGAGAGGCAATGCGCTCCGATCAGCGTTTTCCCGCCGCCCGTTGGAATCTTCAAGCAGACTGAGGGAAGATCGCGCCCAATCCCGTCTTTTCTAGAGGTATATTGGCGCGTCTGCCTTCCTACGGGCAGAGCCCTCTTATTCCGAAGCGCGCTCCACGCACGCTCGGGAAAGTTTGGGATCTCCAACTCCACTCCCGGATTGGCTTCAAGTACCGCACGGGCCAGCTCTGCTTTGGCCCTGCATGACGCAAGCTCCTCCAGGTAGAGGTCGAAGCTCTCGAGTACGCGTTCCTGATAAGGCTTCAGCTCCATAGGTGCTCAGCCCTTCTCTATCCGGTAAAGGGCAAACGGCAGCGGAGCGTACTCAACACCCAGAGGCAGCAATTTGCTGTTCGGCGCGTATTTGGCCGGGGCAAACACAAGATGCTTTTTGCCTTTGGGCTTGGACGCCGCTACACGCTCCGCCAACGATAGGGTGAGGGCGGCTTCGGAACTCTTCAAGAAGGCAAGGTCAGGCTTGTACACAAGCCAGCAATAGTAGGCGCTACTCTCTCCAAGAAACGTCGTCTCTTCGTTGGCGCTATCTGGCAGGAAGACCTCTCCCGTTGCTGTATGGAACAGCCACGAGCCCAACGTCAGGTAGTCGGGCAGCGCTTCGCCGGTGAGCATCTTGTCAAGATTGAGTGGTTCCCCTAGTGTGCAATATGTGAAACCGCCGCCAAGTCCTTTTCGCAGTGCCGGATCGTCGGATGATTCAACCCCTGCGGAGACCCGTTTCACGCGTTCCGCCGTCAACGTGTCAGCATATTCTTCTGTTTCAATCATGATAAAGCGACGTTGTCCTCCATCTCGACTGTTTAGGGACATCGTTGCGTGCCCAGTGGTACCCGACCCAGCAAAACTGTCGAGAATCAAACTGTCCTTCCGTGTCACAAAAGAAAGCAGCGTCACGATGAGGTCGACCGGCTTTGGATGATCGAACGGCTTCTTCTCATCCGGGAAAAGGTCTCGAAGCTCATTGGCGCCTGCCCGACCATCGAGCGTAATGACGCTTGGAAGCTTGTCTTGAAAGTCCTGAACATAAACCTTCAATTCGATGATCTTAGTTTCGTCTTTGCCGAATAAGATTTTCTGCTGTCTCAAGAGCTCCGTCATCGTTTCCTTCGGAAAACGATAACCCATGAGGGGCTGCTTGCACGGGAGACCGGTCGCTGGGTGAATGACATCGTACCTATAGCCTTCCTTGCCGGGATTGTGAACACTGCGGCTCCCTGTATAGATGCCACCATCATCAATGAACTTGTAGTCCTGGAAAGGCCAAAGGTGGGGCTTGTTCTGCGCTAACCACTTCGAGTAACGTTTCTGCCGCTTCACCGTATTTGGATCCGCGTGAAGAAACTCTTTACCGATCTCAACAAGCTTGTCTTTGACCTGCGAGACGGATGAGCTCCATTCCTTTGAAAGCAGGCTCTTGCTTCTTGCGAAGCAGAGGATGTACTCATGCTCCGAAGAGATGTTCGTCGGATCGTTGTCGGTCACGTTGCGCCAAACAATAGTCCCGACCCAATGGCTCTCCCCGAAGATTTCATCCAGACAGAGGCGAAGGTGGTAAAGCTCATTGTCGTCAATGGAGACGAAGAATACACCATCCTCGGCCAGCAACTCATGGAGCAACACCAAACGGGGCCACATCATGGCGCACCATTTATCGTGCCGGAGCATGTCCTCGCCGTTGATCGGATTGCTCGACAGCCATTCCTTCATCATGGGGCTGTTGACGTTGTCGTTATAGCTCCAACCTTCATTCCCGGTGTTGTAAGGCGGATCGATGAAGATGCAGTCCACCCTGCCTGCATACATGGGCAGCAGCGCCTTCAAGGCATGGAGGTTGTCGCCGTGAATGATCAAGTTTCCGCCGAGCGACGGTTCACCAATCGATTTTTCTGCATCGGGAACGAGCGGACGGAAGGGAACCGTCAGGTGGTGATTGAAGACAAACTCTTTTCCCTTGAACTGAAGCTCTGGCATCTGCGAACGACCTCTAATTGCCCGGCCACGGCGACATCACTGCCAAGACAAACAGCAGCATCACTCTGAAGCGGGGTTCTTACCGTATGATATTCGACTTGTCTAAGAACAGGCGATGGTCTGTTCTTCCTGGGGAACTTCCATGACCCGCGTCAGGAGAATGGCGCGACTCGGTCTTCCTAATGCCCGATCTCATGATCTGGCGTTCTTCCACCACGTCCGCAAAGGGTGATCCAAAGAAGGTGAGAAACGAGCACGTTCCTCAATAGCCCTAAGGACCGCACGGTAGTTGATGCCGGCACAAGCGCGAACGAGTTCAGGCGTGCCCACAAGCTCCTGAACCCCTAAGTCTCGCGCCAGACGTAAAGCCTTGCGATCGTCCGTCACGAACGCGTAACTTCGCTGCACTGCAATGGCCAAGCTCATGGCTTCGCCGTCGTCCAACTCGGACGCGAGTTGCACATACAAGTCTTCCTCTTCGGCTGTTTCTGCCTGGCAGAGAGCCAGATGCCCAGAACGCAGAAGGGAAGTCAGATCGATAGGTTCCGGGGGAGCACCGGCGACAGCGGATCGCAAGTAGAGACTCTCGCGAGAGACGCTCTCCGCAATCCAACGCTCTGGGGCCAGTCGTTCCAAGAGCAAGAGGGGAACCCCGCTTGCAAGGACGTTGATTAGGGTACAAGTGTCGACCGCCGCCGGTCGTGAGGTAAGCAGCAAACCTAACGTCCTCCAAGTGCCTGAGCGAGGTCGGGCGTGACCACGGTAAATGCCCCGCTGTCCTCGTTATGAATCCGACCCTCAGCCTTTTCAACCTGCTCACGCGCCGCTACGCGATTGGTGCGAAGGTATTTTGCCAACTGTCCTTCACTCAGGTCCCCAGCATCGAATCCCGCAATCGCGAGATCGATGTATCGCCCAGGGAGCATTTCAATTGGTGTCGTGTCCATCTCAATCCCAAGCAGCGCCTGCGCCTGTTGCACCTTAAAGCCTTCATCTTTCAACCGATCCCAAGTACCAGTTGGCAGGCGCCTCAGCTCCTCTAGCCGCAGGATAAGAGCCTGAACCGAAACCTGATACAGGTTGGCGAGGGAACACACATGCGCCAAGGTGATGCCAGTTTCGGATGATCGATGGAGTTCCGTAAAACGCCGGTTAAGCCCGGAAGCCGGCATCAAGAAATGACGCGCGAAGCCATCCGCAAGCCGCTCTTTACGATTGGACCGACCCGACACTGTCAGCACCGTGATCTCTGGCTGGTAACGGGACATAAGGAAATGTCCGTATTCGTGCGCTAACGACCAATTCCTCCGGTCCCGCGGATGTTTGCTGTTGATCCCGATGCAAGCACCCAACTCCTCGTTGTAGGCAAACACGCCGGCAATGCGGCTCGGCATTCCGAAGAAGAATATGCGGATTCCCACGTCGCTCGCCAGACGCTCTCGCAGATTTCCAATAGGACCGTCACCCATTCCAAGCCGATTTCGCTCAGCCGTCGCCACGTCTTCGGCTACCTGGTCGGGTGCGCCTCCCGAGGTGGCGTACTCCACCGGATAGTTTCGCATCAGCGGCATCGCACGCAGCCGTTCTAAAGCTACGAAGTCCTCCGAGAGCCCTTGCAGCGTTTGTGCAATCGCGTCGACTTCTGCTTCTGGCGTGGACGTACCGTTGCTCGACCGGAACTGGGGAACAAAACTCTCGCTTACTACCGGCCTGCCGACTAAATCGGAAACGGAATGGCGATATAGACGTGCCAATGCGATAAGTTCATGCGGAGTCGCGCGGCGCTCCCCTTTTTCGATCGCTACAACCGTCGTTCGCGCGAGTTCCAAGCCGTCCGCTGCTTCCTGTTGCGTCATGCCTGCCGACCGCCTTGCGTCCGCGAGGCGCGCAGCTAACACCTTTGGATCTTGTACTGAAGTCATCTATTCCTCCACGTCATGCCGCTACCAACTCTCGCTCGGTCGTCAGACACTTGACTGCTGCGAATGCTTGCCACTCTTCAACATGCTTCCCATACATCTTCAACAAGGCATTTCGTACGTCACTGGTCTTGCCGTTTAGTGCCAAAGACTCGGAGGCTCTCCTCAACTCAGGGAATGCGACGGTCAAGCTCGTCCAAGGATCACTCGAACGCAGACATTGTTCGATTCGAACGGACTGCATGTTCATCGCGTTCAGTCCCGTCCGATGATGCTGCAGGAACAAACCATCTCGGGTAAGATCTTGCCCGTAATCTCTTGCGTCGTGGGCGCTTAAACCGGCGAACTCAAGTGCTTGTCGGCGCAGCAAGCAAGACGTGCAGAACCCGCACTGCGCAAATTGCTTTCGACGCACCGGGAAGCCGTCGCAAGAGAAAGTTCCGCATATTCCCGCTGCGGCTAGGGCAACGGCAGGATGAGAACACATCTGCGCTTTAGTCTGAAAGACAGCCTCATTATGAATTCTGAAGGGCGCTCCACTCAGCAAAGTTAGTAGGCGCTCCATCCGCTGCAAAGCTATGGGATGAACGGACCGCGTATTGTCGATACCGACCTGTGCCCCATCTTGCGGAAGGTTGATTGCCCCGACACCATTCTCGGAAAGGAAAAGCTGATCTTCCCCGGCAACCAAAGCGGTCACAGCGGTCAGCATAAGGAAAAGGAATCCTCGCGTTCGCCTCGTTCTTTCCTGTCTATGCTGCTCGGCTTGCTGCAAATGATAGTCAACAGGAATATGCGTGATCTTCGCACCGAAGGTCCTCTGCAGCAATTTCAGTTGCTCTCGCTGACGCTGCGTTTGGCGCGGGTTTCCGGTGACGGATACGCATAGAAATCGAGTGTTTAGGCGTTCCGCACAACGCGCGGCAAGCCCAGCAAAGGAATCCAAGCCTCCGCTGTAGGGCAGAGTTTCACACTTCTCCGCTCCATGACCGAGAACAAGATGAGTCTGCGTTTCCGAACTGCGCCCAGGCGTCACGCGCGGTACGAACTCGAGCTGCCAGTCGTCTTGTGTTGCGAATTCCAAAGCTGCAAACAGAGCATCGCGCACCGGAGCGGACTGCCATACGTCCAGACGGCGCACCGGCAGTCGCAACTCGAAACTCCGCGCGAACCCGCGACCACCGATGCCACGCATGGTGCGTCGGTCCGCCAGATGAACCGCTGCGGCCACATCAACCGCGTCAGCGTAAATCTCCGCAATGGCCTGGTTTAGCCGTTCGGAAATTGTTGAATCAGTAAGCACGAAACGTTGGCTTCGTGCCGTCTCCTCTAAGTCGTCTGCCATCCACTCCAGTGCTGCCAGGTCACTGAAATCGAAGCGTTGTCGCTTTGCTATGGTCCTATTCCGTCGATCCATATCTAAACCCCCAGGACTCGCAATGGTTCATTCAGTCGGCTAATATCGAACGGTCGATTCGTGCCGTGCAATTCCGGGATCCGTAGCGCGCGCGAGGAGCGTCCCGTCTTCAGGCATTTGGCGAAGTTATCAACGAAAGGCGCCAGCAGTGCATTGATGTGCCTTTCCCAAGCCAACTGCGTAGGGGCATCGCGTCCGGTGTTCGACGCCAGACCGTCTCTGGTTGAGGCGAAGAAGTTGCTATTGAGCACATCCTCGATCAGCTTGGCTGCAAAGTTGCGTTCTAACGCCGACGCCGCGATTGGAGTTTTGTCTTCCTGTTCCAAGAAGCATCGGCCTGCTGTACGCGAGCACAATTGCGCGAAGGTACCGAAGCAGTACTCGCTGGCAATGTCGTCCAGTTCACGCATCAAGTCTTCGAACGGAGACTGTGGCCCGATGCCGTCGAACATCGGCATGGTGGTCGGTTTTAGAGCATTCTGAATCGCGGTCATGTGGCGTACTGCACAGTCGGAATTCTCGCTATCGATCAAACTTCCGCAAGCACCCAACAACTTTTCAGCAACGCGCTCATCCGCCCCGCCTGCGGCAGCAATCTTGTAAGCCGAACGCCACCCTCCACCTCTCAGCGTCCTCTCAAAGCGGTCTCCATCTGGCATGGTTTGCTCCTTTGTCAATATTCGACTTTCGTTCTGACAATGTCAACAGCTATAACCGGCTAAACAAGTAATTGTCATAAACCTGTCGAAAAGTCCGTACCGCAGCCACGCCTCGAATCCCCTCTTCTTGGGGCAAGTCTGCCCCTGTCTTCAGACCGTGCGGAGCGGCTAAGTCAACACGGTCTTCCGCCACCCCCTCTAGAGGGGACACCCCGCAACGCCCCAAAAGCAATTTCATCGGCGCGCGCAGCGCGCTCAGACAAGGAAGCCAAACCGTCCTAAGGAGCTCTGCTCCTAGCGCGCACAAGGGGCACCTTTATCTTCCGCGCTTCGCTTGTGCAGACCGGCTTTCAGCCGCCCTTCGGGAAAGGAATCCTCCCCTTGCACTTGCCACCCTCGCTGGCGTGGGCCAGGGCCAAGGCGTGTTTGTGAGCAAACACAGCACAGCCATTCAAAAACGGAGGAACCACCCCATGCGCACCAATGCCACTACGAACGAAACCAGCAACGTTACCACCCTTCCCGCAGCCCCCAAACCGCAGACTTCCCGCGAAGTCATCCAGGCGAACGTGCAGCTTCTCATCGATCAGTTGGAGGCCGGACACTCGGAAGGCCTTACCGCCTACCTCACCGCTATGGGCCGATTCCATAACTACAGCTTCGGGAACATTCTGGAGATTGCACGGCAGCGGCCAGATGCGACCCGCGTTGCAGGTCTGTACGCGTGGAACCAGCTTGGCCGCAAGGTTATCAAGGGCCAGAAGGGTATCCGCATTCTTGCCCCGATGATTGGCACCCGCAAGAAGAAGGACAACGAAACCACCAGGAGCAGCGACCCCGCCGCAGTCAACAAACCCATCCTTGTAGGCTTTCGTGCGGTCTACGTCTTCGATGTTTCGCAGACCGAAGGCGCAGAGCTTCCCGGATTCACAGAGCGCACCAAGGGTGAAGTAGGCGAGTTCAACCAGCGGCTACAGAGCTTTGTGGAGGCGCAGGGTATCGCGCTGGAGTTCAAGGAATCCATCGCACCCGCGTTGGGCATGAGCTACGGCGGACGCATCGCCATCCTTCCCGGTCAGGAGCCAGCGGAAGAGTTCAGCACCCTTGTTCACGAGCTAGCGCACGAGATGTTGCACAAAGCCGAACGCCGCACCGCCACCACCAAAACCGTACGCGAAACAGAAGCCGAGGCAATCGCTTTCGTTGTCTCTCAGACAATCGGCCTTGACGCGGGGCGCGCCTCAGCCGACTACATCCACCTGTACCACGGCAACGCCGCACTCCTCACAGAATCGCTTGAAGTCATTCAGCGCACCGCCGCCCTCATCCTCTCCGCAATCGAGACACCCGCAGAAGAGGCCGCACCGGAGGAGAGCAACCAGCAGCCCACTAGCAACGGCACCGACGCACAACTCGCGGAGGTGGCGTAACCATGAAAACCATTCTGGACATCCTCAGAAAGGCCGGCGGGTGGCACCCCGGCCTGTACCTCAAAATCGACAACCCGCCCTATATGGAGCTTGTCATTGAAGCCACGGACGAATCAGGCCCGTGCGGTCTACCCGCCATCACCGTAGCCCACTACGGCAAACAGAACGGCGACGCCATGCGCGACCCCGAGATGCTTTTCGAGGTAAGCCGCTGGGGATTGTTGACGCCGTTCTACTGGCGCAACGATTACGCCGGAGTGGAGCAGTGGAGCCGCTTTATCCAAGGCGAGAACTACTGCTTCCATACCGAATTGTTCCGGCAGCATGAGCAGTTCGCCAAGGTTTGGGACCGCAACCTTCGAGCGCAGGGCTTTGCGGATGTCTTCGACCCGCAGAAACACAAGCGCAGCTAGCCCCCAAGTTTCCCGCCTACGGAGCGGAGACACAGGGCCGCTCTACGCCTACACGCAACCGCAAGCCCACCAGCAAGAAGAGGAACGCAGGGCCGAAGAACGCCGCCAGCAGGAAGAGCGCGAAGAGCAGGAGCGCGAGGCAGCATTCGCCAAGCGCGATGAACTCCGCAAGAAGCGGGAGAAGACGTTCGAGCAGATCGTCGCCAACGCCCAAGCCACCCTCAGCCCCGCTCAGTTGCGCGTCATTCTTCGCGCAATCGTCAACCTTGACCCCTACACCTTCGCCGATGACCTTGCGACGGACCTCAGCGAAGACCCCGACAACGACCGCCGCAGCGCCGAAGAAGTCCTGCTAACCGCCATCGACGGCACCGCAGACGACAAGCTAACCAGCTTCGCCGTTCGGCTTGCCTTCGCAGGGCACTGCGGCATCCCGCGCGAAAACGAGCCCGACTTCCTTACCGAAGGGGCAGCCGCTTTCCTCACTCCCAGACCCAAGAAGAGCTCCGCAGCTAAGAAGAAGGAGCCGACGCCCATAAAGCCAGCCAAGGCCGCAGCGAAGAAGGTCAAGGTCAAACCCGCTGAAAACTCCATCGCTGCCTAAGCCACAGGGCGGGAGCCGCGAGGCTCCCGCTTCATTCCTCACCAACAGCAATTCAGAGGCCTACCATGGACAGGACGGAAGCCACAATTCGCAAGCTACTCGCCGCACTTCCAGCACCCGGCTACGACCTTGGCATCCTGAGCGATGGAGGCATGTATCGCCTTGAAGCGGTTCCCGAGTCCCGCATCCTGCGGATGCTCCCTTATCTCAAGTTTCGCAACGCCAATGGCGCACACATCTATATCCGTCCAACAGGAGAAAGCCCTTACACGCTCTTGGACGATCTCACGACCACTACGCTTGCCCGTCTCGCTCCCGAGGGCTACGCCCCCGCCGCCGTGGTCGAAACCAGCCCAGGCAGCTTTCAGGCATGGCTTCGCCACGCGCAGCCACTTTCCAAGGAGCTTGGCACACTTGCCGCGAAAACCCTTGCAGAACGCTTCGGCGCAGACCGCAGCGCCGCCGACTGGCGCAGGTTCGGACGCGCCCCCGGATTCACGAACCGCAAACCGCAGCACCGCAAGACTCAGGGCTTCTACCCCTTCGCCCGTCTCATCAGTCACACCGGCCAGCCGCTACCAAAGGCTGACGCTCTGCGCTCAGACCTTAAAGCCCTTCAGGAACGGGCGAAGCAGGAATGCGCCGCCTTGCGTTTCAGCTTCGCCGCCCGTCCGTCTCGTTTCTCGGTACTCGTCTCGCTTTCTCGCTTCCGTTCTTCGCCACGGTATCAGGGCCGTCCAGCCGCCGCAGACATGGCGTTCTGCATCGCCGCTTGCTCCCAGGGCTGGTCCGAAAATGACATCGTAGCCGCCCTCTCCCGCGAATATCTTTCACGCGATCCAAGCCGCGCTCGCCAGAACAGCTACATTCAACGCACGATTGCGAAAGCAATCCATTGGGCTGCCTAGCAAAACTTTCATTTGACCTCGCTGCTTATGCGCTTCTGCGCGCGGCAGGGAGAAACCGCTTAGGTTTCTCCCTGCACCCTCATCCCGCGGTTCCGGCCTCCGCTCGCCGGCCGCGCGCCAGAAGTCAAGTTCCTCCTTCTGGACTTTCCCCTGAGTGCCTTCACCTCAACTGACGACAAATTCGTTCACGATGACCAATCTGTTGCGTTTGTGCGGGGTGATTCGCTGAAAACGGTCCCCGTGCTGCCACTAGCCAGGCAGGTGATTGAGGAAGTCGTTGGGAAAATCGTTCTTTAGCATCCTCCGAGCCAAGCACTTTGTTACGAGAAGCTTTTGCGTGACCTTGTGCGTGTGCGTTAGATCGTCGGAAGACAACGGTAGCTCACCACTGTTGCCGAACAAGGCGTGGGCTACCTGAACTCGCAATGGGTTCAGGACGTTCTCGATCACGTCTCCAGCGGTACGGCCGCGCATCTCTTGGGGCACCGCCGCTTGGAGCGTAGAGAGATCGAATTCGCGCCGAACATAAAACAGGGCCTCTAACCATACGCGTACTTCCGCTTCGTTGTCGGGCATCTGTTCCACCTTTACCGTATAGGCACTTCCACCCCTCTTGGCTTCGCGCGTCAAGCGGGTCCGCCGTGCACGGAGCGCTTCAATGATTTTGAAAAGACAGAGAAACTGGTAGACCGGTGTGTCCGCGTTGAGCGCTTCGCGATAGAGCGCGGCATAGCTGCGAAATTCCGGCCCAAAGTTCGCGATCGCATGGATCGCCATCGGAGCTTCTAGATACGGAGACATCAGGCTAATCGAAGTGCTGCCGTTCGACAGTTCCTTGGTTTCGCGAACACCGATCTCCAAAGGAATGTCCAGATGGAGACTCATGTTGCTCAGAGACGATGCAATGGCCCCATAGGCAACCTGTTCGGCGTGAGCGCGGTTCTCGGCCTTGAACGGAGCAGTTACCAACTTGCCGAGGTAGCCCTTTTCATTTGGGAATCCTGTGAATTGAAAGTGACCATCCTCGGTATTGCCGGCAATCAGGATCTGATCCGCATCCGGGTTTCCAGGGGGCGCGTATGCGGGCTTGCTGATGGCAAGGTGAGAATCACCGCGCAGTCCTGACGAGAAGTAGAAATTGTGTTCATTCTGCAGCTTGTAGCCGGGTCGGTGAAGGATGAATGTCACCTCGTAAATTCCCGGAGTGCCGCCCGGCGGCAGGGCGTTGCGCGGATCATTACCCTTGAAGCGATACAGCATGTGGAGAGTCTGGTAGGTTCCCGGGAACCCGACGAGCGACACGCGTTCTTCCGGTGCATTCGGGTCGCCCGTGCCACGGGGAATCTCCCCAGCGTTGTTCATCACCGATCCGTGACAGCGACGGAATGGCAAACCGCTTCCACACAAACAAAGCCCGTCTACTTTCGTCATGTCCATCGTCCCCTCAAAAGTGTAATCCCGTATGCTTGCTGATCTCGGCCTTGATGACGCCGACCACGACTTCTCTAATAGTGGATACGCTGGCCCCGACAAAATCCTTACGTACAGTCTCAAACGCCTTCGGGTTCTCAAGCCCTTCGGCGAACTCATGTCCTGCGGCGGTGAGGCGTAGCGGAATGACCGACCATGACACATAGCCATCCACGCCTCGGCTCAGACCAAAATCCCGTGGCCCCAACTCGCTCTCGATGTATCCGCCGTCCACCAACAGGTGCATATGAAACTCGAAAATAGGTTCCTCATAATCGACGCCTGCTTCTTGCAATTCTTCGATGTCGGTGGTCGGATGGAGTGCGTTCCGGAATGCGCCCAGCAATGTCTTCAGGTACTCCGCGTCTGGTTTCATGTCAGTATTATCAGCGTAGCCACCACGCCTTGGAGGGCAGCCCACTGATAAAATCAATCCTTGACGGAGAGGCAGTCGGGCACTGGAGCAGGCGGGCTGCCCGCGCGAATTGCAGGAGTGGTGGCTTGCCGTATGGAGGCCACCCGCTATGCCGCGCGGATACAATCCGCTGTGGGATTCCGCTCAGGCCGTGTTAGCTCTTACTCTTCAATACCTTCCACAGGAAAAAGGCCGGGTTCCGTTTCACGTCTTGCCGATAGTCCAGAAGGGTCCTTCCGATATTAGCGGCGGCCAAGGCGGTCGACAACAATCCCACACCAGCCGTTTGCACCGTTGCTGCCAGCCCCAGTCCTGCAATTAGGGCGTTGGCTGCTAGCTTCTCTTTGACGCCCTTCATCTTAGCGTCAATCTCATCCATGCGGACCTGAGTCAACTCGTGCACGGCATATTCTGCAGTCCGGTTGGCTTCTGCCGGATCATCCTCCTCTCGGACACTGCTTAGTTTCTGGTCGAGAAGCAGACGAAATCGTTGGAATGCCTCTCCCTCGTCTTTTCGAATCCGCATGATGTCCTCCGGGGTCACTCCAGCCAATACAGGCAGGTCTAGATTGAGGAAGGTCGTGGCCGTATGTGCAGGAATGCTGCTCTGCGGTTCAAAAACTTTCTGAACAGCACGGTAAGTCAGCTCTGACCGGCTACTCAAGACTGCGTTAAGTCTGGCTGCGAACGTAAACTTCCTTTCAATCCTAGTGAACAACTCAAGTGCGGCTTGATTAACCGATTGTTTCACCCAGTGATCAAAGTACGCCGCATCAGGGAGGTCGTCTGGCAACGTCATGGCTCCTCGCACAATATGGGTCTTGTCATCCATGTGAATCACTTCATGCTGCCAGAGCAGATACATAAAATCGGCTCTGTCCGTGTCGTCTCCGAAGTCGATGTTGATCGCTCGTCCCGGGTGAAGGTCGTTCTCCAAACGAAAGCCTCTATCGACCTTTGTCATACTTTTCACGACGGCCGCTTCGCGGAACAGGTTCATGATCTCTGCCGGAAGCGCATCGTCGTATGCTGTCGGAGAGTAGTTAATTTTTAGCGGTTCTCCGGCTGTTCGAAGTGGACGTAGCGGAAGCAACTTGAGAAAATTTCCGGCAACGAAGGGAGTTGCAGATTTGAGTAAGCCGGCGACGCCAGCCAGTTCTTTACGATCAACCCCTTCGTCTCGCCTCATGCCCAGATACTGGTTCATCGCATCAGCGGTTCTGTCCATTCGTTCGACGAGTGGCAGGAGCGGATCATCGAAGACATATTGATTCACGTACAGCGAAGATTGAACGAGGTGAGATGTGTTGATGGGCTCATCAGAAACGATCACCAGGTTGCTTAGATCTTTTGAAACTTCAGCTTCGACTGTGGGCGCTTCCTTAATGGCGAATTCGGAGTACCGACGCAACTCCTTCTGGAGTTCCTGGACGGATACCGAAGCGAACTTTTCAGAAATCAGGGCTTGATCGAAGAGAAAGCTGTCCGCTAGAAACTCGTAGGTTCGTGATCCCATAGCAAGAGTTTAGCCATCATTGCGTCCAGTGTCTTCTGATAAAAAGCGCTTAAAAAATCCTCATTACCGAATGGCCCTGAAGGGTTGTGGGGGATGCTGACTCAAAGCTGGTGAAAAAGGCGTTTATGAGGACTCATCCGTCGAGACCAGACATAGCGTTGCCGGAGCAAGGGTTGAGGCTGTAACCTTGGGAAGCTCTTCAACACATTCAGATTTGAGCGGCCGCTCTAAAGGATCAATGCCCGTGCTTGAAATCCACCTAAACGCAACAGATGAACGACTCGAAATGCTCCGATGCTCCTGCGGCGCGTGGTCATCGCTCTCCCTCGAACCTTTGAAGGTTGTCTGTGATGGCGTATCCATCACGGGGCCGATGCCGAGCCTAAGTTGTCTTCTGTGCGGCGTCATCAGACTTCCGCTCCCGATGAAGATTGGTTTGCAGGGAATGGCAGAAATGGCTAAGGACAAGGGCACCGATCAAGTTGCTGTTGATGTCCCGAAAGCCGTGGCCGCGAAGCCAAGGTTTCAGTTCTGTCGGGGAGTGTCGTTTCTGTACGACCGGATCGATCAGCAGTACATTCCAGGCCTCGCTCATGCCGAAGACGGGTTTCTAACACCTGTATTCTTCTCCAAAGACATCCTGACCTACTTTTACAATCACCCTGACTATGCTGTGTCCTTCGCGTCCGACACTTACGGCACCATCTACATGAAGGACCGCTATATCTCCTTCGGCCTGAACGAGCATAGCAAGCTAGTGATGTGGCTCGGAGATCTGAATGACCTAGGGCGAAAAGACCAAGTCATGCTCCAGGCCCACAATGTTCCTTCTGATCATTCCATCGGCTGCGAATTCTATGAGGGCCAGATTGAAGCAGTGTTTACTGAGCTTTCGCAAGAACAGCGTCTTATTCGAACGTCTGGTGAGTTCGCGTCGGCAATCATTGAGCGCTTCAATCACATGAAAGCGTACAAGATGGACGCCGAGGCTGCAGAACTTCTATCGCAGTTGCGGAGGCCAGTACATTTCAGTGAGGAGGAGTTCGGCAATTCCATGGAGACCATGACAAAGCTTTTCGTCGAGCGGATCGATATCGCACCGATGAAGACCATGATTCGAGAGTCACTTGGTCAGAGCGAACTCGAACGTAGAGGCAGCCTACGAGAACTGAAGACACTGCAGTTATGGGCTGAGACGACTCTCAAATGCGAACAAGCGGGAAGCATTTTGGCACCCCTCTTTGTGTTGTATGACCTTCGAGTTGCATATAAACACCTCTTGCCGCGACATACGACTGAACAAAAGAAGAAGAGTTGCCTAGAACGCCTCAGCCTAGCGGAAGGGACAACACTTGAAGAGATATATGCCGTCTTAACCCAACGACTCGAGCAGACCTTTGTCTTGCTAACCAAAGCAGCGCAGCAGAAACTCGACTAGTCCTCGTAAGTCGTATTGGCGGAAGTAGCGACAGCTGCTTGTCACCCAAAACACTGAAGCCGACCCGCGCGGGTCGGCTTCGCTTTCTGCCCACCAAGGAGCAGGGGGAGTATCTTCTGCAATTCTACAGACGGTGGAGACGGGATCTGACGTGAATCTCGCGTCTCCCTTCTTATGCGACGCTTACACCGGGAAGTTCGAAGTTGCGGTGCTCATAACGAACGATTCTGATTTGGTTGAGCCGGTGCCTATCGTTGCTCAGGAGTTGAATCTTCCAGTGGGCATCCTCAACCCCCACCAGTTTCACAGCGGGGAATTGAGACAGTACGCCAGCTTCTCAAAGCGTATTCGGTAAGGCGACTTGGCCGCGAGTCAATTTCCGGCCAGCGGGGACAGACCGCTAAGGGACCTTCGCGAAGCCGACCGGATGTGATCCGTATCTTTCAGGAGGGCGCGAGACAGTCGTCTCTTGGGACAAGTCATCACGTACGAAAGGTGCCTGAAACTAGACCGAAGTCTGGGACTCGAACCCACCAATCAAGCATTCCGCAAATAGGGGTACAACTGCGGGTACGCCCTGTGGGAAACCCACGTAAGTCGTGTTTTTTCAACACCGGTCAATCCCTGGGGGGCAACCAAAATCATCAAACGCTCTCCTTGCGCGCATCTACAAGCCTCCGATTGCCAAGCCCTGTGCTGGAGGTACGCGTCGATCGCGAGGAAAGATCAGGGCTGTGGGTGAGTATTCGGTTGTCTCCCAGGAGAAAGCTCGCGAGCGTCGTGCCGCTGCACGGAAAGCTCTCGCAAAGAGGGTCGATCCGAGGGTCGAAGGAGCGGCTGAAGCGAAAGCCAGGCAGAACGACTCGTGAAGCGTGATCGACTGGATTACTTCCGAAATCCACCCTCTAGACGAGAGCGGCCTTGTACCTGAACACGCGCGCTCCGCAACTGCGCGAGCTGGCAACACTTACCTTCTCACGCGTGCTCAGCGAAAATGCAAGCAGGCTTTGCGGCGAGTTACCGCCAAAGAGTACTTCTTGCATCCGGTCCGCCTCCCGGGCTTCGGCTGCGCTGCGCGGAAACATTTCAGCCTCATACGCCAACAACGCGGCTTCCACGTCTTCCCCGTGCGCGACAATGGCCTTCGCGAGGGCAGAGCCGTCAGACATGGCCAGGTTAGCCCCTTCGCCCGAAGGGGCCGTCACATGCGCTGCATCACCAAGCAGCGTCACGCCGGGCACCCGGTCCCAGCGGTCTTCCAGCGGGAGCGCATAGATACGCCGCACCACAGGCTTGGTCTCGCCGCCGGTGATGAGCGCGGTCAGCTCCGGCGCCCAGCCATCAAACTCGCCGGCGACGCAGGCCACGACGGCCGCCGGATCGGAGAAGTCGATGGCCTCAATCCATTCCTCCGCCTTCTTCAAGCCCACATAGGTATGCAGTACACCGTTGGGCTTAAGATGCGCCATGATGCCTTTGCCTGCCGCCAGCGCGAACATCATGCCGCCGCCAACGGCTGCAGCACTCGCCATGTGCCGGGTGTCGCTGTCGTACAGATACGTCTCAACATAGGTGATCCCGGTGTATACCGGCTTCAACGGAGAAAGCAGTGGACGAACTTTCGACCAGGCTCCGTCCGCGCCCACAAGCAGCTCCGTTGTTACAAGCGAGCCGTCAGCAAAGGTCAACTCGTGCCGCCCGCCCCCCCAAACAAGACACCGCCTTCAGCTTGTGGCCCCACCGGACCGTGTCGGCGGGCAGCGATTCCAGCAGCATCCGGCGGAGTTCCCCTCGCGGCACCTCAGGTCGGCCGCCTGTCCCGTCGTCTGAACGATCGAGCAGCACCTTGCCGTCCTTATCGAGTACGCGCCCTTGCTGCCCGCCAGGATGGATGAGGGCGAGGAAGTGATCGAACAACCCCGCCGCCTTGAGCGCAAGCTGCCCGTTGTGATCGTGGATATCGAGCATGCCGCCCTGCGCTCGCGCGTTCGCCGAGGCTTCGGCTTCGTACACCGTCGCCGGGATACCGTGAACATGAAGGACGCGCGCAAGTACCAGGCCGCCAAGCCCGGCTCCGATGATTGCAACTCGTGTCTTCATAGTGTCCTCCTTACGAGGCAGGCGAAACCCAGCGAGTCGCCGCCTGCCTGATCTTTTGTTCCTGCACTTCGCCGTCACAAGCCCAGGCGACAAAGCCATCAGGACGGATCAGCACAGCGCACAGGCCGAGCGGCTCGTTCACCCGGCCTGAAACGTACTTCAACTGGCCGCCATACTCAGCCGCCAGACCTTCCAGCAACGTATTGCCGGCGAAATCGAGCAGCACTCCCTTGCCCTCGTGCATGAGCTCGCCAAGAGTGGTTCCGTCTTCAAGCTCGAAGTTGGGAGCACTGTGGCCGACCAGAGGGTGCTCACCCCCAAGGTCGTACTGTGTAGTGACACCCCACATTCGCCCTGCCATGTAGGTCGCGCCATCGCGCGTCTCCATAAGGTCGCGCAGGATTGCACGCAGCGCGCGGGCACCGGCCTCGGGCTTCATGATGGCAGCCTGAGCGCGCGACCAATCCAGCACCTTGGCACCAATCGGATGCCGTTCAACAAAGTAAGTCTCCAGCAGACCTTGCGGCGCTCGTGCATGGATCGTTGCCGCGAGCTTCCAGCCCAGGTTCATCGCATCGCCCAGCCCCAGGTTGAGCCCCTGGCCTCCAAGCGGCGCGTGGATATGCGCGGCATCGCCGGCCAGAAGC
This sequence comes from uncultured Granulicella sp., assembly GCA_964282835.1. Classification (GTDB taxonomy): domain Bacteria; phylum Acidobacteriota; class Terriglobia; order Terriglobales; family Acidobacteriaceae; genus Edaphobacter. Next base: position 1,900,476 of record OZ196157.1, read on the forward strand.
ACTCGTCCTTTCCGGTAGGTCGTGGCTTGCCGAGCCCGATCAGTCCATGTGCTTGCGAGGTGCAGCGCGCCGATCGTGACGTCGGTGTTCGAGATACGGCGCAAGACTTCCTGCAGGTGTTCGCGCGTAATGGGCTTGTCTGCAGCATGAAAGGCGCCGCCATCGAAGTCCTGGATCGTCAGAAAGCCAGGCTGAGATTGCATGTACATGCCTGTTTCGGTCATGTTGCGGCCTGGCTTCAGCTTCTCCGGATCGACAAGGTCGGCGTGCACAGAGTAGCCGGTAAACTCCGGCTCCGTGCCGGCGAAGGCAAAGCCTCCTACCTTGCGCACCACACTGCGCGGGCCGTCACAACCCACAAGCCATCGCCCTTGGAAGGACCTCTCTCCACAGGCAACCGTGACGTGGCCGGCGGTTTGATCGAAGCCGGTTACGGCAACGCCGCGCCTGATTTCGACACCAAGAGCTTCTGCGCGGCGCGCCAGCACCGTCTCGAGCTCCCCCAATTCCGCGATCAGGCTGGTAGCGGTCGAGCCTGGCAGGCGATAGCTCCAGGCTGAGGCGTCAATGTTGCCGGCAAGCAGCGGGATACCCGCAAAATGTCCCACCTGACGGCATGGCCCTTGTACAGGATTGGCGTGCGGGTCTTTTATACGTTTGGGCACCTCGAGTTGCTCCAGAAACCCACGGCGATATAGCACTTCCACAGAAAGCGCATTCAACCCTCGCAGCCCGAAAGGAAGTTGCTTCAATGGCAACTGGACACACTCCGCTTTCTCCAGCACCAGGACGGAACATCGCGCCAGCGCCAATTCACAGGCAAGAAAGAGTCCTACCGGGCCGGCCCCGGAAACAATGACGTCGTACGCCGGTTGAGGATCAGCGTTCGCCAGCGGTAAGCTCCCGTCGCGTTTATGGAACGCCATTCCACAAGTATGGAACAATGTTCCAAATGTGTCAAGATAGAGCATGGCCAAGCGAGCAAAGGACCTTCCGCGGCGCGTAGAATCGCTCTCCCGGGAACGCATCATCGAGGCATCAATCGAGCTACTGGACGCGAGCGGGGAAGAAGGGCTGACGTTCCGCGCGCTTTCCGAGCGGCTCGCCACCGGCCCCGGTGCTCTTTATTGGCATATCGCCAGCAAAAGCGACCTGCTCTCTGCCGCCTGCGAAGCGATGGTTGCGCGCACGATGGATGAGACCGTTACGACCGGTCATGCATCGACTCCGGAAGCAACCATTCGCGCCATCGCACTAAGTCTGTTCGACGTCATCGACGAGCATCCATGGGTGGGCGCGGCACTCACAAGCGCCCCCGGGCTCCTGCCCATCGTGCGCATTCTCGAACCACTGGGCCAGCAGATTCGTGCTCTTGGCGTGCCCAGCAAGCAACAGTGGGCGGCGGTCGGCACGTTGATGGCGTATATCCTCGGCGTCAGTAGGCAAAATGCGGCCAACGGACAACTCGCCCGCACCCAGGGCCTGGATCGATCCAACTTCCTCGAGGCTGTATCGACCACCTGGTTGCAGCTCGACCCGCAAAAGTACCCCTTCGCACACAGCATGGTCGGCAAGATGCGAACTCACGACGACCGGGTGGATTTCCTCGCCGGCATCGATCTGATCCTTCAAGGCATCAGGGCGCGACACGCTGCGAACGAAGCGGCCTCGCCAACTCTCAAGCTCTGCGCGTCCTCACGGCAACCGCAGCGCCGGCAGTCAACGTCTCCAGTTCCGGCTTGCGAAAAACCTTCCCGTGCGCAATGACGGTTTCAATGTGGTCGAGCTGTTCGAGGTCGGCCAGCGGATTGCTTCGGTGGCTTCTTTGTTGTCATTCTGAACGAATTTGCGGTTGCTGATGCCTGTGCCTCAAGCCATCGCGTCCCAAAGTGATCGTGAACCTACTGCCAGCCTCCGCCAAGCGCGCTGTAAAGCTGGACGAGAGTCAGCGCTTCTCCCTGTTGTGCCGTGACCAGGTTCAGTTGCGCGCTGAAGAGGTTCGTGTCGGTCGTCAGCACCTCGAGGTATGCAGTCGCGCCGCCCTGGTAACGCATCCGCGCCAGCCGCACGGAGTCCTGCGCGGCAGCCACAAGCTTCTCCTGCTGCTCGCGAAATTCACGCTGCTTCTTAAGCGCGATCAGGGCATTCGAGACATCGTGAAGCGCGGTCGCGATCGTCTCCTGGTAGGCGAGCACATCCTGCTTCTGGGTCTCCCGGGCGATGTTCAGCTGGCCGCGAAGCTTGCCGCCTTCGAACAGCGGCTGCGCCAGCGATCCCAGGCCATAGATGGTCTTCCCATCGGGGCTGAAGATGCTCGACAGGCTGTCCCCGCCGACACCGCCGGAGGCGCTGATCGAGAGTTGCGGGAAAAATTGCGCACGGGCTACGCCGATCTCGGCATTGGCCGCGACGAGCGTGGCTTCCGCTTCCTCAATGTCGGGGCGGCGTTCCAGCAGCTCGGTCGGCAGACCGGTAGGAAGCTCCTGCGGCGGAGGTGTCAGCGCATCGGGAGCCGTATGGGCGACCGGCCCGGGGTTTGCGCCCAGCAGCAGACTCATTGCGTTTTCCTGCTGCTGAATTTGCTGCTGCAGTTGGGGAATCTGCGACGTGGCCGTGTACAGAAGCTGCTCCGCCTGGCGGAGATCCGACAGGGGCGAGGCGCCACCATCGGCAAGGGTCCGCGTCAGGTTTACAGAGTCCTGCCGGGCCACTACCGTCTGTCGGGAAATCTCCAGCTGGCGATCCAGAGCACGCAGCTGCAGGTAGGTCGTGGCAACGTTCTGCACCAGCGTAAGCCGCACCGCCCGCTGCGCCCACACCTGCGCGAGCAGCTGTGCGCGGGCGGCCTCCGTCTGCTTGCGATATAGACCCCAGAAATCCGGCGTCCAGGCAGCTGACAGGTTGAATGAACCGAACGAAATCGGGCTCGAGATGCCGTTGTTGCCGGTGCTCGAACCCAGCGTGGACGTGTTGAAGGACGCACCGATTCCGGTGCCGCCGACCGACAGGGTAGGGAACTCCTGCGAGCGCGTAATCTGCACCTGCGCCTGCTGCTCCGCCACTCGCTGCGCGGCGATGCGGACGTCGTAGTTGTTGCTCAGCGCCGTGCGAATCAGGGTCTGCAGCTCCGGCTCGCGAAACACCCGGGCCCACTGCTCATCGCCAAGCGAGCTTTGCGCAGGGCTGTTGACGGAGGCATCGTCCGCGCCGCGAAAGGCAGGCGGGGCCGGGTATGCCGGCCGCTTGTAGTGCGGCCCCACACTGCAGCCGGTGAGCATACCGGCTGTCAAAAGGGCGCAAACACTTCCCATCAAGCCGCTTTCCGGCCAAACACTTCCCGGCCAGCGCGAAGGATTCCTCATGCCTGACCCCCTGGCTCCGTCGACGCGGGCTGCGGTGCACCCCCGGCTGCTTTGCCGGCGGCAATAGGGTCGAGCTCGGCCTTCGAGTCCATCGTCGTGTCGTTGCCGCCCTTGCTGAAGCGGTGCGAGATGTACTCGACAACCGAGAACGTAACCGGGATGAAGATGAGTCCGATGGCCGTCGACAGAAACATTCCGCCAACCACCGTCGTTCCAAGAATCCGTCTTGAAGCTGCGCCCGCGCCCGTCGCCGTCCACAGCGGAAGGCAGCCGAAAACAAACGCTAGCGCCGTCATCACGATCGGGCGGAAACGCAGCCGCGCGGCACCGAGCGCGGCCTCTGAAATGCTCATGCCGCTTTCGTAGTTCGACTTGGCAAACTCGACGATCAGAATGGCATTCTTTGCCGAAAGACCGATCAGCATCACCACCCCGATCGTGGCGAAAATATCGTTCTCAAACGCGCGGATATGCAGCGCAACATACCCGCCCAGAATCGCCACCGGCGTGCTCAGCAGCACGCTGAAAGGCAACGTCCACGATTCGTACAGCGCCGCCAGAATCAGAAAGACAAACAGCAGCGACAGGCCGAACACCGCGTAAGTCGGCACACCCTTCTGGGCCTGGTCTTCCTGGTACGAGATGCCCGAGTAGTCGAATCCGGCACCCGGCGGCATGGTCTCCGCAAAGGTCTTTTCGAGCGCCGCCCGTACCTGTCCCGAGCTGAAGCCCGGCTTGGCCGTGATGTTGACCTGCGCCGCGTTGAACTCGTTGAAATGATAGATGTACTCTGGCCCCGTAATCTTTTTCACGCGCACGAGCGACCCAAGCGGCACCTGGCCGCCGTTAGCACTGCGCACATAGAACTGGTCGATGTTCTTGATGTCCGTGCGGGATGTGCCTTCCGCTTCCACGTAGGTCTGCCACTGACGTCCGAATCGGTTGAAATAGTTCACCAGGTATCCGCCCATGAACGTGGACATCGTGGTGTATACATCCGACAGCTGCACCTGTTGCTGCAGCACCTTCTCCTGGTCGACCTCGGCATACAGTTGCGGCACCGCGGGTGAGTACGAGGGCTGTGCCGCGGCTACTTCCGGCAGCTTGCTCACCGCCCCCAGAAAGGCCGTCAGGTTCCTCGACAGCGTCCCGGGATCGTCCTTGCCGGAGCGATCCTCAATCACCATCGTCACCCCGCCCGACGTGCCGATGCCGGGGATGGAAGGCGGCGGAAACGCGAACGCGATGCCATCCGGATTGCCCGCCAGCTGCTTGCCCAGGCTGTCCGTAATGTAGGTCAGCTGTTCTTCCTTGCTCTTGCGCACCTCCCATGGCTTCAGGGCCACGAAGAAGAATCCCTGATTGGTGCTTTGCACCTGCGTTAACAGAGAAAAGTTGGTCACGGCAATCACGCCTTGCACGCCGGGCGTCTTCAGCAGCGCCGCGGTAATCTTCTGCTGGGCTGCATCCGTACGCTGCGCAGAGGCTCCATCCGGAAGCTGCAGCGCCAAGAACATGTATCCCTGATCCTCCGTCGGCAGAAAGCCGCCAGGCAGCGACTTGCCCAGAAACACGCAGAGCACCGCGACGATGGCCAGCCCCAGCATCGCCAGGTAAGACTTGTGGATCAGCACGTCCGACGTATGCACGAAGCTGTCGGTCGTCCGTCCGAAGAACTTGTTGAAGAGGCCGAACCCCTTGCCCAGCAACCCCGGCTTTTGTTCTTTGTCCTTCGGCTTCAGCAGCAGAGCGGCCAGGGCCGGCGAAAGGGTAAGCGCGTTGAAGGCCGAGAGCAGCACCGAAATCGCAATCGTCACCGCGAACTGCTGGTAGAGCCGCCCGGTAATGCCGGGGATGAACGCTGTCGGGATGAAGACGGCGGCCAGGATCAGCGCGATGGCCGTCACTGGCCCGCCCACCTCTTCCATGGCTTTGATCGTGGCCGCCTTCGGGTCCATCCCCTCGTCGATGTGGTGTTCCACTGCTTCCACCACGATGATCGCGTCGTCCACCACCAGCCCGATGGCGAGCACCAGGCCGAACAGCGAAAGCGTGTTGATGGAAAACCCAAGTGCCGGAAAGATAATGAAGGTGCCGATGAGCGAAACCGGTACGGCCAGCAAAGGAATCAGCGTCGCACGCCATCCCTGCAGGAAGATGAAGACCACGATCACGACCAGAGCGAGCGCTTCAAACAGCGTGATGATGATCTCGTGAATGCCCGAGCTCACGGCCTTCGTCGTGTCCAGCGGCACATCGTACGAGATGCCCGCAGGAAAGGTTTTCGCCAGCTCCTGCATCCGCGCGTTCACCGCGGCTGCCGTCGCCACCGCGTTCGAGCCCGGCAGTTGATACACCGCCATCACGCCCGCAGGATTCTGGTTGTAGCGGCCGGAGATCGCATACGCCTGGTCGCCAAGCTCGATGCGCGCCACATCCGACAGGTGCAGAATGGAGCCATCCGCGTTCGCCCTCAGGATAATATTGCCGAACTGTTCCGGCAATACCAGGCGCCCCTGCGTTTGCACCGTATAGGTAAACTGCTGGCCTTTGGCGATCGGCTCCGCGCCAATCTGCCCGGCAGGATTCACATTGTTCTGCGTCTGCACCGCCGTAATTACCTCAGGCGCAGTCACCCCCAGCTTGGCCAGCTTGTTCGGATCCACCCAGATACGCAACGCATACTGCCCACCGAAGAGCTGCACGCGAGATACACCCTTCACGCGCGTAATCTGGTCCTGCAGATTGATAACGGCGTAGTTGGTCAGGAAGTCCTGGCTCAGCTTGTTGCCCGGCGAGTTCACCGCCACCAGCATCAGCGGCGAGGTAAGCGACTTCTGCACCGTAAGCCCCGCGGTCGTCACCTGCGTCGGAAGCTGCGACTGTGCCTGGTCGACACGAAGCTGGGAAAGCACCTGGTCAATGTTCGGATCGGTCTTCAGATCGAAGTCGACGAACAGCTGAACCACCCCGTTATTGGCGCTCACGGAGTCCATGTAGATCATGTTGTCGACGCCGTTCATCTGCTGCTCGATCGGCGTCGAGACCGACTGCGCCAGTGTCTTGGCATCGGCACCGGGATAGGTAGCCGTCACCAGAATCTCGCTTGGAACGATATCGGGAAACTGCGACGTGGGCAGCGTAAACATCGAAACCGTGCCCAGGATCACCGTCAGGATCGCAATCACGATCGCAACAATCGGCCGGTTAATGAAGAATTTCGACATCCCTTACCTCCCGGCCGATGAAACCGTTTGACTGGCAGGCACCGCCTGCGGAGCCGCATGGGGCGAGACCGGAGTACCTTCCCGAAGCTTCTGCAAATTGTCGATAATCACCTGTGTGCCCGGCGTCACTCCATCCTCAACCAGCCAGTTGGTGCCAATCTGCGCCCCTAGCTTCAGCGTCACCAGGTGTGCCTTGCCGTCGGGCCCGACAACGTAAGCCTGCTGCAAGCCCTGCAACTCCTGGATGGCGACCTGCGGGATCGGCAGCGCATTGCGCCGCACCTGGGTCTCCGCATTTACCCGGCCGAACTGGCCCGGACGAAGCACGTTCCCCGGGTTCGGGAAAGCGGCTGCGATGCGGATGGCTCCTGTCTGCGCATTTACCTGGCGATCCACAAACGCAATGTGACCCCTTGGCGCATACACCTCGCCATTTGAGAGCGTCAGCGTAAGCGGCACTGAAGATGCGTTTTTCAACAGATCTCCTCCACCCGAGTGCGTGTGCTGCGCAAGCGCAAGATACTCGCTATCGCTGATCGAAAAATAGGCCTTGATCGGGTTCAACTGCGAGACGGAAGTCAGTACAGACTGCGTGTTCACAAGGTTGCCCACCTGCAGGGTGGCCTGCCCCGCCACGCCCGCAATCAACGAGCGCACCTGGGTAAAACCAAGGTTCAGCCTGGCGGTGGCCACACCGGCTTCCGCCGAGGCCACCGTCGCCTGCGAAGACTTGACAGACGCTTCCTGCAGCGCCTTTTGCTGCGTATCGTTGTCCAGCTGGCTCTGAGCAATCGCGCGCGCCTGCGCCAGAGGCGTGTCGCGGTTCACGTTGATCTCCGCCAGTCCAAGCTGCGCCTGGGCCTGCGCCACCTGGCCTTTTGCCTGCGCAAGCTGGCCCAGCGCCTGATCGAGCGCCGCCTGAAAGGGCCGCGGATCGATTTCGAAGAGCACCTGCCCTTTCGCAACCAGCGCGCCCTCCCGGTAGTCCTGCTTGACGAGGTAGCCGCTGGCCTGTGGCTGAATCTGTGCGTTCACATAGCCGTCCAGCGTTCCCACCCACTCGCCCACAATGGGCACGGTCGTGGGTTCAAGTTGCACGACGCTTACCGGCAAGGGCGGCGGCGGGCCCGCTGCCGGCGGCTTGGCGGTGCAGCCCAGGATCGTGAACGCGCTGGCCAGCAGGATGCCGGCATCCTTCAACAGGTCGTAGGCAAACCTGGTTGCCGCAGGGTCACGCCGCTTACTCATTGCTTCCCTCATATCGTTCGCAGAGCAGCCTTTGCATGCGGCGCGCTCCTTCCAAAGAAACATTCCCTTTCAGGTTCCACCGATCTCAACCAACTGGCTGAGCAATTCAGTACACTTCTGCGATTCCACCCGAAAAGGCAAGCAAAATACCACGCTTGCTCTTTCCGCAGGTGGCAAGTCGCGTACCACCTCGCAACAGTGCGCATCTATACTTTCTCCCAGGGAGGCCCACCCATGGACGAGCGCCAAATCATTCAGCAAACCCTCGACGAGAACCCGGATCTCGACCCCGCCCTCCGCACCCTGCTCAAAGAAAAGCTCAATCCAGCCCCTCTCCCCGACGACGAGGAAGTTCTCATTCTCTGCGGCTACTGGCCCAGCGTCATCAATGGCTCCAAACTCGTCGCTTGCGCCGAGTGCAAGACCCGCTGCTGCATCGCGCCCAGCACTCAGGAAAACCTGAAAGGCCAGAAGGGCAAAGTCCGCATGCTGTGTCTCGCCTGCTTTGAAAAGAACCCACCCGAAGAAGCCGCCGAAATGATCAAGCTCCTGAAAGCGGTTCGCAAGCAGCGATCTATCAACCCCTTCCAGGCCCACTGAAAGCGTTCCTCGACGACCCACCGCTCTCCCGCCTTCTTATTGTCGTTCCGAAGCAATCTGCGGTTGCACTTGTCATTGCCCGTTCGTGATGTGCCTTCCTGCTGTCAACCGTCCCGCTTTACCGCACCCACGCGCTCCGCAAAAAATCAAAGCTCCCACTTGCCGGAGCCTCCACCCCCATCACCCGCGCCGTGTGCACCACCTGGTTCTGCGGATACCACAGCACCACGCTCGGCACTTCGTCCATCAGCACCTTCTGCACCTCCACATAGCTCGCCCGCCGAGCCGTCTCATCGGTGGTCGCAGCCGCCGCGGCCAGCAAAGCGTTCACCCGGGCGCTCGCATAATGCCCGCGGTTCGCGCCCTTTGGCGGAGCCCAGTCGCTCCCATAGGCATAGCGGAAGATGTCCGGGTCTTCATTGCTTCCCACCCAGTTCAACGCATACATCTCGAAACGCCCCGCGGTCACATCGCCATAAAACGTGCCAAACTCCGTCGCCCGCAGCGTCAGCGCGATGCCCGCCTGACCCAGTTGCTGCTGCAGTATCTCCGCCAGCAGCCTGGTCGTTTCATCCTGCGACGTCTTCATCTCCAGCCGCACCCGCACTCCATCCTTGCCCGCGTGCAATCCCGCCGCATCCAGCAACGTGACAGCTTTAGCAACATCATGCGGGTACCCCACAAGCCCCGCCGCCGCCCAGTGCCCCTGCGGCAGCAGCGTCTCGGCCAGCGTAGCCCGGCCTCGATATACCGCCCCCACAATCGCCGGCCGGTCCATCGCATACGCAATCGCCTGCCGTACCCGCACATCGCGCAGCGCTCCGCGCATACAATTGAAGTTCAGGTACATCACCCGCGAGCTTTCTCCCGCATCCGTCACCAGCCCCGCCCGTCCTTCGAGTGCATGCACCAGGTCCAGCGAAAGCTCGTTCGAAGCCACATCCACCGAGCCCTTCTCGAGCTCCAGCGCCACCGTCACCGTATCCGGGACCACCGCAAAGCGCACCCGCGGCAGCTTCGCCACGTTGCCCCAATACCCGTCATTGCGCGCGACCACTACTTCTTTGTCCGTCTCCGCGCTCACAAACCTGAACGCTCCAGATCCCACTGGCGCGCGCCCGAAGTCCTTGCCCGCGCCCCTGGGCACGACGCCAAATACGCCATCGCTCAGGTTGAACAGCAGGGAAGCATCCGCCCGTTTCATCCGCACCCGCAGCGTCAGCCGGTCGACCACATCCACGCCCGCCACGCTCGCAAACGCGCCACCCTTGCTCGTCTGCAGGCTGCCATCGCGCATGCTGTCGATCGTCCAGGCTACATCCTCCGCACCCAGCGGACGGCCATCGGCGAAGCGAAGCCCATCCCGCAAATGAAACACCCACGTCATCGCATCCGGCTGATCCCACCCCACGGCCAGCCACGGCTGCATCCGGTAGTGCTCATCCTTGCGCACCAGCGAGTCGAACAGCAGCCCGTCGATCCTTTCAGAAGCGGCATCCGTCCCCACCCGCGGGTCCAGGCTGCTTGGCGAGTTCTCAATCGCCACCACCACCGCCGAGCCATCGCGCATCGGCCCGCGGCAGCCAGCCAGCAGGAACAGCAACATCAGGGCGCCCCATGATCGCAACAACGTCACCATCGGTTTCGTGGGGCGCGTCATTTGTTCCGCATGCCTCACCAGCAAATTTTCCCCAGCACACGCGGCCCCCGGGCCCCCGTAGCCGAAGCAACATTCCCGCTCAAACCAAACCAGGTCAGCCACGCCAGCAAACCGAACGCAACAGCCTCCTTCGCCTGAGGCCCCATCCCAAACTCCTCCGAACTCCGCACCCGCACCCCCGGCAATTCCTCCGCGAGTCGCCGCATCACATAGGCATTCTTTACTCCGCCCCCTGCCGCAATCACCTCGGTCGCCCCGCCCCCAAAGCGTTTGATCGCACCGGCCACGCTGAGCACCGTCAACTCCGCCGCCGTCGCTACCAGGTCGGCGCCGCTCGCCCCATCGCACATCCCGGCAACCTCCTCCGCATACCGCTCGCCGAACTGCTCCCGCCCACACGATTTGGGCGGCAGGGCAGAGAAGTAAGGATCCTCGATCAGGCGCTTCACCACAGCCGGCATCACCGCCCCTCGCGCCGCTTCACTTCCATTCTCGTCATACGCCCTGCCGAACGCCCGCACCATCATTGCATCCATCACCATGTTCGCCGGCCCGGTATCGAACGCCACTACATCTTCCAACCTGCACCCTGCCGGCAGCACCGTTACATTCGCAATCCCGCCCAGGTTCAGTAAGATACGTCCCACGCTCGCCGAGCGAAACAGGCAAAAATCCAGCATAGGCACCAGCGGCGCACCTTGACCACCTGCCGCCATATCCGCCGGCCTGAAGTCACTTACTACCGGAATCCCCAACCGCTCCCGCAACACTGCCGGCTCCCCGATCTGCCAGGTCGCCCGCACCTTTCCCCCTGCGTACATCTCAGCCTCAGCCTGGTGATAAATCGTCTGCCCATGCATCCCTACCAGCTCTAGCCGCGGGCGGAAGGTATCCCCCAACTCCGCACAAGCCACCTCCACACACTCCGCATACACCTCCCCCAGTCGCCAGTGCAGCCGAGCCAACTCCGCCACCGAAGTTGCCCGCGCATCCATGGCCCCGATCACCGCCGCTCTTACCTCGTCCGCATAGGCAAACCCGCGATGCCCAAGCACCTCGACAGCAGGCCCACCAGCCCCAGGCGAAACCCGTACCAGCGCCACATCCACCCCGTCCGCCGAGGTCCCGCTCATCACCCCCGCCACCACCATCGATCTAGCCACCCCAGCAATCATCACAACGTCCGCCTTCCGAAATTGTCGGCCGACAGCTCACAAGCTGTCAGCTGTCCGACCGGCACTCGTTCACTCACCCGCGCAACTCCCGCTTCAACTCCGCCAAAAGGTTCAGCGCTTCAAGCGGCGTTAAGGAGTCCACCTCGGCCGCTTCCAGCCGGTCCACAATCCTCTGCGAAAGCGGCGTAAACATCGTCATCTGTACCTGCTGTTTTGGCTCGGCGGCAGAAACCTCCCGAGCCTCAGCCCGCTCATGCACCTTCAGCACCTCGCGCGCCCGTGCAATCACCCTGGCCGGCAACCCAGCCAGCCGAGCTACTTCAATCCCATAACTCTTACTCGCCGCCCCCGCTTCCACACTATGCAGAAACACAATCCCACCCGCATTTTCCTTTACTGTCACCCGAATATTCTTCAGCTTCCTAAGTCGGTCCGCAAGCAAAGTAAGTTCGTGGTAATGCGTCGCAAACAGGGTCCGTGCTCCGATCTTCTCGTGTAGATGTTCCACCGTAGCCCACGCCAGGCTAAGTCCATCGTAAGTCGCGGTGCCGCGCCCCATCTCGTCCAGCAGCACCAGACTCCGCGCCGTCGCGGTGTTCAGGATAGCTGCGGTCTCCGTCATCTCCACCATAAACGTAGATCGTCCCCGCGCCACATTATCGCTCGCACCGATCCTGGTAAAGATCCGGTCCACCAATCCACACCGCATACTCTCGGCCGGCACAAAGCACCCACACTGCGCCATCACCACTAACAAGGCAGCCATCCGCAAGTAAGTACTCTTGCCTCCCATGTTAGGCCCGGTCATCAGTAGTACCGCAGGCCCACCCTCGCCATCCAGATACAAGTTGTTCGGAATAAATCGTCCCGACCCACTTTCTTCCATTCGTCGCTCCACCACCGGGTGCCGCCCCCCCACCACCTCCAGCACCGTACCTCCATCCACCGTCGGTCGCACCCATCCGCGCAATGCCGCCAGGTGCGCAAAGCTCGCTAGCAGATCGATCTCCGCCACCCGCTTCGCCGCTGCCCGCATCCTGCCCGCGCCGGCCAGCAACTGCGCCCGCATCTCTGCAAACAGCCTGCGTTCAATCTCAAGCGACCGCTCCTGCGCGGTCAGAATCTTTGCTTCGAGCTCCTTCAACTCCGGCGTCGTAAACCGTTCCGCATTCACCAGCGTCTGCTTGCGCTCGTAATCCGTCGGCACCGCTTTAGCATTGGCCTTCGTCACCTCCAGGTAGTAGCCGAACACGCTCGTATACCGCACCTTCAACGACCCGATGCCCGTCCGCGTTCGCTCCCGCTCTTCGATCGCCACCAGCGCTGCCCGCCCATTCCGCCCCAGTTCGCGCAGTTCATCGAGCTCGGCATGCATGCCTGCCCGCACCACGCCCCCCTCCGCAAAAGTAACCGGCGGCTCCTCCACCAGCGTTCCCACAATCAACTCATGCAAATCCTCCAAAACATCAAACCCGCCCACACCCTGTGCCCCATTCATCGCAGTCTCACCGGGATGAGTGGGACTAGCCGATACACCCCCCAACTCCCGCCACTTCGCCGCCTCAAACCCCCGCACTGCCTCTCGCAGCCCCGGCAAACACCCCAGCGTCCCAGCCAGCGCCAGCACCTCCCGCGGCCCGGCCGAATCCATGCCCACCCGACCCAGCAGACGTTCTAGGTCAAGCACCCCATCCATCCCGCGCCGCACCCGCTCCCGCCCGCGCAGATTCCGCGCAGCCTCGCCCACCGCATCCAGCCGCGCGTTGATCTCCCCAGGCTCAAGCGCCGGCCGCAGCAGCGTAGCCCGCAGCAGCCGCTTGCCCATCGGTGTGCAGCATGCGTCGAGCGTATACAGCAGCGTTGTCTGCACCGTCTCGCCGCTGAAAAGCGGGTCCACCAGCTCCAGGTTTCTCACCGAGACCGCATCCAGCTCCAGGCATCCGCTCCGCTCGTAAAACCGCGGCAGGTCCACATGCTCGAGTGCCCCCTGCTTGGTCTGCCGCAGGTAATGCACCAGCCCGCCCGCCGCCACCGCCGCTGCCTCGTGCCCGCCAAACCCCAGCCCGTCCAGCGACATCACCCGAAACTGCTGCCGCAACATTGGCAGCGCATGCTCCGCAGTCATCACCCAATCCTCTACAGGCGTCTTCGTCCTTATCCCTTCCAATCCCGCCCGCTCCCCCTCCAAACCGGGTGCCCCAGGTCCGGGGTCCCCGGCGATCGCACTTGATCGTTGGGGTGAAGGTCTCGCTTCTGACACCTGGGTAGAGCGGCCACCAAGCTCTCCCTGCCGTCCCCCGCCAAACAGTCCCCCCGCCGCATACACCAATTCCACCGGCTTCACCCTAGCCAGCTCATCGGCCGCCAGCTCCCAGCTGCCAAACTCCGCAGCCCGAAACTCCCCCGTGGAAAGATCTACCATCCCCACGCCCACGCCGCTCTTCAAGCACACAACCGACGCAAGCCAGCAGCTTTCCCCCGCCCCCAGCCCCGGGTCGACCGCCGTTCCCGGCGTCAGCACCCGGGTCACCTCGCGCTTCACAATCCCCTTGACGGTTTTCGGATCCTCCATCTGCTCACAAAGCGCAATCCTGTATCCCTTGCGCAGCAGCCGCTGGATATAGATCTCCGCCGCATGGTAAGGAACCCCACACATCGGCTGCTTTTTTTCCCGGTCGCGCGCCGTCAGGGTAAGCTGCAGCTCGCGCGCCACGAGAATGGCATCCTCATAAAACAGCTCGTAGAAGTCGCCGATGCGGCAGAACATCAGGCAATCCGGATGCGCCTCTTTGGCCGCGAAATACTGCCGCATCACCGGGGTCAGCGCCGCATCGTTCTCCGTTCCAGTCGCCATAGCTTGATACCGCAGCATACCGCACCCACACGGTACACTCATCTTCAAGCATTAAGGAGCCCCATGATCCACATCCCCATGACCCCCGACCAGTTTGCCCGCGCAGGCCAGGAGCTCCAGGCCAAACAGGGCATCGCCCTCACCGGCAATGAAGGCACTCTCACCAAAATGGGCGTAACCGCCGCCTACAAGTACGACGGAGCCCACCTCACCGTCAACATCACCGATAAGCCTTTCTTCGTCACCGAAGAATACTGCGAGGCCGAACTCAAGAAATTCCTCACCGCCTGAACTCTTTTTGTTGTCATTCCGCAGGGCATCTGCTTTCTTTTGCCCTTGCACCCTCAGCCAACCCACATAGCCTGGATCACTCCTTGCGTTCCGCCCCCTTGCTCTCCTCGGAGCCAGCTTTCACCTGGCGCAAAGCGCCTCCCGGATCAAGCGCCTCCACCGTGCGTTCGTCATCGCCACCTGCGGCATGGGCTTTACGCAGCTCATGGTAGGCGTCACCCGTGTGCTCCACCTTCTCGAACGCCTCGTTTACCTCGTGCCGCGTATGCATGAAGGTGCGGCCCAGCTGCCCCACACACACCGCCGCCAGCACAAGTGAAACCATCCACGCCGTTCGGCTCGCCAGCAACACCCCGAGCGACGCAAGCACAATCCCGATCTCCGCAATCAACTGCGCGTGCTCGTACCCCTCGGCACCCTCAAAGTGCGCCTGGATCATCGGATCATAGCTGTCCGCCCAGTCCTTGGAGAACTTTCGCTCCTTCGCATAGTCGCTATAAAGCGCAAGAAAGCGCGGCAGCACCGTCGCCGAGCCACTCGCGGCCGCACTCGAACCCACCACCCCACGCTGTTTCTCGAGCTCCAGCATGATGAGCCGGAACTTGATGCTCGCCGAACTCGCATCCGAGTTGGCCTGCGTCTGCTCGATCATCGTGCGCGTCAGCTCGTTCCGTTCTCCGCCCACCATCGCCGCGCAAAACGCGATCATCACCCCAATCAGCGCCATGGTCAGGCCAATCAGCTTCGCCGGAGCCTTGCCGTCTCCACCACCATGAGCCGCGTGCGAAGCGTGTTCCGCATGCTCCAGTGCTTCCATTGCTTCAGACATGTTTTTCCTTCAACAGGGAATTTGAGTTTTTCGGTTGTCCGTATTATACCCAGCCGCGCTCCTGCGTCATCCTTGTCCACCGCCTCAAAGCCCGCGTCTTTCGCTCCCCAGGGGCCCGATATACTGATGCTTGGCCCATGTCGCTCCTCTGGCTCAGACTCGCGGTTCTCCTGTACGGCATCGCCGCCCTCGCGGTGCTGCCCGCGGCCCTTTACGATCGCCCGCGCTGGCGCCATCTCGCCATCCCCGCCACCGTCGCGGCCGTCCTGTTCCACTTTGTCTCGCTCGCCGAGATGCTCAACCTTGCCCACCACGCCCTGCCAGTCGACACGCACGAGACCGAATCCTTCCTCGGCCTCCTCCTCGCCGTCGCCTTCCTCGCCATCTACGCCATCTACCGAACCATCGCGCTCGGCACCTTTCTGCTTCCGCTCTGCTTCCTGCTCGGGCTCCTGCCCGCCTTCCGTCCAGGGCTCGAGACCGCCACGCTCCCCGGCCTTCACACCGGCTGGCTCTTCCTGCACATCGCGCTTCTGCTCGCCGCCTATGCCGCTCTGTTCGTCAGCCTGGTCGCCAGTTCGCTTTATCTGATCCAGGAGCGCCGCCTCAAAAGTAAATCGCTCCGCACCTCCCGCATCAAGCTGCCGCCGCTCGATACCATCGACCGCATCGCCCTCCGCGCCCTCCTCATCGGCCTCCCCTGCATGACCGCCGGCCTCTTCATCGGCTCGCTGCTTGCCCAGGTCGCCTACGGCGCTTCCTACTTCAAAGACCCCAAAATCCTGCTCGCCTTCGCCATGTGGCTCGCCTACGTCGGCATGATCCACATCCGGCGCATCGCCGGCCTGCGCGGACGCCGCGCCATCTATCTTTCGTCCTTCGTCTTCGTCGTCATTTTCGCCGTTTACGCCTCCAACCAGCTCTCCGCCGTGCACAGGTTCACGACACCATGAGCGAGCTGGTTCTCTTAGGCATCAACCACACCACGGCTCCGCTTGAGATCCGCGAGCGCCTCGCCATCCCCGCCGCGCGCCTCGCCGACGCCACCCGGTCCCTCGCCCAAGTGCACGGCATCCGCGAGTCCCTCATCCTCTCCACCTGCAATCGGGCCGAGTTCCTCACCGTGCAGGACCGCATCCATCAGGGCCAGCCAGAGCAAAACCCCGACCTCCTCCGCTTCCTCAACGATTACTTCGCCATCCCCCCCGCCACCCTCCGCCCCCATCTCTACGAGTACCGTGAGCGCGAAGCCGTCCGCCACCTCTTCCGCGTCGCCTCCTCGCTCGATTCCATGGTCGTCGGCGAACCGCAAATCCTCGGCCAGGTCAAGGAGTCCTACATCGTCGCCAAAGAGGTTGGCGCCGTCGCCAACTCTCTCGATCGCCTCCTCCAATCCGCCTTCACGGTCGCCAAAAAAGTCCGCAGCGAAACCGAAATCGGCAGCTCCTCCGTCTCGATCGCCTCCGTTGCCGTCGATCTCGCCCGCAAGATCTTCGGCTCCCTTGCCGGCAAAAACGTCCTGCTCGTCGGCGCCGGCAAGATGTCCGAGCTCGCCGTCCGCCACCTCATCCAGCACGGCGCCACCGACGTCCTCATCGCCAACCGGACCCCCGAGCGCGCCAAGCGGATTGCTGAAGCATTCACCTCGCCCCGCACCCGCACCCAGACCATCGCCTTTGAAGCTCTCGCCCAGGAAGCCCACCGCGCCGACATCGTCATCACCTCCACCGGTTCAGGCGGTATCTTCACCCCCGACCACGCCCGCGCCTTCCTCCAGCGCCGCCGCGGCCGCCCCATGTTCTTCATCGATATAGCCGTCCCCCGCGACATCGACCCCCGCATCAACTCACTCGACGGCTGCTTCGTCTACGACATCGACGACCTCCAGCAGGTCGCCGCCTCCAATCTCACCAGCCGCAGCCGCGAAGCCGCCGAAGCCGAATCGATCGTCACCGCCGAGGTCCAGCGCTACCACGACCGCCTGCAATCGCTAGGCGCCGTCCCCGCCATCAAGGCCCTGCAAGAGGCCGCCGAGCAAACCCGCCAAGCCGAACTCACCCGCGCCGCCAAAGCCCTCGCCACCCTCACCCCCGCCCAGGCCGCCGCCGTCGAATCCCTCACCCGCACCCTAACCGCCAAGCTCCTCCACCCCCAGCTAGTAGCCCTCCGCGACCCCAAACGCGAGTAGCGGTTCGGACTAGGAGCCCGCGAAGTTGTTTGATGGAAGCTGCCTTGTACAGTCGGAGTTGCTGTTGGCAGCAAAATGGATATGCCCGAGCCAGTGTCGTGTTCCTTCACTGCATATGTTCGCGGTCGCGTTCTTCCGCCCAGCTTTTCGAGTTCTTGAGAAGGAATGTCCAGCTCTCGTTCAGAGGTATGCCGAGGGCCTGACACGCTTTCTGTTTTTCGGCTGGTAGTACTTTGGCTTCTCTCGTATCGCTAATATGCTTTGCCGCAAATCCTATGGAGACCGTTCGACCCGCGCAAATTCCATCCGCATTTGTGGCAACGATCCCGTTACTGTCCCACTCAATGATTTGGAAGTAAGCGACAGAGATGTGTGGGTGTCCAGAGTAATAGTCAGCACTCGCCTCAATGCACTCGCCGGTTTGCTTCTCACAGTCCAGTTCCGTTTCTGTCTGGTAGGCAGCGTAATCTTTAGGGTTCACGGGAATCCATGAGCCTTCAGCCGAAAATGATGTTTGATCCACGAAGAAGTACAGATTCGGACCGACTAGTGTTTGAGCTGGGAGCGCCGATGACGCAAGCAGTAGGAGAGATTGTAAGAGACGCGCCATAGACTTGGTAACCCTGTGCAATATCTCTGATACTATACCCGAATTAGATGCTGTTTCCGGCAAGTTCAGGAGCTTAATGTGACAATTTCAGAGCTAGACAAACTCATTCTCCACAACCAATACACGATACTTAGATTGCTGAATCCATCTGAGGCGGACGAATATGATGCTTTACTCACATGCCTGACTGACGGATATGATGAGGATCTTAACGAGCTAATCCCGCACTTTGCGCCTTCGCTGGATGCAAACATTCGATTGGAAGTCCGAGAGATTTTAGACATGTTTCGTGCTCTGGACCCAGGACAAGGCAAAAAGCCTGCGGTGCCTTTTCCAGGATTTGACGGAAATGATGAGACTGAGCATTTTGCCTACGCCCGATTTCTGCTGAAAGATCGAAGACTGTGGCGCGAGTCGAATCCAGCCGACAACAACTACAACACACACACTGCCACTCTCGATCATTATCGAGAGATGCTTTCGCGCTGGAAGTACGCTTCTAATAAGCAGAACCTTACCGAGGAGGAGAAAGCGCACATTTTAGAGGCTGCTCCGCACAGTTTCTGAACCGTTCAAGCGGTTGTCGTTTTTAGTGACAGCAGTGTCTTGGGGATGAACCTTGATTCAAGTTCGGGTAAACTCCACCTCCACCTCCTCCACCGAATCCAGCCGCGCAAACCAAATCCTCCCCTTCGACCACACATACCATTCCCCCGCCTTCATCCCCGCTCCCGACCGCCCCTTTACCCCATACACCGTCATCCGCCAAGGCGTCTTTCCCGCCCCCACCGTGCAGTCGAACGCCACCTTCCCCCGTCCCTCCACCACGTTCCACACCCGTGAAACCCGAGCAAACATCGTCCCCGTCAGGTCCATCCCCGCCGGCAGCCCGGTTTCCCGGTACTCCATGCCCAGCCTCCCTGCCAGTTCCCGCAGCCGACCGCGCCGCCGCGCCCGCATCCAGAACGCCGTCCCCAGCAACCCAGCCATCACCAACACCGGCCCCGCCACAAACCACCAAACCCACATCCCGCTCTCCTTCGTGTCCTCTGCGTGCTCTGCTTTGCGTCCTCTGTGCTGGCTTTTGCTCTTTCCTCCAACACCCACGGTATCCTGTCAGAGCCATGACCCAAATCCGCATCGGTTCCCGAGGCTCCCAACTCGCCCTCTGGCAAGCCAACCACATCGCCGCCCTCCTGCGCAACGCCGGCCATTCTGTAGAAATCGAAGTCATCCGCACCACTGGCGACCGCATGCAGGACCCCACCTTCATCCCCCCCGCCACCTTCGACGGTGCCTCCCTCGATAGCAAAGGCATTTTTATCAAGGAAATCGAAGAAGCCCTCGCCGCCGGCCGCATCGACCTCGCTGTTCACAGCTTAAAAGACCTCCCCACCACCCTCGACGAGCGCTTCACCCTGGCCGCCATCCCCACCCGCGCCGACGCCCGCGACGCCTTCGTCTGCGAGCCGTTCTGGGCCCTCCACACCCTGCCCGAAAACGCCACCATCGGCACCAACTCCCCGCGCCGCCGTGCCCAACTCCTCCACCTCCGCCCCGACCTCAACTTCGTCGAGCTACGCGGAAATATCGACACCCGCCTCCGCAAGCTCGACGAAGGCCAGGCCGCCGCCCTCGTCCTCGCCTGTGCCGGCCTCGACCGCATCGGCCGCACCGAATCCGTCCACCAGCGTTTCGCCGTCGACGAGCTCACCCCCGCCCCCGGCCAGGGCGCCCTCGCGCTTGAAACCCGCTCCCCCAAGCATCCACTCGACACCGACAACCCCACCCGCGACCCCGAAATCCACGCGGCCGTATCCGCAATGAACTGCCCCGAAACCCACCGCGCAACGGAAACCGAACGCGCCTTCCTCGCCGCCATGGGCGGTGGCTGCGAGCTCCCGCTCGGCGCCCACTGCACCCCCGAAGGCATCCTCCATGCCCAGGTCCTCACCCCCGACGGCGACCAATCCGTCTGCTGCACTCTGCCCGCCGCTCCCGGCGAAACCCCCACCCAGCACGGTCAGAGAGCCGCCCAACATCTCATCGAACGCGGAGCCCTCGACCTCCTGAGCCAGCAAACCTGAGCCAGCAATCTTCAGCCTAGTCCAGCTCCGCTACTGCCACGCCAAGCACGCCGGCCATCGCCCGCACCACCATCCCGTGGTCCACCCGCTGGTGCAGCCCGCTTGCCACCACGCTGCCCACGCAGCCGGTGCCAACAAGCACCACCGGCACCCCACCCCCATGCACCGCATAGTCCGCAAGCTCCAGCCCCGCATGGCGCTCCGCAAACGGCTTGGCCGACATTCCCATCTCCAGGCCCATCGCATACGAGCTTCGGCCAAAGCGCACCACCGTATTGCGTTTCCGTCGAATCCAGTCTGCCTGCCCCGCTGCGGCCCCATCTGTCGCACACCAGAACAGTAGCCGTCCCGCCACCATCACCTCAAACGTCATAGCCGCCCCACGACGCAGCGCATCTTCGCGCAACGCACAACCCACGGCCCAGCTTTCCGCCGCCCCAAAGCGCGCCCACACCAGCCGCCGTTCCTGCTCGGCTACAGCCTGGATATCCTGCTCGATCGCCATACCTGCATCCTAAACTGAGATCTGTCATGAACCTTGACCAAGCCTCCATCGGCATAGACTTCGGCACCACCAACAGCTCCGTCGCCCGCGCCCACGGTGGCAGGGTCGAGCTGCTGCCGTTCGCCGATGCCTCCCCGAGCTCGCGTTCCATCCTCTATCTCGAGCGGACGGCTCGCGGCATCCTCTCCACCACCGGCCCCGCCGCCATCGAGCGGTATCTGGCAAGCCACGCGGAAGGACTTCCGGCAGGCCGCCTCATCCAGTCGCTCAAGTCCTACCTGCCCGTCGCCAGCCTTACCACCACGGAGGTCTTCGGCCGCCCGTACACCCTCGAAGACCTCATCTCCCGCATACTCGCCGATCTTCGCCAACAGGCCGAGCAGCATTGGGGCCATCCTATCCGCTCCGCCACCGTAGGCCGCCCTGTTCGCTTCGTCGGCGCCGAAACCGATGCCGACGAGCAGTTCGCCCTCACCCGACTGCGCGCCGCCTTTACCCGCGCCGGCTTCGACCGCGTCACCTTCAAGCTCGAACCGCTCGCCGCCGCCGCAGCCTACCAGGCCACCCTCAGGCGTCCCGAAACCATCCTCATCGGCGACTTCGGCGGCGGCACAAGCGACTTCTCGCTCTTGAAAGTAGGCACCCAGGGTGCCTTTCCTGGCGCCGGCAGCAGGGAAGTCCTCGCCACCTCCGGCCTGCCCTTCGCCGGCGATGCCTTCGACGCCCGCATCGTCCGCCACCTCGTCGCCCCCGCGCTCGGCTCGAACACCCTCGCGCGCGGCGGCAAGTCCATCCCCGCGCTCCCGGCCTGGATTTACGCCAACCTCGAACGCTGGCATTACCTCTCGTTCCTGCGCACGCGCAACGTGCTCGAGCTCGTCGGCGCCGCCATCAAGCGCGCCGAAGACCCCGAAAAGATCGAAGCCCTGCGCGACCTCATCGAGCAGGATTTGGGCTACCAGCTCCACCAAGCCGTGCAGCGTACGAAAACGGCTCTTTCACAGCACGAGCAGGCTGAGTTCCTCTTCGCCGGCCCGGAAGCCGGCACCCTCGACCTCCGCACCACCGTCCGCCGCACTGACTTCGAGCAGTGGATCGCCCCCGAACTCACACAGATTGCCCGGGCAATCGATGAGTTACTGGCGCAAAGCCGCCTTAAACCACAGGATGTTGACCGCGTCTTTCTCACCGGCGGCACCAGCTTCGTCCCCGCCGTTCGCGCCCTCTTCGAAGCTCGCTTTCCAAGCCGCATCACCACCGGCAACGAGTTCACTTCGGTCGCCCAGGGCCTCGCCGTCGCCGGCATACCTGCCGCGGTGTACGCATGAGCCCCCTCCACAACCGCCGCATCCTCATCACGCGTCCGGAAGGTCAATCCAGCACCCTGGCCACCCTGCTTGAAGCTCACGGTGCCACCACCATCCAGATCCCGACCATCGCCATCGCCCCACCCGCCAGCTACTGCGCGCTCGACGCCGCCATCACCTCCCTGCGCACCTACGATTGGCTGCTTTTTACCTCCGCCAACGCCGTCCGCGCCCTCGCCACCCGCGCCCGCACCCTCAACCTCCCGGCAAAGCCGCGCCGGGTTGCTGCGATCGGCCCCGCCACCGCGCGCGCGCTGGCTGAGACCGGCATCGCTCCACAAGCCGACCTCATCCCCCCACAAGCCGTCGCCGAGAGCTTCGCCGCCGCGCTCATACCGCACGCTCCGGGCGCCTCCATGCTGCTCATTCGAGCCGCAATCGCCCGAGACCACCTGCCTGAAGCCCTTGTCGCCGCCGGCGCCAAACTGACCCTCGCCGAGGCTTATCGCAACGTCGTGCCACCCGAAGCCGCCGCCCAGCTCCGCAGCCTCTTCACCCACGAACCCCCGGACGCGATCACCTTCACCAGCGCCAGCACAGCCAACAATCTTGCCGCCATCCTCAGCGAAGCCCAGATCACCATCCCACCCGCAACCGTGCTAGCGAGCATAGGCCCCATCACCACCCAGGCCATGCAGGACCTCAATCTGAAACCCACCATAGAAGCCAGGGAATCCACCATCCAAAGCCTGGTCGAAGCCATGGCCAAGTTCTATCTGTGACCTCTGTGTCATCCGTGTTAAGCCTTCGCACACCCAGCCACAAACGCTAATGCGAAGACCACGTCTTGTCCGCAGAATTACAAACCCGCTCGAGCGTGCAGTCCGCACACCGCGGCTTGCGAGCCACGCAAATCTGTCGCCCGTGATGGATCAGCTCATGCGAAAAAGCGATCCACCGATCCTGCGGGATCACCTGCATCAGGTCCTGTTCCACCTTCACCGGCTCGTTGTTACCCGTAAGCTCCAGCCGCCGCGAAAGCCGCAGCACATGCGTATCCACCACCACGCCCACCGCAATCTCGTACCAGCTGCCCAGCACCACATTGGCGGTCTTGCGCGCGACACCCGGAAGCCGAAGCATCTCCTCCATGGTTTGCGGAACCTGGTTGCCAAACTCGTTCACCACAGCCTCGGCTGCGCCCTTGATCGACTTGGCCTTGTTGCGAAAGAAACCAGTTGTGCGGATCAGCTCTTCAAGCTCCGGCAGGGAAGCCGCAGCCATGTCCTTGGGCGTCGGGTAAGCCGCAAACAGGGCCGGCGTCACCAGATTCACCCGCACATCCGTACACTGCGCGCTCAGGATCGTCGCGACAGTAAGCTCCCAAGCCGAGCGATGATTGAGCGCGCACACCACGCCTGGATAAGTCTTGCGCAGCGCGTCCAGGATCGCCGCAACGCGCTCCGGCTCGAGCGGCTTCTTCGTTCGCCCGTTCTTCAGCCGAGCAAATGTGGGTTCCTCAGCAGCTAGAGCCCGAGCCGCCGAACCTTCGGGCGACTCAGGCGTTTTCCGCACAACTGCTGCGACCTTCTTCGTGGCCATCACTAGCCCAGCCGGTCCAGCATCTCGAGCGGCTGCAAGCGCACACAGCTGAAGATCGGCGTGTCTTCAAGCGTATACAGCGAAATCTCGGTCTCTCGCAGCTGCTGTACAAGATCGAGAAAGTCCTCCGGGAAGTTGGTCTCGAACGCCACCACAAATTCCTGGTCGTCGATTCCGAACGAGTAAGTCGTATTCAGCTTCACCCGCGGGTACATCAGTCCGATGCGGATGTGTTCGTCCATCAACCGCTTGCGCTCAGCCGCGCTCAACAGGTACCACGGCCGCGTCTTCCAGAAAGGATAGACAAAGATGTACTTCTGCCCGCCCGGACGAATCGCGCCGCGCCCTTCGCCTTCACTTTCATCCGGCCGGTCGATCTGGTACTGCGAGCGCTTGGTCATGGCCAGGAAGTTATGCGGGCTGGTCAGGTAGCCGCCCAGCGGCGTGCGCATCAATTCGCTGCGCATGCGGTTCAACTCTTCCACCGCGTAGCCGATCGACCACACGCACATATCTACATCGCCGCGCGTCCCTACAGTCGAGTACGTCAACGAGAGGAACTCACCCGGCTTGTTCCAGCGCGTCAGCACATCGGCAAACTCGGCCTTGTGCCGGGCTTTTTCTTCGGCCGGCAGCCTGCGCCACTCGGGCATTACCTTGTAGAAGCTGAAGCACACAATCTGCCGCCTGACCGGCGGAGCGGCCGCCTGGCCCGGCTGCACCGCGTACGGGCTCGCAGGCCGCCCGGCACCGTAAGCAGGCCGCTGCCCGGAAGACACCTGCTCGATCGCCTTCGCCGTCTCGCCGGGCTCGGGAACTTCATTCTTCGGGGGAATAAAATCTGCCATAAATCTTGAATTCTCCAACCTCAATCCTAACAAACGATGCTGCCGTGGGCCCTGCCCCATATACTGGCCTTACATGCTCGCACACCTCACAGACTGGCTTATTCACTTCATCCAAAGCACCGGCTATCCGGGCGTAGCCCTTCTCATGGCCATCCAGTCGGCCTGCATTCCATTGCCTTCTGAAGTCATCATGCCATTCGCCGGCGCCGCCCTGGTCCATAGTCAGGCGCAGCTTATCCTGCTTGCCACTATCGCTTCGCTTGCTTCGAACATCGGCTCCATTCCGGCGTACTGGGTAGGCGCGCGAGGAGGCCGTCCTACGGTCGAACGCTACGGCAGCTATCTCCTCCTCAGCCGTCACGATCTCGATCGCGTCGATGGCTTCTTTACACGCTTCGGTTCGCTCGCCGTCCTCATCGGACGTATGCTGCCCATTATCCGCACCTTCATTGCCTTTCCTGCTGGCGTCGCCAAGATGAACCAACTCAAGTTCCACCTCTACACCTTCATCGGGTCGTGGCCGTGGTGTTATGCGCTCGGCTACGTCGGCTGGAAGCTCGGCGATCGCTTCCGCACCGATCCACGCTTCAAGCTGGTGTTCGACCGCTTTCACATCGCCGTTGAGCTCCTGCTCGTGGTCGCATTCGTTTACTACGTCGCCTCGCATTGGAAGAACCGTATCCGCGTCGGCCAGCCCGCCTAAAAGCCGCCAGATCGACCGGTCCGAGCTCTCAGCTTACCGCTCGCAAGCTCAAAGCTCACGGGTCAAGCTTTCTTCTTCTCCTGAAGCATGCCATGCACTTGTGCCTGCATCAGCTTGCTCGAGCGGCATCGCAGCCTCGCTCCGTATTAGAATCGACAGGTTACGCATCACGCGTTCTACCAACCGGAGATTTACTCCACAGAAGGGTCACACACGCATGTCAACACCCGTCGCCGCGCATTCCCAGAACCAGCAGGAAGCGGCCACCATCAAGCCCCACACCGGCAAGCTCGGCATCATGATTCCCGGCATGGGCGCCGTGGCCACCACCCTCATCGCCGGCGTCGAAGCCATCCGTCGCGGCCTCGGCAAGCCCATCGGCTCGGTGTCGCAAATGGGCACCATCCGCCTGGGCAAGCGCACCGAAGGCACCTCGCCGCTGATCAAGGATTTTGTCGACATCGCCCCGCTCGAAGACCTTGTCTTCACCGGCTGGGACATTTTTGGCGGCAATCTCTACGACGCCGCCAAAACCGCCGAAGTGCTTGACCGCGACACCCTCGAAGCGATCCGGCCGTTTCTCGAATCGATCGAGCCCATGCCCGCCGTCTTCGATCAGCACTACGTCAAGCGGCTCACTGCCAAGCACGCGAAGACAGGCAAGAACAAGTGCGATCTGGCCAATCAGATCCGCAACGACATTGCAGCCTTCAAGACCAAAACCGACCGCCAGGTCATGATCTGGTGTGGCTCGACTGAAATCTACCTCGAGCGCGGCCCCGTGCACCAGACGCTCGAAGCCTTTGAGAAGGGCCTGGTCGACGACGATCCCGGCATCACGCCTTCGATGATGTACGCCTGGGCGGCGCTCAAGGAAGGCATTCCGTTCGCCAACGGCGCGCCCAACCTGACCGTCGATATTCCTGCCCTGCAGGAGCTTTCGAAGAAGATGAACGCGCCGATCTGCGGCAAGGACTTCAAAACAGGCCAGACGTTCATCAAAACTGTACTCGCGCCGGCCTTCAAGACGCGCATGCTGGGCGTCGCCGGCTGGTACTCGACCAACATTCTGGGCAACCGCGACGGCGAAGTGCTGGACGATCCCGAATCCTTCAAGACCAAGGAAGTCTCGAAGCTCGGCGTCCTCGAATACATCTTTCAGCCGGAGCTTCATCCCGACCTGTACAAGGACCTTTATCACAAAGTACGGATCAACTATTATCCGCCGCGCGGTGACAACAAAGAGGGTTGGGACAACATTGACATCTTCGGCTGGCTGGGCTACCCGATGCAGCTTAAGGTTGACTTCCTGTGCCGCGACTCTATCTTGGCCGCGCCGCTCGCGCTCGATCTAGTGCTCTTCATGGACCTTGCCGCCCGCACCTCGACCCTCAAGGGCCTGGGCATCCAGGAGTGGCTCAGCTTCTACTTCAAGGACCCCGACCACGCCCCCGAGGTCTATCCGGAGCACGACCTCTTCATTCAATCGATGAAGCTGAAAAACACGCTCCGCCACATCATGGGCCAGGACCTCATCACCCATCTCGGCCTCGAATACTACGGCGAGTAGACCCTCTTGTTGTCATTCCCGCAGGGAATCTGCTTTTGTTCAGGCTTTGTATCCGCTCGTCGGATGCAGAGCTTTTCTCTGCTTCGTGAATTGTCTGCCACGTCAAGGAAAATGTAAGCAGATTCCCTGTCGGGAATGACAATAAGAAGTAGACTCGCTATAACCAAGGGCAGGGCTCTACTTCTGCCAGCCGTGGCCCTCAGCCGCCTGACGGATGCGATTCCACAACTCACCCATGCCAAGGCCTTTTTCCGCGCTCACCGCGACGATTTCTTCTATCTCGTGCGCCTTTTTCAGCGCGGCCAGGTTCTTTGCAAGCACATTCTTCGAAATACGATCCGACTTGGTGCCGACAACGAGATAGTTCTTACCCAGATCCTGAAAGAAGCGGATCAGCGTCGTATCGGGTGCCTGGGGTGGAATGTTCGTGTCGACGAGACAGATGCCCAGCGCAAGCTCCTCGCGTTCTGCCAGATAGGGCTCGATGAACATCGGCCACTCGCTCGAAATGGACTTCGAGATCTTCGCGTAGCCATAGCCCGGAAGATCGGCAAAAACCAGTTCCGGTTTACGCGTCTTATCTGCCAGCCCGTTGTACAAGGCGAAGAAGTTGATGGCTCGTGTGCGGCCGGGCGTCGACGAGGTGTGGGCTTGTTTTGAGCCAAGCAACGCATTGATGAGCGAACTTTTCCCTACGTTCGAGCGGCCAAGAAAAGCAATTTCGGGAGCGCCGAAGGTTTTGCTCTCCGTCGGAAAGTGGTCAGGTGAGGTCGCCGAAAGCAGAAACAGGGGGTTCAGAGCCATGCGTCCAGTCTACGCGGCCGCGCGCGACTACCTGGTGAGTTGGCTGCGCAGGCGAAAGGTGATGACCGATTCGGCGGGGATGATGACGTCGGTGTTGCCTGTGAACGAACCCGCCGCGGCGCCTCCGCCGGCTCCGGCCAAGCCTCCAATGAGCGCGCCTTTCCCGCCTCCAGCGAGGCCGCCAATGAGGGCTCCAAGACCACCGCCGCCAGCTGTAAAGCCTGCCGAACGCTTGCCACGCCCCTTGCGGGTCTTCTCGTATTCGCTGGTGTCTACGTGATGCCCGCCGATATCGGTAACCTCAATGCCCAGATCGCCGGCGCCCTTGAAGCGTCCGACACCCTTCGAGGCGACTACCTCGCCCGAGACTGCGGTGCCGGACGCGAATACGGTTTCCCCGTGGTAGACAAGCGGCCGCGCAAGCGATCCGCTCCAGCGCTCTCCTACTGAGGTGTCGTGCGCGGAAAGCCGCCCGTTCGTGCGCACCACGACGGACGTGCCGGCTGGAATGACGGCCGCAACCGGAGCAGGTTCTGGCGCAACCGGGCCGTTGGATAGAGGCGATGTGCCGGACCCGTTCGGCGCATTTTCACGCTGGGCCACGCTGCTGCCGGCGGGGTACGTGACGCTTCCATCGGGATTCGTGATCGAGCCGTCGGGATTGCGGACCGCAATCTGCCCGGCGGGCGCGTTCTGCGCAGGCTGCGACTGCGCGGCCTGGGTTCCCTGCGGCACGGTCACGGTGCCGTTCGGGTTGGTCACGGAGCCGTCGGAGTTCAGGATGCCGCCCTGGGTGGAGCTTGCGGCCGGTGCGGGCCCGGCGGTTGGGGCCGGCGACTTCTTGCACCCTCCAACCAGCAGCGCGCTGCCGAGAACAACGCCTGCGGCTATTCTGAATCCGTTCATGCGTTCACCTAAACCCTTCAATCCAGAAGATGTATAAAGCCAAATGCCAGTTGCACCTGCGGTGAAAGTTTGCGCTTGCTTTGAAGAAAGACAACCGCAGATTCCCTTCGGGAATGACAACAAAGGACAGCTTCACAGCTACAAACAACAGTGTCAGCGGAACGTTCCCCAGCCTTGACGGTTCAGGCTCCAGAACAAAACGCCGAGGCAGGCAAGACTTGCGGCGATCATGCTGACGCCCAGAGGGGTGCGCGAGAACAGCACGTTGCCGACGCCAAACAGCATCAGGTACACAAGCGAAAAGCCAAGCACCCAATGCAGGAAGTTCCAGCGCAGCTCCGGCCGGAGGCGTTCTTCGGCGGTAGCGAACCGGCTCCAGCCCATGGGCGCGGGGCGTACCAGCTCGTAAAAGTGGCGCAGGGTGGCTTCACTTTCCGGCTTCGTGAGCATGGTGACCAGAAGCCAGAGCCCGGTGGTGCCGGCGGTGGTCAGCAGCATAAGCCAGGCGAAGGCATGGGGGTCGTCGGCGTTGAGCGGCGCGATGACGAGGTCTTTATCCAGCCCGTGCAGCGCGCGCACGACCGGCAGCCCGAGGCTGCTTTCAAGCGTGAGCGAGATGGTCGCGGCCGCGGTCATAGCGGTAATCTCGCTCCACGCG
Source organism: uncultured Granulicella sp. (assembly GCA_964282835.1). Lineage (GTDB taxonomy): Bacteria > Acidobacteriota > Terriglobia > Terriglobales > Acidobacteriaceae > Edaphobacter. The sequence continues at coordinate 1,929,510 of OZ196157.1, forward strand.
TTGATGCGCCACCAGTACCAGCGCAGCATGAAGACGAGCCCCGCGCCCGCACCCAGCGCGAGCAGGAACTTCCAGGCAGCGGCGATGGACGCGCCGTGCGTCTGCATATAAGCCGTCGCCGCGGCGCTGAGCAGTGCGACAAAGATGGTGGCGATGCGCGAGGCGTTGACGTAATGCCGTTCGGTATCGTGCTTGACGAGGAAGCGCTTGTAGAGGTCGTTGATGAGGTACGAAGCGCCTAGATTGAGGTGGGTGCCGATGGTGGACATGTAAGCCGCCGCGAAGCCCGCAAGCATCAGCCCGCGCAGGCTGGGCGGAAGGTAGTGAATCATCACCCAGACGTACGCGCCTTCGTACCCGCCCTGGGCTGCGGTTGGGGAGGGAAGCAGCACGAGCGCCACGAGCGCGGTGGCGATCCAGGGCCAGGGCCGCAGGGCATAGTGGGCGATGTTGAACCACAGCGTGGCGCCGATGCCGTTGGCTTCGTTCTTGGCGCTGAAGATGCGCTGTGCGATGTAGCCGCCGCCGCCGGGCTCCGCGCCCGGGTACCAGCTGGCCCACCAGTTAAGGCTCATCAGCACGAGAAAGCTGAGAAAGAAGCCGGAGCCCAGGCTGGGGATGAAGGCGAGCGTATCGGTATGCCGAACGAGGTCGCTGGCACGCACACCGGCGGCGAGGCCGCGCATGCCGCCGACAGCGCGAACCGCGAAGACGGCGAGGGCCACAACCATGCTCATTTTCAGCACGAACTGGACCATGTCCGTCCAAAGCACGGCCCAAAGCCCGCTGACCGCGTTGTAGCCGAGGGTGAGGGCGAGGCAGACGAAGACGGCCGTAAGCTGCCCGCGGATGGTCGTGATGCCGAGCGTGAGGCCCAGAATCTTGCACATGGCCAGGTTGACCCAGCCCATGATGATGGTGTTGACCGGAAGCGCAAGATAGAGCGCGCGGAAGCCGCGCAGGAAGGTGGCGGCGGGGCCGGAGTAGCGCAGCTCGGCAAACTCCATATCGGTAAGCACGCGGGCGCGACGCCACAACGGCGCGAAGAAGAAGACGGTAAGCATGCCGCTGAGGCAGAAGCTCCACCAGAGCCAGTTGCCGGCGATGCCCTGGTTGTAGATGAGCCCTGTCACGACCAGCGGCGTGTCCGCCCCGAAGGTGGTGGCGACCATGGACGTGCCGGCGAGCCACCACGGCACGTTGCGACCGGAGAGGAAGAACTCGCCCACGTTGCCGGAGGCACGCTTCATGTAGAAGAAGCCGATACCAAGGTTCAGGGCGAAATAGGCGGCGATCACCACCCAGTCGAGCGAGGTCAGTTGCACGGCGTCTCCGGGTTCAAAAGGGAACAATCCATCCTATCAACAGGGCTGACGATCGCTCCATGGTCGCTATAATTCCACAAGTACCTCACATCACGTCCATCGTCGAGTCTCATGGGGAATCAGAGCATCACCAACCCAAAGCGCCTGCAGGCCGGTCTCTCGGTCTGGCTGCTGTTGCTGGCGGTGATCGCGCTGCCCGCTGCGGCCCAAACTGCAGCGCCCGCGACTTCCGTGCCGCTGCTGCTGCCCGCCGGTCTGGCTTACGATAGGGCCGGCAACCTGCTTTTCGCCGAAAGCGGACGCAACCTGGTTCGCCGCGTGTCTCCTGGCGGGCTGCTTACCACCGTGGCCGGCACGGGTACACAGGGCTTTGGCGGAGACGGCGGACCTGCCACCATGGCAGAGCTCGATAGCCCTGCGGCGCTCGCGCTGGACGCGGCAGGCGATCTGTTCATTGCCGATACCCACAACCATCGTGTGCGCCGGGTAGATGCAGCAACCGGCACGATCACGACTCTCGCTGCGTCGATCAGTGCCTCGGCGTTGGCGGTCGATGCCGCTGGCAATGTCTATTTCGCCGACCTGCTGACTCATCGGATCGGCCGCATAGCCGCCGCGACAGGAAGTATCACCACCGTGGCCGGGAATGGAACCCAGGGCTTTTCCGGCGACGGCGGTCCGGCTCTTTCGGCGAGTCTCGATAGTCCCGGGGGGCTTGCGCTCTCGTCTGCAGGGGATCTATGGATCGCCGACAGCCATAACCACCGTGTGCGGCGGGTCGATCATGCGACGGGGATCATCTCCACCGCGACGGCTTCTGCCAGGCTGCCGCGCGGGCTCGTGCTGGATGCTTCCGGCAACCTGCTGTTTGCCGACGCCGCGTTGCAGCAGGTGTTGCGCGTCGATCTTGCGGGAGCGGTCAGCGTGGTGGCAGGTAACGCAGTCCAAACCTTTGCCGGCGATGGAGGCCTGGCGCCCGCCGCATCGCTCGATGCACCTAGGGCGGTCACGCTTTCGCCCGGTGGCCTGCCCACGCTGGCCGATAGCGCGAACGGGCGCATTCGCCAGGTGGATTCGGCTTCCATCATCCACACGCTTGCGGGCCTGGGGCCAAGCGCGGTTGCGAACCTTACCCTGTCGGCGCCTTCGGTGCTGCTTTACGGCAGCGGCACGGTGGTCGCGTCACTGGCCGCAAGCCCTGCAACGGGCGCGGTCACGCTGTTCGACACGGAAGTGCAGGCGAGCCCGCAGAGTGTAGGGTCAGAGGCACTGGTCGGCAATGTGGCGTCGTTTTCCGCCTCCGGCCTGGCTGCCGGGCCGCATCGTTTGCTCGCGACCTATGCAGGCGATACGTTGCACTCCGCGGCGGAATCCTCTGCGATCGCGCTGTCGGTCTCGCCGGTTCAGGTGACGGCGAGCCCGGCTTCGCTTTCGCTGCTGTATGGGCAGCCCGTGCCGACCCTGAGCGGTACACTGACGGGAATTCTTCCGCAGGACACAGCAGGCGTAAGCCTGGCCTTGACCTCTACGGCTGGTTCGCTGTCGCCGCCGGGCGTGTACCCGATTACGGCGACGCTGGCCGGTTCGGAGGCAGGAAACTACACCCTGACCACGTCGGCTGCAGTAGTCCGGATCGCCAAGGCTCCTGCGGTGGTTACACTTTCCCCCGCCCTTGTGGCGCACGTCGCCAGCAGCACCAGCGGTCTCCCCACTGGAACGATCGCTCTGCTCGATGGCACGAGCGTCTATGCTTCGTTGCCGTTGAGCGCCGGGGCGGCTGCGTTCAGCCCGGCTGGCCTGAGTGCAGGCAGCCACAGCCTTACGGCGAGCTACGCGGGCGACACCGACTTCCTGGCCGCGACTTCGACTCCTGTTGCGGTAACGATTGCGCCGATTGCGCCAGTGACGCTGCCTGACTTTACCTTGGTGGCAAATGGCCAGACGACGGCGACCGTCCAAGCAGGCAGCGCTGCGCAGTACAGCTTTGCCGTGACTCCGGTCAATGGAACGCTCTCGAGCCCGATCCTGCTCTCAGCTACCGGTTTGCCTCCGGGCGCCACGGCAACGTTCAACCCGGCCTACCTGCCGCCGTCGAGTTCTCCGGCAGCGTTCGTACTGACCATCGCGACGCCCAAAGCCGATCTTGGGCGGTCGGCGCTTCCGTATGGATTTGCGTTGTTTCTGCCCGTTTTGCTGCTGCTGCGACGCAGGCGGCGCGTGATGCTGGCGCTGATGGCGACGGTCTGCACCCTGGGCTGCGGCGACCGGGTCGGTAACTTCTTTTCGACCCCTGGTACGACCACGGCTTATACCATCATGGTCATAGGGACGACTACGCAGGCGACAGGCGCGGCGCTGCAGCATACGGCGACCGTGACGTTGAACCTGCAGCATTGAAGTGGGTTGCTCACATCGTCCTCGGTAGAGAGGAGTTGTCTTCTTGTTGTCATTCCCTTCTGAACGACAACAAAGAACAACCCTTACTCCACCTGGGCCGACTCGCGCGACATGAGGAAGAGGACGCCAAGGCCCAGCAGCAGGACGGCACCGGCCACGCGCTCGGAGCGTACATGCAGCTTCTCGAAGTGGACCCGGGCCGGGAAGTTGGCCGGCATGGACGCGATGTCGCCGCCGACAAGGGCCTGGTCGGCGTCCATTGAGGGCAGCAGGTTCCAGTGGGTGTAGGCGGTGCCCAGCAGCATGACGGCGGCGAGCAGGAATTCAATCTCGTAACGGCCGCGAATGCGCAGCGTAGCCGAACGGAACATGGCTGCTGTTGCGGCCAGGAAGAGGCCTGCGCAGCCAAGCTCCAGCACGTCGAACACGCGTAGGGACTGGCCCACGATCAGCCCCGCCTCATGCACGGAGGGCAGCGTGTGGAACGCCGTGGGGGCAAGCACGAAGGCGAAGAAGACCAGGCCGCCGATCCAGAAGGACATGGCCAGCAGCTGCACGAACCGCAGGAATCCAAGCATGCGCGTCCTCCTCGGAAGTTATTCGGGAACTACGGTGGTGGTCCCGATGCTTTGGCCGTGGCGCGTAAGGGCGCGGCGCAGCACGATGTCGTAGGCACCCTTCAGCTCGGCGTATTGGGTGTCGCTCAGGCGGCCGGCCAGCCGGTCGGTTTCGAGCAAGAAGAGCTCGTCGCGCAGGGCCTGCATGGCACCTGCAGGTGCGGTACCCGGCATTGGCATTCTGGGATCGCTGAGCGGGACCGCGGCCATTCCCGTGCCGGCGGCGGGCGTGCGCAGCAGGAACCCCGCGCCGATGGCCATGAGCAGGCCGAGCCCGCCCAGAATCCACCATTTGTACTTGGTCAGTGGCGCGCGCTCAGCATCTTTGTCGAGCGGCACACCGAGGCCTCCGCCAGGACGGGTATCCGCATTGGGATCATTAGCCTGCGAGCCGGCCACGGTGCCCGCGCCTGTAGCTGCACCTCCGCCCTGGCCCGCACCGGTTTCTTCGACCGCGGACTTTTTAGGCAGCTCGCCCTTGCCGGTGAGGGTGAACTGCAACGGCTGCGAAGGCTGCACGTTACCTGCGACATAGGCCTTGGCGTGGCCGGGCAGCTCTTCGGTGACGGCCTGGTAGGGGGTGGATTGGCCCTGCTCGAACTGCATGGTGGCGGGAATCTCGATGCCGAACTCGCCGATGGGCAGGACGGGCCGAGGCGCGAGCGTGAGTTTGCCGCTGTAGGGAATCTGATACCAGACATTGAACTCGGTCTCGCCCGGCCGAATGGGGAAGATCATGGTGTAGCGGTTGGGTTCGCCGGTGGGGACGAGCGGGGTGGCGACACCCATGCCGCCGGGAGCCTGGGCGGTGGAACCTTCTACCTTGGCGCCATCGGCGAGGTAGAACTCGAAGGGGTGCTCATTGAAAAGGGTTTTGGCGGGGGAGGACTCGTTCTTGACGAGGAAGTGCTCGACTACGCGCAGGGTGCTTCCGCCGGGATCAGTCTGGACAGTCATGACGTCCTGCGCGAGGGTGACGCCGTCGACCTGGGGAGCGGCTGAATAGACTTCGATTTCGACCGATTGGGTGCCCGGCTGCACGGGGCGGAAGTAGTTGGCCTTGTCATGGGTGACACGGAGGAGATGCAGGCCGGCTTCGGGCACGTCGATGGTGAACTTGCCCCGGGCGTCGGTTTTGGTGCGGGAGAGTTCTTCCATGCCCTGGGCCAGCTTGAGGAGGACGACATCGTCACCGGCAGCCGGCTTGTTGGTGGTTTTGTTGGTGACCACGCCGGAGATGGGCTGGCCTGCCTGGGCAAGGCATGCGCCGCACAGCAGGGTGAGGGTGAAGGCCAGGATGGATAGGGTTCTCAAAATGATTCTAAGACTCAAACTTTTACTCCCATGGTGCAGACACAGAAGCAACGCGGATTGCTTCAGGATGACAAACAAGAACCGGTGCATCACTCATACAAACTCCACAATCAGAGAACGGACAGCCTGCGGCGTCATCTCCAGTCCAGCACTGAAGCCTGGATTCAGAACCAGGCCGACGTTGTCTGGAAAACCTTTCAGCAAAGCCAGACCATTCATCACCAGTAGGAAAGATGCGCTCTTACTCAGTTTGGCGGCCCGGCTGGGCTCCGTAAAGACAGCCACCCGCGTTATGCCTTCCCTTTCGTAAGTAAGGGGGGTAAGTCCGCGTCCATCAACCTGGACCTCTGAGACACTCGGAATACTTAGCTGCTCTGCGAGCAGGACTTCGTAAAAGGCTTTCAGCGGCAGAGTTCCTGCTTGTGCGGCGATCAGTGCGCTTTCAAGCGCGTTCATCGGTTCGAAACTGTTCATGGAGTTCCCTTAGCTACCAAGTTCGAATCATCGTTCGCGTGCCGTCCTGACCAACCTGATACAGCTGTGAACCTGTCGGCATGGTACACCGCCATCCTGCACAAGCTCTCGTGTGGGATTTGCAAGATAACCTTGTCCGTCTCCCAAGCGATGTTATCGTGTGCCGCGCACGCCGCGCGCCTCGAGCGCATCCATCTGCGCCATCACGCCGGCCGCTTCGTCTTCGAGGATCCGGCGCTGCTGCTCGAAGTCATCGTCCGGATACTTGCCGGCAAGGTGCTCGAAGTTGAGGTCGCGCAGGTTGTCGTAGATGGCGTCCTTGCGCTCGCGCAGGGAGTCGACGCGCGTCTTGTCGGCCTGCACGAAGGGATTCCGCTCCGGCCAGAAGATAAAGCCGAAGCAGAACACGACGAGCGCGATGCCGGCCAGCAGGCTCACAGGTACTCCGTTTCGCGGCGGATGCGGTCGCGGACGGCGTCGTCCATGCCGGCCCCGGCTAGCAGCGGTGTCCCGCCGGAAGAGGGCGGACCGCCGCGTCCGGCCCACAACTTGACCATAAACGCCGTGCCGATAGTGGCCAGGATGAAGAGGGCAAGCGGGATGATCCACGCAACGATATCGAAGCCGCCACGGATGGGTGCGGCCAGCACGGTGCCGCCGTACTTGGCGACGAACCAGTTGAGGATGAGCGAATCTGCACCGGCACCGTTGGGGCCGCCAAGCTGGTCGTGCAACTCGCCGATCATCCGGGCAGAATCCGGGCAGCCGACGTGGTTGCACTCGAGCAGCACCTGCCCGCAGCTGCATACGCACATCAGGTTGTGGCCGATGCGCCCGTAGCGCTGGGTGGAGTCGTCGCCGCCTGCACCCAGCATCGCAACGGCAAGCAGGCACACGGTGACAAGCGAGAGGGTGCGCCTATACACTGGCCACCTCCGCGAGCGCGGGTACGCTGGCCGCGGCTCGGGCCTCACGCCGGCGTGCGACCACATTGGGCACCAAGGCAAACATGGTGCCGGCGATGACGATGACGACACCGATCCAGATCCAGACGATAAGCGGATTGAGGAAAACCTTAATGATGGGGCGATCGGTATCGGGGTTACGGCCTTCGAAGATGACGTAGAGATCGGCGAGCGCGGTGGAGTGCAGGGCGACCATGGTGGAACTGGTCTGGCTGGCGTGGTAAAAGCGTTTTTCGGGAGCCATTTCGGTGACGTGTTTGCCGCCTTTGCTCACGTCCAGCAGGGCGAAATCGGTATCGTAGTTGGCGTTTGAATCCTGGGTGTAGCTTTCGCAGCGCAGGGTGTACGGGCCCATGCGGAGCGTATCGCCGAAGCCCATTTCCTGTTCGTGGCTCTGATTGAACGCGCCCCCCGCGATGCCGATGAACATGACGACGATGCCGAAGTGGACGAGGTAGCCGCCGTAACGGCGCGTGTTACGGCGCATCAGGGTGGCTGCACTCAGCAGCAGGTTCTGGCCGGTCTGGACGCGGACAACATTGGCGCCGCGCAGGAATTCGGCCGTGATGGCCGTCATTACGCCGGCGGCGAGCGCGAAGGCGATGAGTGAGAACAGGACCGCAAGCCAGTCATCGCCGGCGGCCCAGGGACGGACACCGCCGAGCATCAGCGCGACCAGGGCGATGCTGATCGCGATGCCGGGCAAGACGAAGTTCTTGCGGATGGCCCGCAGCGAGGTGGAGCGCCAGGCGAGCAGCGGGCCGATGCCGGTGAGGAAGAGCAGAAAGAGGCCGATGGGCACGTTGACGCGGTTGTAGTAGGGGGCACCCATGGTGGTTTTGGTGCCCTGGACGTACTCGCTTAGGACGGGAAAGAGGGTGCCGACGAGGACGGTCCCGCAGGCCACCAGCAGGATCATGTTGTTGAACAGAAAGCTGGCCTCGCGGCTGACGACGCTACCGAGATGGTTCTCGGTTTTCAGGTGGTCGCGCTGCTTGAAGTAGGTAAACAGGCAGACGGCCAGCACCAGAACCATGAACCAGACAAACCAGGTGCCAATGGAGCTTTGGGCAAAGGCGTGGACACTCGACACCAGGCCGGCGCGGGTGAGCAGGGTGCCGAGCAGCGTAAGCAGGAAAGTGGTGAAGATGAGCCAGACGTTCCAGCTCTTCATCATGCCGCGCTTTTCCTGCATCATGACCGAGTGCAGAAACGCGGTGCCGGTGAGCCAGGGCATCAGACTGGCGTTTTCAACCGGGTCCCAGCCCCAGTAGCCGCCCCAGCCAAGGACGCTGTAGGCCCAGTGCGCGCCCAGGAAGATGCCCGCCGTGAGGAACATCCACGTGACCATGGTCCAGCGCCGGGTGATAGCGATCCACTTTTCCCCCGGATAGCGCATCATGAGCGCGCCGAGAGCGAAGGCGAAGGGCACCGAAAAGCCGACATAGCCCAGGTACAGCATGGGCGGGTGGATGACCATCTCCGGGTATTGCAGAAGCGGATTGAGGCCGAAGCCGTTTTCGGCGAGCGGGCCGGGCTCGAGGGCGAACGGAGGCGCAGCGAAGTTGAGCAGGAGCAGGAAAAAGACCTGCACGGCAGCCAGGATGGTGGAGGCGTAGGCGGTAAGGCGAACGTCGACCTTGTGGCGGAGACGCAGGACGAAGCCGTAGCTGGCCAGCAGGAAGCTCCAGAGCAGGAGGCTGCCTTCTTGGCCGCTCCAAAGGGCGGAGAATTTGTAGGCTGTGGGCAACTCGCGGTTGGTGTGGTGCAGGATGTAGCTGATGGAATAGTCGTTGGTAAAGGCGGCCCAGACGAGGGCGAGTGCCGCGCACAGGACGGCCACAAAGCTTGCGATGCCGGCTCGTCTGGCCGTTTCGCCCAGCCTTGCGGTCAGGAGTGCGGCGGGAGTGCCGGCCACCTCGCGCCTTGCTCTTACCAGGGCGACGATGCCGCCCAATAGCGTGTACGCCGCCAGGATGAGAGCCAGCAGCAGGGCAAAACTTCCAAACTCCGGCATGGGATGGGCAGACGTAATCACACCCCATTCTCTCAGCTTTCTTTCACGGCTTCCACCCGGCGCTGCTAAACGGCCATCATGCAGACGCGCCCGTTACCAGCCGATGAACACTGGCAAGCAGGTGATCCGGAAGCAGCGGCTTGAGGCGGAACAGAACGTTCATGCCCTTGTACTCGTCCTCAGCTTCCTCGAGCCCGCTTATGACGAGGACGGGCAGCTCCTTGTGGCTCTCGCGAAGGGCGCGCACGAAGTCCGAGCCGGTCATGCCGGGCATCAGGTGATCGGTGATGACGAGCTTGATTTCTGCCGGAAAGTCGTTAGCTCGGAACTGTTCCAGAGCCCTCATGGGGTTAAGAACCGCAATCACGAAGTACCCGGCGCGTTTCAGAATCGTTTGACGCGTTGCGGCCTGCACGGCATTGTCGTCGATCAAAAGGATTGCAGTTGCATCATTCACGTGGCTTTTCTCTTCCAATCAGGGTCTCTCCACCGCACACGCCGGCGACAATATCTGTACTCTGTTGCACAGTCAGATGCAGATTTGATGGACAGAGTGGTTACAAATCCACCGGGCCACTTGTCCTTCTATGCGATACGCACATGGGCGCAAGCGATAATGGAGCGATGAAGCGCCGCATCATCAGCCACTACGAACTGATCCGCAAGATTGGAGCCGGCGGCTCGGGTGTCGTCTTTCTGGCGCAGGATACCTTGCTGCAGAGGCCTGTGGTGCTGAAGCTGCTGAAGCGCGGCCTGTTGACGCTCGAGCAGGTCCGCACGACGCAGTTGCGCGAAGCCCGGCTGGCTTCGGCGATCGATCACCCCAACGTCTGCGCGATTTATGAGGTGGGCGAGGCTCCCGCGGACTTCGACTCCGGCGATGAAGCCGAGGCCTACATCGTGATGCAGTACATCCCGGGCAAGCCGCTGGACAAGATTATCTCCGCCTTCGACGTGCAGGCACCGGCGAACCTGCAGCTCACCTTGTCGGTCGGGATTCAGATTGCGGACGGTCTTTCTGCGGCCCATATGCTGGGCATCTTCCATCGTGACCTGAAGCCCGCCAACGTGATTCTGACCGAAGGCGGGCTGGTCAAGATCCTGGACTTCGGCCTGGCACGACGGCTGAACCTGGACCAGGCCGACTTCGATCCGTCAGGCCACGCGACGCGGCGTACCCTGCCATCGCACGGGGCGACCTACACGGCGCGCGGGGGAACGATCGCGTACATGGCGCCGGAGCAGTTTGTCACCGGGCAATCTTCCGTGCAGTCCGACATCTTCGCTTTGGGCCTGATTCTTTATGAGCTGGCTACCGGCCGGCATCCGTTCCATCGGCCCGATGCGGCTGAATTTCAATCGATCCGGGCGATCCAGTTTGCCGACCCACCGCCTTTGCGGGATCTGAACCCGGCGTTGCCGCAGGAGCTTGAGTCGGTGATCTTCCGATGTCTTGAGAAGCAGCCGAGCGCGCGCTTTGCGTCGGCGGCTGACCTGCGGGAAGCCTTGAAAACGATCATGATGGCGATGCACCTGGACTCGGTGTACCCGCCGGGCGAGGCGATTACTCTTCTGCCGGCGCAGCGTCCGCCGGCTGTCGAAACACCGGAAGAAGAGAAGCGCACCACGGGAATCCTGTCGATGCTGGCCGAGCGCTTCCGGGAGTCGGGCCCTTCGCCGCACCGCCAGGGCAACTCGATTGTGGTGCTTCCATTTATCAACTTTGGCGCGCGCCTGGCGCTGAACCTGGCCCAGTCGGACCTGAGCCAGCCCTCGCCGCTGTATGGGTATGCGCTGGCCGACGCGCTAGCCGCCCGCCTGGCGCGCATGCCGACGCTGGTGGTACGGCCTTCGTCCTCGCTGGCCAATGTGCCCACCCAGCAGCTCGATCCGCTGGCGATCGGGCGCAAGCTGATGGTGCAGTTTGTGCTCGCGGGTAACTTTCTGCGGTCGGACAAGGGCTTCGATCTGAACTGGCAGCTGCTCGATGTGCCGACGCAATCCGTGCGCGCAGGCGGAAGCATTAACGTGGCGAGCTTCGACCTGGTGGCGGTGCAGGCGGAGATTTGCAACGAGGTTTTCTCGACCCTGCAGGGCCTGGGGAGCTCGCAGCTTGCGGCGGGCGACGCGCCCCAGCCACGATCCTTGTCGCAGGTTATTTCTGAAGACTACCTGCAGGCGCGGGCGGTGCTGTCGTCGTTCATGTCGCGTACAGGCAGTAGGGAAGACCTGGATCGCACACGCGAGCTGTTCACCTCGGTGGTCAAACAGGATCCTAATTTTGCACCGGCGTGGTCCGGGCTGGGCATTACGCATCTGCAGTATGCGTCGCATGGGCTGGGCGGGCAGATGCATGTGCTGGAGGCACGGCGGGCTTTCGACAAGGCGCTTGCGCTCGACCCAGGGTCGGTGGAATCGAACCTGTATCGCGTGTACATGCTGCTGAGCCGGGGGGAAAAGGAGTCGGCGCGGCATGGGATCGAGTCGCTTTTGCAGTCGGCTGCGAACGACTGGAATGTGCACCTGGTGGCGGGGCAGACGCTGCGTATCGACGGCATGTATGACGAGGCGCTCGAGCAGTTCAATACCTCGCTGCGGCTGAATCCGGCCAATGCCGCGCTGATCTATAACAACCGGGCGCGGGTGTTTCAGTATCAGAACCAGCTGGAACTGGCGGCAGACGAAATCGAGAAAGGCCTGACGCTCGAGCCGAAGCAGCCTCTGCTGCGCATCTCGCAGGGCTACCAGCAGATGCGGCAAGGCGACCTGGCCAGGGCGATCCTGACGCTCGAGAACGTGACCTTTGAGGAGCCTTCGTTGCGCATCGTCTATCCGACGATTGCGCTTTGCTATGTGCAGCTTGGGGAGCGGGAGAAGGCCGCGTCGTTCATCGTGGACGAGACGCTTTCGGCGGCCGAGGCGGATTCGGAGATGGCCTATCGGCTGGCGACCTACTTCGCGCTTGAAGGGGATGAATCGGAAGCGCTGCACTGGCTGCGCCGCGCGATCTACCTGGGGAATGAGAACTATCCCTGGTTTTCGATCAATCCGGCGTGGCGCAAGCTGGGCGGGCACGCAGATTTCGAGCGGATTCTTGAGGATTTGAAGAAGAGCTACCGGCGGAACCAGAAGAACTGGCGGCGGCTGCTGGCGCAGGTGCGGGCTTAGCGCACTTGCGGCTTTCTTGTTGTAGCTAACGCGTTTGGCGGCTCGCTCCCCGAGGAGAGGACAGGAGGCAAGAACAACCGCATATCCCTTAGGGAATGACAACAAAGGAAATGCGGAAGAGGGTTGGTGGACGCGGTAGGAATCGAACCTACAACCAGTCGATTAAGAGTCGAATGCTCTGCCAGTTGAGCTACGCGTCCGGTTGGATGGGAGCGGTAGAACGCTCGACCACAACTTGGTAAGAATATCACAGGATGACTTGGTGGGCCCACTCACCCCACCCCAGCCGGCCAAGTGCGCCCGCAGGGGACCCGGATCGCGGTACAGCTGCGATGAATGGGGCACCGCTCTGCGGGTCAGCCGATGAAGTCGGGCTCGGCTTTGATGGGGATGATGCCGCGCTCGTAGCCCATCTGCAGGATGAGCCGGATGGCTTGGCGGCCGTCGTCGCCGAAATCGATGGTGCGATCGTTGACATACATGCCGACGTAGCGGCTGGCGAGCGAGGGGTTGAGCTCGCGGGCAAACTGCATGGCGTAGTCGAGCGCCTGTTCGCGGTGATCGAGCGCGTGCTGGATGGAGTCGCGCACGGCGTGAGTGGTGGTGAGCATGGCCTCGGGCCCGAGCGAGCGTTTGATGGCGTTGCCGCCGAGCGGAAGCGGAAGGCCGGTTTCGGTCTTCCACCACTGGCCGAGATCGAGGATTTTGGCCAATCCGTCGGAGGCGTAGGTGAGCTGGCCCTCGTGGATCAGCAGCCCGGCGTCGTACTCGCCGGCGAGCACGGCGGGGATGATCTGGTCGAAGGGAACGACGAAGGTTTCGAGCTCGGGGCAGAAGAGCTTGAGCGTGAGATAGGCCGTGGTGAGGGTGCCGGGGATGGCGATGCGCAGTTTCGGAATCTCGGCCAAGGTGTATTTGCGGGTCGAGACCAGCATGGGTCCGTAGCCCTCGCCCATGGAGCCGCCGCAGTTCATCAGCGCGTAGTTCTGCTGCATATAAGGATAGGCGTGAAAGCTGATCGCGGTGACGTCATAGAAGGCGTCGTTGATGGCGCGGTGGTTCAGGGTTTCTATGTCAGTAAGGTTGTGGACGAATTTGTAGCCGGGAACCAGGATTTTGCGTGTGGCCAGCCCGTAGAACATGAAGGCGTCGTCGGAATCGGGACTGTGCGCGATGTTGATTTCGTGAATCGGGGAGGCAGTGATCACTGGTACGGTCCTTCTTGGTGGTGCTTGTTAGGCGCGGCGAAGACGATGGGCTGAGGTGACGATGCCGGCGGCGGCAAAGATCTTGATGAGCTGGCCGGGAAGGAAGGGAAGCGAGCCCTTGCTGAAGGCAGCCAGCGGCGTGAGATGCATCAAGAAGCCGAGCCAGACGGTGCCGCAAAGCATGAGGAAGGCGCTGGCGCAGGCTGCGGCGATCAGGACAGCGGGAAACTCCTGCTTGAAGAGCGAGCGCAGGGTGCGCTGGAGGGAGCCGGCGATGGCGGCCGCGGCAGGATAGCTGAGCAGGAAGCCGCCAGTGAAGCCGAACAGCTGGAGCAGGCCGCCAGGGCCGGCGGGGCTGAAAACGGGCAGGCCCGAAGCGCCTTCTACCAGGTAGAGCGCGAGTGCGGCGAAGCCCATGCGGGGCCCGAGCGTGAGGCCTACGAGCAGAACGGCGAGGTCGCTGAACGTGAGCGGCACGGGGGTGAACGGAAGCGGCACGGAAAGATGGGCGCAGGCCGCGACGAACAGGCTGGCCGCCACCACGAGAACGGCCTTGCCCGTGAGCGTGTGGCGGAAGGGCTGAGAGGCGGGGAGTATGCCGGCGTGGGTGGGAAGAGCTGGATTCATGAGGCTTCCTTTCAGGCTAGCGCCTGTTTCTTCTTCTGGGCCGTGTGCTGATGCGTGCAGCAGGATCCACGAGGTTGCCGGAATCTTTACTGGCGAAGGTGCGGTCGTGGCGCTGACTGGCGCTTTGCCTGGAAGGCCGGGAGCGATTTGGCAGCAGAGCCGGGGAAATCTGGCCGCCCGGCGTTGCGACCGCGAAAGTGCCCGCGTGTCCCAGCGTTTGCGGGCGCACGGTGCTCCGGCGGATGTGTCTTGCAATGGCCACAGCCGCCCAGGCGAGAGCGATGAAGCTGAGGACCGAGATGGTGACGAGAATCTTCATGCGCAACCCAGTAAGGATACCAAGGGCCGCGGGCTTTGTCCGAAACGGAAAGCGAATGTTTGCCTTTTACGAAATAGTTTCATGTTTTGGTTCGCGGCGGGGGGCGGAGCTTTATCCACTTGACGGCGAAGGCCAGAGCCCGTGTACTAAGGCAGATGCCCCTGTTCACTCGAGCTCGACTTGCCGGAAAACCGCTGGCCGCCATGCGCGGGTTGCCGGTGCAGGCGTTCGGATACAGGCGCCGCCTGGCGACAGTGGCGGCCGGCGCGCTGGCCGTGGGGATCGCCTACCATGTGGTGCTTGGCCATAACGGGCTGATTGCATACCAGCAGAAGCGGTCGGATGTGCGTTCGCTGGAGCTGCAGGTGAAGACGCTGGAGCACGAGAACGATGCCTTGAAGGGGCATGTGGAACGGCTGCAGGATGATCCGAATGCGATTGAGCATCAGGCTCGCGAAGAGTTGCACTACACGCGGCCGGGCGAGGTGATCGTGACCCTGCCGCCGGATACGGCTGCTCCCACCAGAGTGAAGTAAGCGGTGGGCGAGGAGATCCTCGAGCGGGTGCCACCGCCGACGGATTGCCGCCTGAAGTATGGTTCGGGTGATCAGCAGTTCGGGGACCTTTGGCTGCCGAAAATGGCTGCCGGGAAGCACGCGCCGCTGGTAATGTTTGTGCATGGCGGCTGGTGGAAAGCCGCTTACGGCCTGGCTTACGGCGGGCATCTGTGCGCGGCGCTCAAGGCAGACGGTATCGCTACCTGGTCGCTGGAGTACAGGCGCGTGGGCGATGCGGGCGGTGGCTGGCCGGGCACCTTCGAGGATGTCGCGGCAGGCTACGACTACCTGCAGGTGCTGGCGAACGCCTATCCGTTGGACCTGAGCCGGGTTGTCGTCATGGGCCATTCAGCCGGCGGACACCTGGCGTTCTGGCTGGCGGGGCGGCCGCATCTGCCGGAAAGCGGGCCACTGGCCGGGTTGCGGCACATGACTCCACCGCGCGGGGTTGTCGCGCTTGCCGGCGCTGTGGACCTGCGGCTGACGATCGACCTGGCGGGCTGGTTTACGTATAAGCACAAGCAGGAAGTCAAGAGGTTCATGGGTGGTGCGCCCAGTACCGTACCGGAGCGCTACCGTGCGGGGAACCCCGGCGACCTCCTGCCGCTGAATGTGCCGCAGTTCCTGCTGCAGGGCACCGAGGACGACCAGATCCCGCCGCAGCTGCCGGCACGCTGGGCGGAGCGTGGGCGGCGTATGTGCGAGCAGGTGAGCGTGGAAATGATCGCAGGTGCGGATCATTACGATGTGGTTGATCCGCAAAGCAAGGCTTGGCCGCGGGTAAGGGCGGCGGTGCTGAAGGCGCTCGGTTAGCTACGATGCCGGTGGAGTAGGTTTAAGCAATGGACTTCAAGGTTGAGGATTTGCAGCATCGCGAGGTGTACAACCTGCTGATCGGGCTGGTGGCGCCTCGGCCCGTCGCTCTGGTGACGAGCAGGAATGTGGATGGCGGGCTGAATGCCGCGCCGTTCAGCGCTTACAACTATCTGTGCACGGACCCGCCGGTGGTGGCGCTTGGCGTGACCGACCGGCCGGGTGGCGGATTTACGCCGAAGGATACGGCACGCAACATCCGGCGGACAGGTGAGTTTGTGATCAACGTGCTGACTGAAGACCTGATATACGGGATGAACATCTGCGCCACGGACTTTCCGGCGGAGGTGAGCGAGGTGGAGATGGCCGGCTTTACGACGGTGCCGTCGCTGGTGGTGCAGGTGCCGCGTCTGGCCCAGGCGCATGCGGGGCTTGAGTGCGTGGAGCATACGACGCTCGAGATCGGGCGTTCGCGGATCATCCTGGGGCGAGTGGTGGCGTTCTTCGTGGAGGATGAATATGTCGATCCCGCAGGGCCTTACGTGAAGGCTGAGGAACTGCATGCGGTTGGACGGATGAACGGGCTGGGTTCTTATGTGAAGACGCGGGATGCGTTTTTGACGGTGCCGCGGATTAGCTATGAGGACTGGCAGAAGGGGAAGCGGTAGGTGGATTCGTTGGTGAGCAAAAGCAGAGTCCCTTGGGGAATGACGACAAGGGAGTGAGTCATCGTGCTAAGCGAGCTGGGTTGATCGTGGGAGCAACGAGCGACGGCAAGAGCAACCGCAGATCCCTGCGGGATGACAACAAGAGGAGAGACTGCAAGACACGCTAACCTGCCAGCTGGCGGGTGCGGGCGACGAGGTCCCGGGAGGCTGCGGGCCAGGTGGGATAGGTGAACTCGAAGCCGGCGCGAGTGAGTACGGTGGGTGCGGCGCGACGGCTTTTCAGGATGAGTTCGGTCTCGGTACGCAGAAAGACGGCGCCAATCTCGAGCATCCACCGGTAAGCCGGCAGGCCGAGTGGAACGCCCCAGGCGCTACGCAGCGCAGCCATGAAGTCGCGATTGGGCAAGGGGTTGGGCACGGTGAAGTTGACCGGGCCCGAGATCTCCGAGTGGGCGAACAGGAAGTCGGTAGCGCGGCAGTAATCGACGTCCGAAATCCAGGAGACCCACTGCCGGCCCGTGCCCTGCGTTCCTCCCAGGCCCTTGCGCACCAGCCCGGAGAGCACACGGAAGACGCCGCCGAGATCGGGGCTCATGGTCATCGAAGTGCGCAGGGCGATCTTGCGGGTGGCCGGCGTGGTGGAGGCGTAGAAGGCTTCTTCCCAGCGGCGGGCGACGTCGAGCGAGAACTTCCAGGTGTCGGGCAGGTTGGGCTCGTGGCCTCCGGGTTCGCCGAAGAACTCGTCCTGCGGCTGGTCGTAGGCGTCGCGATAGAAGGTGCTTGTGCTGGCGTTCATCCAGAGCCTGGGCGGCTGGGCGCACTGCTCGATAGCGCGGCCGAGCAGCAGTGTGGGGATAAGGCGGGAGTCGACGATCTGCTTGCGGTTGGCCGGCGTGTAGCGGCAGTTGACGCTCTTGCCGGAGAGATGGATGATAGCGTCGGCGCCTTCGAGCAGCGAGGTCCAGGCGGGATCGAGGGTTACGCCATCCCAGGCTTTGGTCTTCCATGGCGTGGGCTTCGGGCTGCGCGAAAGTACCGTGACATCGTGCCCTGCGGCGTACAGATGACGACTGAGAATGGTGCCAACCTGACCGGAGCCGCCGGGGATGAGAATGCGCATGCAGCGATGATAGAGCAGGTAGGGCAAAGCGCTTTGATGCAGTGGACACGGCAGCCGCAAGCGTAGAGTAGGTGGGGTGAAGCCGGTTTCGACTAACCTGATTCTGATTACGCTGCTGGTGCAGCTTGGCGTCGCGGCCGCGGTTTCGAGCTCGCTGGCGCGGTCGAAGACGTTTCGCGATCTGCTGCTGCTCAGCCAACGAACGGTGAAGCAGACGGCGCAGCTGGTCGCGTTGATCTGCGGTCCGTTGATGCTTGGAGTGCTGGTGCGCGTACGCGTGCCTAACTTCCTGGCGGCCGATATCTCGTTTGAGGCGGTTGTACTGCTGGGCATTCTGCTTGGCCCTGTTTCGGCGCTTGCCGGCGGCGTGGTGCTGGCTGTGCCGGCGGTGCTGCACGGGGAGTACTGGGCGCTGCCCGTAAACCTGGTGGTGGCGGCTCTGGCCGGCGCGTTCGCGCGCTTCGCGGATGTCGAGGATGTCTGGTCCTTCTCTCCGCTGATCGACCTGAGTATCTATCGCTGGGTGACGCGCAACCTGAAAAGGCCGCATCTGGATCGGCAGATCCTGCTGCTTGTGCTGATTACCGCGATGGCGTTCGGTTCGAGCGAGCTGTCGATGTTGTATCCGCGACGCTTCTTCGATATGCACTCCGATACTTGGTGGGTGGAGATGCTCATTTGCCTGGTGTCGCCGGTGCTGGTAGGAATTCCGCTCAAGATCTGGAACCAGATTCGTATCGAACGCAAGCTGGAGGAGCAGACGAGGTTGCTGCTCGAGGCAAGGCTGGACGCACTGCAGCGGCAGATCAACCCGCACTTCCTGTTCAATACGCTAAATTCGATCACCTCGCTGGTGCGCTCGAAGCCGGAACTGGCGCGGGAGATGATCGTGAAGCTGGCGAACATTCTTCGCATTTTGTTGAAGGATCGTGAGGCATTTGTGCCGTTTGCCGAAGAGCTTGCCTTTACCGACGACTACCTCGATATCGAGCAGGTGCGCTTTGGCGAGAAGCTGCGCATCGTGAAGGAGATTGCCGAGGATACGCTGGCGGTGGTGGTGCCGAGCATGCTGCTGCAGCCGCTGCTCGAGAACTCGATCAAGCACGGTCTGGAACCGAGGATTGATGGCGGCACGGTGACGCTGCGGAGCCGGATCACGGAAGAGGGTCTGCTGCTGGTGGAGGTGGAGGATGACGGGGTGGGGATGGCTCCGGACCGGCGTTCGGCGGGGGAGATTCGGCGGCCGGGTACGGGCATCGGCATGCGTAACGTGCGCGAGCGGATGCAGGTGCTCTATGGAGGCGACGCGCGGGTGGAGATTGAAAGCAGGCCCGGCCGCGGTACGAAGGTAGTGCTGCGTATGCCCGTGATTGAAGGGGATGCGAGTGGCTGGGGCAAGATGCGCGAAGCGGTGGAAGGCGCGCTGCGTGGGCTGGGACGGTAGGTTTACGATGGAAAGACGGAGGGACGTGATGACGATTGAGGTTCCTGAAGAACTGCAAGGGGCTCTGCAAGCACAGGCCAATGCGGCGGGACTATCGGTTGAGGCTTATGTTGGGTCGGTGCTGGCGAACGTGGCTGGCGAAGCAACAGAGCGTAAGGCGTTGAAGACAATGCTTGGAATGTGGGCAAAGTACAACATCGATCTTTCGGCCGAAGACATAGATGAAAATCGTAGAGACATGTTCAAGAACTTCGGAGAAGAGTTTTGAACATCGCCGCGGTAGCCGACACACACGCTGCCTTGTGGTATCTGCTTGATGATGAACGACTCTCCTTAATGGCAAAAAGGTTTATTGAGCAAGCGGCCGCAGGTGATGCACAGGTCGGCGTCGCAACGATTAGTCTTGCGGAGATCGTATACCTCGTGGAGAAGGGACGTGTTCCGGCGAGCGCCTATGAGGCTCTTCGCAATGCTCTGGCAAACAGGCAGCATGTGTTTGTTGAGATTGTGCTGAGTGGCGAAGTTACCGACGCCATGCGTCAGGTATCGCGAGCCGAAGTGCCGGACATGCCGGACCGGATTATTGCCGCGACCGGAATAAGCCTCGGAGTTCCTGTAATCAGCCGGGA
The DNA here is from genome assembly GCA_964282835.1 of uncultured Granulicella sp. Taxonomy (GTDB): domain Bacteria; phylum Acidobacteriota; class Terriglobia; order Terriglobales; family Acidobacteriaceae; genus Edaphobacter. Next base: position 1,949,172 of record OZ196157.1, read on the forward strand.
CGGTCGCATTCAGGCGTCAACCGTCAGGACGATCTGGTAGAGTGCGCCGGTCAAGAATGCCGGGTGTGCTAGACGCCGGTTAGCCGATGGGTTTAGCGACTGATAAAACAACCGCAGATCCCTGCGGGATGACAACAAATCAGCAAAGGCGGCACTGCAGCCTTTGCTGATTTACTAGACGACTTTGTTTAGGACTCGGCGATAGTAGCTCTCGTACTTGCCGATGATGCTGGAGGCGCAGAAGTGATCCTGTGCAGTCTTGCGGGCGGCCTTGCTCATCTGCTCCAGCCTGGCAGGGTCGCGCAGCAGATCGATGGCGGCGTGGGCCATGGCATGCACGTCGCCGATCTCGCAGAGGATGCCGTTCTGGCCGGACTCGATGAGCTCCGGAACGCCGCCGACCTGGGTGGCGATGGCGGGCACGCAGCAGGCCATGGCCTCAAGGGCGGCTAACCCGAAAGACTCCATCTCGGACGGCATCAGCATCAGGTCGGCGAGGGGGAGGAGTTCGTTGACATTATCCTGCTTGCCGATGAAGTGGATGCGATCCTGCACGCCGAGCTTGCGCGCCAGGTACTCGGCGGTCGAGCGATCGGGACCATCGCCGATGAGCATGAGGCGCGCGGGCAGGGCATGGGCCACACGGGCAAAGACTTCAACCACGTCGCCAACGCGCTTGACGGGGCGGAAGTTCGACAAATGGACGAGAAGATGTTCATCAGGCCGGGCGTAACGCGGACGCATCTGCGCGATGAGCGCCGGGTTGGCCTGGTAGACGTCGCAGTTGACGAAGTTGCGGATAACCTGGATGGGCTTGTCGACCGTAAAAGCTTCATGGGTGCGGTCGGCGAGATAGGAGGAGATGGCGGTCACCCCATCGGATTGATCGATGCCGAACTTGGTGATAGGCAGGTAAGAGCGGTCGAGCCCTACGAGGGTGATGTCGGTACCGTGCAGCGTGGTGATAAAGGGCAGGTGGATGCCGCGCGAGGCGAGCATCTGCTTGGCCAGAAACGCCGAGACGCTGTGCGGGATGGCGTAGTGGACGTGGAGCAGATCGAGCGAGTAAAACTCGGCCACTTCGGCCATGCGGGTAGCGAGAGCGAGATCGTAAGGCGGGTGCTCGAAGAGCGGATAGTGAAACATCTCCACCTGGTGGAAGTGGATGTTGAGCTCGCGACCGGTGAGCCGGAAGGGCGCCGACGAGGTGATGAAATGCACTTCGTGCCCGCGGGCGGCGAGCTCGATGCCAAGCTCCGTGGCGACGACACCGGAGCCGCCATAGGTGGGGTAGCAGGTGATACCGATCTTGAGCTTTGCGGGATCTTGCGTTTGCAGGACTGCGGATGTCATAAGACCTTTTCGTAGCCGGTGTGGGGAGCAAACTGTCCGGAGGCCCGCTGCAGGCCGGGGATGCCGAGGTTCCCGTAGTGGATGAGCGCAGGAGGAGTTTGGGTGCGGAGGATTTCGGGAATGACCTCGAGCAGAGCAAGATACTCCTCTTCGCGCGAAGCCCGCAGGCGTGTGTTCTGTTGTTGCAGGGCTGCATCCTGATGGCCGGGATGGGTGCAGAGTTCATAAACTACATCGTCATCCTGAGGGTCTATCGCATGAAGCAGCGTACGCATGCGCGGAGCGCTCAGGGTTCCGGTGGAGGCAATGCCGAGCGTCCCTGCCGGAATAAAGCCGTGCTGGGCGGCTGCTGCGGTGACACTGCGGAAAGCAGGCTCGAAGCGGCGCAGGAGACGGAGCTGGGTACGACGCAGAATGGGGGCGGCAAGGTTGAGAGCTTCGGCCCAGCGTGGCTCAAACGGATTGCGCATGGCCTGCACACCGCAACGCTGCGCAATGTGGTGCACGGTGCGGGAGATGGAAGGGAAGATGTGGGTATGTTTGTGGGTGTCCACATGGGTGACGTCGATGCCGGCACGCTGGATGCGCTGGATCTGCGCCTGAGCTTCGCGGGCGAGATCGTTGGGAAGGATGGTGTTGCGCATGGCAGCCTGGGCGAAGTCGAAGAGGGCCGGGCGAAAGGTCTTTCCGTCCGCTCCGAGCAGGGTGGGGATGTCCCAGGGGTGCGAGATGGGAATGCCGTCGACGAAGACGAGATGGCAGCCGATACCCAGCGAAGGATGAGCCAGGGCGAGCGTGACCGCGTCGTCAAAGGCCGGTCCTGTAGCCATCAGCGAGGCGGAGGTGAGCACGCCTGCCTGGTGCAGCTCGACGATAGCGCGGTTGATGCCGGGCGTGAGTCCGAAATCGTCTGCGTGCAGGATAAGGCGCGTGGGCATGCTGCGCTGATTGTAGAGGGTGCGTGCGTTGCGCGGGAGAGATTTGGTGGACCGTGAGGGACTCCAACCCCTGACGCGAAGCGCGCTTTGAAGGGAGTGGTGGGCCGTGAGGGACTCGAACCCCTGACGCGAAGCGCGCTTTGAAGGGAGTGGTGGGCCGTGAGGGACTCGAACCCCTGACGCGAAGCGCGCTTTGAAGGGAGTGGTGGGCCGTGAGGGACTCGAACCCTTGACGCGAAGCGCGCTTTGAAGGGAGTGGTGGGCCGTGAGGGACTCGAACCCCCGACATCCTGCTTGTAAGGCAGGCGCTCTAACCAACTGAGCTAACAGCCCGTTCGACCAGTGTAGGGCAGTGGCGCGCTTTTGGGAAGGAGGTTACTCCGTCTCCTGCGGGCGGTCGGCAAAAACATAGCCCAGATAGTTGACCGTTTTCAGATAAGCCGGATTTGCCGGGTCGTCCTCGATCTTTTTTCTTAGCTGCATGATGAAGGTGCGGAGGTACTCGCGTTCGTCGCCATACTCGGCACCCCAGACGGAACTGAGCAGCTTGGCATGGAGGACAGGATGGCCGGCGTGGCTCATCAGGTATGCGAGCAGATCGAACTCGGTGGGCGTGAGACGAATCTCTTTGCCGCGTTTCATCAGAATGCGCCGCGCGGGGTGAAGCTCGTAGATGCCAAGTTGCAATGGCTGCTCGGTTTGCGCCGGCGGAGTGCGGCTGCGGCGGATGGCAGCTCGGATTCTGGCAACCAGCTCGCGCATCTGGAAGGGCTTGGTGATGTAGTCGTCGGCTCCGGCTTCCAGTGCTTCCACCTTGTCCTCTTCGCTGTCGCGTACGGTGACGACAAGGATGGGCAGTTGCGGGTACTCCCTGCGAACGCGGCGGCAAGTCTCGACGCCGCCCATGCCGGGCATGTTCAAGTCCATCAGCACAGCGTCGTAGGTGGCCATGCGTAGACGCGTGAGGGCTTCTTCGCCCGTGGAGGCTTCGCCGGTGTCGAAATCTAGCGCACAGAGCGTGGTTTTGAGTCCACGGCGAATGGCGGAATCGTCTTCGACAAGCAGAATGGTGCCCTGGGTGTTATGCATTTGGTTCCTTCTGGTGGTGCGCAATGGCTAGGGTGAATCGGGTTGCGGGTCCGTCGCACTCGACCCAGGCGCGGCCGCCGTGGGCTGCGGCGATTTTCTTGACGATGGAGAGGCCCAGCCCGGTTCCCGAGGGTCCGTGCATAGCGTCGAGCCCGCGCTGAAAACGCTCGAAAATTCTCGTGCGCTCCTGCGGTTGTATCAACGATTGTCCGTTCGCCGTGTTTCCGACATGCAGCAGTGTTTCTGCTGAGTGCCGCTCCACGCTAAGACGAATCGGCGTTCCACCGGCCGAGTAGCGCGCCGCGTTGTCGAGCAGTTGCTGCAATGCCAGTTCAATCAACGTTCGATCGAAGTGGTCTTCACCCGTTTGAGGGGGCAGGGTGATTTCGATGCGCTCCCGAAGCGCGTCTTCCTGTTTGAGCACGAGAGCCTGCAGCAGCTCAGGCAGTGACGCATGCTCCGGCTTCATCGCCACCTCTCTGGCTTCAAGCGCCGCCGTCCGCAGCAGATGCGTCGTCATCTGGCTGAGCATGGTGACGCGTTCGTCGATGATCGAGACGAGCTCATTCTGGGCTGAGGTGAGATCCGCGATGGCAAGCAGGCCGGAACTCGCGGTCTGGATGGCGGTGAGGGGCGTCTTGAAGCCGTGCGCGAGAGCATCCAGTACGGTCGAGCGAAGCGACTCCGTGTCGCGTTCCATCTCCGCACGGTTCTCTCGCTCGATCGCGCGCAATCTCTCGAAGGTGATGGCGGCGATCGAAGCCACGGCATCCGCAACCAGGGGGTCGACTTGCCAGCCGCGCAGCACGACGCGGCCGATCAACTCGCCACCCACGTTAAGAGGGCGATGCGAAATGCCCACGAGGGATTCATCGCGGGAGAGATTGGACGCAGAGACGTGCAAGGGCGCAGCCGGTAGATTGTCACTGATCCAGAAGTGAACGTCGTCGACCTGAAAGATTTCACGGGTGAGCCGCGACAGCTGTTCAGCTGTTCCACTGCGCCGATCGATCAGAAGTACCGCACGGCTGAACTCGTAGAGCTTGGTGGCGCGACGACGCTGCTGCTCTGCCTGCTCGGTGTGCAAGCGGATGCGATTGGAAAGGCCGCTGACCAGCAGGGCTGTGGCTTCGAAGGTGAACAGTGCGACCCAGTTTTGCGGATCGTTGACGGTGAACGTGAATACCGGCTCGGTAAACAAGAAATTGAGACACAGGAATGCGCCGAGCGACATCACCGTAGCTTGGGCGAAGCCAAGCCGCATAGCCGCAATCAGGATGATAAGTAACTCCAGAAAGCCCGCGCTTGAAAGATTGAGGTGCAGCAGAAAGCCGATGCCTGCAAGTGCAACTACCAAAGCAAGAAGAAGCACCGAGACTGCGACGAAGCGAACATGCCGCCCGATCGGCATGGCATGGAGGGCTAACGGCAGCGGGTCTGATGAAGCTTCTGTCACTGGGTTCTCCGGCATACTTGCCTGGTAGCGGCGCGGCTTGGAACTGCTTGCCTGACCAGTTCATCAACAATTCGAAGCATAGGATGTTCACTTATAAGGAATCCATAAAAAGTTCGTAGTAAATCGATTTGAGCCCGGCTATGCATGCTCCATAAAGGAAGCATCATGGCGCGGCGGACTTTGCTCGATGCCTTCCTTATGGATTCCGGAATCAACTGACGTTGCGGCTTTTGAAGTCCGCAGCGAGGCTACTTTCGATGTCTTCCATCCATACTCTTTTACGTAAAACAACGGCGAGGCTCGCGTTTGCTGCGCGGCACTCAGCCCCAACCACCGTGCTGTTGCCCGCTACCATGCTGGCGATTTGCGCTGCCAGCTTTTCGGCTCCTGCGGATGCTCAATCCACCTTCGGGAGCATCCGCGGCATCGCCGCCGACTCAACGGGCGCAGTTATTCCGGACGCCAGCGTTACGCTGCACAGCGTGGATGAAAATACCAATCAGGTTGTCAACAGTGACAGTGACGGCGCGTTCCTCTTCAACAACGTCAAGGCCGGGCAGTACGTCGTCTCGGTGGTGCATCCCGGGTTTTCTACGTTGAATCTGCAGGGCATCACCTTGGCCGCTCGGCAGGACCTGCGCGTCAACGCCACCCTGAGCGTCGCAAGCCAGGCCACGTCCGTAGACGTAACCGCCAACGCGGACCAGATCAACACGGAGAGCGCGACCTTGAGCGACTCCAATAACAACCAACTGATTACGCAGATCCCGCTCAACAACCGCGCCACGACTACGAGCCCTCTCGGCGCTCTGGAGCTTTCCCCTAACATCCAGCAGGATAGCTCCGGCAACATCGAAGTTGGCGGCTCCAGTGCTTCGCAGGTGAACTTTTCTGTCGACGGAATTTCAACCGCGAACGTACGCCAGAACGGCGCCTTGCAGGATGCGTATCCCTCGCAGGAAGGCATTGCGGCCGTCAAGGTAACGGCCTTTAACAACAGTGCCGAGTTCTCCCAGGTGGGCGATGTCACCTTTACGACGAAGAGCGGAGGCAACAAGTATCATGGGAGCCTGTTCGAGTATTTCCAGAACGATGTTTTGGATGCTGACCCCTATGGCTTCTCCGGCAAGGCACCCAAGCGGTTCAACACCTTTGGCGGCTCGCTCAGCGGCCCTGTTTCCATCCCGCACCTTTACAACGGGCGCGACAAGACTTTCTTCTTTTTTGACTACGAAGGCAATCGCCGTTCGTTCGCAACCCTGCAGCAGTTCTTGGTACCCAGTGCTGCGGATCGTGCAGGTAACCTAACCGACATTGGTGGGCCCACCATAGCGGCGACATCAATCAACCCTACCGCCAAGGCTTTGTTGACTTACATCCCACTTCCGAACGTTCCGGGAGCCACGAGCACATCGAGCTACAACTACGAAAATTTCCAAAAGACCCCCGCCCGAACCGATGGAGCGGACCTCCGCGTCGACCAGACGATCGGTGCGAAGCAGTCGCTCTACGCACGTTTCAGCCGCAAGAATATTACGTCCGATGTGGCCAATGCTTTTTTGCCGAACGACGCTGACAGCATCCACAATCGCAGCCTGCTGGTTTCCGACACTTACACCATAACGCCACGCCTGCTTAATGAGTTTCGCTATGGCTTTACCTATGTGAATACTGCAGTCAATTTCGCGATTCAAGGCGCGGCTGCTTTGCAGCAACTCGATCTGCAGGGCGTTAATATCAGCCAGCATCCGCTTACAAATGCCTTTCCTACCTTCAATTTCAATAGCGGCACAGGATTCACGCAGATCGGCCGGGACAAAACAGGGTTGACGCAGTCGCGCACAACGCAATACTCCGATAACGTTACCTTTACGGTTGGAAAGCACACCTTGAAAGGTGGTGTAGATATCCGGCACCTGCGCTACTTTGATCTGGAAAGCTTCGCGCCGGAGTATAACTCCGACGATTTTGGTGACTTCAATTTTCAGAGCACCTATACCGGCAGCGCATTCGGGGACTTCCTGATCGGCGCGCCCACAACCTCGTACTTCGCCGTTTCCAGCCCGGACGTAGGGGGAACCGCGACGCAGTATAGCTTCTTCGGTCAGGATGAATGGCAGGTTACCAGCCGCCTTACCCTGAGCTATGGGCTGCGCTGGCAGGTGCTTCCCGCTTTTGTGGAAGATGGAGGAAACCTGGCTAACTTCGACCAGCGAAATAACTCAATCGTAGTGCCGGATAATCTGGCCGGGTACTTGCAGCAGCAGGGCATTCAATCTTCGAACCTGGCCTTTCAGCAGTCGTTCAATGCTTCTAACCTGATGCAGACGATCCCGCATAACAGCGGGCTATATGCCAATCCAAATTCCGTTTACAGCACGGCCTACATCACGGCCAGTCAGGATGGCTTGCCTGAAGGTCTGCGCAATTCCTACAAGGGCAACTTCCAGCCTCGTGTGGCGTTTGCCTATCGTCCGTTCAACGACACGAAGACCGTACTTCGGGGTGGTTTCGGAATCTATACAATCACCAATCTCGGGCCGCTTTCTTTCAATAACAGCGGTAATCCTACCTCCAACCTGCACGTCTACACGAATGGCAAGACCGCGACGGGTGGGCCGACGATCCAATTCCCCAACACGGCTCCTGCATCGACGGGACAGGTTTACGGCGGCGGTGGTCTCGACCAGGGTGTTGACCCCAACTTCAGGGACCCGCAGTCAAACCAATACAGCCTCACCGTTGAGCGTCAGCTGAGCGCAAACAATTCTTTACGTGCCAGCTACGTGGGCCAGCATACCTATCGGCTTAGCATCACGGAAGATCTGAACCAGATTCAGCCCAGCGCCATCCAATACAACATGGGCCCCACTGCCGGTACCAATGTGGATAGCCGGGCGCAATATCAGAACTGGTCGACTCTATACTCCACGTTTAACCACGGCGTGGCTAACTACAATGCTTTCGAGATCGAAGGTACGCACCGCATGGCGAGAGGTCTGTACTACGACGCCAATTACACCTATGCCAGCAATCGCTCCGACAACCAGGGTGACACGCCTAACAGCTTCGCCGGCGAGGTAAACTACGGCATCCCGATCACCAATCGCTTCGACACGCGATCGGATTACGGCAATGAAGAGGGCACACGCCGTCATCGTTTCCTGTTGACCGGGGTATATGAACTTCCGTATGGAGACGGCCGCAAATATGCTGCACACAACACTCTGTTGAATGAGCTTGCAGGCGGCTGGGACGTGAACACGATTACGGTTCTCGAGACCGGGCCGTGGCTTACGCCGAGCATTTCTACTGGTGGTTGCGAGCTGCAACCGGTACTTCCGGCAGGCTCCGCTCCTGGAGCAACGCCGGTGTGCCAGGTGAGCCCGACGAACTCGTATCAGGCTACAAACGACCAATCGAATACCAATGTCACCAATCGCGGAGCTTTCTTACGACCCGACCAGGTTTCCAGCCACGTGTACGCAGGTCAGTCCCGCGCACAGTACTTCAACCTGGCAGCGTTTAGCGCTACCCCGATTGGTGCCGGACGCTTCGGCAATGCCACGGTAGGTAGCCTCCAGGGCCCGGGCACGGCCGCGTTCAGCCTTGGCCTGGCCAAACAGTTTCGCATAACGGAAGGCATTCACGTGCGCTTCGAATCTACGTTCACAAACATTCTTAACCACACTAACTTTGCGCCGCCGGCCACACAGATCGACAACACTTCAACCTTTGGGCAATTGACCGCTCCGCAAACGGCAGAAAACGCCGGCAATCGTACCGGACAGCTGGCGCTTCGTCTGGATTTTTAGACGGCCGGCCAACTTCAAAAGGGCGCCCCTGAGGGGGCGCCCTTTTGCGGTAAGCCTTTGGTCGTAAGGTAGACTGTACAGGCTGCGTGTAAAAACGCTATGCTGGAGGCATGGAGGTTGTTTCAGTGCCTGCAGAGAATCCAGGGGCGGCAGCTTTGGCGGCGGAGCTTCGCGTCGTGCTGGGCCAGCTTACCCGCCGTTTGCGCGAGCAGGCTCAACGAGAGGACCTTACCTGGTCGCAGAAGCAGGTGCTGCTGCGTCTGGAACGTGACGGTGCGCAGACGGCGAGTGGCCTTGCGCGTGCTGAAGGGGTTCGTCCGCAGTCCATGAGCGCGACCCTGGCGACGCTCGAAAAGGCGGGACTGGTGAGTGGGATCGCCGACCCCTTGGACGGCCGGCAAACGCTTGTTTTGCTTACCGACCACTGCCGCAGGATGGTTCGAGCCAGCCGGACGGCAAAAGAAAACTGGCTGTTCCAATCTATCCGCAAGAAGTTTTCACCAGCAGAGCAGGCGGAACTGGCCTCTTCGCTTGTGCTGCTGCAGCGATTACTGGAACCCTGAAGTCTTGCTCTCGGGCAAACGAACTGATGTGTAAGGAACAGACAACTGCAATGGCAAGAGCAGAATCCTGCGGGAATGACAACAAGAAGGACTGCATTTTCCAGTCGTTAGAGAATCTGACCTGAAGATGGACCAGGAAAAAGAGGGAAGAAATGGCACTCACGACACTGGATCGCAATACTGCCCTCATCGTTGTCGACTTGCAGTGCGGCATCATCTCCTTGCCGATGAGCCCGAGCCTTCAACCGGTTGCTGCCGTCATCGCGAACTCTGTCGCTCTGCTGGAAGCGTTTCGGCGCCACGTGTTGCCGGTCGTTCTGGTCAACGTGACGGGCGGCTCGCCCGGGCGCACTGAGGCGTCTTCCGCACTGGCTCAATTGCCGCCGGGCTGGTCAGAGCTGATCCCCGAGCTGACTCGCCAACCGGGTGACATCCTGATCACCAAGCGCACGCGGGGCGCCTTTACCGGCACGGGGCTCGAAGAGCAGCTAAGAACCCTCGGCGTCACGCAAGTGGTGCTCGCCGGGGTCGCGACCAGCGGAGGCGTTGAATCGACCGCGCGCCAGGCCTATGAATGTGGCTTCCATGTAACGCTGGCACTGGATGCGCTGAGTGACCGAAGTGCGGAGGCGCATGAGTACAGTGTGGGCAAGGTCTTCCCCAAGCTGGGGGAGACTGGTACTACGCAGCAAGTGCTGAGTCTGCTGGAGCAGACGCGCGCATGAGGAGGCAAGGTGAAAGAGGTAAGCGATGAGCGAGCCTTCGCCTGGAATGTTCCGCTCTCTCTCCGGGCACAACTACCGTCTATGGGCTGTTGGGGCTTTTGTTTCAAACACCGGCACATGGATGCAACGCACGGCGCAGGACTGGATCGTGCTTGCCGAGTTGACTCACCATAGCGCCTCTGCCGTAGGCATTGTGATGGCGCTTCAGTACGGGCCGCAACTGTTGTTCCTGGCGGTATCCGGCTATGCGGCAGACCGTTTCGATCGGCGCAAGCTGCTGCTTGCCACCCAGATTGCCATGGGTCTGCTGGCGCTTGGGCTTGGGCTGCTGACGGTTACCGGGCTGGTGCGCCTGTGGCATGTGTATGTGTTTGCGTTTCTGCTTGGGTCAGTTTCGGCTTTCGATGCCCCGGCGCGGCAGACGTTTGTGTCCGAACTGGTCGGGGAAGCCGACTTATCCAATGCCGTCGCGTTGAACTCAACATCCTTCAATGCAGCACGCATGATCGGTCCTGCCATCGGCGGCCTGCTTATCGCAAGCATCGGCTCAGGATGGGTTTTTCTGCTCAACGCCGCTTCTTTCCTTGCGGTGGTCGCTTCGCTTAGTCTGCTGCGGGTAGACGAGCTGCATCGAGACGTAAGGGCCAGGCGGCTGCGAGGCAATCTGGCTGAGGGTTTTCGCTATGTGTGGAGGAGGCCAGATCTGCTGGTGATCCTGGTGATGATCTTCCTGATCGGCACTTTCGGGCTCAATTTTCCAATCTTCATTTCAACCATGTCCGTGAGCGTCTTCCATGCGGGTGCGCGACAGTACGGCCTGCTTACTTCGATGATGGCGATCGGCTCGGTGGCGGGCGCGTTGCTGTCGGCCCGGCGCGAACGGCCTGGCATGGCCGTGCTGTTATACGGTTCTGCGTTGTTCGGGCTGGGCCTGGCGCTGGGGGCGATCATGCCTGGCTTCTGGCTGTTTGGCCTGGCGTTGGTTGTGGTTGGCGGCGCGGCCCAGACCTTCACGACCAGCGGCAACAGCATGGTACAGCTCTCCACGGAGCCCGCAATGCGCGGCCGGGTCGTTGCCATCCTGATTGCAATCGCCCTGGGAGGCACACCGCTCGGAGCCCCGATCGTCGGCTGGGTTGCGGACCGCTTCGGGCCGCGGTGGGCGATGCAGATCGGGGCCGCGTCCGGTTTTGCCGCAGTGCTTGTCGGCCTCGCCTACCTGGTGCGCTACCGGCACCTGAGCTTAAGGCTGGAGGCAGGCAAGGTGCGGGTCAGCATGGATGCAGCCACGCTCCACCCATAAGCCGGCAGAGGGTTGCAGCAAGTTCATCGGCTCACATTTACAGGTCATCTCGCCTGAAAACACTGGCGAGCTTCGTGGCAGGGCGAAAGATGTTTAGCCTCTGTGGACGTGGCTATCACCATGCGCATGCAGCAGGCATGTGAGAATGGCTTGCAACCCCGTTTACCAGACAGGACGTGTCCATACCATGGCTACATTTCGTGCAGGCGCCAACGCATTTGGCGGACCAGGTCTTGAACCCCGCTGGACCCGCGGCGATAAGGATGGAATCGGCACCGCTTACTCGGGCTCCAGCCGGCTCTGGTTCACCCTCTGGAACGGCATTGTGACCGAACTGTACTACCCGACCGTCGATCGCCCGCAGATTCGCGATCTGCAGTTTCTCATCACCGACGGCGAGACCTTTCTCCACCAGGAGACCAAAGACCTTCACTCGCAGATCAAGCGAGTGGACGGGGTGCTTGCCTATGATGTGCAGGAGCAGGACCCAGCCGGACGCTACTCGCTTGAGAAAGTAGTTCTGGGCGACCCGCATCAACCGTGCCTGATGATTCATACGCGGGTGCGGGCGGCGGAGGAGCAGGCAAAGCAGCTCAAGCTGTATGTTCTTTGCGCGCCGCACCTTGAGGTGGGCGGCCAGCATAACTCAGGCTTCGTGCTGGAGATGGTGGGCGGGCAGCGTGTTCTTGTGGCCTACAAGGGCAGTGTGTGGATGGCTTTGGCGACTACGCAGCCTTTTACCCGCACGTCTGCCGGCTATGTGGGCACAAGCGATGGCTACACCGACCTGGCGGCAGGCTTCACCGACAAGGATGCCGGCTTCCGCATGAAGTGGGACTTCGACCGCGCCGAGGATGGCAATGTGGCGTTGATGGGCGAGATTCCGCTTGCCGGTGTTTCCGAGTTCACCCTTGGCCTCGCCTTCGGCAATACGCTGCAGCGTGCGCTTACGACGCTGCAACTCTCGCTTGCCACACCCTTTGCCGAACACCGCAAGCGTTACGCGGAGCAATGGAAGCGCGCCTCCGACTCACTGCTGCCGCTTGCGCCGCAGGCAGGGGACGAAGGCGACCTGTACAGTGCAAGCGCGCAGGTACTGCTGGCCCACGAGGACAAGGTGTATCAGGGCGCGATGATCGCGTCGCTCGCCATCCCGTGGGGGCACATGCGCGGCGACGAGGAAGGCGCGGGCGGATATCATCTAGTCTGGCCGCGCGACATGGTGCAGTGCGCGCTGGCTCTGCTGGCTGCCGGGAACTCATCGACGCCGCTGCGCAGCCTGGTGTACCTGGCGATGTGCCAGCAGCCGGATGGAGGCTTCGCGCAGAATTTCTGGATCGACGGAACAGTGTTCTGGAAGGGCGTGCAGCTGGATGAAGCTGCCTTTCCGATCCTGCTTGCGTACAGGCTGTGGAAGGAGAACGCGCTCGCCTTGTTCGATCCGCTCCCCATGGTGAGGCAGGCGTGTGCCTACCTGCTGAAGCATGGCCCGGTGACTGGACAGGAACGCTGGGAAGAAAACAGCGGCTATTCGCCTTCTACCCTGGCCGCGTGTATTGCTGCCCTTGTAGCCGCGGCGGCTTACCTCCGCTTCCGCGAAGATAGCGCAACCGCCGATTTGCTGGAGGTGTACGCGGATTATCTGGAAAGCCGGGTCGATGAATGGACCACGACGCAATGCGGCGAGCTGATGGAGGGGATCAAGCACCACTACATCCGATTGAACCCCATGGAACCCGGCCAAGCCACGCGGCCGGGCGATGTGGAGCATGCTCCGATCACGCTCAATAGCCAGGCACCCGGAACGCGTTCCACCTATCCCGCACGCGACATCGTCGACGGAGGCTTTCTGGAGCTTGTACGTTACGGGGTGCGTGCGCCGGATGACCCGCTGATCGAGCGCTCTGTGCGCGTTATCGACGAGATATTGAAGGTCAAAACACCTTCCGGAATCGGCTGGCGACGCTACAACCACGATGGCTACGGGCAGCGGGAAAATGGCGAGGCCTTCGAGACCTTCGGCGTGGGTCGCGTGTGGCCGCTGCTGGCGGGTGAGCGTGGCCACTTCGAGATCGCTGCCGGACGGCTGGCGGGCGAACAGATTCGCTCGATGGAGGGCTTTTCGACCCCGACGCATCTGTTGCCTGAGCAGGCGTGGGATGCGCCCGATATGCCGGAGAAACGCCTCCGCTTCGGCCGTCCCACGGGATCTGCCGTGCCTCTACTCTGGGCGCACGCCGAGTACATCAAGCTGCTCCGTTCCGCGGCCGACGAACAGGTGTACGAGCGCGTCCAGGAGGTGGCGGAACGTTACCTGGGGACCGGTCGCCGGGCGGCCACGCATGCGGTCTGGTCGTTCGCCCATCCCACGGCGGATTGCCGGGCCGGCGAAAGCCTGCGCCTGGTTGCCGACAATGCTTTCGAAGTGCACTGGAGCGCGGATGGCTGGAACACGGTTCTGACGGCGCCGTCGAGTTCAACCGCCCTGGGCGTTCACTTCGCCGATCTGGCCGGCATTCCCGCCGAGAGCGCTAGTGTAAGCTTCACCTTCCTGTGGCCCGACTGCGGCCGCTGGGAAGGCCGCAACTTCTCGGTGACGATCCATCACGCCGAGAGCCACGGCGAAGATCACCCGGCAATCTAAGAGGTCTAACAAAGGTGAGGCAAGAACAACCGCAGATTCCCTTTCGGGAATGACAACAAGAAGGCAAATCAGCTCTACACCGAGAACTACTTTGCTCTCGCGAATTGCCCGGCGTTCAGAGCGTGTCGAACGGTGCAGACACGGCAACCGGGTCCATGTCGGCTGCTTTTGTCGAGCCAAGTTCCGCAGAGGCGAGGAGACTCCGCAAGGAGGGAAGTCCGGCGTACACAAGGACACCCCCGACCACGGCGGTAGCGGCGATGACGGTGAGCAGTGCCAGGCGAATGCCGGTTGGGGTGGGAAAGGCACGATCCGAAAGGAAGCCTACAAGCCAAGGGCCGAGCGCGGCGGTAAGTAGGCCGCTGGTCAGGCTGCAGATGCCCGCAATCCCGGCGCGTATGTGGGCCGGAGCCACTTCGCTGATTGCCGCATAAGCCCCCACGGTAGGGGTATAGGAGAAGAAGAACGCAATCGAGAAGAAGACGAGCGACAGGCGCAGCGAGGGGATAAGAAGACCCAGTATGGCGAAAAGGCCGAAGGCCAACCCGCCAACCAGGGAGGCGCGCAGCGAGGCATCGCGAAAGCCGAGCCGACGTAGCAGACCGACCATCTGGCCGCCGAAGACGCAGCCTGCAATCGAGGTAAGGCCTGCAGTCAGGCCGACGAGCACACCGCCTTTTCCGGCCGGAAGCCCGTGGATGCGATCGAGAAAGACAAACGTCCAGGAGGTAACGGCTTGCGAGCCCATCTGCAGGCCGGGATAGCCGAAAAAGAGCGCGAAGGCGAGAATGCGGTTACGGCGGAGAAAAGCGGACAGGCTCTCGGTGGAGACAGATGTCGGCCCGTGAACGTCCGGGTGAGGTACGCCGCGGGCGGGCTCCCGCAGCGTAAGCAAAACCAGCAGACTGAGTAGAAAACCCGGCAGCGCAAGCAGCATGAACAGGCTTTGCCAGGGCTGAATGTAACCGATGACAGGAAGGACGAGTCTGCGTTGGCCGAAAAGCTGCAGCAGTTCTCCGCCGATAAGCGTAACGCCGAGCGAGCCTACCGACCCGGCCGAGAAGAAGATAGCCAGGGCCTGGGCACGTTTCGCGAGGGGGACAACATCGGCAAGCAACGACACAGCCAGGGGGATGAAGAGTGCTTCTCCTACCCCGACGGAGGCCCGGCTGAACATCATGCCGGACTGCGACGCGACAAGGCCGGAAGCGAAGCTGCCGCAGGACCAGAACGTAACCGCAAACGCGAAAATAAGTTTGCGGCGGAAGCGATCGATGAAGAAGCCTCCGACGGGTGCAAAGAGAGCGTAAGTGATGGCAAAACCGGCGCCGGCGAGCAGGCCGGCCCGCGAATCGGACAAAGCCAGCGCAATTTTGATGGGCTTGAGCACAAGCGCGAACACCACCCGATCGGCAAAGGAAAGCGCGTACCCGCAGAAAAGAAGGAAGAGCAGGTACCGGTACGGGGTGATGGAACTCTTCTGGTTTTGCAAGCGCAGCCTCGAAAGAAGTGCGACAAGGGTAGCGTTCGGAGCTGCTTGTGGCAAGGTGCGGGTCCGAGATCAGCGGAGCACTCGCGTCCTATGGGTACGCGGCGAGGCCCTCAAATCTGGCGGCGATATACTAACAAGGTGAGCAAGACTTTTTACATCGAAACATTCGGCTGCCAGATGAACGCGCACGACTCTGAAAAGGTCGTCGGCACGCTGGAGCAGCAGGGCTATGTGCAGACCCAGGTGGAAGACGACGCCGGACTGATCCTCTATAACACCTGTTCCATCCGCGACAAGGCCGAGCAGAAGGTCTTCCACCGGCTGAATGAATACAAGAAGCTGCAGGGCGAAGGCAAACGCTTCGCCGTGATCGGCTGCGTTGCCCAGCAGGAAGGCGAGCGTATTTTCAAACGCGCGCCGTATGTCTCACTCGTGGCGGGCTCCGCAAGCTACCGCAACCTGCCCTCCATGCTGGAGCGCCTGGAACGTGGCGAAAGCCGCATCACAGGGCTCGACGACAAGAAGACGACCGAGACCTTTGAGACACCCTTTGTCGCGCGCACCAACGAGCATCGCGGCTACATCACGATCATCGAAGGATGCGACAAGTTCTGCGCCTATTGCGTGGTGCCTTACACGCGCGGCAACGAGCGCTCACGCACCTCCGCCGGCGTGTTGGAAGAGGCGCGCCGCATGGCCGATGCGGGCTACAGCGAGATACAGTTCCTGGGTCAGAATGTGAACTCCTACCGCGACCCCAGCGGCAAAATGACGTTTGCCGAGTTGCTGGTGGCTGTGGGTTCGATCACGGGAATCCGGCGGGTGCGCTTCACGACCAGTCATCCCCGCGACTTCACGCGCGACATCGTGCAGGCGATCGACGCCACACCCACACTTTGCGATCACGTCCACCTGCCGGTGCAGTCGGGTTCGACCGCCGTGCTGCGGGCGATGGCGCGGGAGTACACGCGCGAGTGGTACCTCGAGCGCATCAGCTGGATCAAGGCCGCGAAACGCGATATTTCGCTCACCTCGGACATCATCGTGGGCTTCCCGGGCGAAACCGAAGCCGACCTGATGGACACCGCAACGCTGCTCGACGCAGTCGGCTACGACGCCATCTTCGCCTTCAAGTACTCGCCCCGGCCGAACACGCCGGCGATCTCGATGGCCGATTCGATTTCGGAAGAAGTGAAGGCCGAGCGCCTGAAGGTGCTGCTCGATCGCCAGCGGGAGATCCAGCGCATCAACTACGGCCGGCATCTCGGCGAGGTGATGGAAGTCATGATCGAAGGGCACAATCGCCAGCGCGGGCAGGTGGTGGGCCGCAGCTCGCAGAACAAAACAGTAAACTTTTCCACGGACGCAATGATCTGGCCGGCGCTCGGCAGCTACCGTGCCGTGCGGGTCACCCAGACGTTCCCCAACAGCCTGGTTGGGGTAGAGGTATAGCGATGGACGAGATCGAGGTGCAGATACGAGGATTGATGCTGGACCCGGTAACGAACATGCCCATCGTGGTGTTGAAGGACATTGCGAGCGAGCTGGTTCTGCCCATCTGGGTAGGTGTCTTCGAGGCCAACGCAATCGCCCTCGAACTCGACAAGACGGCGACGCCGCGGCCCATGACCCACGACCTGCTGCGCAACGTCGCGCGTGGCCTGGGTGCGACGGTAACCCGGGTCGTCGTCAGCGACCTGAAGGAAGACACCTTCTTTGCCACGGTCTGGATGGAGCAGGCGGGCGAAACGATTACCATCGACGCCCGCCCCAGCGACGCCATTGCCCTGGCACTCCGCTGGGATTGCCCCATCTTCGTCAGCAAAGCCGTGCTCGGGCGAACCAGAACCAACACCGGCGCGAACGAAGCCAACGTCAATGCCGACGAGTTGCGCAAGTGGCTCGAAAACCTGAACGAGGACGATACAGGGCAGTACAAGATGTAGGTTGGCTTGGAGCAGAGCTGTTGGAGGTATCTCCCCTCTTGTTGTCATTCCCGAAGGGAGTCTGCGGTTGCTTTGTTTTTCTGGCTTTCTCCAGCAGGTGTGGTGGCTTCTATGAGTCGCGCCTTCAGCGCTATGGTCTGTAGTGGCCACGGTACCTGGGGCTTGCGCCCCAGGCTGGTATCAGACGGGCCTTCAGCCCTGAGACAACAGCACTTCACCTGACCGAAACGCTTTAGTCTAGCTTGGACACAGGTTCCGAAGATGCGTGAAGAACTCCGGGAAGCTGATGGCTGCCGCCTCCGCCCCGTCAATCTGGCTCTCACCCGTGGCTCGCAGTGCAGCAACGGAGAACGCCATGGCAATACGATGATCGCTTCCTGAATCGATCGCGGTGCCGCGGAGCTGCTGGCCTCCGGGTATCTCCAGGCCATCCGCCTGTTCGGTGAATATGGCTCCCATGGCTGCCAGGTTGCGGGCAACCAGCGCGATACGGTCGGACTCCTTGACGCGAAGCTCTTCCGCATTGCGGATGATGATACCGCCGGCGGTATAAGGCGCGATCGCGGCAAGCACGGGAAGCTCGTCGATGAGCTGGGCTGTCAGTGCGCCTTCGATCACCAAGGGCCTGGTCAAAGCTGGGCGAGCGGCGTTGACCTGCAGGGTGCCGATCATTTCGCCATGATGTTCTTCAACATTCAGCAAGCGGATCTTCGCCCCCAGGGCGACCACGACATCGAGCAGTGCGGAGCGCGTGGGATTGATGCCCAGCGAATCCAGGATGAGGTTGGAATCGGGAAACAGCAGCGCGGCGCAAAGAAAGAATGCGGCTGAGGAGAGATCGCCGGGAACCGTGGCTTCAATGCCGTGGAGGGATTGACCGCCCTGAATCGCAAGGCGGGAGTCTCGCTTAGCGATAGTCGCCCCGAAAGCCCGCAGAGCGTGCTCCGTGTGGTCGCGGGTCAGGATGGCTTCGGCCAGGGTGGTGGTGCCCTGCGCCTGCAGTCCGGCGAACAGCACGGCGGTTTTTACCTGGGCAGAAGCAATCGGCGTTTCGAAATTGATTGCGTGCAGCGCAGTTCCCTCGATCACGATGGGCGCATGGCCTTCGGTCAGGGCAAGCCTGGCACCCATCGCGGAAAGCGGTTTGCGGATGCGCTCCATTGGACGCAGTGTCAGCGAGTCGTCGCCGACAAGCGTGAAGGTTCCCGGGTGCGAGGCGATCAAACCGGAGAGCATGCGCATGGTCGAGCCGGAATTTCCGCAAGCAAGCGCTGACGCTGGAGCGGTAAGATGGCCGGCCGCGCCGGTAATTTCAATGTGGGTAGGGAGGTGCTCCACCTTGGCCCCGAGGGCAGCCATGCAGGCCAACGTCGACTGCGGGTCGGCGCCTGTGGAAAAATTCGAAAGCCGCGTCGTGCCTTCGGCCAGTCCGGCGAGCATCGCGTAACGGTGCGAAATAGACTTGTCGCCGGGCAGAATGAGCGAGCCCTGGAGGGTGTGTGCGGGACGGATAATTTCAGTGCGCATCGGACTTCAGGATAACCCTAGCGAGGCCGTGCGCTCTGCGGCCGAAGCCCTCTGCCTGGGTTAATTCTTTGCGATGCGGCAACCTTCGCCCGATCGACGAGTCCAAGGCGTCGTAGGGTCTTGCCAAGCGCGCCGAAGATGGCCAGAATAGAAGGGTTACACCTTTGGCAGGCGTTAGATCGAATTTGGGGAGTTTACCTTGAAGACTTTGATGAATAAAGTGACCGGCTGGATGATGACGGGGGCGCTGGGCGTGGCTGCAACCCTGGCCGTTCCGTACGCGCACGCGGCTCAGTTGAGCAATGACGGCAAGGCCGCCATTCCCAAGGATGTGCAGCAGGTGATCGTGGTGGATTATCGTGCGATGCAGAACTCTCCCGCCGCCATGGCGCTGAAGGATCGTGTGCTTCCGCCGGAGCTGAAGCGGCTGGAGACTGCCCTGAAGACCAGCGGCCTGAAGGTGGATCAGGACGCGGATACGCTTGCCTTTGCATCTTTCCGTTCGGGCGACGGGACGCGTATCGTCGGAATCGCTCAGGGCCAGTTCCATACGGGGACGATCCTGAACAACTTCACCAAGAACAAGACCAAGTCCACTGCCTTGCGGAACAACCAGATCTATCCTCTGGGATCGGCGGGAATGAGTGTCTGCTTCCTCAACCAGACGACCATGGTTTTTGGCGATCGTGAAGCGGTAAAGGCTTCACTCGATGCGCGGGACGGCGTGGCAAGCAATTTCCTGCAGAATTCCGACATGGTCAACGAGATGTCTGCCGTCGACAACAAAGCCGTCTGGAGCCTGCTCGACCAGAAGGGCACCCAGACCATGATGAAGGGCGTCCTTGGCGACGCCTCGCAGCTGGCCGATTACGACACTGTAAAGAACCGGCTCAAGAGCGCACGCTACTCGATGGACTTTGCCAACGGGGTCAAGTTCGACATGGCTGTTGTGACCAGCGACACCATTACGGCGGCCACGATGGCGACCCTGATGAAGGGCGTCGCCTTGATGAGGAAGAACAGCGGTTCGCCGCTCGAAAAGACAGCTCTCGATGCAACCAGCATCGACTCGTCCTCGGGTGTGCTCAGCGTCGACTACTCTTCTTCCGACAGCCAGTTTTCCAGCCTTCTGAGTTCTCCGCTGTTCCAGTCCGTAGTCAAATAGCCACAAAGCCATCGCACAAAGACCCTCGCTCCGGCGAGGGTCTTTTGCTTGCACCCAACCGCATCTCTACGACAGGCTCAGGTTCAGGGTGAAGCAGTAGGGCGCAAAGTGGTAGCTGCGCGTAACCATGGTTGCATTTTCTTCAGCTGGCAGGCACACGCCGGGGTGAAGCGTAGGGCTCGAGAGCTTGCACCCGGCCAGGGGCGCGGCAAGGCGGCTTTTCCAGGAGCCGGCAATCATGTTGCAGAGTTCGCCGACCGTGTCTTCCGCCAGGCCCGACCCCGGGAGCGAAGGTTCGCCGGTAAGTTGCTCAGCCAGTTCGTCGGCAGAAGACAAGTCAAGATGAACGATGCACATACCATTCAGTGTGCCTGAGAAACGCACCAGGGCGCTCAGTCCTGGA
Organism: uncultured Granulicella sp.; assembly: GCA_964282835.1. Classification (GTDB taxonomy): domain Bacteria; phylum Acidobacteriota; class Terriglobia; order Terriglobales; family Acidobacteriaceae; genus Edaphobacter. The sequence continues at coordinate 1,969,591 of OZ196157.1, forward strand.
ATGGCTGTCGGGCATGCCAAGGCAGGGGTACAGGCGCGCTGCAACATAAGGGAGAACACCTCGGAAACAGCTTCGTCGAGCTGCTGGAAGAGGTTTTGGGGATAGCTCGGATGCACGCTGGATCCTTTAGGGAAGATGGAGAAGAGCTAGACGGCCGGGTGTAAAAGCGGCACAAGGCGGGCCCTGACCTGATCGGGCGTGAACGGCTTGCAGATGTAGCTGCGGGCACCGGCCGCGAGGGCGCGCAGCACAATCGGCTCCGAGCCTTCAGTCGTAATCATGACGACGGGGACGCCTGGTGCGAGATTTTCCCGGGTCCGCTGCTCAAGAAATGCCAGGCCATCCATGGTCGGCATGTTGATGTCCGAAAGAATCAGGTCCAGCAGGCCCTCATCGCTGCGTAGCGCGGCCAGCGCTTCCTCGCCGTTGCCGGCCTGCAGGACTTCAGTAAGCTCGATGCCGGCCTGGCGAAGGGCGCGTTCCACCACCTTGCGCATCACGGCCGAGTCGTCGACGATCAATGCTCGCATAAACATCCCTCTTGGTTGTTAGGGAGCTTATCGGCAACGTGCGGTCTGCGCTTGAGCGTTGGGGGAATCTAAGGATTGCCGCTCCTGCTTTGGCTGCAAACGTGCTTTGTGACCAGGCATGGATAGCGGACTTTACGCGGCATATACGGGCTTGCTGGCGCGAACACAGGCGCTTGATACGGCGGCCAACAACCTCGCCAACGCAGGCACCGCGGGCTTCCGCGCCCAGCGGGATTACTTTCGCGGCGTGCTTGCCAGCGGACTGCCCGCCGGAGTGCCGGGGTCGCAGGTAGGCAATAGCGTCAACGGCTTTGGGGTACTGGGTGGAAGCACAGCCGACTTCGGCCAGGGGCCCATGACGACCACCGGCAACCCGCTTGACCTTGCGCTGAATGGGAACGGCTTCTTCGCCATCGACACCCACCAGGGTGTGCGCTACACGCGGGATGGAGCCTTCACGCGCTCGCCGGCCGGCGAACTGCAGACTATTAGCGGCGAGCCTGTGCTCGACAGCGCGGGCAAGTCCATCGAAATGCCGGCCGGCGTTGTCGAGGTATCGGGCGACGGAACTCTCTCGGTAGATGGCAGCATTCTCGCGAAGATCGGACTCTTTGCCTTCTCCGATACAAACGGCCTGGTGATTGAAGGGGGCAACCGCTTTGCTTCTGCCGGCCAGACGCCCACAGCAGCCGACGCCCAGGTGAAGGAGGGTGCGGTCGAGGGCGCCAACCAGGATGTGGTGCATGGCACCATGCAGCTGATGCTGGTGCAGCGCCAGGCGGAAATGATGCAGAAGGCACTCAGTGTCTTTGATAATAGCTTCGATAAAACGGCGGCTGAGGAGTTAGGCCGGGTTTAGCAAGTCGTTTAGAACAAGTCACTTAAAAAGAGGACAGGATGATACGTGCACTTTACACAGCGGCAAGCGGCATGAGTGCCCAGCAGGCAAACCTCGACACCATTGCCAATAACCTGGCCAACTCTGCCACTGCCGGTTTTCGCGGACGACAGCTGCAGTTTGAGGACATGGTCTACCAGAACCTGATCACACCAGGGTCGCCTGCCTCGCAGAACACGGTTTCTGCCGGTTTGCAGATTGGTCTGGGCACCAGGACATCTGCAACCGAAGTGCTGCAAACCCAGGGGGACTTCAACCAGACGGGCAACTCGCTCGACCTGGCTATCCAGGGCGGAGGCTTTTTCCAGGTGACCCAGCCCGATGGAACCCTGGCTTACACCCGTTCCGGCAGCTTCCATATGAATGCGCAGGGAACGATTGTGACCGCGGACGGAAATACCCTGACACCTTCGATTACCGTGCCAGCCAATGCTACAAATCTTACTATCTCGAGTTACGGGGTGGTAAGTGCTACCATCCCCGGACAGACTACCGCAACGCAGCTCGGAACATTGCAGCTGGCGAACTTTGCCAATCCCGGCGGCCTCAATTCCCTGGGTGGCAGCTTGTTTCAGCCGACCAGTTCGTCCGGCAATGCAGTCACCGATGCACCTGGTGGAAATACGGGTGTGGGCACGCTGCAGCAGGGCTATCTTGAAAATTCTAATGTGGATGTTGTGGCCGAATTTGTGCAGATGATTCTGGCGCAGCGTGCTTACGAGAGTAATTCGAAGGTAGTTCACGTTGCCGACGACATGTATTCGCAGGTAAATAGCATGATCCGCTAGCGAAACAGGCTCGGAAAAGGTAGGAAGCGATGAAGATTGCTGTTTTGGTGCTGCTTTGCTGTGTCACAACCCGCGCGCAAGAGAACTGCTTTCGCACAGTCCGCGAGGCCGCGACACAGGCCGGTGTACGTGACGGCGAGGGCTTTCGACTGGAGGGTATCCGGATGGATCGGGTGCAGGGTGGGCAGTGGGCCAGGGTGCTCAGTTGCCTGCATCCGGAGCGTCCGGCAGTACTTGTCAAGCTTCTTCATGAGCTTTCGGTTTCTACTCCGGGCGTGGCGGTTGCCCCGGCAGCAGGCTCCGTTCTTCCTGTCGTTGTAACCGCCGGAAGTCTCGTACGGATCGTCCGCCTGGAAAGTATGGCAAGGCTCGAGATGATGGGTGTAGCGCAAGGCGATGGAGCCAGAGGAGACAAGGTGCGTGTGCGTCTTGGTGCAGCTGGTGAGGAGCATTTCGCGCAAGCCGTCGTCCGTGACGTCGGGTTGGTGGAGTTGGAGGCTGCACAATGAAACTTAAACAAGGCATTAGTCTCGGTCTGTTGCTCGTATGCCCGGCTGCATCCCGGACGCAGAGCAGGGCGGACAAGGCTGCGGCAGACAAGGCGCTGCATGAGCGCGGCAATGTGGCCGAGGGATCGCTCGCCAGCTACCTGGAACGGGTTCGTGCCGAAACGCAGGAGACCAGGCCCGCCGCGGGTTCTATCTGGACCGAAAACGGACGCCTGGCGCGGCTCAGCACGGACGTTCGTGCGATGCGCCCGCACGATCTGATCTCTGTCGTCGTGCAGGAAAATCTGGCGGCAAGCACGGACGGCAACGTGAAGAACTCGCGCGCCAGCAACGCAAACTCCGCCATCAGCGGCTTGATTGGCACCCTGCATACGGGCAACGCGCTGCAAAACCTCATCTCCCAGACATCCAGCTCCGGGCTTAATGCTTCGGGCCAGAGCCAGACGAACTCGAGCCTGACGACTGTGCTCGGCGGCCAGGTCATCGAGGTGCTCGGCAACGGCATGCTGGTGATCGAGGCGGCCCGGCAGGTCGAGTTTTCACAGCAAACCCAGACCATCGTGCTGCGCGGCCTGGTTCGTCCAGAGGATATCTCCCAGCAGAACCAGGTACTTTCCACCGCTATTTCTAGCCTGGAATTACAGGTCCGCGGAAAAGGAATTATTACCGACTACACGCACCGCCAAAACTTATTGGTACGCCTGCTACAAAAAGCCCTCGTTTTCTAAGTCAAGCTCATAGGTTCGTCGAAAGGTTGGAAAAAGCATGATCACGCGGAAGCTGCACTATACGGGTCATTTATCCAGCGAGGAACTAAGGCGGCTGGTCCAGCGCCGGCGCTCGGATATCTGGCTCGCCGTCTTCTTTGTCCTGGCCGTTCTGGGCTGGGTTACGCGCCTCGCCCGGGCCGACGACGTGCAGGACCGTAAAGCCAGGGTCAAGGACATCTCTTCGATCGAAGGCATTCGCGATAACCAGTTAGTGGGCTACGGGCTGGTCGTAGGTCTGCAGGGTACGGGCGATTCGCAGCAGACGACCTTCCCCATCCAGACTCTCGCCGCCGTGCTTCTGCGCATGGGCGTCAGCGTGCCCGCCGGTTCTATCCGGGTGCAGAATCTGGCCGCGGTCTTTGTCAGCGCGACCCTGCCTCCGTTCTCGCGCCCGGGCACCAAGCTGGATATCACGGCAAGCTCCGCCGGCGATGCGCGTTCGCTTGAAGGAGGATTGCTGCTGATGACGCCCCTCTACGGCGCCGACGGCAAAATCTACGCGCAAGCTCAGGGGCCGCTGATTCTGGGCGGTTACAGTGTCAGCTCCAACGGAAATGTGAAACAGGTCAATCATCCCACCACCGCACGCATCCCCTATGGCGCCACGGTGGAGCAGGGTGTGCCCCTGACGCTGGTCGGCCGGGAGAGCTTCTCGATCCTCCTCAACGATGCCGACTTCAAGAGTGCCGAGGCCATGGCCTCAGCCATCAATGCGGAGTTGCACAGGCCGGCCGCACGGGCGGCGGACTCCCGCCGTGTCGAGTTGAGTGTGGCGTATGGCGAAGATGTTCCCGGTCTGCTTTCCCGGGTCGAAGGCGTAGAGGTGCCGGTCTATCCGCGGGCCAAGGTTATCGTCAACGAGCGCACCGGCACAGTCGTCATCGGCGGGCGTGTGGTGTTGCAGCCGGTGTCTATCCTGCATGGCGGTCTGGCGGTCAACGTGGTTACGGAGTTCCAGGTTTCGCAGCCCACCCCGTACAGTGCGGGCAACACACAAGTCACGCCGGTGACGCGACTTGAGGCAAGGGACAAGCCGGTGAGCCGTATTGAGTTGAAACAAGGCGCAACCGTCGACGACCTGGTACGCAGCCTGCAGACCATCGGCGCCAGTGCACGCGACGTGATCTCCATCCTGCAGGCGATGAAGAGTGCGGGCGCGCTTGAAGCTGAAATCGAGGTGCTGTAATGGGAGAGGTGCTGTGATGGAGATTGCTGCGGTGGGCTCTGGCGCTGGCATCCCGGATCGGGAACTGGCCAAACTGAAGGATGGCGCCCAGCAGTTCGAGGCCATGATGCTGGGCGAGATGCTGAAGCCGCTGCACTTTGGTGGTGTAGGTGAGGCTGATGGGGATGACGACGACAAGGCTGGGGGAACGGTGGAAAGCTTCGGCAGCGAAGCACTCACGCGGGCGATCGCCCAGGGAGGAGGCTTTGGCATTGCGCGCCAGATTATTCGGCAGGTGACCGCGGAACACGAGGCGCGAGAGGGAACTGGCGGAGGTACTAAAGTCTGATACGCGGAGGCCGATGAAGAGAGGGAAGGCGGAGGTACAAGGGGATGAGCAGAATCAACGGATTTGCTTCTTCAGACACGACGTCGCACGCGACGAACGCAAGCTCGCAACCCGGCAAGGTGGCAGGCCAAAGGCCGGTCGCACAACCGATCCTCAATGGCACCGTCGATGCTGCCAGGCTGAGCGCGGCAAGCTCCGCGGTGGCGCAGGCGACCGCAGGCTCCGACGTGCGTGCCGACAAGGTAGCGGCTCTGCAGGCAGCGATTGCAGCCGGCACCTATAAGGTCTCCGCCGCGGATGTAGCGGAAAAAGTAATCGGCAGCTTGCTGGGGCAGCGATGACAGAGATCGGCGTACTGCTTGATGAGGCTACACAGTCGCTTGCCCTGCTCGATGCCGGGAGACTGCTGCAGTTGGAGTGCCGGGCCCGGCATCTTCGAGCCTTCAGCCTGGATGGAGTGGCGATCGACGAAGCCAAGGCGCGACTGCGCGTGTTTGCCAGCGTACTGCGCGAGACGGACCGCGGCCTGCGCATCCTGCGCCGGGTACGCGGGGAAGGAGAAGCATGGGGACGCTGACGTCGCTGCTCGATCTGACACGAAGTGCGCTCGTCGCCGACCAGGCAGCGCTTACCACAACCGCCAACAATGTGGCGAACCAGAACACCGTCGGCTATACCCGCGAAGTGGCGAACTGGCAGTCCGGCGTATCGGTCACGTTGAACGGCAATACTTCGGCCGAGAGCGGCCCCAAGGTGACCACCAGCTCGGTGCGCGATAGGGTGCTCGAGCAAAGGGTGCAGCAGGGCACACAGGCGGCCTCTTCGAGCTCCGCCCTGGTGGGCACTTACTCCGATATCGAAAACGTTTTCAGCATTTCAGGAAGCTCGGCGTCGGCGGGTTCCACGCAGATCGGCGCGGCGCTGAACTCGTTTTTCAGTTCTCTGTCGAGCCTGGCGACCAGCCCTTCGCAGGCGGTAACCCGAACGGGTGTGCTCAACGCGGCGACGGCGCTGGCCGGCGCTTTCAACACAGCCTCCTCACAGCTTGCGTCGGTCCAGACTTCCCTCAGCGGCGGTCTCAGCAGTTCCGTTTCCGCCGTCAACTTGCTTACCACAACGATCGCGCAATTGAACACGCAGATCGGCGAAAGCAGCCCCAACGCCGATGCGGGTGCGCTCGAAGACCAGCGTCAGGCGGCCATCGCGCAGCTTTCACAGTACGTCGGGCTCAGCCAGATTTCAACCGAGCACAATGGTCTTACGCTGACCACCACAGGCGGCGCGGTCCTCGTTGCCGGGTCCACCGCCTACAGCCTGCAGGCGGTACATACTGGGGGCACGGTCGCGATCGAAAGCGCCAATGGAACCGACATCAGCAGCACAATTGCCGGCGGCAGTATCGGTGGACAGTTGCAGGCCCAGAACACGGATTTACCGGCAATCCAGGCATCGCTCGATCAGGTGGCTTACCGCCTCGCTACGGCTGTCAATACGCAGAACGAAGCCGGGCTGGATGGAAACGGCAATCCCGGCGCGGCCATCTTTGCCACTACGCCAGGCGCGACTGGCGCTGCGGCAGCAATCAGCGTGGCGGCCACGGGGCCGGATGCCATAGCCTCTGCAGGCGTCGGAGAAGGGTCGCTTGGAAGCACCAACGCAAACGTGCTGGCAGCCCTGGCAAATGGCACGGATCAATCAGGCACCACCATCGCCGGACAACTTGCAGCGCTTCTCGGCGATGTCGGCACAGCCTCAGCGGGTGTGCAGGAACAAAACGCCGCGCAGACGGCGACGCTCACCCAGCTCACCACGCAGCGGGACGCACTATCCGGCGTTTCGCTCGATGCCGAGGCCGCCAACCTGACCCAGTATCAGCAATCCTACGATGCAGCCGCCAAGGTATTCGCCATTGTCAACACCTTGCTGACGGATTCGATCAACCTGGGTGAAGAACAGACTTACTCCTGAGGAGTAAGTCGGGAGTAAGTCGCATGCTGGGCTACGATCCTGATTACGCAAAAGTCCTGACGCAGTCGCTTGCCGCCTCGAGCGCGGCGGAGCAGAAGCTAACCAACGAGCTCTCGAGCGGACTGCGCGTCACCACGCTTTCCGACGATCCCGTAGCGGCAAGCTCGAACGTACTGCTTTCCAGCTCTTTGAGCAGTCTTGACGCCTTCATTGCAAGCTCAAGTACAAATCAAAGCTTGTTGCAGGTTTCCGATTCGGCCCTGGGAGAAGTTGTTTCCCAGGTTACCTCAGCCATCGGTCTGGCCGTCAGTGCGGGCAATGGAACGCTGAGCGCAAGTAATCTGGCTGCAATCGGGAAACAGGTCGCCAATATTCGAGATAATATATTTTCTCTGGCTAACACGAGCTATCAGGGAAGCTATGTGTTCAGTGGGAGTGCCGGGAACACAAAACCATTTACGCTCGATAACTCAAGCGATCCAGCGAAGGCGACCTACAACGGAGATCAGGTGCTTCAATCCGCGCAGACGCCCGACGGCCAGACCGTGCCCCTGAACGTTACGGGAAGTAGCGTCTTCACCGCGCCCGGGGGCAATCTTCTGGCAACGCTCAATCAACTCGTGAGCGATCTGGGTGCCGGCAGGACGGCATCCGTCACGGCCGACAGCTCTGCCCTTTCCTCTGCGCTGGGCGTTGTCACCGTGCAGCGCAGTACGATCGATGCTTCACTAAGCCGGCTGAATACAACCGCGAGCTACGCCGGCTCGCAGCAGGCGCAATTGGAAGCACAGCAGAGCAGCCTGCTTTCTGCGGATACGGCCCAGGTGGCCACCGGCCTGCAATCGGCCGAGGTGCAGGATCAGGCTCTTCTCGGCGTACTGAGTTCGTACAACAAGACCAACCTCTTCGATTATCTAAAGTGATCTCCCGCCTATCCCGCAGCCTGCCTATACTGGGTAGATGTTCGGTTCTCTCCTCAGCGCGGTCAGATTCTTTTGGGCATCGACCGCGGGCTCGCGCTGGCGTCCCTGGCGGAGTGAATACCTGCGCTGGCGCATGGAGACCTACAGCGGCAAACCGGCGGCTACGCTCAAAGCAGGCGACTTTCTGCATCTCGCGGTGGTCGAGCGCGGCCAGTTCGTGCGCTTTCTCCGCTGGCTGGGCGCCATGATGCGTCTTGCTGAGGGCAGAAAAGACTAAGCAATTCTGATCAAGGCTGCGTCTTGAAAGGGCGGGACTTTAGTCCCGTCGTAAGTGCAAAACCAACAACGCGGTTTAAACCGCCGAGGGAATGCCTCGGACTTGATTAGATCTTCCCTAAGCAACACTCGTGAACCTTTCTCAATCCTGCGTGAGGGATTCGGTCGGCAGCCTGCGCGGTATGGGCATGGCAGGCCAATCCTTGCAGGCGCGGGTGAGACGATGACAAGTTTTTCAGTAAAGCGGATGTTGGCGGCATTCGGGATGTGCGTGGCGATGCTTGCCGGAACGATGTTCAACGCGGAGCACGCGGCCGGCCAGGGCAGCGATAACGGAATCATAGGGACGTGGACCTCGCGAGTGCAGGATGGACAGGGCGGCACGAACCAGACCTGGTATACGTTCGGCCAGGATGGCTCGTACCGCATGGTCGCGTATACCCAGGGAGGACGCCATAACGGGAGTGTGACTCAGCGTTGGGGATCTTACGAGGCGCGCCCGGCGGGACTGGGCCAGTACCAGACGACCGTGCAGGTAAAGGGTGGAGCGCCGACGCAGGACTGTACGCCCGGCATGGGCTGCACACCCGTGCAGGGTATCCAGCGAACCATGCAGTGGCAGATGCAGGTGCGCAACGGCCAGTTGATGAACGGCGGCTCGGTGTTTCAGCGCGGCCAGGTGCCGCAACAGCTTGCCGAAAATTTGGCCGAGACGACCACGATCAATGCGCCCACGATGCCGAAGCTGAATCCCTATAAAACGCCCGGCGCCGGCACGAGCGGCAATCCATCCGGACGGGCGGGCCTGGGCAGGAACTGCGACGATGCGCATCAGGCGCAGATCTGTCACTATGCGGCCAATGGCGGAGCTTACCTGAAAGACCAGGCGACTGGCTGCATGGTTTGCCAAACTTATTAATGCTACTTTTTCCGTAGAAACGCGCGCCTGTCACCCTGCGGTGATTGGCGCGCGTTAGTCTTGAGGGGTGGGGTTCAGCCCCGGAGGAGAAGGATGAGCATAATGACGCAGATTACGGCCAGCGACGGGCACGAGTTGGGTGCCTACATCGTCAAGCCGCAGGGCACACCCAAGGGCGCTGTCGTAGTGGTTCAGGAAATTTTCGGGGTCAACCCTTCCATTCGCAGTGTGGCCGACGACTTTGCCGCCCAGGGCTATCTGGCCATCGCGCCCGCGCTGTTCGACCGCTTCAAGCGCGATATCGAACTCGGCTACTCCGGCGTCGACATGGTGGAAGCTTTCGCGCTCTACCAGCTTCTGAGCACCGAATCCGCGCTCAAGGACGTCGCCGCCGCCTTTACCGAAGCGAAGAAGACCGTCAAGGACGTAGCCGTGGTTGGCTTCTGCTATGGCGGGCTGATGAGCTGGCTTTCGGCGACGCGCGGCCCCAGCGAAGGCATGACGCCCGCCTGCACCGTCGCCTTTTATCCGGGTGGCGTGGGCAAGGTGGCCGACGAAACGCTTTCCTGCCCCGTCATGGTCCATATCGGCTCGGATGACGATCACATCAAGGAAGACCAGGTAGAAGCCGTTAAGGCCGCCCATCCCGAGGTGCCGCTTTATCTTTACGCGGATGCCGGCCACGCCTTCTATAACTCCGCACGCAAGGAGTACCGTGAAGCCCAGGCAGGCGTCGCCCGCGGGCGTACGCTCGAGTTCCTTTCGCAGTACCTGCACAGCTAAGTCCCGGCCAAGGCCCGCATCTGCACCCGGATGCGGGCTTTTCGCTGCGCCGGCGAAATGAATTCAGTGGTATCCTTTGGAAGAACACTTTGAGAGTGGAATAGAAGATCAGGAGTACGTACCGCTGTGCTGGCAACCGCAAAGAAAACTGACATTATCGAGAAGTTCCGGACGCACGACTCAGACACGGGTAGCCCCGAGGTCCAGATTGCGATTTTGAGCGAGCGCATCGGCGAACTGACCGAGCACTTCAAGACCCACAAGAAGGATCATGGATCGCGCCGCGGGCTCTTGATGCTCGTAAGCAAGCGCCGTCGTCTCCTTGACTACCTGAAGAAGGTTGACGCGGACCGGTATCGCGAGGTCATCGCCAAGCTGGGCATCCGTAAGTAAGCCGCCGCAAGGCACGCCGCGCGACTTCGGATGCTCGAATGCCGCGCGAGCTACTCAGCCGACTTCCACTAAGGAAGTCGAAGAGCCAGGATCCGATTGCATGGAAGCAAGCACGGCCCGTCCCATCAGCGTGAGTTTACTTACAGAAGTCTTCACAAATCTGCGAGTGAATCCGGTGATCGGGGCGGGTTTTTGCGTGGCACTTGCCCGTCGCATCGCTTCCATAGGCAAGTCCGACTCTCCCACACACCTTGACGCGCCTTCGTGCCGCAGCCTTCAAGGGCCGCCGCACGCGATGCGCTGACGCTCGTCCGGGCTCACCCGCGATGACGCTGCCCAGACTCCCACAATGACGAAGAAAATAGAGGCGCCCCATGAAGCATGACGTAACCGTAGAGCTTGCCGGCGGCAAGCAGATCAAATTCGAAACCGGACGGATGGCCAAGCAGGCCTCCGGTGCCGCGTTCACCACCTCCGGCGACAACGCCGTTCTTTGCACGGCTGTGGCCTCGCCCGACCCCAAAGAGGGCATCGACTTCTTTCCCCTCACGGTCGAGTACCGTGAATTCACCTATGCCGGCGGCCGCATTCCCGGCGGCTTTATCAAGCGCGAAGGCCGGCCCAGCGAAAAGGAAGTCCTCACCAGCCGCCAGATCGATCGCCCGATCCGTCCACTTTTTCCCGAAGCTTTCCGCAACGAAACCCAGGTCGTCGCCTTCGTCTACTCGGCCGACAAGCAGAACGACCCTGACGTCCTCGGCATCAACGGTGCCAGCTGCGCGCTCGCGCTTTCCGACATTCCGTTTCATGGCCCGGTGGGCGCTGTGCGCGTCGGCATGGTCGACGGCCAGTTCATCGTCAACCCGACCTACACCGAGCGTGAAGCCGGCTCTATTAACATCATGGTCGTCGGCACCAAAGACGGCATCGTGATGGTCGAATCGGGCGCGAAAGAGATCTCGGAAGAGAACGTTGTCGCCGCCATCGAGTTTGCCCACGAAGAGATCAAAAAGATTTGCGCCGCCATCGAAGAGCTCGTCAAGCTGGCCGGCAAGACCAAGCGCGAGGTCAAGCCCGTCGAGCTTGACGGCGAATACATGACCGCGCTGACCGCGAAGGCGGGCGAGCGTCTCGCCGATGCGCTGAACACTCAGAAGTACCCCAAGTTCGACAGCTACGCCAAAGTCAAGGAGATCAAGGACGAGCTCAAGAAGGACCTGCCCGAGGGCGATGCACACGCCGGCAAAAAGCTCAGCAAGTACTTTGAGCTCATGCGCGAAAATATCTTCCGCGACCAGGTGCTCAACGACCGCATCCGCCCCGATCACCGCGCCTTCGACCAGATTCGCCAGGTGACCGTCGAAATCGGCGTTCTGCCCCGTGTTCACGGTTCCGCCCTTTTCACCCGCGGCGAAACCCAGGCGCTGGTCTCGGCCACCCTGGGGACGACCGACGACGCCCAGCGCATGGAAAGTTACGAAGGCGAGCAGAAACGGCGCTTCATGCTCCACTACAACTTTCCCCCGTTCTCGGTGGGTGAAACCGGCCGCATGACCGGCGTCGGTCGCCGCGAGATCGGCCACGGGGCCCTCGCGTGGCGCGCCATCGAGGCTGTGCTGCCCAAGGAAGATGAGTCGCCCTACACCCTGCGCGTCGTCTCGGACATCCTCGAGTCGAACGGCTCTTCTTCGATGGCCACCGTTTGCGGCGCATCGCTCGCCCTCATGGCCGCCGGCATTCCCCTCAAGGGTGCAGTGGCCGGGGTCGCCATGGGCCTGGTGAAGGAAGGCGAGAAGTATGCCGTCCTCACCGACATCGCCGGCGCCGAAGACCACTACGGCGATATGGACTTCAAGGTAGCGGGCACCCGCAAGGGCATCACTGCGCTCCAGATGGACATCAAGATCATGGGCATCACTGCCCAGATCATGCGTGAAGCGCTTGAGCAGGCCCGTCGCGGCCGTCTCGAGTTGCTCGACACCATGGACGCAACCATCGCCGCGGCCAGCGAAGAGAAGTCCGCCTTCGCGCCCCGGATCCACACCATCATGATCCCCACCGACAAAATCCGCGACCTCATCGGCCCCGGCGGCAAGGTCATCCGCGGCATCATTGACGCGACCGGCGTCAAGATCGATGTCGACGATACCGGACGCGTCAACGTCGCCTCAAGCGATGCAGACGGTCTGAGCCGCGCCATCCAGATGATCACCGATCTTACCGCCACCCCCGAGATCGGCAAGACTTACCTCGGCAAGGTCGTTCGTCTTGCGGAGTTCGGCGCCTTTGTGGAAATCTTCCCGGGCACTGACGGTCTGCTCCACGTCTCCGAAATCGCCGAGCACCGCGTCAAGGAAGTCAAGGACGAGCTGCGCGAAGGCGATCAGATCCTGGTCAAGGTGCTGGCCATCGAAGGCAGCCGCATCAAGCTCTCGCGCAAGGCGGTTCTACGCGAGCAGCGTGAAAAGCTCGGCCTGCCCGCAGCGCCTGACCCCAGCCGCGAAGGTGGCCGTAGCGCGCAACCCAGCTACGCGCCACCGGCCGCCGCAGCCCCCACACCCCTCGCCGACGACGTCGAAGACGACCTCGACGACGAGGATGTGGAAGGTGAGGACGAAGGCGAAGAGGACGAGCCCAACTTCAATCGCGCCGATGCGCAACCTGTTGGCGTCGGCCAGCCGGGCATCGCGCCCCGCAACGTAGCCCCTGGAGCCGGCGGCGATCGCCGTCCCGGTGGAGGCGGACGTCGTCGCCGCGGCGGCCGTCGTCCCGGCCAGGGTGGCGGAGGCAACAGCGGTGGCGGCAATCGTCCTCCACAGAGCTAAACGGCTCGCATCATCTCCAGAAAGGGTCGCGCTTCGGCGTGGCCCTTTTGAGTTTCCATGCGATCGGGAGGCATCGTGAACCGCCAAGCATGGCTTGCCTTTGCCGCGCTTTGTCTGCTCGCCGGTACGGCTCCGGTGTTCGATAGCGCCGTACCCGTAAACGATCCACTTCCCGGTCTACTCGGTGCAGGCGTCCGGCTGGGCCTTCTGAGCCTGCTGTTTGCACTTCTCGCCCTGCGCACGTCGGGCAGATGGGGTGGGTGGCCGATCGCCGTCTGGGGCGGCATCCTTTCAGCTGCTCTGCCGGTGGCCTTCGCGGGCGCGTCCGGCCATGTCTCCGGACCCACGCAGTTCCTGGTTTTCGCTCTTCTCCCGGCGGCCATCGTCTTCCTGCAGGCACAGCGTCGCACCGGCTTCGGCGCAGATCAAGGACCTTTCGCGCTTCTTCTGCCTGCGCTCGCCGGCCTTGGCGGGTCGGCGCTGCTGCTCTCCTACGCAATTCCCGCGTCTCCCGCCGGCAAGCTCTGGCTTGGCCTTATGGTTGGGCTCGCCCTCGTCTCGGCTTTTGCGATTATCAAGCTGCATGAGGCACTTTCCGGCCTTTCCACCTTGCGCGCGGCCTCGCTCATCTGTGCCGCGGCCACCGTAGTTTGTCTCGTTTTCTCGTGGCTTGACTGGCAGCCGCTTCCGCCGTTTGCCGCCTCTGCCATAGCCTTCGCCGCGGCTCGTCTTTTCCTTCTTGATGTTCCTCTCATCCTTCTCACGATCTGGCTCCTTCCGCGCTTTACGCCGGTCGCTTTTTCCGCCCGCTATCTACTTGCCCTGCTGATCGCGGTCACCGAAAGCTTCCTGATGGCACGCCCCGGTCTTAGCTGGACCATCGGCCTCGGCGCCCTGCTCGTCGCCGGCGGCAGTATAGCCCTGCTCCGCGAGCCCGCACCTGCTGCCTGAACCCTTAAAGTGCATCTCTTTTCCAACCCTTTAGCCTCTTCCAGCCCGGCGCTGTGGGCGGTACACTCCACCTATGGCAGCCTCCATGTACATCGTCGTCGAAGGGGAAGATCCCGGCTTCGACATCTTCGTCAACGGCCGCGCGCTTGCCCGTTACGTCGACGAAATCGAAAAGCTCGCGCTTTCGCTCAAGGTCCGTCCTCTCATCGACTTCTTCTCCGCCGACGAAACTTCCATGTCGCTCCTCATCGAAGAGGGTGCCGGCAGTCAGACTGCCGGCCGCACACTCCTGCCGCCCCAGTGGTACTTCGGTTCCGAAGGCCTCGAGACCATCGAAGCCCTCATCGTCGCGCTCCGCGACGAACCGCACAAGCTCGGCACCGAGGGCCCGCAGGTTCTTGAAGAGCTCGAGGACTACCAGCGCGTTTTGCGCAAGACCGAAGAGCGCGGCCTCCGCTGGCACCTCGCCGTAAGCTGGCGCTAGCCCCGCCCCCGCGACAAGACCACCTTTCTGGTATGAGGCGCGCTTACGTTTCTTGTTGTCATTCCCGAAGGGGATCTGCGGTTGCATTTGCTGTTGCTGTCCTTCACCCATCAGCTAATCTGCTCAAGGCCGCTACACTAAGCCATGTTCCGCTTCCTCCTGCTCCTGCTTTTTCTCTCCGTTGCCGCCGTACCCCGAGCCCATACCCAGCAGGATCTCGGCGCAACCCTCAACACTCAGGTCGCTGCCTGCCGCCAGGCCTGCACTATCGACGTTCCCCCTGGCGTCCACACTTTCGCCACCAAAATCCAGCTTCCGCCTACCCCTTTCGTCACGCTCGACTGCCATAACGCCACGCTCCTCTTCACGGGTGCGGGCGATGCCATCGACGTCGCCCCGCAAAATTCGGACTCGCCCACCGGCAGCATCCAGAACTGCATCCTCGCCAATGCGGAAGGGAACACCCGTGCCATCAACGGCATCCACCAGCACTCGCGCATCTGGATGACATACCAGAACCTCACCATCACCGGCTTCACAAATCCCACGTCGGCCGGCCTTCTGCTCGATAACGATCGCCAGTCCTGGCTGGGCTACTCCGAGCGCACCCACATGCTCAATATTTCTTTTGCCAACAACACCAAGGGCCTGCGCCTGCTCGGCTCGAACGGCGGCACCGTTTCCTTCGGACGCATCGTTTTCGAGGGCGAGTGCGACGTCTATCCCGGCCAGTTCTGCCTGTCGTTTGAAGGGACGGCCGCCGGCCAGGCAGATGTCTACGCCGGCACCTGGAGCCTCCATTCTAACTCCAAGGGCCCCACCTCCCGCGTCCTCTCGCTCACCAACGCCCAATTCCGCGCCTCGCTGGTCAATATCGAAGGCGAAGGCCAGGGCTACCTTTACTGGTCCGACGCCTCGTCCGGCATCAACCTGCAGGGCCTCGTCGCCAACACCGGCGGCCTCGCCACCTACAACGCCGGCGCCTCCGACCAGGTACTCTTGCCCATGCTGACCGCCGGCTTTGTCCTGCAGGCCACCCCTTTTGCCAACAAGCAGCTCCAGGCCAACAATCCAAAAATCCTGTGGGACGGCACCAACTTCCGCATGGGCTTCCCCCAGGAATACATCTACGGCAACGGCTCCTTCCAGCTCTTCGCCCGGCACACAGACGCCAACCCCGAAGTCGACGCCATCACCGAGCCCGCCGCTCCCCAGATCAACATCTTCTATTGCACCTTCCGCGGCTGCGGTTTCGGATCGGGCTTCGGCCCCGGAGCCACCACCGGCGGCACCCGCCAGCCCCTTGTTCCTATCGATAGCGCCGGCCCCATCCTCGCCGATACCTCGCTCCCTCTCACCAATGCCGACCTCGACGGCCTTACCCGCTGCGGCACCTACACCCTCACCAATCCTACGCACGCCCCCACGGGTGCGCCCTCGTCCGGCATCCTCTCCGTGCTCTGCGGCCCCACGCCCAGGCTCACCGTGCAGCTTCTCTACTCTCTCGCCGGAGCAAGCCAGAGCTGGACTCGCAACCAGCTCGAAGGCCACTGGAGCCCCTGGCTGCAATCCAGCGGAGGCCTGACCACTACCCTCCCGACCACCAATCCACACGGTGCCTGCAGCCTTACCGTTACCAATGGCCTTATCACCGCCAAAGCCGGCCCCGGCTGCTAGCCTCGATTGCTTCTTGTTGTTTTCCCGCAGGAAATCTGCCTGCACCGCCGCTTTCCTGGCCTCGGATGACTCCTACTGGATTAGTGTGAAAAGCTCATAAAGACACTCACAAACACTTCACGTTCGTGTAAAACCTACACCGCTCAATCTGCGGGGGTTAGCTCGGAAGTTTTAATTTTGCAAGGGGTTTAGAAACGGTATGGCGGAGAGAGAGGGATTCGAACCCCCGGTACCCGTAAAGGTACGTCTGATTTCGAGTCAGGTGCATTAAACCGGGCTCTGCCATCTCTCCGCTTCGCTCTATTCTAGCTTTCCCGTGTTTGCTTTACAAGCTCAGTTTACCCTTGCATCATGGACAGTTGGACGCTCGAGTCGATCGCCGCCATACGCGCACAGGCCCTTGCCGCCGGCTTTGAGCTCTGCGGCATCGCGGCCGCGCCTGCGTCGACCGATCCCGCCAGCGAGCCCACCGCGACGCGGCTCGAAGACTGGATCGACCAGGGCCGCGCAGGCGGAATGGACTACCTGAAGCGTCGTGACGATCGTGGCGAACTGCTCCGGCGTTCGGCTCGGGTGGCCATGCCCTGGGCCCGCTCCATCGTGGTTTGCGGCTTCCACTACAACCTGGGCGGCCCCTCTTCCTTGCAACCTTCATCGCCGAACGCCGGCTGGATCGGTCGCTATGCCTGGCTCGGTCGCGAGCACGGCGAGGCCACCGATTACCACGACGAACTGCTCCTCCGCATGCGCGCCGTCGAGGCCCAACTGCATACCCTCACCGCCTGCGAGACCCGCAGCTACGTCGATACCGGGCCCTTGCTCGAGCGCGACTTCGCCGCCCGCGCCGGCGTCGGCTGGATCGGCAAGAACACCTGCGTGCTCAATCAGGAGTGGGGTTCGTGGCTCCTGCTGGCCGTCATGGTCACCTCGCTCGAAGTTCCGGCGGAAGCTGTTGCGCTCGAAGCTCCCGACCGTTGCGGAAGCTGCACCCGCTGTCTCGACGCCTGCCCGACCGGTGCCCTGGTAGCCCCGCGGGAAATGGATGCCTCGCGCTGCATCGCCTACCTGACGATCGAGAAAAAGGGCGACCTGCCCGAAGACTTGCGCCAAGGCATGGGCCGGCAGGTCTTCGGCTGCGACATCTGCCAGGACGTCTGCCCCTGGAACGGCCGTTCGCCCGTAAGCGTCAAGCCAGGTCTGGCCGTGCGGCAGGAGCTGGTCAATCCTTCGCTCGACTGGCTGGCCGGGCTGGATGCAGCCGGCTTCCGGCAGCAGTTTGCGGGCTCGCCGCTCGAGCGCACCAAACGCCACCGCCTGCTGAGAAACGTTGCCGTCGCGATGGGCAACAGCGGAGAAGCGCGCTTTGTGCCGCGGCTGCGTGAGTGGGCCGCGGGCGAAGACCCAGTGCTTGCCGAGAGTGCACATTGGGCGCTCAAAAAGCTCGCCGAACGCCCCGAGCAGCCCTGAGGTTGGTAGCATCGAAAGCATGTCGATCTTCTCGAAGACCGTGCGGCAGCGAGTGAAGGACCGGCCGGTCGATCCTGTCGATTCTCAAGCCGGCCTCAAGCCAGCGGTGGCCGAACCCGCCGGCCAAATCGTCTCCGAAACAAAGCCGATCAAGGCGGTGAAACCTTCCGTCCCCGAAGGCTGGTGGCCGCAGACCAAAGAACTGCTCCGTTTCCTCTCCGGCACCGAGGTTCACACCTACGCGTTCAGTGTCGCGGCTAACGTCATCTTTTCGCTTTTCCCCTTCATCGTGCTCATCATTACCATCACCGAGAAGTTCTTCCACTCGCCCGCGATGGCAGATGCCATCCGCGACATGCTCGGCGCGCTGCTTCCTGTCGGCGGCGCCTACGTGTACCGCAATATGGCTGTGCTGGTGCATCCGCATCGCGCCACACAGTTGTTCTCTGTCTTCATGCTGCTTATCACGTCTACGGGCGTCTTTCTGCCGCTTGAAGTCGCGCTGAACGAAGTCTGGGGCGTCAAGAAGCATCGCAATTACCTGGAAAACCAGGTGGTCTCGCTCGGGCTTGCGGCCGCGGTCGGCATGCTGGTGCTTGGCTCGGTGGCGGCTACCGCGGGCCAGCACACGCTTATGAGCTGGATCTTCTTCGAGCATACCGACAACATCGTCTTCCGCTTTCTGGCGCGCAGCGTGCTGGAGGTCTTCGCCATCATCGCCGGCATCCTCATGTTCTTCCTCATCTACTGGATCCTGCCACACCGCAAGATTCCCGCCCGCGCCGTTCTGCCCACCTCTGTCGTGGTCGGTCTCAGCTGGGAAGTCGCCAAGTATCTGTATGTGCTGGCGCTGCCGAAGCTGGATTTCAATGCAGTCTACGGACCATTTTCGACCGCCGTCGGGCTTATGATGTGGGCCTTCATCTCCGGCCTGATGCTGCTCGCGGGCGCTCACTTTTCTGCCACCCAGCACGCCCTGCAGACGGCGCGTGAGGCGGCGCAAACGCAGTAGTAGCGAATACCTTCAGATCAAGACCTCTCTTGCCCCCTTGTTGTCATTCCCGCAGGGAATCTGCTTTTGACTTATTTTGCCCGCTTGCAAGGGGCAAGCGGGAAGCAGAACGAACAACGGCCAAGGCAACCGCAGATTCCCTTTGAGAATGACAACAAGAGGCCCTGCCATGGCGTCGCTTACTTCTGCGATTGCATCGCCTTAACCACGATCGCGCTCGGCAACATGCCCGCGGGC
The DNA here is from genome assembly GCA_964282835.1 of uncultured Granulicella sp. Classification (GTDB taxonomy): domain Bacteria; phylum Acidobacteriota; class Terriglobia; order Terriglobales; family Acidobacteriaceae; genus Edaphobacter. The sequence continues at coordinate 1,988,515 of OZ196157.1, forward strand.
ATCATCGTAAACAGCGCGGCCGACCCCTGCTGCGTCGTCGTGCGGATCAGCGCGACGTCGCCCGACCCCTTGTCGGTGGCGAGAACAAGGTTTTCTTCCGCCGAAAACGCCAGCGCGGAAGGGCTTGCGCCGGTCCGCAGATTGGTCAGCAGCTTGCCATCCTCAATCGAGTAGAGTGACACCGAATCCGCACCCGAATCGGCCACCCACAGGGTCGAGCCATCCGCCGACACAATGCCCTGCGTCGGATGGTTGCCGATCCGCTGCGTATTCCCAACCTCGTTCGTGTTCGTTGCGATTTCGGAAATCGCGTTGGCGGCGGCGTCCGAGGCAAACACTTCGCCGCCGTCCGGCTTCATGGTCAGGCTGGCCGGGTTCTCACCTACGTCGAGCACAGCCACCAGGTGGTCCTTGAGCAGCGTCGCATCCTGGCGGGCGCTCCACGTGGCCGGGTCGGCCGCAAGCGAAATAGCCAGCACCTGGTGGCCGGCCGCGCAGGCCACAAACGTCTTCGAGGAATCCGGCAGGATAACCGGCGAGGTGGCGCCCGGGCATCCAGGAATGGTGGTTCGGGCGGCGATGCCGGACGCGGTGACGTTGAAGAGCATCACCGTGCCGCTGCCGGCAGTGGTGACGACAAGCGTACGGCCATCCGGCGCCATCCGGATGCCGGAAGGCTTGTCTCCCGTGGCCGACGAGGTAAGCTGCCGCCGCGCCGCCAGGTCGACAACCGAGACCGTGTTCGAACCGGTGTTGACGACATAGGCGCGCTTGCCCTGGGCGTCGATGGTAAGGGCGGTCGGGTTGCGATGCAGCGCAATCGTGCCAGCCACCTGGTTGCGGTTCGTATCGATGATGGACAGCGATCCGTTCGGCGACTCGGGCTGCGCGTTCAGCACGTAAACTTCGTTACGCTTCGGGTTGCCGGCGAGGGCAATTGGCGTACTGCCCACCTGGATCGTGCGGTCGGCGCGCAGGTAGACGAGGTCGAGGATCGAAACCGTGTTCGAGCCCGCGTTGGCTACATAGGCGAACTCACGGTAGCCTTCGGGAAAGTCTGGAAAGCTGGAGTGACGGCAGCCCGAGACAAGCAGGCTGGTTGAGACGAGCACAGAAAGCAGGCTTTGAAGGTTGCGCGGTGTCACAACTCCGAGTCTAGGACACCTTAGCTCTTTTGTTGTCATTCTCGCAGGGAATCTGCTTTTGCTTTTGCTCTGCAGGGCTTATTAGCGACACGAGTCGAAACTTCTGGCAGGGCAGCGTGTTCGTTAGGAGTGACGTGGCCCCTGTCGCGAGACGAGCCACATCATCTGCGAAACTCCTCGGACAGCGAAGTCGGTTGGGCAACTATACCGGCTTCGCTGATTTTTCCTGCGCGCTGAGCTTGCGCCACTGCGCGGCGACCCAGGCGAAATAGCCACCCTGGATGAGCATGACGGCGGCGTAGGCGAAGACCAGGTGCCGGCCTTCCATGGTGTTGAATCCGTCAAAACGCATTGTTTGGCCCCCCATGTGAGTGAACTGTCGGGTCGTCGTAAATTCCCGCTTCGAGGGCACGTAACGTAGCGGCCTGCTCGGCGCGCTGGCGCTTGCGCTCGAGCGCGTAGCGGAAGGCGAGGATCATAAAGCCCCAGCAAGCCCAGGCCAGCACGTTGACACCGAAGATGTGGCGCATGGTGGGGTCCAACTCGCCGTCGCCCGTGAGCACCGGTGAAGGGTGCTGCGTACGCCACCAGCGGATGGAGTAATAGACGATCGGTACATCCACCGCGGCAAAAACCGAAATAACTGCGCCAAGCGTGGACGTCTGACCTGAAACAGAAAGGCGCCGCGTCATCAGGTACGCGACATACAGCAGCCAGAGCAGCAGGAACGAGGTGAGGCGCGCGTCCCACGTCCACCAGATGCCCCACACCGGACGGCCCCACAACATGCCGGTGGCGAGCCCGATGGAGGCAAAAACGAGTGTGACCTCCGCGGCGGCAACGGCGACGGCATCGGCCGTAAGCGCGGCCAGCGGATTGCGTCGGCGCAGGTAGAGAAAGACCAGCGAAGCCACAAAATTGACGTACGGGAAGACCAGCGCCAGGATGGCCGAGGGAACGTGCCAGTAGAAGATCCGCTGGATGTTGCCCATGGTGGCTTCGGTAGGCGCGACGAACAGCGCTTTGTGGAAGCCATTGGCCAGCAGTGCGAGCGAGAGCAGGAGCCAGGCGCCGCCAAGGAGGAAGCCGGCACCGAAACGGGAGGTCGAGGATGCGGGCTGCGCTGGATACTCCATGGCTCTAGTTTATTTCCTTTCTTCTCGATTGGACTACTCGGCGTTGAGGATGGTTTCGAACAAAAGCAGGGAAACGGTGGTGAATACGATGTCGTAGCCGATCAGCAGCTTGATCCACAGGTTGGGCTCGAAATCGCCGGTGAGAATGTTGGTTGTGGCCTGCACCATGGCGAGCAATGCCGGGATGGAGATGGGGAAGAGCACGAGCGGAAGCATGAGCTCACGGTTGCGGGTACGCAGGCTGAGCGCGGCAAAGAAGGTTCCGTTGATGATGAGCGCCCAGGTGCCGAGCGGCAGCACAAGCAGCAGCAGCCAGCCCTGGCCGAGCGGGTGCAGGTTGTAGAAGATGGCAAACAGCGGCGCCAGGATAAGCTCGACCGCCGAAACAAACGCCATGTTGGCCAACGACTTGCCGAGGAAGAGCGAAGCCGGCGAGGACGGGGCCATGCGGTGCGCGTCGAGCACGTGGTTGCGCTGCTCGCGCAGCCACGACTGATTGAGGGCGGTGACGGCGGCGAACAGCAGCACCATCCACAAAATGCCGCCCGAGATCTGGCGCGAGACGGCCGCGGTGGGATCGAAGGCGAACGAAAAGACGATGACCACGAGCAGCGAGAAGAAAAGCATGCCGGTGAGGGCGTCGCGGGACCGCCACTCCAGGCGGAGATCCTTGCGGAAGTGGGCGAAGGTGTGGGCCAGGAACGTCATAGCCGGGCCACGGCTTTGCTGAGATCGGCGACGGTGGCGTTTGTCACTCGTAGATAGTCTGCCGGGCTGAGGATGATTTGCAGGCCACGCTGGCCGGCCGAGACGCTGATGGTGTCGTGCAACTCGATCGTCTCGTCCGCGAAGGTTGGGAATGGCTTTTTGGCGCCGAACACTGTGACGCCTCCGCGAATGTAGCCGGTGAGCGGCTCAACCTGTTTCAGGCTGGCCATCTCGAGCTTCTTTACACCCGCGGCATGGGCGAGCTTCTTCAGGTCAAGCTCCTGATCGCCGGCAATGACGGCGAAGAAATGCTCGCCTTCGCTCGATTCGGTGAGCAGGGTCTTGAACACCTGCTCGGCCGGCATGCCTATTTTGCGCGCGACGCTGGGCGCGCTGAGGTCGTCCAGGTCCACCTCATAGGGGCGGAGTTCGTAGGCGATGTTGAGGCTGTCGAGCAGGCGTGCGGCGTTGGTTTTTGAGGGTGCTTTCATGCGAGCAGGCTGCCGCGCTGCATGGTCAGCACCTGGTCGGCGATGGGTGTGGCGAGGTGGGCCTGGTGCGTGGTCAGGACGATGGTTCGGCCGCGCGGGCTGGGCCAGGTGCGAAAGTCGGCCAGCAGCTCGACGATGGCCTGGGCGGAATGGACGTCGAGGTTCGAAAAAGGCTCGTCGAGCAGGAGCAGCTCGGGGTCGGTCTGGAGGACGCGAGCTAGCGAGGCGCGTTGCCGCATGCCCTGTGAATATTGGGCTACGGGACGGGCGAGATGCGGGTCAAGCGCGACTGCCCGCAGTGCCATTTCGGGGCTGGCGGCACATCCACAGTCGTCGGCCGCTTTGTGCAGAGTAGCGAAGTAGTCGAGGTTTTCGCGCGCGGAAAGCTCGTCGTAGAGCATGGGGGCGTGCGACATGTAGGCAATCTTGCCGCGCAGTTGCTGGGGCTCGAGGCCGAAGATTTTGAGGCTGCCGTGGGTCGGCGCGGCCAGGCCGGCGAGCAGGCGCAGCAGGGTGGATTTACCGGCACCGTTTTCCCCCAGGATCACCGTGATGGTGTTGCGCTCAAGCGTAAGGGTCAGGTTGCGGACGGCAGGGAAGGCACCGTACATCTTGGCGACCTTGTAAAGTGCAACGGCCGGCGCGTGGGGCGATAGGCCGGGAGTGAGGCTGCAATGGGGAGCTTCGGAGGGCCGCGTTTCAGTCTGCATGTTCGGCTCCGGGGCCAGAATCTTAAAGGCTGGTTGGGTGAGCCGACAGCTGGTCAGCTTTAAGCTGACGGCTATCTGGCTTGCGCTGGGATGACGGCGGCGGCGGTCGCTGCGGGTGGGCGGCTGCCGGGCGCGGGTGCATATTTGCTGGCGCACTTGGCCTGGAGCTGGGTGGCGTGGAAGACGCCGTCGCGGCCGTAGGTGCCGATGGCGAGAGCCTGGGCATCGTCCTTGAAGGTGTCAGGCGGGGGCTCGGAGCCCTGGTAGGCGACGTCGAGGGTCTTGCCCTGCTCGAGCAGGGTGAATTGGGCGTTGGTGCCTACCCGCTTGATGGAGCCCGGCGCGACATTGCCGGCCACGCGCAGGTGGCGCGTGTAAGCCTTGCCGCCCATGCCCTGCAGCTCGGAGATGGTGACGTAGTAGCTCTTGTTATCGGCCGCCGCGGAGAAGGCGAGCCAGCCGACGACGGCGAGAATGATGACGGTGGCGATGATGATGTTGCGTGGGGCCTTGGTCTGCATGCGGAATCCTCTGGTACCCCTCCCCACCCCTTGCTTTGCGCAAAATCTCTGGAATGTTGAGGATAGGTGGTGCCTGGAAGGTAAAATCTTCAAAACAAAGGGCTTGTGGCTAAAATCTTGAAAGAGAGGAGTTTAGAGGTGATCGGAATCGGTCTGCCTTGGAACTCTTTGTCCTGCTTCTATTTTAGCGGATCGGCGGGAGCAAACATGCCAACTATTTTTGGCGCGCATCCTGTTTGATTTGATAGGGTTGCAGGTTTTCGCGGGGACCTGGGGGCTTGACAAGAAAATGCCGGGCGAGGTTGAGGGAACTCGGGCGGGTTGTGCCTAGAGAGTCAATGTGAGGAGGGCAGGTGCTGGGGTATGCTGAGGCTTTTGGGAGGGTGCAGATGAAGCTACGCTGGATGGGCGCGGTGGGTGTGTTGGGGCTGATGAGCTGGGCGGGTGCGGCGCGGGGACAGGTGGCGGTGTACGGGAAGTTCGACCTGCTGCACGACTCGCAGAACGAGAACAGCAACGGGATTGTGAACGAGGTGCAGACCACGTTCTTTTATGGCGGCGGGATTGGGGTGTACGACGACTTTCTGCACGTGGGCCCGCTGCGGCTGGGAGTGGATGTGCGCGGGGATCTGCTGCGGGGGAGCAGCTTCGACTACAGGGATGTGCTGGGCGGCGTGCGGCTGGCGGCCAAGCTGCCGGTGCTTCCGTTCCGGCCGTATGTGCAGGGATCGATCGGGACCGGTGGGACGAAGTATACGGGGACGGCGGCGCTGGGATCGCACTATGCGAACAAGTTTACGTACGTGGTGTTCGGGGGGATCGATACGGGGATTGTGCCGCATGTGGACTTTCGGGCGATCGAGGTGGGGATTGGACAGCAATCGACGGTGTCGGATGTGCCGGGCGCGCCGAAGCCGGTGCTTGTGTTTGTGAGTACGGGGCTGGTGGTGCGATTTTAGCGAGGCAGGATACGGCAGGGCCCGGCAGTGTGGCGGCGTCGATGATGCTCGATGTGGAACGGGTATACTCGTGCGATACCATGTGCCGGTTCAAGCGGCTTGTGGAATGGTTGTGGAGGGTTCTGAGCGATGGGTTTGACGGCGAACGGTGTGGGTCTGGCGATTGAGGCGGGTATGCAGGGCAACGACTATGCGGTGCCGGCGGGACGGGCGGCCTGGATCGCAAAACGCAAGGCGGAAGCGGCACGGACCGGCGACACCAACATGAGCCAGATGCACTTTGCGCGGCTGGGTGTAGTCACCGAAGAAATGCTCTACATCGCCAGGAAGGAGAAGATTTCTGCCGAGTTGGTGCGGAGCGAAGTCGCGAAGGGCACAATGATCATTCCCGCGAACATCAACCATCCGGAGCTGGAGCCGATGGCGATCGGAGTGGAGTCGCTGTGCAAGATCAATGCGAATATCGGGAACTCGGCACTAAGCTCGAACGTGGATGAAGAGCTGAGGAAGCTGCATACGGCGGTGCATTATGGGGCCGATACGGTGATGGATCTATCGACGGGTGGGGACATCCCGATGATTCGGGAGCAGATTTTGCGGCATAGCCCGGTGCCGATCGGCACGGTGCCGCTGTACGAGGCGCTGAACCGGGTGAAGCGGCTGGAAGACCTCAACATCGACGTGTATCTCGAGGTGATCGAGGAGCAGGCGAAGCAGGGTGTGGACTACTTTACGATCCATGCGGGGGTGCTGGTGGAGTATATTCCACTGGTGGCGAAGCGGATTACCGGGATTGTGAGCCGGGGCGGCGCCATCATGGCGCAATGGATGACGCACCACCACAAGCAGAATTTTCTGTATACGAACTTCGACCGGATCACGGCGATCATGGCGAAGTATGACGTATCGTACTCGCTCGGCGACGGACTGCGGCCGGGCTGCCTGGCCGATGCCAGCGACGAAGCACAGTTTGCGGAGCTGAAGACGCTGGGCGAGCTGACACGGCGGGCGTGGGAGAGCGACGTGCAGGTGATGATCGAAGGGCCTGGGCATATTCCGATGGACCAGATCAAGCTGCAGGTGGACAAGGAAGTGGAGCTTTGCGATGGGGCTCCGTTTTACGTGCTGGGGCCTCTGGTGACGGATATTGCGCCGGGCTACGACCACATAACTTCTGCAATCGGGGCGGCGATGATCGGCTGGCATGGCGCGGCAATGCTTTGCTATGTCACCCCGAAGGAACACCTTGGGCTGCCGAACGAAAAGGATGTGAAGGACGGGATTATCGCGTACAAGATTGCGGCGCATGCGGCGGACGTGGCGCGTCACCGTCCGGGAGCAAGAGATAGAGACGACGCGATTTCGCATGCGCGATATACGTTTGACTGGGATAAGCAGTTCGCGCTCTCGCTGGACCCGGAGACGGCGCGCAGCATGCATGACGAAACGCTGCCCGATGATTACTACAAGGAAGCGGCGTTTTGCAGCATGTGCGGGCCGAAGTTCTGCTCGATGAACTGGTCTTCGAAGGTGGATAAGTTCAACGAGAGTGAATTCGGCTTGAAGAAGCCGGACCTCACGCAGATCATGACTGAACAGATGGCTTTGCGAGGATAGGCGGTTTACTGCCGTCGATAGTGGCAGGTCCAAATGCGAAGGCCGCTCCTGATAAGGGCGGCCTTTTCCGGTTACTGGGGTAGGTGTGTGGGGCGTTCTGGGCGGAGTCGACTCAGGCGCGGGGAGGGCGTGCGCCATCGGCTGAGTTCAGGCAAAAAGGTTATTCTCCAGCGTCGGCGCGCATGGCGACGATGGCTGGAGCGATAACCATGGAGAGGAAAACCAAAGCAATTGCCAAATCATGAACCAAGGAAGAGCCTCCAAAGGTGGGACGTTTTTACCGTCTCTAGGGAAGATTTTGCGCGTTGGTTCCAATTCGGGACATACCACGAACGCACGAACGTAATAGCTCGTTCGTTGTACGCCGGAACCAATCCGGAGGCGACCCATGCTGTTTTGCTGCAGATTACGGTGCTGTAAGGTAACCCCGGGACGGGCGGGTGACTCCTGCCCCATCGACGTAAGAGACGGACCTGAGTCACCCAACGCACTTACCTTGTGGCGGCTTCGAGCACGGTGGAGGCGCGATCGAGGGCCGCGGCCAGCTGGGCGGCCTGGGTCTGGGTGCGGGCGGCGTCCTCTGCGTCGATGCCCTCGGTGACGCCTGGAATGACGACAGCAGCGTATCCAGTGAACTCGCCCGGGGCAAAGACCATGTGCTTGTACCAGGGGCGCTTGGGCAGGCCGGCGGGGTCGAGCAGAGCTTCCTCGGCAGCGCGCAGGGCGGTGTTGAGCGCGACCGCGTTGGACGAGGACGAGAGTTGCACGGCCTGAATGGACTTGCCGGCCGCGGCGAAGCGGACAGCGGAAGCCTTGAGGGCGGTAAAGTCGACGGAGAGTTTCTGATTGCCGGCGCGGGTGGCCTGGTCGTCGATAAAGCGGACGACGTCGGTGCCGTAGGTGGCGAAGTTATAGGGCAGCACGTCAGCGTCGGCCATGTGCAGAAGCTCGAGGCCGAAGACGCGGGCCTGTTGCTGCTCGTAGACGAAGGTGGGGTCGGCGTTTTTGACGAACCAGGTGTAGTCGTCGAAGGTAGAGTGATAGACGCCATAGGGGCCGTTGGAGCCGATGTCGGTGGAGGGCACGGCCTCGTGCTGGAAGAAGGGCGTGTAGTCGGAGCCGGAGCCGAGGTCGCCTACGCGAACTTCGCCCGGGGCCGCAGGCCGGCGGCGGGTGGTGAAAGGCGAGCCGTCTTCGTCGGTGTCGGAGGAGCCGTCGCGGCGGCGGCCCTGGCCTTTGAGCCACTGGGCATACACCGTTCCCCCTCCGGGGGAAGGCACCTCCATGGTGACCTCGGAGATGAACTGCTTGAGCGAGGGCACGGCGGAGGCGTTGAAGCCGGGGCCCGAGACGCCGACATCCATGTTGAAGTAGGCAGCGGCATGGCGGAGCTCGGTGGGGTGCGCTTCGACCCACTCGGTCGAGCCGATCAGGCCTTCTTCTTCCGCATCCCAGGAGCCGATGACGATGGTGCGTTTGGGATGCCAGCCGGTCTTGAGCAGGGCACCAAGCCCGTGCACGGTTTCGAGCATGGCGGCCGTGCCGGAGTTGGGGTCGACGGCACCGTAGACCCAGGCGTCGCGATGGTTGCCGGCGATCACCCAGTTGTTCTTTTCAGCCGGATCGGTGCCTGGAATAGTGCCGATCACGTCCCAGATGGTACGCAGCTTCGTATCCTGCACAAGGTTCATATGGACCTTGACTGCCGGACCCTGGCCGCCAGTGTGGTAGGCGAAGGGGAGCGCGCCCTGCCAGGGATGTGGCACGGCGGGGCCGGCAAGCGCGGCGAGGATGGGAGCTGCGTCGTGATAGCTGAGCGGGTTGACCGGAATCGAGGGCCAGTTGGCCTGGATCTTGTCGGCAGGGATGCGCTTCGAGTCGGGCAGGTCCGGCGTGGAGGCGATGCCGGGCGTGGTGGCGTCGCCCGGGTAGATGGGGAGGAACTGGACGGCGCCGCGCTGCACGGCGGTATCGGGGCGGTAGGGGCCTTTGGGGTACTTGTCGCCGCGGAAGTAGCCGTCGTCGGCGGGGTCGGAGTAGATGAGGACGCCGGCGGCCCCGGCGAGCTGGGCGTCGTAGGCCTTGATGCCGCGATAGTTCTCGCCGTAGCGAACGATGACGATTTTGCCCTTGACGTCGACGCCAAGCTCTTTGAGCCGCTTGAAGTCGGCGGGAGTGCCGTAGTTGGCGTAGACGGCTTCGGCGGTGACGTCGCCGGATGGGCTGGCGCCGTTGAAGGCGGGCAGGATGCGGGGATCGTCCTGGAAGGGGTCGCCGCCAGTCGGGTCTCCTTGAAAAGCCGGGCCTACGTGCTCGGGTGTGGGGCCGGACATGAGCTGCTTGCCGTCCGGGCCAAAGGCTTCGATCTTGATGGAGACCGGCTTGTTGAGCAGGACCTTGAAGGGGACGATTTCAGCCTTGAGGCCCGCGGCGGCGAACTTGTCGCGAACGTAGACGGCGGTGGCGTAGTCCTCGGGCGAAGAGGCCCAGTGCGGGGCCTTGGTGAGCTCTTTGAGGTGTTGGCCGGCAAGGGTGGGGTCAGGGACGGCCTGGAACTGGGCGTCGAGCCTGGCCTGCGCGGAGAAGTCGCGGTAACCGAAAACCTGCGTGGGTGCGGGCGCGCTTTGGGCGAAAGCGAAAGGGGCGGCGGTGACGGCGAGAAAGGCTAGCAGCGGCTTACGGGTCATTGTGCCTCGTAGAGGTGGGTTTGTGGATTATTAGAGCATAGGTGGGTCGCAGCGAAATGCGTTGCAGGAGCGGAAACTTTCAGGCCGGTGGGACGTATATCAGGCATTCGTATTCAATCATCAGAGGCAAAAGGCTGGATTTTCTAGCTTTAGGTTCAATCAGTTGTAAGCTGACAGCTTGAAACGACTGCTTTCTGGAGGGATCATGTCGATACGCTATCGTGCAATATCTTCTATCGCGCTGCTGGGGTGTGTTGGCCTGGTGAGCTGCAAGCACTCCGACAGCAAGCCGGTAACCGGGCGCATCACGCCGAAGCTCGGGATTCGTCCGTATGGCGACGAGACGGTGAAGATCGACACCAGCAAGATGCCGGAGCCGGAAAAGAAGGCGTTTGCGTATATCGACGAGCATATCGACGAGCATGTGGAGAATCTGCAGCGATGGATTCAGCAGCCGAGTATATCGAACAGCGGCGAAGGGATTCCGGAATCGGCGGAGATGGTGAAGGGCTTCTTCGACAAGCTGGGCTGCCAGCAGACGCGCATCTTCGACGTGGGCGTGACCAAGTGGGGCCAGAGCGGCAACCCGGTGGTGTATGCAAGCTGCAACGAAGGCGCGCCGAAGACACTGTTGATTTACTGGATGTACGACACGATGCCGGTGACGCAGCCGGATGTGTGGGTGGCGCCGCCGTTTGAAGGGCGGCTGGTGGACGGGCAGACGGCCGGGATCGATCCGGCGTTCAAGAAGGTGCTAATCGGGCGTGGCGCGACCAACTCGAAGGGCCCCGAGATGACGGAGCTGAATGCAATTTCGGCGATCAAGGCGGCCAACGGCAAGCTGCCCGTGAACCTGATCTTCGTGGCGGAAGGCGACGAAGAGCGGATGTCCATGGGGTTGAACAAGTTTGTGACCACGCACCCGGAGCTGTTGAAGCCGGCGAACGCGATGCTCATGTTCGGCGGGCAGAACGGCGCGCGGGCGGCCACGATTTCGGGGGCGTCGGAGGGCTTGATGTACATCGAGCTGACGACGAGCGGCAAGGCCTGGGGACGCGGACCTACGGTCTCGGACATCCACGGTATCTTTAAGCGGTCGGTGGATAGCCCGGCGTGGCGGCACATCAAGATGCTGGGAACGCTCATCGGAGACGACGGCAATACGCCGGCCATTGCGGGCTTCTTCGACAAGATCAAGCCGATCTCGCCTGAGGCCGATAAGCGGATGCACGATGCGGCGGGCAAGACCGATCTAAAGAAGATGGCGGACAGCGTGGGCGTGGCGCGCTTCATCTCGGACGATCCGTATACGGTGCTGAAGATGTCGAGCTTCGGCACGGCGTTCAACGTGGACGGCATCTGGGGCGGCAATATGTATGCGGGGGGTTCGGGGGCGATCCTGCCGAACAAGATTACGTCCAAGCACAGCATTCGATATGTGCCGGACATGAACAGCACCGATATCCTGCAGAAGATTCGCACCCACCTGGACAAGCACGGTTACAAGGATGTGGAGATCAAGCTGATTGGCGATCAGCCCTGGTCGACAATGGATTTCGATACGGATGTGGCCCGCTCGGTGGAGCAGATGTTCGACAAGTTCGGCATCCCGTGGACGCCGCCGCTGAGCAAGACGAGTACGCTCGACGCGATGGATACGGGCGGCGGCGGAGCCTGGCCGGGCTATCTGTTTACCAATGGCAAGCAGGGCGACCCGGGCACGGTGCCGCTGGGGCTGCAGATTGCCGGCGGCAGCGCGGGGTACGGCGGGCGGGCGCATGCGGCCAACGAGTACTGGGTCATCGAAGGCGCGGGCAAGGTGTACGGCATGGCCGGGGCGGAAAAGTCGATTGTGGACGAGCTTTATAACTACGCGAACATGCCTGCGGCTGTGACGAAACCGTAGCCTGGAGGAAGACAAACCGCAGATTCCCTTCGGGAATGACAACAAAAGGGCAAGACGTCAAAAGGGTTCGAGCTGGGTATAGCCACAAGAAGCGACGAAGAAGGGAGGTGGGCGCATCGGATGGAGGTGCGATGAGGAGGGTGTGAGATGGCGCAGGTGTTTTCAAGCATGGCATTGGCAGGTAAGGTGGCGGTCGTAACCGGCGCTGCGCGCGGTATCGGCCGGGCGGCGGCGGTGGCACTGGCTGAGGCCGGGGCGGATGTGGTGGGGCTTGATCTTTGCGCGGTCGTCGATGCGCGGTCGGGGGTTGCCCCGGCTACGGTCGAGGAGTTGACCGAGACCGGGGCGCAGGTGCAGGCAGCGGGGAAGCGCTGGGCTCAGTATGTGGTCGACCAGCGGGATCTGCCGGCACTCCGGCGCATTGCCGCGCAGGTAGACGAGACGTTTGGCGGAGCCGGTATCGTGTTTGCCAATGCCGGGATTCAGTCGTTTCATCCTCTGCTGGAGATGGAGGATGCAGACTGGCATACAACGATCGACACGAACCTGACGGGCACAGCGAATGTGCTGCGAGCGTTTGGGCCCGGGATGGTGACGCGCAAGTGGGGCAGGATGATTGTGACGAGCTCGACCCAGGGCCAGCACGGAATGCTGCATGCGGCGGCTTACTCGGCTTCGAAGTGGGGTATTTTCGGGTTGATGAAGTCGACGGCGCTGGAGCTTGGCAAGCACGGCATTACGGTGAATGCGGTGGTGCCGGGACTGATCGATACGCCGCTGACCCGGCATGAGGAAAGGTACGCCCAGGCGCTCGAAAAGTCCGGGAAGGTGCCGACGGGGGATGCGACGAAGGATGAAAAGGCGGCCGAAGAGGCGCTGACGAAGAGCAATCCGCTGCGGTTGCCGTGGATCGATCCCAGCGCGGTTGCACCGGTTGTGGTGTTTCTGGCTTCGGACGCCGGGGCGATGATCTCGGGGGCGGAGTTTGCGGTAACGGCGGGGGATAGTGCGAATACTGGTTCCTGAGGTGTGTGGAATCCAGGTCTCAAAAGCGAGACCTGGGGCACCGCATCGTGCCGGGAGTGACGGGCTTAGGTGGGAAGGACAAGTTCGTCGAGGGTGAGGAATTCCTGGAGAATGGGGTCGTTGGATTTTTCCATGTCTTCCATGGTGCCGAAGAAGCGGGCTTCGCCTTCATGCAGGAAGACGACGCGGTCGGCGAGCTTTTTGGCGAAGCGCATATCGTGGGTGACGACAATCGAGGTGAGGTGAAGCTGGTGCTTGAGGCGCTCGATGAGATCGCCGAGCAGGTGGGCCATCAGGGGGTCGACCATGGTGGTGGGCTCGTCGTAGAGTACGGCCTCGGGCTGGGCGGCGAGCGCGCGGGCGATGGCGACAGAGCGCTTCATGCCGGTCGAAAGGTCGGAGGGTAGCAGGTTGTCCATGCCCGCGACGCCCACCATTTCGAGCAGGCCTTTCACGATTTGGAACATCTGATCTTCTTCCATGTCGCCGCGTTCGCGCAGCGGGAAGGCTACGTTTTCGCCAACCGAGATGGAGTCGAAGAGGGCGCCGTTCTGGAAGACCATGGAGACCTTGCGGCGGATGGCCTGGAGCTGCTTTTCCTTGAAGTTGACGATGTCGTCTCCAGCCACCGTGATGTGGCCGGAGTCCGGTTTGAGGAAACCGAGAAGCATCTGCAGCGAGACGGATTTACCCACGCCGGAGCGGCCGAGGATGCAGAGCGTCTCGCCCGGATTGACAGCGAAGGAAACCTGCTTGAGGACGTGGAAGTCGCCGAAGGATTTCGAGACCTTGTCGAAGGCGATGTAGGCACCGGGCTTATGGGTTTTGGTTTCGGGAATCTCTTCGGCGGCAGCTTCGTTCTGCTCGGCGGCCTGCTGCATAAAGTCGCCAACAGCTTCGGCAACGTCGGGCGAGACTTCGGCGATGAGGGGAGTGTCGGCGTCAGTCTGGTGGTGCTCGGCTTCGCTGTCGGGGTTGGTTTTGCCGGTGGGGTCGTCGTGGATCGCCATGTCCTTATTATTGCGTAGAAGCGACGGCAAGTGCGCCCTAGCGCCGGGCGGGCGGTACTTCGTACGGGCTGGATCCAAATGGCCGACGGCTTCGCCGTTTTTCGTTTATGGACCAGATGATCGCGAGGATGGCCAGAAACGGGCCGCCGTAGAGGAGCGTGGGCCTGAAAGCCGGGATGAACGGCGTACTGAGCAGGGCGGCAGCCATCAGGCCTGCGCCGAGCAGCGTGGTGGCAGGGAAGCCCCAGGCGCGGAAGTCTCCCGGGCGGCTTACGTGGCGGCGGCGAAAGGCGAGATGCGTGACGAAGATCGTTAGCCAGGCGAACATGGGGCCGAAACAGGAGATGGCGAAGAGCAGCAGGAACGCACGCTGGGGAGAAAGCGCGTTGAGGATGGCGGCAACACCGATGCCGAAGGTGGAGGCGAGCAGCGCGGCGACCGGAACGCCGCCGGCGCTGAGCCGGCCGAAGAGGCTCGGGGCCTGGCCGGCACGGGCAAGCGTGAAAAGCATGCGTGAGGTGATATAGAGCTGGGAGTTCATAGCGGAAAGCGCGGCGATGAGGATGATGGCGTTGAAGATGGCGGCGGCGTAGGGAATGTGGGTGGCCGCCATGACCAGGATGAACGGCGATCGAGGCGTGGCAAAGCCGGCTTCTTTCGTCAGCGGTATAAGCGCGAGGATGAGAGCGATGGTGAGAAGGTAAAAGAACGCCAGGCGAAACATGGTGGACTTGAAGGCGCGGGTGATGGCCTGCTGGGGATTAGCGGATTCCCCGGCGGCGATGGCGATCATTTCGATCGAAAAGAAGCTGAAGAGCGCGACGAGGACGCCGCTCCACATGCCGAATGTGCCGTGCGGAAAGAAGGCTTCGCCGGGTGCGGTGAGCCGGATGGCGATGCCTGGCAGGCTGTGCAGATGCAGCAACAGCCATGAGCCAAGCAGGAGAAAAGCAGCAATGGCGAAGAGTTTGAGGGCGGAAAAGACGTACTCGATGGAGCCGAAGGCCTGGACCGAGAGCGCGTTGACCAGGATGAGAAGTGCAGCAAAGGCAACGATCCAGACCAGGCCGGGAGTCGTAGGGAACCAGAAACGCATGTAGATGGCGATGGCCGAAACCTCCGTGCCGAGCGCGAAGACGACGCCGGCCCAGTAGGCGTAGCGGACGAGGAAGCCTGCGAACGGATGCAGGTAGTGCTCGGCCCAGTCGCCGAAGGAGCCTGAGGTGGGGTGGGCGACGGTCATCTCGGCAAGGCAGCCCATCAGAAGAAGCGTGATGACAGCGCCGATGAAGTACGAGATAAGGACGGACGGGCCGGCGAGCGAGATGGCAAAGCCGGAGCCGAGAAACAGGCCTGTGCCGATGGCGCCGCCGATGGCGATCATGGAAAGCTGGGCGGAGGTGAGGGTGCGTTTGAGGCCCGACTCGCGCCCGGCTATGACGCTGAAGGGGGATAGCGCGCGGGGGCTCTGCTTTGGTTCCATGGGGGAGAGTCTAGCTGGATGCAGGCGCTGAGGGAATGCGTTGTGCATGGCAGCTCAAGCTTTATGCTGCAAGCAAAGCCGAGAAAGCCAATGAGGGTACAGGTATGCGGATGAAGGATTTCGGACAGTGTGGTGCTGTAGTGGCGATGTTGTTCCTGGCGGGTACGGGTTGGGCGCAGCAGGTGCCGGCACCGCCATCCGATCCGACGGCGGTGCCGCCGCAGACTCCGGCGTCGACCCCGGCTGTGCCTTCCGATACGCCGGCGCCGGCTGGCGTACCCCAGACGCCGCCGGGTGGGACGTCCCCTGCACCGGCGCCTCCACCGGAGCCCTTGTCGCAGCCTCCCCAGACTCCTTCTTCAACTCCCGCGGTGCCACGGCAGAATGTGGTGGCCGGCAAGAAGGGCAAGGAGGCTTATAGCGGGCCCACGGCGGTCATCGTGCTGGAGCCTACACCGATGCTGGACGAGGAAGGGCGCCAGCGTCTCGACCCGGCGGGCAAGCCGATGTTCAATCCGCCGGTTTCGCAGCAGCGCGACAAGAAGGGGCATCCGCTATTCGACGACAAGGGCAAGCCGGTCTTCCAGACCGCCACCGACATGGGCTACGACGACAACGGCAAGAAGATCCACGTGGAGAAGGAAAAGAAGACGCACACGGTGGCGCTTTCGATTGTGCATGGAACCCTGACGGTGGATGGGCTGACGGGCAAGGCTGGGCTGAATTACGAGATCAGCGATCTCAAATACATATACCTGTATGTGCCCTGGATCGGGATGACGATCGTGTCCAATGGGCAGTTCCCGGGCGCGGTGGAAGAGAAAGAAGCCTTCAAGGAGAACACCCTGACGGTCAAGTCCGGCGATCACGAGCTGGAGCTCTACTCGGAAAAGAGGCTGCTGGGCAAAAAGCCGGAGTCGGCATATGTGCTGCTGGACCGGAACTTCAACCTGCAGACGAAGTTTCCGATAATGGGCTACGGGGATTTGCGGCAGGCACCGTATGCGTTTCCGGGCTCGAAGATAGATGTGGCCAAGGGAAGTTCGGCACCGCCGCTGCCGGCGAATTTACGGCCGGGCACGGTGCTGCCGCCTTGTCCTGCAGGACAGATGCGGCCGGCGGGCACGGTGGCGCTGGCAGGCCAGCCGACGCCGGCTTGCGAGACGATCAGGGCGAATACGCCGAAAGTGGTGGCGGTGCCGATGACGGCGAGTGCTTCGACGTCTTCGAAGTGAGTTGAAGTGCCAATGAGCCTGGAGGCTGGAGCCTACGCTCCCTGATGCAGGGGAACTAGCAAGGCAGTCGCAAATTCCCTTCGGGAATGACAACAAGAAAGCGGATCTCTGCAGAACGTTGACGAGGTTGCATCCTACTCGGCATGACGCGTGCTGCGGTAATTGGCTCGGGACCGAATGGGATGGCGGCGGCGGTAACGCTGGCCGAGGCTGGGCTTGCCGTCACGGTGATGGAGCGGAATGCGCGGGCGGGTGGGGCCTGCTCGACGCGCGAGGCGACGCTGCCTGGGTTTCGCCACGACCTGGGCGGGTCGGTCTTTCCGATGGGGGTGGCGAGTCCGTTTTTTCGCTCGTTGCCTGGCGGCATGCCGTGGATTGAGCCGCCGGCGTGCTGCGCGCATCCGCTGGACGACGGGACTGCCGTAATGCTGGAGCATGGCGTGGCCGACACGGCGGCAAGCCTAGATGCGGGAGATCGGGCAGCTTACCGAGCTCTGCTGCAGCCGCTGTCGGGGAAGTTTGCTGAGCTTGCGGAGGACCTGCTGGGGCCGGTGGTGCATGCGCCGCGGCATCCTTTGCTGCTGGCCAGGCTGGGAATGCGGGTGGCTCTGCCCATGTCCACGCTGGCGCGGGTGCGCTTTGGCGGAGTGCGAGTGCGGGCGCTGCTTGCGGGCATGGCGGCGCATGCGGTGATGCCGCTTGAGGCGCCGGCGTCTTCGGCGATTGCGCTGGTGCTGATGGCGGCCGGGCATGGGGGTGGCTGGCCGATTGCCGCGGGCGGCTCGCAGGCTTTGACCGACGTGATGGTGCGCCGGCTGGAAGCGCTGGGCGGGCGCGTGGAGACAGGCCGGGAGGTGACGGACCTACCCGAGGCCGAGGTGACGATGGCGGACGTGACGCCGCGCCAGTTGCTGAAGCTGGCGGGTGGTGTGCTTCCTGCGGGGATCGCGCGGCAGTTGCAAGGGTTCGAGTATGGCGGCGGATCGTTCAAGGTGGATTACGCGTTAAGCGAACCGATTCCGTGGACGGCGACCGAGTGCCGGCGGGCGGCGACGGTGCACATCGGCGGAACGCTTGAGGAGGTAGAGGCTTCCGAGCGGGACTTCACGGCAGACTGGCCCTTTGTGCTTCTGGTGCAGCCTTCGCTCTTCGACCCGAGCCGCGCCCCGGCGGGTAAGCACACGGCGTGGGCCTACTGCCATGTGCCGAACGGCTGCGGCGTCGATCGGCTGGCGGCGCTGGAGCGTCAGATCGAACGCTTTGCGCCGGGCTTTGCCGAGTGCGTACTGGCGCGGTCGGTGATGACGCCGGCGAAGCTGGAGCAGTGGAACCCGAACCTGGTGGGTGGCGATCTTTCAGGCGGCAAGATGACGGTGGGCCAAATGCTCTTTCGGCCTACCGGTTCGCTCTACCGGACGCAGGTAAAGGGGCTATATCTTTGCGGGTCTTCGACGCCGCCGGGGGGTGGCGTGCATGGCATGGCGGGGTACCATGCGGCGAAGGTGGCGCTGCGGGAACTGGCGCTGGGTAAGGCTTGATTGGGGAGCTGACAGCCTGTTAGCTGTGGGCTCTCAGCTTGAAGCGGATGAGCAAGGCGCGGCGGATCAGACTCTTCAAGCGGTCAAGTGGGATGGCCGCTGCGATGCCGAACAGGATGGGCGCGACGATCGCCGCCAGGGTGCCGGGCCAGGTGGTCGCCATGTGGCCGACGATGCTGAAGAGGAGGATAAGCAGCGGCAGGTGGAAGCAGTAGAGGGTGAAGGTGCTGTCGGCTACCAGGCGAATAGCGCGCTCGACTCGCAGGGAGACGACAGGAACAGCGCGATCGAGGAAAAGCATGAGCGGCAGCAGGGCGGCGGTGAGCGCGATCGCCAGGAAGAAATAGCTTGGGCTGAAGCGTGCCAGCCAGTTGATGCCTCCTTCGGGATACAGGTGGCGGACGAAGGCGATAGACGCGGTATTGCGGGTGACCCAGGCGATGCGCGCGGCGTTATCGGTGAGGGCGAGGAGATGCACGATGGGGTGGCGCAAGGCGGTGAAGAAAGCAGCGACAGCCAGGAAGGCAGCCGTCGAAACGGGAATGGCGTATGTGCGATCGCGGAGAGCGGCGTAGAGATCGAAGAGCAGGGCACCGAGAAGCCAGATGGGGAAAAGGCCGGCGATGGATGGGCCGACGAGGAGGAGGATCAGCGGGACGAGGAACCAGCGTGCGGCGCGGGTGTAACGCAGGATGCCGTAGAGGACGTAGTAGACGACCTCAAATGTGAGCGACCAGAGAGCGCCGTTCGAAAACGGCGTGGGGCCCAGACCCCAGATTCCGTCGGTAAAGGTGGCCGCGGTGAGGAAGCGCGAGACGGCATGCACCCAGGCGTCGGGCTCGGCGAAAGAGGCGTAGCCGGCGGGAAAAAATTGGCGGGCATAGGCTTCGACGATGAACGTGAAGAGGAGTGCGGGCAGGACGATCGAGTAGATGCGTGAGGCGCGATCGATGAGGTAGGCCGAGAGGGTCGAAACGCGGGTTTCGGTGACGAACCGGATGACGAAGCCGGAGAGAACGAAGAAGACGCCGACTGCCTCGTTGCCGAGCGGTGCCGGGACGTGACGGAACTTCGCCGAGTAGGCGATGAGGTGCGAAAAGAGCACCGCTACCGCGGCGGCGAAGCGGATGATATCGAGCAGAACGGAGGAGTTACGGCCGAGAGCAGGTTGGGCGAGGGCTGACGGCATAGAGGGAGATGGAGGCGCGGGTCGGGATCGAACCGACGCATAAAGGTTTTGCAGACCTCTCCCTTACCACTTGGGTACCGCGCCTCTGGTTGCCTGGCCTATGGACCATGGCAAGTGCAGCTTGATTGTGTTGTGAGTGTACCGCAGTGGGGGTGTTTGTGGAGCGGAGGATAAATCATTTGGAGCGGGAGACCGGGGTCGAACCGGCGACATCTTCCTTGGCAAGGAAGCACTCTACCACTGAGCTACTCCCGCTCTTACCTTTGTGACTATAGCTGGTTTTAGGGACGGGGTCAATGCGGATGGAAAGCGGAGAACAGGCAAAGGCAAGAGCAACCGCAGATTCGCTGCGGGAATGACAACAAGAGGGCGAGGCAGGAGTAGCTGCGGATTCCTAGAACTCCTGGGGGACGGAGGTCTGGAAGGGGATGCGGCGGCTGGCGATGACGGTGGAACGGCGACGGGCGAGGTGGGGCGTGACGATGAGGACGAGCTCGGAGTGGTCGGTTTCGCGGTTGGTGTTGGCCAGCGTCTGGCGGAAGCCGGGAAGCTCCGACAGGCCGGGGATGCCGGAGAGCGAGGCGACCTGGGTGGAGCTGAGGGCGGAAAGCATCATGGCGCTCTGGCCGTCGGGCAGAGTGATGTCGGAGACGAAGTTGGAGTTGGTAAGGATGGGAATGTTGTCGAGTGAAGCGCCGGTGAGGGCTTCAATCTTGAGATCGATGTGGACGCTGATGAGGCCGGACTTGAGCACCGTCGGGGTGGTTTTGAGGGTGAGGCCGAGGTCTTCGTACTGGATGATGGGGATGACGGCCGTGCTCGCGGCCGTGAGCAGCGAGCTGACCGAGACGCCGCCGATGGTGGCACCGCCGGCAGCCGCAGTCTGGGCGGCGGTCAGGCCGGAGCTGTAGGTGGAGGTGGTGATGGGGTACTTTTCGCCTACGCGGAGAGTGGTGGTCTGGCGGTCGCCGACGCGTACGGTGATGTCGTCGAGGGCGCGGGAATCGGAGATGTTGAGGCCCAGATTGATGGTGGCACCGGAGCCGAGGTAAACGCCGGTAAGCAGGCCGGGGTTGGAGATACTGCCGAGGAGCGCGACAAGACTCGAGAACTTGGCATCGGTGGCCAGTCCACTGAGCACCAGGAGGGCGGCTTCGAGGATGGTGTCCGTGACGACATTGCCGGTGGGGGTAAAGCCGCCGGCAGCAATGGCCTGGTTGACGACGGACTGGTTGGCGGAGACAATGCTTTGGGCCTCGGAGTAGAGGTTGAAGGCACCGGCCGAGGTGGGGGGCGTGGCGCCGGTGTTCAGGGTCTGGGACTTGTCGATGGCGAGCAGCTTGAGCTCGAGCACGACTTGGGCCTGGCCGTCGAGGAGGTCCTGCAGAGTGGCGTTGACGGCCTGAATGGCGGGCTCTGGCGCACGCAGGAGCAGGGTGCCGGCGCTGGGTGAGACGACGGCCTGCTTGATATCGAAGACGTTCTTGACGACGTTGGTCAGCTCGTTCAGCTGCTCTGGGGTGCTGGCCGGAATGTAGACGGTCTCTTCGACCTGGCGCTCGAACCTGGCGCGATTTTCCTCGGTGTCCTTGGCGACGAGCAGCGTTTTTATATCGAGCGGGACGCTGAAGAGATGGGCGATACGCAGCAGGATCGGCATGGCCTCGGCATAGGTCGTCTGCTCGAGATCGAAGCGGAGGTCCTGCGAGGTAACGGAGTCGTCGAGATCGACCTTGACGCCGAACGCGGAGCCCAGCTGGGTGACGACCTGGTGGATGTCACCGCGGAGGTGAACGTCCTTCGTTTCGGGGTCGGGAACGATGTGGATGGGCGGAAGAAACTCGAGCGGCAAAGCGGCGGCGGGCTCGGGTTTGGGGGCGGGTGCGGGAGCGTGCTCGAGGACGAGCTCGTTGGTTGGGTCGAGGGTGCGGGCCTCGGCCAGGAGGGCGTCAGCTTTGAGGGCAGCGCCGCTGAGGCGGGCCTGCGCGGCCTGCTGGATGAGCTGGCCGATGCGGCGGTCGCGGGTGACGGAGAGGGCCAGAGCGTACTCCTGGCGGGTGGGGTCGAGCGTAGTGGCGCGGGTGAACTCGGCCTGAGCGGAGGCGAGATCCTGGCGGTCGAGCGCGCGGGCGCCGGCGAGGAAGGCGTCGGAGGCTTTGGGGTTGCCAATGCCCTGTGCGGGGGCAGAGCCTGCGATGAGGCAGAGGGCGAAGATGGCTGGGTGCGGCTTCATTGCTTTGGCTGCGTGTTGGACGAGGCGGAAGGCGAAGGGCTGCGTTGCTTGCTGGATTTCAGAGTCTTGTGGGCTCCCGTGGGGAAAGCAATTGCAGATTCCTGCGGAATGACAACAAGAAGCAGCAGGAGGTCAGCGAAGTTTCTGGCCGAGGTTGACTGCGGTGGGAAGTTGCTGGGTGCGGGGACGCTCGCTGGTTGGCGGGCGGCGCATGCCGTTGCGGATGGCGTTGGTATCCATGTCAAGCTCGGCGAGGGTGCGGCTGAGTGTGTTGCGGTGCATGCCGAGTTCTTCGGCGGCCTTGCACTGGTTACCCTTGTGGTGCTGAAGGACTTCGAAGATGTAGCGGCGTTTGAACTGGCGGACGGCCTCGGTATAGGAGACGCCTCCGTTGTGCATGTGGGTGATCAGCGAGTCCAATTCGCGCTTCAATGGATTGTCCTTGCAGGGCGGCCTCGGGGCTGCTGTCTGCGGGTGTTGCCGGGGAAGACCATGCTACATGTTTTGGATGCGGGTGTGGGGCCTGAAAAGCTTCGGCTATGGTCTCAGAAAGCAAAAGCAACCGCAGATTCCCTTCGGGAATGACAACAAGAAAGCGGAATGCCGACAAACTACTTGCTTTGCTTAGGCTATCTGGGAACCGTTGTTGCGAATTGTTGCAGGAGATGCGTGGTGCCGGTGGTAATTTGGCGTTCGAAATGCTCGGGTACAACGAAGGATACCGCATGCGCGCCGGCAAGGAAATAGGATGCGAGGCGGGAATCGTGCAGCCAGGGCGAATCCGGAGTAAAGGCGGCGATGGCCATCATGACGGCGACGCCGAAGAGGATGCCGCGGACGAGGCCGAACACGGCCCCGAAGAGGCGATCGAGAAAGCCGAGGCCGACCAGCGAGACGGCCCGGCGGACCAGGCGGGCGGCGAGCGAGAAGACCAGGGTGACCGTAACCAGAATGAGTGCAAAGGCTACGACCTCCGCGGCGGCGAAGCTGGTGATGTAACGGTGCAGGCGTTCGGCGACGGCGGGGTAGTTCCAGCTGGCGAGCAGGATGCCGGCGACGAGGCCGGCGAGCGAAAAGAGGACCTTGATGAAGCCGCGCAGGAAGGCGGCGATGGTGGAGAAAGCGAGGATGACGACCAGGAACCAATCGAAGCTGGTGAGGGAGGCGAGGAGGATGGATGGCATGGATTGGCTCCTTTCTTGTGATGGGTCGGTTTGGCGAAGGGCACCGCAGGTTCCCTGCGGGAATGACAACAGTGCGCTTAGCTTATGACTTCGGTGAGAAGGGTGAAGGCCTGCAGGTATTTGGCGTGGGTGTTGGCGATGACTTCTTCACTGAGCGTGGGGGCGGGGGCCTGCTTGTTCCAGTGGATGGATTCCAGGTAATCGCGGACGTACTGCTTGTCGAAGCTTGGAGTGGGGCCGCCCGGGCGGTACTGGTCGGCGGGCCAGTAGCGGCTGGAATCTGGGGTGAGGACTTCGTCGCAGAGGGTGATTTGGGGCATGCCGAAGGCGTCTTCGATGAGGCCGAACTCGAACTTGGTGTCGGCGAGGATGACGCCGCGGGTGGCGGCGTGGGCACTGGCGCGGGCGTAGATTTCGAGAGAAAGATCGCGCAGGGCTATGGCGTGGGCTTCGCCGATGGTCTCGAGGACGGTGGCGAAGGAGATGTTTTCGTCGTGGCCGCCGGTTGAGATTTTGGCAGCGGGGGTAAAGATGGGGACGGGCAGCGGGTCGGACTCGCCCAGGCCGGCGGGAAGCGCGATGTTGCAGATGCTGCCTGTAGCTTGATAGTCCTTCCAGCCGGAGCCGGAGAGATAGCCGCGGACGACGCATTCGATGGGGAACATGCGGGCGCGGCGGACGAGCATGGTGCGGCCTTCGAGCTCGGCGGGGATGCCGGCCGGGGTGGCGGTGATGAGGTGATTGGGGACGAGATCCTTGAGGAAGTCGAACCAGAAAAGGGAGAGCTGGGTGAGGATGCGGCCTTTGCCGGGAATGCCGGAGCCGAGGACGTGGTCGAAGGCGGAGATGCGGTCGGTGGCGATGAAGAGCAGATCGGCGAGCGGGTCGTTGGAGGTGGCGTAGATGTCGCGGACCTTGCCGCGGGCGATGAGGGGGAGATTGAGGCTGGTGGTGAGAAGGGCTTCGGGCATGTGTGGATTGGCTCCTTTCCGGGTGATTGAGGGTGTACCCCACCCCCCGTACTTCTGGTGCAAAATCTTCAAAAAACTAGGGTTGTGGGTGGACTTTCTTGCGAAAGCAGGATGAAGTGTTTGGCAGTGTTTGGCAGTGTTTGGCGGAAGTAAGTGTGCCTCAGCGGCTAAGCCGCGGTTCGATGGTTGCGATTACGGCACAGCTGAAGCCGTACCCTTAAGCAAGACGGGTTTTGTAGGCTGTGAAGCCGTGCCTTTAGGTAAGACAGTAGTCGCTCATAACCTCCGGGCTTTAGCGTTGAATCCTCTACTTTTAGTATAGGGAGTTGGCGAGGGGAAACATGCCAACTATATTCGTTGTGGAATGAACGACTTAGCTGCTTTTGGGGCTTGACATGTGAGTTTGGCCCATTTCTCGCAGAAATAGTTCAGAGGGGCTTGCGATGTGGAGGTTGGCGGCGGCGTTGGCAGTGGGGGTGGGGACGGCGGCGGGGCAGGCACTGGTGGGGCCGGTGGAATGCCGGTTTGCAGTACCGGCTGATTTAGGTGTGGGAGCGGCGGAATGGATTGGACCGTGTGCGGCGGGTAAGGCGGACGGGATTGGGGTTGTGCGGGTGGGGATTAAGGCAGGCGGGGTGCGGATGTTCTATGGAGTGATGAAGGCGGGTGTGCCGGTCGAGGGGATGCTGGGGGATTCGAGTGCCACAGGCTTCAGGGTGGCGGCGGGGTTCGATGCGAAATTGCTGGTGAACGAGACGCTGCCGGCTGAGTTGCAGCAGAGCCCGAAGTACTGGAAGGAAGCGGCGAGTGCGGCGCGGGTGGCGGCGAAGCACTATGCGGGGCTGGGGAATGGGGCGAGCGCCAAGTTCTACGAAGGGCGGGCGCGGGAACTGGATAAAGGGCCGGGAGAATAAAACGTTTGGGTGTTGTATTGTTCCTCTGGCAGCTTGCATGGCCGGGAGAACGCATCGGTGAGAAAAGCACGGGAAATGGCGGCGGCCCTTTTCGCTGCGATGTTGCTGGGCGGGGTGGCGGCAGGACAGGCGACAGGGAGCACGGACCGGGTGATTGCGAGTGGGTGGGAGTTCCGGTCGGTCGATGCTGCCGGGCATGCGGAGACGGCGAACTGGCACAAGGCGACGGTGCCGGGTGTTGTGCCTACGGATCTGCTGGCGAACAAGCTGATTCCTGATCCGTATTACGGGGAGAACGAGAAGACTTTGCAGTGGATGGGATTGACCGACTGGGAGTACCGCACGACGGTGCAGTTGACGGCGGCGGAGCTTGCGCATGGGCATGTGGAGATGGTGTTCGATGGGTTGGATACGTTTGCAGATGTGTATGTAAACGACGTGGCCGTGCTGCATGCAGACAACATGTTTCGCACGTGGCGGGTGGATGCGAAGCCGGTGCTGCGGGTGGGGGCGAATACGCTGCGGGTGGAATTGCACTCGGCCATTGAAACAATGCTGCCGCAGGTGAAGGCGATGGCGGTGAAGCTGCCGACGGTGATGCAGATTGTGCCGATTTCGGAAGAGGGAACGCCGGTGGACCCGTATGTACGGAAGGCTCCGTACAGCTTTGGGTGGGACTGGGGGCCGCGCTTTGTGAATGAGGGAATCTGGAAGCCGGTGCACCTGGTGACGTGGGACGGGATGCGGGTGCGCGGGTTCAACGTGCGGCAGGATCGTGTCGAGAAGCATGTGGCCAGCTTGACGGCGCAGGTGGAGGTGGAGGCGGACCATGCGATGAGCGTGCCGGTAGCGGTGAGCGGCGGCGTGATTGGCGGGGCAATGCAGGCACTGGGTGGGCGCCAGGTGCGGCTGGTGGCGGGGATGAACCATGTGGAGGTGCCGGTGGAGGTGGTTACGCCGCAATTGTGGTGGCCCGTGGGTTATGGGGCGCAGGCGCGCTACGACTTTACGGTGCAGGTGGGTGCGGCCTCGGCCAGTGTGCGGACTGGGTTGCGCAAGGTAGAGTTGCGGCGGGAAAAGGATGCTGTCGGGCGGTCGTTTACATTTGTGGTGAATGGGGTGCCGGTGTTTGCGAAGGGTGCGGATGTGATTCCGTTCGACTCGTTTACCTCGCGGGTGACGCCGGCGCGGCACAGAGAGCTGCTGCAGGATGCGCGCGATGCGCACATGAACATGGTGCGGGAGTGGGGTGGCGGGTATTACGAGTCGGACGACTTTTACGATGCGGCGGATGAGCTTGGGATGATGGTGTGGCAGGAGTTCATGTTTGGCGGGGAGATGGTTCCGGGAGGCGACAGCTTTCGCGCGAACGTGAAGGCCGAGGCGGAGGAGGAGGTGGACCGGCTGCGGCGGCATCCGGCGATTGTGCTTTGGTGCGGCAACAACGAGGTGGAAACGGGTTGGTTTCACTGGGGAGATCGCCAGGCGTTCAAGGCTTCGTTGACCAAGGACCAGGAGGTGAAGGTGTGGCAGGATTACCTGCTGGTAATGGACGATGTGCTGAAAGGTGTAGTGGCGGGGCATGTGCCGGAGGTGCCGTATACGCCGAGCTCTCCGCATGGCGAGTATGACAGCGAGCCGGATGTGCAGATGACGGGGGACATGCACTATTGGGCGGTGTGGGGGAACGGCAATCCGGTGGCGGATTATGAGACGGTGACGCCGCGGTTTATGAGTGAGTATGGATTTGAGTCGTTTCCGGAGATGCGGACGCTCAAGACGTTTGCGGGTGCGGCGGATATGGCGCCCGACTCTACGGTGATGAAGGCGCACCAGAAGAACAAGGGCGGGACGGAGCGGATCGAGAAGTACATGGCGGCGGAGTACGGGACGCCCAGGGACTTTGCGAGCTTCGTGTATGTGAGCCAGGTGCAGCAGGCGGAAGCGATCCGGGTGGCGGCGGAGCATCTGCGGAGGAGCCGACCGCGGACGATGGGGTCGATGTACTGGCAGTTGAACGATTCGTGGCCGGGGCCCAGCTGGAGCTCGGTGGACTACGACGGGCGCTGGAAGGCGCTGCAGTACTATGCGCGGCGTTTCTATGCGGATGTGGCGGTGATGCCTTATCGGCACGACGGGGTAGTGGAGACGACGGTGGTGAACGATGGGCTGACGCCGGTGACGGGGACGCTCGAGACGAAGGTGATGGGGTTCGACGGGAAGGTGTTGGGGGTGAAGACGGAGGAGGTGCGGGTTGGAGCGGCGGCGGTGGCGGTGGTGTCGAAGAGGAACGAGGCGGAGTTGCTTGCAGGTGGCGACCGGGCAAGTACGCTGGCGGTGTATCGGCTGAAGGTGGGTGGGCAGGTAGTGAGCGAGCGGACGATGTATTTTGCGCCGGTAAAGGAGGAGCAATTGCCGGCGGCGCAGGTGAGAGTGAGCTGGCAGGGAAACCGGGTGACGCTGTCGAGTACGGTGCTGGCGCGGGATGTGGCGTTGGAGTTTGGGGAGGTGGAGGCGAAGGTGTCCGACGATTACTTCGACCTGCTGCCGGGGGTGCCGGTGATCGTAGAGGTGAAGACTGCCGATGTGGGGGCGGCGAAGGCGGCTTTGCAGGTGATGCATTTGCAGCAGGCGCTCTTTGTGCCTTGAGGCCACAGGGCGTGGCTATGTAAGCAAGGTGAATCGGCCTGCCGGAATCCACATGTATGCTTGGCGACATTGGGGCAAGTACGAGTGTCTCTGTATGCGACCGACCGGGGGTCAAGGGCATGGCTGTGGTGAGAATACTTTTCGTCGACGACAACGAAGCGATTCGGATGAGTATGTGCCGGATTCTGGAGAATTTCGGCTTTGCGGTGGTGTGCGCGGCGGATGTAGGGACGGCGTTGAAGTTTATCAGCTCGCAGAAGTTCGATGTGCTGCTGACGGATCTGCATATGCCCGGCGCGGGTGATGGGCTGACGGTGGTGAGCGCGATGCGGCACGCGAACCCGGATGCGGTGACTCTGTTGCTAAGCGCGTTTCCCGAGATGTCGGCGGCGGCGAATGCAATTTTGATGCAGACGGACGAGATTCTTGTAAAGCCAATGCAGGTGCAGGACTTAATTGCGACGATCGAAAGCAGGCTGGCCAAGGGGCCGCTGCATCGGCGCAAGGTGGAGACGCTGGCGACGATTCTAGAACGGACGACCAAGGACAGTATCGACGACTGGTATGCGGGGGTGGAGCAGGATGAGGCGTTGAAAGCGGTAACGCTGGACAAGTGTACGCGCTGCAGCCATCTGCCGCAGATGTTTCTGGACCTTGCGAGACGGCTGGAATCGTTCAAGCCGCTGGGGTCGAAGGAGCTGGTTTCCGATGCGGCCGCGCAGCACGGCATCGATCGCCGGCAACAGGGCTATACGGCAGCGATGATGGTGGAAGAAAGCCGGATTCTGCAGGTGACGATCTTCCATACGCTGCAGAAGAACCTGGGGACGATTGACTTCAGCGTGCTGCTGCTGGGCGTGATGACGATTGCGGATGAGGTGGACTCACAGTTGAGCCAGGCGATGAAGAGCTATAGTGCGGAGTCGGTGAGGGATCTGCAGCCGGCCTGAACGGAGCGCGGCTGAGTTTGGAGCACAGGCCCGGCGTCGAGCCTGTGTTGCAAAATGCAAGTGAGATCAATGCGGTTCGGTTGGGCGAAAGCTGTGCCAGGGCAGGCTCGTGGGCCGGGTAAGCGTTAGTGGGGTGCGCTGCCTGTACAAAGCTATGGTGTGAACAAGGTGGGTGCCCGACTGCGTGAGGAACTTGCGTAACCAGGCCTGTGCAGGCGGCTCTGTGTAGATGGCAATGACGTAGGCCGCGCCCAGGACAGCGCAAACCGTGAGCGCCAGGGAGGGGAGCGCTCCGATATGGGGGGTGAGTTGGCAAACAAGAATCTTACCGACAGTCATGTGGACGAGATAAAAGGGGTAAGAAATAAGCCCCGCGTGCCGCAGTTGAACGGCCACCGCTGGATGCAGGAAAGCATGCAGGGCGGCGTTTGAACGAGTTGCGTAGATGATCAGACCAATGGCCACAATCCACGCAACTACAGGAGCGATCGGTGAGACCGGTAACTCGGCCAACATGGAGACTTCATGCGACCGCAAAACTATTTCGAAGAGGGCGCTTGTAAAGGTGAAACAAAGCACGAGTATACGAGGCCAGGTAACTGCTCGAAACAGGCAAAGCCAGAGATATACACCAATGGTGAAGTAACACCCATGGCGAAGAAAAAGACTCTGGCGCAAGGGAGCATTCTGGACGAGGTGAACGGTCCAGGTCAAGACGGCGGGACTAAGATGCGATTGGAAATAATTGCAAATGTTATAGGTAGCACTGATGCAGCCCAGAACGCCCAGGATCAAGGAAAGATAAGCACCCTTCCTGAAAAGCAGAAGCAGAAAACAGAGCAAGTAGAAAGACATTTCCAGCGACAAGGTCCAGTGAGCAGGGTCGATGTAGACCGTTCCCGGACGGAAGGTGAGGCTGTTGAGAGTGATTCGAAGGGCCGTCGAAAATTTTAGCTGATGAAATAAAAGTGTAAAAGCCGCCGTGATGAAAGAACAAAACGCAAGCGCTGGTACAAGGCGAGTAAGGCGCTGGCGAAGGAACGGCCACGGCTTTGCCGAGTAAGCGGAGTAAGCTATGACGAAGCCTGAAAGGACAAAGAAGATCTGCACCCCGACCCACCCGAAACTTGTCCAGCGCTGCATGAAATCGAAAGCGTGAATCGGAACGTTATCGCTGTTACTGCCAGGGGAAAAGTTGATGAAGCCATAGTGGAAGGCCACTACGATACAGGCTGCAAGCACACGAAGTGCGTCGAGCCCGATAATCTGTTTGTGGTGGCTAAGAGGAAACTGGGGTGCTATCGATCCCATGAGTAACTCTCCTGGGACCGATACTAGAACCAAAAGTAACTACGGTCTGCTTACCGACGCGAAAGTGATATCGTTTCGCAGAATTTATTTCATCTATGCGCTACAGACCTAACTTTTGCGGTCGAGGACGCTCAGGCGGCGCGTTGAGGCTGGCGGGGACGCGCAGTCGCGCTGAGATTGACGGAGACGATCTTGCTGACGCCTGGCTCCTGCATGGTGACGCCATAGATGACGTCGGCCTGGGCCATGGTGCGCTTGTTGTGGGTGATGGCGATGAACTGGGTGGAGGCACTGAGCTCGGCGATCATTTTGGCGTAGCGGCCTACGTTGGTCTCGTCGAGTGGGGCGTCGACCTCATCGAGAATGCAGAAGGGCGCGGGCTGGAACTGGAAGATGCCGACGAGGAGAGCGAGAGCGGTGAGGGCTTTCTCGCCGCCTGAGAGCAGGAGGATGTTCTGCAGCTTCTTGCCTGGGGGCGAGGCTACGATTTCTATGCCCGAAGAGTCCGAGTTGGGATTGTCCGGATCCGTGAGGCGCATAAAAGCCTGGCCGCCGCCGAACAGTTTGGCGAAGGTGACGGAGAAGTTTTCGTTGATGACCTTGTAGGCTTCGTCGAACTTGACGCGGGAGACGTCGTCGATTTCCTTGATGGCACCCTGGGTGTTTTCGATCGAATCGAGGAGGTCCTTGCGCTGGGTTTCGAGGAAGCTGTGGCGGGTCTGGGCTTCGGCGAACTCTTCGAGGGCCATCATGTTGACGGGGCCCATGGCTTCAAGGCGCTGCTTGAGCTGGCGGGCTTCGGCTTCGCCGGCGGTCAGGGGTTCGCCCTCGATGCGGGTGATGGTCTGGTCGGCGCGCAGGTCGGCTGCGGGGATGGCCAGGTCGTTGAGGCAGGTTTGCTCGAGGTGCTCGAGGTCTGAGGTGAGCTTGGCGAGGCGGGCGGAGAGGTTGGCGCGCTGGTCTCTTAGGGCTTCGGTTTCCGACCGAAGGGTGCGGAGGCGGGCGTCCTGGGCGGAGGTAAGCTCGCGAAGATCTTTGGCTTCGGCGGTAAGGCGGGCACCCTGAGCTACGGCCGTGGCGCGGGTTTCGGCGAGCTCGACATGCTGGCCGGCGAGGGCGGCGGATTCTTCTTCGCGGCGTTGACGTTCCTGGGCGGCCTGGGCTAGTTGCTGGTCGAGCTGCCCGATGCGCTGCTGCTGGTTGGCGAGCAGGCGGGTGGTCTGCTCGTAGTTGGCCTGGG
Source organism: uncultured Granulicella sp. (assembly GCA_964282835.1). Lineage (GTDB taxonomy): Bacteria > Acidobacteriota > Terriglobia > Terriglobales > Acidobacteriaceae > Edaphobacter. The sequence continues at coordinate 2,019,328 of OZ196157.1, forward strand.
CGTTGCGGCGGCGTTCTTCGAGGCCGGCGAGGGCGGCGGCGGCTTGCGAGGCGAGTTGCTGCAGCTCTTCGCGGTTGCGACGCAGAAATTCTACCTCTTCGGTGAGGGAGGCGAGCGAGGCTTCGAGGCTGGCGCGGTCGGCTTCGAGCTTCGTGGCCTCGGCCTGGCGGGCGGCGATGAGGTCGGCCTTGGCGTTGCGGGCGTCGCGATTGCGGTCGGTGTGGAGCATCCAGTCCTGCAGGCGGCGCTCGATGCGGGAGGTTTCGGATTCCATCTGGCGGAGGGCGGCACCGGAGTTGGCGGCTTCGCGTTCGGCCTCGCGGCGGGTCTGGGCGTGGGCTTCGAGCTGGGCGTTGTGGGTCTGGAGCTCGGCCTGGAGCTGGGCGGTGCGGTGGTCGGTGGTGGCAAGCTCCTGCTGGAGAGCGGTGAGTTTGGTTTCGAGGTCTTTGAGCTCGCGCTTGAGGGCGAGCGGGCCGCCGGAGCTGGGGCGGCCGCCGGTGACGGTGGTGCCGTGGAAGATTTCGCCGGTGGGGGAGAGGAAATACCCCTGGGGGTGTTGGAGGGCCAGGGTGCGGGCGGCTTCGGGGGTCTGGGTGAGGAAGCCCTGGGCTAGTTTGGGGATGAGGAGGTGGAGGGTGGGGGCAAGATTGTCTTGGATCTTAATGACCTGGGTCAGGGGTATGGCCTGGTCGGAGACCCACATCTCAGAAGCAAGGTGTGGGGCACCCAGAGTCTCGCCGCTACGGTCGGTTTGGATGAGGAAGGTGGCGCGGCCGGACACGTCGGCTTTGAGGAGGCGTATGCCCTGGTCGGCGGCGTCCCAGGATTGGACGACGAGGTAGTTCAGTTCATCGCGAAGGAATTCGTCGATGAGATGGCCGTAGGTGTCATCGACTTCGAGAAAGTCGGCGAGAGTCTTAAGGGGTTCGGACTGCTTCTTGAACTTGTTGAGCAGCGCTTTGACGTTTTCGGGTGAATAGGAGTGGTCGCGGATGAGGCCTTCGAGCGAGCCGCGGCGGCCGTTGAGGGCGGCGACTTCGCCGCGGAGCTGGTCGCCACGGCGCTTGGATTGGGACTCTTCGGTGCGGCGGGATTCGATCTGGAGGCGGAGGTCGGCGATTTCGAGCTCGAGGCGCTTGAGCCGGTCTTGCACGGACTCGAAGGTGAGCTTGACCTGGCCGCGCTGGAGGCCGAGGGTCTGGAGCTCCTCTTTCGCGGTGGCGGATTCGGAGAGGAGGCGTGCTGATTCCTGCTCTAGCGAGAGGAGTGTCGCAGAAGCCTGGCCTTCTTCGTTGCGAATCTGGCCGACGCGCTGGAGCAGCTGCATGCCCTGGCGACGGCTTGCCTCGGCCTGCTGCTCGCGGGCCTGGACGGCGGCGACGGCCTCGCGAGCGGTCTGGCCCTGGCGGTGGGCTTCGTTGCGGGAGCCGGTCGCCTCGGACGTCGCGCTATCGAGGAATGCCCGATGAGACTCCTGTTCGCCGGCGAGGGTGGCAAGCTGGGCGCGGGCCTGCTCGAGCTCGGCTGTGCCGGAGGCGAGGCGGGCGGAGAGCTCGGCGACGCGGTCGGTGTTGGCGTGGGTGCGGGCGGCGATGCGTTCGAGCTCGATCGACGAGGCGTTGGCTGTTGCCGCATGCTCGCGGATTTGCGCGTCGAGGGTGTAGCCGTGGCGGACGCCTTCGGTGTGCTCGGCGTCGAGGGCTTCGGTCTGGGCGACCTGGGTGTCAAGCGAGGTGGTGAGGGCGGCAATTTTTGCGATGGTTTGGGCCTGGTCGGTATCGAGCTGGGCGATGCGGCTGGCGAGGACGACGCGCAATCTGGCGCGGAGCTCGTTGCGGATTTCGCCGTAACGCTCGGCTTTGGCGGCCTGGCGCTTGAGCGTGCCCATCTGCTTGGTGACTTCTTCGAAGATGTCATTCACGCGGGAGAGGTTTTGTTTGGCGGATTCGAGGCGGAGCTCGGCGAGACGCTTTTTGGTTTTGAAGCGGGTGATGCCGGCGGCTTCTTCGATGATGGAGCGGCGGTCCTGGGGTTTCGCGCTGAGGAGCTGGCCTATGCGCTCCTGGCCGATGATGGCGTAGGACTCGCCGCCGAGCCCGGTGCCCATGAAGATGTCCTGGATGTCGCGGAGGCGGCAGATTTTGCCGTTGAGGAGGTATTCGGAATCGCCCGAGCGGAAGAGGCGGCGGGTGATGGTGAGCTCGCCGGCGCGGATGGGGGTGCGGCCGAACTTGCGGCGGCGGATTTTTAGGACGACGGCGGTTTGTTGACCTTCGGATTTTTGTGACTCGTCTGGAGCCCAGGTCTCAGATTCGAGATCTCCACCCCTTCGAACAAGATCGTTCGATGGGGACCCCGAACCTGGGGCACCCGGAGTTTCGCTGCTTTCGAGGATTGTGCCGGGTTGAGCTTCGGCAACGGCTTCTTCGGTTTCCTGGGCGCGGTCGGCGCGGAACTGCTGCTCGTTCCAGTCGGTGGGGGTACGGGAATCGATGGAGACGTCGGCGTCGGCGTTGGTATCGTCGTGGCCTTCGTACACTTCGGGGTCGACGAGAGTGAGCGAGACCTCGGCCATGCCGGTAGGCTTGCGGTCGCGGGTGCCGGCAAAGATGACGTCTTCCATCTTGATGCCGCGCAGTGACTTGGCGGATTGCTCGCCGAGCACCCAGGTGATGGCGTCGGAGATGTTGGATTTGCCGCAGCCGTTCGGGCCGACGATGGCGGCGATGCCGGAGCCGGCGAGCTGCAGCTCGGTGCGGTCGCAGAAGGATTTGAAGCCGAGGATCTGAACTTTTTTGAGCTTGAGCACGTGCTGTGGGACCTCGGAAGCCCATTGCAGGGATTGGGTCAACTTTAGCGGGCCGGATGGGGGGAATCAACAAGATTGGCGCGGGTTGTTGTGGATAAGGAAGACGAAATTGGGGGCTGCGCCTGCCGGGAGAGTGATGCACGGCTTGCGTGGGAGCAACATGGTTTCTATAATTCGCATCATCTGTGTGACGTGCACGTTTTTCTGCGGAGTGAGAGCGGTTCGCGCGGAGCATGTGTGAGACCGATGCATATGTGAGACTGGAATCGGGTCGATACAGAAGCGAGTGCGGTGTCGTCTTATAGTTTGAGAGTTTGAGGAGCTTTGAATGAAGAAGGTATCGATTGCGTCTCTTCTGGTGGCTTCGGCCTTCGCGGTGAACCCTGGCATGCTTTCCCATACTGGAGTGGCGCTCGGACAGACAACGGCAGCGGGCGGCCAGGTGCAGCTGGACCCGGCAGAGTTTACGGACTACGACAACGCGGTGAACAAGCAGACGACGCCGGCGACGCAGATTCCTGCGCTGGAGGCGTTCCTGGTGAAATATCCGAAGTCTGCCGTGAAGGCGGACGTGCAGACGCGTTTGATGATCGACTACAGCACGACGGATCCGGCCAAGGCGATTGACGCGGCAGACAAGGTGTTGCAGCTGACACCGAATAACCTGCAGGCGTACATCATCGAAGTGGCGTTCCGGACGCAGGCTGCACAGACGGCGACCGATCCCGGGACCAAGCAGACGGGGCTGGATTCGGCGGCGGACTTTGCGACGCGCGGGCTGGCGGTCAACACCAAGCTGACCGGGCTTTCCGATGCGGACTTCGCGGCGCAGAAGGCCTATGCAACGCCGATTTTCTACGGGGCGATGGCCAATGATGCGCTGGCCAAGAAGGACTATCCGGGTGCCATTACGAACTACAAGGCAGAGCTGGCGGCCGAGAAGCCGGAAGATACCACCAAGCCTGCGGCCCTGCAGGACACGTTTTTCCTGGGCCAGGCTTATGAGCTTTCGACGCCGCCCGATTTCCTGAATTGTGCTTACTACACGACGCGCGCGGCGGCCCTGGCACCGGACCAGTTCAAGCCTCAGCTGCAGCCGCTGGCGACCTACTGCTACAAGAAGTACCACGGCGGCGCGGATGGTTACGATGCGGTGGTGACGGCGGCATCGGCGAACCTGAATCCGCCTTCGGGATTTTCAGTGACTCCGGCCCCGACGAATGCGGACATCGTGAAAAAGACGCTGGCCGACACGCCGGATCTGAGTGCGCTGGCGATCGACGATCGGGAATTTATCATCCAGTACGGGACGCCGGATGAGGCCGACAAGGTGTTTGCGCCGGTGAAAGGCAAGACGACGGACGGCACCGAGGCCATCTTCGTGAGCGGAACGCCGGACAAGATCATGGTGTCGGTGGGGTCCGAAGCGATTCAGAACAAGACGGCAGACTTTACCTACAACATGAAGACGCCGTTGAAGACAGTGCCGGCTGCGGGGGCGAAGCTGATGCTGAGTGGGACGTACTCCTCGTATGTGCAGTCGCCAGTGATGATTGTGATGGATAACGGTGAGGAAGCAAAGCCGGCGGCGAAGAAGCCTGCGGCGACGCGGCGTCGGTAAGGATGTATGGTGCGGCGCGGCCGTCTCCTTTGGGGGCGGCCGTTTTACTTTGCGGGTGAGCCTGTGAGTCAGCCACGTTGGCGAGCAAGCGAGTAGGTGCTTTGGTGAATTCAGAAAACGGCTTGTTTGTGAGCTGTGAGGTTGTGAGCTGTAGGCTATCGGCTTGAGGCAGTGTTTGGGGTAGACTGGCGGGACTATGAGGAATGGATTTCTGCTGGGCGTCGTGCTGTTGGCTGGGTGCAAGGCTGGGCCTATTGTGCCGGCACAGCCTGCCGCGGGTCCGGAGCAGGCGGTGCCTGCGGCGCAGGGGAGAGTGCCGCGGACCGACTACCCTGAGGAGCGGCCCGGGCGCAGACGAAGCCGGCGGGGGCGGGCGCAGGAGCAGGTTGCGCCGGGACAGTTCGATTTCTACCTGCTGAATCTATCGTGGTCGCCGGAGTTTTGCGCGACGCATAGCTCGCCCGAGTGCGGCAAAGGGCTGGGGTTTGTGATGCATGGGCTGTGGCCGCAGGATGTGACGGGCGACTATCCGGAGGCGTGCAGTGATGCGCCGGGGCCGGCGGATCCGGGTGTGGATACAGATATCTACCCGACCGCGAGCCTGGTGGAGCACGAGTGGCAGACGCATGGAACGTGTTCGGGGCTAAGCGCGGATGGATACTTCGAGGCGGTGCATACGGCGTTTGCCGAGGTGAAACTGCCGGCGGTGCCGGCGGGGAGCGTGACGCCGGCGGCGTTGCTGGGGCAGTTGCAGGCGGCGAATCCTGGGTTTCCGGCCGGGAGCTTTGCGGTGAGCTGTGGAAATAACAGGCTGACGGCGGTGGAGGTTTGTCTGGACAAGAACCTGAAGGCGGAGGCCTGCCAGGGAGTGCATGGGTGCGGGGCGACGGTGGTGCAGGTGACGGGGCGGTAGGGCAAAGGCGTACGCAAAGGTCGCTATGGAATACCCGCCAGGGTCGCTATGAAAAGCTTCACTCGCCTAGAAGGATGCGCTTGATGGCCTGGGCGCGGCCGGTGGCGGGATCGCAGGTGACGAGGGTGGCGGCGACTTTGGGGTTGCCCTTGGCAGCCTCGTACTTGCCGGGCATGCCGGTGAGGAAGCGGTTGAGGCTGAGCTCGACCTCTACGCCGATGACGGAGTCGTAGGGGCCGGACATGCCGACGTCGGTCTGGAAGGCGGTGCCCTGGGGGAGGATACGTTCGTCGGCGGTGGGGACGTGGGTGTGGGTGCCGAGGACGGCGGTAACGCGGCCATCGAGATACCAGCCGAGGGCCTGCTTTTCGCTGGAGGCTTCGGCGTGGAAATCGACGAGGATGACCTTGGCGGTGATGCGGCTGAGGAGCTCGTCGGCTTTGCGGAAGGGGTCGTCGCAGGCGGACATGAAGACGCGGCCCTGAAGGTTGATGACGGCGTAGTCGGTGCCGTCGGGCAGGGTGCCCTGGTAGCTGCCGAAGCCTACGGTGGTGGGAGTGTAGTTGCCGGGGCGGAGGAGGCGGCGCGGTCGCTCGTGCGAGTGGGGGAGGACGCGCATGTAGTCGAAGATTTCGCGTTTATCCCAGATGTGATTGCCGGTGGTGATGACGTGGGCGCCGAGATCGAAGATTTCTTCGGCGAGCGAAGGCGTGATGCCGAAGCCGCCGGCGGCGTTTTCGCCGTTGATGACGAGGAGATCGACTGCGTGGGTTTCAAGCAGGTGCGGCAGATGGGCCTGGACTATGCGGCGGCCGGCAGAGCCGAAGATATCGCCGACGAAGAGGATGTTCACTGAGCGAGGGTAGCAGATTCGGGGTGGAAGAGGTGCTTGTGGAGTCGTGGCGAATCCCTGAGAATAGGTTGAGCCTTACAACCAGGATGGGATCGACGTGATGCAGAAGAAGCCGACAGGCAACGACGCCGCCGCAGGTGCGGAGACGATCGAGAAGAGTTTGCGGACCTACCTGGTCATCCTTGTGGGCTGCTTTCTGTTTGAGTGGGGGCTGCCGCTTGTTCTGCTTCATGGGCTGCATGTGAAGACGCCGTATGGCTCTCCGCTGTGGCCCTGGAAGGAGCGGTTCCACGACTTTCTCGATCTGGTTCCGCGGACGCTGGCCTTTCCTTCGATGGATGTGTTTACGCGCAGCGATCTTGGATTGCCGTTTCAGTATCCCTCGCCTTGTATTTATGTTTTCTTGTTTCTGGTGCGGTGCTTTCCTAATCCCACAATTGCTTACCTTGTAAGTGGAGTCGCCTTTTTTGTGGGTGCGGGGGCGGTATTTTCCTGGCATCTGCAGAAGCTGAGAGTAAGTGCGCTGATGCAGAAAGTGGTTTGGGCTACGCTTCTGCTGGGCATGCCGCTTGGATTTCTGATCGACTCTGGAAATATAGAAAGCTTTATCTGGTTTGTGACGATGCTGGGGATGCTTTGCTTCGTGAAGGACTGGAAGTACGCGGCGGCGATGTGCTTTGGGATTGGCGGGGCCTTGAAGATCTATCCCCTGATCTTTATTCTGCTTTTCCTGCCGAGACGATGGTACAAGGCAGCCGGGGTTGCGGTGGTGGTTGCGGGTGCCCTATATTTTGCCGCGGATGCGGGTTTTCAAGCACCGCTGGGCGAGGTTCTGCATGCGCAAAAGGCGAACGGCGAGTTTATGCGCGAGAACCAGGTGCTGCAGATTTCCGAAGGTACGATTCGCTATGAGCATACCTTGCTTTCGGTGTATAAGCAGGTGGTTTACTGGATCTACAAATTCAGACACCACTTCGTGCACGGACCGCATATCGAGTTCGATCGAGCGGTTCCGACTTATACCTGGCTAGCCGGATTAGGATTCACCGCCCTGTATCTTGGACTGATACGCAGGCTGCCTTTGATGAATCAGTTTCTGGCGCTAACGATCTGCGTTGTGCTGCTTCCTTATATCTCGTTTGAGTACACGCTGGTTCACCTGTATACCGTGTTTGCGGCTCTGCTTCTTTTTCTGGTGCAGGATGTTACTTCGGGTCGATGCCTGGTGCGCGCAGTCGACCTGCGTAGGATGATCGTGTGCTTTGCGGTGCTGTTCAGTTACCTTTCGGCGCTGGGCCTTTATCGCTTTGGCGGGCAGATCAAAAGCCTGGTGCTGGTAGGGCTTCTGCTTCTTGCGCTGAAGGTGCCGATGCCGAGCACCCTATTTGGTGACTTACCCGAGGGGACGGCGATATCTCCTGCAATGGGATGATGGATTTGTGTTAGGTTGCTGGCATGGCGCAGAGCGGGCGGTTTGGCTTGAGTGTGCGGGTGCTGGGCGTGCTGGCGTTGCAGCCGGAAGCGATGATGACTTCGGCGGCCATTGCGGAAAAGCTGGGGACGAGCCCCGTGATGGTGCGGCGGGTGTTTGGCGCGCTGAGCAAGGCCGGGTTGATCGTGCAGAGAAAAGGGCCTAGTGGCGGGGCGAAGCTGAAGGTTGTGGCCAGGGAGATCGGGCTGGGTGATGTGTTTGCGGCTGCCGGTGGGGCGTGGCTCGAGGTAGAAGACGCGGCGCTCGATGGATTGCTGAAGCGGGTACGCGGGGACGCCGTGGAGGCGATGAACGAGACAAGCGTGGCGGCGGTGGCGAAGCGGATGCGGAAGGGTTGAGGGTCGATCGGGATCAGGCTGCCGGGCGTGAACCTTCGATGAGAATGTCGACGATCCTGCGGGCGCTGGCCTCCCAGCCCGGCAGAGACGTGGTGTGGAAGACGCCGATGAGGGCGCGGATGATGTCATCCGGAATGGTTCCGGGACGCAGATCGCCGCTGTCGATCGCGCGCTGCACCAAACCACGGAAGGTGCCGTGGATGACCCCGTGTGTGCCTTCAATCATGCGCGTCGAGCCCCCGGGAACGGTATCCATGGCGGGCAGGATGAGCGTTTTGCCGGCCACATAATCGATGAAGACGAACATCCAGGCGCGAAGCGCTTCGAGCGGGCGCATGGTGGCCGCACATCGCTGTCCGGCTGCTGTGAGTTTTTCCACCTGGCTGCGGAAGACCGCCTCGATGAGATCGTCGCGCGTGGGAAAGTGGCGATAGAGGGTACCCGGGCCCACCTCGGCGCGGCGTGCGATGTCGTCCAGCGTTGCCTCCGGCCCGTGCTGGGTGAAGGCATCGCGCGCCGCTTCAAGAATGCGCTCGCGGTTGCGCTGAGCATCGATGCGGGGTACGCGCGCGGTTGGCATGGGCGAAGAGGGCTTCGGCATAGCTCGATTTTCTCAGAAGTTTGTGCATCCGGAGGCGATCTCCGTTTATCTTATAACCGGAGAGTGTCTCCGCTACAGCGTGGAGGCGTGAACTTACTTCTGGCGCGGCATGCTGTTCGCGCCGGCAAACAGCAGGGGGAGACAGGGCAATGCGAATCTTTGTAACGGGAGCAACCGGTTTTATCGGGACCGAACTGGTGAAGGAACTTATCGGCGCAGGCCATGAGGTGCGCGGCCTGACACGCAGCGAAGCCGGTGCGCAGCAATTGGCGGCGGCAGGCGCCGAGGTCCATCGTGGCACGCTGCAGGATCTTGAGAGCCTGCGCGCTGGAGCGAAGGGCATGGATGTGGTGGTGAACCTGGCGTTCAACCATGACGATATGTCGAAGTTCGCGGAGAATGGGCAGGACGAGCGTAATGCGGTCGAGGCCCTTGGGTCAGTGCTCGAGCCGGGCAAGTTGCTGGTGGTAACCTCCGGCACGGGACTGGCCAGCGGCGGCCCGGGCCATGTGCGTGTGGAAAGCGATGCGCCCATGAGCTCGGAGGCGATTCCTCGTCAGCCGGAGGCTGTAGCGCGGATAGTGGCGGAGCGTGGTGTGCGCGTGGGGATTGTGCGTTTGCCGCAGGTGCATGACACGCGCAAGCAGGGCCTGGTGCCGTTTCTTACGGAAACCGCTCGGCAGAAGGGTGTCTCCGCCTATGTGGGCGAGGGCGCGAACCGCTGGGCGGCGGCTCCGCTGGCGGATGTGGCCCGCTTATACCGGCTGGTGGTGGAGCAGACCGGGCCGGGCGTCACGGTTTACCACGCGGTGCAGGAGGAAGGCGTAAGTCTGCGCGAGATCGCGGAGACGCTCGGAAAAGGGCTGAAGGTGCCGGTCGTCTCGCTCGATCCGGAGAAGGCAGCCGAGCACTTCGGGTGGCTCACGCACTTTGCGAGCCTGGACATGCCGGCGTCGAGCGCGTGGACGCGTAAGGCGCTGCACTGGGAGCCCACCGGGCCGGGCCTGATCGAGGATCTGACGAACATGAAGTACTGACGGGTGGGCCGGCAGGGTAGGACTGGCATGATGTCAAGACTACAAAGGGCCCTTTTGCTACGGGCCCTTTGTAGTTGGAGATCCACTGGTTAGTCCATGACAAAGGGGCATTTCCAAAGAATGAAGATTGGGACGCACATGGGACATCAATAGCTCAAAGTGGCTCATCGTCAGGCAGCTTGACAGGAGGAGCTTATAGGAGACCCTCATGAAAGATCGAATCACGCTGATAGTTCGTTTCCGCATCGTCGCATCCGCGCGGGAAGAATTTCTAGCCAAACTGGATGCAATGTTCACTTACATTGCCAAGGAGGAGACCTTTTTGGAGGCTTCTCTGGTGCAGGATTTCCAGGATCCTGAGAGCATTTTGAACTACGAAGTTTGGAATGAAAGCCCGGAATCCTTTATGAAGGAACAACTGAGCAAGCCTTACCGCGCCGATTTCGAGAAGATGATCATCGATCTGAAGATCGAGCGCACCCCGGCCTGGTACTCCACACTTGCCCGCTGGACGAGGGCGTAATGAGGCCGGTCCTCACGATCGTTCCGAGAAAGGCGTTTGTGAAGACCAATCCAGCATCGCCCTACGTGTAGTTAAGAAAGCTTGACAAAACTTGGGCAACACTACAATGTAGTGTTGTGAGTTTCCTTAAAGGTTTAGGCGAGTTCGAACAAATCGTGCTGCTTGCGATCCTGAGGTGTCAACCCGATGCCTATGGGACAACAGTTCTAAGCATGATCACAGAGTGTACCGGGCGAACTCCTAGCGCGGGTGCGCTCTACACCACGATTCAAAGGCTGGAAACCAAGCACCTGCTTCACTCTCGAGAGGGCGAGGCCACACCAGAGCGTGGAGGACGAAACAAACGCTTCTTAGAGGTATCCGCCAGCGGCAGGCGCGCCCTCATGAAAGCGCAGGATGACCTAAACAGACTGAGTCAAGGCCTTGAACTTACGCCAGAACCGACACGGGTCTGAGAGACAGAGGAGGTACCGATGCAGATGATTACGTTGGCCGCATGGCTCCTTAGAGTGGTGATGGAGCGACAACGAGCAGAAGGGGTATTGGGAGATCTGCTCGAGGGCAGCAACTCACGAGGTTTGTTCTGGTTTTGGCGCAGCATCGGTGGAATCATGCTGTTGTCCATGCGAAGTACTTTCCTCCGCATAGGAACTGCGTTTGCTCTCGGGAGCCTCGGAATGCGTTTCGGCTTGTTGATTTTGCCTTGGCAGAGGCGCTTCCTTGAAAAGGCAGTAAGCAGTGAGGTGCAATCAGGGTCTCTCCTGGCGACGGCGATCATGCTCGGAATATTAACCGTTCCCTGGTTCCTGCTTCCTTATAGTCTCATCCGAGGGGGAGTACGTGATCGTCTTGCGTGGCTGAGCGGAAGCATCTGCCTTGTGAGCCTTGTTCTCTGGCCATTGTTGATGTCTCCGGCATACGTCGAGAGATACCTTCTTGAGGCTACTTTGGTCCTGATCTTTTTGGCCATCAAAGGATCGTGGCGTGATGCTACAGCGACACTTTCACTCTCTGCACTCACCTATTCCTCATTGTTCGCTCTGTTCAACGTGTTGCAGATGAACTTGGATGTCAGCAACGCACATACGACGATCGGGCCTGTACTGCTCATCCGGATAGACGATATCGCTTTACCGTTGCTCCTCCTCGGTCTCGTATCCAAGTTGTACCCAACTCGTGCCTTGGCTTAGCTTTGCTCCCTACGCGAAATGGTCAGCTACTCCTGCTTGGATCGTCAATCCAGAATCAGCGCAGGCCAACAATCGACAGGACGTTAGCACCTATTCATCCCGATATGTCGCATGGTATATAGCGAATGTTTCGCATCGGCACTATAGGTACCTCGAACCTTCAGGCAGGGTCTTCTGGTTTGGGTTTGGCGAGGGGGCGGAGGAGGGGGAAGAGAATGACGTCGCGGATGGAGCGGCTGCCGGTGAGGATCATGGTGAGGCGGTCGATGCCGATGCCTTCGCCGGCGGTGGGGGGCAGGCCGTAGCCGAGGGCGCGGATGTAGTCCTCGTCGAGGTCCATGGCTTCGTCGTCGCCGCGGGCCTTTTCGGCGACCTGAGCTTCAAAGCGGCGGCGCTGGTCGACGGGGTCGTTGAGCTCGGAAAAGGCGTTGCCGACTTCAAAGCCGCCGATGTAGAACTCGAAACGCTCAACCCACTCGGGCTCGTCGGGCTTGATTTTGCTGAGCGGGCTGACGGCCAGGGGGAAGTCGTAGATGATGGTGGGCTGGATGAGGTGCTCTTCGGCGAGCAGCTCGAAGATGGAAGCGATGGTTTTTCCGTAGGGCTCGCCGAGGATGAGGTTGCGGCGGGCGGTGTCGAGGTCGGCGTGGAGCATGCGGTGGGTGAGGCGCTTGCGGAGGAAGTCGGGGTCGCGCTCGAAGACCATGTTGGTGATGGGGTCGGAGACCGGGGGGATGACTTCGTCGAGCCACTGGAGCAGGGCTACGGCGCTCGAGAAGTCGGCCAGAACCGGGGGGCGGCCGGCGTCGGCAGGCCAGAAGTGGGCGATCGCCTCGCGCATGGAGAGCTTGGTCCATTTGGCGAGGTCGATCGGGTGGCCGTTGAAGGTGGTGAGGGTAGAGCCGTTGACCTGGGTGGCGACGGAGGCGATGAGGTCCTGGGTGAGCTGCATGAGGTCGTGGTAGTTGGCGTAGGCCTGGTAGAACTCGAGCATGGTGAACTCGGGGTTGTGCTGGGTGCTGACGCCTTCGTTGCGGAAATTGCGATTGATTTCGTACACGCGATCCATACCGCCGACAACGAGGCGCTTAAGGTAAAGCTCGGGCGCGATGCGGAGGAAGAGTGGGAGGTCGAGCGCGTTGTGATGGGTGGTGAAGGGGCGGGCGGTGGCGCCGCCTGCGATGGACTGCATCATGGGGGTTTCGACTTCGAGGAAGCCCCGGTCGTCGAAGAAACAACGCAGCGCGCGCAGGATGAGGGCGCGCTTGACGAAGACCTCGCGGACGTTGGGCGGGGCGTCTTCGTGGAGAGGCTGGGAGGTGTTGGGTTCCGCTACTTCCGGCGCCGGGCCGTGGTCCTGCTGCTTGATGGATTGGCCGGTGTTCATGAATAGATCGACGTAGCGCCGGCGGTAGCGGAGTTCTACGTCTTCAAGTCCGTGGTACTTGTCGGGCAGGGCGAGCAGGGCCTTGGCGAGGAAGCGCAGCTGGGTGACGTGCAGCGTGGTTTCGCCAGTGCGGGTGATGAAGAGATAGCCGCGGACACCGATGTGATCGCCGAGATCGAGGAGTTTGTAGAGGGCGAACTGGGCTTCGCCGACGTCATCCTTGCGGACGTAGATTTGCAGGCGCTGGCCGCTCTGCTGGAGCACCGCGAACCCGGCTTTGCCCTGCAGACGCTTCTGCATAAGGCGGCCGGCAATATAGGCTTCGACGCGTGTGGCTTCGAGCGACTCGGCGGTGACGGGGCTGGGTGAATCAATGTAGAGGGCGCGCAACTCGGGGATGCTGGTGGTGGCCGGGTAGGCGTTCGGATACGTGGCTTCGGCCTCGGTAAGGCCCTGCTGCTGGCCGAGGATGGCAATTTCGCGGAGCTTGGCGAGCCGCTCGGCGTAGAGGTTTGCTTCAAAATCTGATTCGAACACAGGTGTTCCTTTGCGGAGGATCTGCTTTCAGAGTAACCCGTGAGGAAAGTGGCGGGGAGTTGTGCCTCGGGTAATCGTTTGGATGTCCCTGAGTGAGAAAGGCTGATCTGGGAGCTTTTCAGCCGTAAGCTCACAGCGTGGATGAAGTGCCGGTGCGTCAAAGCTGGTCGATGCTGCGGGTGGCGGCTTCCATGGCATCGATGATTTTGGCGATCTGCTCGGGCGTGAGCGGTTTGCGCGATAGCCGGGCGCGCATGGCTACGGAGAAGATGGCGCGCTGCAGATTTTTGAAGGCACGGCGAAACTCGGGGGAGCGGCCGCCCTCGAAGCCCTGGCCGGTTTCCTGCAGGCGATCAAGGATTTCGTCGAGGCGCTGCTTGTTGGCTTTCAGGTGCTCGTGGCCCTGAGGGGTTACGGTGTAGATTTTGCGTGCGCCCTCGGGGGTGGAAGCTTCCGTGAAGCCTTCTTCTTCGAGCAGGGTGAGGGTCGGATAGATGACGCCGGGGCTTGGGGCATAGCCGCCGGCCAGTTTTTCTTCCATGGTCTTGATGAGCTCGTAGCCATAGCTTGGCTTTTCGGACAGAAGATGGAGGATGACGAGTTGGAATTCACCGGAATCGAACATGCGTTCGCGTCCGCCGCCCATGCCGAAGCCGCGGCCGAAGGACTCGCGTCCTCCGCGGTCGCCGCCGAAGAAGCGAGCGAAATGTTGGTGGCTGTGTGGGCGGGGACCGCTGTTTCGATGGTCGTGCGGATGATTGAAGGGATTGAACATAGGCACTCTTTCTATCGCACTGCATCTTGCGATATATCTTAGATACACTCAAATGTAGAAAGATGCAAGGCGTTTATGCGTGGGCGATAATAAAAGGGCGATGGCGGATGACAGCAGCTTAGGTGGATCGAAGAAGGGCGAAGGCGTTACAAGCTCGCTGGTAAAGGCGGAGAGCGTGCTGCAGCTTGCGCTTGCCGTGCCGGTGGGTTGCTGCGTGGGCCTGGCAGCGGGCTGGTGGCTGGACGGGAAACTGCATACGCACTGGATCGTGATTGCGGGCATGCTGCTGGGCGCTGCGGGTGGGTTTGTGCAGATCTTCATGTATGTGGCGCGGATGTCCCAGAGGGATAAATGACGGAGGCGGCAAATGCGACCGGAGGGCTGACAGACGCGGATTTCCGGCGGACGATGCTGGCTTCGCTGCGGCTGCTGGCGTTGCTTTGCGCGGTAGTGATGGCGGCGTTCTGGTGGAAGGCGGGCTGGCAGAGTGGGTTGCTGGTCGCGATTGGCGCGGCAATTTCGGCAGCCTCGCTGTGGGAGTGGCTGCGGCTGATGACGGCGGTGAACAAGCAGATGGATGGTGGAGCGACAGCGCGGCCGATGGGGTTGATCCTGACGGGGTTTTTCCTGCGCCTGGGGCTGACGGTGGTGGTGCTCTATGCTAGTCTTAAGTATCTCAATGGCACTGCTTTCGGGCTTGCGGCGGGGCTTGGTCTGGGCGTGGTTGCGCTAACGATTGAAGCCCTTAAGCTGCTGAAAGGCACGAGCGAGCGGCCGGTTGGACACTGATTTCTTATGCCGACACAGCTTTTATTTACACGCTTTTTGAATGCACACTTCGCCGGGTTGACGGATAACCTGCTGGCGGCGCTGCATGTGCACAATGCCTATCCGCGAGCGCCGATTACGAATGCGTTTGCGATGGAATTGCTGATTTTCGTCGCTATGCTGCTGTACTTCGTGGTTGTGCGGGTATCGCTTTCTGTCGAGAAGCCGGGCGTGTTCCAGCACCTGGCGGAGATGACACACGAATTTGTGGGCGAGCAGAGCGAAAGCATTATCGGGCATGGCTACGAGCGTTTTACGACTTATCTGACTGTGCTTGTGCTGTTTATTCTGATCGGCAACCTGATGGGCCTGGTTCCGGGGCTTGAGTCTCCGACGGCCAACGCCGTGGTGCCGCTCGGGTTTGCGGTGGTTACGTTCTTCTACTACCACTATCATGGCATCCGCTCGAATGGGCTTTCCTACTACAAGCAGTTTGTGGGGCCGGTGTGGTGGCTGTATCCGTTGATGTTCCCGATTGAAGTGATCTCGCATTTTGCCCGCGTGCTTTCGCTGACGGTGCGTTTGTACGCGAACATGTTTGCGGGCGACATGGTGACGCTGGCGTTCTTTTCGCTGATCCCGATCGGGGTGCCGCTGGCGTTTCTGGCGCTGCACTTTGGGGTGGCGATCATTCAGGCTTATGTCTTTATGATCCTGGCGACGGTGTATCTTTCGTTGGCCGTGGCGCACGATCACTAGCGTTTGGGTCCGAACTGCAGTTTCCCTTCGCTTCGCTGCGGAATGGAAACCAAGAGGTTCGGCCATGCAGGAGTTCAGGTTTGCCGGCCGCGGGGCGCCCCCTCTCGGCTGGTAGCAGCATCGCCGCATAGCGTGAGGGTGCCAGCACGGTGAGCATCAACCACCCACTGGCGGCGACACTTTGACGGGGGCAGGGAGTCGCAATGTTGGTTCGGATGCTGCAGTTCTCGAAGTACTTCTTTATGACGATGGCCGCGCTGTTTCTGGCGACGCCGGCGTTCGCGCAGACACAGACGGCGGGCAATCCTGGTTACGGGGCGCTGGCCGTGGGTATCGGCATGGGTATTGCTGCCGGTCTTTGCGGGCTTGGACAGGGACGCGCAACGGCTTCGGCCGCGGAGGCGCTGGCGCGCAATCCGGGGGCACGGCCTGGTATACAGCTGTTCCTGATTCTGGGTCTGGCGTTTATTGAATCGCTGACGCTGTTTACGTTCGTGCTGTTGTTTATCCGCACAACGTAGTCATTAGCTGGTATCGAGACGGTCTTCGCTTCGGCGGAGGCCGTTTCGCGTTATGCCACGAAGTGCGGTGCAGGCGTGAACAGGTTGTTCTCGGGTGTGCTCCCGCTGGGCCTAATGGCAGTTGGGAAGATTTTGGGGGCAGGTATTTGGTGATTGCGCGGCGTCCAGGGCCTGGGGTTTGGGCTGGGCCAGGATGGCGGAAGCTCCGCGGCGGGAGAGGGTGAGGATGTGGCCGGGAAGGACGCCAAGATAGAGGGTGGCGAGAGCGGTGGCAGCCAGGGCCAGGCCGGCGGGGAAGGTGAGGCGTGTGAAGATGGCGCGATGGTTGGCCTGCTCGTGGGGGTGGCGGGCGTACATGGCGACGAGCAGGCGCAGGTAGTAGAAGCAGGCCAGGCCGGAGTTGAGCAGGCCAATGAGGGCGAGGAGCCAGTGGCCGCGGGCGAGGGCGGCGGAAAAGACGTAGAACTTGGCAAAGAAGCCGCCGGTGAAGGGGATGCCGATCATGGAGAGGAGAAAGAAAGCCATGAGTGCGCCGAGCCAGGGGCGGCGGAGAGCGGCGCCGGTGAAGTCGTCGAGGGTGCGGGTGTGCTCGGTGGGACCGGCGAGCTGGGTGACAACGACGAAGGCGCCAAGGGTCATGGCGGAGTAAGCGGCGGTGTAGAAGGCGGCGGCGGAGATGCCGTCGGTGGGCAGGGCGGTGAAGGCGGCGAGCAGATAGCCGGCGTGCGCGATTGAAGAGTAGGCGAGCATGCGCTTGACGCTAAGTTGCTTGAGCGCGCCGAGATTGCCGATGGTCATCGAAAGGGCGGCCATGATCCAGAGCAGGGCAGCCCAGCGATGCTGCTGGGGGCCGAAGCCGACGAAGCAGATGCGCAGCAGGACGGCGAACGCAGCGGCCTTGGGGGCGGTGGACATGAGGCCGACGATTGCGGATGGAGCGCCCTGGTAGACGTCGGGCGTCCAGACGTGGAAGGGAGCTGCGCTGACTTTGAAGCCGAGGCCGATGAGGATCATGCCAAGGGCCAGGAAGGCCAGGGCGGGGGTGTCTGTGGTGGCGATGCGCGCCGCGATGACCGGAATCGAGGTACTGGCAGTGGCTCCGAAGGCGAGCGCGATGCCGTAGAGGAAAAAAGCGGTAGCGAAGGAGCCGAGCAGGAAGTACTTGAGCGAGGACTCGGCGCCGGGGGCGTTGCCCTTGCGGAAGCCGGCCATGATGTAGGTCGAGATGGAGGAGATTTCGAGGCCGATGAAGACGACGAGGAGCTCGGTGGCGGAGGTCATGAGCATCATGCCGGTAGAGGCGAAGAGGACGAGGGCGAAGTATTCGCCGGCATGGCCGGTGGCTGTGTCGAAGAAGTCAAGCGAGGCGAGCAGCGAGACGGCGACGGTAGCGGCGATGAGGAGATGAAAGAAGACGGAGAAGGCGTCGACCTGGAGCGTATTCGAGAAGGCTAGGATGGATGCGCCGTTGTTATGGGCGACGGCCTGAAGCTGGAACCAGGAGGCTCCGCCGGCGGCTACGGAGGCGAGGATGGCGAGCCAGCCGAGGGGCTTGCGGGATGTGCCCTGGGGGAGCATGGGCTCGGCGAGCATGACGAGGACGCCGGCGATGGTGAGGATGAGCTCGGGGAGCAGGGCTAGGAGGTTGGGGTTCATTTTTGCTCCTGGGGGAAAGAGGTGGTCCGAACCGCAGATTCCTTCGCTTCGCTACGGAACGACAACAAAATGTGGGTCATTAGTAGCGAGCCCCCTTGAGGGCTTGCGGGGCGGGCTTGCCTTGCGCGCCTGCGGCCAGGGAAGGATCGACAAAGGCGGGCTGGCTTGCGGGCCGGGGGTAAGTTTCGGCCTCGACGTGGGTCGGGGATGGTGGCGCGGTGGCTTGCGGCTCGACCGCATAGGCGGTGGCGTTGGCGTCGAGGGTGTGGAACCAGTAGGGGGAGGCGAGGCCCATGACGAGGAACAGGGCGGCGAAGGGCCAGAGGGCGAGGTGCTCGCGGGCGTTGAGGTCGGGGGCGGTGAGTTCTTCGGAGACTACGCCGAGATGGCCGTAGAAGAGGCGCTGAATCATGACGAGCATGTAGGCGGCCGACAGGATGACGCCGGTGGTGGCGAGGGTAACCCAGACGACATGGTGGGCGGCAATGTTGGCCTGCATGGTGCCGGAAAGGATGAGGAACTCGCCGACAAAGGAATTGAGCATGGGAAGGCCGACGAGCGACAGGGTGGTGAGGACGTAGAAGGTCACCATCCAGGGGAGGCGCGCGGCTAGGCCGCCGAGGTCGCGCATGTCGTAGGTCCCGTAGCGCTCGTAGAGGAAGCCGAGGAGGAGAAAGAGCGCGCCGCCGGAGATGCCGTGGTTGAGGATCTGGTAGATACCGCCGTCGAGGCCGGCGATGGTGAAGGTGAAGATGCCGAGGGTGATGAAGGAGAGATGGCCGAGGGTCGAGTAGGCGGCGAGCTCCTTCAGATCGTTTCGGGTTAAGGCGATCAAGCTTCCGTAGACGATGCCGATGGCGCCGAGGGCGATCATCAGGGGAGCAATGCGGTGCGACTGCTCGGGAAAGATGGCGAAGGAGAAGCGCAGGATGGAGTAGAAGCCGGTCTTGCCGGCGAGGACCATGACGGCTGCGGTGGGGGCTTCGGCGATCGCATCTTTGAGCCAGCCGTGCAGGGGGAAGATGGGGACCTTGACCGCGAAGGCGAGCAGGAAGCAGAGCGAGCAGAGCCAGAGGGCAACTGGGCGGCCGGGGATGTTATGTTGCTGGGCGAGGAGGGCGAGGCGCGGGAGGTCGAAGGTGCCGGTCTTGGTGTAGAGCCAGATCATGCCGACGAGCAGCAGCGCCGAGGGAATAAAGGCGTAGACGAAGTATTTGATGGCGGCAGCGCGGCGGTTTTTGCTGCGGCCGAAGGTGGCGATGAGGATGGTCATGGGAACGAGCGAAAGCTCCCAGAAGCCGTAATACAGGAAGAGATCGAGCGCGACGAAGATGCCGAGCATCGCGACTTGCTGAAGCAGGAAAAGGGAATAGAAGGTCTTCTTGCGGTCGGCAATCTTGTTCCAGGAGGCGAGGACGCCGAAAGGTGCGAGGAAGCCGGTGAGCACGACGAGCCACATGCCGAGGCCGTCGACGCCGAGATGGTAGCGGATGGCTGGCGCGGCGATCCATGGGACGTCCTGGGTGAAGCGGAAGGTGCCGACCTGGGCGGCCTGGGCGTAATGCAGCGGGAGGATGAGGGTGAAGAGGAAGGTGAGGATCGTCACGACGAGGGCGACGGTGGGTTGGAGCTTGTCGCGGTCGGGCAGCAGCGCAAGCAGGATGGCACCGGCGAGCGGCGTGAGGAGGATGAGGGTGAGGATGTGGGCGTTTATGGTCATTGTGCCTGAGTGGAGGAGAGCGTACCCCAGGGGCTAAAGCCCCGCTTGATGCTGTTTACTGAGAGGCCCAAGGCTGAAGCCTTGGGGTACCTAGAAGCTGGAGCGAACGGCAACGGCAAGTACAGAAGCAGATCCCTGCGGGATGACAAACAAGAAGGGTTAGTGGTGAAGGTAGAGAGTGTGGCCGAAGATCATGACGGCCATGACTGCGGCTGCGCCGAGTGCGAGCCAGCCGGCATAGGAGCGCAGGTTGCCGGACTGGATGCGGCGAATCGCTTCGCCGGTGTCGATCGCGGTCCAGGAGGCCAGGGTGCTGAAGCCGTTGACGGCGAACTCGCCGGCACCGGAGAGGAAGGCGCGGGTAAAGCCGAGCAGGCCGGTGACGAAGAGGGCGTGGTAGAGCTCGTCGACGTAGAACTTGTTGGCGACAAAGTTGTAAAGCGGCTTTGCGCGGTGGGCGAGGGCAGCGGCGGTGCCGGGACGCTTGTAGTAGCAGAACCAGGCTACGGCGAGGCCGAGCAGGGCGGTGAGGACAGAGATGCAGGCCAAGGCGAACTCGGGGCCGCCTGGTTCGGCGATGGGTTCGCCTGCAAGATGGAAGACCGGGGCGAGGAAGGCGGCGATTTCGTTGTGGCCATGGAGAGCTTCAGGCACGCCGACAAAGCCGCCGATGACCGACAGGATGGCGAGGCAGACGAGCGGGAAGAGCATGATCCAGGGGGACTCGTGGACGCCGTGATGCTGGGCGACCTGGCCTTCGTCGTGCTCGGCGGCGCCGGGCTGGGCGTCCGCGTGGGGGACGCCGAGGTGGTTTTCGTCGAAGCGGGGAGCGCCGAAGAAAGTTTTGAACCAGAGGCGGAACATGTAGAAGGACGTGATGCCCGCGGTAAGGAGGCCGACGGCCCAGACGAGTTTGCCGGCGGGATTAGAGGACGTGAAGGCCTGGTAGAGGATTTCGTCCTTTGAGAAGAAGCCCGCGAAAGGCGGGATGCCGGCAATGGCGAAGACGCCCATGGTCATGGTCCAGAAGGTGACCGGGATGCGGGTGCGAAGGCCGCCCATGACGTTCATGTCCTGCTCGCCGGAAAGCGCGTGGATGACAGAGCCGGCGGCGAGGAAGAGCAGCGCTTTGAAGAAGGCGTGGGTGACGAGGTGGAAGACGCCGGCGGCGTAGGCCCCAACCCCGCAGGCAAGGAACATATAGCCGAGCTGCGAGATGGTGGAGTAGGCGAGGACGCGCTTGATGTCATGCTGGACCATGCCGAGGATGGCGGCGAAGAGTGCGGTGGCCGCGCCGATGAGGGCGACGACGGTGAGGGCGTAGGGGCTGCGATCGAAGAGGGTATGGCAGCGGCTGACGAGGTAGACGCCAGCGGTGACCATGGTGGCGGCGTGGATGAGGGCCGAGACGGGCGTGGGGCCTTCCATGGCATCGGGGAGCCAGACGTAGAGGGGAATCTGGGCGGATTTGCCGGCGGCGCCGACCAGCAGGAGCAGGCAGATGGCGGTGAGGAAGCCGCCATGCAGCGCGGGCGCGGCGTTGACCTGCGCAAATACCTGCGCGAAGGACAACGTGTGGAAGTGGGCGATGATGAGGAACATGGCGAGCAGAAAGCCGAAGTCGCCGATGCGATTGACGATGAAGGCTTTTTTGCCGGCGTCGGACGCGGATTTCTTGCGGAAATAGAAGCCGATGAGCAGGTAGGAGGCGAGGCCGACGCCTTCCCAGCCAACGAACAGTAGCAGGAAGTTCGACGAGAGAACGAGGACCGACATGAAGAACATGAAGAGGTTGAGGTAGGCGAAGAAGCGCCAGAACCCGTCCTCGTGCGCCATGTAGGCGACGGAGTAGAGATGGATGAGGAAGCCGACGCCGGTGACCACGGCGAGCATGATCATGGTGAGGTGGTCGACGGTAAAGGCGAAGTCGACCTGGAAGCCGGTGATCTGGAGCCAGGCTCCGAAGGACTTCTCGATTGAAAGCGGTGCATCGGGCTGCTTCATCGCCACCCAGATGTATGCGACGATGCAGGCCGGGATGGCGGTAAACAGGAGCGCGATGGCGGAGACGGCGGCACGCGGCAGGCGGCGGCCAAGGGTTCCATTGAGCAGGAAGCCGGCGAAAGGCGAGAGCGGAATGAGCCAGAGGAGGTTGGGATTCATGCGTTAGTTGGGCTCGAGTGCTGCTAGTTGCTCATCAGGTTGATCTGGTCGGTGTTGAGGGTTTTGCGAGTGCGGAAAATGGCGATGATGATGGCGAGGCCGACGGCAGCTTCCGCGGCGGCGACGACCATGACGAAGAAGACGAAGATCTGTCCGGAGACCGCATGCCAGCGATGCGCGAAGGCGACAAAGGTGAGATTGACGGCGTTGAGCATGAGCTCAATGGACATGAAGATGGATATGATGTTGCGCTTGACCAGGAAGGCCGCGATGCCGATGGAAAAGAGAATGGCCGCGAGGATGAGGTACGCGGAGATGGGAACGACGGCGTTCATACGTGGACCTCTTCGCGGGCTTCAGCCTTGACGGCAGGCCTGGCCGAAGGCGCCGGCAGGATGCTGGGAACGTCATCGTCCTTGCGCGCCAGGACGACGGCGCCGAGGATGGCGACGAGGATCAGAACGCTGGTGACTTCGAAGGGAAGAAGCAGCCTGGTGAACAGAACCTGGGAAAGCTCGGCGAGATTGTTCGCAGCGTCGAGGGTGCCGCCGAGGTGCGCGGGGCCGATGGCTTTGGACTCGGTGAGGAAGACGAAGCTGAGCAGGCAGAAGACGGCCGCGGCACCGGGGATGCCGGCAAAGTAGGCGGCGCGAGAGCCGTGCGTGTCCTCTTCAACCCCTGCGTTGAGCAGCATGACGACGAAGACGAACAGCACCATGATGGCGCCGGCGTAGACGATGACCTGGGCGGCGGCGAGGAACTCCGCGCCGAGCGACCAGTAAAGGACGGCCAGCGACATCATGACGACGACGAGCGAAAGGGCCGAGTTGATGGGATGCTTCTGCAGCAGCAGGTTGAGAGCTCCTGCGATGGCGAGCGCGGCGAAGATGATGAAGAGGGCGAGTTGCATGAGCTCGGGAGAGAACCTCTGGCCGTACGGGTGTGGTTGCTGGCTTCTGATCGATTGTAAAGCAAGGATGGCGCGGGAAGGTGGATGTGTTGGGCCCGGTGCATAATAAGGACGAGGAGATGCTGATGGCGACCGCGACGGCTGTGCCTGCTTTGGTCTCGATCGAAGAATACCTGGCTTCAAGTTATGAGCCGGACCTTGAGTTTGTGGATGGGGTGCTCGAAGAGAGAAACATGGGTGAGTGGGACCACGGATTTTTGCAGGCGGCCATTTCGGCCTGGTTCTTCAATCGCCGGGCAGAGTGGAAAATGGATGTCATTGCGGAGTATCGTACCCGGACTTCGAAGACGCGGGTGCGGCTGCCCGACATCTGCGTGGTGCGGCAAGGCGAGCCGATAGAGCGGGTGCGGGTGACGGCGCCGCTGCTTTGTATCGAGATGCTCTCGCCGGAGGACCGGCCGGGGCGGGTGATGAAGCGGCTGGATGATTTCGTCGCGATGGGCGCGGAGAATCTTTGGATTCTGGACCCGAGTGATCGGTCGGCGGCGACTTACTCGCGTGGAGGCATGAAGCCGGTGGAAGGGGATCGGCTGGAGATTGCGGGGACGGGGATTTACCTGGATGTGGCGGCGACGTTTGCGGAGCTGCCGCAGAGCAAAGGCTGACGTGGGGGCTGCTGGGTGATCGTCACGCGCAGATTGCCAGGAGAACAGGTTGCCGTGCGGAGTGACTACAAGGATTCAGCGTCAGGAACAGCACCAGCTCTAAAGATTGAGGCTGGCGAGGGCATTGGGAAGTGCCGGGTCGTCAAAGCGGAAGCCTGAAGCCAGGAGGCGTGCAGGAATGGCGCGGACGCTCGAGAGGACGGTCTCATCGACCATCTCGCCGAAAGCCAGGCGCGCGGCAAAGGCAGGGACCGGCAGGATGGCGGGGCGGTGAACGGCTTTCGCAAGGGCCTTGGTGAAGGCGAGGCCGGTGACCGGGTTGGGCGAGACGCAGTTGATCGGGCCTGCAAGGCTTGGGTCGGTGAGGGCGTGGTCGATGATGCGGAGAAGATCTTCGAGCGTGAGCCAGGACATGTAAGCGCGGCCATCACCGACCACGCCGCCGAGTCCGAGGCGGAAGAGCGGGAGCATCTTGCCGAGGGTACCACCTTGCGACGAGAGCACGACGCCTATACGCAGATTGACGATGCGGGAGGTGGCTGCGAGGGGCCGGCAAGCCTGCTCCCACGCGATACATACGCGGGCGAGAAAGCCGGAGCCGGGCGGAGTGGATTCGTCGAGCAGGGCGTCGCCGTGATCGTCGTAAACGTTGATGCCGGAGGCGCAGAGGAAAACGGGCGGCGGTGTGCTGGCGGCGGCTAGCGCGGTGGCCAGGGTGGTGGTGCCGTGGGCGCGGCTGTCGTAGATTTTTGCTTTTGCGCGGGACTCCAGCGGTGCGCGGCAACGGACTCGCCGGCGAGATGGAGCACGGCGTCAAAGCCGGAGACGAGGGTGGGGTCCAGGGGCGCGGTGGGGTTCCAAGGGATGGAAGGGGTTTGGGTCTGAGCTTGCTTGCGGACCAGCGGGATGACCTCATCGCCGAAAGCGCGGCGGCGGGCGGCGAAGGCGGTGCCGATAAGGCCGGTGGAACCGCTGAGAAGGATGCGCATGATGGGATGGTACAGGCGGGAAAGGCAGCTGAAGCCCGGTGACTTGAGCTTGCGGCCAAGTTGTTCAGGCAGACGGAAGTATGTGGTGTTTGAGGTGGCGGCACAGCAACCCCTGCCGCTTAGGCCAGGCTGCTCTCGAGTGCCGGCCAGCTTTTGCGGATTGCTGCCGCGAAATCGTCAAGAGTGACCAGTGTCTGAGAACCTGGCTGGACGTTCAGGGTGTGGAGAAGGCGGGCAGCATCCTCCCAGGACTCCGAGTGTGCTTTTGAAGATGCGATCTCCACCATGATCTCTCCGCGATGCCGCATGATGCGAAACTGAAGCCCGCCAGCAATCTCGATGACTGCGCTGTCCATGCTTTTGGGGTAGCTCTCTCCGTGAGAGAGGATGCAGCCATTTGGCATGTCGAGAACGAAAGAGAAGGCTTGTAGGACCTCCTCTTTAAACCGCCCCCGTGAGTTGGAACCGAACAGGGCGATGCGCAGACGACCGAGGAACGTAGCCGAACGCGGAGGGCCGAGCTTCGGAAACCTGTCAGCCGCGGATGGCGAGGACGAGCGAGGTGACGAGGATGTTGGCCATGGCGATGGGGAGGAGGAATTTCCAGCCGAAGCCCATGAGCTGGTCGTAGCGGAAGCGTGGCAGGGTGGCGCGGATCCAGATGTAAAGGCTGATAAAGGCGATGATCTTGGCCACGAACCAGAAGATGCTGACCAGGCCGGCCAGCCAGGGGTTGGCGATGGCGGGGAGCAGGTGGCCGAGCGGGCTGGACGCGCCGCCGAAAAAGAGCAGCGTGGCGACGCAGGCGACGGTGATCATGTTGGCGTACTCGGCCATGAAGAACATGGCGAACTTCATGGAGGAGTACTCGGTGTGGTAGCCGCCGGTGAGTTCGGACTCGGCTTCGGGGAGGTCGAAGGGAGAGCGGTTGGTTTCGGCGTAGGCCGACATCAGGTAGATGAAGAAGGCGACGATTTGGAAGCCGCCGAAGACGTTCCAGGAGAGCAGGCCGTGCGCGGATTGGGAGGCGACGATGGTGCGCAGATTCAAGCTGCCGGCGCGGAGGACGACGCCGACGAGGGACAGGCCGAGGGCGAGCTCGTAGGAGATGACCTGGGAGGTGGCGCGGAGACTGCCGAAGAGGCTGTACTTGTTGTTGGACGACCAGCCGGAGAGGGCGATGCCGTAGACGCCGATGCTGGTGATCCCGAGGATGACCAATAACCCGATGTTGATGTTGGAGATGTCGAACATGTCGACACCGTGGAAGAAGGTGGGAGCGCCGAAGGGGACGACCGCGATCGACATCAGGGCGCAGGAGAGCGCGATGACCGGGGCCAGGAGAAAGAGCGGTTTTTCCACGAGGATGGGGGTGAGGTCTTCCTTGAGGAAGAGCTTGATGCCGTCCGCGAGCGGCTGAAGCAGGCCGAAAGGGCCGACGCGCGATGGACCCCAGCGATTTTGCATACGGCCGAGGAGCTTGCGCTCGAGCAGGACCGTGTAGGCGACCGAGGTGAGGGTGATGAGAAGGACGACCACGATCTTGAGGATCGAAAGGAGGAGGAAGAGCTGGAATGGGGTGAGGTGAGTCACTGCTTAGGGTTTCTCCGGCGCTTGCTGCGTTGGTTTCGGAAACAGCCTGATGAGCGTATCGATGGCGGGCATGTTTCTAGTGCGCCATAACGAGACGGAGGAAGACAGACCTAAAAGCGCGTAGAAAGCAAAGTGCCAGCGATTGGAATGAGCAGACCGGGGCCAGCCGAAGTACACGCAAATCAACATACATAGGAAAATGCTTACACTCAGGGCCGTCAGAAATTGGCGCTCCTTTCTGGACATGCCAAAGTCTCCTTCATTTAAGTGCGCGGCGATCATTTTATCAATCGTATGCTAATCGGCGGCGATTTGGAGGGGTTGAGGGTTTTGCGGGATTCGTTTTCCTGTAGGTCGAGGAGCATGGGGCTGTAGTGGCCGAGCGTGCCGGAGGTGAAGAGGGTGTCGCCGGAGGGGAGGACGAGGTCTTTGCGGTTGGATTCGAGCTGGACTAGATTGCTGACCGGTTCGAGGTGCTGGTCGTTGCCGCTTAGGAGCTGGAGGCGGAGGAGCTTGTCGTAGCCGGGGACGAGGCGCTGGATTTCGTCGAGGATGGCAAAGGGGTCGAAGGGGCTGAGGCGCGGCTCCATGGAGTTCGAGGTGAGCCAGATGGCGTGGCGGTCGGCTTCGCCGGATTGCGCGCCGCGGGTCTGGCCCATGTCGGCGCGGATGCCGGCAAACTTTTTGCCGAAGGGGACGAGCGACGGGATGTGCGCGCCCATCTTGTCGGCGATGCGGACGATCATCTCGAAGTCGGAGCGGACGCCGGCGCGGTCGCCCGCTTTTGAGACGAGCTGGAGGTCGCCGTAATGGTTGGTGACGGAGCCGGACTTTTCGTAGAGGTTGGCCGCGGGGAGAACGACGTCGGCGAGGACGGCGGTTTCGGTCATGAACATATCTTGCACCACTAAGAACGTACCCTTCAGAGAAGCGGGGTCGATGCCGTAGCGGAGGACCGGGTTGGCGCCGACGATGTGCAGGGCTGAGAGGTTGCCGGAAGCGGCGGCGTCAAACATTTCGAGCAGGTCGAGGCCTTTGGTTGTGGGTGCTTTGTACTCGGCGAACGCGGGTGAGTTGGGGGCGGTGTAGCCGGGCAGCAGGTCGGGCAGGAGGCCCATGTCGGCGGCGCCGCGGGAGTTGACGTAGTCCGAAAGCAGGGCGAATTTGGCGCCGGGGAGAGTGAGGCCGAACTGGATGAGGCGCTTGAGATCCGTGCCGCGCAGCTCGGAGCCGATGAGTATGAGGAGGTTGTCGGATTGCTTGAGGGTGTCGCGGAAGGTGGTGAGGGCGGCGGTGTCGTTGACGGCACCAGCGGCGGATGACTCGTCGCCTGCGAGGAAGGCTGCCAACGGGCCGTAGCCGAAGGGCTGCAGGTGGACGAAGGCTTTCGCCTGGCGACGGAGCTTGATGGGCTCGGTGTTGGCGATGTAGATTTTTGTCCCGTGGATGCGGACGGCGGAGCGCAGGTTCCAGGCGGTGGCTGGGGATTGGTTCGAGGGGTCGCCGCCTACGATGAGGACGGACTTGGGGACGAGGGTGTCGCGGAGGGATGCCGTGCGATCAGAATGGCCGGCGAGGGCCTGAGCGAAGGCGACGTGGTCGGCGGTGCGGTGGTGGTCGATATTGTTGGTACCGAGCACGGTGCGGGCGTACTTCTGGAGCAGGTAGGCTTCCTCGTTGGTAAGGCGGTTGCCGCCAAGGACGCCGATGGTTTGGCCGCCGCGGGTGTCGCGGAGTTCACGCAGTTTGCTGCCGACGAGGGTGAACGCGGCTTCCCAGCTGGCGGGCTCGAGCTTGCCCTGGGCGTTGCGGATGAGCGGGGTGGTGATGCGGTCGGTGGAGTTGGCGAAGTCGAAGGCGTAGCGGCCCTTGTTGCAGAGGAAGTCGCCGTTCATCCCGGACTTGTCGCGGTTGTCGCCGCGCACGATTTCGGCTCCGTCGGTGACGGCGCGGACGCCAAGCGTGGTCTTGCAGCCGTCGCCGCAGTGGGTGCAGACGGTCGCGACGTGGTTCATTTCCCACGGGCGGGTTTTGTACCGGTAGGTGCCGCTCGTCAAGGCGCCTACGGGGCAGGCGTCGATGCACATGCCGCACTGCTCGCAGTCGACATGGGCGAGGTGGTCTTCGGGGTTCTCGGCGGCGGGCGAGTTGGGCGCGATGACGGATGAGCTGCCGCGGTTCTGGATACCGAGCGCGAAGACGTCCATGCCTTCGCCGCACATGCGGACGCAGCGGTAGCAAAGGATGCAGCGGGGGCGGTCGAAGTAGACGACGGGCGACCACTTCTGCTCTTCGCGGTGGTTCTTGGGCTCTGCGTAGAAGCTGGAGGCGGCACCGTACTTGAAGGTCATGTCCTGCAACTCGCACTCGCCGCCGGCGTCGCAGACAGGGCAATCGAGCGGGTGATTGCCGAGTAGGAGTTGGAGGGTGGCTTTGCGGGCCTGGGCGATCTCAGGCGTTTCGGTCTGGACTACCATGCCCTCGGCGATGGGGGTGGTGCAGGCGGTCTGGAGCTTGGGCATCTTTTCGATGCGCACGACGCACATGCGGCAGGCCGCCTGGAGCGACAGGCCCGGATAATAGCAGAAAGCGGGAATGTCGATGCCAGCGGTCTTGCAGGCTTCGATGAGGAGCGTGCCGGCGGGGGCGGTGACTTGTTTTCCGTCTACGGTGAAGGTTACGTCTGGCATTTGGGATGTCCTTAGGCGGCGGTGGCCTGCTGGCGAGGGATGCGCTGCACGGGATTGATCACGGCAGGGACGGGGATCGAGAGGTGTTCGACGACGAAGTATTCGACGCCTTGAAAGTCTTGTTCGGTGAAATCGAGTTGAGTAGTTTGGGGCGAAGGAATTGGATCACCGTCTTCAGCCATTCCCTCAAGGTGGAAGCTGAGAGCTTCGGTGAGCATGCTGCGCATCTCTTCGAGGGTTGTGCCCACCGAGACGCAGCCGGGGACGTCGGGGGCAAAGCCGGAGTAATTCTGACTAGATTTTGCGTAAACGACCAGGTATCGATTCGTCATTTCAGGCCTGCCATCTTCTTTATGTTCTTGACGACGAAGATGGCGAGCTCGTCATTGCCATGGAACGGGATTGTGACTTTTCCGGGCTTCACGTTGTGAATAAATTGCATGTGACTACCCTTTTGCTCTTTGAGATACCATCCGTCCGCTTCGATAAGTTTACGTGCTTGCCGGGCGGTTATTGCCTTGAGTGATCGATGAGGATTTGTTGGTCGTGGCTGCGACCGGGACGCGTGAGCTTGTAGCCGCCGATGAGGATGATGGCAATGACCAGGAGCCAGACGAGGATCGTGGCCGGGCGAGCGTTGCCGCTGAAGTTGCCGGAGTTATCGATCATGGTGATTAGTGGGCGGCCCCGGCAAGCTCAGGTTCGTGGTCGTGCGATTGCTCGGTCATGATGGGGGTGCCGGCACGCTTGCCTTCGATGTAGTCTTCGAACTCCTTGCGGAATTTTTTGACGAAGGCCAGGGTCGGCATCGCGGCCGCATCGCCCAACGGGCAGAACGTGCGGCCCATCATGTTTTCGGCGAGGTACTGCACGTTGTCGACGTCCTTCTTATTGCCTCCGCCGGCGTAGACGCGGGCGAGGGTTTTCTTGATCCAGTCGGTGCCTTCGCGGCAGGGGATGCACCAGCCGCAGGACTCGTGCTGGTAGAAGCTGATGACGCGCAGGGCGAACTCGACCATCGAGACGGACTCGTCGAGCACCACGATGCCGCCTGAGCCCAGCATGGTGCCCGCCTTGCCCATCTGGTCGAAATCGAGGCCTACGTTGAGCTCTTCTGCGGTGAGGACGGGGCAGGAGGAGCCGCCGGGAACCACCGCTTTGAGCTGCTTGCCGCCCTTGACACCGCCGGCTACTTTGTAGATGGCGTCGTGCAGGCTGTAGCCCATGGGGAGTTCGTAGATGCCGGGCCGCTCGACGTGGCCGGAGATGCCGAAGAGGCGGGTGCCGCCGTTGCGTTCGGAGCCTAGCTTGGCGTAGGCCTCGCCGCCCATGAGCAGGATGTGCGGAGCGTTGGCGATGGTTTCGGCGTTGTTGATGACCGTGGGGCCGCCGTAAAGGCCGACGACGGCGGGGAAGGGCGGCTTGATACGGGGTACGCCGCGCTTGCCTTCGAGCGACTCCATGAGGGCGGACTCTTCGCCGACCTCGTAGGCGCCGGCACCAGTCTGGGTGATGATGTCGAAGTCGACGCCGGAGCCGCAGATGTTTTTGCCGAGGAAACCTCGTTCGTAGGCGTCGGCGACGGCTTTTTCGACGATCTTGAGCAGGTAGCGGTACTCGCCGCGGAGATAGATGAAGCCGACTTTGGAGCCGATGGCGAGGCCGGCGATGATGGTGCCTTCGATGACGGCGTGAGGGTCGTGGAGGAAGATGACATGGTCTTTGCAGGTGCCGGGTTCGGACTCATCGCCGTTGACGAGGACGTACTTGGGCTTTTCGGACTGCTTGGGGACGAACGACCACTTCATCCCGGTGGGGAAGCCGGCACCGCCGCGGCCGCGCAGGCCGGAGGCTTTCATGACGTCGATGATCCAGCCGGGCATGGCTTCGGGGCCTTTGTCGAGGGCCATCTGCAGGGCCTTGTAGCCGTCGAGCTCGATGTATTTATCGATGGCGGCGGCACCCATGCCGAAGCGGCGGGAGACGACTTTGACTTCGTCGGGATGTGAGACCAATGTGGGCATGGAGCAACACCTCGCTGCAACTCAAGTATAAGGCGGGCTTCTGTGACGAACGCGCCGCTCGCGGCAGGAACTTTCACAACGTTACCGGCGGGGCGTTGCGTTGGTGGTCCGCCTGCACGCTGGAAGGCCGTACGGAGTAAAGGCTCTATTTCACATCAGCGCCGCGGCCTTCGGCGTAATCCTGCAGGATGGCGTCGACCTTGATGGGGGTAAGGTCGTCGTGGAAATCGTAGTTGACCTGCATGGCGGGAGCCCAGCAGCAGGCGCCGATGCACTCGACTTCTTCAAGTGAGAACTGGCCGTCGGGCGTGACCTGCTTGTGGCCGATGCCAAGGGTTTTCTTGCAGTGGTCGAGAATCTCGTAGCCGCCGCGCAGCATGCACGAGATATTGGTGCAGACCTGCACGTTGTACTTGCCGGCGGGCTTAACGCGCAGCATGGAGTAGTAGGAAAGGACGTTGCGGACGTCGAGGTCGAAGAGGTCGAGACGGGCGGCAATCTCATGGATGGCGGCTTCGGTGACGTAGCCCTGCTCGTCCTGCGCGTAGAGCAGCATGGGCACCAGGGCGGAGCGCTTGAGCGGGTAAATGGTGGCCAGATGGTCGAAGCGGGCGGCTGTGGCGGGGGTGAAGATGGATTGGGCGATCGCGGCCATAACGATAGGGTATCGCATGAGAGGCGGTGGCTGGGCATGGGTGTTTGGTAAGACTGCAAAACAGCCGCAGGTACGCTGTGGCTGATGAGCAGGTTTCTAGATAAGTCTGGGCTTTAGCCCAGACATCCATTGGCTAGCC
The DNA here is from genome assembly GCA_964282835.1 of uncultured Granulicella sp. Taxonomy (GTDB): domain Bacteria; phylum Acidobacteriota; class Terriglobia; order Terriglobales; family Acidobacteriaceae; genus Edaphobacter. Next base: position 2,050,656 of record OZ196157.1, read on the forward strand.
CGGTTTTGTGGCGGGGCGGGATGTCCGGGCTAAAGCCCGGACCTCTCTCAGGAGCAAAGGCAAACACCTTGGCATCATGACGTAAAAAGACCGCGGGTGGCTTGCTCGGCGGCCATGTCCATTTCGTCGGTGAGGGAGCCCAGGGTGACGGTGCCGTTTTCGTTCAGGGTGAAGGGCTGGGTGACGCCCTCGGACGAGGTTTGGGTAGTGCGGGTGAAGCGGAGCCAGCGGGTGTCGACCCGCAGGAGGATTTCTTCGGCGCCGATTTCGACCACGGCGTGATGGTGGTTCGAGAGGCCGTGAGCGGCGGCGTAGACGCGCAGCATGGAGGCCCAGGAAGTCCAGAGTTCGGTTTGGAGGAGCTTATCCATGCGGGCTGACTTCCACCATACACTTGCCTCGGCCATTCCGATCCCACGTTCGTTATGCCTTCCTGATGCCCGGTTGCGCACCATGGGGGCATGGAGTCTGTTTTGGTCGAAAAGCGCGTAGAGGAAGGCATAACGCACGATGTACTCATCGTGTTCGACGCGGCCCACCGCTATGCCCGAGCGCTGGACCGGCAAGGCCGGCGTAACGTGTGGGTCGATGTGAGCTTCGTGTGTGTGGTTGTAGCTTGCCTGCTTGCCCTGCTGGGCAAGTCGTTAATGAGCTAGACGGGACTGTGGTTTGCGATCGTGGAAAGCAGGGAAGAGCGTTGCAGATAAGTCATAGTCAAGAGTCGTTGCGTTTGAGTTCCGCGAACCGTTTACGGGTGGCCATGGGCAACGTCCGACGGCATGCGCGTGAGGCGAAGATGCGCAAGCTGATGGTGGTGGTTGGGGTGCTTGTCTTGGCTGTCGCGGTGGTTCTGGGGATGCGGCTGTTCTGAGCGAGGTTTGCAAGGTTCACCATGCGATGGCGGCGTAAGCGATGCGGGGCCAAGTCGCGGTCGCGAGGCGGTTTAGTGTGGATTGAGCTTCGTTCCTTCTAAATTCTGCCGGGTTTCCACTTTTACGACGCGCTCATGTCGGCCGCGACTTCGCGGCGGAAGGCGAGCATCTCTGTGCGGAGCGCATCGCCTAGTTTGTCTACCTTGTCGTTGGGGCGGTTGATGTCAGATCGGCTGAATAGCCAGGCAAGGACGACGTCAGGGTGGGGATGCCGATGCTGAGGTAAAGCTGGATGTTGTTCATCGCGCTTTCCCCTGGCTTACGCTTCCAATATCGCATTCTGTCGGCTGGTAAGGGCTAGAAAGCTGAAGGACGGCGGCATAGAGGAGGGTCAAGCTTAAGCTTCACCTTAGAAAAGATTTATCAGCTTACCCACGAGCGCTCCGAAGCTCATCGTGGTCCGATGATAAGTTCGATTGCATGCAGCCTTCTTTGGGTTAGTGAACCAGCCATAACCGCGAGACGCTTTGACACCAAAGCTATGTCTCACTACTCGCTTCCAAGAGCTTCGAGCCCGAAAGACTACGACGCCAACTAGGCTCACGTAGGCCGAACTTCATCGGTCGATTTCCCCCAACACGATATCGATACTGCCGATGACGGCGACAACGTCCGCTAGTAGGCGGCCTTTGCACATCGTTTCTAGGGCTTGCAAAGTGGCGTAACTGGGATTCCGCATGTGGACGCGGTAGGGTTTGGCGGTGCCGTCCGAAACCACGTAGTAGCCCATTTCGCCACGTGGGGACTCGACTGCCTGGAAGACTTCGCCGGCGGGCACGCCGAAGCCTTCGGTGACGATCTTGAAGTGGTGGATGAGCGATTCCATCTGGGTCTTCATTTGCTCGCGGTTGGGCAGGATGATTTTCGGCGCGTCGGCAAGGATGGGCATGCCGTGCGGCATGGCGAGCAGGCGGTTCAGGGCCTGGCGGGTGATCTTGACCGACTCGCGCATTTCGAGCATGCGGACTTCATAGCGGGCCCAGACGTCGCCGACGGTTGAAACCGGGACCTTGAAGTCGTAGGTTTCGTAGCCGGAGTATGGCATGTCACGGCGCAGATCCCAGTCCACGCCGCTGGCGCGGAGCGGCGGCCCGGTGACGCCGAGGGCGATGGCGTCTTCGGGCGAGAGGTAGCCGACGCCTTTCAGCCGGCCCATCCAGATGGGGTTCGATTGCAGCATGCCTTCGTACTGGTCGATCCGGCCGGGCATGATGTCGAGGAAGTCGCCCACCTGCTTGAGCAGATCGAGCGGCGGCTCAAGCGCGAGGCCGCCGATGCGGAAGTACGAGCTCATCATGCGCTGGCCGGAGACGTTTTCGTAAATGCGGGAGATGTCTTCGCGCTCGCGCCAGCAATAGAGAAACATGGTGAGAGCGCCGATATCGAGGGCGTGGGTGCCGAGCCAGACGAGGTGCGAGGAGAGGCGGGTGAGCTCGTTGAGCATGACGCGAATGGTCTGAGCCCGCTCGGGGATCTCGAGGCCCAAGAGTTTTTCGACCGCCAGGCAGTAGCAGAGATTGTTGGTCATCGGCGAAAGATAGTCGATGCGGTCAGTGAGGGGAACCACCTGCTGGTAGAATTTGGCTTCGCAGGTTTTCTCGATGCCGGTGTGCAGATAGCCGATGTCGGGCGCGCAGGAGACGACGGATTCGCCGTCGATTTCGAGCACGAGGCGGAGGACGCCGTGGGTGCTGGGATGCTGGGGGCCCATGTTGAGGACCATGGTATGGTCGCGGCCGGGGTCTTCGCCGCCGTGACGCTTGGCGTCGGCGAGGACGTCGTCGATGCCGGGATTGATCATGTCGGGGGTGGCGGTAGGCATAGATGACTCCTTTGCGGATGCGGCGGAACGAGAGCGACTAAGAAGCGGATCCCTACGGGATGACAAACAAAAAGACGGTTAGCGGTAGCCTTCGACGGGGTAGTCCTTGCGCAGGGGATAGCCTTCCCAGTCTTCGGGCATCATGATGCGCTTGAGGTTGGGGTGGGCGCCGAAGTGGATGCCGAAAAGATCGAAGATTTCGCGCTCGTAGAAGTTGGCCGATGGCCAGACAGGGGTGATGGAATCGATATTGGCGTTGTCTGAATCGAGCCTGGCGGTGAGACGGACGCGCGCTTTAAGCTTGTGCGAGAGGATGTGGTAAGTGACCTGGAAGCGGGGTTCGGAGGGGTACCAGTCGACCGCGGTGACGTCTTCGAGGAAGTTGTAGCCGGCAGTCTTGAGAGCTTCGCAGGCCGGGATGACAGACTCGCGGGGGACGACGAGGGTGAGCTCGTCGCGGTCGTATTTGGCATCGGTGGCGAGGCTAGCCAGGGCAGCGATGGCGGGGAGGTCGGGGTGGGCTTCGCGAACAGCTTCAAGGCCGTTGAGGGCAGAGGCGGGATCGTACATTTAGAGGTCCCCCTTGTCGTTGGACCAGTTGAGGATGCCCTTCTTCCAGACGTAGAAGAGGCCTACGGCAACGAAGCCGAGATAGACGAACATCTCCCAGAAGCCGAAGAAGCGCTGGCCGGTGATGCCCGGCAGCTGCTTGAAGATGACCGCCCAGGGGAGCATGAAGACAGCTTCCACGTCGAACAGAATGAACAACATGGCGACCATGTAGAAGCGGACGGAGAAACGGCCGCGGGCGTCGCCGACAGGGTCCATGCCGCACTCGTACGCGCCATCCTTGGTGCGGGAGTTCTTGTGTTTACCGATGAAGAACGATCCGGCGACCATGCCGCAGGCCAGGCCGAGGGCGACCAGGATCTGCAGGGCGAGCGGAAGGTATTGCCAGAGGTAGTGGGGTTGTGTCTGCATGGCCAGTTTTGAGGTTAGAAGTGCGGGCGTCAAGAGTCAAGGCACCACTTTGAGCTAATGGAAGAGACTGGTGTACCAGGCGACGATCGAGTTGCCGAACACCGCCGCGAAGAGCCCGGCGACGCCGAGGAAAGAGCCGAACGGCAGGCGTGTCTGGGCGTGGGCGCGGCCACGAACCGCCAGCCAAGCAATGTAGCCAGTGGCCAGCAGGGTGCCGGCGAAGAGCGTAAGGATGGCCGGCGCGAGGCCGAGGAAGGCGGCAATCATGGCCAGCAGCTTGACGTCGCCCAGGCCGAGGCCTTCGCGATGGCGGACGGCCTGGTAAAGCCAGCGGATGAGGAGCGGAATCAGCGCGGCGACGCAGACGGCGAGCAGGCGGCCGAAGATGAGGGATTCCGTGCCGGTAAGAAACACGTTGCCACGCGCGGAGAAGCTGCCGGGCGAGGCCAGCCGCAGGTGTTTCGACGCGAAGATGATCTGGTCCTGCCCGGGCAGCAGGAAAAGCGTCTGGGTGCAGACGAGGAAGAGGCCGGTGGCAATGCCGGTAAGGGTGAGGGCGTCGGGCAGGCGGTGGGTTTGCCAGTCGATGACGATGAGGGGAATGAGGAAGAGGCCCAGGACGGCAATGGAGAGGGCATCCACGGAGAAGAAGAGCGCATAGGAGAGTGGGCGCATGGTGAAGCCGCTTGCCCACCAGGCGTCGTAGAAGCGCAGGCCTGCCATGGCCCCCCAGAAGCCGGTGGCGAGTTCGACCGCGGGGTACTGCCAGGAGATTGTGGCTCCACAGTTGCGGCAACGGGCGCGCAGTAGAAGCCAGCTCAGAAGGGGGATGTTGTCGAACCAGCGGATGGGGTGCTGGCAGCGGGGGCAGTGAGAGCCGGGGCGGACGATCGACTCGCCGTGCGGGATGCGGGCGATGGAGACGTTGAGAAACGAGCCCAGTAGAAGGCCTGCGAGAAAGCCGATGAGCTCGAAGGCGGGTAGGGTCACAGAGCCTAGTGTAAATGGCTCTCATACGGCGAACGCCCGCTGATGCTTATACTGTGGGCCGCGACAACAACAGCAGATTCCCTTCGGGGATGACAACAAAGGGCGGCAGCCATGCAAAGCTGGCCTAGAAGTCCACGTGCATGCGGACGGATTCGACGAGCACCGGGCCGCGGTCCTGGTTGTAGCCGGGATGGGTGACGTACTGGGCGTCTAAAGCGAAGTAGGTGCCGTGGCTCACGTAGGCGTTGTAATAGCCTTCGAGGATGTCTTCGCGGGCGTAGTTGAGCTTGCCGTCGCCGAGCAGGAAGCCCAGGCCGCCGTGGGCCAGGTAGAACTGGTGGTCGCGCTTGATGGCGTTGGTAACGAAGGTGAGGCCGAGCTTATCGTTGGGCCGGTTGAGCTGTTTGAAGTTGTAGTCGGCCCCAGTCGCGATCGTCTGGTCGACTTCGGTGTAGGCGTACGACTCGTGCTGGCCCTCGTTCCAGCCGAAGCGTCCATAGGCCCGCAGGTTCGGGGTAAGTTCGTGCTCGGCGTTGAGACCGACGCCATACTTGAAGGTCCGCTGCATGGGGTGCGCGGTGATGTCCGGAGTGGTACTTGCCTGCAGCGTGAGCGCGTTTTGGGTGCGGTACACGCCCATGTTGGCCTTGTTGACGTAGCCCAGCAGCCGCACCGCTCCCTTGCGCCCGGCGATCGAGTCGCGGTGTTCGAGCTCGACGTTCTGGGCGTTGGCGCGATGGAAGTTGTACTGCAGGTCGATGCCGTTGGCGACGGTGGGCATGGCGGCCAGGGCGTAGCGTGCGGTGTTGCTGCCGGAAACATACTCGATGACGGCGGCATCGGTGTAGCCGCGGGTGTTGGCCGCGTAGTCCCAGGCGCCGTTGTTGTCGGCGGTCCAGTTGAGGAACTGCAGGTGTGAGTCGGTGCCGACCTCGTTGAGATCGAGGAAGTCGGGCAGGCCCATGCGGCCGATGTGCAGGTCCAGGCGGCGGGTGGGCACCTTCGTGGCGAGCGAGTCGGAGGTGCGCTCGGCGTCTTCCAGCTTTGCGGTGAGGCCGATTACCTGGTGGAGCTCGTAGCGGGCAAGGTAGGGGACTGAGCCAAGTGAGGGGTTGCGCACTACGTCCAGATTGGTGAAGCCGGCGATGCCAAGGGCTTCAGAAAGGCCTCGCCCGCCCGAGGATTCGACGTCGAGGATGGCGTCGGTGGCAAAGCGCGGGTTGGGGTTTACCTGGTAGCCGAGGTAGAGCGTGCCGAGCAGCGAGGTCTTGTATTCGCCGCGAGACAGAAAGGAGTTCTTGCCCTGGTAGGGCGAATGGAAGGGAGTATGGGCCTGAAAGATGATGTTCGCCTGGCCCAGAATCAGGTAGCGGGTTGTATCGGGATGGTGGAAGAGGGTGGTTTCGGGTTCTTTTGCGGGGGGCTGCTGGTCCGTTGCTTCGGCGGCTTGAGGGGACTGCTGCCTCTGGGCTGCAGCTGAGCCTGCAAGCGCAAGGCATAAAGAAAGGAGAAGAGTGGAACGAGACATTCACAGGATTGTCTCAGACATCCATGTAATGAAAGTGTAAGTTTGCGCCTGATTTGGTGGACTTGACTTGCGGCCCAACGATTATTTATGTTGTTTCTACACGGGAAAGGAGGATGATCCAGCCTATGAAATCAGATTGTTATAGTTGCATCGAAACGGTACGTGAGGTGACTGAGGCTTAGAGCATCCCGCTCTAGTCCTGGCGTTTCGCAAGTAACGTTCGAGGCCCATCCGAGTGTGGATGCCTCAGGTCAATCTCAACAGTTCACCGCCAGAAGGCCCACCTTTCGAGGTGGGCCTTTCTGTTGGCGACGGAGTAAACTTGAGTGATGGATGAGTTGGTGATTGCGGGTCGGTCGTTTGGCTCCCGGCTGATTGTGGGGACGGGCAAGTATAAGGATGGGCCGGAAACGCAGGCCGCCATCGAAGCTTCGGGCGCGGAGATGGTCACGGTTGCCGTGCGGCGTGTGAATCTGGACCGGACGTCCGAGTCGCTGCTGGACTATATCGATCCGGCGAAGTACTTTCTGCTGCCGAACACGGCGGGTTGCTACACGGCGGAAGAGGCGATCCGGGCGGCTCGGCTGGGACGTGAAGTGGGACTTTCTACTTGGGTGAAGGTCGAGGTGATCGGCGACTTGGCTACGCTCTATCCGGATGTCCAGGGTACCCTGGAGGCTACCCGGGTCTTGGTAAATGAAGGGTTTACCGTTCTGCCGTATACCTCTGATGACATTGTATTTGCAAAGAAGCTAATAGATGCCGGTGCGGCTGCCGTGATGCCGCTGGGCGCGCCGATCGGCACCGGGATCGGAATCGCCAATGTAAGTACGTTGCGCATGATGCGGGAGCTGATCCATGAGGTTCCGTTGATTGTGGACGCAGGGCTGGGTACGGCAAGCGACGCTGCGCTCGCCATGGAGATGGGGTTCGATGCGGTGCTGCTTAACACGGCCATCGCGGGAGCGAAGGATCCGGTACTGATGGCTTCGGCGATGGGGAAAGGTGTGCAGGCTGGGCGTGAGGCGTTTCTTGCGGGACGAATGCCGCGGAAGCTGTATGCGACGGCAAGCTCGCCGATGGAGGGGATTTCGCGGTGAGCCCACATCTCAGAATCGAGATATGGGGCTCCCAGAGCTGCGGCTGTTATACAGTGGCGGAATGCGGGTGTTTGGGATCGATTGTGGGACGGAGTTGATGGGGTGGGGCGTGGTGGAGGCGGATGAGGAAGCTCGTACGTCGCGCCTGGTGCGGGTAGCCGGGGGAACGATTCGCCTGGATAAGAAGCGGGCGATTGGCGAGCGGCTGGTTTGTGTGCATGGTGTGTTGATGGGCGAGATGGCGCGCTGGGAGCCGGATTGCGTGGCGATCGAAGATGTGTTTTTCTCCGCCAATGCGAAAAGTGCGCTGAAGCTGGGGCAGGTGCGAGGAGTGGCTTTGCTGGCGGCGGCGATGTGCGGTCGGCCTGTGGCCGAGTATGCGCCGCTTTCGATCAAAAGTGCTGTGGTGGGATATGGGCTGGCGGGCAAGGAGCAGGTTCAGTTCATGGTCATGCGGCTGCTGCGCATGGAAGAGGCGCCGGACTCGGCGGATGCGGCGGATGCGCTGGCCATCGCGATCTGCCATCTGCACACCGCGGGCAGCGGGGCCGGGCGATGAAGCGCGGCTTGTGCCTGCTTGCCTGCCTGACCCTGGCCGCGGCGGCAGGACGGGCGCAGACCGATATGGCGCGGATACGGTTCCACCTGGTGAGGCCTGGGCTGGCCGTGCCGGAGTACACGTTTGTAGTGGATGAATCGGGTAAAGGAACCTACACGGCAGTGGGCGTACCGTCCCGGGCCAGTACGAACAAGTACTCGGTGAACCCGGTAGGCCTGGCGCAGCGGGTGCAATCGTTGACTTTGAACAAACTGGCGATTGATAAGGTGTTCGGGCTCGCTAGAGAGGCGGACACCTTTCGCAGCTGCGCCTCGAAGCGTAAGAATATTGCGGACACTGGCGACAAAGAGCTGTCCTTTCATAACGATACGGGAATAGACCTAAGCTGTAGCTTCAACTACTCGGAAAGCAAGCCGGTGGTGGAGCTTACGACCATCTTCGAGAGTATGGCTTTTACTCTGGACGAGGCCAGGAAGATGGAAGGCGAAGAGAAGTTCGACCGGCTGGGCCTGGACGGAGAGATGACGGTGCTGGTGGAGGCGGTGAAGGGCGGGCGCGCGATGGGCCTTTCGAACATTCAGGGTCTGCTGCAGGGCCTGGTGGATGACCCGGCGGTGCTGGAGCGTGTGCGGGTGCAGGCAGGGAAGCTGCTGGAACAGAGCGCGGTCACGCTTTGAAAGACGGCCATAGCAAGAGCAACGGCAGAGTCCCTTCGGGAATGACAACAAGAAGGGCAAGATAGTTCGTTCAGCAGCGTTTCAGGACGAGGTAAGGGCTCTCAGAAGTTGAGCCATCGACGGTAGCGGGAGTGCTTCGGCTCGGGCCTGGGCAGGGATGTCGGTCGGCCAGCGTTCCAGCGAGTAGCCGGCGTTGCGCAGGTTGTTGGCCAGGGTCTTGCGCTTCTGGGCAAAGGCCTGGCGAAGAAACGGGATGAAGGTTGCGGGTTCCACGTGGAGCGCCTGGAACTGCGGGGCCATATGCAGGCGGACGACGGAGGAATAGACGTCCGGGGGTGGGGTGAAGGCGGTTGGCGGAAGGGTGAAGAGGAGTTCGGACTGCGCGTACAGGGCCGTGGTGGCGGAAAGCAGTGAGTAGTCGCTGACTCCGGGGGGCGCGGTGACGCGCAGAGCGACCTCGCGCTGCATCATCAGGACAGCGCGGGAGATGTGGGGCGCGAACCGGAAGAGATGGAAGAGGATGTCGGACGTGATGTAGTAGGGCAGGTTGCCGATGACGTCGAGATCGTCGCCGAAGGCGGCCAGGTCGGTCTGGAGGATGTCGGCTTCGTGCACTTCGACGCTGGGAGTGTCGCGGAAACGGAAGCGGAGCTCGGCAGCCAGGGCACGGTCAAGCTCGACGAGGATAAGGCGGCGCGCGCGGGGGGCGAGGATACCGGTGAGGGCGCCGCGGCCGGGGCCGATTTCGACGACTGTGCGCTCGGAGATGTCGCCGAGTGACGCCGCGATCTGATGGCGGGCGGCGTCGTCGGTGAGGAAGTTCTGGCCTAGCTTGGGTTTACGCGGTTGCATGAAGCTTTAGGGTACCGGAAGTGAAAGGTTCTTCGCGGCGTGTGGCGGCGGGCTCGGCGAAGAACAGGCAACTGCAAGGGCAACCGCAGATCCCTGCGGGATGACAACAAGAAGTAATAAGGTGTCCTTCTAGATAAAGTCGCGGTGTTCGGGGAAGATACTTTGGATGGTGAGGTGAGGGTTGCGGAGGAGCCAGATGGAGCGGCGCTTTTCGTATGGCATGGCGTAGGCGGTGCCGATGGTGCCTAGTTGGGTGACTTGGCCGCCGAGGGATTCGAGATGCTGTTGCGTGGTGGTTTCAACAAGGAAGAGGATGTTGCCGGGTTTCTGGCCTGGGCCCCAGAGGTAATAGTTATTCTGGCCGCAGCGGGCGGGTGGCAGGTTGTGGCCGAGGAAGTCGATGGCGCCGGCTTCGCCGTAGTCGGTGGTGAGGATGACGACGCGTGCCTGGTCGGCCGGGGACAGGGCGTCGTAGGCGCGCTGGATGGTGTCGACTTCTTCCTGCCAGCCGAAGCGGTCCGCGTAGAACTGCGGCAGCGGACCGGTGGGGGTGTTTTCGCTTTCGACGGGAGCCTGGTGAGTGGCGCGGGCGTAGCGGATCCAGGCGGCGGGGGTGAGGACGGGCGTGTCCATGGGGAGCGTAGCGAGGGTAATCAGCGTTAGGGTGGCGATGGCTGCGGGGAAGGCGAAGGTGCGGTTTTCGCGGACGCTGCGGCGCTCGGCGAAATGAGTCTCCCAGGCGAGGCCGCCGGCGGCGAAGAGCATGGGGTAGATGGGCACGACGTAGTAATCCTTGGCGTGCAGCGCCATCATGCCGAGCAGGAAGAAGACGTAGGTGAGACCGAGAAAGCGCCAGCTCTGGCGGCGGAGCAGGTAGACTAGGCCGGGCACCCAGATAAGCGCGGAGGCTGGGTCCAGGTTGAGCACCTGGGTGATGAGGAACTCGGCGGTTGGGAGCGACTTGTTCTTGTGCTCGAGGCGGCCGTTTTGCAGAAACTCCCAGGTGGGCCAGTGATTGGCGATCTGCCAGTGTAGGTAAGGGGCAACGATGGCCAGCATAAGGAGGACGCCAAGGATGGGCCAGCGGGTGTTGAGAAGGTCGCGCCGGGTAAGCAGGATGGCGGCCAGCAGGGCTGCAAGGAAGAAGGCCATCGACGGTTTGTTGAGCAGGCCCAGGCCGGAGGCGGCCCCGAAAAGGAGCCACCAGCGCGGATCCTGACTACGGATGACGAGAATAAGGGCGAGCAGGGCAGTCATCCAGAAGAGGGACTCGCAGGAATTCATGGAGAGGAAGCCGTCGAGCGCGAGGTACTGCGGGGCGAGCGCGACGGCAGACATGGCCAGCGCCTGGCCGGGCCTTCGGCTGCCCAGAGACCAGGCGAGCAGGCCGGTGAGCAAGACGCGCGCGGAGCCGGCGAGGGCCGAGAGGGTGCGGATGCCGGCGAGGGAGTGACCGAAAAGCGTCTCGGCCAGGCGAGCCTGGAGCGCTACGAGCGGCCCATGATCGACAAAGCCCCAGGCCAGGTGGCGGCCGCAAGCAATGTAGTAGAACTCGTCGCGGAAGTAGCCCCAGCCGGTGTGCGCCTGGTACAGGTTGGCGCAGAGATGGAAGAGGAAGAGTGCGGCGGCAAAGGACGAGCCGAGGGCGACGGCTCGGGAGAACTCGGAAGTGCGCGGATGAACCTGCATGGCAACAGAGTACGGGCAAAGAGCCGGAATGGTTCCGAAAACGGTAGACTTAGGCCATGAAGATTTCAGGGTTGGTGATGCTGCTGGCGGTTTCGGCCGGGGCCCAGACGTTGAAGGTGCCGGACGGGCAGCAGGTGGTGCTGAAGGCGGAGGGCCGTGGCGCGCAAATTTACCAGTGCAAGACTGTGGACGGCGCGGCGAAGTGGACGTTTGTGGCTCCGGACGCGAACCTGTATGTGAATGAACTGGGCGTCGGAACGCATGGCGCGGGCCCGGTGTGGAACTTGAACGATGGAAGTGCGGTGCGGGGTACCGTCGTCACGACGGTAGACTCGCCGGTAAAGGGTGCGGTGCCTTGGTTATTGCTTTCGGGCGAGAGCTCGGGAAGTGGTCTGCTGAGGGGTGTGACGTACGTTACCCGGACAGAGACCAGCGGCGGCAAGGTGGAAGCCGAGGTTTGTAACGATGCCGCTGTGGGGACGGTGCTGCGCAAGAACTACATTGCGACTTATACCTTTTATGCGCCCGTGAAGTAGGTAGGGTGAGTTAGAGCGGGACGGAAGCCAAGTAGAGACGACTTAGGAGGAAATTGTGGATTGGACGCCTGGTGGTGTAAGTAGCGATCTGGAAGACCGGCGGGATTCGTCGGGCGGTGGGGGCGGCGGCTTCGGCTTTGGCGGCGGTGGGGGCGGAGGCATCGGGATTATCGGCTTTGTTGTGCTGCTGATCGTCAGCCTGGTTACAGGACATAACTTTCTTGGCGGCGTACTTTCCGGCGGTGGGCAATCGCAGTCTTCTTACAACCAGCCGCAGCAGCAGGGCAACGACGCCTATAACAATGGCGGCGCCGTGCAGCCACATCCACAGGGAGAAGACCGGGATGTACAGCTGATCAGCTTTGTGCTGGACGATGTACAGAAGACCTGGACGCAGATTTTTGCGGCGCAGGGTAAGACCTATACCCATGCGAAGTTAGTCGTCTACCGTGGGTCCACTTACTCCGGGTGCGGAACGGCGCAGGCGCAGACCGGTCCGTTCTACTGCCCAGAAGATAAGAAGGTCTACATCGACCTGAGTTTCTGGGATGAGTTGAAGAAGTTTGGTGGAAGCACAACCGACTTTGCGCAAGCCTATGTGATTGCCCATGAGCTTGGGCATCATGTGCAGGATTTGCTGGGCATCATGGCCGCGGAGGATCGTCTGGTGGCGGGAGATCGTTCGGAGCGGAATCCCATGTCGGTCGACCTGGAACTGCAGGCGGACTGCTTTGCCGGCGTGTGGGGTCACTCGACTGAACAGCGGGGGATTGTGCATCCGGATGATGTCGCCGCGGCGTTGAGCGCGGCGGCCGCGGTTGGCGACGACCACCTACAAAGCATGGGCGGGCGCGCGGTGAGTCCGGAAAGCTTTACCCATGGCTCAAGTGCGCAGCGGGAAATGTGGTTCAAGCGCGGGCTGGATGGAGGGACGATCCAGAGCTGCACGACCTTCAACGGGCAGGTAAGTCCGGGTGCGGCGAGCGGGGCGTATTAGAGCGAAAGCTGCTGGCTTTTAGGAGACACAAGCAGTCTCCTGCGGGACTGACAACAATTCCTAAGGCCGAGCTCGCGTTTATAGGAAGTGGTCAGAAACCCAGGTCCCGGAAGCGAGACCTGGGTTGAGGTTTCATTGCAGCACACTAGTAGGCCGGCGGCGGCGGAGTATGCAGGAACTGCTCGTAGCCACGGCGGAAACCCTGGCGATACGCGGGGATAGCCGGTGGTGGGACGGGCGGGTTGCGGAAGCGCTCGTGGCGATCGAAGACGGGCGGCCGGCCGGTCTGCACATCGTGGCGGGCAGCTTCAAAGCCATCATGCTGGCCTTGTGCCTCGATGGCCTGGTAGTCGAGCACAGGTGGCGGTGGCGGGTAGTAGACGGGCTGCGGGTGTGAGCAGCCGGCAAGCAGCGAGGCGAAAAACAGGGCGGAGACTCCGAGAGCTTTCTTCATGTCGATCCTTTGGGCGGCGGGTAGTTTGCCGCGGGTTGGCTTCGGTCGGTAAGGACACGGTGAGGTCGACTTAGTTGCTATGGAGTGGATGGATTCAGACTCAAGCACTCTTCTGTGCGAGCTAAACGGAGAGCTGGACAAGGTCCCGGGAGACGGGAGCGAAGTGGGTCTGGATTTTGGCGGCAGTCTTCTGGTTGACGACGGCGAGCAGGGCGTCAGGGTTGCCGGCGGCGGCCTGCTTGAGCGCGCGTATGCTGCCGAAATGCTCGATCAGACGCTGGCGGGTACGCGGTCCCACGCCGGGAATGTCGTCGAGCTCGCTTTCGCGGTCGCGAATCTGCCGCCGTTTGCGATGATAGGTCACGGCGAAACGATGGGATTCGTCGCGGATTTTCTGCATCAGATGCAGCACGGGGGAGCGGCGGTCGAGCACGACGGGGTCGTCTTCCTGGCCGTGCACATAGATGATTTCTTCCTTCTTGGCGATGCTGGCGAGCGGCTGCAGGGTGACCCCGATCTCTTCCAGTGCGGCATAGGCGGCGCTTAGCTGGCCGAGGCCGCCATCGATGAGGACCAGGCTGGGAAAGGGCTTTTTCTCGTCCATCAGGCGCTTGTAACGGCGGTGGATGACCTCGCGCATGGAGGCAAAGTCGTCGTTACCGGTGACTGTCTTGATCTGGAACTTGCGGTAGTCGGCCTTCTTCATCTGGCCGTCTTCCCAGACGACCATGGAGGCTACGGTTTCGGCACCCTGGATGTGCGAGATATCGAAGCACTCGATGCGTTTAGGGAGTTCGGCCAGGGTAAGGGCGTCCTGGAGCGACTCGGCGATGGCTTTGCCGTTGGGCTGCAGGACACGGAAGCGCTGATCGTACGATTGCTTCGCGTTCTGGCAGACGAGATCGACGAGAGAACGCTTGTCGCCGCGCTGGGGTGCGGCGAGCTCGACGCGGCGGCGGGTGCGTTCGGAAAGCAGGTCGGCGAGCACGGCCCGGTCGGGGAAGTCGACGGGAACGTAAATGCTGCGAGGCACGTAGGCCTGGTCGAGATAGAGCTGCTTGAGTAGCGCGGAGAAGAAGACGGAGGGCGAGAAGACCGGCGTTTCGAGGGTCTGGAGCGATGAATGCTGAGTCGGTGCGGCGCAGTCTTCGTCCGCCTCGGGCGCGGAGTAGGTCGGATTGGGCTCGAGGGTGGACGAGGATTCGGTGGGGCAGGCTTCTTGAGGCGACTCGGAAACCCAGGTCTCAGACGCGAGACCTCCACCCCAGCGATCAGGTTCGATCGTTGGGGACCCCGGACCTGGGGCACCCAAATTGGTGGCAGGTTCTTCTTCGTTGAGCGACTCGCCGAAGTGCGCTTCGAGGTTCGGCAGGTCTTCCCAGAAGAAGTCGCGGCGATCGACGATCTTGCCGCCGCGCATGTGGAACAGGTTGACCGCGAGCATCTCGTTTTCGTAGTGGAAGCCGAAGACGTCTGCGTCTTCGTTGTCGGCGGTGGCGATACGCTGCTTGTCGCCCATCTGGTGAACGGTGGTGATCTGGTCGCGAAGGCGGCCGGCGGCCTCGAAGAGCATTTCTTCCGCAGCACGCTCCATGCGGCGCGTAAGCAGTTTTTCAAGCTCGTCGGTGCGACCTTCAAGAAACAACTGCACGTCGCGGATGGCCTCGCGGTAGGCCTCCGGAGTGATGTGTCCTTCGACGCATGGGCCGAGGCAGCGCTTGATGTAGTACTGCAGGCAGGCGCGCGGATGATAGCGATTGAGGTCGACCTTGCACGAAGGGATGAGAAACGAGCGGTGGATGAGGTCGACCAGACGATGGGCGAGATTGCCGGGGAAGTACGGGCCAAAGTAGGCACCGCCATCCTTGCGCAGGCGCCGGGTGACGAAGACCTTGGGGTGGCGGTCGTTCATCGTGAGCTTGATGTAGGGGTAGGTCTTGTCGTCGCGCAGCAGGATATTGAAGCGTGGCTTGCGCTGCTTGATCAAGTTGTTTTCAAGCGCCAGGGCCTCGCGCTCGTTGGCGACGACGATGTAGTCGAGGTCGACCGCCTCGCGCATCAACGAGCCCGTTTTGCGATTGTTGATCTGGTTGGCTTCGAGAAAATAGGAGCGAACGCGGCTGCGCAGGTTCTTCGCCTTGCCGACGTAGATGACTTCGCCTTCGGCATTCTTGTACAGATAACAACCGGCTGAGGTGGGCAGCGTGCGGATTTTTTCGAGAAGATCCATGATGCTCAATAACAGTTTAGATGGTGCGGCGGTGTGGGAAGATTTGACGTTTGGGTAGGGCGAAAGTTCTACCGGCTGCAACCGCTTGCGGCGCGAAAGCCGGCCTGCCGCGGGATTTGCCGGATTGGCACGGTAATTGCAGAGGTGGTTATGTATTGTGGTTGAAAGGGGAATCTATGTCTGAAAGAAAGTACATGACTTCACCGATGTGGTCGGTTAAGGCTGCAGGCCTCGCCGTCGTCGGAAGCGTCGTTTTGCTCGGCGGCGCGGTTGTGGGTTGCTCGACGAAGAACTATGTGCGGTCGCAGACGGCGCCGATCGTGAGCAACATCAATGACCTGGACGCGAAGACGGCAGCCGACCACAGGGCGATTGCCGATACCGACGAGCGGGCGACAAGTGGTATCAAGGGTGCGCAATCGGCGGCTGACGCGGCCGACCAGCATGCCCTGGCGGCAGGCACGGCGGCAGACCAGGCGAACAATGCGGCACAGACGGCTTCCAATCGCGTAGACAGCCTGAACGGCGTGATCGCTGACCTGGACAAGTACAAGCCGCTGGCGGATGTGAACGTGACCTTTGCCTTTGACAAGGCAGTGCTGACCGCGGCCGACAAGAAGGAGCTGGATGGACTCGCTGCCAGCCTGGGTACGGCTAAAGGCTACATCCTGCAAGTGACCGGCGGAACCGATTCGGTTGGCAATGCGGACTATAACTACCAGCTTAGCCAGCGCCGGGCAGATGCCGTGGTGACCTATCTCGCAACAAAGTACAACGTGCCTCCGCACAAGTTCTACCTGGTAGGTATCGGCAAGGATGAACAGGTGGCGAGCGATAAGACGGCTGCGGGTCGAGCACGAAATCGGCGCGTGGATGTGCAGCTGCTTTCGAATATGACGCAAGTATCGCAGACTGCATCTGCCTCCGGTACGCGCTAAGACCATCGAACGCGCAATAGCAAAGGCTCCCTTGATTGGGAGCCTTTGCTGTTTATTCAGTACCGCAGCTTGCGATATACCAGAAACATGATGGCGGACGAGAGAAAGACCCAGGAGAACTGATACCAGTAGAAGAAGGGAAAGCCGAACAGCATGGGGTCGGTGCGTGCATACAGTTGCGGGAAGCTGAGGCCAAGAAGCGGGAGCAGCAGCAGGAGCTTCCAAAAGTTGCGTGTGCGTGGCGTGGGTGAGGGATTACCGCTGCTCATACACAATAAACATACGCCAGCCGGGGCAGCCTGGCGATGCTTTACATTGTGGGGATGGACACGAAGCGGAACAGAACCGAAGCACTGGACGAAGCGATCGGCATTATGGCCCGGCTGCGGAGCAAGGATGGCTGCCCGTGGGACCGGGAGCAGACGTTCGACTCGATCAAGCGGCACACCCTGGAAGAGACGTACGAGGTATTCGACGCCATTGAACGGCGCGCCTGGCCGGAGTTGAAAGATGAGCTTGGCGACCTGCTGCTGCAGGTACTCTTTTACGCGCAGATGGCGGAAGAGGCGGGCTATTTCTCGATTGAAGAGGTTGCGGCGAGCCTGAATGCCAAGCTGATCCGACGCCACCCGCACATCTTTGCAGACGCGGAAGCAGCCACTGCGGACGACGTGAAGCGAACCTGGGAAGCCGTGAAGCGCCAGGAGAAAGGCGAGCGTACCGGCACGTACCTGAGCGAGGTGCCGCGCCATGTGCCGGCCATGATGGAAGCCACCAAGTTGGGATCGAAGGCGGCCAGGGTTGGCTTCGACTGGCCGGATACTGCGGGCCTGTTTACCAAGCTGGAGGAAGAGGCGGAGGAACTTCGAGAGGAGATTGCAGGTGGCGGAAGGGTCGAAGAGGAGTTTGGCGATCTGCTGTTCACGGTAGTCAACCTGGCAAGGCATCTTGGGGTCGAACCCGAGTTTGCCTTGCGCGGGGCGAATCTGAAATTCCGGAAGCGATTCGATGCGATGGAGCTGGCGGCCGGTAGGGTGGACGAGCTTGCAGCAGCTTCGCCTGACAAGCTCGAAGAGCTTTGGGCTGCGGCCAAGGGTGCGGAGCAAGCGAAAGCCGACTAGCTGATGGTGTAAAGACGAGAGCCGCAAGAGCAACTGCAGATCTCTGCGGGAATGACAACAAGAAAGATAAGTCTTAGCAGCAGCAAGTCGGCTAGTGCGGCAGTGGTGTAGCCAGCAGCAGTTTGATGGCCTGCTGGTAAGTCATGGGCTCTATCTGGGTGTAGTTCGAGTTCTCGGCGTCGGTGTTTTCTTTGATGGTTTTCAACATGAGCGCACGCAGGGTCACGTGCTCGACAAAGTGAGAGGGGAGCCAGCGGTGTTCGACGGGCCGCATCTCGTCCAGCGTCACGGTCCCGCCGGGAAAGAGCTTCGCGAACACCCCGAAGCCGACATTGACGGGGCGGAAGACATTTGCTTCAAGACGCGTGACGTGGTGGGATTGCGGGTCGATCCAGAGGCGCCCCTCAAGGCCGGTCAGCGTCTCCGAGGCGAGGCTTGGCGGCGACCAGTCAGGATTGGGATGGAAGTCCAGGACAATCTGCACTGAACCCTGCTCCGAACCCTGCGTACCGGCAACCTGCGGCTGGCCGGCGGTATAGGTAAAAATCATGGCGTCGGGAATAAGCCGGATCACCTCGATGGCTTGCTTCTTGTTCGCCTGCTCGTTTCTGACGTGGCGCGCAAAGATTGCCGGATTGTCGAGCATGGCCTGCAGTCGCTGCTGCTCGGCCTGGTCTTCTTCAGGCTTCAGCGCGCGACCTTCTTTCGAAATAAGTCGGGCCACCGCGCCATCGCGGGATTCGATGATGTCGCGTGTGAGGTCGCCCTTGTTGTCGACCGTGTGAGACCGGTAGCGCAGATAGGTGTTGAAGGGCGCGAGATCCTGTACTTCTTCTGCCGTGGCTTCGACGGCCCATTGGTGCGGTGGGATTGAGGCGGCGGCGTGGGCTTGTGCGTCAGCCTGGTTGGAAAGCATCACCGCAAGTGAGAGGAGAGAAACGGAAGTGAGTAGACGCATGGGTGTAAGTGGGGTCGCGCGGACGGCAATGGGCCCTTGTGTGTATACGAGTCTGACGCCTGCCAAGCCTTAGGGTTTGCGCCAGGGATGGGGAGTGGGTATAGTTCGGGCAGGCGCAGGCTGCTAAAGCCACGCAGAGGAGATTGCCGCTTCATGAAGCCAGCCGAAGGATCAACGCTCATCGGGAAGTCTGTCACTATTCGCGGGGAGCTCTCGGGCAGCGAGGATTTGTTTCTGGACGGGATGTTTGAAGGAACGATCACGCTTGCGGAAAGCCGTTTGACCGTGGGTCCGAACGCGCAGATCAAAGCGGACTTGAAGGTACGCGACCTGATCGTTTTCGGCATGGTGGATGGCAATGTGCATGCGACCGGACGCATCGAGTTGCGGCAGACGGCCATTTTGAACGGAGATATCTTCGCCAGCCGGCTCTCGATTGAAGAGAGTGCCTCGGTACGTGGCCGTGTGGAACTGACCGGGGCCTCTACCGAGCCGCGCGAGTAGGCGGCCGCAGCGATGGGACTGTTTGGAAGCAAGGGCGGCGGAGCGGGCGCGCAGGGCCAGGCTGCGCGCATCGCAAGGCACTCGAGCGGCTGGGGCCAGATGCTGACTTACCTGAAGGGGCGCGAATCGCTGCGCATTCTGGACATCGGCCCGACGTCTGCCGGGAACATCAATTTTGTTACCAATCTGGGCCACAGTATCTACATGGCGAACCTGGTGGAAGATGCCGCCAGGCCGGAGTACAGACTGCCGGCCGAAGATGGCGGCGCGCCTGTGCT
This sequence comes from uncultured Granulicella sp., assembly GCA_964282835.1. Lineage (GTDB taxonomy): Bacteria > Acidobacteriota > Terriglobia > Terriglobales > Acidobacteriaceae > Edaphobacter. The sequence continues at coordinate 2,069,802 of OZ196157.1, forward strand.
CGATGTCGAGAAGTTTCTCGCGCAGAATCTGGATTTTGCCGGGCGCACCTTCGATGTGATCGCCTTCTGGGATACGGCGGATTACCTGCCGACGACGCTGCTGCAACCGGTGATCGACAGGATTTTCGAAGTAACGGAACCGGGAGGCCAGTTACTGGCGTTCTTCCACACCAAGATGGTTGGGGACGAAACGACTTTCTCCCGCTACCACCTGACGGAGGGCGACCAGGTAGAAATGCAGCGGTTGGGGGTGCATCCCATTTTGCAGACTTATACGAACAGGCAGGTGGAAACGGTGTTCCAGCGTTTCGCCGGGTACAAGTTCTTCCTGGCCAAGGATGCCTTGCGCGAAGTCATCGTGACACGCTGACCGAGGCGGAACGAGGCCGCGAAGAGTGCGACCTCGTCGACTCCGGAAAGTTACTTGGCGGCTTGCTTGCGACGTTCGGCCCAGCGGCGCTTCATGGCTTCGGCGATCGCCGTACGGCCTTCGGGGCTCAGTTTGCGCTTGCCTTTGGTCTTGACGGCGGGCGTTGCGGCAACAGTTGCCGGCGCTGCGTTCTTGCTGCCTTTGGGGCGGCCGCGGCCGGTCTTGACGGCTTCGATGCCGGAAAGAAGAGATTTTGCCTGTTGCAGCTTTGCTATCTCTGCGTCGATCTGCGCGAGTACTTCTGACATTGCCATAAGTCGAAAAACCTCCCATGTTTAGCAGCGGACGATAGGAGAGAACTCCGACATATCGTAAGCGCGAGCTAACAGCGTCTAGCGTACTAGAATATAGTCCGAGGAACAAATGACATCCATTGCAAAGGTGCGTGGGAGCGTACCACGTAAGGTGCGACTACTGCCCTGGAAAGGTCTGCGAGTTATTCCGCGATGCGCATGGGGTCTAGTACTTTTGTCGGCTTTGCTGCAAATTGCAAGCTTTCCGATAGCCGGCCCGTTACCCTACTGGCGCAGTATGTTGGGCTGGTTTGCCTTGTCTCCTTTGCTGGCAGCCATCCTGAGCCTGGACGCAAAAGACGACGCTGTAAATGGTTGGAGCGCCGCGTGGCTGGGTTATGCCTGCGGGATATTGTGGTACGCCGGTAATTGTTACTGGATTTACCAGACCATGTACCTCTACGGTGGCTTGCCGAAACCGATTGCGGCCTTCATTCTCATCCTGTTTTCGATGTACCTGGGGCTCTACCATGCGGGCTTTGCTGTGTTGCTTGTGAGGCTTCGCAGAACCACTTGGGGTGTCGGGGGAGCCTTTTTGGTTGCGCCTTTCGCCTGGGTCGCGGTGGAGTTGGCACGTGCGCGCATCACGGGTTTTCCCTGGGATTTACTGGGAAATTCACAAGTCGATAACCTGCTGGTAACCCGGATCGCTCCCTTGGCCGGTGTCATGGGCATAAGCTTTCTGCTGGCTGCAGTAAATGCCTCGCTTGCCTCGCCCTTCGTTTCGGGGCTTGTATCCGGTCGCAGACCCAGGTTGATAGCCGCATCGGCCGGCCTTGCCGTAGCTTTGTGTGCCATTGCTGCAGGCGGCTTGATGAAGGCAAGCTATTTGCCATCCGTGAACTACGCCGTCCTGATGCAGGAGAACCTGAGTGTTGGGGCCACGGCGCGAGGGAGGCAACCAGTCAATGCTGCAGAGGAACTACAGGAATTCTCTGCCATGAGCTTGCATCCCGGCTGGATGGACGGACGCTTCAAGTTACCGGCGGGTGTAGCACCGGCCCTGGTGATCTGGCCTGAGGCTCCATCCCACTTTCGCTCCGACGATCCTGATCTGCAGCAAAGACTGGGTGAGTTGGCGCGGGCTGCGGGAGCGGCCGTCATCGCTGGAGATATCGGGGTTGTGTTCGACCAGACTGCGCCGAAGGGTTATTACGAGTATGACTCGGCAAGTATGTTCAGCCGGCAGGGCGTGGCCAGCGGAAGATATGACAAGATCCATCTTGTGCCCTGGGGCGAGTATGTACCGTTCAAGCATGTGTTTGCGTTTGCGGAAAAGTTAACCGAAGGCGTGGGCGATATGGATCCGGGCCATGAGCGCACGATCTTTCGCACAAACGGGCGCACAGATGGTCATGCATACGGAGTTTTCATCTGTTACGAGTCGATTTTTGGCGACGAGGTGCGGGAGTTTGTGCAGCATGGCGCCGAGGCGCTGGTGAATATTTCTGATGATGGCTGGTATGGAGATACGGGCGCTCCCTGGCAGCATTTGAATATGGCGCGCATGCGGGCGATCGAGAATCACCGCTATCTCCTCCGCTCGACCAATACGGGCATCACGACGGTGATCGATCCACTGGGACGCATGGGTGAGCAGGCACCGCGGCACGTGCGCGGAGCCTTTGCATTGCCGTTTGGCTATGAGAGTGATCTGACGATCTATACGCGATTTGGCGACTGGTTTGCCTATGGATGCGTGCTGGTGGTGACGGTCGGCCTGGGTTTTAGTTTTGCGCCAAGGCAGACTAAGATAGAAGCATGATCAGCGATTTGGAATATCAATACTCCCCGGTGCGCGACAGGGTTCGTGAACTGCGGGAGTATCTTTGACGCACCCCGGTTGCAGCGTGAACTGACTACAGTGGAAGAGAAGATTGCCGACCCGGGTGTGTGGGCCGACGCGGCGCGCTCGCAGCCGCTGATGCGCGAGCGCAAGCGGCTGGAGTCGTTGCTTGCGGATGCGGCGGAACTCGCGCGGCGCAACGATGATATCGACGCTTACTTCGAGCTGGCGCGTGAGGGCGAGGATACGGAAGGCGACCTGCAGCGTGAGATTCCGGCGCTGGTCGATTATGCCGAGAAGCTCGAATCGAAGACCATGCTTTCGGGCGAGACGGATCTGCTGAACGCCATCGTGGTTGTGCACCCGGGCGCGGGTGGCACGGAAAGCCAGGACTGGGCCGAGATGCTGATGCGCATGTACATCCGCTGGGGTGAGCGGCAGCACTTCAAGGTGGAAATCAACGAGGTGCAGGATGGCGACGAGGCCGGCATTAAGTCGGCTACGTTTACCATTTCCGGCGAGTTCGCTTTCGGGCTGCTGAGCGGCGAAACGGGGGTGCATCGGCTGGTTCGAATTTCTCCTTTCGACAGCGCCAAGCGCCGGCATACCAGCTTTGCCAGCGTCTTCGTTTCACCCGAAATTGATGACACGATCACGATCGACATCAAGCCGGACGACCTGCGCATCGACACCTACCGGTCTGGAGGAAAGGGTGGTCAACATGTCAACACGACCGACTCCGCGGTGCGCATTACGCACCTGCCGACGGGGCTGGTGGCTGGGTGCCAGAACGAGCGCTCGCAGCATAAGAACAAGGAGCGGGCGATGAAGATGCTGCGCTCGCGCCTGTATGAGTATGAGCTGGACAAGAAGAAGGCGATCACCCGCAAGCTCGAGGATTCGAAGCTGGATATCGGCTTTGGCTCGCAGATTCGCAGTTATGTGCTGCAGCCTTACCGCATGGCCAAGGACCTGCGCACGCGAGTGGAAGTAGGCGATGTGGACAAGGTACTCGACGGCGATCTCGAGCCCTTCATCCGGGGCTTTCTGCGCATGCGGCGTGAGGGCAAGCTCCCTGCCCAGCCCGACGCCGGCGACGATTTGTAGTTACCTTTCTGGACTTCGAACATCAGATGAGGCGAGGTGTTATGGCTGAACTTTCTGCAGATCCGGTTGTCAAGCAGGTTATCGCGCTGTTGCGCGGCGGCCAGGCGCATGTAAGTTTCGATAAGGCTTTGGAAGACTTTCCCGTGGAGCTGCGAGGCAAGGCGCCGCATGGTCTGCCTTACTCCGCCTGGCAGCTGGTGGAGCACCTGCGGTTTACCCAGCGGGATATCCTGGATTTCAGCGCGCCGCCGACGGGTGGGTATCACGGGCACAAGTGGCCGGAAGACTACTGGCTGAAGATTGCCGAGCCACCTTCCGCGGGTGCGTGGGATGAGTCGCTGGCGTCGATCGAGCGCGACCGCTTGAAGTTCGAGTCGCTGCTCACGAGGCCGGGCGTCGATCTGCACAGGCCGTTTCTCTGGGGCGACGGACAAACCCTTTTTCGTGAGGCGTTGCTGATTGCGGACCACAATGCGTATCACCTGGGCGAGATTGTGATGCTGCGCCGTCTGCTTGGCTGCTGGGGCGCGCAATGAATGAGCCCGCGGTGATGCGGCAGATGCTGCGCGCCAAAACGATTGCGGTGATCGGCTTGTCGGAGGATGCGTCCAAGCCGAGCCACTATGTTTCGCTCGCGATGCAGCGGCAGGGCTACAGGATTTACCCGATCAACCCACAGCTTGAGCAGGTGCTGGGCGAGAAGGCTTATGCATCGTTGCGCGACTTGCCGGAAAAGCCCGACCTGGTGAATGTGTTTCGGCTCCCGCGGTTTGTGCCGGCTATCGTGGATGAAATGATCGAGCTTGGTTTGCAGCAGCTTTGGGTGCAGCAGGGAATCGTGAACCTGGACGCGGCGGCGAAGGCTGAGGCGCACGGGATTGCTGTTGTCATGGATCGGTGTCTGATGGTTGAGAGTCGTCATGCGGGCCGCGATTGAATTCTGGGTGAGGAGCCTGAAGTGACGAGATTGAGTTCGATGAAGCACTGGTTGCTTTCTTTCGTTGCGGTGTTCGCGCTGGTGCTGCCGGCCGCCGCGCAGTTGCAGGAGCTGGGCGATGGCGGCCCTGGTCCCGTCAAGGGGCAGCATCTTACCGCGGAGCTCGTCACGCTGGCACCGGGCATCGCGCCCGGCGGGACGCAGACTGTGGGCCTGGTGCTTACGCTTGAAGAGCACTGGCATGTGTACTGGATCAATGCGGGCGATTCCGGACAGCCGCCGGCCATCAAGTGGACGCTGCCGACGGGCTTGACGGCCGGGCCGCTACAGTTCGGAGCACCTTCGCGGCTTCCTCTGGGACCTCTGATGGATTTCGGCTACGAGGATACGGCTGTATTTCCGGTAACGGTAAGCGCCGCAGCCAATACGCCGAACGGACCGGCGAAGCTGGATGCGAAGGTGAGCTGGCTGGTATGCCGGGAAACTTGCATTCCAGGCAAGGCGCACCTCGGGCTGACATTGAATGTGGCACCGGGCGCAGTGCAAGGGCCACTGGTGGGCGCTCTGGGCCAGGCTGTGAACGACCTTCCACAGCCGCTGCCGGCGGGCGCAAAGCTGAGCGTGGTGGCCGACGCGAAGAACCTGCAGCTGACGTTCGATATGGGCAAGCCGGAAGGCGATGCGGAGTTCTATCCGTATGACAGCGACCAGATTCTGAATGCGACCGAGCAGGCGGTAGACAAGCTGCCGAATGGGGTGCGGCTGCTGGTGCCGAGAGCGCCGGCGGACCCAACGGCGACGACCAAACCTTCGAACACCCTGAAGGGTATCGTCAAGTTTTCGGATACGGATTACTACGAGGTGTCGGCGCCCATTGTGCCCGGCACGGTAGCGGTGTTTGAGGATGCGGAGGCCAAGCCGGGGCAGGAAAAAGGCGCGCACGCTGCGACCGAGGTGACGACGCTGGGCGCGATAGGGCTCGCATTCTTGGGTGGCATCATCCTGAATCTGATGCCTTGCGTGTTTCCGGTGCTGTTCCTCAAGGGGCTGGCGCTGGTGCAGTCTTCGGGTGAGGAACGCAAGCGCATGCGCGGGCATGGGCTAGTTTACACGCTGGGCATCCTGGTTTCGTTCTGGGTGATCGTGGGTGTGCTGCTGGCCTTGCGCGCCGGGGGCAGCAAGGCGGGCTGGGGTTTTCAGCTGCAGTCGCCGGTGTTTATTGCGGTGCTGGCTTCGTTTCTGTTCTTCTTTGCGCTTTCGCTGGCGGGCCAGTTCGACCTGGGACTGACGCTGACCAGCGCGGGCGGCGAGCTGGCCAAAAAGGAAGGCTACGCGGGCAGCTTTTTTACCGGCGTGCTGGCGACGATTGTGGCGACCCCGTGCACGGCTCCTCTGATGGGCGCGGCGATCGGCTTTGCGCTGGCCCAGCCGCCGTTGATCACCTTTGCGGTGTTTACATCGCTGGCGCTGGGCCTGGCGCTGCCGTACCTGCTGCTGACGCTCGAGCCTTCGTGGACGAAGATTCTGCCTCGTCCTGGGGCATGGATGGAGACGCTGAAGCAGCTTACGGCAGTTCCTCTATTCGCCACGGTCATTTGGCTGGCGTCGGTGTACGGGCGGCTGTTTACATCTGACTCTGGCGCCGGCTCGGACCACCTTGCGCGTCTTCTGCTTGGCTTTCTGGTGCTGGCAATCGCAGGCTGGGCGCTGGGCAAGTGGCCGGCCAGGCTCGGGTCGACGATTGCGGCGGTGCTGCTGTGCGGGAGTGCGCTTGCGATTCCGTTGACGAACGCGAAGCAGGAGGTGCAAATCTGGCAGCCGTATTCAGAAACGGCGCTCGATGTTGCCAGGGCGGCGGGGCATCCGGTGTTCATTGACTTTACGGCGGCCTGGTGTTTGAGCTGCCAGGTGAATGAGCGGCTGGTGCTGAAGTCGGATGACGTAAAAAAGCAGTTGGCCGCGAAGAACTTCGTGCTGCTGCGCGCGGACTGGACCCAATATGACGAGGGTATTACCAGGGAACTCGCATTGGTCGGACGCAGTGGCGTACCAACGTATGTGGTGTATCCGGGCAAGACGGGGAGCGCGGCGGATGTGCTGCCGGAACTGCTGACCAAAGGCGTGGTGCTGGAGGCGATCGCGCAGCAGGGAAAGTGATGGCTGCCGCAGACTTCCTCCTTGTTGTCATCCCGGAGGGGATCTGCGGTTGCCTTTTCTGTTGCTTGTTCCTGCGCGATCCGAGATGGTGTAAAGGGACAGCTGCAAGTGCAACCGCAGATCCCTTCGGGATGACAACGAAAAGAGCTTCCAATCAGCTATGGGTCGCGGAGCTCGAGGCTGTTTACTTGTCGGACTTCAGATGCTTGAGTTCTTCCAGCCGCTGGGCCAGCTGGCGTTCGCGGCCTTCCTGCGTGGGGTGGTAGTAGGTGCGGTCGCGCAGAGCGTCGGGGAGGCATTGCATGGCGGCTACCTTGTGCTCGAGGTCGTGGGCGTACTGGTAGTCGCGGCCGTAATCAAGCGATTGCATGAGCCTGGTGGGGGCGTTTCTCAGGTGTAGAGGTACAGGGTCGGCCAGGGTCGTCTTCAGGTCCTGCTGGACTTCGCCAAATGCTTTGTAGACGGCGTTCGATTTGGGGGCGAGGGAAAGGTAGACGACAGCCTGGGCGAGCGCAAGGTCGCCTTCGGGTGAGCCGAGGAAGTGCATCGCGTCGCGCGCGGAGAGGCAGAGGTTGAGGGCTTCGGGCGCGGCCAGGCCGATATCTTCTACCGCCATGCGGACGATGCGGCGGGCGCAGTACATGGGGTCTTCGCCCGAGGCCAGCATGCGGCCGAGCCAGTAGAGGCTGGCGTCGGGATCGGAGTTGCGCACGGATTTGTGCAGGGCCGAGATGAGGTCGTAGTGCTGCTCGCCGGACTTGTCGTAGAGCAGGATGCGGGTCTGCATCGCCCCCGCGGCAAGCTCTTGGGTGAGGCGGGTAGAGGTCAGGGTGGCGGCGGCTTCGAGCGCGTTGAGCGCGGTGCGCGCGTCACCGGAGGCCTGGGTGGCGATGAGTTGGAGGGCTTCGGGGTCGGCCTGGAGCGAGAGGGTGGCTACTGCGCGCGTCAGGAGTTCGAGGATATCTTCGGGGCGTAAGGGGTGGAGGGTGTAGACGCGGCAGCGGGAGAGCAGGGCAGCGTTGAGCTCGAAGCTGGGATTTTCGGTCGTGGCGCCGATAAGGCGGATGGCGCCGCGTTCGACGTAGGGCAGGAAGGCGTCCTGCTGGGCCTTGTTGAACCGGTGAATTTCGTCGATGAAGAGGATGGTTCTGGAGCCGAAGCCCGCTGCCTTCTCGGCATCCTGCATGACGGCCTTAATTTCCTTGATGCCCGAAAGCACGGCCGAGAACTCGATGAAGGAAGCCTGGGTGACGGTGGCGATGATCTTGGCGAGGGTAGTCTTGCCGACGCCGGGCGGGCCCCAGAGGATCAGCGAGGTGGGGTCATCGTTTTCGATCGCCAGGCGGAGCGGCTTGCCGGGGGCGAGCAGGTGCTGCTGGCCGGCGTAATCGGCGAGGGTGCGGGGGCGCATGCGCTCGGCGAGGGGGATGTGTCTTGGAGGAGTGATCGAGGGAGTCTGGTCGAAGAGGGACATAAGATTGCGGGCGAATCAGGAATGATTCGGGAGCTGAGAGCTCGGTAGCTTTGAGCTTACAGCTTCAGACTCAGCCCTGGCGTTGGCGGGCGGCTTCGTAGAGCAGGATGGAGGCGGCGACGGCGGCGTTCAGGCTTTCGACCGGGCCGGGGGTCGGGATGGTCACGCGCTGGGTGGCGGCAGCAAGCCATTCCGGGGGAAGGCCGGCACCCTCATTGCCGAGGAGGATGGCCGTGGGGCGGATGAGGTCGACGGTGTGGATGGGGGTCGCGTACCCAGGAACGGTTGCGAGGAGCTGGAGGTTGGTCGGGAGAGACTCGAGCGTGATGGGCGCGATGGGAATGCGGAAGATGGCACCCGCGGAGGCTCGGATGACCTTGGGGTTGAACGGGTTGACGGTGCCTGGGGTGAGCAGGATGCCGGTAGCGGCGAAGGCGACGGCAGAGCGGATGAGGGTGCCGAGGTTGCCGGGATCCTGCAGGGCTACGGCGACAAGGATAAGCGGAATGCGTGTGAGCATGGAGGCGAGGCTGCCGGTGGGCGGAACAAGCAAGGCAGCGATGCCCTGGGGGGACTGGGTATCGGTGACGGAGGCGAAGACGTCGGAGGCGAGGCGAAGGATTTCTATGCCGACGGGCAGATTGGGCGGGGTGGGGGTGCGCTCGGAGAGGAAGATGGTCTTGATGGCCTGGTTGGTGGTGAGGGCTTCTTCGAGCAGGTGCGGACCTTCGATAGCGATGAGGCCGGAGGCCAGGCGGGGCTGGCCGGCGAAGGCGGCTCGGAGCTGCTTGACGCGGGGGTTAGTGCGGCTGGTGAGGACTTCGGCCATGGGGTTCAGTTTACCCGGGTGGGCGAAGGCCACGGCGTACGCCATGGTCCCGAAGGCAGGCGCGCGAAGGTTGCGATGAAAGGCAAAGATGTCGTGTGGGTCTTTTTGGAAGGCGATATGGTAAGTTGCAGAGGATGGTACGAGAGGGAGTCAGGATTTGACGGCGGAGATGCTGCGGATTCATCCGGATGAGCCGGAAGCGGAGTTGGTGGATTGGGTCGTCCAGCGCCTGGAAGCTGGTGAGGTGGTGGCCCTGCCGACGGATACGTTCTATGGGCTGGCTGTCGACCCTGTCAATCTGCGGGCCGTGGAGCGCATCTATGAGCTGAAGAACAGGGCCCGGCACAAGCCGCTGAGTCTGCTGGTGGCGGATGTTGCGCAGGCTTATTCGCTGGCGCGCAACTGTGACAGCGCGTTTGACAAGCTGGCGGAGCGGTTCTGGCCGGGGCCGTTGACGATGATTGTGAAGGCTGGAAGCAGGCTGCCCCTGCGGGTAACGGCGAACACGGGCAATGTGGCGCTGCGTGTGCCCGAGGCGCCGATCGCGCGAGCTGTGGTAGCGAGGCTTGGGCTGCCGATTACAGCGACTTCAGCGAACCTGCACGGGATGCCGGAGTGTACCTACGCGGGCTGCGTGCGGGATCAGCTGGGCGGCATGCTGCCTCTGATTGTGGATGGCGGGCCGACGGCGCGCAGTGTGCCTACGACCATTGTGGACTTGAGCAATGGAGACAATTCATGGACCATTCTGCGTGAGGGTGCGATTCCGACGCATGAGATCGCACTGTGCCTGCAAAGGTAGAGCGGAGGTACCGAGGGCCGGCGGGAGGAGCCTGGAGTGAGCGCTGGGGCAAACAAGGTGACGACGCGGCGAGGGCGCGGCTTTGTCCTGCGGATGGCAGCAATCATGCTGCTGGTGGCGGCGGGGTGGACGGCATGGGTGGTGCATCGCATCAACCAGGTGGCGGGAGAAGACCAGGCGCAGCCGGCAGATGCGATCGCGGTGTTTGGAGCGGCGGAGTATAACGGGCGGCCCTCGCCGGTGTATCACGCGCGGCTGGACCGGGCGGTGGCCCTGTACGACCGCCAGATTGCGCCGTGGATTGTGACGCTGGGTGGTGGCGGCGATCGGGATTCGGGCAAGACGGAAGGCGGTGTGGGGAGAGATTACCTGCTGGCGCAGGGGGTTCCGTACAGCGCGATTATCGCGGAGACCCGGTCGGTGGATACGAGCCAGCAGGCGGCTCTGCTCGCCTCAATTGCGCGCAAGCATGGCTTCCAGCATGTGGTGGTGGTGAGCGATGGGACGCACCTGTTTCGCATTCAGGCGTTGTGCGCGCGCGACGGGCTGGATGTCTATACATCGCCGCGCCCGTCGCTGGGACGCATCTCGAACTGGGATCTGGGTTGGCGCTACTGGCATGAGGTGATGAGCTATACGGGGGTGCGGCTCGGGCTCGATCGGACATGGGTGCATCGTTGGGTGGAGGGGAAGGGGGACGATTAGCAACGGGAAAAGGCAGGTGGGTTAGGAGAGTAGGAAGAATAGTTCGGAGAGGACGGCGGCGAAGAGGGTGGAGAGGAAGTTGACGGCGTCGTTGCCCAGGAAGTGTCGGCGCTCAAGGGTGGCGCCGAGGACGGAATCGAAGAAGAGGCCCGCAGAACCGGCGACGAAGGCGATCAGGGTGTAGCGCGGGCCTAGGTCGAGGGCGATGCCGCCGGCAAAGGCAACGATGGCTGCCGCGAGCAGGCCGGCGGCAGTGCCGAGCAGGGTGATGCCGCCATCGGTGCCGGGGGCGACGCGACGCAACGTGGTGAGGAGGATGGGGGTGCCTCCGAAGGCCTGGCCGGTTTCGGAGGATACGGTGTCGGCCGCGGCTTCGGCGAGGGCGGCAAGCATAAGGACGGGGCCAGACCAGAGATGGTCGCCAATGGGGGGCGTACCTCGCCCAAAACGGTCAATGAGAATCGAAAAGAAGCCGCCGGCGACCAGGGCGGCGACGCCGAGGTTCGCCAGGATTTGTGAGGTGGCGCGGCCGGACCTGGGTTCGGAGAGTCCGGCGGCGACTTTGCGGGCGCGCCCGGCGCGGGTGGCTGCGAACGTCAGAACGAAGAGCACGGCGAGAGGTAAGAGGCCGGAGTGCAGGGGAGAACGCTGCGCAGATGCCGTGCCGAGCCCGATCAGAAAGCAGATAAGCGCTCCGCTGGCAGCGGCGGCAGGGGTGGCGGCGCGCAGAGCCCAAACGAGGGTGGCGAACGTCAAAGCGATACCGAGCATCGTCAAAGGCATGCGGCTGAGGCCGAGTACGAGAAACCACTGCAGGCACATGGCTGCAAGTACAGGCACAAGGATGGCGACCAGGAGATGCGACTGGATGAGGCTGCGGGAGTCTGGCTTGGGTCGTTGCAGGTCAGGGTTCCTTGCTCCGGCACGGAAGGGCGCCCGGGGTGATTTACAATGAGCTTTGAGCATAGGGGATTTCGCGCTGCAGGGTGCGGAGACCGAGTGGATGCGGGACGGATCGAAATGGCTTTTGCGGGAGCGGGTTTGCGTTTAGAGCGTGTTGGAAACGAGTGGTTGGGGACGGCCGGCAGAGCTGCAGGGTTGCTGGCATTGGCGGCCGGCGCAAGTCTGCTGGCGGGATGCGGGAACCAGTACAGGCCGGTGGTAAGTTCGATCAACCCGGTGGGGCCCGCGGCGCAGCCGGAGAAATTTGCCGTGGCCATTGCCGGGCCGCTGATGAATGGAAAGCCGACCCAGGGAAATCCGGGTGGACCTGGACTGGTTTCGCTGATTGATTTTGCGGGTGACACGATCTTGGATACGACCGCGATCGGAATGAACCCGCAATACGAGATGCTGGAGGTAGGGGGCGGAACGGCGTATGTGATCAACGGCGACTCAACGTTGAATAGCTTTCCTGTTTCGACGCAGCTGCTGGCCTCCTCCGTCAACACCAGTACGGTTCCTCCGGGATCGATCCCCTTGTCTATTTATCCGCAGGGAACCGAGTTGTATATCGCGCAGCCGGGTCTGGATACGGTGGGCCAATATACCGGGGTTCCTCCCGCAATCCGGTCGCAGCTGCCGACTGGCACGGGTACGGTGGTGTACACGGTCGGTTCGCCTAACGGTGCGCGGGCGTACGCGCTCGTGCAGAATGCTGCAGCGGGAGCAGCCCCGGCAACTACAGGCTATGTGGCTGCAATCGAGACGGGGACGAACACGATTTCGGCGCAAATCCAGGTGGGGATCAACCCGGTTTACGGGGTGATGAGCACAGACACCTCGCAGGCGATGCCGCCGGCACGGCGTGCTTTCGTGCTGAATAACGGGTCGAACACAGTAAGCGTCATCAACGCGCAAACCAACGCGCTGGACACGTTTACGGCGAGCGTGGGGCCGGCGCCGGGTACGATTGCTGTCGGCGTGGCGCCGATCTGGGCGGACCTTGTGCCGACCCGGAACGAACTGGTTGTGGCGAACGCAGGCAATGGCACGACGGCGGGCTCCGTCACTGTCATCAGCATTCCTCTCTGCTCTCAGTCGACGATCAGCGCCAATCCGAACTGCGACACGGCGAATCCGGTAGATGCGGTAGGCTTCGGGACGGTGCTGGCGACGATCCCCGTAGGGGTCAACCCGGTGGTCATCGCCGCGCTGGCGGATGGCTCGCAGGCGTATGTGGCCAATGCAGGCAATGTTGCGGCGGGCATTGCAGGGTCGGTCAGCGTGATCAACCTGCTGAACAACACGGTGATCGCGACGCTGCCGGCAGCGGATTCGACCGATCCGAACGACGCGCTGGTACATGGCCACCCGAACTTCCTGGCAGTCTCGAACGGGAGTCCAACGGGCAAGGTGTATGTGACGGCGGGGGACTCGACCGATCTTTCGATCATCCGAACGGATCTGGATACGGTGCAGTCGCACCTCGCGCTGCAAGGGTACGGGATGATGGTGCGGACCAGCTCGCCTTAGGATGGGTCTGCGAAGGCTTAACACAGAGGACACAGACGGGCACAGATTTGGTCTGGGCAGTAATCATAGAAAAGGCCATCCGATTGGATGGCCTCTTTTGTTTCTTTGGTGATGGAGGTGAAGGACGTTGCTCTCGAGTAGCGGGCTAGTCAGCCGTGAGCTTACAGCTTTGATGCTACGAAGCTGTGCCTTTCAGAATGATCGGAAGGGTGGGCTGGTTGGAGCCGTCGCCATCCTCGATGGTGACCCCGAAAGTGCGGGCATAGACGCCCTTGGGCAGCACGGGCAGAATGATGCTAGCGTTGCCCTTGCTATCGGGTTTGAAGGTGCCGGCCGGGATAGCGGGTGACACTCCATCGGCGGGGATGACCCAGAGCTCGTAGGTTTTGTACGCCTGCAAAGGCTCGAGGTTCGATGCGAGGAAGATGAGCGACCCCTTGTCGGCATCGTAGCTTGCCCGGCCTTCGGGCGGCGGCTTGAGACCGGTGCCGGTGAGAACCACATGGACGGCCGCAGGATCCTTGACGGTCTGCATGATGGTATCCGCAAGATCGGCGTTGCCGCTGGTCTTTGCCAGCGCATCGTGATCGAGCTTCGCGATGGTCTGGTAGGCGTCGCGCTGCTGGTACAGGTTGGCGACCTCGACCGCCATGCCCGCCGCAAGCGCCCAGCCGACCCAGGGCAGGATTTTGGTGGCGAGACTTCTTTCCGGCTGGGCCTCGACCGGAGACAGGTTGCGCGGTGCAAAGGTGAGGGGCTCGGCCTGGGGCTGCTGGGGCAGCAGGTGGGCGGGCACGACTTTCTTTTCGCGGGCTACGTGCTTCATCAGCCGCTGGCGGGCGAGTGCCGGGGGACTGTGCATGTCGGCCGTGTGCGCGAAAACGGCGAGCTCGCCATAAATTTCAGACAGGACGCGCCGAGCCTCGGCGCTATGCTGCAGATGCAGGCTCATCTCCTCCATTTCGTCAGGAGGGAGCAGCTGCATGGCGTAAAGCGGCAGGTCGTCGGGGTCGATATGCTTGACAGGGATCATGCTTGGAAAACCTTTCTCAGGGAAAGCAGCGCACTGCGGATCCTTGTTTTTACCGTGCCCAGAGGGTCTCCAGTCATTTCAGCGATCTCGGAATGGGTGAGGCCGTCGAAGAAGGCCATTTCGAGAGTCTTGCGTTGCTCCGCGGGCAGAAGCACAATGGCCGCGCGGGTTTTTTCCATCATCAGAGAACGTTCGGCTTCGTCGGAGAGATTGTAGGGCGAAGCGAGAGCAATTTCGTCGACGGACTCGGTAGGTCTTTTGCGGCGCAGGGAATCGATGGAACGGTTACGGCTGACGACGGCGAGCCAACCGCCCAGCGAGCCGCGGGTTGCGATGAAACCATCCGGGCTGCGCCAGATCTGCATGAAGATCTCCTGGAGGACGTCTTCGGCGGAGGCCGGGTCGCGCAAGACGCGCAATGCGACCGAATACACCACCTTGGAGTAGCGGTCGAAGAGCGATGCCATCGCCTGTTCGTCGCCACGCTGAACCAGCGCGAGCAGCGAGGCGTCATCCTGTTCGGACGGCGGTGGCATATTCAGGACTCCCGTTTCTCTGTACATTTAACGCACCTGTCACGAAAGCAGATTGCTTGCGTACCGTCTTTCTGTGGGAAGGGGGCAGCCTCAAGTCCGGTGCTCCCCGGGGTTTGGAAATCCCATCCTGACTTTACCGGGTTTGGTGCAAATGCGGAAGAGAGTCGGATGTACGACGGCGACAAGAATGGATGACGTTGAAGATACGTTTGGATAAATTGGTGGTCGAGCGCGGGCTTGCGGCATCGCGCGAACGGGCGCAGGCGCTGATCCTCGCCGGGCGTGTGCTGGTGGACGAGCAGCGCGTGGACAAGGCCGGCGCGCCGGTAGAAGACGACGCCGTACTGCGCATGCTGGGCGACGACCTGAAGTTTGTGGGTCGTGGGGGCTTGAAGCTGGAGCGTGCGCTCGAGTACTGGGCGATCGATGTGACAGGGCTGGCCTGCATGGATATCGGCACGTCAACGGGAGGGTTTACCGATTGCCTGCTGCAACGCGGGGCCCGCACGGTGTTGGGCATCGATACAGGGCATGGGCAGATTGCCGAGAAGCTCCGCCGGGATGAGCGCGTGGAATTGATGGAGCGGACGAATGCCCGGTTGCTCGCGCCAGACAGCCTGGCAGAGCGCGAGATCGGCTTCTGGGCGATGGATGTTTCGTTCATTTCGGCGACGCTGGTGCTACCCGCGGTACTGGCGGCGCTGGGCTTGGCATGGGCGGGCGAGGTGGTGGTGCTTGTCAAGCCACAGTTCGAGGCCGGGCGCGAAGCGGTGGGCAAGGGCGGCATCGTGCGCGACCAGGCAGCGCGGCAGTTTGCCATCGACCGCGTGGCGCAGGCGGCGGATGCGCTGGGCGGCACGGCGCTCGATGTGATCGACTCGCCGATCAAGGGTATGGAAGGCAATCATGAGTACCTGCTGCGGGCGCGTTTCGGGGAGTGAATGGCTTGCCTTGCGGTCTTGGTGCCAGCGCAAAAACCCAGGTCTCAGAAGCGAGACCTGGGGCACCCGGTTTAGACTGGAGGCTGATGTTTAAAGCTGCCATCATTTCGAAGCCGCAAAAGCCTGAAGTCGCGGACCTGCTTCCCGAGCTCATCCAGTGGCTGAGAGACCATAACTACGAGGCGTTGCTGGATGTGGATAGCGCGGCCTACCTGGGGCAGGCGGGGATCGAACGGACAGAGCTGGCGAGGGACGAGCCGAGCCTCGTGATCGTGCTGGGTGGTGATGGAACGCTGCTTTCGGCGGCGCGCTCGTTCGCTTATACGCATACACCCATCCTTTCGGTGAACCTTGGGTCGCTCGGATTTCTGACCGAGATTCCGCTGAGCGACCTGTATGCGACGCTGGAACTGTGGTGCAACGGGATCGCGGATATCGACGTGCGCACCATGATGAACGCACGCATGATGCGCGACGGCCAGGTGCTGCGCGAGTGGGACGCGCTGAACGACGTGGTGGTCGCCAAAGGTACCATTGCGCGTATGGCGGACTACCGGGTGAAGATCGACGACCAGCTGGTAGCGGTGTTTCGCGCCGACGGGGTGATCGTGTCGACGCCTACGGGAAGCACGGCTTACAACCTGGCTGCAAATGGGCCGATCGTGATGCCGAGCGTGAACTGCATGCTGGTAACGCCGATCTGCCCGCACCTGCTGACGATTCGGCCGATCGTAATGCCGGGCGAGTCGAGCATCACGATCCGGGTGGAAGGAGTACCGAACCAGATCTACCTGACTGTGGACGGGCAGGAAGCGGTGGAGCTGGTGCTGGGCGATGAGGTGCAGTGCAGGCGGTCGGAAAGTAGCGTGCGGCTGCTGCGGCTGCGGCCGAATGGCTTGTTCAACGTGCTGCGCAGCAAGTTGAAGTGGGGCGTGCGATAAGGCTTACGCCCGCGGATTCCCGCGGATGAACGCGGATTCAAGTACAACCGCAGATCCCTTCGGGAATGGCAACAAAAGGTCTGTCTTATCCGTGTTGATCCGCGGTCGGCTTGTTCTTAGCGGATGCGGACGATAGGCTGCACGGGGTGGCAGAAGACCTTGCCATGCGCGAGGGCAATCCGGCGCTGGGCGAGCGCGGCCATTTCGGGATCGTGGGTGACCATGACGATAGTGTGGCCTTGATGGTGCAGGTCGGTGAGGAGCTCGGCGACGATTTTCTGGTTGGCCTGGTCGAGATTGCCGGTGGGCTCGTCTGCCAGCAGGATGGGTGGATTGTTGATGAGGGCGCGGGCGATGCAGACGCGCTGCTGCTCGCCGCCCGAGAGCTCTGAGGGCAGGTGGGTGGCGCGGTCTGCGAGGCCGACGCGGGTGAGCGCCGCGACAGCTTCGGTTTCGTCGGTGGTGGAGTGGAAGTACTGGGCGAGCATCACGTTTTCAAGCGCGCTCAGGTACGGGATCAGGTGGAACTGCTGGAAGATGAAGCCGATCTTTTCGGAGCGGAAGCGGTCGAGCTCCTTGGCGGTCATCACGGCGAGGTCGGTACCGTCAATTTTCAGCGAGCCGCAGGTAGGCCGGTCGAGGCAGCCGAGCATGTTGACCAGGGTGGATTTGCCGGAACCCGAGGGCCCGGTGATCGCAACCCACTCGCCGGCGACGATCGTAAAGGTGGCGTCGGCTAGGGCGCGCACAACGCCGGTGCGTGCGGTGTACTCGCGGGAGACGTTATCGAGCGCAATGACAGCGCACTCGGGGCGGGTCGTGGGCTCGGTCGCATTCGGGATGGAGGTGATGAGTTCTACGGGCATGGTTGGCTTGGCTATGAACTATGAGCTTACAGCGGGATCGCTGTGAGTTAAGAGTTACTCTCCTTTGAGCAGGGCGGCGGGTTGAAGGTTTCGTAAGCTGTGGGTGGGGATGAGCGCGGCAAGGGCGGCGATGACCAGGTTGATGGCGACGACGACCGGCAGGATGCGCAGGCTGGGGTAGGTGGCGGTCGAGAAATTGAGTTCGGAGATGGCGTAGGCGGCAAGCGAGCCGAGCAGGTAGCCGGCCACGATGCCGGCGGCGGCAAGGACGAGAGTTTCAAGCAGGAAAAGGCGCATGAGGTGCGACTCGGGCGAGCCCAGAGCCTTCATGAGGGCGAAGTCGCGGCGGCGCTCGAGGATGGAGGCCGAAAGCGTGGCCAGCACGGAGACCGCGACCGTGAGGGCGATAAGCAGCAGCGCGGCAAACATGAGCGCGTGGGTGCGATCGACAATCTTCGATTCGCCCTCGACTAGCTGGCGGATGGGGGTGATCTGGGCTCCGGGAAAAGCGGCGTGAAGGTTGCGCAGGGCTTGCTCGACAGCTGCGCTGCCGCCTGGAACCTGGATTTCGAGGACGGTAGGCTGGACTGGATTTCCTTGAGTGCCGGTGAAGGCTTCGAAGGCGGGCTGCGGGAGATAGATGCGGGAGTCTTCGTCGCCGCCGGTACGGAGTCTGCCGGCCCCCTGGAAGGTGGCGTGTTGCTGGCCGTAGGCGAGGGTGACCTGGTGCTCATCTGCGATGTGGCCGGCGGCCTTTTCGCCGAGCAGCGCGGCTCGAGGGTTGGTGGGCCAGGCGGAAAGCTGCCAGTAGCTGTCGAGCTTGCGCAGGGTAGAAAAGTCAACGCCGGCGATGACGACGGGGGTGTTGCGGTCGGTAGAGGCGACCGCGTAAGCGAAGGCGGCGACGGTGGCCTCCGGGCCAACGGCGCGCCGGGCGACTGCGGCGTCGACCGTGGGAGCGGTGAGGACGATGTTGGCGCCGAAGGAGCGGAACTCGTGGTGCAGCTTGGCGTCGAGCGAGGTGTAGAGCGTGAGCAGCGCGGTGGCGATGGCGGCCGAGATGGTTAGGGCGACAAGGGCGGTGAGGCTCCGGGCTCGGCGATGGAGAAGCGAGCGGCGCAGGAGATGCGGGATGGAGAGGGTGTAAGGCATAGTGCGAACGCGGATCGGACGGACAAGAGGGATGATGCGGATCAATCGGTGCTGCGCAGCGTTTGGCTGGGGTTGGCGTTGAGCGCGGCTCGGATGGCGGGCGTGCTGCCGGCGATGGCTACCAGGATGCCAAGGGTGAGGATGGCAGGCAGCAGGACGGGGTTGAAGAGCGCGGTAGGTTCGCCAGGGAAGATGCTGCGACCGAGCAGCCAGGCGAGCGCGCTGCCGGCGACAAAGCCGAGCGAGCCGGCGACGGCGGCGAGGATGGCGGACTCGGAATAAAACAGGGCGGCGACGGTGGCGCGTGACGAGCCCAGGGACCGCATCAAGCCGATTTCGGTGCGACGCTCGAGCACGGCGGTGGCCATGGCGGCGGATACGGCGAACCCGGCCGCGAGCAGCGCGGCGGCGGAGATAAGCCACATCAAGCCGGAGATCCTGCTGAGGACAGTGCCTTCCGATTGCTCGACTTTGCGGACCTGCTGCGCGGTTGAGTTGGGGATTGCTTCCTGGATCTGATAGGCGATGGAGTTGGCGTAGGGCCGGCAATACCAGAGGTCGCGCTGCTTTGGGCTGAGGGAGTCGGGGTCGCGGCGGGCGAAGGCGTCTTCGGGGCGGGTGCGGGCGGCAATTCGAAGATGGTCGACAGCATCTGGATACATGCTCATCGTTTGCAAATTTCGGTTTCCTACAAATGCCTGAGCCACTTTTAGTGGGACGATAACCTCGTCATCAAGATTGTCACTGCCATTCACGATAGCGGTCACGAGGAAGACCGTGTCCCAATCTCTAAACAACGAAAATGTGTCTCCGATTTGCAAGTGCAGTCGCTGAGCCAGCACTTGACCTAGAGCGACTTCGAGTTTTCCGGGTACTGGCCATCTGCCTTGAAGATGGAATGAAGGGTCGAGTTGGCGGATCCCCGTCGTCATCTTTCCAAATGGGTGATCAAGCCACAGTCCACGAATCTTTACTGGAATCGGCGCTGGGACGCCACTTGATGAGGCCTCGCTGTAGGTTGTGAGCTCGGGGCTAACGGCGGTGACGTTGTTGTGCCAGAAGATAGTTTGGAGCTTGGCCAGGTCGGACTCGTGGAGGTAGGTGTTGCCGGTGGCGGGTTTGAGGTTGAGGCCGCCGATGTTGACGTCGAGGGTGTCGGACTTGGGGGTGACGATGATGTTGGCGCCATAGACGGCGAGCTCCTGGTGGATGCGGTCGCCGATGGTGGTTGCGAGGGCGAGCATGGCCGTGACGGCCGTGGTGCCGAGCAGGATGGCCGCGGCGGCCAAGGCTTTGCGGCGCTTCTGGCGGCGAAAGGATTCGGTCAGGAGGCGGAGGAACATGGTTCCTCCGATGAGATCGCGGGTAAGTCTGAATCCCACATTTCAGAAACGAGTTGTGGGGCACCCGGGTTGGTGGCCGGGTTGGAAGTGCCAAAGCAGATCCCTGCGGGATGACAAACAAGGGAATGGAGCGGAGTCGTCATCTACTTCTCGAAGCGCGGGATAAGGGCGCGGAGATCGGCGGCGGCGATGGTGATCTGGCCGTTGCTTGCCGTGGCGTGCAGCGGGATGGGATTGCAGCCGCCGGGCTGGCCCATGCTGGCGGGCACGAGCGGGCTGGCGCACATCTTGCAGGTGATGCCCTGCTCGCCCATGTAAAAGCCTACCGGCCCGCAGATGGTGCAGGCGTCGGCAACTGAGACGATGTTGCCGTCGGGCTTGCGGTAGAGGAGAAAGCGGATTTCTGGGCTTCCACCCTTTCCATCGTCGACGTGCACGGCATAGCGGTGGAGCGTCGATTCTCCGGCTTCGGTGGTGATGTCGGCGGTGGGTACGGTGACCTGCTCGCCGACGAGGGTGACGGGCGCGGCGGCGGAAAGCGACGTGGAGGACTTGGCGTAGATGAACTCGGCGGTGGAGAGGAAGATGAACAGGAACGAGGTCGTGACGACGGCCGCCATCCAGAAGCGCTCGCGGCGGGCCGACCAGGCGGCGCGGCGGACCTGCGCGGGCGTCTGGACTGGCGTCCCACTCGTCGACGGTGAAACTGTCGATGAATGGGGCACGGTGCGGCGGCGCTGCTCCATAAGGATCATGAGACCGGCAAGGGCGAGCATAGTGACGAAGAAGAAGAGATCGTTGCGCACGATAGGGCCGATGTAGCGCATTTCAGCCTGCGAGGACGGAAGGACACCATTCTCGGAGAGCTCGTGCAGGCCCGAGACGAGCAGTTGGAAGGTGACGAAGTAAAGGATGACCGACGTGACCCGGAAGAAGCGCTGCAGGTTGATTTTGACCGAACCGCGGATGAAGAGGATGCCGAAGACCACAGCGACCGCGATGCCCAGGACCGTGCCGGTAAAGCTCATCAGCTCGGTCGAGTTCAGCGAGACGGCGGACAGGATGAGGACGGTTTCGACGCCTTCGCGCAGAACGAGCAGGAATACGAAAAAGAAGAGGCCGGTCTTGTTGGTCGATTGCAGCGCTTTTGCGACTTTTCCTTCGATTTCGCCCTTCATCGATTTGGCCGTCTTGTGCATGAACCAGATCATGGAGATGACGAACGCTGCGGCGGCCAGCATGACCCAGCCTTCGAAGATGTCGGAATTGAAGTTGGTGCGGGCGATGACGACGGCGCCAAGCACAGAGGCCGCAATGGCTGAGCCGAGCGCCCAGAAGACGGTGCGCTTGAGCTCCGGGCGGCCGATTTTCGAGAGGTAGGCGAAGACGATGCCTACAATGAGCGAAGCTTCGACACCCTCGCGAAGCGTGATAATGAATGCCTGGAGCATATGCTGACGACCCGATCTGCCGTGGAGTGTTGGCTGTGCGGCGCAGGTCTCAGTCTAATGCGGACCGGAATGGTCGTCAATCGCAGGCTGCAGGTATTTTGGTCAGGCGAAGTCCGGGGTGTAGTCCTGGAAGAGGCCTTTGCCGGGGAACATGACGCGTACCGGAAGCTGCTCGTCCTCGGCGGACATGCGAACCCAGTGCCAGGCATGGGCAAGCTCGGAGGAATGGAAGTAGCGGGTTTCTGCCTGCAGGGCGGCTGTGGCGACGAGCACCATTTGAGAAAACTGCTGCCAGTCGTCGTGTGCGATGACGGCCATACGAGCGATGCGGTCGGTGTGATGCTGGAGGAAACGCATCTCGTGCCAGCGCGCGGCCCAGGAGGCACCATGCATTTCAGAAAGATCGGAAAGCAGGCCGACGGGATGCTTCTGGCCGGCGATAAACGAGCCGAGATCCTTCGAGAGGCTATCAACATCCTCTGTGGTGAGCGGACCGACTACCTTAAAACCATAGGCGCGATCACGAGTTTCTACGAGCTTAGCGATCATTGGAGGACACTCGCTGCTACTGAGGGTGTTGCTTATGGTGCGCCCGGAAGGATTCGAACCTCCGACCCTTTGGTTCGTAGCCAAATGCTCTATCCAGCTGAGCTACGGGCGCACATTGCTGAGGTGCAACCAAGTAAGAATACCAAGGATGCGAGGGATGGGCAACTAGGTTGCAGGGACGGGCTGGGACGGGGGCGGTGTCGTGAAGAGCGGCAGGCGGTCGGTGATGTCGAGGCCGGCGCGCCGGAGGAGCTGGTGAATGACGGGCTCGGTGAGGCGGGAGGAGTCGTACTCGACGAGAACGGTTCGTTCTACTTCGCGGAACTCGACCCGGCGGATGCCGTACACCTCGCGCAGGCTGGCGATGGCTCGAGCCGCGGGTTCGGTGGGCTGGGCACCGTAGCGGAAAACGATGTTGACGGTGGTCATGGGTAAAGTTTAGCAGCCGCGATCTAGAGTTTGGCGAGGTAGTCGGTGATTTCGGGGCCGGTCCAGTTTTGCGGGCCGATGAACTTGCGCCGCAGGATGCCGTTGCGGTCGATGATGTAGGTTTCGGGAATCTGGACGGTGCCGTAGAGGGCGTTGATGCGCTGGTCGGCGTCGCGGACGGTGAGCACGTCCACCTGGTGCTGGACGAGGAAGCGGCGGTAGACGGCTTCGTCCTGGTCGGTGCTGATGGCGATGACGTCGATCTGCGGGTCGCGCTTTTTGAGCGCCAGCAGGCTGGGCAGTTCTTCAACACAGGGCGCGCACCACGTGGCCCAGAGATTGAGGATGACGATGTGGCCATGGAACTTGGCCAGATCGACGGAGTGGAGGCTGTCGGCGATGGCGAACTGGGGGGCGGGCCGGCCGATGTTGCCGGGATGCTGGCCGCGATCGCAGGCGGTGAGAGTGAGCAGGCTGGCTAGAAGAAGGGCTTTATGCACGAGGTGGCTCCAGAGTTTCTATAATACGAAGTTGTGGATACAGAGACGGAAAATGGTGGCTGCGAGCTGAGCGTGATTGTGCCGGCGAGGGA
Organism: uncultured Granulicella sp.; assembly: GCA_964282835.1. GTDB lineage: Bacteria > Acidobacteriota > Terriglobia > Terriglobales > Acidobacteriaceae > Edaphobacter. Next base: position 2,092,630 of record OZ196157.1, read on the forward strand.
TGAGGCGGAGTCTCTAGGGGCGTGCCTGGAATCGCTGGTGGCGCAGTCCGAGCCGGGGTTTGAGCTGGGCAGGGAGTGGGAAGTGATTGTGGTCGATGATGGTTCGACCGATGGGACTGCGGCCTTGGCGCGGCAGTTTGCGGCTGTGCGGGTGATGGAAGCGCCCAAGCTGGAGGACTGGTTTACCGGCAAAACCAATGCCTGCTGGGCAGGAGCGCATGCGGCCTGCGGCGACATGCTGCTGTTTACCGATGCCGACACGGTGCATGAGCTGGGAGATGTTTCGCGCGGCCGGCGGGAGATGGAGAAGCATGGGGCGGCGCTACTCTCGTACTCGCCGCGGCAGCTGACGAGCGGGTTTGCGCAGCGGGTGCTGATGCCGCTCGTATTTTCGGAGCTGGCAGTGGCGTATCCGCCGGCGCGGGTAAGCGCGGATGGCGACAGGACAGCGGCCGCGAACGGGCAGTTTTTGATGGTGCGGTCGGAGGATTATTTCGCCGTTGGCGGGCACAAGGCCGTGGGTCGCGAGGTGCTGGAAGATGTGGCGCTGGCGCGATTGCTGAAACGCGCAGGGCGGCGCATCCGCTTTCGCTATGCACCCGACGCGCTGGCGACCAGGATGTATCGGACGACGCCGGCGATGCTCGAAGGCTGGACGAAGAACCTGGCTCTGCTGTTTCCCACTCCGCTGGGGATGGCCGCTATGCGGACCCTGGTGCTGCTGCTGATTTTGGGGCTGCCGGTGCTGGCGTTGGTGTATCCATTCTTTACATCGCTGCAGCGTGGATTGATTGCGCTGGTGTGGCTGCGCGGCGTGTGGTTCTTTTATGCGCGCGTCAGTAAGTCGAATTTCCCGTTTATGGATTGTTTGCTTTCTGTGCTGGGTGTGCCCTTGTTTGTGTATTTGCTGTTTCGCAGCTATCTGGCGGTCAAGGTAAACAAGTCAGTGGAGTGGAAGGGCCGGCGTTACTCAACGGCAGGTGGACGATGATTTTACTTACCCGCAAGGCTGAGTTTTCTGCAGCACACTACTACTGGAACGATGCTCTTTCTGAAGAAGAGAACGTGCGCGTCTTCGGTAAGTGCGCGAATCGCAACGGCCATGGGCATAACTACACGCTGGAGGTTACCGTTGCGGGAGAGATCGATTCGGTGACCGGGTTTGTTGTGGATTTGAAGCAGATGAAGGACATTCTGGAGAGGGAAGTGGTGGGGGTATACGACCACCGTCATCTTAACCTTGAAATCCCGGAGTTCAAGACGACAATTCCAACTACGGAGAATCTTGCGGTGGCGGTTTGGCACCGGCTGGACGGAAAAATTCCGCATGCGAAGCTGCATCGGGTGAGGGTTTACGAGATGCCGGATTTGTTTGCAGACTTCTTTGGAGAGTTCGATTGAAGGTCTATCTGACGCGGCGCTATGGGTTCAGTGCTTCTCATCGGCTGCATGCGGAAGGCTTTTCCGCAGAGCGCAACCGGGAAATCTTCGGCAAATGCAACAATCCATTTGGCCATGGCCACAACTACCGGGTCGCGGTTACCTTCTCCGGTCCTATAGATGCGGCGACCGGCATGGTCACGAACCTGGGTGACCTGGATGCGTTCGCTCGGGAGCGGTTGCTGAACGAATTCGATCACACAAACCTGAACACCCTTGAACCATTCTGTAACCTGGTCCCGACTACAGAAAACCTTTCTATTGTGGTACACGAGATATTTTCAGCCTATCCCCATGCTCATCTGGAATACGTGCATGTGGAAGAGACGAGTAACAATTCCTTTGAGTACGGTGGAGACAGCTTGCGTCTGGCCGATGTTAGAAAGGTAACCGAATGGACCTGAAGGACGCCGGCCTGAAAGAACTCTATGCCGAGATGATTCGTCGCATGGGAGAAGACCCGGAGCGGGATGGCCTGTTGCGCACTCCCGACCGCATGGAGAAGTCCATGGCCTTTTTGACCAGGGGCTATCAGCAGACAGTCGAACAGGTGCTGCACGGGGCTTTGTTCGATGTGGAATACGACGAGATGGTGATTGTAAAAGACATCGAGTTTTACTCGTTGTGCGAGCACCACCTGCTACCGTTTTACGGCAAGGCGCATGTGGCGTATGTGCCGAACAAGAAGGTGATCGGGCTTTCGAAAGTAGCGCGCCTGGTGGATGTGTTCGCGCGCCGGCTGCAGGTGCAGGAGCGGCTGACCCGGCAGGTGGCCGAGGCGATTGAAGAGGCGATCGAACCGCAGGGCGTGGGAGTGATTCTGGAAGCACAGCACCTATGCATGATGATGCGCGGGGTAGAAAAACAGCACTCTGCCACGGTAACTTCGGCGATGCTAGGTGCCTTCAAGACACAGATGCAGACACGCAACGAATTTCTGTCGCTGGTGCGCTCTTGAATGGCTTGCTGGTGCTGGATAAGCCATCCGGCATGACGTCGCACGATGTCGTTTCGCTGGTGCGCCGCGTCACGGGCGAAAAGGCAATCGGACACCTGGGTACGCTCGATCCTATGGCTACCGGGGTGCTGCCGTTGTTGCTGGGAAAGTATACGAGGCTTGCGCAGTTTTTCGGCCAGGCCGAGAAATCCTATACGGGCGAGATACGCTTTGGCTTTGCGACCGATAGCTTCGATGCTGATGGGGAGCAGGTTGGCGAGACCAGGGAGTTACAGCTCGACTTAGAGGAGTTACAACGACTAGCGGGGCATTTTTATGGTGAGATAGATCAGGTGCCGCCAATCTACTCTGCGAAGAAGCTGGGGGGAGTAGCTGCGCATAAGCTCGCGCGCGCGGGTTTGCCGGTGCCGGTGAAGGCTGCGCGCATCACCATCCGGGAATTTAGCCTGACCGGCCTGCTGGCGGATCGGGCTGCGTTTCGCATGACGGTTTCGGCCGGAGGCTATGTGCGGTCGGTAGCGCAGGAATTGGGGCAGATGGCGGGCTGCGGCGCCCATCTTGCGGCCTTGCGGCGCACCCGGGCTGGCAGTTTTACCCTGCAGGACGCGATGACGCTGGACCGACTGAAGCTCGGAATCCGTGAGGAGCAGCTGCCGCACCCGCGGACACTGCTTCCAGAGATGCCGGCGATGACGGTAGATGATGGGCTGGCGGGCAGGCTGCGCAACGGGATGCAGGTAAACCTGCCGGACTTCTCGCGTGCCTCGATGGTGAAGGTGTTTACTTCGCCAACCGAGCTGGTTGCGATTTGCAAGCGGGTTGCGGGAACGCTGATGCAGCCGTTTGTGGTGATTGGCTGAGAAAGACCTGAACCTGCTGGCGAAGGTGTTCGTTCTTGAAGAGAAGTTCCGCTACGGTTTGCTCGAGCCGCGCGACTTGCTTCTGCGCTGTCTGCAGCGATGTTTCGGGGTACGCGACTGGATCTGGTGCGTCTGTCATCGGCTAGTCCTTTATATCTTGCGCAGTTGGATGGCCTGCTCGGGGCAGACCTGCACACACAGGCCGCAGCCGCGACATGCGTCAGGTGCGGCCACAAAGGCCTGTTTGCCGCCGTGTACGAAAAGCTTGAGGCGGGTCAGGAACGATCGTTGCGCCTTTTCTTCCGGGCTGACGGTGCGCAGGATGAGCACATCGTAGGGGCAGACGGGAACGCAGGGTCCCTTGGCTTCGCAACGGTCTGGATCGATGACGGGGATGATGACGCCGGGCTCGAACCGGCAATCGTTGGCTTGGGGGATGCTCATGTGGGCCTCTGCTTCCGCTTGCATCTTGAGTATATCTCAAGATATATCGCAGGAAGGGCTACGCTCAATGACAGTGCAGAAACCAGCAAAAGCAAGAGCAACCCGCAGATTACCTGCCGGAATGACAACAAGAGGAAGACTGCATTTTGTATCGATAACTAATCTGCTCTAGTGCTTCAGCAGAGGCTCGACGTAGGGCAGGACATTCCCCGCTACAATCTGGTTGCCCTTGCCGGTGGCATGCGTGTTGTCTGCCTGCATCATGCCGGCGACGCCGTAGACGTGGTCGAGCAGAAACGGCAGCACGGGTGTCTTGTATTGCCTGGCGAGGCTGGTGTAGTTGGCGGTGAAGTTTTTGACGTAGTCGGGGCCGTAATCCGGTGGGAGCGTGATGCCGGCGAGTACGACCTTGATACCCGCGGCCTGCAGCGTGGCGATCATGCTGGCGAGATTGGTGCGCGTGGTGGCGATGTTCAGACCGCGCAGGCCGTCGTTGCCGCCGAACTCGAGAACCACGACGGCGGGGTGCAGGGCGGTGATGGTGCCGATGCGATCGACGCCATCCTTGGTGGTGTTGCCGGAAATGCCTTCGTTGACGACGCGATACGTGTAGCCGTCACGATCCAGATCTTTCTGAAGAAAATCCGGGTAGCTGGCGCCTTCATCGGCACCGAAGCCCGCAGTAAGGCTGTCGCCGAAGCAGACCACCAGGGGCCGCGGGTCGATTGTAGCCGGGCTGCCGTTTGACGGGGCTGTGGGCGTGGGGTCCAGTTTTTCAGAGCGATGCGGCGGCGCGGTGTTTTCGTCCATTTGCGAAGAGGCTTTGGACGCCGGGTCGGCCTTGCAGCCGACCGCACCAATTAGAATGAGAGAGAGAAACATGCGCCGCATAGTTAAACCATAGCAAACCCTGCTTTGCGGAGGATAGCGAAACAGGCATCCGGTTGCCACGCCCGTACGCTCAGGAGAGAAGCACGTTGACCGCCACCCAGCCGATGGCCCACGACATGATCGTGGTCGAAAATCTCAAAAAATCTATTCGCAATGGAACGCGCATGGTGGACATTTTGAAGGGCATCGACTTCAGGATTCCGCGTGGCGAGTTCGCGGCCATCATGGGGTCTTCGGGCTCGGGCAAATCCACGCTGCTGGGCCTGCTGGCGGGGCTGGATACGCCTTCGTCCGGCGGAGTGACGGTGAACGGTACGGCGATTTCGTACATGGCGGAGGACAAGCTGGCGCAGGTGCGGGGACGCACGATCGGCTTTGTGTTTCAGTCGTACCAGCTGATTCCGACGCTGACGGCGCTTGAAAATGTGCTGCTGCCGTACGAGCTCAACTCGGATGCAGGCCAGGCTGAGGGCATGGCACGGGCGCGGCAACTGCTTGTGAGCGTTGGCCTGGGCGATCGCATGGATCATTATCCGGTGCAGCTTTCAGGCGGGGAGCAGCAGCGTGTGGCACTGGCGCGGGCGTTTGTGCTGCGGCCGCCCATTGTGATGGCGGACGAGCCGACGGGCAATCTGGATACGGTGAACGGGGCGGCAGTGCTGGAACTGCTGCTGAACCTGAACAAGAGCGAAGGCACGACGCTGGTGCTGGTGACGCACGATCCGGTGCTTGCGACCTATGCGGACCGCAAGATCGTGCTGCGCGACGGGCTGGTGGTGGCGGATGAACGCAAGGCATCGCCTACCGATGCGATGAAGGACAACGCGCTTGCCTAGCCTGAGTTACGCTTCTGCGGCCAAAATTGCCGCGCGGGAAATGCGCTCTTCGCGGGGCAAGTTCTTCTTTGTCATTCTGTCGGTCGCCATCGGCGTGGCGGCTTTGACGGGGGTGCGTGGCTTCAGCTCCTCGTTTCGTGCGACGCTGCTGGAGCGTGCGCGGTCGATCCTGGCGGCGGACCTTTCGGCGCGCACGACGATGCAGCCGACGCCGGCTGAAAGCCAGGGCCTGGCCCAGGTGCAGGCGGCCGGATTGCAGATGACGACCGTGACGGAGTTGCTGTCGATGGTCTCGGCAGCCAGGACGCTGGACCCGCTGCTGGTGTCTTTGAAGGCCGTCGACCCCAAGGATTATCCGTACTACGGCAACGTGGACCTGGAGCCGGCGGGATCGTTGAAGACGGTGCTCGATGCGAACTCGGCCGTGGTGGCTGACGATCTGCTGGTGCGGCTGAAGCTGAAAGTCGGCGATGAACTGAAGATCGGCAACAAGCTGTTTCGTATTTCGGCCGTGGTGGTGAACGAGCCGGATCGGCTTTCGGGCTCGTTTTCGCCAGGGCCGCGTGTGTTGATCTCGCGGCAAGGGTTGGAGGAAAGCGGGCTGCTGGCGCCAGGGAGCCATGCGGGGCAGAGATATTTGTTCAAGGTGCCCGCACCGGCCGGGCAGCCGGTTTCCGATAAGGCTGTTGGCGAGTTGAAGGCCAGGCTGATCAAGCTTCTGCCGGAGGCGCAGGTGACGGATTATCGCGAGACCAACCCGGCGCTGACGTCGGGGCTCGACCAGGCGACTAGCCTGCTGAGTTTGATGAGCCTGGTGGCGCTTGTGCTGGGCGCGGTAGGCGTGGCGATGGCGATGCGCGCGCACCTGCAGCAGCGGCTGGATACGATTGCAATCATGAAGTCTCTGGGCGCCAGCTCGGGGCAGATCATCAAGATCTATTTGATACAAACACTGTTACTTGGAGCCGTGGGCGGCGTGCTGGGTGTGGCAATGGGTGTGGGGGTGCAGCTTGCGTTTCCCTATCTGCTCAAGAGTCTGATCAACGTGGTGCCGGTGCTGCACCTTGATCCGCGGGCCATTCTTGCGGGGCTGGGGGCGGGCATGCTGACAACCCTGCTGTTTACCCTTCCGCCGCTGCTGGATATTCGCGGTGTGCGGCCCATCCTGATTTTGCGGCGCGCCGTGGACGAGTTTGAAGAGCCGGCCGAGGGCAATCGTCTGGCGCAACGTGTGCCGCGCATGGCTGCGGCCTTTGTGGCCTGGCTGTTGCTGGATGGAGCGCTGCGGTTGCTGCATATGGGAGCTTCAATCCTCACTGGTCGGCGGCTGATTTTGGTGATTGCCGCAGAGCTTTTGCTTGCAGTGGGGATCGGTTGGTTCATGCCGCCGCTCGAGCAGATCGTGCCCAGGCTGCGCAAGAATTTCGCGCAAATCTTCGCGTTTGTGCTGATTCTTGGCGGGCTGGCCTGGATCGCATCGCGTGTTTCCGATTCGCGGGCTGTGGGCAAGTATTTCTCTTTCGGCTTGTGCGCGGTGCTTGCGGTGCTGCTGGGAGCTTCGTTCCTGGTGTTGAAGGGCCTCAAATTTTTTCTCGCGCGGACCCGGCTGCATCTACCTTCGGCGCTGCGGCATGGGCTGGCCAATCTGTATCGCCCGGGGAACCCCTCGGCGGCGCTGCTTGCGGCGCTGGGTATGGGCGTGATGCAGATCATGCTTGTGTTCCTGATGCAGAATGCGGTGGTGCGCCAGTTGCACATCAGTTCGTCGCCCAATTTGCCGAACGTGTTCTTGATCGACATTGCGAACGATGAGATCAACGGCATGCGCAATCTGCTGAAGGCCTCCCCTGCTGTAACTGCAGAGCCGGAAATGCTGCCTGTAGTTTCGTCACGCATCCTGGGGCTGAACGGAGTGCCGGCAAGCTCCATCAAGACGAAGAACTTTCCGCATCGCATGCTGCAGTCGATCAATCTAACCTGGGCCGATGGTGTGCCGCCAGGGGCAACCGTCGTCGATGGCAATTGGTGGACGCCTGTGCAGGCTGCCGATGCGGGTACGCATCCGGTGGTGGCGGTGGCGAAGATTCAGGCCGACCGGTTGGGCATCGGCGTTGGTTCGACGATCAGCTTCGCCGCGCAGGATACGCGTTTCGACGCGACAGTTGTGGCGCTGACCAAGGCCGATGGGCAGCATGCCTTTAGCCGGGCAGAGTTCATTCTGCCGCAGAAGTCTTTGGCGGGGCTGCCGATCATCTGGTACGGCGGCGTGCATGCCGACCCGGCGCGGGTGGGCGAACTGCAGCGCGCTCTGTACGCGGCGTACCCCACCGTGACGGTGATCAATGTGGCGCAGGCGCTCGAGACGATTCGCGCCGTGGTGATCCAGATCATTTACGTGGTTCAGTTTCTGGCGGCATTTTCGATCTTCGCAGGCATTGTGATTCTGGCTTCGAGCATTGCGGGCACACGCTATCGGCGCATACGCGAGGTCGTGGTGTTGAAGACGCTGGGTGCGACGCGTGCGCGGATCGCTTCTATCTTTTCCATCGAGTTTGCCGTACTGGGGCTGGTCGCCGGCCTTGTCGGCGTGTTCTTTGCCAACGTGATTGTTCGCGCACTGCTGCGTACTCTCATGATTCCGGCAGAGGTGGAGTGGGGTTGGAGCCTGCTAGGCATCCTGGTAACCAGCGCGCTTACCGTTGCAACCGGCTGGGTTGCGAGCCATCGCATTCTCGGGCAAAAGCCGCTGGAGGTTCTACGCGAGGAATAGCTGCTGCACCAAAGCTTGTGCTTGTGGATAACAAGCACTTGCAAAAAGCGAAAAAAAAGCGAAATATGGGCGCATGGCAAACGCTGCTCAGGTTCGTGAACAGGTAGAGGCTGCGCTGGCCAGCAAAGGTGGCGCACGGCTACGGCTGGAGCCGCGGCTGGTTTGTCCAGGGTTCGACACCGGCTACGCCACGCTGGATGCGATACTGCAGGGCGGCCTGCCCGTAGCCGGTACGAGCGAGTTGATCGGCTCGCGGTCAAGCGGGCGAGTCACCTTTGCCTCGGCCTATATTGCAAGGCGCACGCGTGAAGGGCACGTTTGCGCCTGGGTCGATGTGGGTGGCGACATGGATCCGCAGGCTGCGCTGGCCAACGGCATGGATGCGGCGCGTGTGCTTTGGGTGCGCTGTGGCGGCAACGAAAAGCCGGAACCTAAGGCAGAGGTGAAGTTACCAACCACAAAGGTAGTGCGGCCTGTTCCGCCCAGGGATAAGACGATCGGTACGCCCGGCGTACGCAATAGGGTTCTTGGCAGCGCGGAACGGGTTGAGCAGCTGAACAGCGACCGGCAGCCCGCCCGCCGGGGCGACCGCGTGGTGCAGGCTGCGGCGGAAAGGGCGCCTGTGCAGGAACGAGTGGCAGGACCGCAAGCATCATTTGCGAAAGCAAAAAAGCCCTGGAACCGGATGGAGCAGGCGATCAAGGCTGTGGATTTGCTGGTGCAGGGCGGAGGATTTGGCGCGATCGTGCTGGACCTTGGGAGCATCGAGCCGCAGTATGCGCGACGGATTCCCCTGGCCACCTGGTTTCGCTGGAGAGCGGCCCTGGAGCGGACGAGAACAAGCCTGCTGGTGCTTTCGCAAAGCAGTTTGACGGGCTCAAGTGCGGAGCTGGTGCTGCGGGTAGAGGCGGAGATGCCTGCCGAAGGAACGGTGATGACCGGTGTGACCCATCGCCTTGAGGTGGTGCGGAGACGGTTTGCGGAACAAACGGTCGCTGCAGGAAAAAAGGGGCCTAGGCGCTCCGCGGCCGCGACGGCTACCACCTGGGAGAGCAAGGCTATATGGGCGTAACGGGAGAGCTGTACGGCTGCGTGGTCGTGGCTCAGTTTGCGGCGCAGGCAATGCTGCGCACGCGGCCGGACCTGCATGCCAGGCCCGTGGTGGTGCTGGAAGGGGTTAGTCCTATGGAGCGGGTTTGCGCTTGCAACGGCAAGGCTGCCGCGCTGGGAGTGCAGGAAGGCATGACCCGGGTCGAAGTGGAAACGTTTGGCGTCCAGCAGATCCTTTCGCGCATAGAAGCCGAGGAGGATGCGGCGAAAAAGGTGTTGCGGCAAGTGATGGGGGAGTTCACCCCCAGGCTGGAAGAGCGTGGCCAAGGCGTCGCATGGGCCTGCGTGCTGGATTTGAGCGGCACGGAACGGCTGCTGGGTAAACCTGAGGTATTGAGCAGGAAGATACAAGCTTCGCTCGCTGAACTCGGATTTGAAGCTTGCGTGGTGCTGTGTGCCAACGCCGATGCGGGTTTGTCCTTGGCACGGATGGGCAAGGGAAGAGTGGTAATGCCCGGCGGTGAGGCTGCGGCGCTGGCCGCGTTGCCGGTGAGCGCGCTTGGGCTGGATGAGGATCAGCAGGAACGATTTGCGATCTGGGGAATCCGCACCCTGGAGGAACTGGCAGCACTGCCGGAAGTGGAACTGATCGCACGCATGGGGCAGGCTGGAGGCAAGCTTCGGCTGCGAGCTCGAGGTGAACTGCCGCATTTACTGGAGCCGACGCCAGAGGTATTCCGGCTGGACGAAATGCTGGAGTTCGACGAGCCTGTAGAAACTTTGGAGCCTCTGCTTTTTTGTATGAACGTGATGTTGGAGCGTCTGGTAAGCAGGGCTCAGGAACGAGCTTTAGCTATAGCTTCCGTCACGGTTTCTTTGTGGGTGGAGCGTTGCGCAGACCGAACTGTGGGCGAGCACGACAGTATTGCGGCGAATATTGAACTACCAGCGACTTACGAAGAAATGCCGCTGATGAAAATGTCAAAGCTACAGCCTGCCGCTGTGCCAGGAGCAGCACCCGATTTACCGTCCAGATTAGGAATGGCTTCGGCAGACGCATCGGTCAGAAAAGCATGGCATCGTGCGGCGCTGTTCGGAGAGCGGCCCACGATTGAAGATCTGCCGCGAGTTCGCGGCGAAGCATCACGAGCCAGGCTTGGCATTGGCGACGGCCAGGCCATGCAGAGAGCCTCATCAAAGCTGCACCTGGTAGAGCAGAATCAGCCCAATTTGAAAAATGGGTTGCATAGAGCAAGCTTGTCAAGCAACACTCTCCAAGTAGAGGACCAGATAGGTTTTCCAGGAATAAACAGGAATAAACCTCAGCATAAAGCAGAGCCGTGGGGCGATGCATTTGAACGCACTATCCAGCCGGCTATTCCGCTGGTGGATCGAGCGTTGTTGCTGAAAATGCTGCAGCTCGATCTCGAAGCCCACCCTGCTCCTGGGTATGTCATACGAGTTGGTTTGGCCGCCAAGGCCGGACTGGCAAGCAGAATTCAACTTGGATTGTTTGCTCCTCCTATGCCGGAACCAACGAGGTTTGAAGACACGCATGCGCGCCTCGCCAGTCTTGTAGGAACGGAAAATATTGGGCAAGTCAAAGCTCTGGACACACATGCAGCGGAATCGTTTGCCCTGGAAAGATTCCGTCTTCCGGGTGTAATCGCCAATGGCAGACCGGAATATGCGGTTTGTCACCCGCCGGCTATAGCCTTGCGAAGGATGCGTTCGTCGTCTGAAATTCGTGTGATGATGCAGGGAAGACGGATCAGCGCATTCTGGCTCAGTGATTCCAGATTTGAGGTAGAGCGTTGCTATGGCCCCTGGAGATCCAGTGGCAAATGGTGGGGTCACGAAATTTGGTCGACCGACGCCTGGGATGTAGCCGCACGCAGCCTCGAAGAGGAGTTACTGATCTGCCTTGTTTCCTGGGACTTCCTACGATGCTGTTGGCTTATAAGTGGAATCTACGATTAAGTAAGTGGAGAATGCCTTGATTGTCCCGCCTGAGCACCCCGGCACGACACCCGGTAACATAGTCTGCATCTCTGATACACCACACAGGCCAGAAAAAGCACCGGATGTTTTTGTCACAAATACTTTAACTCATGGAGAAGAATATGTGGAATTGCACGCCTCTAGCGCCTTTTCCTTTTTGCAGGGAGCCAGCCAGCCGGAAGCCCTGGTAGAGAGAGCTGCCGAACTTGGAATGCCGGCTATAGCATTGATGGATCGTAACGGAGTTTATGGAGCAGTACGCTTTCATGCTCATGCAAAAAAAAGAGGGATTAAAGCAAAAATCGGTGCTGAGATCGCTATCCATAACTTATCGGGTGACACAAGCCTGAAGAAGATGGAACCGGCAGAGTGGCAGCCACACCAGTTTCCTGCGGATTACCCAAGGATTCCTGTGCTTTGCCAAAGTCAGACAGGCTATCAGAATCTGTCACAACTCATAACACGGTTCAAAATGCGAGAAAAGACTAAAAGTGAAGGATCCGCATCCATGCAAGATATGGAGGCATTTGCAGGTGGCCTTATCGCCTTGACTGGAGGTTCGGAAGGTCCGCTCGCTGCCGCTCTAGCCCACGGAGGCGAAGACGCAGGCCGCAAGATCGTTGAAAGGATGGTAAGAACATTTGGCCAGGCAAATGTGTTTGTAGAACTTCAAAGACATGGTAAGCGGAAGGAGGAATGGAGAAATCAGGCCGCGCTTCGTATCGCCGACAAGCTGAATCTTCCTGTAATAGCTACAAACGGAGTGACTTATGCGTGTTCAGAAGAGCGTGAGATCCTGGACGTCCTTACCTCTATCCAGCATGGGACTAATCTGGAGTGCGCAGGACGTCTTCTCGAATCCAATGCGCAACGTCTACTCCGCAGCGGCCGGAGGATGACAAGGACCTTTGCCGACATTCCAGAGGCTATTACGAACACCGCAGTGCTTGCCGAGCGCCTTACCTTTGCGCTTGATGAAGCGGGATACGAGTTCCCCTCTTACGAGGTTGGGGATAACGATACGATGGACACCTTTCTTCGAAAGAGAGTTGAGGAAGGCATCACTCGACGCTACAGATGCAAGAAAAATAAAATCCTGCAAACCAAAGCTATTAAGCAGGTTGAACGTGAGCTTGCATTGATAGCCAGACTACAGTTTTCCGGCTATTTCCTGATTGTTTGGGATGTCGTTAGATTTTGCGAAAACCAGGGTATTTTAGTACAGGGACGGGGGAGCGCGGCAAATTCTGCTGTTTGCTATGCCCTGGGGATTACGGCTGTTGATCCAGTTGGCATGGACTTGCTGTTTGAGCGTTTCCTGAGCGAAAGCAGGGGCGACTGGCCGGACATCGATCTTGACTTACCTTCAGGAGAAAAACGCGAGTTGGCCATCCAATACGTCTACCAGCGATATGGCGAGCTTGGTGCCGCCATGACAGCCAACGTCATTACCTATCGTGGTAAAAGTGCAGCCCGAGAGATAGGTAAGGCGCTTGCTTTTGATGCAGCATCCCGCGACAGACTAGCCGGCCTGGTAAGTCAGTTTGAGTGGAAGGGTAGCAGCGACACCATGCGCGGAAACTTTTCTGCTGCGGGGTTTGATGTTGCTCATCCTAAAATTGCCAAGTATCTGGAGCTTTGTTTGAGAATCCAGGACCTTCCTCGCCATCTTGGACAGCATTCAGGGGGCATGGTCATTTGCAAGGGATTGCTCAACAAGGTGGTGCCGCTCGAACGTGCGTCGATGGCTGGACGAACTGTGGTGCAGTGGGACAAGGATGACTGCGCTGAAATGAAAATGGTCAAGGTAGACCTTCTTGGGCTGGGCATGATGGCGGTAGTGAAAGACTGTCTGGAGCTTGTTCCTGCTCATTACGGAAACCGGATTGATCTTGCTCAGCTTCCACAGGATGGGGATGTTTATGCAACGCTGAGAGCTGCGGACACCGTGGGGATGTTCCAGGTAGAAAGCAGAGCGCAAATGGCATCGCTGCCGCGGAATGCGCCTAAGGAGTTTTATGACATTGTTGTCCAGGTTGCTATTATTCGTCCGGGTCCAATTGTGGGCAAGATGATGCATCCCTATATGCGCCGGAGACAAAAGAAGGAGGCTGTGAGTTATCCGCATCCTTTGCTGAAAACTACCCTTCGCAGAACCCTGGGCGTCCCGTTGTTTCAGGAGCAACTGCTGAGGATGGCCATGGTGGTCGCCAACTTTACAGGTGCTGAGGCAGAAGAGTTACGAAAAGCAGTCGGCATGCGGCGATCGATGGCAAGAATGCATGAATTGGAGGAAAAGATGAGACAAGGCATGACCGTCAATGGCCTCTTGCCTGCAGTACAGGATGGTATTGTGCGAAGTATCCAAAGCTTTGCTCTTTATGGATTTCCTGAAAGTCACGCCGCCAGCTTTGCGCTGATTGCTTATGCTTCAGCCTATTTGAAAGTAAAGTATCTGGCAGCTTTTACTTGCGCTATGTTGAACAATCAACCTATGGGCTTTTACTCAGCGGCCGTACTTGTGAAGGACGCGCAGAGGCATGGGTTACGAATCAAGACGATTGATGTACAGAGATCAGATTGGGCTTGTACGCTCGAGCCGGAGGAAGATGGATCGATCAGTCTGCGACTGGGTCTTAAGTATGTAAAAGGCTTACGGGAAAGTGTCGGAAAAGCCATAGCAAAGATACGTTTGCTTGGAGGAAGCTTTAGCACAGTGGCTGCACTTACTGAGCAAATACCGGGTATACAAAGAAAGGAAATGCTGCAACTGGCTCGTATTGGAGCCTTGAACTGGGTGAGTGGAGTTAACAATCGACGCGATGCCCTGTGGCAGGTTGAGGAGGAAGCCAGAGCTGCGGGGCCATTGCTGAATGCTGTCAAGGACGGTAAAGCAAGCGATGCGCTACGAAGTATGACTACGCAGGAACGGCTTGTTTCAGACTATGCAGGAACAGGTTTGACTGTGGGCCCTCATCCCATGAGCTATCAGAGACAAAGGCTAAGAAATTCACGAGTGATAAGCGCTGCGGACCTTCACATGGGCGCGAGCGGAAGCTATGTGCGTACAGCGGGGAGCGTGATTGCGAGACAGCGACCTGGAACGGCAATGGGATTTATATTTATTTCCATGGAGGATGAAACAGGAATCGCCAACATTATTATTCATCCTGAGCTGTACGAACGAGAACGCATTGCGGTGACTCGAGGAAGGTTTCTGTTTATCGAAGGTAAGCTTCAAAATGAGAATGGAGTTGTCCACGTTCGAGCAGACAGTGTAGCGGTATTTGACATGGGAGGAGTTGAGGTTAGGTCGCATGACTTTTATTGAGAAGCGGCGCGGCGTGTGGGATGAAGAGTTGATGTGTGATGTGGAGCCGTTAATGCGTGTAAGACGTGCGGGTGCTCGGCACACCTCGAGAGACTTGCGAGCAGAGCTAAGTGCAAGGAACAGGGTGCGTGCTGCGGGTGTAATGCACGAACTTACTGGAGGAACGGCACCTAGCGTGATTTATGCGCCAAATCATGAAGGGCATGGGAACTTTATCGATGCTTCCTACAAACGCATTTGCGCGGATGTGGCCTGGGCTAGTCGACTGAATAAGGTTCATACGGCAAAGCGACAAGCGCGAGCATCAGGCGAGCAGGAAGAGGTAAGGGTCTGGAGGGAACTGGATTCGTCTACTAGTTCCGATGCTTTATTGATGAATGTATTTTGTTACCCGCGGGTCTTTGGGCCAGGGTTAAGGGGGCTGCTTGGAGTGCAGGCCGGAAGCAGGCCTGAGTTTGGCTATAAGCCTCGTGTGCCATTGGTGCGAGGCCTTGTAGATGCGATGGAAATCGACATGCGGCTAGACGGATTGATGGTGGAAGCGAAACTCACCGAGAAGGACTTTCAGACTGCCCCCATGCGCCTTGTGGAAAGATACCTTGGCTTTGAGGATGTGTTTGAACGTCATTTGTTGGAGGTACGGCAAGGTGACGTACAGTCGTACCAGCTAATCCGTGGGGTGATGCTGGCGTGGGTTTCGGGTGAGAGATATTGTGTGCTTTGCGACGAGCGGCGACCTGACCTGATGGATGCGTGGTTCCAGGTCATGGCAGCGGTGCGGAGCTATGAGTTGCGTGGACGATTACGTCTTGCGACGTGGCAAGAGGTTGCGCGACATCTCCCTAAGACCTTACAGACCTTTCTTGGGAGTAAATACGGGATTCTGGCTGGCTGACATACACTAAGGCCATGGTCTTCACCTTGGAACGAACTGCCTCCGGCCGCATGCCTTATTTTGCGGCACTTGATGGTGTTCGAGCTTACTGCATTCTGCTGGTGATCTATAACCATCTTAGACTTGGCCGATATGCCAATAGCTGGCTGAACGGACATCTAGGAGTCGACTTATTCTTTATTCTAAGTGGGTTTCTGATTACTACCTTATTGACTCGTGAAGAGGTGCTGACTGGAAGACTGGAACTTGGTGCCTTCTATTGGCGGCGATTGTTTCGCATCATACCGATATACCTAACTGTGCTTGCCTTGTATTTACTGGTGACACATTTACCTGGCCAGCATGAGAAATGGGTACAGTTCCGAGCTGGGTTGCCATGGTTTCTGACTATGTTGAACGAGTATGTGATCGAACCGGGCAAGGGTACGGTATTTACGCATACCTGGTCGTTAGGCGTTGAAGAGAAGTTTTATCTGCTTTGGCCGCTGGTGGCCTTTGTGCTGGCTCGAAGTCTAAGGGGCAGAACCCTGATGCTCGCCGGGCTTTTTGTGCTGGTCGCCATTTCTGCCTTAATTGGACATACCTACCTGGCGCGTGCCTATGTAGGCCTGCTGATGGGTTGTGGGATGTCTCTTGCACTGACCGGGCCCTACGCCGAACGTATTTCCGGGTTCTATGCTCGAGTGCCGGCGGCCGCTGTACTTGGCTTGTTTTTACTTGGGTTCTATCTTGAACATGTCAGCAAGAATTTGTTTGTTTTCTTCTCCTTGTTTTCTGCCCTGTTTCTCGCTCATCTGATCTTGCGAAAGTCGTGGCTTTCGAGAATGCATGAGTGGACGCCGTTGCGGTGGGTGGGGCGGCGATCGTACGGGATGTACCTGGTCCACGTGCTTTGTTTGAATGTGGTTGAAGCGCGCATGCAGGCTAGTTCGCCTGCGCGGGCGGTGTTGTTGTTGGTCACCGGGCTGGTGCTTACGTGCGGTGCGGCTGAGGTGCTTTACCGATTGGTGGAAGCGCCCGCGCGGCTATACGGGCGCCGTTGGTTGGCGAGACGAGGGGAGGTTAGCCGGGCGGTTTAGGTCGATGTTGCTGTGTGTCAGGGCAGTAAATGGCGATTGGGAGTGACAACAAACCGTCAAGCCAGTTCGAGGGTGAAGCGCTTGGTTCCCAGGTCCAGGGTGAGGAGCTTGAAGGAACGGATCTGGCCGGGAGCGAGAGTTTCGTTGGTGGCGGTTTGCTGTGGGGCGGGTTTCGATTTCACGCGGGTGTCGGCTGTTTTCCACTTGGAAGACAGGCTGCTGAGAGCGGAGAGGTCGACTGGGGCACCGGTGGTCTGGGTGGTTGCAAGGTGCGGATCTTCGGCTGTGGTGTGGGGCAGGGTGCAGGGTGCGAAGATGCCTTCGCCGAGCTCGATGCGGGCAGTCTGGGCGGCGGCGTCGATATCGATGACGCGGCCGGAGACGGTGTCGCCAGCCTTGTGCTCGAGCAGGAACTCGTCGATGCCGGTGGGCACCATCTGCTTGATGGAGAGCTTGAGCTGGCGCTTTTCGCGGTCGATCTCGAGGACCTTGGCTTTGACTTCCTGGCCGACGTGGAGGATCTCGGTGGGGTGATTGAGGCGTTTGTCGGCGACAATTTCAGAGATGTGGACCAGGCCTTCGACACCTTCCGTTACCGTGACGAAGGCGCCGAACGGGGTGATGCGGGAGACCTTGCCCTCGATGACGGCGCCGGGATGGATGGTTTTGACGATTTCGGCGAAGGGGTCGCCCAGCGCCTGCTTGAGGCCGAGGCCCATGCGCTTCTGCTCGGGGTCGATGGAGAGGATGACGGTTTCGACCTTGTCGCCGACCTTGACGATGTCGATGGGCTTGTGGACCTTTTTGCCCCAGGCCATTTCGGAGATGTGGATGAGGCCTTCGATGCCGGGGGCGAGCTCGACGAAGGCGCCGAAATCGGTGGTGCGGGTGACGATGCCGTTGACCTTGTCGCCGAGGTGGAATTGGTCGGAGATGGTGTCCCAGGGGTGCGGCTGGAGCTGCTTGAGGCCGACGGCGATGCGGCGTTTTACTGGATCGGAGGCGTCGATCTTGAGGACTTTGACTTCGAGGAGCTGGCCGGGGATGAGGATTTCGGCAGGGTCGGTGACGCGGTGCCAAGCGATGTCGGAGATATGGAGGAGCGCGTCGGCTCCTTCGAGATCGACGAAGGCGCCGAAGGGGGTGAGGGAGCGGACGGTGCCGGCAACGACCTGGCCTTCGGCGAGTTCGGCGAAGCGGGCGTCGGCGTTGGCGCGGGACTCCTCTTCGAGGACGGAGCGGCGATCGACTACGGCGTCGGGGCGGGACTGGCCGCGTTCGTCGGAGTTGCCTTCGAGGTCGAGGGTGGTGATGCGGACGCGGATTTCCTGGCCTACGAGCTTTTCCATTTCGGCGGCGTCGCGGGTGCCGGAGCGGGAACTCGGGAGGAAAGCACGCATGCCGATATTTACGGTGAGGCCGCCCTTGACGACACCGGTGACGGTACCGAGGACCGTGCCCTTGGCTTCGAAGGCTTCTTCGAGCGAGCTGTAATCCTTTGGGGCGTCCGCGCCGCGCTGACGGGTGAGCTCGTAGTAGCCGTCGAGGTCGCGGCCCTTGACGGTGACGCGGAACTTGTCGCCGGGCTCGACTGCCTTATCGTCTTTGGCGAAGGCGGAGAGAGGGAGGATACCTTCGGTTTTATAGCCAATGTCGAGAAAGACGGAATCGACGGTGACGGCGACTACGACGGCGTCAATTTGCTTGGAGCCGGAGGTGCGGTCGATTGCCGTGGCTCGGGCGGCGGAGTCTTCGCGGAGAAGCTGGGCGAAATCGTATTCGGGTTCCTGGTCTGTTTGCTGGGCGGCGGCGGGAGAGAAGTTGTCGGAAGTATCCACCGACTGATTATACGTCTCGGACGGAGATACCCCCACCCCCCCTACCTGCTGAGCTAAAATCTTCATTCCAAGGAACATACGTGTGGACCTCCTTTACCTTTCCCCGATACGGTGAGCTATGAGCTATCAGCTGACAGCCTGTTAGCCGATAGCTCAAAGTGAGCGTTGCCAGGTTCGCTTTGGCCGCAGGGCAAAGAAAAGGCCCACCCGTCTGGGTGGACCTTTTGGTTTCTCTCCTATCTAAATTTTATCGTGGCTGTCAAGGGTAGGGCTGTGGAAATTCAATGGGTGCGGGTGGATCCGTTAGGCCAAGGAGTCGCTGAGAAGAATGAGGGCGCGGCCGGGGACGATGATTTTGGGGCCGAATTCGGCTTCCATGAAGGGATCCTCGATGTTGTCGGTGTTGAGGATGTGACGCCAGGGAGTTTTGCCGGGAGGGTGGGGCAGGGTGAACTCGACACCCTCGTGGTAGGCATTGATGAGGATCATGAAGGAGTCGTCGACGATATCCTTGCCATTCTCGTCGGTGTAGCCGAGGGTTTTGCCGTTGAGGACAAGGCCGAGCGAACGGCTACTAGTGGCACCCCAATCTTCGTCGGAGAACTGATCGCCATTCGGGTTGTACCAGGCGATGTCCTGGGCGACCTGATTGGTGCCGCGGATAGCGCGATCCTGGAAGAATTTGCGGCGATGCAGGTTGGGATGCTTGAGGCGAAGCTTGATGAGCTTACCGGTAAACTCCATGAGGCGGCGACGTGGGTCGTCGAGATTCCAGTCGTACCAGGTAAGATCGTCATCCTGGCAGAAGGCGTTGTTGTTGCCCTGCTGGGAGCGCGCGACTTCATCGCCTCCGGTGAGCATGGGGACGCCCTGCGAAAGCATGATGGTGGCGAGGAAGTTGCGCATCTGCTTTTCGCGCTGTTTGTTGATTTCCGGATCGTCGGTGGGGCCTTCGGCGCCCATGTTCCAGGAGTCGTTGCCTTCTGAGCCGTCCTTGTTATCCTCGCCGTTGGCTTCGTTGTGCTTGTCGTTGTAGCTGACGAGATCGCAGAGGGTAAAGCCATCGTGGGCGGTGACGAAGTTGATGCTGGCGTAGGGCTTGCGGCCGTCATGCTGGTAAAGGTCCGATGAACCGGTAAGGCGATAGGCGAAATCGGAAAGAACGCCTTCGTCGCCTTTCCAGAAGCGGCGCACGGTGTCGCGGTATTTGCCGTTCCACTCGGCCCAGACGACAGGGAACTGGCCGACCTGGTAGCCGCCTTCGCCGACGTCCCAGGGCTCGGCAATGAGTTTTACATCGGCGAGGATGGGATCCTGGTTGATGGTTTCGAAGAAGGTGCCGAGCTTGTTGACGTCGTGGAGCTCGCGGGCGAGGGTGGAGGCAAGATCGAAGCGGAAGCCATCGACGTGCATTTCCGTGACCCAGTAGCGAAGCGAATCCATGAGCAGCTTGAGGACCTGCTGGTTGTGCACGTTGAGGGTGTTGCCGGTGCCGGTGTAATCCATGTAATGGCGGCAATCGCCATCGACCATGCGGTAGTAGGTGGTGTTATCGATGCCCTTCATGCAGAGCATGGGGCCAAGCTGATTGCCTTCGCAGGTGTGGTTGTAGACGACATCGAGGATGACTTCGAGGCCGGCGGCGTGGAGGTCCTTGACCATCTGCTTGAACTCGACAACCTGGCCACCGGTATCGCCGACGGAGGAGTAGCGACCGGCGGGAGCAAAGTAACCGAGGGTGTTGTAACCCCAGTAGTTGGCTAGGCCTTTGTCGACGAGCTGGCCGTCGTCGATGAAGTGGTGGACGGGGAGGAGCTCTACTGCAGTAATGCCGAGGTTCTTGAGGTAATTGATGGAGTGCTCGTGGCCGAGGCCGGCGTAGGTGCCGCGGATTTCCTCGGGGATCCACTCGTTACGCTGCGAGTAGCCCTTGACGTGGACCTCGTAGATGACGGAATCGGAGAGCGGGGTGTCAGGCGGGCAGTCGTCGCCCCAGTCAAAGCGACGATCGATGACGACGGACTTGGGGACGCCGGCGGCGGAATCCTGGTCGTCGAACTGGAGGTCGTCGCCTGAGAGGACAGGATACTGGAAGATGGGCGCCTTCCAGTCGACGATGCCGGTAATGGCTTCGGCATAGGGGTCGACGAGGAGCTTGTGCTTGTTGAAGCGGAAGCCGTTCTTCGGCTCGAAGGGGCCATCCACACGATAGCCGTAACGCTGGCCTGGCTTGATACCAAGGATGAAGCCGTGAAAGACAAAGGCGGTGCGCTCGACGAGTTCGATCTGGTCGATTTCCTGGTCGTGTTCGTCGAAAAGGCAAAGGAAGACGTTGGTGGCTTTTTCGGAGTAGAGGGCGAAGTTTGTGCCTTTGGCGGCGGCCTTGGCGCCGAGTGGATAGGGGCGGCCAGGGAGGAGGGTAGGGTGCGTTGGCAAAGTCGTGTTCTCGCTTGGGCTGAATGTGGTGTCAGTCGGGTAGATGCGAGTGGGTGTGGGTTGGGAGGCTTGAGGGTGGTGAGGAATGTTGATGCGGGTTCTTGGGGTCGTGGGCGGGCCTGGTGGTTTGCTTTCGTGGCTGCAGTGGATCTGCTTGCCGGTTTAGGGGAAACGCAGGTCCTTCGACTACGCTGCGCTCCGCTCAGGATGACAATTTTTGTTGGGGTGGAAGGATGACTGGGAGTTAGCGGGGAGTGGCGATGAGGGCTTCGTAGTCAAGGATCTGGTTGAGGGTGTAGGCCTGCATGTCGTGGCCTTCGGCGTGGGCGCGGTACCAGCGGACGAGCCAGTCAAGGGCGTCGGCGAGGTGGAGACGGGGGTGCCAGGCGAGGTCGCCGCGGGCGCGGCTGGCGTCGAGCTTGAGGTAGCCGGCCTCGTGGACGGAGGGGTCTTCGTCGAGGAACCAGGAGGCATCATCACCCCAGGTGCGGGTCATATGGTCGGCGATCCAGGCTACTTCGCGGGCGTCGTCATCGGCGGGGCCGAAGTTATAGGGCTGGGCGTACCTGGTGCCTTCGGGGGAGAGGAGTTTCTCGGCCAGGGTGATGTAGCCGTGGAGGGGCTCGAGAACATGCTGCCAGGGGCGAATGGCGTGCGGGCGGCGGATGGGAACGGGGGCGCCTGAAAGGAAGCCGCGCACGAGATCGGGGATGAGGCGATCAAGCGACCAGTCGCCGCCCCCGATAACGTTACCGGCGCGGGCGGTGGCGATGTTGACGCCGGACTCGCGGAAGAACGACTGGCGGTAGGCGGCGGAAACGATTTCGGCGCAGGCCTTGGAGGAGCTGTAGGGGTCGTAGCCGCCGAGGGGATCGGTTTCGCGGTAGCCCCAGGCCCACTCCTTGTTCTCATAGCATTTATCCGTGGTGATGGAGACCACGGCGCGTACCGATGGAGTGCGGCGGACGGCGTCGAGTACGCGGGCGGTGCCGATGACGTTGGTCTCGTAGGTGCCGATGGGGTCGGCGTAGGAGAGGCGGACGAGGGGTTGGGCGGCGAGGTGGAAGACGACTTCGGGGGCGAAATCCTGGAGGGCGGGGTCGAGGGTGGCGGGGTTGCGGATGTCGCCGCGGAGGTCTTCGATTTTGCCGGCGATGCGGGCTTCGTCGAGGAGGTTCGGGGTGGTGTAGGGGTCGAGCGAGTAGCCGCGGACTTCGGCACCGAGATGGGCGAGCCAGAGGGCGAGCCAGCCGCCTTTGAAGCCGGTGTGGCCGGTGAGGAAGACGCGCTTGCCTTGCCAGAAGGTGTGGGTGTGTTCGTTGGGCATGGACGGAACCTCTTCGGGTCGGTGGTGGGACGGAGAGCACGTCCCAGGGGCTAAAGCCCGCTTATTTTAAGTCCGAAATATTCGGGCTAAAGCCCGGACCTATCTCAGGAGCAGGAGCAAAAGCGGATCCCTGCGGGATGACAAAAAGGGTAAGCTTACCAGGTTTTCCAGGGGGCTTTGCCTTTTTGCCAGAGCTCTTCGAGGTGCTGTTTGTCGCGGAGGGTGTCCATGGCCTGCCAGAAGCCGTGGTGGAAGAAGGCGTGGACTTCGCCCTCGGTGACGAGCTTTTCGATGGGTTCGCGTTCGAACATCTGGGAGTCGTCGGTGACGGCTTCGACGGCGCGGGGATCGAGGACGAAGAAGCCGCCGTTGATCCAGCCGCCTTCGTCGGTGGGTTTTTCCTGGAAGGAGTAGATTTGGGTGTCCTTGAGGCCGAGGGCGCCGAAGCGTGCGACGGGCTGGACGCTGGTGAGGGTGACGGCCTTGCCGTGCTGCTTGTGGAAGGCGATGGAGGCGGTGATGTCGACGTCGGCGACGCCATCGCCATAGGTCATGCAGAAGGGTTCGCCTGGGGTGAGGTATTTGGCGACGCGGTGCAGGCGGCCGCCGGTGCCGGTGGCGTCGCCGGTATCGACCAGGGTAACGCGCCAGGGCTCGGCGACGGAGGAATGGACTTCCATCTTGTTGGACTGCATGTCGAAGGTGACGTCGGACATGTGGAGGAAGTAGTTGGCGAAGAATTCCTTAATGACGTAGCCCTTGTACCCGCAGCAGATGATGAAGTCGTTGATGCCGTGCTGGGAGTAGAGCTTGAGGATGTGCCAGAGGATGGGGCGTCCGCCGATTTCGACCATCGGCTTGGGACGAACGGAGGTCTCTTCGGAGATACGGGTTCCGAGACCGCCGGCGAGGATGACTGCTTTCATTCGAGCGTGTCCTTTTGGTGATGCCGCAATGTGTCGATTATACGCAGGAGCCCCAGTGCGAAAGGGAACGATTGCTTGTATTCTTATGGGCATGGCGACGGAAAAACAAGACCAGTTACGTCAGCAGATTTTAGAGCTGACCCGGCAGTATCATGCAGAGGCTTTCCCCCAGCGGGAGTTTGTGCCCGGAGTATCGGGCGTGCAGGTTTCGGGCAAGGTGATCGACGCGGAAGACCTTTGCGCGGTGGTGGAGTCGGGGCTGGATGCATGGTTTACGACGGGGCGCTGGGCGAAGGACTTTGAGCGCAAGCTGGCGCGTTTTGTGGGGGTGCGGTCGGCCTCGCTGGTGAACTCGGGGTCGAGCGCGAACCTGGTGGCGTTGAGCGCGCTGTGCTCGCCGGCCTTGAAGGAACGGCAGTTGAAGCCCGGCGACGAAGTGATTACGGTCGCGGCGGGCTTTCCGACGACCGTGAATCCGATCATCCAGAACCGTCTGGTGCCGGTGTTCCTGGATGTGACACTGCCGACGTATGAGATCGATGTGGCGCTACTCGAGACGGCTTACAGCCCGAAGGTGAAGGCGGTGATGATCGCCCATACGCTAGGCAATGTGTTCAACCTGGGCGCGATTACCGAGTTTTGTAAGAAGTACAATCTGTGGCTCGTCGAAGATTGCTGCGATGCGTTGGGCTCGACTTACAAGGGCCAGAAGGTGGGTACGTTCGGTGATATTGCAACGGTGAGCTTCTACCCGGCGCACCATATTACGATGGGCGAAGGTGGGGCCGTGCTGACGAACAAGCCGGCGCTGCAGGTGCTGATCGATAGCTGGCGCGACTGGGGCCGGGATTGCTGGTGCGAGCCGGGCGTGGACAATACCTGCGGCAAGCGGTTCGACTGGCAACTGGGTACGCTGCCTTGCGGATACGACCACAAGTACACGTACTCGCACATCGGCTACAACCTGAAGGCGACCGATATGCAGGCGGCGCTGGGCGTAAGCCAGATCTCGAAGCTGCCGCATTTCATTGAGCGGCGCAAGCAGAACTTTGCCTATCTGAAGAATGCTTTGAAGCCGATGGAGGAGTATCTCGTGCTGCCTGCGCCGGCAGAGAACGCGGATCCGAGCTGGTTCGGATTTCCGATCGCGGTGAAGGAAGACGCACCCTTTACCCGGGATGAACTAACGCGGCATTTTGATGGGGCGAAGATTGGGACCCGCTTAATGTTTGCCGGGAACCTGCTGCGGCAACCGGCCTACCAGGGGATCGAGTGCCGTGTTGTGGGCGACATGAAGAACACGGACTACGTAATGAACCAGGTGTTCTGGCTTGGCGTGTTTCCGGGCTTGACGGAGCCAATGCTGGACTACATTGCGGGTACGGCGATCGCGTTTGCTGAGGAAAAGGCCAGGAGTGGGTTGAAGGTCATGTCTTAGCGGAAGTGATACGAAGAAGACAGAACGAGCCGTTGCGCAGACACTTTGCGCAGCGGCTTTTCTCATTGCCAGTTACCCTAGGAGTTACTCTGCGCGGCGATGTTGCAACTTTGGAGTGATGTGCCGGAGAGGCGACGCCCTCTAGTATCGTTTCGGGAAAGATTGTTTGTCCCGGTTCTCCAGGTGTTCAATCCATGCCGCTGCGGACGAAGATCTACGTTGCTTTGACGATCGCCGCTGCGGCGGGCGCGGTGTGCTGGGGCTCGCGCTATCCGGCAGGATCGTGGCTGCTGTTCACGCTCTTTCTGGTAACGGTGCTGGTGAGCTCGGGATTGAAGGTGGTGCTGCCGCGTGGGGACGGCGGCATGTCGCTGAATTTTCCGTTCATTCTGCTTGCGGTGGTGCAGCTTTCTCCCTTGCAGGCCATGCTGCTTGCGGCGCTTTCGATCGCGGCGCAGTGCCGGTTCAAGGTAAAGAACACCTTTACGCTGGTGCAGATCGTGTTCAATGTTGCCAGTTCAGTGTGCGCGACCGCGGCGGCGGCGGCGACCTTTCTGGGGTTGAGCCACTGGCGTTTGGCTGTGGCGCCGGCGCTGGCGGTCTCGGCGGTGGCGTACTTTGTGGTGAGTACGGGCTCGGTGGCGATGGTGATCGCGTCGGCCTCGGGCGAGGCGCCGTTCCGGTTATGGAAGAAGGAGTTCCCCTGGTATCTGCCGTTTTATTTTGTGGGCGCGGTGCTCGCTGCCATGACGAACCTGTTTACGGGCCAGTTCGGATGGGCCACCGGCCTGCTCCTGATCCCGGTGGTGTATACGATTTACCGAGCGTACAACATGCAGATGGGGCGGCTTAAGGAACGGGCGCAGCACCTGGAAGAGACGCAGGCCCTGCATCATCGCACTATTGAAGGGCTTTCGATGGCGATCGAGGCAAAGGACCAGAACACCCACGAACACCTGTTCCGGGTGCGCAGCTATGTGGAAGAAGTAGGGGCGAAGCTCGGCTTGGCCGCGATCGACATGGAGGCTCTGCGGACGGCCTCGTTCCTGCATGACATCGGCAAGCTGGCGGTTCCGGAGCACATCATCAACAAACCAGGCAAGTTGACGCCGGAAGAGTTCGAGAAGATGAAGATCCACCCGGTGGTGGGGGCGGACATTCTGGAGCGTGTGCGTTTTCCGTATCCGGTGGTGCCGATTGTGCGGTCGCACCATGAGTGGTGGGATGGAAGCGGCTACCCGGACGGGTTGAAGGGCGAAGAGATTCCCATGGGCGCGCGTGTGCTTTCTGCCGTGGACTGCTTTGACGCGTTGATCTCAGACCGACCGTACCGGAAGGGGATGCCGGTTGCGGATGCGCTGGCGATGGTTAAGAAATTGTCGGGCGTACAGTTCGACCCGCGCGTGGTGATGGTGCTGGATGGGCTGTACGCGAATCGGCAGGAAGAGACAGAGCAGGAGCCGGATTTTACGGCCTTGAAGACGGATATCGAGGTATGGCGGGGACATGCGCCCGGGGCCGGGTTCGAAGAGGGACGGGGCGGCGGGCTTTCGCTGGTCGGGCGAGGTGACGCTTCGCCGGAGCGAAGCCGCAACCTTGCTTCGCTGCATGCGATTGCGGCGGCGAGCCAGGAGGCGCAGACGCTGTTCGAGATGAGCCAGTCGCTGGGTGTTTCGCTGAGCCTTACCGAGACGGTTTCGGTGATGGCCTCGCGGCTGCACCGGCTGATTCCGTTCGATTCCTGCGCACTTTACCTGAAGGTGGGCGACACGCTTGAGTTGCGCTATGTGGACGGCGAGAAGGCGAAGTCGTTTTCGGTGGAACCGATCCCGGTCGGCGAAGGGCTCTCCGGCTGGGTAGCGCAGAGTGGCAAGCCGATTTTGAACGGCAACGTGGGGCTGGAGCGCGGCTACACCAGCAAGGCGGGTGCCGGCGGAGAGCTGCTGGCGGCGCTCTCAGTACCACTGGTGGGTCTGCAGCAGGAAGTGTTTGGGGTGCTGACGCTGTACGCGACAGTAGCGGATGGCTTCGAGCGAGACCATCTGAGGATTCTGCTGGCCATGAGCGCCAAGCTGGGCCTTTCGGTGCAGAATGCGCTTCATTACCGGCAAGCGGCGACGAACGCGGAAACAGACTTTCTGACCGGGTTACCGAATGCTCGGAAGCTTTTTCTGCAACTGGACCGTGAGCTGGAAGAGTGTGCAGCGGCCGGCTGTATGCTGGGTGTCGTGGTTTGCGACCTCAACCGGTTCAAGCAGGTGAACGACGAACGCGGACACCTGGCGGGTAACCGTATTCTCACGGCAATTGCGGAGCAGTTTCGCCTGGAGTGCGAGCCGGGGGAGACGGTTGGCCGCATGGGCGGCGATGAATTTGTGTTTCTATTGCATGGCATGAGTGAAGCTGCGCTGCCGCTTCGTCTTGCACGGATCGCGGGAGCGGTGGAGACGGCAGGACTGCGGACGGGCCTCGATGTTTCCGTCACGGCGAGCCTGGGTGCGGCGCTGTATCCGGAAGACGGGATGCGAGCGGAAGAACTGCTTGCCCTGGCCGAGCGGCGCATGTACCGGGAAAAGGAGGCGCGCCGGTCGACTGCCGCTGTATCCATGCGGCTGGTAACCGGTGAGTTGGACGAGGAACAGGACTTCAAGCCTGCGATGGCTTCATGAAAATGGCAGGTTGGCGGGTAACGGCAGGGTTGGCCAGAGTGCTTTCGCTGGTGCTGCTGGCTGGGCTTGGCACGGTGGCGTTGATGCGCTGGGCGCCCGGATATTTCGCCGATAGCCGGGAGATGGATGGGCAGTACGGCGCGGTGGGCCGGCGGGCGGTGGAAGTGCAGGAGGCGCGCGACGGCAGCGTGTGGGCTTCGATGGAGCATGCTGCGCAGGGTTGGGGGCGAGGCGATCTGGGGCGTTCGCGGCAGTTCGATGTAGCGGTTAGCGAGCTGCTGCGGGAACGATGGAGGGTGACCGCGAAGCTTCTGGGAGAGAGCATCCTGCTGGGCTGGGGGATTTCGCTTTCGCTTGCAATGGCGCTGAGCGGGCGCCGCGGCAACAAGGGGGAGGGCTGGATTGCGGCGCCATCCGCCGTGCTGCTGGCCGTGCCCGCGGGGGCCATGGCGACCGCCTGCCTGGTGGCGGATGCGGGTGGGCCACTGCTGGTGCTGGCCGCGCTGGTGGCAGTGAGGGACTTCAAGCTGGCCTACCGGCTTATGCGGCGGACCTGGCGGGCGCCGCATTTTGTCTATGCGCGAGCGCTGGGCTTGGCGTGGCCGAGCCTGGTGCGGATACATCTGCTGCCTGGGCTGGGGCGCGAGTTGCTTGCGTTGATGATGACCTCGGTCGTGGTGGCGTTGAGCCTGCTGGTGCCGGTGGAAGTGATTTTTGACAGGCCCGGGCTGGGCCAGCTGGCGTGGTCGGCGGCGCTGAACCGGGATTTACCGGTGCTGCTGGCGGTGACGCTGCTGGTAGCGGCGTGTGTGGCGGTCGCCGGGGCAGTGGCGGGGCAGGATGTAGGAAGGGTGCCCGAGGTCGTGTCGTGAGAATGAGCTGGGTGCGGTGGGCAGGGCTGGCGCTGCTGGTAGCGATGACGCTCGCGGCGGTCATGGTGGTGGCGACGAGCCGGTGGGGATATGCCGTGCAGGATCGCGAGCAGGTGGATGTGGGTACGGTGGCGGGGCACGTGGTGGGGACGGATGACCTGGGGCGGGATCGCCTGGTGCGGGTGGCGGTGGCGTTGCTGGTGTCGCTGGCCGGGGCTGCAGGGGCTTCGCTGACGGCGACGGCGCTGGGTGCGGCCGTGGGGTGTGGGGCAGCGCTGGCACCGCGTGGGTTGGGCGGGGTGCTGCTGTATGGGAGCGATCTGCTGCTTACGCTGCCGTGGCTGTTTTTATTGATGATTGTGCGCTCGGCATTGCCGTTGAACCTGGCTCCGGCGGCTTCGGCGGGTGTTACGTTCGCGGTGCTTGGCGTGCTGGGCTGGCCGGTGTTTGCGCGGATCAACTATGCGCGCACGGCGGCGATGCGGCAGGCGGAGTGGATGTTGCAGGCGAGGGCGGCCGGGCTGCGTCCGTGGCGTATGGCGTGGCGCTACATGCTGCCGCATCTGCGACCCGTGCTGCTGGCGCAGTTCCTGGTGTACCTGCCGATCTGCATCACGGCGGAGGCGAATCTTGGCGCGCTGGGGCTGGGCATCAGCGAGCCGCTGCCTTCGTGGGGGGCGATGCTGTTGTCGTTGAAGAGTACCGCGGTGCTGAGCGGGACGCGCTGGGTGTACCTTCCTCTTGCGCTGCTTGTCCTGGTGCTGCTACTGCTGGAGACGACGGTGTTTGGAGAGGAGGTTTGATGGTGCGCGCGGTGTGGGTGATCGGGTTGTTGTTGGGCCTGGGCCTGGCGCGGGCGCAGCAGGCCCCGAATGAGCTGGCATGGGCGCTGAAGTACGATCCGAAGACGCTGGACCCGGCGCTGGTGGACGATCAGGCTTCAGAGACGGTGCGCTTTTTGACGGCCGGTGTGCTGCTGCGCTTCGACCGCAAGACCCAGCAGGTGGTGCCGGGCCTGGCCGAGCGTTTTGAGGTGAGTGCTGACGGGCGGCTGGTGACGCTGCATCTGCGCAGGGGGCTCGAGTTTTCGGACGGTACCGTATTGACGGCGGCCGATGTGGTCTGGAGCTTGCGGCGGGTGCTCGATCCGGCGACAGCGGCCCCCGTGGCGGAGGAGTTTGGGCCGGGCGTCAAGGTGGACGCGCCGGACGCGCTGACGGTGCGGGTGATGCTGCCGAAGCGTGTGGTGGCGATTACGAAGGTGTTCGATGAGGTGGCGATCGAGCCGGCGAACCGGCCGAGCCAGGACCGCGTGACGAGCGGGCCGTTTGTGCTGGCAGAGTACAAGCGAGGCGAGTCGCTGACGCTGCGCCGGAATCCGCATTACTGGCGGCATGACGACGCCGGGCATGCGATGCCGTATCTGGATGGGCTTCGGCTAGAGATAGTGGCGAACCCGGAGCAGAATGAGTTGCGCTTTCTGCGCGGGCAGTATGGGCTGCTCGAGAGTGTTTCGGCCGACGATTTTGCGGCGCTTGCGCGCAAGGCTCCCGGGAGCGTAGTGGACTTTGGGCCGACGCTGAACACAGAGCAGATGTGGTTCAACCAGGCGGAAGGCGCGGCGCTTCCGGCGTGGGAGAAGAAGTGGTTTCAGAGCCGCGGGTTTCGCATGGCGGTAAGCATGGCGCTGCGCCGCGGGGATATGGCGCGGATCGCTTACGACGGGCATGCGACGCCGGCCGCGGGCTTTGTTTCTCCGGCGAATGCGGTCTGGCGCGACGCGGCGGTGCAGCCGGTGAAGGAGGACAATGCGGCAGCGTTGAACCTGCTGGGGCAGCAAGGCTTTCGGCGCGAGGGCGGCAAGCTGGTGGACAAGGATGGGCATTCCGTGCGGTTTTCGCTGCTGACCAACGCGGGAAATCGCTCGCGGGAGAAGATGGCGGCACTGATCCAGCAGGACCTTGCGGCGCTGGGCATGGAGGTGAACGTGGTGACGCTGGATTTCCCGGCGCTGATTGAACGGTTGATGCATACGCAGACGTACGAGGCGGCGCTGCTTGGGCTTTCGAATGTGCAGCCCGACCCGAGCACCATGGAGAACATCTGGCTGAGCTCATCGCCGAACCACCAGTGGAACCCGTCAGAAAAAGCGCCGGCGACGGCGTGGGAATCGGAGATCGACACGCTAATGCTGGCGCAGGCGGGCGCGCCGGACCAGGCGGGGAGGAAACGGGCTGTGGATCGGGTGCAGGAGATTGTGGCCGAACAGCAGCCGTTCCTCTACCTGGTGTACCCGAATGCGTTGTATGCGGCTTCCACGAAGTTGAGCGGCGTGGTGTTTACGGCGTTGCAACCGGGGGTCATTTCGGACATCGAGGCCATGCATTGGAGCGGGCGTTGAGCCTGGATTCGCCTGGCGAGACGCTGCTGCGGGTGCGGGTACGAGCAGGGTACGGGAAGCAGTGTGTCATCGACGATGTAGCCTTCGCGCTTGGGCGCGGGGAGCGGTTCGGGCTGGTGGGCTCGAGCGGCGCGGGCAAAAGCACATTGGTGCTGGCGCTGCTTGGACTGCTGCCCTGGCGCGGCGGGTGGGCCGAGGGCGAAGTGGCGCTCGAGGGCGTGAACCTGCTCGGGTTGCGCGAGCGTGAGGCGCGCAGGCTGCGCGGCCGGCGGGTTGGTTTTGTGCCGCAAAGCCCGATGAGCGCACTGAATGGAGCGGTTTCGCTGCGCAGACATTTTGAAGAGGCCTGGCGGGCGCATGAGCGCGGGCTGGGCGAAAGGTTCGAGGCACGGGTAAGGGACTTGATGGAGAAGGTGCGCCTGCCTGGCGACGCGGCGTTTTTGAAGCGGCTGCCCGGTGCGGTGAGCGTGGGCCAGGCCCAGCGTGCGGTGCTGGCGATGGCGCTGCTGCACCGGCCGCCGCTGCTGATTGCGGATGAGCCGACCAGCGCGCTGGACCCGGTAACGCAGGTGGAGATTCTTGACCTGCTCCGGGACATCAACAACGCGGAAGGCACGGCTGTGCTCTATATTTCGCACGATCTGCTTTCGGTACTGCGCTTTTGTGGGCGGCTGGGTGTGCTGGCCGACGGGCGGCTTGTGGAGTCGGTGCGGGTGGAAGAGCTGGAACAGGGGGGAGCCCATCCTGCGACTCAGGCCCTGCTGCGCACGCTGCCGGTCCCGGTGGGCGCGGTGCTTGCGTATCGAAGACGTGAGCTTGGCGTAACTGAGTAACGCTTTGCGGTTGACATCGGATGTGATATCACCGTGGGCCCATTGTGGGACGGAGCTACAACTTAACGGTAATGGCTGGTACCTGCATAGCCAACTAGGCTTCCGTGTGTAAGCACTTACTGATTTGTCATACGGCCGTACGGGGACGGAAGCATGATCTCCGGAGCCTCACTCCGATTCTGCCACGAAGCGCGTGGTCAATTCTTGTCCTGCAACCAACCGGCTAGTGGAGTTCCTCCATGCAACGCTTCCATGCTGCTGTTCCCCCGCTTCTCCTTTTCAGCGCAACCTTCTACTGTGCCGGCAGTCTGCTGGCGCAGGGCTCCGCCAAGGTCTCACGCGACGCCAGACAGGCAACGGGGGACACTGTTCCAGTGATTGTGCAGTACGACCATGACCCGAGTGACGATGAAGGGATGGCGTTTGAAAGCCGGCACCGTGGGCATGTCGCTTTGAAGCTGCACGGCATCCAGGCGCTGTCCGCGATGATGCCGAAGGCGGAGCTGGAAAGCCTGGCGCATGAGCCTGGGGTGAAGTATGTTTCGCTCGATCGTCCGCTGCTGGCGCGCGATGCAGCCCCGTCGATTGCCTCTATTGCGACGGACGGGGAGTTTACGGCGGAGCCGATCAATGCGCCGTGGGCGTGGAGCCAGGGCTACATCGGCACCGGCATCGGTATCGCCGTGATCGACAGCGGCATCACGGCGACTTCCGACTTTACCCCTTACTCGTATGGGGGCTATTCCAATGCGAAGGCGCTTCCAAGCAGGATTGTCTACAGCCAGAACTTTGTGACCACGGGTGCATACAGCGATGCAAGCGACCACTTCGGGCACGGGACACACGTGGCCGGTTTGATCGGGGGCAATGGTTCGAAGTCGACCGGGAACAACGATTTTCGGACGTTTACCGGGATTGCGCCGAACGTCAACCTGATCAACCTGCGGGTGCTGGATGAGACCGGGCTGGGTTCTGACTCGCAGACGATCGCTGCAATCGATGCAGCCATCCAGCTGAAGTCGGCTTACAACATCCGCATCATCAACCTTTCACTCGGTCGGCCGGTTTGGGAAAGCTACACGCTCGATCCGCTTTGCCAGGAAGTAGAAAAGGCCTGGAAGGCCGGCATTCTGGTGGTAGTGGCGGCGGGTAACAACGGGCGCAACCTGGCTTTGAACGGCGAGGGCTATGGAACGATCGAGGCACCCGGCAACGATCCCTATGTGTTGACGGTAGGGGCGGTGCGGACCAACGGAACCGCGGCCATCGTGGATGACGCGATGGCGAGCTACAGTTCCAAGGGGCCGTCGTTCATCGACCAGGTGTCGAAGCCGGACCTCGTGGCACCGGGCAATCTGGTGACGAGTGTGCTGATGCCCGGCTCTGTGCTGCAGGCCGCGTATCCGAACTTTTATACGCCGCTGTCGTTCTACCAGAGCAATGGAAACGGCGCCAAGGCATCGACAGACTACATGCCGTTGAGCGGCACCAGTATGGCGACAGCTGTAACGAGCGGTGCTGCGGCTCTGCTGCTGACGAGCCAGCCGAACCTGACGCCCGACGGCGTAAAGGCGTTCCTGATGCGCGACGCGAACAAGACGGTGTTGCCGGCGACTTCAACGGTGACCGATCCTGTAAGCGGCATCGTGTACACGGCGCATAGCGACCTCTTTACGCGCGGTGCGGGCTACCTGGATCTTGAGGCGGCAATCGTGGACGCGCGGCAGAACACCTGGCGTGTGCCCACCAATGGCTACGCGCTTTCGCCCACGGCGGTGTACGATTCGGCCGGCAACAATGTCTACCTGGTAAACGGCAGCACTGCCATGTGGGGCGCAGCGGCGAGCAACGCAGGCCAGACGGCAATGTGGGGCGCAAGCGCCCTGTACGGCAGCAGTGCCTTCACTGGCCAGGTAGGCAGCCAGACGGCGATGTGGGGTGCAACCGCCATGTGGGGCGCAAACAATCCTGCAGCCTTTACCGCGATGTGGGGCGCGACCGCGATGTGGGGTGCGGGCGATCCGCAGGCCTTTACGGCCATGTGGGGAGCAACCGCAATGTGGGGCGCAGGCACGCCGGCCGCCGCAACCGCCATGTGGGGCGCGACGGCCATGTGGGGCGCGGGGACGAACGCGGGCCAGACCGCGATGTGGGGAGCGACGGCGATGTGGGGCGCTGCCATTCCTTACACCCAGTAAGCGGTTTGCGCTGCTGAACAAGGCCATCATCCTGTCTGGGTGGTGGCCTTTGTTTATGCTCGAACTTCTACCGGATACAACGAGAGGAGAGGTCGGCTGACCTTCCGAACGAGAGATGAAAGCAAGAGCAACCGCAGATTCCCTTCGGGAATGACAACAAAGAAGCAGATTCCCTTCGGGAACGACAACAATGGGTTAGGTGCTTTGACGGCATAGGGGCGGTGCTACTCGCTTAGTATCTGGGGCGCCTTGTCGAAGTCGGGGCCGAAGGTGTAGCGCTCGACGAGCATGCAGAAGATGTGCTCGAGGGCGATGTGCGATTCCTGGATGTTCATGGTGGTGTCGCTGGGAATAATGATGTTGTGGTCGCAGAGATCGCGCATCTTGCCGCCGCCGTTGCCGGTGAAGCCGATGGTGTGGACGCCGAGCCTGCGGGCTGTGTGCAGGGCGCGGACGATGTTGGGGCTGTTGCCGGAGGTGGAGATGCCGAGGAAGACGTCTCCGGGCAGAGCGAGAGCTTCGACCTGGCGGGAGAAAACGTGCTCGTAGCCGTAATCGTTGCCGGCGGCGGTAAGGATGGAGGTATCGGTGGTGAGGGCGATGGCGCGCAGGGCGGGACGATCGACGGTAAGGCGCGCGACGAACTCGGCGACGAGATGCTGGGAGTCGGCGGCGGAGCCTCCGTTGCCGCAGACGAGCAGCTTGCGGCCGGAGCCCATAGCATCGGCGGTGAGCTTGCCGATGGTGTGCATGACGGTGTGGAGGGCTTCGTCGTCGTGGACGAGTTGCATGACGGCGATGGATTTAGCGAGCTGGTTGCGGACGAGGTCTTTCATCGGAGGCTCCGGGTGAGATGCAGAACAGAAGCAGATCCCTGCGGGATGACAGAAAGCTAGTCGGACGCGGCCAGGGTGGGGTTGTTGGGGTTGGCGGGAGGAAAGTTGACGCGTTCGAGCTCGACCGTGTAGGGGCGGGCCTGAACCTGGGTGTAGATGGCTCCGACGTACTCGCCGAGGATGCCGAGAAAGACGAGTTGAATGGACGCGATGAAGAAGACGCCGATGAGCATGGGGGCAAGACCGAAGGCGAAGGTTTTCCAGAAGATGAGCTTGAGAACGAGATAGATGAGCGCGATGAGGAACGACAGGCCGGCACCGAGGAAGCCGGCAAAAACGGCCATGCGCAAGGGTACGCGCGAGTGGTTGATGATGCCGAGGATGCCCATGTCGTACAGCGTGTACCAGTTGTTTTTGGTGATGCCGAACTTGCGGTTCGGCTGGTCGTAAAGGATCTTTTTGGCGGGCAGGCCGATTTCGGCGATCATGCCGCGGAAGTAGGGGTAGGGGTCGCCGAAGGATTTGGCGATTTGCATGACGCGCTGATCGTAGAGGCCGAAGCCGGTGAAGTTCTGGAAGGTTTCGATGGAGGAGAGGCGCTCGGCGATGCGGTAGTAGGTTTTGCGAAGGAAGAACATGAGGCCGGGCTCTTCGCTGGAGCGCTTGATGCAAAGCACACAGGCAAAGCCGGCTTCCCATTCAGCGACGAGCGCGGGGATCATTTCGGGTGGGTCTTGCAGGTCGGCGACAAGCGAGACGATGGCGTCACCCTGAGCCTCAAAAAGGGCGTGAATGGGCGAGCGGATGTGGCCGAAGTTGCGGGCGTTGACGATGATGCGGATCTCAGGGAATTGCGCGGCCATGCGCTTGAGGATGGGCACGGTCCGGTCGTGCGATGCGTTGTCGATGAAGATGTGCTCCCAGCGGTACTGGGGCAGGGTGGCCATGACGTCGCGCACACGGGCGTGGAGGAGCTCGACGTTGGCTTCCTCGTTGTAGCAGGCGGTGACGATGGAGATGAGCTTCAAGGGGCGTGGCCTCGACGAAATTGCAAAGTACTAAAGCGGATCCCTGCGGGATGACAACAAAGGCAAGTACAACGGCAACCGCAGATCCCTGCGGGATGACAACAAAGAGACAGAGATGACAACAAGCTAGCGTTTGAAGCTGAATTTTTTGTGCGCGAAATAGCTGTAGCTGGCGATGATGACGGCGCTCGCGATACCGGCCAGATAGGGCGCGCGGCCATGCGTGAGGGCGGAGAGTTGGAAGAGCTTGGTGGCGGCGGGCAGGATGAGAAGCTCCGCGGGCGTACTGACGCCGTAGACAGCGAAGCAGCGGAGATACTCCTTGAGGTAGTTGCCCTTGGTGCGGAAAACGAAGTGCTTGTAGCAGAGGAAGGCGATAGTGATGGCGATGGGCTTCGAGGTGATGGAGGCGGCGTCTGTAATGAGCAGCTTGTGGTGCGGCATGACGCTCGAATACAGGCGGACGAAGGCGGCGTAGATGAGGAAAGAGAGAACGGTGTTGGAGGCGCCGACAAGCAGGAAGCGAATGACTTCGCCGGCCGGCAGAACGCGGCGGATGGCGGCGAAGAGACCTTCTGCGCGCGGGTCGGGCGGGGTAGGGTCGTCGAGTAGTTCGGCGGGGCTATGGGTGCTCACAGGATTGATTTTAGCTGGAGAGGCGGTGCCAGGCGGCAGTTTTGATGAGAGCTTGTTCGAGCGTGACGGTTTGGCGCAGGTTGAGCTCGTGCTGAGCGCGTTCGGTGGACGGGACGTAACGGTGAGGCGGACGGGATGGATCGGGCGTACCGGCTACTGTGACGGTGGTGCTGGGGTTGACGGTTACGGCGGTGAGGTGCGCGAGCTCGCGGATGGTGATCGATTCTTGAGAGCCGACGTTGAAGGCGCGCATGGGCGGGGCGCGGAAGAGCATGGTCCAGAGCCAGGTGGTGAGGTCGGCGGCGTAGAGGTAGGAGCGGATGCTGGAGCCGTCGGACGCGATGTGGATAGGTTTGCCGGCGAGGGCGTCGCGGAGGAAGTTGCCGGCGGCGAAGTGGGTGTCGAGCGGAAGGTGCGGGCCGAGAAAGGCGTAGCAGCGGGCTATCTTGATTTCAAGCTGCGGGCCGGCCGCGAGGGAGCACATAAGCTCGCAGGCGCGTTTGCCTTCGCCGTAGACGGATGACGGGAGCAGCGGGTCGGGAGCGCCGGTGTGGGTTTCGGGCATCTGGGGCACAGTTTGAGTGCCGTACACGGCGCCGGAGCTGGTGAGCAGGAGCTTGCGAGCGCCGGTGTGGGCGGCGAAGGTGAGGGCGCGCTCGGTGCCGGCGAGCAGGGTGGAGAGCATCTGGTGGGGATGCTCGGCGAGCTGCTGGGCGGAGGCCTCGGTGGCGGCGTGGACGATGTGGGTGTGGGGCTCGGCGGGGAAGGCAAAGTCGCGTACGTCGCCTTGGAGCAGGGTAAGGGCTGGGTTGTGCGCGAGATGCGGGGCTTTGTGGCGAAAGGCCTCGGGGTTCCGCGTGAGCACGGTGATGCCGGCGTTGAGCTGGAGGGCCTGGTTGATGTGGAGGAAAGACTCGGTAAGCCAGGTGCCGAAGAAGCCGGTGCCTCCGGTGAGGAAGAGGCGCTGGTTGGCGAGCTCGGGCCAGAGGGGACGCGTGGCGGCGAGAATGGCGGCGAGATCTTCGGGGGGGAGTGGGGGCATGGGTTGTGGTGAGTCGGAGGAAGGCGAAAGCAACCGCAGATCCCTTCGGGATGACAACAAAAGTGCTACGGCAACGACAGGAGCAGATCCCTTCGGGATGACAACAAAAGTGCGTCTCGGGGCTGGTTAGAGGTAGCGGAAAACTTTGGCTTCGAGTTCGGGGGCGAGGTCTGGCGTCATGCGGTGGAGGGGGCTTGATTCCATGGAGCCGGATTCGGTGACGCGCGAGCTGATTTTGGGGAAGTAGGTCTGGGTGGGGTCGATGTGCACCAGGAAGGCGTGGGCACCGGGTGCGTTGAAGGCAGCAAGGAACTCCGGGTCCTGCTCGTAGCCCGGGCGTACGCGGAGAACGGGGACCGAATAGGCAGGGAACAGGAGCTCCCACTTGGGAATGCCGAGGCCGGTTTCGGTGTCGCAGCCGACGTAGCGGCCGCCGAAATAGTTCTTCTGGGTCATGCGGATGCTAGCGTAGCCGTTGTCGTCGAAGAGGAAGATCTTGAGGTTGAGGGCGTTGGCGTGGACGGTGCCGAGCTCCTGGAGGTTCTGGGTGAAGCCGCCGTCGCCTTCGACCAGGATGGTGCGGCGTGGCTTGCCTTCGGTGCCGGCGCCCGCGAAGGCTGCGCCGATCGCTCCCGAAAGGCCGTAGCCCATGCTGGCGAGGCCCTTGTTGGTGACGAGCCGCTGCCCGTACTTTTGCGCGAAGGTCTGCATCATGACCGTAAAGGCGGAGCCCGAGGAGCAGGGGATGACGAGGTCCTCGGGGGTGCAGAGGGTGGAAAGCGTTTCGACGAAATTGTAGGGGCTCAGGTAGCCCTCGCCCGTATGGTTGACGGGCTCGACGAGAGGGATGGCCGCGCGGACTTCGCGGCAGAAGGCGAGCCAGTCCGCGTGGCTGCCGAGCGGCTTGGCGAGAAGGCCGGTGAGGACGGCGTTGGCATCGGCGTTGATGGGCGTGGCGACCCTGGGATGGCCCTTGGCGAGCTCCTGCGGATCGGTGTCGACCTGAACGACCTCGCCGGCGGGGATGAATTGCTGCCAGTTGAAGCCGGATTGCTGGAGCGACAGCCGGGTGCCGAGCGCGATGAGGAGATCGGCCTGCTGCATGAGGATGTTGGCGTAGCGCATGCCCCAGGTATTGGGGCGGCCAAAATAGACGGGCGAGTCCGCGCCTAGGCGATCGGCGGCGTTCCAGGTGAGCATGACCGGGATGCCGGCTTGGGTGAGCTGCTGCTGGAGCCTGGCGGTGGTTTCGCGATCGATGCCGGCACCGAGAAGAAGGACGGGACGCTGGGCTTTGGCGATACGGGTTGCGAGCGATGCGATGGCGTCGGCGGGCAGAGCGGGGAAGCTGGGCGCGAAAGCCTGGACGGGCGTGTTGAGGGCGGCTTCGTCTACCTGGGCTCCCTGGATGTCGAGGGGAAGCTCCAGGAAGACGGGGCCTTTGCGGCCGTGGGCGCCCGAATAGGTGAGGGCGGCGAAGGTGGCGCGGTCGACGACTTTTTCGACCAGTTCGGCGCGCTCGCAGATGGGGGCGGCGATGGCGACGCCGTCGATTTCCTGAATGCCGCGCTGACGGACCTGGCCGCGGTTGAGGTCGGAGAGCTTGACCTGGCCGCCGATGACGAGCAGCTCGCGAGACTCGAGCCAGGCGCCGCCGAGGGCGGTGACGATGTTGGTGAGGCCGGGGCCGGCGGTGACCATGGCGAAGGCTTTGGCGGGCTTGTCGGATGGCTGGCCGTTGGGACCCAGGTGGACTTCGTTGAAGTATTCGGCGGCAATGCCGGCGGCGACCTCGTGGACGACAGGGATGCAGATGAGACGGCGCGAGCAGGATTCGAGCAGGTGCATGATGTTGCCGCCGGCGACGAAGAAGCAATGGGTGTAGCCGAGTTCGGTGAGCCAGTCGGCGAGGAGGTCGGAGTACTTGGTCATGGTTTCCTGATGGTGATCTTGGCGGTCCGGGGAAAAGGCAGAAGCGGATTCCTTTGGAATGGAAAGAGAAAGAGCAAAGCACAAGCAGATTCCCTTCGGGAATGACAACAAAGGAGAGCTACTGGCTGTACTGGTGGAGAGTGGTTTCGATGGCGTGGCGGATCT
Organism: uncultured Granulicella sp.; assembly: GCA_964282835.1. GTDB lineage: Bacteria > Acidobacteriota > Terriglobia > Terriglobales > Acidobacteriaceae > Edaphobacter. Next base: position 2,131,762 of record OZ196157.1, read on the forward strand.
GGAAATCGAGCTCGGGGGTACGGTCGATCTTGTCCATGACGACCTCACCCTGCGGGTCGACGACGATGAGGGTGAACCGGGCGGTGGAGTGCTTTTTGTCGGAAGCGAAACGCTCGAGGACTTCGGAGATGTGGATTTGCGCGAGGATGCCGGCCAGACCGGGCAGGGTGCGGATCATGAGATCGAGGTGCTGTTCAAGCTGGGCGACGCGCGGGGCCTGATCGTAGGCGATGCCGCGCTGGCGCTGGAATGCAAGCGAGCAGAGGATGCCGAGGCCGACGCCGATGCCGTGCGGAATGGCGAAGTCGGAGGCGCCTTCGAGGGCGTGGCCGAAGGTGTGGCCGAAGTTGAGCAGTAGACGCTCCTTTTTATCGAACTCGTCGATTTCGATGAAGTGCTTCTTGGCCGCGAGCGAGGCGCGGATGACCTGCTCGAGCGCGGGGGTGGACATTGTGATGGAGGGCTGCGCGGCAAGGTAAACGTTAAAGGATTCGGGGCCGCGGGTGAAGCAGATCTTGGCGGCTTCGATAAGGCCGGAGGCGAACTGGTCGCGGGGCAGGGTCTCGGCGAATGAGGGGTCGATATAGATGTGCTGCGGGGGGTGAAACGTGCCGACGAGGTTTTTATAGGGGCCTACGTTGATGGAGGACTTGCCGCCGATGCAGGAGTCAACCATGGCCAGGACTGTCGTGGGGATGTACACCCAGGTGAGGCCGCGCATATAGACCGAGGCGACGAAGGCGGAGATGTCCTGGATAATGCCGCCGCCGAGCGCGGTGAGCAGGGTGGCGCGATTGGCGCCGGCCTTCCGCAGCTGCTCGATGAGGGCGGGCGCGCGGTCGAGGGACTTTTCATACTCGGTGGCTTCGAGCCAGATGGGTTGGCCGGGGAAAGTGTGGGTCTGGAAAAAGGCATCGGCCACGATGCTGGAGCGGCCGAGGACCTCCGTCAGGGCGGGGGTCTGGAGCAGGCCGGTGGCGATGGTGACGCCGTACTCGCCGGTGGAGGAGGTGATGCTAAACGATGCGGACATGACTGAATCCTAGATCGGCGGCGATGAACTGGCCGGTGATGCCGGTGTTTTCGGGTGAGCAGAGAAAGCAGGTGAGCCCGGCCACATCGGCGAGCGAAGGCAGGCGATTGAAGCCGGTGGCCTGAGAAAGCCGGTCGATCTGCTCGGGAGCGAGATTGCGCCGGGTCATAGGGGTATCGGTGGCGCCGGGAAGCACGGCGTTGATGAGGTGTCCGTCGGCGGCGAGATCGGCTGAGGCGGAAAGGACCAGGCCCTGCAGGGCGGCTTTCGAGATGCAGTAGGAAAGCTTGCGCTGGCGTGCGAGGTTTTGCCAGATGGAGCTGAGAATACAGAGGCGGGACGCCGGCGCGAGCAGTTTTTGATCAAGCAGCGCTTTGAGGGTAACGAGAATGTAGACAACGTTGGCCTGGTAAAGCTGCATGTGCGCGTCGATCGAGACGTCGTAAACGGAGTCGGCCGAGTTGGCTCCCTGGGCCCAGCAGACAGCGTTGTAGGGGCTTGGGTTAGCGAGGTCGAAGGTGGCGGAGAGCGGGTCGGCGACGAGAGCGGTGACGCCTGCGGGTAGGTCGGCATCTGGTTTACGCACGACGCCGGTGACCTGCCAGCCGCGGGTGAGAGCGGTGGTGCAGATGGCGCCCGCGATGGCGCCGGTGGCTCCGAAGACGAGGAGGTGGTGGGGGGTGGGCATGGTTTCCGGGTTAGGAGAAAAATCATTGAGCAGCCGACAGCTAAAGGCGGCTGAGAGCTGACAGCTTCCCGCGTGACTTGCTGGATGCTGTCAGCCTGGCTGGGGTTTTACTTGTTGAGCACGGCCCAGCGCTTTTCGAGCATGTCGATGCGCTTGGCGTCTTCGTTCTGGATAGCACCGTAGTAATCGCGCTTGTTGAGCAGCCAGAGGAGCTCGAAATGCACGGCGTTGAGCAGACCCTGATCGAGGTGCGAGGCGTCGGCGGCAGCGCCCGAAAAGATCACCTTGCGGGTTTCGAAGCGGGTCAGGTGGACGGCGGCCATTTCCTTGAGCACCGGAATGGAATCGGACGAAACGCCGCCGCCGACGACGAGGTCGAGGCCGCGCGACTTGCAGGCATGGGCTGTTTTGAGGACGTAATCGGTGACTTCCTTGCCGTTGATGGCGTCGCGACCGAGCGAGGCGGAGAGGGAAAAGTCGACGCGCCCGAAGACGATACCGGCGAGCTCCTTGGCCTTCTTGGTGGCGTCGGCCATGGCTTCGAGCTTTTCAAACGCGTTGATGGTTTCGAGGTTGAAGAGGAAGTCGGTTTCTTCCTGCTCTTCGGCGGTGTAGATCTTGTCGACGGCTTCGGCGAACTTGGAAAGCGCGTAGGTGCTTTCGATCATGGGCGCGATAATGTAATCGACGCCGATCTGCTTGGATTCGATCAGGTCGCGCATGGCCTCACAGCCGCCGATCTTGAGGCCGAGCTTGAGGTCGGCTTTGCGGCAGATTTCTACCAGGCGGAGAAGCTCATCGACCCGGGTGCCTTCGGCTTCGAACTCCGCTTTGACGGCGACGTAGCCGAAGTTATCTTTGCCTGTTTTGAGCAGTTCGAGCATCTTGCGTTCACGCGAATTCATGCATTCTCCAAGTTGAGCTAAATCTTACGTTTTACGTCAGCTTTGCGACTCTGCAAGTATAGACGGGAGTGGTGGGATCGTGCGGTTCGAATCCTGCCCACAGGCCGGGGTGAGGAGGAATACGAGTTGACGATCCATGGACGCTTGCGTTTAGCAGTGCTTGGTTGGTTGGGGTGGGTGGCAGGCTGGGGTTCGGTGCTGCCTGCCCAGAACCTGGGCGCGGAGCAGGAGAATGCGACGACGTTCCGGCTCTGGCAGGGGCGGGCGCCGATGGCCCAGGGTACGGCGAGCGACGACATCCCCACGCTGACGCCCTACCTGCCGGCGCAGAACCCGACCCGGACGGCCGTGATCGTGGCGCCGGGCGGCGGGTATGGGCATCTGTCGGAAAAAGAGGCGGACGTGGCGAAGTGGCTTGCGGCCCAGGGGGTAGCGGCGTTTGTGCTGAAGTACAGGCTGGGACCGAAGTACCACAATCCTGTGGAGCTTGGGGACGCGCAGCGGGCGATCCGGCTGGTGCGGGCAGACGCGGCGAAGTACGGTGTGGCTGCGAACCATGTGGGGATGATGGGCTTTTCGGCTGGCGGGCATCTGACGGCATCGGCGGGTACGATCTTCGACGCCGGGCGTGCGGGATCGGATGACAGGGTGGAGCGCGAATCGAGCCGGCCCGATTTTTTGATTCTGGCCTACCCGGTGATCTCCATGCAGGACCCCTACGGGCATACGGGGTCACGCAAGAATCTTCTGGGGGAGCATCCGACGGCGGAAGCGGAACGGGCGATGTCTTTGGAGACGCGGGTCACGGACCGGACGCCGCCTGCATTCTTGTATGCGACGACAGACGACCCCGTGGTTCCCGTGATGAACAGCGTGTTGTTTTACGAGGCGTTGGTGGCCCACAAGGTGAAGGCGGAGATGCATCTGTACCAGCACGGGCCCCACGGCACGGCGCTCGCGCAGAGCTTTCCGGACCTGAAGAGCTGGCCGGATTTGCTGCTGGTGTGGATGCGGGCGCTGGGTGTGATGGGGCCTGCAAGTTAGCGCAGGTAGCTGTCCGTGCCGGCGAGCCAGTCTTCGCGCGGGGGTGCGAAGAGATCGATGTTTTCGGTGTCCTCGAGTGCGTGGGCAGCATGCGGGACGTTGGCCGGGATGACGAGAACCTGGCCGGCGCGGGCGATAACGGTGTGGGTGGGAAAGATGAACTCGAGCGCGCCTGAGACGATGAGCGAGATCTGCTCGTTGTGGTGGCTGTGCTGCGGCACGGTGCAGCCCTGCTTGAGCATGAGCCGCGACACCATGGCCTGGGTGCCGGTGATGAACTGGCGGGTGAGCAGCGGGTTGAGCTGCTCGGGTGGGAGCTCGGACCAGGCGAAGAGCTGGGGATCGGGGCTGGGCTGGTGCGGATTCATGGGTTTGTTTTCTCCGGAAGCGGCTTGTTGCGTCTTGTCTCTGCAAGGAGCTGCGATCTGTCTTTCTATTTTTGTAAACAGAGGCTCTGCGTGTAGAGTAAGCGAAACACGATTGAGATTGCGACCTTTTGACGGGCGGTCTGTCATGGTTGAAGAGCTATACAGCGGCGCGGCAAGACTGCACCAGAGGCAGTTGCAGCACAACCTTGCTTTAGAAGGAAGGGTGAGCGATTGATGCGTTTGTTCGTAAAGAAAGTAGTGCTGGCGTGGGTGTTGATGCTGAGCTTCGGGGCAGGGCTGCAGATTTTGGCGCAGGCCCCGGTTGCGACAGGTACGCAGGGCTCCCAGGCAGACCGGATTGCGGCGCTCGAGAAGCAGGTGGCCGACAATGCAACCGCTACGGCGGCCGCCCAGACAGCGGGCGATAACGGATGGATGCTGGTTTCCTCGGCGCTTGTGCTGATGATGAGCGCGCCCGGGCTGACGCTGTTCTACGGCGGGCTGGTGCGCAAGAAGAACGTGCTGGGCACGATGATGCAGACCTTTGCCATGATGGGCGTGATTACCGTGCTGTGGGCACTGGTGAGTTACTCGCTGGCGTTTGGCAATGGAAGCGCGTTTATCGGTGGCTTCCACAATGCGTTGCTGCATGGCGTGGGCTTGCTGCCGGACAAGGATTATGCGGCAACGATCCCGCTGCAGACCTACATGATCTACCAGTTGATGTTTGCAATTATCACGCCAGCGCTGATTACGGGCGCTTTTGCGGAACGGGTGAAGTTTTCGGCGATGCTGGTGTTCATGGTGCTTTGGGCGCTGTTCGTGTACAGCCCCATGGCGCACATGGTGTGGGGCGTGGGCGGGCTGTTGAACATTGCCGGCCCGGTGGCGGGCGTGGCGTTGAGCGGCAGGTTTCCTTGCCTGGACTTTGCCGGCGGTACGGTGGTGCATGTGACCTCGGGCGTTTCGGCGCTGGTGACTGCGCTTTATCTGGGCAAGCGGGTGGGCTACCCCAAAGTGGCGATGCCGCCGCACTCGGTAGTCTTCAGCTTTGTGGGCGCGGCGTTGCTTTGGGTGGGCTGGTTCGGGTTTAATGCGGGGTCGGCGCTGGGTGCGGGTACGCTGGCCACCTCCGCTTTCGTGGCGACGCACTTTGGGGCGGCGGCCGCGGCCTGTGGCTGGTCGGCGGCGGAGTGGATGCGCAACGGCAAGCCGTCGGCGCTGGGAGCGATTTCGGGTGCCGTGGCCGGGCTGGTCGGCATCACGCCGGCCGCGGGTTTCGTGACGCCGATCTCCGCACTTTGGATCGGGCTGATTGTCGGGGTGTTCTGCTTCTTCATGGTCGTCACGGTGAAGAACCTGTTCGGCTATGACGACTCGCTGGACGCGTTCGGCGTGCACGGCGCGGGCGGCACCATGGGCGCCATTCTGACCGGCATTTTCGCCAACAGCACCATCAATGCGGTGTTCAAGGATGCCAAGGGCAATGCGCTGCCGAGCGGCGTACTGGAAGGAAATGGGCATCAACTGTTGAACCAGCTCACCGGGGTTGCGATTGCCTGGGTGCTTTCGATTGTAGGGACGCTGGTGATCCTGGTGATTGTGGACAAGACGATCGGCATGCGGGTGAGCGAAGAGGACGAGCGCGAAGGGCTGGATATTTCGCAGCATGGGGAAGAAGGTTACGATTGGGCTCACTAGGACTTACGCAACGGCACACGGCGGAACCGGCGCGAGGGTGTGCCGGAGATTGACGAAAGGGAAGGCATGCAAAAGATTGAAGCAATTATTCAGCCCTCCAAGCTCGACGAGGTGAAGGACGCGCTGATCGAGATTGGCGTAGAAGGCATTACGGTGCTGGAAGCACGCGGCCACGGACGGCAGAAAGGCCATACGGAGTTTTATCGGGGGCGCGAGTACGCGGTCGACTTGCTGCCGAAAGTGAAGCTGGAGGTTTTTGTGAGCGATACGCTTGCCGAAGCGGCCATTCAGGCGATCATCCAGTCCGCGCGCACGGGAAAAATCGGCGACGGCAAGATCTTCGTTTCGCACATCGACGAAGCCATTCGGATTCGCAACGACGAACGCGGTGAGATCGCTCTGTAAGGATGAGGAGAAGGCTGACGCCCGATGGAAGAGCAGGACGGAAGCCGCGAATCGAAAACCGTTAGCAATAGCCTGGCCGCGGCGCGCCTAGGCTACGAGAGTGCGCTGGCGCGGATCCGGGCCGATTTTGAGAGCAACCTGATCGTTCCGCATGCGGGCACGGTAGCGGTGCAGGCGCGCGCGGACGCAGTGGACCGTCTGGTGCAGGAGTTGTGGCACCAGACAGAGCGCGAAGACCCGGCGCTCACGGTGGGGCTGGCGCTGGTGGCGCTGGGTGGCTACGGTCGGCGGGAATTGTTTTTCCACTCCGACCTGGACCTGATGTTTCTGCACGATGGCAAGGTGCCGGAGCGGAATTTGAAGGAGGCGGTCCGGCGGCTCAACCAGGCGCTTTGGGATGCCGGCATACGGGTGTCTCCGGTGACGCGCAGCCTGGCGGAGTGCGAGCGGTTCGACCCCGAAAATGTGGAGTTTACGCTGGCCTTGCTGGATGCTCGTGCGCTGGCGGGGGACTCGGAGTTGACGGCCCGTCTGCTGGAGAAGTCGGCTGTCAGGGTGGTGACGCGGGATCGCAAAAAGATCGTCGCGCGCCTGCTGCAGGTGACCCGCGGGCGCCATGCCAAGTACGCGGATACGCTGTTCCACCTGGAGCCGAACCTGAAGGAGTGCCCGGGCGGCCTGCGCGACGCGCATGTGTGCGCCTGGCTGGAGCGGTTGGGCGACCAGGAGGACGGGCATGCTTCTGCTTTCGGGCCCGAGTTTGTGGAAGCGCGGGAATTTCTGTTGCTGGTGCGTTCGTTCCTGCACCTGCGGCACAAGCGGGACGACAACTCGCTCGACTGGCAGGCCCAGGATGAGGCGGCGGTGGCTTTGCTCGGCCTGGGCAAGGAGGCAGTGAACAAGACGGGCAGGCAGGGAATGCGCCTGGACGCAGCCTACTGGATGCGCTTTTACTTTCGCCATGCCCGCACGATCGAGCGCCGGACAGCGCAGGCGATGGAAGAAGCCACCCCGGCGAAGCCTCGTTTGCTGCGGCTGGTCGGCGTGGCGCGCGAGGGCGGACATAGTGGCTTCGAGGTGCGTCAGGGCCGCATCGAACTGGCACCGGCCGGGGACGCAGATCCGGCGCATAACTCCGAGGTGGCGCTTGCAGTCTTCGGCGTGATTGCACGGACCGGCGCGCGGCTGACCCCGGACAGCGAGGCGCGGCTGGAGAGTGCGTTGCCTCTGCTTTCGGCGCATCTCGAAGACGGACCTGGGTTGTGGCACAGGCTGCGCACGATCCTGCTGGGCGCGCACGCCGGCCTGGCGCTCCGCGGCATGCATGCGCTGGGCCTGCTGGAGCTTGTGATGCCCGAGTTTCATGGCATCGATGCGCTGGTGATCCGCGATGCCTATCATCGCTATACCGTGGATGAGCACACGTTTGTGGTTATCGATACGCTGCATGCCCTGGCCGCTGTAAAAGCCGGCAAGCCAGGTGGGGCAACGCTCGACGGCATGGAAGTTTGGAAGCTGCGTTTCGGCGCCATGCTACGGGACCTGCCGCATCCGGAGTTGCTGTACCTGGCCGCGCTGCTGCACGATACAGGCAAGGGCCACGCCACGGCGACAGGCCATGCGCAGGAATCCGCAAGGCTTGCTGAAGGTGTGCTGCGTCGCCTGGAGCTCGACACGTATGAAGCCGGTTTGGTGCTGGAGATGATTCGCAACCATCTGAAGATGTCGGCTGCGTTGCGGCGGGACGTATTCGATAGCGAGACAATCCGCGGGTTTGCCGCGCGGGTGCAGGCTCCGGAACCCCTGCGCATGCTGGCCCTGTTTACCTACGCGGATATCGCGGCTGTGCATCCGGACGCGCTGACGCCGTGGAAGGCGGAGAATCTGTGGCGCCTGCATGCCGCGACGGCTACCTTTCTGGATCGGCACGTCGATGACGAGCGGGTAGCATACAGCCGGGATACTGTGGCTGACAGCGTGGCCGATAGCGAAAGCAGGGAAGCCGTGCATCGCATCCACGCCCTGCTGCCCGGCAGACACGCCGAGGTGGTGCGGTTTCTGGATGGTTTCCCCCGGCGATATCTGCAGACGCGCACCCCCGAGGCCATCCGCGAACACTTCCTGATGGCAGTGCGCTGCGAAGCCGGAGCGGGCGATCAGGTGGAGTTCCGCTATGCAGCCGGGCTGAGCGAGTTGACGCTGGTGACCCGCGACAGGCCGGGGCTGTTCGCTGCCATTGCCGGCGCGCTCGCGGCCTGGGGAATGAACATCGTGACCGCGGATGCCTTTTCGAACGTGGAACCGGTGGTGGTGGACAGCTTTCGCTTTACCGACACGTTCCGTACGCTGGAATTGAATGAATCGGAGCGCGGCCGATTTCGCGAAAGCATTACCGGAGTGCTGCGCGGCACCACCAGACTGGACACCATGCTTGCTGCACGGCGAAGGGCCCGACGCAACCGGCCGAAGGTGAACGTGGAGACGCGCGTCGACTTTGACGATTCCGCATCGACGCATAGTACCTTGCTGGAGGTGGTCGCGCAGGATACGCCGGGCTTGCTGCGCGCGCTTTCGCTGCCGTTGGCGGAGCTTGGCTGCAACATCGAAGTAGCGTTGGTGGATACGGAAGGGGAGATGGCAATCGACGTGTTTTATCTGACCCACGAAGGTGCAAAGCTGGACAAGGCGCTGCAGGTTTCGCTGCGCAGGACGTTGCTGGAAGCGGTGGCTGCGAATGCGCATTGAAGCGTTGTGCCGGTATGCCAGCCTTGTTCTGCTGGGGTTGGCGGCGAGCACCAGCCAGGCTGTTTCCGCGGGCAGCACACCCCTGTGCCGAACGGAATCGATCGAGGGCGAAGTGCAGGCCGGCCAGTCCTTCAGCCGGCCTATCGGCAATGGATTGCTGCTGATCCTGCAGCCGACGCAGGCCGGCTGGATTTTGCGTGTGGTGCCGGCCGGAACCAGGGGCAGCGAGGTGGGTCAGCCCGGATTTCATGATTACGCCGAGCTTGCAACGCCGCCCTACCAGTCAGTGACACCGCTTTCGGTTTCAACCGACTTCGCCCTGCGCGCGCAGGATGCTGTAGGTTGGAACCCGCGGCGCTTCCGCTTTGCGGCGTCGGCATCTGCTTATGCCAGTCTGCTGCGAGCCTACCAGGCCTTCGAGGCTGCAGGCCCCAACCCAGCGGCACCGGTTTCCTCTGCGCTGGCCGCGGAGGTGGCGCAGGCTGCTGACGGCGTTCTCACCTTGCTCGATGCGCGGCTCGTCCCCGGCACGGCCGACCAGGCGGCGTCTGCGGGCGCGGTGTCGGCAAACTTCACCAACACGGCGCATACGCTGGCCCAGTCGCTGCCGGGCGAGGCGACCCCGTTGGGCAAGCTGCTGGACCTGCGTTTCCGCGTAGAGCTGGAGCTTCCGGCCAAGTTCGAGCCGGCCGCCGGAGCGAAGATTTTGACCCATGTTTGTGGCACTCGCTGACAACCCGGCGCAGCTTCTACAGCATCCACTCATTGACCGCCTAAGTAGAAAGCCACGCATGGAAGAGGCGGAGTCCCGTCCCGAGGCGGGTATGATTTCCCTATGACTATCCCTGCATCAGAAACGACTAGCAGCGGGCGGCCTGTAGAGACCCCGCAAAAGCATGACCGGTATTTCTTCGGTTCCCTTGACAGCTTTGGCAAGAACCAGGAAAAACTGAAGGAAGTGAGTTGGGGCTACGACCAGCCGGAAGGTATTGTGCTGGCGTCCCTCGATGCGGCGATCAACTGGGTGCGCAAGAACTCAGTCTGGCCGATGACGTTTGGACTTGCGTGTTGCGCCATCGAGATGATGTCGATGGGTGGCTCGCGATACGACATTGCACGCTTTGGCGCAGAGGTTTTTCGCCCCTCACCACGCCAGAGCGACTTGATGATTATTGCGGGCCGCGTTTCGCAAAAGATGGCTCCGGTGATTCGCCGGCTCTATGAACAAATGCCGGAACCGAAGTGGGTGATTTCGATGGGTGCCTGCGCGACTTCGGGAGGCGTCTTCAATAATTACGCGCTCTTACAGGGCGTCAATCAGATAATCCCTGTGGATATTTATGTGCCCGGGTGTCCTCCGCGTCCAGAGCAGCTTCTGTATGCGATCACATTGTTGCAGGAGAAGATCCAGAACGAGCGCGGCTCGCTTCGGCGAACGCTCAATCTGGCTTGATATCAGTTAGCGGCAGCAGACTAACCAGAACGACGATAACTCGGGTGATTCTCCGGGTAAGACAAAGACCTATGGGTGGTTAGGTGCTGGTACAGTTCATTCAATCGGCAGGCGTAGTCGCATTTTTTTGTAGCGGCACGGGCTATCTGCTGTAAACTTTGTTGGACCTTGACAATTAGAACGAGCCCGAGTCGAGCTCGTAAATTTTGAAGTTTTCATTTTAGCGGAGGAAGTCGAATGGTTTATCGCCCGTTTCGTCATATTGGCCGGCTCGGACTGGCTGCATGTGCAGTCAGCCTTGGAGTCGCAAGTCTGAGTGCGCAGAGTGCGCCCTCGCCCGCCCCGGTGGGGCCTAACCCATCACGTGTGGATGTGTTCCTGGGATACTCGTACTTTGGAGCGCACGGGCAGGTTAAGCCCGCCAACATCCAGTACTCGTCGATCAACGAAGGCGCAATCGGAAGCGTGGCTTACTATTTCAGCAAGTATGTCGGCGCTGAAGCCAACGTGGTGGCGCATCCGAGCGGCGTGAACGACGGTCTCTACTCGGCAAGCGGCGGTCTGATTCTGCGCGCGCCCATGCAGAACTTCACCCTGTTCGCGCATGGCCTGGTGGGTGCTGCCCGCCTCGGCGGACCGAACAGCGGCACGGACGTTACCGGGCAAGAGTCGCTGAATCTCTATCATGAGCCTTACCAGAACGGCCCGACGATCACGGCCGGCGGTGGTATGGACTACGATCTGCCATTCTTCAACAACCGCTTCTCCATTCGTCTCTTCGAAGCAGACTTCCGTTACATCCACGAGGATTACGGTTTCATCGCAACAGTCCCGACGTCTGGCGTTCTGGGCGGTCGCGCCAACATAGAAGGCGTGGACCTGAGCGCCGGTATCGTGACCCACTTCGGTCACATCATTCCTCCTCCTCCTGTCACGTACACCTGCTCGATCTCACCCACGACCGCGTTCCCCGGCGATCCATTGACGGTTACCGGCACGGCATTGAATCTGAATCCGAAGAAGACTCCTGTATACACCTGGTCTTCGACGGGCGGCACGGTGGCTGGTACGAGCAACGTGGCAAACATCGATACAAGCACTCTTTCTGCGGGCACCTACACCGTAAAGGGTCATGTGTCCGAAGGTGCGAAGCCCGGCCAGATGGCAGATTGCTCGGCTGATTTCACGATCAAGGCCTTCGAGCCACCGACCATCAGCTGCTCTGCGAATCCTTCTTCCCTGAAGGCCGGCGACTCCTCGACCATCACCTCGGTTGGCATGAGCCCGCAGAATCGTCCTTTGACCTACAGCTACAGCGCTTCGGCCGGTACGATCAGCGGCAACACCAGCACGGCGACCCTGTCGACGACCGGTGCGGCTCCTGGAACGATCACCGTCACCTGCAACGTTGTGGATGACAAGGGTCAGACTGCCTCCACCCAGACCAGTGTCACGGTCATGGACAACACACCGCCGCCGGTCAAGCCGACCACAACCAGCCTGTGCTCGATCAGCTTCGATCGCGACCATCGTCGTCCGACCCGTGTGGACAACGAAGGCAAGGCTTGCCTGGACGATCTGGCTCTCAACCTGCAGCGCTCCACCGACGCCAAGCTGTACGTCGTAGGCAACGCGGCTTCCAGCGAGAAGAACGGACCGAAGCTTGCTGCTGAGCGTGCCGTCAACACCAAGGCTTACCTGGTTGGAGAGAAGGGCATCGATTCCTCACGGATCATGGTCTTCACCGGCACCCAGGATAGCAAGATGGTTGCTGACACGCTGGTACCGGCTGGTGCGGATACCTCCTCGATGACCGTAAACCCTGTGGACGAGAGCGCAGTGAAGGCTCAGCCTCGGACAGCTGCACCGGCGGGCAAGAAGCACCGCCGCCATCACAAGGCGGCAGCCAAGGCCACCACTCAGCAGTAATTGAGCGGTAAACCACCAGGGCTGGCTGAGCATCTGCTCAGCCAGCCTTTGTGTTGGGCGAGACGTCAAACCGTAAGCACCTATAGACTTGCTCTATCTGCTCTGGAAAGTTGCGATGATTCACAGGCTCCTGGCACGCGTAATCCGCTTTAGCTTGCTATCTATTCTGGTGGTGCCCGGCGTACTTCATGCCGCGCCCTGGCTGCCGTTTGGGCCGGATGGCGGCGACGCGCGGCGATTTGCAGCCGATCCACACGATCAGGCGCATCTCTTTCTCGGAACTGCCAACGGTTGGATCTACGAAACACGCAATTTTGGGGTGAACTGGCATCGGGTCGCGCGGGTAGGCAAGCGCGACGACTTGGTTCTCGATTCGATTGTGGTGGACCCGGCGAACCCGAAGCATCTGCTTGTGGGTGCATGGGTGCTTGGAAGCAGCGATGGGGGTATGTTCATCAGTTTTGACGGTGGCCTGACGTGGATCAACCAGGCCGAAATGCGAGGGCAGTCCGTCCGCTCCATGGCAATTTCGCTGTCCGATCCACGAAGCCTGGTGGCCGGTAGCCTGCAGGGTGTTTTTCGTTCGACCGATGCGGGCCAGCACTGGAAGCGCATCAGCCCTCCCGATAGTGCGGAGATTCACGAGGTAGAGTCGGTGGCGATCGATCCCGTGGACCCGAACGTCATCTACGCGGGCACCTGGCACCTGCCCTGGAAGACGACCGACGGCGGGGAGCACTGGGACAACATCAAGGACGGGATCATCGACGACTCCGACGTATTCTCCATCATTGTCGATCCCGCAGCGCCGAAAGTGGTGTACGCAAGTGCCTGCTCAGGCATTTACAAAAGTGAAGACGCTGGCCTGCTTTTCCACAAGGTACAGGGCATCCCGAACAACGCAAGACGGACACGGGTGCTGAAGCAGGACCCGAACGACCGGAAGGTGGTCTTCGCAGGAACGACGGAAGGCTTGTTCCGCTCGGAAGATGCGGGCAGGCAATGGGCGGCGAAGACCGGCACGGACATCATCGTGAACGACGTGGCCGTAAGTGGCACCGATTCGAACCACATCCTGGTGGCTACAGACCGAGGCGGCGTGATGGCCTCAGATGACGGCGGAGATACGTTTCACCCTTCAAACGGCGGCTTTTCGACGCGGCAGATCACCACCATGAAACGGGATTCCTTGCATCCGGCCACGATCTATGTGGGAGTGGTGAATGATAAGGAGTGGGGTGGGGTCTTCCGGAGCGATAATGGCGGTCTGAATTGGAAGCAGGAAAGTAAAGGGCTTGGTGGACGGGACGTTTTTGCGCTGGGCCAGGCAGCGGACGGGGCTATGATCGCCGGAACGTCCCACGGCATTTTCCGGATGGACGAGGGAACCGAGGAGTGGAAGCGGATCAACGATGCTCCTGATGCAAAAGCACCGGTGACTACTAATGAGGCAGCGCGTCCGGTTTCGATCGGCTTGCGTCCGCCTGTGCCGATCGGACGGAACCATTTTGCCGAACGCCGGAGCACCCTCGCAAAGCCGACGGAGAGGCGGGGTGGAGCGAGCATCAAAACGCCGGTGAGGGGCAGAGCACCTGCGAAGGCGGCAGGCACCACACGGCAGGCACAACTGCTCGCGGCGAAAAAGAAGGCTACGACCAACGCTAGACCCGGCAGTGCAGTCCGGGCTCATACCGCGGCTTCACCCGCTCCGCATGCTCCTGCCCGTTCTCTCGCGGAGGCGTCGCATACCCCTAATCCCACCGCTCCGCGAAGTGGAGTGGCTGTTCTGCCTCCGTCGTCCGGAGGTGGACCTGCCGAGCGCGGTACGCCGGCGAGTAGCGGATTCGACGGGAGTGTTTATGTTCTTGCAACTTCGGGCCGTGTGCTGCTTGCGGCGACGTCAGCCGGGCTGCTGAGCAGTTCGGACGAGGGCGTGAGCTGGGCGCCGAGCGGGCCCAGGAGCAGTGTGGACTGGCGCTTCATGGCGGCCGCAAAGCAAAACGTAGTTGCCGCCTCATCAACAGCCGTGCAGTTCTCCTCCGATTCGGGCGCTTCCTGGGTGCCGATCCAACTGCCGGAAACCATGACCAGGGTCACCGCGGTAGCGGTTGAGCCGTCGGGTGCGATCTGGCTGGGCGGCCACGAAGGAGTGTTTGTGTCCTCGGACGGTGGTACGTCATGGACAACGCCGAAGAACCTGTATGTCAGTTCGGTGGCGAGTCTCTACTACGATGAAACGACGGATCGCGTCACCGTGACTTCGGGGGCCGCCGGCAGCTACAACGGCATTGTCTTCACGGTACAGCTGCCGCAGAAGTCGATCAGTTACACGGATGCCGGATGGACCTTGCGCTTTGCTCGACCAGTCGGCGATCACCTGGTTGCGGCTACGTTGTTCGACGGGATGGTAGTGCAACCGAAGATGCTTGCCCCGCCTGTTGCTTTGTCGGAAGCGGCCGCGCACTAGGCACGGAATGAGTGGTACCGAGGCATAGAATAGTGGTATGGATATGACGATCTCCTCCCTGAGTAAGCCCCGGCATTCCTTCCAGACTGACGATGCTGCCTTGCTGCCGATTGCCGAGAGGGTTCAGAACGGTGAGCGCCTGAGCTTTGACGACGGGGTCACGCTCTACCGGTCAGGCGACATTCTGGCAGTAGGCTGGCTGGCGAATTTTGTACGCGAACGGCTCCACGGTGATGTCGCCTATTTCAACGTGAATCGGCACATTAATCCGACGAACGTCTGCGTGGCGTCATGCCGGCTGTGTGCCTTCGGCCGCAAAAAGGGCGAGGCGGGCACTTACACGATGGCGCTTGAAGAAGCTTACGAGACGGCGGCGACCGGGTACTCGGATGCTGTGACAGAGTTCCACATCGTGGGTGGATTGCACCCTGACCTGCCGTTTGATTACTTTATGGATCTTGTAAAGGGCCTGAAGCTGAGGTTCCCGAAGGTTCACATTAAGGCTTTCACCATGGTCGAAGTGGCGTTCTTGGCCAAGCGCGGGAAGATGACCATTCGCGAAACACTGCAGCGGATGAAAGAAGCTGGTGTTGATTCGATGCCTGGGGGCGGTGCGGAAATCTTTGCCGATCGGGTGAGACACATCATTTGCGACCACAAGATCGACGGCGGAGAGTGGCTGGAAACGGCAACCCTGGCCCACCAGATGGGCTTCCGGTCGAATGCGACCATGTTGTACGGGCATGTGGAGAACGATGAAGACCGGGTGGATCATATGGTGAAGCTGCGCGCGGTGCAGGATGTGACCGGCGGCTTTCAGACCTTCATCCCCCTGTCCTTCCACCCCGACCATACAGCGTTGGCCCACATCCCCAAGTCCACTGGAATGTTGGACATGCGGCAAATAGCTGTGGGCCGGCTCATGCTGGATAATTTCGCGCACATCAAGAGTTATTGGCAAATGGTGACACCCAAGATGGCGCAGATCTCGCTTCGTTTCGGTGCTGACGACATCGACGGGACAGTCGTCGAGGAAAAGATCTACCACGATGCGGGCGCGACGACGCCTCAAGGCATGCGGCGCGCCGATCTAGTGAGGCTGATCACGGAAGCGGGGCGTGTGCCGGTTGAGCGCGACACCATGTACAGGGCGGTGACGCGAAGCGAGGATACGTTTACGATTGCGGCGTGACGCTCGACGAGGTGCACATCAGGCTGGCTTTGCCGAGCGATCTGGAGGAGATGTATCGCCTCGACCTTCTTTGTTTCCGAGAGCCTTTTCAACCCACCTCATCGGCCTTTCAGGAGCTTGTGCTCGGTCATGAGGCACTCTCTTTGCTAGCTTTGTCGTCAGGCCAACTCGCAGGGTTTGTGGTCGTGAACAGATCCTGGCAGATTGACAAGGCCTGTTACATCGCTACCCTGGATGTACACCCTGCGTTTAGGCGACTTGGCATCGCCCAGCTGCTTTTGAGCACAGCTGAGGAGAAGATGGTAAATGCGGGGATACTTTCAATCTGGTTGCACGTCTACACGCGAAATTGGAAGGCCATGCGCCTCTATGAAGGCCTTGGATATCGTCGGGTAAGAAGGCAACCAGGTTTCTACGGTGGATCACGCGATGCCTGGCTTTATGTAAAACCACTGTCGGGAACATTTGAGCCTTCTTGGATGCGGGACTCTAGCGAATGAGCTTATGGTCTAGCAGCAAGTGCAAACGGAGATCCCCTCCGGGGAATGACAACAAGAAGGCAAGCGTACTTTATACGGCACTGTTGCTATGGAGACCTCCGCAGCTTGAGGATATCTCAACGTTTGCCGAAGACATTGCCCATGCGGCGGATCTGGGCGCCTACGTTGCGGAGCTTCTCTTCGATGTGCTCGTAGCCTCGGTCGATGTGGTAAACGCGGTCGAGAATCGTTTCGCCATCGGCGACCAGCGCGGCGAGGACGAGGGAAGCGGAGGCGCGGAGATCTGAGCACATGACGGCGGCTGACTGCAGTGGGGTTTTGCCGCGGACCGTGGCGGTGCGGCCCTGGACGCGGATGTCCGCACCCATCCGATTGAGCTCCTGAACGTGCATGAAGCGATTTTCGAAGATGTTTTCGGTGATGGTGGTGGTGCCTTCCGCCTGGGTGGCGAGCGCCATGAACTGAGCCTGCATGTCGGTGGGGAACCCCGGGTATTCTTCAGTGGAGATGTCGGCGGCTTTGAGGCTGGTGGCTCCGCCGGAGCGGACGCGAATGTGATCCTTGGCGACGTCGAGCCGGACGCCGCATTGCTCCAGCTTGGCAATGAGGGAGCCGAGGTGGCTGGGATCGCAACAGTCCACGTTCAGGTCGCCGCCAGTGATGGCGCCCGCGAGCAGGAAGGTGCCGGCCTCGATGCGGTCCGGATTGATGCGGTGACGGGCTCCGTGCAGTTTGGCGACGCCCTGAACGGTGATGGTGGAGGTGCCGGCACCCATGATCCTGGCACCCATGGCGGTAAGGAGCGTGGCTAGGTCGGTGACCTCCGGCTCGCGCGCACAGTTTTCAAGGATGGTTTCACCCTCGGCCAAAACGGCTGCCATCAGGATGTCTTCAGTGCCGGTGACGGTGATCTTGTCGAAAACAATGTGGGCGCCGTGGAGGCGATCGGCTTTGGCTTCAAGGTAGCCATGATCCTGGGTGATGGTGGCGCCCATGGCTTCAAGGGCCTTGAGGTGCAGATCGATGGGCCGGCCGCCGATCGCGCAGCCCCCGGGGACGGCTACGCGGGCGATGCCGGTGCGGGCCACGAGCGGGCCGAGAACAAGCGACGAGGCACGCATGGTCTTGACGATTTCGTACTTCGCGACCGGGTCGGAAAGAACGGCGCACTTGATGTGGGTGCGGTGCTGCGCGCGGCCATAGCCGAGCTGGACCTCCGCGCCCATGGAAACGAGAAGCTTGCGCTCGGTTTCGATGTCCTGCACCTGAGGAATATTTTCGAGGATGACCTCGTCTTCGGTGAGGATGGCGGCGGCCATGCAGGGTAGAGCTGAGTTTTTGGCTCCGGACACTTTGATGGTGCCGAGAAGGGGATTGCCGCCGCGTACTACGAACTTGTCCATCCGCCTAGTTTACTGGGGAGTAACGAGGAAAGGAGGTGCTTTGGAAGGTGCGTAGACATAAAAGCGCTTGCGCACCGCACCCGCAGACATCGTAAAGGTTAAATTCGCGTTCGGTAACGTGCCGACTATAGTTCGAGCCGGGAGTCGTCGATGGCGAGACGTACGTTGCCGTCGGACTTGGCCAGACGACGAACGGCCTCCATCTTGTCCACGTTGGCCTTGAGCATGACGACGGCGATGGGGATGGACTTGCCGGCGGACTTGATCGTGCGGATGGCCGTATCGCGGTCGATGGCGCAGACGTTCATCAGGACACGGATGCCACGCTCGACGAGCTTGGCGTTCTTCATGTGGACGTTCACCATCAGATTGTCGTAGACATAGCCCAGGCGGGTCATGGCTCCCGTCGTGATCATGTTCAGGATCATCTTCTGCGCGGTCGAAGCCTTCATGCGTGTAGAGCCGGAAAGAACCTCTGGGCCCACCTCCGCGATGATGGTGGTGTCGGAGACGTCAGAAAGCGGAGTCCCCTCATTGCAGGTAATGCATGCCGTTTTCGCACCGCGCGCACGGGCGTACTCAACAGCGCCAACGACATAGGGGGTGCGGCCCGAGGCTGACACACCGACGACAATGTCCTTGCGGGTGGGGCGGCGGCGGGCGATATCGCGCTGCCCGATTTCGGGCGAATCTTCGTTGACATCCGACGCCGAAGCCAGGGCCTTGGGGCCGCCGGCCATGATGTACTGTACCTGGGCGGGTGCGGTTGAGAAAGTTGGCGGGCACTCGCTGGCATCGAGCGACGAGATGCGTCCGCTCGAGCCGGCTCCGACGTAAATGAGGCGGCCACCATCGCGCAGGGAACGAGCGACCGTATCAATGACGATCGCGATTTCGGGTAATGCCTTCTTGACAGCGGCGGCGATCTTACCGTCTTCATGATTGATGATACGGGCAATTTCGAGAGCGCTCTTCGTATCCAGGCCCTGAGAAGCGGCATTCGGGCTTTCAGTGGTGAGGAAAGAGAGTTCGCGGTGTGGCCGGTTTGGAGAGACCTTTTCCGGTTTTTCGGGGCTGCTTTGCTCGTTCATCGTGAGAGTGGCCATAAGTCTTTATTCACTATCCTTCTTATACTAGCCCTACGCGGGATTAGATGCAGCATCAACGCGACAGGCAGCGGGCAGCGGGCGGCGAACAACGAGCGTCGCCGGCCTGCACCAAATGCCTGTCGCTCCGTCCAAGAGAAGGCTGCGTAAAGAAGCTGCGCAGCTGAAAGGTCGCGAGTATCCTATGTCGATGAGCCTGTCCAGCACACCGCCTCCGCCAGCACCGCGCAAGCCTGCCAGTCTGCGCTCCCTGGTGTGGGACATACTCCTGTCGATTCTGGTTTCAGCCTTCATCATATTTTTTCTATACCAGCCGGTACGAGTGGAAGGAACATCCATGCTGCCGGTTCTGGAAGATCAGGATCGCTTGATCATCAACAAGCTTGCGTTTCACGTGGGCGACATTCACCGTGGCGATGTGGTGGTTTTCCATTACCCGCGGGATCACACGAAGAGCTACATTAAACGCGTCGTCGCCGTGCCGGGGGACCGGCTCAAAATTGATCACGGCCGTTTGATCGTGAATGGGGTGTTTGTGCCTGAGCCCTATGTGCCCTTGCGGTTCGCGGACGATCGTTCTCAGCCGGAGCTTCACTTGCCGCCGCAGCAATACTTCATGATGGGAGACCACCGATCCATCTCGAGTGACAGCCGGGAGTTCGGGCCCGTGGAGCGAGACTTGATCTACGGCAAGGCGGCCTTCGTGTACTGGCCGATGGAGCAGGCCGGAGTTGTTCGTTAGGGGGACAACGAGGGGGGCGGATGTGCGCATCCCATTTGTAACCAAGGTTCAGGGCCCTTTTCTATTGGAGAACGTATGTCACGAATGAAGAATTGGCTGCTCGGAGCGATCGCCTGTCTAATGCTGGTCGCCGCGGTACCTTCAGCTCACGCACAGGTGATCATCATCGATCGCCACCACCGCCACTATCATCACCGCTACTATCATCACCGGCACCGTTACTACCGCTAGATTTTTCGTGCAGTGGAAGCGCCCACCTTCAACAGGTGGGTGCCTTACGCTTGCTAGGCTTTGTAGTCGATGATGCGGCAGAATGTTTCCGGATCAAGGCTGGCACCCCCCACCAGGGCGCCGTCGATGTCTGGCTGTGCCATCAGCATGGACGTATTTTCCGGCTTCACCGAACCGCCATAGAGGATGCGCGTGGACTCAGCGCGTTCCTCACCCAGGCGCTCCCCGACTTCGCGCCGGATGATCTTGTGGGCTTCCTGCACCTGGGCGGGAGTTGCGGTGGAGCCCGTGCCGATGGCCCAGACGGGCTCGTAGGCTATGATAAGCTTGCTTGCGTCAGTCCCTTCTACCCCGTTCAGCGCACAGGCAATTTGCCAGCGCAGCACAGCTTCGGTAAGCCCAGTCTGGCGCTTGTCGAGCGACTCGCCGACGCACACGACAGGAGTAAGATCGTGCGCGATGGCTGCTTTGAGCTTCCAGTTAACCATATCGTCCGTCTCGTGCGCATAGATGCGACGCTCGGAGTGGCCTAGAAGCACGTGGGTACAGTGGATGCTGGCGAGCATGGTGGGCGAAGTCTGGCCGGTGTAGGGCCCTTCGTTGAGCCAGTGCATGGTCTGGGCACCGGCTTTGACGTTGCTGCCTTCCGTGGCATCGAGGACGTAGCCGAGCGACGACATGGTAGGAAACAGAACGATCTCGTCGCGCTCGTGACTCTTGACGAGAGGCAGAAATCTGTCCAGGAACGAAAGCGATTCCTTGGGGGTCTTGTACATCTTCCAGTTGCCGGCGATGATCGGTTTGCGCATAGGGCTCCGTTACTTTCCGGGCTGTTCTTTGTCGAGCTGTTCTTTGTCGGACAGGGCTTCGACGCCGGGGAGGGTTTTGCCTTCGAGGAACTCGAGCGACGCGCCGCCACCGGTCGAGATATGGGTGATGCGGTCGGCAAAACCGGACTTGTGGATGGCGGAAACTGAATCTCCGCCGCCCACGATAGTGGTGGCCCCGCTGTTGGCGGCCACCGCTTTGGCGACGGCGTTGGTGCCGTGGGCGAACGCAGGGAACTCGAAGACGCCCATGGGCCCGTTCCAGAGGACGGTCTGAGCTTCCGCGATTTCAGCGGCAAAGAGGGCCTCGGTTCCGGGGCCGATGTCGAGAGCCATCAGCTCGTCCGGGAACGCTTCCGAGCCTGCGAAACTGGTGGTCTCGGCGTGGGCATTGAACGTATCGGCCAGGATGTGGTCGATGGGCAGGAGGAACTTGACGCCCTTCGCTTCGGCTTTCTCCAACGCCGCGCGGGCTACCTCGATCCTGTCTTCTTCGACGAGCGACTTGCCGGTGGACTGGCCCTGCGCACGGAGGAATGTGTAGGCCATGCCTCCGCCGATCAGGATGGCGTCGGCCTTCTCGAGGAGCGACTCGATCACCTGGATTTTATCTGAGACCTTGGCGCCGCCGATGATCGCGACGAAGGGTTTATCGGGTTCGTTCAAGGCTTTTCCCAGATGGTTGAGCTCGGACTCCATAAGCAGCCCCGCGGCGGATTGCGCGACGAAATGTGTAATGCCCTCGGTGGATGCGTGGGCGCGATGCGCGCTGCCGAAAGCATCGTTGACGTAGACGTCGCACAGGGCGGCGAGCTGTTTGGCGAAGGCGGGTTCGTTGGCTTCTTCTTCCGGATGAAAGCGGAGATTTTCGAGCAGGAGCGTCTGGCCCTGCTGGAGCTGTCCGGCGAGTTCGGTGGCAATCTCGCCGATGCAGTCAGGAGCGAAGGCTACATTTTCGCCCTCTCCGAGCACGTGGTCGAGCAGCTCGCGGAGGCGGTCGACAATGGGGCGGAGGCTCATGGCCGGGACGACCTTGCCTTTGGGACGGCCGAGGTGCGAGCAGAGGATGACGCGGGCCTTGCGGCGGAGCGCGTACTCGATCGTGGGAATGGTTTCGCGGATGCGGGTGTCGTCGAGGATGCGGGGCTCGGCATCTTTGGAAAGCGGGACGTTGAAGTCGACACGAATCAGAACGCGCTTGCCGGTGAGATCGAGATCGCGGATGGAGAGCTTGGGCATGGATATCCTTGGACGGCTTAACACAGATGACACAGACGGGCACAGATTGTCTATGGCTTTATTCGGGGATGAGGGCGTCTACTTCGATTTCTACTTTCCAGCGGGGATCAATAAGCCCGGCGACGATGACCATGGTGGCGGCGGGGCGGACGAAGGAGAAGAATTTGCCGTGCACGCGGGCGACGGCTTCCCAGTCGTTGCGGTCGGTGAGATAGATGCGGGAGCGGACGATGTGCTCGAAGGAGGTGCCTGCCTCCTTGAGCACGCCCGCGATGATGGTCAGGCACTGGTCGGTCTGTTCAGCGACGGAGCACTCGTCCGAACCGACGGGCCCGGTGCCGGAGACCATGACGTGCGAGCCTACGCGAACGGCGCGGGAAAAGCCGATGACGGGCTCGTAGGGGGAGGTGCCGGGGATGTTTTGGCGTTGGGTCATCTACTAAGTTATCTCCTCGGATGTCTTCTGAAGGCGCAGCGAGTTAGCCGCTTCTGCTGCTCTGAGTTCTGCTACATCAGCGAGATCTCGCGGTCGACCCACGTCCAGATCTTTCGTCGCCCGGGGCTCGGCGTAGTGGGAGTAAGCGTAGCCACCCACAATGAGAAACTTAACGTGCTGGGCGTTCAACTCGAGTAAGAGTTCTCGCTGATCCTTCTGCATTGGTGACTATACCTTTCAGGAGATAGTAGTCCCGATATTGATCCTGGCTTAGCTCCCAAGTTGCTTCGAAGCGTTCTGAAGCCGACCTACTCCGCCAATAGCGGTAGGTCTCGGCTTGCTGCTCGACTAGATCAGTAATCCTGCGGATCGTCCGTTCCATTGGCGCACTTCCAGTTTACCAAATCATCGAGACAACAAGCCGAGAGTTACAGGCCTTTGGCGACGAGGAAGAGGATGAGGTCTTTGACACGGCTGGAGTAACCCCACTCGTTGTCGTACCAGGAGATGACTTTGCCGGTCTGGCCGACGACCTTGGTGAGCTTGGAGTCGAAAATGGACGAGAGCGGGTTTCCGCGGAAGTCGGTGGAGACGAGCTCTTCGTCGGTATAGCCGAGGACGCCTTTCATCGCGCCTTCGGACGCTTGCTTGATGGCGGCGTTGATGGTGGCGACCGTGATGGGCTTTTCGGCGACGAAGGTGAGGTCGACGACCGAGACGTTGGGGGTGGGAACGCGGATGGCGAATCCGTCGAGCTTGCCGTCCATGGCGGGGATGACGAGCTTGAGGGCTTTGGCGGCGCCGGTGCTGCTCGGAATCATCGACAAGGCGGCGGCGCGGGCGCGGCGAAGGTCCTTGTGGGGAGTGTCGAGGATGACCTGGTCGTTGGTGTAGGAGTGGATGGTGGTCATGATGCCGGAGGCGATCCCGAAGGTGTCGTTGAGTACCTTGACGACGGGGGCGAGGCAGTTGGTGGTGCAGGAGGCGTTCGAGATGATGTTGTGCCTGGCGGCTTCGTACTTGTCGTCGTTGACCCCGAGGACGACGGTCAAATCTTCGTTGGTGGCGGGGGCGGAGATAATGACCTTCTTGACCGTGCTGCCGAGATGGGACTTGGCTTTGTCGGCGTCGGTGAAGAAGCCTGTGGATTCGACGACGATTTCGGCGCCGGTGGAAGCCCAGTCGATTTTGGAAGGGTCACGCTCGGCAAAGACCTTGATCTTCTTGCCGTCGACAGTGATGGAGTCGGCGTCCGCGGAAATCTGCTGCTTGAGGTTGCCGAGGATGGAATCGTATTTGAGCAGGTGGGCGAGGGTGGCGGGCGTGGTGAGGTCGTTGACGGCCACGAACTCGATGTCGGGATTGCCAATGGCGGTGCGGAAAACGTTGCGTCCGATGCGTCCGAAACCGTTGATACCTACTTTGACTGCCATGTGCGCTTGCTCCTGAAGTTTGCCGTTTCACTGTGGAGGCTATCAAACCATGATGAAGGTCGTAAATGGTTCTGGCCGATAAGCGGCGGGTTGTTTGTGCCGCAGGTGGTTCGGGCAGATTGCGGCGCGATGGGTGGTGTGTTACAAGCGTGATTGAAGACGTGCGACCGCTTTGGTCGCGGGCCAAATTTTGACAGGCGCGTGCAGCCCGCGAACGAGCGGGTACAGTGCCGCAGAGAGCAAGCGCACCATGCGCGAATGGATACTGGCGAAGATGAGACGACGCTCGAGACGTGGGCCCAATGAATCGGAATCGACTGGAAAAAGCGGGCAGGAACTTCCATCGGGGCAGCAGGCCCCGCTGAGACCAAGCTATCCGGAGCCCGTGGCGGCCAAACCGGAAGTTGCGGAAAGCTCGGAAGTGCCGGTGGAGATGGCTTCGCCTGAGATCGCCGTGCCGGAACACGAGCCGCAGGGCTTTGCGCCGGTGGACGCGGGCAGCAAGATGGTGGTGGAGACCCAGCCGGACTCGCTGGCGACGCCGCCGGCCGAGCAGACAGCGGCAAAGAGTCCGCGGGGGTATGTGGTGTTGACGATCGGGTTGCCGGGCTCGGGCAAGACGACCTGGTACAAACGCCGTGGGGTTTCGCCGCTTTCGAGCGATATGCTGCGGACGATTCTGTTTGACGATATTACCGACCAGCGCTACCAGGGCCTGGTGTTTTCTACGCTGCGGAGTTTGCTGCGCGCCCGGCTGATTGCCAAGATGCCCTGGAACTACGTGGATGCGACGAACCTGAGTCCGCACGAGCGCCGGCAGTGGATCAAGATGGCGAAGAGCTTCGGGTACGAGGTGCAGGCGGTGTTTTTCGATGTGCCGCTGGCGGTGTGCCTGGAGCGGAACTCGAAGCGCGACCGGCAGGTGACGGACGAGGTGATGCACCAGATGGCGGCGAGATTGCGGCCGCCGGTGTTCAAGGAAGGCTTCGACAAGATTACCGTGGTGCGGGTAAAGGGCGCGGAGGGTGCTGCCCCGGCAGCTACGCCCGCTATCGAAGAGCCCGCGGCCAATCAGGGGGATGCTCCCGTAGATGCACCGGCGGGGACCGCGCCTGAGGCGCACGAGTCCGGGCTGTAAGGTTGTAGTACCTGGTGCGGGACCGGGACTTAGAGGCAGCTGCACCGGATTGAGCACGAGCTTTTCTGGAGTGCATATGGCGGACGGCGGCGTGGAGTTCGCGGACGTGGGTTTCGCTTTGCCGTACGGGCGGGTGCTGATTCACGGGGTGTCGCTACGTGTAGAGGCGGGGACCACGACCGCATTGTTGGGACGGAGCGGAAGCGGCAAGACGACGCTGATGCGGATGGTAAACGGGCTGGTAATGCCGACCTCTGGCGCGGTGACGGTTGGGGGTAAGGCGACCCTCGGCTGGGACCTGCTGGAACTGCGGCGTGGGATCGGGTATGTGATTCAGGAAAGCGGGCTGTTTCCGCACTGGACGGTAGGGCGGAATGTGGGGCTGCCGCTCGAGCTTGCGGGCGTGGAGCCGGCCAAGCGCAAGGCGAGAGCGGCGCAAATGCTGCAGCAGGTGGGGCTGGATGCCGGGCTGGGGGAGCGATACCCGTGGGAACTGAGTGGGGGGCAGAGGCAGCGCGTGGGCTTTGCGAGGGCGCTGGCAGCCGACCCTCGGGTGCTGCTGATGGACGAGCCGTTTGGGGCTCTGGACCCGCTGACACGAGGCGAGATGCAGGACATGCTGCGGGAGCTTCTGGGGCGCGTGAAGAAGACCGTGCTGCTGGTTACGCACGATCTGGACGAGGCTTTGTTTCTGGCTTCGCGGGTCATTTTTCTGGAGGATGGCCGGGTGGTGGCGGACTTGGCTTCGGGCGATGTGATGGGGTCGGAGAATGAGCATGTGCGGCGATATGTGGGGGCGGTACACCGAGGGTCTGGTGAACCCACTCATCCTGATAAAGCCAGGATGAATGGGGCACGGGAGGAGCGGGGTTGATCGCTTTTCTGCAGCGGCATGGGACGGAGATCGGGCGGCTTACGTTTGAGCATCTTTGGCTTACGCTGTTTGCGTTGCTGCTGGCAGTTGCGATCGGGATGCCGCTGGGGGTTCTGCTGACGCGGGCGGAGTGGCTGGCCAAGCCCGTGATTACGGTGGCGAATGTGATCCAGGTGATTCCGAGCCTGGCGTTATTTGGTTTGTTGCTTCCGGTGCCGTGGCTCGGGACGAATGCAGCGCGGCTAGCGATCCTGGCGCTTACGGGCTATGCGCTGCTGCCGATTCTGCGTAATACGTATGCCGGCATTCGCAGTGTCGACCCGGCGCTGATTGACGTGGCGCGGGCCATGGGCATGACGGGCATGCAGCGGCTTTGGAAGGTGGAACTGCCGCTTGCGGGCAGCGTAATTCTGGCCGGGCTGCGGACGGCGACCGTAACCTGCGTCGGGGTGGCTACGATTGCCGCGGCAATTGGTGCGGGAGGCTTGGGAGAGCTGATCTTTCGCGGCGTGGCGAGTGTGGATAATGGGCTGGTGCTGGCCGGGGCGATTCCGGCCGCTTTGCTGGCGCTGGCTGCGGATGGAGGACTGGGCTGGATTGAGGGGAGATTGGCCGTGCGAAGAAGCTGAGGCTAGGTTTCGACCGCCGACAGCTTGTTAGCTTTGGGCTGTCGGCTTAGGGCAGGAGGTTGTGGTGCGCTGGTTTGGTGTCTTGGTCTGCGGGTTGTTGCTCTGGTTGACGGCTTGTGCGCCGCCGCGGGGGGCGGGCCTTGTGATTGGCGCGAAGAACTTTACCGAGCAGGTGGTGCTTGGGGAGCTGGTGGCGCAGGAGATTGAGGCGGTTTCCGGGCAGAAGGTGGGCCGGCGGTTTTATCTGGCGGGAAGCTACCTGTGTCAGCAGGCGCTGATCAGCGGACGGATCGACGGCTATGTGGAGTACACGGGAACGGCGTTGACCGCGATTTTGAAGCAGCCGCTGCCTGCGGACAGGAGCCGGGCGGCCGTTTTCGGTGCAGTGAAGGGGATGTACGAGACGCGCTTCCATGTAACCGAAGAGGCTCCGCTGGGGTTTGAGGATACGTTCGCGATGGTGGTGCGGGGGGCGGATGCGCAACGTGAGGGGTTGAAGACGATTTCAGACACACGTACGCATGCGGCGGCCATGCGGCTGGGTGTGGGCTACGAGTTCCAGGCTCGGCCGGATGGGCTGGAGGGATTGGAAAAGGCGTACGGACTGGCGTTCGGCACGCCGCGCGTGATGGACCTGGGGCTGCTGTATCGCGCGCTGGAGGCGGGGCAGGTGGATGTTATCGCGGGGAACTCGACCGATGGCCCGATACGGGCTTTGGGCCTGGTGGTGCTGGAGGACGATCGCCATTACTTCCCGCCGTATGACGCGGTGCCCTTGTTTCGCGACGATTCCTTGCGGATGCATCCGGA
The DNA here is from genome assembly GCA_964282835.1 of uncultured Granulicella sp. GTDB lineage: Bacteria > Acidobacteriota > Terriglobia > Terriglobales > Acidobacteriaceae > Edaphobacter. Next base: position 2,159,060 of record OZ196157.1, read on the forward strand.
GATCCAGGTGGCGCTTGATCGATTGGCGGGCAAGGTGACAGCTGAGGAGATGCAGGCGATGAACGATGCTGTGGACGCGAAGCATGTGGATGTTGGGGATGTGGTGCGGGCGTTTCGGAAAGGCAAGGGACTTTAGTGCCGAAGCAGGAGTTGGAACCGTGGTTGCGTGGGACGCTGGGCGAGTATGACGCGGTGCGCCGGCAGGTGCTGCATGCGCTCGAGCTGGCGGAAGAGGATGTGGCGCGCTGGTGCGCGGAGCTAAGCGCGGAAGAGATGGAACGGCGGCCGTTTGGGGTGGCTCCGGTGGGCTATCACCTGCGGCATATTGCGCGCAGCCTGGACCGGCTGCTTACATATGCCGAAGGGCGGCAGCTGGACGAGCGGCAGAGGGGAATGCTCGGGGCGGAAATGACGGCTGAAGGCTCGGTGCTCGAAGAGGTCCGGGCGGGGCTCAAGCAGGCTCGACGGCGGGTGATCGAGATTCGGTCCGGAACGTATGAGGAGCCGCGCGGGGTCGGGCGGGAAGGCTTGCCTTCTACGGTAGGTGGGTTGCTGGTGCATGTGGCGCAGCATACGCAGAGGCATGTGGGTCAGGCGATTACGACGGCTCAGGTGGTGAAGGCCTTGCGGGAGGCGTAAGGACAGCTTCAGCATTGAGGCGTGTGCATTAGGAGTCATCGGACCGCAGGCGGGAACCGGTTTCCGTTACGTTTGGGGGATTTCGGGTGCGCTGCCGGTGCGGGTATCATGAGATGTTGCGAGCGATTGACTCGCGGATGAGGCCCAGCTGAAGATTCTGATCTATGGATTGAATTATTCGCCCGAACTTACCGGCATCGGCAAGTACACGGGAGAACTGGCTGCTTGGCTGAGTGGGCGCGGGCACGAGGTGCGTGTGGTTGCGGCTCCGCCCTACTACCCGGCATGGCGGGTGTGGGATGGGTATCGCGGCAAGTGGTACAGGACGGAACGCGAGCCGGGCAAGCCGGTGGTGTTTCGAACGCCTCTGTACGTGCCGGGGAAGCCGACGGGCTTGAAGCGGATGCTGCACCTGTTCTCGTTTATGGTGGGGAGCCTGCCGGTGATGGTACGGCAGGTATTCTGGCGGCCGGACGTGGTGTTTACGGTAGAGCCTACGTTTTTCGGGGCTCCGGTGGCGCTTGCGGTCGCGGGGCTGACGGGTGCGAAAAGCTGGCTGCATGTGCAGGATTTTGAGATTGATGCGGCGTTTGAGCTTGGGCTGCTGCCCGCAAAGGGGCCGGTGCACAAGCTGGCGCTTTGGCTGGAAGGCGTGTTTACGCGGGCGTTTACGCGGGTTTCGAGCATCAGCGGCATGATGGTGAACCGAACGGAACAGAAGGGCGTACCGCCGGAGCGGGCGGTGCTGTTTCCTAACTGGGTGGATGTGGAGGCGGTTTACCCGGTGAGGTACGAAGCGGGAGAAGGAGAGAACGAGTTTCGGCGGGTGCTGGAGCTTGAAGACAAGCTGGTGGCGTTGTACTCGGGAAATCTTGGGAACAAGCAGGGGCTGGAGCTGCTGGCACCGCTGGCGCGTGCGTTTGCGGAGGGTGGGGCTCATGAAGATCGCCGGGTACACTTTTTGTACTGCGGGGACGGGGCGTTTCGGCCGCAGCTGGAAGTGTTGGTGGGTAAGCTCGAGAACGTGACGCTGCTTGGCTTGCAGCCGATGTCGGAGCTAAACGAGCTGTTGAACGCCGCGGATGTGCATCTGCTGCCGCAACGGGGAGGCGCGGCGGACCTGGTAATGCCTTCGAAGCTGACGGGTATGCTTTCAAGCGGCAAGGCCGTGCTGGCGACGGCGGATGCGGGGACGCAGGTGGCGAAGGTGGTAGGTCATGCGCAACGGCCTTGCGGACTGGTGGTGCCGGCCGAAGACGCAGAGGCACTGCATGCGGCGCTAGCCAGGCTGGTTGGAGACGACAAGCTGCGCGCGAAGCTGGGTGCGGCGGGAAGGGAGTATGCGGTGCGGTGCCTGGGCAGGGAGGAAGTGCTGTTGAAGTTTGAGCGGGACCTGGTGGGGTTGGTTCGCGGCGACGCCTGATGCGCGAGCCATGCCTGGGTCGGTGGTGACAGCTGACGGGTGGAGCAATTGGCTTCGGCCGGGAAGTGATGGGTTTGGGTCTCGGGTAAAATGAGGGGAGCATAGCTTAGGGAGAGTGGCTTGAAGATTGCTTTAATTACCGGGGTGACGGGGCAGGATGGGGCGTACCTGGCCGAGTTTCTGCTGGGCAAAGGGTACGAGGTGCATGGCATCAAGCGGCGGAGTTCGCTGTTCAACACGGCGCGGATCGATCACATATATGAAGACCCGCACAATCCGAATCCGCGATTTGTTTTGCATTACGGGGATATGACGGACAGCTCGTCGCTGATCCACATCATGCAGAAGGTGCAGCCGGACGAGGTGTATAACCTGGCGGCGCAATCGCATGTGCAGGTGAGTTTCGAGGAGCCGGAGTATACGGCCAACTCGGATGCGCTTGGGGTGTTGCGGCTACTGGAAGCGATTCGAATTCTGGGGCTCGAGAAGAAGACGAAATTCTATCAGGCGTCGACCAGCGAGCTTTACGGGTTGGTGCAGGAGATTCCGCAGCGCGAGACGACGCCGTTTTATCCGCGCAGCCCATACGCGGTGGCGAAGCTGTACGGCTATTGGATTACCGTGAATTATCGGGAAGCTTACGGGATGTATGCCTGCAACGGCATCCTGTTCAACCACGAGAGCCCGCTGCGCGGCGAGACGTTTGTGACGAGGAAGATTACGCGGGGGCTGGCGCGGATCAAGGTGGGGCTGCAGAAGGAGCTGTTTCTGGGCAATCTGGATGCAAAGCGCGACTGGGGCCATGCGCGCGACTATATCGAGATGCAGTGGCTGATGCTGCAGCAGGAAAAGCCGCAGGACTTTGTGATTGCGACCGGCGAGCAGTACAGCGTGCGGGAGTTCGTAAAACGGTGCGCGGCGCTGCTCGAGATGGACCTGACGTGGTCGGGCTCGGGCAAGGAAGAGCAGGCGGTAGATGCGGCGGGGAAGGTGGTGGTGGCGGTCGATCCGCGGTACTTCAGGCCGACGGAAGTGGAGACGCTGCTGGGCGATCCCGGCAAGGCGAAGAGGGAACTGGGCTGGGTGCCGCGGACTTCATTCGACGAACTGGTGCGGGAGATGGTGGAGGCCGACCTGCAGGCAGCGAGGCGTGACGCTCTGGTGCGGGAGCACGGCTTCAACGCGTACAACGTGCGGGAGACATAGGCCATGCCGGCGATGAGGAAGGATGCCCGCGTGTATGTGGCGGGGCACCGCGGGCTGGTAGGCTCGGCGCTTTGCGAGGCGCTGCGAGCTCGTGGGTACCAGGATGTGGTGACGCGTACGCGCGCGGAGCTGGACCTGCGGGACAAGGTGGCGGTCGAGAAGTTCTTTGCTGAGGCGAAGCCTGAGTATGTGGTGCTGGCTGCAGCGAAGGTTGGGGGCATCCTGGCGAATAACAGCTATCCGGCGGACTTTATTCGCGACAATCTGGCTATCCAGAACCACGTGATCGAGGCAAGCTACAGGAACGGGGTGGATCGGCTGCTGTTCCTGGGATCGTCTTGTATTTACCCCAAGCTGGCGCCGCAGCCGATGCCGGAAAGCTGCCTGCTGACGGGTCCGCTGGAGCCGACGAACCGGCCCTATGCGCTGGCAAAGATCGCGGGCATCGAGATGTGCTGGAGTTATAACCGGCAATACGGCACGAGGTATGTGGCCGCGATGCCGACCAATCTTTATGGGCCGAACGATAACTTCGATCTGGCGAGCAGCCATGTGTTGCCGGCGTTGCTGCGCAAGGCGTCGGAGGCGAAAAAGGCGGGTGCTGCGGAGCTTGTGGTCTGGGGGACGGGGACGCCGCGACGGGAGTTGCTGCACTCGGAAGACCTGGCCGAGGCTTGCGTGTTTCTACTGGAACTGGATGAGGCGCCTTATGGATCGCTGCTGGGTGAGACGGAGCCGCCGCTGATCAATATCGGGACAGGCGAAGATGTGACGATCGCGGAATTGCGAGGCTGGCGGCAAAGGCGGTGGGTTTCGCGGGCCGGTTGGTGTTCGACGCGACCAAGCCGGATGGGACGCCGCGCAAGCTGATGGATGTGGCAAAGATCGAAGCGCTGGGATGGAGGCACAGGATCGCCTTGGAAGAGGGGATCGCGCGGACCTGGGATGCGGTGCGCGGACGATTTTAGAAGCGGTGGCAACAATTGCGCGGGAAGTGCGTTTAGAGGCTTATGAGATTTTGGGCGCTGGGATTGGTGGTGGCGTTGCTTGCGGGTGTGCGCGGCTGGGCGCAGATGCCGGTGCAGTCTGTAGCGGAGCAGTACCTGGTGGCGGCGGCCAACGCGGACCGGGCGACGCGGGGGTTGGGGCCTGTGCATCGCGACGCGCACCTGGAAGCGGCAGCGCGGCAGCATGCTTACGAGATGGTGAGGCATGGCGAGATTTCGCACCAGTTTTCGGGCGAAGCCGATCTGGCGGCTCGGGCGGGTGAAGCGGGTGCTCACTTTTCGATGATCTCGGAGAACGTGGCGGAAGCGCCGAACGCAGCGCAGATTCACAACCTGTGGATGAACTCGCCGGGCCATCGAAGGAATCTGCTGGACCCGAACGTGGATGCGGTGGGCATTTCAGTGATTCGGGATCAGGGCGAATATTACGCAGTGGAGGATTTTGGTCGCACCGTGCAGACGCTTTCACTCGAGCAGCAGGAGGAAACTGTGGGTGGCCTGCTGACGCAGAAGGGCTTGATGCTGACGAACAACCGGGGCGAAGCCAGGCAGACTTGCGCGATGGAAGAAGGGTATGCAGGTGGGCGGCAGCCGTGGTTTGTGATGCGGTATACGTCGGCGGACATCGACCAGTTGCCGCCTGAATTAACCTCTCGTGTGGCGAGCGGCAAATACCATCAGGTAGCGGTGGGTGCCTGCAAGAACGGCAAGCAGGGTCCATTTACAAGCTACAACCTGGCTGTGCTGCTGTTCCCGTAACAGCCCGTTTTGACCCAGGTGAGGGGATTTGCTATAACAATGAAGGCGACGCTGTGCTGACGCGGAGCCGGGCAAGCAAGAAAGTCATTCCTGAGTAGCTCAATGGCAGAGCATTCGGCTGTTAACCGAAGGGTTGTAGGTTCGAGTCCTACCTCAGGAGCCATTCCGCCAAGCACTTCGAAACACCTCCAACTAGCCTTCCTCGATTTCTGACGCCGACACCACGGACTCTTCCCACTGCGCCCACATTGTGTTCTGGAAAGAGCTGGTGAACGTGTTCGTGAACAACGTCAGATAGAGAGGCGCCTTAGTCCAACCATTTGTCTTGCGGGCCGTGCTGGCAGCCCCTGCTGACGAACGCGGCTGGTCTTCCTCAATGCACCGAAAAGAGTCTGTAGGGAAGGTAAACTGGGGTCGTCGCGTTCGCGTTCGCGTGACTCGCCAGAGAGTCGCATGCCAGCGTTACGCCGGATCAGATTGCTCGGTAAAAGAAAGGTTTGACGATGTCATCTACCGAAGCAGTGTTAGAAAGCAAAGAATCCAAGGTGCGTAAAGCCAAACGACGGACTGGTGTGCGGGAGCTCTCGAAGCAGGAGAGTCAGCACAGGATTATGGTGGCGGCACGCGAGCTGTTTGCCGAGCTTGGCTACGATCGTGCAACGATGCGGCAGATTGCCGCCAAGGCCGGCCTAACCGTGGGTGCGCTGTTCAACCATGTGACGGATAAACGTGACCTGATCTACCTGATCTTCAACGAAGATGTGTCCAAGGTGGTGGATCTGGCGCTGACGGCGCCGCGGGCTTACCAGACGTTTGCGGAGAAGCTGCGCAGTGTTGCGGAACACTACTATCGCCTCTTCGCGAGCGAACCGGTCCTCTCACGAATTTTGTTGAGCGAAATTGTGGTGATGTCGCCCGGCATGCACCTGGATCGTTATTTGATGTTTCGCAACAAGCTGCTGGACGGGTACGCGGAGCTTGTGGCGCAAGGCCAGCAAACGGGAGAGCTCAAGTCGGAAGAAAGTCCGGAAGTAATTAGCCGGTATATCTTCTTTATGTTTGCGGCTTCGGTCCGCTGGTGGCTGGCTTCCTCCCCTCGTCCGGAGTGGCGTGACGGCATGCGCGAATTCGATCGCATGGTGCAACTCCTAACGGATGGCCTGAAACGGGGCTCCGTGAGCGAGGTGAAAACTCCTGAGCCGGTTGCACAAGGCCGCAATCGACCGGTTGGCGGGAAGGCCGCTCTGCCGTTGTAGGAAATAGCCTGGTACCGCTGAACGACTGGCAATACAGAACGTCTTGACAATCTTGTGTGGTCTGCATCAGACTTCACGCTGAACGTGTTCGGCAAAACACCTGTGTTGCGGGAGTGAACGCCCGAGGAACGATTGGGCGATTGGAAGATGGGACGAGCCGCTCAGCCAGAGTGAACCTTTCCTGCGCATACGTTGTTGCCAGCAGAAATCCTGCACATCCCTGAAAGGAATCATTGCATGAATAAAGTGTGGCCGAATGCGACCGACGCACTGCGCGACATTGTCGGAGATGGCATGACTCTGGCGATTGGCGGCTTTGGCCTCTGCGGCATTCCTGAGAAGCTGATCGCCGGTCTTCGAGAACTTGGGCCGCAGATGCTTACGGTTGCCAGCAACAATGCGGGCATCGATGGCGTGGGACTGGGTACGCTGCTTGAATCGCGACAGATTCGAAAAATGATTTCCAGCTATGTGGGGGAGAATGCAGAGTTTGAACGCCAGTACCTTACCGGCGAGCTCGAGGTAGAGTTCTGCCCCCAGGGCACACTTGCCGAGCGCATGCGCGCAGGCGGCGCCGGCATTCCGGGTTTCTATACCAGGACGGGCGTCGGAACCGCGGTTGCGGAAGGCAAAGAACACAAGGATTTCGACGGGCAGACCTACATCCTCGAGCTTGGTCTCCGCGCCGATGTCTCCCTGGTGAAAGCCTGGAAGGGCGACAAGCACGGCAACCTGATTTATCGGCATACGGCGCAGAACTTCAATCCCGGAGCGGCCATGTGCGGCAAGACTACGGTTGCGGAAGTAGAGATTCTGGTGGAGGCCGGGGAGCTGGATCCCGCGCAGATTCATACACCGGGCATTTACGTGCAGCGCGTGGTCCATCATCCTGAGCCTGCCAAGCATATTGAGCGTGTGACCACGAGGGAGAACTAGCATGGCATGGGATCGGCAGCAGATGGCACAGCGGGCCGCGCAGGAGCTGCGCGATGGGTACTACGTAAATCTTGGCATCGGCATGCCGACTCAGGTGGCGAACTACATCCCGGCGGGCATGAGCGTTACGCTGCAATCGGAGAACGGCCTGCTGGGCATCGGTCCGTACCCGACGCGCGACCAGGTGGATGCAGACCTGATCAACGCCGGCAAGGAAACGGTGACGTATCTGCCCGGAGCCGCCATGTTTTCGAGCGCGGAATCGTTCGCGATGATTCGCGGCGGCCATGTGGATATTGCGATTCTCGGCGCCATGCAGGTGGCAGAAAACGGTGACCTTGCCAACTGGATGATTCCGGGCAAGCGGGTGAAGGGCATGGGTGGCGCAATGGATCTTGTCGCGGGCGTGCGGCATGTCGTCGTCCTGATGGAGCACACGGCGCCGGGCGGCAAACCGAAACTGCTGCGCGCCTGCACTTTGCCGCTTACAGGCAAGGGTGTCGTGAACCGTGTGATCACGGAGCTTTGTGTTCTGGACGTCACCGAAGAGGGGTTCTCGCTCGTCGAGCTTGCCCCCGGAGTCACACTGGAGCAGGTGCAGCAGGCCACGGAAGCCACCGTGCATGCTCACCAAGAGGAGGTACTTGCTTGAAGACTGTCATTGTTCGCGCACGCCGCACAGCAGTTGGAAGTTTTCTCGGTGCCTTCAAGGATGTGCCGGCTGTGGAGCTGGCGACAGTCGTAGCCCGGGAGATTCTCGCCGGGCTCGTCCAGGAAGATGTGGCGGATGTCGTACTCGGCAACGTTCTGCAAGCCGGGCAAGGGATGAATCCCGCGCGCCAGGTTGCGCTGGCCAGCGGTCTGCCCATCGCGGTTCCGGGCCAGACGGTGAACCGCGTGTGCGGTAGCGGCATGCAGGCCATCATCAGCGCCGTGCAGGCCATGCAGGCGGGTGATGGCGAGTTTTACCTGGCGGGTGGCTCGGAGAATATGTCCAGAGCGCCGTTTCTGGTGGAAGGCATGCGAATCGGTCACAAGCTCGGCAATACCACGCTGATCGATAGCATGGTGCTCGATGGTCTTACGGATCCGACGCACAAATACCACATGGGGATTACGGCGGAAAATGTTGCCGCCAGGTTCAATCTCACGCGTGAGGAGCAGGATGCCTTTGCGCTCGAGACGCATCGCCGGGCGGCTGCGGCGCAGGCCAGCGGCTACTTCGACGCAGAGATTGTGCCGGTAACGGTGCCCTCGCGCAAGGGTCCTATCGTCGTCAGCAAGGATGAGAGCGTCCGTGCCGACACCAGCATGGAAGCGCTGGCGAAGCTGAAGCCGGCGTTCCTGCCCGGCGGTACCGTGACGGCGGGCAATGCGAGCGGGCTCAACGACGGCGCCGCCCTGCTTGCGCTGTGCACGGAGAGCTATGCGCAGACTCACGGTCTGGAGCCGCTGGCGGAGATTGCCGCTTACGCAACGGTGGGGGTCGACCCTGCGCTGATGGGCCTAGGGCCTTCTTCCGCGGTGCCGAAGGCCTTGCGGCGAGCCGGTCTCGATATTGGCTCGATTGATCTGTTTGAGCTGAACGAAGCGTTTGCCTCGCAATCCATGGCCGTGATTCGCGAACTGAAACTCGCACCGGAGAAGGTCAACATTTCCGGCGGAGCGATCGCGCTCGGTCATCCGATCGGTGCCTCCGGGGCACGCGTTGTTGTCACTCTGCTGCACGCGCTACGCAAGCGAGGGAAGCGCTATGGCGTGGCGAGTCTTTGCATCGGCGGCGGCATGGGGATCGCGATGGTGTTGAAAAATCCATCCGCCTAGATTGAGGACAGCAAGCGCTAGAGGTGACCGTATTTGGCGATGGCCTGCAGGAGGGGCATGCCCTCTTTGATATCGTGACGGGCGCTGCTTTCCGTCTGCGAGATTTCAGTGGCCGCTGCCGCCACCTGGGCAATCATCGCTTGTGGAATCGCGATGGCTCCGTCGTCGTCGCCCACGAGGAGGTCGCCGGGCGAAACGACCAGCCACTCGCAGAGGGCACCGCGCAGCCTGACGGATGTCTGATAAGCCGTCACCTTCCAGCGCCCAATTCCCTGGGCCGGCGTACGGTAGCGCGCAAAGACCGGCATCCCGCACTGGCGTAGAAAGCGTACGTCACGCACTCCGCCATCGACGACGGCCGCCGCGACGCCGCGCACGCGCATGGCAGTTGCGAGCAGGTCGCCGAAGCAGCAGACACCCTCCGCATCCTGGCCGGCCCATACGGCCACAGCTCCTGGTGGCATGCCGTCGATTGCCTCCAGCTTCAGGCGATCTCCCCCGGAGTAGCTGGCCATTTCGCCTGCCAGGGTGTAGGCGTGGCCCGCAAAGGCGCTGCCCTCGAGCACAGGATAAAGGCGGTTATCGAGCACCGGCGGCAGGGTGTGCAGCTGGTCGAAGATGTCGGCGATGGCGGCTGTGCCGGCGGCTCGCAGAACGGCGATGTTGTCGATGGTCTGGATGGGCAATAGTCCTCTCTTATGGGGCGACTTGTATTTCTGGCTGGCCAGGGAAGCGGGGAGGCCGGGAAAATGCGAAGCGGACCAGCCACAAGGCAAGCAGCGCAAGCACGATTTCGAGCGTCCAGAGGGCTACCGCGAAGAGGGTGACGCCGTGCGTGTTGCCGGGGGAGGTTGGGTGGTGGGGAAAACCAAACATAGCGTAGGCGTCGATACCGAGACACACCAGCGCGAAGCTAAGCGCGACCCATGTCGCCTTGGTGAAGCAATCTACCAGGGCCAGATGGCGGATGTCCGCAGGCGGTTGTTTCTGCGCGGAAGGTGGTTTCGTTGCGAGGGCGGGCATTGTCATCGCACCTGGTGGGGGTAAGCAGGTTTGGCAGAAAGCTGGGGAACATGCTCCGTATCATAGACGTTCTCACCGTGGACTGTGTGGGAGCTGTGAGTTGTACCGCCGATCAGGTTCACCGCGGTGGCCACAGCCTCCGGTGAGCCGTGCACCATGAGAAGATACCGATCGGATTTCAGGGCAGCTTCGTACTCCAGGATGCTGCCGTGTGGGATGCCCAGCGCGGCGAATGCCTCGCCTACGATGCTGACCCCACCCGCACCGGAAACGCCCTCGAAAGCGGCAACGATCCAGGAAGTGAGAGGCCCGTTGACCAGGACAGTACCGATACCAGGTATTGTGAATTCCTGATCGCCGACATGGTAGTGAGCGCCGTTGCGGCTGTTGGCAGAAAGCTCCCGGGTGACGATCGAGAGCGTCTCCATGTCGATGCCGGCGCTTTGCAGGTTCTTGATGGCGGATTGCGTGTGCTCTTGTGTTTCACAGATGCAGACCAAACAACTAGCGTGTTCCATGCGGTTCCTTTCTCTACGTTCTGCACTCGACCCTTGTCGAGGCCCTTACTCCCCCTCAGGTTGGGCTCTTGCTCGTTGATTTACTGAGCAATGCGATACACACAAGAGTAAAGAGGGCTGCAGGTGTCCTTAAGTGCACACATCCGCTGTTGCGGCTGGAGCAGGATCAGAAGGGAAGATACGAGGCCCTGTCATGCACATCAGCGATCCTAGGCACACGAACGTAAACCCTTCACTCCTGCTGATTGAACCAGATACGCTGGGCTATTCAGAACGCGCGGCTCAGCTCGGCAAAGCGCATTTTTGCGTAACCAGGGCTGACGGTGCGCGTGAAGTCTACCTGATGCGGGACACCTTCCCTTTTTCGATCGCCGTCCTGAGCGACGTGGTGGGATCGCCGGCTCTGCGGGCGGCGGCGCAGATTGTCAGGAAGCAGTGGCCTGCGGCGCGCATCCTGATTCTGGGCAAGGCATCGAGCGAACTCGACGATCATCTTTACGACGAGGCGGTTGGGCAAACCTCGAGCGAAACCGCACTGCTGGCGATGGTCGGCAAGGTTCTCGAAGATCCATGGAATCAGAGAGGCGGCAATGTCTTCATGTGGATGGATCGCGCAACCGCCGTCCCACGGCTGCAGCAAAGCCGCGTGGTGTGGGAGAGTGACCCCACGAAGGTAGCGGGTAGAGGCAGGCAAGCTGACTTCGCCAGGGATCGGCCGGCCATCGACCAGATGCGCCTGGCGGGGCGCTAAGGTGAATCTGACGCGACGCCGCGTGTCTCTGGGTATGGTGGGTTCCGCACTGTGCCTCGTTGTGGGCTGGAGCGCTCCCTTGCCGGCGCAGCACATCACCCGGGACGTTACGGGCACGGTAACGAATCACCAGCACGAACCGCTGCGTGGAGCGGTGGTGGAAGTACATAGCGAGGCGACCGGCAGCGTGGGTTCCTACATTACGGATCAGACCGGCACGTACACGTTCAAGCGGCTGGAAGGAGATCTGGATTACACCATCTGGGCGACCTGGCGGGGTCGCCGATCTGGCACGAGGAAGCTCAGTGTTTTCGATAACGACAAGGCTAAAGTTATCGATCTGGAGGTCGGCGAACCGGAATAAGAGGCGTGTGGTGTCTTTACTCACCGTCTGATTGCTGCTGCATGCGATTATGGAAACGTATGTACGGTGAACGACATGGGCAAAGAGCAAGAAACGGTGTTCGATCCGGCGGCCTTTCTGGCTTCGACCGGCGTCGGCCGCCGTGTTGTCCAACTGAAGGCGAAGCGGACCTTCTTTTCGCAGGGTGACTCCGCAGACGCCGTGTTCTACATTCGCAAGGGCTCGGCGAAGCTGACGGTAGTCTCAAAGGCGGGTAAAGAGGCCACGATTACGCTTTTGAAAGTAGGAGACTTCGTTGGCGAAGAGGCGATTACGGCCGTTCTCGGCCTTCGTCTCGCAACGGCGACGGCCATGACCAACTGCACGGCCCTGCGGATCGAACGCACCGAGATGATCCGGGTGATGCATGAAGAGCATGATTTTTCCGACCTCTTCGTGGCTTTTCTGCTGGCCCGCAGTATGCGGACGCAGGCCGATCTTGTCGACCAGCTTTTCAATTCGAGCGAGAAGCGGCTGGCGCGTATCCTGCTCCTGATGGCGGAGTTTGGCAAGCCGGGGGAGCCGGAGATGCTGATTCCTCGCATCTCGCAGGAAACGCTGGCCAATCTGATCGGCACGACTCGCTCGCGGGTCAGCTTCTTCATGAATCGCTTCCGGAAGATGGGCTTCATCAACTACAACGGCCGGATCCATGTGAACAAGTCGCTGTTGAACGTGGTGCTGCATGATCAACTGGCGGGACATAACGCGATCGGCGCACCTATCATGGATGCGGGCGAGGAAAAGGCAAACGTCGCCGAACGGCCGGTTACGGCAGCAGCTGCTGCCAAAGGTCAACCCAAGTAATTGCGTGAGTGCCGGACGGTAGCCGGATTGACCTATGCGCAACTAAGGATTCACCTATTTGAAGCCCATTGTCATTTTGAGCGGATTTTGGCGGGGTTCTTCGCCGAACTACGGAATGCACCAAAACCGTGCGTTCCTCCGCTCAGGATGATAATTTTCCGATATGGCCAGCATGACATCTCGAGAAGATTTCTCCAGAACAAGCAGCGGAAATGTTTCTCAGTTACAGCCCGCGCAGACTCCGTAGACAAAGACCTCGTGGCCGGTACCACGAAAGCCGCGGGGCAATCTGGTTCTCGTGTCGACGTCGCAGCCTGGAAGTTCGAACAGTTTGCCGCACGTGTTGCAATGAAAGTGGTGATGATGAGCCCGGCCGGCGGTCTCATAACGCGTCGTGGTGCCGGGCACATCGACCGCGACCAGCCAGCCTTCTTCGAGCAACAGATGGATGTTGCGGTAGACGGTCGCAATGCTGAGCCCATCGACCTGCTGCTGGGCCAGCCGTAGCGCTTCGTCGTGCGACAAGGGGCGATCGGCAGCCGTGAACGCTGCGCGGATCGCATCCTTCTGCCGGGTCTTTCTGGGGCGGACGGCTATCACTCTCTAGCAGTGTATTGCTTTCAGCCGGCTACATCCACTTCGCGTGCGGGCGTAAGGAGCAGGCGCGGATTGATATACTTGGACAAGTGAAGCTGGCAAGGAGCCCCGCGCGAACCGGGGCTCTTGCTATTGGTGCGCCGGAGAAGGGGAAGCCTGGGTGTCGAGAACTGGATCGTGGCGAAGCGCTCTGCTTTGGATGGCCTGGGTGGGGTTGCGGTCGCAGGCCGTATCCCAGGTGCCTGCCGTGCCGGCGTTGCAGACAACGGTGGATGTGACGGCGGACAGGACCTCGATCCCTCCGGGTGAATCGGCCAAGACGGTGTACACGCTGACGCCCGCAGAGCTGCACGACTACCCGGCGGTGACGCTCGATGAGAGTCTCGGCCAGCATGCGGGCTTCGAGCTTTTTCGCCGTGCGCCAAATCGGGTGGCGAACCCGACCAGCGAAGGCATTTCGCTGCGCGGCCTGGGTTCCACAGCGGCCAGCCGGACGCTGGTGCTCGAGGATGGGGCGCCGCTGAACGATCCTTTTGGCGGGTATACTCACTGGAATGAACAGCCTGCGCAGGATATCGACGCAGTGACGATTGTTACGGGCGGCGGCTCGGACCTGTATGGATCGAGCGCGCTGGGTGGCGTAATCGATGTAACGCCCGCGGCCGTTGCGCCCACGCGGCTTTTCCTTTTAGGCGCGGGGGGAGCTCAGACGACTAGCGACCTTCAGGCGACGCTGAGCCAGGTGGCGCGTCCATACAGCCTGCTGCTGGCTGGGCAGTCGCTGCGAACCAACGGCTATATTCCGACCGCGCCGGCGGTCGCGGGTCTGGTGGATACGCCGGCCAACGTGAGGAGCCAGGCTGCGCATGCGGAACTCGGCCGGCGCGGCTTTACGACGGATCGGTTCTTCCTGACGGGAAACGTGTTGAACGAGACGCGCGCGAACGGCACGCCGGACCAGACGAATGCGACGCGGTTCTGGCGTTATCTTGGCGGTTACGATACGCCGGAGGCAAGCCCGGTGGAAGCACGCGCGCGCGTGTTCGGGTCGCAGCAAGGCTATCGGCAAAGTTTTTCGTCGATCGCGGTAAACCGCAACGCGGAAAGCCTCAGCCGGCTGCAACGGGTGCATACGCAGGAGTTTGGGGCCTCGGCGGACGCTACGCTGCATGTAGCGCGTGTGGCGTTTGTGTCCGGGATCGATTTTCGCGATATCCGCGCCGGCGACAACGAGACGCCGATTACCCTGGCGACCGGTCAGCCAAACGGCATCGCCGACACGACGGCCCGGCAGCGCTTTCTGGGCGGCTTCGGAGAGGTGCTGGCGCAGGCCGGGCCATGGTCGGGGGCGGCGAGCCTGCGCGCCGATCGTGCGTCGAGTTTAGCGATCCTGCAATTCACCCAGAAGACCCCGGGTGCGGCGGTCGTCGCAACCCAGCAGCCGGATCGTACGGAAATTGTGCTGAGCCCGCGGGCGGGTGTTACGCGCAGCTTTGGCCCTCGATTCAACGTGCATGCTTCGGGCTTTCGCGCGTTTCGAACGCCGACGGAGAATGAACTCTATCGCACGGGCCAGGTCGGGCAGGAGACGACGCTCGCTAACCCGGGGCTGGTCTCGGAGCGCGCCACCGGCTTCGAGGTTGGCTCCGCCTATAGCTCGGCTGGCCAGAAGGTTTCGTTTACCGGCACTTACTTCTTCACCGAAATCAACCGTCCCGTTTCGGCCGTGCTGCTTACCCAGACGGCGACCACGATTACCGATATGCGGGAGAATCTCGGGCAGATTCGCAGCCAGGGGGTCGAGGCCTCGCTGCAATATGCTGTCGCGCATGGATTGAGCGCGTCGCTGGGTTACCAGTATGCCGATGCCATCGTGACGAAGTTTGCAGCCCAGCCTGCGCTGGTCGGCAACAGGATTCCGCAGGTGCCGGCGCAATCGTTTACCGCGCAGATGCATGCGACGAGCCGACTGGGCGAGGTGACAGTCGCCGCACGGGCGATCGGGGCGAGTTTCGATGACAGTGCAAATCAGTTCGAGCTCAATCGTTTCTTCGCGCTGGATGTGTCCGGTCATCGCTCCCTGACAAAGCGGCTAGATGCTTTTTTCCTGGTGCAGAACCTGACCGATCGCCGGCCGCAGGTATCGCGCACCCCCACCCTGACGCTGGGGAGTCCGATTTTTGGGGAAGCGGGGCTGCGGCTTACGTTCGGAACAGGGACGCAATGATGAAAAGCGAGTCCGTGGCAAACGTAAGCAGCACGATTCGGTAGGATGGAGAAATGCCCGAACACCAGAAGCGCGCGCTTGTTACCGGGGGCGCCGGCCTCATCGGCTCCCACATTGTCGATCTGCTGCTCAGCGAAGGCTGGACGGTCCGGATTCTCGACAACCTCGAACCCAACACCCACAAGTTCGGCAAGCCTGCGTGGATCAATCCCAGGGCCGAGTTTCGCCAGGGTGAGGTGCAGCATTACGACACAATGCTTGCGGCGCTCAAGGATATCGATGTCGTGTTCCACGAGGCGGCGTACGGCGGCTATATGCCGGAGATGGCCAAGTATGTGCTGGTAAATAGCTTCGGCACGGCACAGCTGCTGGAGATGATTCGCGACCACAACCTGCCCATAAAAAAGGTGGTCGTGGCGAGCTCGCAGGCGGTGTACTCGGAGGGTGCCGCGCAGTGCCCGGAGCATGGGCATGTGGTGCCTTTGCTGCGGCCGGCCGAGCAGCTGCGCGCGGGAGACTTCGCCGTGCATTGCCCGCTCTGCGGCAAGCCGACGACCTCGATCCCAACGCCGGAATCGACGCCGGGTGGCGGCGAGACCGTGTATGCGCTGACCAAGGTGGACCAGGAACGACTGGTGTTGCTGTGGGGCAAGCAGACGGGCATCCCTACCGTGGCGCTGCGCTACTCGTGCACGTATGGTCCGCGGCAGTCGTTGTTCAACCCGTATACGGGGGTGATCGCGATTTTCTGCACACGCCTTCTGACCGGGCAGCCGCCCGTGATGTACGAGGATGGCGGGCAGACCCGCGACCTGTGCTTTGTGGAAGATATCGCACGCGCCAATCTGCTGGTTGCCACGACTGACAAGCTGGATGGACTGGCGGTGAATGCGGGCAGCGGGCAGGCTACGAGCGTACGAGACCTGGCGGGCATCATTGCCAAGCAGCTTGGAGTGGACCTGCAGCCGCTAGCGCGGGGGGAGTTCCGGCCGGGGGAGATTCGCTCGCTGATTTCGGACATCAGCCGCATTCGAACGATCGGGTACGAGCCGCAGGTGACGATCGAGCAGGGCATTGCCCGGTATATCGAATGGATTGGCACCCAGGGTGCGGTAGAGGATTACTTCGCGAAGGCGGAAGCCGGATTGCGGGCGAAAGGCATCGTACAAAGCGTCAAGGGAGCCTGAGCGGACGCCGTCAAGGGACGATGGCAGCACCGGGAGCAACCGCAGATTCCCTTCGGGAGTGACAACAAAGAGGCGTGAGCACAAAGAGCGAGACCAAGTATGCATGTTGTGATTTTCGGCCTGACGATTTCCTCTTCGTGGGGCAATGGACACGCGACACTGTGGCGCTCGCTGGTAAAGGCCATGCTGGCGCGAGGCCACACCGTAACGTTTTACGAGAAGGATGTACCGTACTACGCGGCGCAGCGAGATCTGCGCGAGCTTCCGGCTGATGGGCGGCTGCGGCTTTACACGCATTTCAGCGAAGTCAGCGCGGAGGCGAGGCTTGATCTGGAGAATGCAGACCTTGCCATGGCGACAAGCTACTGCCCCGATGGACCCGCGGCCTGCCGATTGATTCTAGGTAGTGGCGCGAGGCTGAAGAGCTTCTATGACCTGGATACCCCGGTGACGCTGCACGGCCTGCGGACGCACGGCAAGGTAGACTACCTGCCGGACGAGGGGCTCGGGGAGTTTGACTTTGTACTGAGCTACACAGGCGGGCGTGCGCTTGCGGAGTTGCAGAGCCGGCTCGGCGCGCGGCTGGTGGCCCCGCTGTACGGCTCGGTAGACCCTGAAACGCATCGTCCGGTGGCGGCTCAGGAGGACCTGCGCTCGACGCTTTCGTACCTGGGCACGTATGCGGCTGACAGGCAGGCGACGCTCGAGCGGCTGTTTGTAGAGCCGGCCTCCCGGCTGCCTGAGCAGCGTTTCCTGGTGGGCGGGGCGCAGTTTCCGAAGACAGTGGTTTGGCCAGGCAATGTGGCCCTGCTTCCGCATGTGGCGCCGGAGATGCATCCCGCGTTCTTTGCCAGCAGCCGGGCTACGCTGAACGTGACCCGCGCCGAGATGGCGAGCTACGGATTCTGCCCTTCCGGCAGATTGTTTGAGGCGACAGCCTGTGGTGTGCCGCTGCTGACGGACGAGTGGGAGGGGCTCGATCGGTTCTTCGCGCTCGGGTCGGAAGTGCTGCCGGTGAGCACTGCCGAGGATGTAGTAAACGCACTTTCGCTTTCCGACGGAGAGCTGCGGCGGGTGGCCGAAGCAGGCCGTGCACGAACGCTGGCGGAGCATACGGGAGAGTGCCGGGTGAAGGAACTCGAAACCCTGTGCGAGGCGGTACGGCAAGGCTCGCTCGTGGGGGCAGGTCTGTGAGCGGAACCCCTTCAATCTGGGGCATTATTCCGGCGGCCGGCGCGGGCAGCAGGATTCAGCCGCTGGCGTTTTCGAAAGAATTGCTGCCCGTAGGGAGCAGGATCGAGGCCGGGCAGGAACGTCCACGGGCCGTGAGTGAGTATCTCGTGGAGCGCATGATCCTGGCCGGTGCGCGCAAGCTTTGCTTCGTCATTTCGCCCGAAAAGGCCGATATCGTGCAGTACTTCGGCGGCCGGCTGTGGGGCGCGGATATCGCCTATGTCGTGCAGCCCTCGCCGCTTGGGCTTTGCGACGCCGTGTTTCGGGCGGCACCGTTTGTGGGCGTTGAGGACGCCGTGCTGATCGGGCTGCCGGACACGATCTGGACGCCGGAGGATGGGTTTGCTCGACTGCCCGTTGATGCGCTTGCCTTTCTGCTGTTTCCGGTGGATCATCCGGAGTTCTTCGACGCCGTGCTGCTGGATGAGGCAGGCGCGGTGCTGGCGATCGACGTGAAGCAGGCGCAGGTGCGGTCGCACTGGATCTGGGGAGCGATCCGCATGCCGGGGTCGGTCTACCATGCACTCTACGAGCTTTGGTGCCGGCCGGAAAGACGCGACGAGTACCTGGGAACGCTCGTGAATGCGTACCTGGCTGAAGGCGGCGGCGCGGTCGGAGTGCGTTGTGGCGAGGCATATGTGGATGTCGGCACGCTCCACGGCTACCGTGAGGCGCTGCGCTTTCTTGGCGAGCACGGGCGCTCCCTCGATGGCTAGCGCGGAGGAACTTATAGAGCATGCCGAAGCGTTGCTGGCTGAACGCAGGCTTGCCGCCGCCGCCGGAATGTTTCAGCATGCCCATGCAGCAGGTGCGCATCCGAACCGCTGCGACGCGGGCCGGTGGATGATTGCCATGCTGGAGGGTGACCTGGAACGTGCGTGGCTGCGCAGCGATGCAATCCGGGCGCGCGGTGTCGCGGACGAGCATCGCTTCTGGAACGGAGAAGCACTCGACGGGCGTAGAGTGATCGTGCGCTGCCTGCACGGCTTCGGGGATGCAGTGCAGATGTTCCGCTATGCGCCCTTGCTGAAGGCGCGGGCGGCCAGTGTGGTGTGGGAGGTGCCGCCCCGGCTGGTCGAACTCGCTCCGTTGTTCCCTGGAGTGGACGAGGTAGTGACCTGGGGCGAGGGTGCGCCGGCGGAGACGCCGCAGTGGGACGTCCAGATCGAAGTTGTGGAACTGCCGTATGTATTTCGCAGCCAGGCATGTGAACTGCCGCTCGCCGCTAAATACCTTGCGCTTCCCGATAAGTCTGTGCGGGAAGCCGCCCTGAAGATGGGCGAGCGTACTGGACCAAGAGCGGGCCTGGTGTGGGCGGCGGGAGAGTGGAACCGCATGCGCTCTGTGCCGCCGGCTTGCTTGCGGCCTTTGTGGAGCGAGAGCGGCTTCGAGTGGTGGAATCTGCAGGGTGGCGAGGCGCGGACCGCGCTCGACAGCATGCGGGATGCTACCGTCTTTTGTGGCGACGGAATCGTCGCGCTGGCAGCTACGATTGCCAACCTTGATGTGGTGGTGACGGTGGATACGCTGGCCGCGCACCTTGCGGGTGCCATGGGCAAACCGGTGCTGTTGATGCTGCAGCACGAGGCCGACTGGCGCTGGCAGGTGGGGCGCGAAGACACGCCCTGGTATCCACATACGAGATTGGTGCGGCAACCGGCACCGG
Source organism: uncultured Granulicella sp. (assembly GCA_964282835.1). Lineage (GTDB taxonomy): Bacteria > Acidobacteriota > Terriglobia > Terriglobales > Acidobacteriaceae > Edaphobacter. Next base: position 2,178,522 of record OZ196157.1, read on the forward strand.
GCGATTGGCCCAGCGTGGTGAGTGCGGTGGTCGAGGCATTGCAGGCAGGAAAAGCTCGATGACAGCCAACGACCCGAGCGGCTGGGACTGCTACGATGCCTATCTGTTCGACATCGACGGAACGTTGCTGCACTGTACCGATGCGGTCCACTATTTCGCTTTCTGCGAGACGCTGACGGCGGTTGCGGGCAAGCCCGTGAACCTCGATGGCGTGGTGGCGCATGGCAACACCGATCCCGGCATCCTTCGCGATGCGCTGACGCTTGCAGGGGTGAGCGGCGACATCTGGCGTCCACGCTTGCCGGAAATGCGGGAGGCCATGTGCCGTTTTGTGGAGGCCCGAACAGCGGACTTCGATATTGCGGTTCTGCCTTCTGTGCGCGAGGTCCTCGGCTACCTGCGAGGGCGGAACAAGCTGCTTGGGGTGGCGACGGGCAACCTGGAAGGCATCGGGCGTGCGAAGTTGAGGCATGCGGGCCTGCTGGAATCCTTCGACTTCGGCGGCTATAGCGACGCCTGTGAGTACCGCCGGGAGACGTTTCGTGGTGCGATGGCGCAGGCACAGGAGCTTGCGGGGCCGGGAGCGAGGATTTGCGTGGTGGGGGATACGCCTGAAGATATTCGAGCGGCTCGGGATAATGGGCTCGATGTGATTGCGGTGGCGACCGGAATCTTTTCGTTGGAGTCGCTGGCTGCTGAGGGACCTACGCTGTGCGTGGTGAGCCTGGCGGAGCTGCCGCTTGAACGATGAGAGCTTCTTCTTGTTCTCATTCTCGCAGGAAATCTGCTGTTACTGTTGTCTGCCCTTCCGACCATCGACTACGTTGCTCTACGCGCACTCGGCGACGATGCGCTCGAACTGCTGCGCCCGGTGGTCGGCCGTGTGCTCGGCGAGAATGCGTTCTCGCGCGCGCTGGCCCAGGCGGAGGCGCTCGGCTTCGGGCAGATCGTTGAGGATACAGGCTACCTCGTAGGCATCTACAGGCAGCAGAATCTCTTCTCCTGGTGTGAGGAAGTCTGAGAGCCCGGGCCAGGCGTCGGAGAGGATGGCCGTGCCGCAGGCGGAGGCTTCGAACAGCCGGACGGAGGGCGAGTAGCCGGCGGCGACCATGTCGTCGCGGGTGAGGTTGAGGGTGAAGCGGCTGGAGGAGTAGAAGGCAGGGTGGTCGTGCGGCGGAATGTGCGTGATCTGCCGAACGTTGGCTTGCCACCGGGTGTCATGGGGGTATTGCGGGCCGGCGACGAGGAAGGAACGCTCAGGCAGCTGCTGGGCCGGCGTGTTGAGCAGTTCCAGCAGCTTGGGCTGACGGTCCGGCGCGTAGGTGCCCAGATAGCTGAAGTCGCAACGGAACTCCGCCTGTTGACGCGCCTGATGGTAGATTTCAGGATCGACGGAACAGAAGAAGGGAATGGCACGTTGCGCGCCGAACCGCTGCTCGAGCTCTTGAAGCGCGGGACCGCCCGTGAAGCTGAGATAAGCCGCGTAGTTTGGGATCAGCGCGGCCTCCAGGTAGGAAGTGCGGCCGCTGTCGCGCAGGGCGTGCATGGTAATGGGGGTGTCGATATCGTAGAACAGGATGGGACAGCGGGCCCGGGCGAGCAGGCCGCGGGTAGTGGCGATCGCATCGGGGAAGTAGGAGCCGACGAGAGCGACATCGGCGTCGGCGCTGAGGGCGAGCAAGGCGCTGCCGCTCGCAGCCCAATCGCCGTAAAGATGCACCTGGCAGAACGCCGGGTGCGGCAGGTCGCGGTTGCTGCGGTACCACTCCACATCCTGCTCGACAAAGTGGATCTGATGGCCGCGCCGGGCCAGCGCCTTGAGCAGCGCGCGGTAGGTGGTGGCGTGGCCGTTGCCCCAGGAAGACGTGACCGTAAGACCGTAAACGACAATCTTCATCGCGCGGCAGCGGCCTCCGCGCGCGTGGCGAGGCAGTACTTGAAGGCTGCTTCGGCCTGCAAAGCACGTTGCGCGTAGGTGTGGTCGCGCAGTGCGCGGCGGTGGAATGCCTGGCCGATGCGTGTTCGTGCCGCGTCGTTGTAGCGGGCGAGGGCGTCGACGACATCCTGGCCGTTGCGGATGACGAGGATTTCCTCTTCCGGCTCAAAGCAGTCGTCGATGCCGGGCCAGTCGTCGCAAAGCAGGCAGGTGCCGGCGCCGGCAACTTCGAAAACGCGCGTCGGCGGGGAGAAGCCAGAAGCGGCCATGGACGCGCGATTGATGTTCATGACCATGCCGGCCGAGCAGTTGACGCGGTTGTGGTCGGCCGTGGGAACGTGGCCGATGTAGCGTACGTTCGCCGGCATCGACTTGTCGCCCCAGCCTTCGCCGCCCAGCAGGAAGCGGCTTGCGGGCGCGAGCTCCGCGGCATGCAGGAAGAGCTCTTCGACGCGCAATTCGCGATCCGGAAGGCGGTTGCCGAGAAACGCCACATCGCAGGCGAGGCTGGGATCGGGCGGGACTGGGTAGTGGGTTTCGGGGTCGAGGCCGTTGTACATGCTGAAGTAGGCCCGGGCACCGAACTTCAGAAAGTGCTCCTGGCAGTAGGGGCCGCCGCCGTAGGTCAGCACTGCGTCGTAGCGAGGCATATGGGTGCGGAAGGGATCGCCGGGGTTGGCGTACATACGCGCGAGGGTCGCGGGCGCGTCCACATCCCAGTAGGTGATGGCGGCGGTTTGCTGCAATTCAAGGATACGGCGCTCGAGCGTCTCGTCGTCCACGCCGATGCCGCTGTGCTTGACGATGATGTCGGCATCGGCGGCCCGCCTGAACATCTCATCGAGACCCGTGCCGGGCTGGTAAACGAGTGAAGTGACATAGGAGAAGTCGTCAGAATCGCGGTGCTGCTGGCGCCCGTAGGCATCGGGCTCGGCGAAGGTGATCTCGTGGCCGAGGCGATGCAGGTATTTGTAACAACCACGGTAATAGGTAGCGGCGCCGTTCCAGTACGAGGAGACTATGCTGGAGCCGAAGGCAAAAATCTTCATGCGGTAAGCTCCTTCAGGATCGCGGTAAGCTCCTGCGCCCGATGCGCGCAGGTGTGCCGGGCGAGGATTGTTTCGCGGCCTCGCTGCGCCTGTGCCTGCGCTGCGGGTGTGTCGTGGAGCAGATGCTGCATGGCTTCGGTCATTTCTCCGGCGTTGCGAGCCCAGAGAAAGTCGCCGGGGCGAAACAGGTTCTCAGAATCGTGCCAGGGTGCTGAAATCAGCGGGATGCCGCAGACCAGGGCCTCGAACACACGGATCGTGGGAATGCCGTCCATCACGGCGCTGTACTGCTGGCGCGGGATGTGGACGGTAAGCCGGGCTTCGGCGTAGACGCGCGGAGCTTCCAGGTTGGGCAGGTAGCCGCCGTAGCGGACGCCGGCTTCGGCAAGGGCGGCAAGGCCTTGCTCCGGGTAGCGGACGCCGTAAATTCTGGCCCGCATTTCGCCGGCGAGCGCCGCTGCGGGCTGCAGGAAGAACTCGCCGATTTCCGTCGACCGTTCGCCTTCCCCCCAATTGCCGATCCAGACGGCGTCTGTGGTCCTTGCAAGCTCCGGCATGGGGTGGAAGACGCTCACGTCGGCCGCTTCGTGCAGGGTCCAGACGCGACCGAGCCCGAAGCGCTCGCGATAAATTGCGCGCAGCGCCTCGCCGAAGACCAGGATGCCGTCGAACTGCGCGAGGCCGAAAAGCTCCATCTGCTCTGGCGTCGAAGAGGCGCGGTGATGGGTATCGTGGAAGAGAAGCCGGTAGCCGGCACGGGAGCGGCGAGCGAGCAGCTCGCGGGCTAATGCGGGTGGGTTCCACTCGTGGACGATGACCGCGGAAAAGCCTTCGAGGCGTCCCTCCCACGATGAATCCGGGTCATACGTTTCGACATGAAGATCGGGGTAAGTCCGGGAGAACTGTTCGAGCGAAGCCTTACCGAGCGGCTCTTGCTGCAGGTTTGTGAGCGACCACTCTGAAGCGGGCTCAAAGACTGTAACCTGGTGGCCCTGAACCCCGAGTGCACGAAGCAGACCACGCAGGAAGTGGGCGTTGCCGTTGTTCCAGTCCGACCGCAACGAGTGGGCAAAGTAGGCGATGCGCAGGCTGGCAGAGGCTTCAGCAGGCATACGCAATCTCTTCCTGCGTTCGTCCCTGGCCGGCGAGCAGCCGCCCATACAAAGCGACGTAGCTTTCCGCCATCCGCCTCGAGGAAAGCTGCAGGGCGCGCTGGCTGCTCCTGCCGCGCGCGGCCAGCAGCATGGCCGGATCGTCGTGCAAACTCCGGAGCCACTGGCTGAGGCTGGCTTGATCGGTAAAGTACAAGGCGGCGTCGCCCCATACCTCGCGCAGCGAAGGCAGATCGCGGGCTACGACCGCGCATCCAGACAACGCGGCTTCCAGAGGAGCGAGACCAAACGGCTCGTAGATGGAGGTTGCAACGTAGAGGCTGCTCTGCTGAAAGAGGGCGAGGAGGTCACGCTCGGCAAGCTTGCCTGCATACAGAATGCCCTCATGACGCGCCGCCTCTGAGCTTTCGCCTTGAGCGTCGCCGGCAACAACGATCGGCACGGGAGTTGCGATGCCATCGAGCACCGAGAGTCCTTTGGCAGCATCCCAGAGTCTGCCTGCAGTCACGGCCTGCAGCTTTCTTTGCTCCGTATGCGCACTGTCGATGTCGCGTCCGTTCAGGATCACCTGCTGCACCGGCGGTAAATCGAAATTGCGCGCAAGGGCGTTGAGCATCCAGCCTGTGGGAGCGACCACGGCGTCTGCCCCCTCCAGCCCGGACTGGACCAGGCGCTTGTACTGCCGGAGCCATGCGGAGTCCGCAAGGTCCCCCGGCACACAGGCTTCCGCCCAGCCGAGCACATCGCTATGCGCGGTGACAACGGTGGCTTGAGCGAGGCGTAGGCTGCCGAAGCAGAACTGACTGCTATGCAGCACGTCCGGCGCGAAAACCTGCGCCATCTGCTGCAGCACAGCCTCGCCCTCCATGGCAATTTCGTTTCCTTCCATCCACTCCAGGGGAAGCGCCGAGGCCTCAAACAGGAAGTTGCGCCGGCTTTCCTGACCGGCAATCCAGGCAGCCTGATCGGAGTCTGGCATGCGCCCGAAGCTTACGAGAGCAACCTGATGGCCCATGCCCAGCAGATGGTGCGTCAGCTCACGGGTAAAGGTCCACACGCCACCGATGGTGTCCGTGGTCAGCAGGACGCGCATACCAACTCCCGCTCCATGCCATGGCGCTCGAGCTCCGCCAGGCTGAGCGGTTGCTGGGCCTGGATGTCGCTGTAGCCCTTGTCTGCAAAGAGCTTGAGGTAGAAATCGTGGGCGCGCTCCCAGGCCGTTTCGTCCGGTTGCGCTCCGAAGGTCGTCACATATTCAGGGCTTCCCGGAAAGGGGAACATCGGTACGGGTTCGCTCACCCACACGCCGCGGGCTTTGAGATGCTGCTGCCAGGCGGCTACCTGCACGGGGTCGTCCTGCGGGGTTTTGATGAGGTTGGCCTGGACCCACGGGATGCGCTGCTTGGCATAGACGAGCAGGTCGGCGATGCGCTCGGTCGTGATGCGGCAGTTCTTGTTCATCGCGTCGCGGCCTTCGTCGGTAATGGACTCGATGCCGCACTCGAACGAGACGCAGTGCGCGCGGGCCAGCAGGTCGATTGACTCCTCATCCCAGAGGTCGATGCGGGTCTGGAAGCCAATCGAAACGGGCCGCCTGGAAAGCTCTTCGAGCAGCGCACGGACTTGCTTGCCAACGCCGAAAATCTCGTCGATGAAGTAGATGTAGTCGACACCGCGGGCCAAAAGCTGATCGATTTCGCTGAGGACGTTGCCGAGATCGCGCTCACGGTATTTGTTGCGGAAGAGGGTTTTGTTGCAGAACGTACAGGCGTAGGGGCAGCCGCGGGCGAACTCGACTTCGGCACCATGGTGCAGGTGATCCGCACCGTTGCCGGGAAAGATGTGGTGCAGGTGATGGTGCTTCTCGACAGGGTAATCGCTGTAGTCCAGCGGCCCAAGTGCGCGCATGTCGGTGGCGCCAAGGCCGGGGCTGGTGTGGATGGTGCCTTCGGCGTCACGCCAAACGCATCCGGCGATCATCTCCCAGGGCAGCGAGGCGAGTTGCGGCAGGGTCTGGTCGGGTTCGCCTCGCAGCACAATGTCAGCCCCGGTTTTGAGCAGTGTGGCGAGCGGGGTGACCGAACCATGAGGCCCGATGACCACCTTCTTCGAGGTACGGCCGAGCCCTGCGAGCCAGTCGCGAGGCACGCGTAGCTCGGGTTGAGGACAGCGCCAGAAGAGGTAAGAAGGTGCGGTCGGAACCACGAGAAAATCTTCGGCGAAAGCGTCGAGTCTCTCACGAACCTCGGCAATCGAAAGCCCATCCATCCAGGCGTCCACGAGCAGAACCTCATGGCCTGCAGTCCGCAGCATCTCCCGGGCTGAAAGGAGTTCCAGCGGAAAGTGGGGCTCCGCGCAGCCGAAGTAAGTCGATCCTTCAAAGCTCCAGAAAGGATTAACGAGAGCGTATTTCATGCAACCTCCTGGGCGACGAGCTCGGCGGCGGCAGGGGCGCGGTGGACGTTCAGGCTGCCGCGGTTTTGCAGGCCAAAATGATGGATCGATCGCAGGATCTCCTGGCACGAGCGCCGGGCTGCCCAGCCGGTATGCTGCTCAAGCAGCGCAGTGTCGGAGATGTAGAGCGGCTGGTCGCCGGGGCGGGTTGCGCTGTAGCGAAGGTCAGGCCTGCGACCGGTTTCGAGCTCGATCGCACGCAGCATTTCTACAATAGACATCGCGCGCGTGAGACCGCCGCCGACGTTATACACCTGGCCTGCGGTAGTCGAGCGATGCGTATAAGCCGCTTCCATGGCGTCGACCAGGTCGGTCACGTGCAGGATGTCCCGAACCTGAAAGCCATCGCCGTAGATGGTGATCGGCCGGCCCTCAAGGACGCAGTAGAGGAAGTGCGCTACCCAGCCCTGATCTTCGGTGCCGAACTGCCGTGGCCCGGCGATGCAGGACATGCGGAATACCGTGGTGGGCAGGTCGTAAATGCGGGCGTAATCGCGCACATACTGGTCGGCCGCGCCCTTCGAGCAGCCGTAAGGAGAGTGGAAGTCTAGCGCTTCGTGCTCGCCGACCCCCTGGAAGGCCGGGTCGTCGGCCTGGTAGCGTGTCCCCCTGGCGTGAACGCCGACACCTTCAAGCGATCCGTACACCTTGTTCGTAGAAGTGAAGAGTAGATAGGGTTTACGATCGGACCTTCTTGCAGCTTCGAGCACGTTGAACGTGCCCAGAATGTTGATTTCGAGATCTGCGCGCGGCTCGTCGATAGAGGTGGTTACGGCAACTTGGGCGGCGAGGTGGTAGATCTCGGTCGCGTCCCCTGCAGCCTTGGCCACAGCCGGCGCGTCGCGAACATCGCCTTCGACAAAGTCCAGGCGCTCGCTACCCGCGACAGTTTCGAGCCACGCAAGGTTCTGCTCGACACCACGCCTGGCTAGATTGTCGAAGACCCGCACGTGGGTGCCAGGCCGTGCAAGCAGGCGCTCCGCAAGGTTCGAGCCTACGAAGCCGGCTCCGCCGGTGATGAGGATTCTCCGCTCGGCACTCATGCGGTCAGTCCGTGCGTGCTCAGTTCCTGGAGCATCGTTTCCGCCTTGTCCTCGGCCTTCTGGCCGCGCAGCCAGTCAGCCAGTTCGCGGAAACCCTCTTCGTGCGTCACCTGGGGCTCGTAGCCGAGCAGCTTGCGTGCCTTGGTCAGGTCGGCAAAGCAGTGGCGGATATCGCCCGCGCGGTACTTGTGGGTGATGACGGGCTGCATGGCGATTCCCATGGACGCGGCCAGGATTTCGGCCACCTCGCGGATCTTGATGGGTACCCCGCCCCCGATGTTGATGACCTGATCGTCCGATTCCGGCCGGTCCATGGCGAGCATGTTGGCCCGGACGATGTCGTGGATGCTCACGAAGTCGCGCATCTGCTCGCCATCCTCAAACACGAGCGGGGCCTTGCCGTTCAGCAGGCGGGCGGCGAACACGGCAGCGACCCCGGTGTACGGATTCGAAAGCGCCTGCCTTGTTCCGTAAATGTTGAAGAAGCGCAGTGCGGTGACCGGGAGACCATACGTTTTGCCGTAAATCAGGCACATCTGCTCCTGATCGCGCTTGGAGAGGGCGTAGATCGAATTGATCTCCGACGGCTTGTCTTCACTCGTAGGGCGGGGCACCAGCATTCCGCTGCACACGGTGCAATGCAGTTCCCATTGGCCCTCTTTCAGTTGCGAAACCGGGCGGACGGCAGGGAACTCGACCTTGCCGCAATCGGAGCAGACATATTGCCCCTCGCCGTAGATTGACATCGAGGACGCGACGATCAGCTTCTCGAGCGGCATTTTCGTATCCAGGATCGCCTGAAGCAGCTCTGCCGTGCCCTGCGTATTCACGCTCATGTAGCGGCTGATCTCGTACATGGATTGCCCGACGCCAACAGTCGCGGCAAAGTGGTAGATGACGTCCACGCCTTCGAGCGTGGAGCGCAGCAGGTTGGGGTCGCGTACATCGCCGACGATGAGCTCAACCTCGGGCGAAAGGTAGTCGGGCGGCCCGTCGCCATGCACCTGGGGGGTCAGGTCATCCAGCACACGCACGTTGTGCCCGGCCGCCAGTAAACCATCGGCCAGGTGGGAGCCGACGAAGCCGGCCCCTCCGGTGATGAGGATTTGTCGTGATCTCTTGATCTTGCTCATCTTGCGGAAGTCTCCTCGAGAACCTGGTCTGCCTCAACGATCGGCGCAGGGGACGCATAGCGGGTTACTGCCCAGTGGGCGAAGTCGGCAAACGCGGCCGGATCCATGGGCGGGCTGGTGTGGTGTTCTTCAAGACCGAGATGCGCCGGGGTAAAGCACAGGGTAAGGGCGACGCGAAACGGCGCGAGTGCCTCCATTTGCCGGTCGAACCACAACTCGGCGTTGGGGCGGTAGGAGTCGGCCCAGCTGAGCCCGGTGCGCAGATACCGGACGCCATGGCCGTGCATCCACTCGACCGCCTCGTCAAGCCGGGGATCTTCAAAATGGAACCACTGGCAGAGACCGGCGGAGCCATCCGTCGGAAAATATTTCTCAGAAAGCTTGGGGGTGCCGTCAGCGCGCAGCAAGCCGAGATAATAGTGGCGGTAGTAGGAGGAGCCTTCCGCCTCCTTGTGCCGCGTTTCGGCGGGCCAGCTTGGCGGCAGGTCGAAAAGGCTATACCAGTGGATGCGCTCGACGCACCCTTTGAGCAGCTCGAGCGTGCGCACGAGGCCGAATTGCTGCACCTCTTCGGCACCGAAAGAGGAGACTCCAACCTCCGTCACCCAGACTGGCTTGCCGCTCATGGCGGCCGCCTCGGCTACCTTGGCTGGCCAGTCCGTAAGCTGCCAGTGGTTCCAATCGAGCGGAAAGCCGTGAATGCCTACAGCATCCACATAGTCCATCACTCCGAGTTCCTTGAGCCGCTTCAAAAAGTCGACATCGGCGGAGGAGACGCCGCCGAGAACAATGGTGAGGTGCGGGTTTACCTTGCGAATCGCGACGGAGGCGGCCTTCACCATCTCGGCGAAACGTGTCCAGCCCCGGTCCAGGTGGAAGTTCCAATGCGAGAGATTGTTCGGCTCGTTCCAAAGTACAACTGCTTCGACCATCCGCTTGCATCCTCACCTGACGTTGCCGCGTGGCAGAAATACCGACCCTAAGAGCGGACCAAGGCGAGCAAGGCGCAGCGTCGCTGACCTACCCAGGACCTGATGTTTGTAGAATATACGAAGCGAGAGCAAACAAATGAGTTGCCCTTCGCGTTCAACTTACCTTATATCGTGAGTGGCTCCATCGCAAAGTTTTTCGCGGCTCCTGGGCCCTGAAATTTGTTCCCGCAAGAAGACTTCCCGGGTTCAGGCTGAACTGCCTCCGTTTCGGAGCGATGCCGCTGCAACTTGCAGCCTGCTAACTAAGCTATTAGTTTCACGTCTATCCTGTGTTGTCCTGTTCGACAGAGAGGCACCGACTCGCCACCTTCATGCCCCGTAAACGCTCCAACACGCTGACCGAAGCCGAACTCAGGCTGATGAAGATCCTGTGGCTGCGCGGTGAGTGCGCGGTCGCCGATCTGGTAGCCGCGATCCCGACGGAGTCCTCGCTGGCTTATACCTCGGTGCTCACCACAGTCCGCATTCTCGAGACCAAGGGCTATGTGCGCCACCGGCAGGTGGGCAGGGCCTTTCTGTATACGGCCTGTGTGATCGAGCAGGAAGCCAGCCGGTCGGAAGTGCGTCACATGTTGCAGCGCTTTTTCGGCAACTCGCGCGAACGGCTATTGCTCTCGTTGATTCAAGACGAAGCACTTACCCCGGAAGAGTTGAAGCGTTTGAAGGATGCGATTGCCTCTGCTCCCGATGATCGGGGGAACACGCCATGACCACGTACGCCTTTCTGCACTTTTCGCAGTACTTGGCCTCATCGCTGGTTTCGGACGCCTTGCGTGCTTCGCTGCTCCTGAGCGCCGTCGCTCTCGCCCTGCGTTTGCTGCCTCGGATGAAGGCGACCAGCCGTTCGATGATCTGGTCCGCGGTCCTGCTCGTCATCGCCGTGCTCTCGGTTCGCGAGTTCCTTCCGGCAACCCAGAACGTGCACGGGTTGGCCGCGGGGCACACCATCCGGGTTGCGCCGGCTTGGACTGCCGCGCTGGCCGTGCTTTGGCTCAGCCTGGCGCTCGTGCGTGGCTGCCGGTTGCTGCTGAACGTGATTCATCTGCGTGCACTTTGGCTTGCCGCAGAGCCTGTGCCGGGGGTCGCGCGTCTGGCCGTGCCTTTACCCTTTGGGCGATCGCGGTCTGCCGTGCTGTGCACCTCCGCCGACGTGCAGAGACCCAGCGTGATCGGCTTCTTTTCTCCGCGCATCCTTATTCCTGCCGCGCTGCTTGCCACACTTTCTGCGTCCGAGATGGACCAGATCGTGATGCACGAGATGGAACATCTCCGCCGTGGCGACGACTGGCGAAACCTGCTGCAGAAGCTCGCTCTGGTGCTGTTTCCGCTCAACCCGGCGCTGCTCTGGATCGATCGCAGGCTCGCCTTCGAGCGTGAGCTTGCATGCGACGAAAAGGTCCTGGAAGCAACGTCCGCGCCGAAGTCCTATGCCTCGTGCCTGGTGCATCTGGCGGAGCAAAGTTCCTTGGCCCGTCAGGTTTCGCTTGCCCTCGGTGCGTGGGAGCGTCGTTCCGAGTTGGCGCGACGGGTGCACAGCATCCTCAGCTACCGCAGTGTGCCGCGGCGCCGGGCCGGCCTGTCGGCCGCGTTGGTGATCGCCTCGCTGATGGCTGCGTTTGCCGGTCTTTCCCGAACCCCGCACCTGGTCTCCTTCGTCACGCCCTCGCCGCTGCTGCAGGTGGCTGCGGAACCGGCCCTTGTTGCTCCTGCGGCTATGGTCGGCAATGCAAGGCAGGTGGCTGACCCATCCAGGCCTCGGGTGATCGAGGCCGTTGCGCACATGCCAGGTCCGGGGCCGATCAAGCGGGTGAAAGCACGTGCCTGCAGCGGCAAGGGGACGCGTTCGGGCGGTACCGTTCCGCGACGTGGCTCTCCGCGGATGTCCGCCCGGAGCGAGCAGGCGCCGTATGTGTTGACCTCCTGGGTTGTGACGTATGACGACGAAGATTCGACCCGTCCCCGCGTTGTCGTCACAGTGTTCGACATGCGCGTTTCTCCGGCAGTCGTTCCGACTTCCTCTACGGGCTCCCTCCCCAGGGCGGGCAGCTTTCTCCTCCTGCAACTCTAACCGTCAACGCACTTTGAGGACTGCCATGTCTCTTGGAACTAATAAATTAGTTGTCGCTTCTACCCGGCGCTTCGTTCTGCCTTCCGCTTCGTTTGCGGCACTTCTGCTGGCCGGCGGCATGTTCTTCCATCATGCGGTCGACGTGCATGCAGCCAGCGCGGCCGGTCCGCTTGACGACTCGAGCGTGGCCGCTCTGGTCTCGCTCGACCAGGCGGTCGAGACGGTCGCATCCCGGGTTTCGCCGGCAGTAGTCAACGTGGCAGTCTCCTCGCGCGGTGGCGCCCACGAGACCTCCGAAGAAGGCCAGGAAGATGGCGCGGGGCAGATGCAGCTTCCTCCGGGCTTGCGGCAGTTCTTCGGCAACGGCGGGCCACGGCAACAGCAGCCGCAGCAGCAGCAGATCGAACGCGGCATCGGCAGCGGCGTCATCCTTTCGCCGGACGGCTACATCGTCACCAACAACCATGTGGTCGAGGGCGCGATCAACATCAAGGTCACGCTGAACGACCGGCGCGTCCTGAATGCGCGGGTGATCGGCACGGACAAGCTCACCGATCTGGCCGTCATCAAGGTGGATGGTCATAACCTGCCCAGCATTCCCTGGGGCGATTCGGCCACGCTCAAGCCCGGCCAGACGGTGCTCGCCTTCGGCAGTCCGTTCGGCTACTTCCAGAACTCGGTGACGCGGGGCATCATCAGCGCGATCAATCGGCAGAACCCGTATTCGGACGATGCGCGCAAGCCCGGTGCCTTTATCCAGACCGACGCGGCGATCAACCCCGGCAACTCCGGCGGCGCACTGGTCAACGCGCATGGCGAGTTGATCGGCATCAACGCCTGGATTTTGTCGAACACCGGCTCATTTTCCGGCGCGGGCTTTGCCATCCCGTCGCAGCTTGCGCAATCGATCACCACGCAGCTCATCAAGACAGGCAGCGTGCACCATGGCTATCTGGGTGTGAGCATGAACGATGTGACTCCGGATAATGCCTCGTTCTTCAAGCTGCCGGATGCCACCGGAGCGATCGTGGCGCAGGTGACGCCGGACTCGCCCGCGAGCCGTGCCGGGCTTGAAAGCGGCGATGTGATCCTCCAGCTCAACGGCCATCAGGTCATCAACGGCGGCGCCCTCCAGGTAGCGGTGAGCGAGGAGACGCCAGGCCAGACGATCACGCTCGGCATCCTGCGCAATGGCTCCCCGCGCACGGTCAACCTGACGCTCGGCGAGTACCACGCAAACACGCAGCAGGCCGCAAACGAGGAGCCTGGCGCACCGCAAAGCGGCAAGCTCGGCCTGGCGGTCAGCAATCTTACGCAGGATGTGCGGCAACAGCTGCAGCTGCCCGACACGCTTCGCGGCGTGGCCGTACAGACGGTGCGTCCGGCCAGCCCGGCCGACGATGCCGGCCTGGCACCGGGCGACGTGATTCTTGAAGTGGATCGGCAGGCAGTAGGCTCGGCGGACCAGTTCGTGAGCGACGTGCATGCCAGCCCGGCCGACAAGGATCTGCTGCTGCTGGTTTGGTCCAAGGGCAACGCGAGCTACCGGGTGGTGCGTGCGGGAGAGAACGCGAGAGGATAAGCCTGCCTTCGCTTTCAGGGCGGGGTGCCTCTACAGGCCCCGTTCTGGCATGGGGACCGCACCGTCTTCTCTCCCTATGAACACATACGCCGCTTGTCGCTCCTTGCGCGGTTTGCTAAAGTAGACGTCACAAAGCTTTTGGCGATGGGGTTCGCCGAAACCGCTCGCGGTGCCTGCCGCAGCTGATGACTCCTGCATCCCGCAGGAGGTCCTTTGTCCGATATCAAGTTGAATCTCACCAGAAGTACAGCCGCATCCGAGCTGCAGCAGGTGTTGCGTTACCTGCTGCGCTGGATCCCCATTGCCGCCCTGACCGGCATGCTTGGCGGTACTGCTTCGGCGATCCTGCTGGTTTCGCTCGCCTGGGCCACCCAGACGCGCGAAGCTCATAAGGGGCTGATTGCCTTGCTGCCGCTTGCAGGTCTGCTTGTAGGCTGTCTCTACAAATATCTAGGCACTTCGGTCGAAGCCGGAAACAACCTGATCCTGGATGAAATTCACGATCCCCGGCAGGCTATTCCGCTGCGCATGACCCCGCTTATCCTGCTCGGCACGTTCATCACGCACCTTTTCGGCGGCTCCGCGGGCCGCGAAGGGACCGCCATCCAGACCGGAGCCTCGCTGGCCGACCAGCTCGCCCGTCCCTTCCGGCTCGGCGCGCTGGAGCGGCGCATCCTGCTGATGGCCGGCATCAGTGCCGGCTTTGCCTCGGTGTTCGGCACACCGCTCGCCGGCGCCATTTTTGGCCTTGAGGTGCTCGCCATCGGCGCGGTCAGCTATGAGGCCATCGTGCCGTGCTTTATCGCCGCGTTCGCCGGCGACCTGACCACGCACGCGTGGGGTGTCTCGCACACCCTCTATCGCGTGGCCGAGACGCCGCCGCTGCATGTCAAAGGCCTGCTGTGCGCGGCCGCCGCGGGCGTCGTCTTTGGCCTGGTGGGGATGGCCTTTGCCCAAGCCACCCACGCGATCGGACACCTCTTCAAGAGCCGGGTCGCCTGGGCGCCTTTACGTCCTTTTCTGGGCGGCATCCTGGTCGCGCTGGGCGTCCTGGGTCTTGGCACGACCCGCTATATTGGACTCGGCATTCCCACTATCCTCGAGTCGTTCGGTGGCCGGCAGCCGCCGTGGGAGTGGGCGCTCAAGTTCCTCTTCACCGTAGTGACGTTGGGCGCAGGCTTCAAGGGTGGGGAAGTCACGCCCTTATTCTTCATCGGCGCGACGCTCGGCAATGCGTTGTCGTACTTTCTTCCGCTGCCACCTTCTCTGCTGGCGGGCATGGGCTTTGTGGCCGTCTTTGCCGGCGCGGCTAATACGCCCATCGCTTCCACCTTCATGGCAGTCGAGCTCTTTGGCGGAGAAGCCGGGGCGTATGCCGGCATCGCGTGTGTGTTTGCTTACCTTTTCTCGGGCCATGCGGGCATCTACTCGGCCCAGCGCATAGGCAACCGCAAGCACCACGCCGATGAGGGTCCTTCAGGTGCCCTGGCAGCCGGTCAGAAGGACGGCGCGCAGGAGCCTGAACTGAAGACCCTGCTGCACATGGATTCCAAGGACAATCTGCCGGGTTGACGCGTTGATACAGGTCTGCCTGGGAGAATCGACAGAGGCGGATTGGAGCTGCCCGGAAGTATGCCGGACGAGGACTTTCTACATGATTTCCCGGGTTTCGGAAAGAAGTGATACACTTGGACTCTGTACAGAAGCAAATTTGGTTGTCATGGCTGTATCTACCGAAACCGATTTGATCTGCATGGCAATCAGAAGCACCAACAAGGAAGAGACTAATATGGAACAGGGAACAGTGAAGTGGTTTAACGACGCCAAGGGATTCGGTTTCATCAGCCGCCAGAACGGCGAAGATGTTTTCGCCCATTACTCGGCAATCAGCTCCAGCGGCTTCAAGAGCCTTCAGGAAGGCCAGGCTGTGCAGTTCAACGTGGTCAAGGGCCCAAAGGGCTGGCAGGCTGCCGATATCCAGCCTCTCTAATGAGCTGGAAACAACAACTTTATCGAGGGACAGCTCAGGCTGTCCCTCTTTTGCGTCTGCTTTCCACGGGCGGCATTAGCTGCTTCCGGCTAGTCCGCCCGCCTTCGCACCTTCTATGAAGAGAACGCAGTAGACATTGCGGCATGGCTGTGCCGGACAGCAAGCGGCGTCGCTAATCAGAATACCCCCGACTGCGGCAGGAATACATCTCCATCAATCCGGCTCTTTGCTCCGGTCATTCTGGTGTTTCCACTCCTGGTGACGTCGATAGGCTGCCAGATACCGTTCATCCTCGGCGTAAGAGCCTGGAAAGACTTCCGGCACAGGTCTGAGTTTCAGCTGCGCGTCGACATTCACAAAGGTAAAGACACAGTTGTTGCTGAGCGCTGTCATCAGCCTGTCCCGGCTGATCCGCGTGATCGAGGTTTCGACCGTAATGGAGGTTCGTCCGGTGTAGGTGATCTGGCTGACAAAGTGCAGCTTATCGCCCATACGAACGGGCTGGTAAAAGTCGATGCGGTTGGAACATACGAGCAGGGCGCGGTGATCCGCGATCATCTCGGCGCAAATATGAGCGTACATATAGGCATGGTGAATGACGTGTCCGCCGAAGATGGTTTGCGGAACATTCTCATATTCCGGATACGTCCGTTCCCAGCCACTGGTAATCAGATTGCGCGCGAGCAGCGGCACTTCGGAGGGAGCGTCCAGGTGCCGGTGCAACTCGTGCAACAACGCGTACTCTCGAAGCGTGGGAGAGTGAACGGTGCTGTTGCGGAGGCGGTCTGACCTCCTCTCGGCGGCACGACGCGACCGACGCCGTTCTTCCTCGGTCCTGTATTCGAGCGCCGGTACGAGGAGGCTCTGACCATCCTTGCGCGCCACCATGGTGAAGTAGCAGCTCGCGATATGGACCTTCTCGGTGCTTCCTTGTTCGATCCGAACGCCCACTTCCATCGAGGTTCTACCGACAAAGTTGATGCGGGCGTGGAGCAGCATGTCCTGCTCGATGTCCGGCGCATTCTGCACCTCGAGGTCATCCATTGCCGCAGTAACAACGCGCGCCTCGGATTCGAATTGCCGCACATAACGCAGGGCTGTTTCTTCAGCCAGCTTATCCAATACTTCGAGCATCATGCCGACGCGCACGTTTGCCTGCACATGCTCGTCCGTCACCATGAACCTGCGGCGAAGGTGCGCATCGGAACTGAGGCTCAGGCGTTCTGTGATGGATGTCTCTGCAGGCGTCATGATCTACCAGGTACTACGATACCCGTCTCGCCCCCGGGCTGCGGTAACGGCTGTACGACCAAATCACCAAATGACCAAACAACCGAGTTGACGCTCGTCCGGGGCGGTCGAGGGCACACGCCTTCATTCAAGGCGCCATGATTTGGCACGAGGGTTCATTTGGTCGTGCCAGGCTTTAGCCCATCAAACTGCATATCGAGCATTTCAGCGTAGTCGAGCTGTCCCTGACGCCAGTCGGGATCAGGCTGGGTAATCCACCAGCGCAATGCCGCCGTGAAGGAGAGAAAGGTATTGCGCGCGATGATGCCGGAGTCGATGCCGGCACGAAGTTCTCCGCTTTCCTGTGCCGCGGTGACTAATTTCTCCATGCCCTCGAGGAGCCGGATGCGCACCTTGAGATAACGGTCCAGATGCAGGCCGGGTGTTTCCAGAACTGTCTCGCTGAGCAGAATGCGGGAAAGCACGGGCGTTTCGGCGAACAAGGTGTAATGAGGATCGGTGATCGTCAGGATATTCTCGCGAAATCCTTTCCAGGGACGGGTGGTTGCCAGTGCGTTGGCTGTCAATGTGTCGATCTCCTCGTTGAAGATGAGGAAGATAAGGTCACGCTTGTGGCTGACGTAATTGAACAGGGTTCCAACGCCGAGACCGGCAGACTCGGCGATGCCGCGCAGAGTCGCTTCATCGTAGCCATAGTTTGAGAAGTGTTCGCGGGCGGCAAGCATGATGCGCCGAGTCCGTTCGACTTTGGCCCGCTCGCGTACGCCCGGGCTCTTTAAGCCGCTTGTCGGCACCGATAGGGTCTGCACGTTTGCTCCTTTGCTTCGCGGTCTGGCGGCTTTGGAGCCTGCCCGGTATCTTGATGCAGGCCAATGCGACTGCAGACCGCGTGGAATGGCTCAAGCATACACGCGTGGCCTCCCGCAGAAAGATAAACCTTGACAAGAGTGACCTGCGTGCGGGATGATGCACGAGCAATCAAAAAGGAGAACGCGTTCATGAATTCAGCGGCGGAGATCAAGATTCCCACCCTTCACCACGTCAACCTCAAGACGATCCGAATGACCGAGATGATCGCGTGGTACGGCAAGGTGATCGGCTCACGCAAACAATTTCAGAACGACGTCATGGGTTTCATCACCAACGATGAGGTGCCGGGGCGCATCGCGCTGCTCTCCAGCCCAAAGCTCACCGATGATCCGGACCGGGCGACGCACACGGGAATGCATCACTCGGCGTTTGAGTATGCCTGCGTAGCCGATCTGCTGCAGACCTGGGTACGGCTGAAGCAGGAAGGCATTGAGCCTCACATGTGCCTCGACCACGGGTTCGTGCTCTCGTACTACTACGTCGATCCGGATGGAAACAGCGTGGAGTTGCAGGCAGATTGGAACGACAATTGTGCTGTGTCGTGCGCCTTTATGGAGGAGTCTCAAACGTTCGCCTCTAATCCTGTAGGTCGCTTCGTCGACCCGGCCAAAATGCAGCAGGCGCGAGAGCAGGGCGCGACCATCGAGGAGCTTCATCGCCGAGCCTACGAGACAGCTGAGTTCGAGCCCGCCGCACGTCCGGATATGCGCATGGCGACTTAGCCGGCGCTCCTTTGCGCCATGTACGTGACTCAAGCAGTCAGGAAAGAGCGGATGATGGTTGAACTTTTGCAGCAGACGGAGAAGCAGGCGACTGCCGGGCAGCGCGATCAGGATCCGGCAGAGACACGCGAGTGGCTCGATGCCCTTTCGGCCGTGCTGCGCGAGTACGGTCCGGAGCGTGGCCAGTTTCTGGTAGCCCAACTGGAAGAGGCGCTGCGCAATAGCGGTGCCAGCGGGCTTCCGCAACCATTTTCGGCCTACCGAAACACGATTGCCCTGGAGCGGCAGGGCGCGTATCCGGGCGATCTCGCGCTTGAAGAGAAACTGACCGCGATCATGCGCTGGAATGCACTGGTCATGGTGATGCGGGCCAACCAGGCCTACGGCGATCTTGGCGGACACATCGCCAGCTACGCCTCGGCGGCAGAGATTTTTGAAGTTGGCTTCAATCACTTCTTCCACGCGGCGAGCCCCGAGCATGGCGGCGACCTGGTCTTCTACCAGCCGCACTCGGCGCCGGGCGTGTATGCGCGAGCGTTCCTCGAGGGCAGGTTTACTGAGGAACGGTTGACGAACTATCGCCAGGAAGTTGGCGGCGCAGGGCTGTGCTCTTACCCGCATCCATGGCTCATGCCCGACTTCTGGCAGTTTCCTACCGGCTCCATGGGAATAGGCCCGATCAGCTCGATCTATCAGGCTCGCTTTATGCGCTACCTGGAGAACCGCGGCTTGAAACAGACAAGCGAACGCCATGTATGGGGCGTCTTCGGCGATGGAGAGATGGATGAGCCGGAGTCTATTGGAGCCCTGACACTCGCAACCCGCGAAAAGCTGGACAACCTGACCTTCATCATCAACTGCAACCTGCAGCGGCTCGATGGACCCGTGCGCGGTAACGGCCAGATCATTCAAGAACTCGAATCGCTGTTCATCGGCGCGGGATGGAACGTTATTAAGGTGCTTTGGGGTTCGGAGTGGGATGCGCTGTTCTCACGCGACAAAAACAATGTGCTGCTGCGGAGATTTGCAGAAACGGTCGACGGCGAATACCAGACGCTTGGATCGAAGGACGGCGACTATAACCGCTTGAAGTTCTTCGCCCGCGACCCCGAGACCGCCGCGTTGACGCACACAATGTCTGACGAAGAGATCCACGCGCTGAAACGCGGCGGCCATGACTTCCGCAAGCTGTATGCGGCGTTCGCGGCGGCCAAGGCGCACAAGGGCCGGCCGACGGTGATCCTGGCCAAGACCAAGAAGGGCTACGGCATGGGTAGCGCGGGGGAGTCGCGCATGACCTCCCATCAGGCGAAAAAGCTTGATGTCGAGGGGCTGCTGGCTTACAAGAATCGCTTCGCTTTGCCGCTTCGCGACGAGGATGCTGCTTCGCTGCGCTTCTGCAAGTTAGCCGAGGAGAGCGCTGAACTGATCTACCTTCGCCAACGCCGTGAGGCCCTGGGCGGCTACATGCCTCGCCGTGAGCGCAATGCGCCCGAGACAATCCCTGTTCCGCCCATCGAGAGCTATGCGCAGTTTGCCCTGGAGTCTGAAGGCAAGGAGATGTCGACCACGACGGCGGCCGTGCGTCTGCTTGGCGGGCTGCTCAAGGATAAGCAGCTTGGCCCACGTGTTGTGCCCATCGTGGCCGACGAAGCCAGGACCTTTGGCATGGCAAACCTGTTCCGGCAGATTGGTATTTACTCGTCGACTGGACAGCTCTACGAGCCTGAGGACGCGGGCTCGATGCTCTACTACCGTGAGGAGCGCAACGGGCAGTTGCTTGAAGAGGGAATCACGGAAGCCGGCGCGATTTCGTCCTGGGTGGCGGCCGCTACCTCTTATAGCGTGCATGGTCTGCCGATGCTTCCGGTCTACATCTACTACTCGATGTTCGGATTCCAGCGCGTGGGCGATCTTATCTGGGCGGCGGCCGATCAACGGGCGCGCGGGTTCCTGATCGGCGCAACGGCGGGCCGCACGACGCTCGGTGGGGAAGGCCTGCAGCACCAGGATGGTTCAAGCCACATCGTTGCCGCGACAATTCCGAACTGCCGGGCGTACGATCCAGCGTTCGCGTGCGAGCTGGCCGTCATCATGGATGCCGGTGCGCGGCGCATGCTCGAGCAACAGTGCGACGAGTTCTACTACATCACCGCGATGAACGAGAACTACGCCCAACCTTCGCTGGTAGCGGGTTCGAACGCCGATATCCTCAAGGGTCTGTACCGCTTCGATGTGCGCAAGGCCGGTGCCGGCAAGGGCAACGTGCGGCTCATCGGTTCCGGTGCCATTCTGCGTGAAGTCATTGCCGCGGCTGATCTGCTGCAGCAGGAGTTCGATCTCGGCAGTGAGATCTTCAGCGCCACCAGCTTCAGCGAGCTCGCCAAGGATGCCGCCGAAGTGGACCGTGCACGCCGTCTTGGCGCGGACGCTGCAGCACGCCAAAGCCACGTGGAAACGTTGCTTCCGGGAACCGTGCCCATCATCGCCGCAACGGACTATGTGCGGGCCTATCCTCAACTGATTGCGCCTTTCGTGAGTGCGAGGTTCGTTGCTCTGGGTACCGACGGCTTCGGCCGGAGTGACAGCCGCGCAGCTCTGCGCAGCTTCTTTGAGGTGGATCGATTTCACATCGCGCTCGCCGCGCTCGAGGCTCTGGTGCGCGAGGGCACTTTGGAGCGAACAATCCTGCTGAACGCCATCGAACGCTTCGGCGTGAAGACAGGAGCTCCGGCTCCGTGGAAGGTATAGAGCGACCCCTATGAACACGCTTTCTGCAATCGACTTGATTGAAGTGCGAGTGCCCGACCTCGGAGACACCCACGACGTGCCCATCATCGAGATCCTCGCAAGGGTCGGCGAGCCGGTGTCTGTGGATCAAACGCTGGTCGTCATCGAAACGGAAAAGGCAACGATGGAGGTGCCTTCGATCACTGCAGGCGTGGTCCGCGAGGTGATGGTAAAAGTCGGCGACAAGATCAGCTGCGGAACTCTGCTGGTGATGATTGAGCCGGCGGATGGCGAAGTCCGGCAGGTGGAGAACGTCCCTGTCGCCCCGCCTCCGCCGCCGCCTGCCACGCCACCGGAGACAACGCTCCCCATGGCATCAGCGCCCGCGCAGAGTGAGCCGGCAGCGTCGAGCGCCGGCACGATGCCGCATGCCTCGCCATCTGTTCGCCGCTTCGCCCGGGAGTTTGGCCTCGACCTGACCCAGGTCGCCGGCTCAGGGCCCAAGGGGCGCATCCTGCATAGCGATCTGCAGGCCTTCGTAAAGTCCGCTGTCAGCCAGCCACAAGCCTCACCTGCGGGGGCTGGAGTTGGACCTGGTTTCGATCTGCTGCCCTGGCCGCAGGTTGATTTTGCGAGGTTCGGGCCCATCGAGCGCGTGGAGCTTTCGAAGATCAAGAAGATCTCCGGTGCCAACCTGGTACGAAATTCCATTGTCATTCCCCACGTCACAAACTTCGACGAGGTCGACATCACGGACCTTGAGGCGTTTCGCGTTGCCGCAAACAAGGAAGACGGTGGCAAGGATGCCAAGCTGACGAAACTGACGATGCTTGCGTTCCTGATCAAAGCCAGCGTAACCGCTTTGAAAGAACATCCCACCTTCAACGCGTCGCTCGAAGGAGAGCAACTGGTGCTGAAGCGCTACTTCCATATCGGCTTTGCGGCCGATACACCCAACGGCCTGGTAGTACCGGTCATTCGGGATGCCGATACCAAAGGCTTGCGGGCGATCGCTGCGGAGACCTCCGCGCTGGCTGAGCAGGCACGCAGCGGCAAGCTGAAGCCGACTGATATGCAGGGCGGATGCTTCACGGTGTCCTCGCTGGGCGGCATCGGCGGGACGGGCTTTACGCCCATCATCAACGCACCGGAGGTTGCCATTCTGGGCGCGGCGCGGGCGAGCATGAAGCCGGTCTGGGACGGCCAGCAGTTCGCGCCGCGGCTTGTCATGCCGCTTAGCCTGTCGTGGGATCATCGGGTCATCGACGGTGCCGCTGCCGCTCGGTTCCTGGTTACGCTGACGCGATTGCTGGCGGATTTTCGACGGGTGATGCTGTGACCCAAACGACAGATCTCCACGCCGATCTGCTCGTCATCGGCGGAGGCCCGGGCGGGTATACGGCTGCGTTCCGTGCGGCTGATCTTGGCCGATCCGTGGTGCTGATCGATCGTTGGGAACGGCTTGGCGGGGTGTGTTTGAACGTCGGCTGCATTCCTTCCAAGGCGCTGCTCCACGCGGCCAAGGTCATCCAGGATGCGGCAGATTTCGCCTCGCATGGCGTGCGCTTCGGCGCACCGGCGATCGAGCTCGATGCCTTGCGGTCATGGAAGGACTCGGTAGTGGCCCGGCTCACCGGCGGGCTTGAAGACCTCGCCCGCAGACGCAAGGTAACCATCCTGCGTGGAACGGCTCAGTTCATCAGTGCCAACGCGGTGACCGTGGAAGGCGCGGAAGGCAGCCGAACGGTTTCGTTCGACCAGGCTATCATCGCTGCCGGCTCGGAGCCTGTGCGCCTGCCGTTTGTACCGCATGCCGATCCCCGGGTTGTCGACTCCACCGGAGCGCTCGCCCTGGCAACGATCCCGGAACGTCTTCTCATCCTTGGGGGAGGCGTCATCGGGCTTGAGATGGCGACCATCTACGGAGCTTTGGGCAGCCGGGTCACGGTCGTGGAGTTGATGGACCAGATCATTCCCGGCGCAGATCGCGATCTGGTCGCGCCGCTGCTGAAAATGATGTCGCTCGGCGGTATCAGGTTTCGTCTACAAACCAGATTGACCCGTCTTGACGCACAGGAGCAGGCCCTCGTCGCACAACTCGAGGGACCTGACGGCACGCGAGAGGAAGAGTTTGACATGGCCCTGATTGCGGTGGGCCGGCGTCCGAACGGCCGCCTCTTACAGATTGAAACAGCTGGCCTGACGCTCGCGGCGGATGGGAGTCTGCCGGTCGATGCACAGATGCGTACGGTGATCCCGCACATCTTCGCCATCGGCGATATTGTGGGGCAGCCCATGCTTGCCCACAAGGCCACGCACGAGGCCAAGGTGGCGGCAGAGGCTGCTTGCGGACATCCGGTAGCGATGCAGGCCAAGGTGATTCCAGCCGTTGCGTATACAGACCCCGAGGTCGCGTGGGTCGGGCTCACCGAGCTTGAGGCGAAGCGTCTCGACCTTCCGTTTGAGAAATCCGTCTTTCCCTGGGCCGCGTCGGGGCGCTCGCTTGCGCTGGGGCGCGACGAAGGCTTTACCAAGCTGCTCTTCGACCCGGCGACGCGCAGGCTTCTCGGCGCGGGCATCGTGGGGCCGGGAGCGGGCGAGCTGATCGCCGAAGTCGCCCTCGCCATTGAGATGGGCGCAGACGCCGAAGATATCAGCCTGACGATCCATGCGCATCCCACGCTTTCAGAAACGATCGGCCTGGCAGCGGAGGTATTTGCTGGCACCATCACGGATCTGCCACAGACCAGAAGCAAGCGCCCTCCCGCTACCAGCTCGAGACCAGCTTCGGAGAATCTATGAACCCCTCTTTCGTTGTGGAACTGCTGACGCTGAGCGGCCTGAGCGCGGAGTTCGGCCGTCGGGTTGACGACGGACGTGCCCTCGCATGCCTGGAGCTTCTCGCCTCCAACGCCCGCCTGGTATTCGGTGAAGGATCTCCCAAGCCCGGCATGCTTGACGGCCTGGAGTCGATCCAGGCCTTCCTCGCCGCCCGGCAGGCAATGACGCACGTGACCACACGACATGTCGCAACCAACTTCCGCCTGGAGTGGGATGGCGGAGCGGAAGCCCGGCTGGATTCACTGCTCACCGTCTTTCGCTCCGATGACGCGACCCGCCGACCGGTCATTTCGGTAGTCTGCGACATCCAGGAGGTCTTCACGCGTGATGAAGCAGGACAGTGGAAAATTCAGGAGCGTCTTACCAAGCCTGTCTTCGTATATGCCTAGTCGAGGGCTAAATTAGAAATAGAACTCGAGTTAGGAGAGTTGCGATGCCCGAAGCGACGCAGGATGAATTTGGTATTCGTAAGCTGATCGAGAATTGGGTGGTGTGGCGGGACTCGGGAGACTGGGTGCGGTTGCGCTCGGTGTGGCACGACGACGGCAAGATGCAGGCCACGTGGTTTTTCGGCACGGCCGACGAGTTCGTGGCGGGCAGCCGAGGCGCGTGGGAGCGAGGCGTGGAAGTGTTGCACACGCTAAACGGAATCTCCATCGATCTGCGTGGAGACCGCGCGGTGGCGCAGACAAAGATGGAGATTCACCAACGAGCGAATGTGGAGGGCATCCTCTGCGATTGCGTTTGCATGGGACGGTTCTACGACTTCTTCGAGAAGCGCGAAGACAGATGGGGCCTGGTGCTGCGACAGCCGATTTACGAGAAGGATCGTCTCGACCCGGTAGATACTTCGCAGAGGGTCACGCTGGACAGGGAGCAGCTGGCAAAGCTTCCGCCCGGCTACCGCCACCTGGCGTATCTTCAGCTCAAGATCGGCATGAACGTTAAGCTCGACCTGCCTGGGATCAAAGGGCCGGAGGTAGAGGCGCTGTATGCCCAAGGCAGGGAGTGGTTGGCTGGAGCAAAGGAAGCCTGATGATGCAGCCTGTCGAGAGTGGTTCGCCGGTCCCCGACTGCGCCCTGAAACCGCGGGGAACAGACAAACGGCAAGAGTAACCGCAGATTCCTGCGGGAACAACAACAAATGAAGTCAAAGCTTTCTTGTTGTCATTCAGAAGGAATCTGCGGTCACCTGCTTGTTCTTTACACCATCAGCGAACTACCCCAGCAGCCGACTGGCAAGGCAGGGCAACAGCCGCAGAGCGTTGGCGTGAGCGATCTGCTGAAGGTCGGCGGGCGTGAAGCCGCTGTAATGCTCGACCGCGTCGATGGCCGCCCCGATGGTCGAGTGCGGCATAAAGGGGATGTCAACACCCATAAGCAGTTGCGAAGTCGGCACAAGGTCGAGCAAACCAAGCAACTGTGTGGGCGTCGTGGCGGCCGTAAGGTCGTAGTAGAACGACCCGAGGACCTGACGAATCTCGTCGGCCGAAACCGTTGCGCGTTTGCTTGCGCCGAAGTGCACTTCAAGATGCTGAAAGCGCTGGGTCAGGAACGGCATGGTCCCGCCGCCGTGTGTCGAAATCATGTTGATGTTCGAGAAGCGCTTTTTGGCTCCGGAAAGAATCATGTTGGCCAGCATGCGCGTGGTATCGAACATGAACTCGAAGACAGAGTAGTTCAGCCCCAGGTCCATGCTGGAAGCAGTGCTGAGCGTCCAGGGATGGATGAAGAGCGTTGCCTGACGGCGATGCAGCTCCTCCAGCCACGGATCGAAAGCAGGCTCACCCAGGTACACATCGTTGATGTTGGTTGAGGTCGCGACGCCGTCCAGCTTCAAGGTGTCGAGCGCGTACTCCATCTCGAGCAGCGTGGCGTCGGCGATGTGGCCGGGTATGGTCGCAAACCCACCGAAGCGGGTTGGATGCTTGGCAATGATGTCGGCGATGGTGTCGTTGATGCGTCGCGCGATCGATGAAGCTTCGGCGGCATTGCCGTGTTGCGCGGCATGGGGGATCGAAAGAACGGAAGCAGCGATGCCGTTTTCATCCATCAAGGCTAGCGCTTCCTCCACCGACCAGGACGGCAGGTTCGCCAGCGGAGCGGAACTGCCGATAGGGAGGATTGCGTGAGAGTGGACGTCGATCAACTGATATTGGCGCACTAGGTGTCTCCTGTCCTACGCCTTCCAGCGCGGAAGCAGTGTTGCTGCATTGGTGGAGGCGATCTGCTTGCGCAGGCCGAGAGGCATCTGCAGCCTGGCAAATAGACCGGCGCTATGGGCGATGGGGAAGTAGCTGAAATCGGAGCCAAAAAGCAGGTGTGTGGGCGGAACCACCTTGCGCAGCAGATTGAAGGACTCGGGTGCGAAGGCCTGCGCGCACTCGAAGTAGAATTTGGCAAACTCCGCATAGATGCCGTCCGGGAACATCTGCTTGAGCCTGTCATGACCGACGGCGCGCCAGTCGTCGAAGCCCGCGATGCGGCCCAGCAGCATGGGCATCACGCCGCCTCCATGGCAGAAGATGAAGCGGATGTCGGGCAGGCGGCGGGTGGTCTGCGCATTCCACAGGCTGAGGATCGTGCGCGCCGTATTGGTGGGAAACTCCATCCAAGCCGTGGCGAGCGGCGGTTTTTCGTATGTGAGAATGTCCGGGGTGCAGCACGGAGCCTCAGCCGGGTGCACGTACACGACTGCCTTGCGGCGATGAAGCTCTTGAAAGACCGGCTCAAATTTGGGGTCGCCGAGCCACAGCGGGCCGTACTCCGTGGCGAGGCCGATGCCGTCTGCCTTGAGCACATCGAGCGCGTAAGCAATCTCCAGCAGCGAGCCTTCCACGTCGTTCATGGGCAGGGAAGCGAAGAGGCCGAAGCGCCCAGGATGGTCGACGCAATGCTTTGTGCTGAACTCGTTGAACTCCCGTGCCTTCTTGCGCGCGGCCTGCGGATCGGTATCCATGACGGGTCCGGCGTAGGCGATGGCGGCTGCAACCTGATTGCGATCAAGCTGATCGAGCGACATCTGGATCGTCCATGGGTCGCCATCCCTGTTCTTGCCCGTAGGCTCGAAGTGGTGATGGATGTCAATAAGACGCTGTGGAGCGATGGATGCGCCTGCAAGGCGCGGTAATGCGGCAGCCGCAGTACAGGCGGCGGCCCCGGCAAGGAAACGACGGCGGGTGGCGTTCACTGCGGCTTGCTCACGTTTGCGGGAATCCATCGGACCTCCTGCCTTCCACATTTGCGCTACCTCTTCGGACAATAGTAAACATGAACATGTTTGTGTAAAGCAGAGTCAGCGATGCTGGGTGCAGTTGTCAAGCTTGCGGCTAACTGGTGGCCCGGGATGTGGCCAAAGTGCGGTCGAGAGAGGAATTGCGTTGACAATGATCCATGGTCTCGGGCAAGGTACAGTGCGCGAACGTGTTCACTTCCATTAAGCTCGAAGGGAAATGCAATCTATGAATTTCTACATCCGCTCTCATTGCTCCACCCGCGCTTTCATTGCGTTGATCGGCTTCAGCCTTGGCCTTGCAGGCATGGCTCCAGCGCAACGTACTACTGTCAGCAGCGGCCTGCTGCTGACCAACGTGACGATCGTTGATACCCATACCGGCAAGCTGAGTGCGGGCATGAGCATCGCCATGGATGGCGGCAAGATCACCAGGATCGGCCGCACCGGAAGGCTGGTGGCCAAGGGCGCGGTGCGCAGTATCGATGCGCGCGGAAAGTTCGTCGTGCCGGGCTACTGGGAGATGCATGCCCATCCCATCGACAGCCCGGACCGCGCGGACAACCTGGCGCTGATGCTCGCCAACGGCATCACCGGCGTACGTCAGATGTCGGGCTCCGACGCGCTGCTACAGCAGCGCAAGGAGGGCACGCTGATGCCGGCTACAGATGCACCGGAGCTGCTTGCGATGCCAGGATCGATCCTGCTGCGCGGCAATGCCGGCACCATTCCGATGGCTATCGCCGAGGTAGACAAGCAGAAAGCCGAGGGCGCCGACTTCATCAAGACCATCGATGTGACGCCGCCGGTCTTTTTTGCGGCCTTGGATGAGGCCACAAAGCAGGGCCTGCTCTACGATGGACATCTCTCGCCTGGTGTCGATCCGGTAAAGGCGTCGGAGGCCGGGATGCGCGTCATGGAACACCTTGGCCCGATGGAGACGATCCTGATCAGCTGCTCGACCGACGAGACTGCCATCCGGCAGGCGATGGCTGCCCGCGCCGCCGCGGCAGCGCAGGCGCCGGCACCACCACCCGCCGCGACGCTGAGCAAGGCTGCTACGTCGAACCCGGTGCTGATGCGTAGCCTCGCCGATCCGTCTGCCTTGAGCCGGACCCAGCACATCATCGATACGTACAGTGAGGACAAGTGTCGCAAGGTCGCGCAGGTGTTTGCGTTGCACCAGACATGGCAGGTGCCGACGCTCATCCGCCTGCGGGCGAGTGAGTTTGGCGACGACCCGCTATACCGGAGCAACCCGAACCTGAAATATGTCGGTCCTGCGACCAGGCAGCTTTGGGAGTCGATTGCGCTGCAATTCGCAAAGAGGATGGGGCCTGCGGACCGCGATACCTTGAAGCAGATGTTCGCGCTGCAGCTCAAGGTGGCGAAGCTGTTCGACGACTCTGGCGTGCCCATGCTTGCGGGTTCAGATTTCGGCGGGATCTGGCTGGTCGCGGGCTTCTCGCTGCACCAGGAATTCGATCTTTTGGCGCAGGCCGGTTTTACGCCGCTTCAGGTTCTGCAGATGACAACGCTCGATGGGGCAAAGTTGCTGGGCAAGGATGCTCACGCGGGCAGCGTGGAAGAGGGCAAGGACGCGAATCTGGTTATGCTGGATGCCAATCCTATGGAAAGCGTGCAGAACCTGCATGGCATTTACGCAGTCGTTCGTGGCGGAAACTTCTATTCGAAGCAGGCCCTCGAGGGCCTGAAGGACAAGGTTCAGCAGCATGTCGAGTCGACGAAGTTGCCGGCAGAGAGGGCGACACCTTAGCTTTTTCGACCTTGACGCTGTCTGCTCCTCACCCCATCAGCTTACCCGGTTTATGGCCTGCACTTCGGGTGCCCTGGTGTCGGGGCACCCGTTTAGATCGTGTCAGCCTGAGGAGTCTTGTAGGAGGGCATAGCGAATGTTCCCAGCGCCGCAACCAGGCTCAGGCCGATGAAAAGCAGCAGGCCGGGGTTGTAGCCGCCTGCCCGATCGAAGCTCATGCCAAGCAGGAAGGGACCAATCCCGGTGCCAAGAGCGAAGAGACCGAAGGCGACACCGTACACGCGGCTGAAGGCGGCGTTGCCGAAGTAGCGGCGGACCAGGAACGCGGTGAAGTCGACTTCCGCGCCCATCACCGAGCCGAGGAGGAGGGCGGCTACCGCATCGGGAAGCCGGCCATGAGCGTAGATGAGCAGCAGTAAGGAAGTAATGACCGCGAATGAAACCAGAGCGAGCAGGCGCGCCGCGTTGAAGCGATCAAGTAGCCAGCCCACGCCTCCACGACCCGCAATCACCGCGATGCCGGCTAGTCCTGCAATCCGCGCGGCCTCGGCGGGATTGTTTCCGCGATCGACCAGCATCGGGACGAGGGTGGCGAAGGCCCCGCCGGCGGCAATGGCGATCAGGGTCAGCACGGCGGACATGACGAGGAAGGCGCGGGTGCCGATGAGCGGAAGCACGTCGACGCGCTCACGGAGGCGATTGGGGAGCGGTAACCGCGCGTTCCGCGTGGCCACCAGGGCGGCAGGTACGGTGACCACCAGGGTAATGATCCCCAGAGCCGCATAGGCGGTACGCCATCCATAGTGACCGACAAAATACTGGGCGAGCGGGGGGAGCAGCGTGGCTCCGAGCCCTATGCCCATGAGGGAAATGCCGAGCGCCAGCCCGAGGCGACGATTGAAGCTGCGTACCAGCACGGCAGCGTACCCGATGGGAGAAGCTCCGCCACCGAGCAGCGTGAACAATCCATAAAGCAGGTACAGGCACCAGCGATGCGGAGGAAGCAGGGACAGCGAAGCAAACGCGAGAGCCATCCCCACAATCGAGGGCAGGATGATACGGCGCGGGCCGTAACGATCGATCAGCCAGCCCCATAGCGGAGCAGTGACAGCAACCATGAATTGACCGGTGATGAGCGCCGTGGCCACCTGGGTGCGGGTCCAGTGGAACTCGCCGGCGAGCGGGCGGACGAAAACGCCGAAGATGTAGATCAGCAAGGGGCCGACCGAGAGCAGGAAGCAGACGCCGCAGGCGGCGACGGTGAGCCAGTCACGGTCCGTGTCGGCAGCTTCTTCTATCTGAGGACGGGCCGCGATTTCTGAGAGGGGCATGTTGGGCTCCTGCTGGAGTACGAACGTGTTCGCAAAAGAGTGGGGGACTGAGCCCACGCTTGTCAAGCGGAGGGCCTCGCGGCGGGAAATGAAACAGGCTGGAAACATCCTGAGCACCCCGCCAGCCTGATTTATGAACATGTTCGCATCAGGCTGGCCGACCGGCGATTGCAAGCCGAATCCCTGGCTCCAAAACGGTTCGCTTCAGGCGGTGGCTGCGCTCTGAGCGACCCGCTCTTTCAGCTGGCTTAATGCGTCCGCGGAGTAGAAGCGTCCGTCGCGGATAACGGCGTGGATGCCATGCAGGTTTTGTACGCTGGCAATCGGGTTGGCGTCGAGCAGCACGAGATTGGCTTCCTTGCCCGCGGCGACTGTGCCCATGCTGGCTTCGCGCTTGAGGAAACGGGCGCCGTTAATGGTGGTCATCTGCAAGACCTTGAGCGGGCTCAGGCCGGCCGCGGCGAGGAGATCGAACTCCTGATGGAGCGAGATACCCGGGATTACCCAGCCACCGCCATAATCCGAGCCGGCCAGCATCTCGACGCCGTTGTCGTCGAAGGTCTTGACCAGGCGGAGCGACAGATCGCCGAGGCGCAACATGGTCTCCCTGGTAGCGGGCGTGAGTTTTTCGGCGTACTGGCGGCCGACCTCGCTCCAAAGCTGACGCACCGCAGTTGGGATGTAACGAAGGTCGGGCGACTGCGTGTATCGCGGCTCATCGCCAAACTGCATCGTCTCGTTGCGAATGAGCGTAGGGCACTGCCAGGTGTGGTTCTCGGCACAGGTAACGGCGAGTTTGCGGGCTTTTTCCGGCTGGAATGAGCTGACAAGCCTGGCCGTTTTATCGGCGGCCTTCGGGTCCATGTTCATGCGGAAGAGGATAGGGTTGGCGATCATGATCTTGCCGGTCATGCCCTGAATATCGGCGGGCGTAAGCGGCGGCGGGGTAGGGGGCTTGAGGCGCATCACGAGACGGATGATGAACTCCGCGCGGGAACACTTGATGAGCGTGAGCTCGGTGGGACCGAGGTGCTCGACGAAGCTGAGCCCGGCCTTCGAGGCCTCGATAACATCGACGCCCGGCGAGAGGTGTCCGCCATAGGCCAGGCCCAGCCGCTTCGCTTCGGCGAGCGTAGCAAAGAAGGTCTTGGGCGAGACGAAGATGGTCTTAATGAAGTCGGCGCCTTGCTCCTTCTGGCGACGAACTTCGTCGACACCCGCCTCGGGCGTGGGACAGTTCGCAAAGGTGAGCAGGCTGCCCGGCATGGCAAGGCACTCCGGGCTGTCCGGGCCCAGGTTGAGCAGGCCCTGGCGACGGCGCTCGAGCAACTCCGGCGCGCCGGCCATCTGGCGGATGCCGGTGACACCGTGTGCAAGCAGCATGGCCAAGCTGTCCTGCGGATGCGGGTCCTGCATGCTGTGTACATGCATATCGAGAAAGCCGGGCACAAGGAATTTCCCGCGAGCCTCGACCACCGTGCCTGTAACAGGAGCTGGCCCACCGACCTGGATGCTCGCAATCTTTCCGGCTGCAAGGGTGACGGTTGCGTCCGGCGTCAGCGTACCGGTTTCCGTGTCAACCACGGTGATGTTGGTCAAAATGAGGGTTTCTGGCAGGCTGGGCATGGATGTGTTCTCTTTCCGGGTTCAGATAAGGCGATCGGAAGGCCGAACATGATCGCGTTCCGATGGTATGCCATTCTGCCCAGTCTGTAACTGTCTGACTCATCCATGCGCATTCTGCGGAGTGCGTCCATACGCCCTAGCCGGCGAGCGCCAGTTCGACCTCGATTTTGGCCAGGCCGGCCTGGGCTACCGCCAGTCGCGCCACGAGCAGCCGCGAGGGCGAGCAGGAGACGTAGTCCACGCCCAGCTCCTTGAAGAAGGCGATCGATTCCGGATCGCCGCCATGCTCGCCGCAGACGCCTATCTTGATGGAGGGATTGACCTGGCGCACACTGGCGATCGCCATGCGCATCAGCTCGCCCACACCTTCCCGGTCGATGGTCATGAATGGATCGGACTTGAAGATGCCCTGCTCGATGTAGCTATCGAGATAGCTGCGGGCGTCGTCGCGCGAAAAGCCATAGGTCATCTGCGTAAGGTCGTTGGTGCCGAAGGAGATAAAGCTGACGTGTTTAGCAATTGGGCCTGCACAAACCGCCGCCCGGGGCAGTTCGATCATGGTGCCGATCCTGTAATCGACGCGCGTGCTGTGTGCGGCGAAGAGTTTCGATGCCGTAGCGTGGATGAGGCTTGCCAGGACACGCATCTCCTGCTCGGAAGAGACGAGCGGCACCATGATCTCCGGATGAGGTTCAAAGCCCTCGCCGGTGACGACGAGTGCCGCCTGCAGGATAGCGCGCACCTGCATGTGCAGGATCTCCGGATAAGTGAGTGAAAGACGGCAGCCGCGATGACCCATCATGGGATTGGTCTCGCTGAGCGCCTCAAGCTGCGCCTGAACCGCCTGCAGGCTAAGGCAGCGATCCCAATCCTCTTCACTGCGGGCAGCCGCGATGTCGGCCGCGAGATCCTTGCCTGACGGCAGGAATTCATGCAACGGCGGATCGAGCAGGCGGATGGTAACGGGCTTCGGCGACATGGTGCGGAAGAGGGCTTCGAAGTCGGCCTGCTGAATGGGAAGAAGCAGTTCGAGCGCGGCGATACGCTCGGCGGTGGTCGAGGCCATGATCATGGCGCGGACATGCTGCAGGCGGCCGGCGGCGAAGAACATGTGTTCGGTGCGGCAAAGCCCGATGCCCGTCGCACCATGCGCGATCGACGCGATCGCATCCGCAGGGGTGTCGGCGTTGGCGCGGACCTTGCAGCTGTCCACGTCGGCAGCCCATGCGAGGAGCTGGTCGAGCTCGGGATGATCTTCGCTGGCCGGACGCAGCGGCACTTTGCCGGCAAAGATGCGGCCGGTGCTGCCGTCAAGCGAAATCCAATCTCCCTGGCCGAAGGTTTGGGCGCCGATGCGGGCGCGACCGGTGCCGGATTCGATCGCGATGTCCCGCGCACCGGTGATGCAGCACTTACCCATGCCGCGGGCGACGACGGCGGCATGGCTAGTCGCTCCGCCGCGCGCCGTCAGGAAGCCGACTGAGGCATCCATGCCGTGGATGTCGTCTGCTGTCGTCTCTTCGGTGAGCAGGATGACTGGATCGCCGGAGGCATGCATGGAGACGGCTGCCGCGGCTGAAAGTGCAAGCATGCCCACGGCCGCACCGGGTGAGGCGGGCAAGCCGGTGGTCAGCGCGGCTTCCGTCACCTGCGAAAGGTCAAGCTGCGGGGAGAGCATTTCTACGACCCCCGCCGGGTTGACGCGCCGGAGCGCCTCCTGCCGGGTGATCAGGCCTTCGTTGGCCATATCTACGGCGATCTTCACGGCGGCAAGCCCGGCGCGTTTGGCGGCCCGCGTCTGCAGCAGGAATAGTTTGCCGCTCTCTACGGTGAACTCGAAATCCTGGGCGTCTTTGTAGTGCCGCTCCAGCTGTTCGGTCAGCTCGAGAAGTTCGAAGTAGACCTGCGGCATGCCGTCGGCTAGCTCCGAGATGGAGAGCGGCGTGCGAACGCCGGCGACGATGTCTTCACCCTGGGCATTGGGCAGGTACTCGCCAAAGACCAGCGGCGCGCCGGTAGACGGATTCCGGGTGAAACCAACGCCGGTGCCGCTATCCAGGCCGCGATTGCCGAAGACCATGGCCTGCACCGTGACGGCGGTACCCATGGTGTCTGCGATGCCGTTGAGCTTGCGGTAGAAGACCGCACGATCGCTGCGCCATGAGCGGAAAACCGCCTCGACTGCCATAAACAGCTGCGTGGAAGGATCCTGCGGGAAAGGATGTCCGGTGTGCTCGTGAATCACCTTCTTGAACGACTCGATGGTGAGGCAGAGCGTACGCTCGGAAAGCTCCTGCTCGGTTGCCTCAGGAAGCCCTGCGCAAATTTCGTCCGAGGCCTCTTGAAACGCATATTTGGGCACCCCAAGCACGACAGAGCCAAACATCTGCAGCAGTCGCCGGTAGGAATCCAGGGCAAAGGTTTGCGATCCGCTGGCCTGCGCAAGACCCTGAACCGACTCATCGTTGAGGCCTACGTTGAGCACGGTGTCCATCATGCCGGGCATCGAGATGGGCGCACCGGAACGCACGCTGACCAGCAGCGGATCGCGCCCGTCGCCGAGGCGCTTGCCGGTCTGCTGCTCCAGCCAGAGCAGGCACCGGATGAGTTCCGGCTTGAGCTCTGCGGGCAAGGCGCCATGCTCCAGGTAGTAACGGCAGACATCGGTGGTGATGGTGAGGCCGGGCGGGACGGGAACTGAGAGCAACGTCATCTCGGCCAGGCCGGCGCCCTTGCCACCCAGCAGGGCACCTAAGGTTCCATTGCCCTCGACGATGTTTTTACCAAATTTGTAAACCTGTTTAGCGAGATGAACCATGTTATCGACCTCAAATCCGGCTGAAATGCCTACCGACCAACGGTATGCGCTGCATGTTCGTTGTCACAAGCATGCGCAGTCCGAAACGGACCTGGGCGAAAATGACCTATAGAATCG
The DNA here is from genome assembly GCA_964282835.1 of uncultured Granulicella sp. Lineage (GTDB taxonomy): Bacteria > Acidobacteriota > Terriglobia > Terriglobales > Acidobacteriaceae > Edaphobacter. Next base: position 2,213,196 of record OZ196157.1, read on the forward strand.
GTCTCGAACGGTGAAAGGTAGTTTCGACCTCGTAGCCGACGTGGGACCCTTGACAGAGGTGTTGCGGAACGCGCAGTCTGCGGACTACAGAACACGTTCAGCCGGACGCGGAGCGGTAGGAAACAAGATCCTTCGCATTCCGCGTTGCAAGAATCCTGCGAAGCATGGAGAGTCTGAGCGGTGGAGGATGAATGAAGGTCGGTACGAGGGCGAGAATCGGCTTGGTCGCAGGACTTTTAACTGCAGCAGTGGCGACCTGGGCCTTGCGCGATTACGCGAGGTGGAAGTCGCTGGGCCCCGGAGGTTTGCCGGCCAACCTTGGCGGTTGGCTGAGCATGACGCGCTTCCGTTCCATGGCCAGGCATGGGCTTGACGTGTCGCAGATGATGGCTGCCGTGGGCGGGGCGAACGACCTTACGGCGTGGCGCGATGTTCAGCCACGCGCCGGTACGCGCCCGACGGTGAGTCCTTACCCCATACCCCATCGTCAGCTGGATCAACTTGCGGACCTGGGCGTCCGCAGCCAGCTGTCCGAGCTGTTCGATCGCACGGTCGACCGGCATGCGAAGCATGTCGTCTATGCGCTGTCGCACTTTGAAAGGCGGCATCCGGCCATCAACCTCAAATCTGCCGACGGGGCGGCGGAAGGCGGAGCGCATGGTGAGATCGCCCACATCCATCCCAGCGACAGCTCGATGCACATGATCCTGAGCCCGACCGATGCGCTGGCAGCGACTGAGATGGGCTGGGCAGAACGGCACGGACTGGCGGGCATTGCGGTTGGTCTGCCGCCGACCTACATCATGATCTATTCGCCGCGTAACCGGGAGGATCTTGCGGTCATCGAGCAACTGCTCGAAGCGGCGATCGCGTATGCGATGCAGTTGTCCAGCCACCAGGGTCTGGAGCAGCTTGAACCTGCCACCTCGCAGGGCCAAGCTGGAAGGCATCGAGGCCTCATTGACCAGCCGCGCTTCCGAACTGCCGGATGCCCTGCTTTCGCGGCAGGAGACTAGCGGCGTCTGTGTATTGGGAAGCACCCGCGTATTTCGCAAGGATGATCTGAATGAATATACTGATTGAGGAGAAGCCATTGCCTATCACAGCGCGCGAACCCGTCATCAAGACGAAGGAAGTCGGCGTGCGAGAACGGTCCAAGCGAGAGCGCCAGGACCGGATTATGATGGCCGCCCGGAACATGTTTGCAGAGCACGGCTACGACGCGACCACGTTGCGGCAGGTTGCTGAACGGGCGGGCCTGGGGCTTGGTACGCTCTTCAATTACATCAGCGATAAGCGTGACCTGATTTACCTTGTCTTCAACCAGGAGGCCAGCGTTGCATGCGACGTTTCGCTTCTGGCGCCAAGGTCGTGGCAAAGCTTTACCGAGAAGATCCTGGGCATGGTAGAGCCGAACTATAGGCTCTTTGGCAGCGAACCGGTTCTGTCGCGCATCCTCCTGAGCGAAGTGCTGCAGCATACCCCGGGATTACACCTCGCCGAACATATTGGCATCCGTGACCGATTTATCCGCGGCATGGAGCAGGTTGTGGCCGAGGCGCAGCAGAGCGGTGAGATCGCTTCAACAGAGACGCCGCAGCTGATTGCCCGTCATATCTTCTTCTCCTATTCCGCGGCTCTCCGGTGGTGGCTGTCGGCTTCAGAGAAGCCGGAATGGCGACACGGCATGCGTGATTTTGCGGAAATCCTGAAGTTGCAGACCAGCGGGCTGTATCTGCGATGCGAGGCGGACCGCGCAGAAAGGGTGTTATCCCTGGTTGCGTCCTCTGGCGATCGATCAAAGGCGCCGGGTTCAGCTATCGGCGGAACCGTCAATACGCGTATTGTGAAAACGAAAAAGACGCGCTCGCTCCAGGAGGCTTGACAACCGTACCACTTTTGCAGCACTCTTTGTTCCGAACGCGTTCGGGTTTATTTTTGCGCTGGCAAGCAGCGTTCAAGGATTGGAGTAAGACCGTGAAATTCGTTTTGTATCAGCGAGATGGTGTCGCCGCTCTGGGTGCGCTAAAAGACACAGTTCTTTTCGGCGCGAAGGCTGGAGGGGCCGTTACGGCCGACCTGCAGGCGCTACTGGCGGCTGGCCCCGCAGCAATGCGGCAGGCGTACGACAGCTTGCTGCAGGGCGAAGAGATCGACCCTTCCAGCATTCAATATCTTCCGCCGCTGCCGTTTCCCGAAAAGATCATCTGCTTCGGCTTGAATTACCGGGATCATGCTTCTGAGAGTGGCTTTGAGGCGCCTTCCTATCCGGCGCTGTTTGGGCGTTTTCCTTCAAGCCTGGTCGGTCATAAAGCGCCCATCGTTCGTCCGCGTGTGTCGGATGAGCTCGACTATGAAGGCGAATTGGTGGCGATCATCGGCAAGCCAGGGCGCAACATCCCCGTCGAACGCGCGCTCGAGCATGTGGCCGGCTATTCGATCTTCAACGATGCTTCGATCCGCGATTATCAGTTCAAATCTGCGCAATGGATGATCGGCAAAAATTTTGACGGTACCGGCGCTTTCGGCCCTGTCTTCGTCAGCGCAGATGAGTTGGAAGCAGGCGCGAAGGGCCTTCGCTTGAAGACCCGGCTGAACGGGACCGAGCTGCAGAACGCCTCGACCACCGACATGATCTTTGATGTAGCAACGCAGGTTTCGCTGATGAGCGACGCGATGCTTCTGAAGCCTGGTGATGTGCTTGTGACAGGAACTCCCAGCGGGGTTGGCTTGGCGCGCAAGCCGAAGATTTTTATGAAGCCGGGTGATGTGTGCGAAGTCGAAATCGAAGGGATCGGCCTGCTCTCCAATCCGATCGTGCAGCAGGACTGACAGAAGTCTGGCATAGCAGCCAGGGAGGTGCAGTATGACCATGATCCGCAGCTTTACTCACAGGGCCAAGCGGCCCGGCGAACTGGGCGTCCACTCGCTCGATCACTTCAGCGTCTCGGTTCCGAAGATGAGCGTGGCTGAGGATTTCTATGCCGCATTTGGACTTGACCTGAAGGCCGACGGCAACCACATGGGGCTCACGACGTTCGACAACCCGCACCGCTGGGGTGTGATTTCGGAAGGCCCTGCTAAGAAGCTGCAGTACATTTCGTTCGCGGCGTTTGAGGAAGACTTTAGCGACATCCGGACGCGGGTCGAATTATCGGGGGTCAGGCTGCTCGACCCGCCGCCTGGGTTCGACTCTGACGGCTTCTGGTTTGCTGATCCTGACAACATTCTTATCGAGGTCAAGATGGCGGGCAAGTCTTCTCCAGACGAGAAGATGAGCTTTGTGATGGAATCATGCGACGCCGCACAGCGCGGGGCACCCTACCGCCGCCTCGCGGACCAGGTACGCCCGCGCCGCATGGCACACATCCTGCTTTTCACCACCGATGTGACGCGGGCGATCCAATTCTACAATCGCACGCTGGGGCTTCGGCTGTCGGACCGGTCGGGCGATGGCATTGCTTTCCTGCACGGCATTCACGGCAGCGATCACCACATGATTGCCTTTGCGAAGTCTTCCGCTCCGGGCTTCCATCACGTCAGCTGGGATTTGCCAAACGTCAACCTGGTCGGGCTTGGCGCGATGCAGATGGCGGACAAGGGGTTCTCTGCCGGGTGGGGTCTGGGCCGGCATGTGCTGGGTTCCAACTACTTCCACTACGTTCGCGATCCGTGGGGGAGCTACTCGGAGTACTCCTCCGATATCGATTACATTCCGGTCGACTGTGACTGGGATCCCGGCGATCACCCTCCCGAAGACTCGCTCTATCTCTGGGGACCCGAAGTGCCCAAGGACTTCGTCACGAACTATGAAGCGGACGTTCCCACGGCGAAGGTTGCGGCTGAGCTGGTGGCCGCCAGCTAGCAGGGAAGTATACAAATGCCTGAGCAGGAAACGGATGTACTTATCATCGGTGCCGGGCCCGTCGGCCTGGCGCTTGCTATTGAGCTGGGAACGCGTGGCATACGGTGTATCGTTATCGAGCAAAACGATCGTGTGGGTAAAAACCCGCGCGCGAAGACGACAAACGTGCGCACGCGAGAGCATCTGCGTCGTTGGGGCATTGCGGAAAACCTGCGCAAAGCTTCAAGGCTGCCGGCGAACTATCCTTCGGACATCATCTTTGCCACACGGCTGAACGGGCCGCAGTTGGCAAAGATCGAGAATGCCCTCAACTGCGACCCGGCAAAGAACGATCTCTATTCGGAATCTGCCCAGTGGATTCCGCAATACGTGCTGGAGGAGGTGTTGCGTCAGCATGCGACCTCCTTGCCGGGCGTGGAGATCTGCTTCGATACGACGTTCGTCAGCGCGGAGCAGGACGGCAAAGCGGTCACCACGAAGGTAAGCAACGTTCTGCATGGAACGGAAGTCAGCATCCGCAGCCGGTACCTGGTGGGTTCCGACGGTTCCCGCAGCAAGGTGCGCGAGACTATCGGCGCCAAAATGAACGGTCAGCGCGGCCTCGCGCAGAACTATAACGTGCAGTTTCGCGCGCCGGACCTTGCCGGATTGCATCCGCACGGCCCCGCCATCCAGTATTGGATCATTAATGGCGACTCGCCTTCGCTGATCGGCCCCATGGAGGGCCTTGATCTCTGGTACTTCATCGCAACGAGAATCGAAGAGGTGCCGGAAAATATCGATCCCAAGGATCTTATTCGCCGCGCCACCAATCTCGATTTTGAGATGGAAATTCTCGGAACCTCGCCCTGGGTAGCGCACAGCCTCATCGCAGACAAATACTCTCAGGGCCGCATCTTCCTCGCCGGTGACGCGTGCCACCTGCATCCTCCGTTCGGAGGCTACGGGATGAATATGGGCATTGCGGACGGCGTCGATCTGGGCTGGAAACTTGCTGGCGCACTCCAGGGCTGGGGTGGGCAGACGCTGCTCGACAGCTACGAGTGCGAACGTCGACCCGTCCACCAATGGGTCATCGAAGAGGCTTTTGCAAACTATAGCGCCTTGGGTAACCACCTTTCGCTGCCCGGGCTGGAGACGCCGGGCCCGGTAGGGGATGCGACGCGGCGCGAGGCCGGCGATGTCATCTTTGCTGCTAAGCTGCGCGAGTTCAAGACCCTTGGGGTAGTGCTGGGGTACCGCTACAAGGATTCCCCCGTCATCGTGTCCGACGGAACTGAACCTCCTCCCGTCAATGCCATGGTGTACCGTCCGTCCGCGCATCCGGGCTGTGTTGCTCCTCATCTCTGGCTTGAGGATGAAAGCTCGCTGTATGACCATTTCGGACAGGGCTACACGCTGCTTGCGACCGATGGGCGCGAGGCCGGCGAACTGGCGGGTGTGGAAGATGCTGCCCGCAGACTCGGCATACCCTTCAAGGTGGTTGCCCCGCAAGATAGCCGCCTGACCCGCAGGTACATGGCTCGGCTAGCGATCATCCGGCCCGATCAGCATGTGGCGTGGCGCGGCGACGCGCTGCCGGACGATCTAGAGGGCCTGCTTCGCCATATCACTGGAAGCTTCTAGATGTTGCTGTGGCTGCACTGGAGCTTACCTCGAAGCGGCAAAGCCGAGGAGCACATGCAAGCTGCGCTCGTCGCAACGCAAGCGGCAGAGTGATCCTGGAAGAAGAGATCATGTTCACGAAATTGGGTGATGCCTGAAGAGGCAGCCAGGGCAGCCAGAGACCTCTTCCGGGCTGGCGTGGCATGCGAATGCGTGTGGCTGGCCAGGCGGAGACCGCTTGCTCGAAGTGACGCAGGGGCACATAGCCTTAGTCTGTCGTTTTGCCAACGTGACTGATAACAAGCCACATACTGCGCTATTCGACGCGATTTCGGGCATCTGGAACAGAGCCGGAAGGCTACTGCCGCAGCGCGGTCCCTCGAAGAGACACTGAGTGTCGTCGAAAGACTTGACAACTCTCTTCCGATTCGCGCAGTATTCATCCCGCAATCCAATATTCCCGTACATGTTCGTCTATTTCTTCTCCGGTGACATGTTTGGGTTTTGAACGCCACACAGGCACTTGTTCCTCGAGGATCTTCTACTCAATGTCAATTCGCTCAAGCATCACCATGGTTCACCTTCTCCTGGCAGTAGTTCTCCTTTTCGCGATGGCTTGCGTGCCCGGGTCTTTGCAGGCACAGGGTACAAGCGCGACGGTCTCCGGCGTCGTCACCGATCCCACCGGCGCGAAGGTTCCCGGGGCGTCGGTCACCTTCACGAATGCCGCTACGGGTGCGGTCGAAAAGGCGACGACGAACGCGGAAGGGCTGTATCGCATCAACGGGCTGGCTCCAGGCAGCTATAACGCAGCGGTCACCATGCCGGGGTTCAAGACTGCAATCCAGCAGAGCATCGATCTGCATCTCGAGGATCAGGTCTCGTTGAACTATGCGCTTGAGCTTGGGGGAACGAGTGAAAGCGTAACCGTGAACGCCGCCGCAGAAATCCTGGAGAGCGTGTCGCCGACCGTGAGCCAGGTGATCGAGGGGCGGCAGGTCGAGGATACGCCGCTGAACGGACGTAACTCGATGGCCCTGGTTGCCTTGACGCCCGGTGTGGTCCCGCAGGGCGCTACCAGTGGCGCCGCAAGCAACAACACGAACGGTGGCTCCTTCACGAACGCATTCGGTTTCAACAATTATCAGATTGCCGGGGGCTTCGCCAACCAGAGCTCGGTCTATGTAGACGGCACACCGATCAACGTCGTCGAAGGCCATCCGACCGCATACGTGGTCACCCAGGATGCCGTGCAGGAGTTTCGTGTGGAGTCGAGCGTCGTCAACCCGCGGTACGGCGAGTTTGGCGGCGGTGTGATCTCTTTCGGCACCAAATCCGGAACCAACCAGCTGCATGGCTCGTTTTACGAGTACTTCCGCAACAACGTGTTCAATGCGAACACGTTCTTCAACAAACAGAGCAACGTCCCGCGGCCAGAGTTCACACAGAATCAGTATGGCGCGACCGCAGGAGGCCCAATCAAGCGGGATCGTGCGTTCTTCTTCTTTTCGTACGAAGGCTTTCGCCTGGCGCAGGGCGTTCCCAACGCCGGCCGCGTGCCCACGACGGCGGAGTTGAGCGGAGACTTTCGCGCCGACGCGCCTGTGTTCGATCCTTTGACTCCCGGCAAGCAAATTCAATGCAATGGCGTGCTCAACGTCATCTGTCAGCCGGGCCAGGCCGGTGCCGGTACGTCCTCCACCATCGACCCGACTGCCAACTATATCGGCAACACGCTGCGCTATTTCCCCACGCCAAACACCACAACCGGAGGCGTAGGCGTCAACTTTACGCAGAACGCCAAAGCAGCCGCTTCCAACAACGAGTACCTTGGTCGCGTGGACTACAAGCTGGGTAGCAAGCAGACCATCTTCGCGCGGTATACACGCTACCAGCGCTTCCAGCAGGGAACCGTCTACCTCACCAACACCGGCGGCCCAACCAGCGGGTCCAGCGTTGCTGCCGCTGTCAATGACGCTGTCCTGGGCGATACGATCGTCCTGAGTCCCACGTCCACTCTGGATCTTCGCGCCTCCTACCTGCGCTATTCCAATTTGGTCCTTCCCGGTGATACCAACGTCAATCTGGCGGCGTTCGGCACGAATTACGCAGCCATCGCGCCGCAGCTTTCGGACCGCGTATATCCCAATATCAGCATCACGAACAACATTACGCAGCCGTATGCCCAGGCCGTCACCACCACAGCGGCAAACTTGAACAACTATGTGTTTGCCGGCTCTTACAGCAAGATTCTGGGTCGTCACTCGCTCACGATCGGGGGCGAGGCTCGGCAGCGTGAGGAGTATTTCTCGTTGCTGCCGGATCCGGCCGGGCTGTTCGTCTTTGCTGGAACCAACACGGCCTGCCTGACGCCGACCTGCACGGCACCGGCTACAGCGACCTCGCCTGCCGGGCCGGTACAGCGCGTCACCCCCGGTGGCGGAGCAACCCCCATCGCGGACTTTCTGCTGGGCGCCATCACAGCCGCACCCCTCGGCTTCCAGACCGCGACGCCCACCAGCACGGTCAATCACTACGGTGGTGTTTTCGCCAATGATACCTGGCAGGCAACACCAAAGCTGTCGGTCACAGCGGGTGTCCGCTATGAGATTCCGGGCGGGTTCACTGAAAAGAAGGACCGCAATGCCGTCCTGCTGCCGCAACTGGCCAACCCGCTCGTTCTGGTCAACACGTCAGCATATCCCAGCCGCAGCGATCTCAGCACACACAATCTGCTGTTCTCGCCGCGCGTCGGCTTCAGCTTTGCGCCGTACGCGGGCACTACGGTGCGCGCGGGCTACAGCCTTGCTTTTCTGCCGATGGACACAGTCTACAACACGGGCCCGTCCGGTTCTTCCATCAACAACCCGACCACGCTCGTCTCTCCAACAAACTACGCCTTGCCCGCTGCCGTTCGGTCCACGCTCAGCAACCCGGTACCAGCTTCGTCGCCGAAAGGTCCTGACACCTTGCTCGAGCCGATCGGTCGTGGCTACGCGACCAATCCTAACTACTTCTTTGGCGAACCCATCCAGGGACGCATCTCCAACTCGGCCTTCCCTTTGCTGCAGCAGTACAACTTCAACGTGCAACAGGCATTTGGCGGTAGCTCCGTCATGCAGCTTGCGTATCTCGGGGCCCGCGGCGAACACCTTCCGGTTTACGGAACCATCGGCATCGACCAGCTGCCTGACAGATACGACGGTCTTTCCACAGCGGCCATCAGCGCTCTGGCGACGGCCGCCGGCTCTGCCCCCGGCGCGGCGACCGTGGGTGCCTACTCGCTGCGTCCGTATTCGTCGTTCCAGAACGTCAGCGCGATCTCTCCGTACTACGGTGACTCCTACTACAACTCGCTGCAGGCCACGCTCACCAAGCGCTTTAACGGAGGAGGCACCATTCTGAGCAACTTCAGCTGGACGAAGAACCTCTCCAACTCTGAATCCTCCAACGCCCAGGTGGAACAGCATGCCACCGGCGTCATCCAGGACTATGACAATCTTCGCGGAGAAAAGTCCTACCTCAGCTTCGATGTTCCTTACCGCCTGGTGGTCAGCTATATTCTCGATCTGCCCGTAGGCAATGGCAAGCGTTTCCTCGGCAACAGCACGGGCGTTGTCGGCAGGCTGGTGTCGGGCTTCAACGTCAGCGGCATTAATACTTTCCAGGACGGGCTTCCGGAGGCAATTATCGCCACAAACAACTCGCTCGCAACGGTGTACGGCGGAGGCACGATCCGTCCTAACGTCGTGCCCGGCGTCGCGAAACGATTCCAAGGTTCGGTTTCCTCTCGCGCCAAAGCCGGCCTTCCGGTCATCAATGCAGCTGCATTCGCCGCGCCGAGCGCCACCAGCTTTGGTAACGAGCCCCGCACCGACGGCCAAGTCCGTACTCAGGGCGTGGATAACTGGGACTTTTCGCTGGGCAAGACGACAGCGATCAACGAGCGCGTTTCCATCGTTTTTCGGGCGGAAGCGTTCAACGTCATCAATCACACACAGTTTGGCGACCCGAATCTCACCAATTCGAGCGCCCAGTTCGGCATCATCACAACGCAGGCAAACTCGCCCCGGTTGCTTCAGTTCTCACTCCGGGCAAACTACTAACGCATCTTCATAGCACCTTCACCAAGGTCAACTTAGGAGAACACCATGTCGACAGCAGCGCCGTTTCGCCGTGACATCGCCTTTGAAAAAGCTTCCCCCAAGGGACCAACCCTTCTTACCCCTATCGTGCAAACCGGCGCCGTCGACGTTAGCGACCTCACCGGGCTGGACGCAACCGAGTTGCGCGAGACGCTCGTAGAGCGCGCCAACGCGTTGCGCCCCCTGCTTGAAGCCAATGCCATAGAGACAGAAACCAACCGGCGCGTGGTGGAAGAAAACATCTCCGCCATCCGCGAGGCAGGTCTGTTCAAAATCATGGTTCCACGCCGCTTCGGCGGGCTTCAGACGGATATCCGCACCAAGATGGAGGTTTCCGCCGCGCTGGGCAAAGGCTGCGGTTCAACCGCCTGGGCAACAACCCTGATGAATGTATGCTCGTACTTCGCCGGCCTGTCCTCGGCTGAGTGCCAGGAAGACATCTGGGGCACGAATCCCGATGCCCGCATTGCCGGCGTTTTCGCTCCGCTCGCCACCACCCGGCGCGTCGACGGCGGTCTCATGGTTACGGGCAAATGGCCGTGGTCCAGCGGGTCGCTGCACTCTGACTGGGCCATGATGGGTATCCCCGTGGTCAACGAGGCCGGCGAGCCCATCGATCAAGGCATGGCCTTCATGCCCATGTCGCAATGCACCATCGAGGACACCTGGTATGTCGCGGGCATGAAAGGGTCGGGCAGCAACACCATTGTTGCCGACAACGTCTTCGTTCCCGATCACCGCATCATGTCCGTCTCGCAATGCATGCAGGGCAACCCGCCCACGCCTTACAAGGACGAGGTGCTCTACCGCTGTGCGTTCATCCCCGTGGCCGCGCTGATTCTGGCCGGGCCCATGATGGGTCTGTGCAAGCGCGCCCTCGAGTTCGTCATCGAAAAAGCCCCCAAGCGCAGCATCTCTTACACCTTCTACAAAACCCAGGTGGAGTCGCCCAGCTTCCAGCTTTCGCTCGCCAAAGCGGCCATGCTGGTCGACACCGTCTGGCTGCATGCCCTGCGCGCCGCCGACGATATCTGGAAGGCTGCCTCGGCCAACAGGTTTCCCAGCTACACCGAGCGTGCGCGCGTCCGCATGGACACCGGCTACGCGGCAGAGACCGCTCGCCAGGCCATGGACATCCTGCTCTCCGCGCATGGTGCCTCGTCCTTCGCTGAGGTAAGCCCGCTGCAGCGCATGTGGCGCGATCTCGAAACCTGCTCGCGCCACGCCGTGGTCTCGCCCGAGATTAGCAGCGAGGTGTACGGCAAGGCGCTGCTCGGGCTTGAAGGAGGCGTGACCGCTCTCGTATAGCGTTGGCGTTCAGAGTCCTCCCAGCCTTGCAGTCCTCCCGTCCAGCGCCGCGAAGCCGGACGGGAGGGTTTCGAGTGGAACGGATCGCATTTCTTTCTTCATACGCGCTGGTAAGCCATCTCTTACTCTTAGAAAACTTGTCATCCTGAGCGGAGAGACGCACGCTCTTCGACTCCGTTCGTCGGAAGGAACCCGCCAAACTACGCCTAGGATGACAATGGGATAACGGATGAATCAGGCCGTCATCCGCGCTTTTTAGAACTCCAGTCGCATCGCGACCTGTCCTGTCCGGTTGCCCCCGAAGTCGGACCCGCGCGCCTGGGTGATGACGCCGAACGAGGGGCTCGTTGCATCGAGGACAGGATCGGCGAGGTTGGTGTGATTGAGTACGTTGGTAAAGCTTGCCTGGGCACGTAGACGGACGGACTCTGTTATCGAGAAGGCCTTGCTCACGCCGGTGGACAGGCTGACGGTGCCCGGGCCGGTAAGATCGCCGATACTCTCTGTGCCGAAGCGGCCGATGGGTGCCACCGGGACGGAAACATTCGGATTAGCGGGATTGTAGGAGCTGAACCCGCCCACGACACAGCTTCCATTTTGCAGGCTGGCAGCGCCGGTAACCGTTGCTCCCGTGGTCTGGTCGATGCCCGTGCCACCCGGGCAGGTAAACGCTGCCTTGTTGAACCACGAAGAACGTGTGTGGCCTGCGTAGTTGCCGGAGGCAACCCGGTCGGGCCGTTGCTGGCGGAAATACAGCGAGCCCGAGCCGGTGCCGGAAGGGTCGGCGTTGCCCGACGGGATGAACGCGGTCAGCGCGGGGCCGGTCTGCAGAGCAAAAATCCCGCTGATCTGCCATCCGCCGAAAGCGAGGTCGGCTCTCCGGCCGGCATTGCCGAAGAAGTGTTTACCCCGGCCCACCGGCAGCTCGTAGACTCCGTTGGTGATGGAGCGGTGGCGTCGCGTCCCGACGACCTGGCCGTAATCGACGTGCCGATCGTAGGCATAGCTGGCGTCGTAGCCGCCCTGCTCGTCGACAAAGCTCTGTGCCCCGGAGGCGGAAGCTGCGCCATAGGTTCCCTGGTTATCGGCCAGGTTCTTGGCGAAGGTGTAGGCCGTATCGAAAGAATAGCCATGCTGGGAGCGATGATGCAGCTCCACTTGGCCTGACTGGTAGTTTGCAGTGGCGCTGGTGGCCCGGTTGTAGATGGCGCCAAAGTTAGGGAAGGGAAACGCTGAGCGTGGCTGCAGTGCGGCGATGGTCTTGTTGTTGTAGGTAAGCTGATTCAACTCCGGCTGCCACACGAGATGCCATGTAGACAAGCCGATGTACGATGCGCGAAGGCCGAAGCCATGACCTAGGTCCTGGTCGACCGAGAGATTGGTCTGCAGCGAATAGGGATCGTGCCAGTGAATGTCGACCGCCGAATAGAAGACGCCGGTACCAGGTGCCGGAGCTCCGGCGAGTGCGGCGTTATTGCCCACCGAGGGGAATGCAAAGGCGGGGCCGGTGGCGGAGAGCGAGTTGTAATAGCTGTTGAGGTTCGATTGCAGTGTGCCGGTGAGCGCGTAGAAGAGCGCGCCCGAGGTCGTGATATTAAAATAACCTGCACCGCCGCGGATGGCCGTACGCTCGTTCCCAAAGGGACGGAAAGCGAATCCCAAACGAGGCTCAAAGCGCAACCGTGGCGTGGTCCGCAGGCCGGCGGGCAGACCCGCCTGCGAGTTCGAGACGACCGGGGTGCAGGGCGCTCCGTTCGCTGCCGGGCCCGAGGACGAACCGAGAGCAGGACACGCATTGAAGCCCTGCAGCTCTGGGGTGCTGAGCAGGTTGGCGTAGCCATCCGGGTAGATAAGGCGTCCAGATTTTGGAACGGACGGGTCGAAGTTGCCGAGCTCGCCATTGGTGGAAGAGAAAGCGGGATGGAGTTCGTAGCGGAGACCAAAGCTGAGGTTCAGGCGCGGCGTGGCATTCCACGTGTCCTGCACATAGACGGCGTAGGCGTTGGCTGTACCGTTGTTGTCGGTCTGAACGTTGTCGATTTGCGACAGGTACGGCACCCCGGCCAGGAAGTCGGCAAATTCGTTGCCGGTATAGCTGCTGGCCTGCGAGAAGGAGAAGTTGCCGTAATTGTCTGACGGCGCAAAGGACAGCGGGGTAAAGGCATTCAGGGTACGAATATCTGCGCCCGCGATCACGGTGTGCCGGCCTCGCTGATAGGTCAGGTTGTCGGTGTACTGGAAGAGGCGCGAGCGCTCGGACATGTTCAGTCGTTCGCCGACCGCGGTATAGTTCTCAAATTGAAGATGCGGCAGGCCGTTGAAGAAGGCGGGCGGCAGCCCCTGCAGATCGGTTCCGGCGGTAAACGCCTGGCCGTTGAAGGGGTTGGTGCTTCCGTCCTGCTCGAGCGTGAAGCCGAAGCGCGCCTCGTTGGTAAGGTGCGGCGTGAGCAGCAGGTTGAACGACGAGGCCAGAATGCGATACGTCGCGAAGGAGGTTCCGCCGGGCAGGGCGAGATCGGCCGGCATCTGCTGATCGATACTCTTGTTGGTGTAGCGGACGAAGGCGGATGCGCGGGCGCCAAACGTGCGGTCCAGCCGCAGATCATATTGGTCGGAATTGATGCCGTTGGGCTTGGTTGAAAGATAATTGTACGGCGTCGAGGGGTCCTGCAGCACCTGAGCGACCGCTTCGCCCACATGCAGGTTGGGGGCGGGGAACAGACTGAGCATGGCAGCCGAGGAAGCATTCGGCGTGAGCCTCTGGCCCGCATACGGCATGCCGGTGAAGGGGTTCGTAAGGGAAGTGGTTTCCTGCGAAAAGTCGCCGGCTTTTTCCTGCGCTGTGGGTACGACGTACTGCACGACGCGCGAGGTGGCATAGCGCAGGCCCTCGTAATCGGCGAAGAAGAAAGTATGGTCGCGGCCGTTGTAGAGGTGCGGAATGATGACGGGCCCGCCAAAGGAAAAGCCGAAGTCGTTGGCGACCTTCTTGGGCTTGTTAGCCGCATCGGTGCCATAAGGAACGGCGTCGAAACCCGAGTTCTGGAAGAACCAGTACACCGACCCGTGAGGCTGGTTGGCGCCGGCCTTGGTAATGGTGGTGATCTCGCCCGGCTGACCGTACTGCGCGTTGTTGTTCACTCCATCTACGCGGATCTCGCTGATCGCCTCCGCGGAAGGGAAGGCGTCGCCGAGAATGTTGTTGGTGGTCTGGTTCTGCGCCGAAATACCGTCGACCGTGGTCTCCGACTGGCTGGGTAGACCGCCCTGGATGGAAAACTTGATAGGAGGATTCGGGCTCGCGGATGGCTGGGGCGGGTAAGTGCCGGAGTCGGGCTGCACCCCGGGCAGAACCTGCAGGACGCTCAGCGGAGACGTGCTGCCGGCGCCGCGAAAGTTGGCGGGAAGATCCAGCACGGCGCGCGTGGAAAGCGTGGCAGATACCTGCGCGTCGGCTGTGTTGATCGTTCCGGCATCGTCCGCGTTCACCGTGACCTCGGCCGCCGTGCTCGCGCTCAGGGTAAGGTCGAGCCGAAGGTTTTGTCGCGCCGTCAGCTGGATGCCGGTCTGATCGAGCGGAGCAAAGGTGGGGCTGGTCACGCGGACGGTGTAGGTGCCGGGCGCCAGGTTTACCAGGTTGAAGGTGCCTTGACTATCCGTCACAACGGCATGCTGCGATTGATCTTCGCTGCGGATGGCGTTGATCTGAGCGCCGCGAACGAGGGCACCCGAAGGATCGTGCACGGAGCCGGCAACCGACGCCAGCGTAGATTGTGCGGAAGCCGTGAGCGCGGCACCGAAAAGGAAGAGCAGGAAGAGAAGACGGCGGGTAGCGAAGAGCATAAGAGGTCACCTGGTGTTGGCGGCGGGCTGTCCGGCAAAGGACCGTCCGCCCGAGCCGTGCAACGGCCTGAGAAGGTTGAGTGAGGCATGTGTGCGGTTTGCCCGGTGAAGACGGACGCGCCACACAACGATAAGTGCCAGCGCCGAAAGCGCGCTGCCGGCCGCGCGGCCAATCCAGAGACCGCGCAGCGACTGGTGAAAGTGAAAGGTAAGCGCGTAGGCAAGCGACATGCCGCAGCCCCAATTGCAAACCAGGCTGACGATCATGGGCGTGCGCGTATCGCCCAAGCCGGTAAGCGCGGAAGCGAGGATGACGAACGCCGTATCGGTCATCAGCAGAAAGGCGCAAATGGTGAAAATGGGCTGAGATGCGACGACGACTTCTACACTGTTCGTATAAAGACTCGCCCAAAGATGCGAGAAGCCGGCGAAAACAGTACCTGCAACCACCATAAAGCCAAGGCCAAGCAGCAGGCTGACATTGGCCGCGCGACGAACCTCCGCCTGGCTGTTGCGGCCGGCTGCCTGGCCGGTCCGCACGATGGTCGCATACGAGAGCCCGGCGGGCACCTGGTAGACGAATGCGTTCAGATCGAGCACCACCTGCTGGGCCGCGAGAAGCACGGCACCAAGCCGGGCGCAAAGAATGGATTGGTAAGTGGAGACGCCAAGCTCGGCCAGCTGCTCCAACCCGCTCGGCCAACCGATCCGCAGCAGGATGCGCAGCCGTGCGGGGCTGGGCCGCAGCATCGGCCCGCGAAACACAAACCCTAGCCGCCGCGCGGCAAAAAGGGTACCCGCGCTGAGCAGAAGCAGCATATAAATACGCACGGCAAGCGTTCCCCAGGCCGAGCCCGCCACACCCATGGTATGCGCGCCGAAGTGGCCAAATAAGAAGATATAGTCTCCGAGCCAGTTGACGAAAGAGGCGGTGATCAGCGAAAACGTGATCCAGAAGACGTTATCGACTGATTGCAGGAAGCGCCGCAGCGCCATGTACGCCATCAGCGGCGCGGTCGACCAGACCAGCGGCCGCACATAGCGCCCGGTTTCCGCGACGATGTCCGCAGGTGTGCCGAAGTGTGGCAGCAGCAGCAGGCAGCCCAGCGTGGAGAGCATGACCAGGGGCGTCCCTGCCAGAACAAACCAGAGCGACTGACCAAGCAGCCGAACACATTCCTCCCGGTCACCCTTGCCGTAGGCCTGGGCGATCAGCGTCTCCAATCCATTCATCAGGTAGATCGCGCAGAAAACGATGGCGTAATAGATCGTATTGCCGAGTGACGAGGCAGCGATCGCGATCGGCGAGTGCAAACGTCCAAGCATCAGCGCGTCGACAATGTACGTCGACATCCAGCCCAGTTCGCCCAAAGCGAGCGGACCGCCCAAGCGAAGCGTCTCGACGATTTCGCGCGCAAAGGTATGCGCCACACGTACGCGCGAGTTTGTTCGAACTGAGTCGGGAAGCATCAAGCCTGGTCAGAATCCAAGTTCCGTGTCTCCCCATGCTAAGGGGTTCCTCCCGTGAACGCGTACTCCTTGAGGCCTGTATTTTTACTCCGCAAATTTTGCCGAGGATACTTCATCAAGTGAAAGCGCGAGAGTGGTGCACAGTGCTTCAGGGAGCCACGGCGATGACATTTACCACCTGCTTCGAGGCGGGCTGCAGGTCGAGCGGCATTCCATGCATCAGGTAGCCGGCGATCGTACCCGGATCCTGCCAGTTCACTGTCCACCCTCCGTCAAGCACGACCAGGATGTAAGGCCCGGGAATCACGGAAGCCAGGGCAAAGCTGCCATCGGTGTTTGTCTCCGTGCGGGCGGTGTGCGCTGCAACCTGCGCTGCATCCGCGGCGGCTGGAACAAGCAGAACCATTGCTCCCGTTGCCGGTGCGCCACCACTGCGATGCGCGAGCCCGCTCAACTGCACTTTGCCTGCCGCCAGCTTCAAGGTCAGGGTCGGCGCGCCATCCGTAATGCGCACCACTTCGCCTTCCATAGCGGCGCCGATGGCGCGGATGCCACCAAGATAGATGTCGCTCCCGCCGGACAGCGCGACCTGGTAGCGTCCCGCGGGAACGGAGATCGCCAGACCGTCCCCGTCGCGGGGCCGCCCACCGAACCCACCAAAGTCCGGTCTTCCTCCACCCGTAACGTACCTTTGCCCGGTCTGCGTGTCCACCAGGCTAACCGCGGGGCGTGCGTCAGTTTCTCCTTCAAACACCAGGCTCACCCGCACGAGAGCAGGCGCGGACGACAGGTCGGCCAGCCCCCCACCCTTTACCGTAAGTTGCCTCATCTCGGCCGCCGCACCCGGCATGCGCACCTCGTAGGTTCCCGGCGCAAGACCATCGACCTCCCAAGAATTGGCCGTACGATGCACATTGCCCGTGGCCGCGCCGAAGCCCTGGCTGGACAAGGGAAGGACAACCGGACCCGCCGCGCCTCGGCCCTCCTCGGAACCATCCGGGCCTCCAGCCCGCGGGAATGAAAGATGTGCCGCCTCCATGGGGAGCAGGTGGAAGTCAGCCTGCCGATCTTCGCCACCGCTCAGCTTCAAAATGTCACCGGTTCGGCGATCGTTCGAGCCCGGAAACCAGGTTGGGGGGTACACCACGTCCAGTGAAGGATCGAGGGGAGACGGCGGAGCTGTGCTCTGGCCAGGCTGACCTGGAAATGCTGCATTGCTGCCGGCCGCGTACCACGGTCGCGCGTCGACCCTTACTCGATAGGAGCCGGGTGCCAATCCTGCAAGTTCATAGTGCCCGCGATCGTCAGTGAGGGAAAACGCGACCGCTCTGGAATCCGGGGTAGCGGCGTCCTCAGCCTGCACCTGGGCACCCATCACCGGCTCCCCGGCTTCATCCAGGATGGCACCGGAGATTGCCGCATTGGGCTCCAGCCGAAACGTCACTGAGGCCGTGGGCGCGGCCTCCGTCAGCACGATGGCTGAAGAAAAACTCTCATGCACATCGTAGCCCTGCAGGCGAAAGCCACGGGCAATCCCGCTAAGCCTCCAGGCACCCGCCTTGGCGATGTCGATCACAAAACGGCCGTGCGCATCGGCCAGGATCGTGTCGTCCGGTCCTGCGGGGTCAGCCCGGCGGGAACGAAAGCCGTCGAACCGGCCACCCGCAAAGCCGGCGGCTCGTCGACTTACGTCGCGGCTTCCCGGCGGGCCGGCATCTGCGGAATCCGGCGAGGCGGGCGTCACGCGCAGGCGACAGAAGGGAATCGGGGCTCCGTCGCGAATGCTCACCGCCACGCCCGTAATGCGATAGGGAGACTTCAGCTTGGGCGCGTCCGGACTTGCATTCGCCCACCCGACCGCAAACAGGAGCGAAAGAGTGCATACCAGACGCTTCACCGTTCCCCTCCCGCTGTCGGCTCTAGGGTTACGTCGAGCGAAGCCTTTCCTCCGGCGGTCACATCCACCTGTTGTCCTCCCGCTGCCAACGCTTGCAGCACGCTACGATCCTGGAGGTCGGCCTGTATACGATGCTCGACCGCAAGCAAAGTGTAGGAACCAACAGGTACACTGCGGCTGAAGGTTCCGGTCGCTCCGACGCGTTCCAGGTAAAACGGCACAAGGCTCGGCTCTCGGGAAAGCATGTAAAGCCAGCAGGAGGGCGCTGAACCTAGTTTGACGGTCCCGGTAATCTGTCCGGTGGCGTTGCCGACCAGCAGCCGAATCGGCGTTCCAGCGCTGCCCGGCGCTATGTTAATCTCGCTACCGATCAGGTTGGCCGTCCCGAGCGACGCGGAAAGAATATTCCAGGCATTGGAACCCGACATCACCAGCCGGTAGCGCCCGGGCGGCACGCGAAAACTGTATCCTGCATCAGCCGTGCCGCGAGGGCGCAACTCTCCTGGAGCATCCGCAGGCGGTGCCAGGTTGCGCAAAGCCAGCCCCAATTGCGCGACAGTAGGCGCCGCGGACTCCGCCGTCTGGGTCTGTGACGCCGAGGCAGTCGAAGGATTACTGGCAACCGCAATCTCGATCGGGAGCGAAGCCGCCTCGTACAGGTGCATCTGCACCACATTCGTTCCATGCGCGGTGACGCTGATGTGTGCCGAGCCTGCGAGAGGATCCTCCCGGTCTCCCGAGGTCGCACGGATCGTATAACTTCCGGGTGGCAGCGTCATGCGGTACTCTCCCGGAGCTGTTCCACCCTGCGCTTGTGTCGCGAAGCCGGCGTCTCCGGAGGTCTCCACAAAGAGTCGTAGACGAGCTCGATCCTCGCCCGTCCGCATGCCATCCACGTGCAGTTGCACGGGCACAGCGATCCCCGTGACGGCTCGCAGGCTCACTCGTTTCTCCTCTCCACTCTGCAGAGCTTCAAACCCTGAGATTGAAGTTGAAGATCCTGTCGGAAATGCTGCTGGCAAAAAAGCTTGACCGGTTTCCGGGTCCGAGCCCAGGTACCGTGTTGCGACGCGGTAAAGGCCCGCAGGCTCCTGAAAGCGGTAGTTCCCGTGTGAGTCTGTCACCGTGAACCTGACCTGCGCCGCGGTCAGGCCCTCGGCCTCGAAGTTTGCACGAAACAACTGGACGCCTATCCCGGCAAGTGGCGAACCATCCCGCGCAGTCAGGGTGCCGGTAAGTACGGCATCGGGATAGAGGCTTAGGGCAAGCGGCGCATCCAGGTCGGCCACCTTGATCATTGCCGGGCCGTCCGACGCGTCCTGAGAGGGTGCATAGCCAGGCTTCGTCACGCTTACATAGGCCTGAGAATCGCCGAACTGTGCAAACGCAAAGCGTCCCTGGGAGTCGGCAAGAACACTGCGGGCATTAAGATGAACCAAGGCATGCGAGACCGGGATTCCGTGCAGCGCGTCAACGACGCGACCGCTGACGGTATGCATGGTCGGCACGCTCCCGGATCCATCCGCCAATAAGGGAGCGGCAGCCTGCTGTATCTGACCGCAAATCTGGGAACTCGAAGCCCAGCAGAGCAGCAGGCCAAGGGCGGCAACCCAGGGGCATGTACGAGAAGCTGACACATCAGGTGAGACGCAGTGGCTTTCGATAAGACGCGGCCCCATGCCAAGCTACTCGTAAGCGCGCCGCAGCCTATGTCTGATAACACATATTATGTATAGTGAGTGTGTAGGCGCAAAGCAATAATGTCGTAGTTCTGCAAAGCCAAAGTGTCGCCGGATGATCCTTGGAACAAGGGATTGGGAGGCGAAGATTGGGCTGGTTGCAGATGAGCAAGCAAGAGCTACGACGGGTCGAAGTGTTGACCGAGGTGCTGGCGAGCCGGCGGACGACAGAGTCGGCGGCGCGTGTGCTGGGCGTGAGCCTGAGGCAGGCGCAGCGGCTGACGTCCAGGTACAAGGGATGGCGGCGGCGGAGCCCTGATCCACAAGTCACGAGGCCGGCCGCGAGCAACAAGCTGGGATCCGGCGTGCGTGAGTTGGTGCTGGAACTGGTGCGCCAGAACTACCGCGACTTCGGTCCGACGCTTGCGGCGGAGATGTTGCTTGAGCGGCATGGCATCGAGGTCTCGCGCGAGACGCTGCGCAAGTGGCTGGTCGAGGCCGGCGTATGGCTGTCGCGCAAGCAGCGCAGGAACTTCCATCAGCCGCGGCTTAGGCGTGAGTGCCTGGGCGAGTTGGTGCAGATCGACGGCTCCGAGCACCGCTGGTTCGAGCAGCGCGGCGAGCCCTGTACCTTGCTGGTCTTTATCGACGACGCGACCAGCCGGCTGATGCAGCTTCGGTTCGTCGCAAGCGAGAGCACGGCGAGCTACTTCGAAGCGCTGGACGGATACCTCAAGGTGCATGGCTGCCCTGTAGCGTTCTATTCGGACAAGCACTCCGTGTTTCGGGTGAACAAGGCAGAAGCCAAGGGGGGGCGCAGGCATCACGCAG
This sequence comes from uncultured Granulicella sp., assembly GCA_964282835.1. Taxonomy (GTDB): domain Bacteria; phylum Acidobacteriota; class Terriglobia; order Terriglobales; family Acidobacteriaceae; genus Edaphobacter. The sequence goes on from OZ196157.1 coordinate 2,233,839, forward strand.
TTCGGCCGTGCGCTAGGCGAGCTCAACATCGAGATCATCTGCGCCAACTCCAGCCAGGCCAAGGGCCGAGTCGAACGGGCGAACCAGACGTTGCAGGACCGCCTGGTAAAGGAACTTCGGCTGGAGAACGTGTGCGACGTGGAAGCGGGTAACGCCTTCCTGCCCGGTTTCATGAACCGCTTCAACGAGCGCTTCGCCTTGCGACCGGCAGCACCGGCCGATCTGCACCGGCGACTCAGCCTTCCCGCGAGCCGGATAAACGACATCCTCTGCCACCGTGAGCAGCGGCACGTCAGCGAGCAGCTCACAGTGGCTTACGATCGCAAGCAGCTCATTCTGGAACGCAGCGTGATGAGCGAAGAGCTCGGCGGCAAGTACGCCGATCTGTACCACTTCGCAGACGGACGCCTGGAAGTGCGATTCAAAGGCGCCGTGCTTTCCTACCGAGTCTTCGACAAGGAGCAGCGCGTCAGCCCCGCGGCCGTGGTCGAGAACAAGAGGCTCGGCCATGCGCTCTCGCGTATCAAGACCCAGCAGAACACAAGGTTCCCACCGATAGTCCAGACCAACAGCGAGAAGAACGGCTACCGCAAAAGAGGAAGAACGATCATGGGCGCGCCGCCGACAAAGGCTGCTGTGGAAATATGCAAAATCGCCAAAGGCGGCAATTTCACACATTCCCACAGCACGGCGACGAGCTTTCTATAATGACAAAACCGCTTTGCAGATCAAGCGACGTTATTGCTTTGCAGCAACACAGCGTGAGCTTTACTCCCATTGTCTCGTCTCAGCCCGCATGAGCCTCCTCGTGAACGCTCAGGCTGCACCTTTCCAGCCATACTGCTTCAGAGACTCTGCAAGCTCATCGAGCAGTGCGGGCAGTTCTTCAACTGTGCGGACGGAGCCGAACACGTAATGGTCGGGTCTGACCAGAAACGCCTTGCGACCTGTGTTGCGGTACAGCATGTCGTATTCCCCGTCGATATCGATGTACTGAGCGCTTGCTCCCCGGGAAACATGGGCTGTCTGCATTTTCAGCTTCGTCATGAGTTGACGTTGCGTATCGTTGAACAAGGATGCCGGCACAGGATGGCGGGAAACGATGCTCCAGCCGGGAGCGAGAAACTCATCGAGGCGCTCGACCTGCCGCCCAAAAGCGACGCGCGCCTGGAAGGAGGGCCGCCCGTCGGAGTTGTGCGCGCCCGGAGATCCCGAGGTACGCGCAATCCCGTCGCCGAGCCTTGGCAGCGGCGGAGCAACAGGAGCGGGCCCCGCGCGGAACATTTCATCCCGCTTGCGAGCTTCCTCCGGATCCATCATCAGCACCATCTTGCCGAAGCCCATGGAGAGCGCAATCGTTTCTTCAGCGTGAGGAGCGCGTTCCGACTGGTAGCTATCCAGAAATTCGAGCGGAGCTTCGCCGGCCAGGACCGTGGGAATCTTCCAGGAGAGATTGATCGCGTCGCGGATGCCCGAGCACAAACCCTGCCCGCGGAATGGAGGCATGGTGTGCGCTGCATCGCCGGCCAGCAGCACGCGTCCGATCCTCCACTGCTCGGCGATCTTGCTTTCGAAGGTATAAACGGTGTGCCGTGCCACCTTTCCGTCTCCCGGGAAAACACCCCAGTCAGCCAGGAATTTCCAGCAGATTTCCTCCGTCGAAAACTCCTCCCGGCTCTCGCCTTCCATCAGGTGGAACTCCCAACGAGAGAAGCGGCCGCCGCTCCAGCGCCCCGCCAGACGGGGCCTGTTGATGTCGAGTATCTGGAAAACCTCGGGCAGCGAAGCAAGGTCGCGATCAGGGTCGGCGTGTTCGAAGTCGATGACCAGCTGGGCGTTTGCCTTGAATCCGAGATCGCGGCGTCCGATCCCGAGAGCCTCCCGGATGAAGCTTCTGGCGCCATCCGCGGCCACAACGAAGGCGGCATCCAGAACGCACGTCTGGCCTTTGAACTTGTCTGGCACCGACACGCCGATACTGTCGTCGCTGCCGTTGACGGTCAGATATACACGATCGCCCTTCTGCTCGACACTGACCGCGTTCAGCCCCATGAAGACACGAACTCCGAGTTCCCGGACCTTGGCGTCAAAGACCACCTCAAACTCGGGCTGGTAGCTCAGGTAGCTATCCTTCCACCCCGCACCACTCTCCCCAAGCTTGATGGTCGCGAGCACCTCCATCTCTCCCGTGACGAGTTGCCACTGCAGCATGGGCCGGACAAGCAACTCCATTTCTTCCGCAATGCCCAGATGCTGAAAGGTGCGGAAAGTCTCTCCGTCGAAGTGGCCGGCGCGACCAAGCATGTAGCGCCCCGGAAAGCGCTCGACAACGATCACCTTCAATCCCTGTTGAGCAAGCAGGGCGGCCTGGATCATACCGACTGGACCGTACCCCACGACGACCACATCGCAGGAGAGCCGTTGCGGTAACTGGTCCAGATGATCCAGTTCATTCGCAGGAGTGACCGGCTTGATGTCGGGAATGGTGTGTTCTGCTTTCATCTTCATCTTCTCCATTTGCGGTTCAGTTCCAAGGTGAGATTTGGCGGGCCGCCTGTTTTGCTGAGCCGTATCGGGCCCGCGTCATGACGGGACTATGTGCTTGGAAGTAACTCCGGATCGGAGCTCCCGCGCTGCGTTCGATCGGATGTGGACTCCGCGACTCTCCTGGGCACCAGGAGCGACCCGGTGGCTGAGACTAACGCGATGCCGGCCAGGATGAGCAGGCTGCGGCCCAAACCCAGATGAGCGGAAACCATGAGGCCGCCTACAACCGGGCCGGTGGCCGCGCCCAGGTGGCCGATACTGGAGATCGCCCCCACGGCAGTGGCGCGGGACTGCTGGCGGTAAACGGTTCCCATAAAGCTGAACAGCAACGACTGGCTGCCAAGCCCGGCGGCCCCAATAAGAAAGACCAGCACGCGCACGGCGAAGCCCGAGATGTGCATGCCCAGCACGCCCAATGCGAGTGCGGCGATGACGAACATCAATGGGGCCACCACGCGCACACCGACACGCTCGGCAAGCCAGGCGAAAAAGCCCACACCGCAGAGCGCGCCGATGTTGAGCAGCAGCAGCAGTTGCAGCGCCGACCCAAGCGGGTAGCCGGCGCCGCGCATCAATTGTGGAAGCCACGTATTCAGAGCGAATGAGAATTGCAGCGAGCAGAAATTCGCCAAGCCGAACATGGCCGTAGCGAGCCCTGCCCTCCCCGCCAGGACACCCACCCAGGGACTTTCCGAGCTGATGGCCCTTGCGCGTTCGAGCGCACGGCCGCTAAAGTTCGGCGACTCCGGCAGAACAAACCAGGCCAGCGGAGCTAGGGTAAACAGCGGCAGACAGCCCACGGCGAAGAGGCCGCGGAAGCCGAGACTATGCGCCATGGTAAGGCCGAGAACCCCCGCGAGAATCGCGCCCACGCCGAAGCCGCTCAACATAATGGAGTTGAACAGGACTCTGCGATGCGGCGGAGAAAACTCAAAGGCCTGCGCGATGGCGGTCGGTGGTATGCCGCCGAACGCAAGTCCGGCGAGAAAGCGGAACAGGCCGAAGAGGAATGGGGTCGGTGCGACCGAAACCAGGAGCATCATCAGCGAGAAGAACGCGAGCAAGCCGATGAAGAGCGGTCGCCTGCCAAGGCGGTCGCTGAGCCAACCGGCTGCGGGTGCCCCGAAGAACATTCCAAGGAAGGCAACGCCTCCCAGTAGACCTACCTTGGCCGGCGTAAGCACCCAACCGGGGTAGGCCAGCAGGGCCGGCACAGCGGCTCCGTAAACAATCAGATCGTATCCTTCAAAGGCAATGGCTCCGAAGCCAAGAGCGATGACCAGGTAAGAAGTCCGGAGTGAAACCGGCTGGGATTCATTTTCCATTCCATTGAGCACGTGTTGTTCTCCATCGCGAAGGCTGCATCTCGTCCGCTTGCCCCAGAGGAGCAGATAGCCCCCTCTGTGTACGGCCGATCATCAACTCTCGAAATATACACTGTCAACAGTTCGATGAGAACAGGTGTTAGAAAGCTGGCCGCCGCGGGCATGGGTACAAGGCAGGCTGTGGCGAAGAACGCTACAGGTATGCAAGAAACGCGAAGCGAAAGAGGCAGAAAGCGCCGGAAGAACACTTCCCTTCTGGATTACTTCCAGGGGTCGTTCCACCAGGGCACACAATCGGGGGCCAGGCCGCGAATAAAGATTGCGCGCTCGTGCACGACCTTCTTTGCAAGATCGTAATCAGCTCGCAAGCCGCAAAGAATCATGACCGTGGTCTCTTCGACAAAAGACCGGTCTCGTTCGTTGGTCATCACGAGGTGCCTCATGGCTTCGTGCATTGCCCCGTTCATCAGGCTTGTTGCGGCCTCTACCTCATTAAACCTGAGTAATTTCGCATCCCGGGCCGCAATCAGGTGCTGCTGCTGCGCTTTCCGGAGGGTCGTGTCCCGCGATAGAAAGTCCGTTCTGGAGCCGAAGGCTGCCCACTTGGAATCGGTAACGCTGCGCAGCAGGTAAAGCTGGATACCCGTAGCAAGGTGCTCCAGTGGAGTTTGCGAAACCGTAAGCAAGGACGCCATATTTCTTACGGTTTCCTCGGCGATCGCCACACCCAGCGCGTTGACGGCTTCTTCCAGCGAAAGAAAATGCAGGTAGAACGTGGCTCGGGAGACCTCTGCCTGCTGGATCACGTCCTCGATCGTCGGGGCTTCGTGCTGTTTTGCGTTCGCGAAACAGGTCAGGACAGCTTGCAGAAGCCTTTCGCGCATCTTCTCGCGGCGTTCGCGTCCGACGCGGACTCGCCAGTCTTCCGGTGTTTTTGCCAACGTATGGCGCGCAACAGAGGGCATCGCAAGCACCTTCTTTAACCTGGGTCGCAATGTTGGTACCTTCTGCATGTCCTGATTGTAAAACGAGCCCTGCTGTGCAGGTGATTGCAAGTATGCCAGAGCCGCGCAGCAACGGGCGCAAGAAATATATAAATTGCCTATTGTGAAGAGTCTCAACATGCTGCTAGAGTGGACGCCGCACCGCGGAGCATCATTATCCAGGAGTCAGCATGTCGAAAACTATCGCACCCAAACAGCCTTCTCGGCCTTCCGCTTCCTTCCACCAACATCGTTCTTTCACGTTGGCGTGCGTTTCAGCGATTGTCCTTCCCTTTTCTCCCTTTCTGCATGCCCAGGTGGCGACAGGCGACATACTTGGAAAGGTCACCGATAACACGGGCGCCGTTATTCCTGGGGCAACCGTCCGCGTAGAGAACATCGGAACCCATCAGATCAGAACCTTCCAATCGGGAGGCAACGGCGAGTACGTGTTCAGCCTCCTGCAGCCGGGTACTTATGAAGTTACGGTGACTTCACCGAACTACAAGACCTTCGACGTGGCCAACGTCGTCGTTTCGGCCTCGGATCGCGTCCGCATCGACGCCGCTCTGCAGGTGGGAGCGGTGGAAGAGCGTGTGGAGGTGACATCCACGCCGACATCGTTACAGACCGACTCGACGACTGTAGGAAGCACGATCACCGAGAAAACGCTTTTGGATGCGCCTTTGAACGGGCGCAATTTCATCGGCCTCGTGCAGGTGCAGGCCGGCGTGAACGCGGGTTCGCCGAACTCACTCTCCAGCGGCTCGAACATCGTCGACCGGCGCCAGTCGTCCTCTGTGTCGGCAAACGGCCAGGAAGAGCTCTTCAACAACAACATGCTGGACGGCCTAGACAATAACAGCCGGGCCATTGGAACCTTGCTGATCCGTCCTTCGGTCGAAGCGATTGGCGAGGTTCGGACAGATATCAACCTCTACACCGCCGAGGTCGGGCGGACCGGCGGCGCTGCCATCAACGTCATTACGAAGGCCGGAGCCAACCAGATCCACGGGTCGGCGTATGAATTTTTCCGCAACGACATCACGGACTCCCGCAACTTCTTCGTGCCGGCCTTTCTGCACAAGCCGGAACAGCGGCAGAACCAATACGGAGCCAGCCTTTCCGGCCCGATCTTCAAGGACCGCACCTTCTTCTTTCTCGACTACGAAGGGCTTCGCTCCATCAACGGCAACAACTCGGTGTATGTCAGCACGGTGCCGACGCTGGCCGAACAGGCTGCGCCCGGAAACCTGACCGATATCGTCATTCCTTACAGCCCGACTCACGCTACGACCACCACGGTCCTTCCGGCGGCAAGCCTCGATCCGACGGCCCTGGCCTATTTCAAACTGTTCCCCAAGCCGAATCAGTTCAGCGCGAATACCGCAGCCTACGCCGGCGGTCCGACCGGGGTCGTCAACAACTTTGTCTTCAATCCCAGCGCTTCCCTCTACTCGTCCCTCGGCGACGTTCGCATCGATCATCACTTCAGCGAGAAGGACACGTTGTTCGGGCGTTACTCCTATAACCGTACCCAGGCCTTTACTCCGCCCTATCTGCCTGCTGTCAATGGTGTGCAGGCGGGCGGCAACATCTCCGGCACGCTACCCGGCAATAACATCACCACGGCTCACAATGGCCAATTTGGCTACACGCATGTATTCACGCCCTCGCTCTTGCTGGAACTGAGGACGGGGTACACCTACTTCAACCTCGATGCCACGCCGCTCAATTACGGCCAGAACCTGAACAACCAGGCACCCTACCTGATCCCAAATGCCAATGGATGCAGCGTCTGCTCCGGCCTCGCGACCCTGAGCATCGTCGGCTATGCTGGGCTTGGCGATACCATCTCACAACCCTTTTACGATCAGGAACACAACACGCAGTTTGCCGGGGCTTTGACCTATACCAAAGGCCGCCAGACTTTCAAGACCGGCGCGGCGTTGATCCGGCGCAACTTCAGCTTCCAATTGCCGATCTACCCGAAAGGCCTGTTCATCTTCGCGCCAACCGTCGTCGCGCCATCGTCGGCAAACCCAGCCGGAACCTTTGTTCCGACCCTGCAGAAACTGCTCACCGGGACTGGGTATGTCACGATGCGCCAGGCCTTCAATGCAAAGCCCTACGACCGCAGCTACGAGCCTTCGTTTTACTTCCAGGATGATTGGCGCGTTCGCGACAACCTGACCCTCAACCTGGGCTTGCGTTACGACGTCTACACCAAGCCCAACGAGAAGAATGGCAACAACGCGAACTTCAATCTCGCTACGTTGAGCATTATCGAAAACGCCACCGGCGGCCTGCAGAACACCTACCATGACTTCAGCCCCCGTTTCGGCTTCGACGCCACGGTCGCTCCCGGAACCGTTCTGCGCGGCGGCTTCGGGCTGACCTTTTTTCCGGGCGACTCGAACAACAGTCTTGTCCTGAACGTTCCGCCCTTTGGCTTCAACAGCGGCACAGTCTTCCACGCAGGGCCGCTGTCGACCACCGGTATTGGCCCAGTCGTCGTGCAACCCATCACGACCCTGAGCGGCGGTCTCACATCGAAGAACTTGCGCCAGACCGACAGCTATCTGGAACAGTTCAACCTCCTGCTGCAAAAGGAGTATCGCGGAACCGTGTTCACGGCGGGTTACGTCGCAGAACTCGGCCGACACATCGTGGACTCCTCTCCGAACATCGACCTTCCAGACCCTCAGGGGCCGGTGCCTGCGGGCACGGCCGCGGCACCCTTGCGGTATGCTACCCAGCTCCCGGCAGTCAATACCATCGACGTCTTCAGCAACTTCGGTATCTCCTCCTATAATTCGGCGCAGTTCTCGATCGAGCGCCGCATCTCGCGGGGGCTGACAGCAAACGTCAACTACACCTACGCTCACAATCTGGACGATATTTTGCAGGTGTTCAGCGGCGACAACCTTGGTTCCAATGGGTTTGGCCTGCAGCCTTTCAATGTTGGCAGGGCCGATTATGGCAACTCCCCGCTAGACATCAAGCAGCGCTTCGCCGGCTTCTTCAGCTATGACATTCCAACCGGGAACTCCGGTTCGGGCTTGTATAAAGCCTTCACCAGCGGTTTCCGGCTAAACGGTCTGGGATTCTGGCAGTACGGCGCACCCTTCACCGTTACCGACAGCACCACCCAGGCCAATGGTCTGGCACGCATCAATCTCACGACTATCACTGCAGACAAGCCGAACGTGGTCGGCGCCTATAACACGGGCGGAGGACTGAGCCACTTCTTCAATACGAGCGCCTTTGCAGGTCAAACGATCGGGACGCCGGGAAACGAAGCTCGCAATCAGCTCTTCGGACCGCATCTGCGGCGTGGCGATCTTTCGCTCTTCAAAACTATCCCGGTGCGCGAAGGGGTTAAGCTGGAGCTGCGCGCGGAGTGCTTCAACTTCACCAACACTCCGAATTTCGCGCAGCCGAACGCCGTCATTTCGGGCTACGGGGCGCCCACAAGCGCTCAGCCAACGGGGGCACCCACCGTTGCCAACGGCTTCGGCAGCATTACGCAAACGGCATTCGGCTACTCCGGCCGTCAGTTCCAGTTTGCCGGCAGATTGAATTTCTAAGGAAACGCTCAAGACCGTGCCTCTTCGGCATGCCGGAGAGGCACAAAGTTTTTGCGCCAGTTCAGACACAAGAGGTCAACGATGCCTCTCAACGCAACCTGGCCGGCATCGACATTTTCGGGGAGATAGCAATGGAATTCAGCACACTGCAAGACACGTTTCAATTTAAAGACACGGCCCTTAACGTAACACGGCTTGGCTATGGCGCCATGCAGCTCGCCGGTCCTCGTGCCTCTGGACCTCCAAAAGATCCGGAAGCTGCCATTGCCGTGCTGCGGGAAGTGGTCGCGAGTGGAATTACGCACATCGACACCAGCGGCTACTACGGGCCGCATACGACCAACCAGATCATCAAGCAGGCGCTCTACCCTTATCCTGCTGACTTGGTGATTGCCACCAAGACGGCTCCCAAGCGCATTCCCGGTGGAGCGGTCGCAGCCTTCTCGAGCGAGGAACTGATCCAGGATGTGCATGACAATTTGCGCAACCTGGGCGTGGACGCCTTGGACATTTTCAACCTAAGGGTTGGAGCTCCCATTTGCCCGCCTGACTTTTCGGTCGAGGCACCCCTCACCGTGCTGGCCGAGCTGCAGCAGCAGGGCCTGATCCGTTCGCTCGGCCTGAGCAACGTCACCGCTGCGCAGCTGGTGGAAGGACAGAAGATCGTGCCCATTGTTTGTGTGCAAAACCTTTACAACCTCGCAACCCGTGGCGACGACGCTTTGATCGATCAGCTTGCGGCGCAGAACATCGCCTATGTGCCGTACTTCCCTCTTCGCGGGTTCTCCGCGGAACAGATGGCGGTTCTGGAGTCGGTCGCGGCAATGGTTGGAGCAAGTGCGTCCCAGGTGGCACTTGCATGGCTGCTTGAGCGCTCGCCCAATATTCTGCTCATCCCAGGAACGTCTTCGCTCGATCACCTGCATGAAAATGTGGCGGCGACGAAGATCAAGCTTACCGCCGAGGCCAAGCTGCAACTGGATACGATCGCAGGGCTCAGCACGAAGTAAGCGCGTGGCTTGGCTGAGATTTATACACGCACAAAGCATGCCAAGAAAAGGCCGCCCGGACCTCATCGGGCGGCCCTTTTAATGCCTTTTCAGGCAATTACGCCACCATCGATCGTCAGGCTCGATCCAGTGATAAAGGCGGCAGCCGGCGAAGCCAGATAGGCCACAAAGCTTGCCACTTCCTCCACAGTGCCCAGCCGCTTGAGCGGCACAACGCTCTTGATGAAGTCGACATCAGGTGCATCACCCATTGCCCAGTCGGTCTGGATCGGACCGGGCTGCACATTGTTCACCGTGATCGCCTTTGGCGCAAGATCGATGGCTGCACCACGCACGAGACCTGCCAGCGCAGCCTTCGTCATGCTGTACACACTGGCTCCGGGGAACGCTGTTCTCACTCCCATGTTGCTGCCGATCACGATGATTCTCGAGTTATTCCGCATCACCTTGGCCGCGGCCTGAATGCCGACGAACGCCGCGCGTACGTTGACGGCTACGATGCGATCGAACTCCTCAAGGCCGAACTCCTCGACGCTCCCCAAAGCCAGGATGCCTGCGCTATTGACGAAGATATCGAGCCCACCAAATGCTGCCACGGTCTGCTGCACAGCCCCCTGCACCTCCTCGGCGCGAAGACTGTCGGCCCGGATCGCCAGCGCCTTACCTCCGGCGGATTCAATCTCCGCCACCAGAGCCTGAGCCGCTGCTGTGGAAGCTGCGTAGGTGAAGGCGACGTATGCTCCGTCAGCAGCGAGGCGCCGGACAATTCCGGCACCAATACCGCGTGAGCCTCCTGTGACGAGGGCACTCTTGCCGCTCAGACTTTGGCCAGTGTTCATGATGCTGACTCCTTACGATTTGCCTTCCATCTGCAGCGACAAACGACGCTACGCGCGCATCCACGCGAAGGCCGTTTCGTACAGAGTCTTTACGCGATCAGGCTGATCGTCGCCAAAGAGGTCTGTCATCATGGTTCGTCCCCCGGTTGCGATGTGATACGCAACGCAGCGATACGAAGGCCGAAACGTCATCAGCATATCCACATCAACGGAAAGTGTCGTACCCGGTACTGCCGGTGCCATGGTGTCGCGTTCGTAAACGCAGTTCAGCACCATGATTTTCCAGTATCCGTCATGGCGTTCCACCTGGTACAGAAGTCGCGTGTAGGAGGTCAGGTCGGTTTTCACACCGTTGAAGGGGATGCGCGCTTCCACCGCGATGGGCAGCTCAAGCACTGCGCGATCCCCGTGTTGGTGCACCACCGGCGGTGATGGCCGATGAACCGGCCGAAAGCCGCCTTCGCTCATCGCTTTCGAGCGGTCTGTGAAGTCGTGACCGTTCCCGTCGAACCAGCTCAACAAAACGTGCGACTCGGGATGGAAACAATCCTTCATCTGTTCCCACCATCCACGATCGCGGCCCTGCCGCTCCCGTAAAACTAACTGGGTAATTGCGACGACGTCATCCATTGCTAAGCTCCCTTCCAAGATACCGAGCTATCTGTACGCTCAGGGCAAAGTGGAACACCGGCTACTCGCCGGCCTTCCACACGTGCCTGTCGCCCTGCTTCTGCACTCGACCCCAGCTCGGCCAGGTGAAGTGCGGGGAAAAACTGCGCCAGCCCGCCTCTGAGATGGAACTGAGCAACTGTTTCCGCACGCGAACCGCTGTTTCCGGGTCCAGGTCCATGATGTTGAACACTTCAGGCGTTTCGATTGAGACAACCGCATTGGTAATCGCGTCGGCGGTATAGAGCAGGTTTTCGCCTTCGCTCGACAACAGGAATCCTACCTGTCCCGGAGCGTGCCCCGGCAGGTCCATCGCCAGCACGCCCGGCAGGACGTCCTCGCCGACCTTGAAAGTTTTTAGGCGCGCTCCCCCGGCTTTCAGCACATGCGCGGAAACGTGCAGTCTCTCCTTTTTGATCCAGGGCAGCCCTGGAAAGGCATCGAGATCAATCTTTTCCCGACTCCAAAACTCGACCGCTTCAGCGCTCGCGTAATACTGTGCGTTCTGAAAAATCTGTTCCCCGTTTTGGTCATACAGGCCTGCCACGTGGTCGATATCAAAGTGTGAAATCAGCACGACATCGATATCGTCGACGCCGTAGCCGGCCGCCTTAAGGGATTCCTGAAGGCGACCTGCTGAGCTCATCGGCTTTTCCAGCACTTCTGGGGTTAGACCAAATCCTGCATCGATCAGGACCGTCAGCTTCTGCGGCAACTCTACGACTAGGCAGGAGAGAGGAATCACCAAAGGCGCGGGTGCCGCTGCTGCCGCGTCCACCGGCGGATCCCCTTCCTTCCGCGGAGGGGCTGGACGGTGTACCAGGATGCCTCCATCGCTCAGCGCGGTGCATACAATGTTGCCGACGTGGAACCGATCGAATCGCGCCTCGGTTCCGGCAATTCCCTGCTTCCTCTGCATCGTCTCTTCCAATTCATTCCTCCCATGCACTGTGAGCCTCGGTTCGGCAGCTCTCGGCTTGCCCGTGGCTATCAGCGGCCAGGAACTTTCGTGAGCTTCGTCGCGACGCCGAGAAGGATACCATAGTAGATACACTACTTGTTTTGTCCGGAAACAGCCTGTGTCTGAGCATCCGTCTGCCGGTCTCTCTCTGCTCTGCTCTTCCGGCGAAGGATACAGCAAATGCTTGTCTGTGGCATCCGGCATCCATCTCTTGCGCCCAGCGTCACAATGGGCGGAACAGCTATTGTGAGTTCTGGACGGATGCTGCTACATTTGTTCCGCGTACCGGGCGCAGGCAGAGGCGTTCTCTAGGTTGCGCGTTGCAGATTTGGATCAATCAGGAGCGAGGGTATGTCTCAACAGCCGGAAAAAACGTACATCGACCGTCTCATCATTGCCGACATCATCCAGCGGGAGCGCAATGCTCGGGACGCGGGACGGTGGGACGAAATGGCTTCGTACTACCATCCGGAATCGAGCATCGAGGTTTCGTGGTTCGTTGGCAGCGGCGCCGACTTCGTGGAACGCAGCAGAAGGCAGGCAGAAAAAGTAAGCCAGTCGGTAGATGGCGCAGAGCGTATCAACTTCCATGAGATGGGTGCCGCTGTCGTCGACGTCCAGGGAGATCGAGCGCTGGCGGAAACTGCGTGCACGCTCCACAGCTTTTTTCCGCTTGATGGTATTCCCTGTAAGACGAGCGGCTATGTTCGGCTCCTGTGGCGCGCTCTGCGGCAAGGTGACACCTGGCTGCTTGCGGGCCTGCGCTGCCTCTATGTTCGTGACTATCTTTCCTCCTGCAACCCTGACCGCAAGCCGGTGCTCGACGAGCAGGAGCTTGCCGGCTACCGACTCGCTTACCGGTATGTCACCTACAATCTCGCGCGCCTGGGGCTCGATCCGAAGCACGATCTGCCCGGCGCAGACCTGCCGGAAACGGTGAAAGCGCTGCGAGATGGTGAGCGTGCCTGGCTCGCGCAGATATCCTAGCGCGGTGCTTAGCACAATCCGCCTCGTGCCTTAACAAGAACTCGCAGGAGTGCAGGGAGTAATTCATGATCCATGGTGACGAGGTCGGCGGCACGGGCAAAGACGGAGCCTCCGTCTTCGACCAGGCGACGATCGCCGCATTGATCCAGCGTGAACGCGCGGCGCGTGATGCCGCCGACTGGGAACAGATGGCCACCTTCTATCACCCCCAGTCCAGCATCGAAGTGGCCTGGTTCCAGGGTTCCGGGCAGGAGTTCGTTCAGGCAACAAAGAAGAACTGGCGCACAGACGCCATCAATTTCCATGAGCTTGGAGTCGCCGTCGTCGACATCTGCGCCGACCGTGCCATCGCGGAAACCGCATGCACCCTGCACGGTTTCTTCTCTCTTCATGGCGTTGCGGTGACATTGACCGGCTACGTCCGGCTGCTGTGGCGAGCACAGCGCTTCGAGGGAACATGGTTGATCGCAGGCCTGCGCAGTCTCTACATCCGAGACCTCCTGCAACCCTGCAACGGTTCCGACCGTCTGGACCTCGACGAAGAGGAACTGTGCCACTACCGTCCGTCTTACCGCTATCTTACCCATACCCTGAAGGTGCTCGGACGCAACCCCAGGCATGATCTTCCCGGCATGGATCTGTCCGAGACCGTCGCCGCAGTTCGTGAAGCGGAGCAAGTCTGGCTGCGCCGGCTTTGACGATTTGCTACTTCCTTGCCCGCGCAGGGCAGGCGTTTGCCTATGTGCTCTATGCGGCAGCAGGAAGGCTCTCCGCAAAGGCGCAGGCTGCTGACGAGAATAGATAGTGTGCCTATTGTGAAAGCAGGGATCCGGCTGCTATAGTGATTCGGTCCATGGGACACCCCAGCAGGCCCTTGCGCTAGGCTTTATATGGGTTGTTTATGGATGCAAGTCGCGGCGGTTCAGGTCGTGCGGAAAGAAGGGTTGTCATGGAAACACAGCGAGCAGCAAAGCATTGGATAGCGGGCGAGTGGATGGCCGGCGGGGCGGAAAAACAAAGCATCGACCCGGCAAGCGGTAAAGCGATAGGGACGTATGCGGACGGAGACGCAAGCGTTGCGCAAGCCGCCATTGATGCTGCGGCAGCCGCTTTCAAACTTGATGGCTGGCATAACGATTCCATGCTGCGTGCTACCGCGTTGAGCCACCTTGCCGACGTGTATGCGGCCCGGCTGAGCGAGGTCATCGATACACTTTGCCTCGAAAACGGCAAAACCCGGCCGGAGGCGACCTTTGAAGCGAGCCTGATCATCCGGGCCCTCCGTTTTGCAGCCGGTCTTGCGCTGCACACGTTCGGCCACGTAATGGATACGATTCCCGGGCGGCAATCCATGTCGATCCGCCAGCCCGTGGGTGTCGCCGGCCTGATTATCCCCTGGAACTCTCCGGCCTATCTGGGTATTCGCGCGCTGGCTCCGGCACTGGCCGCGGGCTGCACCGCGGTGATGAAGTTTCCGGCGCAGGCCGCGCAGAGCGCCTTTGTTGCAAGCACGCTGATGAGCGCCGTCCCTGAGATTCCCAAGGGCGTCATCAACATCTTCTCCGAGTCTGGTGCCGCAGGTGCACAGCTTCTGGTCAGCTCGCCGCAGGTTCCCGTCATCAGCTTTACGGGCAGCACCCATACCGGCCGATTGATCGCCCAGGCCGCGGCCACGCAGTTGAAACGGGTAGGGCTGGAGCTTGGCGGCAAGACACCGCATGTGGTCTTCAACGATGCCGACCTCAACGTTCTGCTGCCGACGCTCGAGAAATCCGCAACCGTGTTTGCGGGGCAGTTCTGCATGACCGGAAGCCGCATCCTGGTGCAGCGGGGCATCTCGGAAAAAGTAATTCAAGGGCTCGCGGAGCGCCTGCGCAAGGTCAAGCCTGGCCCGGCCTCTGATCCCTCGAGCGACATGGGTCCGCTCATCGACACAGCTTCGGTCGCACGTGTGGACAAGCTGGTGGAAGCTGCGGTCGCGGCAGGGGCGGAAGTCGTCGTGCGCGGCGGGCCCTCGACAGATCCCGCGCTGAAAGGCGGCGCGTTCTACCATCCGGCGTTGCTCAAGGTTACCGACAGCACGCTGCCCATTGTGCAAACAGAGACGTTTGGTCCCGTGCAAACCGTGCAGGTGTTCGATACCGAGGACGAGGCCATCGCGATGGCGAACGACAGTGAATACGGCTTGAACGCCTGCGTCTGGAGCCGCGACGTCGACACTCCCGTGCGCGTGGCACGCAAGCTTGAAGTTGGGATGGTGTCGATCAACAGCTGGGCCAATCTCGCCGTGGAGTTTGAGGAAGGCGGCTACAAGGCCAGCGGCGTGGGCAGGCTCGGCGGAGCGGCTTCAGTCGAGGACTTCCTGGAGTACAAGCAAATTGCTCACACGTTTGCCGGGGGACACCACTAATGCCCCTCGCAACGGAATCGATAATGACGGAAGCAGCCGTAGTAAGCGAGACCGGCGGACCGTTCACTCTGGAGCCGATCGAGCTTTCCGCGCCTCGGCAGGATGAGGTCGTCGTGGAGCTCGAAGCGAGCGGCATGTGCCACGCGGACCTGGCGGCACAGGCCGGTCACATTCCCTTTCCGTTGCCGGCTGTGCTGGGACACGAAGGAGTGGGCCACATCGTGGAGCTCGGCTCCGCCGTCAGCGACTTTTCCATCGGCGATCGCGTTGTCATCAGCTTCAGCTGGTGCGGCCACTGTTCGACCTGTCTTGGCGGCGCTCCCGTGTACTGCCAGCATTGGCCGGTACTCAACCTCGTTGGAGGCAGCCGGCTTGACGGGTCGTCCACGGTAAGCCACCCGGGCCAGTCGATGGATGGTCAGTCGCTTCATGGTCACTTTTTCGGGCAATCTTCCTTCTCCCGGCGTGTCGTCGCCGCGGCTCACTCGCTCGTGCGTGTGCCGGCTGACCTTCCCGCGGCGGTTCTCGCGCCCCTGGGCTGCGGGGTGCAGACGGGCGTAAGCGCGGTCACTTCGGTTCTACGGCCCGGCCCGGGTTCACGTGTCGCGGTCTTCGGTGTCGGTGCCGTAGGCTTGTCGGCCATTATGGGTCTTGCGATCACCGGCGCCACCGAGATCATTGCCGTCGATATTCATCCCAAGCGCCTCGCTCTCGCGCGAGAGCTCGGAGCCACCGCCACGATCGATGCTTCCGGTGGTGACGTAGCCGAGCAGATCGCCAGCTGCACCAGAAAGGCGGGGCTGAATGGAGCGATAGAGACGAGTGGTAATCTTGGCTCGCTCCGCACGGCC
This sequence comes from uncultured Granulicella sp., assembly GCA_964282835.1. Lineage (GTDB taxonomy): Bacteria > Acidobacteriota > Terriglobia > Terriglobales > Acidobacteriaceae > Edaphobacter. The sequence continues at coordinate 2,250,011 of OZ196157.1, forward strand.
ATTGCCTCGCTCGCGCCCTCTGGTACCTGCGTGGTCATCGGCGTACCGCGCGCAGGCGAAACCGTGGCGGTCGATGTCGTCAACCTGGTCGCTCGCGGGCTGCGACTCGTGGGCACCAATCAGGGGGATGCGGTCCCGCGAACCTTCATTCCGCAGCTGATTGAACTGTATCGGCGCGGACGTCTTCCCGTGGACAAGATCACGACCTGTTTTCCCTTCGCGGAGATCAACCAGGCCGCAGCGGCCTCGCTGAATGGAAGCGTGATCAAGCCCGTGCTTATGATGTAGACATTCGTGCTACCCGCACGGTAGTCCAAACACTTCGGTCCGCTTCTCCGGGCCGCACACCGCACTTTGATTCGAGGAGAGATTGCATGTCGAGCAAGCTGAAAAAGATTATTTTGGAAGAACATTTTTCAACGCCGGAAGCCGGGAAGTACGCTACCAAGGTTCTCAGCACCATCGACCATGACTTTATCGAGTATGTGAAGCCGAGGCTGGCCGACATCGGCGCCCTGCGCATCGAGGACATGGACAAGAACGGGATCGATATTTCGGTGCTTTCGGTGACCACGCCCGGTGTGCAGGCTGAACCGGATACCGCGACGGCCGTCAAGGAAGCCAAACACCTCAACGACTTGCTGGCGGAACAGATTGCACACCATCCCACGCGCTTTGCAGGCTTCGGCACGCTGGCCTTGCAGGATCCGGCAGGAGCCGCGGAGGAACTCGAGCGGTGCGTCAAACAGCTTGGCTTCAAAGGCGCGCTGCTGAACGGTCACAGCAACGGCACCTATCTCGACGATCCGCAATTCTTTCCCGTTTGGGAGAGGGCCGAGGCTTTGCAGGTTCCCATCTACCTTCACCCGGCCGATTCGCCGGTGCAGGCGAGCAATGAGAGCGACTACCCCGAAATGGCCGGTCCCGGCTGGGGTTGGACGCCGGAAACCGCAGGCCACGTGCTTCGCCTGATCTATGGTGGCGTTTTCGATCGCTTCCCGAAAACAACCCTTCTGCTGGGTCACATGGGAGAGACCCTGCCCTTCATCCTGTGGCGCCTGGATAGCCGCTACAAGATGATGCAGCATCGCTATCCCATCCAGAAGATGCCCTCCGAGTACATCCAGCAGAACGTGATGGTGACCACTGCCGGATCCTTCTCCGATGCGCCTCTTCAGTGTGCCATCTCGGCGCTCGGCGCGGATCGCGTCCTATTCTCCGTCGACTATCCGTACGAGTACACCAACGAGGCAGTCGAGTTTATTGAAAAGGCACCCATCAGCGAGTCTGACCGGGAAAAAATCTGCCACGGCAATGCCGAGCGGCTGCTTCGTTTGTGATGGAGTCGATCGATTCATCCCTGCGTCTGCCGGTGCGGACGCAGGGCGAAGCACACAGTGATTGAGGCTGGTATGGAACAAAAAATCTACGATGTCATCGTGCTGGGCTATGGCCCGGTCGGGCAGGCTCTGGCGTTGATGCTTGGGCGTCAGGGCCGCTCCGTTGCCGTGTGTGACCGCTGGCCGGAGCGCTACCCTCTGCCGCGCGCCGTCTGTATCGACCACGAGATCTACCGTGTTCTCGCCGCGAACGGCATGGGCGCCCTGCTCCCTTCAATCAGTCACAGCGGCCCCAAATACCAGTGGTTCAACGCGCAGTGGGAAGAGCTGTTGATGATCGACTGGTCGGCCGATTCCATCTCGGGCGGTGCCGAGGTGAACTTCGTCCATCAGCCTACTCTGGAGCGGGCTATCACCGACACAGTTGCAGCCCTGCCCAACGTGCATCCCTACCTGGGTTGGGAAGCGGTTGAGGTCGATCAAGATAAAGCGCGCTGCCATGTGGCGCTGCGCAACGAAATGGGTGAAGTGCAGCAGCTTTTTGGCAAGTTTGTCATCGGATGCGATGGCGCCAACTCCATGGTTCGGGCCACGATCGGTGGTACGCAGGAAGACCGCGGCTTCCAGGCGGATTGGCTGGTCATCGATGTGCTCCTTCGCGACGGCGTTACGATCGAACAGTTGGGCATTCCCGCAGCCGGACAATACTGCAATCCCACAAGGCCCACAACAATCGTCCCCGCGGGCGTTCGTGACGGCAAGATGTTCCGTCGCTGGGAATTCATGCTGCTGCCCGGTGAATCGCCGGCCGAGATAGAAAAGGAAGAGAGGATCTGGGAACTGCTCGAGCCGTGGGCAGGCCCCGACCGCCTCGAACTGGTCCGTTCCAAGGTGTACACGTTTCGCTCGCTGCTCGCCAGCAGCTGGCGAGATCAGCACCTGCTGCTCGCGGGAGACGCTGCACACGTAATGCCGCCCTTTATGGGACAGGGCATGTGCGCCGGTATTCGCGACGCCTGGAACCTGACCTGGAAGCTCGGCCTCATTCTGGATGGTAAGTCGAGCCCTGCCCTGCTCGATAGCTATCAGGTGGAGCGCATGCCCCATGTCAGCCAGATCATCGATTTATCCATCTATCTTGGCAAGATCATCTGCATGCCGGATCCGGCAGAGGCGGAAAAGCGTGATCTGGCTTTCAAGACCGGGTCGGCGCCTCCCCCTCCGGACTTTCCTCATCTGACCGACGGCATCCTGCATCGTGTCGACGGAGCGGTTCAGGATGGAGCCGGTCTGCTGAGTCCGCATGTTTCGGTCGCCACGGAACACGCGCAGGGAAGGCTGGACGATGTCGCAGGCCTGGGCTTTCTGCTCGTCAGCACTGGTTCGGATCCGCAGGAGACCTTGGGCTCGGATACGTTGCAGGCTCTGCGCGCCGTTGGCGTGTCGTTTCTTCCACTGGCCACCAGAGGCGCATCGAAAGGCATTCTCGATCTTGACGGCAAGCTGGAGCCATTCATGGACAAGCACGGTTGGGACGCGATGATTGTCCGTCCAGACTTTTACATCTTTGGCGGTGCCTCGGGCAAGGCGGACCGCGCGCTTTTAGCTGGAGACTTCCTCAATACCTTGCAGGCTGCAGGTGTTTCCGCAGGAAACCTGGTTCGGGCATGATTCACCCATTTGACCGTTGGTAGGTGGCCGTGTCGCGGCGTACGCCGTCTGTGACTTCGCCCCTGCGAGGGGGCGAAGGAAGCAAAGCTTCTGTGATAGAACTATGCATCGTGTATTTTGTGAGAGTCGAGGCAATCAAATGAAGAAAGCCAAGTTCTTGATCGGCGCGGCAGCAAGTCTTGTCGCATGCGCAACCATGTTTTCGTCACAGGGGCTCGCGCAGACATCCACAACGGGTGTCGACCGCTTCAATGTTCCCGCAACGGTCTCTCCGGAGGCGGCGGCGCAGCTGAGCAAGCTCTATGCCCGGCTCGCCCATGCGCCGAAGCGGGAGCGCCCGCAAAGCCAGGAAGACTGGGACCGGGCCAATGCCCAGCTCGCGAAAATCGCCGAGCCGATTTCGACCGCCACCGCGGATGCGCTTCGCGTTACGCGCACCGAAGATCACCTGGGGGGTGTCCCAGTCTTGCGTGTGCGTCCCGCAAACTACAAACCAGGCGGACCGATCATTCTATACATGCACGGAGGGGCCTTTACCTTTCTGTCTGCCGCGACCAGCCTGTCGATCCCGGCGCTGATAAGCACAGCCAGTGGTCATGAGGTGATTTCGATCGACTACACGCTCGCGCCACGTGCCGACTGGCACGTCATTACCGATCAGGTTGTTGCGGTCTGGAAGGCTGTCGTTGCCTCGGGCGTGAAACCGGAAAGCGTTGGCATGATGGGCGACTCCGCAGGCGGTAACCTTGCGGCGGCGTCCGTATTGAAGATGCGCGACCAGCACCTGCCTCTGCCGGGGGCGCTCTACCTGATTTCACCGGGCACAGACCAGTCCGGTGCCGGCGACACATACACAACGCTGGCAGCAGCAGATCCCATTCTTTCTACCGAGACAACTTCCTGGAGTGCGGATGTTTACGCGCCGGTCGCCGATCGGAAGAACCCCTACGTGTCTCCGGTCTACGGGGATTACACCCAGGCTTTCCCCCCCACACTACTTCAGGTAGGCACCCGGGAGCATCTGCTGAGCAGCTCCGTGCGCGAGTACCAGGCCATCCGGGGCGGAGGCCACGAGGCGGTCCTCGATGTGTATGAAGGAATGCCGCATGTCTTTCTCAGCCTGATCCCACAGGCGCCGGAGACGAAGACGGCCGTCAAGCGGGCGACCGACTTTTTCGCCGCACACCTTCACAATTGAAGTTCTGCCTTCTCGTTGTCATCGCGGAGAAATTGTGCGCCAGTGTTCGTGACCTGCTCTCCGGGGCCAAAAGGGGGTAAGCTTCTAAGAAAATGACGCCGACGACCCCTCCACCTCCCGCCCAACCGTTCCTCAAGTCACTCTATTTTCGTGTGCTTGTCGGGATCTTCGCAGGCATCCTAGTCGGAGCCTTCTTTCCTGCTTTTGGGCAGGCGCTTAAACCGTTTGGCGACGGGTTCATCAAGCTGATTCGCATGATGATTACGCCGGTCATCTTCTTGTCCGTGGTGGTCGGCATCGCCAGCATTGGCGACACCAGAAAGCTTGGCCGCGTCGGTCTAAAGGCCCTGCTCTACTTCGAGGTGGTCACGACACTGGCGCTGGGTATCGGCATGGCGGTCGCTGATTTCTTCCAGCCGGGCCGTGGCATGAACGTTGATCCCCGCACACTGGACAGCAAGTCCATCGCCCAATATGCTTCGGCTGGACATGAATTGGGTTTCACGGATTTTTTGCTCAACGTCATACCCGATAGCTTTATAGGTGCTTTCAGCAAAGGTGAAATCCTGCAGGTGCTGCTTCTTGCCATCCTCACCGGTCTGGCGATGGTGGCGCTCGACCGCGATAAATACCTGACCGGGCTGGCGGAGCGGGCCTCCCATCTATCGTTCAAGATCATCGCCTACATCATGGAACTCGCTCCACTCGGCGCACTTGGCGCCATGGCGTTTACGATCGGCAAGTACGGTCTGCATACCCTGTTTTCGCTCGGCAAACTGATGCTTTGCGTGTATCTCACCAGCATCCTGTTCGTGTTCGTGGTGCTCGGTCTGATTGCCTTTGCGAGCGGCGTTTCCTTATGGAAATTTCTCCGCTATATCCGCGAGGAGTTGCTGATTGTACTTGGCACCTCGTCGTCCGAGTCGGCACTGCCCCGCATGATCGTCAAGATGGAGCGATTCGGCTGTTCCAAGGCTGTCGTCGGCCTGGTCATCCCTTCTGGCTATTCTTTCAACCTCGACGGTACGTCCATCTATCTCACAATTTCTGCCTTGTTCATTGCGCAGGCTACCAACACACACCTCACCTTTCGCCAGCAGCTTTTCGTCCTGGTCATTCTCATGTTGAACTCCAAAGGTGCGGCAGCCGTGACGGGCGGCGGGTTCATCACGCTGGCCGCCACTCTTTCCGCATTGGGTACCATTCCAGTCGCGGGCATCGCCCTTCTGCTTGGAGTCGACCGCTTCATGTCGGAAATGCGTTCTCTCACGAACCTTATTGGCAATGGCATCGCCACGATCGTGGTTGCCAAATGGGAGGGCGAGTTCGATGCCGTGCAGGCACGCCGTATGCTCAATGGAGAACCCTGGATCGACAACGAATCCCTGGCCACCGTTGAGCCCGAAGCTGCCGTTCCACTCGTCTTCTGACTCCTCGCAACAGACAGTCTTCGTGTCAGAGCTTCCTGAAACGACCTAGAAGCGCCCCACCCTGGCCGCTTACGGATGCGTCCAGGGTGGAGCACCTCGTTTCTCCAGGTCAAGCGCCCGCGAAGGTGACACCTTCCGCTATCACCAGGATGGAGCCGCTTTTCACTGGTCGTCTAGTCGTCGAGTCGTCATGGCACGGCCCCCAGGGCCGACCCGTGTCCTGGTCCAACTGCGCGAGACCACGCGCAGCATCGCGAAAACCACGAAAGCCAGGGCCGCATACATGATCCAGCCATTGCGGTAACTGCCGAAGTGCTGCTTCGAGTAGCTGAGCAGTGTGGGGATAATGGAGCCGCAAGAGCTCCAATCTCGCCGATCATGCCGCCCGCGATGGCCGTAGTGGTGGGCCAGCGCAGGGGCACAAGCTGGAAGGTAGCCCCGTTCCCTGCACCCAGGGCGCCAAGCAGAGCATGAACAGCAGCGTGGTGGTAAGCAGCGAAGGTGTCGCCATGAGCCCGAACAGACCCCGCGATCGCGAACAGGAAGACGACCGAAAGCGTAGTGATGCCGCCCACCTCGTCTGCGAAGTAACCGCCGACCACTCTTGTAGCCGAGCCCGTGAAGGTAGCGAGAACCGTCTAGGTGCCGGCCTGAACGTTGCTCATGTGGAAGTGGCTGACGTAAAAGGTGGTGAGAAAGGTCGAGGTTGTTGATTGCTGCCACGGTAACGGCACCCTGCGTCGAGTGGTTTACCCCCATCGTCCACCCGATAAACCGCCCTGGTCTTGCCATAAAGGTGCGCCACCTTTTCGATCTTTTCCTTGGGCAGCCCGGTCACTTCGGCTACATGCTCAGGCTTAAAGCCGGCGACATAGTCCGCAAATGCTTCATAATTGGTCGTATGCTGGGCGATATATTCACCATCCGTAAGCCCATCGCGAATCGGAACATGGGCGATGCCGTTGATCAGCGCGAGGTCGGCGCGCGGCTTGATGACCAGGTGGATGTCCGCCATCATCGCGGTCTTGGTCACACGCGGGTCCTCCACGATCAGGGTGCGTCCCGGCCGCTTGCCGGGCCCTTCGCCGACGCGCGTACACAGGATGGGATGGTTGTCGGCGATGTTCGAGCCGATCAGCAGCACAACGTCCGTCGATTCCATATCGGCATAGCTGCCCGGCGGCCCGGCGGAGCCGAAAGAAAGCTTGTAACCCGAGACCGCGGAAGCCATGCAAAGCGTGGTGTTGCCGTCGTTGTTGGGTGTGTAAAAGCCAAGCCGCACCAGCTTGCCCAGGGTGTAGTACTCCTCGGTTAGCAGCTGGCCGGTACCGACCGACGCCAAGCGAGCCCAGGCCATGCCGTGCCTGAACATCCGTAACACGCTCCACCATCGTCGAGAGCGCTTCGTCCAGCTTACGGGCTCGAGCTTGCCATGCTTGCGCAGCAGCGGGGTGCGCGCCCGTCCCGGACCATCGAGGATGTGATGTTCGCTCAGGCCCTTGGGACAAAGCTTGCCGCGATCGACGGGGTGATCCGGATTGCCACGCGCGGCAACTGCTTTGCCATCCTTGACGCCGACCAGCATGCCGCAGCGGACCGAACAGTAGCCGCAGGTTGTCTTCACCCAGTGGTCGGCCAGGCGAGCCGCAGAACCTTGCCGTACACCGGGCCCTGCGCGTAGGCATACTTTTCCTGCGCGGTGTCGATCCCGGCAAAGCGCTTCATGCGTCCGAGCAAGCTCATGCGTGGCCTCCCCCCGGGACGCGAACGCACGAATGTCAACGCCATGTTGAGCGGGACGACTATGACGAAGAAGAGGTATCGCAACACCAGAACAGCCCTCAGCAGGGGTTGTCGCGATGGTAGAGACTTGCCGGTGCCTCTGCAATCGCTTTCGGCGCGTCAGCCGCAATCGTCAGTTCCGCCTTGGCAAGCCGCTCAAGCAGCTCGGCCTTCCACAGCTCGAAAGGCTTGTCCACCTCAACGTCGCACACTATCGGGGCGGCCAGGCGGCTTGCGCCAGCGCGGCCACGCGCTCATCGAGGTCGCTGCCAAAACTTGCAGAAGTGCTCGTACTGCCGGTCGCCGAGCGCCAGGATGGAGTATTGCAGCTTGTCCAGGCGCGGCGCGGCGGCGCTCGAGAGCTGGTCGAAAAAAGGCCTGACGCTGTCGGGCGGATCCCCTTCCCCACATGTGCTTGCAAGAATAGGGCATAGTCCTCAGTAGCCAGCGCAGAGGTCGCATACCCCTCAAGCGACGCGACCCGATGTCGTTCGTGTCCGCAACGGCGGAGATCGTTCCGCCATCGTCGAACGCGACATTGAACTTGCGCGGCAGGCCATACAGGTCGCGCGAGTTCAAGATGTAGTGTGCCAGCCCGTCGGGGAATGGGCGCACATCGAGCAGAGCCTGCCGGTCCAGGCCCGTGATGGGCGAAGCCGTAATGTTGCGGATGTTGTCCGCGCCGGAGCCGCGCGAACTCATGCCGAGATCGAAAATGCGATTGAGCACCGGGACCAGGTGGCGTGGCTGGAACTCGCGAATCTGCAGGTTGGCGCGGGTCGTCAGTTCGGCTCTCCCCGAGCCCAATCCTCCGCCATGTCAGCCAGGCCGCGCAACTGGCGAGCCGCCAGAACGTCGCCGGGCACACGCATGCGCAGCATGAAGGAATCCTGCGCAGGTGCCACATAAAAAAAGCCGTGGAACTTGGACCGGAAGATGTTTTTGGGGTTTGGCACCCGGTCCTCGTTGCTGTGGGCGAGCAGCTCGTCCCAAGCTTCGAGCGGATTGCGTTCGTACCTCCACAGCTCTGCCCGGCACAAGTCCTCGACCGGCGTGCCATGGAACACCGCAGCCAGATTCTGCATGCCGGCAGCCGGTTCGGCGGCAATCTCTCCTGATGCCGTGTGCCCTGCAAACGGCGTGCGCCGGGCGGCCCCGGCAAAAAAAGCCTTCCAGGTACTGCTTCTGCTCACTCGTAAGGGGTTCCCCGTCGGGGCGTTGGCGGCAAGTGCGGAGAGTGGATCGAGCTGGCCTGTGGCTTGCATAGCGGAGTCCTTGGCGAAGCAAAGAGGGTGCTCTCCCGTGGTGCAATAGTGCAGAAGAGATTTCGTCGTTTGGGGAGCTCGTCTTGGAGCCTGAAGATCGAAGCCTGGAGGAGCCGGCCAGCGCACAGAGACAGCCATGGTCTCTGCGGAAAAAAGTGAGGCTGCTCTTGAAAACTGCAGTTATTGCGGTGGTGAGCGCTTCGCTTTTATCGTCCGGTGTGCCCAGCACAGCCGGAGTCCGGCGTACGTGCAAGGGAGGAAGTTTTCGACGGCAAGCCCGGCTACGATTTGGAAATCGCTTGCATGGCTGCAACCCCCGTGTTACACCAGTGTCACCACACTTCTCATCCCGCGACCCTGATTGTGTCGCAAGAACCGATGCCGACGAGAAGCAACGCTGCGTCCTGTGCCGGTATACCGCCCTCTTTCTCCGTCGCTCACTCTATCGACTGCCGAAACACGCCCATACTGGCCGGCAGCAGACCCATGTGCGACGCGTGCCAGCCCCTAGGGAGATCGCATGACCCGTTCCACCGCCATTCGTACCCGCAGCACTTTCCCGTTCCAATGCAGCGCCACGCTCGCCCTCGCCCTGGCCGCCTTGTCGCTCGCAGCCGGCAAAGCGCAAGGGCAGTTCGCCGTGCAACCTGCGGATGACGCAGCAATCTCCGCTCCCGCCCCGGCAGACCTGCAGAATGCACCGACGCCCCAGACGGCAACATCTCCAGTTCCTGCCGTCGCCAAGCTTCCGGCGGGCAGCTTCGGTTCACCGATCGCGACCGGCACGACCAGTCGCTTCGCCCCCGTAAGCGTCTCGTTTCTCAGCCGCAACCGGGCCGACGCGCTGAACTACTTCGACGACGGCAAATACACGAGCACCTACCCCTATGTGGAGCACCTGCTGCGCATCGCCGTCGCCCAGCGCATCGGCCATTTCGACTGGCAGGCCGAGCTTGCGGAGAATACAGTCTTTGACGTCCCCAACACCTCGGTCGACCCTGTGGCCTCACGCGGCCAGCTCTTCTTTGGCGGCACCTACTATGCCTCGAACGGGCCGTTGAACACTACGCCCGCCGCCGCCTCTTTCAAGCAGGGCTGGCTGCGTTACCACGGCAAGGGCCCGGATACGACGCTTCGCCTCGGCCGCTTCGAGTTTTTCGAGGGCCAGGAGACCACGCCCAAAGACGGCACACTCCTTTGGCTCCAGACCAACCGCATCGCGCAGCGCCTGGTGGGTAACTTCGGCTTTTCTAACGGGCAGCGCTCCTTCGACGGCATCGACGGGCACTACGGCAAGGGCACCTTCGACATCACCGCCATGGCCGGCCGCCCCACCCAGGGCGTCTTCAACATGAACGCCAACCCCGAGCTCAACGTCGACATTCAGTACCTCGCCTTTACCAAGCGACAGTTCAAGGACCACCTCATGTTTCGCGCCTTCGGCCTGGACTATCACGACGGCCGCACCGGTCTGACCAAGACCGACAACCGCAACGCCGCGGCGCGCGCACTCGACCACAAGAACATCCGCATCGGCAGCTACGGAGGCGACATGATCGCAAGTTTCCCACTCGGCCCCGGCAACTTCGACGGGCTGTTCTGGGGTGCCCTGCAGACCGGCCGGTGGGGCCTATTGAATCAGAATTCCGGCGCGTTCGCCGTAGAAGCGGGCTATCGCTTCACGAAGGTGGCCTCGAAGCCCTGGATCCGCGGCGGCGACTTCCGCTCCACCGGAGACAACAACAACACGGACAATCAACACAACACCTTCTTTGCCGTGCTGCCTACACCTCGGCTCTATGCGCGCTTTCCGTTCTACAACTCCATGAATAGCAAGGATGAATACGTCCAGTTCATTGACAATCCCGGCAAGCGCCTCGAGATCCGCAGCGACCTGCACTTCCTGCAGCTCACCTCAAATACTGACTTCCTCTATAACGGCGGTGGGGCATACGACAACAAGGTCTTCGGCGTGACCGGACGCACGGCCAATCTGCACAACAGCCTTGCCTCCACCTTCGACATCAGCTCCGACTACGCCTTGTCGCCGTCACTTAGCGTCAATACCTACTACGCCCATGCCTACGGACGCTCGGTCATTGCTTCACTCTATGCGGGCAAGCAGGCGAATTTCGGTTACCTGGAGTTGATCTACAAGTTTGGTATCAAGCAGAAGCCGGCAGCGGCCAAGTGAGCGTGGCGGAGCCGAATTCATGCTATTTTGATGACCACTAGCCTTGGCCTAAGCAGCAAAACCTTCCTTGTCGAACGTCACCCGAGGGAGACTTGCAGGCAGAAGAACAGAGCGGATAGGGGTCACGATCGCGAATGCCAGCTTTGACGGTTTACGCGTTCTCTCGCTCGAGTCACGTCGCGCGGTAGAGGTTGAGAAACTCATCCGCACCTATGGCGGGGCGCCGCGCTCGCATTCGCCGACCGCCTGATGCGCGGCGAGCCGGACGTCGTCATCTTTATGACCGGCGTAGGCGTCCGCGCGCTGCTCGAAATCGTCGAGACCCGCTACGAGCGCACAGCCTTCCTGGCCGCGCTCGATCGCGTCAAGATCGTCACCCGGGGCTCCAAACCCGAGAGCGCCCTGCGCGAGTTCAAGCTGCGCTCAGTCGCCACTGCCACCGAGCCGACCATCTGGTACGAGCTGATGACCGCCATCGAGCGCTATTTCGGCGAATCGTTGAAGACCCCAGCGGGTCGCTCTGCAGGAGTATGGCGCCTCCAACCCCGAGCTGTTGGCGGAACTCACCGAAAACACCGCCTCTGTGCTCAAGGTGCCAGTCTACCAATGGGCCTTGCCGCATGATCTGCAGCCCCTGCGCGAGTCCGTCCTTGGCCTCACTCACGCAAGCGTCGAGGTCGTGCTGTTTACCACAACCGTCCAGGTGATCCACCCTGATGCAGATCGCGCAGGACCTTGGCCGCGTGCAGGAAATGCTGGCCGGTCTACGTTCGATCGTCGTGGTCTCCGTTGGCCCGACCACGACGGCGGACTGCTGCATTACGGCATGACTCCCGACTTCGAGCCCTCTTGGCCCAAGATGGGCTTCCTCCATCAACGAGGCTGCGCAGTTCTCCGGCCAGGTGCTGAAGGCCAAGCGCGAGAAGGCTTTGCTGGAGCCGGACGAGACCGAGAGCAGCGAAGCAACTAATGAGGTTGCCGAGCCCTATGCCCACACCGCGCAATCCAGTGTCGCCGTTCGCCGCATCGCCCCGTCCACCCCTACGATGGCCGGCTTCAGCGATGGCCTCAGCTCCTTCACTTTCCTGCACGAGCTTTCCAGCCGGCTGGCCGCGGCCGATCCTTTGCACACCGTGCTCGATCGCATCGTCGACTTCGTCACGACGATGATTCCCTGCGACTCCTGTTTATCTACACGCTTGAGGGCGAAAAGCTATTGCTGCGCGCCTCGCGCAACCCCCACGCCGTTGTCATTCCCGAAGGAAATCTGCGGTTGTGCTTGCATTGCCATCACTCCCACCCCCAACAAAGTGGACGAGTTCAACCCGGTCTCCCTCGCTCAGAAAGCTCGTCTCCCAGGCTGCGCGGGAGGCAATCTGCCCGTTGTGCTCGATCGCCACCCGGTCTGCCTTCAACGCCAGCGACTCGACAAGTCTCATGAGGCTGGCACCCGGATCCAGCTCGGCAAACGTACGGCTTTGTCCGTTCAGCGTGATGCAAAGGGCCATAAGCCAAGGATACCAGTGTGCTCGGTCAGGCGCGCTGGCGCGTCAGCCGGCTCGCCCGCGCGGCGAACCACCTGCCCATGCGCCGCCGCATCGGAATCACCTCCGGGCACTCCACAAAGACAGCCCGGCTGCAGCGCATCAGCAGCTGGATCGCCTCCTGGGTGTGCCGCGCGGCATCCGGATCCATCTCGAACATCTGCGAATCCGCCAGGTACTCGACGGCGTGGCCCAGCATTTCGAGCGCGCGCCCTTGCTCCAAATTGCCCCGTCGCCGTACCGTCCGCTCACCGGGTAAAAGTCTCGATCGCATGCGTCAGTTCCTCCTCCGCCTGTATCGACTGCCACCAGGTTCGGATGAACGGTGTTCGAATGTGAGCCGGTTACTTTGCCTTCTTGTTGTCATTTTCGCAGGGAATCTGCGGTTGTCTTTGCTGTTGTCCGCTCTCTACACCCATGGCCTACTCGCCCTGGACGATCGAAAGCCAACATCAGGCAAACGCTCATTTCCGCTAAACCGGTTCTCCTAGAGGCCAGAGCAGATTCATCGGCCCCTTGCCGCCGCCTCGCCGCACAGCTGTCTGAATCGCCAGCGCCACATACTCCTTTGCCATGCGCGCAGCCTCCAGCCCGTCACGTTTGCCGCACAGGCCGCAAAGCAGCGCGCTCGAAAAAGCACAGCCTGTCCCATGCGTCGCATCGCTTGCGATACGTCGGCCACGCATCCACTCGGCACCCCCCGCACTCGTGTAGACGAGGTCATCCGCTGAGTCCGTATCGCCGCCCGTCGCAACCAGGCTCAGGTCTGGAAAATGCGACGCCAGTTCCCTCGCCCCGTCTTCGACATCCTGCGATGTGTCGAGCTTGCGCCCCAGCATCCAACCCAGTTCCTGCCGGTTCGGCGTCGCCCAATCAACCAGCGGCAACAGCTCCTCGCGCAGCACTTCAAGCCCGTCGAGACTCAGCAATGCCCTTCCCGAGCTTGCCAGCAGGACAGGGTCCAGAACCACCGGCACCCTGTCTCGAAGCCGCTTCCGCTCAAGAAACGAAGCCACGCTGCGCACATTGTCGGCCGTTGCCAGCATCCCAATCTTGATTCCGCCCGCAGGCAGATCCTCTTCCAGGCAGTCGAGCGACGCGGAAAGCACATGCGCCGCAACCGGATGGCTCGCCAGAACGCCGAGCGTGGATTGCACCGTGAGCGCCGTAGTCGCCGACGTGCCGAAGAAGCCGTGCGCCGCAAACACAAACAGATCGGCCGTGATCCCGGCGCCGGAAGACGGATCGAAGCCGGCAATCGTCAGAAGCGGTCTCAAGGTCATCACCAGCACCATTGTGCGCCGAAAGCTACTTTTTGATACAGCGTAGACTGGAGCCATGCCGAACCTCACCGCGCGGGAGCGCCTGATCGTGGCCCTCGACTTTCCTTCCGCTGCCCAGGCTCTTCGTCATGTCGAGCAGCTCGAAGGCCGCTGCCTCTGGTTCAAGGTCGGGCTCGAGCTCTACCTCGCGGCCGGCAGATCCATCGTCGACGCCCTGGTCGACCAGGGCTACAAAGTCTTCCTCGACCTCAAGCTCCACGACATTCCCAACACCGTCGCCGGCGCAGTGCGCTCGCTCAATGCTTCCGGTGCCTCGCTTCTCACCGTCCATGCCTCGGGCGGACCTGCCATGCTGTCTGCTGCCGCCAACGCCGCTGCCGAAAGCCAGCAGGGCCCACGCCTTTTAGCCGTAACGGTGTTGACCAGCATGGATGCGCAGCAGTTATCAGCAATCGGCGTCCCCGATCCTCCCGAGCACCAGGTGCTGCGCCTTGCGCGGCTTGCCACAAGCAACGGCATCTCCGGCCTGGTCTGTTCCCCGGCGGAGATCACGGGTCTCCGCGAAGAACTTGTTGGAACTCACCTGTTCGTCGTTCCGGGTGTACGGCCGAAGGGTGCCTCCGTTCCGTCCGACGATCAGCGCCGTGTCTCCACTCCCGGCGCAGCCATCCGAGCAGGCGCTTCCATGCTCGTTGTCGGACGCCCCATCACCCAGGCCGCCCATCCTGCCGCGGCAGCCGACTTGATCCTGCAAGAAATTGCCGAGGCGCTGTAGCAGCAAAGAGAAGACCCGCAGGTCCTCTCTTTGACTTTCCTTGTTGTCGTTCCCACAGCGAATCCGCGGTTGCCTTTGCTGTTGTCTTCCCTTCAAACCATCAGCTATTTCATTCGAGCCCCTAAAGCTTCTCGAAGAAATCGCACACCGAGCAGGAGATATAAACTCCGCCGGGAACGCCGCGCTCACGGTCCTTCACGCGCTTTACGATCCGTGTCGGTTTGCTGCACTTCGGGCAGTCCGTGCTCTTGGTAGTATCGATCGCCTTTGCGCGATCGCCTGTTTTGGCAACTTTAGCCATGATCTGTTCTCCCTGATTCGATGAATTTGGCCCGCATGCGTGTCTGGAGACGTGGAGAAACCGCCTCCCCCTCGTGCTTGCGCGCGAGTTTCTGCAAGTTGGAGCGCAAACCCGAGTCTACATCAGGAGGCGGCGGGAACGGTCATCAAGTGCTGCGGCGGCGGCGCAGGCTTGTCTGCCGGCAGTTGCACCTTGCGCTCCGTCGTGCCGTTCTGCATCTCGGCAGCCTCCCCAGGGTTCATCAAACTTGGCGGCGGAGCCTTCTCGGCGGTCGGTGCCACATCCCCCACGGCCACCGTCTTCTCCGGCGCACCCGGCAGATAATCGGCGAGCTCGTCTTCCTTATGGGTCTCCACGGCCTTCCCGGCAGCGGCAACTTTCACCTGGCTTACCCGGTCGCCGATAAAGCGGACGAACTTGACCGCCTGAGGTTGATGTCCGTAGATCCACTCCTCGTACTTCTCGCCATCCACCGTCTCGCGCACCTTGTTTTCCGGCTGACCCAGCGCGGCGATCACCATGCGCCGGTTCATCCCCACCGCAACCTCATGCGACTCGATAGCGGATTTTACCGGTGCTGGCAATGTATCGGCATACGCCTTCTCGGTCGTCTTCACGCCGAAATCCACCAGCGGTTCAAGCAGCGCCTTCAACTCCGGGCCCGAAACCTCCGGCGTTCCCCCTTCGAACATCACCGTGATGCGGCAGCCCGTAGCCTGCTCGGAAAGGTCCGGGTTCGGCGACACAGCACCTCCCACGCCAATCTGGATGTGGCGCAGAAAGCGGTGCGGCGGGTACGGACCACCGTTGAGGTCAACGATAATACGGTCCCCCTTGACCTCGAGCGCAGTCACCGCCACCCGATCCCCCGGTGCCGCCGACTGCCCTTTCTTGTAAATCATCATCTTGTAAGCGTCGGGTCCGGGCGTCATATTCCCGTTGGCAGCCAGTGTCACGTTGCTCCCTACGGGCAGCACACGATGGGCAAAGCCCTGTTCGGCTTCTAAACTGCGCATCAGTTCGCGCCGCCCGCGCTCCGTCATCGGTCTATCCGGCAGCTCGACGTGCGTTGGCTTGAAGTCGGTGTTGATGTCGGCTGTAGCCGACTTCTCCCCAACCGTAAACACCTGTGCGCGCGCGGAAACAAGACCGCCGGCCAGCACGCACACTGCCAGAACTCTCGAAGGAAGGGGCCCCATAGTTCACCTCGAAGGAACAACGATCACCTTGGATGCAACCAGCTTGCGCCTTCTCTTCCCTTTTTGCAAGTGCGCCCGGGCAGCACCGCGACAGGACCGTAGCCAGGTGTTCTGCTGCCGTCAAACGACAATTCGCCATTCCCGCCCATCTATCCGACAATAGAGAGTGGCCATGATCGAAGAACTCGTTGTAGCGGACCCCCAGCCGGCGCACTTCGCCGGAGCAAACGACCGGATCACCATCCGGGGCGCGCGCACCCATAACCTGAAGAACATCGATGTCGACATCCCGCACAACGCCCTCACCGTGGTTTCGGGCGTATCGGGCTCAGGCAAAAGCTCGCTCGCGTTCGACACCGTGTATGCCGAAGGCCAGCGCCGTTACGTGGAATCGCTCTCCGCCTACGCCCGCCAGTTTCTCGAGCGCATCGAGAAGCCCGACGTCGACCACATGGATGGGTTGGCCCCTGCCATCGCGATCAAGCAGAAGAATCAGACCCGCAACCCACGCTCCACCGTGGCCACCGCAACTGAAATCTACGACTACCTGCGGCTTCTTTATGCCCGCTGCGGCACCGTCACCTGCCTGCACTGCGGCGGCGTCGTCAAGCGCGACACCGTCGACGAAATCGTGCAGACGCTCCTGGCCATGCCCGAAGGAACCCGCGTTTACGCCCTCTTCCCCACCGTGCGCGCTGAAATCAAGCTCGAACCCTGGCAGGGAGCCACGGGCTTTGAAGCAGAAGTCGAAGCCCCCAAGCCTGCAAAGAAGGCCGCCGTAAAGAAGCCCGGCAAGAAGACTCCGAACATCGCCGCCGCAACCCTCACCGACTCCCTCAAGGAGCGCCTCCTCGAGCTCAGGCGACGCGGCTACAACCGCCTCTTCCAGCAGACCGCGGCACAAAAAATTGTCGGCGAACCTGGCTCCATCGTGGAGTTCTCAACCCCCGAGTCGCTGCTCGAACTGGACTTCTCGCAGCCCATCTTCGTCCTCGCCGATCGCCTCGCCCTTTCAGCCGAAGTACGCAGCCGCCTGGTCGACGCCATCGAAACAGGCTATCGCGAAGCCGGCGAAATCCAGTTCCAGACCATGCCCCGCGACGAAGAAGGCGAGGCCGTGCGCCTGCGCTTCTCCTCCGCCTTCGAGTGCACCACCTGCCATCGGGCGTACCGCGAGCCGGAGCCCAGGCTCTTCTCGTTCAACAATCCCTTCGGCGCCTGCCCCCGCTGCCAGGGCTTCGGCAATACCATCGACTTCGACCCGGCGCTCATCATTCCGGATCGCTCGAAAAGCCTCGATGACGGTGCCATCCACCCTTGGACAACAACGAAATACCGCGCCCACCACGGTGAGATGAAGCGCGCGGCCAAGGCTGCAGGCATCCCCACCAACGTGCCCTGGTTCGAGCTCGAACCGGCCCAGCAGCGCCTCATCGAAGATGGAAACGAGGCCTTTCCAGGCATTCGCGGCTTTTTCGCCGCGCTCGACCGCAAGAAATACAAGCTGCACGTGCGGGTGTTTCTCTCGAAATATCGCGGATACGCCACCTGCCCGGATTGCCGTGGAACCCGGCTCCGGGCCGAAGCGCGCGCCGTGCTGCTTTCCGGCAAGAACATCTGCGAGGTAGCCGCGCTCACCATTTCGGCCGCTACAAGCTTTTTCGACGCCCTGTCGCTTTCCCCTTCGCAGATGGAAATCGCCGGCAAAGTGCTCGAAGAAGTGCGTCAGCGTACGCTTTTTCTGCACCAGGTCGGCCTCGATTACCTCACCCTCGATCGCCTCTCCTCCACGCTTTCGGGCGGCGAATCGCAGCGCATCCAGCTTGCCACCTCGCTCGGCTCTCGTCTTGTAGGCGCGCTTTATGTGCTCGACGAGCCTTCGATCGGCCTGCACACGCGCGATACCGCCAAGCTGATCCGCATCATGGAAGACCTTCGCGACCTCGGCAACACCATCCTGGTCGTGGAGCACGATCCGGACGTGATCCGCGCCGCCGATTACCTGCTCGATCTCGGCCCCGGCGCAGGCGAGCTGGGCGGCCAGTTGCTCGCGGCCGGCACCGTCGCCGAAGTGACCGCCGATCCAAACTCCATCACCGGCAAATACCTTTCCGGCCGCATGACCATCCCGGTGCCGAGAACCCGGCGCGAGCCTAGCCGCGAACACCTCAAGCTGATTGGTGCCCGCATCCACAACCTGCGCGGCGTCGATCTCGACATCCCGCTCGGCCTGCTGTGCTGTGTCACAGGCGTTTCCGGCTCGGGCAAATCGACCATCGTGCACCAGGTCCTATACCGCGCGCTGCAACATGCACTGGGCCAGACGGAAGGCGCAGACCCCACACCCACCTTCCGGGAGCTCTCAGGCGTGCAGCACCTGAACGAAGTCATCCTGGTCGATCAATCGCCCATCGGCCGCACGCCGCGCTCGAATCCCGTCACCTACATCAAGGCCTTCGACGACATTCGCGCGCTCTTTGCCGCGCAGCCTGACGCCAAGCGCAAGGGCTTCGCGGCTGGCGCCTTCAGCTTCAACGTGCCCGGCGGACGCTGCGATGTTTGCGAAGGCGACGGCACGGTCACGGTAGAAATGCAGTTCCTGGCCGACATCGAGTTGCCCTGCGAGGAGTGCAACGGGACGCGCTACAAAGCCGCCATTCTCGAAATCAAGTACAAGGGCAAGAGCATCTACGACGTGCTGAGCATGACCGTCAAGGAAGCCCTCATCTACTTCGCCGGACACGCGAAGATTGTCGACAAACTCTATGTCCTGGACGAGGTTGGCCTTGGCTACGTCAGGCTAGGCCAGTCCGCCACGACGCTTTCGGGCGGTGAGGCGCAACGTGTCAAACTCGCCTCGCATCTGGCGACGGCAAGGTCGATTCTCAATCGCACCTCCAACAACGAGGCGGCTGTCCGTGCACGCAGCCGCACCCTGTACATTCTGGACGAACCAACCACCGGCCTCCACTTCGACGATGTCGCCAAGCTGCTCGCCGCTTTCCGCAAATTGATCGAAGGGGGCGGCTCGTTGCTGGTCATCGAGCATAATTTAGACGTCATCAAGTCCGCTGACTGGGTGATCGATATGGGTCCCGAAGGTGGCGATGGCGGCGGCCAGGTTGTTGCCGTGGGTACGCCTGAGGACATTGTCGCCAGTCCTGCGAGTCACACGGGTCACTGGCTCAAACCCGTGCTCGAGGCCGGCGTATGAAAGCGTTGGTACTTTGGATGACATTGGCCTGCGGCACATGCATCGCCCAGGACTTCAGCCATGACCCGGCGCCGCCCGGCAATGCAGCGCGCACCCAGGCGAATGAAGCCCTTGCGGCCCATGAGTACAGCCGCGCCCTCAAGCTGCTCGAACCCTTGGCCGCAGCCAGCCCGAAAGATGCCTCACTACTCTACGACCTTGGTTCGGCCCAGGACGCGCTCGATCAGAGTGCCGCCGCACTTGCCAGCTACCAGACTTCGATCGACGATAACCCAGTCTTCCTGGAGCCCCGGGTGGCTCTCGGGCTGCTGCTTGCCCGCGGCGGCAAGCTGCCGGAAGCGCGCACTGCCTTGTTGGGCGCCGTCGCCGTCGAAAGCGGCGACCCGCTTCTTAGGGCCCGGGCCTACCGCGCGCTTGCCCGTATCGACGAGCAGACCCGGCCGGCGGACGCGCGAGACGAGCTGCTGGCCGCGCTCAAGCTGTCTCCTGAAACGCCCGAAGACACCCTGCTGACGGCTGAGCTTGCGTCCTCCGCGAGCAACGGCGCCCCCGCCGCCGAAGCAGCCTACCGACGGCTGCTTGCCGAGCGGCCGAACGATCCCGAAGCTACCGCATCGCTGGCTCACCTGTTGGTCCAAAGCCGGCGCATTGCGGAAGCCGAGGCCCTGCTGGCCGACGCGCTGGCGGCGCATCCGGGCGAGGTGAGCCTCACCGTACAGCTTGTGTCTGTGTATGGGGCAGAGGGCAAGCCGGACCGTGCCTTGCCTCTGGTCGAGGGGCTGCACGCAGGCAATCCGCATGACGCCAACGTGACTAGGCTGCTTGCCGGGCTCTACCTGGACCAGAAAAACTATACGGCCGCAGAGCCCTTGCTTGCGCCGTTGACGAAGCTGCTGCCGGATGACGCCGTGCTGGCCGACGAAGAAGGCGATGCGCTGATCCACGAAAAGCGCTTTGCCGAAGCGCAGGCCGTCCTGGCCCGTGTGGTGGCCCAGCCTGGCCTCTGGCCCAGCAAGCAGGCGCTCGGCGAGGCAGCCGGCCATCTTGCCTTTGCGGCCTCGGCCAACAACGATCCGGCAGGCTGCTTGCGCGCGCTCGAGGTTCGTGCTACCGTACTTCCACCTTCTGCTCCCGCTCTGTTCCTGTCCGCCATCTCCGAGGACAAGCTGCATCGCGTGAAGGCGGCACAGCAGGATTACCAGGCTTTTCTTGCAGCGTCGAACGGCGCAAACCCCGATGAAGAGTTCGAAGCGCGACATCGCCTCGTAGCTCTGGAACATTCGAAGTGAAACCTGTACGCCCCGGCAGGTGGCTCATGCGTACTCCGCTCTGCATCCTCAGCGCTCTTTGCCTTCTGGCGTCAGGCTTCCCTGCGCACGCTTCCAACGACGAAGTGAGCCTGAACTTGACCGAGCTCGCGCAATTGGAAATCAAGGCAACGCTCGCCGATCCTCGCGAGCAATGCTTCCTCTATACGCAACTCGTCCAGGGCTACACGGATATCGCCGGCAAGCAGATGGCGGATGGCGAGATGGAAAAGGCAAGCGCCACCCTGAAGCGGGTCCAGGGCTTTACCGAGCACATTCACCTCGCGCTCAGCAAGGATACCCGCCGTCTCAAGAACGCGGAAATGGCCATGCACACGGCCTCGCATCACCTGGGGCAGTACCTGCACCTGGTCTCGGATGAAGATAAGGCCGTCGCGGAGTCGACCCTGAAGCAGCTCGACAAGGTGAACGGCGAAATCCTCGCCCAGGTCTTCGCGCACTGATCTCACTGATCCTTATGGCAACCAGAACTCTGCCGGGCCTGCGCCACTTCACGCTTCTGTTTATGTTCGCGCTTGCCTTCTGGACTGCGCCGTTGCACTCTCAGGGCCGCCAGTCCGCACTCTCCGATACGGAAGTGGAAAAGCTTCGCGACAGCGCCTACGATTCTCCGCGCCGTGTGCAACTCTTCATCGACTTTCTCGAGGAACGCGCCAAGGCAGTCGACAAGCTGAACTCGGGAAGACGCCACGCCGGACGGGAAGAAGATACCCACGACCTCATGGAGCAGTTCACCCTCATCGTGGACGAACTGGACGACAATCTGGACGATTACAGCAGGCGCCACCAGGACATGCGCAAGGTGCTGCCAAAGCTTGTTTCCGCGACCGAACGTTGGGCGACCTCGATCAAGTCGCCACCTGACAATGAGGCCTACAACGTCTCGCGCAAGCTTGCGCTGGAAGAGATCGCCGACCTGCGCGAGACCGCCCGGACAGACCTGGAGGAACAAACAGTGTACTTTCTTGCACATCCTCCCGATAAGCCCGAGGACGGAAAGCGCAAGCCTGAATAGCTGCTGCCCACAGCGCCGCGTGTTAACCTGAACCTGCCGTGTCCGCCGCTCTTGGTCCATTGATCGCCATCTTCGAGCAGGAGTATCGCGAGCTTCGGCCGCGTGCTCCGCAGCCTCCGCTCGATATCCGCTTCCGCAGGTTTACTTCGCTGAACACGACCATTCGGCTCCGCGAAGGCAAGCTGCATGTGCGCCTTTCCGATCTGCTTGAGGCGGCACCCGAAACCGTGCATCGCGCCATCGCCCACATCCTGCTCGCCAAGCTCTACCGCAAGCCCATTGCGGCCGCGCATGCCGATCGCTACCGGCGCCATGTGTCGTCAGAAGCCGTGGCCCGTGGTGCCAAACACATCCGACAGACCCGTGGCCGCAAGCGCATCTCCACGCCCGCCGGCCGTTACTTTCATCTGGATGAAGTCTTCGAGAGTCTGAACCTGCGCTTCTTCCATGGTCTGATGGGTCGTCCAGTGCTTACCTGGTCAGCCCACGCGGCGCGCCGCATGCTCGGCCACTACGACGCAGCGCACAACACCATTGTGGTTTCGCGCGTCTTCGACCAGCCAGATACGCCGCGTTGCGCGATCGAGTACCTGCTCTACCACGAGATGCTGCACCTCAAGCACCCCGTTCGGGTCAAGGCTGGTCGGCGCTGCGTCCACTCCCGCGAGTTCCAGGCCGAAGAACGCCTCTTCCCCGAACTCGATCAGGCGAAGGAATACCTGAAAACAATCTAAGGTCTTCCGATCAACTCCAGCCTTGTTAAAAGCACGGCTTTAGCCGTGCCGCAACAACCCTGAAGCGCATGCGGCTTCAGCCGCTGAGGGCAATGCTCGCTCTGTTTGAAGTGTCGGCGACCCTAAGAAACCGCCGCTTCTTCCACCCTCACCGGCATGGCTGCAGGCCCCCCGGCAAGCGGCCGGTTGCGCGTCGCGAGCACGATCACAAGCCCCACGAAGATGCTGATCAGCGCGGCGGTCTGGGCGTTCGACATGCCAAAGTACTCCGGCGGATTGATACGCCAGAACTCCACCAGAAAACGCGCCGTGCCGCTCAGGACAAGATAGCTGCCGGTAAGAAAACCAAGCGGATGCATGCGCTTCCCGAGCTGCCAGAGGATGGCCGCGATCACCAGCGCCGCTGCAAGCTCCCACAAAGGCGTGGGCAGCACCAGCGCCGTGGCCGGATGCGGCGGAACCAGCGCGTTCGGCGCCATGTGCACGCCCCAGACGGTCGATGCCGTGTTCTTGCCGTAATCGCCGTCGCCTGAGGTCAGGCAGCCGATCCGCCCCACCCCATAGCCCACCGCGGCCGCCGGGCTGGCAAGGTCGAGCATCCGGATGCCCGCGCGGAAGCCGGTAAAGCCATTCGGCCGCTCCTTCACGCCCTGCCAAAGCAGCATCGCGATACCCGCCAGCAGGCCGCCGAACCAGGCAAACCCGGCCTGGAACCAGCGCAGAAAGCCGAGCAGCACCTGGCCCGCGTGGCTCCAGCCGGGCAGGCCGATCTGGTGCATGGCCGCGGCAAGCTCCGCGGGATTCTGCAGCTCGTGCCAAGCCTTGGCGCCGATGACGCCGAAGATCACCGAGAGCGCCACGATGTTGAGCGCGTCCGCATCCACTCCATCGCGCGTAAAGCTCTTCTGCAAAACAGCGATGCCCGCCACAGCAGCCAGCCAGAGCAGGATGCCGAACGTGCCGAGTTGGAACGATCCGATGTGGATATACGGGTACATAAACCTCTTGCGCCTGCGCCGGCAACACGCCGCCACCAGGACTCCGCCTTCGAGTATATCGTTTGGTCATGCCGGTTCCCACCGGCGCGGCAAACGCGCTAACCTATGGGTCATGCCGAACAAGAGCACACCTGCCGCCCTTACCTTTCCCCCCGCCTCCAGCATGGACATTCTCTACAGCCAGCAGCAGATCGCCACGCGGGTGCGCGAGATCGGCGAGCAGATTTCCGCCGAATACGCCGGGCAGTCGATTGTGCTGATCGGCGTCCTCAAAGGCGCAGCCATTTTTCTCGCCGACCTGGCACGCGCCATCACGGTCGACAACACCTTCGATTTCGTCGCGGTCTCAAGCTACGGCCGCGCCCGCGTTTCCTCCGGCGCCGTCAAGCTCATCAAGGATATCGACAACCCAATCGAGGGCAAGCACGTCATCCTCGTCGAAGACATACTGGACACGGGCCTCACCCTCAGCTATCTCCGCGGCCTGATGCTCCAGCACAAGCCCGCCTCTCTAAAAATAGCCACCTGCCTGGACAAAGCCGAACGCCGCCTCGTGCCCATCGAAGCGGATTACGTGGCCTTCAGCATCCCCAACCGCTTCGTCATCGGCTACGGCATGGACTACGCCGAGGTCTACCGCAACCTGGCCGACATCCGCCTGTTCCCGGAAGAACTCGCCGGCCATTGATCCAGAAGAGGTACCCGCTAAGAAACTCACGCTATACATTCGCCGTTAGCTTGCTAGGATTCGATTATCTGTAGAAAGGGGGAGGGGTAATGACAGGTGTAATTGAGATGGAACCCAGAGCAATCGCCAAACTTGATTACTTCAGTGGCGGAGTACCACCTCTTTCGTTCTTCAAGTTGAGACTAGATGAGATAGTTCAGCTGGCTGACCAGCGGCCAATCGGTAATGGCCTCGACTTTGTAGCAGAACTCTGCATAATCGGACTGTCAGCTTACTTTGAAGCATTCTGCAAAGATCAATTTGCTGCGATTATCAATATAGCGCCTTGCACTTTAGAACACTTCACGAAAAAGCGCGAACGTACCGTTCCTGTGAAGAGCTTACTCCCAAGAGTACATAATCTTTCGCAAAGCCTCGGCTTCATCCTGGCGGAGGGATACGACTTCGGAACGGCTAAACATGTGAACTCCTTGTTCTCCGATCTTCTAAAGATTACACCCTTCTCAAAGACGGAAATAGTGAAATATTCAGAGTTCTTGCGTGACAGGAATCTGCTCGTACATCATGGCGGCGTTTTTACAACTCAGTACGCCTTCCAGAAGTTCGATACTGCTGAGATGAATACTAATGTCAACTGGAACAGTTTGGTTGTAGGCAAGAAAGACGTTAGGAGATGGGCAAAATTTTTGTTCTCGGTCGCTGAGAAGTTTTCGGGAACTTCTGCGAAGGCCCTACTTCAACTTGGAAACGATCTTGCGCTTGATTTCTCAGCCGAGACTGTGGCGGCTATCGAAGCACTCAGGTGGCAATAAGATCTGTCCAGAACATTACCTAACCTGGCGGATATCCGCCTGTTCCCGGAAGAACTCGCCGGCCACTAGCGTGAATCTCTGGCAAGCGCCATTCCCTTGTGGCATCCCGCAGGGAACCTGCTTCTGCAATCGACGCTACTGCTTGCTGTTCTTGCGCGCGTTCGTGGTCACAAAGGTGGATACAAACTCCTCGACCACCGCACCCCCTGCCTGTCCCGCCACGCCTAGCCCGGCGTTGGCAAACACCAGTCCTACTCCCCTGTTTGCATGCGGGTAATAGAGGTTCGACAAGGCTCCCGAACCCAGGTTTCCCAGAATGTAGGAGTAGTTCGGAACGGTTCGCCCATCGTCACTCCGGGTTACGAAGGCAAAGCTGAGTGCATGCTTGAGGCGGCTCTTCTTCGTGCCTGTTCCCTGGTAGAAGTAACGTGGGTCCTGGTGGAGGAGCGAAGGAAAGACCGCGTGGCTCAAGGCGTCGTTGAACAGGCCATCCCCAAAGAGAGCTGCATAACGTTTCGCATAGCCCGAACCTCCGTAGCCGTAGCCGGCGAAGTCCCCGTTCAACTGCTGGATCTCGGCGCCGATCGCCGTTCCCGCGAAGCTCTCTGGATCGAACGTATCGCGAAAAAAAAGATGGTATTTCTGCCGGGTGGTCAGCGCAGCCGGGTTGGAAATATAGCTGACGTAAAAGTTGGGAATAATTCCAAACACTCGCTGGCTTGTTTCCGCTTTTATCTGCGCGTCGGCGACGGTCGTATCAAATGCATTCACCTGGATGTCTGTGTCGGCCACGGCTACGGCGAGCATCGTGTTTGCCAAGTCAAGCTGTTGTCCGGCGGAGAGATGCATCAGCTCAGACGAGTAGGCTGCAAAGCCCGGCGAACGCACCGTCAACCGGTACGAACCCTCTTGGACGCCCTCGAAGTTGAACTCCCCTCGCCTGCCGGAATCAAGCGAACGCACCACCGTTCCGTCCGCGAGCAGCAACGTCACACTGGCGTTTCCGACCGCCGCACCGCTCGGATCCACCACTACCCCCGTAATGCTGGCATCGCCTTTCTGCCCTTCGCTTGCGCCCCTGATTTGTTGCGGGAGTAACCGGTCGGGCCCATCCGGCAACTCGAACACCTGCACCTGTGCCTGCACCCTGACGCCGGTCGACAAACCCGCCAAGCCAAGCAGAAGGAAGCACCAACGAAAAGGGCGAAGCGCGAGCCGAAAACAGGTCACCATTTCAAATTACTCGTTCAACCTTAAGAAGGCTATAAGGTTCGGCTTCCACACAGCGCGCCCCCGGCACCTCAGGATCGAACTTTGCACTTCCGCCCTGACGCATCGATCCAAGTCTCCTTAGGACAAGGCCAGACTCAAACCATTCGCCCAAGGTGAGCAGGCGTGCCACCCGAAGTAGACCCTCCTATGTCGTGCATTGACGCACGCGAAACAATTCAAACCTAAGGCTTACGTCCACAAGACTCTGGCTTCAAATGGACGGGAAGCGTTTGCACGCACGATCAACAGCGGATAGCCTCTAAGCAAAGGCGAGTTGCATAAGTCAGAATGCAATCATAAGGAGAGTATGCGCGGACCGGCTCACGAGTTTTTCGCTCCCCTGCTGGCAAGACGTCTGGCAGCAGCTTCATCTTTCGCACTGCTCCTCGTTTTCATGGTGGCCTGTGGAGGGGTAACAACGCCGCCCGTACCCTCCACATTCACCTTACAGTTGCAGCCCTCGAGCCCGGTGCTCACCTTCGCGCAGCGAACCTCCCTGGGTTTTAAGGACGGCCCGCCGGATGGCACGCTCGGCGTCCTGCTGAACAATGGCACGTACAGCTTCTATGGGGCGGCCCTGAGCAGCACGAGTTGTTCAGGTACGCCGGGCGTGGAGGGCACTTACCGGTTGGGAGGGAATCTAGCGGCCATCACGGCGCCCTACGCATGCACGGCGCTCATTCAGCCCGGGGGCGATCCCAACGGGTACACCTTCGACGTCAACTACGCGGGCGGAGGGCCTGTGCTTGCCGTGACCAGCTCTACGGGGCAGGCCGGCGTGCTGCACGTCTACCATGGAGAGTTCCACGGCGGTGTGTGCACAAACGGGCCTTGTACCTACGCTTCACTCGGCATGGCCCTTTCAAAAGATGGTGGAGCGACGTTTCAGAAGCTCGGCGAGATTGTGCAGCCCTATGCGACCCGGAATACGCAGATCAACGCGGGCACCTATACTCAGGTGGGCGGCGGCACACTGGTTCTGGCGGATGCGAATGGAAACCACATCGCGAATGTGAATGCGGCCGATCCGTCCACCGCCTATCTCTACGTCTTCTACTACGACGCGGACCCGTCTGCGGCATCGCCCTGCAACGTCGGTCAGTGCCTGGCGGTAGCGCGGGCGCAGCTGTCTGCTGTACTTACCGCGGCCTTTGCGGGGAATACGGCAGCTTTTCCAACTTTGTTCACGAAGTATTACAACAACGGCTGGACACAAGCGGGGACGAGCGGAGATCCAAATGCCGCTACGAACTCAGGTCATTACACTCCAGTCATCGCCGCTACCGGCGCGTTTCCGAGTGTCGTTTACGACAGCGCGACCCAGCAATACCTGATCGCCTATGCGGCGGCCAATCATACGTCGATCACCATGCAACACGGTTCGAACCTATTGTCGTGGTCCGGGCCTATCTCGACGGGAGTCATCACGGATGGCACGAATAGCCTTCTCTACCCGACGCTGGTCGGGGAAGGCAGCGACCCAACGACCGGCTCAGGCGAACCATGGCTGTTTTATCTCGATGCGACCACATGGCCCAATTGGCCGGCTGCAACCATCGTGAACCGCCGTGTGCAGCTGAGCCTTCAGTAATCCATGCGTGTGGCTGTGATAATGAACTACCTTTCCACATTCTCCCTTTCTTCGCTAAACTGGAAGCTGCATCCTAGCTTTTAGCACGCGACATGAACACCCAGCAAAAACTCGAAATCCTCGCCGATGCCGCCAAGTACGACGCCTCCTGCGCGTCGTCCGGTGCCAAGCGCAGCGGCAACGGCGAAGGCATCGGGCACTCGGACGGCATGGGCATCTGCCACTCCTACACGCCGGACGGGCGCTGCGTCTCGCTGCTCAAGATTCTGCTCACCAACTTCTGCACCTACGACTGCGTGTTCTGCGTCAATCGCGTTTCGTCCGACATCCGGCGCGCGCGCTTTTCGCCCGAAGAGGTCGTCAACCTGACGCTCGACTTCTACAAGCGCAACTACATCGAGGGCCTGTTCCTCTCCTCCGGCATCATCCAGTCGCCCGACTACACCATGGAGCAGCTCATCAGCGTCGCCAAACAGCTCCGCCAGATACACAAATTCGGCGGCTACATTCACCTGAAGGCCATCCCCGGCGCCACGCAGGCACTGCTTGAAGAAGCCGGCCTCTTCGCCGACCGGCTCTCAGCCAATATCGAGCTGCCAACCCAGCAGGACCTGGTGCAGCTCGCCCCCGAAAAGAAATCGGAGGTGATCGAGTCGACCATGTCGCAGATCGCCCTAAGAAAAGACGAGGCCGACGAAGACCGCAAGAAGTCGTCGCTTGCCCCGAAGTTCGCCGCAGCCGGCCAGTCGACCCAGATGGTTGTGGGGGCCACCCCCGCAAACGACCGCCAGATCCTCTCGACCGCGACTCACCTTTACTCCCAGTACAAGCTGCGCAGGATTTACTACACCGGCTTCTCTCCCTATCCCGAAGCCGACTCCCGGTTGCCCCTGCAGGCCGCGCCCATGATGCGCGAACACCGGCTCTACCAAAGCGACTGGCTGATGCGCTTCTACGGCTTTGAGGCCGCGGAACTGACCAGCGATGAAAACCCGTCGCTTTCGCTCGACGAAGACCCAAAAACGACCTGGGCCCGCACCCATCCGGAGTTCTTCCCTGTGGACGTGAACGTGGCTCCACGCGAGTCGCTCCTGCGCGTTCCCGGCATCGGCTATCGCAATGTCGAACGCATCCTGAAAATCCGCACCTATCACGCCCTCCTGCTCGAGGATCTGCGCAAGCTGAACGTCCGCACCAAGGCCGCGCTCCCCTACCTGGTTACGGTCGATCACCTGCCTTCTGCCATCCAGCAGGTCGTGCCTGCAGCGCCGGCCGCCCAGCAGATGGACCTCTTCGCGCCTCTTAGCGCGCTCTCCGGCTCCTTATGAAGCATCTTCTGCTTGAACCTGACTTCGAAGCCTGGCGCCTTGCCGCGCGGGATGCCTTGCGCGCCGGCTACCGGCCCGAAGAGCTGGACCTCCAGGATGCCACCGTGCCCACCCCACTTTCGCTCGCGCTCGAAGCCGAAGAGCAGCCGCGCGGCCCGGCCATCGAGCACCCTCACGTTCCCAAGGCTTTCCTCGAAGCGGCAAAGATCGCCGCGGTGCACCGCGAACCCGAGCGCTGGAATCTGCTGTACCGCCTGCTCTTTCGCCTGCAGGAGAATCGCAATCTGCTGCGCCTCGAGATCGATGACGACGTCGCGCACCTGCTGCGGCTCGAGGGTCAGGTCAGGCGCGATCTGCACAAGATGCACGCGTTTGTGCGCTTCCGCAAGGTGCTCGAGCCCGGCGACCCATCCGAGCGTCCGGTCGTCGTGGATGAGGAAATCCTTGTCCCTTCCGCCGCCGCGCACGAGTCGCACGACCATCACCTGGTCCTTGAAACCACCACGCCCTTCGGTCCGGTGCACCAGGAAATAGAACGCTGCCTTCCGCCCGAGCTCGTGGACACCCAACCCGACCAGCCCGATCAAAACTGCGAGCACTTCATCGCCTGGTACCAGCCCGACCATCGCATCCTGCCGCTCGCCGCGCCCTTCTTCGCAGAGCGCTTCGCGATCATGCGCTGGACGATCCTCACACCCGACGCAAGCGTCTCCTGGAATCCGGTGACGAAGCAGCTTGCCTTCGCTCCGGGCGTGCCTCGCGAGTCGGCCCCGGCGGAGGACGAGCTCGAAGCCCTGTGGCGCAGCTACTACGCCAGCATCTACAACCCGGCGCGGCTGAACCCCGAAGCCATGCGCTCGGAGATGCCGGTGCGGTACTGGAAGAATCTGCCGGAAGTCACGCTGCTGCCGACGCTCATCACGCAATCCAGGACAAGGGTAGAGAAGATGGTCACGAAACAACAGGCTCAACCTACCGCGCAACCCTTTCTGCCCGAGGCGCGCAGCGTAGACGCCCTGGCCGCCGCCCTGCCCGCCTGCAAGGGCTGCGACCTTTACTGCCACGCCATCCAGGTAGTCCCGGGCCGCGGTCCGGCCACGGCATCCCTCATGCTTGTAGGCGAACAGCCCGGCGACCAGGAAGACAAGCAGGGCCTGCCCTTCGTGGGTCCAGCCGGAGGAGTGCTCGATCGTGTGCTGGACGATCTGCGTATCCCGCGTGAGGCGCTCTACATCACCAACGCCGTCAAGCACTTCAAGTTCGTGCAACGCGGCAAGCTGCGCCTGCACCAGAACCCCCGGATGAGCGAGATCATGGCCTGCCGTCCGTGGCTGCTGGCAGAAATCGAAGCTGTCCGGCCCAGCGTGGTGCTTTGCCTGGGCGCGAGCGCGTCGAAATCTCTTCTGGGCGGCACCTTCGCACTCATGAAAGATCATGGCAAGCAGATGCAGACTCCCTTTGCCGAGAAGGTGTTCGCGACCATTCATCCCAGCGCCGTGCTGCGCGGGCGCGACGAAGAAAACCGCGAGCAGCTGCGCGGCTTTCTGGCCGAAGACATGGCCAAAGCCTGGCGCGCCACCCAGCCCTAAAGCGCAAGACTGAACCGCAAACCTTGCCGAAGCCACTCAGAAAGGGCCTACAATCAACCTATGATTCAGACCACACGACGTTACTTTTCGCTTGCCCTGCTCGTCACGCTGCTGCTTGTCTCCACCCGGCTTTTTGCCGCCACCCCGATCGTCGGCGCCACGGCGCCCAACTTCTCGCTCCAGACGCCGGACGGCCAAACCCTGTCTCTGGCGCAGTTCACCAGCACGGGCCCGGTCGCGCTGATCGTCCTGCGCGGCTACCCAGGCTACCAGTGCCCTTACTGCATTCAGCAGGTGCACGATTACGTTGAGAATGCCCAGAAGCTTGCCGCGGCCGGCATTCAGGTGCTGCTCGTCTATCCCGGTCCGCCCGCGCAACTCAGCGATCGCGCCAAGGAGTTCCTGGCCGGGCAGAACCAGCTGCCGGCCAACATCCACCTGGTCGTCGATCCCGACTACCAGATGACGAACCTCTACGGCCTGCGCTGGGATGACGCCAAGGAGACCGCCTATCCTTCAACCTTCCTGATCGACAAGCAGGGCATCATCGTCTACAGCAAGATCAGCACCGGCCACGGCGACCGCACCACGGCACAGGACATCCTCGGCCAGAAGCCTTCCGCCAAGTAGCAGGCAGCACCATCCGCAGGAGAAGCATGCACACATCCACCTCGACCCCCACCTCGAGCTTCGACTCGGCCATCTCCGCCGAGCAGATTCTTTCGTCCCCAGCCTCCCTCGCGGCTGTGATCGACCACACGCTGTTGAAGCCCGAGGCCACCCGGGCCCAGGTCATCCAGCTTTGCCACGAGGCCGCGGAGCATCGCTTCGCGTGCGCGATGGTGAACCCGTTCTGGGTCGCGCAGGCGGCCGAGGCACTTGCGGGCACGGGTATCGCCGTCGGCGTGGTGGTTGGCTTCCCTCTTGGTGCCTCGCTTTCGGCTTCAAAGCGCGACGAAACCGCGCGCGTGGTGAAGCTGGGCGCGCATGACGTCGACATGGTGCTCAACGTAGGTCTGCTCAAATCCGGCACCCACGAAGACTACGAGCTGATTCGCCAGGATGTCCGCGGCGTCGTCGAGCTTGCCCACGGCGGCGGCGCCATCGTCAAAGTCATCCTCGAAACGTGTCTGCTCAGCTTCGAAGAAAAGCTGCGCGCCAGCGAAATTGCTCTGGCTGCCGGTGCCGACTTCATAAAGACTTCCACCGGCTTCTCTACCGGAGGCGCAACCGCCGACGACATCTCCCTCATGCGCGGAGTCGTCGGAACCCGCGCCGGCGTCAAGGCGTCCGGCGGTATCCGCAGCCTGGCCGACGCACGCACCATGCTCGAAGCCGGAGCCACACGCATCGGCGCCAGCGCCAGCGTGCGCATCCTCGCCGAGCTGGCCGGCCACACCCACGCAGCCCCCGCCCCCACCACCTACTAATAGGGTGCCCGAGGTTTTGGCTCGCTAAACGTGTTTTGGCACGGCATGAACCCATCCACACCGGCACGCCGGCGGGAGTATCATCACCCAAAATGCCGCCTTCGCCCCATTCCACAACCCACGAGCAAACGGACCCCGCCGCCACCCGCGAGCGTGTGCTCTTCCACCCGCATGCCGCTGAGCCCAACATCCGCGTCGAGCCGCTGCAGCTCGACTTTCTGCATCGGCTCGCCGACGCGCTCAACACCACGCTCGACCTGAACACCCTCATGCACCGCGTGGCCGATCTCGTCCGCGCTGTCATCGATTACCGCATTTTCGCCATCCTGCTTATCAACGACCGCACCCACGAGCTCTGGATGCGTTTCCAGACCGGCCACACCGCCGAAATCGAACGCATCCGCATCAAGCTCGGCCGCGGCGTCAGCGGGCAGGCTGCCTTGCAGCGCCGGTCGATCCTGGTCGAAGACGTGTCGACTCTCGACAACTACATCAACGCCAACCCATCGGTCCGGTCCGAGCTAGCTGTGCCGCTGATCATCAAGAACAAGGTCATCGGCGTGCTCGACCTCCAGTCCGAAGCGCCGGCCTACTTCACCGAAGATCATCAGCGCCTGCTCGAGCTGGTCGCCTCGCGCATGGCTGTCGCCGTCGAAAACGCGCGGCTTTACACCCGCGTCTCCCGCCAGGCCCAGACCCTCACGGTGCTGCACGAAATCTCGCGCGAAATCACGTCGATCCTCGATCCTGATGACCTGCTTGAGCGTATCGGCGCCCTGCTCAAGCGCGTCATCGACTTCCAGATGTTCACCATCCTGCTCTGGAACGACCGCACCGAGCAGTTCGAACATCGTTTCTCCACCCGTTATGGCGAGCGCGTCGTCCGCGAGCGCAACGTCAAGCTCGGCCAGGGCATCATCGGCACCGCCGCCAAGGAGCGCGCTTCCATCCTCTCCCCCGACGTCCGCAAAGATCCGCGCTACGTCAACATCCATCCCGAGGCTCGCTCCAAGCTCTCCGTGCCGCTCATCTACAAGGGAGAGGTGATCGGCGTGCTCGACCTCGAGCATACCCGCGTCAACTATTACAACGAAGACCATCAGCACACGCTCACCACGCTGGCTTCGCAGGTTGCCATCTCGATCGCCAACGCACGCCTCTACCAGCGCATCCACGAGGAAGAACAGCGCATGGAGCGCGACCTGCAGATGGCCCGCGAGGTCCAGCTAAGGCTCCTGCCTTCGCATCCGCCCCGGCAGGCGCATGCCGAGATCGCCGCCAGCTTTCGCCCCGCGCGTTCGATCGGCGGCGACCTCTACGACTTTCTCGATTACGGCCCCGCGCCCAACCCCGACCTGGAAGACCCCGATACCCTGACCCCCGGCCGCGGACCGAGAGACCCCTTGGCGGAAGCGCTGCTCGAAGACGCCCTGATGCGCCTGCCCGCCTGCCCTACCCGGACCATGCTGGCCGTCGGTGACGTTTCGGGCAAGGCTGCACCGGCCGCCCTCTACGCGGCGCTCGTTTCCGGCATCCTGCGTTCGCTCGCGCCGCGCCGCCTGCCCCCGGCACGTCTGCTTGCGGCGCTCAACGACCAGCTACAGGTGCGCAAGCTGGATTCGCAATATGTCACCATGATGATGGCCCTGTGGGACGACGCCAGCCGCATCCTTTCGATCGCAAACGCAGGTTCCGTGCAGCCTATGCTCATCCGGCGGTCGAGCATTGATTTGCCTCAGGTCGAGACGATCGGCGTGGAAGGCCTGCCGCTCGGCCTCTTCCCCCAGGTCAGCTACGACGAGCTGCAGGTAAAACTCGAGCCCGGAGACATGGTCCTCTTCCTCTCCGACGGCATCGTCGATGCTGTCGACGCTACCGGCCAGCAGTTCGGCACCGAGCGTCTGCAGGTGCTCTTCCGGGAACAGCCGGATGCCTCTCGAAGTGCCGCGGCGGCCGTCGAAGCCATCACCCAGGCTGTTGCCGCGCACGAAAGCGGCACCGAGCACTTTGACGACGAGACCCTCGTCGTCCTGCGCGCCCTGTAGCGTTCACTTAGCGAAACAGTGCCCAGGTCAGAATCACCAGCAACGTTCCCACCACCGTGATGCCTGTGTCCGTCACGCGCAGGGTTTCGTTCTTCGTATTTGCCATTTTCGCCCAACCCGTAAATCCGGCCAACATCGTCCGCATGAAAGCTCTCCAGAAGTGCTCATTCAACAGATTCAGCATCTCCGAACGATGCCTCATCTGCCATAACACTTCGGCCGCGCAGCGCTACACCTTTAGAGCGAATGAGTTGACGGTGTTCCTTGTTGTCATTCCCGCAGGGAATCTGTGGTTGCTCTTGCCGTGTCTCTTCTACACGATGAGCGAACCTGCCTCTGGGCCTATCGACTTACTCCCCAACACGCGCATGAATGGGTACATTGTCATCCTGAGCGGAGAAACGCACGCTTTTCGGCGCGTTCCGTAATCGAAGGACCTGCATTTCCGCCCGGGAGTGCTACGGCTTCCAGACAAGAACGCAGGTCCTTCGACTCCGTCTGGCGGAAGAAACTCGCCAAACTACGCTCAGGATGACAACGGGCTTCATGGGGGCCCCACTGGCGAATACGCCGATCCATCCTAGCCTGCAACCTCAAGACGCACGCCGCCGAAGCCCGACCCGGAACAACACTTCCAGAATCCGCGTCGCAGCCTTGATCGAAGCCTTCCAGTCGCCCGAAACCTTGCTCACGCCCCCCAGGCGGCAGCGATAGTCGACCGTAATCTCCTGGATCCGCAGCCCCAGTTGCGCCGCCTTGATCTGCATTTCCAGGTTCCACCCATAGGTCAGTTCAGACATATGCATCGCTTCAAACGAGCTCCGCCGCACCGCCCGGAAAGCACACATATCGGTGTAGCGGACACCCTGAAACAGCCGCAGCAGGACCCCCACAAAGCGTCCGGCAAAGACCTGGCTCGGCAGCATCGATCCAGGCTCCCGGTTGCCCCGAATGCGCGAGCCGATCACAAAGTCGGCCTTGCCCTCGGCGATAGGCTCCACCAGCCGCCACAGACCGGCCACGATATCCGCCCCGTCGCCGTCCATATAGGCTAGAATGTCGCTTGTAGCCAGCGCCGCCTTCGAGCCCGCCAGGCAGGCCTGCCCATACCCTCTCGGTGAGCGCACCACGCGCGCACCTGCCGCCGCGGCCAGTTCCGCCGTGCGGTCGGTCGAGCCGTTATCCACCACGATGCACTCGGCAATCAGGTCCCACGGCATTTCCGCCACAACCTGCCCGATCGATTCTTCTTCGTTCAGCGCCGGAATAATCAGCGAAACCTGCGCCATCGCTACACCCAGTCCAGACGGCGAAACCATCCGCGCGTCAGGGGCGCGCGCCGCAGCACCACTTCCGCCACAAACGCGCACGCGACCCATGCGTAAAGCATCTCGTTCAGGTGGTACTGCTTCGCCCCGTAACCCACCGCCCAGCCTGTCGTACACAGGTAGAACAGCCCCGCCACGTACGTCAACACCGTCAGGTTAGGCATCACGACCAGGAACGGAATGAGCCACGCCACATACCAGGGATAGTGCGGCGAAAACAGCAGCATCAGCGCCAAGGCAAACCCGAAAGCCGGTCGCAGGAACGCCTTCGGCGCGGCGTGTACGGGAGCGGCAACACGCCACGCCCACACCGTCAGCCCGCCAAACACCAGCGCGGCAAACCCCAGAAACGCTCCATTCGGCAGTGCATGCAGGCCCGGCACATGCTGCATCAGGTCGAGCAGGAAGTACCGCGTCCCCGTCCCCATGCCTTCTTCCTGCGCATAGCCGCCCAGGAAGCCAAAGACACCCAGGCCTACCGATGAGTAGATCGCATAGGTCCCCACGGCCAGTGCAGCCATGGTCGCTGGCATCTTCCAATCACCTCGCCGGTAAAGCGCCGGAAACAGCACCAGCGGGTAGAACTTGGTCAGCACCGCAAGCCCCAGAAAGACCCCGGTCAGCAGCAGTTGCCCACGCAAACGAAATAGGAGCGCAAAAACAAGAAACGCCATGATCAGCGAGTCCACATGGCCCGAGCCGCTGATCTCCCAGATCAGCAGCGGACTCCAGGCATACAGCAGCGTCCACTCCCGCCGCACCCCGAGCTCGCGCAGCAGCAGCACGAGCCCCGTCATGGTTGCGCCTTCCGCCAGCACCATGGCCAACTTCATCATCGTCACGCTGCCGTTCAGAAACGTCACCAGATAGAAGAAGATCTGCGCCACCGGCGGGTAGATGGTATGCGCGTAATCGCGGCGGTTCATGTTGGCGAACAGGTCGGCGTTCGGCTCGCGCAAAAAGCTCAACGCAGGATTTCCCGGCACATAGCGGTAGGGATTAACGTGCGCGTGCTGCACCACGCCATCCCACGCGTAGCGGTAAACATCCGATGACAGGAACGGATCGGGAAACAAAGGCACGAGCCGGCACACAACAGCAAAGAACAGGATGATGGGGAAGGTAAAGCGGTCTACATTCTCCGGCTTCAGGACAAAGATCAGCACGGCTCCCAGGTACAAGGCCAGCGAAAGGGTCGAAACCCCCGCGAACCCAATCACGAATCCATCGTTTTCCGCGATTAGCTGCCGCGTAGCCGCAATCAGGCCGAAGCCGATCAGGACCAGCGCCGCATTCGTCTGCCAGGGTCGAACGTCGCTCCAGTGTCGAGGTCTGTTGTGCGCTTCAACCTTCATGCGCTTTGAGCCGCCGCGGGGTCGAACTCCATCGCGCGTAGAAGCTCACGCGTATGCGGAGCTCCATACCCCTTCATCGGCCGCTGCTCGCCAAACAGAGGCGGCGTTTCGTTCAGCAATTCTTCCGAAAGCACGTGTAGCGTAGCCGCATCGTCCACGTCATACCAGGTCGGAAGCAGCACCACCTCGAGCCCCGCCTCGCGGCATCGGGTCAGGGTCTCGCCCAGCACCGAGGCGGTCGACCAGCTGATCCGCTCGAACGGCTCCCGATGCGCCTGCTTCATCCCGATAAGGTAATAGCCGCCGTCATTTGAAGGCCCAAGCACAATCCGGTCGCCAGGTGCCTGCAGAGCCTCGACGGCCTGCTTGTAAGCAGCCGTCGGCACCGTCGGCGAGTCGGAATCGATCAGGCAGACGGCCCCGTAGCCGATCGCCAGGATATCCTGCGTGGCGGCCAGCAGACGTTCGCCGAAACCCTCGCCCCGCTGCAGCACAAGCGCAAAGGCCTCGGGCAGAAGTCCCGCAAACAAGGCTTCGTCCCCCTGCGGCGTATAAGAGATCAACCCCGCAGCCTGCGCGATGCCGGCCAGGTTTTCGGTGGTATCTCTAAGAAACTGCACATTCAAGGCCGCCGTCTGCTCGAGCGTCAGCGGAGGAGAAAGCCTTGTCTTCACCTTGCCGGGACGCGGTGCCTTGGCCATCACGGTCAGCGCACAAAGCATGTGCAGAGCCTCGATCGGGTGGGCCGGATCGAGGATTGGGTAGGGGCTTGCAGAAGCAGATTCAGGCATCAGTCTCGATCTTCCAGGGTTCCGTTACAACGCGATTGCCGGCTCTGCGAAAAGGTCATCCACAACCTTCTGGCATACGGCATATTGGTACCATCCATCGTAATGCAGTTCCACCGAGCCCCAGGGTTCTCCGGCAATCAGTGCCTCGAACGCCGGCCGGGAGAGCACATCGGCCTGCTGGGGCTCACGATACTTCCCGCCCGGGCTCGTCGTCAGCCGCGAGAGCACCCACATCACAGCCAGGGGCAGCCGTGTCCGAAATCCAGAGGTCGGCTCCGCGATAAAACATCGTCCCTGCGGCTTCAAAACGCGGAAAATCTCACGTACGATTCCCTCTTTATCGGGCACAATCAGAAACAATCGCGACACCACAATCCGATCGATGGACCCTGTTGGATACGGCAATGCATGTGCATCGGCATGTTGAAACGTGCAGTTGGACAGCCTGCGGCTCGCCGCGCGCGCCGTGGCCCGCTCGATCAAACTTTGCGAAAGATCGATGCCCGTCGTCCGCAGCGCCGGCAGCTCTTCTGAAAGCCGGCAGGCATAAAACCCGGGCCCGCAACCCAGTTCCAGCAGACGTGTGCCAGGCTCCGGGCGTTCCACCGGAAAAAGCGAACGAACGATCTCCTGCGTGTGATCGCGGAACAGGTACTCCCGGCAAAGCGAGTAGAACCACGCCAGTCGCTCGAATAGGCTGTCAGGCTGCACACGGCTCTTGTCCGCTTGCGCGTGATCCCGCCGCGCAAGGCTATGGCCCGGCATTTCGCAGTCGCTCTGCTCCATCGCTTGGAAAACCCTTCACTCGTTTGGTATGCGTTCGTGTAAGTGTAACCGACCGGCCGCGTTCTTCTGTCCGGAATATGACCTAAGCCACATCCCGCCAGTCCAGCACCACCTTGCCCGAGTTCCCCGAGCGCATCGCGTCGAACCCGTCGCGGTAATCGCGCCAGTTCAGTCGATGCGTAATCACCGGCAAAATATCCAGACCGCTCTCGAGCATCACCGTCATCTTGTACCAGGTCTCGTACATCTCGCGACCGTAAATGCCGCGCAGCGTCAGCTGGTTGAAGATCACCTGGTTCCAGTCAATCGCCATATCCGCCGAAGGTATGCCGAGCATCGCGATCTTCGCGCCATGGCTCATGCTGCCCAGCATGTCGCGAAAGGCGTGGGGATTGCCTGACATTTCCAGCCCCACGTCGAATCCTTCCGACATATGCAGCTTCTGCTGCACCTCCGCCAGCGTTCCCGCTGCTGGATCGAAGGCCATGCTGACCCCAACCTTTCGCGCCAGTTCGCGCCGGTACGGGTTGGGGTCCGAGATCACCACATGCCGCGCCCCTGCATGCCGGGCCACCGCCGCGGCCATAATCCCGATCGGCCCGGCACCGGTCACCAGCACATCTTCTCCCAGCACAGGAAAGGCGAGCGCCGTGTGGACCGCATTGCCGAACGGATCGAAAATAGCCGCCACTTCGGGCGCTATGCCTTCCGCATGGTGCCAGATGTTCGACATCGGCAGCACAATGAACTCGGCAAACGCGCCGTCGCGCGCGACCCCCACGCCGCGCGTATGCGCGCACAGATGCCGCCGGCCTGCCAGGCAGTTACGGCAGCGTCCACACACCACATGCCCTTCGCCGCTCACCAGTTGCCCCACCGCAACGTCCGGCACGTTGGCGCCAACCGCCACCACTTCGCCGGCGAACTCATGCCCAATCACCAGTCCCAGCGGAATCGTCTTCGACGCCCACGCATCCCAGTCGTAAATGTGCAGGTCGGTGCCGCAAATCCCCGTATAAAGCACCCGAATCTTGACGTCGTTGATCCCCATCTCGGGCTCGGGAACATCCTCAAGCCAAAGTCCCTGGCCCGCCTGCGATTTCACTAATGCCTTCACGAATACCTTTCCTGCAGCAGCCTGAATGCCGCTCGAACGATTCTATGCTCTCCGCCGTTCGTCGAAGCTGCCCAACCTGCGTTACGATGGTCCCCGAGCGAATATCTGCGGGGAACCCCGTTCTGCTCAGATCGGATAACGATTTCATGGCAGTTTCCCTAGGACGAATTAACGCGGTAGAACGTTACGACTACTCCCCGGTGCGCACCGACAGCCGCGCCATGACGGTCGCCACCGCCCTCTTCTTCATGGTCGGCTTCCTCACCGCGCTCAACGACGTCATCATTCCGCACCTCAAAAGCATCTTCGAGCTCAGCTACAAGGAGGCCATTCTCGTTCAGGTCGCCTTCTTCACCTCGTACTTCGTCTTCAGCTATCCAGGCGGCAAACTGGTCGATTGGCTCGGCTATAAACGAGCCATGGTGGTCGGCCTGCTCGTCATGGCCGCCGGCGCGCTCGGCTTTCTACCGGCCGCCAGGCTTGCCGTCTTCCCCGTCTTCCTCGCCGCGCTGGTTGTGCTCGCCGCCGGCATGACCACCGTGCAGGTCGCCGTAAACCCCTATGTCACCGTCATCGGCCCGGCCGCCACGGCCTCCAGCCGCCTCAATCTGGCGCAGGCCTTCAACTCCGTCGGCACCTTCATCGCGCCTCGCCTGGGTGCCATCTTCATCCTCGGCGCGGTCGCCGCGCCGGTCACGCCAGAGCGCCTGCACTCGATGTCCGAGGCCGCCCGGCAGCTCTACCGCACCACGCAGGCATCCTCCGTCCGGCTGCCCTACATCGGCATCGCGCTTGTGCTCGTCTGCATCGCGCTCGCCCTGGCGCTTATCAAGCTCAACACCCACAACACCGCCTCCGACAACACCCAGGACTTTCGCCCCGGCGCCTTCGCCGAAGCGTTCGCCCCTGCCGGAAGCATCTGGTCCCGCCCCTGGCTGCTTGCCGGAGCCCTGGGCATTTTTGTCTATGTCGGCGCGGAAGTCTCGATCGGCAGCCTGCTGATCAACTACATGGGCCTGCCCCAGATCGCGGGCTTTACCGAAGCCACCGCCGCCAAGTACCTTTCGCTCTACTGGGGCGGCGCCATGGTCGGACGCTTCATCGGGTCGGCAGCCATGCAGAAAGTCCGCACCGGCCCCATCCTCGGCAGTGCAGGCGTCCTTGCCGTCGTCCTCGTCATCACCAGCCTCATCACCCACGGCCATACCGCCATGTGGGCGCTCATCGCCGTTGGCTTCTTCAATTCCATCATGTTCCCGTCCATCTTCACGCTGGGCGTGCAGGATCTCGGCCCGCTCACCAGCAAGGGCTCTTCGCTCATGATCGCCGCCATCGTCGGCGGAGCCGTCATCCCCTTTCTCACCAGTTCGCTCGCCGACCGCAACGGCCTGCAATCCGCCTTCATCGTCCCGGTGGTCTGCTACCTGTACATCGCCGCCTTTGGCATAGCCGCCATCCGCCGGCCCGTCGGCCGCGACGCGCTCATCCCCGAGGAACCTGCCTAAAACCCGCGTCCGGAGCAGGTCAGCTGCATCCAACAGCCATGATTCTGCGCACGCTCGGCCGCTCCGGACTTCTCGTCTCGCCCATCACGCTCGGCACCATGACCTTCGGCAACACCAAGTGGGGTTCGCCCGACGACGTCTCCGAATCCATCCTTCACGCCTACGTCGAAGCAGGCGGCAACTCACTCGATTCCGCCGACGTCTACGGCGGCGGCAACAGCGAGTCGCTCCTGGGCCGCTTCATTGCCGACGCAAACCTGCGCCACAAAGTAGTCCTCGCCACCAAAAGCACCTTCAGCTCCGAACCCGGCAATCCCCTCGCCGGCGGCAACGGGCGCAAGCACATCCAGCGCTCCGTCGAGCGCTCGCTCGAGCGGCTGCGCACTGACCATATCGACCTCTACTGGATGCATGCCTGGGATCAGATCACCCCCATCGACGAAGTCCTGGAATCGCTGGGAAACCTGGTACGCGCGGGCAAGATCCTCTATTTCGCTCTATCCGACTGCCCCGCCTGGTACGCCACCCGCATGGCAACTCTCGCCCAGGCACACAGCGTTCCCGGTCCCATCGCGCTCCAGATCGAATACTCGCTCACCGAGCGCACGCTTGAAAGCGAGTTCGTCCCCGCCGCCCTCGAGTGCGGCCTGGGCATCACTCCCTGGAGTCCACTCGCCGCCGGTTTCCTTACCGGCAAGTACAGCCGGGACCCCGAAGGCAAGCCCACCATCGGCAATGGCCGGCTCGACCAGGCCGCCCAGCCGTTTCGCAAGTTCACCGAAGCCAACTGGAAGATCCTCGAAGCCGTTCGTCAGGTCGCGTCTGAAACCGGGCGCTCCATGGCTCAGGTCGCGCTCGCCTGGACCTCCGCCCAGCCCGGCATCACGTCGCTCATCCTCGGAGCCACGCGGGTCGAGCAGCTTCACGACAACCTCGCCTCGCTCGACCTCGTTCTCTCTCCCGATCAACTCGCTCGGTTGAACCAGGCAAGCGCGCTGCCGCCCAGCTTCTACGGCTTCTTTGCCGGCAAGCCCAGCGGCTACTTCTTTGCCGGCAACCCAGTCGAACGAACCTTCCGCTAAACCTCAACCATGACCTACACCGTAGAACAAAGCCAGGGCTGGACCGACTTCCGCATGCTTCGCCGCGACCGCATCGGCTTTATGGCCGATATCGCGCGCCGCGGCATCGACATTCGCAGCTTCCACATCGGTCCGCGTCTCCTCTTCGTCGCCAACCACCCGGATCTCATTCGGGACATCCTCATCACCCACGACTGGAACTTCATCAAGGGCCGCGGCCTGCGCGCCTCCCGGCCCGTGCTCGGCGAAGGCCTGGTCACCAGCGAGGGCGAGCTCCATCGCCGCCAGCGGCGCCTGGTGCAGCCCGCCTTTCACAGCACCCGCCTCGCCGGGTACGCACGCTCCATGGTGCAGTGCGCCCACGACGCGCAATCCCGCTGGCCGGACGGCACAGAGCTCGCGCTCGACACCGAAATGGCCACCCTCACCCTGCGCATCGTCGGCAAAACGCTCTTCAGCGCCGATCTCGAAAGCGATGCTGCCGGCGTCGGCGCCGCGCTCGACGAAGCCATGCGCGCCTTTCAGCAGATCAACAGCCCGCTCGCCATCCTGATCAGCCTTGCCCGCCGCTACGCCACGCGCCGCGCCTCCCGTTCCCGCCAGAAGATCAGCATCATCCTCGCCCCCATCATCCGCCAGCACCGCGAACACCCGGAGCAGTTCGACGACATGCTCTCCATGCTCATCTCCGCGTCCGAAGGAACGGGCAGCATGTCCGACGAGCTGCTCGAAGACGAGTGCCTCACGCTCTTTCTCGCCGGCCAGGAAACTACCGCCAACGCCCTCAGCTGGGCCTGGTACCTGCTCTCCCAGCATCCGGAAATCTACGATCGCCTTCTCGCCGAGGTCGACCAGGTGCTCGCCGGCCGCACCCCCACCCTTGACGACCTGCCCCGCCTCGCCTACACCGGACGCGTCTTGCGCGAGGTCCTCCGCCTCTACCCGCCGGCCTGGATCATCGTGCGCGAAGCCCTCACCGCCTACAAGCTCGGTCCGGTCGACGTACCCGCCGGCTCGCAGATCGCCCTCTGTCCGTACGCCACCCACCACGACCCGCGCTTCTGGAGCGACCCCGAAGCCTTCGACCCCGACCGATGGTTGGCTATCGCCTCCGAGCGCAACGGCTTCGCCTACTTCCCTTTCGCCGCCGGCACCCGCAACTGCATCGGCGAAAGCTTCGCCACCATGGAAGGCGTCCTCGTCCTCGCCGCCCTTGCGCAGCAGGTGCGCTTTAAGTTTCTGCCCGGCCAGCGAGTCGCCACGCTACCGCAACTTACCCTGCGCTCCCGGTACCCGCTCCGGTTCCGCGTCCATCGCCGTACGGCCCTGGCAATCGACCAGCCGGTGATACACTAAACCCGGCCTAGGCACAAGCCCGCCGCAATTTCGCAGCAAAGAAGGCTCCGACCTCCGTCATGAACGCTCTGCTCTACATCCTCATTCCGCTGCA
Source organism: uncultured Granulicella sp. (assembly GCA_964282835.1). Classification (GTDB taxonomy): domain Bacteria; phylum Acidobacteriota; class Terriglobia; order Terriglobales; family Acidobacteriaceae; genus Edaphobacter. The sequence continues at coordinate 2,293,451 of OZ196157.1, forward strand.
TGTCATCATCAGCCTCTTTCTCATCGGCGTCGTCCTGCTCCAGACCGGCAAATCGGCCGATCTCGCCGGTGCCTTTGGCGGCCAGGGCTCGCAGACCGCGTTTGGCCCGCGCGGAGCCGCCAATCTGCTGACCAAGCTCACTACCTACGCGGCCATCTTCTTTATGGTCACCTCGATCGGCCTTACGGTCGTCCTCTCCCGCACCAGCAGCACCGACCACTCCGTCCTCTCGGGCACCAAAACCACCCAGCCCGCCCCCAAGAAGTAGACCGCACCCACTCAGCAAAGCGCAGACCCCACCCGGTCTGCGCTTTTCTCATTGCTGGCTTCCTTGTTGTCATTCCCGCAGGAAATCTGCGGATGCCTCTTTCCAACCAAGGCGACCCAACGCAAAGGACACTCATGATCCGCGAAACCTTCCCCGTAGGCCCGCTTCGCTGCAACTGCACCCTCCTCGGCAACGAGCTCACCCACGACGCCATCGTCGTCGACCCCGGTGACGATATCCCCCACATCCTCGCCCTGCTCGCCCGGCACTCCTTTACCCTCAAGCAGATCATCGTCACCCACGCCCACATCGATCACATCGCCGGTGCCCAGCAGCTCAAGCAGATCACCGGAGCGCTCATCCTTTACAACCAGCTCGATCTCCCCCTCGTCGCCATGATGGACGTCCAGGCCGGTTGGCTCGGCATCCCCGTCCCCAGGGTCGCCCCGCCCGACGACGACCTCGCCCACGGCAAGTCCGTAGGCATCCCTGGCCTCGCCGCGGACGTCCTGCACACGCCTGGCCACACGCCCGGAAGCGTCTGCCTCCACCTTCCCCAGCACGCGCTCCTGCTCGCCGGCGACACTCTTTTTGCCGGCACCGTAGGCCGCACCGACCTTCCCGGCGGCGATACCCGCACCCTGATCCACTCGATTCACGAGCACCTGCTCACCCTTCCCGAGTCCACTCTGGTGATTCCCGGCCACGGCGGAACAACCACCATCGCAGAAGAACGCGAAGACAACCCATTCCTGCAATAGGTTTCAAATGAATCACTTACCAACGATCCCTCATCCGCTACATATTAGGCTCTCGAAGCGAAGTTAACCCGCGAGGTTCATCCATCCGTTGAGCTTTTCCACACCTTCGCCAAATTCATCCTGTGGTACGAGGAGGCTCACCACAAGGTAGCGCCCGCCCGGCAAGCCATAGAACGATCCCGGATGAACCAGCACCCCGGCCTCCATCACCAGGCGCTCTGCCACGCTCCCGCTATGTGCCACACCTCTAACCCGCAACACGGCACTCCATCCGCCCGCCACCGGCAGCACCTCGGCCCCGCAACCCTCCAGCACCTGAAGATTCTTCCGTACGCGAGACAGGATTTGCTCCTGAATCGCTTCCCTGCTCGCCAGCCAGCGCGGCAAAGCATGCTGCACTGGCGCGTTCATCGAGAGATAGGTGTCGGCAATCACCTCCAGCCGTCCCAGTGCCTCACGCCGCAGCGCATCAGGCCCCAGCACGACCATCCAACCCACCTTCATCTGCGGCAGCGCGGCCACCTTGCTCAAGCCGCTCACCACAAACTTCAGGCATGGATGCTCCCCGGCCGCAAAGCTCTCGATCTTGCCCGCAAGCCCGTAGTCCAGAAAGACCTCATCCACAATCAGGGCCAACCCATGCCGTGCGCACAGTGCTTCGAGCAGCACGCGCTCGTCCCGCGAAGTCGCGTGTCCGGTCGGGTTGTTCGGATGCACCACCACCACCGCCCGCGTCCGCGTCGTCACGCGCCGTTCCAGTTCCGCAAAATCGATCCACCAGCCAAAATCGTAAAATAGCGGATACCCAACCACCCGCAGATCGTTCAGATCCCCCAGAAACTCAAACAAGGGATAGCTCGGCTGCGCCACCAGCACCTCATCCCCGACATCGCAAAGCAGACGAAACACAAAGCTGTAAGCCTCACTTGTACTCGTCGTCAGCAGCACCGAATCTCGATCGACACCGGCCGCCCCGTAGTACGCCGCGACCGCGTCCCGCGCACTCCTCATACCGCGTGGGTCGGGGTCGTACACCAGGCCGGCCACATCGCTCAGCGCGTCGAGCCACCCGGGATCGTACGAGAACCCGCAAACCGTCGGATTTGCAACCGTCAGGTCCGTCACCGCGATCCCGGCTTGCTGCGCCTGCCGCACCGCGGCTGCCAGCGACCCCTCGCCCGTATCCCACGTCGTCCTGCTTGAAAACATCCCCCAAGTCTATCCGCTCGCCCCCGCTACAATAGCCCTGTGACCCCCATTCAGGCAGTTCTGTTCGATTACGGCCTTGTGCTTACCGGCCCGCCGCACCCAGGTTCCTGGGCCTCCATGCTCGCCACCACCGGTCTCGACGAACCCGCCTTCCACGCCGCCTACTGGTCGCCCCGCCTCGACTACGACCGCGGCACCCACACCGGCGCCGCGTACTGGCAAGCCGTAGGCCGGCACGCCGGCGTTCATCTTTCCCCTCAGCAAATCCAGGCTCTGCTCCACGCCGACACCGAGCTTTGGACCCAGCCGAATCAACCCATGATCGACTGGGCCGCACGCCTGCAGGCCGCCGGAACCCCCACCGGTATCCTCTCGAATCTAGGCGACAGCCTTACCGAAGGCGTCTTGCTCAAACTGCCCTGGCTGGCTGCCTTCCAGCACCGAACCTTTTCTCACACCCTGCAAATCGCCAAGCCCGAACCCGCCATCTACGCCCACGCCGCGCAAGGCCTCAACGTCCCACCCGCGCACATTCTCTTCGTCGACGACCGCGAAGACAATCTTGCCGGAGCCCTGCGCGCCGGCATGCAGGTCATCCGCTACACTGAACAGACTTCCTTTGTAGCCGAGCTCGAAAGCCGAGGTCTGGCGGCTCTGTGGCAAACCGGCGGCACAATGCAGTAACCTTACCGCATTCCCGTTTTGGCACCGCTGCACCACCATAGTTTCCCGCCGGCCGCCTAACGCGTTCCGGGCCGCACTCCAACATGGATATTGAGGACAGGCTGCAACCTGAGCGTCGCCGCAGCCACAGGACCCCATGAAGACTCAGCCCAAGCGCACCGCTTCCATCCCGGCTCTCAGCTCCAAGCTCACAAGCTCCAAGCTCTCGAAGCTTAAGCTCTTCCCTTCCATCCTCCTCCTTGTCCTGGCGGTCACCACCGCCCGCTCGCAGACTCCGGCCCAGACAACCTCGCAGCAACTGTCCTTCGCCGGACTCCGCACAGTCGCCATGCAGGGCCAGATCAACGCTGTCAAAACCGACGCCGCCGGCAACCTTTACCTGCTGCTCAACCAGGGCGACGGCGTCCGCCTGCTCAAAACCGACAGCAGCGCCTCCACCATCCTCGCCCAGGCACTGCTCGGTGCCAAAGGCGACATCGGCCTGGCCCTCGCACTCGACCCCGCCGGCAACCTCTACGTCACCGGCACCACCACCTCCACCGCCCTCGCCGCGACTCCCGGGGCCGCGATCCCCAATCGCACCGACGCCTCCACCCAATCCTTCGTCGCCAGGTTCGACCCCAACCTGACTCCCGTCTTCGTCACCTTCGCCGGCGGCAGCAAAATAGCCGCTTCTTCCATCGCCGCCACTGCCGACGCCGTCTTCATCACCGGCCAGACCTACGCCACCAATCTCCCCGTCACGCCCACCGCCATCCAGCAAGCTCCTGCTCCGGGCAGCTCCGGCAACGGCTTTGTCGAGCGATTTTCCGCATCCGGCGCCACCCTCGTCTACGCGACCTATCTCACCGGCGCCTCAGGCGATACCAATCCCACCGCCATCACGGCAGACTCCAGCGACTCCGCCTACATCACCGGCTCCACCTCAGCCTCCGGCTTCCCCACCGTTGCCGCCCTGGTCCCTAACATCCTGTCCAATCCCTCAGGCTTTCTTACCAAACTCACCTCCGCCGGCGACGCCTTTACCTTCTCCACCTTCATCCCCGGCACCGGCCTCACCTCGCTCACCCTGGACGCCACCGGCAAGGTCCTGCTCCTCTCCGGCTCCGTAGCCCTGGGCCAGTTCCCCGTCGATACCGTCGCCGCGCCCATCGCCGCGCCCCTCACCTACCAGACTCTCCTGCGCCTCCCCACCGACGGGAGCACCGTCCTCAACGGCACCCTCCTCGTCCCCGGCAGCCAGTCTTTTGCCACGCCCGACACCTCCGGCGGCGTATGGCTCGACGGCACCCTTACCACGCCCCTCTTTTCCACCACCGCCCTGGCTGAGACCGGCACCCTCTTCGCCACTCACGTCAACGCCGCCAATCAGGTCGATCAAACCGCTCGCTTCGGCGGCCTGCCTAACGGCAATCCCACCTTCGCCAGCCTGCCTGCCATTCCAACCAGCATTGCCGTCGACCCGTCCGGCAATCCGCTGATCGCCGGCGCCGTCGAACCCACCGCCAGCAGCTCCCTGCTTGCCACCCAGACCTACGACCTGCCGCTCCGCAACGCGCCCACTCCGGCTTTTCCCTCCACCGTCGCCAACGCCGGTGAGACCGCCGCCACCTGCAACGGCAGCCAATGCGCCGGGTCCGCCGCCTACCTCGCCCGCCTCAACACCGGTGTCGACGCTCCCGCTCTCAGCTTTTCCGCAGCCGATCTCCCCTTCATCACTCTTCGCAATCTTGGCTCCGCGACCGCCGGCACTCTGCAGCTCGCCACCACTTCGGGCAACTTCACCAGCAACTGCCCGGCCGCCCTCGCTCCTGGTGCCTCGTGCAACATCCTGCTTTCCGGCGGAACCCCCGGCACTCTCACGGCCACCAGCACCAACGACACCCAGGCCATCAGCTACCCAACCTACGCCGCGCCCGCCGCAACGATCGCCTTCTACCCGAAAGAACTCGACTTCGGCATCCAGACCTCCACCAGCCCCGCTGCCCAGCGCACCATTACCGTCACCAATCTCGGCACCACCAGCCAGACCTTCGCCTCGGCTATCAACTCCTCCGCCCGCACCCTGCCACCCTTTACCGAAGCCGCAAGTGACTGCACCCTGGCCGGCTCCATCACTCGGAAACTCCTCGCCCCGGGTGGCACCTGCCACATCACCCTCGCTTTCGCACCCTACACCACGTCACCCAACGACGGCCCGCTCACCGCGCAATGGTCGATCGGCAGCCGCGACGTCCTGCTCACGGCCGAAAGCCAGGCAGGTTCACTCAGCCTTTCCGCCACCGAAATCGACTTCGGCACCCAATACGCCGGCGGCCTCCGCGTCCCGCGCTACCTCTATCTATCGAACTCGTCCACCAGCCCCATTGCCCACGCCGCCCTTTCCCTGCACGCCAACTCCCCATTTACTCTCACCGACGCTTGCCCTTCCACCCTCATCCCAGGTTCCGTCTGCCGCATCCGCATCGACTACCACTCCGCCACCGTTCCTTCGAATGACTCTGCCACGCTCACTCTCGACGCCGGCCTCACGAGCATTCTTACCGGGCAAAGCCTTCTCGCACTTGGTGTTACCGGCACAACGGTAAACCCCAACCTCAGCGTAAGTCCGGCTGCCATCACCTTCGCTAACCCGGTGGCCGTTACCTCTACAGGCACTGAAACCCAGACCGTCACCATCGCCAACACTGGCACCGCACCCTTCGCACTCAGCCTCACCCTGACCGGCGACTTCCTCTCCAACACCAGCTGTACCGCCATGCTCGCCGGCAACTCCACGTGCGCCGTCGCCCTTACCTTTGCCCCGTCCGCACCCGGTACCCGCACCGGCCTGCTCGCCGTCACCGCCGGCCCCGGCACCTCGCCCGCCTACGTCTCCCTAAGCGCCTCCGCAACCGCGATTCTGCCTGCTAACAACGGCACCCTTGCTCTTGGCAGCACGCCCATCGGCCAGCCGCTCGTCGCCTTCTACAAGGTAGCCCAGCCTTTCAGTTCCCTCATGGCCACGGCCACCGGGCCCTTTGCCGTCGCCTTCGTCACCGATAACGGTTTCACCCCAGCAACGCCGCCGGCCTCAGCCTTCGCAGCTTCAGTCACCGGCCCCTGCCCATCCTGCTTCCTGGCCGTCGAGTTTCTCCCGACCACTGCCGGCCCCCAAACCGGCACCCTCACCCTCGCCTCAGCGCCATCCGGCAACCCCTACACCCTCGCCCTCACGGGTGCCGCGACCTCCAGCTCCGGGTTTCTTCTCACCCCCGCCACGCAGGATTTCGGCGCCGTCCCGGTCCACAGCAGCAGCGGGCCCGTCCTGTTCACCCTCACCAACAACACCGCGGCAGCGATCACCCTTCCCGCCCCGCAGCTCAGCGGCGACTACAGCTTTCTCCAGTCCCCCACCGGTGCCCAGACCTGCAGCGGCAGTCTCGTCGCCGGCGCTTCCTGCCAGGTCCAGGTTGCCGCCGCGCCCAGCACAACCGGCACCCGTCCCGGAACCCTCACGCTAGCCACCGCCACCGCCACCCTCACCACGCTCGGCTCTCCCGACCCCGGCCTCGCCCTCAACCCCACTCAGGTCACCTTCCTCAACGTCCCCGGCCCGGCCTCCACCACCCAGACCATCACCCTCACCAACACCGGCACCGTTCCTCTCGCCATTGCCGCACTCTCGGTTGCCGCCCCCTTCGCCGCCTCCACTCCCTGCACCACCCTGGCCCCGGCCGCGAGCTGCACCCTCACCGTCGTCTACACCGCCGGCTCTATCCTCGCTGCCGGAGCCCTCACCTTCACTGCCAACGGCGTCCCTTATAGCATCGCTCTGAGCGGCGGCTACACTGCCGCTTCTGCCGGCCTGCAACTCGTCCCTGCCTTGGCCAACTTCGGTCCCGCCCCGGCCGGCGCGCCCACCAGTCCGCTGATCTTCACCCTCAACAATCTCATCCAGGCCACGCAGGCCGTCTCCCTCCTCATCCCGCGCCAGTTCACCCTCACGTCCGCGCCCTGTACGACGGTTGCGCCCGGCGGTTCCTGCAGCTTCTCGCTGGCATTCCTGCCGCTCGATAACGGCAGCATCTCCGGCTCTCTCATCGCCACGTCCGCCCCCGGCACCAGCACGATCGCCTACGCCGAAGGCTATGGCACCGGCGCCGCGACCCTCGCGCTGACGGGCGGTCTCATCGTCGACCACACCTTCAACTTCGGACAGGTCACCTCCGGCCAGACATCCGCCCAGACCTTCACCCTCACCAATCCTTCCACTACCTCCACCCTCACCATCCGCCGCGTCACCAGCCCACCGCCCTTCCTCGCGTCCACCACCTGCGGCTCCGCGCTCGCACCTGGCGGCACATGCACCGCTACCGTTACCTACGCCCCCACCAACCAGGTCGCCACCGGCACGGCCTCGCCCGCCAGCACCACCGATTCCGGCGCGCTCACACTCGAATCCGACGCCATCTCCAGCCCAGATGTCCTCAACCTGACCGGCCAGGCCGGCCCCCTTGCCGTCACCGCGCCGGCCAGCCCCACCGTGGTAGCCAGCTACACCCTCTCGCAACAATCCCTCACCTTCCCGTCGACGACGGTCGGCAACGTCTCCGCGCCCCAGGTCATTACCCTCACCAACACCGGCACGGTCGCGGTCAACCTCCTGGCCCTCAACACTATTTCCGACTACACCGCATCCACCACCTGCACCTCCCTGCTCCCGGCCGCGAGCTGCACCGTCACGGTCAGCGCCACCCCGCAAAGCGCGGGCACCCACATCGCTTCTCTCGAGCTCCTCACCACCGCCGCCACCGCACTGGACTTCGTCTCGCTCACCTCCACCTCCATCGCGTCGCCCATCACCCTCACCCCCGCGGCCCTAATCTTCGGTCCTACCATCGTCGGCGCCTCCTCCACACAGCCGGTGCAGATCTCGAACACCGGCTCTACCCCCATCACCTTCACCAGCATCTCCGCTACCGGCGACTACGCCGCCGCCGGTTCCTGTCCCGCACCCGCTGCCATCCTGCCCGCCGGCCAGAGCTGCACCGTCCAGGTCACCTTCACCCCGACCACCACCGGCACTCGTTCCGGCACCCTGTCCATCGCCACCACAGCCTCCACCAACCCACTCACGGTGACGCTTACCGGCACCGGCATCCAGTCCAGGCTCACCATCGCGCCCAGCAGCCTCAACTTCGGCTCGCTCGTTCTCGGAGCCTCCGCCAACCTGTCCCTCACCCTCGCCAACAACGGCACAGCCCCGATCTCCGCCCTTACCCTTACCCCTGCCGGCGATTACTCCGTCTCCCTGCCCTGTCCCTCCACCCTGCTTGCGGGCGCGTCCTGCACCGCCCAGGTCACCTTCACCCCCACCGCCCTCGGCGCCCGCCCCGGCACCCTCACCGTTCGCAGCTCAGATCCCTCCTCCCCCATCGTCATCCCGCTCACCGGCACCGCCATCACCGCAGGCACCTTCACCCTCACGGTCGATGCCGCCGCCTCAGCCAGCGTCACCGTCAAAAGCGGCGGGCCCGCCACCTACACCCTTACCGTGACGCCCGCGGGCAATTTTGCCGGCTCGGTCGCGCTCACCTGTGCTCCCATCCAGCCGGCTCAGTTCGCCTCATGCTCCATCGCGCCCGCCACCCTCACCCTTGCCGGAGCCGCCCAGAACTCCACCGCCACCATCAACACGATCACCTCAGCCGACGGCAGCGCCGCCCTAGTCCGGCCGCGCCGCACCACCACATCCCGTGCCGAAAAGTTCCTCTGCCTGCTCGTGCCCGGCACCTGGCTTCTCTTCAAACGACGCCGCACCCTGCGCCGCCGCCTTCCCATCCTGCTGGCTTTGCTCTTTATCACCGCGACCCTGGCCGTTAGCGGCTGCGGCAGCCAGGGCGGCGACTTCAACACTCGCTACACTCCACCGGGAACCTACGCCTACCAGGTCACCGCGACCTCAACCTCAGGCATCCAGATCACCCAAACTGTCATGCTCAACCTGACAGTCACCTCGCGTTAGGGTGTATCAAGATGCTTTCGAAGACGCGCATGGAAGGAGTAAATCGTGATCCTGAGCGGAGGAGCGCACGCTTTTGGTGCGTTCCGCACTCGAAGGACCTGCATTTCCTCCCGAACCTGCTAAGGCTTCCAAGCGAACGTAGGTCCTTCAACTCCGTCTGACGGAGAGACCGCCAAACTACGCTCAGGATAACAATGGTTGCGGGATGTATTACCTACTCAATAGGGCCCGCCATCCTACCGCACAACCCCCGCCTCCACCGTCACCTGCTCCACAATCTCAATCCCAAACCCTGTCAGAGCCGGCACATGCGTCGGCGCGGTCACAATCAAGCGAATCTTTCGCGTCCCCAGATCGGATAGGATCTGCCCGCCCAGGCCGATTTGGCGCAGCGTCCGGTGCCCCGGGTCGGCGAACCGTTCCCGCAGTCTCTGGTCGGATTGGAAGATAATCCGGTGCGGCTCCACCCGTTTATCAACCCCAAACCCTCGCGTCCCGTTGTGCAGATAAACCAGTGCCCCGCGTCCCGCTTCCGCGATCATTCTCAGCGAATTGTCGATTACCCCGTGATTATCCGACCCCTTCAACCCGAATACATCTTCCGCCAGCGAAAACGTCTGCACTCTCACCAGGCTCGGCTCGTCCGTCGTCAGGTCGCCACGCACCAGCGCCACATGCGATTCGCCATCTCCAACCTCATTCTCGTACGCAATCATCCGAAACTCACCGTGTGCCGTCTCGATCGTCGATTCAGCCACCCGCTTGATAGAGCGCTCGTGCTGCAGCCGGTACCGGATCAGGTCCGCCACCGTGACCATCAACATCTTGTGTTCCTTACAGAACAGCACCAGGTCCGGCACCCGCGCCATCGTGCCGTCGTCATTCATAATCTCGCAGATCACCCCTGCCGACACCAGCTTCGCCATCCGCGCCAGGTCTACCGACGCTTCCGTCTGGCCTGCCCGCACCAGCACCCCACCCTTACGCGCACGCAACGGAAACACGTGCCCCGGCCGGGCCAGATCCTGCGCCGTGCTGCTGGAACTGATCGCGACCTTGATCGTCTGCGCGCGGTCGGCCGCGGAAATCCCCGTCGTTACCCCCTCGCGCGCCTCGATCGACTCCGTAAACGCCGTCCCGAAGCGTGAAGTATTTTCACTCGACATCGGCGGCAGCCGCAGATAATCCGCGCGCTCCTCGGTCAGGGTCAGGCAAATCAGCCCCCGTCCGAACTTCGCCATAAAGTTCACCGCGGCCGGCGTGCAAAATTCCGCCGCCATCGTCAGGTCGCCTTCGTTCTCGCGGTCCTCGTCATCCACGACCACAATCATGTGTCCGGCGCGTATTTCCGCAACCGCTTCTTCCACCGACGAAAACACTGAAGCATCCCGAGCCATAGCAACCGCCTCCCGTCTATTTCTACTCCAAACGCGAACAAGCCGCCCCGTCAAGGAGCGGCTTATCAAAATCGATGCCTATCTGCGTCATCTGTGTCAAGCCTTCCTACAGGGTCGACTCGATCTCAAATCCCCACGCCTCGAGCAAAGCTTCCGGAATGTACTTCGAGTTTTTGTTCCTGCGGGCCCATTCCCGCAGCCGCGTCGAGCGAATGTACTGGTCCGGAGTCAGCTTGAATTCCTTCACCACCTGCTCGAACGAGGTGACAGTCGGAACCACCGGGCCAATCGGCTCCGGCTTGCCCCAGTTCGGGTTACCACGACGTTTCGCCATCTAAATCAATCCCTTCCGTAAGAACATCAACATCTCATGGTATCGCGCCAGGCCGGCGGAATCAACCCACAAACCTTCTTGCCAGCCGCCCCCAATGTCATTCCCTCAACCCTTTGTTGTCATTCCCGAAGGGAATCTGCGGTTGCCTTTGTCTTCCTGCACCAATCACTGAGCATCCGGCTTGCAGGAAGCGCGTGCCTTCTCCAGCAGCTCAGGAGAGTACTTCTCCGGAATCTTCACGAACTTGACGTGATCCTTCTTGGCTACTTCCGTCAGGTGATCCAAATTTTCCTGCGTCTCGAGCACTTCCTTCTGGTCGAAGGTGTAGTTCTGGGTCTCTACAAGGGTCAGCTTGCCGATCGTCTTCGTGGTCACGGCAACGCCATAAAATCGACCACTGGTCTTCTTGCCTTCCGCAAAGATTACGCAGGACGCATTGCCCGACAGCGCACCCCAGACGACCGGATCCGGCTGCGCCTTGTTCTGTCCGGCAAGAGGAATCGCCATCATGAGGATACAACCGGCGACAAGGTGCGTCGGCATTTTCATTGCACATTCTCCTTTCTGGAAGTATCAACATGCGGTGTCGCTCAGGTCAATCCCAATGGCTCACCGTACGGTTAGCGCCGCGTGGCCTCCCCATAAAACCGTTCCATGTCGCTCTTCAGCATCTTCAACGCCTCCACATTCAGGTACACCATGTGCCCCGCGGGATAGTAACCAAACTGAACGTTCGCAGCGATCGAAGCCGGCAGCAGCATATGGTGCAGGTCGAACTCTGTGATGAAGAACGGCGTCGCCAGGTCGAAGTAGCCGTTCGCCGAAAACACCCGCAGCTTCGGATTCTTTCGCATCGCATCCGAAAGATCGATCGCCACATCCGGCTGATCCTGTTCGCGCTGCCCGTATCCACCGCCTCCGCCTCCCGCGCCCGGCCGATGATGGAAGTCCCACGCCTGGTTCAATCCCGGGCCGGACAGGTAGTACGGCTCCGAACTCATGTACTTGAGCTCTTTCTGAAGATAGTCGTGGAAAGCCCCCACATACACGCCGCTGATCCCCGTGTCCGAAGGATCGAACCCCGGATTCTCCCCGGCCGCGTCCACGTCGAACGCCTCGAACCGCGCATCGTACCGGCCCAAAATTTCGTTCTCGTCCCGCAGCAGCTCCTTGCGGAACCGCGTCGCATTGATCCGCAACCTCGTCTCCTTCACATAGTTGACGCTCAGCCCGGTAAAGCCTGCCACCTTCTGGGCGACGGCGTCGAAGTCCGCCAGCGAAAGCGTGTCACCCTTTGCCAGCGCTTCGGCGTAGGGACCACGCGCAAACTGCCGCGCCTGCTCCACCCACTCCGCCATCGAACCCTGCTTCTTCACTTTATTGTGCTGGTATGCAATAGCCGCAAACGAAGGAAAATACCCAATCGCTTCAGTATCATAGCCCGCATTTCTCACGCCATAGTTCAAGATCGACGACAGTAGCGTAACTCCGTTCAACTCAATTCCATCGTTCTGCAGGGCATCCACCAGGCCGGCCGAGCGCGTGGTCCCGTAGCTCTCGCCAAACAGGAACTTGGGCGAGTTCCAGCGCTGGTTCAACGTAATGTAGCGCACGATAAACTTTTCAAATGCTCGGATGTCCTGGTCCGTCCCCGCGAAATCCTTTGCCGTGCCCTTCCCCACGGCACGCGAAAAACCGGTCAGCGGCGCGTCGATAAACACCAGGTCGCTCTTATCGATCAGGCTGTACTGGTTCTCAACCATCTGGAAAGGCGCTGCCCCCGTGGCCTCCGGGCTCGATGTCACCACACGCATCGGCCCCACCGAGCCCATGTGCAGCCAAAGCGAAGCCGACCCGGGCCCGCCGTTGTAAAGGAACGTTACCGGCCGCGTCCGCGCATCCACTCCATCGGCTGTATATGCCACGTAGAAGATACTGCCGTTCGCCGCATCCTTCTCATCCTTGATCAGCAGGTTTCCCGCCGTCGCCGTATAGTGGATCGTCGTTCCCCCACCCGTCCAGTCGTGCTTGGTCACCGACGCTTCTTCAGGCGGCACCGGCACGCTGCCTTCCGGGTTGTCTCCCGCAGCTGTCTGGCCCTGGGTTCCCACACGCGAGTTCCGGTCCGGCGTCCGCGTCCGATCCTGCGACCTCCCCACTGTTGCCGAAGCCAGAAGCAGACACACGACGAGCCGCACTAGTTCACCCTGTTTCAAAAGGTTCTCCCTTACATCAATTATGCTGATCTCCTGTGGACGTGCCAGCCCGCAGAAAAGTTTACGAGTTCCTTTCCAAGCCTCACCGCAAGTCATCTCGTCTTTGCACGATTCCATTCATACCTTTGTACGGCTTGCATGCGCATGCAACGACAGGGCATCTTTTAGAGGTAAGCGGCAGTCTACTCATAAGCTTGCCCAAGTCTTTGTTGCCACAACCTTTTCCTACGCTGAGGTAGTTTCTATGAGCATCCCCATCTGTACCGAACTTGAACTCGAAGCCGAGAAGCAGGACCAGCCTGCCTCCACCGAGCAGGTCGACCTCTCCCGCCGCAGCTTCCTTCAAGCCGCAGCCGCCGTCTCCGCGGCCGCCACTGCGGGCCTTCCCCGCGTGGCTTTCGCCCAGCAGTCCACGGCCGAGCATGCAGAGGCCATCACGCTCCGCATCAATGGCACCTCTAAGACCCTCACCCTGGATACCCGCACCACCCTGCTCGACGCCCTGCGCGAAAACCTGCAGCTTACCGGTTCGAAGAAAGGCTGCGACCACGGTCAGTGCGGGGCCTGCACCGTCCTGGTCGATGGCCGGCGAGTGAATGCCTGCCTCACCCTCGCTTTCGCCGCTCAGGGGGCCGAGATCACCACCATCGAAGGCCTGTCCACAGGCGATTCCATCTCCACCCTGCACCCCATGCAGGCCGCCTTTCTGGAGCATGACGGCTTCCAGTGCGGCTACTGCACCCCGGGTCAGATCTGTTCGGCCGTCGCCTTGCTCGACGAAGCTAAAAAAGGCGAACTTTCCATTGTCAGCTTCCGCACCGGCCAAACCGACAAGCCATCCCTCACCGACGACGAGATCCGCGAGCGCATGTCCGGCAATCTCTGCCGCTGCGGCGCCTACCCCAACATCGTTGCCGCAGTCCGGGCCGTCGCCAAACAGCAGTCCCTTACGCCCGCAGGAGCCCAAGTATGAACCCCTTCGCCTATCAGCGAGCCACCGCTCCCGATGCTGCACTCCACTCATTTGAGTCGACCAAGTCTTCTGCCTTTCTCGCGGGCGGCACAAACCTCATCGATCTGATGAAGTATGGCGTCGAGCACCCTACCACCCTCGTCGACATCAACCACATCGGCCTCACCGAGATTACACTCTCCCCGGACGGTGGCGTCACCATCGGGGCGCTGGTTCGCAATTCCGAACTGGCCGACCATCCCCTCATCAAGTCTCAATACCCTCTGCTTTCGCAGGCCTTGCTCGCCGGTGCCAGTCCGCAGCTACGCAACATGGCCACCACCGGCGGCAACCTCCTGCAGCGTACCCGCTGCTACTACTTCATGGACATTGCCTTTCCCGCATGCAACAAGCGCGCACCCGGCAGCGGCTGCGCGGCCATCAAGGGCTACAACCGTATCCACGCCATCCTCGGCCAGACCGACAAGGGACCTGACTCGAAGGAATCCTGCATTGCAACTAACCCGTCTGACATGAACGTCGCCATGGCGGCCCTTGAAGCAACGGTGCAGGTTCAGGGCCCGCACGGAAAGCGCTCGATCCCGTTCGCCGACTTCCATCGTCTCCCAGGCTCTACCCCGCAGCTCGACACCAACCTCAAGCCCGACGAATTGATCATCGCTGTCACCCTGCCCAAGGCACGCTTCGCCGCCAACTCCCACTACCTCAAGTCGCGGGACCGCAACAGCTACGCCTTCGCACTCATCTCGGTCGCGGCCGGCCTGGAGATGTCCGGCGGCACCATCAAGTCCGCCGGCATCGCCCTCGGCGGCGTGGCTCACAAACCCTGGCGTTCGCCGGAAGCCGAAAAGTCTCTCGCCGGCCAGAGTCCCAGCCCCGAGACCTTCGCCAAGGCAGCCGGTATCGCTCTTCAGGGCGCGCACGGCTACGAGCACAACGCCTTCAAAATCGAAATGGCAAAGCAAGGCATCGTCCGCGCCCTCACCATCGCAAGCACAGGAGCCCACGCATAATGGCCCACTCTTTTTTCCAGTCCGAATCACAAACCCCGCAGCCGCTCCCTCAGATGGATCATCGCTACGACGCTCTTGCCAAGGTGACCGGCAAGGCCAAGTATGCGTATGAGTTCGAAGAGCCTTTTCCGAGCACCGATCTGCTTTACGCCTACATGGTGCAAGCTACCATCCCTGCCGGCACCATCTCTTCGATGGACCGCTCTGCCGCCGAGCGCTCCCCCGGTGTTGTCGCCGTTCTCACTCCCTTCAACGCACCCAAGTTCCCCCAACCGCCACCGCAGCCGCCGGCGCGCCGCAACCTTACCGTCCTGCAGAGCACCGAAGTGAGTTACAACGGTCAGCCCATCGCCGTGGTCGTGGCGAAAAGCCTGCCCCAGGCGATCCACGCTGCGCGCCAGTTGAAGACCGTCTACGCCACCACAGCATCCAAGGTCGTCTTCAAGGATCATCTTGCCGAAGCCAAATTCCCCGGCAACGCCGGCAAGGAACCCGCGGGCAACAAGCGCGGCGACACGACCGCCGGTTTTTCCAAGTCTTCGGTCATCCTCGAGCAGACCTACACCACGCCCATCCAGCACCACAACCCCATGGAGCCCCACGGCACCATCGCCTGGTGGGACGGCGAAAAGCTCAACGTCGACGATTCTACCCAGTACATTTCCGGCGTCAAGCAGTCGCTCGCCAAGCTCTTCTCCATCCCGCTTGACGACGTGCACACGCATTGCCCCTACACCGGGGGCGGTTTTGGCTCCAAGGGTTCCATGTGGTCGCACGTCGCGCTAGCCGCTATGGCCGCCCGTGTCACAAACAAGCCCGTCAAACTCGTGCTTGGCCGCGAGCAGATGTTCGGTCCAGTCGGTGCCCGTCCCGCCACCATCAACAAAATTAAGCTCGGCGCAACTGCAGACGGCAAGCTCTTCGCCATGGAGCAGGACGTCATCATCCCGGCGTCCGTGCTCGAAGGCTTCGTAGAACATGCGGAAGGACCTGCCAAGAATCTTTACGCTTCAGAGTCGACTTCCGTTTCGAACAAGATCGTCGAGTTGAACCTGGGGGTTTTCACCTTCATGCGCGCTCCCGGCGAAGCCCCCGGAACCGCCGTGCTCGAAGTGGCCATGGACGAGCTCGCCGAAAAGCTGAAGATGGATCCACTCCAGCTGCGCCTCGTCAACTACGCCGAAAACGACCCCAGCCACGACCGCCCCTGGACTTCGAAGCACCTCAAGGAAGCCTACCAGCAGGCGTCCACGCGCTTCGGCTGGTCCAGGCGCAACGCCGTCCCGGGCCAGGTCGCCGAAGGCAACGAGCTCATCGGCTACGGCATGGCCACCGCCACTTATCCGGCCAACCGCTCCGCCGCTCAGGCCGTCGTCAAGGTCCTCGCCGGTGGCAAAATCTACGTTGGCTCCGGCACCCAGGACCTCGGCACCGGCATGTACACCATGATGGCCCAGACGGCTGCCGCCACCTTCGGCATCGACCCCGCGACGGTGGAGGTAAAACTCGGCGATTCGACCCTGCCCAAGGCACCCGTCTCCGGTGGCTCGCAATCTACCGCGTCGGTCACGCCCGCCGTGCAGGACGCTGCCCAGCAGGCCAAACTCAAGCTTGCCGAGCTCGCTATCAACGACGCCGCCTCACCCTTCCACGGCATGAAGACGACCGCCATCGACATCAAGAAGGGTGCGCTCGTCGGCAAGACCAACCCCGCGCTTTCCGATCCGATCGCCACCTTGATGGCGCGCAACGGCAACAAGCCAATCGAAGCCATGGGCTCGGCCGAGAAGTCGCAGGATTCCGAGTCGATGACCTCGAACTCCTGGGGCGCTGTCTTCGCCGAGGTCGCTGTCGACAAGTCCACCCACATGGTCAAGGTGCGGCGCGTCGTAGCCACCTACGATATCGGCACCCTGATGAACGACAAGACCGGCCTCAACCAGCTTATGGGCGGCATCGTCTGGGGCGTCTCCTTCGCGCTGCATGAGGAGTCGCACATCGACCCCGTCTACGGCCGCACCGCCAACGAGAACCTCGCCGAGTATCACGTGCCGGTCAATGCAGATATCGGCGTTCTCGACGTAACCTGCCTCAACATTCCCGACACCAAGTTCCAGCCGCTGGGTGGTCGGGGCATCGGGGAAATCGGCATCACCGGGGCCGCGGCCGCTGTCGCTAACGCCATCTACAACGCCACCGGCAAACGTATCCGCGACTATCCCATCACCCCAGACAAGATCATGCTTGCCTGATCCTCAGCACCAATGCAGGGTGCCCCAGGTCTCGCTCTTGAGACCTGGGTTCTATGCGGGCCACATGTCTACCGGCAGCCCGCCCCAAACTTCCGAGCCACACTCTCCACCGTTAGCCCCGGCACCATCAACCCGGAAATCACCGCAACGGCATCCGCCCCCGCCTCCACAACGCCAAGGCAATTCTCAAGCGTAATCCCCCCAATTGCCACCAGCGGCTTCCCTGTCAATCTGCGAGCCCGCCTAACCCCTTCAAGCCCAACCACGGGAGCAGCATCCAGCTTCGTCCCCGTCCCAAACACCGGCCCCACCGCCACATAGTCCGCGCTCGTCTCCTCTGCGGCCCGCACCTCGCTTTCGGTATGCGTTGAGACCCCCACCACAAACTCGGCACCCTCCGTGTCCCATTCATCGCGCCCTTGCGATGAGTGGGCCTTCACCACCGCGCGCACGTCCTCCACCCGCATGTCTTCTTGCCCCACATGCACTCCGTCGAACCCGGCCAGCAAAGCCAGATCCACCCGATCGTTCATCACCAGCAGACACCCGCTCCCGGCAAACACCTCGCGCAACAGAGCCGCGCCCGCAAGCACCTCAGCCGGCGATCCCTCCTTGCACCGCCACTGCACCGTCCTGACCCCAGCGGCCCGCAAACCTTCCGCAAACTTCCGCAGATCGACCCCACGAGCCGCCAGCACCCCCGAGTCCGCAATCGCATACAAACCCTTCAACCACCGCTCCCGGTCTTTGTTGTCATTCCCGAAGGGAATCTGCGGTTGCCTTGCCCTAGCTTTGTCCCTGCCGCTCAAAGAACCGTTCCATAAACTTGGTATCGAACGCTCCTGATCGGAACTCCGCATCGGCAAAAATCTTCTGGTGCAGCGGGATCGTCGTATAGATCCCTTCTACCACGAACTGCGAGAGCGCCCGCTGCATCTTGTCCATCGCCTCTTCGCGGTCCTTGCCGTGGCACACCAGCTTCGCAATCAGCGAGTCATAATACGGCGGCACGATCCCTTCCGCGTACTGAGCCGTATCCACCCGTACCCCATTGCCGCCGGGCACGTTCCAGGCCGTAATCCTGCCGGCAGACGGCGTAAACTTCTCCGGATGTTCCGCATTGATGCGGCACTCGATCGCGTGTCCCCGAATCTCCGGTATCGCGGGCACAATGTCGCCAAGCTTTTCCCCCGACGCAATTCGCAGTTGCGCCTTCACCAGGTCCACCCCCGTCACCATCTCGGTCACGCAATGCTCCACCTGGATGCGCGTGTTCATCTCGATGAAGTAGATCTTGCCATCCTCATCCATCAGGAACTCGATCGTCCCTGCGTTCCAATAGCCGATGTCCTTCAACGAACGCTCGATCGTCTTGCCCAGCTCCGCTCTTAGTTTCGGCGTAATCTGCAGCGACGGAGCTTCTTCGATCAGCTTCTGGTGCCGCCGCTGAATCGAGCACTCGCGTTCGCCCAGGCTCATCACGTTCCCGTGCTCATCGGCCAGCACCTGGAACTCGATGTGCCGCGGCCGCTCGATAAACTTTTCCATGTACATATCGCCGTTGCCGAACGCGTTGGCCGCTTCGCTTGAAGCCGCGTTAAACAGGGCCGGCAGCTCTTCCGGCGAGCGCACAATCCGCATCCCACGCCCGCCACCCCCGGCCACCGCCTTCAAAATCACCGGGTACCCAACCGACTGCGCCCACTCGAGCGCCTCGTCCACATCCGCAATCACGCCGTCGGAGCCTGGCAGAATCGGCACCTTGGCCTTCTTCATCGTCTGCCGCGCCGTCGATTTCTCGCCCATCATCCGCGTCACTTCAGGCGGCGGCCCGATGAACTTGATGTTGCTCGCCCGGCAAACCTCGGCAAAATTCGCATTCTCGCTCAGCAGCCCATAGCCCGGATGGATCGCATCCACATCCGCGATCTCCGCCGCCGCAATCACCGCCGGCACATTCAGGTAGCTTTCAGCGGAGCGCGGCGGCCCGATGCAGATCGCTTCGTCCGCAAACTTCACATGCAGTGAATTCCGGTCGGCCTGCGAATACACCGCCACCGTGCGCACACCCAGTTCCTTGCAAGCCGAGATCACCCGCAGCGCGATCTCCCCCCGATTGGCAATCAACACCTTACGAAACATAAGTCCCCTTAGACCAAAGCAGCGCAACGCGGACAACAGCGGAGAAAGACGGACAAACACGGATCAGGCACGTGAACTCGGACCTTGTTCTATCCGCCTTCATCCGCTCTTGTCCGCAGTGATCCGCGTTTCGCCTCTTTACCTTGCACGGATCGCAAACAGCGGCTGCCCATACTCCACCGGCTGCCCGGCGGCGGCGATCTTTTCCACAATCTCGCCCGCCATGTCGCTTTCGATCTCGTTCATCAGCTTCATCGCTTCCACGATGCAAAGTACCTGCCCCACTTCCACCGTGTCTCCCACCTTCACAAACGGCGGCGACCCAGGCGACGGAGCCTCATAAAACGTCCCCACAATCGGCGACTTCACCACGTGGTGCTTCTTCTCTTCCACCGCCGGAGCCGCTGCATGCGCAACTTCGGCCACCGAAGCCGAAGCCGCGGCCGGAGCATGCCCGCCCCCGCCCTGCGCCAGCAACCGGGTCAGCGTGTGCATATCCAGGCCCGCTGCTGCCGGAGCGGCCGCAGCCTGCACCGCGCCCATAAACTTCAGCTTTACCTTCAAGTCGCCCTTTTCCAGGTCGAACTCTGCAATCTCATTGGCTTTCAGAAACTCGATCAGTTCCTTCAGCTCCTGCATTTCACTCGCTTCCATCGCAACTCTTCCCGTGTCCCTGCAGGACACCTGTAATCCCGAGCTAAACTCAGGCTATGACTCAGGCTACAACTCAATCCAGGCCTTCGTTGCCGGCGTCAGAATTTCGCACCCATCCTTCGTCACCAGCACCGTGTCTTCAATGCGTACGCCAAACTTTCCGGGCAGATACACACCGGGTTCAATTGTAACCACCATTCCCGTTTTCAGCTTCGCCGGTGTCACGCCTTCCACACGTTTGCCCAGCCCCGGCGCCTCGTGAATCTGCATCCCCACCCCGTGCCCCGTCGAGTGCACAAATTCCTTCTCGTAGCCCAGCCGGCGCAGCACCCCACGGGCCGCCTCATCGACCGCCGCGGTCTCCACCCCGGCCTTCACCGCTGCCACGCCCGCTTCCTGGGCCTCCAGCACCGCGTCGTACACCCGACGCTCTTCCGCCCGGGCCGCTCCCAGATGCACCATCCGCGTCATATCGCTGCAGTAGCCCTCGAGCACCACGCCAAAATCCAGCAGCACGAAGCCGCGCCGCGGCAGCTTTACGTTGCCTGCCCGGCCATGCGGCAGCGCGCTTTTCGCCCCGCCCGCCACAATCGATTCGAAGCTCATCCCCGAAGCACCCCCCAGCCGCGCCATGTACTCGAGCGCCATCGCGATCTCCATCTCCGTCGCTCCGGGCACAATATGCTCCAGCACGCCCTCGAACAGCCTGCACCCGAGCGCCGCCGCCTCGCGCATGGCCTCCTGCTCCACCTCGTCTTTCACCTCGCGCAGCCTGGCGATCAAAGCCGGCATCGCCACAAAAAAGCTCTTGCGCAGCTTCGCCGGCAGACTCGCCCGCAAATCTTCCAGTCCTGCAACGGTAACGGTTGCTGCGTCGAACCCACACCGCGCCACGCCCGCCTCCACCAAAAAGGCAACCGCAGCGCCCAGCACATTGCGCTCGACGATCACGACCTTCGCCTCGTCCACCTCTTCCGCCGCCTGTGTCGCGTAGCGCCCGTCGCTAAACATCGTAGCCTTGCCGCCCGCCAGAACCAGCACCGCGCTCGATCCCGTAAACCCGGTCAGATATCGCACGTCCGTCAGCGACGTCACCAGCATCGCTTCAGCACCCGCCGCCTTCACCGCAGCCATCACCCGCTTCTTACGTCCTGAAGGAATCATCCCGCCCATTCTACCAACCCGCTGCGGCCGGCTGGCTCCTTGTCGTCACTCCCGCAGGAAATCTGCGGTTGCCTTTGACCTTGCCAGTTCCTTCCCCTTCCCCCAAACCGGTAGAATCGGACTTGTGCCCAGAATCACCCGCCGCCACTTTCTAATCGGCTCCGTCTACGCTGCCGCCGCCACTGGCCTCTACGCCGACGAGGTCGGCCGCCACGAGATCAGCGTCACCTATCCCACCTTCTTTATCCGCAACCTGCCCCCTGCCTTCCACGGCTTCCGCATCGTCCAGTTCTCCGACATCCACCTCGAAGAATTTACCGAAGACTACTATCTCAACCGTGTCATCCAGAAGGTCAACTCCCTGGCCGCCGACCTCGTCCTCGTTACCGGCGACTTCTGCTCGCGCGGCCCCATGGCTTTTTCCGTCTCTCTGGCTGCGGC
The DNA here is from genome assembly GCA_964282835.1 of uncultured Granulicella sp. Classification (GTDB taxonomy): domain Bacteria; phylum Acidobacteriota; class Terriglobia; order Terriglobales; family Acidobacteriaceae; genus Edaphobacter. The sequence continues at coordinate 2,314,966 of OZ196157.1, forward strand.
CGCCCGCTGTGCCCAGCTGCTGGCCGCCCTCACCTGCCCGCAGCGCTTCGGCGTTCTCGGCAATCACGACGTTCTCGTGGGGGCGCGCACCATCCGCGGCTATCTGGAAGCCAATGATCTCCCCATCCTCGTCAATCGTTACGTCCGCATCGAGCGCGATAACCAGCACTTCTTCCTCGCCGGGGTCGACAGCATGTCGTCCAGCGCCATCGATCTCACCACCGCAACCCCAGACAACGCCGACGCCCCCGTCCTCCTCATGGCGCATGAGCCCGACTTCGCCGACCACGTCGCCTCCCATCCCAGGGGAAGATCGGTCGACCTCATCTTCTCCGGTCACTCTCACGGCGGCCAGATCCGCATCCCCGGCCTGCGTCCGCTAGCCTTGCCGCCTCACGGCCGCCTCTACCCCGAAGGCCATTACCTCGTCGGCACATCCCAGCTCTACACCAACCGCGGCATCGGCACCGTGGGCCTTCCACTCCGGCTCAACTGCCCGCCCGAAATCACCGTAGCCACCCTGCAGCCCGCATCCTGATCCAGCCTGCTCAACGCGCTCTCCCCACCGGCTTTTTCCCCTTCGCCACCACCGCCTGCGGGCCCGTGCCCTCACGCACCCCGCTCTGCTCCACCATCCACGCATCCAGCAGGCTCCGCTTGAAACGCCACCGATTGCCCAGCTTGAACGCCGGCACAACTCCTTCGCTCGCATAGCGATACAGCGTATCGCCGCTGATCCCCAGGTATTCACCTGCCTGCCGGATGTCCATCACTTCCCGCAGCATCACGTGTACTGCACTCGCCATCGCATCGCCCTCGGAACCCCTTTTGTATCCCCTTTTCCGTCGCCGCACAATAGCCAATTCAGGCTCCTAACCAACAGCTAACCCCGCCACCAGTCCGAACGCACATCCACTCCACCAACAAACTCCGTTGGCACCCCAACCCCCGGCTGAAACAAACAGATGCCCCTGGCCGAGGCCAGCTCCCAAATCCGCTCTATCGGCTGCCGCCAACCGTGCAGGGCCAGGTTGAACAAACCCCAGTGAACCGGCATCAATGCACGCGCGCCCAGCTCCTCAAACGCCTGCACCGCTCCATCCGGTCCCAGGTGAATATCCGCCCACAGTTCATCGAAGGCCCCGATCTCCAGCATGGCCAGGTCGAACGGCCCATACTGCTCCCCGATGGCCTTGAATCCAGGCCACAGCCCGGTGTCCGCCCCCACGTACACCCTGTGCCTGCCCCCTTCCAGCACAAAGGCCGACCACAGCGTCTCAAACCGGTTCCAAGCGTATCGCCCCGAAAAGTGCCGGGCCGGTACTGCTGTCAGCCGCAGCCCTCTCACCACAGTCGTCTCGGTCCAATCCAGCTCCGTGATGTTTCCGCCCCGCACCCCAAACCCCTCCAGCACCGCCGCCACCCCAGCCGAGGTTACCCACTGCATGTCCGGCCGCGCCCCTGCCAGCGCCTCCACCGTCCTGCGCCCCAGGTGGTCATAGTGGTCGTGCGAAATCAGCACCGCATCCAGCTCCGGCAGCTCGTTGAGCCGCAGCGGAGGAGCAAAAAACCGCTTCGGTCCCAGCCAGTTTACCGGCGACGCCCGCTCATCCCACATCGGGTCCACCAGCAGCCTTACCCCATCCACCTCCAGCAGCATCGACGAGTGCCCAAACCACGTCACCCGCAGCCCGCTCGCAGGCGCCTCCGCATACCTCGCCACATCGGTCCGAAAGGGCCCGAGCGGCGCCTTCGGCATGGTCTGGGATTTGTTGCGCAGCATTTTGCCCAGCGCCTTGCGTATCGAGGTGAAGCCTCCTACCGTGGTCGGCACCGGATTCTGAAACTTCCTTCCGACCTTCTTCGCTTTCTCAAGCTGCATAGCCATTCGATGCACCAAACTCCTGCTGTTCCAACCTTTTCAGCCGATACACCCTGGAGACGTCACGAAGATCCCACTCGTCTGCCTATCCGGCATTCACGGAGAAAGCCCATGATCCAGCTCATCTATGCCAGCGCCGCCACCGCACCCTTCACCCCGCAGGCTCTCAAGCTGCTCCTCACCAAAGCCCGTGCACGCAATACCATGTATGGCGTCTCCGGGATGCTCCTCTACAACTCCGGCTCCTTCCTCCAGGTGCTCGAAGGCCCGCAGGAAGGCGTCGATCGCATCCTCGCCTCCATCCTCAAAGACCCTCGCCACACCACAGCGCGCACCTTGTCCCGCGCCACCATCCAGGCCCGCGAGTTTCAGGCCTGGTCCATGGGCTTCGTCGATACCAGCAACACCATCACCCAGCCCGCCGGCCACGTGGACTACCACCGCGCCCTCCCCACCCTCACCAACTCCGCCGGCCGGGCACGCAAATACCTCCGCTTCTTCTAGGATGGCCTCTACCGCGAAGCCCAACCACTCTGACTCACCCTTGTTGTTCCCTTTTTTGTCATTCCCGAAGGGAATCTGCTGTCGGCCCCTTCACCGCACTCTACTCCCTCGTACTCGTAGCCTCATCTTTGTAAAAGTCATCGATTTCCGCCTCATACTTCTTCGCCACAACCCGGCGCTTCAGCTTCATACTCGGCGTCAACTCACCGCTCTCCACTGTCCACTCATCCGCGACCACGGTCATCCGCTTCATCGTCTCGTACTGCGCCAGTTCCTTGTTCACGCTGTCGACGATCCGCTGGTACTCGGCAATCACCTTCGTGTCCTTCACCAGCTCTTTGCGATCCTTGGTCGTCACGCCCTGCCCGGCCGCCCACTTCTCGAGCGCCGGAAAGTTCGGCGCCAGCAGCACGCAGGCAAACTTGTGCGTATCCCCGATCATTGCCGCCTGTTCAATCAGGGTGTTGTTCTTCAGCTTGTTTTCGATCGGCTGCGGCGCGATAAACTTGCCGCCGCTCGTCTTTAGCAGCTCCTTCTTGCGATCCGTAATCTTGATGAACCCGTCGCTGTCCATCTCCCCTATGTCGCCGGTCTTGAAGAATCCGTCCGCGGTAAACGCCTCTTCCGTCTCCTTCGGCTTCTTCCAGTAGGCATGAAATACCGAAGGCCCCTTCACCTCGAGCTCCCCATCGGCCGCGAACCGAACTTCGATATTCGCCAATTTCCTGCCGATCGTCCCTACCTTGTAAGCCGTCGGGTAGTTCACCCCGATCACCGGCGAAGTCTCCGTCAGGCCATACCCTTCCATCACCCGGATGCCAACCGACAGATACCAGTTCGCCGTCTGCATCCCGAGCGGGGCACCGCCCGATATCCAGAGCCGCACCCTGCCGCCAAACGCCTCGCGAATCTTCGAGAAGACCAGCACCTCGGCCAGGTGCCAGCCCACACCCTTCGGCTGGCCCCCCGCCATCACATCCTCGCGCTGCTTTGCGCCCGTCTTCAAAGCCCAGGACAGCACCCGTTTCGCGATCGCCGAGTGCGCGCTCTTCGCTTCCACGCCCTGGCGAATCTTTTCGTATACCCGCGGCACCCCGATAAAAATCGTAGGATGCAGCTGCTGCAGTGCTTTCGGCAGGTCGTTGAAGCTTGGCAGGTGCGCAATCGTTACGCCCTGCGCCATCTGCCCGTAGTCCACATGCCGCGCCGTCACGTGCGAAAGCGGCAGGAACGACACACTCGAATCCCCTTCGGTATACAAGAACCCCTTGGCCGCGACCTGAACGTTGCACGCGAAATTTCCGTGCGTCAGCATCACGCCCTTCGGCTCGCCCGTCGTGCCGGAGGTATAAATCAGCGTCGCCAGGTCATCCGGCTGCACACTCTTCATCGCCTCGTCAAACGCGGCATCCCGCACCTGCATCCCGGGCGCGCGCTCCATGACCTTCGCGAACGTCTCCGCGCCCTCGTACTCGCCCGCTTCCATCACCAGCACATGCTGCAGGTCCGGGCACTCCCTCCGCCCGCCCTGCACCTTTTCGTACTGCTCCTTCGTGCTCACCACGGCAACCTTTGCGCCCGAATCCTTCAACATGTAGATCACATGTTCCGGCGTATTGGTGGCATAGAGCGGCACATCGGCCGCCCCAATCGCCAGCGTCGCCATGTCGGTCACCACCCACTCCCAGCGGTTCTCGCTCAGCAGCACCACGCGGTCGCCCTTGGCTACACCCCACTCCACAAGCTGCGCCGCCAGCGCCCGCACCCGGCCATACAGATCGTCGGACGAAATGTTCTTCCACCCACCCGCTCCGTCCTGCGTCTTCAAGGCTGTGTGGCTTCCCCGGCTCGTGGCTGCCGCCGTCACATCGTTCACCGTCTTCAAATTCAAACTCATGCAGGTCTCCGCTTCATTTTTTCGCGCGTTTCTATCCTACCTTCACCCTCTGCCTCTATGCCATGCAGCAAAATCTGGATCGCCTGCGCTGCCGTCTCGCGCGCGTCATACGGCCGGCTGGTAAAAAGCAGTGAGCTCAACAACTCGTCGATCGCCCCAAAGAGACAGTGCGCCACCACGCCATCCGAGATCTCCCTGCGAAATACGCCCTGCTCCTGCCCCCGCCGCACCACCTCGCGCAGCAACTGGATATACCGCGCAATATGCGTGAGCGAAAATTCCTGGATAAACTGTGCACTTTGCCGCATCTCCGTCTGCATCAGGATCGCCATGCTCCGGTCGGAAGTCGCACTCTCCAGATGAAGCCGCGCGACAAAGTCAAGCTGCTCCTTTGCGTCCTTCACTGTTTCAAACTTCTTCGCCACCGTCGCATGAAAATGCCCCAGCCGCGCCGCGAGCGCCGCCTTCAGCAGATCATCCTTGCTCTTGAAGTACAGGTAGATCGTGCCATCCGCGACTCCCGCCCGAGCCGCAATCGCACTCACCGGCGAGTTGAAATAACCGCGCTCGGCAATCACCTCTACCGCCGCATCCAAAATACGCTGGTACTTCTCCCCCGGCGGGCCGTTAGATGGGGTGTCATGCAGCGCCGCCGTTACGGCCGCCACCGTCCCCACACCTCCAACACCTTTTAACTTCCCCTTCACGCCGAGTCCCCCAGGCAAACTACCAGCCCCGCCACTCTAATGAATCCCCACTCATTTGCCAATCGCAAACTCCCACCCAACCCCGTAGGCCTCAAACCTCGCGTCCTCTGCGCACTTCTATCCCAGGTCTAAACCTGAGCCCGAGGCGACAAGCGCACAAACTTACCCGCCCGCCCCGTCCACTCCGCCAGCATCCCCGCGGCCAGCCCGCTGTGCGCCACCTCCGCATGCTTCGCCACCAGCGCCCGCAAGCTTTCCCGAGCTTCGTCGTCCACCTCGCCGAACCCGGCCACATCCACAAACTCCGGATGAAAGCGGACGTCCCTCACGAAGCTTCCGTCCTCGTCGTACACCCACGCCACCCCGCCCGTCATGCCCGCGGCGAAGTTGATTCCCGCCCTGCCCAGCACCAGCACCATTCCGCCCGTCATGTACTCGCAGCCATGGTCGCCCACGCCTTCCACCACCGAGGTCACCCCGGAGTTCCTCACCGCAAAGCGCTCCCCGGCCCGGCCGGCGGCAAAAAGAGAACCTCCCGTGGCCCCATAAAGCGCCACATTGCCCAGAATCACGTGCTGGCCGCTATCCCGCGCCGCACGCCCCACCGCCCGGATCACCAACTCCCCACCGCTCAAGCCCTTGCCCACAAAGTCGTTCGCCTGGCCCTCCAGCACCAGCCGCATGCCCTCCACCGCAAACGCGCCAAACGATTGCCCGGCGGTCCCATGCAGCGTGAACGTCACATCGACCGGCACCTCCTGTTGCGCGCGCAGCAAGCCGATCTCGCCCGCCAGCCTGGCGCCCACTGCGCGATCCCGGTTCGCAATGGCCGCTGAAACCTCGTAAGCCTCGCCCCTGGCAATCGCCTCGAGCGCCGGCGCAACCCACGCCTCATCAATCGGTGCATGCTCCTCCGGCTGATCGTTCCGCGCTCCCACCCAGCTCCGCGGACCACTCGCCACCTGCTTCAGCATCGGCGCCAGATCCAGCCCGCCATCGCGCCGCACCTGCTCCAGCAGGTCCACACGCCCAATCGCACTCTCAAGCGAAGGCAGCCCATACTGCGCCAGCAGACGCCGCAAATCTGCCGAAATCTCACTGAAAAAGCCCACAATATGCTCCGGCTTGCCGCGAAACTTCGCCCGCAGCTCCGGTCGCTGCGTGGCAATGCCTGTCGGACACGTATTCAGATGGCACTGCCGCGCCATGTCGCACCCGATCGCCACCAGCACCGCCGTCCCGAACGCATACTCATCCGCACCCAGCAACGCCGCCACCAGCACATCGTGCGCCGTCGCCAGCCCGCCATCGGTCCGCAGCCTTACCCGCCCGCGCATCCCATTGGCCATCAACACCTGCTGCGCCTCCGCCAAGCCAAGTTCCCATGGGTTGCCGGCGTACTTGATCGACGAAAGCGCCGCCGCTCCCGTCCCACCCGTGTTGCCGGCAATCACGATAAAGTCGGCGTACGCCTTGGCCACACCGGCCGCCACTGTCCCCACCCCGCAGCTCGAAACCAGCTTAACCCCGATCGCTGCCTTCGGATTCACTCGCTTCAAGTCGTAGATCAGCTGCGCCAGATCCTCAATCGAGTAAATGTCATGGTGCGGCGGCGGCGAGATCAACGAGACCCCGGGCTGCGCATGCCGCAACCGCGCAATCAACCCCGAAACCTTGTGCCCGGGCAGCTGCCCACCCTCACCCGGCTTCGCCCCCTGCGCCACCTTAATCTCGATCTCCTCCGCATGCGCCAGGTACTCGGCCGTCACGCCAAACCGCCCGCTCGCCACCTGCTTGATCCGATTGTTGCGCAGCGAACGCACTCCTTCCCCAACCTGGTTCCCATTCCGCAGCGACCGCTGTCCTCCCCCATTTTGGTTCCCATTCCGCAGCGAAGCGGAGGAATCTGCAGTTGCACTTGCCTCTCTTGTTGTCATCCCGAAGGGATCTGCGGTTGCACTTGCACTTCCGCCACCCCCAACCCCAACCAACTCCGGCACCGGCACCTCCACCCGGTACACCTCCCGGTCTTCTCCACCCTCCCCCGTATTCGACCGTCCCCCCAGCATGTTCATCGCAATCGTCACGCACGTATGCGCCTCCGGGCTCAAACTCCCCAGCGACATCGCGCTCGACACAAACCTGCGCTGCAACGAGGCCGCACTCTCCACATCCTCCACCGGCAACGCCAGCCCAGCTGCCTTGATCCCCAGCAAATCCCGCAGCACCGCCGGCTCCCGGGTCGTCAGTTCATCTGAAAAAATCTTGAAAGCCGCCGCCGTATCCGCCGGCTTCACCCCCGCCCGCGTACTTCCAAACGCCGTCTGCAGCGCCTTTACCGTGGGCGGCTGCCACGCATGCGGCTCCGCCCCATCCGCCTTCCGGAATCGAACCCACCCATAGTCCGGCAGGTCTCCCTCAGCCAAAGCCCCCCACGACCCCCGCACCGCACCCTCGATCTCCCCAAAACCAATCCCCCCCAAAGGCGCAGGAGTCCCTGGAAAACACGTCTCCACCACATGCTTCTCAAGCCCCAGCACGTCGAACAAATGCGCCCCCCGGTAGCTGTCTACCACCGAAATCCCCATCTTCGACATCACCTTCGCCAGCCCGGCATCGAAGCTCTTCAGCATCCGCCGCTCAGCACCCGCCGCAGCCTCGCCACCCGCAACCCGCGCCGTCTCAAGCGCCAGCCATGGACACACCGCCCCCGCGCCGTACCCAATCAAAATCGCCGCATGGTGAATGTCTCGGCAATCCCCTGCCTCGACCGCCATGCCCACCCGCGTCCGCAGCGCCGCCCGCACCAGCGCCTGGTGCACCGCGCCCGTAGCCATCGCCATGGGAATCGGAATCAGCAAGGTCCCATCCTTGTTGTCATCCCGAAGGGATCTGCCGCTGCAGTCGCCCACCCCCCGATCCGTCAACAACAAAATCTCCGCCCCACTCCCAACCAGCTCCACCGCCTCCGCGCAAACCCGGGCCAGCCCACTCTCCAGCGTCTCCCCCGCCCCAAACAAGCAATCCAGCTCTCGCACCCGCAGCTTATCCGCATGGGGAAAGTCTCCCCGCCGCAGTGCCGCCACCTGGTCCAGCGACAAATAAGGAGAAGGCAGTGAAATCCCCGCCAGCGGCGCCTTCTTGTCCAGCATGTGCGACCACGGCCCCAGCCGTGTATGCAGTGAAACCACCACCGCCTCGCGCAGCGGGTCGATCGCCGGGTTCGTCACCTGCGCAAAACGCTGCCGAAAATACCCGTACACCGGCCGCGGCGAGCGCGCCAGAAACGCCAGCGGCGCATCGTCCCCCATCGACCAGACGCTGTCCTTGCCGTCCGCGGCCATCGGCTGCAGCACCATCTTCACGTCTTCGCGCGTGTACCCGAACCCGCGCTGCAGCGCCAGCAAATCCTCGGCCACCATCACCCCGACGCTCGGCTCCGGCTCAAACGCCACGGCATTCAGCATCGTCGCGTACGGCGCGCTGCGGTCGAACAGGTCCAGCAGCTCGTCGTTCTCGAACACATTCCCATCCACCAGGTCGACCACCAGCATCTCGCCCGGCCCCAGCCGCCCGCTATGCACCACCATCTCCGGGTCCAGGTCGACCAGGCCTGCCTCGGAGCCTGCCACCACAATCCCGTCTTCCGTCATCGCATACCGGCAAGGCCGCAGCCCGTTCCTGTCGAGCGCCGCCCCCACCACCCAGCCATCCGCAAACGAGATGGCCGCCGGCCCATCCCAGGGCTCCACGCAATCCGCATGGTACCTAAGGAACGTCGATTCCCGATGCGTCCCCACCGCCGGCGGAAGCAGCATCCGCACTGCTTCTGCAAGCGAACGCCCGTTCATCGCCACCAGTTCCACCGCTTCATCCAGGCTCGTCGAGTCCGTCCCACCCACCGTCAAAATCGGCTTGCACTCCGCCGGCAGCGTCGCATCCCGCGCCGCCATCCGCGCCCGGTTCCCCCAAACCGTGTTAATTTCCCCGTTGTGCGCCAGCATCCGCGCCGGCTGCGCGCGGTGCCAACTCGGCGCCGTATTGGTCGCATACCGCTGATGAAACACCGCAAAGGTCGATTCGTACCGCGTATCCGCCAGGTCCGGGTAAAACTCCGGCAGCAGTGCGCCCGAGCACATCGCCTTGTACACCATCGTCTGCGCCGAAAGCGAACAGAGATACCCGGTCACTTCACCGCGCTCATGCGCCCGCTCAAACGCCTTCCGCGCCAGGTAAAGGCGCCGCTCCATGCCGCTGATGGAACGATCGAATGCCTCTTCTTGTTTTCCATTCCGCAGCGAAGCGGAGGAACCCGCAGTTGTCTCTTTGTTGTCATCCCGAAGGGATCTGCGGTTGCCTTTGCTTATCCCTGCCCCACCCTGCGCCACCAGCACGTGCCGAATCCCGGGCATCGCGCTCAGCGCAATCTCCCCCAGCACCCCGGGCCGCACCGGCACATCCCGCCACCCCAGCACCTCCATGCCCTGCTCCGCCAGGCAGGCCCCGAGCAAGGCCTCCGCACCCGTCTCTCCCGCAGGCAAAAACACGACCCCCACTGCGAGTTCCCGGTCCGCCGCCAGCGCGAGCCCAGCCTCCGCCAGCAGCATCGCCCGCGGGATCCCCGTCATCAACCCAACTCCATCCGAACTCTTGCCGTCGGCCGCCGTCGCCCCACGGTGCGCCAGCCGCCCCAGCGCCACCAGCGCCTTGGCCACAATCTCATGCGACGCCACACCCCGCGTCGTCGCCACAAATCCCACCCCGCACGAATCATGGTCGAACCGCTCGTCTATCAATGAGCCTGCATAGACCAGCGACCCTGCATAGCCCTGCAAACGATCTGTCTCAGACACGTCAGACACGTTCGCCGCAACATCACCAAAAGACGAAGAAATCCTTGCCATAGTTCAATATACGTCCCATGTCCATCGCAGGAAAGCCGCATTCACCGTCGGCCAGCCCGGCAAGCTGAGTCAAAATGCCTGCTATTGCATAACAATACAAGCAAATGTATATTTATGCACAAGACTCTTGTTCCCGTTTCCGAAGGAAATCTGCTCTTCTTCAGTTCTCTCCACCGCCATGAAACAGCAACGCCACGCCACAATCCGCGCACTCCTGCTGGAGACCCAGATCACCAGCCAGGACGACCTCCGCCGCAAGCTCGCCGCACGCGGCCTGCACGTCACCCAGGCCACCCTGTCGCGCGACGCCCGCGAATTACGCCTCGTCAAAGGCCCGACCGGCTACGCCTCGGCCGCCGGCGAAGCCGAAGACGACATGCCCGCCATCGCCGAAGTCCTGCGCAATTTCGGCCTTGAAGCCCGTCTCGCCCTCAACCTCGTCGTCCTCATCACCACCACCGGCTCCGCCCAGCCTGTAGCCGCCGGCATCGATTACGAAGACTGGCCGGAAGTCATCGGCACCATCGCCGGCGACGACACCGTCCTCATCATCTGCGCCAACAACCCCCAGGCGGAAGCCCTGAAAACCCGCCTCGACCGCTACCTAATCTAAAGGCTTGCATCAGAGGACTGTCAGCTTACGGTTCTTAGGCTGTCAGCTGTCGAATCATCTATCCAGCTTCGTAAAGAGTAATCATGCCGAACCTGACCCAATCGCCTGCCATCAACACCGCCATCGCCGGCATAGGCGGCTACGCCGGCGGCGAACTCGCCCGTCTCCTGCTTGCCCACCCGCGCCTGCAGCAGAACAAACCCCTATTTCTGGGCCGCATCGCCGACGAGCAGGGCCCCACTCCCCTCGAGCATCTCCATCCCCACCTGGCCCTTGGCGCAGGCCGCCACCAGCCTCCTGTCGAACCCTTCTCCTGGCAGCTCATCGAAGACCGCAAGATCGACGTCGTCTTCCTCGCCCTGCCCCACGAAAACTCCCGCGAGTGGGCGCCCGAGTGGCTGGACCACGGGGTCAAGGTCATCGATCTCTCCGGGGCCTGGCGCCTGCAGGACCCAGCCAACCGCGCCATCTACAACCTGACCGACCCAGCGCCGCTCCTCGCCCAGGCCCTCCAGCAGGAGGCCGTCTTCGGCTGTCCCGAACTCCACCGCGAAGCCATCCGTACCGCTCGCTTAGTCGCCAACCCCGGCTGCTACTCGACCAGCATCATCCTCGCCCTCGCCCCTCTGCTCAACGCCAATCTCGTCGATCTCGACCACGGCATCGTCGCCGATGCAAAATCAGGCGTCAGTGGCGCAGGCAAAGCTCCCACCGCCAAAACCCACTTCATGTACGCGGCCGATAATCTCTCCGCCTACGCCGTTGGCCACCATCGCCACACCGGCGAACTGCTCGAGCAACTCAACCTCACTGACGCGCAGATTCAGTTCACCCCGCACCTCCTGCCCATCCCCCGCGGAATTCTATCCACCATCTACCTCAACCTGAAAAGTGTCACATCGCTAAAAGTGATTGAATCCCTTATAATGGATTTTTATGCATCAAGCCCGCTGGTTCGGGTGCGTCCGGCCGGCGATCTGCCGGATATTCAAAGCATCGTACGTTCAAACTTTTGCGACATTGGATTCAACCTTGCCAAAGACGGCAGGCGACTTGTGCTCGTAAGCTGCCTTGACAACCTGCTTAAGGGCGCTTCCGGACAGGCCGTCCAGAATATGAATCTCATGTCTGGTTACAACGAAGAAGAAGGTCTCGCATGAAGTACGTCATCAAACTCGGAGGCGCCGCCATCGAAGATCCACGCCTGCTCGCCGTGGCGGGCCGCGCCATCTTCGAACTCGTCACCGATGGCAACCAGGTAGCCGTCGTGCACGGCGGCGGCGTGCAGCTTACCCGCACCCTCGCGCAAATGGGCAAGACTTCCCAGTTCATCTCCGGCCTGCGCGTCACCGATGCCGAAACCCGCGATGCTGCGCTGATGGTGCTCGCCGGCCGGGTCAACAAGTCGCTTGTCGCCTCGCTCGGCAAACACGGCCAGCAGGCCATCGGCCTTTCGGGCGGCGACGGCCACGTCTTCCGCGCGCGCAAGAAGAAGACCGTACCCGATCTCGGGTTCGTCGGCGAGATCGCCGCCACCGACCCCCGCTGGCTCGAAGCCATCTGGAAAATGGGTGCCGTGCCCGTCATCTCGTCGATCGCGCTCGGCTTCGACGGCGAGTACTACAACATCAACGCCGACGAAATGGCCTCCGCCTGCGCCATCGCCACCCACGCCGACGCCCTCGTCTTCCTCACCGACGTGCCCGGCGTCAAAGGCGCCGACGGGCAGGTGATGCGCTGGCTCTCGCTCAAGGAAGTCCCCGCGCTCGAGCGCGCCGCCGTCGTCTCGGGCGGCATGCTGCCCAAGCTCAACGCCTGCAAAGACGCTCTCACCCACGGGGTCAAGCGCGTCCGCATCCTCCCCGCCGAGGCCGCCGGCCTGCTCCCCGATCTCATCTCAACCCGCGTCGAAGACGGAACGGAGGTCATCGCAGCATGACTACGCTTATCGAAGCCCAGGCCCTCGAGTCGAAGCTTATGCTTCAAACCTACGCCCGTTTGCCCCACCTCTTCACCGGCGGCCACGACGTCTTCCTTACTGACGCCGACGGTCACGACTACCTCGACCTGCTCAGCGGCATCGGCTGCTCCGCGCTGGGCTACGCGCATCCGGTACTCACCGAAGCGATCGCCAGGCAGGCCGCCCAGCTCCTCCACACCTCGAACCTCTTCTTCCATCCTCACACCGCCGAGCTCGCCCTGCGCCTTACCGAAATCTCCGGCCTCGACCGCGTCTTCCTCTGCAACTCCGGCACCGAAGCCTGGGAGGCCGCGCTAAAACTAGCCCGCGCCCACGCCCACAAGTCCGGCAGCCTGGGCAACAAGTTCATCGCGCTCGAACACAGCTTCCACGGCCGTACAATAGGCTCAGTCGCCACCACCCAGAAGCTCGCCTACCGTGCTCCCTTCGCGCCGCTCATGCCCGAGGTCGAGTTCGTCGCCTTCAATGACGTAGAAGCCCTTGAGGCCGCCTTCAGCACAGACGTCTGCGCCATCCTTATCGAGCCCATCCAGGGTGAAGGCGGTATCCATCCCGTCACGCAGGACTTCTTTGCCGCTGCCCGCCGGCTCTGCGACTCCACCGGCGCGCTGCTCATCGCGGACGAGATCCAGTGCGGCTTCGGGCGCACCGGCAAGTGGTTCGGCTACCAGCACTTCGGCATCCTGCCCGATGTCACTACGCTCGCCAAGCCGCTCGCCGGCGGCCTGCCCATAGGCGCCATGCTTTGCACCGAGCGCGCCGCCCAGGCCATCACCCCCGGCATGCACGGCACAACCTTCGGCGGCAACCCCCTCGCCTGCGCCACCGCTATCGCAGTCATCGACGAGATCAAGCGCACCAACCTGCTCGCCCATGTGGAAGAGGTAGGGTCCTACTTCCGCTCGCGACTCACCGAACTCGCCGGCAAGCATGACTGCATCAGAGAAATCCGCGGCAAAGGCCTCATGATCGGCGTCGAAATCACCTCCGACACCCTCGCCAAATCCATTCTCGAAGACATGCTCGCCCAGCGCATCATCCTCAACCGCACCTCCGACACCGTCCTCCGGTTCCTCCCGCCCTACATCCTCAAGCGCACCCACGTCGACACCGCCATCGCCGCTCTCGACGAAATCCTCACCAACATCGCAGTCCCCGCAGGAGCCCAAGCCCATGGCTAGCAACACCGTTGCCTTCCCCGCCCCCGTGCAAAAAGCCACCCTCGGGCTTCAGTCCGATACTGCCTTCGCCGAGTCCGCGCAGCGTCTCAAGGGCCGCGACCTCTGCTCCATCGCCGACCTTTCGGTGGCCGAAATGGCCGCTTTGATGGAGCTCGGCCACGCCGTCAAATCGCACCCCGAAGACTTCCGCAGTGCGCTCGACGCCCGCCAGCTCGTGCTCTTCTTCGAGAAGGCTTCGCTCCGTACCCGCCTCACCTTCGAAGCCGGCATCAACACGCTCGGCGGCAACGCCATCTTCGTCGACCAGACGCAATCCCCCCTCGGCGAGCGCGAATCCTTGCCCGACATGGCCCACAACGTCGAGCGCTGGATGTCCGCCATGGTCCTCCGCACCTACTCGCACGACACTATCCTCGAAATGGCCGCGACGTCGCGCATCCCCGTCATCAACGCCCTTTCGGACCTGGAACATCCTTGCCAGGCCATCGCCGATTTCCTCACCCTCGAAGAGCGCTTCGGCTCGGCGCAAGGCCTGCATTTCGCCTACGTTGGCGACGGCAACAACGTCTGCCACTCGCTCATGCTTGCCGCCGCGCAGCTCGGCGCTCATTGTGCCATCGCCACCCCCAAGCCTTTCGCCCCCAAGCTCGAAATCATCCACAAGGCGATCGAAATCGCCGAGCAGACCGGCGGTAGCTTGACCCTCCACACCGACCCCGTCAAGGCGGTTCAGGGTGCCGATGCCGTCTACACCGACGTCTGCACCTCCATGGGTTTCGAGCACGAAGCCACCAAGCGCGCCCCCATCTTCAAGCCCTACCAGGTCAACGAAGCCCTCATGAGCCACGCCCAACCCGAGGCCGTCTTCATGCATTGCCTGCCCGCGCACCGCAACGCCGAAGTGACCGACGCAGTGTTGGACGGTCCCCAATCAGTCGTCTTCGAGCAAGCCGAAAACCGCCTCCACGCTCAAAAAGCCATCCTCCTCATGCTCCTCGGCGGAGCCCGCCGCATCCCCAACTCCCGCGAGCGCAACACCCGCCGCACCTAATAACTGTCTTGCTTAAGGGCACGGCTTCAGCCGTGCCGCAAGTCCATGTAACGCAACGCGGCTTCAGCCGCTGAGGGCAATCCAAACCATGTCCGTCATTCTGGAATCCCTCCCCCTGAACCAAAAAGTCGGCATAGCCTTCTCGGGCGGCCTCGACACCTCCGCCGCTCTCCACTGGATGAAGCAAAAAGGCGCCCTCCTCTACGCCTACACCGCCAACCTCGGCCAGCCCGACGAATCCGACTACGAAGCCATCCCCAAGAAAGCCCTGGAGTACGGAGCCGAACGCGCCCGCCTCATCGATTGCCGCCTGCCCCTCGTCCGCGAAGGCCTCGCCGCCCTGCAGGCCGGCGCCTTCCACATCACCACCGCCGGCGTCACCTACTTCAACACCACCCCCATCGGCCGCGCCGTCACCGGCACCATGCTCGTCACCGCCATGCGCGAGGACGACGTCAACATCTGGGGCGACGGCAGCACCTTCAAGGGCAACGACATCGAGCGTTTCTACCGTTACGGCCTCCTCGTCAACCCCGCGCTCAAGGTCTACAAGCCCTGGCTTGACCCCGAATTCATCGAAGAACTAGGCGGCCGCGCCGAAATGTCGGCCTTCATGACCAAGGCCGGCTTCGGCTACAAGATGTCCGCCGAAAAAGCCTACTCCACCGACTCGAACATCCTCGGAGCCACCCACGAAGCCAAAGACCTCGAACTCCTCTCGACCAGCATGAAGATCGTCGCCCCCATCATGGGCTCCGCCTTCTGGCGCGGCGACCTCGACATCAAACCCGAAGAAATCACCATCCGCTTCGAAGAAGGCGTCCCCGTAGCCCTCAACGGCACCGACTACCCCGACCTCGTAGCTCTCATGCTCGAGGCCAACGAGATCGGCGGCCGCCACGGCCTCGGCATGTCCGACCAGATTGAAAATCGCATCATCGAAGCCAAGTCCCGCGGCATCTACGAAGCTCCCGGCCTGGCCCTGCTCTTCATCGCCTACGAGCGCTTACTCACCGGCATCCACAACGAAGACACCATCGAGCAATACCGCGACAACGGGCGCAAACTAGGCCGGCTCCTCTACCAGGGCCGCTGGTTCGACCCCCAGGCCATCATGCTCCGCGAGTCCGCCCAGCGCTGGGTCGCCAAGCCCATCACCGGCACGGTCACGGTCGAGCTCCGCCGCGGCAACGACTACACTATCCTCTCGACAGAAAGCCCCAATCTCACCTTCTCGCCCGAGCGTCTCAGCATGGAAAAAACCGAATCCACCTTCAGCCCCCGCGACCGCATCGGCCAGCTCACCATGCGCAACCTCGACATCACCGACACCCGCGCGAAGTTGCAAACCTACGCCCAGACCGGCCTCATCAAACTAAGTCAGGGCACCCAGATGCCCCAACTCACCACCACCGACAAAGAAAGCTAACCGAAGCCTCGCAGCCTGCCTCATACTGCTTCAACCATTTCGTCGAATCGCCTCCAGCACATGTTGCACCGCCTCATCCTTGAAGTAGGTCAGGTTATGCACCTCCTTCGCATGCTCCTCAATCTTCGGCAGCATCTCTTCTTCCGACGAACCCTCAAGGCTCCACGTACAGTCGTAGCCAACATCCTTGCAATGGAAATGCTTTGTACCGTCTGCCATATTTGTCACCTCATAACCTGAGATGACGCAACCCGGCCCGGAGACACCCACATCATGACCGATTCCAACTCCACCAAAATGTGGTCCGGCCGCTTTCGCGAGCCACTCAACGCCGCGTTCGAATCCTGGCAGCGCTCCTTTCCCTTCGATGCCCGCCTACTTCCGCAAGAAGTAGCCGCGAGCAAAGCCCACGCACGCACCATCGCGGCCGCCAACATCCTCAGCGAAGCCGAGCTGAACCAGATGCTTGAAGGCCTGGACAAGGTCCTCGCCACCTCAGGCACCGACTACCCCGCTCTCGTCGCGCAGAACCCGCAAGCGGAAGATATCCACCACTTCACCGAGCTCCAGCTCACCAAGATCATTGGCGATCTCGCCCTCAAGCTCCACACTGGCCGCTCCCGCAACGAGCAGATCGCGACCGACATGCGGCTGTTCGTCCGCGATGCCGTCGATCAGATCCTCGCGGGCGTAAAAGATTGGTCACTTTCCTTGGTAGCTCTGTCCGAGCAGTCAGGGGAGGAGGTTATGCCCAGCTACACCCATCTGCAGCGCGCCGAACCGGTCTTGATCGCCCACTGGCTCCTGGCCTATGTCGCCATGCTCGAGCGCGACCTGAGCCGCTTCGCAGACGCCCGTGCCCGCATGAACTTCTGCCCGCTCGGATCCGGAGCCATCGCCGGCGCCACCCTCGCCCTCGACCGCCACATCGCCTCCGACGCCCTCGCCTTCACCGCCCCCACGCCGAACTCCATCGACGCCACCTCCGACCGCGACTTCCTGCTCGACTTCACCCAGGCCTGCGCCACCCTCGGACTGCACATTTCGCGCTTCGCCGAAGAAATCACGCTCTACGCCACCGCCGAGTTCGCCTTCATCGACCTTCCCGAGGCTTTCTCGACCGGCTCCTCGGCCATGCCGCAGAAGAAAAACCCCGACCTCACCGAGCTCATCCGCGGCAAATCCGCGCGGCTCCATGGTGCAACAGCCACCCTCGCCATGCTGATGAAAGGTTTGCCCCTTGCCTACAACAAAGACCTCCAGGAGGGCCAGGAACCCACCTTTGACGCCGCCGATACCACCCTCGGCATGCTCGCGCTTCTGCCTGCCTTCACCCGCGCCCTCAAGTTCCGCACTGCCAACCAGAAGGCGGCGGCCGAGACCGGCTACCTCAACGCCATGGCCGCCGCCACCTACCTTTCAAACCGCGGCATCCCCTTCCGCAAGGCTCACGAGATCATCGGTAACGCCGTGCGGCTGGGCCTCGAAACCAACCGCGAACTCAACGCCCTCACCCTCGAAGAACTCCAACAACTAAACCCAGCCTTCGCCGCAGACTTCTACCAAGCCATCACCCTCAAAGCCACCCTCGATTGCCACGACGTTCTAGGCGGCACCAACCGCGCCCGCGTAGCCCAGGCCCTCGCCGAAGCCCGGAACCGCATATCTTAGATCGAATTGCGACCAGGTTGCTTCTTGCGATTGGCCAATTCGTTTTTGTTTGTCATCCCGTAGGGATCTGCTTTTGTTCTTGCCTTCTACACCACCAGCCAAACAGCTGTAAACTTTGCAATCTCTGGTTTTCCCACAGGCCGGCACACCAAAATCTTGTCAAGCCCCCTAACCACCTAAGTACTACATTCCATTACGAATAAAGTTGGCATGTTTACCCCTCGCAATTCCGTAAAATAGAACTAAGACATCTTGGCAGGCACCAACCGACTTTTGTTTTGTCATTCCGCAGGAATCTGCTTTTCTCCTGGCCCTGCACAATGCACCGCCAGATCGGCCCAGTCCGGGCATAACCTCAATCGATTGAATATTTTGCACCAAAACAGGGGGGGAGGGGTACACCACACAAACATGACAACCATCTTCCCCGCAGCCATCCCGGTCCCCGCGCTTTCCGATTCCACCTCCACCACCTCCTCGCGCCCCCGCGCCCTTGGCGCCGCCGTCCGCCAGGCCCGCCTTCAGGACGCCCAGAACATCTTCGACCTCGTCAACTCACTCTCGCACGACGGCACCCTGCTGCGCCGCAACTACGCGGAAATCTGCGAAAACGTCCGCGACTTCGCCATTGCCGAGTCGGAGGCAGGTCTCTTCCTGGGCTGCGGCGCCCTGCACCTCTACGGCCCGCACCTGGCCGAAGTCCGCTCCATCGTCGTCAAGCCCGAAGCCAAAGGCCAGGGCGCCGGCGGCAAGCTCCTCCGCTTCCTGCTCGACGAAGCCGAGTACCAGGGCGTCGCCTCGGTCTGCCTCTTCACCCGGATCCCGGACTTCTTCTTTCACTTCGGCTTCCGCGTCGCCGACCGCACCACCCTGCCCGATAAAATCTACAAGGATTGTCAGACCTGCCCGCGCCTTTACGCCTGCGACGAGGTCGCCATGGTGCGCGGCCCGCTGCCCCGCATCGCCGTCCTCGGCCCCAAAACGTTTCCCCAGCAGGAACTCGTCAAGCTCCACACCGGCGTCGTCCCGCTCAACCGGCACTAAGGAGGTTCCCCGTGGCAGCCGCAACCGTCCTCAGTCCTCAGCTCTCGCTCGACGAGTATCTACACACCGTGTACAAGCCCGACTGCGACTTCGTCGATGGGCATCTGGAGGAGCGCAACATGGGTGAGCTCGAACACGGTCTCCTGCAGATTGAGCTGGGTTACTGGTTCCGTCTGCATCGCGACGAGTGGAACATCCGCGTCGTTTCCGAGCTGCGCACCCGCGTCTCCGCGCAGCGCGTCCGCATCCCCGACATCACGGTCTATCGAGCCAATGAGGGCGCACGTGAACAAGTCCGCATCACCCCGGCCCTTCTGGCCATCGAAATCCTCTCCCCTGAAGATCGCATCCCGCGTGTTCTCGTCCGGCTCAACGATTTCCTGCAAATGGGCGTCAAGCACATCTGGCTGATTGATCCCGAAGAGCGCATCGCATACACCTACCGCGAGCAGGGTCTTCAATTGGTCCAGGAGCCCCGGCTCAGCCTCCCGGATTCGCCCATCTATCTCGACCTGCCGGAGCTCTTCAAAGCGCTCGATTAGGGTGGGTTCGCCGATGATCTTGAGAAAGACGACGGCAAGAACAAAAGCAGATTCCCTGCGGGAATGACAACAAAAGAGCTCGTTACCAGGCGTGCAGAAAGCCGTCCCGCTCGCTGACCTGCACCTTAGTCCCAAACAGCTTGCCAAGTCGTTCCGCCGTCAGCAGTTCCGCGCGATCGCCGTCCGCCACGATGCGCCCATCCCGCATCATCAACACCCTCCGCATGGCCGGGATGATGTCCGCGAGTTGATGGGTGATCAGCAGCATGGTCGTTCCCTGCTCTGCCAGTTGTACCAGCAGCTCGCGCAGTTCGCGCTGGGCGTACAGATCGAGCGCGTTCGAAGGCTCATCGAGCAGCAGACAGCCCGCCGAAGCCACCAGCGCACGCCCGATCAGCACCCGCCGCTGCTGCCCGGCAGACATCTCGCCGAAGCGCTTTTCCGCAATCGCCGAGGCTCCCACCCGCTCCATTACAGCCGACGCCCGCTCACGCATATCTTCGCTCACGCGCAGGTGCGGCCACAAGGTGGAGCTTGAAAAGAAGCCCGTCAGGATAGCCTCGAACCCGGTGATTGCGAGCATCGGCTTGCCGGGAATCTCCGCCTGCACCACGCCAAGCTGTTTCTTCAACTCAGTCAGGTCCCAGCGCTCGCGGCCTAGTATCTGCACCCTGGTCTCGGGCCTGGCAAGCGGATACAGCTCGCAGGTCATCGTCTTCAACAGGGTTGATTTACCGCATCCGTTCGGGCCCAGCAGCGCAATCTGCTCGCCCTCGGCTATATGCAGGTTCACGTCGTCGAGCACCACGCGCTCGCCCCGCATCACGCTCACATGCGCAAGCTCCAGAAAGCTTGCCAAGCTATGCCTCGGGCCAGGCAAGCGGCGATTGCAGCCTGCGCTCCAGCACCTTCAACGCGGGATCGAAGCCTGGAATCTGGCGAATCCAGTCCGCGGCCGGGTCGTAAGCGGCCTCGGGAATCAAGCCGATCAACTCGGCCTCCACGACCGTAGTCCCATGATCCCTGGCCAGCTTCTCGACCGCCGCATGGACGCTCGGCATGGGCGTCAGGTGGAAGTCCGTCACGTTCATCGTCACCTGGGCGCGTCCGTTGGCCATCACGCCCAGCGCCTTGACGCCCTGCATGCCGCCCGAGGAAGCGCGCACATCCCTCGCGATCGCGCGTGCATGCGAAATGTCCGCGCCCCCGGCCAGGTAGAGGTTGTAGGCGATGAGGAAGCTGCGCGCACCCACGACGCTTGCTCCTGCCGTTTCATGCAGCTCCGGTCCGCCGACATCCGGCCTGCGCGCCGCATCTTTCAAGGCAGCTTCACGCAGCCCTTCAAACTGGCCGCGCCGCACATCCTCCAGCTGCACCCGGTCGGGCCGGGCAGCCGCTGCTCCGTAAAAGTAGACGGGCACACCAAAGCGCCGCCAGATCTGCAAGCCTGCCTGGCGCGCCAGCACAGCCGCCTCGGCCATCGAGATGCCGGAAACCGGTACGAAGGGGATTACGTCCGCCGCGCCGATCCTCGGGTGCACTCCAGACTGGCGGGTGAGGTCGATCAGGTGAGCCGCCTTGCCCGCCGCAATTACAACCGCCTCGGCAACAGCCGCGGGGTGTCCGGCAATCGTGACGACCGACCGGTTGTGATCCGGGTCGAGCGAGTAATCGAGCAGCGATACGCCCTCGAGGCGCATGGAGGCGACGATCTCGCGCACCACCTTCTCGTCGTTGCCCTCGGAGAAGTTGGGAACGCACTCGACAATCGCAGCCACACTCACCTCAATGCGGGAAACCTTACTTCCACCAGCTGTAGCCGACGGTAAACTGCACGCTTGCATTCACCCCGGGGTTGCGGTCGCCGAGTGACGCAGACGAAATATGCTCGCCACTGGCGCCGAAGTCGATTGAACGATTGGGACGCGTGAAGTAGTGCAGGCCGATGCCACCCTGCGGCGTGAAGTTCCAAACGCTGGTCTCGCCATTGGGGCCGTTGGTAGTGAGGTTGGGCGTGGTGTTGCCGTAGGCGGGATATTTGTGGTTCGTCCAGAGCACGCCGCCGGCGGCTTGGGCCCAGGGTACGAGCTTGCCGTGGCGGGCGAAGTTCCATTTCAGGATGATGGGCGTCAAGGTGACGCCGTGAAAAGTGCCGCCGACCGTATATGGCTGCGAGCAGGTGATGATGGCCGTGCCGGGAAAAAGATTGCAGCTGACCCGCTGGAA
Organism: uncultured Granulicella sp.; assembly: GCA_964282835.1. Taxonomy (GTDB): domain Bacteria; phylum Acidobacteriota; class Terriglobia; order Terriglobales; family Acidobacteriaceae; genus Edaphobacter. The sequence goes on from OZ196157.1 coordinate 2,336,598, forward strand.
CCCGGGCGTGAAGGACTCCCAATAGGGGAAAATCTCGGCGGCATACTCGAAGTTGCCGCGCAGGAGGCCTTCGCCGTAGTTGTTGGTCAGCACGCGGCCGGCATGCACCCCGGCCTGCAGGAATCTGAAGCCGTCGCGGTTGTCGGTGACACCGAAGCCGCCCTGGAAGACGACGCCGTAGTTGTACGGCTGGCGGGTTGAGGCTGTGTCCAGCACATTCGATTGCTGCTGGGCGTGAAGGCTGCCGGCGTGAAGACCGGCAAGCAGGAGAAGCAGGCTGAGGGTGCTGGTGAGGCTCGAGGCTATGCGAAGTTTCATCTGGTTTGTCAGCCCGCCAACGTGGCTTCGTCGAAGTCGAAGTTGGAGTAGACATTCTGGGTGTCGTCCAGGTCTTCAATCGTCTCGAGCAGGCGCATCATGGCGTTGGCCTGGGGGCCCTCGAGCTTCGTATAGGTGCTTGCGATCTTGGTCACTTCTGCGGTTTCGGTCTTGATCTTGGCGGCCTTCAAAGCCTCAGTGACAGCTTCAAAGTCCTTCGGGTCGGCCAGGATTTCCCAGTTTTCACCCTCATCGTTCAGGTCTTCCGCGCCCGACTCGAGCACCAACTCCATCAACTTGTCTTCGTTGGCCGCGTCCTTGGCGATCGAGATCACGGCTTTCTTCGAGAACATCCAGGCGACCGCGCCTTCCGCACCAAGATTGCCGCCGTTCTTCGAGAAAGCGTGGCGGATTTCGCTTACAGCCCGATTCTTGTTGTCGGTAAGCACTTCGACGATGAGCGCTACTCCGCCTGGGCCGTAGCCCTCGTAGGTGATCTCATCGTAAGAAAGCCCTTCGAGCTCGCCCGTACCGCGCTGGATGGCTCGCTTGATGTTGTCCGCGGGCATGTTCTCGGCTTTGGCGGCGAGGATGGCGGTGCGCAGCCGGGGGTTGCCGTCGGGGTCGCCGCCACCGGATTTGGCCGCGATGGTGATTTCCTTGATGAGGCGGGTGAAGATCTTGCCGCGCTTGGCGTCAGTAGCGCCCTTTTTGTGCTTGATGGTTGCCCATTTGCTATGGCCGGACATGACTGTACCTCGGGTGGAGATGGCGTCGGTTTGCTTGCTGTGGGACGCGACTTACGGATTTTAGCAGGTGGTGCGTGGCGCTTGTACTCCCCCGGTTCAGGGGAGTTCCGGAGCGAAGAGATCGCGGTGGGTTTCGCGGCGGCGGATGAGGCGGCTGGCGGCCCCGTCCACAAGCACCTCGGCGGGACGCGGGCGCGTGTTGTAGTTCGAGCTCAGGGTCATTCCGTAGGCGCCGGTGTCGAGGATGGCGAGCAGGTCGCCGGGCTTGACGGGCGCGAGCTCGCGGTCGCGGGCGAAGAAGTCGCCGGATTCGCAGACCGGGCCGACGACATCCACCGGGCTGGCTTTCGCTGAGGACTGCCTAACCGGAAGAATCTGGTGGTGAGCCTGGTAGAGCGCCGGGCGGATGAGGTCGTTCATGCCCGCATCGGTGATGACGAACGTTTTGTTGCCGTTGGTCTTGACATTGAGAACAGTGGTGAGCAGGGTGCCGGCCTGGGCTACGAGAAAGCGGCCGGGCTCAAGCAGGAGGTGCAGGTTGAGGTGGCTGGTGGCGGCGAGAATCTGTGCGGCGTAGGCCTGGAGGGCCGCTTCGGGTTCAAAGTCTGCGCTGGTGTACTCGATGCCGAGCCCACCGCCGGCATCGAGATGTGTGAGGGTTATGCCATTTTTGTTCAACTGCTGGATGAGGGTTGCGACACGCTCTACAGCAGCCCCGAATGGGTCGACTGCGCGAATCTGCGAGCCGATGTGAACGCTGACGCCGGTCGGGATGAGCCACTTCGATTTCGCGGCTTTCCGGTAGATGGCACGGGCCTGGTTGATGTCGATGCCGAACTTGTGGGCGCTGAGGCCGGTGGAGATGTAGGGGTGGGTCTCGGCGAAGACGTCGGGGTTGACGCGCAGGGAGAAGCGCGCCGGGGCGGCTAGGAGTTCGGCGCGCTGCGCGAGCAGGGCAAGTTCACCTTCGGACTCGACGTTGAAGAGGAGGATGCCGGCTTTGAGGGCGGCATCGATTTCAGGCGTTTGCTTCCCTACCCCGGCGAAGACGGTTTTGCCGAGAGCCCTGGCGGCAACCTTCTGGACGCGGGCGAGCTCGCCACCGGAGACGATATCGAAGCCTGCGCCGTGGCGGGCAAGCAGCTTGATGAGAGCGAGCGACGAGTTCGACTTGATGGCGAAGCAGATGGTGTGGGATACCTGCGCGAAGGCCTGCTGAAACAGCTGCAAGCGGGCGAGGATATGTTGCTGCGAGTAGATGTAAAGAGGGGTGCCGTGCTCCGCGGCGAGTGCGGCCAGCGGCATGGCGTCGCAATGCAGGGCACGTTGATGGTATTGGAAGGGACGGGGATCGGGCATGGCTCTGTTGATGATACTTGCTCGGTTTTAGAAGCTATAGCGGAGGCCGAACTCGATGCGGCGGGCGGTGTCGGCGGAGACGGGGACGAGGAACTGCTGGGTACCGAGGACGCTGCCTTCCTGCGTGACATTGGTGTGGTTGAGGAAGTTGGCGGAGCGAATGTTGGCGGTGATGGTTTGCTGGTGTGCGGCTTTGGAGTCCGGCGTGAGCTTGAAGGCGCGCTGCAGGTTGGCGTCGAGGTGGAAGGTCCAGGGCAGGGCGCCGAGGTTGCGGGGGATTGGCGCGACGGGAATGCCGTTGACGATGGCGCCGGTGTTGGTGAGGACCCCGTATGGGCTGTTGAAGAAGGTTTTATTGTCGGCAACTGTGCCGGCGGGGGCGTACTGGGGGCGATCGTTGAAGTTGCCGTCGCCGTTGTTATCGGCGCCGGTGAGCAGGTTGAAGGGTTGGCCGCCGCTGGCGTAGCCGTTGCCGGAGAGAGCGAGCTTGTAGGGCAGGCTGAAGTTGACGTTGCCGAAGACCTGGTAGAGGCCGTTGTTGGTTCGGCGAACGGTTTCTCCGGCGTTCGAGTAGGCGCTCTGGGGCTGGAAGAAGGTGTCGTCGTTGTCGTTGTCGCGGATGTTGATGTGTACTGCGCCGACAAAGAACTGCACACGCTTGAGCTTGGAGTTGCTGAGCCCGACGAAATCGACGTGGCCCTGGCCGGTTCCGTCGTTGCGGGTTTCGAGGATGTTGAGATTGGCCCCGAAGGGACGTGGGCCGTAAGGATCCGGAGTAAGGGGCTGGTTGATATTCAAGGTGCGGGCGGTGGTCAACAAGCGTATGAGCACTTCTTCGGCGTTGATGTTGAAGCCAAAGGGGAGGTCCTTCGAGACGCTGACATCGCCGATGGCGTAGGTGCTGTTGTTGAAGCCTGGAGCGAGGGTGCGCAGGGCGTGGATGGGCGTAGCGCCGGTCAGGGGGCTGGCGTAATTTGCGTTATAGACCAGGCTGGTGATGCGCTGTACGCCGTCCTCGCGGTGCAGCTCCTGGGCGTCGTCGCCGCTGTACTGGCCGTTGAAGATGCCGAAATGCGACTTGAAGACCAGGGTCTGCTTTTTGTCGGGCGTGTAGGAGAAGCCGCCGCGGGGCCCAATGCCGTTGTAGTTGGCGGGGTCGGTTTCGAGGAAGTAACGGACGCCGTAGAAGAAGCTCCACCGGGGGCTGAGCTTGATGTTGTCCTGAAAGAAGAAAGCGGTGCGTACCTGGGAGACCTGTACGTTGGGATTGCCCGCGACGTTGTTGAACTCGTAGGCCGTGGAGGTGCCAGCCTGTGCCTGCGCGTATTGTTGCAGGGCCGAGACGTTGACGTTGCCGGCGCTGGTGTAGCCGGAGAAGATGTAGGTGCCGTTGAAGTTGAGCGGCACCTGGCTGTTGCGATGGATGTAGAGCAACTGCACCCCGGCCTTGATGATATGGGTCTTGGTGGTGAGGATGAAGTCGTCGTCGAACTCGGTACGGGAGCGGCGATCGCGATCCTGGCCGATGGAAGCGCCGCCGCCGATGAAGTCGCCGGAAACCTGCAGGCTTGGGGCGCTGCTGGTGGGAATGTCGGTTGCGTTGTAGTGCTCGAAGCTGGCGCGGGCTTCGTGGACGAGGCGCGGCGAGAGGGTGGTGACGTCGCTGACGCGGATGGTCTGGTCGTTCTGGCCGGAGCTGTAGCCGGCTTCGCGCAGGGTCTGGCCGCCGACGCCGAGATTTTGCAGGCTGTTGACGTTGGCCGAATAGCTGGCGAAAGCGAAGTTTTTTGCGCCGAACTGCCAGTCGACGCGGGCGTTGGCTTCCCATAGGCGCTGCGGAATGGGGACGGTGTCGAGGAGATTGACCGGGTTGCCCTGCGCGTCGAGCGTGGTGGCGCTGACGGCCACGGTTTCGTCGATCGAACGATGCTCGAGGTTGAGCGAGAAGTTGGAGCCCTGCTTGCGGACGGGGCCGCTGAAGTCGAAGCCGTAACGCTGCTTGCCGATGGAGCCGGTGGTGGTGGTGAAGGGGTCGCGTGCGTTGAGGAACGAGCTTGAGTTGGTGGCGAAGAGAGCGCCATGGTAGTTCTTGGCTCCGGGCTTGGTGTAGATTTCGACGCGGCCGCCGCCGAAGGGTGGTTCGCGATACTCGGCGGAGAAGAGGTCCGGCGCGACGTTGATGAAAGCGATGGAATCCTTGGGGGGGAGGGTGGAGGAATCCTGGAAGCCGTCGACCGAAATGGTGGTCTGGCTGGGGCTGCCGCCGCTGGCAGCGGCGAGCTGCTGGAGCTCGCGGAGGAGGTCGTCGGGGTCATCGGCGAGGGCCTGGAGCTGCTTGCCGCCGAGGACGATGCCGTTGCCGCCACCTTGTGGAACGGTCTGGGCACTGTCGTCGGCTTCGACGGTGATGCTGGACTGGGCGGCGGGGACGAGATTGAAGGTGAGCGCGGCGGGGTGCGGGGTAGTGAAGTTGAGGACGTAGGGGGCGAAGTCCTGGAAGGTCGCGGTGAGGGCGTGCTTGCCGGGTGCGACGCAGGCGAAGCTGAAATGGCCGTCGGGACCGCTGGTGGCGGTGAGGGTGCCGTCGAGCGAAAGGATGGCGCCGGGGATGATGGCGGAGGTGGTGTCGTGGACGATGCCGGTGAGTGGGGTGCAGGTCTGGACGGGAGTTTGGGCGGGAGTTTGAGCGGAAGCAGGGTGCGGCAGGATGAGTGCGGCAAGGACTGGCGTGCCAAGAGCTCGAAACATGCGGAGAGGGCCTCTTGCGTTCTTTGCAGGATAGTGCGTTGGACGTGCGTGAAGATGAAAGACGCTGTTGCAAAAACAGGTACGCGGTCGCAGTTGCAAAGGTTCCAAACATTCTTGGTTTAGTGGAGGGCAGGATGCGAGGCTCGTCAACTAAGGCATGAGTAGTTCGTAAGAGCGAACAACAGCAAAGGCAACCGCAGATTCCCTGCTGGACTGGCAGTAAGAGGGCCAGGACATTAGAGCCAAGGCTTCAGCCCTAACCTATTGTCATCCTGAGCATGGGGTGGCGGGTCTGTTCCGCAAAACGGAGTCGAAGGACCTGCGTTCGCCTGGAGCCCTGGCAATCGTGAAGGAAATGCAGGTCCTTCGACTGCGGAACGCACAAAAGCTGTGCGTTCCTCCGCTCAGGATGACAATTTCTGTATGCGGGCTGGGGAGTATGACTACTGCGAGACGATGCTCGTTGAGCGTTGAGTGGAAGCCGGCAGGGCGTACTGGGCGTCGGGCAGCAGGAGCCAGGCAGCGGCATAGAGGACGAGGCCGGTGCTCAGGGTAAGGCAGACGAAGATGGTAAAGAGGATGCGGACGAGCGCGACATCCCAGCCGTAATGGATGGCGATGCCGGAGCAGACACCGGCGACCATGCGCGGGCTGCGGGGACGAACGATCTGGGTGGCCACCGGAAGGGATGGCGGCGGCGGCAGGGCGTTGGCGCCGCAGGCAGAACAGAAGTTGGCGGCGGGGGCGAACTGTTTGCCGCATTGCGGGCAGAAGGGGGAGCTGGGCATGGGACGGAATCTCCGGTGAACCTAGTTTGCCATAGATCGTGGCGAAAGGAGATACGTCGTTCGGGGAGGTTTGGTTCCGTGGCTGGCGGTGATCCGAAGTGGGGACCTGGCTGGGGTACTACTGTGCCTTGGCTGCCTGGCGGCGGGCTCGGCGGGCCCTTCGTTCTATCTCAGCGGGGGCGAACATGGTGCCGCGGCAGTTGGGGGCGCCGCAGTAGCAATCCTGGGAAACGTCGTCGGAGTCATAGAGGTTGTACTCGTAAACGAGTTCTTCGCCGGCGGCGATGTCGCGCAGGGCGATGACGAAGATGCGATTTTCGCGCTCTTCGGTTTCGCAGTTGGGGGTGCAGCAATGGTTCATGAACATGGGGGCGCCGAAGCCGTCGATGACTTCCTGGCGGTCGCCGACGCCGAAGAGGTAGGTGACGTGGCGGTCGGCGTAGCGCTTGTCGGCCTCGGCTTTGGACATGCGCGGCCCTTCGTACTCGCAGACCACGCGCCCCTTGCGGATGGGGCGGGTGGTGTAGCAGCCGGCGGCGTGAATATTCGAAGAACGGATGATGAGACTGGAAGGCATGGGCGGGGCTCGCAGGGGCGTTGAAAGCGGGGGTAAGGACAACTTCTGTTTGGGGATTCCGTCTCAAACGAATAGGACGGGGGACACGATTGAGGATGATGTTAGCAAAGCCGGCCTTAATGTTGCTGTTTTACGGGGGGCTGCTGTTCGGCGGGCTGGGCGCGGCTGTGGCTCAAAAGTACGAACCGCCGCCTCCACCCCTGACCGCGGCACCCTGTGTCCCTACAAAGAAAGACCCTTGTACGCCGGCTCCTGTCGCGCCGGCGGCCCCGCAGCAGTTCCCTTTTCCGGGTGAGACACCAGCGGCAGCGGGGCAGGCGCCCGCGTCAAGCGGTGCTGCGCCTGCTGCTTCCGGCTCGCAGGGGAACTTTCCTTTTCCGGGGGAGCCTGCCGCGGCCGCTCCGAACGCGCCTGCCGGGACGGGTGAGGCGCATCCGTTTCCGGGCGAGCCGGCGGAAAGCTCCAGTTCATCCAGCTCTTCCTCCTCATCCAGTTCTTCCGCCTCAGGCGACACTCCGGCAGACCCGGATGCACCTGCGCTAAAGGACCAGGGCAGCACGGGTTCGACGCGCTTTGAGCGCAGACATTTGCCCAGGGTGGAGGACAAAGACAATCGCGAAGAAGAAGACCTGAAGGTCTCGAAGTACTACGCGAGTACGGGCAATTACAAAGCGGCCTACATGCGGGCGAAAGATGCTGTGGCCACGCTTCCCGATGACCCGGAAGGACACTTTCTGCTGGCCGATGCAGCCCGGCATTATGGCAAGCCGGATGAGGCCAAGAGCGAGTTCGAGGCGTACCTGAAGCTAGAGCCGGACGGCGATCATGTGAAAGCTGCGGAGCAGGCGCTGGTGGCGCTGAAACCAAAGTAACCACCGTTCCCGTTTTGGGAATTTCGTCTTTACGCCTTTGTCTAAGTGGTCTAAGCTTGCTTTCATGCACGAGGAAATGCTGCGTCTGGAAACCAAAGTAACCACTGCGCTGGCTGGCTTGAATGCGCGTCAGACGCAGGCTGCCCCCGAGGGCCATCCGGAGAAATGGAGCATCCAGCAGATTGTGGAGCATCTTCTGTTATCACTTGAGGCGAGCAACGAGGCGCTGCGTGGTCGGTTGAGCAAACGGAAAGTTATGGGAAAAAAACCGACGCTGCAGCAGAAAGTGAGCCAGTGGGTGGTACTCTCGCTGGGCCATTTTCCAGGCAGGCGCTCGGCACCGGCAGGAACGCTGCCGAATCGCCTGGCGGCACTGCAAAGCGGGCCGGAGCTGGTTGAGCGGATGCACGGAGCGGTGGAGGTGTTTGACGGCCTGGCAGTGCAGGGTGAGCAGCTTTTCGGTGCGCGACAGGTGTTGAGCCACGTGGCCCTGGGTGCGCTCTCGATGGAACAGTGGAGGCGCTTTCACCGGGTGCATGGGGAGCACCACTTGAAGCAGATTGCGCGGATTCGGCGAGAGCAGGGGCTTTAGGGCGAGCTTCGGGGCGGCAGAGAGAAGATAACCGCAGATTCCCTTCGGGAATGACAACAAGAGGGGCCGGGTTGGCTAGCCGTCTTCTTCCATGACGTCGTCGATGCGAAGGTAGCGGCGCATGTATTTCAGGGGTTCTTCGGCCATGGAGAGTTCGCGCAGGTGGTAGCGCCAGGCATCATCGCGCAGGGAGCGGCGGGTGTAGGCCTTGCGGGTGACAATGGCTACGGTGCCGTCGGGGCGCACGCGTCGAAAGGTCTGGGTGGGAACCAGGAACGTGATTTTCTCGCCGGGCTTCCAGAAGTGGCAGGCGAACTCGTGCGAGAACAGGAGAGCATAGTAGCGGCGTTCGGCGGCGAGCATCTCGGCGGCATGGCGGGAGCTTTGCCAAGGCAGGCCGAGCCGCGTGGTGTACCACTTGCGAAACTCGAACCCGTTGCTACGGGCCTGGGCGAGCAGAAGACGTAGCAGCTCTAGACGCGTCATAGGAGGAGGTCTCTCGAGAAGTCGTAAACCGGGCCCGAGATATAGTGTACGAGACTGCGCGACGCGCGGCAGCGTCTAAGCGTGAGGTTCCTGCGGGGCACCTGGTGATGGTGATGGGGCATGATCTTGTTTAGAGCGATGCGATGGGCGACGGTCGGGGTGTTGGGTCTGGCACTGGCGGGGCCCGCGACGGCGCAGGGCGGCGCGCCGGCTCCAAGCGCGCATGCGGACCCGCTGAACTATGACCCCGTGGTGCGGGATGGGTTCGCTCACTTCTACAACCTGGATTACGACGGGGCGCTCGGGCGCTTTGAGCAGGTGGAGAATGCGCATCAGGACTCGCCGCTGGCGCATGCGCTGGTGTTGATGGTGGTGATCTTCAGGGAGCTGTACCACCAGGACCTGCTGGATACGACCTACTATGCGCACGACTCGTTTCTGACGACGAAGCGACGGGTGGACATAGCAGATCCGGTGCGGCAGCGGATCGAGGACCTGACCAACCGGGTGAATGGATTGGTGGACGAACGGATGAAGCACGGGCCAGGCGATGGCCCGTTGCGGCAGCAGGATGCGCTGTTTGCGCGGGGCTTTGCGCGTGGGCTGCATGCCTCGTTTATGACGCTGGCGGATCACTCTTACCTGGGGGCGGCGCGGCAGGGACTGGCGGCGCGGAACGATTCGGAAGCGGTGCTGAAGATCGATCCGGAGTATGCGGATGCGGACATGGCGATCGGGATCCAGCAGTTTGCGGTAGCGAGCCTGCCGCGCATGGTGCGGATGGTGGTAGGGATTGCGGGCGTGGGCGGAAACAAGGAACGCGGGTTGCAGTTGGTGCGGGTGGCGGCGACGAAAGGGGTGACGACGCAGGTGGCGGCACGGACGACGCTGTCGCTGTTTCTGCGCCACGACGGCCGCTATGGGGAGGCGCTCGAGGTAGAGCATGGGCTGGCTACGGAGTTTCCCCATGACTTCCTGTTTCGGCTGGAGGAAGCGAACCTGGCCAAGGACAAGGGCGATGGGCCGGGGGCAATTACGACGTACAAGCAGGTGCTGGCGGACTCGCGGAGGCCTGGGTACTTTGTCGATCCGCGACTGCAGCTGGCGTGGTTTGGCATGGCGGATACGGAGCGGGGGCAGAATGATGTTGCCGATGCGGCCAAGCACTATCTAGAGGCGGCGGCGCAGCCGAATTCATCTGACTGGCTGCGGCGGCGGGCGGAGCTGAATGCCGGCGAGATGCTGGACCTGCTGCATGACCATGGCGGAGCGATAGTGCAGTACCAGAAGGCGGCGGCCGGGGGTGGGGACCAGACGCAGGCGGAAGCGGCGAAGAAGTATATGGGGTCGCCGTATAGTGGGAAGTAGCTGCTGCAAACTTCGGAGGGAGCATGAAGGGCAAGGATCAATTTGACTGGCAGGGTTGTTCAGTCGTTCGGTACGATCCGTTGCGGCTGGGGGGCCGGGCGACAGTACTGGACAGCAGGCTCGATGCAGACACAGTGCTGCTGAATTACCGAAGCGGCATGTCAGCTGAAGAGATCGCTGAAGATTTCGGAACAGATCTGCAAGCTGTGCGATCGTTGCTGGCTTTTGCGGAAGCGAAACATCTTAGAGCCACTGCTTGAGATTCTGTTTGACGAGAACATGAGCCGCAAGCTCAGGAAGGCGCTGATGGGGCACGAGGTGCGTACCGCCCGCGAGATGCATTGGAACGGGTTGCAGGACGCGAAGCTTCTCCAGGCGGCTTGGCTGGATGGTTTCGATGTCATCCTTACAGGCGACAAGAGCATGCTGCATCAACAGGCCCCCAAGTCGCGCCTGGTCGCGCTTGTGGTTCTGAGCAGTACTGACTGGGCGGTGATTGCCCCGAAGGTTGAGCTTGTACGCGACGCTCTTCGTCGCTGTACCGCTGGCAGCTACGAAGAAGTGGAACTGTGACGCACAGCCCACGGCGGTAGAATGGCTTAGGGCGATATGGGTTATCAGGTTTTAGCCAGAAAGTACCGGCCGCAAAGGTTTGCCGATGTGGCCGGGCAGGACCATGTGACCGTGACGCTGATGAATGCGCTGCGGCAGAACCGGATTGCGCATGGATACATCTTCAGCGGGCATCGGGGCATTGGGAAGACGACGATCGCGCGGATTGTGGCGTGCGCGCTGAACTGCCGGAATGCGATCGGGAGTGAGCTGCGGCCGACGCCGGAGCCGTGCGAGGTGTGCGAAAGCTGCCTGGAGATCCGGGCCGGCAACTCGGTCGACGTGATTGAGATCGATGCGGCGACTAATCGCGGGATCGATGAGATTCGCGAGCTGCGGGATGCGGCCAGGTACCGGCCGGCTCGGGACAGGTACAAAATTTACATTCTGGACGAGGCGCACCAGATTACGGATGCCGCCTTCAACGCGCTGCTGAAGACCCTTGAAGAGCCGCCGGATCACATCGTCTTCATGATGGCGACGACGCAGCCTGAGGATATTCCGCAGACGGTGCGTTCGCGCTGCCAGCACTTCAGCTTCCACGCGGTAAAGCTGGCGGACATCCTGGGTGAACTGCGCGGGATTGCCGAGCATGAAGGCGTCGAGGCGGATGAGGGCGCGCTGAACCTGCTGGCCGAGGCCGGCGACGGATCGATGCGGGATGCGCTGAGCATCATGGACCAGGCGATTGCGTCTGCGCCAATGATGGATGGCAAGGCGCGGCTCGATGCGGGGCAGATTCGCGAGCTGATGGGCTCGGTGCCGAACGCGGTGTTTGAACGCGTGATGCAGGCGGTGGATGGCAACCGCTCGGCGGAGGTAATGACGATAGCCAACGAGCTGCTGGACGCGGGCAACTCCCCGGCGCAACTTGCTCGGCAGGCGGTACGTTACCTGCGGAGCTGCCTGATTGCGAAGATCGCCGGGATGACGCCGGAACAGGGCGACGCGGCCGGAACCGAGCTGCTGCAGATTTCGCCCGAGGAACAGAAGCGTGCGGCGCGGACGGCGGCGCTGTTCAGCGAGGAAGAGCTTACGCGGTTTTTGCAAGTGATGCTGCGGACGTTCGACGAGCTTGGCTACAGGCAGGAACAGCGGTTTCACTTCGAACTTGGGCTGTTGAAGCTGGTGCATCTGCGGCGTCTGCTGCCGGTGGAGGAAGTGCTGAGTGCGCTGGGTGGCGGATCGAAGGCGGCTGTGCCACGGCCTGCGCCTGCGCCTGTGCCTGCCGCCAGGCCGGCTGCGGCTGCGGCAGCCAAGCCGGTATTTTCTCCATTTGAGCAGAACCAGGCTCGGCGGAAGTATGACGGGATTGCGGGTGGTCTGGCTACGCCGGCGTCGGTGCCGGTGGTGTCGCAACCTCCGGCGGCTTCGCCGGTGCCGGTAGTGACAGCTCCGCCGATGGTTGCTGTTGTGACGGCCCCGGTGCTTGTGCCTGAGCCGGTAGCGGTGCCCGCGCCGTTGGCTGTGGCCGCGCCGTTGCCGGTTGAGGAGCAGGTGGCGATTCCCTCTCCCGTGTTTGCGCCGGTTCAAGGCGGCGAGACGGGAAGCTTGCAGAGGGCTGCGGTCGAGGCTCTGCAGGCTGTGGGGCAAGGCTCTGCGGCGGACGCGCTAGGAGATGCAGCGTGGACGGTAGTCGAGGGTGAGGCGCGGGTGCAGACGGAGCTCTCGAAGACGATGCTGCCGGTGATTGTGAACGTGGATGCGGAGAAGATTGTGCGGGGCGTGCTGCGCGACCGGGGCGTGGCACGGCTGACGCTGCTAGCCGGCGCGGCTGCTGGGGGTGCGAAGAAGCCGCGCGTGGCAAGGAGCGGGTCGGCACAGGCCAAGGCGGCCGAGCATCCGATGGTGATGGAAGCGCAGCGGCTGTTTGACGCGGAAATACAGACGGTGATCGACTTGAGCGGGCAGGATTAGGAGGCGCTATGGACTTCTCGGATATGGGCAAGATGCTGGAGCAGGCGGGGGCGATGCAGGCTCAGATGGAAGAGCGGATGTCTGCGACGGTGGTGGAGGCGCAGAGCGGCGGCGGGCTGGTGACGGTGAGGATGAACGGGCGCAAGGAGGTGCTGCGTCTGCGCATCGAGCCGACGGCGATGGGAGCCTCGGCGAGCGATCTGGAACTGCTTGAAGACCTGATTACCGCAGCGGTCAATGAAGCTGGGCGCAAGGCCGACGACGCGATGAAAGCGGGTATGGCCGGCATGATGGGTGGGCTTGGGCTGCCCGGGTTGGGGTCGTGACGGGACGATTTGCGGAGCCGATGGCTCGGCTGATTGAAGAGCTGCGCAAGCTGCCGGGGATCGGGACCAAGACGGCGCAGCGGCTTGCCTTCCATGTGCTGCGCTCGAGCGAAGAGGATGCGGCGAAGCTGGCGGAGGCGATCCGCGAGATCAAGAAGCATCTGCGGCTTTGCTCGGTGTGCAACAACATTACGGATGTCGACCCGTGCGGGTATTGCACGAGCGCGACGCGGAATCAGCGGCTGGTTTGCGTGGTCGAAGAGCCTACGAATATTGCATCGGTGGAGAAGACGCGAAGCTATAACGGCGTCTACCATGTGCTGCATGGGACGCTGTCGCCGATTGGCGGGGTGGGGCCGGAGCAGTTGCGGATCGGCAATCTGCTGACGCGGCTGGAGGGTCTGGAGGAAGTGATTCTGGCGACTTCGCCCACGACCGAAGGTGAAGCTACGGCGGTGTACCTGGCGGCAGAGATGCGGAAGATGAAGACTGGGGCAAAGGTAACGCGGATTGCTACAGGGGTGCCGGCGGGGAGCGATATTGAGTATGCGGATGAGGTAACGATGATGCGTGCGATGGAAGGGCGACGGGAATTCTAAGCGCTCCTTGGTGTGGGTAGAAAGGCAACCCGCAGAATTCCTTTGGGGATGACAACAAGAAGGGCTGCAGTAGCCTGGTTGCGCGTCTTCGGCGGCGGTGTGAGCGTCCTACCTGGTATGAGCGATGGTTTGGATCGGCGGCAGTTTCTTCGGCGTAGTTTTGCGTTCAGTCTGCTGGCGGGCGGAGCGGCTCAGGGATGGTCAGCCACGACCGACGCAGGGGCGCGGCATGCGTTGATTCTGGGTGACTGGGGCTGGTACGACAATCAGATCGCCCAGAACGCTGTAGCTCAAGCGATGGTTGAGTACGCGTCCAGGCTTAAGCTGAAGACTGAGGCGCTGCTGTTGCTTGGCGACAGCTTCTACGGGCCTCTGCCGGGTGGCGTGGACGATCCGCGCTGGAAGACTCAGTTTGAAGCGATGTACCCTAAGCAGGCTTTCGACTGCCCAGCATACTCGGTGATGGGCAACCATGAGTATCAGGTGCTGCCGGTGAACAAGGTGGAGGCCGGGCTGGCGTATGCGAAGACGCCTGGCACGCGGTGGACGCAGCCGGCGCTCTGGTACAGCTACCAGTTCCCTGCGCATTCCAAAGACCCGCTGATGACTGTCATCGCGCTCGACAGCAACATGCCTTTGGGAAAGATGAAGAGTGGTGGAGTGAACTTTACCCTGACACCGGAGCAGCAGGCGGAGCAGCTGGCGTGGTTCAAGGCGGAGCTAGCCAAGCCGAGAACCACGCCGTTTTTGACGGTGATCGGGCATCATCCGGTGTTCTCAAATGGGCCGCACGGCGATCATCCCGTGCTTGCGGCGGAATGGGATCCGCTGCTGCGGGAGCATGGGGTGCACCTGTATCTGGCCGGGCACGACCATGACCTGCAGCACCTGGAGTTTGCCGGGCATCCGACTTCGTTTGTATGCTCGGGCGCGGGCGGCGCGCAGAGCTATCCGCTGGCGATTACGGAATCCTATCGTGGGCCCTATGCCCAGCAGGTGTACGGGTTTACGCACTTGGAGCTGACGGCGACGAAGATGACGCTGCGACATGTGAATGCTCAAGGAGCGGTGGTGCATGCTTTTTCGAAGACGCCGGCTGGCAAGCTGCAGGGGATAGCGTAGTGCTCTGCGGGATGACAAGGATTGAGTAGAAGCAGCTTCTGCCTGGAACCACTGCTGTCCTTCTTCGTTCTTGAAGGCGGGTTCGTCGCCGCGTGGGCGGAGCTGCTTCCAGAGGATCGGCGCGTAGTTGTTGCCTGAATCATGGCGAACAAGATCGGGGCGAGGTCCTTGCCCTGCGCCTGACGTATTCGGCGAAGGCTTTCTTCTGCCCTACATCGCGAGCGTCCCTGCCGCCCGGGTAGGGCTTCAAACGCCTGCCGGGCTGCGGCTTCGATGGTCCGGTATGCCGCGACACAGCGCGCCTGCATGGCGCTGATCCAGGCGCGGAACTCGGCGGGAACGTCGTTCGTCAGGCCGGCAATGTCGAGTCCCTCGCGCAGCATCGTCAGGGCGCCTGCAGGATGACGCGTCGCCTTTACCATTCCGGCTTCGATCTGCGCATCGAGTTCGGCGGAGGAGAACATGTCATAAGGATGCACGGCTGAACCTCCTTGTCGGGGCGTTGACTCGGTTGCGAAAAGCGGATTCAAGCGGGCTGACAATGATTCAGCTGGAAGTGGGTAAGATCCTGAGGTCGCCGCCGGACATTTGGCCGGGCTGGGGGATGTTGAGCATGCCGAGCAGCGTGGGGCTCAGGTCGCGGAGGCTGCCGCCCTCGCGGAGGGTGATGTTCTTCTGGTCGGAGACGAGCAGAAATGGTACGGGGTTGGTGGTGTGGGCGGTGTGCGGGCCGCCGGTAGTGGGGTCGATCAGGAGCTCGGCGTTGCCGTGGTCGGCGGTAATCAACATCGAGCCGCCGCTTTGGCGGATGGCGTTATAGATGCGGCCGAGCTGGGTGTCTACGGTTTCGACGGCGCGGATGGTGGGCTCCATTTTGCCGGAGTGGCCGACCATGTCGGCATTGGCGAAGTTGACGATAATGACGTCGAAGGCGGTGTCGGTAAGGGCCTTGATGACGGTGTCGGCGATGCCGGGCGCGGACATTTCTGGCGCGAGGTCGTAGGTGGCGACCTTCTGGCTGGCGACCAGCTGGCGGTCTTCACCCGCGAATGGCTTTTCGATGCCGCCGTTAAAGAAGTAGGTGACGTGGGCGTACTTTTCGGTTTCGGCGACGCGCAGGTTGCGCAGGTCGGCGACGGCCATGACGTTGGCGAGCAGGTTATCCATGGACTCGGCGGGGATGACGATGGGGAGTTTGAAGGCGCGGTCGTATTGGGTCATGCAGACGTAGTGGATGCGCGCGGGCAGGGACTGTGGCGGGATCTCGGCGTCGAGCTCGGCAGCTTTGGGCAAGTCTCGGCCCATGGACTGGTTGAGCCCGGAGGTGCGGGTGAGGACGCGGGTGATCTGGCGGACGCGGTCGGCGCGGTAGTTGAAGTTGATGACGACATCTTCGTCGTGGATGAGGCCGGCTGCGTCGACCGTGAAGGGTGGGATGAACTCATCGGTGATGTCGTTCGAGTAGAGCTCGCGCAGGCGGGCGTTGGGGTCGGAGTGCCGGCCGCCTTCGGGGGTGCCGGTGACCATGGCTTCAAAGGCCTGGCGGGATTTTTCCCAGCGCAGGTCGCGATCCATGGCGAAGTAGCGGCCGGAGATGGAGGCGATTTTGCCTGTTCCAATTTCGACAAATTGCTGCTGTAGGGCTTCGAGGTAGCCGAGGCCGCTGGTGGGCATGGTGTCGCGGCCGTCCATAAAGGCGTGAACGAAAACGCGTTCGATTCCCTGCTGCTTTGCGAGCCGAAGCAGGGCGTAAAGATGGCGCTGGTGCGAGTGGACGCCGCCGTCCGAGAGCAGGCCGATGAGGTGGAGGGCGCGGCCTGGTCTGTGGGCCTGCTCCATCGCGTAGAGGAGCGTGGGGTCGGTGAAGAAGGTCTGGTCGGCGATGGCGGTGTCGATACGGGTCATGTCCATGCGGACGATGCGGCCGGCGCCAAGATTGAGGTGGCCGACCTCGGAGTTGCCCATCTGGCCGTCGGGCAGGCCGACGAAGTGCTCGCTGGCGCGCAGGAGCGTATTGGGGTATTCGCGCAGAAGGCGGTCGTAGACGGGTTTGCGGGCCTGGGCGATGGCGTTGCCATGGGTTTCGGCGCGGTAACCCCAGCCGTCGAGGATGGTGAGGATGATGGGGCCGGAGGCGTTTCTGGGCATGGCTTGAGCATAAGGGGCCGGGCGTGGAAAGACAAAGCCGCGGCTATGATGAGCCATGCGCTATGTTGCCGAGGTGCCTGCCGCTCTGGCCGGTGGGCCGAAGATTTCTGTTCTGGGGTTTGGCTGCGCGGCGCTGATGGGCCGGGTTGGACGGACAGATTCGCTGCGGGCACTGGGCGCGGCCCGAGACGCAGGGATTACGTTCTTCGATACGGCTCGCTCGTATGGCTATGGCGAGAGCGAACGGCTGCTGGGCGAGTTTCTGCGTGGGCACCGGGCTGAGACGGTCATCTGCACGAAGTTCGGCATCCCGGCGGCTCGGCCGGGATGGAAGCAGAAGGTGAAGCCGCTGGCGCAGGCGGCGATCGGGGTGTTTCCCAGTCTGCGGGGTTTTGCGCGACGTCAGGCGGCGGGCGAGATCGCGGCTCCGCAGTTTAGCGTGGAAGGGCTGCGAAGCTCGTTTGAGACGAGCCTGCGGGAGTTGAAGACCGACTACGTGGACCTGCTGCTGCTGCACGGGGCAACGTCGGCAGCGCTGGACCAGGAAGACCTGATGGAGGCGCTCGGGCGGCTGGTGGAGACGGGCAAGGTGCGGATGGCTGGAATTTCCGGCGAACACGCGGCTGTGTCGGAGGCTCTGCGGCGCGGGCCTGGAGTGCTGACGACGGCGCAATTTGCGTTGGATCCGGCGCACTTTGGCTTTGCGGAGCAAACCCGGCAGGCGGGTGGCGGCATGTTTCTGGTGGCGAATCACCCGTTTGGCGGGCCGGATGGGGTGGCTGCCTTGCTCAAGCGGGTGGATGCGCTTGCCGGCGATGAGCGGATGCCGGCAAGCTTGCGGGAGCGGCTGGCCGCCGGCGACCGGCGGCTGATGCCGGAGATTGTCTTTGGGTGCATTCTCGAGGGGACTGGGGTCTCGGCGATTGTGCCGGCGATGATGAAGCTGGAGAACCTGCGGGATGATGTGGCGGCTGTGGATGGGCGCCGATTTTCGGCTGAAGAGCTTGTGTCGCTTCGGGAGTTGCTGGCGGATGGTTCGGGAAAAGGCTGATTTGGGAGCTTTGAGCTTGTGAGCTCTAGGCTGACAGCTTAGGGCTTGCAGCGAGCAGATGTTGCGCCAAGCGCAGACTCAGGGCCATAAGGGTGAAAGTTGGATTGGAGCTCCCGCCTGTGGGGTAGACCGCGCAGCTTGCGACATGGAGATTGTGCAGGCCGTGGACCAGGAGGTCACGGTCAACGACGCTTTCGGCTGGCAATGTGCCCATGCGCAGGCCGCCCATAGGGTGGTAGGTGTCGGCTAGCACAGGTGGCTGGCCTTCGAGCAGGCCGGGCAGCCACTCGAGCGGGGCAAAGCCGGCGCTGAGGAACTCTTGCTCGAGCAGGCGGGCGTAGCGAATGGCGGTGTCGTGTTCCTGCGGGCCGACTCGCCAGTCAACGATGGCTTTGGGCAAGCCGAGGGTGTCACGCTCGGCGGAAAGGCGGATGCGGTTGTCAGGGTTGGGGGCCTGCTCGAGATCGATGTTGAGCCAGACCTGCGCCCGTGCGGTGACGGCGCGGCGGCGTTGGACTTTCGAAGCCCAGAGCAGACGAAGCACGTCGCCGGTCCCGCTGAGCAGGCCGAGGAGATCTCGTTTGGAGATGCCGGTGCGGCGCTGGGCAGCGGTGAGGACGTTGCGCACGGCGGCGACGCCGGAGTCTTCGGGCTCCTGTATGACAAGGTGAGCCATGGCGGCGAGCAGGCCGGCCTGGGCCTGGAGCTCGGGGGTGGCCTCGATTTTGGGGGTGAGCAGGACACCGCCGGCGTAGAAGGGACCCAGGCGCTCGAAAAGTAAAGCTCGGGCGAAGGCGGGGATGACGGCGGCGTGAAAGGAGAGGTGATCGTGGAAGAAGCGGCCGAGCTGATCGTGCGGGTTGGGGATGACGGGCGAGCTTAGAAGGATGCGGCTGGACTCGACGGTGCCGGCGGCGACGATGAAGTGCTCGGCTTGAAATTGGAAGGAGCGGCCGGCGTAATCGAGAACGCGGGCGGAGGCGATGCGGCCGTTTGCGCCTTCGAGCGAGGCGACGTTGGCGTGGGTGAAGACAGTGATGCGCGGGTGCGCGAGGCACTGCTTGCCGACGGTTTCGGCGAGGTTGCGCCGGGCGAAGGGTGTCCACTTGGAGTAGCGGAGGCGGAAGGCGGATGAAAAGGGTGTTACGGCGTGGCCGAGCGCAGGAAGGAGCGCGTCGGTGAAAGGCAGGTTGCCGACGTGCATCAGGCTCTCGATGGCCGGGTAAAAGGGGCTAAGGTCGGCTTCTGCGATTAGCCATGGCGGGCTCGAGCGGAAAATATCTGGCGTGTAGGGCAGGAGCTGGCCACCCCAGCGGGTAGACGAACCGCCCAGGGTGCGGAAGCGGCCGTCGCTCGAGCCGGTGTGAGGGGTGGCGGCGTGCTCTGCCTGGTAGAGTGACTGGCTGCGGTCTTCGAGGGTGAGGCCGCCGGCTTCGAGCAGGTGGACTTCGGCTCCGCCTTCAGCCAACTGCAGGGCCAGCAAAAGGCCGGCTATGCCTGCGCCGATGATGCAGAAGCGGCTCTGGCCTTTCCAGTCGGATGGCAACTGCTCGAGATCGATGTGCACGGTTCTTCCAGTTTACCAAGTGCCACTACAGGCTATGCGGCGGATAGAGAAATCATGCGGCGATGGCTGCGCAATACGCCAGTCTGGTAGTACTTGGGAACCGGAAGAACCGAAGGAGAAACGATGCGAGCTTTGCGGCGGCTTTGCTGGTGCGGTGTGTTGGCGTGGGGTGCGGTAACCGGTGCGGGTGCGCAGGGAGACTCGGCAGCATTGGCGGCGATGAAGAAGGAGGCTGCGGCAGGCGTGGATGCGCGGGCCAAGATGGCGCAGGTGATGGTGGATACGGTGTTCAGCTATTCGGAGTTGGGCTACCAGGAGGTACACAGCTCAGCGTACCTGGCGGGGGTGCTCGAGAAGAATGGCTTCAAGGTGGAGCGCGGGATCGCGGGCATCCCAACTGCTTTTATGGCGACGTGGGGCGAAGGCAAGCCGGTGATCGCGCTGGGCAGCGACGTAGATTGCATTCCGCAGGCCTCGCAGAAGCCAGGCGTGGCGTACAAGGATCCGATTGTGGCGGGTGCTCCCGGGCATGGCGAAGGGCATAATTCCGGGGTGCCGTTGAACATCCTGGCGGCGCTGGCGGTGAAGGACATTATGGTGAAAAACCATATGAAAGGCACACTGAAGGTGTGGCCGGGCATCGCGGAAGAGCTGCTGGGCGGCAAAGCTTACTATGTGCGGGCGGGGGCTTTCAAGGATGTCGATGCCGTATTGTTTGCCCACGTGGCGAACAACCTGGGCGTGGCGTACGGCGGGTTCCAGACGCTGGGCGCGGTGTCGATGCGCTTCGAGTTTGCGGGCGAGAGCTCGCATGCCTCGGTGGCTCCGTGGCGCGGGCGCAGCGCGTTGAGCGCGGTGGAGCTGATGGATGTGGGTTGGAGCTTCAAGCGGCAGTTTCTGCGGCCGGTGCAACGCTCGCACAACGTAATTGTGAACGGGGGCGACCAGCCGAATGTAGTGCCTTCGAACGCAAGCGACTGGTACTACTTTCGCGAGGACGACTACCCGCATGTGCAGGCGCTGGTCGATATGGGCCAGAAGATGGCGCAGGGCGCGGCGCTGATGAGCTCGACGACGTTTAGCTCGACGGTGCTGGGGAGCGCGTGGCCGGGCTGGTTCAACAAGCCGATTGCCGAGGATGAGTACGAGAACATCAAGGCGGTGGGGCTGCCCACCTGGTCGGCGGACGATGTGGCGCTGGCCAAAGGCATCCAGCATGAACTGAAGGTGCCGGAGGTTGGGCTGGAGACGACGCTCAATCCGCTACGGCCGGCGGCGAAGGAAGAAGACTTCAAGGGTGGGCCTTCGGACGACATCGGGGATGTGTCGTGGAACGTGCCGACGATTGTGTTGACGTATCCGTCGAACATCCCGAACTTGCCGGGGCATAACTGGGCCAATGCGATTTCGATGGCGACCCCGATTGCCCACAAAGGTGTAATCGCGGGAGCGAAGGTGCAGGCTATGACCGTGCTGGATCTGTTGACCAAACCTGAACTGCTGGCCTCAGCGCAGGACTACTTCAACAATGTGCAGACGAAGGATCTGAAGTACGTGCCGTTTATCAGGCCTGCGGACCAGCCGCATACGGAGTTGAACCGTGGCATCATGGCGAAGTACGAGCCTGAACTGAGCAAGTTCTACTACGATGCGGCGAAGTACCCGACCTACCTGGATCAGCTAGGCATCAAGTACCCTACATTGCGTGCTGCGGGAACGCCGACGGCGCTTGTAGAGCCGCCAGTTCCGCAGGAGATGCAGGACGCCGTGGCTGCGGCATCCTTGCAGGCAAACCAGTGATTACTGCTGGGGCTGGGTGTAGTACTGGGCACGGGTGCGGGTCTTGATGTCGTCGGTGCCGGCCTTTACCTGCAGGGTGTGGAGCTGGTACGGGCTGTTCTTGTCGTGCGCCGCACCCTCTTCCGGGTTAGGCACAAAGGTGAGCTGGTAAGCGGATGCCGCATCTTCCTCGCAGACGGTGATCTGCTTTGCCAGGTCGGTTGTACCCAGGCGCACCAAGCCTCCACTTTGCTCGGCTTCTACCTGCAGGGCCAGGTCGCCGAGATCGACTTTCCCGGCGTTGGCGATCGGCTTGGTGAATGAGCGATAGTAGTTGCTGTTCAGCACACTTTCCTGTGCGCCGAAGGGGTTGACGTCGTACACGGTGATGCGCGCCTGCTGCAGCAGATTGTTGACCGATACGATGGTTTGAAGCACGGCCGAACGTTGTTTATCGTTGAGCTGGATTTCTGGGCCGGAGATGAGAGGCCAGCCTGGAGAGATAAACACAACAACCTTGCGGGCCGGCACGGATTGCTCTTTTTGCGCGATGACCTGGAGCGCAGAGATGCCAAGTTGCTGGCGGTCTTCCGCGCCGTAGATGCCTTCATCGCGCCGGATGAAGCGCAAAGCGACGGTGTAGTCGTCGAGTTCCTTCTTAAGCTCAGCACCGTTGGTGGCGAACCCATCCTGCATCTGGACACCCTTGTCCGTCATGATGGCCAGCGTGGTGGGGTGAGCCAACCGTCCGCCGTTGGCGGTAAAGAACTTGTCCAGTTCGCCACGCTGATAGGCCACCGAGGAGTAGTTTGCGTTTACCGTGTCGAGGACAAGGATGAGGGCAAAACGCGCATTATCGGCGGGGGGGCGGAAACTCTTGATAGCAACCGGCCGGCCGTTATCGAGCACCTGAAAGTCTGCCTGGGAGAGGACGGGTGCAGTGTCCTTCCCACGAGGTGACGCCACAACGTCGAGGGTAAGGGTAGTCTGGCCCGCGACAGGCAGGGTAAGGCCGGTTGGTTGCGGCGGCGGAACCGTTACGACCGCCTGAGCATGGAGGGAGACGGTGAAGGAAGAAGCGAGGGCCACTGCGAGCGTGCTGAAGGTTTTCGCCG
Organism: uncultured Granulicella sp.; assembly: GCA_964282835.1. GTDB lineage: Bacteria > Acidobacteriota > Terriglobia > Terriglobales > Acidobacteriaceae > Edaphobacter. The sequence goes on from OZ196157.1 coordinate 2,358,691, forward strand.
TCATATGTAGTAGGAATGCGGCGGCGGCCCGGAAGATGCCCGGGCCGCCCCGACGACGGCCTTGAGGACTGTAAGGACGACAAAGCAAAACAACCACAGATTCCCTATGGAAATGACAACAAAGGGCGTCGGTCTAGGCGCTGTAGTTGATGGATTCGACGCCGAGGAACTCTGCCGACTGGCCGAGCTGCTCTTCAATGCGAAGCAGCTGGTTGTATTTGGCGATGCGGTCGGTGCGGCTCGCGGAGCCGGTCTTGATCTGGCCAGCCCCGGTGCCTACGGCGAGATCGGCAATGAAGGTGTCTTCGGTCTCGCCGCTGCGATGGCTGATGATGGACGTGAACCCGAAACGGCGGCCGAGCTCGATGGCCTCGAGGGTTTCTGAAATGGTGCCGATCTGGTTGACCTTGATCAGGATGGAGTTGCCGCATTTCTCTTCGATCCCGCGCTTGAGCCGCTCGGTGTTGGTGACGAAAAGGTCGTCGCCTACGAGCTGAATCTTTTCGCCAATTTGGTCGGTGAGGTACTTCCAGCCTTCCCAGTCGTCTTCGGCCAGGCCGTCCTCGATCGAGACGATGGGATATTTGCGGGTCCAGTCGATCCAGTAATCGGCCATCTGCTGGCTGGTAAGCTCGCGCTTGTCCGACTTCTTGAAGGTGTACTTCCCTGTTTCCTTGCTGTAGAACTCGCTGGTGGCGGGGTCGAGGGCGAGGGCGATGTCCTGGCCGGGCTTGAGGCCGACCTTTTCGATGGCTTCGAGGATGAGCTCGACGGCTTCATCGTTGGACTTGAGGTTCGGGGCAAAGCCGCCCTCGTCGCCGACGGCCGTGTTGTAGCCCTTCTTTTTGAGCACACCTTTGAGGGTGTGGAAGACCTCGGTGCCCTGGCGGAGCGCGTCCGAAAAGGTTTCGGCGCCGACCGGCATGATCATGAATTCCTGGAAGTCGACGTTTGAATCGGCGTGCGAGCCACCGTTGAGGATGTTCATCATGGGCGTGGGCAGGATGCAGGCGTTGACGCCGCCAAGATAGCGGTAAAGCGGGATGCCGAGTGCGGTGGCGCTGGCGCGGGCGGCGGCCATCGAGACGGCCAAGATGGCGTTGGCGCCGAGGCGCGACTTATTATCCGTCCCGTCGATCGAGATCATGGTGGCGTCAAGCATGCGCTGGTTGGTGGCGTCCAGGCCTACCAACTCCGGCGAGAGGACGGACTCGATGTTGTCGACGGCGGAGAGGACGCCCTTGCCGAGGTAGTGGTCCATGTCGCCGTCGCGCAGTTCGACCGCCTCGTGCTCGCCGGTGGAGGCACCGGAAGGAACGGCGGCGCGGCCCATGGCACCGCCCGAAAGCAGGACATCAGCCTCGACGGTGGGGTTGCCGCGGGAATCGAGGATTTCGCGGGCGGTGATGGAGACGATGTCGGTGGCGGCGGTCTGAGGCGTCATGAGAATCCTTTGGGTGGCGATGCGATGCTGAAGCCGGTCGTTGAGCCGAGGACGGCGGTCGACCGGAATGAGAGTGGATCCGGTGAGTGGGGCGATGTGCTGAATGAGTTCTGGTTGAGAGGGCACTCGTTGAATTTTAGCAAGAGTGGGTGTGAGGGGTTAGCAGCGGGATACCGGGCAGAGGATTCGAGTGGCGGCGAGGCAACGCGCGCTCTACGCTCTGAATACGTTGCGCCGCGGAAAAGGAACACGCGGCCCGGGAGAGATTAGATGGCGATGAAGCTTGGTTTGCGGGCGGCAGTGTGGGCGATGGTGGCAGTGGTTCCAGCGGGTGCGGCGCTGGGCCAGGTGACAGGCGTGAGCCATCCGGATGAGGTCCCGGTGACGACGAGCCCGGAAGGCATTTCGCAGCCGATCGTGTATGAGGTTCCGGCGGCGGTGCTGGTGGTGCCCGCGGTCAAGGAAAGGCAGGCGGAAGAACCGCCTGTGGTGCGGGCCGCTATGGCACAGCCTGCGCTTGCGACAAAGCCTGTGGGCGCGCCGGTGAGTGAAGGCTCAGTAAGCCCGCGTATGGAAGACCGGACGGAACGCACGCAGGAACGTTTGCACGAAGATCCGGATGCCGGCATTGTGACGAGGGTGTATGGACCTTCGAACCAGCTGCCGGTCGGAGCTATGCTCAAGATTCGTCTGCGGCAGGACCTGGCCACCGACAAGACCATCGTGGGGACAAGCTTTACAGGGGCGCTGGTCGATCCTGTGGAGCGGGACGGCCGGGTGTTGCTGCCGGCTGGATCGACGGTGCGGGGCCGGATTACCGAGGTGCATGGCGGCAAGAGGATTTCAGGCTCGGCGTCTATCCACCTGGAGCCGACATCGGTGACGCTGCCGGATGGCACGCAGTACAACCTTCATGCGCAGGTGATCGACACGTCGATGTATCACTCGACGAAGGTCGATGACGAAGGCACGATTCTGCGGAAAGATCATGCCAAGGGGACTTTGGCCGCGGTTGGCCTGGCAACCGGTGCCGGTGCGGCGGCGGGAGGTGTCTTCGGGGGCTGGCCGGGGGCGATCGTCGGCGGCGTGGTGGGGGCGGGCATCAGTACGGTGGTCTGGTTGAAGCAGGATCGGCAGGCCGCACTACCGACCGGAACGGAAGTTGTCTTCAGCCTGACGGGTGCCTTGACGGTTGGGAGTGAGTGAGAAGGATATGGTGCGCGGCCCCCGCCTTTGGGTGGGGGCTTTTGCTGCAGGCTGGAGCAACATAAGCGCATGAAAAAAGCCCCTCTACCTTACGGCGGAGGGGCTTTTTTCCAGGGTTTACGACTAGGGGATGTTGAGAGTGATGGTGGACGTGTGGGTAAGAGTGCCGCTCGTAGCCGTGATGAGAAGAGTGTAGGTGCCGGGAGCAGAGTTGATGTTGTTTGGCGGGCCGTTGTCGCTGCAACCGGAGACGCCCAGGATGCCAAGCGTAAGGACGGCAGCCAGGAGGGCGCTCCAGCGACGGCGGCGACGGGGAAAGACCAGGAAGCAGAGGCCTGCCATGGCAGCGCCGGTTGCGGCGAGCTTCCAGGGAGCGCTTCTCCCGGGAGTTGCGGGTTGAGAGATCGCCGCCGTCCTGGCTGGAGCGAACTTTAGCTGACCGTTGCCGGACTTGAGAGCAGCCTCGAAGGCAGAGAGACTGAACACAGTGGTGCCGGCTGTCGTGCCTGTGATCGTGACGGAGGCCGGGGTGAAGGTGTAGGTGCCTGTAAGCGTGTTGGTAGTTTCGGAAGCCGTGAAGGTGACAACTCCGGTAAAGCCGTTCACGGGCGCAACAGTGTAGGTGAGAGAGCCTGACGCTCCTGGCTGAATGGTGAGGTTAGCACTGGAAGGACTGAGGGAGAAATCCGCCACGGCCGCGGCGACGATGTCCAGGGTGAAGCTTCCCTTGGCGCCGGTGTAGGTGCCGTCGCCGCTATAGACAACGCTGATTGTATGGCCCCCGGAAGCAAGTGCTGCGGTGGGTACGGAAAGGGTGGTCGCTCCGCTGACGAGTGTGACGGCGGTGCCGGAAGCTGCGCCATCGATGAGCAGCTGCACGGTGCCCGTGGGAACGGTGGTAAGACCGCTGGTGGCAGAAGCGACCGTAACGTTGAGCGAATCGGCTGCACCCTGAGTGACGCTGGTCATAGCCGGGATAATCGTGACTGAGGGTGTGTTGAACCCCTGAACGACGGAGCTGCCGGCAGGCGTTACCAGCAGCCAGTCTGCGACGAGGTTGGCGGCATTGACAGATCCCCAGCCGGTGGCCTGGTCGTAACCCACGCCGGCTGCGAAGCCGATAGTGCCTCCGTTCGAGCAGTTAGTGGAACCGGCCTGGCAGGGGCTGGCGTTGGTTCCTACGGTGACATCATTGAAGACGGTGGCGTAGTACGCACTATTGGCCAAACCATAGATAATCGGGTTGGCATTACCAACCCTGGATTGGATTTTCTGCTCGAGCAAGGCCATGATGCCGGCAAAGGATGGAGTCGAAACAGAAGTACCGCCTACCACGTTGAGGTTGGAGGAGCTATCGCGAAAACCGTTAGTACAGGAACCGCCTTCACAAAAAAGATAGGCATCGTGGGCGACTGAGGCGGTGAGAGCGACGTCAGGCACGTCGCGGGAAAAATCATTGGGGACGCCAATGCCGACTTGGTAAGGCGGCTTGGTGAAGATCAAACTGGCACCGCCTCCGCCTGCGGCGAGACCGGTCGCCATTGTGGCGGTTGCGACGGTTACGTCGTCGTTCCAGACTCGTTCCGGAATATAGCTAAGGGCGGATCCCTGAAAGGCTCCGTTAGTCGCGGAGAAGTAAGTACCGCCATTTTCGTTAAACTCCGTTCCGCCTACGCCAGTAACATACGGAGAACTGGCGGGAAAGTCGACGGCGAGGCCTGTGGTGGCGAAGCCTGTAGTGTTGTTGTATTCACAATCGGTGGCGCCAGCATCGCCGGCCGGGCCGAGGATAGTCTGGCCCTGAACGTTCGCCTGACGGAAGAGTTGGTTGAAGCTGGAGAGGGTGCCGGATGAACCGAACCCGGTTTCGCAGTCACCATAGCTGATGGTGATGATCGGAGCTACGTTGTTGTCGATGGCCTGGGTGAGCGAACCATCGATGACGTTGGTCGAGTTGACGAAAAGGATGGTGGCGGCAGGGGCCATGGCGCCCGACCACTCTACGTCGAGCGAGGCCTCTGGGAGATCGGTGCTGGAAATGCCGGGATCGGCACCATAGAGCTGGATGGTGGGTGCTTTGGCCGTGAGACCGGAAGCACTGCGGAAGGCTGCGATGTCGGTGAGGGCGATGTCCGTCTGGCCCATGACCGCGATGGTGATACCAGCGCCATTAATCGAGGAGGTGAGCAGCGGATTGGTGTTGTAGATGGTGTAGAGATCGCCCGGGGCAAGATAGGTGTTGCCGAAGATGGACGAGGTGAACTGTGGGTTCGGTGCGGGAACGGTGCGTACCTTCACGCGGGGGCGGGGACGGAAGTCGTCCAGGCCGGTGATGCTGTTGACGACCGAGGCAAAGACCGCGGGGAGGGTGGGATCGGTGAGATTGCCGAAATGGGTTTCGCCATCGGACTGCAGCGTATGCAGCGTGGTGCCGAAGGCGTTGTTGACCTGCGCCGCCGTGCCGGAGAACGTGACGAAGCTGCGGCTGTTGGCTACCTGCACGTTGGTGAAACCCTGGGTGCCGAGCCAGGTCGTGACGGTGGCCAGATCGTCCGCGCTGAGGCCAAACTGTGCCCCGTACTGTTGCGGCGTCAGCCACTGATGGTAGAGAGGCGACGAGGGATTCTGCTGGGCAGTCTCAAGTTGCGTGAGCGCCTGCTGCTGGGCTTCGGTGAGGGAAAAGCGCAGAGCGATGGATTGTACCGGCAGGTTTTCGGCGGCGGCACCGAGATCAGTAGCGCGGAGCGCGCGAGGAGCAACATTTTTGCTGATTGTAGCGCGGGCGGAAGCTGAAGAAAGAGGCTGGATGCGATCGTGAACCAGACTCTGAGCAGGAGCGATGGCGGTAAATACCGAGAAAAGGGCCACGAGGCCGGGGAGGAAAGACGACTTTCTCATAAGAGGCGGATCCTGACCGAGCGAAAGTTTGGCCGACCCGGCGCAGGCGAGAGTTCGCCTCCGAGATCGGCCTAGAGGTGTAGACGGCTTCTTCTGCAGAATGTTGCGGTGAAGATAAGGGGCTGTCGAACGGACGAAATTTTTTGTTTGACAGGACGACAAACTCGGTCGGCCGCTGGGCCTGGACCGGCGTATGCAAGGAAGGAACGAGCCGGATGGAAGAACCGGCTCGCCGTCGTGGCCGGCTACTGGATGGTCACCTGGAATGCGTAGTCATGGCGAACGGTGTTGACGCCATCAGAGCCGGCGGTGTTTACGGTGACCGTTACGGTGCCGAGCGGTGTGCCGCCGGCTGCGGTGCCGGTAAAGCTGCCGTTATCGGAGCAGCCAAGATTGGTGATGAGAGCCAGCCCGATCAGGACGAGGAGCATCGCGGGGATGCGACGCCGGCGCCCCGCAGGCAGGAAGAAGCACAGCAGGCCGGCGAGCGAGATGCCGCCGAGGAGACGCCCCGCCGAAGTGCCAAGGCCGGTCGAGCGCCCGAGGGAGGCCTGCTGCGTCTGCTTGAGCTTGGGAGCCACGGTGGCGATGGTCATGGTGGTACTTCCGCCGCCGGTGAGCACGGTGGGAGAGAAGGAGCAGGTGATCTGGGTGTTGGGTGGCGGTGTGCAGCCGAAGGTGACGTTGCCGGCAAAGCCGTTGACGATGCCCAGGATGAGGGTGGACTGTCCGGTGCTGCCGGCCGTTAGGGTAAGGGACTGGGGCACGAACGTGAGGTTGTAGTCGGACAGGCCGATGGTGAGGAAGTTTGAGGTGACGGTAGCGAAGTTGGCGTCGCCTGCGTAGACCGCGTAGATGGACTGCGAGCCTGCGGAGATGAGAGTGGTGGATAGGACAGCTTGCGCGAGGTTCGCACTGACCTGCCCCAGGGTAGCGGTGCCGAGCAGGCGTGGGATGGTGCCGGCGACGTAGAAGGAAACCAGCCCGGTGGGGACGGCACCCGTCGCAGTGACGCCGCTTACGGAGGCGGTGAGGACGATCGTTCCTCCGGCAAGGCCTGAGGTGGTGTTGGCTGTGAGCGTGATGGTGGGGGTGCTGGACGTGGTCGTGCCGGTGGTGCCGGTGATGGCTGACGAAAGGCTGCCGGCGTAGTTGGTATCCCCGGAATAGACGGCGGTGAGCGAATGAGTGGTGGAGGTACTGAGCGTGACGCCGGCTGTGGCGACGGCGGTGTTTGCGGCGGTGCCGGCGCTTACCGTGGCGATGCCGATCTGGTTGGCTCCATCGTAGAAGACGACCGTGCCGCCAAGGGCGGCCGTCCCGACAGAGGCTGGGGTGACCACGGCGGTGAGGGTGGTGCCGCCGGTGCTTGTGGTCGATGCAGCGGCGGTGAGGATGGTAGTCGTTGCGATCCTGGTGCCGGTCGTGGTGCCTCCGACCACGAGGTTGACAGCCGGGCTGACGGAAGCCGCGTAGGTGGCGTCGCCGCCATAGTTGGCGGTGGTAACGATGCTGCCGGCGGCTGTGCCGCTGAGCGTGATGCTGCAGGTAGCCATGCCGTTGACCAGAGTACCGGTGCAAAGAACCTGGCCAAGGGTGATGAACTGCACCGAGCCGCTGGGAGGCACGCCGTTGACCGTGGGGCCTACGGTCGAGATGAAGGTAACGAGGGCCCCGGGTGAAGCCGGATTAGGGTTGATCGAAAGCGTCGCGGCTGTGGGAGTAGAGCCGGTGTTGGTGTTGGCTGCGGGCGAAGTGCCGCCGTTGTAGTTGGCGTCGCCAGAGTATACAGCCGTGATGGCCTGGGCGCCGGTGGTGAAGGTGGTGGGGAAAGTCGCGGTACCGGTGGCATCGAGTGCGGCGCTGCCGATCGGCGTGGCACCGTTGAAGAATTGAACAGTGCCTGTGGGCGCGATGGAGCTTGCGAATCCAACCTTGGCGATGAGGGTAGTGGACTGTCCCGCGACGGGGTTGGTGGGGCTGAAGGACAGGATAATCTTCGAGGTGGCCTTGGCAATCGCAGCCGTCGTGGTGACGGGGCCCGCGGCGGCGAAGTTCTTATCGCCCGTATAGGTGGCGGTGAAGGTGATGGTGCCGGCTCCCGTGGCCTGAACGGTGACGCCGGCCGACCCGGCCGACGTGGCGCCGCTGCTAGTGACACCCGCGTTGAACGAAGCGGAGTACCCGGTTCCCTGCGGCTGCACCGTCACCGTGCCCGTGGGGTATGCGACGCCCGAGGCTCCGGTGACTGTGATGAGAACGGCGAACGAGGAGCCGAAGGTAGCGGTAGCGGGAACCGAGATGCTGAGGGTGACCGGTTCGGGCAAGACGTTGACCGTCGTGGCTGCGCTGAAGCTGGGGTTGTAGGTGGTGTTGCCGGTGTAGGAAGCGGTGAAGGTAGAAGCTCCGCCGGGCAGCTGGTTGGTGGTAAGGCTGGCGACGCCATTCGAGAGGGTAGCCTGGCCGATCGAGCCGGTGACCGAATTGGTGAAGGTGACCGAACCGGCCGGGACGGTACCGCCGGCCGTGGCGGCTACGGTGGCGGCCAGGGTGACAGGCTGTCCGTGGACCGGGTTGGTGGCACTGATGACAAGGGTCGTGGCAGTGGCGGCAGAGGTGTTGTTGCTGGTGAGACCGACGGCGTTCGAGTTGCTGGCGCCGTAGTAGCCATCGCCTGAATACACCGCGCTGATGGTGTGATTGACGGCCGTGGACAAGGTGGATGTGGTGAAGGTGGCGATGTTGCCGGCGAGGTTCGCAACGCCGATTTGCGAGCCGTTATCGAGGAAGGTGACGGAGCCGGTGGGATTTGCCGGGCCGCTGGAGGCTGGAGTCAGGCTGGCGGTGAAGGTGATGTTCTGGCCGGCGGTGACGGTGGTTGCAGAAGAAACGAGCGCGAGGGTGGTGTTGATGGTGCCGTTCGAAGTGGAACCGGCGGTGGTCGAGACGGAGTTGTAGTTGGGATCGCCCGCGTAGGTAGCCGTGATGGAATGGGTGGCCGTCGTGGGGACGGTGCCCGTGGTCGTGGTGGACCCGCCGTTGAGCTGGCCGGCGTTGAGGGTGGTGCCGTTGTCGAAGAACGTAACCGCCCCGGTGGGAGCAGCGGCTGCGCCGACCGTGCTGACGACTGCGTTCAGCGTGATCGACGCGCCGGAGACGGGGGGATTGGGCGAGTAGGAGATGGAGAGGGTCGGCGTGGCTTTGGCGACGGTAACGGTGGTGGTATAGGGGTTAAGGCAGGAGTAGTTGGCCGAGGTAGTGCACATGACCGAGAGGGTGAGGGTGCCGACCGTTGTCGCAGGAATCGTGACCGTGGCGCTGGCGCTGTTGGTGGTGGCCGGCTGGAGCGCGGCGGTGTAGGAGTTGCTGGTGCCGGAGACGGAGACGATAACGGGGCCGGAGGGCTGGCCTACGCCAGACGTAGCAGTGTCGGTGACCGTGACGGTGAAAGAGCCGCCGATGGTGGGGCTGCCGCCGATCGCGACGGTGAGCGCGGAAGGCTCGGGCTGGATGAAGAGCTGGGCCGAGGGGCTGGTCGAAGGCGCATAGGTGGCGTCGCCGGAATAGACGGTAGACACGGTAAGATTGCCGCCATTCAGCGTGGTAAGGGTAATTGAGCCCGTGCCGTTGACGAGCGTGGCCGTGCCCAGGACGGTGCCGGTGGAAGAGGTGAAGGAGACAGTACCGGTGGGGGTGGTGCCTCCAGTGCCGGAAGTAACGGTGGAGGTGAAGCTGGTTCCCTGCCCGTGGATGGGCGAATAGTTTGTGGCCTGGAAGGAGGTGAAGCTCTGGCCGGTGCCGCGGGGGTAGACCTTATCGAGTGTGCCCAGATCGATGAGGCCCAGGCCGGTGGCGGGCTCCCAGGTGCCGGCGGGAGCGGCATCAGGCTGGGTGTAGAGGTTGGGTGTCGGGGCGAGGGCGTAGAGGACCGGGGCAATGTTACCGAGGCGTCCGGTGCCGGCAAGTTTGGTGATTTCGGCGGTGAAGTCAGTAAGCGAAGCGGTGGTGAGGTCGGGAGTGTAGCGGAAGGAATCTGACGGGAGGCCGGGAGCCGACTGCCAGCCGGGACGGGCGACGGTAGGCGTGGAGGCGTCGGCAAGGTCGCCGGGCAAGGCGAGTGCGAGATAGTCGGATAAGGCAGCTGGGAAGGCACCGCCCGGGCAGGTGCGGGTGCCGAAGACGGTGATGCCCTGGGCGGCCGCCTGGCGGAACATGCCGGCGTAGGCGGCGATCTGGGCGGGAGCAAGATCGGTGGTACACAAAGCGGAGGTGAAGGGGAGGATGGCGGCGGTGTTGGCGTCGATCAGGGCGCCGAGCGCAGGCGCGGTAAGGGTCGTCGATTGCGACTTGAGCGTGGGCGCGGGCAGGTTATCGAGGCCGTCTACAGAGAGGAAGAGTGCGGCGGCGTCCGGAGTGAGAGACGGCTGCGTGGTATTGGCAAAGTAACTTGCGTTGGCCAGGGCGAAGCTGTGAATCTGGGTGGCGAAGGTAGCCTGAAGCTGAAAGACGGTGCCGGAGACGACCATGCGGGTGGCAGAGGGTGAGGTGGAGTCGAGGCTGAGACCTTGTGACTGGGCCCAGGTGGCGGCGGCGGCAAGCTGGTCTGCGGTGGCTCCGTAGCCGGCCGCGAACTGCGCGGGCGAGAGCCATTGATGGTAGCTGGGCGATGAAGAGGTGGTCAGAGCGGTGAGATAGGAATCGAGCGCGGCAGCCCGGGCAGGCGTGGGAGCGAGCGTGAGCGTGACGGAAAGGCGCTGCGAGGAAGGCAGGGGGCCGGCGTCGGTGGCGGATGGCACCGCCGCGGCTGACCGGGTCTGGAGCGTGGTGCGGAGTGCGGGATCTGAAACTTGGGCGGGAGCCTGGTGCAGGGTTGTCAGAGCGACGGCGACAGGAAGCGCACGGAGGATCAACCTGCAGACAAACGAAATCTTGGGCATCATGGTTAGCGCAATGTTCGCACCGGGTTCTTGGAAAGGCAATAGAAAAGACCTGCACCTTTTGGGGTGCAGGTCTACTCTTTGGTGCGTCACTTTCGAGGTGGTGGAAATCTCGGAACGAAATAGCTGGTGGTTCAGGAGAAAGCAGATTCCTCCGCTTTGCTGCGGAATGACAACAACAAAGAGGAGGCCTCGGCGGGTTTAGATGGCGTACTTCCCTGCTTGAATCTGGTGGGCGGCGATCTGGCGACGGAGCGCAACGGTGTCGGCTGGATCGTGCTTGGTGAGCTTGCGGAGGATGGCGAACTGCGCGCGCGCCGTATCTCCTTCAGCAATGGCGGCGACGACCATGCGAGCGGATTTCTCGATGGTTTCCATTGCTTGGGCGGTGTAGAGGCGAGCCATGGCTACGGGGATGGCGTCCTTGCCGCCGTTGCGGCCGATCTTTTCGGCGCGCAGGATGGCGGACTCCATGGTGTAGATGGCCATGATGATGTCCGAAATGGCACCCATCACTTCCTGCTCGTCGGCAAGCTTCTGCATGTACTTCTGCATGGCGGCGCCGGCGACGAAGAGGCCGGTCTTCTTGGCGGCGGCGAGCAGGTCGTACTCGGCGGCAAGGGGCCCGGTCCGCTCCTCCTTCTCGCTTGAGCCTCCCATCACTTCGTCCATGATCTGCTTAATGGCAGGCATGAGGGCGATTTTGCCGGCCATGGCGGACTTGATGAGCCATCCGGTGATGATGAGGCGGTTGATCTCGTTGGTGCCTTCGAAGATGCGGTTGATGCGGGCGTCGCGGTAGGCGCGCTCGGCCGGATACTCCTCGACGTAGCCGAAGCCGGCGAACACCTGCAAGGCTTCGTCGACGACCATGTCGAGCATTTCGGAGCACCAGACCTTGGACATGGAGCACTCGACAGCGTAGCCTTCGATCGCCTTCTGGATGGCGGGGGTGTCGTTTTTGTCGACGCCGATGAGGGCCTGGTCGATGGCGCCGACAGTGCGGTAGGCCATGGCTTCGCCGACGTAGATGCCGGTGGCCATGTCGGCGATCTTCTGCTGGATGAGGCCGAACTCACAGATGGATTTGTTGAACGCCTTGCGGTCGAGCGAGTACTTCAGAGCGTTGGTGTAGGCGTGGCGGGCGCCGCCGATGGCCGAGTTGCCGAGCTTGTAACGGCCGACGTTGAGGATGTTAAAGGCGATGGCGGGGCCGCTGCCGATCGTCGAAAGCAGGTTCTCGGCGGGGATGACGCAGTTCTCGAGGATGAGCGGCGTGGTGGACGAACCGCGGATGCCAAGCTTGTGCTCTTCGGCGCCATTCGAGAAGCCGGGGGTGCCGCGCTCGATAAGGAAGGCGGTGAGTTTTTCCTTGCCCGCATCCTTGCCCTCGGTGACGAGGCACTTGGCAAAGACGGTGTAGAGATCGGCAAAGCCGCCGTTCGAAATCCAGAGCTTTTCGCCGTTGAGGGTGAAGGTCTTGCCGTCTTCAGACAGGACGGCCTTGGTGCGGGCGTTGACGGCGTCGGAGCCGGAGGAGGATTCGGAAAGGGCGTAGGCGCAGATGATGGAGCCATCGGCGATGCCGGGGAGGTACTTGGCCTTTTGCGCGGCGTTGCCGTACCAGACCAGCGGCATGGTGCCGATCGAGGTGTGGGCGGACAGCGCTACGCCGAAGGAACCGTTGGTGGAGTTGTGCTCGGAGATGATGGCCGAGGTGACCTTGTCGAGCTCGAGCCCGCCGTATTCTTCGGGGATGTCGACGGCGGTGAGACCGAGGTCGGCGGCTTTCTTGAGCAGACCCTTGATGACGTTGAAGTTCTTGGCTTCGATTTCGGGGACGGCGGGCAGGACTTCCTTGGCGGCAAAGGCGATGGTGGTGTCGGCGATCTGGCGATGCTCTTCGGTGAAGTCCTCGGGGAAGAAGCAGGACTCGGGGGTGGGATTGGTGATAAGGAAGGCGCCGCCGGGAGTGGCGAGAGTGGCGGAGGTGGGGGCGGGTGCGGTCATTGTGGCCATGGTGTTACCTCGGGTATGGGACTGAAGGAACTGAGACTTGTTAGAAAGTACAAAAGCAGATCCCTGCGGGATGACAATAAAGAACAGACAACAGCAAGACCAAAGACGCCTGCGGTGAAGGTTAGTTGAGGTTCTCGAAGATACCGGCGGCGCCCATGCCCCCTCCGACGCACATGGTGACCATGCCGTAGCGGTGGTTCTTGCGCTGCATTTCGCGCAGGATAGTGGCGGTAAGCTTGGCTCCGGTGCAGCCCATGGGGTGGCCGAGCGCAATGGCGCCGCCGTGGGGGTTGACCTTCGCTTGATCGATGCCAAGAACCTTGAGGATGGCAAGTGTTTGTGAGGCGAAGGCCTCGTTGAGCTCGATCACGCCGATGTCGTCGAGAGTGAGGCCGGTCATCTTGAGAACCTTGGGGATGGCGAAGATGGGGCCGATGCCCATCTCCATAGGGTCGCAGCCGGCGACCGCGAAGGCGATGAAGCGGCCCATGGGCTTGATGCCGAGCTCGTCGGCGCGCTTGCGGCTCATCACGACCGTGGCGGCGGCACCGTCCGAGGTCTGGGATGAATTGCCGGCGGTGACGGTGCCCTTGGCGTGGAAGACGGCGCGAAGTTTCGCGAGGCCTTCGACGCTGGTATCGGCACGTGGGCCCTCGTCTTTGATGAACTTGGTGATGACGGGTGTGGTCTTGCCGTCCTTGCCGGGGATGGCGGACTCGACGTCGAGGGCGACGATTTCGTCCTCGAAGGTGCCGTCGGCCTGGGCTTCGAGGGCCTTGCGGTGCGAGTGATAGGAAAATTCGTCCATCTCTTCGCGGGTGATGCCGTAGTGCTTAGCGACGTTTTCGGCGGTCAGGCCCATCGAGAGATAGCTGCCGGGGTTGTTTTCAACTAGCCAGGGGTTGACGGTGATCTTGTTGCCGCCGAAGGGAATGAAGGACATGCTTTCCGTGCCGCCGGCGACGAGGACGTCTGCGCCGCCGCCCTTGATGCGGTCGGCGGCGATGGCGATCGACTGAAGCCCGGACGAGCAATAACGGTTGACCGTCATGCCACAGACGTCGTTCGAGAGGCCGGCGCGGAAGGCGGCAATCTTGGCGACGTTCATGCCCTGCTCGGCCTCGGGCGTGGCGCAGCCGATGATGACGTCTTCGATCTCGGCCTTGTCGAGCTGCGGGATGCGAGCGAGGGCGCCGGTGATGGCGGTGGCGGCCATGTCGTCGGGGCGGGTGGTGCGAAGCGTGCCGCGTGGAGCTTTGCCGACGGCGGTGCGGACTGCGGAGGCGATGACGACTTCATTCATTGTGGTGACCTCGGTGATGCTCGGGAAAGGCCCTCAGGGGCTAAAGCCCGGAGGTTCTGTGGCTGATCGGCACGGCTAAAGCCGTGCCCTTAAGCGAGACGAAGCGTGTAGCTATTTAGTTCCTGAGCGGTTTGCCGGTCTTGAGGGTGTGACTGATACGCTCCTGGGTTTTCTTCTCACCGCAGAGAGACAGGAAGGCCTCGCGTTCGAGGTCGAGAAGATACTCTTCGCTGATCATGGTGCCGGGAGTTACGTTGCCGCCGGTAAGGCAGTAGGCGGCCCAGTTGGAGACCTTGGCGTCGTGGTCGGAGATGAACTCGGCCTGGTGCATGGTGTAGACGGCCAGCTTGAGGGTGGCGAGCGCGTTGGCTCCGGGCGCAGCGATCGTGACTGGCGCGGGCGCGGTGTAGCCGGCTTCGGCCAGGGCGAGGGCGCGGGCCGCAGCATCGGTGACGAGACGCTCGCGGTTCATGGTGGTGAGGTCGGACGGCTTGATGTAGCCGAAAGCGCGGGCGTCGGCTACGGAGGTGGACACGGTTGCTTTGGCGACGAGTTCGAAGTTCTTCTGGAGTGCGGCGAAGATTTCCACGCCTTCGCCGCGGGAATCGGGCCGGATGGAGTTGGCCGCGGCGACCGACGCGATGGCGAGCTCCTTGCAGCCGCCGCCACCGGGGATGAGGCCCACGCCGGCTTCGACCAGGCCCATGTAAAGCTCGGCGTAGGGCTGGCGGGCAGCGGCATGGAGACTCATTTCGCAGCCGCCGCCGAGCGTCATCCCGTAAGGCGCGACGACGACCGGGCGGGGGCAGAACTTGATGGACTGCGTCATGCCCTGGAACTGCTTGACCGACTGGCCGACCTCTTCCCACTCTTCCTCCTGGATGGCGAGGACGAGCTGCATGAGGTTGGCGCCGACAGAGAAGTTGGCGGAATCGCCCGTGATGACGAAACCGGAGAAGTTGTTGACGGCGTCCGAGCCTGGCTTGAGAGTCTGGGTGACAAAGCTGACGATGTCCTGGCCGAGCGCGTTCATCTTGGAGTGGAGCTCGATGGCCGCGATGCCGTTGCCGAGATCGATGAGCGAGGCGCTGGAGTTCTTCTTGACCACGCCCCTGCTCTTCTTGATGGTGGCCAGAGTGGTGATGCCTTCGGCGATCTGGACGGGTTTGTAGACGCCGGTGAGCGGGTCGAAGAAAACGCGGCCGGAGGAGGTGGAGGCGTCGTCCTTGTACCAGGTCTCGCCTCCGGCGGCAAGCAGCTTCTCAACGTTGGGGCTGACCGGCAGGCCCTGCGCCTTCATCTTTTCGGTGGTTTCGCGGACGCCGGCGGCATCCATCATTTCGAAGGGGCCAAGCTCCCAGTTGTAACCGGTCTTCATGGCCTGGTCGATCGCGACGATATCCTCGGCGGGTTGCGAGCCGTCGGACGAGAGACGGTTGGCCGCATAGGTGAAGAGTTCGGTGAGGTAAGGCCAGTAGAAGGCCGCGGCCTTGTCGTTGGCGGGGTCGGTGTGCAGGAGCTGCTTGATGCGGGCGCGGGTGTCTTCGACCGGCTTGGCCATCTCAACGGCAGCAAACGAGGGGCGATTGGCGGCGCGGTAGTCGAGGGTCTGCCAGTCAAGGACGTGCAGCAGATCGCGGCCATCGTCACCCTTGCCCATCTTTTTGTAGAAGCCCTGCTTGGTCTTGTCGCCGAGCCACTTGTTGGCGAGCATGGTATCGATGAAGGGGGCAGACTGGACGTCAGGCCGCTCGTCATGGATGCGGGCGGACTGGCGGGTAAAGTTTTTGGCGACGTTGGTCATAACGTCGACCCCGACCATGTCGCCGAGCCGGAAGGTACCGGAATTCGGCCAGCCGATGGGCTTGCCGGTGAGGGTGTCAATGTCCTCGATGGTAAGGCCCTGCTTCTGCATGAGGTGGATGGCGTTGCCCATCGAAAAATTGCCGACGCGGTTGGCGATGAAGTTGGGCTGGTCAAATGAGCGGACGATGGCCTTACCCAGGCGCTGGTCGCAGAAATGGGCCACCACCTCGATGTCTTCCGGCGATGCCTTCGAGGTGGGGATGATTTCGAGCAGGCGCATGTAACGCGGCGGATTGAAGAAGTGAGTGCCGAACCAGTGAGCCTGGAGGTCTTCGTCGAGTCCTTCCACGATCTCGGCGATCGGCAGGCCGGAGGTGTTGGTGGTGGTGATGGTGCCGGGCTCGCGATGGACGAGGACCTTGGCGAGCAGAGCGCGCTTGATTTCGAGGTTCTCGGCGACGACCTCGATGATCCAGTCGCAGGAAGCGATGAGGGCCATGTCGTCGTCAAAATTGCCAATAGTGAGGAGTTTGGCGACGTCGGGCGAGAAGAAGGCAGCCGGCTTGGATTTTTTCAGGCCTTCCATGGCGGCGAGGACGAACTTGTTGCGCTCGACCTTGGATGCGTCGGGAGCAGTACCGGGGGGAACGATATCCAGCAGAACCGCAGGGATGCCGGCGTTGGCGCAGTGGGCGGCGATGCGTGAACCCATGGTTCCGGCGCCGAGAACGGCAACTTTGGTAATTTGACGGGCTGGCTGTTGAGAGGCGGTGGTGCTGGACATGGTGGTTTCTGGCTCCGCGAAGTGCATTGTGACCGACGTTGTGGAGCTTAGTGAACGCGCGTTCACTTTGTCAAGGCGTACTTTTCCTACGTCTGTTTTTTAGACTGTTAGGCTGGCAGAATGGGGACTTACCTGGATCGATCGCTGGCGCAACTGGAGCAGTTCGAGGGATCGATCCCGTGGATGTACCGGGATACGGTAGGCAAGGTGACGGTGGGGATCGGGCTGATGTTGCCGAATGCAGCGGCGGCCTGCCGGCTGGGTTTTGCGGTAAATGGAGTGCCCGCGACGGGAGCGGAGATCGGCGCTGAATACGGGCGGGTGGATGGACTGCCAATGGGACGTGCGGCCCTGTTCTATCGCAGAGCAGGTGGCCCTGAACTGCCGAAGACGGAAATCGATTCCCTGCTGCGCAGCGTTTTGTCGGGCTTCGAAGGCAAGTTGCGGGAGGCGTTGCCGGGGTACGACAGGCTGCCCGACGAGGTGAAGATGGCGCTGCTGGACATGATCTACAACCTGGGACCGGCGGGGCTGCTGGAGGGCTTTCCTCGGTTACTGGAGGCAGTGAAAAGTGGAGACTGGGCGAAGGCGGCAAGCTGCTGCGAACGACGCGGTCCGGGCGCGGCGAGAAATGCGTGGACGCGGCAGATGTTTCTGAGCAACGTGGTGGGCAGCGTGAAAGCCGAGGCGGAGAATGGTTGGAAACGGCTGGGGTACGGCGTGGTGGGGGCCGGAGCGGCGATGGTGGGATGGGTGAGGCGCAAGCGGCGTTAGGGTCGATCGAGGACGAGGAAGACCTCGCGGATATCGAGCACCACCGGCGTGTTTACAAGAGCCAGAAAACCGGTGGTTCGGATTTCCCCGTGGGGAAGGCCTAAAACGTGCACCTGGCGGGTGGCGGGATCGAAGATCCAGACTGTCGGGACGCCCATGGCCAGGTAGTCGCCGCAACGCTCGGCCATCTCACGCAGGGTGTCCTCAGGAGAGAGCACCTCGATGCAGAGTAGCGGAGGATGCCGGAGAATCTGCTCCTTGGGGGTAGCACGGCTTGTGACAGAGATGTCGGGAACACGAAATCGGTTAGGCGCAACCTGCAGGCGAACGTCGACGCCTACGCGGATGTTCCATGCGTCACAACCATCGTCGAGCAGCCTTGCAATGCGCAGGATGAGAGTGCCGTGATCATATTCGCCCAGGTTCCGCTCCTCAAGATGGCCGTCGACGTAATCGACATCGGGCCGGTAGGTGGTGTGGAGGTACTCTGCTATCGAGAGGAAGGGTGTGGTAGTTGCGGTGGCCATGGGTTACCTCCTTCAATCGTTCAGGCGCGTTACTCTTCGTCGAGAATGCTGAAGACTTCGTCTAGGGAGATGGCGATCGGCGTTCCTGGCAGGGTGAGACTACCCGCGGTCTGGGTGCTATCGAGGCCGTTGGAGCGGATGTGCACCGTGCGGGTGCGGGGATTCACGACCCATACCGTGGGGACGCCCATGGCGAAGAAGTCTTCTGCGCGGCGGAGCACTTTTGCGAGGGTGTCTTCGGGCGAGACGATTTCGATGCAGAGCATCGGGGTGTGGCGAATGATCTGTTCCTTGGGAAAGACCGCGGAGACGATGCACACATCGGGAACGCGGAAGCGGGTAGCCGAGACTTGAACGCGGCAGTCCAGTGCGGGGCGCACCTGCCAGAGTCTGCGATTGCGCCGAAAGACTTCAAACAAGATTCCCTGCAGGTTGCCGTGATCGAACTCGCCCAGGTTACGCTCCTCTATGTGGCCGTCGACGTAATCGACGTCTGGCCGGTAAGTGGTGTGAAGATACTCTTCGATGGAGAGGAAAGGCGTGATCGTTGCGGTAGCCATGGCAAACCTCGTGGGGGCTGCTACTTGGGGTCGAGAACGCGGAAGACTTCGGCGAGCGGGACGGTGATGGGCGCTTGCGGGACGGGCAACTCGCCTTCCCGATGGGAGGTGAGCGTATCGCCGGCGCAGACATGGATGGTGCGGAGTTCGGGGTCGACGATCCAGACTTCGGGGACGCCCATCGTGAGGAAATCCTGCACACGGACGAGGGTGCGGGTCATGGTGTCTTCGGGGGAAAGGACCTCGATGCACAGCAGGGGTGGGACCGTGGCAATTTCTTCGTAAGGTGCAGAGGTGGAAAGCAGGCAGACGTCGGGAACGCGGAACCGGGTGGGGGTGACCTGGACGCGTAGTTCCTGAATGCACTCAAAGTAGGGCTCGCAGGCAAGCGTACTGAGAAGGAAGAGGAGACGCTTCTGGAGCGCGCTATGTGTGCGTTCTCCCATAGGTCTTTCCTCGATATGGCCGTCGACGAACTCGGCGTCGGGTTCGAAGCTGCTGCGGAGGTACTCGCTGGCGGTGATGAGGGCTGCGGTGGCCATGGCAGTGGGGATCCTCTGGGTTGATTATGCGCGTGGGGCAAAGAAGGAGACAAGGATAAGATTGAGTCGATGACGACTATGGATGCAGGTAGAATAGTGGATGGGTTTGGGATCGCGATTATGGCTGCGGGCAAAGGGACGCGGCTGAAGTCAAAGCGGCCGAAGGTGCTGCACGAGATTGGTGGGCGGGCGTTGTTGCTGCACGTGATTGCGGCGGCAAAGGCTGTCGTGCCCGCAGATCAGATTTACTGCATCGTGGGCCACGAGGCGGACCGGGTGCGAGGGGCGGTGGAAGCTACGGGCGTTCGATTTGTCCTGCAGCCCGAACAGCGGGGTACGGGACACGCGCTGCAGATGGTGAAGGCGTTCTTCGCTGCGGGCGGGGTAAAAGCACCGGCAAACCTTCTGGTGCTGAGCGGAGATGTGCCGCTGATCCGGCCGGAAACGGTTCGCGCGGTGTGCGAGACGCACCTGCGGGAGCGAGCGGCCATGACGATTCTGACCGCCGTGCCCGCGGACCCGACAGGATACGGCCGAGTGATGCGGACGACGGCCGATGGAGCGGAGGTGACGGCCATTGTAGAGCAGAAAGCGCTGCGACCGGAGCAGATGGCCGCGCCTGAAATCAATTCGGGCATTTACTGCTTTGACACCGCAGCCCTGTTCGGCGAGCTCGATTCCCTTTCGACCGACAACGCGCATGGCGAGTTCTACCTGACCGATGTGGCCGCCATGCTGGTGGCCGACGGACAACGCGTCGTGGCGGTGAAGGCCGACAGCGTGGACGAGGTGCTGGGGGCCAACACAATCGCGGAGATGATGCATCTGGATGCAGCCATGCGACTGGCTGCGGCGCGGCGGCTGATGGCCCAGGGGGTGACGATTTTTCGCCCGGAAACCTGCGTGATCGACGCGGAAATCGAGGTTGGGGCGGACACGGTGATTGAGCCCTACGTGCAGTTGCTGGGCGCAACCCGTGTCGGAACGGAGTGCAGGATTCGCTCGTACGCGGTGGTGCAGCACTCGGTTCTGGGCAACGGCGTACTGGTGCGTAACGGATGCGTGCTGGACGGGGCGGAGGTGAGCGATGGCGCGGTGCTTGGTCCGTATGCGCATCTGCGACCGGAAAGCCGGATCGGCGAAGGGGCGCATGTGGGTAACTTTGTGGAGACTAAGAAGGTGACCCTGGGCAAGGGGTCAAAGGCGAACCATCTGAACTACCTGGGCGACGCGGAGATCGGTGCGGGCGTGAACATCGGCGCGGGCGCAATTACCTGCAACTACGATGGGGCGGCCAAGCACCTGACGCGGATTGGGGATGGGGCGTTTGTGGGGTCGGACTCGACGCTGGTGGCGCCGGTGACGATTGGGGCGGGCGCGTATGTGGCGGCTGGGTCGTGCGTGACGATGGAGGTGCCGGCAGGGGCGCTGGCGGTCGGGCGGTCGCGGCAGATGAACAAGGATGGCTGGGTGGCACGGAAGAGAGGCGTAAGAAAGCAGGGCTGATTGCCGGCACGTGCGCCTTCATCGCGAGCTGCACAATTTAGCTGTGGCGCGAAGCTACTTGGCAGGAATCTTCTGCGTCTCAGGTTGAGTAATATGCAACTAAATAGCTTTCCTCAACGGAAGTGTAGATATGAAGAAGACCTTTGGATGGGCGGCAGTGGCATTCATGGTGATGGCGACGTTGCCATCATTTGGGCAGAACCTGGCGGACAAGGATGAAATTGCCAAGGATAACGCATTTCTGGAAACCTACCAGAAGCAGGTGAACGCGAGTTGCGGAGGCACGCACATCCAGTTCACCATCAACTATGCTTCGTTTGTGCACTCACCGGGTGGCTTGCAGAATGGCTCGCAGACCAATCCTTCGGGATTGATCCAGAACGCCGGAGATGCGATTACGAACGTGTGCCGGACCGAGGCCGGCAAGGCGGCGGTAGCGCAGAAGATTCATACTGTTGTCTGCGTGTATGCAAATGGCGAGGAAGAATCGCTGGCCGGAGGCACGTTTACTTACCGGATCGGGTACAAGGGCGGGAACGTCGACAATCCGGAGAAGTGGTTGAAGGCTCACATGTAAGAGGTTGTTCCGAAACCGGCGACGCGTCTCTTTCACGAGGCGCGTTTTCGTTTGTCCGCAGGCTGTTGCTGAGAGCTTTCCGAGCCGATGGAGCCCTTGTGGCGCCTTGCGCTGCAGGATGGTTTTGATGGCGCAGGGACGGGTGCTGGTGGTGGACGACGAAGCGGCTGTGCGCGGGATCGTGGCCCAGTTGCTCGGCCGCGACGGTTATTTGGCCACGACGGCGAACGGGGCGGAAGAGGCCTTGAAGCAGTTGAAGGAAGATCCGGCGTTCGACCTGGTGATGTCGGACGTAATGATGCCCGGGGTAGATGGATTGAGCCTGCTTGACCGGATTGGCGTCGACCATCCAGGGACGCCGGTGGTGATGTTTACGGCGGTCCATGACATCCATGTGGCAACCAATGCGTTTCGCCGCGGGGCGATTGATTATTTGCTGAAGCCCTTTGAGCGGGCGCAGTTGCTGGGTGTGGTTACACGCGCGATGGAGCATGGGCGGTTGCGCCGGCAGAACGTGCTGTACCGGCAAAATCTTGAAGAGATCGTTTCTGCCCGCACGGCGCGGTTGCGGGCGACGATGCAGGATCTCGAGCGCAGCTACGATACGACACTTGAGGCGATGGGCGCCGCGCTTGACCTGCGCGACGCTGAAACGGAGGGCCACTCGCGGCGGGTGACTGCCTACACGATAGCGCTTGCGCGGGAACTCGGGATGAATGCGGAGGAGTTGCGGGTAATTGCGCGGGGTGCGTTTCTGCACGATATCGGCAAGATTGCTACGCCGGACAGTGTGCTATTGAAGCCGGGCAAGCTGAATGACGAAGAGATGGCGGTGATGCGGGAGCATTGCGAGCGCGGCTACCAGATTGTGCGGAAAATTCCGTTTCTGCGCGAAGCGAGCGAGATTGTGTATGCGCACCAAGAGAGTTTCGACGGCAGCGGGTATCCGCGAGGTCTTCGGGGCGAGGAGATTCCGCTGGGTGCCAGGATTTTTGCCATTGCCGATACGCTGGATGCGATTACATCCAACCGCCCATATCGTAGTGGACGCAGCTTCGCCGAGGCGCGAGACGAGATCCTGCGCTGCTCGGGACGCCAGTTCGACCCCCGCATTGTGGCAGTTTTCGAACGAGTACCGCTGGGACGATGGAGCGAGCTTCGGGCAGGGATTGCGGCGATCGCGCAGGCTTCCGCTTCGTTCACCCTCTGCAGTATGCAGCCTTTGGAGACCCTGGAAAGCTGCCTGCCCGTGCCGGTGACGAGTACGGCCGAGACAGCTATTCCGAATAAGGGATAAATATTTCTGTTAAATATGAATTGAAGTAGATTTTTTTGGCTAGCGGTGGTAATCTCAATTCATCGAGAGCCAATCTGCTCCGAGACGATTTTCAGCTGTGGGTTGCCGGCTGATCCAAGTTGCGTCACTGGCCTCCCGGCATGAACAGAGTACCGTTCATGCCGCCTTTTTTTGCCTGGAGGCAAGTCAGGCACACGAGAAGAAACGTGAGGCAAACCATGAGGAGAGCCGCCTGGCGGAATGCAAACAGGCCCTCGTGGACCGGGATGGACGCGATCACGAAAAGCAAAAGAACCGCTGTAGGGGCTATGCGGGATCGGAGTGGGCCGGGCCTGACAATGTCGGTGATGTTCCAGAGGAAAAGCGGAAGCAGAAGGATGCTGTCGTGGGCCCGATGGTAGGTTGCGAGCAGGCCGAAGGCGACAACAGCGGAGACGGCCAGGGCGGCCTGGTCAGGGGTAAGTGGTCGAGTGCGGGTGGCTCGCGCTGCCCAGAGAAGGCACCCTGCAAGAAGCAGAAGGGCGCAAAAACTGAAGGCGTAGTTAAAGATCGGGGAGAAAAAGAGGCCGGTAAGGCACTGCAAGGCGGTAAATTGGGCAGGCAGCGGCAGAAGCTCGCGGCTGGCCGGGGACATGGAGCCGCTTCCCTGCTCGGCGGCAAGAATGGCGGCGTAGCTGCTGTAAGTTGTCTGGAATGTGCCGCGGCTGGCTAGAAAGACGGCCGAGATGAGGCTAACGGTGGAGGAGAAGGCAACGGCGGCTAGCGAGGCTGTCCGCGCGCTTGAGCCGGCAAAAAGAAGAAGCGCGAGAATAACCCAGAGAGCGAGATGCGGCTTCAGCAGAACTGCGCAAGTGAGCAGCGCGGCGGGAGCCACCCAGGAACCGAGAGGCACGCGCTCGAGCGTCATCCAAGCGCAGATCGCGAGGGAAGCACACAGGACCGAGGCGTTCCCCACATTGAGTGCGTAAGCAATGTAGGGGTGGATGAGCGCGCCGACAAGGAGAGCGATCCGCCAGGGCAAGGCGAGGCCGCGACGCCGCGCGGCTGCGAGGACCGCCGCCAAGGCACACGCATAGACCAGTAGAGAAAGGGCGAACCAGACCTGCGCCGCTGCGGACATGGACAGGCGGGTGAGCGGAGCGAGCAGGGCGAGGGTGAAGGGTGGGTAGACAGGATAGCGGCCGAACCAGGTGGTAGGCTCCACGACGCCGTTGCGCTGGAAGATGGGGGGAAGCGAGGCAAGGCTGTAGGGATCCTGGTGCTGGCGGAGCAGAGTCGCGGAGGCATAGAGGGTTTTGAAGTCGGTGGCGACATAGTCGATCGTCGCTACGTGGCGGAAATCCGGGATGAGGGAGCAGCCGAGGCCGAGCACGGCAAGGATGCAGAGGAGGGTGTCGAAGATATCGGAACGAAGCCGCATGCCGGTTGGGCTAGTTTACTTGGTGTGCCAAGGGCTTCTAAGATAAGGGCATGAAGAAGTTTCTTGGTGTGGCGATGCTCGGGTTGGTGGCTCTGGTGGCTTCGGCGCAGTGGTCGAACCCGGCAGACGATGTGCCGGCCTATAACGCGGCGGCTCCGACGCGGACACTGGCTCCAATCTTGAGCGGGCAGCAGCTGACCGGGCCCTACTTTACCCATGCCTACCAGGTAACGGCGTACAAGATGGCGGCGAAGATTCCTGCCGTGTTGCACCAGCAACCGTGCTACTGCCGGTGCGACCGCGAGATGGGTCACAACAGCCTGCACTCCTGCTTTGAGGGGACGCACGGGGCGGCGTGCTCCACCTGTATGAAGGAGGGCGTCTTTGCTTACCAGCAGACGAAGCTGGGACGGACGCCGGCACAGATCCGGGTGGCCATCGAAAAGGGCGAGTGGATGAACGTGGATCTCGAGAAAGCGGCCATGTAGTGGGGTGGCTGGGTTGGGCGCTGCTTTCGGCCATGTTTGCGGCGGCAACAGCGTTGCTGGCCAAGGTTGGCGTAAAGGGGATCGATTCGAACCTGGCCACGGCCATTCGGACGACGGTGGTGCTGGTGTTCGCGTGGGCCGTGGCGCTCGGGTTGGGCAAGCACGGCGAGATGGCAGGCATCGACCGTCGCAGCTGGATGTTTCTGGTGCTGAGCGGACTGGCTACGGGGTGCTCCTGGCTGTGTTATTTTCGCGCGCTGCAGCTTGGTCCAGCTTCAAGCGTGGCTCCTGTGGACAAGCTGAGCGTGGTGTTGGTGATTCTGTTTGCGTGGCTGCTGTTGGGGGAGACGCTCTCCCCGATGAAGATTGTGGGTGGCGGGCTGATTACGGCCGGCGCAGTCGTGATGGCATTCGCATAAAGCGCGTATACTTATAGTAGTTCTTTGAGTGCCAAACGCAATGTTTGGGCCAGCCTCAACAATGGGGGCGTCACGGCTTCGACGGGATTGCTAGCGGCAGAGAGGCATGCCGGGGTGGGTACACCCGTAATCGCGCCCAAAACTATAAGTGCCGAACCTCAGTTCGCTCTTGCTGCTTAATTAGTTAAGCGGCCGATCGCTCAAGCTTCGCCTACGGGCCTGTACCGATCGTCGCACAGTAGGCTGGTCTTCCCTGCTCCGTCTGAGCGGGTCGGACGAGATCGATCAGGCTGGTCGTCAACGTTTCTTCGCCCGTTCCTAGCGTCGATGACGAGACAAAAATGAACGTGGAAAAGCATGAAAGCTCTCTGTTGAAGGTAGTTTCGGACGTGGGTTCGACTCCCACCGCCTCCACCATTTTGTGTTTGCTCCACATCCTACCGAACAGCTTCTATCCTCTTTTTTGGCGCGTGAAACTATGACGACACGATAGGTGTACATCGTGCTTTCAGCGATCGTCGGCCAGCTCAGGGTGGTCGTTCCTAGCGTCATAGCGCACTCTCTGATGGAATCCTGCAGCGAGGATTTCTGCAAAAGGCGCAGGATTGCCAGGCCGAGCGCGTCAGGATCCTGTTGAGCTACTAGGATACCCGTTTTACCATTGGTAATCATTTCCTCGAAGCTGCCAACACAGGTCGCAACCACAATGGTTCCGCTTGTAAAAGCTATGGCCGCCACCCCGCTCTGGGAAACCTCGGTGTAAGGCAGCACCACTATATTGCTAGAGCTAAAGCGTTTGTAGACCCTGTCTTCGTCCACTACACGCTCCCCGACTTCAACGTTTGCAGATCCTTCCAGTAACTGGTCATACTGATCCAGCCTGGCGGCACCATGCCCGCATATGACTAAATGCGACTGAGGAATCTCAAGATTTATTCTCTTGAAAGCTTCCAGCAGAACGCTCAGTCCTCGGTGACGGCGAACATTTCCAAAAAAGAGCAAGCCGTATGGGTCCCGCTCACTCCTTGAGTGTTCGGGCGCTGCAAGAAGCTTGTATAAAGAACCCAACTCGCCATGCGGGATGATGTCGATTTTGGCCAGAGAGATGCCGGAGTTCGCGATGAGTTGATCGCGTATACCAGCGCTATGAACGATTAGATGCGCATGTCGCCAGCATTCGAGTGCTTGGCTTGAGCGGTTCCCCGGTGTCGCATGCGACCTTTGCGCGAAGGCGACGGCGTCGTGGATTGTCATGACGAGTATAGGAAAGCGCATGAATGCGCTATATACCTCCGCACTGTATTGGAATGTCTCCTGAACGTGAAGTAAATCCGGCCTCGTCTCTTCGATGATCCGAGACAGATCCTTTTCGTTCCACACTTTTGCCGACCGTGAAGAAGCTCGGGATTCTGCCACCGCAACGCATACCACACCAGGTTTCGCGAGTTGACGATACGTATGTGAGAACGTTTTGGAATGTACGACCGTTACTTGGCACAATGATGCGAGCGCATTCGCAAGGCCGATCGTGTAATAAGGCGGCCCTATATCAACGATCGTGACCCTCACCTATGAATATCCCCCGAGAGCCAGTCCGAGCTACATCTCGTCGCACTGGCTTCTTCCATGATACGGGTGATTACCGGAACGGCGAGAACAAGAACCTAGTGACCTTCAATCGAGCCAGCCTATGCTTGAGGACACTGCCCAAGATGAACCAAGGTTCCGCGAGATAGCGACTTCCAAGCCGAACGGGCTCGTTGACCAAACGATATAGCCACTCAAAGCCGATGCGTCCTACCCACTCCGGGGGAAGAGGAAGGGTGCCAGCAATATAGTCCAGAGCGGCCCCTGAATTCATGATCACATTGGCCTGGATTCCATCGAAATTTTCTTCAATCCAGGTTTCCTGGATCGGCATACCCATGCCTACCATGAGGATATGTGGGCGAAACGAGGCGATATCTGCCAACACCGCTTCGCTTTCGGTACTGCCCTTATCCCTTTTGAAATAGCCATGCCGGGTGCGGAGTTGCAGGCCCGGAAACTCTTCTCGCAGGATCACACCGCCCTTGGCGGAGGAAAACTCAGTCGAACCGAGATAGTAGATGCGCCACCCCTCTGAAACCGCCAACTGCAACAGATAGGGAAGCGAGTAGTTGTAGGCGACCCGGTGTTCCCTTCGCACCTGAAATCCGTGAAGCTTTGCGAGCGCCACGATGGGCATGCCATCGATATAAGTCCATTTTGCACGCTTATAAAAGCGCTGCAAGATACCTTCGACGTACAGGCTTCGCTCCTTGTGCCAAAGGTACAGGCTATGCATGTTGTGGTTGGCGATCAGCACCTTCTCGTCTCGGTTGATGGACTGCTCAATGGCATCATGCAGATCCTGCATGGTCATCGAGTGCACGGAGATCTCGAAGAAACGAGACAGATCGAACTGCAATGGCTCGTCTGCCCTTGGATTGCTGAAGTACTCGCTAACATATTCCCGCTGGGGCAAACCCATAACTGCTCCTGGATTACACTATGCTGTGTGGCAAGATGCCCGATGTACGACGGCGCAGCAGGCTATCCAGGGCCACCTGACCCTAAAGGCGTATCACCTAAATTGGTTATAGACCTTATGCACGGATTGTGCAATCGGTTACCAAAGATGGTTACTCTGGCAGGCAATCCGAGGCCGCATCCTGCAGACTGACGGCGATCCGCCAACCCGATGTCACCCGCCAGCAAAGAGCTACTTGCAAGAGGCTGCAAAAACGCCGGGGTGATTGACTACGTCACGGACGCGTGTCATCGTCTAACTATCCACACGGGCATCAAGAAAGATGAGCGCCGGATCTTCCCTGCTCGCGAGGACCTGTAATGCGTATTTGCATCCTGAACGATAACTTCTACCGGGGAAGCGGGATCACGCTTGCAATCAAGCGGCTCCTGAAGGCCCCTGCGTTTAAGGATGTTGAAGTTTATCTGGCGGGCTGCGAACGACTTGCCGGGGCAAAAAGTCTGCACGAGGACGCCAGCCTGACGAACGCGGAACGATACCGTTACTTCAATCTCATGAGCGGCGTCAGGGGATTGCTTCCCGCAGTTTACGACTTCACGCGCTGGGCCAAGGCGATGCATTTCGATGTCATCCACGTCCACCACCGCCGCCTGGCAGTCTATGCACATCTGCTCAGGTCCGTGACCCACGTTCCCGTTCTCTTCACCGGCCATCTCACCTTCGGTGAGGCGTTGTGGTTCAAGGAGTTCGCCCCCAGGGTGATGACGGGCGTGAGTCCGTCGGTGACCGAATACCTCCGACGTTGCACCCGAGCCGTCGATGTTACAACCATTTACAACCCGGTTGATTTCCCTCTCGAGCAGGCGGATAGGGCAGTATTTGCAAAGCGCAGAGTGATTGCGGTAGGACGTCTTGAAAAAGTGAAGGGTCTGGATACGTTGCTTGAGGCTTGGGGGAGGTTACAGCGAAAAGGTTTCAGAGCACACCTCGACATCTTCGGCGAAGGTTCGCTCCATGAGGCGTTGGCGGCGCAGATTGTCAGGGAGGAGCTTAGCAGTTCCGTCACTCTCGCGGGTTTTGCGTCTAACATAGCAGAGCGATTTACGGCTTATTCTTTCAACGTACTTGTCAGTGAAAGAGAGGGCTTTCCGAACTCGGTTGTGGAAGCGGCCGCATGCGGCTTACCGACACTTCTGACCTCGGTTGACGGGTCTCGCGATGCACTGCCTCCGGGACTTCGGCTTGTAAATGGTCTGCAATTTGGCGATGTTGATGGTCTTTGCGCAGCTCTGGAGCAATGGCTGGACCACCCGGAGCTTTTGTACGCAGACGGGCAATTGTTTCACGACTATCTCAAAATGCGCTGCGCTCCCGAGGTCGTCGGTTCAGAATACTTGAAGGTGTACTCCTCGATGCAGCACTGGTAATGACGTCCATGCTTGTGACGTGGAGCTTTTTCATAAACGAATAGGATTAACTGAGACAAAATGCGACGATTGTTGGAGAAGGTGGTTATATTCGCGCTGTTATTGCTGGTGATGGGTTCGTTCTCGAGCCTTTTTCTAGGTGCGAACCTTCGCGAGAACGGACTCGATGTCAGTAATAATGGAGGTAGTCTCGCAGTCGACTTCGTTGAGATCTTGATCTACTCAGGCTGCGCTTACTTCGCATTCGCAAGTTACCGCAGAATGTTTGTTTCCCTGGGTGCGGCGTGGCCCTTTCTCCTGATGGCGGCGTATGCCTTGTGTTCCACCGCGTGGAGCGTTGATCCGGGAACAACGATGCGGCGGGCCTGTGTCCTGCTCGCGACGACTGTTTTTGGAGCCTATCTAGGCGGCCGCTACTCAGTTGAAGAGTTCCAGCAGTTGCTCATGCAAGCGCTCCTTCTGATGGTCGGTGCCAGCCTTGTGTGTCTTGTTCTGCGTCCATCCGCGGTGCTCGATCCTTCCCACGCCGGGAACTTTCGGGGACTCACGGAGCACAAGAATATCTTCGGCGAGTATATGGGCAGTTTGTTATTTCTTGGGCTTACCTATCGCTTTCAAGGTAAGCAGCTTGCCCGGGCGTCAGTCATCCTTCTGGCGCTCGCCATGCTTGCGTGGGCTCATTCCGGCACTGCGCTTCTCTCGATTGCGGCCACAATCATCACGCTTCCTTTCTTGTTTCTCTTGCGATTCAGAAAGGTTCAGGCAGTCCCACTCACCGCTTTGGGAATGGCTCTTCTTTCCGGCATCTTCGTTTTTGCTTCAAGCCTGTACGTCCAGGTACTGGATACGCTGGGCAAGGATCCAACGCTGACCGGTCGGACGGTCATCTGGAGTGAGGTTGAGAAAGCCATCCTTCGCCGCCCTTGGCTGGGCTACGGTTTTGATGCATTTTGGCAAGGCTTGAAGGGTGAGTCACGCTCGGTGGTGTCGGTTGTGGGTTGGAACGTTCCTCACTCGCATAACGGGTATCTCGAGGCCTTGCTGGGGTTTGGCGTTGTTGGGTCAGGGCTGATCGCGATGATGGTCTTGAGAATGCTTTACGATTCTCTGGCGTACGTGCGATTCCGCAGAAGTGCCGCGGGCTTTTGGCCCTGCGCCTTCCTTTTCTGCTTCCTGATCCATGCCATCGCGGAAGCGGGCTTTATCAAGCGAGATGGTCTTGCGTATCTCCTGCTTGTAACTCTTTCAACGTCACTAGCGCTCGAACGCAAGGTGCATGCTGCAAAGGCCTCCTTGGCTCAACGGCAATCCGACTCGCAGTACGATCAGCAATCCGACCAGCAAGGATGGACCGTCGCTTTTCCTTTCTCTCAGCTGCCACGGTCGCCTCTTCCACATGCGGTTCATTCCAACGAAATCTCGCATCTGTCTTCCCGAGGAGTGTGATTGGCAAATCCGAACTCAAGACTTGTCGTCATGCTACGGTCGGTAGGATCAGCCGGATTCCTTTTCGTGGCACGCGCCTTGGCCGTCATCTATCAGTTGCGGTTTGCCAACCATGCCTTTGGAGCAAGTTTTGGCGGATTGATCGCCTTACTCAACCAGATTACGTTTTACATTCTGTTGGCTGAACTCGGCCTGGCCTCCGCTACCACTTCCCTGCTGTTTGCACCCGCTCATCTTGGGGAACGCACCAAGGTGAAGGCCCTCATCGACGCATTGCGCAGGGACGTCTGGCGCATTCTCGGCTTCCTGGGACCGATCTGCGTCCTCATCATCGCAGGCCTGTCCTTCTGGCTTCGCAAACAGATTGCCATCGTTCCGCTATCGTTTTCCTTGTTGTTCACTTGCATTTCTGCAATGCTCACGTTCATGGCTCTGCCCTACCAGAGTCATTTCAATGCAACCGACCGAGTCCCGGTACGGAACTTTCTGCTGGGTTGCGGCTTCGTGCTCAAAGTTTCGCTGGGCGTGCTGCTGGCCAGAGCCATGCATTCCTTTGTGGGCCTTACTTTAGGCACAGCCATCGTCGGCGTAGGCGAGTATCTGCTACAGCGCCGCATGGTCCTGCCCCTGCTCGGAGACGAGGAACCCTCAAGCGAGATGGTCATGGATGCCCGTCTGTCCATTCGAAGCCGAGCGCGATTCGTCCTTCCGCATCGCATTGGATACCTGTTTGGTTATCAGTCTGACTACATCATCCTGCTCTTATCCTCTTCGCTTTCGCTTCTCGGCTACTACGCGCAGTACCAATATATCTACGCCGGTCTACTCAGCTTCTCCCTGGCCGTCGGGGGTACATTGACGGCCCGCATTGCGAAACGTCAGATTGATCTTGGGCGGGCGAATTTTGCCGCGTTGTACAGAAAGACTTCGCTCCTTGTAGCCGCTGCGGCGGCAGTGTGCGGCATGGGTTTTTACCTTTTTGTGGATTCGGCAATCCATTTGCTGTATCGGTCGGTCAACTACGATCACAGGGCAGTCACGCTCTTTGCGATCCTGCTCATGTTGAACATCTACAAGATGAACGATGATCTATGGATCGACACTACGGGGTCGTACCAAGTGGGTTTCTATCTGCCCATCCTTGAGTCGTTTACCTATGTGTTGCTGGGCTTGTTCTGGGTGCGGCATTTCAGCATTTCCGGCATTCTCTACGCAGGCATTCTTACCAATCTGATCTTTTCCGTTGGATTGAAATCCCTAGTGATTGGAAGAGGCGTGATGCATCGTCAGGTCCGATCAACTTCTGCTTCAAAAGTCTTGACATTGTCCGGCGTCGCAGCGCTCTTCTATCTCCTTACCGTAGCTGTTCGCTGGCTGCCGTTTCTACGCCCGATTTAGCCCTACCGGCGGGTGTGCTGCTAGAGTAGAGTTCCGCCGCAATGAAAGGTTCTTCGTGAGGGTAACCCTGTTTCATGTCTGCTTTCCGGAGTATGTGATGGGACTGGCCAATGCGCTGGCCGATCATGCCGAGGTGACGGTTATCCATCCGGAGAGCCTCGCCGCCCAATGTTCGGTCCTGGCAGACGCACGCCTTCAATTACGCTCGTTTGCAAAGCCGGAGCGACGACGCCATCCAGCCAATCTTCTATCCATCCGCAATGCTTTTAAGCTGATAGCAGACTCCAAGCCTGACGTCCTGCATGTACAGGAAACTTTCGATTATGCCTACGATCTGTATAGTTTGGTCGCGCGTTTTCCAACGCTCGTTACCACGATTCACGACGTGGTCCCTCATCCCGGAGACGGCCATGCTGCACCAGGGCTCCAGTACAGCAAGGCCATCAGCCTCTGGCGATCGACGCATCTCATCGTCCATACCGAGGGGATGCGGCTTCAACTCGCAAAGCGCTTTCATGTCAGCGCGGACCTGATCGATGTGATACCGCATGGAGAACTGGGTTCTCTGTTTCAAACGATCGCAAGGGACGCCGGCATAGCGGTTCAGCCACGTGAGCCTTACACACTGCTTTTCTTTGGCAGAATCTGGCCGTACAAGGGACTACGCTACCTTCTTCAGGCCTTCGCGGTCATCAAGGCGACCATCCCAGAGGCGCGCCTCATCATTGCGGGAAAGGGCGGCGATCTCGCCACTAATGCCGATCTTATTGGATCGCTGGACGGCCTCACCGTCCTCAAGGACTTTATCGAGCCTCAAAAAGTGGCCGGCCTGTTTGAGAGCAGCAGCATTGTGGTGCTTCCGTACATCGAAGCCTCGCAGAGCGGTGTCTCGGCCATAGGTTTCACGACAGGCGCCGTTGTAGTCGCTTCTCGAGTCGGCGGCCTTGCCGATGCGATCTCGGATGGCCAGACGGGACTTCTTGTAGAACCAAAGAATCCGCGCGAGCTGGCGGATACCATCATTCAACTTCTGCAGAGCCCGCGTGAGCAGGATGCCATTCGGACACGAGCGCACCGGTTTGCGTCTGAGGATTTAAGTTGGCGGCAGATTGCTGCAAGCACCATGCAGACTTATAGAACGGCTGTAGGGAAACGGAGTTGAGTTACCAAAGAGCAACGTTGTGTTTTCACTATTATCTTAGAAACGCAGTCGTCCCAGTTATCATGGACTCAGAACTCAAGATGGATGTCAGCTCTCGTTCAAGGATGTTCCGCGCTTCTAATGGGCCAAGAACTCGCCTTTCCGAGAACCGACAGAAGGAACTATGACTCCACTGAACCCTTCCCGGCCGGAGAACTTGCAGGCTGCGACCGAGCCTGATCTCGATCTATCGACGATCATTTGCATGATCCTTCGCCGTCGACGCTTACTGGTCTGTTCAGTGATTCTTGCGCTGTTGCTGGCTTCAGCTTATCTGGCAGTGGTGAAAACCCGTTACCGGGCAGAAGCGCAACTGCAACTCCTGCGACAGGACAGCGCCGCGTCGACCGCACCGGCAGGCGACTCTGGTCTGGATAATGCTCTGGATCTGAACCTTACGATGGAAACATACGTCGGTGTGCTGACCTCCGACAATTTGGCGCTCCAGGTTATCGAGCAGCTCAGCCTTGAGGGCAAGCCGGGCTACCTGGTGACTGCTGGACGGAGTCATCGAGAAGAGTTGAGCCGTGAGCAGGGCCGACCGCTGGCGGAAACGCGCTTCCGCAGAGAGGCCGTACTCAAGCAATTCAAGTCTCATCTGAATGTGTCGGTCGTTTCAGGGTCAAGGCTGATCAGCATCGGTTATCTCTCGCCGAACCCCGAACTGGCGCGCCAGATCGTAAGCCATCTGGTGAGCGACTTCATTACCTATAACGAGCAAGTGAGAACCAAAGCGGTGGACGACAGTAACGCTTCACTGACTCGCCAGCTGGACGAACTGCGCCACAATGCGGAGATGTCGCAACAACATGCGACTGAATTGCAACAGAATGCGGGTATTTATGGGACGGATGACACGCGTAATCTGGCGTTGAGTCGACTCGCAGCCTTGAATCAACAAACCGTCAGCGAGCAGGAGAATCTAAACGGCAAGCTGGCCATCCTGAATGCCATCGAGACAAATGGGGGCCCCGAGGCCATCTCTAATTTGTCCAGCACCTCCGGCCAGTCCAGCGTGCCTGAGTCCGTCAACGCACTCGCTTCGCTTCAAGGACTTCGTCAACAGAAGGCGGCTCTTTCGAGTCAGCTTGCTCTGGCGAACAGTAAGTACGGATCAAATAATCCGCAGGTGAAGCAGATTCAGGATGAGATCGCGTCCCAGCAGCGTGAAATCGACGACGAGACATCCCGCCTGAGAAAGCGGGCGGAGAATGACGTTGCTACGGCGCGAGAGCGGAATACCGATCTGCAGCGCCAACTCGGCGAACAAGAGGGCGCGGTAAGTCGAGAGAGCAGGAACGCGAACAGTTATCTGCTCGCCAATCGCGACGCGGCTGCCAGTCGCGAACTGTTTGAACATCTTCTGGAGCGATCGAAGGAAACCCACGTCCTCTCAGGCGTAGAAGACAATAGCGTGAGCATTATTGACGAGGCACATGTCAGCGCGTCACCGGCCAGCCCCAACCGCCTGCTTATTCTGGCTGGTGCTCTTGGGGGCGGCCTGGTCCTGGGCCTGCTCGCCGTCTTTCTTCAGGAAGGCCTGGATAGGTCCGTGCGCGATGGCGGGGCGATGCAGCGGCTGGCGGGCGCACCCTTGCTGGGCACGCTGCCCCTGGTGAGGACCTCTGACCTGCCTTTTGCTTCAGGTGCCAACGAGAAACGGGTCCCGCAGCGGCTTCTACACGCGGCAACAGAAGGGCCGCAATCCCGGTTTACTGAGTCGTGCAGGTTGGTCCGAACTTCGCTGGGTCGGCTTGCACACGCGCATCAAGCGAAGGTGCTGATGATCACGAGTCCGTCGCGCCTTGAGGGCAAGACCACAGTCCTCTTCAACCTGGCCAACTTGCTCACGCAGCAAGGGGCAAGAGTTTTGGTCATGGATGCCGATTTGCGCAGAGGTGGTCTTAGTGGGTCGCTCGATGCTGCTGCTCTGCCGGGTCTGACCGATCTGGTGGCAGGGCCTGAGGATCTGGCGGCTTTCCGGCAGGCGATTCGACGGCAGGGATCGGTGGACTTCCTGCCCGCCGGTACGGCGACGGATCATCCATCGGAACTGCTTTCCTCGGTCAGGTTCAAATCGCTTGTCACATCACTGGCAAAGAGCTACGAGTACATTCTGATCGACTCGGTTCCCGTGCTTCC
Organism: uncultured Granulicella sp.; assembly: GCA_964282835.1. Taxonomy (GTDB): domain Bacteria; phylum Acidobacteriota; class Terriglobia; order Terriglobales; family Acidobacteriaceae; genus Edaphobacter. Next base: position 2,393,324 of record OZ196157.1, read on the forward strand.
CCTCTCGGATGCAATCGGACTCGCCGGCAATGTAGACGCTGTCGTTCTGGTGGGGCGTTCGGCGGCGATCTCGGATTCGCTTTTTGCCAGCGCCGTCAGTCTTATCCAAGAGACATCCACCCCGATCCTGGGGGTGATCTGTAACGCAGTGGATACGGCGTCGGCAGAGTACAAGTACCTCCATGGAAGATTCGAACGGGCCGGCAAACGAGGTCTGGCATGAGCAACGTAAACGGCCGAACTGGAAGCTGGAGCAAAGCCATGAAGTTGAAAGAGACAAGGGTGAAGAGTTCGCCATTAGCCTTGGGGCTGCTGTTTTGCCTGCTAATCCCTGTATCCGGATATGCCCAGTGTCGGACGCCCTCAAACGAAAAGGCGGATCGGCAAAATCTTGACGTCCTGCTTAGCCCGGGAGATTCAATCCGCGTTTCCTTCTTTGGTCTCCCGGAGTACCTGGCCGAAGTGGACATTGAGGGCGATGGACAAATCAAGCTGCCCCAGATCGGAGACATCCGGGTTGCGAGCATGACTCAATCGAGCGCCGCCCATGCGATCGAGCAAGCATACAGCGAGCGGGATTTCATCAAGGATCCCCAGGTTTCGGTAAAGATTCTTACCTATGCCGTCAATGGGGTTTCGATCACCGGGGAGGTCGCGAAGCCGGGTAATTACCCAATTAGCGGGCCGCGAACACTGCTGGACATCGTCGCGGAAGCGGGTGGCCTGACGCTGACGGCTGATACGTGCGTCACGATTCGACACCCTGACGGCGCGACAGAAGAGCGCACCATGCCACGGGAAGATGCCGCGGCCACGCTCAACCACGATATCCCTGTCAGGCGCGGTGATCGCATCGTCGTAGCACGTGCCAGCATGGTATACGTTGTGGGAGACGTTGCGCATCCAGGCGGCTACCTGATGCAGCATGACGGATCCATTACCGTGCTGCAGGCCATTGCCATGGCGGGCGGGACGTCGCGCACCTCCGGCGAGAAAAATGCTGTGTACCTGCAACGAAGTGCGGACAGTTACGCCCGCGTCGATCTTTCCATCAGGGCCCTCTACCAGGGACAAGAGCACGACTTTAATCTTGGTCCAGGCGATATCATCTACGTCCCGGCAAGTAACGTCCGCAACTTCGTCTTCAACTTGCCTCAGATTGTGGGAACGCTCGCCGGGGCCGCCATCTACTCCGTCAATCGCTGAATCTGGTCAGCCGCCACCCGTTCAGAGTGATCCCCATGCGTGAGCAGGACACAAAGTGAATTTAGCGAACACTCATGGGCAAAGGAGGTCATGGCCCATTACCTCTTGCGCGCTCGCTGCCGGCTTGCTGGGTGCCGCAATCGGCGCGCTCCGATATACCCAGGGTCAACCTGCGCCTTATCAGCCATCCCAGCGTCTCCCTCTCGCCACCACTATGCAGGATGGACCGGGGACACTCCGCGCGGCCGGCAAAAAGCGCGGAGTCTTGATAGGGGCCGCGGTTTTGGCCAACGAATACACGTATCCCGACCCGCTCACCACCGAACCCGCATACGTTGCGACACTTACGACGCAGTTCGCCATGGTAGAGCCGGAAACTGTGATGAAATGGGCGGCGCTTCACCCGCAGCCGACTCGATACGATTTCGGACCTGCCGACGAGCTGGTGCGTCTTGCGACCGAGCACCACATGAGTGTCCGAGGCCACACCTTATGTTGGGGAGTTGCCAATCCTGCGTGGCTCGATCCATATAAACAGGCTGAACCCGCAATAATCGCGCAGCTGCTGCACGACCACATCCGCACGGTCGTGGGCCACTTTCGCGGCAAGGTTTTCGCCTGGGATGTGGTGAACGAAGCCTTGCGGGACCCGGGTATACTGCCCGGCGACCCGCTACAAGACTCCATCTGGTACAACCAGCCGGGCATTGGACAGCCGGGCGTGGGCTATATCGACCAGGCGTTCCGCTGGGCGCATAAGGCCGATCCGGATGCCCTTCTCTTTTACAACGAAAACGATGTCCTTGTCCCTGGCAGGAAGTTCGACGCCATGTACCGCATGCTGTCTGGCATGCTCGCGCGCGGCGTTCCGGTAAACGGCGTTGGCTTGCAGCTTCACCTGGGCATCAATGGATATCCGAACACGGAAGGTTTCTTGAGCAACCTGCGACGGCTGGCAGCGCTTGGACTTCAGGTCCACATGACGGAGGTCGACGTTGCTGTTCCTGTCGACAGCCGCGGCAATGCAAGCGCGGCCGATTTGCAGCAACAGGCTGACACGTACGCGCGGATCCTTGAGATCTGCCTTAAGGTATCTGCGTGTACGGCTTTTCAAACATGGGGCTTTACCGACAAGCACTCCTGGATCCCGGAAGCCCATCCCGGTCAAGGTGCGGCTCTGCTTTTCGATGACCAGTATCGTCCCAAGCCTGCGTTTCTTCGCATACTCGATACACTGTCTGCAACCCGGGGTGCGAAATAGTTCACCACTGTCAGGTCTCCTTCTATTCCACAAAGAAATCAGATTAGTTGGGCGCGGGAGCATCGAAAGCCATGTACGCCGAAACAAGTTGCACGCAGTAGTTTGAGGGACTTCCACCAATGCCACAATCTCCCAAGACAACTAACTTAGAGGCGGCCGATGACCAGGTGGGTTCTGTCTATTCGATCTTCCACTCGGATTGGTGGCTCGACGCCGCTACGGACGGAAGATGGCAGAGGAGCGAAATCAGGAATGATGGAAAGGTCATCGCGAGCTGGCCTTACTTGATCAAGGTTCGTCTCGGCGTTCGGATAGCCACTCAGCCCGTGCTCACGCGCTCGCTGGGGCCTGCAATCCTGAAAGGAAACGGGAAGGACGTGGCGGAGTTCCGCCGAGAAGCTGAAATCGTCCGGGAGCTGCTTGCCCAGTTACCGCGGGTGCACTACTTTGCGCAAACACTCGATCCGAAGAGTAGCGCAGCCATACACCTTAAAACCTTGGGTTTTACTTGCATGCTCGATTACTCGTTCCGTACGCCACCTGGGCAGTCCCGCGATCTGCTGTGGAGCAATATGCGGGACAAGACTCGCAATCTTATTCGAAGCGCCGAGAACGCCGGCATCTCTGTAAGAGAAGTGTCCGATTTGGATCAGTTCCTCCACTTCTACGAGCATGGTCTCAAAAGGCGTGGCGTCGCCAATGTTTACACGTCCGAAGCGATGAGGCGCATCTGCATCACGGCGCTGGAGCGGCATTCCGCCAAGGTGTTGGGAGCCTATTCCGCGGCGGGTCTTCTGCTTGCAGCGATCCTGATCGTTTGGGATCACGAAAACTCTTACTACCTGCTGTCGAGCCGCGCTCCACAGACCCATAGCGGAGCTATCAGCCTGTTAATCTGGCATGGCATGCAGGACGCCGCGGCGTGCGGCCGAGGGTTCGACTTCGACGGGACGCCAACGCCCGGCACCGTCCGCTTTCTCAGTGGATTCAACGCGAACCTTGTGCCTCGCATTCAGGTAGTTCGCGGCCCTCCGCTGCTGCGTTTCGCGCATACGGTGAACAGGCGCATGGCAAGTCGATCCATGTTCGGAAAGGCGGGAAGCCTAGACGCCCCTTTCTACTGACGTTGCTCAGGGCTGTATGAGTGTGTTCAGGACCGAGTAGAACGCGGGTTTCGGCTGATAGTTCAGATCAAAAGGTAATGCCGCGCCAAAGCCCGGATTGCTGCCTGGAACCCACGAATAGGCGTCGCTGAACCCCCAGGTCTGAAAGGCAGTGCAGCCTGGGTTTTCCAAACACACGGTCAGAATACGCTGGTAGGTCGCGGCCTGGGTCTGGAGATCGCCGGGAGAGGCAACTCCCGCCGCACCTACAGGCACCTCGACATCCATCTCGGTGATGTGAACCTGCAACCCGAGGGCAGTAATCGCCCGCATGTTCGCCGCCAGGCTTGCGGAATCCGGCCATCCGTTGGTACCAAGATGCATCTGAAAGCCGACTCCGTTGATCGGGACCCCGCGGCTGAGAAAGTCTCTCACCATGTTCAACACCGCCTGGAACTTCGGCCCCGGAACGTAGATGTTGTAATCGTTGTAGAACAGCAAAGCATTTGGATCGGCCGCGTGCGCCCAGCGGAAGGCTTGCTCCACGTAGCCTGTTCCCGGCAGCCCGATGCCGGGCTGGTCGTACCATATGGAATCCTTCATCTGCGTTCCTACGCCGGTGGCATTGTCGTCGACGGCTTCGTTCACCACATCCCACGCAAACACCTGCCCGCGATAGTGATCGACGACGGTTTGGATGTGCGTCTGCAACGTCTCCGCCATCTGTGCCGGTGTCGCTGTGGAGGCGTAGGTGTTCAGCCAGTCCGGATTGGCGACACCCCATACCAGGTTATGACCGCGCACCTTCATCTGGTGAGCTTGGGCGAATGCAACCAGTTGGTCTCCAGGCTCGAAGTTGAAAGCATTCTGCGTGGGTCTTTGGACGATCCACTTCATCGCGCTTTCTGCTTCCAGTATGTTGTATTGGGTTCCTAGCGTCGCAGCATAGAGCGGGTATGTGGTAAGAGGATCGATATAACCGTATTCGTCGGCGTCAGCCGCCGCCCCGACCAAAAGTCCGCGGCTTGCCGCAGCCTGACGAAGAGTCGTAGGCGGCGCCACAGCAATGGCGTTCAACTGTGCAGTTGCCGACGCATACCCGGGGGCGGCAGCGAGCAGGCTTGAGGAGCCTGCAACTACCCCTGTGTAGCTGAAGGTGGCAGAGGTTTGCCCTGCGGCAACAACCACGACCGAAGGCACGACCACATGCCCGGCGACAGAACTGTTTAGCGCAATGGTGACGGGCGCGATTGGTGGGATCGCCAGACTTACCGTGCCCACAAGACTGCTGCCGACATCAACGGTCGAGGTGGGGAGCGAGATGGAGAGTGGAGGCGGAGTCACGGTGAAAGGCGGGCTTGTAATCGGCATGAGCCCATCGCAGGCAGCCCCCAAGCTGTAGCTGCCTGGCTGATTGATCAAGACTCCTGAAAAGGTAGCGGTACCGCCCACACTGGTTATCGTGGTGCCTCCACTCAGGGTCCCGGCGGTCGCATTGCGCAGAGTCAGTGTGACGGAACAGGACTGGTTCGGCAAAGCCTTCCCGAACACATCCACGAGGCTGACCGTGGGTGCGGGATTCAGCATCCCTCCCACGAAGATGCTTTGCGGCAGCATGGAAAAAACCAATTGTGCGGAGGTTGTGCTGTAGGCGCCGCTCGTCACCGGGCTGTTGACCGCATTCACCACGGAGATCGCCTTGATCACCTCCTGGCCGGTCAGCGAAATGGGCTGGCGATAAAGGTTGGAAGCCACACTGGGAATACTGCCATCGACCGTGTAATACAGCGCGGAAGCCAAAGCCGGGCTTGTGATGGAGACCACTTGCCCTGGCAGGTAGGTGCCTGCCGCAGGCGAGTATGCAGGAGCTGCGGGAAGCGGTACAAGCGCCAGAGACCAATCGGTCGGAGAGGTGTCGAGCGAGGGCGAAAAAACGGTCTGAGCCGGCAGTAGACCGAACAGTTCCGCTACGCCCGTGGTGGGATGCTCCGCAATCATCAGGGCTGCCCCTACGGTATCTACAGGGGCAGCCGTACCTGGCCACTGGCTAAGCGCAAAAAGGGTCCCGCACCGCGTTCCATCCCCTGCGACGCCTCCGCTTGAATTGACGCAGGTACCAAGGATATCGGCGAGCGCATCCAGACGCGCCGTTTGTACTGCATACCCGGCTGGTACATCGACACCAGGCAACAGGCCGCTGGTAAGATTCGCCAATTGGCTTGCCAGCATAGGGGCGTTTGCCATTCCAGGGTCACTCGCGGCGGAGCCTACGTTCGTCATCGAAGTCATGTAGGGAGCGAGCGCCCAAACCGACGCCATGGTCGTGATCTCGTTTATAGAAACCGATGCGATGGAATTAAGACTGCTGCACCTTCCGAGAAGAGCCATCAGAGAAAGTGCATGATTTGACGTGCCGCTTGCCAGGCCGGGGTTCCCCCCGCTCGCAGTCAGGTAGACGATTGGGTCTGCTGCCGGGCAGGTGAAGGTCGGCAAGGAGAAGTAACCGTTGCTGGTGGTGGTGACGACACTCGGCAGAAGAGAAGTCGCAGCTGAGCCGTTTCCCTGGTCTCCAACCGCGTAGAGCTGAATTTGGGCGCCGCTGACCGGTTGCTGGCCTCCGTGAATGCTCCCCTGCAACGCAGCAGAAGCGGCTGCTGGATGCTGGGCAACCGGGCCTGTTACCGCTTGACAACCGGCAAGTGCAAAGGCAAGCGACGCCATGAGCAGAAAAGAAAGATCCAGCTTGGCGCATCGATGACTGTCCTGGTTGGGCAAATGCGACCCTCTTGAGAGCCTTCAGAGTCGCATGGAGGGATGATCCTACCCATAACAGCTTTGTTACTGAGCTTGACTCGAAAGTAGTATGAGGGATCCTCGATGCCTGAAGGCTGGACCTGCGCAGAACCTCAACATAGTTCCGGTTCGCGGCTTCAGGATGCGGAAGTACAGGCCCGACGGTGCCGTCGTTCGAAGCAGTCTCGAGCCTTCTCCGGTTGATCTTCGGGATTTCTTCAGTGTTGGTGACGCGGGTCACGCGGGTGCGTCAAGCAGCCTTGCGCCGCCGAAGTGGATGCGGGAAGACTGCGTCAGACATTGCCTGAAGCGAAGGCCCTCTAGCCCTCCCTTTACTGGACAATCAGGGTACTCGATGCGCCTTCGGACCGCAACGTGTTCGCAAAGGAAGGCTTAGGCATAGAAGCCCCGGTTTTCCAGGCTTCCATTTGCGGTATGGCGGAGAGACAGGGATTCGAACCCTGGATACCTTGCGGTATACACGCTTTCCAAGCGTGCGCCTTCAGCCACTCGGCCATCTCTCCGCGCCTTTTTGACTATACCAGAGCCTGCCGGCTGGAGTCCCCCTAGCGGGTTCTTGCCTGGGCCTCGGCAAGCAGCGGCTGACCAACATCTGCGTCTTTCCAGAGTTCGAGAAAGTGCCGGTATGCCTGCGCGCTGTTGCCCTGGTCGCCGGTGTCGGCAAAAGCACGCGCCACTCCGATTTCCGCAACCGGGTAGACATCACTGCCGACCAGGAAAGTTACCCCCCGATGGGCGAGGACAGTCTGGAAGTCCACAATGCCGATCTGGGTCTGGCGAAGGGCCACATGGGCTCTGCCACGCAGGTAGGGTGTCAGAGAAATCAGGTCATATTGCCGCGCCGGACGGAGGATATCGAGCGCTGCCTGGGGATCGCCGTCATGCAGGTCGATCGCCGCCTGGAGGTTGGCCAGATAAAAGCCGGTGACGGCAAAGCTTTGAGGAAACTGGCTCTGCAGCTCCATCCCGATCTGCTTGGCTCGCATGGCGTTGCCGCACAGCGCGTGAGACATGCCGGCATTGAACAAGGCAACAAGCCCCTGCGGCAGGCCGTCAGCCTCGCGGGCCATGGCCTCGGCGTCCGGGCAGTCCCCTACCAGGGCGCGATCGAGTGCCCCCTGGGCCAGCAGAAAGGCACCGGAGGACTCCAGTCCGCCGATCTTGGTGGCGGCTTCGGCGCGGGTGCGCCAGAGTGAACCCCCGCTGCTCAGGCGTCCCCCGTTATCCAGAAAGATGCCGTAGGTCCAGTCGGGGCGGAAGGTAGGCCGCGGAGCTTCGAAGGCAGCAATAGCCTGGTCGACGGCCGGCTGCCGGCCTTCCAGATACGCCGAAGCCAGCTCATTGTTTGCCCTGGCCAAGCCCAGCTTTACGACCTGTTCCTCCAACTGGTAGGAGGCGTCGTAGCGATCGAGACCCACAAGCGAACTCTCCGCCTGGGCGTAGGCATCGGCATTGTAGGGATCCTCGGCGTAGGCTTGCTGGGCACTTTGCAAAGCCTCTGCCATGTGGCCCTGGAGACGCAAGGTGCGGGCAAGGGCTTCGAGGGCCTCGGAGTCGTGGGGCGAGAGCGAAAGAAGATGACGAATGATGCCTGTGGCGCGCACGTAGTCACCACTGGCGTTCATCTCGTACTCGTATTGGGCGAGAGCGCGCATGCGCTCGCTTGCGCCATCTGCTGCCGCCGCAAGGGCCTGTCGAGCGGCATCCGCGGCCGCCACTTCCGCCCGCAGCCTGCGATAGATGGTTACCTGGCGCAGTTGCGGTTGAACAAATTTTGGATCGAGAGCGCTCGCCTGCTGGTAGAACCTGAGAGCATCGATGTTGCTGCTCTCGCACCTTGCGATTTCGCCCTGGGCGTAGGCATGCAGCGCCTCCACATTGCCCGTTCCTTCGCGGGAGAGCGGATTGCTGTTGCGTGTGATGGAATCGCCTTCTTCACCGGCCGCGGAACGAATGTCGACAGCCAGCCGGTCGATGGCAGCCGGCACTTCCTGCAGGCTTGCGACTCGTTCTTCGGCGGTCGAAAGGACGTCGTTGGTAGAGGTACTCCGCATTTCGATCTGGATGACGTACGGTGCCGTCGAGCCACGCACGGAGCCGATAAGATACGCCACGGTCCTGAGCCGTTTGGCGACGTCGTGCGCGGCGATGGGACCGGTCATCGACGCATCCTCGAGGGTGCGCCTTCGCAACGCACTCCCATAGGAGGTGACGCCCAGCAAGCGTAGATACGGAGACTGCTGCAAGGCAATCTGCAAGCCCTGAGCGACGGTGCCATCGAGCGATCGGTCACCCGTAAGATTGTCGACCTCAGTGAGAACCAACGGTTCGTCTTCTGTCAACAAGGCGCTGCTGAAGTGGCCGCGGTTCATCAGGTGGATCGCTCCGGCGGCGAGCAGCACGAGCACGACAATGGCGAGAATGAGGTTGCGCGGGGTCAACCAGGGTCTAACGGCCGACGGGCGCCTTTCGTCTGCCTGGAAGAAGGTAGAGGCGACTGCACCTTCGGTCGGATCTGCTCGGTCACCCTCAGTTTTCACTGCGGGAGGGTGAATCGTCCCGGCATCTGCATTGGCAAACTGTACTGCCTGAGCGGCGTCACCGTGCTGGCGGGCAGCGGCGACACCGGGTTCGCCCTGTGAGGGACCTGGCAGCAGCGGGGTGGAAGCTGGGGTGTCGCCAGCGCCGTGCTGGTCCTCCGCGAGCGACCCGGAAGTCTGCGATGCCTCAGCAGAGTTCGGCAGCGGAGCAGGCACAGGTCTGGGCGTCGTATCGCCACGGGGGACACGCGCTATAGGACGGAGAAATTGGGGCGCATCGTTCGACGGGCGAGGGGTCGCCTCGGCCGGGGTTGGGGGCGCACTCTCGCGCTGTGGGGCGGGGAAACCGCCGGAAGTCTTACGGGTAGAAGGGGCTCGACGCTCGCGGGCGATGGGATCGGGTACCCGAACCAGAGGCACGGTTGCGACTGCCTTGCGGAGCCAACTGCTGCGATCCGTCTTTTCGCCCATGTGGCTCAAAGCTTCCACAAGTTCCTGAGCGGTCTGGAAGCGCGCCGTGCGCTCCTTCGCCAGGAGCTTGAAGATAATACGTTCCAGGTCTTTCGGAATGGCCTCGTTCCAATCGCGCACCGGTTCCGGCGGATGATTCAGAAGCTTGACGAAGACAAGAGCGCTGGTGGCGCCCTGGAACGGTACATGGCGCGTCGCCATCTCGTAAAGCACAACCCCAAGCGAGAACAGGTCGGAGCGCGAATCGAGCATTTCGCCCCGCGCCTGCTCAGGCGACATGTATGCCAGGGTACCGACCGTCGAGCCGGCGGTAGTGATGTCCAGGGAGCGCGAGCCTCTCGCGCCGAGCACGCCGCCTTCTATCTTGGCCAGACCGAAATCCAGCACCTTGGCCTGGAAGGAGTGATTGGGTCGGTCGACCAGGAAGATGTTGGCGGGCTTGATATCGCGGTGGATGACTCCCTTGGCATGGGCCGCGCCGAGCGCTTCGGCCACCTCCTTCGCCACGCAGATCAATTCTTCGTTCTGGATGGTTCGGCTCTGGATGCGGTCGCGAAGGGTTTCGCCCTCGAGCAGTTCCATGACCAGGTAGGGGTCGCCATCCTGCTCGCCGATATCGAAGATGGTGCAGATGTTGGAATGATTCAGGGCGGAGGCAGCGCGGGCTTCGCGCAGAAAACGCTCCCGCATCCCGGGCATGGCGAACTCATTATGAAGGAGTTTGATCGCTACTTCGCGATGCAGACGTGCATCCCAGGCCTTGTAAACGTGGCCCATGCCGCCGCCGCCCAGCCGAGAGTGGATCTCGTATGGTCCGAACCTTCGGCCTGACTCCGGACTCATACCTTCTGCTCGCCTCTCAAATACGCCAGCCTGTAGCGATGCACCTGCATGTTGAAGTCGTCTTATGTACCGGATGATACTCCGGCAATAAACAAAATCGAACCCCAGCTTGATGCCCCTTTGATGGCCCGCATCCTTTCTCTAACGGTCGTGCGTGGTCGCTGGCCGGCCATGGTCCCTTGGTATACTTCTCGGAACACGCCGACCGGGCCTGGCCACTCCGAGGGTTTGGGCCTGCCGCGTGTAAAGGATGAGAGCTTCTGAAGCGAAACTTTATGGTTGCGCGCCTTCGAGTGCTTTCCACGGCGGGTGAGATAGCCGATTGGGTGGAACGCCGGGCGTGGATTCCTTTGCTGGTTTTTGTTTTCTGCTATGTGCCGGCTGCTTTCCTTGCTTCCCGAGACAAGCCGCTCTGGCATGACGAACTCTTTACCTGGTACATCGCACAAGCCCCGACTCTCAGTAGCTTGTGGAGCCAGAGCCGGAACCTTGATCTCAATCCTCCGCTGGTTTACTGGTTGACGCGCCTCAGCATGCACCTTTTCGGTACGGGTGCGCTGGCGACGCGGATGCCGGAAATCTGCGGCTTTCTACTTTTTCTGCTGGGGACGTTCCGTTTTGTGCGGCAGCGCATGGGTGTGCTTTATGGCTTTTTCGCCGCAGCGCTGCTGCTGGCAGGCAAGAGCCTGCCGTTGGCCGTGGAGGCTCGACCCTACGGGCTGCTCCTCGGCTTTCTCACGCTTGCACTGTGCGCGTGGCAAGCTGCCAGGAACGCCGGCAGCAAACGTCCGTATGCGCTGGCGGCGCTTTCGGCGGCCGTGGCGTGCATGCTGCTGAGCCATATCTTCTCCGTGCTGGCCGTAGCAGCCCTGCTGTTTGCGGAAGTCTGGACGGCGGGAAAGACACGCAAACCCGACTGGGGTGTGCTCGCTTCCCTGCTCCTTCCGTTACCCATCGTGGCCAGCTGGATGCCGATGCTGCGCGCCCATGGCGGCGGTATTTACCCGCCGGCGTTTCAGCCGGACGCCAACACCATCTTCGAGGTCTACATAGCGGCCATCGATCGCGAACTGATCATCCTGTGCCTGACGGCGCTGGTCGTCCTCTTGCTCGGCGGGCGAGCCCACCTGAAGGCGGGCGAGCCGGAAAGCGGGCCGGCATGGTTCTTTACTGATGCAGAGTGGGTAGCCATGATCGGCATTTTGGCCTTTCCCCTTGTCCTGCTGGGCTGGATCATCCTGACGCATGGGCCTTTCTTCAGCAGGTATGGGGCCGTCGCAAATCTGGGTGTGGTCCTGCTAGCTGCGGCGCTGCTGGGACGCTGGACGATTTTCCATGGCCGCTTATGGCGTCCGGCGGCGGCAGTTGGCGCGGTGTTGGCACTGTTGATTTCAGGCTTGCCCTTTTCAGCTCTTCCCGAGTGGCTGAGTGCGCGGCCGTACACACTGTTCCGATCGTACGAGCCAGCCACCCAGCTTTGCGAGGTCTGCGCGCTCAATGCCGAAGCCAAGCCTCTGCCCATGGTTACGGCCAGCGGTTTGATCTTTCTAGAGATGAACCACCGGGAGCCCGGCTCGACGCTGGACCGGGTGTTTTACCTGACGGATCGGCAAGCCAGCACAACGATCGCGCACGCCAATATTTTCGAACGCATGGCTGAGGTTAAGGAGGCCTTTCATCTGCGAGGCCAAGTCGCGCCGTACCGCACGTTTGTCGCGACGCATCCAAGTTTCTACGTTCTGGGCGAGTACAACTACCCGGAAGACTGGCTGTTGAAAAAGCTGATGCTGGATCATGCCCGCTTGCAGCTTGTTCGAGAAACGACACCGGCTGCGTACCGGCAGACCGAGCTTTACCTTGTCACGATGCCAGAACCGATAGGAGCAAGTCCTGAAATCCGCCAACAAGACCAAACCGCAAACTCTCCTCTTCGACGCTGACGATACGCTTTGGGAGAACAACATCTATTTCGAGCGGGCCATTGCAGCCTTTATCTCGTACCTCGACCACCGGGTGCATACCGCGGAGGAGGTCCGGGAGCGGCTGAACCATGTAGAACGCGCAACGATCGCAGCCAACGGATACGGCTTGCAGAGCTTTCGCAAATCGCTCATCCGGTGCTTTGAGCAACTGAGCGCAGCTCCTGTGACGGAGGAGAAGCACATGCGCATTGTGTCCTTCGCGAACTCGATCGCCGAGCAGGAAATCGAACTGCTGCCCGGGGTTGCCGAGACCCTGAACGCACTGGCCGGACGGCATCGTTGCCTGCTGGTCACCAAGGGCGATCCGGGCGAGCAGCGGGATAAACTTGAGCGATCTGGGCTTGGTCCGCTGTTCGTGGGTGTCGAAATCTTTGCGGAAAAAACGGAAGCGGCCTACCGAACGCTGGTGGAACACCATGGATGCAGCGCAGCCGACACCTGGATGATCGGCAACAGTCCACGCTCGGATATCAACCCTGCCTTGGCCGCGGGTTTGAACGCCATCTTCATTCCCCACGACTTTACCTGGGTGCTGGAACATGAGATTGTCGCCTCACCCCCGGCCGGGCAGACGTTGCTGGAGATCTCTGCAATGCCGGAACTGCTGGATCACTTCTAGGAAGGCGGGTGGTATACTCGTTTCGGGTTGATCGTTTGTGGAGCGTTGATGGCCGTGGTTCAGGCTTAGCGCTTATAAGCGGAGGTGGCGAAATTGGCAGACGCACTAGCTTGAGGTGCTAGCGCCGCAAGGCATAGGGGTTCAAGTCCCCTCCTCCGCACCAATCCTCTTCCAAAGGCTTTACGAGATGGCCAGCCCTAAGCGGCTGGCCATCTTTTCATGACTGTAGTAAGCGGATTGTGTTGCTGCTGCTTTACCACACGCTCTCTTCGCATGAATGGCAGCGAGCCATTGCGTGAGCACATGAGATTGATCCGAGCATTCCAACCCTCGTCTTGGGCCATGTCCGGACCTTGCATTTCGAAGGCTGATGTCGTCTTCCATCAGATGAGCAGTCCCCGAGCGCTTGTTGAAACGGTCCAGACGTTTCTCCATTGACACGCGCTGGTGCGCTTGCTTACTTGTAGAGATTATCAAAAAGCCGCTTGGCAATCGGGTAGCATTCGCAGGCGACATTTTCGAGGCCGGCGCGATCGAGGATCTTCATACGGCCGCGGCTATAGTCGATCAGTTTAGCCCGTTGCAAAGAGCCCGCGGTGACCGTAACAGTAGAGCGCCTGGAGCCGAGCATCTGTGCAAGGAATTCTTGAGTCAACCGCACCGTTGGCTCCTTGACCTTGTCTTGCGCCATCAGCAGCCAACGAGCCAATCTTTCTTCCAATTCATGAAGGCGATTGCAAGCCGCCAACTGACTCAAGATTAAAGAACTGTACTGCACATACCGGAGGACGCCTAGCCGTAAGCTGCGCTTACTCATGAACTCGTCCTGAAACAAGTCGTAATCAAGTTTCAGCCCGGTTCCTCCTATTTGCATAAAGCAACGTGTGACGCTGAGTTCCGGCCCAAGCAGGTGAAGCCATTCGGCGATTCCCTCTCTCCCCACCAGGCCCACCTCAACAGCGTCTCCATCCGCCAACTCCGTTACGACCGAGGCGATCCCCGAGGTGGGAAAATGCACATAGCGAGGACGCTGCTCGGCCTCGAAAAGCACAGTGCCAACGGGCAAATCCACGGGATGACAGCTAGCCAACAGCATTGACCTCAGTTCTTCGGGGAGCGACTCAATTAGAAGATTGGTCTCAGGACGTGACACGTTCAAATTCCTTTCGTTCTGGCTTCGTGCAGAGACTTAGAAGCTTGCCGCTACTACCTGCTTAAAGCTTACGGAGCGTATGTCCGATAGGCGCTGAGAGGTCAACTTCAGAAGGTCTACTGGATGAATAGGCTTTGCGACCACCTCGAAGACGTGTCCGTCATGTGCGGCTCTTTCGAGCAGATCGGCTGTACTTGCCTGGCCGGAGAACAGCGAAACCTTGCAATCAGGACATTCGGCCTTCAGGAGTATTGCGAGGTCTATCCCGTTCATTCCGGGTAGGTGAACATCCACCAGCGTGAACTGGGGTATCCAACGTGTTTTCCTGACCACGTCAATCGCCTCTTCCGCCGAGTAGACTGCGCGAACCTCGTACCCCGCATTGGAGAAAATCTTCAGCAACGTATCCGAGATGACCCTTTCGTCATCGACTATCAAAACCCTGTGTACCGGGAATCCCGCCATCGAACTTCTCCTCTTCGCGCAACGTGCGGCGAAGCTCTCTGGTCTTTCCATGCGTTTAGGGCTACCCTCGATAGAGCTATACCAAGGCACAGCCACCACCTAAGGAACCTGGCTGACTAACGATCCGATTGGTCGAGATTGCTCTCCTGACGGAACCTGCCTTGCTGTCGTCGCGCTCTCATCACTCAACTTTCTTCCGGACTGAACATGGCGTTTTGCTTCTTCCGGCATCTCTTTTACATGCACCAAAGATGCTGCTACTATACCCGCTGTTTCACCTAAGTTGTTGATTTTGTTGGTGCAATTGCACTTGTGAAAATAGGGCCATGGAGCGCCGATGACAGCCGCACAGGTAGTAAAGCCAGAGTGGTCCACTCGTATCAAACGACTGCTGAAAAAGCTGGAGTTGACTCAATCCGAACTCGCAGAACGCCTCGGTGTTTCACCGGCCACGATGACGCGATGGATCAAAGGAAGCCATCAGCCCACCAGCGCCGCCTATGTGGCGATGGGAAATCTGGCTGGAGCGCCAGAGGGAATCTATTTTTGGGAACGAGCCGGCATAGATCCGGAGAAGTTTCCGGACATGAAATTTCGCATCAGTGTTTCCTCGATGCAGGTGAATCTCAAAGACTTCAACATCGTGACCACGAAGAAGCTTTCCGCTAAAGTAACGACCGGAAGTGCGACCGCTGTTGTACTCCCGCTGCTCAATGTAGTCGCATATGGAGACCGTGTGCCACCTGAAAAACACACAACACTCGCTCAGGCAGAAGTAGAGGATGTGCTCATGGCGCCCCTTCGCTGGTGTCCTCACCCGGAAAGCATGATCAGCATGAGAGTGGCGGGAGACTCGATGGTGCCGATCATTCCGCCCGACGCGATCATCGCTATCGACACGGCTGTGACGGAACGCGGCGATCTTAACGAGCGAATCACCGTTTTCTCTCACCGTGATCTTGGCTTCAAAGTCGCGAGACTGCAACGGCTCACGTCATCGGACATTCTGGTTTCCGCAAACCATAAGTACCTGCCCATTGACGTTAGCGATCAATCGAAATGGAAGGCCATCGGGGCAGTTCTTTGGTGGGTATCACAAGATCCCTTGCAAGCCGAAAGTCATTTAGGACCAACGGTAGGCATGAAGGGAATTTAGGGCAATCTGTTAGAGGCGGGACACGTCGTGGGGAGTCCTTCGCCATGGACCACAAAAGATTCACCGACTGTACGTTTGTCGAATGCGTGCTCGAACAGGAGGCGGCCGGTCATTCTCCAAAGAACGTCTTTACTCGGGTGCCGCTACATCTTCTCAGGAACGGCGAAGATGACGCTCGAATTCCTCGATTGCGTTGGATTACTTCCGATTGAATCATCGGAATGGAGTCAGGAGAACTGCTTGGTCCACTGAAGATGACCCTGCTAAGCCTTAGCCCGCACCACCTTGTCCGCTTGAGGTCGACCCTCTCGCCTTCGACGACCTTAAAGTCGACGAGGTTGCCCTCTTTGGATTTTGTATCCATCCAGTTGAATTGCGCTGTAGTGTCAGAACCATCCGGCCCTTCGTTGCGACCCAGAAAGCCATTGCCCTTTGCGTTGTTGAACCACTTCACTGTCCCTTGAAAATGCAAGGATCCCTGCTGCGTCGTGAGACGCAATTATGCTTTGGTGAGTGGCTCGTCAGCTTCTTGCGTTGCGGACACAGGCGTCGGAATCCCGCTGATGTTAGATCAAGAATCTTCGACGCTTTCTACACAACCAAAAAAGCGGTCGGTACTGGTCTTGGCCTCTGGCTCAGTCAAGAGATTGTAAAGAAGCGCGGTTCCAGAATTCATGTGAAAAGTACGCTTAGGCGAGGAACTGTCTTCAGCTTGTAACCTGCCCGCAACTGTCGTCTCTGCGGCCAACTCGCAGACGGCTGGGTGAAGAAATTCGACAGCGATGAAATAGATAAGGCCATCGAGCACCTGCACGGCATTGAGCAAGGCTTGTTCACAACAAGCATAATTGCGAGAATAAAGGCCTTTACTCCTTCGTGGAATGGGCGTTCGGGTTACGCACGTGACAAGTCATGCAATTCCGAATTGCGTGAGTTTTTCATAGAGCAGGCGCCGGTGAATTCCGAGCCTCCTTGCCGCATTCGACTTGTTGCCGTGGGATGCCTGTAACGCTTGCTCGATGAGATGCTGTTCCCAACTTGCGACCGCCTCGTGGAAAGGCATTGCTTCGGCCGCCTGAGCATCGAAGATGCCGGGTGCGGCACTCTTCTCTCTCGCTAACTCTTCTTGGATGAGGTCGGCTGTTATGGCCCGGCCCCCGGCCTTGACGGCAGCTCGCTCGACTAAATGCTCCAACTCTCGCACGTTCCCTGGAAAGGAATAATTTTGCAGCGTCACGATGGCATCGGCAGAAAGACCTGTCGAGGCGAGTTGATTTCGTTGAGCGTAGCGCGCGAGGAAATACTCCGCTAACGGAAGGATGTCTGACTGGCGTTCTCGCAGTGGCGGAAGCCGCACCGTAAAAGCGTTCAGGCGATAAAACAGATCAGCACGGAAGGTCTTCTGCTCGACATCATCCTCCAGAGGACGATTCGTTGCGGCAATAACCCTTACATCTGCATGTATGGAAGCCGTTCCGCCAACCCGCTCGAAGGTGTGCTCCTGTAGGACACGCAAGAGCTTGGGCTGAAGCGACAGCGGTAGCTCTCCGATCTCATCCAGGAAGATCGTTCCGCCGTCTGCGGCTTCAAACTTTCCGCGCTTCTGCGCGATTGCGCCGGTGAAGGCACCGCGTTCATGTCCGAAGAGTTCGGATTCCAGCAATTCGGGAGGCAAGGCTGCACAGTTGAGGATGATGAAGGGGCGACGGCTTCTCGCGCTGTTTTGATGGATCGCGCGGGCAACAACCTCCTTTCCCGTTCCCGATTGCCCCAACAGCAAAACGCCGACATCCGTTGCGGCGACTCTGCCGATGTTCTTGAAGACTTCAATCCATGCTGGCGAGTGGCCGATAAGCTGAGGCTTGACCCCTCCTTCGGATTCAGTGAGCTCATCAAGAGAACTGTCCTTAAACCGCTGCTGTCGTAATACCTCAACCTCGCGCTGCAGTTCCATGTGGCGGACTGCGCGTGCGACGGTGGCGAGGGCCAGGTCGATGTCGAGAGGCTTTGTAATGAAGTCATAGGCGCCAAGTTGCATCGCCTGCATGGCGTTCGGCCCGGTGCCATGGGCGGTGAGAATGATGACAGGCATCGTGGTCAGCAGCCCTTCGGACTGGAGAATCTTGAGAAACTGCTCTCCTCCACCACCCGGCATCTTCCAGTCGCAGAGTGTAAGGTCGGGAGTTGTCGTTTGGAGCAAGGCAATTCCTTCTTCAGCATTCGTTGCGATTCGAGTCTGATATCCCGTATCGGACAGCAGTTCTCGCAACGTCTCTCGAAAGTTGTGATCGTCGTCTACGATAAGCACTTCAGACATCTTGTCCTGCCTCTTCATTTGCCTGTCTTAGCGTATCGCGATCATCTCTATTCAGAGGAAGCCGGACTGAGGCTACAGCTCCTCCATCATCGCGGTTGGCAAGAAGTAACTCGCCTCCGTGAGCCTGCACAATCTCAAAGGAGATGGAAAGACCCAGTCCTGTTCCGGTGTCTTTTGTTGTATAAAAGGGGTCCATCGCATGACGCAAGGCGGCTGACGTAAATCCCCGCCCATCGTCCTCGATGTCGATGCGGGCAAAGGCAGCGTCCAGCGTCGTCATCACCGTCACAGTTCCACCTTGCGCGGTGGAATGCGACGCTGAATGAAAGGCGTTCTCCATGAGATTGTCGAGCACTTGGAGCAGTCTGCCTCGATCTGCCATGACGACGCTATGCGAACTCGCCTTGCAGATAATCTGGATGCCTTTAGCCGCTTCTTTGTCTACCCACGTCGAGGCCGTGACCTCGCATAGATCATCGAGTGAGACAGGTTGAAGCTGAAGCTGGATCGGTCTGGCGAAATAGAGGAGACGACTGATGATCGTGTCGAGGCGGTCAATCTCTTCGAGGATTACGGCGCTGCTCCGCTGAGCAGCTTCGGGATCGGCAGAACGCTGCCACATCTGAGTCCGCATTCTGATTGTGCCGAGGGGATTACGCAGTTCGTGCGCAATTCCTGCGGCAAACTGCCCTAATGCGGAGAGCCGTTCATTGTGGCGAACCTGAGATTCCAGTGTCCGCTCGTTCTCGATCTTCTCTTGCAAGGCGAGAGCCAGCGAGTCGATTCCGTGGAGAACGCGGTCGAATTCTTCGAGCGGTGGACGGCCCTGCATCTGCTGACTTGCTGCCGGCAAGCCGCCCTCCATTGAACCCAATCGTTGAAGGACAGTGTTCACTCCGCTGCGAATCTCTGTCGTAACGAATACCGCGAGCAGCGCGGTCATCAGTGCAGCAATGCCGAACCCGACACTTCCAAACAGGAGTTCGCGGCTTTGTCCACCCTCGATTCCAGGTAAACGCTCCATCAGCCACGCAGCGCCAGTAACTTCATCTGGAGTTTTGTTGGTTTGATCCGTCCGGGACGGTTCGTGGATCGGAGCCGCTACGAAGAGGATGGCGTCATGCGGCCCCTCGAAGCGAAACGTCTTGATAGAATTCGCCGCTACTGCCTCTCGCGCTAGATTTTCGATGGTGGGTCGTTCTCGCTCGGGCATACCCTTTTCAGCCCCTGGCCCCTCATGGGTCGGGAAGGCATACCCGATCAGAGCATCGGCTCTGGCGGCATAGAAGCCGCCTTCAACGCCGTCTTCGTGCTGCAAGGTTTCGGACGTAAAACCTTTGAGGAGATCAGGTCTGGGATGCGGTGGCCGGTCATGTTCTTGGTGCGGCAGCGCCGGAGGCGTCTGAGGTGCGAGAGGAGGAGGTGGCGGCGGAGGAGGTCCCGGCTCGATAGCTCGCAGAGAGTTATCAGCGGTTCTATGGTCGGCGTAGTTCCTCGCGAGACTCGCAGCGACGCTGACAAGGTGGTGCTCCGTCAGTGACAGCGTTTCCGCATGACGATTGCGGAGAAATGTAAACAGACTGATGGCAGCAGCCGCAAGGAAGAGAAATGTCAGAACGACGAGCAACAGGATACGGGAGCGAAGGCTTCTCCAAAACATCTTCGGCATTCGACTCCTCTCCCGTCATACTCTTCGAAACTTCTTCCAATCACCTGTCTTCATGGTATGCAACTTGGCTGCCATCAGGATCGTGCCTGATTCGGCGCTGTTACGAAGATCAGATGCTCAGAGCCTGTGCCACTGAGAACAATCTGTACGCAATCCGCACAGTAGGTGAGCGAATTGCGGTCATACACTGGGCTCCCGAAGTCTGGGCAACCCCAAAAAATGCAGTTATTACAGAACTTCGGCGGTTGGGAGGAATGGCACGCCGCTTGCCCTATGTCGGGTAGAGGTATTATCAATGCACATTCCATCTTGCCTAAAAATCACAGCTCTCGGGCTCGCCTTAAGCTCTGTGGCGTTTGCACAGAGTCCGGCTCCTACACCACCAACTTCTGTTGCTCCTCTACCGGATGCGGCTGCTGTACCTGCGCCTACTCAACTTTCCATGGTCACTGAATCCTCTCGCGTCCGTGCTTTCAATGCTGGTCCGGGCGGAGAGGTACGCAGCTTGTACCTCCAGAATGGTAGCGTCGTTGATCTGGCGCCCAGACTCGGTGGGCAACTTGGCCTCGCCGTCCGCAAAGGCGAAAAGATAACAGTGACCGGTACGAAGTCAGAGATCAATGGACAGTCTTTAGTCGAAGCGGCAAGCGTCCGGCTAAACGATCAGACCTTTTCAGCAAGTGCGCCCGTTCCGGGGCTACTGGTTGAAGGCGTGGCACCACCTCCACCGGGAGTACCGCAGGCACCTCCCACACCCGCACCTCGACGCCGAAGCAGAGCCGCCGCACCCGCACCTTGTGGAGCAACTCTTGATGCGCCCCCTCCACCGACAGGGCCAGCTGCCCCTCCACCGCCGCCTCCCGGATTCGAAGCAGGCCCTCCTCCTCCGCCTCCGAGCGGAGCGGCACCACCCCCGCCGCCAGACGGAATGGCTCCTCCACCGCCGCCTCAAAACTGAGGCCGCCTTAGATTTGCGCTGTATCCCAACACTTACCGGGTGCGCTGGCCCTTTGTGGCCACGCATCCGAACGGCGCTGTAACAGACCAGATTGTGGCGCATAGGCTGCCTGTTCGATGGGCCGAATTGCAACGGCATCGAACCCTTTACCAAGAGAAAGAAGGAACTACTTTATGCCACCTCCGAAGAAGGCAGCGAAGAAAGCTGCAAAGGAAGCAGCAAAGAAATCCGCCGGCCATGACCACGACAAGCATCACCAAGCGAAAGATCTGCGCCGCGCCTATGAACACATGGGGCGGGTAGCAGTGCTCCGCCAAAGCTCAAAGTCGTCTGCGACGGATGCAGTTGCCGAACTTACCGCGCTAGCTCAGGGAGCGATCAAAGACGGACACACCAAAGACGCTGCCGATCTTCTCCGGGCATCGGAGCATCTCAGCTTTGCGGTCTTCGCTGGCGAGGTCTCTCCCATCGTCCGTGTCTCCGCCGAACTCAAAGAGTCCATCACAGAGCAGTTCGATGAACTGACGCGAAGGGCAGATGAGCACTGGGGAAAAGAAGAGGAGCACTCCAGCATTCTGACCGAGATCTATCAAAGCGCCCGCAACAGCGCCATCAACACGTTCAAAACTCGCGCTTATCACCAGGCTCTTGAGTTTGCGCGCGCCGCGGAAGCTCTCGCTCATGTGAAGCAGCATGGTCCCCTCGAGCTTGAGAGTGGACGCAAGAGCCTGCAACTCAAAAGTGCTTAGTTCCTGGAAAGTTGCTCCGAATGGTCAACGCTATCGAAGTCGATCCCGAGAAGAAAGGAAGTATTCGCGCCCTGGAGGCTACGAACTTCTTTCTGGCCGACGTGCAAACCGGGCTCGGACCGTTTCTTGCAGCCTACTTGGCGGGAGCCGATTGGGAGCCGGGGCGAGTCGGGATGGCGTTGACCATCGGCGGCATCACCACAGTTGTCCTACAGGCTCCGGCTGGCGCGATTGTCGATCAACTGAGATCAAAAAGACTGATCCTCATATTGGCCTCAGCCGTTCTCGCCGTAGGAGCTGTCGTGCTGAGTATCACCGCTGCACCCTGGGCTGTGTATACGTCTCAAGTCCTGATTGGAGGTGCTGGGCCATTCCTAGGACCGACACTTGCTGCCGTCACAATGGGAGTCGTCGGCGTTACCTTCTTCGATCGCCAGTTTGGTAAAAACCAGTCCTTCAACTCGGCCGGCAATGTGGCTTGTGCGCTTCTGATCGCAGGCATGAGTTACTTCTTCGGCAACCGAGCTATCTTCATCACGGCTGCTGTGCTGACCATGCCTACGGTGTTCGCAATTCGAGCAATCAGTAGCAGGGACATCGACTATGACCTTGCCCGTGGCGGAGCCATTCAGGTGGATGGAAAGCAAGTCGCTGCGAGAGTTTCCGTGATGAAAACACTCCTTGGAGACCGGACTCTCCTGGTCTTTCTCGGTTGTGCCTTCCTCTTCCATTTTGCGAATGCGGCGATGTTGCCCCAACTCGGCGAAATGCTTTCACATGGCTCGCGGGCTTCTGCCGCTCCGTTTATGTCGGCCTGCATTATCGTGACTCAGGTCGTCATCATGTGCTTCGCCCCGGCCATTGGAAGGTTTGCCAACCTGCACGGACGGAAGCCTTTGCTGATGATCGGCTTTGGAGTTCTTCCAATTCGCGCACTTCTCTACACTTTGACGCACAACACGGAAAGCCTGATCGCGATCCAACTCCTCGACGGCGTCGCAAATGCAATCTTTGGTGTTGTCTCGATCCTCGTGGTGGCAGATAGAACTCGTGCCACGGGCCGCTTCAATCTCGTTCAAGGCAGTCTAGCAACAGCAGTCGGGCTTGGCGCAGCTCTCAGCACGACTTTCGGTGGGAAGCTGATTCAACACTTCAGCTACCGAGTCTCTTTCCTGTCTCTGGGAGCCATCGCCGTACTGGCGTTTGCATTGCTGTGGATGGCGACTCCCGAGACTCTGACGGGCGAGAACGAACCAGACAAGAACGCATCCTCCCCACTCAATACCCAGGAGATTCCAGCATGAACACTCTCGCATCGAAACGTCCAGTCCAACCAAACTCGCCCGACGCTGCCGGTGTGGTTAGCTGGGTCCACCTTGGCGATCTCCACATGACCAAGGCCGGCGAGCAGAACCACCTCGACCTGGCGGAGATCGTGAATGAGGTAAATCGAGACTTCGCCGATTCTGTGAGCTTCGTCTTCCTGCCCGGAGATGTGGCCGACGACGGTAGCCGCGCCGCCTACGCAGTCGTGCGCGGCGAACTGGACCGTCTCACAGCGCCCTGGTGCGCCATCATCGGCGATCACGATGTTCATGAAAAGAGCTTCGCAAACTTCAAGGAGGCGATGTCGGAAGAAACTCACTATGCCTTCACCGTGGGAGACACGCGATTTTTGGCGATGAACGCTTTCGACGTGCCTGAGCCTCCTTCCTTCACGGTGTCGGATGAGCAGATGAGGTGGGTAGCGGATGAATTGGAATTCGCTACAAAGAACGGCCAGACCAAAGTTCTCCTGTTCCACTGCTACCCGAGTGATCTGAAGGTCGGCGGCGCAGAGGTAAGCCGTCTCGTCCGCGAGTACGACGTGCGGTTAATCGACATGGGCCACACCCACTACAACGAGATCGCCAACGACGGACGGACACTCTATTCTGCCACTCGCTCTACCGGACAAATTGAAGAAGGGCCAGTCGGCTATTCAGTCATCAGCCTTGACGGCAACGTAGTAAGTTGGCGATTCGTAGAATTGGGCAAACTACCTGTCGCTGTCATCACCTCACCGAGTGACGAACGGCTTTTGACAAAGTCCAGTGAGATACCGCAAGAAGCCTTGAAGGTTCGAGCGAAGTTCTGGGGCGAAGCGGAAGCCCTGGAGGCGACCGCCGAACTGGGCGGGCAGACGCACGCAATGGAGCGCGTAGGCGACAGCAACGTTTGGGAGGCGGACTTGCCGACTCCAAGTGAAGGAACTCACCCTTTGAAGGTGTCCTTCAAGGACGTGCATGGAAAGTTAGCGAGCGACGAGATTCGTATTGCGGTCGGTCAACGCACGGAACGGAAGTCCGAGGAGCGCGATCAGGACAATGCACTTGAGGCGTGGCCTGAGCATGGTCTTCTCGGAACTCAGCTCGGACCCAACAAGAACGGAAAGAAGTGGTGATGATTCCGACAGAC
Source organism: uncultured Granulicella sp. (assembly GCA_964282835.1). Lineage (GTDB taxonomy): Bacteria > Acidobacteriota > Terriglobia > Terriglobales > Acidobacteriaceae > Edaphobacter. The sequence goes on from OZ196157.1 coordinate 2,417,087, forward strand.
ATTGCACACGTTGTTCTGCCTCTGATCGTTGCCGTCAGCATTGCGCTGATGCTGACGCGCCCGCGTGGCATCCCCGAGGTCTGGTGGGTCTCCGGCGGAGCTTTGCTCCTGATCACTCTGAGGCTCATGCCGCTGAAGTTAGCCGGGCAGGCGGTCGCCAAGGGCAGCGACGTCTACTTGTTCCTCATTGGCATGATGCTCTTGAGTGAACTAGCGCGGGAGCAAGGCGTCTTCGATTGGGTGGCTTCAGTGGCAGTGCGCGGGGCTAATGGTAGTTGCTCGCGTCTGTTCCTGTTGGTCTACGGGGTGGGAACGCTCGTGACCATCTTTATGTCGAACGACGCTACGGCGGTTGTGTTGACGCCCGCTATTCTGACCGCGGTACGCAAGGCGAAGGTCTCCCCGCTTCCTTACCTGTTCGTCTGTGCGCTTATTGCGAACGCCGCGAGCTTCGTGCTCCCGATCTCAAACCCGGCAAATTTGGTCGTATTCCACACCGGGATGCCTCCTCTGGGGACGTGGCTGGCAGACTTCGGTATTCCGTCACTATTCTCAATCCTCGTGACATTCTTCGTCATGCGTTTCATCTTTCGAGAAGACCTCTGCAAGAGCATCGACTGCGACGTGGAAGATACCAAGTTAAGCGGGAACGGCAAGCTTGTTCTTGCCGGTCTCGCCTTGATGATTGCGGTGCTTCTGACGGCCTCCGCACTGAAGAAGGACTTGGGACTGCCGACGTGTCTTGCTGCACTTGTAATTACCGCCATCGTTTCCATCAAGGCAAAAAGTAATCCCACAAAGCTTGCCCGCGAGATTAGCTGGTCAACGCTTCTGCTCGTCGCTGGCCTTTTTGTCATGGTCGATGCCGTCGAGAGTCAGGGGGCTTTGAACCTCACCCAGCAGTGGCTCGCCTGGGCATCGCATTTGGGTCAGAGCCTGGGCGCGCTGGTCGTCGGCTTCGTCGTAGGGGTTGCGAACAACATTGTGAACAATCTCCCTTTAGGTCTGATCGCGGGCGGCACGATTCAAGCGGCTCATACGAAGGGACTGATCGCCAATGCCGTTTTAATCGGCGTGGACCTTGGCCCCAATTTGTCCGTCACTGGGTCTCTCGCTACCATTCTCTGGCTCCTCGCGCTACGTAAGGACTCAGGCGAAGAAGCAGGCGGAGAAAAGGTCGATGTGAGCTTCTGGAAGTTTTTGAAGGTCGGTGCGGTCGCAATGCCCTTGGCGCTCTTTGCCGCGCAGGGCGGAGCGATCCTAATGAACATGCTCGTCGGAAAACACTAAACACAGAGGAGAGTCTTATGAATGCGAACGCAGGATGGATCATTCCATTCATTATCATCGGAGGTGCGCTCCAGAGTTGCGGGGCGGCCATGAACGGCCAACTCAACAAGCATGTGGTCAACCCGTGGCTTGCTTCGGCCATCTCGTTTGCGCTGATTACCTTCTTCTTTGCCGGCGCTTCGTTGATCCATCCGCACCCGCTGCCTACCCAGAAGGACTTGGCTGAACTGCCCTGGTGGGCAGTCGTCGGCGGCTTGGTAGGAGCAGTGCAGGTATATGCAGGCCTTACGCTGGTTAACAAAGTGGGCGCTGGGCCATTCGTAGGCTTCACGGTCACTGCTGCGCTAATTACCTCGCTGCTCATCGACCATTTCGGCTGGTTCAGAATGCAACCGCATCCGCTGAACGCAGGCCGGATCATAGGCGGCATTCTGCTGGTGGGTGGTATCAGCCTCATTGCAAAATTCTAAGATCAAGCCAGCTTTCGGCGAAAGATGTCAGTGCGCTATGGAGGGCTGTCTTCCTCCGAGCCGAACGCTAAAAATCTACACGATGCGCTGCGGAAAGAGAGCCTTTGATGTGTCCGGAGCAGTTCGTTCATCACCTAGATGCTGATGTGTGCCGTGAAGCTGACCTCTCTTATCAGTCTCACGCCACCTCTGAAAACTAATCGGCTGGGCGGCGGGTCCAGTTGTGCCGGTCAGCAGAACGACTCTTGCGAGCGTGATCCCAACAAACAATAGTTGGACGATCTTTATCGATAGATAGGCATTCCATTGACTTGATGAAACCCGTTTTGCGTTCGGAGAATGGATGCTTCTTTGGCACAGGCATTCCCTTTGAAGTTGTTAGAAGGCGGGAGCAACCTGCTCAATACGCCAAATTGGACCACCCTCGTAGAGCGGTCCTTCCTCGCGAACAAACGCTGGAGGTGTGCCGCTTTGTAACCAGATATGGTAATCGGCAGGCGCTTTACCGACCAGAGGAGCAACCACGCCCGTTATCCCGCCCAAGTCAACGTGGAGCGTAAAGTCGGTTGCTTGTCGCCGCCAATCTCCGACTCGAAATGGTAGTTTTCCTGTTGGCTTGATGGAGATGTGCACCAGGCGAGCCTTCTTCCCGGGTGCAACATAGGAAATGTTCGTTTCCGGTGAGGATGGCAGGATATTTAGAAGGAGATTAGGTGGAAGCCCATTTGAGACATCCCCGGGTAGATCCATATGCTCCTTCGTCACCGTTCCATCTTCGGACCGAAAAGTAACATCCCCGTCCGCCATATCGATAAGGAAGTCGATGGGCTTCGGAAAAGAGGGGCCGTGCTGAATATGGTGGTCGCTCACCAGTCGAAAGAATTGACGTTGGGTAAAAATGGTAACGTCGTCGTCGATAGACCCGTCGCGGAATCGGAAGATCAGCCTGGAGGTGACGCGGTCGCCATGCACCGTTTGAGTTGACTCGCCGGTAGCAATGGTCATGCCCTGGAGGTTCTTAAGAGCGAGGAAACCGTGACTGGAGCCTTGAGCGTACCGCACCGCAATCGGTTCCGCATGGCCCAAGCTAGACAGGCAGCTAAGAACAAGAATGGCGCGAAGGAGACGGGCCGGTAAAGTATTCATAAAGAAGTCCTTGCGTGTTGTCGTGAGAGAAAGCAGCTCATTCTTGCGGCTGCGTTTTCTGAATCTTCATCATAACGTCTCGGCTAACGCGCTCCGAGGGAGCGTGTCGAGCAAGCCGGATGAGCGGCAAAAGTAACTGCAGATCTCTGCGGGATGACAACAAGGAAAGGCACAGGAACGAATCAGCGGCGCAAGAGAGATAATCTGCCAGGCTGAGCCAGGTTTTTCCATCAGAGACTAAATGGGTTCTGTGGAAGGAAGAGCGTGAACACAGTTCCGCTTCCAGGCGGACGGTCGCTCGTCCGAAATTGTAGCGAGCCATGATGCTTGTCGACGATGCCCCGCGAAATCCAGAGTCCGAGACCCGTTCCGTTGATGCCTTTGGTCGTGTAGAAAGCCTCGAAGACCTTTCTCGACACCTCGGGGGACATACCGCTTCCGTTATCTGCAATGCTGATACGCACACCTGGAACCCCGACACCTGGAATCCCAGTCCTCCAGCTCCGGGCATCGCTTGTCTTGACAATCAGGCGACCGCCGGTCCGCATCGATTCTACGGCGTTCCCGACCAGGTTGTTCAGCACCTGCCGTATCTCACCCTCGTAGCAGGTAACGCGCTGGGAACCGAGATGGCGCACGGAAAGTTCGATGTTGGCATTTGCGAGTCGTCCCGCGAAGAGACCGAGTGTTGGGGCGAGCAGCTCCTCCGCGGTAAGGGCACGCGGATTCGTTGACTGCCGGTGAAATCTAAGAGTATGGCTGACGATCTGAGACACCCGGGCGAGCTCCTGATCCGCCAGATCAAGGTACCCTCTTGCCTCATCGGGAAGCGCCTCGCAGAAGCGAGTCAGGTAAAGCAGGTTGGTCACTGCTTCCAGAGGATTGTTGATCTCGTGGGATATCGAGGCGGCAAGTCTTCCAACAGCCGCGAGCTTTTCGTTCTGGATCAAAGCGAGCTCTGACCGCTTCTGTTGATCGACATCGGAGATCGCGACCACTCCTCCCGTGACCATGCCTTCTTCGTTGAGCACAGGCGCCGCCGCCAGCTTGATCCAGCCTCTTGTGCCATCCCCTCTCTCGTACAGGAAGTCTTCGGGGGGCAGCGAGCGGCCCTCTTTCATGGCGCGTGCCAAGGGAAATTCCTCCGCGCGCAGGCGAGTTCCATCAGCCTGGAAAGCCGGCCAGTTGCCGTACGATTCGATGTCTGGGCTGGGAAGCAGCGGATGCCGCAGCAGGGTTTCGACCTGACGGTTCGCGATGATGATTTCGCCGGTCGGCTTGGCCAGCAGCACACCCACAGGCAGATTCTGAAGGATCACTTCCAGGGTCTCGCGCTCGGCCTTGAGTTCTGCGACCGCATCTCGAATCTCATATTGACGCGCACGGGCACGCAGCGCCGCCTGCACACTGCTTACCAGGGTTCCGGTGCGGATCGGACGCTCGAGCAGAACCGGCGTTCCCAGCTTGAGTCGCTCGTCGTGCAGCCGATGATTCTGCATCGCCTCGCGCCCATTCCCCGTCAGCACAAGGATGGGCAAGTCTGACCAGGACGGCTGAGCTCCGATGAGCCTGTTCAGGCTTTGCAGGAGTTCAGGGACCAATGCCTCTTCCGCGATCAGCAGCGGGCCGATGAGCGCCGTATCCGCTGCCCGAGTCAACGCGGCGGGAGTGCTGACTTCTGCTGTCACTCCGTTTTGCTGCAGCACCTTCGTGATGAGTTCGGCGTCGCGCCCGGTAGGGGCAATGACTCGTACAGTTAGGCTCAAGCTCAATCCTTCTCTTCACGCTGCACAGGATGATGCAGGGAGTCAGGGACGCCGGTCAAAATGCCCCTGAAGTTGCGCAACGGCTCGCCAACGTCGATCCCGTTCTCGTCGAGACGGAACTCACGCAAACTGCGCTCGTGACGGCCTACCCGCTGCTTGAGCACGGAGATGACCTGCCGGATTTCACCTCCACTTTCGAAGTAACGAAGAAGCACGACGGTATCGGCGAGATAGCTCACGTCGATCTCGGTTTGCATGGTCCCTACCAGCCCATGCTGCGTAAGGATGATGAAAGTGATGACACCCTTTTGATTGAGGAAAGAGATCAACTCATGCAGCTGCAGGGTAAGGTCCTTTTCGCCAGGCATTGCATTCAGGAAGCCATTCAGACTGTCGATAACGACGATGCGTGTGTCCTTCTCTTCCACGTCCCGGCGGATTTGCCAGACGAATTCCCCCGGCGACAACTCCGCAGGGTCGACCTGAGACATCGCCAGGGTGCCCCTGCTGATTTCCTCCCTGACCCGCAGACCGAGAGCCTCGGCCCGGTCCTGCGCCGTCCGCAGGACTTCATCGAAGGCGTAAACGATCGCCCGGTCTCCTCGCCTGGCCGCGAAGTAGGCATACTGCATGGCGAGGGTGGATTTGCCAGCGCCTGTCGGCCCGACCAGAAGCGTGGAGGATCCACGATTGATACCTCCACCAAACATCTCGTCGAGAGCCTTGATCCCGCTCTCGACTCGTTCATCGGGAAAAGTGCCGTCATGCTCGTTGGCAACGAGTCGCGGGTAGATGCAGACACCGCCGGTCTCGATCGTGTAATCGTGATAACCCTCACGAAACTTGCTGCCGCGCATCTTGAGGATCTCCACCTGCCTTCGATTGACCCCGTAACTCTGCTTCACCCGGTCGAGCCGGATGACGCCATGAGCGATGCTCTGCAATTGCATATCGCTGCCTTCGGCAGAGCGATCGTCGAGAAGCAACACGGTGGTTTCACGCCCTGCGAAAAACTGCTTGAGAGCAAGCAGTTGACGGCGGTAGCGCATGGTGTCAGCGGCAAGCAGACGCAATTCCGACAGCGAATCGATGACGAGGCGGCTCGGCTTGCGCTCTTCGATCAACTGCGTCAGTTTTTGGATCGTGGAAGCAAGTTCGACTTCGCTTGGATGGAAGACCGTGTACTGCTGTTCCGGGCTGAGGCTGGCTTCGGCCGGAATGAACTCCTCGACAGAAATATGCTCCGTGTTCCAGCCGTGGGACCTTGCCGAGCTTTCCAGTTCAAGCTTCGATTCGGAAAGAGTGATGTATAGAGCCTTCTCGCCATTCTTAATGCCCGCCATGATGAACTGCATGGCAAGAGTGGTTTTCCCGGTGCCCGGCGTGCCTTCCAGGAGGTACATTTGCCCGATCGGCAGCCCGCCTACAAGAATGTCGTCCAAACCACTCACGCCTGTCTTCATCCGAGCAGGCTGAAGTATTGCAGTGTCCCTGTTACTCATGGAAGTCCTTTATCGTTCACAATGGAAGAGAGTTCAGGCTGCACGGCCGCTTCCATGACAAAGCTGATTTTACAACCGAGGCCAGGCGTCCGGTTTCCGCTCTGCGCAAATTGCTTACCACGCCGGGCGTCGTAGTTTCAGGAGGTCGACACGAGAACACTCCCTGTGGCTCGCTTTCTGTTGGTACAACTATGTTGGTATGGCTGGCGGGGCCGATTCGCGTAGAAACTGTCGGTAGGGGTGCATGGGGCTTGGCGGCATTGATTACAGATGCGGAAAGTCGTGAAGAGGCCCTGGATGAGGCGCTCGGTGCCGGCGCGCACCCGACGAAGATAGCACCCGGTGCTTCGCTCGAGCGCAAGGCGCTGCATGCGACCCTGTGGACGGTGGTCGATTATGGGTCGGGCCAGGCGCTGAGGCTTGTGAACAGCTGGGTGCTGACGCGGCTGCTTTTCCCCCAAGCGTTCGGCCAGATGACGCTGGTGACTACTCTAATCGTGGGGATCACCCTGCTGTCCGATATTGGGCTTGCTCCAAGCGTCATTCAAAGCATGCGTGGGGATGAGCCCGGCTTTTTGAACACCGCCTGGACTCTGCAGGTGCTACGCGGCGCCGGGCTGTGGCTGATTGCATGTGGGCTGGCCTGGCCGGCGGCTCGCTTCTACCACGATACTTCCCTGCTTGCCGTCCTGCCCGTGCTTGCACTCAGCACGTTGATCACCGGCTTCAACAGCACGAACCTGCTTACCCTGTCGCGGCACATGGGGGTGCGACGGCTGTTTGCGTTCGACTTTTCGAGCCAGCTTGTGGCTCTTGTGGTGACGGTGGGCTGCGCGTGGAAGTGGCCTTCCGTGTGGGCGCTGGTGGCGGGAAACATGGCCACGAACATCTACCGCCTGGTGCTGAGCCATCATCCGGCTATGATCCCCGGAGCAAGGAACCGCTTTGAATGGGATCGCACAGCCGTGCGGGAGATCGCCAGGTTCGGCAAGTGGATTGTGCTGGGAACCGCCTTCTTCTTCTTCGCCTCGCAGGGCGACCGGCTCATCCTGGGCAAGAAGATTTCACTTGCGGAACTCGGCGTTTACGGCATCGCGTTTTCCCTTTCCGATGTACCACGATCGATCATTAACGCGTTCAGCTACAAGGTTGGCTACCCCTTCGTCGCAAAAATGATCGGCCTTCCGCGGGAGGAATTTCGCGAGCAGTTCCTGCGCTACCGCGCCTACACCTTGATGGTAGGCGGTGTACTGCTAAGCCTGATGGTGAACTGGGGCGGCCTGCTGGTGCTGAAGCTGTACAAACCGGCTTATCACGATGCGGCATGGATGGTGCCTATCCTGGCACTCGGGCTTTGGCACACCCTGCTCTACATGACGACGGGCCCTGTACTCTTCTCGCTTGGCAAATCGAAGTACAACGCTGTGGGCAATGCAGCCTACTGCATTGCCATTCTGGTCGGGATACCGCTAGCCTTCCACTATTACGGCTTGCTGGGCGCGGTCATCGCTGTGGCCGCCGGAGACATTCCACTCTATGTAGTGACACAGTTTGGGGCTGTTCGCGAGCGGGTTGGTCCGCTGCGTCAGGACGGCCTGCTGACTGCAGGATTCCTGGCTTTGCTGGCGGTGGAGTTTGGCTTGCGCCACCTAGTTCGTTAGCACGCGCGGCAGGATGGTTACCGATGGGGCAAGGCTTCCCACGCAAGATGTATTGTGGGGAGCCGACCGTATGGGCAAAGCTGGACTGCGAAAGAAGTGGCGGATGGAATGGAAGACTGGCGATGATCGTCTGAGGAACGCATGAAGGAAGCTGGCCTGGTGAGCGAAGAGTCGCGTTGGACCTCCCTTGAGACCGATCTGCCGGGAGCAAGGTTCGCCTTGGTATGCGCAAGCTATCCCGGCCGCACGGCCCTGTGTTGCGGTTTGCTGACAATGACCTATGCAGAGCTCGATCGGGCGGCGGAAGGTGTCGCTGCAGGGCTTGCTGCCAAGGGAGTGGGTGCCGGCGATCTGGTTGGGATCTGCCTCGGCCGATCGCTGGAGATGATCGTGGCCATGCTGAGCGTCGTAAAAGCCGGTGCGGCCTATCTTCCGCTCGACGCCGGCTATCCGCTGGCTCGACTGAAGGAAACGATTGCGGACGCAGCCCCTGCGCTGGTCATCGTGGGCCGCGAAAGTGAGCTCGAGGGAGTGGCGTATGCGGACCTGACGGGCACCTGGAAGCCACAAGAGCATGCGCGGGCGGAGTCGACTGCGTATGTGATCTATACCTCGGGCTCCACCGGTAAACCGAAGGGTGTGCAAGTCAGCAATGCCAACCTCATGGCTCTGTTACGCGGAACGGCGGAAGTGTTCGATTGCAAGGAGACCGATGTCTGGACGATGTTTCACTCCTTTGCCTTCGATTTTTCCGTCTGGGAGATCTGGGGCTGTCTGCTTACGGGCGGACGCCTGGTCATCGTTCCGTTTGAGACATCCCGCGCGCCGGAAGAGTTTCGACAACTGCTGGTGAACGAGCAAGTTACGATTTTGAACCAGACGCCTTCAGCGTTCGCGTTGCTGGACCGGGCCGACGCCGCGGCTATAACCGACGGCCTGGCTCTGCGCTACGTCATCTTTGGTGGCGAAGCCCTTGCCGGCACCTTGTTGCGCGGCTGGTTTCGACGGCGTGGGGACAGGTCGCCTGCGCTGGTCAACATGTACGGCATCACCGAAACGACAGTGCACGTGACGTTCCGGCGTATGACCCAGGCCGACGCGACGGAGCACGAAAGCCTGCTGGGCAGCGCCCTTCCCGGCTGGACGCTGCACCTGCTGGATGAAGCCGGGGCGCCGTGCGATGAAGGTGAAATCTGGGTCGGGGGGGCGGGCGTTGCGAAGGGCTACCTGGGGCGTCCTGAGCTGACGGCGGAGAGATTTGTCGCGGGACGGTACCGGTCCGGGGATATGGCGCGGCGGCGAGCCGACGGAGAGCTGGTCTACCTGGGCCGGCGCGATGGGCAGGTAAAAGTGAATGGATTCCGCATGGAGCTCGGGGAGATAGAAGCCGCGTTACAGACGTGCGCGGGCGTGGAACAGGCTTGCGTGGCGGTGAAAAACTGCTGTCTGGTGGCCTATCTGGTGGCGGGGGCTGAGCTCAAGCCGGGTGCCGAGTTGGCGAACAAGTTACCGCGCCATATGCTGCCTTCGCAATACGTCAAGGTGTCCGGCTTCCCCTTGAACGCAAACGGAAAGGTAGACCGGGCAGCCTTGCCGGAACCCGGGCAGCAGGTCGTCGTGCCTGCACTTACCGGCACAGCCATGGAAAAAGAGGTTGCCGCTCTCTGGTCGCGGGTTGTTGGCAGTCAGGTGGGCATGGACGACAACTTTTTCGATGTTGGTGGAACTTCCCTGCTTCTGATCGCGGTGCGGACAGGCTTGCAGGAAAAGCTGGGCCTGAGTGTCCCGGTAACGTGGATGTTCGAGTGTACGACCATTCGGACGCTTGCGAAGCGGCTCGAGCATGGTGTGGAAAAAGTTGCAGTGAGCAGCAATGCGGAGCGGCAGCGGCAGGCGTTTGCGCGGGCTCGGAAAGTGAGAGGAGCGGCGCGATGAGCGAGGAACTAGATGGGATTGCCATCATCGGAATGTCGGGAAGGTTCCCGGGCGCGAAGAACGTAGAAGCCTTCTGGCAGAATTTAGTGGCGGGCAGGGACACAATCACCCGCTTCGGCAACGGATTGGCGGACGCGCGCAACGAGGCCGTAGGCAAGGACGATTACGTTGCCGCCCGCGGAATCCTTGAGGATGCAGGCATGTTCGATGCAGCTTATTTCGGCATCTCCCCGAAGGAAGCGGAACGCATGGACCCGCAGCACCGCATCTTTCTTGAGGCATGCGCGGGTGCGCTCGAGGACGCCGGCTACGGCTCGCCGGACTATCAGGGCGAAATCGGTCTGTTTGCCGGCTGCAGCCTGAATACCTATCTGCTTGCGAATCTTGCGCATGACCGGGGCTTTCTTGATGAACTAACGGGCAACTACCAGGTAGGAGAATTCGGCGTCGCGCTGGGCAACGACAAGGACTTCCTGACCACACGCGTGGCCTACAAGCTAAACCTGCGTGGACCGGTGGTCAGCGTGCAATCCGCTTGCGCGACCTCGCTGGTTGCCGTGTGTCAGGCGGCGCAGTCTCTGCTGAACTATAGCTGCGACATGGCGCTTGCGGGCGGCGTGTCGGTGACATTCCCGCAACACCGCGGCCACGTGTATCAGGAGGGCGGCATCGTCTCCCACGATGGCTCTTGCAGACCGTTCGACGCAAACGCGACGGGAACAGTCTTCGGCCATGGCGTTGGTGTCGTGCTGCTAAAGCGGCTGGAAGACGCCGTACGCGATCGGGATCAGGTGGTCGCTGTCATTCGCGGCTTTGCGGTCAACAACGATGGATCAGCGAAGGCCGGCTACATGGCGCCCGGGGTTGAAGGCCAGGCAAGAGTGATTGCCGCGGCACAGGCGATGGCGGGCGCCTCCGCAAGCACGATTTCGTATGTCGAGGCGCATGGCACGGGAACTCCTCTGGGCGACCCTGTTGAGATAGCCGCCTTGACGCGCGCGTTCCGCGCCAGTGGTGCCGGCGAAACCGGCTTTTGCACCGTGGGAACGGCCAAAGGAAACGTGGGCCATCTGGATGCGGCCGCGGGCGTGACGGGACTTATCAAGACCGCCTTGTCGCTGCAACGTAAGGTGCTTCCCGGTTTAGGGCACTTTGTGTCTCCTAACCCAGCAATCGACATGGCGGACTCACCGTTCCGCTTCGAGGTAGAGACGAAGCCCTGGATTTCCGATGGCATACGCAGAGCCGGCGTCAGTGCCTTCGGCGTCGGTGGCGTGAACGCCCATGTGGTTCTTGAAGAGGCTCCAATCGCGGAACGTACCGGCTCCAGCCGAAAGCGCCAGGTGCTTTGCGTCTCCGGTAAAACCGAAGAAGCGGCACTGCATGCGGCCGCTGAGCTGGCCGACTTTCTGGAGGATTGCGGGACTGACCTGGCCGACGCCGCATTTACCCTGGCTTGCGGCCGGAGAGAACACGACTTCAGGATCGCGGTCGCAGCGAGCCAGCCCATGGAAGCAGCGGCTAAGCTGCGATCAGCAAAAGTGCGACACAAGGCTGCGGGAGACGTGGCGTTTCTATTCTCCGGCCAAGGTACCCAGCGATTGGGCATGGGCCGAGAGCTCTACGAGGCTGAGCCGGTCTACCGCGACGTCGTGGACGATTGCTCGGAACAGGCCAGGCAATGGCTGGCATGCGATTTGCGCGAAGTGATGTTCGGCGAGGACGAAGCGCGCCTGCAACGGACCGAGTTTGCCCAACCTGCGATCTACGCCACCGGGCTTGCCCTGGCAGCACTCTGGGAGAGCCGTGGCCTGCGGCCTGCGGCCATGCTGGGCCACAGCCTGGGCGAGTACGTGGCGGCCACACTGGCTGGTGTATGGACCCGGCAAGAGGGCCTGCGCCTGGTCTGCCGGCGAGGTCAGCTGATGCAGGCGATCAGCCCGGGAGCTATGCTTTCGGTCGCCTTGGATGAAGATGCGCTCGCGCCCTATCTGCTGGAGGGCGTATCCATCGCTGCGATCAATGGGCCCAGGACAAGCGTGCTCAGCGGGACCTTCGAGGCGATTGCCGAGATCGAAGGCCGATGCGCTGCGGCCGGAGTGTCCTGCCGGAGACTGACGACTTCTCACGCCTTTCACTCGGCGATGTTGCAGCCTATGCTTGGCGCGTTCGAGGCAGAGCTTGCCACCATTGCCTTGCGAGCCCCCCGCGTGGCGATCGTCTCCAGTGTCACCGGCGAGTGGTTGACCGACGCGCAGGCCATCGATGCCGGATATTGGGTTCGGCAATGTGTCGAGCCCGTCCTTTTCCAAAAAGCGCTGAAGCGTCTAGGTGCCCGGCTTCTGCTTGAAATCGGTGCGGGCGAGACATTGAAAATGCTCGCCAGGCGAAACGGCCTGGAGAACACCGTGATCGCGTCGTTGCCCAACAATAGACATTTTGAAGATGCGCTTCGAGAGCTGTGGCAGGCGGGTGCGGCTATAGATTGGACGAGCCATTTTGCAGATGAGCCAAGGCGGCGTGTGTCGTTGCCGACTTATCCGTTTGCAAGAACGCTGCATTGGATTGAGCCGCCGGCGCGATCGGCTTCAGGTGAGCAAAAGGATGAGGTCGAGGTAATGACGTTGCAGCCGGAGAGTGGGACGGCCGTTGCAGATGGAGTCGAGCAAGTGAGCCGTGCATTGCGATTGCGGCGCGTGATCACTGAAACATTAGCCGAATTGAGCGGCATCGAGACGACTGCTGATGAAGACGAATGCCAGTTCCTCGAACTCGGTTTCGATTCCCTCTTCCTGACTCAGGCGACGCAGACGCTAAGCAGACGCTTCGGGGTCAAGCTGACGTTCCGCCAGATGATGGAAGAGTTCTCTACGATTGCCGCCCTGGCGGATCATCTCGATCGTGTGCTCCCTGCTGAGGCCTTTGCACTCGCCTCCAAGACTCCAGTTGCGTCGAGCGTTGCGCACGCGACCGGCAACGGCGCGAGCTCTGTGCAGCAGCTTCTGGCCGAGCAGATCGCAACTCTGTCACAGATGTTTTCTCAGCAAGTGGCAGCCTTGCAGGCCGCTGCGGGAATGGCCGAGGTGCAGCCCGCGCCACGACCCTACCCGCTGCCTGCGCCGAGTGCCATGCCTGTAGAAACTTCCGACGTGCGGATGGTACGCGTGGCGAGAACGGCTGCGACGACTGAACTCTTGCCCGCACAGGAACGTTACATTGCAGCCCTGATCGCGAAGTACGAAGCAAAGACGCCAAAGTCGAAGAGCCTGACCCAGGCTGGTCGTGCGCAGCTCGCCGACCCGCGGGCGGTAGCAGGTTTCAGACCAGGCTGGAAGGAGATGGTGTATCCACTCATCGCGGAGCGGGCAAGCGGCTCGCGGATCTGGGATGTGGATGGCAACGAGTACATTGACATCGTGAACGGATACGGATGCATCATGTTTGGCCATTCCCCGGACTTCGTCGTCGAGGCAGCGCGTAAACAACTGGAGCTTGGAGTGGCGATCGGTCCCCAGACACCGCTGGCGAGCGAGGTGGCGGGGCTGATCTGCGAACTGACGGGCAATGAACGTGTCACGTTTTGTAACACCGGATCGGAAGCCGTCATGGCAGCCATTCGCGTGGCTCGCACGGTGACAGGCCGGGATAAATTTGTTTACTTCACCGGCGATTACCATGGCACCTTCGACGAGGTGCTGGTGCGAAGCACGCCACGCGGCAGCGCTCCCGTGGCACCGGGCATTCCCACAGCCAATACAAGCAATGTGGTGGTGCTGGAATATGGCACTGAGGCGTCGCTCGCCTACCTGCGGCAACATGGCGACGAGATCGCCGCCGTTCTGATCGAGCCTGTGCAGACGAGGCATCCGGACGTGCAGCCGTTTGACTTCATTCGTGCCGCAAGAGCGATTACCGAAGAGACCGGAAGCGCGTTCATCCTGGATGAGGTTGTGACGGGCTTCCGCCTTGCGCCTGGGGGTGTGCAGGAGTTTCTCGGGATCCGAGCCGATATGTGTACCTACGGCAAGGTCATCGGCGGAGGCCACCCAATCGGCGTTCTAAGCGGCAAGGCGATGTACCTGGATGCACTCGATGGAGGCGCGTGGCAGTACGGGGACGACTCCGCTCCGGAGGTCGGTGTGACCTTCTTTGCGGGCACCTTTGTGCGGCATCCTCTGGCGCTTGCGGCCGCGCGTGCCGTGCTGCTGCACCTGCGCGAGGCTGGTAGTGGTTTGCAGCGTGAACTCAATGCAAAAACCGCGAAATTAGCGGAGCGGCTCGACGCACTTTTTGTGGATCGTGGTGTGCCCAGCCGCATCCACCACTTTGCCTCATGGTTTTACTTCACCTTTCCCGGCGATGCGCGGCTGGGAAGCCTCCTCTACTACGCGATGCGGACCAAGGGCATTCACATCCAGGAAGGCTATCCGTGCTTTCTGACAACTGCGCATTCGACGGCTGATATCGCGACGATCGAATCAGCCTTTCGGGAAGCCATCGAGGAGATGCAGGCGGCCGGCATACTCCCCATGCTGCCCCGGCCGGGCATGCATGCGATGGCATTGCCTGGAACTCCAGACCAGGTGCCCCTTACAGAACCACAGCGTGAGATATGGCTTGCGGCAGCTCTCAACGACGAAGCTAATTGCGCCTTTAATGAATCGCTCACCCTGCATCTGCGTGGATCGCTGCGTGAGAATGATCTGCTTGCTGCCTTGAAGACGGTGCTGGACCGGCACGATGCGCTGCGCAGCACGATCAGCCCCGATGGCGAGTGGTTGGTGGTGCACGAATCGTCGGCGGCAACGATCGACGTTAGAGACCTGACCGGCATGGATGCCATGTCGCGCGAGGCCGCGCTGGTTGCCGCAGTGGAGGAGGAAGCGTCGGCGCCCTTCGCGCTGGAAAGCGGGCCGCTTGCACGCGCGTCGTTGCTGCGCATGGAGGCGGACTACGCGGTACTGCTTTTGACGGCGCACCATATCGTGCTCGATGGCTGGTCGGCCAATGTGCTGATGGAAGAACTTGGCCGGCTGTACACCGGGACCCAGCCGCTGGCTGCCCTGCTGCCCTTTTCCAGCTACGCGGTCATCGAGGCCGGACGCTCCTTCGCGGAAAACGAAGCGTACTGGATCGACAAGTTTTCAGGTCGTTCTCCACGCCTTGAACTTCCGGTCGACCGGCCGCGCAAGCTGACCAAGAGCTACCGTGGCGCTACTTTGCGCGGTGAAATCGGGAGCGAACAATATTTGGATTTGAAGCGTACAAGCGCGAAGATGGGCTGCACGTTGTATGTGACTCTGCTTGCCGGTTTCGATTCGCTGCTGCATCGGCTGACCGGCCAGGATGAAGTGGTGGTAGGCATTTCAACCGCCGGACAGGCCTTGTACGAGGATGCGAGCCTGGTAGGACATGCCGTGCATTTTCTGCCAATGTTGAGCGAAGTCTCAGCGGGCCAGAGTGCGTCGGACCACCTGAAGGCTACCAAAACAGCATTGCTCGATGCCTACGATCACCAGGAATTTACCTACGGAAGCATGCTGCGCAAACTGAAGCTGGAACGTGAACCGGGCCGACTGCCGCTGATTGAGGTGCAGTTCAATCTTGAGAAGATTGGCGCGAACACTGCGTTCGATGGGCTTGCGGTGAAGGTGGAGTCGAACGCAAAACGCTTTGTCAATACAGACCTCTTTTTGAATGTAGTGGAGACAGCGGAGGGCCTGGAGTTTGCCTGTGACTACAACAGCGACCTCTTTGATGAATCTACCGTCGCGCGCTGGATGGGCCATTGGAAAGAACTGCTACGCAGTCTGGCTCGCGCTCCCGAGACGCCCGTACGAGAGCTCGCCATGCTGTCTTCGAGTGAGCGGGAACAGATGCTCTCGGTCTGGAATGACACAGAGGCCGATTTCGGGCCGTTCGAAGCGGTTTCGGAGTCGATCCTGCGCCGAGCGAAGGAAGAGCCGCAGCGCGTCGCGCTGGTATGCGACGGCGTCTCCTGGACCTACGGCCACTTGGCGGAGTACGCTCTCCATCTTGCGTCTGTGCTGATGGACGAGGGTCTCGAGCCTGGTGGTCTGGTGGCGATCGCGGTGGAGCGATCCGGCGATATGCTTGGCGCCATGCTGGCTGTGATGATCGCGGGCGGAGCCTACGTTCCGCTCGATCCACGACACCCCAAAGAGCGCCTGGAGATTGTGATTGCCGACGCAGAAGCGAAGCTGCTTCTGGTAAGCGCCGACCTGGGCCTGAACACAGCTGCAAAAAGCATCCTGGTGCGGGACGCTGTCCACGTTAGAACAGGCGAGCAGACGGCAACTTTAAGCCGGCGTCTCTCAAAAGACTTTCTTGCCTATGTGATCTACACATCAGGGTCTACGGGGATACCGAAGGGCGTGGCGGTAGAGCACGGCGCGCTGATGAATCTGCTGCATTCCATGGCGCGGACACCAGGGCTTGGGCCGCAGGACACACTGCTCGCCATCACCACGCCGGCCTTTGACATTGCCGGCCTCGAGCTCTGGCTGCCGCTGCTTACCGGCGCGAAGCTGGTCATCGCCACCGACGCCGAGGTGCAGGATGGACGTCTTCTGCTGGAGCGCATCCAGTCTACGGGTGCGACCGTTTTACAGGCCACGCCGGGAGCCTGGCGGCTGCTGATCGACGCCGGATGGACGGGCGCTCAGCCATTAAGAGCTCTCTGCGGAGGCGAGGTCCTACCGCGCGAACTGGCTGAAAAGCTGCTCGATCGCGCGGCCGAGGTGTGGAATGTGTATGGGCCCACCGAGACGACCATCTGGTCTTCGGCCTCGAGGGTAGAACGTGGCTCCGGGCCTTTGCGGATCGGGCAGCCGATCGCCAACACGCAGTTCTATGTGCTCGACGCACAGCGTGCCCTGGCACCTGTTGGTGTAACGGGAGAGCTTTATATCGGTGGCGAGGGCCTGGCCCGCGGCTACTGGAAAAGGCCCGCCCTGACGGCAGCAAAGTTCGTTCAAGACCCGTTCTGCGGCGGACGCATGTACGCTACCGGCGATCTCGCCAGACGCCACGCGGACGGCACCATTGCCCTTCTGGGTCGTTCGGACTTCCAGGTGAAGGTGCGTGGCTATCGCATCGAACTCGAGGAGATCGAGTCCGCGCTCCTGGCTTGCGCGCCGGTGCAAGAGGCGGTTGTGGTGCAGGAGAATGCGGTTGGTGGCCGCCTCGTCGGCTATCTCACCACCCGTGGTCGTAGCGATGGAGAGAATCAGGCAAGACTTACCTCGAGTTTGCGCGCGCAGCTGGGCACAACGCTGCCCGATTACATGATTCCCGCGACGTTTGTCATTCTGGAGGCTCTGCCCAGGACGGCGAACGGCAAGGTGGATCGCAAGGCGCTTCCCGCTGCCGGCGATACAAGACCGGCTCGCGTCTTTACGCCGGCTTCAGGGCCGGCGGAAATCAAGCTGGCGAAGATCTGGTCTGAAGTCCTGGCGTTGCCGGAGGTCGACGTGACGGAAAGCATTTTCGAGCTTGGGGCTGATTCGCTGGCCATCTTCCGCATAGCAGCCCTGGCACAGCGCGAGGATCTAGCTGTGACCGCAACGCAGATTTTTCAGCACCGCACGGTTCAGGGCATCTGTGCGGCTTTAAGCACCATAAAACAACAGCCACGGGTTACCACGCGCATTACTGCTGCCTCCCGTGAAAAGTACAGGATGAGGGTGGATGCCTAGATACACTGCTGAGATGGCGGAAGCTACGACTGCGACTGCGGGCGGAACGGCGGGTGACACCTACGCCATGCCAGCCACGCAGGGACAGATGCGCTTCTGGTCTCTCGATCAGTTGAAGCCGGGCAATCCAGCGCTCAACATGCCGTTGATGTGGAAGTTTTCAGGCCCGCTGGATATGGCTCTGCTCTCGCACGCCTTTGCCCTGTGCGTCGAGCGTCACGAGACTCTGCGGACCACCTTTGCCCTGCTTGACGGACAACTCTCGCAGATCATCCATCCTGCCCAGCCTGTAAGCATCCCTGTCGAGGAGCTGATGCAAGCCACAGAGGAGGCGCAGTGGTCCGAGGCAGACCGCCTTGCACGGAGCCATGCAGCCTTCGAGTTCGACCTGGCTCGCGGGCCTTTATTGGAGCTGCGCATGCTTTGTTTTCACGAGCGCAGCCATCTGCTTCTGGTCACGATGCACCATATCGTCTGCGACGGCATTTCGAACGGCATCCTGCTGCGCGATTTGGCTGCCTTTTACGAAGCGCTGGTGCAGGAGAAGCAGGCTTCCCTGCCCGAACTCCCCATCCAGTTCGCGGATTTCGCCGTCTGGCAGAAGGATTGGCTGGAAGGGGAGGACGCTGCCCGGTCGCTGGACTTCTGGCGCAAGTCCCTTGGCAATGATTTCGAACGCATCCACCTGACCCGGGATGAAGATGCCCTCGCGACCATGCCGGAGAGGCTGGGTGCCTGGACGGGCAACATCGAGACGCTGCTCATTCCACAGCAAATGCAGGCGCGGGCGCATGCTTTTTGTGTGCGCGAAAATGTGACGCTGAACATTCTGCTGTTCACCATCTTTGTGGCGATGTTGCATCGGCTTACAGGCCAGGATGATTTGACGATCGGTTCCCCATGCGCCAATCGAACCGAGGATACGTCTGAGCTGATCGGCCTTTTCATGAACATCCAGGTCATGCGACTCCGGCTTACGGAAGGGATCGACTTCCGCGCGTTGCTGGGCAAGGTGCAGGAATGGACGCTGGGTGCCTATGAGAATCAGGAGCTACCCTTCGAGACTCTCGTTCACGATTCGTTCTTTTCGACCGTCAATCAATCCTTTGAAATTCCGGTGTTCTTCCTGTATCAAAAGTCCTTCATGCTGACGCATCGCATTGGGGACCTGGGAATTGTGCCGCTTCGCTCGGAAAGTCCCGGCGCCGTATTTGAGATCATGTTCGCCATCGTAGACAGGGCTGAAGAAGGCCCGCGTCTCCAACTGGAATACAACCCTCGTTCGTTCAAGGTCGCGACGATCCACCGTTACCTTGCAATGTTCGTGGAGCTGCTCGATTCGGCGCTAGCGCAGCCGAACGTTCGAGTGGACGAGATGCGTGTGCTGCCTGCCGCAGAACGTGAATTGCTGCTTACGGAATGGAATCGCACCGCGGTCGACTTCGGTACCTTCGAGCCGGCTTCGACCTCCTTTCTGCGCCGCACCCGCCAGCACCCCGAACGCACCGCGATCGAATGCAACGGCACTTCGTGGTCGTATGGCAAGCTAGCTGCGTTTTCTCAGCGGCTCGCCGGCACGCTGATGGAGGCCGGTGTCAGATCGGGCGACCTGGTGGCCATCGCGATGGAACGCTCGCCGGCCATGGTGGCGGCCGTGCTCGCCGTCATGATGTCCGGCGGTGCGTACGTTCCGCTGGATCGACGGCATCCCAGGAAGCGACTGGAGCAAACCCTGGCTGACTGCGCCGCGCGCTGGCTGCTGGTAAGCGACGAGCTTGGACTCGCGACATCCGCAACAATTGTGAAGGTAAGCCCTGATGAGCCCGGACCGGTTTGTGACTCCGCGACGGCCGCCTTCAGCCAGTTGGCGGCCGGTCCCGCGCCCGAAGATCTGGCATATGTGATCTATACTTCCGGCTCGACAGGCGTCCCCAAGGGCGTCGCCGTGGAGCATGGGGCGCTGGTAAACCTGCTGCGCTCGATGCAAAGGGAACCTGGCATTTGCGAAGAAGACGTCGTCATCGCGGTAACGACTCTGGCCTTCGACATCGCGGCTCTCGAAGTCCTGTTGCCGCTGATGACCGGGGCGCGCCTGGTGCTCGCCACCGAGGCCGAGGTGCAGGACGGCCGGCAGCTGCTTGCCAGGATCGACTCTGCCGGCGCGACCGTGTTGCAGGCGACACCGGGCGCATGGAGGCTGCTGCTTGATGCCGGATGGACCGAACCTAAACACACAGGCCGATCCACGGCAGAGCAAGCCGGGCAGAGACGCCTGAAGGCCTTATGCGGAGGCGAAACCCTGCCTCGCGAGCTGGCCGAAAAGCTGCTCGCCCGTGCGGGTGAGGTCTGGAACATGTACGGCCCCACGGAGACGACGATCTGGTCTTCGGCCACGCTGGTCGCCCATGGGGAAGGACCGTTACGCATCGGGCCGCCGATTGCCAACACGCAGTTTTATGTGCTCGACCGGCACCTGGGCCTGGCGCCCATCAGCGTAGTCGGCGAGTTATACATCGGGGGAGCCGGGATCGCCCGCGGCTACTGGAACAGGCCCGAGTTGACGCGGCAGAAGTTTGTTGCAAACCCATTCGGCCCGGGGCGTCTTTATGCCACCGGCGACCTGGCGCGGCGCCGCGACAACGGAACGATTGAGCTCCTGGGGCGCTCAGATTTTCAGGTAAAGGTGCGCGGCTATCGCATTGAGCTTGCCGAGATTGAAGCCGTCCTGGGGGAACACCCTCGTGTCAAGGAGTCGGTTGTCATCCAGCAGCGCTGGGAAGCCACGGGAGTCACCAGGCTGGCCGCGTATGTGGCGACGGACACAGGCTCGAACGTAGGCGCCGTCGACGAGACGAACGCGCTAATCGCAGAGCTGAAAACACGTCTGCAGCAATCGCTTCCCGACTTCATGCTGCCCAATGCCTTTGTCATTGTGCCGGCGCTGCCACGCAACGCAAATGGCAAAATCGATCGTCGCGCCCTGCCACCGGTGGAATCAGGAAGAGAGAGCGGCGTGCACTCCACCGCGGCGGAGGCGGAGCACTATTATCCGCCTACGGACGCGATCGAACGCCAACTCGCCGACATCTGGCAAACTACCCTTGCGATGCCCAGGGTAAGCGTTCGGGCAAGTTTCTTTTCGCTCGGCGTAGGATCGCTTGCCGCGCTCCGGCTCATCACCAAGATGAATCGCGTCTTCGGTATGGACCTCGGACTGGCAAGCCTCATTTCGGCTTCTACCATTCAGTCCATCGCGGAGCTGATCCGCATGAAGTTCGCCCCAAACACGTCCTCTTCGGTCGTGCCGTTGCAGCCTGAAGGAGCGCGTACACCGCTTTTCGTCCTGCACGGCGTAGGTGGAAACGTGGTGAATTTTTACGGCCTGGCGATGCGCATGGGTAAGGAGCAACCGGTTTACGGCATCCAGTCCCAGGCCCTTCTGAGTAAGCAGCCGGCGCTGCTGCGGCTCAAGGACATGGCGGCGCATTACCTCGCAGACATTCGCAAAGTGCAACCGCATGGGCCCTATCGCTTGCTCGGCTATTCATTCGGGGGCACGGTGGTTCTCGAGATGGCGCACCAGCTGCGCGCAGCGGGCGAAGAAGTTGCCTTGCTCGGCATGATCGATTCGAAATCCCGTGACTACGCCGAGACTTTCGCTCACATGAAGAGTGTGCATGCGCGCATCAACGATCGCGTGACCCGCTTCCGCGGCAATACCGGCGCGCTTTCACTCGCCGAGCGGCTCCGCTATGTGGGAGAGAAACTCAGTACGCGCGCCATCCGCTTCGCGTGTATGGCCGCGGCGCGCCTGCATTTTCACCAGGTGCCTGCCTTTATGCGAAGCGCCTACGACATCAATTACGTGGCCGTGCAAAACTACAAGCCGCGGCCATACGACGGCAGGCTTGTGCTCTTCCGCGCCAGCGAGCAGGACCGGAAAGATGCTCCGTACGACCTTGGCTGGAGTCCGCTGTTCACCCATCCGGTCGAGATTCACGAGCTTCCCGGTGATCACGAAAGGATTTTTCTGGAACCGAACATCGATAGTCTTGCCGAGAGCCTGACTGTCTGCCTGGTGCAAGCATGAGACAGGTCTATATGGTGCTCTCGCCGCGTTCGCTGGTCTACGCCCGGGCGGCTCTTGCGTCCCTGCTGACAAACTGTGTGCAAGATGTAAATCTGCATCTCGTAACGGACTCCACCACGGATGCTGCAGAACTGGCGGAAGCCATGCAGTCGATTGCACCAGCCCCTCGACACACCTGGAGCGTTACGGCTGAAGAAGAACTGAACGATGCGGAGGCCAAAGTCTTTTCAGGGTTGGCACATCTGCGCGCCTTCCGCAAAGGCCACCCCTGCTGGAGAAAGGTAACCGATCCACTGCTTCTGAGCGAGCCCGGTGCCGAGCTTGTGCTGCTGGACCCGGACGTGTACTTTCCCAACCGCTTTACGTTCGAGCCCACGCCGGCAACCGGTGTGGCGCTGATGTGGCAAAGGCCTAACTGCCTGCTTCCGCCTGAGGTAGTGAGAGCGGCCATGGAAGCAAACATCGAACTCGCCCGGCATGTCGACATCGGCGTTTCGCACTGGCGTGCAGACAGCGATTTGAACTGGGTTGACTGGATGCTTGGCAAACTCGGCGCAGGCAGGCCCTTGCCACGCATGATGCATGTGGAGGCAATCGTGTGGGCCGCCATCGCGATGCGTCAGGGCGGAGGCTATCTGGACCCGCGGCTGTGGGTTTGCTGGCACCGCACCCAGGCGAAGCGTGTGCTCCTGAAGGTGGGTAGCGGCGGCACACAGATTCTCGCCGGTGAACCCTGGGACACCATGAAGTGCTTCCATGCCGGCGGCGAAGCGAAATGGTGGGTGCCGGAGGCAGTCGCAACTCGCCAAGGTTCGATGTCGGAGATCCTCGCCGCTTCGCCGCTTCGGCCTTTCGTGCGCTTGACGCCTACTCGCTACCAGTACGAGCAAGGTCTTAAGGGAGCTCTACGCGGCATGGGTTACTACCGAGTCTTCGGAGCGAAAGCTTCGTGAAGCGCGTCTCGTTTGTGAAGCGCGTTCTGGTGGTCGCGGAGAACGCCTCAACCAGGCTCGGCGGCGAAGCGATCCTGCCTTTCCACTATTTTCGTTTGCTCCGGGCGCGCCAAGTGGATGCCCACCTTATCGTGCACGCACGCATGCGCGATGAGCTCCTTGAGCTGTTTCCGCATGACCTGGAGCGCCTGCATTTCGTCGAAGACAGGTGGCTGCAAAAGCTCTTCTACAAGCTTGGCAAGCGGCTTCCCCGTCGCCTGGATGAGGCAACCCTCGGCCTTGCCAACCAGATGCTTACCCAGTTTGGGCAGCGTTCCACTGTGCGCGGGTTGGCTGTCGCAGGAACGGTCGTGCATCAGCCGATTCCGGTGTCGCCGCGCTTTCCTTCCCTGCTCGCGGTCGACAGGATACCGTTAGTCGCAGGACCACTCAATGGTGGCATGGAGTACCCGCGGGCTTTCCGCTCGGCCGGGTCGATCAGCCGGGCTGCGATTGCCTTGGCGCGAACCTTTTCAAACGCGGTCAATGCGGTCCTGGCGGGCAAACGCAGGGCAGCTTTCGTGCTGGTGGCAAACGAGCGGACACGCCAGGCCCTGCCCTCCGGCTTGCGCGGGCAGATTGTCACCCTTCCGGAAAACGGCGTAGACACTTCGCAGTGGACCGAAGCAGGCGAGCATGCATCCGGAAGCTCTACGCGTTTCGTGTTTATCGGTCGTCTGGTCGACTGGAAGGCCTTGGACATTGTGATTGAAGCTATGCGATCTGTAACCATGGCGACGCTGGAGGTGATCGGCGATGGCCCCTGCCGGCAGTCATGGCAGGCGCTGGCAGAGCAATACAACCTGGGCGATCGGATAGCCTTTCTCGGCTGGAAGACGCAGGCGAAATGCGCGGAACGCCTGGCGGGTTGCTGCGCGCTGGTGCTGCCCAGCGTTTACGAGTGTGGCGGAGCCGTCGTACTGGAGGCCATGGCCATGCGTCGTCCCGTCATCGCAACGGCCTGGGGCGGACCGGTGGACTATCTCGACAGCACCTGCGGGATCCTGGTAGAGCCGGCGAGCCGGGAGGCTCTGGTCTCGGGCTTTGCAAAGGCTATGCAGCGCCTGATGGATGCGCCGGATATTCGCAAAACTATGGGCGAAGCTGGGCGCGCGCGGCTCTTACGGGAGTTCGATTGGGATCGGAAGATAGACGCCATCCTAGAGATCTACGAACTTGCGCTGACCGCTTCTTCAAGGGCGTGAACAGGCGTTTCCTTCTTGCGCGCGGGTTGCAGAAAGTGCCGTTCGACTCCGTACCAGCTTGCCGCAGCCGCGCACAAAGTGAGCGGCAAGGCACAGAGAAACAGCACCGCCGGACGTACCGGGTGGCCGAAACCCTGCACCAGCAGCTGTTCGATCGGAAACGCGTACAGGTAGGTGCCATAGGAGAAATCGCCGAAACGGCCAAAGCCGTGCAGACGAATGGAAGGCGTGAAGGCAAACCAGAACAGGAGGTAGGTGCCGGCAAGGGGAAAGACCAGGGTCCAGCCGTACGGTCTCCAACACGCGGTTAGCAGGCTTGCAGAGGCAACCAGCGCCAGCATCCAGCTCAGGCGGATGCGGTCACGATACTGGTAGAACACTACGCCCGCAAGGTACAGGGGCAGCAGCCGCGCCCAGAATTGCGGTGAGCCCAGCACAACTCCAAGGAGTTTTCCCCCATAATTCCACCCGCGCAGCTGCGAAACCAGGCTGACGGCCCATGCACCCAGAAAGAGTGCAAGCACGACCCGGCGTCTGCGAAGGACTCGGGAAACCAGAAGCATGGCGACGCCGAGGTAGCACCAGAACTCATAAGGCACGGACCAGATAGAACCGTTGATGACCCCTGGATAGGGGTTGGCGGCGAAGGCCCCGGCGTAGTGGAACTCGGTGAGCCGAAGCGTCTGCAACAGGAAGTCCGCGGCATTGGCGCCTGCGCCCGCACCAGCGAAATGCGCTGACGCAAGCGGCATGACAAAGGCCACAGCCAATAGAGCGGAGACCACAAACGCGGGGTAAATGCGCGCGATCCGCTTGCGCAGGAAGGCGACTACCGAGGAGGAACGCTCGGCGCTTGCGGCAATCAGAAAGCCGCTCATCACAAAGAAGCTGTCCACCGCCAGGCCACCGCCCGTAACCTGGCCGTGAGTCATGCGCTTGAACGGCTCGAGCGTCTCCGATCCCGTGCCCAGTGGGAACGCGTGCGAGTAAATGACGAGCACGGCGAAAGCGAGGCGCATGAAGTCGAAGTTGTTTGCGCGACTCTCCCAAACACTCATGCAATCCTTTTCCGCTCCGCAGAAATCTGCACCGCGTGCAGACGTTTCGGCCAACACCCTAACGCGTAGAGTACATCTTCGTCTCGAACCAGCGAAATGGCACCGTTGGGGGAGTCCCCTGCTCAGTTCGTGGCAGGAAACAGACGGGTGGGGTTCGTATACTCAAGAACGTGGAAACGTTTGCGACAACGCGTAAGCAAACGCTCGCTCCGGCAGCTGCGGCAAAAGAGGTGCCGCGCCTGTCGGGCGTACGTTTGGCCTACCTGCTCAGTCGCTATCCGGCTGTTTCTCACACCTTCTTTTTGCATGAAGTGCTGGGCCTGCGAGCCCGTGGCCTCGATATCGAGACGGCCTCCATCAATCCTCCCGATCGTCCCCTGGCGGCTTTGCCTCCCGTGGAAGCAGCCGAGGCGCAGACGACTTACTACCTCAAGGCCGGCGGTACGCTGAAGGCCCTTGCTACCCTGCTGGGCATCCTCTTGACCCGTCCCGGCGTGGTGATGCGCGGCCTGGGAGCTGTGCTTCGCCTGTCCGGTTTGACCTTGCGCCGCCGTATGTTCTTTCTGCTCTACCTGGCCGAGGCTTTGCTTTTGGGACGGTGGATGCACGAGCGCGGCCTCAAACATCTCCATGTGCATTTCGGCGGAGCGGTGGCTTCCGTAGGGATGCTGGCTGCCGCAGCGTGGCGTATTCCCTGGTCTCTCACGATTCACGGCCCGGAAGAACTGCTTAATGTGGATGCGTACCAGCTGCGAGAGAAGGTGCAGGCTGCCGACTTTGTGTTCTGCATCAGCGATTTCTGCCGCAGCCAGCTCTACCAGCTTGTACCGCCGGCCCATTGGAGCAAGTTCGAGGTCATGCGGCTTGGCGTCGACCCGGTGCTGCTCGCGCCTGCCTCGCGCAACACTCTGGCTGAGGAGGACGGGCATGTGCTCGAGATCGTATGTACCGGGCGCCTCGTTGCCGCCAAGGGCCATACGACTCTGCTCGACGCCCTCCGTCTGCTTTGTGATCGCGGTCTTCTGCTCAAGCTCACGCTGATCGGTGGAGGCCCGGAACTCACCTGGCTGGAGCATTACGCGGCAAGAAACGGGCTGAGGG
This sequence comes from uncultured Granulicella sp., assembly GCA_964282835.1. Lineage (GTDB taxonomy): Bacteria > Acidobacteriota > Terriglobia > Terriglobales > Acidobacteriaceae > Edaphobacter. The sequence goes on from OZ196157.1 coordinate 2,443,021, forward strand.
AATGGGTGGGCTTTACCGGCGCGCTCTCCCACTCGGCGACCCTTGCCCATTTGCGGCGAGCCGACATCTTCGCCCTGGCCAGTTTTGCTGAAGGCATTCCTGTGGCTCTCATGGAGGCTATGTCGCTTGGCGTGCCCTGCGTGAGCACGACGATCGCCGGCATTCCGGAGTTGATCCGTCACGGCATCGATGGGCTTCTTGTTCCGCCTGCCAACGCCATTGCGCTTGCCGATGCGCTCGAGTCAATGGCGCTCGACGTGAAGCTGCGCCGCTCTCTCAGCGCCGCCGGTCGACAGCGTATCATCACGCGCTACAATCTGCCTTTGAACCAGGAGCTTCTGGCCAACGCCTTTGAACTACGACTCGATGGCTCCCTCAGCAAGGCAAGGACGGGCGTATGGCATTGAACGAGCGATCCCAATCCGTGCACGAAGCCGAGTACGATGTCTCGATCATCATCGTTTCATTCAATACCCGAGAGGTATTGCGCGAGTGCCTGACCTGCGTAGAGGTGGAGACAAAGCCGTTTCAAGCCGAAGTTCTCCTGGTCGACAACGGATCGACCGACGGATCTGCAGAAATGGTAGAGAGCGACTTCCCCGAGGTAACCCTGATTCGCAGCGCCGTCAATCTTGGCTTCGGCGCAGCCAACAATCTCGCTTTGGCCCAGGCGCGAGGACGCTATTTCGTGCTGCTGAACTCCGACGCCTTCTTCGCCCCCGGCGCGCTTGCCCTGGCCATCCGCCACATGGATGAAACGCCTGAGTGCGGGCTTGGCGGCTGCCGGCTCGTGAGCCGCGATGGAGCCTCTCAGCCTTCATCCCGCTGCTTTCACTCCATCGTTGGCGATGCGGTTGTGCTTACTGGCCTGGCGGCAAAATATCCCAAATCAAAGCTCTTTGGCCGCTTCGATCGCACCTGGGCCGACGAGCACGCCCCCGCCACCGTGGATTGGGTTCCGGGTGCGTTCACGATCCTACGCCCGGATGCACTGGCTCGCGTCGGCTATTTCGATCCCAGCTTCTTCCTCTATTACGAAGAGGTCGATCTATGCCTGCGCTTTCACCGAGCCGGCATCCCGGTCTGGTATTGGCCCGACATCGTCGTCACCCACATCGGTGGAGAGTCCTCACGGCAGTTGAAGTCGCTTGAGTTTTCCCCGCGCGCCGCGCAGGTTGTGCTTTGGCGCATGCGCAGCACTCTGATCTACTATCGCAAACACCACGGCGCACGCGTATACCTGGCCAAATGGATGGAGCAGATGCTCTATCGCTTTACCGTGCTGCGGAACCGCTTCAGCCATGCGCCCGAGCGGCGCGATCGCGAACGTCACCATCGTGCCTTGATCGCCCTCATGGAGCAGGCATGGCAGGACACTGCCGGTGGGCGGATTTCGCCGCCGCGCCCCTGGTGAGCCTGAAACAGATTCTGGTGGTGCCGCTGCGCCTGTTCTTTAGCGCGACGGAAGCCCTGCGCGAATCGCTGCGGCGGCTTGACGCCCACGCGCGGCTGGCTGCCCGGCTCAGCGTGGCGCTGCCTGCCTCCGCTGTGGTGCTCGGCCGTGCTGAAGTGCGTGGCAGCGGCAGCGTCAGCTTTGGTGAAAATGTCCTGCTCTATCCTGCGCTTTACCTCGAAACACATGGATCCGCAAGCATCGCTGTAGGCTCCAGCGCGGTTCTGTCCCGCGGCGTTCACCTGGTAGCTATGGCAGGCATCACGATCGGCGAAGGCACCATGATCGGCGAGTACACCAGTGTGCGCGATGCTAATCATCATCGCGCTCCCGGCACGGCAATGCGTGACGCAGGCCACGCGGCCAAGCCCATTTCGATTGGCCGCGAGGTGTGGATTGGGCGAGGGGTGGCCGTCCTTGCCGGCGTCACGATCGGTGATGGAGCCACAATCGGGGCGAACGCGGTGGTCACGCGCGACGTCGCTCCGGGCGCAGTCGTAGGCGGTGTTCCCGCGCGTCCTCTGGGTGCGCGATGACCCAGCCGACCATGTTTCTCGTGCTTCCGGTTCCCTTCCGCCTGCAGGAAGGCGAGCTCTACGTAGAGTCGCAAGCTGCCAACGGCCTGGATCGCTGGGCAGACCACTTCTCTCGCGTCATAGTTGCCGCCCCCGTTGTCCCCGAAGCCTTGGTCGAGGACCTTGCAGGTGTGGTCTGGTCGAACGTCAGCAGCCTACAGCATCGCGAGCGCATCGTCTGCCTGCCGCTTCCCTGGTCTTACACGCCTGGCAGTTTTCTACGAGCACGCAGGCCGGTGACCCAGCAGCTGCGCGAAGCCATAGCCGAAGCCGACCACCTCCAGTTTGCCATCGGCGGCCTGTGGGGCGATTGGGCGGCCGTGGCGGCCGCGCAGGCGGGCCGGATGAAGCGTCGATATGCTATCCACACCGATCGCGTGGAGCACGTGCTGATGCGCAAGACTGCCTCCGGTTCAGCCTTGCGGCGGCTCAAAATCGCAGTCGAGGCGCCGCTGATGCAGCACTATCACCGCCGCGTCATCAACGGCTGCTCGCTGGGTCTCTGGCATGGAGACGATTGCTTCAAAGCCTACTCTCCATGGTGCACCGAAAGTCATCTCGTGCATGACGTCCACACTAAGCCGAGCGACCTGATCGACGATGACGAGCTCGAGCGCAAAGTTCAAAACCTTCTCGGCACCGGTACCCTGGAGCTTTGTTATGCAGGCCGGCTCGACCCCATGAAAGCCCCGCTTGAATGGCTTCGTGCCCTGGCGACGGCCCGTACCCAGGGAGCAAAGGTCCATGCATCCTGGTACGGGGAGGGAGCGATGCTTGAGGAAGCAAAAGCTGAAAGCCTTAGGCTACATTTGGGCGAAGTAGTTCAGTTCGCCGGCTTCGTCGCCGGGCGGGCCGAGCTTCTGCAGGCCGTCCGTTCTGCTCATGCTTTTGTCTTTACGCATGTTACGCCGGAGTCACCAAGAAACCTGCTTGAAGCCCTCGTATGTGGAACCCCGATTGTCGGTTATGCCAATCCTTACGCAGAGGATCTGCTCTCAGTCATGGGAGGCGGAGCCCTTGTGCCGATCCATGACACAACAGCGCTCGGCGAGCTGATTGCCGAGCTCGCGAAGGATCGCAAGCGCCTGGCCCGCTTGACCATCGAGGCAGCCACAAACGGCCATCGCTTTACCGACGCGACGGTGTTCCAGGAGCGAAGCGAGTTGATCAAGCAATTTGCTTAGACAACGTTCCTCGTCTTCTTGTTGTCATTTCCCCGGGGCATCTTCGGTTGCTCTTGCCTTTTCTCGTTCCACCATCACCCACACCAGCTTAGAAGCGCTTGTACTCGACCAGTCCGCGCTGAAGACCACGTCGACGGTCGCGCCGAAATTGCAGCTGGCCGACAAAGATGGGAAGTTGCTGAAGATGCGAGTGAAAGCCGTAAAGCAGCAGGGTGAGACGATCGCCAGACTTCCATCGCGCCTTCCAGGCAGTCCTGACTGCCACAAGGCAAAACAGAACAAGGCCGGTAAGCAGCGGCCACCAATGCTGGCAGAGTAGTGCGCCGGCGAGACTGCCCAACCCAAGCACCAGCAGAAGGATCGCCCGGCTGCGGTTGCGCTGTGCCTCTCCAAGCCAGAACGGACTCGCCGTGTGGCGAAAACGTTCGGACACTTCGGCGAAGGCATGGCCGGCCCGGCTAGCACGTCGCCAATATTGGCCAAAGTGCGTGATCGCAAGATCGTGCCCTGTCATGGGCTCGTCGATGTGCAGAACGTGGAAGCCCAGCCCGGTGATGCGTCTGCAAAGCTCAGGCTCTTCCCCTGCGATCAACGTGTCGTCAAAGCCTCCAGTTGCTTCCAGAACGCTTCGCCTCATCAACGCGTCTCCGCCGCAAAAGGGTGTCAAGCCAGGCGCATACATCCAGTCCAGGTCAAGCACCAGGTTGTAGAGCGAAGCAGCTGGATCCGTCTCCCGCCGATGCCCCCAGACCACGGCAATGTCCGGGCTCTCAAACCTTGGCAAGGCCCGCACGACAAAGTCATGGTTCAGGATCGTGTCGCCATCGAGAAATAAGATGATGGAACCTGAAGAGGCTCGCCAGCCGGCGTTGCGCCCCAGCGCGGCAGTCGTCATTGTCTGGCGCAGAGGAATGCAGGTAGCGCCCATCGATTCAGCCAGCACCACGCTCGAGTCGACAGATGCCGAATCCACGTAGATGATTTCCAAAGAGAATCCCTGTCGATCCATCGCCTGAACAGAAGCAATACAGCGTTCCAGACGCGCACCTTCGTTGCGTCCGATGATGACGACCGAGAGCATCGCAAGGTTCACAACAGCTCCGTCAGCGCCAGCTCACGCCGCATGGCAGCGCGGCGGGGCTTCACCACCGCGGGCACGCCTACCGCGATACAGTTATCCGGAACGTCGCAGAGCACAACTGCGTTGGCCCCTATCGCCACATCGTTGCCGATCCGGATGGGCCCCAGCAGCTTTGCCCCCGCACCGATATCGACGCGGTTGCCGATCCGGGGCGATCCGCGCAGATTGCGATTCCGCAAACCTACGGTCACCCCGTTGCGCAACACGCAATCGTCGCCGAAGCTTGCGTCACCCGAAATCACGATGCCTCCAGCATGCTCGATAATCAGCCGCCGGCCGATCGTGGCTTCGCATGGAAGTTCAATGCCCAGCAGCATTTCTGAAAAGAATTTGAGCAGTTTGTACAGGAACGATAAAGGCGCGCGCAGGAATCTTGGGCGAACGCCATACCGCCAGCGCCCGAAGCGGTACACGACCAGAGCCCAGAAGCCATGTCGGCTCCAGGTGCAATCATGTGCATTCCAGTCTTCGCGAATGTTGCTGAACATGCGCGCTCCTCAGCCGCGCCGATAGCCGCGGTTCTCGAGTGGCTTGTCGGCACCATGATCACCGTCAAGGTGAGCGGTCGAATCGCCGGCATTCTTGTACCGGCTCAACAGTCCCCATTCACGAGTCAACCGCGCCGGCGCAGGACCCTCGACCGCAGTCTGCGTCTCAGGCGTAGCTCTTACCGGAATCACGTCGCGCACCAGGGATTGGGGAACAAGCGCAATCGGCTTGGCCGCTGAGGTGTTCCAGTTGAAACGCCGTTCCTGGGCACGATAGACGTCATTGGGTCCGGAGATGCGCCGGTCGCGCCAGGGTGTCACCTCAGCGCGTGAAGGCTGCGTGGCTTCCCAGCGACCAGTGCGAAGCGGCTCAGGTGCCTGCGATAATGCAGGCAGAGCTTCGACTCCATCGTCCTGGGCTTGAGCGGTAGGTTCGAACACCATGGGAGGAGTCTGGACCGTGGCTTCAATGCTCGGCATCTCTGACTCCGCCACGGCAGGCGCAGCTTCTTTCTCTTCGACAGCGGCGGATACTTGCACAGCGGCAGGCAAAAGCACCGGCGCTTCGGCACGCACTTCCATGCTTTCAGCTTCCAGGTCGGTTTGCTGCCGCTCTTCATGCAAGGCTTCGCCAAGCGGATAAGAGGTCGCCGGGACGCCTGAGATTGCAAGCAACTCCTCGGGCTCTGCCGTGATCTCGGGCAAAAGGTCTATATGCGCGGGCAGAAGCGGAGTAGCCACCACATCGGCTTCCGTAGTAAGTTCCTGCGTGATCTCGGCAGGGATATCCAGATGCTCTACGTGGGACACGACCAGAAGGGGCGCAGCGAACGTCTCTGAGTTTTCTTCGTCGGAGTCGTCGGCATCATCGGGAATAATGCTGACCACAGCGGATTCCTGCCGCTGCGACAGGCGTTGGAACCAGTTGCGCGTAGGCTCGATCACGGCTGGCGGCCGTGCCCGGCGAGCCGGAACACGGCTGTGGCCGGACTGAAAATTGCGCGTAACTCCCTCTGCCAGCGGAGTTGCGGAAGCCGTAGGCCGGTCGGGCTGTTCCAGGTTTAGAGACTGCACCGCCATGGGGTGAGTCTCCTCTGTAGGTTGCGCAGGGCCAGCGATCTCGGTCTCCGTACCTGGGGCGAATGTGAGCTCGTGCGCAAGTGGCTCCATCATCTCACCAAAGCTTGCTACCGGCAGAGGGACCGGCGAACGTTCCCCCACCACTTCATCCGCGACCTTCGCGTTGGAAAGCGTCTCCTCGGCTGCAGGCCGGGAGACTGCCTCAGACGCGAACGGAAGGGACGCCGCATCGGGACGTGAAGCTTCGTTGATGCTCTCTTCTTCCACTGCATGGTTCCCGGTGATTTCAGCAGGTTTTGCGGAGCTCACTTCTGGAAGCACTCCGCTCTCCACCGCTCGGGTTTCCGCTGCAAGAGTCGCATGCTCGGCAGACGAGCTTGCCGCGACCGGCCGCTGAGTGCCCACGTGAAAGCTTTGCCGGCGATCCAGTTCGGTGATGGCTGTGCGGAAGCTTGCATCGGCAAAACGCAGCTTCAATCCTTCGAGTACGGCACCTACACCGCGCACATCGAGCCGCTCCAGCAGCAGCGCCGCCTGCAACAGTTCGCCGCGCCGGGTAATGCCTGAACTGGCAATCAGGATGGTGGCATCGGCACAACGCACCAGGTACTCGGTTTCCGCTGAAGTCAGCAGTGCCGGCGCATTGATGAACACCAGATCGTGCTCCCGCTTGGACTCTTGCAAACGAGCCGCGACCACGCCGCCAGGTAAGCTATCATGGCTCATCGGCCCAGCCGGCGTTTCCATCATCTGCCGTGCGGTGACGGTCACCACATGCAGGCCCAGATGTCGCAGTCTGTCTGCGAGCGGCGTCGCAAGCAGGTCGACCGAAACTGCAGTCCCCGCGGGAGTGAGCACAAAAGTGCGAGCGCCAGAGGTTCGAAACGCATTCTCAACGCCCCCGGCCAGCCGCAGAATGTATTCCTCCATCACGCCGCCAGGTACATCTTCAGGGTCCGGCAAGACAGCGATCGGCGCAAAGCCGAGCAGATCTTCGAGGTCGCGACCGGTATAGACATGTGGATCGCGTTTACGAAAGAACACCGCAGCAAAGGCTCCGCACAGCAAGGCAAGCGGGAGTGCCGCAAGCAGCAGCAGGCGTTTGCGGCTGGCAATCGGATACACCGGAGGAGCCGCTGCCAGGGCCAGGTGCTCCATGCCCGGACCGTTGGTCTCGAGCTGCACACTGCGCAACGAGTCATCCACCGTTGCGTAACGCTTCATCAGACGCTGCACATCGACGCTCAGTTCTTCCGCGCGCTGCAGTTTGGGCGATGCCGAGGTCGCCGCATACGTCTGGCTGGCGAGCTGTGCGTCTAAGCGGGCTTCCACGTCGCCGGTCCGCGCCAGGTCGGTGCGCAGCTTGTCCTGTAACCGCCGCTCCGCCTTGTCACGCATCTGCGTGGTCATCGTCTCAAGCGTTCGATCCAGGTCGGCGATCTCGTTTTGATCCTGCTTGTAGATCGGATTCTCCAGCGTCAGCCCGGCCATTTGTCCGCTCAGCACGGCGCGCCGCTGGCTGATGGTGGCTTTCATGCTGCTCAGGCCGGCGTCACCGGCTATCAACTCGTCGGCCGCGGCCGTCAGTCCCTGACTGCGCACCGTCTCGTTACCCGACACAGAAGCAAGCTGCGCTGCGGCAAGGTCATGTGCCTCGCGGGCCGAGGCGAGCTCGGTGCGCAAACCCGAGAGCTGCGAATCGTAAGGATTGGAGGCGTCCAGGCCAGGATTCGCCATGCCCAGGCTGCTGCTCAGCGCTGCCTGCTCCGTGCGCGCCGCGGTGAGCTCAGCATTTATGCGGTTCTTTTCTTCGGTCAGAATCTGCGCGCGCTCGCTCGCCGTGCTCAGCTCAGCCTTGCGGCCGGCCTGTAAAAAGGCAGCGACAACAGCGTTCAGCGTATCGGCCGTACCTTGGGCCGTCGGGCCCTTCAGCGTAAAGGAGAGCTGGTAGCTATTCAGCACCCGCTCCACCTTCAACGCGGCCTGTAGACGTGCTGCCGCCTGCTGCTCTGTCTCACTCCTGCCCCGCCACACACCGACAGGCAGAGAATGCACAGCCTGCGTCAGGATGTCGAGCCGCTCGGAAGTCTGCATCTGCTGCTGCAGGTACGAGTCGTACTTCGTGGCGTCGAACAGGCCGCCGGTCCCATCGTCGAGTACCTTCGATGCGGAAGGCTCCACATAGACCAGGGCCTCCGCTTTGTACACCGGCTTCTGGCTCAACGCGTACGCCAGTATCAGAAGGAACACCACACATGCCACAGCAGCGGCAACCGTCGGATGCATGCGCAGGCTGCGCGCAAACTCGGGCTTGAAGACGGGTGCGGCCGCACTCTTGCGCACCGGAGCGGACAGCATCGTTCTGGGCTGTGCTTCGGGATTCGGCTTGTTGTACTGAAGACTCATAAAGATCGTAGGGTCCTGGGCCGGGTTAGTTGTTCAGCAGCGCAGCGGTCGTGAAGACGGAGATAAGTGGCGACAGGCGTTCCAGTACATACGTCGCAGAGTTGAAGCCGCTTTCAGGAACAAAAACCACATCCCCCGAATGCAGGGTGAGATCGAGCTTTGCCGGTCCGAGCACAGCCTTGAAGGGAACAATGCGGGTCACACCTGTCGACGCCTGGTACACCCGGATGTCCGGACCCTTGCCGGCTTCTTTCGTCAATCCACCGGCCTCCGCCAGCAGCTTTGCCAGCGTCATGCCGCTTTCAAGCTCCAGCGCGCCGGGATGCTGCACCTGCCCAAGCACCGAGATGTAGCTCTCTGAAGGCGACGGCACATAGACCACATCGTCTCGTTTCAGCCGCAGATCGGCAAGTGCATTGCCGCTCGAAATCAAGCCCTTCAGGTCCACCCAAACAACCTTGTCGCTGCCCCGATAAATCGCGCAACGATCGGGCAGGCTGGCTGCCGGACGCGCCTGGAAGCCGCCGCCGAATCCTCCACCGGTGCCGCCGCCACCTGTTCCGCCTCCGCTCAAGGCACCGCCCCGCGTCAGCACCTCCAGCAGCGTAGGCGGCTGGTCGAAGTTGATGACGCCCGGATGTTCGACCGCGCCCAGCAGGAAAACCCGGTTCGACGTGTACTTATCCACGCCAACGGTCGCAGAAAGCCCCGAGTAGTAGGGCGAAAGCGAAGCAACTATCGCATCTGCGGCTTGCTCGCGGGTTTTACCGGCGATTTCGAGCGAACCTGCCAGGGGCAGGGTGATACGGCCATCGGGACCCACAACGCGCTTGCTGCTCAATTCAGGGCGAGCAGCAAAATCGATGGAAATCTCGTCGCCGCGGCCAAGCTCGTAGGGTGTGTCGTTCGAGGGCTCGAAGTCGCGCAGAACGGTAAGGGGGTTCAGCTTGAGTTCGGGCGGTGGCACGGTTGACTGCGCAAGGCATACAGAACCTGCCGGCAACAGGAGTGCTGCACCCAGGCTCGCGTGCCTCATCCAGGGCCACGCCTCCACGGCAAGACTCCTCCTTCTCCCTGTCGAGTTGTCCACTCCCCGGCTTTTCAATTTGTCCCCTTCCGCCTGCTCATACTTTATCCACTTCAAACCAGCCGCGTTCCATAGCCGAACATTGCCCGCCAATACTTCCTCATACGCTAACTTGCCTTGGCGATGGAGTCTCCAGCGATCATTCTTTTCGGCATCACGGTATGCCGTGCCTCTCCGTGGCTGCGACCGGCGTTTGGCCGGTGCGCTGAAGCCATGGCCAGCGCCGAATGACGCACCGCATCCGCCGGTGTTGCCGCGATCCGGAACAGGTCCGCCATCGCGGAAAACTGCAGTACCCGGCGCACCGGGTTCGACATGCCACTCAGCCAGATCCACAATCCGCTTGCCAGCAGAATCCGCCGGGCCTCCAGCAATCCACCTAGTCCGTCGGCCTCCACGCGCACCGTCGCGGACATGTCCAGCACCATCGTCTGGCCTGCTTCCGCGGCATCCCGCGCCTCTCGTACCAGCCAGCGCGTGACCTCGCCACTTAGCCGCGCCGGGGTCCGCACCACGCGTACAGATCCCTCGTAGGAAACCTCCAGCCGTCCATGACGACGCTCCATCGGCTGCATACGATTGGCCGCAAGGCCCAGCGGAAGATGGGTCACCAGCGCAAACGCATCGCGAGCGTAGCGCGGCAACAGACGCTTCGGCTCCTGCGCCATTCGGAACGCCCACTCCATCTGCAGCCGCTGCACCCAGCGCGGCGCCCGCTTCAGGCTGCCGGCTATCATATTCAGCGCTCCCCCTATACCGATGGCAACAGGCACTTTCAGCCGCTCCCGATGGCGGTGAATCCATATTTCCTGCTTGGGGTTGCCAAAGGCAACCAGAAGGATCTGCGGGTCTGCGGCCTCGATTTGCCGAAGAATGGACTCGTTATTCATCGCATGCAGCGGCGCAACCGGCGGGCAGTGCCGTCCCACGATCCGCAACCCGGCATACAGCTCGGTCAATATCTCCGTGGCCAAGCGGGAGTCTTCCTCGTTCGAACCCAGCAGGAAAATACCATAGCCTTTCTCCTGCGAAAGCCTGGCCAATTGCGGAATCAGATCGACCCCCGTTACCCGCTCCTTCAAAGGCGCATGGAAGAGCGACGACGCCCAGAGCATCGGTGCGCCATCCGGAAGAACCATGCTGCAGTCACAGATAATGCGCTGCAGGTAGTCGTTCTTCAGCGAATTTCGGGCAAAGTCGAGATTGGCAGTCGCAATCTGATGCCTCTGCCCCGACTCGATGTATTGCTCGATCCGCTGGATCGCCTGTGTCATCGTCACGTTCGTGATCGGCAAACCGAAGAGCGCAATGGTGTCCAGGTTCTTGGTGCTTATCATCGATTCCCTCAAGGTCAGAAAGCCTGCAGTGCAGCAAGTTTGAAGAGGAGCCAGCGCTCTAGACGCAAGGTTAGGGTCCTCGTACACCAGCAACAATCCCACATATGTCTGGCTCTTATGACCAGGAAGTAACCTTCTCTTTCAGTTACCGTGCGGTTGATTTAGCTCCTACATTACAGGAAACATAATCCGCTACCCCAAAAATTTCTGCCGTACCCTGCCGACCGTCCACGGCTCTCTTCTCCACGCTACCTCTCCGCCCAGCCTCATGACTCTTTTGCGCTATCGAAAGGCCGATCCCGGGCCTCTATACTTCTACCCAGTTGCCTGCCTGCGTCTGCCGCCATGCCCATCGTCATCCTCATCCCGTTCTTTCTCTGCGTGTTCGCGCTCTTCCGCGATTCCACCCAGAAGGCGTTTCTGAACGTGTACCTGCCGGTCTTCATGCTTTTCCCCATTTATTACTTCTGGAAAGCGGCTTCGCTTCCGCCGCTCGATTTGTCCGAAGCTGCCCTGGTGCCACTCGGCTTTGCCATGGTCGTGAAGGAGCTGCCGCGCTGGCGCCTTTCGCTGATGGACGCCTGGCTTGGGCTGTTCATCTTTACGTCCTGTTACGCCGACGCCCTCAACCACCATGGAGTCGCCTCCACCTTCGAGCTTTTCAGCGCCCTCTGCATCGCGCTTATCCCCTACATGGCCGGCAAGTTGCTCATCGAGCAGAACGGCGGGCGGGTTGCCATCCTCAAGCGCATCGTTTACCTGCTCTTTGTCGCGTCCATCCTTTCAGCCTACGAGTACAGGATGGGCCAGAATCCGTTTACGCTCGTCTTCGCCCGCTTCTTCCCCGACGAACGCTTCGCCTGGAAAACCCAGATTCGCTGGGGATTCGGCCGCGTCTCCGGCCCGTACGGACAGTCCGAGTTGGCCGGCATGATGCTTTTCTTCGGTCTCGTCCTTGCGCTTTACCTTGCTTACTACCATCTGTGGGAGCCCAAATTCGAGCGTGCTCCGTGGCTTCCCTTTCGCAAGTCGACCGTCATCCTCTGGGTCATCGGCATCACGCTGCTCATGACGCAAGCCCGCGGTCCATGGATCGGCAGCCTGCTCGCTGTGCCCATCGCCGTGATCGGCAGGGCGCGCCGTGTGCTGCTCGCCAGCATCGTCTTTGGAACGCTTTGTCTGGTCGGCGGTCCGCTCAGCTACCTCGGCCTGCAGCACTACGCCAACGCTCCGGCAACCTCTGCAGAGCAGGAAACCGCCAGCTATCGAACGCATCTGCTCGACAATTACGTTCCCGTCGCCAAAGCCGGGGGACCCTGGGGCTGGGGCCAGGACTTCCCCCGCGCACCCGGACAAGGTTCTATCGATAACGAATACCTCTTCGTCGCTCTCACCCAGGGCTGGGTCGGTCTACTTGCTTTCTGCGCGCTTTGCATTGGGGGCCTCTACCATCTCGTCATGGCGGCCATTTACAACTCCGCCAAGCGCGACCGCTACTTCGCCTTCTCGCTGTTGGGCATCTTTGTTGGGCTTCTGGTTACCATTTTTACCGTCTTCCTCGGCAACCAGCCTTACGAGCTCTTCTTTCTGCTGCTCGGCTGGGCGCAGGCTGTCCGCGTGCGCCCAGCCGAGCAGCCCCAACTCGCCTTCGAACATGTGTACACCTGAGCATGAAAGCTCTCCTGCTTGCCTTTTGCATGTTCACTCCCCTGCTGGGCTGTCAGCGCCTGGCCGGAGCCAAAGCACCACCTGACTCCGCAGCCACAGGACCCACAACCATCGTCATCGGTCCCGAAGTCCTGCATACCGGGGTCAAGCGGCTGGGCATCAATCTTAGTGGCCAGACCTTCTATGACTCCGGCCAGATGCTGCGCAATCTCAGCTTCCGTAATCCCGGCTTTGAAGGCGAAACGTGGCAAGCCATCCTGCACTGCAAGTGGATAACGCCCAACACCTGCACCGACGAAAACCAGTACGCACAATGGCCCACCGGGTTTCTCAGCGGAGCGCACTTCGAGATCATCTCAGGTGCCGCGCGTGGCTCCGCAGGTACCGTAACGGCGAGCCTGGCGGCAAGCGGCAATCGTGGAGTCACGCTTGAGCTTGCCAGGACCCAGCCAGGTCTCGCGGCGGGAGACTTCCTCCTTGTCCGAGCTGAAAAGCCCGGTGGCGCTGAAGCCGGCTGGTGGAAAGACCTCAAAGGCGGCGCAACCCTCACCACCGAGTTTCACGATCTGTCCCCTCGCAGCCCGGGCAAACAGGCGCTGCGCATCGACGCCACAGCTCCCGGAGCAAGCGCCGCGGTCAGCAGCTTTTTCGATAGCTTCAACGGCCGCTCCTTCGTCCAGCTGCGCGGGCGCTACACCCTCAACTTTCGGGCCAAGATCCTCAGCGGCGCACCGACGCTCGACCTCAACCTACAGCGGCTCGACACCGTTCACGGACCCTACTCCTTCCTGCATCGCCAGATAGCGCTCACGCCAGTCTGGAAGGACTACACCTGCGACTTCGAGGCCGGCGAGGACGGCACGGCCCTGGGCACTGTAGGGCTCAGCTTTGCCTTCAGCGGCACCGCCGCCCTGCTCGACGATGTCTCGCTCACGGCAGCCGCCGCCCCTGACAACCCCACCGCCTTTCGCAACGAGGTCGTCGAAGCCCTGCGCGCCCTGCACCCCGGCGTCCTGCGGTATATGGATAACGGAACCGATTTCGGCAGCTCACTCGACAACATGCTCGCCGTCCCCTTCGCGCGGCAGCGAGCCGGCGCAAGCACCCAGGAAATCCTCCACGAAGACATCCCCCTGGGCCTAGACGAATTTCTCAACCTCTGCGCCGCCATCGGAGCGGAGCCCTGGTACAGCATGCCGCCAGGCACATCCCCCGAAGAAGCGCAGCGCTTGATCGAGTACCTAGCCGGCGGCCCGGACACGCCTTACGGCCGACGTCGCGCAATCCTTGGCCGACGCGAACCCTGGACCTCGGCGTTTCCAGTCATTCACCTCGAACTCGGCAACGAGCAGTGGAACGCCCGTTCCTTTGCCGGCTCCACCATCAACGATCCTACCGCCTACGGCCAACGTGCCGCCCTGCTCTACACAGCCATGCGCCAAACCCCTGGCTTCCAGCCCCAATCGTTCGACCTCATCCTCGGCTCCTGGGCTACTGTCCCCTGGTGGACTGGCCAGGAACTTGCTTCGAGCCGCGCATACGATTCCGTCGCGGTTGCCCCCTACCTCTTCAGCGAGTTCAACGACGCCGGCTCCCTCAAAGCCATCTTCGGCCCCATGTTCGCCGAGCCCGAGATGATCGACTCGCGCCCATCCGGTTATATGGCCCAGCAGCTGGCCGCCGCGCACAAACCGCCCCATGCCGCCAACCTGGCCGTCTACGAGGTCAACCTGGGCACGATGTCCGGCACCGTGACACAAGCTGAGATCGACCGGACAGTGCCCAGCCTGGGTGCCGGCATCGCCGTTGCCGACCACATGCTGCTTATGCTGCGCGACCTCGGCATCACGACCCAATGTCTCTTTGCCCTGCCCGAGTACGTCAACGACTTCCTCTCGACCGCGGAGCCCCGGCGGCCGCACGAGACCATACCCTTGTGGGGCGCCGTGGTCGACATGGGCGGCCCCACCAACGCGCGCCGGCCGCAGTTCCTCGCCGAGCAGCTCGCCAACATGGCCATCCTGCCGACGATGCTCTCCACCCGCATCGAGGGCACACCGCAAACCTGGAACCAGCCGCTCAGCCCAAACGCGAAGGTCAAGCTGGACGACGCGCATCTCATCCAGAGCTTTGCCTTCGCCGATGGCCCCAGGCGCTCGCTGATCCTTCTCAACCTGAGCCGCGACCGCGCTCTCCCCGTGCAGTTTACCGGCGCGGCCACTCCCCGCGGACTTATAGAAGAAACCGTGCTCACCGCCCCCGCGATCACGGCCAACAACGAAGCTTCCGTGCAGGTACGCCTGCACGGGCGCAAGCTGCAGACATTCGATCCGGCCCTGCCCTACCCTCTGCCGCCCTACTCCATGGTCGTGCTCACATGGCAGGCGCCAGCCGGTCGCCGATAAGCGCAAGCAGCTTTGCCTGTCCTTCCGCCAGGTGGTAGAAATGTCCCCCCGGCAGACGCTCGCAATGGAATTCCCGGCGCGTCAGTTCACCCCAGCCGGCCAGCCCCGCAGACGTCACGCTCGCATCCTCCTCACCCGCGAGGGCCACAACCGGAAAGTCGATCTTGGGCCCGGCAACATAGCGAAAGTCTTCGACGAGCGCCAGGTCGGCACGCAGGATGGGAAGGAAGATAGCTCGCAACTCGGGGTCATTCAGCAATCCCGCCGAGTCCCCTCCGTAGCGCCGATCGACCGCCTTGAGGAATTGCTTATCGCCCAACGCGTGCAGGCGCGGGCCGGATGCCGTTTGGGGAGCGTCTCGCCCGGAAACGAAGAGACATGCCGGTTTCGGGCAGGCCTCGCGTGCAATCGCCCGAGCCCACCCAAAGGCCAGCAGAGCACCCATGCTATGCCCAAAAATCGCATAGGGCCGCTCCAGCAAGCCTTCGCTTTCCTGCATCAATCCACCCACCACTTCGTCCACGCTGTCGATCGGCCACTCACCCAGACGGCTTTCGCGGCCCGGAAGCAACACCGGACAGACATCGATCCCGCGCCCTCGCAGCACTGCCTTCCAGCGGTAAAACCCTGCCGCCCCCGAGCCCGCATGCGGCAGGCAGAACAAACGCAGGCGCGCATCCGACCGTAGGTCACGCCCGGATACCCAGCGGCCGGTCTTCTCAGGCATGGAGTGCCTCCATCACTATTCCCGGATCTTCGTCTACAGCTTATCCTCAAGCCGATGCATGGTGTTTTTCATCTAGTCTGTGCTCTTGCCGGTTCGGCTGCTGCGTTGGCGGCATTGCCGCTCTTCGCAGAGCTGCTCGTACTCTCCCCCGCCGCTCTGTTGCCAACCCGTCCAAAGGCCTGCGCAGCCGCGCCCGCTTTTCCCCTTGCGGTAGTCGTCCCGGCCCACAATGAAGAGCTCCTTATCGCGACCTGTGTGCGCAGCATCCTCGCGGCCGGTGAGCCAAACGTCAGCGTCTACGTCGTCGCGCACAACTGCACAGACGCGACCGCCCAGCGCGCCGCCGAGGCTGGAGCCCAGGTGCTTGTGCTGCACGATGAAGTCGGCGGCAAAGGCACCGCGCTCGACCATGGCTTCAACACTGCCCTGGCCCGCGGAGCCCAGGGCGTGCTGGTCATCGATGCCGACTCCGTTGTCTCTTCCAAGCTCACCTCGGTCATCTCGTCGCGGCTGGCCGCAGGAGCGGCAGCACTGCAGTGCCGCTACCAGGTAGCCAACGCCGAAAGCAGCGCTCGCACACGCCTGTCGTCGCTGGCCTTGCTGGGCATGAACGTGGTGCGCCCCCGCGGACGCAATCGCCTGGGTCTTTCCTGCGGTATTTTCGGCAATGGTTTCGCGCTTGCCGCCTCCACCTTGCGGGCCGTCCCCTATACCGCCAACTCGCTGGTCGAAGATCTCGAGTACCACCTCAACCTGATCGACGCAGGCCTGCAGGTCGGCTTCGTCGACGACGCCACCGTCTACGGCGAGATGCCCGATTCCTCCGCAGCCGCAGAAACGCAACGCGCCCGCTGGGAGGGCGGGCGCATGCTGATGCGCCGGCGCTGGCTTCTCCCCCTCGCCCGCAAGGTAATCGCCGGCCGCCTGCGCCTGGCAGAACCCCTGCTCGATTTGCTGGCGCTGCCTCTTGCTACGGAGGGTGGGCTGCTTTGCCTGGTCATCCTCTGCGGCTGGCTCGGCGAGCTTCGTCCCCTGCTGGCGTATGGTGTGGCAGGCCTGCTCACGCTTGCAGGTTACGTGTGCGCGGCCGCTCTTCTCGCACCCTCGCCCGCCCGTTCGCTTGCGGCTTTGGCCTCTGCACCGGGCTACGTTTTGTGGAAAATTCTGCTGATCCCCCGAACCCGTCTGGCCGCCCGCAGCGGCGCGGCGTGGGTCCGCACCAAACGCAACACCGAAGATCGTGAGCAGCGATAACTCAACTTGAGCAAGACGGCAGTGGCTTTCTTGTTGTCGCTCTCTGAGGGCATCTGTACTTTGATACCGATAGCTAGCTGCTCAGCGCGTCAGGAAGCAATCCCTGGCGGCCCTCTTCACCAGCCAATTGCCCTAAAACTGCCCAACGCCACCGCAAGTTATTCATTCAATGATGCCCGAGGGGGGACTTGAACCCCCATTCCCTAAAGGGCGACGGATTTTAAGTCCGCTGTGTCTGCCGATAACTTACTGATAAATAAGAAGTTGATGATAAAAATTTGTGAACTGTGTAAGTTTATGTGTAAATTTTGCCGCTTTTCACTTCTGCTTGGGCAATGTGTTTTTCCGCTTCAAAGAGCTGAGAGAGGGTACCACGGCATCCGTGGTCAGATTCAGAGGCTTAATCCAATGTCCATGCCTTGACTCTTCTCCTGCTTCGGAGTCTGGGCGATCTCAGGCTGCGGCGGCTTTCGCTCCGGTGTATGGGCGCTCTGGTGCGAAACATCATGGCCCAACGCTTGCGGGAGCTTTTCTCGGTCGTTCGTGAAAATCTGTGCATCGTGAGCGCCGCGTGAGACGGAGACATAGGCCATGCGATTGTTGAGCAGGTCTTTTGCGCCAAGCTCCGTATCTATATTAATGAGCACACGGTCTGCGGTCTGGCCCTGGCTGGAGTAGCTGGTCACGGCGTAGCCGTGATCCAGATGCGGGTGCCGCTGCGGATCGAAGCTCATGCTACGCTCGTTGTTCAGCTTCAATCGCATCGTGCCATCCTGCGCGATGCTTTCCACTGTTCCCAATTCACGATTCGCAATCTTCATCTCATTGTTGGGCGCGGTGAACTGGATGCGGTCGCCTACAGAAAATGCCTTCTCCTGCTCGCGATATACAGAGACTCCCATCTGACGGCGCGGATCATAGGTCGTCTGTTCCCCATTCGTCCGCAGGACTGTCAGCGTGTTTTCCCGTGCATTCACCGAGACAACGCGACTGTACTCGCCTTTCTGAATGCCAGTCTCCTGAGAGCTACGCGAGTAGCGCACGATGTCATTCACTTGATACTGCTGCGCCCAACTGCGGTCTGCGCCAGTCATCTCCTGGCGCGGCACAAGCGTTTGCACGGAGTGTTCTTCGCGGCTTACAACCCCACGCGATTGCAGTTCGTCATGTATCCGTTGATTGATCTCTGTGCGTGAACGGTTGTCGGGCGAAACTACCAATGTGCTTTCAGGAGACTTGGCATACTCGTGTGCAATGGCCGAAATGCGTTCCTCATGGCCCTTTACCTCATGAACACGGCCCTGCCGGTCGAGATTCTCGACTGCGGCTCCAACCTGACCGTGAGCCAACTGCTCGACGGCCTGCTTCAACTCCGGGTCGCGCTGCCGCACGATCTCATCCAACTTCACCGTCCGCATTCCAGCTTCCTGAAGCTGCGCGAAGGGGCGGCCTGCTTCGACGGCCTCATGCTGGCGCGTGTCGCCTACCAGCAGAACGCGGTCATTGGGATGGAGCCGTTCGACAAACTCGTGCATCTGGCGCGTAGAGGCCAGTGACGACTCATCGAGTACATACAATCGCTTCTCTCCGGTGTCCGGCTGTTGGCCTCGGGCAAGGTGACGCTGAAGCGTTGAAGTCTCGATACCGGCTTCGCCGAGCTTATAAGCCGCGCGGGATGTCGGCGCGAATCCCTCGACCGTGTATCCCTGCGCCTCAGCACCTTCACGAACCACAGCCAGCGTCGTTGTCTTACCACCGCCGGCGACTCCATCCAATCCAACAATCTTCTCGCGGCTCAGAAAGATGTCATTCACCGCGCTGCGTTGCGCCGGACTCAACTCCGGGTGCCGGTCTTCCGTCGCAATCCGCAGGTAAGGCGATACGAGCATTGGATCGCCATAGCCGCGCTCATTGCCTCTCTGCATCTGACTGACGATCTCCTTCTCCATGCGAATCATCTCGGCGGTCGTGTACTGCGGCGCGGCGCGGCCATCCGTTTGTTCGACTGCGCGGAACTCGCCTCGCATCACCCGCTGCTCAAACTCATGCCGCACCTGGCTATAGGTAGCGTGGCCCATGCTGCGATCCATCGCCGCTTGCAGGATGGCCCGCTCATCCTGCACCGCCGCACGCTCGAAGACGTGATTTCGCGAGTACGTCACGGACTGCTGCACTGTTTTCTCAGGCTGTTGAATATGCTGTTGAGCGTGTTCACGCGCCTGCGCCACAACACGGTCCGCCTGATGGCCGAACTGTGCGGCCAGCTCGCGGTGCCGCTGCAACACTTCTTCCGGCGAAAGCAACTCCTTGCTGTCCCGCGTGCGATGGGCCGCGACCTGCGCCGCGCCAGCGCCGTCTCTCCCGATCTCCTGCAAGTGCTCTTTGATCTGTTCCCGGCGTGGACTCGATGCATCGAGATATTCTTGCGTGTAGCCCTTGATCTCCGGCTGACCATGCTTGCCGCGTTGGATCTCGTAGCCCAAGCCATGCAACCGCATGGCAAGCTCAGAACGGTATACGCCGGTCGCATACTGCTGCGATTGGAAGAGGCTGCGCTCCTGAAGAGCGCGGGCCTGGCCGTTCTCGCGTTCGGTCACATTGAAGATGACAGCATGAGTGTGGAGCTGTGGCGCAGCATAGCCCTCGACCGGGCGGGCGGTGTCATGCTCGAAAGTGGCGGCGATGAACTTGCCCGTCGTCTCCGGTGCATGGATGTTGCCGATACGCGCCTGCGTGTATCGTTCCAGTTCTCCCAAAGCGACGCGGACGCTTTCGCGGTGCGCCTCGCGCACACGATCGTCACCGCCCACAAGGGCGGTTAGAGAAACAGACTTTGGTGCGGAGAATGTAGCGTCCCACCCGGCGCGATGTTCCACGCTGGTGATTTCCTTGCCGTATTCATTTTCGTAGGTTCTCGCAGGCTGGTGCTTGACCAGTTGGACACCGCTCTCAGGATGCTGGCCTTCGCTCAGACGGGCGAAGTGCTCGGAGCCAACGTCGCCACGCAGACCCCACTCCTCCGCGAGATCGCCCTGCCACTCACTATGCGCCTGCTGGTCGCGGCTCCAATAGTTCTGCTTTTCAGAAGTGAACTCGCGGGAGTGGTAGGTCCGCGCCTGGCCTGCTGACAACGATTTGGAGATGGTCAACATGCGCGTGTACTCCACAACTGGCGCGGCAGCATCTCGCTCTGCCTACAGGAATTTTAGACCCGCACACGAAAATCGTCACTTATGAGGACTTTCGCTCGACACCGTTACAATCGCAAGGTTCTCGCCCTACCGAAAGCCCACTGGCGATATATTTGTTCGTAGCCGTCAAAACACAATTGGGACTTCGGTACACCAGCATGGCAGTCGACCAACAGCGCGAGTCGATCTTCTTCAAGCTTGTTACAAAGGAAGACGACTATACACAGCTTCTCTGTAATTTGATGAAGCGGGATAGAGACTTCTGCGTCAGAGTGCTTACGTTGTTTCTCGGCAAGGATTTGATCAGAGATCTCACGAGAGTGCATTTCAGCACGCAGAGGCATCTCCCGAAGCGGCGCGGGCGACCAGACCTCATCATCGAAACCTCCAAACTTTATGTGATTGTGGAGGTTAAGACGGAGCCACACCGAGGCTGCACTCAAAGGCAAGAGCTCATTGCCGTGAACGGCTATTTGAGGCAGCTAGCGGAGCAGAGCGAATCAGGGAAACTGGCGGCTCTCATATTTCTTGTCCCAAACAATTGGAAGTTTAGGCGAAAGATCGAAGGCGATATAGAAAAGTGGCAGGCCGCGACGCAAGTAGTTGTTGCTCTAAAGTCCTGGATGGATATCTTGGCGGTTCTTTCAACGGATCGCGAAGCATTTCCATTCCTCACGGACTTCAAGGTCCTTCTGTCCGAACGCTTCGGCCCAATAGACTTCGATTCTCGGGAGGCACAATCAATGTTCGCGTCTGATTTTCCATTGCCAACGATTCTCAAAATTAATGCGGTGATTGAGGGCTTGAGGAAAAAAGCTGGCAAGCGTGCAACTGCATTAGAAGTCCACAAGGATGAGACTGGGTTTTACCTAAAGAAGGGCAGCCGCCTGCTGCTGTATGTTGGGTGTTGGCTGGCCTTTTGGGAAGACAACCATCCTTTTCCTATTTGTTTCGGCATTGAAGACGATGTCCCAGTGGTCAAAGACGCGTTCAAGCAGGCATTTGCTAATGCCTATAAAACGGATGCGATCCTATTTGGTGAATGGACAATGGGGTGGGTGCCAGAAGAAGACTTTACGGGTCCGGATGCAGTTGAACGGATTTGGTCGAAACTCGAACCCATCTGGGAAGCGGTTTCGACAGCGACGAATTAGTTTCCTCCACTTCGGGAACGTGCAACAGCTCTTCCGCGATCTTGAAGAGGGAGTATTTGAATGATCGGACTAGGGCTGCACATATGATCTGTAATCACTGTGGTACTGAGGTCGATATCGGCACCAAGTTTTGCCCTGAGTGCGGTACGCCAGTGGCAAAGGTCATTGTCACCGCCACTGTTTCTTCGTCCTCTCAGCAGGTCAAGCAAACTTCGACCCGGAGAACGGTCATCGCCGCAGCGCTCCTTCTTGCTGCCATAATCGTGGTCGTCACTATTATCGTGGAAACCTCGGCATCGTCAGATAAAGGCAGTCCCGTAAACAACACAGACACGTCTACAGGTGCGACCTTGCCCCATGCAGATGTAGAAGCCCCTCCACCTGCGCCTTCGAAGCCGCAAGCTCCGCCCTTCACTGGTCAGACGCTGCATCCGTACGATCTTCTGAAGAATCCCTATCAGTCGCGGGGCAAGCTCATCGGATTCAACCTAAACTCACTTCCGGTTCTCTATAACGGTGCTGTGATTCAGTATTCAGGCCCAATGGACCCAACCATGGGAACGCGCTTGGGCTTGATGGCCTTGCGGTTGGAGCGAATGACAGACGAAAATGTCGCTCTGTACAACATCATGGGAATTGAAGCGGGTGGCAGTAACGGCCAAATTTTGGGTCAGATCGCAGTTGACTTGCCAGAAGGAATGACGGAACTTAAATTTGATCGGGCTTGGATGGTGGAACCGCTGGAGCCGCTGAAAGGCACAAACTATCTTGGGGCAGCGATTCAGATTCCCTCCGTGCGCTTTTGGCGCTATGTAGGTGAAAAGGATGAATCCACAGATAATCGAAGCGCGGCAATTGCCCCAAGCAAGGGCTTTCGTTACGTGAAATACCCGCATGGATATATGGTGGATGAATTCTGCTCGGCTAAGCAGCAAGCCGGGACGGACAGCCTTTGTTATCCGTTCAACTGGCAACCGTGGATAAAGCAACGTGAACAGGAAACTGCCGGCGACCAAGCTGACGCGCTAAAAGCAGACACAGGAACGACTGGTGCTGGAAATCTCGTCATATCGTGGGATTCTGAGCAGAGAGTTGTGTTTTATGGCTTTCGACCACACGACAGCATGTCTGCATCTGCCTATTTCATAGTTGCGCCTACGAGGCAAGAGATTGACATTATTTGGCAGCGCGGGGACAACATAACTTATCTCGGCCCTGACGCATCGTTGCTAAGAAGTGTCCATGCATACGAATGGCTAAAGCAGGTGGGCTTCTAGGGTTTACCAACTTCCCTTGGAAATCTCAAGATCAGGATTCGCAGACCTCTCGCTAATCGATCCACTCGGATTTATCCCAGTCGCGCGGCTTTTCGTTCGCGGCCTTCTGTTGGGACGCCCCAGGGAATACCGAGTGCTTCTTGACTGGCTTCTTGGGAGGCTCGGTCGGGACCTTACTGGCTGCCTGTTGAGAGTTGACCGATGCCTGCTGCACGGCAACAGAACGCGGCGATACCGATACAGTTCGCTCAATAAATCGCGGTTGCTTCGCTTTCGGTTTGAGGTATGGAAGATGAGCAGGGACGACTAGATTCCCCTGCTTGATGTAGCCATGCAATGGCTCAAGCCCCGCAATCTCAGAAGGCATAACGAGCGGCTTGGTCGCAATCTCCATCGCGAACGATTTCTTGCTCCGCAACAATCCCATCGAACGCGACTCTTTTAGCCGCTCCACTTCGATTTCTCCGATAGCCTCCGAGATCCATTTCGCCGCGCGCGGCTCAGATGTCTTGAAGAATATCTTGGTCGCGGGCTGGGAGAGCATGGCCTCGGCGTCCTGGCCATATCGTTTCTCCAACTGACTCCGGCCTTGGAAGCCCATGACGACCGGATTGCCGTACTTACGATTCTCAGTGACGGCGGAGTGAAGCTGCGGCAATTTGTTGAGGCTGGCGAGTTCGTCGAGGACGAACCAGACGGGCTTTACGTTGGGAGCATCGCAGTAGCCCATCATGCGCAGGATAAACAGATCAAGCCACACGGAATGCAGCGGCAGAATCTTCTCCCGATAAGAGGACTGTGAAGTCAGAAAGACCCAACGCTTCCGCTCGTCATACCACTCGGCAGTGGCAAACGTCGGTCTCGTGTGTTCCCACTCCGGTAACAACTCCAAACTGTCGGCAACCATGTTCAAACTCGAAAGGACACCGGCTCGTTGCGCAGGTGCAGTGGGATCGAGCAGCGGCGCGAGTGGAGTTCCCTTTATTGCGGCTTCGATGTTCGATGGATTGGACATCATTCTAAGGATGTCCCTGGGCTGGGGCTTCCATTTCAATAGGTGCGCCAATATCCGGCGCGGTCCATCTGTAAAGAACTCCTTTTCGTACTCCTTCTCTGGCAGGAATGCGGCAGCAATGGTCATCGCGGTTTCATCGCGGGTAATCTCGTCGCCAAGGCCCCAATAGGGACACCGTGTATCGAGTGGATTGAGGATCAAGTCGCCCCGCGCTGGCGAGTAAAACTCCGGTGTAAACTCCAGCGCCGGATCGTAGACGATGGCAGTCTCTCCTCGATCCGCAATCTGGCGAAGAATCTGCCGGATCGCAGAAGACTTACCGCTGCCGGTGTCGCCCATCAAGAGGAGGTGGCTGGCTTCGAGATTTCGAGGGACGCGGAACGATGGACTCGCCCATCCGGGAAGCAACTTGCTGAACCGGTCAAGCCATGGATTATCCCAACGCAAGCGCAGTTGAATACCATCTGCCTTTGTCTTGCGATTCCAGCGCAGAGCTGACAGCAGCTCCGGCCCTTTCGTGCGGCGTCCGTGGCGCTCTTCCTGTTTCGATTGCCCCTGAAACCATATCCGCAAGGCGAGCAGAGCGAGGATGAAAGCCACTCCCCACAAAACAGGTTGAAGTAGAAGCCGCCAGAAGCCCTCTCCGCCATAAAATTCGGCCTGAAGATATCGTTGCAACTCGGCGGCGTTGACCCGCTCTTTCGGTCCCTGAACGAGGCTCTTCCAAGCCGCATCCCGGGCAGCAGAAGAGAGCTTCATCGGAACGGCAAGACGCTCTTGATCTGCCGAGGAACCGGACACAATATCGGCCGGGCCGGCGAGTTCTTCGGTCCGGCCGGGAGCGGTCTTGAATATCCACTGAACGTCAGTCGTTGCGCTCGGAGAATTCTTGAGGGCCGTACTGTTAAAGTATGCGTCGTAGTAATACCGCTCCAAGGGCGGCATTGTGAACGAATACCAGATGGTCAGCGGGACGCTAAACAAAACGGGGCCGACCGCGATGAGAAACACGATCAGCCACGGAAACCGGCGCGGAAATCGCATCGGTTTCATGGCACTTCCTCGGACGGTTTGCTGCCGTTCTTGCCCCTCAGTTTGACCAGAAACTCGTCGGCCTTTTGCTGTTTAACGGAGTCGGCGTATGCCAGCATCTTGCGGAGCGATTCGTCCGTCAAGGGGCCTTTCGAAGCTGCCGCGAACAGATTAAGGATAAGGGTGCGAATCGCCATCAGTTCCGCGAGCAGGATCGGGTCGGTATTTTGGGCCGGGACGGAACGCGCCTGGGCGAGCGCAGCGTCGCGCAGCCACTCGCCAACTTTCTTCCCGGCGCTTGCGGCTGCGGCTTCGACTTCGGAAAGCTCTGCTTCGGACAACCGAGTGCCGATGGAATTGGTGCGGTACTTTTCGGAGGTCCGGGCAGCGGGAACCGCTGGCGGAATCGGGAAAGGCGGCTTCGAGTCGTTGGCAGACACTGCGAATATGACCCCCGGCAGAATTTAGATCGCCATCATCTTTGATGCCGGGTTATTGAGCGTGGTTTTCGTAAGGGCTTTTGGATCATCAAGTTCGCACCCGATAACTTCATGGGTAGCGTTCGCTACCCCCATGTTCACGCCCGGAAACGGGAACTCACAAACTATTCAAAGCACACACGTTGACCGCCGTGAACTTCCGGTAGCTCAGCAGTTCCCCGGTGGGGATGACGTGTCAGCCTACAACCGCTGCGAAGCAGCGCGGGTTTATGCCGTGGGACATCACAGCGTCTTCTTTCAGATGGCACAACAGAACGCACTACGCCAGCGTGGCGACCGTCGACCGGAAAAGAGGGCTGGTGCCGGTCCATGCAAATTGGCTCATGTCAGCGGTCCGAATAGTCGCTCCAACACTTCGTCGAGCGAGGCAAGTGAATCGAACCGGCTACGAGCGATGATCCGCTGGTCTGGCCGTTCGGCTTTTGTGCCTTTGGCATTTGCCTTGGTATGTTTGGCGACTCTCATATTTCGGATGTCGGGCAGCGGTTGACCCGGAGCACCCCCCAACCAGCGGTAGGAATCAAGTTCCAATTTTGGAGTGACTATGATCCAGATGATGCAGCCGCTCGGCTTGTCCATAAGCTTCAAGCTGGCTGTAATACTGGCCGCCTTTCCACCCACCATTGAGGTTTTGAATTGAATGTGCCTGACGATCCTGCCGTGACTCATTACCAGGTCGTATCCTCCGGCGTCGAACTCGGAGCGAAGCACCTCAACATTTGTCACACGATGCACCCACAGCCAGCGCAGGGCGTCGCCCACAAACACATGCTCGACAATCCGCTCGCGCAGTGTCGAGTGGAGATAATGCGAAGTCTCGCCGCCAGTTTCGATGTCCATCCGTGCCCCCTTACTACATCTAATAATGGACATTAGCAGATGTAGTAGACACCCTCAGGCCCGACTGTCCGACTTTGCGAGCCGTTCCTCCCGCCCCAGATATTCGGGTCGGTTTTTGCCCGTCGGGTGGGCGGGAATAGTCGCTCCTGCCATGCAGGAGCAACGCCCAGGGTGGGAAGACGGGCGCACGAAAGGCGGAAGATGCAGGAAGGGGGAACGCCTTCCTGCCGCGCCGCCGGCGAGCGGGGGCCGGTAGCTGGATGAGGGTGCAGGGAGAAACCAAAGCGGTTTCTCCCTGCGCGATTTCTAGGCGTGAAAGAAACGAGGCGGCAGGTTCGCCGCCCCGCTGGGAGATGACGCTAGGCTGCTTTCTTGGCTTGTGGTTTCGCAGCCGACGGCTTGACTGCCTTCTTTGCCTTGTCCTTTGCGGCGAACTCCTGCTTCACCTTGAGGGCGATGGCGTCGGTGTCCACCTTGTATGCCAGTGCGGCATTCCTCAAGACCTTTCCGGCATCGGGCTGGTTTCTTGACGAGAGCAAAATGATTCCCTCGATAATCAAGCGTCCGAGTGCGGACTCGTCGGCTTTCCGGGCGAATGCGACCATCAGTTTTCCGATGGCGTCTCCGTCCTGCGGCCTGATACCCCGGCTCCGGGAGAGGGTCTGCAATCTGCGCTCGTCCAAGAGAGGCAACAGGGTCTCAATGATGAAAAGCAAGTCGCGCTTCATCAGACGAACCGGGACGGCGGCGACGATGGAACTGAGGACGCGCAACCCCGTTGCATTGGCTAACACCTCCTCGCGGCGTTCCTTCTCCTGCTCCGCTTTCGCGTTGACGCTGGCTTTGTTCGGCTGCTTCTTGGGATGGTGGATGGGGCATTCGAGATTGACGCAGACTTTGCGAACCTCGCCCTTCTCAATCCCAACCGTAACGATGGCTTCGCTCATGAAGCGGCACGTTTTGAACTCCGGCAACTTTGCCATCTCCGGTGTCTTCGGCTTGTCGGCTCGAAGCTCGACGTACTTGTTGCGCGGGATGGCTGCGACTCCCTCGGGCATCGTTCCGTAGCTCGTGCTGATTTGAACGAGTTTCGGTTTGCTGGCGAGTGTGACCTGAACGTGGGCCTCGACCTTCGCGGCGTAACAGGTCGGGTCGGTGCAAGCGTCTTGCTGCACGTCGGCAAACAAGAGCCTGTTGCGGCCTGTCCGCTTGGGGCAATCAAGACAGCTACCAGCGGCGGGAATCAGGTTTGCATCCTTCCGGCTGAACGGTGCCAGCTTCAAGATGAGCATGAGTTGATGCTCTATCCACTGCTGCAAGTGGCGAACGGGTAGGAGGATGCGCTTGGGCTTCTTGCCAGTCCCGGCCCATTCCTCGCGGAAGCATTCGTTCAATGCTTTCTCCTGCTGGTCCGGCTGTAGCTTCGCCATAAGCAAGGCGTGTCCGACGCCGATCTCCTCGGCATAGAACGCCTCGACTACGGGCGCGGATAGGTCGGTGAGTTTCAGGCGTTGGGCAACGTAGACAGGCGATTTACCCGTCCGGGCTGCGATCTGCTCGACGCTGTACTTCGGCTCCTCCAGATTGAGAAGCGCACGGAATCCCTGCGCCTCTTCCAGCGGGTGAACGTCGCGGCGTTGAAGGTTCTCGACTAGTTGAATTTCGAGAACTTCCGCGTCTGTCAGATTGGCGATGCGGCAAGGGGCATCCTGCTTCTCGGCCAGTTTGGAAGCGCGGAAACGCCTGGCTCCAATCACAACCTCGAAGTCCTGCTCGGTGATGGGGCGAACAAGTAAGGGCTGCACGACTCCGCTGGTGCGGATGCTTTCGGCCAGCTCGCGCAATGCATCATCTTCAAAGATGCGGCGCGGATTGGTCTTCGATTCGGTGAGAACGGAAAGAGGAAGGTTGCGGTACTCGGTAGCGGTCTGGGTGTTCATGGTGCTCTCCTTCTGCGTTTGGGCGTGCGGGGTCGTTGTGCGGACGGCGCGAGGCCGCCCGCCATCAAGGAAAGCGTTTAGCTGGCTTGCGCCAGTTCGGGTTCTATTTCGGCTTCGGTGGTGTCTTCCGCTGCTGGCGTTTCCAGCGCAGAAAGGATGACGGCGGCGGTCTTCTGAATCACTTCCAAGCTCTCGGCCAGAAGTGCGGCGTTGCCGTGGTACAGGTGGATGTAATCGGCGGATGCCCGTCCGGTGTCGAGGCCGATAGTCTTGCCGACAACAAAGGCAATTGCTTCGGCTTCCGTCTCGCGAACGGTCTTGGTGGTGGCGGTGCGACGTTCCGCCTTGTGCAACATCTCGTGCGCGAGTTCGTGAACGAGGGTCGAAAACTCCTCGGCGGTTTCCTGACCGGGAAACAAAACGATCTTCCCTCCGTAGCTAACACCCAACGCGGGAGAAATGCTCTCCTTCCAATCAAGCTCGATGCCCTGAGCAATAACAAAATCAATCAGGCGTTCGCGATACTCTCCAACATTGCCCTTCACGCGCTCGGAAAGTTCGGGAAGCTCTGCACCATCCGTCTGGCTGACATCGAAGACGTAGGCCGAACGGAACCCCACGAGAACGGGTTGGTTCTGGGTGCGGATATCCTTCTCGGCTTCCGAATCCTTCTTCCGGCGAATCCCAATCATGGGCGCGAGAATGCGGATGCCCTTCTCGCCCTTCTTGACCCGGCGGCCAAGCTGGTTCCACGCATAGATTCCGGCAACGCGGGTTGCGTCCGGCTTCTGCCGCGCAATCTCCATGATGTTTCCAAAGCTGTAGTTGTGAAATTTCCCCATCGCCAAGAGGTAGGCGGTGAGTCCTTCGCTGTGTCCCTGCTCCAACTGCTCGATGAGGGCTTGGACGTTGGCCGCGATTACGTCTTTCGCGGTCTGCTGCTTTTGCTGCTGCTGTTTGAGGTTCTGGGTAAACGGGGTGACGGTGGCGGTGGTGGCTTGGGTGTTCATGGGTGCTTCCTCCTTGGCGTTGGCCTTTGCATTTCCGCGTTGAAACGCGGCATGTACATGCCGAACGCCTCCTGGCGAAGGTGGGGGGTAGCAACTGCAAGCCGAGGGGTCTCCCCACCCTTGCAACGGAAGCGCAGCGGAAGTGGAAAGGGCGGAGCGCAGCGGAGGTCTGCACAAGCGAAGCGCGGAAGATTGGGGAGTGGCTTGCGGGCGCGAGGGGATACCTCCCCTTAGCAGGCTTGTCTACCCTGCTGGGCGCGGAGCGCAGGAATTGTTAGGGCCGGCGTTGCGGGCAGGACACAGGCCCGCAGAGGTGGGCGGCGGAGGACGGCGGAGCTGGCCGGAGACAGGGAGGATTCTTCCTCCCGCCTGCACGGAGTCGCTATTCTGGATTGGCAACTTGGGGGATCGTTGCACCTTTTCACGTCTGAAACAAGCGGCCTCGTTTCAGATGAAGGGCGAATATAATCTCAGCAAATGGACCTACTCATTACGGTATTGACGCTACTCGCCGCCGTCCTTGCGATTACGCCTCGTGAGCGGCAATTGGATATCAGGGTCCGTATCCGAACATTCGATCGTTCCGTAGTATTTTTTGGAATCTTCGCGGTGCTCAGTCTCGAATTTTACGAGTTCTTACAACGACATCTCTCTTGGCTGCCCCCGAAGGAATGCTGGCCACAAGGCCTCACACCAAAGAATGCGACATACTTGGTCATTCTCGTTGTCGCTGCGACTCTCTGGATTCGCCTACGTTTCGCTAAGTTGACGAGGAGCAAGATGTCAACGTTCCGCGAATTGATTGAAGAGCTTTACTGGAATGGGAACTATGGCGAACTATTTGCCCTACTCCACACGCACCTAAAAAGCCTATTCAGAATATATAGTTCCGATTACTTCCTACCACGACTACGCGAGAGATTGAGCCCTATTAGCAGTATCAGGTCAACTGCATTCTTAATTGACGAGCTGGCGAAAGCCAAAGGTGCGCCTCCCTTAACGCAGGCAAACAAGTCCACAGGCCGAAGGTATTACCGACGTATTCGTTCGAGCATATCGCACACAGCATGGCGCGTTCTGAGGCTTCTGCCCGTGGATGACACGTCCCAAGACTCTTCGAGAGAACTCATCCGTGGAGTCTTTCTTGCTCCCAAATTCCTAACAGCACTAGCGCAAACAAGGCCATACCTTGGATTGGAGATTATCGAGCTTTCTACTCAATCATTTGAACGAGCTGAGTTCGTCGATTTGTTCGTAAAAGAATTATTACGCGATCACCATAGCGTGTTTTATAGGGAGATTCAGAACAATCAAAATACGTGGCATGAGCGTTACCAGTTGCCTGAATCAAACCGATTTCTCTACTTTTTTCTAAAGGATGTCAGCATCGCCAAGAAGCTTAACATTTACAAGCCCGTTGGTGATTCTATGCTTTCGTATTTGGATGATTTGACGAGGCATCCGCTGGGCGACGCCTACAACAGAACAGTTGATAGAGACTTTGAAGATGTTGAATCGTGGCATTCGCCGTTGTTCGTGGGCGTGCAGTTCTTCGACATAATGGTCAAGGAAGCGCTCTTTCAGAAAATGGAATGGCACATGTGGCTGTACTATATGCCGTTAGTCATTGAACGCATTGTGCGCAATTACAGGCTCACTGATCCTCTGGTAGAGCCAGAGTACGAGTTTCCTACGAGGTATGGGTACATCCTCTATCGTGCCTTCTCCAGTATGCGTGACTGGATCTTGGCGGTAGAGCATATCCCGTCTGATCAGGCGAACGTGAAGTTAAAATCCACGTCTGTATCCTACGATGAGAATAGCAATATTCCGAAGAGCAGCATTATAGCGATGACGAGATGCCTGTACTATGTCTTGCAATCTAAACATATCGGGCATCGAACAAAGCGCTCCCTGGCGGGCATGGTATTCGATATTTATTTTGATCTTCGAGCTTCAGGGAATTTCGATTCATACGCTCAAGTGCTGCTCAGCGCAATCCTAGGAGTTAAATCATATGAGAAGAGTCAGCATGAATATAGGAAGACTCTGACAGAGTTATTTGAGGCAGAGAAAGATGAGTATCTTGTCAAGCGAAGTGAAGTGCATGTCGCAGAGGTTGAAGCCGCCATCAATTTAGGCACATAGCTCTAACAATGCTTGAACATCACGATCGCCCTATTCAATCATTGCGGAAATGGATTTTGGGATGAGTTTCTACCCACTGCTTAGCACGCGCTCGGATCTCTACTATTGATCCAGCGGCAATCTTAGTGGTCAGGACTTCAAGTGATTTAGTGACGTGGCTCGCTTGAGATTGTGGCAGCGGGTACGTCGAGCAAAGATAGAACCAAAAATAGAGTTCGTGTGGATCTATCGGAACGCCCTCGCTGCGGTTGTACATCATTCCGATATTGAACATAGCGCCAGCATTTCCCTTTTCTGCCGCCGTTCGATACCATCGCATCGCTTCTGCATAGTCCTGCGGCACGCCTTTACCGTTCTCATACATATGTCCGATTAGGCAAAGGGCCTCTTCGTTCCCTTTGTCAGCCGCCATACGATACCAGCGCAAGGCTTCCGCATCATTTTGAGGCACACCGCCTCCGCTACTGCTGTAAATGTTCCCGACATTCAATAGAACATCTCCGTCGCCCTCTTCGGCAGCCCACAGAAACCACTTTAGTTCCACGGCATTTTCTTTTGCTAACGATCGTGTGAGTGAGGATGCCTTAAATGCTGAGGAATACCAGCGAACCGCCTCAACTTTGTCGTTAGGGACGAAATCGCTGTTAGCATACAGGCCCCCGAGAAGCATTTGTGCAGATCGATCACCCTGTTCAGCGGCTTTTTGATGCCAACGGATACCCTCGGAAATGTCTTTGGCTACGCCTTCCCCGAGAAGATAGTTTGACCCAAGAGCGCTTTGCGCAGTGATATCTCCTTGGTCGGCCGCCATGCGATACCAGCGAACCGCCTCACCTTTATCTTGCTTCACGCCGTTGCCGTAATCGAATGCCGCTCCGAGCATCACCTGCGCACCCGGAAAGTTTTGTTCAGCCGCCTTGCGCCACCATCGTATTGCCTCCTCATAGTTTTTCTGGTCCAAGTATTCGACACCCAGACATGTCATGGCCTCAACATCACCTTGCTCTGCCTGACGCCTTAGAAGTCTTACCTTTAACATTTTGAATACATTCATAGACATTCCTCGAACATCAAAGGTCGATCTTGCTTCGGGTTACTCGGACTGAAAACCCACTCCATCGACTTCGGCTCCTCTAAAACCGAAGACGAGAAAGCTCTTGTAGAACCTCATTGAATACACCCGGCCCCCAACGATGTCCGCTACCGCATATTCGAAAACCTCTGGAGAACTGGTCGCTCGAACTTGAAAGGGCATCTGAGAGAACAGCGATAAGAATTGGCGCCAAGCTCCAGCCTCCTCGTGCGTCGTATCATTTCCGAAACCCATATTGGGGAGCACCACTTCCCAATGTGGAATCTTCTCGTTTGTCTCACGGAAGTGCAATGCGGTCAGACATGCGGTCATCACCCTTTTTATCCGTTTGACATCAGCCGTAAAGGCACCCACCACCATTCCTTGAACTTCTACGGGCCGAATGTCCGAAAAAGTCGTATGCAGCAGAGCTGGGGTACGGTCGAAAGACCTCATAGCCTTGTCAAAAAAATGCCGCTCACCGATCTCATTCACTCCGAACCATGTACCAACGACATTGCGCGTGTACTCCACGTCCATCGCGTTAGCCTCATTGTGGAGAGTACATGAGGGCACAGTGATAAGGTTCTCTCGATACCCCACGGGGAAGAATGCAAACGGTGGAACGTGCTCTCTGGTCGTTGCGGGTTGGTCGCAGGCGTAACAGGTTTCAATAGTCTTATGTCTCATAGATATCTTTTTAGCTACAGCTGCCAATTCTCACCAAGGGGCTGTCATGCACCACCATGTTATTTCTACCTGTTTGGAATCCAACTACCATTATGCTTTCGCGTGCTCTATTCAGAATTATTTTGAGCGGAACTTGACCATGAGGCTCCGAACAGAAGATTTAGAGGCATCTCTTAACCTCGCCATCCTGCCAGAATTCAATGTCGCCGATTAAGACGCTGTTCCAACTCTGCGATCTCCGCAACCACCGCATCTACGGCGGGTATCGGACCGAAGACCATGCCAGACATGGCTTCATAGTCACGCCGCAGATCGGCGAGCATCCCGTCATGGGGAGTCAGCGCGAAGCTCCCGGGAACGGCGGAGGCCAGGTCAAAATCGGGCCGGTTGAAGAACATCCGCGCATGGCGCACGCAGTCCTCGGCCATCTCTTTAGCTTCCGTTGCGTTTCGGCCTGTCTCCGAAGCCAAGAGCCGGTAGACATCGTAGTAGTGGCGCGAGACGCGCTGCCCGCCTCCCTTCAGTTCGCCACGATGGTCCCACCAGCGGCGCAGACCATGCAGGATAACAACCTTGTCCCAAAATGTACGGGCGGGGTCAACAGTCGTCACGTTTCCAACCGCCAGGTTCAGGTTTGGAAGATCGTCTGCAATGTACGGCTTTACGATGACAGGAGCATGAGGGTCAAGGGCGGACTTTGCGCCCGATTCGATCTTGATGGCGCGACGGATATACGCATTGCCCTCTGCCGTCGCGGTGGGATACCAGAGAAGCAAGCTCTGGCCGTCGGGGTCGTCTGGATCGGCTTCCACGCGCGCCCGATCCGCCTTTAGATTTGCGGTCTGGAGCGTCTGCCGCAGCAGCACGCTCAACCGCTCCAGCATCGGCCCTTGAATGTACTCCTGGCAGGCGGCTTTGATGGCCTCCAAGCGGGCGTTACGTTTCTTGCCGCTCAGAGCTTCTAACTCCTCGAAAGTTGCGGGCTGTCCAATATCTTCCCGGAAGACGGTGATGTCGATGTCTTCGGAGAACCGTTCGATCAAGCCGTAGCCTTTGGAGAGCGAGGTTCCCCCTTTGAAGAGCAGGCGCGGCCCACCGGCCTCCAATTCATTGAAGAGCGCATTGAGCGTCCAACAAACCCAGAAGTCTTTTTCGATGTTCTGCTCATTGGTGCGCAGGCGGTCGGCAGTGCCAACAAAGAGGTCGCGGCGCTCCTCGTCGCTCGCGGCCAGTACGGTTTGAAAACCCTCGGTCATCGGCTGCTCGAACCCCTCGCCTTTTTGATGATAGAGGCCGGTGCCGGGGCGCGTCTGGAGGGCTTCGCTTTCTCTGCCAGCGGCGACGCTCCAGCGTTCGCTTGCTGGAGCAGGTCGCGCACGATCACCCGCATCCACTCCGGGAGTGCCGACAGGCCGCTGCGCAAATCGTCCTGAATGGCCCGTCCATGATCGGGGTCTCTGAGAATGGAGACAAGGCGCTTGCGGAGGCTTCCGTCGTCGGACGGAAGCATGTCGCGCAGCCAGTGGAGCGCCTGCACGAAGCGCATGGCGGGACGGCCCGCCCAATAGAGGCGGCTCGGCGCGGCGGCCTGGAAGTCGAGGGTCAAGTTGCCGAGGGTGATGGGCCGCAAGCGGCCATCGGTGAGTACGCCGATTCGCGCTGGAACGGCGTCGGTGAGTCCAAGATCGTTGGCGGCGGTGAGGCCATCGACCACCACCCGAACTTTGCCCTTGCGGGTCAGCGCATCGATTACGTCGCGCGGGTTGGGGTAGGTGGGCTTTCCGGTAAGCCGATTGTCTTGGGGAGTGTCATAGAAGCCGCGCGCAATCCGCCGCAGGCTGCGGGAAGCAACCAGCCGGTGGAGGGCCTGATCGACCGCAGTACGCGGCCCCAGGTCGGCGAAGTCCTCCGGAGTCCAGACGCGCGGCTGCGCCGGGGCCGAGATGCGATCCCTGATGGCGGCTGGAATGCTGGATGCCGGAGTGGACACGGGTAGCCTCATGTCAGATAAATGCAACAAACTTCTGACTTCCTCAGTATAGCCCTATGTCAGGAAAATGCAACAAACTTCTGACTACGGTTCCTGTAGGTTTTCGCTGCTCGCAGGTAGGTGACGGAAGCCGCGCTAGTTGATCGAGACAGTTCTGCTCTTTACGGTTTCTGTAGCTTGCCAAGCACCACCGCCCCCTCCGTCGCGAACAGGCGCCTCTGTGCGTTGATATCTCCCTGTCTTGCTGCTTTGCGATACCATTCTCCGGCCTCCGCGCGGTTCTCTCGAACTCCATCACCATAGAAGTATGCCTCACCCAAAAGACACTGTGCGGGTGCGTATCCCTGCTCAGCAGATTTCCGGGCCCAATCAACCGCCGTCGTGGCATTTGGTTCTACTCCTTCACCTCTCAAGTAAGCGAGCGCGAGATCGAATTGTGCTTCGGCATCTTCTAAGAAGTCGTGAGCTGTATTACATCCACCCGTCGCGGCAGAGAGAACCCACTTGACCGCTTCTTCAATATCTTTTTCCACGCCTTGACCGTTTAGATAAAACAACGCGAGTTGAAACTGGGCCATCGCAACGCCCTGTTCAGCTGACTTGCGAATCCAGATAGCTGCCTTCTTGTGGTCTTGCTTGACGCCCTCGCCAGCAAAATATATCGACCCAAGAGCGAATTGAGCGTCCTCGTCACCTTGCTCCGCTGCCTTGGTGAACCACTGTACTGCTTCCCGCTCGTCGCGTGGTACACCACGTCCATCCTGATACTGACGGGCAAGTGCTAACTGCGCCCCTGACAACCCTTGTTCTGCTGCCTTTCTGAACCATTCAGCAGCCTCTTCGGGATCGCATAAGAAGCTGAAAACCTCTCCTGATGACAGGAAGACTCCCAGGAGCAATTGGGCCTCGCCGTGGCCTTGCTCGGCTGCCTTACGCAGCCATCTGACAGCTGATCGAAACCTCTGGTGCAAGCGATCTGTCAAGCCCGCGATCTCTTCAGGGGACGCCCCCTCTGTCACGTCTTTGGATTCACTTGCTTCGTCTATTAGGCGCAAGGCGAATTCGTATTGTTCTTGTGCGCTGTTTGGAAGCGGATGGTGAGCCCGCTCCATCGACGCGCCTTCTTCCTCTAAGCGAGAAGGTGCGAAGTCGTGTCCAACTGTTGATTCAGGTTTGCCCGTGGACTCAATCCAAATGCCCGTGATGCGAAGTATGTAGACGAACACCAGTTGACCAAGAATCATGAACATGGGGCCGAATCGTCCATTGAGAAGGAGCGCGAGACATCCCAAAGGCACCGAACCGACACCGAAAAAAAACACTCCGATTACGACCGCTACTTTTCCCCATAGATCATTCAAGTAGACCGTCGCTGTGAGCCAGGTGGACGCTCCCCACGCATAGCTGATGATGAGCGTACCGGTGCCGCAGAATTTTCGAGCGCGTTTGAACAAGCCGGCTGTGATGAGCAACGGAATCAGAATCAAGATGCTGGCTGCGGCCAAGACGTTCGCTATGGCCGCAAGGACATTCAAAGCGCTGAAGAATACTGCGAGAATCGCCACGGCAAGGCAAATGTAGAGAAGCACTCCGCCGAAAATCCCTATCGATGAAAATAGAGCTCTGATCTTTGCCTTCATGCGTCAGTAGCCTCCCTCGGGCTGCCCGTCCAATGTGCCTTTACTACTTGGAGCTATTTGTAGAGCGGATTGCCAAACCATTCCTCGCTGTGCAAAGACAGTGATTCGACTTCACGAAGAACTCCATAAAGCGCATCCCGAAGCCGTCCATAATCCACTCTTGCTCCCAATGCTCCGTCATATGCTGTCTTATCGAACGTCAGAGTGCTGGTCCACCCCGGTCCGTGCACTGCTTGGCAACGGATTCGTTCATAACAAATTGACGCTACTGATGCACGCCAAAGATTCGCAATCAAAGATGATTTGACTGGTTCGGTGAGAGAGGACTGCTGGACAAATTGCTTGAACGTCTCTTGCTCTATGAACTGACCGGGATGGTTCTTGACGAACTGACCGATGACGTCACGGATGGCGTCACCTCGGCTTTGAGCGAGATCCGATAGACGTTGGGGATGAATCATTCCGAAGAAGCGGTCGCCGCTTAGTTCTGACAATGCTCGACAAAAGTTTTCGTGGTTCTTCTCCTGGCCGTCATAGTATCTCCCCGATGCTAATTGATCGATGTAAACCACACAGAGAGTCCACACTTCCTCCTCGAATGCCGCCTTAAACAATTCATCGAGACGTTCAGTGCTTTTGCGGAAATCTGAAAAGTATTCTTGAATAAAGAACATCTTTCCCTCACATGTCATATCTGTTCTCCCTCCGGCGATTTCGGATTATCCACGTTGCGAATGTGGGACACACTCAGTGAGAAGGGTTCGTACCCGGCGCACTCCGATAGTAGCCCTGCACATAGGTTCCATTGCTTTTCGTGTAGCCATGCACGAGGACGGTCTTCGGAACCCCATTCTGGTTAGGTTCTCCGTAATAGGAACCGTTTTCGGCCACGGGCGCGACCACTGGGGCTACGATCGCTCGAAGCAACGTGCTTAATAACGCGGATGCGCTGGGAGCAGGAACACCCACTGGAGCGGGTGGGAGGATCGCCGTTTGGTTTAGAGTCGGCCTTGGGTCTGCAGGCAGAAACCCAAAAGGCTGAGTCTTAACTGATCGGACGCGAGCGAGTTCCAGGGGAGACAACAGGCTTTCGTTGCACTGACCCAGGCCATACTCACAAGCCGACACGTTTTGCCGGCGGCGAATCGCGCTCACCTCGGCGGATTCAGATGTTGTGAGCATCCCTTCATTGCACTGGCCGAGACCATAGCCACAAGCTGATACGTTCTGGCGATGTCGGATCGTTGAGACCTGGATGACCTCACCGGGCGTGAGCAGGCTCTCATCGCACCGCCCCAGCCCGTATCCGCAAGTTGATACGTTCTGCCGGTGGCGTATCGCCGATACCTGAGCGACCTCGCTAGGCGTGAGTAGAGTTTCATCACACTGGCCGAGCCCATAGCCGCAGGCCGTAACATTGAGTCTGCGCTGAAAAGCGGACGCTGGTTGATTGACCTGTTGAGCGACAGCTGTAAGGCTGCAACTCAAGGCAAAGAGCACCATGCCAAACCGCAGCCACAGTAGAGCTGTCGGCCAGGCTGTCGCTTCGCGATTCTGGAGTGCGCTGTGCGGTGGGCGCATATTGACGCCAAAAAAGGATTCGGTTTTCATCTTTCCCCCTCGGCGGAGTCCGCCTGATTGCGACACTAAGCAGACCGGGCTGAAGAGTCCTAAAATAGATCTCAAAGAATTCATAAATACTTGCTAGACAATGACATGGGACAGGGCGGCAACATGGAATACAGGTTCGGCCCATATACGCTGGAACCGTCAGAGAGACGAGTCTCTAGCGACAGTAACGCCCGTATCGAACTGACCGCTAAGGCTTTCGATCTCCTTGTTCTGCTCGTCAGCAGGGGCGGACAACTCGTGACCAAGGACGAAATCTTGGATGAAATCTGGCAAGACGTCAGCATCGCGGAATCAAATGTCACCACCACAATCTCGATGATCCGCAAAGCGCTTCGAGAAGATTCTGAGCACCGGTACGTCGAGACCATCCCAAAGAAGGGCTACAGATTTATAGCTCCGGTCAGTTTGGAAGTCGCCGGAGCGCGTCCTACAGAGGAGCCTCCACAGTCCGCTACGGTGCAAGTTGCCACTCCAGAGAGAGCCTCTTGGCGCCACCCTTTTATCCTGGGACTCGTCGCGCTGGCTTTCCTTGTTGTCGGCGTTGGCCTTTGGTTTTGGCATTCGTCTCAAACGCCCGGATACGAAAGCCTGTTGAGAAATGCCATCCAACTTGAAACCGAAGGCGACGACAAGCTCGCGTTGGCCAGCTTGGATGAGGCTCTGAAGGTCAATCCCGGCTCCAATGAGGCTCTCCTGCGAGCTGCGTGGCTGTCTTATGAAGCCGACAATGATGACGAGGCCACCCCCTACTTAAGCCGAATAGGGAAATCGGAAAATCCCCCGAATGACACCGCGAAGGCCAAGGAGACGCGATTGATGGCGGAGGGTCTGACAACGCTTCTCACGGGTGACGCAGACGGGGCTTTAAGCAAATTCGATGTGGCATTAGGATTTGATCCGAACGATACTGATGCACTGTTTCACATTGCTGAAGTCGCCACGGCTAACGGCAACCTTGACAAGGCAGATCAGGCGCTGCAGAGATGTCTCAAAGCGGACGGCCGAAATCCATTTTGCGGTTTTCAACGAATCGAAACGCTTACCTATGAGGGACAGTATGATCTCGCAATCAAGGAATACACCAGACTCGTTCAGGAGGGGTCGAAGTACCCTTGGCTAGATGCAGCTGTCGGAGATGCGGAGCTTGCAAAGGGTGACACAGCAAGCTCACTAAGACACTTCAACGCCTTGGCAGCATCCGGCCATGCTCTTGCAAGCACTGTTCATTTCAGAGCATCACAGGATGGAATCGCCACTGTAGATGCCTACCAAGGAAAACGTATCGACGCGCAGCGACAGCTGAAGGGCGCATTGCAAACAGCGAGTTCTGGCTTCTCACAAGCAGCTTACTTTTTGCTGATGGCGAAGATAAACATCCTGTATGGGCACAAAGCTGAGGGAAAGGATGATCTGTTGAATGTCGCCCCACTGTCGCATTCAGGCGAACTTGCAATCTCTCTTGCTAGGACCTTTGCAATGGTGGATGACTTTGCGGCCGCGCGGGCGGTTCTCAAAGCACATAGCGAAGATGCGGCAGCCCTCGGACAGTCCTATCCCGCTACCGAGCAGTTCATCGACGGACTGGAAGCGCTTGAAGGACATAAAGCGGGCGCAGCAATAGCGCTATTGGCGAGTTCTAATCGCATAGATTCAAGCCCCGAAACAGCCTACTTTGTGGCGCAGGCTGAAATGGAGCAGGGAGATTGGCAGGGGGCGGTTGATTCGCTAAATGATGTTCTTGGTGAGCGGGGATCGCTAGTCATTGACGGCCCTGCTGCACTGATTCCTCTTGCGGAGTATGACTTGAGCATTTCCTATCGCAGGTTGGGAAGAGATGCAGATGCCCAAAGCCATTTGGCATCTGCACTAAGTATGTGGGAGGAAGCCGACGCGGACATAAAGGCGAGAGCTGGGAGTTCAAAGGAAGCCCCATCCACAATCCATCCCTAATGACTTCATATGAGCGCAGCGTTCGCATGCAAGCGCCTTACAACGGCTGGCCCGGTTCCGGGCCGAGACGGGCCGGTTCCGGCCCCAAAAACATGCCAGGATGGTTCCATCCTGGCCAAGGCATGTGCGTGTGGTGCGGGCGGGGGGACTTGAACCCCCACGACCTGTTTAGGGTCTGCGGATTTTCATACCACTTCGGCTTTCGCCGCCTCGCTACGCGAGTTCGTGGTCTGGACTATCCCTTCACCATTCCTCGCGAGAGGTTTAGGTGCTGCCCATCTAGTCTCTACACCTTCCCGAAAATATCCGGGCTTGGCTCGGGATTGCCAGTTAAGGTTTCCCCGACTTTGAGCAGTTCTACTCCGCCGGTTTCCCTGGCGGGCACTCAATTCCTTAAGTCCGCTGTGTCTGCCGATTTCACCACGCCCGCGGGCAATTGGCCACAACCCATCATAAAGCAAGCAATGACGGTCTACGCTTCTTCAGCCAAGCGAACGGCTTTCACACGGCCAGGGCCTTTCTTCGAAGTCGCCTTGTTCTTCGGACGCGGCCTCATGATGTTGATAGCGGAAGCATCGAGTCGTGTCTTTAGATGGGCTGCGTAGTATTTCTCAATCATCTCCACGCTTGTCCGACAGTTCTTGGCGATCTGATAGATGTCAGCGCCTTCGAGCAGGCGCAGGCAAATATATGTGTGACGCAGGCTGTAGGCCGTTCGCGGCCTACCGTCGCGATCGGTGCGAAGCTTTTCTTCATCAAGAATCGCATTGAATAAATCGCGTGGCCATTTCGGAAACAGAAGATCGGTAGGGCCGGGCTCGTGCCACTCGCCCTTCGCTATGGATGCGGTACGACTACCTGATCTTCCCGGTCCACCATTAGGTCGTGTCCGGGTCTTCAACCGCTCGAACGGATGCACGGCACCCGCCGTGCTCTTGCAATAACCAACGCCTCGCTTTCCCCGTACTTCGATCTCTAGGATGGTTTGGCCGCTGCCCTCGTCTTCGACTACCGTGACATCGCGAAACTCAAGACGCATTGCCTCGTCGGGACGGAGGCCAGTATTGGCGGAGAACAGAACATAGTCGTGAAGTTGTTCCGCTTCCCAACGAAAACGGGGCTGCTTGGGATCATGCGCGCGTTTTCGCGTCGCTTCGTAAAGTTGCTTGTACTCTTCCGGCGAGAACCATGCTCGATGAGAGATTTTTGCCGATGCGCGATACGGCGCAGATAAATCCGGCAGATGATCGATCCATCCCTGGCGCAGAGCCGTTTTGAAGATCTGGCGCAGCGTCACGATTTCCTGGTGCATGGTGTTATGCGCCGGCGGCTTGCCACGCTGTGCCTTGCATTCCTCAAGGCGATGGATGCGATATTCATTGATTTTGCCAGCCGTGATCTCTGGAAGAACCATGCTGCCGAAGAATGGAACCAAGTGTCCGTTTGTCCGGGCGTGCTGTCCGCGCGCATAGGTCGCGCTCCGCTGTCCCTGCGTCATGATGTCGAATTCGCGCAGGTACAACTTCGCGGCTTCGCGGAACAGCTTTCCGCTTTTCAGCTCGCCGTCGCGGAGCTTACCGCGTAGTTGCAAATACCAATCTTCTGCGACTTCCTTTGCCTTCGAGAGGCTGTCTTCTTTGGTGGTTGTGCGTCGATTCTTCCCGGCCAGAAAGCTCGCACACTGCCAGCTTGAGCTATTGGGACGCCTGTAGATGTGGACCTTGCCACCGAGGATCGTGAACCGTTCGGACATGAGCGATGACCTCCGCACACTTCTTGAATATCACAAAAAATGTGTAAGGGTTGTGTCTGTCGCGGGGGTACTGTCTCACCGCTATAAGTCTTTATTTATCTTATATTTATTGCCAATATATCCATAAACTTATACGATTTTAAGTCCGCTGTGTCTGCCGATTTCACCACTCGGGCCTGCCGCGGCGCACTCCTATGCTACCCCACTACTTCGTCGGGTAGAGCGCCCGGTACATCTCCCGGTTGCGCATGATCGCCTGCACATACTCGCGCGTTTCCGTATACGGAATGGACTCGACGAACTCCGGAATGTCCTTGTAGTCGCCGCTCGACATCCACTGCCGAACCGGAACATCGCCCGCGTTATAGGCGGCCAGGGCATACTCCGGCTGGCCGCCAAAGCGATCCAGCACGCCCTTCAAGTTACGTGTACCCAGCTGCAGGTTAGTTGACGGGTTCAGCAATTCCGGCTGCGAAAAGCCCTTCAGGCCCTCCTTCTGAGCGTTCGCCTTGCCAACCGAAGCCAGCAGTTGCATCAACCCATAGGCATGCGCCGGGCTCACCGCGCCCGCGTTGAACTCCGACTCCTGACGGATGAGCGAAGCCACCAGGTAAGGATCCAGGCCGTTCCGTTCCGAGTCGGCCACCAGGTCGCCCCAGTATGGCTGCGGGAACATCAGCTTCCAGTACTCCACCGGAACCTGGTTGAAGGGTAGAGCAAAAAAGGAGATCCCTGACTTTTTGATGGACTGCAGCGCCCGCGTCGACTCGCCGAACGAAGCATAAATCTGAGCCTGGGCCAACGCGCCCCACTGGCCCGACCCCGGGCTCGCCGCAAGCTCCGGTCCGATGTATTCGTTCAACGCCGCATTCGCCAGCAGCTTGGCCTTGATGTAGTGCGGATCCTGCATCGGCACCACACCCGCCAGGGACGGCACCGCCACCAAGCGCACAGAAGCCAGGGTCGTTGCGGGAGCCACGGCAGCCTGTGTACCCAGCACGGCCAATCTTTGCCGGGCCAGGTAGCCGTAGTAGAAGTTGGGATAGTTGGCGTTCAGTGAGCGATAGTAGTTCGCTGCCTGCGCGAAGTTATGTTCTTCATCCTCGTAAATACGCCCGCGCCAGTACAGCGCGCTCGAAGCTTCAATGCCTGCCCCATAGCGCACCACCTGCTCGTCCATCAGCCTAGCCGCTTCCTCATAGTGGCGCAGCCGGTAGTTCATCCACGCATCGCGCCAGTGGGCAGAAGGCGCGTAAAGACTGGCCGGAAAGCGCTGCACCAGCAGGTTGTAGTGGTAAATGGCCTGCGGCATATCGTGCGTCAGCAGGTACATGTTGCCGCCCGAGTAAAGTGCTTCCTCAAGCCACCGGCTTTGCGGATACTTCTGCACCATCTCCGCAATCACCGCGTCATGGCTCACCCTATCCTTCTCGTTGCGCGAGATTTCTGCGAAAAGGTAAAGCTTCAACGCGGCCGTGTCGTCATTGGTCACGGGCAGCTTTTCGACATCATGCCGGCTCAAATGCTTCAAGCGCAGATCGCACACAGCCTGGTAGATCTGCAGCCCGTCCCGGTCACCCTCACTCAGGCCCGGGTCGTTGCGCAATGCGGCATATTCCGCGCTCGCCTCGGAGTAGCGCTTCGCGTTGAACATCGCATCGGCCCGCAGCTTGCGTTCCGCCGCGCTCGGCGGCTGCCCCATCGCGCGCATCTGCGCCATGGCCTGTCCAGCTTCGAAGGTAAGCGGCTGGTTGACAAAGATGTCATGGTAAAGCGAGGCAGCCCGCGCCGGATCGCCGGCCATCTGCAGCGCCTTTGCCAGGGTCAGCTTGTAGTCCGCATGGTCTACTTCGGGCGTCGTTCCCAGCGGCTCCAGCACCTTCACGGCTGCCGGTCCGTTGTGCAGCTGCAGGTCGGCATTCGCCATCAGCATGGGTGCGTTCACGGCAAAAATGCTCTCCGGGTGCCGATCGCTGAAGTGGTCGAGCAAAGGCAATGCCTCCGCCACCCGCCCACCCTGGATCAACGCCTGCGCCCCCAGGTAATCTGCGTAGTCACTCAGCGCCGGCTCACCTGTTGCCGCCTTTCCGTAAGCCTCCGACGCATCCCCAAAGCGGTGGTCGAGCATGTACGCATGCCCCAGCGCCAGGTACGCGGTCGAGGCCTGAACGCCGGGATGACCCTGCGCATAACCGCTCACACTCGCATAGGCCGCGCTGGTTCGATAGCTCGCAAGCTGCTGCGCCATCGGCCGCAGATTGGCTGTTTCCACAAACGCTGTGTTCAGCTTTACGGTCTGGATCGTCACCGCCGCTTTGGCTGCAGCCTGCGCCTTCAGCTCTGC
The DNA here is from genome assembly GCA_964282835.1 of uncultured Granulicella sp. Classification (GTDB taxonomy): domain Bacteria; phylum Acidobacteriota; class Terriglobia; order Terriglobales; family Acidobacteriaceae; genus Edaphobacter. Next base: position 2,487,004 of record OZ196157.1, read on the forward strand.
CGCGGTCGGCTTCTTGCCCGCCGCAGTCTTGGTCTTGCTGCTTTTCGCGAGGGCGGCCTTGCCGTGCGCCGCCTTGGTCGAAGTCAGCGCAGTCGTCGAGGACTTAGCCGCCGCCGGCTTTTTTCTGGCGGGCACGGTATAGCTTAGAAGCGCAGCTTGCCCGGCCACCTGGAACATGAGTCCAAGCGACACCGCAGCCCAAGCTGAACCTCTCCGTCTCATCCGTTTCCCTGCCTCGTTCCTACACTCTAGCCGAGCGGACCCTCGCCCGCGCGCAATTCCTGCGTCAACGCCCGCTGCGAATCCAGTCTGATACGCCGCCTTCTAAGACGTTCGGCTGCACACAAACGCATCCAGGCCGGTGACGCCATTGCTCCCGTTCGCCATGCCGTTTACTATCACATCAAGCGCCGGGAGCCACAGACCGACCGGCCAGGAAGATTTCGCACCTTTTGCCCATGCCCGCAATCCAATCCCCAGTTGCGTCGGAAGACCCGGAAGTCGTCCAGCCCGCTATCCCGGAGCCGGAAGAACATCCCGACGTTGCGCTCGTCGCCCGTGCGAAGGAGGGAGATGCTGCAGCCTTTGAGAAACTCGTTCGGCAGTATGACCGGCAGATTTTCCGTGTCGCCCAGCACATCACCCAGAACCGCGAGGACGCCGAAGACATCGCGCAAGACGTCTTCTTCAAGGCTTATCAGAAGCTCGAGCAGTTTCAGGGCAACAGCAAATTTTCTACCTGGCTCGTCCGCATCGCAGTCAACGAGTCGCTCATGCGTCTGCGCAAGCGCAAAACTAGCAAGACCGTCTCCATGGACGAAGACGTCCACACCGAAGAGGGCTCCATCCCACGCGACTTTGCCGAGTGGCGCCCCAACCCCGAGCAGCTTTACGGCCAGACCGAGCTTTCGGACATTCTGCGCAAAACCATCCAGGGTCTGCCGCCAGGCTTCCGCACCGTCTTCACCCTGCGCGACGTTGAAAATCTCTCTACCGAAGAAACTGCGGAGGCACTCGGCTTGAGCGTTCCCGCCGTCAAATCGCGTTTACTCCGGGCCCGCCTCCAGCTTCGCGAGCGCCTCAGCCGCTACTTCAAAGCCAAAAAGGAGGGTCAGCCGGCATGACCTGCACCGATTTTCTTGCCAAGCTCACCGACTTCTTCGACGGCACCGTACCCCCCGAGCTGCTCGCCGAAGTAGAGCACCACATCGCCGAGTGCAAGCATTGCGAAGTGGTTCTCGACTCCACCACCAAGACCATCGTCATGTACCGCAACCACGAGATCTACGACTTTCCCCCGGACCTCGAAGAGCGCCTGCACATGAAGATTATGGCTCGCTGCACCCCCGAAGCCAAAGCCGCCGCCAAATAGACTTTACGTCCACCGCACCGGCCATTGCTCTTTGTTGTCATCCCGAAGGATCTGCGGTTGTCCTTTCAGTTGTCGTTGCTGCAAGGCATATCTCAACCCGCTTCAAACCCGCCCCACACCTCGCCCCCGAATCACCCAGACCAGATAAGGCCCCCCAATCAACGCCAACACCGCTCCCGCCGACACCTCCGCCGGCGCCAGCACTACCCGCCCGATCGCATCGCAAACCGCCAGCAGCGTTCCCCCCAGCAAAAACGCGCACGGCATCAGCAGCCGATGATCCGGGCTAACGCGCGACCGCACCACATGCGGCACGATCAGCCCGACGAACCCAATCGGCCCCGTAAGCGCAATCGCGCCTGCCACCAGCACCGAGCCCGCAAGATATCCGCTGCCCAGCAATCTCCCCACCCCGACTCCACGCGAGGTTGCCCACTGCTCCCCAACGGCCAACAGGTTCCATCCGCGCGCTTGCGAAAAGATAAAACCCGCCGCCGCCGCCACAATGACGGAAAGCACCGCAAGCGGCCCGAACCCGATCGAATCCACGCTCCCAATCAGCCAGCGCGTGATCGAAAAAGCGCGCGAAACCCCAGCAAATCCACTCAGAATCAGGATAAACGCGAAGCACATGCTGTTCACCGCGATCCCTGTAAGCAGCAGGGTAAACGTCGACAGTTGCCGACTCCGCAAGGCTCCGCCAAGCACCAGTACAAGCACGAGCAGCGCCCCGGCAAGCGCCCCCACCCAGGTCGCCGGTATGCCGAAAAACGTGACCCAACCCGCAGAAATCACCACGACTGCCCCCAGCGAAGCACCCGCCGAAATCCCCATCGTGTAAGGGTCTGCCAAACCATCGCGCAGCATGGCCTGGAAGAGCGTGCCGGCAAGCGAAAGCGCGCCGCCCGCGATCAGCGCAAGCAGCGTCCGCGAAACCCGAAGCTGCAGCAGGATCTGGTAGTCTGGCGCCTCACCATGCAGCACACGCCGCACATCGATCGGCCCCGGCCCTACCCACGGCAGCAAAACCGCCGCCAGCACAAAAAGCGACCCCGAAACCCATACACCCGCAGCCGGACGCCTCATGCGTACCATACCCACGGCGCTCCGCTCTCCGTGCGGCCAAGCCGCAGCGCCGGCGAGAAGAGGCGCAGCCATTCCCCGTCCTCGCCCCCACGCAGATCGCGCGCCACGCATCCTCCATCCAGCACCAGCAACCGTGTGCAGTAGGTCAGGGCCAGGTTCAGATCGTGTGTCACCGCCAGGCAGAGCTTTCCCTCGCGCGCCTCGTCCCGCAGCAGCGCAAAGCACTCCAGCTGCGCCGCAATATCCAGAAATGTACTCGGCTCATCCAGCAGCAACACGTCCGAAGCCTGCGCCAGGCAGGCCGCCAGCAGCACCCGTTGCCGTTCCCCACCGCTCAACGATCCGATCCGGCGCTCCCGATGTCCCCAGCAGCCTGTTCGCCGCATCGCCCCTTCGATCGCCCGATGATCGCCCTCCGATTCAAACCACCGGTCGGTATGCGGATAGCGCCCCATCGCGACCAGCTGCTCGGCTGAAAACGGCAGGTCGGCCTCCAGCGCCTGCGGCAGATGGCTCACCTTGCGCGCAAGCTCTCCGGCCCCCCAGCCGCTCAATTCTCGCCCTGCCAGAACCACCCGGCCCGAGGACGCGGTGCGAATCCCGGCGATCACATCCAGCAGCGTACTCTTGCCCGCCCCGTTGGTCCCGACCAGCGCGACAAACTCGCCCGCCCGGGCCGCAAACGAAACGCCACGCAGCACGGCCTCGGGTCCATACGAGAACCCGACTCCATCGACCTCGAGCAAACTGCTCAACGCGCCACGCCGCCGTGCAAGGCGTCGTAGAGCCGCTCGGCAGCCTCTGCCACGCGCGGCCCAGGCACCAGAAACACGGTCGAATCCGCAATATACACACGATGATCCCGAGCCGCCTGCAAGCCCTGCTCGCGCGCCCACAGCAACGCATCCGCCTTGCGCGCCGCGAGGTGCGCCGCATCGGTGTCATGCGCGTCTGTAAGGTCGACAATCACCTCCGGGTCTTCCCGCAGCACCGTCTCGAGCGAAATCCTCGGATAACTCATCATCCCGGGCTTCGCCAGCACGTTCACTCCTCCGGCAATCTGCAGCACTTCGTCCTCGTAGTTTCCTGGCCCGGTCGCAACCAGGTCGTTCAGCGTTCCGGGCCTGCGATCCACGATCATCAGTACCCGTACCTTCGCACTTTTGCCCGCCTTCGCGCGCACCGACGCCAGAGCCGCCTGGATCTGCGCCACCAGCGCCGAGCCGCGTTCGGCAATGCCTGCCACACTCGCAATCTTCTCCATCCCGGCAAAGGTTTCGGCCAGGGTGCCATGCGGAATCGCGGCATAGCGGATGCCGAACGAAGTCAGCCGGTCCGCCACCTCGTTCGAGGCTCTTTCGAGCAGCACTAGGTCTGGCCGCAATCGCACGATCGCCTCGACATTCGGCTGCACATAGCTTCCCACCCTGGGCAGCGCCTTCACCTCCGGCGGCCATTCGCAATACTGCGAAACCCCCACAACCCGCGGCCCTAGACCGAGCGCGAACAGCGTCTCCGTCAGGCTGGGTGCGGTTGAAACGATCCTCAACGGCGACTGGCCCTTGACCGCTTGCCCCATGGCGTACCGACCGGCAAGCCAGCCAGGCAGCACCCTCGTCATCAGCCGCCGTCTCGTCATGCCCATGGGTCCGTTGTACCACGCCGCTTTTCCAATTGACCCTATCCCGGGTTGTGCGTATGGTCAAAATAGATGTTGGTGTCGGGAAGGCGGTGCAAGTCCGCCACTACCCCGTAACTGTAAGCGCCGAGCGTCGGGACAATGCGCAAGCAAGCCACTGGAGCCGCAACACCTCCGGGAAGGCCGTTCCTTCGCGATGACGCGCAAGTCAGGAGACCGGCCAGCATCGGCAAGGCTTCGTCTGGCCTCTAGGGAGGGCCGGAGAGCACAGGTGCCACCCCGTCTCTCAGCCCGAGAGCCACGGGCCGCACCCTGCTTCCATATTTCATCCCGCCTAACCCCGGCCGTGTGCCACTACGCAGCCGACAGGAGTTTGCGCGTCCATGTCCCCACTCCCCCCACTCGCGGGAGCACGGCCACCCGTCACCTTGATTCTGGGCGGCGCCCGTAGCGGCAAAAGCCGCCACGCCCAGCATCTCGCCGAGCGCCACCAACGCGTTCTCTTCCTCGCCACCGCAACCGCGAGCGACGATGAGATGCGCCACAAAATCGAGCGTCATCGCAGCGACCGTCCCGTCCACTGGGAGACAGTCGAAGAAGCGCTGGATCTACCCGGCGTCATCGCAGCGCAAGGTCCGAACGTTGACTTCATCCTCGTCGACTGCCTCACCCTCTACGCCGCCAATCTCCTGCACCGCTTCCGAGACGACCTGCCCGCAATCCCCGCCCAGATCGATCTCTTACTGAAGAGATTGGCTACCCTACCCTGCCCCATCGCCCTGGTCTCAAACGAAGTCGGCAGCGGCGTCGTGCCCGAATACGAACTCGGACGCCAGTACCGCGACCTGCTCGGCGAGCTCAACCAGCGTGTCGCGGCCACCGCATCGGACGTCGTGCTCCTGGTCGCCGGCCTGCCGCTCGTCCTGAAAGCGGGTGGCAAATGACCGGATTCCTTATCGCCGGGACGGCCTCGGGCGTCGGCAAAACCACCATTACCCTCGCCCTTCTGGCCGCCCTCAGGCGCAGAAACCTTGTAGCCCAGCCCTTCAAGGGCGGCCCGGACTTCCTCGACACTACCCACCACACCCGCGTCAGTGGCCGCCCCGCGCGTAACCTCGACACCTGGCTGATGAGCCCGGAAACCAACCTCAGCCTCTTCGCCCAGGCCACCGAGAACGCTGACGCCGCCATCGTCGAAGGCATGATGGGCCTTTTCGACGGGAAGGATGGCCTGACCGAAACCGGCTCCTCCGCCGAGATCGCCCGCCTTCTCGGTCTGCCGATCGTCCTCGTCCTCGACGCCTCCAAGTCCGCCCGTTCCATCGCCGCCACCGTCCTCGGCTTCGAGCTTTTCGACCCCATGCTGCCCCTCGCCGGCATCATCCTCAATTGCGTCGCCAGCCCACGGCATCTCGCCATGCTCCGCCAGGCCATTGAAGCACGCTGCCAGACTCCCATTCTCGGCGGATTCCCCCGCAGCCCCGAGATCTCTATCCCGGAGCGTCACCTCGGCCTCCACGCCGCGCCCTCGACCAACCCCGAGGCCGATATCACCCAACTCGCCGCCCTCGCGGAGGCCCACCTCGACATCTCCCGCCTCCTGACCCTGACACCAACCCGGGTGCACCAGGTCTGGAACCTGAGACCTGGGTCTCTCGAACCACCCACCATCCGCATCGGCATTCCCCAGGACCAAGCCTTCTCCTTCTACTACCAGGACAACCTCGACCTCCTCCGCCATCACGGTGCCGCACTCATCCCCTTCAGCCCCATAGCCGACGCCACCCTGCCCCCCAACCTCGACGCCCTCTACCTAGGTGGCGGCTATCCCGAGCTCCACGCCGAAGCCCTCAGCCGCAACACCTCCATGCTCGCCGCCATCCGCACCTTTGCCCAAACCGGCGCCCCCATCTACGCCGAGTGCGGTGGCATGATCTATCTCGCCCAAACACTCCGTACCCCCCAGGCCATCCACGAGTTCACCGCCCTGCTTCCCCTCGAAGTCGAAATGACCTCGCGCTTGGTCGATTTCGGCTACGCCACCATCACCTTGACCCGCGATTGCCTCCTCGGCCCCACTGGCACCATCATCCGCGGCCACAGCTTTCACTACTCCCGCCTGCTCGCAGCCCCGGCCTGCGACGCCTCCTACCAGATCACCTACTCCCTTTCGCAGCGCACAGAGCCCGAGGGCTACACGCAGGGCAACATCCTGGCCAGCTACATCCATCTCCACTTCGCCGCCAACCCGGCCGTTGTGCAAAACTTTATCGCTTCCATCGTCCGCCACCGCAGCCTCACATTAGTTGCTGTATAAACCACAACCGCCAGCAAGGTGTTCGGGAAGCGCGGTGCGAATCCGCCACTACCCCGTAACTGTAAGCGCCGAGAAGCAGGGCAAGGCTCACCAACGCCACGGAGCACATCCCGGAAGGCAGCCCCGCAACGTAGAAGCGCAAGTCAGGAGACCGGCCTTGCCGTACAAAGCTCCACCATTCCGAGGGGAACGACATCCATGAAGCTCCACCACGCCGCGTTTTTCGCCGCAAGCATCTCCCTGACTCCAAGCGCCTTCTCTCAGTCGATCGTCGACAACTCCCATCCCAACCTCCAGGGCATGGTTCTAGACCCGCTCGGCGCCGCCGTCCCCAACGCCACCGTAGAGCTCATCCGCGAGCAGAAAAACGGAGCTCTCGTGACCGCCACCGTGCAGGCGGATGCCTCCGGCCACTACGCCCTTTCGTTCTCCGTCGCCGGCAACTATCGACTCCGCACCTCCGCCCCCACCTTTGAGACCGCCACCACCGCTCCTCACTTCTACGCGCTCCGGTTCGCCACCACCCTCAATCTCACCCTCGCCACCCCCACCCTCTCCCAGCAGGTCACCGTCACCGCCACCGGCACCCCCACGCCGCTCGCGCAATCCGGCGCCGCCATCACCCTGCTCGATCAATCCCAGTACCAGCAATCGCCCGAGCTCCAGCAGCCCCTGCGCCTCGTCCCCGGCCTGCAGCTCACCCAGACCGGCCAGACCGGCGGCACCACCAGTCTCTTCATCCGCGGCGGCCAGGATAACTACAACAAGGTGCTGCTCGATGGCGTACCGGTCAACGACGTCGGCGGCGAGGTCAACCTCGCCAATCTCGCCACCATCGGAATCGCCCAGATCGAAGTGCTGCGCCAGCCCAACTCCGCCCTCTACGGCTCGGACGCCCTCGCCGGAGTCGTCCAGTTCACGACCTCGCGCGGGTCTACCCCTCTCCCGCTTTTCATCTACGCGGTCGATGGCGGCAATTTGGGCTTCTACCGCCAGGCGGCCGAGCTCTCGGGCGCCCACAATCGCTTTGACTTCTACAACGGCTTCGCCCGCCTCGACACTCGCAACAGCCTGCCCAACGATCAGTTCCACAACGTCACCTTCGCCGGCAACTACTGCTTCGCGCCCGACGCCGCCACCGACCTCCGCTTCACCTTTCGCCACCTCACCACCAACTCCGGCTCGCCCAACGCCCTCGCGCTTTTCGGCATTCCAGACTTCGCCAACTCCTTCGAGCACGACACCATCCTCAACGGCGTAGCCCAGCGCCAGACCACCGCCCGCTGGCACAACCTAATCCGCTACGGCCACGAGGCGCTCGCCTCCAATTTCACCCAGTACGCCCAGGACGGCGCGCCGGATGGCTCTGGCGATACGCTCGGCAACGTGGTAACCATCACCGGTGCCAACGGCTACTCCGTATCCGGTCAGGCCATCCTCGACTTCGCCAACATTTACCCCAACCAGTTCCTCACCACGGCCAACCGAGACTTCGTCTACGCCCAGACCGACTACCAGCTCAACCTGCACACCACCCTGCTCGGCGCCTTCAAGTACGACGCCGAACGCGGCACCAATGCCGTCCTCCCCGCCTATCCAGGCTCCCTCACCAACATAGCCCGTCGCAACCAGAGCTACACCCTGCAACTCGCCGGCGACGCGGCCTCCCGCTTCTTCTACACGCTCGGCAGCGGCATCGAGCGCAACCAGCTGTACGGCAATGCCCTCACCCCACGCGTCTCGCTGGCCTATTACGCCGTCCGCCCAGCAAGCCAGAGCCTCTTCAGCGGCACCAAGCTCCACGCCAGCTTCGGCAAGGGCGTCAAGGACGCCAGCGTCGGCCAACAGAACGCCTCTTTGTATGCGCTCCTGCAAGCAAATGACCCCGCGCTCATCCCGCAGGACAACATACGTCCCATCGGGGCCGAGTATAGCCGCACCTACGACGCCGGCCTCGAGCAGCAGTTCGGCGACGGGCGCGCCCGCCTCAACCTCACCTACTTCCACAACGAGTTCACCAACGGCATCCAGTTCCTTTCGCAAGATGCTCTAGTTACCCTTGGCATTTCCCCAACAGTCGCCGCCGCCGCGGCCAGCACCGAGTTCGGCGCCTACGTCAATTCCCAGGCCTATCGCTCCATGGGCGTCGAGTTCGAATCCGAGTTCCGCCTCGCCCGCCACCTCTTCGCCCGCGCCGGCTACACCTATACAGACGCGGTCGTCCAGCGTTCCTTCTCGTCTGACGCGCTCGGCGGGGGCATCACCATGGGAACCAGCTTTCCCACCATACCCATCGGCCAGTACGCTCCACTCGACGGTGCCCGTCCCTTCCGCATCGCCCCCCACTCCGGCTATTTCTCGCTCGCCTATACGCATAGCAGGCTGGCCGCGCAGCTCTCCGGCTCGCTCGTCGGCCGCCGCGACGACTCCGACTTCCTCTCCGACGCCAACTTCGGCTACTCCCTCCTGCTGCCCAACCGCAATCTCGACGGAGCCTACCAGCGCCTCGAGCTCTCCGCCTCCTACCAGCTTCGCCACAACATCTCCACCTACGTCGACATGCAGAACCTGCTCAACGAAAACTACGCCGAAGCGTTCGGCTTCCCGTCCCTTCCCTTCAACATCCGCGGCGGCGTAAAGTTCTCCTTCGGCGGCGAATCCTTCCACATCCACTAACCAACTTCCCTCACTCAGCCCCCTTCTTTGTCATCCCAAGGGGATCTGCTTTTCACCACTCTGTGGACCTCTGCCTCTCGCAGGGGTCCACAAAACGTCCAACCCGCCACAAAACAAGCTGTAAGCTTCAGCTAGCAAGCCGTCAGCCCACCAACCCGTAACCCGCCCCTAATGCCTACTCCCTCCATCCTCAAAGCCACCGTCGCCGCCATCCGCCTCCCCGCGCCCGAAGCGCCTTTCCGCGCCCACCTCGACACCCTTACCAAACCGCTCGGAGCCCTCGGCCGGCTTGAAGACTTCGCCGCCCAGCTTCAATCGCTCGGCATCACCCGGCTCAGCAAAGGCGCCTTCGTCTTTGCCGCCGACCACGGCCTCGCCGCAGAGGGCGTAAGCGCCTACCCACCCGAAGTCACTCGGCAGATGGTCCTCAACTTCCTTGCGGGCGGTGCTGCCATCAACGTCCTCGCCCGCCTCCACGGCGCCCACGTCCGGATCGTCAACTGCGGTGTAGCCACCCCGCTGCCCGATCACCCAACCCTCACCAACACACCCGTCCGCCCGGGCTGCCGCAACTCCCTGCACGAGCCCGCCATGAGCCCCGCGGAGTTTGAAGCAGCCCTAGCCCTCGGGCTGCAGGCAGCCCATAACCTCCCCTTCAAACTGATTGCTGTCGGCGAAATGGGGATCGGCAACACCTCAGCCGCAAGCCTCCTCACCGCCGCCCTCACCGACCGCCCCCTCGCCGAGGTGACCGGACGCGGCACCGGTCTTACCGACGCGGCGCACGCCCACAAGGTGGCGGTGCTCACCCGCGTTCTTGCCATACACCAGCAGCACTGCACCAATGCTTGCGAAATCCTGCGTCGCCTCGGCGGCCTCGAGATTGCGGCCATGACTGGTTTCCTCCTCGGCGCAGCCGCTGAAGGCGCAGCCATTCTGCTCGACGGCTTCATCTCCACCACGGCCGCCGCGTTCGCCCTTGCCTTCGCCCCGCAGCTTCGCCCCTACCTGTTCGCCGGCCACCTTTCACAGGAGCCCGGCCATCGCATCCTGCTCGATCATCTCGGCCTCAAACCCATACTCGCCCTCGACATGCGGCTTGGCGAAGGCACCGGTGCCATGCTTGCCATGCCCATCCTCGAATCTGCCCTCGCACTCTACAGCCAGATGGCCACCTTCGTCTCGGCCGGCGTCTCCGGCGCGACCGAGGCCACCCGATGAGCACCCTTACCGCTTCAACCAACCGCGTCGCGACCTTGCTCGCGCCACCCTTTGCTGCCGTGCAGTTCCTCACCCGCATCCGCACGCCCTATTTCCCGTTCGACAGCCGAACCCTGCCCCGCGCCGCAGCCTGGTTCCCCGTCGTGGGCACTCTCCTCGCCCTCGTCGCCGCGTTCGCGCACCATCTTCTCGCACCACATGTTCCCCGCTCGCTGAGCGCGATCCTCGTCGTAGCCCTGCTGGTCGCCCTCACCGGCGCTCTCCATGAGGATGGCCTCGCCGACTGTGCCGACGCCTTCGGCCTGCCGCGCAGCCGCGAGCGCACCCTGGCCATCCTGCACGATCCCGCCATCGGCAGCTTCGGGGCCTGCGCGCTCGCAATCACGCTCTTCACCCGCGTTGCTCTCCTCACTGCCCTGCCAGTCGATCGCGTGGCTCCGACCCTCATCGCCGCCCTTGCGCTGAGCCGCTGGTCTATCCTCCCCCTGAGCCTCTTGCCCTCCGCCACGCCGGCCAGCGGCCGGGGCAGCTCGATCGCACGTCAGGTCTCAACCCCCGCCCTTCTATTCGGCTCCCTCTACACCGTCCTGATCGTCGTCTATGCTCTGCGCAGCAGCGCGTTTGCTCCGGTCCTCGCAACCCTCATCGTCACCGCAATTACCGCCGCCTACTATCGACGGAGGCTGGGCGGCACCACCGGCGACTGCTTCGGAGCCACGGTGCAGCTGGTCGAAATCACCATCCTGTTTTGCGGAGTCTGGCACGCATGATGAATCCAGCGACCCTCCTCTTTATCAGGCACGCCGCGACCGACCTTGCCGGCACCTTCTGCGGCTCCACAAACCCGCCTCTCAACGAGTTGGGCCGCCAACAGGTCGCTCATCTGCTCGAGCAACTCGACGCTGAACCCATTACCGCCATTTACTCCAGCCATCTACTCCGCGCGCAGCAAACCGCTCAGCCTGTCGCCGAAGCCCACGGCGCTCCTCTTTCTTGCCGCCAGGCTCTGCGCGAGATCCATTTCGGCACCTGGGAAGGCCTTACCTGGGATGCCATCGAGCGTCTAGATCCCACGTTCGCCGCCCGCTGGATCGCCGAATTTCCCCATCTGCCAACTCCCGGAGGCGAGCCCATCCAGCTTTTTCGCGCTCGCATTCTCGACGAAATCACCGAACTTCGCCGGCTTGCCGAACCCGGCAAGACCGTCGCCGTTGTCACCCACGCCGGTCCATTGCGCGTCCTGCTCGAAGAGCTTGGCCACTATGCCCCTCAGCATGCCTGGGAGCGCACCCGCGACTACACCTGCATCATCCGGGCGACACAAACCTCATCCAACACTTTCACCATTGTCAACTAAGGAGCACAAAAGCATGTCCATCGCAACGAAAGGCGGCGACCGTGGTACTACTGGTCTCGCAGGCGGCATCCGCATCTCGAAAGACGATCTCCGCGTCGAAACCTACGGCACCGTCGACGAACTCAACACATTCCTCGGTTTTGCACGCAGCATATGTCAGCAACAAGACATCTGCGAGTGGACAGAAACCATCCAACGCACTCTCTTCCGCGTCGGCTCCGCCCTCGCGACCCCACCCGAGTCCCGTAAAACCCCACCCATCATTACCCAGGATGACGTCGACTACGTCACCGATCTCGTCTACAAAATTGAAGCCACCGAAGGCATCCTCGCCGACTGGTCACTCCCCGGCGCCGACAAGGAATCTGCCGCCTACGAGATGGCCCGAACCGTCTGCCGCCGCGCCGAACGCCTCGTCATCCGCTTCCAGAACACCTCCCCCGAGGGCGTCACGCTCGTCGTCCCTGAGGTCATCATGTACCTCAACCGCCTGTCCGACGCTATCTGGCTCTTCGGCCGCCTCATCGAAGTCCGTGCCAAGGTCGACGCCCGCCTCCGCCCCGAAGATAAGCAGGGCCCCAACTTCTCCCGCGCCTGGTAGCAAACCCACCCAAACCCGAACCGTGCCCCATCCATCGCAGCCTCACCGCGATGAGTGGGTCCTCACCACCAAGAAAACCCATGCCAACGCCCGCCATCATGATCCTCGGTACCGGCTCTCACGTCGGCAAGAGCCTCATCACCACCGCCCTCTGCCGCATCTTCCGGCAGCACGGCGTGCGGGTCGCGCCCTTCAAGTCCCAGAACATGAGCCTCAACTCCGCCGTCACGCCGGAGGGCCTCGAGATTGGTCGCGCCCAAGCCCTGCAGGCCGAGGCCGCCGGCATCCCAGCCTCGGTCCACATGAACCCGATCCTGCTCAAACCCAGCGGCAACATGAGTTCGCAAATCATCGTGCGCGGCAAGATCTGGGGCCAGCTTTCCGCTTCCGAGTACCACCTTCGCCGCGTCCATGAGCTTCTGCCCATCGTCCGTGAGTCCTACCAGATCCTCGCCGCCACGCACGACCTCATCCTGCTCGAAGGCGCCGGCTCTCCTGCCGAAATCAACCTCAAGCAGCATGACATCGTCAACCTGCGCATGGCCGAGATGGCCAACGCCGCCTGCCTTCTCGTCGGCGACATCGATCGGGGCGGCGTCTTCGCTTCCCTGCTCGGCACACTTGAACTGCTCGAACCCGAGGAGCGTGCCCGCATCCGCGGCCTGGTCATCAACAAATTTCGTGGCGATGTCGCGCTGCTCACCCCAGGTCTGCAGATGCTCGAAGCACGCACCGCCAAGCCCTGCACGGGAGTGATCCCGTACTATCCCAACCTTGCGCTTGACGAAGAAGATTCCCTCGGCCTGCCGGAGTTTGCCTCAATGCCCTGGCCCGCGGACGCGTCCTCCGCCCGCCCCCTGCACATCGCTGTCCTCGCCCTGCCGTCTCTTTCCAACTTTACTGACTTTGATTCTCTCCGCGCCGAACCCTCCGTCGACCTGCGCCTCGTCTCCCACCCCGCTGCTCTCGCCCAGGCAGACCTCGTCATCCTTCCCGGCAGCAAGCAGACCGCATCGGACCTCGCCTGGCTCCGGCGGGAGGGCTTTGCCGAAGAGCTTACCCGCATTCCGCTCCTCGTCGGCATATGCGGAGGCATGCAGATGCTCGGCCAGGCCATCGACGACCCTGACGCCGTCGAGCACGCGGGCCCTGTCACGGGCCTCGGCCTGCTGCCCATCCGCACCACCATGCGCCCGGCCAAGCACACGGTCCTAAGCGATGCGACGCTCAGCTCACGGCAACTTTTCGGTCAGCCGATCTCGCTAACCACAGCTTCCGGCTACGAGATTCACATCGGCGCGACAACCTATCTTCCCGGCGCGCAGCCCTTCGCCTGTCTGCGCGACGGCAATCCCGACGGCTGTGTCGCGGGCAACGTGTTCGGCACCTACCTGCACGGCATTTTCGACGCGGATGACTTCCGCACCACCTTCCTGGCCGCCGCCCGCGCCGCCCGCCTCCTTGCCCCGGCCACCGCCTACAACCGCTGGCAGACACAACGCGAGCAGGCGCTCAACGCCTTCGCCGCCCATGTGGAGCGTTCACTCGACATGACGGAGATCTTCAGTTGGGCCGGTCTCACCTACAAACCAGGTCAGACGGCAACGTGAAACGTTCTACCCTCATCCTGTCCGCTTCCGCGCTCGACTGGCTTGTCGGCGATCCCGAATCTCTGCCGCACCCCGTGCGTCTCATCGGCTCAGCCGTCGCTCGCGGAGAGTCACTTCTGCACCCTGAAACCTCCGGTTCCAAAGCCCTGGCCGCAGGCACACTTCTCACTGGCTCTATCGTGTTCGCCGCCTATGTTATCCCTCGTACATTGCTCGTGATCATGCCGAAAACAGTGCGCCCATGGCTTGCCGTCCTGCTTGCCTCCACTACCCTGGCCGCCCGCAATCTCGACGACGAAGCCCGCAGTGTACTCGCGGCACTCGAGGCCGGCGATCTGCCGCTCGCCCGGAAGCGCGTCGCCCGTATTGTGGGCCGCGACACGGCCGCGCTCGATCAGGCGGGCATCTGCCGCGCCCTTGTTGAAACCCTCGCGGAAAGCCTCTCCGACGGCTTTGTCGCGCCTCTCTTCTTCCTCGCACTCGGCGGAGTGCCCGCAGCCATGGCCTTCAAGGCGGTCAGCACCATGGATTCCATGATCGGCCATCGTACCCCGCGCTACCTGTACTTTGGCCGCCCAGCCGCTCGGCTTGACGACGTTCTCAACTTCATCCCCGCACGTCTCACCGCAGCCATGCTTCTAGCCGCAAAACCCAGCGCCACCCCTGTCTACCGTCGCGATTGCAGTTTGCACCCGAGCCCCAATGCCGGCCACCCCGAGGCTGCCATGGCCGGCGTTCTTGGGGTGCAACTCGGCGGCCCCAGCAGCTATGATAGCGAGCCTCATGACGCCCCGCGGATCAATCCCGGCCAGCCTCTGCCCACATCTGCCGACGCCCGCCACGCGCTCATACTTACCCGCGTAGTCGCTATCGCCGCCACTCTCCTGGCAGCGTCCGCGCTGGCCCTGTACGAAAGGCGTCGCACATGAACCCGCCCATGCCCCACGGAGGCCAGCTTCGTCTGCTCGCCCGAACCTGGAACCTGGATCCCGACAGCATTCTGGACTTCAGCGCCAACATCAATCCGGAAGGCCCACCCGCAAGTGTTCTCGAGGCTTTGCGCGAGCACCTGGCCGATCCCGCGGCTCTGGTCTTTTACCCGGATCTTGAGTTGCATGACCTGCGCGTCGCGATTGCGCGACATCTCCACACTCGGGGTGACGACACAGGCAGACCTGTAATCTCGCGTTCCACCCCGGCCGGCAGCCTGTCATCCACCAACATTTCGGTCGCCAATGGCTTCGTCCCGCTGCTCGAGGCCGCCATTCGCACCCACAAACTCCAGCATTGCCTCCTCCCCGTGCCCGCCTTCAGTGAGTACCGCGCGACGCTCGAACGCTGTGGAACCAGAATTACCGCGTATGGACTTGATCTACGTGACTTCACCTACGACGTCCATGAACTTGCACGCCTGCTGCAGCAGACCGGCGCAGATTCCATCCTGCTTGCCAACCCGCAAAATCCGTCGGGCGTCCTCACCTCCTCTTCTGTGCTGCTTTCGCTTGCTCAGCAATATCCGCGCGTTCAGGTGCTCGTGGATGAAGCTTTCATCGACTACGCGCCCCGGCAATCCCTGTGCGCCTTCGCTCCGCGCCTGCCAAACCTGACTGTTTTCCGCTCCGTCACCAAGTTTTTTGCCATGCCCGCCCTGCGCATCGCTTACACGGTGACTTCTGCAACCGCGCAGCAAGCTTTGCAGCACTTTTTGCCTCCCTGGCCGGTCTCAACCCTTGCCACGGTGGCGGTCGCGGCGGCCCTGGCCGACGACCTGTTTACCGCCGACACCCTGAAGCGAAATCAGCAAAGACGGGATTTGCTCCGCGCCAGCCTCGCTGAAATGGGGATCGCCTGCCCGCCACCGGCAGCCAACTTCCTGCTGCTACGGACACCCGTTGCCGCCGCAAAACTCTGGCAGAAGCTGCTGATCGACCACGCCATCCTGCTACGCCGCTGCGACAACTTCGAAGCGCTGGGACCAGACTACCTGCGTACAGGCGTCCGCGGCGAACTCGACAATGCCCGGCTCTGCGTCGCGCTCCGCAACTGCCTGGCCAGCCTCAAAGGATAGCGCGCACCAGTCTGCGCACCAGTTCCGTCGTCACGCCATACACCAGGTGGGCCGCAAACGGCGTGGCAAGCGAGGACACCGGATACTCTGTCGGCGAGCCAGAAAGATTGAAAACCGGGACGCCAACCAGGTCCGCCCCCGCAAACAAAACAGAACCGAAGCTCGTGCCCAGCCCGCCGGTCACACTTTTGGAAACTTCGGCAAGACCACCATAGAGGCCGCCCATCAACGCACCAAAGGCGTAATGCACGATCGGCCCGTCCTTCTCCTTCTCTTCCCACGAGAGATGCCGTCCGCCGCTCACGGCATGCACAATCGCATCCGCCGCCTTCATGGTCGCATCTTCCTTCTGCTGACCCTTCGTCTCCTCGGCTTCTTTCGCCTCGGCCGCATTTTCCTTATCGCTCTGCACGGCGTGCCGCAGCGCGACTCCCGGGCCGGCAATAAACTCGTTCATCACCCACGAAGCCACCAGGCCGCCTGCAATGCCCGCCACCACACCCCGAGCCATATGTCTTTCCATTGCTGTCTCCTTGCCGGGTAAGATGCCGGCCCCTCGACCTAGGGCTACGCTGACCCGCGGTCCTGCCGTGGTTTGCAGGCCAAGCCGTAGAATATGTGTACGCCTCCTCCTCAGAAAACACATGCTCAGCGAACCCATGAAAAGACTGCATGCCTTGCTTCCTTCTTTCCGTCACGGCTCCGGCCTCTGCCTGGGGCCGCCAAGGCCACCGGCCTGTAGCTCTGGTCGCCTCCGACCACCTTTCGCCCGTCGCCGCCGAAAACATCCGCTACCTGCTCGGTCGCGACAGTATGGCCGACGTCGCCTCCTTCGCCGACGACTATCGCTCCGTGCATCCTGAAACCGCACCCTGGCACTTCGTCGATATTCCGGGCAGCGAGAAATCCTACCTGCGCGAACGCGACTGCCCGGTACCGCTGGTCAATGGCCTGCCAGACCGAACCGCCAGGTGGCGCGATTGCGCGGTTGACCGCATCCTGTACTTCACCGCACAGCTCAAAATCCTGAAACCCGCGCCGAACGTCCCGCCGAAGCTGATCCCACGCGAACATGCGCCGGAATAGAGAAGGGTGCGGGCTTCCTTGTTACCCTTCCCGAAGGGAATCTGCTCCTGTTCTTGCTTCTGCACGCCCAACAGTCACAAAGCGACAACAGCAGATTACCTGCGGGAACGACAATAAAGGCTCAGCCTTCTAGCATCAAGTACTTCATTTCAACTAGAAGTGCAGCCGGATCGATCCTTCCAGTTGCCGCGGTGTGTATACCGTGTTGCTGTTCGAATTCCGGTTGGTACCAAAGTAGGGGTTATACAGCAGGTAGAACCCGGTATTGGTTGCGCCCGGCGTGACGGGGCCGGTCATTGCCGGACAATTTGAAGACCCAACCACCACGCGCGGGTCCACAAAGCCCGTCGTCATGGGAGGCGCGCTGCACACGGTGTAGGCGTTTGTGTTTATGGAAGTAATATTCTGGTGATTCAGCAGGTTGAAGGCCTCTCCCAGCAGCTCCAGACGGTAGTGGCCAAGCCGGTCATCCAGATAAAAACTCCGGCTCAGGCGCAGGTTGACGTCCGAGATGCCAGGCATCGTGTAGGAGTCGCGCTCCGAAAGCAGGTTCCGCGAGGCATCGAACTTTCGCAGGCGATTGATACCGCCCGCGCCAATGATGCCGCTGTATGTGCCTTCATAGGCGGTTTTCGCTGTAGTCGCCGAGAATGGCAGTCCGGTCTGTGTCTGAGCAATCAAAGAAACCTGCCAGCCATTTTGCAGGTTCCTCTCCAGCCGGTTTCCGCTCGAGAAGTTTCTCCGATACTTGCCCGCGAAAACAAATCGATTGCGCACGTTCAAAACACTGTTGCCGTATTCCTGCGAAAGATCGTTCGGGTCGAGTTGCTGGTCGGTTCAATCCCCTGTGCTCAGGTAGGGTTATAGTCCAGCGCATGCGACCAGGTGTAATGCGCCAGAAAGCCGAAGTTCTGGGTAAAGCGGTGAGACACTTGCACCGAAAGGGCGTTGTAATTCGAGTTCACATCGCTCTTGAAATCGAGCAGCTGATACACGCCCTACGTATTGTTGTTGGTGCGAGACCCGGAGCCTGCATTGGAGGCGTAGGTCTTCAAGGTTATCTGACTCCCCACCGGGATTGGCGGATACTTGACTCCGCCGCGCGGCAGCGGAAGCCGTTCGCAATCACGCCCACCTCTACCGTGATCTTCGTCCCCTCATACTTCTTGAATCCCTGCATGTCGACCGTAAGGGTGTACATGGCCGGCGGAAGCTGCGAAATCCTGTACTCATCATGGCTGTTCGACATGGCGGTAAACGTCAAGCCCGTGTTCGTATCGGTCGCCGTCAGTGCCGCGCCCGGCAGCACTGCACCGTTGGCATCGGAAACGATGCCGGCCGACGCCCCCGCGTCGGAAGATTGGGCGGCTGCTGCCAACGGCACAAGCGCCGTCGAAGCCGCACAAACAAGAGACAGAGAGAAAAGCCAGTTGCGCTGCATACTTTAGATTCTCCTTGACCTACGGGCCCGGCTACGAAAATCGGCGTTGCTCGAAACAAGCTGTTCTAGTGCACAATCAGCGTCATGGGAACTGCTGGACAAGATTCGCCGTTCCGCCCGGAATCGGGGTTCCCGTGGCAATCACCGTTACCGTATAGGTGCCCGTGGCGATTCCCGGATACGTCTTGACGCCGCAGCCCGCTGCGCCAAGACCGAGCAGAGCTAGCAGAGCTGTCAGCAAGACCAGCCTTCCCCTGTCCAGCGAACCCAGACGGCGGCGCCAGGACAGCATGCCCGCAAGCACCATCAGCACCGGCAAACCCGCAAACGCAATCGGCGGTAGCCCCGTGCGCCGAGGGTCAGCCCTGGCAATCACGCCCGGCTGGCCGGTAGTGACCGCGAGCCCGATCAGGCTCGCGTGTTCGTTCCCGCCGGCGCGATCGAGCCAGGTGAAAACACGCAGGTCGCATTCGCCGGCAGCCCGGTACACAAAAAGGTGATGGTGCCCGCATAGGCGAACGCCGGCGTCACTGTAAAGGTCGTCAGGCCCGTCTGCCCCTGCGACACCGTCAGCGAAGTCGGCGTGCCGACCAGCGAAAAATTCGGGAAGGAGGAGACCACGTTGATGGGCATTGACGTCGAGCCCATGTAGTTCTTGTCGCCCGAGTACACAGCCGTCAGCACGTTGGTCGTGCTCGTCCCGACAACTGCAAACGTCGTCATCAACGTCGCCACGCCGCCGGTCAGCGGCACAGCGGATCCGATCGGCGTTGTCCCATTCAAGAACGTAATGATACCCGTCGGCGTTCCGGATGAGTTCGGCACCACCGTCGCCGTCAACGTCACGGCAGTGGTGTTCTGGACCGCATAGCTCGAAGAAGCCAGCGTGGTTGTGGTGGTCGCCTGTACCACCGCCAATACACCCGGCTTCACGGTAGACGCATAGTTCACGGCTGCCGCGCCGGTCAGCGTCGTGGTAATCGGATAGGTGCCCAGCGCCGAGCTTTGTGTCGCCGTAGTCGAGTAGCTCACGCCAATCTGATCGTTGTTCACGATGCCGGTCAGGGTGCCGGTGAGCGTAGGCAGGGCGGCTGCGAATGCCTTGCTGAAGCTGTTTACCGCAATGTTCAGCGGGGCTTGCGCAAGCGTGAAGGTGACCGGCATCGCCGTACTCGGACTCGAAGTGGCATCGCCCGGGTAGCTCGCGGTCACCGTATGGCTGCCGGCACTCAGGCCCGGCACCGCAAACGTCACCGTGCCATTGCTCAGCGGCTGCGTCGAGCTGCTCGTGTCCACCTTCACGATCACCGACCCGATTGCCACCGCCGTTCACTGGGCCACGGCTACCGTCACCGTGATCGTTTCGGTTTGCCCGTAAGTTCCATTGCCCGAGGCTGCCGCGCCCAGGGGAAAGTCGCTGAAACCCGCCCCGACTGTGTAGGTCCCCTGGATATCGCCTGCGCTGAAATGCACGTCGATGGTCTGGGTGACGGCGCTTCCCACGGCTTGCGCGGCGGTGGGGAACTGTGTGCCCGTAGAGAGCTTCCGCACCAGGTCGTTCCCCTGGTCTGCAATGTAGACGTTGCCCGCCGCATCCACAAACGGCCGGTAGGGCTTGTAGAACGTGGCCTGGGTTCCAGGGCACCCATCCCCTACCGAGTCCGTCGAAGCGGCGCAGTACTTGGCACCCGTGCCCGGCAGTTGCGGGGTGGCCATCGAGGGAGCCGCCGTCACCTGCTGCCGACCGACCGGTTAAATGGTGCCTGTCGCGATGTCCACGCGATCGATGTAACTCGACGAAGAAGTGGAGTCGTACATAGCCGCATACACGTTATTCGAGCCATCCACCGCCATGCCGTAGAGTCTGGCCAGAGACGTAGTCGCCGCCGGCCCGCGCATGATCGCCGCGCTCTTCGTGTAGGCCGAGTTGGCGAAGGCGCTCATCGTACCCGCCGGATTGATTACCCGTACGTCATACGGGAACTCATCCGCTATATAGATGTTGCCCATGCTCCAGCACGTTTCGGACGTCCTGCTCGACACTCGTGCGACCCTCTACGCGGTCGACCCGACCTCCACCCTGCCCACCGTAACCGAGATCACCGACCCCACCCAGCTCGAGTTTGCCCAGGCCACCGATGGCGGCCGGCGCAACCTCGACACCTTCGACAAATCCCTCGACTTCGATCGCCTCGGGCCCGTCACCGGCGGCCGCGTCATGCGCGGACTCAACGACGTCGACCGTCAAGTCAACGAGTCCATGGTTGAAGGAAGCACCTACTACACCCTTGGTTACCGGCCCACCGGCAAGTCCGATCAACCAGGCAGGTTCCGCAAAATCAAGGTCGTCTGCCTCCGCCCCGGGCTCACCGCCACCACCCACGATGGCTACTACACCTCCGCCTCGGACGTCACGCTCGCCAGCGACACCGTCGGCTACGACCTCAACAACGCCGCCACGGCTTCCATCTCCTTCAACAGCATCGCTTTTACGGCGGAAGCTTCCGCGCCGGGCGCCTACACGCTGCACATTCGCTCCGCCGATCTCGACTGGCACCTCGCAGCCGGCGGCGCCGAGGGCCAGGCCGCCACGGTGCAGGTACTTCTCGTCGCGCTCGACGCCAGGGGTAAAATCCTTGCCCATACACTGCACAGCGAAACCGCCACCGCGCTGCCGGGAACCGACACTCACGTAGCGGCGCAACGCGTCCGCTTTGCGGCCACGCTCGGTCCCAACGCGAAGGCGACTATCCTACGATTCGTGTTGCGCGACCAGCGGACCGGCCACATGGGTACAGTCGACCTGCCAGCCCAGCCCTGACCTATTTCCGTCCGGCGGTCTTTTTAGCAGGCGCCTTCGCTTTTCCATCCGCCTTCGGAACAATCACCTTCGCGGTGTCCTTGCCCGCGGTACTGCTTTCCTGCTTGACCAAGGCTGCCCGCGCCCCAGCGTGCTTGCCTTCTTTCTCGATCTTGGCCTCTGCCGACCCCTTGGGCTTGGCGGCCAGCTTCACCGCCTTCGCTGGAACGGTTTTCACCGCAATCCCCTTGGCGACAGGTTTTTTCCCGGCGACAGCCGCGGGTGCCGACAGCTTTGTCGCCTTCTTGCCCGCAGCGTTGCCGCTCGCATTTTTGCCAGCCGCACCGACACCAGCCGCGCCGACGCCAGCCACTTCAGCCGCAGCCTCCTTCGCAAGCAGCACCGCACGGACACCCTGGTGCTTGTGTTCCCTTTCGATTTTTGATTCCGCCGCACCCTGCGGCTTGGCGGAAAGCTTCACCGCTGCCTTGCGTCCGGCTTGCTTCACGTTCTGTGGCACCGGGACCTCGGAACCCAAGCCGCCCACAGGCTCGTCGGGCGATCCTTCCGCCAGCCATCGCGTCAAGTCAAAGCCCGCGTGACTCATCGACTCGCAGACACCCTCGACTCTGCCTTCCAGGTCGATCAGCGACTCCTTGGCGCCGCCTCCGGCAATCGCTACCAGGGCCGGCATCTCCAGCCGGCACACCAGCTCCTCAAACCGCTCCTTGTTCACGTAGGTGGTGCCGCCCGCCTCGCTAACCCCTGCGAGCCAGCGTACGTCACCGTCCTTCCAGAACGCCCCAGACCGCAGCCCGCCGGCTCCTCTCAGCATCGACCGCACTCCGGAAGCCGCCCACCAGGCGCCTTCCCCTTCAAAGCCCAGCGACGCAAACACCTCCGCGAGCGCCGGCTTCAGGTCCAGCGCATCGAAAGATTGCACTGCGTCTGACCCCCAGCTAAAGCTCTCGAAAACCATCCAAGCCAACACCGGAGCCCAGGCCGTCTCTGCGCGAAGCCCGTCCTCTGCCGCCGGAACGATGTTGCCGATCGCCGCCGGCCACACCGTTCCAAAGGATCGCGAAAGCTTGCCCAGCCCAACCACACCCGCGCTCAGTTCCGCACACCGCTGCACGTATGCTTCGGCCGTCGGCTGCACCTCCACCACATGGCTCTGCCGGATTTCCCGGTAAAGCGCGAGCGCCTTGCCCTGGAACTCGCCGAACCACGCGCCCAGGCCGTTCGCTTCCAACGCAGGCACTCCGGGGCCCAGGCGGTCTACCTCAGGATCTTCGCCGACCAGAACAGGTCCCTGCTGCAGCTCCTCTCCCTCAACCGTATTAGCCCGGCCCTTCGCGGCCAGCGCAAACGAGCTGATGACACCGCTCCCGAGCACCTGCCGAAGCGCCTCGATCAGAGGACGCAAGCGCATCTTCTTCAACGCCTCGCGAATGCTGTACACCCCGGAGCCGTTCAGGGCATCGCTCAGCACATCCCAGGGCTCTTCTGCCGTCGAGCGAAGCTCCCGCCAATCCAGCAGCACAGCATACTGGTAGCCGCGCAGGGGAATCGAAAGCCCGCGCCCAACGACGTCCGACGTGCGCCGCAGATATTCCAGGCCCGACACCGAATCCCGGTAAGCCAGTACGGCCCCGCCATAATCCTCGAGCGCCAGGCCCTCAGCCAGGCTCCGTTCCTTCATCTGCCCGCTAGCCTTTTCGACTGACGCTGCCGAGTGGTGAATCGTGCCGCCCGTACTTCCGTACGAGTTGTTGTAAAAGATCACCGACCGTGCCGCGCCCCGGTCCGAAGCCGCCCGGTTCGAGTAAGCAAACACATTTTCATCGACCGACCCATGCTCGGTCCAGAAGTCGTACAGCAGAAAGTTCTCGCTCTCCGCAAACTGCCAGCGTCGCTTTAGTAGCGGAGCGATCTCGTACTGGTGCCGGCCGACCAGGCTTTCGTTCGGCACCTCGCGCATCTTGGCCTGCTTGTACTCCATGCCGTAGCGCTCGGTAAAGCCTTCTACCTGCCCGTGCCCGAACATCGGCAAGCCCGGCAGCGTAGCCAGCAGCACACAGCAACCGAAAAACTTGTCACCGGAGCCGAACTGATCGATCGCCGTCCGTTCATCAGGATTTGACATGAAGTTGACGTAACGCTTGAGGATGTCCGGATCGAACTCCACCGTCTTCTTCAGATAGCTGCGGTACTTCGCATTCTCTTCATCACGCAGCATGTTCATGAACGCGGAGTTGTACACGCGATGCATCCCGAGCGTACGAACAAAGTAGCCTTCCAGCAGCCAGAAAGCCTCGGCCAGCAGCAGTGTTCCGGGCACCTCGACCGCCACCCTATCCACCACCTCGCGCCAGAACTCGTTGGGCATCAGCGCCTCGAACTCCTCCTGGGACATCGCATTTTCGGCCCGCGAAGGAATCGACCCACCCGCGCCCGGCAGCGGAAACCAGAGCCGCTGCACATGCCGCTTCGCCAGCACCATCGCGGCGTCGAACCGGATAATCGGAAACAGCCGGGCGACATAGAGAATCGTCTGGATCACATGCTCGCGAACCGCTGCTTTCGAGTAGTCCAGTTGCGCCGTGTCGTTCCACGCAAAGGTTGTCCCATCGTTGCCGTGGTACATGTAGCGCGTGGCGCCATCCGCGTGCGTCTTGATCCGAAAGGCCACGGCCGCATCCGTCTGGTCGTAGTAGTGGTCCTCGATCTTGATTTCGGCCCGGTGATCGCTCGAAAGGTCCGGCCCATTGAACGTGTACGAAGGAAACGGGCTCTCCCAGCGGTAAAGAAACCAGTCCGGGTTCTCGATCACCCAGTTCGAATCGATGCCCATGTGGTTCGGCACCATGTCGCTCGCCAGCCGGATGCCAAACCGCACCGCCCGGTCGCGCAGGCTCTCGTACCCTGCATTGCCACCCAGGTCCTCCGCAATCCGGTACTCCTTCAACGAGTAGGCCGAGGCGACCGCATCCTCGTGCCCGCGCAGCCGCTTGATCGTCTGCGAAGCCGTACTGCGCTCCCACAGGCCGATCAGCCACAGGGCCGTCATGCCGCGATCGGCCAGCAAGCGCAGCTCCTCGTCCGGAATCTGGTCCAGCCGATGGATGTGGCGTCCGTACTTCTGCGAAAGCTGCTCGAGCCATACATACGTCGCCTTGGCCATCATCACCACGGTCGGCATCCAGGCCTGGTCCGCGCTGAAGGCTTCGTACTCGTTCAGCGGCGCCTGGTAATCGGCCGCGTAGCGCCGCAGCTTCTGACCGTCTTTGCCCAGGTAGAAGCCGCCCAATTCGTCGTAGCCATCGAACTTCCCGAACCCGACGTACTCATCGCCTTCAAACCCCTCGCCGCCAAATCCCGGCGCCCCATGCTGGTATTTGTCGGGAGCCGCCGGATTGAAGCGCATCCAGATTGCGATATCTTCTTCGCGAATCGTATCGACTGCAAGCAGCACACGCCGCAGGTCCGGCCCCAGTTCCTCCGCCCAAAGCTCCCGGATCAGTTCCAGTTGCGCCTTCAGCGAGTCCGGCGCCGCCAGCATCGGCCTCATCAGCGCCTCGAGCAACGTTCCCAGCGCCGGCCGCACCGCGGGCCGCGTCACAAAGTACTCTGAAAGCTTGCCGGTCACACCCTCGTAAACTGTTTCCAGCTTCAGCTTCGCGTCTTCAAATAGCTCCTTGAAAGGCGCAAACGCAGGGTTGCGATTTGCCAGCCAAAGCATCATCAGCTCTTCGAGAGCCGCTTCCCGGTTGGTCAAACCGTCGGTCGACTCCGTCAACCACTCCGCCGCCGTCTGCTCGCCTCGGTAAACGGAAACGCTCGGAAACTCCTCGCAAAAGTTGAGCAGTAGACGATCCACCTCGGTCTTGCCTGCACGTTCGGAGAACCACTGCAATGCGTCTGAGAGCACATCCGGGTCTACATGCTTGCGGTACCGATCCACCATCCCGTGGTTCAGCTCGTCAATCAGCCCCATGGCAAACAGGGCTCCCGCGTTCACCGTCAGCTCCGGGCTGGTCTCCGCACCGCGCTCCTCGTTCAGTCTTTGTGCGAGCTTACGGCTCGCCGTCACATTGCCGAAAACCACATCCCCCGTATACCGAAACAGAGTATCGTCCAGCTTTACCCGATCTCGAACCGAGCGCGAGATGTGAAATTCCATGCCTGCAACCCCTCTGCTGCTGAAATGTGCGTCCCTGGACTGTAAGCCCACTTTCGCCTTTATGCGTATCCACCCATCGTACCGGAAACTTCCGCACTGCCGTTCCTGCACGTCGAGGGTCAGTCAACCATCAGATGCCATAAACTGCGTCATCCACTCGGAAATCCGCCCGGCCCCGCCCGATAGCCTCGCCCCGCAGACCCTCGGCTCGTGCGGTAAGCGTCTAAACTGGAAGCATGGTCCGTCTGTCTTATTGCAGCCTTGCCGTACTCTTCCTAGCGCTTCTCCTGCCCGGAAAAGCTCATGCCCAGGCTCGTTTCGATCTAGAAGGGCCCAAAATCGACATCCACGTCACCCGCGCCGGCGTCTCGCTGCCCATCGCCTCCGTTCCCAACCTGCAGCCCGGCGATACCATCTGGCTGCATCCCGATCTGCCCCCCACCCAGTCCGTGCGCTACCTGCTCATCGCTGTCTTTCTGCGAGGAACGACCAACCCGCCACCGGAAAACTGGTTCACCCGCATCGAGACCTGGCAGCGAAAGGTTCGTGAAGAAGGCGTTTCGGTCACCGTTCCCGAAGGTGCCGAGCAGGCCGTCCTGTTCCTCGCGCCCGAAACCGGCGGCGATTTCGGTACGCTCCGCTCCGCCGTGCAGGGACGCCCGGGCATCTTCGTCCGCGCCTCGCAGGACCTCAACGAAGCCGGCTTCGAGCAGTCGCGCATCGACGCCTATCTCGAAGCCATGAAGCGCGTCGCTGACGCCGACCCCGCCGAGGTGCAGCTCCACTCCAACCTGCTCGCCCGCACGCTCAATCTGCGCCCGAACCCCGACTGCTTCAAGCGCCCGCTTGATCAGCAGTACAACTGCCTCACCCAGACCGGGGCCCAGATGCTGCTCGACGATGGCCACGCGCAATCGGTCGTCGCGGCACTCTCCACCGGGCCCAACTCCGACTTTATCGCCACCGCCTCCGCCACCCAGCTCGCCGGCGGCGGCGTCTACTCGGCCTACGTCGGAGCCATCGTCGATTTCGTCCACATCCTCAGCACCCTCCACACAGCTGTCTACCAGTACATTCCCGCGCTCGCCACCCCTAAAAACGACGCGCTGAATCTTCGCCTCAACACGCCGCCATCCTTCCACAATCCCAAGTCAGTCATCGTCATCGGCCTGCCGGCCATCCAGAAAGCCGTGCCGCCCCCCCTACGGCCGGCCGATCCGAATCACATCTCCTGCCTGCTCGACCCCCGGCTGATCGTCCCCGTCGAGGGCGCCCCGCTGGTCTTTTCCACAGCCTTCGCCCACCAGCTCGTGCTTCACATCACACCTGCCGGCAGCCAGCCCCAAGACATCCCCCTGGTGCCGGATGCCTACGGCGGCGGCTTAACCCTCGCGCCTGCTCAGCCCATCCGCCACGAGTTGCCCGCAGTACCCGTGCCGAGCCTTGGAACCAAACCAGCCTTGGCGAATGATCCCACCCTGAAGCCAAAGGACTCAACGCCCGGCCGGCCCACGCTCGGCACCATCCAGGGTGTCTGGGGTTTCGATCCTTTCGTAGGTCCAGCCGTCGCCCTGCAGCAAACCCCCGGCACGGGATGGCACATCGTCGACCCGCAGGATTCCGTCCTCATCGCCGGCAAGCCCAATCACCTGCAGCTTGAATCTAGCGGCACAGCCTGCATCCAGACCCTCACGCTCGAGCCCAGCGCCACTCCGGTCGAATTCAAGGTAGCGGAAGCACAAAGCGGCCCGGCAGCCGAACCTGCCGCCGTACCAACAACTTCAGACAAGCCCTCCGTTCCACCGGAAACAAAGCCCGGAGCTCCTGTCTCCGAGCAGGCGGCAAGCCGCTTCGAAGTGGCATCAGCTCCTAAACCCGCGCCTCTGCCCGACCTGAAACCGCAGCCTGTCGATCTAACCCTCAATCTGCAGCGCGACACCACACCCGGCTCCCTCCGCCTGGCGATCCAGCAGTTCGGCCAGGAAGTTCCGGACAAGGTGGGCACCCAGACCTTCGCCGAGCCGGCCAGGATCGAATCCCTGCGACTGCATGCCGGCGACCGCACCGCCATCCTCACCGGTGCTTCGCTCGACCAGGTAGCCTCGCTTGCTGCACGGGGGAAGGACCTCACCTACCTCCCGCAGCCCGCCTCTGAGCTTGCCGCGGACCCGCTGCGTAGCCTCGGCCTCATCCTTCCCGGTGACGCGAAAGCCCCCAACTTCAAGCCCGGCGAAAAGATCGTCGCCGAGGTGAACCTCAAGGATGGCCGCAAGCTCGACGTGTCCACCACCATCCTGCCCGCCCGCCCGGCCATCACCCTGCTCTCCCGCCGAGCCACCCAGGAAACACCCTCTCCGATTCAACTTTCCACGCCCAATGACCTCGCCCTCGGCGCGCAGCTTCACTTTTTTCTTAAGTCCCGCGAACCCTTTCCCCGCAATGGGCAAATCGAGATCGCCAACGCCGATGGATCGCTCCACACC
Source organism: uncultured Granulicella sp. (assembly GCA_964282835.1). Classification (GTDB taxonomy): domain Bacteria; phylum Acidobacteriota; class Terriglobia; order Terriglobales; family Acidobacteriaceae; genus Edaphobacter. The sequence goes on from OZ196157.1 coordinate 2,514,944, forward strand.
ACCCTCACCATTGCCGCCGGCACCCTCGTCCTGCAGGATGCGCGCACCGTCCTAGCCACGTTCGATCCGCTCAAGCTCTTCGGTCCATCCACCTTCGGCCCGTTCCGCCTGCGCGCTCTCGGCGCCGACAACACGGAAGGCGAGTGGCTCCCGCTGGCCACGATCGTGCGCCTCCCCACCCTCACCGGACTGACCTGCCCGCCACTTCCCACCCCGGCAGTCCGGTCAGCCGCTGGCAAGGCCGCCCCCACGGCGAGCGCACCGGCCCCGCCGCAAACCTGCACACTCACAGGCGAAAACCTCTTCCTCATCGATTCGCTCGCCGCATCGGTGGCCTTCACCGATCCCACGCCAGTCCCGGAGGGCTTCGTCGACTCAACCCTGCAGCTCGCTCGCCCGACCAGCCCGACCTTCTACCTCAAGCTGCGCGACGACCCCACTGTCACCCAGATCGTCACCCTTCCCGCAACCGTAGCCAAATAGCAGGGCTACCTCTCCTTACAACGTAAGGGTAGCCGCACTCATGTGAGCCCTCTTTGTTGTCATTCCCGAAGGGATCTGCGATTCCTTTCCTTTTCATTCAAAGCGGGTGCCGCGTCTCACTTCTGAGCCTGGACTTGCCCTCTTGTTGTCATTCCTGGAGGGAGTCTGCGGTTGTTGCTGCTTTTGCCTGCTCTCTGAAGCGCCTTTGTGATGGTGCAGAAGAAGAGCAACCGCAAGTGCAACCGCAGCTCCCTGCGGGATGACAACAATAAGGTGTTCTCGACTCCACACTGCTGAAACCCCTACTCCGAAACAACGGGCGGCAAGCCCGCCTGCACCCGGCTATGCTTTTTCCCGTAGGTAAAGTAGATCACCAGACCGACAGCTAGCCAAACCACCAGGCGAATCCACGTTTCGAGCGGCAGCCCAAGCATCAGGCCAAGCGAAATCAGGATTCCCAGGATTCCCGTCACGGGCATGAACGGTGCGCGGAAAGGCCGAGCCAACTCCGGGCTTCGTTTGCGCAACACCAGAACTCCGGCGCACACGATGATGAACGCCAGCAGCGTTCCGATCGACGTCATCTCGCCCAGCTTGTCCAGCGGAATCGTCGAAGCAAACACCGCCACCACCAGGCCCACTGTCAACGATGAAATCCAGGGCGTCCGAAACTTCGGATGGATATTCGAGAAGAATCTCGGCAGCAGACCATCCTTCGACATCGAAAAGAACACCCGGCTCTGCCCCAGAAGCATCACGATCATGGTGCTGGTCAGACCGCCCAACGCGCCGATCTTCACCAGCAGGCTTCCCCACTTTACCCCCGTCGCTTCGATACCGACTGCGAGCGAATCCGGCACATTCAGGTACTTGTAGTTCACCAGCGCGGTGAGCACCAGCGCCACCAGAATGTACAGCACGGTGCAAAGCACCAGCGAACCCAAGATGCCAAGCGGCATATCACGCTTCGGGTTCTTAGCCTCTTGGGCCGCCGTTGAAACCGCGTCGAACCCTATGTAAGCAAAGAAGATGACACCGGCGCCGCGCAGTACGCCCGACCAGCCGAAACTCCCAAACGCGCCCGTATTCGGCGGCAGGAAAGGATGCAGGTTCATCTTCGGCAGTTCCGGATGATGCGTCAGTGTCATTGCGCCCAGCGCGAGAAAGATCACGAGCACCGTCAGCTTCACAATGACGATAAAGCTGTTGAAGTTGGCCGATTCCTTGACGCCAACCACCAGGATCGAGGTCACCAGCATGATCCCCAGAAAGGCAATGAGGTTGAACACGCCGTGCCGTTGCGGCAGCGTAGCCGGATTGATGTGCAGCTCCGCAAGCTTTGAACTGACGCGGCCCAGGAACTCCCAGTTGCCGTTGTAAAGCACGAAAGTCGAACCCGGCGTACCCGCCAACTCAGGCGGCAGACGCAAGCCGAAATCCTGCCCCAGGCTCAGCACATAGCCGCTCCAGCCCGAGCAAACCGTGGCCGCCCCAAAGGCGTATTCAAGTACCAGGTCCCAGCCAATGATCCAGGCAAAAATCTCGCCCAGCGTGGCGTAGCCATAGGTATAGGCCGAGCCCGCCACCGGAATCATGGCGGAAAACTCCGCATAGCAAAGCCCCGCGAAGACGCAACCCACCGCGGCAAGAATGAACGAATACACCACCCCAGGCCCCGCATAGCGAGCCGCCGCCGGCCCCGTCAGCACGAAGATTCCAGTCCCGATGATCGCCCCTATACCCAAAGCAATCAGGCTGCCTGCGCCCAGAGAGCGACTTAGCGTATGTTCGCCCGTCTCGCTTGCCTCGCCCAGGATCGTTGCCAACGACTTCGTCTGCAGAATATTCGCCATGCGTCTGTTTCTCTCCCGAGACCCTCAAGGTTATGCAGCAAAATCCTGAGCGCCCGCGCCCTGCTTTTTCCAAAGCAGATACACCGGCACGCCCAGCGCGACCAGAATCAATCCCGGCCACGTGTACTGTGGTTTGTAACGCAAGAGTACAACAGAAATCCAGCCCGCCAGCACGATATAGAGCGCAGGCAGCACCGGGTATCCGAAAGCCCTATACGGCCGCGGCGTATCCGGCTGCGTCCGGCGCAGCACGAACAGGCCCACGATGGTGAGAATGTAGAAAATCAGCACCGCAAATATCACATAGTCGAGCAGATTGCCGTAGCTCCCGCTCAGGCAAAGCAGGCACGTCCAGCCCCACTGCACCCAAAGGGAATTCACCGGCACGCCGGACTTTGCGCTCAGCTTGCCGACGCCGGCGAAGAACAGGCCGTCGCGGCTCATCGCGTAATACACCCGAGCCCCGGCAAGCAGCATCCCGTTCACGCAGCCGAACGTGCTTACCAGGATCGCGCCCGCCATCAGCTTCGCCCCGATGCTCCCGAACGCGGCCTCCATCACCGCCGTCGCCACCCGGTCCTGCGGCGCGTTCTGGATCGACGTCAGCGGCAGCACACTCAGATAAACGAAATTGCAAAGGATATAGAGCAGCAGGACCACGCCGGTTCCAATCGCCAGGGACAACGGCAAATTCCGCTTTGGATTCTTGATCTCCCCCGCGGTAAAAGTCACGTTGTTCCAGGCATCCGAAGAAAAAAGCGAGCCTACCTGAACGATAGAAAGAACGATCGCAACACTTAGGAAGATGCCGCCGAATCCCGCACGGGACATGTCTTCGGTGTGCGTACGAGGATCAAGAGCACCGTGAAACTTCCACCAGCCCAGCGTCCAAAAGCTCGGCCCAAAGTTCGCCGCCATCGCAGTAGAGTTCTTGGCCACCAGCCCCACGCCAACCACTGCCATCAACGCCAGCACCTTCGCCGACGTAAACACATTCTGCACCGCCGCCCCAAGCTTCACCCCGAACGTATTCAGCACGGTCAGCAGCGTAATCACCACGATCGCCACCAGGTTGGCCGTATTCAAGCCGATGTTTCCTGAACCCACGTGGAGTACCCAATTGCCCGCTGAGATCGAAGGGAAGAACACCCCAAGAAACTTCCCGAACGCCACCCCCACCGCCGCAATCGTCCCCGTCTGGATCACCAGAAACAGCGTCCACCCGTACAGAAATCCCCAGATCGGCCCCAGCGCCTCGCGCAGATACACATATTGCCCGCCGGCCTTCGGCATCATCGCCGCCAGCTCGCCGTAGCTCAGTGCGCCGATTAGCGTCATCACCGCCGTCAGCAGCCAGGCGCCGATCAGCAGCGCCGGCGACCCCAGCGTCCGGCTCATATCCGCCGACACGATGAAGATACCCGAGCCGATCATCGAGCCCATCACGATGGCGGTCGCGGAAAACAGCCCCATGCCCTGCACAAAACCGGCAGGCGCAGTGGTCGTGCTCACTTCTGTTGACGATCGATTCACGTTCCACTCAAGCTATCGCAAATTGCCGCCGCTGTCTTGCGACTCCTGCCAGTAGCTCGTGCGCGCCTCGACCACCACACCTTCGCGCGGCTGGCGCAGCGTCACGCCGATCGCATGCAGACCGGGGTGCGTCGCACTCGGAGTGAAGCTGAGAAAGTAGCGATTAGGCAGGCGATTCGAGATCTTGATCAGGTCCTTGCTCAGCGCCTTCGCGTTCTCGGTCTTGAAGTATTCGCCGCCCGAAATCCGCGCCGCCGCCTCCGGCACATTCGTCTTCAGCCCATTCAGCCCGGCGAACACCGCCGCCTTGGCCAGCCGCAGCGGCGGCGCAAGCAGCGCCAGGCAATCGTAAGCCTGTGCACCGCGGTTGTTCACGTCAGAGCCCTGCGCCTTCGGGTTCTCGCGCGGCGGCAGCGGATTGCCTTCGAGGTCCACATCCGGATACTTGCCGAAGCACCCATGCGGCGGCCCGGGCTCACTCGATCCGCCCATCGCTTCGGCCTCGTGCTTCACGGTCGAGCGTGTCGTCGAATACCCAAGGCTGTAGATGATCGTGTTGCTATCGCTGACCGCACGCAGCGCCGCCGGCAGCTTCGTCTTGCTGTTGCGATCGACCGTTTCGGATACCAGCACGATCACTCGCCGGTAGCTCTGCGGCACCTTCGCCAGCATCCCCACTGCCATCTCCAGCGCATCGAGCGGTGCCGCCCCGCCATCGCCCGTCTCAATCTTGTCGAACGATTGCGTCACTGCATCCAGGCTGCTCGTAAACGGCTGCACGATTGCCGGTTCGCTATCGAACCCCACCAACGCGACACGATGCTCCGCGCCGCCAACGACCGTATCGAGCAGTGTGCGCAGGCCGTTGTAATCGCCGAACTTGTTCTCCGGCGTGTCGCCTGCTTCGACCACAAGCACCAGCGCCAGCGGCTGATCGCCCGTATCTTCTTCCAGACGCAGCTTCTGGGCGACACCATCATCGGTCAGCAGGAAGTCGTCGGCGTTCAACGTGAACACCGGCTCACCGCTTTTCGTCCGAACCATGGTGGGCACCAGCACAAGCGATGTGCCCACCTTCAACGTAGTCACCGGCGGCTCGGCAGGGGTGTCCTGCGCCGCCATCCGCAATCCCAACCCAAGCACCAGCAGCCAGACCCACTTCATGGCTCAAGTCTAATCGTTCTGGTGTGCCGCGGCCGCATGTGTTCGAGCAAACAATATGCGAAACTAGGCTTGGACCTGCCATGCCGACCCTTCAAGAACTTCTGCACCAGACCTTCGGCTTTTCCGCCTTCCGGGCCAATCAGGAGGCCGTCTGCCGTGCCGCTACCGAAGGCCAGGACGTCCTGCTCGTTATGCCCACCGGCGCGGGCAAGAGCCTCTGCTACCAGCTTCCGGCGTTGGCCCGCGGAGGCACCGGCCTCGTCATCTCGCCGCTAATCGCGCTGATGGACGACCAGGCGGGCAAGCTGTCGGCTGCCGGTTTGCGCGTCGCCCGTATCCACTCCGGGCTTTCGCGCGAAGACGCCCGCCAGGCCTGCCGCGACTACCTAGACGGCAAGCTGCAGTTCCTGTTCATCGCACCCGAGCGCATGCGCGTACCCGGTTTTCCCGAGATGCTCGCGCGCCGCAAGCCTGCGCTCATCGCCATTGATGAAGCCCATTGCATCTCGGCCTGGGGCCACGATTTCCGCCCCGACTACCGCACACTCGGCGAGCACCTGCCCGCCCTGCGACCCGCGCCCATCATCGCCCTTACGGCCACTGCCACGCCCACGGTCCAGAAGGACATCGTCGCCCAGCTCTCGCTCGCACAGCCGGCGCTCTTTATCCACGGCTTTCGCCGGGACAACCTGGCGATTGAAGTCGTCGAGCTTTCAAAGCCGCGCCGGGCCGAGTTCACGGCAAAGTTCCTCGACGACAAGAGCCGCCGGCCGGCCATCGTCTACGCGCCCAGCCGCAAGGTGGCCGAGGAGCTTGCCGGCGAACTGGGCCGCCGCTTCCCCGCTGCCGCGTACCACGCCGGACTCGACCCCGGCACACGCGAGCGCGTCCAGCGCCACTTCCAATCGGGCAAGCTCGAGGTCGTCGTTGCCACCATCGCGTTCGGCATGGGTATCGACAAGGCCGACGTCCGCACCGTCGTCCACTACGCGCTGCCGGCTTCGGTCGAAGGCTATTACCAGGAGATCGGCCGCGCCGGACGCGATGGCCAGCCCTCGCGCACGGTGCTGCTTTACAGCTTTGCCGACCGCAAGATGCACGACTTTTTCCTCGGACGCGACTACCCCGTAGCCACCGAGCTGGCCAAGGTCGCGCGCGTCCTCACGGACGAGTTCCAGATGCCCGACCTGCTGCGCCAGCGGCTCCGCATGGACGCCGAAACCTTCGACAAGGCAGTCGACAAGCTGGCCTCCCAGGGCGCCGCCGCGACCGACCTCGCGGGCAACGTGCGCGCTTCCGGCAACGGCGGATGGCAGTCCGGATACGAGCGCCAGGTGCAGTTTCGTCGCGAGCAGATCGACCGCATGCAGAGCTTTGCCGAAACCCAGCAATGCCGCATGACCGCGCTCATCCGCCACTTCGGCGACACAGCCGATTCGACGAAACCCTGCGGCCACTGCGACTTCTGCGCACCCGCAAGCACCACCGCACAAAGCTTCGACGAGCCCTCCGCCCAGCAGGATCGCGATCTGCGCGCCATTCTTAAGGCGCTCGACGGCTCAACGGGAAGATCGACCGGCAAGCTGCACACCGACCTGGGATTGACCAAGGATCGCAAGGAGTTTGACACGCTTCTCGACGGCCTGGCGCGCGCCGGTCTGGTTGCTTTTGCAAGCGAGACGTTTACCAATCCGGAAGGCAGGTCGATCGCCTACAAGAAGGTCTCGCTGACGTTTGAAGGCCAGACGCTTGCGCCCGGTGCGCCACTCGGCGTGGTGCTTCGCGGAGAAGCGTCTGGCAGCCAGCCGACCCAGAAGGCGAGGCCCTCGCGCGGGGCGAAGCAGCAGCAATCGGAAGCCCTTCAATCTACCTACAGCGCAGGCCAGAAGGCTCTTGAAGAGAACCTGCGCGCCTGGCGCAAGGCTGAAGCCGCCAAGACCGGCAAGCCGGCCTTCATCGTCTTCGGCGATTCAGCTCTCGCGGCCCTGGTGCAGGCGGCGCCCCGGACGATCCCCGAGTTGCTTGGCGTATCCGGCTTCGGCCCGGACAAGGCTGAACGCTATGGTGCGGCCATCACGGCTATTTGCCGGTCAGAGCCCATCGAGCAGGCCGTAGAGCAACCAGAGCCTGTGGAGCTGGACCCGGCCCGAGCGGCAATCAAACCCGTTCCGAAAAAGCCACAGGCTTCCTCTCGCGCCCACCAAGAGCCCGTGCGCACCGGAGAGGCACCCGCCATCGCCGTCGCACCTCGAGAACGCAGCCCGCAGGTTGATCCAGCCGCGCTCGACCCAACCCAGCAGGCGCTTGAGCAGCGCCTACGCGAGTGGCGCCGGTCGGAAGCGGAACGCATCGGCTTGCCGCAATTTTTCGTTCTGGGCACGTCCGCGCTTCGCACCATCGTGGTCGAGCGTCCGCGCACCCTGTCGCAGCTACGCGCCATCGAAGGCATCGGCGACGACAAGCTGGAGCGCTTCGGCTCTTCGATCCTGGCCGTGTGCAACGGCTAGGATGTATCAACCCATTCGTACCTGATAAATCCGCCCGAACTCCATTGTTAGCTCTCTTAGGAAGCCTGAAAGAACGGTTTTGTTTTCCTTTAGAAAAAGCGGCAAACCGCCAGCAGGTATGCTTTTGCCATGTCCAAGCCCTCGCATGCACCTGCTTTTGCCAACCCGGAAATTGCCCGCACCATCGACGAACGGGCCAACTGGTGTTTCGGCTGCGGCCCGGAAAATCCGCAAGGCTTGCATCTGCACTTCACCATCGACCGCGACACTCCGCGCGGCATCACCGCCACCGCTACGGTGCTGCTCACGCGCTTCCACGAAGGGCCTCCGGGCCACATCCATGGCGGCGTCATCGCGGTGCTGATGGACGAGGCCATGAGCAAGATGAACGGGCCGATGAACGTGCTCGCCATGACCCGCCACATGGAGGTGGACTACCTGCGGCCCTGTCCGCTCGAGACTCCCTTGCAGCTGGTCGCTTTCCACGAGCGCCGCGAAGGCCGCAAGCTCTTCCACAATGCTGAATTGATCCATCCGGATGGGACTTTGCTTGCCCGCGGCAAAGGCCTCTTCCTGGCGATCGATCCTGCCCTGCTGGCCGCCATGGATACAACGGCCGATTGAAGCGCCAAGGTTGTTGTGCTGTCAATACCGGTCTGGCTGTACCTGCTAACATGGCGCTATGGCACACTCTGGAACCAACGGCAACGAGAACTCAAGCGCAAGCAGCTTTCGCGTAAAGACCGGCCTTGCGGAAAACCTCAAGGGCGGCGTCATCATGGACGTCATGGACGTCGAGCAGGCCATCATCGCCGAGCAGGCCGGCGCGGTCGCCGTCATGGCGCTCGAGCGCGTGCCGGCGATGATTCGCGCCGAGGGCGGAGTCGCGCGCATGTCGCATCCCGGCATGATCAAGGCGATTCAAAAAGCCGTGTCCATTCCCGTGATGGCCAAGGTGCGGATCGGCCACTTTGTCGAAGCGCAGATTCTGGAGCAGTTGGCCGTCGACTTCATCGACGAGTCGGAAGTGCTGACGCCGGCCGATGAGACGCACCACATCGACAAGCACAACTTCAAGACGCCTTTCGTGTGCGGCGCCAAGGATCTCGGCGAAGCGCTGCGGCGCATTTCGGAAGGCGCGGCGATGATCCGTACCAAGGGCGAGCCGGGCACGGGCGACGTGATCCACGCGGTGAAGCATATGCGCCAGATCACCTCTGAAATCAAGGCGCTGACGGTACTTGACGAGCAGGAACTTTATGCCGCGGCTAAAAATCTGCGGGCGCCGCTCGACCTGGTGCGCCTCGTCGCCAAGGCCGGGCAGTTGCCGGTTCCGAACTTTTCGGCGGGCGGCATTGCGACCCCGGCTGACGCTGCGTTGATGATGCAACTGGGTGCGCAGACGGTGTTCGTCGGCTCCGGCATCTTTATGAAGGAAGGCAACATCAAGCTGCAGGTGGGCCGCTTCAGCGAAGCTGATGGCGTCGACCCCAGCCTTTACGGCGAGCTGAAAAACCCCGAGGAGCGGGCCGAAGCCGAATCACGTGCCAAGGCCATCGTGCGCGCCGCAACCCACTTCGAGGACGCGGCGATCCTGGCCGAATGCTCCGAAGAATGCTTGGGCGCGATGAAGGGCCTGGCGGTCGGCAACATCGAAACCGCCGACATGATGCAGCATCGCGGCTGGTAGTCAAAGATCCCCGCAGATAGGGGAAATAGGGGATGGGAGGAGATGAGGCTTTCGCCCCCTCCGCTTCTATCCCCTTTTTCCTTTTAGTCTGCGGGAATTTAGGCAGGCTGGGCGGCCATCTGGTGGTCGAGTGTGCGCAGGATGTCGTCGAGGTTGGGATCGAGCACGATCGGGGGCTTGCGCAAAGCTTCATGCTGCCCGCGCTCGTGGTGCGACTCTCGGCTTTTCTCTTCGTCGGTCAGCAACTCGTCGCGGTGGAAGCGGATGGTGTAGTCGCTGTCCTTCAGGGTATGGCCGGTGAGCAGCAGGACGACGCGATCTTCTTCGTGGACACGGCCTGAGGCTACCAGCTTTTTGAGCCCGGCCAGGGTAACCGCCGAGGCGGGCTCACAGCCGATGCCTTCAGCGCCGATCTCCGCCTTGGCGAGCGCGATTTCAGATTCTGACACCTGCTCGCACCAGCCGCCGGTGGTCTGGAGTGCATGCACGGCTTTCTTCCAGGAGGCAGGGTTGCCGATGCGGATGGCGCTGGCACGCGTGTCTGCCGTGACCGGCGTCAGCTCCCTACCGCCGCTCTCTTCCATGGCGCGGAAGAGCGGATTCGCACCTTCAGCCTGGATGATGGAGATGCGGGGCACACGCGCGATCAGGCCAAGCTGCTGCGCTTCCGCAAAACCCTTGGCGAGCGCGGACGAGTTGGCGAGGTTGCCGCCGGGCACGATCACGTGCTCGGGCACCTGCCAGTCCATCTGCTCGAGCAGCTCGAACGCCGGGGTCTTCTGGCCTTCAAGCCGGTACGGATTAACGGAGTTCAACAGGTAGATCGGGTGCGTCTGGATGAGCGCGTTGACCAGCCGGACGCAGCCATCGAAATCGGTACGCAGCTGGACGGTAAGAGCGCCGTAATCCATGGATTGCGACAGCTTGCCCCAGGCGATTTTGCCTTCGGGAATGAAGACGATGGAGCGCAGACCGGCGCGCGCGGCATAGGCTGCCATGGCGGCGGAGGTGTTGCCGGTCGAGGCGCAGGCGACCCACTCGAAGCCGCGCTCCACCGCGACCGAAAGCGCGGCGGTCATGCCGGTATCCTTGAAGGAACCGGTCGGGTTCATGCCCTGGTGCTTGGCCAGGATCCACGGGATGCCGAGCGCTTTGGCGGCCCGGGGCAGGTCGTAGAGCGGCGTGTTGCCTTCGCGCAGGGTGACGGCCTGCTCGGGCCGGTCAAGGATGGGGAGCAGGTCGCGGAAGCGCCAGACGCCGGATTGATCTATCGGGAGCGACGAGGTGCGGCGCTCCTGCCAGAGCCAGCGGAGCGCGCTTGGGTTGGGGAAGGACACAGGCCCGGACTCGGCCAGGGTCCAGGGGTAGACGACTTCGAAGAGGGAGAAGCATTGAAGGCAGCGGAAGTCCGCAGGGGCCTGATGGCCGGCTATCCTTTGTCCGCAGCCGATGCATCTGAGCTGATGTGTGGAATCCATCACGTCTTCTAGGTTATACGAAATCCGGCTGCGTCCGTGCGGCGCGGCAGCTGTTGATGGTGTCGTTTCTGGTAAATGGAGTGATGATGGCACAGGCCAGGCCCGGAACCGTGCTGACGATTGATGCAGCAGCGGACCTGCAGCCCGTGATGCCCACCCTGGCGCGCGAGTACGAAAAGCAGACCGGCGTGAAGGTGAACGTGGCGTTTGGCAGCTCCGGCACGTTGTCGACCCAGATTGTCAACGGTGCACCCGTAGATGTGTTCTTCGGGGCGGACTTCACGTTTCCCGAAAAGATTGTGGCAGCGGGCCTGGCGGATGAAAAGCTGCCTGTACCCTATGCGAGGGGCACCCTTGTATTGTGGGCGCGCAAGGATCTGGCAGCCCCTTTGAGCATGGACCTGCTGAAGGATCCGCGGGTAACGCGGATCGCGATCGCGGACGAGTTCCACGCTCCTTTCGGCCGTGCGGCCTATGCGGCCCTGCGCTGGTTGAAGCTTGAAGACCAGTTAAAGCCCAAGCTGGTGGTTGCTGAAAATGTGGCGCAGACGGCGCAGTTTGTGGAGTCCGGAAACGCGCAGGTCGGCTTCATCTCGTTGACGCTGGCGAACTCTGACAAGCTGAAGGCCGAAGGGCAGTTTGTCCTGGTGCCGGAGATCTACCCGGAGATTCGGCAGTGCGCGGTGGTGATCAGGACGTCGAAAACGCTGGATGAGGCGCGCAGGTTTCTGGAGTGGACGCGCTCGTCTGCGGTGCAGGCAGAGTTGCGCGGCTTTGGTCTGGAACCAATCCGCTAAGCTGGCCCTAACAGGGCTGCGAGTCGCACTGTATAGAATCGTGAAATGGATGGGCAGGCACTCTGGCTGACGGTTCGCCTTGCCGCAACGACGACTCTGGTGCTGCTGGCAGTGGCTGTGCCCCTGGCATGGTGGATCGCGCGGGGGAGCGGCTGGTTCAGGGCGGGAGTCCAGGCTGTGGTGGCGCTGCCGATCGTACTGCCGCCCACGGTAATCGGCTACTACCTGCTGGTCGGGCTGGGGCCGCTGACGTGGGCGGGGCGGGTAATCGTTCGTGTGCTGGGTCATCCTTTGGCTTTCAGTTTTGCCGGGCTGCTGGCCGGGTCGGTGGTGTATTCGCTGCCGTTTGCGGTGCAGCCGCTGGTAGTCGGCTTTCGCGCCGTGGGGGCACAGTATCTTGAGGCGGCAGCCGGATTGGGTGCAGGACCCGGCAAGGCGTTCCGGCGGGTAGTGCTGCCGATGAGCAGCGGGGCGCTGGTCACCGCGGCGACACTGACATTTACGCACACCCTGGGTGAATTCGGCGTCGTGCTGATGCTTGGAGGCAACATTCCGGGGCTGACCCGGACGCTTTCGATCGCGCTGTTCGACCAGGTGCAGGACTTCGACTACGCTGCCGCGAACCGGACTGCGGGGGCCTTGCTTGTGCTGTCGACGCTCGGACTGGTGGTGGTGTATGGGCGGGCGGGACGCCGGGGTGAGCGGGTTGTCTAACTTGCCGGCTCATGTGGAGTGCGCGCTGCGGCACCGCATCGGGGCGGTGGCCCTGGATGTGGCCTTCGCCACCCGGGCACCGTGGACGATCCTGTTTGGGCCTTCGGGCAGCGGCAAAAGTACCGTGCTGCGTATCCTGGCCGGGCTGGTGCAGCCGGATGCGGGTGCGGTTTCGCTGCTGGGGCAGATAGTAACCCAGACGGCGGCGGGCTTTGCGTTGCCGGCGCATGGGCGTCCGGTGCGCTGGTGCGGGCAGCAGGCGGCGCTGTTTCCGCGCATGACGGTGCGGGAGAACCTGGCGTTCGGCGCGGATTCCGCGCTGCCCGGGCAAGTGGAGCGGGCGCTCGAACACTTCGATCTGCGTGGCTTTGCCGGCAAGCTGCCCGGAGCGCTTTCCGGTGGAGAGCAGCAGCGAGTGGCTGTGGTGCGGGCGGCGCTCGCGGCTCGGGGCAAGGTGCTGCTGCTGGACGAACCGTTTACGGGCCTGGACGGGACAGTGCGGGAGCAATTGGTTGGGCAGCTGCGTAGCTGGTTGGAGGGCAGCCCCGTGGTGTCAGTGACGCATGATGTGGGCGAAGCGTTTCTGCTGCAGGCGGAGGTGGTGCGGTTGGAGGATGGCCGGGTAGCCGCCCAAGGTCCGGTTGGCGTAGTGCTGGAGCGGGAGCGGGCCGGCTTGTTGGAATTGCTGGGGTAGGCTCCGACGCGGGCGTTGCTGAGAACGGGCAACCGCAAATCCCTTCGGATGACAACAAGAAGAAAGTGTTCAGGATTCCAGCACCACGGGCTCCTGGTGGAGCGTCACGCCGAAGCGATCTTCTACGGTGAGGATGATGAGGTCACGCAGGGCGAAGAGATCGGCGGCCGTGGCCTGGCCGGAGGCATTGGTGAGGGCGAGGGTGTGGCGGGTAGAGATGCCTGCGCGGCCGCGGCGGAAGCCCTTGGGAAAGCCGGCACGCTCGATCAGCCAGGCGGCCGACATCTTGACCTTGCCCTCCGGAGCGGGCCAGTGAGGGATTTCAGCGAGCGTGAGGGAGAGCACTTCCGCGATGTTCGTCAAGGCTTTGGGGGTGACGACAGGATTCTTGAAGAAGGAGCCGGCGGAACGGGTGTCCGGGTGTGGGTTGGCGGGGTCGATGAGCATGCCTTTGCGCTCGCGAATCGCGCGGACGGCTTGGTAGACGTCGAGCGGGGTCGGGTCAGTGGCACGCAGGGGAGCCAGGTCGGCGTAGCTGAGGTTGGGCTCAGCCTCGGGATGCAGGCGGAAGCGGACCGAGGTGACGATGTAGCGGTTGCGGTGAGTGCTGTTGAAGAGGCTGGTGCGGTAGGCGAAGCAGCACTCGGGATTGGTGAAGGTAACCGATGCCAGTGTTTGCAGGTCAAGCGCGGTGACCTGGTCGATGCTCTGCGACACCTCTTGGCCATAGGCACCGATGTTCTGGATAGGGGCACCGCCGGTAAGGCCGGGGATTCCTGCGAGGCATTCCATGCCGGCGATTCCTTGCCGGCAGATTTCGAGCACGAGAGCGTCCCAATCAGTGCCGGCGGAAACGTCGAAGAGGATGGCGCCGTGCAGGTCGGTGCGAACGATCGATGCGGGGAAGGCGATGTGGAGGACGAGTCCGGGAAAGCCGGCGTCCGGCACGACGAGGTTGGAGCCCCCGCCGAGCGTGAAGACAGGAAGATGGTGGGTGCGGGTGAACGCGATCGCTTCAAGCAGATCGGCGTGGGTATGGATGGCGGCGAAGAAGCGGGTAGCGCCGCCGAGCTTGAGCGTGGTGTAAGGGGCTAGGGAGATGTTTTCCTGAAGTTCCACACAAGCATTTTACCGGGTCGAGCCAAAGAGACGGAACGCGGACCAGGGCGGATCGGAGCGGAGGAAAAGGCCTTTGTGTTCGCTTTTGTCCTCCTTTATCCGCGTACCGCCTTTTTTGTCTACAATGGAAGAAGGCTCAGGCCGGGGAGATGATGCTATGTATCCAGAGATTATGGTGATTCCGATGCGCGAGGAGTTGACGCGTGCGGGTGTGAACGAGGCTCGGACGGCCGAGGATGTGGATAAGGCCGTGGCTCAGCCCGGGACGACGATGTTGGTGGTGAACTCGATTTGCGGATGCGCCGCGGGCAAGATGCGGCCGGGTGTGCGTATGGCGATGCAACACGGCGTAAAGCCGGACCATGCGGTGACGGTGTTTGCGGGCCAGGACCGCGAAGCTACGGACAAGGCGCGTGGGTATTTTGGCGGACATCCGCCGACCTCGCCGGCAATTGCGATCTTGCGCGACGGGCAGCTCGTGTACCTGATGCAGCGCTCGGCGATTGAGACCTCGACGGCACCGGCGATCGCGCAGGAACTGGCCCGGGCGTTCGATACCTATTGCGCCAAGAGCGCGGTTTAGGCCGGCGGAGAACCCAGGTCTCGGAAGCGAGACCTGGGACACCCGTATCTGTGCCGCGTTTATGATCAGCAATTCCCTGCCGATAAAAGGGAGGATGCCGATTGATGAACAGAGCGGTAAAGGGTTTGCGGCTGAGGTGTTTGTGGGGCACTCGGCGGCGGTGGGGCGGCTGCGGTTGCAAATGGCGCGGTTTGCGCCGCACTTCAAAACGGTGCTGCTGGTAGGCGAGCCGGGCGTGGGCAAGCAGGCGGTAGCGCGTGAGTTGCACAGGTTGAGTCCGGTGAGCGCAGGTCCTTTCTGCGCGATGGCAATCGATGAATTTGTGGGTGGGTGGAAGGATGTTGGCGGCCTGGTGTATCTGCACGGGCTGGGAGCAATGCGAACGGAAAAGAACGAGGAGTTGCTGCACCGCTTTAGCGCGCTGGGCCGTGAGACACGGGTGGTGGTGGCGTGCGAGGGCGAGCCGCGCGGGATGGTGGCGGTCGGCAGGCTGCGGGCGGAGGTGCTGGAACGGGTTGGAATGCTGGAGATGCGGGTGGCTCCGCTGCGGGAGCGGATGGAGGATCTCGAGACGATGGTGGAGGGAATGCTTGGACGCCTGGGCTGCACGGGGCGGCTCGACCTGGATACAATGGCGCGCTATGGATGGCCGGGGAACGTGGCGGAGCTCTGGCGGGCGTGCCAGGGATTTGCGCGCAGTGGAGAGCTGCGGCTGGAGCGTGGAGTGGAGGCTGGCGCCGGGGTGGTGCGGCTGGAAGAGGTGATTGAGCGGCATGTGCTGGAGGTGCTGGAGCGGTGCGCGGGGAACAAGTTGAAGGCGGCGGAGATGCTGGGCATCAGCCGTTCGACACTTTACCGGATGCTGGAAGCGGGATAGGGCGGGCGGCTCGGGCGAAAGGCTGGTTTGGGTGCTTTGAGCTTTGGAGCTGTGAGCTTACAGTCTGGCGCATGGATCGTGGAGCGACGACGGTGGTAGAGCGGTAAACTGCTGGTATGCGATTGAGTGTAGGTTTGGTGGCTTTGCTTTGGGTGGGCGCGGCGGGCGCGCAGGCAACGAGTGTGCAACAGAGAAGCGCCACCTTGAATTCCCTGTTCAAGGAGATGTGGGAAGAGCAGCTGAAGCATGCGCCGGAGTTTGCTTCGTCGCTAGGCGATCGGCGGTATAACGACCAGCTTGCGGACCTTTCTCCACAAGCGATCGCGGCGGGACTCGCGCGAGAACGGGCTTACCTGTTGCGGCTGGAAACGATCGACACGACGGGGCTTACGGACCAAGAGAAGCTTTCGGCGCAGCTGATGGAGCGCGAGCTGACGATGGACGAAGAGGGCGCGCGCTTTAAGGAATGGGAGATGCCGGTGAACCAGTTCCACGGCATCCACACCGACCTGCCGAGCGAGGTGACCGACTGGCCCTTCGCAACCGTGAAGGATTACGACGATTACATTGCACGGCTGGGCAAGATGCCCGTGCAGATCCGGCAGGCGACCGAAAACCTGCTGGCGGGCATCGACGACGGGCGGGTGCAGCCGGCTTACCTGATGGAGAAGGTGCTGAAGCAGACCGAAGAGCTGGCCTCGGCGACCCCGGCGAAGAGCCCGTTTGCGATTCCCTTGCAGAAGTTTCCGGCTGGGATTCCGGCGGCAGAACAGAAGCGCATTACGGCCGCAGCGCTCGAGGCGATCGGGACGCAGGTGCTGCCGGCGTACCAGCGCTTTGCTAGGTTCATGCGCTCGACGGAGATTCCGGCTGCGCGGAAGGATCCGAGCATTGCATCGATCACGGATGGCGATGCGTACTATGCGTTTTGCGTGCGGCGCGAGACGACGACGGACAAGACGCCGGCGCAGATCCACCAGATCGGGCTGGACGAGGTGAAGCGGGACGAGGCCGAGATGCTGGCGATCGTGAAGAAGCTGGGCTTTGCAGATGTGAAGAGCTTTGGCGAGGCGGCAAAAGCGAACCCGAAGATGCATCCGGCGAGCAAGGAAGACCTGCTGACACGATACCGGGGGTACGAAGCTGGGATGAAGCCGAAGCTGCCGGAGCTGTTTGGGCGGCTGCCGAAGAACCAGCTAGAAGTGGTGGAGATGCCGCCGTACCTGGGCAAGGACCAGGCGGCGGCGTGGTATGCGCAGGGGACAGCGGATGGTTCGCGGCCGGGGCGGGTGAACATCAACACCTACAACGCGACCGAGCGGCTGGTGGCACCGATCGAGGCGGTCAGTTATCACGAAGGGGTGCCCGGGCACCATCTGCAGATTTCGATCGCCGAGGAACTGACCGGGCTGCCGGAGTTCAGAAAGTACCTGGGGTACACGGCGTATGTCGAAGGCTGGGCGCTTTATAGCGAGCGGCTGGGCAAGGAGATCGGGTTCTACCAGGACCCGGTGAGCGACTACGGGCGGCTGGAGGCGGACATCTGGCGAGCGATCCGGCTGGTAGTGGATACGGGTGTGCACAGCGAGCACTGGACGCGGCAGCAGATGGTTGACTACTTCCACGAGCACTCGGCGATTGACGAGACGAACGTGCAGGCGGAGGTCGACCGCTACGTTGCCTGGCCGGGCCAAGCGCTCGGGTACAAGATAGGCCAGTTGAAGATTCTGGAACTGCGGGCGCGGGCCAAGGACAAGCTGGGGGCGAAGTTCGATCTGCGGGCTTTCCACGATGTGGTGATCGACTCGGGGGCGCTGCCGCTCGATGTGCTGGAGACGCGGGTGGATGCGTGGATTGCGGCAGGAGGCAAGTGATGCGGGCGAGCGTGGGTCTGGTGGCGGCGCTGGTTTTGTTCGGGGCTGGGTGCAAAAAGGCGGAGCGTGTGCAGGACCGTGGTACGCGAAAGGTGCAGCCAGCGGCAGGGCCGAAGAGCGACTTGCCCGGGTTCGATGTGAAGATACGGCTTTCGCCCCGGGCGATGGCGGATTTAACCAGGCGACGTGAAACGATCGTCGTCGACGTTTCGTTTGAAGGAGGGCCCAGGCCCGGAGCGCCGAAAAATCTGACCAGTGATATGGGAGAGGTGATTGGACTGGGAGAGCAGGAGGTCGAAGTGGCTCCGGGAGCCACCGCGAGGTTCAGCAAGGTGCAAGCAAATCAGGAGGCCCTGAAGTGGGTAAATGGAACTCCGAATATCCTGATCAACGTTTTCTCAGGCCGCAAGTCAAGCGGGGATAACCTGCTGGAGTGCGGGATTTACGAAGGGCCGCTGAGTACGATTGCGGACTCGGTGTTGCCGATCGATTGCAAGCTGATTGGAGAGTAGGGTCAGGCTTCAAAGTCGACATCCTGGGCGGCTTCGATGAGCGGGACGAGCCAGGCGAGGAGCTGCTGGTGGAGTGGGCTAATATCGTAGGTTTCAAGCGCAATGCGGTCGGTGAACTTCATCGCGGCGCCGAAGGTGAAGCCGCGCGAGCGGCCGGAGAAGTTGAGGCCGATGTGGGTTTCGAGCAGGCCGGGAACATGGCCCTGAAAGCCGCGAATTTCGGTAAGGGCACGATCGATCTGCTCCGGGGTGACCTGGGGCTTGAAACGAAGCTGGAAGGTATGAATGACCATGGTGGGTTGGATTCACGCGGGCTCTGGTAAGTTCTAGAACATGAGCGAAATTGTGGAGATGCGGATGACGGCGGCGCTGCCGGGCTTGAAGGTGGCGGTGCTCGGTGCGGGCAAAATGGGCGGGATCCTGCTGCAGGGCTTTTTGAAGAACAGCCTGCTGGCGCCGGAACAGATCGTGGCGACGGTGCAGCATGTGGAGCGGGCGACGGCGCTTTCGGCGCAGCTTGGGGTGGAGGTGGGGACGGACAATGCCGCCGCCGCGGCTTGGGCGGATGTGATTCTGCTGGGCGTGAAGCCGGTGCAGGTGCCGGGGCTGGTGGAAGAAATCCAGGGTGGGCTGACGCGGGAGAAGATGCTGGTTTCGTTTGCGGCTTCAGTGACGACGGCGGCGATTGAAGCGGCCGCGGGATGCGAGCTCGCGGTGGTGCGGGCCATGCCGAATACGCCGGCGCTCATTTCCGCCGGGGTGACGGCACTGTGTGCGGGGCGGTTTGCGACGGCAGAGCAGATGGGCATCGCGCAGAGAATTTTTGCCACGGTGGGCCGGACGGTGGTGGTGGATGAAAAGCACATGGACGCGGTGACGGGGCTGAGCGGAAGCGGGCCGGCGTTTTTGTACATCATTATTGAGGCGCTGGCGGAGGCGGGGGTGAACGTCGGGCTGCCGCGCGATGTGGCGACGCTGCTGGCGGCGCAGACCACGCTGGGGAGTGCGCGCATGGTGCTCGAAACCGGATACCACCCGGCGTTGCTGAAGGACCAGGTGACGACCCCGGCGGGATGCACGGTGGATGGAATTCTAGAACTCGAAGAAGGTGGATTGCGGGTGACGTTGATCAAAGCGGTAAAGCGGGCTACGGCTCGGGCGAATGAGCTGGCGGCTGGCAAGTAGGGTTTTAAAGGCTGTTGGCGGGCTCAAAGACCCAGGTCTCAGGGGCGAGACCTGGGGCACCCGGATTTGTGGCGGGACTAGAATAAGACTATGGGAAGTGTGGCAATAGCGGGTGGGGTGAGGGCGGGTCGGCTGCGGGGGATTGTGGGGGCGCGGCGCTTCGCCTGGGGTGTGGTTGGGTATAACGTGCTGGTGGTGCTTTGGGGAGCACTGGTACGGGCAACCGGGTCGGGGGCAGGGTGTGGCAATCACTGGCCGCTTTGTAATGGGGTAGTGGTGCCGGTATCGCCTACCTGGCACACGATCATCGAGTTTACGCATCGCCAAATGGTGACGGGGTCGGTTCTGGCGATGGTGGTGCTGGTGACCTGGACCTGGCGGGCGACTCTGCGGGGTGCGGCCGCCAGGGTATTCGCGGTGGTGTCGGCGCTGCTGCTGGTGAACGAGGCCTTTCTGGGAGCGCTGCTGGTAAAGCTTGGGTATGTGACGGGCAATCAGTCCGTGGGCCGGGTCGTGGTGCTTTCGGTGCATCTGAGCAACACCCTGCTGCTGCTGGCCGCCATGACCCTGACGGCGACGATGCTCGGCATGGGTCAGCGTCGCAGTGAACTGCGGAAGATGGGACAGGACGGCTGGCTTGCAGCTTGCGGGCTGGCGGCTACGTTGATCGTCGGGGTGAGTGGATCGCTGGCGGCACTGGGGGATACGCTGTTCCCTGCTTCGAGCCTGCGGGCGGCGTTTGCGCAGGATTTCGACGCGGCTTCGCCCATGCTACTGCGGCTGCGGGGAGTGCATCCGGCGAGCGCGGTGGTGGCGACTGGGTTCGTTGTGTGGTTGCTGTGGAAGGGCCGTCCGGGCGCTCGTGGATTGCTGGGATGGCTGCTGGCAGCTCAGTTTGTGCTTGGCGTTGGGGATGTACTGCTGCTTGCGCCGACGTGGATGCAAATTGTGCATCTGCTCGGAGCGGACCTGTTCTGGGTGACGTTGGTGTGGGTGGCGGCTGGGGTCGTCTGGGGTGCGGAGTTTACTTCTCCGGTCCAGGACCGAGGCCGGTCAGGAACCCCAGGTCTCAGACGCGAGACCTGGGGCGCCCAGCTTGGTGGCGAGTAGGAAGTAGCCGATCCGGGGTCTTAGTGGCCGGTGACTTTGTCGAAGCCCTTCTCGGTTCCGTGCGCGGTATCCTTAGCGACGCTCTTGGTATCGTGCGCGGTGTCCTTGGCGACGTCCTTGGTGACGTGACCGGTCTTTCTGGCGACATGCTTGGTACCGTGGTAAGTCTTCCGGGTGACACGCTTGGTGGTGTGGGCGGTGTGCTCGGTGCCGCTCTTGACGGCGTGGCCGGTATCGTCGGCTGCGTTCTTGGTATCTTGTCCTACCTGGGCGAAGGCGAAGCAGGATGAAGCAGCGAAGGCGGTGGTGAGGATGAAGCCGCGAAGGGTGGCGGTGCGCATGAGTGAAGTTCTCCTATGACTGCATGGTACTTGAGTTGAGATGGCGGATGGTGTGAAAGGTGGCCGCAATCATCGTTTGCTCACAGAAAGACGTTATTCTGCGAAGGGACAGATCAGCAGGGACGCCCAAAGGAACGCACAATGACGGAGCAAGCAGGCAGGACGCCGGAAATGGAGGAGGAGAACGATACGGGCCTCGAGCAGGAGGCGCAGTTGGACCCGGTAGAGGGTACGCAGCCCGGCATCGTGACGCGAACGGCGAGCCTGCGGAAGGTGAGCGGCCGGGTGAAGAAGCCGCTGGCGGCGGACATGTTTCTGCACCGGGACGAGAGCTGGTTGAAGTTCAACTGGAGGGTGCTCGAGGAAGCGCAGGACGCCACCAACCCGCTGCTGGAACGGGTGAAGTTTCTGGCAATCACGGCGAGCAACCTGGATGAGTTTGTCGAGATTCGGGTGGCTGGGACGATGCAACGGGTCGAAGACGGCGTAGGGGGCACGCCGGACGAAGAAGGCCTCACGGATGAAGAACGGCTGGAGCGTGTAAGCCGGTTGATTGCGCAATTTGTAAAGGCGCAATATGCGTGCTGGAACGAGCAGTTGCTGCCGGAGCTCGAAAAGCAGCAGGTGCGGGTGCTGCGCTGGAAGAAGCTTGGGCCCAAGGCGCGGGCCTACGCGGAGAGCTTTTACGAGCGCGAGGTGGACCCGCTGCTGACGCCGGTAACGATCGACCCCTCGCACCCGTTTCCGCGGGTCTTGAACAAGGCGCTTTGCGTGGCGCTGCTGCTGCGGCACAAGCGCAACAAGCATGCCGAGGTGAGCGGCAAGAAGCAGAAAGGAAGCAAGGTGCTGGGCGTGGTGACGGTGCCGCGCAGCCTCCCGAGGCTGGTGTGTCTGCCGTCCAAGAAGGGCCGGACCGACTTTATCTTCCTGCATGAACTGATCGAAGCGCAGGTGGAACGGATGTATCGGGGCTACGAGGTGCTGGGCAAGGCGGCCTTTCGGGTGACGCGCAACAGCAATCTGTATATGCAGGAAGAAGAGAGCCGAAGCGTGCTCGAAAGTGTGCGCGAAGAGCTGCATAACCGCCGCAAAGGCGACGCGGTGAGGCTGGAGATCGAGGCCGAGGCGCCGGATGAGATCGCAGACCGGCTGCGGGAAAATTTCGAGCTGGAGTCGTGGCAGGTGTTCCGCACCGACGGTCCGGTGAACCTTTCACGGCTGATGAATATGTATAGCGAGACCAAGCTGCCAGGCTTGAAGTTCCCTTCGTTTACGGGTAGAAGCTACAAGCTGCGGGCGGGCGCGGAAGATCTGTTTGCGGAACTCCGGGAGAAGGATGTGCTGCTGCACCATCCCTTTGACAGCTACCGGACGGTGGAAGAATTTGTGGCGGCCGGAGCGCGGGATGAACGCGTGATCACGATGAAGCAGACGCTCTACCGGACGAGCAAGGACTCGCCGATCTTCCGGGCGCTAATTGAGGCGGCGCAAAGCAAGGATGTGACGGTTGTGGTGGAATTGATGGCGCGCTTCGACGAGGACTCAAACATACGCTGGGCGCGCGAGTTGGAGGACGCCGGGGTGGGGGTGTTCCACGGGGTGGTGGGGCTGAAGACACACTGCAAGCTGAGCCTGCTGGTGCGGCGAGATCCAGATGGCGAAGTGCGGCGGTATGTGCACCTGGGCACGGGCAACTACAACCCGGTGACGGCCCGGTTCTATACGGACATCAGCCTGCTGACGGCAAGGCCGGAGACGACGAAGGCCGTGGGTGCGGTCTTCAACTACCTGACTTCGGAATCAGAGGCAGAGAGTTCGTCCGGGGGGGTTGAGTTTGCACCTCTGCTGGTGGCCCCGGTGACGCTCGCGGTTGATTTGCTGGATCTGATCGGCCGTGAGGCGGAACATGCGCGGAAGAAGCGTCCGGCACGCATCGTGGCCAAGATGAACGCGCTGCTGGACCGGAAGACGGTGGAGGCGCTGTACGCGGCGTCGCAGGCAGGGGTAGAAATCGACCTGATTGTGCGGGGTATGTGCTCGCTGCGACCGGGGGTGAAAGGGGTGAGCGAACGCATTCGCGTGCGATCGATTGTTGGGCGATACCTGGAGCACAGCCGGATTTTCGACTTTGCCAACGGGGGCAAGGGAGAGGTCTTCTGCGGGAGCGCGGACTGGATGTCGCGTAATCTCTATGAGCGATGCGAGGTGGTGTTTCCGGTGCAGGATGCGCAGCTTGCGGGTAGGTTGCGTGAAGAGATCCTGGGGAGCTATCTGAAAGACAACGTGAAGGCCCGGGTGCTGGGTGCGGATGGGGAGTATCGTCGAGTGGAAAAGACGGGCGAGGTGTTCAGCTCGCAGGATTATCTAATGCGGCTGGCTTTGGAGAGCTGAGACCGCCGAGGGAGGAAAGCAGATTCCCTTCGGGAATGACCACAAGGCAGGCGAGATGTCGTGACGCTTTGTTGTGGGTTCAGAACGTGAAGGAGAGGCCAGCCTGGATGGTGCGTGGTGCCTGGGCGAAATAGAGGGTCTGGCCGTCGGCGGAGAGGAAGGGACGGTAGCCCTCTGCAAGCAGGTTGGTGACGTCGATGGTGGCGGCCAGCCCCTGGGGCAGGTGTTCTGACATGTGGATCGGCTGGCGAATGCTGCAGCTGAGAAATGCCTGGTCGGCGAAGGCGCTGTAGGGATCGATTGCGGTAACCAGCTGGGCGGGCTGCCAGCGGTAGGAAGCGCGAAGCTGGGTCTGGGTGGCGATCAGCTTGCCTTTGACGGCGAGGGTCGCGGCCTGACCGGTATGCGGCTTGAGCGATGCAAGAGACTCAGCGTAAGTGGCCTGGGGGCCGGAGGTCGAGGCCAGAGCAGTGCCGGCACTGTATTCTGCCGCGATCCACAGGCCGGGCGTGATGGGCGCTGTGACGGTCACGCGAGCCCCGCTGGCGTGGTAGCCGGCAGCAAGGGTACGGAAGGTTCCTGTGGTGGGATCGAGGATCATGCCCGGATTGGCGAAGGCGATCTCCGGGGTCGAGCCCGGGGTGGACAGCAGGGTGGGGTGAGAGCTGGAGTTGGGCTGAATGGGTGCCGAGGCTCCGCCGCCCGAGATGGTGGCCTCGCCAATCTGATCGTGGAAGTAAACCGCTTCGAAGGTTCCCTGGCCTGCGACGTGCGACACCGAAGCCTCGTTGTGGCTTCCCTGCTCGAGCGTGAGATGGCCGTTGCGCACGAGGGCGACGGGCACTTCGCTGCGGCCTACCGTGACATCGTCGAAGCCCTCGACGGTGCGATCGGTTGCGAGGCGATAGCGGATGGTCCATCCGCCACCCACATGGGTGCTGAGGCGAAGGAAGGGATGAGCTGCGAGCGCCACGGCGGAGGTGCGGACAGACTCGAGCGTGCCGCCGGCCTCGACTTCAACCAGGTCGCCAAGATTGGCGCGCTGAGCGGTCGAGACGGCAAGAACGGTGATGCCGTTGGTAAGGCCGGCACCGATGAGCTCGGGATGGAATTTGTAGGTGACGACGGTGCGGGCGGCGCCATCGTAGCCGAGGCGCTGGGCGTACCCGGCCTGGAGCTCCTGCGAGGTGCCGTAGCCGTTTGGCAGCTGGGCGGAGCCAAGATCGGCGCGCAGCATGGCTTCACTGCCGTCTTCAGAACCGCGGCGAAGAGCGACGATGTTGTGGACGCCGCCCTCGCCGAAGCCTCCGTCGCCGCTCGAGACCGTGGCACGTACGCGTGTGATGGCGGTCTGGTGGCGGGTCTCGGCGGCGCTCGAGGAGACTTCGAGGATTTGACCATCCTGAAGGATGCGCAGAATGGGACGGTTGGCATTCGAGCGCAGCGTCCACTTCCAGTCATCGTCGGGCTCATTGGCCTGACGACGTTCGGCGGGAAGCCAGGAGGCGGTGTCGAAGAGGGCGCTTAGGGTGAGGTTGACGACCGCTGAGGCACCGGCCTGCAGTTGCAGGTTCCCGCGTGTGGACGGGACGAAGAGGGTCTGGCTGGCACGAACGATGTAGCGGCCGGCGGGCAGATTGGCGAAGGTGTAGTGACCGTGTTGATCGGTAAAGGCGGTCGCGACAGTGATGGAATGCTCGGTGAGAACCTGGACGAGGGCCCCAAGCTGGACAACACCCTGCGAGTCCTTGATGGTGCCGGTGACGGAGGCGGGGCCGTTTCCCGCGAGGGCCGGATGAGGCACGAGCGATAGCAGCGTCCCCAGTAGGAGAAGCGTTGCGAGACGATGAATGCGAACACGTTCCCGGAACTGTGGCACGGCGGTCCTCTGCGCGTCGACGGCCTTACTCGCTCGAAGAAAAAGCCTGCATGGAGTGAAAGTCGCGGTCAGATCAACGCCCTCATGCTCGTGAAATGCAAGGCTCGTGCTGCAATCACCGTCCGGTTTGCCGGCTCTTGTATGTCATGTAGGGGAATCATACCTGAACTTTTGAGGTATTGACAGTTGGGAGCATGTGGAGATAAAGCGCTCGCGGGTTAGCTGCTAAAGGAAAGAAGAAATACAAGTCAACCGCAGATTCCCTTCGGGAATGACAACAAGGAAAGGAATCTGCGTGGCTCTAATCGATGGTGAAGGGTGCGGTCTCGGCGAACTGCTGGCGCTTGACCCCATCGTTGACCTTGATGGAAACCTGATATTTGCCGGGCTGCAGGCTGGCCAGGGGTAGACTCTTTTCGAGCGTCACCTGGTCGGCGTTGGGGTTGAGCTTGCTGGTCTGCTCGGAGGTGTCGAGAACCGACTTATTGGTGGCGAGGTCCATGATCTGGTACTCGATGGTGGCGGAGTTCTGTTTGTTATCGCCTATGCCTAGGTTATAGACCTGCATCCAGAAGTTGAGGTTCTGTCCACGATGGAAGGTAACCGGCAAGGTTGGCCCATTAGAGACGCGCGGACGAATGCGGGTGTTGCCGATGACGAAGTTGCCGGCACCGATATCCTTCGAGGGCACGCGCTCCATCTGGTCGGCCAGGATGAGTGACGAGTGGGCGAGCAGGTCGTCGTTATAGGCCGGCACGTTGATGCTGCGGCGCCAGGTGCCGATGTGATCGGGGTTATTGACGTCCTTGATGACGATATCCACCTTGTAGAGGCCGGGCTTGAGCGGCAGCGCCTTCCAGTAAACGGACAGCTTCTGCTGCTCTGCCGTGAGGAGTTCGCTCGGCGACTGCACGGAAACGGTCTCCTCGAAGGTCTGGATGACGCGTCCGGCGACCGTGGTGACGCGGCCAAGCACGTTGACGGTGCCGGTCGAGACGTTGTCCTTGGTGTTGAAGGTGATGTCCTTGTTGTGAATCTGCAGAGTGAGCGGCACGATAACGGTGTCGTTGGTCACCTTGACGTAGTCGGTGCGCACGTCGAACAGGAAGGGCGGACCGGAGAGAATTTTGGATTGGACCAGGTAGCCTTCGAGATCCTTGAACTTGATGACCGGCGCGGCCTGCAGTTTGGCGAAGGTTTCGAGGCGATCGAACTGCTTGCTCTGGTTGTTGCTGGTGCCGATTCCCTTGCCCAGGTTTTCGAGCCCGCCGCTTGAGAAGCGGTCGGCCTTGCTGGCCTGGCCCATGGATTCGGCGAGGGTGAGGCCGGCGCCGGGAGTGTGCAATAGCGCGTCCTTTTCCGAGCGGTCAATGGTCATGTGGTAGTCGCCGCACTGGCAGGTGTCGACGAATTCAATGTCGATGTTGTCGCCGATACCCTCGAGATAGCGATAGTGCCAGATCTCAAACGGAAAGGTGGACGTGTTGCCGCCGCCTTCTTCGATAGGGCGGTCGTAGGAGCCGCCGGAGGGGTGCGAGTCAATGGAATCGGGCTTGCCGAACGCGATGTACATGTGGCCGCGGTCGGTGCGCCAGCCGGACTTGCCGGCAGCGAAATGCTCGTTGGCGTAGGCGATGCGGGCGTAATGCTCTTCGCGGAACTCGTTTTCGGGCGAATCCGGATTGGGATTGCGACGCAGCCAGAAGTTCTCGATGAAGCGGTCACGCTCTTCGTCGTTGGCGAGATTTTTGAAGGCTTTCATTTCGTCGTCGGTGATGATCCACTTGACGTCCTGCTCCAGCCACTGCTTGTACGACCCCTTGAGCTCGTCCTTGAACTTCCTGCGCTGATTGATCGTCTCTCGCTCGGTGAGGGCGCGCCGGGTGGGGTCGGGCTTGTCGTTGACGGGCGGATTGCGATCGACCTCAGTGGAGGGATTGGGGTTGGAGTCCTGCGCCCAGGCATGCGACGGCAGCACACCGCCCGCTGCAAGGCCCGCACACAGCACAGAGAAGCCGAGGAGACGAGAAAAGGAGAGGCGAAAGGGAATCTTCATGGCGGGAACCTGGGTGCTCCTTGAAACATGTGCGGCGCTGCGATTGATAAGCAAGATTGTAGGCCCAACTGAGGCAAGATTCAAACGCGGACTGTTGCCTCGACTGCTATGATCGGGTTTATACGAGGCTTTCAGCTGGATGCGGAACCTGCCTGAAGTTAGGGACTTGCGTGTTGGACTTAGTTCCGCAGAAAAGGCATTGTGGAGACGAAAGATTGTGGCTTGGCAGGAACCTTTTCAGGTGTGCCTGCGTAGGGTTTGCATGAAGCAGGTGTGCCGACCGGCTTAGCACGCCGGCACACTGCACGGGCAGAGTGAGAAAGGGACGATGAGCGCGAAGAAGATTCTGATTACGGTGTTGATTGTAGTGGTCCTGGGCGGGGTGGTGGCCGCCACCGTAATCTATGGCCAAAGCAACGTGATCAAGGTGACGACGACGACCGTGGGCCGCGAGGATCTGGTAGCGATCGTAAGCGGGACCGGGCAGATCAAGCCGAAGACCTATGTGAACATCGGCGCGACGGCGTTCGGCCGGATCACCAAGCTGAACGTGCAGGAAGGCGACCACGTGAAGGCGGGCGCGGTGCTGGCGACGCTCGAAAACGTGCAGCCGAGCGCGACCGTGGCGGCGCAGCAGGCGACCATCACGAGCACCCGAACGGACGTAAGCTCGGACGTGGCGGCAGAGCAGACAGCCGCGGCCAACATCCAGGCGGCACAGGCGGACCTCGAGCAGCGACGGCTCGACTTCAACCGGGCGCAGGAGCTGTATAACGAGAAGCTGATCGCGAAGCAGGATTTCGATTCGAAGAAGGCCTCGTTCGATACGTCGACCGCAACACTGGCGCAGCGGCAGGCGGCCCTGACGCAGGCCAGGGCGACGACCGACTCGCAGCGGGCAAAGGTGAACCAGGCTACGGCGGCGCAGCGGTCGAACTTCGATGCGCTAGACAAGACGATTTCGCGCGCGCCGTTCGACGGTCTGGTGACCAACGTGCCTGTGCGCGAAGGCGAAACGATGGTGACGGGCATCCAGAACGCGGAAGGCTCGACCCTGATGACGCTGGCCGATATGAGCGTGATTACGGCCGAGGTGAAGGTGGATGAGACTGACATTGTCAACGTATCGTTGAACCAGCCGGCGGAGGTGACGGTGGATGCCCTGCCGGGCCGCGTGTTCAAGGGGCATGTGACGGAGGTCGGGGACCAGGCGCTGTTGCGGACCACGGGTGTGGCGACTTCGCAATCGACGACCGGGACGGAAGAGGCCAAGGACTTCAAAGTCGTGGTGACGATCGACAATGCGCAGAACGATACGGCGAAAAATGACGAGTTGAAGCCGGGGCTCTCGGCAACGGCCAAGATCACGACGGCACGCCGGTCAAATGCCCTCTCGATCCCGATTCAGGCGCTGGTGCAGCGCGATATAGCGGCCGAGCAGGCGCTGGCGCAGAATGGTGGGCGTCCGCCGGCCGGGGTGACGCCCGTGAGCATGAGCACGGTGAAGAAGCCGGTGCTCGAACAAGGCGTGTATGTACTGAAAGAAGAGCGTGGCAAAAAGCGAGCGGTCTTTGTGCCGGTGACGACTGGGGTGACAGGCGCGACGGACATCGAAGTCACCAGCGGCCTCTCGCAAAACGAGACGATTGTGACGGGGCTTTATAAGGTGCTGCGCTCGCTGAAAAGCGGGACAGCCGTCAAACCGGATAACAGCACGGGCAATGTGGATGCGCCGAAGACTTAGCATTGGTGACGGAATAGAAAGACAACCGCAGATTCCTGCGGGAATGACGACATGTAGTGCAAGGCTTTCTGGGAAATTGATGGGGGCATCATGGCTTCTGCGGTGGAGATGGAACCCGGGTTGGTGAACGCCGATGGCCCGCACGATGGCGACGTGATCGTGACGAGCAACCTGTGGAAGACGTACGAGATGGGCGACCAGCAGGTACATGCGCTGCGCGGGGTAAACCTGCGGATCCGCCACAATGAATATGTGGCGATTATGGGACCTTCGGGCTCGGGCAAATCGACGTTGATGAACCTGATCGGCTGCCTGGATTCACCCTCGCAGGGCAAGTACTGGCTGAACGGGCATGACGTGTCGCAGTTGAATGATGACGAGCTGGCGCGGATTCGCAACAAGGAAATCGGCTTTGTGTTCCAGACATTCAATTTGCTGGCCCGCGCCACTTCCCTGCACAATGTGGAGCTTCCGCTGATCTATAACGGAACGCCGGCGGCCGAGCGGACGGCGCGGGCGAAGGCGGTGCTCGAAAGCGTGAACCTGGGGACGCGCATGATGCACAAGCCGAATGAGCTTTCGGGCGGTCAGAGGCAGCGCGTGGCGATTGCGCGAGCGCTGGTGAACCGGCCCAGTATCATCCTAGCCGACGAGCCGACGGGTAACCTGGATTCGCGCACAGGTGACGAAATTATGGCACTATTCGACGACCTGCATGCCCAGGGCAATACGATCGTGCTGGTGACGCATGAGCCGGATATCGCGGAGTATGCGCACCGTGTGGTCACGATCCGGGACGGCGTGGTGGCGAGCGACCGGATGTCGACTCGGGATCGCAGCGCGATTGAGGCCCGGCTGAAGAATGCTGCTCCGTTGGCTAACTATTAAGGCTGCGCTATTGATAATGGGTCGTCAGGCAACAGCAAAGCGACCGCAGATTCCTGCGGAATGACAACAAAGACACCATGCTACTGCGGTTGGGGTTGCCAGCCGGTCAGCTTCAGGGTGTGGGCCGTGGCTGTCTCGCCCAGCAGGAAATGCAGGGTGTGGGTGGCTGGATCGTATCGTTTGCTGAGGGGTGGCGTGGAGCCTGCGAGCGTGGCGGTGAAGCGGGCGGACGTCCAGTCGTGGATGATGAGCTCCTGCTGCGACCACCAGGGCGGATGGGTTCCCTCGCGGGCCCCGATGGTGACCCTGAGGGTGGCGGTGGTCTGGGTGCAGGTGTAGTGGAGACGCAGAAAGTCGCCTGTTTATAGGCGAAGGAGTGGCCGTCGTCGTTGTAGAGCGTGCCTTCGCAGCGCTCGGGCGAGGGGAAGATGTGCACTTCCAGGGGGCCGGCGGGATTTCGCCGGTGCTCTGCACCACAGCCTGCATAGGAAGGATGGAGCCGGGGCGGACGTAGACGGGCAGCCGATCGTTCGTTGGGTTGATGAGCGTTGGATCGGGCGGAACTTCATTTTCTTCGTTGCCGTTGGGCAGCGCGTCGCGGTTGTCCGCATTTGGCTTGGGGACGCGCTCGCCAGTCCAGAAGTCGTACCAGCCTGTGCCTGGCAGAAGCGGGCGGTACTTGCTGATTTTGTCGGGGTAGGCGCCGGGAGCGACGAGCAGGTCAGGGCCGAGCAGGAACTCGCCGGCGGGCTGACGACCCGTGTCGAGCGGGTCGCCCTTGTCGAGATCTTCGGGAAACTCGAGGAACAGCGGGCGCATCATGGGGATGCCAGTGCGTGACGACTCCTCGGCGAGGGTGTAGAGATAGGGCAGCAGGCGGTAGCGGGCTCGATGAAGTGGCGACGGATGGCTTCCTGCTCGGGGCCGTCGCCCCAGACCTCCTGGTCGCGACCCTGCTTGTTGCTGTGGTCGCGATCGATGGGCTGGAAGGCTGCAATTTCGATCCACTTGGTGAGAAGCTCGGGCGAGGGCGAGCCGACGAAGCCCCCGACATCCGCGCCCGCGAAAGAAAAGCCGCTGAGGCCGAGATTGAGCAGCATGGTCGAGCTGAGCTTGAGGTGGTTCCATGTGCTGGAGTTATCGCCCGTCCACGTGACGCCGTAGCGCTGGCTGCCGGCGAAGGCGGCGCGCGACATGACGAAGGGCCGCTCGCCGGGGCGCAGGGCAAGGACGCCTTCGAAGGTGGCGCGGCTGTCTTCCATGCCGTAGACATTGTGGATTTCGGTGTGGAGAGCCGTCCGCGGGTTGAAGCCGTCGCCGGCAATGCGGTGCACGGCGTCGAGCGTCAGGGTGTGGTCGGGTTCGACGAAGGTGGCGGGCTCGTTCATATCGTCCCAGAAGCCGGAGAAGCCAGCCTGCACGAACGGCTTGTACAGGCTGCCGAACCAGTGGCGGACCTGTGGGTCGGTAAAGTCGGGGAAGACGGATGGGCCGGGCCAGACCTTGCCGACGTAGTCGCTGCCATCTGGCTGTTTGACGAAAGGCGTCGCTCTTGCCGAAGAGGAGAGCTTTGCCGGTGTAGTAGGGCTTGTAGCCGATGTGCGGGGCTTGGGCGATGTGGAGGTCGGTGATGGCTGTGGTGTGGAACTGCTCGGCGCGAAGATCGCTGAGCAGTCCGGGCATGTTGGGGAAGGTGGCAGGATTGATGGTGAGGGGCGGTGATCCTGCTGGAAGTCGATGTCGAGCCAGAGAGCGTCAGCGGGAATGCGGTCGGCGCAGAGCCTGTCGGCAATCTGCCTGAGCTGGAGGCAGGAGTGTAGCTGTAGCGGCTTTGCTGGAAGCCGAGCGACCAGAGAGGCTGAAGCGGCGGAAGAGCGGTGAGCCAGGCATAGCTTTCAAGCACATGTTTGGGCTGCGGGCCGGCGAGAATGTAGTAATCGACGGGACCGCCACCGGTTGAGATGGAGGTGGTTTGGGCGGAAGCGGAGGCAACGGCGATCAGTGCGGCTAGAAGGAAGAACGTGAGTCTGCAGGAAGGCACGTTTCTTTGTCGCTCAGGCAGTGTGGCTTCGTCCGTGGAGAATACCGGTTGAGCCACATTTACTGCGGAAAGACCTTGTTTTGCCCTGACCGCCAGGATCCCAGTAAAAACGCAGGTCCTTCGACTGCGTTTAGCGAAGAGACCCGCCAGACTCCGCTCAGGATGACAATGGCGTGTGAGGGGACGACTAATCCGGCATTCTTATTGCTCGAGCGAATGCCAGCAGCGTCCGCGGACCGAAAGCAACTCGTCGGCGGCTCTGGGTCCGGTCGAGCCGGCTGGGTAGTTGGGGAAATCCCCCGGTTTGTTAGAGGACCAGGCATCGAGGAGGGGCTGCACCATGCGCCAACCCTGCTCGACAAATTCTGCGCGCTGGAAGAGGGTGGTGTTGCCGATCATGGCGTCGCGGAGCAGGCGCTCGTAGCCTTTGGCATGTTCGCCGAACGGACCGGCGGCGAAGTTCATGCTCATGGATTCCTGGGTGACGACGGTATCCATGCCCGGGGCCTTGGCGCCGAACGAGAGCCGGATAGCAGGGTGAGGCTGCAGGTTGAAGATAAGCTGATTGGGAGCCTGCTCGCTGGAGCCGTCATTGGGGAAAAGGCGCGCCGGCGGCTGGCGGAAGGTGACGACGATCTCAGTGAGGGCGCAGGCGAGCCGCTTGCCGGTGCGGATGTAAAAGGGCGTACCGGACCAGCGCCAGTTGTCGATCTCGACGCGCATGGCGACGTAGGTTTCCGTGGCGGAGTCGGAAGCGACGCCCTGATCCTGGCGGTAACCCGGGACCTGCTTGCCGTCCACCGGACCCGGCCCATATTGTCCCCGGACAGCGTACTCCTGCACTTCTTCGGGCTTGATCTTTCGCACGGATTGCAGGAGTTCGACCTGCTTGTCGCGCATGTGCTCGGCCGAAAAGGAGACGGGCGGCTCCATGGCGACGAGCGAGAGAAGCTCAGCGCAGTGGTTAGGAACCATGTCGCGCAGGGCGCCGGATTGCTCATAATAGCCGGCGCGCTTTTCGACGCCGACGGTTTCGGCTACCGTGATCTGCACGTTGTCGATCATGGAGCGATTCCAGAGCGGCTCAAAGAGGGCATTTGAAAAGCGGAAAACAGCCAGGTCCTGGACGGCATCCTTGCCGGCGAAGTGATCGATACGGTAGATCTGGTCTTCGCGCAGCGAGCCTTGCAGATCGGCGTTGAGCTTGACCGCGGAAGCAAAATCGTGGCCAAAAGGCTTTTCGATGATGAGGCGGCGCCAGCATTTGCCATCTTCCGCAAGCATGCCGATACGCGAAAGCTGAGCCGCAATGGTGGCAATGAAGCTGGGCGCAACCGCCAGGTAGAACAGGCGGTTTCCACCAGTGTTTGCCTCCTTTTCCAGATTGATGATCTCGTCTTTGAGCGCGTCGAAGGAGGCTGCATCGTCGAAGTTTGCTTTGCGGTAGCTGGATCTCTGGGCGAGCGAGGCAATGACTTCGGGACTGGCATCGGAGCCCCAGAACTGTTTGAGGGTCTCGGTGATGTGGTCGCGGAACTTGGCGTCGTCCCAGTCTTCTACAGCCACACCAAGCAGATGGAAGTCGTCCGGCAACACCTTCGCCGCAACCAGATTGTAAATGGAGGGGAGCAGGAGCCGCTGCGTGAGATCGCCCGACGCACCGAAGATGGTCAGCAACGAAGCGGGGATGACGGGAGCTGGATCGGGCATGGGAGATGCAAACCTTTCGGGGTGATTTGCTGGTTCTGTGGTGATGCCGGATGTGCGGCATCACCACGCTTCGTGAGTCACCCGCAGATTCGCTTCGGGAATGACGACGGGTTCGGTTTAGCTTGGCGACTTTTCCTTGTGGCCGCCGAACTGAAAGCGCATGGCCGAGAGCAGTTTGTCCGCGAAGATGGCGTTTGCCTGTGAGGTGAAGCGGGCGAAGAGAGCGGCTGAGAGAACATCTGCCGGCACACCTTCGTCGATCGCGGCGATGGTGGTCCAACGACCTTCGCCGGAGTCTGAAACGCGGCCGGAAAAACCCTCAAGATTAGGCGACTCGACCAGTGATGCGGCGGTAAGGTCGAGCAGCCAGGACGCCACCACCGAACCGCGCCGCCAAACCTCGGCGATATCCGGGATGTCGAGATCATACTGATAGAGCTCGGGGTTGCGCATAGGCGCGGTTTCGGCGTCCATGGTTTCCTTGGTTTTGCCCACATTCGCATGCTTGAGGATGTTTAGGCCTTCGGCGTAAGCGGCCATCATGCCGTACTCGATCCCGTTATGAACCATCTTGACGAAGTG
Source organism: uncultured Granulicella sp. (assembly GCA_964282835.1). Lineage (GTDB taxonomy): Bacteria > Acidobacteriota > Terriglobia > Terriglobales > Acidobacteriaceae > Edaphobacter. Next base: position 2,548,749 of record OZ196157.1, read on the forward strand.
ACCCGAACCCGCGGGGCCGCAGTGCAGGTAGCCTTCCTCGGCAGTGCTGGCCGCAACCTTGTCGCGGCCGGGCGTGCGGTCGACCGAGCCTTTGCCGGGTGCGAGGCATTTGAAGATGGGGTCGAGGTACTGGACGGCTGCATTGTCGCCGCCGATCATCAGGCAGTAGCCGCGATCGAGCCCGAAAACGCCGCCCGACGTGCCGGCGTCGACCCACTTGAGCCCGGAGGTAACGACATCCTTGGCGCGGCGGATATCGTCGACATAGTAGGAATTGCCGCCGTCGATGATGATGTCGTCGGCTTCGAGGTGATCGCGCAGATCCTTGACGGTTCCGTCGACGGCACCGGCCGGAACCATGAGCCAGACAGCGCGCGGGGTCTTGAGCTTGATGCACATGTCTTCGAGCGAGGTGGACGGCGTGGCTCCCTCTTTGGCGAGGTTGGCGACGGCTTCGGGCGAGTGGTCAAAGACGATGCACTCGTGGCCGCCCTTGATGAGGCGGCGAACCATATTGGCGCCCATGCGGCCGAGTCCTACCATTGCGATCTGCATTCGGTTCTCCTTGTACGATCCTGATGAGCGCTACTTCAGTTCTGCGATCTGCTGCCTGGCTGCTTCCTTGGCGGGCTCGGCCTTATCCGGGATGGCGATCCCTTCGGCGCGAATGATGGTCACGTCGGTAATACCCAGGAAATTGAAAATATCCTTGAGGTATTTCTCCTGATGGTCGAATTGATCGCGTCCGGAACCCGGCCCGTAAAGGCCGCCGCGCGTGGAAATAACAATAACCCGCTTGCCGCCGCAGAGACCCTGGGGACCGGTCGGCGTGTAGCGGAACGTCTTTCCGGCCACGGCGATCAGGTCAATCCACGCCTTCAGCTGGCTGGGAATGGAAAAGTTATACATGGGTGCCCCGATGACCAGGATGTCGGCCGCAAGGAACTCCGCCAGGATCGTTTCGCCTGTTTTCAGCTCGGCCTGCTGATCGGGGTCGAGCCTGGATGGTTCGTCGCCGAACACGCGCAGAACGGCGGTGTAATGGCGAAGCGGTTCGGCGATCAGGTCGCGGCGGACGATCTGGGCTCCAGGGTTGATCTCCGCCATTTTTGCGGCGGCGGCGGCGGATAGAGGGCGGCCGACTGACTTCTCGCCGGCTACGCTCGAATCGATGTGGAGGATGTTCATGGTTGTTGCCTTCCTTTCGTTCTTAGCCGTTGGATGCGGACTTGAGCGGGGTTCGCTGCTCATTTCAATCGAGACTCAACTCCTGAACATGCCGGGCGATCTGGCCGTCTTCGTCGGCGGGAATGGTACGAGGTTCGGGTGGATGCAAGTGGGCAAGACGGCCGAAGATGTTCTGGCGGATGGGTTGGCTGTGCTCGCCGATGCCCCCGGCGAAGACGAGCATATCAAGCCCGCCGAGGACCGTTGTATAAGCGGCGATCGTCTTGGCGACTTCGCGGCAAAAGATGTTCACCGCGAGCTGAGCTTCGGGATCATGGCGGCTGAGAAGGGCTTGCATATCGGAGTCGTGGGCAAGGGCCTGGAGACCGGAGTCGTGGTTCAGCAGGGACTCGACCTTGTCCGGGCTGAGGCCGGAGAGTTCGGAGGTGAGTTTGCGTTCGAGGAGAAGCAGAACGCCGGGGTCGAGGTCGCCCGAGCGGGTGCCCATCACAATGCCGCCGGTGGGGCTCACGCCCATGCTGGTATCGACCGAGCGGCCGTCGCGGATGGCGCAGACGCTCGAACCGCTGCCCAGATGGGCGACGATGAGTTTGGCGGGAACGTTGGGCTGGAGCGCCTGGACAATCGACTCGTAGGACAGGCCGTGAAAGCCGTAGCGGCGGATGCCGGCCTGACGGTAGGCTTCGGGGATTGCATAAGTAAAGGCCTCGGGCGGCATGGTTTGGTGGAAGGCGGTATCGAAGCAGGCGAACTGAGCGACGCCGGGAAAGAGCTTCCTGGTGGCTTCAATAAGCTCGAGGGCGGGTGGGATGTGCAGCGGGGCGAAGTGGACGGACTGCTTCAGGGTTGTGAGGACCTCGGGCGTGAGCCGCTGGTGAGTGACAAGGTGCGGACCGCCGTGAACGATACGGTGCCCGATGGCAGTGACGGGCTGGGAAAGATGCGGTTGGATGGCGGCGAGGGCGTCCTGCTGGTGGGCCATCGCCGTGTCGGCCTTGTGGACCGAGCGGCCCTCAGCGTCTTTGATCTCGAGCGAGGATTGTGACTTGCCGATCTTCGTCGCGCTGCCGGTGAGCAGGATGGAACGGGCATCGTCGGCGTAGAGGCCGAACTTGAGGGACGACGAGCCGGAATTGATAGTAAGGATGGGCATGGTGAAAACAGGTGGCGGCGTACGCTGAGGTCGCTAGGGAGAAGACGGAGGACGCGAGGTTTAGGACGGGTTGTCGGTTGGTGCGAGGGATGGTGAGTGGGCGCTCCACTTCCAGTCGCGGACCTCCGGCATATCTTCTCCATTTTCGGAGACGTAGAGCTTGTGGCGCTCGATCTGCTCGGAGTGCTTCTGGCGGGCTTCGTGGACGCGGTCCTTGAAGCGCGGGATGTTCTCGACCGCATCGAGCGCGAGGGTGAAGCGGTCGAGCTTGTTGAGGACGGTCATGTCGAAGGGAGTCGTCGTCGTTCCCTCTTCAATGAAGCCGTGGACGTGCATGTTCTCGTGGTTCTTGCGCTTGTAGGTAAGCTTGTGCACGATGGTGGGATAGCCGTGAAAAGCGAAGATCACGGGCTTGTCGAGGGTGAAGAGACGGTCAAAGTCCTCGTCGGAAATACCGTGCGGGTGCTGGGTGGGGGTTTCCAGCGTGAAGAGGTCGACTACGTTGACGACGCGGATCTTGCAGTCGGGAACCCAGTCGCGCAGAACCGTTACGGCGGCCAGCGTTTCGAGCGTGGGGACGTCACCTGCGCATGCCATAACGACGTCGGGCTCCTGATCGTCGGGAGTGTTGCCGGCCCACTGCCAGCTACCCACCCCGGCAATAACGTGACGAACCGCGGCTTCGATATCGAGAAACACCGGCGCGGGCTGCTTGCCGGCAATGGTGAGATTGATGTAATCGCGGGTGCGCAGGACGTGGTCGGTGATGGCGAGAAGCGTGTTGGCATCGGGCGCGAGATAGATTCGCACGGTGTCTGAGTGCTTGTTGGCGACGTGATCGATGAAGCCCGGGTCCTGGTGCGAAAAACCGTTATGATCCTGACGCCATACGTGCGAGCTGAGGAGGTAGTTGAGCGACGCGATGGGCCTGCGCCAGGTGATGGGGCGCGACTCCTTGATCCACTTGGCATGCTGGTTGAACATGGAGTCGATGATGTGGATGAAGGCTTCGTAGCAGGAAAAGTAGCCATGGCGGCCGGTGAGCAGATAGCCTTCCAACCAGCCTTCGCAGAGGTTTTCCGAGAGAACCTCCATCACGCGGCCGTCTGCTGAGAGGTTTTCGTCGACGGGCTCGACTTCGGCATCCCAGCGTTTGCCGGATACTTCGAAGATGGCCTGCAGGCGATTGGAGGCGGTCTCGTCCGGTCCGAAGACGCGGAAGTTTCTGGTGGCGAGATTATGCTTTGTGACGTCGCGGAGATAATCGCCGAGGACAGCGGTAGCTGAGACTTCCTTGTCGCAGGGGGCGTCGCAGGCCACGGCGTACGCGCGGAAGTTGGGCAGCTCAAGTGGCTTGAGGAGCAGCCCGCCGTTGGCATGCTCGTTCATGCCCAGGCGCAGCTTGCCCTTGGGTGCGATGGCGAAAAGGTCCTCACGAAAGTGGCCGTTTGGGTCGAACACCTTTTGCGGATTGTAGGAGCGCAGCCAATCCTCAAGCAGCACCAGGTGTTCGGGATTCGTGCGTACTTCTTCAAGCGGCACCTGGTGGGCGCGCCAGGTGCCTTCGATCTGCTTGCCATCGACGAACTTGGGCCCGGTCCAACCCTTGGGGGTCTTCATGACGAGCATAGGCCAGCGCGGGCGCGTGGCGTCATTGCTATCGCGGGCCTGCTTCTGGATGGCGCGGATCTTGTCGTAGAGCAAGTCCATCATCTCCGCCATCTGCCTGTGCATGGTGGCGGGGTCGTCTCCTTCGATGAAGTGCGGCTCCCAGCCGTAGCCGGTCATTAGGGCGGCGAGCTCATCCTGCGGGATGCGCGCGAGGACGGTTGGATTGGCGATCTTGTAGCCGTTGAGGTGAAGAATGGGGAGAACGGCGCCATCGCTGATGGGGTTGAGCCACTTGTTCGAATGCCAGGAAGCGGCGAGCGTACCGGTCTCCGCCTCGCCATCGCCTACGACGCAGGCGACGATGAGGTGAGGATTATCGAACGCCGCGCCAAACGCGTGGACGATGGAGTAGCCGAGCTCGCCGCCTTCCGAGATGGAGCCGGGTACGTTGGGCGCGTCGTGCGAAGGGATGCCATAGGGCCACGAGAATTGCTTGAAGAATCGCTTGATGCCGTCCTTGTCACGGGAGATATCGGGGTACAACTCGGTATACGTGCCTTCCAGAAAGGTGTTGGCGAGAATGCCGGGCGCGCCGTGACCCGGACCGACGAGGTACAGGATGTTTGCCTGCGTGTTGCGGATGAGCCGGTTAAGGTGGACGTAGATGAAGTTGAGCCCGGGCGTGGTGCCGAAATGGCCGAGCAGACGTGGCTTGATGTCGTCGACGGTAAGCGGGCGCTCGAGCAAGGGATTGTCGCGCAGATAGATCTGGCCGACCGAAAGGAAGTTTGCGGCGGACCAGTATTCGTGGATGAGATCGAGTTCCTGCTGGGTGGCGGGGGTGCTCATGCGTACTCCTGGCGTGCTGGTCTTACGAGAGCGGTTGTGTTGGCTTGAGATCGATGAGCTTGCGTGCGTACTCCTTGTGATCCCGCGGCAGGTAGCGGAGGGTAGGAACGTTCTGCCGCCCGAAGGCAAGGCGCAGCCAGTCCGCAAGGATGCCGGCCTTTTGCGCAAGCCCCGGCATCTTGGCAAGGTAAATGGCGCGCCACATCAGCCAGGCGAATGGACCGGTAAATTGCAGGCCGAATACGTTAGCCACCCCGGTGTGGCGTGAGACGACGGCCAACTCACCGATCTGCTTGAAGGTGAAGGGACGGCGTGGGCGGTGCCGGAGGGCAGCATAGATGTTTTCCGCCGCAAGGGTTCCTTCACGGGTGGCGTTCTGCGCGGTGGGCTCAAAAAATTTGCCTATGGCAAACGGCTTGGGGATTTCGGCGCAATCGCCGATCGCCCACACACCGGGAAAGCCAGGCAGGGCGAAGGTGCTGTCGACTGCCAGGCCGTGCTTCTTGCCCAGTGGCGCGCCAAGCTCGGCAACCAGGGGTACGGGTGTAATCCCGGTGTCCCAGATAAGGAGCCCGGCATCGAGAGACTTGCCATCGGCCATGCAGACGGTCGGACCTTCAACCTTCTCCACCTCGGTGCCGAGCATGACAAGTACCCCGGCCTTCTCAAGCTGTTGCTTGCCGTAAGCCTGCAGGGCCGCAGGCATCTCGGACATCAGAGACTTCCCCGGCTCGATGATCGTAAGGGTGATCTCGTGCCGCCCGATGCCGTGAAGCTCTGCGGTGTCGTAGACCAGGTCCGCGACCGAGGCTATCGTTTCTACGCCCGTGTAGCCCCCGCCCGCCACGACGAAGGTAAGCAGGCGTTTGCGGAGAAGCGGATCGGGCTCAAGTGCCGCAAGCTCTACGTTGCGCTGGGCCAGAGTGCGGACGCTCCGCGCGTCGTCAAGGGTTTTCATGGTGACGCTGTGCTCGCGGGCACCCGGGACATCGTGAAAGTTGGTGGTGGATCCAAGGGCGAAGAGAAGATGGTCTGCCGTGAGCGAGCGGCCGGAAGCGAGGGTGACGGTGCGGGTATGCAAGTCTGCGCCGACGACCTCGCCGCAGACAAACTCGATCCGCTCAGGAAGGTTCTTTGTCGGAGCCTGGATGTGTAAAGGCGCGACCGAGCGGCCGGCCACCTCGGTGAGCATGGGCGTGTAGAGCAGATAATCGTTGCGGTCGATGAGCACGATGTGTGCGCTGCCGGGGAGCAGGCGGGCGAGCCGGATGGCGGCGTCGCGTCCGCCAAAGCCTCCGCCTACGATGATGACGCGTGTGTTGGCTGGAACTGCAGTCTGCAAGACAAGTCCTTTCGGTGGCGGCAAAGAGAAGCGCTCAGGCGATACCGGTACCGCCCGTGGCTCCGTAGATTTCGCCGGTGATGTAGCTGCCCTCCTGGGATGCGAGGAGGACGTAAATGGGTGCGAGTTCCACAGGCTGGCCGGGGCGTCCCATGGGCACGGTGGTGCCGAGCTTGGTGAGCTTGTCCTGGGTCTGGCCGCCGCTGGGCTGAAGCGGTGTCCAGAACGGGCCCGGGGCTACGCCGTTGACGCGGATTCCCTTCTCGATCAGCTGCTTGGCGATGGTCTTGGTGAAGTCGGCGATGCCCGCCTTGGTCATGGCATAGTCCGCCAGGCCAAGCGAAGGATGATAGGCCTGGACCGACGTGGTGTTGATGATCGACGCACCGGCTGGAAGGTGCGGAATGGCAGCCTTGGTGATCCAGAAGAGGCCGTAAAGATTGGTCTTGAGGGTGCGGTCGAACTGCTCGGTGGTAATGTCGGCCAAGGCCGGCTCGGTAGTCTGGGCGGCTGCGTTGCAGACCAGGATGTCGAGGCCTCCGAGTTGCTTGACGGCCTGCTCGACCAGCGAGGTGCAGAACGACTCCTGCTGAATATCACCCGGCAGGGCGATCGCTTTGCGCCCGGCATCCTTAATCAGGGCGATGACTTCTTTCGCATCGGGCTCCTCGACCGGCAGGTAGCCTATGGCCACGTCGGCTCCCTCGCGGGCAAAAGCGATGGCCACGGCGCGGCCGATGCCGGAATCGCCGCCAGTGATGAGGGCTTTGCGGCCTTTCAGGCGGCCATGACCTTCGTAGCTGGTTTCGCCATGGTCGGGCTTGGGATTCATTTCGCGGGCCAGACCGGGCACGGGCTGGGGTTGCTTCTTGAACGGCGGCTGCGGGTACTGCTTGCGCGGGTCCTGCATCTTGAGGCGGTCAGACATGAACTCTCCCTTATTCTCCCTGTCTGATGCATGGATCGGGGAACGAGCCACGCCGACAAGGCAGCAACCTGGACCTACTTGCAGGTGTTTGCTCCTTTGGCGACAAAGCAGGCGCGATCGAAGTAGCTGACACCCTGCATCTGCTGATACTCGAGGACCGTCGTCATGCCGCCTTCGCTGGGTGCGGAAACCTGCAGCTTGCCCGGTTCAGGCTTCAGGACGATGCCGCCGGGCATCGCTTCCGCGAGTACGCGACCGCGCAGGCTGCCTACCGAGGGCAACATGAGGCCGAGCACTCTGGCGAGGGTGGGCGCGAGATCGATGTTGCCCATGGGTGACTCGTCGGCAAAGCCCTTTTTGAAGTCGGGGCCGATGGCGGCCATGTTGTTGAAGGTCTGCTCACGCCCGAAGCCGCCGTGCATGCCCTGCCCTTCCTGGAGCGTGGTGTCGGAGATCTGGGCGGCGCTTTGCAGGTCGCCCGACCGCGGGTAAAAGACCTTGTAGGTGACGACGATGGCGGGACGGGGAACCTTGCTGGAACCGACGAGGCCGATGGTGCTCATGGGCAGCGCACCCGCGCAGATGGCGGGATCGGCGCAAAAGCGGTCATCGACGAAAAGGCCACCGATGTAGTCGAACTGCACGAGTTGGCGGAGCGTGGCCTGAACGATGGCGGGATCGCCGGCGGGCACATAGATCATGTCGGAGCCGCCGTTGGACGCGATGATCAGGCGCGCGTCGCTGCCATCGATCTTGTGGATCTGCTCGCCGAGCATGGCGCTGCCGGTGGCCGGGTGCTGGCTTCTTTCACCACCGACGGTGAGCTGGGCGAAGACGGACTTGCCCTCGGCTGAACGCACGGCGGGGTCGAAGAGGTTCATGCCGCCACGCACGGCGAGATCGACGGCGAGGAAGCCGGTGGGCAGGGTGCCCGCGGGCTCGGGAGCTTCCTTGAGGACCGGCGCGTAGGTGAGTCCGCTACTCACTTCGCCGGTTGTCGCGCCATCGGGGCCGGTTTCGCGGCGGCTGATGGTTGCGAAGCCATGGTCGGAGGTGACAACGACGTTGGTCGTGGCCTTGATGGCCGGGTGGGCGTCGAGCCAGTCGAGCAGCTGCTTGAGTGCGCGGTCGGCGTTGCGCAGACCGAGCGTAGAGGTGGGTCCGTTGATGCCGGGGCTGAGATTCTGCAGGCTGTCGCCTTCGTCGTGCTGGGTGCCGTCGGGATCGCGCGACCAGAAAAGCAGGACGAAGGGCTTGCCGGCGGCGGCGAAGTTCGGCAGCAGCACCCTGGTGGTGACGTCGGCGAACCAGCTTTGCTGGACCACGTTGGCTTCAAGCGTGCCGGCCTTGGCGGCGTCGCCGGCAAAGCCGTTGTTGTATTGCGAGCTTTCCGCATGGCCGTTGGTGCGTAGGGGCGCTTCGTCGGGCAGGCCGGCGGCGATCATCTGCTTGCGCAGCTCAGAGGCAATGGGCAGGCCGCTTACGGTGCCTGTGGCATCGTCGAGGATGATGGCGCTGCTGTCGCTTAGAAAGCCCTGGCGGTCCCAGTGGAGGGTGTCGATCTGCTGGATGGCCGTCGGGCCGAGCTTGCCGACCGAGGCGACACTGTAGCCCTTGGCGCGGGCGGCGGAGAGCAGGGTCTGCTCGCCCAGGTAGTTGCCGTTGAAGACGCTGTTCATGTTGGCGAGGATGGGGTCGTTTTCGAGGAACGGCACCAGGTATCCGCTAGCCGCGTCGTCGTCCGGCTTGCTGAGCCAAACGCCGGGGTAAAGGGCGTTGCTGTAATCGCCGGTATCGCCCAGGCCGTGGCCGGTGGCGATGACGGAGGCGTTGGCTGTGGTGAAGGTGGGAAACACGGAGTGGCTGTTGCGGAAGTCGACGCCCTGCTGGCGGAGCTTGTAGAACGTGGGCATGGCTTGCGGCGTGACGGACTCGCGCCGCAGCCCGTCGGCGACGAACAAAATGACGTTGTGGGCCTTCTGCGCGGGCATGGACAACGGCATGGCGACCGCGATGGCAAGCAGGGCGAGGCGAACGGAAGCTCCAAAGCGAAAGCTGGACAGGATCATTGCGGCTTATTCTAACGCCCGCCGCGAGCGTTGCAGGTAAGTGTGCGATGAACAAATCCGAATGCGGTTCCGCTTCATCTAACAAGAGACGGACGGGGCGTCCCAGGGATTGCCCATAAGCGTTACCCTATGAAGAAGGCCGGCAAGCCGCACGGTACGCCGAGCCGCAGCAAGGAGCGAGATTGTGACTGCCACCGAAATGCTTCCCGATCTGATTCGCATACGCCCGGCCGGGGCCGCGCCCGCAGCCGTGTGCAACTCCGGCGTTGCCGAGGCGCCCTGGAATTTTGACGCCGCTCCCTCGTACGGGCCGGGTGCGTCGATGGCCGACTTCCTGCCTGCGGATTCACCGCGCCAGGGTGTGCTGCCCGAGGTGTACCGCAGGGCTTCGAAGGCCGAACTGGACCTGCACATCCGCGCCGCCAAAGCTGCGCTGGGCGAGCGGCTGGTGATGATGGGGCACTTCTACCAGCGCGACGAGGTCATCCAGTACGCCGACTTCGTGGGTGACTCCTTTCAGCTGGCGCAGGCGGCAAAGTCGCGGCCCAATGCCGAGGCAATCGTCTTCTGCGGGGTGCACTTTATGGCGGAGACGGCGGACATGCTGTCGCGGCCTGACCAGGCGGTGATCCTGCCCAACCTGGCTGCCGGCTGCTCCATGGCCGATATGGCCGATCTGGACTCGGTAGAGGAATGCTGGGAGCAGTTGGAAGAGCTGTTGGGCGCGCAGACCGCCGACGGCAGGCAGCAGGTGATCCCGGTTACCTATATGAATTCTTCAGCGGCACTAAAGGGTTTTTGCGGACGCCACGGAGGGATCGTTTGCACGTCATCGAATGCAAAGGCCGTGTTGACCTGGGCCTTCGAGCGTGGGCAGCGCGTACTCTTCTTCCCCGACCAGCATTTGGGCAGAAACACCGCCAAGGCGATGGGGATTCCGCTCGCGCAGATGCCGATGTGGAACCCGCGCAAGGCTCTTGGCGGCAATTCCGCGCAGACTCTTGAGGAGGCGCGTGTGCTGCTGTGGCACGGCTTCTGCTCGGTGCACAAGCGCTTCTCGGTGGAACAGGTGTCACAGGCGCGAATTGACCATCCGGGCGTGCGCGTGATTGTGCATCCCGAGTGCCCGATGGAGGTAGTTGACGCGGCTGACGAGTCCGGTTCGACGGACTACATCGTCAAGGCGATAGCAGCGGCTCCGGCGGGCTCCACCTTTGCGATCGGCACGGAAATCAACCTGGTGCAGCGGCTGGCCGCACAGAATCCGCAACACACCATCTTCTGCCTGGACCCGGTCATCTGTCCATGCTCGACGATGTACCGCATCCATCCCGGCTATCTTGCCTGGGTGCTCGAGGCACTGGAGCGCGGCGAGGTGCTGAACCGGATTACCGTTCCCGAAGCTGTTGCGGTGCCGGCGCGGATTGCGCTCGAACGCATGCTTTCGCTGAAGCCGGGAACCTCCGCCATAAAGGATAAGCAGTGAACAAGGTCATCGTTGTAGGCAGCGGTATCGCGGGATTGATTGCGGCGTTGGAACTAAGCCGCGGCTTCGAGGTCACGCTGGTGACCAAGGCCAAGCTGGCGGAATCGAACACGCGCTATGCGCAGGGAGGCATTGCGGCCGTCATGTTTTCTGACGACAGCGTGGCCGATCACATCGCCGATACGCTTGCCGCCGGCGCGGGTTTGTGCAACCCGGACGCGGTCGAGATCCTGTGTGCCGAGGGGCCTGCACGCATCCGCGACCTGATCGCGCTTGGGGTGGATTTCGACATGCGTGACGGTGAGCTTGCACGCGGGCTCGAGGCCGCGCACTCAAGCGCGCGGGTGCTGCATGCGGGCGGCGATGCAACGGGCCTGACGATCGAGACGGCCTTGGTGCGCGCGGTCAGGCGCTCGCCGGTCTGCGTGATGGAAGACACCTTTGCATGCAACCTTACGCTCACGGACGGTCAGGCCTCGGGGCTCGAAGTTATGACCCCGCAGGGTGCGCGCGAGTGGCTGCAGGCGGACGCCGTGATCCTGGCAAGCGGAGGCGCGGGCCAGATGTTCTTGCATACCACCAATCCTATCGTCGCGACCGGCGACGGCGTGGCCATCGCCCTGCGCGCGGGCGCCGCACTCGCCGACCTGGAGTTCTACCAGTTTCATCCGACGGCGCTTGCGGTTCCCGGCTCGTTCCTGATTTCCGAAGCTGTGCGCGGCGATGGTGCCGTGCTGCGCGATGCCGGGGGCAGACGCTTTATGCAAGATCTGCATTCTTCCGCCGAGCTTGCGCCGCGCGACGTGGTAGCGCGGGGGATCGCGAAGACGATGGCTGCCCAGAACGGTGCGCCGGTGCTGCTCGACGCTACGGCGCTCGGCGAAGCGTTCCTACAAAAGCGCTTTCCAACCATCGACGCCGCATGCCGGGCGCGCGGGCTCGAGTGGTGGCGTACCCCAATCCCGGTGACGCCGGCGGCCCATTACTGGATGGGTGGCATACGCACGGACACGGATGGGCGAACGTCGGTACCGGGCCTCTATGCGGTGGGCGAGTGCGCCTGTACGGGCGTTCACGGCGCAAACCGGTTGGCTTCGAACTCGCTGCTGGAATCGCTGGTTTTCGCCTGGCGTTGTGCACATCTTCTACTCTCCGGGGCGACTTCACGCGCGGCCCGATTTTCCTCTACAGGCACACCCATTGCTCCCGGCAGCGTTGCGACGCAAGATGGCGAAGTGGCCTTCACCCGCGAAGATCTGCAGAGACTAATGTGGCAATTTGCCGGCATCGAGCGCAGCGCCAAGGGGCTTGAGGCGGCGGGACAGCAGCTTGCGCGCTGGAAGGTAAGCGGAGGCTCGACCAGAGACCTTGAAACCGCCAATCTGCTGGCGATTTCGCGTTTGCTGGTGGCGGCCGCGCTTGCCCGTGAAGAGTCTCGCGGAGCTCACTTCCGTACCGACTTCCCTGCTCTCTCGTCGGCATGGGAGCACTCGCTTGTCTACGAGCAGCCTGCCCTGGTGTACGCCGCAGACCTGGAAGCGGCGGCATGCTGATTCCCATTCCGCCCGAGGTGCTGGCCCGCGTGGTGCGTATGGCGCTGGACGAAGACGCGCCCTGGGGCGACATTACCTCGCAGACCTTCATTCCTGCTTCGGCGACAGTAAGGGCACAACTGGTCGCCCGTGAAGCAGGCATTCTTGCGGGCGAGGCTGTTTTTACCGAGGCCATGCTTTTGACATCGGCGGCAATCCATATCGACTTTCGCGTCCACGACGCGCAGCCGTTCGCCGCTGGGGATCTGCTCGCCACCGTCTCCGGGCCCGCGCAGGCCATCCTGCAGGCGGAGCGCGTAGCGTTGAACTTTACCCAGCGGCTTTCCGGCATCGCCACCCTGACTTCGCGCTACGTCGCTGAGACAACGGGAACCAAGGCCCGCATCGTCGACACACGCAAGACCACTCCGGGTTTGCGCCAGTTCGAACGCTATGCCGTACGCTGTGGTGGCGGGTACAACCACCGCTTCTCGCTTTCGGACGCCGTGATGGCCAAGGACAATCATCTCGCCATTCTGACCGGCCAGGGAGAGCGGGATCTGACCCAGGCCCTGCTGGCTGCCAGGGCGCTGCTGCCCCATACGACTCATGTCGAAGTCGAGGTGGATCGGCCGGACCAGATCGAAGCAGTGCTGGCCGCGCATGTAGACACGATCATGCTGGATAACTTTAGTACCGCCCAGCTACAGGCCGGGGTGACGCAGGTTGCGAGACGGGCGCTGGTGGAAGCGAGTGGAGGGATCACGCTTGAACGCATACGCGAGATCGCCGCGACGGGCGTGGACGTGATCTCCGTAGGAGCCTTGACGCACAGCGTACGCGCACTCGATCTGGGAATGGATATCGGGCAGGATATCGGGCTGGACATCGCCCGATGATCTACCTGGATGCAGCCGCCACCACGCCCGTTCGCCGCGAGGTGCTGGAGGCGATGTGGCCGTTCCTGACCGGTGAGTTCGGCAATCCGTCGAGCCATCACACGCTGGGCGAGCAGGCGGCTGCTGCGCTGAAGCAGGCTCGCGCCAGCGTGGCCGAAGTGTTCGGCTGCCGCGCTTCCGAAATCATCTTCACCTCCGGCGGTACCGAGGCCGACAACCTTGCCATCAAGGGTATCGCTCTGGCAAATCCGCGCGGGCGGCACATCGTTACCACGCCGATCGAGCATGAGGCCGTGCTCGCCTGCTGCGACTACCTGGCGCGGCATCACGGCTTCTCGGTGGTTCGGATGCCGGTGGGGCCGACAGGTCTGGTGTCGCCTGCAACCTTCGCCGCCTCCCTGCATCCCGACATAACTTTGGCCAGCGTCATGATTGCCAACAACGAGGTGGGCACCATCGAGCCCATCGCGGAGCTTGCAGAAATCGCTCACGAACACGCGATCCCATTCCACACAGACGCCGTGCAGGCGGGGGGGCTGTTCGATCTTGCGCGGCTCGGCGTGGATGCTCTTAGTCTTTCGGGGCACAAGCTGGGTGCACCCAAAGGCGTAGGTGTGCTTTACCTGCGCAGCCGCATTCCGGTAGAAGCCGTGCTGCATGGAGGTGGGCAGGAACGGGGTCGGCGCTCCGGTACAGAAAATGTTGCCGCAGCCGTTGGGTTCGCGCGCGCTCTAAGCCTGGCTGTCGACGAGCGGGAGACGCACCTGGCTACCCTGACCGAGCTGCGCGATCGACTGATCCGCGGAGTGCTTGAAGCTATACCGACCGCGGTGCTTACGGGTGATCCTGTAGCGCGGCTGCCCAACCACGCCTCCTTCTGCTTTCCCGGCACCAGCGGCGAAGCGGTGCTGCTGGAACTCGAGCGGCGTGGCATCCTGTGCTCGAGTGGCTCGGCCTGCGCTGCGGGCAGCGATGAACCCTCGCACGTACTGCTGGCGCTGGGGCTGACCCGAGAAGTGGCGCAGACCGCCGTCCGCTTCAGCCTTACGGACCTGGTCACGCAAGCGGACGTAGCAGAAACGGTAACGGCAGTGCGCGAGGCCTGCGGAGCCCTAGGCTATCTGCGGACACGCGCAGCTCTGTAAGATGACTTCTTGTGACGACGACGGAAGATACTGCTGCGAAACTAAGCTGAAGTTACATTTGAGCCACCGGAGTTGCTATAGATTTCCTTCTCTCCACGCTAACGGATCAGCTTGGGCCAGGAACAACATGCAGGAAGATTCATAACTCCCCTGCGGGAAAGTAAACAAGAAGGCAAGCGACTTCGTGCCGATAACCAATCCAGTCTACCCACAGGAGCCGCGGCATACTTGCCGGACTTGTATGCCGTACTTCGGCTCTGAACCATCCGCAACACGTGACATAGAAAGTAAAGCCTCCACCATCGGCACCGTGGTTCCACGCGTAGATCATATGCGTCCACGAGGGATCATGTAGCATCATCCCCTAAGCATTTCGTCTTCCCAGAAGATACGCTTGTACCCGTTTCAGCCCCACTGCGCATCACGCCAGCATTGCCGCATGTTTTCGAACGCGGTCTCCTCGTCTGCCTTCTCCGCGCCGGTATAAACAGCCGTTCGTCAGAAACATAGCGGAAAGCTTGCGATTAGGGAGCAGGAGGATAGGTGGCAACGCGCGGCGTAGTGCGGTTGGGGGCGGGCGTCGCAGTGGCACCTGTCGAATCGATCACATGGGTAATCTCTCCAAGATTGTCGAGCGCAACGGTGACCATGTGCTCAAAGTAAACGGAAGACAAAGTGGGCGCTTCGATAGCTCGCGAAAGAACGACGCCAGGGTGGCGAAAGACCGAATACACCCCGAGGCCGAACGCCTGATGGTCCTGAACCTGATCGGCAACTTTGTAAGCCGCCCAGCCGTTGAGGCCTGAGCCGTCGGGCAGGCCCATGTTCCAGGCTTGCTGTGTGGGTGGATCATAGGGGATCTCAGACTGATAGAAGAAGGTCCGTCCGTGTTCCCCATTCCACAGGACCTGATATTGCTGGTGATGCTCGACGAAGAGGCCGTAGATGGTTGTGTTATTGCCGTTGACGATGAGCCCGTTGGCGCTTGTATTCGCGGTCCAGCCTACGCCTTCGCCATGGTCGGCTCGCCAGATCCAGGTGTGGTCGACGAGTACGTCATTGGCGTTGATCACCAGGTTTGCAGCGACCTTGCCTACAGCCGCGCCGCCCACGCGAAAGAATACGTCCGAAAGCGTGATGGGATTGGCGATGTGACGAGCGTGGGATAAGTCTTGACCTATTTGGAGCAATACAGGAGAGCGCGTCTCGCCGGCATCGAAGAGCAGTCCCGAGATGAGGATGCCGTCCGCGTCAGCGACGATCATGGCGGCCGTGCCACGCACGGGATGGAGCGTTGCGAACCCAAGGCCGTATACGACGGTGTTGGGATGGGTCACGCGAACAGGCTCGGTAAGGTCGTAGATGCCAGGGGCGAGTATCAGGTCCTTGCCCTTTGCGAGTGCGGCGTTGATGGTGGAAGCGGTGTCGATGCCGGCCTGGGCGATATAGAAACGGCTGAGCGGGATGCTGCGACCGGGTGTTGTGCCTTTCTGCCAACTGACGCCGGAGGTATTGTGCTGCACCGAGGGCACGACCATGCTGTAAGCGCCGTGTTCGTCGGCAATCAGGAACGGTTTCTCTCTTGTGACCGGGGCCGAGGGAACTACTGTGTACGCCTGCGACGGCCAGCTGCCGGTCGGCGCATTCCTGACACCGACGAAGACCATATTCCAGTTGCTGCCGGTCCACGAGCGCCACTCGCTGTTGCGCGAAATCCATTGCTGCTGAGGACCGGAGTCGACCTGGCCGTCGATTTTGGAATCGGCCATCCAGCCCCCCGAAGCCCAGCCCTGGTGCTGGTGAAGAACCATATCGCCCAGAACATGCATGCGACGGAAGGCAACGGCCTGGGAAACTGCCCATTGCAGCGGACCGTTCGCAGGGCTGACCGAGAAGCCTTCGGCCGAGCGCCAGAAAGTGCAAGTCGCATTGTTCCTGGGCCGTGAGGCGTCAGCGTGGACGTCCCCAGTGATGTGGACGGCGTCCGGCCTCGCGCCGAGGCCGAGAACCTGCGTGTAGAAGCCGACTGGAATATCCACGTTGTAACTGCCCGGCAGGAAGAGCAAGGCATAGCGGCCGGTGCCGAACTCACCGTGTTCCTGCTCCGCATAGATGCCGTTGATGCGCGCCTGGATTTGCGCCTGCGGGGTCGAGGGCGTGAAGATGGAAACATTGCGGCCGAACGGAGAAGTTGCAGGCGCCGCCTGGGCGGACGCGAAGAGCGCGAGGAGCAGCATAGCGACGAGCAGAGCGGCCCGATGGCGGGTGGGACGAAAGAGGCGAGCGATCGAGTTGGCATCCTGGCTTTCCACTTAGGCCGTGTCTACATATTCGCATGGGATGACATCCACCCGTACGCTACTTTGCCACTATCCCATGTCCAATTCAGTCTCTCCGGCATACCCTGGCTATGCGCGTCGATCTAGTGCTTGTGGACGATGAGCTTGTCTTTCATCTGCTGCTTCAGATAGGCACCTTTCAATAATGACGTTGACGTAATTTCTGCTTCTGAGTCAGAGGTCGGTTACAGGAGACAGTTGGCACTGACGGCAGATAGCAACGCACGATGTCTGCCTTCTTGTTGATCACGTGGTCGAGAAAGCCGGGGTCCTGGTGATTGGGCTGCGAGCGAAGACTTGAAGAGCTGAAATACCTTTCCCGGACCGCATAGCCCTACTCGAGAGCCTGCTGGACAACCTGGCGCCCAACGCGCCCGACGCGCCAAAGACAACAACTTTCATCCTCGAACTCCATATAAATGAGAGTACTGAGCGGTGCGCTTCTGGTCAGCCTGCAGGACGGGACATGAACCAGTTGGGGGCTCCCAGAACGTTAGCTTCCGCAACAACCACGAACCCGAATTTCTGATAGAAAAGAACGTTGGCTTGTCGGTCGGTTTCAAGATAGGCGGCTCCTCCGTAGGCATCCATATGCAAGCAGAGCGCTTTCAGCATGGCGGTTCCAATCCCCTGCTGCTGAACGGAGGGGTCGATGGCCACCGGGCCTAGATGCCAATGCGGCTCAGCAGGATCTCGATGTGCCCATGCAGCGGTCCAGTTGAGAACGCGAAATGGCGTGCTGAGGGGATTACCGCATACGATAGTCGGGAGCACGCGAACTTTTTGAACGGCAGTCGGCTGACAAAGGCCGGGCCGTGAAAGGCCACAGACTCCCACAAGTGCGCCGTCGAGATAGGCACCGTAGATCAAACCCCGCTGGTGAAGACCGAGCAGTACGGGCCGGAAGAATCGTTCCAGCGCCCGGCTGCGGCGGTCTTCGTCCGCTATTGCGAAGGCCCGGACGTGCACGGGATTATCGCGCATGGCCCGGCCGAGGATCAGGGCTGCTGCCTGCAGTTGGGACTGTTGCATGTGGGCCAGTGTTACCAAGCCGGCGATTTTCATCAGAGACCCAAAGTCAACCCGCAGCTATCCATGCACCAGCGCGAAGGCTTGTGGCTCCTCAAGCTTCTGGTTTTCGCAGAGGGGGAGCGAGAGGACGAGTTGTGCCCCGCCTGCCAGACGATTTGCGGCTGTCACCGTGCCTCCGTGAACCCGGACGACTGCTTCGACAAACGCCAGGCCGAGCCCATGCCCTCGCGACGCGCGTCCTTTGACTCTTCGCTCGAAGAGTTGATGGCCAATCTCGGCATCGAAGCCGGGGCCGTTGTCTTCGAGGGTGAGAATGGCCATGTGATCGTCTGCGCGCAGCGAGATACAGACCAGACAGGAAGCCGGCAAATGTTTGATTTCGTTATCGAGCAGGTTGGCCACCACGCGATGAAACAGCCCTGGGTCGGCCAATACTTTGACCGGACCCGCGCTGCGGATCTGGATAGCGAGACCCTTCTCGCTCATCGAGGGCTCGTAGAGGTCGACCATGCCTCTCACAAGTTCGTCGAGATCGACCTCAGTGCGGGAGAGCCGGAGCGCATCCGCTTTCGCCTCCGCCACATCGAGCGAAGTGTTGAGAAATTCGCTCAGACGATCAAGCTCGTCGATTGCGGAAACAATGGAGTCGGCATGATCCGGGCTAAGATCGCTGGCCAGGGCCGTCTCAAGCTTGCCGCGGATGGCGGTGAGCGGACTTCTCAGGTCGTGTGCGAGAGAGTCCGTGATGGTGTGCAACTGATGGACCGTGTTCTCGATCCTGTCGAGCATATGGTTGAGGGTGCGGGCAAGCTGCCCGATCTCATCGTTTCCCTTGGTATCGGGAACGCGGCTGCTTAGATCGGACTGGCCGATGCGCGATGCAGCTTCGGTGATCCCGCTGACTCGGCCGAGCATTCTCCGCGTTGTATAAAACACGATCGCAAAGCCCAGCATGACCATCGCAACCCAAAGAGTGAGAAACCGTACACGAAGATTTCTCAGGACACGAAGTTCGTCACGTTCCGAAAGCCCGAGATAGATGTTGCTCCCATCCGCGATGCGGACGCAAGCAACTCTGAAGGGGATACGGAATCCCTGGACACGCACATCGAAGGGAACATCGGGACGTAGCCGAGCAGAGCGGATGGCAGTGAGGTTCGCGAGCCCATCTCCTGAGCCGACCCATAATTTGGCCCGGCCACTCTCCCCGGCCTGCAGAAAGAAAACAGCGTCGTTTTCGTTGCCGGTTTGTCGCTGACGATCTGGAACCTCACGACTTGCAAGTTCAGCCACCTCCCCCACCACGCGGCTGTAGAGACGATCGTTCGGAGTGCGTTCGGCAACGTCTCCCAACACGCCGACCTCGCCCGAAAGCCACGCATCGCTGCGTCGCTGGATATCGTCGGCAACAAACCGGTGCAGCATGGCGAATACCACCATCGTTCCGAGGGCAAACGCCAGGCTGGCCCAGAGCGAGATGCGCCACGCGGCGCTTCGCATGATTGGATTAGCTGCCTTTGAGGACATATCCGATACCTCGCAATGTCTTGATCAACGGTTCACGCCCTTCCCCATCCACCTTGCCGCGCAGACGATAAATGTGAACATCCACC
Source organism: uncultured Granulicella sp. (assembly GCA_964282835.1). Taxonomy (GTDB): domain Bacteria; phylum Acidobacteriota; class Terriglobia; order Terriglobales; family Acidobacteriaceae; genus Edaphobacter. The sequence continues at coordinate 2,567,935 of OZ196157.1, forward strand.
ACATTTGTGTCGGGCTTGATGCGCATTCCCCAAACCTCGGTCAGGAGCATGGAGCGGGTCACGACCCTGCCGGCATGGCGGCAGAGGTATTCTAGTAAGACGAACTCCTGCGGACTAAGGTTAAGAACCTCGTCACCGCGGCTTGCTCTGCGGGTAATCATGTCGAGTTCCAGATCGTGAATGCGCAGGCGGGTCGCATCTTCGCTTTGCGTTGAGTTGCGACGGAGAAGATTACGCATCCTGGCAAGCAGTTCGGCGATGGCGAAGGGCTTGGTCAGGTAATCGTCTCCGCCCAGTTCCAGGCCCTTGACCCGGTCATCGACCGACCGCCTTGCGGAGAGGATAAGGACAGGGCTGGTCACGCCGGACTTGCGCAGCTGCAGGATGAGATCGATACCGTCCTGGTCGGGCAGGCCAAGATCGACAATCAAGCCGTGATACACGTGCTTCGCCGCAAGCGTGGCCGCAGTGTGGCCATCCTCCGCGGTGTGAACTTCGTAGCCCGCGCCGGTCAGGGATCGCTTGACGAAGCTCTGAATCTCGAGTTCATCCTCAACCAGCAGGAGTCGCATTGTTCCATCCTATGCGCCTGAAGCGACAGCGTTCCAATTTCGTATTTCTCCGGAAGAATCCTTCGAGAGATGGAGCATTGGGAGCAGCGACGATCATGCGAGCTAAACCGAAGGCCGGTCGCTCCGTTCTGCTGTTATAGAAGGAGCAAGAGCAAAGGCAACAGAGTACCCGCGATGAAAATCGCTGCGACGACGGCTTTACGGCGTGTGTATTTGAAGGACATGAAGAGTCCCGTGCACGTCGATATGACAAGAGCGAGAGCGGTGGCACCGAAGAATATTTTCATCGGCAGCGGATTGTGGGGAGGCGATGCTGGGGACGGCGCGGGAGACTTCGGCGGATCGGCCTTGGGGGTGTCGGACTTGGATGTGTCGGATTTAAGTCCGTCAGGCTTGGCGTTTGCAGGCGGCGCCGTTTTGCGGGGTGGAACGTAGAGGGTACCTTTTTTGTGCAGCTGTGAAAGATGAACCAGAAACGCAGGAGGAATATAGGAGCTGCCGCGGCTGGTCTCGTGCAGGCCGAACATCTGGAGGCCACCCGTTATCGCAAAGAAGAGGATGGTTGGCGCGAAGAAGACACCAGTGTAGTTGTGGGTAAGGCGCAGGGCTTTGAGGCTGGACGCGGCTGTCATTTTGGTGTGGGTCTCACGGCATTTCAGAGGCTTGGCCTGTGCACGCTTGCGAAACTCAGAACCGGTTCCTATCGCGCATTTAGCCTACTTATTTGTAACGTAGCATGTCGGCGTATGGCTTCCGTGAGCGTCGCTATCAGTAATGCTATCCATGAACGAATCGTCATCACCCAGGTCCCCCTGGAGCGCTATCAAACGCAGGAAGGCCTCGTCTCAGAGGTTAGTCGTTGTGTTGAGGTGAGAGCCTGTTCTTTCAAGTTACTAACTGTCCTTGGGTCGGCGTCTCTCGTGAGACCCAGCTTTCAAGACATCACGCAACATGCAATCCCCGATGATCTGGGCTGAGGGCCGACTCCGCTTGACTACGTCTTACCTGAACCGTATCGCTACCGCTGTACCGGAACACAATGTGCATGACGCCTTTGTCGTCTTCGCAGAGAAGATGCTGCTTGACCCCCGCCGGCAAGCAATCTTCCGCCGCATGGCGAATCGTGCCGATATCAAGCATCGCTATTCGTTCTTGAATCCGCAGAAAACTCTCCACGGATTTTCGGCGTACGACGCGCACGAGTTCTATCGGATCGGGGACTTCCCCAACACCGCTCGGCGCATGAAGCTCTTCGAGCAAAGCGCGCCGGTGCTGATGCGGAAAGCTCTGGACCGGCTTGCGCTAAGCGAGCAGGAACGGGCTGGTATTACGCACGTTCTTGTGACCTGCTGCACAGGGCTTTATGCCCCTGGGCTGGATTTCCAGATTGTCGAACACCTCGGGCTTTCGATGGATCTCGAGCGCACCATGGTTGGTTTTATGGGTTGTTATGCCGCGATCAACGCGCTCAAGCTGGCGCGGCACATTGTGCGTTCCGAGCCGGAAGCGGGTGTGCTGATGCTGAACCTTGAACTGTGTACGCTGCACTTTCAGGAGACGCAGGACCTGGAGCAGGTGCTCTCGTTCCTGGTCTTTGCGGATGGTGCGGCGGGGAGTTTGATTACCGCGCGCGAGCAGGGTCTGGCGCTGGACAGTTTCAAGGCGGTGATGGTCCCGGAAACGCGTGAACTGATTACCTGGAAGATCGGCGGGTTGGGTTTTGACATGCTGCTTTCAGGCCAGGTACCCGGACACCTGGGCCGGGCGCTGCGGGAGGGCGAACTGATGGCGGAGCGCGAAAGCATTGACCTCTGGGCGGTGCATCCGGGCGGGCGGTCGATTCTGGATGCCGTGGAGCAGGGGTTGGAGCTGCCGACGGACGCGCTGGCGGCCTCGCGCGAAGTGCTCTCCTGCTTCGGGAATATGTCTTCGGCGACGATCATGTTTGTGTTGCAAAGAATGATGCAGCAAGCGCAGCCTGGCCAGCGTGGCTGTGCCATGTCGTTTGGCCCGGGCCTGACAGCGGAGACGATGCGCTTTCATGTGGCCTAGCGCACAGATCGACCTGAGTGGGCGGGTGTCCCCACGCGACTTACCCGAGCTGATGGATGGCGGGTGCAGCTATGAGGATTTTCGCGATTGCCTGCGCAGCCTCGGGAACGTCAATCGCTGGCTAGGTGGTTACCGGCCAACGCTGGCATGGCTGGATCGGCTGCCGCGCGGGCTGCGCGAGCCAATCCACATTGTGGATGTGGGCAGTGGCGGAGGCGATTATCTGCGCCGGATTGCAGGCTGGGCCCGACGACAGAACCTTCCTGTGCAGCTAACCGGAATCGACTTGAACCCATATGCGGCGCGTGCAGCACTGGAGTCTACGCCCGAGGAACTCGGAATCAAGTGGGTGACCTGCGACGCGTTGGTATACCGGCCAGAGAAACCGATCGATGTCGTTGTCAGTTCGCTGCTCGCACACCATCTCGAAGACGAGGAGATCGTCGGGTTTCTGGAGTGGATGGAAGCGATGGCGCAGTTGGGTTGGTTCATCAACGATCTGGAACGGGCGAAGTGGAGTTACCGAATGTTCAGCTGGGTGCCGTGGCACCCGATTGTGCGGCACGATGGGCCGGTGTCATTCCGACGCGCCTTCCGAGAGGAGGATTGGGTGCGGTTGCTGGGCGCGGCTGATATGCCGCGGAAGGCGGTGACGGTGGAACACTGGCGGCCGGGACGATTGTGCGTGGGGCGGTGGAAGTGAATCCCATTGTTCCCAAGCGTCTCGTTAGACTAAGAAGTTTGAAGGCCTTTGCGCGAACTGTCGTGACGGACTACCTCAAGTTCAACCATCTGAGAGGTGAATGATGGCATCTTCCACTCTGGCCAGACCTGGTACCAGCCGTTCCAGATTCAAGACCATGCTCTGGATCGCCCTTGGGGTGACGACGCTGTTTGTCTTCATCACGTCAGAGGTTCTTCTCGTCACCGACTACCCCATGTATCACGCTTACCGGCTGCAGGTGATCGCTGACCGCGGACTCCTGATTCCGCACACGCTCTGCGGGACCTTTGCGCTGTTGTCGGGCCCTCTGCAGTTCTCGACGCGCTTTCGTGAGCGACACCTGCAGCTCCACCGCGTTCTAGGCCGCATGTACTTTGGCTCCGTCATCGTCGGCGCCTTCACTGGAGTCGCGCTTGCCTGGGGACGGCCCGGGCTGCCCGGAACCTCCATGCAGGGTGCTGCCTGGATCGTCTGCACCGCCGCTGCCGTAATGGCCGCGCGAAACCGCCACATTGCCGTGCATCGCCAATGGATGGCCCGTTCCTACGCGGTCACGTTCACCTTCATTTCCAGCCGTGTCCTCAACCTGGTGCCCGCCTATTGGAGCCATCTTGGCGACGTGCTGTCGGCGGTCGGCGTGATCGCCTTTACCCTGGCTTCCATTCTTCTGGTCGATCTCGGCCTCAATTGGTACGAACTCACGACTCGCCGCACCTGACGGTCTGCAGAGACTTTTACTAACCGAAGGCGGCTCCTCCAGGTGCGAGCTGACAGCAGACGCGAGACATCCATCGTTGTGAGAAGCGACATGTCGTCGAGTTCCTTTGGCCCCAAGATGACGATTCGGACAGAATATGCTTGAAACGCCTATCAGGGCCGTCTATCAGGTTAGATTGCAGTAGACAATTCCACCATAACTCGAACATCCAGTAATTCAGGAGCATCGCTTTGCAAGACGAAGTTCTCATCCTCGGTGGTGGAGTGGCAGGCTGTGCCGCCGCAATCGCGCTCGCTCGCAAGGGACGAAGCGTCACGCTGATCGAACGCGAGCCCACACCGCGCCATAAGGTTTGCGGAGAGTTCCTGAGCGGTGAGGCGCTCGAAGACCTCCATGCACTTGGCATCGACGTGGCCTCGCTCGGTGCCGTACCTCTGAATCACGTTCGTCTGGCCGCTGCCAGGCGGGCGGCGGAAGCTCCGCTGCCTTTTCCTGCGGCCTCCCTTACGCGCAAGGCGCTCGATACGGCGCTTATTGCCGCAGCCATCGCCGCGGGAGTCCGCTTCAGGCAGGGGCGCAGTGTGCAGTCGCTCAGCCGCTCAAGCGCGAATCTTTGGCGTGCTACGCTCGACGACGGCACCACGCACGAGGCTCCAACGGCTTTTCTCGCCACGGGCAAGCACGACCTGCGCGGTCACAGCCGCCCGAAGGATCCCCATCAATGGGTCGCCTTCAAGATGTATTACCGCATGTCTGCGGCCCAGATTGCTGACCTGGCGGACGCCTCCGAGTTGACACTCTATGCGGGAGGCTACGGCGGGATACAACCGGTGGAAGACGGCATCACAAATTTCTGCTGCGTGGTGCAACGCAAGTATTTTGCGCGTGCGGGTCTCCGCTGGGAGGGGCTCCTGGCGAAGATGCAGCAGGACTGTCCGCACCTTGCCATGCGGCTCGAAGGCGCGGAGCCGCTGCTGGAAAAACCGATCACCGTCTCGCATATTCCGTATGGCTATCTTCGCCGCGCAACCGAGGAGGGGCTCTACTGTATCGGTGACCAGGCAGCCGTCATCCCCTCCTTTACCGGCGACGGCATATCGATCGCCCTGCATACCGCTTGCCGTGCAACCGCCGCCTATCTTGCCGCGGAGCCTGCGCCCGTCTTTCAACCAAAACTACGCTCAGCGATGCTCTCCCAAATGCGCCTCGCTGAGTTAGCCGCCGACGGCCTGAATAATGCGCTTGCACGCGCCGTACTGCCGTTCTGTCTCAGCGTCTGGCCCGGCGCCATGCGCATGACGGCGAGGTTGACGCGCGTCGCACAGCCCCCCGTTCTTGCTCCACAGGCGTTCGCAAACTGATTGGGAGATGACGCAATGAAATCGTTCGCAGTCCTGGCCCTGGCGCTCGCACTCGCTCCAGCCGCACTCGCTCAGCATCAGACGTTCACCATCAACTCCGATGCCAGCGAGGTGAAGATGAAGCTGAACACGACCCACGAGGTCGTCAACGGAACCTTCCATGTGGAGTCCGGGTCGATCGGGTTTGACCGTGGCGCCACGAAGATGTCGGGCAATGTCGTTGTCGCAGCGGGCAGCGGCAAAACAGGAAACGGCAGCCGCGATAAGAAGATGAACAAGGACATCCTCAAGGTGGATCAGTACACGACCGTCTCCTTTGCGCCTAAAACATATACAGGAACGATTCCTGCCTCAGGAGACGCGACGATTCAAGTCAGCGGTGTGTTCACTTTGCTCGGTACGCCACACGACCTGACCATTCCCATGCAGATTCGTATAGACGGAACGAAGGCAACAGCGAAGGCGCAATTCGTCGTTCCTTACGTGCAATGGGGTCTCAAGAATCCGAGCTTTCTGGTCTGGAAGGCTGAGAATGATGTAGCGATTAATCTCGATCTCGCAGGGCAGATCCAGCAATGACGAAGATAGCCACTAATCGGTGACTCGATCTGCGGAAGCAACGATTCTGCCGGCCTGAGATCGCGTTCAGAATTGCTTCTTCAACTGTGCGATCGACGCCTCTTTGTAGAAGAATTCTTCGAACAGGAATTTGACACCCGAGCCTGCCAGCGAAATGCCAAACGTCGTCGCTGTTCCGTGAAGATTACGATTACCGGCGGGATAATATGTCTGGGTCAAACCCGCGCCGATTGCGTTACCACTCAAAAGCGCATAGTTGACTGTGCTGTGTCCATCATCCGTCTTCGTAACCAGCACTCGCGATACGGCGTAGAAAGCGCGTCGGATGCCCGGATGCCCCGGTCCTTCGACGAAGTAGCGCGGGTCTTCGTGCAGGATCGGAGCCATGACCGAAGTTGAGAAGATGTCTTCGGAGCTGGCACGGGCGGCGAACGCAGGCAAATCACCTTGAACTTTTCTCTTCTCCCTACGAGCAGCAGTTGGGTCCGCAGCAGGAATTCGCAGCGGTTGCGCCCGGCTTGATCGCATAGACCTTTACGCTGGCGGCTGCTGCATTCACGTCATATTTGGAGAGCAATTCAGAAAGCTCTTCATGGACCGAGGGCTCCGCACTTGCCACAGGCGCACTGCAGCTCGTTGCATCCCCCATAGTTGGTGAGCAACAACCGGCCTGCATCTCCACCTTGGCGTAGGCGTTCAGGTCCGAACCGCTCTCTACGATCTCGACATGCTCGAACCCTGCTGCCAGAAGACCATCCCGGTAGTCTCCAAATTTGATTGCGCCACCGATGCAACCGACGTAAGCCGCCATGCTCTTGGCGATGTCTTCCGGCAGTTCGTGCCTTAGAGCGATGTCGCTGACCGCGAGCCGTCCCCCGGGCTTCAGGATGCGGGAGATCTCACGGAATACGGCTGGCTTGTCGGGTGCGAGATTCAGCACACAGTTCGAAATGACGCAATCGACCGAAGCATCTGGCAGTGGAATCTTGTCGATCATCGCCAGATAGAACTCGACGTTGGTGTAGCCGCCGCTCACCGCATTGGCACGTGCGCGCCCAATCATCGAAGGCGTCATGTCGATGCCAATCGCACGCCCGGCCGGTCCGACCATCTTGGACGCGAGAAACACATCGAGTCCACCACCAGACCCTAAATCGACGACCACCTCACCGGCACGCAGGCGCGCCGTCGCAGTCGGGTTGCCACAGGAAAGACCCATGTTGGCATCTGCGGGAATGGACGTAAGCTCTTCCGCCGAGTACCCGAAGGCCTCAGCGACAGCCTGAACGCCCGCATGGTTGTTGGAGAGAGTGCTCTGCGCCACGGCACCATACTTCGACTTCACCGAATCCACGATTTGTTCCAACATACCGCCTCCTCATATCTGCTTACATGAATATATGTCTTGTCTACGCATACGTCAAGGCGTATACATAAGTCATGGCGAAACAGACGTTCAACATCGAGCGATTCTTCCAGGCGCTGGGGGATAGTACGCGGCTCCGCCTCCTCAATCTCATGGGCGATCAGGAGGTCTGCGTGTGCTACTTCGTGGAGATCCTTGGCGGTCCTCAGCCGAAAATTTCACGACACCTGGCGTACCTTCGTAGCGCGGGCATCGTGTCGGCACGGCGCGAAGGAAAGTGGATGCACTATAGAATCATGATGCCTCCGCACATCGGAGCAGCCCAGATTCTCAAGCAGACCCTCAGCTGGCTCAAAGAAGAAAAGGCCATGCAGAAAGACATCGCGCAACTCACCAGGGCATGCTGCTCGCCGTCGAAGTATGCCCTGCTCGATGGGGCCCCGCTTCCGACACCTGTCCAGGAATCATCCTGCGAGGCCTGCTGATGTCTACCATTCCTTTCACTCAAAGTCGAAGCGGTGTCCGGGCTGCTCGCAAAGCCGAGACGTGACAAATCGTTCATGTTGCGATAATTCGGGTTTGCGCTGGATTCGGCTATATCCAAGTCGCTCAAACTCTCATCTCAGCACCCTGGAGATGAACATCCAAGCTCAAAGATCTCATTTCACGTTGACGGCCGCCCAGAAGCTTTCAAAGCGGCGTTTCCTTCTGGTCTGTGCCCTTATCGGTATGGTGGGGCCCAGCGCGCCTGCCCAAACGAACGGCAGCGCAAGCTCGCTCAGTCTTCACGATGCGATTCAGCAGTCGCAGACGAGCCCGCAGGCGCGCATCGGACAGGATCAGGTGGATGCGGTTCGCGGATCGGTCATCCAGGCCGGCCTACGCCCCAATCCCCGCCTTTACCTTCAATCGGAAGACCTGCGGCCGGGGGCCGACAATTTCGATTTTCCAAACAATACCGAGGACTACGCCTACATCGGTCAGCTGTTTGAACTGGGCGGGAAGCGGTCGCGGCGCCTCGACGTCGCGAGGGCGAACGTGCGGCAGGCTGAGGCAAACCAGGTGCTGTTGAACCAGCAGATCGCAGGGCGTGTTGCCGCTGCTTACTGGACCGCGGTGGCAAGCATCGCAGTCGAGAAACTGCTGGAAGCAGATCTCCATGCGGTGGACGAGATCGTGCGCTACAACAAGGAACGGGTAGACGCTGGCGCTATGCGCGGCATCGATCTCATCCGCGTGCAGATCGAGCGCGACCGTTTGCTGCTTGCGTTCGAAGCCGCGAGGCGAGAAGCGGTGCTGAGCCGCATCGAGCTTTTTCGCCAGATCGGCCACACTCCCGACCCGGATATTTCCCTTTCAGATCCGCTCGATTCGACCGCACCACTCAACACGGAAAGCCTCGTCGTTGTGCTGGCAGCGCGTGCCGATGTTGCGGCCGCCCGGGAAGCCGTGACCGCAGCCGAAGCAGATGTTCGACTCCAGCGGGCTGTTGGTGTTCCCGATCTCGACTTGCTGGGCGGATACAAGCGCAACACGGGCTTCAACACCGCCTACACCAGCCTGCAGATTCCCCTTCCCTTTCGCAATCGAAACCAGGGTGAAGTGGCGCGAGCAGAGGCCTCGGTGCGAGCGGCGAAAGACCGGCTGCAGCAACTCGAACTCTCCGTCGGCGCAGACATTGCGGCAGCGCAGGAGGCTTATATGCATCAGCAAGCCGTGGTGCACGACATCCTGCCGGACATGCGCGGGCGGGCCAGACAAAACCTCGCCATCATGGATGATGCCTACCGCACAGGCGGCGTCGACCTGCTGCGCTACCTGGACGCGGAACGAACCGCTTTCGATGTGGAGGTCACGGCTTTGCGCACACTTGCCGAGTTTCAGCAGGCCCGGCTACGGCTGCAGCTTGCCTATGGAGTACAACCATGAACCGCCTGAAGTCTTCCCTGCCCCTCTTGATGTTGGCCTGTCTGCTGATTGGCTGTTCAAAAAAACATGCCGATGCCGGCGGTTCCGGCTCGTCCGACAAGTCCTCTTCTTCCGCATCCAGCACGCAAGACCAGCCGGATAAAACCGCCAAAGGCGGTGCCCAGGCAAACGACATCGTGAAAATCCCGACCCAGGATCAACAGCGTGCCGGAATCCAGATCGCGTTTGTGCTGGTCCAGCGCACGTCGCGTACGCTCTCGGTCGCCGGCCAGGTTGCGCTGGATGAGCAGCACACGTCGCATCTTGGAACCATCGCCGACGGGCGCATCACCGCCGTCAATGTGCTCCCTGGCGCACCCGTTCGACGGGCACAGGTCCTCGGCAGCCTGCATAGTCACATGGTGCATGAAACCGTAGGCGCTCTCGTCCAGGCTTACGCTGAAACGGACCGTCAGCGCGGTGCGGTCAGCTTCGCGCAACAGGCCCAGACCCGTTATCACCACCTTTATTCCATCCAGGCGGCTTCTCTCGAGGAGTCGCAGCAGTCCGACCAGCAAGTTCTTGAGGCGCAAAAGATGCTGGTCGATGCCGAGGCAAACGTTCACATGGAGCGTGAGCATCTTTCCGAATTGTTACAGGTCTCACCTGAGTCGCTGAATCCCGGCAATCTTTACGACCAAGAACTCATTCCCATTCGGTCGCCCATCGATGGTGTCGTGATCGCGCGCAATGTCAGCGTCGGCCAGGTTGTCGATACCGGCTTCGTCGCTTTCGACATCTCCAACCTGTCCACCATCTGGGTTACCGCTGCGGTCAACCAGCAGGACCTTTCCTTGATCCATCAAGGCGCCGCGGCGGATGTCGTCACGGCGGGCTTTCCAGACCAGGTGTTTCGCGGCCGTGTCGCCATGATCGGGGACACTCTCGACCCGGAAACACGTACGATCCCCGTCCGCGTTGTAGTGCCGAACCCAGCGACAAAGCTGCGCCCCGGCATGTTTGCCTCGGCTCATATCGCGGAGCCTGCAACACGCGATGCTGTCTTCGTTCCCGAAGACGCCCTGCAGGACATCAATGGCATGCCCGTTGTTTTCATCACGACCGATGGCACGACCTTCCAGGCCCGCACGGTGAACGTGGGCACGCGGTCCATGGGCAAGGCGGAGATTGTGGAAGGGCTGAAACCCGGTGACCGCATCGTCGTGAATGGGGCCTTCATGGTCAAGTCCGAGATGCTGAAGGGCACGATGGGAGAGAGCTAGGATGCGTAAACTGGTCGACTTCTTTCTCTCCAATCGGTGGCTCGTGGTCGCTCTCCTGCTGGTGCTTGTCATGGGCGGCATTACGGTCATGCTGCACTTGCCTCTTGAAGCCTTTCCCGACCTTACGAATAACCAGGTCGTCGTCACGGTGCAGTGCCCCGGCATGTCGCCGGTTGAGGTGGAGCAGCTCGTCACCTATCCCATCGAGACTTCCATGATGGGCATGCCGAAGCTGCAGATGGTGCGTTCCACGTCCAAGCTCGATCTGTCGATGGTCACGGTCATCTTCGATGACTCCATGGACAAATATCTCGTGCGGCAGCTCGTCGCGGAGCGGATCAACCAGGTACAGAGCCGCATTCCAGCAGGTCTGCAGCCGCAGATGAACCCGATGTCCACGGCCTTCGGCGAGGTGTACCAGTACACGGTGTCCGCGCCCAACATGTCGCTCATGCAGATCAAGACGCTGCACGACTGGGTCATCCGGTATGCCCTGCTCACCATTCCCGGCGTCAGCGAGATAAATTCTTGGGGAGGCGAAACCAAGCAGTACACCGCGGAGGTGGACCCCGAAAGCCTGCGGCGCTTCAACCTGACTCTGCACGATGTGGTTACGGCCCTGACGAACAACAATGCCAACTTCGGCGGCAGCTACATCGAGCATGCGGAGCAGCAGTACACCGTGCGCGGGCTGGGCCGGGCGGAGAGCATCGACGATCTGGGCAACATCGTCGTCTCCACCACCAACGGCGTACCCGTCCTGCTAAAGCAGGTTGCGACGATCAAGACCGCTGCCATGCCCCGTCACGGCGCGGTCATGCGTAACGGCCAGGGTGAAACGGTCTCCGGCATGGTCATCATTCTGCGTGGAGAAAACGGACAGGAGATCATCAAAGAGATCAAGGCGAAGATCGCCGGCCTGAAGCTGCCGGACGGAGCGAAGATCATCCCGTTCTACGACCAGTCGGATGTGATCAACGCGACCACCGCAACGGTGCGCCGCAACCTTATCGAAGCCGCCGTTCTCGTGATCGTCATCCTGCTTATCTTCCTTGGCGACTGGCGCGCGGCTCTCGTGGTGGCCATTACCATTCCGCTGTCGCTGCTATTCGGCTTCATCGGCATGGACCTGTTCGGCATCTCGGTCAACCTGATGAGCCTCGGCGCGATCGACTTCGGCACCATTGTCGACGGCTCCGTCGTGATGACCGAGAACTGCCTGCACCGGCTGGAAAACGGCGGCGCCGGCAAGCCCCTGCTCGACGTGGTGCGAGAGGCTGCCCACGAGGTTTCGCGCCCAGTCATCTTCGGCGTACTCATCATCATCGCCGTCTACCTGCCCGTGCTCACGCTGCAGAGCCTCGAAGGCCGCATGTTCCGCCCGATGGCGGTCACGGTCGTCTCGGCACTTGCTGGCTCCCTGCTGCTTGCGTTGTTCGTTGTCCCAACCCTCTGCACCGTCGCCCTGCGTCACCGGGCAAAGATTCTCGCAGCGAAGGATCAGGAAAAAGCCTCGCCAAAGTCCAACTGGTTTGACCGTCTGCGCGATGCATACGGCCGCTCCCTTGGTAAGAGCGAGAGGCATCGCAAACTGATCCTTATCATTTCCATCGTGATGATCGTGGTGGCACTCGGATCGTTGAAGTTGATCGGTACGGAGTTCATGCCGACGCTTGACGAAGGCTCCATGGTGGTCACCTCGAAACGCCTGCCGGGCATCGCACTCACTGAGTCCGTGGCCATCGGCGACCAGATTGAAAAGACCATCAAGGCGAAGACCGAAGTCACCAGCATCGTGACCAAGCTGGGCCGGCCCGACCTGGCAACCGAGGCCATGGGCGAATACGAATCAGATTCCTACCTGAGCTTCACCCCCAAACTACAAAACGCAAATGCCAAGGGAAAGCAGGATTTCACTGACGGCCTGCAGAAGTCGCTCGACAAAATTCCCGGCGTAACTTACGAGATCACCCAGCCCATGCAGATGCGCATGGACGAAACCATCACCGGCACGCGCGGCGACGTTGCCCTCAAGATCTTCGGCGAAGACCTGGACACACTGGAGCAGATGGCACACAGCGCCGAAAAAATCATCTCGAACGTGCAGGGCGCGTCTGAAACGCAGACGGAAATTATCTCCGGCGCGCAGGAGTTGCAGGTCCGGATCGACCGCCGCGAGGCCGCAAGGTACGGTGTAAACGTCTCCGATATCCAGGAAGTAATCGAAACGCTTTACGGCTCGAAACAACTCTCGGAGATGTTGCTGGGCGAGGAACGCTTTCCCATCGCCATCCGCCTTCCCGCAGACTTCCGCAACGACCCCGAGCGCCTTCGTTCTCTGCAAATCAAGACACCGCAGGGCGAGCTGGTTCGGCTCGATCAGGTGGCCGAGATCAAGACAGTCGGCGGTCCCATCCTGATCAATCGCGAGCAGGCCCACCGTCGCGCCGTGGTGATGAGCAACGTGAGCGGGCGTGACCTCGGCAGCTTCGTCAAGGACTGCAAAGCCGCCGTCGCTGCAAAGATGCCTTTACCGCCCGGCTACCGGCTGGAATGGGGTGGCCAATATGAAAACCAGCAGCGCGCTCAGCAGCGATTGCTGATCGTCTTCCCTGTGTCTCTGCTCATCATCTCCGCGCTGCTCTACGCGACCTTCCAGAACGCAAAACAAATGTTTCTGATCCTCTCCATCGTTCCTCTTGCCTTGGTGGGTGGTGTCGCTGCCTTGTGGCTGCGCGGCATCAACCTCAATCTTTCCGCTTGTGTCGGCTTTATCGCACTCTTCGGGATTGCCGTTCTCAACGGCGTGGTGATGGTGAGTCACATCAACTCGCTTCGTAAAGAAGGCAAGGAGATCAACGAGGCAACGCACCAGGGTGCCTCCGACCGTCTGCGTCCCGTGCTGATTACAGCGCTGGTTGCCAGTCTCGGCTTCATCCCCATGGCACTCTCCACCTCACGAGGTGCGGAAGTGGAGCGCCCGCTTGCAACGGTCGTCATTGGAGGACTTATCACTGCAACGATCCTCACCTTGTACGTCTTGCCGCTCATGTATCCCTGGTTTAGCAAAGACCTAGAAATCAACGCAGAGAAGCAGCCGGCTTGAGAGTTCGCTCTACGCAAACGCGATAAGCCACACCTAAGCTCCTAAATTTGCGGTTAGAAGGAAGATTATGTTGCTAGTTGCACTCAAAACCCGCACTCGTTGTAAGACTCCGTTGACCGCGCTCTGCTTCGGAGCACTGATTGCATCGCCACTTCCCCTGGTTGCGCAATCAACCGAGATAGCCCGTGTAAGTTCTTCGGGCATCACCCTGCCAGATGCCCCGACGCCGCAGGACCCCGATGCACGACCTGCTGCACCAATCGCTCAAGCTGAAAAAGCGGAGCAGCCTACTCTACTTGGAACACCAAAGCGACTCCTGCTGGATGAGGGTCACATCATAACCTCGCCGGCACGCCTTCGCTCTCACGACCTCATCTGGCTTCTACCTGTTGCAGGGGCCACGGCAGCCAGCCTTGCCACGGATACCAAAACCTCGCGTGATGTCATCAGCCATAACCCTGACTTCAACGCTTCGGCCAGCACCAGCTCCAACGTTTTACTTGGATTCTTCATCGGGGCGCCAGTCGCCCTCTTTGGCGCAGGTGAATTTGCCGGCAACGCGAAAGCAAGGGAGGCAGGCCTCCTTGCTGGAGAAGCGATGGTCAACGGGTACGTCACAAGCGAAGGACTCAAATACATCACGCTACGGGAAAGACCTGACCTGCAGAACGCACGGGGCCACTTCTTTCAGGGCGATGCCGCATCAAACCCCTCGTTCGTCTCTAGTCATGCCATCGTTGCCTGGTCGTCGGCCGCCGTGCTCGCCAGCGAATACTCGAGACCCTGGCAACAGATCGGGATTTACACGCTGGCTAGCGGCGTCAGTCTTACGCGTGTCCTCGGGCAGGATCATTTTCCCACCGACGCTCTGTTGGGTTCGGTTGCAGGCTGGCTTATCGGCAAATATGTGTACCGGGCCCACCATGTTCGCTAAGGCCGATCCATGCGCCGCAATCTTCAATTACCAACGGCCAGAGCTTTAGCCGGTGTGCGTTACACACCGATAATGGATAGCGAGAGACCGCACACTTGGCTACGCTCGCGCTCCTCTTTAAAGCTCTGACGCAGCGAGGACGTTCACTGCGCTGCGTTCGAGACTGCTTGCCAGGCTTCCCATGTGGCCAACCGATCCGCGTAGACTGAACGGACTTGAGGAAGCGCATGGCTGCCAAGGATCAGCCGTAATGGGGGCTGCTCCGCGTCTACAACCTCCAGGACTGCGTCTGCTGTCGCCTCGGGGTTGCCACGCTCCAGCTTCATCAAATCGGCCATTAGATTTTGCTTGAAGTCGCCGTAAATCTCCATATCCGCTGCCCGGGTTGCGCTCTTGCCGAAATCAGTGGCGTAGGCTCCGGGTTCGATCATCGTCACCTTGATGCCGAACTGCGCGATTTCTTTCGCCAAAGTCTCGTGCAGCGCTTCGGCAGCGGCTTTGGTTGCGGAGTAGAAGCCGATCATAGGCATTGGCGTAAGACCGAGACTACTGGTCACTCCGAGGATGTGCCCGCTTCCCTGCTGCCTGAGCAACGGCAGAGCTACTCTCAGAATGCGGACGACCCCGAAGTAATTGGCCTCGAACACACCTTGCATCTGCTCGTCGGTAGCTTCTTCGGCGGTAGCGATCAGGCTGTACCCGGCATTATTCACAAGCACATCCAGGCGGCCGAAATGTTCGAATGCCTGATTGACCACCTGTGTCACCCGTTCACGGTCGGTCACATCGAGTTGCAGCGGCAGGACCAAGTCTCCGAATCGTTCTTTAAGATCGGCAATGTCCTCCACCTTGCGAGCGGTCGCAGTGACCTTGTCTCCGCGCTTCAGCGCTGCCTCAGCCCAGATGCGTCCGAAGCCACGCGATGTCCCTGTGATGAACCATACCTTGCTACTCATGGCGTTTTCCTCTCGAAGGCTTTCAACCGTCGGTGTCGATCTGTACACTGTAAAGTTGTGGGATGGGATCGTCCCTTAAACGATCAACGAAGCTAGAACAAATAGTAGCCGCCCATCTTAACACTGTCAAGACCTAATCGAGAACAAATGGCCAAAAAGCGATTGACCTACCATCACGGTGATTTGCGCGAAGCACTCATCCAAGCAGCCGACGAGATCATCGCGAAGGAGGGGATTGAGAAGTTCTCGCTGCGTACGGCCGCGAAGCGGGCTGGAGTTTCTCCAGCCGCCCCGGCACATCATTTCGGCAGTGCAAGGGGTCTTCTTACCGAAGTGGCGATCCTGGCTTACCAAAGAGCAGACCATTACATAGAGCAGGCCGGGCACTCGGAGGATGTTGTTGCCGACGTGCGGGCGGTGAGCTTGGCTTTCATCAGCTTCGTACTCCACCATCCCGGTCACTTCCGGCTGATGTTTCGCAACGACCTGGTGGATCGCAGTGATCCACGGCTGGCCGCAGTCAACAAGGCACCCGGCATGCGGTTAGGGCGAGCCGTCCTCGCTTATCGCGGCAGGCGCGATGTAGACCCCGGAAGTTTCGACGACGCCGCCGACATGCTCTGTGGCTTGGCAACCCTCCATGGACTTGCGAATCTGGTGTTGGAAGACAAGGCGATGCACTTCTTTCCAGGCGCAAACTCGAAGAACTTCGTGACGGAGTACCTTCCCAAAGTGATCGCACGTTTGTACCCGAAGTTGGCTTGAAATTATCGTCTCGAGATCAGTCCTGTGAAACGTGTCTCTCACCAGTCTTGGACTCGCGATCACCCAAGCCCCTGCCATGGCAGCATTCTCCCCATGCGACGCAGGACAGTCGCAAACCGTTTCCTTTGGGTTTGCGCAAGGCGGTCGAAGGAACTTCCATGGGGTGGAAACGTCGAATTCGCACCTTTGCAGGGACTCGCATTCCGAACAACGGATCGAATCGTCACCGCAAGGAACTTTGGCCAGTGCGGATGGATGCCGGATGCCGCAGAGCTATGGCAACGCGTCTACAGCCGTCTGAGTGCAGGCAAATCGGGCTTGGCGGGCGCAATGTCGGCAAGAGCTGAGGCGCAAACGATTCACATGTTGATTTGATTGGTAGCGTTACCGGGGCTCGAACCCGGACTCTTCGCCTTGAGAGGGCGACGTGTTAACCAGTTACACCATAACGCCATGCCTGCCGAGGAAGCTTTGCAGCCTCAACCCGCAACATCCTTACTATAACAAATCCCGCCACACACTGCCACGAGCTTGAGGCTAAATACCCAGCTTCTTCACTTCATCGTTGTAGTACTTGCGGTACAGAATGTCCCACTCCTGCGAGCCCTCGACGATGATCTTACGCTGCGACTGGATCTTCTGGCGCGCACCGGCATCCAGCTTCAGTTCGTCCATCAGCAGCTTTTCAAGGGCCTTGCGCGCCTCCTGCCGAATCGTATTACGATCCTCAAGGAAGTCGCATTCGGCCGTCTCCGCCAGAGCGTCCGCCACCGTGTGGGCCAGCTTATTCAGTTTGTCGCGCGAAATCCTCATAGCACCGCCTTGTACTGATGCACGAGCTTCAGCTTGATCTTCTTGAACATCTCCGGGTAGCTGACGCCGCCCTTGCGCATATCTTCCTGAATCGCCACGAGGATCGCCCGAACCTCGTCATTGATGCGGTCTTCCAGCGACAACTCATCCACCATCGCCACCGTGACCCGCTCGTTCAGCACCGCCGGCTTCTGAGTGCTGATCATCTTTTCGGCGACGAGGTGTTTCACAGTCTGGCGCGCCAGATACCCGACGTAATCCTTGGAAAAAATCATGGTCTTAGAGCCACAGTATAGCATCGGTCGCGCTCGCGCTCAGGCCCTACATCTGAGACAATCGAGGACGATGCAACCTGACAACCTTCTTCCGCTCAAAGATGACATGATCGCCTTCATCGCCGGCCTCGGCCTGCGCCGCATGCCCGGCTACGTGACCGAGGAAGTCCCCACAGTTCTGTTTGAAGAGGACAATTCCGACGGCTGGAAGGACTTCGTCGAACACGCCAAAGCCGCCGGCGCCGCGTTCATCACCATGAGCGAAGTCATCCTTGAAAAGTCCGACATCTCCATCCTGCTCGAGCAATTGCAGCACCACACCTCACAGGACGACGGCGACCTCGACATCGACGACGCCGAAGCCTTGCTCAAACACGTCGGCAAGGCCGGCTACCTGCAACTCGGCTTCGCCCACCAGGGCGTCATGTTCCTCTTCGAGGTCTCCACTGACTGGTACGATCGTTTCCAGGACCTCATGGAAGCCGCCACCGACATCGGCGGCATGGTCGTCGACGACCGCGACGAATAGATCCGCTTCCACTCTCCACCCGGGTAGGCCCTTTTGTCCGCACCATCCGTTCCCAGGCAAGCTGCGCGCTGGCGTGTCAAGCCGGCACAGTACGCACTCGCCTCCAGCCTGGCCGGCCAGCTCGGCTGTCCTTTTCCCATCGCCCTGCTGCTCGCCGCCCAAGGCATCAACGATCAGCACGACTCCCGGCTGTTCTTCCATCCGCGCCTCGAAGACCTGCACGACCCCGCTCTCCTGCTCGGCATGGCAGCCGCCGTCGAGCGCATCCAGCACGCCGTCGCCCGTGCCGAACCCATCCTTATATACGGCGACTACGACGTCGACGGAACCACCGCCACCGTCTTGCTGAAAACAGCAATCGAACGCATCGCCCCGCCCGGAATTCCCGCGCAGGTCACCTACCATGTCCCGCACCGCCTGCGCGAGGGCTACGGCATCCAGAACATCCGGCTTGCCGAAGCCGCGGCCGCCGGCGTTCGCCTCGTCATCTCGGTCGATACCGGCATCCGCGCCTTTGCCGCAGCCACCGAGGCGCGGGCGCTCGGGCTCGACCTGATCGTCACCGACCACCACCTGCCCGACGGCACCGAAGGTGTGCCGGACGCCCTGGCCGTCATCAATCCCGCGCAACCCGGCTGCGGGTATCCCGAAAAACACCTGTGCGGAGCCGCCGTCGCCTTCAAGCTCGCGCACGCCCTGATGGCCTCTGCTGCGAAGACCGAGGCCCTCAAAACCCGCCTCGATACGGTCATCCTGCCCAGCTTTCTCAAGCTCGTCGCCATCGCCACCATCGCCGATTCCGTCCCGCTCACGGGCGAAAACCGCACCATTGTCTGCCTGGGTTTGCGCGAGTTGCAACACCCCGTGCAACCCGGCCTGCGCGCCCTCATGCAGGTGGCGCGCCTGCCCGTTGATCGCTCGCCCACCGCCTCCGAAGTCGGCTTTCGCCTCGCTCCGCGCATCAACGCTGCCGGGCGTATGGATGTCGCCTCCGACGTCGTCGAGTTGTTCCTCACCCGCGACGCCGAGCGCGCTTCTCTCCTGGCTGAAAAGCTCGACGGCCTCAATCAGGCCCGGCGCGACACCGAGGCCGCTGCCCTCCAGGCCATCGAGCTCCAGCTCCTCACTCTCGGCTCCGACCCCGTCTGCCTCGTGCTCGATCATCCCTCCTGGCATCGCGGCGTACTCGGCATCCTGGCCTCGCGTGTCGTCGAGCGCACCGGCCGGCCCGCGCTCGTGCTCACCTCCGACGCCACCGACGCCCACGGCTCAGGCCGCTCCATCGCGGGCTTCCATCTGCTCGACGCCCTCACCGCCGTCCACGCGCCCGACGCGCTTTTCACTCGCTTCGGCGGTCACGCCCATGCCGTCGGCTTTTCCCTTCCCGTCGCCCGCCTGGCGGCCTTGCGCGAGCGTATGCACCTGCATTCGATCGCCCTGCTCACCCACGACCTCATCACGCCGGAGCTCGCCATCGATCTCGAAATCGCTCCCGAGAACCTGACCCCGGAGCTCTTTGCCTGGCTTGACCGCTGCGCGCCCTTCGGCGCCGGCCATCCCGAGCCACTCGTCCTCATCCGCAACCTCACGCTTAGCGCGCCGCCTCGCATCATCAAGCAAACCCACGTCTGCTTGCCGCTTGTCCAGACTGTAGGCAGCCAGACTGTAGGCATCCGGCCGCTCAACGCGATGGGCTGGAGCCGTTCACACCAGACTTCCTGGGCCGAGCGCACCCGCAATCTGGTGCAGGGTTCCACCATCGACGTGGTAGCCCGCCTTCGCCAGAACGCGCATCCGCAGTTCGGTGGCTTCGAGCTCGATCTCGCCGATCTTCGCCCATCTGGCCACGCCGACCGATAAGCCAGAGCCACAAATAACTGCTTCGTTTGTGGTTCATCCGAGTCTTATATACTGAACCTGCATACGTTATGGCGAAGACCCAAAAGATTGAGCAAAGCCGCGCCACTTCCATCACACTCTGGATCGCCGGCCTGGCCGTCCTCCTCGCCGTGTTCTTCACCATTCGTCGCATCACGCGCGAGACGGTCGTGGTTCGCGTCGCGTCTGCCAGTTACCAGACCATCTCCTCCACCGTCTCCACCAATGGCAAGGTCGAGCCGATCGACGAATTCCAGGCCCACGCGCCGCAGCCCGGGGTCATCCAGAAGATCCTTGTGCAGGTCGGCCAGCACGTGCAGCCGGGCACCCTGCTGCTCCAAATGGATTCTGCCGACGCACACAAACAGCTTGCCGCGGCCCTCGCCACCGTTGCCTCCGGGCAATCCTCGCTCAGCGATCTCGAAAGCGGCGGGTCGACCGAAGAGCGCGGGCGTTTCTCGGCCGACATCAATTCCGCCAAAGCCGAGCAGCAATCGGCCCTGAGCAACCTGGCCACGGTCCGGGCTTTGCAGCAGAAGGGTGCCGCTTCAGCAGGTGAAGTAGCAGCCGCCCAGCAGCGACTCGAGTCCGCAAACCTCGTTCTGCAGAACGCCCAGAACCGCACTTCGGGCCGTTACTCCTCGGGCGATCGCGCCAGCGCGCAAGCCCGCCTGGCCGAAGGCCGTGCCGCCGTCATCGCCGCCCAGACCGCGCTTGCCCAGGTGGACATCCACTCTCCCATCGCCGGCACGGTCTACGCAATACCCTTTTCGCAGTACGACTTCGTCAAGTCTGGCGAAGACGATCTTCTCGACGTAGCCGATCTCAACCGCATCCAGGTCCGCGCCTACTTCGACGAGCCCGATATCGGCAAGCTTGCCGCCGGCCAGCCCGTCAAAATTGTGTGGGACGCCAAGCCCAACATGGTCTGGCACGGCCACATCGAGCACGCCCCCACCACCGTCACCAGCTACAACACCCGCTCTGTGGGCGAGTCGCTCATCACGGTCGACGACGCCCGCGGCGACCTGTTGCCCAACACCAACGTCACCGTAACCGTCACCGAGACCCAGCGTAACAACGTCCTCACCGTTCCTCGCGAAGCCCTGCGCACCGATATGGCCGGCGATTTCGTCTACCGCATCGTAGGCGGCCGCCTCATCCGCACGTCCGTTCAGGTCGGCGTCGTCAACCTCACGGCCGTGGAAGTTCTCAGCGGTCTCACCACCGGCGAGCAGGTCGTACTCGGCCCCGCCATCAGCGGCAAAGACCTGCTCAACGGTTTGCAGGTCAAACCCGTCGCCACAACACCATGATCACCCTTCCCCAGCTTCGGCCAAGGCTCCTCCTGCTCCTGTCGTCGACCCTGCTTCAGGCCACGACTTCGGCTGCGGTTCCGCCTCCGCAGCAGCAAAGCGGGTACCTTGAGCTGGCCCAGGGCCGTGTCGCCGAGGCAGCCGCAATCGCGCAGCAGATGCTTGCCACGTCCCAGCAGGACGGCCGCGCCCATCTGCTGCTCTGCCGCGTCGATTATGCACAGAGCCTGATCGACCCCGCAGTCACCGAGTGCCAGGCCGCCGCTGCGGCGCTTCCTAACGACAGCGACACCCAGATGTGGCTCGGCCGCGCCCTCGGCGCCAAGGCATCGCACGCGAGCGGCCTCTCCGCTTTCAGCACGGCGCGCCAGGTCCGCGACGCGTTCGAGCGCGCCGTGCAGCTCGGGCCGTCGAACGCCGATGCCGCCAGCGATCTTTCCGAGTTCTACGTCGCCGCCCCCGGCATCGTCGGCGGCGGTCGCGACAAGGCCGCCCGCCTCGCCGCATCGGAAGCGACTCGCTTCCCTGCCCTCGCCCACCGCATCCAGGCCCTGATCGCCGAAAAGAAGGGCGATCTCCCAACGGCCGAAGCAGAATTCAAAGCGGCCATCGCAGCCACTCACACGGCCGAAACCTACATCGATCTCGCTCACTTCTACCAGACCCACCAGCGCCCGGACGATTGTGTCGCCGCCATCAGGCAGGCGCTTGCAGCCGACCCCACCCACGGCCCGCCCCTCGTCGATGCTTCAAGCATCCTGACCGACGCCGGCCGCGAGCCCGCGCTCGCCGTGCAGTGTCTCCGCGACTACCTCCATTCCTCGCACCAGTCCGATGCCGCCCCGGTATTCAAGGCACATCTGGCGCTCGGCCGGCTGCTTGCCAAGCAGGGCGATCCAGCCGGTGCCCACGCCGAGTACGCCGCCGCCCTCGCGCTCGCTCCGCAGTTTGCGCCTGCCAGAAAGGCGATGGGAGCCCAGTGATCTCGACCACCCGCACCGCTCTGTTTTGCGCCTCTGCCTGCATGCTCTGTGGCCTGCCGGCATCCGCCCAGACTTCGCTTTCCACCGCCGTCATCCTCGCCGTCAACAGCAACCCTAGGGTCAAGGCGGCCACCGACGACGTCACTAAGGCCCAGGCAGCCCTGGCCGAAACCCGCGCCGTCTACATACCCGCGGTGTCGGTCGGCTCCGGCCTCGGAGACTCCTTCGGCTACAGCCCCTACCCACCCACACTCTTCACCTTCGCGGCTCAATCCCTCGTCTACTCGAGCTCGCAGCCCGATTACATCCGCTCCGCGCGAGCCGGCCTTGCGTCCGCCCAGGCGACCCTCGAAGATGCGCGCCAGGCTGTCTCTGAAGATGTCGCCAACACCTTCGCCGCTCTCGATCACGACCAGAAGCGCGAGGCCGTCCTCAACCAGGAACTCGGCTTCGTCCAGCGCCTGGTCTCCATCGTGCAGGACCGTTTCGAGGCCGGCCGCGAAACCGCCATCGACACCACCCAAGCCAAACTTCTCGGCGCTCAGCTCCGCGAGGCTGTGCTCCACGCCCAGGATGAAATCTTCAACGACCGCATCCACCTGGCCTCTCTCATGGGCATCCCGCCCAACGGCATTCTCGCCGACGGCGCCTTCCCCCCGCTTCCCCAGTTCGATACGTTCGATCCCGACGCTCCCGCGCTCGTGCAATCCCCTGCGGTTACCGCTGCCTTCGCCCAGGCCAAGGCCAAGCAGGAGCAGGCCTGGGGCGACGCACGTTTTCTCTACCGTCCGCAGGTCTCGCTCATCGTTCAGTACAACCGCTACGCCAGCTTCACCGATTCCTTCAAACAGATTCAGGTTTCCGAAGGCAACATCAGCCCGAACGAAGAAGTCTACGGCGTCCAGATCAGCATCCCGCTCTTCGACAAGGTGCGCCAGGCCAAGGCTCATGAGTCCGCCGCCGACGCCGCCCATTCGTACCACGACGCGGAAGCCCTGCGCGCCTCTACCCGCGAAGCTACCTCCAAGCTCGGCCGCTCCCTTGTCGAACTCCGTGCCCATGCCGAGGTAGCAGCACTCAGCCAGCAGCTTGCCCAGCAACAGCTTGACGCTCTAACCGCACAACTCGATGCCCCGCCCATCAACGGTCACCCGCAGCTCACCCCGAAAGATGAGCAGAACTCCCGCATCGCCGAACGCGAAAAGTACCTCGCCGTACTCGACACCGAATACCAGCTTCGCACGGCGGAAATCAGTCTCCTGCGCCAGACCGGCCAGCTCGAAGGCTGGCTCGCCTCCGCAGCAACTTCCACTTCCCTCACCAAACCCTGATGCATCCTTCCAGAAAGCCGACGAGACCTTCCCGAATCCAAGTCGTCACACAATCCTGAGCGAAGCACAAACCCGTAACAGAATGGTAAAATTGTACAAACTCATGAACACAACTCCGAAGCCCCTGAAGACCCTGCTGCTCAATCCGCCTTCGTTTGAAAATTTCGATGGCGGCGCAAGTTCCCGCTGGCCCGCAGTCCGCGAAATCGAGTCGTATTGGTATCCAGTCTGGCTCACCTATCCCGCCGGCATGCTCGAAGGTTCGCGCCTGCTTGATGCGCCCCCACATCATGTTTCGCCCGCTGAAACCATCGAGATTGCCAAGTCCTACGAGTTCCTCGTCCTCTTCACCTCGACCGTCGGCTGGTCCGGCGACCACGGCCTCGCCCAGGCCATCAAGGCTGCCAATCCTTCCATCAAGATCACCTTTGTCGGCCCGCCGGTGACCACGGACCCCTACCGCGCCCTCAACGAGTGCTCCGCCATCGACTTTGTATGCCGCCGCGAGTTCGACTTCTCTGTCGTCGAGTTCGCCAACCGCAAGCCGCTCGAAGAAATCCTCGGCATCACCTATCGCAACCCCGAGGGCGGCTTCATCGACAACGCCGATCGCGCCCAGGTCACCGCGCTCGACAAGCCGGACATGCCCTGGGCGACCGAAATCTACGCCCGCGACCTTGACGTCACCAAGTACAACGTGCCCTTCCTGCTCAACCCCTACGTCTCCCTCTACAGCACCCGCGGCTGCCCCGCCCAGTGCACCTTCTGCCTCTGGCCCCAGACCCTCTCCGGCCACGCCTGGCGCAAGCGCTCCACCGACGACGTAGCCGCCGAAATGGCCAATGCCAAGAAGCTCTTCCCCCACGTCAAGGAGTTCTTCTTTGACGACGATACCTTCAACATCCAGAAAGCGCGCACCATCGAGCTCTGCGAAAAGCTCAAGCCACTCGGTCTCACCTGGTCCTGCACCTCCCGCGTTACCACGGACTTCGACACCCTGAAAGCCATGAAGGATGCCGGCTGCCGCCTGCTGATCGTCGGCTACGAGTCCGGCGACCCCCAGATCCTCAAGAACATCAAGAAGGGTGCCACCGTGCAGCGCGCCCTCGACTTCACCCGCGACTGCCACAAGCTCGGCCTCATCATCCACGGCGACTTCATCCTCGGCCTCCCCGGCGAAACCAAGGAGTCGATCAACAACACCATCGAGTTCGCCAAGCAGATCGACTGTGAAACCATCCAGGTCTCCATCGCCCACGCCTTCCCCGGCACCGAGTTCTACGACTTCGCCGAGAAAAACGGCTTTATTACCAACCACAAGATGGACGACGACGAAGGCCACCAGATGGCCCACATCGAATACCCCGGCCTGCCCGTCGAGTACGTCATGGAGATGGTCCATCGCTTCTACGACGAGTACTATTTCCGCCCCAAGGCCGCCTTCCGGGTCGTCTGGAAAGCCATCGTCAACCGCGATGTCCCCCGCCTTTACACCGAAGCCAAGTCCTTTATGAAGCTGCGCTCGCAACGCAACAAGGCAAGCCGCAAGATGGCCGAGGAAAACGCACTCAAGCAGCAGGAGTCCGTGAGCATGAACGCGTAGTCCAGCAGCAACGCAGAAACTGGGGCTCCATGATGACCAAGCCGCAGGCGAGGTTGTCATGGGGTTCCTCACTTAAGCCTTTCGCAACCATTACACGCCGGTTCGCGTCCTTACCCACAGGATAAGATCAGGCAGATGACTCACCGCCTCACCCCTCAGCAGTACGGCACCCTCCTCGCGGTAGTCCTCACCGCCTCCTTTGGCGACGCCCTCCTGTCGCGCGGCATGGCCCAGGTTGTAGCCGGGTCCGGCCCCGTAGACCTCCACCATCTGCCGCTGCTCTTCCACGCCCTCTTCAACCTCAATATCGACGCCGGCATCCTGCTGCTCATCGGATTTTTCGCCACCTACACCAACGCCCTGTCCTGGGCCGATCTCACCTTCGTCATGCCTGCCACCGCCTTCGGCAATGTCGTCATCGCGCTCATCAGCCGCTTCCTTCTGCACGAGACCCTCTCCTGGTCCCGCTGGCTCGGCATCCTGCTCATCACCTCCGCCGTCGGCTTCGTCGCCAATCGCCCGGCACGCACAGAGCTTCCCGCCTCCAGGGCCGCCGTCGCCCCTCCCGAGCTTCCAGCCACCCGCTCCGGAGTCGCCCTCTAGTGCATACCACGTCCACCATGGTCACCTGGTCCTGCATCTCGTTCGTGGCGCTGCTGGCCATTGCGGGCGAGGTCCTCATCGCAGCGGCCATGCGCCAGATCGGCGATCTTGACCTGGTCCGCGCGCATCACGGCTTGCTCGCCACCATCCGCACCGTGCTCGCCAACCCCACCTTCCTCGGCGGCGCGCTCTGCATGGCCCTCAACTTCTTTGCCATGCTCTACACCCTGTCCAAAGTCGATCTTTCCCTCGCCGCTCCCGGCATCGCGTCCTTCAACTACGTCGGCAACGCCGTCGCCGCGCGTCTCTTCCTGCGCGAAGACGTAGACCGCCGCCGCTGGCTCGCCGTCCTCTTCGTAGCCGTCGGCGTCTACCTTCTCGCCCGCTAACCCAGAGTGCCAGCGGCACAAAGCACACTCGCCTTCTTGTTGTCATTCCCGAAGGGAATCTGCGGTTGCCGTGCCTTCGTTGTCATTCCCGAAGGGAATCTGCTTCTGTCTTGCTTTTGCCTGCCTACCCAGCAGCAAAGCAGCTCTAATAAGCAGCAGCCGAACTCAGCGCGCCAGCCAGCCCATCAAACCTGTCGCAACCAGGTCCGGCGTCATAAAGCGCTCCGGCTCACCCCACACTGCCCCAGCCGCCAGCCGCCCGCTCCGCACCGCACCTTCCATCGTCGAAGGCCACTCCGTCCGCGTCCAATCCCCGGCAAGAAACAACCCGGGAATGCCCGTCGCCTGCTCGGGCCGAAATCGATCCAGCCCCGGCGTTACCGAAAAGGTCGCGCGCGCCTCCTTCAAAATCCCGCTCTTCACCAGCTTGGCCTTCGCCACATCCGGAAAAAACTTTTGTAGCTCTCCCAAAGCCAGGCTGAGAATCTCCGCACGCCCCATCCCCAGTTCACGCCTGGCCCCGGCGATCACCACCTCCACATAGCTCCCCGCCCCAGCCCTGCGAATCCGGGATTTGTGAAAAAACCATTGGATCGTCGTATCCAGCAGCCAGGCATGATCGAGCGGCGTGATCTCCCGGTCGAACCAGAGCAGCACCGAAATAAACGGCGAATGCTCAAAGTGTTCCATCTTCCCCAGCAACTCGCGCCTCACGTCCTCCGCCGCCGTATCGAGCACGTCCAGACCCGCAATCAGCGTCCGCGTCTGCTCAAAAGGTAGCGCCAGAATCACATCGTCGGCCACGTACTCCCGCTCTCCTGCCCGCAGACTCCAGCGCCCGTCCCCGCGGCGCGTCATCTGCTCCACGCTCGCCCGCACGTCGACCCGCCCGCCCTGCCGCTCCACCAGTTCCGCCCCTGCCGCGTAAAACTCGCTCAACGGCACTATTGGAATGCCCAGCCGTCCGCCCGTCCGCGTCTTCAGAAAGAGCTCATAAAACACCTTCCCCGCGTACTTCATCGAGCACTTCGCGGCCTCGTCGTTCAGCGTCGCCAGCACAATCGGCTCCCAGAACTTGCGAATCGCCCCGTTCGTCTGGCCCGTCCGCACATACCAGCCGGCCACGCTCTCGTCGTCAGATTCATGATTGCCGCGCATCAGGCCCAGCAGCCCACGTGCAATCGCCGCCTTGTCCCGCGCCTCCAGCATGCGCGCCCCGGCAAAGCTGCCCGCGTACTGCATCGGTGCCGGCAGCGGCCCAAGCTCAATCCCACTTGCCCGCGAGCCACCCGCCAGCGGCTCCAGAAACGTCTGCCCGTCGTACCAGCGAATCTTGTCTCCCAGCCCCGCAGCCTCGCAAAAATCGATCAAATTCGTACAGCACCCCAGCAGCACATGCTGCGAGTCCACCACCTCCTCGAGCGCCGGATGCACATACGAGTAAGCCCGCCCGCCCACATACGGCCGTCGTTCGAGCACCGTCACCGGCCGGTCCGCACCCGTCAGCGCGCACGCCGCCCCCAGCCCGGCCACACCCGCCCCCACCACAATCACCTCGCGCCCGCTCAACCCAGCCGACCCTTCATCGCCATCGCCGCCCCACGTACCAGCACCGACACCTTCTCCACGCCCGGCACGCTTGCCCGCTGCGAAAACACATCACCCTCCATCCGGTCGATCTGCCGCAGCAGCCGGCTGTAAACCTCCACCAGCACCCACAGCGCCGCTCGGCTGTCCGCGTCGATCAGCGGCAGCAGCTTGCCCGAAGCCTCGTAATACTCCCACGCCTGCATCGAAACCGCCGCAATCATCGATCGCTCGTTCTCCTGCAATTCCCTCCCGCCGGCCAGCGCCAGTACGTCCTCGGTCGACACGCCAAACTCCTGCAGCATGTCCTGCGGCAGATACACTCGCCCACGTTCCGCATCTTCCTTCACATCGCGAAGAATGTTCGTCAGCTGGAACGCCACACCCGTCTTTTCGGCCAGCAACTCTGCCGCATCCTCCGTGTAGCCAAAAATGTGAATACACACCAGCCCCACCACCGAGGCCACCAGGTAACAGTACCGGTACAAATCCGCAAACGTCTCGTACACCTGCACCTGGCGCCCGGAGACCCGCATCACCGAAACGCCCTGCGGGTCATCCTCCAGATCCATGCTCGTGCCCCGCACCAGATCGTCCAGCAGCCCGTCCGGAATACCGAACCGCACCTGCGCATCTCCCAGCGCCATGAAGACGGGGTCGTCCCCACCCGCCGGCCGCGCCTCCCGCCATGCACCCAGCCATGCCGCCATCGCCTCGCGCCGCGCTTCCAGGCTCAACGATTCATCATCCGCCAGATCGTCCGCCCGCCGCATAAACGCATACACGGCACACATGGCATCGCTCTTGACCTTCGGCAGCACACGAAACGCGGCGTAGAAGTTCTTCGCCTCGCGCCTGGCCACGTCCCGGCAAAAGTCATACGCCTCCTCGAGCGTCATGGCCGCCGGCCTTTCCTCGCCATCGCCTTCGCCGACAAAGTACCCCACACCTTGTCCGCCAGCGCCCCTGCCAGCAGCTTCACCTTGGTGCCTTTGCTCACCTGCGGCCGGCTCTTCAGCACGTCATAATCCTGCCGCACAATGCCCTCGAGCGCCGCCCGCCCGCCCTGCTCGAAAAGCCGCAGCGTCACCGCCAGTTCATGGTCTACCCGTGCGCTTACCCGCCCGCCTTCCCGCAGCATCTTCAACGCGTCCTCCACCAGCGACGCCATCATCCGCCGGAACTCCCGGGTAAACCGCCGCTCCGCAATGTCCTCGTCCGTCACCCCAAAGTTGGCCATGCGGTCAGCCGGCAGATACCGCCGCCCACGCTCCCAATCTTCCACCACATCCTGCCAGAAGTTCGCCAGCTGCAACCCCGTGCAGACCATGTCCGAAAGCAGCGCGCGCTCCTCATCCCGGTAGCCCGAAACCCAAAGCACCATCCGCCCCACCGGGTTCGCCGAGTACCGCGAATACGCCACCAGGCTTTCCAGCGACTCGTGCTTCAGCACCCGCTGGTCCATTTCAAACGCCGTAATCAGGTCGTCGAACAAGCCCCGCGGCACCTCGGTCGCGTCGATCGTCGCCCGTAACGCCACAAACACCGGATGCACCGATCTCTCCGGTGCCTCATAACACTCCCGCAGCATCCCCCGCCACTCGCCCAGCAGGCGCGTCGCCGTGGCGCTATCCGCTACCTCGTCGCCCAGGTCGTCCGCCACCCGGCTGAACGCGTAAATGCTTTCAAAATAGGGCCGGATCCGCTTCGGCAGAAACCAGGTCGCCACATGGAAGTTCTCGTAATGCGTCGTCGCCAGGTGCCTGCACCACGCCTGCGCCTCTTCAAGCGTCGGCCGCACCGCCGGCATCGCATACTCCCCCGGCGCTCCTTCAAGCGCGCTGTCGGAAGTCAGGGTCGTCAAGGCCGCACCACTGTCTTGATGTCCACCACGCCACGCGCCGACCGCGTCATCATGCCCGCGAACACCCCGGGCACCTCGGCGAGGCGGGCCTCTCCAGTCAAGAATCTCGCACTCTCAAACCGCCCACTCGCAATCAGCCCGAACGCCGTCCGGCAGGTAGCCGGGGTGTGATGAAAGCTCGCCTTCAACGTGATGTCGCCATAGTGCAGCCGATTCGTGTCCAGCCCGACCACCGTCCCACTCGGCGGCCCGCCAAAAAAGTTCACCACGCCCCCCTTGCGCACCATCGCCACCGCCTGCTCCCAGGTAGCTGGCGTCGCCACGGCTTCCATCACGAGATCCGCCCCACGCCCATCCGGCGTCAGCGCCCGCACTGCCTCCACGGTGTCCACCTCATCTTCCACCCGCACCACCTCGCAAGCCCCGAACTCCCCCGCCGCCACAACCTGGTCTTCGCGCTTCACCACGGCAATGACCCGTACCCCCGCCAGCGCCGCCGCATGCACAAACATCAGCCCGATCGGCCCGGCCCCAATCACCACCATCGAGTCGCCACGCGCCGCTCCGGATTCCTCAAGCCCCCGCACCACACATGCCAGCGGCTCGGTCAACGCCGCATACTCCAGCCGCAATCCATCCGGAACCCGCAACGTATTCTTCGCCACAATCCGCGCCGGCACCCGCAGAAACTCCGCATAGGCCCCGTTGTTGAACAGCAGATCCTCACAAAGATTCTGCTGCCCCTTCAAACACCAGAAGCACACATCGCAGGGCGCCGAGTTCATCGGAGCCACCCTGTCTCCCACCCCAAATTCCGTCACTCCGTCGCCAGCCTCCACCACAACCCCGGCCACTTCATGCCCAAACGCCATGCCTGCACCTGCGTTCCCGGTCATCATCCGCGCATGGTAGCCCCGCCGATACACCTTCAGATCCGTGCCGCACGTCAGCGCCGCCCCCACTCGCACCACCAGCTCGCCCGGCCCTGCCTTCGGCACCCCGACCTGGCCTACGCGCAAGTCTTCCTTGCCGAACAAGAGCGCCGCCTGCATCATTACGATCACCTCCTTATCTTCTCATCCCCTCTCCGCAGCCGAAAGCCCCCATGCCGCATCTGATAAAGTGAGCCTTACAAAACGATGCCTTTAGCCTCCCCCGACACTCTCGCAAAAAATACCGTCGTGTCTGTCCAGGACTACTCCATCCTCGCCGGCCGATCCTTTGCGAACCTCTTCTCCCCACCCATCTACTGGGCTGACATTTTCACCCAGATGGATTCCATCGGCATCGGCTCCCTGCCCATCGTCATCCTTTCGGGCTTCTTCACCGGCTGCGTGCTCGCCCTGCAATCCGCCACCGCGCTGCAGGAATTTGGCTCCGTCTCGCTTACCGGCTCGCTCGTCGCCCTCTCCATGGTCAAGGAGCTCGGCCCCGTCCTCACCGGCCTCATGGTCTCCGGACGTAACGCCTCCGGCATGGCGTCTGAGCTCGGCTCGATGAAAGTCACCGAGCAGATTGACGCCATGCGCGCCCTCGGCACCGATCCCCTGCGCAAGCTCGTCACACCGCGCGTCGTCGCCACCATCTTCATGCTGTTCTTCCTCACCATCATTTCGGATGCAGTCGGCATCGCCGGCGGCGCCCTTATCTCCGTTACCATCCTCGGCCTTAATCTCAGTTCCTACCTGCACACCTCCTACCAGTCGCTCGCCTACGGCGACGTCGTCCAGGGCCTCGTCAAACCACTCTTCTCCGGCTTCATCATCGCCACCGTCGGCTGCTATTTCGGCATGAACACCAAAGGTGGCACCCAGGGCGTCGGCAAAGCCACCACCCAGGCCGTCGTCTACTCCTCCGTCTTCATCATCGTCGTAGACTTCCTCGTCAGCCGTCTGATGATCGGCTTGTTCGGCCGCTGACCCGTCTTACCTTGCGACCTTCGCGTCTTCTACATAGCGATCTTTGCGTACGCCTTTGCTGTTGCCGTTGCCTGTCCTCACGATGCCGACCGATCCCCAACCCGACAACACCCCTATCGTCGTCTTCCGCGACGTATGCCTACAGTTCGACGCCAAGCCCATCCTCGACAGCATCTCCTTCACCGTCGAACGCGGCCAGACGCTCGTCATCCTCGGTCCCGCCGGCACCGGCAAATCCGTCCTCATGAAGCTCGCCAACGGCCTCCTCCCGCCCGATTCCGGCACCATCGAAATCTTCGGCCAGGACATCACCCGCATGACCGAGAACGACCTCTACAAGCTGCGCGCCAGGATCGGCATGGTCTTCCAGGAGTCCGCGCTCTTCGACTCCATGACCGTCGAAGACAACGTCGCCTATCGCCTCAACGAGGAGCGCACCCCCCTAGCCGAGTCCCACAAGCGCGTCGAAGAAATCCTCAACTTCGTCGCGCTCCC
Organism: uncultured Granulicella sp.; assembly: GCA_964282835.1. Lineage (GTDB taxonomy): Bacteria > Acidobacteriota > Terriglobia > Terriglobales > Acidobacteriaceae > Edaphobacter. The sequence continues at coordinate 2,599,844 of OZ196157.1, forward strand.
CACGGCCGCCGCCAAGTATCCGTCGGAGCTCTCAGGTGGCATGCGTCGCCGCGTCTCCATCGCCCGCGCCATCATCACCAACCCAGACCTCATCCTCTACGATTCACCCACCGGCGGCCTTGATCCCATCACCTCGACCACCATCATCGAGCTCGTCGTCAAGCAGCGCGACGTCTCGCACACCACCTCGCTGCTCATCACACATCGCCTGCAGGACGCGTTCACCCTCGCCACTCACCGCTGGAACACCGAAGCCAACAAGATGGAGCTCATCCCCGACGGAGGCATCGACGACAGCACCCAGTTCCTCGTCCTCAACGAGGGCCACATCGTCTACCACGGTGACACCCACGGCCTCGTCCACTCCGAAGACCCATGGCTCAAAGAGTATCTAGCCTGAAGCTGTAAGCTCAAAGCTCGCAAGCTGTCAGCCCACAAATCATTCCCGCCACCGCGTATCATCAAGTCAGCCGGGCCCACGCTGAATCCGAAGCTCTCCAAAGCAATCCAATGCTCTGGCGGTCGCGCCAGAAAGGCTGTCCATGTCGTCCAGCACCATCCGCCAGCTCGCCGATGCCGACTTCCCCACCCGCTGGGGACAGTTCCGCATTCTCGGCTTCGAGCGCATCGTCGAAAATCCCGAGCCCTGCAACGACCGCATTCCCGCCCCCGCCACCCGCACAGAAACCGCCGTAGCCCTCGTCATGGGCGACATTAAAGCGCCTGCGGCAAACGGAGAACCAGTCCCGCCCATCGTGCGCATCCACTCCCAATGCCTCACCGGCGACGTCTTCCACTCACTCCGCTGCGACTGCCACGACCAGCTCCATCTCGCCCTCGCCACCATCGCCGAAGCCGGTTCCGGCATCCTGCTCTACGAAAACCAGGAAGGCCGAGGCATCGGTCTCATGGCCAAGCTCCAGGCCTACGAGCTTCAGGATCAGGGCCTCAACACCATCGAAGCCAACCACAAGCTCGGCTACAAGACCGATTGCCGCAACTTCGAGCTCCCCGCCGCCATCCTCCAGCATCTCGGCATCCCCGCCGTCCGCCTCATCACCAACAATCCCGAAAAAGTCGAAGCTCTCGAAGCCGTCGGCATCCGCGTCGCCGAGCGCCTCTCCGCCCGCGTAGCCCCCGAACCCACCAACCAGTTCTACCTCCAAACCAAGCGCGACAAGATGGGCCACCTCGTCAGCTAGGCGAACGCCCTCTTATTGTCATTCCCGAAGGGAATCTGCGGTTGCCGTTGCGGTTGCCGTTCCCAACTGCTCTTCGCACCACCCAGATCAGATCCCTATAAGCTAGACCCATGCCCCGCAAGCTCCTCCATTTCCTCAAACGAGAGCCCCTCGCCGCCGCCGGCATCCTCCTCCTCGCCCTCTTTCTCCTCTGCGCCCTCTTCGCCCCCCAGCTCGCCCCCCAAAGCCCCACCCACCTCAACCTCACCGCACGCCTGCTCGCCCCCACCTCCACCCACCTCTTCGGCACCGACGAGCTCGGCCGCGACATCCTCTCCCGCATCCTCTTTGGCGCCCGCATCTCGCTCACCGTAGCCGTCTCGGTCGTCACCCTGTCGCTCGCCCTCGGCCTTCTCGCCGGCTTCCTCTCCGGCTTCTACGGAGGCCTGCCCGATACCATCCTCAACATCTACGTCACCAACGCCTTCCTCGCCCTGCCCGGCATCCTGCTCGCCATTGCCTTCGTCGCCTTTCTCGGCCCCGGCCTGCTGAACCTCATCCTCGCCCTCTCCATCTCCGGCTGGGTCGGCTACGCGCGCCTGGTCCGCGCCCAGGTCATGGCCGTCCGCCGGCGTGAGTTCGTCGAAGCCGCCCGCGCCCTAGGCGCCTCCGACCTCCGCCTCATGCTCCGCCACATTCTGCCCAACATTCTCCAGCCGCTCATCGTGCAGGCCGCCATCGGCATGGCCGGCGCCGTCCTAGCAGAAGCCACCCTCTCCTTTCTCGGCCTCGGCATCCCTGCCCCCGCACCCTCCTGGGGCTCCATGCTCAACGAAGCCCGCACCCACCTCTTCGACTCTCCCCACATGGTCGTCTTTCCCGCCCTCGCCGTCATGCTCGCCGTCCTCTCCTTCAACTTCATCGGCGACGCCCTCCGCGACTACCTCGATCCCCGTACCCGCCTAAGCCTCTAGCTCAACCCTCTTGTTGTCTTTCCCGAAGGGGATCTGCGGTCGCTTTTGCTTCCAAACAACAAAACCCGTGCCCCATTCATCGCAGCCTCACCGCGATGAGTGGGTCCACCGCGAGAGCATCCAATCCCCCATGCGCCTCGGCATCCTCTCCGACACCCACAATCTCCTCCGCCCGGAAGTCCTCACCACCCTCACCGCCGCGCGCGTCGACCACATCCTCCACGCCGGCGACATCGGCAACCCCTCCATCCTCGACGAACTCGCCGAAATCGCTCCCGTCACCGCCATCCACGGCAACATCGATCTACCCTCGATCGCCCCCGCCACCCAGGCCATCGAGTTCGAAGGCCACCTCTTCTACATGATCCACTCGCTCGCCGATCTCGACCTGAATCCCCAGGCCGCCCACATAGCCGCCGTCATCACCGGCCACTCCCACAAGCCCCTCATCGAAACCCGAGCCGGCATCCTCTACCTCAATCCCGGCAGCTGCGGCCCCAAACGCTTCAAACTCCCCACCACCCTCGCCCTACTAGAAGCCACCACCCAAACCCTGACCCCAACCCTCATCACCCTATGAATCCTTTTGTTGTCATTCCCGAAGGGAATCTGCGGTTACTTTTGCTGTTGTCTGCCCTTCACGCCAGAGCAAGCCCCGACCCAGATCTGTGCCCGTCTGTGTCATCTGTGTTAAGCCTCCGCTCACCTCCGCACAAACTTCACGGTCTGCAGTATCCCCTCCATCCGCCCAAACACCGCCGTCAGCTCCTTCTCCGTAATATCCTGAGCTCCACTCACCTCACCCCCACAGAACGTATTCACCGCCAGGTCGAAGCGCAGACAGCTGCCCCGCCGATACGCCGTATAGGCAATATCCCGAGCCTCCGTGCAAATTCCCCCGTGCTCGTCCTTACCCCGGCTGAACTTCACATCGTCGATCACCGCCCCCGCTATCCCCGTATCCGGCTTCGTCGTCGTCTCCGCCGCACAGCTCGCCGCCGTCTGCCGCGGCACCACGCTCACGTAAAACAGCGCCCCGCTAAACGTACTCCGCGGAAACGGATTCCAGTTCATGTTCGCCACCACCCGCAGCTTCGCCTTTGCCGGTGCTGTCCGCGCATCCAGGTGGAAGGTGCTCAGCTCCCCATCCCACTGCTCCATGTTCCATCCCGCGGGCAGCCGAAACGACACCCCCGCCGCCGCATCCTCCACCGTCCGCGCCGCCGGCATCGTCGCATCCGGCACCCCGTCCGGAACCATCACCGGCCGCTTCGGCACCGGCACCGGAACCACCTTCGGCACCCGCTTTTCGGGCTGCGGAGCATCCTGCCCCCAGCCCGTCGCCGCCATCATCAACACCAGCACCAGCACCTTCATCCCGCCACCCGCATCCTCGGATTCACCATCGTATACGCCACATCCGTCAACAGATTCACCCCCACGTACGTCAGTCCAATCGCCAGAATACAACCTTGCACCAGCGCATAATCCCGGTTCGAAATCGCACTCAACGTCAGCCGCCCGATCCCCGGTAGGCTGAAAATCGTCTCCGTCACAATCGCACCCGCCAGCAGACTGCCAAACTGCAGCCCCACCACCGTAATCACCGGGATCAGCGCATTGCGCAGCGCATGCCCGTACACCACCTGCCGCTCCGTCAACCCCTTCGCCCGCGCTGTCCGCACGTAATCCTGCTCGAGTTCTTCAAGCATCGCCGTCCGCACCATCCGGGTCAGCACCGCCGCCATCCCCAACCCCAGGGTCACCGCCGGCAGCGCCAGGTGCGCAAAGAACCCCCACCCACTCCCCGCACCCGAAACCGGCAGCCAGCCCAGCCGGATCGAAAACACCAGAATCAAAATAGGTCCCAGCGCAAAGTTCGGAAACGAAAGTCCCACCAGCGATCCCACGCCCACCACCCGGTCCCCCGCCTGCCCGCGCCGCGTCGCCGACCACACCCCCGCCGGCACCGCCAGCACAATCCCGATTCCCATCGCCGCCAGCGCCAGCGCCAGCGTATACGGATAGCGCGCCGCCACCAGCCGCAACACCGGCTCCCGCAGCCGCAAACTCGTTCCCAGGTCGCCCCGCCCGACCCCCCGCAGATACCGCCCATACTGCACCGGCAGCGAAGCATCCAGCCCATAGCTCTGGCGCAGCGCGCTCACATCGCTCGCCGTCGCGCCTTCCCCCAGCATCTGCACCACCGGGTCGCCGGGCACCAGGTGGATCAGCAGAAACACAATCGTCACCACCAGCCAAAGCACAGGCAGGGTAATCAGCAGCCTCCTTACTGCAGCCTTCAAACCGAAGCCTCCACCCCGTCACTCTCGTTCGCCACCGCCTCCCCGTCCTCCTGCACCCGCACCCGGCTTATCCTTCGGCCCACCATCCCCGCAACCGTAAATACTCGCCCGCCGTGCTGCACCTCTTCGCCTTCCTCCGGCAAATGGCCGAGTTCATGCAGCATGAATCCAGCCAGCGTCTCAATTCCCGCCCTCCGCGGAAAGCTCCACCCCAGCCTCGTCGTCAGGTCTCGCAACGTCGTACTCCCGTCCAGCGTCATGGTGCCCCCTGCATGCACCGTCATCGCGCCGCCCCCCACATCGAACTCGTCCTCCAACTCTCCCACCAGTTGCTCCAGCGCGTCCTCCGCCGTCACCACTCCCACCGTTGTCCCAAATTCATCCACCACCATCGCCATCTGCCGCCGTCGCTCCTGGAACTCCCGCAGCAACTCCACCGCGAGCTTGGTTTCCGGCACAAACAAAGCCTCGCGCATCACTTCGCGCACCGTCAGTCCCAACTCTCCTACACCGATAGCCGTCGCACGAAAATGCATCAGCCGCGCCACATCCTTCGAGTACAACACCCCGATGATATGTTCCTGTCCGCCACCCGGCTCATACACCGGCACCCGGCTATGCTGCTCTTCCACAACCCGCGCGCTGGCCTGCTCCAGCTTCATATCCGCCGGAAGCGAGAAAATCTTGCCCCGCGGCGTCATAATCTCCCGCACCACCACATGCGACAGCTCAATCGCACGATGGATCATCTCTTCCTGAGATCGCGCCAGGCTGCCGGCCTCCCGCGCTCCCGTTGCAATCAGCTTCAACTCCTCGGGCGTATGTTTTTCTTCCTCGCTTTGCAATGGAGCCTTGAAGATACGCAGCACCAGCCTTGCCGAGAAGTTCATCAGGTTCACAGCCGGTCGCGTCATCCGCATGAACACGTCCATCGGACCTGCGACCGCAAGTGCAATACGCTCGGAGCGCTGTAGCGCCAACGACTTGGGAACAAGTTCTCCAAGCAGCACTTCAAGATACGTAATCACCGCAAATGCCAGCATCACCGCCGCGCTGTTCACATAGACCATCAAGTGAGCCGGCGGATGCCGCACCACCAGAAGCACCAACGTAGTCAAGATGCGAGCAACCGCCGGCTCTCCCACCCAGCCCAGCGCCAGCGCCGCAAGTGTCACCCCAAACTGCACTGCAGGCAGAAAATCGTTGATCCGTTGCTTCAGCGCAAGCAGCGTCCGGGCCCCCGGGCGCCCATGAGCTACCAGCTGCTGCACCCGCGTCTCGCGTATGCTCACCAGCGCAAACTCGGCCGCCACAAAGAAGCTGTTGGCCAGAATGAAGAAGGCCACCATGATCCCCTGTATCAACGAAGACTCCAACATGCCCTCATTCTATCCAACAACAAAAAGGGACAAAACCCTAAGGTCTTGCCCCTCTCTTATCTGCCCTGTCCACGTTCGAACTTCCAAAGCTAGACAGCCACAGCCGACCCGATCACCTTCGCCACGGACTTGTCGATCGTATCCTTGGGCACAAAGCCCACAATTTGGTCCGCTACCTTGCCATCCTTGAAGATCAGCAACGCCGGAATACCGCGAATGCCATAGCGCGAAGGTGTGGCGCTGTTCTTGTCCACATCCATCTTCATCACCTTCAGCTTGCCCTGGTACTGCGTCGCGACTTCGTCCACCACCGGCGCCAGAGCCCGGCAAGGCCCACACCAGGCCGCCCAGAAATCCACCAGCACCGGCTCGCTCGACTTCAAGACGTCCTGCTCAAAATTCGCGTCGTTCACTTCTGTCACAAACTGTCCCGCCATTGCACTGCCTCCCGCCGGTAGGTCCACGGCTTCACCATAATAGATGCAAAACTGCAATCTTCGATGCACGACGCCTACGGAGCCACTGTGAACGCTACAACCTTTGTTGTCATTCCGCATTTAATCTGCTGTTGCCTTCCTGACATCCCAGCACAGCTAGAAAGGAGAGACGCCCGGACCTCGCAAACAACGGCAAGGTCGACGGGCGGTGATGCAGCCCTCCCCAGAACTGCCCACGCTCCCACATTATTCATGTGGTCAAACTGTGTAAAGACTATCTTTTACAAACTCTGGTAACCCTAAGTCCAGTTACTGCACCAGATTCCAGCCCCGAGCCGACTCTCGATTACCTCCAGGCCTCCATCTCCGGCAGCCTCGCGAATCCGCCCAACCAGCATTTCCAACGCCACCGAAGCCTCCGCCATCAACAGCACCGAAGGGCCTGCTCCCGAAAGCGTAACCGAATAAATCCCGCTCTCGCCGGCCAGCGGCAGCAGCTTCGGCAGCAGAGGACACGCCTCGCTCCGGTAAGGCTGATGCATCCGGTCCCGCGTCCCCGCTTCCAGCAGCTCCGCCCGGCCCAGCGCAAAGGCTGCCACCACCAGAGCCGTAGCCTGCACGTTCGCCACCGCGTCCGCCCGCGAGTAGCTCTCCGGCAACAAAGCCCGAGCCTTCTCGGTCGCCAGCGAAACCTTCGGCAGCGCCAGCAGAAGCCTCCAGGGCAGCTCCACTCCGAAACTCGCCGCCGTCACTCGCCCCGCGTGCATCGCCGAAGCCGTAAGCCCGCCGTAAAAGCAGGCCGCCACGTTATCCGGATGCCCTTCCCGCCGGCACGCTTCCTCCAGCACCTCCTGTCGGGTAAGCCTCAGCCTCCCAAACTCGTTCGCCAGCAACACTCCACCCAGCAGCGCCGCCGCCGAAGACCCGCAACCCATCCCCAGCGGAATCCCGTTCCGCACCTGCAGCCGCAGCGCCGGCCCACCCGGAGCCAGCGCCCGGTACGTCTCGACCATCAGGTTTCCCTCGACCGCTCCCACAATCCCGCAATCCCGCCCCTCGGCCGCGATCGAAAACTCCCCCGCCACGTCAGCTTCCACCTCCAGGGCCAGCCCCATCGCCAAGCCCAGCGCATCAAACCCCGGCCCCAGGTTCGCCGAGGTAGCCGGCAGCCGCATCGAGAAAGCACTCATCCTCAAAGTGTACTTTCATCAAAGCCATCGCCCGCACCACTCCTAAACTCTTAGGCTCCAAGCTGTAAGCCCACAGCGCGCAAGCTGATAGCTGATGAATCAGTCTGAGCCAGTCTTTCACCCCGCAGAATCAGGCGCGCCCAGCCGCTCCCCAAGCCTGAAAACGCTTGACACCCAAGCTATAATTAAGTCATGGAGAGAACAACCATCCCGGCCGCCCGCCGGGATTTTCAGTCTCTCCTGGACATACCAGGTCCAGACGTATCTCGTTTACTTTGAAGGTTTTGCCCCAAACAAGGGGGGGAGGGGTACCATGACCGCCACAGCATCCACACCAAAACGCATCGGTATCCTCGCCCTGCAGGGAGCCTACGATGCCCACGTCAAAACTTTATCGCGCCTCCCGGTAGAAACCGTTCTCGTCCGCCGACCCGGCCAGCTCGCCGGCCTCGACGGCCTCATTATCCCCGGCGGCGAATCCACCACCATCCTTCGCCTCCTTGAGCGCGACGGCTTCTTTGCCGCCCTCGAATCCTTCGTCCGCACCACTCCCACTTTCGGCACCTGCGCCGGCTCCATCCTGCTCGCCACCCGTGTCACCAATCCCGCCCAGCACTCGCTCGCCGCCATCGACATGACCGTCGAGCGCAACAGCTACGGCCGCCAGCCCGCATCCACCATCCTCATCGCCCCCACTACCTTGCCCGGCGGCCCACTCGAAATGGTCTTCATCCGCGCCCCGCGCATCACCGATACCGGCGCCGCCGTCGAGATCCTCGCCAGCCGTGACGGCTCTCCCATCCTCGTCCGCCAGGGCCACCTCCTCGCCGCCACCTTCCACCCCGAGCTCTCCTCCGACCTGCGCATCCACCAGCTCTTCCTTTCCCTCGTCGATACCCACCAGGCCCAGCCAGCGGAAGTCGCAGCATGAGGACCCTAGCCGCCATGCTCCTCGTCGCCGCACACCTCGCTCCGGCCCTGGCGCAGGACACCCAGACCCTCAACGCCCGCCTTACCGAAGCCCTGCAGCGCGAAGGCAACGGCCACTCCCCTACTGACGAAGAGATCGCCGCCGCCCTCACCTTCCAGCCCGCCCCCACCGCGGCTGAGGTCCACGACGCCCTGCCTGCCCTCACCAAGGTACTCCAGAATCCAGACGCTCCCGTCCGCACCCTCGGCCTCAGCCTGCTTTCCAGCCTCGAAGCCGCCAACGCTCCAGCATCCCCCGCCGCCGGCACCGACGCACCCCCCACAGCACCCCAGCCGCCGCTCTTCAAGTCCGAAATCGCCGCCGCCCTGGCCCCCGCCGTCCCGGAGATCGCCACGCATCTTACCGACGACCTCCCCGCCAATCGCCTGCTCGCCGCCAACGTACTCGGAGGTTTCGCCGGCAACGCACCCGCCGCTGTCTTTCCTCCCCTCTACGCCTTCCTCAAGCGCGAAGACGCACCCGGCCCGGTCGGCACCGCCGTCGTCCAGGACCTCCTCCTCCTCGCTCCGCTCACCGCGGAGGCCGAAGCCGCCATCGCCAAATTCATCCACCGCGCCGACCAGACCTCCGACACCCGCGCCAACCTGGTCGACGCCATCGGCACCTCGCCCAACCAGAGCAGGACCCTCAACAAATCCGTCATCGCCTTCCTCGCCTCGGATGACCCCAGCCTCCGCGCACGCGTTATCCTCTCGCTCCCGCAGCTCGATCTCGACCCCGACACCTACAGCGAAACGCACACCCGCGTCGCCCAGGTGGTCGATAACTCGAGCGAAAACCTGCAGGTCGTCAACGCCGCCAAAGCCGTAGCCACCTGCTGGACCGCCGTCAAGATGACCAGCGGTTGCCCGGTCTACTAGTCATGCTTCTAGTCATGCTTCCTTTGCTGCCTGCCGACGCCTCCGCCCACGGGCCTGCGCTCGACCAGCACCTCATCCTCAATCTCTGGATTGCAGTCGCACTCCTCGCCCTGGCCCACGTCCTGCTCGCCGCCGGCCTGCTCTTCCGCCGCGGCCACAAGCCCCATGGCCTGGGCAAGCTGGAGTACGTCCCGCTCGCCGCCCTCACCATCCTCTTCGCCTTCCTGACGGTCCGCGCGGAGCGCCTCTGGGCAGCAACCCGCTACCCCGGCGCCGACCCCGGCGCCCTGCAGGTCGAAGCCGTCGGCGTTCAGTTCGCCTGGTACTTCCGTTATCCCGGCGCCGACGCCGCCTTCGGCCGCACCGATCCCAGGCTTATCGCGCCCGGCGAAGGCAATCCGCTAGGCCTCGACCCCGCCGACCCGCATGCCACCGACGACTTCGTCTCGAGCGAACTCGTCCTGCCCGCCAATCGTGAAGTCGATCTCCGTCTGCATGCCCAGGACGTCATCCACGGCTTCGCTATCCCCGAGCTTCGGCTCAAGCAGAACGCCGTCCCCGGCCAGTCCATCCACATCCACTTCACCCCGACTACGCCCGGCACCTACGCCATCCTCTGCACCCAGCTCTGCGGCCTCGGCCACTACCGCATGAACGCCAACCTCCGCATCCTGACTCCGTCCGCATACGCCGAGTGGCTGACCAAAAAAGAAGCAGCGGGTGCCCCATGATCACCGAGCGGAAGGCGAGGTTATCGTGGGGTGTTTCCCTCGCTCAAACCTTCACCACCGACCACCACACCCTGGGCATCCGCTACCTCCTGCTCTCGCTCACAGCGGTCGCCATCGGCACCGTCATGTCGTTGTTCATGCGCGTCCACCTGATCCACCCCCTGCAGGCCATCAAGCCCGAGGACTACCTCGCGCTCGTCACCCTGCACGGCACCCTGATGCTCTTCTTCGTCCTCACGCTGGCCCCGCAGGCCGGCTTCGGTAACCTCATCCTCCCGGCGCAGATCGGCAGCCCGCGCATGGCCTTTCCGCTGCTCAATGCCACGGCCTTCTGGCTCATGGCGCTGGCACTGCTTACGCTGCTTTCCTCCACCTTCGTCCAGGGTGGCGCGGCCATCTCCGGCTGGACTGCCTATCCGCCGCTCTCAGCTATTGCCGCTGCGGGCCCCGGCCAGGGCCTCGGCATGGATCTCTGGCTTGCGTCGATCGGATTCTTCGCCATCTCGTCTATCTTCAGCTCGGTCAATCTGCTGGCCACCATCGTGGCTTTTCGCTGCCCCGGCATGACGTGGGACCGGCTTCCCCTCACCGTGTGGGCCTGGTTTACGGCGGCTCTGCTCTCCGTCATCGCGTTCTCGGTGCTGCTTGCCGCCCTCGCGCTGCTCTTTCTCGATCGCCATGCCGGCACCAGCTTCTTCCTGCCCGCGGGCGATCTCGTCAACGGCACTCTGCACACCACCGGCAACGGCTCCCCGCTCCTCTGGCTGCATCTCTTCTGGTTTTTCGGGCATCCCGAGGTCTATATCGCCATCCTGCCAGGCATGGGACTCACCTCCATGATCCTCGGCAACTTCGCACGCCGCCGCATCTTCGGCTACAACCTCATGATCGCCACCACCCTGCTCATCGGTCTGCTGGGCATCCTGGTCTGGGGTCACCACATGTTCGTCGCCGGTCTCAACCCCTTTGCAGGCACCGCCTTTTCCATCTCCACCATGGCCATTGCCCTGCCCGCGGCCGCCAAGGTGCTGAGCTGGCTGGCCACCACCTGGCGCACGCGGCCTACTTACCCGACGCCCATGCTCTTCGCGCTTGGATTTGTCTCGCTCTTCATCGCCGGCGGCCTCACCGGGCCCATCCTCGCCCAGCCCATCCTCGATCAGTACTTGCATAACACCTACTTCGTCGTGGCTCATTTTCACCTCATCATGGCCATGGCCGGCATCTTCGGCCTGTTTGCCGCGACATACTATTGGTTTCCCATCCTGTGCGGACGCCTGATGAACGAGTCGCTCGGCCGCTGGCACTTCTGGCTTTCGATCGTAGGCGCCTACGCGACCTTTCTGCCCATGCACCTGGCCGGCCTGGAAGGCGCGCCCCGGCACTATGCCATGTTCAACGGCGTGGCCAGCGCTGCTTCCGCGCTGCTGGCGCGTACACTCCCTGTCCAGCGAGGCGTCACCTACGCGGCGTTCCTGCTCGCGTCCGCCCAGCTGCTCTTTCTCGTCAACCTGGTTCGCAGCCTCAGGTCAGGCACTATCGCACGAGAAAACGTCTGGCAGGCGACCACTCTCGAATGGTTCCCGCAGGCGCAGTTTGAAGCAGGCACAGTAGAGATCCGGGTCTTTCGACGACCGTGCGAATACATCGCCGAAGACAGTAGCAGCATTCCACTGCCGCAGTGGGCTGAATCCGAAAAGCAGAGTAAGCTGTAATACAAAGAACCCCACCGCATGGAGTTCAGGAGTCCCCTATGCCGGCAGTCTTTACCCCCCCCGACATCGACCGCAGACATCGCGACCTTGACGAAGGCGATCACGGCGGCGGACGTCGGCCCCCAACCGATAAACGCACGGGCGGTGGTGGCGACCCCGACAACTGGAACGAACGGCCGCGCGGACGCCACAATCCGCGTGAACGGCTGGATCGCTATCGCCTTGGACTCTTTTTCGCCCTCTCTGCAGTCTTCATGTTCTTCGTCGCGATCGTGAGCGTCTTTTTCGTCGCGCATGGCAGCGCCCACTTCGACGCCAACGCGCGCTTTATTAACGACTGGTTGCCGATTGAAGTGCCGCCGATTCTCTGGCTGAACACAGCCGTGTTGCTCATCAGCTCCATAACGATCGAGATTGCGCGCCGCCACATGTTCCGCGAAGTCCACGTGATGGAAGAGTGGCTTGGCCTGGGCAAACCCATCTCCAAGCGGGCCATGCCGTGGGTCGCAGCGACGATCGGGCTCGGCACGATGTTCCTTGTGGGACAATTCGTGGCCTGGCACCAGCTTGCCAGCGAGCGCGTCACCTACAACACGGGACCAAGCGCTCACTCCTTCTTTCTCTTTACCGGAATCCACGGGCTGCATCTTGTCATCGGGGTCGCGGCTCTGGTTGCGGCGTTCATTGCCCTTTTCGCTTCGAAGCAGATGGAGAACCGTCAGATCTTCGTCGACCTGGCTGCCTGGTACTGGCACTCGATGGGCCTGCTATGGCTGGGATTGTTCGGGCTGCTGGCCTACCTGCAGTGAGAGCCCGCAAGCTCTTGCTTGCAGCGATCATGACCGTTTCGGCGCTCGGTGCCCATGCGCAGGGCTGCAGTCAATGCCGGGAAACCGTGGGACAAACGCCTGTCGCGACGCAGCAGGCCTATCGCCGTGGCATCGCCGTCATGGTCCTCGCAGGTGCTGCAGTGTTTGCGAGCGGTCTGGCGGCGATTCGTCGTTTCCGCTAAGCTCGGTACAAAGTGTACTTGCCTTTTGGTTGTCATTCCCGCAGGGAATCTGTGATTGCACTTGCTGTTGTCTTCTCTTCTTACCCTCAACTCATTCGGTCTATCGGCCTCTGGCCGCCTTCGCCGGAGCGCCTCTCGCAGCCTTTGTAAGGCCGGTAGGCTTCCCGGTCGCGGTTTTTACAGGAGCAGCCTTGCCGGACACCTTCTTCGCAGTCTCCGGGCTCTTCTTGCTGGCGGCTGCCTTTGCGGGTGATGTCTTTGCAGACATGCTTTTGGTGGAAACCTTCACCGGCGCGGACTTCTTTGCCGAAGCGTTCGCAACCTGCTTCCCGGCTACCGCAACCTTCGGGGCTGGGGCCGACTTCAACGGCGCTTTGCCTGCGGCAGCTTTCACTGGCGCAGTCTTGGACGCGGAACCCAGTTTAACTACACTCTTGCCCACGGATGGAGTCGTCGCAGCCGGGATCTTTGCGGGCTTCTCCGGCGCTGCCGAGACCTTTGCTCTGGGTATCTCAGGTGTTGCCACGGCCTCTTCCTGCGGCTCCGCCGACGGCTCTTCTACGGCAGGATTCGAAGACTCTTCGTCCTCAGGCAGTACGTCCGCATTTGCGGCCTTTCGGCTACGGGACTTGCCGGGTTTGGACTCCTTCTTGGCGGCACGCTGACGGCGCAGGTTGACGGGCGGCGGCGGCGCAGGCGGCGAGAACGGCTCGAGGAAAGCCTTCATCTCTTCCGGAGTCGAAAGATTGCCGTCCATCAGCTCGAAAAAGAGCGTCTCCAGAAGCTCTTCGTAGCCTGGAAGCTCGGGAACGATGCGCATCTCCTGCAGTAGGGTGTATGGCATCTTCAACCGGGCTTGCGGCCACTCGGTCAGAAAGCTTTTCAGCTTTGCCTGCAGGGCAGGGCTCTTGCTCGAAAATGCCGTCCAAAGCACAGTCTCAGGGTTGGCGGAGGTAAACAGTTTCCAGGCCTGCGAGGGCTTGGCCGCAGTCTTGCTTCCAAGCTGCGCGGCGAACTCACGTGACTGCGCGTCGAGAGCTTCAATCTGCTCTGTAAATCCCTGGCGTGGAAAGCTCGCCTTGAGGGCGGCAGCCTCTTTGGCGGAAAGCTTCGCCGTCAGCAGCGGGAAGTTGGCGGCCGCGGTTTCCGGGTGAATGCCCTGCATCTGCAGCTGCGTCTGCACTTCGCGCATCCGCTCCAGCTCCGCTACGTTTACCTTGGCGGAATCCCAGTAAGGTGCGAGGACCTTCATCCAGCCTTCACTCTCAAGCCGTTTGAGGATGCGCAGCGAGTCTTCCTCGTGAACGATTTCCTCAAGCTCGTAACCACGATCGAAGTCAGACAGCACCGAAATGTAGTTCTCGGCCTTGCCGGTGTCATAGCGGCCCTCGGTCTTGTCGTCCATGGTCCAGCCGAGCCGGGCCATCAGGCGAGCGGCGCGGATCATCCGCACGGGATCTTCGATGAAGCCATAGTTGGAGACGAGGCGAAGCTGGCGGTTCTCGATGTCGGCGACGCCATTCAACGGGTCCATCAGCAGCCCGTAAGAGCCATCGTTGAGCGACAGGGCCATGGCGTTCGCGGTGAAATCCCGGCGCCTAAGGTCTTCGAGGATGGTGGCAGGTTTAGCAACCGGCTTGCCCGGCTTGGGGAATGAAACGGAGAGCGTGCTGCCGAATTCCATGCGTACGCCGCCGGGAAAGCGAAGGAATAAAGCCTGGGCGGGTTCCGCTTCGCCGGTAACGATCGCGCCCTCTTTCTCCAGCTCTTTCTTTAACTTGAGAGCACTTCCCTGAACGACGACATCAAGATCGCGTACAGGCGAGCCGCTGGTAAGATCGCGTACAGCGCCGCCGACGAGGAAGATGGTGAGACCCTTCGCCCGAGCTACCTCACGGACTTGGCGGAGAGCGGAGCGTTGTGCCTGGCTCAGGCGGTTTTCGAGCAGGTAAATGTAGTCGGACATTGCTCTGCGTACACTCCAGGGGTGGCCTTTTGGGTAGCCATAACCTCTGCAAAATGAATCACTTATAACGAGATGCAGACCTGCGCAAAAGGCAAATGTAACACATCTGTTGCCGATCTGACTACAGGAATGCACCTTTTTTGTGTCAGAAAGTGAGGTATGTGCGACAATCGGGCGACTCGCGAGACCACCATGGCGCATTCCCGGAAGAAGGTGATTCTCCGAACCATCCGCGACGAAATATACGCCGGCTACCTGCCGGCTTCGGGCTTTGTTTCAGGCGGGGCGATCGAACTGCTTGACCTGACCGGCCGCATCATCTCCGTTGCCGCGGCCGAGACGAGGACGGTTTCGTATGTGCGGGACTTCAACCTGGGCGAGGAGCATCCGGAGCAGCTGACACGGCGCACGTTTCTGGCCCGACCGCGCACAGAAGGCCTCTGGGTGCGTCTGGTGTTTGAGAATGGAGAGACGCTGGAAGGGCTCGCGGCACTCGACGCGGCGCTGCTGGACGGGCTGCTCGAGGACTCCGGGCTGTTTCTTGCACCACCGGATGTACGCTGCAATACACAGCGCGTGTTCGTTCCGCGCAGTGCGATTGCGGAATTCCGGGTGCTGGCGGTCGTGACCAATCCTTCGAAGGTGAAGGCGAGTGGGCGGGTACGGAGCGCGGAGCTGCCGTTTCCGCATGGCTAGAGGGTTGGCCTGGTTCGGCGGACGAGCAAAAGCAAATGCAACCGCAGATGCCTTCGGATGACAATAGAGGCAAGGCAATCCCATGCCGGCGACTACAATCGCGGTTATGAAGGCGAGCATCGATTTGGCGGAGCTGGCGTTGCAGCTGGGAGCTGAGCTGCGGGGTGATGGATCAGTGAAAATTCACGGCATTGCCGGGATTGAAGACGCGGGTGAGGGCCAGGTCACCTTTGTTGCGAACAAGAAATATGCAGGGCTGGCGAAGACGACCCGGGCGTCGGCGGTGTTGGTCGAGCCAAATTTTGCGGAAATCGAGACTGCCACGCTGCGCATCGCCGACCCATACATGGCGTATGCACGGGCAATTGAGCTGTTTTACCATGCTCCGCGGTATGCGCCCGGGGTGCATCGAACGGCGGTGATCGCGGAAACGGCGCGGATGGGGGCGAGGGCGTATGTGGGGCCGTATGCTGTGATCGGGGATGACGTTGTGGTGGGCAACGATGCGGTGATCCATGCGCATGTGGTGCTTTATTGCGGGGTGCGGGTGGGCGACGGGTTCACCGCGCATGCGCATGCGGTAGTGCGCGAGCATTGTCAGCTGGGCGACAATGTGGTGCTGCAAAACGGGGCGATCATCGGCGGGGATGGATTCGGGTTTGCGCGCAAGGCGGGTGGAGGCTGGTACAAGATTGTGCAAAGCGGGCCGGCGGTGCTCGAGGACGGGGTGGAAGTGCAGGCGAATGCGTGCGTCGACCGGGCCTCGATTGGTGAAACGCGGGTGAAGCGAGGCGCGAAGATCGACAACCTGGTGCAGGTGGGGCATGGGTCGATTGTGGGGGAGGACACCCTGCTGTGCGCGCAGGTGGGGCTGGCGGGGTCCACACATATTGGGAAGAATGTGATTCTGGCCGGGCAGGTGGGGGTGGCGGGTCATTGCGAGATCGGCGACGGAGTAGTGGCTACGGCGCAGAGCGGGATTCCGAATGACGTGGCGGCGGGGATGGTGGTGAGTGGATGCCCGGCGATGGAGAACCGGAAGTGGCTGCGGTCGGTGGCTCTGTTCAACCGATTGCCGGAGTTGATGCGGGGGGTGCGGGGCAGGTAGTCGTCGTGGTTGAGAGAAAGATCCCCGCAGATAAGAGGGAAAGAAGGGATAACAGAGGGTGTTGAAGTCTCGCTCCTATCCCATTCTTCCTTCTCATCTGTGGGGAAGTTGGTTTGGGTGTGGCTGGTATGCTCGGGATATGCGGGTTTTTGCGGCGGCTGGGCTGGTGGGGGCGGTGGTCGGGTTGGTGGGGTGCCACTCGGCGTATGTGGATGCGGTGGTGCGGAATCGGACGGCGGAGGCGGTGACGCTGGTTGAGGTGGACTATCCTTCAGCAAGTTTTGGGACGCAGACCCTGGCGGTCGGACAGGATTTTCACTATCGCTTCAAGGTGCTGGGCAGCGGCAACGTGAAGCTGCTGTGGACGGACACGAAGCATGCGGAGCAGCATAGCGACGGGCCGGAATTGGCTGAGGGTGAGGAGGGTTCGCTGGGAATTACGCTGGCGGCCTCGGGGGTGCAGTGGGACGCGAAGGTGGGAAAACGGTAGCAACGCAGGGAGTGGGGCATGGGACTGGGTGGTGGGCGGGGATTGTTCGTTACGTTTGAGGGTCTGGATGGATCGGGCAAGACGACCCAGCTTCGTCGCCTGGCGATGCGCTTGATCGCGGCTGGGCATGAGGTGGTGACGACGCGGCAGCCGGGGGGTACGGCGCTGGGAGATGGAATTCGACGGCTGTTGCTGGACTCGCGGGCGGAAGCGAGTGTGGGGGCAATCTCGGCGGTGGCGGAGCTGACGCTGATGTTTGCGGACCGGGCGCAGGCGGTCGCGGAGGTGATCGAGCCGGCGCTGGCGGCGGGCAAGGTGGTACTTTGCGACCGCTTTACGGATTCGTCGGAGGCGTACCAAGGTGCGGGACGTCAGCTGGGGAGCGAACGGGTTCTGGCTTTGCATGCGGCGGTGTGCGGAAACCTGCAGCCGGACTTGACCTTGCTGTTGCTGCCGGAACTGGAGACCTGTCTGATGCGGGCGCGGCGGCGTAATGCGCGGCACGTGCAACAGAGCGGGACGGATGAAAACCGGTTCGAACGCGAAGGAGATGAATTTTACCGGCGGATTTATGGGGCGTACGAAGCCATTGCCGCGCGGGAGCCGGAGCGGGTGGCCGTGGTGCGGGAGAATGGTGGAGTGAGCGACGTGGAACAGGCGGTGTGGCGGGTGGTGGAGAGACGGCTGGGGGTTTCGGCGTGAAGGATACGGCTGAGTGGAAGTATCCTCCGGGGCTGAAGCATGGGCTGGTGTGGTATGCGAACAAGCCGTGGGTGAAGCTGGGCGAGCCGATTCGGCTGTTCGAGCATTTGCACCGGACCTACGGGAAGATTTCCTGCTACATGTTTCTGGGCACGCCGATCGTGTTTGTGAACGACCCCGAGTATGTGCGGGAGATCCTGGTGACGCAGGGCGCTTCGTTTGTGAAGGAACGGACGGTGAAGCGGATGCGTCTGCTGCTAGGCGACGGGCTGATTACGTCGGAGGAGCCGTTTCACATGCGGCAGCGTCGGATTGCGGCGCCGGCGTTCCATCGCCAGCGGATTGCGGCGTATGGGGCGGAGATTGTGGCCTCGGCCGAGGCTGCCAGTGAGAGGCTGGTGGATGGGCAGCGGTTCGATATTGCAGCGGCATCGATGGGGCTGTCGCTCGAGATTGTGGCGCGAACGCTGTTCGATACCGAGGTGGACGCAGATATTCGAAGCATCAACGACGAAGTGAACCTGATTATGGAGATGTACAACTTCATCGTTGGGTTTCCGATGCTGGAGCGGTTTCTGCATCTGCCGATCCCGAAGCTGCGGGAGTTTCGCAGGGCCAAGGCCAAGCTGGATGCGGTGGTGGACCGGATCATCGGCGAGCACCGCGCCGCGATGGCGAAGGCCGAAGCCGAGGGCGATGCGGGGGAGCGCGGCGACCTGTTGTGGATGCTGCTGAGCTCGCGCGACGAGGTGCTGGACGAGGCCGGGCAGCCTACGGGCAGGTTCGTCACCATGGACGACGCGCAGGTGCGGGACGAGGTGCTGACGATCTTTCTGGCGGGGTACGAGACGGTGGCGAACGGGCTGACGTGGACCTGGTATCTGCTTTCGCAGCACCCGGACATTGAGGCAAGGCTGCATGCGGAGCTGGATGCCGTGCTGGGTACGGGCGCGGCCAGGCGGGCACCGGAGCTGGCGGACTATGGCGCGTTGAAGTACACGGAGATGGTGTTTGCGGAGGCGATGCGGCTGTATCCGCCGGCGTGGGCGATGGGCCGGATGAGCACGAAGTCGGTGACTCTGGGGCCATACCGGATTCCGCCGGGCGCGCACTTCTTTATGAGCCAGTACATGATGGGCCGGACGGAAGAATACTTCCCCGACCCGCTGAAGTTTGAGCCGGAACGATTTTCGGCGGAGGGCAAGGCAGGCAGGCCGAAGTACGCGTACTTCCCTTTTGGCGGTGGGTCGAGGCAGTGCATCGGAGAAGCCTTTGCGTGGATGGAAGGGGTGTTTTCGATCGCGACCCTCGCGCAGCACTGGCGGTTCGTGTACGCAGATAGCACGCCGCCCGTGCCGCAGGCCAAGATCACGTTACGTCCGCGCGACCCGCTGATGATGGTGGCGGAGGCGCGGGGGTGACGGCGCCGTGGGTCCAAACGGCCCTGGCTGCGCTGCGCAACGAGATCTTCAGTGGGCCGTTCGAATCGGTGGCTTTCGTGCTGGGCGTGGCCAATATCGTGCTGCTGATTCGGCGCAGTATCTGGAACTATCCAGTGGGGATCGTGATGGTGACGATCTATGCGTATGTGTTCTTCGAGGCGCATCTGTATTCGGACTCGATGTTGCAGGTGTTCTTTTTTGTGGTGCAGATTGTGGGTTGGGTGGCGTGGCTGCGGCATCGTTCGGGTGATGGCGAGCTGCAGGTGGAGACTTCCTCCGGGCGCGAGCTTACGTTGTTCGGGCTGGGGACGGTGGCGGGCGCGCTGGCACTGGGCTTTGTGATGCGGCGGTATACGCCGGCGGCTTACCCGTTCTGGGATGCGGCGGTGGCTTCGGCAAGTGTGTTCGCGCAGGTGATGCTGACGGTGCGGCGGATCGAGAACTGGCTGTGGTGGATGGGGGCGAATGCGATTTCGATTGTGGTGTATCCGCTGAAAGGGCTGTACCTGAGCTCGGGGCTGTATGGATTCTTTCTGGTGATGGCGGTGGTGGGGTATGTGGAGTGGAGAGGGCGGCTGCGGGGACAGCGGGCTGCTCGGCTTGTTTAATCGTCTGTGAGGAACAGCACGGCAAGAGCAACCGCAGATTCCCTTTGGGAATGACAACAAAAGAACTAGCAACGGCAAAGGCAAAGCGGATTCCCTTCGGGAATGACAACAAAGGGCTAACCTGCTGTTGCTGATAGCTTGGTAAGGACGATGATTCCGGCTACGTTCAATGATTTTCTGGGTAACTCGCATGCGGTGGAAGGTCTGCGCATGGCGATCGCGGCCGGGCGGCTGCCGCACTCGCTGATTCTGGCAGGACCGCAGGGTGCGGGCAAATACACGCTGGCATTGATGCTGACGATGGCGGTGGAATGCGAACGGCAGCCGCGCGAGCTCTGGTCGACCGGGCAAAGCCTGGCAAGCTATTGCGGGGTCTGCTCCAACTGCATTCGGATTGCCTCGGCGGCGGATCTGAGCGCGCTGGTGGAAGCGGCGGTGACGGCGCGCGAAGAGCTGCGGGAGACCGATAAGAAGGAGACGCGGGTGCTGATCCAGCAGCATCCGGATGTGCTGATTGTGCCGCCCGATCCGCCGCAGCTGCTGGTGAAGCTGGGGCAGATTCGTACGCTGATCGGGAGTGCGCAGTATCTGCCTTCCGAAGGGCCGCGCAAGGTGTTTATCGTGACCGAGGCGCGGTTAATGAAGGAGGCGGCGAACTCGCTGCTGAAGATTCTGGAGGAGCCGCCGGATTACGTGCACATCATCCTTTGCGCGGAGAACCCCGGCGAGCTGCTGCCGACGATCCGCTCGCGCTGTGCGGTGGTGCGGCTGGGCGCGCTGCCGGTCGAAGAGCTCGAGATGCTGCTGGCCGATCTGCGTCCGCAGCTGGAGCCGAAGCAGCGGACCCTGGTGGCCAGGCTGGCTCAGGGGGCGGCGGGCAAGGCGCTGGGGTTCGACCTCGAAAGCTATGCGGCGGCACGGGCGGATGCGATGCTGCTGCTGCGCAGCGCGCTGGCGGAGGAGGATCACACGGCGCTGTTTCGGATGACGGAGACGTATCGCGCCGGGGCCGACGGGCAGGTGAAGACTTCGGCGCTATTGCGGACGCTTGGGCTGGTGCTCGAGGATTTGCTGCTGCTGCTTGCGGGGACGCCGGAGCTGGTGCGGAATGTGGATATACGCGCGGAGCTGGAGCGGTTTGCTGGCGGGATTTCGTTTGCCTGGATCGAGAACGCGAGCCGTGGGCTGGATGGGGTGACGAGCGGGATGCGGCGCAATCTGCTGCGGAATCTGTCGCTGGATGCGTTTGCGGAAGGGCTGGCGGAAAAGGTCTGAGAGTTGCGATGGGGTGAGCAAGTGAGAAAAGCAGATTCCCTTCGGGAATGACAACAAAGAGCGGCGTTGGGCTCCGGGCCGGCGGCGCTAAGTTTCCTGCGGTCTGGCGGCCTTCTGCAGGCGGTCTCGGATGGCTTCGCCGATGCCGGGCATCTCGGGAACGGGGCAGAGGATGATGGTGGCACCGGCCTGATCAAGCGTTCGCAGTCCAGCGAAAAGGCGTCGGGCGAGCATATCGCCATCGTGCCATGGGCCCCAGGAAAAGACGTGATCTGCTGCACTGCGGTCCCAGCCCTCAGGCAGCATGACCCCTGTCTGGCTAGTTGCCGTGGTCGCCTGATTGATGGGTGCGACCAGCGAGAGTTCTCGCGGTCTTCCGTCCTTTGCCGTTACATTGACCAGCACGAGCCTGGCCTGCGGGGCGTAGTGGCGAAGGCCAAAGCCAGGTGCGGGGAGTGCAGGGGGGTTGGACGGCGACTGATTCGCCGGCCGGTAGAGCTCGGCGTAATCGACTATGATTTCGAGCAGGCCGACGTCAATGGCACCAGGCCGGTAGATACGCACTCCCTGGTTTGTGACCTCCGCGACCGTGGATTCTAGGCCAACGCTGGTGGGGCCGCCGTCGAGGATGGCGTCGATGCGGCCGTCGAGGTCGTCGAGGACGTGCTGAGCGGTGGTGGGGCTGGTATGCGAGAAGGTGTTGGCGGAGGGCGCGGCGATGGGCACGCCGGCCTGGCGCAGCAGCTCGAGCGCGACCGGGTGGTTGGGCTGACGGACGCCGACGAGCGGCCGACCGGCGGTAACGGCATCCGGGATGGCCAGGGTACGGGGCAGCAGCAGCGTGAGAGGGCCGGGCCAGAAAGCCTGCATCAGCACGTCGGCTTCGGGCGAGACGAGGGCAATCTGGGGAAGCTGGGTGCGCGAGGCGATGTGGACGATGAGCGGATCCCAATGGGGGCGCTGCTTGGCGACGAAAATCTGCTCGACGGCGGCGGGGTCAAGCGCGTTGGCGCCGAGACCGTAGACGGTCTCGGTGGGAAAGGCTACGGTGTGGCCGGTGCGGAGCAGCCAGGCGGCACGGGCCAGGTGGGCGGGGTTCGAGGCCTGGAGGCGTTCGGTTGGTTGGCTGGGACACACGGTTCGATGATAGCTCCCCGTGGTGGGTCATTTTTGCTTTGTGGCTGGTTGTGCACTGGTTTCAGCCGTATACTCCAACCCATGCAGGCTGCCGAGATTGAGCTGAAGTTTCCGGTGGCTTCCCTTTCGTCGCTCGAGCGGCGCTTGCGGGAGCTTGGGTTTCGGGTGGTGACGGAGCGCACGTTTGAATCGAACACCCTGTACGACACGCCCGAACGAACGCTGCGAGGCCGCGGCGAGTTGCTGCGGGTGCGGCAGTACGGCGACAAGGCAGTAGTCACGCATAAGCGGCATCCGGAGCACGAGGAGCTGGGCACGATCTACAAGGTGCGGGTGGAGACGGAAAGCGAAGTGGCCGACGGCGCGGCGCTGGCGGAAATATTCACGCGGCTGGGGTATGGGCCGGCGTTTCGCTATGAGAAATACCGCAGCGAATACGACGATGCGGAAGGCCTTGGGCATGCGGTGATCGACGAAACGCCGATTGGCATTTATGCCGAGCTTGAAGGGCCTACGGGGTGGATCGACCGAACGCTCGAGGCGCTTGGCGTGGACCCTGGACACTGCCTGACGCAAAGCTACGGCAAGCTGTTTCTGGAGTGGAAGGAACGGACCGGCAGTGGGGCGGAGCACCTGACGTTTGAAGAAGTGGGCGCGGTGGCAATGGCTAGGTAGTTGTGACGGGTTCGCTGCCGGATGGATTCAAGCAAAACGGTTGTGAGCCGATGTAAAGGGTACGGCGCCGAGTCTGGCGCCGATATCTTTGCTGAGGCCAAGCGATGCGCGTGCGTGCTGTACGGATGTGTGTTGTCTTGCTGTGTTTCTTGATGTTTGCCCTGGGACCGTTTGCCGCGCATGCTGCGGGGGGTGAGCGGGCGCTGCTGAAGAAAGCGCAACCGGTGTATCCCGAACTGGCAAGAAGGATGCGGGTGTATGGGCTGATACGGCTGACGGTTTCGATTTTACCGAACGGAAACGTGAGCAATGTGCAGCTTGAAAGTGGGCACCCGCTGCTGGTGAACGCTGCCGAAGACGCGGTAAGGCAATGGAAATATGCAGCGGCACCGGAGACGACGACCACTTCGGTGACGGTGCGCTTCGACCTGCCGGAATAACGGTTTGCGGATAAACGACGGATTTGCGGAGGATGAGATGAGACTGGAAACGAAGCTCGGGTTTAGCACGGGAGTGTTGGTTTCGGCGATGATTCTGAGTGCGTTTACGGCGCACCTGCGCATCGAGGACGCTTCACGGATTTCGATCAAGGTGACGGAGAGCCGTCTACCGGCGATGCTGGAGATACGCAATGTGCGGCAGCATGTGACCAGGGGCCTGGTGGCGCTGCAATCGTACATGCTGTTCGGAACAAACCCGGTGGCTTCGGCGGCATACCGGAGGGAGCGGGTGAGCCAGACGGAAGAGGCGGAGCGGTCGCTGCGAAGCCTGGAGGAGAGCCGTACATGGCTGGAAGAAGCGGGCGACGAGGCTCAGCTAAGGGCACTGCGCGAGGATGTGGACCAGCTGCGAAATGCCGAAGATCGGGTGGAAACGCTGAACGAGAGCAGGACGCCGGAAAACCTGGCGGCGGCGTACACGCTGCTTGAAAGTGACATTCTGCCAGGATTGAAGAAGACCTATGACATCGCCGGGGCGTTGTCGGACTCGGAGCGGGTGCGTGTGGCGCGCGACTCGGAAAGCCTGCAGCACGCGAACCAGCTGACGCTGATTACGCTTTGGCTGACTACGGCGCTGGGGGCGCTGGTGGGTGGGGCGGTCTCGATTCTGCTGGGTCGGCATATAGCCCGAACGATGGACCTGGTGGCGGCACGCGCGGATGCGATTGCGGCGGGCGACCTTTCGGGTGGGGAATTGCAACTGGCAACGCGCGATCAGATCGGCTCGCTGGCCGGCTCGATGAACCGCATGCAGGACTCGCTGCGCCGGATTATCGGCACCGTGGCCGATACGGCGGGAACGCTGACGGGCAGCGCAGTAAGCATGCGCTCGGCCAGCGATCAGATTCATCGGCGAATCGACCAGCAAAGCCAGCAGACGCAGCAGGCGGCGACGGCGATGCAGGAGATGAGCGCCTCCATTGCTGAGGTGAGCCGGCATACCCAGAGTGCGGCCGAAACGGCGCGGAGTGCGGCCCAGACTGCGCGGGATGGCGGCGCGATCGTGAAGCAGATGCTCGGCTCGATGCAGGAGATTGCGACCGCGGTGAGCGAGACCAGCGAGACAGTGGGGCTGCTGGGAGACGATTCCAAACGCATCTCGCAGATCGTGACGGTGATTGACGAAATTGCCCGCAAGACCAACCTGCTGGCGCTGAACGCGGCGATTGAAGCGGCGCGGGCGGGCGATCAGGGACGCGGCTTTGCCGTGGTTGCGGGTGAGGTACGGCGGCTGGCGGAGAGCACGGCGCAGGCTACGGGGGAGATCGCGTCCATGATCGGCGAGGTGCAGGAACGCACACGCAGTGCCATTGCCAGTATGGAAAGCGGAACGGGCACGGTGCGCGAAGGCGTCGTCACCACCACCCAGGCGGGTGAGGCGCTGGAGCGCATTATCGGGATGGCTGAGAGGGTGGACCGGATGATTACGCAGATCGCGATCGCAGCAAGCCAGCAGGCGACGGCGGCGGACCAATCGAGTGCGTCGCTGGATTCGATCCACTCTCTGTCGCACGACAACCTGATCGAAATGGCTACGACGGCGGCGGGCATCGAAAGCCTGCGTGGGACGGCGGTGACGCTCGAGAAGCAGGTGGATCGGTTCACGGTCGAGCAGGCGGCTTGAGAATTCACCCGCGATCCACTGTCATCCTGAGTGTAGTTTGGCGGGTCTTCGGCCAAACGTACCAAGAGCGTGCGCTCCGGCGCTCAGGATGACAATTTCGCTGTCCGACTAGTTAGCTGTCGGATTAGAAGATCTGGAAGTTGACCTCAACGTTCATCTCGACGCGGACGGGATGACCGTTTTCCATGGCCGGCTTAAACTTGTACTGGCGTACGGCTTCGATGGCTTTCTCGTCGAGGCCCATGCCGATGCCGCGCAGGACGCGAACGTTGACAGGCTTGCCATTGGTATCAACCTGCAGATAGACGACGACGTTGCCGGCGACCTTGGCTTTGCGCGCTTCTTCGCTGAACTCGGGCTCGGGGGTGTAGAGGGCGACCGGGGCTGAGACGCCTCCGCCAATGCGCCGCAACCCGCCGCCAGTGTTGCCGCCGGTTCCAGGTCCGATGCCGGCACCGTTGCCGGAGCCGAGACCGGTTCCGTTGCCGTTGCCCATGCTCATACCGACGAGGGGCGAGTTGGGCATGCCGAAGTTGGGCACATCAGACTTGGCCATGTTCAGCTTGGGGTCCACATCCACCGTCACTGGGATGTTGATCTTGGGTGCGATCGTCGGCGGTGCCTTGGGCGGGTTTACCTGGACGGGATCGAACTTGGGTGGATTGCCCTTGGTAACGGGCGTCGGGCCTTTCTGTCCGCCGCCGCCGCCCATCACCACAGCCTTGGGCGGCGCCTTTGGCGGCGGTGGCGGGGGCGCGACAAGCGAGATTTCCTGCACTTTCTGGGGCACGATCAGATTGGTCTTGGTAGCGACCAGATAGGCGACCAGGCCGATGATCAACACGTGCAGGCCGACCGCGATGGCGGCGGACTTGGGGTCGCGCTTGACCTCCATATCCTGGAGGGAGGAAAAAACGCCACGCTCTACAGGCTGGCGGGGTGTCATCGGGTTGGGGGGCAAAGTGTTGCTGGTTGCCATCGCTTGTTCGCCTCGGCCGGCCGACTGTTATGCGGCTAGCCGTTTCTTCCCTGGGGATACTTGCCGGAATTCGCAACCCCGCGCTTGTCTATTCTACAGGCGACGTGGCTGTGTCCTTAGTCATTGGACGTAGGAGAAGGCATCGCGGTCTCTTTTGCCTGCGGGGATGTTTTGAAGCCGCTACAATTGAAGTTTGGACGGAGTGGCATGGCTGAAGCAGCGGATGGAAAAAAGCCTCTAAAGGCGACCTTGAACCTGCCGGAAACGGCATTTGCGATGAAGGCGAACCTGCCCCAGAACGAGCCCGCGCGGCTGGCGTCGTGGAAAGCCGAAGACCTGTACGGGCAGATTCGCAAGGCGCGCGCGGGAGCGCCGAAGTTCATTCTGCACGATGGGCCACCGTATGCGAACGGAGCGATCCACCTGGGCCACGCGCTGAACAAATGCATCAAGGATTTCGTAGTGAAGACCAAGACCATGGCCGGGTTCGACGCGCCGTATGTGCCGGGCTGGGATTGCCATGGGTTGCCGATCGAGATCAAGGTGGACGAGCAGCTAGGGCGCAAGAAGCTGGAAATGCCGGCAGTGAGCGTGCGCCGGGCGTGCCGGGAATATGCACAGAAGTATGTTGACCTGCAGCGGTCGCAGTTTGAGCGAATTGGTGTGTTTGGGCGTTGGGATGACCCCTACCTGACAATGTCGTTTGCGTACGAGGCGGCGATCCTCGAGACGTTTTACGGCTTTTTCGAGAAGGGCTTTGTGTACAAGGGGCTCAAGCCGGTGTTCTGGTGCATCCACGACCAGACCGCGCTGGCCGAGGCGGAGGTGGAGTACGAGCAGCATGTTTCGCCAAGCGTGTATGTGCGGTATCGGATGCTTTCGGACCCCGCTCTGGTGCATGAAGCGCTTGCCGGACGCACGGTGTACACGATCATCTGGACGACGACGCCGTGGACGATTCCGGCAAGCCAGGCCGTGGCTTTCAACCCGGAGATGGAGTACGTGGCGCTTGAGGCCGATGGTGCGGTGTATGTCGTCGCGGGCGCGCTGCGGGATGAAGTGGCGAAGCGCTGCGGGCTGCAGGTGGCGGATGAGCCGCTGGCGCGGTTCAACGGGCTGCGGCTGGACGGAGCTACGTTTCAGCATCCGTTTCTTGATCGTGTGGTGCTTGGCGTCAACGCCGCGTATGTGACGGCGGACCAGGGTACGGGGGCGGTACATACAGCGCCGGCACATGGGGTGGACGACTTCTACACAGGCAAGCGCTATGACCTGCCGGAACTGCAATATGTCGACAATGCCGGGCGGCAGCGAAATACCGGCGGCCAGCCGTTCGAGGGGCTGACCGTTTTTGAATCGAACCGGGTGATTACGGAGGTGCTGCGGGAGCATGGTGCGCTGCTGAGTGCGACCGAGTTCGAGCACAGCTACCCGCACTGCTGGCGCTGCCACAATCCGGTGATCGTGCGGGCGACCGAGCAGTGGTTTATTGGCATGGAGACGCCGATGGACGGCGGCAGAACCTTTCGCGAGCGCGCGCTTGAAGAGATTAAGACGGTGGTGTGGGACCCGAGCTGGGGCGAAGAGCGCATCTCGAACATGATTGCGACCCGGCCGGACTGGTGCATCTCGCGGCAGCGCATCTGGGGGGTGCCGATTGCGGTGTTCCTGTGCAACCGCTGCCATGAGCCGCTTCGCTCCTACGCGCTGAACCGGAGCATTGTGGAGTTGTTCAAGCGCGAATCGGCTGATGCCTGGTATGTGCGGACGGCCGAGGAACTGCTGCCCGAAGGGACCGCCTGCGCGAGCTGCGGGAACGCTGATCGCGGCGAATTTCGCAAGGAAATGGACATCCTCGACGTGTGGTTCGAGTCGGGTTCGAGCTGGCATGCGGTACTCGACGCAGAGCCGGAGCTGGGCTTTCCGGCCGATCTTTACACCGAGGGCGGCGACCAGCATCGCGGATGGTTTCACTCCTCGCTGCTGACCAGCGTGGGCCTGCGCGATGTGGCTCCGTACCGGATGGTAGCTACGTCCGGTTGGACTTTAGACGAGCAGGGGCGGGCGTTTTCGAAGTCGCTGGGCAATGGGGTGGACCCGGTGGATGTGGCCAAGCGGCTGGGCGCGGAGATCGTGCGGCTGTGGGTGGCGTCTGTCGACTTTCGCGAAGATGTGGCGGCGAGCGAAAACCTGATGGCGCGGGTGGGCGATAATTACCGCAAGCTGCGCAATACATTGCGATTTCTGCTGGGAAACATTCACGACTTCGACCCTGCCATCGACTCGGTTCCTTTCGAGTCAATGGAGAAACTGGACCAGTACATCCTGGCCAGAACGGCGGAGCTGGACGCGAAGATTCGCAAGGCGTATGACGACTTCGAGTTTCACCGCGCTTACCATGCGCTGAATGAGTTTGTGAATACGGATCTGTCGGCGCTGTATCTGGATGTGCTGAAGGATCGGCTGTACACGTTTGCGCCCAAGGCCAAGGCCAGGCGGAGCGCGCAGACGGCACTGTGGCGCATCGCGGAGACGCTGACACGGCTGATCGCGCCGATTCTCAGCTTTACGGCGGATGAAGTTTGGGCTTTGCTGCCGAAGGTGGAAGGGCGGGAGGCGAGCGTGCACCTGGCTTTGTTTCCGGATCTGGCGGAGATTGTGCCGGGGCGTGAAGCGGAGCTAGTTGCAGACTGGAGTGAGTTGCTCGGTGTCCGCATGAGTGTTCTCTCAAACCTGGAGTTCTTGAGAGGACAGAAGAAGATAGGCAAGTCTCTGGAGGCAACGGTCTCCTTGTCGGTTGGAGAAAATGCGCCGCGCGGTTTGAACGCCTTACTGTCGCGGTATGAAGAGGCTCTTCCAGAATTGTTCAATGTGTCGTCCGTATCCGTCAGGCATGTAAGTGGCGATCAGCTCATGTTGGAAGAAGCGCCCGCAAGCGCGCCCAAGTGTGAGCGATGCTGGCGATACGTGACGGATGTGGGAAAAGACCCCCGCTTCCCTTCGGTCTGTCTGCGCTGTGCGGAAGCATTGGAGGCGATTGGTTTTGAGCCTTATTCGGCGGTCGTAGCAGAGGCATAGGTCGGGCTTTCAGCCCTCTTGTTTTATGGTGATCGATGACCTGGAGCTTTGCCCCAGGCTGGTATGGGACGCGCCTTCAGCGCTCTAAGCGTTTGGCCAGGGAGATAGATTTTGAAGATGCAAGATGAGAAACGCAGGGATGCGAGGCCGTGGCTGCTTTTGATTGCTGCCGTGGTGATTGCGCTGGATCGATGGTCGAAGATCTGGATTACGAACCATGTGCTGCGCGGAGCCTTTGTCCCGGTGATCCCGCATGTGTTTCGGATTTCGCATGTCTACAACACCGGCGCCGCGTTCTCGCTGTTTGCCGAGTCGCTTTCCCCGGCCGTGGTGCGCAATGTCTTGATCGGCTTTTCTGCGGTCGCGGTCGTCGTAGTGCTGGGCATGATCTGGCGGCTGGGAGGACGGATGTCGGCGACCGGCGTGGCGCTCGCGCTCATTCTCGGCGGCGCGATTGGCAACCTGTACGACCGTGTCCACTTCTCGTACGTGGTGGATTTCCTGGAGGTCACGATCGTGCACTATCACTGGCCCGACTTCAACGTGGCCGACTCGGCGATTGTGGTGGGGGCGTGCCTGCTGCTGCTCGAAATCTTTCGGGCACAGCCGATTGAGAAATGATCGTCAGCGTGGCGTGAGATCGTTCGGGCTTTCGACGCTGCGGGTCTGCGGGGTAGTCGGCAGAATCTGCACGAGCGGCAGCGGCGCGGCGCTTTTTTCCATGGCCACATGGGCCGCCGGCGGGGCAATCGCCACTTCGTACCCGGCGGCAACGATGGGCGCGTGGGTGTAGGCCCAGGCCCAGTCGCGTGTGACCCGATATAGCACCAGCGCGGCGACAAGCAGGAAGCCGGCCGTGAGGAGCGCGCCGTCGGCACCGTAGCTGCCGCCCGAAAGCCAGCGCGGCCCGGTGGCGTAGGTGTCGACCAGTGAGGCAAACTCGGCGCGGCTGGCAATGGGGAGCCCAAGCGCGACGGCCAGGATGGCCCGATAGGCGAAGTGCAGTCCCCAGCCTATCCACAGGGCATGGGTGCGAAGCCATGCGATCGAGAGAACGATGCCGAACAGTGTGCCATCGACGAGACCGAGCACCGTGTGGGAAGGTGTGGCGCTGAGCAGGAAGAAGGCGAAGCCGAAAGAAAGCAGCAGGGTTGCGGCAGTAGGCCCGACTGCGCGGGTGAGGCGCTGAAAGGGATAGCCGCGGAAAACAACTTCCTGAGCCAACGCGGCGACGAGTAGGGTGCAAAGCGAGAGCAGAATGCCGGGTACGGTTGCAAGACGCGCAATCAACCGCGCGTGCAGGTTGAGCGTGACCAGAAGAGGCGACACCACGGCCAATGCCAGGCCCCAGCCGATGGCTGCACCGGTAGACCACTCGGGGGCGCTGCTGCGGCGGCGTGGCAAGGGAAAGACCTGGGCTGTGTGGGCGCCGCGGGTAGCAATCCAATCGAGGGCACGGAAGCCCAGGATAGCCAGAAAGAGCAGGAAAAGGGCCTCGAGAAGAGGCTCGGCGGGCAAAAGATTGAAGCGCAGCGCGAAGCCCTGGGCAGCACGGGTTGCCACAGCCGTAGCGGCAGCGGCCCAGACCAGGGCCGTGAAACACAACGCGAACTCGAGCACGCGGGGAATGCGGCCGGCGCGCATGAGGTCGGGTTCGGGCTTGGGTGGGGGCGGTACGCTCAAGAAAATTTCCTTATCGTTCAGACGCGCGGGCCGGGCGTTCAATGTGGCTTATACCGACCGTTCAGCTTGCGCTCGAGGTATAGAACTGGGCTACGTTGCGGAACTTTTGGTAGCGGTTGGCCAGGAGAGTTTCGATGGGCAGCGCCTGGATCGCGTTGAAATGCTTGCGCAGAGCACGATTGACCAGGGTGAAGGCCTCGGCAGGGTCTTTCTGGGTGCCTCCTTGAGGCTCGGCGATGATGTCGTCGACGCAGCCGAGAGCCTTGGTGTCGTTCGCGGTGTAGCGCAGGGCGGCCGCGGCTTTTTGCTTTTTCGATGGATCCTTCCACATGATGGCGGCGCAGCCCTCGGGGGAGATGACCGAGTAGATGGCGTTCTCGAGCATCAACACACGGTCGGCCACGGCAAGCGCAAGCGCCCCGCCGGAGCCGCCTTCGCCCGTGATGGTGGCGATGGTAGGCACCCGCAGACGAGACATCTCGATCAGGTTGCGGGCGATGGCTTCGCCCTGGCCGCGCTCTTCGGCTTCGATGCCGGGGTAAGCGCCGGCCAGGTCGAGGAAAGTGAAAACGGGGCGGCCAAACTTTTCCGCCAGCTTCATGGCGCGCAACGCCTTGCGATAGCCTTCAGGCTCGGGCGAGCCGAAGCGACGCGCGACGCGGTCTTTGAGCGTGCGGCCCTTGAGGTTGCCGATAACCATGACGGGTGTGCCATGAAAGCGGGCCATGCCGCAGGTCATGGCGGCGTCATCGCCAAAGACCCGGTCGCCGTGGATCTCGCTGAAGTCGGTGAAGAGGGCTTCGATGTAGTCCATCGGGTAGGGTCTTGCGGGGTCGCGGGCAAGCTCGGTGCGCAGCCAGGCCTCAGGGACTTCGGATGTTTCCAATTCTGCCATCCTGCTTATTGTACCGAACGGCCGGGGCGCAGCCGGGTATCGAGGGCAATGCTGTTGTATTCAGACAGAAAGAGGAGGACGAAGAAGATGAGGCTGTAGAGCAGTTGCTGGCCGGCTACGTCCCACTGCTGGTTGGACGTGACGCCGAGCGTGAGAGCCATCATGAAGACGCTGCCGAGGATCAACGCCAGGCGAGTGAACAGCCCGGTGATGAGGCCGAGGCCGAGCAGGAGTTCGAGGAACGGGATGGCATAGGGAAGGCAAGATTGAAGCCGTGTGGAAAGGGAGACTTGGCCATGTGGTCGGCCGTGGTGGCGGCGAAGGCGGGGACGCCGGACAGGATGCGGAAGAGGCCGTGGCCGAGGAAGTTTACGCCAAGAGCGATGCGGAGGAGAGCATAGGCGAGACGCTTATTGGTGAGCATGGTGGTTGGATGTAGACAGAGTCAGCCGTGGATGACAACCCATTCGGCAAGACTGTCAGAGATCCTCTGGAGTCAGGCCTGTTCTCTTGGCGATGCGCGCGAGCATTTTCGGGCCAATCTCCTCGGAGTCGTGGAAGGCCCAGGTAAAGTCAACAAATCCGGCTCGCGTGAGTTGCTGATGAGAACTGCCTTTAACAACGTGGTGCTCGGCCCACCCGATACGCAGAAGCGCTTTGTAGGCACGCCTTGCTTTGGTACTCGGCCACTGACTCATGCAGCAGCAAAGCTGACGAAACTTGTCGTTGCGTTTTCGCTTTCAATCCGATCCGCTATGACTCGCAGGGCCATTACCTCAACCCTGGATTCTGCATCAGCCCGGGAGACGCCGTATGCCATAACACCGGGCAACGACGGAATCTCGGCTATCCATCTGCCATCGTCTTCGCGGTCAAATTCGATTAGGTAATTCATCGAGCCTAGTGTATCGAGTTCTCCTGTTTGGTGCATGCTCACTGGATCACGCGCACACTTCCCCGCCCCACCAGTTCCTCGACGCGATCGATAAAGAGGCGGTCGGCGGCTACTTTCAGGCCGGCTGGTTCGAGCACGGCGCAGAACTCGCTGGGCTCTTCAAAATCGAGCAGCAGCTTGCCGGTGCCGGGGCTTTCGCGGAAGAGGCCGAGCAGCTTGGTGAGGAGCGCGGTGTCGGGTGAGTGTAGCGGGACTCGTATGCGCAGGGCTTCCGGAAGCTTCAGCTTAATATCTTCGAGCGCCTGAATGGCGGAGACGGCAAGCTTCGGGGCCGCGTCTTCTTCGCCGCGCAAGGAGCCGCGAACCACTACCGGAACATCGATCTTCAACTTCTCGGCAAGCTTTTCGTAGCTTTGCGGGAAGCAGATGAGTTCGATCTTGCCCATCGTATCTTCAAGCGTGGCCTGGGCGTACATCTCGCCGGAACGCTTGGACTTGGCCACCTTAAGACCGGTGATGACGCCGGCCATCTGAATCTCATTGGGATCTGGGCCCTGCTGCCCGCCGCGCCGGAAGACCTGCGGTTCAGGCTTCATCTCGCAGGCGGCGGCTGTGTCCACGACCTTCATGTTGCGGAGCTTCTCGCGATATTTGTCGAGCGGATGGCCGGAGACGAAGAAGCCGAGCACCTCCTTCTCGTTGGCGAGCCGGGTGTGCTCTTCCCACTCCGGTGTGCTGGGCAGCGCGTCGGACTTCGCTGCGGCCGGCGCCGCGTAGTCGCTATCGAAGATGCCGAACAGGCCGGATTGGCCGGATTCCTTGTCTTTCTGGGCCTTCTGGGCACGCTCGATCGCGGTGTCAAGCGCGGCCATGACGGCGGCGCGCTTGCCGAAGCAATCCATGGCACCGGCCTTGATGAGCGATTCGAGCACGCGCTTGTTCATCAGCCGCAGATCGACCTTCTCGCAGAACTCCCAGAGCGACGCGAAGCCGGCCTTACCCGCTTTATGTAGCTCGGCGCGGGCGGCGATAATGGATTCGATCGCGTTATGGCCGACGTTCTTGATGGCCGCAAGACCGAAGCGAATTGCCTCTACCTTCTCGCCGGCAGCGTTGGCAACGGTGCTTGGCGTAAAGCTCGAAAGCGACACCTGGACGTCCGGCGGAACCACCGCGATGCCGATCTCCTTGCACTCGGAAATGTACTTGACCACATTCTCGGGCTTCGAGGTTTCGCTGGTCAGCAGAGCGGCCATGAACTCCACCGGGTAGTGGGTTTTGAGGTAAGCGGTATGGTAGGCGAGCAGCGAGTACGCGGCCGAGTGCGACTTGTTGAAGCCGTAGCCGGCAAACTTTTCCATCAGGTCGAAGATGCCGCCGGCAACAGCCTTCGGGTGCTTGAGAGCGACCGCGCCGGCGACGAAGCGCTCGCGCTGTTTGGCCATCTCGACTGCGTCTTTCTTGCCCATGGCGCGGCGCAGCATGTCGCCTTCGCCCAGCGAGAAGCCGCCGATCGAATTTGAAATTTGCATCACCTGCTCTTGGTAGACCATGATCCCGAGGGTCTCGGAGAGAATGGCTTCCATGGCGGGAAGCTCGTACTCGACGGCCTTGCGGCCCCACTTGCGCTCGACGAAGTCGTCGATCATGCCCATGGGG
This sequence comes from uncultured Granulicella sp., assembly GCA_964282835.1. Lineage (GTDB taxonomy): Bacteria > Acidobacteriota > Terriglobia > Terriglobales > Acidobacteriaceae > Edaphobacter. Next base: position 2,634,032 of record OZ196157.1, read on the forward strand.
CCGGGGCGATAGAGCGCGTTGAGCGCGGTGAGGTCTTCGATGCGGTTCGGCTTGTAGCGGCGCAGCACGTCGCGCATGCCGCCGGATTCGAACTGGAAAACGCCGGAGGTGAGGGCCTTGTGGAACACCTGCACATAGGTCTTTTCGTCGTCGAGCGGGATGGTTGCCATATCGACCTTGACACCCTTGGTCTGCGCAATCAGCTTGAGCGCGTCGTCGATGACCGTCAGGGTCGTGAGGCCGAGAAAGTCCATTTTTAGCAGGCCCATCTTCTCGATGGCGCCCATGTCGTAGCTGGTGACGATGGCCTCGTCTTTTGTGCGCGTCACAGGTACAAGTTCGGTAAGCGGGCTGGGCGCGATGACGATGCCGGCCGCATGAACGCCGGCTCCGCGGACGAGACCTTCGAGCCGCATGGCCGTGTCGATGAGCTCCTTGATGCGCGGCTCGGACTCGTACGCCTGGGTGAGGGGGCCGTTGTCGGCAAGCACCTCGGCGATGGTGACGCCGATGCGGCCGACGATCATCTTGGCGATGCGATCGACCTCGCCGTAGGGCATGTCGAGCGCGCGGCCGACGTCCTTGATGGACGCTTTTGCCGCCATGGTGTTGAAGGTGATGATCTGCGCGACCTGGTCGTTGCCGTATTTCTGCCGGACGTATTCGATGACCTCGCCGCGGCGATTCATGCAGAAATCGATATCGATATCGGGCATGGAGATGCGCTCGGGGTTGAGGAAACGCTCGAACAGCAACTCGTTCTGAAGCGGATCGACATCGGTAATTTCCATGCAGTAGGCCACGAGCGAGCCGGCGGCCGAACCGCGGCCCGGGCCCACAGGGATGGACTGCTCGCGGGCATAACGGATGAAGTCCCAGACGATCATGAAATAGCCGGGGAACTTCATCTGCTTGATGCAGTCGATCTCGCGGTCGAGCCGGGCGTGGTAATCGGCAATCGATTTGCGCAGCAGGCCGCGGCTGCGCAGGTGGGCGACGTTGGTTTCGAGGCGTTTGGCGAGGCCCTCGCGGCAGACCTGCTCGAAGTAGCTGTCGAGAGTCATGCCCTCGGGGACGGGGAATTCGGGGAACGGGTTGTCGACCTTCGCGAGCTTGAGGTTGCAGCGCTCGGGAAACTGCATGGTGCGGCTGAGGACCTCGGGGTGGTCCGGGAACATGCGGGCCATCTCGTCGGCGGTCTTGATGTAGAACTCGTCGGTATCGAACTTGAAGCGCTTGGGATCGTTCATCGAGCCGGCGGTCTGGACGCAAAGCAGGACCTCGTGGGCACGCGAGTCCGAGTCTTCGATGTAGTGCGAATCGTTGGTGGCAACGAGCGGAATGTCGAGCTCGCGCTCGAGTTTGAACATGGCATCCACGACGGCCTTATCAGGAGCAAGGCGGTGGTCCTGGACTTCGAGGAAGAAGTTGCCGCGACCGAAAATCTCTTCGAATCCGCCCGCGGTCGACTTGGCCTTATCGTATTCGTTGGCCATGAGTTGTTGCGACACCTCGCCGGCCAGGCAGCCGCTGAAGCCGATGAGACCTTTTGTATGTTTGGCGAGGAACTTCTTGGACACCCGCGGCTTGCGATAGAAGCCATGCAGCGCGGCCTCTGACGTAAGGCGGACCAGGTTGCGATAGCCTTCCTGGTTCTCCGCCAGCACAAGCAGGTGGTTGTACTTGTCGCCATCGCCCTTGGCGCGGTGGTCGTCGGCCTGGCAGATGTAGAGCTCGCAGCCGAGAATGGGCTTGATGCCCTTTTTGGCGGCGGCGTTGAAGAAATGTACGGCGCCGAAAATGTTGCCGTGGTCGGTCATGGCGACCGACTTCTGCCCGATCTTATCTACATGCGCAACGAGCTTATCGACATCGCATGCGCCATCGAGGAGAGAATAATCGGTGTGAAGGTGAAGATGGGTGAAGTCTGCTGCCATGGCTCTAGTTTAGGCTTCTACCGGGAGCCCTGCCAGATGTGCAAAACGGGGTCGCAACGCAGTAGCGTCCTGCGATGCAGCGCGCGAAAGAACTCGTCCTAAAATCAGTTCGCCGGCAGTGGCGAGTCCGAGTTGCTCGTCGGCGCTTGTGGACCTGGCGCCTGTGGACCTGGTGCCTGTGGGCTTTGCACCTGTGGATGCGGGGGCTGTGGAGCAGACGGTCGCGCCACCGGCCGTGGTCCCCGGGCCGGTACCGGATACGGTTCCGACTTCATGCCGACGTCCATTCTGCAGACGCTCTGCTGCCGCGTTCCTACCTCCTGCAGCAGTATCTCCAACTGCAGCCCTTGCTCCACCCAGCGACCCTGATAAACGTCCGAGTTGTTTCGTCCTGTCGCCAGCCGCACCGGGCATTCGTTGGCGAAGTCAAAACCCTGCGCCGGAGGTCCGATCACGTTGCCGTACCCTTCCGCGTGCGCTCCCGCCATGCTGCTAAAGCCGGAACCGATTCCCCAAAGCTGGAGCCGCAGAGGAAATTTCGGGTCCGACTCCGTCACCGGCACGGCCGGTCGCGAGGAAATCATACCCAGACGAGGGAATGCATTGGCAGGGTTGAGCTGATACGGTTCATCCTGCATCGCCACCTTCAGTTCGCAGGCAGTTACCCGGTCGCTGCCCATAACTTGAATCAGAACTTCGAGCCTCTGCCCGGGTTTTTTCCAGCGGGCGCGGAAATATTGATCCGCTTCCGGACGTGAAGAGAACGGCTGATTGCAGTCCTCTGTGTAGTCGAATCCCTCAAGCGGTGGACCGAGCACGTTGCCGTGTCCGTAGCCGGTCGTTTTACGAAATCCTGTAGAGTTGGAGCCGGTTTGCGCCACCTGCACCCGCAACGGGTAATCCGGGTCGTGGACGATCGCCGGCACCGCTGGAGCCTGGTTCTGCTGCAGCATCAATAGGGACGCGACCAGAACAGGCAGCAGCATCGCTTGCATCACCTCGGGCCTGACAGCGGCTTCTCGATCCTATCCAAAGCAGGAATGAAGGGCAATTGAAAAAGCCGATCGGCATATGTGCCTGAAGCCAGCGACTACGCCAGCAGCTCGCGGGCCAACTGCACATACAGCTCGACCGCTTCGAGCAGTTCCTTTTTGCTGATCTTTTCGTCGGGCGTGTGGGCGACGTGGATGCTGCCTGGGCCGAGCAGGAAGGGTTCGCCCCAGGCGGTGAGTGAAGGGATGTCGGTCGTGAACTTGGCCACCATGGTGGGTAACGAGCCGACGCGGCGCATCTGCACGAACGGCAGCTCGAGCGAGAACTCTACGCGGCAACGGCCGGCGGCGGCCTTCACGATCGCCGCACGCGTTTGATCCGATGGCCCGACGAGGCGGATGAGCAGATGTGCCTCGGCGGCGTCGGCGATGACGTTGGGTGCGCGGCCGCCGCTGATGAGGCCTACGTTGAGGGTGGAATCGCCAATGCCTTCGACGACCGGCAGCGGCAGCGCCTGGATGTCGTGCAGGGCGGCAACCAGCTTGTCGATGGCGGATTCGCCAAGCTCCGGGTAGGCCGAGTGCGCCATCTTGCCTTCGGCAAAAAGTTCCACGCGCAAGCAGCCCTTCGAGGCGAGGGCGAGCCGGTTGTCGGTAGGCTCGCCGTTGATGAGGAAGCGGGAGCCGCGGGGTTGCGTATTCGCCACCTTGGCGCCGGCGGAGTCGCGCTCCTCACCCACCACAAACATCAGGCCCACCGGCATCCCCTGTTCGCGAAGCTGCGCGGCGGCGGCGATCATGGCGGCGGCGATGCCCTTGGCGTCGCAGGTGCCGCGCCCGTACAGGTTTTCCTCATCCTCACGCAGCGGCACGTAGGGCGGAACGGTATCCATGTGGGTGGAGAAGACGACCTCGGGCATGATGCCGGGCATGGTGGCAACCACGTTGAAGCGATCGAGGCACTCGCCGGGCGCGCCTTCGGCTCCGGGGGTGCCGGCGATGGGCCGCGGCACCGGCATACGCTCCACGGCCCAGCCCTGGGCGGCGAGGTAGTCGTGCAGGAAAACGCCCGCCTGGTACTCATGGTAGGTGGTGGACTGGACTTGCACGAGCTGGCGCGTGAGTTCGATGGGATTTACTGGAGTGTAGGAAAAGGCGGCCATCCCCAAAGCATACCCGAGCCATGCGCTACCTTTGAGTATGGCTTTTCCATCGCAAGTGCGCGCCATCGAGAACCTGCAGGGTCCGGCCGGCCGGCTGGAGGCGATCCTGAACACGGGTGCGCCCGACAGCTCCTACACGGCGTTGATCGCGCACCCTCATCCGCCATCGGGCGGCACCATGCACAACAAGGTCGTGTACCACGCCATGAAGGCGTTTACGCATTTCGGCGTGCCCACACTGCGCTTCAACTTTCGCGGCACGGGTGCAAGCGAAGGTTTGCACGACGAAGGCCGGGGCGAGGTGGACGACGTGAAAGCCGCGCTGCACTGGCTCGACGCTTACTTCGGAAAGTCGGTGCTGTTCGCGGGCTTTTCCTTCGGCTCGAACGTCGGCTTCCGGGCATGCTGCGGGGATCCGCGCGTTGTGGGCCTGGTTGGGCTTGGACTGCCGGTGCGGGCCGCGGGCCGTGATTACCACTATCGTTTCCTGCCGCACTGCACGCCACCCAAGCTGTTTCTTTCGGGCGATCACGACGAGTTCTGCCCGCAGGCGGTGCTGGACGCCTTCCTTGCGCTCGCGCCCGAGCCCAAACAGCGAATCATGATCGAAGGCGCGGACCACTTCTTCCAGGGCATCCCGGACAGCCCCAAGCCCAAGCTGGACGTAATGCAGGTGCATCTGCGCGGCTGGCTTGCGGAGCAGTTTGGGCTTGCCGAGCAGGGGTCGCCGGTTTAGAGCGGATAGCGTGATGTTGAAGAGGAAAACGACAGCAAGTGCAACCGCAGATTCCCTGCGGGAATGACAACAAGGCGCAGGACTGTGCTTTACTACGCGCTGATGCTTACGCGCTCAGCCAGGTTCCTACGGCCTCGTTGCAAAGCTCGGGTTGCTCGGCAAAGGGAAGATGGCCGACGCCGGGCAGGACCATCAGCTTCGCTCCCAGCTTTTCGGCCAGGCGCTGCCCGGAGGGTAACCCTACGGCAAAGTCACGATCGCCCCAGATCAACAGCACGGGACGTCCGGCAAGCTCGCGCAGGCGGCTTCGGAGCACGGCCATGTCGGCCCACCAGCCACGCATGATGCCGAGAATGTGCTCGACCGACTCGCGATTAAGGTCGCGTGTGTAGCCGTCCAGCGCTGCATCCGTAGCCCGTGTGGGATCTCCGTACATGCGCTTGTGAGCGATGCCGTGCACGCGCCGTGGCATCACTGGGATGAGTCTTGCGACAAAGGAGCCGATGCGTGTGTTATAAAACGCGATCAAACCGCGGCCAAGGTTGCAGTACGGGTTGGCCGGCGCAAAAAGCACCAGTTTCCCCACCCGCAGGGGATGCCGGGCGGCCAGCATCATGGCGATGGCGCCGCCATGCGAGTGGCCGCACACGTCGGCCTGATCGATCCCATGCGCATCCATAAACGCGGCCACGCGGTCGGCCGAAGCCTGCAGGCCGGGGTCGAGGCCGGCGACGCGCTCCGAACCGCCCATGTTGGCAAGATCGATTGCATACACCGTGCGCTGGCGGCTGAGGGCGGCCATGTTCTGGTCCCAGTTTCGCGCGGAGCCTACCAGGCCGTGGACCAGGATCATGGCCGGTCCGGAACCGCTTACGCAGTAATTGACGCCCACACCCTGGACGTCAACGGTTTTCTCCTGAAGCTGCACGGCTGTAATACCCCTGAGAGAATATTACAGGACTGTGAACGCAAGCGATCTGTGCGACCGCCTCTTCCTGCTCCATCAACACCGCCCTTGGGGTAAGCATGTCGACCAGGATGCTTTCCAGTACATCCATAGCCCGGTCCGCATGCGCCTCGGTAAGGATAAGCGGCGGCAGAAAACGCAGCACATTGCCCTGCACCACGTTGAACATGACGCCGCGGCACAGGCCTTCTTCGGCCAGGGGACGCGCAGGTACCGTCAACTCGACACCCCACATCAGGCCTTCGCCGCGGACTTCCACAATTTCCTGAAAGCGCTGCGAGAATTCCTCAAGGCGTACTTCAAGCCGCGCCCCGACCCGGCAGACATTGTCCAAAATGCGTTCTTCGCGCATCACCGCAAGAAACTCGCAGCCCAGGCGGCAGGCCAAGGGGGTGCCTCCAAGCGTACTGCCATGCTTGGCCATGCCAAAAGAGTGGAAGAGCTTGTCGGTCACCAACAGGGCCGAGAGTGGAATGCCACCACCCAGGGGCTTGCCCAGAATCAGTACGTCCGGCCGCACCCCGGTGCGTTCAAAGGCGAACCACGCCCCGGTACGGCCCAGCCCGCTTTGGATTTCATCGAAAATCAGCAGGGCATTATGGCTGTCGGCAAGGCGGCGCGCTTCTTGGAGGAAGCCAGTCGAGAGCCGATGAACACCACCCTCGCCCATCACCGGCTCGAGCAGGATAGCGCAGGTGTCGTCCGACACTGCGGCCCGTAGCGCTTCCCTGTCGTTGCGATCGATGAAACGAACGCCTGGAAGCCCGGGGCCGAAATCGATGGAGTACTTGTCCTGACCGGTGACGGAAAGCGAGCCGAAGGTGCGCCCGTGATAGGACCCGCGCAGGGCGACAAGCCCATGCTTGGCTGCGCCTCCGGCCTGGCGTCCATGCGTCCGCGCGAGCTTTAGCGCGCCCTCCACAGCTTCCGAGCCGCCGGTCGAAAAGAACACCCCCGGCATGCCCGCCAGATCGCTCAGCTGCTTGGCCAGCAGGCCGGGCCAGGGATTGGAATACTGCGGCGAAAGATGCACCATCCGGCTCGCCTGATCGACCATCGCGGCGACCATGCGGGGATGAGCGTGTCCGAGCGCGTTGACGCCGAGGCCACCCATCATGTCGAGATAGCGATTGCCGTCGATATCGATCAACGTACAACCTTCGCCTCGCTCCATCACCACGGAATAGCGGGCGTAGACCGGGATGAGGTGTTCTTCGTCGCGGGCGAGAATGTCTGTCGCCGCCTGGCTGCCTGGCGGGTAGCGGCGGTCTTTGGGGAGAAACATACATTTAGTTCACATCACCGTCCTATATCGGTCAAGCTCTGCGACCCTCGGCTGGAACCAAATCTGGTGCAAGCTGTATGGAACTTTGGTTCGTCACATCCCGTATATGATTTTCAGTAGGCCGAAGAGACGTACCCCGTAACTGGCCTTGTTCCCTTTGCTTTGGGTTTGGTCGTCGACGTGCATGCACATGCTTGGTGGTACTGAGTCGTAGATGAAGAACGCCTTCCAAACGCGTATTCTCGCCGTCGTTCTGGCCGCGGCCACGCTCGCTGCCTGCGTCTTTGCCGGCCTGAATGTCGCGGCGGAGTCGTCGTATAACCTGCCCACCGACGGCATCTGGTGGGTGGAGACGCCGGCCGGCTTATGCGCGAAGCATGTTCCCGCCGATTCTGAAGGGCATCGCGCCGGCATCCGCGCGGGCGATATTGTGCAGGCCATCGACGAGCATGCGGTCGTGCGGCTTTCGTCCTATGAGCGGCGGCTTTTCGATGACGGCATCTTTACCAAGGCCAACTACACGATCCTGCGATCCCCCGAGCCTTGCGCGCCTGTCTCGGCGAAGGCGGCGAAACTGGAAATCCAGGTGATCCTGGAACCTGTGGACCGCTCGATCAACTACGGTTTGCGGCTGATCGCCGTGGCGTATCTGCTGATTGGCCTCTACGTCCTCTTCCGGCGCTGGACGGCCCCCAAGTCGACCCACTTTTTTGTGTTCTGCCTGGTGTCGTTCGTGCTGTACTCCTTCAAGTACACGGGCGAACTGGATGCCTTCGACCAGATGATCTACTGGTCGAACATCGTTGCGACGGCGCTTCAGCCTGCCCTGTTTTTGCATTTCGCGTTTTCGTTTACCGATGCGGCGCACAATCCGATCCGCCGGTTGCGCCAGCGTCTGACGGCGGGCCTGCTCTATGTGCCGGGATTTCTGCTGGTCGGCTTGCAGGTTGTGGCCATCCTGCGCTGGTCGGCGACGCAGCTTCTGCTGCACCGGCTGGACAAGATCGCCTACGGCTATATGGCGCTCTATTACATCTGGGCCGCAGCCATCTTTTTCTGGCGCGCGCGCCGCACCGAGTTCCCGCTGCAGCGCCAGCAGCTCAAATGGCTCACACGCGGCACGCTGGTCGCCGTGGTGCCCTTTACCCTGCTCTACGTCGTTCCCTTTCTGGCCGACTGGACCGTGCCGACGGGCTTCAAGAACCTCGTCCAGCTCTCGCTTGTGGTGCTTCCGCTGACTTTTTCCTGGGCGATTGTGCGCTATCGCCTGATGGACGTCGACCTGATCTTCAAGCGCGGCGTCACCTACACGTTGGCGACGGCGGCCCTGGTTGGGGTCTACTTCGGCATCGTCGCGGTCTCGGCGGAGATCGTGCATACGCGGCTGGCTGGCCTTGGCATCTGGGGCCTGATCGCCGCCATCGTGGTGACCGGGCTTACGTTCGAGCCGCTGAAACGCGCGATTCAGGCACGCGTCGACCGGGTGTTCGACCAGAAGCGTTTCGACTACAGGGAGACCCTGATCGACTTTGGCCGCTCGCTGAACTCGCAAACCGACCTGCGCGCCCTGGTCGATGCCATCGTCGAACGCCTGCCCCAGACCCTGCTGGTCACCCGCATCGCCGTTTTTCTCGCGCCGGAGGTTGAATCCACCGCAAGGCCTGCGATCAGAACGCACTTTCAACTGGCCGCCTCGCACGGCATCAGCAACGTCCAGGCCGACGAACTGGCCACGCTCGACGCGAGCTTTCTGGATTTCGACGCGCCCGGCGCCCAATCGCACGTGTTCCTGGAAAATCCGCAGCAGGTGCTCCGTCTGGGCGGGCGTGAGCGCGAAACCGCAGCCCGGCTGGACCTGAACTACTACCTGCCATGCCGCGTCGCCAACCGGACCGGCGAGGCCGGCGGCACCCGCACGGTGGCTATCATCGGGCTTGGACGCACCAACGATGGCGACTTCCTCTCGTCCGAAGACATGGAGGTACTCGAATCGCTGGCCGGCTACATCGGCATCGCCATCCAGAACGCGCAGCTTTACCGCCGCCTGGAATCGAAGGTCAACGAGTTCGAACGGTTGAAGGATTACAACCAGAGCATCGTCGAATCGATTAACATCGGCATCTTCGCGGTGGACCTCGAAGACCGCATCGAAAGCTGGAATACCCAGATGGAGGTGCTGTTTGCGCGTCCACGCGCCGACGCGTTGCACATGCCACTGGCCGGAATCCTGCCACCGGACTTCATGGAGCGCTTCAACGCGGTGCGCGGCGACGGCCAAGCCCACGGCACCCACAATCTCTATCGCTTCCGGCTGGCGCTGCCAACGGGCGAAACCCGCATCGCGAACATCTCCATAGCGCCTCTGCTGACCAAGGATTTCACCATCGCGGGACGGCTTATTCTGGTCGACGACATTACCGATCGCATGGAGCTTGAAGCGCAGCTAACGCAATCGGAAAAGCTTTCTTCGATCGGGCTGCTTGCCGCCGGGGTCGCACACGAGGTGAACACGCCACTGGCCGTCATCTCCAGCTACACCCAGATGCTGACCAAGCAGCTGCGCAGCAATGCGGAGATGGAAGCGAAGCTCTCGCCCGTGCTGCAGAAGATCACGCAGCAGACCTTCCGCGCGTCCGAGATCGTCAATGGCCTGCTCAACTTCTCGCGCACGACCGGCAGCGAATTCGTGCGTATCGATCTCAACCAGCTTGTGCACGACTCGGCGATCCTGCTCGAGCATCAATTCAAGACCGCGCAGATACGCATCGAAAGTGATCTAGACCCGCATCTCGCGCTCATTCAGGGCAACCAGGGCAAGCTGCAGCAGGTGCTGCTCAACCTGATGCTGAACGCCAAGGATGCCATGCACGGGCGGCCCGGCGGCGTGCTGAAACTTCGTTCGTTCACCACGGAAAGCCACGTCGTCGTCGAAATTGCGGACACGGGCAGCGGCATCGAAGCCGAACATCTGCACCGCATCTTCGACCCCTTCTTTACCACCAAGACCAACCCGCAGGCCGGCCAGCACAAAGGCACGGGGCTCGGCCTCGCGGTCAGCTACGGCATCCTGCAGGAGCACGGCGGGAGCATCAAGGTGGAGAGTGCGCCTGGCGCCGGCACGACGTTTCGATTGGAGATCCCGGCTGTTTTGGTGGATCAGCCTTCCTCAGTAAAGATGGCGGTGCTATGAAGCGCGGTTACCAAAGGGCGAAGCGTTCCTTCTGCGAAGCAGCGGCAATAGGCTGCCAGGCAATTATCTGTCTCCTCTTCTGGATAACCTCTGTCTTCAGCCTGCTTACCGGTCCGATGATTGACGCGGAAAAACATACTTGGTGGGATTGGCAGGGCGGTCTGCCTGGTGTGATCCTTTCTCTCCTCGTAGCGCTTGTGCCATCTGTGGCCGTTTGGATGCTTAATAAGCACATGCGAAGTGGATGGCTGCTCAGTGGAGCGATAGACGTTCTGCTAGCCTGCGTTTTCTTTGCTCTGGTCGTCGAAGATGCTTTGACCTTGAGGGACAGCTATAACTTTTCGCCCTCTTCCGGAACCGATCTTCCTTTTCACTTGCCGCTTCTCCTGCTGAGTGTCGCGGCTCTTTTATTCCTCACTTTTTCACGTTCCACCTTCTTCCCGCGCATCGGGACAGCGATAACGGAAGCTACGCTCTAAGGAAATAGAATGCCTGCAACGCTCGAAGAGACATCACCACAGATCGCCGCCGCCACCGCCCATCTGCTCATCATCGACGATGAGCCGTCCATCCGCGAGTCGCTTGAAACGCTGCTCTCGCTCGAAGGTTTCGACGTCACCCTCGCCATCGACGGCCCGTCCGGTCTTGAAGCTCTATCGCGCGCCGAATACGACCTGCTGCTGCTCGATCTTGCCCTGCCCGGCGAGAGCGGCATCGACCTGCTGCCGCGCATTACCGAGCAGTTCCCGCACCTGCCGGTCATTATGATTACCGCGTTCGGCACGGTCAACAACGTCGTCGATGCCATTCGCGCGGGCGCTGAAAACTTCGTGCAGAAGCCCTGGGATAACGAAAAGCTGCTCGCCGACATCCGCACGGCCATCGCACGGCATAAGGCCGAAGCCGAGGTTATCCAGCTCAAGCGCACGCTCAAGCAGCGCTACAACTTCGAAAACATCATCGGCAAGTCCGAACCCATGCTGCGGCTCTTCGATACGGTCGCCCAGGTCGCGCCGAGCCGCTCGACCGTGCTGATCCAAGGTGAAAGCGGCACGGGCAAGGAACTCATCGCCAAGGCGATTCACAGCAATTCGCCGCGCCGCGACAAGATGTTCATCCCGGTCAACACTGGCGCGATCCCGTCGGACCTGCTTGAATCGACCCTCTTTGGTCACGTCAAGGGAGCGTTCACCAGCGCCATCAACGCCAAGAAGGGCCTGTTCGAAGTGGCCAACGGCGGCACCCTTTTCCTCGATGAAATCGGCACCATGAGCATGGACATGCAGGCCAAGATTCTGCGCGTCCTGCAGGATCGCCGCTTTATGCATCTCGGCGGCACGAGCGAGATCCAGGTGGATGTGCGCATCGTCGCCGCGACCAACGTCAACCTGCAGCAGGCGGTCAAAGACGGACGTTTTCGCGAGGACCTCTTCTACCGGCTCAACGTCATCTGCCTCGATCTGCCGCCGCTACGCCAGCGCCGTGAGGATGTGCCTTTGCTGGCCCAGCATTTCCTGCGCGTGTATGCGCTCGAAAACGGCACCGAGACCCCGGCCCTGAGCCCCGAAGCCCTGCGTATCCTGATGGACCATGAGTGGCCGGGCAACGTACGCGAGCTCGAGAACGCCATGGAGCGCGGCGTGGTGCTGGCGACCACACGCACCATCACGGCTGACCTGCTGCCCTCGCAGCTTACCGGCAGCACCTACTCGGCCGCGCTGCTCGACCACCGCCCGGATGCCAGCCTGTTCGACGTGATGGAGGAGATTGAGCGGCGCATCATCTCCGACCGCCTGGAGCGCTGCCACTGGAACCAGACCGAAGCCGCCGAGTACTTCAAGATTCCGCTGAGCACGTTGAACCAGAAGATCAAGCGCCTGAACGTCGAAGTCAAAAAGCGCACCCGGGACTAACAACAAGCGTCCCGGGTACCCCAGGTCTCGCTTCTGAGACCTGGGTTTTCGACCAGGCGTGGTGCTTAGGAAGAACGGCTGATTTCTAGGCTTTGAGCTTGAGAGGCTGTAAGCTGACAGCTTGAACCGACCATCCTACGTAAACCGACACGGATCCTGCCTCTAACTCTTGTTTGACCGGAACATCGGCGCGACCTGATCCCCCAGCAGCCGAATCGACCGCATCATGTTCTCATGGGCAAGTCCCGCAACCGACATCTGGAAGTCAAGCCGGCTGATGCCGCCCAGCACCTCGTCGTAATGCCGCACCTTTGCCGCCGCCGTCTCAGGGCTGCCCACGATCAGGGCGCCGGTCGGGCCGGCGAGCGCGTCGAATTGCCTGCGAGTTGTCGGCGGCCAGCCACGTTCCTTGCCGATTTTTGTGAAAGCCGCCGCGTAGCCGGGAAAGAAGTGCTCGGCCGCCTGCGCATCGCTTTCTCCCACATAGCCGAGAGCATGCACCCCCACCTTCAGCGACTCAGGCGCATGCCCGGCACGGCGTCCGGCCTCGCGATAGAGGTCGATGAGTGGCCGAAAGCGATGCGGTTCGCCGCCGATGATCGCCACCATCAGGGGCAGGCCCAGCGTACCCGCGCGCGCAAACGACTCCGGCGTGCCGCCCACGCCCAGCCAGATCGGAATCTTCTCCTGCATGGGCCGCGGGTACACGCTCTGCCCAGTAAGCGGCGCACGGTGCTTGCCTGACCAATGCACAACGGTGTTTTCCCGCAGGGCAAGCAGAAGGTCCAGCTTGCTGGCAAACAGCGAGTCGTAATCTTCGAGCTTCAAGCCGAACAGCGGGAAGCTTTCGATAAACGAGCCGCGGCCCACCACAATCTCCGCCCTGCCTTGCGAGATCAGGTCCAGAGTGGCGAACTCCTGGAACACGCGCACCGGATCAGCCGCGCTCAGCACGGTCACGGCACTGGTCAGTCGAATACGCTTCGTGCGGGCGGCAGCCGCGGCCAGGATCACCGCGGGAGCGGAATCCAGGTACTCCACGCGATGGTGCTCGCCCAGGCCGAACACATCCAGCCCCACCTGGTCGGCCAACTCAATCTCTTCGAGCAGACGCTGAATCCTCTGCGCGCCCGTGACTGCCGAACCGTTCAGGTCGTCGCCACCGGCTGCTGCAAAGCTATCGATTCCAATTTCCATTGTGGATGCCCTCCTCTATCCTGATGATAGATGTTGCAACTTCGATTCAAGGCAATGCTATCGTGACACAACGCACATTTTTCGAAGAGGTCTCATGCGCCGCCTGCTCCTGCTCGTTCTTCTGCTTGCCGCCCCTGCCTTCGTCCACGCGCAGAAACGCCCGATCACCGAGAAGGATCTATTCGACTTCGCGTGGATCGGCGACACGCAGCTTGCGCCCGACGGCAGGACAGCCGCCTTTGTACAGACGACCGTAACGGCCGATCGCTCCGGCTACCAGACCTCGCTCTACCTGCTCGACCTTACTACGCCAAACGCCCGGCCCCAGCTGCTCTTTGCGGGAATGCACGACAGTACGCCGCGCTGGAACGGCAACGGCTCGCAGCTCGCGTTTCTACGTGCCGCTGAGAAGGACGGAAAGCCCGCGCCGCCGCAGCTTTACCTCGTGGATATCCTGCCCAGGCTTTCCACGCCCCGGCGCATCAGCGATCTGCCCAAGGGTGTCTCGAGCTTCCAGTGGAACCCGAGCGGCGCCGCCCTGGTCGCCGCCAGCCTGACCTCGATTGAAGCAAAGGCGAAGCCCCAGGGCACCGACGAGCACGTCCCGGACATTCGCATCATCGGCCGCGCCGGCTTCCGCTCGAACGGTGAAGGCTACCTCGATCCCAAGCTGGTTCCGCAGCTTTACGAGATCACCGTGCCGCCAGCCGGCGCAACTCTGCTGCCGGCCCTGCTGCTTACCAATCGCCGTTTCGGCATTGAGGATTACGCCTGGGCCAACAGCAGCTGGATCGTCTACACCGCCCTGCCGCCCAACGAGCCGGCCTCCGACGAGCCGTATTACCAGCCGTACCCGCATAATGCCATTTACGCCCTTGCGCCCGCCAATCCAGCGCCCAGCCAGCAGCAGACCCCGCCCGCAGTCGGCGTCGATCCTTTCCCGATTGTCACCGTGGCCGATAAGCTGCCGTTTGAGGTTCGCGGCCTTTCGATCGCCCCGGCCATCAAGCCGTCACTCTATCCCACGCGCCTCGCCTTCCACGCGGAAGCCTCACCCATCCCGCCGGCAGAGCCGGTCAGTCATCAGCAAAGTGACCTGTTTGTGCTCGACCTGACCTGGACGAAAGGCAATCCAAATGCCGCAGCGGCGCCACGCAATCTCACCGCGTCCAAGGGTTTTGAAATGGGTTCAGGCGTTGGCGGCGACAACACTGCGCCGCGCGGAGCCGGGCGTACCGCCATCACCTGGAGCCCCGACGCCGCTACGCTTTACGATATTGCCGGCTCGCAAGGTTCCGCGCTGCTTGTGGCGGTGGATGCAAGCTCCGGCGACGTGACCCGGCTGACAGCGCGCCAGCAGGCTGTGCTCACCTTCGCCACGTCCGCCGACGCCAAAAGCATCATCGCGCTCATCTCGAACCCCATCGTCATGGGCGACCTGTTCCGCATCGATCCCACAGGCACACCGGCCGGCCCGCACTCCGGCAGTGCTCCGCCGAGTGCCGGCAATCAGACCCAGCTGACGGACGTGAACGGGGTGCTGTTCTCGCAACTCGACCTGAGCATGCCGCGCGAGCTGAAAGTCACGCCCACCGTTCGGGCCGACGATATCCCCTTCCTCACGATCGACACCTTTGTGCAGCTTCCGCCCGGCTTTGTCGAAGGCAGGAAGTATCCGATGATCCTCAACATCCACGGCGGCCCCCACTCGGCGTATGGCTGGGTGTTCGATCACGAGATGCTCTGGATGGCCGCGCAAGGTTACGTCGTCGACTACCCCAACCCACGCGGCTCCACGACTTACGGCGAGAAGTTCGCCAATGTCATCGAATCGAACTACCCAGGCGACGACTTCCACGACCTGATGGATACAGTCGACGCCGTGGTTGCGAAAGGCTGGGCCGAGCCGGCAAAGCTGGGCGTCACTGGCGGCAGCGGAGGCGGCCTGCTTACCGATTGGACCGTCACCCAGACCAACCGCTTCAAGGCTGCCGTCGCTCAGCGCGACATCACCGACCAGGCTGCCTGGTGGTACACCGCCGACTTCGCCCCCTTTCACCAGTACTGGATGCCCGAAGCGCCGTTTGACCATCTCGACCTGTACCGCGCGCACTCACCCCTCACGTTCGTCAACAACGTGAAAACGCCCATGATGTTCATCCTGGGTGAGGCCGACTACCGTACCCCGCCCACCAGCGGCGGTGAAGAATTCTTCCGCGCGCTCAAATACAAGTGCATCCCGGCGGTGATGGTCCGCTTTCCGCGTGAGTCACATGAACTCTCCCGCTCTGGCGAGCCCTGGCACCGCGTCGAGCGGCTGGAAAATATTGTCAACTGGTTCGACTTCTACCTGATGGGCAAGCCTGAGCCGCAATACAACACCACGCCCAACCCGGCCTGCCAGAACGTCATGCGCAAGCTGCCGGGAGAGGCTCAATGACGGGCTGAGTCACGGCCCTTGTTGTCCATCCCGCAGGGAATCTGCGATTGCCCTTGCTTTTGCCTGTCCCTTGTTGTCATTCCCGAAGGGAATCTGCGGTTGCTTTGGCTTTGCTTGCAGCCAAGGGATGGAGAACAAACAACCGCAAGCGCAACCGCAGATCCCTTCGGGATGACAACAAAATGCCAATCCTCGCCCCCAAACTAAGCCGGTCCAGGCCCTCCGGCCTTGAACACGATCTTCATTGACTCCGGCTTGGGATTTGAGGCTAGATCGATCGCCGCCGCACAATCTTCAAGTCGGAAGCGGTGTGAAATCAAGTTCGTCAGGTCCAGCGTGCCATCCCGATAGCCGTCAAACACCAGGTCGATGCCCTCTTGCTGGATCGCCACCGAGGCCGAGTACGACCCCATCAGGGTCTTCTCGTCCATGCACACCGCGGCCGGGTCGAACGCTGCCGTCCCATGCTGGGTACTCGCGAACAGCATCACCCGGCCGCCCGGACGGATCGCCTGCATCGCCTGATCAATCAGGGCATCAGCCCCAACCGCAACTAAAGCCACATCCGCCCCGCGTCCTTCGGTCGCGGCCTTGGCAGCGCCGACCACGTCGCCGCGTGCATCGATGGGTCGATTCAGCCCAAAGCCCGCGGCAATACCATGCCGCTCGGGGTAAAGATCGCTGGTCAGCACCGTAGCGCCGCTGCGCCGCGCCAGTGCTGCGAGGATCACCCCGATGCTTCCCTGCCCGATGACCAGCACCGTATCGTCCGGCTCGAGCGCGAGCAGCCGGATGGCCTTGAAACAGGTGTTGACCGGCTCGATAAAGGCCGCCTGCTCGAATGGGATATCGGCAGGAATCTTGATGAGCCCGGCTGCCTTGCCCGGCTGGCCGACGATCCAGTCCATCACCCGGATGTACTCGGCAAAGCCGCCCCCTGCAGCCGTGAAGCCGGCAGTGGTGCCTACCTTCTTGTAGGTTTCGCACTGCGCAAACGTGTGCTTGCGACAGTAGAAGCACGTGCCGCAGGGAATGTGGTGGAACGCCATCACCCGTTCGCCTGGGGCAAAGTGCGGAACATTCGCGCCCACCGCAGCTACCGTGCCCGCCATCTCGTGGCCGAAAATACGCGGCGCGGCATGCGACCCGGTGTGAATTTTCTTGAGATCCGTGCCGCACACGCCGCATGTGTCGATACGTACCAGCACCTCGCCCGGCCCGATCTCTGGCACCGGCACCCTCTCGTAGCGCACATCGTCCACTCCGCGGAAGACTGCGGCTCCCATTGTTTGGCTCAAGCGATCATCTCCTTCATGCGTTCTGTCAGCGCACGCAGCGCTTTCTGGCTGCCGGCTCCAAGCTGCATCGTTTTGCGCCAGTGCGCCGGCCGCAACGCCGTGTGCAGGGCAAAGGCGCCCGTGCGAAAGTGGCCCCGGGGAGATGCAAAGCGGGCGAGTGATTCAAGCTCGAAGTCATGCGCGTCGCTGACCGCCTTCAAGGCTCGGAACGGAACGCCATGCACGCCCGCCAGCCTTGCCACCGTCGCGGCTTCCATATCGACGACGCCGGCCCCGTAGGACGCGAACAGGCGCTGCTTTTCCCGCACGCCGGCGATGGTATGGGTCGTCACCAGGGTCGCGCTACCGGGCAGACCCGCATAGCGCTCGCCCGAAAGCGCGTCGATGACGACTGCAGCTTCGAGCACACTGCCCGTCTGCTGTGCAGGATCGCACCCGCCTGCCAACCCTACGCTGACCAGGCTGCTTGCACCGGCCTCCAGTGCCGCGCGCACCGCAAGCGTGGCCCGCACCGTTCCCATGCCGCCACAAACCACCAAGCAGGCAGGCAGCCGGTAAAGAAAGACGCCGTCGCGCCGCAAAGCTGCCTCCGGCCGTATGCCACGCACCAGCCCGGCAATCTCGCGCGGCAACGCTCCGACGATCCCGATCAAACCCCCGACTCCATGCCCGACTCCACAGCCGGCAACGCGGGCGCATAGCCGTGCTGTACAAACCAGTCCACCGCGTACCGCAGCGCGGCATACACCGGCAGTACCTCGAAGCCCAACTCGCGCTCTGCCTTGGCGGAACTCGCAAACATCATCTTGCGGCCCATGCGCACGGCCTCGACGGTGGCTCGCGGCTCTTTGCCCCGCAGCTTGCCGGTAAAGGTCTCGTCGAAGAAAGCAAAGGCCATTGCCACCGCATGCGGCACCTTCACGCTGGGTGAAGGAAGCCCGGTGATGGCCGAAAGCCGATCCAGAATGTGCTTCAGAGTCAGATTCTCTCCGCCCAGGATGTAGCGCTCGCCGGGCCTCCCACGCTCGAGCGCGACCACATGCATGCGGGCAACTTCAGCAACATCCACCAGATTCAGGCCGGTCTCTACATAGGCGGGAAAGTTCCTGTTCAGAAAGTCGACAACGATGCGGCCGGTAGGCGTAGGCTTCGCGTCGTCCGCACCGATGGGCGTGGTCGGGTTCAGGATCATCACGTGCTGACCGGCCACAGCAGCCGCGATCGCCTCACGCTCGGCCAGAAACTTCGACCGCTTGTAGTGCCCGATCATGTCGGCCTCGGTGACCGGCGACGCCTCATCCACAATCGTCCCGTCGGTCTTGAACCCCATCGTCGCAACCGACGAGGTGTACACCACTCTAGGGACGCCAACCTCTCGCGCGAGCCGAAGCAGCTCCCGCGTTCCGCCCACGTTGGCCGCATACATGGCTTCCGGATCGGTGACCCAAAGCCGGTAATCCGCCGCAACATGCACCAGCGCATCGCATCCCACGAGCGCGGACCGCAGCCCGTCCGGCTGGCGCAGGTCGCCGACGATCGTCTCCGCGTCCAGCCCTTCAAGCGCTTTCAGACTGCTGGTCGAACGAGTCAGCAGCCGCAGCTTCGCCCCCTGGGCCGCGTAGGCCCGAGCCACATGGGAGCCGACGAAGCCGGTCGCGCCGGTGATAAAGACCCTCAAGCGCCCATCCATCCAAGCGCGAGGACTCCAACCCGCTGCAGTGTTTGAAAATCTTTGTCACCCGTGGCCAGAGAACAGCCATTTTTGATGGCAAGCTGCACAGCGAACGCGTCCGCATAAGCGATCGGGTGGGACGCCTTCAGCTTTGCGCCGGAGTAGAATGTGTCATCCGTAACGGAGATGTAAGTGATGGGCAATAGATGCATTTTCGCCAGCACGGCATCGGGTGAGTCGCCGATACCCTCTTTCGCGCAGGTATAGTAAACCTCGCTCCCAAAGCTCCAGCCTACTCCAGCCGCTCGGGCTCAATTTGAATGTTACGCTCGCCAGCAGCCTTCTTTTCCCAATACTTCTTCACCCACGCGTCGAAGCTCTTGCCTGCGGCTGTGTCGCGGCCGGTAAACGCCAGAGCCGCCACGTCCGCATACGCGACGCTCAACCTGGTTTTGTCGTTCGCGGGGATCAAGCGCAGGTACGAGTTTTCAAGCGTGGGGCCAGTGCGCCGATCGAACAGATACCCCGCCACCTGGCTGCCGTTTTTCAACGTGACCGTGACATCGCCGCGGTAGTCGAATGCCTTTTCGAGCGCCTCGCGAATCTCCTCCTCGCTTGCCAGCGCCGGAATCCAGCCTTCCAGCTGCTCCCGCACCCGGCCTTCGGCATGCTCCAGTTCGTCCGGGTTCGCATGCTGCAACTGCTCGAGCTTTGCCGCTTCCTGCTGATCTGTGGCCATGGGTCTAATCTCCTGAAACTTCCTGCCGGGCAATCTCCTGCGGAGCCAGCGCGCGCGCTTCCACGTGCACGGTCGTGGTCACGGGGGTGCCGGCAATCTGCACCAGCGGCGCATGGTCGGCAGGCTTCCAGTCGTTCAGAATATTCTGCGCACCCGCATCGTCGTAGCTGGACAGGAGGGACTTTGCCGTCTGCAGCATGCCCTTCAGCGAGCCGAACGTGTAGTTCACGCCGCTGGCCTCATAGCCGGAGTGCACCATGCAGTTTGCGCAACGCGGGTTGCCACTTTCGGTCCCGTAGTTGGCCCACTCGACCGTTTCCATCAACTCCTGGAAAGTATCGGCATAGCCATCCTGCAGCAGGTAACAGGGCTTTTGCCAGCCGAAGATCGAAAACGTCGGCATGCCCCACGGGGTGCAGGTCAGGTCCTTCTTGCCCATCAGGAATTCCATGAACATGGGCGAAGCGTTGAACCGCCACGTCTTCTTGCGATTCGACAAAATGGCGCGGAACATCTTGCGCGATTTTGCCCGGCCAAGGAAGTGGTTCTGATCCGGCGCCTTGTCATAGGTGTAGCCCGGCGACACCATCATGCTTTCCACGCCGGCCACCATCAGCTCGTCGAAGTGCGCGCGCACACTGTTGGGGTCGGCACCGTCGAATAGGGTCGTGTTGGTGGTGACGCGGAAGCCCGCCTTTACCGCGGCGTCGATGCCACCCATCGCGATGTCGTAGCCTCCTTCGCGACACACTGAAAAGTCGTGGTGCTCGCGCTGGCCATCCACATGCACCGAGAACGAAAGGTACTTGCTAGGCTTAAACAGATGCAGCTTTTCTTTCAGCAGAAGCGCATTCGTGCACATGTACACGTACTTCTTGCGCGCTACCAGGCCGGCCACGATCTCCGGCATCTGCGGATGCAGCAGAGGCTCGCCGCCTGGGATCGCAACCATCGGCGTGCCACACTCTTCCACCGCCCGAAAGCACTCTTCCGGCGTCAGTTCCGCCTTGAGGATGTGTGCCGGGTACTGAATCTTGCCGCATCCGGCACAGGCGAGATTGCAGCGGAACAGGGGCTCCAGCATCAACACCAGTGGATACTTCTTGCGACCCTTCAGCTTCTGTCCGAGCACATAGGTCGCAACCGTCCAGGCCTGTGAGATTGGCACTGCCATTCTGTCTCTCCTCCAACACAATCCAACTTCGTTTTAGATAGCGCTAAGCCGCAATCGATTCCCGTTCCATGGCCCGTTTGTACGTGGTGAGCGCAAGCAGCGGAAAATAGTCCCGATAGAGATGGTAAGCCAGGTAGAAAACCCGGGGAAAGCCTGTGCCCGTGTAAACCGATTCGCCATGCCGCCCCTCGGCCGACTCGCTCCATGTACCTTCGGGCGTCTGCCGATCGACCAGCCAGCGTACCCCCTTGGCGACCGAATCGGAACGCGTGTCGCCGGCGGCGAGCAGTCCGAGCACCGCCCAGGCGGTCTGCGACGGTGTGCTCGGCCCGATGCCGCGCGTCAAGGGATCGTCGTAGCTCCCGCAGGTTTCGCCCCAGCCGCCGTCAGCATTCTGCACCATGCGGATCCACTCGGCGGCGTTCTGCACCTCGGGCTCATGGTTCCAGTAACCCACGGCTTCGAGCCCACGCAATACAAGGAACGTTCCGTATAGGTAGTTGGCGCCCCAGCGTCCGAACCAGCTGCCGTCCGGCTCCTGCTCCCGCAGCACGAACTGCAAGGCAGCTTCTACGCGGGGGTCGCGCCGCGTGTAGCCATAGGCCGCAAGCATCTCGAGAATCCGCCCGGTGATGTCGACCGTCGGAGGATCGAGCATGGCATTGTGGTCGGCGAACGGGATGTACTGGAAAATCGTTTTCGTATTGTCCTTGTCGAAGGCAGCCCAGCCGCCGTTCTTGCATTGCATGGCAAACACCCAGGCAATGGCGCGCTGTTCGACCTCGTGCTGTCGCCGTTCGCTTGGCGTCTGCACACACCTCAGTGCGAGCAGCACCTCGCCGGTATCATCCACGTCCGGGTAAAATTCGTTGTTGAATTCGAAATACCAGCCGCCCGGCTCGACGTTCTTCACCTTCTCGGCCCAGTCGCCCTTGGTTCTCACTTCCTTGTTCAGCAGCCATTCCGCCGCCCGCACCATGCGCGGATCAGTCTTCTCCACACCCGCCTCGCCCAGCGTGGAAAGCACCTGCGCAGTATCCCAGACAGGCGAGAAACAGGGCTGCATGCGGAAGGTCGGCGTGGGGTAATCGGGCGTTCCCTCGGGGCAATCGATGCCCAGCCGCTCGAACTCGTCCATCGCCCGAATCACCTGCGGGTCATCGGCCGAGTAGCCCAGGTAGCGCAACGCCACAATCGCGTTCAGCATGGCCGGATAGATCGCGCCCAGCCCGTCTGAACGCTCAAAGCGCGCCAGCATCCACTGCTCGGCCTTTTTCAGGGCGCGTTTGCGCAAAGGCCGTATGTGCACACGTTCAGCCCAATGCGCCACGCGGTCAGTGAAGAGGAAGAAGTTACGCCACGAAACAAGGTGCTTCTTATCCCACTTCAGCCGCATTTTCGCGTTCTCGCGGCCACCCAGAAAAAGCTCCTCGATCCCCTGCTCCGCCGGAATCTTCTTGAACGGCTTCTTGGCATAAATGATCGATAACGGCACCAGAATGCCACGCGACCAGGAGCTGATCTCGTAGATATTGAAGTAGAACCAGTTCGGGAACAGCAACATTTCCGGCGGCACTGCAGGCACGGCGTCATAGTCGTACTGGCCCAGCGCACACAGATAGATCTTGGTAAAGGTATTGCACTCTACTACTCCGCCCAGCGCCAGTACACGCTCGCGCGCACGCACCATTGTCGGATGCTCCGCGGACCAGCCCATCAGCTTGAGCGCCAGGTAGGATTTCACGCCGTAATTCACGTTCGAAGGCCCACCCGGATAGAGACTCCAGCCCCCATCGTCGTTCTGGGTGCGCAGGATTTCGTTGACCGCGCGTTCCATTCTGCCACGGTCTCCCGTGCCCAGCAGCGTGTGCATGAAGATGTAGTCGCTCTCCAGCATCGAATCCGCCTCGAGCTCCCCACACCAGTACCCATCCGCGTGCTGCAGACCTAAAATCCACTCGGTGGAGAGGGCAATGCCGCGCTTTACCGCGTCGAGCGGCAGGTCCATGCGCCCAAAACGCGGTTGCGCGCCCGGCCCGACCCCTTGCGGATTTGCTGAACTACTCTTACTCATCAACGGCAAACTCTCTGCGCCCCACTTACGGGCGACATCAGCAGGTCCAAACGGCTAAGACAAGGAGGGAGACGGCGGCTTCGGCGCAGACGCGATAGCCTGAACAATCTCCGGAGGCAGGGCAAACCGAACATTCTCCGGCATCACCTCCACCTCATCCACATCGCCATACCCTTTGGACTGAAGATATTCCACAACGTCTTTCACCAGCACTTCCGGGGCAGACGCACCCGCCGTTACCGCCACCGTATTCACCCCGTCCAGCCACTCCGGCTGAATGGCCTCGGCACGATCGATGAGATAGGAATTTGTATCCAGATTCTTAGAGACTTCGACCAGACGATTCGAGTTCGAGCTGTTTCTGGAGCCGACTACAAGTACTAGATCCGCGCCGTGTGCCACGTTCTTCACCGCGACCTGACGGTTCTCCGTTGCATAGCAGATATCCTGCGCATGCGGCCCGACGATATTGGGGAACTTCTTCTTCAACGCCTCAATCATGTAGCGCGCTTCGTCCAGAGAAAGCGTGGTCTGCGTCAGATACGCGACCTTGTCAGGATCGGGAACGATCAGCGCGTCGACTTCTTCGAGCGTCGAAACGACCTGGGTCACATCGGGCGCTTCCCCCTGCGTTCCTTCCACTTCCTCGTGGTCGCGATGCCCGACCAGCACCAGCGAGTAGCCCTGCTTGGCAAACTTGATTGCCTCCACATGGACCTTGGTCACGAGCGGGCAGGTTGCATCCACGACCTTCAAGCCCCGCTCCCGCGCCCGTTGGCGCACCGCTGGAGAGACCCCGTGCGCTGAATAGATGACGCGGGCGCCTTCAGGCACCTCGTCCAGTTCGTTGACGAAAATGGCACCCTTCTTGGCCAAGTCATCCACAACATAGCTATTGTGGACAATCTCTTTGCGCACATAGATCGGCGCGCCAAAGGTCTCGAGTGCAATCTGCACGATGTCGATCGCGCGAACTACACCTGCGCAGAATCCTCGGGGCTTCAGCAGAAGAACGCGTTTGTGCACCAGGGTTGCGTCGCTCGTGTTTTTCGCAACCTGACTTTCGGCGATGGGGTCCAGCGTCGCTATACTCACCATTTGAGTATACCGCCTTTGCCCGGTGCCGCAGCCGAAAGTGAACCGTGTGAAGTGCAAAACGGACCGCCCAACCCGCGGCCCCGCCTAGCAATAACCTGTTCGCAGGCGCGCCAGCGATTACAGCTCCTGGCTCCTGCAGCCCGCATGTCCGCAATCGCACTGCAGCGTCGTGGTGCCGTCAGCATCCTGACAAAAAACCGAACAGTACTTCGAATCAGGAGCAGCCTTACACAGACAGCCCTGGTGCGCACATTGCTTCACTTCGTCCGCCATACTACCCTCCTGTAAATCACTTTCTTCTCTTCCGATGCAACGCACTGCCGTCAGGATGGTTCACCGGCTAGCCGCCAGAAGATTTTCCGCGTGGCGCAGACTGGTTTCCGTCAAAGTGGCGCCGCTCAGCATGCGCGCCACCTCGCGGACACGCTCTTCGTCGCTGAGCCTGCGTATCGCCGTTTGCGTACGCCCTTTACTCTCACGCTTCTCAATCAGGAAGTGCTGATCGGCAAACGCGGCAATCTGCGGCAGATGCGTAATGCAGAGCACCTGCTGGGTCTGCGCGAGCGCTTTCAGCTTTAGCCCTACCGCCTCCGCCGCCCGGCCGCCGATGCCGATATCGATCTCGTCGAATACCAACGTTCGTGGCAGAGCGGTTTTCTTCCTGCCTCCACGTCCAACCACGGCTTCTTCCACCGTCACTTTCAACGCAAGCATCACGCGCGACATCTCACCGCCCGAAGCGATCTCGTCGAGCGGCTTCAGCGGCTCCCCTGCGTTGGTCGCGATGCGGAACGAAAGCCGATCCCAGCCGTGTGCGGTCCAGGCTGCACGATCCTTCTCCGGCTCAACCACAACCGCAAACCGCACCCGCATCGCCAGCTCGTTGATCTGCTTTTCCGCCGCACGTTCCAGACGCGACGCCGCCTCCTGCCGTTGCCCGGTCAGCGTGCCTGCGGCCAGACCGTACTGCTCTGCCTCTCTGGACTCTTGGGCGCGCAGTTCAGCCAGAATCGCATCGCGGTTTTCTACCTCCGCAAGCTGCCGAGCGGACTCCGCCCCAAACGCGATCACCTCACTCAGTGTCCGGCCGTATTTACGCTTCAAGCGATCGAGGGCAGCCAGCCTGTCTTCGATTTCCGCCAGCCGCTCCGGGCCGGCCTGCACGTTTTCGGCGAAGTCCCGCACGGTCGCGCTCAGGTCTTCGACAGTAGCTTTGGCCGCCGCAAGCTCCTGCGCCGGAACGCGGAAACGCTCGTCGTACCGTGCCAGTTCCTCCACCAGCTTCAGTGCCTGGCCCAGCGTCGTCTCGGCCGACTGTTCGCTTTCGTACAGCAGCTCGTGCGCGCCCATCGCCGCCGCGTACAGCTTTTCGGCGTTGGCGAGCACCCGCTTCTCGGCTTCGAGCAAAGCGTCTTCGTCCTCGCCCGCAATGCCCGCTTCCTCGATCTCGCCCGCCTGAAAGCGCCAGAGATCGGCCATGCGCAGCCGATCTTGCTCATCAATCAGCATGTCATCGAGCCGGCCCTGGGTCTCGCGCCAGGCCGCATACGCCGTGCGTACGGCCTCCGTGCTCAAGCCCGCAAATCGATCCAGCAATCCACGCTGCTGCGCCTGGTCGAAGCTGCCCAGCGTTTCGCCCTGGGCATGGACCAATGCAAGCTCCGGCGCAAGCTGGCGCAGCACCGCGACTGTCGCCGGCTGATTGTTGATGAACACCCGCCCCTTGCCGCCCGCCAGGATCTCCCGCCGCAGCAGCACCCCTTCCGCATCGCCCTCGGCATCGATACCCAACTCTTCGAGTACCTCACGCGCCCCCGGCGTGGCCTCGAAGACACAACTCACCACGGCCTTTTCCGCCCCGTGCCGCACAAAATCGGACGAGGCCTTGCCCCCCAGCAGCAGCGCCAGCGCATCGATCAGGATCGACTTGCCCGCGCCCGTTTCGCCCGTCAGCAGGTTCAAGCCAAGCCCGAACTGCGCCTCGGCCCGATCGATCACCGCATAATTCTCAGCTCGCAATTCCAGCAGCATCGCCGTTCGCCTCGCCTTCGCTCTCGCGTAGCGTAGCACGTCTTATAGCTTCTTTCGAAGTAGTCGGGCGTAAGGCCCATACCATGGTACAGTCTTGTTCATGATCGGGAGCTGGCGAGACGACTGGCTGCGTGATTCTTTGAAAACGATGCCGTATCAAAGCAGATACCTGCTGATTTACGCAGTCGTCTCTTCCGCAAGCTCCAGCTTCTTGACGACGCAACCACCGACGCCGATCTTCGAACTCCGCCCAGCAATCACTTCGAAAAGCTGAGGGGACGGCTCAGCAACCTGCATTCCATTCGGATCAACGCACAATGGAGACTGATCTTTTCTTGGAACGAAGGTACAGCCGACCTTATTTACCTTGACGATCACAGCTATTACTAACTTGTGAGGAAGCGCATGATTCAGACGAAACATAAACCAGCCAGCATCGGCGAGATGATCACAGAAGAGTTCCTTCTACCTCTCGGCATGAGCCAGACCCAACTGGCCGAGAAGAGTGGACTGCCCCGCAAGCACATCAACGAACTCTGCCGAGACCGCCGGACACTGACCGCGGATACTGCACTGATTCTAGCCCGCGTTTTCGGCAATACCGCCGATTTCTGGCTGAATACCCAACGCAGAACAGACCTTTGGAATGCCCTGAATACACCCGAGCGGAAGGCGCGCATTGAACGGGCCATGCCTCTCTCCGCAGCAGCCTAAAACAGCACCACCTGCCGAATCGCCTCGCCCCTTGCCAGCCGGTCGAACCCTTCGTTGATCTCCTCGAGCTTCAGCGTATGGGTCAACAACCGGTCGACCGGCAGCAACCCCGCCCGGTACATGGCCACGTACCGGGGCAGATCGCGCGAAGGCACCGCCGAGCCCATGTACGACCCCTTGATCGTCCGCTCCTCGGCCACCAGGCTTACAGCCGGCACGCTCAGCATGCGGTCCGGCGGTGGCAGCCCGACGCCAACCGTCATCCCACCGCGCCGCGTTGCCGCATAGGCCTGGGCAAACACACGCTCGCTGCCGACCGATTCGATTGCCACCTGCACCCCGCCGCCGGTGAAGGCGCGTATTTTCTCGACCGCTCCATCCTCCCGTGCGTCGACACAAAGATGTGCACCAAGCTCGGCCGCCAGCTTCAGCTTGTCCGCGCTGATATCCACCGCCACCAGCGGGTACGCTCCCGCCGCCCGCGCGCCCATGAGTGCCGCCAGGCCCACGCCGCCCAGGCCAAACACCGCCACGCTTTCTCCGGCGGCAATCTTCGCCGTGTTGACCACCGCGCCCACGCCGGTCATCACCGCGCACCCGAACAGCGCCGCAATTTCCGGCGCCACCTCGCGATCGACCTTCACGGCCGAGCGCTGCGACACCACCACATGATCGGCAAACCCTGAGACGCCAAGGTGATGATTCACCTCGGCCCCACCCGCATCGCGCAGCCGCCGGCCGCCTTCGAGCAGCTCGCCTGCGCCATTCGCCTTCGCACCCGGCTCACACAGGGCAGGCCGCCCGCCCGCACACGGGTCGCAATGGCCGCAACTTGGCATGTACGAGAAGACGATGCGGTCGCCAGGCGCGAAATCCTTCACGCCGTCACCAAGCTCGACGACCTCGCCGGCTGCCTCATGACCCAGGGCCATCGGCATCGGCCGCGGCCTCACTCCGTCGATCACCGACAAATCCGAGTGGCACAAACCCGCCGCCAGCACACGCACCAGCAGCTGCCCCGGCCCGGGCGACGCAAGCTCCAACGTCTCTATACGCAGCGGCTTCGATTCCGCGTACGGCCCCTTCAATCCCATCTCGCGCAACACCGCTGCCTGTATCTTCATGCCTGCACCTCCTATCCTTCTACCCGCAACGCTTCAAGCGACTCCCGCAGCCTGCCCGCAAGAGCCGCCGGGCGCCTGGTTTCGCGATCCACAAACACATGCACAAACCAGCCTTCAGCCGAGGGCTCCGCCTGCCCGGCGCGAAACAGCCCGATGCCATAGCGCACACTGGTTCTGCCCAGGTGCTCCACCCGCAAGCCGGCCTCGACGACATCCGGAAACGCTATCGCTCCCATGTACTTGCAATGCGATTCCGCGCACAGCCCGATCACCGGCCCGTCGTGGATTTCAAGCCCACCGGCATTCATCAGGTAGCTGTTGATCACCGTATCGAAGTAGCTGTAGTAGACGACATTGTTCACATGCCCGTAGATGTCGTTGTCCATCCAGCGCGTACCAATCGTCATAAAGCGACGATAGCCTTCGCGCCCCAAGCCTGCACCCGCCATCCAGCCCTCCTGCCCTCCAGCCTTCCGCTTTCTGGGAACCACGCCTAGCAAGACTAAACCCAAAGGACCCGCCGTATAATCGACCCCAAGCATGAGCCTCGCCACCCTAGCCTTCGCGCTGCTGCAAGATAGCGACCCCTCGTCCACCCCGCTTCCGGCTGCGGCCCACTCGTCAGCCCTGTCGGAGATCCTGCACAACTCCGGTCCCGTGGCCTTTGCTGTGCTGCTCCTGCTTGCTGCGGCGTCGGTCTTTTCCTGGACCATCATCATCACCAAGTTTCGTGCCTTTTCGACTGCGCGCGCACGTTCGGCGGGCTTTCTCCGCGCCTTCCGCAAGTCCGGCCGGCTGAGCGAAATCTCCGCCGTCGCCGAGCAGTTCCGGCCCTCGCCGCTGGTCGCCGTCTTTACCGAAATCAACGACGAATACCACCGCCAGACCAACGGCCGCGGCATGCCGCGCAACGTCGCCGGTATGGAGCGCGCCGCTGCCACGGCTTCAAGCGAAGCCCTGACCATCATGGAGACGCGCATTACCTGGCTCGCCACCATCGGCAACATCAGCACCTACATCGGCCTGTTCGGGACCGTTTGGGGCATCATCGACGCCTTCCATGGCCTCGGCACAGCCGGTGCCGCTACGCTGCGCGCCGTTGCACCCGGCATCTCGGAAGCCCTGATCACCACTGCCGCCGGCATCCTGGTGGCCATTCCCGCTGTCGTCGGCTACAACCAGCTCACGGCCCAGTTGCGCGATTTTGCGGCGCGCATGGACGACTTTGGCCGCGAGCTCCTGAACGCCATCGAAAACGCCGCCGCCTTCCAGCCGCAGCCGCCGGGGCCTGAAGTACGCTCGCACGCGCCGGAAAGCCGCGGCCAGGAAAGCCGCCCCATGGAGAGCCAGGAACGCCGGAGGGTGTTCTAGCCATGGCCTACACCGCGCGTTCGGCCGGCGGCCAGGCCCGCACCCAGACCGCCATGTCCGACATCAACGTCACCCCGCTGGTGGACGTGGTGCTCGTGCTTCTGCTCATCTTCATGCTGACCGCGCCGGTGCTGCAAAGCGGCATCGAAGTCGCCATCCCCCACACCCGCTCTACTGCCGTGCTTACTGAAGAGCGTGTGGTCGTTACCATCGACAAGGACCAGAACGTCTTCCTCCAGTCCCACGGCGCCGACAAGGCGGTGAACGTCGCCAATCTCGCCACGTTGCTGCAGACGAACGAAAAAGACCCCACCAAGCGCGTTGTCTACGTGCGTGCCGATGAGCGTGTGCCCTTCGGCGCCTTCGCCTCGGTCATGGATTCCGTCAAGCGAGCCGGCATCACCAACATCAGCATCGTGACGCAGCCATACGAGAAGTAGCGCTCCAGGCCTACTCCTAAAGCGGAAAGCCGGGAGATGCCTTCACCGCCTCAATCTGCCTGGCATGCCGCTCCCCATGCTGGCTCATCACCACTAGCCATTGGTAGCAGTCCAGGTCGCCCATTGCCTGGTGCGGGTAGAAATGGTCTCGCAGCTCCGCATCGGTTTCCGTGGCAAACGCGACGCTTCTTGCCCGCACCCGGCGCATCTCCGCCCGCAACTCGTCGGTCGCGGCCCATCTGCCCGTCGGGCGCAGAGCCTCGACAGCCACTATCTCTCGCCCACGCGGATCGCCTACACCCTTTACGTGCTTCTCCTTGCCCGCCACCTCGGCCCGCTTTTCGGGCTGGCTCGGGCTCTGCAACGCGCCTGCGATCACTGCGGCAATGCCGTTCTCCACCAGGATGCAATGCTCAAGATTTTCCGCAATCGACCAGCGTTCCGGCGACTCCCGAAAGCTCCACTGCTCCGGCGTCAGCCCCTCGGTCAACTGCAGCAGCCGCGTCTCGCTTGCCCCCAGGTTGTCCAGCACGTATTGCCGTTCCTGCGTCTCCATCCCACACTCCTGTTGTCGAACACGCGGTAAGTATAGGGCCTCACAGTATCATTCATCCAGCAGACTGAAGCCGCATGCCTACCGAGCTACTCCCAACCCGGAACGACACACCCGAGGCCGACAAGACCTCCTCCGGCTTTGTGCTCGCGCTCGTTCTGCATGGGCTGGTCCTGGCCGGCGTCGGCATTGCCGCCTACATTTCCCACCGGGTGCATCCGCATTTCGGCGATGCCAATCCCGTCGCCGGGTCCATCCAGGCCAGCATGGTTAATGCGCTTCCGCTGCCGCCCCGCCAACTTACCCGCGATCACGAAGTGCTTACCAGCGAAAAGCCATCGGTCGCCCCTACCCCGCCGCCGCCTACACCCGAGCCCCCCAAGGCCAAGATTACGCCCGTCCCCCCCAAGGCCGAGCCCATCCCCAAGCCCAACGAAGTTCTTCTACCGAAGAAAGTGGTGCCGCCCACCAAGGAGCCGCCCAAGCCGGCCGAGCGTGAGCAGCCCACGCCGCCCAAACGCCAGCCCGCTCCCCCGCCACCGCCGACCCCCAAGGCCACCACAGGCGAAACGGCCGGCGTCCAGATTCCGCAATCCATCACCCAACTCAAGAACGGCACTGCCAGCATCACGGTCGAAGAGCGTGCTTTCGGCGACCGCTACGCCTACTACGTCCGGCTCATCTCGCAAAAAGTGAACCAGCAGTGGGAGCAGGAGCAGACCAACGTCACCGCCGCGGCCTCAAACGGCAAGCGCGCCACCGTCACCTTCACCATCGAGCACGACGGCACCGTGTCGGAAACCCACGTCAGCAAGAAAAGCGGCTCCGCCACCCTCGACTCTGCCGCCACGCGCTCCATCCAGCGCATCGATACCTTTGGCCCGCTGCCTCAGGGCTCCAACCTTACCGTCGATTTTTCCTTCGACTTCCGCGCCACCGGCAACTAGCCTTTGTTGTCATTCTCGAAGGGAATCTGCGGTTGCCTTTGCTTTTGACCCGTCGTACAGACCAGCAAACCACTCCAGCCGCCGTACCCACGCAGGTACATCCGCGCGGCCACTGCCTGCGATTCACAGCCGCCGCCTTGCTTTCCGTCTACCATAGAAGGGTAATGCCGCACATGCCAGCCATCCGCTCTTCCGCTCTCTTGCGAGCCCTTCTGCTCGCCCTGCTCTGCGTTGCGCCTGCCGCGCTTTTCGCCCAGGGTGGAGACCTGCAGCTCGAGCTCTCCGGCCATGGGGCCGACCGCACCCGCATCGCCGTTGCCGGCTTCAAGCCGGGCACTTCCGATACTGGCAACGCCTCGCTCAAGCAGGTCTTCGACGCCACGCTCTACAACGACCTCGGCCAGGCCGGCATTTTCGATCTCGTCTCGCACTCGGTCGCCCCGCAGGCCCAGCCAGGGTCGCCGGCGGAGATCAGCCTGCCGCAGTGGTCGGCCGCCCCATCCTCTGCTTCGATGGTCGCGTTCGGGTCGCTTGGCGTCACGGGCAGCCGGCTCGCCGTCAACGGCTTTCTTTTCGATACCAAGAATCCGCAGTTCCCCCAGGTGCTCGCCAAGCAGTACGCCGACGACGCCAGCGCCGATGCCGCTCGCCAGATCGCGCACCGTTTCGCCGACGAAATCATCCTTCGCCTCAGCGGTGGCGTCGCCGGCATCGCGGAATCGAAAATCTACTTCGTCCACATCGGCGGCGGGAACAAAGAGATTTGGGAGATGGATTACGACGGTGCCAACCAGCACGCCATCACCCATCTGGGGGCGATCTCGCTTTCGCCCCGGGTCTCACCCGATAATACCCGCCTGGCTTTCTCTTCCCTCGGCCGCGACGGCTTCCAGATCAAGATGTATTCTCTCCTGCTCGGCCGTCTGGTGACATTCCCTGTGTCGGGCGGCACCAATCTCTCTCCTGCCTGGTCGCCGAACGGCAAGGATCTTGCCTACTCGAGCTCCCGCACCGGCGACCCCGAAATCTGGATTACCGACCTCAACGGCTCGCTCGGCCGGCGCATCACCAGCTTCCGCGGGCCCGACGTCTCTCCTACCTACAACCCGCGCACCGGCTCGCAGATTGCCTGGATCAGTGGCCGGTCCGGCTTGCCGCAGTTGTACATCATGGAAGCCGACGGCTCTTCCGTCCAGCGCCTCACCGATGGCGGCTACGCTACTTCGCCGTCCTGGTCGCCTAATGGCCAGTTCATCGCCTACGCCTGGAACCGCAAGTACGGCCCCGGAGCACCCGGCGGACAGGACATCTACGTCATGGAAATTGCCACCAAGAAGTGGATTCAGCTCACCCATGACGGCGGCCCCTGTGACTTTCCCTCCTGGTCTCCCGACGGACGCCACATCGTCTACGCCAATTCCACCGGCGGGCGCGCCGATCAAACCCGCATCTGGACCATGCTCGCCGACGGGACCGAACGTCATCCACTCACGCAATCTGCCTCCGACATGCCAAACTGGAGCTGGAAATGATGCGCGGACAGTCACTTCTCTCTATCCACACAAGCACTTCAAGCAGGAGCGAACGCATGAACGTAGCATTCCAGCCAAAAGCCCATCTCAAGCCGCTCTTTATCCTGCTCGCCGGAGCCCTGCTCTTCGCCACAGGCTGCCACAAGAAGACGAGCGGCATCGATCCCGCCAGCCTGGGTCCCGTCGATTCCTCCGCCTCAACCTCCAACGTGCCCGCGCCTACGGCCACCTTCACCGCAGACCCGCTCGCCATTGACCTCGGCCAGACAGTCGTGCTGAACTGGCGCACCACGAATGCTACCGCCGTCACCATCGACGGCATCGGGCAGGTCAACGTCAACGGCACCCAGACCGTCTCGCCCTCGAACTCCACCAATTTCCATCTCACCGCCAAGGGTGACGGCGGTACGGTTGAAGCCAACGTCCGCGTGACCGTGCGGGTGAACACGGCACCCGTGGGCGGCACCACCACGATGAGCGACACCAACGCCAACCCCGGCCGCAGCACAGGTGCCGTCTCCGACGAGGCCTTCCACGCCGCCGTGCAGGACGTCTTCTTCGACTACGACTCCTACGATCTACGCCCTGACGGCCAAACCGCGGCCGCTTCCGCCGCCGCCTTCCTGGTCTCGCACCCCGACATCCGCGTCCTGGTTGGCGGCTACTGCGACGACCGAGGCTCTGCCGAGTACAACCTCGCGCTTGGCGAAAATCGTGCCAACTCCGCCAAAACCGCCCTCGTCAACGCCGGCGTGGCGCCCGCGCGTGTCCGTGTAATCGCCTATGGCAAGGAAAAGCAGTTCTGCACCGAGGAGAATGAGACCTGCTGGCAGGAGAATCGCCGCGCCCAGTTCACCATCGACCGTTAGCGCGCCACTCGGTAGACTTGCCTTCAAGCCCGTCGCCGGCCGTTGCACAAGGCCGGCGCTTTTCCGCCGCATGGCATACCCCAGGAGACCTCCACTGGCATGACCGTAGCCGTTTCACCGAAGAACATGCCACATCCTGCGCGCTGGACTTCATACCTTTGCGTCTCTTCCCCGGGCTCTGCTGCACGCAGTCTTGCAGGCATGGTCGGCATTGCCTTTCTGCTCCGCCTCATCGTCGTCGCTCTTGTATTCCGCGATGTTGCCGCCCCGGGCACCGACCACGGCGATTTCGGCTGGGAGATGGGCTGGGTTGCCCGCAGCCTCGCGCTCCACCAGGGTTTCAGCTCGCCCTTCTTTCCCGTCACAGGCCCAACCGCCCTGATGCCGCCCATCTACCCCTTTCTTCTGGCCGGCTTTTTCCGCATCTTCGGCCTCTACACGCCCCTTGCTGCCTTTGCGATTCTCACCTTCAACAGCGTGATGGCAGCCCTTACCTGCGTCCCCATCTTCTTTACCGCCGGTCGCGCCTTCGACCGGCGCACGGCACTCTGGGCGGGATGGCTCTGGGCGGTCTATCCGTTCTCCATCTACTTTTCCGCCGCGCGCGTGTGGGATTACGCGCTGACCGGCTTCCTGTTTACCTGCTGCCTCTGGTTCGGACTCCGTCTGCAACGCGAAGCACCACGCGAACTATGGATTGCCTTCGGCCTGCTGGCGAGCCTCACCTGTCTCTGCAATCCATCCGTGATGCTGCTCTTCCCCATCTTCCTTCTGGTCGCGGTCGTATACCGCCGGGCTCAGTTCAAGCAGGCTGCGGCTGGCTGCCTCGCCGCCCTGCTCGCCTTTGCCCTCGGCCTGGCGCCGTGGACCGCCCGCAACTACGCCACCTTCCACACGCTTATCCCGGTTCGCAGCGGCTTCTGGCTTGAGTTCGAGGCCGGCAATCACGGCGAAACCGGCAACAGCAATCCGCCTTCCTCACACCCGGCAAGCAACGCCGAAGCAATGCAGCGCTACCAGGCCCAGGGTGAGGCCGTGTTTCTCGACCAACTCCGCCTCAAGTCCCAGGCTTACGTCGTCGCCCATCCCAGCTGGTTTATCGCCATTTCCTGCCGCCGCGCCGTCCGCTTCTGGACGGGCTTCTGGAGTCTCGACCCAGCCTACCGCCAGCAGGAGCCCTTCGACATTCCAGCCACCCTGTACTGCTCCGTTATGCTCGCCGTGCTGCTTGTCGGTCTGTGGCAACGCCGCCAGCAACGTACCCCCGAGCTCGCCCTCTATCTCGCGATCCTCGCGGTCTTTCCCATCCCGTACTACTTTACGCATAGCTCGCCTGACTACCGCCAGCCCATCGAGCCGATGCTCATCACCCTGGTCGCCTCCGGCCTGCTCTGCCTGAAGCGCAATGCGGAGGCCTCCTTTGAAGCAGCCCCTGCGGACTCGGATCCGGCGTATTATGCTGACAACCTCCCCACCCACTTATTGGCCAAGTTCACGTCCAAAACCTGACACGAAAGCGGGTCCCTATGCGCATCTTCCGTCTTACCGCCGCTCTGCTCCTGTGTTCCCTGGCCTCTCCCGCCTTTGCCGTCAACAAGGACATGGTCCAGTTGCAGACTCAGATCCAGGAGCTGCAGGATGCCATCGCGCGGCTGCAGCAATCGAACGACGAGCGCATGGGCGTGCTGAAAGACCTGGTCCAGCAGTCTGCCGACTCCGTCAATCGCATGTCCGTCACGGTCGATGGCCTGCAGAAGCAGCTCGCCGCGCAGCAGACCGCGGAGGGTGCCAAGGTCGACACCGTCTCCGGCCAGGTCTCCTCGCTCAACGATTCGCTCGACGAGATCAAGGCGCGCATGAGCCGGCTCGAAAAAGCGCTCAACGACATCTCCGGCGAGCAGCAATCGCTCGGCGCCGCCATCCTGAACCTGCCCCAGGGCGGGGCTGCTCCGGCAACCGCGCCGACCATCCCTCCACCCTCCCAGCCGCAATCTCAGCTACCCGCCCAGCCGTCAACAAACCAGACCGCCGCCGTGACCGCTCCTACGCGCAAGCCGGCCGCACCTTCCGCCCCGCCCGCCGCCCCACCTGCGAACGACCTCTACAAAGCCGCCTATAACGACTACATCGGCGCCAAGTACGCCATTGCGTCTTCCGAGTTCTCGGACGTCATCAAGAGCTACCCCGACAACGATCTCTCCGGCAACGCCTATTACTACCTGGGCGAAATCGACTACCGCGCCGCCAAGTACTCAGCCGCAGCCAAGGATTACGACCACGTTCTCGAACAATTTCCGGACAACAACAAGGCTCCCGCCGCCCACCTGCATAAAGGCCAGGCGCTGATCGCCCTGAAGCAGAACGACGCAGGTGTCCGCGAGCTTCGCGCGCTGATCCAGCGCTTTCCCAACTCTCCAGAAGCCGTGCAGGCCCGCAGCAAGCTGAATGCCATGGGTGTGCCCATCAAGCCGCGCGCCTGAGAGCTACGCAGTCGGAACGTAGGACGGCAAGTCCGCCTTCTTGTCAGGACTAGCCCTAATTCCGCATCCCGCCCAAAGCCTTCTCCAACGCCAATCCCGCCTCTGCGTCG
This sequence comes from uncultured Granulicella sp., assembly GCA_964282835.1. Classification (GTDB taxonomy): domain Bacteria; phylum Acidobacteriota; class Terriglobia; order Terriglobales; family Acidobacteriaceae; genus Edaphobacter. Next base: position 2,670,078 of record OZ196157.1, read on the forward strand.
AGTGCCAGCAGCGGCAATCGTGGCCTGCCCCCGTAATACCCGTTCCAGTCGCATCCGTACTTGATGGCTGCGACCCCGCCCCAGCCTTCCATCCGCAGCGCAGCCGCCAGCAGCCGAGCCTGCTTTTCTTCAGCCAGCGGCAGATCCTCATCCTTGTAAGCCTGCCACACCTCGTAGCATCCCTGCGGTGCGCACGGCCCAAGCCTGGGTACGGCACCGACGGCCCCAGCCTGCCAGGCCTCGAGCATCCCTGCGGTGCGGCCTGTCAACACCTGGAAGCCAACGCGCTTCACTCTGGTCTTGAGCGCCGGCTTTGGCGGAGCTACAGCCAGCGCCGCGCCACCTCCACTCAGGCTCTCGGCAGAAACAAACACCCCTGGTTCCGGAGCCTCGTTCGCCCGCACCATGCGCCCGGTCACCGCCGCAAACACCGCCGTCACGGTGACAGCCCGGCTCATCTCCGCAGTCGCCGTTCGCAACGCCTGCACACGCTCTACGCCACCCTCATCCACCGTTCCGATCACATTCCAATGCCCGGCAAGCTCTGCCACTTCTTCCACGCTCAACCCTTCGCCAACCATGACCACGGGCAGCGCGCAACCATCCGCCACAGCCTGGAAGAACGTCATCCGCTCCGCCTTCATGGCCTGGTCGAGCACACAGCGCGGTGCCCGCACGACCACGGCGTCGTAGCCGCTTGCAGCAGCCACGGCCGCGAGCTCCAGGGTCGCTTTCACGCTGCCTCGCGAAACACCCGCAAGCATCACCTTTTCCGCGCCCGCAATCGCAATGGCCGCCTCGAGCGCCGCGCGCATTTCCGCGTCGCTCAGCCCGTCCGCTTCCCCGGCATCTCCCAGCACCAGCATTCCCGCAACGGGGGTCAGCGAGTAACGCGCTACATTGTGTTCCAGCTTACGCAAATACACTCGTCCGTCCGGATAGAACGGCGTCGTCAACGGCACGAAAATCCCCTCAAGCAGCATCTTTCCATTCTACGGCCCGGCGTATCCAACCGGAGACCTCCCGCACGCAGGGGATTCCAAAAGCAGCCAAACTCCCGTATAAGAAAGCCATGACCGAAGACTTCGAAGTCTCGCAAGGCAAGAGCGCCGGCGACCTTGGCCGCGAAGCCCTGTGGTTTGCCATCCACACCCTCATCGCCGTCCTCATCCTGCTTGTCGTCGTGCTTGCCTTCTGGGCGGCCCATGTAGACCCCGACTCCACGAACCCCAAGTACCTTTGCACGGGGCTGGCACTCCTGGTGCCTCTCATCGGCGGGTTCATCATGGTGAAGATGCGTGAGGATAGAACCTCGGCCATCGCACGCTACGTCTGGATTTCCGGCCTGCTGTTCTTTTCGCTCGTCTGCGTTTGGGTGCTCGACCTGCCCACAGGCCCCGGCCTCTGCGAGCATTGCGGCGCGCTCGGCAAGCTCAGCCGGACCTTCTTCGATATTCAGAACGGCTCCGGCCTCATGGGCGGAGACGGTCTGCTCGTCGGCACCTGGATTCCCCTCTCCATGATCGGCTACGCCATCGGTGCCAAGCTCGGGCTCGACTCCTGAAAGAGACGGGACGCGGATAACGGCGGAACAAGGCGGACAGGAACGGACACCCTCTTTTTCTCCGTTCCTGTTTGCCTTTGTCCGCGTTTCGCTCCTTTACCGTGACGCATGCAAGGTCTGTAGCGCCACTACACTCAGAGTCCCCCGCTGCAGCTCTTCGATGCCCTCAGCCGCGGCTCGTGCCGCCGCCAGCGTGGTAATGGTCGGGACCCGGGCAAGCACCGCGGCCCGCCGGATCGCCTTCTCATCGAAGAACGTGTCCTGCCCGCGCGGCGTGTTGATGATCAACTGAATGCGCTCGCCCTTGATGAGATCGACCACGTTCGGCCGGCCTTCCTGCACCTTGAATACACGCTCCGGCTGCAGACCCGCGACTTCGAGCACACGCGCCGTTCCGTGCGTGGCGACCAAGCGAAAGCCCATTTCCTGGAACTGCTTCGCCAGTGCCACGACTCCCTCCTTGTCATGGTCGTTCACACTCAGAAACACGGTTCCCGCGGTCGGCAGCACCTGACCGGCCGCGATCTGGGCCTTGGCAAACGCCTCACCGAAGTTGTCAGCCACGCCCATGACCTCGCCCGTCGACTTCATCTCCGGCCCCAGCACCGTGTCAACGCCGGGAAACTTGCCCCACGGAAAGACCGGCGACTTGACGAAGAAGTAGGTGCCCGTATCCAGATCCTGCCCGGCGCGTGCGCCATCGGGCACATACTCCGGCAGCAGGTTCTTCAGCTTGCCGCCTGTCATCAAGCGTGCAGCCATCTTGGCCAGCGGGACGCCGGTCGCTTTCGAAACGTACGGCACTGTGCGCGAGGCCCGCGGATTGACTTCGATTACAAACACCTTGCCACGCTGAATCGCAAACTGCAGATTCACCAGCCCAAGTACATTCAGTGCCCTGGCCAGCTTGCGCGTGTAGTCCCGAATCGTCGCCTTCACCTCGTCTGGCAGGTCGACCGAGGGCAGCACGCACGAAGAATCGCCCGAGTGAATGCCGGCCTCTTCGATATGCTGCATGATGCCCGCGATGACCACGTCCTCGCCGTCGCACAGCGCGTCCACATCGCACTCGGTCGCGTCTTCGAGAAAGTGGTCGATCAGCACCGGCCGCTCCTGCGAGTACTCGATCGCCGACGACATATACTTCGTCACCGCCTCATCGTCATAGGCAATCACCATCGCGCGCCCGCCCAGCACGTAGCTCGGCCGCACCAGCACCGGGTAGCCCACGCGATTGGCTCCCACAAGGGCCTGCTCGAGGGAAGTTACCAGCGCGCCCTCAGGCTGCGGGATGCCAAGCTCCTCGATCAGTTTGCCGAAGCGCTTGCGGTCCTCGGCCAGGTCGATCGACTCGGGCGACGTGCCTAGAATCGGCACTCCATTGTGCTTGAGCGGAAGCGCCAGGTTCAGCGGAGTCTGCCCGCCGAACTGCACGATCATGCCCATCTCCGCCCCCGCTGCAGCCTCGTGCTCGTACACGCCAAGCACGTCCTCAAGCGTCAACGGCTCGAAGTAGAGTCGGTCGGACGTATCGTAGTCGGTCGAAACCGTCTCCGGGTTGCAGTTCACCATAATGGTTTCGTAGCCATCCTCGCGCAGCGCGAACGCCGCGTGGCAGCAGCAATAGTCGAACTCGATGCCTTGCCCGATCCGGTTCGGCCCCGAGCCCAGGATCAGCACCTTCTTTCTGTCCGTCGGCGCCGCTTCGTCCTCTTCGTCGTAGCAGCTATAAAGGTAGGGCGTGAAGCTTTCGAACTCGCCCGCGCAGGTGTCTACCATCTTGTACACCGGCATCACGCGCAGCTCTTTGCGCAGCTCCCGCACCTCGGCCACGCTGCAGCCCCAGCCACTGGCCAACCGCTCGTCCGAGATCCCCATCCGCTTGGCCGAGCGCAAATCATCCGCCGTTACCCCCGCAAGCCCCGCCGCCGAAACGCTCGCAATCTCGTCCGTAATCTGCTTCATCTGGTGCAGAAACCACGGGTCCATCCCGGTCATCCGCGCCACTTCCCGCACCGTCATGCCCTGCTCGAAGGCATAGCGCACATAGCTCAGGCGTTCGGGGTGCGCGGTCACCAGGCGCTGCGTCAGACGGCGCGGCTCGATGTGGTCGGCAGTCGCCTTCTTGCCCGTTTCGAGCGACCGCACCGCCTTCATCATCGCTTCCTTGAAGGTCCTGCCGATGGCCATCACCTCGCCCACCGACTTCATCTGGGGGCCCAGATTTTCGTCCGCTCCGGGAAACTTCTCGAACTGCCACTTGGGAATCTTCACCACCACGTAGTCGATCGTCGGCTCGAAGCATGCAGGCGTCGCCTTGGTGATGTCGTTCTGCAATTCGTCGAGCGTGTAGCCGACCGCCAGCCGCGCGGCGATCTTGGCGATGGGAAAGCCCGTCGCCTTGCTCGCCAGCGCCGACGAACGCGACACCCGCGGGTTCATCTCAATCACCGTCATGCGCCCGTTCTGCGGATTGACCGCAAACTGCACGTTGCTTCCACCCGTCTCGACCCCGATCTCGCGAATGCAGGCAATCGCCGCATCGCGCATGCATTGGTACTCGCGGTCGGTCAGGGTCTGCGCCGGCGCCACCGTAATCGAATCGCCGGTATGCACCCCCATTGGGTCGAAATTCTCAATCGAACAGATGATGATGACGTTGTCGTTCAGGTCGCGCACGACCTCGAGTTCGTATTCTTTCCAGCCCAGCACACTCTCTTCAATCAGGCATTCGCTTACAGGTGAAAGATCGATCCCGCGAGAGAGAATGTCGGTCATTTCCTCGCGGTTATACGCGATGCCGCCGCCCGAGCCACCCAGGGTAAAGCTCGGCCGGATCACACACGGAAACCCGATCTTCGCCGCAAACGCCAGCCCGTCCGACACGTTATTCACCAGCTTCGACTGCGGCATATCGAGGCCGATCTTGGTCATCGCATCCTTGAACAGCAGCCGGTCTTCGGCCTTCTTGATCGCCTCGAGCTTGGCCCCGATCAGCTCCACGCCAAACCGGTCCAGCACTCCGGAGTCTGCCAAATCGACCGCCAGGTTCAGCGCCGTCTGCCCGCCCACCGTAGGCAGCACCGCAAACACTCCTTTGCCTTTCTTGTTGTCATTCCCGAAGGGAATCTGCTTTTCGTCCGAAGCCGCCAGCATCTCCGCTTCCACCCGCAAAATCTCTTCCAGATAGGCTGGCGTCAGCGGCTCAATATAAGTCCGATCCGCCACCTCGGGGTCCGTCATAATGGACGCCGGGTTCGAGTTCACCAGCACGACCTCATACCCCTCGGCCTTCAGGGCCTTGCACGCCTGCGTCCCCGAGTAATCGAACTCCGCCGACTGCCCAATCACGATCGGCCCCGAGCCAATCACCAGAATCTTCGCAATGTCATTCCTACGTGGCATCTTTTTCCTTCTTCTATCTTGGCGGACAATATTCGTAAAGCTGATCTGTGCCATGAGTCTTGAGCATGATCTCCAACTGACAAACGGGTGCTTCACCACATTGCAAATTTGCAGGCTGATCCATTAAGGGGGGCCTGCTCGCAACGTTCGTCGCACCATTGACAATCAGCAACCGATAGTTCCCCGCAGGCACGCCATCCATGCGAAAGTTACCTTCCTCACGAAGCGGAATCCTGTAAAGAACGGACTCGCTTTGCTGGTCTCGCAACTCTACCCTGTAAGGTTTTGGGTAAGCCTCTCCGCTCGGATCGCATACAACGCCCACCACATCGGTGTTCTTCTGCAAAATCAAGTTCGGCCGGATTACCTCAGAGGCACAAGGAGGTGAGCCGAGCAACTGTCCACACGCAAAAGCGGTCGCGAAAGAGCCACACATCGCAAGTAAAGGTTTGAAAATGAAGCCCGTGCGCCGGCCTGCCCTTAGAAAGCCACTGAGTCGGCTAAATCCTGTCATCGCGCAACTCCTCAAGATCGCGGAGCGCTTCGTATACGTCACTCCGCTGCCCCGCCCGCAGAACCTGAATCAGCAGCCTGTCCTCCACGATTTGACAAACAACCCGGTAATCTCCAACACGGTACCGGACCCTTCCCGTCGGCTGGCCCGCCAACTGCTTCGCCAGCGTCCACGGGCTAGGCTGCTTTGCTAGCCGAACGTACAGGAAGCTCAGCATCCGCTTGCGAATGCTCCCGTCCATCTTGTCCAGTTGCTTCTGCGCTCTCGGCGAGATCTCCAGCTTCCAGTCCATACTTCTCCATCACTTCCTGCAAGGTGGCATACCGTTCACCAGATGCCTTCGCCTCAGCCATTGCCGCGGCAGCATCTCTTCCGTCCTCGTAATCCTCCATGGACGTAAGCACCGCCTCATTCACAAAGTCGTCTACGCTCCGTCCCATCTCTTCGCAGAGCATCCGCAAGTGCGCTTCCCGATCCGTTCGAAATTCGAATTCCATTGCAGCCTCCTACTTCTTCCACTCTTCCATCATCTTCCGAAAATCCCGGAAGAGATAATGCGAATCATGCGGCCCCGGGCTGGCCTCCGGGTGGTATTGCACACTGAACATCGGGTCGGTCGTCGACCTCAAGCCAGCCAGTGTGCCGTCATTCAAATTCGTGTGCGTCTGGGCCACATCACCCGGCAGCGAAGCAGGATCGACATTGTAGTTGTGGTTCTGCGCTGTAATCTCCACCTTGCCCGTCTCGTGATTCAGGATGGGATGATTCCCGCCATGATGCCCGAACTTGAGCTTGTACGTCTTGCCCCCCAGCGCCAACCCAAAGATCTGGTGTCCCAGGCAGATCCCGAAGAGTGGCGCCTTGCCCTTCAGCGCACGCACGTTCTCAATCGCATAGCCCAGCGGCTCGGGGTCGCCGGGGCCGTTTGAGAAGAACACCCCATCCGGTTGCATGGCCAGCACATCCGCCGCAGAGGTCGTGGCCGGTACCACCGTTACACGGCAGCCCTCGCGCGCCAGCATCCGCAGAATGTTGTCCTTGATGCCAAAGTCATACGCGACCACGTGCATCTCGTCACCAATGGCCGTCTGCTTCAGCAGCTTGTCTTCGGTCTGGTTCTTTGGCTCCACGCTCGACCACTCGTACGCCATCTTCGTCGAAACCACCGAAGCCAGATCCGTCCCGTCCATGCGCCGGATCGCGCGGGCCTTCGCCACCAGCTCCGCTTCGTTCAGGTCGACACCCGAAGCGATCACGCCCCGCATCACCCCGTTGGCCCGCAGGTGCCGCACCACCGCCCGCGTGTCCACCTCGGCAATCACAGGAATCCCGTTGCGCTCAAGGTACTCGTCCGCCACTTCGGTCGAGCGCCAGTTCGAGCTCATCGGCGAAAACTCCCGCACCACCAGGCCCTCGATCATCGGCCGCGCACTTTCGGCATCGTGCGGCGTCGTGCCATAGTTGCCGATGTGAGGATTCGTCAGCACCACGATCTGCCCTGCATAGCTCGGGTCGGTAAAGATCTCTTGATACCCGGTCAGCGAGGTGTTGAAAACCACTTCCCCGGTGCGCTCCACCTGCGCCCCGAAACTTTTCCCGCGAAACACGCGCCCATCCTCAAACGCCAGCATGGCCTGCATAGACTCTCCCTCCGCTCACAATCCCGGTTCGGTCGATTCTTCTTTTCGGAGGAATCACCCTAGTCTATCAGGCAGCGCCCTGCCAGGTACCGCCCTGCGAGCAAACAAAAGACCCGGCGAGTGCGCCGGGTCCTTCGCGCGTCCCACCGCAGTCTAGTAGCGGTGATGATGATGGTGGTGACGGTGATGGTGGTACTGAGCATTGGCGGGAACCGCCGACCCAGCAAGAAGCAGCAGACCGAATGCAGCAAGCATGAGCTTTTTCAAGTTCTTCTCCCCTTTGTGACTCCGACATAACGCCGCCTGAAATCGACCCCAGTATACCCACACAAGCCACTTGGAAAAAATGTTTCTTCTACAAAGTTCTCTTTTAGGTTCACCTCACCATCCCTGCATATCCACAAGTACGTCCTGACCCTCAACCTTCAAGTCAAACACCTCTACCTTTTCTCCTTCCGGGTATTCCGCCAGCCCCGTCTTCACGTCGAAGTTCCACGAATGCCACGGACAGACCAGCTTGTCCCCCTCCATCCAGCCTTCGGCCAGCGGCGCGCGCCGGTGCGGACACACGTTATCCACAGCCGCCAGTTCCCCACCCACACGCGCCAGGCAAAGCGTCACGCCACGCGCCTCCATCGCCGCCAGCTTTCCCTCAGCGGGCGCTTCTTCCACCCCACACAACCGAACCCACTCCGCCATCGTCGCTCCTCGCTCTGTCTGATGCTAACCTCGCACTTGAGCTTATGGCATCTCCCACCCCAAAGCGCGCGCCCCAGCCAGCCTCCCTGCCGGACACAGTAGACCCTCGCTGGCTGCTCAAAGCCATTGCGGCCACCATCGTCGCCGCCCTCGCCTGTGCCTATCTCACCGTTTGCCTTCTGGTCTGGCAGGGTGCCTGGCAGCTCGTCCTCCACCCTGCCGCCAAAATAGACCGCACTCCCGCCGTCCCCTTCGACACCATCCATTTCGATTCCTCAACCACCGGCAAGCCGCGCCTTACCGCCTGGTGGATCCCCGCAAGCTCCACATCTCCAACCATCCTTTACCTCCACGACGGCACCGGCAACCTGGCCGCGAACGTCGATCGCCTCACGCTGCTGCATAACGCCAGCCTCAATGTCTTCGCGCTGGACTACCGTGGCTTCGGCCAGAGCGACGGTCCCCATCCGACCGAGGCCCGGATGTCCGAAGATGCCGCCGCCGCGCTCGACTACCTGCTGAACACCCGCCATCTCGCAGCCAGGCAAATCATTCCACAGGGCGTCGGACTCGGGGCCACGCTCGCCGCGCACCTGGCCCAGGCTCATCCCGAGCTGCCGGCACTTATCCTCGACGACCCCGACCCAACCCTCGCTACACGGGTGCTCAAGGAGCGCGGCTCTACCCTCATCCCCGTGGGCCTCATGCTGCGCGATCGCTTCGATCTCGCCCCCACCCTGCCGACCCTCACCCAGCCGAAGCTCATCCTGCTCGGTCGCACACCTCTGCCCGATGCCGCTTTCCTCGCCTCCATCCCCGCCGCAAAGATGACCGTCACTCTCGCGGCACCCGGTATCCCTGTCGCCCCGCAGGTGCCCGATCACGATACCGCCTACATCCAGGCCCTGCAACGCTTTCTCGCCGAGTACCTCCCCGCTCACTAGCTTCCTGCGCAGCCACGCCGTAGGCTTGCCTCCATGGCCCTTACCCGCACCCTCAGCAAGCTCCAGCCCTGGAGCCTTTTTCTCCTGCGCATCACAGTCGCCGTCACCATGGTCTTTTACGGCTACCAGAAGATCATCCCAGTAGGCGGCCTGCATCGCGCCCACCCACTGGCCGGCTTCGTCGACTTTGCGAGCTATGTCGCCCGTCTCGGCCTCTATCCGTGGCTCGCCTACGTCAATATCCTCACGGAATTTGCCGGCGGCATCCTGCTGTTGCTTGGCCTGCTCACCCGCTTTATCGCTTTCCTGCTCTCGGCAGACATGCTGATCGCGCTCGTGCTCGTGCATCTTCGCCACGGCTACGTCGCCTCCGAGTACGTGCTTGCCCTGATCGCCATGTGCCTCCTGCTCGTCACCACCGGCTCGGGAGCCTTAGCCCTGGACCGCCGCTTCGGCCTGGCCTGATCCCTCCTATCCCGTTCTTTCAACGTCTATCCGCGTTAGGGCTTCTGTTAAGGAACGCCACAGCTTAAAGAAGTGAAGGCGCCCGGTATTCAGGGCGCCTTACATATAGGTGGGCATTGGTAGTGCGGATCGGGGAAGCCGGAACCGAGGGAACTGAAAGCCCGGCTAACTACTTCGTACACTAAGTAAGACGCAGAGCCCTGGAAATAGTTGTGCGGAAATCTGTACAACCATTGTAGTATCAAGGGCGAAAATTTTTCGTACCAGAAGTACCTTGCCACAATCCATCCGCGAGGTTCCTTCGTTTGTGTCTCGGACCGAGCAAACCCCCGACCAGAGTTAGCCCCCTAACAGAATGCTAAAACTTACACGAAGTTGAGGAACTCACCCGGCTTTACTTGCGCGCCCGGAAAAACCACTTCCAGGTTCTTCGAGCCCAGCGTCTTGTAGGCCGCTTCGCCCAGCACCCGCCGGAAATCCGTCGTCACCGCCAGGTCGCGCCCTTCGTTCAGCTGTGCGTTGTCCAGGCCAGGCCACTTGCCGTACACCTTGCCACCTTTGACTTGGCCGCCCAGCACAAACATCGCGTTCGCGTGGCCGTGGTCGGTTCCGCCCGTACCGTTCTGCCGGGCTGTCCGCCCAAACTCGGACATAGTCACGAGCGTGATGTTTTCTGCATCGTTCCCCATATCCTGCCAGAAGGCCGCGATGCCTTTCGAAAACTCAGTAAGCCGACCGGCGAGTTGGCCCGTAGCTGCGCCCTGATTCTGGTGCGTGTCCCAGCCACCAATGTCCGAGAAAGCCGCTTCTACGCCCAGGTTCGCCTTCATCAACTGCGCGATCTGCTTCAGGCTGCTGCCGAAGGCTGTGTTGGGATAGACGACACCGGCTGCCGGCTGGTACTTCGCCGGGTTCGCCGATTTCAGCATCCGCACGGCTTCAAAGGTCTCCTGCCCGGTGCCATGCAGCACCGCATCCGAGCTCTCGTCGTACATCGCCTGGAACGCGTTTGAAATCGCCGAAGTCTGCGGCCCTTTGCCCCCAACAGAAAAGTCCGCCAGGTTGGAGACGGCAATGGCCGGCACCTTGCCCTGCAGCGTCCGCGGCACCTGCGTCCCCAATGCGACTGCGCGGAACTCCGAGGGCTTTCCGCTCGGTCCAAGCGGCGCCGGACCGGCTACCAGGGCACGGTTCAGCCATCCATCCACCGTCGACTTCACCCCTGGCGTCCCGCTCTCCATGTAGTCCTGCGCGTCGAAGTGCGAGCGCGTTGTATCGGTCGAGCCCGTGGCGTGGATAATCGCAAGCTGCTTCTGATCGAACAGCGGCTTGAACGAAGCCATCGCCGGATGAAGTCCGAAAAAGCCGTCCAGATCGAGCACATCCTTTTGCTGGATCGCAATCTGCGGACGCATCGCGTAGTAGTTCTTCTCGGCATACGGCACCACGATGTTCAAGCCATCGGCCGCGCCCCGCTGGAACAGCACCACCAGCTTCTTGTTCGCACCCGCCGCCGTAGTCGCTTCCGCCATCACGCTACGCAGCAGAAAGCTCGGGATCACCGAAGTTCCTACCAGCGCCAGGGCACCGCCCTTCATAAAGCCGCGCCGGGACGCACCGCCATTCAGGCCGCGCCTGGCCAAGTCGCGGCCGTGCATGTCACATCCCCAGTCGCTCGTATCTACCATGCCCAGCTTTGTCGTCGCCATGTCGAACCTCCGGTGTTGCTGTCACTTCTTCGAACCCACATCCAAACCCAAAGTTCTTTGCACTCACTGTCAGCTCAGAAGCTGTCGGCCGACAGCTCCCAAAGCCGCCTCTACCGCTTCTGAAACTCCGGCGACCCCAGCAGCAGCCCGGCCATCACCGCAGCTTGCGGATCGTCCGGCGCAACCCCTTGCCGGTCGAGTCGTTTCTGCTCCCGGTCCAGCCCTTTGCCCGCATACCGCGCGCCCTTGCCTCCGCCCTGGTTGCCCAGGTTGAACTGCGCTTCAGCCTGCGCCGCCACCTCTTGGTCCGTGCTCTGGCTCAACACCGTCGCGCGCGTACGGTCGCTTACCGGCTGGCCCAGCAGAATCAGCTCCAGCCTCCGCTCCTTCGCCGCCGCCGTCTCGCTCCCGCCGCCCGGCGCGTACGACACCGGTTTGGCTCCGCCTTCTGCAGCCCCCGGCTCGCCGAGCAGCGTCGTCCATTGCGTCCGCGTGCCGGGTATGCGGTCGTCGCTCATCACCAGCGAGAAGTTCATCCGGCTTACCAGCGCGCCCGTGCTTACCCAGTCGGTCTGCTTCCAGCCATAGCCGTTCGGCGTCTGCATTCCGTACAGCGGCATGCCCAGCTTGTTCAACGATTGCACCAGCGCCTGTGTCCGGTCCACCTGCAAATCGCTCGCCCGCACCGCCGAAACCACAAACTCGAGCGGCGTCTTTACCTTTGCCCGGTACACCGACGGCGCCCAGAATTCCGGCGAGTCGAACATCGTTCGCAGCACCACCTTTATGTCTCCATCGCTTTTTAGAAAGGCGGCGGCCATGCGGTCTACCAGCGCCGGCGGCGGGTCGTCGCTCACAAACCGCACCGCCAGCTTGGTTGAAATAAACTTTGCCGTAGCCGGGCTGGTCGCCAGCATGTGCAGCACTTCCAGCCCCTCCTTCTGGCCGTTCTCAGCGATCGTCTTGCCCAGTACCATCTTCGAGCCCGGCTCATGCTTTGCCGGTTCGAACACGAACCCGCCGCCCACAAACGGCTTGTCGATCGTCCAGCCCGTGAACACTTTCGACACGTTCGTCACATCCGCCTGCGTGTACCCGCCGCTGACACCAAGCGTATGTAATTCCATCAGCTCGCGGCCGTAGTTCTCATTCAACCCGTTGGCTGCCTGCTTTACCTTCGCATTGTTCCCGTTCGCCACGGCCCGGTTCACCCGCTGCGAGCGCGGCGAGTTTGGCCCTTCGCTGCGAAAATTATCCAGATACTGCAGCATCGCCGGGCTTTCCGCCGTCGCCACCAGCAGGTCTTCGAACCTGCCCAGGGCATGCGGACGAATCGTTTCGCGCTCGTAGCTTGGCAGCAGGTAAGGCTCATTCTGATTCTTGGCCGAATACACGTTGAAATGGTTCAGCCAGAAGTCCGTCATCACCGCCTCAAGCTGCCGGTTGCTGTAGATGTCCCGGTCCAGGCGCGACTCCATCGCCTCCAGCCCAACCATACGCAGCGAGCCCGAGAGCGCAAGCAGCATCTCCCGCTGCGCCGGCGCAAAGCCGTCCGTCAGATGGTCCCCCTGCTCCGGCGTCAGGCTCTGCCGAAAGCGCACCAGGTCGCGGGGAGGCAGCGCCAGCATGGCCGACATCCTCTGCTCGGGCGCCAGCGCGAGGATGCGCGCTACATCGTCCGCAGGGTAGCGCTCGCTCGCCGGCAAGCCCCTGGCGGTGGGCGAGGCGGGGGGCGAGTCGGAGGACATTTCGCTCGCCGTCATCGGCTTCTGCCCGTCCGTCATTCCTGCCGGCGCCTCGGTGGCTGTGCTGTCGAGCGCCGCCTGTCCTGCCTGCACCTGCTGCCGGCGCGCCCGGCGGGTGGCCTGCGGCGTTCCATCCGGGTTCGTACCCACCGACCCCGCCTGACCATTGATCCCCGCCTGCGCCTGTGCGTCCGTGATCTTGCCTTTCTGCTCCTGCGCCATCGCGTAAAAGGCAATCTGATCCTGCACCATCATCCGTTCGTTGGGGTCGGCCGGCAGAGGCAGTTTCCCATCCATCATCGCCCGCAGCTCCGCCGGACTCGGATACTTCTTCTGCAGCACCGCCAGCGGAAGCAGCGTAGCCGGATATTGCTGAAGCCGCGCATCGAGCGCTGTATCGTCGATCCTCTCGGGATGCAACTGCTGCTCGAACCACTTGTTCAAACCCACCTTTTCCACAGCCGCCACATCCCCCGGACGCGGTCCGAACGTCAGCCGGTCCAGTGCATGCAGCACCCGATCCTGCCCTTGAATCTGCCCTGCCCCCGCAATCTCAGGCCGCTTAGCAGCAGCAGCCGGCGCTTCTGCCAGAACGGGCTGCAGGACCAGCAACGCACAAAGCGCACTCGTGAAAGCGGCCCGTCCGCAGACCTGCAGCGAAGAAGAAACCGAGAAACGGCTGGCGAGACCTGAGTGCATAGCATTCCTCCAAAGCGATGCCTGCAGTTGAGACCTTCAAACGCTGAAGACCATCGCCCATCAGGCATTTCACCCTTGCAAACCCGCCACCGATCCAGCAGTTGCGAAACTAAGAAGAAAGTGTCAAAGCACAAGGACAGCAAGACCAGATCTCTGCCCGTCTGTGTCCTCTGTGTTAAGCCTTCCCGTCAAAAAGCCGCCAGCTCCACCATGGCCCGCAACAAATCCTCCGGCTGCGGCAGGATTGCATCCTCGAGCACCGGCTGATACGCCACAAAGGTATCCATCGCCGCCACCCGCCGCACCGGCGCGTCCAGGTCGTGGAACAGTTCTTCCCCGATCCGAGCCGCGATCTCCGCCCCATAGCCCCAGCTCTTCATATCCTCGTGGGCCACAATCACCCGGCTGGTCTTGCGCACACTCTCTGCAATCGTCTCCCAGTCGTAGGGTGAAAGCGTCCGCAGATCGATCAACTCCACCGAAATGCCACGCTCCCGCTCCGCCCGCACCGCCGCCTGCAAGGCCCGCGGCACCACCGCCCCGTAGGTGACCACGGTCAGGTCCTTGCCCGGCTTCACGATCTTCGCCTTGCCAAACGGGATCGTGTACTCCGGACCGGGGTACATCGCACGGCCGAAGGTCTCGCGGTACAGCCGCTTGTGCTCTAGAAACAGCACCGGGTCGTCGCAGCGGATCGCCGTCCGCAGCAGCCCGAGGGCGTCGAGCGCGTTTGACGGCATCACCACACGCACACCGGGCGTATGGGTAAAGATGCTTTCGCCCGATTGCGAGTGGTAAATCGACCCACCCGTCAGGTATCCGCCAATCGGCACCCGCATCACCAGCGGACAACTGAAAGCCCCATCGGATCTCCATCTTACGAGCGATAGTTCATTCCGCATCTGATGCATTGCCGGCCAAATATAATCGAAGAACTGGATCTCGACCACAGGCTTCAGCCCGCGCATAGCCATCCCGATCGCGCGGCCCACAATGTTAGCCTCCGCGAGCGGCGAGTTCCACACGCGGTCACTGCCGAACTCCCGCTGTAGCCCGCTCGTCAGCTTGAAAACCCCGCCTTTCCCCTTCACCGACTCGTCGGCCAGCGCGCCTGCACGGGTGGCATCGGCCACGTCCTCGCCGAAGACCACAATCCGTTCGTCCCGCCGCATCTCGTCCTTCAGGCAGGTGTTGATCAGATCGGCCATGGTCCGTTCGGTCCGTTCGCTCGCGTCCGCGCCCTCGACCGGCTCCACCGCGAAGCGCGCCTCCATCGGACTCAGGTCTTCCGAGTACTGGTTGCGCAGAATCGAATCCACTCTGGGCAACGCTGCTTCGACCGCGCGATGGCTCGCCCTTAGCACCTCTTCATCCGCCCGCCGTTCGAGCGCGTTGATCTCTTCGGCGCTCAAGATGCCTTCGCGCAGCAGCCACACCTGCATCTTCGAAACCGGATCCCGCAAGGCATCCGCATCCAGCTCCGTCTTCGCCCGGTAATCGCGCTCATCCTCGCTCAGCGAGTGCGAGTACGGCCGCACCACATGCCCGTGTACCACCGCCGGACCTTTGCGCGCGCGGCAGTACGCCACCGCGTCCACCATCGCGGCGTAGCATGCTACCGGATCGGTCCCGTCGACTTCCGCAAACTGGAAGTTCGGGAAGTTGGCAATCAGCCGCGAGATGTTGCCGCCCGGCGTATTCGCCTCGACCGGCGTAGAAATAGCATAGCCGTTGTCCTCGATCACGAAAATCACGGGCAGCCGCAGGTTCGAGGCTGTGTTCAAGGCCTCCCAGAACTCTCCCTGCGACGTCGACCCTTCGCCGATCGAGCAATACACCACCTCATCCTGGTGGAACTTGACCTCTTTGAACTCACGATAATCGCCCACTACCCGCGCCGCAGCTCCAGGTCTCTGGCTGAAGTAGAGGCCCGCTTCCGCGCACCCAACCGCATGCAGGCACTGGGTCGCGGTCGAGCTTGAAGGCGTCACGATATTCAGCTTGCGGCTGGTCCAATGCGAAGGCATCTGGCGCCCGCCGCTTGCCGTATCTTCCGCCGCGCCGACGGACTGCAGAAGCATTTCTTCTACCGTATTGCCCAGCGCCAGGCAGATTGCACGATCCCGGTAATAAGGAAAAAACCAGTCGTATCCGGGCTTTAGCGCCATGCCGGCGGCCACCAGCAGGGCTTCGTGGCCGGCGCAGCTTATCTGGAAGAAGATTTTCTGCTGCCGCTTCAGCAGGATCTCCCGGTCGTCTGTCCGCCGCGAAAGATACATCAGCCGGTAGAACTCCACCAGCCGCTCGGGCGCGAGCTCACGCTTGCCCCACGCCGTCTCTCCCTGCGCCGCCACCACGCCTGCTGCCTGCCGAGCCATGCCGATACTCCTTGCGTGTTTTTACCACCTAAGCCCTACCCCTGTCCTGCCAAATCCCTTGGCTAGGGACTCCGGCCGAAGAGCTCTCTTGCAAGGCGCCATCGCTTCCCATCAAAAGCCGTCCCTCCGGGAAAGCGGGAATCTCTATACCGCGCTCTCTATGTCCACCCTAAAGTCACATGACCCCTGTAACGAACACCCGAGCAAACTTCAGCCATCATCCTCCCGTTGTGCGCCGATGCATGCACTAAGCAAACGCCACCGAGGACTCCAGCGCATGTTCAAGCATCTCCTGCTCGCCGCCACACTCGTCCCTTCCCTACCCGCTCAAGGACTCAGCCAGACTCCGTTCGGCCGCGCCGTTCCCGGCCGCTACATTGTCACCTATCGCAGCGGTGCCATTCCCGCCGCGGCCCCCGCGCAGACTCGTCTCCTCGCCCGCCACGATCACCTCGGCACTGCCGTCCTGGCCGCCAGCCTGGCCACCGCCCAGGCGCTCGCGCGCGACCCAGCCATCGCCTCCATCGTGCAGGACCGCGAAGTCACCGCACACACCATCGACGTGCGCGCCGAGACTCCGGCAGACGGCATCTACAACTCCCAGCAAGGATGGGCCGTGCGCGCCGTCGGCGGCTTTGCCGGCACCCCGCAGGCCCCCGGTCCCTGGTCGCTTACGCAAGGTGCCGGCATCCGCATCGCCATCCTCGATTCCGGCCTCGACGCTACGCACCCGGACATCGCCCCCAACCTCGCCCTCAACCTCTCCGAAATCGACCAGACCGCCCTGCCCAGCCCATGCGACGACGGCACCCCGCAGGACCAGCAGGGCCACGGCACCTGGACCGCCTCGCTTGCCGCCGCCGCCCTCGGGACCAACACAGGGCTTACCGCCGGGGTCGCTCCGGAAGCCACCTTGCTCAACATCAAGGTGCTCGAGCGCATGCCAGCCGCCGCCACGCTCGCCGATCCCTCCGGCTGCCTTTACGGCCAGGCCGCCGGGCTGCTCTCCTGGGTGCTGCAGGGCATCGACGACGCCGTCGCTAACCGCGCCGACATCATCTCGATGTCGCTCGGCACCCTCGTCGACATCACCACCGGCGACGGAGCCGGCCTCAAGGCCACCTTCGACCAAGCCACCCAGGCCGCCTTCAATGCCGGCACCATCCTTATCGCTGCCGCCGGCAACGACGGCTTCGACCTTTCGAATCAACGCTACGTGGAGCTTCCCGCACAGTCCCGCGACGTCGTCGCCATACTGGCCTCCACCAATCCCGTGTGCGCAGAGAACCTGGTTCCCGGAGCCACCTGTGCCGCCGGCCCGGTCACCAGGCCGTACTACAGCAATTTTGGAGCGCCCCTGAACGCCTTGGCCGCGCCCGGCGGCAGCTATCCTGCCGGCCCCGACGCCGATCCAACGCAGCCGACCGGCTGGATTCGCGGTGCCTGCTCGCTCGGTAAACCCGGCACTCGGCTCGGCCCGCCCGCAGACCCCACCCACTCCGAAGCCTGCTTCGGCCTCGGCCAGGTCGCCTATGTGCAGGCGATGGGCACAAGCGCTGCCGCCCCGCTGGCTGCCGGCGTCGCGGGTCTCATTCGCGCCGCGCATCCCACGTGGAACGCCCCCGCCGTGGTCGCCGCCCTGCGTGGCTCCGCGACCACCCTGCCCAACCTGTCTGCCCCACAGGTGAACGCCGTCTCGGCCCTGGCACCGGCGCAGGTTCAATCCGATCCCGTCATCTCCAATCCAGTTCAAGCGCCCATCATCGTAACCACCGGCCGCTAGCGGAGATTCTAGGGGTGCCTCAGGTCTCACTTCCGAGGTCTGAGTTTCAACCGGGCCTCAGCTCTCATCCGCCACTATCCGCGCATGCGCTCCTTCAGGTCCCGCGAAAGCTTCTCCATCTCCGTCGCCTTCTTCATCACCTCTACCGAAAGGATGTTCTTATCCGTCTTCTGCACCTCGTCGTGCAGCTCGGTCGCCAGCGCCAGCAGCTTGTCGGAGTCCGCAATCAGTCTCTTCTGCCGGTCGTCGTTGCGGGCCTGCACCTGCTTTTCTTCCATATTCTTGCGCGTCGGCGAATTGTCGCCAAACGGATCCTGCGATCCGCGCCCGCCCTGCTGCGCCCCCGGCGTCTGCCCGCCCTGCCCGAAGCCCGGTGGCTGCAACTGTCCGGCGCCCACGCCAGCCAACAGCCCAAGCAATCCCGCCAGAACCAGTCCGTCCCGCATCCATACCTTTGCCAACCTCATCGATTTCCCCCGCCCGAGCTTCCACGGCCCAGCTCTTTTGCGTCTCATTCTCAGCTACTTCCCTGCGCTTTGCAACGCATTCCGCCAGCCCTACTTGAAAGGCAGCCCTTACTCTGAACCTCCTCGTCTCGCTCGCCCCCGCCCTCGAAGCCGAAGCCCACAACCGTGTCGAAGAACCCGCACTCCGCGTCCTCGAGCGCGACTGGCACCAGGACATCCTTGTCATGGTGCGCGATCGCCTGCCTAAAGTCGTCATCATTCTGGTTCTGCTTTTTATCATCCAGCGCATCGTCGACCTCGTCACCCGCCGCCTCATCCGTCTCGCGCAATCCGGCAGCGTCGTCCGCGCCGCCCAGCTCCGCACCTTTGTCACC
This sequence comes from uncultured Granulicella sp., assembly GCA_964282835.1. Lineage (GTDB taxonomy): Bacteria > Acidobacteriota > Terriglobia > Terriglobales > Acidobacteriaceae > Edaphobacter. The sequence goes on from OZ196157.1 coordinate 2,688,464, forward strand.
ATCATCCGCGCCACCACTTATAGCGTCCTCGGCTTCCTGGCTTTTCTGCAGATTCTCAAGCTGCTCGCCATCAATGTCGGTCCTCTGCTTGCCTCGGCCGGCATTCTTGGCGTCGGGATCGGCCTGGGCGCGCAGTCTCTCTTCAAGGATGTCCTCAACGGCATCTTCATCCTGCTCGAGGACCAGTACAACGTCGGCGAAGTCGTCAAGATCGCCACCCTCACGGGCACCGTCGAAGACCTCACCCTGCGGCTCACCCGGCTGCGCGACGGCGACGGCACCCTTTACATTATCCCCAACTCGCAAATCTCCACCGTCTCGAACCTCTCGCGCGATTTCGCTGTCGCCACGCTTCCCGTCGTCGTCGATGCCAGCGCCAACCCCGACCACGTGATCGCCACCCTTAACACCCTGGCCGATGCCCTGCAAACCGATCCCGCATTCGCCGCCCTCATCCTCGAAAAGCCTAGCGTGCTCGGCGTCGACAAGATCGACGGTCGGAGCATCATCTATCCCGTTACCCTGCGCGTACGGCCCAACCAGAAAGACCCCATCCTTCGCGAACTGCGCCGCCGCATTGTCCTCACCTTCGAGCAGGAAGGCATCCCGCTGGGCTCGGATGCCAGCATGCTCATCATGCAGCAAGCCAAGCCAGACCCCACTGCCCCACCCGCCCAGCAGCCGCTTGTATCGTCGTAGAGTCCGGTTTGCAGCTGTCAGCTCACAGCTGTAAGGCTGACAGCTCGAGAATCAAGCTCTTTGCCGGAGTGCCCGTTTAGAGCGTGTTTAGCCCTTCGACACTCGTAATCGGCAGCCCGCAGGTAAACCCCGAGCAGACCACCGCAAAGCTGCCCGCCTGCGCAGGCAGATGGGGGATCGTTTGCGCCAGCGCCGGGGGCAGTTCCGCACCCAGAGCCCGCAGCCGCACCACGCTCTTGTTCACCAGATATCCCCGTAGGGCTGCCTGCTCCAGGCGATCGGCCGCGGCATCCGCACCAACCACCACCACCTGCATTGGAGCCTCGACCATGCGCCGCACTGCCAGCCCATAACTCGCGGCGTAGAGCCCGAGGTGCTCCACCACACCTGCAAAACACTCGAGCGTAGCCCTGGCTTTGTCGCGGAAATCCTCGCGCCCCGCCAGCTCGGCCAGGCGCAGCAACACCATGGCCGCCACCGCGTTCCCGGCGGGTGTCGGGGAGTCCTGCAGCGGCTTCCGCTTTGCCGTCAAAGCTCCGATCTGCTCTCCGGCCCCAGGCTCGATGTCGAAAAACCCTCCAGCAGCCTGGTCGTAGAACCTTCGCAGCATTGCCTCACCCACAGCGAGCGCAGCCTTGAAGTAGCGGATTGCCCCGGTAGCTTCCCACGCATCCAGGCAGGCGATCGCGGTGAATCCATAATCATCCAGCCCACCCGCAACGCCGCCCGGCGCGGCCCCCTCACCGTAAGCCACCACATGCCCCAGCGCATGGCCATCCCAGGCGGTTGCCAGCACCCGGTCGAGCGTCTTCAGCCCGAACGCCACCGCCTCCGCATCCCCAAGCACCCGCCCAGCCAGCAGGTACGCCGAGACCATCATCCCGTTCCAACCCACATAGACGGTTTTATCCACATAGGGCGCCGGCCGCAGTTTGCGCGCCGCGTATAGCTTCGCCTTGCCCGAGCGAATCGAACTCACAGCCTCTTCCGCCGATACACCCGCCCCCCGAGCCACTTCCGCCACCGACAGCTCAATATGCAGGCAGTTCTTTTCCGGGTTGTGATGCATATCGCCAATCTCGCCGATATCGAACCACGGCCCCACGACCTGCATCTCTTCCGCCGTCAGCACTGCGGCGGCTTCCGCGCGCGTCCAGGTAAAGTAGTCGCCATCGTCATCGAGCGATTTATCCGCATCCTGCGACGCATAGAAGCCACCCCGCTCCCGATCGCTCAGCCACTCGTCCACCCAAGCCATCGTCTCCCGCGCCACCCGCGCGCACTCCGGCTCGGCAAAGCTCTGGAAGGCATGCACGTAATTCTTAAGCAGCTCTGAGTTGTCGTAGCTCATCTTTTCGAAGTGCGGCACCACCCAGCGCTCGTCCACTGCATAGCGATGGAAGCCTCCGGCCAGGTGGTCATACACGCCACCCCTCGACATCTTCTGAAGCGTAACCAGGGCCGCCAGCCGCGCCGAGCCTACAGCACTCGAAGGTGCCCCATTCATCGCAGCCTCGTCGCGATGAGTGGGACCGCTCTCACCCCGCCCGGCGGCATCAATCAGCAGATCGAGCGCACCCGCATGCGGGAACTTGGGCTGCGACCCAAAGCCCCCGAAGCGCCCGTCAAACTGCTGCAGGATCGAAGCCACAATCTTCCCTACCAGCTCCGCACCCGGATCCTTGCCGCTCCCATCGAACATCTCGTTGGCTTCGATTGCCGCCAGCACACTGCCGGCCGTTTCATCCACCTCGTCGCGCTTCTTCTCGAACGCCTCGGCCATCGTCATCAGCACGCGCCGCAGGCTCGGCCGGCCATGCCCATCGACCGGAGGAAAGTACGTACCACCAAAATAGGGCTTGCCGTCGGGCGTCAGGAAAGCCGTAAGCGGCCAGCCACCCTGTCCGCTGATCGCCGCCACTGCAGCCTGGTACCGCGCATCCACATCGGGCCGCTCGTCCCGATCCACCTTCACCGCAATAAAGTGCTCGTTGATGATGCGCGCCGTCTCCGCATCCTCATAGCTTTCGCGGTCCATCACATGGCACCAGTGGCACCACACCGCCCCGATATCCAGCAGCACCGGCTTATTTAGCCTAAGCGCCTCGTCGAAAGCCGCCGCCCCCCACTCCATCCAGCGCACCGGCTGCCGCATCGCACTGCGCAAGTAGGCCGATCGCGCTCCCGCCAGACCATTCAAAACCCCATCACTCATCCCCCGAGTTTACCGTTGGGACAAAAATCCCCGCAGATCAAAAGAAAAAAGGGGATAAGAGTGGATGGAAGCCAAGTCGCCCATTTCCACTCTTATCCCGTCTTTCCTTCTTATCTGCGGGGATCCTTATTGCGGAACCGGAGGAGGATTCGCCGTAAGCGGCTTCGGCGACTCAGGTGCCTTCGGAGCTGTCAGCCCTGGAATGTTCGGTTTTTGATTGACCACGCCGCTCGCCGCATCGACCAGCGAAATGCCGTACCGGTCGAGCGTATTCGAAAGAATCTGGTCGAACGCCGAACGATCCTTCGCGTACGCCGCGGTTGCCGAAATCAGGTTGTTTTCCCCGGCCGCGAGTGTGCGCTCCTGGCTTAGCACGTTGGCCGTCGTCGAGGCGCCCAGCTTGTATTTCTTCTGTTCCGCCTCGAGCGATTGTGCGTTGAAGTCCCTTGCCGTCTGGGCCGCCACCACGTTGGCCCGGTCGTTTGTAATCGCATACTGTGCGTTGATGACCTGAATGCGCAGCTGCGTATACAGCTGCTGCAGGCGCATCTGGGTCTGCCGGTATTCCATCTGCGAGCGCGCCTGGTCAGCCTGGGCGACCCGGTTGCGCAGCGGAATGTTGATGTTCACGCCGACCCCGTAGTCCGGGTTGACGCCCGTAAACAGGTTCTGCAGCGCGCCGGTGTACCCGGTCGGAATGGTGCTTGTGGTCGCGGTCGTCGTCGTGGTGCCCGTTCCGCCCAGATTGGTGAAGTTCGGGTTCGGCGTACCGGCCAGCGCGCTGGTGCCGTAAAACCCGAATGCATCCACGATGGGGAGCAAGCCATTCTTCTCGCCGCGGATGGTAATTTCGTTGTTCTTCAGCTCGAGTACCGCCTGCTCCACCTGCGGGTTCAGGGTGAAGGCTTCTTTCACCAGGTCCTCGACCTTCATATCCTCTTCGGGCAGCCGGTCCAGGCCGACGCGATCGGTCGGCACCACGGGTGCGTTTGCCAGTTGCGGGTCGTTCAGGTTGCGTGCGATCGCCTGCTTCATCAGCAGCTGCTGATACTCCAGGTTCGACTGTGACGTCACGAGTGACTGCTTGTCGGTTGCCACGGCAGAATCCGAGTTCACGACGTCCAACGGCGCCAGCGTGCCAATCTCCAGCTGCTTGCGGTTGTCCGCCGTCAGCTGCGTCGATTGCTGCAACGCCCGCTCCTTGGCCTGTTCATCTTCGTATGCGCTTACCAGCGACCAGTAAATGCTCTCGACCTGCGTCACCGTGTAGATCACCTGCTGGCGAAAGGACGAGTCCGTGATGCGCCGGTCATTCTCCGCTTCCACGATAAAGCGCCGGTTCAGCTTGGGCCCGAAACCCTGTAGGAGGTGCTGCGTCACGGTGGCGCGCAGCGAGGTGTTCAACGTGCTCGAAAGCGCCGAAAACTCACTTGGATTGCTGGTCGAAACATTGCTGTTGTTGAAACCCACATTCAGCAGCGTGCCTGTGCTGAAACCCTGCTGGTAGGCCAGGTTGCCGGTACTTGTGTTGTTGGTCGTGGTGGGCGAAATGGTGCTTGCGCTCTGCGCGGTCGCGCGCTCAAACTCGGCAGTCCCGGTAATCACGGGATCGAAATCGTACGGCAGCGGTCCGCCACCGTTCGTGCTCAAGACCAGACCGTTGGCACCGGTACCCGCGCCGCCTGACGAGGTCGACGTGCCACCCGGTCCGCCGCCGCCCGTGATGGTCGAGGTCGTTCCACCCAGCGTTCCCGTCACCAGCCCGGTCGAAACGCCGCGAAAGATCGATCCCGCCTTCGTTCGCAGAATATCCGTATCGGCAATGTCCAGGTTGATGCGCGCGATGGCGATGTCGTAATTGTTCTCTAGCGCCAGCCCGACCGCATCGCTCAGGCTGAGGTACAGCTTGCCGTCGCGCAACAGGTCGTCCAGCCGCGGCGTGTTGTTCAAACGCGGCAGGGGAAAGTCCGTAGCCGTATACGGCGCGAACGGATCCTTGAACGAATGCCCCTTCAGATGGGTGTAATCCTTCGGCGTATCCCGCAGGTAGAAAGGCTCGGTCAACATCGGCTGCGGGGCCTGCGGCAGCGTTGGATTTCCAGTGGTATCGTTCTCCACCGCCTGCACCGGGGCCGGAGCGGTCGGATTGATCTGGCTTCCGGTCGGGCCCGTTCCCTGCGTCTGCACTGGCTGAGTCTGCGTCTGCGTTTGTGCCGGCGGCACCTGGACTGCGCCGCCCTGCTGCGCCCCGGCCTGTTGTGTGCCGGCCTGCTGCGCTCCCGCCTGTCCTACCGTGCCCAGCAACACCAGCGCAATCGCCGCCCCAGCCTTCAGTTCTTCTAATCTCACGTCATTCCTCTCAAACGCGTTCTGCCAACGTCCACAACCCAAAGCCGAAAGCTCTCTCCATCTGTTCGGGGTCAGTCAGATAGACGCCCAAGCCAGGCCGGAAGACTCTAAAATCCAGGCCTTCCGCTCCACGCCCAGGCACACAACCCGCGCAGCTTCGAACGGAGAAGTTCCTGAGAGCTCCATGACCCTGAGCCTCCATCATACCAACCCACGCCCCGCTTTCTCTCCTGCCGCCTGAACCCCTTATCGGCCAGGCAAACGACACCCTCAGCGTGATACCGTCTGAAAACCCATGCCGTTCTGGAAACTCACTCTCGCGTACGACGGCACAGCCTTCCACGGCTGGCAAATCCAGCCCCATCTGCCTACCATCCAGGGCACCCTCGCCCAGGCGCTCCAGCACCTCACCGGCGAGTCCGTCCTGCCGCAGGGTTCCGGACGCACCGACGCCGGGGTGCACGCGCTCGCCCAGGTCGCCAGCTTCCCCCTCGCGGCAGACATCCCGCCTGCAAACCTGCTCCGCGCTCTCAACCGTTCGCTCCCGCCCAGCATCCGCGTCCTCAGCGCCGAGCACACGGGCGAAACCTTCCACGCCCGCCACTGCGCCCTGCGCAAAACCTACGAGTACCGGATCCATCCACGCCGTCGCCATGCAGCCGCAACTCCGGGTGCCCCACAGCTCGATTCTGAGATGTGGGCCCGAGCCGACGCCATCTGCCCCCCAACCCTTGCCCCTTACGTTTGGGATTGCCCCTGGCCCATCGATCTCAACGCCGCCAACCAGGCAGCCCTGGCGGTCCTGGGCACCCACGACTTCACCTCCTTCGCCGCCGTAGACCCCGACCAGAGCCAGCGCGTTAACCCTTCGCCTGAACCCGTAAACACCCGCACCCTCTTTCACTCCTGCTTTAGCGAAGCTCCGCCGCTCATCCTTTATAAGGTTACGGGCTCGGGCTTCCTGCACCACATGGTGCGCAACCTGGTCGGCACCTTCGTCGATCTCGCCCGGGGCCGCCAGCTTTCCATCCCTGCGATCCTGGCCGCGCGCAATCGCTCCGCCGCCGGCCCCACCGCGCCCGCCCAGGGTCTCTTCCTGCACTCGGTCGAGTACCCCGCATGAGCCCCGCCCTTACCCAGGCCACCGCGCTCGCCCAGCATCGCATCACCCGCCTCGCCACCCAGCTCCCCGTGCATCGCGCCTTTTCCTGGCTGCACCTGCATGAACCCCAACTGCGCGTCTGGCAGCTGCAGTTCCTCGCCATTCCCGCGCCACCCTTCGCCGAACACGATCGCGCCGCCTGGTTTCTCGAGCGATTTACCGACCTCGACCTCACGAACCCCCATATCGATGAAGCCGGTAACGTCCTCGGCACCCTGCCTGGCCTCGCTCCCGGTCCTTACATCCTGCTCTCGGCCCATCTCGATACCGTCTTTCCCGCCGGCACGCCCACCAGCCCCAGCGAAGACGGCCCGCGCATTCTTTGCCCTGGCGCCTGTGACAACGGTGCCGGCCTTACTGCGCTGCTCGGCATCATCGCCGCCCTGCGCCATGCCGGCATCACCCCTCCCGTCCCCATCCTGTTTGCGGCTAACACCGGAGAAGAAGGCGAAGGCAACCTGCGCGGCATGCGCCACCTCTTCCAGACCGGCCGCTATCAAGGCAACATCGCCGGCGCCCTGGCGCTCGAAGGCTCCGGAACCGCCGCCGCCGTCGTTCGCGCGCTTGGCAGCCGCCGCTTTCGCGTCACGCTCAACGGCCCAGGCGGCCATTCCTGGGTGGATAGCGCCGCTCCCAACCCCATCAACCTCGTAGCCCAGGCCCTTGCGCTGCTCGCCAGCCACACCGCCCTGCTCTCGTCCGACAGCTCTCCAGACGCTGCCCATCGCACCACTCTCAGCCCGGGCCAGATAAGCGGCGGCACCTCCATCAATTCCATTCCGGAGTCCGCCTCCGTCCTGCTTGACCTCCGCTCGACCGACACCGCCCAGCTCAACGGGCTTACCCTCGATCTGCACCGCACCTTCGAGCAGCTTGTCGCGCTTTCCAATCGCCAGCTCACCGCCTACCCTCCCGTGACGCTCGCCGTCGAAGACATTGGCCACCGCCCCGCGGCCACGCTCCCGCCCGACTCGCCACTCCTCCATACCCTGCGTGCCGTCGACCGTCATCTCGGCCTGCGCACCGAGCTCCGCCTCGGCTCCACCGACGCCAACCTGCCCCTGTCGCTCGGCATCCCCGCCGCTGCCCTGGCTGCCGGCGGTACCGGCCACGGCATCCATACGCTTGCCGAGTGGTACGACCCTACCGGCCGCGAAACCGCTCTCCGCCGCATCCTCCTCACCCTGCTCGACACCGCGCAAACTCTGGTCTGACAGGAGAGTCTGAAGAACGGCGAAGCCGTCCAACACCGCACGAAGTGCCGCCCGCCCGGCGCAAGGGCGCTTTTGCCTGTTCTTCAAGCGGGACGCAGTAAACTCAACCTCGTGACCAAACTCCTGCCAGCCGTCTTCCTGTTCTTCACCCCCGCGCTCTGCCAGCAGCCAGACACCTCCCCGCAAACCCTCTATCTCCACGGCAACATCCTCACCGGCCAGGCCCTTCTCAGCGATCACCCCACCCGCGTCACCGCTCTCGCCGTCACCAATCACATCATTGTCGCCACCGGCTCCGACGACCAGATCCTCGCGCTCCGCGGCCCCCACACCCAGCTCGTCGATCTGGCCGGCGCCTTCGTTATGCCCGGCTTTAACGACGCCCACACCCACATGGCCGAGGCCGGCCAGCAAAAGCTTACCGTCGACCTCGACGGCACCACCTCGCTTGCCGACATGCTCGATCGCATTCGCGCGTACACGGCCATCTCGCAACCCGGGCAATGGATTCTCGGCGCCGGCTGGGACCAGACGAAGTGGCAAGGGCACACCCTGCCCACCCGCCAGGACCTCGACCGGGTGACCGAAGGCCACCCCGCCGTGTTCTACCGCACCGACGGCCACATCGTCGTGGCCAACTCAGCCGCCCTTACCGCCGCGCACATCAACTCCGAAACGCCCGCGCCGCCGGGCAGCCAGATTGACCACGACCCCGACGGCGGCCCTACTGGGATCGTCCGCGAGGACCCCGCCATTCAGCTCATCTATAAACAGGTCCCGCCGCCCTCGCCCGAGATGCGCCGCAAGGCTCTCGACCTCGCCATCGCTGACGCCCTCGCTCACGGCGTCACCTCGGTGCAGGATTTCTCCACCTGGGAGGACTGGCTGGTGCTCGAATCCATGGAACACCGCGACCAGCTTACGCTCCGCGTCTCCGAGTGGCTCGCCTTCGACACACCCCTCGAAGTGCTGAAGCAGCGCCGCGCCAGCCACCCGGCCGACGATCCGCTGCTCCACCTCGGCTTCCTGAAGGCCTTTATGGACGGCTCGTTGGGCTCGCGCACCGCCGCCCTCGCCGAGCCCTACACCGACGACCCCGACAACTCCGGCCTGCCCCGCTACGACCAGCAAAAGCTCAACGACCTCGCTGAAGCCCGCGCCGCCGCCGGCTTCCAACTCGGCTTCCACGCCATCGGCGACCAGGCCAACACCATCGCACTCAACGCCTTCGCCGCCGCCGAACAATCCGGCGTTCCCGCCAAGGCACTGCCCACGCCTGAACCCAAGGATTCCCACATCGCAACCTTCACCAATCCGGGTGCCACAGATCTGGGTGCCCCACGTCCGGGGTCCCCAGCGATCGAACTTGATCGCAGGGATGGAGGTCTCGCTTCTGAGACCTGGGTTCCGAACGCCTTCCGCTTCCGCATCGAGCACGCCCAGGTCCTGCTCCCCAGCGATTTCGCCCGCTTCCAATCGCTCGGCGTCATCGCCTCCATGCAACCCTCGCACCTGCTCACCGACATGGCCTGGGCCGGCGCCCGCCTGGGCCCCGAGCGCAGCCGCTACGCCTACGCCTGGCGCAGCATGCTCGAACACCACATCCCTCTCGCGTTCGGCACCGACTATCCCGTCGAATCCATCTCGCCCTTCCGCGGCCTGTACGCCGCCATTACACGCCAGAACGAAGCCGGCACCCAGACCTTCCACCCCGAGCAACGCATCACCCTGCCAGAAGCGCTCCGCGCCTACACCCAGACCTCCGCCTACGCCGAGTTCCGCGACCGGATCAAAGGCATCCTCGCGCCCGGCTACCTTGCAGACTTTGTCGTTCTCGACCATGACCTGCTCGCCTCCAGCCCGCGCCAGATTCTCGAAACCAAGGTTCTCCGTACCGTAGTCGGCGGACGCACCGTTTACACCGCGCCCGGCCAGCCTGCCATTCCCGACCAGCCACATCGCTGAACATCCGTGAAGCCTTCTCCAGCATGAGCAAAACGACCAAAGCCCGCGCACTCCTGCTCGCCACGGCCCTTCTCTGGGGCCTCACCTTCACCCTCGTCAAATCAGCCCTGACGCACATCAGCCCGCTGCTCTTCAACCTGCTGCGTTTTACCCTTGCTACCATCACCCTGGCCGCCGTCAACCATAGGCAGCTGCGCCATCTCACCCGTGACCAACTCACTTCCGGAGCCCTGGTCGGTTTCTTTCTCGCGCTCGGCTACCAGTTCCAGACGCTCGGCCTCGCCCATACGACGGCTTCGAACTCCGCCTTCGTCACCGGTCTCATCGTCGTCATCGTTCCTGTCCTCACGCTTGTACCCGCAGTGCGCGCGCCCGGTTCGCCCGCGCCCAGTCTCGGCACGCTCGGCTCTTCGCTTATCGCCTTCGTCGGCCTGCTTCTGCTTACCATCCCCGCAGGCCAGGGTCTGGCGCACGTTCGTCTGGGCGACGTTCTCACGCTGCTCTGCGCCATCGCGTTCGCCTTTCATCTGCTGTCGCTTGCACGCGCGGCCCGCAAGCTGGCGTCCGGAGCCCTCGCCACGGTGCAGGTTGCTTTCGCCACCCTTACCATGCTCGTCCTGCAGCCGTTCGAGCGCCACCCCTACTTGCACGCCACGCCCGGCCTGCTGGTTACGCTTGGGGTCTGCGCCGTCCTCGCCACCGCCGCCGCCTTCACCATCCAGAGCTATGCCCAGCGCCACCTGCCTCCAACCCAGACCGTGCTCATCCTCATCCTTGAGCCGGTGTTCGGAGCTCTCGCCTCCATCCTCATCCTGCACGAAAGCTTCACCCCCAGGGCGGTTGTCGGCGCGGCGCTCATCCTGGCGGGCATCCTCATCACCGAACTCCTTCCGGCCACCCAGACTACGGAAATCCCCGCCTGATCCAGACTTGCTTTTCAGCCGACTTGGAGCGGACCCTGCTGTAAGCTGCACCGGCTGGCGTCGCTATAACTTCCATCCCATAAAGGTTTTGGCAACAAAGTGCCCAGGGCTGGATGCCCTCAAATCCCTGCTCATAACCTTCAACTGCAAGCTCACGTCTAACCCGAGATTGCAGCACCGCGCATCTATACTTAGAAATTAGTAGCTCCCGAGCAGAACTTACGAGGTCCAGCCGCACATGGAAACACCGAACCTGCCGTCACAGCACACCCCAGGCCTTCTCGATCGCCTCCGCACCCACCGCCTCGCTTCTACCTTTACACTCCTCGCTACGCTCACCGCCGGCGTCCTGGCCGGGTCCGTTCTGACTCGTGATGTGGGTGCCAAGGAGCAGCAGCAGGTCGATACGTCCGACGCGCGCCCGCTCGTTGTTCCCAATCCCGTCAGCCTGTCCAACGGCTTCTCGGGCATCGTCAAGACCGTCGGACCGGCCGTCGTCAATATCAACACCGAAGAAATTGCCAAGCGCCCCACCGGCCGCGGTCGTCAGCGCGCCTTGCCCCCCGGTCATCCCAACGGCGGCAATGGCGACGATCAGGGCCAGCCTAATCAGGGCGACATGCAGGACTTTTTCAACAAATTCTTCGGCGGCCAGGGCGGACAAGGCGGTCAGGGTGACGATGAAGACGCGCCCCTTACCAGCGGCGAGCGCCAGGCCCTCGGTTCGGGTTTCATCGTCGATCCACGCGGCTACATCATCACCAACAATCACGTCATCGATAAGGCCGACAAAATCTACGTCAAGCTGGCCGGCGACCCGGATGACGGAGCGCGCATCTCCGGCCGTCCTGCCACCGTTGTCGGCGTCGATACCGAGACCGACATCGCCGTCATCAAGATCAACACCGACAAGCCCCTGCCCACCGTCAAGCTTGGCAACTCGGACGGTGCCCAGGTTGGCGATTGGGTGCTCGCCATCGGCAGCCCGTTCTCACTCGAGCAGACGGTTACCGCGGGCATCGTGTCCGCCAAGAACCGCGGACTCCCCGACGATCGCGACGCTAACGGGCTCTCGAAGCAGTTTCAGCGCTTCATCCAGACAGACGCCGCCATCAATCCCGGCAACTCCGGCGGCCCGCTCGTCGACCTGGCCGGCCAGGTTGTTGGGATGAACACCGCCATCTACACCCAGAGTTCAGGCTCTGAAGGCGTAGGGTTTGCGATGCCTTCCAACATCATCGCCAAGGTTTACAACGACCTCATCAGCCCTGCCCACAAGGTAATTCGCGGTTCGCTCGGCGTTACCTTCCAGGCCCGCACCTCATCGGCAGTGGCAAGGATGTATGGCTTCAGTACCGGTGGAGTCATCGTCGCCACGACTTCTCCCACGGGCGGCGCGGCCAAGGCCGGCATCAAGCCGGGTGACATTCTCGTTTCAGTCGGAAGCCATCAGATCAAGGACCCGGAGGGACAGGATCTTGTCGACGATGTTTCTTCCCGACCCGTCGGTTCGCAGGTCGAGATCGGCTTCATGCGCGATGGCAAGCTGATGCATGCCAACGTGACCATTGGCGATCGTGCCAAGGTCTACGCGGACATTGCCGGCGCAGCCGTTGCCCCCGACGAGTCGCAGCCCAGCGACGCGGGCCAAAGCAAGCTCGGCATTACCGTGCAGTCGCTGCCCAAGGCTGCCGCCGACAAGCTCGGCATTCAGGGTGGCGTCACGGTGACCAACATTACACCAGGGTCCTTTGCCGACGACATCGGTCTGGGTAAGGGCGCGCTGATCATCGAGATCAACCGCCAACCCGTAACCGACCAAAGCAGCTACAACGCTATTGTCGGCAAACTCCAACCCGGCGCGGATGTTGTCTTTGTCATCCACGACACCAGGGCGAAGAGCAACAGCTTCGTAGGCGGGACACTGCGGTAGGCATCGCGGTTGCAAGCAGAAAGCCACGGCCTTGTGCCGTGGCTTTTTGCTTGCGCGAGTACGAAAATTCTTCGGGTTACCGGAGCAACCTTTCCTCTTGCGCTTGGATGACGCTCAAGGTAATCTTGCTCCAGTAATCGCCCGGCACGCCGATTACGGACTTATACTGCAGCTCGAGGTTTCAAAGTTATGCGGCTTCGCTCCATCGCCACCATCGCCCTCTTCGCAGCCTCCTCTGCCTTTGCCAATCCTCGCATTCATCGTGGACCCACGTCGCCGAAGGTGCCTCACGCCTCCTCTGCTACCGCAAAGCCGCACGTCAGCTGCATTGATGGCGAGCGCGCCACCCAGATCCAGACTGCTCTGATCAAAGCCGGCTACCTGACGGGTGCGCCCACAGGCCAGTGGGACAGCAGCACCCAGGGTGCCATGGAGAAGCTTCAGGCGGATAACGGCTGGCAGACGAAGCTCGTCCCGGATGCGCGCGCCATTATCAAGCTTGGGCTTGGCCCCGGCTCCACGCCGCCCGCGGCTACTGCGACGCACGAAACTCCTGAGCCCGGTACGAACGGCAACGTCGCAAACTAAGACTCGACCACTGCTGTGACGATGCCCAGGAGAGATCCTGGGCATCGTCGTTGGACTTGCTGGTGCGGGTTAGCTGGTGGCGTAAAGAACAGACAACCGCAGATTCCCGGCGGGAATGGCAACAAGCAAGCCAACGAGTTGCTTTACGACTGCCTTTTTGCCGCTATGACGTTGTCGTGGTCCTGCCGCCGATCATGAACAACATATCCTGCACTTCTTCTACGCCGGAGGGCAGTGTGCCGACGCCGCTCCTGGATCCGCTTTCCAGCCACATGCGCAGCCAATAGTAGCTGTGCACTCTTACCAGACGCGAAGCTACCGGCAGACGTGTTTCCAGCGTCTTTGCAATGCCTGCGCTCAAGGCGTCAGCGTCGGCGACGAGTTGCATGGAAACGGGAACACTTTCAGCCGCGAGCAAGGAGGCCTGTACCTCGGCAAATGTGGACGCCTGCATGACGCCGCTTTCTACCTTCAGCCCGGTCATCTGCTCCAGGCCCAGCGCGGCGACAGCGTTCATGCGGTCCTGGAAGCCGAGGTAGAGCAGCGACGAACCCGCAACCCGCAAGGGCAGCAGCCCAAACTCAGCGATGAAGCGTTTGGGCATGACGAGCGCCATGGTAGCGGGCGAAAAGCCTTCCGTCCCAAGCACCGGGCAGCTCCACTGCACACCCAGGCCGCGCGCGATACGCTCTTCGCCGAGCCCGCAACTCTGGGTCAGCCAGTCGCCGATACGTCCCTGCCCGCTGGCACGTTGCGCGTCCAGCGCCACCTGCAGTTGCGGATGCGTGATCCAGCCCTGCGCCAGCAGCACAAGCCCAAGCGGCACCCGATGCCGATGCGGTACATCATCATCGGCCTCACCCACCTCGCGCCGCACCGCTGCCCGCACCATCGTCTGCAGACAGCGCCCGCTGCAGCCCCATTCCTCCTCGAAGACAGGCCGCCGCCGATGCTTCCACGGCTTCGCCCAGCCACCCGCGCATCCTGCCGCGGCACACATCCTGGGCGCGCTCTCCGTCAAGCTGCCCGGCCGGTAGGTGTTTGCGCCGAGCACCGCCGCGTCGCGCGTCGCGTGCGCCTGCGATGCCCGTGCCTGGAACAAACCAAGTCTTTCTAGAATAGGCATCGTATGCTCTCCAGCCGCAGCTGCGGCGTTGCTACTTGCGTAATCCTCAAGGCGAAGTTACCGCTCGCTACCACCACTTCGCCGCGAGCCACAATCCTGTCGCCAACGACCAGATCGACCGGCTCCGACACATGCCGGTCCAGTTCCACCACGTCGCCCGGGCCAAGCTCCAGCACCTCGCGCAGCGGCATCTCGCGCGTTCCGAACTGCAGCGTCGCCTCGAGCTCGATGTCGCAAAGCAGACCCATGCTCTGCTCGAAGGTTGTTTCTGTATTCGCTTCCAAAGCGGCCTCGGACTCTGCTTCCTGCTGCACCATCGCCAACCTCCTACGCGCTTAGCGCGTGCTCTTCGCTTATCGTGCCGCCGGGCTCCAGTCGCGCTCCGCGGTGCTCGCCCAGCCGCACCGGCCTTGCGCGCTGAAAGGCCAGACCGCCCACGCGCAATTCGGCTGCCGCATGCCTGGGCACGGGCAGCCGCAGCACGGTGCCCACACGCAGGGCGGCAATCTCGCGCGCACGCAGCCGAACCGGCGGAAACTGCAGCACAGCCCCTACGGTCGATTCGCCTACCAGCTCCCGCACGCGCGTGCGTACCTCCGGCGAGCAGCGTCTTGGACGGTCGCGATCCGCAATGAGCCTGCGTAGAATGGTGTTGAGCACGACTGCCGGCAAACACAGGTTGATGACGCCCTGCGCCTCCGGCATCTTCACCTCGAAGCAGACGCAAAGCGTCTTTTCGCCGGCAGCCATCATGCGTGCGATCTGGGTGCCGCCTTCGCGCTTTTCAAACGCAAACTGCAGCCCCACGGGCAGCCAGGCGGTGTTCAGCTCGCGCACCATCATCTGCACTACCGATGCCATGATCAGCTCTTCGATATCGGTCAACGTGCGCACAGGTTCGGCTTTGCCGGTGCCACCCAGCAACAGGTCCACCATCGGGGAGGCCAGGGCCAGCTCCAGCTCGAGCAAGCCCAGCGCGCCCAAAGGCTCCAGCCGGATCGAGCACACGTAGGTCTTTTCCGGAATGCGCTCTACGAATTCCGAGTACGGCATCTGTTCGCCCGAGACCAGCGTCACCTGGAACTCGGTCCTCAACCAGGCCGCCACCGTATGCATCAGGTTGCGCGCAAAAAGATCGTTCACCGTAGCGATGGCCCGCATCTGCTCGTTCGAAATGTGGCCCGCCCGGCTGAAGTTGTAGAGCTCGCGATCCTCGAACGCGCTGGGTGGCTCCGTAGCCGCGCCCGCGCGAGCGGTGGCAAACAAGGCGTCGATTTCATCCTGCCCAAGTACCTTTTCCATGTGCTTTCCTAGCGGGCGGCTCGCCCGTTGCGTTTCATCTGTGTGGCACCCGGGGGTCGCAGGCCGGCCAGCGCCACCCGCAGCCGGACCACTGCCGAAGAATGAATCTGCGACACGCGCGACTCGACCACGCCGAGCGTGAGCCCGATCTCCTTCATCGTCAGCTCCTCGTAGTAGTAAAGCGTCAGCACCATGCGTTCCTTTTCGGGCAGCTCTTCAATGGCATCGATCAGCCTCTGCTTCATCTCGCCCTTGAGGCAGCGAAAGAGCGGGTCATCCTCCGGCGCGCCCGGAATGTAGGCCAGTTCCTCGTCGCCAGAATCCTCACTGCGCTCCATATGCAGGCTGCCGATTTCGAGTCCTTTCAACTCGCCCAGCAGCGTCTGAAAATCGGTGAGCGAGAGCTCCATGGCTCCGGCAATCTCCTGCTCGGCCGGCGCGCGTCCCAGCTTCTGGGTCAACCCGCGCACCGCTTCCTCGACCGCGCGACCCTTGCGCCTCAGCTCCCGCGGACTCCAGTCCAGTGTTCGCAGAGAGTCCAGGATGGCGCCGCGAATGCGGAACTGCGCATAGCTCTTGAACTGCACCTTCTTGCCGTGGTCGAACTTGCCAAAGGCATCGATGAGCCCGACAACGCCGGCAGAGACAAGGTCGTCGAGTTCGACATGCTGCGGCAGGCGCTCGTGGATACGGCGGGCCAGATAGCGCACCGTCGGAAGATGCTCCATAAGCAACTGCTCTCGCTCGTGCGCCGTCATCGTGTCCAGGCTCGTGTTCGCCGCGCCGCTGCGCCGCGAGCCGTAACCTGGAACTTCCGGCAGCTCCGTCAAAGCCACGTCCGTCACCCCGTCGAGCAGCAAAGCATCGCTCTCGAAACTACCCAGCAGACCTATCGGCAACGCATTCCCCATAACACTCCTTCCGACTTTCTTACTTGCCTAACCAATCGTTCCAACGCTGCGTACCCGTATCTCCGGCGGAATCTCCACCGGGGCAAGAACCGTGATCTTGGGCGCAAAGGGCTCAAGCCAGCGGCGCACATGGTAACGGGCCGGCGATGGACAAAGAAGCACGGGCAGGGCCATCGTGTGCCCGCCTCCGGTTAGCCGCTTCACAGATTCGAGCAGCCGCCGCAACGTGTCGCCCTGCGTGCCCGCGCGCGGCGCACCATCGGCCACCAGCAGATTCGCCGCAGGGTCGAAGGTGCCGACGATCTGGGCCTCAAGGCTGCCTTCGAGCGTCACCACCTTCAGGCCGCCATCGCCATCGAGCAGAGAATGCACCAGGCCGCGGCCCAGCGTCTGGCGCACACTTTCCACCAGATGCACAACGTTTTTGCTGGCCGCGGCAGACTCCACCAGGACCTCGAGAATGGCGCCGAGATCGCGAATCGAAACCTGCTCCCGCAGCAGCTGCTGAAGAACCTTCTGCACCTCACCCAGGGTCATCAGCTTGGGGACAAGCTCCTCCACAAGTTTGGGGTAGGCTTCGGTCATGGTGTCGAGCAGACGCTTGGTTTCCTGGCGGCCAAGCAGCTCATGGGCATGGCGCCGGATCAGCTCGCCAAGATGGGTTCCGATGACCGTCGTCTGGTCGACCACGCTGTAGCCCGCGGCCAGCGCCTGCTCCTCCATGCCTTGCTGGATCCAGCGAGCGGCCACGCCGAACGCAGGCTCGGTCACCTCCAGGCCCGGCATCGGCCTGGCTTTCGGATCGGCGTTCACGGCCAGCAGACAGTTGGGCTCCGTCTGCCAGCGCGCAATCTCGACGCCGCGCAGGCTCACGCAGTACTCCCTCGGCTTCAGCCGTAAATTGTCAGTGATATGTACCGGAGGCACGATGAAGCCCAGCTCCGTCGCCAGATGCCTGCGCAACGCACGGACGCGGTTCAACATCTGCCCGCCCTGTTTTTCATCGACCAGCGGAATGAGTTGGAAGCCGATCTCGAGCGTCAGCTCATCCATCTTCAACAGGCTCGCCAGGTTCTCACCGGCAGCACCTTCACCGGCCGCGCCATCCTTCTGCTTCGCGTTGCGCGGTGCGTCCGGGCCACCGGCCAGGGCTTGCTCCGCTTCCATACCTGCAGGCACCTTGCGCGCCAGCAAGGCGACGGCACCGGCCATAAGCACGAACGCCATTTTCGGCAGCCCGGGTATTAGCGCCAGACCCAGCAGTACGCCGCATGCGATCCAAAGCGTGTTGCGCCGTTTGAGCAACTGGCTGCCGAGCTCTGCGTCAAGCTGCCCGGCGCTCGAGGCCCGCGTAAGAATAAGGCCACCCGCAATCGAGACGAGCAGGCTCGGGATCAACGTGACCAGCCCGTCGCCGACGGTAAGGATCGTGTAGGTTTTCACCGCAGTCAGCAGGTCCACACCCTGCTGCAGCGTGCCGATCACGATGCCGGCTACGATGTTGATGGCCGTGATGAGGATGGTCGCCATGGCATCGCGCTGGTTGAACTTCGCCGCACCATCCATGGACCCATAGAACTCGGCCTCGCGGGCAATGGCTTCGCGCCGCTTGCGTGCCCCCTGCTCATCGATCAACCCGGCATTCATGTCCGCATCGATAGCCATCTGCTTGCCTGGCAAGGCGTCAAGAGTGAAACGGGCTGTGACTTCAGCCGTCCTTACCGCGCCGTGCGCCACGACCAGGAACTGAATAGCGACAAGCGCCAGAAAAAGCACAAAGCCGACGACATAGTTCCCACCCACAACAAATTGCCCAAAAGCTTCGATCACGGCGCCGGCCGCGTGTGTTCCCTCGTGCCCGTGCAGCAGGATCCTGCGGCTGGAAGCGATGTTGAGACTAAGTCGAAACAAAGTCATCAGTAACAACAAGGTGGGAAATACCGAGAAATCCACTGCTTTTCTTACCTGGATGGCGGTAAGAAACACAATGACACTGGAGGTAATGGAAGCCGCGAGTAAAACATCCAGCACAAAGCCTGGAATAGGAATCAACATGACGAACACCATGCAGATTGCGCCCGCCGGCAATAAGAAGCCCTTCAACTTACTCATAAGTCATCCTCCAAATCGGGTCAGCGTGCGCGCGCCTTTTCCGCCTGCACTTTGTCTTGCACTTTTTGCCTGTAGAGATAGGCCAGGATGCCGGCCACGGCCGCATACAGCTCGAAAGGTATCGTCTGTCCGGGCTCGGCCATCCTGTACAAACTCCGTGCCAGTGGCGGGTTTTCAATCATCGGCACGCCGGCCCAGCGTGCGGCTTCGCGTATCTCCGCCGCATGCAGATCGCGTCCTTTGGCAAGCACGGTGGGCGCACCCATGGTCTCGAAGCTGAACTCGAGCGCCACCGCATAGTGGGTAGGATTGGTGATCACCACACTGGCACGCGAGATGTCCGCCTTCACCTTGCGCCGGCGCATGGCCATTTGCACCTGGCGAATGCGTCCCTTTACCTGCGGGTTTCCATGCGACTCCTTGACCTCGTCCCTGATCTGCTGCTTGGTCATGCGCAGCCGCTTGTTCCAGCTCATCCACTCGACGGCATAGTCCAGACCGCTCCACGCAAGCGTCACCCAGGCGGCATCGAGCGCGAGTCCGTACGCGCTGACAAGGGATTGGGGTAAGCGCGCCAGACTGAGCACCGGTGCGGGCACTAAAAGGGCTCGCAGGGCGCTCCAGCCCAGCACAAGCATCACGGCAGCCGGCAATGTCGATTTGGCGATGCGCGTCGCAGCCCGCAGGCTGAAGAGGTTGGTCAGATTTGTGACCGGATTCAGCCGGGCGAACTTGAGCCCGAGCGCGTTGGGATGGATCGCCAGGCCGCCACCCTGCGCAATACCCAAGCCAAGCGCGCCCAGAAAGGCCGCCGCCATCACCAACCCCACCGGAGCCAGCGCAGGGTGAACCATGCGCTTCACCGCGATGGCCCAGCCTGCATCGCTTACCTCGCTGTGGGTGACGGCGGCCTGCAGGCTTTGCTCCAGCACCACTCGCCAGGCATGCACGAACCCTTGGGCCACAAGACCCAGCACCACCAGGCCACCCAGCATGGCCGCCGCACTCAACAGCTCGCGGCTGCGTACATTGTCGCCTTTTTCCCTGGCTTTCTTCTTGTGTTGCGCGGTTCCGGCTTCGGTGCCCTTCTCGCTCATGCGTGCACCAGCAGCTTTGCCGCGGAGTCCAGCAGCGCGTTGAAGTGGCGTTCGATCCAGCCGGGCCAGACGGAAAGGCTGCCGATCAGCACGACGTAGCTGACTATCGTCTTAAGCGGGATACCGATGACCTGCGCGGGCAGCATAGGCGCCAGACGGCTTACCATGCTCACCGTCGTCTCGACGACGAGAGCCGCGGCCATGACCGGCGAAGCGAGCTGCAGGCCCGCAAGAAAAATGCCGCCGGCCATGCGTGCGAGTGCGGCACCAGTGGCGGCCTGTATCGCCGCATGGCCGACCGGCACCACGCAAAAGCTGCGTACCACAGCGGCAAGCAACACCCTGTCCAGGCCTGCGCCAAGGATGACCAGCACGCCCAGCCAGCCGAGCATCTGGCCAAGCACCGGCGTTTCCACCTGTGTATTCGGATCGAGCAGATTGACGAGCGAGAAGCTGAAGCTGAAGCCAAGCAATGTGCCCGCAAACAGCAGCGATTCAGTCAGCATCATCAGGCTTAAACCAAAGACGAGCCCGACGCCAAGCTCACCCGCGAGACTCGCTCCATGCAGTTCCACTGCTGCGTTCGGCGCGCCGGCCACCATGGGCGCAAGCAGCAGGGTCATTGCAAAGACAAAGCCAGCCTTGATCCTAGGCGCGATCGCGGTCGAGTTGAAGACAGGCGCAAACACCATCAGGCCGCTCAGCCGCACCATCACCAGCACGCCTGCTGTCAGGTAGGGCTCCCAGCGAGTAAGTACATGGCTCATTGCTTCGTTCATCCCAGGAACCGGTGAAAATCAGCGAACAGGCCAACGGTGTACGCGACCAGACGATGAATCATCCAGGGCATCGTCACCATCGTGACCACGAAGACCACAACCAGGCGAGGCACGGCAGTAAGTGTCTGCTCCTGCACACTGGTCAGCGTCTGCAGCAGGCTTACCAACAGCGAGATGGCGGCAGCCGCGAGCAGCAACGGCGCGCAAAGCAGCATGGCCTGCACCAGCAACAAACGCATCAAGTGCACCACCAGGTCAGGACCCATAGCTCCTCTTAGAAACTCTTCAACAAATGATCTGCAAGCAGGTTCCAGCCATCCACCATGACGAACAGAAGGATTTTTACCGGCGTCGAAATAACCACCGGCGGCAGTTGCAGCATGCCGACAGAGGTGGTCACGCTGGCAATTACCAGGTCGATAAGGAGGAAGGGGAGAAATAATACCGCACCTATTTGAAAGCCGGCTTTCAACTCACTCAGAATGTAAGCGGGCACAACAACCTGGAAGGGTAAGTCCGCGCGCGTGGCAGGCCTTTTCGCCAGGCCGGCTGCGGCAAAGACTGCTAGGTCCTTCTCGCGTGCATAGCGCAACATATAGGTCTTGACGGGCTCGATGCCGCGTTCGATCGCCACCTCGCCGCTGATAGATCCCTGCCGGTAAGGTGTGGTTGCGCTGGCTTCCACTTCCGAGAGAACAGGAGCCATAAGGAACCATGTCATCATCAACGCGAGGCCCATCAGAATCTGGTTACTTGGTGCCGTCTGGGTGCCGAGTGCCTGGCGTAGGAAGTGGAACACCACCAGCAATCGAACCATGGGCGTCATGGCCAGCAGCAACGCCGGCAGCAGCGTAAGCAGCGTGAGTCCCACCACAATCGACCAGGGCGAACTGCCAACGCTCGTCATGGCGGCGACCGGGTCCGGCTGTTGTGCCGGAGCGGGTGGCATCGCGAGTACCGCCTTGCGCTGGTCGCGTGCCTCCACCATGCGTCGCGCACTCGCTTCGATCGCAGTCTGGCTCGCTCTTGCCGGCGCGCGCTCAATACCGGACGCGGATCGCAAGGCAAGTGCGAGCATAAGCCAGACAAGCCACTTCATCGCTGTCACCGCTGTTCCCGCAGCGCAGAGGAACCTTCGGTTCCGGCGCGAACGCGTATGATCGTGCCCACGCTTTCGGGGCCGGTTCCCACAAGAAAACGCTCGCCGCCGCAACTCACCAGCACCAGCCTGTTTTTGGCCCCGAGAGCAAGCGATTCGACCACGCGCATCTGCTTTCTCGGTGCCTTGATGGTGCCCGTCCGCAGCTCGCGCACCGCGGCAAGCAGCCAACCTGCAAGGCCCGCCATGGGCGCCTTAGGTGCTATGTTGATCGCACTTGTTGTTACCAGATGCATTCGCTGCTCCATCGCTCGTTCTCCTTAGCTTCCTAATCCAGTCTCGTGAGTCGAACAGCCATTCTGCCTTCTACGACCTCAAACTCGCTCCAGCCAAGCTGCACCTTGCCTAGTCGTAGCGGCACGTCCTCTGTGCTGGGCCAGGCTGTCTGCACGACGCTTCCCGTCTTCAACGCCAGAAGATCGCTTACCTTGAAGCGCAATACAGGAATCCCCGCCGCAAGCCGCATGGGGATCCGCGAGAGCAGCGGCCACTCCGCATGCTCTTCAATCCGCTGCATACCCGGCTTCAGCGGCGTCATGCTTTGCTCACCTGCCAGCAACAAGGCCACTTGCTCGCTCATTGCTGCACCAGAAATTCGGTAAACAGCACATCCATCACTTTTGCCTCGGGCACGCGACGCTCCATCTCTCCGCGTAACTCCACCTTCAGCCTGGCTTTTCCGTCAGGAGCAAGCAGGTCGGCAGCCGTCTGCTTGCCCAGGATGTCCAGCGCAGCATCCCGCAGGGCAGCCTCGTTTTCATTCACCGGCTTGGTCTTCTCCGGCTGCACTTTTGCCGACTCGACATCCAGAACGCGCAGGGTCATGGCGACCCGCAGGTAGCTTCTTCCTCCGCTATCGACGAGATTGACGAGCAGCGGCTCCAGGGGAACCAGCTTCGTCTTCGCGGGCTGTTCCTTTATCGTTTCCACGTGTGTTGCACCTTGCACGACAGGCAGACGACCGCTTCTGAACATCCACCAGCCCGCGGCACCCAACACTGCCACCGCCATCACCACTGCAGCTACAACCGACAGCAGCAGAGGCACCATCGGCACCACAGCCCTGGCCGCTGCTTCACTTTTCTCCGGTCTTACCTCATCTGCCATGCACGTCTCAATGCATCTGTCGTGCCACTCCGCGTAGGGCTTACATTAGCGAGACTTCATGCGCAAACAAAGAGCGGAACGGTCCCATACCGGCCGGCCGTTCCGCTACCCTCCTTCTCATCCAGGAGCACTCTAACGAATCATCCCGATTGCATCCTGCGTGACCGTATCGAAGGTGGTCACGGTTTTCGAGTTGGCTTCAAACGCCCGCTGCGCGACAATCAGGTTGCTGAACTCGGAAGAGATGTCCACGTTCGATTGCTCCAGCGATTCTCCTTCAAGCGCGCCACGGCCTCCCACGTTCGCCGCCCCGGTCGAGATCAATCCTGAGGCGTTGGTAGCTATGTAGTCGTTTGCGCCCGAACGGGCGAGTCCGTCGACATTCTGGACTGTGGCCACGGCAATCTGGCCTACCTTCTCGGTCTGACCGTTGCTGAACGCAGCGGAAATAACACCGCTGTTATCCACGGTAAAGCTCTGGTATGAGCCCGCCGCGAAACCATCCTGCGAAGAGGTAGACGTATTCGAAGCACCTGCCGTCTGAGTTACCTGCGCATTGCCCGAGCTATCATAAAGGTTGAAGTTGAAGGTAAGATCGCTGGCTCCATCCGACATACCGGAGAACGTAACGCCCGTCACATTGGCTGCCGGTGCCACCAGCTTGCCGTTGCTGTCGAACTTCAAGGTTCCCGTGCTGTTGACCGGTGCGCCCGTCGCGTCACCGGAAGGCAGGGTAACGGAGTAATTCCACGTTGTAGGACCGGCTTTCGTGTAGGTGACCGTAGCCGCGTGGTTTACACCAAGCGAGTCGTATACACCGATCGGCGCTGTAACGACCGCACCGTTCGCTGCAGCTGCATCGAGGCTCGTCTGCAGCGTGATGTTGGTGGTCGCCTGAGCGACCTGCGTCGCGCCCACTGGTAGCTGGATACCGGCGAGCCCGCCATTGAGGTTCACCGTGCCGCCCCTGGCACCGTAGCCAAGCACGTTCTCGCCGTTCGACGTAATCAAGTTTCCGCTCGCATCCAGCTGGAAGTCACCGGCGCGTGTAAGTGCCTGTTGACCACCCTGCTGCACCAGGAAAAAACCATTCCCGTTCAAGGCCATGTCCGTGTCGTTTGTAGTCGTAACCAGGCTGCCTTGCGAGAAGTTACTTTGAGTCCCGCTCACTTTCGTACCGACGCCAAGCTGCAAGGCGTCATTGGCACCATTGCTTCCAATGTTCTGGTAGAACAGATCTTCAAACGTCGTACTCTGTCCCTTGTACGCAGTCGTGTTCAGGTTGGCGAGGTTGTTACCAATTGTGTTCAAAGCAACCGAGTCCGCCTGCAGACCGGTCAAAGCAATCGAGAAATTCGGCATTGTTGTATCTCCTCAGGTTAGTCATTCATCCCGTTTTCACGCTGGACTCTTCAGGTGCGAAAGGAGCTGCGTGGTTGCTGCTTCGCTAGACGCCGCTGGTGCCTGCAACCGCTCCGGAAGCTGCCGTGCTGCCGCTTCCGGCGCTCGTGGTCGCAGATAGATCCTGGTTGATGGCAATCAGCTGCTGCAGGCTGTTTACTTCCGTCAGCTGCTGGATGTAGGCATTCGGATCTGTAGGCTGGGTGGGATCCTGATTCTTCATCTCGGTCACTAACAGAGTTAGAAAGTCATTGGAAGAAATGTCGCCGCTTGCGCTTGACGCTGTAGAACTCGCGCTGCTGGACGAACCCGAAGCCGCGGATTTTGCCACTGCCGCACCTTGCCCAAGGCTTTGCGCTACTGTGGCTGCGGCTGACGAAGCGTCCACGCCTAAACCGAAAATACCTGCACTCATGCTCTCTCCTCTACATGTAACGATTGGTGAACATTTCGCAGACTCACTATGAGCCCGCACCTAAACCCTTACGCTCAGCCAGCCTCCGTTGAATCCGTTACGCAGCAAAGCGCCCGGCAAGATGGAATGATCTGAGCCCGGCCCGGTCTCGGGCGCGGTACCTGCCTGCACAGCTTCGGCATTCATGCCGGCCTTTTGCTCGGCATCCTCGCCGGCTTTGTCGGAGTCGGTCTGCGATGGGTCTGAACCTCCGGAGGCCGAGCGCGAGAGCGCATCAGATGCCGGAGCCGCAGCTTCCATCGCATGGACCACCAGCGAGCTCACGCCAACCTGCTCATGGGCCAGGTAAGCCGAGATGGCGGGCAAGTCCTTATGCAGGCTTTCTGCCGCGCCCGCCCTTGCCACCACCTGCGCCAGCACGGTGCCTCCCTCACCAAGCTCGGCGCGCACCCGCAACCATCCGTGCGTCCCGGTAGCAAGCCCGACTTCGAGTGCGCCGGCAGAGGCCTCGATCACACGCCCTTCCTCCGGCTTCGAAGACGCTTCAGGGACTGACGCCGCTTCCGGTTCAGCATCCCGCCGGGCTCCATGCACACCCACAAAACCGACGCCCCCCTGAGCCATGGCTGCCATCACAGGTGCGATCGCAGCCAAGGCAAAAGCGTCGCTGCCCGGCAGCTTCTTCTCCGCCAACGCATCCCCGGCAACAACGATTGCGGAAGCGAGAGCGTCCGGTATGGGCACCTGCTCGCCCAGGTCGGGCGTTGTTGCCGGGACCTGATTTGCCGTTGGCTCTGCCTTGCTTACAGCGGGCGTTCCCTTCAACTCCGACGCCGGCTCCGAGCCGTGGATGAGCACTGGCGCCTCCTCCTCCGCAGGTCGAACCAGCACAGCGGATGCGCCCGTCATTGCCGGCGCAGCAGCAGCCTGAGAAGTGCCGCTTGAAGCCGTGTCCGCTTGCCTTTCCGAGGCTTGTGCAGAGTTACTCTTCGCGGCATGCTTCACGCTCTTGGCGCTCTTTGCCGCTTTCATCTCCTCCGGGCGTTTTGCTTTTTCTCCGGGTGCAGGCGCTACGCTCCCGCGAAGCATGTCGCCGAAGCGTGCCGCCTGCTTGCCGTTCGCGCTCTCGCGCTCAGGAGCGACGACACTTGCGGACGTCATGGCGGTCATGTTGATTGCTTCCATCACACCTTCTCCTGCCACGTCCAGAAGCATGCATCCGAAGCACCACAAATGGATCGATCAAAATTAGCGAGTCTTCATGCATTCCTGCGCCCGCGTCCACAAGAGCCTGGAAGCGTAGCGATCGTCCGCTTCCGCCTGGACGCGCCGACTCTCGTGCATGGCTTGCGCCTTGTGCTCACCCTCGACCACGCGCGTCATCTGCTCGGTGCGCAGGCGGCTTGCGCGATGCTTCTCCATCGCCGTTTGCCGCGCCGCATCGTAACGTGCCTGCACGGTGGCCAGTGCAAGCACTCTGGCCTCGCCAAGCTCTAGCGCTTTGACAGCAACAGTCCATGCGATCTGTTCGCCGTCCACCATGGCTGCACGGGCGAGACGTCCCTGCTGCTCGCCGGCGGCATGCTCCTCCATGCGCACGCGCAAGACACTCTCGGCTGCGTTCGCCGCCACGCGAGCCGCGGCAGCATCCATGCGCTCCATCAAGCCATACAGGTGCGCAAGCCGGGCCAGCCCGTTCATTTCAGATCCAGAGCAAGCAATTGTTGTACGCTTTCATGCAGGCTTACACGCTCGTCGCCACGCTGTTCCATAAAGCGCGCAAGACCTGGCAGGGCGCGCAAAGCCTGGTCCAGTTCAGCATCCATGCCCACCTTGTAAGCGCCGATTCTTACCAGGTCCTCGCTCTTTCGATGAGCGGCCAGCAGGCGACGTACGCGAGCCGCATGCATGCGATGGTCCGCGCTCGTCACCGCCGGCATCAAGCGGCTCAACGAGTCCAGCACATCCACCGGAGGGTATTGCCCCGCGGAAGCCAGCGCGCGTGAAAGCACAACATGCCCATCCAGAAAAGAGCGCACGGCATCCACAACCGGATCCTGCTGGTCGTCGCCTTCCATCAGCACCGTGTAAAAAGCCGTGATGCTTCCACAGGCGAAGTTGCCCGCGCGCTCTACCAGCCTGGCCAGACGCGTAAACACGCTCGGCGTGTAGCCTTTGCTCGCGGGCGGCTCGCCGGCAGCAAGCCCGACCTCGCGTGCCGCCATGGCATAGCGCGTAAGCGAGTCCAGCACAAGCAACACGTGCTTGCCTCTTGCGGCGTGGAACTCCGCAACCGCTGTGGCCGCGAGTGCCGCGCGCATGCGCAGCAGGGGGCTCTGGTCGCTAGTCGAAACCACGACCACGCTGCGCCTCAGCCCGGCGCCGAGTGAGTCTTCGACAAACTCCCGCACCTCACGGCCACGCTCACCGATCAGGCCGACGACTGTCAGGTCAGCTTCCGTGTTGCGCGTCATCATGCCGATCAACGTGCTTTTGCCCACGCCGCTTCCCCCGAAGATGCCCACGCGCTGCCCGCGGCCCACCGTCAGCATCCCGTCGATAACCCGGACGCCTGTACCCAGGGCCTCGCGAATCGGTTCGCGATCCATCGGCCTGGGCATCGCGCCATCGAGCGGCCACAACGCCCGTACCCGCGGCTTCGCGCCTCCATCCAGGGGCTGGCCCAGCGCATCGAGCACACGGCCCTGCATCTGTTCGCCAATCGCCAGCGAGGGCGCACTGCCCAGAGCACGCACCCCGTCTCCATACTGAATCCCTTGGGTCGCGTTGAGCGGCATGCTCACCACATGCTGCCCACGGAACCCGATCACTTCCCCGGCATGCACCGCACCTGTGCGATCGATCACTTCGCAGCCTTCCCCCACCGAGCAGAGTGGGCCCTCACTCTCCACCGTCTGTCCGTTAGCCTGGACGACGCGGCCGGTCCAGCGCCATGCGGGCCGGGTTTGCAGCATGGCGAAATAGGGCTCCAACTTCGCCGATCCAACTCCTTCAAGCACCTCGCTCATCAGGCTTCCCGCCGTTCCGCAAGCTCTACAAAGCCACGTTCCATTTCTTCCATCTGCGGCCGCACCCCAAGTTCCACCAGCCCCACGCTGGTCTCGAGCACACACTCGCCCGCGCTCACCCGCGCATCACCGGAAACCTCCACCTTCTCCAGACCTAGTTCTACCCAGTCCAGCGCTTCGCTTGGATTCACCCGCAGTACGCTTCGTGATCCATCCTGCACCCGCGCCAAAGCTGCTCGCACTATCGCCGCCAGGTACATGCCGTCGGTCTCCACCTCGCGCGCAAGCACCCGCCGCGCTATCGCCAGCGCGAGCTTCACCACCTGCACCTCGGCGGCGGCAAAGTACCGTTGCCGGTCCTCTGCAAACTGCGCACAGACGCTTGCCGCGCGCGCCCTTTCGTCCTGAAGCCTGCCCACCCATTCGCGTTCGCACAGCAGCCGCGTTACCGCCTCGCTTTCTTCCCTCGCCGCGTCGATCATCGCCGCTACCTTTGCCGCGCGATCATCATGTACGAGCTCGGGTTCCGCCTCCGCCAACACCTCGGCAGCCTGGGCCCTGGCGGTGTCGGCAATCGAGAGGAACTCAAGCAGCGCCACGCTCCGTATCCCGCCGCTCATCAGATCCATGGGCATCCCGGCGTCAGGTATTGGCTCAAACAGTGAGATCATCGCTCGACTCCATTCGCAAAATCATTTTGCCTTCAGCTTCCAGCCGGTTGGCGAGCGCAAGCACCTCCTGCTGGGCCGCGCTCACATCACGGCCCCGGACCGGTCCCATGGCGTCCATGTCGTCCTTCATCATCTCGGCCGCGCGCGAGCTCATCGCCTTGAACAAGTGGGCTTTCACGCTCTCGCGCCCACCCTTCAATGCCATTACCAGCACCTTCTTGTCGGCCGCTCCAACAAGCTCGCGAATGCTCGCCTGAGGCACCGTCAGCAGGTCGTCGAAGGTAAACATCAGCGTGCGGATCTCGATTGCGACCTTGGGCTCCTTCGCTTCAATCTCCTCAAGGATTCCCTTGCTTGTTCCTGTCTCCAGCCGGTTCAACAGCTCTGCCACGGCCTTGTAGCCCGCATAGCTTTTCCTGCCGTTGCTGCCCAGCGCATCCATGCGGCGATGCAGCACAAGCGCCACCTTCTGGGCCATCTCCGGCGAAAATTGCCGCATCTCCGCGAGCCTTCGCACCGCCTCCACCCGCAACACAGGGCCCAGGTGCATCAGCACCGCGGAGCCGCGTTGCGGGTCGAGATGCGCAAGCACCAGCGCCACTGTCTGCGGATGTTCGTTCTCCAAAAACTTGCTCAACTGCTGCGGCTCCATCTTCTGCAGCACCGCCAGGTCGCCGGTAGAGCGCTCCTGAAACTTCTTTACCTGCGTCAGCAGCTCGTGCGCCCGCTCGGCGCCGAAGGCCTCCGTCAGCAGCTTCTGCGCATACTCGGGCCCGCCGCGTACCATGTATTGCTGCGTCTCCAGCAGCCCGTAAAACTCCGTCATCACCTGCGTCAGCTGCGCCGCCGGCACCTCACCCAGCTTGGTAATTTCCTCCGTCACCTTCTTCACGTCGGCTTCGTTCAGGCTTTTGAACAAGGCCGTCGACAGCTCTTCACCCAGGGCCATAATCAGGATGGCCGCCTTGCGCAAACCCGGCATCTCGGCGGCCTCAAAGCCGGCCTCCGCGGGAAGCATATATCCACTCGTCTGTGCTGCTGCCGTTGCCTTCACTCCGCCTCCTCCCCTGTGCCAATCCACGCTTCGAGCAAACGTGTGCTCTGCGCGGGCTCGCGCTTTATGTGGGCGGACACCTGCTCATACACGGCTTCACCCGCGCTGGGCTTCACGCGTACGCGCGGCATCTCGGCGGGCGCGGGCTCCGCAACCCACTCCGCCCGGCCTTCGCTGCCCAGCACCCTGGGTTCAGTGCCCGGGCTCAATGCCCGCGTCTCTTCTACCTGCGCGGTCGTCACCGTAGAAGAAAGCAGCGCCGGCTCGCGCAGCGTTGCCACCACCTGTTCTGCCACCGGCCGCAGCACAAACCAGATCATCAACAGACCAAGTAAACCCACCACTACGGTCTTCATCAGGCCGGGCTGCGCGCCCAGCAGATTGCGTGCCTGCTCCGCCACCTGCGCGGCGGCAGTCGGCTTCATCGCGGGCGTGTTCGAGCTGAACCCCACATTTTCGAGCACCACCTGGTCGCCGCGCTTTTCGTCGAAGCCGACGGCAGCCCGGGCCAGGCCTTCGAGTCGCCGCATCTCCTCCACCGTCCTCGGCCTCCACACCGCAGGCGCGGCCGCACCCGCACCTTCGCTCGCTTCCCTGTCGTTTACCACCACCGCTGCCGTTATCCGCCGCACCCGGCCCGGCCCCTCCTGCGTATGCGATACATGCCGCGTTACCGCATACGTTCCGCTCTCTTCCTTCTTCATCTGCGGGCCGCCGCCCAGTTGCGGATACACCGGCAGCGGAGCCCGCTCGAGCAGCGGCGGCGTTCCCGGCGCCGCAGCCTCCGCACTGCCGGCCGCCGCGCCCGCCACCTCTGCCGCGGGCGAGTTACTTGCCGTACCCGGAATCCCCTGGGCATGCGCCCCTGTGCCGGTGGTCTGCTCGCTCTTGGTCGCGCTCAACGCGACACTGCCGGTGGGGTCGTACACCTCATCGGTCCGCTCTTCGGTGCTCTGGTCGTAGCTTACGTTTACAGTCGCGCGCACATTGCCCGCGCCGGCCAGGGGCTCCAGCATCGCCACCAGCTTGGCTTCCATCGCCTGCTCTTCATCGCCCGCACTCAACGCACCATCGCGAGCCTGGAGGTTGACGCGCCCATCCGCATCTACGAGGGTCACCTCGTCCGGGGTTAGATTCTCCACCGCGCCGGCCACCAGGTTGCGGATCGAGTCCACCTGCTCGCGCGACAACGAAGCCTTCTTCAGCCGCAGCACCACCGAGGCTTTCGCCGGCTTCGCTTCCGCGGCAAACAGGCTTTCCTGCGGAAGCACCAGGTGCACGCGCGCGCTGCGCACCACGCCCAGCGTGGCAATCGTATGCTCCAGCTCGCCCTCGAGCGCGCGCTGATAGTTCACCCGTTCATCGAACTCGCTGCCCACCCAGTTCGGCTTGTCGAACAGCTCAAAACCCAGCCGCCCGGTTTGCGGCATCCCCTTGGCCGCCACCTCCATGCGAGCCTTGTCCAGCATCTCAGCCGGCACCTCGACACCTGCACCATCGGCCGTGGTTTGAAACGGAATGCCGGCAGCGCCCAGCTCCTGCGAAACCTGCGCCACATCCTTGCCTTCGAGCCCCGAAAACAGGACCCGGTAGTCCGGCCGCCCCGCCCACCACGCCATTGCAAGCCCTACGGCCGCCAGCCCGATCACCGCCGCCGTCAGCCAATTGCGCCGCCGCGCAGGCATCCCTTCATACTTCACCCGAGCCTGCTTCACCACCATCAAGGCCCGCTGCCCCGTACTTACCTGCACCGCATCCGCCACCAGGAACTCCTCTGCCGCTTCGCCTTCAGAACTGCATCGCCATCATCGACTGGTAAGCTCCAACCGCCTTGTTGCGCACCTGCAACGCAAGCTCAAACGCCATATCGGCCTTCTGGGTCGCGATCATGGCGTCGTGCACCTCCACACCCTGCCCGCTCAGCATGCCGCTCACCGCCGTCTGCGCCTGCGTATCCAGCGCATTCGATTGCTCCACCAGACCCTTGAACACCCCGGCAAAGGGGGCCGGAGCCGCACCCGTCTGCGGCACCGCGCTCGTTTGTGCAGCCGCCGCCACTGTTCCGATTCCGGCCTTCAACAACTCACTGACTCCCATCACACACTCCTCCTTTGCAGCCTGTTACTTCAACAAATCCAGCGAACTCGCAAGCATGCCCTTTTCCGCCTGCACCGCGCTTGCGTTCATCCCGTAGCTTCTCGTCGCACCCATCAAGTCCACCATCTCGGTCAGCGGGTTGATGTCCGGGTATGCCACATAGCCATCCGCGCCCGCATCCGGATGGTTCGGATCGAAGCGCATCAGCGGCGCCCCGCCATCCTCCAGCACGCCTGCGACCTCGACTCCACCCGCGGCCGTCGCGCCGCCGGCCTGCAACAACGAAGACCCGAAGCTGCCGTCGCCGATCTCTGAAAAGACCACATGATGCCTCCGATAGGGGCCACCATCGGCCGTCCTCGTCGTCTCCGAGTTGGCCATGTTCGAAGCCACCACCTCGGCTCGCACGCGCTCCGCCTGCAACGCGGACGCACTCACATCCAGCACCCCGAAAAGATTCATTTCGTCTCCGCATGGATCGCGCTCATCACACGGCTGAACTCGCCGCGCAGCAAGGCAACGCCCGTCCTGAACTGCAGCTGCGCCTTTGCCATTTGCAGGCTTTCCCGGTCGATCGACACCGTGTTGCCGTCCGGCCGTGCCACCAACCCGTCCACGTCCGCCATCACAGGGTCGCCCCCGTCATGGCCCGCCAGCGCCTCCCCGAACTCCTGCTTGAAATCGAAACCCTGCGTCTTGAATCCAGGAGTATCCAGGTTCGCCATGTTGCCGGCCGTCACCTTCATCTGATCCGCGGTCAGGTCAAGGTACCGCGTCAGTACATCGCTCATCGCTGCCATGCCGAGTACCTTGCACCCCACGCGCCAAAGCTGAGGCCGCAAGCGTTAGAACCTTCCAACCGGCGCAAAAAGTGGCCGCCCCATCACGGGACGGCCGCCTGAAAAACCCCTTTCAGCCTCGACGCTGTCGCAGCCGGATCTCGTGCGCGCCGATCTCCGCGCGCTCCTCTGCAAGAATCGCCCCGCGTTCGAGCACATGCATCAATTCCCGCACGTTGCCCGGCCAGTCGTGCTCCCGCAACCGATCGATCGCCGCGGCCGCAATGGTCTTGCGCGGCATCTCCCGGCCCATCTGCTCCAGAAAGAACTCCACCAGCAACGGCAGGTCTTCCATGCGCTCGCGCAGTGCCGGGACCGTCAACGGAAACACCGCCAGCCGATGGTAGAGATCGAGCCGAAACGTACGCTCTTCGCTCCTCTGCTCGAGCGGCTGGTGTGTCGCCGCGATCACCCGCACATCCACCCGCAGGGTCTCGTTGTCGCCCACCCGCTGCAGCTCGCCACACTCCAGAAAGCGCAGCATCTTGGCCTGCAGCGCCAGAGGCATCTCGCCAATCTCATCCAGAAACAGCGTGCCGCCATGCGCCGCCTCGATCCTGCCCGTACGGCTTTGTACCGCACCCGTAAACGCTCCGCGCGTGTGGCCGAACAGCTCGGCTTCGAGCAGACTCTCCGGAATCGCCGCGCAATTCAACACCACAAACGCCTTGCCGCTGCGCTCGCTCAACCGATGCACCGCCTTGGCCACCACCTCCTTGCCCGTCCCCGTCTCGCCTTCGATCAGCACGGTGGCCCTGCGCGGAGCCACCAGCCGGATCATCCGTGCCAGCTCCAGCATGGGCGCGCTTTCTCCCACCATCTCCGGCAATCCCGCTCCCGCACAAGGCGTGGCCGGAGCCGCCACCAGCGCCGGGCCCGCCGGCAGCGCGGCAATCATCGGCAACGATTCCTCTGCCTCTCGAATCGCATGCAGCAACTCGTTCCTGCGCGGGCTTCGCGCCACCCCCTGTACCGCTCGCCCATCCACCCGCAGCACATCCATGCCCGCATACATCAGTCCCATCTGCCCCGCGAACTCGCCCACTTCCAGGTCGGGCAGCCAGCTATCCAGCACCAGTGCCTCCGGCCTTTCGAGTTCCACCTTGGCCAGAGCATCCGCCCCGCCGATGCTTTCGATCACTGTCCAGCGCAGTCCCGCAAGCTCTTTGCGCAGCCGCTCCCGCAGCCCCGCATCGGCACTTGCCAGCACCACGCAACGCGTAGCAATCCTGCCCTCGTCTACCAGCCAGCTCGCCGCTGCACTCATACCCTTACCCCTTCTTTCTCATGCATCCGATCCTGCATCCCCCGTACCAGTCCAATCGCCCGCTCGCATTGCCGCAACGCATCCACAATGGATTGCTCCATCTCCGCCGCACGTTCCGCGTCACTTGCCATGGTTGCCAGAAACAACCGGCATTGCAGCGCCGTCAGCGGCTGACAGAGATCGTGCAGCGCGTCTTCCATCCACCGATCCTCCTTGTTCCACTCAGCTTCACGCACTGGCCCGCACCCCCAGACCAAAGGAGCCCGTACCCGAACCGGGCAGTGTGCCTTCCAGGTACTCTGGCAGGGCGCGCCCCACTCCCTTGCGCTCGTCCTTAACCGCGATAGCGTACCCCTCGCCCCGCACCGTCTCGATACAGCGATCCGGAGAAGCTCCTTCAGCCCTGGCCGCACCCAGCTTCTTGCGCAGATAGTTCACATAGACGTCCACCACGTTCGTCCCTGCGTCCGGGCTCATCTGCCACACTTCCTTGAGCAGCGCACTCCGCGAGCAGGTCCGCCCGCGTGCCAGCATCAGGTATTCGAGCAGCGCGTACTCCTTGCTCGTCAGGTCCACCACGCTGCCCTCGCGCGTCACCCGCCTGGCCATCCGGTCGATCTCCACCCCGCCCATGCGCAACATAGGAGCCACAAACTGCTGCTCCCGCCGCCGCATCAACGCCCGGCAACGCGCCGTCAACTCGGTAAAGCTAAAAGGCTTCAAGAGGCAATCGTCCGCGCCCAGGTTCAGGCACCGGACGCGATCCTCCAGGCCATTGCGCCCGGTGAGCACCAGTACGGATGTTCCGGCAAACCGCCCATGCATTTCTTCGAGCACCTGCACCCCATCCTTCCGGG
The DNA here is from genome assembly GCA_964282835.1 of uncultured Granulicella sp. Classification (GTDB taxonomy): domain Bacteria; phylum Acidobacteriota; class Terriglobia; order Terriglobales; family Acidobacteriaceae; genus Edaphobacter. Next base: position 2,722,735 of record OZ196157.1, read on the forward strand.
GCAGGCTCAGATCCAGCACCATCAGGTCCGGCACATGTTCGAGCGCATGCTCGAGGCCCGTCTGTCCATCGATGGCAAGGTGTACCTCATGCCCTTCCAGCTTCAAGCCCTTCTGCAGAAACAACCCCAAAGCCGCATCGTCTTCCACGATCAAGATCCGCATCGTAAACCCCCAAGGTTAATAGCCACACATCTGGATCAAGTTGAGACCACGTCGTCCGCCGCTCGTCAGGCCGGTCTGTCATTACCTTGGTTCATGGCGCGCCGTTCCACAAGAGGTGACTTTCGTACCCATGCCCTTTCTTGCCCAATCCGGGAAAGATCCATTCGATCCCGAACCGGGAATCACACTTGCCTACAACTTCCGGGGTCAACGTCGATCCACAGGCGTGGAACCAAATAAGCCATTGCATTTCGCCTTCCCTTCGCTAGAATAGGCACATGGCTATCACGCGGCGGCAAAAAGAAGTCATCGATTTCCTCTCCGGCTTCACGACCAAGAACGGCTACTCGCCTTCCTACGAGGAAATCGCCAATGGTCTGGGCCTCAATTCGCTCGCCACCGTCCATAAGCACATCACCAACTTGCAGAACAAGGGTCTGCTGCAGCGCGCGCACAACCGGAGCCGCTCGATCGATGTACTCCCCGCCCGATCCTCCAAAAAGGGTTACGACCGCCTGCCGCTGCTCGGCCGTATTGCCGCAGGCAAACCGGTTGAAGCCATCGAGTCGGCCGAATCCATTTCGCTCGGCGACATTATCGGTAACCGCGAAGTCTTTGCGCTTGAAGTGCGCGGCGACTCGATGCGCGACGAGCACATCGTCTCCGGCGATTACGTCCTCGTCGAACGAACCCGCACCGCACGTGAGGGCGAGATTGTCGTCGCGCTCATCGATGGCTCCGACGCCACCCTCAAGCGCTTCTACCGCGAAGGCGCGATGATCCGGCTTCAACCCTCAAACGCTGAAATGGCCCCCATATACGCCCCTGCAGCCAACGTCAGCATCCAGGGCAAGGTGCTGGGCGTACTAAGAAAGTACGCATAGCAGTCCGCTGCCTTGTGACTTCGCAGGAAACTTGTTCCTGTTGTTTTTTGTTCTTGTTGTCATTCCCGCAGGGAATCTGCGGTTGTTCTTGTTCCTCGTCGTCATTTCCGCAGGGACTCTGCTTTTGCCTTCGCCATGCCAGGTGCCGCCCCTAAGTTACAAGATCCCCCTGCCCCAGTCTGCGATGAAAGAAGCTGTACACCAGCCCAAGCAGGCTGGCCGCCAGGTCGGGGTCGTAGCGAATCCCCTCGTCGCGGAGAAATGCATGCGCTCCATTCACTTCGTGCCAGCTCAACCGGGTATTCAACTCATTCAGCCTGCTGAGCAGTTTCATGCGTCCTTCGGTCGGCACATGCGGATCCTGCCGGCCCCAGGCCATCAGCAGTTCGCCTCGAATCTCCACCGCGCGCGCAAGCGAGTCGTCGCATTTCCCTTCTCCCAGCGTCCCGGTATGAATGTCGGTCGCGTAGAAGCATACCGTCCCGGCAATCTCCTCATGGAACGCCGCACGAAACGCAAGGTGCCCGCCCAGGCAGATCCCCATGGCGCCCAGCTTTCCCGTGCAGTCCAGGCGGGTCGGCAGGTAGTCGATCAGCGCCCTGATGTCCGAGTCGTAAGCGGCAACCGGCTTGTGAAATTTAAGGAAGTTGCCTCGGTCCGAACCCGCCTGGTCGTACGCCAGCGCCGTGCCGGGCTCTTCATACTCGTGATAAATCTCCGGGATAGCCACAACATAGCCGTGTCCGGCAAGTTGCGCGGCCGTGCGGCGGATCGGGCCGGTCACCTGGAAGATCTCCGAAAAGAAAAGAAGAGCCGGGTAGCGGCCGGCAGCGGAAGGCCGCAGTAGATGCGTCCGCATGATGCCTGTAGGGGTAGGCAGGTCGATCGTTTCCTCGGTAATCGTCATGGCTCGATGATAGGCCACGCAGGCGCGCCTTCAGGGTTGAGGCGCAGGTGCCAGCGGCTGCGCTGTCGGCAGCGGATGACGCCGTCTCTGCAGCCAGGCCGCTACATCCGGGGCAAACTCGAGCCCGATATTGCCCAGCGAACCCTCTGCCACCACAACACTCCCGTTGACCAGTGTGTGCTCGGTGCCGCGGGTCTCCGGGGGGTAGTAAAGATTGGAGAGTGCCCCGGCAGTGTAGTTACCCAGTACATTTGAAAAGTTGAACTGCCGCTTGCCGTTATCGCCGCGAGCGATCACCGCGGCAAACAGCGCATGACGCACACGGGAGCCGATCGTCCCCGTGCCCTGGCGGAAGAATCTTGGATCCTGATGCAGCAGAATCGGGTAGACCGCTCCTGCAAGCATCGTTCCATCCACCACATCCAGGTAGTTCGCGCCTACTCGCTTGAAGTATCCCGCCGGGCCCCAGTGATACCCCTGGTCGGTATCCTGCACCTCGCTCACGCCGGCCAGCACGAAGGCACCTACCACGTTGAAGGGGTCCAGGGTCGCATGCACCGCCAGTCTGGTCTTCTGGCCGGCGGAAAGCGCAACGCCTCGCCCGTCGATCACCGTGTTGAAATTCGGCACCACCACCAGGAGCCGCTGCTTTTCCTCCTCCTGAACCTCGCGGTCGGCCTCGGCGTAGTCGCGCGCTTTCCGCTCCGCCTCCGTATCCCCCGCCTGCTGCACCGAAGAAGGTGAGTCAGGAAGTGGCGGCGGCGCAGAGTTTTGGCCGTGCGTCGCCCCGGCGAGGCTCGCAAGCAGCAGCAGGGCGACGAGATGGCCGGTACAAGGCATAACAGCGTGATGCCAAACCCACAGGCCGGAGTTGGTTTCCTCCGCTCTCAGGCGAAAAGGAATTCCTTGGTACGCATCTCCCGCACGGTGTCGCGAAGCTTTGCGGCCTTCTCAAACTCGAACTTCTTTGCCGCCTCCCGCATATCCGACTCCAGCTTGGCGATGTAGACGTCGAGCTCCGCCTGAGTAGAAAAGTCCGGAACCCCGTCCGCGTCGTCGGTCAGGTCGGCATAATCCGCCTTCAGGATGCCCGCAAGCCCCATGTCGATGGCGGAAATCACCGAGGTCGGCGTGATGTCATTTTCCACGTTATAGGCCTCCTGCTTCACGCGGCGGCGGCTCGTTTCATCGATCGCGCGCTGCATGGAATCGGTCATCTTGTCGGCATACAAGATTGCCCGTCCCTCGATATGCCGCGCCGCGCGCCCGATCGTCTGGATCAGTGAACCCTGCGAGCGCAGAAAGCCTTCCTTGTCCGCATCGAGGATCGCCACCAGCGAAACCTCCGGCAGGTCAAGACCTTCCCGCAGAAGATTGATGCCGATCAGCACGTCGTACTCGCCCTTGCGCAGGTCGCGCAGCAGCTTGATGCGTTCCAGCGTTTCAATCTCCGAGTGCATATAGCGGCAACGAACCCCCACCTCGGTGTAGTAGTTGGCAAGGTCCTCGGACATCCGCTTGGTCAGCGTGGTTACCAGCACGCGTTGGTCGAGTTCCGCGCGAATCCGGATCTCGGCCAAGAGATCATCGATCTGCCCCTTCACCGGGCGAATCTCCACAGGTGGATCAACCAGGCCGGTAGGTCGGATGATCTGTTCCACCACCACTCCCGCAGACTTGGTCAACTCATAAGGACCGGGCGTTGCGGAGACGTAGATAATCTGGCCCGTGCGTCCCTCGAACTCGTCGAACTTAAGCGGCCGGTTATCCATCGCGCTGGGCAGGCGGAACCCGTAATCCACAAGGTTCTGTTTGCGCGAGCGATCCCCATGCCACATGCCATGCAACTGCGGCACAGTCACATGGCTTTCGTCGATGAAGAGCAGGTAGTCTCGCGGAAAGTAATCCAAAAGTGTGGGTGGCGGTTCGCCCGGAAGCCGACCGGAAAAATGACGCGAGTAATTCTCGATCCCATGGCAGTAGCCTACCGACTTGATCATCTCCAGATCAAAGCGGGTACGCTGGTGAATCCGCTGCGACTCCACCAGACGGCCCTGCCCTTCCAGTTCCTTTTCCCACCATTCCATTTCGGCCAGAATGGAGTCGCTTGCCGTCTTCTTGCGTTCCGGCTGCACCACATAATGAGACTTGGGATAGATGGGCAGACGCGCGTACTTCTGCTTTACGGTGCCGAACAGTGGGTCAATCTGCGCCAGTGTGTCGATCTCGTCGCCGAAAAGCTCAATCCGGTAGGCATTCTCATCGTAAGTCGGGTAGACCTCGATGATGTCACCGCGCACCCGGAAAGTACCGCGGCGAAAATCCACGTCATTGCGTTCGTAAAGGATTTCGACCAGACGCCGAGTAATATCTTCGCGACGAATTTTCTGGCCTTTTTCAAGCATCAACAACATGCCGTAGTAGGCTTCGGGCGATCCCAGGCCATAGATGCAGCTTACTGAACTTACAATAATGGCGTCGCGCCGCTCGAACAAACTACGCGTAGCACTAAGACGAAGCTTATCCAGCTCTTCATTGATGGTAGCTTCTTTTTCAATGAACAGGTCGCCAGACGGAATATAGGCTTCCGGCTGGTAATAATCGTAGTAAGAGACAAAATATTCGACCGCGTTGTTGGGGAAAAATCCTTTGAACTCATGGTAGAGCTGCGCGGCCAGTGTCTTGTTGTGTGCCAGGATCAGCGCGGGCCGCTGCACCTCTTCAATCACCTTCGCCATGGTGAAGGTCTTGCCGGAACCGGTTACGCCGAGCAGGACCTGATCCTTCTCGCCGGCCGCGAGACCGGAGACAAGTTCGCCGATCGCGCGTGGCTGGTCGCCCTGGGGCTTATACGGAGTGTTGAGCTGAAATTCCATCGTGATTGCTTTTAGTGTAGCGAAGAAGAAGCGAACGTGCCATGATGTTTCGAGAGGATACGACATGGGTGCGGAGCTTTGGCTGATGCGGCACGGCGAAACCGAATGGAGTCTGAGCGGGGCACACACCAGCCGCACCGACATTGCTTTGACCGACCATGGACGCAAACGGGCCGAGGAACTTCGCGATTACCTGCAGGGCACGACCTTCGCCAGGGTGCTGACCAGTCCCATGCAACGCGCCCGTGAGACCTGCGAGATTGCCGGCCTCGGCGCGCAGGCAGTCGTCGACGACGGTCTGCGAGAGTGGGACTACGGCGAGGTCGAAGGAAAGACCACCAAGGAAGCACGGGAAATGTACCACGATCCCGAGTGGAGCGTCTGGACCCGTCCGCTGATCGGCGGCGAGGCCCTGGAGCATGTCGGCGAGCGAGCCGACGGCCTCATCGGCCGGGCCCTGGCAAACATTCCCGATGACGGCAAAGTTGCCCTGTTTGCCCACGCCCATATTCTCAGGATTCTGGCGGCCCGCTGGATCGGTCTGCCGGCACAGGGCGGAGCCAGTTTCGGGCTGGGCACAGGCAGCGTCAGCGTGCTGGGCTGGGAGCGAGATACCCGCGTCATCAGCCATTGGAACCGTGGATTTGAACAATCGTGATGCTGTTGGGGGATAGTATCGGCCTCGGGAGCATGGCATGATGCCCCTATGACGACACGCTGGTGGACTTTGTGGATGATGCTGATGGCAGTGATGGGAGCGGGGTTCAAAATGGAGGCTCAGGCAGGAACCAGCATGGCCTTCGAACGCGCCGGGCATCTGCGCCATGGCATCAATCTGAGCATGTGGTACGCGCAAACCAGCGACCACTCCGCAGCCAGGATCGAAAGCTACACAACGAACGCGGACTTCAAGCTGGTCAAGAGCCTCGGCTTTGATCATGTGCGCCTAAGCATCGACCCCGAGCCGCTGATTGCCGAGCAGCAATCGGGTTCGCTGCGGCCGGAGGCGCTCGCCCGCCTGGATAAATCCATCGCGCAGCTTACCAGCGCAGGCCTGAACGTCGTTCTCGATATCCACCCGGAAGAAGCCTGGAAGGACAAGCTGGCGAAAGGTGACGACAGCGCTGCGCGCTTTTTTGCCTTCTGGAGCGCGTTCGCGGGACACTTCTCCGGCACCGACCCCGAAAAAGTCTTCTTCGAAGTAATGAACGAGCCGCAGATGGAGGACTACTTTCGCTGGCAGGGTATCCAGGCCCGGGCGGTAGCGCGCATCCGAGCAGTGGCTCCGCGTCATACCATCGTCGCGACCGCTTCGGGCTACTCCAAGATCGACAGCCTGCTCGCACTCGAACCCGTCCGCGACGAAAACGTCATCTATACGTTCCACGAGTACGACCCCATGTGGTTCACGCACCAGGGCGCCACTTGGGGCACACAGGGCTGGGTCTTCCTGCGTGGTGTTCCCTACCCGTCGACTCCGGAGAACATCCAGGCGGTACTGGGCCAGGAACCGGACGAGCACATCCGGCTTTCGGTGCAGCGTTATGGCCTGGAGCGCTGGGATGCAAGCCGGCTGGGCGCTGAAGTGGCGGCGATGGCGGAGTGGGCGCAGCGCCGCGGTGTTCCCCTGTACTGTGGGGAATTCGGCGTCTACCGGGCGTACTCGAACCCGGCCCAGCGCGTCGTCTGGATCAGCGATGTGCGGACGGCGCTCGAGAGCAAGCTCATCGGCTGGGCCATGTGGGATTACCAGGCCGATTTCGGCCTCGTCACCAAGCAGGGCTCGGCCACCGTGGTCGATCAGGATGTGCTGCACGCGCTCGGGCTGCGAAAGTGAGACGATAGACGGCATGAGGGTTTGCTCTGCGGTGTTGCTGATGCTGGTTGTGCCCGGTGCCTGGGCGCAGAGCTTTACGCCGGCTGCACCTGTCTTTGGCAAGGGTCCGGTGCCGTTTGCATTGCTGCGGCAGGCCTGGATCGAAGACCTGGAAGCGCAGCGTCTGCTCTCGTCCGCCGGGCATTACGCGCCGGATGCAAGCGTGCTCAGCCCGGATGGCAACCACGTCGAGGGCGCGACGGCAATCCGGCAGTTCTACACTGCGCTCTTCAGCGGGTCTGACGTGGCCGTCGCGCTTACCTCGCGCGTCACCAGCGAGTCGGGCGAACTGGCCTACGACTCCGGCGGCTACATCGAAGACCTTACCGACCGGGCGACCCACAGCATCAACCACGTTCATGGCGATTACCTGACGGTGTATCGGCGCAGCGGCCTGCAATGGCTCATTGTGCAACAGGCCTTTACGATCGCTCCCGCGGGCCCTCAAGGCAACGCGCGATGAGTCTTCCGGCCAAACCGAAACTGCTCGTGTTCGATCTCGACGGGACGCTGATCGATTCGCGTATCGACCTGTGCAACTCCGTCAACGCTACGCTCGAGCATTTCGGCAAGCCGCGTCTGCCGGAAGCGATCATCGCGGGCTACATCGGCGACGGAGCCACGACCCTGGTGCGGCGGGCGCTGGCCCACGCGCACCTAATCGCCGAGCAGCCCGACCCGCATGACGATGCGTTCGTGAACGAGGCGCATCTCTGGTTTATCGGCTATTACCGGGTGCACAAGCTCGACTACACCTATGTGTATCCAGGCGTGATGCAAGCGCTGGAGCGCCTGCGCACAATGCGGCCGGAGCTCCCGATGGCGGTGCTGACGAACAAGCCTGTGCTGCCCTCACGGGCGATCTGCGAGCATTTCGGGCTGGATCGCTTCTTCTTCAGGAACTATGGCGGGAACTCGTTTGCGACCAAGAAGCCGGAGCCTGAAGGGCTGCTTCGTTTGATCGATGAGGCCGGCCGCCAGGTGGGCGCGCCAGTATTGCCGGGCGAAACCGTGATGGTTGGCGACTCACACGTGGATGCGGAAACGGCGCGGGCATGCGGCGCATGGGTGCTCGGTTGTACGTTCGGGCTTTCGCCGGAAACGCTTGCCGCCGCAGGGCCGGACGCGACCTGCGACTCCCCCGAGGAATGGCCGGGGCTCCTGCTGGGCTAGTTCACTTCAATGTCGCCCGAGCCGGTACGCGCTTCGAGGGTGGGACCGCCCCCGTTGACCGGCGCCGAAGCATGGTGGGCATCGGAATTGTAGTTCCCGGGAAAGCGGATAGTTCCCGAAGCGGTGGAAGCGTCGAGGGTATAGTGAGCACCGGGGCCAAGATGCAGCCGGATGGAGCCCGAGCCGGTCTGCAGGCGGGCCGGGCCGGCAAGCTGGCCGCCGGCCTCGATGTCGCCCGAACCGGTGCGCGCGGTGAGGCCGCCGTCGAGGCCCTGGATGCGGATGGAGCCCGAAGCAGTAGCGGCCTCGACATTGCCCTGCCCGGTCTGCTGGAGCTCGATGTCTCCGGAGCCGGTGTGCAGTTCGGCGGGACCGGCAATGCCGTGAGCCCGGATCGAGCCGGAGCCGGACTCGCCCTTGAGGTAGCGGCCGAGGTTGTCGACCTCGATATCTCCCGAGCCGGAGCGGAGGTTGAGCGCGACGGAGCGGGGCGCGGTGATCTGGTAATCGATGGTTATGTTGTTGTAGAGCGCGCGCTGCTCGGGGTCGACCTCACCGATGTGCAGGGTGTTGCCGGACTGCCGGATGGGTGGGTTGGCGATGATTTGGCTGATGTGATTCTGCACGTCACCGCCGAAAGTGCCACGCGCATGCAGGTGGGCGCTCACGTGTACCTGAGAGTCGGTGCCCGGCACAATCTGGATGCGCCCGGAAGGCGTGGAGATGTAGAGGTCGGGAGAAGCCGAGACGTTGAGGGTGCGGTCGAAGTTCTGGGCGTTTGCGGCGGCGGAGAGCAGCGCAACGGCCAGCAACGTGCGGAGCAGCATGGTTCCCTTCCTTTCGTTCCCTGGTGGGTGTTTCCAGGCCTCGGCTTGCTTGCACAACTTACGCATTGATTGCACTTGATGCCTTATCGTGCGATGACAAGTCTGACCGCGGCTACCGACCACTGCCGATAGAAGCTTCTCTCCATGATTCTAGCCTCTTGCGCCAGGAAACATGCCAGAAAAGTTGCTTCCGGGTGACTGGGTGTGACTGGTCAAGCGTCGCGGGCTGAGGGTAAGCTGGGGCAGGCGTGTCTGTTGTGCGCGCTACCGTTATGCAGAGGTCGATGCGCCGGATGAAGCGTCACACGCGAGGTCTTTGCAGCTTTCTTTGCCTCTGCTGCGCTGCGTTCTGCGACATCTCCGCGCAGGTGCGCAGCGGCGAGTTGCGGCTCTCGATCGTCGACCCGCAAGGGCTGGCGGTGGCAGCAGAGCTGGACGTGGAGAGCGTTGCCAACCAGTATCATCAGCACTTTCTGACGAGCGCAAACGGCGTGATCGACCTGCAGACGTTGCCCTTCGGGGTGTATACGGTGCGGATCGCAAAGCCGGGATTCTCGGCGGCGGTGCGGACGTTCGGCATCACTTCTCCCCTGCCGCTGGACCGCACGGTGGCGCTTGCGGTTACGGGTGTGCAGACCACCGTGACCGTCGCGGCGTCGAACGCGGAGATCGATGCGCAGCGGCCCGCGTCGTCCGCTCGCATTGGAGCGCAGGAGATTGAGGATCGAGTGACTTCGCTGCCGGGCCGCACGGTGCAGGACCTGATCGTGACCCAGCCGGGATGGCTGTACGAAGGCAATGCAGTGCTGCATCCGCGGGGGTCGGAGTACCAGGCGCAGTTTGTGCTGGACGGCATACCGCTGACCGACAATCGTTCGCCGAGTTTCGGGCCTGAAGTCGAGGCGGACGACCTGGACTCGATCACGATCTACACGGCGGGCTTTCCGGCTGAATATGGACGCAAGCTGGGCGGTGTGGTGGAGCTGAATACGAAGGCCGATCCAAACCCCGGCCTGCATGGGCAGCTGGTGCTGACGGGTGGATCTTATGCGACGGCCGAATCGTTTGTGGATTTGCAGGATGTTTTGGGCAGGAACAGCTTCGGGGTTACGGCTTCCGGCAGCCGGTCGAGCCACTACCTGAACCCGGTCGTGCCGGAAAACTACACCAACAACGGGACGACCGGCGACTTTTCCGCGCGCTTTGCACGCGACGTTACGCCCACGGACCACATGGTCCTGAATGTGCGGCACGAGCTTTCGCGCTTCGAGATTCCCAACGAACTGCCGCAACAGCAGGCCGGCCAGCTGCAGACGGGCGACAACTTCGAGACGATCGGCACGGCGGCCTACCACCATGTTTTCTCGCCAACGTTGCTGCTCGACCTGGCGGGCATGGTGCGCGATTACCAGAACGACCTTTTCTCGAACGCGGCCTCGACGCCGATCGTCGCCACCGAGCGCAACAACGCGCGTGAAGGCTATTTGAAGGCGACCTTCTTTAAGCAGCTGCCGCATAACGACATCAAGATTGGGGTCGAATCCGACACGACGTTTCTGCACGAGTTTTTTGCCTACAACATTACCGACCCAACGCAGTTCGACGACGGCACCCCGGCGAATCTTACCTTTGCGCAGCATCGTCCGGATCTGGAGCAGGGTGTATTCGTCGAAGACCTGATCCGGCTTGGCCCTTATACCGTTTCCGCAGGGCTGCGTTACGACAAGTACCAGCTGCTGCTGAACCAGAATGCCTTCAGCCCGCGCCTGGCAGTGAGCCGCTACTTCCCTTCACGGAACCTGCTGGTCCACTTTGCGTACGATCGCATTTTCCAGACGCCGTCAAACGAAAACATCCTGATTTCGAGCTCGGGGCAGATCACGAATCTGAACCAGTCTGACTTCCTGAGCCTGCCGGTGCAGCCTTCGCGCGGCAACTATTATGAGGGCGGCTTGACGACACTGTTCGCGCGCCATTTAAAGCTGGACGCCAACGGCTATCGGCGCAACGTGAGTAACTACGCCGACGACGACCAGTTGCTGAACACCGGGGTCAGCTATCCGATCTCTTTCAGCAAGGCCATCATCTATGGGGCCGAGGCCAAGCTGCAGCTGCTTGCGCTGGGCCGGATGACGGGTTACGCGAGCTATTCGTACCAGGTCGGCGCGGCGTTCTATCCGGTAAGCGGCGGGCTGTTTCTGGGCGATGACGCAGACGCCGCGGCGGCCAACCCGAGCGGCCACTTTCCCGATTCACAGGATCAGCGCAATACCCTGCGGACACGCCTGCAGTATCAGGCGAGCAGCCGCTTCTGGGTGGCGGCGGGCATCAATACGGATTCCGGCCTGCCTTTCAGCTTTGGAGGCACGGCCGCCGACGCGCTGGCCGAGTATGGGTCCACCGTGGTGAATCGCATCAACTTCGCCCGCGGCCGGGTAGACCCGGCGTTGTCTCTGAATGCGAGCGCAAGCGCCGATCTATATCAGAATGAGGCGCTGAAAGTGCGTCTGCAGGCCGATGGAACCAACCTGACGAACCGGCTTGATGTGATCGACTTTGGTGGTCTGTTTTCGGGTAATGCCGTTGCTCCGCAGCGTAGCTTTCACCTGCGTTTGAGTGCCTCGTACTAGCCGGGCCAGCGGAGGAGTGAGCACTGGGCAGCTTTTCGGACACGTTGTCCGGTTATCGTTCACAGTGGGTGACAATCCTTGCGGCTGAGAGCTATAACCGTAAGTACTTTCTGAGTGCTCACTTGAGCCGCTCGCTGGAGATTCGTTCTATGTCGACTGCTACCGCCGCGCCCAAGGGCCTTGAAGGCATTGTTGCCACCACTTCGTCCATCTGCTTCATCGATGGAGATGCCGGCGTGCTCTCCTACCGGGGCATCGACATTCACGAGCTTGCGCAGAAGTCGACCTTCGAAGAGATTACTTACTTGCTTTGGAAGGGCCAGCTTCCGAGCAAAGCCGAGCTCGACGCCTTCGCGAAGGAACTTGCCGCCGCGCGCCATCTCGATCCGAAGATCGTGGAGTTTCTGCGCAGCGTGCCCACCTCCGCGACCCCGATGGAGGTGCTGCGTACCGCCGTCTCCCTGGCCTCGATGTACGATGCGGACGAGAAGGATTCCTCGCACGAGGCCAACCTGCGCAAGAGCTTTCGCCTGACCGCGCAAATCAGCATGATCGTGGCGCTGTTCGATCGCATCCGCAAGGGAAAGCAGATCGTCGAGGCTGACCCCTCGCTGAGCCACGCGGGCAACTTTCTGTGGCAGCTCAACGGCGAAAAGCCGTCAGAGACCGCGACCAAGACGCTGGATATCGCGCTGATCCTGCATGCGGACCATGAACTGAATGCAAGCACATTCGCCGCGCGCGTGATCGCGGCCACCCTGGCGGATATGCACTCGGCGATTACGGGCGCGATCGGGGCGCTCAAGGGGCCGCTGCACGGCGGCGCCAACGAGGCCACCATGAAGCTGCTCTATGCCATCGACAAGGCCGGAGCGGACCCGGTGGAATATGTAAAGGACATGTTTGCTCGTAAGGAAAAGATTTCCGGTTTCGGGCATCGCGTGTACACCACCGAAGACCCGCGCGCGACGCACCTGCGCCGTATGTCCGGAGAGTTGGGCAAGGCCGCGGGAGACAGCAAATGGTTCGACATGAGCCAGCAGATCGAAGCCTTTGTGAAGCCGACGAAGAAGCTGAATGCGAACGTGGACTTCTACTCGGCCAGCACCTACACCATGTTGGGCATTGACATTGACCTGTTTACCCCGATTTTCGCCATCTCGCGCGTTTCCGGCTGGGCCGCGCACGTGATGGAGCAGCACGACAACAACCGCTTGATTCGGCCTCGCGCCGAGTATACCGGACCGGAATACCCGGCACCCTACATCCCGATCGAACAGCGCTGAGCCTGTTCAGGTAAGGGACGACGAGGCCGGAAGCAAGTCGTTCCGGCCTCGCCAAGTTGTAACCCAACGTGCAATCCTTAGAGCGGCATCCTATGCGCCAGGGAGCAGCTCGTTGCCTCTTTTCCGACAACTCGTCCTCTCCCTGTGTCTGGTTCTACCCGGTATGCTTTCAGGGCAGGATGGGCCTGCCCCGGTGGCAACCAGCGCCGCGACGCAGTCTTCGGAAGTGCCCAAGGTTCCGGGGCTTTCAAGCTTTCTGCGCGGCTTCAATGCGGGCGTTACGATTTCCGGCTTGCACGATGCGCAAAGCGGCTATGCCACGCTCGCCCAGCCTGCTGTCGGCTACAGCTTCAACTCCGTCTTCACCTTCGACATCACCGTGCCCGTGTACCTGTACCGGCTGGCTGCCGCGCAGGACCTTACGATTCCGCTCAGCCAGCGCGAGCTTTCGCCACAACGCGCGGAGTTCGGCGACACACTCTTCGGCCTGCACGCCCAGTTCCTCCCCCGCCTGTTCGACTACCAGGTGACGCTTTCCGCCACCGCGCCGACGGGCGATCTGAATCACGGTCTTTCCTCCGGCCGCGCCACCTTCGACCTCTCCAACCATTTCGATCACCAGTTTCACCGAATGTCGCCGTACGTCGAGATTGGGATCGGCGACTCGTCCACCCTTGCCGACCAGTTGCTGAATCGCAACTTCACCACGCTGGGTCCGCTCGCTCACTTCCAGGCCGGCACGGCCTTTCCCCTGATGTTCGGCGCCTCGTTCGCAACCAACGCGTATGAGCAGCTTCCTATCGGCGACCAGAAGATTTACGAAACGATTGCACGGCCGAACGCGCCCACCATCAGCGTCGTCGCGGGCCGCGGCATCGCCGAGGATAACGGCTTTACCAACACCCTCGACATACCCCTTCGCAGCCGCACCACGGTTTCCGGGTACTACAACCGCAGCCTGCGCTTCCATGACGATACTGTCTCGTTCGGGATCACATTCGTGCTGCGGGGAACGCGACCGGCTCTTTCTGACGACGATCTGCTGCGCGGCATCAACCAGGAGCTGCAGGCACCGAACCTGAGCGCAACGGATCGGACCGGGCGTTGAGGGAAGACTCGTCTGGTAACACGCGCATCGGGATCATGATGATTGCGCAACATGTTTGCAGAAGTCAGGGTTTCACTGACAACGACGGACCAGCCCTGTAACTTCAGTCTCGTACCCGTCGACTTTCCCCGGAGTTTCCTTTGCGTAAGCCCTTGCTCGCCTTTGCTACGCTCTTGTTTGCCACCGCTGGAGCTCTCGCCCAGAAGGGTCCCGTCGATGTCGGCTCCGCGACGTCAGAAGCCACAACCAACGACGAAGGTCCGGCGGGCATCGTTCCTTACGTCAAGGGTTATAACGTTTCGCTGGGCACTACGTTACAGCACGATTCATCGAACGGCTGGTCGTCCGTGTTGACGCCGAACCTTGCTTATCGCTTCGACGGCCATTTTTCGGCGGATTTCCAGCTTCCGGTGTACAGCTACATCAACGTCCTGGTAACCGGGGGGACGGCGGTGCGGCCCACCAGCAGCTATGCGACCAAGTACCACGCCGTAGGTGACGCCGCGTTGAACGGCCACTACGAGACAAGCTTCCCCTTCGTCGATTACAACGTGACCGCCACGCTTGGCTTCCCGACCGGCAATCCTGGCTACGGTCTGGGCGCGGGCAAATATACTTACGGGGTCAACAACCACTTTGAGAGAAGCCTGGGCCTCTTCACGCCGGATGTTGAGATCGGCATCGGCGACTCCTCCTCGCTCCAGGACACACGGGTTCGCCGCTCCTACACAAGCGTAGGCGAACTCGCACATTTCCAGGCAGGCACCGCGCTCAGTCTGCCGCGCAGGATGACGTTCTCCGCGGATGCCTATGAAGACCTGCCGCTGACCAGCCAGATCGTTTACTCGACAACCGGCAAGGGCAAGAAAAAGAAGACCACGGCGACCAACGAAGGCGCGGCCGAAGATAACGGCTTTACCAACACGCTGGATGTTGTTCCGCTGAACGGACACGTCACGTTATCCGGCATTTACAACCGCAGCTTGCGCAATCACATCGATACGGCGGGCTTCAGCCTTACGTTCCTGCTGAAAGCGCCCCCCCAAAACATTCCGCGTTAGGTGGTCGACATATTCGTAGGTGATGGGTTGCCCATAACCTACTGTCATCCTGAGCGTACTTTGGCGGGTCTCATCGCCAAACGGAGTCGAAGGACCTGCGTGTTGCTCGGGAGCGGGAGCAATCCGCTTTTAGTGGAGGATGTTTTCTTCGCTGCTTCTAAGCCGCAGAACGCGATCGACCGCGTAGGGGGCGCGGTGGTCGGCAGTGTGGAAGTGGCGCACCTGCAACTCACCAAGCAGACCGATGCCCAGCATCTGGATACCGCCCAGGATGAGAACGGTGGCCAGGGTAAACAGGGGCGCGTGATCGTCGTGGATAGCGCCGTGCGTGATGAGCTTGAGGGCAACCAGAAACGTGGAAATCGCGCCGCCCATCAGGATGCCGGCCGTGCCGATGACCCCGAAAAAATGCAGCGGGCGCGTCATGTACTTCAGCAGAAAGCGGATCGTCAGCAGGTCGAAGAAGACCCGGAAGGTGCGGCTGAGGCCATAGTGCGATTTGCCCGACGTACGTGCGGCATTGGAGATGGGGATCTCGCAGATGCTCGCGCCGTACCAGCTGGCCAGCGCGGGGATGAAGCGGTGCATCTCGCCGTAGAGCGGAATGTTCTGGATCACTTCGCGCCGGTAGGCCTTGAAGGTGGTGCCGAAGTCGTGGATCGCCACGCCCGAGAGCGCAGCCATCAGCCAGTTGGCGGCGCGGCTGGGTATCTGGCGCAGCAGCATGTTATCGGCCCGTTGCGAACGCCAGCCGGAGACCACATCATAGCCTTCTTCAAGCTTGGCCAGGAACTGCGGCACCTCAAGCGGGTCGTGCTGCAGATCACCATCCATGGCCAGGATGAACTCGCCCTGCGCGTGATCGAAACCGGCGGCCAGGGCTGAGGTCTGGCCGAAGTTGCGGCGCAACTTGATGACCAGCACACGCGAGTCGACGGCGGCAATCTCCTCAAGCAGCCGATAGGTGCGGTCGCGGGATCCATCGTCCACGAAAACCAGCTCAAAGGTATCGCGCGATTCAGAAAGCACATGCTCCATCACCGCTTTCAGGCGATCGTAGAGCGCGGTCACGTTTTCCTCCTCGTTGTGGAACGGCACGACGATGGAATATTTGAGCACTACCCATGATAACGCGGGCGCAGGCACAGCGCGTACACCCTGGAGGACGCTACTTCGTCAACAGCACTTTCGGGTGAGCTCTCGACGAATGGCTGTGGGTAAGAGATAGTGATTGAAGTTGCACTTAATCGGGGCAGCGCCAATTGCCTCTGTGCAGCACAGACCGGCGCCTGGCGGGCCGAGGGAGATGGGCATGGGAAGCAGGATTCTGGGGATCGTCATTGCGATCCTGATTGTCGTCGGCATCTATTACGGCTACCAGCGATACCGGGAGGGCAAAGATCTGGACAGCGGGGCCGTGCATTGCGTCGGCTGCATGTCGCCGGACCAGAAAGCCGCGTTTGACCGTGAGAATTCCGGCGATACCCCGGATGGGCAAAGCGAGCACAAGAGTGAATCCGCACGGAACGCCACGGCCGATACCGCAGCTACACCCAGCCAGGTGCCCGCGCAGGACGTTGCCCAGGGATCGGCGCACGAACCTTTGCCACAGCGAGTCGGCCAGGATCTGCGCAAGGATGAAAATGGCCTCGACCACCACTTCAGCAACGGTGGCAGCGCTACGGCCGCCCTGCAGACCGGTGCGCCCGCAGGCGATACCGCCGCCCCCAACGCCCCCAACGGCATGCGCCTGGGCGGCTCCGGCATGTACCAGTGGTACCGGCAGGGCAGCCTTACCTGGCGCGTCGACACAGCCACAGGCCATAGCTGCATCGTCTACGCGACCATGGAAGAGTGGCGCAAGCAGATCGTGATGAGTCACGGCTGCGGTCGCGACGCGTAGAGGCTACCGGTGTTCATCAGACCCGTCCCCTGGGCGGGTCTTCTCTTTTCCGGGCCTACCTGCATCTGGATGAAGAGCAGCGCTCGCGCCGTTGTCGGGCTGGCGTGAAGCAGCCAAGCGTCCAGCGGCTAGAATAAGCGGTGATGAACAGACCCGATGCCCTGCCCTTTCGCATGCCCGCCGAGTGGGAGCCCCATGCCGCCACATGGCTCGCCTGGCCGCACAATCCGGAAGACTGGCCGGGCAAGTTTCAGCCCATCCCCTGGGTGTATGCGGAAATCGTGCGGCATCTTTCGAGCGTGGAAGACGTGCATGTGCTGGTGAACAATGAGCCTGCCGAGCGCCGCGCCGGCGCCATGCTGAAGCGCAGCGGCGCCAACATGGCCCGGCTGCACTTTCATCAATGGCCCACCGACCGCGTGTGGCTGCGCGACTCCGGCCCGATCTTCACCAAGGATGCCGACGACGTACTCTCGCTGACCAACTGGCATTTCAACGCATGGGCCAAGTACGACAACTGGCGTCGCGACGACATGATCCCGCAGCACGTGGCGGAGCTGTACGGGATGGCGCAGCGCAAGCCCTGCGTGACACTTGCCGATGGCTCGGAACACAGGCTTGTGCTCGAAGGTGGGAGCATCGACGGCAACGGGGCCGGCATCCTGCTGACGACCGAAGAATGCCTGCTCTCAGAAGTGCAGCAACGCAATCCGGGCGTGTCGCGCGAGCAGCTTGAGCAGGCGTTCGCCGAGCACCTCGGCATCGCACAAGTGCTCTGGCTGAACCGCGGCTGTGCCGGTGACGATACCCACGGGCATGTCGACGACATCACGCGCTTCGTCGGGCCTAACCGCATTGTGACGTGCGTGGAACGCAACACCGGCGATGAGAATCATCTGCCGCTGGCGGAGAACCTTGCCCGCCTGCAGGCTGCCCGCAACCTGCAGGGCAAGCCGTTTGAGATCGTCACCCTCCCGATGCCCTCGCCGGTGGTCTTTGAAGGCCAGAGACTTCCGGCAAGCTACGCCAACTTCTACATCGCCAACGATCTGGTGTTAGTGCCCACCTTCAACGACGCCAACGATCGGCATGCACTGAATACCCTTGCCGAGTGCTTCCCAGACCGCTGCGTCGTAGGCATTCATGCGGTCGATCTGGTTTGGGGGCTGGGGACACTGCATTGCATGACGCAACAGGAGCCGCGGTAAACCCGCCAGCGGTCACGCCTGATAACAGGAACAGTATCAGGCAAGAACATATCGCGTTCGTAGCCCACTTACTAGGTCCAGTAAAGAATCTTTGCGGCGGGCAACAACTTGCCGATGGCCGCATAAAACCATTGCTTCATTTCGCCCATAGAGTCCTTCGGGTACACGTACTTGAAGCCGCCGAACTTGTTGCGCTTTTCCGTCCGGGCTTCTTCGCGCAGGTCGAGCGTCGTCTTCGGGTACCAGCTCAGCAGCACCTGCTTGGATCCGGGCGTGAAGCGGTGGGTAATCAGCTCGGCGGTTAGATCGACATCGGGTACGCCGGAAAGCGCCTCGGCCACATCGCGGAACAGTGTCGTGTACTCGGCCTGCCAGTTCTCTACCGGCATGATGGGCGCGACCGTCAGGCCTACCGGATAACCTGCTTCAGCCATCGTTCGCAGCGCGCGCAGGCGCTGACCCAGCGTGGCGGTTCCGCCTTCGAAATCGCGCGAGACCGCGGCGGCATTTACCGAGAAGCGGATCCGCGTACGGCCATGATGCGGCAGCGCGGCCAGCCGGGCAACGGCGTCGAACTTGGTCGTAAAGCGAAGCTGTACGGGCGCGTCCCAGGCGCCGAAAAAGTCGATAGCTTCTTCAAGCGCGCCGGTGAGATGCTCAATGCCGAGCGGATCGGTGTAGCAGGAAGCCTCAAATGTCGTCCCCTCGGCAGCGCGCTCGCGCGATTTCGACGTAATCGTGCCGCTGCCAACGTATGTACGCAGGCCCTCAAGGATCTCGGGCAGGTTGGCGTAAGCGCGCGTCACCGGCGGCCCGCTCAAGCTGCCGGCCAGGTAGCAATATTGGCAGTGCGCCGGGCAGCCCTGCGCCACGTGGAACTGCCAGTCGGCAGAAGGCGGAATGGGCTGCAGCTTGCGCGCCCCGGGCGGCGAGACCACGATGGCGAACGTAGTCTTGGCTAGCGCATAGGCCTTGCGTTCGTCAGCCTCACCCGTCTTGCCTGATGAAGCCAGGCCGACCAAACGGTTGCTCTTCAGCTTGATCACTTCTGCCCCGTAGCTCGCGGCGCGCTCGAGCATCAGCCTCCCGTGGTCTAGCGCCAATGCGTCCGGCGTAATAACCACACGCCGAGGCCGCCAGAGCTTACCCACAGGCGCAGCCGCGCTGCCGGCATCGGGCTCGGGCAATCCTTCCAGCACTTCGGGTTCAATGGCCGTAGGCACATCCTGTAAGAGCCCCGGGCGAGCACGAAGGATGCGCGCTCTCCCCGGCATTTTGCGTGGGGTGGAACATTTAGGATAGACACTATGTCGAAGCCTTGGCCACCGCCGCCCGATCTCACCTCCATCCAGGAACTCGTTCGCGCCGCGGACCCCGAGGGCCACCTGGCGGAGGGCGCACCCGCCGACGAGTACGAGCCCGAAGAAGAGGCCATCCTGGCGGCGATCGGCGGCTTGTCGTCGGCGCAAATGCTTGCCTCCACGCTCCTGCCGCGGATCGAAGCTGTGTGGGCCGGCAGCTTTCACCTGGGCGAGGACGAGCTTGCCCGGCGCCGCCCCGCGCTGCTCTCGCTGGCCAAGGAAATCGAACGCTTCTTCGGGCCCGAGTCGAAGCCGAGAACACGCGGCGAAATCCTGGCGGACGCGGAATGAACAACTTTCTCTGGCTCGAGCAGTGGTATCTGCAGCAGTGCGACGGCCAGTGGGAAAACAGCTTCGGCATCCACATCGAAACGCTCGATAAGCCGGGCTGGTCGGTCAGGATCAACCTTCAGGGCACCGCCTTCGACGGCTTGCCCAATGCCGAACTAAAGCACATGCAGCATAGCGACTCCGAATGGATGCGCTGCCGAATCGTCGCCGGCACCTTTGAAGCATCGCGCGGCCCGCTCATGCTCGGCCCCATCGTCCAGCTCTTCCGCAGCTGGATCGAGGCGCAGGGGTGAGCGACGAGTTTGAAGACGAAGGCTGGATGCGCGAGGCCATGGCCGAAGCAAGGCTGGCAGAGCAGGCCGGCGAGGTGCCTGTGGGCGCGGTCGTCGTACGCGCCGGTGAAATCATCGCCCGCGGCCGCAATCGGGTGATTGGCACCAGCGACCCGAGCGCCCACGCGGAGATCGTGGCCCTGCGCGAAGCCGGGCGTCTGCTGGGCAATTACCGGCTGGAAGGCTGTGATGTCTATGCCACGCTCGAGCCCTGCGCGATGTGCGCCGGGGCGCTGCTGCACGCGCGGGTGCGGCGCCTGGTGTACGCCGCGACCGACCCCAAAGCGGGCGCGTGCGGCTCCGTGCTGGGGGTGATGAACCACCCGCAGTTGAACCACCGGGTAGAAGTGCGCGCAGGTCTGCTGGCTGCGGAGTGCAGCGCGCTGCTCAGCGAATTTTTTCGCGCCCGCCGCCGTTAACGTTTGCCTGTGGGCGTTCGCGAGCGCTTGCCCGCGCATCTATCCACGCAGCACCGAAACATCACTTCGAGGTTCCCATGGCCGCACGGTTCCAAGGCAAGGTCGCCATCGTCACCGGCTCTTCGTCCGGTATTGGCGAAAGTATCGCTATTCGCCTGGCTTCAGAAGGCTGCGCGGTCGTCATCGACTTTCTCAGCCACCCCGAGGGAGCCCAGGCCGTGCGCTCGAAGATCGAAGCGGCAGGCGGCAAGAGCATCGTCGTGCAGGCAGACGTGACCAAGCCGGCCGAGGTGCAAAATCTGGTCGAGCAAGCATACTCGCAGCTTGGCGGATGCGACATTCTCGTCAACAATGCGGGTGTGGAAAAGCATGCGCCTTTTCTGGAGGCCAGCGAGTCGGACTACGATCTGGTTCTGGATACCAACCTCAAGGCCGCGTTCTTCCTCACGCAGCGCTTCTGCCAGAAGCTCGTCGACGCCAAGAAGCCCGGGCGCGTGATCAACATCTCGTCCGTCCATGAAGACATGGTGTTCCCCAACTTTGCCAGCTACTGCGCAGCCAAGGGCGGCATGCGCATGCTGATGCGCGACCTCGCCATGGAGCTCGGGCCGGTCGGTATCACGGTCAACAACGTCGCTCCGGGTGCCATCAACACGCCCATCAACGCCTCGTTGCTCACCAACAAGCCGGAGCTTGACGCGCTGCTGCGAAACATCCCCTTGGGACGTCTGGGAACGCCCGAGGAGGTGGCCGGAGTGGTGGCTTTCCTGGCGTCGGATGAAGGTGCCTATGTGACCGGCAGCACCTACTTCGTCGACGGTGGCCTCATTCGCAACTATAAAGAGCAGTAGCACCAAGGTAGGGGACCGAGGTAAGCCATGCAGGAGACACCGATGGAACGCCGAGCTTTCCTGAAATCAGCAACCGTCGCTGCGGGACTGGCCGCAGCTTCGCCCATGCTCGGCCAAACGGGCGACCAGTCGGGCGGCCCATCGGGAGGCCAGTCCAGTGGAGAAACCTCGAGAGAGGCTCCGGTACAGCGCCCGCAGGCGCCCGGCATGATCTACCGCCAACTCGGCACGACTGGCGAAACCGTTTCGGCCATCGGCATGGGCGGCTACCACCTCGCGAAGGATGGTACCGTGCCCGCCGATGACATGATCAAGCTGGTCCGTACCGCGATCGACAACGGCATCACGTTCATGGATAACTGCTGGGACTATAACGACGGCATCAGCGAAGTGCGCATGGGGCAGGCGCTCAAGGATGGCTACCGGCACAAGGTTCTGCTGATGACCAAGCTCGACGCCCGCACCGCCAAGGATTACGACAAGCAGCTCGAGCAATCCATGGGCAGGCTCAACACCGACGTGATCGACCTGGTGCAGTTTCACGAGATCATCCGCTTCGAAGATCCCGACCGCATCTTTGCCGAAGACGGAGCCATCCACGCCGCCATGGCTGCCCGAAAGGCCGGCAAGATTCGCTACATCGGCTTCACCGGCCATAAAGACCCGCAGATCCACCTGCGCATGTTCGAGATAGCCGCCCAGCATGGCTTCAAGTTCGACACCGTGCAGATGCCGGTCAACGCCATGGACGCTCATTTCCGCTCGTTCACCCACAATGTCATTCCGGTCGCACAAAAGGCAGGAACAGGCGTGCTGGCCATGAAGACCTTTGGCGACGGGCACATCCTGCGCAGCGGCACCATCGACCCCATGCAGGCGCTGCACTATGGCTTGTCGCAACAGGTCTCGGTGGTGATTACGGGCATCGACAAGCCGGAAATCCTCGACCAGGCCCTGACCGCCGCCCGTACTTTCAAGCCCTTCACCACGGAACAAACCACCGCGTTCCTCGCGAAGACGAAAGACGCAGCCATGACCGGCAAGTTCGAGCCCTTCAAGACCTCCGGCATCTTCGACGGAACCGCCAACAACCCCAAGTGGCTGGGTGGACCTTCGGGCACGGACATGAAGCCTTCCTGAGGGCAAGCCCTGGAAGTTTATCCATTTTGCCCGTCCTGCTGGCATTCGGACGGCTTCTGGCCTCGCCTACACACAGGGCTTCAGTGAGCCCAGGCGATCGAGAATTTCATCGACCACCACTAAGGGCGAGCGGTCGTTGACCACGCGTAGCGCATCTTCCGGCGGCTCCAACGTCTTCAACTGGCTGTCGAGCAGCTTACCCGGCATATATTCGTGGTGTCGGGTTGCAAGCCGTGCCGCAATCATGGCGGGCGAGCCGTCGAGCAGCACGAAATGAAGGGTGTCTGCCGGCATCCCTGTCTCCAGCGTTTCGCGATAGGTCGCCTTCAAAGCGGAACACGCCAGGATCCCGCTGGCAGCAGCCGCCGCCCATCCCTGCAGGAGACGATTCAGGGCTTCGAGCCAGGGCTGCCGGTCCTCGTCGGTGAGGGGATGACCGGCGGCCATCTTCTGCTTGTTCGCAGGGGGATGATAATCATCTCCATCCACGAACATAGCCCCGGCACGTTGCGCCAGAAGCGTCCCGATCGTCGTCTTGCCGGACCCGCTTACCCCCATCAGCACCACAATCATCGTTGAATCCTGTCTCCGTGTCACACGCCACAGGTGGCAACCACGTGCTGGATCGTTACTTCGTCGTTGCTGACTTGCTTCAAGATAGCGCGGGCCTTTCGTCGCCGCAACCTTGCTCAACGATCCTGAGCTTGTACGGACCCGTCGTTCCTCCCAAAACAAAGAGGCACCCGAACTTCGGGTGCCTCTGGTAAACCAATCCCGCTGGCTACGGAAGGTAGTAACGCATGCTGAAGTGAATCTGATTGTCCACAGCTTTGGCGCGACCAAACGACGTAGGGGCGAGCGGCGTACCGCCGGTAATGCCGGTCCAGGAGTTCTTGCTGATGTAGCTGTAGGTTGTCTGGTACTGCAGGCGACCGTACTTGGGGCTTGCGACCACCTTGTAGGTGAACCCGGCCATGCCCTCGAAGATGTACTTCGTCGAGGCCTGGCAGGTGCCATTGGTCGCGTCCGTGCCCCCGAAGCCGGTAGCACCTGGCGCCGGCACCGCAGCCAGCTCGTTCTCGCAGCCCGTCAGGTTGGCGTTGATGGCTCCGTAACCGGTGTAAGCCACCTGTTGCTGAGCAAACGTGGAGGGCGCACCGGCAACCGTGGTGGGAATGGTGACCCCGGTCGCATACTGCGTGCGCTGCGCGTACTCGCCGCCATAGTAGGCGTAGAGGTCGAGCTTGGGGCTCGGATGCGTCTCCAGCGAGCCGAGCCCGTGTGCATTGCGCACCGGCTCAAGCGTTCCGTTGGGACGAACCGTTACGTCGGCAAGCTGCGCCGAGCCGTAGCGCCCCGTGCCATCGCCCACCATGCCCTGCGCGGCGATGTCCACATACTTGCTGATGGTCACACGCGCGCTGGCAAAGCCGCCGCCGCCGAGGGTGGTGCTGTTGAAAGGCTGCAAGGCTGCATTGGCGACGCTGCCCGGAGTCGTATTCGGGATAGCGATGCTCGGGAAGATGCGGTCGCGGAACGCCCGCACCAGTCCGCCGATCTCGAAATGCGAGTGGGGAAAGTCGAAGGCCAGCTTCGCCACACCATCCGGTGCCACGTTGTTGGCGTAGTTTGTGGTTGGGGCAAACAGACCGCCGCCCACCCCTGCGCCGCCGAAGAAGAAGTTTGCCGGGGCATTGGTCGCCGCGAACGATTGAATCTGCGCCTGCTCTGCGTCCACCGCCAACGTCACCGCCGAACCGAAGAACTTTTGCCCAAAGCGCTGCTGCAGACGAATGGTCGGCTGCCGTGCCCACGAAAAGCCGACCATGTACTGCGAGTCCACCGTGTTGGGCAGCTTTTCCGTCCGTACATCGGTCGACCGGCCATCCTCGGTGACCAGCGACCAGGTCTGGCCGCCCGTTACCGCAAAGCCGCCATTCGTCTCCGCCTTGCCCCAGGCCTGCCGAACACGCAACGAATAGCTATTCGACTGGTTGGAGTTCGAAGTAGACGCAGCGCTCAAAAAGTCGGTCTCGAAGTAGCCGGACAGCTTGTAGTTGGCCGCCTTGCCTTCGAAAAGTCCACCCAGACGGGTCTGCCGCGCGGTGAAGTTCAATTCGCTCACATGCGCTTCGCTCGAACCTGGATAAGGAATCGTGTTGAAGGGCGTATTAATATCTGAGTTCAAGGAGCGCTGGCGCAGCACACCTTCAAACGCGAAGAAGGCTACCGGCGTAATCGTCACGCCCTTGTAGTGGATCGCCAGCGGATTGTCGATCTTATCCGTCAGCTCGGCCTTGTTCGCGATGATGGTGTTGGCCAGGCCGGCGTTGGTCGTCTGCAGGTCGCTTACATTCGATTGCAGCTTCTGCACCGCATCCGTGTTGGCCTGCACGGTGGTGGTCACGCTCTGCGCCTGCGAGGTCGCCTGCTGGGCCTGTGCCTGGGCATCCGCACTGGCTGCCGTAGCCTGCGCCAGGGCCGCATCCTTGGCCGCTCCGGCTGCCGTCAAGGCGTCGATTTCCGCCTGCTGCGCCGCCTGCTTCTCACGCAGATCGCGCAGTTCCTGAGCCGTCGCGCTCTCCACCGGGGCATGGTGGACCGGCGTGTGCCGGGTCGTCCTGTGATGCGTCCGGTGCGTCGTGCCGGTGCTCGCGCCCTGGCTGACTACCGTGTCAGTCGCGCCGTTGTTGCGATGAATCACCGTCTTCTTGGTTTGCCCCGGAGCCACCTTCACCACCTTGGTCTCCGACTGCTGTGCCACCATCGGCAGCGTGCCGATCAACATCATGGCCGCTATCGCTGCCTTTGTCTGCTTGTTCATGTATTGCCTCTCTGGAGTTTTCCTGCCGCTCAAGCGCATCTGGGTAAAGCCACACACGGAGAATGCCTGTACCTGGCCCTGGGTTTCCCGTGCTGCATCTGTCTTGTGCTTGCGTCTATGCTCCCAAACAAATGTGAACAGACAAAGAATTTGTGCGATTTTCACGGAAACTTCGTGAAAGTGGAACTCGATCCGACAACCCTGCACACGGTTTCGAGCCGCATCCGCAAAGGCTCTCATTTACCCTCAGTCACATGCCTTCTCTTCGCTCTGCCGCCGCGTATGTGGCCGGCCTGTCCTCTGCCCTGCTCTGCTGCACGCTCTCTGCCCAAAGCCAGAACCAAAGCCAGAGCCAGCCCGCGCTGCACCTCATCCCCATGCCGCGGGAGCTCCGCCCCGGCACCAGCCAGCCCCTCGCCGCCGGCCTGCACATCTCCTGCAACTCCTGCACCAGCGAGCCAGGGGACAACTTCACCGCCCAGCAGCTGACTCGCTCGCTCGAAGCCCGGCGCATCGCCACTTCCGGAGCCTTTACCATCCAGCTCGGACGCGCCTCCATGGCGGCTGAAGCCCAGGCCGAAGGCTACACCATCACGCCCATCCCCAATGGCCTTAAGCTCGAAGCCGCTTCCGCCGCCGGCCTGTTCTACGCCACCCAGACGCTCCAGCAGCTCATCACCGGCGACGGCCCCGACGCGCAGATCAACCTCGCCACCGTCCGCGACTTCCCCGCCATGCGCTATCGCGGCATGCAGGACGACCTTTCCCGCGGTCCCATCTCCTCGCTCGCCTTCCAGAAATACCTCATCCGCACCCTAGCCGGCTACAAGCTCAACGTCTACTCCCCCTACTTCGAGGAAACCCAGCAATACACCTCGAATCCCCTGCCTGCACCCCCAGGCGGCGGCATCTCGCCCGCCGACGCCCGCGAGCTGACTGCCTATGCCGCCCAGTTCCACGTCACCGTCATCCCCGACCAGGAAGCCTTCGGCCATCTACACCACAACCTCCTGTGGGAGCAGTACAGCAAGCTGGCCGAAACCACACACGGCACCGTGCTCGCGCCGGGGGAGCCCGGCTCGCTAACCTACATCCAGCAGATGTTTACCGAACTCGCCGCCGATTACCCCGGCCCCTTCCTTCACATCGGCGCCGACGAAACCGTAGACCTCGGCCTGGGCCAGACGAAGGCTGAAGTGGACGCCCGCGGCCTCGGTCCCGTCTACCTCGACTTCGTGCAGAAGATCCAAACCACGCTCGCTCCCCTGCATCGCAAAATCCTCTTCTGGGGCGATATCGCCCAATCCATCGTTCAGGGAGCCACGGCATACTCCAGCGTCGGCGCCGGCACCCCCGACCGCATCAATCCGGATATCCTCCGCAACCTTCCCGCATCCTTTAAACAGAACACCATCGCCGTCGCCTGGTGGTACACCCCGCACCCTGCCAAGGGCTTTGCCAGCTTCCTCAATCCGTTTACGGCTGCCGGCTTCGAGACCTGGGTCGCGCCCGGCATCAACAACTGGTCCAGCGTCTGGCCCAACTCGAACGATGCCCTCGTCAATATCCAGCAGTTCGTCGCCGAAGGCCAGCGCCAGCACTCAACCGGCGTCCTCAACACGGTCTGGTACGACGACGGCGAAGCCCTCGCCAACAACAACTGGTATGGCCTCCTCTTTGGCGCCGCTGCTTCCTGGCAGCCCGGCGAGTCCAGCATCAGCGCCTTCCAGCAATCCTTCGCGCAGGTCTTCCACGGCGACCAGTCCGGTGCCCTCAACGAAGCCCAGATCGAGCTCATGAAGTGTCACGACATCCTGCGCAACCAGGCCCACGTCGGCGACGGCTCGGACGGCATCTTCTGGCTAGACCCCTGGAGCAAAGACGGCCAGCCCGTAGCGGCAAAAATCCGCCCCTACACCCACGACCTGCGCCTGCACGCCGAGCGCGCCCTCACCCTCATCGCCAACGTCCGCGCCGCCAACCCCGCCCAGAACTTGTTGTCATCCCGCAGCGAAGCGGAGGGATCTGCTTTTAGACCCACCACAAATTTGGGTGCCCCAGGTCCGGGGTCCCCAACGATCGAACTTGATCGCTGGGGTGGAGGTCTCGCTTCTGAGACCTGGGATCATTCCTCCCCTGTCAACCAGCTCCCCTCCAACCCCACCACCCTCCACAACCCCGACGCCCTCGACGCTCTCGAACTCGGCGCACGCCGTCTCGACTTCATCGGCCTCAAGTTCCAGCTCTCGGACGAAATCATCCAGGGCTACGCTCGCGCCCAGACCGCCGCCCTCAGCAGCGACCCCAAGCTCCACCGCACCGCCGCGACCGAACTCTCCGACATCCGCGGCATCAACGGCCGCCTCCGCGACCTCATCGACACCTACTCGCTGCTCCGCGACCTCTACCAGCAAGCCTGGCTGCGGAGCAACAAACCCTACGCTCTGCGCCCCGTCCTCGAGCACTACGACAACACGATCCAACTCTGGATTACCCGCAACGAAAGGTTCCGCACCGCCCAGAAGCAATACGCCGAAACCAAGTCCCTCCCCCCCGCTACCGACCTCGGCCTCCCTTCCCACTAGAGCTAATTTGCTGATGGTGTGGTGTGGCTTTGGCCTTTTTGTTGTCATCCCGAAGGGATCTGCGGTTGTTCTTGCAGTTGCCTGTTCCTCTACACCATCTGCGAATCCGCTCTAGCTGCCAACCCACGGCCTTCCATCACAGAAATTGTCATCCTGAGCGAAGTGCTTCGCGCACCTGCGAGGGACGCAGTCGAAGGACCTGCGTTTCCTTGTCAACCCCCCAAGCCTCTGGAAAACGAGAAATCCCCAACAACGACGGGTTTTCCGATCCAAAAATAGTTGGCATGTTCACCCCAGCCACTTAGCTAAAATAGAGGTATCGAAGTAAAGAATCGCCATAGCGGCTCTCCACGTTGCTTGTTCCGCTTCGGAGCGCCCCGACTCCGGGTTTGACCACCACGAATCGTCACGGGATGGCAAACCCCTCGTTTGTCATCCCGCAGGGATCTGCTTTTGCTCTACGCTTGAACCACAACCGGCGGCTTGAGCCGCCAAGGAAGTTTGTCATCCCGCAGGGATCTGCTTTTGCTCTACGCTTGAGCCATGAACGGGCTTGAGCCGCCAAGGAAGAATGAACACAGATCCAGGGGGTACGCCCACCCCATAACCTCAATCGTTTGAAGATTTTGCACAAAAGATACCAGGGGGGCATACCCCTTCGGAAAGGAGATCTCGCCAGTGCCCAACCTCACCGCCTGCACCCTCATCACTCCCATCGGCGAGATCGCCTACCCCATCATCGCGATCGACGCCTCAGGCCTCATCACCGACATCGCCACCGACGCCTCCATCCAATCCCAATCCATCCTCACCCCCACCTTCCTCGACATCCACATCCACGGCTGCGCCGGCCGCGACGTCATGTCTGCCACCCCCGCCGGCTTCAGCATCATCGGCCGTTTCCTTGCCGGCCGGGGCACCAGCCACTATCTCCCGACCACCGTCACCGCGTCCGTCGACGACACCCTCGCAGCTCTCGAACGCGTCGCCACCCAGATCGACTCGCCCACTCCTCAAGACGAAGCCACCCCTATCGGCATCCACCTCGAGGGCCCCTTCCTCTCGCACGCTAAGCGCGGCGTCCACCCCGCCGCCCTGCTGCAAACGCCCAGCATCCCGCTCTTCGACCGCTTCCAGCAAGCCGCCCGCGGCCACATCAAACTCCTCACCCTCGCCCCCGAAAGCCCTGGCGCACTGGACCTCATCCGCCACGCCACGCGGCAAGGCGTCCGCGTCTCGCTCGGCCACAGCAACGCCACCTACGCGGAGGCTCAGGCCGCTATGGCCGTCGGAGCCTCTTCCGCGACCCACACCTTCAACGCCATGCGTCCGCTCGACCACCGCGAACCCGGCATCCTCGGCGCCGTCCTGGATAGCGAAAACCTGTACGCAGAACTCATCTGCGACGGCATCCACGTCGCCCCGCCGCTCGTCCGCTTCTGGTACAAGCTCAAGCAGGAAAGAGCCATCCTGGTCACCGACGCCATGGCCGCCACCGGCATGCCCGACGGCCCCTACGCACTCGCCGGCCTGCCCGTCACCGTCCGAGACGGCAAAGCCACCCTCACCGACTTCCCCGAAACCCTCGCCGGTTCCGTGCTCACCCTCGACTGCGCCGTGCAAAACCTCGTCGCCTTCACCCACTGCACCCTCGCCGAAGCCGTCCGCGCTGCCAGCGCCCAACCCGCCGCCATGCTCGGTCTCGCCTACCCGCCCACACCCGGCCAGCCCGCCAACTTCAACCAGTGGAGCCCCACCGGCCACCTGGAAGCCACCTATCTCCAAGGCCGCCTCATCGTCCAGCTGTCAGCTTCCAGCTAACAAGCTGTCAGCTGATGAATCATGCCCCTCCCGCGCCCGCCAAAGCGCCCCATCCATCGAATTCACCGCCGCCTCCATCAACCGCAGCCCCGGTGGCAGCGCCTGTACCATCGCCTCGCGCACCAGTCCAACCTTTTCGAGAATGCTCCCCGTATACGCCACCCCATCGCACACTTCGCCCCGCGCCTGCATCTTCGCCCAAACCACCCCCACCTGCTCCGCAAGCTCCTCACCCGCGCGCCTTAGCAGGTCCTTCGCGACCTCGTCGCCGGCCTCCGCACAGGCCACCACCGCCGGCACCAGCGCCGCAAAATCCGGGCCAGGCCGCGCATTCGCAAACCCCACCACAGCTCCCGCGTCCGCCACCCCCCAGGCCAGCCGCACCGCCTCCACCAGCCCGGTCTCGATCCCGCGATCCATCGCCCGAAAGCCCTGCCGCACTGCCTCCCGTCCGATCCAGAACCCTGACCCCTCATCGGCCACACCCGGCCCCCAGCCTCCGCACGTAAACCTTGTTCCATCCGCACACCGGCCCATCACGCTCGACCCCGTCCCCCCAATCACCAGCACACCCGGCCCGCCGCGAAAGCCCGCATCGAGCGCAATCTCGTCATCTCCGCACACCTCCACCTCGCCCCCGACCAACTCGCCCACCACGCGCGCCGCCCAGTCCCGCACCTCGGCTATCGAAAAGCCAGCTAACCCCATGCACGTCCGCATCACCGCCCGCAGATCGACGCCAGCATTCGCAGCTGCCTCCACAAGCAGCGCCCGCAGCCGCTCGGTCGCCACCTCCTGGCCCACGCGCGTCAGCTTCACGGTGCCGCACTGCGCCCGGCCCAGCACACGCGTTTCGTCTCCCACCCAGCACACCGTCTTGGTGCCGCCGCTATCCAGCCCAACAAAATACGCCATCCGCCCTCACTCCCGTGCCTCTAAGACTACAAGCCCGTTATCATACGGGCATGCCGACGAGCCCCATGCACCTGTCTCCCATCGACCTGGTACTCGTCGCTCTCTACCTCGTCGCCATCACGATCTTCGGCCTGCAATTCAGCCGGCGTAATAAGGACGGAAGAAACAAGCAAGGAAGCAGCCTAAAATCCTACTTCCTCGCCGACAACACCATTCCCTGGTGGGCTATCGCGCTCTCCATCGTCTCGGCCGAAACCTCCACCCTCACCATCGTGTCGATCCCCGGCGTCGCCTTCGCGGGCAATCTCGGCTTCCTGCAGGTCGTACTCGGCTACATGCTTGGCCGCATTGTCGTGGCGGCGTTGTTCCTGCCGCGCTACTTCCGCGGAGAGATGCTCACCGCCTACCAGCTCATCGATCGCAGATTCGGCCACGCTTTGCATAAACTCACCGCGGGCTTATTCCTGCTCACCCGAGCCGCCGCCGAGGGCGTTCGCGTCTTCGCCATCTCGATCGTCGTCTCGGTCGCCATCGGCACGGGCGATACGCTTTCAATCGCCATCATCAGTGCGCTCACGCTGCTCTACACGTTTGAAGGAGGCATGGCCGCCGTTATCTGGACCGACGTCGTGCAGATGACGCTTTACGTCGCCGGCACCGTCGTCGCGCTCTTCACTCTGGGTGCCCACGTGCCCGGCGGCTGGGCTCACATCCACGCCGTCGCCGCGCCGCTGGGCAAGTTCCACTGGCTCGATTTCTCGTTCACCATTACCAAGTCCTACACCTTCTGGGCCGGCGTACTGGGCGGCACGTTCCTCACCATGGCCTCGCACGGGACCGACCAGCTCATGGTCCAGCGCATGCTCGCCGCCCGCAACCTGCGCGAGTCTCGCCTCGCCCTGCTCAGCTCCGGCGTCGTCATCTTCGGGCAATTCCTGCTCTTCCTGCTGATCGGCGTCGGCCTCTTCGTCTTCTACTCGACCCATACCGCCACGTTCCGCACCAACGACTACATCTTCCCCACCTTCATCGTCCACGAGATGCCGCACGGCATCGCCGGGCTACTTGTAGCCGCCATTCTCGCGGCAGCGATGAGTAACCTATCGGCCGCCTTGAACTCGCTCGCCAGCACCACCGTCATCGACTTCTACGTCCCCTGGAAGCAGCACAGAACCCGGGTGCCCCGAGTCTCGCACCTGAGACCTGGGTTGGAGCTTGCGACACCTTCAACAAACACCACGCTCATCTCCCGCCTCTCCACCGTCTTCTGGGCCGTCATCCTCTTCGCCATCGCCATTTACGCCGTCCACGCGGGAGGCAAGGGCCACGTCGTAGAAACCGGCCTCAGTATCGCCTCAGTCGCCTACGGCTGCCTGCTGGGCGTCTTCCTCCTCGGCACCCTGACAAGCCGGTCTTCCAGATACGGGGCCACCCAAACCGGAGCCATCCTCGGCATGATCGCCGGTCTCGCCACCAACCTCACTCTCTGGCAAGCGTCTCTCCTCCAGCCCTTCCTCCCTATGCCCACACTCCCGCACATCGCGTTCACCTGGTACGTCCTCATCGGCTCGGCCGTCACCTTCGCCGTCGGCTCGCTCTTCAGTATCACCCTCCCCCGCAAACGAGCCACCCTAATCGCTACCATGCTCCTCTTCCTCGCGACCCCGTTCGCCCAGCCACAAGACCGGGTGCCCCAGGTCTCACCTTTGAGAACTGGGTCTCAACCGGTCACAAACTCATCCCCCACGTACGACTTTGCCCCCGTATCCGCCTTGATCAACGAAGCCATCGCTGCCCATAAGCTCCCCGGCGCCGTCCTCCTCATCGGCCACAATAACAAAATCGTCTTCGAGCAGGCCTACGGCAACCGCAAGCTGGCTGGCGAACCAGGTATCGACGGCAAGCCATCTCCCGCCGAGCCCATGACCACCGACACCATCTTCGACATGGCCTCGCTAACCAAGGTCCTCGTCACCACAACCGCCATCCTGCAACTCTACGAGCAAGGCAAGCTGGAACTCGACACCCCCGTAGCCCACTACCTCCCCGAGTTCGCCCAGAACGGCAAAGAGAAGATCACCATCCGCCAGCTACTCACCCACTACTCCGGCCTCCCCGAAGACATCAGCCTCAAAGACTCATGGGGCCTTGCCGCCCCCGATAAAGCCGAAAGCATCCGCCGCGCCATGGCATCGGTCCTCTACGGCCCACCCGGCCTGACCTTCAAGTACTCCGACATCAACTTCATCACTTTGGGCGCGCTCGTCGAGATGATCTCCGGGGAAACTCTTGATGACTATGCCAAGGCGCAAATCTTCGTGCCCCTTGGCATGAGTGAGACCGCATACATAACCTCTTACTGCACGTGCAGCTTTCCGCGACCACCCGCATACGGTCACTCGGACCCTGATTACGACCGTTACTTGAGAGCACTCAATCAACCCCTTAGGGCTTGCGGACGGAACATCTGCACCCTGCCACCGTTCGCCTTCGATCGCACCGCCTCCACTGCCCACGACGACCAGGGCACCCCCACCACCAACCCTAACTTCGACCACCTCCTCCGAGGCACGGTCCACGACCCTACTACCCGCCGCATGGGCGGAGTCGCCGGCCATGCCGGCGTTTTCTCGACAGCCGAAGACGCCAGCCGTTTCTGCGCCGCCCTGCTCGAAAAGCTCCTCCACAACACCGGGCCGTTTCCCTTGAAGCAGTCGACCCTGCAGGAAGCCACCAGCCCCCAAGCCCCGGCCACGGCAGCCACCAATGCCACCATCTTTACCCCAACGGGTGAGACCACCACCGGCGTAGCCCAGCGCGGCCTCGGCTGGGACATCAACTCCCCCTTCTCCCGCCCCCGAGGCACCATCTTCCCCATCGCTACCAGGCAACACCCCGGCAGCTTCGGCCACACCGGCTTCACCGGCACCAGCCTCTGGCTCGACCCCGTCTCCGACACCTACGTCATCCTGCTCGCCAACGCCATCCATCCCCGCGGCGCACCTCCCATCTCCACCCTGCGCGGCCAGGTCGCCACCGCCGCCGCCGAGGCCCTCGGCCTCACCACGCAAAACTCTAATGCCCCGAGTCCAACTGTCAGCTTTCAGCTCGAAAGCTATAAGCTGACAGATCGAAGCCTTTCAGAAGTTGCAGTTACAGCCAACGCCGATCCAGCTCCACCAACTCTCTCTGGCATCGACGTCCTCGAGCAAACCAACTTCGCCGCCCTCAAACAACTAGCCGCAAGCCACAACAACCACCTCCGCATAGGCCTAGTCACCAACCAAGCCGGCCTCGATTCCAAAGGCCGACGCACCATCGACGTGCTAGCCGAACTCGCCCACGCCGACCCCGCCATCGTCCTCACCACCATCTTCACTCCCGAGCACGGCCTCCTCGGCAAGCAGGATACGGACCACCTCGCCTCCGAGCAGGACCCCACTACCCACATCCCTGTCATCAGCGTCTACGGACCCCATCCCGCCGACAAGCACCCCAGACAAGCCGACCTCAAACCCCTGGACGCCGTTGTCGTTGACCTGCAGGATGCGGGCGTGCGCTTCTGGACGTACGAAGCCCTGCTCGGCTACTTCCTCGAAGCCACGGCCAAGGCTCACATCCCCATCATCGTTTTAGACCGCCCCGATCCCATCTCCGGAGCACCACCGCAAGGCCTCGTCTCTGATCTCAGCACCGACTCCTACATCGCCTTCATGCCTCTGCCCGTCCGCCACGGCTTGACCTTCGGTGAGCTCGCCCGCTATTTCAACGCCCAGGCGGTCGAAGTTCAGCTGAAGCCAACCTTGCTCGACGCCCGCGCGCTCGACATCGGCTCGCCAGCGCCCATCCAGCTTCCACCCGCCACCCAGCCCGGCCTCCACGCCCAGCTCACCGTCATCCCCATGCAGCATTGGCAGCGCAGCGAATACTTCGCCGATACCGGCCTCACCTGGACGCCACCCAGCCCCAACCTCCGCACCCTCGCCGCCACCATTCTCTACCCCGCCCTGGCCCTTACCGAGCAAACCAATATCTCCGTAGGCCGAGGCACCGCAGCACCCTTTGAAAATCTTGGCGCGCCCTTCATCGACGGGCAGCAACTCGCCGCGTATCTCGTGGCCCGCAAGATTCCGGGCATCCACATCGCCCCTACAACCCTCACCATCGCCGAAACCCCCGAGCACTATCCCAGCCACGGCCAGACCATTCCCGGCATCCACTTCGAAGTCACCGACCGTGCCGCCTTCAACTCGCCTGAATTCGGCATCGAGCTCCTGGCTGCGCTGCACAAGCTCTACCCAGCACAATTTCAGCTCGACCGAGCCAAAAACCTCCTTGCCAACGCCGACACCCTCGCCGCCCTCAAGGCCGGCCGCGACCCAGCCGAGATCGCCGCCACCTGGCTGCCCGCCCTGCAGCGCTTCCAGGCGCAAGCTCGGCCCTACCTCCTCTACTAACGCTCGTTGTCATTCCCGAAGAATCTGCTTCTGCCCTTGCTTGTGTCACACGCAACTGGCGTACCACCTCCAGTACCCCCACCCCACATTCTTCACCCGCCCGTAACCCCGCTGTCGCACAATAACTCATGCCGCGCATCAACTTTCAGCAGCAGCTCGTAGCTCTCAAAGACAAGCTCCTCGCCATGGCCGCGCTCTCGCAGCAGGCGCTCGAGTTTTCGGTTGAAGCCTACACCACGCGCGACCTCTCGCTTGCCCAGCACGTTCGCGGCATCGAAAAAGCCATCAACACCGCCGAAACCTCGGTCGACGAGATGGCCTACGACCTGCTCGCCAAAGAGCAGCCCATGGCCATCGATCTCCGCTTCATCCTCTCGGTCATCAAGATCAACGGCGACCTCGAACGCATCGGCGATCAGGCCACCAACATCGCCTCCCGCGTCTCCGATTCAGCGCAGCAGCCCTGCCATCCAGTCGACATCGAAACCATGGGCGCGCGCGTCGGCGTCATGATTCGCCGCGCCATCCAGGCCCTGCTCGAAGGCGATTCCAAACTTGCCGAATCCGTCCTTACCCTCGACGATGAAATTGACGACATGAACCGCACCATCCAGCGCGATCTCGTCGACTGCATGCAGCACAACACCCAGGCCACCGAAGCCTCGCTCAACGCCATCATCGTCAGTCGCAACCTCGAGCGCGCCGCCGACCACGCCACCAACATCGCCGAAGATGTCATCTTCTGGATTCGCGGTAACGACGTCCGGCACAAATACTCCATGCTCCAGGAACCAACTAACGAAGACAAACACCTGCCGACCATGTAACACGCAACGCGGCGTTCAAAGCTGTTTCCGCACGCCCGCTTCTTTCTCGATCGCCGACACCTGGTCTTTGAGTTCCCCCTCCATCGCGGACCTGGCTTCTCCCGTGCGGAACGTCAACGGTGAAATCTCCTGCGTCACGTCTTCCTCGAGAAACGCGTAACCGGAGTAAAACGCCAACGCTGCCAGCAGAGTCCCACACCACGCAGCCACCATGCCGATGGTGTCGCTTCCGCTAAACGCCGCACCCGCCGCGAAGCCGGTACGCACAATGGCGACAATCAAAACGGCACCCAGCAGCGGCTTGCCCTTGAAAGTCACCGCGGTCAGCATCGCCAGGCAGAGTGCCAGGCAAAGCAAAAACACGGCTGACCCCGGGCTTTGCGTCTTGGAAAGGCCGTCCAGCAACTGATACCCCTGCAATACCCACGCTGCCCCAAAAATGGCGAACGCGGTTGCGCCTCCCGTGTCCCGAGCCAGAAATGCCATAATGCTCGGCCCAATCTCAAGCGGCGCCACAAAGGCAAGCAGCATCACCGCAACCAGCCGAGCCTCTTCAGCAGGAATCCAATGCAGAAGAAGAGCACTGTAGAGCAGGTTGCCGGTCCCAAACGCAAACGAAGCCAGCGGAAGCGAACTCGCGTAAGGCCGCAACACAATCTGTACAGGGATATCCGCCATCTCAGCCATCGCGTTCCTCGCAGACTCTGGTTGCGTTCTAAATGCTCCGGAACTGTAGATGCCGTTTTGCCTGCCGGCCCCATGCTTGAGGCCTACTTCACCGAGCTATCCTCCACCAATCCCCTCTGCTTCAGCATCGGCCCAATCTTCGGCTCGCCGCCCAGCCAGGTGTCGTACATCGTATTCAGGTCTTCGGTATTGCCTTTTGAAAGCACCATCGCGCGGAAGCGGTCGCCGTTGGCCCGTGTCAACCCGCCATGGTCCACAAACCACTGGTAGGCCGCGTCGTCCAGCATCTCGCTCCAAAGGTATGCATAGTATCCGGCCGAATAGCCGCCACCCCAGATGTGCGAAAAGTAAGTCGAGCGGTAGCGCGGCGGCACCGCATCCACCAGTAGCGCCTTCTTCTCAAGGGCGGCCTTCTCAAACGTGTCAGGATCCTGCAACGGCGCGCCCGCCGGCAGCGTGTGCCACACCATGTCCGTCTCGGCCGCCGCGAGCAGCTCGGTCAGCACATACCCCTGGTTGAAGCTCGCCGCCTTCTTCAGCTTGGCCGCAAGCGCCTCGGGCATGGGCGCGCCGGTCTGGTAGTGCTTCGCGTAATGCGCAAACACCTTGGGGTCGGTGGACCAGTGCTCGTTGAACTGCGAGGGAAATTCCACAAAGTCACGCGGCACGCTCGTTCCGCTCAGCCCCGGATACTCTGCATTGGCAAACATGCCGTGCAGCGCATGGCCGAACTCGTGGAACATCGTCGTCACATCGCTGAACGTAATCAGCGCCGGCTGGCCGTCGGCGGGCTTGGTGAAGTTGGCCACATTGTACACCACAGGCGAGGTGCCTATCAGCCGCGACTGCCGCACAAAGCTCGACATCCACGCGCCGCCGCGCTTGTTATCCCGCTTCCAATAGTCGCAGTAGAACAGCGCCAGGTGCGACCCATCCGCGTTAAACACCTCGAACACCCGCACATCCGGCGCATAGACAGGAATGTCGTGGCGCTCCTTGAACGTGATCCCGTACAGTTGGTTGGCCGCGTAGAACACGCCGTTTTGCAGCACATTGTCAATCTCAAAATACGGCCGCAACTGCGCTTCATCCAGGTCGTACCTGGCCTTGCGCACCTGCTCGGCGTAGAAGTCCCAATCGGCCGCCGTCACTTTGAAATTAGCGTGCTGCTGATCGATGACAGCCTGAATGTCAGCACGCTCCCGGCCCGCCCGGGCTGTCGCCGCCGGAACCAGCGCATCCATAAACTTCACCGCGGCCTCGGGCGTCTTGGCCATCTGGTCGTCCAGCTTCCAGGCCGCGTAGGTCGAAAAGCCCAGCAGCTTGCCCTTCTCCGCCCGCACCTGCGCCAGCCGCGCGATGGTGGCGCGCGTGTCGTTCTCGCCACCCTTCTCCGCTCGTGTCCAGCTTCCGTCGAACACCGCCTGCCGCGTGGCACGTACGTTCAACTCCGCAAGGACCGGCTGCTGCGTCGTGTTCTGCAGCGGAAGCACATAGCCCTCGACACCCCGCGCCTTCGCGGCCGCAGCCGCGGAAGCAACCTGCGCCTCCGTCATGCCTGCGAGCGCGGCCTTGTCCGTCGTCATGTAGCCGCCGGCCTTGGTCGCGGCCAGCAACTTGCGCGCAAACGCATTCGAAAGTGTCGACTCTTCCGCGTTGATCGCCTTCAGCTTTTCCTTGTCGGCCGCGTTCAGGTTCGCCCCCGCATGCACAAACCGCCTGTACTCCACCTCGAGCAACCGCTGTGATTCCTGCGTTAACGCCGTTGCCCGCCGCGGCCCGCTATTGGCGTCGTACACCGCCTTCACCCGCGCAAACAGCTTTCCATCCAGGTAAATCGCATCTTCGTGCGCGGCAAACTTCGGTGCCATCGTCTGCTGTATCTTCTCGATCGTCGGATTCGTATACGCACCCGCCACCGCACCCATCGCAGACTGCGTCCGGTCCAGCAGCTCGCCCGATCTTTCAAGCGCCACAATCGTATTGTCAAACGTCGGAGCGTCCGGCGAGTCTGCAATCGCCCTTACCTCGCGCGTCTGCTCGGCCATGCCGGCAAGCAGCGCCGGCTCGTAGTCGGCATCCTTGATCCTGTCGAACATCGGTGCCTGGAACGGCAGCGTGCTCGCCTGCGCAAACGGATTTTCCGCCGGCAATTGCCCGTCCTGCCCCAAAGCGCCACCCACCCCAACCGCCAAAGCTCCTGCCACGATCACACCTGCCATCCGCATCGCTCCCATTCAAGCTCCCTCAAGCCTTCATTCTAAGCCAGCGTCACACTGCATTCACGCGTTCCAGATACCCTGACCGAATCCATGAAGACCCTCGCCCTCACCCTGCTCTTCCTCTCCTCCGCCGGCAGCCCAGCCCAATACCCAGTCCAACCCTCCGCCCCACCCGCCGCTTCCGCCCCCGCGCGCACCCCTTACTACATCGATCCCACCATCTTCGCCCTGCTCCATGGAATACCCCCGTCCCCGCCGCAGGATGGACCCGTCACCCGCGCCGAACTCGCCGAAATGCATCGCATCGAACGCGACCGTACCCCCGCGGAAGTCGCCGCCGCTCAGTTCGACGACAGCCACGAAGACATTTTCCTTTACGCTAACGTCCTCGGCCCGGCCTTCACCGCCGAAAACCTGCCCCTCACCGCCGCTCTCTCCAAACACCTTCGCAACGACGTTGGCATCGTCAACAAACCCCTCAAGGACCACTTCGCCCGGCCTCGCCCTTACAACGCCGACACCACCCTCCACCCCGTCTGCCCCACCAACAAAGACTTCTCCTACCCCAGCGGCCACTCCTTCAATGGTTACCTCTTCGCCCTCGTCCTCACCCAGCTTTTCCCCGCCCGGTCCGCCGAGATCCTCGCCCGCGCCGACGTCTACGCCCACAACCGCGTCATCTGCGAAGCTCACTACCCCTCGGACCTCGAAGCCAGCCGCCGCGCCGCCTATGCCCTCTTCGGCGCCCTGCTTGAGACCCCGCGCTTTCAGTCCGAACTGAACGCCGCTCGCACGGAAGTCGGAAGCAAATTCCAGCCCCAGTCAGCGCACTAGCCCTCATCTTCATCTTCCAGTCACAGCTTATTGACGCTCCTGTAGCCAGTTCGGCTGATCCCAGCCATACCCTTGAGGTTCACCAAATCAGTTTTATTGAAGGCCAACCATGACCTCCGCCGCACTGCGTTTACGCCAATCTCTCGCCGCAGCAACCCTGGGGTTCGCTGCTGTCTCCGCCTCCTCGCAAGCCGCGCCCAGCATAACCGGCACGATCCAGGATTCGCAGGGAAATGGAGTCGGTAGCGCCCAGATCACCCTGCGTAACGACGCCACCCACGCCGCCATCAACACCCTTGCGGACAAGCAGGGCCACTTCACCTCCGCGCCACTCGCGCCTGGTAGCTACACCGTCGAGGTCGTCGCCACCGGCTTCGCTCTCGCACGCAGGCAGATCCTCCTCACCGACCACAACGAGACCCTCAACCTTCCGCTCGCCATCGAGTCCGCCAACGAGCAGGTCACCGTCGAAGCCGACGCCACGCACTCGATCGCCGCCCAATACGCCCCGATGGACGGCCTGCTCGAAGCCCGCTCCGCCCGCACCGAAATTTCCAACGCCTTCATCCAGAACTTCACTTCACCCGACGCCGATTTTTCCGAAATCATCCAGATGGCTCCGGGCACCTTCTCCATCAACTCCAACGGTGTCGGCCTCGGCGACTCGAAAACCTACTTCCGCGGCTTCCCCGACGGCGACTACGACATCACCTTCGACGGTATCCCCTTTGAAGACACCAACTCCCCCACCCACCACTCCTGGGCCTTCTTCCCCGCCCCCTGGATCGGCGGCGTTGACTTCGACCGCTCGCCCGGCGATGCGGCAACCGTCGGGCCCACGCCCTTCGGCGGCTCCATCAACCTGCTCTCCCGCGAGCTCTCACCCGTGCTCAACATCCGCGGCGGCATCTCCTACGGCTCCTTCAACACCCTGCTAACCGACGTGCAGGTCGACTCCGGCAATATCGGCACCACCAATCACCAGCTCCTGCTCACCGCGGACTTCAATCGCCTCACCTCCGACGGCTTCCAGACCGGCAACGCCCAGGAGCGCAACGCAGGTGCCCTGAAGGTCCAGTTCAAGCTTTCTCCCAAGACCACGCTTACCGGCTTCTCCGGTGTCTTGCTGCTCGATACCAACACCCCCAACACGAAGGGTCCCACACGCGCCCAGGTCAATACGCTCGGCTACAACTACCTGCTTGAGACGACCGATCCCACCCAGGCCAACTACGCGGCCTACAACTTCTATCACGTGCCAACCGACTTCGAATACGTCGGCATCCACTCCGACATCACCAGCAAGATTTCCTTCGACGTGAAGCCCTACACGTACAGCTACTACAACCAGCAGAACTACGCGGCCCAGCCCAAGACCGGTGCCATCAACCTCACCAACTGCGTGCCCGTAGCCACCAAAGCGACCGCGACGTCAGCCGCCGTCTCCATCCAGCCCTGCGGAACCGACAAGCTTAACAGCTACCGCAAGTACGGCGAGACCAGCACCGTCGACTTCTTCACCGGCAAATACGGTGTCATCCGCACCGGCCTGTGGTACGAGTGGGCTACCACCAGCCGCCACCAGACCCCGCAAAACCCCATCACCGGTGCCGACGACCTGCTGCCCAACTTCAACGAGCAGTTCTATACCACCAGCTACCAGCCCTTCACCGAGTACGAGTACCATGCCACCTCGAAGCTCACCCTCACCGGCGGCTTCAAGTACGCCCACTACAACATGAATCTCACCCAGTACGCCGACAACGGCAAGACCATCGGCAACATCAATCCCATCAACAAGCAGCCGTTTACCGTTCTCAACCACAACGTCGGCTACAACGCCTACATGCCGTCCTTCGATGCCAACTACCGCGTCAAGACGAACCTCAGCGTGTATGGCCAGTACGCCACCGGCTCCATCATTCCGCCGTCGAATGTCTTTGACGTTGCCTCGGCCACAGTCGGCGTCCCGCCCAAACCTACCACCGCTTACACCTTCCAGGGCGGCACCGTGTACAAGCAGAAGTTCTTCACCGCGGATGCAGACTTCTACTACACCCACTTCGGCAATGGTTACACCGCCCCTGCCGACCCGAACGGCGTCGTCTACTCACCCGCCGGTGACTCAGTCTCGAAGGGCTTTGAAGGCGAGGCCAACTTCTATCTCACCCACGGCTTCAACTTCTACGCCAACGGCACCGCCGGCAGCGCCCACTACGTCTCACAATCGCTTACGAGCTCAACCTCAACTACCGCGACCACCGTCGCCAACCCCAACTACCAGCAGTGGGTCGCCAACACACCCGCCAACACCGAAGCCATCGGCCTTACCTACCAACGCAAGAACATCGACGGCGGCTACTTCCATAAACGCGTCGGCCCCATGTGGAACGACGGCACATTCGCCTCCGGTATCGCGGCCAACCAGTACATCCCCATCGACCCCTTCAACATCGACGACCTGTTCCTCAACTACACCATCCGCTCGAACTCTCACCTGGATGGAACCAAGCTCCGTTTCTCCGCCAACAACCTGCTCGATACCCGGAACATCACCAGCCTCACCTCCGGCACCACCGCCGTCGCCGGCACTGCCTTCGCCCCCAGCAACGGAGACACACTCGGCCTCACCCCAGGTCGGAGCTTCACCATATCCATCATCATCGGCTACGCCCCCAAGCGCTAGCCACCGTTTGCTAAGAATGCCTCTGTTTTGAAAGAGCGGGGCTTCAGCACCTGAGGGAATGATCTTGTGGTCCCCGTTCTCCGACTTAACGGTGAACGGGGGCCTGTCTCAATCCGGCCACAGGCGCCTCAAGACAATCGCAACATCAATCCCCCTTGCCCCCCTGTTCGCCCGGCAACAACACCACCCCGCCCAACCTTGACTCCACCCCCCACACCTTCTACCCTCGAACTATGGCTTTTCTATCCCTGCCGCTCGTCGCCGCCGCCTGTTGTTGCCACCTCGCGCGCCGCCCGCAGGCCTAGTCGCCCCGCACCTCTTCCGACCAGCCCGCCCCAGCGCCCACCTCTCCCGTGTGGGCTTTTTGTTGCTCCAACCCGTATCCCAGAGGCAAACCATGGCAGACGACACCCTCCACGTAGCCCCGGCCCCCGAAGCCCCCGCCGCACCCGCGCGCGAAGTCAAGGAAACCAAGGCCCAGAAATCCGAGCGGCTGAAGCTTGCCAAGAATCCATGGGAGGCCTGGGACGAAGTCCGCGAATATGCTCGCCAGGGCCGCGAGCATGTCGACGCAGCGTGGACGGGCCTCTACTTCAAATGGTGGGGGATCTACACTCAGGGCGACGGACTCGGCGTCACCGGCGGCACCGCAGGCGAGGGCAAAGCCACCGAGTTTTTCATGATGCGGATCGGCCTGCCCAACGGCCTGCTTACCTCGCACCAGCTGCGCGTCATCGCCGGCATCGCCCGCAAGCACGCCCGCAACCTGGCCGACATTACCACCCGGCAGAACATCCAGCTGCACTGGCTTACCATCCAGTCGCTCGTCGAAATCACCGACCAGCTTACCGAAATCGGCCTTTCCCCCAAGGGTGCCTGCGGCGATGTCGTCCGCAACGTCACCGGATGCCCCCTCGCCGGACTCGACCACACTGAACTCATCGACGCCAGCCCCTTGGCCCAGGAGATCGCCCACCATCTCACGGCCAACCCGGCCTTCTACAATCTGCCGCGCAAGTTCAAGATTTCCGTCACCGGCTGCCCACTCTGGTGCTCCTACCCGGAAATCAACGACGTAGCTCTTACCGCTGTACGGAACGCGGCGGGTGAAGTCGGCTACACCCTGCGCGTCGGCGGCGGCCTCTCCACCGAGCCGCACATGGCCGTTCGAATCCCCGCCTTCGTCAAGCAGTCCGAAGCCCTGAAAGTGGTCGAGACGGTCGCCATCATCTTTCGGGAGCAGTCCGAACTGCGCGAAAACCGCACCCGCGCCCGCATTAAGTACCTCTTCATGCGCCACGGCTGGACGGCCGAATCCATGCTCGCGGCCATCGAAGAAAAGCTCGGCTACAAGCTGGACCCTGATCCCCTCAGTGCGACCAACCCGGGTGCCCCATCTCCGGCTTCTGAGATCTGGATTTCCGCAGAATCCTCCGCCTCCAGCAACCAGACCGAAGCCCCAGAACCCACCCCAATCCCTGTCACCCAAACCGCCGCTTCCCCGCGCCAACCCGTTCCCGAGCAAATCCCCGACGACATCTACCGCGACCACGTCGGCATCACCCCGCAAAAACAGTCCGGCCTTTCCGCTGTCGGAGCCTCCGTCCTGCGCGGCCGCCTCTCCGGTGACCAGCTCGAAGCGCTAGCCGACCTGGCGGAAAAGCACGGCAACGGCCATCTCCGCGCCACGATTATGCAGAACATCGTTCTCGTCAACATCCGCAACGAGAACGTCCGCGAGCTTATCGCCGACCTCAAAGCCATTTCGATCGACGTCGAAGTCTCGCCCTTCTGGCGCGGCGCCGTCGCCTGCACCGGCACCCAGTTCTGCAAGCTCGCCCTCACCGAGACCAAGGGTTTCGCCAAGTGGCTGGTCGAAGAAATGGAAGGGCGCCTGCCCGGCTTCGATCAGCAGATCAAGCTGCACGTCACCGGCTGTACAAACTCCTGCGGCCAGCACTGGATCGCCGACATCGGCCTCGAAGGCAAAAAGCTCAAGGTCGACGGCATCCTCCAGGATGCCTTCTATTTCTGCGTCGGCGGCTCCGTCGGCAAGTACGCCGGCCCCGCCCGCCCGCTCGGCTACCGCGCCACCGCGCAGGATACTCCCGCGGCCATTGAGCGGCTGCTCAAGGGCTATCTGGCCGCCCGCACCCCCGACGAAGATCTGCGCGCCTACTTCGCCCGCACCTCCGACGAAGACCTCCGTACGCAGCTTAACGGCGCACCCGCGGCGCCCGTCACCCGCGACGAAGCCCCAGCCGGAGGCCGCCACGCCGTAGACGCCTGAGGCTGAGGTCCTCGCTCCGTGCCATGATAATCGCAC
Organism: uncultured Granulicella sp.; assembly: GCA_964282835.1. Taxonomy (GTDB): domain Bacteria; phylum Acidobacteriota; class Terriglobia; order Terriglobales; family Acidobacteriaceae; genus Edaphobacter. The sequence continues at coordinate 2,767,215 of OZ196157.1, forward strand.
CTTCTGCCATCAGACTCTTGCCCATCCCAGTCCAAAGCTGGCTACACAGCATCGAAGGTATAGGAGTGATCTTATGACTCGAAACCGCACCGTCTTCGCGCTCGCTCTTGCCTTGCTGGCAGCTTCCTTCACCTCGCTCGTGGCGCAAAATCAGACTCCCCCACCCCAACCTGCCCCGCAGGGCCGCAGTGCAGCCGGCGAGTACGGCAGCGGCGCAGGCGACGCCGCCAAAGGCACCGGAGAAGGCGCAGGCCACGCAGCCGAAGGTGTCGGCAAGGGCACCGGCGATTTGGTTACCGGACATCCCCTGAATGCAGCCGGCAACGTCGGCAAGGGCGCTGCCGTCGGCGGCAAGGACGCCGGGGTAGGGGCCGCCAAGGGCACAGGCAAGGTCCTGAAAGGTACCGGCAAAATCCTCAAGAAGCCCTTCTAACCCGAGGGCGTACTAACATACTCCCCAGTACGCCCTGGGTACACCACTCGTCCTTCCGAGCGAATGCACTGTTATTAGTGCGCTTTGTAGCCGAAGTTTTGGTGAAAGCAGGGCGGAAGCCAGCCGGTGAACCCCGATCGAGCGAAAGGAGCTCCCGCATAATGCCCCTCTTCCCCATTTTCCTCAAGCTCACCGCTCGACCCTGCATCGTCATCGGTGCCGGAAACCTCGCCGAGTCCAAGATCGAGTCACTCCGCGCTGCCGAGGCGGCCGTCACCGTAATCGCCCCCTGGGCCAGCCCTGCCATCGAGGCCCTTGCCGCCTCCGGCGAAGTCACCTGGCACCAGCGGCCTTTCGCCGATGGGGACATCCTCCCCGACACCTTCCTTGTCGTTACCGCCACCGACCAGCCCGCCGTCAACCGAGCCGTCTACCTCGAAGCTACCGGCAAGTCGATTCTCTGCAATGCCGTCGACGACCCACCCTACTGCGACTTCTACTTTCCCTCGATCGTCCGCCGGGGTGACCTGCAGATTGCCATCTCTACCGCCGGCGATTCGCCCGCCCTGGCCCAGCGCCTGCGCAAGGAGATCAACGAGGCCCTGCCGCTCGACACCGGCGCCTGGCTCGCCGAACTCGGCAATCTCCGCCGCGAGGTTCTCCAGCTCGAGCCGCTGAACGAGCAGCGCAAACAACTTCTCCACACCCTGGCTACCCGCGAGGTTTGCGGCTTTGACGCCTGCCCCAGCCGCGCCTACGCCCGCACCCACGCACGCACCAACCCCAAGCCCGTTGGCAATGACTAACCCAGGCAACAAGTTGGGTGCCCCAGGTCCGGGGTCCCCAGCGATCGAACCTGATCGCTGGGGTGGAGGTCCGGGGTCCCCAGCGATCGAACCTGATCGCTGGGGTGAAGGTCCGGGGTCCCCAGCGATCGAACCTGATCGCTGGGGTGGAGATCTCGCACCTGAGACCTGGGTTTCCACTGCAGCCCAATCCAGCAACGTCTACCTCTGCGGTGCCGGGCCTGGCGACCCCAATCTCCTCACCCTTCGCGCCCTGCGCCTGCTCGAAACCGCCGACGTCATCCTGCCCGACGACCTCGTCTCGGACGCCATCCTCGCCCTGGCTAACCCCGCCGCGCTCATCCTCCCGGTTGGCAAACGCTGCGGCCAGGCCCGCATCACCCAGGCCGGCATCCACGCCCTCATGCTGCAGCACGCGCATGCAGGACGCTCGGTTCTACGCCTCAAGTCCGGGGACCCGCTCGTCTTTGGCCGGATCAACGAGGAAATGGAAGCACTGCGCGCTGCCGGGGTCGCCTTCGAAATCGTGCCCGGCATCACCGCCGCTTTTGCCGTCGCGGCCAGCCTCCAGACCCCGCTGACCGACCGTAATTCCGCCTCGAAGCTCATCCTCGCCACCGCCCATCATGCGGCCGGCAAAGTCCATCCCGTCACCTGGGAGGGTGCCTTTCCGGCCGAATCCACCCTCGTCCTCTACATGCCCGGCCGGAACTTCGCCGCTCTTGCCGCCTCGCTGGTCGCCGCCGGCATTGCGCCAGAAACTCCCGTGGCCGCCGTCTCCAAGGCTTCTACCCCCAGCCAGCACGTGGTTTCGGCCACCGTCGCCACACTGTCCGAGACAAACCCCGGACCGGCCCCTCTCATCCTGCTGATCGGCCATGCCATCCAGATCTAAAAGACGGAATCAAAATAGGTGGTTCAACATCAAAAACCTGTGCTTACATAGAGGCACGAGATTTCCATTCTCATGAAAGAGGTTCCATCTTGAACGTCCACGCTCGACTCTCTTCTATCGCCGTCCTGCTGAGTGCCGCCGCGCTCACCGCTCACGCCCAGACCTCCACCTGGAAGATCGATCCCGTCCACTCAGGCGTCGAGTTCCAGATCCGTCATCTCGGCGTCTCGAACGTACACGGCACCTTTACCAAGCCTACAGGCACCGTCCAGCTGAACGAGGGTGACATCACGAAGTCCTCCGTCGAGGCCGTCATCGACACTACCACGGTGAATACCACCGAGCCCAAGCGCGACGATCACCTGAAGTCACCCGACTTCTTCGACGTTGCCAAATACCCCACCATCACCTTCAAGTCGACAGCGATTACCAAGGCCAACGGCAAGCTTCAGCTGATCGGCAACCTGACCCTGGACGGCGTCACCAAGCCTGTCACGCTCGACCTCGACGGCCCGGCGGCCCCGCAGAAGAATCCCCAAGGGAAGATTATCAGCGGCTTTGCGGCGACTGGCACTTTGAGCCGCAAGGATTTCAACTTCGGCTCCAAATACAGTGCGCCTGTTCTGGGCGACGATGTGAAGTTCACCATCGACATCGAGATGGACAAGCAGTGATGGTCTAGTCCTTGCCTCTGGCGGCGACCGGATGCTCGGTTGCCGCCAGTTCGTTGCCGTCCTGATCGTACTTCTTCAACAACTGGTGGTGCAGACAGTAAAGCGCCAGCTCCAACCTGTCCGAAACCCCCAGCTTGTCGTAAACCTTTCGCAGGTAGTTCTTGATCACCTGTTCGGTCGTCCCAATCTGGTAGGCGATTTCCTTGTTGCGCATGCCGCGCGTGATGCAGCCGATAATGGCAAGCTCCTTCTTCGAGAGCTTGGGCTGGGTGCGTGGATTGGTTAGCGTCGTCGCCTGCGAGCGATAGGCGTCGATTACCCAACTGATCGACTGGTTGTCGATCCAGGTTTCACCGTCGGCGATTTTGCGCACGCACTTGATCAGCAGGTCCGGCGAGATCGACCGCGGAACCACGCCGCGCACGCCGCGCCGGTAGAGCTCCACCGTGTTCGATTCATCGTTGTCCGTCACCTGCACGATGAGCTTCGCTTCGGGCGCCCTGCGCACCAAGTCCGGAATCGCATCGATCGTACCTGAAATCAGCGAGCCCTCGAGCACGACAACGTCGGTCGGGTAACGATGCAGCGCCGCATGCAGGTTGGCCAGCGTTTCCGCCTGGGCAACCACGCGAATATCGTCTTCGAGCGCAAACACCTTCCGCATGCCGACCCGATAGATCGCCTGCGAGTCTGCCAGGATGATCCGAATGGCCGTGCCGGCGTCCACGCCGTCTTCCCTCAGTTCCTGCTCGTCATCTGAACTGTGATCCACTGCCGTCATCCAATCAAACCCTCAGGTAATATTCGTCGATAATGGCTGCCGCCTGGTTTTTACCATCATGTTGCTGGTGCCGGATGACGCGCCCGATGCATTGAATCAGCACATCGTCCTTGGCTCCCATCACCGCTGCCGGCATTTTGATCGTGAACTCGATGCGGCTGTCGAGCGGCGGCAGTTGCTCGCCGGTAAACAGAATGCCGTTTGCGGATATATTCTCCGTCACGGCCTCGAGCACACCATCCTCGGTCACGATGCGCAACGAGAGCTCCATGGGGAAACGCACCGCGGTGCGCATCGGATGAGTCTCCTCGGCGCCAACGGCAACTTCTGCGGTTTTCTTCACTTTTTGCGCCACGCCGATCTGCTTTCCACTATCGCTGAAAGTGTACCGCAGGCTTACGCAGCTTTCCTACGATCCTGCTGAATAAGCAACGCAGACCGCTTACAGCCGGATTGCGGGTGCGATAAAGGCCGCCGAACCGCCCACCCAACGCTGATTGTGGTTATGATCCACACCCATCATCAATCCGCGCCCCAGCCGAACCAGGCTGGTCGCCGCCCGCATCTCCGCCGCGTCTTCCGGCCAGAGGTACATCACGCGAATCTCGGCCTGGGTCATGCCGTACGGCGTTTCGATCACGGGCTCGAAGTGCACCCGCTCCTGCAGGAGATAAAGCCGACGATCCTGCTCCGGAATGGAGGCCAGGTCGGCATCGGTGGGGCCGAACTGGATGCCCTTGCCCGCGAAGGAGTAAAGCGGCTTCAACAGCAGCTTCGCGCGGTCTTCGGGCAGCTTGCCACGTTTGCCGGCAAACCAGTCATCCAGAAAGACGGCTGTCGGTACGGAGGGATGATCGAGATAGGGCAGCGAAAACTTGCTGATGCGGAAGTACCAGTTGGGCTGTCCCGCCCACTCGACGTCGAGCTCATCCCGGTAGTCGAAGGCAGGCTTCACGCCCTTGCGCGCGATCTCGTCCACGATGGCGCGGTTGTAGATGCGAAGAATGGGAACCCACTGCCCCTGGCGCTGGTAGAAGAGCTTGCTTCCCTCCTTGCGCAACCTGGTGATGTCGACGGTGGCGACGCCGAGGCGATCGGCATACACGTTGAAGTCGGGCAGGGTCTTCTGGCTTTCGGGTTCGACTTCGGTCAGGACGACGTTTTCAGGGTCGCACTCGCCGACGATCGTCCGGCGCAGCAAGGCCCAGTAACTTTTGGTATCGAGCCCGCCGAGGTGCCAGCGCAGGCTTTCGTCAAGTTGGTAGATGCTTCGATACTCTTCGCAGAGAACATCCTGGTAGCCGAAGATCGAGGGAAAGGCCTGCAATTCCACCAGCTTCGGGTGGAGCTTGCCGTCTTCGCCACGTACGAGACCGAAGTCGACCGTCATGAAGTTGGGCCGGGGATTGTCGTTCGGCACATGGTATGGCTCGGGAATAGCCCGCTCGGAGAGCTGCATGTAGGCGGGGCTATCGATTAATTGGTGTGTGAGCACCCGCCCGATGTCCTCCATCTCGGCGACCAGCTCCTGAGGAAAAAAGCAGGGCGTTTCGCAGATGGGAAAGCTGATAGTTGTGCGGGTTCGCTCGTGCAGCCGCGTGAGCAGTCGCTCGAAGCGCGGTTGTGAAAACTGACGCGAGTTGAAGTCTTCGCGATAAGGCTGCAGCATCGTCGCCCCTCCCGCTAGCTTTCGATCAGGAACACACCGTCGCGCATGATCTGCTCTTCGCCTTGCGCGTTGCCGAGCCAGATGTTGAAGCGTAGGCCGACGACATCGATGTGCGTCGACGACTTCCACTTGGCGCCCGTATGCGCGCCGTAAGGGTCGCCAAAGGCGATGTGGACGCCGGGAAACTTTTCATCCTGCAGGATGTTGCCGATCACGCGCTCGACCCCGATGTTGGTGCCGATGGCGAACTCACCGACCCGATCGGAGTTTTCGTCGGTGTGGGTGTAGGCCCAGAAATCCTGTTCGAGCTTTTTGTTCGGCGAGGTAGCTTTGGTGATGCGGTTGCCTTCCATGTGGATCGTCAGCGGCTGGTCGATCAGCAGGCCGTACTCCTTGCACAGGAAATCGCCTACAACACCATCCACCACAAAGACTCCGTTGACCTCGCCCGGCGCTGTGAAACACTCGCCTCCGGGCAGGTTGCCCCATTTTTCCGGGCTGATGATGCCGGAGGTCTTGAACCAGCGGTACTCTGGATTCATCTGCGCGTGAATGTCCGTACCGGCCGGCGTCGTAGCCCGAACGTAGGTCGCCTTGCGTACCTTGTCGAGCACGGCCTGGCTCAGCTTGTCGATCTCGTTGAAGTCGGCGCGCATGCCCTGGGTCATGATGTCGGCCGTGATGTTGACCATGTGGGCGTGACGCATGCGCCGGCGGTTGACAATGTCGGTCATCTGCATTCGGCTGCGCAGTTCGTTCTGCTGCACCTCGACGGCAAAGATGCTTACCTGCGAGCTTTCCATGTCTTCGAGCACGGCTTCCGGCATGCCCGTGAGCGGGCGCGCCGCTACCTCTTCGAGGATAAAACTGTTCCACTCGCAGCCCACCGCATCCAGTTCGAGCGCAAGCGAGGCCGCCACCGCCAGGCAACTGCGGTCGGTGATCAGGGTCACCTTCTCCTCTAACTGAATCTTCAGGCAGGTCGTGACGGCGTTGTGCGCCCCCTCGCTGAACTCGGGTGGAAACGATACGGTGCGCAGGTCGGTCCGCGTGGCGGGAGCATTGGAGGACTGAACGTGTAGACCCGGAAATGTTGGAGTAATCGGCATGCTGGTTGTATCGCTTTCCGGCAGGGTTACAGGCCCGCCCTTGTCTCTGATGCCATGTAGTCCACAACCGCGCGCAGACTGCCTGAATCGCGGTAGACGGCGAGTTGACGGTCCGCGCCTGAGCCATTTTCGAGCATGGTGTGGATGTATTCGACCGCTTTGCGCGCCCCCAGCTCGTCCAGAACGTCGTCCACCCAGACCAGATACTCGCGTATCAGATCGCGCGCCGGCAGCTCTTCCTGCTTGCCGAAGTCGATCATCCGGCCGTCGAGCCCGTAGCGCACCGCCCTGAATTTATTCTCCATCAGCAGCGCCCGCGAGTACTGGCGGTAGTCGATATTGCACGAATGCAGGTGCCAGAGCTTGCAGGCGGTTGCCTGGATGAGGGCGGCGATGGCGATCGACTCCTCGGCCCGGAGCGGGATGTCGCAGATCCGCACCTCGACCGTGTTGAAGAAAGGATGTGGGCGGACATCCCACCAGAGCTTCTTGGCATTGTCGATGCATTTGGTCTTGATGAGTAAGTCGACGTAGTTCTCGAACTCGGAGTAACTGGCGAAACTATCCGGGAGGTTGGTACGCGGAAAGTTTTCGAATACTTTGGCACGATAGCTCTTGTAGCCGGTCTCCATGCCGAGCCAGAAGGGCGAGTTGGTCGAAAGCGCAAGGATGTGCGGGAGGAAGTAGCGGATTGAATTCATCACCCGGATGGCTGCTTCTCGATCCTCAATGCCGACGTGGACGTGCAGGCCGAAGATGAGGTTGGCGCGTGCCACAAGCTGCAGATCTTCAACCACCTTGTCGTAACGCGGGTCAGGGTAAATTTCCTGCGAGCGCCAGTCGGCAAAAGGATGGGTCGCGCCGGCCACCAGCATCAACCCGTTTTCTTCCGCAAGCCGCACCATATTGCGACGCAGGTCGTACAGATCTTCGCGCGCCTCTTCAATATTTCCGCAGATGCGTGTGCCTACCTCGATGACCGACTGATGCATTTCGGCCTTGACGCGCTCCTCGAGCCGCAGCTTGCCCTGCTCGAGCATCTCGGTCGCGATATGCGAGCGCAGATCGCGGGTCTCCGGGTCGACTGTCTGGTACTCCTCTTCAATGCCAAGCGTAAACGTGGGCCGCATCGTAGATCTCCAAAGCGTGTACTAGTAGGATGCTTCCCTGTTGAACGGGACGTGCTGCGACGCGCCCGAGTTGCAAGCACTACTTCGTAGCCTTCTTCGCTGTCGCTTTCTTTGCTACCGCTTGCTTCATGACCGCGGGTTCATCCTTGTTCCCGGCAGCCTTATTCGCGGCCGACGTGCTCGCAGCAGGCGGAGTGGCTTCGCCGCCCTGCAGGAAGCTCGACCACGTCAAGCCTTCCATGGGCTTGCCGGTGTACTCGCCGGCCTTCTTGATCGCCAGCTTTGCCACCTTGTCGACGATCCACTCGAAATTTTCTTCCCCTACCGAGTGACGGTCGGCATCGGGCGCCGGATTCATGAAGTCGATGGCATAAGGAACGCCATCTTCGACGGCAAATTCGACCGTGTTGAGGTCGTAGCCAAGCGCACGGCAAAGCGTCAGGGCGTCCCTTTCGACGCGCGCGAGCAGGCCCTCCGGGTACTCCTGCGGCTCGAGCACATAGCGCTGCTCGTGCGGCCGGCGCGGATCGTAGGCCATGATGCGCACGTCCTGCTGGCCGACCACGTAGCAGCGGAAATACTCCTTAAAGTTGACGGCGGCCTGCAGCGTCATGCAGAGGTCGCGGGTCTGGTCGTAGGCTCCGAAGAACTGCTCGGGATCGTGAACGTGAAAGACGTCTCGCCAGCCGCCGCCATCGTGCGGCTTTAGGAAGGCGGGGAAGCCGACGTAGTCGAAAATGCCCTGCCAATCCAGCGGGAACTCCATATTGCGACAGCTTTGCGCGTTGATCTGTGGCGGGAAAAACTTGTGCGGGATGAGTGCCGTCTTCGGCACGGCAACGCCGAGTTTAGCCGCGAGCGCGTAGTTGAAGAACTTGTCGTCCGCCGACCACCAGAAGGGGTTATTGATCACCTTCGTACCGGTCAGCGCGGCGTTCTTCAGGTAGCTGCGGTAGAAGGGCATATCGTGCGAGATGCGATCGACGATGACCGCATAGCCGCAAGGCTCAGCCATCCGGACGCCGCCTACGTGCACGAATTCCGCTTCGATTTCCTTCACCTGCATGGAGTTGATGCGCTCCACCAAAGCTCCGGGAAAGGTATTTTCCTGCCCGAACAGTACGCCGATCTTCTTCATCGCCATCTCCTCACAGATAATTCTGAATCATTGCCTGCCAATCAGGCCAGTCGTGCTTGGAGCGATAGCCCCAGACATCGAGCCGACACGGGATGCCCCTGGACCCGAACACCCTCGCCATATCCTCGTTAAAGCCGCGGCAGATATCCCACTCTCCGGTGGCCAGCACGTAGGTGCCGCGCCGGTATTGCTCCAGTTGGCTCCAGTCGTGCGTGTTGGCGATGTATTGCATGGGCTCGTTGAAGTACACGTCTTCATCATGGTAGCCGCGTAGAAACATGGTCGTGTCGAAGGCACCACCCATCGACAGGAAGCCCGAAAACACGCCGGGGTGCCGCAGGGTGATGTTGGCAGCATGGTAGCCGCCGAAACTGCAGCCCAAGGCGATGCGCGCCGGGCTCCAGTTCATCCGCTGGAGCAGCGGCAGCACCTCGCGCATGCAGTAATTTTCGTATTGGATGTGCCGCGCGATCTTCCAGCGCCCGCCGACGTCGCGGTTGTACCAGCTTTCCGCATCGACGCTATCCACGCAGAAAAGCTGGAGCTGCCCGTTTTCGAGCTTGTTCCAGACCGCGCCCACCATGCCCATCTCTTCGAACTCGTAAAAGCGCCCGCAGGAAGAGGGAAAGACGATGGCAGGCAGCCCGCCATGGCCGAAGACGAGCATCTCCATCTCGCGCCCCAGGCTGGGCGAAAACCACTTGTGATATTGCCTCTGCATCCCACCGCCTCTGCTAGTCTTTTCCCAGTCCCTCATCGTAGCGCACTCGAACGATCTTGAACCCCGGAGCCGCGTCCCGTATTGAATACTGCATCCACCCCGCTCAGATCCCGCGCCGCCCGCCAGCCGACCTTTGAGCCTTTGCCCGCAGTCAAGGCGATCCCCCGCTACGAGCTGTTCCATTTTCACTCCGCCATTCTGCCCGACGACCGCGCCGTCTTTGTGTACCTACCGGAGCAATACGCCGCTGAACCCGAACGCCGCTTCCCGGTCTTCTACCTGCACGACGGCCAGAACCTGATCGACGCGCAGACCTCCTACATTCCAGGCCGCACCTGGCGCGCCGGCGAAACCGCAGACCGCACCAACGCCGAAGGCTCGGCACGACCGGTGATCCTGGTCGGGGTGGCCAATACGGGCTTGCGGCGCATGCCCGAATACACCCCCACGCGCGACTTTCGCATGGGCGGCGGCGAAGGCCCGCGATACGGGCGGCTGCTGGTTGAAGAGCTGAAGCCGTTTATCGACCGCACCTTCCGCACCCTGCCGGACGCGCAGAATACCGGCCTGGGTGGCTCTTCGCTGGGCGGCCTCATCAGCCTGTTTCTGGGCCTCAAGTACCCGCAGGTGTTCGGGCTGCTGGCTGTGCTGTCGCCCTCCATCTGGTGGGATCACCGCTCGATCCTTACCTTTGTGCAGGCCGCCAAACCCCGGCCGAAACTGCGCATCTGGCTCGACATCGGCACCGGCGAAGGTGCGCGGCACGTGCGCGATACACAGTTGCTCAACCGCATGCTGATCACGGATGGATGGCAGCCGGGGGTCGACCTGCAGCTTCTGGTCGTCGAAGGCGCGGTGCATGACGAAGATGCCTGGGCCGCGCGCTTCGACAAGGTGCTGCGCTTTCTCTTTCCGGCGCGCTGAGAAGTCCCGCTCCTTGCCGGCCTGCTCCATTGCCCTTTCCCCCGAAATGCCCCATACTTGATAGGTTGGGTAGAACACCCTCCGCACGCGTGTACCCACCCGCAGGCCGAGTCGCCAAACCCAAACATCTTCGTTCCACAAGAGAGGTTTTCCCGTGTTGATGATTCGTCTGGCGCGCGTAGGCGCAACCAAGCAGCCCCACTACCGCGTCGTTGTGATTGAAAAGGACCGCGCCCGCAACGGCCGTTCGGTCGAGGTCGTGGGCACTTACAACCCCCGCACCAATCCCGCGACGGTTACCTTCAAGCGTGACCGCGTTGATTACTGGACCAAAAATGGCGCTCAGCTTTCCGAGCGTGTCGGCAAGCTGCTGGCAGCAGCCCCGGCAGCCGAAACCAAGTCTGAACCTGTCGCAAAAACCACCGCGGCTGCGATCCCGCAGCCCACCCAGGTTGCTGCCGAGCAGACCGCACCCGAGGCAGCTTCGGCCTCGTAAGTAACCTGTCTTCCATCTTTAGGCACCCCCTGCAAGTGCCTAAAGATGTGGATTGACGCACCTTTCTACGCACCTGCACCTGCCCCTCCCTCCAGTAGACTCAATTTCAAGAGCGGCGCTTCCAACGCCGCTCTGTCATGAAACGGTATCGGGTTTTTACCCGAGAGCCGTGGCTCGTGGCTCTCTGCTTCCCTGCTTTGCTTCCTGCCGAAACAGCCCCACATCGAGATGAGGCGTTCGCTGGGTTGTCACGGGATGCGGATGAAATCTCCAGGAGGTATTGCTGTGGCAGGTGCAGGTAACACGGAAGCTAGAGACGGTCTGACCCAATCCATGGTCGCGCTGGTAGCGGGCATGGTGAAAGCCCTGGTCGACTACCCCGACGAAGTCACCGTAACCGCGCATGCGGAACAGGATGGAACGTCTCTCCTGCTGCGTGTCGCGCAGGCGGACTTGGGCAAGGTGATCGGCAAACAGGGTCGGACAGCCCGCTCCATGAGGACGATTCTTGGAGCGGCCAGCATGAAAGCGCAATACCGTTTCTCGCTCGACATTCAGCAGGTAGGCCGTCCCGGCGAGACGGCGGAAGCTGCTGAATAGAATTAGTAAAGCAGTCGTTTCCCTTCGCACCAGAGCTTCACGCACCTTTTCCTTCCGCGCTCGCAAGCCAGCTGGAAAAGAAGATCGATCATCGCCGGATTGACGCATGCTTACCATGTCCGCGTCCTCGACGCCTGGATCCTAAGGCGGCAGCATCCCGTCGCATCCCGAGATGAACAGTAAGCCGCTACACTAAGAAGTATGCCTGCAAGCGCGTGGACCACTCTCGCCCATCTTCTCCGCCCGCAAGGCCGCAAGGGCGAAGTGTTGGCGCAGCTGCTAACCGACTTCCCCGAGCGCTTCCGCGACAGCCCGCGCGTCTTCCTTGCCAAGCCAGACTTTGCCGGCACCGAAGCTGAAGCGCGCGCCACCCGGGTGACAAACCATTGGCTGCCGGTCGGCAAGAATCACGGCCGCATCGTGCTGGCCTTCGAAGGCATCGACTCAATCTCACTTGCTGAAACGCTTGAAGGGCTCGAAGTCATCATCCCCAGCGAAGAGCGGCTCGAGCTTGACGAAGATGCCGAGTACATCGACGACCTGCTCGATTGCACGGTGTACGACAACGCCGCAGCCATCGGCCAGGTGATCGCCGTTGACTTTCCCACGACACCCGATGGCGCGCGTCGCCTGCCTGACGCCGCGCCGCTGCTGACGCTGCTTACCCCGGGCGGCGATGAGGTGCTGGTGCCCTACGTTCAGGCGTTCATCGTCACGATCGACACCCCGGCCAAACGCATCGATATGAAGCTTCCGGCCGGCCTGCTCGACATCAATCGCGGCGCCGCTCCCGAGTCGCCACCCGAAGCGGAGACCGACGAGGACGACGCGGAGTGAGGTTCGACCTCGTCACCATCTTTCCGGATTTCTTCGCCGGCCCTTTTACCCACGGTGTGTTGCGCCGCGCCATCCAATCCGGCCTCGTTGAGGTACGGACCCACGACCTGCGCGCCTTCACCCACGATCGCCATCGCACAGTAGACGATCGCCCGTTTGGCGGCGGCGAGGGTATGGTGTTGAAGCCGGAGCCCATCTTCGAGTGCTTCGAGACACTCGCCGTCGCCCCGCTTGCCACGCGCGATACGAGCCTCGAGACGGTAATCCTGCTCTCCGCGCAGGGTCGGCCCTTCAGCCAGGCAATCGCGCACGAGCTCGCCGCCACCGAGCGCGTCGTCTTTATCTGCGGCCGCTACGAAGGGGTCGACGAACGCGTGAACCAGCTGCTTTGCGACCGTGAGCTTTCGATTGGCGACTATGTGCTTTCGGGCGGAGAGCTGGCCGCCGCAGTCATCGTCGATGCGGTGGTGCGCCTGCTGCCCGGGGTTCTCGGCAACCCGGATTCTGCCCGGCATGAAAGCTTTGGCACGGCGGATACCGGAGCGCAACATGAGCGGGGCGCGGTCCCGCCTTCGACCCACGGGGCCGGCGGCCTGCTCGATTACCCGCACTATACTCGGCCGGCGGATTTTCACGGTCACGGGATCCCGGAGGTGCTGACCGGCGGAAGCCACACGGACATTCGCCGCTGGCGCCGCGAGCAGGCTCTGGCCAAGACGTGGCGCAATCGCCCGGACCTGCTCGGGCAGGCGCTGCTTACCCCTGAAGATGATCGCTTTCTGGCTCGCCTGCGGGCTGAAGAAACGCACCAGAATAAGGGCAACTGAAGGTCGTGGACGGTGGTTTCGTGTACACTAAGGATTCGAGTTCAGAACAGGAAAGCAGTCATGTCCATTCATCCCATCATGCAGAAGTTGGCCGCGCAAAACGAGCGGACCGATCTCCCCGCGTTCGCCCCCGGCGACACCATCCGCGTCCAGGTCAAGATCAAGGAAGGCGAGAAAGAGCGTCTCCAGGCCTTTGAAGGCATGGTCATCGCCTGCCGCCGTGGCCCGCAGGGCACTTTCACCGTCCGCAAAATGAGCTTTGGCCAGGGCGTGGAGCGCATTTTCCCCTTCAACTCCCGCGTGGTCGACAAGGTCGAGAAAATCCGCTCCTACGAAGTTCGCCGGTCAAAGCTCTTCTACCTGCGTGGTCTGCGCGGCAAGGCCGCCCGTCTGCGCGAGGTCGAACGCAAAGTCGTCAAGTAGCTTTTTATCAAGTACCGGGTGCCCCAGGTCTCACTTCTGAGACCTGGGTTTTTACTGCGTGGAACGAATGATGCATTGCACCGTTTCGAGTGCATGCGTTCTGGTTATAGACTAGTCAACATGGCATCGGCCCCGTCCATCACGCCCGTACGACAGCTTGCCAAGTCCACGCTGAAGCAGCAGATGCTGCGCCAGCTTGTCTGCTCGGACGCACCGGAGCGCGCCTGCCGCTACCGTGGCGCGCAGCATATTGCGGGCGTGGATGAGGTGGGTCGAGGCGCGCTGTTCGGGCCGGTCGTTGCGGCCGCCGTCATCCTGCCGCGCCAGCTTGCCTCGCTGGTCCGCGCCGGGCTGACGGATTCCAAGCAGCTTACCCGCGCCGAACGCGAGCGCCTCGACAAGCGCATCCGGCGCATGGCGTTGTCCGTCAGCGTGGCGGAGGTCGATGCGGCCACCATTGACCGCATCAATATCTACCAGGCCACTCGTGTGGCCATGCTGACCGCCGTCAACGGCCTGCAGATGAAGCCCGACCACCTGCTGATCGACGCCATGCGGCTCGACCATGACTGTGTGCAGACCAAGCTGTTTTACGGCGATTCCCTTTCACTTTCGATCGCCGCTGCCTCGGTCGTGGCCAAGGTGCATCGCGACGGCCTGATGCGTCAGCTCGACTGCGTATACCCGCAGTACGGCCTGGCCGCGCACAAGGGCTATGCGGTGCCGGAGCATCGCCGCGCGCTGCGCCAGCATGGACCTACGGCGCTCCATCGCCGCAGCTTTGCCCCGGTTCGCGCGTCCGATCCTGAAGCCTTCGCCGATACTGTCGACTCGGGCGAGATCCTGTTTGACGACGGCGAGATGGCAGAGTGGAGCGAAGTTGCCGGCGGAGAAGGAGCCGAAGCATGGGCCTGAAGCTGCTCTGCGTCGTCGCCCACCCCGACGACGAGTGCTTTGCCTTTGGCGGCGCGCTCGCGCTGGCGGCGGACGCAGGCGTGGAGACTTCCGTGCTTTGCCTTACCGATGGTCAGGCGGCCGCAAACCGGGGCAGCTCTGCTTCTTCCGCGGAGCTCGGACGCATGCGCCGCGAGGAGTTCCAAGGTTCCTGCAGGGTGCTCGGCGTGCACCATACGGAGCTGCTCGACTATGCCGACGGCCAGCTCGAGTTCGCCGACTTCTCCAAAACGGCAGGCCGGTTGGTCGAGAAGATGCGTGCCTTCAAGCCCAATGTGGTGATCACCTTTTCGTCGGACGGCACCCTGAACACGCATCCCGATCACACTATGGTTTCCGCGTTTACCTGCGCGGCCTACCACTGGGCAGCCTCGGCGAAGCGCTACCCGGAAGCCGGTCCGATCCACCACGCCGATCGCCTGTTCATCGTGACGACAAGCTTCTTTATGCCCGAGCGCCCTGCGCCCATGCCCGCGCCCTGGACAGCGACGCTCGACGTGCGCGGCGTGATGGAGCGGCGGCACCAGGCCTTCTGCGAGCATACGTCTCAAGCTCCCCTGATGGAGAAAACGCGTGCACTCTTCGAGCAGTTCGGCCAGACGGAGCACTACACGCTGATTGCGCAACGCGAGCCCGGGCCGGCTGTGGCCATGAACAGCCTTTTCGAAGGCCTGTAGGGCAAAGACAACAGCAGATTCTTTTCGGCAATGACAATAAGAAGGACGCGCATCGCTCGTCTGAGGCCAGCTACGGAACTGCGAACGGGTTCCAGTGGTCGTGGCCTGCGAGCACCTCTTGCGGGCTCAGATGCTGCGCTTCGACGTCGGTCAGCTGCCCGGGCCAGAGCCTGGCGCCCGGCCCGCTCATGTGCCAGGTGCGGTAAGAGGTGCTCCCCAGCCGATGCGTCTCCCCGGGGTGCCACTCGCGAAAGCCTGCGGGATCGATGTGTGGGCCGGCTTGTGAATCGAGAAAGACTACTGCGGCGTTGTCGCGCCAGGGCCTGCCGAGAAAAACATTGCTCACGCCAGGCTCTGCGGTAAGCCGCGCGTGGCGGAAGACGAAGAGGGATTCCTGCTTCGGATAATGTTTGCCCTGCGCGGTCAGGAAGCCCTCGTAGTAGGGAGTGGAGCGGATTTCGCAATCGTCGAAGTAGGCGGTGCCATCGCCATAGATGAAGTCCACATTGCCGGTAATCAGGGCGTGAGAAAAGTAGCTGCGGCCGGGCTCGCAGCTTGCGCCGTTCGATTCGCCACAGTTCTTCGCGCTCAGATACAGTGTGTCCTGGTTACCCAGGATGTGGACGTTGCGCAGCACGTTGCGATCGCCGTAGAGCGCCAGGGCGCGCGCCTGGGAGCCTGCGTTCTCCTGCTTGTGGAGTCGGTTGAAGTCGTTCTGGAAGGTGAGATTTTCCGCCACAAAGTCGTCACCCGTGACGCGCACGGTTGCAGAGCCGAGAGCTGCGCCCTGGGTGCCTTTGCTCAGGTCGAACACGATGACGGTCTTGCTCGGGTCCGGATTGGCGCTGCGGATCGTCACATGCGACTGTTTGATCATGACCCGTTCGCGGTAGGTGCCCGGGGATACCAGCACCACGCCGCCCGTCGCCGGAACCTTATTCACGGCCGCCTGCACGGAGGAGTAGTCGCCTGTGCCATCCGCGGCCACATAAAATGTGGTGTCCTCCGGTGGGACGAGCTCGGCGGAAACCGGTGCGGTGGTGTTTTCCGGGAACGGCGGCAAGGCGTCGTTACACGAAAGCGCGGTCACAGCAGGCGGATGAGCCAGGCCATGCACCACCACGTCTTCGCCCTTCAACTCGAGGTTGCCGCCGTGCACGCCGAAATCTGCGAACTGCGCGTTTACGTCATCCGTTCGCACGCCGCTTACGGTTACGTTGTTCAACGTTGCTTTGAGCGTGTGCGCTGCGTCCAGGCCGCGCATGGTCACCAGGCCGGGCGTCAGGGCATGCACGTTGCTCAGCACGATGCCGCGGTACATGGGAATCCTGGCGCCTTCGAACGTGGTGTAAACCGGGTTGAGCACAATCGGGTTGGCGACCCCGCGCATGCACACATTCTGGAACTGCACGTCCTCGACCAGGCCGCCGCGGCTGCGATCGCTCTTGATACGCAGGCCGTTGTCGGAGTCGTCGATCGAGAGTCCACCCACGCGGATGGCGCTTAAACCCCCGGCCGTTTGCGAGCCGATGCCGAAGCCGTGCCCGTTGTAGAAATGCGTGTTGCGCACGGTGATGTGGGTCACCGCGCCGGCGCCTTCGGCAGCCTTGGGCGAGATGTTGTCGTCGCCCGCGCGTATCCACGAGTCCTCGATGGTAATGTTGGCGCTGCCCGCCTGCGGGTCGATGCCGTCGGTATTGCGAGCCCATCGGGGCGTATCGATCTTGACTCCCCAGGCTGTGAACCCGTTGGTCACCTCGATAGCCACATGGCAGTTGGGCGAGTTGCGCAGGGTGATGCGATAGAGGGTAAAGTCGTCCGAGTGGCGAACGGTCAGCAGCCGCGGCACGGCCTGGCTCTGATCCTGCACCCTGGCCCGATGCGCCAACTCCCACCAGGTCTCGCCTTCCTTACCGCCCGGCAGCAGCAGCCTGGCACCACCGCGCGCATCGATGACGCCGTCGCCCATGATGCCCGCGTGGGGAGCGTCCTGCGCGATGAAGAGTGGCTTGCAGCCCGGCCCACGCTCGCCCACGATGCCGCAGGAGCCTGGCGCAACATCGTAGTTACGCGGATCGCGTGAGCCCCACATTGCCACCTGCGGCTCCAACACAAGGGTGATGCCGGCGGATATGCGCACCGGCCCGACCAGAAAAACCGTCTTGCCCTCGTCGCGCGCGCGCAGCACGACGGAAGTGCCGGCCGGGCAGTGGCGCATGGCTTTCTCCAGCCGGTCGGTATCGCGATAGTGCCGTTCTATCGGCTCCGGCAACATGCCGCCATGGGGGGTCAACTCGGCAATCAGCACCTTGCATACCGGCGACGCATGCGGTTCGACCACCGTGCGCGTATCCTGCGCTCTGAGCAAAGCTCCGCCCGCCAGCGCCATCACGGCCATAACCAGACAAAGGAGCATCAAGCGCAGGCGAGCCATCTGACCGTGAGTGTACCGCAGCCCCGTTGCGCTTACACAGGGCCCAGCGCACGCAGCGGACCAGGCGGCAATCGAATCGTTATCGGGTCATCTGGCCGCACGACGCCACCGGCAAGCACGATGCCCATCACGCCGGCTTTGCGCACGACGCCGCCCGCGCTGTTCTTCGCCAGGCAGGCTTTCATCAGGCCGGGCCGCAGCCCATCCATCTGCTTGCAGGGCTGGCGCAGGCCGGTGATTTCTACCACGGCTTCGGTGCCCAGGCCAAGCCGCGCGCCCACCGGCAGGCTCAGCAGGTCGAGGCCCGTGGTCGTGATATTTTCGCCCATCTCGCCCGGGGCCAGGGCGATCCCCTTCAGTGCCAGCTCGGCAAACAGCTCCGCATGCAGTAGATGCACCTGGCAGAGGTTAGGCGCCTCGGGGTTCTTGCGCACCATGTAGCGATGCTTGACCGTGACACCGGCATGCGCATCGCCTTCCACGCCAAGGCCGGCGAGCAGCCTGATTTCGGCCGCCACGCGCTTCGAAAACGTGTGCGTGGCGCTCAAACTGACGGCTTCGACCCTGGCATTCATCGCTTGCTCCAGCATACCTGCCTTGCCGGATGCTACCCTCAAAGCCGCATGGATACTTCGTTCGCTCCCTCTGCCTCCCCTGTCGCGCCGTTCGATCTTGCCGCCGCCGCCCGCGCAGAAATGATTCGCGAA
Source organism: uncultured Granulicella sp. (assembly GCA_964282835.1). Classification (GTDB taxonomy): domain Bacteria; phylum Acidobacteriota; class Terriglobia; order Terriglobales; family Acidobacteriaceae; genus Edaphobacter. The sequence continues at coordinate 2,785,450 of OZ196157.1, forward strand.
GGCTTCCACGTCTTCCCACACGACAGCGCCGACACGCTCGAAGGGGCGGCCCAGCTAGCGGGTATCCGCGAGAAAACCGCATCCCCCGGTGACGACGCCCGCGATCTGCGCCAGCTGCTCTGGTCTTCGATCGACAACGACACCTCTCGCGATCTCGACCAGATCGAGTATGCCGAGCAGACGCCGGCCGGCACCCGTGTGCTCATTGCGATTGCCGACGTAGCTGCGGTCATCCCCAAGGGCTCTCCGCTCGATCTCGCCGCGGCCGCTCAGACCCAGACCGTCTACACGGCCGTGCACAACTTTCCCATGCTGCCGCTGGCACTTTCGACCGACCTGACCAGCCTGAACCAGGACGAAGATCGCCGCGCCATCGTCATCGAGTTCACCGTCGACACCACCGGCCTGCTTGCCGACACCTCCATCTACGCAGCCGTGGTGCGCAACCAGGCGCAGCTTGCCTATTCGACCACAGGTGCCTGGCTCGAAGGCAAGGCACGTACGGACGGGCGCAGCGAACCGAGACTCGTGACCAACCCGGCCTTGGCTGCCCAGCTGCGCCTGCAGGATGCTGCCGCCGAGCGCCTGCATGCCCAGCGCACGGCCATGGGTGCGCTCGATTTCAACCGGGTCGAAGCCGATCCGGTCGTGATCGACGGCAAGGTGCAATCGATCCAGGCCGTGCAGAGCAATCGCGCCTCCGATCTGGTGGCCAACTTCATGATCGCGGCCAACGAGACCATGGCGGCGACTCTGCGCCGCTCCGGCCGCTCGTGCCTGCGCCGGGTGGTGCGCTCGCCGGAGCGCTGGTCGCGCATCGTCGCGCTGGTGGCCGCCAAAGGAACCACCCTGCCGGCCCAGCCGGATTCAGCGGCTCTGAACACGTTTCTCCAGGCTCAGCGCCTTGCCGATCCCATCCATTACCCCGATCTTTCGCTCGCCATCATCAAGCTGATGGGGCCCGGCGAATACGTGCTCGCGCCCGGCGGGTCGGACGAGCAGCCGGGCCACTTCGGTCTTGCCGCGCTCGATTACACCCATTCGACCGCGCCCAACCGCCGCTTTGCCGATCTGGTTACGCAACGCATTCTGAAGGCGATGCTCGCCGGCGCACCCGCCCCGTATGCCGATGAAGAACTAGCGACGATCGCCGCGCACCTGAACGAACGCGATTCCGCGGCACGCAAGGTGGAGCGCGCCATGCAGAAGCGGGTTGCGGCCGTGGCGCTCTCGAGCCTGATCGGCCATCACTTTCAGGGCGTCATCACCGGGGCGAACCCCAGGGGTACGTTCATCCGCGTCTTCAACCCGCCGGTCGAAGGCAAGATCGTGCGCGGCGCCGAAGGGCTCGACGTGGGCGATACGGCCACGGTCACGCTCGCGCACACCGATCCCGTGCATGCTTTTATCGACTTTACCCGGCCGTAAAGTGCAGCCCATGTAGCATGGACCTCTATGAAGATCGCTCGTACGCCGCTTCTACTTGCTCTGGTCTTCGCGCTCGCCTGCAATAGCAAGACCGCCCCGACCGCCCAGAACTATACCGACACCCTGAATACCTACTTCAACGACCATCCCGACTGCCTCTTCGATGGCTCCGTTCACTTTCCGTACGAAACGGCCGATGCAACCAAGACCGCGCAGATGGACGCCCTGACCAGGGCTGAGATGCTGGAGGTCAAGAAGGAGCCGGCGGTCCACGTGGCGCGCTACACCCTGACCCCGGCCGGTGTTCGCGCCGCCCCGAGGTTCTGCTTCGGCCATCGTGAAATCACGGCCATCGATAGCTCAAGCGCGCCCGCCAAGGGTGCGGACGGCTTTCTCGATACGAACGTGCAGTACCACTACAAGATGGGCGACATGCCAACCTGGGCGAAGGATCCGGATGTTGTCGCCGCTTTCCCGGCGCTCGCGCAGGCGTTGAGCGGCAACGCTACGGACAAAATGACGCTGGCCAGCACGGGGGTTAGCTGGTCTGTACCAAACTAGCGCGTCTGGTCTTCTTGTTGTCATTACCGCAGATTCCCTGCGGGAATGACAACAGAGCGAAGCACCAATCAGCCCTGGCTGGCCGCCACAGGCCGCGCCGCTTCGTACTCCTGATGCACCAGCTGCGCTCCGTACTTGCGTTCCAGTCTGCGAATGGTGAAGTGGCCCTCGGCCAGGCGCTGGAAGTAGTTGGTGAATAGAATGTTGAGCGCCAAACCTCCGGCCGCGCCGGCGATCGGCACCAGCTGCGCCGCGGCCTTTTCGCTTACTTCCACGCCGAAACGCGCGGCTATTTTAGCCAGGAAGGAAATCAGCACAGGCGCGCCTTCCTTGGCCATGCCCTTCTGGGCGACGTACGAAGCTGCGTCCCTTGTGACTTGCGCGAGCGCGGCGCGGGTGGCGTAATATGCACTTTCGAGGGCCTCGCCGCTGGTGTGGCCGTCGGGACCAAGGGCGAGCACCTGCAGGCAGGCCAGTGCGCTTTCGGGCGTCGCAAGGTCTTCGCCGTTGGCGCGCGCGATTTCCGCAATTGAGTGCAGCATCACGGTCGTCGTCAGCGGCAGCTCAAACGCGAGGCCGGGCAACCCAAAGAAGCCCCCCACCGCCCCTGTAAGCGCCGTTGCCACGGTATGCGAGCGCCTGCTGGCCAGCGTGCTTGTACCCGAGTGGCCGAAAGCCAGCGCCGCCCTGAGGCATTGCTCGAGCGCCTTGTTGACCGCCGCGCCGACACCCTGCTGCGCCCGCGCCGGCAGGAGGCGCAGCAACTGCTCGACCGGCATGCCGACCTTCGCAGCCAGGGTCATAGCAAAGCTGTGAGCCTCAAGCTGCTCGGCGGCCCGGCGCAGGGCGGCAAAATCGTCGGAGGAGAGCATGGGTGGCGGCGGAGGAGGCGTTGTCATGCCTCAAGGATAACCGCTGGCTCTTCCTGGAGCCGGCGGTTATGGATAGAGCCGCTGGCCTTATGGATAGAGCCGCTGGCCTTATGGATAGAGCCGCTGGCGCTTCCATCCGTCCGCGCCCGCCGTAAACACGAAGCGGTCATGCAGCCGGTAGTCGCCTTCCTGCCAGAACTCGACGGCCTGCGGAGTCACCAGAAAGCCGGTCCAGTAAGGAGGCCGCGGCACTTCTTCCGGAAACTTCTCCTCAATTTCCGCCGTTGCTTCCATCAACTTCTCGCGGCTTTCCAGCGGCCGGCTCTGCTGCGAAGCCCAGGCGCCGATCTGGCTCATTCTGGCGCGACGCTGAAAGTAGCGATCGGCATCCTCAGGCGGCAACTCCGTGATCTTGCCTTCGACGCGCACCTGCCGCTGCCTGCTCTTCCAATGGAAGCAGAGCGCCGCATGCGCGTTCGCACGCAGCTCGCCACCCTTGCGGCTTTCGCCGTTGGTATAGAACTTGAAACCCTTTTCGTCGAAGCCCTTGCAAAGCACGATGCGCACCGAAGGCACACCTTCCGGCGTCGCGGTCGCAAGCGACATGGCGTTGGGGTCGTTCAGTTCCGAGTGCTTGGCGTCTTCCATCCACTTGGCAAAGAAGCCAAAGGGCTCCACCGCTTCATCCATCTGCATCCCGCCGCGGGGATTACCTTCAGGCATCATTCCGGTTCCTCAAGGCCCAAGTTTACGCCGCCACGGCCGCACGCGTCTCAGCGCAGCTGAAACTCCGGGCTGCCCAAAAGCAGCGCCGTCAAAAGATTCAGCGTGTCGGTCGGGTTTGCGGCTCCCTGCTGCGCCAGCTGGCCTTGGATAAAGCGGTCGGTATTGGGCGAAATCTCGCCTCCGATCAGCGTTCCCTCAAGCACCCGCAGCGCCACTTCGGCGCCTTGCGTCGGCCCACCCTGCTCGAGCGTAGCCGGCAACGCGCGCGCCCTGCCGTCACCGGCCACCGCCGCGGCTCCGGGATTGCGGTCGCTCATCAGTCCCAGCGCCAGCACCCGGGTGGAGTCGAACTTCTGCCCCGGAAACTTGCCCTTGGCCAGCTGGTCGGCAAAATTCAACCGCACCAGCAGCGACTGCGTGTTCATCCAGTGGTCCGCCGTAATGTAGTAGCCCGTCGGCGGCAAGGCCTTGTAGAGCGGCTGCCCGAACAGCCGGTCCAGCTGGTACGCGATGCCGCCGGGGTTCTGCGGATCGGTGGCGGTAGCGCGGAAGGCCGAAGCGACGAACTCGAACGGCGTCTTCACCTTATTGCGGAAATAGCGATGCGAGTTGAACTCGGGCGAGCTTACCAGCGTCCGCAGCACGGCCTTAATGTCGCCGTCGGACTGCAGGTAGGTTGCGGTCATGCGGTCGACCAGCGCCGGCGGAGGCTCATCGGCCACAAAGCGCTGCGCCAGCAGATAGCTGATGAAGTGCGCCGTTTTGGGTGACCCGGCAAGCAGGATGAGCGCCGTCAATCCCTGCTTCATGCCGTCCGGCGTCTTGGCGTCCGCGATGGCTTTGGCGATTGGTGCCGGCAGTGCGGGCCCGCTCAGCACGTTGCCTGCGTCGTCGATGGTGTAGCCGAACCACTGCTTCGTGCCCGGCTCATGCTTGTTAGGGTCGAACTTGAAACCGCCGCCATGGCCCGGGTCATCGACGCCCCAGCCGGTCAGCATGGCGGAGAGATGCGTAACATCGGCCTGGGTGTAGCCGCCGTTCACGCCGACGGTGTGCAGTTCCATCACCTCGCGCCCGTAGTTTTCGTTCAGGCCCTTGTTGCCCCGCTTGGCGTTGGGGTTTTTCGGATCGAGCCCATTGGCTTTCGTGTCCGGCCCGATCGAAAGCCAGTTATCCAGATAAATCATCATGGCCGGCGACTCGGCCGTGGCGAGCAGCAGATCGCGAAACTTGCCTAGCGCATGCGGGCGAATGGTCTCACGCTCGTAGGAGGTCGTGTACCACTGGTCGGAATCCTTAGGCACATAGACGTTGAAGTGGTTGAACCAGAAGTCGGTCATCACCTCCTGCAACTGGCGCTCGGTGACGATCGAACGCACCACCTTGGCCTGTGCCAGCTCGTCGCCGGTCTTGTAGCTGACGTTGGTGCCACCCTGCATGGCGGAAAATACCTCACGCTCCCGCGGGTTGAAGTCGGCCGTCAGCAGGTTCTTCTGGTCACCCGGAACGTTCTCGGCGAAGGCAACCCGGTCCTCTACCGGCATCGCGTCGAGCGCCGCCATACGTTGCGCCTTGGGCAGCGCCAGCAACTGCCCGGCGACACGCGATGCCACCGGCTGCGCCGCTTTCTTCGCCGCGGCCTTCTGCTCGTCGGTCTGCACGGTAAACGGGTGCAGCTTGTCCACGACCGTTTGCTGATAGCGATACACCTCGACCTCATACAGGCTGGCCAGCAGCGGGTCCGCGGGGTAGGGCCTTTGGCCGCCCGCCACCTGGCGCACATACCCGTCGGTCGGGAACGTGGTCAGGGTCTGCTCGGCAGACATGGCAAGCGTCGGATAGTCCTTGCTGCGCGCCTCCCACGCCGGGTCGGGGATGCCGGCCGGGTTCATCTGCTGCTCCAACCATTTGTCGGGCCCCATAGCCAACACGCGCTCCACGTCGCCCGGACGCGGCCCGTAGGCAAAACGGTTCAGCATCTGCACGGCACGCTCGCGTGGGTTCAGCGGCACGTTGGGCGCAATCTTAGGCGGCGGCAGGCGCAGCTGCGCGGTCGCTTTCTGGGTCGGCTCGGGCATCACGGACTCATCCGTCTGGGCGGATACCGGTGCACACACACACGCAGCGATGGCGAAAGCAGCAAGCAAGCGCATACAACACCTCGGAACTCTAGACCCGCAGTCTACCGCGAAAGTTGTCGTGCTGCTTCCCGGGAGAGCGTATCAAGATGTTTCTTTCAGGCGCACGTGGGCCACGAAAACTGTCAACCTGAGCGGAGAAAACGCACGGCTCTTGGTGCGTTTCCGCAGTGGAAGGATCTGCGTTTCCTCACGGATCTACTTCAGCTCCCAAGCGAAACGCAGGTCCTTCGACTGCGTTTGGCGGAAGAAGCCCGCCAAAACTACGCTCAGGAATGACAATGGATTGCGGGAGTTCGTCAGCTACGAATACCTAAACCGCTGGTACGGCGACCGCGCTGGCACTTGCCACGCGCCTTCTTTTCCAGACCAGCCATCCCACGCGTGCCAGCAGAAGCGCGCTCAGCACAATGCTATCCGGCAGCGGCTGCCGCACACCATGCTTCACCAGCCACCAGTAGTGGATGCAGGCTGCCGCCGCCGCCACATACACCAGACGGTGCAGACGCTGCCAGTTTTTGCCACCCATCTTCCGCAGCACGATCGTGGGCGAGGTAAGCGCGAGCGCCAGCAGGATGAACCAGGCCAACAGCCCCACCTGGATGAAGCGTCGCGTCTTGAGGTCGTCCAGCACGCTCGGCCAGACCACCAGCCACTGCCGCCAGACCTCCCGCACATGCCCCTGGCTCAGCCCCGCCCAGGCTGTTGGGACATCGTAGCCGGTAAACAAAAAGACGTAGGTGGCCAGGTGCAGCGTGGCATAGAAGAAGGCGTACAGGCCCAGCAGGCGGCGAAAACGGATGAGATTCGCGAGCTTTGCATGCAGCCTGCGCAGGGGGGTAATTACAAGGGAAGCCAGCAGGATCCACAGCGCCCAGTTCCCTGTTGCGTGAGTTAGAAAGTTGACCGGGTCAGCCTGCTGCTGAAGCCAGCCAGTCTTCGCCTGCCAGAGCAGCCCAAGCGCGGGTACAAGGCACGCCAAGTGCACCAGCACCTTCACGTAGGGGATGATCCGGGTCGGCATCCAGTCGAGTCTCCGCCCTAATAATACTTTGTCAGGTCCATGCCCTTGTACAGGCCCGCCACCTGGTCGCCATAGCCGTTAAACATGACCGTCGGCACCCGTTTATCGAAGAAGCCGTCACCGATACGCCGCTCGGTCGCCTGCGACCAGCGATGGCTGATGTTCGGGTTCACGTTTGAGTAGAAGCCGTACTCTTCCGGATCCGCCTCGTTCCATAGCGTCCTTGGCTGCTTGTCGGTAAAGACCATTTTCACGATCGATTTTGCCGACTTGTAGCCCCATTTCCAGGGCACCACCACGCGCACCGGAGCTCCGTTCTGGTTGGGCAGACCCTGGCCGTAGCAGCCGAATGCCATCAGGGTCAGCGGATGCATGGCCTCATCCATACGCAGGCCTTCCGAGTACGGCCAGTCGAACCCATCGGGCAGCTCCGGCATCTGCTGCTTGTTCTCGTTTGAGATAAATTGCACATACTTCGCGCTCGGCAGCGGCTGGCAGAAGTTGATGAACTCCGAAAGCGAATACCCGTCCCACGGGATCACCATCGACCAGGCCTCCACACAGCGGTGCCGGTACACCCGGCTTTCGAGCGGCTTGAAATGCAGCAGATCGTCGATCCCGACAGTGACCGGCTTCTTCACCAGTCCACTTACCTGGATCGTCCATGGCCGGGTCTGCAGGGAGTGGGCGTTCTTCGCCGGCTGGTCTTTCTCGACGCCGAACTCGTAAAAATTGTTGTACGTCGTGGCCTTGGCAAAGGGAGTCTGGGCCTCGCCGGTCTGGAACGGTCCCGCAGCCTGCACGGTCGGCAGCTTCTCCGTATCGAACGCCCACGCGCCACGCGGCAGCAGGCCCGCAGTCACGCCGCCCACGGCCAGCCTGCTAGCAGTAGCAAGGAAAGCCCGGCGGCCGGGCCGCCCGTGTTCGAAGCGGCTTTGCGGCGTAATCTCCGACGAGGCGATCGAGTCTCCACTCAGGTGCGTTCTACGAATCAGCATGGCTTCCTTCCCTTGCCCAAAAGGCTACTAGTATGACTGACGAGTGACGGCAAAGGTGCAGATTGCGAGGCCCGAAACGAAGATTCGCTGGACCAATGATGCCGGGCCAATGTTTCTGTGATTCCATAACCTCATGGCAGACGAGGCCCAAGCGGATGCGATCGCGATCTGGCAGATTCCACTCGGCTTGCCAGGTGCCGGCCTGCACGAGCTGCTTTCCCCTGACGAACAAGCACGCGCCGCGCGCTTCGTCTTCGCTCGCGACCGTCACCATTTTACCGTTGGCCACGCGGCTTTGCGTGCCATTCTCGCCCAGCGCCTGGATGTCACGCCCCGCAATCTCACGTTCCGCACAGGCCCACAGGGTAAGCCACAACTCGTCGCCGGCAGGCTCCACTTCAATCTTACCCACGCCGGCTCGCTCGCCCTGCTCGCGCTCTCGCCCATCCGGCAGCTCGGCATCGATCTCGAGCCCGTACGAGCGATGCCCGACGCGCTCGATCTCGCGGCGCACTTCCACCCCAACGAGCTCGCCGGCCTGCGCGCGAGCCACCCCAACCCACGGGCCTTTTTCGAGTGCTGGACCCGCAAGGAAGCGTTCGTCAAGGCCACCGGCCAGGGGCTCGGCACCCCGCTCGACAGCTTCGAAGTGACGTTCTACCCCCAGGCGGCCCGCCTCGTCGATCAGCCCGGCTGGCTGCTCTTCAACCTCGACGTTCCCGGCCATGCTGCCGCCCTTGTCGCCCAGGCGATCCCAGGCGCGGCGCTGCCTGAGCTCCGCTTCCACACCTGGCACCTAGACATGCTAACCGGCACCCGGCCATGCTAACCTGAGTGCCTTTATGCCCACGCGCCGCCGCTTCCTCGTTGCCGCAGCCGCAAGCCTCGCCGCTCGACGCCTGCCTGCGCAAAGTACGACCCAGATCACCCGGCTGAATCTCGCCGAGATTGACCGCATCCGCATCCTCGCCGCGGCCTCGGTCGCGCTCGCCCGCACCGCGTCGGCCGATCTCCTCTCGTTCACCCTCGACCTTCCTGCCCTCGCTGCCGCCGCCCACATCGAGCCTGTCCAGGCGGCCGAATGCCGCGCCAAAGCCGCCACGCTCCTCACAGATTTCCTCCTCCGTCTCACCCCAACCGCCACCTTATTCGACATCGCCGACCGTGCCGCCCTCGCCGAGGTCGTCGTCGCCCTGCCCTTCCTCCTCCTTGACGAAGGCCTGCGCACCCAGGTCGACCACTGGCTCACCCGCTATCTCACCCACCTTGCCGAGGATCGCGCGCCGCTGCTTGCCCGCGACGCCAGAGACCACAACGGCTCCGCGTGGCTGCTGCAGGTCTCGGCCATCGCCCGTCACCTGCACGACGACAAGGCGTTCGCCGACTGCGTGCATCGCTACAAAACCTCCTCGATCCGGGCGCAGATTCGCTCCGACGGCTTCTTCCCGCAGGAACTGACCACGCCCGACCCCTACCGCAACTCGCTGTTCAACCTCGACCTGCTCGCGGGTGTCTGCCAGCTTCTTTCTACCCGCTTTGACTCCGTCTGGGAGCACGAACTGCAGGACGGCCCCGGCATGCGCGCCGCCGTCGCACGGCACGCGCCTTACATCCGCGAGCGCAATACCTGGCCCTACCCTGCCGATTCCAGCCACTTCAGCCAGCTCCCGGCGCGTCGCCCCGCGCTCGTGCTCGCCGCCCGCGCCTTCAACCAGGCAGAGTACGCCACGCTCTTCCGCAGCCTGAGTCCCGACCAGCCGACCGACCGCGACCTTCTGCTGGCCTTCCCCATTCGCCAGCCGCTGCTTTGGCTTACCCAGCCTCCGCGCCCGCCTGCCGTTTAGCTTATTTGTTTGTGATCCCGAAGAGATTTGCTTTTCGCCGCCACCGATCCAGTTCCCCGTTTCCACCGCGATGCATCCAAGCTCGGAATGAAGTCTGCCCGCAAGCCCAGAGCTACCCCGCTCGAGTCGCACATCGACCCACACGAAAGCGCGCGCGCCGCCAACCTTCGCTATATCACCGACCGCAAGCCAGGCCTGCACCGCGTCCGCACCGGGCCTAAGACCTTTCGCTACACGACGGCGGATGGTACTCCCGTCCGGGATCCCGAAACACTCGCACGCATCAAGAGCCTGGTGATCCCACCAGCCTGGCAGGATGTGTGGATTTCCCCGATCGACAATGGCCACCTGCAAGCTACGGGGCGCGATGCCCGCGGACGCAAGCAGTCCCGTTACCACTCCCGATGGCGGGCAACGCGCGACGAGACCAAGTACGAACGCATGAAGATGTTCGCTTCCGTGCTGCCGCACATCCGCAGGCGTGTCGACGCGGACCTGGCCCTGCACGGGCTGCCCCGCAACAAGGTGCTGGCCTGCATCATCCGCGTGATGGAGAAAACATTCATCCGCGTGGGCAATGTGGAGTATGCGCGCGAAAACCAGTCCTACGGCCTGACAACAATGCACAATCGCCATGTCGAGATCCACGGCGGCAAAGTCCACTTCACCTTCAAGGGCAAATCCGGCGTACAGCACTCCATCGACCTTGAAGACAAGCGCCTCGCCCGCATCATCGCGCGTTGCCACGACATTCCCGGGCACGAGCTCTTCCAGTTTCTCGACCACGAAGGCAATCACCACCACATCGATTCCGCTGACGTGAACGAGTACCTCCGCGAGATCACAAACGAGCACTTTACCGCCAAGGATTTCCGTACCTGGGCCGGCACCGTGCTCGCCTGCATGATGCTCCAAGAGCTGGACCCGTACGACACCGGCACACAAGCCAAAAAGAACATCGTTTCGACCGTGGCTGCCGTGGCGCAACGCCTGGGCAATACGCCTTCGGTCTGCCGCAAATGCTACATCCACCCGGCCGTGCTGGAGCATTACCTGCATGGCACCATGTCGACCGGAGCGTTGAAGGTCGCCGAGAAGCTGACCGCCGAGAACCCCCACGCGCTGCGCCAGGAGGAACTCAACCTGCTCCACCTGCTCGATCTGCAGATTGCTACAGCCTGACAAGATACTCGGGTGATCTTCTTCCACGCGCAACGGCATCCAACACCATGAAGAGGAGAACCATTATGCCCCAAAGCACAAACGTGACCGCAAACCAGATGCGCAACATTCCAGAGCAGGCTGCCGAGGCGGCTGCGACCAATCATGGCAAGGAAACTCACCTGAGCCCCCACGAAGAGACCGTGCAGGCAGAAGAGCAGAGCCGCAACGAGGCTCACAATACGGTGCACGAGCAGGCCCTGCACCACGGCAAGGCAGCCGCTGAAGCGAAGAAGTAACGCGATGCCACCCCTTCTGCCGGTTGAAGGGGTGGCGTCCGTGCCTGCGGCTGCTCGCTACACCTTAGAGAAAATACTTCACTTGAGCGAGCGCCCGTATTCTTCGCCAAAAACAGTGTGGTTCGGGTCGAACCTACCCCCGTTGAACTTGTCCGAGCCCTTCAGATGGCCCACGGCCAGCATCGCCACTACCCAGAAGCTTAGCGGGAGACGAAGCGCTTCATGCACCTTCTCCTGCTCGAAGCCTTCCATCGGCGCCGTGTCATAGCCCAGGCACTCGGCCATCAGCATCATGTGCGTGTAGGCGATCGTCACCTGCTTGTTCAGCCAGATCTTCATCTGCTCCGGCGTAAACGACGAAAGATAGCTCGAAACACTTACCTGCGCCTGCGCGGCGTAGCTCTCCGGCATGCCCGCCTTGCGGCCCATGTTGAGCACATCCGGCAGATCCTTGCGCCATCCGTCCATATCGCCGCAGGCCACAATCACCAGCGAGGCTTCTTCCACCTTGGCCTGGTTGTAGCAGGCCGCGCGCAGTCGCCGCTTGCCTTCTGCCGCCTGCACCACCACAAAGCGCCAGGGCTGCATGTTGTAGCCGCTGGGAGCGGAGAGGCCTGCGTCCAGAATCTGACGGAGATCTTCTGCCGGCACAGGAGACCCGTCAAAGCTGGGCGTAGAGCGACGTTCGGCGATGGCTTCGGAAAGAGTTTTGCGTTCGTTCGGCATACTTGGCGTCTATCCTGTATCGGTTCGTCGGGTGTCCTGCTGATCCGGCTTACAGGACGGATGAAATCCACGATAGCACTCCCGGCCGGCACTGAGCTTGCCATCGCGCCGCACCGGACTCGTACCTTTGTTCACATCAACGAATCTCGCTCATCGCCAGCTCCGTGGCGAATGAGGTTGAATTGGGCACATCGGTCGAAACCAGCACCCCGTGGAAGGCCTTGCGCAGCTCAGGGTGAGCGGCCAGCAGAGCCGCGGCGGCCTCCGCGTTGCGTTTGCGCGCTGTATCGCCATCGCCCAGAGCATCCGCCCTGATGTGCTCAGCCACGTCGAGCCGGTCCGACCCGAGGGAATCGTCGACGGCCAGGCCCGTCACCCGTACCTCACTGCCGTCGGCGGCCTTCAGCACCAGCGGCGTTTCCGAAGAGAGGCCGCCCGCAAGCGCTGGCGGCGTTGCGGCCGTCAACTCGTCGTTCAGCTTTACCAGGTGCGTGCTCGAAACAAAGCCGGCCGGCGTCAGCAGCGACTTGGCCTCCTGCAGATAGAGCCAGGCGGTCCAGGGCTGCTTAGCCGTGGCCAGCGTACGCGCCTCGGTCCAGAACCACAGTCCCTCGTGACCGTCCGCTGAAAGCGCCTTCGGGTAAAACCCCGCCAGCTTCCACTGCCCGGCCTCCTGCCGCAGCAGCAGCGAAACCCGGAACGGCTGGGCAGCCTGAAAGCGCATCATGGCAAACGCATAACGGCCGGGAGGAAGCTGCGGAATCGTGAAATCCGCCTCGGCAACGGTCTGGTTCAGGGTGCAGAAAAACTGTGCATCTGGGTTCGCGCCGGCGGACGTTTTTGCGAGGGTGGAGGCATCCAGGATGTAGAGTGATTCCACCTGCAGCGTGGAACCGCTCAGGTGTGTCGCCGTTGCCGCAGCCAGCCGCGTTACAGGCCCAAAATCCGCCTGCAGCTCTGGAATCGCTGCGCTTTCGAGCGCTGCCTGGTTATCTGCCTGGATCGCCACGCCGAGCCCCGAAGCGGCAGCCGCCAGGGCATCCCGGTCCGCCGGCTTCATCTGCGATTGCGTCGTGCAGGACTCCGCGCCAAATGCACGGCCGAGCAGGCCAAGAAACATCAGAACCGAAACAATCACGCAGCGTTGCATCACAAATCCCTCGAAACGGGCCGAAGTGACCGGCGTGCGGCAAACCCAGTCCGGCTAGACAGCCAGTTTAGACCAAAGCATTAGACTGGTGATACCAGGCGACGCCCTCACCCTTCCCGGTCAGGACAAGTCCAAGGTCTCGAAGGGGCAATCATCCATGCGTTTGCGACTGGCAGCCCGCGTTTTCTTGCTTGTTCCAGCCGTCTACGCCGGCGCCCAGGGCATGCCCGTCACCGCGCCTACGCTCGCGCCCGCCGCACCTGCGCCCGCGTCTGCCCTGGTAGCGGCCCCCGCCAGACCCCAGTTGCCGGAGCACCGGGCCCGGGTGCAGTTTGCCGGCCACACCCTTCAGGTCACGGCAGACAACTCCAGCCTTAATCAGATTCTGCGTGAAATCCAGCGCGTTACCGGCTTGAAGATCAGTGGCGGCGTTACCGATGAACGCGTTTACGGTAGCTATGGCCCGGCCGAAACGTCAGCTGTGCTCAGCGCGCTGCTGGGCGGTACCGGGAGCAATATGCTGCTGATCGTCGATCGCCACAACATGCCCACGGAGCTGATCCTCACCCCGCGCCAGGGCGGCCCGACCCCGCCCAGCCCCAACACCGGCCGCGACGAACGGGAAGACCGCGACGAAAATCCTGATACGCCGCCTCAGCTTTCACAACGCGTCCAGCGCGAGCCCACGCCGCCCCCTCAGCAGCCGCCGGTAGAAGCGCCCCCGACCGCGCCGCCACCCGCTGCGGTGCAGGCCGATCAGCCAGCGGCCGCAACCACGACAGACCAATCGCCCAACGGGGTCAAAACCCCGCAGCAGATCTACGAGCAGCTTCTGAAGCTTCAGCAGCAGCAGCCAAAAACGCCGGCCGCCAGCAACCCTCAGTAGGCGCGGGCTAAATGTTCTGTTAGTTCTGCACTGTGCGCAGGCCGCTCGGCGGAGCCGCCGCTACCCTGGCCGCCGCCGCGTGCTGCGCATGGATGCGAAACAGCGTAAACATGGCGATGCACAAGCCGTACGCGATCAGCACCCCAAGAGCCAGCGAAGCCGCTACACCACATACCAGAGCGATCGAGAGAAGCACGTTGAAACCCCTTGCGCCGGCACCTGCACCCCGTGGGGTACTTCGGACGAGTTGACCCGGCAGTGTGATTCTCGCAAACATCTGATCATTCGTCTGTTGAAAAATCGTTCGAGGTATGAAGAGGGATACGCCCGGGCACGTTCTATGGTGGTTAATACCTCGCCGGATGCCGTATCCTTGCTATTGGCTCGAAAAGGTGGACGATACGCATGGAATCTGGTGTGGCAGCAAGACCCAACACAGCGCGAAAAGGTATCACCCACATCACGGTCAGGGGCGCGCGCCAGCATAACCTACGCAACGTCGACGTCTCCATCCCGCGTAATACCCTGACCGTCGTCACGGGGCTTTCCGGGTCCGGCAAAAGCTCGCTCGCCTTCGACACCATCTACGCGGAAGGGCAGCGCCGCTATGTCGAAACCCTCTCCGCCTACGCGCGCCAGTTTCTCGACCAGATGGAGCGGCCCGATGTCGACGCCATCGACGGCCTTTCGCCCGCCATTTCGATCGAGCAGAAGACCACATCACGCTCGCCCCGATCGACCGTCGGCACCATTACGGAAATCTACGATTACCTGCGGCTGCTGTACGCCTCCGTCGGCCAGCCCCACTGCCCCAACTGCGACCGCGCGATCTCGCGCCAGTCGGCAGAGCAGATCGTCGAGCGCGTGGCCGCCCTGGCGCCTGGCGAACGCATCACCGTCTTCGCGCCCATCGTGCGCGGTCGCAAGGGCGAGTTCCGCGAAGAGCTCGAAGCGCTCGATCAGCAGGGCTTTCGCGCTCGCATCGACGGCGAAATGGTGGAGCTGACCGAAGGCATGCGGCTCGAAAAACGCAAGAACCACACCGTCGAGGCCATCGTTGACCGCATCATCCTGAAGCCTTTGCCGGTCGATCCCGCAGCCGACGTCAACGCCACGCTGGCCGGCGTCTCCGGCGTCAAGTACGACACCCGCCGCCTAGAAGCCAGCGTTCAAAAAGCACTCTCGATGGCGAACGGGCTCGTCATCATCGGCCTGCAGCAAGGCCAGGGACGCGAAATGGAGGAGACCCTCTACTCGTCCTCCATGGCCTGCCCGGACTGCGGCATCAACGTCCCCAAGCTCGAGCCGCGATCCTTCTCCTTCAACTCCAACTACGGCGCCTGCCCCGAGTGCCACGGCCTCGGCTCCATCTACGATTTTGATCCCGGCAAGACCATCACCGACTGGTCCAAACCCCTGCTCGACGGCGCCATGGGCCCGGGCTCCGGATCGGCCTATCTGCTGAAGCTCATCAAGCTTGCCGCCGACAAGTACAAGATCAACCTCAAGCTGCCCTTTGCACAGCTGCCCGAAGAACAGCGCAACCTGCTGCTGCATGGACCGCCGCCCAATGAAGCCGGCCGCACCGGCTTTCACGGCATCTTCGCTTACCTGCGCTCGAACCTCGAAGAAACCAAGAGCGAAGGCTACCGCGAATACATGATGCAGTACATGTCGGCTACGAGCTGTCCCCGCTGCAAAGGCCGGCGCCTACGCCCGGAGTCACTCGCCGTCACTGTGCAGGTGCCCGATACGCAACCCTCCTCCAACCCCTCCGTGCTCCGTTCATCGACGGCTTCATCGTCGATGAGTGGGTCTGAGTCCAGCGCCAGCCTCTCCATCGCCGACTTCACTGCCCTTTCACTCGACCGCGCCCTTACCGGTGCGCGCTCCATGCAGTTCACCGGCCGCGAGCGCCTGATCGCCGATCGCCTGCAGCGCGAAGTGATCGAGCGGCTGGAGTTCCTCAACGCCGTCGGCCTCGGCTACCTGTCGCTCGACCGTTCCGCGGCTACGCTGAGCGGCGGCGAAGGCCAACGCATCCGCCTTGCTACCCAGATCGGCTCGCGCCTGCGCGGCGTCCTGTATGTGCTGGACGAGCCTTCCATCGGCCTGCACCAGCGCGATAACAAGCGCCTGATCGCCGCGCTCGAACGCCTGCGCGATCTGGGCAATACCGTGCTCGTCGTCGAGCATGATGAAGACACCATGCGCAAGGCCGACTACATCCTCGACCTTGGCCCGGGCGCAGGCAAAAACGGCGGCTTCCTGATGGCCGAAGGCACACCCGCCGAGATCATGGCCAATCCAAAATCCATTACCGGCCAGTATCTTGCAGGAAACATCGAAATAGTCACACGTCCCGCGCGAAAACTACCCGACGGCACCGATGACTTAGGTCCACGTCCACTTACCGGCAAGTGGATTACGGTAGAAGACGCTCACTCGCACAACCTGCAACATGTAACCGCTCACTTTCCTATCGGGGTCATGACGGTAGTGACTGGAGTAAGTGGCTCGGGTAAGTCGACGCTGGTGAACGATATCCTGTACCGCGCACTGGCGAAGGAGTTATACGGCTCCCGCGAAGAACCCGGCCAGCATGGCAAGGTCATCGGCATCGACCAGCTGGATAAGGTGATCCAGATCGATCAATCGCCGATCGGCCGCACCCCGCGCTCAAATCCCGCCACCTACACAGGCGTTTTCACCGCGATCCGCGACCTTTTCGCCATGCTTCCCGATTCGCGCGAGCGAGGCTACAAGCCTGGGCGGTTCTCTTTCAACGTGCAGGGTGGCCGCTGCGAAGCCTGCCAAGGCGAAGGCCAGCGCCGTATCGAGATGAATTTCCTGCCCGACGTGTACGTCCTGTGCGAAGTCTGCAACGGACGCCGCTACAACCAGGAAACGCTTGCCGTCAAATTCAACGGCTATTCCATCGCCGACTTACTCGAGTTATCGATTGCGGACGCACTGCCTATCCTGAAGGACATCCCCAACGTCTCTGTCAAGTTACAGACGCTGGTGGACGTGGGTCTGGGTTACATCCATCTTGGCCAGTCTGCCACGACCTTGTCCGGTGGCGAAGCCCAGCGCATGAAGCTGGCACGTGAGTTATCCAAGCGCCAGACCGTCGCACCCTCTACTTACTCGACGAACCTACCACCGGACTACACTTCGACGACGTCCGCCGCCTGCTTGACGTGCTGCACCGACTGACGGATCTTGGCAACACCGTCGTTATCATCGAGCATAATCTGGATATTATCCGCAACGCGGACTACCTCATTGACATGGGCCCCGAGGGCGGCGAAGGTGGCGGCCGCATGGTCGGGCACGGCACCCCGGAGCAGCTCGCCGGCGTTGAAGGCTCTTTTACCGGCGACTTTCTGCGCACGCACTTCACCGCCGTTCGGGTCTCTTCCACATCAAAATTTTCCGGCTCCCAGGGCAACGACATCAAGGCCCAGGTGGATAAAGCCAAGCAGGAACGCGCCAAGTTTGTCGCCCCGGAAAAGAAGACCGGCGTACCCACCGCGAAGCCGGCAGCCAGCAGCAAAACTGCCGGCAAAAAGACTGCCGCAAAGGCACCCAAACGATGAAAAAGCCGCTCAAGATCACGCTCGGCACCCTGGCTCTGCTTGTCCTTGTCGTGCTCTGTCTCGCGGCCGCCTTCCTGCGCTATCCCTTCTGGTTTGCGGATCAGCGCGTCCGTCTGCATCTGCGCAAACAGGGGGTGCGCAGTCTGTATCGTCAGGTGGACGGATACAACATCCATTATCTTGAAGCGAGCCCGCCCGGTGGTTCTCCGGGCATCCCGCTGGTGCTCATTCACGGTCTCGGCGCACGGGGCGAGGACTGGTCGCCCCTCATCCCGTCACTCGCCGCCCATGGCTTCCACGTCTATGTTCCCGACCTGCTTGGTTACGGGCGCTCGCCCCAGCCCGACGTCGATTACTCCATCTCGCTACAGGAGAAAACCGTCGTCGACTTCATGCAGACGCTCGGCATCTCGCATGCGGATATAGGCGGCTGGTCGATGGGCGGCTGGATCGCGCTCAAGCTCACCGTTGATCGGCCTGAGCTCGTCGACCGCCTCGTCGTCTACGACTCCGCAGGCATCTACTTTCCCGCAACTTTCAACGCCAGCCTCTTTACCCCAACCGATGCGGCCGGCGTCAACCGCCTGCTCGCCATGCTCACTCCGCATCCCATGCAGTTGCCGGCCTTTGCGGAGCAGGCGGCGGTCCGCAAGCTGCAAAGCAATGCCTGGGTGCTCGACCGTAGCGTGGAATCCATGATCGGCGGTCACGATCTGCTCGACTTCCAGCTACATCGCATCCATGTGCCGACGCTTATCGTCTGGGGCCAGCAGGACACGTTGATCCCGCTTGCGGTGGGCGAATCGATCCACCGCAAAATTCCAGGTTCCAGCCTATTTGTCGTGGAAGGCTGCGGCCACCTTGCCCCTGCCGAGTGCTACAGGCCGATCCTGCGCGAAACCATTCAGTTCCTGAGCACGGACCCGCCTCCGCCCGCCTTTGAACTCACTGTCCCCCAACCTAAGCCTTAGAACTACGCACCCCACTCGAACATTCCCTCCTGCTTTAAACCACAATGCCCAAGCACCCGCCGGCAAAACTGTCTGGCCATCGCTTCGGCCGTATCGGCGCCGTCATAAAAGGCAGCCATCACGGGATACACCGTAGCGCCGGCCTCGGTGGCCGCTACCATGTTGCGCAGCTGGATCAGGTTCAGCGGTGTCTCGCGCACACAAAGCACAAGCTTGCGCCGCTCCTTCAAACACACGTCGGCCGCTCTTTCCACCAGCCCACTCGCTGCACCATGCGCGATCCCGCTCAGCGTACCCATGCTGCAGGGCAGCACAATCATTCCCTGGCTTTCATAGCTTCCGCTGGCGATAGAAGCCCCGATGTCGGCGTCAGTATGCTGCTTCACCTTTGGATTCGTGCCGCCCAGCAGCCGTTCCACAATCGCCTGCCGGCCCGTGATGCCGAGCTCTTCCGCCAGCACCCGCAGCGCGCTTTCGGTTGCTACGAAATCTACCCGCCCCAGCCGTACATCGTCCGCCATCATGCGCAGCATGGCTGCCGCCATCACCGCGCCACTCGCGCCTGTAACCGCCAGGGTCCAGGTCTGCAACTCACTCATAGCCTTCTACTCCCTGCTCCTTAGACCCTACTCCCTGCTTCAACGCCCAAGCCACAATCGTGTGTCCGCTTTGTGGATGCGCCGCAGCGTAGGCCTGCTCCAACGCGTCTTCCATGGTGCGCCACGACGAATCCATCTCACATGCAGCCGTATCCTCTTCCGTCGCTCCGTCGAAACAAAGCTCGCAGATCGCCAGCCCGCCTTCCTCGTTCTTTACCGGAGGCCCGAACGTCCGGCAAAGTACGGGCCGCGCTGCATACAGGTCGCAGGTTCCCGTAGCCGGGTCCAGCACCGGGCAGACTTCATCCGCGGCAAACTCTTCGAACAGCTCTACGCGTTCTTCGTCGTCACAAAGCACGCCGGTGGTTACATCGCCCGGAAACCAGCTTTCCAGCCGCGCGATCGAAGCCGCGACCCGCTCGCGCACTCGCGCCGCAACGGCACGATCTGCGGCAGCCAGGCCATCGCGCAGCCGCCCCGCGTCCATCCCGGAAATCCCAA
The DNA here is from genome assembly GCA_964282835.1 of uncultured Granulicella sp. Classification (GTDB taxonomy): domain Bacteria; phylum Acidobacteriota; class Terriglobia; order Terriglobales; family Acidobacteriaceae; genus Edaphobacter. The sequence goes on from OZ196157.1 coordinate 2,804,936, forward strand.
ACACCCCCACGCAGCATTGCGAGCAGCCCGGCTTGCAGACCAGCCAGTCCCCACTGCGCCGCGCCGCATCGGCCAAGGCGACATCCACAATCTGCACCAGCCTGTCGCTCACCAGCCAGCCTCGTCAAGATCTGTGCCCGTCTGTGTCATCTTTGCCAAGCCTTCTCTTCAAGCACCCGGGCAAAGATCGCATCCACATTCGCCAGCTGCCGCTTGTAATCAAACGCCCGCTCCAGCTTTTCAGGCGAGAGCCGCGAAGTAATCTCCGCATCCTTTGCCACCTCGTCCCGGAACACAAGCTCTTCCTTCCAGGCGCGCATCGCGTGGCTCTGCACCAGACGATACGCGTCCTCGCGCGACATGCCGCTCTCCGCCAGATCGAGCAGCAGCTGTCCTGAAAAAATCAAGCCGCCGGTCGACTCAAGGTTCCGCATCATGCGCTTCGGATACACCATCAGCCGCCCGATCAGGGTCGCCGTCTTGTCCAGCAGATAGTCCGCCAGCGTTGTCGAATCCGGCAGGATCACCCGTTCGGCCGACGAGTGCGAGATGTCCCGCTCATGCCACAGCGCCACGTTCTCCATGGCCACCTGCGCGTTCGCACGCAGCACCCGCGCCAGGCCGCTGATCTGCTCGCTCACAATGGGGTTTTTCTTGTGCGGCATCGCGGAAGAACCCTTCTGCTTCTCGGAAAAGTACTCCTCCGCCTCGCGCACCTCGGTCCGCTGAAGATGTCTGATCTCCGTCGCAATTTTGTCTAATGATGACCCCAGCACCCCAAGCACGGCCACATAATTTGCATGCCGGTCGCGCTGGACGACCTGGGTTGCCACGAGTACCGGCCGCAGGCCAAGCTCCGCACAGATTGCCTCCTCGTGCTCGGGTTTCAAATGGCCGAACGTTCCCACCGCGCCCGAAAGCTTGCCCACGCGCAAGTCTTCGGCCGCCGCGTCAAACCGCACGAGGCTCCGCTGCACCTCCGCATACCAGAGCAGCATCTTCAGCCCAAACGTCGTCGGCTCCGCATGCACTCCGTGGGTGCGCCCGATGATGGGCGTGTGCTTGAACTCGAGAGCGCGCGCCTTTAGGACCTCGGCAAGCTTCATAATGCCCGCCCGAATGATCGCCGAAGCCTCGACCAGCTGCAGCGCCTGGGCCGTATCCACCACGTCGGTCGAAGTCAACCCATAGTGCAGCCAGCGCGCCTCCGGCCCTACATGCTCGGCCACCGTGGTGGTAAAGGCGATCACGTCGTGCCGCACCTCGGCCTCGATCTCGTTGATGCGTGCCACTGTAAAGGCGCCCTTGTCACGAATCGCATCAGCAGCCTCCTGCGGCACCATCCCGGCCCTGGCCAGCGCCTGCGAGGCTGCAATTTCCACCCGCAGCCAGCATGTGTACTTGTTCTCGTCAGACCATATGCGACCCATCTCCGGCCTTGTGTATCGTGCAATCACGCGTTCTATCCTCCGCTCCAGTGTATGCCGCGGCGGCGATACAATCGAAGCAGATGAGCGCTCCCTCCTTACCTCCCGTGCTCACCGATCCATCCGGGTCACCCGATCCATCCACACCCCCCGGCAGCCCACAACCCCGTGTCGAACACGGACGTATCTTCCGCCTGCTCGAACGCCTTCTCTCGCGCTTCCAAAGCACCGCGCCGCGCGGCCTTAGCGACTACTCTGCCGACGCGCGCATCCTCTATACCAGTGTGCTCGCCACCTTCATCGGCGCCGTCGCTGCTGTTGCCGCCTGGGCTTTGCTGCAGCTCATCTCGCTTGCCACCAACCTGTTCTACTTCGGCCACTTCTCCTTTCTAGCCATCGAGCCTTTCGATCGCGGCGGTCCCACGCACCACATGCCCTGGTACCTAGCTTTCGTCCCCATTCTCGGCGGGCTGATCGTCGGCCTGATCGCGCGCTTCGGCAGCCCGCGCGTCCGCGGCCACGGCATGCCGGAAGCGGTCGAAACCATCGTCTTCAACCAGGGCAAGGTGCAGCCGCGCCTGGCTATCCTCAAGCCCATTGCGACAGCCGTCGCCATCGGCTCGGGCGGGCCGTTCGGCGCGGAAGGCCCGGTCATCATCACCGGCGGCGCACTCGGCTCGGTGCTCGGCCAGCTGCTGCCTATGTCCGATACGGAACGCACCGTGCTGATGGTCTCGGGCGCCGCCGCCGGCATGGCCGCCACCTTCTCCTGCCCCATGTCCGCCACCCTGCTCGCGGTCGAGCTCCTGCTCTTCGAGTGGCGTCCCCGTTCGCTCGTTCCGGTCGCCATTGCCTGCGTCACTGCGGGCGCCGTCCGCCGCCTGCTGCTCGGGGCCGGCCCCATCTTTCTCATGGAGCCCACCACCGTTTCCATGTCGCACTCCGCCATGCTCGGCGCGCTTGTCGTCGGCATTGTCGCCTCGCTGCTGGCGGTCGTCCTCAGCAAAAGCATTTACTTCTTCGAAGCCCAGTTCAAAAAGCTTCCCTTCCACTGGATGTGGTGGCCGGCGATCGGCGGCATCGGCATCGGGCTTGGCGGGCTTTTCTTCCCACAAGCTCTGGGCGTCGGCTACTCGGTCATCGCCGATCTCGTCAACGAGCGCTACACCTGGCATCTCCTGCTTGGCGTTCTCGTGGTTAAGTCGCTTATCTGGACCTTCTCCCTTGGCTCCGAAACCGCGGGCGGCATACTCGCCCCGTTGCTGATGATTGGCGGGGCCATGGGTGCCGCGCTCGGCCATGTCCTGCCCTATATCTCGCCCGGAGCCTGGGCCGTTGTGGGCATGTGCGCCATCCTTGCTGCCGCATTGGGCGCGCCGCTTACCTCGGCCATGCTCGCCGTCGAGCTCACCCACAACGGCGGCCTGATGCTGCCCGTGCTGCTGGCCTGCATTTCCGCGTACGCCATCAGCGTGCTCATTCAGCCGCGTTCGCTGCTTACTGAGAACCTCTCCCACCGCGGGCTGCATCTTTCCCGTGAGTACGGCGTCGATCCGCTGGAAATGGTGATGGTCTCGGCCGCCATGCACACCAGCGTCTTCGCCCTGCCCGCCACCGCCTCCCGAGCCGAGGCCAAAGCCTGGTACGACTCCATGCTTGCCCGAGGCGCCGAGGCCTGGTCCAACTGGCAGCGCATCTTCCCGCTCGTTGCCGAGGATGGCTCGCTCGCCGGCATGCTTACGCGCGGCCAGATGATGCTCGAAGCCCAGCAGGAAGACCAGTCCGTGCCCCTGCTCAACGCGGCGGCGCCGAACCCCATCAGTATGGCCACCACGCAAACCCTCCGGCAGGCCGCCATGATCATGGCCGAGTCCAAACACACTGCGTTTCCCGTCATCGACAAGGATGGCAAGTTCACCGGCATACTAACCATCGCCGACCTTCTCACCGGCCGCACCATCGCGGAGCATCGCGAAAGCGCACGAGAGCGCGTCCTCAAAGTTGACTGGCCCTTCCGCCCCAAACCCGCCCGCTGACTGCCGCTTCCATCCTTCTTTTTGTCATCCCGAAGGGATCTGCTTTGGCTTTCTTCGCCACCAGCCGCACTCTTCACGCTTAGCCGCCATCCGCCTGCATGCTAGACTTTGGCTCAGCAGAGGTCCCGTCGCGCGGCGGTTGCGAAGTTCACAAGGGCCAGCGTGAAAGGTGGAGGCAGAGTGGAAGGGGACCTGGAAACGGAGCGGCCTGGCAGCATAGAAGCGCCCCCGGTCTTACCCATCCTCGCACACTTCTGGCCTCACCTCAGCTTCCGCCGCATCGTCACCAGCACACGCTTCATCCCGGAGGTAGACGGCTTTCGCTTCGTCGCCATCCTGATCGTCGTGCTGTCGCACATCTTCGGCCAGTGCGGCCCCGTTCCCGGTCAGGGACGCTTCATGGATCTCTTCCGGCTCGGCTTTTCCAGCAGCGATTCCGGCCATCGCGGCGTATACCTTTTCTTCGTCATCAGCGGCTTCATCCTCGCCATGCCCTTCGCCCGCCACCAGCTCGCGGGGGGCAATGCCGTCAAGTTGGACCACTACTTTCGCCGCCGCGTCACCCGCCTCGAACCGCCGTATGTTCTTGCAATGCTGCTCCGCTTCCCCATGGTTTTCCTGGTCAAGCGCACAGGCTTCGCCGCCCTGAGCCTGCACCTGCTGGCCTCGCTTTTCTATATGCACAATCTGGCGTTCGCACAGCCCTCCACCATCAACCCGCCTGCCTGGTCGCTTGAGGTGGAAATCCAGTTCTATATCCTGGCGCCTCTGCTCGCCACCGTGTTCTTCCTCCGGCAAAAGCACCTGCGGCGGCTCCTGCTCGCGCTCGCCACTCTTGCCGGCGGCTGGCTGTCCTGGCGTCTGGGTGACCAGGGCAGACTTCCCCTTACCCTTGCGGCCTACTCGCAATACTTCTTCGCCGGCTTTCTGCTTTGCGACCTCTACGTGACTGAAGACGCCTGGCGCCTGCCACGCTGGGTGTGGGACATCCTAGGTATCGCCTCGCTCCTCTGGATGCTCTATACCAGCCTGGCCTGGTACCCGATCGTCTTCCCGTTCGCGGCTCTGCTGCTTTACCTCGCCGGCTTCTACGGCTCGGTGGTGCGGGCCGTATTCGCCTTTCGGCCCATCAGCATTGTGGGCGGCATGTGCTACAGCCTGTATCTCACGCACACCACCGTACTTACGGTCATGGGTCATCTCAGCGACCGCATCTACCATTCTTCGCTGCCCATAGCGCTTCAAGTGGCAATAGTGTTCTCGTCAGCGCTGGCTGCCATCCTGGTTGTCGGGATGATCTTTTTCCAGCTCATCGAGCGGCCCTGCATGGATCCCCAGTGGCCGCATAAGCTGGCACTCTGGTTCCGCCGCGATACCCCAGCCCGTACTTTGGCCGGCCAGTAACTTACCCGGCCACCCCGAACAGAACCGCCATCTCCTTATGCAGAAAGCCCTGCCCGGGTCGATACGGCTGCACCCACTTGCCGTCGATCACAAACTGTGGGATCGCACGCTTGCCTACGTTCTCCACAACCTCGTCCGCGGCTCCGGGCGTGTTCTCGATATCGATCTCGGTAAAAGGAATGTTGTGCTTGGCCAGAAAACGCTTGGCTTCCCGGCAATCCCGGCACCACGACGCGGAGTAAACAGTCAGTTCCATGCCGTAAGTTTACTACCTTGCTATCATCCGACAAAGCCCATGCCAGAAACTCATCCAGAAGCCAAGCAAGCCCCCACCACCCGCATTCCCAACCTCGGCCACACCCTTCTCTTCCTCGTCCTTACCTTCCTCGCCCTGGTCGCCGCCGAAGGCACCGTCCTTGCGATCGCCCACCCGCATGTGGTCGCTCAGGCGCTCATCAACCAGAAGCTCCAACTGCAGGCAAATATTCTCACCTATTTTCTTGCCCTGGCCGTCGCCTGGTTCGTGTTTCCACTGCTCTGGCATCGCAGCTTCCTCGTCGGTCTACACTGGAACCCGCCCGCCGCCCGGCCTGCTTTCGTCGTGCTTGGACTTGTTCTTGGCTTCCTCTCGCAAGCCGTCAGCAGCCTTTTGCCCACACCCAAAGAAATGCCTATCGAAAGCTTCTTCCATAATCCTGCCATCATCTGGATCCTTGTCCTCTTCGGCACATTCGTCGCCCCGCTCTTTGAAGAGGTGGTCTTCCGCGGCTTCCTGCTCCCCGCCTTCGCCATTGCCACAGACTACCTCCGCCTGCCTCGAGACCTCGACCAGCTCGACCGTTGGCGCGCCTCCGAAGCCTTTTCCACTCCGGCGCTCATCGTATCCGTGATCCTCACCAGCGCTCTTTTCGCCCTCATCCATGCTCCGCAACTGGGGCTGAACTGGCCCGCCGTCGCCCTCCTGGCCTGCGTCTCACTGGTCCTCTGCGCCGTCCGTATCCGCACCCGGTCGGTTGCCGCCAGCACCCTCGTCCACGCCTCCTACAATCTATCGGTCTTTCTCACCCTGGCCATCACCACCGGCGGGTTTCGTCACCTGGACAAAGCCTGACTTCCCTCCTCAAGACGTCGTAGGCTATCCTGAAACTCATGGCACCTCCATCCGAGCAGCCGAATCAAATGAATCCCGTGGTAAAGCTTTCTCCTGACGATTATGCGCGGGCCGCAAAGCTCGCTAACGATCGGCAAGTCTCCATAGAGCAGGTCGTTCCGAGGCGCTTAAGACTCACGAAGAGTATTCCTCCGACGATGAACAGGAGATCCGTGAGGAGATCGCCCGCATGAATGTCGCGCTGGACGGAATGATCCAGACGATTCGCGGGAACAGGGCAAGTATTCGCGAAACGCTCGACGCCATGGATCAAAGGGCTGCAAATACGTTGGCTCCGGAGAGAGCGGCATGAGCACCGCGTCGGAAATCCTGGGTACTGTCCGCAAGATGCTCCTGGTCGATGAAGACCTTACCAGGCTAAGCGGTGAGGTCAAGTCGCTCTCGGCCAAGGTCCACCAACTCGACATCCGGCTCACGGTCGTTAAAACGACCATGGCCATCTCTCCACGACTTCCAGGCTCATCCTCCCCGGCAATTAAGTTATGACATCTCCTAAAGACCAGCTCCTCACCCTCCTCGCCAGCCTTTCCTTCACCCCCGGCGACTTCACCCTCGCCTCCGGCCAGAAGTCCGACTACTACATCGATTGCCGCATCACCACGCTGCACGCGCAGGGCGGCCGCCTCGCTGGCATCGTCCTGCTCGATCTAATCCGCGAGCACTGCCGCGAGGCGGTCGCTGTCGGCGGCCTCACGATGGGTGCCGACCCGCTCGTCTCGAACATCGCCTCAGCCTCGGCCCAGGAGCTCGCCGACCACGAAGAGTTCCTCGAGCTCGCACCCGAAGAAGACCACGGCGAAGCCCCCACGCTGCTCCACGGTTTTCTCGTCCGCAAGGCTGAGAAGACCCACGGCACCGGCCGCCGCATCGAAGGCTTTCTCGAGCCCGGCGCCAAGGTGGTTATCGTCGACGACGTTTGCACCACCGGCGGCTCGACCATCACCGCTCTCGAGGCCGCCCGCGATGCCGGCATGCAGGTCGTCGGCGTCCTCGCGCTGGTCGACCGCGAGCAGGGCGGCCGCCTGCGCATCGAGCAAGCCCTCGCCGAAATGCCCTCGGACTCAGAACGGGAAATCCCCTTCCTCTCCGTCTTCACCGCCGCCGACGTACGCCGCGCCCGCCACACAGGCGCCGAGTCTTAGCTCTCCCGCGATGAGAGTGATCCTGGCGGTGATGTTGCTGGCATTCATCTGTGTACCTCGCCTATGCGACGCTGTGGCAATCCTTTGCAGGTCAGGTCGCGGGCAAAGCCTTGCGTCTCTTCTATCAAGTGTCGCCGAATCCAGTAATTCGTGGCATTGAAGAATCCGATGAAGCGAACCCAGAGTGGATTCCGCACATCGATCGTGCAGCGAAGCCTCGATTCGTCTGCCGACACGCTGGATACCTGCATCTCCCAACCGACCTGTAGGTGAAAGGGAACGAGGTGCATCAGGTAGGCCCGGCTTCTTCTGGAGAAGAGACGCACATAATCTGCCTCCAGCACTTCTGTTTTGTAATGCTGGATGATCAGCGCTCCAGCCATGGATTCGACGTTGACCATTCCTTCAAAGTGCGATCCGCCACTGGTGCCGACAGCGCGGTGCCCTCGGGCACAAGCCTTGTAGTCTTTTTCAGAAAGATTGAACAGCCACTCGTCGAGGTGTATGTCACTCGCAGCGAGCGGTATGGACGCTTCGTGGGTAAAAATCATGGTGTTCTCCTGACTTGAACGAGCATTGTTACGCCTGCGCTGCAGGGATGACTTCGTGCTCGGTTCCAACCAGAAACTCACAGGCTTGCAAGTCCAGGAACTTCTCCTCGTCGGGACGGATCATCGCCATGTAATTAGGAGAATGGAAGACACCAGCGATGCCGGCCAGATCGTCGAACCAAAGCTCGGTAGAGCCGTCGATGTGGTTGTCCGGAAGTCCGGCAAGCGCCTCGCCAGTTGCATGGCATTGCACATAGCGCCGCACATGCTGCTTGACCTCAGCAAGCGAGCTGAACAGGGATGCATGCTGATTGCGGTGGTAGGCGACGAACTCTTCGTGGCTCATCTCCGGCTTGCGGCGTAGAAGGATGGTCATTTTGATCATGCTAAGCTCCTATATGAACGATGTTCATATAGGTCATAAGACGCCCATTCGCTCGAAAGGATGCACCTGATGGAGAAGGAAGCAAGGTCATACCACCATGGCGATCTCAAGGCCGCGATGATTGCGGCCGCACTTCAGCTTGTTCGGGAGAAAGGTCCTCGCGGTTTCACGCTGAACGAAGCGTCCCGTACTGCCGGTGTAAGCGTTAGCGCTCCCTACAACCATTTCAAGGACAAGGACGCGCTTCTCATTGAGATCGTCTTGCTGGGCAATCGTACCTTGGAGGCGGAGTTGCAGGCCGCGGCGGAAATCATCGCGCCACCGAGGGAGAAGCTTCTCTTGGTCTACTTGGCCTACGTCTCCTTTGCGGAGCGTCACCCGGATCTCTTCGCAGTGATGTTCCAGTCGGGAATCGACAAGACGCACTCTCCAGAGGTTCAGGCGTCAAGCGCGAAGGCATTCGAAGTCGCAGCGATCCTGGCCTTACAAATTGAGGCTTCCGAAACGTCCGCACATCAGTTGGCCCTGGCCATCTGGACCATGGCGCACGGCTTCGCCACACTGGATGTTGAGGGTGCTATCGCGGGGGTCGGCATCCCTAAAGCGAGGAGCTCTGCCGAAGCTCTCGCGCGCGGGTTGCTTTATCCAAACCGTGCGGATGGTGAGGGCCGGGCGTCGCACACTATGTAGCGCCCGAGCCAGTGAAATGAGGGTTAGAAGCCGGAAGAATGTAGGTAACGATAGACGCGCTTCTCGCAAGAGTGCGGCTTACCCTCGCCTAGCTTGCCTCCACATTCTTTGGCCTCGCCTTTGTGACAATCCGACCATCTATCGCTCGCTTCCCCTCAGCCCCTGAGCCAATCCAACGACTGAGAAGTCCACACCAGGGACTTCCACGTAAGGGCGCTGCCAAGCCCGGTAGTCTCCACCTCTGCCACCAATTCTCGATCAGCCTCAGCCAGGTCTTGTAAATCCTCAATCGGAATCGCAACTCGCCTTCCACTTTTGAGCACAATCAGCAGCAAGTCCACGTCCGCCAGGTACGCGCCGATGCCGCGATCTCATAGTCGTAGAAGTCCCGCGTATTCGCCAGCGCACGGGTAATTTGCTCTTCGATATCAGCGCTCAATCGGGCGATGTGTCACCTCCCATAAACGAACCAGCTCAAGGTAGTTCTCAACGGCGCTCTCAAGAATCCGGCTATGTCGCGTCTCTCGCGTTCGGCGGTGTGCGAGAACCATCCCATATCCCGATTGCGTCGGGATTGCCAAACTCTACAACAACAGACGTGGATCCATAGTGGCCATGCGCGTAGGGCGGAAAGTGATTATCCGAAAACACCTGGAAGCGAATCGCATCGAATGAAACGCTCCCCATGTCGTCATCCTAAACCAGCCTGCCTTACTCAAGTAAAATAGCTTTTACATGATCCCCACCCTCGAATGGCTTCCTGAAGGCGTCTCTTTCCTCGATCAAACCAAGCTCCCGCTGGAAGAAACGTACGTCCTCGCCACCGACTACAGGCAGGTCGCCACTGTCATTCGCGACATGATCGTCCGCGGCGCCATGGCCATCGGCGTTTCCGGCGCCATGGGGGTCGCGCTCGGCATCCAGAACTCCACCGCGCAGGACATCCCCACACTCGACCGCGAAGTCGAAGCGATCTGCACTCATCTAGCCGAGACCCGCCCCACCGCCGTCAATCTCTTCTGGGGCATCGGCCAGATCCGCGACCTCTACAACTCCATCCAGTCTTCCCACACGATCGCCGAAATCAAGCAGGCCGTCGTCGCCCGCGCCCGCCAGATGTACGACGAAGATATCGCCGCCTGCAAGCTACTCGGGCAGTTCGGCGCCGAGCTGATGCCCGAGAAAGGCACCGTCCTTACCCACTGCAACGCCGGCGCGCTCGCCGCCTGCGGCTATGGATCGGCGCTAGGAGTGATCAGGGCAGCAGTAGCCCGCGGCCATCAAATCGACGTTTTCGCCGACGAAACCCGGCCCTACCTTCAGGGCGCCCGGCTCACCGCCTGGGAGCTGATGAAGGACAACATTCCCACCACAGTCCTCTGTGACAACATGTCTGCCCATCTGATGAAGGGCGGTCGCATCCAGGCCGTCATCGTTGGCGCCGACCGCATCGCCGCCAACGGAGACACCGCCAACAAAATCGGCACCTACGGCGTCTCCATCCTCGCCAAAGAGCATGGCATCCCCTTCTACGTCGCCGCCCCCTGGTCGACCATCGACGTCAACACCGCCCATGGTGACCTCATCCCCATCGAGCAGCGCAACCCCATGGAAGTCACCCACTCGAACGGCCGCCAGATGACCCCCACCGGCGTCGGCATCGAAAATCCCGCCTTCGACGTCACCCCCGCCAAGTACATCACCGCTATTATTACCGAGCGCGGCATCCTCCGCGCTCCCTTCACCGCTTCCATCCTCGCCCTCAGCACCCTAACCAGCCACTAGCCTCGGCTCGTTGCCGCCGTCAAAGTTCTCTCGTCGCTTCGTCTACCCGCTCAAGCGGTAGACTTCAATCCAACCAGCAAACCCTGCAAAGCATTAGCCTTTAGCCTGATCCATGATTCTTCTGCGCATTTTCGACATTCGCTATAAGTCCCTCATCCGGGCCAACGTGCTCGTCTTCGCGTCCCTCATCGCGGCCGTCATCCTCTCCGATTTTCCGCACAACCGCCCTACCCTCTGGCTCGTCCTTCCCACCCTCTTCATCCTCGCCGGCACCGCCGATACGATCCGCTGCATTCGTCCCCGCTGGAGCTTTTACCATGCCGGCGTGATCTTCTGCATCTACATGGATCTCATGGCCGATTCCATCGTTCTCTTCTTCCTGCTTTACCCCTACTCCCACTTTTTCTCCGCCTCCACCTGAAGCCACTGCTTTCGCATCCTGCTTGCATTTTGCTGTCCTGGCTGGCTCTACCCTGCCGTACACTATGGCAAACCCAGGGGAGCATTTCCATGATTAAAGGTTTTAAGGAGTTCATCCTCCGCGGCAACGTGATCGATCTCGCTGTCGCCGTTATCATCGGTGCGGCGTTCACCGCCATTGTCACCTCGCTCGTCACCAACATCATCACGCCGCTTGTCGCCGCCATCGTCGGCAAGCCGGATTTCTCCGCCCTCGTCCTGCATCTGCACGGCGGCATCATCACCTATGGCACCTTTCTCAATGCCGTCATCTCCTTCCTCCTGCTCGCCAGCGTTGTCTATTTCCTGATCGTCGTGCCCATGAATTACGCGATGGCTCGCTTTAAGAAGCCCGTCGATCCAACGACCAAAGCCTGCCCGCAATGTCTTTCCGATATCCCGCTGGCGGCCTCGCGCTGCAAGTTCTGCACGCAGCCGGTCTAGTCCGCTCGGCTCAGGCGCAACCTTGCTCGCCCACCATCCTGCAGGTATGCTGGGAGTACCGGCCTGGGTCGCTCCCTACTTACTTTGTGGGATAGGCATGCCGCCAGATGGAGTGCGAGGCTCTTGGCAGAACCTCGGCGGAACCCTGCTCCAGCCCTTCTCCGCCGTTGATGGACGGTACCACTTGATGCACGTTTCCAAAGGGGTTTCGAGCCTCAACAACCGCCAGGTCTTGGAAAGGTTTCAGGAGCAGCGCCAAATGGCCACACCGGAATACCTGCAACAGGTCATTGTCTCTGAAAGGCGCCAGAACCGCAGGATTCCCGCTGCCCGGCGCGGTCTTTTTCAGCGGCCTTCCGTCACCTCCCTCATCTGGGCCTCGCTCGACCTGGTTACCGTCTTCGTCGCCGCCGTTATGGCCGCGCGCCTTCGCCTTGACGAAGCCTCTTCCTACCCCGTCTTCTCGCTTCTGCCCCACATCCTGTACACTACCCCCCACAACTGGATCATCTATCTGCTGTGGTATGGCCTGGCCCTGGTCTTCTTCACCCGCTCCTACGGGCTGTACGGCCCCATCCAGAATCGCTCTGCCCTGCACGAGCAGCGCATGACCATGCAGGCCACCGTCGTCGCCGGCCTGCTGCTCTGTGGCGCGCTTTACATTAAGCACAACATCACTATCTCTCGTGCCGTCGTGGGCATGATGGTCGTCCTCACGGCGCTGCTGCTTTGCGTACGCCGCTACATCTGGCGGCAAATGGAGTACTCCCGCTACCGCGAAGGTCTCGAGACGCGCAACGTCCTCATCGTCGGCGCCGGCCGCGTCGCCCACGCCCTGCGCAATCACCTCGATAGCCTCAGCCATCTCGGCTTCCGCTTCAAGGGCTTCGTCGCCCTTACCGAGCGCGAAGCCGAAAGCGGCGACGCCGACATCATCGGCGACGTCCGCAACACCCTGCAGCTGGCCCGTTCGCTTTTCGTCGACGAAATCTTCCTCTCCGTTCCCGCCGAAAAAAAGCTCGTCATCTCACTGGTCGAAGAAGCCCGCGCCGCCGGTATCGACGTCCGCGTGGTGCCCGACCTCTACGACGGCCTCGCCTGGAACGCGCCCGTCGAGTTCGTCGGCCAGTTCCCCACCATCCCGCTGCATCGCCGCGACTTCCCCATCGGCTCCTTCTTGATGAAGCGCATGCTCGATCTGACTGCTTCGTCGCTTGGCCTGCTTCTCCTGTCGCCGATCCTGCTCGCCACCACCCTCGCCGTCAAGTTCGGGTCCAAAGGCCCAATCTTTTACAAAGCGGCACGCATCGGCCGCAAAGGACGTACCTTCAACTGCTACAAATTCCGCACCATGGTTCCCAACGCAGATAGCCTCAAGGCATCGCTCGAGCACAGGAACGAGCGCGAAGGCGTCCTCTTCAAAATTTCCGACGACCCCCGTATCACCCCGGTCGGCCGCATCCTGCGCAAGTACTCCTTCGACGAGCTCCCGCAGCTCTACAACGTTCTGCGCGGCGATATGAGCCTCGTCGGCCCGCGCCCCCCCATTGCTTCCGAGGTCGAGCAATACGACCTCTCGCACCTCCGCCGGCTCGATGTCCTGCCCGGCATCACCGGCCTGTGGCAGGTCGAAGCCCGCCAGGACCCCAGCTTCGACAGCTACATCTCGCTCGACACCGCCTACGTCGAAAATTGGAGCTTCCTGCTGGACATCAAAATCCTCGTGCGCACGGTAGCGGTGGTGTTCTCCGGAACCGGCTCCTGAACGCAGATCGCAGGCCAGATCATCCTGAGGAACCCAGCCGCCGTCCTTGCCGCGTAGTCCAAAGCCACAGGATCAATACGTATCAGGCGTTCATGATGATGCCAGCTGTAGCCGCCATCATCATGAAATAACCCTTTCGCGATGCCGGCTAGCAGAAACTCTAATTTCTTACAACTTTGGTGTTACGAACCTCACTCAGGAGTGTTATCGTTCGTGAGTCACCTTTTTTGAGGTTCTCATGAAACGCTTTCTCCTGATTTGCTCCTTCCTTGGCTCACTTGCTCTCACTAGCGTGGCCCACGCCGACACAATCACGACGTTCAACATTGCCGGCCTCACAACCGGCCAGGGGTCAGCCACCGGGTCTCTGAGCATTGATCTTACGACCGGAAGCGTCGGCTACGGCAGCCTGGACTACACGAACCACAGTGGCGGTAATTACGTCTTCAATACCTTCTCCTTTCAGGGCGATGGCGATGCCGGATTTTACTTGATAAATTTCCAGGATCTCGCAGGGGATATCTTCCAGCTCAGCGTGCAGGACCCAAGCCTGAAGGGCTACACCGGGTCGGCCCTCTGCTCCACCAGCATGGTCTGCCTAGACCAGACCGGTGCCATGCACGCCTCTGGCGGGTTTGTTGCCGCGGATGGTGCAGTCGATTTCACCACGCAGGGCGCACTTGCCGCCACCCCTGAGCCGTCCAGCCTTGTTCTCCTCGGCACCGGAGCCCTTGGCCTGCTCGGCGTTGCTCGCAGAAAGTTCTTCAAGGCCTAAACCGAACCATGCAGCGACAGAGGCCATCTCGCCAGAGATGGCCTCTGTCCTTTACGTTGCAGCGAAGAAATCAACCTCCGGCCACTCGTCGCGTCTCCCGCCCGGAACGCCCAAAAGGGTAAACTACTCGAGTGAAGATCGCCCTCGCCCAAATTAACCCCACCGTAGGCGATTTCGCGGGCAACACTCGCAAGATTCTCGACTACGCCGAGCGCGCCGCCGCCCTCGCCGCCGATCTCGTCCTCTTTCCCGAGCTGGCCGTCTGCGGCTACTGGCCCGCCGACCTGCTCGAAAAGCAGTCCTTCCTCCAGCAATCCGCCCAAGCCCTTGAAAACATCCAGGCCTGGACTGAGTCGCCAGGCCGGCCCGCCATCCTCCTCGGCGCCGTCCTGCCCGCCGCCCCGGATAACGAAGGCAAGCACGTTCGCAATGTAGCCGCCCTGCTCCAGCAAGGCCAGGTGCTCCATCTCCAGCAAAAAACCCTGCTCCCCTTCTACGATGTCTTCGACGAGCAGCGCTACTTCGAGCCCGCCGCTACCCAGACGCTCGCGTGCCTTAACGGCCAGACGCTCGCCATCACCGTCTGCGAGGACGCCTGGAATGACAAGGGCTTCTGGCCCCGCCGCCTCTACGCCATCGACCCTGTCGAACGCCTCATGGAGTCCTGGCCGGCGGATGACCAGCAAACCCGTATCATCCTCAACATTTCCGCCTCCCCCTTCTGGCAGGGCAAGCGCGCCGTCCGCCGCGAGATGCTCGGCGCGCTCGCCCAGCGCCACCACGCCGTCGTCGCCATGTGCAACCAGGTGGGCGGCAACGATTCGCTCATCTTCGACGGCTCCTCGCTGGCCCTCGGCCCTGACGGCCACGTCATCGCCCAGGCCCCTTCCTTCGCCGAAGACCTCGTCCTCTTTGACACGGCAGCACAAAACCCGCTGCCTGGGCCTACCGAAGACGACACCGCCGCTACCTGGCAGGCGCTCGTGCTCGGCACCCGCGACTACGTGCAGAAATGCGGCTTCTCGAAGGCTCTCGTAGGCCTCAGCGGCGGCATCGATTCCGCGTTGGTTGCCGCCATTGCGGTCGATGCGCTCGGTCCAGCCAATGTCACGGGCATCGGCATGCCCTCCGACTACAGCTCCGCGGGCTCCCGCGACGACGCGGCCACGCTCGCCGCCAACCTCGGCATCGCTTTCCACGTCCTGCCCGTCGCCCCGGCCTACACCACCGTCATGGCCACGCTCTACCCCCTCTTCGTCGGCACACCGTTCGGCCTTGCCGAAGAAAACCTGCAGTCGCGCCTGCGCGGCGTCACCCTCATGGCGCTCTCGAACAAGTTCGGCGCGCTGGTGCTCACCACCGGCAACAAATCAGAAATGAGCACAGGCTACTGCACCCTGTATGGCGACATGGTCGGCGCCCTCGCCGTCATCGCCGACGTGTGGAAAACCAAAGTCTACGATCTCAGCCGCTACGCTAACCGCAGCCGAACCGTCATCCCCGAAGCCACCATCACCAAGCCGCCCTCAGCCGAGCTCCGCCCGGAACAGAAGGACACCGACTCGCTTCCGCCTTACGAAATCCTCGATCCCATTCTCGAAGCATATGTCGAGCGGTACTGCTCCGCCGACCAGATCGCGCGCGAACAAAGTGTCTCCGTCGACCTCGTCCGCGATGTCCTTAAACTTGTCGAGCGCAGCGAATACAAGCGCCAGCAAGCCGCCCCTGTCCTCAAAGTCACTCAGAAAGCCTTCGGCTCCGGCCGGCGCTTTCCCATCGCCGTCAAGGTGCAGCTATAGAGATCCGCCGTCAGCTCTCGAGCTGAAAGCTGTCAGGCTCACCGATTACGCATTTCCGGCTCTTAACCTCATTAGACATCTATCCTTTAAGTAAAGGACTTCCCTTGAATTTCACGACCAGCAACCCCCTAAAACTGGCTCCCGCGCTGCTCGCTCTGGCCGGTAGCTTTGCGTCTGCCCAGACGACCTCCACCAAAGCCCCCGCAGCTCCGCCGCTCCAGCTGCAATCGCTCGATCAGCAAACCCAGGCCGACCCTTTCCCCCAGGTCAACCCAAAGAACTTCACCGCCGATTCCCCCACTGTCGCCTCTGTCGACAGCTATCTCCACGCCGTGCTCGGCTACGATGCCGCGCGCATCTGGCGGGTCGAAGCGATCCAGAAGACCGCCGCGCCCGGCGTCACCCGTGTGCTCGCCGCCATCTCCGAGCGCGGCCCGAACGCCAAGGTCCTCACCGCCCAGTTCTACGTGATGCCCGATGGCAAGCACCTGATCGCCGACGGCACCGGCCTCACCGACTTCGGGCCCAACCCCTACGCGCAGAACGGCGCGATCCTGAAGGCCCGGGCCGACGGACCCGCCCGCGGCGCGGCCTCCAAAGACCTCCTGCTCGTCGAGTTCGCCGATCTCCAATGCCCCCACTGCAAGGACGCCCAGGCCACCATGGACCGGCTCGCCACGGATTTCCCCCAGGCCCGCATCGTCTACCAGAGCTTCCCGATCGCTGAACTTCACCCCTTCGCCGTCCAGGCTGCCAGCTATGGTGCCTGCATCGCGCAAAAATCCAACCCGGCCTTCTTCACCTATGCGCAGGCCGTCTACGACACGCAGGGAGCCCTGACGCCGGAAGCCGGCCAGCAGACCCTCGCCAACGCCGTCACCAAGGCCGGTCAGGACCCCGCCGCCATCGCGAACTGCGCGGCCACGCCCGCGATCAAGGCGCAGATCGTCGCGTCGGTCGCTCTCGGCACCGAGGTCGGCGTCAACTCCACTCCGCTGCTCTCCATCAACGGCCGGCTCGTTCCCCTCACGTCCATCCCTTACGAAACGCTGAAGCAGATCGTCTTCTTCCAGGCCGGGCTCGACGGCATCACAGTGGCAGCGCCGGCTCTCGCTCGCTAGGAGTCACTAGGAGTCGCCAGGAGCTTCACCCGTCCCTCCTCCGTGGTACAGGCACTCACCTGTGCCTCCGCTATAGTGACGGCATGGCCACCAGCACCCTTCCAGCCCCGGCATCTGCCGCCTCCCCTGCAGGCGCGAGGATTCGCCGTGCGTGGATCGTGCTCGCCACGCTGATCATGCTTCTCTTCGGCGGGCTCGAAGGCTGGTACGGCAAGACCGATTCCGGTGACGTTTACGGTTCGGACGCCGTGCAGTACCTCGATATTGCGCGCAACCTCACCGCGCACAACTGGCACTCCGTCCTTAACCCCCTGTGGAGCCAGGGCTACCCCGCGCTGCTTGCATTCACGCACACGCTATTGCCGATTACGCCTGAAGGCGACTGGCTTACCACCCGCCTGCTCAACTTCCTCATCTTCGCCTTCTGCTGGTTCACCTTCTGCCTGCTGCTTGCGGAACTCAACCGTCTGCGCCAGCTCTCATCGGCCATTCTCCTTGCCGCCACTACCGTGTTCTTCACCGCGCAGGTCTGTCTCGATCAGGTTTCCCGTGTAGGCCCGGACCAGCTTGTGGCGGCCCTGTTCTTCCTGGCCTGCGTGCTTCTACTGCGGCTGCGCCGAGCCCCCACCAACACCCTCGCCGCCCTGCTCGGCCTCACGCTCGGCGTCGGCTTCCTGGTCAAAGCTGTCTTCCTGGTTCTCGGCTGTGCCATCCTTGCCGTCACCTTTTTGGCCCTCAGGCAGCGCCGACGAGTCCTCCCCTCGGCCGCTATCTTCGCCGCGATCGTCCTGCTTTACGGCGCAGCCCTTACCCACGCCGTGGGCCGCCCAACCCTTGGCGAGGCCGGCAGTCTCAACTACGCCTGGCACGTCAACCGGCTGGCCAAGTGGGTCCATTGGCAGGGCGGCGCAGAGCCCGGTGACAAAGCCTGGCTCCGGTCGTCGATCGCCCGCTTCGCCCAGTGGGAGACCAATCCACCCGACTTCGGCACCCCGACGCATCCCACCCAGCAGATCGGCACGAGTCCGACCATCCTTATCTTCAACGCACCCGTCCAGGCCACCTACACCCCGTACTACGATCCCGCCTACTTTTACGAGGGCTACCATCACTTCTTCCGGTGGAGATACCAGCTCATCGCGCTCGGGAAAAATACCGCCGATCTGCTGCAGGTCCTCCTCACACAGCCCATCACTTACGCTCTCTTTCTCATCCTTATCAGCTCCTTTAGCGGCTTCGTCCGAAGCGTGCGCCTCGTCTGGCCCTTAGCCCTTTGCGCAGCCATGGGCGTCGCGCTTTACCTGCCGGTCCACCTTGAAGGTCGTTACCTCTCCGCCTTCCTCGCAGTCCTCGCCCTGCTGCTGCTGGTCCAGCTTGAGGCGAAACGGAAACACCGCACCGCGCTTTTGGCTATCCTGTTTTTCTCCGCAGTCGTCGGCATCGGCCGCAGTCAGGCTCCCATCTGGTCTCGCGCCGTCCACCGCTGGTCACCCTGCAGCAACGCCGAGTGGCGCACCGCCGATGCCGTCCTCGCCGCCGGCCCGGCTCGCGGCAGCCAGATCGGCATGATCTCCTGGACCCCCAATCTGCACGCCGACTGGGCCTTCATGGCCGGCCTTCGCATCACCGGCGAGATCGCGACCGGCCCGGACGAAGCCGCCTTCTGGGCCTCATCAGCAGCCCGCCAAACGGCCATCCTGGAAATCTTTCATCAGGCCGGAGCCACCGCCGTTCTGACCCAGGATCCACCCCGCAATATCAACTCGCAATGGCAGCAACTCCCCAACGCGCCGATCTGGATTCACCGCTTTTAGCAAGTGGAAGATACAACAGCAGATTCCCTGCGGCAATAACAACAAAACACAAGGCTATGCCCTTCCAACGAGGTGATTGCCTTACATCGCGACCCTTGCGTCCCTACTTGGCGACCTTTGCGTACGCCTCGGCGGTTGGCTGTTCTCCATACGCAGGCCGGGCAAACGACTGCAGGTGAGCCACCGCTTCCGCAGCCCGCTCGCGAAGCTGTACCAGCTCCTCCGGCTTCTTCTTGTGCAGGGTATTCAGCGGCATGCGCATCCTGAAGTTGCCTGCGAGGCGCTCTTCGTTCCGCTCCAGAAACGTCCAGTAAAGCGCCGTAAAGGGGCACGAATCTTCGCCCAGCGACTTGCGCGGATCATACTTGCAATGTCCGCAGAAGTTCGACATCCGATTAATGTAAGCGGCACCCGAAACGTAAGGCTTTGTCGCTGTCAGGCCGCCATCGGCGAAGGTCGCCATGCCCAGCACGTTCGTCTCGACCACCCAGTCGTACGCATCCACATACGCAAACCAGAACCAGTCCGTAAGCTCGCGCGGCGAAAACCCGCACAGGTTGGCCAGGTTCGAGAGCACCATCAGCCGCGTGATGTGGTGCGACCAGCCTTCCTCCACCACCTGCGCGACCACCGAATCCATGCAGTGCAGCCCAGACTTTACCCCCCAGTAGACGGCCGGCAGCGGCAGCGCCGCGCCCAGCGCCGAAGGCGTCGCCCCTGCATACAAATCCTCTTCCCGGGCATAAGCCGCGGCCGCCTCGGATGTCCTGTCCGGCGAGACTTCCTGCACCACCCGGCGGGGCTCGTCCGGCACATGCCCCCGCAGCAACCGGTAGCCATCGGTCTGCTCGTGCAGATGCCGCATAAACTCGCGCCAACCCAGCAGCTGCCGGATGAATCCTTCGCAGCTCGCCAGCGAAGCCACCCCGGTATCTGCCACTTCGGCCACATCGCGGATCAGGTCGAGCGCCAGCAGCCGTCCGAGGTTCAGGCACACGGAAGTTTTCGAGTGGAAAAGCTGCAGGTAATCGTCCCGCATGGCATCCTCATACCGGCCGAAATGCGGCAGAAGCTCGTCGATGAAGAACCTCCACAGCCGGTCCGAATCCACCTGCGAACAGGGCAGATCGAAGCCCTCGATCGAGCCGAAATGATGCCCGTAGGTCGCCTTCACCATGGCGATGACTTCGTCCGTAATCGCATCCGGCGGGAAGCTCGGCGGCTCCGGCACCGGCACCTCATCCTTGTATGGGTTGCGGTTATCCGGGTCATACGAGAACTGCCCGCCGACCGGCTTTCCGCCGCGCATCAGCATGCCCGTCTTCTGCCGCATCTTGCGGTAGAACCGGTCCATCACGTAGCTCTTGCCCGGCTTGAACGCGCCGTAGGTTCCGAGGAAGTCCTCGGTCGTCGACGCCCAGGTCGTATCCTCAATCATGTCGAGCCGCAGCCCGGCCGCAACCGCCGCGGCCAGGTCCAGCCGCAGCTCCCGCTCGGCCGGCGTCATCACCGTCAGCGCCGGCAGCTTGCGCGCCACCTGCAGCTTCCGCAGCGCCGTGCCGTGCGACTCAGGCGAAAAGTGATACAGCACCTTCACCCCGCGCGCACCCTGCTCCAGCGCAAAATGCCGCATGTTGCTGATCAGCACCACCAGCTTCTTCTTGTGATACGGCCGGCGCAGCGCCTTCGCTGTCGACTCCACGATGACGATCCCGGTCTCCTCCGGTGCCCACGCCGCCAGCGGCCCGGTCCGATCGGTGTACCGGTCGTAGGGAATGTAAACCCATCGCCGTGCCTTGATCTCCGCCGCACTTGGCGCAAAGGCCGCAACCTGCTTCTCAAACAAAGTCATGCCACCAGAGTAATACCCGGGTGCCCCATGATCCTCGCGGCCTGTTGCGATTATCGTGGGGTCAATCACTGCAGGCCATCTCGCTGCACCACATGGCGATGCCGCCAGTACGACCGCACTCCGGCCCGCGCGGCCTGCATCCGCGTCACCCGCACATACACCTCCGCCGCGCCCAGCATCCCGGCCATCGGCGCCACAAAATACACCCACACCGCTGTCCAGACATGCGCCCACACCGCCGATCCCACCGTCCGCGCCGGGTTGATGCTGAAGCCTGAAAC
The DNA here is from genome assembly GCA_964282835.1 of uncultured Granulicella sp. GTDB lineage: Bacteria > Acidobacteriota > Terriglobia > Terriglobales > Acidobacteriaceae > Edaphobacter. Next base: position 2,825,837 of record OZ196157.1, read on the forward strand.
CGGCGCCAGCAGCACCACATAGCCTGTAATCAGCATGCCCATCAGGTACGGCGTAGCCTTCGCCAGGCGCGCCACATTCGACGTCACCAACACTACCGCGACTAGCAGCGCCGCCATGCCAAACTCCGCCGCAAACGCACCCGCCACGCCGCCCAGCCCAGGCACCGTCACCACATAGTTCACCCGCGGGTCGGCCATCCGCACCCGCCCCGCTGCCAGCAGCGAGAGTCCCACCCCGCCCGCGCCGCCCAGAAACTGGAAGAGCACATAGCCGATCAGATCATAGAGCCCGATCTTGCCCAGCCGGTAAAACGTCAACGAAATGGCCGGATTGAAGTGTGCCCCCGATGCCCTGCCCCACGGCGAGAGAATGATCCCGACCGCCGTCGCGCCCATCGCCGCACCCATGCCCAGCCGCTGCAGCCAGGGGTTCCAACCGGCCAAGCCTTCAAACATCCATACCGCCACCAGGCACGCCGCGACCATGAATGTGGCCAGCTCCGCAGCCTCAAAGCAGTAAAGCGGCCAGTGTGCCGCGAACGCCTGCCCCATGCTCTTGAAGCCCTCTGCCTTCGACTGCAGCACCGTCGCAATCTTCAAGCAAGCTCCGCCAGGCCGGCCACCGTGCTCTCCACCTCGGCATCCGTCGTGTAGAAGTGCGGCGAGATGCGCACCCCCGCGCCCGGCCGGAAATCCACCAGGATGCCGCGCCGCCCAAGCTCGGCGACAATCTCTCGCCCACGCTCCTCAGCCACCCCGACGATTACCGCGCCTCCACGCTGCTCTGGGTCGCGCGGGCTCCGCACCCGCAAGCCTGCCGCTTCGGCCAGCTCGATCATGCGCTGCGTCTGCCGCTTTGATTTGTCCCGGATGGCCGCCACCCCGATCTTGCCTACCATCTCGTAGCCCGTGCGCGCCGCATACATCGCCGGCACATCGGGCGTTCCCGTCAGATACCTGCGAATCCCTGCCGCATAGTCCATCGGCCCAGCCTCAAACCCGAACGGCCTCGCATGCGCCGCCCAGCCTGTCGCCTGCGGGTGCATGGTTGCATCCAGGTCCTCCCGCACATACAGGTAGCCCGCCCCCGGCCCGCCGATCAGCCACTTCACCGAGCCGCCGGTCGCAAAGTCCACTCCGAGACTTGTAACATCCACCGGCACAATCCCCGCAGATTGGTACAGGTCTGCAATCACATACGCCCCTACCCGGTGCGCCTTTTCGATCACTGCCGCCAAGTCCAGCAGCGCCGAGCTGCGAAACGCCACATGCGACACACTCACCAACTGGGTGCGTTCATCGATGGCCGCGAGCAGACGTTCGAGCGGCACCGTGAGCCCGTTTTCTGCCGGTGCGACAGACACAATCTCCGCCCCCTGCCGCGCCAGCCCACCATAGATGTAGTCATTCGAGGGGAAGTTCAAGCCATCCGTTACCAGCTTGTTGCGCGGCCCGTTCCAGTCGAAGCACGAGCAAATAATCGCCTGGCAGACCGACACATTGCCATGCATGACCACACGCCCGCGCGGCGCGCCGATGATCTTCCCGATCTGATCACCGCACGTCACCGGCATCTCCCACCAGGCTTCGTCCCAGGCTCGAATGCCGCGCGTGGCCCAAGTATTGGTGTACTCCGCAAGCGCCCCCGCCACCCCGCGCGGCATCGGTGCCAGCGAGTGGCTGATCATGTAAGTCGTCGTCTCCAGAATCGGAAACTCGCCGCGCCACTGCAACAAATCATCCATAAGATCACTCACTCAAAACCGTCAGCTTGCAGCTTACAAACCATCTTCTCTGCCAGCTCCGCGTACTCCTCGGGTGTGTTGACATTGCGAAACCACTCCGTCTGCTGAAATCCCACAAGCTCCACCCTGCCCGCCGCACGCAAAACCTGCATTACCTTTAACGAACCGGCCTCCAGATGCTCGCGCAGCACAGGCAAGGCACGCTTCGCATATACACCCACCAGAGGCTGAGGAAAGCCGTTCGCCTCCGCCAGCACAGCCACGGCGTCGCCCGCCTCCGCCCTGGCCAGCAACGTCTGCCAGACACTTAATGGAACAAAGGGGACATCGACGGCGAGAAAGCAGTTCCACTCATGAGTGGACGCCTCGAGCGCAGCCACGATCCCGCCTAGCGGCCCGCACCCCGGATGACCATCCACGATCACCCGGCCAAGCCGCTCCAGTTCGGGAGCTCCGCCTGCGATCGCCACGTCTGCGCACACTTCCGCCAGGGAACGAAGCGCTCGTGCCACCAGGGTCTCGCCCTCCAGTTGCAGCAATGCCTTGTCTCGCCCCATCCGCGAGCTTTTGCCACCCGCAAGCACAAACCCCGCCACCTCCACGCCTACGCCCCCACCAGCCCCATCCAGCGGATGATCGACTCAATCCCCCGATGAAAATTGCTCAGATTGAACTTTTCGTTCGGCGCATGCAGGTTGTCGTCCGGCAGCCCGAATCCCATCACCAGCGCCGGCATGCCCAGCACGCGGATAAAGTCACCAATGATCGGGATGGACCCGCCCCCGCGCACGAACACCGTCTCCTTGCCGAACACGGTCTTCATCGCTTCGGTCGCCGCGCCGATGTAGGGGTTGTCGGTCGAAACGACGAAGGGCTCGCCCGAGTGGATCAGGCGCACCTCGGCTGTCACACCCTTCGGCACGATCGTCGCCACGTAGTTTTGCAGCTGCGTAAATGTCTCTTCCGGCGTCATATCCGGCACCAGGCGCATGCTTACCTTGGCCACAGCCTTCGCCGGAATGACGGTCTTCGCCCCTACACCGGTGAAGCCTCCCGGCATGCCATGCACTTCGAGCGTCGGCCGCGACCAAAGCCGTTCAAGCACTGAGTATCCCGGCTCGCCCACCAGCGCCGGTGAGCCGACCGCCGTCTCACGATAGGCCTCTTCGCTGAACGGCAGCGACTCCCAGGCCTGCAACTCCGCCGCCGTCGGCTTCGCCACCTTGTCGTACACACCCGGCACCAGAATCGTGCCATCCTCATCCTTCAGCTTCGCAATGATCTGCGACAAGGCAAAGAACGGGTTTGGCGCCGCCCCGCCGAACTGCCCGCTGTGCAGGTCTCCGCGCGCGCCATGCACCTCGATTTCCGTGTAGATCATGCCCCGCATGCCCACGCAGATGGTCGGCAGATCGGGCGCAAATAGATCTGTATCGCTGATCAGCGCCACATCTGCCTGCAACTCCGCCGCATGCTCCCGCACATACCTCGCGATGCCCTCGCCGCCAACTTCTTCTTCGCCTTCAAGCAGCACCTTCACGTTCACCGGCAGCGCGCCCCCACCCGCCACCATCATCGATTCCAGCGCCTTCACGTGCATCCACATCTGGCCCTTGTCATCCACCGCCCCGCGCGCGTAAATGTTCCCATTCCGCACCTCAGGCTCAAACGGAGGCGACAGCCAAAGCTCCAGCGGCTCGGCCGGCTGCACATCGTAGTGCCCGTAACAAAGCACCGTCGGCTTTTGAGGAGCCTGCAACCACTCTCCGCACACCAATGGATGCCCGGTCCGCGTCGCATCGGAGGTCTCAATCAGCCGCACGTTCTCGAGCCCGATCCGCCGCAACTCCGCCGCACAGAACTCCGCTGCCCTGCGCACATCGCCGGTGTACTCCGGGTCGGTCGAGATCGAAGGGATTCGGATAAGCTCCTTCAACTCCTCGACAAACCGGTCGCCATTGTCCTTCGCAAACGCCACCGCCGCCGTCAAACCCGCCATCGTTTCTCCCACGACACAATCCTTGCAAAGTAAAAGGCCTACTGTGAATCCAGCGTAGCGAACGTTTCCGCCACATCCAGATAGATCTCCGTGCCCGGCACGCTCAACCGATTGCCGTCCGCGGGCTTCATCCCGAAGCGTGTATACGTCGCTGCCGAGCGATCGCTTGGGTCCAGGATCCACAGGTTTTCGGCTCCCATGGCCACAAAGTCATCCAGCCGTTTCATCACACGGCCCGGCCGGTCCTCCGGCGACAGGATCTCGATGCACAGCAACGGCGCTGTGACCCGCACCGGCTCGACCGGCTCTCCCTGCCGCACTACGCATACGTCCGGAAGCCGTACCCGCATCTTCGACGTGCGCGTCCGATACTCTGTCAGCACGTTGATCTTCCACTCCGCACGATAGCTGAAAAACCACGAAGCGATCACAGCCTGCAAAAAGCTGTGGTTCCAGTCACCCATGTTCTTCTCCTCCAGCACTCCGTCCACGAACTCAAGGTCCGGCTCATAGCTGGAGCTCAGGTACTCCTCGATCGAAACAAGCGGCGGCAAAGCATGTGCGGCGGCCATAATCACCTCCGCTCCAGTATGCACCAGTCGGCAAGCACGGGTGTATTCTATTCAGTGATGAGCGCCTTCTCCTTACGTCTGTTCCTGCTGGTCTGCGTAGCCACGATGCTGCACGCGGACGTTTGCCAGGCGCAGGATCTCAGGGCAGGCCATCCTTTCAGCAGCTTTGGAGCAACTCTCCGCAGGCACCTCGAAGCCAAGTCTGAAGTGCCTGCGCGCTCCGCATCTCACCAGGTGATTGAAGCCCGGCAAAGCGGTTCGTCCACGAGCTTGCTTCCGGTCGCGCTGCCGAGTGGTGCCTTGCCCTCCCGCTTTATTGCACTCGGCAAGCACGCGCGTTTCAAGGCCCGCAGCGCTCTCGAATCCGCCGGCGTCTAAGCCCCTCCGTTTGAATCTCCGCTCCAGCGTGGCCCCCAAGGGGGTCAAACCGCGCTTGTCGATATCGCCATCATCCAAAGGATCTTTCCTCCGTGATCAACTCTGTCATCGCCAAGGTTTTCGGCACCTCCAACGAGCGCGCCGTCAAGCGTCTCGTCCCTATCGTCAACCAGGTCAACGCGCTTGAAGACGCGCTCACCTCCCTTACCGACGAGCAGTTGCGCGAGAAGACCGTCGAGTTCCGCGCCCGCGTCGCCAAAGCCATCGAAGGGATCGACCCGAAAGAGTCGCCTGACGAGCTCTACACCGCCGAACGTGCCGCGCTCGACGCGCTGATGCCCGAGGCGTTCGCCGTCGTGCGCGAGGCCGGCAAACGCGTGGTCGGCATGCGCCACTTCGACGTGCAGATTATCGGCGGCAGCATCCTGCACCAGGGCAAGATCGCCGAGATGAAGACCGGCGAAGGCAAAACCCTGGTCGCTACCCTGCCCGCTTATCTGAACGCGCTTGCCGGCCGCGGCGTCCACGTCGTCACCGTCAACGACTATCTCGCCAAGCGCGATGCTGAATGGATGGGAAAAATCTACGGCTTCCTGGGCCTCAACGTCGGGGTCATCGTGCACGATCTTTCCGACCAGCAGCGCCGCGAGGCCTACGCCGCCGATATCACGTACGGGACCAATAACGAGTTCGGCTTCGACTATCTGCGCGACAACATGAAGTTCGAGCTCACGGACATGGTGCAGCGGGGGCAGTACTTCTGCGTCGTCGACGAGGTTGATTCCATCTTGATCGACGAGGCGCGCACCCCGCTCATCATCTCCGGCCCCACCGACCAGACGACCGACAAGTACGCCCGCGTCAATCTCATCATCCCAAACCTCGAACTCGGCGAGTTTACCGAAACCGTTGAAACCAAGACCTACACCGGCGATTTCACCATCGACGAAAAGGCCCGCAACATTACTGTCACCGACGAAGGCTGGGAAAAGATTGAAGGCCTGCTCGGGATCGGCAACATCGCCGACCCTGAAAACTGGGACCTCAAGCATCACGTCGAGGTCGCGATCAAGGCCCACAACCTTTATCGCCGCGACGTCGAGTACGTCGTCAAGGATGGCGAGGTCATCATCGTCGACGAGTTCACGGGCCGTCTCATGCCCGGCCGCCGCTGGTCCGACGGGCTACATCAGGCCGTCGAAGCCAAGGAGGGCGTCTCGATCCGCAAGGAAGACCAGACGCTCGCCACCATCACGTTCCAGAACTACTTCCGCCTCTACAAAAAGCTCTCCGGCATGACCGGTACCGCTGAGACCGAAGCCGCCGAGTTCGACAAGATTTATAAGCTCGACATCGTCGTTACCCCGACCAACCGCAAGATGCAGCGCATTGAAAACGCGGACGTAGTGTTTCGCACGACCCAGGAAAAGTACTTTGCGGTGGCCGATGAAATCTCTCGTCTTCACTCAGAAAAGCAGCCCGTGCTGGTCGGCACGACAAGCATCGAAAAGTCCGAGCTGTTGAGCGAAATCCTCAAGCGCAAGGGCGTCCGCCACGTCGTCCTCAACGCCAAGTTCCACGAGAAGGAAGCCGAAATCGTCGCGCAGGCAGGACGGCTGGGCATGGTCACAATTGCCACCAACATGGCCGGCCGCGGCACCGACATCCTACTCGGCGGCAACCCCGACTTCATGGCTCGCCAGGACCTCGTGAAGAAGCAGCAGGCGCGTGCAGTTTCGGCTGCCGAAGGTGCTATCCAGCCCACCGCCGGGCCCGGCATGATGCGCTTTTACTACTCCGGCCAGGAATTTGAGGCCGCGCAAACTGCCTGGGACGCCGCTGTTGCCGCCCATGAGGCCGATGCCAAGCGGGAGCACGACGCCGTTATCGCCGCCGGCGGTCTGCATATCCTCGGCACTGAGCGCCACGAGTCTCGCCGCGTCGACAACCAGCTGCGCGGGCGCGCCGGACGCCAGGGCGACCCCGGTGCAAGCCGTTTCTACCTGTCGCTCGAAGACGATCTCATGCGCATCTTCGCTCGCGAATGGGTGTCGGGGCTGCTGCAGCGGCTCGGCATGGAAGAAGGTGTGCCGATCGAATCCGGCATGATTTCCAAGCGCATCGAGGCTGCGCAGAAGGCCGTTGAAACGCAGAACTTCGAATCCCGCAAGCACGTGCTCGAGTATGACGACGTGATGAACAAGCAGCGCGAGGCAGTATATGGCCTGCGCAAGCAGCTGATGGAAGGCGTCGACCAGAAGCAGCTCATCACCGAGGACTACACCTCTACCATCCTCTCGAACGTGCTCGACGAGCATGCCCCCGAAAAGGCGCTACCCACCGAGTGGAAGACCGAAGAACTCTTCAACCAGCTCTTCGACATCTTCGGCGTCAGGTTCAACGAAGGCCCCAACGCCATCGATATGGATGCCGTTACCCGGCATGAACTCGGCGAGTCCATCTTCGAGCACCTGCGCGCGCGCTACGACATCAAGGAGCAGATCCTCACCGCCACCCAGATGCGCTACCACGAGCGCATCGTCATGCTCTCCGTGCTCGACGGCCTGTGGAAGGATCACCTCCTCGCCATGGACCACCTCAAGGAAGGCATCGGGCTGCGTGGCTATGCCCAGCAGGATCCGCTTGTCGCCTACAAAAAAGAGTCGTTCGACATGTTCGAAGCCATGATGAACCGCTTCCAGGAAGACACCGCACGGCACCTGTTCCGGATGCAGATCATCGGCCCTGACGGCCAGCCGATCGAGTCAGCCGAGCAACTGCAGGCCGCCCAGCAAGCCTCGCAGCTCGCCGCCTCTACCCCGGGCCAGACCATCGAAGGCTCCTCTGCGCCGCAACGCGCAGCCGCCCTGGAAGCCGAACCGGCCATCGTTCCTACCATCCCCACCCGCACACAGACCACAACGATCGACGCCCTTGAGCGCGAGTTCCAGAAGCGCAAGGAACGCGAACTCAACCAGGCAAAGCAGGCCGGCGCCGCCGCTCAGACCGACTCCGCCAACTCCCCCCACAACGCCGGCCAGAAGGTAGGCCGCAACGAAAAATGCCCCTGCGGCAGCGGCAAGAAGTTCAAGAACTGCCACGGGGTAGCTGCCTGAATTTCTCGTGAAAATGCCTACACCGGATGGCCCCACAATGGACGCTGTTCGAAGGCGTAATTGTGGGCCCGCTCACTTAGCCACGTCATCGAGCAGCACCTTCGCCTTTGTCGCCAGCGTAAACGCTCCATCCGAATCCCCTGCGTTCAAAGCCGCCTTCGCCTCGCCCCAGAAGTACTTGACCCGCGTCAACTGCTCCTTCTGCGCGTCCACTAGCGCGAGCGGCAGCGCCGCGAGCCGCTTTTCCAGTGTCGTCAGCAGATCCTCCGCCTGCTTCCGCTTTTCCGGCGACCCTTCCCCGCCAGCGCTTAACGCACCCACCACGCTTGCCGCCGGCACCGGAGCACCCGTACCGGCCACCTGCACGGGCGTACTTGCGACTACAGGTACCGCAGGCTTCTTCTTCGGCTTAACCCTCTTGGGCAGCTTTACCGGCGTCACCGGAGCAACCGGCACCGGCACCGGCTGCACCAGCGGCCCGGTTCCGCTTTCCGGAGCCTTATCCACAGGCACAGGTGCCAGTGGCGGCAAAGTCACCGCCACATACTGCGGCTGCTTATGCCGACAACCCGTTCCCAGCAAACACACCAGCAGGGCTACCGAAGCAAAGATCGCTTGTCTCAAGCCATCCTCCCCGCCAGCATTTCAACCGCTCGCCCCGACACCCGGGACAACGCCGGCAGCCGCAGCGTGAAGACGGCTCCGCACCCGTTTTCGGAAGCCACTTCCATCGATCCGCCGTGCATCTGCATAATCCGGTACGTCATGGCCAGGCCGATGCCGCTGCCCTTCGCCTTGGTGGTGAAATAAAGATCGAAGATATGCGGAAGCACGTCCGGTGCAATCCCCTCGCCTTCGTCTTCGATTACGACCACCCCGGCATCGCTTTCACGTCTAACCCGGATCAGCAGCCGCTTGCCGAGAGCTGAACCGCTCTCCGCCATCGCCTGCATACCGTTCAAAACCAGGTTCAGCAGCGCCTGCCGCAGCAGCTCCCCGTCGCCCTGCACCATCACGCTCTCGAGCTCCGTCTGCACCTGCACTCCGTTCTCTGCCATCTCAGCGCCACTCAATTCGACCACGGCTTCTACTACGTCGCACAGGTCCATCTTCTCGACGCGCAGCTCCATCGGCCGCGTAAAGTCCGCCAGCGTTTGCACCACGCGATCCAGACGCTGCATCTCGCCCGAAAGTATCTCCACATGGCGCATCGCGCCATCCAGAAACTGCCGGCCCTTCCCGGCTACCTCGAGCTTGCCACGCAGCAGTTCCAGGTGAACCACCATGGCGTTGATCGGGTTCTTCACCTCGTGTCCCACACCCGCGGTTAGTCTGCCCACTGCGGCCAGTCTGCGCGAAACCTCGAGTTCCCGCTCCATTCTCGCCGCCGCCGGTGCCACCGTTACGCGTATCAGCAGCCACGCCGCCGCGATTGAAATCAAGCCGGAAAGCAAGGCCAGCCAGAAAGCTCCTTTCAGCCAGGGGATGTAGTTGTTGCGCAGAAAAGACGATCGCACCCCTACATGCACGGCAAGTAGGGGCGCACCATTGCGGTTAAGCGGCACGGTGACATCCAGCACCCGCGCCTGCCCGAACACCTCTCTAGCCTGGTACAGCACACTCCCATCGCGAACCCGCTCGAAGCTGATTCTGACCGGCGTCGCCGTCTTTCTCATCATCGGGTCGGTTGAGACCAGTGTCTGACCCTGAGCATCCGTAACACTAACATCCTGCACCGCCGGGTTGTAGCGTACGAAGCCATCCATCGTATCGGTCAACGCGGCGGAGTTGACGAGCGCCTGCTCAACCGCCGCATGCAAGGCCTCCGCACTTTCGTTGGTCGGCGGCTTGTCACGCAGCCCGGTTTCGAGGGCGCGCCGCGTCATCATCAGCACCTGGCGGGCCGTCACTTCGTTCGAAGCCGCCGTCTGAGCGACCCGTTGCCGAAGTAATTCCGATACGAACAGCATCGAGAGCACAATCACAATCGCGAAAGTAACTCCCGTTGCTGCGAATACCAGTCTCGTTCTAAGTCGCACCATAACTCCCGAGAAATACAATAAGGACTAAAGCAGACTCGTCGCCATTTCCGCAGGGATCTGCTTTATTCTTCGTCAGGCGAAGGGATCGCTTCTACTCGCCACTCTCTTCCGTCAGTGCGCGCCCATATTCCTTCATCTTATTCTGCAGCGTTTTCGTGCTGATCCCAAGTATCTCGGCTGCGCGTGTCTTATTGCCGTGGGTCGAATCAAGAGTCTTCAAAATCAGCTGTCGTTCCGCCTCGTCTACGGTTGTCCCTACCTCTACGTGTACGGTGGTCGCACTCTCCGGCCTGCTTCTTACGACCGTCTCGCCGAAGTTGGCCGTCAGATGCTCCACGCCCAACACACCCGTGCCCGCCAGCACCACCGCCCGCTCAATGGTGTTGCGTAACTCCCGCACATTGCCCGGCCACTTATAACTGACAAGCCTCCGCTGTAACTCATCAGTAACGCCTGTAACACTGCAGCCATGCTTTTCATTCATATCCGCAATCATCTTCGCCGCGATCGGAGCTACATCGCCCAGGTGCGTCCGCAACGCAGGCATCTGGATGTTGAAGACATTGAGCCGGTAGTAAAGATCGCCCCGCAACTCGCCAGCCGCCACAGCTTCCATCGGGTCTTTGTTGGTCGCCGCCACCACTCGCACATCCACTTCGGTCTCCATCTTCGAACCCAGCCGGCGCAGCTTCCTGTCCTCCAGCACACGCAGCAGCTTGGCCTGCGTTGCGGCCGGCATTTCACCGATTTCGTCCAGCAGCAGCGTTCCTTCTTCGGCCAGTTCGAAGCATCCCGCACGCCGCTCCATCGCGCCCGTAAAGGCACCCTTTTCGTGGCCGAAGATTTCGCTTTCGATCAGTGTCTCCGGGATCGCCGCACAGTTCACCGCCACAAAAGGCTTGTTACGCCGCGACGATAAATCGTGCAACGCCCGCGCCACCAGCTCCTTGCCTGTGCCGCTTTCGCCCGTCACCAGCACGCTCACATTGCTGCTCGCCACCCGCTCAATCAGGTTGAAGACTGCCTTCATCTCCGCCGTCGAGCCCACCAAACCACCCAGCGCGCCGGCCTGCTTCACCGGCCTCGGCACCGGCTCCGCGTCGGCTGTTTTCTGCCGTGACGCACTCAGCAGGATGCCCCGCAGCCGCGCCGGATCCACCGGTTTTGGAAGGTAGTCCCATGCACCCGTCCGCATGGCCTCCACTGCGCTTTCAATCGAGCCCTGCGCGGTCAGCATCACCACGCAAACTCGTTCCTGCCGCTCGCTGATCCTTCGCAACAACTCCATTCCATCCATGCGCGGCATCTTCAAATCCGTCACCACAATCGACGGCTCCCAGGCCTGCACCTTCTCCAGACCTTCCACACCGTCGGCCGCACACTGCGCACGATATCCCCACGAGGCGACCAGCTCGGTCAGCCCCGTCCGCGCATGCATTTCATCCTCCACAATCAGCACTTTCTCCTGCAATTCCAGCCCATCCCCTCGCGTTTGCGCTTCTATCTCTAAGATGCATAAACTTGTCGCCGCAAACGCAGCCAACCTCTATACCCTAAGCCCTCTACCCTATACCCTATAGCTATGCTTCCACCTGAAATTACCCCCGAAGATTTCCTCGCGCGCCGCACCCAGCCCAACCCGCCCCTGCTGCTTGATGTCCGTGAGCCATGGGAGTTCGCCACCGCGCAGCTGCCCGGCTCTACCCTCATCCCCATGGGCGAAATCACCGCACGCGCCCACACCGAGCTCGACCCCGACCAGCCCATCGTCGTCCTCTGCCATCACGGCGCACGCTCGCTCTCCGTCACCATGTGGCTGCGTAACCAGGGCTTCGACCACGCCCAATCCTTAGCCGGCGGCATCGACCATTTCAGCCGTACCATCGACCCCACCATCCCTCGCTACTAACGATGTAGGTCTTATTCACACCACTTCACGGAGGCCACCATCACCCGCCGCGACTTTCTCACCACCTCCACCGCTCTCGCCTCCACCAGCCTGCTCGCCGGCTGCTCGCCCAAACACATGGTTGCTCCCCAAACTGCCGCGCTGCCCGCCTACGACGCCGTTCCGCCCCTTGCGCTCGTCCGCGCCCACACCGACCGACTTTACAAGGTCACGGTCTGCCTTCGCCCCTTCCGCGCCCAGGGTCCGCGCATCGAAGCCCAACGCATCGGCAGCCAGCTAATTGTCCACAACTATGGTCACGGAGGTTCCGGCTGGTCGCTGTCCTGGGGCTCCGCCGCGCAGGCCATGGACCTCGCCTTCACGGCCACGGGCACCTCGCCCGCCGGCCAGCAGGTTGCCGTCCTGGGCTGCGGAGCCCTTGGCCTCACCCTTGCTACGCTCCTCCAGCGCAGCGGTGCTCAGGTCACCCTCTACGCCAAAGACCGCCCGCAGGATACCCGTTCCTTCAACGCCACCGGCTCGTGGACACCCGATTCCCGCATCGCCCTCACGCAGTCCGTTACGCCCGCCTTTGCCGCACAGTGGCAGCAGATGGCCCGCACCTCCTGGCGCACCTACGCCGGCTTCCTCTCGCTGCCCGGCAATCCTGTCGAGTTCACCGACCGCTACTACCTCTCGGACGAAGCCCCCGAACAGGCCTACCAGCGCTATCTCGCGTCCGATCCCATCGGCTTCGCGCGCCTCCACGACTCCATCGCCGACCTTACCCCAAGCTCCATCGACCTCCCACCCGGAACCCATCCCTTCCCCACGCGCTACGCCCGCCGCAACTCGCAGCTCATGTTCAACATCACCGAGCTCGTCCACCTGCTCACCCAAGACTTCCTCACCGCCGGCGGCCGGCTCGAAACCCGCACCTTCCACACCCCGGTCGATCTAGCCCAGCTCCCCCAAACCATCGTCTTCAACTGCACCGGCTACGGTGCCCGCCAGCTCTTCGCCGACGAGTCCATCACCCCGGTCCGCGGCCAGATCGGCTGGCTCATCCCTCAGCCGGAGTGCAACTACGGCATCACCTACGGCGAGCTCAGCGTCCTTTGCCGGCGCGACGGCATCGTCGTCCAGCCGAGCGAAAAGGGCGAAGCCACGGGCTGGCAGGACGACAACGAACAACCCAACCGCGCCGAAGCCGAAGCCGGCGTCCGCCAGCTCCAGGGCCTTTACAATCGGTCCGCCAGACTCATGTAGCACCTTGTTGTCATTGCCTTCGTTGTACTCGCCTTTTGCTGTCCTTCCCGAAGGGAATCTGCGGTCGCCTTTGCCGTCGCCTTCTAATCCGTGCAATCCGTGATAAACCCTCCCCATGGCCAACAAGAAATTCGAAGCCGAACTCGCCACCCTCGATACCCTCCGCCAACTCTCCCCCGCCGGAGCCGAAGCCCCCCTCCGCCAGGCCCTCGCCAACAAAAACAACTATCTCGCCGCGAAAGCCGCCAAAATCACCGCCGAGCACAACCTCCAATCGCTCACCCCAGAGCTCGCCGCCGCCTTCCACCGCTTCCTCCAAGATCCCATCAAAACCGACCCCCAGTGCTGGGCCAAGAACGCCCTCGCCGAAACGCTCGCCCGCTTCGACTACCAGGAACCCGACCTCTTCCTCGCCGGCCTCCGCCACCTCCAGCTCGAAGCCTCCTGGGGCGGCACGACCGATACCGCCGGCCCGCTGCGCAGCACCTGCGCGCTCGCCCTCGTCCAGTGCCGCACCCTTTCCAGCCACACTGTCCTCCACCACCTCACGCCGCTCTTCGCCGACAAGGAGCTCAACGTCCAGGTCAACACCGCTCGCGCCGTCGAGCAGCTCGGCAACGATTCCTCCGCCCTCCTGCTCAAGCTCCGCGCCGAACTCGGCTCCGGCGACCCCGAGCTGCTCGGCGCCTGCTACGCCGGCGTCCTCCATCTCGAAGGCCCGCAGGCGCTGCCCTGGGCCGCGCAGTTCCTCCACCCCCGCGCTCCCGACGAAGCTTCGAACGAAGCCGTTTTCGCCATCGCCGACCTCCGCACTGAGCCCGCCGCGCAACTCCTCATCCAGACCCACGGCCAAACCCGCGACCACGACTTCCGCACCACGCTGCTAAGCGCCCTCGCCCTCACCCGCCAGCAAGCCGCCTACGACTTTCTCTTCACCCAGATCGCCGAAGGCAACCACGCCGCCCGCCACGCGCTCGAGCAATCCGCCCCACCCGCCGAAATCCTCACCCGCCTGCAACAACTATCGAGCCTTTAGGGAACCTCTGATCAAGGCTGCGTCTTGAAAGGGCGGAACTTTGGTCCCGCCGTAATTGCAACAGCAACGACGTGGCTTTAGCCGCCGAGCGAATGCCTCGGACTTGATCAGATCTCCCCTAGCGCCATGCGATCCGCGCGAAGAGATCATGCAGTCGGACGGCACGGCCCGGGTTGACCATGGAGACAAAGGCCAGCCTCCCTGCAAGGTGACTCTGAAAGTCAGCAAGTCGATCACGGTTCTGCGTCTCCGGTCCATAGCGCACGCAGTTCGTAAGGATCGCCTTCAGGCGGTCCACGTCACGCCTCGGCACGTTGGGGTGAGCGTTTATCGTAAGTCCCACTAAATGCTGTCGCACAGAGGGCCGCATCAACCGTGTCTTCCTGGAATGTGGAGAGAAACCTTCCTCAAGAATAATCCCGGACACGTGCTGAGCAAACCGGGCTGCGGCACGCGCAAAAGGCGCATCCCCTGAAAAGGCGAGGTCATCCGCATAGCGCGTGTACGTGGCCCCTGCTGCTTTTGCAATGCCGCCAAGCCGGCAATCAAGCCGAAACGCGCAAAGATTTGCAATCGCAGGCGAAGTCGGCGCACCTTGAGGAAGGTGTGGCCGGGTGTAGAGAACACGAGCTCGCTGGAGTTCCAGGAGGCTCAACTCGAGACCGGTTTGTTGCCATGTTCGGCGCGGCGTACTTGTTGTACATAAGCTACCGAGAAGGTCCGCTACAGTTTCAGGGTAGCCAAGCGTGCGAAAAAGGGCCTGAACGCGCACGCCAGAGATAGAAGGAAAGAAGTTTTCAAGATCGAGCCGAAGAACGGCTTTGCGGGCAGAGTGTGGCGCGGCGAACGTAACGATGGAACGGCCTTTGCAAAAGCCATGCACTGCACCATGGAGCGAGACCGGCAGCAAAATTTCACTGAGGATTTGTCGCTGAATGCTCTTCAAGCGCTGCTTTGGAGCCTCCAGCATACGGATGGTGCCGTACGGCTTGGCCAGGATCCGTGTCGTGTAGTGGCTCAGCAGAGGAGCACTCTCTCGAGCATTACGATCCTGCAGATCGGCAAACCAAAGAAGCTGCTCAGGGTCAATCCGTAGCCAGTCGGCCAAGTCGCGCGTGGTTTCAAGCCGCAGCTGCGAGCTGCTTCCGAAGAAGGGCCGCATGCGGGCTGGAGCAGCGATAAGAGGAGCTTGCCGCAGTCCGTGTCGTTCAACAAGTCTGTGCAATAGCCGATCGGCCTGAAGCTTTTGGACGAGTCGTTTCAAGCGGGGCTGTGGGCAGGGCAATGTCCAGGAGACTGTGCGAGCCGCGAAGACCTTCAGCCTTTTCGTCAGCGGTCTTGTTTCGAATGCGGTACGAAGCACTTCCACATGAGCGTCCGCCGTCTGGTCCGAGTACAGAAGGGCGCGGGCGAGCGCGAGAAGTTCTCTTCGATGACGTGGTATGGCGTACAGCGGATGCTCCAACGAGTCTGACTTTGCGTGAGCTGGTCTGCACAGGGTGCAGTGAGGCTCATGCGGTGCTTGGTGAGTTCGACATGTTGCCCTGGGGTAACCCCAGAGAGACCCTTTGGCCGGCTTGGAGCACCCGCTTGCGCACGATCATAACAAGAAAGCAGGGACGTTTCCGATCTTCGCCACAGATGTGCTTTGCAAAGGAGTAATCAGTTTGCTTCAACGACCCATCACCCTCTCCGGCGTACCCACCACATCCCGCATGCGCAGTGTCGTCAGCCTTACCAACAACACCGAAAACCAGCTCGCCACGCTGGATACGACCAGCGCTCGCACAATCCCTGCCAGCAGATGCACTGGGGTGGAGACGCCGTGGTGTTTCAAAGCAGCATTCACGATCACAAACAGCGAGACCGGCAATCCTCCCAGCAACGAGAGCCCGACGAACACACCCGCCACCCCATGCACAAGATGCCTGCTCAACTTGACCAGGTCTTCCCCTGAGCCTCGCCGAACGACCAGCAGCGGTAACGCCAGGCTGTACTGCGCCATCGCCGCTTGTACACCCAGCAACAGCACCACCATCGCAAACGAAAGACCCAGCCACGAGTGCCCTGCCGCCGTCGCCTTATGATGGGTCGCGCCCCGAACAACCGACACGACCAGCACCCACATAAGCCAAACCAGGCTCGTTCCGCCGAAAACCGCCATACCCCAGCCGATCAGGCGTCCGGTCAGTTGTCCGATGGTCGCCCACAAACCATCGTAACGGAAAATCCCGAACGCTTTCGCCAACTCAGGAGCCACTTCCCCGCTGGCATCCACTGCCATTGCCATCACCATCACGGTCGCGCAGAGATCCGCAATCAGCCCAGCAAACGTAGGAATCGAACCCAGGAGCAAGTGCCCCTTACCACCAGCGAAGTGAAGCTGTAATTCGGTAGCGCACCACAATACCAGCCCAACCGCGACAAGCGGCAAGCAAAACACCCCCGGTGCCTTCCAGAATGTCGCGTTCGTCTCCGCGACGCCGAGCCGCCAGTCCAGAACCTGTCCCATCTCGCCAGCTAATCACAGCCCTCAGCAGAAATCCACTACAACGCCCGCGGATGCGTCTCTTCATACACCCGCTGCACCTGCCCCACCGTCAGTTGCGTATACCGCTGCGTGGTCGAGAGCCGCTCATGCCCAAGCATCTCCTGGATCGCCCGCAGATCGGCCCCGTCTTCCAGCAGATGCGTCCCAAAGGCATGCCGTAGCGTATGCGGATGCATATCCGCCGGCAGCCCCCGGCTCTGCGCCACCGCCTTCACGATCCGCCCCACGCTCCGCGTCGTCAGCCGGCATGTTCCACGCATGCGAGCGTTCATCATCAACGGCCCGGCGGCCATCAATCCGGCCTTACCCGCGCCCTGCAGCCGAGCCGCGCGTCCCGGCAGATACTCCCGCAGCGCCACCGCCGCCGCATCCCCCAGCGGCACCAGCCGCTCCTTCTTGCCCTTGCCGCGCACCAGCACCGCATCGTCGGCCCAGCGCACGCTGCTCATATCCAGCCCACACAGCTCCGAGTTGCGAATTCCGCACCCGTACAGCAGCTCAAAAATGACGCGATCCCGCTCCGGCCACGCCCCCGCATCGTCCTTGTCTACCTTTGAAAGCGAGTCGACGACCCGATTGACCTCCTCAGCCGAAGGCACCCGCGGCAGATGAAGCGGACGCTTGGGCGTACTCACCAGCAGCGCCGGATTCTGCTGCACCAGACCTTCCTTGGCCAGCCACTTGAACCAGCTCCGTACGCTCGCCAGCGCCCGCGCCGCGCTCGCCTTGCCCAGCCCCCGCCCATACAGCACCGCCAGATATCCTCGAATATGCAGGTGCTCCACCACGCTGATGCCAGGCAAACCCTGCGCTGTGAGGAAATCCGCAAACGCCCGAACCTCGCGCCCATACGCCCGCACCGTATGCTCGCTCGCCCCGCGCTCGGCGCCCAGCACGCTCAGGAACCGATCTGCCAACTCCGCAAACTCGCTCACCCCGTCACCCGCTTCCCACGCGGATGATGCATCCGGTGCACCGCCTTCAAATGTCCCAGCGCCACATGCGTATACACCTGCGTGGTCGCGATATCGGCATGGCCTAAAAACGTCTGCACCGACCGCAAATCCGCCCCATGCTCCACCATGTGGGTCGCACAGCTATGGCGTAGCTTGTGCGGGCTAGCCGTGCCGCCTTCTGAGCTCCGCCGCACCATATCCCACACCAGCTGCCGCGTCAGTGGTTCTCCTCGAACACTCAAAAACATCTTCCGTTCGACTCCTCCTCCCTTACGAAGAAGTTTGGCGCGCGCCTCCTTCATATATCGCTCCAGGGCGCGCACCGACACATCCGCCAGCGGCACCACACGTTCCTTGTCGCCCTTGCCCCGCACCGTGAGCCTCTGTACGTCAGCACGGAAATCCTCGACGTTCAGTGCGCAAATCTCCCCTACTCGCAAACCTCCGGCATACAGGACCTCTAAGATCGCGTAATCGCGCAGACGCGCACTCCTGGCATTGGCAGCATTGGCCGCGTTCTCCGCACCCTCCAGCATGGCTTTCACTTCCGTCTCGGCCAGCGCTTTCGGCAGCACCTTCCAGCTTGCGGGCGACTCCACATTCACCGTCGGATCGTGCCCGACCCGTTTATCCAGCAGCAGCCACTTGTAAAAGCCGCGCAGTCCGCTCAGCGTCCGCGCGACCGACCGCGGGTCCACCCCATTCGCATGCCGCTCCTGCAGAAATCCCCGCACCGCTTCCTGCCGGGCCGCGCTCAATACCCCATCCTGCTTTTCCAGAAACTCCGCAAACTGCTCCAGATCCCTCATATAGGCCTCGCACGAGTTCTCCCGCAACCCACGCTCAACCCGCAGGTACGCACCGTACTCCCGCACCAGCCGCACATTGCCCGCGCCAACGTCCATGCCCCCATTATCCCGCCGCGCCGTCCTGCGCGAACATCCCCGAACCAAACCCGCCAAGTCTCTCATTGCGAACTCTGCGGGCTTTTCTTAGCGACCTTTGCGTACGCCTTTGCTTGTTCCTGGATCAGCGGTAGGCCCAGCTATACTGAGAAAGCCATGTTTGAAAACCTCTCCGACAAACTCCAGCGTTCCTTCAAGCACCTCCGCGGCCAGGGCACCATCACCGACGAAAACATCGCCGACGCCATGCGCGAAATCCGCCTCGCCCTCCTCGAGTCCGACGTCAACCTCTCCGTCGTCCAGGAGCTCGTCGAGCACATTCGCTCCAAGTCCCTCGGCACCGAAGTCACCACCGCCCTGCACCCCTCCGAGCAGATCGTCAAGATCGTCCACGACGAGCTCGTCACCCTACTCGGCAAAGACATAGCGAAGTTCCGCACCGCCTCCCAACCCCCGTCCGTCGTCCTCATGGCCGGCCTGCAGGGCTCCGGCAAAACCACGACATCCGCCAAGCTCGCCCAGTGGCTCAAAAAGGGCGGCCACCGTCCCATGCTGGTCTCGGTCGACGTCTACCGCCCCGCCGCCCGCGAGCAGCTCGCCGTCGTCGCCAAGTCCACCGGCGTCAATCTCTACGAAGGCAAGCTTGATGCCCAAGCCCAGAACGGAACCCCGGAAGTCCTACGCCTCGCCAGGGAAGCCCGCCGCGAAGCCGCCAACTTCGGCTGCGACATCCTCATCGTCGACACCGCCGGGCGTCTCGGCATCGACGCCGCCCTGATGGACGAAATGGCCCAGCTCAAACGCGAGCTCAACCCCTCCGAAATCCTCTTCGTCGCCGACGCCATGACCGGCCAGGACGCCGTCAACTCCGCCAAGGCCTTCAACGACCTGCTCGCCATCACCGGCGCCATCCTTACCAAAATGGATGGCGACGCCCGCGGCGGCGCCGCCCTCTCCATCCGCCACGTCACCGGAGCCCCCATCAAGTTCCTCGGCACCGGCGAAAAACCCGACGCCTTCGAACCCTTCCACCCCGACCGCATCGTCTCCCGCATCATGGGCATGGGCGACATCGCCTCGCTCCTCGAGCGCGCCGAAGAAAAACTCGACCGCGGCAAAGCCGAAGCCTTCGCCAAAAAGGCCCTCGGCGGCCAGGGCTTCACCCTCGAAGACTTCCGCGAGCAGCTCCGGCAGATCAAGAAGATGGGCTCCATGAAGTCCATCCTCAAAATGCTCCCCTCGGTAGGCCCCTTCGCCGGCATGGCCCAGGCCGCCGAAAACGTAGACGAAAGCCAGTTCACCCGCGTAGAAAGCATCATCAACTCGATGACCAACAAGGAACGCCAGAACGCCGACATCATCAACGGCAGCCGCCGCAAGCGCATCGCGGCCGGCTCCGGCGTCAGCGTCCAGGAGGTCAACAACCTCCTCCGCCAGTACACCCAGATGAGCAAAATGTTCAAAACCATGGGCGGCGGCATGGGCACCGGCATGAAAGCCCAACAACGCCTAATGTCCCAAATGCAACAACAAAAACAACGCTTCGGGCGGTAGCCTTCTATTCCAACGATAGAACGTTGAGGGTTGCTGAATGCCCGAGCAAATAGTCATAGACCTCGTCGAACAGCTCTACCAAGATGTCTTAGAGCAAAATTGTGTCGTCTTTCTTGGAGCTGGGAGTACGACGGAGCGGATTCGTAACGGGCCAAGGTTTTACTCGATTATCAAGAGCATGGCCAATCTTCCCAAAGGTGATCCTGATCTTTCATTTCCAGCTTTGATGCAGCACTACTGTGACACACAGGATGGCGGCAAAAAGAACCGTCTCATCAGGACTGCCATTTCGTATATCGAAAGGTTCTTACTTCCCGGGCCAGACAATACTGAAGCCAGTCTTGTAACCGACGCACTTTCTGGCGTTCCATTCCTAAAAAGGTACGTAACTACGAATTGGGATCCATTCCTCGAACGCAGTTTAGATGTACTGATTCCTGCAGTTGAAGACCGCGACCTTGCTTTCTGGGACGATAACAAGAGACAGGTCTTGAAGATACATGGATCTATTGATCGACCTTCGTCTTTGGTATCAACAACCGAGGACTACGCGAGGTGTGTCGACGGAAACCCGGTGTTGTTTACAAAGCTCCGTGACCTGATGGCAACAAAGACTTTTATCTTCCTCGGGTACAGTCTCCGCGATTCCGATTTTCAGGAGCTCTGGTCGAGTATCACGAGCCGCCTCGGTCCGTTCAGTCGCCTTGCGTACGCGATCAACCCACACGCTGACTCCGCATATGTAAGTCACTGGCGTTCACAAGGCGTGAGCGTCATTCGATCTCTAGACATCCACTTTGTGGATGCACTTACTGCCAAATTGGTCAGTGAAGACGAAATTGCATCTCCTCAGCTGGTTGGCTTTCTGCAGAAGGAGCGAAGCCGACTCATAAAACTTCATTTGAAGAACAGCCAGAGGACGACGGGTGGTTTCGCTTCTGCGATGTATCAGGACGGCCTTCTTCATGAACTTAGCGACCTCTTAACTTCGATAGGGCTAGGCCTCAAGACCAGCAATGACTTTGTTGTTGATCGTAGGAGTGCGGAACGGGAGGTCCAGAAGGCTGTTGCGTGTGACAACGTAATCGAAATTGCCTACCTTACAGGTCGCTATACGATCTTGGACCATTACTGCAGGCGAGATTTTTCTTACATTCCACCCTATGTAAATCCCTCTACTCTGACTCCGACTAAGAGATTCATAAAGGGAGAGAGCATGGATGACGCAGACTTCACCTTACCGCCAACTGACTAGTCGCACCGCCCTTTTATGTATCAGATGTGTGCCGGGTGCCCCAGGTCTCGCTTCTGAGACCTGGGTTTCCACACCGGCACGATTCCCCCGCGCACCCGTAGTCTCCGACAGACCTCATTCCACTCCAAAAAACCCACATCTCAAAATCGAGATGTGGGGCACCCAGGACCTCACCACTCCCATCCTTCCCGACCCACCACAAATCCGGGTGCCCCAGGTCTCGCTTCTGAGACCTGGGTTTCCATCCCGGCACGATTCCTCCCGACACCCGTAGTCTCCGATAAACCTCGTCCCACTCCAAAAACCCACATCTCAAAATCGAGATATGGGGCACCCAGACCCTCACTCTCCCATCATTCTCGACCCACCATCAATCCGGGTGCCCCAGGTCTCGCTTCTGAGACCTGGGTTTCCACCCCGGCACGATTCCTCCGCGAAGCCGTCCACTCTGACTCAATCTCCACCACACCGCTCTCCCCCGTCTGGTAGTGACGATGGCTCGACCACCGCCACTCGCCCGGCTCAACCACCAACCCACGACACACCGGGTTCTCGTGCATATAGTGCAGCTTCTCCATCCGCTTTCCCTCAGAAAATACATTGAAGTCGTAATACCGGCTCAACCAGAACGGCCTCTGTACCGACTGAACCGCCACCGACAACTTCAGCGCCTGCAAAGCCGTCCTTAGCACCACTGTCTTCGGTTCACTCACCAGCAGATGCACATGCTCCGGCATCACCACATACCCAGCCACACAGAACTCATAGCGAACCCGCATCGTCTCCAGGGACCGCTCAAATAAGTCCCGCCCGAACGCAGTCCGCAAATAGGGCTTCCGTCCAGCACAACTGAACGTCACAAAGTGAAAGTCCCCACGATCCTGTCGACGCTCCAACTCACGCGGCATTTCCGCATCCTACCCCACATCTCAAAATCGAGATATGGGGCACCCACACTCTCACAACAGCACAAATCCGGGTGCCCCAGGTCTCGCTTCTGAGACCTGGGTTTCCACGTCGCTGCAGATCTATGATGTCACCCACGAAGCTTCCCAGCCGCAATCAACCGGGCGCGCACACTCTCAAGCGAACTCGCCTTCTCCTTCTTGCGCGACCGCGACACGAGCACATCCTGAATATCTTCCCAGAGCGCCTTGTGTACCTTCAGGTCGATCACAGCCGCCATCTTCTCCCCGCGCTCATCGGTAATAAACTGAATCCCACTCATAAGCACCTCACCCGCAGTTTATATCCCGCTCCACCAGGAGACCACCATGACCTGCCACTGCGGCTGCAACCATTCCGCCACCCGTACCTTCCTCCAAGGCCACGACCGTAAGCTGGGCGCGCAACTCGAACGCCGAGTCGGAGGACTCCTCAACCTCCAAACCCTCATCCACCAAACCGAACTCCTCCTCACCGGCACCCTCACCCCCAAAGCCTTCCACCAGACCGTCGCTCCCCTCTTCCCGCCGCGCTAGAATACCCACACGGAGGCCCACCCATGCTCCACCTCGAACTCCAACCCGAAACCGAAGCCCGCATCACCGCCGACGCTCAGCGCCGCGGCCTTTCTATCGCCCAACTCATCGAAGAGATGGCCTCGGCCTACGCCCTCGACGAGGAAGCCCTCACTGCCGGCCTCGACGACATCGCCGCCGGCCGAACCCGCCCGGCCCGCGAGGTCTTCGCCGAACTGTAGGAGCAATATGGGCATACGAGGTTAGGCTCTCCAGACGCGCCGAGAACGACCTCCGCAACATCTACCAATCCATCACCGCGAAAGAGTCGCGGCCTGCTGATCCACCAAACCGAAGCACTCCTCGCCAGCACCCCCACCCGGGAAGCCTCCCACCAGGGCTGATGAATTTTGTTGGTGACGCATCCGCAACTCTGTCTGGGATCAACTATCAACCAGACACGAAGACCCTCCTCTATGCACGTTATCGCGAGGGTGCCGGTCCGCTGTTGCCGTGCAAGTCTTGGGCTTGGAGAGCACCTCTTGCTCCATCACAGAAGCGATGTCCAAATCGCGAAGGCAGCAAGCGCATTCACGAGATCGGTCGAAAGCCTCGCCTCTTAAAATAGATTCGCAAGCTTACAACCGTGAAGATCATCAGCGCCGCGGCTTCGATAAACACTTTTCCGCCGTCCAGAAGATCCGGGTGCCCGTCTCGCAACTCGGGGTCGGTCAGGATGCTGTGCAGAAACAGAAGCACAGCCGCCGGATAGACCAGCAGGTGCAATCGCCGCCAGATTGGACGAGCCATCCGTGTGCGTAGCAGCGACGAAACCAGAACCACCGCCAGCAGGTAGAAGGCGGTTGCGCCCGCCAGGTTCAGCTTGGGCTGCAGATACGAGTGGACCGGCCAAAGAACATCCACGAGGCGAAAGCGCGGCGTGTGTAAAAACAGCAGCACCGCCGGATGCGCCAGGATGAGTCCGACGGCTAGATAGGCCGTCCATCGATGCAGCGAGAACAGGTTGATCCTCCGGTGAGGCCACAGCCGCACCGGACTATAGCGCAGCGAAAGCAGCATACCCAGCAGCAGGTTGATCGTGACCGCGCCCACTGCGCCCAGGCCAAGGTACGAGCATAAGTCAAGCAGGCTCATAGAACTCTCGATGCAACGAGTTTAGCTCAAGCGAGACAGGTCACTCGCAATCTGCAGCTTCGGCTGCCGGTGTTGTAGCTTATTCGTTAGAGCACGCAGCGCATCCGCCCGCTATGCTCCGGAGGCCTATGAGTTCACGCCGTGCGCACACCCTTGCTTCTCTGCTCCTCAGCCTTACCGGTCTGGCGCTCCCACGCTTTGTATTCGCCCAAAGCAGCGCCATTGATCCTGCTCTCTTCTCCGACATGCGCTGGCGCGAAATCGGTCCTATCCGTGCCGGCCGCACACGCGCCCTGGCCGGTGTGCCCAGCCAGCCTGCAACGTTCTATCTCGGCGCGGTCAACGGTGGCGTGTGGAAGACGACCGATGCCGGCGACACCTGGCACAGCCTCTGGGACGACCAGCCCAGCGGTTCCATCGGCTCCATCGCCGTCTCGCTTTCCAATCCCAACACCCTTTACGTCGCCAGCGGCGAAGGCCTTGCCCGCCCCGATCTCTCGGTAGGGGACGGCGTCTACAAGTCCACCGACGCCGGCAAATCCTGGACCCACCTCGGCCTGCGCGACGGCCAGCAGATTGGCCAGATCGCCATCGATCCCGGCAATCCCGACCGCGTCTTCGTCGCCGTCACCGGCCATCCTTACGGCCCCAACCAGGAGCGCGGCCTCTATCGCACCACCGACGGCGGCAAAACCTTCCAGAACGTTCTCTTCGTCGACCAGTTCACCGGCGCTTCCGAAGTCCAGATCGACCCCAGCCATCCCAACATCGTCTACGCCGGCATGTGGGAGCGGCAGGAGGGTGCATGGGAGAACGGCGCCTGGAGCGGCACCCACGGCGGCCTCTTCAAATCGACCGATGGCGGCGACCACTGGCAGAAGCTGACCGGCGGCGGCCTGCCCGACGGCATCATCCAGGTCAACGTCACCATCTCGCCCGCCGATTCGAACCGCCTCTACATCGAGGCCGCCACCGAGGGCAAAGTAGGGCTCTACCGGTCAGAAGACGGCGGCAAAACCTGGGTCCACGCGCCGGCCGACGACCCACGCCCCGAAGCCCGTATCGGCGGCGGCGACCTGCCGGTGCCGAAGGCCGACGCCAAAGATCCCGGCACCCTCTACGTCGCCAGCGTCGTCACCTGGAAATCGACCGACGCCGGCAAGACGTGGTTTGGCCTGCGCGGCTCGCCCGGCGGCGACGATTACCAGAACATCTTCGTCAACCCCAACAATCCCAGGATCATCGCCCTGGCCAGCGATCAGGGCGTCATCATCTCGCAGAACGGCGGTGAATCCTGGGCCAAATGGTACAACCAGGCCACCGCGCAGATGTACCACGTCACCGCCGACAACGCCTTCCCGTACCGCGTTTGCGGCGGCCAGCAGGATTCCGGCTCCGCCTGCGTCGCCAGCCGCTCGGACGACGGCCGCATTACCTTCCATGACTGGCACCCCGCAGGCATCGAGGAGTACGGCTACGCCGCGCCCGACCCGCTCAATCCGGACATCGTCTACGGTGGCAAGGTCACCCGTTACGACCGCCGCACCGGCCAGATCCAGAACGTCGAGCCGAGCCCCCTGCGCAACTCTCCGAATTACCGCGTCCTGCGCACCGAGCCGCTCATGTTCTCGCCCGTCGATCCGCACAAGCTCTACTTCGCCACCAATACTCTCTGGGTCACCAGCAACGAAGGCAAGGATTGGAAGCAGGTCAGCCCCGATCTCAGCCGCGAAGCCGGCTATGACATTCCCGAATCGCTGACACATTACAAAGGGACGCTCAAGCCCACCCGCCGCGGCGTCATCTACGCACTCGGGCTTTCGCCGCTCGATGGCAATCGTCTTTGGGCGGGCACCGACGACGGCTTTCTTTGGACGACCGCCGACGCCGGTGCCCACTGGGCCAACATTACGCCACCCGTGATGAAGCCGTTCTGGAAGGTCTTCAACATGGACGCAGGCCACTTCGACCCGCTTACCGCCTACACCGCCGTCAACACCATGCGGCTCGACGACATGCGCCCGCATCTCTTTCGCACCCACGACGGCGGCAAGTCCTGGTCCGCGATCGACAACGGCCTGCCCGCCAACGGCCCCACCAACACCATCCGCGAAGACCCCAAGCGCAAGGGCCTGCTCTACGCCGGCACCGAAACAGCAGTCTACGTCTCCTTCGACGACGGCGACCATTGGCAATCGCTCCGCCTCAACATGCCCGCCACCTCCGTCCGCGATCTCCAGGTCAAGGACGACGACCTGATCGCCGGCACCCACGGCCGCGGCTATCTCATCCTCGATGACGTCACACCCTTGCGCCAAACCGCAGCCAATCTGGCTGCAGCCAAACTCAAGCTCTACACGCCGCAAATCGCCATCCGCGTCCGCAACGACATGAACCCGCCCACCCCCTGGCCGCCCGATATGGCCGCCGGCGCGAACCCACCCGATGGCGCCATCATCGACTACTACGTCGGCCAGAAGTTCAACGGCCCGCTCACCCTCGAAGTGCTCGACAGCCACGGCGTAGTCGTCCTCCACGCCAGCAGCACAGACCCCGTCCCTCCGCTCGACCCGCGCTACCCCGACCCCACCCTCTGGGCTCGCCCACCGCGCGTCGTCGCCACCAGCCCCGGCCACCACCGCTTCCTCTGGGACATGCAGTACCCCCAGGTTCCCGGCATGTCCACCGGCCCCGACGCCGACCTCGCCGTCCCCGGAGACACCCCCCAGGTTTCGACTGCCCCGTGGGTCTTGCCCGGCACCTACACCGTTCGCCTCAGCGGCGCCGGCCTGACCCAAATCGCGCCGTTCACCATCGTCCTCGACCCCCGCGTCAAAACCTCGCGTGCGGATCTCGAGGCGCAGTTCACTCTCTCAAAATCCATGTACGACGATCTCCTCCAGGCCACTGCTGCTCTCCATGAGATCGCCGCCCTCCGCGACCAGCTGCACGCGCGCGCCGGTCAGGCTCCCATCGCCGAAGCGGACAGATCCCTGCAGGCCAAGCTCGACGCCATCGCCGGCCGCGGAGACGCGAACCCCCGCCGCGACGGCCCCGCTGCGGCTCCCAACCTCACCTCCGCCCGCCTGCAGGTCGCACGCCTCGAGCACGAACTGCAGGCCGCCGACCAGGCCCCCACCACCGCCCAGGCAGCCGCCGCCCAAACCACCATGCAGCCCATCCAGGACCTCCTCGGCCAGTGGAACCAGTTGAAGGCGACCGACATCAAGGCGCTCAACCAACTACTCGTCAGCCAGCACCTCGGCGCGCTCAACCTCAACACCTTCCGGCTCGATCACGGCGTCGAAGACCAGATCCAAAGCGGAGACGAAAACTAGGACAGCAGCACTTCTGTTCGGCCCGATAGAACCTTCGAATACCGCTCGAAAGAAGGCGGCATCCTGTGTATTCTTGCTGAAGTCCACTCAGCTCCACACCCGTCCAGGGAGGCCTCTCTTGCTGTTGCGCAGCGCCGTCGTTACGTCCGTACTCTTCGCCGCAGCGGTGCTCAACGCACAAACCCCCGACACCGCCACTCTTAATGGAGAAGTCCAGGACCCAACGCACGCGCGCATAGCCGGTGTCTCCATCACCCTCGAAGACCCAGGCCTAGGCCTTCGTCGCACGGTCCAGACCAACGCTCGCGGCGAGTTCTCGATTGAAGCTCTGCCCATCCGCGGCACTTACACCGTTGACGCCACCCGCCAGGGCTTTGCCGCCGCCCACCTCGATCATGTCGTCCTTGGCGGCGGCAGCACGGCGCGCGTTGTCGTCCGGCTCAACGTCACTTCCGCCCAAAGCGACGTTACGGTCGAAGGCACCGCCGCCGACGTCACGCTCGAACAACCCGAAGCCGGCATCCGGCTCAGCGAGCGCGAAATTGAAAGCACGCCGTTACCCAATCGCCGCATTACCTTTTTGCCTCTACTGAACGCAGCCAACCGCCCTGCCATCAGCCAGGGCGACATCTTTATGAACCAGAACCTTTTCACCACCAACGGCGGCGGCCGCCGTCAGCAGGCCTTCGTCGTCGACGGAGCCAGCGGCAACGACTCCTGGGGCCGCCAGACCATCTTTACCAACATTCCCCAGGACGCCGTCCTCGAGCTTGACGTCCTCACCCAAAGCTTTTCCGCCGAGTACGGCGCCAGCACCGGGTCGGTCGTCAACATCATCACTCGCAGCGGCACCGACCACCTCCACGGTTCGGTCCTTGAACTCTACCGCCCCGCCGAT
Organism: uncultured Granulicella sp.; assembly: GCA_964282835.1. GTDB lineage: Bacteria > Acidobacteriota > Terriglobia > Terriglobales > Acidobacteriaceae > Edaphobacter. Next base: position 2,853,954 of record OZ196157.1, read on the forward strand.
ATCGAAGCTCGCCTCAACTTCAATCCCGCGGCCGCAACCAGCGGCAACCAGATCACCGCCGACCAACTCGCGCAGACTGCCACAACCCTCGGCGGCCGATTGTTTCCCAAAGATCCCACCTACTTCTTCTTCGCCGGCGAGTTCAGCCGCCAGCGCCGCACCTCCGCCGTCACCTCCGCGCTCAATCCGGGCACCTTCGTCGGCCATTACCGCGACTGGCTGGGCGATCTCCGCCTCGACCGCGAGCTCTCCGTCCGCAACAGCGCCTTTCTCCGCGCCAACGCCGACGGCTTCTACGACACCAATCCCAACGGTATCGTCGGCGGCCAGACCCTGCCCTCCGTCGCCCGCACCTTCCGCCGCAAAACCTACACCGTCGAGCTCGGCGACACCGCCATCCTCTCCCCCTCGCTCGTCAACAATCTCCGGGTGCAGTTCCAGCTCGCCTCCCCCATCACAGAGTTTGATCCTGTCGTCCCCGGCACGCAGTTCAGCGTGCCCATCTTCGGCCAACCCACCTTCACCTCCGGCACGTCCCAGTCCGCGCTGCTGCAAAATCGCCAGTACGGCGTCGACGAAGTCTTGTCCGCCACACGAGGCAAACACCAGTTCGTGGCCGGCGGCGACTGGCTCTTCGCCCACACGGGCGGCGACAGCAAGGAGTTTGGCGGCCCCTACTTTCTCGGTCGCTTTGTCTACAACACCTGCCAGCCTGCCGGCCTCACCGGCGCCGCGCTCATCGCCTATTGCGAAAGCCCAGCCTTCCTCTCGAACATCGCCAACGTCGCCAGCTACACCCAGGGCTTCGGCAACCCCACCTACACGGTCAACGACAATCTCTTTGCCTTTTTCGCCCAGGATAACTATCACCTCACCCACCGCCTCACCCTCAACGTAGGCCTCCGCTACGAGCAGCAGACCTTCACCGATTCGCGCACCAACTTCGAGCCGCGCGTCGGCTTCGTCTTCGACCCTCGCGGCACCGGCGAAACCATCGTCCGGGCCGGCTTCGGCATGTACTACTCGCAAATCGTCGATAACTCCGAGGCCAACTACGTCCTCTCAGGCCCCCAATACGTCAACTACACCGCCACCCCAGGCACCATTGGCTTTCCCACTTCCGTCGCCGCCGCTCCCTTGCCGGTCCTCACTCCCGGCGCTCCCGTGCCCACTCGCTCGCTCTACATTCGCCCCGGCAACAGCCCCTACCTCAACCAGTTCTTCCCGACCTCCACGCTGCTCAACTATCCCGGCGCGCTGCTCAACCCCTACTCCGAGCAGTACACCGCTGGCGTCGAGCAGCGCCTGGCCACCAACACCATCCTCGATGTTGATTTCGTCGGCACCCACACCGTCCACAACGTCCGCCCGCTCGATGTCGATCCGCCGACGCCCCTCATCCGCACCAGCAATGCGCAGGTCCGCTCCGCCGCCGCGGCCAACTGCAGCCGTCCTTACTGGGTCTACTACTACGCCCAGCACGGAACCACATGCACCACCACCAATCAGAATGTGAATGCACCGCCCTTCAACGTCATCCAGAGCGACGTCAACGACGGCTATGCCCACTACAACTCGCTCAACGTGAATCTAAAACGAACCTTCGGCACGCGCGGCGTCCTGCTCGCCAGCTACGTCTGGTCGCATACGACCGACAACGTCGACCCCGACACCACCGCTCAGAATCCCAATGACGCCAACTTTACCGGCGCCGCCGAGCGCGGCAACGCCATCTACGACCAGCGCAACCGCGGCGTCCTCAGCGGCTTCTACACCGCCCCCTTCAAGGTGCAAATCGGCGGCATCCTCACCCTCGCCGGAGGCCTGCCCTACAACCTCGTCACCGGCGTCACCAATAGCGGCGACACCGGCGCCACCACCGACCGTCCTGTCATCAATGGCGTCGTCGTCGGGCGCGACACCGGCCGCGGCACCCCCATCTACAGCTTCGACCCCTTTGTCGCCCGCGACTTCACCTTCCACGAAAACCTTAGCCTCAGCCTGCGCGCCGAAGCCTTCAACGTCACCAACCACGCTAACTACGTCGGCTTCATCAACACCTACGGCACTGGAGCCGCCGCCCCGGCGACCCTCGGCCTGCCATCGGGCGCCGGCATCACCGCCCAGCTCCCCGCCCGCGAACTCCAGTTCGAAGGCCGCATCAGCTTCTAATGCCACCATCTCCCACATACTCCGTGCCCCATTCATCACGGCCTCATCGTGATGAGTGGGTGATGCGCCACGGGTTCAAAGGAGAACGCCTCTGACCATCACTCGCGCCTCGACCCTCACCCTCCTGGCCGTCGCCTTCGCCATCGCAAGCTCACCCATCGCCGCAGCCCAGGCCCTCACCAGCTCCATCGCCGGGCGCGCCCAAGACCCGCAAGGCGGCGCCCTCCCCAACGCCAAAATCACCATCCGCAATACCGACAACGCCTCTACCCGCACCCTCACCACGGGCCCCGATGGTGCCTTCCGCGCCGCCGGCTTCGTCTCCGGCGCGTACACGGTCGAAGCCGCCGCCGGCACCCTCACCCTCAAGCGCCCCTTGCGCCTCACCGTCACGCTCGGCAGCAGCGTGCAGATCGTCCTCCGCCTCGACATCGCGACAGTCAAGCAGGGCGCCACCGTCAAAGCCCGCACCGGCACCGTCGAGGGCCAGACCACCGCCCCACCCCCCAACACCGCCGAAGCCTCCGTCGGCTCGTTCCTCCCCGGCCTCACCGTCACCTACCTTCCCAACCGCGACCGCGACTTCACCCAGTTCACCGACCAGGTCGCCGCCACCACCGACGACCCCGACGGCGCCGGCATCAGCATCGCCGGCCAGCGCAGCGACTCCCTTGCTTTCGAAGTCGATGGCACAGAGTCGACCGACCCGCTCTTCGGCTATCGTCGCGGCGCGACAGACGACGGCGTCTTTCTCCCCCTCAGCGCCATCCGCGAGTTCCAGGTCCTGCATAGTGGCGTCGACACGAGCATCGGCGATACCGGTGCCGGCCTCGTCAGCGTGGCCACCAAGTCCGGCGCCAACCGCGCTCGCGGCGACGCCTTCTACACCGGCCGCCCCGCCCCGTTCACCTCCGCCGACGCCTTCGGCAACTCGCTTGACGCCTTCCAGAACACCTTCGGCTTCGGCTACGGCAGCCCCATCCGCAAGAACAAATCCTTCTACTTCCTCTCAGCCGAGCAGGACTTCGTCCACGCCCCCTTCTACGTCCTCTTCGCCCCACAAGCTCCAGGCACCCTCGTTCCCGCCGCTCTCAGCGCCCAGCAGGGCCAGGTTGTCGAAAGCCAATCCCCCACAGCCGTCTTCCTTCGTCTCGACGACACGCTTTCCCCCCGCAACACCGCCAACCTGGAGTTCGGCTACAACCGCATCCACAGCCTCAACACGCAGGATACCGACGCCGCACTCACCCGTTCGCTCGACGTCCTCGGCCACGCCGGCACGCTCTCCGGCCAGAGCATCACCAGCCGCCTCGGCCTCAGCACCGTGCTTAACCCCCGCACCTTCAACGCCGCCGTCCTCGCCTTTGCCCTGGACCACCGCGACCGCACCCCGAACTCATCGGCCCCCGAGCAGTTCATCAACGGCTTCGGCGCCCTCGGCGGCGACTCGCAAGGCCAGCACCTCTACACCTCCCGCCAGCTCCAACTCGCCGACGACCTCACCGCCACCCGCGGCAGCCGCGCCCTCACCTTCGGCGGCCGCTACGCCTACGCCCCCGCCGCCGAGCAGCAGGAGCATAACCTCAACGGCCGCTTCGACTACAACTCCTTCGCCGACTACCTCGCCAACAATCCCCGTCGCTTCCAGCAAACCTTCGTCATCGGCAATACCCGCTACGCCGCCGCGGTCCAGCAGCTAGCCTTCTACGCCAACCTCCGCGCCGAGCTCCGCCCCAATTTCTTCCTCACCGCCGGCCTCCGCTGGGCCGCCCAACTCAACCCCCAACTCGCGGCCACCCAGCACATCCCCAACGATTTCACCCAATGGCAGCCTCACTTCGCCCTCGCCTGGAATCCCACCTCTAAAACCACCCTGCGCGCCTCCGCCGGCCTCTTCACCGCCGCCACGCCCGCCACCTTCTTCCACCGGGTCTTCGCCGATAGCGGCGCTCAGACCATCACCGCCGACAGCTACTTCGACCCCACACTCCTCGCCCTCACCGCCGCCGACACCGCTTCACCCCACGCCCTCGCCGCGCCACCCGCGGGCCTTTTACAGCGCCACGCCGCCATCTCCGGTATTGCGTCCGGCTTCCGCAATCCACGCTCCTTCGAAGCCGCTGTCAGCGCTGACCAGCGCTTCACCTCAAAGCTCGAGCTCACCGCCGGCTACATCTATACAAGCGCCTGGCGCCTTGAACGTCAGCTTGACCAGAATCTCGCCCTGCCCACCGCCTTCACCCCTGCAGGCACGCCCATCTTCGCCGCGCCGCGTCCGCTCGCCTCCGTCGGCCGCCTGCTCATCATCCAATCCACCGCGCACTCCACCTACCACGGCGGCTACGTCAGCCTCAACGCCCCCATCTCCCGCCGCACCACGCTCCTCGCCAACTACACTCTCTCCCGCACCATCGACGACGATTCAAGCACCGGCCCCTACAGCCCCGTCACCGCCGTCAACCCCTTTGCCCTAAATCAGGAGCGCGCCTACTCCGCCCTCGACCAGCGCCAGACCCTCAACCTCAACGCCATCGTCAACCTGCCCGTCGGCTTCAAGCTCGACCCCTTCTTTGAAACCCATTCCGGCCTCCCCTTCAACCCTATCGTCGGCTTCGCCACCCAGGGCGACGCCAACGACCAGAACGCCCGCGCCCTCCTCAACGGCCTCGCCGCCCCGCGCAACATCGGCCGCCAGCCCTATTTCGCCGATCTCGACCTCCGCATCGTCAAGGACTTCACCCTCAAGGGCGAAGGCCACCACCTCGACTTCTTCATGGACATCTTCAACCTGCCCAACGCGCAAAACCGCCGCTTCGCCCCCGACGGCCTAAGCCTCTACGGCACCCCCGCGCAACCGCTCTACTCAGCCGGTCTGCCGCTCTTCGCCCCCGGCGTCACCGGACTCGGCGGCCCCCGCGAAATCCAGTTCACCGTCCGCCTCGTCGGCTTTTAGCTGCACTCCAAAGTCGTGTTTGTCATCCCGCAGGGATCTGCTTTTACCTCTTGCCAACCTGCCCTAAACTTTGCCCACGCACCTGTCTGTTCTCACCAGCCTAACCCTCTGGCAAGCCAAGTCGGCTACCATCGAAACAAACAGCCCAGGAGTCCCGAAGCATGCTCAAGCTCCGTCCCACCCTCCTCACCCTCGCACTCCTCACCACCCCTCTCCTCGCGCAGAAACCCGACATCCCTCAATACCCCGCTGCACTCCTAGGCGGCCTCACCTGGCGCGATGTCGGCCCCATGCGCGGCGGCCGCAGCTACGCCGTCGCCGGCAGCCCCCAGCAGCCCGACACCTTCTACACCGGCTCGGTCGGCGGCGGCGTCTGGAAGACCACCAACGCCGGCCGCACCTGGTTCCCCATCAGCGACTGGTCCCCCGAGCACCCCCAGGGCATCCCTATCGGCTCCATCGGTGCCATCGCGGTCGCCCCCTCCGACCCCAACATCGTCTACGTCGGCACCGGCGAGCCCGACATCCGCAGCCAGCATTCCTACGGGATCGGCATGTTCAAATCCACCGATGCCGGACTCACCTGGCACCCGATCGGCCTCGAAGACAGCCGCCAGATCGGCCGCATCGTCGTCGACCCTGCAAACCCCAACCTCGTCTACGTCGCCGCGCTCGGCCACGTCTACGACGCCAATCCTACCCGGGGCGTCTTCCGCTCCACCGACGGAGGCGCCCACTGGCAGCGCATCCTCAACGATCCCGCCCGCCCCAACGACGTCGGCGCGGTCGATCTCGCCCTCGACCCCGCCCACCCGAAAACCCTCTACGCGTCTCTGTGGAGCACTCGCCGCCCGCCCTGGTCCGTCTATGCCCCCACCAACCTGCCCGGCGGCGGCCTCTACAAATCCACCGATGGCGGCGACACCTGGCGCCGGCTCACCGGCGGCCTGCCGACCGATAGCTTCGTCGGCAAAATCGGCATCGCCGTCGCCCCCAGCAATCCCAACCGCCTCTACGCCGTCGTCGACGATCTCGGCAGCCCCATCGCCCAGCCCCTGCGCCCCATACCCGGCGCGGCCCCACTTCCGCCTCCCAAACCCACCGGCGGCGGCGTCTACGTTTCCGACGACGCCGGCACCACCTGGAAGCTGGTCAACGCTGAAACCCGCCTTTGGGGACGCGGCTGGTACTTCGAAGCTGTCGCCGTAGACCCCGCCAACCCCGACCGCGCCTACGTCAACAACACCGGCACGTTCGAAACCCGCGACGCCGGCCGCACCTTCGTCCCCGTCAAAGGCTCGCCCGGCGGCGACGACGACCACCAGCTCTGGATCAACCCTCACGACGGCAACCGCATGGCGCTCACCACCGACCAGGGTACCGTCGTCTCGCTCGACGGCGCGCAAACCTGGAGCACCTGGTACAACCAGCCCACCGCCCAGATCTATCACGTCGCCGCCTCGAACGACTTTCCGTACCACCTCTACGGCGCCCAGCAGGATTCGGGCTCCGTCGGCGTCACCACCTGGTCGCGCTTCGGGCTGCTCGATTTCCGCGACTGGGAGCCCATCTGCCTGGCCGGCGAAAGCGACACGGTCGTCCCCGACCCCGACCCCGCGCACGCCCGCGTGCTCTACGGCAGCGGCGCCGCCCGGTGCGACCAGTCGCTCAACATCGCCCTCACCGGAGGCGGCCAGCTTCCGCCCGCGGATCCTGCCGACCCCGACCGCAAAACCTGGACCCTGCCCGAGGTCTTCTCGCTCGCCGACCAGGCCCTCTACTACTCCAACCAGTTCGTCTTTCGCACCCGCGATCGCGGTAAAACCTGGCTCAAGATCAGCCCCGACCTTACCCGCGTTCACCCTGCCGTGCCGGCCAACCTCGACCCCATCACCGCTACCGACATCGACCAGGCCTCGATGACCACAACCGGCCGCTTCGGCGTCGTCTACACCATCAGCCCCTCGCCGCTCGACGCCCGTACCGTCTGGGTCGGCACCGACGATGGCCTCATCCAGCGCACCGCTGACGACGGCGCCACCTGGCAGAACGTCACCCCGTCCGCCCTCACTCCGTGGAGCAAAGTCTCGCAAATCGAAGCGGGCCACTTCGACCCCCGGACCGCCTACGCTTCAGTCGACCGCCACCGCCTCGGCGATCCCCTGCCCCACATCCTCCGCACTCACGATGGAGGCGCCACCTGGACGGCCATCACCCGCGGCCTGCCCCAGGGTGCCTACGTCAACTCCATCAAGGAAGACCCGAAGCAGAAGGGCCTGCTCTACGCCGCCACCGAGCTCCGCGTCTACGTTTCCTTCGACGACGGCGACCACTGGCAAACCCTGCAGCAGAATATGCCCGTCACCTCCGTCCGCGACCTCGTCGTGCACGGCGACGACCTTGCCATCGCCACCTACGGTCGCGGCTTCTGGGTGCTCGACGACATGGATTCACTGCGCCAGATCGCCGCCAGCGGCCAGTCCATTGCCGCCGCCAAGGCGTATCTGTTCACCCCCGGCGAAACCTTCGCCCTCCGCCAGGGCGACATGGACGGCACCCCGCTGCCCCACGAAGAACCCCAAGAGCTCAACCCGCCCCGCGGCGTCGTCGCCTACTACTGGCTAAAAAATCCAGCCAAAACCCCGCTCAAGCTTGAGCTCCTCGACGCCTCAGGCACCGTCCGCGCCTGCCTCGCCAGCGACACCCCAGTCAAGCCGATCGATACCGAAGCCATCAACGTGCAAGCCGTCTGGGAAATCACGCCGCCACCCCCGTCCACCGCCGCCGGCGCGCATCGCGTCTCGCTCGACGTCCGCCCCCCGCGCTTCGGCGAAGCGCCGCCAGCCCCCAACGCGCCCATCCAAACGGACGCCTGCCACCCACCCCAAGCGCCCGTCAACAATCCGCCGCCCAAGGTGCCGACTCAGCGCCATGTCCGCGGTGCCGGCGGCCTTGAGCCCGGCCCCTACACCGTCCGCCTCACGGTCGCAGGCGAAACCCTCACCCAACCCGTCACGCTCAAACCAGATCCACGCAACATCCCACCCGGCGGCGAAAGCACCGCCTTCTCCGCCAACCGCTAGCTCAGCAACGGGTTCGGGTGCTCAGACCGCCCATTCCCGAACAAAGCACCAGCAGCACTCCGGCTGGCGCGTCCAACAAGGACCCAAAATGGCACGCATCTTTATCACCGGCTCGTCCGAAGGTCTAGGCCTCATGGCCGCCCAACTGCTTCTTGAGCAGGGCCACACCGTCGTCGCACACGCCCGCAACCCGCAGCGCGCCGAGCAGACCCGCCGCAAGCTTCCCGGCGCCGAAACAATCCTCACCGGCGACTTCGCAAGCCTCGAACAAACCCGCGCACTCGCCGCCGAAGCCAACCAGCTCGGCACCTTCGACGCCGTCATCCACAATGCTGCCATCGGCTACAAAGAACGGCGTCGCAACCTGACTGTCGACAGCCTGCCGGAAGTATTCCAGGTCAACACCCTTGCCCCCTACGTGCTCACCGCGCTGATGCACCGGCCTAAACGGCTGGTCTACATCAGCTCCGAGCTGCACAAACGCGGCGAACAGACTCTTACTGACATCCTCTGGGAACAGCGTCCGTGGAACGGCAGCCTTGCCTACTCCGACACCAAGTTTCACGACGTCCTGCTTGCGTTTGCCTTCGCCCGTCTCTGGCCGGACGTGTTGTCGAACGCCTTGGAGCCGGGTTGGGTTGCAACCAGAATGGGCGGCCCAAGAGCTTCCGGCGACCTCGACCAAGGCCACCGCACCCAAGTCTGGCTCGCCGCCAGCGACGACCCAGAGACAAAGGTGAGCGGTGAGTATTTCTTCCATCAAAGGCGCGGAAGCCCGCGAGCGCGACTCGGGATCCCATTCTTCAGGACGTGCTGCTCAGCACCTGCGCCCGTCTGTCGGGCGTAAGTATCCCGGCAGCCTAGAACGATGAGGTGCAACCCGTCAGACCCTCATTTACCCCCGACGGTGATAGCCGGAATATTCTGCGACTTCACCTTTTCGTTGAAGCCGGCAACATCCCTTTCGTCGATCGCCGCCAGCTTCTCCAACTGCACCTGCAGCTGCGCATTCAGGTCCTTGAACACTCCATAGCTCTGCTCCGTTGGGGCTGTGTCGCTTTGCCCTACGACGCTTAACAGCGCAGCCAGCTTGTTGTTCAATTTGATCGGAAAGTTCAGAGCATCTTCGTTCGCTCGTAGTCTCGTGTCGTAGACCGCATCCTCCACCACCCCAAGCTCGGCCGAGATGCGCTTTGCCTCCGCCGCCAGCGCCGGTGCCGCGGTCGCGGCGTAGCTGTCCAACTGCTTGCGCTGCGTACGGATCGAGAGGATCGCATTGTTTGCCACGTCCACCCGGCCGGCAATCTCAAGCTCGAGGTCCAGCTGCTTGCGGTAATCCTCGGCTGTCGCACTCACCCGCGGATCGGGTTTCACAAGCACGGTCTGAGTCTCTGTGTGACCGTCCACCGCCAGCTCCACTGTGTACGTTCCCGGCACCACCAGCGGCCCGCGCGTATTTGCCGCCCAATAGATCATCCCCGGAAACTTGACTGTATCCGCATAGCGCAGGTCCCACACAAATCGGTTGAGTCCCGGCTTGGTGGTCGGCTTCGGCAAACCGCGCCGCCCTTCGTCTTCTTCCAGTGCCTCCGGCTCCTTCGGCTCCGGCTTCGAGGTCAACTCACTCACCAGCTTGCCCCCGCTGTCCTTCACCCGGATCACCACGTCAGAGGTCGGCTTGCTTTTCAGCCGGTAGTAAATCACCACCCCGCTCGGCGGATTCTTCCCCACACTCGAACTGCCTGGCAGCCCACCGCCGCCAAACCCGCCGCCGATGTACCGGTACGTCTCCTTGGGCGCATACAGATGCACCGGCTGATCGTTGGCCGCACCCAGCGCGCGCACCAGAGGCATATCGTCCAGCACATAAAAGCCGCGTCCCTGCGTCGCCACCACCAGGTCGTCCTCGCGCTTCTCGAAGGCCACATCGCTCATCGGCACGTTAGGCAGGTTCAGTTGGAACGGCTGCCAGGCATCGCCATCGTTGTAGGAGATATAGAGATGCGCCTCCGTCCCTGCAATGAGTAATCCCTTCTGTTTCGGGTCCGGCCGTATGGTCCGGGTAAAGTCATTCACCGGGATCCCTCCCGTAATCAGCTTCCAGCTCTTGCCGAAGTCGTTCGTGCGGTAGAGAAACGGCCGGAAATCGTCGGTCAGGTACATGGTCGCCGCCAAGTAAGCCGTCCCCGCCTCAAACGGCGAAGCCGCAATGCAGTTGATCCGGATAAAGGCCGGGATGCCTTTCGGCGTCACATCCTCCCAGTTCTTACCGCCATCGCGGGTCAGGTGAACCAGCCCGTCATCCGATCCCACCCAGATCAGACCCTTGTTAATCGTCGATTCATCGATCGTAAAGATCGTGTCGTAGTATTCGACCGCCGTGTTGTCCTTGGTCAGCGGCCCACCCACCGGTCCCTGCTTCGACTTGTCGTTGCGCGTAAGGTCCGGACTCATCACGTTCCATGTGTGTCCTTCGTCCCGCGTACCCAGCAGAAACTGGCTGCCTGCATAGAGCAGCTTCGGGTCGTTCGGTGAGAACACCAGCGGAAAGCTCCACTGCATCCTGTACTTCATCGCCTCCACGCCCGAGCCCATGACGTTATCCGGCCAAGGATTGATGTTTCTCTGCCCGCCCGTCACATGGTCGTAGCGCGTCAGCAGCCCGTCGTATGAACCCCCATAGACGTACCGCGAGTTCGTCGGGTCCGGAGCCAGCCAACCGCTTTCGCCACCGCCAACGTCGAACCAGTCCGACTCCGTAATCGCCCCCGAGTTGCCGCGCGACGCAATCTCCATCGTCGTGTTGTCCTGCTGCGAGCCATAAATGTGATACGGAAAGTCGTTATCCAGGCCCACCCGGTAAAATTGCTCCGTCGGCTGGTTGTTCTCGGTCGAAAAACTACGGCCGCCATCGAACGACACATTCGCCCCGCCATCGTTGGACTCGATCATCCGGTTCGGATCGTCATTCGCAATCCACAGGTCGTGGTTATCGCCATGCCCGGTCGCAATCGGCTTGAATGTATGCCCGCCGTCGATCGAGCGGTACATGCTTGTGTTCAGCGCATACATGGTGTCGGCGTTTTTTGGGTCGGCGAAAATACGCGAGTAGTACCACGCGCGCTGCTTTACGTCGCGCTGGTCATTCACCTTGGTCCACTTCTCGCCGCCGTCGTCCGAGTGAAAAACACCACCCTCTTCTGCCTCCACAATCGCCCACACAGAACCTGCCCGCACGGGCGAAACAGCAATCCCGATCCGGCCCAGAATCCCCTTCGGCATGCCCGCATTCCGGCTGATATCGGTCCACGTATCGCCCCCGTCGGTCGATTTCCATAGCCCAGAATCCGCGCCACCCGACGCAAACGACCACGGCTGCCGCAGAAACTGGTAGATCGACGCATAGATGACCTGCGAGTTCGTCGGATCGATCGACAGGTCGATTGCCCCTGCATTCACGCTCTTGAACAGCACCTTCTGCCACGTCTTACCGCCGTCTTTCGTCCGAAACACTCCACGCTCCGGGTTGGGGCCCGCCATATGCCCCATCGCGGCCACAAACACCACGTCCGGGTTCTTCGGGTCGATCTTCACCGCGCCAATCTGCTGCGTATCCTCGAGGCCCACGTTCTTCCACGTCTTGCCTGCGTCGGTCGACTTGTAAACCCCGTCGCCGTGCGAAGCGTTCCCGCGCAGGTCTGCCTCGCCCATGCCTGCATAGACGATGTTCGGGTCGGAATCCGAAACCGCGATGGCCCCTACCGACCCAAGCTTCAACTGCCCGTCCGCCACCGGCGTCCAGTGCCCGCCGCCATCGGTCGTCTTGAAAATACCCCCGCCCGTAGCCCCGAAATAAAACGTCAGCGGCTGCGTCTGCACCCCTGTCACCGCACCGACCCGTCCGCCGCGAAACGGTCCAACCTGGCGAAACTCCACCCCGGCAAAAGGCCCCTTATCCTTGGCTTCCTGCCCGGCCGCATTCTCACCGCCGGCTGCCGCCTTTGCCTGGACCGTCCGCACCGGCCCAGGCGTCTGCGTTTCGCCGGGCACCACCTGCGCGGCCATCGACCCCGTCAAACCCAACGCCAGTACGCCCGCAACTGTCCGCAAGCCCATCCCATCCTCACGCCGCTTCACCATGGATTCCATCCCTCTCACTCCGACTACTCCGCGCCAGCCACGGCGTCTACCGTAACAGGCTTGGCATGCTTTTGCTCCAGTTGCTTGTTCAACGGTGCGAGGCCAACGCGCATCGCCTCGTCGAACGCTTGCTGCTGCACGGCCAAGCGTGCGGTCAGGTCGTCCTCAACCTGGTAGGCCTGGGCTGTCGGCGCCGCGTCGCCCGACATCACGCTGCGCCCCAGCGCCGCGAGGTAGTTATTCAGCCGGATCGGAAAGTTCAAAGGATCCTGGTCGCTCCTGTTCTGCACCTGGTAAAGCGTCTCTTCAATAGTCGTCAAGTTGGCCAGCAGCGTGGCCGCCGGCGCCTCCAGGTCCGGGTTGTCCTTCACGCGAGAGTTCAACTGTTCCCGCACTGTCCGAATCTGGCTTACCATGCGATCCGCGTCGGACACCTGGTTCCGGATTCTCAACGCGAGATCGAACTGCTTCTCGAGGTCCGCGTCCGCCACATTCACCCGCGGATCCTTCTTCACTTCAAGCGGCCTGGTCTGCGTCATGCCAGCGGCCGTAAGCCGCACCTGGTACATTCCCGGCATCGCCGTCGGCCCCTGCTTCGCGCTCGCCCCCCACAAAATCATCCCCTTGAAGCCATACGGCCCCGGATACCGGAGATTCCAGGTGAACCGGTTGAGTCCCGCCTTGGTCGTGGGCGGTTTTACCTCATCACGATGATCGACGTTTTCGTCAGGCTCCGGCTTCTTCCCCGCGGGCAGGCTCACAAACGTTTGCACCACCTTGCCCGCCGGGTCCAGCACCTCGATCGTCACCTTGTCCACATCCTTCGCGAGCGCATAGTCGACAACGCCCTCGTCCACATTGCGCATCGCCGCGCTCGGGGCAAACAGATAAGCAGGCATCTTCGCCGTCTCGGCCGTGCCCTGCCGCAGCCAGTCGATCTCGTCCAGGACATAGAACGACCGTCCATGCGTCGCAATCACCAGATCGTTCTTCTCGACAGCAATGTCGGCAACCTGCGTGTCTGGGAGGTTATACGCGAGCGACCGCCAGTGCGCGCCGTCGTCATCGGACACATACACCGAGTGCTCCGTGCCCGCATACAGCAGCCCCGCCCGCACCCGGTCTTCGCGGATCACGCGCACAAAGTCGTCGCCCGGGATCCCGGTCACGATCTTCGTCCAATGCTGCCCGTAGTCTTCTGTCTTGAACATGTAGGGCGCGCGATCGTCCACCTGGTAACGATTTGCAGCCAGGTAAGCCGTGCCCGGCTTGTGCCACGAGGCATCGATCATCCCGATTCGGCTATAAACAGGCAGATCCGGCGGGGTAATCTTCACCCACTTCGCCCCGCCATCGCGCGTCAGGTAAACCAGCCCATCGTCCGAGCCCGTCCAGATCGTGCCTTCTTCCAGCCGCGAAGGCGCGATCGAGAAGATCGTCCCGTAGATCTCCGGCCCGTTCTGATCCTTCGTAATCGGACCACCGGAGTCACCCAGTGTCTTCGGGTCGGCCAGCGTCAGGTCCGGACTGATGATCTTCCAACTGCTTCCCCCGTCCGTCGTCTTGAACAAATGCTGCGAGGAGCAGTACATCGTGTTGGCCGCCAGCGGGTCAAACACAATGGGAAACGTCCACTGCCAGCGCTCTTTCAGCGTCGCCGCAGACTGGCCTGAAAAAAAGAACGGATACGGCTGCACGTCGCGCTCCTGCCCGTCCCGCCGGTCATAGCGCGTCAGCATCGCGCCCTGGCTGCCTGCGAAAAACACGTTCGGGTCTCTTGGGTCCGGCGCTATATAACCGCTTTCGCCACCACCCACCGCGTACATCCACTCGCCCTGCGGCTCGGCCGGGTTATGAAGATTACGGTCACCCTTGCTCGCCACGCACAGCGTCGTGTTGTCCTGCTGGGCCCCGCAAACCTGGTACGGCACGTCCGCCGTCGTCGCCACATGGTAGAGCTGCGCGGTAGGAAAGTTCTGCGCTGTCCAGCTCTCCCCGTAATCCACCGAGACGATGCCGCCGCCGTCGTTCGCCTCCACCATCCGCCTGGTGTTGTTCGGATCGATCCACAGGTCGTGGTTGTCGCCATGCGGCTGTTTGATCGGCTTGAACGTCTTGCCTCCATCCACCGAGCGATAGAACCGCACGTTCGTCACATACAGCACGTCCTTGTTGGCCGGGTCGGCCGTCAGCCGCGAGTAGTAGAACGCCCGCTGCCGCACGTTGCGGTCGTCACTCACCTTGGCCCACGTTCCGCCGCCGTCCTCCGAGCGGAAAATCCCGCCGTTCTCGTTCTCGACAATCGCGTACACCCGGCTTGAATCCGCAGAGATTGCCACGCCGATCTTCCCATCAATGCCTGCCGGCAGCCCCGGGTTCCGCGTCACATCCTTCCACGTCTCCCCGCCATCGATCGACTTGTACAGCCCGCTCGCCGCTCCTCCGCTTGAAAGCGACCACGGCGTCCGCGACACGTCCCAGATGGTCGCAAACATAACCCGCGGATTGCGGGGATCGATGGCCAGATCCTCCGCCCCAGCCCGATCGTTCACGTACAAAATCTTCTTCCACGTCGTGCCGCCGTCCTTCGACCGGTACACTCCTCGGTCTTCGCTCGGCCCGTACGGATGCCCCAGCACCGCCGCATACACCAGGTTCGGATCGTTTGCATCCACCCGGATGCGCGAGATCGTCTGCGTCTTCTCGAGCCCCATGGGCTTCCACGTTTTGCCGGCATCGGTCGTTTTATACACGCCATCGCCCTGCATCACATTGCCGCGCAGCTCCGTTTCGCCCATCCCCACGTACACCACATCCGGGTTTGAAGGCGCAACCGCCAGGGACCCCACCGACGAGCTATGAATCTGCCCATCCGTCACCGGCTTCCAGTTCGTTCCTCCATCGGTCGTCTTCCACACCCCGCCGCCCACAGCGCCAAAGTAGTATTCGTTCGGTCGCCTGGAGCTGCCCGCAGCCGTCAGCGACCTCCCCCCACGATCCGGCCCGATGTTCCGCCAGACCTGCGGGCCCGCGGGCTTTTCCTCAACCGGAGCCTGGGCGAATCCAACCCCGGTCACACTCAGCAAGCAACAAGCCAGAACGACCTTTTTCATCCAGTCTCCCTCGATACCTGCCTTTACCTGCATCTCGCTCCCATCTCCTGCAGCCTTAATTGTCGTCATCATCCACGCGCGCCGTCACATCCCCGGGAAAGCCCGCAACGCCGAGATCCGCAAACTGCGACGGCCCAAGCAGCGTCATCAACTCGCCATTCCGCTGCGCCAGTTCTGCCTTCAACGTATCGTACCGATCATACGCATCGTGCCCAATCTTCTGGTCGGTCGCATTCGTCAAGCTGTACAGGTAAGCAATGTGGGTCTGCAGCTCCGGCTTGCTGTACCGGATGGCAGGCGTGATCACATGCGACGAGATACCGTTCAGCTTCGCAAGCTTTTCCGGTTGCGCAGCCAGCTTCGTGCTCGCCTCCTTAATCCTTGCCACGCTTTTGTTTACCTCGCTCACCAGGTCCCGAGCTTTCATCGTCTGGTCGAACTGTTGCTGAAGATCCGCCGTCGTCACCCCATCGGCTGTAATCCGTGGGTCTTCGATCACGGTAAACGGCTCTGTAGCGGTAAACGAGCCCACTGTCAGTTTCACCATGTAGGTTCCGGGGACGGCCATCGGCCCACCGGGGCCTTCCGGCGTCGCCACGCTGGTCCATGGTCCCGGATACCTGAGGTCCCAGGTAAACCGGTGCATGCCTGCCGTCTTCCCGAGCGGCACCACACGCCCGCGCCGCGAGTCCGCGCCCTCGTCTCCATTGGTCTGCACGGGCGGCTTTTTAGGCTCAGCAGCCAACACGCTCGTAAACGTCCGGATGTGCTTGCCCTGTCCATCCAGAATCTCGAGCGTCACGTCCGCAGTCGTCTTCGCCGGCAGATAATAATCCAGCAGCGCGCCGGCCTTCGGATACACGGGCGACGGCGGGTAGCGCACGATCGCATCGCCGCCCTCACTCTCCGCACTCGGCGTCCGCACCGCCTCCTTGGGCTTGTAAAGCAGAGGCTTGGCCGACGACCTGGCCGCAATCTGGTGCAGCGGCGTAATGTCGTCCAGGATGTAAAACGATCTGCCCTGCGTGGAGATCTGCAGGTCCTTATGGGTTACCTTGATGTCCGTCACCGGCGTTACGGGCAGGTTCAACTGAAACGGTTGCCAGTACCCCCCATCATCGAACGACACATACATCCCAAACTCAGTGCCCGCATACAACAGCCCCGCTCGATCCGGATCCTCACGCACCACCCGCGTCGGCGTGTCTTTCGGAATCCCGTTGGTCCCATCCGTCAGCAGCTTCCACGACTTCCCATAATCCTCTGTCCGGTAAAGATACGGCGCGAAATCGCCGCCATCCAGAAACCGGTAAATTGCCGCGTACGCCTTGCCCGGTGTATGCGGGCTTGGCTCCAGATTCTGCACCCGACCGCCCGGCGGTAGGCCCGCGGGCGTCACATTCGTCCAGCTCTTGCCGTCATCCCGGGTCACGTAGATCAAGCCATCGTTCGACCCCGTCCAGATCACGCCCTTCTCGGCCGGCGACTCGCGAATGCTGTAAATCACGCTGTAGATTTCTTCCCCGGTTGCATCCCGCGTAATGGGTACGCCGCTCGCGCCCTGGGTCCTCGCCGGGTGCGCCGTCAGGTCCGGGCTGATCTTTTGCCATGTCACCCCGCCATCCGTCGTTCGGTGCAGATATTGCGACCCGTAATACTCCACATGCGGCGTGTTTGGCGAAACCTCCATCGGTGCCACCCGCTGGAATCGGTAAATCTCGTCGCTCCCCGCATTGCCATAGAGCGACTGCGCCCCGATCCAGTACCGTTCTTCATTGCGCGTGTGCACATTCAGCTTTGTCCACTGGCCTTTGCACCCGCCGTAGACGATGTTCGGGTCCGTCGTATCCGGGATAATCGGCCCCGTCTCGCAGCCCGGCCCTTCGCGAAAGTCCTGTCCATCGCCCAGCGGCTGGCTCGGCACAATCACGGTCGTATTATCCTGCTGCGCCCCATACAGCCGGTACGGATACTGGTCATCCACATACACCTGGTAAACCTCGGCGGTTGGCTGGTTCAGCTCCGGCGACCATGCTTTCCCGCCATCGATTGAAACCGTCGCCCCGCCGTCATCGCCCTGGATCATGTAGCGGGAGTCCGTCGGATTGATCCACACATCGTGGTTGTCCCCATGCGGAATCGGCATACGTTTGAAGCTCTTGCCCGCATCGGCGCTCTTGAACCAGGTCTCATCCCCCAGCCAGATCACGTCCGCATTGTTGGGGTCCGCGCCCAGCGTTGTGTAGTAAAAAGGCCGGGTCGAAATCTCCGTTGAGTGGTTTACGAGCGCCCACGTCGCTCCCGCATCTTCCGACCGGTAAAGGCCTTCACCCGGCCTGGCCTCGATCAGGGCATACAGCCGGTTCGGATTCGCCTTCGTGACCGCCACATTGCTTCGCCCGAACAATCCCGTCGGCAGCCCGCCGCCGAGCTTTGTCCAGTGCTCGCCTGCGTCCGTACTCTTGTAGATGCCGCCTTCTTCCGCCCCGCTGACAATCGTCCACGGCGTCCGTAACGCATGCCACAGGCACGCAAACAGCACCTCCGGGTGCCCCGGCTGCATCTCCAGATCGGTCGCCCCGGCTGTATCCGATAGGTGCAGCACCTGCTTCCAGCTCTTGCCGCCATCTACGGTCTTGTAGACGCCCCGCTCCGCGTTCGGCTTGAACGGGTCCCCCTGCGCCGCCACGTACACCACTTCCGGATGCGTCGGGTCTACGCGCACCGTGGCAATCTGTCCCGCACCCGGTAGCCCGATAAAGGTCCACGTCTTACCCGCATCCACCGACTTGTACATGCCGCGCCCGATCGAAACGTTGCTGCGAATCTTCGACGAGCCCGTCCCGACATACACCACGTTCGGGTCCGAGGGCGCCACCTCCAGCGCCCCAATTGAAGCCACCGCGAAGTAGCCATCCGATACATTCACAAACGAGTAGCCGGCGTCCGTCGTCTTCCACACTCCACCCCCCGTCGACCCCATATAAAACGTCAACGGCTCCTGCGCGACCCCCGTGACCGCCGTCACACGCCCGCCGCGAAGCGGCCCCACCGAACGATATTTCAGGCCCGACCAAAGCTGCTCGTCATACGCACGCGTTTGCCCCAATGCCGCGCTCTGCTGCATCAGCAGCGCCGGCAAAAACCCAAGCACCCCTAGTACCATCTTCGAGATCAAGCGAGCCCCCATTTACAGTTCTTGTTTGAATAACTCGTTTACGTCACAAAAGCAAATTAGTTTCACTCCGCCGACGCTTACCGATTGCAACAACTTCTGTAGGGTCAGCAAGAGAGCTCCCATCCGGCTTACCGGCGACATTGACACCAAGACCGCCGCTGCAGGGGACTCGTTCGCATGTCCCGATCAGACTCGGCAAGACAGGAGGGCGGGGCAAGGTCGCTGCCGTCAGCTATGATACTTTTAGTAACTAATGATACTTTACAAAGTCTTGCGCTTCTAGGGAGACAGACTCAACACGAGACTGAGGAGGAACAGCGTCATGACTGCGTCCTTTCCGCAAAGAAAATGATGGCTCCTGGTTTTCATAAACGTCTTTTCAGCGGGCTGCACACCTGTTAGCAACCAAGTTCCCACTCGACCCCTCAGCGTTTGCGATGTCCCAGCCAACAGATCGAGTTGCAGCAGAGCTACGCCAAGAGCTCAGAAAACGTACAGACTGGTGCAAGCCTCATCATGATTCAGTCCGCATAGGTAGCAAGTTGACCAGAATTCTTCATTGGAAGGAGAGCATGAAGATTCCGAGAATCGCATACTTCACAGGCATGGCGGCCGCGCTGGCGCTGGTACCTAGCTTGGTTGCCCGCCGCGTAACCGCTCAGCAGTCCCACGAGGGGAGCATTCAGGCGCATGTACGCTCCCGCCCGTTAGAGATGGATCGTGGAGCATCGGCGCTGTGGCAGAACCTGCTCAGGCTGCATACCCGCGCCAGCATGATGATGATCAACGCGCATCCCGACGACGAAGACGGCGGCCAGCTGACCTACGAATCACGCGGCGACGGTGCCCGCGTGGCGCTGCTTAGTCTAACCCGCGGCGAAGGGGGCCAGAACCTGATGAGTTCGGACCTCTTCGATGCCCTGGGACTGGTGCGGAGCGAGGAACTGCTCGAAACCAACGAATATTACGGCTCGCAACTCTTTTTTACTCCGGCCATCGACTTCGGTTTCTCGAAATCGAAAGAGGAAGCTCTTCAGAAGTGGGGGCACGAGCGCTCCCTCGCGGAAGTCGTTCGCACCATCCGCATGTTTCGCCCGCTTATTCTCACCTCCGTCTTCGTTGGTGGGCCGACCGACGGGCATGGCCAGCATCAGGTTTCCGGAGAGGAGGCGCAGGAGGCCTTCAATGACGCCGGCGATCCCAAGATGTTCCCCGATCAAATTCGCGATGGATTGATGCCCTGGACGCCGCTCAAGGATTACGCGCGTGTGCCCGACCAGGCGAGCGTCGATAACGCCGTAGGCAGCTTCGGCGATGAGGGCGCAGTGGGCTTCGGTAAAATTTTCGATTACGCAAACAGCCGCACCTATCCCCTACGCTTCTTCAATTACATTAGCGCCAAATGGATGGATGGCATGCTGTCCACGGATCTCACCATTCCAGAAGGCAAGTACGATCCTTGGCTCGGCGGATCGTTCGCGCAGGTTGCGCGACAAGGTTACGGCTTGCAAGAATCGCAGACTGGCGGCCCCATCATTCCCCCTCCAGGTCCGTCCGACTCGGCCTACCATCTTTTTGGGTCGCGGGTGAATGCGCCGAATGGCGGCAATTCGATGTTCGCAGGGATCGACGTTTCTGTCCCGGGTATCGCCGATCTCGCCGCCGGACAAAACAACGCGTTCCTGACGGCGGGCCTCGCAGAGATCAGTCGGGACATTGACGAGGCGATGCATCAGTTCGATCCGCAGCACCTGGACGCGATTGCCCCCAGGTTAGCCGCTGGTGCGAAGGCCAATTTAGAGCTTATCGCCAAAGTGCAATCGAGCTCACTGACCGCACAAGCGAAATACGATGTCGTGCACGAGCTGCACGTCAAACAAGCCCAGTTCAACACCGCCCTGGCCGAGTCGCTCGGCCTTTCCGTCCAGGCTTCGCTCACCCCCGTCGGGCCGGCGTTGTTTGGCGGACGCGTTCCTGCCGCCACGCCACGCCTGGTCATTCCCGGCCAGACATTTTCTGTTAGCGTGCGTGCCGCCGATGTGGGCAGCCTTCCGGTCGCGATCCAGCGTATCTGGGTCGAGACGCCGGAAGGAGAAAAGTGGACGGCAAACCCACAGGGCCCGGCGCCCGCCTCACTTGAAGCCAATCAGGTGCAATCCGAGTCGTTCCAGGTGCAGGTTCCCGAGGACGCCAAACTTAGCAAACCTTACTTCACACGCGAGAACCTGCTGCAGGACGTTTATTCGATCGACGACGAGAAAGATCTCGGCCTGCCCTTTCATCGTTATCCGCTATCTGGCTGGATGGAATTTAGCTACGACGGCGTATCCGTGCAGATCGGACAGGTGGTCCAAACTGCCCAACGCGAGGTCGGGCTGGGAAATGTCGCGCAGCCGCTCATCGTGGCGCCGGCCATTTCGGTCTGGTTGCCGACCCGCGCCGGTGTGGTGCCGATCAACGCCAGGTCGTTCGATCTTTCTGTCCTGCTACACAGCAATGCCCCGGGAACTACGCAAGGAACATTGAAACTCGATTTGCCCGCGGGTTGGAGTTCCGATCCCGCAGCGGCCTCCTTCTCCATAGCCAAGACCGGTCAGGACGAATCCGTGATCTTCAAAGTGCAACCTGGCAGCGTCCAGGAGAAACCCTACCGGATCCGCGCCGTCGCAACCTACAACGGCCACGAGTACTCGTCAGGCTACGAGCAGACCGGCTATTCCGGCTTGCGGCCCTACAACCTGTACTATCCTGCCGACTACAAGACAGCTGGAGTCGACTTGAAAATTGCTTCGGGGCTGAAGGTCGGCTTCGTTCGGGGCGCCGGCTCCCAGTTGCCTCAGTCACTCGCAACCCTTGGCATCCAAACCACATTTCTTAGTCCTGACGATATTTCCTCAGGCGATCTGTCAAAGTTCAACGTCATCATCCTCGATGTGCGCGCCTACTCGGTTCGACTCGATCTGGCAAGCCACAACCAGCGTTTGCTCGATTTTGTCCACCAGGGCGGAACGCTGATCGTGCAGTACCAGCAGGGCAGTTACGATCACTATGCCCCCTATCCCCTCTCCGTCGGTACCGGCTCTCTCGCAACACACGCAGATGAGAGCTCCGCGGTGCAACTCGTACTGCCGGATCATCCGGCACTCACCTGGCCTAACAAGATCGGCCCCCAGGACTTCACAGGTTGGGTCGAAGAACGCGGTCATGGATTCGCTGATTCGTGGGGTCCGCAATGGCAGGCGCCTTTTGAAACAGCGGACCCCGGTGAAGCCCCCCAAAAAGGCGGTCTGCTGATCGCACGTTACGGCAAGGGAGTCTACGTCTACGATGCTTTGGCTCTTTATCGCCAACTGTCTGAGGGCGTTCCTGGTTCCTACCGCATCATGGCTAACCTGCTTAGCTTGTCCGCAAACCCGGCGTACGGCTCATCCGGGACTACAGCAGTCCGCTGACGCGTTCTCGCGAAAAGATTGCGGATCTATAAGTGCCGGCGTCCTCCGCCATAGGCGTTCGACTTTGCTAATGAGAGCTCCTGCTTCGGTGATCAAGCCAACTCGATCATGGGGCAACAGCGTGCTGCGGCTCTGCTGCTGATAATCCCTAAGTGTCCGAAAGAGCATGACACTGCCGATGAAGCTCGGCGTGTGCGTCCTGCATCGCTTCACTCCTGGCGGAAAGCCATAGGGTGTCGTGGGCAAGCTGCCCGCGCGCCCGTCGTATCTCGGGCTCCAGTGCTTCAAGCGCCGGGCCGCCGGCAATCGTTCGCACCTCCACGAAGTGGTGTGCATTGAGTGAGTTCAGTATCTGTGTACGGCTGATGGGATGCGCTCCCGGCAGGTCAGTTTGTACAAGGCGTTCGATCGTGGAGGCCATGATCTCCAGGTCGTAGCCAGCGCCGCTCGCCGTCATTTCGTGTACCGCCGTGCTTACCAGGCCATGCGCCGCGTGAAAGCTGACGTTGCAGGTGCGCACAAGGGTGTCGGCCAACTCCGTGACAGTAAGGAAACTGTCCTCGGCGGCAGCTGCCATGCGCGCAGTATTCATTTCAGCGGTGTTCAGCACACCCGTTAGCAGAATAAGGCTACGAAGTCCATCTTCAAACGCGCTGTAGACAGCGGGCTGCAGGTCATCCTCCGCGTCGTTCATGTCTGCGAAGGGCGTATTGTGCAGACAGCCGAGCACCCCGTGCGAGCCAAAGAGGGCACGGCTGGCGAGTACCCGGACATGCTCGAGCGGCACCGGGTTCCGCTTCTGCGGCATGATGCTTGAGATTTGAACATAAGCATCGGAAAGACGCAGATAGCCGAATTCCACCGTGGACCAGAGCAGCAGGTCCTGGGCGAAGCGGCCGAGCGAGACCATGGCGACGGCGAGGACCGAGGCACTCTCCGTCAGGTAATCGACGGACGCGATCGCCCCGTAGGAGTTGACCTGCAGGCCCTCGAACCCAAGCAGCCGACCGGTCATCTCCCGGTCGATGGGAAAGCCGGTGGTGGTTATGGCGCAGGCCCCCAGTGGATTGCGATTGAGCCGGGTATAGGCTGCCGTCACTCGCTCCACATCTCGCTCCAGAACCTCCACATAGGCCATCAGGTAGTGGCCGAGCGTGGTGGGCTGGGCAGGCTGGTTGTGCGTATACGCAGGCATCAGCGCGGCCCGGTACTGCCAGGCGAGCTCGACCAGCCGGCTACGCAGGGCAAGCTGCGCGGACACAAGATCGAGCAGATACTTGCGCAGCACCAGCCGATACATGGTGAGGTCGATATCGTTGCGGCTTCGCGCCGTATGCATCTTGCCTGCGACCTCAGAGCCGCAGAGCAGGGCAAGTTTGTGCTCGACCAGAAAGAAGAGGTCTTCGAAGTTCCCGTTATAGCTGGTGTCGCGCAACTCCGTTCGATCGAGCGAGTCCAAAGCGCGCAGACAGCGCGCAGCCTCGTCCGCGGGCATGATGCCCTGTTGCGCCAGCATCAGCGTGTGGGCGTACTCGATCTCGAGCAGGGGTTCAAGGAAGTAGCGTTTCGCGTCGGCGAAGACCTGCTTCAGCACGGTGTCGCGATAAATGGGGGCGGGAAATACATCTCCGGGAGAGCTTGACAGTGATGACGCCGCCCTCTCCCGCATAGGATCGGGGCTGGCAGTCGAAGCCCTGGGACGGTCAGTGTGAGGCATGGTCAAAGCAGTTCCTAAAAGTCGATCTTGAGGCCAAATTGCAGAATGCGCGCCTCAAGCAGTGTGCTTGTCGGGAGAAAGGTAGGTGCACCCGTAATCGCGCCGACCGGCATTGCCCCTCCTGCGGTCGTTTGCACGGTGGCGGCCGTATTGATCGTCGTAAAATTGCTATGGTTGAAGAAGTTGTTCGCCTCGACCAGCAATTTAGGCTGGACACGCTCAAAGTAGGTACCCAGGGTTCGGGTAAAGCGCGCATCGAACTGATAGATATTGGGAGTACGAACCGTGTTGCGTCCTACAAAGAGCGGCCGGCTAGTGGCGAGCGCGTCGCCGTTAAGCTTTGTGCTGGTGGTGATGCTCTGCTCGTCCCCGGTGGTGGCATTGCCCAGAAGGGCGAGTTCATTGCCATGCAAGGCACCGTTCAGGTACTTGTTTTCAAAGTGTGTTTCCGGCTGGTAGACAACGCTCACCGTGAAAGCATTCGGCCGGTTAACGCTGCTATTGCCGCGGTCGCGCAGCGGGTTCGTGGGATCTTCAACCGGTGTGCTGAATTCATAAGTATTGCCTTCGGGCGTGTTGGAGATGGAGTGCGACCAGGTGTAGGACGCGCTCGTAGTTAGCCCGGCCGAGAGGCGGTGGTCGTAGGTTGCCGTAAGTGCGTTGTAGGACGAGTTCGAGCCGATATCCTCAAGCGTGATGTTGTTGAGTGGGTTCCCGTTGCTCAGGACAGGCGTCGCGCGGGTGGCTGCGCTGATCGCGGTGGAGAAGACGGGCCGCCCATCTGCCAGAAAGCTGGTTGGATTGATGAGGTTGGAATTGCGCAGGAACTGCAGGTTGCGCCCATTTGTCATAATGTAGCCGAGGGTAAGCGAGTCATTTTTCGCCAGTTGCTGAACCACCTGGGCGTTCGCATTCCACGTGTATTCATTCTTGAACCTCGGGGTAAGAGCGTAAATACTTTGACTCGGCACCGGGCAGCCGGCAATCTGTGTCTGCGGCGAGTTTGGAAAAGATGGCTGGCAGGCGGTCGGGGTCGTGGAGCCGGCAATGCTGTCAATGAAAGATCCCGTCCCAAAAGCGCCGTTATTGTATAGCGGGTTATACCAGGTATTGGTGGGTGTCGCCTCATAGAAGATGCCGGCATTGAGGCGAACGACCGTCGTCTGATTGGGCGAATACGCGATGCCGAGGCGCGGTGCGAAATCGCCGAGGGGATCGCGGAAGCTCTGCGTAAGCGCGTATGGCTCACCGGCGGGCGGGTTAGGCGCACGATACTGGTCGTAGCGGACTCCGTAGGTGACGAGAAGATTCTTGCGCAGCTGCCACGTGTCCTGTCCGAAGAAGTCGAAGAAGATGGACTGGTAGCCGGCACCTGGCTGACCAATGCTTGCCGAGAGACTGGAGTAGACCTGCGGCGTCTTTCCGCTCAGGGCGCTTGCATACTGGGCAATAGAAGCAAAGGTGTACTGCGTGTAGACATCAGCCAACTGCGTGTCGTTGTTCTTCTGAAAGCCGACGCCAAACTTGATGTTGTGGCCCCCTTTGATCAGGGTTACGTTGTCGTTGAAGCTGGGAATTTTCTCCTGGAACTTGTCGCCTACGCCATTCGACCCACCGAAGTTGGCAACGCCGTTGATGGTGATGAGCGGTCCTGCCCCGGTAAGCGGGTCTGCCACGTGATGCTCGTTGCGGTACGGCCACGAGCCGCGAAACTCATTGAGTAAATTCGGGGAAAATGTGGTGACCAGCTGCGCACCGATGATGTGCGCACGATCCTGGAAGTCTGCCGCGGCGCTCAGCGCATACTGTCCGCCGACATCTGTATTGAACGGGTAACGATTGCGGAAGTAGTTGTAGCGGACAAAGAACTGATTCTTCCGATTGATGCTGATGTCGCCGCGCACATCCACCCACTGTGCGTACTGCACCTGGCCGGCAGTGGCGAAGTCCGTCGCGGGCTCGCCGAGTGCCTCAAGCGCTGTCTGGTTCGCCGGGCTGATCGTATTGCCGGTTGGGTTGGCGCGCTTCAGGTGCTCGTAGCTGACGAAGAAGAAGGCCTTGTCATGCAGGATGGGACCACCGACCTTGCCGATAAAGTCGTCGACATGCAGGCTCGGCTTGATGACGCCACCCGGAACATTCGGATTGCAGTTGGTGAGGATTGGGCAGGAGCTGGCCGCCTTGGGCCGCCAAATGTACTGTGCCTCGCCGTGATAGGCGTTAGTGCCGGACTTCGTGATGCTGTTGAAGATGACGCCGGCGGTGTTACCGAACTCAGGCGCATAGCTGTTGGAGATAGTGTCAATCTCCTTGACGTACGAATCAGAAATGGCGAATAGCCGAAGACCATAGCGGTCGGTTTCGGTGTCGACCATACCATCGAGCTGGAAGTTGACACGGTCTACAAGGCCATTTGTGTTGAGCGTGCGCGGAATGCCGTTCTCAGGGTTCGGATAACCGCTAATGCCCGGCTGGAAAAGAATGAAGTTATACGGGTTTCGGGAAGTAAGCGGCAGGTCCTGCGTCTCGGTTTCGGAAATGGTGCGGCCAAGGT
Source organism: uncultured Granulicella sp. (assembly GCA_964282835.1). Classification (GTDB taxonomy): domain Bacteria; phylum Acidobacteriota; class Terriglobia; order Terriglobales; family Acidobacteriaceae; genus Edaphobacter. The sequence continues at coordinate 2,880,316 of OZ196157.1, forward strand.
CGAAGCGCGCGGGATCGATAATCGGCGCGTCGCTCGTGACCTCAACTTCCGTGGCTACGCTACCGACCGAAAGATGCTCGTCCACCGTCGCGTCGCGGCCGGCCGTGAGCTCGATGCCAGTTTGTGTCAGAGGGGCAAAGCCCGCCGCTGTGGAGGTGACGCTGTAATGGCCAATAGGAAGCGCCGGCGCGACATAGAGCCCGGCCTCATCGCAGGTCACCTGTCGCGTGTAGCCGGTGTCAAGATTCTTGACGACGACCTTGGCACCGGGAAGCGGCCCACCCGCCGAGTCGGTTACTACGCCCCGCAGGCTGCCATTGATGGATTGCGACTGGCCGAACGCCATGGGGGAAACAGCGACGCAGCAGGCAGCCAGCAGAGCAGCTCGGCTGAACTTCGAGGATGTTGTAATTGGCATCACGCGGCACCTCTAAGCGATTTTCGCTGATTACTGAGAGTAAGAGCTGTTTTCCCGTTCGGAAAATAAACTTACTAAGCGTTCGTAAGTAAGCTGATTTCGCTGAGAATAACATCTATCAGGCAGATGTCAACATAAAAGCCATTCGGCGGGAAAGAGGGAAAAGCATTACGGCTGTCCAGTTGCAGATCAGGGCAGCAGACTGGCCGTGGCGGCTGCAATCGAAAGCGAAATGGCACCAAACAGCTGCGCGCGTGTTCCAAGGGCACTCGACCGCAGTTGAGGCTTTGCGAACTCATGCCGTTCAACCAAAGTTGCGGTAGCCCTGCAGAGCTCCGGGTGTGCGCCAATCCCGCCACCAAGCACCACAAGCTCCGGATTGAGCAGAAGCGAAAGGTCCGCGACGGTGTCGGCAATCAAGCCCGCGGCAAATGTGAGGGTCTCGCGGGCGAGTGGGTCACCGTCCCGTGCCAGGTCGAAGATCTGATCGGCTCTGAGGCGTCCAAGTTCCGCATTCGCCGGTGTCGGATGTTTTTCTAGCAGCCCAAGCCAGTGCTGCTCGACTCCCCCGCCGCCGATCATGCCTTCCAACTGACCAGTGCGCCGTAACTGCATGGGCTTGCGCTCTTGTCCGCTGACCCCAAAGTAGCCAATTTCCCCGGCGCACCACTGCGCGCCATGGTGAAGCTGTCCACGTAGAAAAACGCCCGCGCCCACGCCCGTCCCGATGGCTATGAAGACAAAGTTTTCCACGCCCACGGCAGCTCCGCGACGATACTCCCCAACCGCCGCGAGATTGGTGTCGTTCTCCACCTGCACGGGGAGGCCTGTCTGCTGTTGCAGCATCTCACGAAGTGGAACTTCATTCCACTCCTTAAGATTGGGTGCGGACAGCACGATTCCCGTGTCGACGTTGGTGATGCCGGGAGCACCGGCCGTCAGGTGAAGCAGCTTGCGACGGTCGGTTCCGCTCTGCTCACACATGATACGAAGACCATCTTTGATGAGCGCACAGACTGCGGCGGGAGTTTTCTGTTGCTTCAGCAGCACCGTCGACCATTGGGTGACGATCTCACCGTTCAGGTCGGTCATCATCATACGCAGACGGGTGCCGCCGATATCAACGGCCGCAACATAGCCATGAGTGGCCTTGAAGCGCAGAAGCCCTGGCGGACGCCCGCCGCTCGACTCGCCTTCCCCCACAAATTCGATCAAGCCCAGGTTTTCCAGGTGCAAGACGCCGCTTGACACGGTTGGAGCACTCAGCCCGGACAGACGAACCAGATCCGCTTTGGAACAGGGATTGTTTTTTCTAAGCAGGTAAAGCAGCCCGCGAGCATTTGCCTGGCGCAGGTGGGAGGGACGAGAAGGCGAGTTTTGGACAGACGTGGAGAGTGGCTTAGACATCCGGCGGCTCGACTTCTCAAAGTCTCTCATGGAAGAACTGCTTTATGCCCGGTAAATAAGGGTCCTTTACAAAGAATAAACGGTCTGGTAACTTTTGCACTATTCTCTCGGATTGATGGGAGCAGCGCTTATGGGAAGTGCGGTCTGCTTCAAAATGCCGGCCTTTGCTCCTCCTCTTGACTATTGCGTCGCGGCGTATGGCGGCACACCCTCACCATCTACGACGCTGCCTACCTCAACCTTGCTGAGCGCCTGCAGATTCCACTCGCCCCTCTTGACAGGGCCCTCATCCGCACCGCGCTTGCAGATAGCACGTCTCTGATTGCACCCGCCGGCCAACTTCCATGAAGCTCCCCTACAACTCTCCCAACCCCAACACCGGCGTCCTCACCTACGAACTCCTCGGCCCTCCTGGGCAGGAAGCCATCATCCTCGAGTTCAAACACTCGCATACCCGCTATCTCTACAACGCAGACGCTCCAGGCCCAACTCACGTCCGCGCCATGATCCGCCTTGCTACCCAGGGCAAAGGCCTCTCCACCTATATCAACCAGCATGTCCGCGAGCACTATGCCGCCAAACTGCCTCGTTAGAACTTCGCCGGCCGCCCCGCCAGCACATCCTCGACTACCTCATGCACATTGATCAGCGACCACGCGCTCGCGTTTGTCGCCGGCTCAGTTTGCCCCACCTGGTGCACCAACAGCGCGGGTCGCGGTTCGAATACCCCGCGCGAGGCCGCGTCGTCCTCGTCCGTCCAAGCCGGTAGCCAGTTCCACAGGTCCACCCGCCAGCTATGGTCGCCCTGCACGATCACCGTTGTATCCTTCCATCGTGGTGAGGCACGTAGCACGGCCATATACCTGCCCAGCACCTTATCGACCAAGGCCAAATTATCCAGGTAGGAGCTGTCGCAGCTCTGCGTGTAGTCGTCGTCGATGCGGCTCCAGATATTTGGGCTATGCGGAATCGACATGTGCAGAAACACGAAATCCGCCTGGTCACCTTGTAGCAGCGTCAACGCATGATCATCAAGGTCCCGGTGCGTCCGGTAGCGCTGCCGCACGTCGTAGTCACACGCGTCGTGGTCGGCCCGCGCCGGCGCCTTTATCTCGCGCGCCATCTGCTCGAGGGGCGAAAGCACATTGCGCCAGAAGTCCATTCGCTGCGACATGAAGCCGTCGATCCGGTCCCAATCCATGAAGTAGCAGCTATCGAGCGCATCGCCGTAGATGGTGCAATACGGGTTGTACCAGCCCACCACCGCCGTCCGCCAGCCTTGCGCCCGCGCATCGCCAAATAGTGTGCCGCGCCCGTCGAGCGGATGCCACCCACGCCGGTCGACATCGTGCACAGCCAGGGCATTCGCGAAGTTGAAGCGGACGTCGTCCACCGCCTCACCGCTCAGCAGCGAGGGAATGATCTTGACGGTTTTGTATCCGACCGGCTGCACGTCGGTAAACACGGTGCTTTCGGCCCGCAGCGCGTCGAAGCTGGGCAGTTGCAGGTCCTTGGCCCGATGCTCGAAGACCTGGTCATAGGAGAGCTCGTCGAACACAATCCAGACGAGCAGCGGATGCTCCCGCGCGGGCTGCGGCGCCGTCTGCCACGCCGCTATCTTCTTCTGCGGACCCGGCTTCCACTTCGCCACATACAGCAGCTGCACTACGCTGGTCAGCGCGAAGGCCGCCAGAAACAGCCCGACCGCGTCGCCCGTGCGCAGCACGCGCCGGTACGAACGCGGAAACTTCATCACCAGCAGAAGCACCAGCGCCGCCCAAACCCCGGCAAACAGCCCGTTCTCGGCCACAAACGGCACAAGGTCCTGCACCCGATACAACAAATAAGGCGGCACTACTACCGCCAGCACCACCCGCGCCCAACTGTAGAAGCGCGTCCTCCGCAGCAGCATAACGGGTACAAAAATTACCAGACCCACAAGGAGGATGTCGGTAAGTTGCGCCATCACAATGCCGCCGAGTCCGAACGGCACATGCATCCGAACGTCGGCCCCGCCCCCGAGCAAGTCCCCGTAGTTCATCACCAGGATTATTGAAGCCAGTCCGATGCACTGCAGGAACTTCTTCAGCATCCATTTTCCTTTTCGAGCAGAAGCAACACCCTGCCATTGCCCAGTGGCTCACGCTCCCTTACCGCAAAGCGGCCCTTGCACGCTGCCAGCAGATCGCCCTCGCACAAGCTGCCGTACAGTTGGTCCCGCCCACGCAGCAGGCTTTGGAACATCGGGTCGGTTGCCGGAACCCATTCCACAATCAACCAACGCCGCGTCAGCCGCGCGCCCAAGGCAATGATTGCGTTCAGCGGTATTTGCTCCATCAGCAGCAGGTGATGGATCACGGCAAGCATCATCACCACGTCAAACTGCTCTTCGAGCCTGTCCAGCAGCGAGCTGTACTCAGCATTCATCCAACCGGCCGCCGGCGTGGGCCGTGCAACATCGGCACAGATGGTTGCAACGGACAGACTCTCTGCGCGGCTTCTGCGATAGAGTCGCTCGGCGGCCTCCGCATCGCGTTCGAGCGCAACCACATCGACGCCCAGCGAAGCCACCAGCGCGCTGTACTCTCCGGTATTCGCACCTACGTCCAGCACTCGGCTCGGCTTCGTGCGTTCGATTGTTTGCGTCACCCACCTACGCTTAGCCTCGCTTTCTGCCGCGGTATAGTGGGTCAGGGAGCGGGTATAGTCGCTCCAGTGGGAGACTGCGTGGACGCTTGCAGCCCTTTGGGTACGCTTGCGCAACGACGTCAACGTGCTGCGCAGCGCATAGAAAGACGCCTCCGGAGATCCGGCCCGTCGCGGCCTCGCACCAGCACCCTCTGCCCCCGGCTTCCTGCGCTCCAGCAGAGCTGCGAGCGTAATCGGCCACAAGGCATCGCGGCCCAGGCGTTGCGGCCAGCTCAGCTTCCCATACAGCTCCGCCGGCTCAAACCCATCGCGTCGCATAAGGCTCAAGGCAAGCGGCCAACCTGCGAGCTTGTTCATCACCAGGGGCAGCAGGAACGTACGGACATATTGTCCGTACGCCAGCCAGATAGCGTCGCCTGGTCGATAGCGCTCGAAAGACAGCACATCGACGAGTACAGGCTTGGTGCCTTCGAACACAATGTTGAGCGGTGTAGCATCCTTGAGCACCCAGCCCTCGGCCAGCCCTTGTTCGCATAGGCTCAGGGTAAGCTCTGCCGCCACCAGCCACTGCGATCGGGTCCACTCCCACGGGTAGGAAGCGACGGCGACCCGCGGATGCGCCAGCTCTAGATTACCGGCATGCTCCTCGACACTTGAGCACACCATTTGCCCGCTGGTTTCCAGCCGCACCCGCAGGCTTGACTGCACAAAATCCAGCACCCCATCCCGAGCGGCTGGACGGATGGTACGAATGGCCCTGTTCTCTTCGAGTCTTAGCGAACCGGCAGGATCTCTGAACGTGGGATCCGGTCCTTGTCGCGTCACGCTGCCTTGCCGGAGCGGTCCTGTGCAGGACCCAGTGCCGGAGCTTTGGCAGACTCTTTCTTCCTGCGCCCGAAGAGAGCCATAATCCTGCGGCGCATATAGTAGGTCACGCCGGCCAGGGCAGTCGCAAACCCCTGCAGGGCAAGCAGCCCTGACCCAGGATCAACGTATCCCCATGCGCGCCCCTGAGAGGCCACGAGAAAGAAGAAGATACACGAAACAGCAAGCAAGCATGAGATCACACGCTTCATGCGTCCAACCCTCCTGAGGTGAATCTATTGCCACACAGTGCGGGCCAGTTCAGCTCTAGTAGACGCACCACAGAGCCGTATAGTTTATGGACACAAGCTCCCCGTGAGAGTTGCCAATTTTCGATGATGTCGGGAATCTGCTTCTGAAAGATTATGACCCGGTGCCCATCATCGCCGGGCCATGTTGTTTACCGTCTGCCTCCGCGGAACCCGCCGAAGCCACCGTAGCCGCCACGGAAGCCATACCCATAACCGAAGCCGCCGCCATAGAAAAAGCCAGGATAAAAGCCGTACGCGTAGGGTCCATAGAAGCCATAGCCGTAGCCCCCGCCGTAGCCGTATGGATAGCCGTCGCCCAGCGCGTAGGCTCCGTAGCCGGGCCCGTACGCATTGCCGTAGCCAGGACCCCAGCCTCCGCCCAGGTCGCCGCGGTCCTGTGCCTCGTCGAACGCTGCCGGCTTGTTGACCGCACCGCTCAGTGCAAGTTCGTGGCCGCCTTTTACATCAATCCACTTGTCGCCCTCAGCTTCCGAGACTGCCGCCTTGCCGTCGAACACCTTCAGTTCTCCCGCCTGTGCATCGAACTCGTACACGCCGCGCTTCAGTAGCGCCGTCTGCACCCCGTTTGCCGTATCCACCTGCAAGTCCGGCGATCCCTGCGTGTTCCTCACAATAACGCTGGCGCGCCCGCTTTGCAGCAGCACTTCACTGTGCTTCGGGTCAGACGCGACCATCTTCACCACGCTGCTCCCACCCAACCGCAGGACGACCCCTGGCTCCAAAATGATCTCCGCGCGCCCCGCGCCTGTGGATAGCATCTGTCCTGCAGCGAGCGCCACCTGCCCTTCCGCTCCCGGCATCAACGGCTTGCCGTTTAAAGCTGCCTGTCCTTTTACATAACCGATGGTTCCCGTACCCTGCGCCAAAGCCGATCCTGCCATACCTATCACCGCTACTGTCGCCAACACCGTCGTCCTGAACATGCCACTACCCTCCACACGTTGTTAGATGTGTGCGCCGTAAAAACGTCGCTATCCGCGCTCGTGGCGGAGCGGCTGCGATGGCCTGAACCAGGGCTGGTTCTACGTCCAAAGCTCTCTCATACTCCTCACAAGTGTCATTGCGGCTGTTCTGTACGGTGGCGTACCGTCAAGCCATATTGCAGCATCAGGAGCACGACTCATGTCCTCCCTCCCTACTTCTTTCAGCCCATCCCCTGCCTCCCGCGGTCGTGCTGAACCGCACGAGACCCGGGACCGCGGCCGGCTACGCAGCTGCGACTCCAGGACTCCGGATCGCCTCTCCGATCCTCCCGTCCAGGGCAGCGGCCTCATTCGCCTTGGGGTCGCCACCTACATCTGCGCGCTGCTTCTTATCGCTGCCTTCTCCATCGCTTTTCATTTCATCACCGATACCATCGTTCACCGCCAGGAGACGACCGCCCGCGTGGTCAACATCAGCGGGCGCCAACGCATGCTTTCGCAACGCATCGCGCGCCTTTCGCTTGAGCGCGCCGCCCACACGCCCTTTCGCTCCGACGCAGACACGCAGGCCGCCCTGATCCAGGCCATCGCACTCATGGAAGCCTCGCACCAGGCCCTCATTCACGGCTCTGCTGCGGAGCGCATCGAAGCTCCACGCGAAGCCGCCGTGCTTGCGGTATACAATGATGTTCCCTTCCACCTGAACGAGCGGCTGGAAGACTTTCTCGCTCACGCTCATGCGCTTGCCGCAAAGCCCTCAGCCGCGCTTACCCTTACCGATCCCGATCTTGGCGCGATCGAGGCCGCCGCACAGGAGCCTCTGCTCACCGCTCTCAATGCGGCCACAGCCGCCATCGCCGCGACGAGCGAAGCCGCGATCGGCCATCTTCGCCGTGTCCTGGCGACGCTCACGCTGCTCATGCTCGTCATTCTTCTGCTGGAGGCGCTCTTCCTCTACCGGCCGCTCTTCCGCCGGCTCGCCAAAGCTCACGCCGAGCTCTTCGCCAGCGGGCGCACCGATCCGCTGACTGGCTGCCTCAACCGTCGCGCCTTTACCCAGGAAACCGCCCGCATCCTGGCGGCGACCAGGCTGACCCCACAACCACTTGCCGTGCTGATGATCGACATCGACCGCTTCAAGGCAGTCAACGATCGCTTTGGACATCCTGCCGGCGACCAGGTTATCCACTCGGTCGTCTCCACGCTGATCGCCGGCACACGCCGTGGCAACTTCGTCTGCCGTATGGGTGGAGAAGAGTTTGCCGTCCTGCTTCGCGGCTCAAACCTGATGGAAGCCAACATGGCCGCGGACAACCTGCGTGAAGCCATCGCCGCCACACCGATCGTTTTACCATCCGAGGGGACCGGCTTTCCCATCTCCATCTCGGTCAGCATCGGCATCGCGGCCGTCGAGTATTCGGACGAGACGATTTTCCCCGCGCTCAGCCGCGCCGACAAGGCTCTCTATCGTGCCAAACGGAACGGCCGCAATCGCGTCGAAAGCGAGCAAACTGCACAGGTCCCAGCATTGATGTCCGCTTACGGACACAGCTGATCGTTTTCGAACACTGCAAGGTCCTTCATCCCTGAATCCCCCTGGGTTTACGGCCACTTCCGACCGGTTTGTTTGGCATTCCACATGCTTCATTCGAAGCAATGGATATCTCACGCCCGGAACGTAAGCAGCAAAAGCGCCGCCGTTCGCTTCTGTCCGGCCTGGCCGCCCTCGTGGCCGTCGCGCTCGCCGCCTTCTTTGTGCTGCGCCTCAAACCGGCAGTAGCCTCTGTGGACGGCCCTGTGTTGACCGATACGGTGAAGAGTGGCGACCTGCTCCGCCAGGTGCGCGGGCCCGGCACCCTGGTTCCACGCGAAGACCGCATACGCCTCATCCCTGCGGAGACGGCGGCCACGGTGCTGAGCATTCGCGTGCTACCCGGCGCCACGGTCACGCCAGATACGATCCTGATGGAGCTCGTCGACCCAACCGCGCAGCAGCAGCTCCTGGACGCGCAGCTCCAGCTCAAAGCCGCCAAGGCCGACATGCTGAACACGCGCGCCCACCTGCAGAGCGATCTGATGACCCAGCGCGCAGGTGCTGCCACCGTCTCGTCCGATCAGAAGCAGGCCGCGCTGCAGTCCCAAACCGATAAGAGCCTCTACGATCTCGGTGTTATCTCCGGGCTCAGCTATTCCGCTTCCAAGGGCAAGGCCGACGAGCTGGCCCAGCGCAACTCTATCGAAGGTCAGCGCCTTAGCTTGAATGCGCAGACCATCTCCACCGAAATGGCCGTGCAGCAAACCAAGGTCGATCAAGCCCAGGCCATCCTCGCGCTGCGCCAGAAACAGGCCTCGGCCTTGACCGTGCGCGCGGGCATCGCGGGCGTCCTCACCGAGCTTCCGCACCAGGTCGGCGAGCATGTCGAGATCGGCGCTACCCTCGCCAAGGTGGTGCAGCCCGATCAGCTCAAGGCCTCGCTCAAGATTCCCGAAACTCAGGCCCGCGACATCCAGATCGACCAGTCCGCCGAAGTCGATACCCACAACGGCGTCATTCAAGGCAAGGTCAGCCGGATCGATCCCGCCGTCATCGCCGGCACCGTCACGGTCGACGTGCAACTGGACGGCGCGTTGCCACAAGGCGCTCGCCCGGACCTTTCCATCGACGGCACCATCAACCTCGATCGCCTGCAGAACGTGCTCTACATCGGCCGTCCCACCGTCGGCAACGAGAACTCCACGATCTCCATCTTCCGCGTCAACGCCGACGGCAGGACCGCCACACGCGTCTCTGCGCAAGCCGGCAAGGCGTCTGTCAACTCCCTCCAGATCCTCTCCGGGCTCACCCTCGGCGACACCGTCATCCTCTCCGACATGTCGCGCTACGACGCCGCCAACGAAGTCCGCTTGCAGCAGTAGCTGTCAGCTCAAAGCTATGAAGCTGTAAGCTCACGAACCAACCTTTCAAGGAGCCACACAATGTCCAGCCCGCTCATCCACATCGACTCCCTCACCAAAATCTTCTACACCGACGACATCGAAACGCATGCCCTTTCCGGCATCCACCTCTCGATCGCGCGCGGCGAATATATCGCGATGTCTGGCCCGTCCGGCTGCGGCAAATCCACGCTGCTTTCCATTCTCGGCCTGCTCGATACGCCCACTGGCGGTGCCTACATGCTCAACGGCAAGCCCGTCGCCAATCTGGATTTCGCCGAGCGCTCGCGCATCCGCAATCAGGAAATCGGCTTCATCTTTCAGTCCTTCAACCTCATCGGCGATCTCTCGGTAGCCGAAAACGTAGCCTTGCCCTTGACCTACCGCGCCGGCATGCCTGCCTCCGAACGCAAGTCGCGGGTAGAAAGCGCGCTCGAGCGCGTGGGCATGGCGCACCGCATGCGCCACTTCCCTGCCCAGCTCTCGGGCGGCCAACAGCAGCGCGTGGCCGTAGCCCGCGCGCTCGCCGGCTCGCCCTCCATCCTGCTCGCTGACGAGCCGACCGGAAACCTCGACTCCAAAAATGGCGAGGCCGTCATGACCCTGCTCGCCGAACTCCACGCCGAGGGCTCGACCATCTGCATGGTTACCCATGACAACCGTTTCGCCGCGCACGCCCAGCGCCAGGTCCACCTGTTCGACGGCAAGGTGGTCGCCGAAGGCGAACTCCCGCAGCTGCTCCTCGACCCCGCCCACAACCCTTCCACCGTTACGGTCAACTAGCCGGTCTTTGTTTCATTCCCGCAGGGAATCTGCTTTCGCTTTCGCCTCAGGAGCCACATGCAAAACATCTGGAACGATCTTAGATTCGCCGCCCGCCAGCTCCGCCGCGCCCCCGGCTTCGCCTTTACCGCCATCCTGACGCTGGCGCTCGGCATCGGCGCCAACACCGCCATCTTCTCGCTGCTCGACCAGGCCCTGCTGCGCTCCTTACCCGTCCACGATCCCGCCGAGCTTACCCTGCTCACCGTCTCCAACAACATCTGGAGCGGCTCCTCCTCCAACTCCGGCGGGGACGACAAGGACTATTTCTCTTACCCCATGTACCGCGATTTGCGCGACCAGAACCGTGTCTTCTCCGGCATGCTCGCCATTGCACCCGCCCAGGCCGGCTTTGCCCGCGACAACAGTTCGCAGGTGGTTCAGGCAGAGCTTGTCAGCGGCAACTATTTCGACGTTCTCGGCGTCCAGCCCGCCATTGGACGTCTGCTCACCCAGTCTGACGACGCCGCGCTCGACAGCAATCCCGTAGCCGTTCTTTCCTACGACTTCTGGCACAACAACCTCGCCGCCGACCCTTCCGTCGTCCACTCCACCGTCAACCTCAACGGCCATCCCTTCCAGATTCTCGGCGTCAGTCCGCCCGGCTTCCACTCCGCCGTTTGGGGCCAGACTCCCGCGCTCTTTGTCCCCATGTCCATGATGAAGCAGGTCACCGGCCACACCTACCCACTTACCAAGCACGATGCCCGCTGGCTCACGCTTATCGCCCGCCGCAAACCCGGCGTCACCCTTGCGGAAGCGCAGGTCGGCATCGCTCCGCTTTTCCACGCTTTGCACCAACATGATCTGGAACTCATGGGTACCAAGTCTCCTCGCTTTACCCAGCAGTGGCTCTCCGGCCAGTTGCTCCTCTCCTCCGGCGCGCGCGGCTACTCCTACATCCGTGGCAACATCGAAAAGCCCTTCATCGCCCTTATGGCCATGGCTTTCCTTGTGCTGCTCATCGCCTCGGTCAACGTGGCGTCCCTTCTTCTCGTTCGCTCCGCCGGTCGCATGCGGGAGTTCTCCCTACGCGCCGCTCTTGGTGCCAGCCGCGCCCGCATCCTCACTCTGCTCCTGCTGGAAGGCCTTCTGATTGGCGTCGCCGGGGGAGCGCTCGGCCTGCTCCTGGCTCCCTTCGGCATTCGCGTCCTGGTCGCCTACCTTGACAATCCGGACTCTCAAAACCCGCTCTCCACTTCGCTCGACCTTCGGCTTCTGACTTTCAACTTTGCCATAGCCATCGTCGTGGCGCTTCTGTTTTCGCAGGCTCCCGCGCTCCAGCTTCGTCGGCAGGACCTCATGTCCACGCTGCGGGAATCTTCTTCTACCGGCTCAGGCTCTCTCCTCACCCTGCGCCGTATCGTCGTATGTCTGCAGATCGGTCTTTCCGTCATCCTCCTTGTCGCCTCCGGCCTCTTCCTGCGTTCCATGCAGAAGCTGCGGGCCGTCGATGTCGGCTTTCGAACCGCACAGCTTCTGTCGTTTGAACTTGACCCCACCCTGGCCGGCTACAAGCCCGCCCAGATGCCCGCTCTTCACCAGCGTCTGCTCACCACCCTCGCCGCCATCCCCGGCGTTCAGGCCGTTACCGCCACCGACGATCCGGAACTCGCCAACAGCCACGCCACAAACAACGTGTCCGTTACCGGCTATACCGAGCCGCCCGATAGTTCCTTTACGGTCGAGACCGCCGGTGTAGCCCCCAACTACTTCGCTACCATGGGCATGCCCATGCTCGCCGGGCGTTCTCTCTTGGACACCGATACCATCGACCATCCCAAAGTTACTGTCGTTAATCAGGCTTTCGTGAAGCACTTCTGCGGCGGCTCCCTGCAATCCTGCCTTGGGCGCCACATGGCATCCGGTGCCGGCGATAAGGTGCTGCTCGACACGGAGATCGTAGGCGTTGTTCGCGACGCAATTCACGGCGGCGTCCGTGAGGACATCAAAGCCGCCTGGTTCCGGCCGATCGCCCAGCTTCCTACCTCAGACGACCTCAATTTCTATCTCCGGTACCAGGGCAGCCCAACCCCGATTCTGGCCGCTCTCCGAAGCACACTCCACGCCGTGGACCCTGGTCTCTCAGCGACCGGTGCACGCACCATGGACGCGCAAATCGACCAGAACCTTCTCAACGAGCGGCTGATTGCCCTGCTCGCCACAGCCTTCGGCATTCTCGCGACTATCCTTGCCGGGGTCGGGCTCTACGGTGTGCTCGCTTACTCCACCGCCCAGCGCACCCGCGAGATCGGTATTCGCATGGCGCTCGGCAGCACCCGCATCGAGGTCGCGTCGCTCATCCTCAGGAGTGTGCTTTCGCTGGCCGCTTTGGGCGTCGTTGTTGCCATTCCGGTCGCGTACGGGCTTAGTGTGCTGGTACGTTCGCAGCTCTTCGGCGTCTCGGCCGCGGACCCCGTCATCCTGCTCGGCGTAGTCGCCCTCATCGCGGTGGTCGCCGTTCTCTCGGCAGTCATCCCTGCGCGCCGGGCCGCTACCATCAGCCCCACGGTCGCCCTGCGCATTGAGTAGGAAGGCCGGTGGCCCACGCGGCAGAATGCCAAACAACGCCAGGCCCCAACATGGCGTCCTCTGCGTTCTTCCTTCGCGACCTTTGCGTATGCCTTTGCACTTGCTCCTGCACAAAAAGGACACACATGCCCCCTAAACCCTTCATCGTCGTGGCCCTCCTCCTCACGTTTCCTGCCTGTGCCCAGCAACCTCTTCCGCAAGCGCCCGTCGCCCAGGCCGCAGCCCCCACCATCTCGCTCGACATCCCCCACTCGCACAATCCGCTGGACCCCTACCGCGCAGTTCACGTGCCGCTCCCCAATCTTGACAACTCTTCCCGCCTGGACACGCTCATCCACAACGGCGTCCTCGAGCTCTCACTCAAAGACGCCATCGCCCTGGCGCTTGAAAACAATCTCGACCTCGCCATCGCCCGCTACAACATCCCCATCGCCAAGGCCGACGTGCTACGCACCCAGGCCGGCGGCATCTTCCTCGGCGTCAACACCGGCGTGGTGCAGAACACGCCCGGCGGCGGTGTAGGCGGCTTCGGCTCGGCGTCGTCGGGCGCCGGCGCCGGCGGCACCTCGGGCGGTGCAGGCGGTGCAGGCGGCGGGGCAGGCGGGCTGGTCCAGTCCACCCTCGGCTCCGGCTCTCTCATCTCGTCCTACGATCCCCTCCTCACCGGCACCATCGGCTACCAGAACTCCACAACACCGCTCGCCAACGCCATCCTCGAAGGTGTACCCACCCTGCAGCAGGGAGCTTTCTCGGGCAACATCAACTATGCCCAGGCCTTCGCCACCGGCACCAGCATTAACATCGGCTATAACGCCGACCGGCTCACCACCAACTCGCCCAACTCGCTGCTGCTACCGGAGCTCGACAGCTCCTTCCAGGCCGAACTGCGCCAGCATCTGCTCTCCGGCTTCGGCTTCGGACCCAACCTTCGCTATCTCCACATCGCGCGCAACAATCAGCGTATTTCCGACAAGGCCTTCGAGCTCCAGGTCGTCACCACCGTCACCCAAATCGCCAACATTTACTGGGATCTCGTCGCCGCCTACGAAGACGAGCAGGTCAAGCAGCGTTCGCTCGATTTCGCCAACACCACGCTCGACTCCGCACGCAAGCAGCTCGAGCTCCAGGCTATTCCTGCCCTCGACGTCACCAAAGATGAAGCCGAAGTCGCCACCCGCGAGGACGACCTCACCATCGCCAAATCCCAGCTTCAGTTCCAGTCCCTGCTCATCAAAAACGCCCTTACCAAGAACCTCGACGATGCCATCCTCGAAGCGATCCCCGTCCGCCCAAGCGACCTCTTAACGGTGGACACCAATCCCGCAAATGCCATCGCCGGCGACCTGGTCGTGCATGCCCTCGCCACCCGCATCGAGCTCACCGAATCGGCCATCGACCTGCAGAACCGCAGAATCAGCCGCGACGGCGTGCGTAATGAACTTCTTCCCACTGTCGACCTCGTCGGCTACTACGGCGGCACCGGCCTCGGCGGCGTTTCCACTACGCCGTCTACCTCTCCCACCACTTACGGCGGCACCTTCGCCAACACCTTCAACAACTCCGCTCCCAACTACTTCGTCGGAGTCAACGTCGACATTCCCCTGCGTAACCGCGTCGCCAAGTCCGACCAGGTGCGTTCGGAACTCGAATCGCGCCAGGCCGAAATTCGCATCCAGGAACTGCGTAAACAGATCCGCATCGAGGTGCGCAATGCCCAGTACGCACTCGAGCAAAACCAGGCCCGCGTCACGGCCGCTACCAAGAGCCGCGACCTGGTGCAGCAAACTTTTACCATCACCGAGAAGGAACAGGTCCTGGGTGCCGGCTCCGCCTTCCAGACGCTCGCGGCGCGGCGCGACCTGGCCACCGCCGAGTCCGCCCTGGTGGCCGCGCGCACGGCCTACCAGAAAGCCCGCGTCGAGCTCGACCGTGCCACCGGCGAGACTCTCATCGCCAACGCCATCTCGCTCGACGCCGCTCGCACCGGCACCCAACCCTGATGCCCTATCAGCACAAAGCCACAAGTATGATCGAGACGAGCCCATGCCGCACGACAACGCAAGCCCGAAATGCCGGCTCCTCATCGCCGACGACCAGCCCCACATCCTCGAAGCCCTGCGCTTCCTGCTCAAACCCGAGGGCTACGCGATTGAGTCAGCGTCGAGCCCCGCCGAGGTGCTGGCTAAACTTGCCGAAGACGAGTACGACTGCCTGCTCGCCGATCTCAACTACACCCGCGACACCACCTCCGGGCGCGAAGGCCTAGACCTCATCACGTCGATCCGCCAGCGCAGTGCATACCTGCCCATCATCGTGATGACTGCCTGGGCCAACGTCGATCTGGCCGTCGAAGCCATGCGCCGCGGTGCCAGCGACTTCATCCAGAAGCCGTGGGAGAACGCGCGCCTACTCACCCTGCTGCGCACTCACCTCGAGCTTTCGCGGCTGCATCGCCGCACCGAACGGCTTGAAGCCGAGAACCGTCTGCTTCGCCCGGACGGCGCACCAGACTTTATCGCCGCAGCTCCCTCGATGCGCCCCGTCATCGACCTGATGGCGCGCGTAGGCCCGTCCGACGCCAACATCCTCATCACCGGCGAGCACGGCACGGGCAAGGAGGTGGTCGCGCAGACCATCCACCGGCTCTCGCTGCGCGCCCAGCATGCACTGGTCGCCGTCAACACCGGCGCGCTGCCCGAAGGCACCTTCGAGTCCGAGCTCTTCGGCCATGTGAAGGGTGCCTTTACCGACGCCCGCGCCGACCGCATCGGCCGTTTCGAACTTGCTTCAGGCGGCACGCTCTTCCTCGACGAGATCGCCAACATTCCGGTACGCCAGCAGGCCAAGCTGTTGCGTGTGCTCGAAACCGGCGAGTTGGAGCGCGTCGGCTCCTCGCAAACCCGCAAGGTGGACGTGCGCATGCTTTCCGCCACCAATGCCGACCTGCGCGTTGAAGCCGCCGAAGGCCGCTTCCGCGAAGATCTTTATTTCCGCCTCAACACGGTCGAAATCCACCTGCCCGCGATGCGCGAACGCCGCGAAGACATCCCGCTGCTCGCCGCGCATTTTCTATCCCGCTATGCGACGCGCTATCGCAAGCAGGTGGCAGGCTTCGATCCCGCGACTCTGGAACTCATCCTGAACCATCGCTGGCCGGGCAACGTGCGCGAGCTCGACCACACCATGGAGCGCGCCGTGCTGATGGCGCAATCGAACCTGCTCGAGCCTGCGGATCTCGGCCTGGTGGCGCCGAAGCCCAGCGCGTCTTCCACGCAGTCGCTGGACGATCTTTCGCTCGAAGCGGTCGAGACCATGCTGATTAAGAAGGCACTTACCCGCGCCGCCGGCAACATCTCGCACGCCGCCGAAGCCTTGGGCCTTTCGCGTGGAGCCCTCTACCGCCGCATGGAAAAGTATGAGCTCTGACCCGCTCTTCCGCGCGCCCACGCCGGCAGAACCGATCCTCACCGCGCTTCCGCTCGTCCGCAACAACCGCAAACTCAGCTTCGAGCGCCGCATCAAGCTCTGGCTCGCCGGCGCGGCCGTCCTCTTTCTTCTGCCCACGGGCGTCCTCATCCTGCAGCACCTCGGCTCGCTCGCGCAGACTTTCGGCATCGTGGCGGCGCTCGGCGTACTTTACGCCGTGCTGGCCGACATCTTCTTCGATCAGCTTCTGCGTCCGCTCCAGACGCTTGCGAATATCGTCTCCGCCATCCGCGAAGAGGACTACAGCTTCCGCGCCCGTGGTGCGCGCCGCGGCGATACGGTTGGCGATCTTGCGCTTGAGATCAATGCTCTCTCCGGCACCCTGCAAACCCAGCGCGCCGCCGCGCAGGACGCCCTTGCGCTGCTCGAACGCGTCCTTACCTCCATGCCTTCGCCCGTGCTCGCCTTCGACGAAGAAGGCCGTCTGCGCCTGCTCAACACGGCCGCGCGTCGTGCCTTTCCCCTTGCGCCCGGCGATCCCATCGGCCGCTCAGCCGCCGAGTTGCACCTCCTGCCCTTGCTCACGCTCGCCGATCAGGGCCTGTACCCCGTGCCCGGCGCACATGCAGCGGGAGATACCTTTTCCAGCAATCCCACGCGCTGGTCCGTGCGCCGCGCGACCTTCCGGCTGCACGGCATTCCCCACACGCTGCTTGTGCTTACCGATGTGGCCGCCGCCCTGCGTGAAGAAGAACGGCTGGCCTGGCAGCGGCTCATCCGTGTGCTCTCGCACGAAATCAACAACTCGCTCACGCCGATTCACTCCATCGCGGGCAGCCTGCGCGCTCGCGTGTCGCGCTTTGAAGAAGACGATCGGTCCGACTTCGAACGTGGCCTGTTTGTGATCGAAGAGCGCGCCGCCTCGCTCAATCGCTTCCTGCAGGCTTACCAGCGGCTCACCCATCTGCCGGCGCCGCAGCTTCGGCTTGTGGCTATTGCCGATCTGGTAGAACGCACCGCACAGCTTGAAACGCGCCTGCAGGTGACGATCGAACCTGGCCCGCCCGTCA
Organism: uncultured Granulicella sp.; assembly: GCA_964282835.1. Classification (GTDB taxonomy): domain Bacteria; phylum Acidobacteriota; class Terriglobia; order Terriglobales; family Acidobacteriaceae; genus Edaphobacter. The sequence goes on from OZ196157.1 coordinate 2,897,633, forward strand.
CGTTGCTTTGCGACCCCGACCAGATCCAGCAGGCGCTCATCAACCTGCTCCAGAACGCAGCCGATGCAGCGCTCAGCCCGGAAGCTCAAGCGCCCGGACACGTCCCCACAGTGCTATTCACCTGGACCACCGTCGTGGGCGAGCTGCGCCTGCTCATCCAGGATAACGGCCTCGGCATCGACAAGCAGGCAAACCTGTTCGTGCCCTTCTACACCACCAAGCCTAAGGGCTCCGGCATTGGGCTTGCGCTCGCCCAGCAGATCGCGTCGGCGCACCACGGCAGCGTCACGCTGCTCTCCCGGCCGCAGCATCGCGGCTGCCTGGCCAGCTTCAATCTCCCGCTCGAACGCGAAGCTGAAGCTTAACTCACGCCTCTTTGTTGTCATTCCCGAAGGCAATCTGCTTCTGCATTTGCCTTTCGCTCTTCAAAGCCCAGAGAGTACAAGAGCAGATTCCCTGCGAGAATGACAACAAGGAAGGTGAAACACGCAAGGCGACCGAGGCGGCCCAGAGCGACTCGCCCAAGCAGCGAAGCCTTGCCCATCACTACGGATGCAGCGAGAAAGCCGCGCGCCGGTTTTGCTGGTAGCACACTTCATTCGCCTGCGTGCACACCGGGTCTGCCTTGCCGAAGGAGATGATCTCCACCCGCTCGGCAGCCACACCGGCCTTGATCAGCGCCGTGCGTGCGGAGTCCGCGCGCTGCTGGCCGAGCATCAGGTTGTACTCTACCGAGCCACGTTCGTCGGCAAAGCCTTCCACCCGTACCTCCATTTCCGGGTGCTGGTTCAGGAAGCTCGCCGCATGCAGGGTTGCGGCCAGGGCGTCGGGCCGCAGGATGGCGCTGTTGTACTCGAAGAAGGCATCGGGCACGTTGGTGTGGAACTCCTGCTGCTTGGCCGCTTCGACCGCGGGCGGCGGCGTGGCGACCGCGGGAGCCACAGCCACCACCGGTGCGTCGACCACGAACGGAAGCTCGCAGTCTGCCGCCATGTTGTAGTCGCCCATCACCGCGGCATGGCCCTTCAGCACATAGCTGCCGGGGCTGAGCCCGCTCGTCCACAGCTTCACTTCGCGTCCGGAGCCCTCGATCATGCCAACTTCGGGCATCCAGGTATACATCACGTTCAGGTGGTCGGGCTCGGTCATCGTCTCGCCGAGCACGGTAAAGTAGCTACCCGCAGAGACATGCTTCACGTTGATCGAGCAGCTGAAGTGGATGTCTCCTCGCGGCGCGGTGACCAGGGCCTGCATGGGTGGAGGAGGCGGAGCCATTTCGCGGCGTCCGCCAAACTTGAACACCACGCCTGCACCGATGCTCAGCTGGTGCTCTTCATTCGAACTGCCGTTGGGAAAGCCGGTATGCAGGTACTGGGCTTCGACCGCGCGCACTGCAAGGCGATGCGTTAGGTTGACATCCACACCGCCGCCAAACGAATAAGCAAAGCTGTTGGCTGAAGTCGTATAGCCTGTGCTGGTGGGAAAATAGGAATCGCTGCCGTGGGCCGCGCCGAACAACGCCTCGCCAAAGGGCACGATGCGATGCTTCGAAAACGTAATACGCGGACCGAAGGTGTAGGTGGTCAAGGTAAGGTTCTGGCCTGACGTACTGATGTCGTTGCCATGCGCGCCCGAGAACTGCGCGGTCGCCGCAAACAGGTTGGTGAAGTGGTAGGTGGCTGAGGCGGCGGCGCCGCCCAGGCTGAAGTCGTTCGACACACCCGGAGGCGCATTGGCGCGCAGGTAGTCGAACCCGGCCGAAACATCGATCTTCGGCGTCACCTCAGAGTAGGGCGTGAGCGTTTGCTGCGCCGAGACAGATCCCGAAGCCACGCAAAGGGTGGCAAGTACAAGGAGTGCAAGTGGTATACGCATCGTCTTCTCTCCTGCCCGGGCCTCGCGGCCCGGACCATTTTGTTCGATCGGGTGGGTTAGTAGAGAACGGTGACCGAGGGCGACGTGGTTGCGGGATTGGTGTCGAGCAACACGAACCGCCCGGGAGAGATGACGTAGACGACGGAGGTATCGGCGACCGTTGTGTCGTTGAAGAAGAAGCGCCCGGTGGTTGGGTCGGGAGCCGTGTAGGTATCGTTATGGCCGACACCGAGCGTGAGCACGTTGATGGTGCCGACACCCACGTTCAGGTCCTCTAAGGAGGTCGCGGTGCCGTTGCCGTTGGCCGTGATGGAGCCGGAGGCGTTGGTAGTGGCAACGGAACTCGCAGGCGTTTCGCCGTAGATGTACGTTCCGTTGAAGGTGGCGAGCGAGTAGGGCGCGCCGGTCTGGGGTTCTATTTGTCCCAGGCCCGCGTAGCCGGTCTCGAGGAAGTAGCCGCGATTTGCGCCAGCCAGATACGCGACCCGGGCAGGCGGCGCGACGACCGGCAGACCAAGCAGCCCGAGTGTGCCGCTGAGCACGTTGCCCGGTGCCGGGTAGTTGAGGATCGCGCGGCCGTTGCCGCCGACCGTGCAGGCTGCGTTGCCCGTGGACTGGTACGTCCCAAGCAGCGCGTTGATGATGGGCGACCCGCTACCCAACCCGGTAAGCTGGTTGACGAGTTGCGTGGTTCCGCCCGTATCGACGCTGGTGGTGGTGCAGGTACCGGCGCCGTCAGAGGTCTGGCGGAAAATGGTAGCGGTGGAGAGGTTGAGCGTGTTGGCCAGAGTGGCGCCCGTGACCCCAGGGTTCGAGGCCGCGTTCTCGTAGCCGATGAACGGCCCGGTGAGCGAGGTGTTCTGGAAGATGCTGAGGGTTTGCGACTGCGCCGAACCAGCCAGCAGGATCGCCGCCGAGTGCTTGTCTGTGGAGAGGATAAACGCGTGGTTGGCGTCGACCATGTAGAGCGCGTAGTCGGAAGGATAGATCCCGGCCGGGGTGCCGGCGGTCGCAAGCGACACCTGCACACGGCCGTTGCCATCCGCCGAACCGTACGTACCCGACACCGGCTGCGAGCTGTACTTGGTCGAAGCGATGTTCGCGTCGCTTGTTCCGCTCAACGTTCCGCCGCTTACCGTGAACTGCCCGACCGAAGCCACCGGCCCGGCCACGATGCCGACCGTGCAGGCGGGCAGGCACGGTGTGTCACCGCTCAGCCCATAGGCGTAGCTTCCGGTCAGCCCGCCGCCAAACGATGCGGCCGTCTGCTGGAGGAACGTGCCCGAGCCCTTGGTGCCCGCAAGCTGGTTGCTGTCGAACTCGATGAGGCTGCCCTGCGCCGAGGTGGTTGCCGGGGCCACAGGTGCCTTTATCGAGATCGCATAGGTGTTGGTGCGGCCCACAGTGCCGTCCGCGTTCAGCGTGGTGATCGTGAGGAAACCACGATTATCCGCGCCCACCGTATAGGTACCGACGAAGGTGTTGCTCGCAATGGTTGCGCCCGCAGGGTTCGAGCCCTGGTGGTTGCTATCCAGTTCGCCGTTTGCCAGCACGCCTGCGCCATCCGCGGTGAAGCTGCCGGTGGTTGCGGTCTGGTAGGCGGCCAGCCCCACAGCCACATCATCGTAGCCCTGGAAGAGGAACGCGTACGGTCCTTTCAACTGGGTGTCCTGCGTGGTGGAGGCGTAGGTCACGAGCAGCACCAGAGGCAGGCTCGCCGTTTGCGGCGTAGCTTCGGAGTCGGTAGCCGTGGCGGTGAAGCTGTAGGCTCCGACGGCTGTGGGCGTCCCGCTGACCACACCCGCCGTGCTGAGGGTAAGGCCAGGAGGCAGAGCGCCGGCGGTGACCGCGTAGGTGTACGGTGCGACACCGCCGGTGGCCTGCAGGGTTTGGGTATACGCCACACCGACCACTGCGTTAGGCAGCGAGCCGGTGAAGGTAAGGGTTGGGATCGGCTGCACCGTCACAACCACCGGGCCGGTGATGGTGCCCTGCGGATTGCTCGAGTCGGTGGCGGTCACCGTCAGGGTTGAGACGACAGCCGTTGTGGGTGTGCCGGCAAGGATGCAGCCGGTAAGCGTTAGGCCGGCCGGGACCGTTCCCGAAACCAGCGAGCACGTATAGGGTGCGGTGCCTCCGGCTACAGGAATCGTGCCGGTGTAGGGTGTGCCTACCGTCGCCGTGGGCGGATTGCTCAGGGTCAGGATCGGGCTCGGGTTGTTGATCGTGACCGTCACCGGCCCGGATCCAATGACCGGCGGGTTACTCGAATCCACCACTCCGATCGTGAAGGTGATAGGTCCGCCCGTGATCGGTGTGCCGGTCAGAAGGCAGTTATTCAGCGTCAGACCCGCCGGCACGGAACCGCCGGTGAGATGACAGGTGTACGGGCCGGTGCCCCCGCTGATCGGGATGGGATTGTTGTAGACAACGCCCACCGTACCCACCGGAGGATTGCCGATGGTAAGCGTTGCCGGTGCCGGATTGATGGTGAGCGAGACCGGTCCGGTAGTGCTGACGGCTGGGTTTTCCGAGTCCGTCGCCTTCACCATCAGGCTCACCGTGCTTGCCACAGTCGGTGTGCCGCTTACCAGGCAGTTTGCCCCAAGCGTCAGACCGGCCTGCAGTGTGCCCGAAGTGATGGTGCAGCTGTAAGGAGCCGTGCCGCCGCTGACGCCAATAGTTGAGCTATAAGCCACGCCCACCGTCCCGTTCGGCAACGTGCCGGTGGTGATCGCAAGTGGTGCCGGGTTGATCGTGATGGTGACCGGGCCGCTGCCGACCACCGGTGGGTTCCCGGAGTCGGTCACTCCGATCGTGATCGTCACCGGCCCCCCGAGTACGGGCGTTCCGGTCAGGAGGCAGTTGTTCAACGTTAGCCCGGCCGGCAGGGTCCCGCCGCTGAGATGGCAGGTGTAAGGACCAGTGCCGCCACTCACCGGGATCGGACCGCTGTAAGGCACACCCACCATTCCAGGCGGTGGATTGCCAATCGTGATGGCCGAGGCCACAGGAACGATCGTCAGCGCGACCGGACCGGTAGTGCTCACAGTCGGGTTCTCCGAGTCCGTCGCCTTCACGGTAAGGTTCACCGTGCCCGAAACCGTAGGTGTGCCGCTGACCAGGCAGTTCGGCCCGAGCGCAAGCCCGGCCTGCAGCGTACCTGCAACCAGAGAGCAGCTGTAAGGTGCCGTGCCGCCGTTGACGCCGATCGTCGAGCTATAGACCACGCCCACGGTCCCGTTCGGCAACGTGCCCGTCGTGATCGCAAGTGGTGCCGGATTGATGGTGATGGTAACGGGACCGGTGCCAACTACCGGTGGGTTCCCGGAGTCGGTCACTCCGATCGTGATCGTCACCGGCCCCCCGAGTACGGGCGTTCCGGTCAGGAGGCAGTTGTTCAACGTTAGCCCGGCCGGCAGGGTCCCGCCGCTGAGATGGCAGGTGTAAGGACCAGTGCCGCCACTCACCGGGATCGGACCGCTGTAAGGCACACCCACCATTCCAGGCGGTGGATTGCCAATCGTGATGGCCGAGGCCACAGGAACGATCGTCAGCGCGACCGGACCGGTGGTGCTGACAGCCGGGTTCTCCGAGTCCGTCGCCTTCACGCTAAGGTTCACCGTGCCCGAAACCGTAGGCGTACCGCTGACCAGGCAGTTCGGCCCCAGCGCAAGCCCGGCCTGCAGCGTACCTGCAACCAGAGAGCAGCTATAAGGAGCCGTGCCGCCGCTGACGCCGATCGTCGAGCTATAGACCACGCCCACGGTCCCGTTCGGCAACGTGCCCGTCGTGATCGCAAGCGGTGCCGGGTTGATCGTGATGGTGACCGGGCCGCTGCTCACGGTTGGCGGCGCACTGGAGTCAGTCGCCTGCACCGTCAAAGCAACCGTCCCTCCGCTGACCGGCGTGCCTGTAATCAAGCAGCCCGCGAGCGAGAGCCCATTCGGCAGCGTGCCGGCGGTAACCTTGCAGCTGTACGGTCCTTTGCCGCCCGTCACCGGGATTGTCCCGCTGTAAATGACCCCCACTGTACCTGCAGGCGGAGAACTGATAACCAGCACGGGAGCTGCGGCGATGGTGATCGACACTGGGCCCGTCGCTGTAAGGATCGGGTTGCTGGAGTCAGTCGCCTTCACCGTAAGACTGGCGGTGCCTGCGGTCGTGGGAGTTCCGCTTACCAGGCAGTTGGCGCCAAGTGCCAGACCGGCCGGCAGTGTGCCCGCCGTAATGCTGCAGCTATACGGCGCAGTCCCGCCCGTCACGCCGATGGCCGAAGTGTAGACAACCCCCACAGTGCCGTTCGGCAGAGTGCCCGTGCTGATGGCCAGCCCTGACGGCAGAATCGTGATGCTCACAGGCCCGGTCGTCGTCAGCGCAGGATTGCTGGAGTCGGTCGCTTTCACCACAAGGCTTGAGGTGCCCGGGATTGTCGGCGTCCCACTTACCAGGCAGTTAGCCCCGAGAGCCAGACCAGCCGGAAGTGTGCCGCTTATAATCGTGCAGGAATAGGGCGATGTGCCGCCAGTCACGCCGATCGTGGCGCTGTAAGGTACGGCCACCGTGCCGTTCGGCAACGTGCCCGTGCTGATCGCAAGTCCCGCGGGCGCAATCGTAATCGCTTCGGGTCCGCTCACGTTGATCGACGGACTACTCGAGTCTGTCGCCTTCACCACGAGGTTCGAGGTCCCCGCCAGGGTCGGCGTGCCGCTTACCACGCAGCCGCTCAGCGAAAGGCCCGCGGGCAGCGTGCCGCTGGTAAACACGCAGGCATAGGGCGCATTGCCGCCCGTAACGCCAATGGTCGCGCTGTATGGAATGCCTACGGTTCCATTTGGAAGCATGGCCGTCGTCAGGCTCAGGGTGCCCTGCGCCGCGGCAATCGTGATGCCGAAGACGCCGGTCGTCTTCAAGCCGGTAGCATCCTGTACCTGGGCTGTGAACACCGAGCTTCCACTCGCCGTGGGCGTACCCGTAATCAGACCCGTAGACGGTGCGAGCGCGAGTCCCGCGGGCAACGTACCCGCCACCAGGCTGAAGCTATAAGGTGCAGTACCACCCGCAGCCTGCAGGGCAGTCATATAGGCCGCTCCAACGGTACCCGCGGGCGGATTGCCGGTCAGCGTCAACGCGAGCGCCGCGGTCGTGATAGAAATCGTCTCGGGCGCGGTCACGGTAAACGGGATCGCGCTTGAATCCACGGCCTGCAAAGCAAAGCTTGCTGTGCCTGCAGCCGTAGGTGTTCCGGCAATCACACCGGTGGCTGCGTTGAAGGTGAGGCCGGCGGGCAGAGCGCCCGACGCAAGGCTCCAGGTAAGCGGTGCTGTTCCACCGGAGGCCGTCACGGTAGTGCTATAGGGAGTCCCTACCGTTCCGGCCGGCGGTGTACCGGAAATCACCGGGTCTGGATTCACCGTGATGCTCAGCGTTGCCGTTTCCGCCAGGCCGGGCACTGAGGCCGTTACCGTCACCTTCAGCGGCACGCTCAGCCCTGCAGGGGCCGTATAGCTGCTGGCGAGTCCTGTTTGCGTTGAAAGACTACCGCAATTGCCGCCCGGGCAAGCCGTTCCTGCCAGCGACCACGAAGCTGTCTCACCTGCCGGCAGCTTGGTGCTGACCGGGAACACCTGTCCTGCATCAATCGTCACCGCGGATGCGGAAAGAGTGATCGCCCCACCCCCAAAGTAACCGCCGGCTCCGCAGCCCACCAGCGTGACCAGCAGCCCCAGCAGAAAGACCAAGGAAAAATGAAATACGCCCTGCAGGTGGCGGCGCTCGAGAGGCAGGAACCCAGTGATTAACTTTTCGGAAGCGTGAGGGGTGAAGGCAGACGGAACGCGCATGGAAGTAACTCCTTGTTCGGTTCTCAGACACGAAAAAGCGTTCCGCATCCGGAACGCATAAAAGTTGCAGCAGGAATTGAGTTGAAGGAACTTACTTGTAACACCAGGCGCGGAACTTATGCCGGCAAGGACAGAGCGGGAACAGATTGGACTTAGCACAACAACCTCTTCGTTGTTACGTCCGCTCGCTTGTTTCCTGATTGCCTCGAACATTGCTTCACCTGGAAAGTGCCGGCCTGACTACGACCGCCGTGCGTCACTGTAAGCACAGGAATAAGTAATACCCCTTCACATGCACTGGTAACTAAGCTCTACCAAATAAGTCGTCAAACTGATATCAGGGGCGATATGCCAAGCTTTTCAGGGGCATCACTTGATGATTTGAAGCTTGGAGTTACCTCAATTCAAAAAGCATTCCAACCAGGTCGCTCACTCTCTACTTACCCGCCTGTAGCGTAGTAAGAACGCACCTGCACCTACACCCTGAACCTGCATAGTGCTTAAACAAGAAGAGGCGACCTCAATAGGTCGCCTCTTCGATAATTCAGGTTCTAGTTTGGCTTAGAATTTATGCAACTGAACAGGGGTTCTAACCAGAGAATTTGCCAGGGACGGTGGTCGAGTGGTAAGTCTTTGACCCATCCTGCTTAGCTTTTCAGCAACTGCGATGGCGATGAAGTGGTTGAGTGACGTACCGTCCTCGTGAGCAATCTGTGTCGCTTGCTCACGTAAAGATGACGGCAGGCGGAGTAAAAAGCTCTGTTTCCGCTTCTGCTCTAAATCCATAAGGCCCTCGTTCCAGGCGACGCTTCCGCCAATGTGCGCAATTAGACCAGCCTGAAACATTCCGGTATATCACCCGAAGGTGTCATGCACCTTACATAGGACCAGACGCGCGACAAACCAGAGTGAAAGTGCTACCGCCACAGTCAAAGTGATATCAGAATGGAGCTTTATCGACTTGCTAGCTTCGCGCCAACGTCCATAGGATTGCTTTTTAGCGCATCTTTGAGTCAGCATCACTAACACTCAGGAGGTAGATGCATGACTGGTCAGCAGCAACATGCGACGCAGGTAGAAGCACGCGATCCCCAGGCTCATCCCAGCTATCCCGTCCGTCACCCAAAGGCAGCGCGTCCGATCTTTCTGGTGGTCGATGAAGAGCTGGACGCGGAGGAACCAGCCTCGAACACCACCTCCGACCGTGTGGACTAGCTGTCTTGAGGCCACACACGTAGCTCACTGGAGAGATGGGTTGGCCCGAAATCTCTCCACATCCCGCAACGGCGGCGCGCCGAAGAACCGCCGGTATTCCCGGCTGAACTGCGACGCACTTTCGTACCCCACTCTGCGGCTTACCGACCCGGCGTCCACCTTCTCCGAAAGTAAAAGGCGGCGCGCCTCCTGGAGACGCAATTGCTTCTGGAATTGCAGCGGGCTCATCGCCGTAACGGCGCGAAACCAGCTGTGCATGGCTGATGGACTCATGCGCATTTCACGTGCAAGTTCTTCCATGCGAATAGGCCTGGCCGCGTTGCGTCGCAGCCAGGCCAGGCCGGCGGCTACGCGCTGAATCTTGCCATTATCGACTACCATGCGCCGCAGCATCCCGCCCTGTTCACTCCATAGAAGTCTCCAGTAGATCTCCCGGCGCACCAGGGGCAGCAGCGCTGTTATCTGCGTGGGCTTTCGCAGCAGGCAAATCATACGAGTTACCGCGTCGAGCAGATCATCGTCCATCCCACCCAACATAAAGCCCGGCCGCAGCGGGGCGGCGGTCTCAAGCGGCGGATTGGCTTCTTGCATCATCAAGGCTATTTCATCGAAGTCCAGCACCAGGCTCGCGCCAAGAAACGGTATAGCGCGGCTTGCCTTCTCGATCTGTCCTACCAGGGGCAGGTCGAGCGAAACTAGCAGGTACTTGTTCCGGTCGTAGACCATGCGTTTGTTATCGACCAGAATCGCTTTCGAGCCTTGAGCCACCACACACAGCACGGCCTTATTCAGGCTGTTCCGCGGAACTTCCGCCGTGGAGAATCGGGATAGGTACAGATCCTTGATCGCCGTCCCATGCGAGCCATCCTGCGGACACAAGGAGGCAATGAGTTCAGCCAAAGCTACGCTCCCGTTCATGCTCATCCTCTCCATCTATCTAATATCTCCGTGCACCTGTGGTCCAGCAAATTGCTGGATCAGGCTAAAGGAATGGCGGATTGGGCAATCCGTCAGCCCCCGGCTTTTACTCTAAGCTTCCAGTTCGTCAATTGACAGGAGCAAGACATGGGTAAGCTGGACGGAAAAATCGCATTGATCACGGGCGCTACCGAAGGCATGGGCTTCGATACAGCCCGCGAGTTCCTCGCAGAGGGCGCCTTCGTCTTCATCACGGGGCGTAGAAAGCCTCAACTCGACCAGGCCGTCACGACCCTAGGCGACCACGTCATCGGCATCCAGGCCGACTCCGGCAAGCCGGCCGATCTGGACAGGGTGTATGCCGAAATCAAGCAGTCCAAGGGCAAGCTGGATGTCGTCTTCGCCAACGCCGGAGTCTATGAGCCGGTGCCCGTCGCCAACGTAACCGAAGACTTCTACGATCATTGCGTGGACATCAACACTAAGGGTGTTTTCTTCACCATCCAGAAAGCTCTGCCGCTGATGAACGCGACGGGCTCCATCATCTTGAACGGCTCCTTTATCGGCAGTGCAGGCTTCCCCGGCATGTCCGTCTACGGTGCCACCAAGGCGGCGGTCCGCAGCTTCGCCCGCAGCTTTACGGCAGAGCTGAAAGGTACAGGACCCCGTGTCAACGTCATCAGCCCCGGCCCCATCCACACGGCGGGCAATGCGGCCAGCCTTGCCGGTAACCAGCAGATGCTCGACTACATAACCGAGATGGTGCCCCGCAAACGCATTGGCGAAGGAAGCGACATCGCCAAAGCTGCCGTGTTCCTGGCCTCGGAGGATTCGAGCTTCATCGCCGGGGTCGAGCTCTTCGTCGATGGCGGCGTCAACGCCATCTAAAACTCTGGCCATCTATCTTCGCCCGCGCGGGCCGACTCTGCCCCGCGGGCGCTTCACAAGCATCCAACGCCCATGAGTTCCGTTCGCTTCCGCTTTGCCAACAGCTATGCCCGCCTGCCCGAGCGCTTCCACGCCAGAGTCCACCCCACGCCGGTGCCCGCGCCACGCCTCATCAGGCTTAACCTCCCGCTCGCGCTCGACCTGCAGCTCGACCCCGAGGCCCTGTCCTCTCCGCAGGGCGTCGAAGTACTCGCCGGAAACCGCCTTGCCGAAGGCTCGGAACCCCTGGCCATGGCCTATGCGGGCCACCAGTTCGGCAACTTCGTCCCGCAGCTTGGCGATGGCCGCGCCAACCTGCTCGGCGAGGTGGTAGCCCGCAACGGCATCCGCTACGACATCCAGCTCAAGGGCTCCGGCCCCACACCCTTCTCCCGCCGGGGAGACGGCAGAGCCGCACTCGGCCCGGTGCTCCGCGAATACCTCGTCAGCGAGGCCATGGCGGCGCTCGGCGTGCCCACCACACGGGCGCTCGCAGCCGTAAGCACCGGCGAGCAGGTCTTCCGCGAGACGGTCCAGCCGGGCGGCGTCCTCACCCGCGTGGCCTCGAGCCACCTGCGCGTCGGCAGCTTCCAGTACTTCGCCGCGCAGGGTGACGTCGAAGGCACCAGGGTGCTCGCCGACTATGCCATCGCTCGCCATTACCCCGACGCAGCCCAGGCCGAGCACCCATACACCGCACTCCTGCAGGGTGTGATCACGCGCCAGGCCGATCTGGTCGCCCAATGGATGCTCCTCGGCTTCATCCACGGCGTCATGAACACTGATAACACCTCCATCTCCGGCGAGACGATCGACTACGGACCATGTGCTTTTATGGAGGCTTACGAGCCTGACAAGGTCTTCAGCTCAATCGACCATCGCGGCCGTTACGCCTACTCAAACCAGCCCCACGCCATGCTCTGGAACCTGACCCGCCTCGCCGAAGCCCTGCTGCCCTTAATTGTGCTCGAAGCGGGTTCGGAAGAGGCAGCCCTGGCCGCGGCCAATGCAGCACTGGCTACCTTCCAACCGCGCTATCAAGCCGGCCGCAACGCAGGCCTGCGTCGCAAGCTTGGCCTCACCACTGAGCAAGCGGGCGACTCCGGACTGGCCGAAGATCTGCTCGACCGCATGGCCACCAACCAGGCGGACTTCACCCTAACCTTCCGACGCCTGTGCAACGCCGCAGCCGACGCCCAGGCCGAGAGGGGCGTCGCCTTCCTCTTTCGCGACCCCTCCGCCTTCACCGCCTGGGCCGCTCTCTGGCGTCAGCGCCTCGCACAGGAGCCGATGCCCGCAGACAGGCGCGCCGCATCGATGCGCCTCGCCAACCCGGCCTACATTCCGCGCAACCACAACGTGCAGGCCGCCCTCGAGGCCGCCACCGAGCGCGAGGATTATGCTCCGTTCGAAGCGCTGGCCGAAGTCCTTGCCCATCCCTTCGACGATCGCCCCGAGTGGGAGCCCTACGCCAGGCCCGCTCGTCCCGAGCAACGCGTGACCGCCACCTTCTGCGGCACTTAATCTGCGACGATGGTCCCCTGGTGATACACAATGCGCCAGTCGCTGCCTGCCCGCTCCCAGACGGTAGCCCGGCGTGTGCGTCGTACGCCACCCTGCACCAGTTGGTAGGTCAGCAACCAGCATGCCGCGCCCAGCTGCCGACAGGCAAAGCCGGAGGCCTCAAGCGTCTCCTCCGGCCCGCCTTCCTCACGCCGCCGGTCCAGCAGATCAAGCACAAAATCACGCCTGTAGATCGTTCCGGAAGCCCCGACCTCCCAATAGTCCGGGGCAGTCATCCGCTCGTAGTCCGCGCGCCCGGTGCCCCACTCCGGCCGGTGAAAGATCGGCTCCCGAGCCACCAGTTCCCGCATCACCTGCTCGTCTGTCATCGTTCACTCCGAAGCTTCCACCTGCCCGCCCGGCTTCATCTTGTACACCATGCCCCTGTAGTAAAAGCGGCTGCCCCCATAACTGCCTACCCAGAGAACCCATCCCAGGAAATCGCGCAGGGGATAGATCAACACGTTCCGGGCCCAATCCGGATCGCCCATCACCCCAAGAATCGTTCCCGCCTGCAGCCAGCGATTCACCATCATGCCAAGCAACCAGAGCAGCCCCGCCAGCCAGTGTCCGCTCGTCAGGCCCCACGCCAGGCCAAGCAAGCCGAACGGCATAGAAAACGTAAGTCCGCTGCCCAGATGTCCCCAGGGCCGCGAGCGCCTCGTGCTTTGCATCCAACGCAGCTGGTTACGAAACGACAGCCCGAACGGCGTATCCTGCACCATCAGCTTGATCACATGCGTGGCCATCTTCACGCCGGTTCCCTGCTTGGCCAGCCGGTTGCCAAGCTCGAAATCATCTGCGTAGAACTGCCCCAGTTCCGCAAACCCGCCAACATCCCGAAAGCTCTTCTTGCGTGTCGCCATGGTCGCGCCCAAGGCAAACTTCGTCCCCTCAAGCATCACCGCGACCAGCACCCCGCTGGTCATCTCCACGCTTTTACCTACCGCATCCAGCTTCGCGGCAAAACTCGCGCCGTCTCCTCCGTAAGCCGTGCCCAGGTACACGCAGCTCGCCAGCCCCAGCTTCGGGTCTTTAAGATTCTGCACCATGCGGAGCGCGTAACTAGGGCCCACCCGCACGTCGGCATCGCTGGTAATCAGCAGCTCGTTCTTCGCCACAGAGTCCAGCTTTTCGAGCGAATACACCTTGGCGTTATGGAAGCGCGGAATCGGCTCCCCGCAGGTTACATAGGCTGCTTTTACCTGCGGATAGCGTGCGCCCACTTTGCGTGCGAGCTGCAATCCTGCGTCTGTCTCCTGCCGCGCACAAAACAGCAACTCCCACTCGCCCGGATAGTCCTGCTCAAAAAACGAAACGAAGTTCTCTTCCATCCCGGGCTCGGTGCCATGCAGCGGCTTCAGCAGGCTCACAGCAGGCGCAAAGTCAGCCGCAATGGCTTCATCCCGCCGCTTGCGCAAGCCGAACCTGGCTGCTGCCGTCATTACCATTGCGCAGTAGATCGACGAGGTCACCGACCCCACCAGCGCCACCCAAAACAGAACCTCCAACAACCAACGCATGGTGCACAAGCCTCAGCCTTAAGTCTACTGCCATGCGTGCTGTCAGGCGTCCTTGTCCGGCTTCTCCGCAACGCGCTTCCTGGCGGATTTCACAGCAACCAGCTGGGCTCGTCCAAACGGCACCAGCCCGGCCTGCGTGCCCTGCTGCTGATTCATCCTGGTAAGCATTTCGTCCCGCACGTAATCCACAAAGCCCTGCATCTGCCTGTTCATTTCTTCCATCCGCTCGCGCATCTGCAGCACAATGGCGATGCCGGCAATATTCACGCCCAGGTCTCGCGCAAGGTTCAAAATAAACTCCAGCCGCTCCAGATCGTCATCCGTGTAAAGCCGCGTATTGCCGTCCGACCGCGAAGGCCGCAACAAGCCTTCACGCTCATACATCCTCAGCGTCTGCGGATGAATTTCATACATCTCCGCCACCACCGAAATCATGTACCCACCCCGGGATTTGCGCTTCGTCGCCATCGCCTAACTCGCCTTTGCCAGCTTTGTTCCACGCATCTTTGAGGCTCTTTTCCCGGCCTTTACCAGCAGCCGCAGTGCCTCATTCACAGCATCGCTGTCAGGAAACAAGTCCTGCAACTCCGGCTCGATCAGCACCACACTTGATTTGGCATTTGCCCTCTCGGCATACGGGTTCTTCTTGCCTTTCGAAAAGTCGTACTCCGATCGAATCTCTCCGTCTTCAGCTTTTCCTTTCATCTTCATACAATCTCCCTTCCAGCTTGGTCGCCGTCCGCACACTGATGATTCGTAAACGCGAGCCTCGCTCAACATGAACAACCACCGCCATCGTCTTCGAACAGAATACCCAAGAAGCTGGAAGCGCACCTCGTCTGCGAAAACATCCGGGTCTTCCAGCATCATCGCACCGTAATCCTTGAAGATCGTAGCTCCCTCCTTGAAGCTTAGTCCATGCTTTTCAAATTAGCTTCTGCCTTCTCCGAATCATTCGAACTGCCGGTCTCCGACAATGTAGAGGATTGTTCTGTCCAAACAATTTCCTCTCCTTCAGTCTAGCTCTCACGCGAAAGTCACGATTCCCCCTAGCGCACCGGCTCAAGCCGCATCTCACCCTCCATGAACAAGTCACTCACCTACGCCCTCCCAACGATTGCCACCGCGCTTCTCGCCACCGCCCTCCGCAATCTTGCCCTGCCCGCGCGCGTCACGCCAGGCCAGGTCGTGCTGATCACCGGCGGCTCGCGTGGGCTCGGCCTCGCCCTTGCCCGCCGCTTCGGTCGCGCCGGCTGCAAGCTTGTACTCGCCGCACGCTCTGAAGACGAGCTCGAACTCGCCCGCGACGGCCTCCTCCGTGACCAGTCCGTCCTCAACGAAGACGATATCCAACTCGTCTCCTGCGATCTCACCGACCGCACCCAGATCCCCGGGCTCATCGCCGCTGCGCTCAACTCCTTCGGCCAACTAGACATTCTCATCAACAACGCCGGCATCATCGAAGTCGGCCCCGTCGAAAATCAGCCGCTCGCAACCTACGACCGCACCATGGCCACCAACTTCTTCGCCGCCCTGCACACCATCTATGCGGCCATGCCGCACATGCTCGAGCGCCGCTCCGGTGCCATCGTCAACATCTGCTCCGTCGGCGGCAAAATTCCCGTCCCTCATATGCTGCCCTACGTCGCGGCCAAGTTCGCCCTTACCGGCTTCTCCGAAGGTCTCCACGCCGAACTTCGCCATAAGGGCGTTCGGGTCACCACCGTCTGTCCTGGGCTGATGCGCTCGGGCGGAGAGAACCACGCCAACTTCGTAGGTAACGTCGAGGCCGAAAAGCGCTGGTTCGAGCTGAGCGCCAAGACCCCGGGCATCGCCGCCAACGTCCACCACGCGGCCAACCGCATCTTTCACGCAGTCAACGCCGGCCGCGCTGAAATTACCATCACCCCTCAGGCCTGGCTGGCCGCCCGCGTCTTCGGCCTCGCACCGGAAACCAGCCAGATCATTGCCTCATTCGCCAACCAGTACGTCCTGCCTGCGCCCACAAGCACGACTTCCCAACCCGCGCAGCAGGCCCACTTCCACGACCAGCCACCAACGCTGAACGATCTAGCCGATCCAAGCCCCAGCTAGATCGAAGCGCCTCAATCGATCAGTGAGCACCCGCGGGACCCTTACCCGGCTTCACCTTCTTCAGCAGCCAGACTGCCGCCACGCAAGCGCCCACCATCAGGCTCAGCCAGCGAAACACATCGACAAACGCCCACAGCAATGCCTGCTGGCCAAGCTGCTGGTAGAGCAGTGCCGTCGCAGGTCCACTACCGGTTATCGAGCCCGCATTGGCCGCTCCAAAATAGCCGCTCAAAGCATGCTGCGCGCCAGAAGCAGCATTCTGGTAGCCAAACCCGGTAGTTGGAACCGCATTCAAGATATCGTTCTGGTGTGCCGCCGAACGCCGCGTCAGCAGCGTTTGCGCCACCGAAATGCCGATCGACCCACCCACGTTGCGCATCAGGTTGAACAGTCCGCTGGCATTACCGATCTGGGTGTTGTTCAACGTCCCATAAGACGCTGTCGAGATCGGCACAAACACAAAGCTAAGCGCAAAACCGGTCAGCAGAATCGGAATCAGAAGCGTCGTCGGTGAAATGTCCAGCGTTATGCGCCCAAAAAAGAACGTCGTCACCGCAAAAAGACCAAAGCCAAAACTCAGCAGCCAGCGGGGGTCTACCTTGTTCGAAAGAAAACCGATTACCGGCATGCCGGCAACAGCACCCAGCCCGCGCGGAGCAACCGCAATGCCGGCCGTGAATGCCGTGTATCCCAGTAACTCCTGGTAGAACAACGGCAGTACCGTCGTGGTCGCGTAAATGCCCACGCCAAACAGAAAGATCAACAGGCATCCCACCGCGAAGTTACGGTCTTTCAGCACCTTCAGGTCTACCAGGGTGTCCTTGACAAACCAGGAACGGTACACCCAGTAGAGGAACCCGGTAATAGCCGCGGCGGCAGCCCAGCGAATCCAGATCGCTCCAAACCAGTCTACTTCCTGGCCTTTGTCCAGAATAATCTGCAACCCGCCAGTCCACACCACAAGCGCCGCGAGCCCAAGGCTGTCGAACGGCTTCGCTTTCGCATTCTTGATGTAATCAGGATCATGCACGAACCGATTGATCATGAATAAGGCAATCGCGCCAATGGGGATATTGATATAAAAGGCGTAACGCCATGAATAGGTATCGGTCAGCCAGCCGCCCAGCGTAGGCCCAAGCACCGGAGCCACCACCACGCCAAACGCAAACACCGCCATGGCCGCCCCACGTTGCTTGGGCGGAAAACTCTCAAGCAGAATAGCTTGCGACAGCGGCTGCAACGCTCCGCCTCCCGCGCCCTGGATCACACGCGCGGCCAGCATAAAGGCAAGCGTCGGTGCCGACCCGCAAAGAAACGACGCCACGGTGAAGATGGCCACGCAGCTCATC
Source organism: uncultured Granulicella sp. (assembly GCA_964282835.1). GTDB lineage: Bacteria > Acidobacteriota > Terriglobia > Terriglobales > Acidobacteriaceae > Edaphobacter. Next base: position 2,914,940 of record OZ196157.1, read on the forward strand.
AGAAAGCGCTTGCGCCCAAACTTCAAAGAGCACCAGTTCGAGGCGGGCAACACAATCGCATTCGAGACCAGGTAGCTCGTCAGCACCCAGGTCGCTTCATCATTCGAAGCTGAGAGCGAGCCCGCGATGTACGGCAGCGCGACCGCCGCAATCGAGGTATCCAACACCTCCATAAAGGTCGCAAACATGACCGCCGCCGCGATCAACCAGGGATTCTCACCCTTTGCTGCTTCCTGCGGTGCGTCATCTGCAGGCGAAGCCGCCATGTCGTGCGTCTGCGCTGCTGAAGCCATATGCGTCAGATGTTACACGAAGGGTTTTGGTTTCGCCCGGGCGAACAATCGTCGGCGCCGGCTCATACCTCCGCCCGCTTTATCAAAGCTCGAACCTTCCGATCCAAAGCGTCGCCAGCTCTTACACCCCGTCTAGCATACCTGCCCTCGGGTCCTCCGGATTCAGCTTCGCCAGCTCGCGCAAAATTTCTTTCGATCGCTCATCCTGCACCTTCGGCACCACCACCTTCACCTCCACAATCTGGTCTCCGCGCAGCCCCTCCTGCGTGGCCGAGGGCACACCCTTCTCGCGCAGCCGCAGCTTCTGCCCCGTCTGTGTGCCGGGCGGAATCTTCAGCTGCGTCCGTCCTCCGCCCTCGTGCGTGTCCACTGTCGGCACCTCGATCTTCGCCCCCAGTGCCGCCTCCATTGCGGTCACCGGCACAGTGAGGTAAATGTCATCCCCCACCCGCGAGAAGACCGCATGGGCTCCGATCTTGATGATCAGGAACAGATCCCCGTTCACCCCGCCATTCACGCCCGCATTGCCCTTGCCCGCTAGCCGGATGCGCTGCCCGTCCCGTGTGCCCGCCTTGATCCTGAACTCGAGCGGCTCCTTGCGCGTCACCACGCCTGCTCCATCGCAGGTGGCGCAAACGTTTTGCACCTGGCCGCTGCCGCCGCAGCGCGGGCACTGAATGTTGAACTTCATGCGGCCGCCCATCTGCTGCACCTGGCCCGTGCCCTGGCACTCCGGGCATTCCATCGCGCCGCCCGTCACACTCTTGCCCTTGCACGTCGGGCAAACCTCCTGCCGCTGAATCTCCAACCGCGTCACGCCGCCCCGCACCGCAGTCCAGAAATCAATTTGCACCTGATACTCCACGTCGGTTCCAACCTGCGGCCCGCGTGTCGCGCCCTTCTGCCCACCGTTGAACATGCCCGAAAACACATCCTTGAACGAGCCGCCGAACCCGCCACCTGCCTGCTCCTTCGGCGCACCGCTCCGGCTGCCCCCGGCAAAGTCCGAAAAATCGAACCCGCCAAAATCGAACGGAACCTCCTGCGCGCCGCCACGCCCACTGCGCGCCGACGCCCCCCCACCGCTGTAGCCACCGCCATACCCCCCGCGTGCCGCGGCCTCCGCCGCCGCCGGGTCAATCGAGTCCGAGTAGAACCCAAGCTGGTCATACACCTTGCGTTTCTTGTCATCCGAAAGCACATCGTTTGCCTCCGAAATCTCCTTGAACTTCGCCTCGGCTTTCTTATCGCCAGGGTTCACATCCGGATGATGTTTTCGCGCCAGCTTCCGGAAAGCTTTCTTGATCTCATCCGGCGTCGCCGCCTTCTTCACGCCCAGCGTTCCGTAATAATCTTTCTTGTCTGTTGCCGCCATCGTTCCCTCTTCCTATGCCGTCCGCGCCAGCAGCACTCCATGCTCATCTACAGGTGCAGGTTCAATCTTGATAGCTCCTGCGGCATCGCGGACATCGCGAGCTAACTCCAACTCATAGTGCTTCTGCAAATTCATCCAGAACTCAGGCCCACTCCGAAAGTATTCGCCCAATCTTAATGCCGTATCGCCGCTGATCCCCCGACGCTCGTTCACAATTTCACCAATTCTCGTAGCCGGCACCCCGAGAGCCAGCGCCAAGGCATTCGCACTCAGGCCCAGGGGCACAAGAAATTCCTCGCGAAGCATCTCTCCCGGATGCACAGGCGCCATCCGCTTGGCCTTCCGCCGGAATCGCACCAAATCAGTGGTAATCAACGATCTCGATCTCGTAGGCATGCTCCTCCTTCCAGACAAAACAAATCCGATATTGATCGTTCACGCGAATGCTGTGCTGCCCCTTGCGATCGCCAACCAACGCCTCCAGACGATTCGCAGGCGGCGATCTCAGCTTGTCAAGCGTGACCGCAGCCTCGATGCTCAACAGCTTGCGCAGGATCATGCGCTCGATCGAAGCGTAACGCCGACTCTTATCACGGCGGTAAATGCGCTCCGCCTCTTGATCCTTAAAGCTCCCAATCACCGGATCAGTCTAACACGCTCAACGTTATACGCCTTCCGTTCTACTCCGCCTGACACCCCGGACACCAGAACAGATTCCTGCCTCCAAACACCTTCGTTTCCACCTTGCTGCCGCAGATAAAACAAGGCCGCCCCTGCCGCCGGTACACATAATGTGCCTCTTCATGCAGCGCCTCGCCCGTCTTATGCGGGCGGTCCTTCGGCTTCGTCGTTACGATCCGCCGGTCCACCATGCCCGTTGGCATCAACGCGCAAGCATCCTTCCACATGCCCTTCAGCACAGTCGCCGGTACATCCTTGCCGGCGCGAAACGGACTCACCCGCGCGCGAAACAACAGCTCCGCCCGATAGATGTTTCCAACCCCTGAAATGATCGATTGATCCATCAGCAGCGCGCCAATCGGGGTCTTGCGTACGCTGATCCTCTCAAGCATCTTCTCCGGCTTATCCCTATTCAGCGGGTCAGGCCCAAGCCTCGCCAGCAGCGTGTCCCACTTTTCCTGCGACCACACACTGCAATCCGTGGGCCCGCGCAGCTCGAGCCACTGCGACTTGTCCCAAATCCGCATGCGCAGCGCGCCACGCTCTTCCGGCAGCTTGCCCTTGCCCTCTATAAAATCTCCGTACAGACCCATGTGCACATGCACAATCTGCCGTTTGCCGCGCAACTCTCCGAAGTCATACCCCAGGTGCTTGCCCACGGCCATCACACCCACCAGCACCCGCCCATCCACCAGGGCCGCGTCCGTAAAGCGTCCCTGCGGCGAGTCCACCCGAACTTTCTTTCCCGCAAACATGCTGGCATGCAACTCTGCCCAGCGATGCGTCTCATTCCCTTCAGGCATGCTCTTCCTCTACCTGCGGAGCTTCCGGCAGCGCCGCGCCTTCCGGCCACTCCGGCGCAGTCTCCGCCTGCTGTATTTCTTTCACAACTTCCCTCGCAACATCACGAGCCGCCGCACGCCGGCTCCTGCGCGGACGCCCACCGCTCTCCAGCTCATACTTGTAATGTTCGATAATCCGGTCCGGCGTCCACAACGACCAGTGATTCGCATTCTGCGCATGCATCCGTTCCAGCTGAATCTCATCCATCTGCCGCATCATGCGCTGCAGGTCGTTATAGTGATCCGAATACAACGACTCATCCGACTCGATCATCGCCTGCAGGTCCACATACACCGGCTGCGCCCATTCGTAGAACGTATGCCACACATCGTACAAATCCAGGTGGCCCTTCTTCACCAGCAGCGCCAGGTGCTCATAAAAGTCAAGCACCTCAAATGCGCTCACCGGCGGTGCCTGCAGATCCCACGCCACCAGTACGGGCTCAGTTCCGGTAACATCCAGCCTTGCCTGGGCCAGCCTGCGCCGCGCGCCCACAAACTGCTCCCCCAGAAAGAACCCAAGCTGCTTTTCCAGGTTCTCCACCGAGCGGTATTCCCGCTCGTGCCGCAGCTGCAAACCCGCATAGCCAATCGCCCCCACACTGGTCAGCACCAGTATGGAGGTCGAAACGCCCTGAACCGCAATCCAATCCACAAGCACTCAAATCACCCGTCAGCTAGTTCCAAATCTGCGAAGCTGCAATAGCCTCAATCTGGAACATCTGGTCCGGTTCCACCTGCCGCATCTTCTGCACGAACTGTTCCGCCTCGGCCTGCGTGTCGAACATCATCCGGTTATATAGCTGGCCGGCTCGTAGCTGATCGCACTTCCACATGGTCTCGCTCATCGCAGTCTCCCTCTCAGGTCCGTTGTGCAGCAATTGGTTGATCGCCTCAGCCGTCAGCCAGACTCCTTCGGCCACGTAATCGTCGTCATTCCTCCGTTTACTTCTCATCTTGATCTAAACACCCTTCCTGCCCATTTGACGCGGTAATAGGCTCGCCGAACCACAGGCATCTCCTCAAACAACAGGGGTGTTCCGCCACGTACCCGGAACACCCCTCTCTTTCCTGCCCCACACTGCTTACTGCTTCAACCTGTCCTTCACTGCTTTCTTACTGCTTGTCGACATCCACATACTCCGCGTCGATCACACCCTCGTCATGCTTGGGTGCCCCATACGTTTCAGAGGAGCCCGTTTCCGCGGAAGCCGTCGGGTCGCCGGCCTGGCCCGCCGAAGCGCCGACCTTGTACATCGCTTCCGCCAGCTTGTGGCTTGCCGTCGTCAGCTTGTCCTTGGCCGCGTTCAATTCGCTCGCCGTGGGCTGCCCTTCGAGCGTGCTCTTCGCCGCCGCCAGCGCAGACTCGACTTCATTCTTGTCGCTCGGCTGCACCTTGTCGCCGCTCTCCTTCAGCATCTTCTCGGTGTTGTACACCATGCTGTCGAGCCCGTTGCGAGCCTCGACCGAGTCACGCTGTTCCTTGTCCTCGGCCGCATGCGCTTCCGCATCCTTGGCCATCCGGTCGATCTCATCCTTGCTCAAACCTGAAGAGCTCGTGATGGTGATCTTCTGGTCCTTGCCGGTTGCATTGTCCTTCGCCGTCACATTCAAAATGCCGTTCGCGTCGATATCGAACGTCACCTCGATCTGCGGCACGCCGCGCGGAGCCATCGGAATCCCGCTCAGCTTGAACTTGCCCAAGGTCCGATTCTGCGCGGCCATCGGACGCTCGCCCTGCAGCACATGCACTTCGACCTCGGTCTGGTTGTCGGCCGCCGTCGAAAACGTCTCCGTCTTCTTGGTCGGAATGGTCGTGTTGCGCGTGATCATGCCCGTCGCCACACCGCCCATCGTCTCAATCGAAAGCGTCAGCGGTGTCACGTCGAGCAGAAGCAGATCCTTCACTTCACCCGCCAGCACACCGGCCTGCACCGCCGCGCCAATTGCCACAACCTCGTCCGGGTTGACACCCTTATTAGGCTCCTTGCCGAACAATTCCTTCACCATCTGCTGGATCTTCGGCATACGCGTCTGCCCGCCGACCAGCACGACTTCATCGATCTTCGAAGCATCGATGCCGGCATCCTTCATCGCCTGCTTGCAGGGCCCAATTGACTTCTGCAGCAGATCATCCACCAGCGACTCCAGCTTGGCCCGCGTCAGCTTGCGCACCAAGTGCTTCGGCCCGCTCGCGTCGGCTGTGACAAAGGGGAGATTGATCTCAGTCTCCTGCGCCGTCGAAAGCTCGATCTTCGCGCGCTCGGCCGCATCCTTCAGCCGCTGCAGCGCCATCTCGTTGCCCTTCGAGCCAAGGTCGAGCCCGGTCTCGGTCTTGAACTCCGAAATCAGCCACTCCACAATGCGCTGGTCGAGATTGTCGCCGCCCAAGTGCGTGTCGCCATTGGTCGACTTCACCTCAATCACGCCTTCGCCCACTTCCAGAATCGACACGTCGAACGTACCGCCGCCGAAGTCGTACACGGCAATCGTCTCGTCCTTCTTTTTGTCGAGCCCGTAAGCCAGCGCCGCCGCCGTCGGCTCATTCACAATGCGCTTTACGTCCAGGCCTGCGATGCGCCCGGCATCCTTGGTCGCCTGCCGCTGCGCATCGTTGAAGTACGCGGGAACCGTAATCACAGCCTCGGTCACGCTGGTGCCCAGGTAATCTTCCGCCGCCTTCTTCAGCTTCTGCAGGATCATGGCGGAAATTTCCGGCGCCGTATACTCCTTGCCCTGCGCCACAATGGCCACGCTATCGCCCTTCGACGTCACCTTGTACGGCACCATCTTCATCTCGTCGCCCACTTCGTTCATCCGGCGACCCATAAACCGCTTCACCGAGAAAATCGTGTTCTCGGGGTTCGTAATCGCCTGCCGCTTGGCCACCTGCCCCACCAACCGCTCGCCGCTCTTGGTAAACGCAACGATGGATGGCGTCGTACGCCCACCCTCTTCGTTCGCAATCACCTTGGCCTCGCCGCCTTCCATCACGGCTACGCAGCTATTCGTCGTTCCCAGGTCGATCCCAATAATCTTAGCCATCACACACTCCGCTCGCTAGTTTTCGTACTCAGCAAGTACAGTTATACGATGTGAGTGAGTTGCTGTCAAGTTATCTAAGCGCCTTATAAACTTTGTAGAAAGTCGCACACCAAAGCCGTCGGCTCAGAGCTCCACAGCCCCAAGCTGACCAAAGACAACGCTTCTTCTATATCCTGACGAAATCAGAGTAAAGCCTACTGAGGAGTCGTTCCCAGCCCATTAGAACCATTCGTGCCATTCGTCCCGTTCGCTCCGTTCGTCCCGTTGCCGCCCGGATTGTTCGTCTGCCCGGGAAAGCCGTTGCTCACCGGTGCCGTTCCCAGCCCGTTCCCGCTCGAACTCCCCGAGGTCAACCCGCCGCCGCCCAGCAGATTCCCCTTCGCATACAGCTGCTCGATCCGAGGATCGTACAAAAACTCCCAGTCCTGGTAGTTCGTCTGCTCGTTCACCGTCAGGATCGCCTCACCCGTAGCCGAGCTTCCCACACCCATGATCGGCCCACCCGTGCCTTTCAGGTCGTCCGCACTCTGGCTCGAAGTGCCGGTCCCAGCGTTCGTACCTGTCGATCCCGTGCTGCTCGTCCCACCCGTTCCCGTGCCGCCGTTTCCCACCCCACCGGTAGCGGTCGTACCCTGGCCGCTCGCTCCCGCGCCTCCAATCCCCGAGTTGTTGAACGCAGAAGTCGAGTTACCTGTCGTGCTTCCCGTCCCGCTGGACAAGCTGCTCGCCGACCCCAGCCCTCCCGCCAATCCTGGCAAATCCTCGCCAAAAAATCCCTTCACCTTGGTCTTGTTCTCGCCCACATGGATCAGCCGCCAGTCATCCTTGCCGGTCATCGGATCGAGATACTTCTGCCGCACAAAGCGCTGGTTGTTCGACTTCTGCAGCTGTTCGATCGATCCCGGATAGTGCCCAAACTTCTTGTAATACAGCCGAATGCCCCGCACATACTGGTTCGCCCGATGCTGCGCCTCCAGCTCTCGATCCCGCTTGATCGACATAGCAATCCTCGGTGCCGCCACCGTAAGTGCCAGCAGCACCAGAAACACCATCACGATCACCGCCGCCATCATGAACCCGGCATCCCCCTGAGTTCCTTCCGGACGTGCCCCATACATCGCAGCCTCGTCGCGATGAGTGGGTTCACCACAACCCATACTCCCCCTCAATTCAGCACCAGAGGCAGTGTCTGGCTGTTCGTATTCGGCATATCTTCCACCACAATCGAGTTCGCCGCAATCGAAACCACGCGATACTTCCGCTGCACCACATCCCCCACCGAAGCCAGGAAAACATCGTCTCCCTGCAGCAGAAATGCCTTCCGCACCCCGGTAGACGAAGTCGAAGTGCCAAAGAACTTCAACTGGATCGGCGGGCAGGTCGGCGGACACGTTGGCGGCGGAGGCGGAGGCACATAGGCCGCCACCACTGGACGCGCCGGCGCCACCGCCTTGACCGCCACCAGCACCGGCGCCGGAGCCTGCTGCCCCGCAGCCGCAAAGATGTTCCGCCCCCGCCCCGTATACACCAGCGACTCCGTCACCAGCATCGCCTGTTCATGCAGCGTAGGGTCGAGCTGCCCACTGGTCGTTCCCACCTTCGCCGCCGCGGCCACGTTCCCCGGTGCCGCCGTAATCCCGCGCCCGCCACCCGGCGTCTGCGGAGCCTCCACAATCACCGGCGGCGGCGGTGTCGACGGCGTTCCCCCAAAAAACGAGTCGTACACCCGATACACCATAAACAGCACAAGCACCGAGAACACCCCGATCACGATCCACTTCTTGCGTTCTTCCTGCGATCGCGTCGTCATCGTCCGCCTCCTGCTGTGGCCGGCGCATCGAACCCGACCGCCACCTTCTGCGCATCTGCCTCGCTCGCCATACCCCGGATGTACGTCGTGATCCGTACCCGCAGATTGACCACACCCGACTGCTGCCCCGTCAGCGTCACCCCGCTGATCAGAAAGAACACCTTATCGCGCTCCAGGCCGTTGATAAATTCCACCAGCGGCCGGTAGTCTCCGGTCAGCCGGGCGTCGAGCGTCACCTGCGTCAGCTGCCCCGCCGCGTCCCCCGTCACCGCTGTCTGCGAGTACTGTGCCCCTGCCAGGCGAACCTTGGTTTGGGTCGCCAGCTCCCCCACTTCCGACGCAATCTCGGAGTAGCTTACCGGCAGCCGTTCCGCGTAGAACGTATCCGCATTCGTGTTCGCCTTCTGCAGCTTTACATCGAGCCCTGCGAGCGGTTGCGCCGCAATCTGCGCCGTCTTCAGGGTCACTTCCTGCCTGGCCACCGCGTCCGCATCCTGCCCCTTCGCCTGCTGGTACAGAATCACCACATGCACCAGCAGGTAAAGATTCACCAGCCCGACCAGCGCCAGCCCCGCCCAGTGCAGGTTCAACGGCGAAAGTGCATCCTCTGCCCGCTGCCGCACATTCATCGTCACCGCCGCGGGCCGACGGCTGAAGAAGGAACTCAAGGCGCTCATCGTGGCCCTCCATTCGCAGTCGGAGTCAGCCGTCTCGCGGCCACCGGAGCTACGGTCACTGCAGGCACCTTCCGCACCGCGGGCTTCTTCACCACAGGCGCGCGTCTCGCACCCGGCTCGGCATCGTCCGGATCCGGCTTGCCACTCCCGACCCCAGCCGCCTTCGCCTCTGCCGCCGAAGCCGAGGGCAGGGGGTTATAGCCACTGAAAATCTCAAACTCCACGCCCGCTACCAACTGGTCTCCTACAGCCTGCAGCCCCGGCGCTCCGCCCGCAGTGGAAGCCCCAATCGCTTTTGCCTTGTCCGCCGTCAACGCGGTCTCGCCCGAAATCCGTGCGCGCGTAAACCGCGACGAGTGCTCCAGATTCTTCACCAGGTCGATCGCCTTCTCCCGATCACCCGTCACCCGCAGCCGGATCGACACCTCGCCATCCTTCGCAATTACCGGGTCGATGCTCGTCACCTGCACTCCTGCCGGCAGCACCTGTTCGAGATCCATCATCACGGCCGTCCAGCTGAAGCTCTTGCGCGCAAACAGCCCGTTCAAAAACCGCGACCGATCGAGCACCGCCTGGTTCTGCGGCTGCCGCATCCGCGCTTCGTCCCGCGACCTCTGCTCCTGATAGGCATTCGTCTGCCTCTTCAGCGTATCCATATGCGCTGTCGCCAGCTTTGCCTTGGCACTCAGCGAGCTGACCACAAAGGCCATGCCCACAGCCGTTAGCACGAGCAGCCCCATCGCCAGCCGCAGCCGCGCAAACAGAGGCCGCAACTCCACAAAAGGCCTGGTCGCTAGATTGACAGAAATTCTCATCAGCTTTGTACTCTCATCAGCTTCGCAGGGCCCCCCGCACACCGGCCATCCAGCCGCGCGGCACCCGGCTGGTCGTCGCGCCACCGGTCAGCATCGCCGGGTCCACTGTCTCCATCACCCGCATCTCTTCCTGCCCAAAGCCCGCATCGCGCAGCAGCGAGCCCAGCAGCTCCGCACCCATCGTACCCGCCGCCAGTACCAGTCCCGGAGCCATCTGCAGCGTATCCTCAAAATAAGCGGCAGCCACGCTCACCGCCTGCGTCACCTCGCGCGCGGCCGCCGTCATCCGTGCCTCTTCCATCCCCACCGGCGATGATCCCAACTCCACCTGCACCTCCGCCAGCGCGTCGGCCTCAATCTCCGCGCGCAGCCGCGCCGCCTCATCTTCCAGATCCATCACCTCCTGCACCTCCTGGCTCCAGCTCCCCGCGCGCCGCGCCCGGTCCAGCTCTTCGTCGTCGATCACCCCATAGCCCGACAAAGGCTTCTGCAAAGCCCATTCACCCGCCGAAGCCTCGGCATCTACCATCTCCAGCCCCTGCTCCCGCAGCGGCGCGGCCAACAGTTCCGCCGGCACTTCCAACTGCGCTGCCGGATGCGAAAGAATCTCCGCCGCCGCCACCTCCTGCATCCGCTCTTCGAGCCCCGCCGCCGCCAGGTCCACCGTCCGGTGCAGCAGCAGAATGCCATCCCGCACAATCGCGGTCGTCACCCCGGTTTCGCCCGCATTCACCAGCAACACCGCCGATTCATCCTCTTCATCCAACCCTGCGCAAGCCGCCAGCGTACTTGGCAACACCGCGCCCGGCTCAAAGCCCGCATCCCGCACGAGCGATTCATACTCCGCCAGCACATCCTTCGGCACTGCCACGGCAAGTACCCGCACCAGCCCCTTGCTCGTGCTCATAATCTGGTAGCTCACCACCGCTTCATCCGCGTCGAACGGCAGCAGCTTTTTCAGCCGGAACCGCACCACCGGCAAAGCCTCTGCAGCTTTCGCCGGCAGCGCATCGAAATCCAGCAGCAACACACGCATCGAGGCATCCGGCAGCACAAGCGTCGCCTGCCGTTCTTTGAGCGCCACGGCCTCAAGCGCTTTCTTTACCGCCGCCACGCACTCGCGCCTGGCAACCACATTGCCCGGCTTCAATCCCGGAACCACCGTACCCGCCGCCCATGGTCCATAGCTGACCGCGCTCACCAGCGCCACGGCGTCTTCGCTGCGTGCTGCCACCACGCCTTCCGGACGCACCTCCACGGCCAACCGCGGCCTGGTGCCCAAACTTGTCGGCAACAAATCCATTGGTTCTAGCCTACCCTCTCAAGCCCTGCTCGCAACCACATCCGTCCCGTTTCCCAGGATCTTTTGTGTCTTCCTCGTGAGACTCTTCTAACGCAAATCCGTTGGCGGTACCGCAGAAGGAGGCGCTGCTGCCACAATCCTCCGCCCCAACTCGCGATCCAGAATCACCACTGCGGTCAGCAAAAGCGCCGCCCCAATAACCGTCTCCCCCAGGTTGACCGCTAACATTGAGCTCACGCCCAGGTGCGCCTCTGCCGCCATCACCCCCATGCCCAACGTCAACAGACGCGCACAAAACGGCCAAACCACAACAGCAACCAGCAGCCAGAGAAAGCCACTCATCTTCGACCGCCCATAAGCCTTCAGCAGAAACACCGCCGTAGGCACCGCAAACACAAACCACGCTAGACTAAACAGCACACCGATCGTAGAAGTATTCACCCCAGGCCCCCTCGCACCACGCCTCTAAACTATCAGTTGTGCGCCACGGACGGCTGGGCAGCTGAGAGCATTTCCGACGCGCGCGCTCTGCCTGGAATCGGAACCATCGACGGACCATCAAGTTTGCGCTGTCAGCCTGTAGCTCACCAGCTCAAAGCTCCCGATCCAAAGCTCTGCCCCCCGCCAATAGCGGCCTAACTACCCCTTCGCTCAGCCCGCATCGCCGGCAGACGCACCCAGACCTCCCAACCCCAGAACCCGAGCATCACCACCCAGAATGCCACCTGCAGGTATCGCCATGGGCTTACAGCCAGACCAGCCTCCCGCAGAGCCCGCACCCTGCCCCACGCCACATCCCCAAACATCACCGAGGCAGCGAGCCAGACCACCGCCCGCACCAGCGCAGCCTTTGCCGTCGTCCGCACACGTAGCGCCATACCTACCGCCCGGCTTCGATAAATGTAACCTTATTGATCTCCTTCAGCGTAGTCACGCCTTCCCGTACCCGGTCGAGCGCCGAATCCCGCAGAAACGCCATACCCTTATCCTTGGCCTTCTTGCGAATCTCGCTCCCGGGCTTCTTCGCCAGCAGCATCTCGCGAATTTCGTCGTCAAGCTCCAGCAGCTCGTGGATGGCCGAGCGCCCACGATACCCCGTCCCGCCGCACTCCATGCAGCCCGGCCCTTCCTTGAACACGACCCCGCGCCACTCTTCCGGCACCAGCCCGTTCTCGCGCAGCTGGGCGTCAGTGTAATGCACATCCTGCACGCAGAACTCGCACACCTGCCGCACCAGCCGCTGCGCCAGAATGCAGTTCAACGCGGACACAAAGTTGTAGGGCTCCACTCCCATGTTCAAAAAGCGGCCAAGCACATCCACCACATTGTTCGCGTGCACCGTCGTAAATACCAGGTGCCCCGTCAGCGCCGAGTTGATCGCAATTTGGGCTGTCTCCGCATCACGGATCTCCCCCACCAGAATCTTGTCCGGGTCATGCCGCAAGATCGAACGCAGCCCACGCGCAAAGGTCAGCCCCTTCTTCTCATTCACCGGAATCTGCGTAATCCCGCGAATCTGATACTCGACCGGGTCTTCAATCGTGATGATCTTGTCCTCTTCACTTTTGATCTCGTTCAGCGCCGCATACAACGTCGTCGTCTTACCCGAACCCGTCGGCCCCGTCACCAGCACCATCCCGTACGGCTCCTTGATATACCGGCGAAACCGGACCAGATCCTTCTCCGCAAAGCCCACCACATCGAGCGAGAGCTTGGTGAACTTCTCGGACATCGACTCCTTATCGAGCACACGAAGCACAGCATTCTCGCCATGCACCGTCGGCATAATCGAAACACGAAAGTCGATCAGCCGCCCCTTGTACCGGACGCGAAAACGCCCGTCCTGCGGCACACGGCGTTCCGCAATATCAAGCTCGCTCATCACCTTGATACGGCTCAGAATCGTCTGGTGGTGTTCCCGCGCAATCGGAGCCATGGCCTGCTGCAGCACACCGTCAATCCGGTATTTGATCAGCAGGGAATCATCGAACGTCTCCAGGTGAATATCGCTCGCCCGCCGTTCAAGCGCCGTAAAGATCGTGGTATCGACCAGGCGGATGATCGGCGAAATATCATCATCCGCCGTCAGCTTCTCGATCGAGATATTCTCGTCCGCATTCTCCTCGGAAGAAAGCACATCGAACGCCAGCCCCTCGCTCGCCTCGTCCAGCACCCGTTGCGACTGCTCGGTCTTTTTCAGCAAGTCCGTAATCTGCGACATCGTCGCCACGCGCGTTACCAGCCGCGTCCCCAGCAGCCCCGAGATCTCGTCCAGCACCATCAGCTTGCTCGGGTCGCTCACCGCAATTGCCAGCCGTCCTTCGTGCTGCTCGAGGGGCACAAAGTTGTAGCGAAACATCATGTCCACGGGCACGCTCTTGAACAGCTCATGCTGAATCTTGAAGTTCTTCAAATCCACAAAATCCGCATGGTAACGCCGCGCCAGCGCTTTGGCCCGCGTCATCTCGTCCATGCCCATGTCGTTCACGTTGATCGGTATCGCTACAGGTGTCGCCATCTCCGTAAGACTCCCCTCATCCCAAACTCGTCACAACCATTCTAGGCCTACCCGCGCGCGCCCCTCTGTTGTCATTCCAAAGGAATCTGCGGTTATCGTCCCTCATTCCGGGGCCTATCCTCCCCAAAAGCCGCACAAACCTAAACCACCGCATGAACCCGATGTTTACTACCTTGGTTCCACTTCGGTTTTCACCGGTTTTCTTAGGGACTCTTCCTCGATTCCCCTTGACTCTCCCGATACCCGGTGTCACTCTAGGCTCATCGCAGGTTTCCGTTATCGGACGCCCGCGCTGCGGACCTTGCTCTGGCCCCCGCCCGCTACACACAACTATGGCAACCATGATGGCGCCCTTCAGCAACCCTGAGGCCCCCGCGGAACCGCAACGCGAAGTCCTGCGCTGCGACCACTGCAAACTGGTGCAATTTCGCACCGCTCTGGTCACCTGCAAACGCTGCAAAAAGGCTCTCGAGGCGGAAAAGCCTGCGCCTGTCCTCGCGCCGGTAGCCGTCTTCCCCACTGCCCCCGCAGAGCGTGACGGACTTCAGGTAGCGACCGCCGTGCGCGACCTGCGCCACGTCCGCAACCTTTCCCAGCGCCAGCTCGCCGCGCGCATGAACGTGCCGCGCACCTACATCTCAAAGATCGAAAACGGCAAGGCTATGCCTACGCTGTCGTCGCTCGATCGCCTCGCCCGCGCTCTCGAAGTCGACATTTCGGCCCTGCTGCGCGATGCCCACACCCGCCACTCGAACGAGACGACCATGCTCACCGCGGACCCGTTCCTGGCCGAAATCGCCCAGTACACCTCCCGGCTCGACTCGCTGCAGCGGTCCATCTTCCTCAACCATGTCCGCGAGCTGGCTGCCGGCCGACGAAAGACCGCCTAGCCGCGAGCGCACGACCCTCCTGGTGCCGCGTCCGTAAGGACGCGGCCCTCACCGCCCGCTCCACCCTGCTCCGAAACCGCCCTTACCTGCCTTTCCCTGTCCCCAAGCTAGTATGCTTACAGGCGAGCACCAAGAGGCCTGCGTCTTGCCCCAAGTTCCGCCAAAATCCCCGAGCCGTCTCCACGAACTCGCACCCGACGAGCTCGCCCTCTACCGCCAGCTCGATCCCACCCGCATCCCGCAGCACGTCGCCATCATCATGGACGGCAATGGCCGCTGGGCCGGCAAGCGCACCCTCAAGCGCTTCAAAGGCCACCAGCAGGGTGCAGAGTCCGTCCAGTTCGTCGTCGAGACCGCCTCGCGCATCGATCTCCCCTGGCTCACCCTCTACGCGTTTTCGCTCGAAAACAACCTGCGCCGCCCGAAGCAGGAAGTTTCGTTTCTCATGACGCTGCTGAAGTCCTATCTGGTCGGCAACGTCAAGCGCATGAACGACAACAACGTACGTATGGCCTACATCGGCCGCACAGAGGGCCTGCCCGCCGAAATCCAGGACACCATGCAGTGGGCGTCCGAAGAGACCGCCAAAAACACCGGCACCACGTTGACCCTCGCCCTTCACTACGGCTCCCGCTCGGAGATCGCCGACGCCGCCCGCTCGCTCGTCCAGTCCCTCATCGACGAGGCCCACCAGCGCGGCTGCTCGCTTGAAGACCTGCTCCAGGTCGACGGCCTCGACCAGCGCATCGACGAGGCCCAGCTCGCCCGCCATCTCTACACCGCCCACATGCCCGACCCAGACCTCGTCATCCGCACCTCCGGCGAGCAGCGCATCTCAAACTTCCTTCTCTGGCAAATCGCCTACGCCGAAATCTTCGTCACCGACCGCCTCTGGCCCGATTTCCGCGGCATCCACATGCTTGAAGCCATCCACAACTTCCAGCAGCGCGAGCGCCGTTTTGGCGGCCTTGGTGAAGGCACCGACGAGCACCTCGAAGGCAAGGACGACGCCCTCGAAACTCCCGAATCCATCGCCGCCGAACTCGCCAAACGCTAGCCAGACCTGCCTTTCTTACACCTTCGTGAGGTCTTTTGCCCTTCGATTGCGCTGTATAGGGCATGGCCTCCTTCCGTTCGATCAGCACTCTCACCTCCACTCCGAGGCTTGGCGCATATGGGCTCGCTTTGCTCTTGTCAGCCTCTGCAGTCCTCTCTGCACAAACCCATTCAGCCTCCCCGGGCGCCACCCTTTCAGGTCATGTCGTGCTTGCCGATACCGACCGTCCCGCTCGGTTCGCGGCCGTCTACCTTAAGCCTGTCGATCCACCCGATCCAGGCCAGGATTTCTTCACCGTCCTGATGAACAGCGCCATCACCAACATGCAAAGCAAGCAATCCGGTTCGACCTCAGGGAACCCTGCCGAGTCTCTCAAGGCGGCGCAAACCGCAGCCGGCAACTTCCTCACGTCAGTCACCGATTCCATGCTCTGCGCCACCATCAACTCCGAAGGCGACTACAGCATGACCGGCATTCCGCCGGGCTCCTACTACCTGCACGTCAAAGCTCCCGGCTACGTCGATTCCCTCGCGCCATTCACATCGCAGGACCTCACCAGCCCCGACCCCGCTGTACGCAGACGCGTTCTGTCCGCAGTGACGACCATCGTCGTAGCAGGGCAGGAGCACATCCGCGAAGATCTCCGGCTCGAACACGGCGCCGCTCTCACCGGCCGCCTGCGTTACGACGACGGCAGCCCCGCCACCGGCTGGACTGTGGCCGTGATGCTGAAGCGCAACGCCGCTCAGGGTCCGCCTCCCACCATCTTCGGCATCGACCTTTCCCAGGTGCCCATCGGGCAAAAGCTCGATCACGTCGTCACCGACGATGCCGGGCGCTTCCGCATCGCAGGCCTTCCCGCCGGAGAATACGTGCTCCAGGCCACCCTGCTCACGGCTGCGCTCGATCGCCAGCCGTTTGCGCCCATCGCCGCGTCTTCCGGCTCCTTTCTTTCCATCCTCGGCGGCATCTCGGCCATGAGCGCCCTGCGGTTTTCCGTCTATTCCGGCGGCAAAATCCACCTGCATGACGCGGAAACCTACTCTCTACGCGGCGGTGAAGAGCGCACCAGTCCGGACCTCATCGTCCCGCTTGCGGCGACTCACAGTATTCAAGGCTTTCTCGTCGCTCAGGGCGATGGACATCCAGTCAACCAAGGCACCCTCCAGCTCATCGGCCTCGACAGTGACGGAAACGACGACCCAAACCTGCATTTCTCCACCGAAATCCGCCCCGATGGCGCCTTTCGTTTCGACTACATCGCTTCGCCATCCTCCTACAAGCTCACGGTGCTGCGCGCCGCCGACACATCGACAACCTCCGTGCTCAAGCTGCTCGGCTCCGCTATCGCCGAGCAAAAGCTCAATCGCACCTACGCACCCGCCACCGTCCAGGTCGAGCTCAAAGACAGCGACCTTACGGGCATTAAGCTTGCCGTAGACGAGAACCAGACAGCCTCCAATCGTTGAGCCGGCTTCCAGCTCTGGCGATCCCGTCCGAACAACGACCCAGCCACCACAGCTATCACTTTTGTTTGTCATCCCGCAGGGATCTGCTTCTGTTCTTGCTCTCGTCTGTCCTTACACCACCCACTGAAACTCTACTTTCCCAGAAAGATAAAGGTCCAACTCACCGCAACTAAATAAATCCAAAGAATGCGCGTCCCGCCATAACTCGGCAACGTACTTCCACATCAGTTAGGCAGGCAAGCAACTGGCCGCCAACCCATGAGGACTTACCCGTGAAACTATCTGCCACACTTCTCACTTTCCTCTTTGCCTTGCTTCTTTTTCCTTCGTTCACGCGCGCCCAACAGCCTGACCCGCAGGCTCCTGTACCCCAGCAAATCCTCACTGCCCACACGGTCTTTCTCGCCAGCGGCATACCTGATAGCAACTTCCCGATCGGCACCGCCGAGACGTACCAGAACGTCTACCAGTCGCTCCAGGCCTGGGGTCGCTACCGCCTGGTCCCAACCCCGGAGCAGGCAGATCTTATCTTCACGCTCACCAGCATTGACCCATCCACCACGTACACAACGCCCCACGACCGCACTTATTCCTACTACCACCCGGCTTATCAACTCACCATCACCGACCCACATACCAACACCCCTCTCTGGACCATCAACTCCCCTGTTACCCTGGCCGGCAAGGGTGACAAGCTTGCCCGCTGGGAGGCCATCTCCACCACCAATCTGATCAGCCGCCTCAAGGTCCTCTCCGGCGAGTCACTCTCCGCCGCCGAAACCGCAGATCTTACCACCGCTCCCAAGACCCACTTCGGTCGTAATGCCGCCATCCTCGGTGGCGCTGCCGTCGGCATCGGCGTCGCAGGCGGTCTTATCCTTCACCACGAATTTGAAAACTCCCTCGCCAACCAGAAAGCCTCGCAAGACGCCTTTTGCGCCGCCAACCACATCCCGCTCAACATGTGCGCTGGCGGCTGATTGCGCCCCGCAGCGCACTCACGCCCATCCTCCTATATCCTCATCCCAGCCCATGCAACGCATCCTCACCGCCATCGTCCTCATCGCTCTCGTTCTCGCGCTTGTGCTCTACGGGCCGCTCTGGCTCATCGCCCTTTTCGCTGCCATCGTCGCCGCCCTGGCTGCCTACGAGTACCGCGCTCTCGCTCACCAGAAGACCGTCTACATCCCCCTCTGGTGGCTCCTCGCCTCCACCGCCCTCGTCTTCTTTTTCACCGTCAAGCTGCCCGATTTCGAGCTCCCCGTCCTCTCTCTGCTCACCTTCATCCTGCTCGCCTGGTCCGGCTTCCGCGCCCCCCTCGAGCGCGTCCTACTCGATACCGCTCTCGGCCTCTTTTCCCTCATTTACGTCGTCTATCCCCTCACCCTGTTGCCCCTCATTAAGGCCCACGAGGACGGCACCGGTCTCCTGCTCTTCCTCTTCGTCACCGTCTGGGCCGGCGACATCTTCGCCCTCTACATCGGCCGCAACTTCGGCAAGCGCAAGCTCGCCCCCAGCCTCTCCCCCAACAAAACCTGGGAGGGCTCCATCGCCTCGGTCGCAGGCTCCATCCTCTGCGGCATGGGCCTTTACTACCTCGGCCAGTACCTCGCGGTCCACACTTCCACCGTGCTTCAGATCACCATCCCCGCCTGGCAGATGACGCTCCTCGCCATCGCCCTCAACATCGCCGCCCAGCTCGGCGATCTGCTCGAGTCCGCCATCAAACGCGGTGCCGGCGTCAAGGATTCCGGCACCCTGCTGCCCGGCCACGGCGGCATCCTCGACCGCATCGACGCCCTCCTGCTCGCCGCACCCGTCCTCTGGTACATCCTGCTCCTACGCGACTGGCAAACCCTCTTCCACTAACAGCACTTTCAGCACTTTTCTGCGGTATCCTGTGATCCATGGGCAGCAAGAACATGGTCGAATCCTTTCGCGACGTAGTCCAGGACCTCCTCGTCCCCGAGTTGAAGGCCGTTAAAGTCTCCGTCGAGTCCCTCAGCCACCAAATGGATTCACTCCGAATCGAAATGAAACTTCGAGACGAAAAGATGGAGCAGCTCATCAAGGCCGGCGACGCCCGCCTAGAGCAGATGATCCAGCACGGCGACGAGCGCAACGAGCGCGCCGTTCAAGCCCTCTGCGAAAAGCTCGATTTCGCCATCGACATCCGCGAGCGCCTCGCCACCCTCGAAGCGCGCCAGCCCCGCCAATAGACGAGATCCAAACGCACCTCACCTGACTAGTTCGGGGAAACTCTTTTCCGCAATCGTCTCCAACTGCTCCTCCGTCCCCACAAAAAACTGTTCCGTCTGCAGGTCCGGCTTCCCCGGCTCTTCCAGGCTGCCCGCGCTCCACCGCCAGATCGTCCCTCCAGGCACGTCCGGCTCTCGAAGCTTGGTCCTTACACCCGCCGCATCCACTGCTTCCCAATCGTCAAGCGCAAAGCCGTTCTTCTGCTTGCTAGAAGTCTCTAACTTGCCCGAGGGCGGAATGACGTACTCCAAAGCGCCATCGCGTTTCGGTGTCGGTGCGGCGCCCGGTATGCCATGCCGAATCACCACCCATCCCACATAGCCTTCCGGCACAACATAACGCGATGGATCACGTCGGTACCAGCCCGACCAGAGCCCCGTAAGCCACAAGGCCAGACACACCCCGGACCCGATCAGGATCCATTTTCGCCCTCGGTCACTCACCTTCGCCCCACCGCGATTGCGCAGCGTAGCCACAGAGATCCAGGCCGCAGCAAGGCACGAAGCCAGCGCAGCCGCCCCCAATGCCGCCACAAGCTTTTTCTCTTCCCCCGCGCGCGCCGTCCGCACGATCACGAAAGCTGCGATATCGCCCACGCAGAGCAGAGACATCCATGCAGCACTGCGCCTCGCAAAGAGTGAAACATACGCCGAAACCACCAACCCCAGCAAACCCGCCAGCTCGCCTATCTCGAGTGTGCTCGGCCGCATCTCTGCCCATGCTCCAGGCATAAACGCGTCGCCCACAAGACAGACCACGACCGCGCCCATGCACCGCCAGAAGGCCCTCATGCCTCCGGTCTCCTTTCTTCAGAGCAACCTAGGTATTGACGAAGGCCTGCGCCTTTGTTGTCATCCGCAGGAATCTGCGGTTGCTTTGCCTTGTGGTCATTCAAGGCTATTTGCTGTTATTCCGAAAGAACCCAAACGCCACCGCCCCCACCAACATCAGCACCACCACCGCAAGAACCAGAATTGCTATACCGCCCATCACCATCACCTCCCTCTGTCAGAGTTCCCGCAAGGGCCAGCCGTTGCCCGTAACCCCATCACTCGACATCTTTTCCAACGCAACGGCGAAAACGGAATCGCCGGCCGGCACTGCGGCGAGCCTCACAAAATTGTTATTTCTGTCATGACAGAAATAACAGGCGTATCATTACTTCATGGCAACTGCAACAATCCAGCCCGAACTCCTCACCCCCGCCGCCACCACCTTCATCCTTCACTGGGGAGAAATGGGCACCCGCTGGGGCGTCAACCGCACCGTCGCCCAGGTCCACGCGCTGCTCTATCTCGCACCCGCTCCCCTCTCTGCAGAAGATATCGCCGACCTCCTCAACGTAGCCCGCTCCAACGTCTCGAACTCTCTCCGCGAGCTGCAGAACTGGAACCTCGTCCACATCGTTCCCCGCCTCGGCGACCGCCGCGACTTCTTCCACACCTCGCACGACGTCTGGCAGCTCTTCCTTACCGTCCTCGACCAGCGCGTCGAGCGCGAACTCCTCCCCACCCTTGCCATGCTCCGCCGCTGCCAGGCCGAAGCCGCGCGCGAAAAACCCCGGTCCGCCAAAGAAAGCATGAGCGAGAACCACACCGCCACCCGCATCTCCGCCATGGCCGCCTTCTTCGAAGAAACCGTCGGCTGGTATCAGCAGATGAAGACTCTCCCGCCGGCCTCCATGCGCAAGCTGATGCGCCTCGGCACCGGCATCACCCGCTGGCTGCCCGGCAGCCGCGCCAAACAGTAAGCGGAGAACCCGCCATGCCCACTCTCACCCGTATCCAGACCGTCGCCGAAACTTCCGTCACCGTCCAGCGCTACTACGAGGAAGCCGGCCCCGACTACGCCTCCTGGTCCCCGCGCTTCAACATGCATTTCGGCTTCTTTCGCGTCGGCCTCAACCCCTTCAACCGCGAGGCTCAGCTGGAGCAGATGAACCAAGAAGTCTTCACCCGCCTCGCCGTCTCCACCCTGCCCACGCCCCGCATCCTCGATCTCGGCTGCGGCCTCGCCGCCACGCTGCGCAGCCTCTCGCGCCTCTGCCCGCGCGCTCAACTCCATGGCCTCACCGTTGTGCCCTGGCAGCTCGAGCAGGGCACCGAGCTCAACCGCGCCGGCCCCGAAGCCACCCCGCAAACCCAGGCCATCAATCTCCAGCTCGGCGACTACGAGCACACCCGCTTCCCCACCGCCTCCTTCGACGCCGTTTACGCCCTTGAAAGCTCCTGCTACGCCCACGCCGCCAACAAGTCCGCCTTCCTCACCGAAGCCCATCGCCTGCTCCGGCCCGGCGGCCGTCTCGTCATCGCTGACGGTTTTCTCACCCGCGCCAACGCCCTCATCGGCCCGCAGAAAGCCATCTGCCGCAAGCTTTTGAGCTGCTGGGTCATCGACACCCTCGGCGAAGTCCCCGCCGTCACCGCCGAGCTCGAACGCCTCGGCTTCACCGGTATCCACGTCGAACCCATCCAGTCCCGCGTCACGCTCTCGGTCCTGCAGGTCCCCTTCGTCACCCTCAAGTTCCTCCTCACCGACGTCGTCTTCGGCACCCGCAAAATGTCCCGCGCCCGCTGGAACAACATCCTCGCCCCTATCCTGCTGCCCTTCGTCGGCAAACCCATAGGCCCGATGGCCTACTACATCCTCACGGCCACAAAACCCTGAAGCCATTCGTGCAGCACCCGCAGCTGCTGGCGACAAAGGCGTTTCACAGGACTTATCAAAGTCGGCATCTTAGGCGTTTCTGAGGACCGGGCAGCCGTCACAGGCAGGCTGGGCTTTTCTGTCTGCGTCTTGCGTACTTAGCTCACGTTACGACTCGCTAGACTAGAGGACATGTCCTACCCACGAGTCATACCTCTTTTCGACAAGAGCGATCCTCACCGATCCTGGAATGAGCATATGAGTGAGGGAGAGTTTGCTGTTTTGTTTGCCAACCGTCAGCCCGCGGATCTCGATCCCGCGATGGCACGGTTGCGGTCATTCATCCGTCGCTGGTGGATGCAGTCACCTATGCGGAAGCAGAAACAATCAAGGAACCCCATCTTCGCTGCAGCATCTACGACGAAGTGGGGCTGGCAAAGCCGCCTTTACGGGTCATCGCCGGCACTCGCGGCGCGGACAAGACGTTTCTTTCCGCTAAGTTTCGCGTGTGGGGAGGAGGTATTTGCCTCGGAGCCGGTCTTGCGCTTGGCGCAGCAGAAGCCTTAAGCGGCATGACGCTTAACTGGGCGGGCATGCTCGCCGCGCGCATCGGACCGGCAGGTGCAATCCTGCTCCTGACAGAGATCGGCCTTCGTCTCAGTAGGCGAACGAAGAGGCAGCCGCAGTGAACATCCTTCAAGTGTTGATCGAAGTCCTGGTTGTTCTCGCAGTCACCTTCGGATGTGGCCGCTTGGCGCGACGTTTGTCCCAGCCGACGGTAGTAGGACAAATCACAGGCGGTTTACTTCTGGGCCCGCTCGTTTTCGGACGCGTTGCGCCGGCGCTGCAGGCACATGTTTTCTCGCTGAGTGCGGAAGACGCGCTTCATACGCTCAGCCGGATTGGTCTGGTGCTGTTCTTGTTTTTGATTGGGGCAGAACTCGATCTAAGCGCGATCCGCCACAGAGTGCGAGTTGTCTCGGCGATCACCGCAGGGAGTATGCTCCTGCCATTCGCATTCGGCGTTGCAGTTGCATCCCTGCTTTGGAGAAGGTTTCCTTCCTCTCATGGCTTTACCGCCTTTGCTCTTCTTATAGGCACCGCCATGAGCATTACTGCGTTACCGGTGCTCGCAAGTATGTTGCGGGAACGTGCGGCAAGCGGTCACCCGGAGCAGCAGGGTACGGCATCGATTGCCCTGCTGAGCGCCTCGGTGAACGATGTGCTTGGATGGTGTGTCCTGTCTGTGATCCTCGTTCTGGTACACCGTACGGGCGGCTGGCCAGCGGTCGTAATCCATCTCTGCTACCAGTCGTTGTTTGTCGCGGCCATGCTTTATGTGACAAGGCCCCTGCTGCAGCGTCTCCTCAATGTCTTTCCGACCTGGCTCATGGGTGCCGTGGTGCTCGTTCTGGCATTCTCGAGTGCGCGTCTGACCGAGATGCTCGGCGTACATCCATTTTGCGGAGCACTCCTTGCAGGCCTTTGTGCGCCCCGCTCTGCAAACAGTTCATTTTTACTGTGGATCCAGAAAGCCCTTGATCCTGTGATCAGCCTCACCTTGCCGCTCTTTTTCGCGCTTACCGGACTGCACATGCAACCAGGGGTCCTTCAAAGGAGCGGCCTGTCATCTCTTGTGGTCATCGTCGCCGTGGCGGTGGCGGGTAAGGTCCTCGGCGCAGCCACTATGGCCAGGCTCAGTGGATTACAGATGCAGCAGGCTTGGCGCCTCGGTCTGCTGCTCAATACACGAGGCCTGGTTGAACTGATCCTTCTTGACGTGGGTTACCGTGAAGGTATCTTCAGTTCGGCACTCTTTACGCTTTTCGTCCTGATGGCCTTGCTTACCACCGCGATGACCGGTCCCCTGCTGAACCTACAGGAAAATTTTATGTCGCCCAGGAATGCCGTGGGTCGGTAACGATATGTCGCATTCTCGGTAATAACCCCTGAAAATGACGGTTGGAACCGATGGAACGTCACCGTCTACAATCCGTCTAAACTGTTTGCAAACGTCGACCCGAGCAGCGTCTGCTTCGTCCGCCTTCCCCCACAGCGTCAAAGGACGCTCGCCCATGCAGCAGTCGTCGCCCGCTGAAACGCGCGTCCATGCCGCCCCCAGCTTCTATCTCACGGACCGCCGGCCGCTTCACCCTGCCGTCGTCCTTCTCGCGATCGCAGCCGCCGCGGCCGCGCTCTGCTGCTTCATCTACGCCATGAATCACGTCCGCCATACCCGCTTCTCCCCAGACCGCCCCAACTCCTCCGCCGCCGCAACCCAGGCCGACGCCGACGCTGACAAGGACGACAAGGACGACCCAAACCAGGTCGACACCATCGTCCTCGGCGATCCAGCCGACGCCCCCGTGCCCGCAAAGCACGGCAATCACGTCAGCCCGGTCCACCCCACCATCGTTGTCATCCTGCCGCGTGACGGCGCCCTCACAGGCCAGATTCCCGATTCCCCCGCCGGCCACCTCCTCTACAACTGGCTTGCCGCCTTCAACCAGGCAAGTGCCAGCGGCCTTGCCGACGCTCTGCCTAACGCCGCGCCCGATCCCGCGACTGCCGCCCAACTCGCCCTCCGGCAGCAAACCGGCGGCTTCAACCTGCTCTCCGCCAAAGAGGTCCAACCCGGACTCCTGGTCTTCCGCCTCCGTGACCAGACCCCCGCGGCCGTCGAGGCCCTCGGCACCCTGCAGGTGCGGCCGGAGTCCAGCCCGGCCGCCATCGCCACCTTCAGCCTCCGCGCCGTCCCTCCACCCGCCCAGGACCCCACCCACTAGGCACCTCCGTGCCCCATTCATCGCAGCCTCAGCGCGATGAATGGGTCCACCGCGACTCAACAACCCAGCGTCGTGACAACCCCATACATCCCGCCACCCGCCCCACCCCTCTCACCACACATGGCAAACACCAGTCCTCTCAAGGGCTTCCTCTCCGGCGCCCTCGGCGGCCTTCTCGGCACCCTCGCTCTCGACCTCTTCAAGCAAACGCTCGAAAAGTCCACCCGCGCGGCCGCCAATACACTCGAGCGGGACCCCACCCTGGCCCGGCAGCAAGCCCGCCAGACCATCAATTACCACGTCGCCCACGCCGAAACCTCCCGCACCCTTACCCGCGCCGCTACGGGCTCAGACCTCACCCAGCAGCAACGCGCCGTCGCCACACCGCTCACCCACTACGCCTTCGGAGCCCTTTGCGCCGGCGTCTACGGCATCCTTGCCGAGTATCATCCCAATCTCACCTTCGGCCACGGCACCGCCTTCGGCACCAGCCTTTTCCTCGCCTCGAACGAGGTAGCCCTGCCCATGCTCGGCCTTCTGCCAGCGGCCACCGAGACCCCCGGCATCCTGCACGTCGAAGGCTTGGCCTCCCACGCCCTCTACGGTGCCATCACCGAATCCACCCGAGCCCTCCTCCGCAACTAGACGGGATAGCGGCAAGGGCCGGGTGCCCGAGGTCCGGGGTTCCCGGCGATCGCACTTGATCGCTGGGGTGAAGGTCTCGCTTCTAAGACCTGGGTGCTCGAGCCACCGGAGATATTCACGTCAGGACGAACGCGGATTCGAATCCGAGCCGGATCTCCACCCTGTGGAAAATTTCCTGTCAACCCCCACCCACAACAAAACCCGCGCCCCCATTGCAAACAAACTTGGCGTACTTCCTCATCCAACCTGCTAGCATTTAACTAGGAGACAAGAAAGCCCAGACCCGAGGTCCGGGCTTTTTCTTTGTTCTCAGGACTTTAGCCATAACCACAACAGAATGAATATTTTGCACCGCCCTCACGACGCATCCCAAGTAGAATGAAGACTTTAGCGAAGAAAGGGGGGTGGGGCCAGGCCCATGAAAGGAGCCACATGACCGACACAATCTGCGAAACTAAACCAGTGAAGAATGTCGCCATCCTGGGCTCCACCGGCTCCATCGGCCAATCCACCTTGTCCATCTGCGAGCAGTTCCCCGATCGCTACCGCCCCATCGCTTTCGCCGCCGGCACCAACGTCGACGCCGCCTTCGAGCAGGCCGTCCGCTGGCGCCCCACCCTCATCTCGCTCGCCACCGAGCAGCTTGCCGAGACCCTTCGCATCCGTCTCCGCCAGGCCGGCGTCACCGGCGTCGAAGTCCTGCATGGCACTGCCGGCACCATCGCCGTCGCCACCCACCCGCAGGTCGAGTTCGTCGTTTCGGCCATCGTCGGCGTGGCCGGGCTTGAAGCTACCTACGCGGCCATCCTCGCCGGCAAAACCATCGGGCTCGCCAACAAGGAGTGCCTCGTCGCTGCCGGCGACCTCATCATGGCCGCCGCCGCCGCCCACCACGTCCCGCTACTCCCCATCGATAGCGAGCACAACGCCATCCACCAGGCCATGCGCGGCGGTACCCCCGCCGAGGTCAAGCAGATCTGGCTTACCGCGTCCGGCGGTCCCTTCCGCTCCACGCCCGCCGCCGACTTCGCCAATATCACCCCGCAGCAAGCCCTCAAGCATCCCACCTGGGTGATGGGCCGCCGCATCACCATCGATTCCGCCACCATGATGAACAAGGGCTTTGAAGTCATCGAAGCCTGCCGCCTCTTCGCCCTGCCGCCCGCGCGTGTCCGCGTCACCGTCCACCCCCAGTCCACCGTTCACTCGCTCGTCGAGTTCATCGACGGCAGCATCCTCGCGCAGATCTCCGTCACCGACATGCGCCTGCCCATCCTCTACGCCCTCGCTTACCCCGAGCGCCCACAATCCAACTTAACCTTCGACCTCGAAGCGCTCTCGCACCTCGACTTCTCCCCCCCAGACCTCAGCCGTTTTCCCTGCCTGCGCCTCGCCTACGAGGCCGCCGCCCACAGCCAGGCCGCCTGCATCGCCCTCAACGCCGCCGACGAGATCGCTGTCGCCGCCTTCCTCGAAGGCCGCCTTTCCTTCCTCGGCATCCCCCAAACCATCGAGCGCGTCCTCGAACTAACCCCCGCCGAGAACCCCGAGTCTATATCCCGGGTCCTCGAACTCGATCAACACGCCCGGCTTGTGGCCCAGGAAGTCTTGGCCCAACAGGTGCTGGCTCAACCGGTCATCGCAGCAGGCGCAAACTAATGCATTTCTCCGCAGCTTCCGGCATCTTCGCCATCCCGCAACTCGCCATCGTCCTCGGCGTCATGGTTCTCGTGCACGAGTTCGGCCACTTCGCCGTAGCCAAGCTTTGCGGCGTTCGCGTCGAAACCTTCGCCATCGGCTTCGGCAAGCGTCTCTTCGGCGTCGTGCGCAACGGCACCGATTACTGCGTCAACCTTATCCCGCTCGGCGGCTACGTCAAGATGGCCGGCGTCGGCGACGAACCCATCTCGGGTTCCGAGCAGCGCGTCGCCAGCAAGGATCCCGGCGAACTCCAGAACCACCCCCGCTGGCAGCGTACCCTCATCACCCTCGCCGGCCCCATCGCCAACTTCATCCTGGCCTTTGCGCTCCTCACCGGCCTTTTCGCCAGCCACAACGAAGTGCCCGCGTACCGCAACCAGCCCGTCACCGCCGATTACGTCACCGCCAACTCACCCATCGGCCGCACCGGCATCCAGCCCGGCGATCGCATCCTCCGCTTCGATCGCTGGGACAACCCAACCTGGGACGACATCACCGTCTACGCCGGCAACGAACCCGGCAAGACCGAGCCCTTCTCCTTTCTCCACCAGGGCCACCGCGTCGACACCACCCTCACCGTCGACACCAAAGACAAGCCCCAGGACTTCGACTTCGCCCACCTTGGCCTCGTGCCCGTTCAGCAGGACGCACCCCTGCAGGTCGCCTCTCTCACCGCGCAGGACACTCCCGCTGCACGCGCCGGCCTCCAGCCCGGTGATCGCATCCTATCCGCCGATGGCAAGGCCTTTCACTCCGTCCAGGCCCTGGCCGCCTACCTGGAAGATCAGGGCGGCAGGCCCCTGCAGCTGCAGGTCGGACGCAACGCTCAGACCCTTGCCCTCACCGCCATTCCGGTGATCATGGACACGCCGGAAGGCAAGGCCTACAAGCTAGGCTTCAACAACGTCCAGCCTCCCACCCGTCTTCAGCGTATGCCCTTCGCCAAGGCTGCCCAGGAATCGTGGGACGTCAACCTGAAGAGTTCAAAACTCGTCTTCGTCATCATCGGCCGGCTCTTCACCCGCGAAGTTTCCGTCAAGTCGCTTTCGAGCCCCATCGGCATCGGCGTGCAGGTGCATCAGGCCTTCAACGAAGGTCCAAGCACCGTCATCGGCACCATGGCCATGATCTCCCTGCAGCTCGGCATCTTCAATCTGTTGCCATTCCCCATCCTCGACGGGGGCATGATCGTTTTCCTCTTCGTCGAGTCGCTCATGCGCCGCGACATCAACCAGCAGCTCAAAGAGCGTATCTACCAGGTAGCCTTCGTCTGCCTCATCCTCTTCGCCGCCGTGGTCATCTTCAACGATGTGACGAAAATGCTCCCAACCCACATCCGCACCTGACGCAAACCCTTGTTGTAATTCCCGAGCGAATCCGCGGTCGCTCTTGCCTTTCTTGTTGCCATTCCCGCAGAGAATCTGCTTCCGTCTTCGCAGATGCACGCACACATCGCTAGAGCGCGGCCCGCAACTCAGCTACAATCCCCTGCGCAATCTCCCGCCCTCTGGCCACTTCATCCGCACCCAGGCTGATCGCCCCGACCCGAGCATGCCCGCCGCCGCCAAAGCGCTCGCAGATGGCCGCTAGGTTCACCAAAGTCTCAACCGGCCTCGTAGTCCACGGGCTCGTCCCCACCGACACCTTGGTCCGCGCGCTCGAACGCGAAAGCACCACTAGGTACGTCGCCTCCGAGTGATAGTAGTAGGGAATGAACTTGTTCAGCGCCTCGGTCTCACGATCGGTCAGGTCCATGTAGATCACGCCGCCCTCCACCGCGGCCCGTTCGCGCACCAGTTCCATCGATTGCAGGTGCCGCTCCCACAGCGGCCCGATTTTTTCCTTCACAAACGGCTGCTCGATCACCTCGGCAAACGTCATCTCTGTCAGCATGGGGATGACACGCGGGATGAACGTGGTGTCGGCCACATTCTCGATCACCAGCGCCAGCTTCATCGCCGGAGCCTTCATCTCCACGGCCGACTCCGCACTCTCGAAGCGCGCGCCGTCGATAATGTCGGCCCACTTCAACAGGTCGCTCAACCTACCTGTTTCGAAGCCGAAATGCGTCCTGCCCACATGCGCAATCCAGCTCGTACAGGAGACGAAAAGTGGATCGAAAAACTGCCGCTCACGCAACGCGCCATGCTGCCCGGCCTCATACGCGGCGCGGTCTTCCACCGTCGCAAACGCGCTCTGGTGATGATCGAACCACCACGTCAGTTTCGGCGAGCGTGAATAGCGGAAGTCCACAATCGCGTTCTCGCCCGGCCCGAAAACCGCATCTTCCACGCCACCCTTCGGCCCATGCTGCAAACCTACAAATTCGTAACCACTTGCACCGCCTATACGCTCGCGGTGAAATTTCGCAAACATCGCCGCCGAACACGCACCGTCGAAGCAATGATTGTGGTGCAACACACGAAACAGCATGGTTCCCGCTCTCCTGTAGTCTCAGTTTTAGCCTCGCACAGAAAGCGCTGGAACCTTCGTCTTACTCCCTGCGTACCAATTGGCAAACGATATACCGCGTCCTCGGAGTCAACCTTGTCCCTTGCAGAGCCAACACCTTCACAGCAACCGCAAGCCGTTCCCACGCAGATAGATAGCAGTTCATCTACGACCCGGGTTCAGGCTACGATCCCGCCTCATGAGGACGATGAAAATTCTTTCCTGAGTAACCTCTTTTTTGGTGACGACGGCCTGCGCGCCGGCTGGTCGTTAGCGCTCTTCGCCCTCATCCTTGTCGCGCTCAGCTTCGCTATCAACGCCGCCATCGCGCACTTTCACCTGCTGAACAAGCCATCATCCGATGGAGCGCATCAGCCCTTGGCTCCACGCCGCACCATCGTCAACGACGGAGTCGAGTTTGTGCTTCTTGCCCTCGCTTCTCTCCTGATGAGCCTTGTAGAACGCCGGCCCCTGGCACGCTTCGGCCTCGGTCTGCGGCGCGCCCTGCCGGATTTCCTGGCAGGTCTCTGCTGGGGCTTCATCGCCCTTTCCGCACTCATCGGCGTCCTTCGCGTCACCCATTCGATCGCCTTCGACGGTGTTGCCCTCCATGGCGTACAGGCTCTCCTATCCGCAGGCAAATGGGCCGCGGCCTTTCTCCTGGTCGGGCTCTTCGAAGAGTTCTTCACCCGCGGCTACATCCAGTACACCGTGGCGCGCGGCGTTGCGGGGCTCACCCGCGCTCTCTCGCCCGGCAACCGTCATTCCCATGTCATCGGCTTCTGCATCGCGGCATTCCTCTTTTCGGTTTGCCTGTTCATGGTGGGCCACATCGGTAACCCCGGCGAAACCACGGCCGGCATCCTCGCCGTAGGTCTCGCCGGAGCCGTCTTCGCCTTTTCGCTCTACCGCACCGGAACTCTCTGGTGGGCGATCGGCATGCACGCGGCCTGGGATTGGGCCCAGACCTTCTTCTACGGCGTTTCGGACTCCGGCATCCCGGCCGTCGGGCACCTGTTCAACAGCCACCCCCTCGGCCGCGAGCTCCTCTCAGGCGGCAGCACCGGCCCCGAAGGCAGCCTCTTCGTCATTCCCACGCTGCTCCTTCTCGCCCTCGTCATCCACCTCACCCTGCCCCGCCGCGCCTACCCGCTAACTCCAGATCAGAGTCCGGACCAGGCCCCGCCCGCCACCCCATCAGGGCAGGATTTCGCCTCAAAAGCGCTGCACATTTAGACTCGTTGGAGCATGGACAACAACCTCGAACCCCAGCTTCAAACACGTCGCATGCACGCAGCCGACCCCGTACCCACGGCCACACCCATCCCCGAGTGGCGCACCCCCCGTCGCCTGGGCCAGGCAACCGCTGTCTCTTTTGCCCTGCTGTTCGTCCTCCTCCTCGCCGGCTGGTTCGCCGCGCGGGCCTGGGTTCGCGGCACCAGTCGCGCCGCCCTGCCGCAGCTGGATGGCTCGCTCACAGTCGAGGGTCTGTCCGCATCCGTCGCCGTCCAGCGCGACGAGCACGGCGTCCCGCACCTCCGCGCCGCTTCGATCGACGACCTCGTCTTTGCCCAGGCCTTTGTCACCACCGGCGACCGCCTCTTCCAGATGGACCTGCTACGCCGCCACGCTGCCGGCGAGCTGGCCGGGGTTCTCGGTGCCTCCATGCTGCCGCACGATCGCCTGCAGCGCACCCTGCAGGTTCGCGCCGCGGCCGACCGTGCGATCACCCAATTGCCTCCGGACCAGCTCCACCTGCTCGAGGTGTATGCGCGTGGCGTCAACGCCTCGATCGCACAGCAGCAGAGTCATCTGCCGCTTGAGTTTCACATTCTCTCCTACAAGCCCGCGCCCTGGAGCCCGCGCGACTCCATCCTGGTCTCGCTCGCCATGTTCCAGGACCTGACCAACCAGTACCCTACCAAGCTCGCGCGCGAAGCCCTTACTGCCCGCCTGCCCGCCGAGCTCGTCCCGGATCTCTACCCCACCGGCTCCTGGCGCGACCACCCGCCAACCACGCCCGAACCCGACCTCACGATTCCCGGCCCGCCCATCCAGGAAGTGCCGCTTGACGAGAGCCAAAATGCAAGCCTCGAAGTCCCAAGCCCAGTTGCTCCGGGTGCTCCAGGTGGTCCAGGTGCCTCATTCATCGCGCCCTTGTCGCAAATGGGTCTGCTTCAAGCGATGAGTGGGCAGGCTACGGATGCCTGCCCCGACTGCACCGCCGGCTCCAACAACTGGGTCGTCTCCGGTGCCCACACCGCCTCCGGCAAGCCTCTGCTGTCGAACGACATGCACCTCAACCACAGCCTGCCGGGCATCTGGTACGAGGCCGATCTAGCAGCCAGCGAGGGCGGCCTGCACGTCGCCGGCGTCTCCATTCCCGGCCTGCCTTTGATCGTTGTGGGCCACAACAACCACGTCGCCTGGGGCTTCACCAATCTCGGTGCCGATGTGCAGGACGTCTACATCGAAACCCTGCGCGGCTCGGGTGACACGCAGCAGTTCCAGGCGGCCGATGGCTCCTGGCAGCCTGTCGTCCATCTCTCCGAACACATCGCCGTCAAGCACGGGCGCGACGAGACCCTCGACATCCAGGCCACGCGTCACGGTGACGCCCTCACGCCGATCCTCACGCCCGTGCTGAAGAACGAAACGCGCCCGCTGGCCCTGCGCTGGACGCTCTACGACCCGAAGATGTTGGAACTGCCTACGCTCCAGATCGCCCAGGCCCACGACTGGCCCAGCTTCCTTGCCGCCGTCTCGCGTTTCGGCGGCCCTGCCCAGAACGTCGTCTATGCCGACGATGCCGGCCACATCGGCTATCACGCCCTCGGCCGCATTCCCATGCGCGGGCCCGGCAACGCGGTCACCCCCAGCCTCGACCCCACGCTCGCCAACCCCGTGGAGCCACGCGATCCAGCCGTAAGCCCGGACCTCCGCAACGCTCCAGGTCCACTCACCCACACCGCAATCGCAGCTCCCGCAGCGCCTGTCGCCCCGCAGCTTTCCGGCCCGCTTAGCCCGGTGCCACTGGTTCCATCCGCGACGCATGAGTGGACCGGCTACATCCCCTTCGATCAGCTGCCACAGGCCTTCGATCCGCCGGGCGGCGTCATCGCCACTGCCAACGCGCGCGTCGAGCCCGACGACTATCCCTATCCCATCACGCTGGACTGGAGGGCTCCCTACCGGAACGAACGGATCTGGCATGTGCTGGCCGGGCGCAAGGGTCTTGTACCTGCCGACATGCTCGGCATCCAGACAGACGTGTACTCCGACTTCGACCATGTGCTCGCGCAGCGCGTGGCCTACGCGCTCGACCACAGCCCCAGGCTGGCAAGCGGCAACTACAAGCCCGGCCGCAGCAAATCGCTCCACCAGGCCGCCGACCTGCTGCGCAACTGGAACGGCCGCATGTCTACGGACTCGCCCGCCGCCGCGCTTGCCGCTGCGGTGCACGCTACGCTCTGGCCCATGCTGCTCAGTGCTCATCTCGAAGGCAAGCCACAGGCTGATTTCGGCAACCTTTATCTTTGGGGCGAGCGGGATTACGCGCTCGAGCAGCTGCTGCAGCACCAGCCGCCACGCTGGCTACCAGCCGGCACCACAGACTGGAACGACTTCCTGACCGCGGTGGTGGATCGCGCGCTCATCGACACGCGCGCGCCCGCGGACCTGACTACCTGGCGCTACGGCGACGAGCATACAGTCGAGATCGACGCCCCCGTCTACGCGCAGTCTGAGCTTCTGCGCGGGCTCCTGGGCTGGCCCACCGCGGCCGGCCCCCAGCCGCAATCCGGCGACACTACAACGGTCAAACAGGTAGCTCACACCTTCGGCCCCTCGCAGCGGCTCACCGTCTCGCTAGCCGACCTTGACAGCTCAACCCTGAACCTTGTTGCCGGCGAATCGAGCAATCCGGCGAGTCCGTGGTTCCTGGATCAATTCCCTGCCTGGCTGCATGGCACCACATTCCCGTTCCACTTCAGCGATGCAGCGGTGAAGGCCTCCGCAAGCCACACGCTGACGCTTAGGCCGCAGTAGAGGAGACCGGCACAGCAAGCACCGCGCCCCAACTCAACCCCGCTCCAAACCCCGCAAACACCACCGGTGCCTCAATCGCCCCCGTACCCTCGAACCACTCGGCGGCCGCGATCAGCATAGAGGCCGACGACGTGTTGCCATACTGCTGGATGTTGGTAAACAGCCGGCCGGACTCCACCTTCAGGGTCTTCGCTACGCGCTCCAGAAGCTTCAGGTTGGCCTGATGCACCACGAACTGCCCCACGGCCGAAGCCTCGACACCGCCTGCAGCAAGCACTTCCGCCATGGCCTCAGGCAGGCGCTGGCCGGCTTGCCGGATGACCGCGACACCTTCCATCTGGAAACGTCCATCGCGCACCGAGATCACGCCGGCACGTTCGCCATCGCTGTGCAGAGCCGTGGCGGTGATCCGCGCCAGGCCCTTATCTTTCGCTAGCAGGCACGCACCCGCACCATCGCCGAACAGGATCGCCGTCTCCTTGCCCTCGGGCTCGCGCACGATGCGCCGCGACATAATCTCACTCGCCACCACCAGCACGTTGCCGAAGCGCGCGGCAAGCGAGGCCGCAAGCACCATGGCCGCGATGGAGCCTGCGCTCGCGATCGGCAGGTCGATCGCCGGTGTTGTGCCCATGCCCAGCTGCGCAGCGATCGCGCTTGCCGGCCCGGGGCAAAACACGTCGGGTGAGCCGCTCGCCACCAGCAGCAAGCCAATGGTTTCAGCGGCGATCCCGGCATTCTTCAGGCAGTCGAGCGCAGCCGCGCAGCCCAGATCGACCACGCTTTCATCGGGTCCGGCGTAGCGACGTTCTTCGATCCCACAGGCCTGCACGATCCACGCGGGCTCGACCCCGAGCGCTGCCGCGAGCTCTTCGTTCCCCATGCGGCGCTGCGGGAGGTATTTGCCAAAGCCGGCCAGATAGCTCATGGCTACTTCTGCTTCGCCGTCACGTACGCGTCGATCTTGTCGATGGTCTCGAACTTGCGCGGCGTCAGGTCGGCATCCGGAATCTTGATGGTGAAGTTCTTCTCGAGCTCCGCCGCCAGGTCGGTGAGGGTGAACGAATCGAGCAGCCCTGAGTCGAACAGGCTTTCATCGTCTGCAGGCGTTTCCTGCTTGTCGGCCACTGCCTGTATCGACTTCAAAATCAATCCGCGATCTGCCATAAAGGAGTCCCTTTAAAACGGTTATCTTACCTTGGAAAAACTTACCCTCGGTCTTGCGCCCGAACGGGAAAGCGCCGTATTGCCGGCCTTCCACGCATCGTACGCAGCGAGGATATCAGAGTAAAGAAAGTCGGCCAGTTGTACATAGCCGCGGCTGGTAAAGTGCACGTGGTCGGGCTGCGCCAGGCCGTCGGCTTCCCAGCGATTCATGCTGCCCAGGCCGCCCATGCGGTCGCGCCAGCTCCAGAACGCGCACCCATGCGTGCGGCAAACTTCGCGCTGCGCATTGGTAATGTGCAGCGTGTTGCTGTACGGCGTCCAGGCCGCGGCATGCCGGCGCGTGCCGTAGCCCGAGCGCACACTGCGATCCGGCGGGCCCATCACCAGGATGGAAGCGCCCGGCACCGTCGCATGCAGCATGTCCACCAGCCGCGCCAGCAGGTCGCGGTAGGCTTCAAACGTCCAGTTCTTGTTGCCCGCCTCGTTGGTCCCATAGGCCAGCACGATCAGCGCCGGATCGCGCTCCCGCAGGTAGCCCTGAAACATGGGCTGGTTCCAGCGCAGCATCAGCCCGGCCTCCGCGCCGTTCAGCCCCAGTGCCTCGTAGGTGATGCCCGGCTGCTCGGTCACAAAACCCAGCAGGCGCACAGGCAGCGAGGAATCCGTGATGACCTCGAAATGATGCACCACCTTGGGCGTACAGGTTGCAGTCAGGGTCTCTGGCCCGGTGGTGTTGTCGGTCGAGTTCGTGCTCAACGTGGTGCCGTCTTCGAGCAGCGAAAAGCCGCCTCCGCCGGGTTGATCCTGATACTGCAGCTCAACCTTCGTGCATGGTGCGTCGAGCGTGATATCTTCGCCGCCACGCCGCGCCGTATTTGCGACGCCGCCAAGCCCCAGGCGGGTATCTTCGATCTGCGTAAAGTGCACGCCTTCGCTCATCCAGCCTGCGCTTTGCGAGCGGCTCGTGCCCAAGATGCGATAGCCGGCAAAGGGATGACCCGCGAACGTGAAACCCGCGCCGCCATTGCCGAAATGCACCTGGAACAAGCTGCGCATGCGGCCCGTAAACATGTCCGCCGCCGTGTGCGAATCGCCGAATTGCAGGATGCGCACGGTGTCGGTTGCGGTGCTCGGACCGGTTGCTTCAAGCGTTTTGAGCTGCGCGAAGAATCGATCAAGCTGCGCCACGTTCTCGATGGCCGCCGCACCGCTCAGCACCGGCACCACCGGCACAGGCTCCACGGGCGTCTGTTCCACGGGCGTGCGTTCTTCGAGCACAGGCGGGGCCGGCAGCGGTGTCGTGTAACGGGTCGGCGGCTTCAATGTACCGATCCCGCGATCGCCATGGCCTGTTCGGTAGGCATACTGCGCGCCGCGCGAAGGTCTTGTTCGTGTGCCGGCTTTGCTCCGCGTAGCCGCTGCATGGTTCTTCGACTTTGTTCCGGCGGGCGTGCTCGACGCAGTCCTGCTCGGGTGGCTAGAAGCCGAAGCCCTGGCTGCAGCTTGCGAGGGTGTCTTGGTAGTCTTCAGCGCTGCTGCCGAGGTCTTCGCAGCCGTCTTCTTTTTTGCGTACGAAGTCTGCGCATGCGCCGGCACCATAAACCAGAGCAGCAGGGCGGTCACCATCCAGTAGCGCCGCCGGTATAGAAATTCCATCAAGAATGGGCCAGGTTTCATCAATCGTCAGTGCGCCGCCGGCGTCAGGTTAGGGGCAGTCGGCGCATGCCCGGTATAGCGCGCATAGCCTTGCAGCAGCTGGTCGACAAAGGCCGTCGCCACGATTTTCGCGCCCGCGGGCGAAGGATGGATCAGATCGCCCCCCACCAGCCTGGGCTTGCTCTCGTACCAGCGTTGCATGGTGCCCTCACCGCCCATGGCCTCAAAGGTGTTGAAGAAGGCGCACCCGGTATCGCCGGACACACGCTCCTGGATGGCGACCAGCTTAGGGATCGTCGCCATGGTTTCAATCGAGTTGCCTCCGCCGCGTTCGCCGCGATCCATCGGGCTCATCACCAGGATTGAAGCCTCAGGTGCCGCGGCGCGAACCCGTGCAATCGCCATGCGCAACTCGCCTTCGTACTGCTTGTCGATGAACGAGCCGAAGCCCGCTTCGTTGGTGCCGTAATTGATCACGATCAGGTCCGGATGGAAATGCATAAAGCCAGACTTCATCATATCCGCCCCGAGCGCGCGGGAAAGCACTGTGATCGAAGCCCCGTTCAAGCCTATGCTGTCGTAGAGCAGGCCGGGCTGCTCGCGCTCAAACGAGACGCCGAACAAACGCACATGCCCGGAGGTCACCTTCAACTCCACCGCTTTGCTTCCCGCCGGCAGGGCAAAGTTCTGGAACTGCTGCACGCCGCCCGCACCTGTGGGCGAAGCCTTCGTGGTGTCGATCGTGCCGACCGCGTTGCCGTCCGCATCGATTTCCACCTGGCCCCCGTCGGGCATCTGCTGCCATGAAATATCGACCGCATTCTGCTGTTCGCCGTTGAGCTGGAACTTTGTCGAAGCGCCCGCGCTGCCATCGAACGTGGCCCCGCCGATGCCGTAATTGCCTTCGCGCATAAAGCCCACGGCGGTGGCGAATTTCCAGCCATGGTCGCTCTCGTCGATGTTGCGATGGCCATACCAGGCCCAGGGCTTGGCCACCAGGTTGAAGCCCTGCCCTGCATCGCCGAAGCGCGCCTGCAACTGCTGCCGTACATCGCCCGTAATCAGGTCGGCGGTCGTGGGCGAGTCGCCAAAATGAATGACCGTGGCCTCGCCTCCCGGCGCATGCTTTTCCAGACGCTCTAGCGCCGCATAGAAGTGGTCAAGCGAGCCTGCGTTGTCGATCAGCAAGGCCCCCGGAGGCTGCTGCGGCCCTTGCGGGTGCGGCTGTCCATGCGCCTGCGGCGTGCCCGTCTGCGTGGCGTTTGTGAGGGCGCCGCTCTCGCCTGTGCCCGGCACGTCGGGCTCCGACGCCTGGGCTGCCTCGTTTTGCGGCGGCGGCTGGCGCGACAACTCCGGCAGCTTGCCCACGCCCGCCAGCGTGTGCCAGTCCAGCCCCGTGGGCGAAGGCACAAACCGGTGCCAGGCCAGCAGCGCGACCACAATCGTGGCTATGGCAAGCGCCGTCTTGACGGGGAATCCGGTTTGTCCTGAGGGGGTCGCCATGGCTAGAACCTGCTGTACGCGAACGGTGCCGCGCCCTTGCCGGCCAGCGCCTGCAGGCCAAGGATGACGATCACCAGCGCGGCCGCCTGCACGACGAACGGGGTGCGCGCAAACCAGCCTACTGCCTGCTCGAA
This sequence comes from uncultured Granulicella sp., assembly GCA_964282835.1. Taxonomy (GTDB): domain Bacteria; phylum Acidobacteriota; class Terriglobia; order Terriglobales; family Acidobacteriaceae; genus Edaphobacter. Next base: position 2,952,710 of record OZ196157.1, read on the forward strand.
CCAGCTTTCGGGCGTCGCATGCAGCAGCACTGCCGCCGCCAGATAGAGCGCGATAACCAGTGAAATGTGCTCGACCGAAAACGTCATGGAGCCGATGCGGCTGAACACGGCCAGCGCATCGTCTACCGAATCCGCACGGAAGAAAACCCAGGTCGCGCAGACGAATTGAAAGGTGAAAAAGATGGCGACATAGCGACCTAGCTTCGAGCCGGTTTTCTTGTTGCGCTTGCGCCAATCCTGCCAGCCACGCGTGAGGGAAAGCGCCACGCCATGCATCGCGCCCCAGATAAGAAACGTCCAGCCAAAGCCGTGCCACAGCCCGCCCAGTAGCATCGTCACCACGGGATTGATGAACTTGGCGGCGTTGAAGCTGCGCTCGGACGGTAGTGAAAAGTAGACGTAATCGCGCAGCCACTGCGAGAAGGTGATGTGCCACCGGCGCCAGAACTCCGCGATGTTGGCCGAGCTGTAGGGCCGGTGAAAATTCTCCGGCACCGGGATGCCGAGCAGCAGCGCCGAGCCCATGGCGATATCCGTATAGCCGGAAAAATCGTAATAGAGCTGGAACGCATAGCCCCACACCGCGATCAGAATCTCAAACCCGCTGTATAGCTTCGGGTCGTCGAGCAAGCTGTTGACGAGGTTGTCAGCCAGGAACTGGGCAATCAGCAGCTTCTTCACCAGGCCGGTGCCGATCAGCAGCAGAGCGCGCGCATTCTTCGGCTCAGCGAGCGAAAACGGCCGCTCCACTTTGCCGATGAGGTCTGTCAGGCGATTGATGGGACCGGCCGTGATGACCGGAAAGAACGTCGCGGCGGAGAAGTAATGCAGGAAGTTCGTAGTGGGCTCGCCATCGCCGCGAAAGATGTCGATCGTGTAGCTCATCTGCTGGAAGCAGTAGTACGAAAGGCTGAGCGTAAACAGCCAGCTAAGCTGCGCGCCAAAGCCCTTGGCTGCGACCAGCAGGCCCACGTTCAGCAGCAGGCTGCCCCCCAGCAGCAGGCGCCGTACAGGCTTGCTCTGGCTGCGCCCGATGCCCAGGCCGAAGAAAAAATCCAGCGTTGCCGCCACGGGCACAAGCAGCAGGCAGCCCAGCCCGAACTTGGCAAGGAAGAAAAGGCTCGCCGCCACCAGCACCGCAAGCCGCCATGCGCGGTAGCGGTACGCGGCCCAGTAGAGCAGGCAAACCGCTACCAGGAAGACGAAGTAGGGTGCGGCGGTGGGATACATAAGTTCCTAAGGGTTGATCCGGCGTCCGCAAGGGAGCCTCGATAAGGTCTAGTATGGGGCAGCTTTTTGCGCCCGCCACAATCTTTTGTTTACTGTGTAGATTCGCCCTCCAGACGATGATCGCGGGCCCATCGATGGCCTGCCGGCAAGATAATCTGCTCTGGAATGGAGCCTGTTTGATAAACTAACCGGGTTGCAGTTTCGACGTCCCAGCCGTGACTGGGTGGCAGCCGGACCACTTGCGGCGGGTACGTTTACGGAGATCGCATGATTTTGGAATCGCTGCGTGCAGCGCTCATTCTCGGCACCATTCTGGCCAACGGCATAGCCTTCGCCAGCCCCCCGCAGCAGAACCCGGATGTGAAAAAGGATGCCAGCCCCAAGCCCACTCAGCCCTCCATCGAGACGGCGCTTCTGCCCAGGCTGGAGAAAGTGATCGCCCCCGTCGCCAACCTCGGCCACGGCCTGGCCAGCTGGTACGGCCGCGCGCTCGACCGGCACCGCACCGCAAGCGGCGAGTTGTTCGACAGCGAGAAGCTGACGGCCGCAAGCAACACGCTCGCGCTGGGCAGCCGCGTGAAGGTCACTAATCTGAAAAACGGCCGCTCCGTCATCGTGTACATCAACGATCGCGGCATCCTCAGCGCCGGCCGCATCATCGATCTTTCGAAGGCCGCCGCCGATCAGATCGGCTTGCTGCGCATGGGCGTTGCGCCGGTCAGCCTCGAAAGCCTGGCCATCCAGTAGCCGCCCACATCTATAGCGTTCATAGACTGCGGGCTTCGGCGCGCGGTCGCTATCCTCAGCCCCATACAATGAGGAGGCGACCTAAGCCATGAACACAAGCCTCTTCGAACTCTTCAAAATCGGCATCGGCCCTTCCAGCTCCCACACCGTTGGGCCCATGCGCGCCGCGTTGCGCTTCGTGCAGGAGCTCGAGTTCCCCGCGTCTGTCGTGACCCTGCGCGCCGAGCTCTACGGCTCCCTCGCCCACACGGGCATCGGCCACGGCACCGACCGCGCCATCCTGCTCGGGCTCTCCGGCCAGGCACCCGACACTGTCGATCCGGGCTCCATTGACGCCATGCTCCAAGGCATCCGCACCTCTCGCATGCTTCAACTCGCCGGCCTGCGGGCCATCGCGTTCGACGAGTCAACCGACCTGCTTTTCCATCGCGCCGAGATGTATCCGCCGGGCGCGCAGGCCGCCACCTCGCACCCCAATGGCATGCGCTTCACGGCCTTGGACGCCGCCGGCACCATCCTCGCGCAACAGGTCTTCTACTCGGTCGGCGGCGGCTTCATCCTTTCGGCGGCGGAGCTCGCGCCCGACCCGGAGGAAAAGCAGGTCGCCCCGCGCATCGTGCCTTATCCCTTCTCGAGCGCCGCCCAGCTGCTCGGGCTTGCTGGGCAAGCCGGCCTAACCATCGCCGAGCTGATCCTCGCCAACGAGTGTGCCCTGCTCGAGGCCTCGAATGACACCATCGTCCGGCCGGGCAGCATCCCGGGTGCCCCGGGTCTCGCTTCCGAAACCTGGGTTCGTCCGGATTCGAAGACGGCCATCCAGTCCAGCATTCTCGCCCTTTGGCGCGCCATGCAGCAGTGCACCGAGCGAGGCATCACCACCGAAGGCATCCTGCCCGGCGGCCTCAATGTGCGCCGCCGCGCGCCGCGCCTGTTCGAGCGCGCCCAGCAGCTCGATGCCGGTGCCGCCGCGCGCGACCCGCTCGCCCCGCTCGACTGGGTGTCGCTTTACGCCATCGCCGTCAACGAAGAAAATGCAGCCGGCGGACGCGTCGTGACTGCCCCCACCAACGGGGCCGCAGGCGTCATTCCCGCCATCGCCAACTACTATCTGCGCTTCATCGAGACAGAGAAATCCTCGGCAGAAAAAGAGCAGGGCCTGATCCGCTTCTTCCTTACCGCGGCCGCCATCGGCATTCTCTACAAGGAAAATGCCAGCATCTCGGGCGCCGAAGTCGGCTGCCAGGGCGAGGTTGGCGTGGCCTGCAGCATGGCCGCCGGCGGCCTGGTCGCCGCGCTCAATGGAAGCAACGCGCAGGTCGAGCATGCCGCGGAAATCGCCATGGAGCACAACCTCGGCATGACCTGCGACCCCATCGGCGGCCTGGTACAAATCCCCTGCATCGAGCGCAACGCCATGGGCGCGGTCAAAGCCGTCAACGCCTGCCGCATGGCCATGCACGAAACCGAAGGCCACAAACTCTCGCTCGATCAGATTATCGAAACCATGTACCGCACCGGCATGGATATGCAAAGCCGCTACAAGGAAACTTCGCTCGCCGGTCTCGCGCTCAACATCATCGAATGCTGAAAGGCATCCATCTGCGGCCCATTCGCTTCCAAACGAGCGAGGTTATTATGGCAGACCAAAACACACTCGTTAAAGCAGTCATCGCAGTGCTCCACGACGGAGAAAAAGGCTTTCCAGACATCGGCGAACATCTGAAGAACCCTGAAGGAAAGTCCTTCTTTATGCAGGAAGGGAAAACGCGCGGCGAGTTCGCCCGTGAACTGGAGGCCGCCCTTGGCACCTCCGGCTCGGACGATGTCGGCGGAACTGCAGCAGGTGCCGTCCACCGCGTCTGGGGAGACGTCAAGGCAAGCCTCGGCGGCGGCGACCACACCTTGCTCGAAACCGCGGAGCAAGGTGAAGATGCGGCCAAGAAGGTCTACCAGGAAGCGCTCGCAGGTGGCCTGCAGTCGTCTTCGCTGCAGAGCATTCTGAGCCGCCAGCAGCAACACATCCTGCAGTCTCACAACAAAGTAAAAGCTATGCGCGATAGCCTGGCTTCGTAGTTCAACCGCAGACAGGATGCCGTTCGACGGCATCCTGTCTGCGTTGTTTCACCGTAAACTCTTGAACTGTTCACCTCTCGATCATCTGGGAGGGGCAAAATCGCGGCATGCGCCTCAGCTTTGTTGTCCCCGCTTACAACGAAGAAGCCTATCTCGCCGCCTGCCTCGAATCCATCCTCACCCAGACGCGTACACTCGCAGTCTCGAGCGAGATCATCGTCGTCAACAATGCAAGCACCGATGGAACCGCCGCCATTGCTGCCCGGTACCCTGAGGTCCTCCTGGTCGACGAACCGCGCAAGGGCCTCACCCATGCGCGTCAAGCGGGCTTCGAGCGCACCTCCGGCGACCTGATCGCCAACGTGGACGCTGACTCCCGCCTGCCCGACGGATGGATTCAGCAGGTTCTCGCCGAGTTCGACGCGAGGCCCGCCATGCTCGCGCTTTCCGGCCCGCTGGTTTACTTCGACGTCACGCCCTCGCAGGCGATCCTCGTACGCGTCTTCTACTCACTCGCCTACATCAGCTACGCGCTCAATCGCTTCGTCTTCCGCGTGGGCTCCATGGTGCAGGGCGGCAATTTCGTCGTTGCCCGCCGCGGACTCGAGCGCATCGGCGGCTTCAATCTCGCCATTCCCTTCTATGGCGAAGATACCGACGTCGCTCGCCGCCTCAATGAGATCGGCCAAGTACGTTTTACCTTTCAGCTCAAGATGCTCTCTTCCGCTCGACGCCTTAAGAAGGAAGGTATTCTCACCATGGCGCTGCGTTACACGGTCAATTATCTCTGGACGACGTTCCGCGAACGTCCCTTTACCAACGAGCACCTCGACATTCGCGAGCAGCCCGAAGGTCGCGTCTGAGTCGCTCGCTACGGAAAGGAGGCGAGTTGCTCTACGCCGCTTCCCGCACCGCGGCGCTTCCTTCGTTGGTCGTGCCCTTGCCATAGAGCAGGCTTAGCACCCGGCCCAACGTACGCAGCCGGCACATTCTTACGCCCAGCAGTACGGCGCGCATCGCACGCGGCGCACGGCCTTTGGGCCAAAGCTGTGAGATAGGGCGCATGACACCCTTCTGATCCAGATGGAACACACGATCGTCCCACTTCTGCCAGCCTGGGCTGAACTGCGGATGATCGCAGATGGCCTCGATGGTCGAGTCAAGAATGCGGTGTTCCCAGGGCCGCGCATACTGCTCCATAAAGAGGATATGGCTTCTTCGTTCCACGCGCACCTCCTGCACGAACTCGGTGAAGTTGCGCGCGTTGGTCAGGTTGAGGCACGCGTTTGCTTCGAGCCCATGCCGATCTCCTCCCGAAATCAGGAGCTGGCTCCAGCGTCGCGCCAGCACCATCACCTGCCCGTTCTCGCGCGCATGGCGCAGGCCGTTCAGTTCGAACGCATGCAGCAGCTCGTTGTTGCGTTCGAGAAAGCGATCCAGCTCCTGCATGTGCCGCGCATCGCCAATCTTGTACAGGTCCCAGACCGGGTGGTTGCAAACGATCAGCACCTGCTCGATGCCATGCAACTCGGCCAGCATCGTGTGCAGCAGGTCTTCGTCAGGAGCCGCGGTATACGCCTTGAAGCGCTCCATCCACTCCGGGCCGTCCGCGCTTGGCAGGTTATGGATGCCGAGATGGAAGGCGGTCGCGCCGAAGGGTGCCGTCCACTCGGTCGAGACCGGGATGCCGCGTGCAATGGGAATAGTCCGCAGCAGCAGCGGCGCCTGGATATCGTCGTGGTCCGTAAGCGAAACCATCGCCTCCAAGCCCTGGTCGACGATCTGTCCATGCTCCAGCTCATAGGCCATCAGCGGCACCAGCGGCGGACGCCAGTGGGCCGATTCGAAGTCCAGCGTGAGCCCGCGGCGGCGCCTGGTTCGCTTCGCGCAAGCCTCCAGCGCTATGCCCACGAGAGGCACCGTTGTGCACATAGCATGCACAAACGAAAGCGTTTCCTGCGAAAGGCTTGTATGGCTGTGGAGTGAGACACCGGCCCTGTAACCGGCGGCGGCATCAGGTTCCTGCCAGATGTGAGATACCTGCGAGCAAGGCTGCATGGCGTCGTCTCCTGGAAAGCGTTCTCTCCGAACACCTCCAAGTTTCTGCGCCCTTCCTCAACACACCGTGAGCGGACTGCGAACAGACGCTGAATTCTGCACCACGCGTGCAGCATCAAAAGCACCCTGTTCGAACTGGTACGCCCGCCAGTCAGGCGTACTTTCTGCGTTCAGCGTTCTACTGCCAGAGCCACCGAGTTGCCTCCGCCCAGGCACAACGCCGCCACGCCCTTCTTCGCGTCGCGCCGCACCATCTCATGCAGCAGCGTCACTAGCACACGCGCGCCGCTTGCTCCGATCGGATGCCCGATCGCCACCGCGCCACCGTTCACATTCACCTTTGCGAGATCCAGCCCAAGCTCCTTCGTTACGCCCAGCGCCTGCACGCTGAAGGCCTCGTTCAGCTCGAACAGGTCTACCTCGTCCGTCGTCCAGCCGGCCTTCGCAAGCACCTTCTCTACCCCAAGCACAGGCGCCAGCATCACCCACTTCGGGGCCACGCCGCTCATCGCCTGCGCCTTGATCCTCACCATCGGCCTCAAGCCAAGCTCCTCCGCCTTGGCGGCAGACATCAACACCACGGCGGCCGCCGCATCGTTCACGCCGGGCGCATTGCCGGCGGTTACGGTGCCATCTTTTTTGAACGCTGGCTTCAATCGCGCCAATCCCGCAAGCGCCGCGCTGGGGTCGCTCACGGCCTCATCCCGCACACTCTCGTCTATGTCGAACATCACCGCACCCTTCCTGCCTGGCACCTCGACCCCCACAATCTCAGCCTCGAACCTGCCCGCTCGTTGCGCTTCCGCGGCCCGCCTGTGCGATTCGAGCGCATATGCATCCTGCTGCTCGCGCGTAAAGCCATGCTTATCCGCCACCAGCTCGCCCGTCATACCCATGTGCTGGTCGTCGCACGCGCACCACAGGCCGTCCTTCACCATCGAGTCCACCGCTTTGGCGTCGCCCATGCGCATGCCCTTGCGCGCCGTCGGCAGCAGGTAAGGCGCATTCGACATCGACTCCATGCCGCCGGCCACCACAATCTCCGCGTCACCCAGCGCAATCGCCTGCGCGCCCAACGCCACCGCCTTAAGCCCGCTCCCGCACACCATGTTGATCGTCATCGCGGCCACCGTATCCGCCAGCCCGCCGCCCAGCGCCGCCTGCCGTGCCGGATTCTGTCCCAGGCCCGCCGGCAGCACGCAGCCCATCAGGCACTCGTCCACTGCGGCTGCATCGACGCCCGCGCGCCGTACCGCTTCGCGCACCACGACCGCGCCCAGTTGTACCGCGCTCAGCTCGCTTAGCCCGCCCTGGAACTTGCCCACGGCCGTCCGCACCGCCGCCACAATCACTACATCGCGCATCGACATCTCCCCGGCTTCGTCTTCATCCACAACGTCAACGCCGTAGTATACGTTTCATGCTCAACCCTGCGACACTCCCGGCCCCCGCGCCTCCGCCGCGCCCTGCCATCGCCCATTGGACCCACACCCTCGCGCTGCTTTTCATCCTCACCCTTACTGCCCTCTACGGCCACACCCACACCACCGCAGAGCTTCTCAACGCCTCGCCGCGCATCCCCCGCTACGTCTCTTCCATCATCGCAGAGTGGCTTCTGCTCGGTGCCGTCATCGGCGGCATCTACCTGCGCCGGCCTTTCTTCACCCAGGCTCTGCTGCAGCCCGTGCGCGGTGTCGCGCAAAGCTTCGGCTTCGGCCTGGCCGTCTACGTCGGCTCCGCGTTCGTGGTCGGGGCCGTGCGCGCCCTGCTCTACCTCACACCCATCGGTCACCAGGTCAATACAGAGGTCATCCTGGCCATGGCACCGCACACCTCGGCCGAGTTCCTCTTCTGGTTCGCGCTCTCGCTTACGGCCGGCATCTGCGAAGAGCTCGTCTTCCGCGGCTACCTCATGCAGCAGTTCAGTGCCTGGCTGCCGGGCATCTACGCGCCGGTGCTCGCCATCCTGCTTACGGGCCTGCTGTTCGGGGGCGTTCATCTTTACGAAGGTCTGGGCGCCGTCCTGCCACTGGCCGCGCTCGGCATCGTCTACGGCTTCGTTACCCGCTATTTCAAAGGCGATTTACGTCCTGTCATCCTCGCTCACTTCCTGCAGGACTTTCTCGTCGCGCTGCTCGTGCCCTCCCTCAGACACGCTTCCAGCCCGCGTTAGCATACGCGTGACACAAAGATTTTCACGCTTGTATTCTTTTTTCCTTGACACGCTTTTTCGTCGAAACTATACCTTCGTTAGCTGCTTGCTCACATCACGCAGCGTCGAGTCGAATCGACAGGGAGAAGAGGCAAACGGCTCCCGCAAGGCGAGCCGCTCCAAAGGCAAACAAGGCAACGCAACACCCAGGCAAACAGCAAGGGGGACGCTCAAAGCGTCCCCCTTGCTGCCTTCATCAAGCCCTCCTTACGCTTTCCATTCTGCAGCGAAGCGGAGGAATCTGCTTTTAAACCGGCGGCCACTCAAAGCCCGCTAATTCGTGCCCCCGACCGGCACACCCTTCGGCGTCGACAGGTACCCAGAGATCTGGTTCTTAGCAATGTTGTTCACTACAAGCTCAAACAGCACAGGGTCCTTGCCCGTATAGAACTGCACCGGCTCATCCAGGCTTTTATCCTTCTTCTCGATCTCGCGGTCGTCCGCACTCACCATCATGGTGTACTTCGAGTGCTTGTCGTCCACCTTTTTCGCCTGCAGCTTGATCGACGCGAGCAGCGTAGGCTTCGCGCCCTTCTGCAGCGTGAACTCGTAGTACGTCCGGTCACCGCGGTGCTTCAGCACTTCCAGCTCATCGTGCGTCCGCGCAATCAGCCCGCTCATCACGCCCGCATCGCCCATTGTCCGCTGCAGCTGCGCCTTGGTCGAGGCCAGGTCCGTCTGGGTATCCGCGATGCTCGCCTTGGCTCCGCTCACATCGGTATTCAGGCTCGAGACATTCGTCTGCACCGCGCCGATCTTCTGCTCTGCCGCCGCCTGCTGTTGCGCCAGCCTGGCCGTCTGCGCGCTTTCCTGCCGGGCCTGCGCTTCCTGCATCGCAACCAGTGCCTGCGTCTTCTGGTCGATCTGCTTCTGGGTCATCCCCACCGTCTGGCCCAGCGTCTCGGTCGTCGCGCGCAGCCGTGCGCTTAGCGCATCCTGCTTCTGCATCAGGTCGGCGTTCTTTGCCTCTGCCACGGCCAATTGCCGGTTCGCCGCCGTCAGGTGGTTCTGCAGCCCAAAGCACCACGCCAGCGAAGCCAGCGCAAGCACGATACCCGCCCAGATGCCCGCGGTCACAATCACCGGTATCCCGTCATCCACCACTTCATCCGCCATGCCGCACTCTCCTTTTCTTGAATAGCCGTATTCTATCCGTGCCTTTCTAGACGCATCACATTTACAAATGGATGAGCCCGCAAAGTCACGCCTTACCGAAGCCGAAATCACCACGCGGCTGCCGCTCTGGTCTGCCTTCTCCGATCTCTTTCTAGATACCGACGTTACCCGTTCTTACCCCTACATCGCCCGCGTTCTCCTCGAGTCTCCTTTCACCCGCGCGCAGGGCTGGCAAATCCTCTGGTGCGAAGTCACCCCCGCCTTTATCCCCAATCTGTCGCTCGTCGCCGGCAACTGGACCGGCTGGGACGACCCCTACATCCGCCAGGTCATCCTGCGTCGCCTTGGGTCAGCGCGCTGGTTCTGGCGCCTTACCGCCCCACGCCAGGGCGGCTTCGCCTACAAGTACGCGCTCGAACACTGGCAAGCCATCCAGTCGCTCCTGCCGCCCGAAATCCCATAAACTAGACCCGTGGCTAATCCAGATTTCGTCATCGCCGGCGCCGGCATCATCGGCCTTTCACTCGCTCTCGAGCTGCAAGCACGCGGTGCCAGTGTGGTCGTGCTCGAAGCCGGCATCGCCCTCCAGCAAACCAGCTCGGCCGCAGCCGGCATGCTCGCCGTCGAAGACCCCGCCAACCCGCCAGCCCTCAAACCGCTCGCCCAGCTCAGCGCCCGGCTCTACCCAGCCTTCCTCGATCGCCTCGCCGAGCTCTCCGGCATCCGCGTACCCTTCCAGACCACCACCACCCTCGAAGCGTCGGCCACAGACATCATCCCCAACCCGCGCGACCTCGTCCCGCAACTCGCTCCCGACGCCCCCACCTTCCGCCTGCTCGAAGAGCGTTCCGTCGACCCCCGCCAGCTCGCGCAAGCCCTTCGTGCCGCCGTCGATCACACGGCCCGCCCTCATGGGATCGAGGTCCGCGAACACACGGCCCTCACCCGCGTCTCCATGACTCCGACGGCCGTTCACATCGGCACCAGCGCCCACCCGCTCGCCGCCTCCAAACTCATCGATTGCATGGGTGCCTGGTCGCCCGCGCCCGTCGTCCCGCGCAAAGGCCAGATGCTCGCCGTTCGCATGCCGCCAACTTGCGACCTTAACACCGTCTTAAGAACACACGACGTCTACATCGTTCCCCGCACCGACGGCCCCAACGCCGGTCGCGCCATCATCGGCGCGACCATCGAGCACGCCGGCTTCGATCTCACCGTCAAGCCGGACGCCATCCTCGGCCTCAACCAGCGCGCCGTCGCCCTGCTCCCCGCCCTCGCGCAAGCCGAGTTCCTCGAGTCCTGGTCCGGCCTACGCCCCGGTACCGCCGACGGCCTCCCCATCCTCGGCACCATCCCCACCCAGCCCCGCTACGTGCTCGCCAACGGCCACTTCCGCAACGGCATCCTGCTCGCCCCCGCCACCGCCCACGTCATCGCCCGGCTCCTCTTCGACGAACTCCCCATCCTCGACCTCACCCCCTTCACCCCCGCCCGCCTCCGCTGAACCTGGCTACGCTTCAGCTGTCAGCCCAAAGCCAGCAAGCTCAAAGCTCCCAAACCATGCCTCTCCTGAGTTCACATCAGGCTATACTGCTTGCGATCCCACAAAGGCCAAACCATGCTCTTCCAGCTGCGCCACACCTACATCTGCCTCTTCGTGTTCCTCACCGCGGCGGCCCATGCGGCGACGCTGAACGTGGGTATCGGCCAGCCTTACATCACCATCCAATCGGCAATCAATGCAGCTAACGCCGGCGATACGGTTCTGGTAGCCCCGGGCATCTACAACGAAAACATCGATTTCCACGGCAAGGCAATCACCGTCACCAGCTCTACCGGCCCTGCCGCCACAATCATCGACGGCGGCGCCAAAGCCGGTCTAGCCACGGTCACCTTTCAATCCGGAGAACTCCGGAACAGCGTTCTTTCCGACTTCACCATCCGTAATGGCGGCAGCGGCAACGCTGGCTACACGGGCGGCGGCGTTCTTGCGGTAGGCTCCGCTCCCAGCATCCTCAACAACGTCATCACTGCGAACGCCTGTGTGAACGTCACCGCCTACCGAGCAGCGGCGCTCATTCAGGGCAACACCATCACAAACGCCGTCCTGCCTCCTGGCAACTTTTGTTCAAGCGGCAATGCGGACGGCATCTCCATAACTTCCAATGCCGTGGTCGGCACTTATTCTCATACAGACACCTTCAACAACATCATCGATAACGGGACTTCCGCTTCGGGCCGTGGTATCGAGCTTGGTGCCGCGACCAACAGCGTTCTACAAAGCAACACCATTCGCAATAACGGGTCCTTCGGAATATACGACTATGGTAGCGATTACCTCTCGATCGTAGGCAATCTGCTGTATGCGAACACCTCGAACGGACAATCTTCCTTTGGCGACATATACCTTGTGGGTGGTACGCCACAAAGCTTCGGCCCTGCTTTGGGACTGATTGCCAGCAACACCTTTGCCGACGGTACCGATTTCAACATCAATCGCTATCTTGTCGTAAACAATATCATCGCCAGCTCAAATGCCTTGGGTTGCCCCTATGTTGCGCAGTTCCAAACCACTGTCATCTCCTTCGACCATAACGACATCTACAACCCCGCTGGACCTCCCTATAACGTTGCCTGCCCTAGCCTGCCTGGAACCTTCGGTAACATCTCTGCCGACCCGCTGTTCGTCTCGCCCGCAACCGGCAACTTTCAGCTTTTACCCACCTCTCCGGCCATCGACGCGGGTAACAACAGCGCTCCCCTCATCCAAACTACCGACCTCGCCGGCGCTCCCCGCATCACCATCGCTCCCGGTAATACATTCCCTGTAATCGACATGGGCGCCTACGAGTCCGCGGGCGCACCGGACCCGGGACACACCGTCGTCACGCTTACGCCATCGGAGTACTTCTCCTCGGCCACGCCTACCCCTGCACCGCCACCCCTTACCTTCACGGTAGCTCTTTCTTCCTCAGCCGGCCAGCCTACAGGGTCTGTGGCGATCTATCAAGACACGACCCTGCTTGAAACCGTGTCCGTAATTTCCGGCGCTCCAGTCACCTTCAACCCCATCAATCTACTTTCGGGTCTGCACTCCTACACAGCTGTCTATATCGCGCCTAACAGTAGCTCCGTCAATCCAAATACATACTCAACATCGGCAGTGTCACCTCGCTTTTATCTCCTTATACCCAACAACTTCAATTCGCTCTTGCTCTCTTCCAGTCCAAACCCTTCTGCGTACGCTACACCTGTTGTTTTCAATCTGATTACCTCAGCTCATAACGGCACTTACCCTCCGCTGGTCACCTTAACAGACTCCTCCACGGGTCAATTCCTTACGAATCTTTCACCAAACGCACAAGGCACGGCAGCCTACTCGATAAGCTCCCTGCTTCCTGGAACTCACACCATCACGGCGAACTTTGCAGGCAGTGCGACGCAGGCGGCTTCCTCGACCAGCGTGGATCAAATCGTAAGTCCCATCGCTACTTACGCCGCGTTGACCACAACGCCCAGCATCAATACGCCCGTTGGTGGCACAGTCACGCTTTCGCTCGTGGTTACTTCGTCACTGGCTGCACCTGTGTCGCCTTCGGGCACAGCCACTTTCTTTAGTGGGGCGACCATGCTGGGAATATCGCCAGTCACCAGCGGAACAGCCACATTGACCATCTCCTCTCTTCCCCTCGGCGCTTATGGTTTCTACTGCATCTACTCCGGGGATCCCAACTACTCCTCCAGTACCTCGAGCACAGTTGCTCTCAACATCGGACCTGCGCGCCAGACCATCACCTTCCCCCCACCCGCCACCCCCGCCTACGACGCCACCTCCATCACCCTCGCTGCCTCTTCCACCTCCGGCCTGCTCATCACCTACACCGTCCTCTCTGGCCCAGCGTCCGTCACCGGCACCACCCTCACCTACACCGGGCTCGGGACTGTAACCATCCAGGCGACGCAGGCCGGCAACGACGCCTATAACGCCGCCCCGCCGGTCAACGCTACCGTTGCCACCACGCTCCTTACCCAGACCCTCACGACCCGCTCCGCCCCTGTCCCCACGGTCATCCTCTTCACCTCTACCGGCGCCCTCGCCACCATCGCCACCACTACGCAGGGCGCGCCCTCGCTCGACTTCGCCCTGGCACCCGGAGGCACCTGCACTTCAGGCAACATCTACACCGCCGGCCAGACCTGCACCGCCTACTTCACCTTCGCGCCCACGCATCCCGGCCCGCGCTTCGGCGGCATCGCCTTCTCGGACGCCCAGGGCAACCTGCTCGCTAACAGCTACCTGCTAGGCTCCGGCACCGGGCCCCAGCTCTTCTACCTGCCACCCACCCAGTCCTTCTTCGGCAGCGGCTTCGGCCATGCCAGCGGCGCGGCCATTGATGGTTTCGGCAACGTCTTCATCTCCGATCAGGTCACCGGCATCTACGAGATCGCCGCTGCCACCGGTGCCACCCGCCTCGTCGCCCCGCTGCCCCACGCCGATGACGTCATCGTCGACGGCAGCGGCAACGTCTTCGCCATCGGCGAAAGCAACGTCATCGAGATCCTCGCCGTCAACGGCACCCTGCCCGCCAACCCCACCGTCCGCACCCTCGCCACCGGCTTCTACGAGCTCGACGGCGTCAAGGTCGATTCGAACGGCAACGTCTTCGTCGCCGACGGCGGCAATCATACCCCCGTCCACCCCGGCGCCGTCTCCGAGCTCCTTGCCGTCAACGGCACCATCCCGCCCAACCCCACCATCGTCAACATCGGCTCCGGCTTCGGCATCCTCACCGGCGTCGCCGTCGATACCAACGGCAATGTCTTCGCCTCCGACCAGGCCAAACACGCCGTCTTCGAAGTCCAGGCCGTCAATGGCGTCATCCCGCCGAACCCAACCATCGTTACCGTCGGCTCCGGCTTTATCACGCCCGCCAACGTCGCCTTCGATGGCGTCGGCGACCTCTTCGTGCCCGATGTAGGCACCCATTCCATCCGCGAGGTGCTCGCCGTCAATGGCGTCATCCCGGCCAACCCCACCATTGTCGATCTCGGAAGCAACATCAACACCCCCAACGGCCTCGTCGTCGATCCCTCCGGCAACGTCTTCATCGCCGACTCCGCCTACACCCAGGCCGTCGAGCTCAATTACGGCACTCCGCCCACACTCACCTTCGCCTCCACCACCGTCAACACCACCAGCGCCGATAGCCCCAAATCCTTTACCATCACCAACGCCGGCAACGCCGACCTCCGCCTCCTGCCGCCCGCCACCGGCAGCAATCCCGCCATCACGCCCGGCTTCTCGCTCGACCCCGCCTCGACCTGCCCCATCGTCAACGCCGGCAGCAGCCCCTCGGCTCTCCATCCCACGCAATCCTGCACCACCGCCGTAGACTTCACCCCCATCGCGATCGGCCCGGTCACCGGCACCGTCATTTTCGCCAGCAACAATCTCAGCGTCTCCGGCACCCAGACCGTCAAGCTCATCGGCAACGGGCTCGCCATCGCACCCACCCTCACCTTCGCCGTGCCCAATCACACCTTTGGCGATCCAGCGTTCCAAGTGGCCGCCACCTCAAGCTCGCCCGCCGTCATTACCTACTCCTTCGTCAGCGGACCCGCCACGCTCGCCGGCAACATCGTCACCCTTACCGGAGCGGGCACCGTCACCTTGCAGGCCTCGCAGCCGGCCATCGGCCTATACGCCGCCGGCACCGCCACAGCCACCTTCCAGGTCGCCAGGCAAGGCCAGACCATCACCTTCGCCCAGCCCTCCTCGCCCATTCCCTTCACTGCCGCGCCCATCACCCTCACGGCCGCAGCCTCATCTGGGCTTCCCGTCAGCTTCAGCATCCTCTCCGGTCCCGCCCGGGTCGCAGGCACCACCCTCACCATCACCGGTGGCGGCACTATCGTCATCGCGGCAGACCAGCCCGGCAACACCAGCTACGCACCCGCGCCGGAAGTCACCCGCACCGTCATCGTCACTTTCGGCACCCCCACCGTCACCCTGAGCGCCGCCCCGAATCCCGTCTTCCTCCACAATCCCGTCACCCTTGCGGCCACCGTAAGCTCGCCAGCCGGCATCCCCACCGGCACGGTCACCTTTCTCGACGGCACCGCCCCCATCGGTTCCGCGCCCCTCACCGCGGGTCAGGCCGCCGTTACCATCTCCACGCTCGCTCTCGGCCCCCACACCATCACCGCCGTCTATAGCGGCGACACCAACTTCGCCTCCACCCCCAGCCCCGCGGTCATCGTGCTCGTGCAGGATTTCACCCTCACCATCACCAACCCCACCGTCGTCATCGAGCACGGCGGCACCGCCGTCTATAACTTCGTCGTCACCTCCGTAGGCGGCACCGGTCTCGCCTCCACCATCACGCTCTCCACCACAGGCCAGCCCGGCTACTCCACCTACAGCTTCGCCCCGGCCATCATCGGCGCCGGCTCGGGCACCACCCAGGGCACCCTCACCATCCACACCCCGGACTTTCCCTCCGGACCCTTCAACGCGCGCCTCGCCACCGGCGGCACCATCACCGTGGCCACCCTGCTGGGCCTCCTGCTCCCCTCGCGCCGCAGACGACGCAGCCTGCTCGCCACCATGCTGCTGGCCCTTGCCGCCCTGGGCACCACAGCCTGCATCACGGGTTGCGGCAGCGGCTGGAAGGCTCAGCACTGGAACGTTACCGTAACCGCCACCTCCGGCGCCCTCACCCGCACCGCCACCGCCACGCTCGTCTCGCAGCCCTGATTGATGCTACAGCCCGAAGGGAGCTCCCATGCGACGCCGATTCCTACTCTTCACCTTGCCTCTGCTTCCCCTGGCTCTGCTCGCTTCACGCTTTCGCAACACCTGGAAGCGCCGTCCCCCTTCCCCCGAACGCATTCGCGCTCAGGCACTTCGACTCGAAGGCCTCGCTTCTCATACCCACACACCTGAAGACGCGAAACGCTTCGTCGATTGCGTTGCCGCGATCTTCGCGGATCAGCTTCCGCGAGCCCTGAAAGGAAGCTCCCTGCGCAACCGCCTTGCACGCGCCGAGTACGTCAGTGCGACCGACCCTCAGCAAGGCATCCCGGAGCAGCGTGTCGCCGACGCCTGGAATGCCTACGCCCGCACCATCCAGGCACCCGAGGCCTCCATCGTGAGCGCCGCAGAGGTCCACAACCTGCGCGACGCCTTCCTCACCTCGGCCCGCCTCTCCTGGCATCGCGAGTACAAGAACTTCTGGGCAATTCCCTCTCTCTATGCCACGCAGCCCGATGGCTCGCTCGCTCCAGGCTGCCGCGCCGTAGAAGCCATTCGCCTCCTCTGGGACTTCGCCAACCATCCCGACAACCTTCTAGGCGCGCGCGATCGCGTGCAGAAGGATCTGCTCTTCTCCGAGCAGTTCTCTCAAACGCAGCCAGAACCTCAATCCCCTCCGATCCGGCGTCTCCATGCCGAAGCTCGTATGATCAATAACCCAGTCCGAGCCGCCGCAGGCAAATACATCGAGCAACACGGCCGAGCCGCCTTCAACCAGGTTGTACGCAAAATGCTCGACCACCTTATAGCCGCAGACTGAGCAGCTTGCATCCGCACTCCGCATCCGCGCCTACACCACCCGATTCGCCCGGATCACCTGCTTGTAGAACTCCGCACTCAGCTTCGGCACCCGCTGCTCCGTCTTGAAGTCGACATAGGTAATGCCAAACCGCTTCCCGTATCCATCCGCCCACTCGTAGTTATCCAGCAGGCTCCACAAAAAGTAGCCATGCACCGGAACGCCATCCGCCACGCCACGCTGCAGCTGCGTCATGTAGTTGCGCAAAAACATCACGCGATCCGTATCGTAGACACGCCCGTCTGCACTCACCCCATCGCTCGCCGAGCAGCCATTTTCCGTGATGAAGATCTCCTTCACATTCCAGAGATCGTTCACCAGCTTCGGCCCCCAGTACAATCCCTCCGGCCCAATCTTCAACCACGGGCTCAGCATCGTCGGGTAAGAATCCGGAAACGGAATCACCTCATACCCCGACTCTGTCTGCGCCGCCCTCACCCACACAGGTTGGTAGATGTTGATCCCCACAAAATCCAGCGGGCTCGCAATCACCTTCAGGTCCTCGGCCGTAAATTTCGGCGCATCCGCCCCCAGCCGCTTCAGGTAAAGATCCGTGTACTTCCCTTCCTCGATGACGGTAAGGTACATCGCATTCTCTTCCCGCATCGCCGTCCGCGCCGCCGCAATGTGCTCCGGCGTCTCAATTGCCGGGCAGGTCGGCAGCGGATTATCCGCAATCCCAACCTTGGTCCCTGGCTTCACCGCCGCCCGAATCGCCTGCACCCCAAGCCCGTGGCCAAGCACCACATGGTGGGTCAACTGCGCCAGATTCTTGGTCCCCACCGTCAGCCCCGGCGCATGCACCCCCAGCCCATAACCTTGCTCCACAAACGTACGCATCTCGTTCATGGTCATAAAGTGCTTCACGCGGTCGCTCAGCTGCCCCGCCGTATACCCGGCATAATCCGCAAACGCCTTGGCGGTATCGCGATTCTGCCAGCCTCCGCGGTCCTCAAGCGGCTGCGGTAGATCCCAGTGATACAGCGTGCAGTATGGCTGCACCCCGGCCTCGAGCAGCGCGTCCACCATGCGCTTGTAAAAGTCCACACCCGCCTGGTCCGGCTGCCCCGTGCCAGCTGGGAAAATCCTCGTCCACGACACCGAAAACCGGCATCCCTTCAATCCCAGATCCTTCATCAGCGCAATGTCCTGCTTGTAGCGGTGGTAGTAATCGTCGGCCACGTCGCCCGTATCGCCCAGGTGCGTCTTGCCGTGGCTGTGCGCAAACGTATCCCAGATCGAAGGCCCGCGGCCATCCTCCTTGTACGCCCCCTCTACCTGGTACGACGCAGTCGCCGAACCCCACACAAACCCTGGCGGAAACGTCCGCGCCAGCGATCCCTGCCCCACGACCGAAGGCGCCGCCGCCCCCAGCATGCCGGCTCCCGCCACCCGCGGCAGCGAAGCCGCAGCCGAAGCACCACCCAGAAGCCGTGCCAAAGTCCGTCGTGAAAATGTACCGCTCATGATCATTCCCGTCTCTTACGAAAGTCGCACTTCTTGCTGTCATTCCGATGGGATCTGCAGTTGTTCTTGCCTGCACCATCGACAAACTACCGCAAAAGGCCCGATAGCACTCGCTCGATAAGCAAAGCGAGGCCCCAGTCGCAAGCAACAAGCCTGCTCCCGGGGCACCGTTGTTAGAACTGAGCCTTTGCCGCGAACTGGAAGATTCTCGGAGCGTAGTTCGGATCGTAATTCTGCACCGAACCAAACGCCGAGTTACCCAGTTGCACGCTTCCGCTACCATCCAGAATCTGATAGCTCGGCGTGTTGCTCACGTTGAACGCCTCAGCCCGTAACTGCAGATTCACGCGCTCCGTAATCGCAACGTCCTTGAAGATAGACATGTCGAAATGGCGGAAGTGTGGTCCAAACAGTGCATCGCGCTGCGTGTTGCCGATCGTTCCAATCGCCTGCGGTGCAAACGCCGCCGGGTTGAAGTACTGCGCCAGCGTCGGGTGACCCACATGCGGGTTCGCCACTTCGTTCGGACGATCCGGCCCGCCGTTATTCTGCGGTGTAGCCCGGTTGCTGAACGCATCGTTGACGGTCGTCAGGGAGTTCTGCAGGTTCCTCGAAGTCACGTCCACGCCGCTGCCGCCATTCACAATATCGAACGGCTTGCCGCTCTGCCACACGCCGATTGTATTGAAGTGGTAGCCCGTCAGAACTCGCTTCTTCAGCCCGGTAAATTCCTTCCCGTACTGAAATTCGTAGTTCAACGACACGGCAAAGCGATGTTCAATATCGTTCTCCGCCGCGCCATACTCCAGCTGGCCGATGCGCGTCGGGTCCGCATTGCCCCAACTGCGTCCGCCACCCTCGGCCGAGAAGCCGGTGATGTCGCTCAGCGCCTTGCCGTAGGTGTAGTTCGCATCAAACGCCAGGCCCTTGGTAAAGCGACGCTGGAAGGAAGTCTGCAGCGCATGGTAATTCGAGACACCTTCGCTCTGCAGGTAGCCCACGCCGCCGAGATTGCCAAGCAAGTTGGACAGCGGCCTCGCGCTCCCTGCCGGATTGAGGTCGGGATCGAACGGCTTCGGCACGTTGATGTCGTTGATCGTTTCCGGCAGGTGCTGCCCGATATTGCCCACATACCCGATCGTCAACACATTGGAGCCGAACTGCTTCTCGATCTGCAGGTTGAATTGCTGGATCAAAGCACTGCGGAAGTTCGGCGCTTCTGCCGTAAACGACAACGCGGCGCTGTTGATGTTCTGCGCGACCGGCAGCGGAATACCCGCATCGAACGTCCCCGGAACGCCCTTCGTGGCGCAATCCGGATTCTGTCCACCCAGCGCATTGTTCGCCGCCTCAATCGCCACCGCAATCGTCGACTGGCAGTTGGGGCTGTACACCGAGGTAAACGGCGCATTCTTCAAGTCGGCGTTCGACGTATAGTTGCCCGGGAAAAAGCTCAGCCCATAACCCCCGCGCAGCACCGTCTGTGGCGTAATCGCAGCAGAAAACCCAACCCGCGGAGCAAAGTTGGAGTAGTCCGTCTTGATCCCTGCATGCCCATCCACGCCGTTCACATTCGCCACCTGCAACGCATTGCCCACGTTGGCGGCCGTCGAACCCAGCGCCTGCAGGTAGTTGAAGTTCGAAACGTGCCCGTGCGCTTCCGTAAACGGCGTAAACACATCGTACCGGCCGCCATACAGAATCGTTACCTTCGGCGTTACCTTCCAGCTATCCTGCACAAAGAAGCTCGGCTCGTAGGTCCGGTAGTCCGGCGTATCCAGATCGTAGTTGCGATTGACGAAATTGAACGCACCCACCAGGCTCGACGCCAGGTTGTTGTCCTGGCTCTGCTTGTTGTTGCCTGCCACCGTATCCGAGTTCAGCCCGAAGCCATACTGCCCTGCCGCAAACGCACTCTGCAAATTCCGTGCCTGCCGCCGGATGTAGCTCGCCCCGAACTTAATGTTGTGGTTGCCCTTCGTATAGCTCACGTTGGCCAGATACTGGAACGTGTTATCGATATCCTGCAGCGGCACATACGCCCCGTCGCCGACGTCTGAAAAGGGGCCAAACTGAATCGGCGCCAGATACGACGAATTCGCATTGAAGTTCAGGTTCGCAATCCCGAAGTTCGTATCCGCCGGCGTCCCAAAGTTCAGCGGCTCCGAAAGGTTGTTGATACGCGTAAAGCCCGCTCGCAGGTCAAGCAGCAGGTTCTGCGTAAAGATGTGCGTAAAGCCGAATCCGTACTGCTGCGCCGTATCCGTCGCCGGCCCGGCAAAGATGTACCGTCCGCCCGAGATCTGCAGGCCGCCCTGCGTCCCCAGTGCCGCCGGTGTAAAGGTATTCACCTTGTTGTAGTCATACCGGCCGAAGAACGTGTTCCGCGAGCTGAAGTGGTGATCCACGCGCGCATCAAAGCTGTTCGAGCTCTGCGTCTTGTTCGGGCTGATCACATAATTGTTCGTCAACTGTCCCGCCACACCCGCGTTCGGCGCCGGAAACAGCTTCAGGTAAGCCAACGCGGCCGGGTCCACCCCGCCCACATTGTTCGCCGCCGTATCGACGATGCCCTTGTTGTTGCCTTTCGCCAGTAGCGTCTGCGGCGAAAGCCCGGCCAGCGAATTGATCGCGTCGTACTCGTCGATCGTCGGCACGGTGCTCGTATAGGTCAGACCAGTGACCAGCCGCAGTCCCTCGTAATCCGCAAAGAAGAAGGTCTTGTCCCGAAAGATCGGTCCACCGACGGAGCCGCCAAACTGGTTCTGCCGCAGCTCCGGCTTACGCCCGCTGGTCTGCAAAACGTTCTTCGCATCCGTAATATCGTTGCGGAAGAACTCATACGCCGTCCCATGAAACGAGTTCGTACCCGACCGCGTGATGATCGAAACCACGCCGCCCGCCGTACGCCCTGCCTCAGCCGAGTAGCTGTTCGTCTGAACCGTAATTTCCTGGATCGCCTCGACAATCGGCTTCACGCCCGCCGTGCCGATGATGCGTTCGTTGTCGTCGATTCCGTCAACCGTAAAGTTGTTCAGCGTATCGTCCTGCCCGTTCACAGAAAAGCCGCTCGATGAACGCCGGTCATCCGGCCGCCCGCCCGTGGTCAAACCGTTACCAGGACCTTCGTTCGCGCCCGGCACCAGTTGCACCAGCTGCACAAAGTTGCGTCCGTTCAACGGCAAATCCTGCACCGCGACTGCTGTGATCGTCGTGCTTACCGTGGCGTTATCCGCCTGCAGCAGCGGCGTCTGCGCTTCCACGTTCACCACTTCGCTCTCGCCGCCAGTCTCGAGCTTCACATCTTCACGCGCCCGGTCACCCGCTTCAACCGCCACGTTGGCAATCGTCGACGTCTTGAACCCTGCTGACGTCGTTGTCACCGTATAACGTCCTACGGCCAGCAGTGTCGCCTCGTACTCACCGCTGCTGTTGGCGGTCACTTTCCGCGTTTCTTTGGTCTCCACATTGACGATCGTCACGTTCGCGCCCGGGATAACCGCGCCGGTCGCATCTGTCACCGTACCCAGAATGTCTGCCGTCGTCAGCTGCCCGAAAGCCAGCGGCGTAAACGCCACGGGGGCGATCGCCGCACCCAGCGCTAGCCGCAGCACACTCCGCTGCAGGCTCCGCGTCAGCAGAGTCGTCTTCTTTCCTACGCACTGGCCAGTGCTTCGTGCATTGCCTTTTTTCATTTTGCTCATAGTCCGTTCACTTCCTATTGGTTTGAAGTTGCGCTGAGGAATGGGAACGCACGGATCGACTGCAGTTCACCGCGCGCGGACTCATTGTTCATGTCCGCCACGCATCCTAGGCAGCTGGTTGCATTGCCGCCTAGGGTCTTTCTGGTATCGACCCCCCAAGTAAAGCCGTTTCCCCAACAAACTCGCACTTTTTCACCCTAGGTAAATCAGGTAAAGACCCTGGTTGTCAGGGCCCCTCTTTTGGGCCTAGTATGAGCGGGTCTGAAAGGAACGTATGAACGCAATCGAAACCGGCCACCAGCCGGTACAACTCACCCCTGCCGAGCAGCACAAGGTGATCCTTCAACTCAACCGTCTCCTGGAGTCCCACCAGTTCAAGAACAGTCGTCGTTATCCCGCGCTCCTCCGCTTCATCGTCGAGGAAACCCTCGAAGGGCGCGGCGACTTTCTCAAGGAGCGGCTCATCGGCCTCCGTGTCTTCGATCGACCCGCCGATTACGATACCGCCGCAGACCCCATCGTCCGCGTCACCATCGCCGAAGTGCGCAAGCGCATCGCGCAGTATTACCACGACGAAGAGCACGATGCCGAAATTCGCATCGAGCTCCTGCCCGGCCGCTACGCCCCCGAGTTTCGCCTCCGCAAAGAATTCCACCCGGCCCCGCAGGACGCAGCCGCTCCTGCCCCGGCTTCACTCCCTGCTGCCACGCACGATCTGCCGCTTCCTGAGCCCACGCCAGTCGCAGTCGCGCTTGAACCCGCGACGCAGGTTCCTCGTTCCGGCTTGCCGAGACGCTGGTCTCTGCTCGGCTCCTTCCTGTCTATCCTGTCCATCCTGCTTGCCGCGGGCGTTCTCTACCGCTGGCTCCGCCCCACAGCCGCTGAGCAGCTCTGGGCGCCTCTGCTCGGCTCCGCCCACCCCATCCTGTTCTGCCTGCCCACCAACGCCGGCAACACCCAGGCCATCCCCAGCCCCGATCCAGCCCCCGGACTCCAGGTCATCAACCGTCCCGGCCTCACTGGTTCTACCTTTTTCGACCATCAGTCCCTCGGAGAGAACGTCGTCTACTCCGACATGCTCGCCACCCTCAAGGTCGTCAATATCTTTGCCGCCCAGCATCACGAGTACTCCGTGCGCCTCACCACCGCCACCACCCTCGATGACCTCCGTCACGGTCCCGCCGTCCTCATCGGCGGTCTCGATAACCAGTGGACCATTCGCGCCCTCAATCCCCTCCGCTTCCACTTCGGCGGCAGCGACAACGATGGCTGGTACATTGTCGATGACAAAAACTCAGCCAGCCGGCAGTGGAGTCTCAACCTCAAGCAGCAATATGCCAACGTCACTCGCGATTACGCCATCGTCGCTCGCATCCACAACGAGCAGACCGGCCAGCCTCAGATGATCGTCGCCGGCATCGGCATGAGCGGCACCGCCGCCGGTGGGGAGTTCGTCGCCGACGAAAGGCAGCTACAGCAACTCCGCACCCGCCTGGGCTCCGACTTTAAGGATCACGACTTCGAAGTCGTGCTCGCCACCGACGTCATCAACGGCCTGGCCGGCACTCCCAAAATCATCGCAGCCACGCCCATCCATTAGAAACTCACCACGGACAAATGGGGCAAAGGCCGGATCCCCACGGATCAAGTTCATCCGGCCTTCTCCGCCTTTGTCCCTTGTGTCCGCGTTCCGCTTCTTTTAGACCCGCTTCAACAGCTCCCGCGCGATCACCATGCGCTGGATCTCGCTCGTCCCTTCCCCGATCGTGCACAGCTTCACATCCCGGTAAAACTTCTCCGCCGGATAATCCTTGATGAACCCGTAGCCCCCATGGATCTGCACGCCCTCATCGCATATCCGGCAGGCAACCTCGCTCGCATACAGCTTCGCCATCGCGCTTTCGAGCGTCACCTTCTCGCCACGATCCTTCATCTGCGCCGCCCGCATCGTCAGCAGCCAGGCCGCATCCAGCTCCGTCGCCATCGTCGCCAGCTTGAACTGGATCGCCTGGAACTCACTGATCGCCTTGCCGAACTGCCTCCGCTCGGTCGCATACTTCATCGCCGCATCGAGTGCTCCGCGGGCGATCCCCAGGCTTAGCGCCGCAATTGAAATCCGCCCGCCATCCAGCACCCGCATCGAATCCTTGAAGCCGTCGCCTTCCATCCCTACCAGGCAATCTCCCGGGACAAAGCAGTCTTCGAAGATCAGCTCCGCCGTATCGCTCGCCCGCAGCCCCAGCTTGTTTTCCTTCTTGCCGCTCGTGAAGCCGGGCGTGCCGCGCTCCACCAGGAACGCCGAAATCCCTCCCCGCGTCCCTTTCGCCCGATCCGTCACCGCAAGCACCAGCGCGCAATCCGCGTAGCTGCCGTTGGTAATAAACACCTTGCCGCCGTTCAGCACCCAGCCGTCGTGCCCGTCTTTTGAAACCTGCCGCACGGCCGTCGTCCTCATCCCGCCGGCGTCCGAGCCCGATCCCGGCTCCGTCAAACCCCACGCCCCCAGCCACTCACCCGCCGCCAGCTTGCTCACCCAGCGCTTCCGCTGGGCGTCGTTGCCCGCCAGCATCAGGTGGTTCGTACACAACGAATTGTGCGACGCCACGATAATCCCCACGCTCCCATCCACCCGGCTCAGCTCTTCCACCGCCAGCACGTACTCCACGTAGCCCATCCCCGCCCCGCCCAGCTCTTCGGGAAAGATAATCCCCATCAATCCAAGCTCGCCCATCTGCTTCACCACGCCTGCCGGAAACGTACTCGCCTCATCCCACTCCGAAACATGCGGAGCCACTTCCTTGGCCGCAAACGCCCGCACCATCTTCCGCAGGCTTTCCTGCTCATCCGTCAGTCCAAACATGCCCGTTCTCCCATAAGCAAAACCAATACAAGCATAATCTTACGAAATACCTGCAAGAACCCGCAACTCCCCCCGTTCCAAGCTTTGTAGGCCGCTGTGCTTTCGCCTGTCTTGTTGCCATCCCGCGGGGATCTGCGGTTGTTCTTTGCTTGCCTTTGTTGTCTTTCCCGAAGGGAATCTGCTTCTATCTTTCGCCTTTCTTTGTTGTCATCCCGAAGGGATCTGCGGTTGCTCTGCCGTTACCCGTCCATGCACCACCGCCAAACCACAAACCCCGGGGAACATTCCACCCTCAACCTCGGTCTAACCCCTTACCAGCACCCACAACCGGAGCCCCCCAATGCGCAAGCCTCTCGCTCTCCTGCTCACCCTCCCGCTCGCCGCCCAGCCTCCGCAAAAGAATGCCTCCCAGCTCCCCATCACCCACGTCGCCCTCTACAAAAACGGCGTCGGCTTCTTCGAGCATTCCGGCCGAGTATCCGGCGACCAGTCCGTCACCATCGACTTCACCTCCGCCCAGCTCAACGACGTCCTCCAGTCCCTCACCGCCATCGACCTCCAGGGCGGCCGCATCTCCGGCGCCGGCTACAACTCCACCACGCCGCTCGAGCAGCAGCTCAAAACCCTGCCGCTCGATCTCTCCGGCGACCCCTCCGACATCGACTTCTACAACTCCATCCGCGGCTCCCGCGTGGCGGTCAGCGGGCCCGGCATCGCCATCACCGGCCGCATCCTGTCCATCGATCTCCGCCCCGAAGTGGCCAAAGCGCAGGCCGACGACACCGACTCCAAGGCCAACCGCCGCTTCCTCACCGTCGTCTCGGACGCCGGCGCCACACGCACCTTCGAGCTCACCTCCGCCGTCACCGTCAAGCTCCTCGACAATGCCCTCCAGACCGACATCAATCGCTACCTCGAGCTGCTCGCCAACAACCGCAGCCAGGGCCTCCGCCATCTCACCCTGCTCGACCGAGGCACAGGAGCGCGCGACCTCCGCGTCTCCTACATCTCCGAAGTCCCCGTCTGGAAATCCACCTACCGCATCCTCTTCACGGACTCGAAATCCAACGCAACCACCGCCACCCTCCAGGGCTGGTCCGTCGTCGACAACACCACCGGCACCGACTGGCTCAACGTCCATCTCGACCTCATCGCCGGTGCCCCGCAATCCTTTATCCAGCCCCTCAGCACCCCTCTCTACACCCGCCGCCCCGAAATCCCCATCGCCCAGGATGCTCAGCTCACCCCGCAGACGTTTGACTCCGGGGAAACAGCCGGCTCGGCTGGAACTATGGGATCTGCGAATCAGACCGTTGAAGTCAACGCCGCACCCGCCCCTGTGACGGCTAGCCGCAATGTTGCATTAGGCTCAGGCAAGGTTTACGGCATCGGTGCGGGTCGCGGCGGCAACATAGGCGGCGGCACGTTGCAATTGAACAACCTCGCTAATCTCGAAGCGAGGGAGTACGCCGATTTAGCTCAGAACTCCATCGTCCCCCAAACCACTACCGCCGCCTTCGACGACTACTTCCAATACTCCCTCACCGACCCCATCACCATCCTCAAAAATGAGTCCGCCCTGGTCCCCATCCTCCAGACCAAGCTCCCCATCGAGCGCGTCACGTTGTGGTCACCGCAACAGCCCGTGGCATTGAGAGCCCTCTGGCTCACCAACGTAAGCAATCTAACCCTCGACCGCGGCTCCTTCTCGATCGTCGAGTCCGGCAACTTCGGCGGCGAGGGCCTGCTCGACCCCATCCACCCCAACGAGAAGCGCCTGCTCTCCTACGCCGCCGACCAGGCCATCCGCGTCACTCCCAACCGCACCAACAACAGCAGAAAAGTCCAGCGTCTCACCATCTCCAAGGGCGTCTTAACCGAGGTCAACCTCGACATCACCGAGCTCACCTACGACGTCCACAACGCCGCCCCCGAGCCTCGCACCGTCATCCTCGAGCACCCCATCCACCAGGGCTACACGCTCGACAGCACACCCAAACCCGAAGAAACCACCGCCACCGTCGACCGTTTCCGCGTCCTCGCCGCTCCAGGCGAAACCGTCCACCTCCACGTCGGCGAGCGCCGCGTCGCCAGCGAGTACATCCGCCTCACTGACCGCACCGAAGATCAACTCATCCTGCTCCTGCGCGACAGCAAAGTCTCCCCCGCCGCACTCCAGCAGCTTCAGCCCGTCTTCGACGCCCACCACACCGTAGTGGCCCTCGACCAGCAAATCAAGGACGCCCAGACCGAGATCGCTACCATCACCAACGACCAGAACCGCCTGCGCGAAAACCTCAAATCCCTCAAAGGAACGCCCGAAGAAAAGGCCCTCGCGACCCGCTACACCGCCGAGCTCAACACCCAGGAAGACCGCCTGGTCGCCCTCAACCAGCAGATCGCCACCCTCAAAACCCAACGCGCCGCCGCCGATCAAGACTTCCAGAACAAGCTGGCCCAAGTCCAGTTCGACGAAACCCTCTAACCCAGCGTCATGGATACAATCCAGATTCTTGTCATCCTGAGCGAAGCGCAGCGCAGTCGAAGGACCTGCGCGTCGTCTGAATCAGCAACATTATGACGGGCTCCCACCCTCTCCGAAGTCCTCGTGAAAGGGTGGCATCCTTCCTGGATTACCGGGGGCACCACCCGCCCCTACTTCGTCCCCGTACTAGCCGTCCCACTCGTCCGTGGATAGTACCCACTCCGCGTCCGCACATCCAGCCGCCCGAACCCCTTATCCTTCGCTGTCACGTGCACTTCACGGTACCCACCCTTGCTCGGCGGGTTAGTCGAGTGGTACGCAATCGTGTACTGCGACCGGATGTCCGCCGCGACCGTCGCCGCAATCCCGTTCACTTCCTTCAGCGACCGCGGAAAATACGCCTGCCCGCCCGTCTGCTCGCTGATCGTCTGCAGCACCTTCTGGGCCCGCTTGGCCTCGTGCCGGTCCGTATCGTCGCCAAACAGCAGCCCCACGCAGTAAATCACCGGCCCGCTCAGGTCCTGAATCCGCCGGATCGCCTGCTCAAGCGTAGCCGTCGAGGCATCGTCCTCGCCATCCGTAATAATAATCAGCACCTGCTTCGGGTTCTTCGCGCCCTTGGCCAGGTAATCCGCCGTCAGCACCAGCGCGTCGTAAATCGCCGTCGAACCACTCGGCTTGATGTATCCCAGCCCCTGCTCCAGCTTGGGCAGGCTCGACGTAAAATCCTGGTCGATAAACGCTTCCGAGTTGAAGTCGACCAGGAACTCTTCATCCTTGGGGTTCGAAAGCTTCACCAGCTCCACCGCCGCCTGCGTCACCGCCGAAAGCT
Organism: uncultured Granulicella sp.; assembly: GCA_964282835.1. Classification (GTDB taxonomy): domain Bacteria; phylum Acidobacteriota; class Terriglobia; order Terriglobales; family Acidobacteriaceae; genus Edaphobacter. The sequence continues at coordinate 2,981,107 of OZ196157.1, forward strand.
TGTCATACATCGACCCCGAATTGTCGATCAGCAGCCCGATCGAAACCGGCAGATCCTCATGCCGAAAGCTCGCAATCGTCTGCGGCACCCCGTCCTCATACACATGGAACGCGCTCTCCGGCAGCGTCTGAATCGTCCGCCCGCTGCCATCGATCACCGACGCATCCAGCCGCACCTCATACGCGTCGGTCGAAAGCGTATAGCGCCCATTCGCGCCCTTGCCCACATCGCCTACACTCGGTGCGCCTGCCGGACCGGCTGCCGCACCCACCGGCTCCGGATCGGGCGAAGGCGCGGGGTCTCGATCGACTGTCAACGCAGGCGGAGCCGTCTGCGCCCCGCACACACCCAGCACCGGGCCCAACCCAAGCAAGCCGACAAGCAAAACAACCCTACTGCAAAGGCGCATAATACCCCTGGCGAAAGTGCACCGTCAGCGGCGGAAGCCCCGCAGGCTGCACTAACCTGACCTTCAATTTACGCCAATTTCCATCATTTTTCAGGTCCGAAGGCCTGTACCCCACCACATACTCGTTGCGCAGCTCATCGCTGATCCGCGTCGCAATGTCGGCCATATCCCCCACATCGCTCACCTTGAACATCTGCCCGCCCGTCATCTCCGAAATATCCTTCAGCAGAATCGGTCCCAGCTCTTCCTCCTGGGTCGGCGCATACATGTCGAAAATACCCATCGAGTAAATCTGCACATCGCTTTCCCGCACCACGCGCCGCAGTTCACCTTCCGTATAGCGGCTGCGATTGTCGCCGCCGTCCGAGATGATCAGCAGGCCCGCCGGTCGTACTTGGCCTCTTTCAGCTTGTCCACCGCCAGGTACACCGCGTCGATCAGCGCCGTCCGGTTCTCCGGATGCAGCATCACCATGCGCGCTTCCACGTCATCCACGTCCGACGTGTAATCCACAATCACTGCCGGCTTGTCGTTGAACGCGACCACAAAGAACTCGTCCGCCGGGTTCGACGTCCGCATGAATTCGCTCAGCGCCTTGCGCGCCCGCACAAACTTGCTCTGCATGCTGCCGCTCAGGTCGAACACGATCCCGATCGTTACCGGCGCATCCTGCGTCGAAAACGTCTTGATCACCTGTCCCAGGCTGTTGTCGAACACCTCGAAATTCTCTTTTTCGAGCCCCGTCACCAGCCGATTCTGCGGGTCGGTCACCGTCATCGGCACCAGCACCAGGTTGGCCGTCACGCGCAGCCGCGCCGTCTTGCTCCCGCCCGTTCCTTCCAGCACCTTCCCCACAGGCTCAGCCGGTTTGGCCGCAGCTTTAGTCGCCACAGGAGCCGGCGTCTGTACCTGCCCAAGCGGATTCTCCTGCCCCTGCGCCGCCGCGCCCAGTAACAGACACGCCATCAACCTTCCCAACCACCGTTTCCCAACCATAAGGCCCTCTCAGCTCGCCGTGCCGAGTAACCGAAGCTTACACCGGAACCACCCACCCGCGATACCCACCCTCCGCCTCCCATCAACACAACAGAGCCAACGCCTTCGCCGCCCCAATCCGGCGCCGTTCTAAGCTGATAGCTCACAGCTCACAGACTCATAGCTCCCGAACCAAGCCCTCCCCTCTTGACACGCACGGTAAAATAAACTCAGAAGAAGAAAGGGCCGAGACGCCAACATCCGCCGCCCAGACCTCTCATCCAAAGTCCAGACCTGCCAACACAAGTCCAGACCTAACTACAATCGTTTGAAGTTTTTACGCAAAAAACCTGGAGGGGGGGAGGGGTACACGCATGTCCACACAAAAGTCATCGTCGGCCACCCGAACCTTCCAGATCCTCACCGGCGCCGCTCTCGCCATGGCCGCGCTGCTTGCGCTCCTGCCCGCCGCCGGACACGACCAGCTCTGGTTCCTCCTCATGGCTCAGCGCTGGCTCGCGGGCGCCCAGCTCTACGGCCCCCAGGCCTTCGATTCCAACACCCCCGCCATCGTCTGGCTTTCTGCCGTTCCCGTCACCCTCGCCCCCTACCTCCACCTCGCAATCCCGGCCATGGCGAAGCTCCTCACCCTCGTCCTAGAACTAGCCATCGCTGCCATCTCCTACAGCCTTCTTCGGCCCGTCACCCCCACCCAACGCTGGTTCCTCGCCTTCACCTTCGTCACCCTCTTCGCCATCATTCCCGCCCGCGACTTCGGCCAGCGCGATCTCCTTACCACACTCCTCCTCTTGCCGTACCTCCTGGCCACCAGTCCAGCCACAAATCCGGGTGCCCCAGGTCTCGCCTCTGAGACCTGGACTTTCACGTTGCTTGCCGCCGCGGGCCTATGCCTCAAGCCCCACCTCGCTCTCATCCCTGTCGCCGTAGAGTTTCTCCTCTTCATGCGCCATCGCCGTGTACGCTTGCAGACCCTTCTCTTCCTCCTCGCCGGAGCCCTCTTCCTCCTCGCCATCCACCTCTTTGCGCCGCTCTACTTCACCTCAGCCCTCCCTACCGCCCGCGCCACCTACTGGGCCATCGGCCGTCTCAGCCCCTGGCAGTTGCTGCTCGAAGCCCCGCAACTCGCATTGCTTGCCCTGGCGACGCTCACCTTCTGTCTCATCCGGTCCCGCAGCGCGCTCGTCGATACCTTTCTCATCGCCGCCTCTGCCGCCACCCTCGCCTACGTTCTCCAGGGCACGGGCTGGTACTACCAGCAGCTTCCCGCCATCCTCCTTTTCGGCCTCGCTCTCGCATTCCAGCTGCTCACCCTCCATCTCACCACGCCACGCTGGCTCCCCCCCTGCGCCGCCGCCCTCGGCATCCTCGCCATCGTCCTCACCTTCCACTTCTCCGGCTACCCGCCCATCAACGCAGATACCACCTACGCCATCGACTCCCCCGACCCCACGTTCTTCGGCGACCTCGCTCCCGGCACTTCGACTGCCATCCTCACCACCTCGGTCGAAGACGCCATGATGCCCGTCGCCCGCTACCATCTCGTCTGGGCCCAACGCACCAACAATCTCTGGACACTTCCCGCCATCCTTCGCGGCACCCGCCTCACACCCGTCCAGCAGGCCACCCTCGCCACCCAGCAGCGCCGCTGGATGGTCGAAGACCTCACCCGCTGGCGTCCCCAACTCATCCTCGTCGCTCGCTGCCAAGACCCGAAAGTTCACTGCCAGACTCTCGAAGACCGCCATGACAACCTCCTCGCCTTTTTCGAGCAGGATCAAGCCTTCAACCAGGTCTTCGCCAACTACCATTTCTGCACCTCCAAAGGCTCTTACGACGCCTACACACTCACCCAGCCGCAACAAGATCGATGCCCATCCATGCAGATCGGTCTCACACCGTCCCAGCCCCGGTACAATCACCAGATGGCCAAGATCTACCCCTTCCGCGCTCTCCGCTACGACACCAACAAGGTACGCATGGAGGACGTCGTCACCCAGCCCTACGACAAGATCACCCCCGAAATGCAGCAGGCCTATTACGACCGGTCGAAATACAACCTCATCCGCGTCATCCTGGGCAAAAAAGAGCCTGGCGACACCGACGCCTTCGCCCCGCCGCCCGAAGGTGAGACCGCACACAACGTCTACACCCGCGCCGCCGAGTCGCTCGTCTCCTGGCGCAAAAAAGCCATCCTGCGCGAAGAGGCCGAGCCCGCCCTCTACGGCTATTCGCAAACCTACACCGTACCCAGCACCGACACCGTCCAGGAGCGCCGCGGCTTTATCGCCCTCGGCCACCTCTACGACTACGCCGACCAGGTCGTCTACCGCCACGAGCAGACCTTCCCCAAGCACAAATCCGACCGGCTCGCCCTCTTCAAAGCCACCCGCGCCTACTGCGAGCAGATCTACATGCTCTACGCCGACCCCGCCTTCACCGCCGAAGAGCTGATTTTCGGTGACCGCACGAAAGACACCAAACCCGCCGACCTCGAAATCGTCGACGAATACAACGTCATCCACCGCGTCTGGAAGCTGACCGACCCGCACCTCATCAACCTCATCGTGACCGCCATGGCCGACAAGAAGCTGATCATCGCCGACGGCCATCACCGCTACGAAACCAGCGTCACCTACATGCACGAGCGCGCCCGGGCTCTCGGAATCATCACCACTCCTTTGTTGTCATCCCATAGCGAAGCGGAGGGATCTGCCTCTGTCCTAAAGGATAGCGAGGAATCCCCATCTAACCGAGCCGACGACCCGGAGTCCCCAACGAGCGCACTTGGCTCGCTGGGGTGGAACGACCCGCAGGCTCTCCTTCCTAAACCGGCCTTTCCCGAAGCCGCCATGATGATGACCTTCGTCAACATGGAAGCGCCCGGCATCACCATCCTGCCCACGCACCGCGTCGTCTTCGGCCTGCCCGGCTTCTCGGCCGAAGCCTTCCTCACCGCCGCCGAAAACTACTTCGATATTCTTCCCATCGCCTCCCCGGACCTGTCGCTTCTGGCCGAGAGCAAGCAGGTAGCGTTCCTCGCCGCGACCGCCCAGGCCACCCATCTGCTTACCGCCAAACCCGAGGTGATCACCCGCACCCTCAAGCAGCTTCACCCCGAAATCACCGCCCGCCAGGCCGCGCTAGATGTCGTCCAGCTGCACCGCATCGTCCTCGAGCATCTCCTGCACCTCACCCACGAGTCCATCGCCAACACCGAGAACATCCGCTACATCCGCAGCCCCGAGGAAGCCGTCCAGCAGGTTCACGAAGGCAAGGCCGACATCGCCTTCCTCATTCGCCCGGTCACGCTCCAGCAGCTCAACGACATCTCGCTTTCGGGCGACGTGATGCCCCAGAAGTCAACCGATTTCTACCCCAAGCTGCTCAGCGGCCTGGCCATCTACGCCCTCGACTAAAGAAACATGAAGTAACCAGACATGCCGGGATGGCCCATCATCACGCAAGCCGCAGGCAAGCGTGATCGTGGGGTGATTCACTCCTCGGCATCCGATACCCGCTACAATCATCCAGTCAACAAAACCACAACCCAGTGAACGCCGCCCGCCGCCCAACTCGCTCGCTCCTGCTCATCACCTTCGCAGCCGCGGCCGCAGCTTCAGCCCAGACCTCAACTCCAGCTCCAAACCCCGCTCCAGTTCAAACAAGCCCGTCCGACAGCCCAAATCCAGCTATCGACCCGGCAATCGCTCCCACCGTCATCCACCACCCCAAGCCACGCCTGCCGCCTATCCCCACCACCACCAACCTCAACCTGATCGTCATCGACCCCGGCCACGGCGCAGCCGATAACGGAGCCATGTTCCCGGGCAACACCGCGGAAAAAGACGTAACCCTGGCCTTGGCCAACCGTCTCGCCGATTCGCTCAAGGCCAAGGGCTTTACCGTAGTCCTAACCCGCACCAACTCCACCGACGATGTCGCCACGGACGCCCGCGTCGAGCTCGCCAACCGTTCCCGCCCGCTCGCCTGCATCCTGCTGCATGCGGCTACCGGCGGTCACGGCGTCCACCTGTACACCTCGGCGCTCACCCCGCCCACCTACGCCGATCCCAACATCATTATGCCCTGGGACACCGCGCAGACCGCTGCCCTGCCGCAATCCGCGCGGCTTACAAACGATCTCGCCACCGCTCTCAACGGCATCCGCGTCCCCCTGGTCACCGGGCGCGCGTCGGTTCGGCCCATAGATTCGCTGACCTGCCCCGCCGTTGCGGTCGAGATCGCTCCCATCTCGGCCAACGGCGACGTCAATACGCCCGTCACCGACCCCAACTATCAGGCCCGCGTCGCCGAAGCTCTGGCCACAGCTCTCGTCTTCTGGCGCGGTCACGCTGACTCCAACTCCGCCGCCGCGGCAGTCGCAGGTTCCCAGTCGGCCGCGAAGCCTGCTCCAGCAGCAGTGCCGCCTGTACCGAAACCCAAGCCCAAACCCAAGCCCGCGCCTGCAGCGACGCCGGACGGCAGCGCACCTATACCGGCACCGGCAGCCCAAGTTCCCGCAGCCAAGATACCCGCACCCATCATTCGCGTACCCCCACCCGCCGACCCGGGAGCACCCCCACCGCAATGATTCCCCGCTACCAACGCATCGTTTATTGGCTGCTCGTGGCCGGCACCCTGTTGCTTGCCGTGCTGCTGCTGCGCGGCTGCGAGCGCAATCGTGAACGCATTGCCGCCATGCGCGACCAGAGCCCCATTCCCGCCCCGAGCAACCTGCCCAGCGAGCAGGTGTCCGTCGCCCTGGCCAACGATGCGGATGGCTCCATCACGCTCGACCAGCTCACCCTCGCGCTGCCTGAGGAAGCCTCTCTGCGGGCGCGCATCCTGCTCGAACGCATGCTGGCCGACGACGCCCTGCCCAGCTCCAACCATGCCCTGCACGCGGGCCCGGCAGTCACCGATGTGTTCCTGGTGCCGCTTCCAATCTCCGCGCAGGGCGCGCCGCTCTCCACCACCAGCACCGGCCTTTCGAACGGCGATGCATCGCAGGGCGATCGCCCGACACCCGCGCCGCACAGCCCCTACGGCGAGTACCACGCCCCCGGCGCACGGCTGGCGGTCGTCAACCTGACGAAAACTTTCGCCGACGCCCATCCTTCCGGCATCGAGGCCGAAGACCTGACGCTACGGCAGATCATAGCCACCCTGCACACCAATTTCCCGCAGGTCGAAGAGGTTCGTTTTGTGGTCGACGGCCAGACGCGCGACACGCTCAACGGCCATGCCGATCTCACCCATCCGTATAGCGTCCAGGATCCCGCCCGGCTGATCCACGTGCTATCACCCGACGGCAACCCGCTTTAGCCATGGCCACCATTGCTGTTTTCGATTCCGGCTTTGGCGGCCTTACCGTGCTGCGCGCGCTGCTGCCGCTGTTTCCCGGCGCGCACTTCATCTATCTGGGCGATACGGCGCGTCTGCCCTACGGCGAAAAGTCGCGCCAGACGATCGTGCGCTACGCCCTTTCTTCCGCGGCCTTTCTGCTGGAGCAGGGCGCGGACATGCTTGTGGTCGCGTGCAATACAGCCTCCGCCCTGGCGCTGCCGGAGCTCGAAGCCGCCCTGCCGATCCCGGTCATCGGCGTGATCGGCCCGGGTGTGCAGGCCGCTGCTCGCTCGGTCACGAAGGCGGGTGCCCCATGTCTCGCTTCTGAGACGTGGGGACGAGGCTCGACCCAGCCGCAGGTGCTCGTGCTTGCCACCACAGCTACGGTGCACTCGCATGCCTACGCCCAGTCGCTTGCGGAGCTTGGCATCGTGGCACACGAAAAGGCTTGCCCGCTACTGGTGCCGCTAGTCGAAGAAGGGTGGACGGGAGCATCACCGGCAACTGTGGCGATCACGGCCCAGGTCCTTCGCATCTACCTGACCGAAGCTTTTGCCGAGGCCCCGAAGGTCTCCACCCTGGTGCTTGGCTGCACCCATTACCCCCTGCTTCGGCCGCTGATCGAGCAGGTGCTCGCCGAGCTTGAGCATCCCATGTACATCGTCGACAGTGCCCACGCCGCCGCCCAGGCCGCGGCCGCAATCGGACTCCCGACGGAGACTACCACCGCCACCACCTGCAGCTTCTACGCCACGGATTCCATCGAGAAATTCCAGCGCCTCGGCAGTGCGTTCCTCGGCCGGCCCGTCCCCGAGGTTCACCTGGTCGATCTCGGAGGCTGACCGGCGCATGCAACCTGCGCTACCCTCATCTCATGCCTTTTCTGCTCAAGACCGAACCGACGAAATACTCCTTTGAAGACCTGCTGCGAGACAAGGAAACCATCTGGGATGGCATCTCCAACAACCAGGCGCTGAAGTCCCTACGCGAGATGAAGAAGGGGGAAAAGCTTTTGATCTACCACTCGAACGAGGGCAAGGAAGTGGTGGGCACGGCCAAGGTCGTCTCGGTCGATGCGGCCAACCCGAAGAATCCGCAGGTGCGCATCGCCGCCGGCAAAAAGCTCAAGACACCGAAGACCCTGGCCGAAATCCGCGCAGCCGCGGTGTTCACCGACTCCATCCTCTTCCGCCAGTTTCGTCTTTCGGTCGTACCCCTCACGCCCCAGCAATACGACTGGCTTATCGCTTAGATGTACGTTGATGCCTGCTATCCTGTTTGACGAAAACAAGGGAGTTCCATGATCGATCTCAAAGGCAAAGTGGCTGTCGTGTTCGGCCTCGCCAACAAGCGCAGCATCGCCTGGGCCATCTGCCAAAAGCTCGCCGAAGCCGGCGCCACGCTTGCCATCTGCTACCAGTCCGAGCGCCTGCAGCGTGACGCCGAAGCGCTCGCCGCCGAGCTGCCCGCCGCAAAAACCTTCCAGTGCGACGTAGCCTTCGACGAGCAGATCGACGCCGTCTTCACCCGCATCGCGACTGAGTACGGCACCATCCACACGCTCGTCCACGCCATCGGCTTTGCCCCCGCCGACGCCATCAAGAACGACTTCCTGCTGACCAAACGAGAAGACTTCAAGATCGCCCACGACGTCAGCGTCTACTCGCTCATCGCGCTGGCCCGCGCGGCCACGCCGCTCATGACCGAAGGCGGCTCCATCCTGACCCTGACCTACTTCGGAGCCGACAAGGTGTTCCCGAACTACAACGTCATGGGCTGCGCCAAGGCCTCGCTCGAAGCCGCTGTGCGCTACCTCGCCGCTTCTCTCGGGCCGAAAAAGATCCGGGTCAATGCCATCTCGGCCGGGCCCATCAAGACGCTGGCCGCACGCGGCATCGGCGACTTCTCGAAAATCCTCGGCGCCGTCGAAGAGCGCAGCCCGCTCCACCGCAACGTCGACGCACTCGAAGTGGGCAACACCGCCCTTTTCCTCTCAAGCGATCTCGCCTCCGGCATCACCGGCGAAGTCACCTTCGTCGACTGCGGCTTCAACATCACGGGCATCTAGCGAAAGCTTTTCCCTCCGCAACCCTTTCTTTGCACCCTGATCCATCGCAACTCTGATCCATCGCAAGCCTGACCCATCGCAAGCAAGGAGCCTCACTATGACCGTCAGCGAAACAACGCAACTACGCCAACTCCTTCTCCCCGAGCTCGAAGCCGAGTTCGCAAAGACCCGCCTGATGCTCGGCAACCTCCCTGAAGGCCAAACCGGCTTCAAACCCGCCGAGAAGTCGATGACCCTCGGCCGCCTCGCCGGCCATATCGCCGAGATGCCCGACTACATCGCCCTCATCCTCACCAGCCCCGACATCGAGGTGACCGCGCTCGGCCTCAAGCCATCGCTCTTTGAAACCGTTCCCCAGGTCCTCGCCGATTTTAACCACAAAGCCGATCAGGTCCTCACCACGTTTAAAGCAACCTCGGATCAAACCTTCCAGCAGCATTGGAATCTCACGTTTAAAGGCCACAATCTCTTCTCCGGCACCCGCTACGCTGCCTACCGCGAGATGGGACTCGACCAGATGATCCATCACCGCGGTCAGCTCACCGTCTATCTGCGCCTGCTCGGAGCCAAAGTTCCAGGCACCTACGGGCCTTCCGCCGACGACACCTTCTAGACGCAACAGCCTGGGTGCCCCACATCTCGCTTCTGAGATGTGGGTTTCGGGCTATCGCACCACCGCTCGCAGCCGATAACTCCTCAGAAGGGAGTCCACCGGCATGATCGAGCTCACTCGCCTCAACGGCACCCGCCTCGTCCTCAACTGCGACCTCATCAAGTACGCCGAGGCGACCCCCGACACCACCCTGACGCTTGTGACGGGCGAAAAACTGATCGTCTCCGAGCCGCCTGAAACCTTGATTGCGCGGGTCCGGGCGTATCGCGCCGAGGTGCTGGCCGGCGCGTGGCCCGACGCTGCGCAGGCACTCGCAGCGAGAGCCGGCAAGGAGGCTTCGTCATGGACCTAGCCAGCGTCGGCGGCATCGCCCTCGCCCTCATCGGCATCCTTGCGGGCATGATGATCGAAGGCGGCTCCATCGCCCAGATCACGCAGCCCACCGCCGCCATGATCGTCATCGGCGGCACCGCCGGCGCCGTCATGCTGCAGTTCCCCATGAGCATTTTTCTCGCCGCCATCAAGCAGGTCGCCAAGGTCTTTCTGCACAAGGGCCACGATGGCGAAGCCATCCTCCAGCAGCTTGTCGCCTTCGCCAACAAGGCTCGTAAATCCGGCATCGTCTCGCTCGACGCCGACCTGGCCGAAGTCCACGATCCATTCCTCAAACAGGCCCTCATGCTCGCCGTCGACGGCACCGACCCCGGCGAAGTCCGCAAGATCATGACGCTCGAACTCGAAAACAGGTCCGAGATCGAAGAGAAAATCCCCGCCGTCTTCGAGGCTGCGGGAGGCTACTCGCCCACCGTCGGCATCATCGGCGCCGTACTCGGCCTCATCCAGGTGATGAAGAATCTGGACAACATCGACGAAGTCGGCCGTGGCATCGCGACGGCCTTCGTCGCCACCATCTACGGGGTTGCGGTGGCCAACCTCATCTGCCTGCCCGCCGCCGGCAAGCTCAAGTTTCGCCACCGCGAAGAAACCATGCTGAAGGAGATGATGCTCGAAGGCGTCATCTCCATCCTCGAAGGCATGAACCCACGCATGATGGAGACCAAGCTGCGCACCTTCCTTTTCGACAGCAAACCGGCCACCGCGACCAAACCCGCGGAAGCCACGGCCTAGCCTAGCCTTCCTTCGCGACCATTGCGTACGCCGTTGCCTGTTTTGTAGGAGCGCCACCATGTCCAAGAAAAAGCATCCCGAACACGTCAACCACGAGCGCTGGCTGGTCTCCTACGCCGACTTCATCACGCTGCTGTTCGCCTTCTTTGTCGTTCTTTTCGCCTCCGGCCAGGCCGATAAAAAAAAGCAGACGCGCATGTCCCTCGCCATGCAAACGGCCTTCCAGCATAACGGCATCTTCGATCCCCACAGCAAGACACCACCCATCTCCGACGACGCCGGCGCCGCCCAGAATGCGACTCCCGCACCGATCGCGCTACCGCTTCCTTCGCAGGACGAGCAGGCCAGGACGATCGAAGACGTGATCCAGCAAGAGATTGCGCGGCGCCAGTCGAGTGCCTTTTCGGTAACCGTGCGCCCGACGCCGGAAGGCCTTGTCGTCAGCCTGCGCGAGGCTGGCTTCTTCGCCTCGGGATCTGCGGAGTTGCGGCCCGAGGCGCTTGAAACCCTGCGCGCGGTAGCTTCCGCGCTGCCCCACCAGCCCATGCGGGTGGAAGGCCATACAGACAATGTCCCCATCCATACCGCGCAGTTCGCCACCAACTGGGAGCTTTCGACCGCGCGTGCCGCCACCATCACGCGGTTGCTGCTGGCGGAGCACGCCGCCGATGCTGGCCGCATATCTGCCGCCGGTTACGCGGAGTTTCGCCCCACGGCACCCAACGACACAGAGACGGAACGCGCACAGAATCGACGCGTCGACATCGTGCTGCTGAAGCCGGCCCCGAGCTCCTGAAATGGATCATAGACGCGAAAGCAAAAACAACCGCGGATTCCTTCGGGAATGACAACAAGACGGGACTACAGTGATGGTTGTCTAGGCTTCCACGCCAAGCACCTTCACAATAATCCGCTTGCTGCGCTGCCCATCGAACTCCGCATAGAACACCCTCTGCCAGGTCCCCAGGTCCAGCCTGCCCCTGGTTACGGGCAGCGTTGTTTCGTGGTGCAGCAGAAGCGCCTTCAGGTGCGCGTCGGCGTTATCCTCGCCGGTCTGGTGATGCTTGTAGCCAGGCCAGCTCGGTGCCAGCTTTTCCAGCCACGTGGAGATATCCTCGATCAAGCCGTCTTCGTTATCGTTCACGTAGATGGCCGCCGTGATGTGCATGGGCGAAACAAAGCAGAGCCCATCCGCGACGCCACTACGCCGGACGATCTCTTCCACCTGCGGCGTCAGATGCACCATCTCGTACCGCTCGTCTGTCTTAATTGTCAGATACTCCGTGTGCGCCTTCATCCCCGCCATGCGTCTCTCCCTTGCCAGCTATGATGTGAGATGCAGGGTGCTCACGCGCCTTGCAAGGCAAGGACCCCATCCTCCACCACATCGTAGACGCGCTTCGGATGACCGGCCTTATGGCCTGGGAACTCGTGTGGGCCTTGTGCCTCGGCTTTCTGCTCTCCGGCATCATCGAGGCCGTGGTCTCCAAGGAGCAGCTCTCCCGACTGCTTCCAGACTCGTCACCGCAGACGATTGTGATTGCGACCGGCCTGGGCGCGGCTTCTTCCTCCTGCTCCTACGCCGCCACCGCGCTCGCCCGCACCCTCTTCCGCAAGGGTGCGGACTTCATCGCCGCCATGGCCTTCCAGTTCGCGTCCACCAACCTGGTCATCGAGCTTTCCGTGCTGCTCGCCGTGCTGCTGGGCTGGCAGTTTATGGCGGCAGAGTTCATCGGCGGGCCCATTATGATTGCGCTGCTGGTCGTCTTTCTGCGCGCCACGCTGAGGCCTGCCGTAATCGCAGCCGCGCGCAAACAGGCCAATAAGGGCCTGGAAGGTAAGATGGAAGGCCACGCCGCGATGGACATGAGCCTGCACCAAGGCACCTTCTTCGCCAAGCTCACTTCGGCACAGGGCATTACGGCCGCGAGCCATTACTACTGGATGGACTGGTACTCGCTGTGGCCCGACATCCTGGGCGGTCTCGCCATCTCCGGCTGCCTTGCCGCCTGGGTGCCGCAACACTTCTGGCAGGGTCTCTTCCTCACCGGGCATCCACTTCTGGCGCGCTTCTGGGGACCGCTCATCGGCCCCCTGGTCGCGGTGCTCTCCTTTGTCTGCTCGGTCGGCAATGTTCCGCTGGCGGCTGTGCTTTGGAACGGAGGCATCTCCTTTGGCGGCGTCATCGCCTTTCTGTTCGCCGACCTCATCATCCTGCCTATCCTCAACATCTATCGCAAGTACTACGGGCTCAAGATCGCCGCGCTGTTGTTCGTCTTGTTCTACGCCGCCATGAGCCTGGCCGCGCTCGCCGTCGAGTTCCTCTTCGCCGCGCTGCACCTCATCCCGGCGCATGGCCACGCACAGCTCATGCAGGAGTCGATCCGCTGGAACTACACCTCCATCCTGAACATTATTTTCCTGCTCATCACCGCCGCTCTGCTTTATCGCTTCCTGCACACGGGCGGCCCAGCCATGCTCCGGATGATGGACCAACCCGTCGATCCGATGGACGAAGCAGGCCATTGCTGCCATCACGGCTAAGTAACCTCTGTTGTCCTAAGCAGCCCTTTGTTGTCAGTGGGCGCGAAGGGAATCTGCTTTCGTTTATGTCTCCACAACAGCCCCAAGACAACTGAACGTTCCGCTTCCGAGCCGCATCTAAATCCGTAATTGCAGGAGACTCAACATGGCAGGCACAAGTGAAACAGCAATCCTCGCAGGCGGATGTTTCTGGGGCGTCCAGGAACTACTGCGCGACTACCCTGGCGTAATCTCGACCCGCGTAGGTTACACCGGCGGCACAAACGCCAACGCCACCTACCGCGATCACGGTACCCATGCGGAAGCCGTTGAAATCGTCTTCGATCCCACAAAGATCAGCTTCCGCCAGATCCTGGAATTCTTCTTCCAGATTCACGATCCAAGCACCCCCGATCGCCAGGGTAACGACCGCGGCGCAAGCTACCGGTCCGCCATCTTCTATACCAGCGACGAGCAGAAGCAGGTGGCCCAGCAGACCATCGCCGACGTCGATGCCTCCGGCTTGTGGCCGGGCAAGGTCGTCACCCAGGTCGTGCCTGCCGGTCCCTTCTGGGAGGCCGAGCGCGAGCACCAGGACTACCTGCAACGCATCCCCAACGGCTACACCTGCCACTGGATCCGCCCAAACTGGCGGCTGCCCAGGCAAAACCAGACCCAGGCCGCCTGATTGCCGTGACGACGGACAGGACCACTCTTATCCATCCTGTCCGTCTTATCCGCGTTCGCACTTGCTACGCTTGAAGCACCATGCATCTGCTGATCGCTACCTCGAACCCTGGCAAGCTCCGCGACTTCGCCCACGCGGCTCAGACCCACCCTGAAGTCACGCTGGCCCCGTTGCCTGATCTCGCCAGAATCCTCACGCCGGAAGAAACCTCCGACACCTTTGAAGGCAATGCGCTGGTCAAGGCCGTGGCCTATAGCGCACTGGCTCCTGGCCAGATCGTACTTGCCGATGACTCCGGCTTGGCCGTGCGCTCGTTGAACGGTGCCCCCGGCGTCCGCTCGGCCCGCTATGCCGACGACGAGCAATGGCCCGGGCCAGGCACACCCGACCAGCGTAACCTGGATTGCCTGCTCGACCGCACCCGCAACCACCGCTACCACGACGCCAGTTACTTTTGCTCGCTGGCCGCCGTACGCGACGGCGAGCTGCTCGCCATCGGCACCGGCGAGTTGCAGGGCTATCTCGTCGACACGCCGCGCGGCTCGGCCGGCTTCGGCTACGATCCCATCTTTGAGATTCTCGAACTCGCCCAGACCATGGCCGAGCTCGACCCGGAAACACGGCTGCAGTTCAGCCACCGCGGCCGGGCACTCGTACACCTCATCAAGAACCTGAGCGGCGCGAGCTGACTCTCTTTTCCATCCGATCATCCAAAATCGCACATCTTCAGCGATAATCGCACAAAGCCCCTTGCACGCCTTGACGCTCGTTCCCACGCGGCGGAATAATCAGTTGCGTCACAGAACTGTCAAGCAGGAGTCACATGGCCGCCACCGCACCGTTCGCCCCCGCCGATCTCGGCACACCCACCAAGGGCGTGCAGCCCCTCCGTGCCGGCCAGGGTCACTCCTTCCTCTGGCGCCGCCTGCATTCACTCTCGGGCATCATCCCCATCGGCGCCTTTCTGGTCGAGCACATCGTCTCCAACTTCGAAACCTGGAACGGCCCCCTCGCCTACGCCAAGCAGGTCGTCTTTCTCAATTCCCTGCCGCTAGTGCGGCTGCTGGAGTGGGGTTTGATCTTCATCCCACTCGCATTCCACGCGGGATATGGGGTGTTCATTGCGTTCCGCGGACGCGCCAACGTGAACGTCTATCCGTGGGCATCCAACTGGAACTACATCCTTCAGCGGGTCTCCGGCCTCATCGCTCTGGTTTACATCGTTCAACATGTCATCCGCCAACGCTTCCTGGGAACCCAGCTTCCGGAGCATCCCGGTGCAGCCTTCCACAAGGTTCAGGTGGAACTCTCGAACCCCTGGATGCTCGCGTTCTATGTCATCGCCATGGTCGCCACGACCTATCACTTTGCCTATGGCATTTGGCTCTTCTCCGTCAAGTGGGGCATCACGCCCGGCGACAAGGCCCGCAAGCGTATGGGGTACGTTTCCACGGCAATCGGTGCAGCTCTCTGCGTCATGGGTCTCATGAGCATCTACGCCGTGCGCTTCAAGCCCGAGTACCGCAATGCTCCGGCCGACGTGATGCCGGCGGAACATCCTGGGATCGTCCCACCCACGCCTGCTGCTCCACCCTCCAACATCGTCCGCCCCGTGTCCCCTTCACCCGGCCAGTCGCCGCAGTAACTTGCGCACTCTGCATCCTCTCCCTTGCGTACTTTGCGTACGCCTTGTTTTCAGCACGTCGAGGTAAGCACCATGGCAGCAGCAACCACACCCCGCATCATCGTCGTAGGCGGAGGCCTCGCAGGCCTCGCCGCCGTCACCAAGATCGCCGAAGCCGGCGGCAAGGTCGATCTCTTCTCCATCGTCCCGGTCAAGCGCTCGCACTCCGTCTGCGCC
Source organism: uncultured Granulicella sp. (assembly GCA_964282835.1). GTDB lineage: Bacteria > Acidobacteriota > Terriglobia > Terriglobales > Acidobacteriaceae > Edaphobacter. Next base: position 2,996,739 of record OZ196157.1, read on the forward strand.
CAGGGCGGCATCAACGCCGCCAAAGACCTGAAGGGCGAAGGCGACTCGGTCCTCAAGCACTTCGACGATACCGTCTATGGCGGCGACTTCCTCGCCAACCAGACCCCCGTCAAGAACATGACCGCCCAGGGCCCGGCCATCATCGACCTGCTCGACCGTATGGGCGTCCCCTTCAACCGCACCCCCGAAGGCCTGCTCGACTTCCGCCGCTTTGGCGGGACACTCTACCAGCGCACGGCGTTCGCGGGTGCCACCACCGGCCAGCAACTCCTCTACGGCCTGGACGAACAGGTACGCCGCCACGAAGCCGAAGGTCGCGTCACCAAGTACGAGGGCTGGGAGTTCATGTCTGCCGTGCTCGACGACTCGGGCGTCTGCCGCGGCATCTCCGCCATGAACCTGCGCAACATGGAAGTCAAAACGTTCCCGGCTGACGCCATCATCATGTGCACGGGCGGTAACGGCGCTATCTTCGGCAAGAGCACCAACTCGGTCGTCTGCACCGGCTCGGCCCAGTCCGCGCTCTACCAGCAGGGCGCCTTCTACGCCAACGGCGAGTTCATCCAGGTGCACCCCACCGCCATCCCCGGCGAAGACAAGCTGCGGCTCATGTCAGAATCGGCCCGAGGCGAAGGCGGCCGCGTCTGGGTGGCGCGCGACCGCAACGAGAAGCGCGCCGCCAAGTCAATCCCCGAGGCTGACCGCTACTACTTCCTCGAAGAGCGCTACCCCAAGTATGGCAACCTCGTTCCACGCGACATCGCCACCCGCGAAATCTTCAAGATCGTCTACGAAGACAACATGGGCATCGACGGCCAGCCCATGGTCTACCTCGACCTTACTCACCTGCCCAAGGAGCGCCTGCACAAACTCGAAGGCATCCTCGAGATCTACGAGAAGTTTGTCGGCGACGATCCTCGTGAAGTGCCCATGAAGATCTTTCCCGGCGTCCACTACACCATGGGCGGGCTCTGGGTCGATTTCGACCAGCAGACCAACATTCCCGGCGTATTCGCCGCGGGCGAGGCCGATTACTCCATCCACGGTGCCAATCGCCTAGGTGCCAACTCGCTCCTGTCGTGCATCTACGCCGGCCTCCTGGCCGGACCGAACGCTCTCGCTTACGCCAAGGCGATCAAGCCGCAGACCGGCGACGGCGGCCATGCTGCCGAGCATGCCCGGCAGGTCGCGAAGAACCAGCAGGTCCTCACCTCCACAGGCTCTGAGAATCCATTCAAGATCTGGCGCGAGCTCGGCGAGACCATGACCAAGCACGCAACCATTGTCCGCTACAACCCCGGCCTGGCCGAGGCCGACGCCAAGATCGTCGAGCTGCAGGCCCGCCACAAAAAGATCAACCTCTCCGACAAGAGCCAGTGGGCCAACACCAGCTTTGCCTTTACGCGCCAGCTGGACAATATGCTCGAGCTGGCCCGCGTTATCGTGCAGGGCGCGGCCCAGCGCGACGAAAGCCGCGGCGCCCACTACAAGCCCGACTTCCCCGACCGCAACGACGAAAAGTTCCTCAAAACCACCAAGGCCTGCTTCGTCGACGGCGCCCCGAAGATCACCTACGAAGACGTAGACACCAGCTGGATCAAACCCCGCCCACGTGTCTACACTTCGACCTAGCCTGCTGCTGTCTCTTTGTTGTCATCCCGTAGGGTTCTGCTGTTGCACTTTCCCGCATTGCCAATACCGCCGGAATAGACACCGGCACTTGCATCATCCAATATACGAGGGCAAAGATCATGGCCACCGCAACCATCCCGGCACCCACCACACACGCCGCAGCCATCCGCACCAACACCAAGACCATCAAGGTTGAAATCAAGCGCCAGGCCAGCCCCGACTCGCCCGCGCGCACCGAGAAGTTCGAAATTCCCTACCGGCCTGGGATGAACATCACTTCGCTTCTTGGTGAAATCGCCCAGGAACCCGTCATGGCGAACGGCCAGGAAACCACATCCATCGCCTATGACGCCAACTGCCTCGAAGAGATCTGCGGCTCCTGCGCGATGCTCATCAACGGCAAGGCCCGCATGGCCTGTTCCGCGCTCGTCGACAAGCTCGACCAGCCTATCACCCTCGCACCCCTTAGCAAGTTCCCCGTCGTCCGCGATCTCGCCGTCGACCGCAGCGTTCTTTTCCAGAACCTGAAAGCGGTCAAGGCCTGGGTTCCGATTGACGGCACCTACGACCTCGGTGCCGCGCCCCGCCAGTTCCCCCAGATCCAGGAGCAGCGCTACCCGCTTTCGAACTGCATCTCCTGCACCATCTGCATGGAGGTCTGCCCCCAGTTCAACGACTCCACCAACTTCGTCGGCGCGGCCACCATCGCGCAGGTCAAGCTCTTCAACATGGACCCTGCCGGCTCCGTCCTCAAGGAGGAGCGTCTCCGCGCCCTCGCCGGGGATGGCGGCGTACAGGAGTGCGGCATGGCCCAGAACTGCGTCGCCGCCTGTCCCAAGCAGCTCCCGCTCATCGAAGCCATCTCGGACGTGGCGCGTGACGTCGTGATCCAGCAGGTCAAAGACTTCTTCTCGATGTAGTTGAAGCAACGGCTTCTCGCGTCCGGCTCCTCCTCACGGAGGAGTCGGTCAAACTCGATCCTGAATCCCACCCGACGGCACAATTAGAAGCGTCAGCATCATCGCTGAACTACACATAATCAAAATCCTATCTTTGGTCTGATCTCAAACCCATGAGCAAAGCGTCAGATACTCCATCTTCGCGGCCACTGAGGACCGCGATCGTTGGCGTGGGCGGCATTGGAAGCACGTTCGCATTCCAGTTGGCGCGCATCGGCCACCACGACGTGACAGCGATTGCGCGTTTCGGGTCCGCGCGCTTTCAGCAACTTCAGCGCGACGGCGGTGTGGTCAACACGAAGGGTGAACTTGCGGCGATGCACGTCACCGATAAGCTGGACGAAGAAGCTGCTTACGACCTCGTGCTTGTAACTTTGCCGGCTCATCAGGTGGAAGCCGTGCTGCCGGCGCTCGAACGAAGCGCCGCAAAGTGGATTCAGTTCATGTTCAACATTTTTGACCCAGAGCGTTTGCAGGCTGTCATCGGAGGGGGACGTTGCTCTTTTGGAATGCCGTTTGTACAGGGAAAAATCGAAGCCAACGGCAGGCTGAACGCAAAGATTGGGACGGGTGGCCAGAAGAGCATCATGGACAAGCAGGAGTGGGTCGATGTATTCAACGCATCCGGTTTGCCGGCCAGTTTGGAGCCTCAGATGCTTCTATGGCTGCGTTGCCATGTACCCATGTGCATCGCTTTTGAGAGTGTATCGGTCGCGGGGATGCGACGCGATGGCGGCGCCTCCTGGAGCGAGGCATTGGTGATCGCTCATGGAGTGAAGGAAAGCTTCACGCTGATTCGGCAGCTCGGCTACCGTCTGTACCCCTCAGGCAAGGCCCGGCTTGACGCGAGTCCAGCCTGGGTGACGGCAAGCATGTTGTGGTTCATGTCGCGCATCCCTTCTTTTCGCCAACTGCTTGCCACTGGTGCCAACGAGTGTCGAGCCCTGCTGGACGTTCTGACGGCAACTGCCCATCAAGCAGACCTTTCGATCACCGTGACGCGTATCAACTCCATGAAGCCCGCGGCGGATTAGTCTTTCGATCTTGGGATTCAGCGCCACACGATCCTGACGCGAAATGGGAGGTCATCTTGCATCGATGTGCATCCAACCCTGTGAAGGCAGAATAGGATTGGAGAACTCCATGAGCACCACCGCACCCGCAACTGGCCACAGCGTCACCCTTGCCGAAGCCCGCACCATCATCGCCGCCGCCACCAAGAAGGCGGAAGATATCGGCCAGCCCATGAACATTGCCGTCGTCTGCTCCGGCGGACACCTGCTCGCGTTCGAGCGCATGCACAATGCCTGGATCGGCTCGGTCGACATCGCCCAGAAAAAAGCCTGGACCAGCCGCGCCTTCGACATTGAAACCGGCGCCCTGGGCAAGGAATCACAGTCGGGCGACCAGTTTTTCGGCATCCACGCCTCGAACGACGGCAAGGTCATGATCTTCGCCGGCGGCATCCCGTTGATGCGCGATGGCAAGGTCATCGGAGCGATCGGCGTCTCAGGCGGTCTCGGCAAACAGGACCAGGCCGTAGCCGAAGCCGGCGCCAAGGTGATCTCCTAGAGCGCCATCTACGAGGTGCGCGGGCGATGAGCTTGGGCACCTCGCATGCGCAACGCCTGAGCCCATGACCCTTGCCGAAATCTGGCGGTACCCTGTAAAGAGCATGCACGGTCAGAGCCTGGCGCAGGCCGATCTTTTTGCTTACGGCCTGGAGGGCGATCGGCTGTACGCCTTTGAGAGCCCGGAAGCTCCAGCCGGCATGCTGCGGCTTCGTGCTCCCGATCGCCGGCGCTTGCTCGCCTTCAAGGCGCTATCTGCACCGGCCGGCGTGAAGGTCGTCTCGCCTGGCGGTCAGGCCATGGCAGTCGATTCGCCCGATCTCCTTCCGCATCTACCCCCTGGTTTACGGCTCACCCAAGAACCCAGGCCCCAGACCGACGTACGACCCCTCGCACTGATCAGCCTGCAAACCATTCAGCAGCTTTCGCAAGAGCTCGGCATTCCGCTCGACCCGCGCCGCTTCCGCGCGAACTTGCTACTAGATCTGGATCATCCGTTTCAAGAAGATGAATGGACCGGCCGCAACCTACAGATAGGCGCCGCAGCCAAAATCCGCATTCTGGAGCGCGATCCCCGCTGTCGTTTCATCACCTTCGACCCCGACCAGCCAGACGCCGAACCTCTGACACCGTTAATGCGTCTGCTGGATCTACGCCATCAAAATCGGGCAGGAGTCTACGCATCCGTAGTGGAGCCCGGCCCCATCAGCCGGGGCGACACCCTGAGGCTAGCCTGACACCAGGCCTGAACAAAAGCTAAGAGCCGACGATGTTCAGTCGGCTCTCATCCGTTCTTTCCGTCTTATCCGTGTTCGCATCTTATATCGAGCGAAGCTTAAGGAGTCCGGCCAGCAGACTCCAGCTCAGCCTCAGCCTCGTGGATGATCTCGTTGGCGTCGTCGTACTTGCCCCCATCATCACCGGCCTCGGCCCACATCTTCTCGCCGCGCTTCCTTTCTTCTTCGGCGCGCACCCGGTCGATCTCCTCCGGATGCATAGCCTTCTCAGCCAGAATCGTCACTCGTGCCGGAAGCACCTCGACGAAGCCCCAGGCGACAAAGAACTTCTGATCGCCCGAAGTGCCGCCATGCAGACGAACCTCGCCCGCGCCGAGTTCGGCAAGCAGCGGAGCCGCCCCATACAAAGCCTCAAGATACCCCGAGGCGGAAGGAAGTTCCACCGAGTCGGCCGTGGCATCGAGCAGCACGCGATCCGGAGTCACCAATCGGACAGCCAGTTTCCCGTCTTGTATCGGATCGGCCATTATGCGTTCTTCATTTTCTCGGCCGCGGCCTTCACGTCCGCGATGCCGCCCTTCAAGTAGAAGGCCTGCTCAGGAAGATCGTCGTATTTGCCCTCGATGATCTCCTTGAAGTCTCGGACCGTATCCGCCACCTTCACATACGCGCCGGGAATACCGGTGAAAATTTCGGCCACATGGAACGGCTGCGAAAGGAAGCGCTGCACCTTACGCGCCCTGGCGACGGTGATCTTGTCCTCCTCAGAAAGCTCATCGATACCGAGGATCGCGATGATGTCCTGCAGGTCCTTATAACGCTGCAGAATCCTCTTCACACCCTGGGCGACGTCATAATGCTCCTGGCCCACAACCCTCGGCGCCAGGATGCGCGAAGTGGAAGCCAGCGGATCGACAGCCGGGTAAATGCCCAGTTCGGAAAGCGGACGGGAAAGCACGGTCGTCGCATCCAGGTGGGCGAAGGTGGTCGCGGGAGCCGGGTCGGTCAAGTCGTCGGCCGGCACATAGACCGCCTGCACCGAAGTCACCGAACCCTTCTTGGTCGACGTGATGCGCTCCTGCAATTCCCCCATTTCGGTCGCCAGGTTTGGCTGGTACCCGACGGCCGATGGCATACGCCCAAGTAGCGTAGAAACCTCAGACCCAGCCTGCGTAAACCGAAAGATGTTGTCGATAAACAGCAGCGTGTCGGCACCTTCTTCATCGCGGAAATATTCCGCGACCGTCAGGCCGGTCAGCGCCACCCGCAAACGCGCCCCTGGAGGCTCTGTCATCTGCCCGTAAATCAGCGCCGCTTTGGACTTCGAAAAGTCTTTGATATCGATGACGCCCGACTCCTGGAACTCCGTCCAGAGATCGTTGCCTTCACGCGTCCGTTCGCCCACACCGGCAAATACCGAAAAGCCGCCGTGATTGGTCGCCACGTTATTGATCAGTTCCTGAATGACAACCGTCTTGCCCACGCCCGCGCCGCCGAACAGCCCGATTTTGCCGCCCTTCAAAAACGGCTGGATCAGGTCGATCACCTTGATGCCCGTCTCAAACATTTCTTCCGAAGTGGACTGCTCGTCAAATGCCGGTGCCTGCCGGTGAATCGGCATGTGCACCCTGGCGTTCACCGGGCCAAGCTCGTCGACCGGTTCGCCGAGCACGTTCAACACGCGGCCCAGCGTCTCGCGTCCCACCGGCACCATGATGCCATTGCCCGTGTCGTGCGCGTTCATCCCGCGCACCATGCCCTCGGTCGCCACCATCGCGATGCAGCGTACGCGGCCTTCGCCCAAGTGCTGCTGCACTTCAACGATCACGTCGAGCGGCGTCGGCACGGTGAAGCCTTCGCTCGTGATGCGCAGCGCCTGGAAGATGGGCGGCATGCTCGACTCTACGAATTGCACGTCAACGGCCGGGCCGCTGATCGAAATCACTTTTCCAATATTCTCAGCCATAGTCTCTCTCATGCCTTTGCTCTGTCCATATTGCTACAGCGCCGCGGCACCACTCACAATCTCGATAATTTCCTTGGTAATCGCCGCCTGCCGAACCCGATTCATCGTCAGGCTCAACGAGTCGATCAGGTCCCCTGCGTTCTTCGTCGCCGCGTCTGTCGCCGTCATGCGCGCCGCGTGCTCGGCCGCAGTCGATTCCAGCACAGCGTGAAAAATCTGGGTCGTTACATAGCGTGGCATCAGGTGCGAAAACAGCTCTTCCGGCGATTGATCGTAGATGTAATCCACATCCGCCGTGCCGAACTTCTTCGCCTCTTCCTCCATCGCGCTCGTCTCGGGCGCATGCACGATGATTCCCTCGGTCTCCGCAGCCTTGATGGCTGCATCGCGCTGGGCTTCGGTCATCTCTTCCGCACTCTCGATCGCGTGGCCTCCAAGCGTCAGAATCGGCAGCAGCTTTTCGACCACGATCCTCTGCTGCAGCACCGATTTGAACTCGTTGTAGACCAGGTAAACCGAGTCGATCTCCGACCGCTCGTAGCGCGCAATGATGGATCGCGCCATTTCAGAAACGTCCTGGAAGCTCGACTTCAGCAGCAGGTCCGAGTGCTCGGCCGCAACCTCGATCGGCGCCTGGCGATGCCGGATGGAGTCGTAATGGACAGAAAGATCATTGTCGTAATGCTCTTCCGTCTTCTCGTACTGCGCCGCCGGAAAGCGCCGCTTGTAGAGCCCGATTGCCTTCTTGCCCACAGGTTCCAGGTCGATATTCTGCCCCCTGGCGCTGCGGGCGTCGATAAACTTTTGCGCGGCCTTGCCCACGTTCGAGTTAAACCCGCCCGCAAAGCCCTTGTCGCCCGCGATTACAATCACGAGCACATTCTTCTCTTCACGCTCCATCAGCAGCGGATGCACGATCTCGCCGGTCTGGTCGTTGTAGAGGTCGGTGCGCCGCACCAGCGACTCCAGGATATTGACCAGCATTTGCGCGTACGGCCGGGCCTGCATCGCCCGTTCCTGAGCGCGCCGCAGCTTCGCCGCCGAAACCATCTTCATGGCTTTGGTGATCTGCCGCGTGTTCTTCACACTGCGAATGCGGCGCCGAAGATCGAGTACGTTTGCCATGGTTTACTTGTTACCCACCATCGCCGTTGCCGGCGTCACCTGTGAGGCAGCCGCGTTCTTTTCCGACTGCGACTTTTCCTTCAGACCAGACAGGAAAGAGCCCTTGTAGTCCGCAATGGCATCGCCCAGCCGCTTCTTCAGATCATCATCCAGCGCCTTCTTGGTGGCAATGTCCGTCAGGATCGAAGCCTGCGCGGACTCGAGATACGGATAAAATCCATCCTCAAACGCCCGCAAATCCTTGACCTCGACGTCATCCAGCAGGCCGTTGACGCCGGCATAGAGGATCGCCACCTGCTTTTCGACCGGCAACGGCTGGAACTGAGGCTGCTTGAGCAGCTCCACCAGACGCTGACCACGGTTGAGTTGATTCTGCGTCACCTTGTCCAGGTCCGAGCCGAACTGGGCAAACGCTGCCAGCTCGCGATATTGCGCGAGATCCAGCTTCAGCGTAGACCCAACCTGCTTGGTCGCCTTGATGGCCGCGGCAAAACCCACGCGCGACACAGAAAGTCCGACGTTGACCGCAGGCCGTACGCCCGAGTTGAACAGATCGGTTTCTACGAAGATCTGTCCGTCCGTAATCGAAATCACGTTGGTTGGAATGTAAGCCGAAACGTCACCCGCCTGGGTCTCGATAATCGGCAGCGCGGTCAGCGATCCGCCGCCCAGCTTGTCTGAAACCTTGGACGAACGCTCCAGCAGCCGCGAGTGTAGATAGAAGACATCGCCCGGATACGCTTCACGCCCCGGCGGACGCCGCAGCAGCAGCGAAATCTCGCGGTACGAGGCGGCGTGCTTCGAAAGATCGTCGTAGATGATGAGCGCATGCTTGCCGTTATCGCGGAAATACTCACCCATCGCGGTCGCCGCAAACGGCGCCAGGTACTGCATCGGTGCAGGCTCGGAAGCCGTGGCCGCCACGATGATGGTGTACGCCATTGCGCCATACTCTTCGAGCGTCTGCACTACCTGCGCGACGGACGAACGCTTCTGGCCGATCGCGCAGTAGATGCAGATCAGGTTGTTCTTGGCCGAATTGATAATCGTATCGAGCGCAATGGCCGTCTTGCCGGTCTGCCGGTCGCCGATCAGCAGTTCGCGCTGGCCGCGACCGATTGGAATCATCGCGTCGATAGCCTTGATGCCCGTATACATGGGCTCACGCACGCTCTGGCGATCAATCACGCCTGGAGCCAGACGCTCGACCGGCAGGGTCTCGGTGGTCGCAATCGGGCCCTTGTCGTCGATCGGCTCGCCCAGCGCATTCACCACGCGACCAATCATCGCCATGCCCACCGGCACACTCATGATCTTGCCCGTACGCTTTACCTGCTCGCCCTCGCGCAGCTCCGCAAAGTCGCCCAGCAGCACTGCGCCTACCTGATCCTCGTCCAGATTCATGGCCAGTCCGGCCACGCCATGCGGAAACTCGATCAGTTCGCCGGCCATCACCTTGTCCAGCCCATGCACCCGCGCGATCCCGTCGCCCAGCGACATGATCGTTCCCACTTCATCCACCTGCACACGCTGCTCGTAGTTCGCAATCTTCTGGCTAAGTAGCGCGGTAATTTCATCTGCCCTGATCTGTGCCATATCCCTCTACCTTCAATGTCGAAAACCCAAATCCTAAGCGCTTACTAACGCCTGCTTCATCTGCTCCAGTTGCGCCCGCAGCGAACCATCATAAACAGTCGAACCAATCTTCACCACTGCCCCACCCAGAAGCGAAGCATCCTGCGTATAGGCGACACGCACCCGGCTACCCGCAAGCCGCGCAACCTGCTCTTCCAGGCTTTGCCGGTCGTCCTCGTTGAGAGTGTGGGCGGTGACTACCTCGGCCTCAGCCACGCCCTGCCCGCTATCTGCGACCTCGGCGTAGCACTTCAGAATTTCGTGCAAATCACCCAGCCTCTGGTGGTCAATGATGACTGCGAAGAAGTTCCTGACTTCCCGCATCATGCCGATGCGCGCCGCCATCGCGTCCAGCACAGCAAGCTTCTGCTCGCCTGGGATCGAGGGGTCCGTCATCACCTCGCGCAGCTCCTTGCTGCCGTCCAGCGTTAGCGAAAAATCCTGCATCTGTCGCTGCGCCGCTGCTACATCAAGCCCCGCAGAAGCCGCCACGGAGGCGAACGCATGCGCATATTTCGGTGCGAAAACGACGTTGTTCGCCATTAGTTCTCGCCACCCTTCGTCTCGTTACCCAGCCGTCGCGCAAAGTTCTGCACCAGCAGCCGATCCGTTTCAGCGGAAACCACCAGCTTGCGCGCCACCTGCTCAATCGCCAGCTCGGCCGCGTATTGCTGTAACTGCCGCTGCGCATGCATGGTCGCAGCAGCAATTTCCTGGTCCGCGCTGGCCAGAATTTTTTTGCGCTCGTCCTCGACCGAAGCCTTGATGCGCATCTCATCCGCCGCCGCGTCGCGCTCCGATTGCGCCCGCATCTCGGCAATCTGTCCATCGAGCGCTGCCAGCCGGTCTTCCACGCCGCTCAGCCGCGCACTGGCTTCTTCGGTCGCGGTACGCGCGTCAACCAGATGCTTCTGGATTGCCGAATTACGATCCCGGAACGTTTTCGGCAGCGCCTTCAACAGAAAGCCGCCAATCGCCAGTGCCAGGACGGCGAAATTGATGATCTCAAACGTTGTCGCGGCGGTCTCGGTCTTCATGCCCAGCATGTGGCCAATCTTCTGTACCATCGCCGAGTGCCGGTAGGCGTCGTTCTCGTCCTTCACTTCCTGGTTGGCCTCGGGCGACTGGCCGGCCGGCGTGCTGTTGCGCCCGCCATCGCCGTTCTCCCCAACCTTCTGTCCCAGCAGGTTGGAAGCCACACCAAACATCAACAACAGCAGCAGCAGGAGGCTGCCCAGCTTCTTCGTCATACCCATCATTGCGCGGCCTCCGCGACGCCTGCCGGCAGCACTGCCTTCAGAATTTGCGCGCTCAGCTCGCCGCTCATCGTCTCGATGCCCTGCCGTGCGCCGGCCGCGCTAGCCTCGATGCCCTCGCGGGCGGTCTTCACCTTGTTCTGGGTTGCAAGCCGAGCCTCGCTCAAGGCCTGGTCGCGCTCTGCCGCCCACTGTTTCAGCTTGCGATCGCGCGCTTCGAATATCTCCCGCCGGGCCGCGCGCAGCTTGTCCTCGAACACCGCCGTTTCCGCCTCGGCCGCGCTAATGGCTCCGCGCGCCTGCTCCACCGCGCCCGACGTACGCGCACGCCGCTCCGCAAGCGCTTTGTCCAAAGGACGCCGCACCAGATACCCATAAGCCACGACAAGCGCGATGAAGAACACCATCGTCGGCACCGCGCCGAGGAGTAATCCGCCAAGTTTATTCAGAAGTTCCATTAGAAAGGGCTCGCCGGAAACACGGTCGATGCCAAAACCTCATTGTCCATCTGCCGGCAAACGCACCGGCTGCTAACGTTCATGAAAAGGTTCGTTGCGGTACACCTAGTTTTAGCAAAGGCTGAAAGAGAGTGTCAAACGATTACGGCGATGATCGAACACGGCATGCGATAATCGAACGAACGTCGAGCCTACCCTCTCTCCCGAAAGCGCCGGTAACGGCCGAGCAACGAAGCCGGCCCGACGGCATGAAAATACGCCAGATTTCCCTCAAATCGTTTGCCCGAAACCACCGCTCCAGCCTCCAGGGCCGCCAGCACAGCGCCTTCCGCCTGCGGCACCCGGAAGTCGCCGTCCACCAGGGGATCGACCACCAGCGCCCGGTCGATCGCAGCCAGCAATTCCGGCATCCCCGCCCCGGTGAGTCCCGAGACCGCCACCAGCGCAGGACCGGTCCGCAGCTGGACCCGCTCGTCGGCCGGCAGCAGATCCACCTTGTTCAGCACCTCGATTACCGGCTTCTTCGCCACGTCCAGCTCGGCCAGTACCTTCTCTACCTGCGCTTTCTGCTCCTCGCCCATCGCGCTCGAGGCATCGCGCACATGCAGCAGGATCTCGGCGCGCTCTACTTCTTCAAGCGTAGCCCGAAAACTCGTCACCAGGGTGTGCGGCAGGTTGCGGATGAAGCCGACCGTATCGGACAGCAGAATCTTGCGCCGAGAAGGCAGCTGAATGCCCTTAAGCTTCGGATCGAGCGTCGCAAACATACGCGAGCTCTCGAGCACACCCGCGCGGGTGAGCGCGTTGAACAGCGTACTCTTGCCCGCGTTCGTGTATCCCACCAGCGCGACCACCGGCACTGGAACGGCCTCGCGCCGCTGCCTCTGCTGCCGACGAATCCGCCGCACGGATTCCAGCTGCTCCTTCACATGGTCGATCCGCAGGTTGATCTTGCGCCGGTCGGTTTCGAGCTTCGTCTCACCCGGGCCGCGCGTGCCGATGCCCCCGCCCAGCTGGCTCATCGCCTTGCCCTTGCCCGCCAGCCGGGGCAGCATGTACTGCAGTTGTGCGAGCTCCACCTGCAGCTGGCCTTCGCGGGTACGCGCATGCCGGGCAAAAATATCCAGGATCAGCTGCGTCCGGTCGATCACCCGGCAGGCCAGCTTTTCTTCGAGATTGCGCATCTGCGAAGGCGTCAGGTCGTGGTCGACCAGCACCACGTCGGCCTCGGTCGAAGCCACCACGCCTTCGATCTCTTCGATCTTGCCCGTGCCCACCAGGGTCGCGGCATCCGGCTTGGGCCGATGCTGCAGGATGGTCGCCACGATGTCCGCACCGGCGCTGCGGGCGAGTTCCTGAAACTCATCCAGGCCAGCCTGAAAGTCCAGATCCGGCACCGGGCCGGCGATCACGTCCGCGGCTGCCGGCTCGTCCTGCTCGTCCTTCTCGTTAACGCGCGCCACGCTGGCCGCCAACACCGCAGCTGAACGCTTCGCCAGCCGGGCCGCCGAACCCAGCTTGCGCCGCTCGCCCGTAAACTCGACCGCCACCAGCACGGCACGTTCCGCTCGCGCGACGGCGCGGCCCGCACTCGGCAGGCCGCCCACCAGCCCACTCAGTTCCTTTGCCGCAACCGGAGCCTTACTCACTCGTGCCTGAGTCGCCCGCAACATGTCCGTGGCTAACTACCGGAGTGTGTCCCCGCCGTTCCGGCCCACCGTCCGGCCGTGCATCGCCGTGGCCCATCGCGCGCCCGCTCACCACGGTCGAAATCGCGTGCTTGAAGATAAGCTGCTCCTGGCTATTGTTTTCGAGCAGTACCGAGTACTTGTCAAACGACCGGATCTTGCCTGTCAGCTTCACTCCGCTTACCAGGTAAATCGTGATCGGGCTCTTGTCTTTGCGTACTGTGTTCAGAAATGTGTCCTGAATATTTTGCGCCGGCTTGGAATCCATGGTTGCCGATCTCCTTTCAAAGTGCCTGTAAATCCGGCGTTTTTCTCTTCAAACTGCACTCGCTGCAAAGGATTTCCGAGCAGGATGCCGCAAATACCCGAGCCCCACAACGATACGTCCAACGCCGCGCATTATCAAGTAAGCACCCCCCGGCCTGCCTCCTGTAGAAGACGCCCCATGTACCATAGGCATGTGTCCGTCTCCTCTCCAGCCACCTCTATCCAGCCCGTGCCCATGCTCGATTTCAGCCGGCAGTACGCTGCCCTGCGCGAGCCGATCCTGCAAGCTATCGATGAGGTCTGCGCCGCGCAACGCTTTATCCTCGGCCCCCAGGTAGAAGCCTTCGAGCAGGCCGCCGCGCTCGCCTGCGCCGCGCCGCACGGCATCGGCTGCGCCTCCGGTACCGACGCTCTGTTCCTCGCCTTTGCCGCCGCCGACATCGGCCCGGGCGATACCGTGCTCACCACACCTTTCAGCTTCTTTTCCTCCGCCGGCTCCATCCTGCGCGCGGGTGCCCGGCCGGTCTTCGCCGATATCGACCCGCTCACCTTCAACCTCTCGCCCGAAGCCACCGGCCAGGCCCTGAGCCTGCATCCGGCCGGCCTAGGTGTGCCCAGAGCCATCCTGCCCGTCCACCTCTTCGGCCAGTGCGCCGACTGGGATGCCTTCATCCGGCTCCAGCAAGCCACGCCTGGGCTGCTGCTCATCGAAGACGCCGCCCAGGCCTTTGGCGCCACGTGGGACAACCTGCCCGCGGGCTCGCTCGGCGACGCGGCCGCCTTCAGCTTCTATCCCACCAAGAATCTCTCCGCCTTCGGCGACGCCGGCCTGCTCACCACCCGCTCCTCGCAACTCGACACCCACGCCCGCTCGCTGCGCGCCCACGGCATGACCCGCCGTTACTTCCACGATGAACTCGGCATCAACTCGCGCCTCGACACCCTGCAGGCCGCCGTCCTGCTCGTCAAGCTGCCCCACATCGCTGCCTGGAACGCCCGCCGCCGCGCCCTTGCTGCACGCTACAATCAGCTTTTTCTCAGTGCGGGCATCGCTACCATGCCTACGCCGGAGCGGCCCACCACCATCGCCGATGGCATCGTCCTGCCCTACATCGCGCCGCGCGCCCAGCACGTTTTCCACCAGTACGTCATCCGTGCGCCACGCCGCGACGAGCTCCGCGCCTATCTCACCACGCGCGGCATCGGCAGCGAAATCTACTACCCGCTGCCCATCCACCTCCAGGCGGCCGTCCGCAACCTCGGCTACCAGCCCGGAGACTTTCCCGAAGCCGAACGCGCCGCCCACGAAGTCCTCGCCCTGCCCATCTACCCCGAACTCCGCGAAGACGAACAGGAGTCCGTCGTCGAAGCCATCCGCCAGTTCTATTCCTGATCCTGAGCCCGGACGAGCCATCCCATGTTTACCCTTCAGCTCAGCTGGACCACCCTGCCCATCATTCTCTGGTTCCAGACCCTTTACACCCTGACGCTAGGGCTGCTGCTCGCGGGCGTGTTCCTCGGCATTCCCTTTCTGCGCCGCTATCGGCTCAGCCGCTGGATCGGCTATCTCGGCATGGCCATCGGCATGACCGGCCCGGTCGGCGGCTTCATCGCCTTGCTCCAGATCGGCTCGGTCGCGGTGCGCATCTCCGCCCGCGAAGCCGTGCAGAGCCGTCGGCTGACACGCTCTACCACCTTCAACGGCATCGTCTTTCCCACCGGCAGCATCATCCACACCGACGACGAAGGCGGCGCATCGGGCACGCTGGCCCAGCCCACCACCATAGCCAACATTCCATGCGGCCCCGGCGAAATCAACCTGAGCGCCACCATCACCCACTGCGTGTTGGCCCATAACTTCACCTTCAACGGCTTCGCCCTGGCCGGCGGCACCTTCATCCAGGTCCGCGCGACCGACGACCCCAACGGCCCGCGCGTACTCGAAGAGGCCACCCTCGCAGCCCCCACGCAGCTCTTCGAAATCCTCTATCCAGCTGGCACTCTCATCGCCATCAAAGCCACCAATGCGTCCTTCTCCGCGCACCTGCCGCTGGAGGAAGACCGCAATTACATCTGCCTGCCACCCGGCGCTAAGCTCCAGTTATATGGCGCAACGCTCACGGGCCCCTACCAGGTGGAGCACAGCAGCCGTTCCATCCAGCTCGTCCCCACCTGCAACTTCCAATCCTCACCCCAGCCCTTGCCCGGGTCGGCGCAGGGCCACGGCGTCCTTGGCCGCGCACCCTTTCTCCGGGCCACCTACGACTTCAAGACCGCGCAGTGGACGAACCTTGAAAAGAGCGCCATAGCCGGGCAGCCGTAGCACCTGCCTGAGACGCCGGGCTTGTCGTTGCTCATCCTCTTTCCTTCCAGGAGCTCCGTATGTTCCGCTTCGACCCCTACCTTGGCTTTCTCCTCATCATCCTCCTCACCTACCTTTCCCCGGTCGCACTCGTTTTGGCTATCGTATTCCTCGCCGTTCCCCGGCTGCGGCGCAATCGGCGATACCGCATTGCCGCTTACGTCTGCATCGCCTGGCTGGTGGTCGCCCTGTCCGTCGATCTCGCCACCACGATTCCTATGACTCGCAGCATGCAAGAGCAGGACCGCTACCGCGAAGCGCACACGCGCCAACTCTCACAACCCGAAACCATCGATGGCAACCGTTATCCTGCGCGCACCACCCTCCATCTGCGCGAAGACGGTCACTCCGTCAACGCGGGCACGCTGCCCGCCCCAACCCTCGTCAACGGGCTGCCTGTCACCGGCGATTTTGCGCTCCCCGCGGACGAGGCCAGCATCCACAACAAAATCACCGGTACCCTCACCCAGCCGCGTATGCTCGCGGACATCCCCTGTGCGCCTGGCCCGTTTGCCTTTTCCACCGGCGAAGTCGCCTGCATCCTCGCCAGACCCATCACGATGCACGGCTTCCAGATCGCCGGCGGCACCCGTTTCGCGCTCCTGCACGAGTCCGGCGAAGAGCACATTACCGAGCTCACGCTGGCCGCCCCCATCACCCTCTTCGATTCACCCTTCCCTGCCGGCAGCATTCTCCAGCCCATGCGGAGCAACGCGTCCGACATCGAGCACCTCGCGCAAAACACCTCTGGCTCCCTTGACGTCTGCCTGCCCGCCGGCAGCACGCTCATGCTCGGCCAGGCCAGGCTGGTCGGTACGGTCGACCTCGCCTACAACGTGGACCGCATCGAGGTCGTCTACGGCTGCCCCGGCGTCCATCCATCGGGCAATACAGGGCCTGCCGGCTTCATCGACTATCAGGGCAAGCACTTCCAATCCGGCTCGCTGGATCTGAAAACGCATCTCTGGTCCGAGCTCGACCCCGTCCCGGCAGGCGGCAGCCGGTAAACGCTTCCCGCACGCACGCGATCGAAGCGGGCGGTCAGGCTTGTGGCCGTGGCCGTCAGCGGACCCCTGACCTTCGTCTGTCTCCTGATCGGTGGCGCAGGCTTGGCCGTGCACGATCATGTTCCGCGACTTCGCCCAGAGCCACCATCTAAGCCGCCCCACCACCTTCAACGGTACCCTCCTGCCCGCCGGCAGCACCATCCAAGCCGATAGCGACGGCGCCGTTTTCGGCTCCATCTCCCAGCCCACCGTCATCGCCGGTATCCCGTGCGCCGCAGGCGAAATCAACCTGAACCCCACTTTCACCTACTGCGTACTCGGCCGGAACTTCATCTTTAACGGCTTCCCCCTGGCCGCCGGAACCTACATCCAGGTTCGCGGAGCAGCCGGCGAAGGGGACAGCCGCATCCTCGAGCAAGGCACGATCGCGGCCCCAACGCTGCTTTTCGATACGCTCTATCCTGCCGGCACCCTCATGGCCTTTGAAGCCACCAGCCCCTCCGCGTCGGCTCACCTGCCCGCGGCAACTGGTATCCAGCCCATCTGCCTCGCACCCGGTGCCTCAGTCCAAATCCAGGGAGCCACGCTCTTCGGTCCCTACCGGATCGACTATACCGGCACGACGATCCAGCTCACGCCAACCTGCAACTATCTCTTCTCGCCGGCACCGGTCGCGCGCGCAACGCATGGCCACGGCATGAGCCGCGGCACCCCCTTCACTCACGCCACCTACGACACCCAGACCGCGCAGTGGACCAATGTCGACAATACCTTCACCCCCGACCCTGAATAACCTGCCCCAAGCCGCAAGCTACGACCTTCAGCAAGGTGTTATACCAACCTGGACGCAGTCCCAGGTACCGCGTTCACAGAGAGGTCAGATCGCTGAAGGCGCGACCTATAGGCCAGCATTACACCTCGAGGAAAAGATGCTCTGGTTTTAGATGGCCGAAAGGTAAGCCTGGCGCACATCACAGTCCCGCACACTGCAACCTTCGAAGGGTTTGGCTGTAAGTGAAATCGCAGTTCTAACTACTTCTTGCCTTTCCTCTTCTTATCCTTCTTCTCTTCCGCCGCAGGGTGCGCCTCCTGGTCCGACCCAGAAGCCCACGCGGCGCCCGCCGCATACCCCACCCGCCGCACCGTGTTGCCTTCCAGCCTGTAAGTCTTGGTCAGCGTTTTGCCCGGCGTCATCGCGCCCGTCACCGGGTCCGGCATCACCGCCGGCGCGTCGGCTGTCAGCACGTTGTAGCGAAACGTCGGCAGATCCTCCGCCCCCAGCGCGCCCTTTTCCGACGGGTCTTTACTCTTCGACACCATAACCGGCAGATAGCCCTCGATATTCTTATCCCGAAAGCCAGTCTCATACCGGTGGTGCGCCAGCGACCAAGTAAACACCCGCACCTGGTCGAAGTCATACGGCAGCCCCGCCTTGTACGGCGAAAGCACGGTCACGTACACCGGCACATCCGCCGGCCCGCCGGGAGCCTCGTCGTCATGCACCCGCGTAAGGATATACGCCCCCACAATGCGCTGGCCTTCCGCATACCGGGTCAGCGCGTCCGGCGCATCCACGTCCATCATGCGCGAGTAGAGCCAGCCCGTATGGCCGTCCTGGTCGCGCACCAGCCACCAGTCTTCCATTGCCGGCGGCGCGGGAGCGTCGCCCGTGGGCGTCACCACCGGCTTGGCTCCTTCTTTCACCCGCGCATCCGAGCCCGCCGCCTGCGGAATCGCCTTTTGCGCCCGGGTCACCGACGCCGGATTCACGTTCGCCTTCACCAGCGTAGCCCGCCGCAGCAGCTGCAGCTTGTCGCCCTCAGGCAGCAGGTAGAAGCGCTCGGAATCCTTGCCCGGCTTGGCATGCATGTACACCGAATCGCGCACCACGCCCGTCGCCACCGCCGGCACACTCTTGTTCTCGTCGCGCATCTTGTCGAAGTCGACAGACGTATCGTCGGTCGCCACTTCCGCTTCCTTGATCCAGCCGATCTCACCCTTGGGCGTCTGCACCCGCAAAAAGTGCCGTCCATGCTCCAGCACCTTCAGTTTGTCACCGTTGGCCACTTCGCCAGTCCGGTTTGACACCGCGGCCACCCGGTCGCGCAACGTCGCCGACTTTGCCGTCACATACACAAAGTGGTCGCTCGCCTTGGGCTTCATATGCCCACATCCAGCCAGCGCCATGGCCGCGCCCGCCATCAACATCCCAGCCACACTGTTCCGCACTCGTCTCAAAGGTCCCGTCCACCAAAGAGACTACCATCCACACCCAAGTCTCACGTCTGAGACCTGGATGTGCACGGTAGCCAACTCTTGTTGTCATTCCCGAAGGGAATCTGCGGTTGCTTCGTAGTCTCCGTTCTAGTTGCCGGTAGAGTTGTGTGTCGCCGCCACGGCAATCGTATTCGTAGAGCCCGTCGCAGCCACCGCAATCGCATCCAGGTTGCCGGCCATCAGCGCGTCGAGCTCGTACAGCGTCACATCATTGCCGCCCCCCGAACCTACCCCGACCAGGTATTTGCTGCTATTATCCCGCGTAAGTGCCGCAATGCTGGGCGAACTGGCAAAGGTCGCGGGAGCCAGTGGCGTCAGCGCGCCGCTTACATCCTTGTAAGCCGAAACCGTTCCATCCGTGCGATTGCCCACATAGACGTAAGTCCCCGTAGAATCCAGAAGCACCGGAGTAGGCGCGTTTCCCGTCGCCACCAGGCTCAGGGGATTCGACAGGATCCCAAGCCCGGTCACCGGGTACGCAACTACACCGCTCCCTGTTCCCGAGAGTGCCGTCTGCGAGAAGAAGACAAAGCTGCTCGTAGCGTCAAATGCAGCCCCGTTATAACTGTAGGAAACAGCAGCATTGAAAACGTTTGTCGGCAAACCAATCGCGCCCGTGGTGTCGTTGAAAGGATAGACAACTGCGCCGCCCTGCCCCAGCGTCACGGCGACCACGCCGTCATTTTCCGCGATCGTCACGAAGTTCGCCGCCGGGGTTACTGCAGTATTCGGAGCGACTATCTGGGTCGCCGCAATCAGGCTCAGGGCCCCGGTCGACGTATTCACTCCATAGACATAAAGGTTCGGGGTCGGCGACAAAGCGCCGGAGTCGAGACCGAGCAGCCACTTCCCATCCAGGCTCGCCGTCAACGAAACGAAGTTGGCCGTCGCCTGCACGTCCCCTGCCGTCACCGCGGTCAGCACCCCGCCGGTACCGATCGCGTAGCCATAAATCCCGCCGTTGCCCCCCACATACACGAAGCCATTGCCGGGCGTCACCACCACCGATCTCGCCGCCAGGCCCGACTGCAGCGCCACAGGCGATCCGCTGATGGCCGTCAACGCTCCAGAGCCGATCGAATAGCCATACAGCGAGTTCGTTGTAGTGTTTACCGCGTACGCATAGTCGCCTGTCGTGGTGGTGGTACTTGTCGTCGTCGTATTCGGATCTGAAAAAAAATTCCCACACCCCGTGGCAAACCCAATCACCAGCACCGCCACCCAACTCAGAGCACTCCGCACTCGCATCGTTCGTCAATCCCTTCCTGAGCCACTCACCCTTCGACGAACCCCAACCCCGGCTGGCGTCAAAACAAGCTCAATTTTGCGAAGAATCCGCCGCCCCATCCATGCCCTGGCACTTCTCACAAACACCAATCAAATCTACCGAGCAGCGTTCCACCAGAAATCCACCCAGCAGCCGTCCACGCATCGGCACCTCGATCTGGGCACCTTCAAGAGCCACGCCTTCAAAATCCTGAATCGACTTGCAGCGTGTGCACACCAGGTGATGGTGCTCCCGCTCGTTCATCTCCACCCGTTGCGACCCGTGATGCATGCTCACCTCGCGCAGCACCCCGCTTTCCACAAACAAATGAATGTTCTTGTAAACGGTGGCGAGTGAAATCGCCGGAATCTTGCGCCGCACCTCGGCATACACCTCTTCGGGCGAGGGATGCCCGTCCATGCTCCGCATCACCTCATACAGCACCTGCCGCTGCTGCGTCACCGCAATGCCGTGCTCGGCGCACAACTGCCGAAAGCTGTTCCCCACCAACTCCATGGTTCTATCGTAAACGAAGCCGGGAGCTTGCCGACCCTGGAAAGGACGGACCGCGGACAAAGGCGGAAAAAAGGATTAGAACGAACGCAGGCTTAACCGTTCTGCTCCGCCTTTGTCCGCCTTCATCCGCCTTCATCCGCGTTCCGCGTCTTGTCCCGGCCGGCTAGTTGAGCCGGTCGCGCTCCCGCCGATTGAAGCGCCCATCCACCTCCCGCCGCACGTCCTCGGCGTCGCTTTCTTCACGCCACTGCGTAATGCCGTCCTCACCGAGCGACCAGCAAAGCAGCACCGTCCGGCCTTCCACCACGCACGGGAACTCGAGCCCGCTCCCGTCAATCTCGATCACCCTGGCCCCGATCGCTTCGATCTCCTCGATCGTGCTCCGCGCCTCCGCCAGCGCTTTCTCCCGTTCTGCCCGCCGCCGAGCCGCCGCGGCCACATCCACATGCAGCCCGCCGCTCAAAAAGATGCGCTGGCTCAGCTCCTGCATTTCACTTTCCAGCCCACTCGCGCGCAACGCCGCCACTCGCGCGCAACGCCGCCTCGCGCCCGCGTTCCAGCAGCGCACCCAAAACCGGCAGCAGCGTCTGTGCTTCGTCCAACGTAAACGTCTTGCTCACAGCAACACCCTCGCCTCCATTATCTCCCGCGCCAAAGCCTTTCCTCGCTCGCCCTGTATCAAACTGCTTTCACTGCCTTACACTGTATCCAGATGCCTAGTTTTCAGGACAGCGCCTTCCTCGTCCTCCTCGCCCTTTTGCTCTTCGGCCCGAAGGGGTTAGCCAAGCTCGCCCGGGAGATCGGCAAGCTGATGGGTGAGTTCCGCCGCGCCTCCAACGAGTTTCGCGTCCAGATGGAAGACGAGTTCCGCATCTCCGAGCAGGCCGAGCAGCAGAAGAAAATTGCCGCCATCGAAGCCGCCGCACCCGTCACCCCCGCCTTCCCGGCCGAGGTCATCCCCGAGCCCGAGCACCCCCACATGCCCCCGCCCGAGCCGACCGCGCCACCCACGCTTGCCGAGCCCGAGCCCATCGCCTTCGCCGGCGACCTGCACATGATGCCTCCCGCCACCGGCCTGCCCACCGCCCGCTCGTCATCTCTCTCCAACGTCTTTGACTCCATCCCTCACATCCAGGAAGAATCCCAGGAAGCAATCCCGGAAAACGCACCCGAGACCACCCATCATGGCTGACGTCTACTCGAACGTCCGCAGCCAGGTCTCCGACCGTGCCGACCTCCCCGGCATGACTCTCATGGAGCACCTCAACGAGCTCCGCAAGCGGCTCGTCCACTCCGTTGCCGCCCTCGTCGTCGGCTTCGGAGTCGCCTACTACTGGCACGTTCAGCTCTTCGGCATCGTACAGCGGCCGCTCGATCAACTCGGCATCCCGCTCAACTTCACCCACCCCACCGACATCCTCAACCTTTACCTCAAGACTGCCTTCGTCTGCGGCGTCATCCTGGCCAGCCCGTACATCATCTACCAGGTCTGGCTGTTCATCTCGCCGGGCATGTACGCGCACGAGAAGAAATACATCTGGCCTTTCATCTCCGCGACGCTGGCGCTTTTCCTCACGGGTGCCTGGCTCGGCTATCGTTATGTCCTGCCCAACGCCATCAAGGTACTCGTGCTCGAGTTCGGCGCGCGCTTTCACGCCATCCTCACCGTCGAGGACTACGTCGGCTTCTTCATGGCCATCATCCTCGGCCTCGGCATCTGCTTCGAGCTCCCCATCGTCATCTTTTTCCTCGCCCTTTTCGGCATCGTCGACGCCAAATTCCTGCTCAAAAATTTCCGCTACGCTGTCCTGATCATCTTCCTCATCGCCGCCGTCATCTGCCCACTGCCAGACGCCATCAGCATGTGCGTGTTCGCCTCGCCCATGGTCGCGCTCTATTTTCTCGGCGTCCTGGTCGCCTACTTTGTCCATCCCAGCCGCCGCAAGCCCAAGGTCCTCGCCGCATGATCGCTCCGCAGTCCACCTGCCACAACTGTGTGCCCCATCCATCGCGCCTCGTGCGATGGGTGGGCCTGGCCGCAACCCTCCTCCTCGCCCTCACCCCCGCCAAAGCCGCACCGGCCCCCACCGGCAAACCCACCGGCCAGCAAATCTACACCCTCACCAAAGACTTTCTCGCCGCCGCCCCCAAACGCTTCAACGGTTCCCCCGGCCACGCCGCCGCCGAGCAGTTCATCCGTGCCCACTTCGCCCCCGAAGACCAGGATCACCGCTTCCTCGTCGACACCTTCACCGCCTCCACCCCCGCCGGCTACCAGACGATGCACAACCTGATCGTCAAATTTCCCGGCAAGCGGGACGGCATCATCGTCCTCGCCACCCACTACGAAACCAACTATCCCCTGCGTGATATTCCCTTCGTCGGCGCCAACGACGGAGCCTGCACCTCCGCCCTGCTCATCTCCATCGGCCAGTATCTCCGGACTCATCCCTCTCAGGGCTACAGCGTCTGGCTCCTCTTCGACGACGGCGAAGAAGCCGTCAAGGAGTGGCAGGGTACCGACAACACCTACGGCACCCGCCACCTCGCCGCGCTCTGGTCGCAGGATGGAACCGTCGCCCACATCAAGGCTTTCCTCCTCGCCGACATGATCGGCGACCGCGACCTCAACATCAATCCCGACTCCAGCTCCACCCCGGCCTTGGTCGACCTCCTCCGCCAGGCAGCGCGCGACACCGGCCACACCCGCAACGTGCTCCAGCACTCACAGGTCGATATTTCCGACGACCACATTCCGTTCAAGCAACGCGGCGTTCCCGTGCTCGATCTAATCGACATTGACTACGGGCCCCACGACAACGCGCACCCCGACGGCTGGCACCATACCGCCGAGGACACCCTGGACAAGCTCTCTCCACAGTCGCTTCAGGTTTCCGCCGACATCTTCCTGGACCTCATCATGCTCATCAATCAACATTGAGCGCGGGAAGATAGAGGGTGCGGTTTCGGCCAAATTGTTAAAAAGTCATAAGGATCTCCTTATGTGTGGACAGGGGCTGCTTCTAGCTATATGTTAGATTTTTGCATCAGCTGATCTGGAGAGCTGCTATGATCGAGAACGCTCCGAAAGTAAAAGGTTTTCTGCTTCGCCTGCCATTCTCTCTGCGCCAACGCGCTCGGGAACTTGCCAATCAGGATGGCCAGTCCCTCAACCATTTCATCAGTATGGCTGTCGCTGAAAAAATCGTGCGCATGGAAGCGCTCGAAAAGCCGGCAATCACCCAGTTACCACCCCGACGCCCTCAGTTCTAAGCAGCCTCACCATTTTCGCGGAATTGCTGGCCAACTCACTTGCTGCCCTGGCTCTCAGGCACCCTCTCGTGCCCGGGTTGCGTCATATTGGTAAATCACTCTCCCAACATCTAGGACTTCATAAAAAAGTATGCCTCTTACTTTTGTGAACGCGCAGCACTTCGACGACACTGAACTACTGGTTGACTTCTCCGACGGTACTACGGCTACCTACACGGCGGATGAACTCGCCGCCCTCCGTCCCGAGCGCGAACCGTGGGATTATGACGAAGACTGAAGCCCTGCCCCAACCGCTCATTCTCTAGCGGGGCAGAGCCAGGATTGCCTTTCTGTTGTCAAGTCCAAGGGATCGACGGTTGCGCTGGCCGTTGTTCTTCCTCGCCGTATACGGGTTGCCTCCAGGCTTCCGGGCGCGTCTGGAGGCAACCAGCTACTTCCCAGCGCACGTCGCGCCACGTTCCCCATGCGCTCCCGCAGCCTTGGCGGCATCTTCGCTCATGTACTTGCCCGCCTTCGTCTTGCCGTAGAACGGGTCTCCGTTGCAGTGGTAGACATTGCTCGAGGTGTTCACCCATACCAGCCCCGGTCCTCCACCGGCGGCCGCCGGCTTCTGCGCCGCAGCTTCCGCAGGGCTAAGCCGCTTTGCCGTTGACCCCGCCGCAGGAGCAGGAGCGGGCACCGCAGGCGCACTTTGCGCAGCCGTTGGTGCCGGCCTTGCAGGCACCGAGGCGCCTGCTGAAGGAGCCGGCATCGCAGCCGGAGCCGCAGCAGCCGCCGGTGCGGGCGCGCCCTTCACCGCGGTCGCGGCGTACCAGGTCTGCACGCCCTTGTGCCCGCGGCACGCTCCATCCTTGCTCGCCGCCGTCGAGTAGGTCCCATCCTTGCAAATCCCGTTCGTCCCTGCGGGCGCGCCTGCCGGAGCTTGGCCCCAGGCCGCTATTCCGCAAATCGCAAACACAAGTCCCGCCAAAACTCCGCGCATAAGGTTCTCTCCTGAATCGCCATCCTAACTCGTACCTCGCGTCGTGTCATCATCAAACACATGCCCGCCACGAGCCTCAGCCATTGGATCGCGTTTCACCTCGTCCTTCTGGCCCTGCTCGCCCTCGAACTGGCATTTTCCCGCTTCCGCCTTCCCAAGGATCCTGGCCCGGCGCGCGCCGCCCGCCAGCAACGCAACGCCACAGCCGCCACTATCATGTGGATCGTCGCGGCCCTGCTCTTCGCCGCCTGGCTCGCCCATAGGTACGGCACTGCGTCCGCCACCCAGTTCCTCGCCGGCTACACCCTTGAGGAATCCCTTTCGATCGACAACCTCTTCGTCTTCCTGCTGCTCTTCCGCATCTTCAAAATCCCCGCCGCCTACCAGCCCCGCGTCCTGTTCTGGGGCGTCCTCGGCGCGATCGTGCTGCGAGGCATCTTCATCGCCGGCGGCCTCGGACTGCTCGCCCGCTTTCACTGGGTCGATTACGTCTTCGGTGCCGTACTCCTTATCGCCGCCATACGCCTCCTCATCCCCGAAAACGACGAAGCCTCGGACGCCGACCCCAACCATCCTCCGCGCCAGCCGCTCTGGATCCGCTGGATTTCCCGCATCCACCCCGTTTCGCTCCGCACCGATATCTTCTGGACCACCGAAAACGACAGCGGCATGGTCACCATGCTCTTCCTGTCCCTGCTCGCCATCGAGGTCACCGACGTTGTCTTCGCCCTCGACTCCATCCCCGCCGTTCTCTCCATCACCCGCCAGCCCTTCATCGCTTACACCTCCAACATCCTCGCCGTCATGGGTCTGCGTTCCATGTTCTTCCTCATCGCCCGCATGCTCAAACGCCTGCGCTTCCTGCACTTCGGCCTGGCCGCTATCCTCTTCTTCGCCGCCGCCAAAATGCTCCTAGCCCGCTGGTTCGAGATCGGCCCACTGCCCTCGCTCGGGGTCATCTTCTCCATCCTCGCCCTCACCATCGCCGCCTCCCTGCTCGGTCAGACCAAGCCAACTTAGCGGTCGTGCGAGCGCGCTTTGCCTCTTGTTGTCATTCCCGAAGGGAATCTGCGGTTGCTTTTCTTCTCGGACCGCAGCAGTCCGAGTTCCTGTAAACTCAACCCATGCCCCGCCCCCACCTGCAAAAGGTCTTCCGCGTCGCTCATCTCTACTTCGGCGTTTTCATCACCCCGGCCATCCTCTTCTTCGCTCTAACCGGCGCGCTCCAAACCTTCGGCCTGCACGAGACCAACCGTGACCACCCCAACTACAAGCCCGCTCACTGGATCGCCGTCCTCGCCCAGATTCACAAGAAGCAGACCAGCGTCATCCCCATTCGCAAACCCCAGGCCCGGCCTTCCGAGAGTTCCGCAGCAGCACCCGTGTCGTCACCCGACGATCACTCCCATCACAAGCACGCCGATGATCCCGCCGCTTCGCCTTCACCGGCAAGCGCCGTCGTCGCCCCGGCAACGCCCGCCACTCAGGCCCCCGCACCGTCCCACAATCCCATCCCACTCCGTATCTTCTTTCTCATCGTCTGCATAGGCCTCTTCACTTCGACCTCCACCGGCCTCTACATGGCCTACACCTACAACCGCAATCGCCGCCTCGTCACCCTCACCCTGCTCGCCGGCACCGTGCTTCCCCCGCTTCTGCTCCTCTTCTAGGAACCCTCTTCTTGTTGTCGTTCCTGAAGTGAATCTGCGGTTCGCTTCTGCTTTGCCTGCCTTCTGTTGTCATTCCCGCAGGGAAATCTGCGGTTGCTTTGCTCTTGCCTGCTCAATAAGCGACTCCTACCTTCAAGCTCCCGCATCCACCTGCATCACGCCTAACTCGTTCCCTGCCGGATCGCGAAAGTGGAACCTCCGCCCACCCGGATACGCGAAGATCTCCACGATGATCGTTCCTCCCGCAGCCTTTACCGCAGCCTCGGCCCGTTCGAGGTCATCCGTCGCCACCAGGACCAGCGGCACCGCTGTGCGCGAGTCCGCGTCACCGTTCAAGCCGCCGTCAATCCCGGCGCGGAAGGACGCATAATCCGGTCCCCAGTCCTCAAACTCCCAGCCCATAGCCCGCCCATAAAAGTCCTTTAGCTTTGCCACGGTTGCGCCATCGGCTGCCGGCAGTTCCACATACGCAATCTTGTTCATGCGCCCAACCCTCCCCGGGCAGTCTATCGCAGCCCTGCGATACCATAGACCGATAGACCTGTGGCCAACAAGATCATCCATCTCGCCACTTCTTCGGCTTCCTACGACGTCACTATCGGCCAGGGGCTCCTGGCTACACTTCACCCGCGCCTCAAGAAGCTTGCCGCCGGCAAGCCGTACCGCGCCTTCCTCATCACCTCGCCCAACATCTGGGATCTCTGGAGCGAGAAGGTGCGCGCCTCGTTTCCCGAAGCGCAATCCCCCACCGCACTCTTCCTGCCGCCTGGCGAAAAGCACAAGCGTCTCGCTGCCGTCGAGTCACTCGCCGAGCAGTTAGCCCGGCACGGTGCCGACCGCAACGCCCTCCTCATCGCGTTTGGCGGCGGCGTCCTGGGCGACATCACGGGCTTTCTCGCCGCCATCTACATGCGCGGCATTCCTTTCATCCAGCTCCCCACAACCTTCCTCGCCCAAGTCGATTCCTCGATCGGCGGCAAGACCGGCGTCAATCTTGCCGCAGGCAAGAACCTCATCGGAAGTTTCCACCAGCCACGCGCCGTCTTCGTCGACCTTGATCTCCTTACCACGCTGCCGCCCGCGGAGCTGCGCGCCGGCATCCAGGAAACCATCAAGGCAGCTATCATCCTTGACAAGAAGTTATTTGCCTATCTAGAACAAAACAGGCAGCAAATCGCCGAAGGGAATCTTCAAGCCCTGGCCCGCATCACCGCCCGATCGATACAGATCAAAGCTGACGTCGTCGCCCAGGATGAACGCGAATCCGGCCTGCGCATGATCCTCAATTTCGGCCACACCCTTGGCCACGCCATCGAAGCCGCCACCGCCTACAAGCGCCTGCTGCACGGCGAAGCCGTTGCCTGGGGTTCCATCGCCGCCCTCCATCTCGCCCTCAACCGCGCCACCATCACCAACGAGGACTTCGCCCGCATGGTCAACCTCATCCTGGCCTATGGTCCGCTCACCCCATTCCGCGCCACCCCCGAAGCCCTGGTCGCCCTTACTGCCGCCGATAAAAAGACCCGCAGCGGCCGCCGCGCCTTCATCCTCCCCACCGGCATCGGCTCCGTCGAGGTTGTCTACGACGTCACGGACGGTGAACTCCTGACCGCCGCCCAGGCCATGCTCCAAACCATGCGCGATACCGCCACAGCCAAATGACCCCATCTTCCGAAATCCAGCCCGCGGCGGGAGCCATCCAGCCCGCCAGTCAAGTCCAGCAGATGTTCAACGACATCGCTCCTCGTTACGACATCCTCAACCACGTCCTCTCCGCCGGCATCGATCGCACCTGGTGGTGGCGCACTGCAAGGCGTTTTCGTCCAATCCTCGCTCGCCCCGAAGCCCGCATCGTCGACCTCTGCTGCGGCACCGGTGACATGACCCTTGCCCTCCTGCGCCACCGCCCCAAAAACATTTCCACAGTCTCCCTCATGGCCGTGGACTTCTCTCATCAAATGCTGTCACTAGGCAACAAGAAGTTTAGAAACAACGTGATACCGATAGAAGCGGATGCGTTACATCTCCCCCTGCCGGATGGCAGCACAGACCTGATTTCCTCTGCATTTGGCTTCCGCAACCTCATCAGCTACGAGGCCGGCCTGACCGAACTCTTCCGCGTCCTGCGCCCCGGCGGCCAAATCGGCATCCTCGATTGCAATCAGCCTGCAGGACTTACGGGCGTACTCTACAACCTTTACTTTAAGAAAGTCCTCCCCCGTATCGGGGCTCTCTTCTCCAACGCCGACGCCTACACCTACCTGCCCGCCTCGGTCGAGCGCTTCCCCCGCCCGCCCCGCATGCTCCAACTCATCCATGAGGCCGGCTTCCGCAATGCCACCTGGACCAGCTACACCCTGGGCGTAGCCGGCCTATACCAGGCCACCAAGCCCTAACCCTGCCCAACCTGTTCCTGTACCATCGCCACATGGCGACCACGGCCCCAGCCAAGCCGGCGACCCCACCCAGCGCCAAGCGTTCCGCCGCTCTGTATTCCGTGCTCGCCGCTACCGGCATTACCTTGCTCAAGCTGCTTGCCGGGCTGCTTACCGGCTCGCTGGGCATGCTTTCCGAAGCCGCTCATTCGGGCATCGACCTCATCGCCGCCGCCATCACCCTCTTCTCCATCCAGGTCGCCGATCGTCCCGCCGACGAAGATCATAACTACGGCCACGGCAAGGTCGAGTCGCTCTCCGCCTTCGTCGAAACCGGCCTCATGCTCCTTTCCTCCATCTGGATCATCTACGAAGCCGTCCATCGTCTGCTTTACCGCAATCATCTTACCCTTGCCATTTCGCCCTGGCCATTCCTCGTCCTCACCCTTTCCATCGTGGTCGATTTCACCCGTTCCCGTTCCCTCAGCCGCACCGCCGCCGCCTACCATTCGGAAGCGCTCGCCGCGGACGCCGCCCACTTTGGCACCGACATCTGGTCTTCCTGCGCCGTGCTCCTCGGCCTTGCCGCCACCGCTCTCGGCGAGCGCTTCCGCATCCCTCAGCTTGAGTTCGCCGACCCCCTCGCCGCCCTCATCGTCGCCGTCATCATCCTCACCGTCTCCTGGCGGCTCGCCCGCCACACCCTCGATACCCTCCTCGACGCCACCCCCGCACAGGACGGACACACCTCCGCCGACACCCGCCGCAAGCTCGTCCACGACCTCGGCCAAATTCCAAACGTGCTCGCCGTCACCCGTCTCCGCACCCGCCGCGCCGGCTCCGGCTACTTCGCCGATCTCACCCTCGCCATGCCCCGCAATCTCACCTTCCAGCGTTCCGAGCAGATCACCCTCGCCGCCACCGCCGTCATCCAGCGCGTCCTCCCCCAGGCCGATGTCGTCGTCCACTCCGTCCCCACCGCCACCCTCGCCGAGTCCGTCCACGATCGCGTTCGCGCCGTCGCTGCCCGCGCCAACCTTTCCGTGCACGACCTGGCCATCAAGCAATACGACGGCGCTCTCCACCTCGAGCTCCATCTCGAAGTCGACGAAACCCTCGCCCTCCGCGCCGCGCACGACCTCGTCACCCGCCTCGAAGCCAGCATCCGCGCGGAGATCCCCGGCATCGCCACCATCCTTACCCACATCGAGTCCGAACCCGCCACCATCGAGCGGCCCGCCAAGCTGGCACGCGATCAGGAAGAAACCCGCCGCCTCAGCCACGCCCTGCGCATCACCTCCCAGGCCTTCCCGCAGGTGCTCGATATCCACGACATCCTCGTCGCCCGCCATCACGACCGCCTGGAAGTGACCTGCCACTGCACACTTCCCGACGCGCTCCCCATGGCCGAGGTCCACACGCTTCTTACCGCGCTCGAAAACGCCTTTAAGCTCGAAGCGCCCGAGGTCTCGCGCCTCCTCATCCATCCCGAACCCGCCACCGACAACCGCCGCTAGAGCCTGCGCTGCTCACGGCAGGGCCATCGCTCCTTGTTGTCATTCCCGCAGGGAATCTGCGGTTGCCGTTGAACTTGTCTCCATCCACGTCCCTAAACCACCAGCCCGCATCCAATCCCCGTACGCCAGAAAGCAGCCCTCATGTCCTCCCGCTCCAACAGCAACGACCCTCTCCTCCTCGCAGCCTGCGCGACTGCGTTCGCCACCCTCATCCCTCCCGTTCTTCGCCAGACCGGCGCCATCAAACATCTTCCCGACCCACTCGCCAACGCAGACCGCATCGTTACCTCGAGTGAGGCTCGCCCCTTCGGCGTCCCCGCGGCCTTTCTCGGTCTCGCCACCTTCGCCGCCACCTTCGGCCTGGCGCTCGCAGCCAGGAACTCAACCCTGGCTCGCCGGCTTCTCGGCGGCGCGGTTGTTCTCGATGGCGTAGTATCCGCTTACGATCTCACCCTGGAAGCCGTTGCCTTCCGCCAGCTTTCCACCTGGAGCCTCGCCACCGCTGCCGCCACGACGATCATGATCGTAGCCGCCCGCAAGCCCGCGCTCGAAAGCCTGCGCATCGCCGCGCACGACGTCACCGTCCTCGTCGACCACATCTAGATCAAACCAGCTCCCCACGGATTGTTCTTGTTGTCATTCCCGAAGGGAATCTGCGATTGTTCTTGCCTTTGCCTTGTTCTCGCCACCATCCCGATCCATCCAGATCAAGAGGCGGCAAGACCAGGGCGCCCAGGTCTCGATTCTGAGACTTGGGCTTCGAGGCAGGCACATATGCGAACACTCCGTGCGCCCTTCGCTGTAGCCCATTCTCTTGAAGTCGCTACATCCGACAAGTACAGGAAGCATCCGGACCCTGTATCCTGTCCAAGCCCATGAGAACCTTCTTCACCCGCCTCGGCGCCGCCATGCTCATGTTCCTGGTCGCCCTGCTCGCCGCATCCGCCACCCTACGCCTCTTCATTCACGGCCGCGAGGTGGTTGTCCCCAACCTCACCAACCTCTCCGACGAAGACGCCGCCAAAGCAGCCGACAAGCTTGGCCTCAACCTTTCGGTCGAAAACCGCTTCTACTCCGCCGCCATCGCCCCCAACCACGTCCTCTCGCAGTTGCCGGCCGCCGGCTCCCGCGTCCGCCGCGGCTGGCAGGTCCGGATCACCGAGTCGCTCGGCGGCCAGCAGGTCAACGTGCCCGACATCCTTGGCCAGACCGAGCGCCCCGCCACCCTCGTGCTCCGCCGCCTGCAGCTCGAACCCGGTGCCGCCGCCCACATCCCCGCGCCCGCGCCCGCCGGCACCATCCTGGCGCAGTCGCCGCCGGCCAATTCCACCGGCCTCACCGGCCCGCACATCGGCCTCCTCGTCGCGGACGACGAAACCCAGGCCGATACTGCTGCCGCCTACGTGATGCCATCGCTTCTCGGCCTCACCGTCTTCGAGGCCAACGTGCGCCTGGCCTCCGCCGGCCTGCACATCGCCTCAGCCAGCGATCCAACCTATGTCGCCCCCGCGCCCCCCACGCCAGACCCCACCATCACTCCTAGCCCTTCCGACGCAAACGCCCCCACACCCGACCCAGCCATCCCTCCAACAGTCATCGTGCCCCCACCCCCGGTGAGCGGCAATGCCACCATCTCCAGCCAGAACCCCGCCCCAGGCCACCGCGTAACCCGGACCGACCGCATCTACGTCTCCGCCTCCGTCCGCACCACAATCTCCGCCGAAAGCACCCCCTAAGCCAGAGCACGAAGCTGTGAAGCACCGATCCTCCGGGTGCCCCAGGTCTCGCTTCTGAGACCTGGGTGCTTGAGGGCCAAGGTCCAAATACCAGAACCACTCCGCTTGGACAATGTTCAGGCGCAACCCTACTCCCGCTCCAGCACCACCGCAAAAAACCCATCGCACGGGTCCACTCCCGGTAGCGTCCGCAGCGCCCCCTCTACCACCCGCCCCGCCGCCTCCGGCCGGTCGATCGCCACCCGCCGCCAGCCCGCCGCCACCGCCTCGACCACCGCCTCATTCTCCTCCCGCTCGAGCGAGCAGGTCGAATACACCAGCCGCCCTCCCGGAGCCACCCGCGCCAGCGCCGCCGCCAGAATCTCCCGCTGCCGCGCCGCTTGCCGTTCGAACTCCTCGGGCCTCAAACGCAGCCGGATCTCCGGATTGCGCCCCATCGTCCCCGTTCCACTGCAAGGCACATCGCAAAGCACCAGGTCGAACATCCCCGCCGTCGCCGGCAGCTTTGTCGCGTCCACCGCCGCCGTCTTCACCCCTGCCGCATAATCGTAACGCCGCAGCCGCCCGGCCATCGCGGCAACTCGACGCTCACTCACATCCGTCGCCAGCACCTCGGCACCCGGCAGGCGGGCGGCCAACACCAGCGTCTTGCCGCCTGGCGCCGCGCAGCAGTCCCACACCTTCGCCGCCCGGCCTTCCACCTCGGGCATCACCGCCGCAGCAACCTCGGCCACCAGCCGCGACCCATCATCAATCGGCAGAGAGTCCTCCGTAGTGCCGTACAAACCACCCGCAACCGGCTCCCCCTGGTCCGCTTCGCAGATCTTCAAAGCCGCGGCACGCCCATAAGCCTTGACCCAGCGCTCCACCATCCAAGCCGGATGCCCCAGCCTCTCCGCAAAAACCTCCGTCCGCTCAAAAATCGGTCCAGACTCCGGGTGCCCCATATCTCGATTCTGAGATGTGGGTCCTTTTACCCCCGCCACCTTGCGCAAAATCGCATTCACCATTCCTGTATGTGGATGCCCGGCCGCCCGGCACAACTCCACGCTCTCGCTCAACGCCGCATGCGCCGGAATCCGGTCCATGTGCAGCAGCTGAAACGTCCCCAGGCGCAACGCCAGTAGCACCTCGTCGGCAATCTTCTGCCCCGGTCGTTCCAACAGCTTCCGCACCTGGGCATCCAGCGCGATCTGCCAGCGCAGCACTCCCATCACCAGCGCGGTGGCCAGGTGCTTGTCCGACTCGCTCAGCTCCTCTGTCCGCGCCCCGCGCAGCAGATCGTCCGAGTGCCCCTTGCCTGCCTCCACCAGCCGCAAAATCTCGTAGGCCACCCGCCGAGCCGCCGACACCTTCGCCTGCGCCTCGAGCGCCCCAAGCGTAGGCCCCGCGCTCGCCGGCCTCGCCATAGCAAACTTCTTCGGTACCCGCCCACCAGCCGCCACCACCCGCGCCGCCGCGCCCAGCCCCAACGGATCCTTTGGCCGCGGCACCTCACGCCGCCGCCCCGTATTCATCCCCTTACCCTTCACTCCGAACCTCGCGTACCTTTGTACTTTGTTGTCATTGCGAAGCAATCTGCGGTTGCTTGTTTCTGTCTTTTACGTGCAACTCATCCCAGCCGCTCCCCCGTCTTTACCTGAAACCCACGCAAAAACTCCTCCGCCGGCATCCTCTTCTTGCCTTCCATCTGCACCTCCACCAGCTCCACCATACCCCCGCCGCACCCGACGCGCATCCGCCCGTCTTCGACCATCACCTCACCCGCGCCGCCCTCCCCCTCACAGGCTGCCAGCCGATGCACAATCAGCTTCTTGCCCCGCAACATCGTCCAGGCGCCCGGCCACGGCTGGAAGCCTCTCCAGCGATTCACCAACTCGACCGCCGTCCGCCCAAAATCCATCCGCCCATCCTCTCGCGTCAGGATCGGCGCCAGCGTCGCGCGCGCGTGATCCTGCTCGATCGGCGTCACCTCGCCACACGCCAGCCCATGCAGCGTCTTCACCATCAACCCCGCGCCAATCTCCGCCAGGCTCTCGAACAAATCCTCGGCCGTTTCTTCCGGCGCAATCGGTTCCACCTGCGCCAGCAGCAGCGGCCCGGTGTCGAGCCCCGCATCCAGCCGCATCGTCGTCACCCCCGTATGCGTCTCGCCATTCGCCACCGCCCACTGGATCGGTGCTGCCCCCCGGTATTTCGGCAGCAGCGACCCATGCAGATTCAAGCATCCAAACCGCGGCAACGCCAGCATCCAATCCGGCACAATCCTCCCGTACGCCACTACCAGAATCGCGTCCGGCGCGATCGCTTCCAGCCGCGCCCGAAACTCCGCATTGTTTCTGATCTTCTCCGGCTGAACCACCTCAATCCCAAGCCGTCCCGCCGCCGCCTTCACCGCTCCTACTCGCGTCTCCATCCCGCGCCCGGCCGCACGATCCGGCTGCGTCACCACCAGACGCACCTCATGCCCCGCCGCCACCACCGCCTCCAGCGTCCCCACCGCAAACTCCGGAGTCCCACAAAAAACCAGCCTCATCTCGTACCTCCAAAACACCAGCCGGCACAAGTACATTCCAGCGGAGCAAAGCCACGGCAAAGCCGTCCAACACGGCACGAAGTGCTACCACTCCCCGTTTTTCTGCATCTTCTTGATCTTCCGCATCACCAGTTCCCGCTTCAGCCGGCTGATCCGGTCGATAAACAGCACTCCATCCAGATGATCGATCTCATGCTGCAGCGCCCTGGCCAGCAGCTCATCGCCTTCCACCTCGAACCACTCGCCGCGCACGTCCTGCGCCCGCACCCGCACCCGCATCGCCCGCTGCACCTTCTCGCGGATATCCGGCAGACTCAGGCAGCCTTCCTCCTCCACCTGCTTGCCCGTCATCTCCACGATCTCCGGGTTCACCAGCGCAATCTTGTCCTTGGCCTCCTTGTTGAAGCTCAAGTCCACCACCGCGATCCGTTGCGAAATCGCAATCTGCGGCGCCGCCAGCCCAATCCCTTGCGCCGCATACATGCTTTCGAACATCTCTTCCACCAGCGTCTTCAGCTCCGGCCCAAACTCCGTCACCGCCGCGCCGCGCTTTGCCAGCACCGGCTCCGGCCACTTCACCACCTCATGCACCTTACCCGCAAACTTCTTCTTCACCGCCACTGCCTCTCCCATCAATATCTCCGAATCTGCTCCCGATACCCCTCAAAATTCCGCCGCATCTCTCCCAGCGAATCCCCACCAAACTTCTCCACCATCAACCTCGCCACGCATAGAGCCACCATCGCCTCCGCCGCCACGCCTGCTGCCGGAACCACACACACATCGCTCCGTTCATACGCCGCCTTCACCGGCTCCCGCGTAGCAAAATCCACACTCCCCAACGGCCGCCGCAGCGTCGAAATCGGCTTCAGATACCCTCGCACCACCACATCTTCCCCATTCGAAATCCCGCCCTCAACCCCACCCGCATTGTTCGTCTCCCTTGCAAACCGTGTAGCCGCCGCGTACTTCGACCCCCCATCCTCCGGCTCGCGCTCATCCTCCCCCGGCCCAGCCTCATGCAACCCATTTTCCTTGTAACTAATCGCATCATGCACCGCGCTCCCCATACTCGACGAAGCCGTCACTCCCCGCCCCAGTTCCACCGCCTTCACCGCCTGCAGACTCATCACCGCCTGCGCCAGCAGCCCATCCAGCCGCTCGTCCCAGTTCACATGCGTCCCCACCCCGGGAACCAGCCCATGCACCACCACCTCAAACACCCCACCCACCGTATCCCCCGTTCGCAGAGCCCGGTCCACCTCCGCCTTCATCGCCCCTTCGCGCTCCACATCCACACAATTCAGCACCACCTCTTCGCGATCGCACGAAGCCACAATCTCTTCCCACCCCGCATCCCGCCCCAGTTCCACCTCGCCCACCCGAACCGTATGACTCCGCACCTCCACCCCAAACTCCGCCAGCAGCATCTTCGCCAGTGCCCCACACGCCACCCGCGCCGCACTCTCCCGCGCCGACGCCCGTTCCAGCACATACCGCGCATCCGCAAAGTCATATTTCAGACTTCCCGCCAGATCCGCATGCCCCGGCCTCGGACTCTTCACCGCCTTATGCTTCTCCCCATCGCCCGCCCCGACCGGCAAAATCTCTTCCCAGTTCTTCCAATCCGCATTCTGCAACGTCATGGCAATCGGAGCCCCAATCGTCCGCCCATGCCGCACCCCACTCAATATATGCGCATGGTCCCGCTCGATCCGCATCCTCCCCCCGCGCCCATACCCCTGCTGCCGACGCCAAAGCTCCCGCGCGATCACTTCCTGGTTAACCGGCACCCCTGCCGGCAACCCACTCACCAGCGCCACCAGCGCCTCCCCATGACTCTCCCCAGCCGTAGAAAACCTAACCATCACACCCCAATCCGCACGCACCCCAATCCAAACTGTGATTGTACCAAGCCGCATAGCAGCAGCCGATGTGCGGACCAAATACACCCTAGTGTTATTCTTGGCCGAATCAGCGGTTTTGACGCGCATTGTAAGGAACATGGACAACTGGACACATCACGGCGTATCTGACGGTACCAGCCTGTTCCGGCTGAGTTCGTGGTCACAGTTCTTTGACTTTCTCGAAGCTGAGGTCTTCAAGATCAGCAATCCAAAAAGCCGGTCTTACATTTGGAGGGGGCAGCGGAATACGGATTGGAGCCTCAGCACGACTTTGGACCGCAAGCTCGAGGACCTCGCGATGGTCAACTTATTACCCGCGATTCTCGACGAAGAGGCTCAAGAACATCTTGAGCGATTTAAATATGCGACTCGAGGTCGACGGGGAACGACTCCAGCAAACCTTTCCGAAAACGAATGGTGGGCGTTGGGACAGCATTTCGGATTGGCAACACCCCTACTCGACTGGACGCGAGCACCCTTCGCAGCTCTCTACTTTGCATATGCAGAAGCCCATGCTGGTCGCAGGGAGAGCCGTGCGGTCTACGCGTTAGATGAAGTGGCGGTGAGAAGGAAGGTATCTGAGGTTAGCAATGGGCCCAGCGTAGAAAGGGGACGACTTGCATTAGTAGAGGTTGTCGATCCAATGTCCGATGAAAATCAAAGGCTGGTAAGTCAAGGTGGGTGCTTTACGAGAGCTCCCATCGGCACGCCTATAGAGATGTGGGTTTCTCAAGCATTCGAAGGATCAACTGAACCAGTCCTCATCAAAATTGAAATGCCCAACGAAGGTCGTTTGGAGTGCCTTCAGGCACTTAGCAGAATGAATATCAATCATCTCTCGCTTTTTCCGGACCTTACCGGGGCATCCTTATCAACGAACTTGCGATTAGAAATCCTGAATCAGCGAATGTGAGGAATTGTGCCTACACCTATCTATGTACCAATTCTCAAAGGGAAAGAGGGTGAGTTCGCGGCGCTCGAAGCGTTAAATGCTGAAGTTAGGTCGCGCTTAACGCCGCTCATTGAGATACCCGAGATCCCTTTTGATTATTCGACAGAACTTCCCGCCAAGACTCTAGACGAACATCTCGCAGATATTCCAAGCCGTCTCAAGCGAGCCTGTGGTGCACTACCCTTCTATCTCGATGTTCAGTCGCTAAAACGCACAAGGCTGGTAAACAGCACCCAGACCGTCTTGGGTATGCTGATGGCTAAGAGCTTCGAACTCGGGGCACTGCCAATGCCGGTCGTTTCCTTGGTCACTTTACCTGAGCACCTAAGTGCCGCACGAACCCATGTTTCAGGAAGCCAGGAGGGTGCGGGTATACGCTTGTTCGTTAGGGACTTCAACGAGGAATCCGACCTTGACTCTGAGGTGGACAGGGTTCTGGAGTCATCTGCTTTCGACCCTGCTTCAACGGACCTCATCATCGATCTAGAGTTCTTGGGCGAAGATTCCGGGAAGGCTACCATCATAGCTCGGTCGGTTCTCTCTATGATTCCAAAAAAAGAACTTTGGCGTCGAGTGATCTTGGCGGCGGCTTCATTCCCACAGGATCTCAGCGACGTGAGCGCGGACACCACTGTTATATTGCCGCGTCACGAATGGAAGCTCTGGACCTCTCTCCAACGCCGGGTTTCCATGCTGCCTCGTCGTGATCTTATCTTTGGCGACTATGCAATGGCTCACCCGATAAGCAAGACGCTTGATCCAAGAACGATGCAGATGAGCGCAAACATACGCTACACAACTGAGGACGCTTGGCTCATTGTTAAAGGGCGAACTGTGAAAAAGTATGGTTTCAGCCAGTACTTCGACCTTTGTAGAGAACTTACAGAAAGGGAGGAGTACTGTGGGCGAGCATTCTCCTGGGGAGATGGTTACATTATGGATTGCGCTGAGGCAACCCAGGGACCTGGAAACGCGACGACTTGGCGCAAGGTAGGGGTGAATCATCACCTCACGCTTCTCGCAAGAGAGCTTTCCAATCCTCGCTCCGTTGCTTCAGATACATCCTTGAAAGATCACACAATTCTTCGACCGTAAACGTTGTTGTGAGTCGGAACCAGAGATGATGTCTGCTTTTAGAGGATAATCCCTTGGCTAGGCCATGTTTAGCGAGGATTTCCAATGCTTCATCCTTCCAGAAGAATTGTGCTAACGCAAGAGGAACAAGAGTTGGATTCCTCTTCTCGACGCGAAGGGAGCTTAGGCGCACCTCTCCGTGGTCTTCGTCAGCACACCAGATACCCCACCAGGTGGGCACTAGCTGTTCAATTTTGGGAATGTGGTCTGGCGCAGCAACGATCGTGACGAACTCCAAAGCCTGACTATAAACATCAGCTTGCGAACGCAGTCTCTGAAGCGTATCGCGGTGGCTTTTTATCTCATATCCATGCACTCGGCCATTTAGAACCGCCAAATCGACTCTCGCTTCACCCTGGCAAACTCCGAGTTCCTCAACCAGACGAGTTTCAACTGGGTTTGGATGAAGGCGGCTCATCTCAAGACGCAAAGCCCGTCTGATGTCGATATCCTTCATATGAGGAACAGTACACTCACAGGCTGCTCTCGGGAAGTAGGCATTCTTAATCCCTGATTCATGCTAAGAATCTTCAACGGATTCCCGTGAATCACTCTCGCGTCCGTTCCCATGAATCTTTGTGGCGCTAAGGGAGCCTCTGCCTTCCCCCAACCATCGCCCCGAATCGAACAAATTCCGCTCCATACTCCGCACCCAGTCCGTCGTCTCTCCCGCCTTCTTCCCCGCGGCCTCCGCCCCCGCGAACTCCCGCCGCATCGCCGCGAACTTCGCCTCCACATCGTCCATAGCGCTCAGGAGCATCGCCTCCGGCGTCATCGGCAGCTTGGGGCTGCCGTACTCGTATCTGCCGTGGTGCGACAGGATCATATGCTCCACCAGCACCCGCAGCTTGTCCGGAAACGGCGCCAGTTCCTTCACCTTCTCCCGCACCATTCCCTGCGCAATCGAGATATGCCCGATCAGCTGACCCTCTAACGAATAGCTGAAATTCGTCCCCCAGCTCAGCTCCCGCACCTTGCCGATGTCATGCAGGATCGCCCCCGTCACCAGCAGGTCCTGATTCACTTCCGGATAGAAGGGCGCCACGGAAAGCAGCACCTTCACCAGGGTCAGCACATGCTCCAACAGTCCATGAATCCACGCATGGTGCAGCACCTTCGCCGCCGGCGCGCAGCGGAACGCCGGGCCGATGTCGGGATCGTCCAGAAAGCTGAGCACCAGGCGCTTCAGGTCCTCGTCCCGGAACGCCCCCACGATCGCCCGCAGCTCCCCATCCATCTCCTCGACCGGATAAGCCGACACCGCCTGGAAGTCCGCCGTCTCTACCTCCTCGGCCGCCGCCGAACGCATCTTCGTCACCGTAATCTGGTACTTGCCCTGGTACTTCGCAACCTGCCCCTGCACCTTCACGTAGCAGCCCTCGCCGCAGGTCTCGATCGCGTCGGCAAACTCCTCCCACATCCGCGCCTCGAACGTGCCCGTCTTGTCCCCGAGCACCAGCGCCAGGTACTGCCCGCCACCCGTCTTCTTCTCCCGCACCTGCACCTGCGCCAGGCAGAAATAGCTCGTCACCACCTGCCCGTCGAACCGCGGAGCATCCGCCACAAAAAAGTCTTTCATACTTCCAGAATACCAACCCCACTTGACAAAAACCCGTCCCAAACACCCCCCGAAAAAACCAAGGCCCGGACCCCCAAAATCGGAGGTCCAGACCTAAGTCGTTTCCTATGAAGATTTTGCACAAAACAGGGGGGAGGGGGTCCTACTGCGGAGCCCCCGGAGGAAGCACCGGCTGCCCCTGATTGTTGCTCCCCGGTACCGGCTGCGTCACCGGAGGAAGAGTCGTCTGCGGAGTATTCT
Organism: uncultured Granulicella sp.; assembly: GCA_964282835.1. Lineage (GTDB taxonomy): Bacteria > Acidobacteriota > Terriglobia > Terriglobales > Acidobacteriaceae > Edaphobacter. The sequence goes on from OZ196157.1 coordinate 3,037,363, forward strand.
GCACAGGCGTGGGAGCGTTATTTGGATTCTGCGTAGGTGCCGTCGTCCGCGTAGAAGCCGGCGTATCCGCCGTAGGCGCAAGCGCCGGATTCGCCGTCTGATCTATGGTCTGCGCAGGCGCATCCTTCGGCTTCTCCGGCTTGTCCTGCAGCCGCTCCTTCGGCGCGCCTTCAGGCTTGACCGGCTTGGCTGGCTTCTTCGAAGTATCCCCACCCAGCCCCAGCGGAGCCGACTGCGTCTGCTGCGCAGCCTTCTCCTCGCTCGTAACCGGCGTAGGGGTGGCCACCGCCTTCTCAAACTTCTTTGTCTCCGCCGTCTGCACCTTCTGCTGCTTTACTTCCACTTCGGCTGCCGCAAAACGGGTCTTCTTCTTGGGCGCAGCAGGCCCGTTCAGCGGGTTATCCGCCAGGTTTACAGGCTCTGCCGGAGCATCGCTCGAGACCGAACCAAGCGTCGTATTCGCCGGAGCCGCGGGCGCAACCGGCGCCGTTGCCACATCCTGCGCAGCTTCGGGCAGGGCGTTCTGCGGCGCTTGCCCAAACCGCACCTTCTCCCGCTTCGTATGGCCGGGCTTGCTGTTCACCGGCTTCGGCGGCACCACCACGTTGGCCAGACCCGTCGAAGGATCGACCCCGCTATCGACCGCATCCGCTCCCGTCAGCGTACGCCCGCCCGTATCCGGCGACGACACAACCGGCTTCGGCGCGGCCCCACCTGCGCGGTTGAAGCGCTGCTGCTCCTTCGGCTTTTTCACCTTTACCGGAGGCGGCGCATAGGCCGAAAACACCGGCTTCGTTTCCTTCGCGCTCGCACCGGAATCCACGAAGCCGGGCTGGATATCGACGTACGACTGCTCCCGCAACTTCGTCAGATAGGCGCGCAACGCAGGCTGCATCTGCCCAATGTAGAGCGCTTCCTGAATCTGCGGCTCGACATCCTTCATCGGCGCCGGCCCCGCCTGATCGTGCTGCGTCACCTTTAGAATTACATATCCCTGACGCGTCCGGATCGGCTGGGTCGACTCCCCTACCTTCAGGTCGAAGGTCTGGTCTTCCAGCACCTTGGCCAGCGCGCCGCGCTTGAACATGCCCAGCTCGCCACCCTGCGAAGCCGTCGGTCCGCCTGAAGATTTTTTCGCCAGGTCCGCAAAGTCCGTGCCCTTCATTACCTGTGTTTTCAGATCGTTGGCTTTCTTTTCTCCGGCCACAATCTGCGCTGGCGTCGCGCTGTCCGGCAGCGGCACCAGGATCTCGCTGAGCCGCACCTGCTCGGGCTGTTCAAATTCCTTCAGGTGTTCCTGGTAATACTTGGTTTCCTCGGTCTGCGAAAGCTGCAGCCTGCGACCCACTTCGTCGCGCACGACTTGCTGGGTCAAAATCTGGTTGCGGATCTTTGCCTTGAAATCCTCGAAACTTACCCCCTGCTGCTTGGCCGCCGCGGCCAAGTCGTCCAGCGAAGCCATCTTGTTCTCGATGCGAATCTGGTCCAACTGCCGGATAACGTCCGCGTCCGCATTCAGCCCCAGCTCTTTGGCTCTCGAGAGCAGCAGTTGCTGGTCGATCATGTCGCGCAGCATGTCCTTCTGTTTCTGCGCCGCCGCGGCCGGCCCAAGCTGTTGCTGCTGCGCTTCCTGCAGTACCTGGTCGGCTTCACGCTCCACGTCGCTGCGCGTGATGATCTGGTCGTTCACCCGCACCACCACATCCTCGACGATGGTGCCATGCGGCGTAATCGCGGCCGGCAGCGGTGGCAGGTTCAGCTGCTGCGTCGGCGCATCGAGCCCACCGGTGTAGCGTGGTGCCTTGACCACCTGCGCCGCACCCACTTGCCAGGCCAGAGCCAAAGCACTCAGCGCTCCTAGCTTTCTCAGCGTTCCTGGCGTTTTTACGCCCCGCACTTTCACCGTACGCATCTTCATCGCTTTCGATATCAACGCCAATCTCGCTTCCTCGCCCTGCAACTGCGTCCTGCCATAAACCGTGTACTGCGTCAGACTCATCCAGGCGCGCAGTTGGTATCCGGTCAGCTTATTCTACGCAGTCACAGCAAGGTGCGTCGAACCCTTTCAGGCCCGCAGGGAGGAGCTAACCCTGCCCTGTTATACTCGTCGAACGAAAACGACAGCGCAAAAACCGCATCCCCGCGGCATTAAGCCTGGCTGAGGTATATTGATCGATGGCTCCCCGTTCCCGCCGCGCCTTCTTTTCCGTCACCGTTTTTCTTGCCACTTGTGGCGTGCTCGGTTCCCTCATCAGCCAGAAGGTCGCGGCCCAATCGGCCTCGGATGAGTCCACTCTCCGCGACTCGCTCAAGTCCTTCACCTCCGTCTATTCGATTGTCGAGCAGAACTACGCCGAAAAGATGGATACGGACCGGACCGATAAAGCCATCTACGACGGCGCGATCCCTGGCATGCTGCACACGCTCGATCCTCACTCAAATTTCTACGACCCCAAAGCCTACGCCCAGATGCGCGAAGAACAGCACGGGCGCTACTACGGGGTCGGCATGACGATTCAGCCGCAGCTGATTGACGGCACCCTGAAAATCTTCGTTCTTTACCCCTTCGAAGGCACTCCGTCCTACAAGGCGGGCATTCGGCCGGGCGACCAGATCGTATCGGTCGATGGTAAGTCGACGGACGGCATGGACTCTGCGGCCGTTGCCACCATGCTCAAGGGCGCGCGTGGTACCCATGTATCGGTCCTGATGCAGCGCGAAGGCCAGGCCAAGCCACTCACCTTCGATCTCGTGCGCGATGAGATTCCGCGGCCCTCGGTCGACCTCGCCTTTCAGATACGTCCGGGCGTCGGCTACATACACGTGACCGGCTTTCAGGAGAACACGGCCCGTGAGGTTGGCGAAGCGCTAGAGCGATTCCAGCAGGAAGGCGCTCTCAAGTCACTTGTCATCGATCTGCGCGGCAATCCCGGCGGTCTGGTCAATCAGGCGGTTGATGTATGCGACAAGTTCCTCCAGAAAGGCCAGGTTGTTGTTTCGCAGCGCGGACGCGCCTCCGCCGACCAGACCTACGCGGCGACCCATGGCGAAGATGTCCCCAAATTTCCCATTGTGATCCTGGTCAACCGCAACACTGCGTCCGCGGCGGAAATCGTTTCAGGCGCCATGCAGGATCATGATCGCGCCCTCATCGTCGGCGAAACTACTTTCGGCAAGGGCCTGGTGCAGACCGTGTTTCCGATCTCCCAGAATACCGGGCTCGCGCTCACCACGTTTCACTACTACACTCCTTCAGGACGCCTGATTCAGCGGCCCTATGACAATTTGTCGCTCTACGACTACTACTACGTTCGCGCTGATTCCGACCCCAAGAACAACGCGACCAATGTGAATCGCGAGGTCAAGCTTACCGATGACGGCCGCACCGTGTACGGCGGCGGCGGCATAACGCCTGACGAGCATATCGACCAAATCAAGTCAGACCATGTGCAGGACGTTCTGCTGCAGCACTATGCCTTTTTCAATTATTCGAAGAAGTACTTCGCCACGCATCCTTCGGTTGCCAAGGACTTCAACGTGGACGATGCCGTTCTGGCGGACTTTGAAAACTTTCTGAAAGCGCAGAAGGTCGAAGTGACGAATCAGGACATTACGGCCAATCTCGACTGGGTGAAGGAATCCATCAAGAGCGAGCTGTTCACCTCGCAATTCGGCCAGTTGGAAGGCCTGAAGGTAAGGGCCGGCTGGGATCCTCAGATCAACAAGGCGATCGGCTTTCTTCCGCAGGCGCAGGCCCTCAACGACCTGACCGCCAAGAAGAACCCGACGACGGCCAGCCGCTAGACGGGATTTGCTGTCAGTAAGGATGTCTGACTTCTTGTTGTCATTCCCGCAGGGGATCTGAGGTTGCGTTTGCTGTTGTATTTTCCTAACGTCTGAGAACACACACCGCATGAAAGGGGAGACGCTTTAGCGTCTTCCCTTTGTTTGCTGATCTCGACCATTCCTTTGAGGTGTAGCTTCTGGTTTTAGGGCTGAAGGCCCGTCTTACATCAACTTGGCGCGCAAGCCAAAGGTAAGGGCCCTCAGGTGATAAGAGCCCTGCAGGGGCGACCTATGAGGTAGATCACATTTCAGGGAAGCTAAAAGCAACTGCAGATTCCCTTCGGGAACGTCAACAAGAGGGGTACTTTGGAGCGGGAGACCGGGATCGAACCGGCGACATTCAGCTTGGGAAGCTGACGTTCTGCCACTGAACTACTCCCGCGGCCCTACAGAAAACTTTGGTGGAGTTGAGCGGGATCGAACCGCTGACCTCCTCGTTGCGAACGAGGCGCTCTCCCAACTGAGCTACAACCCCACACCAGGCTCAAGGCCCACACAGCGGCCGAACCATCCCAAGTGTACCAGCACCCGGCGTCTGTCTCAACTAGCGCCGGCGCAGCAGGAACAGCACAAGCAGAATCATCACCACAAGGCCAAGGCCGCCCGGCCAGATGAACCCTCCACCGCCGCTGCTGTATCCCGCCACCAGGCAGCCCGTGCATCCCAGAGCGAACCACGTCGCCAGCGCCAACCAAGCTTTTGTCATGCATTCAACGATACGCCGGATACCTCGCCGCGCACATCCGTCCCCGCGGCCAGCGGCTTTTCCACCCCATGCCAGACTACGCCGTCCGCATCGCGCAACACCTCGCTGACGGCGATCTCCAGCCGTGTGCCCGTACGCGTTACGGCCTCGAGCAGGCCCGTATCGCCCGGCGAAAACTCCGTTGCGTCGAGCGACATCTGCCACTTGCCTACCAGCCCCACCCGTGACTCGAGCCGGATATCCGTCACCACTGCCCTAAAGCTCATCATGCATACTCTTTTCAAACATCTCCATCTCCCACCGGCTGCCGACCATGAACGGCGTCCGTTCATGAATCCCGCCAGGCACCTTCTCGAGCACGCGCCCGGTCCCGTTCGACGCCATGCCGCCAGCCTGCTCGGCAATCATCGCCAGCGGGTTCGCCTCGTACAGCAGCCGCAATTTGCCGCCCGGCTGCTTCTTCGTCGGCGGGTACAAAAAGACGCCACCCTTCAGCAGCGTACGGTGAAAATCCGCCACCAGGCTGCCGATGTAGCGCGAGCTGTACCCCGCTTCTCGCAAGCTCGCCACATAGCTCTCATACCCTGCGGGCCAGGTCGCGACATTGGCTTCGTTCACACTGTAGTAAGGCCCCTTGTCGGGCATCTTCAGATTCTCTCTGGTCAGCACAAAGGCGCCGATCGTCGGGTCGAGCGTAAACAGATGGACCCCGTCTCCCGCCGTATACACAAGCATGGTCGAAGGCCCATACACCACGTAGCCCGCGGCCACCTGTTTGCTGCCGGGCTGCAAAATCGATTCCTCGAGCGAACCCCAGGTAAGCCGCCGATGCACACTGAAGATCGTCCCCACATTCACGTTCACGTCGATGTTCGACGACCCATCCAGCGGGTCGAACACGATGATGTACTTGCCTGTTTCGAGTGCGCGATCAAACGTCACGGGCTCTTCATCCTCTTCACTTACCAGCGCGGCCACGCTTTCACGCATGCCCAGGCAGTGTAGCAGCGCGTTGTTGGCGTAAACGTCGAGCTTCTGCTGCTGCTCGCCCTGTACGTTTTCGGTGCCGATCGCGCCATAAATATCCGTCAGGCCGGCCGAGCGAATCTTGGCTTCGATCATCTTGGTGGCCAGCGTAATCCCACTCAGCAGCCAGCCAATTTCCGCGCTCGCCTCCGGCCGCCGTTGCGCGATATGTCCCTGCACCGTCATGATCATGCGTCACTGCCCTCACGCGCATTCTACCCATCCGCGCGCTGCCCTGGCACCCGTCCGGCGCTAATCGCACCATCGAACGAACACCCCGGTACACTAGCCTGAGCATGCCCACCCGTCGAAGCTTCCTCCTCTCTGCCGCCATGCTGCCCGCCGCCGCGGCTCTCAGAGCCCAACCCGGTTTGCCGTTACCGGCTCCGATTGCCGCTTTGCCTAACCGCGCCCACGAGGCCGTGCCGATCACCCTGGCCGAGCGCCAAACCCGCGCCAACCGCGCCCGCGCGCTGATGCAGCAGCAAGGCATCGCCGCCATCGTCATCACGGGCGGCACTTCGCTCGTGTACTTCACGGGCATCCACACCGGCCAATCCGAGCGGCTGTTCGCCTGGGTGCTGCCCGCGCAGGCCGCGCCGTATATCGTCTGCCCGGCGTTTGAAGAAGCCCGCATGACCGAGCAACTCGCGCAGATTCCTGACGGCAGCACAACGAAAATCTACACCTGGCAGGAAGACGAAGATCCCTACAAGCTGCTCGCGGGCCACCTGCCGGCCGGCACGGTCGCGCTTGATGAACGGGTCCAGTTCGTCTTCGCCGACTCGATCGCCAGGGCTGCGGCCGGGCACAAGACCGTGTCGGCGATTGCGGTCATCGCGGGCTGCCGCCAGATCAAATCCGCTGCCGAACTTGCGCTCATGCAGCTGGCCAACGACATCACCCTCGCGGTTTACAAGGCCGCGTGGCAGGCCGCCGGACTGGCGCTGGACAGCAGCCCGACCAGCAGCCTGACCAACCACGACTTCTCCGCGCTCGTAGCCCAGGGCTACCGGCAATGCGGCGTCCAGGGCGACGCCTCCTGCCAGACAGGCCCGGCCTCCGCGCTGCCGCATGGATCGGTCCAGCCGCAGGTGCTGCGCGAAGGCCAGTTGATCCTGATCGACGACGGCTGCACGGTAGAAGGCTATCAATCCGATATCTCGCGCTCCTTCGTCTACGGCAAGCCTACCCAGCGGCAGAAGGATGTATTCGAGATCGTGCATCGCGCCCAGGCCGCGGCACTCGCCGCCGCGCACCCAGGCGTGCAGGCCCAGGCGGTCGACGCCGCCGCGCGCAGCGTCATCACCGACGCAGGCTTCGGCCCAGGCTACCGCACCTTCCTCCATCGCCTGGGCCACGGCATCGGCATGGACGGCCACGAATGGCCCTACCTCGTTCGCGGCAACACCACCGTCCTGCGGGCCGGCATGTGCTTTTCGGACGAGCCCGGCATCTACCTGCCCGGCGAGTTCGGCATCCGGCTTGAAGACGACTGGCACCTTACCGCGCAGGGCGGCGTCCTGTTTACGCCGCAAAGCGCCAGCCTCGAGCACCCCTTCGCCTGAGCAGACGCTGTGCTCGCTGTATACGTCAAGCCTTTCCTGGAGGTGGCGGAGGCCCCGCGACCGCCACGTAGTCCCGCTCGTTGGCCGCCTTTACCTTCATCAGCTCCGCCGCGCCTTTGTACCAATCCACCTTGCGGGTAATCACCATGACGACCGCAAGTAGCCCGAACAGCAGCAACGACCCGAGCACCAGCGCGTTGTCCTCTGAAATCAGCAGCCCGTATACCGCTCCGTACAGCAACACCAGCATGGCCCCGAAGCTTACGCCGCGGCTTGCACTCCGCAGCACATACGACAGGTAAAACGTAAGCAGCCCGATCGAAGCCGCGCTCGCCAGCACATAGGCTCTGCCAAACGCCATATGCTCGCTGAAGCTGATGAGCAGCAGGAAGAAGACGACCAGCGCGAGGCCCACCAGCAGGTATTGCACCGGGTGGATCGGAAGCTGCTTCATGATCTCGAACAGGAAGAAGCCGCCGAAGGTAAGCACCACGAACAGGATGCCGTATTTCGTCGCCCGATCGCTGAGCTTGTATGGGTCAATGGGCGTCAGCAGACTTACATTCAGCGCATCCACATCGTTCGCGCCCGTCGCAATCTGCTGCTGCGTCGCCGCGGCCAGCGAGGACAAGCTCCACGTGGCCTTGAAGCCCTTCGGCCCAACCTCCGGCGCACGCGGCAGAAAGCGCCCCGCAAACAGCGGCGAAGCCCAGCTCGAGTCAACCGAGATGTCGTTCAAATCGCCCACCGGCCCGATGCTCAGCTTCTGCGTTCCGGCAATCTGCATTGTGATGTCGATATCATAATGAGCCTTCTTGCCAAGCTCCGCGCCCGGCAGCCGCATCTGCAGGTTCGATTGCCAGCCGCTCGCCGTAGCCGCCACCGGCACAGGCCGCATGAAATCAGAAGAGCGATCTGCCTGCGCCGACTCCGGCGTCAGTTGCTCCAGCGCCCCGATCACCGCGCCCCCCTGGCGCATCGGCATGGCCGCCCCGTTCACCATCACGGTCGGCATCCCGATGATCCCGCGCACATCGCTCAGTTCCACCGCCAGATAAGGCTCCTTGTACGTCACCTTGCCGTCCACCGCCGCGTCCGGCACGTCGATCGAAGCATGAATCCTGGTGTCGAGCACATACACCGCCGTCTTATAAAGCCCGTGCCTCCGCTCCGAAGGCGCCATCGTCCCGCTCATCACAAACTTCGTTGGAAACGTAACCTTATTCGCCACGCGCGTCGAGCTGACCACCTTGCTCTTGCCGTCGGCCTGCACTTCGGTATTCTCAACGATCTGGCTATACGGCTCGACCAGCACCGGCCCCACGAACGTCTGCGGCCCCGCATAGCTCTCGGCAATACTCTGCGTCGCCTCATCCCGGTACGCTTCGCGGCTCGAGATCACGCCATTCACCATGAACAGCGCGACCAGCAGAACCACTGTCAAACCACTGATGATCAGTGCCTTCAACACCAGCATCTTGTTCACAAATCACCTCGGCCTAATCTGTGCTCGTCCGCATTTTTCTGTGTTCTGCCTTCCTCACGTCAGATCGTCCGTGTCGAACACCGGCACCTTGCGACCGAGCGCCGAGGTATCCCGCACCCCCACCACCAGGCTTTCTACCACCTCGTTCACTTCGCCGATGTCTGCTGTAGCTGCAATCGCCTGCTTGCCTTCGCTTCCATCCAGGCTTTCGAGCAGCACTGTCGCGTAGGCCACGGCGACGCCATCCTGGTTCAGCCCCTCGGGCGTCTTGGCCTTGATGCCCACCTGGTTCGGTTTGATCTCGAGCAGTTCGGCCACACGTTCGCGCATCTCGCCCGCAATGGGCACGATTTTAGGCTGCATGAGCACCAGGCAGGTATCGAGATTCGCAATGCGGTAGCCGGCATGGTGAATCTCCTCCATTGCCGTACGCAGAAACAGGCTGCTCGCCGCGCCCTTCCAGCGCTCGTCGCTGGGCGGGAAAAACGTCCCGATGTCGCCGGCGCTCACCGCACCGAGCAGAGCATCCGTGATGGCATGCAGCAGCACATCGCCATCGGAGTGCCCGGCCAGCCCTTGGTCATGCTCAATCGCAAGGCCGCCGATGACCAGCGGAACCCCCGCCTTGAACGCATGCGAGTCAAACCCAAATCCAATCCTCATCCCCATAGCCGCTCCCTCAAAAAGGCTTAACACAGATGACACAGAAAAGCACAGATCACTCTGTGATTGATTCTATGTCCGTGGCTTTCTCTCGTTGTCCATTACCACCCTCTTGACCACAGGCGTCGGCCCAAAGTTCATCAGCAAAGCCACCTCCAGCCTCGTTGCGCGCAGGTAGTTCAACGTTTGCGCCTGATGTTCCTTGGCCATTGCGGATACGGCCTTCAACTCCACAAGAACTTTGTCCTCCACCACGAGATCAGCTCGAAAAAGTTCCAATCAGAACACCACGAAAACGCACCTGAATTGGAACCTGCGTCCTTACCTTCAACCCAGCTTCAGCCAGCGAAAGCCTCATTGCCTCTTGATAAATCGATTCCAGAAAGCCATATCCAAGCTCGCTATAAACCGAGTAGAACACTCTAATCACTTTCTCCGTTACATCAGCATGCTTCCCGTCAGCCCCGACCAGATCTGTGCCCGTCTGTGTCATCTGTGTTAAGCCTTCCCATGACCCAGGTAGAACGCCGCCAGCTCCAGATCCCCCGCCTGCGTAATCTTGAAGTTCCTCCCGCTTCCGGCCACCACGCTTACCGTAACGCCTGCGCGCTCCAGCAGGCTGGCCTCATCGGTCCCTGCGAACTCGTCCTTCTCCGCCTCCGCGAACGCGCGCTTCAGCAACCCGGCCAGGGCGCCCTGCGGCGTCTGCGCATGCACCACGCGCTCGCGGGGAATGGTCGACGTGACGATGGCCCCGTCCGCCGTGCGTTCTACCTGCTTGATCGTATCCACCGCAGGCATCCCTACAATCGCCGCGCCATGCTTGACTACCGCGTCGATCGTCCGCTCGATCGTGGCTCCGTCGATCAGCGGCCGCACCGCGTCGTGCACCAGCACCACGTCCTTGTCTTCACATCGTAGGGCCGCGAGAGCATTGGCCACCGAAGCCTGACGATGCTCACCCCCTTCCACTACCCGCACCTTCGCCGCCAGCCCATACTCTTCCACCAGCGCCTTTACGCGATCCATTTCGCCGGCCTTGACTGCGACCAGCACCTCGCTTACCCGATCGACGGCCGCAAACGCGCGCAACGAATACACCAGTACCGGCACCCCGGCAATCGTCATGTACTGCTTCGCCGCCGCGGGCTTCTCAGCCCCGGCACTCATTCTCGTTCCCAATCCAGCCGCAGGTAAAATTACACAAACACGCATAGGGGATGAAGTATAACAAGCCGCGAAATCCTGTACCGTACACTCATGCGACCGCGTCTCGCCAGCCTCATCCTTCTTCTCTTCAGCGCAGTAGCCCAGGCCGCACCGCCCGTCTACGGATACAAAGTGGTCGCGACCTATCCGCACTCCACCTCCAGCTATACCGAAGGCCTGCTGTACCTCGACGGACGTTTTTACGAAGGCACCGGGCTTGAAGGCCATTCCGAAATCCTGGCCGAAGACCCCGCCACCGGCCGCACCCTCCAGCATCACGACCTGCCCGCCAGCGTCTTCGGCGAAGGCATCGTCGACTGGGGCCCGAACCTCTACCAGTGGACCTGGCAAACCCACATCGGCTACGTCTTCAACCGCGCCACACTCGAGCCCGTCGGCACCTTCAGCTACACCGGCGAAGGCTGGGGCATGACCCGCGACGCACACGAGCTCATCACCTCCGACGGCACCGCCACACTGCGCTTCCGCAACCCGCAAACCTTTGCCGAAACCCGCCACATTGTCGTCCGCGACGGGCTCATGCCGGTCACCCAGCTTAACGAGCTCGAGTACATCCAAGGCGAAATCTACGCCAACGTCTGGCACAGCAACCGCATCGCACGCATCGCGCCCGCCACCGGCAAGGTCGTCGCCTGGATCGACCTCACCGGCATCCTCCCCCTCACCATGCAGCTCGGCCCCGAAGCCGTGCTCAACGGCATCGCCTACGACGCCCAGCACGACCGGCTCTTCGTCACGGGCAAGCAATGGCCCACCATCTTCGAGATCAAGCTCATCCCACCTGGCCGCGAAGCAGTGAAGACTCGCTGACAAGGGAGCTCTGCATTTATCCTTGTAAGAACGGACCAGCGATTCAGAGGTGAAGCTATGAGTTCCTTTCGATCCGAAATACTCTCTGTGGAAGAAACATCCACCCTTGCTCAACCCAAATCCGTAGTCAGCCCTGACGCAACGGATGTCCAGCGTCCTTTTTCCCCGAATCTCAAGACATTCTTTGCCCGTATCAACCGGTCGTCTCCAGAGGATGAATACTTGGCATGCCGGATGCGAAACGTAGCATCCGCTGGTCGCGAACTCTCCGCGGAGGATGATGATTACTGAAAATCTTAATCTTCTTGACACCGATATCTGCAGCTATGCATCTTTGCTGAAGCTCCAGAACTGGTCGGAGGAGTAGCCATCTCGCTCTTGACCCTACCTCCCACCCCCCTCCGCCCCGGCGACCGGCCCGCTATCGCCATCTCCGGAGGTGCTGACTCCACCGCGCTCCTCCTGCTCACCCACGCCGCCAACAGCCTCGCCAAGAACTCGCTCGGCGTCGGCCTGTCCGCGATCCACATCAATCACACCCTGCGCGGCGAAGAAGCGGAAGCCGACCAGGCCTTCGTCGGCGCACTCTGCCAAAGCCTCGCCATTCCTCTCCACCTCCGCACCGTCGACACCCGCGCCCACGCCCAAACCCACAAGGAAACCCTCGAAGAAGCCGCCCGCAATCTCCGTTACGAAGCCTTCCGCGAGCTGTTGCACTCTGGAGCCGCCACCCACATCCTCACCGCCCACACCCTCGACGACCAGGCCGAAACCGTCCTCCACAAGCTGCTTCGCGGTGCCTGGCTCGAAGGCCTTTCCGCCATCTCCCCCAGCCTGGACCAGGGCCGCATTCTGCGTCCGCTCCTCACCGTTCGCCGCGAAGCCCTGCGCGCCTATCTTGCGGAGATCCACCAGCCCTGGCGCGAAGACAAATCGAACGCCGATGAGACGTTCACCCGCAATCGCCTGCGCCACACCGTTCTTCCGCTCCTGCGCGAGGAAAACCCGCAGCTCGACCAGACCCTCGCCAACCTGGCCGAGCTCGCCCGTGAAGAAGAAGCCCGCTGGCAAACCGAACTGGCCCGCATCCTCCCGCAGCTGCTGCTCCCCGGCAAACCCGTTCGCGGCGGCGGCCGCAGCAACTCAGGCGCTCAAACGATTGCCATCGAGCTCGACCGCCTGCGCCCGCTCGATCCCGCTCTGCGTCGCCGCGTCCTACGCGCCGCCGCCGCGCAGCTTGGCTGCCGCCTTTCCTTTGCCGAAACTGCTCGCCTGCTCGCTCTTGCCGGCTTTCCCGCTATCCCGCCTGATCCTACGGTTCCCACCCGGCCCGGCAGCCGCCTCCAGCTTGGCCAAGGCCTGCTCGCCGAGCGCAGCCCCCGCGAGCTGCGGCTCTCCCGCGCTGCCGCTCCCCCAACCGGGTTACGCATCGAACCAAAGCTCTAACTTCATCAAACCAAAGTGCGCTTTCACTCCCCTGAATCTCTACTCGTGATAGTAGAATCTAGTCACTTGACGGCGTATCACGGGCTTTCACCTTCGCCCGCGCCCGGCGTCTAAAGCTTCGTGGGCATGTCGCCCGCTTCGCTCTCGCAATCTATGAGGAAATCCGCTTGAACTCGTCCGTTAAACAAATTCTTCTTTGGGTCTCCCTCCTCGGCTGCCTGTTCATCCTCGCTAACTACGTCTTCAAGACCGCGGGCGCCGGCAAGGACGAGACCGTCAGTGCCTCACAGTTCCAGACCGACGTCGAGTCCGGCAAGGTCGCCGACGTGACCGTGTCGGGGACTGAAATTTCCGCACATTACAAGGACAAGGGCAAGCAGGTTTTCAATACCATTATTCCTGCCGCCTTTACCCCGGCGAATTTCCCGGATCTCTACAAGTCGATGCGCGAGCACGGCGTCAACATCAACAACAAGGACCAGACCCCCGGCTTCTGGGTCAACGCTGCAGTTTCGCTTCTGCCCGTTGCGATCCTGCTCGGGCTCTTCCTGTTCATGATGCGGCAGATGCAATCCGGCGGCAACAAGGCCATGAGCTTCGGCAAATCGCGCGCGCGCCTGCTTTCCATGCAGCAGAAGAAGATCACCTTTAAGGATGTCGCCGGCGTCGACGAAGCCAAGGAAGAGCTCAAGGAAATCATCGAGTTCCTCCGGGAGGCCCAGAAGTTCCAGCGCCTCGGTGGTCGCATCCCCAAGGGCGTCCTGCTCGTCGGGCCTCCGGGAACGGGCAAAACCCTGCTCGCCCGCGCGGTAGCCGGCGAAGCCAACGTCCCCTTCTTCTCTATTTCGGGTTCTGACTTTGTGGAGATGTTTGTCGGCGTGGGCGCTTCACGTGTCCGCGACCTTTTCGAGCAGGGCAAGAAGAATGCGCCCTGCATCATCTTCATCGACGAAATCGATGCAGTCGGCCGTCATCGCGGTGCCGGTCTGGGCGGCGGACACGACGAGCGGGAGCAGACCCTGAACCAACTCCTGGTCGAAATGGACGGTTTCGAGGCCAATGACGGAGTCATCCTCATCGCCGCCACCAACCGTCCTGATGTGCTTGATCCCGCGCTTCTGCGTCCCGGCCGTTTCGATCGCCGCGTCATGGTCGATCGCCCCGACATCCGCGGCCGCGAAGAGGTCCTGCGCGTCCACTCGAAGAAGGTTCCCATGGCCGAAGACGTCAATCTTGGCGTCCTGGCTCGCGGCACCCCCGGGTTCTCCGGCGCCGACCTCGCCAACATGGTCAACGAGGCTGCCCTTACCGCCGCCCGCTTCAACCGTAAGGCCGTACACATGTACGACTTCGAGATCGCCAAGGACAAGGTCATGATGGGCGCCGAGCGCAAATCCATGCTCCTGTCTGACGACGACAAGAAGGACACCGCCTACCACGAAGCCGGCCACGTGCTCGTCGCTGCGATGCGCGATCACTCCGATCCGCTCCACAAGGTCACCATCATCCCCCGCGGTATGGCGCTCGGCGTCACCATGCACCTGCCTGAGGAAGACAAGCACACGGTCACCAAAGACTACCTCGAAACCCAGCTTGCCGTCCTGATGGGCGGACGCTGCGCCGAACAGATCTTTATGAACCGCATGACCACCGGGGCCGGCAACGACATCGTCCGGGCCACTGAGCTCGCCCGCCGTATGGTTTGTGAGTTTGGCATGTCGGACATGGGACCCCTCACCTACGGCAAGAAGGAGCAGGAAGTCTTCCTCGGCCGCGACCTCGCCCAGGCTCGCGACTACTCCGAAGACACTGCACGCAAAATCGATGCGTCTGTCCGCACATTCGTCGACGCTGCCTACGATTCTGCTTACTCTATCCTCAACAACAACCAGGACATCATGAACCGGATGGCCATGGCTCTCCTCCAGCGCGAAACCCTCGATGCGGCTGAAATCAAGCTCATCATCGCCGGTGAAGCGCTGCCCGAAACCCGTTCACCTCTCTCCGCCCCCGACCCCGGCCCCGGCGAAACCCCCAAGCTGGTCGTCAAGCCCGAAGGCGGCCGCAAGCCCGGCTTCGGCGACTCCCAGCCCAGCCCCGCCTAAACCACGCACAGTCCACGCAAAAGCCCTGCCCCAAGAAACGAGGGGGCGGGGCTTTTCCACTGCGATCTTTGCGTCTTTTACTTAGCGACCATTGCGTACGCCGCTGCCTGTTCTCAGGCTACTTCGATCCAGGCGGCACAATCCCATTCATCCGCAGGTATTCCACCATCTGCCCGTAGTGGTCGTATCCATGCGCCACCCCGAACGCCGCCACAGCCGCCCGCGAGCGCAGATCGTCCACCGGCGTGATCGTGCCCAGCACGTTATCCGGCGTCAGCGTAGCGATCGCCTTATGGGCAAACACGAACGAAGCCTCGAGCGCCGCCACCATCTCGTCCTTGCTCTTCAGCGCCGCAATGCCCTTCACATCCGCATCCGGCTTCAGCCCGCTCACCGAGCTGTAGAAGTAGTAGTTGGCCTGCGCCAGATGCGTTACTTCCCCGGCAAACGTCCGCACCCCATCGAACTTCGCACCCGGAATCTTCAACGAAGCCGGGCTGAATGTATACCTGTCAGCCGGCATCGCCTTGGCCACGGCCACACATTCCTTCTCAAACGGCGTCAGCAGTTCGTCCAGCGCCTGCGCCGGGCTCATTGCATCGCCGGCCGCCTGCTGCGCCTGCGCCGCACCCAGGCCATACACGCTACCCGCCATCCCCATCATCAGAACCGCACCCGCCAAAACCTTCCGCATCCGATCCTCCTCGAACCTGATCAGCCTAGCAGACCTAGGGGCATCTGTGGAAAAGTTGTCAAGCCCCACACGGCCCTAAGTTCCTCATTCCACAAGGAATAAAGTTGGCATGTTCACCTTCGCCCATCTCGTACAATAGATGTACAGAACAATTTCAAGATCCATACCATTAAACATCGTTGAGAGAACTCCGTTCTGCTTACGGGCATGGCTTCAGCCGTGCTGCAACGCCCCAAAAGTACAACGCGACGTCAGCTGCTGAGGGTACGCTTCAGAGTCAATCAAGGCTTCACCAACATCCAACAATCTGTGGATACATCCACACCAAGTGCAGACGTAACCGCAATCGTTTGAAGATTTTAGCCAAAAGGTAGGGGGGAGGGATTCCACCATGCAGTCCATACCAGAACGCATCTATCTCGACGCCAACGCCACCACCCCGCTTCTCCCCGACGTCTTCGGCGCCATGCGTCCCTACCTGCTCGAGGCTTTCGGCAATCCCAGTTCGACCCACCAGCAGGGCCAGCGCGCCCGTTCGGCCATCGACCATGCCCGCGACCAGCTTGCCGCGCTCCTCGGCTGCCGCGCCTCCGAACTCATCTTCACCTCCGGCGGCACCGAGTCCGACAACCTTGCGCTCTTCGGCACCTGTACGCCGGGCAGCCACCTCATCACCTCCACTGCCGAGCACCACGCCGTTCTGCACGCCGCCGAAGCCCTGCAAAAGCAGGGTGTCGAGGTTACCTTCCTGGCCTGCAACGCGGCCGGCATCGTCAGCCCCGAGTCGCTCGTCGCAGCTCTCCGACCCAACACACGGCTGGTTTCCATCCTCTACGCCAACAACGAAACCGGCGTCATCCAGCCCATCGCGGAGCTCGCCCGCATCGCCAAAGCCCACGGTGCCCTCTTCCACACCGACGCCGTTCAAGCCGCCGGCAAGCTTCCGCTCGACCTGGCCCAGCAACTCCGCGACGTAGACCTCCTCAGCCTTTCCGGGCACAAGCTCTACGCTCCCCAGGGTACCGGAGCCCTGTTCCTGCGCCGCAAAACCCCGCTGCGACCCCTCTTCCACGGTGGTCCGCACGAGCGGCAGCGCCGCGCAGGTACGGAAAACGTTGCCGGGATCGTAGCCCTCGGCCAGGCCGCCGACGCTGCCACAGTGTGGCTGCAATCTGATTTGCCCCAGGGTCTAGCCCAGCTGCGCGACCGCCTGGAAACCAGGCTACTCGACACCATTCCCGGCACAGGTGTCAACGGTCTCGGCTCGCCCCGCGTCGCGAATACCACCAACCTCTACTTCGATGGCCTGGAAGCGGAGTCGCTTCTCATCGCGCTCGATCTGCAGGGCATTGCGGTCTCGGCGGGCAGCGCCTGCCAGTCCGGTGCGACGGAACCTTCGCACGTGCTGCTCGCCATGGGCATCGGCCCGCAGCGCGCCCGAGCCAGCCTCCGCATCTCGCTTACTCGCTTCACCACATCTGCTGAAATCGATCGCACCTGCGAGGTTCTCGCCGCGACTGTCGCCCGCCTGCGCGGCCTCAGCGTTCCGTCTTTACCAGAACCGATTCATCCCGAGCCCCAACCAGCGTGATAGGCCGGACGAACTCAGCCGAAAGCACCGTAAGGCTCGCCGGCTGCGTCGCCAGCGCGGCCGCAGCCGGAAGCGAACGGGCCTTCCGCCGACGTTTTCCTGCCTTCTTCACCTTGCCCACCACACTCGACAGCATGGCGTACACCACCGCCACCGCAAGCGCCATGCCGAGAACAGGCAGCGCCGCCAGGTAGCCTCTGGCGACAAGTTCGTCATGCGTATGGAGCGAACGATTGAAGCCGCCGAAGGTTCCGTCCAGGTAAGTCTGCAGCCCACCGGCGTTCCACACATACGCCACAAACGCGATACCCGCGCCGCCGATCAACAGGCCGCCCCAGCCGATGCCGCCCTTCTCCCGAATCAGCGCGGGATCGGCCGGCCGATGCGGCGAGCGGCGCAAACCTTTTCGTTCCGGTACCAGCTTTCTTGCAGGCGGCATCGCAGTTCCTCACTGCAACCAGTCTCGCCCGGCGCGCCCACATGCGCTCTCCCACATTCGAGTCAGGCGGAATCCGGCGGCCGAATCCAGCAACCTGGTCCGGCCATCTACCTTGTATGAGCAAGCGCCTTCGCCTTTCGGTCCTCGATCAGTCCCCGGTGCCTTCCGGCTCGAGCCCGGCGCAGGCGCTCGCCAATTCCATTTCGCTCGCCCGCCAGGTCGATGCGCTCGGCTACCATCGTTTCTGGATGTCCGAGCACCACGCGATGGATACACTCGCCGGCTCGGCCCCGGAGATTCTGCTAGCGCGCATCGGCGCGGAGACGACACGCATCCGCCTTGGTTCCGGCGGGATTATGCTTCCGCACTATGCGCCGCTCAAGATTGCAGAGGCCTTCTCGACCCTCGAAGCGCTTTACCCCAACCGGATCGATCTCGGCATCGGTCGTGCGCCGGGGGGCGGGCCCATCGAATCTGCAGCGCTGCGCCGCGTCCGCAGCGGGCCGCAGATTGACGATTTTCCGGATCAGTTATCCGAGCTGATTGCGTTTCTGCACCACGGCTTCCCTGCTACGCACCCGTTCTCGCGCATCAAGTTGTCGCCGGCATCTGCGTTTGCACCGGCGCTTTGGCTGCTCGGTTCGTCCCTCTGGTCGGCGGTGGCTGCGGCCGAGTTCGGCCTGCCGTACGCCTTTGCCCACTTTTTTTCGGGCGAAAATACCCGCCATGCCATCGAGCATTACCGCAGCCGTTTTCAGCCCAACCCGGCGCTAGGGCCAAGCCACCTTACCAGACCGGAAGCGACGGCGGCCGTCGGAGTGATTTGCGCGGAGACGCAGTCTGAAGCCGAACGCCTCGCGCAATCGGTGCGTCTGCTGCAGTACCGGATCCGCCAGAACGACCGGCGTCCCGTAGCATCGCCCGACGAGGCCGCGCTTGAACTGCTGTCGTACGGTGCGCCTCAGCCGGATTTGCTCGAGTTTCCGCGTTACTTCGTGGGCACTCCGGCGACGCTCCGCCCGGCTCTCACTCGGATGGCAGAGAGTCTTGGCATCGACGAGTTGATCGTGAATACCATTACGCACAGTCATGAAGAGCGGTTGAACAGCTACACGCTGCTCGCAGAGGCTTTCAATCTTGACTCGGACGTTCCGGCAGAGGCTGAATTGTCGCTGGCCGCGGTTCCTTAGGGCTATCGGTAAAAGTGTCGAGGAGAACATCCGCAAGTGCAACCGCAGATCCCTTCGGGATGACAACAAGAAAAAGATCTGACTTCAGAGCGGGAATGCTCGAAGGCGCCATAGCTCGGTCGTGAGGATGCCCCCAATCTTGTGGTGGGTCAGGATCGGCTCGAAACCGGCGGCGCTCAGGGCGCGAGCGTGGTCGGGCAGGCGCGTGATCCGCAGCCCGGTAAGCCAGCGGAAGGCAAGGTAAAGCGCACGAATGTAGAGGCGCGCCGGCCAACGAAGCAGGCCGTCGGGGACGCGGAAGTCCGATATGAGCCACAAGGCTCCTGGAGTGACGATCTGTGCCACTCTGGCGGCCAGCGCGTCCGTTTCGGACTGGCTCAGGCAATCGAGGAAGAAGTGCGTCACCACCAGGTCGAAAGGGCCCCGGGGAAGCTGCGCGCGCGCGTCCAGTCGATGTGTTCTTGCCTCGGGGCTGCGTTGTTCGAGCAGCGCGAGCATGCGTCCGCTAAGGTCGACTGCATCGACCGAAAGGGCGGGGTTGCGGCGAAGCAGCGCGGCGGTAAAGCGGCCATCGCCATCACCGAGGATGAGCGCACGTCGCTGCCCGAGCAGCGCCGGGATGTGGTACTCACGGGTGCGCTCGAGCAAAGGCCCCAGGCAGGCGTACTCGGCCCACCGGTAAAGCCGAGCGATGCGATCGAAGTTGGGGAGCTTCAACGTAGAAGGGTCCAGAAGAAAACGGGCGTAAGCAGGACGAGGTCCGCGCAGGCGCGCAGGGTGGTCGGGGCGATGCTGTCTCGTGCGGCTTGCAAGGCAAGCAGTAACAAGGTGGCCAGTGCGATCGCAAGCAGGAAAGCGAGCTGGAGGGTGGTGAAAAGAAAGGCGAACAGAATCAGGAGCAGAAGCGCCGACGCAAGTGCCGCCGATCGCCGCGAAGGGGAGACGCCTCGTACACGCTGCCCCAACGGCTGTTCCCAGTCGCTGATCAGGAGGCCATTCAAAGTACACAGCGCGGCAAACAAGGCCGCGTCGAACGCGATCGATCCGGCGGAGTGCCGCGTCAGCGCGGGTATACAGGCAGCGGCGCCGAAGAACAGGCCCGTGACCAACTCTTTGGGGAGCGCCCCTGCCGGGCTCAGCCAGTGGATGAGCCCGAACCAGCCGAGAAGGCAAGCTGCCAGAATTACATCCAGGCGGCGGTCGGCAGGTGGCATCATCGCCAGTAGCGAGGCAAGAGCCATCGCAGCCACGGCGGCAGTTACAAGGAACACACGCTGATACCTGGCGTGGAAAAGATGGCGAGCCTGTAGCCCGTGCGCGGAGCCGGGCGAGCGCGCATCGAGCAGCCGGTCTGCTACATACAGGAGCCACACGGCAAGAAACAGAGCAACCAGCTCGGCCGCGGGCAGCCTGACGTGCGTCGTACGCGCCACGAAAGCCGTCCAAACCACTGCAACCGTGGGGGCGTCGAGCGAGAGAAGATGCCATGCACACAGGGCTCGTTGCAGAGACCGCCATGCACCAGCGATGGGGCTGCTCTGCACCGTGAGCGACGTGCGAATTGGGGTGGACGAGGTGACAGCCATGAAGCTACACGATTCGATGCCGGCACCCATGGCGGGTTGCGAGCGGATGGTGATCCTGTCCGAATTGCAGCCGCTTTCTGTGAGGCAGCATTAGTCTGCTTGCTTGGGAGGCGATTCAGCCCAGTCGGAAGGATCGATGTGGGCGAAGATGCTGTCGCGTTCATGGATGGCGGCAAGCCCCGACTGCATGGGCTCGTTCAAGACCCCATCGCGGCTGTAGGTCTCCCAGATCAGCTTCAGCTCGAGAAACTGATCGTGGTGCGTCGTGAAGCGGAGCTCGGCGTAATCCCGCGCGGCCCCGGTGGTGATGAGAAACTGCCAGTCGCTCGATTCGAGCAGCAACAGCTCGCGGCATAGCTGTTTGACGATTTCTGTTCCCAGCATCGACTCGCGCCACCGGCCTTCGGTGCAAATTTCGCGGATGAACCGCTCTGCGGGGTAGATGTGGCTCCAGGTCCAGGAAGTCTCGGGGTTGAGCCAGACCTGGTTGGTTCCCTCTGCACCCCAGGAGCCTTCAGGCAGGGCCAGGAACGAGCTTTGCGGATACCGTTCGAGGAAGTCCGACGCTGCGGTGAGATGGATGCCGGTTGGATATTCATGCAGGATGCGCACCACGGCTTCCAGCCAGAGCGGTCCTTCAAACCACCAGTGGCCGAAGAGCTCCGCGTCAAAGGGTGCCGTCAGGATCGGCGGCGGCTGGCCCTCGGCGGCGGCCTCAACGAGCGCCGTATGCACGAGGTGGACGAAGTGTTCCGCATGGCCCTGGACACGGGCCTCCGCGTCAGCAGGAACCCAGGGTTGCTTGTTGCCCTGATCCACATGCGGGCCGGTGACGCGCCAGTAGCGATGCCCGCCGGGCCAGCGCTTCTTGTGGAAGTCGACATAACTTCCGTCGCCGGGGTATCCGCTTTCGCCGGACCACACCTGCAGACCGGTGCGCGGATCGCGCGGGAAGATGGAGAGCGGCTGCAGCTTCGGCAGGTCTGGATTCGACGCGGCCGCGAGGTAAGGGCCATCCACCTTGTAGGGGTGGTACACAGAGTGCGTCTCGCCGGATGGAGCCGCTTTTGGCTGCGCTACTGCTCCCGCTTGAGGGTAGTTGTAGGGCGAGGAGATTGCCTGCGAGTCCTCCACCAGATGCGTATCGACGTAGAAGAAGCCAAGCTGCGACTCCGCAAAAGCCTGCTCCGTGCCGATGCGTTGTTGCGGCGGCCCGGCAGGAGAGCCGTCGGCATCGGGCACTGGCTGCTGCCACGGCCCGGCCGGGCGGTAGCCGCACTCCGGAGACCAGATACCGCGTGGCGTGGAGCCGATGTGCCGCGTGTGCGATCGAACGGCCGTCCGTACCTGCGCGCGCACGCTGGCATCGGTGCCCAGCAGAGGGAGGTAGCCGTGGGTGGCCGCACAGGTGATGATTTCGATTTGGCCGCGCTCGTGGAAGCCGCGAAAAGCAGCAACGATGTTGGCGTCGCAGGCTTTGAAGTCCGCCAGGGCCTCAGTGAAGAAGCGCTGCCAAAAGCGTGCGGTTTCTGCATACCGAGGCTCGCCGGACTGAGTGAAGAAGGCTTCGTCCTCGCGCGCAAAAACGATCTTGCGGGTGAGATAGTTGGGGAACTCCGCCTGAAAGACAGGATGAGTCAGCTGCTCCATCAACACCGGCGAAATGTTGAGGTTGCAGTGCATGGCGATGCCGTCGGCTTCAAGCCGCTTGAGCACACGCAGCAGAGGCAGGTAGGTTTCAGCCGCGGCCTCGTGCAGCCACTCCATACCGTGCGGCCACGTGCCGTGATTGACCACATACGGAAGATGGGCGTGGAGGGTGAGGTTCAGGAATCCAAGCGGACTGGGTGGGCCGAGCGGATTCGCCGGTGAGTTCGGCACGTGCGTCACCTCGATAGAAGAGAGGCTTGCGAAGGGTGGTTGCCGCTTCGTGCCTGAGTCTACAGCATGAGATGTGCGGAGCGGAACGAAGGAGCGGGGATACGCCGGCGCGGCTGTATTTATCCGTGCGGCTGCAATCCGCCTGCCTCCGGGCTGCTTGCGCCGTCTGTGCGCACGCGCAGGCTGAGTGGGCTCGAGGTTTTGAAGCGGACCACGCTTTCACTTTGGATCTGCACCTGCTGTCCGCGTGTGACGGCGTTTGCACCCGCCCCGACGCCGGCCCCGGCACCTGCGCCTATGGCGGCCCCTTTGCCTCCGCCGAAGATGCCGCCCAGGATGGCCCCGACGGCAGCGCCGCCTCCGGTTTTCTCGGCTGTGTTGGTGCCGCGGCCCTTGCCCTGGACGCTGTAGGGATCAGTCGTCACGGTGACAGGTTCGCCATGCCGGTTGATCGAGCTGAGCGAAACCGTAAGCAGGGACGAACCCTTGAAGTGCGCTGCATCCTTCACTTCATCGACATGGCCCGAGACGGATGTTCCGCTCGGAATGGCTACCAGGCCATCGGCCACAACGTCAGCGGTGACGACACCGGAAAAGGTGTCTCCCTGCTGGCTGGAAGCGCTGTCGAGCGTCTGCGTCACGCGGACGGACAAGGTGGTTCCAACCGGCAGAGTGACCTGGCGAAACGCCGGCCGCGGCGGAGGAAGAGGCGGGGGTGGCGGTGGCGACTGCAGGAGTGCCTGGCGGGCTTCCCTAGGGGAGGGCACCGGCTGCTGGCTGTAGGCCTGCTCGATGGGCGCAGGCCGGCGTTCAAGCGGTGCCGCAGCAAGCGGCTTCACCTTGTCCCGCACGGGCGTGGTTGGAACAGGAATAGCTACCGGCGGAGCGGCCACGGCAGTTTGCGACGCGGGTTGGGGTGCCAGCGTCGTCAGATTGTTGCGGACCTCCTTGACACCGGCCACGCCGGCCGCATCGCGAGCGGCGATGGTGCGCTGCGCATCGTTCAACACCGTTCCGCTAAGCGTGACGATGCCGCCTTGAACGGAGGCGGCGACGGGCTGACCGGCCAGGGGCGTGTCGCCGTTAATCTGGGTTTGCACCTGCGCGGCAAGCGTGGCGTCGTCCGGGCTGGCGGGTTTTGCCTTGCAACCCGTTCCCGGCAGACACACGGCTGCGAGAAGGAAGAGGGTGCCGAACTCCACAGAAGTTCTAGCTGACAGCGAAAGGCCTTTCGAGGCAAGTTGGGAAGTTTTCCAGGTGCAGCGCATGGTGATGAGACGCAGCGGAACAGCTGTCGCTGTTTCGGAGTGTTGCTTCTTTGCTTCCGTACAACAGGATTTTCTCACGCACATTTACGATACTGCGCGCAACCCAGCCTTCTGCCTCGGCATCTTCCTAGGTGCGATGCCTTTGTGGAGTCGGCAGCTGCTCAGGCACAAGGTTGTGTTCAGCTTGCACGGGAATGGCAGGACCGATCCCTCCACGGGTGGCCTGAAACTTGAAGAAAATTTAGGAGGAAACAATGGCTGATGACAACGGAACGAGCGGACTTGGATGGTTTCTGGCAGGGCTGGGTGTAGGGGCCTTGGTGGGTGTGCTGTATGCGCCGAAATCCGGCACGGAAACACGTGCAGACCTGGTGCAGAGCGCCGCGGACGCAAAGAAGAAGGCCGCTGACTACGCCCAGCAGGGTACCGACAAGGCCAGCGACCTCGTAGAGCAGGGCAAGCAGGTTGCCGGTGACTATGTGGATCGCGGCAAGGAGTATTACGAAAAAGGTCGCTCTCAGTGGACCGAGTACGTCGAGAAGGGTAAAGGCCTCGTCTCGAGCCAGCAAGACGCGGTGCAGGCAGCCATCGATGCGGGCAAGGAAGCATACGTGAACAAGACGCAGGACCAGCCCAGCTAACGTTTGCGCCTGGCGCAAGTTGCTGGAAGCTGCAGGCATCTGCAGGCAAAAGGGGGCTGACCGGTCGAGTGCGATCAGGGTCAGCCCTCTTTTTGCGTTTCGAAGATAGAGACAAGCTATTTACATCCAACCGGTTTGGCTATGGAGGAACGATATGGTGGCAGTGCATGGATTGACCCCGGCGATGAGTTCGCAAATTTCCGCTCTCGCAAGTTTTATGTTTCAGGGCGACGCGATTGATAGCGGGAACGCCAAGACGCTTGAAGTCTTCGTGATCGTGGCTGCCCTCTCCCTTCTGATCGTCGCGATCACGGTTGTAGCTGTGGCCTTTGTGGCTTACAAGGCACAGAAGGAGATCATGGGCCATGTGAATGAGATTAAAGCCAAGCTGATGCCCATCATCGACAAGTCGCACACGCTGGTTACGGATCTTACCCCGGAAATCAAGCAGATCACGACCAAGGTCCATGAGATTACGGGCAAGGTCAACGAGATTACCGGCAAAGTGAACGACATCACCGGCATCGTGAAATCGAAGGCCGAGGAGATTTCCCCCACGATCAGCCAGGCGAATGAGACCTTCAAGGGGGCAATGGACAAGGCGAAGACCACCTTCAACGAGGCCAATCAGACGGTAGGCGACGTCAACCAGAAGACGCGCGTGCAGGTCGATCGTGTGAACGGTATGGTTTCGGGGGCGCTCGATGCGACCACCCGGATTGGTAAGGCGATCGAGCACGGCATCACGCAGCCAGGGCGGGAGCTTGCCGGCCTGGTAAGTGGGGCGAAGGCCACGGCTGACTCCTTCCTGAAACATAGTGGCGATATGGGCGGCCAAGTGGTCAGCAAGATTATTGCCATGTTCGGCAAGAGTAAGAAGCCCGGATCCACTTCGACGAGGCCGGTTCCTGCTTACCGGGCCAATCCAGCGCAGGCCGCCTCTGTGGTTCCCTTCTCCTCAATGGCGAACGCTGCAGGGTCAGGCATCAGCGGCGACATGGAGCCGGGTATTTCTTCCGGTTCAGGCGGCAACGGAGACCCGATCGTCGGCTAATCGTTATGGGAGCGAGGCGGGATGCTAGTAGATCCAGCCTCCGCCCACAACTTCGTCTTCCTGGTAAAAGATGGCGGCCTGGCCGGGAGTAATGGCCCTCTGGGGTTCGTCGAACAGTGCGCAGACGGTACCGTCTGAGCCAGGAGAAAGTGTGGCTGGCTGCGGCTCGTGGCGGTGGCGAATCTTTGCAGAAACGCGGATAGGTTCGACCAGTTGCGGAATAGAGATCCAATTCAGCCGATCCACGCGTAACTCGCGCGAGAGCAAGTCGGCGTCAGACCCGACCGTGACCTTGTTCGACTCGGGATCGATATTGAGCACGTAGAGGGGATTGGCGCTGGTAAGCCCCAGGCCCTTGCGCTGTCCGACGGTAAAGTTGTGGATGCCGGTGTGAGTGCCCAAAGCCTGGCCACCTACGGAGATCAGTTCGCCCTGCGTCTCCGGCATTTCCTGCTCCTGCTCTTCGAGGTAGGCACGCAAAAATGCCTGATAATCGCCGCCCGGGATGAAGCATATCTCCTGGGAGTCGGGCTTGGCAGCTACTTCAAGGCCAGCCTCTCCGGCCATCACCCGCACGGCGGGCTTCTGCATTTCACCCAGTGGAAAGAGCGTGTGGGCAAGCTGATCCTGGGTGAGGCCGAAGAGGAAATACGTCTGGTCCTTGCTGCGATCGGCGGGCCGGGACAGAATCCAACGCTCACGGACAGGATCGAAATGATTGCGCGCGTAGTGGCCGGTGGCGATCTTCGTCGCGCCCACCTGGCGGGCCGTGAGCAGAAGCTGATCGAACTTGAGATGGTTGTTGCAGAGGGTACACGGGATCGGCGTTCTGCCGGCCAGATACTCGGCTACAAAGGGCTTGACCACATCCGCTTCAAAGCGATCCTGCTGGTTGACGAGGTAGTAGGGGATGCCGAGGCGGTCCGCCACGCGGCGCGCGTCATAAACGTCGTCAATCGAGCAGCATCGGCCCTGCACCGACTCCGGCATGCCCTCGTGACCGGCCAGGCGGCGCTGGTTCCAAAGCTGCAGAGTGAGGCCGATCAACGTGTGGCCCTGCGCCTTCAGCAGCGCGGCCACGGCCGACGAGTCTACGCCGCCCGACATGGCTACTGCGATCGTCTCTGGCTGCACGGCAAACGCTCCCAGTCTCCATTCTAGGCTGGGCAGGGCTTATCGACAAAGCGCGGCAACCAGGCCTGCGAGCATCACTTCGGTTCGGAGCGTTGCAGGAGCTGGATCAGGTAATCCTTCCAGACGGCCGCCACGGTATGGGTTCCGTGGCCACGTGTGGCGTCTGTAATGGGCAGCAGCACGAAGCGGGCGTTGGGCATGCGACCGACCAGCCGCTCGGCGATGCCAAGCTCCGGCGGGTTAATGAAGTCGTCCGCCGAGTTGATCCAAAGAACAGGCACGGTGATCTTGTCGAGGTTTGGCTCCGGATTGTAGTTTCGGCTGGCGTTCACATAGAAGATGTAGTTGTTGGCATCCATGCCGGCCAGGTTCGCCGCCGTGGCTTTGTCGACATACTGCTCCACAGCCTCGCGCGTGGGATAGTTCTTCTGCAGCTGCAGGGGAGCGCCGCCGGCGATCAGCAGCAGGTCGGAAGCGGTGCGCAAACCCTGCAACGGTTCCGTCTTGTACTCGCCACCCAGCCAGGCGGGATCGCTCTTGATGGCGCTGATGCCCATGTAGCGCCACTCGCGATTGCGCCCGGCCAGGGGAACCGGGTTGCAGGCAAATGGAGCCAGCGCATCGGCATAGCCGGGGTAGGTTTCTCCCCAGACAAAGGTCTGCATGCAGCCCATGGACGTGCCAAGAATGAGGCGCAGATGGTCCACATGCAGGCCGTCATGCAGCATGATCTGCTGCGACCGGACCATGTCGTCGTAGTCGTAGGCAGGAAAGTGCGCGTGCAGCCCGTCTGAAGGCTTCGAAGACTGCCCATGACCGATGTCGTCCGGCAGGATGAGGAAATAGCGGGTGATATCGAGGGGCTGCCCCGGCCCGAACAGTACATCGGCAAATACCGGGTTGAGCAGCGAGTGCGCGTCGCCGCCTGTGCCATGCAGCAGCAGCACGGCGTTATCGGTATGGCCGGCGGCGTTGCGGTGCGGCGTGCCGAGGGTGAGATAGTGCAGGTGCAGACTGGGCAGAGCTTCCCCGGTGCCGAAGCGAAAGTTCGGGATATCGTAAGCGCCATCCTGCGTGGGCCAGTGCTGCTGGGCATGGAGGGAAGCCGCGACCAGCAGAACAGTCAGCAGCATGAATCGGGCAGCCCTGCTCACCACTATTTGCTCCCCGCCAGTGGCATCGTTACCGTGTCCAGCAGCGCGGGCTTGCCTTCTACCCGTTCGAGCGATGGGTACCGCTGGCCATCGTGGTAGTCGATGTCCATGGTCGTGACTTCCGACTCAAGCTGCACGGTCAAGTGGATGGGTGTTGAAGTCCCCTTGCTGGCGTCGATGGCCGTGTTGAGCGCGTCTTTCAGGCCGTCGGCACCGAAGGCCTGGCCGTTGACTGCGAGGATTTTCGCTCCTGGATACAGCATGGCCTTGTCTGCGGGGCCCGCAAGCCGCACATCGCCCACTGTGCCATCCTGCGTGACGCGGAAGCCCAGCGAGTACCACACATCGATGCCGCGCCGGCGGGTCTTGTCGAGTGCGCGCTGCGTGGGTGAAGGCTTGTCGGTATAGATCAGTTTGTAGCCTCCGCGCTCGATGCCGGCCAGGTCGGTGTGCGGGGTCGGCAGGTCGATGCGGTTGTGCAGGAAGGTCGCCCAGTCGTAGGGCATCACCTCGTTGAGATCGCGAATCAACTCCTTGCGATCGTACGGCACAATGATGGGGCCGGTGTCGCCGCCCTTGCCCAGGAAGATATGCAGGAAGTCGGTGAGCGACTTTTTGCCGCCGGTCTGCTCGCGAATCATGGTGTCGATATCCAGCCACATCAACTCGCCTTCCTGGTAATAGGACTGGCCGCGTTGCCAACTGGCCCAAAGCACAGGGTGACGGGTGATCGAACTGGCAATGGCGGTATCTTCGGTCGAGCGCCAAAGGCGGCCCGATTCGTTATCCAGGCTGGCGGCCGAAAGCGCGAGCTGGTCGCGATACTGCGCCTGGTTCTTGAGCCCCGAGCGCGCGGCCAGCACGTTGCCCATGTACTGTGTGAGCCCCTCGTACACCCAGAGGAGCTGGCCCTGCTGCGGAGTGGCAAAATCCGGTTCATAGAGCTTGTCCGGCCGGCGGTACTTGCCGTTCCAGGAATGGGTAAACTCATGCGCCAGCAGGTCCGATTCGGCGACCTGATGTTCGGCATCAGCAAAGCCTTTTTCTCCTACGCCGTTGTCCGAGGATTGCTCATGCTCGAGGCCCTCGCCGCCGGCGATATCGGAAAGCGTGAGCAGGAAGTGGTAGGCGTTGTAGTGGTGCGAAGCGTATGCCGCGGACGCCTCACGAACGAGATTGCTCAGCTGCGCGAGCAGTTCCGGCCGCAGGTTCTGATCGCCGGGTGCATCGCTGACCACATCGATGAAGTGTTTCGGGGTGACCTCCGGCGCGAGCGCGAACTCGTGGAAGTATTTACCCGTGATGATGGGTGAATCCTGCAGCTGTTCTACGTTCGTGACGGCGAAATGGGTGGTCATGGCGCCTGCGGCCGGCTGGTGATATTGCTCGTCGACCCCGGTTGTCATGGGGGGTGCGGCAGGTGCGCCCACCGGGATCAGTGCGGTACCGATGCCCCAGCCCGCGGGCACGGTCACGCTCGGTTCGACCGCGATCTCCTTGACGGGGATGTGCGCCGGATAGAGCAGCAGCTTCTGCCACTCAAGCACGGCCATCTCGCGCGAAATACGCCCATTGATGATGGAGTCGAGGTGCGCGCGGACGCTGGTCACGCCGGCTGGAACTTGCACGTGAAACTCGTAAAGGTTGACGTCGTCGCGCCGCCAGGGCAGGGTCTGGCCGTTCGCGGTGAAAACCACGCCGACGATCGTCGCAGCCGGGCCGTTGGGGGCATGTTCGCCGGGAATCCACTGCGGCGTGATGAAGGTGGCGGGCCCGCTCTTTACGGGCAGGTCGACTTCCGCGTGGAACAGCTTGCGCGGTGCGTCCGAGAGATCGGCCGTAATGCGAACCGGCGTCTTCTGGGCCAGCAGAGAGGACGAAAATGTGACGGCCAGGACAGCAAAGGCAAGCTTGCGCATGAAGTGAGCAACCCTTTCGCGGGGGACCTTCGGGGTAGGGATGAGTGCCGGCAGGCTCTCGCCGGAGCCGGCACGTTCATCGGCAGCGAATCTAAGCCGATCCTCAGGCCTGCGTGGGAGAAGCGGCGGCAAGCGGCGGCAGCGCCTGCTCGATCGCCTGGATCAACGCCGGATCGTCGGGCTTGGTCTCGGGGGAAAAACGCGCCACGACCTGGCCCTCGCGATCGACCAGGAACTTTTCGAAGTTCCACGTCAGCTCCGGCAGCGGCAGCGTCTTGGACCCGTGCTGGGCAAGGTAGCCGTCCAGCTTGGCGCGAAAGCCCGGGTCCGCCACCTTGGCGACCGGCTGTGCGTCGGTCAGCACCTTGTACAGGTCGGCTTTTTCGGGCCCGGTGGCTACGACTTTCTCGAACATGGGGAAGGAGACGCCGAAGTTCTTGCTGCAAAATTCGCCGATCTCTTCGCTGGTTCCGGGTTCCTGGCCGGCAAAGTCGTTCGCCGGGAAGCCAAGTACCTTGAAGCCGCAGTGCTTATAGGTGCCGTACAGCTTTTCGAGGCCCTCGTATTGCGGGGTCAGTCCACACTTCGAAGCAGTGTTCACGATCAGCAGAACTTCCCCCTTATACGGGTCCAGGGTTGTCGGTTCGCCGGCAAGGGTGGTCACGGGAATTTCAAAAAGGCTTGGCATGCGTCCAGCATAAACGACAGCTCTACGACTTCCAAGCGGGTCTGCTGTTCATCTGCCGCGATGAGCTCACATTCGGCGTTGAAGAGGAGCTACTCTCGCGTAGGATATAGCTCGACATGGCGATACAGGACACGATTTTTGGCAAGCCTCTGGCTACAAGCGACGAACGGGCCGAGCACATAGGAGTTTCCGCAGGTATCCCGATTTTCGGGCTTGACGCCCTGACGAGCGCGGCCTACGGTCCCGAAGCAGCCATGGCCCTGCTGATTCCGCTGGGCATGCTGGGCACGATGTACATTCTGCCCATTATCACTGCCATTCTCATCCTTCTGGTCATCGTCTTCTTCAGCTATCGGCAGACCATCGCGGCCTATCCCAACGGCGGCGGCAGTTATACAGTGGCGACCGAAAATCTGGGCGAGGGACCGGGGCTGCTGGCGGCCGCCGCACTGATGATCGACTACATCCTGACCGCGGCGGTGGGTATCTCGGCCGGCGTCACGGCTCTGACCTCCGACCAGCAACGTCTGCAACCGTACACACTGACCATCTGCCTGTTCATCCTGGCATTGCTTGCGGTCATCAACCTGCGCGGCGTCAAGGATACCGGCACGGCGTTCATCCTGCCTACCTTCCTGTTTATCGGTACCCTGCTCACCCTTATCGCTGTCGGCGTGTTCAGAACCCTGCATGCTCCGGGCCTTCACCCCATCTCGGTGGTTCCCTTGCCTCCGGCCATCCCGCAAACCGTCAAGCTGCTTGGCTTGTGGATGTTGGCGAAGGCCTTCTCGAGCGGATGCGCGGCCATGACCGGGGTCGAGGCCGTTTCGAACGGCGTGATGGCCTTCAAGGAGCCGCGCTCGAAGAATGCGCAATATACCCTTACCGTCATCATCGGCATTCTGATCGTGCTGCTCTATGGCACGGCGTGGATGGCCAAGCACTACCAGATTATGGCGATGGATCCGGATAAGCCGGGCTACCAGAGCCTGCTCAGCCTGCTGGTGCATGCCGTCTTCGGTAACACCTGGTTCTACCACCTGACCATGGGCAGCGTACTGCTTGCCCTGTGCCTCAGCGCCAATACCGCCTTCGCCGACTTTCCCAGACTAACCCGCGCCATCGCCATGCACGACTTCCTGCCGCACGTCTTCATTCTGCGCGGACGCCGGCTACTCTTTTCGCACGGTGTGTACGCTTTGACCGGCTTCACGGCCGTCATTCTGATCGCGTTCAAGGGCGTCACCGACAGGCTGATCCCGCTGTACGCGATCGGCGCCTTCCTGGCCTTTACGCTTTCGCAGGCCGGCATGGTCATCCACTGGAAGAAGCAGGAGGGCGACCACAAGGGCAAAACGTGGCACATGTTCGTCAACGGAGTCGGCGCAGTAGCGACAGGGCTGACAACGATCGTCGTTCTGGCTTCGAAGTTCCTGTCCGGCGCCTGGGTGACCGCCCTGCTTGTGCCCTCCTTGATCCTGATCATGCATCTGGTGAAGAAGCACTACACACGTGTGAACGGGGAAATGAACGATATGACCCCGCTCAATCTCAAGAACCTCGAGCAGCCGCTGGTCGTAATCCCGATGGCCGGCTGGAACCGGATTTCGGAAAAAGCCATGCGTTTCGGTCTGCTGCTTTCTGAAGAAATTAAGGTGGTGCACGTCCACTCCGAAGACGAGGAGCATGGCATCGAAGACGACTTCGAAAAGCTGATTGCGGCGCCCTGCCGTGAGCAACGCCACGTAGACCCGCAACTGGTGACAATCCCTTCAAACTTCCGCTTTATCATCTCGCCGCTGATGGACTACATCCTGCGGCTTGAAGCTGAAAATCCGGGCCGCAAGGTGGCCGTGCTTCTGCCCGAACTGGTGGTCCGGCACTGGTGGGAGAATGCCCTGCATAACCAGCGTGTCCAACTGCTAAAGTTCCTGTTGCTGGTGCGCGGCAACCAGCGGATCGTGGTTGTGAACATTCCCTGGTATCTCTAAGCACCAGCATGGCGACGAATATGCGCATGCTCCGCATCGTTGCAGTCGCGCTCACGATGCTCTCCCTTCGTGCGCCGGCGCAGAGCATCGCCACCAACTCGCCTGCGCCGCTATCCACTCGCGTGGTCGACTACACCATCGACGCAAAAGTAGATCCAGCCAGGCACACTCTGGATGCCACTGAAACCCTCACCTACCGCAACCTTACGGGCCAGCCGCTTACCACGTTTCCCTTCCATCTCTATCTCAACGCCTTCCAGCCTGAATCGACCTTCACGACCGAAACTCACTCTTCCGGCGGACCGCGCGACCAGGAGAACGAAGACAGCTACCCCGACCGCAAACGAGGCTCCATCACCTTGACCCGGCTTGACGCCGAAGGCTTTGGCGATCAGCTTGCTGCGCTGCACTACATCGCGCCCGACGATGCCAACGCCAACGACCGCACGGTCGCCGAACTCACCCTGCCTCGCCCCGTAGCGCCTGGCGAGTCGGTCACCTTTCGCCTCGCCTTCCACGATGTCTTTCCCGAGTCCGTCGCGCGCAACGGCTACAAGCGCGACTTCCTGATGGGCGGCCAGTGGTACCCTAAGCTCGGCGTCTTCTGGCATGGCAGCTGGAACTGCCACCAGTACCATGCCGACACCGAATTCTTCTCGGACTTCGCCACCTTCAACGTCCGGCTCACCATGCCGACGCGCTTCACTGTCGGGGCCTCGGGCGTACCCACCGGCTCCGTGCTCAACAGCGATAACACCCGCACCCTAAGCTTCTACGGCGAAGATATTCACGACTTCGCCTGGGCCGCCAGCCCGCACTTTACCGTGCTCACTGACACCTACCTCTCAGCCCTGGGGCCGGTGCAGGTGCGCGTCCTCACGCTTGCCGCTCATCCCCATGCCGGCCCGCGGTACCGCGCCATCCTGCTTGCCTCGCTTGCCCAGTTCGAGCAACGCTACGGCCCTTACCCCTACAAGATTCTCACCCTCGTCGATCCCGAGCCGGGTTCCGAGATCGGCGGCATGGAATATCCCACGCTGATCACCGGCGATGCCTCGCTGCTCGATCCCAGCTTCCTGCTGGAAGAAACGGCCGAGCACGAGTTTGGCCACCAGTACTGGTACGGCATGGTGGCCACCAACGAGTTTGAAGATGCATGGCTCGACGAAGGCATCAACTCCTACACGGAAGCCGAGATCACGGGGGCCATCCTGGGCGCGCGGACCAGTATCTTCGGTCGGCGCTGGGCCAACTTTTCCGATGCCTCCAACCTGCGGCTGGAGTATATGGCCGTCCCGCTCTGGGATCCCGTTACTCGCCATGCCTGGCAGTTTCACAACTCGAACTCCTACGCCGGCATCACCTATGGCAAGTCGGCCGTGCTGCTTGAAAGCCTGGAAGGTCTCGTGGGACGGGACGTCATGGCAGAAGCCATGCGGACCTACTTCCAGCGCTACAAATTTCAGCACCCCGATACGGAAGATTTTCTGCGGACCATCGAAGAAGTAGCCATTGCCCGAGGCCGCGCGACCGGCGACTTCATCCCCTACCCTTCACAGGTCATCCTGCCGGCGATCTCCAATCGAACTCCCGAGGCCGCGGCACTGCGCACGGCAGCCTACGCGCAGCTTGCCCGGCAGCCACAAGGCGTCTATGTCAACTCGTCGCTGCGTTTCTTTTTCAACCAGGCCCTCTATGGCACTGCCATCCTCGACTACGCGGTGGATAACATCTCGTTCTCTCCTACCCGCTGGTGGCTCGCCGACGACGACCCGAAGCAGACCGCACAACTCACCAGCACCGTCACCGTTCATCGGCTCGGAGACTTCATCCTGCCCATCGATGTCGAGGTCCGCTTCTCCGACGGAACCCGCGTTCTCGAGCACTGGGCACCCGGCGGCGAGCTCGGCGACAACACCCGCTGGCACACCTTCACCTATACCGGCGTCGCGCACCCGATCTCCGCCGAGATTGACCCCGGGCACACGATTCCGCTCGATGTAGACGAGTTCAACAACAGCCGCACAGTTGCCGCTAATAAGGTGCCGGCACGCAAGCTCGGCGTTCTCTGGCTGTCGACCCTGCAGGCCGCCAGCCACTTTGCAAGCTGGCTCATCTAAGCGAAGTCACCTTTCGGTACAAAGGTGTCTCGCCCTTTGTTGTCATTCCCGAAGGGAATCCACTGTTGTCTCTTCTTTGACGCTCGCGTAAAAGGCCTCTCTCACCCTCACGGATACAACTTGTCAGCTGCTTCCACATCCCGCCGTTCACTCCTGCTGCACGGGCTGCTGCTCGCCTTGTCGCGCCCCGGCGCCGTGCTTTGGACTTACGCGGCCAATCTCGCCATCGCCCTGGTGTTTTCTCTCCGCCTGCACCTGCAGCTTGCGCATCTGCTCGATCACTCGCTCGCCTCGCAGCGCCTTACCGCGCAGTTCGATCTCGGAACCGTCCTCGCTGCCATCCAGCGCACGACGCACGATGTTCCGTCTGCAGGCTTTTCTTCGTACCTCAGCGTCCCCGTCTACCTCGCCCTCTATTTTCTTCTCGTGCCGGGCACACTGTTTATCTACCGCGTGCCCGCACCCACAAGACTTTCGATCCTGCTCAGCGCAGGAGTCCGCTTCTTCTGGCGCTTCGTTCGTATCACCCTGCTTACGCTGGTCTTTTCACTTGCCATCCTGCTGCCGCTCGGCGCCGCGGCCGCGGCCTGGTCCAACTTTATCGACGAGCGCGTCGTTGGCCTGCAGGCACTATGGCTGCAGAATCTTGGCTGGCTTGCCGTCATCCTGGTCGCCTCCCTGCTGCGCCTCTACTTCGATCTCGTCGAGGTCTACACGGTTCAGCTCGACGATCAGCTGCGCCCATCCGGCTTCCCCGACCGCCGTATCCGGCGAACCCTTTTGCCTGCCCTGCGTGTGCTTTCCCATAACCTGCTCCGCTCGTACGGCAGCTTTCTCGCCATCCTCATCGCCGGCCTTGTGGCCTTTGGCCTCTTCAGCCGGATCGCCGCCCACACCCTTGCCAAGCCGGCCACGCTGTCGCTCTTCCTGTATGCGCAGACGGGCCTTCTGCTCATGCTTTTCACCCGCTTCTGGCAGCGCGCCGCCGAAACCATCCTCACCACCGATAACCCCCTGCCCGAGCCTGACCTTCAATCGCCCATGACCCCGAAGCTCAACAGCCCCGAAGAGCCTGCGGCGATCCCATAGAATGGGAAGAGCCACATGAATCTTTACATTCTTCGCCACGCAAGCGCCGGTACACGCCGTCTCAATCCCCTGCTCGATAACAAACGGCCGCTCGACAAGGAAGGCAAGCAGCATTGCCTGCAGCTGGCGCACGCGCTCAACGCGCTCAAGATCTCCTTCGATCTCGTAGTCTCAAGTCCCCTCAAACGCTCCATCCAGACTGCCCAGCTGGTCGCCACGGAGACCGGCTACGAAGCGCCCATCCTGCTCGCGAACGCGCTTGCTCCCGAAGCGACGCTTGCGGACTTTCACCGCCTCCTCCAGCAATCGAACGGGCGCGAGAACGTGCTCGTCGTCGGGCACAATCCGAATCTGCAGCTCTTCCTCAGCGCCTTGCTGATGCCGCATGGAGTTCCTGAGGGCAGCCCGGTGCCCACCATCCGGCTGCGCAAGGGCTCGTTCGCGCGGCTTGCCATCGACCGCGGTCCCGCCACGCTCATCCATCTGATCGACCCACGGCTGGCGCGCTCGCTGTACAAAATTTCCACCCGGATGCATCGCCGTAAACCCGGCCTGCAGCGCCCCTGAAGCAGTGAGACCTGCCATCCCTGATTGACGGCTTCTTGTTGTCATTCCCACGGCGAATTTGCGGTCGCTTTGTCAGTTCTTCAAGCAGCGCTAGACAATCTCCACCGCCAGCTCCCGCCGCAGGACTTCCTTGAAGTAGCCCGCCTCCTTGCGCAGCGCCCAACCTTCAAGCTCGCCGCCACCCCGCCCCGCCGCAATTTCGAGCACCACGCGCTTTGGGTACACCGCCGTCTTCAACCGCACCGGCCGGCTGGCCTGGTCCTGGTTCAGCGCCACCGCCAGCCGCAACAGCACGATTGCCCTGGTCACCCGCGTATGTTCTTCAAGCGGGATCACCCGCATGGGCCGATCCATCGTGTCCGGCCGGCTCTTGCCCAGGTAGCGCGCGATAGCCGCGACGATCATGCGCTGCTCCGGCGAAAAGCCGAAAATATCCGAGTTCGCGATGATGTATTGCGTATGCCGGTGGTGGCCCTGGTGGTTCATATACTTGCCCACCTCCTGCATCATGGCCGCGCTTTGCAGCCAGCCCCGGTACTCGGGTGGAAGCTCGTGCACCCGTTGCAGGCTGTCGAACAGCTGCACGGCGTGCGCGCGCACCGGCTCTGCCCGCTTCTCGTCGATGCCGTAGCGCCGGCACACCGCAAGCACCCCTTCCCAGCGTTCCTGCTCGATTTTCTGGTGGACCTCCGTCCGCAGATCGACGTCACCCAGCATCTGCGCGAGCATACCGTCGCGCAGGCCGAGCGACGAATAGCGGAACCCCGCGAGCCCAAAGCGCTCCAGCAGGTTCGCATACACCACCGCCCCGCCGATGATGATTTCCGCACGGTTCGGTCCGATGCCGGGCACCGCCGCACGGCCGGCGTTATCCATCTTCAGCAGCTTGTCCGCGAGGAGGCGTACATCGGCTGTTGCCGCCTCGCCCGGCTTCACCACCACAAAATCCTTCGGAACGTTCTTGTGCACCGGCAGCTTCTTGCCTCCGCGCATGGCGACGCTGGCCTCCGCCAGGGCCGCCGCAGTGCCGCTGGTGGCAATCACCAGATCGACCGCAGGCCTGCCCAGCTTGCGTTCCGCGCGGGTAAGTTCGCGCTCGACAAACTGCTTCAGCCGCCCAGCGTCCTCCTTGTCAGGGGGGTCATGGCGGAGAAATTCCTGCTGCAATCGCACCGCGCCCAGCGGCATGCTGACCATCGCCTGGATGCTGCCGCCGTCAGAAACCGTCACCTCGCAGCTGCCGCCCCCAAGGTCGATCAGCATGCATTTGCCGCGGCCCCCAGGCTCGTGCGTCGCCACGCCCAGGTGGATGAGACGCCCTTCTTCGAGCCCGGAAATTACTTCGAGATCCCAACCGGTAGCGCTCTTCACCCACTCGGCAAAGGCCGCGGCGTTGCGCGCGTCCCGGCTTGCGCTGGTAGCCACCACGCGGACCTTGTCCGCCACATGCAGCTGCACGGCTTTATGAAAGCGCTTGAGCGCCTTGATGGTCGAAGCCATCGCTTCGGGCGAAATCATGCCGGTTTCGAACACGCTTGCGCCCAGCCGCGTCACCTCGCGGTCCTCGTGCAGCGTTTTCAGCTTATGCTGCACGACTGAAGCAATCTTCAGCCGGCACGAGTTCGACCCGATATCCACCGCCGCAAGAGTAGGCATACCCCATCATCCCTCAAAAGCTCTCCACCCGGAAAAGATACTGCCCACCCTGCCTCACCCTGCCCCATCCCATCTTTCCGCTATCCTGTCTAAGCAGCCGCAGTCATGGAAACCAAACCCCACTTCTCCATCCTCGCCACCTCCTTTGCCGGAGGCCCCCGACCCCGCAATGCGGCCGTCATTCTCTCTACCCTTTGGCTTCTGCTCTTCTTTGCGGCGCTCTTTGCCCCGCCCATCCTGGACGATGCGGACGCCACCCACGCCAGCGCCGCGCTCTCCATGCTGCACACGGGCGATCTCGTCACCCTGCACGTCAACGGCATCCGCTATCTGGAAAAGGCTCCACTTCCCTACTGGCTCACCGCGCTTTCGTTCGCTCTGTTCGGCACCAACACCTTCGCCGCGCACTTCCCTCTGGCTATCGCGGCAGCTCTGCTCGCCCTGCTTGGGCACCGCTGGGCCAACCACGCCTTCGGCTCGCGCACCGCGTTCTATACCGCCGTAGCGATCCTCACCTCGCCCGGCGTCTTCCTGTTCACGCGCATCCTCATCCCCGAGGTCTGGCTGAGCCTCTTCCTCGCCGCCGCCCTGTACGCCTTTCTGCGCACCCTCGAACCGGAAATCCGGGTGCCCAACGTCTCGATTCTGAGACGTGGGCTGGAGTCACCATCACTTCCCAAGGACAACCCCTCCGTGCCCCGTTCATCGCAGCTCCATCGCGATGAGTGGGTCCAGCCGCCCATCCCCGAGCGCCCAGCCCTCACCTTCAACCTCCCCGCATCCACCTACCCCTACCTGATGTGGACCGCCCTGGCCCTGGCCGTACTCTCCAAAGGCCTCGTGGCTCTCGTCTTCTTCTTCGTCCCGGTGCTCTTGTATCTCCTGCTTACCGCCGAATCTCCGAAGGAAGCCCTCGCCAAACTCAAGCTCATCCGCCCCCTCACCGGCCTTCTGCTCTTCCTCGCAATCGCCGCGCCCTGGCACATTCTCGCCGCGCTGCGCAACCCGGCGACTGCCCAGCATCAAGGCTTCCTCTGGTTCTACTTCTGGAACGAGCACGTCCTCCGTTTCCTCGGCCGCCGCACCCCCGCCGACTTCAACAAGCTCCCCGGCTACGCCTACTGGCTGCAGCACCTGGCCTGGCTTTTTCCCTGGACGCTTTTTCTGCCCTTAGGCATCGTAGCCTTCGTCCGCCGCGAACAGCACCAGACTAAGGTTCTCACCGGCTCCGTTTCCAGACTTCAGGGCTGGAAGACGAACACCCTGTACTTCATGATCCTGTGTGGCTGCGTCTATGCGATGGATCGCCTACAGCTCGGCTTCTTCACCTACCTGCTGCTCGCTCTGGCCATCTGGACCCCGATCGACCTGGCCTTGCGCCGACGCAAGACCGGCCTTGCCGCGTCCCCCTTCCATCGCATCGACCACCAGCAACGCCACATCCTCCTCCTCACCCTCTTTGCCTCTACCGTCCTGCTCTTCTTCTCGCTCTCCACCAACCAGGAGTACTACACCTTCCCCGCCTACCTGCCGCTGCTGCTGCTTATCTCCGCCACCATCACCCGCGCCGAGCAGACCTACTCCTCGTCCCCCTCCAGCCAGCGCTGGATCGGCTTTGCCCATATCACCCTTACCGCGATCGGCGCGCTCATTACCCTCGCCCTGCTGCTCGGCCTGTTCGCCAGCCGCAACATTCCCGATACAGCAGACATTGGCACGCTGCTGGCTCACCGCAACGTCGGCGGTTATACCCTCTCCACCTCGCACCTCTTCGATCTCACCGCGCCCGCCTTGGCCGCGCTGCGTCTGCCCGCGCTGCTGGCCGCCGCTACCTTCGCCACCGGACCCGCGCTCGCCTGGCATCTGCGCATGCAGCGCCGCCATCTGGCCGCGACCACCGCCATCGCCTTTACCTCCGGCGTCTTCCTCTTCGCCGCGCACCTCGCGTTCGCCCGCTTCGCGCCCATCCTCTCCAGTCGAGATTTCGCTCAGACCATCCAGCATCTCGAACAAACCCGCGCCCTGCCCGCCGCCACGCCGGTCATGCTCTTCGGCGATCAGGCCTTCGGCTCGTCCGTCCCCTTCTATCTCGATCACCCCGTCCTGCTCGTCGAAGGCCGGTCGACCTCCATGCTCTTCGGCAGCACCTTCCCTGACGCTCCGCCTGTCTTCCTCACTACACACGACCTGGTAAGCCGCTGGGCGCTGCCCGAACCCATGGTCCTCTTTATCCCCGCCGAGCGCCGCGAAGAGGCCCTGCGCCTGCTCGGCTCCAACCGCTACACACTCCGCGAAGAAAGCGGCAAACTCCTGCTGACCAACCACCCTCTTCATCCCTGAACCTGATGATGACTTCGCCCCAACCCGCACGTACCTGGAACCCCCGTTCTCTTGGCCCCATCGTTCTCGCCTGGATCATCCTGCAGTTCGGCGGCCTCTTCGCGCCGCCCTTGCTCGACGACGTCGACTCCGTCTACACCGAGGTCGCCCGCGAGATGCTGCACCGCCACGACTTCGTCACCCCCACCATCGACGGTATCCGCTTCTTCGACAAGCCCCCGTTGATGTACTGGCTCGCCGCCGGCAGCATGCGTGTCTTCGGCGAGCACGACTGGGCGGCGAGGCTTCCGCTGTCCCTCGCCGTCCTCGCGCTTTTCCTCGCCATCTACGCGCTCGGCCGGCGCTTCTACGGCTCTTCAAAAAACGGCACTTCAGAAAACCGCACTTCAGAAAAGCAGGAACACGGCGCCCTCTACGCCGCCCTCGTCTTCGCCACCGCGCTCGGCCCCTACCTCTACACCCGCTTCTTCATCCCCGACCTGCTTATCTGCCTCTGGATGACGCTCGGCGTCCACTTCTTCCTCATAGCCATTTCCCGGGCAGCCCAAACGCGGGTGCCCCAGGTCTCGAACTTGAGACCTGGGTTTGTCGAGTCGCCTCTACTCCCCACCCTCGCCTTCGCTGCCGTCCTCGCCCTCAACCTGCTCACCAAAGGCTTCATCGGGCTGGTCTTCCCCCTTGCTTTCGTCTTCCTCTACCTCCTTGTTACTCGTCAGTTCAAACTCGCGGCCAGACTCCCGCTCTTTCCGGCGCTCCTCACTTTCCTGGTGATTGCCCTGCCCTGGCACATCCTTGCCGCCCTCAGAAATCCCGCCATCCCCATGCCCCCCGGCCTGGGTCTTCCGGCAAAAGCCGGCTGGGCCTGGTTCTATCTCTACAACGAGCACATCGCGCGCTTTCTCGGCCGCCGCATCCCCCACGACTACGGCCAGACGCCCATCTGGCTCTTCTGGTTCTACGCCGTCCTGTGGATGTTTCCCTGGGCCGTCTTCCTGCCTGCCGCCGTCGCCCGCGTCTACCGTCAGCTTGGCCACCGCTACGAAGTCACCATCCGCCAGCGCGAAGCCGCCCTCACCATAGCGATCTGGTCCCTCACGGTCCTCATCTTCTTCACCCTGTCGAGCCGCCAAGAATACTACTCGCTCCCCGCCCTGCCGGCCCTGGCGCTGATGTTGGGCGGCATGCTCGCCTCCGCCGACAGCCCGAAATCGATCCGTGCTCCATTCATCGCGCCTTCTGCGATAAGTGGGTCTAGCGGGTCTAGTGGGGCTACCGCTCAAAGCCCGCTCCGCGCCATCCTCCTCCTCCACCGCATCCTCCTGCTCCCCATCACGCTCCTCGTCGCCACCACCTGCCTCTTCTTCGCCATCACCGCGCCCAAACCCGAGCCCAACGCCGACCTCGCCACCCTGCTTTCACAAAATCCCGAGCTCTACAACCTCTCGCTCGGCCATCTTTTCGACCTCACCGGAGCCGCCATGGCACTGTTCCGCGGCCCGCTCATCGCCGTAGCCGTGGGCATGCTCGTGCTCGGTCTGGCCAGCTACCATCTCCGGCGCCGTGGCCTGGACTACCCGGCCAACCTCACCCTGGCCGGCGGCACCGTACTCGTTCTGCTCGCGGCCCACACCGGTCTCGCCCGCTTCAACCCCATTTTGGGCTCGGAGCCCCTTGCCGCGGCCATCCTCAAGGCCGAGCAGCAGCAACCCGGGCCCAGCACCATCCTGCTCGACGGCGAACTTACCTCCGGCTCTACGCTGCTCTTCTACACGCGCCAGCCCGTGCACCTGGTCAACGGTCGTGTCAACGGCCCCTGGTTCGGCTCCTTCTGGCCAGACAGCCCACAGATTTTCGAAAATGAAGGCACACTGCGCCAGCTATGGGCCGGTCCCAACCGTATCTTCCTGATGACCTACGTCCCTGCCAGCCGCGCCCACGACCTGGCTCCCTACGCACCGGTCCGCTGGCTGGCCTCCGCCGGAGGCAAAACCATCCTCACCAACCGCTGAAGCAACTCAGCTGCCGCCTCTTTGTTGTCATTCGCGATAGAAATCTGCGGTTACCCTCGCTTCATTGCGATGGTGGCGGTGGGCAGAATCGAACTGCCGACCTACGGGTTATGAGTCCGTCGCTCTAACCATCTGAGCTACACCGCCTGGCATGCGTGCTTGCACAAAGGCCGCGCCAGAACCACAATCCATTCAGGGCCGCCTCAGTGATGATACGGTCCCTACCAGAGCCAGTCAAACGACCGCACATGCTTTACCCTGAGGCATACCCTATGCCTCGCATCCTCGGCGTCATTCCCGCTCGTCTCGCCAGCACCCGTCTGCCCCGCAAGGTTCTCCGCACGATCGCCGGCCGGCCCATGCTCGCCTGGGTCGTCGAAGCGGCGCAGGCCTGCCCGCAGCTTGACGCCGTGCTGGTCGCCACCGACAGCGACGAAGTCCTCGCACTATGCCGCGAACACAAGTGGCCGGCGATCCTTACCTCGCCCGCACTGCCCAGCGGCAGCGACCGCGTGCACGCCGTAGCCCAGCTCCAACCCGCCGAAATCTACGTCAACATCCAGGCCGACGAGCCGCTGCTTCAGCGCCAACACCTCACCGCGCTCCTCAAGCCTTTTGACGATCCCGAGGTCCAGGTCACCACCCTCAAGGTCCTCTGCACGCCCGCAAACCTTTGCAATCCAAACGCTGTAAAGGTAGTCACCACAAGCCGCAACCGCGCCCTTTACTTCTCCCGCGCCACCATCCCCTACGACCGTGACGGAGCACATCCGCCAGTCTGGAAGCATCTCGGCCTGTACGCCTACCGCCGGAAGGCTCTCGAGCTCTTCCACGCGACCCCACCCCAGCCGCTTGAGCTTACCGAGAAGCTGGAGCAGCTTCGCTTCCTCGAACTTGGCATGC
The DNA here is from genome assembly GCA_964282835.1 of uncultured Granulicella sp. Classification (GTDB taxonomy): domain Bacteria; phylum Acidobacteriota; class Terriglobia; order Terriglobales; family Acidobacteriaceae; genus Edaphobacter. The sequence continues at coordinate 3,080,163 of OZ196157.1, forward strand.
CCATCCATGTCGCCGCAACCGACCAAGACACCATCGGCGTCGATACGGAAGCGGACCTGCAGGAAGTAGAAAGGATGCTCAACGCCCGCCGGCAAACCTGACCGGAGCCGGCTTTCTTGTTGTCATTCCCGCAGGGAATCTCTTTCTGCAATGGCCTGCCTCTACACTTTTCGGCAAACAGCCTAAACCGGCTCGAACTCCAGCCGCAAGCCACTCCCCGCAGCCTCCACCTTCAAGCCTGCGAGCGAAGCCAGCACCCAGTCTGCGCCGGCTTTTTTCAACACCTCCGCGTCATGGGTCCCGAGCACGCCCATCACCTTGCAGCCCGCGGCACGGCCGGCCCCAACGCCCGATGGCGCATCCTCCACCACCACGCAGCTCGCGGGCGTGAAGCCAAGCAGCTCCGCACCCTTGCGATACGGCTCCGGGTCCGGCTTGCCTTTGGTCACATCGTCGGCGGTAATGATCTTGTCCGGAAACGGCAGATTCGCCGCCTGCAGCCTGCCCACGAGCAGCCGCTTTGAAGCCGAAGTCACAATCGTCCAGCGCGCCGGGTCGAGCGATGCAAGCAGCTCGCGAACCCCGGGCAGCACCTTCAAGTCGGCGACATCCGCAATCTCCATGTCTTCGATCAGCCGCAGGCCTTCCCGTACCTCGGGCGAGTCCACCGGCAGATCCTTAAACGCCGGCACCCACATGCGGATGATGTCCACCGCGCGCACTCCATGCGGGATGCGCATGGCTTCCCAGCCCGGCAAGCCATAGTGCTTCGCCCATAGCGGCCAGCAGCGGTCCGCGCTCGCCACCGAGCTGATCAGCACCCCATCCATATCGAACAACAAGCCATTGCACTCGATCGTCACACGCGCCCCGTCTCTCTCAACCTGCCAGCACAAACGCCTTTGCGGCTGCAAGCACAGCCTCAACGCTGTTTACCGAACAGCTTTCGCAATACACCCGCAGCAGCGGTTCGGTGCCACTGGCGCGCAGCAGCAGCCAGGTTTCTGCGGCATTTGGCTTGCCGGCACAATCCTCATTCTCAAGGAAGAACTTGATGCCATCCAGCCGCTCCACCCGGATCACCTTCATCCCGGCAAACATCTCTCCCGCGTTTACCGCGCCGGCGCGCGCAATTGCCGAGGCTTTCAGCCGGTCGTCGATATGCATATCGATGCGCCCATACTGATGCTCACCGTACTCGGCCTGCAGCGCCGCCACCAACTCGCCCAGCGTCTTTTTCTCATCCGCCATCACGTTGGCAAGCAGCAGGCTGTTCAGCAACCCGTCGCGCTCCGGCAGGTGCCGGCTTATGCCCACGCCGCCGCTTTCCTCACCGCCGATCAGGATGTTTTCCGTCAGCATCAAGTCGCAGACGTACTTGAAGCCGATGCCATGCTCATGCAGGCGCCGGCCGTGCTTCGCCGCAATCCGGTCCAGCATCTTGGTCGTGTTGAACGCCCGCGTCACATCGCCTTCCCAGCCTTTGCGCGTCAGCAGCCATTCAAGCAGGATGGCGAAAATCTTGTGCGCATCCACCACGTTGCCATGCTCATCCACCGCGCCGATGCGGTCCGCATCGCCGTCCGTGATCAGGCCGGCGTCGCAGCGGTCGGCCACCACACGCACCTGCGTCTCGGCGATATGCGGCAGGATAGGCTCCGGGTTGATGCCCGGGAACGCCGGGTTGACCTCCGCGCGCATCTCGACACAGGGCACACCCGCACGCGCAAAGATGCCCGCAACCACCCCACGGCCGGCACCGTACATCACGTCGATCAAAAACTTGTAACCCGAATCCTTGATAGCCTGCAGATCGACAAAGCGCTCGATCGCCGCGATGTAGTCCGGGTTGAAATCCACCTCGGTGATGCTGCCCGCCTTGCCACTCTCGAGCGGCTGGTCGAGGTACGTCTCGATGGCTGCGATGATCGAGGGCTTGCCCGAACCGCCATAACTCGCCTTGTACTTCACCCCATTCCACTCGGCCGGATTATGGCTGGACGTGATCATCACCCCACCCGCCGCGCCCCGTTCACGCACTGCGTAGCTCAACGCCGGCGTAGGGGTAATCCGGTCCGCAAGCATCACCGGTATGCCCGCGCCGCTCAGCACCTCCGCCACCACCCGGGCAAACGTCTGCGACTTGAAGCGCGTATCCCACCCGATGCAAACGCCCTCGCTCGCATCCTCATCGCCGAGTACGTAGTGCGCGATGGCGCGCGCCGCCACGCGCACGTTCTCATGCGTAAAGTCGTCCGCGATAATGCCTCGCCAGCCATCCGTTCCAAACTTCACCGCGCCCATCGCTTACCTCTTCTTTGCCTACGCAGCTACCTACCTTGTTGTCATCCCGAAGGGATCTGTGGTTGGCTTTGCCCATTCCCGGCCCGCGATCAGGCCTTTGTCTCTAAATCAAATCCTCACGCCCTAGCCCAAGATGCACCTGCCGTACCACCTTGCTCACATCCTGGCTTCGTTCCCGCGTTGTAATCAGCAGGGCATCGTCCGTCTCGACAACCACCAGCCCATCCACTCCCAGCAGCGCTACCATCTTGCCCGGCGCATACACGTAATTGCCTTCACTTTCGATCTCGACCAGCCCGTCCGTTCCGCCGTCCACTACATTGTCTTCATCGCGGCTGCCAAGATGCTCGTGCAGCGAGGCCCACGAGCCCAAATCGTTCCAGCCAAAATCAGCCGGCAGGCAGTAAATGTTCGAACGCAACTCCCCCTTGGCCGACCGGCGCTCCAACACCGCATAGTCGATCGAGATGCTCTCGACCAGCGGGTACGCCGCCGCAAATACATCGTTGAACTCCGGCTTGCCCCATGCCTCCGTAATGCGCTCTATTGGCTCGACCATATCCGGCGCATGCTCCCGGATCGCGTTGGCCAGGGTGCGCGCGCTCCACAGAAAAATGCCGCCGTTCCAGGCAAAATTGCCCGCCGCCAGAAATCCCTCGGCGGTGTGCCGGTCGGGCTTCTCGCGAAACCGCTTCACCCGCCGAGCCGACACTTCGCCCGCCACACTTGCGCCCTGCTCGATGTAGCCGTACCCGGTCTCGGCGCGGGTGGGCGGAACCCCAAGTACGACGATGTTTTCACCCGCCGCCGCCAGCTTTACGCCGGCCGCAATCACCTCGGCGAAGCGCACCCCATCGGCCACCACATGGTCGGAAGGAAACACCCCAATCACCGTCGCAGGATCCTGGCGCTCGAGCAGGAACGCCGTCAGCGCGCAGGCCGGCGCTGTGTTGCGGGCCACCGGTTCAATGATCAAATGTTGTGCCTGCAACGAAGGCAGTTGCGCCGCAATCATCGCGGCCAGCCAGCCGTTCGTGACCACCCACACATCCTCGGCCGCGGCAACAGGAAGCAGCCGGGTCAGCGTCTGCTGAATCATCGTTTCGCCGCCATCAAGCGCCAGTACCTGCTTGGCGCGCGCCCGCCGACTGCGCGGCCAGAATCTCGTCCCACTGCCGCCCGCCAGGATTACCGGCGCAAACCGAATCGTTCCAACCGCCATAGCTTCCTATCCTAGAGCAACCCCTCGCCAGACAGGGCGAACCGGCCACCACAAAAGCGGCAACTCCTACAAACTTCGGTTGTACCTACACGCGCTCTTCACAGCCCGGCAAAGAACCTGCGCATGCGCGCCACGCCTTCATCGATCACGTCCTCGCTTACCGCGTAGCTCAGCCGAATATGCTCGCCGGTGCCAAACGCCTCGCCCGGCACCGTCACCACATGCGCTTCACTCAGCAGCCGCGCGGCGATTTCGCCCGCCGTTAGCCCGTGCTTCATAAACGCGCTCACGTTCGGATATACATAGAAGGCGCCCTGCGGCACCGTGCACGTCAGCCCGGGGATCGTCTTGAAGCCTTGAAGCACGCGATCCCGCAGCTTGATGTACTCGGCCCGCATTTCGCGTACGCACTCCTGCGACGAGGACACCGCCGCCACCGACGCCTTCTGCACAAACGCCGCCGTAGAGCTCGTCGATTGCGACTGCAGCTTGCTCATGGCGCCGATCACTTGCTTCGGTCCCAGCGCAAAGCCCGCCCGCCAGCCCGTCATCGCGTACGTCTTGCTCAGGCTGCCGAGCACCACGAGATGCTCCTTCGCGCTCGTCTGGCCCAAGAGGACCGAAGCCCCGCTATAAGGCTCGCCTTCAAACGTCAGGTATACGTAGCACTCGTCCAGCAGCACAAAAACACCGCGCTCATGAGCCAGCTTCACAATGGCCTCTATGTCTTCGCGAGCCATTACGGCACCCGAAGGATTCGAGGGCGAGCACAGAATGATGGCCTTCGTCTTGTCAGTCAAAGCGGCTTCGATCATCGCCGCCGTCACCTTGAAGTTTTCCGCCTCGTCCGAATCCACCAGCTTCACCACGCCACCCGCATACTGGATGATGTCCTTGTACGAGACCCAGTACGGCACCGGCAGAATCACCTCGTCGCCATGCTCGCACAGCACCTGCAGGGCGTTGAACAGCGCAAGCTTGCCGCCTGTGGTGAACACGCACTCCTCGGCCGTGTAGTCGGTGCCGAAATCCTCCGCATGCCGCGCGCAAATCGCCTTGCGCACGTCGGGTGTCCCGGCCACCGCGGTATAGCGCGTAAAGCCCTGGTTGATGGCGTCGATGGCCGCATCCTTGATGTGCCGCGGCGTTTCGAAGTGCGGCTCGCCCGCGCCAAAGTCGCTCAGGCTGATCCCCGCCGCCTTCATCTTCAGCGCCTCGGCCGTAATCGCCATCGTCGCCGAAACCTCAATCCGCCCGATCCTGTCCGCCAACACCTTGTGCATGGTTGCTGTACTCATACCCACAGTCTTTCAGAAACCAGGGGCAAAATAAACCCAGGCGCAACTTTGTCGTCGTTCGAAAAGGCCAGCGCCGTCTCATCCGCGAACATCCATCCGTTATCCGTCCTATCCGCGTTACGCCTTTTTTGCCAACCAGCACAATTGTCGGACCGAACGTGGACCTGTTACCAATAACCCATGCCCACCACGCAGCCCATGCTCACGCCCCGCGAAGCCGCCCGCCTGCTCGGCATTTCCTACCCCACCATCAAGCAGTGGATTCTCGCCGGCAAGCTCGCCACCAGCCCCACGCCTGGCGGCCATCACCGCATTGCCGAGTCTGCCCTCAAGCCCTTCCTCGCGAAAGATAAAGCCAAACCAGCCGCTGAATCCCGCGAGCGCTTCCGCCGCGTCAGCGGGCGCAATCAACTCGTCGGCAAGATCGTCGGCCTCCGCATCGAGGGTCTCCTCGCCGAGGTCATTCTCAGCATCGGCGACTCGCAGATCACCGCGATCATTACCGCCGCCGCCGCCCGCGAGCTTGATCTGAAAAAAGGCGACACCGCCGCCGCCCTCATCAAGTCCACCGACGTGATGATCGAGCGCCTCGAACTCGAATCCTAAACCCTGAGCTCACAATCCAAGTCGCTTCCCAGCATCCACTTCAAAGCGCAAAAAAGGCTCATAGCTAAGAGCTCTCAAGCTGTAAGCTGTCGAATCACGCCTTTACGAACCCCAGCCAGCCCCCAACTGGCACCCCCCGTTTGACCAGACGATTCTATCCGTATAAAGTCACAGCAGCCCACATTCAGCCGTGTACTCCCGGCCATTGCGCCCCGCCGGCCCCCAGGTCCCCCTACGCCTCATTTCAGGCCAACGAACCGCGTTGCGCCGCAGGAGTTCTCCGCATGTGTCGCAAACACCCGCTCGCCGCCGCCTGCACCCTCACCCTCGTTGCAGCCTCGGCCGCCTATGCACAGGTCTCTTCCTCCGTAGTGGGTCGCGTCGCCGATCCCACCGGAGCCGCCGTTCCATACGCTACCGTCATCCTCACCGACCTCGCCACCAACATCCATCAGCAGACCGTCTCTACCTCCGCCGGCGACTACACCTTCTCGCAAATCACGCCCGGCACCTACCGGCTCGACGTCACCGCGCCCGGCTTCGAGCACCTCACTCGCTCCGGCGTTACCGCCACCGTCGGCCAGACCGTCGCCGTCAACCTGGCCCTCACGCTTGGAAGCGACCAGCAAACCATCACCGTCAACGCTGACGCGCCGCTCCTGCAGGCCGAAGAGTCCGACATCGAAACCCACATCCCGGGCTCGACCGTCATCACCATCCCGCTCAACAGCCGCAACTTCATCAACCTCACCCAGCTCGTGCCCGGCGTCGAGCTTCCTCCCGGCACCCTGCTCCCCCGCATCAACGGCGGCCGCCCGCGCACCAACGAGTATCTCTACGACGGCATCTCCGCCCTGCAGCCCGAGCCCGGCCAGGTCGCCTTCTTCCCCATCCTCGACGACATCCAGGAGTTTACCGTCGAGGCCGACAACGTGCCCGCCGAGTTCGGCCGCTTCAACGGCGGCGTCGTCAACGTGGCCACCCGCAGCGGTTCCAACCAGGTCCACGGCAGCCTCTTCGAGTTCTTCCGCAACGAAGACCTCAACGCCCGCAACTACTTCGTCCTGCCCAACTCCCGCAAGCCGGAGTACCGCCGCAACCTCTATGGCGGCACCCTCGGCGGCCCGCTCTTACACGACAAGCTCTTCGCCTTCGCCGACTACCAGGGCATCAAGGCCCTCATCGGCAAGCCCATCCTCTCTGTCGTGCCTACGCTCAACGAGCGCCAGGGCATCTTCACCGGCGTCGCCAAAATCTACAACCCGGCCACCACCACCGTCGTCGCCGGCAAGCAAATCCGCACCGAGTTCCCCAACGACGTCATCACCACCCCGCTCGACCCCGCCGCGCTCGCCCTGCTCAGCCGCTTTCCGCTGCCCAACACCATCGGCGCCAACAACTACACCCGCACCGCCAACGACGCCGACCACCAGAACCAGTTCGATTTCCGCCTCGATGGCGCGTATCGCACCAAAGATCGCGCCTTCGGCCGCTACTCCTACTTTTCCGATGTCGAGCAGCCCATTACCGCGCTGCCCGATGGCTCCGGCCCCACTGCCGGCGCGGTCATCGGCACAGGCAATGTAGCCGGGCTTTCGCACGTGCTCGGTCAGCAGGCGGTCTTCAACGAGACCCACACCTTCTCGCCGCGCCTGCTCAACGATTACCGCCTCGGCTACACCCGCCGCGGCAACGGCATCGGCGGCCCGACCCTCGGCAACACCGCCTCCGCCGCCCTCGGCATCCCCGGCATCCCCACCAACGCCGCCTTCAACAACGCCTTGCCGCTCTTCACCTTCACCGGCTTCCAGCAGCTCGGGCCGCCCGCAAGCACCTTCGCTCAGTACCAGACCGCCGTCTGGGAAACCACCGACACCGTCTCCTACCTGCGCGGCCGCCACGCCTTCAAGTTCGGCCTCGATTACCGCTTCTACCAGCTCAACACCATCGCCCCGCCCAACCCCACCGGCTCCTTCGCCTTCACCACTACCGGCACCGACACCCAGTCCGCCGTCAACGCCCTCACCACCGGCGGCAACTCGCTTGCCAGCTTCCTGCTCGGCCAGGTCGATACCTTTTCGATCGACCTCCAGACCTCCAAGCTCCGCCCCCGCGACCACATCCAGGAGTACTTCGCCCAGGATGACTGGCGCGCCACCGATAAGCTCACCTTCAACCTAGGCGTCCGCTACACCCTGCACTTTCCCTCCACCGAAAAGAACAACCAGGGCGCGGTCTTCAACCTCGCCAGCCAGCAGCTCCAATACCTCGGCCAGGGCGGCTTCCCCGACACCGCACGCAACCTGCACTACGGCAACTTCGGCCCGCGCCTCGGCCTCAACTACCTCATCACCCCGCGCACCGTCGTCCGCGCCGGCTACGGCATGGTCTTCATCGATCAATCCGGCATCACCACGCCTTTCACCGCGCCCCAGTTCCCCTTCATCCAGAACGTCCAGCAGAAGACCCAGGACAGCATCAACTCCGCCTTCAAGCTCTCGAACGGCCCCACCGTCGCGCCCATCGCGCTCACGCCGAACGCCGGTCTCGGCCAGTCCGTCTACACCGTCGACCGCAACGCCGGCTCCGGCTACATCGAGCAGTACAACCTGGCCTTCGAACAAACCATCACCAGGAATCTCTCGATCGACATCGCCTACGTCGGCTCGCACATCGTCCACGTCGGCATCCCGGATAGCAACCTGAACTCGCTCACCGCCGCCCAGCTTGCCGTCGGCCTCACCAATCCCGCGGCCCTTACCGGCAAGGTCACCAACCCCTTCTACAACCAGATCCCCACCTCCAGCACCCTCAACACCCCCACCATCGCCGCCGCCCAGCTGCTCAAGCCCTACCCGCGCTTCCAGAACGTCGCCACCTACCGGCACAACTCCGGCACGTCCAATTACAACACCATCGAAGCCAAAGTCGAGCAGCGCCTCTCGCGTGGCGTCTACACCCTCTTCGCCTACACCCACTCCAAGCTCATCGACGACGCTTCCTCCGTCTTCTCCTCCACCGTCCTCTCGTCGCCCAACAGCAGCTCGCTCATCGCCGCCGACACCTTCCGGCCTTACCTCGAGCGCGACTCCTCCAACGGCGACATGCCCAACGTCGAGTCCGTCGCCGTCATCTATGAGCTCCCCGCCGGCCGCAACCACTCGTTCGCATCGTCCGGCCTGGCCAGCGGCCTGCTCGGCGGCTTCTCGCTCAACGCCATTGCTATCGCCCAATCCGGCATGCCCGTCACCGTCACCCAGGCCACCAACAACAACGCCTTCGCCGGCATCTCGCTGCAGCGGCCAAACCTTGTCGGCAACCCGCAGCGCTACGGCGACGCCCGCTCGCCCCAGCAGTTCTTCAACACCGCCGCCTTCCAGACCGCCCCCACCTTCACCTACGGCAACGCCAGCCGCAACCCGGTCCGCGGCCCCGCCTACCGCGACCTCGACCTCTCGCTCATCAAGCACACCAAGCTCTCCGAGCGTAACGACCTAGAGTTCCGCGCCGAGCTCTTCAACCTCACCAACACCCCAGCCTTTTCACAACCCAACGGAAGCTTCGGCTCTACGGCCTTCGGCACCATCACGAGCACTACCACCGAGCAGCGTGTCATCCAGTTCGCCCTCCGCCTAAGCCGCTAGCCATCGTTGACAATCCCGCACAGCCGCGTGCCCATGTCTCGCTTCTGAGACCTGGATTTCCTGTAAGGGTCCACCTCGATCCTCCCAACCCCACATTCCTCTCGACACACCCCCCGCACTAAGCCAAACTAAAGGAGAGTTAACCCCGGCCCAAATTCCAGACACGAAAAGGGCAACATGACCCCCAGATCCTGCGCCCGACACTCCGCTCTCACGCTCCTTCTCACTCTCTGCGCCTTCACCCTCCCCGCCGCCGCCAGGCCGCCCGCGCCCACCGCGCCCCTCACGCTCGCCCAATCCTCGCTCATCGACCAGTCCATCGTCCGCGAGCGCAAGGTCATCGATCTTCTTCGCGAGCGCAATCCGCTCTGCGAAACCTACATCCAGACCCTGCGTCCCGACCCCGTCTACCGCGAGGTCCCGACCTCCGACCAGCACTTTCTGGGCCGCATCAACGTCGGCAAAATCATCGGCGACACCCCCTACCAGAACGGCCCCAAGTTCGGTATCAAGCCCTCTTTCCTTTCCCGTTTCAAACCCTCCGAGCCCTATTTCGGCGGCGTCGCCACCGCGCTCCACCTTGAGTTTTCCGAGCAGGGCTTCGTCCAGATGCTCCTCATGGACTCCAACTCCTACGACCGCCAGCACTATAACTTCACCTTCGTCCGGCAGGATTTCCTCGGCACCGTCCAGACCGCAGTCTTCGACGTCACCCCCACCACACGCAACGCCCGCGGCCGCTTTCTCGGCCGCATCTGGATCGAAACCACCGGCGGCAGCGTCGTCCGCTTCAACGGCGATTTCGCCGGCGGCGAGAAGGACTTTGCCGAGTACTACCACTTCGATTCCTGGCGCACCAACGCCCAGCCCGACATGTGGCTCCCTACCTCCTTTTACGTCGAGCAGCACGACCCCAAATCCCCCACCTCCACCCTCAAGTTCAAGGCCGTCTCAAACGTCTGGGGCTACGCCCGCGCCCGCGCCGCCGACGACGAAGCCAACACCGAGCTTACCGTCGTCGGCGCCCAGGACGTCTCAAACGACGCCCCCGACGTCAGCCCTCTCGGCGAGCAGCACGCGCTCGTCCACCAGGCCGAAACCAACCTCGTCGACCGCCTCTTCCAGGCCGGCCTGCTCGACGCCCCATCCGACTTCGACCACACCCTCGAAGCCCTCGCCAACAACATCCTCGCCTACAACCAGATCCCCATTTCGAGTCCCATCAAGGTGCGCACCCTGCTCACCGAGCCGCTTGAATCCTTCACCATTGGCAATACCATCGTGCTGTCCAAATCGCTTATTGACACCACCGCCATCCCAACGCCCGATGGCGCCACGCAGCGCAACAACCTCAACGCCCTGCTCGCCTTCCAGCTTGCGCACATCATCGCCGGCGACCGGCTCGACACCCAGTTCTCCTTTGCCGACACGCTCCTCTTCCCCGATCGAATCACCTTCAAGCGCATCCCCATGCACCACTCACCGGCGCAGAACGAGGAAGCTGCGAAACGAGCCATCACGCTGCTCAACGTTCCCCAGCTTGCTGGCTCCCAGCAGGACTTCGGCCTTTACCTGGCCCAGCTCCAGGCCCGCGCCGGCGCCCTCCACGCCCTCACCGCACCCCTCATCGGCGATGGCCTCGTCAAGTCCGATAGCGACGACAGCTTCTGGCTCGCAGCCCTCATCGCCCGTGCCCCCCACGTCGACCCCGCCAGCCTCACCCAGCAGGCCGCCCGCCCGCTCGCCAGCTTTCTCACCTTCAATCCCTGGACCGACCAGGTGGTCACCCTGCACAACGACGCGGAACCGATCCTGAGCCCAAGCGACAAAATGCCCTTCGAAGTCCAACCCATCTTCATCAAGCTCGCGCCCTACGCCCCACCCGCCAGCTAGATCGCTTCCCCTGCTTCAGCAAACCGTCTTCCACCTTCGTTGTCGTTCCCAAAGGGAATCTACGGTTGTTCTTGCTCGTTGCCCGTTTCAGCCAACAAGGAACCAGCGCCTAGCTCAGCGCCGAAGAAGCGAACTTCCGCACCATCACCAGCAGCAGCCGGCGGTCACCCTCGGACAAGTGGGCGCTGTACTTCTGCACCTGCGTCAAAAACTTGATCTCCTCTTCGCTCAGGTTCAGCGTCGAAGACTCGCGCGTGACCGGGCTCTCGGCGAAGAACTCCGAAAGCTGCAGGTCGAGAGCGCCCGCAATCTTCTGCAGCGTTTCGAGCGAAGGCACCGTGTGCCCGTTCTCTACCCGCGAGAGGTAGCATCGCAGCAGCCCTGTCCGCTTTTCGATGTCGCCCTGCGACATCTTCTTCTCAAGCCGGAAGTCGCGGATGACCGAGCCGATATTTCGCGAGATGGAGTTCACTGGAGGGGCAACCGCCTGCGCAGGAAGGACTATTTGCATGTCAGCCATTAGCCGTAAAGTACCGCCCTGCTATGGCACCCGCAAGAGCAAACTTCAGGGGAACCAACCAAATGTCGTACCCACGCTGGTTCCCACCTCAACCCTTCAAGCAAAGCATGAACAAGCAAAATCGATGAACCATCCGGAGTACTACACAACCAGTAAACAAGGTAATCACGGGCAACACAAGGGGGTGGGCTCACCCTCGCGGCAGGCCTACGCCATGTGCATCCCGCCATTCACATCCAGGGTGTGGCCGGTGATGTAGGCCGCGTCTTCTGAAGCCAGAAAAGCCACAGCCGCCGCAATATCCTGGTCCGTGCCCGCCCGCGCCAGGGGAATCTGCGAGGTCATCGCGGTCCGCTGCCCCTCGTCCAGCACCGCCGTCATGGCGGTCTCGATGTAGCCCGGCGCCACCGCATTCACGGTAATCGTGCGCGAGGCAAGCTCCCGGGCAAGCGACTTTGTCAGCCCGATCAGCCCCGCCTTAGACGCCGCGTAGTTCGCCTGGCCCGCCTGGCCAACCTCGCCCACCACCGAGGTAATGTTGATGATGCGTCCCCAACGGCCCTTCAGCATCGACTGCATGCAGGCTTGCGTCAGCAGAAACGCGCCCGTCAAGTTGGTCGCCAGCACATCGTCCCAGTCGTGGCGCTTCATCCGCAGTGCCAGGATGTCCCGCGTAATGCCCGCGTTGTTGATGAGAATCTCCACCCGGCCGAAGTGCGCGATCACCGCTTTGGCACAAGCCCGAATCGACTCCTCTGACGCGAGATCGAGCGGAAACGCCTGGGCGACACCCCCGGCAGAGGCAATCTCAGCTGCAACCTCGGACAATTTGCCTTCATTCCGGGCAGCCAGCGCAACATGGCAGCCTGCAGCGGCAAGCCGCAGCGCCGTGGCGCGGCCAATGCCCTGCGAAGCCCCGGTCACCAGAGCAATACGGGGCGAAAGTATAGTCGACAAAGGGGAACTCCTGGCTTTCAGTAAAGCCCCTCCAGCATAGCCTGTATCCCAACCAAGGTCACTCTTATCCAAGGTCTACGCACTAAGCTGTCAGCTCACAAATTTTAGAGCTTACAAATAAGCCTTTTCGCCTTCAGGCCGCAGGCCCCAAAGCGAAACCCGAAGCTCCTTGGCGAAGTGCAGCACCGGCGGAGCATGTGGCAGGGTAAAGCCATGCGCCTGTGGCAGATCGTTCCGCTCGATCTCAGCGTCGGCGGGCTGCAACGGCCACGGCAGATGGTGGATTTCACCCACCAGCAAGCGCCCTCGAGACCGCGTAAACAGCAAGTAACGTTCGGTAAGAAAATGCTCCAGCGTGCCAGGGCTGCTGGGAGCCATGATCGGGCTGACCGGCCCATAGCTTCCCTCAAACAGCACCGGCCGTCGGCTAAAGTGCCGCCTACTTGTGTATGCCACCGTACTTTTACTTTGCGCCAGCTTCATCGCAGCCGGAAAGTAGGGCAGATGAAATAACACCCGCGCCCCCAGGACCGAAAGCAGGCTCGAGCAATCCAGCGCGTAAAAGTACACCCCTGCCTTCCCGGTCCGTGTGGACCGCACATAGGTGCGCAGATTCAATTCCAGAAAGCGCTTCGTGGTCGGGACCGACACGGTTTGTGCGCCTACAATCCGGCTGCGCACCTGGTCCATGCGGAACGGCACCACACCCAGCCATGCGCTCCCATCGAACAGGTCCGGCTCAAGCCCCGGCGGCAATACCGGCGCAAGCTGCTCCCTCGCGATCGGCCAATGCGCAAACAGGAGATCCAGCCAGCGCTGCCGCAGACGCCACTTCCCCTCGGGCAGCGGGTAGGGCCGGTGTGCTGTATGCAGAAGATCGTCGTCGTACGCGGCTTCAAGCGCTTTCATCTACTAAAGTAGGATGCGGGGGTACGATGAGCGACTTCGAGCAGGACGGCACGGATGTTTATGCAATCCACGGGGCGGACCCGGAGGTCCTGGCCTACGCGATGGCCAAATATTCACGCTCCTCGCTTACCATGCGCGAATCGCTGGCCGAGATCAGCGCGCAAAAGGCCGAGCAGTTTCTCAACACCTTCTACTTCCAGTACGGCCACCGCTCCATCGCCGACCTCGCCCACATCCCCATGGCCGTCGAGCGGCTAAGCCTGCTGGCCGCCATCGCGCTCGTCGACGAGCAGCGCTGGGACGGCCAGGAGCGCTCCACCCGCTACCAGGATTTCCGCAAGACCGGCTGGTACACGCCCCCGCAGCTCGGCGCTCAGGCCGACCCCTACACGGTGTCCGTCCAGGCCCTCTTCGACGCCTACAACGCCGTCAGCACGGGCATGCTCGAGGCCTTCAAGGCTGGCATTCCGCGCCCTGACGATATGAAGCCGGATGCCTACGAGCGCACCCTCAAGGCCCGCGCCTTCGACGTCGCCCGCTACTGCCTCCCCCTCGCCGCAAACACGTCCCTCGGCCAGATCGTCAACGCCCGCACCCTCGAAACCCAGGTCTCCCGCCTGCTCACCAGCGAATTCCACGAGATCCGCACCCTGGGCGAAAAGCTGCGTGCCGCCGCTGCTGCCAAAGCCTTCAACCCACGTGAACAGGCACTGCGCGGATTCGTCGAAGACATGGACGAGTACCAGGCTCGCGAAGCCTTCGAGCTTCTGCTGCTCCCCGTCCACGCAGCCCCCACCCTGGTCAAGTACGCGGTCGCAAGCGACTACCAGGCAACCAGCCGGCTGGAGCTTACCGAGGCAGCCGCGCAATTGATGCAGGGCGCTCCAATCCTCCAGGCTCCAGTCGTCGACCTCCTCGACGGCGAGGAACCGCTCGAAATCGAGCTTGCCACCTCGCTCCTCTACCCCCACTGCCACTATTCTTACCGGCAGCTTCGCGAGGCTGTGGCGTCTCTTGAAGCCGTGCGGCGTTCCGAAATCATCGCGCTTGCAGCCCGGCACCGCGGTCGCCACGACGAGCTGCTCCGCGGCTTTCATGCCGGCGCCGCGCTGCGCTTCGACGTCCTGATGGACATCGGTGCCTTTCGCGACATGCATCGCCACCGCCGTTGCACCCAGCTGCTGCAAAGCTTTACCGGTGTGCATGGCTACGAGATTCCCCTCGCTCCCGGCCAGCCCACGCCTGCCGAGGCTGGGGTCGACGACCTCTACCGCCAGGCGATGGACGCCGCGCTGACCTCCTCGCGCACCCTCGCCGCGTCAGCAATCCCGGAGGCGGCCCAATCGGCCCAGTATCTGCTTCCTCTCGGCACCCGCTGCCGCGCCATGTTCAAGATGGATTTTGCCGAAGCGCTCTATATCGCAGAGCTGCGCAGCGGCGTCGCCGGCCACTACAGCTACCGGCGCGTCGCCTGGGAGATGTACAAAGCCATACGCCGCCAGCAGCCAGGGCTGGCAAGTCTCTTCCGCATCGAAGATGTAGAAATGCCTATTGATTTCCTCAGGCGGTAACTTCGCTTTTTCTTTGCTTTCGACCATTCCAATGCTAGAATCCGCTTTGAGCCGGTTGCTAGAGCACCTTACCGGATCGACAGAGGAGAATCACCTTGGCGGATGCACTGGCGGAACGCGGAAAAGCAATCGACGCAGCCCTTTCTCAGTTGGAAAAGCAGTTTGGCAAGGGCTCGATCATGCGGCTCGGATCGAAGGAAGCCATTGTTCCGATCTCCGTCATCTCCACGGGTTCGATCTCGTTTGACGCTGCGCTCGGTGTAGGCGGTGTGCCGCGCGGGCGCGTGATCGAGATCTTCGGGCCGGAAAGCTCCGGCAAGACCACCATCACACTGCAAATTATCGCCGAAGCCCAGAAGAATGGCGGTCTCGCGGCCTTTGTAGATGCCGAGCATGCCCTCGACCCCGCCTACGCGCGCAAGCTCGGCGTCGATGTGGATAACCTGCTGGTTTCGCAGCCCGATTATGGCGAGCAGGCACTCGAAATCGTCGAGGCTCTGGTGCGTTCGGGCGCGATCGACGTGCTTGTGGTCGACTCCGTGGCCGCGCTCGTTCCCAAGGCTGAGCTCGACGGTGAAATGGGCGATTCGCACATGGGGCTACAAGCCCGCCTCATGAGCCAGGCTCTGAGAAAGCTTACCGGCACGGTCGCCAAATCGCGTACCAGCCTCATCTTCATCAACCAGATTCGTGACAAGATCGGCGTTATGTTCGGCAACCCGGAGACGACAACCGGCGGCCGCGCGCTCAAGTTCTACTCCTCCGTGCGTATCGATATTCGCCGCATCGGCGCGGTCAAAGAAGGCGACGTGATCGTCGGCTCGCGCACCAAGGTCAAGATCGTCAAGAACAAGGTAGCCGCGCCGTTCCGCGATGCTGAGTTCGACATCCTTTATGGCGAGGGCATCTCGCGCGAAGGCGATACGCTCGACCTCGCAGTCCTGCACAATATCGTGGATAAGAGCGGTGCCTGGTACAGCTTTCAGGGCGAACGCATCGGGCAGGGACGCGAGAATGTGCGCAACTTCCTCAAGACCAACAAGGACATCTTCGGGCGCATTGACACCGAACTGCGGGCCAAGATGGGCATCGTGGCGGCCAACGTGCCGCTGCCTTCTGCGCCCGACGACGGTGCGGAAGTCGCCGTAGCGGCGATCAAAGGCAAGCGGTAAACGCCGCAATTCTTGCTGCAGGTGATTGTTGTCAGCCTGAACAGGTATGCTCTTGGATGAATGCATACCGTGAAGGCCATCTACCCTGGAACCTTTGATCCGCTGACCAATGGTCATCTGGATTTGATTGCGCGTGGCGCAAAGATTGTAGACGAACTGGTGGTCGCAATCCTGCGAAACTCCGAAAAGGGCGAGCCGCTTTTCAGCGTTCCGGAGCGGCTGGAGATGATTTCGGAAGCGGTACACGAAATGCCGAACGTCTCGGTCACCACCTTCAACGGGCTGCTGGTCGATTTCGCTCGGGAGCAGGGAGCGAAGGCTGTGCTGCGCGGTATCCGGGCCATCTCCGACTACGAGTACGAGTTCCAAATGGCGATGATGAACCGGAAGCTGGATCCGGAACTTGAAACGCTCTTCATGATGCCGGGCGAGAAGTATACCTACGTCAGCTCGCGCCTGATCAAGGGTGTTTTCCGTCTGGGCGGCGACGTGACCGCTCTGGTTCCGCCGATGGTGATGGAGCGGCTCAGAGCCAAGTCAGTCTAGGAGCCTGCATGGACATCGCGGAGCAGTTCGGGCAGATAGACATCTATGTCTTCGACCAGATTCTGCGCGGCAATTTGCATGCCGGGATGCGGATTGTGGATGCGGGCTGCGGGTATGGGCGCAACCTGGTCTGGCTGCTGCGCGAGGGAGCCCAGGTGTTCGGGGTGGACGGCAACCCGGAGGCTGTCGCGCATGTGAGGGCTCTTGCCGCGGAGCTTGCGCCAGGGCTGCCTGCGGCCAACTTTGAAGTTGGGACGATTGAGGACATGCCGTTTGCGGATGGGTTTGCGGACGCGGTGATCTGCAATTCAGTGCTGCATTTCGCGCGCGACGAACAGCATTTCCTGGCCATGGTGACGGAGCTTTGGCGTGTTCTTCGGGTGGGTGGGCTGCTGTTTGTGCGGCTTGGCTCGCGCATCGGCATGGATTTCCCCATGGTGCGGAGGCACATCTACCGGATTGGCGATGGTTCGGAGTGGTTTCTGGTCGATGAGGCGGTGCTTCTTCGGATGACGGAGCAGATGAACGCGGTGATGGTCGATCCGCTGAAGACAACGATCGTGCAGGACTACCGGTGCATGACAACGTGGGTGCTGCGCAAGCGGTAGAGGCGAGTTGGAGAAGAACAAGAAGCGAAAGCAGATTCCCTTCGGGAATGACAACAAGAAGGCGCGGCAAGAGCAACCGCGAATTCGCTTTGGGAATGACAACAAGGCAGAGCGAATGCACCTAGCGGAGGTTGGTGACCCACCAGCCGAGCAGCGAAAGGATAAAGGCGGCGGCGGCAAAGACAATCTTCTGGCGGCCCAGATACTTCTGCCGGCCGGCGGTCATGCGTGGGACCAGGCCCGGGCCGAGGGCGAGGCCGGAGACGAAGCCGCCGATGTGAGCGGCGTTATCGATGCGGACGAAGCTGCCGACCACCGGAGCCATGGTAGAGATGCCGATGACGAGATTGATGGCGGCGAAGCGGACGACAGCCGTGCGGAGGCGCTTGAGCTCGGACCAGGGAATGGGCAGGCGGCGGTTAGACAGCAGCACAATGAGGATCCCCGCGATCCCGAAGACCGCGCCTGAAGCACCGGCACCTACACCGACGAGATATTGCGCGGTCGCGTCGAAGAAATGCAGATAGATGACGTCGATGGCGAGCGAAAGCAGGTTGCCGGCGACGCCCGTAAGGACGTAAACGGCCACCAGGCCGAAGGGACCGATGAGCGGTTCACCAAGCAGGCCGAGGTTCCACAGGCACCACATATTGCTGGCAATGTGGAGAAAACCTATGTGGACGAAGGTTGCCGTAAGCAGGCGATACCACTGGCCGTGGTCGATAACGAGCGAGGCGTTGTTGGCGCCGTAGTGGGTAAGCTGGACGACGGTGGGCTTCGTCGGCGAGACGCCGTGCAGGACCATCCAGAGGAAGACGGTGATGTTGATGGCCAGCAGGAAGTAGGTGCCGGGGGCAGACCGCGGGTCCCACTCGCTGTATTGCCGAGTGGGTCTGGCCTCCCCGGGAGCGTAGACGGTATCGGAGACGGGAGGCAGGAGCTCTGTTTGGGGATCGTGGGCCACGGGCTGAGTTAGACGTGACGGCGAGCGAACCGCTGCCAGATGGTTGGGATACGCTCCTGCGCGACATGGCTCATGAAGCCGGGCAGCGGGGTGGCGATGGCGACAAGAATCCAGAGAGCCAGCGAGATGACCAGGCCGGCGATCGCGACCACTTCAAGCGAGATAGTAATGGGTGTACGGTGCAGGTGAAGGTGCACGTTAGAGATGTGGGTGAGCATCTCGACCCGATGCAGAACGACCGTCATGAGCAGAAAAGCCACGATCGAGAGAGAGCTTACCGAGATAAGCAGAACGTCGACGGTCCGGGAGACAGTCTGGCGATGGTGGCAATGACCGCACTCAGCTAGGTGCTGCTCGTAGTCCGTGCGCATTTCCGGAGAGATGTTGGAGATGTCGTAACGCCAGCCGGAGAGGATGGCACCCACGATGGGGTCAGTGCATGCCCTGGATCGAGACAGAGACTGGGATGTGGCTGACGTGGACTTGGGTGCGACTCGGTTTCCCATGGGCTGCCTCCATTCTATCTCGTTAGACTACAAGTCGCCCGGGAAAGATACATGTCTGGAGGGTTCGGGCTTCGGCTGGGCAAACAGGGAGGCTGCGCGCTCGGCTGGTGGACAACCCACCGTTCGTGCAACCGCAGATTCACTTCGGGGATGACAACAAGAGGGTGGCAGCTATCCTGCTTTACAGATTGATAGGGTCAAGCGGTGTGGATTGCTGGGCAAGCACAATCTTGTTGCCAAGCAGCGTCATGCGGTCGCCGATGGCGCGCTCGGCGGTGATGCGCGCGAGTTCGGGGGCGTTGTTCGATTCAGACAGGTGGCCGAGCACGATCCAAGCGGCGCCGCCGTCGTAGTCGCGTGTGAGAAACTCGGCGGTGGCGTCGTTTGATAGATGCCCGACGCGAGACAGGACGCGCTGCTTGACCGACCACGGATAAGGCCCGTCGCGCAGCATCTCGAGGTCATGATTGGATTCGAGCAGGAGCACATCGATACGGCGCAGGGCGGATTTCACATTAGGCGGAACGTAGCCGAGATCGGTGGCCAGCGCCATGCGGACGCCTTCGGCCTCGAAGACGAAGCCGCAAGGGTCGGCGGCATCGTGTGGGATGGTGAAGGGGCAGATTTCTAGGTCGCCGATCAGGAACTTTTCGCCTGCTCGGAAGTATTCGACGGCCGGGAGGAAGGCGGGGTCGGCTTTGGCTTTTTCGGCCGACGCGCTCGAGGAGTCACAATCCTGATCGTCGGGATCGTCAGAATCGACGGGCAGCTCGGGCGAGACGTGGGGGTCGTCGGAACGGTTGAAGGGAGCGGCTTCGGCCGAGACCGCGGCTATGGATTCAAGCTGGGCTGCGGGGGTGGCACCCACCCATTCCGATGACACTGGAATGGATGGGGCACGGGTGGCGTAGATCGGGACCTTGTTGACCTGGAGGGCGAGCTCGGCGCGGGCGAGCTTTTCGGCTTGGACGTGGTCCAGCCATTTGGCGTAGGTCATGGTGGTGCGGGGAGTGAGCATGCGAACCCAGGCGCGGTGCGTGGGTTCGGTGAAAAAGACGGGGATACCCAGACGGCGGGCAAGCACGGCCAGGCCGGCGACGTGGTCCTGGTGCTCGTGCGTGACAAGGATGGCGTCGAGGCAGGCAGGGTCTTCGCCGACGAGCGCCATGCGCCGGAGCAGCTCGCGGCACGACAGGCCTGCGTCGACCAGGATACGGGTACGCTGGCTGGCGATGACGGTCGAATTGCCTTTCGACCCGGAGGCGAGGACGGTCATGCGCATTGGGTTAACATACGCGGTTTGTTCGCCTTGGTCGAGGGGGCGACCCTTGTGTGGAAAACGAGATTCCAAAGCAGTTGCCGACTCGGTCAGGGATAGTCGACGCCGGGAATGGGAGCGACGCGAGCTATGTCGGCGAGCAGGATGGATTCGCCGGTGGTGCTGGTGGCGAGGAAGGCTCCGTCGGGCTCGCGGGTGCAGCGCAGGACGAAGACGTCGGGGGTTGGCGGCTGATCGACGACCATGACGATTTCGGCGAAGAACTGCTCGCCGGTGGTGAGCTCGAGGGCGACGATGCGATCGGTGGCGCGGTCAAGGAAGGCGATTTCTTCTGCGGTCATTTGGGGTTGCGGACCGGGGCGAGAAAGTTGACGGTGGAACGCAGGACGACTTTGTTGTCCTGATTGTAGGCGAGGGTGCGGGTGCGGACGATGCCGAAATCCTTGCGGGAACCGGACTGGCGGACGCCGACGACCTCGATTTCAGTGCGGATGGTGTCGTTCGGGCGCACGGGTTCGGTCCAGCGCATCTCTTCGACGCCGGCGCCGATCATGCCGCCGAACACCTTGACGGACTGTACGCGGAGGCGCATGACAATGGCCGCCGTCAGCCATCCGCTGGCGGCGAGACCCTTGAAGAAGGAGCCTTCGCCGGCCGCTTCGTCAAGGTGGAAGGGCTGTGGATCATACTTCTGGCCGAACTCCTTGATCTCTTCGGCGGTGACTTTGGCGGTGCCGGCGGATTGGAACATCTGGCCGATGTAGAAGTCTTCGAAGTAGAGCTCGGTGGGCATGGGTTCCTTTTCGGTGGTGATTGATTTGGGTCCGCACTGATAAAGCAAGGACAACCGCAGATTCCCTTCGGGAATGACAACAAAGAGCAAGGACAACCAAAAGCAGAGACAAAAGCCGAAAAGCGGATTCCTTCGGAATGGAAGCGTGAGAGTCGTAACCTAGACAGAGGCTAGTAGGTGTAGAAGCCCCGGCCGGATTTGCGGCCGAGCCAGCCGGCCGACACCATGCGGACGAGCAGTGGGCAGGGCCGGTAGCGGGGGTCGCCGGTGCCTTCGACGAGGACGCGCATAATGTCGAGGCAGACGTCGAGCCCGATGAAGTCGGCCAGGGTGAGTGGCCCCATGGGGTGTGCCATGCCCTCGCGGAAGATGGTGTCGATGGCCTCGGCCGTGGCCACGCCCTCCATCACCGCGAAGCAGGCCTCGTTGATAAGCGGCATCAGGACGCGGTTGGAAACGAATCCGGCGGCGTCGTTGACCTCGACAGGAATTTTGCCGATGGCGGAGGCGAGCGCGTGGATGCGCTCGAAGGTGGCTTGCGAGGTTTGCAGGCCGCGGATCACCTCGACGAGCTTCATCACCGGCACGGGATTGAAGAAATGCATGCCGATCACGCGGTCGGGCCGCTGGGTAAGGGCGGCGAGCCGGGTGATGGAGATGGAGCTGGTGTTCGAAGCCAGGATAGCGTCGGGCGGCAGGATCTGGTCGAGTTTGCGGAAGAGCTCGGCTTTGATTTCAAAGCGCTCAGTGGCGGCTTCGATGGCGAGCTGGGCCTGGGCGAACTCGTCGAGCGCGGTGGTGGTGCGGATGCGGGTCTCGGCCTGGGCGGCCTGCTCGGCGGTGATTTTGGCTTTGGCGACTTCGCGGGCAAGGTTCTTGCGGACCGTGTCGGAGCCGCGCTGCAGGGCTTCGTTCGAGATATCTGCGAGCAGGACGGAATAGCCGGAGCGCGCGAAGACGTGGGCGATGCCGTTGCCCATGGTGCCGGCGCCGAGAACGGCGATGGTGGCGAAGGAGTCCATAAGGATGTGAGTGTAGAGGATGCGGGCGCTATTGGGGAAGCGGAGTAGGCCGAATCGGACGCGGTACGGGTTGGAAGGGGGCCGGGTTGACGCGGCTGGGTTGGAATCAGGTCAGGGGACGCGCAGCAGCAGCACGGTGATGTTGTCGCCGCCGCCGGCGTCGTTGGCCTGGTCCACGAGGGTCTGGCAGAGGCTGGCCAGGAAGACGGTATCCGGGCGGCTGCGGACTTTTTCGCGAGTTTGAGCCCGGTGAATCGTCTGGGCGATGGCGGCGTCCGTGAGCTCGCGGGTGAGGCCATCGGAGGCGAGCAGGTAGAGGTCGCCGCTCTGCGGGTCGACGTGGGTGATTTCGGGCTCGACCGCGGCCTGGGAACCAACGGCGCGCGTGATGATGTTGCGCATGGGATGATTTTCGGCTTCAAAGGCGGTGATTTCGCCGGAACGCAGCTGCTCTTCGACCAGCGAGTGATCGGCGGTAAGCAGAAGTAGCATACCCTGGCGGAACCGGTAGCAGCGGCTATCGCCGACATGCGCGAGGGTAAGTGAAGGTGGGCCCTTGGTGGCGGCGGGCTCAACCAGAAGCGCGACCAGGGTGGTGCCCATGCCGCGCAGCTCACTCGCACGGCGGGAGTGCTGGTAAACGGCCTGGTTGGCAGAGTGGATAGCGGAGTCGAGGCGGGCGTCGGGGGTGGCGAGGCGGGGTGCCTTGTCACGTGTAGGCTTGAGCGCTTTGAGGAAGGCGTCGGTAGCGAGGCGGCTGGCGACCTCACCCGCGGCGGCCCCGCCCATGCCATCGCAGACGATGTAGGCGCCGGCTTCGACGGACGCGGCGCAGGTATCCTCATTGCCCTTGCGCACCCGGCCGGGGTGAGAGAGCATGGCGAAGTGGACAGGATTAGCTCTCATGGAAGACGCAAAGACACGCTGGCCGAAACGATACAGGAATTTTTGGCCGGGGCGAAAGAAGTCCATCCCTTTCAGTCTACGGGCGGATAGGCCTTGCTGCGGCGTATGAACCCAACCTGCAACCGGATTGTGGAAGGGGAGAACCTGGCGCTGTTGCGCGGGCTGCCGGCGCACTCGGCGGAACTGATCTATATCGACCCGCCCTTCAACACGGGCCGGGTGCAGACGCGGCGCCGCCTGAAGATGACGCGGGACGAGGACGGCGACCGCACCGGCTTCGGCGGGCATCGCTACCGGACGGAAACCGCCGCAGGAGCGGATGCTGGGGCGTATGCCGACAGCTTCGACGATTTTGTCGAATTTCTAAGACCGCGGCTGGTCGAGGCGCACCGCATCCTCACCGTGCATGGGTCGATGTTCTTCCACATCGATCCGCGCGAGGTACATTACTGCAAGGTGCTGCTGGACGGTATCTTCGGGCGCGCATGCTTCCAGAACGAGATCATCTGGGCTTACGATTACGGGGCGCGCACGAGCCAGCGCTGGCCGGCCAAGCACGACAACATCCTGTGGTACACCCGGCATCCCACCCGCTACACCTTCAACCTGGAGGCTACCGACCGCATTCCCTACATGGCGCCGCGGCTGGTGGGTGCGGCCAAGGCGGCGCGCGGCAAGACCCCGACCGACGTGTGGTGGCATACGATCGTAAGCCCGACCGGCAAGGAAAAGACCGGCTACGCGACGCAGAAACCGCTGGGCATCCTGGAGCGGATCGTGCGCGTACACTCAAACCCCGGCGAGCGTGTGCTGGATTTCTTCGCCGGCTCCGGCACCACGGGCGAAGCGGCAGCGCGCAACGGGCGGCAGTTTCTGCTAATCGACGAAAACCCGCAGGCGATTGCGGTGATGGAAAAGCGGCTGAGGCTTAATGCGGAAATACTTTCT
Source organism: uncultured Granulicella sp. (assembly GCA_964282835.1). Taxonomy (GTDB): domain Bacteria; phylum Acidobacteriota; class Terriglobia; order Terriglobales; family Acidobacteriaceae; genus Edaphobacter. The sequence goes on from OZ196157.1 coordinate 3,103,831, forward strand.
TGATGGGCCGCGACTTCAGGGTCGCTTTGCGACTTGAGCAGCTTTGCATCGAATGGGGTGCGTCGCTTCCGACAATGCGACTTGTCGTTACCAATCTCCGCGTGATTCCGAAAACGCCGTTTTCCGGGAAAAAGTATTCTGTGCAGAGGAATGCTTGGCTTTCTTCACGAATACGCGCACGTCGACCAAGGGCAAGGCTCTAGGCTGTCTCTTCAAATATTGCTAAGTGAGGTGAATCTTCTCTTACTCTTCTGATGGTCCAAATCCATCGAACAAGCAGACCGAACCCGATGAGAGGCACGACAATCAGTATCAGTCCAGAAATGTAATCAAACCATGTCGTTCTGTAGTCTCCAAAGACTGCTTCAAAAGGCCGAAGATTCAGTGTGACGCCTTCGGAGGATGCGCGATTACGAAGATCTCCGAGAGACTTGAACTCGATGACCTTGTTTTGCTTTGTCTGGAGCTCAAAGTAGCTGTCTACAAACTTTGACTCCTGTCCGATACGGCCAAAATAGCCAACGTCGCGTGCCCCAAAGATGAGTGATTGTGAAACCTGCAACTGGCGAACTCCGAACACAGCATCATCTCTCGAACTTATCGAACCATCTTTCCCCTGGGTTTTCGGGTTGTAGACCGTACCTTGATCCGTGGTATCGATCATCATTACGGCGTAGCCGTTCGGCAGAGGAGTTTGCCAACCATCCCCTAAGCCTGGGTCCCGGTCGAAAACGAGAGAGTTAAAGCTGGCGTATACAACAAACCATGCACCGGCGAAAAGCACACACATGAAGGGGAAGAGAGCTGATGCCACAACTGCTCGTTTTCTGCGACGTCCTGATTTTCGCGTCAGAACGTAAACCAACGTCCCCAACACTACTGCTCCAACGGACGCAGCTACGGTTAGTGCGACAACGTAAGCAATCAACACAACCATTATCCCCATGTCTGTCAGTGCCCCCAATTCACTACCGCTCGGCAAGCTCCAGTGAAGTCGTGTTTGCGGCGATCACACCTTCGGCGACCGTCCAGCTCAATTGTCGAAGGTTGCACATCAAGTCGCTAATGGCCATTCGAAAGCATGGCAAGATAGCTTAGTAGGAACAACCCGATGCTGCCGAGCACGAGTAGCATTCGCCGCTTCGTAGAGACTAGCGCAAACAATCCCGCTAGAAGCGAGAAACCAAGACCGGCAGCCTCAGCGTAGAAGTTTCGTGAATCTGAATATCCCCCATGCCCGTCCGAAACGAGTGGGAAATGATGACCCCAGGCCAACCCGACCGCTAACAAAGCTAACGCAAGCGTGATTGTTGCAAGTCGGAAACTCCACAATCTGAACGTTGCGAGCACAGCGCCTCCATCTCCAGCAGTCTAGGACATTTCAACTGCGCAGTTGTCCAGATTCCGCAACGACCCTCGCAAGGTGTTCCGCTCCTTTGCACGGTGAACCTCCCGTGAAGTCACGTTTTCGGAAACTGTGCGGATTGGTAACGATAAACGCCGTTCTCGTCATTTGACGTTCGTGTTACTGCGCGGGAATGCCTTGAATAGGGATAAGCCGAACTGTGTACCTGGCGGAGCGAATTGCGTCACCAGGTCGGTGAGGTCTTTGACTGCGCTGTAAGTTGCCCGCGGGCTGGCTAAAAGAAAGACCTGCATGGGGCCGCTGCCCGCCGGGCAGCCAGCCTGGAGCCGATTTACCAGAGTGTCGTGGGTGAGGCGGTGGTGCGACTCGTGGATGCGGCCCTGGGCGTCCATGCTGAGACGCAGGGTGCAGGGCTGTTGTGCCTGCAGGGTGGGTAAGAGGCACAGGGCAATGGCGATGGGGTGCAGCTTTGCCGCTGACATTTACGTGTTCTCCGGCGCGATCGACTGAAAGCCGGTCGTCTCGTAGCGCGTAGTCAGCTTGCCGCCCGCGATCGTCACGACGGTAAAGCCTTCGGGCGTGCCCAGCCTGGTGCCCTTCCACCAGTTGCCGCATACCGCGCCCGAGGTGATGAACGGGATGCCGTGGAAGTCGACCCGCTCGTTGACGTGGGTGTGGCCCTGCAGCACGGCCAGCACGTTGTAGCCTTCGAGCAGCTGGATGACCGCCGGGCCGTTGATGAAGGCGTCGCCCTTGGCGGCCTGGGGCGCGGGTGGCTGGTAGAAGGGTACGGCGGTGGCGAGCGGAATATGCGTGGTGACGATGACGGGCTGGCGCGACGGCAGGGCAGCAAGATCGGCGCGCAGCCAGTCGACCTGCTCGGGATCGATGCGAGCCTCGTAGCGGTGGTCATCGGTGATGCCGATCGAGTCGAGCACGACGAAGTGGACGCCCTTGTGGTCGAACGAGTACCAGGTGGGGCCGAAGCGCTCGGCGAACATCTTCTTGCCGTAGGCGGGATCTGTCGTGCTGGCGCCGCTTGCGGGGTAGACGCCGAAAATGTCGTGATTGCCCAGGGTGTGGTGGACCTTGAGGCCGAGGTCCTGCTCGGTCTTGCCATACTGATCGAAAAGCTGGGTGGCGCGGGCCTTTGAGACGCCCAGCGCGTCGAAGACGTGGTCGCCGCCCTGGATGGCGAAGTCCGCGCGGACGGTGCGGGCTTCGCGCATGGCGAGCGCGGTGCCGTCGACCGCGTTCAACTCGGGCTCGAGATGCGAATCGGTAAGGAAGATGAAGCTGAAATCCTGCGCACGCGGGGCAGCAAGCGCCGCGGCGGGGAGCACAGCCGCGGCGCCGAAGAGGCCCAGGAAGCGCCGGCGGTTGAGGGAAGCCTCGGAATTTACGATCATGCGACCGATGATAAACGCTGCCTGTGAAGCGGCGTCTAAAATCAAAGTCATGCGTCACCTTGCCATGCGCGTTCTTATTGCCGCCCTTTGTCTTGCGGGGCTGGTCGTCAGCATCCTTGCCCTCAAGGTACACAACATGGACCCGGGTGCGACGCCGCCCTGCGCGGTAAGCGAAAAGTGGGATTGCGGGACGGTGAATCACTCGCGCTTTGCGGTGTTTCCGCCGCGCACCTTTGACGAAGGGCCGGAGAGCAGCGGCCAGCCGAGCAAGAAGCTGCATGTGCCGGTCGCGATCATAGGCATCGCGGGCTACAGCCTGATGCTTCTGCTAGCGCTGCTGGGGCGCTGGTGGGCGGTGCTGCAGTTTGCCGAAATCGGCTTTGCGGCGGCCTGTTTTCTCAGCTACCTGGAAGCGTTCGTGATCGAGAAATGGTGTATTTACTGCGTATGGTCGCAGGGGTTGACGACGGCGATCGTGCTCTCGACGATTGTGGCGTTGATCCTGCGCAAACGCGCCGGACACCGACTGGATGTGCCCGTGCCGGCGGCCGAACAGGTTGTGTAAAGAGGCGTAAACTCAACATATGGGAATCACACGCCAGCAAGCGCTCGACTGCTTCGCCTCGGATGATCTGATCGGCATCGGTATGGAAGCCGACGCGGTTCGCCGCCGCCTGCACCCGGAAGGCGTGGTCTCGTACGTGATCGACCGCAACATCAACTACACCAACTTCTGCACGGAATATTGCACCTTCTGTGCCTTCTACCGGCCGTTGAAAGGCAAGCTGGCCGCCGAGGGATACATTCTCGAGTTCGACCAGATCTACGACAAGATTCGCGAGACCGAAGAGATGGGCGGCACCGGTGTGCTGATGCAGGGCGGCATCCACCCCGAGCTCAAGATCGACTGGTTCGAGCGGCTGTTTTCAGGCATCAAGCAGCGCTTCCCCAACATCTGGCTGCATTGCCTGTCAGCTTCGGAGATTCTGGCGATCGCCGAGTACAGCGAGATCTCCCTGCACGACACCATCATGCGCCTGCGAGACGCGGGCCTGCAGTCGATTCCGGGCGGCGGCGCCGAAATTCTCGATGACGAAGTGCGCCACAAAATTGCCCGGCTGAAGTGCAAAACCGAAGACTGGGTGAGTGTACACCGCACCGCGCATGCGCTGGGCATGCGCACGACCGCGACCATGATGTTTGGCGTGGGCGAGCGGATGGAGCATCGCGTGAACCACTTTGAAGTGGTACGCCGGCTGCAGGAAGAAACGGGCGGCTTTACGGCTTTCATCCCTTGGAGCTTTCAGCCCAACAACACGGCACTGGGCGGCCGCGGCTGGGAGGAGGCGACGTCGGTCGAGTACCTGAAGACACTGGCGATTTCGCGCATGTACTTGGATAACATTGAGAATGTGCAAAGCTCGTGGGTGACGCAGGGCCTGAAGGTGCTGCAGATGGGACTGCGGTTCGGCGGCAATGATGTAGGTTCGGTGATGCTGGAGGAGAATGTGGTGCGCGCCGCGGGCACGGCGAACTGCACCACCGAAGAGGAGCTGCGGCGCATCATCCGTGATGCCGGCTTCAAGCCGGTGCAGCGCGATACGCTCTACACAACGCTCTTCCTGAATTAGTATGGATGGGCAGGAGGAGATGCCCGTGCCTGATAGCTTCGAACCCGAGTTATGGTCCAACGAGACGATTGCCGAGTTCCATTTGAACAACGCCATGGACGAAGTGGGCTATCGGTGGGCCATCAAGGAAGCGCTATCAATGGGAATTGATCCGCGGAATCTTGACCCGGAGCATGTCTTCCTGAACGATACTCCCTGGCGCAATCCTCATCTTCACTTCTCCCCTACGGTTTATTAAACTTCGTGATTGAACGTCATCGCGCCTTTTTAGAATCCAATGTGCTTTTCTCCGCTACATTCACCTCACCCAACGATTTCGAGGCTTTCTGGTTTCTCCCCGATGTCCTCATACTCACTTCGGAGTATTCCATAGGCGAGGTAAACCAAAACTTGAAGACGGCCGAGCAACGTTCCCGGTTATGGCGGCTCGTCGAGCGAAGCGAAGTCGTGCCCGCAGCCGGGCACATCAAGCTGAGCGAGGCATTCATCCTGCCTGCGAAAGACGTTCCCATGCTTCAATCAGCTATCGCCGGCAACGCTGCTTTCCTGATTACGGGCGACGTAAACCACTTCGGACCTTATTACAATACGGTGGTTGAGGGTGTTCTTATCGAGTCTCCTGCTGTCTTCAAAGCAAGATACCCCGAATACTTCCGTCGCGGAGTTTCGAAATGACCGGCGTTCTTGCCTCTTCAGCCTTTGCGAGGCTCGCACCTTCGGGTGCCAGCCACTACTGGCGCACCCACTACGCCGACCAGACCTTTCGCCACCTCTACCATCTAACGCCGGTCGATCTGGCCCTACTGATTCCCTACTTCATCGTGATGGTCATCCTGGCGTTTTACGGGATTCACCGCTACCAGTTGGTCTGGCTGTACTACCGGAACAAGAAGAATGCCGCGAAATGGTCTGAGTCCCCCGCTTGCTTCGCGGAGGGCGAACTTCCTTTCGTTACCATTCAGCTACCTATCTTCAACGAGCAGTTCGTCATCCAGCGGCTCATCGATACCTGTTGCCGGCTCGATTATCCGCGCGATCGGTTTGAGATTCAGGTGCTCGATGACTCGACCGATGAGACTACCGCAGTCGCCCGGGCGATCGTCGAGCGCTATGCTGCCGGGCATAACGGCCTGGCGCCACAACCGATCTACTACCTGCACCGCACCAATCGCCACGGCTACAAGGCAGGGGCGCTCGACGCCGGCCTGGCCACCGCACGGGGTGAGTTTGTGGCCATTTTCGACGCCGACTTTGTGCCCCCGCGCGACTGGGTCATGAAGGTGATCCACCATTTTGCCGAGCCCGGGATCGGCATGGTGCAGACGCGCTGGACGCACCTGAATCGCAACTACAGCTTTCTCACGCGGGTCGAAGCGATCCTGCTTGATGGGCATTTTGTCCTGGAGCATGGCGGACGCTCGCGCGCCGGGGTGTTCTTTAACTTCAATGGTACGGCCGGCATGTGGCGCACCGGCGTAATCGGCGACGCAGGAGGATGGCAGCACGACACCCTGACTGAAGACACCGACCTAAGCTATCGCGCGCAGTTGATCGGCTGGAAATTCAAGTACCTGCAGGATGTAGAGTGCCCGGCAGAGTTGCCGATCGAAATGACCGCCTTCAAGACCCAGCAGGCGCGCTGGGCTAAGGGACTGATCCAGACAGCAAAGAAGATTCTGCCGCGGGTGCTGAAATCGAACGTCGGCTGGCACGAAAAGCTGGAGGCTTTTTATCACCTGACCGCAAATATCAGCTATCCGCTGATGATTGTACTTAGCGTCTTGCTGCTACCGGCGATGATTATCCGCTCCTACCAGGGCTGGCTTCAAATGTTGCTGATCGACTTTCCACTTTTTATAGCATCCACGATGTCCGTTTCCACGTTCTATATGACGTCGCAACGGGAACTCTATCCGAGTAAGTGGTATCGCCAGATCCTCTACGTTCCATTCCTGCTTTCGCTGGGTGGCATTGGACTTACGATTACCAATACCAAGGCGGTACTGGAAGCCCTCTTCGGCATCAAGAGCGCCTTCGCCCGGACGCCTAAGTTCGCAGTGAAGAAAAAGGGAGAGAAAAGCCAAGCGCAGAAGTATCGCAAGCGCCTCGGCATCGTTCCTTGGATCGAACTCGCGATCGGCACTTACTTTGCGTTTACCATCTGGTACGCCGTCACCAGCGAGAACTACTTCACGATCCCGTTTCTGCTGTTGTTTGTGTTTGGTTACTGGTACACCGGGCTGCTGAGCCTACTGCAGGGCCGCTTCGAGCGGTTCGGCGGCGCTCGGGGCGAGACCCACGAGAAGCCATTTCCAGTAGGTGTTTAGGTAACAACAAGGCCCGGACCTAAGTCCGGGCCTCGTAACAACCGGGAAGTTAGAAACGGATGCCGGCTTTGATCGGAATGTAAGTGGTCCTGTTACTGTTTCCGGGGAAAAAGTCGGATCCCGTGTAGGTAGTGTAGTTGCTCAGAGTAGCTCCGTATCGTTGCGAGTTATCGATGAAAACGTAACGAGCTTCGACGTAAAGCTTCTGGTTTGCAAAGCGGGATGGCTTGTAAGTAAGACCAAAACCGCCGTTGAAGCCGACCGCATTCGAAGTAAAGTTCTGAATGGTGGCATTCGCCTCCAACTCTTCGGGGCCAAAAACGGTCTCGATGATTTCCGGCTCCGGTACAAAGAAGCCTGCGACCTTATGGTAAAAGCCGACGCCGCCAACTACGTAAGCTCCGACGCCTTCAGACTGATAGAAGTTATACGAAGGGTCAAGCGTAAAAGACCAGATGTGCGTCTTACCGTCGAGAAGACCGTTGATCCCCTGCGAGCCTGTAGGATCGTAAATGGTCGATTCCTGGGTAATTGTTCGTCCATTGAATCCAAAGTGGTCGTAATCAAACTGCAGCATCAACGAAAAATTCTTGTTGAAGTTGCGTCCAGCACCAACCTGAAACGCATAGTCAGTATTCAGGTAGTGGTAGGTGTCGCCAAGCGGAATGGTAAGCCCGACCCCGGCGAGAAAGCCATACTTGCTTGAGCCATCGGCATTATGGTTGTTATCGTTGTAACGCGGGCGTCCATAACGGCGGCGCGGTGGTGGCTGCGCTCCGTCCTCGGGCACGGTAGGCAGATCGAGATTGGCTGCCGCATCCGCGTCCACAGCATCCAGGGCGGGCGAAGCGGAAGAGCTGTAGGCGACGCCGGCAGCGTGCGCGAGGTCAAGGTTCAAAGGCTCGCCGGACACAGTGGCTAGCAGCTGATTGCTAAGCATGGGGCTCGAAGGCAGAGGACCGTTCACCACCTGTTCGCTGCCGGCCTGCTGTGCGGATGCGCCTACCATCGTAAAACAGGCGGCCGCTGCCAGAGCCGCCGTGCGGCGGGCTAAGAGAGAAGAGCGATGAGACCCTGGTGCATTTGACATTCTTTCGACTCCTGAACAGTTGTAGAAACTTGTACTGCGGTGCTTCTTCCGGTCGAACCCCGAAGCCCTCGACATGTTGTGGTATGACGCTGAAAAGGATGGAAACGTCTACCATCTTAGGCCGGGTGGCGCGTCGCACTTCATTTAGCATCAACAAATGCGTTGTGTTCTCTTCCTCATCCTCCTGCTTGCAGCCACATGCGCCGCCCAACAGACCGTTGAACCACGTGTCAACCTGGATCGCACGGTCACGTTTCACTATCCGCTCGCCGCCGCAACCAAGGTAGAACTGTCGCTTGAAGGCACCAAGGCTTCCCTTCCCATGCAGCGCGGTCCGGGCGGCCTTTGGACCGTGACCACGCCTCCGCTGGCACCCGAGTACTACAGCTATCACTTCGACGTGGACGGCAGCACACAGCTCGACGCGCGCAATCCGGTCGTCAAGGCCAGCTACATCGCGGTTGGCAACGGCTTTCTCATACCCGGCACTCCGGCCGAGCCCTGGGAGCAGACCGCCGTGCCGCACGGCGACGTGCATCGCCACACGTTTACCACGCACCTCGTGCTTGGCCTGGCAGCGAATCAGGATGAATTCTACGTCTACACACCACCCGGCTACGACCCGCGCGGCACCACAAAGTACCCCGTGCTTTATCTTCTGCACGGCTGGTCCGATACTGCTGGCGGCTGGTCTGCCATCGGCCACGCCAACGACATCCTCGACAATCTGATCGCCTCCGGCAAGGCCAGGCCGATGATCGTCGTGATGCCGCTGGGCTATGGCGACATGGGCTTTGTGCGCCATGGTTTCAGCGTGTGGAGCGATCCATCCGCCATCGAACATAACGTGCTGCTGTTCGGCCAGTCGCTGCTTACAGAGGTTATTCCGCAGGTGGAAAGCCTGTACAACGTCTCAACTGCCACGCAGGATCGAGCCATCGCCGGGCTTTCGATGGGCGGGTTGGAGTCGCTTACGATCGGTCTTCTCAATCCCACGAAGTTTGCCTGGATCGGAGGCTTCAGCTCTGCCGTCCATATGGTCGATCCGGCTTCGCTGCCGCACCTTTCGCCCGACCTGGCACCCCGGCTGCTGTGGATCGCCTGCGGCACGTCAGACGACCTGCTGAAGCCGAACCGCGCGCTGATTGCGCAGCTGACTGCTGATGGCCTGAAGGTGACGCCGGTAGAGACAGCCGGCGCCCACACATGGCTGGTCTGGCGCGATAACCTGGTCCATTTTGCGCCGCTGCTGTTTCAGTAGCTACAAAAGCTCGGATGGCGTGAGCCTCCGCAGCCTTGTGCCCTTCAGGCTCAAGCCGACTACGGCCCCGCCCGCCTCCAAGTCAGAACGGTAACGCGATGGAGCGTCAAGCACCTCCGCGCCGATCTGATCCGGTCGCGCGAACTCTACCCGGACGAGGAGCACACGGAGATTCTGGAAAGAACCACCTACCGCGAGCTTTCCGAAATCCAGGTCGCGGCTCAACACGACGCAGCCATGCTCGCTGGCATCAGTCCCGATGCGTGGGTCCGGGGCATTTAATGGGCCAAGGCTGGACCATTGCACCGCTTCGATCCCCGCTGAAAACAGAAAATGAACCCACTTTGGCGAGAGGTTCATATCGACTTGAAACCTTCAAGCTGCTTCCAGAACAAAGTCATGTTCCTGGACGAGCCACGCGGCATACTTCATTGCCTGCAAAATATCTTCGCGTTCGAGGTACGGAAAGTCATCGAGCAGCCCGTCCACCGTATTGCCGCCGCCAAGTTCGCCGACGATCATCCCCACAGTGACCCGCATGCCACGAATGCACACCTTTCCGCCCATGACACTTGGATCATGGGTGATGCGGTCCATACCAGCTACAGCGGTCGGTCCGGAATCCATGCCCCGTAGTATAGCTGACCTTCATTTCCGTCTTTCCACGACAACCCCAACCGCACCCGACGGCCGAATGGTGAACTTCGGCGTAATCGGCAGGGCCTCCTGCTCGGGGTCCGGCAGGCGCAGGCTCCAGCCCTGCAGCACGGTGGCGAGCATCAGCACGCCTTCCATCCAGGCGAAACTCTCGCCGATGCAATACCGGGCACCGCCGCCAAACGGGAAGTACGCAAACCTCGGGCGTCCGGCCTTGGCGGCTTCGGTAAAGCGTTCGGGGTCAAAACGCGTCGGCTCGGGCCACCAGCGTTCGTCATGATGCACCACCATCTGCGACACGATCAGGTGCGCGCCGCGCGGAATGCGTTCGCCGGTGCGCATGGTGTAATCCGCAGTGGCCGTGCGGGCGACAACCCAGGCCGGCGGATAAAGCCGCATGGACTCGGCAAATACCTGGGTGCAGTAAGGCAGGCGGGAATAGTCAGCAGCCTCGGGGGCGCGGCCGCCGCAAACGGCATTGACTTCAGCCACCATGCGCGCCTGCGCGCCCTGGTGCCGGGCTACGCACCAGAGTGCAAACGTGAGCGCATTCGCCGTAGTTTCGTGACCCGCCAGCAAAATCGTCAAAGCCTCATCGCGCACCTGCCGGTCATCCATGCGGCCGGATTCATCCTCCGCCTCGAGCAGCATGCCGAGCAGGTCGTCGCCGCTCACACCGCGCCCGCGCCGCTCGGCGATAAGTCCAAAGATGAGCGCGTCCAACGCGTCGAGCGCACGCTTCATCCCGGGCATGGGGCCGATCGGCAGCTTTTCCAGGTACTGCGCTCCTGGCAGCAGCGCAAACGGCAGGTAGTCGTTGAACGTACTCATTGAATCCACAAACGTCTGTACGCTCTGGTGCACGTCCGAGCCAAGCAGGCAGCGGCTGGTGATACGCAGAGTCAGCCGCACCATGGCCGCATGCACCTCCAGTTCCTCGCCGCTCGTCCAGCCGGCAACCATTTCGCCGGTCAGGCGCACAATTTCCGCCCCATACCCGGCCAGCCGGCCGCGATGAAATGCCGGCTGCGCGAGCCTGCGCTGGCGCAAGTGCAAAGGCTCTTCGCTGGTCAGCAGCCCATCCCCCAGGATGCCCCGCGCCCGCCGCAGCACCACCCCGCGCACGTGGTGGCCCGCATCCCGCACCAGCACGTCGGCAATCGTCTCCGGGTGGTTGAACTGGAACTGGCGAAAGCCGTTGGGCGTAACAAAGCTGCAGACATCGCCAAAGCGCGCCGCGTTCTGCTTGTAAAAGCCCGGCGAATCGATGGCAAAAAGAGTTCCATCCCACACTCGCTCGAGCACCCGCGGGCCGGCCGGCCATGTCCCCATCCTGTTACTCCCCTCCTACAACCCTAAGGCCTCGCAGCCCTGATAATGGATGCAGCACGCATCCCTCATGGAATCCTTTTTCAGCCGGTTCAAAAATGCGCTTGTCCTCATCGCGATCCTGCTCGTGCAAACGATCCTGCTGGCGACGCAGATTCGCCGTCCCGAAGATCCGGCGCGGCCGGACGGCAAGCACGTCCTGCTGGTTCGACTGTGGGCGCTCGCCCTGGTCACGCCGTTCGAACGCGGCTTTACCGGCACCGGGCACGGCGTGCGCTCCACTTGGCTCAACTACCTCGATCTCCGCCATGTGCGCCAGCAGAATCTCGATCTGCAAAGTCAAATCGCCCAGCTCCGCCTGCAGCGCGCCGCCCTGGCAGAAGACGCGCTCGAAGGCCAGCGGCTGGAGCGCCTGATGAATTTTCGCCAGCATTACGTCAGTTCCACCGTCATCGCGCAGATCATCGGCGCCTCGGCAACCGACCAGGGCCGCATGCTCGTACTCGACAAAGGCTGGCAGGACGGGCTAAAGCCCGACATGGCGGTCATTACGCCCGATGGCATCGTGGGCAAGCTGCGCGATGTCGGCCGCCACACCTCGCAGCTGCTTCTGCTCTCCGACCCCAGTTCCGGGGCTGGCGTGCTGCTGCAATCCACGCGCATCCGGGCGATTGTGCGCGGCACCGCAACCGGCCGGCTGGTGATCGCAAACCTCACCGCCGACTCGCGCATCCATCCCGGCGAGCAGGTTCTCACCTCGGGCGGCGACCAGGTGTATCCGCGCGGGCTGCCCGTAGGCACCATCGAATCCATTGCGCCCGACCCCGAGCACCAGCCCTACACGGCCATCCTGCTGCACCCGGCGGCCGATCTCAACCGACTCGACGAGGTGCTGGTCATCACTGGGCTAGGTGCCGCGCTCGACCCCAAAGCCCAGGCCGAGCTTGCCGTCGACGCGCAGACGCGGGCCGCCGACATCACCGCCGAGCGCCTGCCCAGCCTGCACGAAGGCCAGCCGAACGCGCCGGTCCCAAATGCGGGCAAGCCAAATGCGAGTAAGCCGGAGCCGGGCAAACCGGACGCACCACCGCCCGCCAACAACTCCACCGAGCTTGTGCCCAGGCCGAAACCCACCCTGCACCCCGATCGCTACAGCCCCAACACCACGCCGCCGGCCGAGCAGCTCACTCCCGGAGCACCCCACTAGCCCGCCATGTCCGATCACTCCTACACATCCCGCCGCGAGCTCGACGAGTACCACTTCAGCCCGGTCGTCACGATCCTGGTGCCGCTGTTGCTGCTTGTGCTGCAGCATTACCTGCCCAAGGTCTTCCCTCGCCTGCTCATCCTCGATCTCCCGCTGCTTGCGGTCATTTTCTTCGCCGTCGCCCGCCGCAATCCCATCACCGGCGCCATCACCGGAGCCATCATCGGCCTCTTTCAGGACGCGCTTACCGGCCAGCCCATCGGCATCAACGGCATCGCCAAAACCATCATCGGCTACGCCGCCTCGTCGATCGGCCTGCAGGTCGACGTGGAAAATAGCATCCTTCGTGTGCTCATGATCTTCGGCTTTTCGCTGCTGCAATCGGCTTTGCTGTTTCTCATTGACCACACGCTTCTGGGCAACCGCGCCCTGCATCCGCTGTGGGTCCACGAGCTCATCCGCGCCGGACTGAACACGGCAATCGCCATCCCCCTCTTCCTCCTCCTGGATAGGTTCAAGCATCGCGAGTAGCTCCATGACTCTGACTCATCATTCTTGCTCTTTCGCCCGTCATTGCCTGAGGCAGTCTGCCCCGAAGGGAATCTGCGTTTTCCTCTTTGTTGTTGTTCCCGAACGGAATCTGCATTTGCCGTCGCGCGCGCCGAACCATAAGCCGTCATTCCGAGCCAAAGGCGCAGGATCTCCCCCATGGGCACTGCCCTGCACTCGCCCCCATCACCTCTCCTCGAGCTTCCTCACGAACCCGGAATAAAGCTGCGTGGCGCGGCCGAGACAATGGCCGCGGTCAGCGATGCGCGACATGCGGGGTTCAGATAGGCGAACTCGATGCCCGCCTTGCCGTCGGTCCGCGAGTACCAACGGACAAAGCCCTGTCCGGCTACCTCGGTTGCCGAGTCCGCCAGAAGCAGCCGGAAAGCGATCTTGCCGGGGATGAGGGGTTCAAGGGAGCAGACGCTGACGCCGCCTCGCCCCAGCCCGATCGTCTCCAGGCTTGCTTTCTCGTCCATCCGGTCCGCCCGCACCAGCAAGGACTGCCGTGGGGCCGCGGCCATCTCCGTATGCCACAGCTCTGACCGCTCCGCGACCGCTCTCTCGAGCACGGCCAGCAGCTCGTCCCGGTCGAAGGGCTTGGCGATAAACGCCTCCACCCCAAGCGCATACATTTCACGTCGATCGACGTCGCCGAAACCACTGACGAAGACGATGCTGGGCAGCGTGGACCCCGTTTCGCCCAGGCGGCGAACCAGGGTCAGGCCATCCATCACCGGCATGCGCACATCGGTAAGCAGCAGATCGATCGATTGGACTTGCAGGATGGCAAGCGCGGCTTCCCCGTGGGCTGCGGTGAAAACGCTGCGGCAGCCAACGGCGATAAGCCATTTGGCAAAGATCTCGAGCAGGAAGGGTTCGTCGTCGACGATCAGGATATTGGCTTCGCTAAGGTTCATGCCGGGTCTCCTTCGAAAGATGCCTCCCGCTGGACCTCTGCGACGGGGTCGGCAGAGATCGGCAAAGAGAGGCGAAAGGTGGTGTGTCGGGTATCTTTCAGCAGCGTAAGGGTGCCGTTGTGGTCCTGCGCGATCGCTCGCGAGAGGCTGAGACCGACTCCCATGCCAAGACCTAGTTCCTTGGTGGTAAAGAATGGCTCCATCAGGTGTTCCTTGAAGCGTTCTTCGACGCCCGGTCCGCTGTCCATAACATCGATGCAGATATAGTCCAGGGCCAACTTGACGGTGAGGTCGATCCAGCGCTCGGGGACATCCGACTGAGTGATCGCATCGAAGGCATTGTTGAACAGATTGGTGAGGATCTGGCCGATCTGAACTTCGCGGCAAAGAAAGCTGGGAATTCCGGCTTCCATGCTGACCGTGAAATCGACATCGTGGCGTTCCAGCTTGGGCTTCTGCAGTTCCACGCACTGGTCTACGATTTCGTAGATGGAGGCGGGTTCCATGGGGTCCTGGGCCGCTTCGCGGGCGAAACCGCGCAAGCCCCGCAGGATGTTGCTGGCGCGAGTGGCCGTCTTCACGATGTTCTCGCAGGCGTGCCTTACCTCCTGCGGGTCGATTGAGCTAACGGGTGCCTGGTCCGGGGCCAGTTGCAGCAGGTCGCTGGCCAGGCCGTGGATGATCGCAAGCGGATTGCTGATCTCGTGGGCCAGTCCAGCGGCCATGTGGGTAAGCGCCTCGATACGCTTCTCGCGAAGCAATTGTTCGAGCGCCAACTGCTCTTCGATTTTCTTCGCCTCGGTGATGTCGCTGAAGAATAAGCTGATCCCCTCCACAACGGGAAAGACTTTCACCCTGTACCAGCGTCGGTAGGGCGCAAAGAACAATTCATAGTTCTGCTCGGAGCGCTCGGTCATGGCGGCATGCAGATACTGTTCGGTGGGCGCGCCGAGCATCGTCGGGAAACAGGTCCAGTAGCTGGCGCCGATCTTCAGCTCTCGAAAATTGGCAACGGCTCTCCGGTTCGCATACAGCACGATCCATTCGTGGCTGATCGTGACCACTTGATCGGAGGTCGATTCAAGAACAGCGTTGAGGCGTCGTTCATTCTTCAACGAGGATGCCGCGCCTCGAATGACGCCGCGTATCGCTGGAAGATAGGCTGGAAGCATTGCCGCCGTGATTGCCGAGGCGCACGCTGTGATCAGCTTCAGGTCGCCTTCCAGCCAATACAGCGGATGCCACAACACGACGATCGACATGAAGTGAGTGAAACCGCAAGCGAGAATGAAGATGCCGAAAATCAAGAACATCCACTGAAAAGGAATCTCCCGGAGGGTCATATAGACCAGGCGGGCAAGACTCACGGCGATCACCACATAGGCAATCCCGGTCACCAGGTCGGATGTGACATGCAGGCCGACAAGTCGCGGGTCCCAGAGGAAGCAGTAGCCGTGCGGCTCATAATTGGAGGAAAAGACATTGGTGAGCAGCCATGGAAAACAGGCAAGAAGCGCGATCCCGGCACCAAGCAGGCCCAGAGACCAAGAGCGTCGGATGGTTCTGTCTTGTGTCATGAGTCCTTTCTTCCACTGCCTGCCAGCCCGTATCGCTCAGGCACGGCCAGAACAAGCAATCGGGTCAGCCTCCGGATGCGCGGCAATGTCAATGAGGCGCGCAATGCGCAAGAGGACCAGGATGGCAAAGGGGAGGAGGCTTCGGCACGGTTACAGTGAAACTCATGGAACGAGGACGACTGATCCGTACTTCTAGCGTGAGCCTACTCTCAGGCCGATGAGGTAGATAGAGCACGGAACCCTCTAAATCGACGGTAGTTCCCATAACAGGAATTGTCGAAACGCATGTGCCTTGCGAATGCGACCTGCTCAACTCACGTTCGCCTTCCATCAAGATTCTGGATCATTGCAGAAGGTGGGGTATCCATCCCGACAACCAGCCACGCCAAGCATCTAAACTGAAACCAGATGTCCACCCTTCCGCAACCCGGCCTCAGTCCACTTAACGAGCGCAACGACAAAGTCTCGCCCGGCAAGCTGCACGCCGCGCAGTATATAGTGGTCGCGATCCTCGCCATTCTGGTGCTTGGGCTGTGGCGCCTGCAGGTGCTCGATACCGACAACTACCGCTCGCTCGCCGAACAGAACCGCATCCGCAAGGTGCCGGTGCTCGCGCCGCGCGGACGTCTGTTCGACCGCGAAGGTCGCCTGCTGGTAGATAACTATCCAAGCACCACCTGCTACCTGCTGCGCGAGCAGATCCACGATGCCGCCACCGAAATCCCCCTCATCGCCCGCGGCCTCGACCTGACGCCTGAAGCCGTCGAAACCACGCTCAGGCGTTACGCGCTCGCGCCCAAGTACCAGCCCATCCCGCTCAAGCAGGACATCACACCGGACGAACAGGCCTTCATCGAAGCCCACCGCGACGAGCTGCCCGAGCTTGAAACCCTGGACGAGCAGCGTCGTCTGTACCCCAAGGACGGCTTCGCCGCACACCTCATCGGCTACGTCGGCGAAGTATCCGAGCAGATGCTGGCTACCGACGACCGCTACGCCGCGTACTCGCCGGGCGATGTGGTGGGCCGCTCGGGCGTCGAAGAAACCTACGACGGGCTGCTGCGCGGCCGCGACGGCTCGCGCGATGTCATCGTCAACTCGCATGGCAAGGAACTGGGGCTCCTGGGCCAGGAGCTCGCCGTACCCGGCAAGGATCTGCACCTCACCATCGACCTCGACATCCAGCGCGCGGCCGAGCAGGCGCTCGACGGCAAAAACGGTGCCATCGTCGCCATGGACCCGCATACCGGCGAAATCCTCGCCATGGTGTCGCGACCCACGTTCGATCCCAACGAGTTTTCCGTGCGGCTTAGCCACAGCTACTGGCAGTCGATCCTCAACAACCCCGACCACCCTCTGCTCAACAAGGCCATCCAGGCCCAGCTCGCGCCCGGCAGCACGTTCAAGATCATCATGTCCGTGGCCGGCCTGCAGGAAGGCATCGCGGAAGACCTGCACGTCAATTGCGCCGGCGGCGCAAGCTTCTTCGGCCACTTCTTTGCCTGCGACGCGCACCACGGCGGGGTCAGCATCCACAATGCAATTCCTCTTTCCTGCGACACCTTTTATTACACGCTGGCCAACCGGTTGGGCATCGACAAAATCGCCGAGTACGCCACCGCGCTCGGCCTCGGCCAGCACACCGGCGTCGACCTGCCCGACGAAGCCTCCGGCACCGTGCCCTCGACCGCCTGGGCTGAAAAGCAGTACCACCGCAAGTGGTATGCGGGCGAGACGATCTCGGTCGGCATCGGCCAGGGCGCCGTCACCGCCACGCCGATCCAGATGGCGCGGGCGCTTGGCGGTATCGCCTCAGGCGGCGTCCTGTTTCGCCCGCACCTCGTGTTCCCCAGCGAAGTCGGCCCGGAGTTTGAATCCGCCCTGCACGACACCTACCCGGGCAGCGGCGACAAGCGCGTCCCCCTGACCCCCGCAGCCTGGCAGACGATCACCGACGGCATGGCGCAGGTGACTTTGACCGGCACCGCCGCCGCCGCGCATCTTGAAGGCATCGACTTTGCCGGCAAGACGGGTACCGCGCAGGTAATCGGCCACGACGCCCTGGCGAAAACCAGCAAGGGCCATAACACCTTGCCGAATGCTTGGTTCGTCGGCATGGCTCCGCGCCGTAACCCCGATATCGTGGTCGCCGTGCTGTGGGAGCACGGCAATTGGGGCAACAATTCCGCCAAGCTTGCCTCGCAGGTCGTCAACGCCTTCGTCACCAAGCAGCGGGCAAAAGCCAACAACCTCCGCGCCGACGCACCAAAGCCGGCTCCTGCCTCGCCTTCGAAGCCGGCTCAGCCAGCACCTGCGCCAACCGGGGGCCAGTAGCGATGCAGCGCTTCTCCACCTACCGCGATTTTGACTGGCCGCTCCTCTCCATGATCGGCCTGCTGTCTCTTTTTTCCGTGCTTGAAATCAAGTCCGCCACGCTGCATACCAAGTTCCACGGCTTCGATCACAAGCAGATCCTCTTTCTGCTTACCGGCCTGGTCCTTATGTTCCTTGTCTCGCTCGTCGACTACCATCGCCTGCTCGATCTCGCCCCCTGGGCCTACGGCATTTCCGTTGTCTCGCTTGTCGCCGTCAAGCTGGTCGGCCAGAAGGTGCTGGGGGCCCGGCGCTGGATCAATCTGGGTGGCGGCATCCACTTTCAACCCTCCGAGTGGGTCAAACTGATCCTGATTCTGGCCATTGCACGCTACTTCTGGAACCTGACCGGCAAGGACCTTTTGTGGCCCGACATTCTGAAAGCCTTCGCGCTGGTCGGCGGGCCTATGGTGCTGGTCCTTATTCAGCCCGATCTCGGCACCGCCCTTACCTACTTTCCCATCCTGCTGGTCGGCTTGTTTCTGGGCGGCATCAAGCCGCGCCAGGTCGCTGTTATCGTGCTTGTCATCGCCACCATCGGGGGCATCGCCTTTCTTTCAGGCAAGCGCCTCAAGCCTTACCAGCAGGCCCGCATCAACGCCTTCCTCAACCCGGATTCAGATCCCAAGGGCTCCGGCTACCAGATCCGCCAGTCGCTGATCGCCGTCGGCTCCGGCGGCGTATGGGGCAAGGGCACCAACCGCGGCACCCAGACGCAGGGCGACTTCCTCCCGATCCCCTACACCGACTTCATCTTCGCCGCGCTCAGCGAAGAGCACGGCTTCATCGGCGCGGTTGCCGTCCTGCTACTTTACTTTCTTATCCTGATGCGCCTGATCCAGAACGCCCAGACTGCGGCCGATCCACCGGGAGCCTACATCATCATGGGCGTGGTCGCGG
The DNA here is from genome assembly GCA_964282835.1 of uncultured Granulicella sp. Taxonomy (GTDB): domain Bacteria; phylum Acidobacteriota; class Terriglobia; order Terriglobales; family Acidobacteriaceae; genus Edaphobacter. The sequence continues at coordinate 3,122,427 of OZ196157.1, forward strand.
TGCTGGTCTTTCAGGTGGCGGTCAACGTGGGCATGGTGGTCGGCTTGATGCCGGTCACGGGCATTCCCCTGCCTCTGCTAAGTTATGGTGGCTCGTCCGTCCTGTTCACGTTTCTCGCGCTGGGCATTGTGATGAACATCCGCATGCGCCGCTTTGTGAACTAGCCCGTTTCTGCGCCGCTCCATGAGATTGCGGCATTTGGAGTCGATGAGCGGAAGGCACAGGATCCAGAGCGCCATGCATCCCAGCAGGCCGAGTGCGATGCCAAGTGCGAGAAGATCGTCGAACATGAACAACCCCCTTGAGGAGAATGCAACTGATTCGTGTAGCCTGCATTCTCCTTTACATTTTTTGATCATGCGCAAAAAACTTGAGCAAGCCAAGCAAGAAGATCTTGCCATCCCGGCAGATGGCGGGGATTTCCGTGTTTCAGTTACGAAAATCCCATTTAGATCGCGCGTGCCAATATTCTGGTGCATACTGTAGGTAGTTGAACGGCCAGACGCCGTTCAGGCACCACACCGCCCCGCATTGGCGCAAGGCGCCGCCGGGTGGCAACAAGACTTCTTCAGAAGGCCGGCCAGGCTTGAGTTCGACTCCGTTGGCCGGACAGGCATAGGGAATGAACGCATCCGGAAGGCAAACGGCTCCGCCTCACACAGAGGTTGTCCAAGCCACCTTTCTCCGCGTCCTCTCGCTCGAAGCATTCAGCAACGCGTCCGATCCCCTCTGTTTCGCAACCCTGACCCGCTCCGGCATCAGGGCAGAAGTGTACCCACACCTCAGGACAGAACTCGCCGCTCCAGCTTCCGCATCCCCGCGCCCGTCCCCTCCCACGGGGTGCACCGCCTAGCTCCCCGCTAGCGCTGCTTCCGAACCCCTGCTCTGCGCCTGCCGCCCGAGCCTGACCTAAGTCGGGCGGGCAGAAAGCAGACCGCGCATGTCCAAAGAGATTTACATCTCCTCAACACCCCACGAAACCCGCCTCGCCATCGTCGAACACGACGCTCTCACCGAGATCTATTACGAGCGCGAGAACGAATACACCCTGGCCGGCTCCATCTATAACGGCCGCGTCACCCGCGTGCTGCCCGGCATGCAGTCCTCCTTCGTCGACATCGGCCTGGAACGCGACGCCTTCCTCTACATCACGGACTTCATGGAAGAAGCCGGCGAGACCGCCGATTTTGAAGGCAACGCAAGCCACGCCGAGGAACAGCCGCGCCAGCTTGCCGACGGCAACCGCGCGGAGGGCCGTTCTGAAACCAGACGCGACCAGCGCGACGGGCGCGACCGGGGCGGCAACCGCTCTGACCGCGGCGGCAATCGCGAACCCCTGGGCGAGGCTGCCCCACGCGAAGCCCGCTCAACAGAGCCAAGCGATGCCGACCTCTTCAACGAGGCCGTAGCCGGGCTCGATCCCGCACGTTCGGCTTCGGACGCCAGCCGCAGCGGCAATCGCCAGGACAACCGCCGCGGCGGACGCGACCGCCGGCCGCGCAACGAACGCGGAGGCAACCGCGAGAACAGCGCCTCGATAGAAGCCCCCAGCCCGCAGGAAACCTATGCTGCCCCCGAACCCCACATCCTCTCCGCCCCGACGCCGGTTGAAACCGAAGACCTGGGCGAGGGCGCACCCGGTGCCGACGGCAGCCGTCGCTGGCGCGGGCGTCGGGGACGCCGGGGAACCCGCGGCGAGCGTCCTGCGGGCGACTCCTCGACCCTGGCTGCGCCCGCCAACCAGCACGAGGCCGAAAGCCCTGCTTTCCCCCAGTCCTTCGTCGCAGAGCCCCCGATTCAGCTGCGTGCTCCGCAGGCTGCGCGAAACACCGGCCCAATCGACGATGCGTACCCGCAGCCGGAAGAATCCAGGCTCGACCTTGACGCCTCCGCCGAGCCGAGCGTCTCCAGTCCCGCCTCCGACCGCGGACCCCGTACCGACCGTGGCGGGCGCCGCGGACGCAACGACCGTGGCCGCAATCGCGGCGGACGTGACACCCAATTCACAAACCAGCCCGGCAACCAGCCCGAGCCGGGTCTTGAACGTACCGCCGCACCGCCGCGTATCCCCCGCGGCTTCGCTCCTTCGGCCAGCCTCTATAAGGTAGAGGGTGCCGACGAGACCCACGAGCAGGAGCCTTACGGAGCGGCTGCCGAGCCTGAAGCTCCTGCCGAGCCGTTCATCCTGCCTGGCGAAATCCTATCCAAGTACCGCCCGGCCTCGGAGCAGCCTGCAGCCGAGCCTGCGCCCGCCGCCGCGCCAAAATCCGAGTTCGTAGCCGCCGGCTGGGACGGAGGCTTTGTGCTTCCCGGCGAGACCCTGCGCCCGCGCGGCCCGGCCGGGGAGTCCAGAGACGAAGCGCGCAGCAGTTCCCGTGAGGATCGCGGTGCGCGCGGCGGACGTGACCGCAACGACCGCGGCGACCGGAATGACCGTAACGACCGCGGCGGACGTGGCTCTCGCGATAGCCGCGACAACCGTGGCCCACGTCCCGACCGCTTCACCGCCAGCCCGAACCAGAATCCTGACCGCCGCCCGGAAGCTTCCGCCAGCCAATCCCCGGAAGCAAGCTATGAGCCGGCAAACGCGCAGGCGTCGCACTCCGTAGCCGAGCCTACCGAGCCGACCTATCTCAGCAATCCGGACACAGTTGCGTCCAGCCACCTGATTACGCCGCTCAACAGCACCTTCATCGCGCCGCCGCCTCTGCCCGAGCCCATCGCACTACAAGCCGCGGCCGAACCCATCGAGTACGAGCCTACCGAAGCCTCCGCTTCGTTCCGCGTAAACCCTATCCCGCCCAGCGAGTACCGCCAGGCAGCCCCTCTGCTCGAAGCAGAGCCTGAGGCAGAGTTTACCCACGCGCAGGATGTGCCGCTCGAAACCGCGGCCTTCGCCGAGCCCGCCAGCGAGGCGGTTGAGCCTGTGCAGGAACAGGGCATCAGCGCCCCGGTCGAAACCGACCCGGCCGACCTGCATTCCGTCTCCCCTGCTCTGCAGGAGGCTTTCGCCCACGCGGCCGAAGAGTCCCAAGCGCAGCACCAGCCCGCCGAGTTCACCTCGATTTCCGAAACCGGCGAGATGCATTCGGAGCTGCCGGCATCGGTCGCCGAGCCGGATGCCGAGTTGCTGGCAGCCGCCGGCGAGTCCGCACCCATCGCGCACGAGGCCGCGGTCGTCAGCAACCATGCAGTTTCTTTCGAGCCCGGCTCCGGCATGCTCGAGGAAGAGGTCTTGGACGACGACAGCGACTTCGAACAGCCTTCCGCCCCTGTGCCCACGTTGCAGGCCGGCGCCGAACCCGAGCAGGAAACGCTGGAAGGCGCCGCCGATCTCGCCTCCATGCTGCACGATCTTTCGATCGATCACATCACCGGCAGCGAGCCTTCGACAAGCGAGGAAGACGAAGACGACTTCGAAGAGGATTTCCTCGAAGAAGACCAGGATTTCCAAAGCGAAACCTCCTCCGACGACGACGAAGCCTACGAGCAGGAGGGCGAGGGCGGGCAGGAGGGGGACGAGGCCGAGCCCGCACTGTTGGACCAGCCGGAGCACTCCGAGTACGGCAGCGGCTTCGAAGGCGAACACCAGCAGCCCGAAGCTGCCCGCCCCGAAGGCTCTGCCGAGCAGCCGCGCGAGCCTCGCCGCGAAGGCCGCGGACGCAGCGATCGGAACGACCGCAGTGGACGCCGCGATGGTCGACGCGACGGGCGTGACAGCCGTGGCCGCCGCGAAACCCGCGATGGCGGCTTCTCAAGCCCAGGCGCCGATCGCATCGTCTCCGATCGCCCGAGCTCCGACCGTTCCAATTCCGGCGGCTCCGGACGGCGCGACACGCGCGGTGGACGCAACTCCATGCAGGCTACCAACCTGCCCGCCATCTCCGACCTGCTCAAGCCCGGCCAGGAGATCCTGGTACAGATCGCCAAGGAGCCCATCGCCAAGAAGGGCGCGCGCATCACCTCGCATATTGCCCTGCCCGGCCGCTTCCTGGTCTTCATGCCTACGGTTTCGCACACGGGGGTCTCGCGCAAAATCGAATCCGACCACGAGCGCCGCCGCCTGAAGGAGATCCTGCTTTCCGAACGTGGCGAGGCTTCCGGCGGCTTCATCGTCCGCACCGCCGCAGCCGGCGCGAGCGAAGAAGAACTCCGCTCCGACCTGCGCTTCCTGCTCAACCTCTGGGCAGACATCAAGACGCGTAGCGAAAGCTCAAAGTCGCCCGCGCTCATCTATCACGACCTCAACCTCGTCGAGCGCGTCCTGCGTGACCAGGTTACGGACAACTTCTCCGCCATCTGGGTCGATACCGAATCGCAGTACGAGCAGGTGCTGCGTTTCCTCCAGCGCTTTCAGCCATCGCTTATCCGCCGCGTCAAGCTCTACACCAAGGAAACGCCGCTGTTCGAGCAGTTCGGCATTACCGAGGAAATCAACAAGGCCCTGCGTTCGAAGGTCTGGCTCAAGTCGGGCGGGTCCATCGTCATCAACCAGACCGAAGCCCTTGTGGCCATCGACATCAATACCGGCAAGTTCGTCGGCAAGACTGCGCGGCTTGAAGACACCATCGTCAAGACCAACCTCGACGCCATCCCCGAGATCGTCCGCCAGATCCGTCTGCGCGATCTCGGCGGCATCATCATCATCGACTTCATCGACATGGACGAGCGCAAAAACCGCAATAAGGTGATGGCCGCGCTTGAAGAGGAGTTGAAGTCCGATCGTGCCCCGTCCAAGGTGCTCAACTTCAACGATTTCGGCCTCATCGCCATTACCCGCAAGCGGGTCAAGCAGTCGCTCGAGCGTACCCTCTCGACCACCTGCGCGATCTGCGCCGGCACCGGCATGACCAAGTCGCCGGTCACGGTGTGCAACGACATCTACGTCGAAATGCGCAAGATGCACAAGCATCTCGACCGCGGCGACGTGATGCTGCGTGTGCACCCGGATGTCGTGAAGCAGTTGAAGGCGCCCGCCACGCACTGGCTGCAGGAGATGGAAGAAATGTGCGGCAAGACCATCCTCGTCAAGTCCGACCCCAGCCTCCACCCCGAGCAGTTCGACATTCACTAAACAAATGCTTCGGCAACAATGCGGGTGCCCCGGGTCTCGCTTCTGAGACCTGGGTGCCGCACGATCCGATCGGCCGGACTGCAAAGAGCAGGCAAGTAACCGCAGCATCCTTCGGAATGACAACAAAGGTTCCTTCGGAACGGCAACAAAAGCAAACAGCGCCCTTGCTTCAGGGTGAGGCTCGTCCCGTGGGTTTGTTGCTGAGCACCTGGGCGCAGGCGGCGCTGGCGAGCGAAAGCCCCATGGCCAGCCAGAGGATGCGGCGGAAGCCGAAGACGAAGGCCTCGTCGATGGCGTGGCGGACGGCGGGATCGGTGGTCTGGATGGCGGCGAGTTGCGAGCGCTGGGCTTCGATGGCCTGTTTCTGCGTGGGCGGCAGATGCAGCGCGTCGAGGCGGCGCTGAAGGTCTGTGCGGAAGGCGGTGACCAGGATAATGCCGAAAAGCGCGACCGAGATGAGGCTGGCCAGGCGGGACATGGCATTGTTGATGCCGGAAGCGGCGCCGGCCTGGTCGACCGGTGCGGCGTTCATGACGGTAGTAGTGAGAGGCGCGGCGGTGAGGGCCATGCCGAGGCCGATGACCATGACGGCGGGAAAGAAGGTCGTCCAGTAAGAGCCGCCTACCGAGGGCCGGGCGGCGAGCGCGAAGCCGAAAGCGGCAACCACCGGGCCGATGGTGAGGGGCAGGCGCGCGCCGAAACGCTCGATCAGGCCGCCGGACCAGTGCGAAAGCAGGAACAGGAGCAGGATGAGCGGGAGCAGGGCGGCGCCGGCCTCCGTCGCGCTGTAATGCTGGACCTCGATGAGATTGATGGGAAAAAAGAAGAGCAGGCCGTTGAGCGCCGTGTAGAGGAAAAGCGTGAGTAGATTAGCGCCCGTAAAGGTGGCCGAGCGGAACAGGCCGAGCGGGAGCATGGGGGACTTGCGGCGGTTTTCGACGAAGACCAGGGCGACCAGCGCCAGGCCACCAAAGACGGCGACCAGCGGGATGATGGCGCCAGAGCGGCGGCCTTCGATGAGGGCGAAGGTGACACCGGCCAGGCCGAGGGTGGCGAGCAGGGCGCCGGGCCAATCGAGGCGGCGGTCCTTTTGATGATCCTGTTCGTTGCGGCTTTCGGGGATGCGGAGGAAGGAAATGATGACGATAGCGACTGCAAGCGGGATGTTGAGGAAAAAGACCCAGCGCCAGGAGGCGTGATCGACGAGCCAGCCGCCGAGCACGGGGCCGATGGCGGCAGTCATGGCCGAAAAGCCTGACCAGATGCCGATGGCGCGGCCGCGGGTTTCCTCCGGGAACGCCGCGCTGATGAGTGAGAGGCTGCCGGGGACAAGCAGGGCCGCGCCGACACCCTGGATGCCGCGCGCCGCGATGAGCGACGAAATGGATAGCGCCAGCGCGCACCAGATGGAGCCGGCGGCGAAGATGGCGACACCGGAGGTGAAGACGATGCGTCGCCCGTAAAGATCGCCGAGCGAGCCGCCGACCAGGAGCAGCGAGGCCAGAAAGAGGGCGTAGAGCTCGACAATCCACTGAATCTGGTTGTCGTTGGCGTGGAAGGCGGCCTGCATGGCGGGCAGCGCGACGGTAACGGCAGTGCCGTCGATAAAGGCCATGCTGGAGGCGAGGATGGCGGCCGCGAGCACCCAGTTGGCCTGGGTGTTTTGTGCGGAGGGGTGTGCCGGCGAGGCCTGGGCTGTGGTGAGTTGAGGCACGGGAACTAGGTGTGATGATATACGTTGCGATGCAGGCTGATCGAGAAGGAAGGAAAAGGATGTAGGTGCTTGCTTCGATGCCTTGTGACATGCGGCAACGGCACGGCTCTTGAGCTATGAGTTTGTGGGCTGTAAGCGGACAGCTTGAACCCAGGATTCGTCCCGCGTTACTCTTTCACGCTGACGTTGAGGGTTTTCATCTTGCGGTAGAGGTGCGAGCGCTCGAGGCCCAGGGCTTCGGCGGCGCGGGTAATGTTGCCGTGGTGCTCGTCGATTTTTTTGAGGATATAATCGCGCTCGTAGGCTTCGCGGGCTTCGAGCAGGGTGGAGAACTCCTCCGGCTTGCCGGTCTGGTTGCGGGGTTCGCGCGGCTCTCGGCTTTCCCGACTTTCCCGATAGACCAGCATGGGCAGGTGCTTGCGCTCGAGACGCGGGGCCTTTGGGTTGAGGATGAGGACGCGCTCGACGAGGTTCCGCAACTCGCGGACGTTGCCGGGCCAGTGATACTGCTGCAGTGCGGCGAGTGCATCAGCCGACATTTCTACGCGCGGCCGGCCGTATTGCTGGCCAAACTCGGCGAGGAACTCCTTGACGAGGAGCGGGATATCCTGTTTTCGGTCGCGCAGCGGCGGGACGAAGAAGGGGATGACGTTGAGGCGATAGAAGAGGTCTTCGCGGAAGTTGCCGCGAGCGATTTCATCTTCGAGATCCTTGTTGGTGGCGGCGATCACACGCACGTCGACATGGATGGGGTGCGAGGCGCCCACGGGCAGGAAGCGCTGTTCGTCGAGCGCGCGAAGGACCTTGGCCTGGGTCTTGAGGCTCATGTCGCCGACTTCATCAAGGAAGAGGGTGCCGCCGTCGGCACGCTCGAAGGTGCCGCGCTTTTCATTGGGAACCGCAGCGCTGTTGCTTCCTGAAGATGCCCCGTGGCGGTAGCCGAAGAGCTCGGTTTCAATATGGTCTTCGGGGATGGCGGCGCAGTTGAGTTCGACGAAGACGCGGTCCTTGCGCAGCGACTCAGCGTGCATGGTGCGGGCGATGAGCTCTTTTCCCGTTCCCGACTCGCCGAAGATCAGGACGCGGCCGTTGGTGGGGGCCATCAGCTTGATCTGCTGGCGGAGCGCCTTCATGGGGACGGAGGTGCCGGTGACGGAGCTGCGGGTAGCGAGCTGACGCTGCAGCTCGGTGTTGTCGTCGCGCATCTGCCGGGCCTGCATGGCATTTTTGAGAACCATGAGGGTGCGGGCGAGCGAAAGCGGCTTTTCAAGGAAGTCATAGGCGCCAAGCTTGGTGGCGCGCACGGCGGCCTCGATGGTGCCGTGGCCGGAGATGATGACGACCTCGGGAAGCGAGGCGGAATCGAGCCGGCGGATGTCGGCGAGGGCGTCTAGGCCGTCGCGATCGGGCAGCCAAATGTCGAGCAGAACGACATCGTAGGGGGCATCGCGGAGCAAGGCGAGGGCCTCGCCGGCAGTGGCGGCAGAGGTGACGAGATAGCCCTCTTCCTCGAGGATGGCGGTGAGGGAGTGGCGGATTTCGGGTTCGTCGTCGACGATAAGGACGTGGTTCATGAGGTTGAGGGACTCTTGCCGAGAGCAAGGACTCGTGCTTTCAAAGGGTTAGCCAGCGGTTTCGAGGACCGCTTCGGCGTTCATTTCAGGGGTGCTCGCCGGGCGGAGTTCGAGGATGAAGCGGGCTCCGGCGGGCTCGTTCTTTTCGGCGCGAATGGTGCCGCCGTGCTCCTGGATGATCTTGGCGGCGATGGCCAGTCCGAGCCCGGTGCCGCGCTGCTTGGTGGAGAAGTAAGGCAGAAAGAGGCGCTCACGCATTTCATCCGTCAGGCCGGCGCCGGTATCCGAAACGGTAAGCTCGATGAGGCCGGAGTCGAGCATGGAGGTGGTGATGCGGAGCTCGCGCAACAGCGCCTGCTGCATGGCTTCGAGCGCGTTGTCGACAAGGTTCGAAAGCGCGCGCTTCATGGCTTCCGGATCGACGAGTACGAGCGGCAGCGCGGGGTCGAAGCGACGCTGGATCCGGACGTTCTGGGTGCGGCCGGCGAAGAGCGCGAGTGAATTTTCGATGATGGTGTTGAGGTCCGCCGGGCGTGGCTGCGCGGTGGGAAACTGGGCGAGCGAGGCGAACTGGTCGACCAGGCCGCGCATGCTTTCGACCGACGCGGAAATGACCTCGGCACAGCGCCGGATGACGGCTATCGATGGAAGCGGCGGAGCGTCCGCGCTGGCGGCTTCGAGGCGATGGATGTGGCGGGAAATTTGCTCCGCGTTGAGCGAAATGGGAGTGAGGGGATTTTTGATTTCGTGGGCGACGCGGCGCGCCACCTCCTTCCAGGCGGATTGCTTCTGCGCGCGCAGGAGTTCGGTCGCATTTTCAAGCACGAGGACATAGCCCAGGTGCTCGCGGTTAGAGGTCGATTCGAGCAGAGCCACGGTCGCAAGCAGGTTGAGGGTGGCGCCGTTAGCCGACATCTCCATCTCTCCCGAAGCCGAACCCATGCGGTGGGAGCGCTGCAGGAGCCGGTCGAGCAACTCCATCAGATCGGGGGGGAAGACCTCCTGCAGGGTTTGGCCGAGGAAGCGCTGGCGGCCGCCGGGGTCCAGCATCTCAGATAGCGCACGATTGGTAAGCAGGATGCGGCCTTCGTTGTCCACCGTGGCGACGCCGTTGGGAATAGTCTGCAGCATGGTTTCGAGCTCGGCGCGACGAGCTTCCAGCTCCAGGCCGCGAGCGCTGAGCGCTTCGTTGGCGTGGCTGAGCAGGGCGGTCGAAGCTTCCACCTGGGCGCGGCTGCTTTCGAGATCGTGAGCCATGTGGTTGAAGCTGTTGACGAGGTCGCTGAGCTCGCCGGTGGCCGTTTCGCCGACCCGGAAGGAGTAGTTGCCTGCGGCGATCGAAGCCATGGCGTCGGCCAGGGCTTCCACCGGCTTGGTGACCTGCTTGGAAAGATAAAGCGCGAGCCACGACGAGACGAACAGGGCAAGCGAGGTCATCATCAGCAGCAGAAGCAGGTAGGTAGTGCGCACGACACGGCGCTGCCGCATGAGCGCGTAGTACTCGTCGGTTTCGGTGCGCAGACGAGCCATGGTTTCGCTCACGCCCTGCGGCAGCGGGATGGCAACGACCACGGCGCCGGGCTCGCTGCCGGGGTGCACAAGAGCGCTGGTCGCCAGCGCGTAATCGCCACCGTTCAGGGTAAGTACGGGGTCGTCGCCACGCTGAGCGGCGGCCAGGATGGTGGATTCTGCAGGATCGTTGGTGTCGAAGCTTTCGCCGGGCGCGAGGGTTGCCGGGCTTTCTTCAGCATCGGCGTCGGCCGGTTCCGCCAGGCCGGGCTTGATGCCCGCGGCGGTGCCGGCATGCGGCATGTTGAGCGCGGCGACGGCCCGGCTGTCGTAGAAAAGCACAACAAAGCCGCCCTGCAGCGTGATCTGGTGCTGTCGCAGAACGCGCTGCACGGCTGGACGATTGGCCAGGGCGCGGCGGCTAATGGCAAACGAGGGAAGGTCGGCGGCGATCGACTCGGCTTCGACCCGTGCGTTGGCCGTAGTATATTGCGAAAGCTCGAGCGCCATACGGTTGGAGTCGTCGCGCATGCGGGTAACGGGCTGGGTAAACCAGCGGTCGACGGCGCGGTTCATCAGGCCGTAAGAAAAGACGAACATGAAAACCAGCGGGACGAGCGAGACCAGGATCGCGCCCAGCAGCATGCGTGTGCGCAGGCGCGATCCCATGACGTGCGAGCGCTGGTCGGCGTAGAGCTTGAGCAGGTTGCGCGCAAGCAGCAGAAGCACGGCGACGAAGAGGACGAACGCCACGGCCGAGAGCGCAGTAAAGATGACGATCTGCTGGATGGTGGCCGGATTGAGAAACTTCCAGTTGAAGGCGTTGAGCGACGCGAAGGCGAGAAACAGCAGCAGGGTGCCGACCCCGAGCGCGATGATCCATCCTTTGCGGCGATGTTCGGCGGTGGTCAATGGAATGGCCTCGTGCTGGATGCGGAATGCTCTTGGCTGACCGCTCAAGAACCTTAAACCAGTTGCGCGATGGGGCTCCAGTCGCGCTTCTGGGCTTTGGCGACGGCTTCGTAAGTGAGGTGGCCTTCGTAGGTGTTGACGCCTTCGGCAATGCCTTTATCTTCGCGAATGGCGGCCTTCGCGCCCAGCCTGGCCAGCTTGAGGATGTAGGGCTGGGTGGCATTGGTGAGGGCGAGGGTGCTGGTGTAGGGCACCGCCGCAGGCATGTTGGTGACGCAATAATGGACGACGCCGTCGACCTCGAAGCTGGGGTCGGTGTGGGTGGTGGGGCGTGCGGTTTCGATGCAGCCGCCCTGGTCGATGGCCACATCGACGATCACCGCGCCCTTCTTCATCTTGGCGACCATGGCCCTGGTAACGATCTTGGGGGCAGCAGCTCCGGGAATGAGCACGCCGCCGATGACCAGGTCGGCATCGCACACGGCGCGCTCGACGTTGTAGGGGTTCGAGGCAAGGGTGTGGACACGGCCGCCGAAGATGTCGTCGAGCTCGCGCAGGCGGTTGAGGTTGAGATCGACCAGCGTGACGCGAGCGCCCATGCCGAGCGCGATTTTGGCCGCGTTGGTGCCGACAATGCCGCCGCCGACGATGCAGACATGGCCCGGAGGCGTACCCGGGACGCCGCCAAGCAGAACGCCGCGGCCGCCGTGCTCCTTTTCAAGGTAGGTGGCGCCCACCTGCACCGACATGCGCCCGGCGACTTCGGACATGGGAGTCAGCAGCGGCAGGGTGTTGGCGCGGTCGCGCACGGTCTCGTAGGCGATGCCGATCACCTTCTTCTCAAGCAGGCCGTTGGTGAGCTCGGTAAGCGGGGCGAGGTGGAGATACGTGAACAGGACGAGGCCTTCGCGGAAATGCCTGTACTCCTTTTCGGTCGGTTCCTTTACCTTGACGACCATATCGGCCAGCCGCCAGATGTCATAGGCAGAGCCGACGATTTCGGCGCCGGCGGACTGGTAGTCGTCGTCGGAAAATGCGGAGAGGGCGCCGGCATCGGTTTCCACCAGGACCTTGTGGCCGGCTTCGGCAAGCGCGTGGACGCCGGCGGGCGTGACGCCGACACGGCTTTCATGGTCTTTTACTTCCTTCGGGACACCAATGATCATGAGAGGATTCTACCGGATGGAGCGGGGCGTTGGCCTGTGTGCGGGTAGAGGGTTGTCACGGCTGCAGCGATTTTGGCACAGGGTACAAACGCTCTCTGCTAATGAGTCTTCAAGATGCATGAAGCAAGGAGTAGCTCTTCCAATCGACTTCACCGTAACCAAAGTGGCTTGGAACAAAACTGCAGGACGCGCCTATACTTGAGGAGTGCGCCGTTTCGCCAGCTTCGTTGCGATTCTCCTGCTGCTGATCACCGCGGCTCCGTCGCTGGCTTGTGTCACCGATAGTTCCAGGACGCACGAAGAGCGCGCCTGCTGCCGCGCCATGCACGGTGACTGCGGGGAAATGGCCAGGACAGGCTGTTGCCGGATCGAGATTCACTCTGTGGTTCATCCGCAGCTTGCCGCTTCCGCATTGCATCTTCGCTTGGCATTCATTCTTGTTGGCTGGATGGCGGCAGCTCCAAAGCCGCTACGCACAGCGGATGGGTCCCGCTTTCGTTTCCCCGATGAGCACTCCCCGCCTGGCTTGCTCATCGCCAGGACGACCGTTCTCCGCATCTGATCGCTTCCGTTTAACCCGATGACCTGCGCACCCAACGTGTGCCTGCGTTTCATTCGGTTTCAAACTGGGAGCACACATGAAAGCAATTCTGCTTCTTGTCGGCACACTTGTGCCGGCAAGCACCGCGCGTGCCTCGGACCACGGTCCGGTGTTCGGCTACGCCACACCGGTCAACTCGCAGGGTGAAGTGAGCTGCGATTTGGGAGTCTTCGGTCGCAATGGAACGCTGGGGACGCAGTTGTCCGCGGGAACTTTCTGCGGCTATGGCGTCACCCCTCACGTCACCATCAACGCTCTGCTGCCGGCAAGCTTCGGGAGCGGCTCTCTGCCGGAGAGCCGTATCCTGCCCGGCAGTGAGTGGATGGCAGGCGCTTCCTGGAGATTCCTCCATTCGGTTACGAGTGTAGGCAAACGCATGGAATCGACTGCGTCTCTCGCCATGGTCGTTCCCGGCCCGCAACAAGACTCCGGCGTTCTTGCCCGTCTCCATCGGGAGCCGGGCATCGCCGGCTCGCTGGCAACGGGGTATGCCTCCCGAAGTCAGTACCTGTGGGCGGGGGGCGGATACTCAACCTTTGCGGCCAACGCACACGATCGTCGACCCGACACCATCTCCTGGAGCGGTGTCTATGGCTATCGGCCTGCCAAGCTTCGGCGGGGCTATGACCAGTGGGACTATCGCGGCTTTGCGGAGCTGACCGGAGAGCACACGGGAAGCGTTCAAATCGCGGGTAAGGTGCTGCCGAACAGCAGCACGACCAGCATTTGGCTTGGTCCCTCGGTGCTCGCCATCTTGAGGAACATAGCCATCGAAGGTGGGGCGCAGGCCCCTGTCTACCGCGACTCCTCCGAGTCGCTCTATGGTCGTGAGCGCATTCGCTTCGCGATCAACATCAGCTATCTCCGGTTCTCCGGACACAACAGCTCCCATTGAAGGAAACAAAACCTATGAAAAAGATTCTCACAACTTCAGCTCTGGTTCTTTCCAGCCTCGCCGCTCAAGCGGAATACCAGCAGGTGAACCTCACTGTCTTCGGTATGGACTGCGCACCGTGCGCCCATGCCATTCACGTCTCGATGAAGGGTATCCAGGGGGTGAACACCGTAGACGTAGACCTGAACACCGGCCTGGTCTCGGTCAAGCTCAGCCCCGGGAGCGCCGCTTCCATGCGCCAGTTCAACGAGGCAGTCGAAAAGAACGGCTTTACACACAAGGACGCCTCCATCGTGGCGAAAGGCAAGATCACCGGGACCGCCGCCGCTCCTTTCTTCGAGGTGGCGGGAACCCAGGACCGCTTTGCCCTGCAGGCGGCAGCAACTCCCAGCGACCTTAAGGACCTGCTTGGCAAAACTGTCGTCATCGCCGGAAAACTGCCCCAGGTAGCCAAGGGCAAGGTGCCGGATACCCTCCGCTACAGCACAATTTCGGAGGCCCGATGACCTCAACCAGCATCTCTCTCGTGCCGGAACACAGGGCTAAGCGCGCGGCCTTGCTCAACTATTTTTCCCTGTTCAGCTCCTTCAGCACTCTGATTTGCTGTGCTCTTCCTTCCGTCCTCGTGCTTTTGGGGTTGGGAACCACTGTCGCTTCACTTCTCTCGGCGGCTCCCTGGCTGGTTAGCCTTTCTCGCCATAAGGTGTGGACCTTCAGCATGGCAGGAACGCTGATCGCCGCAAGTTTCGCCATGACCTACGTCGTTGCACCCAGGCTTGGAGGGAAAGCAGTTTGTACAGCGGACGATCCAACCGCCTGCGGGGAGGTCAGTAAGCTAAGCCGGTTTGTACTCTGGGGTTCTGCCCTTATCTGGAGTGGCGGATTCTTTGTGGCTTACCTGCTCGGTCCGATCCTTGAACGCATAGACAGGTGACGCGCACCGCAGGCCAACGTTGCACGCATGGGAGGGCGCAGATGGGCGCGTGAGCGGGAGGGGCATCGAAGCCGTACAATGATGGTTCAGGCACCACTCACGAACTCTAACACCAGGAACAAACCGACCGCATGTCCTCGAACAACTTTCAGTCCCGTTACTCGCGCGTGCACAATATGCGCTCGCTGTTTAGCCTATTTTCGTCCGATCTGGCGATTGACCTGGGTACGGCGAACACGCTCGTATTCGCGCATGGCAAGGGCATCATCGTGAATGAGCCTTCGATCATTGCGGTGAACCAGATTACCAACGAGATTGAGGCCGTGGGACTCGAGGCCAAGGAGATGGTGGGGCGGACGCCGGGCAACATCGTCGCCATCAAGCCGATGAAGGACGGGGTGATCGCGGACTTCAAGCAGACCGAGCGGATGCTCAACTACTTCATCCAGAAGGCGCACAACCGCAAGATGATGGTGCATCCGCGGATCGTGATCGGTGTGCCGTCAGAAATTACGCAGGTGGAAAAGCGCGCCGTCATGGACTCCGCCTACCGGGCCAAGGCGAGCGAAGTGCACCTGGTGGAGCAGGCAATGGTGGCGGCCATCGGCGCGGGACTGCCGATCACGGAGCCGGGCGGCAACATGGTGGTCGATATCGGCGGCGGCACGACCGATATAGCGGTGATCTCGCTCGCGGGCATTGTGTATTCGCGCTCGGTGCGCATGGCCGGCAACCAGATGGACGAGGCGATCATCACGTACATCAAACGCAAGTACAACCTGCTGATCGGCGAGCGGACGGCAGAACAGATCAAGATGGAGCTGGGCTCGGCGTACCCGCTGGACAAGCAGCTGACGAAGACGATTACCGGGCGCAACCTCATCGAGGGTGTGCCGAAGACGATTACGATCGACGACTCGGAAATCCGCGAGGCGCTGGGTGAGTGCATCGCGACAATCATCAACGGTATTCGCGTGGCCCTCGAGCGCACACCGCCGGAATTGAGTGCGGATATATCGGATCGTGGGATCGTGCTGACGGGCGGTGGGGCGCTGATCAAAAATCTGGATAAGCGCATCCGTGAGGAAACGGGGCTGCCCGTGTCGGTGGCAGACGATCCGCTGGCGAGCGTGGTGCTGGGGACCGGGCAGATGCTTTCGAACTTCAAGCTGCTGCGGAAGATTTCGATTGATTAGTAGCTTGACAAACGGCCGCTGTGGGACTTGACTTGAGGTAAGCCTCCGGGAGCCTGCTAAACCTTTATCCCGAAGGGTTCTTGATTAGAGCAGTAGTTTCACCAGCACTACGGCGGCAATCAGGGTCAACGTGACGATGGCGAGTAAGAGCATACCCGACATCGAAACAGTGATCTGAAGCTTGGTCGTACCAAGTTCACCATGTTCCAAGTCCCCCTTTCTACGGAACGCCCCGGAGCTTCCAATTCCGGGGCGTTCTCTCTTCGCGCGAGCCGAAGATTGTGAACGGCCCAGGTTGTGTGCCCGTGCGCGGCAGCCGAAAGGAAGACCTGGCTAATGTCTCACAGCAGTCCGAACTTGAAGCAAAACAAAGCCTCGACATTCGGAGCCTGGTATTGCTGTTCTTAGCTCTACAGGGCTCGCCGTCAGCGCTTTGATTTCGTGCTGATCGGGTCCCTGGGGGGGCGTTGTCGATCGCACTAAAGCGGCTCCGGGTAGCCGCGACGTGCCCAAATCCTAATGGCGGGAACCTGCGTCTAATCGGTTGAAGAAGTATATTTGCAGCTCTCGCAAGGATTCCCACATGGCTCCCTCCCGCCTGCTCGGCGCTCTCGCCGCCGCTCTCTTCGCTGTCGCCACCGCCGATGCGGCCCCGCTGCACCCCCAGCTCAAGGTTACCGGCTACGTTATCGATGCCGATCTCGTTCCCTCCGCAGGCACCCTCACCGCCACCGCCCGCGTCACCTTCACGGCCATCGAAGACCTTAACACCCCCACCTTCGAGCTCAACAACGGGCTAACCATCACCTCCGCCACCGACGCCCAGGGCCACGCGCTCACCTCCGAGCGCCTCACCCCGCAGAATGCCGTACGTTTCACCCTGGCTCAGCCCATCCCCAAGGGCACATCCACCACCTGGACCTTCAACTACACCGGCATCCCCACGGTCGAAACCAGCCCGGTCGACGGCATCAAGCTTGCCCAGGTGGCCGATCCCATCTCGATCCTGCTCTACCCGGGCCGCTGGTTCCCGATGTCCCAGACTGGCCTCTTCACCGACCGCTTCACCGCCGACATGCACATTCGCGTACCGTCGGACGAGCGCGTCGTGGCATCGGGCCCGGCAGGTTCGCCCAAGTCCGTCGGCAAGGAAACCGAGTACGATTTCTCCTGGACCAAGCCCGGCTTCCCCGGAACCGTTGTCGCCGGCAAGTTCCTCGCGCCGCAGCGGGTCGAGAACTTCCAGATCTACACCCTCGACACTCACAAGGCAGGGGCGCTCGATTTTGGCTCGACCGCCGCCAAGCAGTTTGAGTTCATGACCACGACCTTCGGCCAGCCGGAAACCAGCCAGATGGCCATTGTCGAGCTCCCCACTGACTCGGTCTCCGCATCCTGGGCGCCCGGCATTGCCGCCGTCGCCGGCAACCGTATTGTCGACCACAACTCCGGCCGTCTGCTCTCGAACACGCTGGCGCACCAGTGGTGGGGCTCGGAGATCTCCCCAGCCACCCTGAACGACGCCTGGATCACCAACGGCATGAGCCGCTACGCCGAACTCCTCTACGTCGAAGACTCTGCCGGCAAGCAGGCCTTCCAGAACGCAGTTGGCGATGTCTCCGCTGGCGCCCTTGCCTACGACACTGAACCGCTGTCCACCATGGGCCGGCTCGATCCCTACTCGCCACAGTTCCAGTCCATGACGCTTGAAAAAGGTGCCATGGTCTTCCATATGCTGCGCTGGGAGCTCGGCGACGAGCAGTTCACCAAGTTCCTCCGCACCCTGCTTTCGGAGTACACCGACAAGTCCGTCCGCTCGCGCGACGTGCAGGATGACGCGCAGAATGTCGCCCAGCTCCAGCTCACCCCGTTCTTCTCGCAGTGGGTCGATGGCACCGGAGCTCCATCCTTCACCGACAAGTACACCGTCTATCGGCTGGGCGATAATAAGGGTTTCCGTACCAGCGGAGCGATCTCTCAGGACCTCGATCTCTTCCGCATGCCTGTCGAACTGCGCATCGAAACCGAAGGCAAAACTGAGATTCGCCGAGTCGATGTGAGCGGCACGGACTCTTCCTACTCGGTCGAAACCTTCGGCCGTCCACGTCGCATCACCATCGACCCCCAGGCCTGGGTGCTCAAGTCGACTCCTGACCTTGCCGTCAAGGTAGCGGTGCTGCGCGGCCAGACGCTGGTCGCTCAGGGTGACCTCACCGGCGCCCTCACCGAATATCAGAAGGCTCTCGACGCGAACAAGAACTCGTCACTCGCCGCTTACCGCATCGGCGAAATCTTCTTCACCCAGCACAACTACCAGTCGGCCGCCAACAGCTTCCGCGACGCACTGCGCGGCGACGACGATCCCAAATGGACCGAAGTATGGTCGCACGTCGAGCTGGGTCGCATTTTCGACATCACCGGCCAGCGCGAACGTGCCGTCAACGAGTACCGTCTGGCTGTGCAGACCAACGACAACACCCAGGGCGCCGTCAACGAGGCCCGCAACCTGCTGACGCATCCGTACAAGGTTGATGTAGCCAGCAATTAACGCCAGACTGGGCACAGGACAAGAGCAAAAACAATCGCAGATTTCCTTCGGGAATAACAAGGCAACCTTACCCTTTGTTATTCGCGAAAGGAATCTGCTTCTTTGTTGTCATTCCGCAGCGAAGCGGAGGAATCTGCGGTTGCTTTTGCGTTCTCGCCGGTTAGACCAACTCAGAAGCATTCATATTCTTCAACAGCATGGGCAGGTCCGGATCGTGCTCCGTTGAAACCGCACGCCCGAGAGCCGTAAATGCAGCCTCGGCGAGCAACCGCGTTTCGTCCGACGTGCCTCGCGCCGTGATGATGCGCAGCGCGTCACCCCCGGCCAACAGCCCGCGCACCATCACGCAGCGGTCGATCCGGTAGGTACACGAAGCCAGGTCCGTAATACTCAGCACCTCGCTCGGCGTACACATCACGGTTTTCGGCGGAGCCATGCGGTCGATCAGGCTCCAGATCTCGAGCTTGGACTCGAGTTCATCGGGCACGAAGTCGACCGCAAGGTCTGCTTCGCGCACCGCGTCCTCGACTGTCAAGACGAGCTTTACGGTCTGGCCCAGGCTGGCAAACTGCTCCTCGGCCCGCCGCAGCTTCACCGGCATGACGTCTTCAAGAATCACCTGCATGCCTGCCGCGGCACACTGCGCGGCAAACGAACGCCCGGCAGCACCCGCGCCGATCACCGCAATCACCACACCCGAGCAGTCCAGGGCTACACCTTGGCGATCGAGTTCAACACTGTTTCGTAGTTCGGTTCGGACACCCGAATGTACTCGGCAATCCTCTGTCGTTCTTCTTCGGTCAGCGAGGGCAGAACGGTCAGAATCCGGCGCAGGGTCACGGAAATATCGTCAACGTAATTCATGGTGCGGATGGCTTCGCCGGAAAGAGGCATTCAAACTCCAGTTCGATGTACAGGTAGTGCTGCTTGATTAGTCTAAATGGAAGTGCCCAAGTCCGCTCGCTTGGACGCGTCTTCTGTCGGCTTGCCCGCGTCGACGCCTTCGACCGGAACCTCGTAACCATCGCGGTCGGTCATGGCCATCAGTGCCGCCAGCTTGGTCGCAAAGTCCGGATGGAGCGCGTCCGGTGCATAGCGCCAGGTCCAGTTGCCCGCGCCGGCGGAAGGCACGTTCATGCGCGCCTCGCTGCCGAGGTGCAGCACATCCTGTAGGGGAATGACGCAGATGTCGGCCACCGAACGCGCCGCTGCGCGGATCATCGCCCAGACGATCTGCGCCGGATGCTCGATAGTCTGTAGATAAGTCTGTACAGCGGTTCGTTCAAGCTCTGTGGCATCGTCCGTCCACCAGCCGAGGGTCGTGTTGTTGTCGTGTGTGCCCGTGTAGATTACCGTGTTGGGCACACACCGGTGCGGCAGGTAAAGGTGACCGCCGCGATCCGCGAAACCGAATTGCAGAATGCGCATGCCCGGCATGCCGAACTGCTCGCGCAGCTCATCCACTTCCTTGGTGATGACGCCCAGGTCTTCGGCGATGAAAGGAAGCTCGCCGAACACCTCGCGCAGACGAAGGAAAAGATCGTGTCCTGGAGCCTTGATCCATTGCCCGTTCATGGCCGTCGGCTCGTCGGCCGCGATCGACCAGAAGGCTTCGAAGCCGCGGAAATGATCGAGCCGTATGGAATCGTAGAGTGTGAGCGCACGCCGGATGCGCGCAACCCACCAGTCGAAGCCGTGCTCCTTGAGCACACTCCAGCGGTAAAGCGGATTGCCCCAGCGCTGCCCTGTCGCCGAGAAGTAGTCGGGTGGCACACCGGAGACGCGGATCGGCAGCAGGTTTTCGTCGAGCTCGAAGATTTCCGGGTGCGTCCAAACATCGGCGCTGTCGTAATTGACGAAGATGGCAACATCGCCCATGATCTCGATGTCGTGCCGGCCGGCATACGCACGCAGGCTGCACCACTGCTCGCTGAAGAAGAATTGGATGGTCTGCTCGAGCGCCAGTTCGCGGCCGGCCTCGTTCATCAGCTTACTCAGCGCGTCACCCTTGCGATGCGCGTATTCGACCGGCCACTCGTGCCAGCTGGCATAGCCGAAGCGCTGCCGCAGCACGGTAAACATGGCGTAATCGACGAGCCAGGAAGCGTTGTCGGAACAAAACTTCTGAAAGCGCAGCCTCTGCTCGTCGGTCGCGCTATCGAGAAAATTGCCGGCCGCTTCCTCCAGCAGAGGCATCTTCTCCCGTGTTGCGGCTCCATAGTCCGCCGGTCCGGCATGGCCGGCGAGCCCGGCGATGCGCTCGGCGGAAAGCCAGCCCTGCTCCACCAGCAACTCCAGGCTGATGAGGAGAGGATTGCCCGCGAACGCCGAAAGCGCGGAATACGGGGAGCTTCCATAGCCTGTCGGGCTGAGCGGAAGCACCTGCCACAGCTTCTGCTTGGCGGCGGCGAGGAAGTCCACAAAGCTGTGCGCGGCCGGTCCGAAGTCGCCCACACCCCCGTAGGAAGGCAAGGAAGTCACATGCAGCAGGACCCCGGAAACACGTTTCTTCTCCATCGATAATCCTCTAAGCTTTCAGATGCTAAAGGGCCCGTCGACACGCTAGGCGCAGACGGGCCTGAAAGCGCGAAACAGCATGACGATTAGCTGCCGAGCGGCGTTGTAGAACCGGGTTTGGAGGGCTGTACGCGCAGCCGGACCGCACCGGCTTTCTCGTACTTTTCGGTCAGCGTACCCAGAAAAACGCGGAAGACTTCTTCGCGCTTTTCACCCAGCATTTCCTCACGCGTCTTGTTGAAGTTCGAGGCAATCTCCTCGGCGCTTGGCTCGATCTTGTCCGTCACGCTGAGTACAATGCCGAAGTTGCCTGAGTTGATGGGCCCGGAAATCTGGCCCTTGGCGAGCGAGAACGCAGGCGCGCCCGGCCCGGCCATCGAACCGACTTCAGGCACCTGGCCGTCCTTGCCTACCAGGTCGCTTGTCTTGACCGGGATATTCATCTCGGCAGCTGCTTTGTGCAGGTCGCCCAGCTCTTTGGCACGATCGTCGAGTTTCTTCAGTTGAGCGGCAAGCATGTTTGGTACCTGCTGCTCCCGGTAGTCCCCCAGCAGATGCGACTTGTACTCGTCGAAGCCGGGTGCATGCGGCGCGCGCACATCCGCCACCTGGTAGACGGCATAGCCATCGCCGGTGGAGACGGCAGCGGGTGCCGCACCCTTCGAAGCGCCGAAGGCCGCGGCCAGCATCGCGGTACCGTCGGAAACACCGCCGATGCTGCCATCTTTGGGCAGGTAATCCGTCGTGACGGCCTTCAAGCCATGCGCGGCAGCAGCCTTATCGATGCCGCCCTGTTTGGCTTCGCCGGCAAGCGTGTTAGCGTAGCTTTGTTCGGCGGCGCCCACCTTCTGCTGTTCGAGTACAGGCACGATCTCGCCCTTTACATCGGCGATCGGCTTCAGATGCGCCTGGTCGTGCTGCTCTACCTGGATGATGTGATAGCCGAACTTCGTCTTGATGAGGTCGGAGGTCTGGCCGGCTTGCATGGAAAATAGCGCCTTGTCGAACTCCGGCACGGTCTGACCGGGCTGCATGAAGCCGAGCTCGCCACCCTGGGTCTTGCTGCCCGGGTCGTCGGAGTTGGCGGCCGCAAGAGCTGCGAAGTTGCCGCCGGCCTTGATCTGCTTCAGCAGGTCTTCGGCCTTCGCTTTGGCGGCTGCGTCGGTTTTGGCGTCCGCACCGGCCGGCACAGCAATCAGGATATGCCGTGCCCTCACCTGATCCTTCACTTGGTAGGTGGCCTTGTGGGCGTCGTAGTAAGCCTGTACGTCCGCGTCAGAAACCTGCGGCTTGCCGCCCGGCAGCTGGTCGATGCCAAACGAGACGTACTGAATCTTGCGGGTTTCCGGAACCGCGGTTGCGTAACGGGCGGCGTTCTGCTTGAAGAAAGCCTGCAGGTCCGCATCGCTGGGGTTCAGGGTTTTGCCGATCTCGTCGGACGAAAGCGCCGCGTAATCGAACTTCACCTTGGTGCCGGAGACGCGGTAGGAATCACGAACGGCGTTATCCGACACCGAGACACCTCCAGTGATCATCTGCTGCAAACGCTGGACCTCGATGTCATTCTTGAGCAGATCTTCAAACTGGCCGCGCGTCATGCCGAGCTGGTTCTGCACAAAATTCATGTATTCCTTGTCGCCGATGTAGTTGCCGTTCGGAAACAGGATCTGACCAAGCTGGCCGGAGTGGAGAAACGTGACGAGGTCATTGTCGCTGGCGTCGAGGCCAAGTTTGTCGGCCTCGATCTTGAGAATGGCGCGGCTGACCAGCGCCTGCCCTGCCTGGCTTTCCATATACGGCAGCAGAAACGAAGGCAGCCGCTGCTGCTGCAGCTGGGCCTGGGCTTCGCGCTCGACCTCCTGCTGAGGAACCGGGACGGACTCGCCGAAGAGCCGCCCCAACGTGCCTGGACTGTGCACCGTCGCGTAGTTGCTGACATCACCGCCACCACCGGAGTTATCGAAGATACCCGGGATCAGGGTGACGACCATCGTGACCACAGCGGCACCGATGATGACGGCGAAAACAGCCTTGGTAATCTTGTTGTCCTGCTGGAGAATACGAATCATGCTTGGCTGACGACCTTCATTTCACACAGATTTTTCTTGAGGCTGCCCGGCTGAGAGACAGCGGACGCGGCAAGCCGGCACAGGAAGCCCTGCGAGGCGAGTCTAAAGTATAAAGCATCGTACTCGGATGAGCCGCTAGATAGAAAAACCCCGAAGGCTGGGCCTCGGGGTTCTTTCATGTTCGTGCACTGTGTCTAACGCGCGTAGGGATAGTAGTACGGCGCAGGCGCAGGATAGGGGTTGCCGTAGCCGCGCTGCCCGCCGTACTGGCGATCGCCGCCTTGCGGAACACCGTAAGCAAGCCGCTGCATCTCCTGCTCCGAAACCGTAGTGACGGCCGCAGGCGCTGCAAGGTGGAACGCGACCATGCCCTCGGCCGGGATGAACACCTGTCCGCGACCCGAAGCAGCCGACGAACCCAGGCCCGCTGCGGCACCAATACCGCCACCGACTGCAGCGCCAACGCCGCCGCCCGCAAGTGCGCCAAGCAAAGCGCCACCGGCACCAAAGCCTGCCGTCTTGTCGATCGTCTCGGTGGTTTTATCGCCACCGTTGTGCGCCCACACGTCCGATTGCAGCGGATACGTCTTGCCTCCGAGCGTCACCTGCGTGAGTTCGATCGAAAGCTCGCCCCTGCCCTTGAGGACGCCCGAGCTCTTGGCATCCACAACGTTTCCCTGCACCGTAGCGCCGCGCGGGATAGCCACTTCGCCGCCGGCAACCACGTCGTTGGTGACGACGCCGTCAAAGGTGGTTCCAGGCTGTGTGTGATTGCTCGACAGAGTGCGGTTCAGGCGAACGCGGATAAGCGCGCCGGCCGGGATGGTGACCGCCTGGCCGCCAACCTGGGCGTCGTAAGGCGCCTGACCCATGGCGGGCGCGGGCGCGTAGCCCTGCTGCTGTCCCTGCTGCGGATAACCGTAGGGCGGATATCCGTTCAAAGGCCGCCGTTGACTATCCGGGTAGGGCTGGGTTTGCGCTCCGGGCTGTCCGTAGCCTGGCTGGGGATAGCCCTGCTGGGGATAACCCTGCTGAGAGGAGCCTTGCTGGGGATACCCCTGCTGCTGAGGATAGCTCTGCTGCTGGGGATAACCCTGCTGCTGGGGATAACCCTGCTGCTGAGGATAGCCCTGCTGTTGCGGGTAGCCTTGCTGAGGATACTGGCCATTCTGCTGGCCTGACCCGGGCTGCCCGTAGGGTGCCTGGTTGATTCCCTGCTGAACCGGTGCCGTCTGATTCCGGTCCAGTTCCTGGTCGGCATCGGGGTCGTTACGCTGCGCCATGTTGGCGGACGCGCTGCCCGGCTGCGGGCCATCCGCCGGCGTGGCCGGGGCATAGGTGCCATCCGATTGCAGCACCATCGATGTTGGAGATTGTGCAGGATCAGAGGCGGCGTTGTACGCCGGCGTGCTGGCGGATGCGGCCTGCCCCGACCCGAGGGTGAGCTCGTCCACCACCTTCTTGACGCCACTCGCATTCGCAGCCAGATTCTCTGCCTTGCGACGAGCCTGTTCCGTGCCGACGGAACCGGAAAGCGTTACCGTGCCATCGACCGTGCGGGTGGTGATAGCTGCGCTCGCCAGCTCGGGCGCACCCGCCAGCGCCTTAAGGACGTTCGCTTCCACCTGATCGTCAGAGCCCGCAGCCTGTGCAAAGGCGGCTCCAGCGACTGCAATCATACCCGTAAGCAGAAAGACGGTGCGGGTTACCCGCATGACTTCGTTGGTCCAATTCAAGTTGTTCATGTTTGCCATAACCCCTCGCAAAACACTGGAGGCCGCTGAGGCTCGTACCTCGAAGCGTACCTGTCAGTCATAGATGCAGACCCGAACGCGAAGGAAAAGTTACGCAGGAGCAGAGCATCCGGCAAGCCGTAGACTGCTCTCGCTTCCGGGCGCCGCGGGTAGGCCTGCAAGAACGCTCGCGCGCCGGCCAGGCCCTGTCGCGCAGTTCCTCGCCTACGCGTCGTGAGGGACCGAGCTTTCGCGAGGGGATCGTCCGCCTGGTTGACCTGCAGCCGAAGCCGCATTAGACTGGTATTGCGGGGTGGAGCAGCCCGGTAGCTCGTTGGGCTCATAACCCAAAGGTCGTAGGTTCAAATCCTACCCCCGCAACCAATCAAATCAACAACTTAGAGTGAGTCAGGAAAATCGATTCACTCCCATTTACTCCCAATAAGAAAATTGGGTTCAGGCGCTCGCCCGCAAAGGCTCGAGCACCATTGTGACAACCTTCCCGTTTGCAACTCTTTTCGATTCCGGCATCGCCTGTCCATAGACATTCATCGTCGTCTGGATGGAGGCGTGACGCATAAGTTCCTGCTGAACCTTCATCGGTGCTCCGGTCTCGTCCAGCCACGAACGGTATGTGTGGCGGAACGTGTGCCAGCCGATGTCGGCGAACTTCCCCGCTGCCTCGATGCGCGATGCATGGATAAGCACCCGCTTCCCGTTGGCTGTGGGGCCGGCCTGAACGCACCACTCACCGGTTCCAACGCCACATGCTGGACATGGAACGACGCAGCATCCAGAGGGGCGCAGGTAGCGCTTCTGGATCTCGGTCGAGTAGTAGGGCTTGCTTGAGAGCGGATTGGGAAACATCCAACCCTCTTCCGTTCTCGGACATTGCTCCTGCCACGCGAGCAATATCTTCAGCAATGAGTCATGGATCGGCACGTGATCGTGGGAGTACTCGGTCTTCACTTCGCCTACCCGCCCGTTCACGACGCTGCGTTGAACGAGGAGCTGACGATGCCTGGTGTCGAGGTCACCCCACTGCAGGCCCATGATTTCGCTCACGCGAAGTCCAAGGCACTGCGCCACCACTACCATCGTCCGGTACGGTTCTGGCAGACTCGCCAGAAGCGCCTGGAAGGTATCGCTGGTGAGGATCATGGGCCGCTTCCGCCGTTTGGTCGAATCTTTGACACGCACCATCCCGATGGGATTGCGCCGCTCGCTGAAGAGCTCCCAGCGCGCGGCGCACTCGAAGATGACGTGCATCACGCCTCGAATATGCGCCTTTGTTTTGGGAGATTTCTCCATCTCTTTGAACCAACCTTCTACCGCCATCGGCCGAACTTCTCCGATGAGGTAGTCGCCCCAGCGTGGCTTGATGTGCAGGTTGATGTTCGACAGGTACGACTTACGTGTGGAGTAGCGTTCCGGCAGCTCTTCCGCGATGTACCTATCACAGAGACCGCCGAACGTCACGGTTCCCAGGTGATGCATGGGCTTTTCAGCGTTGAGTTTCAGGAGAATCGCTTCGACGGCTTTTCGGGCCTGAGCTTCGGACTTGTACAGGTCGGTCGTGCCGACGAAGAGCGCTTTGCGTACTCTTCCTCCGGCCGTGTCCTCGTAGTACCGAACTCCCAAACGTCTGCGCTCTTCGCCCGCTTCTTGAGGGTTAGGCTTCCGAACTGGTAATACGCTCGCGATTTCAAGGGTTTGCCTCCTTGACTCACGGCGCTAATGGCTGAGTCAATTTTAGTCGATGCGCATGTGAATCGCCAGTAGAAACGCGGGTTTTCGCGAGAGACGCGTAAGTTCAACCTGCCTGTTTCTGGTCTATCCAGTGGTCGATTGCTGAGGCGCGGAAGCGCCACAGTTTGCCTACCTGAACGCCTGCAATCTGACCACGAAGTACCATACGTTGCAGGGTACGGGGATGAACGCCGAGCAGAGCGGCGGCTGCGTGACTATCAAGCAGAGCCTCGACGCCGGCATGGCCCATGATGGGCAAAAGGCGCTCGGAAGCAGGTGGCTTTTTCTGGTCGAACATGCGGGCCTCTAAATACGTGCTTTGAAGGTGAATGTTCATATGCCCGTAAGTCCAATGACTATCCTGGGTGAGCTTATGACTCGTGCGCATAAGTCAGACGTGAACGGAAGCGACCCTAATGCGTTGACAGGACACACACGGCCAAACTGACGGGAGGAATCAGGTTTGACACTCCCCCGTGGGGCTGTGGATAATCGGGTACCGGCGGTGGATACCTCGTCGATTCCATTGCTGGCAGAATGACCCCTAGTTTCCTGGGATCAGGGGATCGGCCATGCAGAACAAAATAAAGATCAGGCATTTCGAAGTAGTCATTGCGCTGGCGGAAGAGCTGAACTACACCCGAGCGGCCAAGCGTCTCGCCATGAGTCAGTCTGGAGTGAGCCGGTGCATACAGAACATAGAGCTGCAGACCCGAAGCAAGCTGTTTCTTCGAACGACTGCGGGGGTGCAGTTGACCGACTCTGGCCGGGCCTACGTCGAGCAAGCGCGTCTTGTCCTGGCCTACGGCGAGAGAGCTCTGCAGGTCCTGCATGAAGTGAGTGCAGCTGCGACTTCGGTGCTGCGGGTGGGTGCGTCGCCCGACATAGACCCTGTTCTGCTGGATATCTTGTACGCCGTTCATCTACCGCTCTACCCTTCGCTTCGAATCAAGCTGGACAGCGGTTCCTCTGCGGAACTGGCTCACGACCTGATGAGTGCGCATCTCGATCTGGCCTTGATCACCCGGCCTGACCAGAATCCGAAACTTACCATGGTCAAGCTCTTGGAGACTCCGCTCTACGTGGTTCTTCCCCGCAAACACGCAGCGGCAGACAGCGATTCGCTCACACTTCTGGAGATCGACGGCGAACGTGTGATCCTCACCGACCGTAGAGCGCACCCCGTGCTTTATGGACAGATCATGGAGCGAATGCGGGTCGAAGGCTGCGTCCCGAAGGCAATTGATCATGTCTCGTACCCGGATGAGGCTTTTGCCTACATCGAAGCGGGAGGCGGGGTCGCTATCCTCACCAAGTCACAGGCTCTTCGGTCAAAGAGGGAGGGTTATGTATCGCGGCCCCTGCGCGAGAACGATCTTTGCTTTGACGAGCGCATAGCGTCGCGAGCCGATAACGGCTCGAAGCTTCTCAGCGAGTTTAGCCGGAGCTACAACACAATTGCGAAAAGAATGCTTGAGCCGGAGCAGATGACGCTTGGCATGGTCGGTCGGGGCGGGTCAGCCGAAATTACCTGCAATCGTTAGTCGCGCTTGTTCGGCAGTGGCTCGTCCGGAGCAACTTCACTAAGCGGAATGCCATAGTGTTGGCAGATGGCCCACAGTTCGGCGATGTCGATCGCTCGTTCGCCTGACTCGCACTTGTTCATGTAGGAGTGAGACATGCCTAGGCTGATGGAAACGTCCCACTGGGTCAATCCGCGCGCTTGACGCGCAAAAATAATCCTAGACAGCACTTCTTCGTAGTAATCTCGCATCGCGGGGCTGCGACCCTTCCGAGATTTCCGTGCCTCCGGTTTTATTCTACCCGCCACCTCTGAAGTGTGGGTAGAAGTTGACCCAATCCCCTAATAAGGGACACCATGGACGGTGCGGAGGGCACGCATGAAAGACACGACAATGGATTTCCCTGAAGTCACTGGCAAGGTGCTAGCTAGCCTCTCAATCCGAGAAGATGTGGAGTTCGGTCGAGAGGTCCTTCTACGATTTACCGATAAAACTCAACTCTCGATTGCGGTCGGCGTCAAACAAGTCGTTGACGCACGCTACTGCGAAGAAGAGACGCCGGATTTGCTGATCTCGTCCCGCAAATCGTGAATGCACTTTGCATTAGGGTCAAACTTTTGGATCCTCGCTCGACTCTCCGTTCATTGCAGGTGCGACCGGGAGACTGTGCTGGCACATGGCAGTGCGCGACCTGCCAAACCCTTGTACCGGTCTTTTCGAGAGAGCAGCACCCGAAAGGTCTTGAGCAGAAAGCACTAGATTTCGACAATGCTGGCACGGCGGCTATTGCCGTGCCTCTGTTCTAGGCTGCAGCGGCCGGACGAATCGGCCGCACAAAGGTTGCGGTGAGGAGCGGGAGAGTGGCGATGTTGTCGGGCTGCGACTGCGCCTGGATGCCGAGGAGGATGCGGGTGCCAATCTGTAGCGGCTTGGCGTAGCGGCCCTGTTTGCCGAAAGCGACGACGTTGTAGTGGAAGTTTTGCTGGCGGTCTTCGGAAAGAATGGAGATGCCGAAGGCGGTGTATTCACGGCCGTTGCGGGAAGTGCGGCTGATGGCGGCGTTGCTGACGGTGGCGAAGAGCGAGATGGACTTGAGGGTCTGCATGGTGTATCTCCTTGGTGCCCGGTCACTCGGGACACACTGCCCGGAGGGTCGCGAAGGTGCGCTGCTCCCAAGTCGCGGCTAACAGCCGCGTTGCCAAGGGCAGGAGTTTTCGGAGACGGGACCCTGCCGGCATCTTGGCCGGGGGAGGAGGCCGGAACCCGTCAGGGCGCGGAACGCGAGTTCTGATCGCAGAGCCGCAGGGCGCAGCTACCGGCACCGCAGCGGTGACCGATGTGATCGTGCACTAAGGGGAATGTGCAGACCGACAGCCTCGCTCTCGTGTGGCAGTCACTCGTCCGCACAGCACTCTCCGCGCGGCCTTCGTAAACCGTCCGATTGTGGAATCAGCAGCCAGCAGCCTCCCCGCTGTCGCTTTCGGACTGATTGTTTCGGTCGCCGATCCAGACTCGCACCGGCAGTGGTGGGAGTGGTCCCGGATAAGGGCAAGAACATCGTCGATCATGCTCGTCCACTGCGTCAGCAAGCGTCGCCAGTCATTCGGCACGGAGATCATTTCAGACACCTGGGCACGAACGTCGCTCTTCCGTTTGAGGAGCATCTTCAGCTCGTAATCGAGCCGGCTTCTTTCTTCGCACCAACTTGCGCCAACTAACTCTGCCCTGCCGCACCTCAGGTCCGAGCAGACCCGTGCTGCTTTAGCGCAGGCCGTTGAAGAGCTCTCCTGGCGCGACGGCGAGAGCTTTCGCCAGCTTCAGGATGTTCTCAAGCGCAACATTGCGTTCGCCGCGCTCGATCCCCCCGACATAGTTGCGGTGAAGACCGGCGCGTTCGGCCAACTCTTCCTGCGAATACCCGTGGGCTTCTCGAAGCGTGCGGATAGTCTTGCCAAAGAGGGATTTGGCTGGAGCTTTTGCCATTCCCTTATTTGCATCTACCCACTATGAGTGTTGTGCAGGCTTCGATCTACTGCGAAGCGCTATTTTGTGCGGGTGAAGGAGTGCGGGAGCCTACGGCGTGTCGCTGTTGTGTACTACCCGTCTCCGGTTCGATCTCTTGGAAAGATTCAGCCGTAACTGACGATAACGGCGTTTGTTGGGGATCATCAATTGACGCGTTGTGCAGCGCATCGACTAAGTTGTGCTGACGATGTTGTTTGGGCATCTCTGCTTCAGGATCTCGTGCGACAATTCCTTCATACAAACAGCCACCCGATTAGCTCTACGGACGTCTCCCCGGTAAGGGATTTGGATCATGACAGGATTGATGACAAGACGCGGATGCTTCATCAGCGCCACATATGGGGCTGATCTGACTAAATTACAACGCGTCTTGGACAATTTGGGCGTTGCATGGGAGTGGGCTCTCGCTGACAGTTCGGATAAGCCGATTCTTCCTTCCGTGGTCTCGGCGATAAAGCGCACTGACTTCGTGATTGGAGTGCTTCAGGACGGTAAGCCCACCGGGAACGTCCTGTTTGAGCTCGGAATCGCTGTGGGATTGGGTAAACCTCGGTTACTCCTCAGAATAGGTCCCGCGGAAACGCCGAACCAATTGGGAACATCGGCGGTACTTGATAGTGACTTGAACAACGCAGAGCTTCTGGCATTTCAGGTCGACCTCTTCCTGCGAAGCTTAGATAGCAAATCGACATTGAAACGGAAACATCAGACAATATCGCAATCTCCGAAACCCGTCCAAGATACGGCAGCTCCGGGTCTCTTTGGGAGTGCGCTCGAACAAGCTGTGGCCGCTGCGATTACCAGAAGCAATGGACGCGTGACTATTCCGTCGAGGGTGGGACACGAACGAACTCCCGACCTCCTAATGTGGATGCCACACCTCGACAGCGAGCTGTTCAACCCCGCCGCTATAGAGGTGGTTGGGACGCTCAAAGTACCAGATCTGCCTAAATTGCAGTTGCAGTTTGTGAGCTTTCTTCAAACCAGTGGAGTCAGATGTGGGCTGATAGTAGTTAATTCGGTGCTCGGAGAGAAAGAACTCCAACGGCTGACTCCAATTCCGTGGATCTTTACGATAACGCTGGCGGATTTTAAGGCCCGACTTCACTCTGGCGATCTGGGGCTTTGGGCGCGGCACGAGCGCAATCGTCTAGCGCACGGGGTGCGTTGATGCCGTTTCCATATAGAAAGATTGCGGCACGGCTGAAAGAGGGTGACGCCGCAACCACAACGAAAGCAAAGGGAGATGCGCTTGAGGATGTAGTCAGCTGGGTTTTCTGCGCCATGCCAGGCATCAAGGTCCTCAAGCGAAACTTCGTGGACACCGCAGGAAGTTCAGAGATCGATTACTTCTCTACAATGATCCCGGTCAGACCCCGGTGCGATTTCTTACCGAGTTTCCTATGGTCGAGTGTAAGAACTGGCAGGCTCCTGTTGATAGTGTGACGGTGCGGGCCTTCATCGACAAATTGCGCAGTGCGCGCCTCAAAGTCGGTATTCTTGTTGCTGCAAATGGCGTAACGGGTGATGCAGGCGAACGCACTGCCGCTAAGAACGTTATTGACCGAGCGTTTGATAGGGATGGAATCGCCTTGATCGTAATCACTCGCGCAGAGCTGGAGAGCTTCCGATCCAAAGAGGATGTTCTTGCATTCCTTCAGGATCGCTTTGGCGATGCGATTATGCAGAGCACACTTCTACGCTGATCTGCAACTCCGTCACGCCTCTTGTCGGCACGCTTAACGCACCAAAAGATAGTCCAAGTAAGTCGCATTCTCGTCAGAAATCAGCCAAGATGGATTGGGGTTCGATGCCGCAGGCCCAGCGTCTGGGAACTGCGTTTCTCGGGAGTAGAGGACGGCTCAGCATCACTTCGCCAACTGAGAATGCGGAACTGACCTATCGTTCGCCTCGTGGCGGAGAACCGCTTGCTATGCCCGCACCGCGCCGTGAGCAGCTCGCCTCTTCAGCAAAATGGAGGCCACACATCGGAACTTGGGAACAAAGGATTCCGAGACTCCCCATTTGGGCGTCCGCGCTCCAGTCGCCAGATCTCGATCATTTCGAGCAGCCACTTTGCCCCTGCCTGCGATGGCTCTGGCTTCGATGCCATCTCGACAATGCGCTTTCGGATGTTGTTC
This sequence comes from uncultured Granulicella sp., assembly GCA_964282835.1. Lineage (GTDB taxonomy): Bacteria > Acidobacteriota > Terriglobia > Terriglobales > Acidobacteriaceae > Edaphobacter. Next base: position 3,154,307 of record OZ196157.1, read on the forward strand.
ACCGCACGAGGTGACAGGTTATAGCTGTTATTAATTCCGGTTATTGGGATGTGATGAACGAACATCTCCTCGAAATGCTGCCTGAGTCGATACATCGTGTGCCCGTCGATGCCTTGAATGCCGAATGCTCTTAGGCACAGAAGAAGGCTTTCCTCCATGCCCGTCTGCAACAAAGCCTGCACGAGCAAGCTAAGGCTGTCCGCAGACAGTTTCGTCCAGTCCAGCTTCAAGATCTTGTCGCGAAAAGTGGCATCTTCCCTGTACATCTTCGAGAGGTGAGCAACGGCCCGGTTCGGATGACCCCAATCTACTTTCTTTTGAGGCTGAGTGAGCAGCCGAAGGAGCGTCTGGTGACTGGCCGATGGATCGAGCAACATAGCAGCGTCGAGCAATGATGCTTGGAGCTGGTCGTGGGCTGGTGAAGTTGCGATTGCCTGGATGAGAACCTGCAGCACTGGAGCGAAGCCGCTATGGCCGGCGCGCGCGATAAAGGTGCGAAGAGCCGACAGATTGACTCGTTGTTGAAGGAACCCTGTCTGGATGGTCGCAAGGCCACGCTCTGGGGCATCGGTGAAAAGCAAAAGAGAGAATGCGCGCGCAGCCCGGTCATGTTCCTGGTCGTTCCAGATCTCCTTCTGGAAGTGAGAAAAAACCGGTTCGAGCACGCACTCGCTGAGTTCGTAAGGAAGGGTTAAGCCGCCAATGAGCAAAGCCTCCAACGCGTCGACTCGCTGGGATCCGTCATGTAGCCATTTCTGCTTCGGAGCATCGACAAACGCGTCGAAGACAAGGCACGAAGATCGAACCGGATCTAGCTGCGCGAGCAACACAGCAAGCCACTTGCGTTGATCGGTCCGACCGCTCGCCGAAGCGCTGTCACCTTCGCGCAATTCGCGGTCGCGAGATCGGAGAAGCTCTGCGAGCTCTTGGCGACGTGGCTCCCAAAACGGATGATCGGTTTTCTTGCCACGGAAGAGTGCCGCATCCTTTGGCCGGGACGTATAGTGGCGCGACCAGATTCCAGGCGGAATTCTCTCCTTCAGAGATAGCTGGAAAAGCCCCCAGATCGCATGCTCCTCATACTCTGGTATCCGGACCCACCGCAATAGCACATCCCACGCGGCAGCAGGCGCCAGTCGTATGATCGACGTCACGTGCCAAACAGCCCAGTTCATCGATGAGCTTTGAGCCTCTTTGCTCCGCGGAGCCGTAGCGTGTGCAAGTCGCCCTCTCCGGACTCGTTCAGCATCGGCTCGTGCAACATCTTCCAGGATCGGAAGATCGTTCACCGATCCGACTTCCGCGAGCAAAAGATTGAAGTGGCCCTTCAGACTGCCGTCATAGTCTTCAGCTGCAAGGAGTGTTGCTCTAGACTCTACGAGGTAGGCATAAAGCGCCTTTGAGCTCTGTTCGGATCGTGCAGCCCGTTCGCCGCCGGCTCGGGGGCCAGTGGTGTAACAAAGATCGCAAATGAATTGGAGCCTAAGTGTTTCGTTGACTGTCTTCGCAGACAGAAGGATTCCGGAAATAAGCGCGTCCGGATCCATTCCGCGCAATACATCCTGAATCTGGCGGTGCAACTCTACATCGTTCTTCAAACTGACATCATGCCAGTTACCACGGACGATCGAGTCCAGTTGGAGCAAGCGATAGAACAACTCGGCAGCGACCTCATATCCCCCAAACGTTCTCAGAAGATGAGCATCATGGTCTTGGTAAATATTTGTGGATGGTCTCGCGCACACTCTTTCCACTTGTTCGATTAGGTCGGAATGAGGAACCTCTCCGATCATGTCTTTCCACCGGCTCGCGCTCAGGCTGTGCGACCATACTTTTTCTTTGAGCCACCTTTTTGCCCAAGCTGGTTCATCTTCGGCGAGGCGCTCGACAAGCACACGCAGTTGCTCGGGATCCACAGATTTCAGGTCTTCTGCGGTCCCGCCATCAAGTAGCTTGCGGACCTCCGAGAGGACATTTGTGGGCTCCATAGCTTCGGCCTTTTCAAAGGCTCGAATGCGCGTGCGCAGGGGTAGCTGATGGTTCCGGAACTGTCGAAGAAGCAACTCCATCACGCGCGGATGCGCAGGTCTAGGAATATATGCTGCCGGAAGATCGTCCACCAGCTGCTCGAAATGATCCTCTCGAAGTGTGCGAAGAAGTCCCTCCAGATCCCGTTCGGTACCGTTCCACGACAAAGTTGAGATGCCAATCCTTTGCACTGACGGGCTCGGATCGTCCATCGCCGCCTTCGTTATCCCTCCAGGAGGGCGCCGGGAATGCGTGAAGGTGGAGTAGAAGTCGACTCTCGCATCATCGCTCCAAGCGGAAACGATCTCCTGCCAACGAGGTCCTAAGCTGCTGAGATGGAAGCCGCGAGAGTGATCGTAGGAAGCTAGGCGCTCCTGCTGATCCGGAGACGTGAACAATGGAATTAGGACATCCGCAAATTCATGTTGCCCCGTGGCCAGCATGCCGCTGAGCCCGATACTTTTGCAGGTCTGATTGGAGCTGCCGTACATCTGCCTAAGGCGCGATGCCACAGGCGGTCCAACGCGTTGCCAGAAACTGTCCCCACAGCTGTAAGACAATTCTGCTGCAAATAGAGCGTCGACTTTAAGGGCTCCCCGGATCAGGGCATCCGCGCAAGCCTCGTTATTCGCCCCCGTTCCTCTCCCGAGCATTTCCGCCGTCATCAAAAGCGGCTCGGTCCAAGCGGGATCATTGATGTATGTCGCTATGAAAGAACGGAGAGACATTTCATCGCTGTGACCCGCCTGCAGCGTGCGGAGAAGTCGTTGCGAGGCGAACAGCTCCTGAAACTGTTGGTGGAGAAACGAGAACGTCTCATCTGGATAGGATGTGGTTTCGAGAATGTGATGAGCCACCAGCTCACGGAGAACTTGTGACGGTTCGGGACCAATGAAAAACTGACCTGCTTGCCGAAGCTTCACGATCGAGTCATAAATCGTACGGTGAGCCTGCGCAGACGAGAGCTGCGTTGCCCCTCGGCTCGTGAGTTCGCAAGCGATGTCCTCCAGATAAAACCGCGCAAAGCCGTCAAGAGGGGGTGAGTTGAAAGTGAACGAATGCTGTGTTTCCTGCTCAAATAGCTGCACCACGGCTTGCAAGATCCCGGTCTTGGTCTCGGGGATTTCTTGTCCCTTATTGAAGAGAGCACCGACGTACGAGAGGATCAGGGGTGTTCGTGTGAGTTCGTCGAGAACGGAGCTTTTGTCCAGCGTATCTGCCAGGATTTCGCCATTCGCTCCAAATCGGGCATGGAGGTATTCCAGTCGCTGCTTTCGTGTGACTGGACGCAGCTTGATGCGCTCGATTCGAGCGATGGGAGGCTGGACAGGGTGCTCCCGCGTTGCAATCATGATGCCGGCCCCGGGATGATTCCGGTCAAGCTCTCTCAGGCGTGTGCTGGCAGTCGCCGACTCCGAGATATCGAGTTCGTTCCATCCATTGAGCAGGAACGTGAAATGCGTTCGATGTTCCAGAGCGGCAAGCCTGCTCACATCGATGGACCGCGCCCGGAATTCCGGCGCTTTGGAGATGAAATCGAAGATCGATTCGTCCTGTCGGATCCATAGAGGAAGGTCGACGAGAAAGCACAGACCTCCCGCAAGGTGCGCCTCTTCGACCAGTTGGGTGAGTAGTGTCGTCTTTCCGGCACCAGCCGGCGCGACTGCCATGAAGCGCAGACCCGTGCGCATGGCCTCACAAAGTTGGCTCCGCGTCGGGATTTGTTCCGCGTGTCCGTCTGCTGTCCTCTGAAGACCGAGATTGATTAGAGGAATCCCTTCCAAGTGGTTGGACCACTTAGACGAAATCTCCTGATTGGCGGCACGGACAGCGACTACCAGCTCTTCTTCGCTGGCTTCCCGAGCGGGAAGCTGTATTCCCAAGTGAGTTTCGCAGAGTCCGATGTTTTCTGGTTTCAGAAGATCGCCAATCAAATCTTCACGCGGAATGACGGTAAGCTTGACTCCGAACTCGTTCCAGATCGCTTCGTGCCATTCGATCTCTTGCGGCTTGTGGACCTGCTGGGGAGTGGCGAAAAGCAGAACTTTGAGTTCGGGAAAGCGATCTTTCGCCTTCGTTAGATCACCCTTGATTTTGGCAAGGGTCGCCGTGTTGGAACAGGCGAGACCACGAGCATCACCATCCGGAAAGAGCTCGCCGGGGCCATATGCGTCCAGGCCGTAGTCGCTGTTCCATTCGCTGGCAATCAGTTGCGGCCACCGCCGCTGGGCTAGGATGACCGCGAGGCTCTGAAAATCAAAACCCGACCTATAGGCGGTGCGTTCCGCGAGAGCGGTGATGACTTGGGATCTCAGTAAAGTCATGCGTTCGATTGCTCGGCGCCTTTCAGATCATCTGCTTGTCCCGCCCCGCTGTTCATGTTCGCCTTGGAGGCGATTCAGTAACGAAGCGCACGGGCTACCATGATAGTCGAACACACTTCACTACAGTTCCGTCATGCCGGTTTACTCAAGGTTGCGAAACGTAGAAGATTGACCCTGATGAATTTTCGCGATAAGCAGATTGCACCCCCGAAAAGTTGGACCGCGTTCGAGGACCTGTGCCTAGCCCTCTTCAAAGGAATCCTCAGCGATCCATTGGCAAAAAAGCACGGGAGAACCGGCCAGGCCCAAAGCGGGGTCGACATCTATGGCAGACATGGCGGAATCGGCTTGGCATGGACCGGCATTCAGTGCAAGGGAAAAGAGCAAGGCTACGGTGCTGTGGCAACGGAGGCGGAGTTCAAGGCTGAATTGGAGAAGGCTGAGCGATTTACACCATCGCTCACACGTTGGATATTCGCCACTATAGCTCCAAGCGACGCCAAACTTCAGAAGGAATGCAGAAGAATCGCAGACGAGCGAAGAAGCGCAGGAAACTTCGACGTAGATTTGCTCTCCTGGGACGACCTGCAACAGCTCATCGCCGCTGACTCTTCGGTGTTGCGTGACTTCTACCCAGAGCATGCCTTCGATCTCTCTGCCTTAGTCCAAGGTCTCGAAGCGCTGCCAGAGCGACTCTGTAGCCTCAGCACACCGACGGACTGCGCTCCTCCCGCGACCACATTCCGGGCAATCGGAGACGAGGTCTGGACACCGGTCTTGTTCGACGAACAGCGGGATCTCGCTCCTGCTTTGATGGGTAGGCCTCTCGGTCCTGCGGACGCTGCTGCGTGCCCTAGAATTCCCGAGGTCGACGCTTTACTGCAACAGCTTCGCACGGGATATTCGGCTCGCCTCGTTGGGGTACCAGGTGCGGGAAAGTCCGTCTGTGCCTACCAGGTTGCGTTAGAACTCTCCAAGGAAGGATGGAACGTGTTCCGGCTCCGGGATTCCAGAAGGGATATCCCGTATCTCGCATCCGCCAAGGCCGGCCAGCGCGCCCTGTATCTGGTCGACGATGCCCATCTGATGCCGGAAGCTTTGCTGCGAGCTTCGGAAGAACAAACAAGTTCGTCCGCACTCCTGCTATCAGCGCATACGGTGTCTGACTCGGCCGAGCACATCCGCGGAGCAGTCGCGCTAGATGCCGAGAGAGCAGTCGAAGCCATCGCAAAATCACTGCGCTCGACCCGTATCGACGAGACGTACAAGCTCGTTCGCGCCATCGACAGTGCGATCGGTGATCACGCAGGCGACGAGCGGATTGAGAGCCGCATCGACCACGCGTCGGATAAGGCTATCCGCCGCCTTTGAGCGCGAAGGCATTCGGGCCGATAGCGCGAGAGAGCGGCACGATGCTGCACGCGGCTCCGGCCTTTGCGAACCACGGCGTATGCTTCTGTTGTTCAGCGTTTGCGCGGGTCATAGTAACTCTTCTGCCTGAGGCTCAAGCCCCATAGCTGGAATATCTTTGGGTGTTTGCGGACGATGAGCCAGGCACCGAGCGCGAGACATGGAAAGGTGAGCACGGCGATGGCACGGAACCCGACGAGGAAAACCGCTATCGAAACAAAAGCAATGACCATCCACGTCGAGAGCTCAAGGCCGAGCTTGGCCCGCGAGCGGTTCATCGCCTGGTTGATCGGTAACGGTTCCCCTCGCTTGGTCATGGTCGGGGCTCCTTACATCGACTGCCCGGTAAGGGAGCCGATCCAGCCGGCGCCCCAGCCGAGTACGCCCGCGCCAAAAAGAGCTCCAAAGAGCGCGGGGATCGCCTGCTGGAAATTGCCGCTCATCATCTTGATACCGGCGAAGATGAGGCTCCCGAGGCAAATCACCGCGCCCGCATAGAGCGCGAACGTCTTGAATGTGTTCATAAGGGTCGTCGCCCCGGACATGTCCAGAGTGCCTTGAGCGTGAGCGGCACCAACGCAGGTAAGTGCGAAGAAAGTGGGGCCCAATACGCGGAAGGCGCGAGCAAGAAATTGAGTTGACAGTCGGAATGCCTTGCGTCTGGCGAGGCGGCTTGTTCGGCTTGCTGCTATGCTTCGGCGGGTCATTGGCTACCTCCAGCAACCTTGAGCTCAGTTGCGATAGCCAGACCTTAGAGCCGGATCAACCGGCGCGTCCAATGACTTTCCGACTTGCACTTATGCCTTCAGGACATAAGGCAACTGGGGATTGCGAGGTACTCCGGGTCATTCGCCAGCCTGCCTCGTATCAGCCGGACACTAAGCGCAGAGCCAGAGGATCAATGATGGTCAGATCAAGCGCGGGTCGTAGTCGAACGACATGGGAAAGCCGAGCGTTATCCGGCTGAAGTCCGGATGAGCTGGATTCAGAATCCAGTTACTGTCTGTGATCGCAAGCACCGAGGGCACAACCAGGACGCACGCTTTGAGCTCCTGCGCAAAGTGATCACCGATAGTCTGTAGCGCGTCGGGAACAGGATAGCTCCGCCACGTTGCAGGCAAGTCTGCTGGCGTAAGCCGCATCACCGACACATCGTCAGGGATGTCCGCCGTCGCGAGCATCAAGTCTTTGGGTGGCCGGGTGGCGTCGAGATGAGCGAGGTACTCAATCATCGCCAATGAAAGATGCTCTGCCGTATAGACGACGCGTGTTCCTGGCCGGGACCAGCGTCCTCCAAACCGGAAGCTACCCTCACCGTCGAAAGGAGTTGCAGAGAACGGCCTGCGCAGAAGCCGGTAGACCGTCTTCAACTCACCCCGCCGTAGCCGATCCTGCCCAGGACGTTCTCAACCTGACGAGCGCCAAGCTCCGTATCGATGATGCTCAGGGGCGTCACGCCACCTAGCACCTGGTTTGGGCGCTTCAGCCAGTCCAGGGCAACTTGGTGGTCGCCAAGGAAGTAGCCGGCGAGCGAGACTAGGCGAGCAAGCCGGTAAAGGCGGTCGGACTCGTACCGTGCAAGCCGTCCCTGACTCTTGCGCCTTTGCAGGCTCCGAAGAGAGAGGTCGAGTGTGGAAGCAATCTCCTGAAGGGAGAAGCCGGAGGACTTCAGAAGCCCTTCAACGGCAGAGTGCGGGAAGCCTTCCCGGATGGCCGCACTCATATCTTCGTCCGAATGCACGTCGCGACCGATAGCGAGATGCCCACCCAATTCACTGACGACGGCGCTGAGCTCATTGACCATTCTGTCGCTTATCATAGCGACATTTGGCGCGAAGCTCAAATCCACTCCACTACTCCCAATGCTTCACCGAATCCTGCGACCTGTAGAACCCACAAAACTGGTCTGTTTGGACTTACTTTCACCGCCCAATTTTCGATCCTCCGACCTTTGGGGCGCATGCCACCAAAAAAACTCACTCCCAATCCGCTCCCGATGGCCTGTCCGATGCGTACTTTTGACTCCCGATGCGTCGCCATTAGCGCCGTAAAGTCAACAATATACGTGGTTTAGACTTCGCTCATAACCCAAAGGTCGTAGGTTCAAATCCTACCCCCGCAACCACTTAGCGAAAACGTCAACCCCAGATAACCCCATTTAGCAGCGGTCGCCAAAACCGCTATGGGATATGGAGTGCGGTTGGCGTTTTTGCATGGGCCTAAGCGCTCCCCAATGCCATCTTTACCACCTTGCTGTTGGCCTCACGCTTGGCCGACATCAAAGCGTTTCCGTACACGTTCATCGTCGTCGAAACCTGCGCGTGCCGCATCAGTTTCTGCTGCACGCCAATAGGCGCTGAAGTGCTATCCAGCCAGGAACGATAGGTGTGGCGGAAGGTGTGCCACCCTACGCTGCCATACTTTTTCCCGGCTGCATCCCACCGCTCATCATGCAACGGCAGACGCTTCCCGTTCGGTGTCTTAGCACCCTGAAGGCACCAGACGCCCGCCTCCGCACCGCATTTTGGACATCCCACAAGGCAGCAGCCAGCGAGACGGATGTAGTCCTGCTGAGCTGGAGCCGCGTGAAAGTGCCGACCCGTGGAGGTGCTTGGAAACACCAAGTCCAACCCCACTAATGGGGTTGAAATCCCGTTTTTGGCTTCGCGTTCGGCTCCCAACCTGCGTTTCCATGTCAGAAGAACCTCCGCGAACCCGGGATCAAGCGGCAACTCATCCTCCGAGTAGTCGGTCTTGACGCGGTCATGCACGACCGCCCGGACCACCTTCATGCTCAGGTTCTCAAAGTCGATATCTTCCCATTCGAGCGCCAAAACCTGTTCAGCCCGGAGGCCAGTGCATTGCGCTACCACCACCATCGTGCGGTAGGGTTCCGGTAGCAGTGCGAGGATCTGGTAGTACTGCTCGACGGTCAGGATGATCGGCCTCTTCTGCCGCTTGCTGACGCCTTTGATTTCGACGAACTCCATTGGATTCCGCTGCCACTCCACCATCTCCCACAGCATGGCCTTCTCGTACAGGCGATACATGACTGCCTTGATATGGCCTTTGGTCTTGGGTGCGGCTTCCAACTCTTTCAGCCAAGCTTGTATGAGCATCGGCTTCATCCGAACGATGCGGGTCTTTCCCCATTTCGCTCGGACGCGCTTGATGACACTAAGATAGGAGAGGACCGTCGAGTAGCTAAGTCCGTCATCCTCGCGCTGCTCACCGGGCCGAATCTGCTTGATTTCCATCATGCGTTCGTCCTCGATGAAGCGGTCGAGTATGGCGTTGAAGGTCGGCTCCATCACAGCCAGGGTTGGGTTTTCTTTGTTGAGTTTCAGGACGAAAGCTTCCAGATGCCGCTCAGCGGCAGTCTGCGTGGGAAACTTGTCGAGCCCAAGGAACAAGGATTTTCTCTTCATGGTTATGGGGTCTTGGTAGCGGTACTCCCAAGCCCATCGATTGTTTGCCCGCGCGACCTTGCGCAGGGTGCCGCGTTGAAAACGTTGCCGAGTGAAGTTCAAGGATGTTGCTCCTGTCCAGTCACAACGGCCTGATCGGTTGTATTTGAGTTTATTCCATTCTCAAGCCATGAATTCAATGAACTGAGGCGAAAACGCCAGCGTTTTCCTACTTTGAAGGCCGGAATCTGTCGCTGCCGTGCTTTGATCTCAAGGGTCTTCCAGTGCATTCCTAGAACACCTGCAGCTTCTTGAAGATCCATTAGCGGCTCGAACACAGAATGGGATCGGGGCAGATTTCGGATGTGCAGCGGATAGCATATGAACCTCGCGACTCGGCAGGGCTCCCTTTCGCTCGCGCCGCTTCCTTCACGATGGCGTGCTCGCGCTCGATCTGTCCAATTCACAATTTAACACCGGTTATTCACAGGAGTAATAAGGATGGTAAACAACGCGTTCATCCACTCTTAGATCGCGTTGTGTCGAGTTGTGCACGGCGCTTGCGGATGACTCTCATCTGGCTTGAGTCGGCCTTGGGCCCGAGTCCAGTTGCGTTCTATCCGCTCCAAGTTGAAAAACACGGGGAGGCGGAATGACGCAGAACGATACCAAATTCATGGACTCAGCCATGGCCTTGGCCGAAACCCTCCACTTCACAAAGGCCGCGAGGAGGCTGCGTATCAGTCAGCCACAATTGACCAAGAACATACAGGAACTGGAAGATACGCTCGGTATTCGCCTGTTCGACCGCGACCGCAAAACAGTGACACTGAATGATGCGGGCCGGGCTTACATACAACAGGCGAAGCTATCCATTATGTACGCGGAGAGAGCATTCCAAGCAGCTAAGGAGGCTGTGCGTGAGGCCGACACCTCTTTACACATTGGGCGTTCTCCATACACTGATCCATTCTTGATCTCTACGCTCGATTCCGTTCAACTGCCGCTGTATACCCGTCTACGGATTGAGGTCAGCAGCCATTATTCCTGCGAACTCGTTGACGAAGTCCCCACCGGCGCGCTCGATGTGGCGATCGCTACAGAACCTCCCGAATCTCACCTGCTCACCACAGTCCAGGTCGCAGAACTACCCTTCTATATCGCCATGTCGCGGAAGGATAAGCTAGCTGGTAGTCCGTCTGTGACGCTAGAGGCTCTTGCGAACCACTGTTGGATTCTTGTTTGAGCGAAGGCTGCATCCTCCGCTCTACGACCACGTGCTGCATATGGCGGAAGACAGAAAGATCGTTCCCAAAAAGATCAGACACATCACCGCGCCTGAGGAGGCCTTCCCACTCGTAGAGGCATCTGTTCAGGTCAGCCACTCGAATTTCTACGGAACCCTCCCACTGGCACTTTGGACATTCCACGATTCCTGCTTTATCGTCTCCGCGTCGAACAATTGCTCCTGAATCGGTGTACGGATCTGCCCCGGATTTAATACGTTCACCCGGATCTTCCTGTCCTTCAGCTCGTTCAGCCACGTGCGGGCGAATGAGCGCAGAGCAGCCTTGCTTGCCGAATACACACTGAAAGCAGGAAAACCTTTGACCGCAGCCATCGACCCATTCATGATGATCGATCCGCCATCGTTAAACAGCGGCAAAGCCTTTTGCACCGCGAAAAGCGTGCCGCGCGTGTTCAGACCGAAGACCGTGTCAAAGTGCTTTTCTGTAATCTCGCCGATCTTGGCAGATTCCCCCGATCCGGCGCTCGCGAACAGCACGTCGATCCTGCCCTTTTCCCGCTTGACCGTATCGAACAAGCGGTCTAGGTCGTCCAGGTTGGCCGCATCGCCCTGTACGCCAGTCACGTTCCGTCCGATTAGCTTGACGGCCTCATCCAGAGCTTCTTGCCTCCGACCCGAAATGAAAACGTATGCTCCTTCTTCAACAAACAACCTGGCCGTAGCCAGCGCCATACCGCTTGTTCCACCTGTTATCACCGCAACCTTGCCATTTAGCTTTCCCATAACCGCCCCTCTTGAATTAGTCGACATCGTTTTGTGACTGCTGAACTGACTGTCAGATGTCGCGATTGGCAAGGTGATCGCGCCTGGCGAAAATTCATGGGCTGCCCCTTTACATCCATGTACGAAGCACCAAGACCTGATCGAGAAACGATGACGTGAGGGCCGAACAAAGTCTAGACGACTCACCCGAATTGGTCCGATCAGATCTTGGTGAGAAACGCAGATCTAGGCTTCCTTCAGCAACTCTGTTTTGTACTTGGGGGCAAGAGCTTTGGCCTTTTGCATGAACTGCTGTTGCTGATCCTTATCCAACTTGGGCGGAGCTGTGGTCCGGGTCGCTACTGGAATGCCGACTTCCTTGAAGAAGTTCTCTTGACCCGAAGGCGAGCAAATGCAGAGCAGACGAACCGCTTTCGACGATGAGTTGTGGAACTGATGCGGCGCGTTCGCAGGAATGTTGATTGTGTCGCCGGCACGTACGAGTGATTTCTTCCCGCGGAATGTTGCTTCCATCTCGCCTTCAAGCAAAATGAACGTTTCCTCGAAATCATGGCGATGCGGTGCTGGGCCGCCGTCCGGCGGTATGTGCATGTCGATGACGCAGAAGCGACCAGCAGTCTCCTCGCCTGACACGGTAATGGTGTAGGTGTCGCCGACAAGGCCGATATGCGGCAACGTTTGATCGGTGTCGGGACTTGCGACTGTAAGCGTGCGTCGTAGATCGTCGGGTGGCAACGTAGGGTATTGCGGAGTGGATTCAGACATGGCGGTTCTCCATTTTGATTCTTCAGTCTTAGATTTAGGGAGCGGGCTACCCACAGATGCAGAAGCCCAAAGGGTGGAAGAAGAAAAACCTGCGCTGGCCATTGCGGCAAGCGCGATGGCCGAGCGTCGGGTAAAGTCCGCCATGATCAGGCGACCTTCCCGACAAATTCCTGGAAGAGGCGCATGAACTCGGCAGGCTGTTCCTCTGGAATGAAGTGACCACAAGCAGGGATGACCTTACCTGTCACATTCTTCGCGACTGCCGCGACCATCTGTGCGACCTTTGCTCCGAGCGCTTTCTCGCCTCCGATCGCAAGTATCGGAACTGTGACTTTGCTCTTCTTCAAGAGAGTTGTCTGGTCAATCGTAGTGAAAGCGGCACGATATACGCCAAGCGCCCCGAGCACACCTTCATTGCCGCTAAAGCTGCGTAGAGTTTCAACGATCGACGCTTCAGTGATTGACGCGGGATCTGCCGTGGCCCCCTCATAGAACCACGTCAAGAACTTCCGCTCGTGGCCCACGATCAAGCGTTCCGGTACACCAGGGGCCAACGGGAGAATCCACCACCACATGGATCCCTTCGCCATCGCTTCAGGCGTGTACACAATAATTTTCGATAAGAATTCTTCAAGCATAGTCGGAACTTCCATATACGCGAGGCAAGCGATCTCTTCGGGGTGATCTGCAGCCCAGATCAGCGCGGGGTGTGCGCCCATATCGTGCGCCACAAGGATGAGCTTCTGTCCAATTCCGAACTCGATCTGCTTGACTAGGGCACGGAACTCTTCCGCCAGCGCCCGGGCGTCATACCCATCATTCCCAGTAGGCTTGTCCGAATCCCCATAGCCGCGCATATCCGGCACCAGGACCGAGTAGCCTGCCTCTGCTAAGAGAGGCATAACCTTGTACCAGCTAGCGGCCGTGCCAAGAAAGCCATGCCAGAGCACGATGGGTTTTCCATGCGGGTTGCCGCCTATCAGGTAATGCAGGCGAATCCCGTTGACGACGGCGGTCTCGCTACGAAACGATGCCGATTCCTGTGCGCTGCCTTGTGTCATTCTTCGATCTCCTAGGAAGCGGGTTGCATCATCGGTGCCGAGCTAACGAGTAACTTGACCAGTTCACTGCCAGCAGGTGATGCCCAGTCCTGCACCAGTTCAGCAATCGCGGTATTTGTTGTGGTCAGCACGACGCCTGCTTGTTGCATCCGCAGACGAGTCACTTCTTCCTGAACCGCCCAGGACGAGCCAGAGGCGTCAAGGATGGCCTGTACGCTATAGCCAAGCTGGATCGCGCTGATACTTGGGAACACGAGGCAGATGTCTGTCGTGACGCCTCCCATGATGAGGTTTTTGCGCACGGTTGCCTCGACTGCCCCGCTAAAGTTCGGATCGGCCCAGGCATTCACGATGCCAACTCGTTTGACGCGGTTCTTGTACGCGTCCGGCGCTGCCTTTTGCAGAGCTGGTGATATTGGCCCCTGAATTTGGTCCTCCTGACTCGAAGTCAGCACGATGGGCATGTTGAGCTTGACTGCGGCCGTTGCCAGCATGACCGCGTTCTTTAGTGACACGTCCGAGCTCGAAGAACGAATCAACTGCAGCGTGCCGACCTGATAGTCGACAAGAACGAGTGCAGAATTCTCGGGCGTGAACTGCCCCCGCATTTGGAACTTAGCCTTTTTTGTATCGAACATGAATGTCTCCTTGAGTGAGCTGCGTGTGGTGATTTCTTACTACGCCTGTGCATTAAGTTCTTCGAAGAAGGAACGCAAGGTGCGTGGTTCGCGCCCAAGGATTGCCCGAAGGGTCGTGCTGTTGCCGAGCAGAGCATGTTTGTCGTACCACGCGAACATGCGCGTAAGTTTCGGTGGCAAACCTGCTTGAGCCGGTATCTCTACCTTGATTGGCTTCACGGTCATTCCGAGAACTTGACCCATGAGCTTAGCCAGCTCATGCCGATTCAGCCTCCCCTCGCCACATAGCTCGAATGTGCCGTACAGTAGGCCATCTTCCGTCAAGGCCATCGCCGCTACTTCGGCAACATCACGATAGTCCACGCGGCTGAAGCGAGTCTCGGTAGACCAAGGCTCGCCGATAACGCCACTTTCCTTGACCTTCGCCCAGCCAGGAGCCAGGTTCTGGAAGAACATCGCGGGATGGAGGAACACGTACTCCATACCGGAGTCAAGCAGTGCCTCTTCCACGGGTGCCTTGTCAGCATGGTTGACAAGTTCACTGAGGACCGGGTGAATGACGGACGAGAAAACGATCCGCCTCACACCTGCCTGCTTGGCAACTGCAACAAATTGCTTGCCAACCTCGGCTTCGTTCTCAAGCGCGGCCGGTGCGATGTAGAAGACGGCATCCACACCTTCCACGGCTGCTGCTATTGCCGCAGTATCGGAGAGTTCGCCTACAACAGTGTCTGTGATCCCCAACTTCTGCACAGTGGCTCGATCTTTCTGTTTGTGGACGAAGGCCCTGACGGTGACGTTACGTTTCAGCAACTCCGGTACAACGAGGCTTGCGGACGGACCTGCCGCGCCTACGGCGAGCACCTTTAGGATCTTGCGATTGGCTTCGATCATTCATTCTCCATTCAGTTCCTGAGCGTGTCAGTGCTTAATCTTCCCACCGTCTACAACGAGTGTTTGGCCGGAGATGAAATCCGCATCCGGCGAGCAAAGAAGAAAGGCTGGGCCAGCAAGGTCCTGCGGTTGCTCATCCCGCTTGATGGCTCGAAGTCCGCCCTGAGCCTTAATCAGCTCCTCCGGCATGCTTCTGAGTACAGGTTCAGTCAAGGTCAGCCCTGGAGCCACGATATTGACTGTGATCCCGTAGTCACCTACCTCCATGGCGAGTGAACGCGTGAATCCGACGATTCCTGCCTTGGCGGCGACATAATGCGATTGCCCAACCACGCCCTCGAACACCGATGCGGAGCCTATGTTTACGATCCGTCCCCAACCCCGGCCCTTCATCACGGGCAGTAATGTGTGCGTGATTTGGAACGTGCCCGTGAGATTGATCGCAATGACTTCCTGCCACTGCGCCAGTGTCATCTGCTCAAACGGCACAACAGGATAGAAGCCGGCGCAGTTGATCAGCACGTCCAGGTGACCATATTTCTGTCGCACCTGCTTCTCGAAGGCAAGGACAGCATCAGTGTCTGTCACATCAACGCACGTCGTGAAAAGTTGATCTGCCGCCTTCCGGGTATCGGCAAGTTCCTGCAATCCGAGCTCTGATTTATCCAGACCGATCACTTGATCGCCGTTGGTAAGAAAGCGATCGACGATCTTGCTGCCGATTCCACCGCCAGCTCCAGTGACTACTACAACCCTTCCCTTTTCCATCACAAGTACCTCTCTGTTCCTATCCGCAGCTCGGCTTCAGGGCTTACCTGCAAGTGCGTTATCGATCCATGCGTCCAGAAGATCCTCTGCGCCCGGGTCACCCATGTGCCCGCGATCTCCTCGCGCCAACAGATCCTTCTTGTGTCCGCGAAGGCCAACGATGATGTTGTCTTCAATTGGAAAGATCGAATCCTCCATGCCGTCGATCACAAAGAGTTTGCAGTTCGGCTTATCCAAGACGCCGGCTTCAAGCAGGCTGAACTTCCTGGCCTCGGCAGCATAAGTTTTCACAGCATCTTCCCCGCGGTAGCCGAACTTGTACGCCAGCGCGTCAGCCAGTGCGAAGGGGTATTCCATCTGATTTTGGTTGCCGATCCACTCAGGATCGAACATATGGTGGCACCCACCACCTTGCGCCACAACCGCAAACAACCGCTCGGCATGGGTGTGCGCAACGCGCATCGCATAGTAGCCGCCAGTACTGATGCCACGCGCGAAAATCTTGCTCGTATCGAAGCCATAGGACGCGGCGTTGGACGTCACCCAGTCGAGTACACTGCTCATCATTCGATCTGGCGAGATGGGATCGTTCGGCGCCGCTGGACAATCGCCGGTCCCCGGAATTTCAAAGCTGATCGTCACGAAGCCACGGTCCACGTGCTTTTGTGTTCGAGGCGTCAGATCCGTCTTGTAGGCATCCCAGCCCACAGATGAACAACAATACGGGCCATCCGGCCCTAGGCTTCTCCTGTTTCGGCTCCCTACGTTTCCCGTTCCGCCTGTTGCCAGAATCTTCATGTTCACTTCTCCGCGAGTCATCTCGCTTACATCGGCTCTGGTCCGTCCTCGACAAGGCTTATGTCGTTCACCTTACTGAAGTAGATGCCCTGTTTCTTCGAATAGAACCCTAAGACCTTGCAAAGCGGCTTTGCGTTTGTGCAACGAGTGATCTATATGCATGCAGAATGTCTATAATTACGCGCATAGGGCGACATAAATCGCGTCACGGACGTCTCGGACTCAACGACATTCGTATTTTCGCCGTGGTTGGCTAGGAAGGAACCCTAACAGCGGCAGTCGGCAGGCTGAAAGCTGCCCACGTCCACTGTGAGCCGCGCTCTTACGCGCTTTGAAAAGCCTTGACGTACTGCTGATTCGTCAAAATTCGAGAGGCCTCGTCCTGACGGACTTCGGTAAAGAATATCTGCAGTTTGTAGACGAGCGCTCCGCACCCTACACGAAGGAAGTCAACCGCTGGCATCCCAGCGTTGTTTTGGGCTTGGCTACCTGGCTGATGCTGCCACATTTCATTCAGATTTGTTTAGCTCATACCCTCACCGAATGCCATGAGGCAGAAACCAATGTCGGCCATATATGTTCGACCGAGATGACTCGCTTCAGTCGCCAGTTTGACTGTGGTCGTTTTCTTGCTTTGTGGTCCTTGGCCTGCGGCTTTTGGACAGAACGGACGAACTTCTGCGGGTTCCTCACCCGCACTAGAAGACGGAAACGGGAGGCAGGTACCTGGTGCCTTCATGCCACAATGGAGAAGTTCTGCAGAAGAGCACGGAATCAAGTTTTCGCTCCAAGACACGTACGACTTCCAAGGGAACCCCTCCGGCGGACGGACGCAGATGGGAACCGTCTTCGGACGCACCAATGCGACGCTGACTCTGGACCTATCCAAGCTCGCCGGCATACCCGGGGCCACTCTCTACGGAAGCGGGCTTTTTCAATCTGGGTCAAATCTTGCTACGACCTATGTTGGGGCCTTCGACCTGACCAGCTCGATTGCTGGCACGCACACCATCCGGGTCAACGAACACTACTGGCAGCAAATGCTGCTGCAGAAGAAGCTGACCTTTCGGGGTGGCCAGATTGCCGGGGGAACGGAGTTCGGCAACCAAGCGATAGGATTTGACGATAAGGGGAGCGCGTTCAAGACATGGAGCAACATTCGCTTGCGAGCGGCCTGCCTAGCGCGACAGAGGCATACCTCCCGGTACCGCCAGCTGGAAAGCCGGGATTTCCTGATTCTGAGCGATCCTACCAAGAACATCTTCCTTAAGGTCGGTGTTTTGAGCGGCAGTCACAACATGTTCAAGGGCGATGAGAACGGCACCCGCTTTGATCTCCGCAATGCTCCCGTTGGAGCGATCTCACTTGGCTGGAGGACCGCCGATGCAGCCACAGCGCATCCTGGTGTGTACAAGATCGGGCTCATTCACAACTTTGGACATTTCGAGCGCTATGGAGCACATACTTTGACGCACGGTAATGACGTTGTCTTCGCCAACGCAGGCCACGCACTGTGGCGAGTGCGCAAGCCGGACGGTTCGTTCAGTCACCGTGGAATCGACGCGCAACTCAGTCTCACTGCCGCGCCACGCGTGTTGAACAAGAACGACTTCGAAACAGGCGACGGTGTCCGTTTCGTAGGGCTTGTGCCTCATCGGCCTTCCGACATTGCTGGCATCGGCATCGTCTATGCACACTTCAGCCGTGACTGGAGCAATGACCTTCAGGCGCAGCAGCAGCCGGGCCGGTCAGCACAGACGAACCTCGAAATCACTTACAAGATCGTATTTTCGCAGTGGTTCAGCCTTTGGCCTGACTTCCAATATGTGTGGAAGCCCAGCGGTGATCGCCGTCTGGGTGACGCGCCGATCTTCGGCATGCGAGTCGTATTTGATCACTAAGTTCGGCTTCTGCTGTGCACGTTGCTGCGAGCAAGTGCTGTTCAAGCCAGAAACTCGATTGGTACCGTTTCTAAATCCTGCGTTGTCGTGTACAGCCTTAGAGAACCCGTCTCAGAACAGATAGCCAAAACATGGCTGCGTGAACTTGAGTGAGACGGAACACAAGCATACCTCGCTTTGAGGCGCGTTGCTCTTAGGCCGTTGGCTGTCGCGTCTAGCTTACAACTCAGGCAAAACACTCCTCAGCACGCTTGCGAACCGCCCTCGGATCAAGGGCCGTTCCCAAATGTTCGTCCATGAAATCAAAAAAGAATTTGACTTTAGGCAGTGACAAACGGGAACGCGAATAGGTCGCAAGCAAAGGCACTGGAGTTGGCTCCCAATCGGGGAGAATGCGAAGAAGTTGTGCCTCAACATTCTCTTCAAGAGCCATCCACACCGGAAGGATTGTGATTGTGATCCCTAACCCCTCCAGCAGAAGGTTTCGCAATGTGGCTGGGTCAGCAGCCATGAACTGGTAACTCAATTCAAGCTGTACCTCTTGCTTTTCGCTTCTCAGGTGCCACTTGCTAAACGCGGGCACTCCCCGAGAACCGAGACAATCGAATAGAGCAAGGTCCTCAGGCATTCGCGGGATGCCCGCGACAGCGGCATAACGCTTCGATGTATAAATCGCACGGCGAGTAGAAGGAAACGTTCTTGTAATATTCCCTTTCTTCTCCTCCGGCCAGATGTGGAACAGGACGTCTATGTCTACGTTCGGTGGCTGATCCCGGCCCGGAGTGTACGGAATCATATCTACCCCTAGGGTTGGATAGCGCCTCAACAATGCTGGGATAAGTGGAGCCATCACCTCTCGCCCCATGGTCGCTGGGCAAGCTACCCGGATCACGCCCACTGGCTGTTCTGCTTGTCTTGAGAGGGCTTCTTGTCCATCTTGCAACAGTTGGAGTGCATGACGACAGGAAGGCAGATATTCCTGGCCAGCATCAGTGAGAACGATACCGCTCTTCCCCCGGCGAACTAGAAGTAGGCCTAAGTGCTTCTGAAATCGCGCGATGCTCCGGCTGACGGTGGAAGTGGGCAAACCTAGAATCTTCGCCGCCCCGCTCATGCTGCCTGCGTCCACAGCCGCCACAAAGATGCGAACGTCATTCAGATCTGTGTTGGGCTGCATGACCCCAGTTTACCAATTCAATATGAGTAAAACTTAACAAATTCCGGCAGGATTGCAGATATGCAAAGCGCCTTTGCGTAGGACAGGGTTTCCTTGTGTCGTGCCAGCTCCTAAAGTTCGTAGAGGCGAGGGGAGTTGCCGCTGATAGTAGGCACTATCTCTTCGACCGAGATGTGTCGCGTCAGCCCCTAATTTGATTGTTGCCTTTCTCTTGCCGATGTGAACAATCGTTTTGGGCCTTCGAACAGAACGGAGGCGCTTCTGGCAAGAAGTCTTTTGAGCGTGGCCGCACTGTTAACAATCCCGTGCAGGTTCCTTATCAGTAGCACGATTCTTCAGCGAAGCCCGGGCACCTACTCTGCATCTATTCGGTCAATGGTTAAAAGCACTTCAGCGGTGACGCTCGATATGCAGGACGCACTAGATTGGCGACTTAAACACTTTGCATATTGCTACGAAAACCGCGGAAGCAACTCGGTTCTACGAACATCATCGTGAAAGACCTGTTGGCTTACCTGCTGAAACAATCGAGTCGGCCACGCGGCTCTAGATCTTCACGGAAGTACAGTGGTCCATATACCTTGAAGTTTCGCTGAGGTTGGAATGCACCACATTCAGGGACATCCGAAACCTATGCAAAAAGTGCCTCCAGTGGTATCGACGTTTACGATTACCGAATCATAGAAGTCTGAGTCTTGGTGCGCGCCTGAACGGGTTGAGGGTAACTTTATGCAGATGGATCTTAACGACATCCGAACCTTCGTCTGTGTTGCTCACGCAGGCACGTTCAGCGCCGCAGCGAAGGAACTCGGGCTACCAACCTCCACCATCAGCCGTTCCATCACACGACTTGAGGAAAGCATTGGCACCATGCTGTGTCAGCGGAGTTCGAAGGGGCTGACACTGACTGACGCAGGTGCCGCGTACCTCACAACATGCAAACGCGCGTTACGTTCTCTCCGCGATGGCCGCGATCTGCTTGAAAGGCATCGTCAGAATCCCGGCGGTCTGATCCGCATTGCCTGTCCTATCACAATGGCTCGCGACCTTCTTGCACCCTTGCTGAGTCGTTTCGTGGAAGCGTATCCCAGCCTCCGAATAGAGATTGAAGCTTATTCGTCAGCTTGTGACCAGGAACCCTTTGAGGAAGTGGATATTTTCTTCAAAGTGATGGCTCCAAAAAGTAGTGAACGGCGGGCACGACGTTTTCCCGGGACCGCGCGTGCTCTATTCGCCTCGGCCAAATACCTTAAGGACCACGGAACGCCGAGCGATCCGGCCCATTTAGCACAGCATCGCTGCATCGGGTCAGAAGTGTGGAAACTGGCGAAAGGGAACAAAGTAGTCACACCCGAGATCAAATTCCACATCGTTGCGACTGATCCGGGACTCAATATGCAATTGGCATGTACGGACGTAGGCATTGCAAACCTTCCATTATGGATGGCGAGTCAACTGCACGCCAATTCAACTCTCGTCCCGGTCCTCCCGCTCTGGAAACCAGTCCCGCTTAGCATCTTTGCCCTATACACGGGCTCGAACGACCTGACCCCTAAAGTACGCGCGTTCCTCGATTTTTTAGCCAAGTACTTCGGCACAGATGAGGATCCCCGTTTGATGGGTCACAAGCCTAAAGACTTCTTCACCGACCTGCATCTGCGTGCCACGCCCGGCGCATGACTTGCTAGACACGGATTGATGAGGCCTCAGGGGGGCGTTTAACGTTCAAAAGGATCGCTCATTTCGAGGCCTACGTTAGGCTGCAATCCTCCGGGACCGTTTACTTCTACACGCTAATGCTGACTTGAGTCAACATGTCATCGATGCCACTGCTGGTCATTTTCAATGCGAATCCAGGAGCAAGCCGACTGAGCAGGTGAAGTACGTTGCTGGCGCCCGGCCTGATTTCAAGACGATTCCGCTTGAGCCCTTGGATTGTCTTCTTTACGAGCGTCTTGACATCCATGTTGGAACTAGCCTTCACGTCCGTTGCACTGAACGAGTCCTGCAAAGCCGTCTGGGTAGATGGGGGAGCAAGCTCAAACACTTTGATGCTCGTGTGTTTCAATTGGACCCTGAGCGTCTTGGTGAACGCGTGTCCTCGAAGGCGTTGCGCCGATCGATCACTGGCTTGAGGCCGATGCCTTCTACGGCTTACTCAAGAGATCCCGCTAAACGAAGACGAGATGCGGGCCGTCGAGGACGGCATCGACGGGCATGAGAGGCTCATTGCCAAGCTTGTTTTGTGCCCCACTCCAGGTGCGAATGATTACTGACGACAAGCCAACTTTGCAGGACTCATCGCATAACGCGGAGGTGAGACGAAGCGGACAGCGCTAATAACACGATGCCTCACGCCGCTTCCGGGACTTGGTCGCTGCTGGCGCACTCTGAGCCCGTTGTAAACCTGATGAAGATAGATCGCGTACTTGGTCAAAAGCACGCACGAGATGTTCGTCTAAAGAGCCTGAGCCAGCAATCCAGGACATAAAGGCATGAGCGAGTGCCGCCATTCCTATCTGTGCCGCCAAAAGTGCGAGCGAGTTGTCAACGCCACGCTCCAGCAATGCCGATGCAAGGGCTAGAGTCAAAGATCTTTCTTTCGCGTGCGCGCGCTCCTGAAGTGCTGGACTAGCGGCAATGACACGCAGGCGGGGCTCTGAAAAGGCGCGGTTGTCGATGAACAACTGCTCCACAGATTGGAAGGCTTGAAACAACGTATCCCACGGGCCAAGTTCAGGCGTCGTGCTCCGGATCGTCCTTGTCAAAGCCTCGCTCAGCAAAGCCTCCCCATCAAAGAGCACCTCTCGCTTGTCGGAGAAGTGACGGAAGAACGTGCGTTCCGTAACCCCGACCCTACCAGCAATCTGTGCAGCCGTAGTCGCCTCGTATCCAGCTTCCTGGAACAGTTCTAAAGCTGCCAGTTGGAGACGCCGACGCACTTCACTGCTGTTTCTCGGCATGATAACTCCTATGTTGTCAGTGACTGACGATACGTGTACTATCGGTCTGCAAGCGAAATGTTGTCAGTCACTGACAATTCTACCTGACGTTCAGCAGCCTGCACCTGCTCTCAACAACCTGAAACTGCTGCGTGACAGCCCAAAATGAGGAGAAACATCATGTCAAATCTAAATGCCCCCACGATGAAAGCACTTCGCCTGCATAGCTACGGAGCACCGTTGGAGGTGCTACAAATGGAAGACTCTGCCATTCCCAGCCCAGGCGCTGGTCAGATTCGCGTGCGAGTTCACGCCTGCGGACTCAACCCTGCGGATTGGGCCCTGTGTCAGGGCTTCATGGCGAGTTCGCTCCCACGCGGCATCGGCCTCGATGTGTCAGGGGCAGTTGATGCAGTAGGCGACGGCGTGTCGAACGTCAGTGTGGGCGACCTGGTCTTCGGCGTCCCAGACTTCATGGGTCAGCCAAGCGCCGGTGCAGCGAATTTTGCAGTCCTTGCGGTCTGGGAGCCGGTACCTGATGGCCTCAGCTTGATCGCGGCCGCCGCTTTGCCTATGGCTATTGAGACTGCGACCCGCACGCTCGATCTTCTCGGGCTGAAGAAGGATCAGACCATCCTGATCAACGGCGGAGGAACGATGGTAGGTTTCGCGGCCGTCCAGATCGCGATCCTGCGAGGCGCACAGGTAATCGCAACCGCCGGCGATACCTTTGCAAGCCGTTTGCGGGACCTCGGCGCGAAGGTGACATCGTACGGCGCTGGCATGGTGGATCGTGTTCGCGAGCTTGCCGCTGGAGCCCCCATCGACATGGTTCTACAAACCGCGATGGCCTCGGGCGCGCTCCCCGATCTCATCAGGCTCGTCGGGGGAGATCCGCAACGGGTGATGAGCATAGGCGATCCAGACGCGAGAGATTTCGGGGTGCGGACGTCAGGAAGCGAACCCGACCTGGTCGTTCGGTATGACGTCCTCGGTCACTACGCACGTCTTGCGGCCGAAGGACGTTTCACAATCCCGGTAGCTCGCACCTTCAGCCTGGATGATTGGCGCGAAGCGGTCGAAGAAAGCCTCAGCGGGCGAGCTCACGGCAAGCTTGTACTTCTGCCGGACCAAGCCTCATCCACACTATGATCCAGCGATGGCGGCCTTCATGTTCCGCATTTGAGGGCCGCCGACTTCCAGGATTCCCCGTGCCGTACTCGTAGTAGCGAGACTTTATGCTCCTTGTTCAGGATAGATAACGAGAACGCCGTTGTCGGCAGCTTTGCAACTCGCGAGGCTTGGTCCTTCGCCGAGGCCCCGCGATGATACTGCGGGATCCCGCTCAGGATGCGGAGGGTTGGGGGGCTAGATGTGGCACGGCTGAAGCCGTGCCCTTCCGCCATGACCGCTCCTGATAAACCCCTTTGTCAGCAGTTGAGAATCGCTGACGACAATGCGACATGTCAGTACCGATCACCACGTAATGCATCCGGGAGAAAGCCTACATTAGCCGTCGCTGCTCCAGATGAGCTTGGCAGAGAACATTATGATGCGTAAGAAGCGACTGGAGATCCGGGCATTTCCGAGCTCCGTCACTTCCGCTAATGTTGAACATTGGTTTAAACAGGCCCGCAGGTTGGAGACGACCTGTCATGTCTTCGGCTCTGCGACCCGCAGCGCGACATGATTGTCAAGAGCGCCTCTTCCACCGCCTGCTTGGCTTCCCGATCAGAAGCCGAAAAGTCTGGCGTCAGCATTGCCGGCCAGAACAACTGGTCCGAGATCATCGCTAGAAACTGACGTGCGATTCTCGATTCGTCAAGAATCTGCAGGCGCCCAGCGTTGGCCTCTTTTTTCATATATCCACTCACGCGATTCAGATATGGCAGTTTGCCACGTTCCGTAAGCAACCTCCCCAACTCCGGAAATCGTGGAGATTCTGCGATGAGCACGCGGTAGAAGGCTGTCAATTGTGGCTGTCTCAAGAAGGACGCGAAGTCCGTACCGATTTTGCGCAACCCAGTCCATGGATCGCCTGCCTGAGGGAACTCTCCGCTCTGGATGCCATCACTCCAGAACTCCGATACGACCGCTTCAAACAGCGACGCCTTTGTTGAGCCGAAGGACTGGGAACGCAAACATCCTGCATTTCTCAGCACAGCACTGCCGCCCTGGCCCGTCCAGGTCCGATCCAATAGGAACCTTGCACCCATCGCGCCCACATCCCTCGTCTATACTTAGGGTGTCTTTAGCTCCGGATGGCTCGGCGAGAAGAACATTCCCTGCTGCTTGATGGCCTGCACGTTGTTGAGCATATTGTCCATAAGCGCTGGGCACCATAGGGCGCGGTAGTCCACCCCGCTCTTCTCAATCTCTTCATCTTTAGCGAGCGATGCCGTAAGTGGTCCTGCCTTCTTTGCCAGTTCCGTTCCCCTTCCCAGTACCGACACGTCGACAACTCGTTTTACGCCCTGGCTCTTGATTGCCGTGAGCGCGGGGCGCGTGAAGCGCAGGTAATACTCCGCATCGTTGTTGTCGGAGAATGAGGGAGGAACGACCAGGAAAACGCTCTCCGCACCTTCAAGTGCCTGTTGCATGACCGCTTTATCGTCCAGGGAGCCGGTCACGACCTCTATCCTGTCGCGGACCTCTGGGGCCAGCCTTGACGGGTCTCACGCTACAACTCGGACAGCCTCGTTCGCAGCAAGTAGATGCGGGATCACCTGCGATCCAATTTGCCTGTGGGTGTTGTGACAACAATCATGTTTTCCTTGTGTTACTGTAGTTGCTCTATTCTCAGACGGTCCTGAAATGCCTGCGAAAGACCAGCAGCCTGCGAGCGCGGAGCCATGATTCATGATCCATAGCTCCGCCTGCCATTACCAGGCCAGCTCGCCACCCGTCTCCAGGAATTTCCCGGTCGGCGGAGCGTCCAGCAGCGCGAGGCGCACGATCTCCGCAGCACCCTCTTCCACGGTTTGCGGACCACTGTGTCCATTCAGGTCCGTTGCCGTGTAGCCCGGGTTCACGGAGTTTACCGCGATGTGAGCGTCGCGGAACTCATACGCCAGTTGAACGGTCAGCATGTTCAGGGCGGCTTTCGAGGCACAGTAGGCCAGCACCTTCACGGGAAAGTACTTCCATGTGGGATCGGTCTGCCGGCTGATGCAGCCAAGCTCGCTGGAGACGTTGATAATCTGCGCCCTGCCTGCCTGCTGCAGCAACGGCAACATGGCCTGGGTGACCGCGACGCTTCCCAGAAAGTTGGTGTGCATGAGGGTTTCCACGTCCGAAAGGCTGGCCTTGCTCGGCGGTCCATCCGCCTTGCCGGAAGCACCGGCGTTATTAATCAGCACATCCAGCTTGCCGAACTGCGTCCGGATCGATTCAGCCGCTGCTGCGGCCGTCTGATGGTCGTTCAAATCAAGCGGGACAAAATGCACATCGAGACCCTCTGCTTTAAGCTTTGTGACCGCCTCCTGTCCCAACTTTTCGCTGCGTGCGGCGGCTAGCACCGTCCAGCCGGCCTTGGCAATCTGACGAGCGACCTCCAGACCGATACCCTTGTTTGCTCCGGTGATGAGGGCGACTTTCTTTGGCTCTTGCATGTTTTATCTCCTTCCTTGAGGATACGAAGGAAGGTTCAGGTTTTCATTCGCATATGACAAAAGAGGCCCTACTCGAACTGGAGCCAAGAAAAACGCCGCAGCAGAGCCGGTCCGTGATGACCGTGCAGGCGATTTACGACGCGACCATTCAGGTTTTGCTGAAAGCCGGGCAGGAGCGCCTGACGACCGTACGTGTTGCAGAACGTGCCGGTGTGTCCGTTGGAACGCTCTACCAGTACTTCCCGAACAAGCAATCCCTATTGTTTGCGGTCCTCGAACAGCATATGGACAGGGTTACGAGCGCAATCGAAGAGGTTTGTTCAGCAAACCATTTTGAGCCGTTGGAGGTGATGGTCACAGAGCTGGTCAACCGTTTTGTCAACGAGAAACTCAAAGATCGGGAAACTTCGGTCGCTCTGTATCGAATCGCGGCAGAACCGGGAGGCAGCCTGATCGTCGATCAGATTCGACAGCGCTACGAAGATGCCATGCTGGCGATGTTCCAGACCGCGCATATGCCCGTCTCGGCGGATCTCAAATACATGACGCACATGATCTTCCTGACGCTGGCAGGCACGATTCGTGGTCATCTGGAAAGCAGCCCTTCACCCAAAGTCGTCCGCCAGTTACGAGAGCATCTTACCAAGCTAATCCTTGCGTATTGCGAGACACTCTAAAATCAGAAACGCCGTCCTTTGAAGACCGTCTCATCGACTTCTTCTGGGTCTTTGCGCTCAAGGCTTCATTGCCAGGATTTTAGAAACCGAAACAGGCGGATTCGATTTCGCTGCCGCCGCCACAAGGACATCTACCAGTGCACGGCATTCGTTAATCCCGGTGGCGAGCAGACTGCGGAATCCTGCGATGCCGGACATCTTCCGCAGCATGTAGGTTGCCAGCCATGCCGGGCTCATGGCCAGCCATCGCTTCTCCGAAGGATACAACCGGTAGCCAAGCCCACGAATGAGCTTGAAACTCTCCTGCATCCCACGCGCAAGCACCATGGCCTCGCTCCAGGAAACAGCATCTCCACGCCGAACAGCCGCTACCGAAACACTCTCGAAGGCGACACACAGCGGCGCATGGCAGCGCAGCCACAGCATCATCTCCGGCTCAAAAACAGCAGGCAAGCCGGCTGCAACAAACACATTGACCAAATCGTGAGAACCGATTCTGGTCTTCCGTGCGGCGCCAATCATGGCGTCGAGCCTGCCATCCTTATCGAAGTTCGCCTGGATGAATGGCATACCGAAGAAGCTGCGCTCAGCTCCCACTGCGTCACGCAATCGTTCCGGGTCGAAGGTGTTGAACATAAACAGGATGCTTTTGGCGGAACTACGCTGTAGGCTTTGCAGCACCGCCTCAACTTGGTGAGCGAGCAAAGTGACAATCAAGAGATCGTACTGACTCTGCTCGTCCAGGCTGTCCGCCAGACGCACCTCTGCACGGTCACCTTTGGTGTTCATGATTCCGTGATCGCGCTGGATCTGCTGCCATCGGGCGGACTGTGGGCGCGCAATCGCTGTGACTTCGTGGTTCCCGGTTCGCGCCAGTTGAAAGGCGAAGGCGCTGCCGATACGGCCGGCGCCCAGAATCGCGATACGTAAAGGCTGAGCGGAAGAATTGTCCAAGGTGTCTTTCATCGTGAGGGTTAGTATGAATCCAATGACATTCACTTTTCAACATTCATAAATCCACTTTTTATGCTTTGGAGTCCATCTTGCTTGAAGACACATTGTCATCGACTAACGACTCGCTTTCAACCGCTCTATCAAAAATGAAGCTTCGTGCGTTCAACAACGTTGCGCTCGACGCTGGTGGCGACTGGGCAATCGACTTCCCTGCCTATGACGGCTTCACGCTGAATGTCGTGCAGAAAGGCGAATGCCGGTTGGCGATCGAGGGTCAGCGCGAAACACTTCCCATCCGAGCGGGCGACTGCTTTCTTTTGACAGGCGGAAAGGCGTTCACCCTCGGTACCAATCTTTCTTTGCCCGATCGATTGCGGGCCGAGAAACTCTATGCAGAGGCGCACGATGGAAGGGCCTTGTGTCAGGGAGGCGGAGACTTCGTGGTCGTGGGCACAATCTTCCGTTTCGAAGGACACCTTCCGTCGTTGTTATTCGGGCGTTTACCGACAGTGATTCACATCGATGGAAGTTCCGATCAAGCTGCAGTCTTGCGTTGGAGCCTCGAACGGTTCAGCACTGAGCTGCGCGGCAATGGTGTCGGACGGTCCCTCATCCTGAGCCATCTTGCGCCGATCATGCTGTTGCAGATGTTGCGCATCTATCTCTCCTCCGCGCCGAAGGATGAAAACTGGTTAGTTGCGCTGCTCCATCCGCGGCTCTCGAGGGTGCTCGCGGCGATGCAGACGGAGTATGAGCGAAACTGGACGCTCGATCAGCTTGCCGCGCTCGCAGGCATGTCGCGCTCGGGGTTTGCATTGACCTTCAAGAAGAAGGTGGGGGTCGCACCGATGGTTTACCTGACAAACTGGAGAATGCAGATTGCCTGCGAGCTGCTGCAAGCCGGAGAAGACACGATCTCCGCCATTGCGGAAGCGGTCGGCTATGGGTCGGAGAGCGCGTTCAGCGTCGCGTTCCGCAACATCGTGAAGTGTAGACCGGGCACCTACCGATCCGCGAAGCGGTGGGCAGTATGAGAACTCTGCCATAGGATAAACGAAACAGGCGTGGAGCCATGCCTTTGTCGAACCGTTGAAGTAACGGCATCTTGCCACTAACCCAGGCAATTACTTCCTCATGCTCGGCAGTCACTTCCGACTGGAAGGCGACGAAACGTCGTGATCAAATTGGCTTGGCTCGAAAGCCATAGTGCAACGACGCACTGACATGCGATCGCTTCGCAACGGAGCCGGCGGCAAGATCTACAAACGGGTTTCTTCCAGCATCGCGTCCATCGGCCCGCTTGTCAGCTTCAGGCCAAGCGCAGGCGCAATCCGGCTCAGCCAATTGAGCACATTTGCGGCTCCCGGGCGGATTTCAAGCTTGCCCCGACGAAGACCTTCAATTGCTTTCTTTCCGAGTACCTGCACATCCATGTTTGCGCTCGCCTTTACGTCCGTTGCACTAAATGCATCCTGGAGAGGCGTTTGCGTGGACGGAGGAACTAGCTCAATAACTCGGATATTCGTGTTCTTCAACTGGACCCTCAAGGCCTTCGTGAAGGCATGGATCCCGGCCTTGGTCGCGCTGTAGATTGGAGAAATGGGGAATGGCACGAAAGCAAGAGCTGAAGAAACGTTTACGATCGCCGAAAACGGTTGCGCCTTCAGTTGCGGCAAGAACTGCTTCACCATCCAGACCGGCCCAGTCAGATTGATGTCGATCTCTCGGCTCAGGTCCTCGAGATCAGCGCCCCGGTCCTGTAGATTGATCTTCCGCATCACTCCGGCATTGTTGACCAGCACGTTCAGCTTGGGATACTCGCGGGTGATGCGGGCTTGCAGCTTTGCGATGGCGATTGGGTCCGACACGTCACTTTGCATGACGATCAAGTCCGGGTGTTCAAGCCGAATGGCATCGAGCTTGGACTGACTGCGGCCGGTGATAATCACGGTATTCTTAAGGGCGGATAGTTGCATTGCGAGTTCAAAACCAATTCCGGACGTTCCGCCCGTGATGAGTACCGTATTGCCTGTCATTTGCATTTATTTCCCCTCTCGCTATTCGGGTTTGCATCCACTCTATAACGAATGTGCCCGATGCAAACAATGATGTCAATGGGCACATGAAGAATCATATACTTGATCAAGGAATAGGACACCAGCAAGTGAGCAAAAAAACAGAAAAACGCGGCTACCATCACGGCAATCTTAGGGAGGCGGTTTTACAGCAGGCCCAGATCGCGCTTGAAAGGGATGGGGCTGGCAACGTGTCGCTGCGCGAGATCAGCCGCGTCCTCGAAGTCAGCCACACAGCGCCTCGCCGCCACTTCCCGACGAAGCAGCTATTGCTCGATGCTCTGGCAATTTACGGGTATGCGCAGCTTGGCATTGCGCTTACCCGCGCCCTGCGTGATCGGAATGCGCTGTTCGAAGTTCGCCTGCAACGAGCAACGGCCGTCCTCGTGCGTTTCGCCTTGAAGAATCCTGCGCTTCTCGGTCACATGTTTGCCGCAAAACACCAGCCCGACGCAACCTCGGAGCTTGTTGAAGCGAGCAATGCTGCGCTTTCGCCGGGCATTCAATTGTTCGCGGAAGGACAACAGACAGGAGATGTCGTCGACGGCGATCCGGAACTGCTGGCACTCGTTCCATTTTCGACCGTCCAAGGTCTCATCGTGGTGTCAAGCAATGGCTCTTTCAAGGGAGTCTCTCTTGAGAAGCTCGTAGAACAAGCTACTCACCACATCCTTGTCGGACTGCGACCGCGCGCCTCATGATCTCTGATCGAACCAAGGCTTGCCGACCCCACTTCAGCGACCTCCCTGCAGACATCTGCCATTCCGTCGGTGACGTGCTGGCACGGGTAGGCGACAAGTGGTCCATTCTCATCGTCTACATGCTCTCGCGTGGCAGCATGCGCTTCACCGAGTTGAAGCGAAGTATCGGCTCCATCTCGCAGAAGGTTCTTACGACGACGCTGCGTGGGCTAGAGCGTGATGGCTACATCACACGCAAGGGAACGCCTACCATCCCGCCACGGGTGGATTACGAGCTGACTGCGTTTGGTAAAGAGGTACTCGTCCCGGTGACGGCACTGGCCATGTGGGCATTTTCCCGGCGAGGAGACGTTGAAGCCGCTCGTGCCGCATTTGATCGCCAGACTGGCGCTCCCGATTTCCGCAGCAATTCGATGCGTTCGTAAGCCGCGAATGAGGACTCTGACTCGATGAGCGAGTCTGTTCCATGATCTGCCAACCTCTGCCAGTGAGACTGATTGTTACCAAGCCGCCTTCAGTAAGCACATTGGCAATTTGCGTCCTTCCAGACACGTGCGCAAACATTCTGCGTTACCGAATACTAACTTCGTAGCCGCAGCCTTCCCGGTTAACTAAGAGGGGTATAGATCACAGCTTCAGAGACGAATCATCGTTAGCTTGGAAGGAGGCGGTATCAAAACGGATCAAGCCTCACCGGAATGATGCAGAAGCTTCTCAACTCCGGTGCTCTTGCCGACATCGTGTGTTTCCACCAGCGTTCGAATGCGCCAGATCCCGGCGGAGCCGCTCCCGCAGCTCAATGAAAGCCCGGTCGCCTGCCCAGAAATCAAAGTTCCTCCGAAACTTCGCCAGTGAACGACCCGTCTGCTCGTGATCAGACCTGCGAGGTCCCTACTTCCGCTACTGCGACTTGCCGGCAGCGGATGCACTTATTCTGGCTCCTGACTGCATCTGCCGCCGAACGCCATTGGCTCGCGTCGACGTCTTATCCTGGACCGGCGGAACGCCATTGCTGTTGCGGAAGTTGACCAGGAAGGCCTCCACGCCTCGCTCCAGTCCACCCCGAGGGCCGGATGTTCCAAATGCCCCGGAATGCTCGAGAGTGGCGTAGCCATGTAGAAAGGACCAGGTTGCGACCGCGGCGGCGGTGTCATCGCGCTGTCCGGAAATGCCGCTTGCGGCGTCCAGCAGGAGATCCCAGACTGCCTTGCCGGCCTTCGATCCATATGTCCCCGGAAGACGGTTCTGCACGATCAGCGAGTAGAGCGCAAACCGCTCGCGAGCGAAACGCAAATAGGCATCCACTGTTCCCCGGAACCTGGTCTCCGGATCCGGGCATTCGGAGGCAGTCTGCAGCACGGCCCGCATGGCGCCTAGCACCTCCTCGGCGACCGCAACCTCCAACGCCTCCTTATGTGGAAAATAGCGATACAAGCTGGGAGCCTTGACGCCAAGCGCCGACGCAACGGCTCGCAGCGAGAGGCCATCGGCATTACCCTGTTCCACTAAGCGAACTGCCGTTTTAAGAATGTCGGCTGACGAAAGAAGTTTCGGATATGCCATACCTGACATTGTAAGTCTTGACACGCCGCACCTGAAGGCTTACGGTGTAAATCATGCCGAGCGTGCTCGGAGTTACTAGTCAGGAGAAATGAAGATGCAATTCATGATGGGTATTGTTTTGTTCGTTGTAGTGGTCGGGCTCGTGGACCGCCGCCTTCCCTGGCCCTCCGCGAGACAGCAGGAGGTCTCGAAATGATCGCCGGACACTTTGGCTTTGCCGCGGTCGTTAAGTCACGTGAGAGAACCGCGCCTTTGTGGGCATTAATGCTGGCGACTGTGTGGCTCGACATCGTCTTCATCCCTTTGTTCCTTGCTCATCGAGAAACGGTACAGACAGTTCATGCGGGGTATGCCGGCTCCATCATCCATGCAAACTACACTCATTCCATTGTTGGCATGTTGGCGCTGTCCGCAGCCTTGGGGGCTCTGTTCCTGCCCAGGCTGGGCAGACGAGTCGCGCTTGTCGTCGCGCTTGTGAGCGCGTCGCACTGGGCGCTTGATCTGGTGGTCCATCGCGCAGACATGCCTGTGCTACCTGGGAACCTTGGCAACCTCCCCTATCTCGGCCTCGGACTATGGAACGATCCGCGAGTGGCGGCATGCGTTGAGCTGTTTCTCGTGCTTTCCGGCGCGATTCTTTACTGGCGCGCGGCGATGGAGGTAGCGGCGAAAGCGGGACCAATGGCAGGTTGGCGTCGCTTTCCGCAGCCATGATCGCCGCCTGCGGAGTCCTAGTGCTTTTGCTGGACTACACAAGCTAGAAGACAGCGGGAAGCAGTAAAGACCGACAAGACCAGTGGTGACAAAAGGGAGGGTTGCGGGCGAGGGAGCGGCCCCGCCCACGCGCTCACTTCTAAGCGTGACGAAGAAAGCGGGATGAGGGTACGGGAGAAAACCGAAGAGGGTTCTCCCGCACCTCTTTTGTGAAAAGGAAGGTGGGAGCCACGGGCGGCTCCCGCTCTTGTTTTCGCTGCGACCTGCTTCTTGATGTCCGCTGCCTTGTTTGTGGTCTTCTTCGGACAAGTCCACTGAATTTGTGCACAATGATAGTCAATCCCTTCATATCAAGGGACGGCGCGCTTGCATCAGGCACTCTGAAAGGCTGCCGATCAGGAGAAAACATCTTGGACATCAAACGAGTTGGGACACAGGCCTCGGCAAAGGGGCCGGCGGATTGGTTCACTGGTACTGTGCGGGTCGATGCACTCTTTCAGGCCCCCGAACCGGCGCTCGTCTCGGGGGCGAGCGTGACCTTCGAGCCAGGCGCACGCACGGCCTGGCACACACATCCCCTTGGCCAGACGCTCATCGTCACAGCGGGTGCGGGCTGGGCGCAGTTGCAGGGCGAAGCCATCCAGGACATCCGTCCGGGTGATGTCGTCTGGTTTGCCCCTGGCGAAAAGCACTGGCATGGTGCGACCTCAACCACGGCCATGACCCACATTGCGATCCAGGAAAAGCTGGACGGCAGAGTGGTGGATTGGATGGAGCATGTAACCGACGAGCAGTATGCCAGGCCTCGCTGAATCCAGCGTGAGAGATCACCGGCGCAGGGCCCTTAGGCTCACGCGTCGCAACGTGCGCTTTCCGTTTGCCCGTGTCAAGATGAAGTTCCGGAGCTTTTTCCGCAGCCTGCGCCGATCGGCATCCGCAAAGCTCAATGCCACGTTCTCTCCGACAACACGACAGGGCCAAAAACAAGCCGGTCTCGCTTTCGACTTTGGCTGCCCACCTGAATCTCTCCAAGGCCGCCATCTCACGTGTGCTGAATGGAGTGCCCGCGGCCAGTTCAATCCCGAAGGTAACGCAGGATCGCATTTTCGCTGCGGCCCAGCAGTTCAACTACAGACCTAATGTCATCGCACGGTCGTTGCGTCGCGGCCAGTCGATGACGATCGGGGTGCTGGTACCGGAGATCAGCGAAGGCTACGTGACGCTGGTTCTGGCGGGGCTGGAGAAAGGGCTCTTGCAGGCCGCTTACACCTTTTTTCTCTGCAGCCATCACCACAGCAAAAAGGTCGTGGAAGGCTCGCAGGCCATGATGGTGGAGCGCGCGGTCGACGGCATCGTGGCGATTGATACGTCGCTCGTCCAGCATGGAATCCTGCCTACCGTGACCGTTTCATGTCCCGACCCGTCGGGCAAGGCGACCGACATCGTGCTCGATCACCGGCGCGGCGCAGAGCTCGCCATCGATCATCTCTACGCGCTCGGGCACCGCAAGATCGCCGTTATCAATGGGCAGGCATTCAGCTCCGACACGGTGCCACGCCGGCAGGCCACACGAGCCGCGGCAGCCAAGGCAGGCATCAGGCTCAACCCAAAGGCTGTGGTTTCGCTTGAAGGTGACGCGCCCACCCACGAACCCGGCTATCGGGCCACGCGCCGGCTGCTCGAGGGCGGCGCGCCGTTTACGGCTCTGGTCACCTTCAACGACGTTTCAGCCATCGGGGCAGTCCGGGCGTTGCGCGAGGCAGGCCTGCGCGTCCCCGAAGATGTAAGCGTCGTCGGCTTCGACGACGTCCAGTCCGCAGCCTTCCAAAACCCGGCCTTGACCACCGTTCGCCAGCCGCTGAACGACATGGGCAGGAAGGCAGCAGAGGAGATTGTCCGGGCCATTCGTGATGCGGGCGGACGAGCGGGCTTGGCGGACATCATCCGCCGGGTCGTCATGGAACCCGAGTTGATCGTGCGCGAATCGACCGGACCCGTGAAGCAAAAGGCCGAAGGATGGAGGGCAAGGTCGCAAACCTCTTCTCATGCGAGACAGGCTGCAAAACCCGGCAGACCCACCCGAAGCACAGCCAAATCTGATAGACTTCCCTAAGTGGATGCGTTGCGTGTGCTTCACCAAGGCAGCCCAGTTTCAGCGCTTGTAAAGCTTGGGGGACGTAGCTCAGTTGGTTAGAGCGCTGCCCTGTCACGGCAGAGGTCGCGGGTTCGAGCCCCGTCGTCCCCGCCATCGTTCTGGCTAGATCAGAAGGATGGGTGACCCCAGGCTTCCTACCAAGCGACAGCGCTTCCGCCCTCGCCAGCCTGCGATAATCATTGAATGACGGCCGATCGCTCTCCTTCGCTGCAGGAAACCCTCGATGCCATCAGCTCGCGCACCCGCGCTCTGGTACAACCAGATCGCCTCGCCATCTCTGAAGCTGCCACCGCGGAGCTCTTCGCGTCCGGAATCGAAAGCCGAATCCTTCCCATCGGTGCTCTTGCCCCGCACTTCCATCTCGTGGATAGCCAGACAGGCAAGCTCGTCGACTCGCATGACCTGCTCGCTCTCGGTCCCGTCATCGTCAAGTTCTTTCGCGGCCGCTGGGACCCCTACTGTGTGACGGAGCTGGAAGCCTGGCGCGATCTCTACCCATCGGTGCGCAAGCGCGGCACCCTCCTCGTGGCTATCTCGCCCCAAACTCGCCGGCAGAATGATTTCGCCGTCCAGCAGCACAGGCTGCCCTTCCCTGTTCTTTCGGATCCGAATTGCGAGCTTGCCACGCAGTTCGGTCTCGCCCACACCGTGCCCGCCTCTGCCCGGGGCTACTATCGGTCCATTCTCGTCAACATCCCCTTCGCCAACTCCGGGCTCACCTACGACACCGCACCTGACAGCGCCTGGACCCTGCCCTTGCCCGCACTCTATCTTATCGATCCCTCGGGCACGATCCGTTTCGCCGAAGCTTTCGCCGACCACAAGGTCCGCCCAGAGCCTTCGAGTCTCCTCGACCTGCTCTAGGCGTTTCCTTAGCGGCCTTTGCGATAGCGCTCGATCAACGCGTTCGTCGATGAGTCGTGCGCCAGTTCGCCGCTGCCTTCGAGCTCACCCAGGATCTTCGTAGCCAGAATCTTGCCCAGCTCCACGCCCCACTGGTCAAACGAATCGACGCCCCACACAGCCCCCTGCACAAACACCGAGTGCTCATACAACGCCACCAGGGTGCCCAGCAGACGCGGCGTCAGCATCTCGGCAAGCAGCACGTTCGAGGGCCTGTTGCCTTCGAATACCTTGTGCGGCACCAGCGCTTCCGGCACTCCTTCTGCACGCACCTGCTCGGCTGTCTTACCAAAGGCCAGGGCTTCCGCCTGCGCAAAAACGTTCGCCATTAGCATGTCGTGGTGACGGCCCAGCGGATTCAGAGACTTCGCGAAGCCGATAAAGTCGCAAGGGATCAACCGCGTACCCTGATGAATGAGCTGATAGAACGAGTGCTGCCCATTCGTTCCTGGCTCGCCCCAGTACACCGGGCCGGTTTCGTAATCGACACGCGCGCCATCCAGCGTCACATGCTTGCCGTTCGACTCCATCGTCAACTGCTGCAGATATGCCGGAAAGCGCTTCAGATATTGCTCGTACGGAAGCACGGCCATGGTCTGCGCATCGAAAAAATCGGTATACCAAACCGTGAGAAGACCCATTAGAAATGGCAGGTTCTTATCCACTGGGGCCGTCCCAAAGTGTTCATCCATGGCATGAAAGCCGGCCAGCATGTCTGTAAAGTTTGCCGGTCCGATCGCAATCATCGTCGACAAACCAATTGCCGAATCCATCGAGTAGCGGCCACCCACCCAATCCCAGAAGCCGAACATATTTGCCGCGTCGATGCCGAACTTCGTCACTTCTTTCTCGTTGGTCGAAATCGCCACGAAGTGTTTCGCCACGCCTGCTTCGTCGCCGCCGTTGGCCAGGAACCAGTCCCGCGCCGAGTGTGCGTTGGTCATCGTCTCAAGCGTAGTAAAGGTTTTCGAGGCGATCAGAAACATGGTTTCGTCCGCCGCCAGATCGCGCACCGCTTCGACGAAGTCCGTCCCATCCACGTTCGAAACAAAGCGCATGGTCAGCCCGCGGTCGGAGTAGTGCCGCAACGCTTCGTACGCCATCACCGGGCCCAGATCGCTGCCGCCGATGCCCACGTTCACCACGTTGCGAATCGCCTTGCCCGTACAGCCCTTCCACTCCCCAGAGCGAACCTTGTCCGCAAACCCGGCCATCTTGTCGAGCACCGTATGCACTTCCGGCACCACGTCCACGCCGTCCACAACAATCTTCTCGCCCACAGGCGCTCGCAGCGCGACGTGCAGCACCGCACGGCCCTCCGTCACGTTGATCTTTTCCCCGGCAAACATCGCATCGCGCCGGCCCGCCACCCCGGTTTCCTCGGCAAGCTTGAACAGCAAGCCCAACGTCTCTGCCGTCGCACGATTCTTCGAGTAATCCAGAAACACACCTGCAGCCTCAGCCGTCATGCTCACACCGCGCTGCGCATCGGCCGCGAAAAGTTCTTTCAGACTCTTGCTCTTCATCTCCTGCGCGTGCGCCGACAACGCCTTCCAGCTCGCCAATTCACTCAGCATCTTCATCTCCTCCGAAGCCACCAACTTTGCGTTCGACACTCTAGCCCATAGGATGCACCTCAGCATGCCCGGGCGGGCAGCGGCCCGGGGCCACCTGCGGGCTTCCTTCTTTCGTGCGTTTATCGTATACTTGGTTCGTCTATCGCACGTTGCCCTACCCTGTGCCGAACCGAAGAGGATGCCCATGTCCACCTTGCCTCACACTCCTTCACTCTCCAAAGACCACGCCATCCCCCCGGCACGCGAGCCCAAGCCCACCCCCGCGTCCTCGCTCGATATCTACCAGGGCGACCCCAACTTCATGACCTCGCTCGCCCGTGGTCTCATCGTCATCCAGGCCTTCACCCAGCAAAATCCGCAGATGACTATCTCGCAGCTCAGCGTTCGCACCGGCCTCTCCCGCGCCGCCGTGCGCCGCTGCCTCTACACCCTTACCAAGCTCGGCTTTGCCGGCGCCGAAGACGGCCAGCGCTACGCCCTGCGCCCGCGCATGCTCTCTCTTTCTCACACCTACACCACCTCGTCTGCGCTCTCAACCGCCGCCCAACCCATCCTCGAACGCATGTCCTCCACCTTCCGCGAGTCCTTCTCGGTCGCCACCCTCGATGGCGATGAGATCGTCTACATCGCCCGCACTGTCGTCCCGTCGCGCGTCATGGCCGTCGACCTGCACATCGGCTCAAGGCTCCCGGCGTACTGCACATCCATGGGCCGCGTCCTGCTGGCCTACCTGCCGCCGGAGCAGCTCGAGCAGTACCTCAGCCGCGCCGACCTCATCCCGCACACCACCCGAACCATCACCTCGGTGGAAAAGCTGCGCCTCGCCCTGCGCACGGTCCGCCGTCTCGGCTACGCGTTGGTCGATCAGGAGCTCGAGGTCGGCCTGCGTTCGCTCGCCGTGCCCGTCTACGCCCCCAACGGTCGCGTCGTGGCCACTGTTAATCTTTCCGGCAACGCCCCACGCATGCCGGTCTTCGATATGCAATCACACTTCCTCGCTCCCCTGCGCAACGCGGCCAGCGAGCTTGGGGCCTTCCTCCGCTAGCCGCGGCTTGTCAACCGATGTCTGTCTCGGCTCGAATGACTTCCGCGCAGGCCACACTCCTGCGTCCAAGTCACGCTAGCAGAGTTGCGAAACATTTACACACCCACCGGGTTCAAGTGGAAAAGGAGTTCCCCATCGCTCGCTCCATCTTGTTGCGCTCAATCTGGAGTAACCCGAACCGGCCTGACGATCGTCCATCCAGGTAGAAGTTTCTGAACATCGGCGATTCCCGGAGCCCCTGCAGATACAATCAATCTTCAGACGGCCTCACGACTGCAACGGGTTCCTGTAAACCGCATCCTCACAAAGCGATACATGACGAAAGCGACTACCCTGGATCTTGAAGCCCTAGACGCCCTAGACCCGATGCAAGCAGCCGATGCTTCCGCTCTTCCCTCCTCCCGCGGGTCGCATGCATGCCTTCAATACTGCCTCGTCCTCATCCTGCTTCCCATGCTCGCCATTCCCGCGCTCATCGCCCTGGGCCGGTCAGACTTCTTCCTCCACCACGGCGCCAGCGTCTGGGTCCAGGCCAACGATGCCGTCTTCGACATGCGCGACCGGGATTGCGACGTGCTCGTCTTTGGCGATTCCACCGCCATGACCGGCATCGACCCTGACGTGGTCGAGTCCAACACCGGCTTCCGCACCTGCAACATCGCCGTCACCAACGCGGTTCTCGCGGTCACCAACAATCTCACGCTCGACCGTTACCTGGCCCACAACACCCGGCCCCGCGTCCTGCTCGTCCAGCTCTCGCCCGACGACTTCCAGCCTGAAAATCGCGCCTGGCGCCAGACCATCTACGCCGAAGGCATGCTCGAGCTGCTCCGCCACGGACGCCCCGGCGAAGCCCGCGCCCTCCTGCTTGCGCATCCCCAGGAATCGATCGCCTTCGCCGGTTACGCGGCCGGCTACTCCGCCTGGTACGCCATCAAGGATGTCTGGTTCCACGCCACCCACATCCGGCCCGAAGAGGATACGGTCACGGTGCGCAACGGCTTCTTCACCCCGCCTTCGCCTGCACGCACCTCGTGCACACCGGCGGAGTTCGCCATCACGCCCAGCGGCACACGCCAGATCGCCTTCTCGCGTTCCCTCGTCGCCGATTACAAAACCGGCTATGCCGATCGCGCCGGGCTCATCCTCGTCAACGTCGCGCCCATCCCGGCCTGCGACCAGAACTTCGCCGCCTACGCCTCGGCTCTCCAGGGCGTCACCTCAAACGCCCTGCTGCCGCTCCCTATCGGGCTGTTCAACGACGGCCGCCACTACACCGCACGCGGCTCCGAGGTCGTCTCCACCCTCATCGCCCGCGAACTCAACAGCGTCGCCAGCCGCAACCCATCGATCGACGATCGCATCCCGCCAACCCGCACCGTAGCCACCCTGCGCCGCGTCCATCTCCGCCCTCACCGCTAAGCAGTGCTCTTGTTGTCCTTCCTGAAGGGATTCTGCTTTCCGTCCCCATCGCTAAGCCATTGCACTTTGTCGTCATTCCCGAAGGGCATCTGCTTCTGCTTTCCCGTCCCCGCGCACCACTTCGCCCCAGGCTGGCAAAGCACATGCGAAACTAACCTGAGGGATCAGCCCGCCCGCTATGCTTTTCAACTCCCAGGCTTTCCTCTTCCTCTTCCTGCCCATTACCATGCTGGGCTACCATCTCCTCGGCCGCTACGGACGGCGCCCCGTCATCGCCTGGCTTGCGCTTGCCTCCGTGTACTTCTACGCGGTCTGGAATCCCATTTTCGTCATTTTTCTGCTCGGTTCCATAGCGGTCAACTACCTGGCCGCCCTGCTCATCG
This sequence comes from uncultured Granulicella sp., assembly GCA_964282835.1. Classification (GTDB taxonomy): domain Bacteria; phylum Acidobacteriota; class Terriglobia; order Terriglobales; family Acidobacteriaceae; genus Edaphobacter. The sequence continues at coordinate 3,194,232 of OZ196157.1, forward strand.
CACAGGCCCCGGAGGATTCTCCTCGCCGCCGCTACCTCCTCTATCTCGGCGTCACCCTCAATCTACTCGCACTCTTCTACTACAAATATCTCTACAAGACGCTCCTCCTGCTCCATCTGCCTCACGTCCATCCCCACCCCATCCTGCTTCCGCTCGGCATTTCCTTCTTCACCTTCACCCAGATCTCCTACCTCGTCGATCTCGCCCAGGGCCAGGCCGAACGCCAGGATTTCCTCTCCTACCTGCTCTTCGTCACCTTTTTCCCGCATCTCATCGCCGGCCCTATCCTGCACCACAAAGAGATGATGCCGCAGTTCGGCAAGCCCCGTCCCGAAGATGAAGCCCGCAGCTTCGATGAAGCCCTCACTCCCGTTCCGCCCGCGCGCCGCTTCGCCCTGCGCGCCCCCGATGTCTCGCTCGGCCTCACTTGGTTCCTGCTCGGCCTGGCCAAAAAGGTGCTTATAGCCGACCACCTCTCCGGCAAAGCCGACCAGGCCTTTGCCCATGCCGGCTCGCTCACCAGCTTCTCCGCTATTACCGGCGTCGTCATCTACTCCATGCAGCTTTATTTCGACTTCTCCGGCTACAGCGACATGGCCCTTGGCCTCGCGCGCATCTTCTCCATCCGCTTCCCGCTTAACTTCGACTCGCCCTACAAAGCCACCAGCGTTACCGAGTACTGGCAGCGCTGGCACATGACCCTCACCCGCTACATCACTCTCTACCTCTACAACCCGTTGCTGCTCGCCGTGCAGCGCTACCGCCTTGGCAGCGGACGCAAAATCAGTCGCAAGGCGCTCGCCACGCCGGCCGGCTTCACCTCCATGGTCGCCTATCCCACCATCGTCACCATGCTGCTTACCGGGCTTTGGCACGGGGCGGGCATCCAGTTCCTCGTCTTCGGCCTCATCCACGGCGTGTACCTGACGGCCAACCAGGCCTGGCGCCACTTCCGCCAGCGCATTCACAACGCCCCCGCGCCCACGCCGCCTACCGGTCTGCTGCGTCTCTCGCTCATGGTCGGGGTCTACCTCCAGGTCAGCTTCGCGCTTATCTTCTTCCGCTCCGCCTCGTTCCCGGCCGCCCTTTCGCTGCTCAAGGACATTGCCGGCGTCCACGGCCTCGGCGACGTCGGCTCGCTGCTCGACGGCTCCCTCGCCTTCGCGTTGTTCCCCGTAGTCTGGTTCATGCCCAACACCCAGCAAATCCTCGGCCAGGAAAGTGCCGCGGCCCGCGCCACCGTCGGCCCGCCCTCCGGCCCTGAGGCCTCCTCCACTATCGCCCACGAGCAGGCCCCGACGCTGTTTCCCCGTCTGCGCTGGAAGCCCACGCTCGGCTGGAGCCTCTTAATGGCCGCCCTGCTCTTCGCCGTCCTCGTCGAGCTCGACCCGAACGCCACCTTCCTCTACTTCCAGTTTTAGCGTACGGCGGCACACTTCGGTACGCGTCCATGGGTAAATTGTTATCCTGAGCGAAGGAACGCACGGCCTTTGGTGCGTTCCGCAGTCGAAGGACCTGCATTTCCTTGAATGGTCTCGGCTCTCAGATAAACGCAGGTTCTTCGACTTCGTTTGGCGGAAGAGACCCGCCAAACTACGCTCAGGATGACAATGGATCACAGGGTTCATGACCTATGAACACGCCACTCCCCGAAGCCCTGCAGCCCTACTTCGGCTCCCAGACCCGCAGAAACGAGCACCCATCCACGCTGCTCAAACTCACCGACCCTACCGGCGCCACCACAGCCTGTCCTACACCAAAGCGCACCTCGTTCACCGCGCCCTTACCCTTGATCCCCACCACGCAGCCCACGCCATCTATCGCCAGCTCAAACGTCACGCCCGGGGGCACATCGTAGCGATCGACGGTAAAGTACTCGTTTTCAATCAGCCTTGTGTAGGCGTCCGTATCCTTCGCCTCCACCTTGCCCGCCTTGGTCGAGGTCTTGACCACCTTCAAGCCCTCGTCCAGGTGCAGTTCACGCCCGCGTCCGTAGTCGTACAGACGGAAGGTCGTATCGCTGCTCTGCTGCACCTCGAGCAGCGTCATCCCCGCCCCGATCGCATGCACCGTCCCTGCGTCCACCAGCACCATGTCGCCCGTCTCCACCGGCAGCCACACCAGCAATTCCTCGATGGAACCATCAGCCGCGGCGGCCTTCAGCGCCTCCACTGTCACGTTCTTCTGCAAACCGCACGCTACCTTCGCGCCAGTTGTCGAATCGAGCACATACCAGCACTCGGTCTTGCCCCGCTTGTCCCCCGCGGCCCGCGCCTGCGCATCATCTGGATGCACCTGCACGCTCAGCTTCTGTTCCGGAAAAAGCAATTTCACCAGCAAAGGAAACTCGCCGTCCTTGCCCAGCGCCCCATCCATCTCGCCGGCAAGAGTACCCAGGGTCTGCCCCGCAAGCTCTCCTCCGTCGACCAAGCATTCCGCCCCCGTCAGCCACGCTTCGCCAATCCGCGCCACGCCGTCGGTGTCGTACCACGGGCTCAGGTCCGTCTTGCCCCACATCCGTTCCACCATCTTCGGCGTCAGCAGGAAGGGTCTTGCTTCCACATTAGTCGTCATCGTCATCCTTTTTGTTCTTCCTGCGCTTTACGGTCAGTTGCGGGGGCACCGGCTCGTTGCCCATGGCATCCTGCCATAGTATGACGTTCAGCTTCATCGCGTCCGCCCGATCCGCATGCCGGAAGTCCATCTTCTCCGATTCCTTCGCGCCCGCCGCCGTCTTCGCATTCGCCTGGTAGATCAATCCATTCGCATCGTTCGTCCGATCCGCCACAAACGCCGCCTGGTCGCCCGCCCCCGTAAACAGCGATCCCATTGCACTGCTCAACGCATCGTTGTTGTTCATCGGCGGCAGCCCAAGCACCATCTCCATCGTCCGCACCATGCTTACCGTCGAGTAAAATCGCGAGTCCACCACCGGCTTGCCGCCTTCGCCATGCGGCGCATACTTGCTCACAATCAACGCAATCGAGCGATGCGCATCCACATGGTCCGCCCCGTTCTGCGCGTCGTCCTCCAGGATGAAAAACGCGGTGTCGTTCCAATAAGGCGAGTTCGAAATTGCCTCCACCGCACGCCCGATCGCAAGATCGTTATCCGCCACCGACGACTTCGGCGTAGGCCCGCCCGGCGTCGTCCCCGCCGTATGATCGTTCGCCAGCCGCAGGTTGATGAAGTTCGGCATCGTGTCCTTGCCGGCCTTGCGGTCGTCGATCCAACCCTGCAGATGCTTGAGGAAGATCTCCGCCCGCACCTGGTCCGGCACCCGCAGGTTGAAGTCCGGCGCTTCCGGCGCAAAATGCCCCACCAGCTCCGGCTTGGTCGCCTTGTTGGTCGCCAGCAGCGGAATCGCCCACGGCCACTTGTTCACCCCGCCGCCCCACACCGCCGGCAGCCGTTCGCCCGGCTTTACCGCCGCCCCCGCCGCACACGCCTTCCCCGGACCCATCGGCCCGTTGGTCGGGTCCAGCTCCGCCCCCGCACCTTCCTTGTCGTTACAGAATGTAGAGCTGATGAACTCCCCAAAGTGATAAAGCGTCAGCCCATGCTTCGCCACGTTCGCCCAGATATACCCGCTTCCCGGCTCATTCACATCCGGTATCCTCTGCTCGAGCGGAAGCCCCTGGCTCACCACCCCCTCAAAGTCATACCCCCGCTCGCGCCCCCGATAGTTCAGCTGCCACGTCCGCTCCAGGTAGTCCGTCCCGATCGCCGTATTCGACCACACATGCCCGTCCCCCGACACCTCCGCCGAGTCGTAAAAGTTATCCAGCACCCCAAACTGCATCGCCAGCTTATGCTGGTTCGGCGTAATCCCCTGCCCATACATCGTCAGGCTCTTATCCCCATTCCCGACAGGCAAATCTCCGAAGATCTGATCGTAAGTCCGGTTCTCCTTGATGATATAAATCACATGCTTGATCGGGCCCGCCCCCGCCCTACTGTTTGTCGTTGCCCCTTTGTTTGTCATTGCCCCTTTGTTTGTCATCCCGGAGGGATCTGCTTCTGTACTTGCTTTTCCACCAGCCCCCAACCTCTCCATCACCCCCGCATCCCACTGGATCGTCTCCGCCGCCGCCTTCATCCGGTTATCTGCCAGTGTCTCCTCGGTCAGCGCCTTCATCTGCCCTTCCATAGCCCTCGCATCCACCACCGCCAAAGACCCATGCAGCAGCGTAGGAATGTAAGTAAAGTCCCGCTTCATCCGCGCCTGGTCCTTCGTCGCCTCGGTCGGCCTCTGCGCAAAGTTGTTCGGCCCCGTCCCCGTCCCCTTGCCGCTCGCGATGTACAGCTTGCCCCCCGTAAACGCCACTCCCATCGGCAGCCACTCGGTCGGGATAAACCCCATCGGCTCCACAAAACCCTTGCTCGCGCTCTTCCGCGTCAGCTTGTGCGTATCGAGCAAGGCCACCGCGTCCGACCCCATGTTCGCCACATACAGCCGCGACCCGTCCCCATTCAACGCCAGCGCCTCCGGCTCCGCCCCAAAGAAGCTTTGCCCCGGCAGCCTCACATCGAAGAACCCCTCCAACCCAAACGCGCCATCCGCCACCCCAACCGCCGCCACCGCATCCCGGTTCCCCAGCGCCACATACAGCGTCTTCCCATCCGGCGCCAACGCCAGCGCATCCGGGTGCGACCCCGCCGCCACCACCGAATCCGGCTTCAGCAGCGCCAGCTTCCGCCCCACTGTCCCCTTCACCAGGTCGAGCTCCACCACCTCGCTCCCATTCCAGAGCGCCACAAACCCCCGCCGCCCGTCTCTCGAAACCGTCACCGCGACCGGATAAACACTCGGCACCGCATCGTTCTCAGCAAGATCGAAGCGCTTCAAAATCGACCCCGTCGCCCCATCTATCAGCAACACGTCATCCGACAGGTTATCCGCAACCAGCAACTGTTCCTTCCCGTAAGGGCCGCTATGCGTGCCACCAAACCGGGATGTCAGCTCCTCAGGTGACATTGTTGTTGTTGCAATCGAAGCTGGATAAGGCAATCCCAGACTCCCTTCCACCCCGCCCACCAGCTTCGTCGTCCGTCCCGCCGCCAGCGTCTGCAGCGGAATCTTCAACACCGGCCCCTGCGTCACCACCCCACCCGCAAACCCATACACAGCAATCCCTGCCCCGGTATCCGGCGCCTTCTTGCCTTCCGGGTCGGTCGCCGAAGCCATACTCGCGTAAATCTTCGTCCCATCCGCCGAAAACGCCAGCCCCGAAAACAAAACCTGCTTCGTATCCCCCAGCGTCGTTCGCACATCCGGGTAGTCCTTCAGTTCCCCCGTCGCCACATTCAACACCGCCAGCGACTGCGCATACCCCGATTCATACGACCCATAGCCCGCATTGGTCGTCACCACCCAACGCCCGGCCGGCTCCGTTGCTGTCGCCGGGCTCACCGCCACACTCACCGGCAGCGATCCCAGCCGCTGCGGCCCACCCGGCACCACCCCCACAATCTGCTTGCTGGTGGGCAAATCGATCGTCCCGCCCACCCGCTCCACCGGCGCCTGCTGCGCTGCACTCCAACCGCAGCAAGCCACGCCAAACCCCACCGCTACCAGCGCCAATCCAAACCCAATTCGCATAGCTAAACAGCCTACCAAACCTCACCGCACCACTCTGTAAAAGGTCGGCAACAATCCGGGTGCCCCAAGTCTCGCTTCTGAGACCTGGGTTCTGACCTGCCGCCAAGGATAGGCTTCTGTCTTCGCTCTTGCCGTTGCCTTTGCCTTTTGTTTGTCATCCCGAAGGGATCTGCTTCTGTCTTTGCTCTTGCCTTGCCTTTGCCATCCCGCAGCGATCCGCTCCTGTTTGTAAACCCACCGCCGAGCGCCCCCGCAACCCCACGAAACCCTGTCAAGCCCCAAAACCTCCACCAGCCACTCCAACCCATTCATAACAATCCACTTACAGCCCAAAAATAGTTGGCATGTTCACTCCCCTCAATCTGCTAGTCTTTAACCAGAAGGATCAGAGCAAAGAGGTCGAGGCCCAACGTCTCCCTCCGGCTCACCAGATCCACCCATAACTCGCGTCTTTTGAAGATTTTGCGCAATTCAGGGGGAGGGGGGCCATACCCGCTGTCCCTGCACAAACCAGAACTTCAGCCGAACCTATTCAAGCCACAGCCCATTACAAAAGTCTTACAACGCCATCTCATCCACCCTGTTAGCGTGAACGTTAGCAGAACAAGTAAGAGGACAAAACCAACCATGACCCCTGCAACCCTCACTCCCCCCGAAGAGATCCAGACAGACTCCACCACCACTGGCTACGCCGCCTTCCAGGCCGACGCCATCGAAACTGCCGAACAGATCGAAGCTCGCCAGCAGGCCGACATCCAGAACATGTCCAACGCCGCCCCGGCCAACTCCGTCGAGCAGGTCCGCAAGCAGGTCAAGCAGGATCTCCGCATGGGCCGCGAGCACCAGCAGGGACGCATCAACTGGATCACCACCATCGTCATGGGCCTCTTCCACGTCGGCGCCATCGCCGCCCTCTTCTGCTTCTCGTGGAAGAACCTAGGCGTCTTCTTCGTCATGTACTTTCTGGCCATCAATCTCGGTATCGGCGTGGCTTACCACCGCCTGCTCACCCACCGCGGCTTCCGCACCAAGAAGTGGATCGAGTACTTCGTCACCGCCTGCGGAACCATGGCGCTCGAAGGCGGTCCTATCTTCTGGGTAGCCACCCACCGAGTACACCACCAGAACTCCGACCAGGAAGGCGATCCGCACACGCCCGTCGACGGCACCTTCTGGTCGCACGCCGGCTGGATTCTTTCCGGCCGCGCCATGCATTCTGAAACCGCTCTGCTCGGCCGCTACGCCCCCGACCTTACCCGCGACAAGGGTCACGTCTGGCTTTCGAAGTTCCACTGGCTCCCTCTCACCTCTACCGGCCTGCTCCAGATCGCGCTCGGTGCCGCCCTCGCCCCAACCGGTCACCGCATCCTGGGCGGCCTCAGCATGATGCTCTGGGGAACCTTCCTCCGCGTGGTTATTGGCCTGCATGCCACCTGGTTCGTCAACTCCGCCACTCACCTTTACGGCAAGCGCCGCTTCGACACCCGCGACGAATCCCGCAACAACTGGTGGGTCGCGATCCTTACCGGCGGCGAGGGCTGGCACAACAATCACCACGCCCACCCTGTCAGCGCGCGCCACGGCCTTGCCTGGTACGAGTTCGACATCAACTACTACTGCATCTGGATCCTGAGCAAAGTCGGCCTGGCCCACAAAGTCCAGATCGCCAAGTACGACCCCATGAACCCCAAGCCGGCCGGCAGCAACTAAAAAGGGCAGAACGCGGACAAATACGGAAAACAGCGGACAGGGGCGGATGAAGGCAGAGCTAAACATCTCCTTGCCTTTATCCGCTCTTATCCGTTTTGATCCTTCTTTTCCGCGTTCCGCTTTTTCGTCTTGTATGCTTCACGGAGCATGAACTTCAATCGCCGCCGCGGAGCTATCGCCACCTTCATCACCCTGGGTGTGCTGCTCACCGGCCTTATTGTCGCGCTCAACATCACCTGGATTCTACTCAACAAGACCCATGCCCTCTACCTCGTACTTGGCGTCATTCTCTTCGCCATCGTCGTTGCGGGCGTGGTCCTCAACACCATCTTTCTGGTTCGCGAAGTCCGGCGCAACGAGCGACAGGACTCCTTCCTTAACGCCGTCACGCACGAGCTGAAAACTCCCATCGCCAGCATCCGGCTCTACCTCGAAACCCTCGAGCGCCGAGCCGTTTCTGACGACCAACGCCTCAAGTTTTACGCCATCATGCGCGCCGATACCGACCGCCTGATCGGCACGGTCGAACAGGTTCTCAAGGCCGGCGAGCTCGGCCAGCGCGCCCGCCAGAAAAACCGTACACTCATCGAAATTGAGCCGCTGGTCGCCGAGTGCGTGGCAACCACGCTCGCCCGCTACCATCTGACGCCCGAGGCTATTACCCTCGCTCCTGTCCCCGGGCAGGTCAAACTAAAGGTCAACGGCATTCAGGACGATCTCCGCACGGCCGTGCTCAACCTGCTCGACAACGCAGTCAAGTACAGCCCGCATCACCTGCACATCGTTGCCACGCTCGCCATCACCCAGTACAACAACGTGGCGCTCGCCATCACAGATCGCGGGCTCGGCATCCCGCAAGACCAGCTCAAGCGTGTCTTCAACCGTTTCTACCGTCTACCCGGCCGCTACGAAATCAAAATCAAGGGCACAGGCCTCGGCCTCTTCCTCGTACGCACCATCGCTCGCCAGCATGGAGGCAACATCCGGGCCCAGAGCAAAGGTACAAATCAGGGCTCAACCTTCATTCTCACGCTGCCGCTCGCGTAAGCTCAAGGCATGCGGAGCCCACGCCTTTGATCTTCTGGAACTCGTTCGTCCTTTCTTTTACCGCGCTGCTGCCGCTGATCAATCCCATCGGCTCGGCCCTGGTATTCCTCGGACTGGTCGGCGAAGCAACGCCCGCCACGTACCGTACGCTCGCCCGGCGCATCGCCGTCAACACGGTTATCTTCCTGGCCGTCATTGAGCTGCTCGGCTCGGCGATCCTCAATTTCTTCGGCATCTCGCTACCTATCGTCCAACTCGCCGGCGGCCTGGTCGTGGCCGGCATCGGCTACGGGCTTCTCAACCAGCAGGATGCTCCGGCCCTCAACGAAGACCAGAAAACCGACTCGCAGGCGCGGCTGTCTCCTTCCACAAAACTGGCCATCAAGGCCGCTGCCGCTTCGGCCACCGCCGATCCCCACGCCGAATCGCTTTCGCTCAAGACCTTCTACCCGTTTACGTTCCCGATTACGGCCGGCCCCGGAACGCTGGTCGTCATGCTTACCCTGAGCGCTCACGCTTCAAACCCCATCCTGATCGACCGGGTCGCCGGATATCTGGGTGTCTTCGCCGCGGTCGTCGTGCTTTGTGCCGCGGTGTACCCGTGCTACGCGTACGCCCCGGCGCTCACCCGCAAGGTATCTCCCGGCACGGTGCACGGCATCCTGCGCGTGATCGCGTTCATCGTGCTCTGCATCGGTGCGCAGATAGCGTGGAACGGCCTGTCCGCCCTCATCCCCGCGCTACACAACACTTAGGCGAATGACGTTGAGGATCACATCCGTTAGAATCAGGCGATGGAAACCCTGAGTGAGTCCGGTACAGTCGCACTTCCTGAAGACGCGATGCAAGCCGTAGGTTTGCATCCTGGTTCTCGAGTACGCCTGTCAGTCGAGAATGGGCGAATCATCCTGCAGCCCTTTGAAGAAGACGACCTCGACTCTTTAGCGGGCAGCCTGCCTGCCCTCAGAGGGGCCGTCGAAGAGCTGTCCCTAGAACGCAGCCAACACAGGTGGTAATCTACGTTCTCGACTCGAGTGCCGTGCTGCGTTTTCTGGATGGAGAAGCCGGCTTTGAAGTCGTTCGTGAGATCTTCCGTCTCGCCCTCAGAGGCGAGTGCATCCTCCTCATCTCAGCCGTAAATTGGGGTGAGGTCGCCGGCAAACTGTATCAGCGAGTAGGTTCAGCAGCTGCAGAAAAGACCGCAGCCCGCATCCTGCGCAAAGGTCTCAAGATTGTTCCGGTGTCCGCTGAACGCGCCGCCGCCAGCGCGATCCTGTCTGTCGATCTCGGCATCGGCTACGCCGATGCTTTTGGTGTAGAGCTCGCAACCGATCCGAACTCGATGCTCGTCACCGCGGACTACGGAGTCAAACGCGCCGAGGAACTTATCCGTATCGAGTTCCTGCCCACCAAACCCAAGCCATGAGCCCCCTCATCCTGCTCGTCGAAGACGAAGAACACCTCGCTGAAGGTCTTTTGTTCAACCTTGAAGCCGAGGGTTATCGCACGCGCCATTTTGCCGATGGCGCGGAAGCTCTCGCCTGGCTGCTCGAGACCCGCGAGGAAATCGGCGTCATCCTTCTCGACGTGATGCTCCCCGGCGCGGACGGCTTTGCCATCGCCCGCTCGCTTCGCGAGCACGAACTCTACTTCCCCATCCTGATGCTGACCGCCCGCTCGCACCCCGAGGACATTCTTGAAGGCCTCAACGCCGGCGCCGACGACTACCTGCCGAAGCCGTTCGATCTTGAAATCCTGCTCGCTCGCGTCCGCACCATGCTGCGCCGCGCCAGCTGGACGCGCCCCGGCACCTCCGCGCCGCCACCGCCTAAACCGTCCGAAGACCGCTACACCTTTCGTGAACGCGCTATCCATTTCGACACGCTGGAGTTAAGGGCGCCACATCGCACGACGCACCTCACCTTGATGGAGGCCGACCTTCTCCGCCACTTGATTCTGCACGAAGGCCAGATCGTCTCGCGCAAAGACATTCTGGAGCAGGTCTGGCGCGTTCACGAGGATACCGACACGCGCGCCATCGATAACTTCATCGTGCGCCTGCGCCGCTACATCGAGGATGACCCTGGCGAACCCCGCCATCTGCTGACCGTGCGCGGCATCGGCTATCGCTTCCTGGCCAATCCCTAAACTTTCGAATCTTTTCCTCTTTACAAACATCCGCAAATCGGCGTAGCGTGTCTTTCCAACACAGAAAGGTCCCCTTTCTCTGATTTCTGTCTCTCGCTCCCGAGGCACGCCATGCACAAGCCGACGCTTTGTACGCTGCTCAACATCTTCATGTACACCGGGGTTGCCCTCTTCCTCTTCCCGTACGTCAGCGGCCACCTTTCCAACGGTTCTCTGTTCCTGATCCTGGGCGCGACGCTTGCGGTGGTCAGCGGACTTTCGCGCGCGTTTTTCACCGAGGGCGACTGCGATTTGCGCGTCCATACCCAGAAAATTCCCTAGGCGGATGCAGGAGCAGGTGCTACCCTCAACCTCAACCTGAGGGCCCACAAAGGGGAGCCACCTGCATACCGCCGAGCCGATCGACACCCACCATCTCAAGCGCGAGCTTCGCCTTCGCGACCTCGTGCAGATGCAGATTCTGCTCGTCGTCGGCGTCACCTGGATCGGCATCGCGGCCCGCCAGGGTGGGACGCACGTCGTCTTCTGGCTGGCCGCCATTCTCACCTTCTTCATTCCATCCGCCATTGTGATCACCTGGTGCGTTCGCATATGGCCGCAGGAAGGTGGCGTTTACCAGTGGACCAGTCACGTTTTCGGCCCGTTTGCGGGCTTTATCAGCGCCTGGAACTTCGGCGTGTAAGCTTTGCTTACGGTTTCGAACCTTGGCCTGTCCGCGTCCACCAGCCTCGCCTACGGACTGGGACCGCGCTTTGCCTGGATGGCCGAAAGCAAGCCGCTCATCTACACGCTCGATTTCAGCCTTTTCGCGGTCATCCTGCTCATCTGCATCCCGGGCTTCGGCGTCGGCAAATACATCTCGCACTTCGGCACTGGCGTCATGATCCTGGTCAACCTGCTACTGGTCGCCCTGCTCTTCTACCATCCCCACACCTCCGCGGCACACCCGCACCTCTCGCCCCAGCAGCCTTTTACCTTTGCCGTGCCTGCTTTCTCGCTCCTTGCCTTCAACCTCTTTTCCAAGATGGCCTTCAACGCGCTCACGGGTCTCGAGCAGGTCGCGGTTTTCGCCGGCGAGACCCGCAATCCCGCACGCGCAATCCTTCGCTCCGCATGGATTGCGGCTCCCATCATCGCGCTCATCTTTATCCTGGGCACGGGCGCAATCCTCACCTACATCCCGGCCGCCAAGGTGGATCTCGTCGGTCCCGTGCCGCAGATCCTTGCAGCCGCCTTCGCCTCCGCCACTCCCGCGCCGGGTATCGACTGGGGCCTGCTACTCGGCCGCACGGCGATCCTCGGGCTGGCTTTATCGGTGATTGCCCAGTACGCCCTCATCGTGGCCGAAACCAGCCGTTTGCCCATGGTCGCCGGCTGGGATGGCCTGGTGCCCGCCTGGTTCACCCGGCTTAGCCCGCGCTTCGGCACCCCTGTCCGCTCCATCCTGGTCATCGTGGCTCTCAGTACGGCCGCCGCCATTTTCGCCTCGACCGGTGCGGGCGCGCAGGAGGCCTACCAGCTGCTCACCGGCTCGTCGAACATCCTGTACGCCATCTACTTCGGCATGATGTTCGCGATCCCGCTCTTCGCCGGCGCGCGCTTCGGAAGCCCGGCCGGCCCGCTGGTCAAGCTCGCCGCGCTGAGCGGCCTGGTGGTTACGGTACTGGCCGTTTACTTCAACGCCTTTCCAATCGTTGACGTACCCAACCCCACGCTGTTCGGTGTCAAGGTGCTCGGCACGGGCCTGGCCGTCAACCTGGCCGGTGCGGCTCTCTACTTTTACTCGCGCCAGCCCGGCCGCCCTACTTCGGGGCCGGCGTAGCGGCTTGTGCTGTCGCCAGCGCATCGACAAGCTCTTTAGCGAAGCCCATTTGCCGCGCTTCGTCGAGGCTGAACGTGATCGGTACTTCGCAGGCCGCGCCCGCATTGGGAAAGCTGACCGTTTCCGCGATAATCGCGCCTTTGGCTCCGTCCAGCCAAACGCCAAAATCGAGGATGCCGTTCTCGCGAATTAGTTCTTTGCACTCGGGCGTGGCCTGCTTTATGGCACGGGCCTGCAGCACAGGCCACTCCACCGTGCCCAACCGGGTTCCATCCTCGCCGGTTGCGAGACTTGCCCGCACTCCGGCCGGCATCAGCTTTTCCCAGCTCACGGGTGCGCCCGTGGTCAGGTCATAGACCAGCGGCAACACCGCGCCGCTATGCGCCAGCGTCGCGCCGCAGTCGTCCGCATCGGTGGCGAGCAGGCTCAAGTAGTGCGGGCCGGCCATGGTCACCTCGACGGTCCGCTGCCAGGCGGTCGGGTCGGCATGGCGCTTGGCCTTCTGGGCTGTTCTGCGGCAATCCGCGGCGGCCGCAGCCACACGCGTGTTCTGCCGGGCGAGGGTGGCGTTCAGCGCGGCCGCTACTTCCGGCGTTACGCCGCCGCCTGCAGTCAGGGTCGGAAACGCAGCCACGCCTGCCCACAAGGCCGGCCTGGCCTGCACCATGAAGGTGCTGTCTCCCTGTGCGGCCATCATCCCGAAACCAAGCAGTCCCGCAGCCATCCAGATGTTCATCGCGCTCGCACTCCCCTTTTGCTTTGCTTGCCGTTCCCTCGGCGGCGCGTCAGCTTCGCACGCCCTGAGTCTGAAAGAACAGCATACGCGAGCGATCCCATTCCGGCTTCAAGCATGCACACTGCGGTTGCATCTGCTTTGCCGCTTCAAGCGCGTCCAGTAAGTGGACCGCGCATGCCCGTCTAGTATCATCACCTACATGGCTTCCATTTTCGACCTGTGCGAACGCGCCTGACGACGATGCGCCTGCTTACCCGCTACATCCTGCGCGAAGTGTTCTCCCACGCCCTGCTGGGCGGCGTGCTGTTCACGTTCGTGCTGTTCACCTCGCGGCTGGGCAAGATTCTTGAATTGGTCGTGCGCAACTCCGCCTCGCTGGCCGATGTCGCCCGTCTGATCGCCTACTTCCTGCCCGAGGCGCTGATCGTCACCATCCCCATGGCGGTCCTGGTCGGCATCCTGCTCGGCCTGTCGCGCCTTGCCGCCGATTCCGAAATCACCGCCATGCGCGCCTCCGGCATGGGCGCGCTGGACTTCGTCCGCATCATCTCGCTCGTCAGCCTGTTTGCGCTGGCGTTCGGCCTGTTCAACTCCATCTACCTTGCCCCCCATGCGGCCACCGACCTGCTCGCGCTCGAGGACTCGCTCAAGTTTGCGCAGGCCTCGTTCGAGGTTGAGCCGCGCGTGTTCGACGAAGACTTCAAGAACCTCGTGCTCTATGTGCAGGACGTGCGCCCAGGCTCGGGCGCGGCGCTCTGGCGGCACGTCTTTATCGCCGACCTCACCCAGGCCGCAAACCCGAAAGTCACCACGGCCGACCAGGCACTGGTGACCAGCGTGCCCGGCACCGGGCCCTCGTCGCCCGCTACCCTGCACCTGCTGCTGCGCGATGGCGGCGAACACGACATTTCGCCCACCGATCCCAACCAGTACAACATCTCCACCTTCGGCACCACCGATCAGCCCATCCAGACCGGCGCCCAGGAAGATACGCGTCTGTCGCGCTCCGATACACCTATTCTGGCGCTGTCGCTTACGGAGCTGATCCATCGCGGCGCTCCCGGCGAAGGCCCTCACGCCACGCCCGCGCAGATTAAAGCCGCGCGCCCGTACCGGATCGAATTCAACAAACGGTTTTCCTACCCGTTCGCCTGCCTCGTGCTGATGCTTGTCGGGGTGCCGCTGGGCCTGTCGTCCAAGCGGGGCGGGCAATCCACGGGCTTCGTCCTCACCATCATCCTGGTGTTCGTCTACTACTTCCTCTCGTCGGTCGGGATCGCCCTGGCCAGCCAGGGCAAGCTGTCGCCCTTTGTCGGCGTCTGGGGGGCGAACATTCTTTTTGCCACGGCCGGCGCCATCCTGCTGCAGCAGATGTCCCGCGGCGGTGTGGCTCTGTCGCTCATCTCCACGCTTGGGCTAGCGCTCAGCCGCCTCGTCAACCGGGTGCGGCGCGGGTCCGGGTCGCCACGCGAAGAGCAGGCCCTGACCGCCCAGCTGCCCCAGCGCCTGCGTTCGCTACTGCACATCCGCTTCCCGCTTCTGCTCGACGATTACATCATGCGCAGCTTCGCCTCCACCTTCGCGCTCGTGCTCGTCGCCTTCTCCTCGCTTTTCATCTTCTTCACCTTCTTCGAGCTCATCGGAGACATGATCCGCAACCGCACCCCGCTGGTCACGGTCGGCGACTATCTGCTCAACCTGATCCCCTACATCCTCTACAACGTCACGCCGCTGTGCGTGCTGGTTGCCGTCCTCATCACTTTCGGCTCGCTGGCGCGGTCATCGGAGTTTACCGCGATGAAGGCCGCCGGCGTTTCGCTCTACCGCGTGGTAACGCCCGTACTCTTGCTTACCGCCGTCATTGGCTGCGCGCTGTTTGCCTTCGACGAGTTTTACCTGCCCGCCGCCAACCGCCGGCAGGAAGCCCTGCGCTCGGTCATAAAAGGCAAGCCGGCGCAAACTTTTCTGCGTCCCGACCGCAAATGGATTTCCGGCCAGACGTTCGCCGAGGAAGGCCTCACCCACTCCGCCCGGGTGCCCCAAGCGGCCGAACCCGCGCGCATTTTCTACTACCAGTTCTTCGATCCCGACCGCAACGTCTTCGCCAACCTAACGGTTTTCGAGTTCGATCCCGCAACCTTTACGCTCGAGCGCCGCATCTTCGCCGGCTCCGCCACCTGGGACGCCACGGTGAACCGGTGGATCTTCGAAAAAGGCTGGGTGCGCACGTTCGCCGGCGAAACCATCTCGTCCTACAACAGCTTCGTTCTCAACACCTTTCCCGAGATTCGCGAGCAGCCCAGCTACTTCAAGAAAGAAGATCGCCAGTCGCAGGAGATGAGCTTCAACGAGCTCTCCCGCTATATCGCCGACCTGCGCCAATCCGGCTTCGACACCAAACGGCTTTCGGTCCAGCTGAATCGCAAGCTCGCCTACCCGGCCATCACGCTGGTCATGGCCATCCTGGCGATCCCCTTCGCGCTCTCGACGGGCAAACGCGGCGGCGTGGCCGGCTTCGCTATCGCCATCCTGCTGGCGGTCGTGTACCTGGGCACTACGTCGTTCTTCGAGGCCATGGGCAATGTCAACCAGTTGCCGCCTGCGCTGGCTGCCTGGGCCGCGGATATTCTGTTCGCGCTTGCCGGTGCCTGGTTTCTGCTGCGCACCCCTACCTAACCTGAGTGCCCTTCCCTGCCGCACCCTGCCCCATGTACCATCGTCTCAATCATGAAGCTCACCCCCGCACTCCTCTTCCTCTGCACTCCCCTGGCGTTTGCCCAGACGACGACCACCCACACCCCGGTCCACCACACTACGACCGCGGCCCACAAAACCGACGCGTGCGGCTCCTTCACCCCGCCTACCCTGCCCGCCACCGTCCCCAAGGTCGACGGCTGCCCCAAGCCTCTTTATGCCCTTACCTTTACCGACACCACAGTCGGCAGCGGCAGCGCGGTCGTTCCCCGGCGCTGGCTCACGGTCGCCTACACCGGCTACCTTACCGATGGCACCAAGTTCGACTCGTCCGTCGGCAAGGACCCTATCACCTTTCCCTATGGCGCCCACCAGGTGATCGCCGGCTGGGATACCGGATTCGAAGGCATGAAGGTTGGCGGCAAGCGTCGCCTCTACATCCCCTACGAGCTCGCGTACGGCGAAGCCGGCCGACCGCCCGTGATCCCGGCCAAGGCTGAACTCGTGTTCGATATTGAGCTCCTCGGCATCTCGGAAACGCCCCCGGCGCCCAAAACTCCACCCGCAGGCCAGACGCCGCCCGCAGGCACTCCGCCTCCAGCATCGACCACGCCTCCAGCATCGACCACGCCTCCAGCATCGACCACGCCTCCAGCATCGACCACGCCGCCCGCATCGACCCCGCCGCCTGCATCGACGGGAGCCGGCAAGCCCGCCAGCGACGCGCCTGCTGGTTCCGGTGCGCAGCAATCGGTCGGCCAGCCCACCACGAGCGCCACGCCCACAACCACCACCGCCCCGAAGACTACAGCTCCCACCGACCCCACCAAGCCAACAGCCGTCCCGCCCAAGTAGTTGTTGAGAGCATACCGGGCCTGAGCGATAACTCAGGCCCGGGCAAGTCAGGATCTGTGCTCGTCTGCGTCCTCTGTGTTAGGCCTTCATCTCGCCCAACGAAGAATCCCATCTTCCCGCCGCACATCCAAACCCTATGCTCGATCGCCTCCGCCCCCTGTTCCCCTATCTGCGCCGCTACTGGAAACAGCTGGCCTGGGGCTTTATCGCCATCATCATCTACAACACCGTCCGTGCGCTTCTGCCTATCGTCATCGGCCGCGGCATCGACGACCTACGAACCGGCATCACCCCGCATAAGATCGCCTTCCATGCGCTTCGCCTGCTGGGGCTTGCGGTCATCTCGGGCATCTTCCTCTACATCACGCGCCAGGTCATCATCGGCGTTTCGCGTGAGATCGAGTTCGACCTGCGCAACGATCTTTTCGCCAATCTCGAGCGCCAGTCGGCCGCCTTCTACCAGACGCATCGCACAGGCGACATCATGGCCCGCAGCACCAACGACCTCAACGCCGTTCGCCAGTTACTCGGCCCAGCCATCATGTATTCGGCCAACGCCGTCTTCTTTACCGTTGCCGCGCTGCCGGTCATCATCCGCATCAGCCCACGGCTTACGCTCTTCGCGGTCGCGCCTTTGCCCCTCGCCAGCGTCCTGATCCAGATGTTCGGCACACGTATTCACAAGCGTTTCGAGCGTATTCAGGCCATGTTTTCGGATATCTCGGCCAAGGCCCAGGAGAACTTCTCGGGCGCCCGCCTCATTCGTGCCTTCGCCCAGGAAGAAGCCGAGATCGCCTCCTTCGAAACCGCCAATCTCGAGTACATCGGGCGTTCGCTCCACCTCGTCCGCCTGATGGCGATGCTCTGGCCGTCGCTTGAATTCGTGCTCGGCGTGGCCCTTGTGATTACGCTCTGGATCGGCGGCCACCAGGTTCTAGCGCACCGCATCTCGGTCGGCGAGTTCACCGAGTACATGGTCTACATGGTGCAGCTTACCTTCCCCATGATCGCCCTCGGCTATGTCGTCAACCTCTTCCAGCGCGGAACCGCCAGTATCTTGCGTATCGACGAGCTGCTGAAAGCCCAGCCCGATATCACCAACGCCCTCGTAGCCCCTTTGCCGTCATTCCGTAGCGCGGAGGAACCTGCTCCTAAGCCGGCCACCGCCATCCAGGGCGACATCCGCTTCCAGGGTCTTACGTTTGCATATCCCAACCAGCCTACCGTTCTGCATGACATCGACCTTCGCATTCCGGCCGGCTCTTCGCTCGCCATCGTGGGCCCCACCGGCTCCGGCAAGTCGACGCTCGTCAACCTCATCCCGCGCATTTACGACGCACCGGAAGGTTCGGTCCTGGTCGACAACAAACCCGTTCGCGGCTACTCGCTTGAAACGCTTCGGGCCAGCATTGGCGTTGTCCCGCAGGAGACCTTCCTCTTCTCCGACACCATTGCCCACAACGTAAGCTTCGGCGCACCCAACGCCACGCCGCTTGAAATCGAAGACGCGGCCTCGATTGCCCATATCCGTAGCGAAATTCTCGAGTTCCCCAAGGGGTTCGCCACCATGGTCGGCGAGCGAGGCGTCACCCTTTCGGGCGGCCAGAAGCAGCGCACCGCCATTGCCCGCGCGATCCTGCGGAACCCACGCATCCTCATCCTGGATGACGCCCTGGCCAGCGTCGATACCTACACCGAAGAGCAGATTCTCTCGGGTCTCAAGCGCGTGATGCAGGGGCGCACCACCATCCTCATCTCGCACCGCACCAGTACCGCGCGCCACGCCGACCAGATTGCCGTCCTGGTTGAAGGCCGCATCGTCGAGCGGGGTACCCACGACCAGCTGCTGGGTCGCAACGGCTACTACACCAGGCTGTATGAAAAGCAGCAGCTTGAAGAAGAGCTCGCAGTCGCCCAGTAGCCGTTTATTCCTAACCTCGCAACCGCTTCTCTAAGCCGACCAGCTGGTAGATGCTCCGACAGTCTCCTCCCTTGCCGCCACCACCCCCGGCACAAACCTCTCTTCCCGCGTCCTTAACTCCCGCGGCAGCACCTTCCCCGCTGCCGGATCCTTCGCCGCGATCGCCCAGGCCTCGCGCACATTCCGCACACATCCAATCACTTCATCGAACCCCTCCGGCGAAGCCAGGTGCGAGGCCTCGAGCGTCAGCGTAAACATCGCCGCGTAAAAGTCACTCAGGGCCCCCGCCGCCGAGCCCCCCACATCCGGCCGCAGCCGCGCCTGCAGATACATCAGGATATCCACCACCTTCTTTACAGCAACCCGCCGCCCAATCTGGTCGTCCTCCCCGCAGCACTGCTTCGCCCGATAGAGCGACCGCAGCGCCCCGTCATACAGCGCAATCACCAACTCCACGCCAGTCGCACCCACAAGAGCCTGCTGCTGATAATTCATCGTCGCCTCGTCCTTGTAGAACCGTTCTAATGGGAGCCCTGGTTATAACCCGTGATCGCACTATACAGCTCGTTCACCTCATTCAACTGCGAAGGGATCGACTGCAAGATTTCGTTGGCCGTATTCAGCTGCGCCGTCAGTGTCGTCTTCTCGGTCGCTATGCGCGCATCCTCGGCAGTCACATTCGCATTCAGCCCCGTCTCGATGCTCGCATTCTCCGCCAACGCCAGCGTCAGCGTGCCCGTTGCAGACGAATTGCCCAGATTCTCGAGCGTCGTATTGAGCGTCTGTCCAAAGCTGCCCGCATCCTGGAAGAAATTCTGCACGTCGCTGAAATGCGCATTCAACGCGTCATCGAGCGTACTTGTACTCAGCGTCAACGTTCCATCCGGCTGCGCCTGAATTCCCAACTGGCTCAAGCTCGAAACCGACCCACTCGCCGACCCCGCATACAGCGCTCCCGAAAGCTGCGTCTGCAGCAACGACAGGGTCGCACTCCCATACAGCGGCTCCGCGGCCCCTGTCGCCGTGTTGCCCTCCTGCGTCTTGATCGACGAAACGATCGAGTTGTAGGCCGTCACAAAGCTCTGCGCGGCGCTCTCGATCGAGCTGTTGTCGTTTGTAATCTGCACCTGCACCGCCGTCCCCACCGCCGCCGAAAGCAGCTGGAACGACACTCCAGGAATCGCCCCGGTCACGGTATTTGAAGCACTCGTCGTCTTTAGCCCATCCACCGTCAACTGCGCATCCGCTCCCGGCTGGCCCTCTGCAAACCCCACGTTCGCGCCTGTAGCCGTATCGGTCACACTCGGCGTCAGCGTGATCTGCCCCGCCGCCCCCGCCGTCTGGCTCACCAGCGAAAGCCGCGTGCCCGATGAACTCGTCACCAGGCTCGCCGTCACCCCATAGCTTCCGTTGTTGATCGCCTGCGCCAGCGTAGCCAGCGTGTTATTGCCGCTCCCCAGCGTAATCGTCTGGTCTGAAGCGCCCACCTTGATTTCGAGCGACCCGCTCAAAGCATCGTTCGCCTGCGCCAGGCTGTCTGAAAATTGGGAAGATGTCGTCGCCAGCGACCGCACCTCCACCGTATGGCTTCCCGCCACCGCCGACGTCCCTGCGCTCGTCAGCGTCAGCACGTTCGTATCCGAGCTCGACCCCTGCTTGGAAGCAAACAATCCAGCGAAGTCCGTCAGCGAACCAAGCGCCGTCGAGAGCGTCGAGAGGCTCGTCCCCAGCCCGGTCAATACCGTATCCTGCGACGCCAACGCCGTCAGCTGCGTCTTCCACGGCGTCTCGATCGCCTGCGAAATCCCCAGGATCGACGTCACCGTAGCGGCCACATCAAAGCCCGCGCCACTCGACGCCGATCCAAAGTTCAACCCTACGCTTCCCATGCCTGCTCCTCATGCACGTGACTCGCCACAGTCAACCACGGCACATTAGCCGATCCAAAGAAAAAGATGGAAGAAAAAGACGGAGCAGGTCCCAAACCGCAGACCTGCTCCAAGACCGCCGTGCTGTCCCTCTGATCCGTTCCCCGGGTCTTTTTGTCTTACTGCCCGGAGTGGCGGAAGTCCTTTGAACCAGCAGTCTTACTGCAGCAGCTTCAGTACTTCCTGCTGCACACTGTTGGCCTGCGCGAGCGCGCTGATGCCGGTCTGCGACAGCACCTGGAACTTCGCCAGATCGCTTGTCGCCTGCCCGTAGTTGGTCGCCGTAATGGAGCTCTCGGCGCTCGTCAAATTCACCGACTCAGCGCTCGCCACGTTCGACGCCGCATTCAACTCGTTGATGTTTGCGCCGAGTGCACCGCGCTGGTTGGCCACGTCTGCAATCGCCTGCGTTACCTTGTACAGCGCCGCCGAAGCGCCGGCAGTCGACGTCAACACCGAAGCCGAAAGGTCTTCGCCCGCCGCACCGGCTGATGTCGTACCGATTGCAGCGGAGCTCAACGCGCCGACCGTGTCCGAAAACGTAGTCGATCCGCCCGAGGTACCGTCGCTGACGAAGACCTGCGTCGCGTTGGCTGAAAAAACCGCTGTGCTGTTGTAGTTGGTGGAGCTGCCAATGTTGGTAATCTCCGTCGTAATCTTCTGAAACTCCGCGTCGGCCGAAGCAGATTGGCCCGCCGTCAGCGTACCGTTGCTTGCCTCGGTCGCCAGTGTCACCGCGCGATTCAGCAGGTTGGTCACCTGCGAAAGAGCACCGTCCGCCGTCTGCAGCAAACCGACGCCGCTCTGTGCATTCTGCGCAGACTGCGTCAACGCAGCCACGTTCGCCTGCAGCCCGTTCGCAACCGCCAGGCCGGCCGCGTCGTCCGCACCGCTGTTGATGCGCGAACCGGAAGAAAGCTGCGTCAGCGTGTTCTGCAAGCTGTTCTGCGTCTGGTTCAGGTTGTTTTGGGCATAGATCGCCGCGATGTTGTTCAAGACACCCAAGGACATGGATTCCGCTCCTGTACTGCCGATTTTGTACTGCACCACGAAGCTTGTCCCGGGTTGCTGAGAAGCCGTTTCAGGCCGCGCCAGCATGCGGAAGGCTGCGTGTTCCTCCATCTCATCGGCCCTGCGCTGACCTCCATCACTTGTCCGCGCGCGTTGTCCCATTCCGCAACAGCTACCAAGGCCGGCAGTCTACGGCCGCTTGTAAATCACGCCGCCCTTCATCACGAAACCAACCTTCGTGACTACTGAAATCTCTCTGGTCGGATCGCCCGGTACCGCGATCACGTCGGCATATTCACCTGCCTTCAGCTCGCCCATCCGGCCTTCCCAGCCCAGCAGTTTCGCCCCGTTCAGCAGGTCCGCGCGCAGCACGTCGGCCGGCGGCATCCCGTACTTCACCATCAGTTCAAGCTCCCGCGCCTGTGTGCCATGCGGAAACGGCCCCACATCGCTCCCCAACGCGAATGGCACACCGGCCGCCATCTGCTTGCGAAACTCGGCTGCATGGAAGTCCAGCCTCGCCCGCTCAGTGGCGGCTTTGGCGGGCGTTTCTGCATGATCCGCAAAATACTCGCTGATGGCAAACGTAGGCACCGCCGGAATACCCTTGGCCTTCATCATCGCCATGGTAGCCGGGCTCAGATTGTAGGCGTGGTCCACGCTCATCACACCGGCGGCCACGGCATAGCCCGTGCCCGGCTCGCCCGTCGCATGCACCGCGACTCCGTGGCCGGGGCCTTTGCCGTAACGTGCCGTCTCCGCTATCGCCGCCGCCAGTTGCGCCTCTGTGAATTGGTACGGAGTCGTAAACACACCAGCCTCCAGCCGGTCCGGGCCGGTCTCGTAGATCTTGGTGAAGTCCGCGCCTTCCTTCCTCTGCTCGCGGATCACACGCACCAGGTCGTCGGCCGTATTCGCGTAGTCCGCGTTCGAGAAGATGTGCTGCGCCGGGTTGTACCCGATCGCATCCTCATGGCCGCCCAAGATGTCGATCGCATTGCAGCTCATGCGCATGCGCGGCCCGGGAAACAGTCCGCCGTCGATCGCCTCGCGTACCGCCACGTCGGCGCATTCAGCGCCTTCGGTTCCCATGTCGCGCTCGGCCGTGAAGCCGGCCATCAGGTCCAACCGCGCGGCATCCATGGCGATCAGCGTGCGTTGCGGCACACTTTCCTGCACGGTCTGCAAGTCCTCGGCACCCGGATGAAGAAACAGATGCACATGCGCGTCGATCAAGCCGGGCATCAGCGTCACGTCGCCCAGATCGACAATCGTAGCTCCACCGGGCGCAGTTCCGCCCACACTTACAATCCGCTCGCCGCTTACCACCACAAGCCCGGGCGAGACGACCTTACCCGCCCGCACGTCCAGCATCCGCGCCGCCTTCAGCACGACCGTCTTACCCCCAGACCCATCCTGCCCACTAGCCTGCACCACCACCAACGCCAGAACCAAAGCCAGAATTTTCATCGTGCAAGCAGCATACCGTACCTGCTGCCTGTCGTTCTGCCTACTCATCGGCTTCGGGCACGGGAACGTCGTAAGCGTTCAGCAACGCGGACACCTGCATGTAGCCGCCTGCGAGAAAGGCCAGTTCAGCCATACCGTCCTTGCCAAAAGCTTTCACCGCCTGTTCGTAGATAGTGGTCGGCAGCGATCCGCCACGGCATAGCGCGCTTGCGACATCGTAGGCAACAGCCTCCTCGTCAGACAGGTTTGAGGGCCGCTCCCCAGCCGTAATCGTTGCGATCTTCGCGGCGCTCAGGCCGGCCGCATCCGCGACATGCTCATGCGCGTAGAGCTCATAACGCGCACCAAATCTTGCCCCCACCACCAGGATGACGACCTCATGCGCCTTCTTGGAAAGCGTACTGTGCTCCTCCAGACCCATCGTGAACGCCCACAAGCCCTTGCCAAACTGCGGAAAGTGAAGCATCGGGTTGAACGGCCCAAGCAGCGCGCCATCCTTGCGCTTCCACACAAAGCCCTTCAGGTGCTTCTGCACGTCCTTCGAAATCTGCTCGTAGAAGGCATGCTGTTCGCTCGTCAACGTCTCCGGCTTGATGGGTTCCAGGCGCATCGTATCCTCGATTCAGTCAATCTGATGCAGCCCCGCGCCCGTAAGCTCAGCCACCCGCCTTTTCCGTCAACTCCGCCCACCGCGCATACAGCCCGTCTGCCTCTTCCTGGGCCTTTTCCATCTCGTGCAGAGCCGCCGTCAGCGCATCGGCGTTGGTCGCGACGCTGGGCTCATCCAGCAGGTCTCGTGCCGCGTTCAGCCGCTCTTCGGCCGCGTCTACCTTCGCTTCAATCGCCTCGTACTCGCGAGCTTCCAGGTAGCTCAATTTTTTCTTGCTCGTTCCACCCTTGGAGCCCGCGTCCGCCTTTGGCTCCCTGCTACCTGCTACCTCTTCCCTGCCCCCTGCCCGGCTCCACTCTTCCCACTGCGCGTAATCGCCAAAGCGCTCTGCCCCGCCCTTGCCATCCAGCCCAAGCACCACGGTCGAAACGCGGTCGAGCATGAAGCGATCGTGCGTCACCAGCACCAGCGCGCCCGTGTACTCGAGCAGGCTTTCTTCCAGAATCTCGAGCGTCTGGATATCCAGATCGTTCGTAGGCTCGTCGAGCAGCAGCAGATCCGCAGGCTCGAGCATCAGCTTGGCGATCAGCACCCGCGCGCGTTCGCCTCCGCTCAGCCGTTCCACCGGCTGGTTCAGCTGCTCGCTGGTAAACAGAAACTTGGCCGCGTAGCTCGCCACATGCACCACCCGGCCCTGGTACACAACCGAGTCGGAATCCGGTGCCAGCGCGCGTCGCAAGGTCACTTCTTCATCCAGCTCGCGCGTCTGCGAGAAATATACCGTGCGCAGGAAGGCCGCCTTTTTGATCTCCCCGCCGGTCGGCTCGATCTCTTCGCGCAGCAGCCGCAGCAGCGTGGTTTTTCCACTTCCGTTCGGCCCCACCAAGCCCACGCGCACACCGTTGGTAATCAGAAAATTCAGATCCTTGACAATCGTTTTAGCCGTCGCGCCCTCGCCGAGCACGCACGCGACATGCTCAAACTCCACCAGCCGCTTGGTCTGCCGTTCGCTGGCCTCAAACTCGATGCCCGCGCTCGAAGTCGCCACGCGCGAGTTCACCTCTTTCAACTGCCCAATCAAGTCGTTGGCGGAGTCGATGCGGGCTTTGCTCTTCGTCGTCCGCGCCTTGGGCCCGCGGCGCAGCCATTCCGTCTCGATCTTCACGCGGTTCTTCAGCGCGTCCTGCAGCTTTTCCTGCGCTTCCATGTACTGGGTCTTGCCTTCTAAAAACTTGGTATACCCGCCCTTGACGCGCAGGAGCCCGTCCGCATACACCCGGTTCAGCTCCACCATTTCGTTCGCCACGTTCTCCAGAAAATAACGATCATGGCTCACGAGCACACACGCAAACGGGGCCTGCTTCAACGTCTCTTCGAGCCACGCGATGCCTGCTAGATCCAGGTGGTTCGTCGGCTCGTCCAGCAGCAGCACGTCGGGCCCGGTCACCATCTGCTCGGCGATGGCGAGCCGCTTGCGCCAGCCTCCGCTCAGCGTCGCCGCTTCGGCTTCCATATTCGGAAAGCCGACCCGTCCGCCCGTCTCGCGCAGGCGCCCCTCGTGCTCGGCCTCGGACACCTTCGCCTCCTCGAGCGCCTTCTCGAGCACCTGGCGTATGCTCAGCCCCGGCGCAAACGTGCTCTCCTGCCGGATGTACCCGACCCTTGCTCTTTTCCGCAAGGCGACATCGCCCGTATCGCTGTTCTCATCGCCCGCCAGCACCTTCAGCAGCGTGGACTTTCCCGCGCCATTCGGCCCGATCAACCCGATCCGGTCTCCATCACTCACGGTAAACGACAAATTCTCAAACAGCGGCACAGCCCCAAAGCGCTTGCTGACGCCCTGGGCATTCAAAATAGGAGGCATACCCTATCCTATCAAGCTCCCGCCTCACTCTTTTCTCTTCCCATCCGCACCCCACCTGTGTTCTCTTCTAGACAAACGTTTGTTCCTAGCTTTTTATGCCTCCAATCCAAGCGCGCCTGCAATCCCTCGACGCCCTCCGCGGCATTACCATCGCGGGCATGATCCTCGTCACCGACCCCGGCACCTATGCCGCCCGTTACTGGCCGCTCTGCCACGCCGACTGGCTCGGAGGTACCCCCACCGACCTCATCTTCCCGGCGTTCCTGGTCATGACCGGCATCGCCATGACCCTCTCCTTCGCCTCCCGTCGCGAGCGCGGAGACACATCCCACCACCTGCTCGGGCACGTCCTGCGCCGCACAATCCTGCTCCTCCTGCTCGGCCTCTTCCTCAACGCCTTTCCCACCTTCGCCCTCCACACCGTCAGGATTCCCGGCATCCTGCAGCGCATCGCGGTTTGCTATATGCTCGGCTCGCTCCTCTACTTTGCCGCCCATACAAGCGCCCTGCGAACGCGCCTCCGGCCCCCGTTCTCTCTCGCTCTCGCTGCAACTCTCCTGCTTTTCACCTACGCCCTCCTGCTTCTGTTCGTGCCTGTTCCCGGCTTCCCGGGCGAACACTTCACCACGGCAGGCAATATCGGCGCCTATCTCGATCGCCAGGTCTTCGGTATCCGCCATCTCTGGCCGTACGGCACCACGCCCGGGCTCGGCGTCACCTTCGACCCCGAAGGCCTGCTCTCCACCCTCGGAGCCCTCGCCACCACGCTCCTGGGCGTTATCGCCGGCGAGTGGCTCCGCATAACAGCCACACCGGCCCGCAAAGCCACAAGCCTCGCCCTCGCTTCCTGCGTACTGATCGCTGCGGGCTTCGCGCTCTCACCCATCCTGCCCATCATCAAAAAGATCTGGACCCCAAGCTTCGCCCTCATCAGCACAGGCGCCGCCCTGCTCCTTCTCGCCGCCCTCTACGCCATCATCGATATCCGCCGCATTCGTTTCTGGACCCCACCCGCGCTTATCTTCGGCACCAACGCCATCCTGGCTTTTGCCATCTCCACCATCATCACGACTCTGCTCGATTTCCTCCATATTTCCGGTACCACCCTCACCTGTCACAAGTGGGGCTACCAGCATCTCTTTCTGCCCTGGCTCAGCCCTATCCACGCCTCGCTCGCCTACGCCTTCGGCATCGTGCTGCTCAACCTGCTTCTGCTGCTTCCGCTATACCGGCGCAACCTATTCCTGCGCCTTTAAGTCGTTCAGGACTGAAGGCCCGGCTTATAGCTTTCGAAAGAGCTGTACCAAGGGCGAAAGATGCGTTCCCGTCACGCACCGGCAGCCAGCAACCGAGCCCCATGACGAGTCTGCTACCATCGTTCCGAACCCCGCCTCTCAGGAGACCTCCGCGTGCCCTTTCGCGTCCCGTTCGTTTGCCTCGCTCTCGCACTGACGGCCGTCCCTGCCAACGCCACCCGCATCCACGTTGAGGATTCGCATAAGATCGTCCGCATCTCCGATCCCCAGATCTCCCCCGACGGCAAGACCATCGCCATCGTCATCGGCCATGCCAACCTCGACGAGGACCGCACCGACTCCGAGCTCGACCTCGTTGACGTCACCACCAAGACGATGCGCGTCCTCTCCCGTAAACCCCACGCCGGCTTCCCCCGCTGGTC
The DNA here is from genome assembly GCA_964282835.1 of uncultured Granulicella sp. Lineage (GTDB taxonomy): Bacteria > Acidobacteriota > Terriglobia > Terriglobales > Acidobacteriaceae > Edaphobacter. The sequence continues at coordinate 3,221,328 of OZ196157.1, forward strand.
GCCCGACGGCCATACCCTCGCCTTCCTCGCCGAAGACGACAAACATAACCTCCAGATTTTCACCCTCGCCATCGATGCCGGCGGCGAATCCCAGCAACTCACCCATTCCCCCACGTCGATCGAGCAGATTGCCTGGCGCCCCGATGGCCATGCCCTCGCGTTCGTCGCCGAAGACGAAGCCCCCGAGCGCAAGGGCCAGGCCAAGTTCGCCGACGCGCTCGAGATCGGCAACAACGACTTCCTCGCCCACGACAAACAAATGCCTGCCCACCTTTGGCTGGTCGACCTGCCCGCCGACGCTTCCACCGACGCTCCCAAACCTAAACGCCTCACCTCCGGCTCCTGGTCGCTCGTTATCTCGCTTCCGCCCGGCCCACCCGCTTCGCCCATCCAGTGGACGCCCGACGGCAAATCCATCTACTTCGTCCGCGTTCCCACGCCGCTCTCAGGCGACGGCACCGCCTCCACTGTCCAGCTGCTCGACGTAGCCACGGGCCGCGACAAAGCCGTGACCGGCCAGACCATGTATGAGTCTGTACCCGTGCTTTCGCCCGATGGATCACAGCTTACCTATCTGCGCAACCGCGACGGCAAGGCCCAGAACGAAAACGACGTCTTCCTCACCGCTCCCTCAGGTGGTCCAGGCAAAGCCATCACAAAACAGATCGACCGCAACATCGTCCGCCAGATCTGGATGCCTGACGGCAAAAGCCTGCTCGTCGCGGCCAACGACGCCACCACCTCCGGCCTCTGGATACAACCCGCCGCCGGCGGCCCTGCCCAGCGCCTTTCCACCGGCGACATCACGCCCACCGTGCCCTTCTGGCTTGATGGAACGGTCGGCGCGCACGGCGAGCTCGCATTTACCGGGACCACACCCACCAGCCCGCCTGAGCTCTTCTACATGGGCTCGACCACAGCCGCGCCCATCCAGCTCACGCATCTCAACGCAGAAGTCGCAAGCCGCGAGATGGCCCGCCAGGAATCCTTCGCCTGGCCAAGCATGAAGGGCGGCCCGCAGTCGGACGGCGTCCTTACCTATCCCATCGGCTTCCAGTCCGGCAAAAAGTACCCGCTCGTGCTCTATATTCACGGCGGCCCCACCTCCAGCTCCAAGCAGTCGTTTTCGTTCTTCTCGCAGCTCTTCGCCGCCCAGGGCTGGCTCGTCTTCGAGCCAAACTATCGCGGATCCGATAACCTCGGCAATGCCTACCAGGCGGCCATCTTCAACGACGCCGGCAAGGGTCCGGGCGAAGACGTGATGGCCGGCCTGGCCGTGCTGCGCAAGCGCGGCTTCGTCGACGAGCAGAACATCGCCGTCTCCGGCTGGTCCTACGGCGGCTTTATGACCTCCTGGCTGCTCGGCCACTCCACACTCTGGAAAGCCTCCGTCGATGGCGCCGCCGTCAACGACTGGATCGACATGTACGACCTTTCGGACGGCAACATTACCGTAGCGGATGGCTTCGGCGGCTCGCCCTACACCAGCCCGGAGCGGCTCGCGGCCTATCGCGCCCAGTCGCCCATCACCTACGTCTCCGCCGTACGTACCCCCACCCTGGTCCTGTGCGATGTCGGCGATTACCGCGTCCCCATCACCCAGTCCTACGCCTGGTACCGCGCGCTCAAGGATAACGGCGTTGTCACCCAGTTCATCGCTTTCCCCATCGGCGGCCACAACCCCACCGACCCGCTGCGCCGCGAAGACATGATGCGCCGCTGGATCCAGTGGTTAGGCCACTATCTGCCCAGCGACCCCAACGCCGAAGCCGCCCCACCCGCTAAGTAAACGCAAGCCGGGTGCCCCAGGTCTCGCGTCTGAGACCTGGGTTGCGTGTCGGCTTTAGTGCTGAAGGGACAGGGGTACTCTCACGGACCGTCTCAAGCCACCCGCGTCCGCTTCTCGCGGGCCTTCGTCACCCGCCCAAGATTTTTCTCGATCCAGTCTCCCAGCGCTTTCACATGTACCGCCAGCTCACACCCCAGCGGCGTCAGGCTGTACTCCACCTTCGGCGGCACCGTCGGGAACACCACACGCAGAACAAAGCCGTCCGCTTCCAGCACCTGCAGCGTCTGGGCCAGCATCTTCTCGCTCACGCCGCCCACCTCGCGGCCCAACTCGCTGAAGCGCCGCTTTCCGTCCAGCAGCGTGATCATCACCAGCGTGCCCCATCGCGACGTGACATGATCCAGCACATCGCGGGTCGGACAACCCACGGCATGCAGATTCGCAAGCATCTTCCCGCGTGCGCTTACCGTAGCCTTTCTCGTTACGCCCATGTAGGCAGCTTACCCGAAAGTGCGTACTTACGAAAGGTAAGCTCATCAATCTAAAGTAAGTACAGCATCGCACTTTGAAAGGAATACGCCATGATCGCCATCACCGGACCCACAGGAAAACTAGGTCGCCATGTTCTTGCCGGCCTGCTCAAAAAGCTACCCGCAACTGAAATCATCGCCCTTGCCCGTAACCCACAGAAAGCCGCCGAAATCGAAGCCCTGGGCATTCAGGTCCGCGCCTTCGACTACGAAAACCCTGAGGCCGCCGCCCTGGCCGGCGTCGATAAACTCCTGCTCATCTCCTCAAACGAAATCGGCAAGCGCATTGCTCAGCATACGGCCGTTATCGACGTCGCCGGAAAAGCCGGGGTGAAACTCCTGGCCTACACCAGCCTCCTTCACCCGACACTTCCAGCCTCATCATCGCGCCCGAACACAGGGCTACCGAACACGCCCTGCTTGCCTCTGGCATATCCTATGTGCTCCTGCGGAATGGCTGGTACTTCGAAAACCAGACCGAGGCCCTGGCTCCAGCCGTCGAGCATGGTGCCGTTCTGGGCACCGCGGGCTCAGGCCGCTTTGCCTCTGCCACCCGCGCCGACTACGCCGACGCCGCCGTGGCAGTGCTCACCACGGAAGGTCACGCCAACCAGACCTACGAGCTGGCCGGCGATGCCTCCTACGACCTACCCGAACTAGCCGCTACCGTCTCCACCATCGCCGGCAAGCCCGTCGTCTATAACCATCTCCCACCGGAGGCTTACAAAAACATCCTTCTCAGCTTCCACCTTCCACCTGAAGTGGCGGACATCGTCGTCGATGGAGATCTCGGTGCCGCGCACAACCAGCTTACCGACGACTCCCACACCCTGAGTCACCTCATCGGCCGTCCCACCACCACCCTGAACGAAGCCGTCCGCCAAGCCCTGCGATAAACCGGGTGCCCCGGGTCTCGCGTCTGAGACCCGGGTCCCTGCCCGACAACCTAATCCAGATCGAACTCCCGGAAAGGCCGTTCATCCACCGGGGACTCCTTCGCCTTCTTGAACGCCTCTTCAAACTTCCTTTCCAGCACATCCTTCGACTTCTTCTGCGCCTCCACACTCTGCGCAAAGATCGAGTCCCGCCGCGCATCCGCATCCTTCAGCGCCTGCTTCGCCTCGCCGAAATCTTCAAACATCTTTTTTGGTTTTGCGGCCGTGTGCGCAATGACCACACGCATCACGGGATCCACCTTCAGCACGCCCCCACACTCCGGACACATCACCTCAAATGCCTCGTCACTGAAACCCATGCCACACCCCCATTGCATTCCAGTTCCATTCTAAAACCCGTCCTTATTGTCGTTCCGAAGGGATCTGCGGTTGCTCTTGTCTGCACTTGCAACCCGACGCGCCCAGGTGTACTCTCAACCTCAGAATGAACACGCACTTTACTTCCGTCGCGCCCCGATTTAGCTTTCCTGGCTATTGGTGGCAGACCGCGGCCGGAAGGACTGACGTGTACTCTTAGCAATCCGAGAGCATTCACCGAATCCCCGAGCCGCGACCCCACAAAGGTCGCGGCTTTCTTCTGCAGCAAATACAAGGAGCACCATGATCGCCGCCGCCGCCGCCCCCACCATGCAAACCGCTCCCAGAATTACCCTTCCCGCCACGCTGCAGCGCATCGTGCTTACCGGCTTTATGGGAGCCGGCAAGACCTCCATAGGTCGCCTGCTCGCCCAGGCCCTCGGCTGGGATTTTCTCGACCTCGACCAGCATCTCGAAGCGCGCGCCGGAGCCTCCATACCGTCGCTCTTCACTACACACGGAGAGCCCCATTTCCGCCGCCTCGAATCCTCCGCCCTGGCCAACGCGCTGGCCCGTCCGCGCACCGTCCTGGCGCTCGGCGGCGGCACGCCGGAGCAAGTGACGAACCGGCTGCTGCTCGAGCAAACCCCCGGCACCCTCGTCATCTTCCTCGACGCGCCGTTTCCCGTCCTGTTCGATCGCTGCATGCTCCAAGCGGTCGCTTCCCCGAACCACATCCGCCCCGTTCTCGCGTCTCCCGCCGAGGCCGAACTCCGCTTCAAAACGCGCCAGCCCCTGTACCGACGGCTTGCCCGCATCACCCTGGCCACGGAAGCTCTCTCACCCGCCCAGGCAGTCGAGGCCTTGCTCGGCAAACTGCGCACTTCCTAGCCACAAGCCGCAGATTCCTGCATCCAAGCAGACATCGCCTCAGCAGGAGTACCCCGTTGTCCACTTCGCCGCTCGTTCAAAGTCCGTATCCGCCTTCTACCGAGCCCCCGCTTTCGCCGCTGCTCGCCGAAAAGCGCGCCTCTAGCCGTGGGTCCATTCTTTTCGCTGTGGCGATGTTCCTCACCCTGCTTGTCTGCTACAAGATCCTCAAAGAGCTTGAGATCATTTTTGTCGCTGCGCTGTTCGCCGTCGTTCTCACTCCGCTCGCGACGAAGATATCCGGTCTTCCCCTCGGCCGCTACCATCCTTCCCGTGCCGTTGCGATCGTCATTCTTCTCGTCACCGTTCTCGCCGCGCTGACGATCTTCTTTCTCATCGGCCTGCCTCCGGTCCTGTCCGATCTCCGCGGCTTCCTCACCGAGCTCCCCGCCCGCATACCCGGCGTCGTCGCCAAGCTCAAGCATCTGCCAGGCGCAGACAAATTCGGCGTCGACCAGATCGCCGCCAAAGCGGAGAACTTCGCCGGGGCGGCCGGGGCGTACATCGTCACTGCGCTGCCAGCCTGGCTCTCGCACATCGTCGACATCCTCACGACCGTTTTCCTCAGCATCTACTTCATGCTCGAAGGCGAAGAAGCTTACGGCTTTTTCCTGTCGCTGGTGCCCGCCAACAATCGCCGGCGGCTTGACGTAACGCTGAAAAAAGCCGGCCTGAAGATGAGCAAGTGGCTCTTTGGTCAGGGCATGCTCATGCTTCTGCTCGGCGTTCTCTCGACCATCACTTTCGGCTTCCTCCACGTCCGCTACTTCATCCTGCTGGGCGTCTGCATGGGACTGTTCAACATCATCCCGATCGCTGGCGGCGTGATCACCATCGCCATCGTGGCCATCGTCGCCGCCTTCGATTCCTGGGCAAAAATGGCCGGCGTCCTTATCTTCTACGCCGTTTATGTCAACCTGGAGAACGCCGTCTTCACGCCGCGCATCATGAAGTCGTCGGTCGATCTCAGCGGGCTGACTGTTCTTGTAGCCCTCCTGCTCGGCACCGCGCTTGCCGGCATTGTCGGAGCCCTGGTCGCCGTGCCGACGGCCGCGCTGGTCGCCGTTCTGCTCGAGGAGTACGCCGTCCAACACTAGGCGGGCCCGGCGCTGCTACCATGAAGCTCGTGCCCGATCCAACCTTCGCCCAGCCCGAGCGCCGCTCCTACCTCATTCCCATTCTCGTGGCGATTGCCGCGCTTGCGGTCGCGCTCGTCGTCGCAACCCACTTCTTCCCGGCGACCACCGTCAACATAGCCCACGTCCATACGGACGTCCTTCCCACCCACACTGTCTACAAGACCGATTCCACCGTCGTCGGCCAGGATCCCGCGGAAAACATCCTCTACGTAGCCGAGACGCTGACCATCGACAATCAGCTCCGCCGGCCTATCGATCTCGACGACTTTACCCTCACCTTCATCAATGCCCAAGGTGCCCAGCTTACCCAGCGAGCCGTCGAGAAAGCCGATCTTCCCAACCTCGAGCTTTCATTCCCCGCACTCAGGCCGCTGCTCACCCAGCCGCTGCTACGTGAAACCAGCATCGATCCCGGCAAGCAGGCTACCGGCACCCTGCTCTTTGCCCTGCAGGTGCCGCAACAGATGTACGATACCCGCCAGTCGGCCGTCATCAAGGTCGACCTCTACCACCTGAATCCGATCTACCAAATCATTCCACTCAACGCGAGCCACTAACACGATGACCCGCCGCCGCTGGATCGCCGATACCTGCACCCCTGAGACCGGTCACCCCACCCACGCCGCCCTGCTTGGCGACCAGGCTCTTCACTTGGCCAAGGTGTTGCGCGCTCAGCCCGGCCAGATCTTCGATGTCGTCGCAGCCGGCTTCCTCCACCGCGCTGAAATCACGACCGTAGCCCCGGAGCGCGTTAATTTCATCCTCCACGAAGAACTTGAAACCGACAACGCCCTGCCACTCCACCTCTACCTGGCTGTGTTCAAGTTCGACCACTTCGAATGGGCGATCGAGAAGGCGACCGAGCTCGGCGTCTCCGCCATTACCCCTATCCTTGCCCGTCGCACCGAAAAGCACCTCGCCCAAGCCTCCGCCAAGCGAGTCGAACGCTGGCGCCGCATCGCGCTTGAGGCCAGCCAGCAATCCCGCCGGACCACCGTGCCAGCGGTCGAAGACCCAACCCCCCTCAAGCCGGCTCTGGCTACCGACCAGGCCCACACCCGGGTGCTGCTCAGCGAAACCGAGCAAGGCCTGAGCCTCAGCACACATCTAGCCAGTGCCGTGTCGTCAGATGCAGCGAGCTATGCACTTGCCATAGGCCCGGAGGGCGGCTGGACAGCCGAAGAAATGCAGCTCTTCGCCGATCACCATTGGACGCCGGTAACCCTCGGCACCCGCATCCTTCGCGCCGAAACCGCCGCCATCGCCGCCATCGCAATTGCCGGCTCTATCCTTGAACTTCAGCTTGCGAGAGAATAACCTGATACTTAGGTGCCTTTATGCAAATTGTGAGCCTTTCACTAACTGAAGAGCAGAAAGCATTCGTAGAACGCGTAATTGCTTCGCGCCGATACGACACCGAAGCCGAAGTTCTGCAAACTGCTTTCCAAAAGTGGCAACATTGGGAAACCAAACAGCAGGAAAAGCTCGAGTCGATGGACCGAGCTATTCAGGACGGTCTCAATAGCGGCTTCGTCGAGGGCAGCACCGACGAGGTGTTTGCACGTGTAAGAGCTTCGGCCAGAGTTCCCAGGCAGGTTGCTTAACTTGCCTTTGAAAGTCCGCTACTCAGCGCAAGCCCAGAGGGAACTCGAGGAAATCTACTCCTAGAGCATCGGCGAGTGGGGTCAAGCCCGTGCAGACCAGTACCTCGATGCAATCAGGGATGCGATGGGCCTGATTGCATCCATACCCACCCTGGGCAGACCCTTTCGCGGCCGCCGGCTTGGTGCAAGAACATAATGTCGGCAGCCACGTCATCCTCTACAAGGCGGGACCGACTACGATCTCAGTCATTCGTGTCCTGCACAAGCGCATGCTCCAAGACTGATAGTCGGCGGTTCACCCGAACATATCCTTCATCTTTCCAAATAGCCCACGCGAATGCGGCTCGTTATCCACGACCATCGTCTCCTCAAGCTGCTTCATCAAGTCCCGCTGCTGTCGGGTCAGCTTCGAAGGCGTAGCCACGCGAATCTCCACTACCAGGTCGCCCTTGCCGCGCTCGTTCAGGTGCGGAACGCCCTTGCCGCGCAGCTTGAACTCCCGTCCGCTCTGCGTGCCTTCCGGAACCTTGATCGTCTCCGGCCCTTCCAGGGTCTCGATTTGCAGTTCCGTACCCAGCGCCGCCTGCGGAAACGAGATGGGCATCACGCAGTGCAGATCGTCCCCATCGCGCTCGAAGAACTTGTGCTTCTTTACGCTCAGGATGACGTACAGGTCGCCCGCCGGCCCGCCAAACCGGCCCGCCTCGCCCTCGCCCTGGTAGCGTATCCGCGTGTCCTGTTCGACGCCCGCCGGCACCTTCACCAGCAGCTTGTGTTCCCGCTCCACCAGCGTATTGCCGTTGCAGGTCTTGCACGGATCGGTCACAATCGTGCCCGTTCCATTGCATTGCGAGCACGTCCGCGCCACGGAAAAGAACCCTTGCTGAAATCGCATCTGCCCTGCGCCCTTGCAGGTCGGGCACGTCTTCGGCTGCGTCCCCTTGGCCGCGCCGGACCCGTTGCAATCCTCGCAGATCTCCGCCCGCTTGATCGTAATTTCCTTCTCCACGCCAAACACGGCTTCGGTAAACTCCAGGATCATGTCGTACCGCAGATCCCGCCCGCGCTGTACCCGCGAGCCCTTGCGATTGCCGCCCATGTTGAACATTTCGCCGAAGATGTCGCCAAAAATGTCCCCGACATCCTGGCCGCCAAAGCCGCCGCCCTGAAATGGGCTACCGCCTCCGCCCCCCGCCGCACCCTGGAACGCCGCGTGGCCGAAGCGATCGTAAGCCGCACGCTTCTCCGGGTCACTCAGCACACCGTAAGCCTCGGAGCACTCCTTGAACTTGGCCTCAGCCGCAGGGTTATCCGGGTTCCGGTCCGGGTGGTACTGCATGGCGAGCTTGCGGTAAGCGGTCTTCAACTCCGCCTCTGACGCCGTCTTGTTCACCCCGAGCAACTCGTAAAAATCCGCCTTAGTAGCCGTAGCCATCCCTCTCCACTTCCCTTGTGCCTGGGCGATCACCGCCCCTTGTTGTCATTCCCGAAAGGAATCCGCTTCTATCTACGGCCCAAACCTAGTCGCTTACCTGAGCCTTGTTCACCGCAATCTTCACCATCGCCGGCCGCAGCAGCTTCTCACGAATCTTGTATCCCTTGCGAATTTCCTCCACCACCTGGTGGTCTGGGTGCTCCGCCGTTTCGATGCTTCCCAGCGCCTCGTGGACGCGCGGATCGAACATCGCCCCTACGGTCTCGACCGGCACCACCTGCAGCCCGCGCAGCGCCTCTTCCATCTGCTTCACAATCAGCTCCACGCCGCTCCGCAGCTGGTCTGCCGTGCCCTGCGCCTTCAACGCCAGGCCGAAGTTATCCATTACGCCGAGAAAGGGTTCTACCGCATTGCCTACCGCGTACTCCCGCACATCGGCTTTCTCGCGTTCCGACCGCTTGCGCGCATTGTCGAACTCCGCCTGCAGCCGGGCCAGCCGATCAATCAATTGTTCCTTTTCCAGACGAAGCTTCTCCAGCTCGCCCGTCTCCGGCACGGCCTCGACAGCGGCTTCATGCCCTTCCGTCCCCGCCTCAACCCGGCTCACACCCTCAATGCCATCCTTCACTTCATCCACCATCACGTCTCCACTCTGCCCTTCCATGTCGTTGTCTGGCTCTAAACTGCTTTTTCCTGTCTCACCATTGTTGCCCAATCCGGCCCATCGCGTCACCTTCTCCCAGCGATTCATCGGCCAAACCCCATTCCTTGCCGCTCCAGCACCTGCGCCACATACCCAACCGCTTCGATCGCCCGCTCGTACTGCATCCGCTTCGGCCCAATCACCGCCACCGTTCCCACGCTTTCACCTCCGCGCATCGCAGGCGCCGCAATCAGCACCAGCCCTGCCATTTCCGGTGCCTGCTCCCCAAGTTCAAACACCACCCGCACACTCTCCTGCCGTGCATCCACGTACGCATTCAGCAGCGCAACCAGCCGCTGCTTTGCCTCGAGCGCACCAAGCATCTCCCGCAAGCGCTCTCGATCTTCCGCCCCGCCCATGGGATGCGTTCCCACCAGATTCGCCACGCCATCCACATACACGCTTTGCCCCGCACTTGCCGCCGGCACAGCGCCTGCCCAAAGCACCTGGACGGAAGTCATCATGCGCTGATACTCGCTGCGCTCCCGTTCCACCCGCGCCGCCAGCTCCGCCCGCACCCGTTCGATCTCCCACCCACGAAAGTTCTCGTTCAGAAAGTTCCCGGCCGTCTCCAGTTCCAACGGCGCCAAGTCGCCTTCTAGGGTCAGCACCCGATCCCGCACCATGCCCCCGCGCGTGACCACCACGGCCAACACCCGGCCCGGCGCGAGCCGCGAAAAATGCACATGCTCCAGCTGATCGCCGCCCGGCACCGCGGCCATTGCCACCCCAACGCCGCTTGAAAGCGCAGCCAGCACATGGCTGGTGCGTTCGAGCACGGCCTGCGTTCCCGCTACATCGGCAAAGCGCGCGTCGATTTCCGGCCTCACCGGCATACCGCCCTCGGCACGCCTCTGCGTCTTCATCGGCGACCCGAGTCGTTCCACAAACATCCGGAACGCCCCGCCCGCGGGCACCCTGCCGGCCGACGTATGCGGCTGCTCCAGCAAACCCATTTCTGTCAGGCAGACCATCTCATTGCGCACGGTAGCCGGGCTCATGCTCGCCCCCATGCAAGCCGCAATCGTTCCCGAGCCAACGGGCTCGCCGGTCTCGATATACCGCTCCACAATCACCATCAGGATCGCCCGCTGCCGCGCCGTAATGTCAGCCATTGCAAGTCCTCCCATTGTTTCAGTTTACGCTCCCCCGTCGAGCCCTTGCTGATCTCCATTGGCTTCCTTTGCAGTGGTATAGCATTCACCCATGCTCACTGCCATCGGCTTCATGGTCGCCGCGTACGCCATCTACCGCATCCTCACCGATATCCTGCGCGGTCCATCGCGCTACCCCGCGGTCGCCTTTTACGCCCTCACCATCGCCTTTGGAGTCATCACTATGTGCATTATCGGCGTCTGTGCTGCAGACCTTCTTTCCTCCACCGCCAGTCCCACCCGACCCTAGCCGGCCCGCCTCTTTACTGCCGGCCCAAGGGCAATCAGCGGCCGACCCCTTTGTTGTCCTTCCCGGAGGGATGAGCGGTGGCCTTTTTCATACCGGCTACGAAATCTCGATCAAATCCGATTCCCCGTCGGCCACCCGTTCCGCCGCGGCCACCACCTTTTCCGCAATCGGGTAAAATGCCCCACCCAGCTCGCTCCCGCGCCCGCCCAGAGCCACCGGCATCCCCGTATCGCCACCCTTGCGTACTGCCGGGTTCAAGTCCACCGAGCCCAGAAAGTCCAGCCCATACTGCCGCGCCGTCGCTTCCGTCCCACCCGCGCCAAACACATCCAGCATGCTGCCGTCCGGCATCCGCATCTGGCTCATGTTTTCGACCATGCCCAGCACTTCCACCTTCACCTGATGGAACATTTCGAGCGCCTTGCGCGCATCCTGCAACGCCACGCTACTCCCGGTCGAAACCACAATCGCGCCAGTTAAAGGCACCGTCTGGACCAGCGAAATCACCACGTCGCCCGTGCCTGGCGGCAAATCCACAATCAGGTAATCCAGCTCCCCCCACTCTACCTGCTGCAAGAATTGCCGGATGATCTGGTGCAGCATCGGGCCTCGCATCACCATCGGCTTGTCGCCAGGAGAGATCAGCCCCACCGAGATGAACTTCACCCCATGCGAGAGAATCGGCTCGATCCGATTCTCGTTTACCACGTTCGGCTGCCTGGTAGCACCCAGCATCATCGGCACATTCGGCCCGTAGATATCCGCGTCGATCAAGCCAACCCTATGCCCCATCTTGCCCAGCGCTACCGCCAGGTTCACCGCGCAGGTCGTCTTGCCCACGCCACCCTTGCCGCTGCCTACCGCAATCACATACTGCACACCCGGCAGAGGCATCGGCCCCTGCGGCATTCCACTCTGTCCAGCCGCCATCTTATTCCCTCGCTGCCTTGCCTTGAACTGCCTCAATTGTTACAAATGCCATCCCACTGCCAGTTCTTCCCGCAGGCGCTTTTTCCGCATCGTCTCTCCCGACCGCATCTCCCGCCGTCTCCCCGCATCTTCCCAGCGGCGGCGCTGATGATCGGTCTCGAGGTCCAATTGCGGCACCACCACCCCGTTACCTTCCTTGTCCACCGCCACAAAGGTCAGGTAAGCCGAGCTCACATGCCGCAATCTGTCTTTGCGCAGGTCCTCGACCATGGCTTTTACCCCCACTTCCATCGAGGTCCGAAACGCCCTGTTCACGCTCGCCTTCATGATCAGCAACTCGCCCACATGCACCGGAGCCACAAAATCCAGGTGGTCCATGCTGGCCGTCACGCAGATCGCCCGCGAGTGCCGGGTCGCCGCCATCGAACCCACGATATCGATCCATTGCATCAGCATCCCGCCAAACAGGTTCCCCAACCCATTCGCCACGCCGGGAAAGATAAACTCGTCCCGCTCCGACTGCGACTCACTCACCTTCCTCGTCACCACCACATCGCTCATGCGTCAAGTCTAAGCCATCAGCTTCATGGGAGAGTAGCTGCGCAAGACGGTAAACTCGGGCCATGGATAAATTAGCCATGCTCACCAGCATCCTCGAAGCAAATCCGGCCGACACCTTTGCTCGCTACGGTCTTGCCATGGAGTTCATCGCCCAGAAGCGCACCGCGGAGGGCCTCGCCCAGTTCGACCAGCTCATCCAGGCCAATCCCGACTACGTGCCCGCCTATCAGATGTCCGCCCAGACCCTGGCTGCACACGGCCAGAAGGAAGCCGCGTTAGCCCGCCTGCATGCCGGCATCGCCGCTGCCAACCGCACCGGCAACCAGCACGCGCTGGCCGAAATGGATGCCCTCCGCGATGACCTGGCCGGCTGACTCGCCTGAATAATTACAGCGACCGCTATCCTCCCACACCGCCTCGGCATCACACGGAGGCCTGACAAAGTTCGCCTGCGCCGCCAACGGGCAGGCCCCGACTCAACGTACGCCTGAAATCGTCACATCCGAGGCCACCATGTTCTTCCGTACCGAAAAACTGCTCATCCCACTCGAAAAACCCGCCAATCCCGATCCTCAGGGAGCTTCCGCCATCCAGGAACTTCTCGGCGGCAAGTTCGGCGAGATGTCGACCCTCAACAATTATCTGCACCAGTCCTTCGGCTTCAAGGAAAAGAAGAAGCTCAAGCCCTTCTACGACCTCATCGCCAGCATTACCACCGAAGAACTCGGCCATGTCGAGCTCATTACCACCGCAATCAACCTGATGCTCGAGGGCTCCTACCCCGAAGGCGAGCCGGTTGACGCACCCGGCATTGACACGCCCAACATGCGTAACACCCAGCACAACATCGTAGGCGGCGGCGGCCACCTCGTCATGGATTCCAACATGCACTTCTGGACCGGCGAGCACGTCTTCTCGTCCGGCAACCTGGTCGCCGATCTGCTGCACAACTTCTTTCTCGAAACCGGCGCCCGTCTGCACAAGCATCGCTGCTACCAGATGACGACCAACCAGGCCGCCCGCGACGTCATCGGCTACCTGATGGTGCGCGGCGGCGTCCACCAGGCTGCGTACGCCATGGCTCTGCGCAAGGTTACCGGGGTGGAAGTCACCAAGATGCTCCCGACACCCAACATCGATGATGCCAAGATACCGGAAGCACGCAAGTGGCAGGAGATCGGCTCGCATCGCAAGCTCTACACCTTCTCCGAAAAAGGCGAGTACGCCGATGTTGAAGGAATTTGGTCAGGCATGGCCGACTGGGCCGACAACCAGCCGCTCGAAGTCATTCCCGGCGCGCCAGAGTATGCGGCTGAGGGTCCCGTCGTCGGCGAGTGCCGTTCGCTCTTCTCGCCCGATTACGCCCCCGAGGAGATCTACGAGATAGCCGCACAGCTGATGAAGAAGGGTGGCATCTCGCCCCTCCAGCCGGGCGACGGTCTGCACTCCCGCTTCCAGGGCAGCACCCCGGATTCCCCCGGCGCCTCCGCACAGTCCGGCCGCCAGAACACCCCCAACCCCACCAAACCCAAGAAGAGTGCCAAGTAGCCCACGTACACGACGCAAAAGGGGGATGGCATCTGCCGTCCCCCTTTTGTTGCCATCGACGAAGGTTGGATAGCAACGGGCATAACTTCACCACGAACAAAGCGCCGTTGAACTTCCACCCGCCCAAGTCCTTCAGGGGCGGAATCCAGCGATGCGTCCAAACCATCTATACTTTCCTTATGGCATCCACGGCACTCCCCACGACCCTCGGCCAGCTCCGCAAATCTCAATACACCGAAGCCCTCGTCTCCCGCTCCGTCAAAGACGAGCTCCGCGACAACCTCATCGCACGACTGCGCAAAACCGCGGCCTCCGGCGACTCGCTCTTCCCCGGCATCGTCGGCTACGACGACACCGTCGTCCCCCAGATCGTCAACGCCGTTCTCTCACGCCACAACTTCATCCTGCTCGGCCTGCGCGGCCAGGCCAAAAGCCGCATCCTGCGCGCCCTCACCCATCTGCTCGACCCGCAAGTGCCCTACGTCGCCGGCTCCGAGCTGCGCGACAACCCCTACGCGCCGCTCAGCAAGTTCTCGAAGAACCTGATCGCCAAAATGGGCGATGACACCCCCATCGCCTGGCTCACCCCCATCGACCGCTACGTCGAAAAGCTCGCCACCCCGGACGTGACCGTAGCCGACCTCATCGGCGACGTCGACCCCATCAAGGCCGCACGCTCCGGCGAAGAGCTCGGCTCTGAGCTCACCATGCACTACGGCCTGCTGCCGCGCGCCAACCGCGGCATCTTCGCCATCAACGAGGTGCCCGATCTCGCCGGCAAAATCCAGGTCGCGCTCTTCAACATCATGCAGGAGGGCGACGTCCAGATCAAAGGCTATCCCGTCCGCCTGGAGCTCGACGTGGCCATCGTCTTTTCTGCCAACCCCGAGGATTACACCGCCCGCGGCAAGATCGTCACGCCGCTCAAGGACCGTATCGGCTCCGAAATCCGCACCCACTACCCTGAGTCCGTCGACGAAGGCATCGCCATCACCGAGCAGGAAGCCTGGACAGCGCGCTCCTATGCGTCCGATGAAACGGTCCAGTCCATTGAAATTCCCCACTACATCCGCCAGATCGTCGAAACCATTGCCTTCACCGCGCGTGAGGACAAGAAGGTCGACAAGCGCTCGGGCGTCTCGCAGCGCCTGCCCATCTCCACCATGGAGCTCGTCCTCTCGAACGCCGAACGCCGCGCCCTCATTCATGGCGAGTCGGTCGTGGTGCCCCGCGTCGGCGACATCTACGCCGCACTGCCCGGCATCACGGGTAAAATTGAGCTCGAATACGAAGGTGAAATGAAGGGGGCCGACACCGTGGTCCGCGAGATCATCCGCACCTCGGTCGCCAGCGTGTTCGACCAGCATTTCCCTCAGGTCAATACCCAGCAGATCGAGCAGTGGTTCAATCTCGGCGGGGCCGTGCAGCTCAATGACGCGCAGCCCTCAGCGGCCTCGCTCGAAGAGCTCAAGCAGATTCAGGGCCTGTTCGAAAAGCTTGCACCGTTCCACATCACCGCCAAAAGCCAGCCCGAACTTGCCGTCTCTGCGGCCGAGTTCCTGCTTGAAGGCATGACCGCCCACAAGCGTATTAGCCGCAGCGAAGAACGCAGCTTCTCCGCCGCCGAGAAGAAGCAGCGTAACGTCGACGCCAGTGAGTTCGCCGAGCGCATTCGCGACCGCGAATTTGGCGGCCAGGGTGGCAACGATCCAAAATCCCGCAGCCGCCGAGGCTTCAACTAGTAAAACGGATTTACCTGTAAGCCATTGTCATCCTGAGCGGAGGAACGCACGGTCTTTGTGCGTTCCTCAGTCTGGCGGAAGAAACCCGCCAAACTACGCTCAGGAAGACAATGGGTTCCAGAGGGTGGACCCTCACCCGTCCCCCAAAAGTAGACCGCACCTGGTACCGAAGCGCCATCGCGTCGGGAGCAACCCACCCTCTAGACTCGCATCCATGCGAATCACACAGTGTCTCCCCGCACTCCTCGTCATGGCCGCCTCCTCCCTCTTCGGTCAGGCCTCGCAAGCTTATACCAATGCCGATCTCGGCCTTTCCTTCCGCTACCCCGCTGCCTTCAACCGCGAAGCTCCGGCGTCTGTGGCCAAATACGAAGGCGCGGTCTTCGCCCTGCATCCTGAAGCTGACCCCGGCCACATCGGCGCGGACCCCTGCGCCCCCGTCCTGCTTACCCTGGGCGCCAATCTCGATCGCCCCATCGAGACCCCGAAGAAGGGGCAGCCGCCCATCTTTCCCAGCAAGGGTACGATCACCCTTTCCGAGGTAAGCCGCAGCTGCCTCGACAAGGAGTCACTGGACGATATGACGCTTGCCGCCATCGTCAACGCCACAGCCAGAACCGACGGCATGCGTCCCCTCGGCCACGTTCGCAACGATCTCGTCGCCAACTCAACCGTCTGGTGGGCGGCCTCAGCCGGCTACAACAAGAACGCCAAGGGCAAGCGAGCGCCCGAAGCCGGCACCGCCATCCTCGGCACCGCGGCCGCCGTCGTCAACGGCCACATCCTTGTCTGGTCCGTTACGGCCAACAATCCGGAACTCTTCAACCGCCTGACCGATCTGGCCGTCTCGACCGATGGCAACGGCTTCGCGCCCCTGCTCCACTTCCAGCTCAACGTCCCGCGCAACACCGAGGTCGCTTCCCGCTGATCGCATCAGTGCGGGGGCGCCTGCGCCACAGCCGTCTGGGTCAGGTCGATATCTGCCGTGCCCAGCCGGCCGCTCGGCGACATGCGCACCACAAACCTGGCGCGCACCGCCTTCGGATCCCGGTCGATGGTCCATTTCAGGTCCACAGGCACCTCGATCCGTCCTGTCGGCGGTACGCCAGCCTGCGGATGCACCTTCACATCCTTGCCGGCCTCCTTCAACATCTTTCCCTTCTTGTCGAACTGCGACACCGTCACGATGAGCTCCGCATATCGAGGAGCCGTGTCGGTGGAGTTATACCAGTACATGCCGCCGGCGTCGATGTGAATCTTGTAATCGGAGGAGCTTGTCGGCAGCGGGCTTACTGTCATGGGAACGCCGTCGTACGCCATGGTGCTGGTTCCCGCGGCCGCCAGGTCGAAGGCCAGTTGCCGCGATGGCTTCATGGGATCGACCCGCTGGTTGCGCTGCAGGTAGTACCCTTCCCGCGTGGTGGCGATGAGCCCGGGGCGGCTCAGCGTTACCTTGATCTTGCGGAACTTGGACGGATCGCGCGAGTCATCCGTCGGCCTGTAAGTAAGGGTATAGAAGCTTTCTCCGTCGCGAATGCCGGTCGCAATCTCGGCATCCACATCGTTCCTTCCGTAAAGCGCCCTGCCTCCGGTTGCGCGCGCCAGACGATCGAAATTGTAGTTCCCGCCAAAGGGGTCGTTGAAACGGGCAGCCGAGCCGTACGCCTCCTGATTGATCTGCACCCCGGCCGGATCGATGCTATAAAGCGTCACCCGCGCATCACGCAGCATGTTGACGCAACGCTGCACCATGTTTTCGACGCGATGATCCGTATCGAGCGAAACATCATTGAAGTTGAGCGCGGGAAAGCCTCGCCCGATCCAGATCATGTTCTTGTGTCCGGGATGCCCGATGACGGCTTCCGAAACCCGCATCAAGGTCCCAAACGCTGTGCCGTAGCGCTCCGACGCCCACGATCTTGACGTATTGCGCCACGGTACGGCCGCGAAATGATGATCGAGCGCATCCAGAATCGCCTGACGATCCTGCGTGTAGTCCTTCAGCACCATAAACTTATCGATATCGACTGCGATCAGCATCGTCGGCGTGGCCAGCTTGCCGGGCTGCCGCTCCAGGAACTTCTTCAACGAGTAGCGCGCAAACGCCTCATCCTCGAACCTTGTGTTGAACTCGTCCAGCAGGATGATATTTACCGGCGCCCTGGGAGCCACCTTGTCCAGCTCCGCCGTCGAGTTGATGGTCGCCTCGGGAGCCAGCGCATGCGCCCCCGTGGCTTCGAAGTTCTGGATCGACTGCGTCTCATCGGCCTCGGTCACGCTGAAATCTTCCTTCTTCAGGTCCGTCACCAGGTTGCCCTGCTTGTCCGTCACGACTACATCCAGCACGACCAGCCGGGCCGCGCGGCGAATGGTATACGTGCCATCAGGATTCTGGGCCGGCTGCGAGCTGTTACTTGGCGACGGCGAAACAGGGCCCGGCGCCGGCGGGGCCACAGGGACCGGCGGAGTTGCGGGAGCCGGCTGGGTTGCGGGCGGCGCCGTTGCCGGCACGTCCTGCCCGGCCATAACGCCAACGCAGCCTAGAACCACCAACCCTGCGGCAAGCAAACGAAGAGGCATCGTCATAGTTCCCCTCGATGTGTCTTGCCCCGGTATACATCAGCCTGCCTTTGAAAGCCAGTCCAATCCCTTTCGCAGGCTTAGTGCGGCGGCGCGGGCGCATGGCTGCCATCCACGATGGGAGCTGTTACCAGCGGTTTCTTCTTGCCTCCGAAGCGCTCCAGAAAGCTCTTCAGCAGCACATACAGCACGGGAATAAATGCCAGATTCAACACCGTCGAAAGCACCATGCCTCCCACGACAGCCGTTCCCACCGAGTGGCGGCCCAGCGCGCCGGCACCTGTCGCAAAGTAGAGCGGCAACACGCCCAGGATGAACGCCACCGACGTCATCAGGATCGGCCGCAAGCGCAGCTCCGCCGCCTCGATCGCCGCCTCCACAATCGAGCGCCCCTGGCCGCGTAGCTGCTCGGCAAACTCGACAATCAGGATCGAGTTTTTCGCCGACAGGCCGATCAGCATCACCAGCCCAATCTGCACATACACGTCATCTACCAGGCCGCGCGCCGCAATCAGCCCGAGTGCCCCAAGGATGGCCATCGGCACCGCAAGCAGGATGATGAACGGCAAAGCAAACGACTCATACTGGGCCGACAGAGTGAGGTAAACCACCAGCAGACCAAGCCCGAAGATGATAATCGCCTTGCCCTGCGACTCCACCTCTTCAAGCGCCAGCCCGGTCCACTCAAACGACATGCCCTGCAGCTTGTTTTTGTCGAAAAGCTGCTGCATGGCCGCCAGTCCCTGCCCGGACGACAGCCCCTCGGCCGGCGAACCGTCCAGCTCCGCCGAGCGGAACAAATCGTAGTGGTAGATCACCTGCGGGCCAGACGTATCGTTGATCGCCACCAGGCTGTCGAGCGGCACCATCTGCCCGCCGGTCGCGCGCACATAGTACTGCGTCAGGTCAGCCCTGGTCCGGCGGAACGGCGCGTCCGCCTGCACGTACACGCGGTAAGAGCGGTTGTTGAAGTCGAAGTCATTCACATACGTCGAGCCCATAAACGTACCCATCGCGGCTGAAATCTGGCTCAGCGAAACCCCGATCGCCTCAGCTTTCTTGCGATCGATCGTCACGGAAAGCTGCGGGTCGTTGGCCGTGAATGGCGAGTAGAGGTTCTGCAACTGGGCACCCGGCGCACGCGTCTGGCCTACCATCTTCTGGGTCACGCCGGCAATGTCGCCAAAGGTGTTGCGCCCTGAATCCTTGAGGATGAACTGGAACCCGCCCACGGTTCCGATGCCCTGAATAGGGGGCGGCTCAAACGCCGCCACAATGCCGCCCGGCACCCCAAAGAGCTTCGGCGCGAGGTCGGCCACAATGTCGTGCGCCGAGTGGCCGGCACCCTTCTTCGTACGCTCGTCGATCGGCTTCAGCGGCGCAAACAAGAGGCCCTGGTTCGGACTAGAGCCGCCTGAGAGCGAAAAGCCCATGACGGAAAACGTGCCGAACACGTCCGGGTTGGAAAGGATGATCTTCGAAGCCTGGTCCGCCACATTCGTCGTATAGTCCAGCGATGCCCCGGCAGGCGCCTGCACGATGCAGAGGAAATACCCCTGGTCTTCACTCGGCACAAACGCGGTCGGCACATGCTGGTACATGTATCCGGTAGCTGCCAGACCGGCCAGAAACAGCAGCACCATCGCGGTCTTGAAGCGTTGCACAAGGAACGTGACCAGCACGGCATACCAGCTGCCCAGCTTCTTGATGCCGCGGTCGATCAGCCCCAGCAGCCCGCCGTGGTGCGTCTCCGCGCGCAGCAGGATGGCGGCCAGCGCGGGCGAAAGCGTGAGTGCGTTGAACGCCGAAATCGCAATCGCAAACGCAATCGTGAGAGAAAACTGCTTGTACAGAATGCCGGTCGTGCCCGGGAAAAAGCTCACCGGCACAAACACCGAAATCAGCACCAGCGACGTCGCGATCACGGCGCTCGTCACCTCGCGCATGCCCACGCTGGTCGCCTCGTGGGCGTCCGCCATGCCGTCCGAAATGTGCCTCTGCACGTTTTCAATCACCACGATCGCGTCATCAACCACCAGGCCCGTCGCCAGCGTAATGCCGAACAGGGTAAGCGAATTGATTGAAAATCCGAAGATCTTGATGAACAAAAACGTGCCCGTAAGCGACACCGGAATGGTCACGGCGGGAATGATCGTCGCACGCCAGTCCTGCAGAAACAGGAAGATCACGATGATGACGATCACGATGGCTTCGGCCAGCGTAATCAGCACCTCACGGATCGAATCCGACACCACCTCGGTCGTATCCACCGCAATCTGGTAATCCATATCGGGCGGAAACGACTTCTTCAAATCGGCGAGCACGGCCCGGCACTTGATCGCCACGTCCAGGGCATTCGCGTTGGCAAGCTGCTCGATGCCCATGCCGATCGCTTCCTGGCCGCTGTACTTCAGCGAGGTCGCATAGCTCTCCGCCCCTACTTCCGCCCGGCCCACATCCTTCAACAGCACCAGCCCGGCGCCCGCATTTCCCGTGGTCGACTGGTTCTTCAGCACGATGTTTTCGAACTGCCTGGGGTCCGAAAGCCGGCCCACCACCCGCACCGCCATTGTGTAGCTCTGCGTCCCCTTGTCCGGCGGCGAGCCCACCGAGCCCGCGGCAATTTCGACGTTCTGCTCGGCCAGCGCATTGGTCACGTCCAGCGCCGTCAAGCCACGCTGGGCCAGCCGGCCGGGATCGAGCCACACCCGCATCGCATACTTGCGCTCGCCAAACACCACCACGTCGCCCACGCCGGGAACCCGCTTCAGCGCGTCCCGCACATACACGTCCAGGTAGTTTGAAACGAACTGATTTGAAAGCGTCTGCTTGGGCGAATAGAACCCGGTTACCAGCACAAAGTTGGAGTTGGCCTTGGTGATCGTGATGCCGGTATTGTTCACCGCCGCCGGCAGCCGTCCTGCCGCCGAGCTGACGCGATTCTGCACGTCCACCGCGGCGATCGACAAATCGTAACCGGTATTGAAGGTCACCGTGATCGAGGACGTTCCATCGTTGGCCGACACCGAAGAGATGTACCGCATCCCTTCCACGCCGTTGATCGATTGCTCGAGCGGAATCGTCACTGCCGATTCCACAATCGACGAGTTTGCCCCAACATAGTTCGACGTAACCACCACCTGCGGCGGCGCAAGCTGGGGAAACTGCGAGATCGGTAGGGTTGGAATCGAGATCGCGCCGGCAAGAATAATCAGCAGCGCACTGACGGTCGCAAACACCGGACGGCGTATAAAAAAGTCAACCAAGCTCTTCCCTTTCGCTACGTCTCCGTAGCTGCTATGCCGGCTGGTCTGCCGCTACTGTGCCGCCGGCGGTGGACCGGCCATTGGGCTTACCGGCGCGCCTTCGCCAAGCATCTGCAATCCCGAAACGATGACGCGATCGCCCTGGTTCAGCCCGCCCTCAATCGGGTAGCTGTTGCCCAGCGCATCGCCCAGAGACACCGGCACAAGGTGCGCCGAGAAACCCTGCGCGCCCGGCTTCGCCACGTACACAAAGCTCTGCCCGCCAATTTGCTGCACTGCAAGCACAGGCACCAGCGGCTTCGGCGCAGAGCTCCACGTCACTCGTGCCGTCACCACCTGCTGCGTCCTCAGGTGGCTGTCGGAAGGAATCTCGGCCTTGGCCAGAATGCCCTGAATTCCGTTATCCACCTCCGGCGAAAGGAACGAAACGGTAGACTTCGCCAGCACCTTGCCGTCTGTATCGAGAATGTCGACCGGCAAGCCGAGCTTCACCAGCGCTGCGCGATCGGTGGGAATGTAAACGTACGCCTCGAGTCCCGAGGTCTCGTCCACCGTCGTCAGCACCGTCGAAGGAACGTTCGCCGGCGTCACATAATCGCCTACATGCACGGGGATATCGCCCACAACGCCGCTAAACGGAGCACGAATCTGGTAGTAAGCCAGCTGCTCCTTCTGGGTCACTGTCCCTGCCGCACTCGCATCGTAGGAGGCCTTCGAGCTCTCGAAGTTCTGCACGGCCGTATCGTACGCCTGGCGCGAAGTGATGCCTGCATCAAACAATTTCTTCTGCCGGTCGACCTCCGCCTTGTTGAACTGGTACGAGGCATTGGCCTGCGCCTGCGAACCTACCTGCTGGTCCAATGTCGCCATCTGCTTCAACGGGTTGATCGTCATCAACACCTGGCCGGCCTTCACTATCTGCCCGCTCTGCACCAGGATTTTCGTGATGTTTCCGTCGACCTGCGGCGACATCGTGGCCGATCGGCGGCTCTTGATCGTCGCCACATAACTCTCCGTCTGCGGCACAGAGCTCAACGACACCGGAGCCACCGCGACAGGCAGCGGTCCCTGCGTCGGTGGCGGCGGAGCGGCCTTCCGGCACCCACCCAGCCCAATCATCACCAGCGTCGCGCCAACCACCCAGGCCCGCGCGTTCTTCCTCATAGCTTCTATCAAAAGAGCCATCTCCTCAGGCAACCAAATGGGTTCACCGCTTTAGATGTCAGTGCTACGGTAACGATGCGAACAGTTGCCGCTTGCGCAGAATTTTGACACATGCCCGCAACCCCGATACCCTGATTACAGACAGCCCGCCGAACCAGGCAAGCTGGTTGCAGCGTGGGGCTGCACCTCTACAGCGTCCCCGTCGTCCAGAGGCCCAGGACGCCGCCCTTTCAAGGCGAGAACACGGGTTCGAATCCCGTCGGGGACGCCAAACATTTCAGCCTTCGTTCATCACTATTACAGCGACCAGCTATCCCCGGGCAGCATGGGCCTGCCCCGCAAGCCACTGCGCTCGCAAGCGTCACTGAATAACCGGCCCGGCTCATCAAAGGGTTCATCCGTGAGAGCGAACGTGCCCCAATGCACCCCAAGCAGCTGTTTTGCCCCACAATCCTGTCCGATTTGCAGCGCTTCTTCCGGATTGGCATGCTGGGTCTGCATGAACCATCGCGGATCATAAGCACCGATTGGCAGCATCGCCACCTCGGGTCGATCGAACCGCTTGCCGATTTGCTTGAAGATCCTGCCATCCCGGTAGGCCGTGTCTCCGGCGCAGTAGACCACGCCGGCCGGTGTTTCGAGCACGAAGCCTCCCCACAGCGCCATCCGGTAATCCCCCACGCTGCGCGAAGACCAGTGATAGGCCGGCACGATCGTGACACGGATGCTTTCAGCAATCGCAAAGCGATCCCACCAGTCACCGGCCTCAACCACAATGTCAGGAGCAACGGCCTGGAGAATGGCGTCGTTGCCAAGCGGCGTTACGATGCGTGGATGGTGGCGCTTCCAAAGCGCCACGATCGTTCGGAGATCGAAGTGATCGTAATGATTGTGGGTCAGCAGCAAGGCATGGATCGGCGGCAGGGCTTCGAGCTCAACCGCGGGCGGATTGTGCCTGCGCGGCCCGGCGAACTTCAAAGGGCTCGCCCGATCTGCCCACACAGGGTCGACGAGAATGTTCACGCCGGCCACCTGGATCAAATAAGACGCATGGCCGATATGGGTAATTTGCAGGCCCGCAATGCTTCGCGCAGGGATGATCCCGGACCTGGCAGCCACCACCCTGGGCCATGCCCGTCTTTGCCCCAGCATCTTCCACTGCAATACCTGCAACAGGCTTTTGTCCGCGGGCGGCAGACCAGGCATGAAAAAGCGTGTGCCGTCGAAGTGATCCGTTACCGGCCCCTGGTAATAACGATTGCGCATGGAATCAGCGAGCCCTCAACCCTTCGCACCCTTCAACCCCATGGCCTGCATCACGATCTGCAGGTCTTTCCACGCTTCGCCCTTCTGCCGCGGGTCGCGCAGCAAAAACGCCGGGTGATACGTCACCAGAGCCTTCGCGCCGCGAACGTCATGAAAGCGCCCCCGCAACGAAGCCAGCGACTGCTTGACCCCGAGCAGATACGCCGCCGCCGTCGTGCCCAGCGCCACAACGTACTCCGACTGCACGATGTCCATCTGGTCGACGAGAAACTGCGTACACGTCGAAGCCTCAAGCCACTCGGGCGCGCGGTTCGCCGGCGGCCTGCACTTTACGATGTTGGCGATATACACGTCTTCGCGCCGCAGCCCCATGGCGGTAATCATGTTGTTCAGCAACTGCCCGCTCTTGCCCACAAACGGCAGCCCCTGCTCGTCCTCGTCCGCGCCCGGCCCTTCACCCACAAACATTAGCCGAGCGTTCGGGTCTCCATCGGCGAATACGATCTTGCGCCGGCCCGCATAGGCCAGCGGGCACCGGGTGCAATCGCCAATGTCCGCCCGCACACGTTCGAGCGCCGCAGCCTTTTCGCCCGCGGGCACACGCACCGCAGGCAGCGGTGCCAGATCGTTGAAATGCACAAGCTTCGGAATCTCGAACTCCCCCTGCGCCGCTGCGCGCCGAGCCACGTCGACCGGCGTCTCCCGTCTGACGACCGGCATCGCTGCGACCGATTCCATAACGGGCGCGGCACTCACGGGCACCTCCACCACCGTAGCAGCCTCCAGGTCCCGAGGCTCTCCGTTCCGGTAGAAATCGTAAATACCCAGATCCCGAAAATACTCGAGATAGGCACGCACCTCATCGCCGCCCTGCCGCTCCGCCATCCTTTGAGCTTACCCCTCTAGCGCAACCGCTGGGCCATGGGGGTGATCGGATCGCTCGTCGGCTCCACCAGCCGCTCCGGCAGGACAAACGTCACGAAGCCTGCGCGAATCTCATCCTGCGCCACCCGGCAAGCCTTCATGGATTTCGAGTTCGTCAGCTGCGGAGCCCCGGATTGAAGCTGCCGCGCACGCCGCGCCGCACCTTTCACGAGGCTATACTTGTTCATCAAAGCGTTATCGGTAGCCATACCTTTCACCTCACGCAAATTGTCTGTTTCTCCAAGCCTATCCCACCTTTGGGTTTTCCACAAACACCTTATGACGCAAAGCTCTCGAGCGCCCTCGTCAGCTTCCCCGACCCTGCATCCGTCCGGCACTCCGCGGCCACCGCGCTTACCCCGTCCCCCATCCCGCGCTCCGTCAGCACGATCGCGCGCAACTCACCCACCGCCACATCCAGCACATCGTTCACCACCGCGTAACGGTATTCCCTGATGCGCTCCAACTCCTTTCTCGCCTCCGCAAGCCTGCGCTCGATGATGCTTTCCACCGTCATGTGCTCGGCCTCACTGCGATTGCGCAGCCGCAACTCCAGAATCTTCGGGCTCGGCGGCATGATGAAAATCGACGCCTGCCGCTCCATCCCCTTGGCCATAATCTGCAGCGCGCCCTGCACGTCTATATCCAGCAGCAGATCCTTACCCTCGCGGTTGGCATGTTCGAGCGCGCTCAGCGCCGTCCCGTAGTAGTTGCCAAATACCTCCGCCCACTCCAGAAACTCGCCCGCCGCAATCATCCGCTCGAACTCCGCGCGCGACGTAAAGTGATACTCGCGCCCATCTTCCTCGCTGCCTCGCGCCAGCCGCGTCGTGTACGAGATCGAAAAATCCAGCCCTTCTACCAGCGACCGCACCTGCGCCACAAGCGTCGATTTGCCGCTGCCGGAAGGCGCCGAAATGATAAACAAAATCCCCGCCATAATTCTCCGTCCTTCAGCCTTCCCTACTCCAGATTCTGAACCTGCTCGCGCGCCCGTTCCAGCTCCATCTTTACCGTCAGGCCGATCTCCGTCAGGCGCAGCCCCGCTGCACCCGCGCTTCCGCCTGTCTTCGAGAGCGCCGTATTTGCCTCCCGGTTCATCTCCTGCAGCAGAAAATCCAGCTGCCGTCCGATTTCGCCGCCGTCGTCCAGCAGTTCCGTAAAGCGGTCCACGTGCGTCCGCAAACGCACCAGCTCTTCCTCCACATCGCCGCGCCCGGCAAGCAGAGCCGCTTCGGTGAGCAGCCGATCTTCACTCACACTCGCGCCCGCCAGCAGATCCGCCATTTTCGCCTTCAAGCGCGCAAACTCTGCGCCCGCCACGCCTTCGCGCAACGCAGCAGCCTCTGCCGCAAGCGCCGCCACACGCTGCATCCCGGCTCGCAGCTCCGCTTCAAGCGCCTCGCCTTCGCCGGCCCGCGCGGCCTCAAATTGTTCCAGCAGTTCGTTCAGGCGACCCAGCACCGCCGCTTCAAGCGCCCCCAGCTCCTCCGCTACCAGCCCCGCCACCATCACGCCAGGCATGCGCAGCAGGCCATTCAGATCCGGCTCCTGGGCCAGCCCAAAGTCTTTCGCCGCTTTGCGAAACGCGCTCACATAAGCCTCCAGCAAGCTGCCGTCAACGCCGATCGCCCCCGCCCCGCTCGTACGCTCGACGCTCACCGTCAGCTCCACATGCCCGCGCTTTACCCGCGCCTTCACGGCCTTGCGCAAAGCCGGCTCCAGGCCGTCCAGCGCTCCCGGCATGCGTACCGAGAGGTCCAGATGGCGATGATTCACCCCCTTCACCGTCAGCCCAAACCCACGCCCATCCGCCAGCGCGCCTTGCACATGCGCATACCCGGTCATCGATCTCACAGCACTCACGAAATCCCCTCCAGCCCGCTTTCCTCGCCCGCCATCACCGGCACATCGTCAAACTGCATCGCATACAGCCTCGCATACATTCCCCCGCGCGCAAGCAAATCTTCATGCGTGCCAATCTCCGTCACCCGGCCCGCTTCAATCACCGCAATCCGTGTCGCTCGCCGCACCGTCGACAGCCGATGCGCAATCACAAAGCTCGTCCGGCCTTCCATCAGGTTCGCCAGCGCCGCCTGCACGAACGCCTCGCTTTCCGTATCGAGCGCGCTCGTCGCCTCATCCAGAATTAGCACCGGAGCATTCTTCAAAATGGCCCGCGCAATGGCCAGCCGCTGCCGTTCGCCCCCGCTCAGCCGCACGCCTTTTTCTCCGATTACGGTGTCGTATCCCTGCGGCATGCGCAGAATAAACTCGTGCGCCAGCGCCATCTTCGCCGCTTCTTCCACCTTCTGCAAGCTCACGTCCGGCCGCCCGTAGGCGATGTTGTTGCGCACCGTATCGTTGAACAGCACCGTCTCCTGCGTCACTTTGCCGATCTGCCGGCGCAGGCTCTCGATCGTCACGTCCCGCACGTCATGCCCGTCCACTGTAATCGAGCCCGCGCTCACATCGAAGAAGCGCGGTAGCAGATTCACGAGCGAGCTCTTGCCCGATCCGCTGGGCCCCACCAGCGCCAGCACCTCGCCCCGCCGCACTTCAAGCGACACCCCGTTCAACACCGGCCGCGGCTTGCCTTCATACTGCTCCCCATCCTCGTGGTAGCCAAACTCCACATCCTTGAAAACAATGCGGTCTGCAAAGCCCTTCAACACCACCGCGCGGCGCTTTTCCCGCACCTCATCCTGGGCATCCATAAACCTGAAAATCTCTTCGCTCGCGCCCAGCGCCTGCTGGAACGAGTTATAGAACAGCGCAAACTTCCGCACCGGATCGTACAAGGTAAACGTAGCGAACAGGAACGCAATGAATGACCCTTCGGTCATCGCATGCGCCTTGATCTGCTCGCGCCCCAGCAGCAGCAGCAGCGCGATGCCCGCGGCACCGATCGCATCCATGAGCGGCGAGCTGATCGCCTGCATGCTCACGCTCTTCAGGTTGGCGGAAAACAGCCGTCGCGCCGCATGGCGAAAGCGGTCCATCTCCCACAACTCCATGCCGAACGCCTTCACGATGCCATTGCCGGTAATCGTCTCGTGCAGGATATTCTGAATCTCCGCCAGCTTGTCCTGCCCGGTGCGCGTGGTTGTGCGCACCCGCTTACCAATCCGCCGCGCGGACGCAATCACGACCGGCACAAACAGCAGCAGCACCCAGGCCAGCTTGCCGCCGTAGTAGATCGCCGCGCCCGCCATAAACACGAAAGTGAACACCTGCTGCAGCGCATCGCCAAGCACAGCCGACACCGCCGTTTGCACACGTTCGATGTCGTTGATCAACGTCGAAAGCAGTGTGCCCGTCGTATGCCGGCTGAAGAACGAAGCCGACCGCCGCAGCACCGCGGCATACAGATCATTACGCAGGTCCGTAATCATCCCGAAGCCCGCGTAGTTCACCAGGTACGTTCCGGCATAGTCGCACACCGACTTCAACACCGCCGAGGCCACCAGCGCGTACGCCACCACCGTCCACGCATTGTGCAGATGCCCGGGCACCAGGAAATGCAGATCGAGCGTCCGATGGATCGCCACAAGCGGTATCCGCAGCAGATCGTCCGGTGCCGCATCCGGTCGCAACACCTTATCGAAAATGGGCTTGATCAGCAGCACCCGAAACGCCGCCATGGCCCCGACCACAGCCATCAGTACAACCGAAAGCAGCGAGAAAAGCGCATAGGGCCGCAGGTACCCGAGCAGCCGCCACACCCGCCTCAACCCGCCCACCGCCCACAAAGCCGTTCCATCACCCCACCATTCTACGTCGGGCATGCAACCGAGGTGTCACTTGTATGATGAGGATGCTTCCTTACCGAGCTGTTGCGTGGGATCAGGATCGGAGCGGCCTCCAGGTCGCTTGAACGACCGGAGACCGCTGCCGAGGTAAGGAGGTGGTGCCTGATGAACACGGAAAAGGATGAGTCTACATCCTGGTTCCGGCTGCTCATCACGGTCGTGCTCGATTGGCGACTCGTGCTTGCAGTAGTTCTGTTGGTCATCGTGCTACTGATGAAGTAGCCCAAAACTCCCGGGAGGTCACAGCCCCTTCCGGGACCAACTTCATCACCTACAAGTCTCTTCCCTTCACAAACTACAGTCAAGCATGAATCTGGCCTACCCAGGTCATCGCACGTGTCGTGGATACAGGCTGTAAGCTTACGGCCCGAAAGCTAAGAGCTCGCGACCCAAGCCTTCGTCCTAGGAAAAATCTAAGTCTGATGGCCCGGCCTACCGAGGCATATCCCGGTGCGCCGCCTTCACCCGATACCCCGCACCCTCCAGCCGCCGCTTCATCTCTTCCGCAATAAACACGCTTCGATGCTGCCCCCCCGTGCACCCAAACGCCACCGTCAAATAGCTCTTGCCTTCCTTGATGTAGTGCGGCAGCAAAAATTCCAGCATGTCCTCGGTCTTCTCCAGAAACTCCTCCGTCTGGGTAAAGCTCTGCACATACTGCGCCACCTTGGGATGCTTTCCCGTCAGCTCTCGGAACTCCGGCACAAAGTGCGGATTTGGCAGGAAGCGCACGTCGAATACCAGGTCCGCATCCGTCGGCACTCCGTTCTTGAAACCGAAGCTCATGGCAGAAATCGTAAGATTCTTGCCCGCACTCTCACGCTCTTCAAACTGCGCGTTGATGTGCGCCCGCAGCTCATGCACGTTGAACTTCGTCGTCTCGAGCAGGATGTCCGCCACGTTGCGGATCGGGTCCAGCCGCTTGCGCTCCGCCCGTACTGAATCGAGCACCGTATCTTCGCGCCCCATCGGGTGCGGCCGCCGCGTCTCAGAGAACCTGCGTACCAGAGCCTCATCCGTCGCTTCCAGAAACACCACCCGCGTCGGCAGCACCTTGCGCACCTTCTTCAGAATCGCCGGAAAGCGCTCCAGCCGCATGCCTTCGCGTACATCGATCACCAGCGCCGCGCGCTCGATCTCCGTCGATTGCCGCACCAGGTCCGCAAAGCGCGGTATCAGCTCCAACGGCAGATTATCCACCGAGTAATACCCCAGATCCTCAAAAGCCTTCAGCGCGCTTGCCTTGCCCGACCCGCTCATGCCCGTCAAAATCACCAGTTCGCCCGGAGCACTCCCCGCTGGAACCGCCTTCTTCACCGCCACCTTCTTCGCACTCGTCTTGCGCGTCATCCCCGAATCCTAGCACCGCTCGCCTACCCCGCGCCGTTCGACTGCGCGCGCCCCACACCACGCAACGTCCCTTGCCGGCCTGTTTTGCCGCATACATCGCTACATCCGCATGGCGCAGAATCTCCTCCGCCTCTGCGTACACGGTCGTTGCGACGGCGATCCCCATGCTGGCCCCCACATGCGCCTCCACCTCTCCAAGCCGCACCCCGCGCGCTACCTCCTCGCCCAGACGCTGAGCCACCTGCAACGCCTCCTCTCCGGTGCCGGTTTCATCCAGCAGCAGCGCAAACTCATCGCCTCCAAAGCGGGCTACCGTATCCTGCGGACGCACCCCGCGTTTCAGCCTCTGGCCCACCTCCCGCAGCAACACGTCGCCGGCCGCATGGCCCAGCGTATCGTTCACTTTCTTGAAGCCGTCCAGATCGAGAAAGACTACCGCAAAGCCACGGTCCGGACGGCGCTGCAAACGGCCCAGCGTAAGCCGCACCCGCTCCAGAAACAAGGCGCGATTAGCCAGTCCAGTCAGCCCATCGTGCAGTGCTGTGTGCTGCAGCCGCGCCGACTCCAGCCTCTGCGGGCGAATATCCCGATACGTCACAAACAGTCCCGTCCCTCCACCGGCCAGGCGCAAGCGCGCAGCCAGCACAGACACATCCAGCATCTCCCCGCGCGCCGTCTTCCGCACCGTCTCTATGCAGCTGCGACCGCCCATGCCCACCCCGTGCAGCAGCATCTCGCTCTCATGCAGACGGCCTTCCGGCAGCACCAGCTCGTCCAGTTCCTGCCCCAGGCACTCCGTGCGCTCATAGCCAAACAGCCTGCAGAACTCGCCATTCACATGCAGCACCCGCGTCCCTTCGGTGATCGCCACCGCTTCGGCCATCGCCTCCAGCACCTCTTCCACAAACGCAGATTCGCCTGCCAGACGTTCCATGCCGGGTTCTCCTGCCACTCCTTATCGGCGCAAACCACAGTCACAACACTCCGTGCATCCTGCGCAGAATCTCGAGTTGCCCTACGTTCCTTGTTATCATTGCCGCGGGAATCTACTTCCGTCTTCGCATCAGCCAGGCAGAAACAGCGAGGGCCTCGCCCAGGCGAAGCCCTTGCTCGACATTCATCCGGAGAACTACATCGCGTCGATTGCCGGCACTTCAATCATCGGCTCCGCCGAGTCCGGCTTCGCATGCCGTTCCACACTCAGCTTCCGCTCCTTGTGCTTCGCTGCCTGCTGCTCAATCTTGCGCAGCGCGTCATGCAGAGCCTTCTCCATCTCCTTGTCCTCGCAGGTCGCCACCAGCGTCTCTATCGGGGTTTTTACTGTCACTTCAGCAATCATCCGGTACTTGTCTTCGCTTAGAATCACGTGCGCGTTTACACCCCGTCCAATAATCTGATCGATCCGGTCCAGATACTCATCCGCCATCTTCTTCAGCTTGCCCGTAACCGTAAATCCACGTCCCGTGTATTCAATCGTCATGCATTCACCTCATATTCATGTGATGCCCCCACCCTCACCCGAGTAGGCCACCGATATCCCTTCTACCGCACCCGCCGCTGATGCGTACTCGGAATCTGCAGGTCTTCCCTATACTTCGCCACAGTCCGCCGGGTCACGTTGATCCCCACCGCCTTCAAAGCCGCCGCCAGTTGATCGTCCGTCAACGGCTTGCGCGCGTCTTCCTCCTCGATCAACTTCTTTACCTTGCGCTTCAACAGCACCAGAGGAAGATCGCCACCCTCCGGCCCGTTCACGCCTTCGGAAAAGAAGAACCGGAGCTCATACACGCCCTGCGCCGTATGCACATACTTGTTCGCCACCGCGCGGCTTACGGTCGACGGATGCACCCCGATCTCCTCCGCCACTTCCTTGATCATCATCGGCTTCAACGCCGATTCGCCGTGCTCCAGGAACTCCCCCTGCCGCCGCACAATCGATTCGCACGT
Organism: uncultured Granulicella sp.; assembly: GCA_964282835.1. GTDB lineage: Bacteria > Acidobacteriota > Terriglobia > Terriglobales > Acidobacteriaceae > Edaphobacter. Next base: position 3,253,205 of record OZ196157.1, read on the forward strand.
CCGCACAATGGTGTTCTTTCGCTGCTCGATATTGCGCAGCAGCTGGATCGCGCTCTTGTATCGTTCCTTCACGTACTCGCGGACTTCCTTCTCCGTGTTCTTGCCCTTCAACATCTTGCGATAGCTTCCGCTCAGCCGCAGCGTCGGCATATCTTCCTCGTTCATCAGCACCACCCAGCCCTCGTCGCGCTTTACAAACGCCACATCCGGCTCAATCAAGCGCGTCTCGCTCACGTTGTAGCGCTGCCCCGGCCGCGGGTCCAGCGTACGGATAAACTCGACCGCCGCCTGCACCTCGTCAGCCGTACGTCCGCAGCTTTTCGTCAGCTCCCGCATGTCCTTCTTCTGCAACAGCGTCAGGGAGTCGGACACAATGTGCCGAGCAGTGCGAAGCATCTCCCTGGCATCTGCCCTCAGTTGCGGCCTGGCCACCACGTTCCCGGCCGCTACGGGCCCATCCTCGTCCTCAACCACCACAAACAGGTTTTTGCGCCGCCGCATTGCAGCCGCTCTCGCATCTCTTTCCGCCGCACTCACCTGCAACAGCAGACACTCGCGAAGATCCCGCGCCGCCACTCCCACCGGGTCCAGTTGCTGCACCACCTCACGCGCCTCCACCACCAGGCGCAACCAGTCCGGCGCCGGCGCAGCGCCTGCGACTGCTATCGGGCCTGCAGCATCCCACCCGCGCCGCCCACGTTCAAACGGTATCGGCTCCGGCGGCGCGATCGCCTTCAACAACGCGCCCAGTGCTTCGGCCAGTTCCTCATCTGTCGTCGCCAGGTACCCGCTTCCATCCAGGTTTCCGACAATTAACTCCGCTGCCGCCCTCACCTCGCGGCCAAGCGTCAGCGCACCCAACTGCCACAGCAGGTGATCGCTCAGCGTACTCGGCTGCGAAAGGAAGTGCTCAAACGAGGGCTTGTCGAACTCCTCGAAGTTCGAAGCGGTCTTGAATCCTGGGTCCAGGTAATCCTGAAAGTAACTGCCAAAATCGATCTCGTCGAACGGGTCTTTCTCCTCCCGCCTGGTCTCTTCCGCAATCGCTTCCACCGAGCGCTCGCGGTCTCCCTCCATCCCCGACCGCTCTTCAATCGAAGCGTGCGATTCTTCCAGCTCTTCGAGAACAGGGTTCTCGATCATCTCCGAATTGATCATGTCCTTCAGTTCCAGCTTGTTCAAGGCCAGAACGTTCACCATCTGCACCAGCCCGGGTGTCAACACCTGCCGCTGCGAGACTCTGACATTCAGCTTCGGCTGCAAAAGCACTCAGAAGACCCTCATCCATTCAAATACTCATACGGTGCCATCCCAAACCCTTCGAGCAGGCCCGCATGAACCACAGTCTACACCCGCAAAACACCCGCAAAGCGCTCGCAAGCTAAGCCGTCCCTCATGAGAAAACCCTAAGCATTGCTGTCCTCCCGAAGCCAAGCGCCGCGCTCTTGTTGTCATTCCGAAGGAATCTGCGGTGCCATCGCCCCATCTCAATCCATCGAAAACTTCTCCCCCAGATACACCCGCCGCACATCCGGGTTCCGCCCCAGTTCGCCCGGAGTCCCCGTAGCAAAAATCTTTCCTTCATTGATGATGTACGCCCGGTCGGTCACACTCAGCGTCTCCTTCACCTGGTGGTCCGTAATCAGCACCCCGATCCCACTCGCCTTCAGGGCAAAAATGATCTCCTGCAAGTCCAGCACGGCAATCGGGTCGATCCCGGCAAACGGCTCGTCCAGCAGAATGAACGCGGGCTCAATGGCCAGACAGCGCGCAATCTCCACCCGGCGCCGTTCCCCGCCGCTCAGCGCATAGCCCTTGGTCTTGCGCACATGGCCCAGGTTCAGCTGCTCAATCAGCCTCTCCGTCCGCGTCCGCCGCGCCTCCCAAGTCAGGTTCTGCGCCTCCAACACGGCCAGCAAATTCTCCTCCACCGTCAGCTTGCGAAACACGCTCGGCTCCTGCGGCAGATAGCTGATGCCATGCTTGCGCGCCCGCAGATACATCGGCACCCGTGTGATATCTATATCGTCGGTCAGCACCCGGCCTGCGTCCGGCCGCACCAGCCCCACAATCATGTAGAAGCTCGTCGTCTTGCCTGCCCCGTTCGGCCCCAGCAGCCCCACCACCTCACCCTGCGCAATCTCGAGGTCGACACCCCGCACCACCTGCCGATCCCCGTAACTTTTGCCCAGACTCTCCGTCCGCAAAACCCGTACGCCCATCTCTCAAATCTACGCCAACGCTCATTGCCTTTACGGAGATCGAAGATCGAGCACTCGCCACACGTTTCCATCCAGGCTGGAGTGGAATGAATTTTGCTCCGAAGTATTGACTTTACCCACCTAAAAGCATCTCATCACTGAGTAAGCAGAAGTCCCTCCGAATGGCTGCGAACCTTTCGGAGGGGGTTATTACTTCAGCTTACCCAGCAACCAGATGGCTACTGGGGCAAACACAGCGAGCAACGCAACAAGCGCCAGGACGAGGGATCCCGGCACCGTCACCTTACCCGAGGCCTCCAACGCGAAACGTTTTCGCATGAAGTCCTCCACGGTGATCGGTTCGGCCCAGCAGAAATGCTGGGCCGTTCTGCTTCATCAGGGCAGAACTTGGGAGTTCCCTCTTGCCCCGTGTATCTAAAGCATCGCAGCCAACACCGCAGCCTCAGCCATCATCGCACGGTCGTTCTACTGCTTCACCCGCGTCTCCGTCCTCACCCGCCCGCCTTCCCCACTCACTACTACGCTCTGTTCTCCCCGCTTGAACCGGATCGAAGTGCCCGTCACCGTACCATTCACCGCGTCCATCAACTTCGGCGCACCGGTCAGCACGAACGTTTCATCGGCCGCCGTATACACCAGCCGTTCCCCGGTAGCCTTGCGCCCGGGCTGCGTCACTACCACGCTCCCCACTCCAACCACCCGGTCCACCTTACCCCCGGGCATACCCGCCGCAACTCCGGCAGCCGCCGGCAGCAGATACACCGTCCCATCCTTCGCCGTCATCATGCCGTCCGCGTTCTCCACCCGCAGCGGCCCCGCCACGACCACCGTCCGCGCCGCGTCCGTGTAGGTCATCTCGGTGCCAAAGATTCTTACCGGCTCCCCCGTCTCCCCCACCAGCACCGCCCGCGCGCCTTCCTTCGCTACCACAATCTTCTTCGTTCGGTCGAACTCCAGCAGGGGCGCCTCGACCGCCGAACCCGCCTGCCACATCCTCGCCTTCGCTCCTGGCGCCGCAAAAAAGTCAGTCAATCCGCTGGCCTTGTGGGAGATTGCGCGCCCCGCCATCACATGCACCGGTTCACTCCCTTTCTGCGCCCCCGCATTCAGGTAGCTCACCCGCACTCCACCCTCGGCCGTGCCCTCGCCGCTTGCTCGATTCGCCAGCACCCGGTCGGCCAGCAGCACGCTCGTCGCATCCGTAAGCTGCACCCCGCCAGAGAGATCCACCACATCTGTCGCCGCGTCATACACCAGCGCCGCCGACTTGCCGTGCTCCACATCGTCAGGTGCGCCGGCCTTCTTCGCCGCCGACTCCCGCACCGTCTCCACCCCGCCGCTTTGCGCCGCACGTGCCAGTTCCATTTTTCCGCCTGGCCCGGGTTTGAAGTCCAACCGCAACACCTGGCCCACACTCGTATCCTTCAGCCCAGGGGCATCGCGCTCGACATACGTTCTCCCCTCCCCATCCAGCCCAGTCGCCTCACCCTCCGGCCCAAAGCGACCCGTCAGCTTCGCCGCGCGCACTTCCGTAGCCGTTTTCACACCGTGCACATCCACATCCACCAGCCGAAGCACCGCCACATCGGCCGCCGTCGCCACCGCGCCGCGCAGTATAGATCTGGCCTTCCCGCCGCCCGCAAGTTCCACCTCTACCCGATCCCCGCGCAACCGCCGCTCACTCTCGCCAGCCGTTTCCTCGAGCGCCACACCCCCCACCATACTCGCGTGCCGCGGCTCTCCTGCCTCATCGAACAGGATCCGGGCATCCGCCGCAGAACCCCGTTCCTGCCTGCTCCCCACAACATTCCGGTACACAACACCACCGGCCAGATGCCCCATCCGCGGCCCACCCTTCGCGTTCAAATCCATATCCAGGTGCTGCGACGTCACCACCCCGCGCCCTGTCAACACCACATGGCCGTCAGCCTCCACCCGCTGCGGCTGCCCTTCCGGCGTCTCGAGCACCTCCGCCCGGTCCGCCGCCGCCGTCTCCACGCCACCCACTCCCCGCTCCGTCAACCGAGCGCCTTCCAGCTTCACCTCACTACCCTGGCCTGCTTCACCCTGCGCTGCCTCACCCTGCGCCCGATCCATCTCCGCCCGCGAGGCCACCAGATCCATCGGCTTTCCATCCCGTATCCCGCTCAGCCGAACCTCCGAGCGCAGCACCACCGTCCCCGTCTCCCCCGCATACGAGGCCCCCACCGATCGCCCCGAGTACCCGTCGACCGTAAACTCCGTCAGAGCATCTGTCGCCGCCGTCCGCTCCTTCTGCAGATACACCAGCCCGCTCGTCTTTACATGCACCACCTTTGCAGCGTCACCGCTTCCACTCCCCGGCCCGGCAAGATCGAGATATACCTCCCCCACCGCCGTCAAAATCCCGTTCTTCTGGTCATACTCGAACTGCTGCCCGCGGATCCGGTCGGTGCGTCCGCCGTCCTTGCCGTACAGCACAATCCCTACGTCCTTCAACGTGTACTTGCCATCGGCATGCTGTATCTGTTTGGCCGCATGCACCGTAAACACAGTCCGCCCCTGGTAGCTCTGCGAGTACGTTACGTTGTCCGTTTCCTGCAGCAGACTCATGCCCAGACGCTTCGGCAAACCCGCCAGAAAGCTTCGCGCCTTCCACTTTCCATACCCCACCATGCCCACCAGCACCAGCACCAACGCCACCGCGATGCCCACCACCAGCCAACGCAGCCCGCGTACCGACACCGCCATCAGTCCGTCTCTTCCCCGCCGCCGCGCGCACCCGCAGCCCGCACCCGCATCGCCACCAGCCCTACCGACCGCCGCAGGTTGCCCGGCGTCAGAATCCCCACCACCCGCTCGCCCTCAAGCACCGGCACCAGTTCGGACGACACCTCGGTCCGCCCCGTCACCCGTTCCAGCGTCTCAACCAGCGAGTCTTCCGGCCCTGCCGTTTCAAACGCCTTGGCCATAATCCCCTGCACATAGCCATTGCCGCTCGCCGCCAGTGCCTCCAGCACCTCGCGCCGCGCCACGGCGCCTACCAGGTTGCCCGCCCGCACCACCGGAAACACATCCTGCAGGGTATGCCGCGATTGCTCGACCGCATCCTCGAGCGTCGCCGAAGCCGACAGCAGCGAGTACTCCGTCAGCATCACCTCGCGTACCTTCACCAGGTCCGCACCCGTGCTCAAGGCGACTCCCTGGCCCTCCACCTGCGCCATCAGGAACAGGCCCATGCCGGCCATGATCAGCCAGAAATTGACCGTCACCATGCCCAGCACCACCAGGCCCGTCGCCACCAGCGGACTCATCAACGCGAACGTCCGCATCCCGTCGGCCCCGCTCTTGCCCTGCGCCCCGCGCAGCATCATGCCCTTCATCATCCGCCCGCCATCGAGCGGCCACGCCGGCAGCAGGTTCAGTGCGCCCAGCAGCAGATTCACCCACACCAGCGCCTTCAACAAATGCTCCGGCGAGACCCACCGGTAGCTCACCAGGTCCACCCCAGGCGCCACCGTCAACACCAGCCCCGCCACCGTCAAGCCGAACAGCACGCTGGTCGCCGGACCCACCAGCGCCATCACGCTCTGCGCCTTTCGCTCGCCCGCCTTCGCCATGCCGGCGGCGGTTTCATACTGCACCATCCCGCCCGTCGGCAGCAGCAGCACACTCTTCATTCCCAGCCCCAGCCAGGCCGCGGCCATACCCCGGGCCGTTTCCCGCACTGCCACGGCTGCCACCAGCATCAGCCAAAGTACAAACCCGCGCGAGATCGGCCGCCCCAGCGACCCCGCCCACAACATCGAAAGCAGCAGCAACAACAGGAAGAAGAGATGCATCCGCACCTCCACCCCGAAAACCTTGCCTACTGAAAACGACCACCGCTGCATGGTCCAATTGTATGCGCCCCGTGAACTCCCGGTCCGCTACCATCAGTGCATGCGCGTCATCGCCGGCACTTACCGTTCCCGCCTCCTGCAATCCCCGCCCGGCACTCTCACCCGCCCCACCTCCGACCGCCTCCGCGAAACCCTCTTCAACATCCTCGGCCCGCGCATCCCCGGTTCCCGCTTCGTCGATCTCTACGCGGGCACCGGGGCCGTAGGGATCGAAGCCCTTTCCCGCGGTGCCGCCCACGTCTGGTTCGCCGAGAACGCCGTGCCTGCCCTCAAAATCCTGCGCGCCAACCTGCATGCCCTGGGCATCAAGCAGGACTACGCCCTTGAAGACCGCGGCACCGGCGCCCTGCTGCAGCGGCTGACCAAACTCGCCGACCCGATCGACCTCATCTATCTCGACCCTCCCTACGAAGCCGACCACGAATACGCCGGCACCCTGGCCTTCCTGGGCAGCCCCCAGGGCACAAAGCTCCTCACCCCCAGCGCCCTCGTTATCGCCGAACACGCCACCAAAACCAAAGCGCCGCTTGCCCCGCACTACGGCGCTCTCACCCAGACCCGCACCTACAAACAAGGCGAAACCACCCTGACTTTCTACCAACCATAAGCTCCCCTTTGTTGTCATCCCCGAAGGGAATCTGTTTTCTCCCATCCTCGGCAAGCACTTCGCTGTCAGCCCAAAGCTCCCAAGCTCTCAGCTCACAAAACCAGCCCTTCGCGCGACTCTCGCACCCCGCCTCCCACATGCGTCCCCGTCCGCAAATTCACCCGAAACTCCCGCTCCACATCCGCCATCAGATCCCATCCCAACCCCACCACTTCGCTCTCCGTCACAGCACTCACCTTCACCCCTTCCCACGAAAGCTTTCCCGTCTCCCACACCATCCCACCCCGTCCCCAAGCCAGAATCGTCTGAAACCCCACAAACAGCAGCATTTTCTCAGCTTCCACCACCTGCACCACCGGCTTCATCGCCAGCAGCGTCACCCGTTCCGGCTCAAGCGTCGACGCCAAATAGCCATAACCTCCGGCCAGCACACAAATCCAGTCCGCATCGGGACACCCCCACACCCCCGTCGGCATCGACGCATCCTTGAACCCCAGCGCCGCCGTTACCAGGAAACTGCCTCCCACGCGCGGCTTCACCATCACCCGCACCGCCCCCCGACCCAGTGCGTCTTCCTCGCCCGGTATCGCCAGCGGCCACACGAACTGCCGCGCCGGTGCAATCAGCGGAGCCGCCCGCAGCACCTCCGCCGTCCAGCTTTTTTCAAAGCCCATCGAGCGCCGCCCCAATGTCCTCGATCAAATCCGCCACATCCTCACATCCCGCGCTCAGCCGCACAAACCCCGGTGCCACCTTGTCGTGGCCCCAGCGCGCCCGCCGCTCGGCCGAGGTCGTAATCCCTCCGAAACTCGTAGCCTCGGTCACCAGCTTGCACCGCTCCAGAAAGCTCTCCGCCGCCTCCCGGCTCGCCAGGATAAAGCTCACCACAGGCCCAAACCGCATCATCTGCGCGGCCGCCACCTCATGCCGCGGATGCCCCGCCAACCCCGGATACAACACCTCCTGTATCTCCTTTCGCCCCAGCAAAAACTGCGCAATGCCAAGCGCATTCGCCGAGCTCCGTCCTAGCCGCAGCTCCAATGTCGCCAGGCTGCGCAGCAGCAGCCACGCTTCCATTGGCCCCGCAATCCCGCCCATGACGTCGCGATATCGGTCGATCTTCCCCAGCCACTCACCCTCTGCAGCCGCCACATGCCCCAGCAGCAAATCGCTATGCCCGCCCATCGACTTCGAATCGGAGCACACCGAAAAATCCACCCCAAGCTCCAGCGGCCTCTGCCCCAGCGGCGTCACGGTCGTATTATCCAGAGCCACCAGCGCCCCCACCTCTCGCGCCCGCGCCACCACCCGGCGCACATCCGTAATCTCCAGCCGCGGATTGCTCGGCGTCTCCACCCACACCAGCCGCACCCCGGCAAGCCCCTCGCCAGCCTCCATCGCCGCCGGCGCAAGTTCGCGCACGGTCACCCCCGTCTCCGCAAAGAACTCCCTCAGTATCCCCCCTGAGCCAAAGTAAGCTCCAGCTGTCATCGCCACCGTATCCCCGGCCCGCAGCGTCACGCCAAATACCGCCGCCACCGCCGCCTGTCCCGATCCAAACACCCGCACCGGGCCGCCCTCCAAAGCTCCGATGGCCGCTTCCAACTCCGTCCACGTAGGATTCGCTGCCCGGCCATAGGTATACCCCTCACCCGCCCCGTTCCCGGCGAGATGAAAGGGTCCAGCAAACACCGGCCCGCTATGCAGAGGCTCTCCCACACCCGCCCGCCGCAACCCACCCCGCACCACCCGCGTCGCATCCCTCATCCTCAAAGCATACCGGTCCCCAGCTAAGCCAGCCGCCCTGTTTTGTCCTAAGCTGACACCCCATGGCTGCGAAGCTCATAGCTCCCGACCCAGCCTTTCGGCCTCAGATCGGCATAGCACCGCCTTCAGGACGGGAACATGATCGCCGGGTCACAGATTTCCCGCATCCTTCCCACTAAAATGCTCCCACCCGCCCCCCACCAGATCCTGTCCCCGCAACCGAACCCCACTCCCACGCACCACCGTTCCCACCCGCATCACCTCTACCCCCGCCAGCCTCTTCGGCATCCGTCCCACCGCCGTAAACAAAAGCTCGTAATCCTCCCCGCCATGCAGAGCTTGCGCCTCGCTAGCCCCTCGATCCACCGGCAGGCCCTCCAATTCCACCCCAATCCGGGAGGCTTCGCACAACCGCCGCAGATCGCTCGAAATCCCGTCACTCAAATCCATACACGCACTCACCCCACCGCGCCTCGCCAGCGCCAGGCCCACCTCCACCCGTGGGTGCGGAAATGTCTGCCGCCCCCGGCCGCCGCGCTCGCCAGCCGCCATCCGCTCCAGCTCCGCCGCACTTCCGCCCAGCGAGCCCGTCACGTAAATCGCATCGCCCACCCGAGCTCCGCTCCGCAGCAGTGCCCGCCCCCGCTTCACCGCCCCAACCACCACCACATCAGCCACCACGCCGTTGCTCGCAGCCTCCGCTGTATCTCCCCCGGCCAGTTCCACCCCGTACTGCGCGCCCAGTTCCCGAAAGCCAGCCAGAAACCCATCCACCCACTCCGGCGCAAACCCCCGGGGCAGCGCAAGCGACAGGAACGCCGCCACCGGCCTTCCCCCCATCGCCGCGATATCCGACAAACCCCGCGCCAGGCAACGCCACCCGGCCGATTCCGCCGTATGCCAGTCCCGGCGAAAGTGCCGTCCTTCGAGCAGAAAATCCGTCGTCACCACCATCTCTTCACCCGCCCGCACCCGCAGCACCGCGCAGTCGTCGCCGATCCCCACCCGTACCCCGGCACCCCGCACCGCGCCCCCAAGCCTGATCCTCTCAACCAGGTCCAATTCCCGCATAAGCCTTCTACCCCCTTGAACCACATGCCTGCTTTTAGGGTATTCTTATAAGGTTGTGTCCACGCAAATGGCATTCACCAATCGCCATTGGTCCACTCCAGAAATTCGCCACTTCGTACGGGGTCCGTTTGAGCACGAGCAGCCAGCACACGAAAAAGCGCTTTTACATCCTTTTCGTCAGCCGCGAGCCCGACGGCACGCTCAACCGCATTCCCGTCCCTCTGCATTACGCCTACATCTTCGTCGCCGCGGCGGCCGTAGGTCTCTTCACCATCGCAGGCCTTGCGGGTTCCTACTCCCGCATGCTCATCAAGACCTCCCACTTCAACCAGCTTCGCCAGGATCACCGCTCGCTGCAGAACGACTACGCGCACCTTGAAAAACAGGCCCACGAGAAGGATATCCAGGCCGCCTCGCTCGGCTCGCTCGCCACCGAGGTCTCCGCCCTCTACGGCATTACCTCCGGGAAACTCGGCAAGCTCTCGAACTTCCGCGGCAAAGCGCCCGCAGCCAGCGCGCCCCTCCAGGATGCCTCCGCCACCCTCACCGGCGATTCCTACTACAAATCTCTCGACTCCTTCTACGCCCTCCGTGACACCGCCATGTCCGGCGCCCTCACCCGCTCGCTCGAGCCTTCCGGCGCTCTGTCCGATGCAGCCCCAGCCCTCGCTCTCGGCCATCTCCGCAATCCGCTCATGCCCGGCCACGATGTCCTCGGCCCGGACGACTCACTCACTCTCGACCCCGCTGCGGAAAACCCCACCCTCTGGCCCGTCGACGGTGAAATTTCCTCATCCTTCGGCGAGCGCGAAGACCCCATCCTCGGCAACGGCGAGGGCGAGTTCCACCCCGGCGTCGACATCCGCGGACCGCTCGGCACTCCCATCCACGCGACCGCCGATGGCGTCGTGATGACTGCCGGCATGGTCAACGGCTACGGCCGCATGGTCACGATCGATCACGGCCACGGCCTTACCACCGGGTACGGCCACATGAACGGGTTCGCCGTCACCGCCGGCCAGAGCGTCAGCCGCGGCCAGATCATTGGCTACGTCGGCCACTCCGGCCGCACCACCGGCAACCACGTCCACTACGAAGTCCGCATCCACGGCACCCCGGTCAACCCCCACAAATACCTCCAGACCACGCTTGCCCAGTTCGGCACCGCCGCTTTGCCGCCTTCCTAGTCAGATCCAGCTCCCAGGTCCGATCGCTGTTCATCGCTGCAAATCGGTGTCCCGCCCCGCGTCCCTCGCACCCCTTGTCAGGCGTAAACTAGCGTAAGGAGCTCTCCCCATGAAGCGCACCCGCTATACCAAGTTTACCGGCGACCTGTCCTCCTCCGTCGATCTCGACGACCTCATGCAGGCCCTCTCCGACTTCCTCCTCGACTCCGGCTTCAACGACCCCATGTCCCGCTTCCAGTCGCTCGATGGCGAGCAGACCATGGAAAACCTCCGCGAGGCCATCAAGCAGGCCCTCGATTCAGGCGAGCTTTTCGACGAAGAAACCCAGGAAAAATACGAGTCCCTCGACGCCGACCAGGTTGAAGACCTCATCGACCAGATCATTCAGAAAATGCAAGAGCAGAACATGATCAACGCCGAGCAGCCCGAAGAAGCCGACGGCGAGCAGGGCGACGGCAACGGCCAGGCCAAGTTCGAAGTCACCGACAAGGGCATGGACTTCCTCGGCTACAAAGCCCTCCGCGAGTTGCTCGGCCCACTCGGCAAATCCTCTCTCGGCCGCCACGACACCCGCCACGAAGCCTCCGGCGTGGAAACCAACGGCAGCTCCAAACCCTACGAGTTCGGCGACTCTTTGAACCTCGATATCACCACCACGCTCTCGAACGTCTTCGCCCGCGAAGGCACCGACTTCAACAAGCACGGCGGCAAGCTCAACCTCGAGTACTCCGACCTCCAGGTCCAGCAAGCCGACTACCAGTCCTCCTGCGCGACCGTCGTGCTGCTCGATTGCTCACACTCCATGATCCTCTACGGCGAAGACCGCTTCACCCCGGCCAAGCGCGTGGCCATGGCGCTCGCCCACCTCATCCGCACCCAGTACCCCGGCGACACGATCGACCTCGTGCTCTTCCACGATTCCGCCGAGCACATTCCCATCGGCCAGCTGCCTCGCGTCAAGGTCGGCCCACACTACACCAACACCCGTGAAGGCCTCCGCGTCGCCCAGCGCATCCTGCAGCGCTCCAACAAGGACATGAAGCAGATCGTCATGATCACCGACGGCAAGCCCAGCGCCCTCACCCTGCCTGACGGCCGCATCTACAAAAATGCCTTCGGCCTCGACCCCTTGGTCATCTCCGAGACCCTCGAAGAAGTCAACCGCTGCAAGCGCTCTAACATCATGATCAACACCTTCATGCTCGCCTCGGACTTCCAGCTGGTCCAATTCGTACAGCAGGTAAGCCAGATGTGCCGCGGCAAAGCTTACTTCACCACCCCCGAAACCCTCGGCAACTACCTCCTCATGGACTTCATGAGCCGAAGGATGAAGACGATCCACTAAGGCAGTACAAGGTGCTCTCTTGTTGTCATTCCCGCAGGGAATCTGCGATTGTTCTTGGTTCTGCCTGTTCTTACGCGGAAGGAGACATTTTCCAGCGCATTCGTAAGGATGAATGGGTAAGACAACCGCAACTGCAGATCCCTCCGGGATGACAACAAATCTTGGCCTTCTATCTCGACGCGCTCTTCCTCTCGGCGCAAACGAACCGGTGGCAAGTTCCTGTCATCTAACGTCCAAGCATCCAGAGGGAACCGCCATGACTCCGCAGGAACAACAGCTTCTCCAGGACCTCACCGCCAAGATCAACCAAACCGTTCTCCAGGACAAGGACGCCGAAGCCGAGCAGTTCCTTACGCAATCGCTCGGCCGCAACCCTGATTCCATCTACATCATGGCCCAGACCATCCTGGTCCAGAATTATGCGCTCACCCAGGCCCAGCAGCAGCTCGAGCAGATGAAGCAGCAGGCCCAGCAGCAGCCCGCGCCGCCACAGAAACACACCAGCTTTCTCGGCAACCTGCTCGGGATGAATGATGCGCCCGCCCCGCCGCCTCCATCTCAGCCGCAATATGCGCCACAGCCAGGCTACGCAGCCCCGCAGTACGGACAACCCCCGCAGTACGGACAACCCCCTCAGTACGGTCAGCCTATGCCGCAGTCCGGCGGCTTCCTGCGCTCCGCCATGCAGACTGCTACGGGCGTCGCGGCCGGTGCGCTCGCGTTCGAAGGCATCGAGTCGCTGATGCATGGCTTCGGCAACCACGCCGGCTATGGCGGAGGCTCAGGCTTTGGAGGCTTCGACGGCGGTAGCCAGCCCCGCGAAGAAGTCACAAACAACTACTATGGCGACGAAAACCGGGGCGCAGGCGATGTAGGCAGTGCGGCCGGCGGCTCCTTCGGCGATCGCCTCGCGCAGAGCGACGGCGACAGCGGCACCTCACCCGACGTCGAAGACCGGCGCAACGACAGCGCTTCCTTTGCCGACTCGGACGACTCAGTCTCGGACAACGACGACTCCGGCAACTACGCCGACGACTCAAGCTCCGGCAACTTCGACCCCACCGGCGACGACAACAGCTTCTAAGCCGCCTGAAAACTCCGGGTGACCCAGGTCTCGCTTCTGAGACCTGGGTCTCATGCATGCTAGTATCTCGACATCCACCCTTCTGTACGGAGCCTAGTCGATGATTTCGAGTAAGCCCTCAGTTTTCTGCGCCCTCGCTTTTGCCGCCACCAGTGCTGCCTCTATATGCGCGCAGACGCCCACAGACCTCGTGCTCAAAAACGCCACCGTCATGACGGTCACGCACGGCGTCATCGAGCACGGCAGCGTGTGGGTGCATAACGGCAAGATCGCCGGCGTCGGCGCCTCCGTGACGGCACCCGCGGGGGCCACCATCGTCGACGCCACAGGCAAGTTCGTCACGCCCGGCATCGTCGACCCACATTCCCACTCGGCGCTGGGCAACGACGTGAACGAAGCCACCAGCCCGGTCACGCCCAACATGATGATGATCGACGCGTTCGACAACCAGGACCGCGCGCTCTACTTTGCGCTCGCCGGCGGCGTCACCACGGAGCTTCTGCTGCATGGCTCGGCCAACATGATCGGCGGGCAGAACATCTCCATCAAGAACCGCTTCGGCCGCTCGCGTGACGAAATGCTGTTTGCCGGCGCGCCCCGCACTATCAAGTTCGCCAGCGGCGAAAATCCCAAGCGCACCTATGGCTCGCGCAACCAGCTGCCAAGCACGCGTATGGGCAACTTCGAGGTCATGCGCCAGGCCTTTGAAGACGCCAAAGTCTACAAGGCCGATTGGGACACCTACAACGCCAACCACGACGCCAACACCAGAGTGCCGCATCGCGATCTCAAGCTCGAAGCGCTCGCCGACGTGCTTTCGGGCAAGCTGCTGGTCGAAATCCACTGCTACCGCGCCGATGAGTTTCTTACCGAAGAGGCCATCGCAAAACAGTACGGTTACAAAATCCGCGCCTTCCATCACGCGCTCGAAATGTACAAGGTCGGCAGCCAGATCGCAGCCGACGGCACCGGCATCGCCACCTTCGCCGACTGGTACGGCTTCAAGGACGAGGCCTGGGATGCCATCCCCTGGAACGCCGTGATGAGCATGCGCGAAGGCGTCACCGTCGCGCTTAAATCCGACTCAAACGACTACGTCCGCCGGCTCAACCAGGAGGCCGGCAAAATGGTGCACTACGGCGGCGCGACCGAAGAAGAAGCGTTGCGCATGATCACCCTGAACGGTGCCTGGATTATGGGCCTGGAAGATAAGATCGGCTCGCTCGACATGGGCAAGGATGGCGACCTCGTCGTCTGGAACATGGACCCGCTGAGCACTTATGCGCGCGCCGAAAAGGTCTTCATCGATGGCGACCTCTACTTCGACGCCACGCTGCCCGGCTACGGCCTCACCCACTTCACGGGCGTCATGCACGGCGGCGGCTTCGGCGGCGCAGACGATGCCGACATGGACGACAGCGACCGCATCGGCGAAGCCAACTAAGCCAGCTTCGTTGTCGTGCGTTCCTTGTTGTCATCCCGAAGGGATCTGCGATTGCCGTTGTGCTTGCCGTAGCCCGTCCTGCACCCCCACCTACCCGAGGTATCGCTTCATGCTCACCCGCTCCATCGCCGCAGCCGCTCTTCTTGCCGCCCCGCTCGCGCTCCACGCCCAGGCCGTCATGGTCGATGTGTCGAATCCGGGCTCGACCATTGCCATCACCGGCGCGAAGCTGCTCACCGTCAGCCACGGCATCATCGAGAACGGCACCCTTATCCTCAGCGCCGGCAAGATCGCCGCTATCGGGCCTGCCGGCACCAAAATTCCGGCCAGCGCGCAGGTCGTCGACGCGCATGGCATGACCGTCTACCCCGGTCTGTTCGACTCCGAAACTCAGCTCGGCCTCACCGAGGTCGAGTCGAACCAGGTCAACTCCGACCTCGTCGAAACGTCTGAAGAAATCTTCCCCCAGATGCAGGTTGCGGATGCCTTCCATGCCGAAACCGAGCGCATCCCGATTGGCCGGTACAACGGCATTACCAACGCCATCGTGGCTCCCACACAGCGCGATACGCTTCCCGGGCGCGACGCTTTCATCCAGCTCGCGGGCCGCGATGCCGGCCAGATGATCCTGAACCGCGACATCGCGCTCGCGCTCAACTTCGGTGAGGCGCCCAAGCGCGGCGGCCGCGGCGAAGGTGGCCCTGCGCCCAGCGGCCCGCCCAAGTTCCCCATCACGCGCATGGGCGAAATCGCGCAGCTCCACCAGGCGCTGATTGACGCGACCGAATACATGCGCAATCGCGCCAAAACTCCGGCAACAAAGTTCGACCTCCGCAACGAGGCACTCCTGCCATACCTCAAAGGAGAAAAGCCGGTCGTCATCGGCGTCTACGAAGGCCACGACGTTGAAGCCATCATGGCGCTCGCCACGGAGTACCACCTGAAGGTCGTGCTAGACCACGTGACGCATGCACAAGGTGTGCTTGACAAGATCGCCAGTTACCATGTGCCGGTCATCGTCGGCCCCATGTATGATCTGCCTGAAGCCGGCGAGCGCTACGACGCCGTCTACTCGCTGCCCGCGGAACTCGCCCGGCGCGGCGTCAAGGTAGCCATCGCGTCGGCCTCGCTCGAGTTCAACCGGAACCTGCCTTACGCAGCCGGGTACGCGGTCGCCTACGGCCTGCCGTACGAGCAGGCGCTGCGCTCGATCACCCTCACCCCGGCGGAAATCTTCGGCGTCGGCGACCAGCTCGGCTCACTCGACGTGGGCAAGACCGCCAACGTGGTCATCGCGAACGGCGACCCACTCGACGTCCGCACCAGTGTCAAGCAGGTCTACATTCAGGGCATCGCCATTCCCATGGTCACGCGCCAGACTCGCCTGCGCGACGAGTACACGCCACCGGCAAAGTAGCACGGCTGTAAGGCAGCGAAGGAGGTTAGGCGCATTCTTTGTTGTCATTCCCGGAAGGAAATCTGCGGTTGTTTTGCCTTCGCTTGTCTATAGCTGTTCGCTGAGAGTGTAGAGCAGGCAAAAGCAAGGACAGAAGCAGATTCCCTTCGGGAATGACAACAAACAACAGGAACTTGCGTTATGCCAGCCCAGCTTCCAGCGCCGCAGCCTGCAGCACGAACAACTCGCGAATGCCCGCCTCGGCCAGGTCGAGCATCCCGTCCAGCTCCCTGCGCGTGTACGAGTCTTTTTCCGCCGTCGCCTGGGTTTCGACAAGCCCACCATCGGCCAGCATCACGACGTTCATATCCACCGTCGCGCGTGAGTCCTCCTCGTAGCAAAGGTCGAGCAGCGTGTTGCCATCCACGATGCCCACCGAGGTGGCCGCAATCATCTGCTTCAGCGGATTCGCCTTCAACGTTCCCGCCGCCACCAGCCTGCCCAGCGCGATGGCCAGCGCCACGCACGCGCCGGTAATCGCGGCGGTACGCGTCCCTCCGTCGGCCTGCAGCACATCGCAATCGAGAATGATCGTGCGCTCGCCCAGCACGCGCATGTCCACTACGCCGCGCAGCGAGCGGCCGATGAGCCGTTGAATTTCGTGCGTCCGCCCGCCGATCTTGCCGCGTTCGGCCTCGCGCGGCGAGCGGGTCAGCGTAGCCCGCGGCAGCATACCGTACTCGGCCGTCACCCAGCCCTTGCCTGAGTTGCGCATCCAGCCCGGCACCCCCATCTCAACCGTGGCATTGCAAAGCACGCGCGTGTTCCCGGCTTCAATCAGCACCGAGCCTTCGGGCGTAGAAACATAGCCTGGCGTGATGCGGGTGGGGCGAAGGGTATCGGCGGCGCGAGCATCGGGGCGGAAGAGAGGCATAGCCCGATTATAGGCAGGTCGATCCATTCGCCGATCACCTGATAAAAACGGGAAACATTGGATCGGTTTGTCGCGGCGAAAAGAGTGAGCCCATGAGTTCCATTTCGGGAAAGGAATCTTTTCCTGAAATGGGTGGGGTTACCAAAGGTACCCGCCTTCGAGTAAATTTGTGAAACACCATGCAGGCTATTCAGAGTACTCCATCAGCCTTGAACCAACCTGGTCGTGCCTTACCCGTCCTCTGCAAACCAATGCAGCGGGCGGGCAGGACCTCCTGCTGGTCCCTCATCGCAGCCGGACTGCAGCGGGCTCGCCGATGATGCGATTTCCGCTCCGATCTTCCATGCGGTCGTGGCCGATCGGCGGCTCGCCCCAGCCGCAGACTGCCCCGCCTGCAGCTTCCGCAGCCGCGGGAGAGCCGAAGACCACGAGTGTGCCCGCGCCGCCGCGCAGCCACACCCTGGCCGGCAGCCTGGAAGGAATGCCCGAACTGCATCTGCTCGTCGTCGACGATGATGAAGCGGTGCGCAACGCATGCATTGAGATTGCCGCGAAGATGGGTTTTGCCGCAATCGGTGCGTACGACTTCGACTCGGCTCGCCACATTCTTAAGCACCAGAAGTTGGACCTGGTGCTGCTCGATTTGAAGCTACCCGGCCCGGGTGCAGGCGGGTCGGTCAGCGGGCTCAGCCTGCTTGAAGAAATCAAGTCGCTCAACCCGGAAACGGTCGTGATCGTGATGACCGCCTTCGCCTCCATTGCGAGCGCCGTCGAAGCCATGCGCATCGGCGCGGGCGACTACCTGACCAAGCCATTCGCGCTCGAAGAATTGGTGACGGTGCTGGAGCGCGCGGGCGAACATCGACACTTCGATCTTGAAAGCCGCCGTCTGCGCCAGATGCTGCGCCAGCAGAAGGGCACGGGCCACCTGATCGGCCACTCGCCCGAGATGGAGAAGCTGTACCGCATGCTCAGCAAGGTTGCGGGCTCCAACCATCCTGTTCTTATTTATGGCGAAAGCGGCACGGGCAAGGAGCTGGTCGCGCGTTCGATCCACTTCAACGGGCCCTGGGCGCAGAAGCCGTTTGTGCCTGTCGATTGCGGCTCGCTGGCGCCGGGCCTGATCGAAAGCGAGCTTTTCGGCCATAGCAAGGGCGCGTTCGCCGGCGCGCTGCGCAACAAGGAAGGCCTGCTTGCCTCACCCGACGGCGGCACCGTCTTTCTGGATGAAATCGCCGAGCTTCCGCTCGATCTGCAGGCCAAGCTGCTGCGCGCGCTGCAGGAGCGTGTGGTGCGCCCCATCGGATCGAGCACGACAACCGCGATCACGGTGCGCGTCCTGGCGGCTACCAATCGCGATCTCACCATTTTGGTGGAGCAGGGCAAGTTCCGCAAGGATCTCTTCTTCCGCCTCAGTGTGGTCAACCTGCGCATTCCGCCGCTGCGCGATCGCCGCGACGACATTCCGGTGCTGGCGCAGCATTTTCTAGAACGCACCCAGCGCGAAACCGGGGTGGCGCATACATTCTCCGACGATGCCCTGCGCGCCATGCTGGCCTACGAGTGGCCGGGTAATGTTCGCGAGCTTGAAAACGCGATCGAGCGTGCCTGCGCACTCAGCTCCGGGCCCATCCTGCACATGGGCGATCTGCCCACGCAGCTGCACGAGTTCAGGATGCAGAGCCGCACCCGCGAGATAGCCGTCGAAGCGTCCGCGCCCGCACCCGATGTGCAAGCCGGTGACGGCCGCATCGTCTCGATCGCCGAAATGGAACGCCAGGCCATTCTCGAAACCATCCGCCAGCTGAAAGGCGACAAGCTGATGGCAGCCAAGCTGCTTGGCATCGGCAAGACCACGCTCTATCGCAAGCTCAAAGAGTACGGCATCACCGAAGAAGAGTAGGCTCAGGAGGCATAGATGTAGGCGCAAGCATCATCCCGGGAAAGACCATTGCGATCCGACATAGGCGCTGAACACAGAGCAGGAGACAGGCCATGAGCAGGAATGTATTGATCGTCGCATCTATCGCGGGTGCGGAAAACTGCGGGCGCGCGATCGCCGAGCAGCTTGGAGTGGATGTAGAGGTGGCCACGACCCGTCGGGCCGGACTGCAAGCCCTGCGCGTGGGTGTGTACGGCGTGGTGGTGGTGGAGGAAAGCCTGGCCGAGGCGGACCCGGTCTGGGCCGATCTGGTGTGGAAGCAGGCGGGGCTTGCGATGCCGGTGCAGGTGAACTTCGGCATCTCCGGCAGCGCGCGCCTGGCACGCGAGGTAAAAGCCGCGCTGACCCGGCGCGATGGGGAGCATGCCCTTGCCCGTCGCGCGGCTGCCATCGAGCTCGAAAACGAATTGAAGAGCTCTGTGACCGGCCTGCTGCTTGAAAGCGAGCTTGCGCTGCGCGAGGTGGCGGGCTCGAAGGTGCTCGACGCCAAGCTGCGGCACATGGTGCAGCTTGCCGGCGATCTGCGCGACCGCCTGCGCAACACCGCGGGCTCGGTCAACCTGATAGCCTGAGCTACTTGCCGGGTTACCCCCTCCCCGTCCGCGGCATAGTATGCTGACGTTGAAGACCGAGGACGCAACCATGGCAGATGAAATTCTGGGCCTGAACCAGGCCCCCGCGGCACCTACTCCGGCAGTGAAGATTACCGTGCGCCCTAACGGCCCGTTCCGGGTCGAAGGGCCTGTTTCATTGGTAGATGTGAATGGCCAGGAGTGGGATCTAACGGGCAAACCGGCTATCTCACTATGCCGCTGCGGGCTAAGCTCGAAACGGCCCTTCTGCGATGGAACCCACGGCCGCGAAGGCTGGAAGTGCGATGCCAGCCCCATTCCGGCAGAGCCTGTAGCCCAGGGCTAGAGCAGAAGCCCGCTTGTTGTTAAGAGACATCCCTCTTTGTTGTCCTTCCCGAAGGAAATCTGAGGTTGCCCTTGTATGTCCTTGACACCATCAGCCAATCCGCTCCAAGTCGTACGGCAACACGATCACCACAGGCCAGCACCAACCCCCTTCTGGAGGCTTTGTTGAAGTTCCCGGCATCCCTGCTCCTCGTCCTGTCTCTGCCTGTCGCAGCGCAAAGCCCTCCGGCCCAAAACCTTCCAATCCAGTCCGCTCCACAACCCGCCAACCCTGCGTACACCCATTCCGAGGTCATGATCCCGATGCGCGACGGCGCGAGGCTGCACGCAGTCGTCGTGCGTCCAGCCGACACGTCAAAGCCGCTGCCTTTCCTGATGGAACGCACTCCGTATGGTGTGGACGGCTACACCGAAAAGAGCCTCTTCAACGCCGACCTGGTCAAAAGCGGCTACATCTTTGTGTTCCAGGATATCCGTGGCCGCTATAAGTCTGAAGGCCAGTTCGTCATGAACCGGCCCATCGTTGCCCATACTTCCAAAACCGATGTCGACGAGACGACCGACACCCGCGACTCCATCGACTGGCTGCTCAAAAACATTCCCGCCAACACTGGCAAGGTCGGGGTGCTCGGCGTTTCCTATCCTGGCTTTACCGCCATGATGGCTGGCATCGATGCCGATCCGGCCGTCAAGGCCATCTCCCCCCAGGCCCCGATGACGGACGTCTGGCGCGGCGACGACTTCTTCCACAACGGCGCCTTTCGCCAGACCTATGGCTTCGATTACGTGCAGCAGCTCGAAGCGCAGAAGAGCGACGTCCGGGTCAACTCGCCCGAAGACACCTACGACTTCTTCCTGCGCAACGTCAATTTTGCCGGCGCCGCTAAACAGGCCGGCATCCAGTCTCTCCCCACTGCGAAACGGTTTCTCGAAGAGCCAAGCTATACCAAGTTCTGGCACGATATGGGTGTCGAGTACCACCTCGGCCGGGTAGAGGTGCCCACGCTCGAGGTCGGCGGCTGGTGGGACCAGGAAGACATGTGGGGGACGCAGGAAGAGTATGCCGCGCTGCATCCGCATGACGCCGCCCACCAGGTCTTCATGGTGCTCGGCCCATGGAATCACGGCGGCTGGGACTTTCCGGGTGACAAGCTGGGCGGCACCTTCGGCACCGTCGAGTTCGGCCAGCCTACCGGCGCAGACTTCCGCCACACCATCGAAGCGCCCTTCTTTGCCTACTACCTCAAGGGCGAACCCGGCTTCAGCCTCAAGGGCGTCGACAGCTTCCGCACCGGCACCAACCAGTGGCAGCATTATGCCGCCTGGCCTCCGCAAACCGGCTTTGCTCCCTCCTCCCTTTACCTGACCACCCGGCAGGGGCTTGACTTGTGTACGCCGCAATCCACCTGCAAACCCATTCCCCCAAACCTCAGCGTCGCCGAGTACATCGCCGACCCCGCCAACCCGCTTCCCTACCGCAACCGGCCTATCCAATCCACGTACGGCAAGGGCTCCAAATGGCGCACCTGGCTGGTGGAAGACCAGCGCTTCGTCGAAGGCCGCAAAGACCTCGCCGAGTTCAAGGGCCCCGCGCTCGAAAGCGACAGCACTATCACGGGCAACGTCAAGGTAGACCTCTTCGCCTCCACGACCGGCACGGACGCCGACTGGATCGTCAAGCTGATCGACGTGGCCCCAGACGGCACCCAGACCATGATCGTCGACGAGATTTTACGTGGGCGTTATCGCCACAGCTTCGAGCATCCCGAGCTCATCCCTGCCAACCAGATCGAAGAGTACAAGTGGTCCCTGCATGGGGCCGATCACACGTTCCTCAAGGGCCATCGCATGATGGTGGAAGTCCAGTCGAGCTGGTTTCCGCTCTACGACCGCAACCCCCAGACCTACGTCGACAACATCATGAGCGCCCCGGCCGGCGCTTACAAGGCGCAGACCGTCAAGATCTATGCCGGCAGCCACATCGAGTTCGAAGCTCCAAACTCCGAACTGCCTCCGCCTTCGACTACGGCGACCCGTCGATGACCGCCAAAGCGATCAAAACCATCAGCACCCGCGAGGTCTATCGCAACCCATGGACCTCGGTCCGCGAGGACGTGATCGAGCGTGCCAATGGCGCGCGCGGCGTTTACGGCGTCATCGACAAGGATCCCGCCTGCATCATCGTTCCCATCGAGCGGACGCCCGAGGGCGATTTCCTTTATCTCGTCGAGCAGTTCCGCTACACCGTCCTGCGCCGCGCGCTCGAGTTTCCCCAGGGCGGCTGGGAGCTGGCCGACATCGTGCCCGAGGAACTGGCCCGCGGCGAGCTCCAGGAAGAGACCGGCATCCTCTGCAAACGCATGACCCACATCACCGACCTGCAGATTGCCTACGGGGTGATGAACCAGAGGCACCACGTCTTCGTCGCCGAAGGTCTGAGCCACGGCCCCAGCGATCCCGACCCCGAAGAGCAGGACCTCGAACTCCATCGTGTCGCCGTGGATGAGTTCGAGTCTATGCTGCTCGACGGCCGCGTGGTCGATAACTGCACGGCCGCAGCCTGGGCGGTGTACGGCATCTGGAAGAAACGCCAGCCTAAGTAGCCGCTTTGTTGTCATTCCTTTTGTTGTCATTCCTGAAGGGAATCTGCGGTTGTTTTTGCCTTCGCAATGAGGCACATCTCTCGTTGTCATCGCCGATATTCGGCCCGCTCTCCTCAATCCTCATATGGGCTATGTAGAATGGGCCCCTGTACCCCGATTGCATCACATAGCCAGGAGATCTCCAGCGCATGAAGCTCACCCCCGGAAAACTCGCAGGCCTTAAAGCCGTCTCGGACGCCCGCGGCGTCATCGCCGCCGCTGCCATGGATCAGCGTGGCTCGCTCCAGAAGTCCCTCGCCAAGGAGCGTGGAGGCGTAATCGATTCAGCCGCCCTCGTCGAGTTCAAGACTCTCGTAACCGACGTCTTGACGCGCCACGCGTCGGCCATTCTGCTCGATCCCGAGTACGGCCTGGAGGCGGCCAAGAACCGCAACGACGCCGGCCTGCTGCTTGCCTACGAAAAGACCGGCTACGACGCCGCAACCCCGGGCCGACTGCCCGACCTGCTCGACGTCTGGTCCGTCCGTCGCCTCAAGGAAGCCGGTGCCGACTGCATCAAGATCCTGCTCTACTACACGCCTTTTGAGAAGACCAGCGTCAACGACTTGAAGCACGCCTGGATCGAACGCATCGGCGATGAATGCCTCGCGCATGACATCCCGTTCTTCCTCGAGTTCGTCGGCTACGATGCCGAGGGCGGGGATGAGAAATCGCTCGCCTACGCGCAGAAGAAGCCGTCGATCGTCTCTGGGTCGATGGCCGAGTTTGGCAAAGCGCGTTACAACGTCGATGTCCTCAAGGTCGAAGTGCCTGTCGAGATGTCGTTCGTCTCCGGCACCAAGGCCTACAAGGGCGAGGCCGCTTACAGCCGCGCTGAAGCCCTGCAGCACTTCCGCGATGCCGAATCGATGACCCACAAGCCGTTCATCTATCTTTCAGCCGGCGTCTCGAATCCCGTCTTCATCGAAACCCTCGAACTCGCCGCCGAATCGGGCACAAAATTTAACGGCGTTCTCTGCGGCCGGGCGACCTGGAAGGAAGGCATCCCGATCTACGCCAAACAGGGCCCGGCAGCCTTCAAGCAATGGCTCGAAAGCGTCGGCGTCGAAAACATCGGCAACGTCAACCAGGCGCTCAAAGCCGCCAGCCCCTGGTACCTGAAGTTCGGCGTCAACAGCATGGAAGAACTTGGCTGATGGCATCGCAAATGCCGATTAGCAATCGCTGAAGCTCGCGGCGGAATCCATCCTGTGAATCAAAAGCGTACCGGCACCGTGTGTCGGTCCGCTCAGGATGGAGACCCAACCTACGAACCTGCTTCTTCCTTCAACCTGAGCGTCAGCTGCGTCAGCCGCGGCTGCGCTTTTGCCCGCGGCTGCCACACTGGGTAGCCAAGTTCCGGCATGGGCTTCGCCTGGAAGATCTTGCGCGTTTGCCGCGCGATCCAACGTGCCGAAGTCTTAGCCTTCTTGCGCCGCGCGCTGTCGGTTGAAATGCCCGTTCCGGCATACATCTGCCGGTAGAGCTTGGAAAGCAGCACAAAAGCCACCCGCGCCCGCAGCGTCGGCGTACAAGCGGAGCGCTTCCAGATCGCCGGCAGATCGTAGAACCGGTCCCACACCTTCTGCGTGCGATCGCGAATCTCATCCGCACTCATCAGCGGATGCGGCGTAAACATCTTCGGCCGGATCGCCGTCGGGATCAGCCAATACTTCGTCACCGGTGTACCCTCCACCAGCGTAGGCGCAACGGTCTGCTCCTTTTCCCAGCGTCCAAAGTCCACCGTGCCCGGGAAGGGGGTCATCATCACAAATTGTGCGAACGTGACGCCCGCGCGCATGGCCACTTCCACCGTCGCGTCGAAGGTACTCGGCTTGTCGGTCGGCAGCCCGAAGATGAATGAGCCCAGCACATGCAGGCCATGCTTGCGGAACGTCTGCAACTGCTCCACCAGGCGGTCCCCGGAGTAGTTGAAGTCCTTGTACACGGCCTTCAAACCCTCGGGCGTCACCGCTTCGACACCTACCAGCGCGCCCTTGATGTTCGCCTTCCGCATCGCATCCAGGTACTCGCCGTCCTCGGCGGATTCCATCGTAATCTGCGTAAAGAACACCATATCCTTCGGCAGCTTGGCCAGTTCCGCCATCAGCGCGAAACGCTCTGCCCGTGTGGCCATCAGGGAGTCTACCCGCTCCTGGTTGCCCTGCTCCCGCGCCAGTCGCAGATCGGTCAGCGTGACAGGGTAGAAGTTGTCGTCCGCAGGGCGATAAAGCGGAACCCCAGCCGCCGCAGGTCCACAATCTCATCGATCACCGACTCGAACAAGCGCTGCCGTGGCTTTTGCCCATCCGTGCGCCACACCGAGCAGAACGAGCAATGCTTCGGACACCCGCGAATCGTCTGCACCGACGCCCACATATACTTGTCCGCCTGCATCAGGTCCCAGCGCGCGGCAAGAAACTGGTCTCCCTCGATCTTTCCGCCGTCGTAAATCCTTTGCGCGCAGCCCGCTTCCAGATCGCGCAATACCTGACCCCACGCCACATCGCCGTCGCCCTTCACCACCGCGTCGGCATAGCCCCGCTCAAACGGCTCCTCGGGAAACAAGGTTGCGTGGATGCCCCCGTACACCACGGTCGCGCCACGCTCGTGCGCCAGTTTGCCCACCTGGTAGCCACGTAGCGCGTTTCCGGTGTGCACGCTGATGCCCACAATGTCACCGGCCTCGATCGTCGTTGCGTCGAGCGCTTCGATCGATTCATCGACCAGAACGGGATCGCCCATGGACCGCGGCGTAGCAGCCGCCAGGACGAACAACCAGCGCGGCGTAATGACCGCAGTACCAAATGAGTTATCGCTGGGATTGATCAGAAAGACAGCCATACAGGAGTACCCCTTGTATTCGCTTCGTCTCTGGCCCCGCACGGAACGGGTTTTCACCCCAAAGAGGGATTCTCGTCGATTCACATCTTCCCGCCGGGAAGCCGTACACGTGCCGACGCATGCCGAGTATACGACAGGACTCTTCAAACGAATGTCAGCGAACCGTGACCTGGCGTGAATTGGGCAGAAAGACCATCTCGGAAAGCCCTTCATCGCATCTCCAGCTTAGAAGACTGCTACACGGAACTACTCCCACTCGATCGTCCCTGGCGGCTTGCTTGTGATGTCGTAGACGACCCGGTTGATCCCGCGCACCTCGCTCACAATGCGCGACGAAATTACTCGCAACACTTCGTACGGCAGCGCGGCCCAGTCGGCCGTCATGCCGTCTTCGCTTTCGACCGCCCGGATCGCACAGGTGTTCGCGTACGTCCGCTGATCCCCCATCACCCCCACCGACTTTACCGGCAGCAACACCGCAAAGCTCTGCCAGATCTTCGTGTAGAGCCTCGCCCGCTTGATCTCTTCGACCACAATCACGTCCGCCTCCTGCAGGATCGCCACGCGCTCGGCCGTTACTTCGCCCAAAATGCGCACCGCCAGCCCAGGTCCGGGAAACGGCTGGCGGTCGATGATCTCAGCCGGCATGCCAAGGTCACGGCCGATTCGCCGCACCTCGTCCTTGAACAGATCGCGCAGCGGTTCAATCAGCTTCAGCTTCATATCCGCCGGCAGCCCGCCCACGTTGTGGTGGCTCTTGATGGTCTGCGAAGGCCCCTTCACACTGGAGCTCTCAATTACATCCGGGTAGAGCGTCCCCTGCACCAGCCAGGCAATCTCCTCGCCTGCAGACTTCTCGGCTTTAAAAATTTTCCGCGCCTCGTCGTCAAACACGGCAATGAATTCACTGCCGATCACCTTGCGCTTCTGCTCCGGGTCGGTCACGCCCGCAAGCTTGCTCAGGAAGCGTTCCGCAGCATCCACCGCGACCACGTGCAGGCCAAGCTGCTCGCGCATGGTCGCCTGCACCTTGGCAAATTCATCCTTGCGCAGCACCCCGTTGTTGACGAAAATGCACGTCAGCCGGTCGCCGATGGCGCGCGCCACCAGCACTGCCGCCACGCTTGAATCCACTCCGCCGCTCAGCCCGCAGATGGCGTGCCCGGTAGGCCCAACCTGCTGCTGCACCTGCGCGACCGCCGTCTGGATAAAATGTTCCGGAGTCCAGTCCGCCCGAGCGCCGCAAATGCCCAGCACGAAATTGCGCAGCAGCTCAGTTCCCTGCGGCGTATGCGCTACCTCAGGATGGAACTGCACAGCCCAGATCCTCTTCGCTTCGTTCGCAATCCCGGCCACGGCATTGGCTGTTTCTGCGGTCAGCGCAAAGCCCTCCGGCAGCACCGCCGCATGGTCGCCATGCGACATCCACACCGGCATCGTCTTCGGCAGGCCGGCGAACAGCGCCGTCTCGCGCACAATCGTCACCTCCGCATGCCCGTATTCGCGGCTCGCGGCGCTTTCCACCCGCCCACCCAGGTGGTGCGCAATGAACTGCAGCCCATAGCAGATGCCAAGTACCGGAACGCCCAGCGCAAGCACCGCCGGGTCGGCCGCGGGCGAGTCCGCGTCGTACACCGAGCAGGGTCCGCCCGAGAGAATCACCCCGACAGGAGCAAGATCCTTCACGCGATCCAGCGGTACCGTGCACGGCAGCACCACAGAAAACACGTTGAACTCGCGGATGCGGCGCGCGATAAGCTGCGTATATTGCGATCCAAAATCCAGAATGACGACAGTCGAGGTATCCACCCCATCAGTCTAAACCGCCGGTCTGAATCGCCAGGCAGGGGAGCCCTAGTTAGGGTCTTTGCCGCGCGTACTCTGCACACCCGTCACAATCCCGACGCCGAACAGGATCACCGCAATCCCGATAATCCAGGCCTGCGGGATATGCATCAGGTGCGCAAGATAGATCACCCCGCCAATCACGATCAGATAGCCCAGGGCATACAAGGCGAAAGACATCGGTTCCCTCCATCCACGCTCAATATTCGTGAGATGCACATTCGCGGCGCTCGCCTGAACTAATTTGCATCCGGCTCATATACCTGCCACAGGCGCAGATAGCCGACCAGCCGAGCCACATGAAAGAAGTCTGAAGCCAGCAGATAAATGACCCCCACACCCGCCCACCACCAGAAAAGAAACGTCGCCGTCGTGACCGATTCAAACGGAAGCGGCGTTGCCGAAAATACCATTGCCAGCACGATCAGGGCAATTTTCACGATGCCCATCACCAGGTTCACTTCCACCAGCTTGGCGCGTAGACCCTGCAGCCGCAGTACTCCACGTACACTTGCCCCTACACCCAGGTTGCGCAGCATGGCCAGCAAAGGCGCCATCATCAGCACCCAGCTCACCGTCCCCCAGGCCACAAAAATGCCGAGGGTCAACACGATCAGCAGCCCGCAATAGAGCACCAGGTTCGGCTCCGCGCCTGCCGCCATCGGCCCCGCAATGGCTACCTGCGAGCTCCAGCGCACGCCCGTAAACCACACCCAGAACACGGCCCCCAGCGTTACGATCCGGATCGCCTGCAGGACGACCAGCGTGCCCACACGCGCATGCATCCCCGCATCCACACGCCGCAACACCGCCGTCCGCCCCAACGACGACACCATCACCCAGCCCACCAGCACTAGGGGCAGCAGCCAAAGCGCCACATGCTGCAGCCCAGGCAAGACCGCCCGCACGGCTCCGGCAAACTTCCCGGCGGCGCCAAGGGGGTCCGCGCTCAACGCCCCTACCGGGTCGCCCAGCAGCACAGGATCCAGTCCCAGCCGCGCCGGGTCGAGCGTACCGTCCATCGCAGCCAGCAGCACCTTGCGCACCTGCCACAGGATCAGCGCCGCCGCCGGAACCCCGTACGCCCAACGCCAGCCCACTTCAAGCGCCGTCACCCCCGGCCGTCGCCAGCAGGCGCTCAGCGTCCCCACAAACGTCTGCGTTCCCCGTACTGGAGCCGCCACTAGCGCACCACAAGATTCACAAGCTTTGCCGGCACCACCACCACCTTCACCACGGTCTTGCCCGCAATCCTATTCATCACCTTCTCATCTCCACGAGCCGCTGCCTCGACATCCTCACGTCCACTCGTAGCCGCCACCCGTACCACCGTCACCAGCTTGCCGTTTACCTGCACCGGAATCTCAATCACGTTTTCCTGCATCCAGTAAGCGCTCGCAACCGGCCAGACGCTTCGGAACACAACACCTGTCCCGTTCGTCGCTTCCCACAACTCTGCTGCCAAAAACGGAACGAACGGAGCCAGCATCTGTGTCAGCGACTCCATCACATGCACGATCACCGGAGCAGGGACGGAACCTCGATCCATCGCTTCCTCGCAAGTGCCGATGTCGTTCACCAGGATCATCAGAGAGGAGATCGAAGTGTTGAAGTGCCAGCGGTTGCTGAAGTCATCCGTCACTCTCGCGATGGTCTTATGCAGCGACGTCAGCAGCATGTTCGCCTCTGCGCCCAGCGCCTCTCGATCCTCAAAAATCCGATAGCCGCCAATGGATTGAGCCACGGGCGCATACTTCATCACCAGCCGATGCGCCTTGGTTAGAAATCGGCTGACCCCCGCGATGTTCTTTTCATCCCAATCCAAATCCCGGTCCGGCGGCGCCGCAAACAGCGAGTACATCCGCGCCGCGTCCGCGCCATACAGCCCCACCATCTCGTCCGGGCTCACGATATTGCCCAGCGACTTCGACATCTTCGCCCCATCCTTCAACACCATGCCCTGCGTAAACAGCCGGGCCACAGGCTCGGCATTCTCGACCAGACCGAGATCCCGCATCACCTTCGTCCAGAAGCGCGAGTAGATCAGGTGCAGGATCGCATGCTCCACCCCACCAATGTACTGGTCGATCGGGAACCAGTACTTGATCTTCTCCGCATCGAACGGTGCCTTATCGTTATACGCATCCGTATAGCGGTAGAAGTACCAGCTCGAATCGACAAACGTGTCCATCGTATCGGTCTCACGCCGCGCCGGCCCGCCGCATTGCGGACAGGTTGTATTCACGAACTCCGGCACCTTGCCCAGCGGCGATCCGCCCTCCTGCGTGATGGCAATTATCTCCGGCAGCAGCACCGGCAAGTCGCTCTCGCGCAGCGCGATCGGCGTGTCGCCATCGCCACAGGCCATGCAATACACCATCGGAATCGGCGTACCCCAGTACCTTTGCCGGCTGACGCCCCAGTCCTTCAGCCGATACGTAACCGTACTGTTTCCAAACCCGTTAGCCTCAGCAAACGCAGCCATTTCACCCTGCGCTTCCAGGCAGCTCTTGCCGCTCCACTCGCCCGAGTCAAGCAGCACACCCTCTTCCTCACCCAGGTATGGCAGCTCCAGGCCGACACCATCCAGGTTGCCCGCGACCACACGCACCAGCGGCAGCCCGTATTTAGTCGCAAACTCGAAGTCCCGCTCGTCATGCGCAGGCACACTCATGATGGCGCCCGTGCCATAATCGGCCAGGATATAATTTGCTACCCATACAGGCACCTTTTCGCCGTTGAAGGGATTCACCGCAAAGCGCCCCGTATCGAAGCCCTCTTTTTCGATCGCTCCCAGCGAATCCGTCTCGCGCGCCAGCTTCTGCTGCGCGATCATCTCCTCCACTTGCCCGGCCAGCACGGCATCCTTCGCGGCGAAAGCCTTCGCCACCGGATGCTCCGGCGCAAGCTGGATCGAAGTCGCGCCGAAGATCGTGTCCACCCGCGTCGTAAACACCTTCACGGTGTTCAAGCCCGTCTCGCTCGAGCCCACCACGTTGAAGTCCACAAACGTGCCTTCGCTCCGCCCGATCCAGTTGCGCTGCATGGTCTTCACCTTTTCAGGCCAGCCCGGCAGCGTGTCCAGCCCATCCAGCAACTCATCGGCATACTTCGTAATGCGCAGAAACCACTGCGTCAGATCGCGCTGCTCCACCAGCGTGTCTTCGTGGCGCCAGCACCGGCCCTGGATCACCTGCTCGTTGGCCAGCACGGTCGCGCATTGCGGACACCAGTTCACCTTGCTCTTCTTCCGGTAGGCCAGCCCAGCCTCGAACATCTTCAGAAACAGCCACTGATTCCACCGGTAGTAATCCGGCATGCACGTCGTCACCTCGGCCGCCCAGTCGAACCCGAAACCCAGCCGCTTGAACTGCGTCTTCATGGCGGCGATATTGTTCAGCGTCCACTCGCGCGGCGGCACGCCATTCTTCAACGCGGCATTCTCAGCCGGCAGCCCAAACGCATCCCAGCCCATCGGATGCAGCACGTTGTACCCGCGCATCCACATAAACCTAGCCAGCGCATCGCCAATGGCATAGTTGCGCACATGCCCCATATGCAGCCTGCCGCTGGGATAAGGCAGCATCTCCAGGCAATAAAACTTGGGCTTCCCGCAATCATGCCCCTCGGCAGCGTACAGAGCCGGGTCGGCGTCCCACCGCGCCTGCCATTTCGCCTCGATCTCCGCCGGGTTATATCGTTCACTCTGCTTTTCGTCGCTCATCCCCATGGTCTGATTGTACGTCCGCCTTGCGCCGGGCATTATGCTCCCAAGAGACGATCGTCGGCCAGTGTGATACAGAAAGGCAGCTATTCTTTCGCGTCGCGACTTGAATCGCTGACGATAATGCGACTTGTAGGGACTGATAACATGGCTGCTTGCTGAACGAGTAGCGGCAATCACCTGCTTGAAGGGCTCAAGCGGAGATCATTACTTGCGGAGGGGGGGCAGCGATTGGCAGGGATCGCAGCCAATGGAGACATTGAGTTCGAACCCAATACACAGGAAGTGGACCCGAGTACTAACCCAACGTGTTTTGTCTGCACGAAAACAATGAGACGCATACCTTCTAAACTTTTGCGATTGTCTGGAATATGACTTTGGATCGTAAACGGCCCGTTTCCCAGGGCTTTAGTTCTAAAAGAACTGCCAACCCTACCGAACGTCTCGACAACCCCAGAGCCTGTCTGCAAATGCTCGACATCCTGTTTGCCAGCTTCGCTCGAAGACCTCGGCAAGTCAACTAGCGCTGCGTAGACATTGACGTATCCTTTGGTGACGGGTCCCCCTTCGAGAGCAAAAGTCATATCATCCCCGCGAATCTGAACCGAAGTGAGCCTAAGTGGAACCAGGCTCTCCGGTGTCAACCTGATGGCTTCCTCGATTTGCGAACCGGAAGCGTGCTCATCCTGTAGAACTCCGTTAACTATGAACAGCGGTACGGGCTGCGAACTTGTTCCTATGCTCTGGTAGTTCTCTTGACGTCGGGTGGGGTCCGTAGGCGAGAGATAGCCGCTTGGTACAGAGGGGTCTTGTGGCTTCACGCGCTCACTCAAAACTATGATGTCGGCATTCTGTATCGGTTGGTCACGATCGAGATGCGATAGGAGTCGTTCTTCAGACTCGCACACATGGCATTCGGCCGAGGTGATCAATTCCACAAGTACCGACTTACGATCTTGTGATGGCCCCCCACCTGACGCTTGGTGAGTGTCATCTTGGAGCGAAGCACCCGTCGGTTGCAGAACGGGTGTGTTTTGCCCGTGAGCAAAGACGGAAATAGCCAGCAAGGAAGACAAACCAACGCAGATGATGTGACCTGAAATGCGAACGTGACCGCTCATCTTCATATCGATACTCCCGATTTCCCGCATAGACTTAACCGCCCGTGACATATTGTAAGATCCCCATGGCCTAGCCGCTACCACTAAGCAAGGCCTTGGTCGTCCGTTTGTGCAGGATAAGTACCGATGAACGCGTCTGGCGGAAGTTGGCCTCATCGACTCCAAAGGCTCTAGACTTTGGGTATGAACGACCTCGTGATTCGCGCCGCCACCGAACAAGACATTACCGCGATCCTCGAACTCTACCGCGAGGCTGGGATCGACGGTGAGGATGGTTTCACCTTAGAGGAAGCTGAAGCCCACTTCGCTCTCCTGAGGAGCTATCCGTACTTCCAGGTCTTCGTAGCCGTCTCCGGCGAGACCGTCGTCGGCACCTACGAATTAGTGATCCTGGACAACATGGCCAAACGGGGTCGCAAGTCAGGCGTGGTCGAAGATGTTGCCGTTCATCCAGAGCACCAGGGAGCCGGCATCGGACGTGCGATGATGCAACATGCCCTGGACCAGTGCCGCCTGGCCGCTTGTTACAAAATGACCCTCTCAAGCAATTTGAAGCGAGAGGGCGCGCATCGCTTCTACGATTCTCTCGGTTTTACGAGACATGGCTACAGCTTCCAAATGGAGTTGCAAGGACCGTAATTTCGCAAGCTTCACCACAAGCTACAATCCCCTCATGCCTCCCGCTGTTCCCGGCCTTCGCTTCAACACCCTCCTGCTCCTCGCCTGCGCTCCCATCGCCCTCTACTACGCTATCCTCTACCACCTCTCCCTCCCCGTCCCCTTCCTCGACGACTACTTCACCACCCTCAACTTCCTCACCGAGCAGACCCACATCCACGGCTTCCTCCCGCGCCTGCTCTCCGCCGTCACTTCCCAACAGGGCGAGTACCGTTCCATCTTCGTCCATACCCTCATGTCCGCCGATTTCTCCCTCTTCGGCCGCCTCTCCTTCCGCCTCTGCATCCTCATCGGCAACCTCTTCCTCCTGCCCGTCGCCTGGACGTTCTGGCAGAACGCCTTCCCAGAGGCGCCCCGGCCGCGCCGCCTTCTGCTCTTCCTGCCGGTGATCTTCCTGCTCTTCCAGCTTTCCTACGCCGAAATGCTCGACTTCGCCGAAGCCGGCCTGCAGTACTGGATTATGCCTTTCGCCTTCCTCGCCCTGCACTTCCTCATCCGACAGCGCCTCGCCCTCGCCTGCCTTTTCGCAGCCCTCGCCTGCACCGCCTCGCCCAACGGCTTCCTGCTCGGCCCCATCGGCCTCGTCCTGTTGTGGCCCTCTGCCAAGCGCATCGCCGCCTGGTGCCTCACCTTCGCCGCCGTCCTCTGCGCCTACCTTTACCACTACGTTCCCAATCAGATCCCCGCGCCGCCCAGCCATCTCACCCGCCCGCTCTTCTTCCTTTCTTTCCTTGGCGGAGCCATCGAAAACATGCATCACCGCCCGCTCCCCTACGCCGCCATCGCGCTCGGCCTGATGCTCTTCGCCGTCTTTATCCAATCCATCCGCACCGGCTACTGGCGTACGCATCCGTTCTTCTTCTGGTCCGCCGCCTGGACGCTCGCCACCTCCGCCCTCGTGGCCTTTGTGCGCAGCGGCCTCGGCCTGCAGCAGAGCCTCTCGGCCCGCTACAAAATCTACTGCGCCCTCATGCTCGTCTTCACCTACCTTTACGCCGTCACCCGCACCGCGTCGCTCGGGCCCACCCGCCGCAAACGCCTCTATCTCACCACCCTGGCGGCCACCATCCTGTTCGCGCTTTCCGCCGACGCGCTCGGCTACAAGCTCCTCCAACGCCGTCACGATCACATCCTCAACGGCTTCGCCTTCTACCAGGCCAACCCCGCGCAAAACTCCCCCTACGTCAACTACTACATCGACGGCCGCCAGAACCCCGAAGCCACCCTCGAGCGCGAAGCCCTCACCCGTGCCCTCGCCGCCGGCGCCTACACCATCCCGCCACTTCCACCCCCACCACCCGGCTCCGACCACTAGCCGCTCACCTCATCCAGGTAAGCGACAGCCGGGGCAGGAACCACTCACGCGCTCCTGTATGATCCCCGCATGCCCGAAACTCAGAATTACAAGAACCACACCTCCAACGACCCCATCTTTATCGCCGTCGCTCTCGTCTTTCTTGCCAACTTCATCCTTGCCGCCTACTACACCATGCGTCAGTGGCCGATGCACTCCCGCTCGCATCTCTGGTGGATCGTCACCGCCTGTGCCCTCATGACGCTCGTCATGCGTGTGCGCGCATACGCCACCAAAAACCAGGATCGTATCATCCGCCTCGAGAGCGCTTCCGCTACGCCGCCGTGCTTGCGCCCGCCACGCTCGAGAAGTCCGCCGCCCTCACCCTCCCACAAATTGTCGCGCTGCGCTTCGCCTCCGACGCCGAACTCCCCACCCTTATCGACCGTGCCCTTCGCGAAAAGCTCGCCCCCAAGCAGATCAAGCAGAGCATCACCGACTGGCAGCCAGACCACCAGCGCGTCTAGACAAGCATGAGGGCAAGTTGTATCGTGGCCGCATGCGAACGATCGCCCCTGTACTTCTGCTCGCCACATCCCTGCTCGCCGGCTGTGGGGCCGCGTCGACGCCCGCATGCGTCGAGTCCTTCTCCCTCTCTGCCGCCCCCCAGAGTGGCCCCAGCCCAACCGCCGGCGGCGTCGCCGACCACAACGCTAAAGCGCCCGGCAACCAGCAGCAGTTCCTCGCCTCTTCGGGGGTCGAGGTTGTGAGCGGCCGGTGCGCTGTGCCCGCCGTCATCGCCATCGTCCACGCCCAATGGACGGTCTCCGACAACATCGACGTCCAGATCAGCAGCGCCGCAGACCAGACCAACGGCCTCGCCACCTGCATCGGCGCAACCCTCGCCCCGGCAACCGTTACCGCAAGCTACACCCAGGGCGGCGTCACCAAGACCTCCAGCACCACGCTCACCTGCAAGTAGCGCCCAGGCCGGCGGCACTTTGTTGTCATTCTCGAAGGAACCTGCGGTTGCCTAGACAGGAAGCCGTCTCTCATCGCGACCTTAGCGGGCTTCTTATAGCGACCATGGCGTACGCCTTGAAAGCTCCACTCACACCCCAACCACTCCTGCCGATAACCCCTTCAGCCGCGTGGTCCCCCGTCCGTGGGATGGGACTCACCACCCGCACATCCTAAGCTGAAATCGCACTGGAGACTCCCCTTGATTAACCCGCGCATCGCCATCGCCGCCTGCATCCTCGCCCTTACCGCCGCTGCCACAGCCGCCGTCCCCATCCAGACAGCGGACAGCTTCTCGCTCGACCTCTCGCCCTTCCATCGCACCTCTACCCAGCCCACGCCCCACGCCGGCACCTACGCCGCGGCGGACCCGCACCCTACCCACAGACACACGAACTCAGCCAACCACCGCCACACCCTTTAACCTGCCCACTCCTGCCCTCTCAGTACACGTCCCGCTGATAGCGCTTCGCCTTCTTCATCCCGGCCAGATACTCTTCCGCCTGTTCGAGCGTTCCGTTTGAGCCCTTGGCGATCGCGTCCAGCAGCGCCAGTTCCACGTCCTTGGCCATGCGCGTGGCGTCCCCGCAAACGTAGAAGTAAGCCCCGCGCTCCAGCCACGCATACACCTCGGCCGCCCGTTCCTGGATGCGGTCCTGCACGTAGATCTTCTTGGCCTGGTCGCGAGAAAAAGCTGTGTCCAGGTGCGTCAGCAGGCCATCCTTGTGCATCGCCTCCAGCTGCTCCTGGTAGAGAAAGTCCAGCGAACGCCTCTGCTCGCCGAAAAACAGCCAGTTGTCGCCGGTCTCGCCCTTGGCCTGGCGTTCTTCGAGAAACGCCCGGAACGGCGCGATTCCCGTCCCCGGCCCGACCATGATCACTGGCGCGGTGCTATCTTCCGGCAACCGAAACAGCCCGTTCGCGTGCAGAAAGATCGGCATCGTCCCGCCTTCGGGCGCACGTTCGCCCAGGTGTCCGCTGCAAAGCCCCTGCCGTTCGCGTCCATGCGCCTCGTACCGCACCACCCGCACGGTGGTCTGCACATTGGTCGGGTGCGCCATCTGGCTTGAGCAGATCGAGTACATGCGCGGCGTAAGCCTGGCCAACACCTGGAACAGCTGCTGTGGCTGCGTAATCACGCCCGGATAGTCCTCCAGCATGTCCACAAATTCGCGCCCGTAGCAGTACTCTTCCGCACGCGCCTTGTTGTCCTGCCCCAGCATGCCCTTCAGCTTTTCGTCGTCCGGCGCCAGCTTGGCCATTTGCGTGATGCGCCCGCGTTCCAGCACGCCGATGGCAAGCCGCGTCCGCAGCGCTTCATCGAGCGAAATCTCCACCTTGTAGTGGTCCAGCACCCGCTCGGTACCCGTAAACTTAAGCGCCGCCAGAACCTCATCCACCGCCGCTCGCCGGTTCTCCGGCACAATCCCCACCGCGTCCCCGGGCGTGTAGCTCATGCCTTCTTCAAGCGACAGCTCCACATGCCGGGTCTCTTTTTCAGACCCTTCCGCCGTCAACAGCCGGTTCACCTCTACCGCCGCCTGGTAAGGATTGTTGCGCGTGTACGTGGGCGCATGCCCCGCCCCGACATTCGACTTCACCGCTTCCAACGTTTCGCTCATCTGGTTATCTTAACTCACTCGCCTACCCGTCCGCACCCCATAGGCCAGGCCGCCCAGCGCGACCACCACGCCGGCCATCCAAAGCTCCCGCCCGAAGTGCGCCCGGCCCAACAGAATATAGCCGAAGCCCACCATCGCGAGCACCGGCGGCAGCGGATACAGCCACACCCGAAACGGCCGCACCCGCTCCGGCTGCCGCCGCCGCAGCGCCATTACTCCCACATGCTGCAGCAGAAATTGCACTGAAATCCGCAGCACCACCAAGGCTGCAATTACCTCGCCGAGCGAGAGGAAACAGAACAGCATAGCCGCCCCACCCAGCCAGAGCAGAGAGACGTAGGGAAATCCGCGCACTGGATGCAGCCGTCCCAAGGCCGCAAAAAAGTTGCCGTCCCGCGCCGCCGCAAACGGGATCCGCGAGTAGCCCAGCAGCAGCGAAAACACACTCGCAAACGCCGTCACCATCACCAGCACCGCCGCCACCCGGCCTGCCGCGCCGCCGCCATACGCCAGGTCCATAAACGAGCTCACCAGCGCCTGCCGCGCGCCCAGGCCGGTTGCACCCAGCAGCGGCCGCCAAGGCACCACCGCGAGAATCGCAAAGTTCATCGCCAGGTAGAGCACTGTAACGATCCCGATCGAGATCAGGATCGCCCGCGGAATCGTCCTTGCCGGGTCGCGCACCTCCGCACCCAGAAACGTGACGTTGTAATAACCCCAGAAGTCGTAAGTCGCCACCAGCATCGCACTCGCCAGCCCGCTCCAGAAAGCCCGTGTCGGCGCAAACGCACCGGTCGGAAAGCTCATCGCCAGCCCCACGTGGCCATGCAGCAGGGCCGTCACCAGCACCCACGCGATCGTCCCCATCACTGTCACCCAAAGCACGTACGAAACCACGCGCAGGCTCGCCAGGCTGCGATACAGCATCACCACCGCCAGCCCCACCGCACCCACGGCCACCGCAGTCCCCGGCCCCGCCGTCACCCGCCCCCAGTGCCACGCAGGCCCGGCCAGAGCAGGCCACAGGAAGCCCGCATATTGCGACAGCCCGATGCACCCGCTCGCCACCGAAAGCGGTGCCGAAACCATCAGCTGGAACACGAACAGAAAGCCCAGAAACCGCCCCGCCCCACCCGGAAACATCTCGCGCAAAAAGCGATAGCTGCCGCCGGCTTCGGGCATCATCGCACCCAACTCCGCCCACACCAGCCCATCGCACATTGCCAGCACCGCTCCGGCAATCCAGCCCAGCATCGCCTGCGGGCCGCCCATCGCGCCCAGCAGCAACGGCAGCGTAATAAACGGCCCCACGCCGATCATGTCCAGCATATTCACTGCAATCGCGGTCCGCAGCGTCATCACCCGACCCAGTTGCGTGTCTCCTTGCGTCTCAAACGCCATGGCGACAGTCTATTCTGAAACATCGGGTGCCCCATGAATCACCCGAGGCAGAGCCGAAGGGTTATCGTAGGGTGAGTCACTCGGAACCACCTGCCGTCTGGAAGCACTAAAGGAAGCCGATGCCTTTTCGCCTCAAACCGATTCGACTTTTGCCGCTCCTTCTACTCCTCTCAACCCTGGCCGCCCAGCCGCCTGCCAATTCCGCCACCATCCTGCGCGATCGCATCGCCGCCGACCCCGCCAATCTGCAGCGCGAGCGCGTCTTCCCCGCGTCTCTTGCCGATACCCTGCCCATCGATCACGGTGCGCCTGCGCTCCAGCAGCTTCTCATCAAGCTCCGCACCCGCGCCTCGCTCATGCTCATCGTCGCCCACCCCGACGATGAAGACGGCGGCATGCTTACGTTCGAATCGCGCGGCCAGGGCGTCCGCACCGCCATGCTCACGCTCAACCGCGGCGAAGGCGGCCAGAACCTCATGTCCGCCGACTTCAACGAAGCGCTCGGTCTGCTCCGCACTCAGGAGCTGCTCGCCGCCGACCGCTACATGGGTGTCGACCAGTTCTTCGGCACCGAAATCGATTTCGGCTTTTCAAAAACCAAGGAAGAAACCTTCGCTCAGTGGACCCACGACCGCGTCCTCTATGACGCCGTCCGCGCCGTGCGCCTCTACCGCCCACTCGTGCTCGCCAGCGTCTTTGTCGGCGGGCCCACCGACGGGCACGGCCACCACCAGGCCGCCGGCGAAATCTCGCAGGAGGTCTTCCTCGCCGCCGCCGACCCCAAAATCTTCCCCGACCAGAATCTGCCCCCGTGGACGCCGCTCAAGGTCTACGCCCGCGTTCCCTTCGTCCCCGTCACCGCCCAGGGCATGTTCGATTACGCAACAGGCCGGCAAGTTCCCACCCTCTTCCACAACTACGTGACCGATACCGACAGCCACGCCGCGCCCACTGCCACCGTCGAGATTCACGAAGGTGACCCCGGCGTCGTCGCCTTCGGCAGGCAGGCCCGCCAGCCCGCCCTCGGCATGGAAGGCCTCAGCTATATTCAATTTGCCCGGCGGGGACTCGCCCAGCAACAAACCCAGATCGGCCCCAACGTTCGCCTTGCCCCGGCCGGCCGTGCCGATGTCGGCTACACCCTGATGGCCAGCCGCGTCGAGTGCGACCTTAAAGCCGACGATTCCGCCTTCTGCCCGTCGACGCCCGCCACCGAATCCTCCTTTTTCGAAGGCATCGACACCACCCTCCCCGCGCTCTCGGCCGACCTTGACACCCATCAAGCCCTGCTCGCCATCGACGCCAACCTGGCCCAGGCCCAGGCGCTCTTCAACCCCGAAAATATCGAGCTGACTGCCCCGCCTCTGCGCGACGCCCTGCGCGCCCTCGACCTGCTCATCGCCTCCACGCCCAGCAACGAGCAAACCTTCAATCTTCTGCACGAACTCCGCATCAAACGCGTCCAGCTCAACGACGCCCTCGCCCTCGCCCACCATCTCTCCCTTAGCGCCGTCCTTACCGCGCCTGCCAAGCAGCCGGAGCTCCTCTCCACCGTCACCTCGGTCGCCGCCACCCTCACCCTCACCAACGACGGTGCCGACTCCATGCGCATCGCCGCCACCCAGCTCACCGTCAACCTGCTCGAAGAGGGCATCGGTGCGGGCGACGCAGGCTCGCTCGAACCTCGCAGCAGCCAGGAGGTCGCCCTCCGCCTGCCCTACCTCGCCGGCCTGTTTCCCACGCGCCCCTATTTTTCCCGTCCGACTCCCGAGCAGCCGTTTTACGACGTCGCCATCCCCGCGCTGCGCAACGCGCCGCAAACCCCAGCGCCCATCGTCGCCCACGCCACGCTCGACGACCAGGGCGTCATCATCGAGCTTGCCTCCATCGTTCCCGCTCCCGCGACCTCCACCCCACCGCAGCCCCTGGTCGTCGTCCCACCCGTCTCGGTTCAGATCTTTCCTCGCGCGGCCATTCTCCGCCCGGGCGAACCCGCACTCGCGGCCAACATCCACCTCTCCGGCATCACCCCCAAACCGGCCGACTGCGCCGTGCCCAATCCCGCTCCGCCCGAAGGCAAGCTCGGCCTGCTCGCGCCAGACACCATGGCCCCGGACAGTGCCGACCCGGAAAAGCCATGGGCCATCGCCCCCCCGACCCAGCCCTACGATCCCGCCTGCCCCAACGCACACCCTGATTTTGCCTTCATCCTAAAACCGCCCGTCACCCTGGCCGCCAACACCTCCGCCGACTTCAAAGCCATCGCCCGCGCCAGCGGCCACAACTATACCGATTCCTACCGCGCCGTAGGCTATCCCGGGCTCACCTACACCAATCTCTACACCCCCGCCACCCTCAAGGCCACCTCCGTCGAGGTCACCATCGCACCCGGCCTCCGCGTCGCCTATCTCCCCGGCACGGGCGACGAAGTTCCCGCGTTCCTGCCCAACCTCGGCATCACCCCCACGCTGCTAACCCTCGCCGACCTGACGCCCGAAAAACTGGCTGCCTTCGACACCATCCTCCTCGGCGTTCGCGCCTACAACGCCCACCCCGAGCTCACCGGCCCCGGCGCAAAGCGGCTCAACGATTTCGTCGCGCAGGGCGGCGTCGTCATCGCGCAGTACAACAGCGCCCTCGACGCCACCGGCACCGCCCCCTATCCCTTCAACCTCGCCGGCGATTCCGCCCACAACGTCGTCGTCGAAGCCGATCCCGTCACGCTCCTCGAGCCCGCCGCCCCACTGCTCAACTTCCCCAACAAGATCACCCCCGCGGAATTCGACGGCTGGACCGAAGAACGCGGCCATGGCTTCGCCTCCGCCTGGGCGTCCGAGTACACCCCGCTGCTCGAAACCCACGACCCCGGCCAGGACCCGCAAAAAGGCGGCCTGCTCATAGCCAAAGCAGGCAAGGGCGCGTACATCTACTGCGCCTTCGCCCTCTACCGCCAGCTCCCCGAAGCCGTCCCCGGAGCCTACCGCCTCATGGCCAACCTCCTAAGCTACGCCAAAAACCCCCAACGCTAACCGCCTTCGTTGTCATTCCCTTTGTTGTCATTCCCGAAGGGAATCTGCTTCTCCCCTCCACCCCAGCAAGCGCCATCCCCAGGCACGACCAAATCTGTGCCCGTCTGTGTCCTCTGTGTTAAGCCTTCCTCAACCCAGCCCAAAACCAGCATCCAACCCCACATGCTCACCGGATTACGCGAAGCCGAACTCCTCGAATCCACCAACGCCCTGTTGGACGCGCGCCGCACCCGCATCCCCATCAAGGCCCTGCCTTATCCACCCACCGGCCAAGACGAAGTCCGCTTCATTCAGGATCGCCTGGTCAGCTCCTTTGGCGAGGTAGGCGGCTGGAAAGTAGGCGCTTCCAACTCCACCGCAGCGCCCACGGCGGCACCCATGCCTGCCGCCTGGATCGCCCCTTCCGGCGCCACCATCGCAAACGGCCGGCTGCGCGGCGTCGAGGCTGAAGTCGCTTTCCTACTCGGCCACGATCTTCCCGCCCGCCCTGAGCCCTACACAGACGAAGAAGTCTACGCTGCCGTAGCCTCTTGCCATCCAGCCATCGAAATCCTCGAAACCGGCCTCGACTACCCCGTACCCCCCGAAGACAACGAGAGCAAGGTCGCCGACCTGCAACTCAATGGCGGCTTCATCTATGGCCCGGCTTTCCCAGCCTGGCGCACCATCGATTTCAGCAAAGAGACCGCCGTCCTGGCCATTGAAGGCGTCATCCGCTGCGAGCGCACCGGCTCCAACCCGGCCGGCGATCTGCGCCGCCTGCTCCCTTGGCTCGCCAACCAGGGCGCCGCCCGCACGGGAGGCCTGCGCGCCGGCCAATGGATCACCACCGGCTCCTGGACCGGCGCCCAGTTCGCCGAAGCCGGCGAGACCGCCGACATCCACTTCACCACGCTCGGCCGCGCCGGCCTCCGCTTCACCTGAGCTCTCTCCACCTGACTCATACCTCGCAGCTTCCTTATTGTCATCCCGCAGGGATCTGCTTCTGCTCTCCTTGCCATCAGCTACACTCTCCGCGTCGGCAAGAGCAAATCTGTGCCCGTCTGTGTCCTCTGTGGTAAGCCTTCGCTTGGGCGTGTTGACCATTTCGCCATTACAACGCGCCTGCGCCCCACAGAATCTGAACCAAAAGAGGCAACACCATGGCGCGCCCTTACTGGTCCGGTCAAATCACTATTTCTCTCGTCTCCTTTGGGGTCAAACTCTTCGTCGCCACGGAGGCCAAGGGCGAAATTCATTTCCACCAGATCTCCCGCAAAACCGGCGAACGCGTGAAGTACCAGAAAGTAACAGCCTCTGCCGCCGAGGCCCAGCAAGAGGCCCAGGCAGCCCCGCCGCCGCCGATGACCACCAAGGACGCTTTCCGCGCCTCGCTCAATGACGACACCCAGGCCGACGCCGAAGATGCACCCGCGATCGCCGCCGCGCCCATCGTCCAGAAGGACGAAATCGTAAAGGGCTACGAGTACCAGAAGGGCCAGTACGTCACCATCGAGCCGTCCGAACTCGCCAACCTGCGCGTGCCCTCCAAGCACACCATGGAGATTACCCAGTTCGTCGACGAAGCCGACATCGACCCCGAATATTACGAAAAGCCGTACTTCTGTGTTCCCGAAAACGAACCCCAGACCCAGGCCTTCACCGTCGTCCGCCAGGCCCTCGCCGACACCAAAAAGGTGGCTTTATCCAAAATCGCTTTCGGCGGCCGCGAGCACATCGTCGCCATCACCCCTGCCGACGATGGCGGCATGATGTGCTACACCATGCGCTACGCCGCCGAGCTCCGCGAACCCAAAGACTACTTTCGCGACATCAAGAAGGTCGAAGTCGACGAAGACTCGCTCGATCTCGCCAAGCAGCTCATCAAGAAGAAAGCCGCCAAGTTCGATCCATCGCAATTTGTCGATGGCTATGAGGTAGCTCTTAAGGAACTCGTTCAGGCCAAGATCGACCACGCCCCCATCCCCCACGACGAACCCCTGCCGGCCCGTGGCAAGGTAGTCTCACTCATGGACGCCCTGCGCAAGTCGGTCGCCTCTGCCACCCCCGAGGAAGCCGAGGCCCGCACCGCGCCGCCCGCGAAGAAAGCCGCGTCAGCCAAGGGCATCGCTCTCGTAAAATCCGCCAAGCCCGCCAAAGCCGCCACAAAGGCCGCTGCCAAGAGTCCCAAACGCAAAACCGCCTGATCTAAAGGAAACCGATGCGTCCCACTGCTTCCGCTTCGCTTACGCTCTGCCTCGCTACCCTGGCGCTCGCCTGCACCGGCTGCAAGTCCGGCATTACCTCCACCACCAATCGCTCCGGCGGCTACCAGTCTTCGAAGCAAGGCACACCGGAGCAGGCCGACACGCAATACAAGCAGACCCTGGCCCAGACCTGCGGACCGAAGCACCTCGAAGGCATGTCACCCGATCAGCTCAGCACCCTCACTCACGCCTGGTACAGCAAGCTCGACGCTCCGGCCCGCGACGAGTACGACAAGGCCATCCGCGTGAGCTGCGGAGCGAACGCCAGCCAACCGGACTGCTATAACAAAGGCATCCTCATCGGTGCCGCCCAGGACGGAAGCCTGCAAACCTTCGTCAACCAGGCCTGTGCCCCGACGCCCCAGTAGCTCCAGCCGGGTGCCCCATGATCACCGAAGCGCAGGTTATCGTGGGGTATGTCACTTCCGACCCAACGATCCACCCGGTAACCCATGGCAACCAGAAAAACCCCAGCAAAAAGATCCGCAAAAAAGGCAGCCACTAAGCCTGCCTCCAAAAACGCTGCCGCGAAACAGCCCGTCGCCGCCTCTGCCTCCGACCAGGTCGATGAACAGCTTGCTCGCTACCGGTCCATGCGCGACTTCGGCGTCACTGCCGAACCCGCCGGAATCAACTCCGCAGCGTCCACGCCACGCAAAGCCGAGCACGGTACGAAGTACCCGTTCGTGATTCAGAAGCATGCCGCCTCGCATCTGCACTACGACTTCCGTCTCGGGTGGAACGGCGTGCTCAAATCCTGGGCCTGCGCCAAGGGTCCATCCTACGTCGTCGCCGACAAGCGCCTTGCCGTGCAGGTGGAGGATCACCCGATGGAGTACGGCGGCTTCGAAGGCATCATCCCCGCTGGCCAGTACGGCGGCGGTACCGTCATGGTGTGGGACCAGGGCACTTGGGAGCCGCAACCCGGCCACACTGACGTCGATGCCGGCCTGCGAGACGGCAACCTGAAGTTCATCATGCACGGCACCAAGATGCAGGGGAAATGGGCCCTCATCCGCATCAAGGAGCACGAGCAGAAACCGGGCGAAAAGAAATCCCGCTGGTCCTCCTCCACCAAGCCCAACTGGCTGCTCATCAAGGAGCACGACGAGCACGAGCATCCACCCGACGCTCCCGCCGTCACCGATGCCGAACCCAACTCCGCCGTCACCAGCCGTTCGCTCGAGCAGATTGCCGCCAACGAAGATCACGTCTGGAACTCCAACCGTGACGACAAATCCAAGTCCGTCCTCGCCTCCACACGGGTGCCCCATGATCACGAAGGCGAAGCCGGAGTTATCGTGGGAAGTCTCACCCCCGAGTCCACCACACTCCTCCAATCCCTCCCCACCGAACTCCAGCCCACCTTCCTCAAACCCCAGCTCGCGCAGGAAACCGAAGCGCCGCCCGAAACGCCCGGCTGGCTCCACGAGCTCAAGCTCGACGGCTACCGCATGCAGGCCCGCAAGCAGGGCACCAAGGTGCAGATGTTCACCCGCTCCGGCATTGACTGGACCGACCGCGTCAAGGCCGTAGCCGCCGAAGTCGCCCGGCTCCCGACAGAAAACGTCACCCTCGACGGCGAAGTTGTCGTCCTAGCCGACGACGGCACCACCAACTTCGCCGACCTGCAGGCCTCCTTCCAGGAGGGCGCGCGCAATC
The DNA here is from genome assembly GCA_964282835.1 of uncultured Granulicella sp. Lineage (GTDB taxonomy): Bacteria > Acidobacteriota > Terriglobia > Terriglobales > Acidobacteriaceae > Edaphobacter. The sequence goes on from OZ196157.1 coordinate 3,298,130, forward strand.
CCCTCACCTACTTCTGCTTCGACCTCCTCCATGTCGCAGGCCACAACCCGCGCGATCTTCCCCTTACCGAACGCAAGCGGCTTCTCGCAGAAGTGCTCAAATCAGCCGACCCCACCTGGCTCCAGTTTTCAGAGCATCTCGACACTAACGGTGCCCAGATGTTCAAAAAAGCCTGCGAACTTCGCGCCGAAGGCATCATCTCCAAACGCGCCAACGCGCCCTACGACGGCTCGCGCAATGGCGACTGGCTCAAATCCAAGTGCCTCCACGAGCAGGAGTTTGTCGTCGGCGGCTACACCCTGCCCGGCAAATCCAAAACCGGCGGCCCCGGCCTCGGCTCGCTCCTCCTCGGCTATTACGACGCCGACCCGAAAACCGGCGGCCACCTCATCTACGCCGGCCGCACCGGCACCGGCTTCAACCAAAAATTCGCCACCACCCTGCGCAAACGGCTCGAGACCGCCGAGACCAACACCTGCCCCTTCCACAACGCTCCGGCCGCCGCCCGCAAAGACGCCATCTGGGTGCGCCCATCCACGGTCGCGCAGGTTCGCTTCGCCACCTGGACGGCCGACGACCAGGTCCGCCAGGCCGCTTTTCTCGGCCTCCGTGAAGACAAGCCCGCCGCCGAGGTGCGTCGCGAGACCGCCGCCCCCACCCCCAAATCCAACGCTGCAAAAGAGACCGTGCCCCGTTCATCGCAGTCTCACCGCGATGAGCGGGTCTCCGCCACCGACACCAAACCCCTGCCCCACCCACCCGTCCGGCTCACCCACCCGGAAAAGATCCTCGACCCCACCAGCCGCCTTACCAAGCAGCAGCTGGCCGATTTCTACTGGGCCGTCGCTCCCCGCCTGCTGCCCCACATCGCTGGCCGCCCCCTGTCGCTCGTCCGCCTGCCCAACGGCATCGGGCAGGAAAGCTTCTACCAGAAGCACGTCACCTCCACCCTGCCTCCCGGCTTCGATTCCATCAACGTTCCCGACAAGAAGACCGGCATCGTCGAGCAGTACGTCGCGCTTCACACCCCCGAAGCCATCGCCTCGCTCGCCCAAATGTCGGTCCTCGAGGTCCACCCCTGGGGCTCCTGCGCCGGCAACCTCGAGCACCCCGACCGCCTCGTCATCGATCTCGACCCCGACGAGTCTCTGCCCTGGGCCGTGCTCACCCAGGCGGCCGCCGATGTCCGCGCCCGGCTCAAGCAGCTCCACCTCGAGTCCTTCCTCAAGACCACCGGCGGCAAGGGTCTGCACGTCGTCATTCCCATCGCGCCGGAGCTTGCCTGGCCCGAAATCAAGCTCTGGTGCCATGGCTTCGTCAGCCTGATGGAGCGTGCCAACCCTAGGCTCTACCTCACCAAGATGACCAAGGCCGCCCGCACCAACAAGATTTACCTCGACTACCTCCGCAACGAACGCGGTGCCACCGCCGTCGCTCCCTACAGCCCCCGCGCTCGCGTCAACGCGCCCGTAGCCGTCCCGCTCGAGTGGCCCGAGCTCGACCTTCCCGAGCGCCCCGACTTCCGCATCGCCAATTTCGCCGAGTGGTCCCCGCGCCTCAAAAAAGATCCCTGGGCCAAACTATTAACCCTCCAGCAACCCATCATCCCCGAAGCCCGCCGAGCCTGCGGCCTCCGCTAGCGCCTTCACTGCCTTACCCTGCTTTACCCTGCCCCACACTGCCTTACACTGTCCTTATGACTTTTCCCATCAAAACCTGCGCCGTCTGCGGCGAAGACTTCGAACTCCGCCCCGACAAGCCCGGCTTCGCCAACCGCTGCCTGGACTGCACCGTCGAAGCCCAGGAAGCCGCCACCGGCAAACAGAAACTCAACGCCGACGAGCGCAAATCGAATGCTGAAGCCAACGAAGCCCGCCGCTCTGCCATCCGCAACCTCCTCTACACCAAGGACTCCTAGCGAGTGGAGAGTGGAAGGTCATAGACGATTTTCTTCCCCAGTGGGTCGAAGACCTCAAGATGAGGTTTGTTGTCATAGTCCACATAGAGCTTGAGAGCATCACGCCCCCAGCGATTCTTGATGAAGATACCTGCATCGTCAAAAGGGAGTGTCGCTTTCACTCCCCTCCGCTCCCCAACAAAGAGCCTTTTCGTGCCGATCGTGCCGGCCTGTAGCAGCCGGAGCTTTGCTTCCTCCTTGCTCATCCCTTCCATCTTGTTGAGTGCAGCATAAGCCGCGTACTCCGCCTTGACGCTGCTCCCGTCCGGCCGGCTCAGAATGCTCAAGCCATCATCCACGGTCAGTTCATTACCATCCTTGTGCTCTTCATGGTGGAGATAAACGTTCTGGTCCTGGCGGTATTGATCCATGGTCAGGCCCACCTCTGCGTCCTGCCCGTGGGCCGTAGCTCTGCCGGAGTAAACCAGGCCACCTTCCTCATCCCCTTCCTGGTTGTAAAACATGAGCCCGGAGAAAGGAACTCCACCCTGCTTTGCTCGGTCACCTTCACTGCTGAAGTTTGCGGAGTTCGTCAGCACGGCCTTGAGTGTGCCATCCCGCTCACGAATATTGATTCTTTCAGCATTGATGACCTTGGATTTACCGTGCTCGAACAACCGCCAGGTCGCGCAACCAAGAACGATAACCAAAACGGCGAGAACCGTAACGAAGAACTGCAGTACCCGAATCTGCTTTTCGACCTTGTCTCCCATGAATGTTCCCTCGATTCAACGTATACGTCAGAATCGAGAAATCGGTTCAAGGACTAGCGGAGAATGCTACCGGCTCTGCAACGGTTTCGAAACCGACTCCAGCGACATCCCCGCCGCCTCTACCCCAATAAAGAACTCCAGCACTGCCGCTCCCAGCATCAGCACGCCGCCCACCGCATACCCCACGGCCACATGCGTCCGATCACCCGAAGCAATCAGCAACCCAAAAAAGGCCGGAGCTCCCACGCCGCCGATCAGCGTTCCGAGCGAGTAGAAGACGGCAATCGCAAACGCCCGAATCTCCAACGGAAAGATCTCGCTCACCGTAAGATACGCCGCGCTGGCCGCTGACGAAGCCACGAAAAAGATCACCGAAAAACAAATGCCGAGGCCGCGCAATCCAAGCATCCCGCGCGCGAAGGGGAACACTACCGCGAGCAGCATCACGCCTGCGATCCCATACGTCGCGGTGATCATCGGCTTGCGCCCGATCTTGTCGAACAGAGGACCAAGCAGCAGCGGCCCCAGAAAGCTCGCCGCTGCAAACGGGAGCAGCTGCATGGGCAGCTCACGGTCCGCGACATGGTAGAACTTCTTCGCGATCAAGGCATATGTAAAGAAGATCGCATTGAAGAAGAAGGACTGCGCAATCATCAGCGAAAACGACAGAAACGTCCGCTGCTTATTGTCTCCGCCCATCGCCCCAAACACTTCCTTGAGCGGCGTATGACTCCGCGTCGCCAGCCTCAGTTTCTCGCCTTCGCAAGGCGGAATCTTCTTGCCCGAGTCCTTAATGTGCCGTTCGATCTCCGTAACGATGTTGCCCGCTTCCTCTTCGCGCCCGCGCAGCATGAGCCAGCGTGGGCTTTCCGGCACAAACAGCCGCAGAATCAGCACCCCAAACCCCAGCATGCCACCAATCCCAAACGCAAACCGCCAGCCGATGTTCTGCGGAATGGTGTGGCTCCCCAACAGATAAAGCGCCACCCCCGACCCCAGCATAGCCCCCACCCAGAAAGTGGCGTTGACAAACAGGTCGACCGTGCCCCGCACCTTACCCGGAATGAGCTCATCGACGGCCGAGTTGATCGCGGCATACTCTCCCCCGATACCCAACCCCGTGAGAAACCGACATACCGAAAACAGCAGATAGCCATGCGAGAAAGAGGTACAAACCGTAGCCAGCGAGTAAGTCGCCAGGGTAATCAGAAACAGCTTCTTGCGCCCCAGCCTGTCCGTCAGATAGCCAAACAGCAGCGCTCCACAAACCGCGCCCGCCAGGTAGATCGTAGCCGCCGAAGTTACCTGCGGATCGCTCAAGGAGAGCCCGGCTTTCGACTCCAGAATACCCGCCAGCGAACCTACCAGCGTCACCTCCAGGCCATCCAGAATCCACGACGTCCCAAGCGCCGTCAGAATGCGCAGATGCCACCTCGACCATGGCAGCCGGTCCATCCGCTCCGGAATATCGGTTTCAATTACATGCTCCGCAGCCTCAGCCACCGCTACTCCTCTTCTTCCTTTTCGATCACGCTGATACGCCCATTACGCTCCAAAATGGCGTAGTCGATTTGGTCTACCGAGGTCAGGCCCCGCGTCCGCGCCGCCGCCTCCAGATCTCTTTCCTTCAACAGCATGCCCCGGATCACCTCGTCCTGCCGCACCCCGGCCCGGATTACCACAAGCGGCGTCCCATCAAGCAACGCGCCAAAACGCGGCGATTTGCTCTTCGCCCACGACACCCCGCGATGCAGCAGCCCCACAGCGATCACCGCGCAGGTACAATTCGTCACCGAGCGATCGTTGCCCACCGTTGCCAGGATGATCACGCCGCCCATCAGAAACACGATTACGAATTCAAACAGCGCCATCTGCGACCCGGCCCGGCGCTGCAACACACGCACCACCACCGTCAGAAAGACATAGCCCACAATTGCATGCAATATCGTCGCCATCGCTAGGGCACCACCACGACGGACCGCTCCACGTCTTCGCCGCCCTGCACATGCACATTGAACTTGTAGCTTCCCGGAACCGTTGGCATTAGAGCAAGTTCCACCACCGCCGGCCCATTGGCGGGAAACGTGTAGGTTATGCCTCCATCCGAAAGCTGAGACACTGCCGGCTGCGGTGCAATCCTGCTTGCGCCAAGCTGCTTGATTACCGACTCGCTCACAAACATCTTCACCGCGCCATCGTGGATATCTGCCGGGTCCATCTTGATCGTCATCGCCGAAGGCGTACTTGCCCGTTCGATGCGTTCGTACTTCATCTCCAGGCTGCCGTCGCTCGCTTTGGCGTGAGCCTTTGCCAAGTATCCGCGCCCGAAAGCCCCCGCCACATCGGCAACCAGCACCAGGAAGAAGAAGATCCAGATGCCACGTTCGAAACGCCACCACTTCCGCTGAAAGTCCAGGTTGTCGCCAACCGCCACTTTCCCATCGACTTTCGGGACCGAATCATCCACCGGCTTCTTCTGTTGCTGCTCCTGCTGTTCCGCCATCACTTCTCCTCTTCCGCTGGAATGATCGTGATCTCGCCAAACGACTCCAGCGTGGCGCTTTCCACACCATCCAGGCTCGCAATGCCCTGGTTCCGCGCCATGTCCATCACGTCGTCATCCTGCACCCGCATCCGCTGTAGAAAGTCCGTGTTCCACGTCTTGTTCGAAAGCAACGTCAGCGGGATGCCGTCCAGCAGCCGTGCGACCCGGTCCGACCGGAAGCGCAGCCAGGAAAGCGCCGCGTGCGTCAGCGCGATTGTCAGTATCTGCGTAAACGCGTTCGTCAGCGACGCCTCATCCCCGACCATGCCCGTCAGCGTCAGCCCGCCCAGATAAAACACCAGCACAAACTCGAACGGGGTCAACTGCTTACCCGGCCGCCGTCCCACGATGCGCACCATCAGCACCAGGAACAGATACCCGAAAATTGCTCGAAAGATTACAAATGCAGCCATTTACCGTCCTGCCTGTCAATCTGCCCCATAGGAGAGCCGGAGACCGAGGAAGGTTGCCGCGTGTCGTCCACATCACCAAGTACGCGATTTCGCTAGAATCATCCAGTGAACATCGAGTGCATCACCGACACCGCCGCCGACGCTCCTGAACCGCAGGATCTCAAGCCCATCCGCCGCGCCCTCCTCTCCGTCACCGACAAATCCGGCCTCGTCCCCTTCGCGCAGGCGTTGGCAGCGCACCACGTCGAGCTCATCTCCACCGGCGGCACCGCCACGGCGCTCCGCGCCGCCGGGCTCCAGGTCCGCGACATCGCCGACCTTACCGGCTTCCCCGAGATGCTCGACGGCCGCGTAAAAACCCTGCATCCCCGCGTTCACGCCGCCCTGCTCCACATCCGCGCCAATGTCCAGCATATGGCCTCGGTCGAGGCGCACCAGATCGAGCCCATCGACCTGGTCGTCGTCAACCTCTACGCCTTTGAGAAGACCGCCGCCAGGCCCGGCGTCACCCCCGCCGAGCTGATCGAAAACATCGATATCGGCGGCCCGTCCATGCTCCGCTCCGCTGCCAAAAACTTTGAGGATGTGGCCGTCGTCACCAGCCCCGCCGACTACGAAGCCCTCACCCACGAGCTCGCCGCCAATGCCGGCACACTCACCCGCGCCACCCGCTGGCGCCTCGCCAAACAGGCCTTCGCGACCACCGCCGCCTATGACTCCGCCATCGCCAACACCCTCGAAGCCCTTTCCGAAACGGAAACCGAAACCCGGGTGCCCCATGATCACGAAGGCAGAGCCGGAGTTATCGTGGGGTCAGTCACTCCCACCTCACATCCACTCCCAAAAACCCTTCGCATCCACCAGCAGCAAGCCGCCATCCTGCGCTACGGAGAAAACCCCCACCAGCGCGCCGCCCTCTACACCGACGGCTCAGGCACAGGCATCGCCGGCGCCCGCCAGCTCCAGGGAAAAGAGCTCTCCTACAACAACCTCGTCGACCTCGATGCCTGCTGGGAGCTGGTCTCGGAATTTGGAGCCCTCGGCAATGGAGACCAGGAAACGGCCGTCGTCATTATCAAGCACACAAACCCTTGCGGAGCCTCCACCGGCGCCACCGTTCTCGAGGCCTACACGCGCGCCCTCGCCGCCGATCCCGTCTCCGCCTTCGGGGGCGTCCTCGGCATCAACCGCGAGGTCGACGGCCCGGCCGCCGAAGAGATCGCAAAGCTCTTCGTCGAAGCCATCGTAGCCCCGGCCTTTACCCCGGAAGCCCTGGAACGCTTTGCCGCCAAAAAGAACCTCCGCCTCATCCAAATCGACCCCGCCCCCCAAGCACGCACCCTCAAGCAGATTTCGGGCGGCCTGCTCGTCCAGGATGCCGACCTCCGCCACATCACGGCCGCCGACCTTAAGACCGCCACGCGCCGCGCCCCGACGCCTGAAGAACTCCGCGCCCTGCTCTTCGCCTGGACCATCGCCAAGCACGTCAAATCGAACGCCATCGTCTACGCCCGCTTCCACCAGGGTCACGGCCAGACGGTCGGCATCGGCGCCGGCCAGATGTCGCGCGTCGACGCCGCTCGCTTCGGCGCCCTCAAAGCCGTCCTTCCGCTCACCGGCTCTGTCGCCGCGTCCGACGCCTTCTTTCCCTTTCCCGACGGCCTCGAAGTCGTCGCCGAAGCCGGTGCTACGGCCATCATCCAGCCCGGCGGTTCCATGCGCGATGCAGAGGTCATCGCCGCCGCAGACCGCCTCAACCTCGCCATGGTCTTCACCGGCGTCCGCCACTTCCGCCACGGCTGAAGTATTCTCGCCCTGAGCTGTCAGCTCAACGCTCACAAGCCCACAGCTCGAGAACCAAGCCCTTTGTCATCCCAGGGGAACCTGCTGTCATGCAGCCAGACCTCTTGACACACCCTCTATAATTGAGTCAGGGGCAAAAAGAAGCGCGGCGCAAGCCTGGCTCTTCCTCCGGCACATCGCACAAGTCCGAAGTCCAGGCCTAAGTTCAATCTTTCTAAGATTTTAGCAACAAAGTACGGGGAGGGGGGCCCCCTGAGATGCGCACCGTTATACACTGCCAACCAGCCGCGCCGCATCCAATCACTTCCGTTTGCCGTCTAACCCCAGAGTCAACGAGTTCGGCCCAGGAATCTACAGACCATGACCTTCCGCACCAGCAAGACCCTTCTTCCCGCGGCTGCTCTGCTTCTGGCCGCGCACGCCGTTCTCGCTCAGGTGCCCGGCACTGCAGCCGCTCCGCTCGCCAAGGTTCCCGATCACGCCGGTGCTTACTATCACGATGGCTTGGCGCACCTTTACGAAGAAATGGCCGTCAACAACGGCCGTCCCGACTACGCCGCCCAGGCTGTCGAAGAGTACAAGCTTGCGCTCGACGCCGACCCCGGCTCGCGCTACCTGCAGGATGGACTGGCCGACCTTTACTTCAAGATAGGACGTATCCGCGAGGCAGTGTCCACCGCCCAGGAACAGGCCAAGAAGGATCCAAGCGACATCGCTCCGCATGAGCTGCTTGGCAAGGTCTACCTGCGTTCGCTCGGCGACATGCAGGGCCCGCAGGCGAACGACATGCTCCAGCTCGCCATCGGCGAGTACGAAAAGCTAGCCCAGCTCAAGCCCAACGACCTCGAAACTCATCTCCTACTTGGGCAGCTTTACGGCCTCAACCACGACACGGCCAAGGCCGAGGCGCAGTTCAAGCTTGCTCAGTCGCTCGACGGCAACTCCGAAGATGCCGTGCTCAACATGGCCCGGCTCTACGCCGAGCAGGGCGAAACCCAGAAGGCTGTCGATGCCCTTTCCGGCATCCCTGCCGACGATCGTTCGGCTCGCATCGACTTCGCGCTGGGCGCAGCCTACGACCAGTTGAAGAGCTATAAGAAAGCCGCCGAAGCCTACAAGGCGTCGCTTGACGAGGAGCCCGACAACCCGGACGCGCTCCACGCCCTCGCGCTCGCCTATTTGAACGACAACAATCTTGCCGCGGCGCTTCCCGTCTACCAGCAACTGATCGCCGCCGACTCGGCCGACACCCAGTCGATCATCAAAATCTCCGAGATCCAGCGCCGCCAGGGCCATTACGATCAGGCGCTCGCTACCCTGAACAAGGCCAAGTCCGCGGGCGCCAAGGACGACAACCTCGAACTAGACTTCAACGAGGCGCTCGTCTACGATTCGCTCGGCAAGTACGACCAGGCCGTCGTCACCCTGCGCTCCGTACTCCTGTCGACCGAGCATGCCGATGGCAAATACAACGAGGGCGAAAAGAGCAACCGCGCCATCTTCCTTGATCGCCTGGGCGTCGTGTACCGCGAGGAAAACAAGACGCCCGACGCTGTCGACGCTTACAAATCCATGATCGCGCTTGGCGGCGAGTACGTCGCACGCGGCTACCAGGGTGAGATCGACAGCTACCGCGACGCACACCAGTGGAAGGATGCGCTTGCCGTCTCCGCCGACGCGGCCAAAGCGCAGCCCAAAGACCGCAGCGTCCAGCTCACCTACGCGTTCAACCTCGCCGATACCGGGCAAACCGAGCAGGGCCTTACCCTCGCCAAGGCGCAGCTTGCCGGCGCCAATGATGCCGAGGCCCGCGATACGGACATCGCCATCGCCAACATCGACCTGCGCCTGCATCGCTCCGCCGAGGCCTTCACCTACCTCGACAAGGCCGACGCCCTGACCACCCGGCCCGAAGAACGCATGTATATCGACCTGCTGCGCGCCACCGTGTACGACCATGACAAGCAATACGACCAGGCCGAGGTGCAGTATCGCAAGGCGCTCGTGATCGACCCGGATAATGCCAACGTCCTCAACGACCTGGGCTTCATGCTCGCGGACCGCAACATAAAGCTGCCGGAGGCGCTGAAAATGGTGCAACGCGCCGTTGAACTCGACCCCCAGAATGGGGCCTACCTCGATTCGCTGGGCTGGGTCTATTTCAAACTCGGCCAATACACCCAGGCCGAAGAGTATCTCCACAAAGCCATCGACCGCACCTCGACCGATGCCAGCATCCATGACCACCTGGCCGATGTGTACGAGAAGACCGGCCACCTCAAGCAGGCTGTCGACCAGTGGGAGCGTTCAATGACCGAGTACGCCCACTCCCTGCCCGCTGACGCCGACCCGCAGGACATTGCCAAGGTGAAGCACAAGCTGGACGACGCCCGCATCAAGCTCGCCAAACTTGGGCCCACCCCAAACAAGAAATCCTGAGGCTGCAAGAATCCAACTGTCAGCTGACAGCCGGAAAGCTGTCAGCTGTCCAAGCTTAGCTTCGGCTCTGCTTCAGCTAAACTGGAGTGAATGCCCCCGGCTCCAAACTCGCTGGCCGTCAACGTGACGCACCCGGAAGACCCGCTTCTCGCCCGGGAGTACCCGGCGCCGCCGCACAGCAATCACACACCGTTCCAGCGCGACCGCGAGCGTATTGTGCAGGCCCGCGCCTTCCGCCGGCTCGCGGGCAAGACCCAGGTCTTCACCTCACGCGCTTCCGACCACTTTCGTTCGCGGCTTACTCACACTATCGAAGTGGCGCAGATCGCCCGCGCCGTCGCCTCTGCGCTCAACCTCAACGAAGACCTTGCCGAAACCCTCGCCCTTGTCCACGACATCGGGCACCCCCCCTTCGGCCACGCCGGCGAGCGCGCGCTCGACACATGCCTGCAGCGCTACGGCATTCGTTTCGATCACAACCTGCACGCGCTGCGTATCGTCGAGCACTTTGAGCAGCGTTACGCCGCGCACCGCGGGCTGAACCTTACCCTCGCCGTCCGCGAAGGCATCATCAAACATAGCCGTGACTACATCGAGACGGCGCATCCCGAACTGGCGCAATACTTCCTCCACCAGTCGCCCCCGCTCGAGGCTCAGATCATCGACCTCGCCGACGAAATCGCCTACCTCACCGCAGACCTCGATGACGGCGTTGAATCCGGCCTGCTCGCCATTCCGCACATTACGCAGCATGTCCGCATTCTTGCCCGCTGCTTCGCTCACGTGGCCGCGGAGCACCCGACCGCCGACCCCAAGTACCAGTTCCACGAGGCCCTGCAGTGGATGCAGGGTGTGCTCACCAACGACCTGATCGCCAACACGCGACGCAACCTGGAAGCGGGCCAACTCACCACGCTCGACCAGGTCCGCGCCTACCCGCAACGGGTCGCCACGTTTTCAGCCGAGGTGGAGGCCGAGCGCCTGCAGGAAAAGCGTTACCTCTACGACACGCTCTACACCTGCCCTGAGCTCGAGCTCGAGCACTCCAAGGCGGAAGAAGTTGTGACCAGCCTCTTCGATTTCTGGATCGAGTACCCGGACGAACTGCCCGAGGGTTACTCCGAGGAAATTGCCGTCGACGGCCTACCGCGCGTCGTCGCCGACTACATTGCCGGCATGACCGACGCTTACATCCTGCTGCAGTACGCGCAGGTCAAGCGCCGCCCTCGTCTCAGAGCACCATCGCCCCGGTAAGCGCGCTCACTGCAGCTACGTCGTGCGAGGCGCACCATCGCTTCAACCCTGTGGCGATCTTCTCGACCGCGCGCGGGTCCGCGTAGCTGGCCGTGCCTACCTGCACGGCCGTTGCGCCCGCGAGCATGAACTCCACCGCATCTTCGGCGCGCAGAATGCCCCCCATGCCGAGGATCGGAATCTTCACAGCCCTCGACGCTTCGTAGACCATGCGAACCGCGATCGGCTTAATGGCAGGCCCGGACAGGCCGCCGGTGACGTTGGCAATTCGGGGCCGCCGCGTTTCGGTGTCGATTGCCAGCGATAAAAACGTGTTTACCAGCGAGAGCGCCTGGGCCCCGGCCTCAGCCGCTACCCGGGCCATCTGTGCGATGGAAGTGACATTGGGGGAAAGCTTGACGACCAGCGGTCGCACTGAGATCCGCTCCGCGCGGCGCACCAGATCCTCAAGCAGCTTCGGATCCGTGCCGAACACCATGCCTCCGTGCGAAGTGTTGGGGCACGATGCATTCAGCTCGTACAACGCGATGCCTGGCGTATCGTTCAGCACGCGGATCACCTCGACGCAATCGTTCACGCTGAAACCGAACACATTGGCGATGACGACCGCGCCCTTGATCTCGCGCAGGCGCGGCATCTTAACTTGCACAAACGCGTGCACGCCCATGTTCTGCAGGCCGATGGCGTTCATCATACCGGCGGCGGTTTCGATGATGCGCGGGGCTGGATTGCCGGCCATAGGCTCGCGCGACAGCCCCTTGGTGACGAACGCGCCGATGCGGTTGAGCGCCACAATCTCTTCGAACTCAACCCCGTAGCCGAAGGTTCCGCTGGCGGCGATGACCGGCGAGCAGAGCTCCACGCCGGCCACACTCACCCGCATCTCGGGCCCTTTTGCCGCAGCCGTTTTCTCCTCCACGCTCATGCACCTGATTCTATCTACTGCATCATCTTTTCCGTCGACTTGGACATCTGCGCGGTGCGCTCGAGCTTGTCCCAGTTGAAAGATTTTCCGTCGATCGCCCGCTTCAGCGTCTTGAAGAGCACAACTGAAAAGACCTGCCGGTAGGTGAATCGCTGCACCCAGATCTGCGACAGCAACCATGCGTCTCCCTTGCTGGCCGGGTGCTTGCGTTCGAGCGCGAACGCAAGCGCGGACGCTGTAAAGTCGATGACCAGGAAGGCCAGGAAAAAGCCCAGCAGCTTATAGAAGCTGTCTGTGGAAGCAGTCTCAGGATGGAAGTGGCGGTCGATGAGGTAGTGCACGACACCGGCCAGGAACATAAGATCGATGAGCGGGGAAAGCAGCGGAAGCAGGATCTGAAAGATGAGAATGTTGGGCAGCGCGAACAGACCCATCGCGCGCCTTCTGGCGATTGCGCCGCGATGCTTGAAGATCGCCTGCAGGATACCGAACGACCAACGGAAGCGCTGCCGCATCAAGCCGTCGGCATTCACGGGGGCCTCGGTGAAGGCAAGTGCGCGGTCTTCGTAGATGACCCAGTAGCCCTGCTCGAGCAGATTCATGGTCAGGTCGGCGTCCTCGGCCACGGTGTTGGTGTGGTAGCCGCCGCCGTCGCGCACGGGCTGGGTCCGCCAGGCACCGATGGCCCCGGGCACCACCATCACCACGTCGAACAGATCAAGCGCGCGCCGTTCAAAATTCTGGCTGGTGATGTATTCGAGCGCCTGCCAACGCGTCCACAGGTTTACCCGGTTGCCCACCTTGGCATTGCCCGCGACGGCACCGACCTTTGGATTGGCGAAGTGCGGCACAAGGTTCGTAATCGCATCGTGCGCGATGACGCCATCCGCATCGATGCCGACATAAATTTCCTCGTCGATCCGTTCGAGCGCGTAGTTCAGCGCGTCCGCCTTGCCTCCGTTCGGCTTGGTCAGCACAGTCAGCCGGCCGGAGGCAATCTGGTCCGGATACGCCTTCAGCGAAGTTTCGTAGGTGGTGTCCGACGAGCCATCGTCGATGACCACGATGCGCAGATTCCTGTAGTTGGACATCATGACCGAACGGATGGTTCGCGCGATCACTTTTTCTTCGTTGTAAGCCGGAATCAGGACGGCCACGCGAGGTTCGTAGTCGGCGGCAGCGTAATTCTTCCTGGTGCGGAAGCGGTCGATCATGGCAAACAGCCCGATGATGATGAGTCGCGCGCTCATCAGGATATCGCCCACATAGAACATGTAAATGACGATGTGGTTGAAGAAGCTGATGAAGAAAAAGGCGACCGAATCAGCAAGGGCCTGAGCGCGTTGCCCGGCTGTAAGCGGCGGCATCACCTGGGCCCGGGTGCGCCCGAGAAGGCTGGACACGGGAACAATCTCGAAGCCGTGTGCACGCAAGGCCGTGATGAGCACGGGCAGGGCTGCAACCGTCGCCGAGCGGTCGCCGCCGCCATCGTGCATCAGGATGATTGATCCGCGGCGGTCCGGGTGAGCCTCCATCGCGGTGATCTGCTCGAAAACACTCTGCGCAATCTCGGCGGGTGTCTTGCGCGGATGCTCGTCCCAGTCGCTGGTATCGATCTTGTTGCCGACGATGACGTAGCCAAGCTCTTCGATATGATCCACGGGCGCGGCCTGATCGTTGGTGTCCGGCTCCTGGTCGATCGAGTAGGGCGGGCGAAAATAGACCGGCCGCACTCCAAGTTTCGACTGGAAAAGGCTCTCCGTCAGCGCCAGCTGCAGGTCGACCTGCCTACCCGAGATTTCGCTGATATCCGGGTGCGTATAGGTGTGGTTGCCGATCTCGTGGCCTTCCGCATACACCCGCTGCATAATGCCCACGTTGTCCTGGGCAACTTCGCCAATCATGAAGAAGGTGCCCTTCACGTTGTATTTCTTCAATACATCGAGGATTTTCGGCGTCCACTCTGCGTCGGGTCCATCGTCGAAGGTGATCGCGACCTGCTTCGGTTTGTAACCGTACTGTTCTACCGTATAGGTCAACGGATACGAAAGCATGGACTCGCTGGTGACCATCTTCTGCGGCACCGGGACGGTGTCATCGTCGTCCAGCATCAACTTGCGGCTGCCGGGCTGCGGCTTGCGGGTGACGCGCAGAATATCGCCGGTGCCGTCCGTATCCACGTCGTAGCCGGGATCGACCGAGGCAAGATCTTTTGCCGGATCGGCCTTGGCGGGCGAGTCCCAGATCTTCCAGAGCGAGTTATCTTCCGACCCCAAACGCCAGAGAGCGAAGGTCTGAATGCCGAGGTTGCGGGCCGCGCGCATCTCGTTCAATACGGTCACCGCGTCCAGAAACCAGACCTGGTGGCGCAGGTGCGTGTCGTCGTCGTCGTAGACGAAGTGCGCATTCATGGAGTCGCCATCGAGCTCGATTGAAGCGCCGGCGTCCGAAGCGGCCTGCCAGGCTTCCTGGGTGGAAAGCGATTGCGCGGAGACTACCTTGGGTGCCGGCGGAGCAGCCGGCTTCATCCCTTTGCGCACGGGCGGCGGAGGAGGCGCCTGCGCCATCGTCCAGTCGTAGCCGTAGCTGCCGAGCGAAACGATCAGTTTCTCCTTGGGCACGACCTTCAGGGCAGCCTGCAGGTTATCGGTAAACCAGTCCTGGCTGGCGATCGGTCCCGGGTCGCTCAGGTTCTGGTGCTCGTCGTAATCGAGCAGCAGCAGGCCGTCACTGTGCGCGGCCAGAAAGCCCAGGTCGAAGTCAGGGTCGCCAACCGGCGTGTTGAGGTAGAGCCGCAGACCCCTGGCGTGCAGATCGCTATAAAGCATCTGTACCAGCTGGTGGTAGTCAGGCTGGGCGTCCATGGGGATTTCCTCAAAATCGAGCGCAATGCCGCGGTAGCCTGGATTGCCGGCCAGGAACCTGTCGACTTGCTGCACGAAGTTGCCGCGGGCGGTATCGCTCGAGAGAAAATCATCGAGTTGATCGGAAAACGCGCTATGCAGCACGTCGTAATTGTCGATCATCGGAAAGACTTCCGCATCCGACCGCGCTGCGGCAAGCGCGCGCGCCACCTTGTTTTCCGAGTCGACCGGATGCACCCCGGTCCTCTCCACGACGTCGAAGGGGCTGTTGTCGTCCGCCGTAAAGCCGGTCAGGCCGCCTTTCGCGTCCAGAACGTGCATCCACATGGGAAAGAGCAGGTCGATCTGCCGCGCATGCTGCTTGAGCGATGAGTAACTCGCCGCATCCCAATCCACGTAGTAGGCCGCGCGCAGGCCTTCGCCGGAGTTCAAGGGTACGTCTGAGGGCTTCAACGCGGTTTTCCGATGCGCGGAAAGCACAGGCTTCTGGCCCGGCTTCAGCACAGGCTTGGGCGCGTTGGCCACATAGCGATAGTTCCGGCCCTGAGTCGCCAGGTTCAGGTTCGGCAGAGGCTTCATGCGCAGCAGGCCTACGACGAATATGGCCCCCAGCATCAGGCCAAAGAGAGCCGCGGCATCGAAGATGCGTCGCAGCCGCTTCCAGCGCTTCCGCTGCGGATCGTAAAAGACCGGCTTATTCATTGCCTAAGATTTCATTCCCTAAGATCGAGCCCATACCTTCCGCTGTTAGCCCATCGTACCAAGTTCCACCGGCACGTCAACGCACTCGCTCCCCCGGGTCCACGTATCATGGCCTTTACATGTCTGCCAGCCGGCCGGAGCCAATCCGCGACTTCTTCCGTACCCCTGCGATTCTGCTTGCTCTGGCCGCCGGCCTGCTGCTTCGGGTTTTCTTCCTCATGCGTTTCGCCCACATCCAGGGCGACTCGCTACTGTATGCGGATATCGCCCATAATCTGCTGCGCCACGGCATCTACGGCATCACCAATGGGGCCACGGCCGCTAAACCGATTCGCCCCACGCTCATCCGGCTGCCGGGCTACCCGCTCTTCCTGGCTGCCTGCTTCCGCTTCTTCGGCGTCGACGCCCAAGGCCAGGAGCGTTTCTACCCTGTTCTCGTCGTGCAGATCCTCATCGATCTCTGCACCTGTGTGCTGGTAAGCCGGCTTGCCGCGCGTTTGTTCGGCTCGCGCGCCGGTGTGGCCGCCCTTTGGCTGGCGGCGCTTTGTCCGTTCACCGCCAACTACAGCGTCGCGCCGCTTACCGAGACTCTTACCCTCTTCTGTATCGCTGCCGCCTTCTTTCTGCTCCAGCGCTGGCAGGCGGGGGACAGTCGCAGCCCGTTGAATGCCTGGCTCTTTCTGCTCGCCCTGACGCTTGCTTACGCCATTCTGCTGCGGCCGGAGCAAGGCCTGCTGGCCGCGGCAGTCGTCCCCGCCGTCTTCTGCATTTCGCGCTCCTTCAAACCCGCCGCGCTGCTTGCCGCACTAACCCTGCTGCCGCTGGCGCCGTGGGCCGCGCGGAACTTCCATACCTTCCATGTCTTTCAACCGCTGGCGCCGCGCTTCGCCACCGACCCCGGTGAGAGCAATCCGGCCGGCTTTGAGCGCTGGTATCGTACCTGGGCCATCGACTTCGTTTCCACCGAAACCGTATATTGGAACTACGACGGGGCCGACATCGACATCGCCACGCTGCCCAATCGCGCCTTCGACACCCAGGCCCAGTACAACGGCACGGCTTCCATCCTTAGAGCGTACAACGTTAGCGACACCAGCACTCCGGCCTTTGACGCCGCGTTCAACAGCTTAGCTACAGAGCGAATAGCAGCTAATCCTGTGCGCTACTACCTTGCGCTGCCGGCCGCGCGATTGCTCAACATGGCCTTCCGGCCCAGAACCGACATGCTGCCGGTGCCGCTGGAGTGGTGGCGCGTACGCAGTAACCCAAGAAGTTTTTCATTCGCCGTGTTCTATGGCAGTCTGAACCTGGTTTACTTTGCTCTGGCCGGCTTCGCTCTCTTGCGCCGACGCGAATCGTGGAAGCCCCACGCCATGCTGGTGTGGGCCATGCTCGCTACCATCGCCATGCGCAGCGCCCTGCTGCTTACCATCGATAACTCCGAGCCACGCTATACGCTGGAGTTCTTTCCGGTACTTTTCGTACTGGGTTCGGCCGTAATTACTTCCCGCAGGGCTTGCCGCGAATAGCGTACTTACTTAGAGTGGGAGTCTTCTTGGTGTCGATATTACTGAAGACGGCTGTGTTGTAGTCACCTGAAGGCGAATAGAACACCTGCTTTAGACTCACATCGCGATCCAGATCGACCCAGAGAGTTACCTTACTGACATTGTTCTTTACCCCGGCGTCCTTTGGAACCAAATCGAGCTGTTCCACCTTGGTTCCGGCCATCATGGAAGACCCCTTGTCGGTGATCTCCCAGGATTTTGCCAGGTCCTTCCCGCTACCGCCGAAACCAAGCGTCAGGTACGTATCGATACCGGGCCGCGTCACGGTGTCATAACAATTGATGCCGGGGTTATAGTCGCGCACCGTGCCGTTCTTGTACTCCACCGTACGGGCGCCCTTGCCTTCCGTCTTCAAGCCCATCTGAGTGTTACCGCCTTGGTCTCGCACAAAGTAGATGGATCCATCCTGCTTGTCATCCACATCGCGGACGACCGAGTTATAAGCCTCGCGATGCACCCGCGCTTCCGCTGAAGTAAAACGTGCGCTCGCCGCATCCAACTTCGCCAGTGTTGCCTGAAGGTCAGCTTGCTGCCCCAGGGCCGCACCCGCAAACAGAGCCACTCCCAATCCAACTGCTTTCATAAAGCTCTCCGTCGTGCTTTCACCTTCGTTTTAGCGCAGAACCCATGCCTGGTAAGCGATGATGGTACCCTTCGCATCCTTCATCGCCTCGAAGCGCTCCAGCGTTACTTCACCTGAAATAGGCTCCACCACGCGGAGAATGGCTGCCTTCATCTCCGCGTCCGTCCTGGCTCCGGCCACGTCATCGGCCCGGATTTCGTACTCGAATTGCGCCCGGTCCCCTTTACGCCCGGCTTCCTTCACCAGTACGGAGCTGGACGGAAGCGCCACCGTTTCTACCAACTTGTCTCCAAAATCGACAAAGTGCGGCGTCACAAACAGGAACAACAGAATCAGAGTCACCATGACATCGTAAGGAAAGCTACCCCGCTCGTGCGACCAGAAAATGTAGCTTTGCAGCATCTTGAGCATCAGGCCTTCCCCTTCTTCATCCACGCACCGCTCTGCTTGGTAATCACTGTCGCTCCACCCATGTAAGGCACCAGAACCTCAGGCACCCTTACAGACCCATCTTCCTGCTGAAAGTTCTCGAGGATCGCCAGATAAGTCCTGCCGACAGCCAGGCCGCTGCCATTCAAGGTGTGGACGAACTCAGCTTTCCTGGCGCTAGGAGCGCGGTAGCGGATGTTCGCGCGCCGCGCCTGGAACGCCTCGAAATTCGAGCAGCTTGATATTTCCCGATACAAACCCTGGCCGGGTAGCCAGACTTCGAGATCGTACGTCTTGGCCGCGCTGAAGCCCATATCTCCCGTGCAGAGCAGCATGCGCCGGTAGGGTAGCCTAAGCGCCTCCAGCACTGCTTCCGCGTGGCCGGTCAGAGCTTCGTGTTCGACTTCGCTGTCGGCAGGTCTTACAAATTTCACTAACTCGACCTTCTGGAACTGGTGCTGCCGGATAAGTCCTCTTACATCCTTGCCATAACTCCCTGCCTCGCTTCGATAGCAGGAGGTGTAAGCGCAGAAATTAACATTCAGGTCACTATCATCCAAGGTCTCATCGCGAAAGATGTTAGTGACTGGAACTTCCGCTGTCGGGATCATCCAGTGGTCGTTATCCTGGTAAGTGCCCGCTACGAACTCATCACAGTGAAACAGATCTTCGGCAAACTTGGGCAGCTGGCCGGTGCCGAACAGGCTCTTCGAGTTCACCATTGAAGGCGGCTGCACCTCGGTGTAGCCATGGCTGCGCGTATGAAGGTCGAGCATGAAGTTGGCGAGCGCCCGCTCGAGCCTCGCCCCCTGGTCGAACTGCACGACGAAGCGGGAGCCGGAGATTTTGGCCGCCCGCTCGAAATCCAGGATGCCGAGACCTTCGCCAAGCTCCCAATGCGGCCTGGCTGCGAAGCCGAACTCCGGCTTGTCGCCCCAGGTCTTCACACACACATTATCCTGTTCGCCGTCGCCGACCGGCACAGAATCGAGCGGCAGATTCGGCAGCATCTGCATCATCTCGCGCTGGCGTTCTTCGGCCTTTGCCGCTTCGGTCTCGAGCGCCTCGCTTTCGAGCTTCAAGGTTTTTACCTGCTCGGTCAGCTGGGCGGCGTCGCCTCCACTTTTGCGCAGCGTTCCAATCTCGAGGCTTAGCCGATTACGCTCGGCCTTCAGGGTCTCTACCCGCGTCACAGCCTCGCGCCGCGCCAGGTCTATCTCCGCAAATCCCGCCAGCGCCGCGGCGGCGTCACCGCTCCGCGTGCGCAGCTTTGCCTCAACCAACTGCAAGTTGTTTCTTACAAACCCAAGCTCAAGCATCGCCTCTATTCTACCGCTCAGCCACCATTAGATTCGTGTGCCTCCGTGTCGAACCGTGTTAAGGCTTCCCCTCCCAAGCGTAAAATGATCGGGATGACTTCAGCCGACCGCCTCGCCCAGCTTCCCGCCTTCGTCAACGAGCCCTTCTACGACTTCTCCGATGCCGACCACAAACGCGACATGCAGGCCGCCCTGGCCGCTGTCGCCGCCGAGCTCGGCCATGAGTACGATCTCGTTATCGCCGGCCATCGCATCCGCACCGGCGACAAGCTCACCTCCACCAATCCCGCGCGCCCCGCGCAGGTCGTCGGCATCCACCAGCTTGCGGAGGCCGAACACGCGCCGGCAGCAGTCGCCGCCGCCGTCGCAGCCTTCGCCACCTGGTCGCGCAGCCCCCTCCAGCAGCGCGTCGACCTCCTCCTCGAGGTCTCGCGTCTCATCAAGCTCCGCAAGATGACTTTTTGCGCCTGGCTGACCTACGAGGTAGGCAAGAACTGGTCCGAGGCCGACGCCGACGTGTCCGAGTGCATCGACTTCCTGGAGTTTTACGCCCGCGAAGCCCTGCGGCTTGACGGCGCGACGACCCCCATCCAGTTTCCGGGCGAGCGCAACGCCTTCCGCTATATTCCGCTCGGCGCCGGTGCCGTCATTCCGCCCTGGAACTTTCCTTTCGCCATCATGGCCGGCATGACGGCCGCGGCCATTGTCACGGGCAATACGGTCGTGCTCAAGCCTTCGATCGACGCCCCTACTATCGCGGCCAAGTTCTTTTCGCTGCTGGAAGAAGCCGGCATGCCCGCGGGCGTGGTCAACTTCTGCCCCGGCGCGGGGCCTGGCTTCGGCTCAGCCGTCGTGGCGCACCCGCACACACGCTTTATCGCCTTTACCGGCAGCAAGAAGGTGGGGCTCGAAATCCATGAGTCCGCCGCCAAAACACAGCCGGGTCAGAAGTTCATCAAGCGCACCATCCTCGAAATGGGCGGCAAGGACGCCATCATCGTCGACGGCGACTGCGATCTCGAGTCCGCACTCGATGGCGTTGTGGCTTCGGCCTTCGGATTCAGCGGGCAAAAGTGCAGTGCCTGCTCCCGCGCTATTGTCGATGCGTCACTTTATGACGTGTTTACAGACAAGCTGGTCGAGCGCGTCGAAGCCATCAAGCAGGGCGACCCCGCGCATAACTTCTACGGCGGCCCGGTCATCAGCCCTGTCGCCTACAAGCGCGTGCTCGACTACATCGAAGTCGGCAAGTCCGAGGCCCGCCTGGTTACCGGCGGCGAAGCGGTTACGCTCGATGGCGGCTACTACATTGCGCCTACGGTGTTTGCGGATGTCGCGCCGGACGCCCGGATCGCGCTTGAAGAAATCTTTGGGCCCGTGCTTGCCGTGATCAAGTCTAACGATCTCGACCATGCGCTCGAGATCGCCAACAACACCGAATACGGGCTAACCGGCGCCATCTACAGCCAGTCGGAGGAACGCCTCGACCGCGCCCGTGAAGAGTTCCACGTCGGCAACCTCTATCTCAATCGTAAGTGCACGGGCGCGATGGTCGGCGCACATCCGTTTGGCGGCTTCAACATGTCCGGCACGGATTCAAAAGCCGGCGGCCCGGACTACCTGCTGCTCTTCACCCAGGCCAAGTCCATCGCCGAGAAGGTAACCCACGCCAGCAAACAGGCCGACCTGAATGAATCCGGACCTGGGATTTAAGAAGGCGGAACTAGGATCGAAGGGAAAAAAGGATTTAGAAACAACAGCTTGTTTCTTAATCCTTCTTTCCTTGTGATCCTAGTCGTTCTGTTGCTCGATTCAAGCCGACTTCATCTGAATCAACGTACCCGCCTTAGCTGCCGCCTCCGCAAGCACCCGGTGGTGCAGGGTAAACAGCGCAAGCTCCAGCCGGTCGCTGACCCCGATCTTGTCGTAAATGCTGCGCAGATAGTTCTTGATCACCTGCTCCTTGGTGTTCAACTGGCTGGCGATGTCCTTGTTCTTGCGGCCCTGCACAATCAGGGCGACGATCTGCATTTCCTTGGGTGTCAGGCGGTCGCGTACCCGGGCGCCTACGTCATCGGGCGGCGGCATGGTGGTCACGTTGCCGCGCTGCACGCAGCGCTGTCCCCTGGCCACGAGCCGCACGCAATCGATCAGCTCCGGCCCGGTGATGCTGCGGCCGACCACGCCGGCCAGCCGGGAAGCATTGCCTTCGGCAAGGTGCTCGCTCTTTTCGGCGATCAGGACACCCAGGCTGCCGGCTTCCGCCACAAGGTCGAGCATGCTTCCAAGGTCCTTGCACATGGCTGAAGAAAACAGCACCACCGAGCAGCGATTGCTCGCCACCGCCCCGGCCAGCTTGCCCGCGGCATCGCACTGCGCCACAATGCGCATATCGTCTTCGAGCGCCAGCACGCGTGCCGCGCCTGCTCGAAAGATGGCCTGGTCGTCTGCCAGAATGATCCGGTTCATCGTGTTTCCTCCGCCGGCCAGAGCGCGCCGCAACTCCCTCATCGGCGCATCGCGCGGGGTCGCCAATCCTGTCTTCAATCGGTACAGCAATCCTTGCACCATTCTCGCCTGGCTCCTCATCCAATCCAAACGCGAGATAATCGCAGTATGCCAAAGCCAATCCTTTTCGCAATCGACGACGATGTCTCTGTACTCGAAGCCGTCGTCCAGGACCTGCGCCGCAAGTATGGGGAAAAGCATCGCATCCTGCGCGCGGCGTCCGGCCAGGCGGCGCTCGATATCTGCGCTCAGCTGATCGAGCGGAAAGAGACTGTGGCGCTCTTTCTCTCCGACCAGCGCATGCCCGGCATGACCGGCGTCGATTTTCTCGAGCGCACCATGAAGCTTTATCCCGATGCCCGGCGCGTGCTGCTCACGGCCTATGCCGACACCGAAGCCGCCATCCGCGCCATCAACTCGGCGCGCATCCACTACTACCTCAACAAGCCGTGGGATCCACCCGAGGGAAAGCTCTACCCCGTCCTCGACGACCTGCTGCAGGCCTGGAACCAGGGCCGCAAGCTCCCCTACGACGGCCTGCAGTTGATCAGCCCGCGCTGGTCGCATGGCGACCACACGGTGCGCAATTTCCTTTCGCGTAACCAGATTCCCTTCAAATGGCTCAACCCGGACCAGGATGCATCCTGCCTGCAGCTGCTTTGCGACCAGGGGATCGACGACGGCAAGCTCCCGGTGGTGCTCTTTCCCGATGGCTCGTCGCTGATCCAGCCCACCACCACCGAGCTCGCCAACAAGGTAGGCCTGCGCACCGAAGCCCAACAGGCTTACTACGACGTAGTCGTGGTCGGTGCCGGCCCGGCGGGTCTGGCGGCCGGCGTGTATGGTGCTTCGGAAGGCCTGAGCACCCTGCTGATCGACGCGCTCGCCCCCGGCGGCCAGGCAGGCAGCTCGTCCAAAATCGAAAATTACCTGGGCTTTCCCGACGGTATTTCCGGCGAAGAGCTGGCCAAGCGCGCCACGCTGCAGGCCGGCCGTCTTTCCGCCGAGTTCCTCACCCAGCGCGTCGATTCTATCCGCTCGGAAAACGGCTACCACATCCTCAAACTGTCGGACGACCGCGAACTTTCCTGCCGGGTCTGCCTCATCGCCACGGGCGTCGACTACCTGCGCCTGCAGATTCCGGGCGAAGAACGCTTTTCCGGTGCCGGTCTCTTCTACGGCGCCGCGCTTACCGAAACCAACACCTGCTCGAACGAGGTCGTGCACATTGTCGGCGGCGCCAACTCCGCGGGCCAGGCGGCCATGCACTTCTCCCGCCACGCGCGCGAGGTGCGCATGCTGGTGCGCGGGCCGGGTCTAGAGCAATCCATGTCGCGCTATCTCATCGACCAGATTGCCGCCACCCCCAACATCATCGTAGAAACCGGCACCGAATTACGGGCGCTTGAGGGCGACACGCATCTCGAATGCATTACGCTGAACACGCCACAGGGCGAGCAGAAGCGCGCCGGCGGCTCGGTCTTTATTTTCATCGGTGCCGAACCGAAGACCTCCTGGCTGCCCGATTCGATAGCCCGCGACAACAAGGGTTTTGTGCTTGCCGGCCCCGATCTGAAAACCAAAACCGATATCCCCTGGCGTCTCGACCGCGATCCCTACCTGCTTGAAACCACAGTCCCCGGCATTTTTGTCGCCGGCGATGTACGTCACGGCTCTGTCAAGCGCGTCGCCTCCTCGGTCGGCGAAGGCTCCATTGCCATCCAGTTCGTTCACCAATACCTTGCCACGCTATGACTGCTCACTCATGAACACGAACCCCCAACTCGACACCCTGCCTCGGCTCTCGCCCGAGCTCGCCTCCAAGCTACGCTCGGTGCCCATTCTTGAATCGCTGAGCGATGAAGAGCTGAACTATCTCTCCACCACGCCCATCGTCACCTTGCAGCCCGGGCAGGCTCTCTTTCGCCAGGGTGAGGTTACGCACAACTTCTGGATCGTCCTCAGCGGCTCGCTGCGGCTTTCCTACGTTACCCAGGATGGCAGCGACCACACGGCCTACATCTATGAGCACGGTGCCGCGTTCGGCGAAGTGGCCCTGCTGGCGAACATCCCCTCGCCTACAAGTCTGCATGCCATCGAGCCCGGGGAACTCATCGAGTTTTCCGAAGACCAGTTTTGGCAGGTGATGAATTTTTGCCCCGGCGTCCGCAAGGCGGTGCTCGGCAACATGGCGTACCGGCTCGCAAAAATGCAGGTGACGAGCTTCCAACAGGAAAAGCTTGCCTCGCTCGGAACGCTCGCTGCCGGGCTGATGCACGAGCTGAACAATCCGGGCTCTGCCGCCCGTCGCGCCGCCTCGCAACTGCGCGAAAACCTTACCCGGATGCACCAGCTCAGCGCGGTCTGGGCCAAAAAAGACTTTTCTCCCGCTCAAAAAGAGTGTCTATACGAGTTGCAGGAGTACGCACTTTCCGCCAAGGCAAAGCCGACGCTCACGTCGCTCGAGCAGGCCGACGCCGAAGACGCGCTGACCGTCTGGATGGAATCAGCCCACGTAGCAGCCGCCTGGAAACTTGCCCCCACACTCGTTTCAGTCGGCATCGATTCCCGCACGCTGGATTGCGCACGCCACGCCCTGAGCGACGTCGACCTTACCGATGCGCTGAACTGGCTGGAGGCGCTGGTCTCTTCCATGCAGCTTGTAGGCACAATCGAAGAGTCGATCGGCCGTGTCACCGACCTCGTCCACGCGGTAAAAAGCTATGCCTACGAAGGCCGTGGACAGAAGCAATCCATCGACGTCAACACCTCGATTCATAACACGATCGTGATCCTCGCCCACAAGCTGCGCGAAAAGGAGATTACGCTCGAGAAGTCGCTGGCTCCCAACATGCCTGCACTCGAAACCGGCTGCCAGGGACTCAACCAGGTGTGGACCAACCTGCTCGACAATGCCATCGACGCCTCGCCCCAGCAGGGCCGGATCGGCATCAAGACGTGGGCTGAAAGCGTGTCGCCTACGCGTCAGGAACTTTGCATCCTCATTACCGATCACGGCGAAGGCATCCCGCTCGACTGCCAGTCGCAAATCTTTGATCCCTTCTTCACCACCAA
Organism: uncultured Granulicella sp.; assembly: GCA_964282835.1. Classification (GTDB taxonomy): domain Bacteria; phylum Acidobacteriota; class Terriglobia; order Terriglobales; family Acidobacteriaceae; genus Edaphobacter. The sequence goes on from OZ196157.1 coordinate 3,323,227, forward strand.
GCCGGTCGGCGTAGGTACCGGCCTGGGCCTGGGCATCGTTTACCGTATCGTCGAGCAGTGCGGCGGTACCGTTCGCTTTTCGTCAACACCCGGCGAAACCGAGTTCGCGATCCGCATTCCGGTCACGCATTAGTGCCTTTGTTGTCATGCCCGCAGGGCATCTGCGGTTGCGGTTGCCTTAACCGTTGTCTGCCCTTCTGACTTCCTTCACAACTCACCCTCTCGTATCCTGTCAGGATGGACACCCTGACGCCCTTCCACATCGCCTTTCCCGTCAACGATCTCGCCGCCGCCCGCAGCTTCTACGGCCAGACTCTGGGCTGTCCCGAGGGCCGGTCGAGCGCCGAATGGATCGACTTCGACCTTTTCGGCCACCAGATCGTCGCCCACCTGGCTCCTACGACCGCCCGGCCGCACCACAACCCGGTGGACGGCCACGCCGTACCCGTGCCACACTTCGGCGTCGTCCTCACCATGAGCCGCTGGAACGACCTGGCCGGCCGCCTGAAAGCAGCCGGCATTCACTTCGAGATTGAGCCCCACATCCGCTTTCAGGGCCAGGTCGGCGAACAGGCCACCATGTTCTTTTACGACCCCGCCGGCAACGCGCTCGAGTTCAAAGCCTTCGCGGACATGAGCCAGGTTTTCGCGAAATAACAGCCTTATCGCGGACTCTGCTCCCGTGTATTTACATAGTCGTTCAGGGCCGTGCTCGCATTGCCGGTCTTCTCGGCCTCGGGCCAGTCCGCGTTCCACATCACAATGCCACCGGGCAGCATCAGCGACTTACCATGTTCGCCAATCGTCACCAGCAACACCGCCTGCCAGGCCTGCGCTTCCACCGCCCGGTAGGCCGGCACGCTCTTTTCCCGTTCGGAGGCAATCTCCGAGCCTTGGTGCGCCAGCGCCCGGCTCAACGCATCGCCTTTCAGCTTGTCGGGGTCGAAGCGGACCAGAAACAACACACCATCGGGCGAGCTCTTCGCGGCCTTGCCTCCATCTACAAGCTCGGCCGTGCCGCCGAACCCCACCGTGACTCCATTATCGACCCCTGCAGCACCATAGGCGGAAAGCGCCCGGTCGAGCATGCTCGTCGCATCGCTTCCTTTCGGAAAGGCTGCCTCCGCGGCCCGCGCCAGCTTGTTGGAGTCCTTGTCGCTGCTGCCCTGGCCGTCGTCCTTCACCTTCGGTGCCTTCGTAAAATCGATCTCCTGCGCGGTCGCCCCGGAGACAGACTGCAGCACCAGCCGCACGGGATACGCACTCAGGTTGCCGAAACCATCAAGCGACTTGACCGCGCCCGCTTCGTCGCGCACCAGGCCGGTGTTTTCGGTTCCGTCGATTCGCCCGACCAGCGTCGCCGTCACATCGTTCTTGACGCAGCCCAGGCATATGCCCGGCGTTTTCACTTTTGCGGAGAGCAGCGTATCAAAGGTCGCGAAATCCGCATTGCGGTCCAGCATCACGGCTGGCCGCGAGGCCCACGCAGGTACCGGCGCCGCGGTGCCGCCCGCAAGCTGCATCGTCACGACCGCTGCAGGCCCACTTTTAGCCTTAGTGCCTGCCGGATAGTTCAGCCACAACGCCGAATCGCACGTGTCCCCACGCACGATCAACGAGTCGAAACCGGCCGAAACGACGCCCTTGACCCGCACCATCTTGCCATCGAACTTGGCCGGATGATTGACCACATCGCAGACCGAAGCATCCACCACCTGCCCGCGCGCGATCCCACCCCCAAGCACCAGACCGCCCATCGCCGCCCAAACCATAGCCTTCACCAGACACCCCAGACCGCCGAATTTGCTCCCCGATGGGATGAGTCTACTATCGAGCCATGCCCAGCTCCCAGCCCGGCAACATGGCGTCCGCGATTGCGGCCATCTGGCAACGTAGCCGGCCCCAGATCCTCGAGCGGCTCGACCTGCTCGACCGGGCCGCCGCCGCCGATCCTCTTCCTTCGTCGCTCCGGCACGAGGCCGCCGCCACCGCTCACAAACTGGCCGGAACCCTGGGGATGTTCGGCTTCCCGCAAGGCACCGAGCTCGCCCGGCAACTCGAGCAGCAGCTCGAAGAGCCCGCGCCCGACCGGGCGATCCTTGCCCAACTTGCTGCCGCGCTACGCCGCCTCCTGTTCCTCTAGATTAGATTTCGCGACTGCCCAGCCTTCTTGTTGTCATTCCCGCAGGGAATCTGCGGTTGCCTTTGCCTTCGTCTGCTCATGGCGTCACCCGCTCTAATTGCAGCTCACCGCCGTCCACACTCCCACGGGATTCGAGTCCGCATGAGTAATGCCGATATCCACAAAGCCCCCCGCCGGCACCGTCACATTCCCGTTCGCCGTGCAGCTGGTGCCCGTACTTACCTGGCAGGTCAAGGCTGAATCCACCATGCTTCCCGGCATCCCTGTACGAAGCGCCACCGTAATGGTCGCACCCTGCTGCGAGTACACCACAAGCTTCGTCGCCGAGCAGCCAGCCGGCACCCACGTCAACACACTGGCCGTCTCGTTGGCCGCCTGGTTGGTGTTGTTGACCGAGTAATACGTGGCCGCATAGCTTACGGCGTGGTACATCGCCGCATACGGAACGCCGCTCGTACCGCCACCCCCGCCCGTGCCCGTGCCGCCTCCGGTTCCAGCCGCTCCTTGGGGAATGGTGAAGTTCAACACCACCGCGCTGGCCGTTCCAGAGTTCGTGACCGAGGCGTTCGTGCCGGCAGCGCCCGTAATCACTTGCCCCACGCTCACCGTGGCTGCTGTGCCTGCGGCACCCGTCGGTCCTGCCAGACCCGCAGCCGCCAGCACCGACCACACCTGCGCGTTGGTATCCGGCTCAACCGAGTTGTTCGCCGTCTGCGCAAGGTACGTCGCCCCGCCAAAGGTTACGGCGTCGTTTACCGCGTAGCCGCTCCCACTCACCCACGTTCCGCGAAAGTTGATTCCCGCAGCTCCTGTCGCGCCCACAGGCCCTTGAGTGCCCGCCGGACCCTGCGGACCGACGGTGCCGGCAGCTCCTGCGGCTCCGGTTGCGCCGGTTGCCCCCACGGCGCCGGCCTGCGCCAGCACCGCCCATGCCGCGGGCGAGGCACCCGGCAGATTGCCGTGATTGCCCCCCACCAGCGACAGCCAGCTGGAGCCGCTATACGTCACCGCATCGTTCAACGCGTAATTCGCCGTGGAGCTGTAGGGCCCCTGGAAGACCAGGCCCGGAGCCCCGTTGGCCCCCGCCGTGCCAGCCACCCCCGGGACACCCTGCGGCCCCGCGGGCCCGCTTGCACCCGTAGCGCCGTTGGTGCCGTTCGCACCCGCCGGGCCGGTGGCTCCAGGCGCACCCGCGGCCGCCAGCACACTCCAGAACGAAGGGGAAGCACCCGGCGTGTTACCCACGTTGCCGCTCACCAGCGAAATGTACGTCGACCCGCCAAAAATCACGCCATCATCCAACCCGTAGTTGATGGTGGAGCTATACGGCCCCCGGTAAGCGAGCCCTGCAACTCCCGCTGCGCCCTGGGGTCCGGCTACACCCTGCGGGCCTGCGGCTCCCGCAGGACCGGCCGGCCCCATCGCCCCCTGAGGCCCGTTGGCTCCTGCAGCACCCATCGCTCCGGCAGGCCCCGGATAGCCCGTCGGCCCTTGCAAACCTGTCGCGCCCGCCGGCCCGGCCGGACCCGCACCCCCGGCCTGCGCCAGACTTCCCCAGTAAAGCGGCGAGATATCCGGCTCGCGCCCGCTATTCGCCACGAGCGCAATGTAACTCCCTCCCCCATAACTCACCGCGTCGCCGACCAAGTAACTTCGTGTTGTCAGCCATCCCCCAATAAAAGTAACTGGCGGGCCTGTCAACCCAGTCGCACCCATGGCTCCGCTGGCCCCAGCGGGCCCCTGCGGCCCTGTAGCACCGGCTACTCCGATAGCTCCGGTATCTCCCTTCGAAACCAGTACGGCCCACTGCGCCGGCGACTGATCCGGCGTATTCCCATGATTTCCGCTGATGCGAGAAACGTAAGTCGATCCGCCATAACTCGCCCCGTCGTTCAACGCATAATTCATCACGGAGCTATAGTTTCCGGTGTAGTTCACCACTGGCGGGCCCTGTGGTCCCACCGCTCCCGTATTACCGGTCAGCCCCTGCAAACCCTGCACGCCCTGTGGGCCGCTCGGGCCGGTAGCTCCTGCAGGACCTACTGCGCCGGTAGCGCCACCCGCGCCGGCGGCCGCGAACAAGGCCCACTGCATGGGCGATTGATCCGGCGTGTTGCCATGGTTGCTCGCCACCAGCGACACATACCCCGAGCCGTTGTAGACCACGCCAGCGGCCAGCGCATAGTTGGTCGCGGAGCTGTAACTGCCCTGGAAAGTAATGCCGACCGGACCCGGAACGCCCTGCGGCCCCATGGGACCGGAAAGCCCCTGGTCTCCCTTCACCCCGGGAATACCCTGCGCGCCCGCCTGGCCGGCAATCCCCTGCAAACCCTGGTCGCCCCGTTCGCCCGGAGGCCCGACCGGGCCCAGCGCACCCGTCGCCCCTGTAGGCCCAGGCGCGCCCGTAATGCCCGTCGCGCCTGTGGGGCCCTGCTCGGTCAGCACGCCCCAGTAACTGGGCGAAAAGCTTGGGGTATTGCCGTGATTGGCATCCACCAGCGAGGCCCAGCTCGCACCCTGCCAAAGCACCACGTCTCCCAGCGCGTAGTTCGTCGACGAGGCATAGGTCCCCTGGTAGACCAGCCCGGGCAGCCCGCGCGGACCCACCTGACCGGTAGGTCCCTGCGCGCCGGTAGCCCCGGTTGGTCCGGTAAGCCCGATCAGCCCCTGTGGCCCCGCCGGTCCCGCAGCACCTGTCGCTCCGGTGGTGCCGATGCCTGCCTGCGCAAGCAACGCCCAGGCGGTCGGCGACAGGCTCGGCGTGTTGCCGTGATTACTTGCCATGAGCGAAATGTAGCTTGATCCCTGCCACGACACCACATCGTCCAGCCCGTAGTTATTCGCCGATGCATACGCCCCTTCGAACCCCAGCCCAGGCAACCCCTGCGCTCCCGCGGCACCTGCGGGCCCTGCCGGCCCCTGCGGCCCGATACCCTGGCCACCAAACGCCAGCAAGCCCCAGTAGGTAGGACTCAGGCCGGGTGTGTTGCCGTGGTTACTTGCCAGCAGGGAAACATAACTCGAACCTGAATACAGAACGATGTCATTCAGGTTGTAGTTGGTTGCGGAGGAGTAAGCTCCCTGGTAACTCGAAGCTACTGTGGTCGTAATAGGATTACCGGTTGATCCTCCTGTAGCCCCCGAAGCGACAAGCCCCCAGTAAGTGGGGCTGGCATCCGGCGTGTTGCCGTGGTTACTGGCTACCAGCGAGATGTAACTGGATCCGTTGTAGATCACCACATTGCTCAACGCGTAGTTGGACGCGGAGCTATAGGTCCCTTCATAGGTGAAGCCGGATGGTCCCTGCGCGCCTGCGGGCCCTGCCGGCCCAGCTGCCCCGGTAGCTCCAGCCGGCCCGGCTGATCCCGCAGGTCCCGTTGCCCCGGCCGGCCCCGCCGCGCCGACCTTACCCGTGGGCCCTTGGGCGCCACTCGGCCCCGCAGGCCCGCTAGGTCCGGCCGGCCCCTGCGACACCAACTCCACATCGAGCGTAGGCTGATGGGCCGTCAGGTCATTCTCCTTGCTATCGAACTGCACCACCGCCGTACCCGCCGTCAGTGCGAGCCCGTAGTTCCCTGCCGGAGCGGCCACCCAGCCCTGCACCACAGACGTCACGTCAATCGCAACATATCCCCCAGCCTGGCTGACGCCGAACAACGAAACCGCGCTGCCGAGCGTGGGCAACGTTTGATAGGTAACGCCGTATTCGCTCCACGCCGCGCCAACCGGCTGCAGGCTCACCAGCCCAGCCGTATCCACCCGGTTTACGTAGAGGCGCAGCACGGCGCGTGAGATCTGCGATGCGGTCGTCCCCGTCGGCAGCAGGCTGAGATCGAACTGCACCAGCCCGGTGTACCCGCCGCCCACATTGATGTTTGAAATTGCTCCGCTGTTTACCGCCGGCAGCGCCGCGTTGACGTGCGCATCCGCCACCAGCGTGCCCTGTTCGGCGCCGGCCGTCAGCCACGCCGAAAACAACATCAGCAACAGCGTCCACACCCTCAGCCCGAGGGTTCTGCGGTCCATACCATCTCCAGGCAACGATCGAAGCTCTGCATGCACGTTGTCGCCGCGTGTTGGATTGCACACGGCGAAGGGCGTCTAATTCTCAGCAAGGAACTTCTCTATCTAATCCCAACTGCCCCATTCCGGCAAGCCCCGCCAGCGGTAAATCATACAAATCTCGTCGCCGGTCGACCCGTATTCCTCTTGCTCGGCGATTTCGGCCATGTCCGCCAGATGGTCTTCGCCACTCATCGGCACCATGCCGTGGAAGACGCGCTCGAATCCTGCAAAGCGATCCACTACCCAGCCATGCTCGGCATTCACATAAAGCAGGTCGAACTCACCCGGCCGGCCGGCGAAAAGCACTTCCACGCGCTTCAGGAACTGGCGCAGCACCGGCTCCTCAAAGGGATGAAACATGTAAGCCACGATGGGCCCGGCGGGCAGTTCCACCTCGAGCGCATCGCCTTCCACTACACGCACTGGGGCGAGCGGACCCTCACCATGCTCGCTGAAGGCCTTTACGTTCGCCCGGGCGATCCCTGCCAACCCCGGGTTCAGCTCCACCCCCACCACTTCTCGAAATGGATGCAGCGAGGCGCACAGCATCGCTCGCCCCTTGCCTGCCCCGACATCGAGAAACGTATACTGCTCCACCGGCTTCACGGGCCTGGTCTGCAGCCAGATGTCCACCAGCTTTTCAAGGATCGAAGGCGCCACCGCGTAGTATGCCGTCACATGCTCGTCGCTCGCGTGTCCCGTCACCAGTTCGGCCCGGCGAATCAGGCCACCCGTATCGGTCCCGAAGGTGCGGTCGAACGGATGTACCGGCGGAACCTTCTCACCCTTGCCCACGCGCTTTACCCGACCACCCATAATCTCAGTCTACCCACGCACACGATTGTTCAAAATCGGAAATACCACTCCATCCAGCCCCAGCAGCTTGCGCCCCGCAGCAGATATCCTGGCCGGCGTCCACTTCGGCTCCGCAAGCATCTCCACCTCCACCCGCGTAACGCCTTCCAGGCCCAGCAGACGATTCTCCACCAACCCCCGGAGCAAGGCCCAGCGGCTTTCTTCCTCCGGGCTCCCGTCGTTGCCCAGCATGCTCACCGCCACGCGCTGCCTCGGCCGTACGCCGGCGATGCCTGCGCCAGGCGCGTCTTCGTCCACGCGCAGAGCTATCGACACAACCCGTCCCAGCTCTACCACATTCAGCGCGATCTCCGGATCGTAGCAGTCACGCAGCGCCCGCCAGATATCTTCGTCCGTCCACATGTCGGCCTGCTCGTGCTTCATGGCGGGCCTAGTTGCTCCGTGTCGTCAGGTAGGTCGCAAGCGCCTTCAAGGCGTCGGCTCCGGTCCCGAACGGCTCCAGCGCCTTGAAAGCGTCGGCGATCAGCTCCGCCGCATCGTGGCGCGACTGCTCGAGCCCGAACACCGCCGGCCAGGTGGCCTTGTCGCTGGCCGTGTCCTTGCCCGCCGTCTTGCCCAGCTGGGCCGAGTCCGCGGTCACATCCAGCACATCGTCGACGATCTGGAACGCCAGGCCCGCCTTTTCGCCAAAGGTCCGCAGCCGCTCGATCGTGTCTGCATCGGCGCCCGCCAGATGTCCTCCGGCGACGACAGAAACCGTAATCAGCGCGCCGGTCTTAGCCCGGTGTATCCGCTCCACCAGCTCTGCCGTGGGCGGTGTGCCTTCGCTCTCGATATCCATGACCTGCCCGCCAATCATCCCCGGCGCAAGCCCACCCGGCAGGTCTGCGCCCACGCCGGTCGAAACGGCCTCAGCCACCGACCGCAGCACAGCCACCTTGGCCTCGGCCGCGCAGTGCAGCCCGCCGATCGTCTGGAAGGCCAGCGTTTGCAAGGCATCGCCCGCCAGAATTGCCGTCGCTTCCCCGAACACCACGTGGCAGGTAGGCTGCCCACGACGCAGATCGTCGTTATCCAGCGCCGGCAGGTCATCGTGAATCAACGAATAGGTGTGCAGCATTTCAAGCGCCGCGCCAAGCTCCATTGACGCGGGCAGGTCGCGGCCCGCAACCATCGCCGCTGCCGCCATGCACAGTACCGGACGCAGCCTCTTGCCGCCGGCAAACACCGAGTGACGCATCGCGCGATGGATGGAGTGCGGCGGCGTGTCTGCGCCAGGCAACAGCCGCTCCAGCGTTGTATCGGTCGCGGCAGCCCCCGTCTTCAACAAGTCCTGAACTGAAATTTCCTTCACTCCCGAATCATAGCGGAAACGCAACGGACTCGGCCCCTGAGCCAACCGCCCCTGCTCACCCAGCGTCTGAGGCTACATACGTCTATAGGCCAGGGTTTCGCCATCTTCAGCGACGCGCAAAGGATTCAACATGGACTTGCTGCACATCATCATCTATCTCGTGGTCATCGGCGTCGTTCTTGGCCTGATTAATCGCATTCCGATGGCCTCGTCGATCAAGTCCATCATCAATATCATCGTGGTCCTGGTCGTCGTGGTCTGGCTGCTGCAGATTTTCGGCATCATCAGCGGCGTCCCCGGCCTGCCTACCGTGCGGGTCGGGCGCTGACGACGCCCGCACAAAGCATCACTGCAACCACATGCCCCCTGGGCCCTCGTCCGGCCACGTACGACTTTCGAGCCCACGCTCGGTCAGAAGACCGTAAATCGTAGACACCAGGGCCCCTGGCCCATGCGACTCGTCGACCGTAGCATCTGCGCTCGCGTGCGGGCCGGAGTCGTACCCGTTTATCTTGACGACGAGCATGGTCGGCACCTCCTGGCGGACGCGCTCCACCCAGTCCTGCCGTTCGCGCTCGGGCAGCGAGTGGCACACCACAACCATCTCTGTATCCAGCGTCGGCTCTGCCCCTTCGTCCAGGGCAACCGTCGTCACCTCCCAGAAGTGACGCAGGACCGCCGCACGCTTCTCCAGGTGCAACCGCTCATTGCCAATGATCATCAACCGTGCCGGAATCGCTGCCATAGCAAAAGCCTAGCCTGCCCGAGACCCTTTTGGGTATGTAAAGTTTGTGACTTAGGCAGATTCTTTGTCGTAGCCAACAGCAACCTACGCGCTTTCCACGGCCCCAAACACCTACTCCCGCCAGCGAACCCACAAGCTGCGCTCATCGCCTTCGAGAGGCTCCATGGCTATCTCGGCATCCGCCCGTTCCATCACGGACGCAAACTTGTCTCCCCATTCGACGAGAACTACGGCACCCGGCTCTTCGGCCATTTCTTCAAGCCCCAGCGCGGCCACTTCGGCCTCGGTCTCCAGGCGGTAGAGATCGAGGTGAAACACGCGTTTGCCGCGGCCTGCATATTCATGCACCAGGGTGAACGTAGGGCTCGTCACATCCGCAGACGCGGCCAGGCCAAGCGATTCCACCCAGCCCTTGACCAGCGTCGTCTTGCCTGCGCCAAGCTCACCGCGCAGGACGACCAGCCGCGGTGCGGAAAGGATTTCCGCAATCATGCCGGCAATCGCCAGGGTTCCGCCGACCGAACGCGTCTTGAAACGCTTCTCCCTCGTATACGCCAGCCCGTCCGATTCGCTCACACCCTCGCCCTCCGCAACCCGCACACCCAGTACAGTCCATCCTCATCCTCAACCCGGTGGCGAAACGCATCGCTCAGGTGAGCAATGACGTCGCTTGCCAGCACGGTCTTCTCGTCCATCGCATGCGCCGCAAAATCAGCCGCCAGCCCATGCAGATACACCGCCGCCTCGACCGCTTCCGCCACGTTCTGCGGGTGCTGCGCCAGCATGGCGGCCACAATCCCGGTCAGGATATCCCCGCTTCCACCCTTCGCCAGGCCCGGATTGCCCGTGGTATTTACCGCGATCCGCCCATCCGGATGCGCCACCAGCGTTCGCCAACCCTTCAACACCAAGGTGAGGCTATGCTCGGTCGCAAACCTGCGCGCGATGTTGATCCGGTCGGCTTCCACATCCTTCACGGTCACGCCCAGCAGCTTCGCCATCTCGCCCGGATGCGGGGTCAGCACCAGCACGCGGCCTGCCCCATTCAGCCCCTTTGCCCGTTCCGCATCGAAGGCGTTCAGAGCATCCGCATCGATGACCATCGGCAGCCAGTTGCCGTCCTTGTCCTTGGCCGCATCCACCAGGCCGCGGGCGAACGCGCTCGCTTCGCCCTTGGTCGAAAGCCCAGGCCCGAGCGCCACAAGCTTGATGCCCGTCAGCAGCTCCGCGTCCTCTGCATTCGCAGCCAGCGCGCTTCCTTCCGTACCCTGCGCCAACCCACGCACCATCAGTTCCGGCGCAATCGCCCCGACCAGACCGACAAGCTCCCTTGGCACTGCCGCCGTGACCAGCCCCGCTCCCGCGCGCAAACAAGCCAGGGATGCCATGCTTGGCGCGCCCGCCGTCCCGTAGCTTCCGCCCACCACGAGCACATGGCCAAACTTCCCCTTGTTCGAGTTGATCGGCCGCGCCTTCTCCGTCAACGCCTTGCTCGCGCCCGTCCAGCTCAGTCCGAGCCCACCCTTCACCAACTCCACGGGCGTGCCGATCTCCGCCACCACCACGGGCCCGAACGTCTCTGCCGTCAGATGGCCGAATATATGCGCCACCTTCGGCGCCGTAAACGTAACCACCGCGTCTGCCCGAAAGCTTCCCTCGGCCGTCTCTTCGTACGAGTCCGCATCCCATCCGCTCGGCAGGTCGACCGCAACCACGGGCACCTTCACCATCGCCAGCGCCTCTCTCACGACCACAGCCAGGCCTCGCAGCGGAGGCTGGAATCCGGTGCCGACCACCGCATCCACCAGCAGATCCGCTTCTCCCAGCAGCTCCGCCAGACCTGCCTGCTCCCAATTTTCGCCCATCTCGACCACAACACCTTCGTCGGTCTCATCCAGCAGCTTGCGTAGCGCCAGCGCGGCCGTGCCGGTCAGGTCCTCCATGCGGCCCACCAGCAGCACCCGCACCCCAACTCCATCGCCGGCCAGCAGACGAGCCGCCACCAGCCCGTCGCCTCCATTGTTGCCCTTGCCGCAAAGCAGCATCACCTGCTGGGCCAGCGGATACTGCCGCAAACAAAACGCAGCCACCGCCTCCCCGGCCGCCTCCATCAGTTCCTCCATGGCCACGCCGTACTCCACCGTAGCGCGATCGACCGCACCCATCTCCTCCGCCGTCAAGATCGTCATCCGTCCTCCAAAACAAAACCCACCTGCTCAGATGCCGAGCAGGTGGGCCTTGTCTTCCTCTTATCGTTGCCGAAACAATATGCTTTAGCTCTTCGATCCGAAAGCCATATCGATCAACGCCTTCTCCTCAAGATCATGCGCCTTGGCTGAACCCGTCGCCGGGCTCGCGCTCGCACTCCGGTTGACGCTCACCACGACGCGGTCACGGGCCATCCGGCGCAGGTGCGGCAGCACAAAGAAGCGCGCGCCCATGTTGGCCGGCTCTTCCTGCACCCACACCACCTCGGCCCGCGGATGCTCATCGAGTGCCGCCTGCATCTCCTCTTCGGGCCACGGATACATCTGCTCCAGAAAGACAACGCCGACCGACATATCCTTGCGCTTTTCCCGCTCCACGCGCAGGTTATGCCCGATCTTGCCGGAGCAGATCAGCAGCCGCCGCGGCTCCTTCACCTCGTGATCCGGAAGCACGTTGCGGAAGCCATCTGCCGCCAGATCCGCCACACTCGACGAGGCATCCGGATGCCGCAACATGCTCTTCGGCGACATCACAATCAGCGGCTTGCGCCAGCTGCGCATCGCCTGCCGGCGCAGCAGGTGGAAGTGCTGCGCGGCCGTCGAAGGCTGCGCAATGATCATGTTGTCGTTGGCCGCAAGCTGCAAAAAGCGCTCCAGCCGCGCACTCGAGTGCTCCGGCCCCTGGCCCTCGTACCCATGCGGAAGCAGCATGACCAGGCCCGAAAGCAGGTGCCACTTGGCTTCACCCGCGCTAATGAACTGATCGATGATGATCTGCGCGCCGTTGGCAAAGTCGCCGAACTGCGCCTCCCAAAGCACCAGCGCCTCCGGGTAGTCGCGCGAGTAGCCGTACTCGAACCCAAGCACCGCCGCCTCGCTCAGCAGGGTGTTGTAGACCTCGAAGCGGGCCTGCCCGTCTGCCATATGCTCTAGCGGAATGTACTTCGCCTCGGTCTCGGTGTCGGTCAGCACACTGTGCCGCTGGTTGAAGGTCCCGCGCTGCGAGTCCTGCCCGGTCAGCCGCACCGGTGTCCCCGCCTTCACCAGCGACGCGAACGCAAGCAGCTCCGCCATTCCGTAATCGAACGGCCGCTTGCCCTCGCCCATTTCCATCCGCTGCTCGTACAGCTTCTTCACCTTCGGATGAACGTGGAACGTCTCCGGCACCTTCACCAGTCCAGCCGCCAGTTCCCTCACCATCCCGGCATCAATGCCTGTCTTCAACGCCTTGTCGTCGGCGCTCAAGCTGCCGCCGTGGTACTTGCTCCAGTAGTCCGGCAGCACGGCCAGCTTGGGTGGGTGTTCGGCTTCCTTGGCCTTCTTCTGGTCGGCGAGAAACTTCTCCTGCATGGCCGCCACTTCAGCCGCCGGATCGATCCCAATCTGCTTCGCGTACGTCTTGTAAAGCTCCGGCATGTCTTTGATCAGCGCGTACCGCCGCGGCGAAGTCACGGTCGGATCATCGACCTCGCTATGCCCATGGCGCCGGTAGCCGATCAGGTCGATGACGACGTCCGAATCAAACTTCGCCCTGTACTCGGCCGCAATGGTCGCCACCCGCATGACTGCATTGGCATCTTCGGCATTCACATGGAAGATCGGCACTGGCATCCGCTTGGCCACGTCCGTCGCAAAGCGCGAGCTGTTCGATTCCTCCGGCGTTGCCGTAAAGCCAAGCAGGTTGTTCACGATCACGTTGATCGTGCCACCTACGTTGTAGCCATGCAGCGTCGCCATGTTCAGCGTTTCGGCCGTCACACCCTGGCCCGCGAAGGCCGCATCGCCATGCAGCACCACCGGCAGTACCTCGTGCTTGCCCTTCTCGCCATTGTCGTGGAGGTGCTCCGCATCATCAATGCGAGCCTGCTTCGCCCGTGCCCTGCCCAACGCTACCGGCGCCACAACCTCCAGGTGACTCGGGTTCGAAACCAGGTGCAAGCTGATCGACTTGCCCTCGGGCGAGACGTAATCCCCGGTCGCGCCCATGTGGTACTTCACATCGCCGCCGCCCATGGTGCTGCGCGGATCTACATCCTCAAACTTGGTGAAAATCTCGCTCGCCCCACGACCGATCGTGTTGGTCATCACGTTAAGCCGTCCACGATGACTCATCGCAATCACGGCCTTGGTCACGCCGACCCCCGCGCTCACTTCAAGCATGCGGTCCAGGAACGGAATCAGCACCGTCAAACCTTCCAGCGAAAACCGCTTGGTTCCGAGATACCGTGCCTGGATCACCTGCTCGAAGATGTCCGCCTTGATCAATCCCGTCAACACCCTGGCTTCATCCACCGCCGGAGCCTCGCGCTCCATCTGCGACTCCAGCCACTCGCGCCGTTCCGCGTTGGCGATGTGCATAAACTCCACACCGAAGGTCCCGCAGTAGTAGCCCCGGGCCTCCGCGGCGAAGTCTTCGCTTCCCTCCGGCAACTCCACCGGAAAAGGCTCCTTCGCCAGATACTGCCCCAGCGGATCGAGCGTCGTCTGCAGGTATCCCCAGCGCCGAAACACATCAAACGTCATCGATCGTAAATCGGCACCCTTACCCTGGTCGCCCGTCCCATGAGTGACTATCCCATTCAATACCGCAGCACTTCCGCCCACAGTCTTCTTCAACTTCGTCGCCATATCGTCCCCTCATCCCCGCCGCGAAGCTTACACTCCGCACCCTTGATATGCTAGTCCCATCGGCTGTACCCGGCATCTCCCGCAGCCGGTAATCGCGCATCAGGTTCCACTTCAGGTTCTCTTCGTCCCATACGCCATCGACCCTATGCCTCTTCTCGCAGCCGCCGTCTGTTTCTACCTCGTCGTTGCCCAGGCCGCGCCTGCAGCTCCCGTGGCCGACGACCCCAGGCCCCTGCCCGACATCCCGGCGCTCATGCACCTGGTCGAAGACCACCAACGCCAGGCCGAAGCCATCCAGAAGAACTACATCTATCGCAGCGCCACCCGGGTCGACGAGACGGATGGCAAAGGCCGACCCAAAAAGAGCGTCTCCCGCGACACGGAATACTCCTACGTCGATAACGTCCTCATCGCCCGCATGCTCAGCAAAGACGGCAAACCGCTAACCGCCGACGAGCAGAAGAAGGAAGACGAACGCATCGACAAGGAAGTCGCCAAGGCCCACGAGCGTCAGCAGAAAGCCGCCGCCGCAGGCAAACCCACCGACCCCACCGGCCACGACCAAGTCACTGTCTCGCGCATCCTCGAGCTCGGCACGTTCTCAAATCCCCGCCGCATCCAGGTGGCCGGCCGCGATACCATCCTGGTCGATTACGCCGGCGACCCCAAAGCCAAGACCCACAACCCCGCCGAGGGCGCCTTCAAGGAGCTCGCCGGCCTGGTCGCCATCGACGAGCAGGACAAGTCGATCCAGCACCTCGAAGGCCATTTCGTCAACAACTTCAAGGTCGGCGCCGGCCTGGTCGCCGACGTCTCCAAAGGCACGGCGTTTGAGTTTACCGCGCGCCGCATCAACAACGAAGCCTGGTTTCCCAGCGAAATCAACGCCCAGGGCCACCTGCGCTACCTGCTTTTCTTCTCGCTCAATGGCACGCTCCACGCCACCTTTTCGGACTACCGCAAGTTCAAGGCGACCAGCACCATCTCCCCCACCTTCACCCCCGTGGAGCCGGCAGCCACGCCGCCCGCAACCACTCCGCCAGATCCTCCCCCAAAGCCCTGAGGCACGCATCCCTTCTGTTGTCAGTCCCGCAGGGAATCTGCTTTCGTCTTCGTGTACACCGGCACGGACCCACCTGTCACCGCGACAACGAGCAAACGCAGACAGGGACAGCCGAAGCCATCCCTGTTGCCAATCTCGTTGTTTGCTGGTGTTCGTGGAACGAGCTACTAGAGAGGCTGAACGTCAGACGCCTGCCAACCCTTCGGTCCCTTGACCACGTTGAACTGCACAGCCTGACCCTCTTGAAGGCTCTTGAAGCCGTTCGAATTGATCGCCGAGTAATGCACAAACACATCCTCGCCGTTCTGACGGCTGATGAAGCCAAACCCCTTGGCATCGTTAAACCACTTCACTGTTCCCTGTTCCATTTGGTTATTTCCTTAAAGCTTCTTGAATTTGCCGCTAGATACAGATTCGGGGTTCGACATACAACCTTTGCAGAAAACCAATCTGTTTCAAACGATGACCAAAGGTTAGCACAACCGACAAATATTTCCACAAAATTCGTTACCTTTTGCATTCTGCCACGAAAAGTGTGCAAAATGGCACCCGGATCGATGCGCACCGTCAGCTCGTCCAGCGCTCCCGCACCACTTCCTCGCTTTTCGCCAGAACCTCTTCGAGCGACATGGCCGTAGAATCCAGCACTACGGCGTCCGCAGCCGGCTTCAGCGGGCTCTCCGCGCGGGTCCGGTCACGCGCGTCGCGAGCCTTCATCTCTTCAATCACCGCGCGTTCCGTCACGGCATGCTCCTGCTCGGCCCGGTGTCCATCCGGCACCGCTACCTGGCGAAAGCGCCGGTTGCCCCGAACCTCCGGATCCGCATCGAGGAAAATCTTGACCTCGGCATCCGGAAAGACCGCCGTGCCGATATCCCGGCCTTCCATCACTACGCCGCCCGCCACCCCCAGCGTGCGCTGCGCCGCCACCATCCACGCCCGCACCCGGGGATGCACCGAGACCTTCGAAGCCGCGGCGGTGACATCCGCATCCCGGACACGCCGTGAAACATCCATCCCGTCCAGCAACACCCGGTTGCCTTCGCGCGCAGGCTCGAGCGCGATTGTCGTCTGTAGGCAGAGTTCTACCAGGCTGGCTTCGTCCTCCAGGTCCAGGTCGCGGTCGATGGCCTTGTACGCCAGCGCGCGGTACATCGCCCCGGTCTCTAAGTTTAGAAAGCCGAAGCGTCGCGCCAAGTGCGCTGCCAGGGTGCTTTTCCCCGCGCCCGCCGGCCCGTCGATCGCAATGACGGGCCGCGTTCTTGCCTTGCTGTTGCCCTCCATTGCCTATTCGCCTCCCGGACGCTTGCGCTTGACAGCCCCGTAGCCGCCGCCGCCTGCAGACTTGGGCTTGCCCGGGCCGGATTTACCAGGGCCAGGCTTACGAAACGGTTTCTTGCCGTCGGCAAACTTGGCGAAGGGCCCGCCCGCCTTGGCAAAGCCGCCCGGCTTGGCAAACGACTTTCTCTCCCCCGACGCCGGTCTGTCGCCAGATGCAGGCCTATCCCCAAAGGCCGGTTTGCCGCCGAACTTGGGCTTGCCACCGAATGACGGCTTGCCCCCGAACGATGGTTTGCTCCCGAACGAAGCGCGCCCCTCAGGCCGGCGTTCCGCACCAAATCCTGCGCCCGTTCGCGGACCCGATCCGCCTCCCGCCCGATCGCCGAAGGGCTTGGCCCCAAATGCCGGCTTGCTGCCGAACGGCTTCTTTTCCCTCTGCTCCCGCGGCGCATCGAACTTGCGGAACACGCGCTTGGGTGCCTCACCGCCAGACTCTCCGCCTTCCGGGCGGGCGCCGAAACCAACCGAAGAACTCGGCCGCGGCGAGTACGACCCGGGCCGCTTGAACTCGCCGCCCGAAGAGCGAGCCGGCCGTTCCGAGCGCTCGCCCCCACTAAACTCCCGGCGCGGTGGACGGCCTTCGCCGCTGTCAAACTCACGCCGCGGCGGACGCCCTTCAGCCCCACCGAAGGCCGGCTTCCCGGCAAAGCCTTCGCGCTTGCGCCCAAAGGTTCCGGGCTTGCTGAACGTCTTGCGTGCCCCATCGCCTTCCGGCCGGGGCGTAAATCCGCCACCCGCAGGCCGGCTTTCGCCCGCCGCATTGCTGCCGGCTGAAAAGCCTTCGCGCCGCCCTTCAAAGCGGGGCTTCGCGCCGAACTTGTTGCCAAAGGCAGGCCGGCCGTCGCGAGGCGGAAAAGGCCGCGAAGAAGAGGGCCGCGGGGTGAAGGTACGGGGCGCCTGCTCCGAACCCTCAGCGCTGATCCCCTCACCTCCCGCGGCTGGCGCTGCCGGACGATTCTCCTGCCAGGGCTTGTCGAAGCGCGGCTTTTCCCCTCCGGCACGATCGTCCCGCTTGAACGGCCGCCGCTCCCGGTCACCGCCAAACGCCGGCTTGCCGGCAAAGCCGGGCTTCCGGCCAAATGAAGGCTTCCCCCCGCCGGCCGGCTTCGAGCGCAGCCCGGTCCCGATCTTCGAACCCGGCCGCGGCGCAAACTTCTTGATCCGCGAGCCCTCTTCGCCTTCGGCGGCAGGTTCGCCTTCCGCCGCTTCCACAGGCGCGGCCGCCCCAAATTCCGGCGTTTCGCCGGCCACATGCAGCAGCGTCTTGCCGTCGATCACCAGCGTCTCCAACTGCCTGGCCGCAAGCAGCGCATGCAGCACATCCCGCACCCGCGAACGCGCGGCTAGCGGCGAAAGGAAGGACTCCACCTCATCCTCGGTAGCCGCCAGCGCCTGCCCCAGATACAGCGAGATCAGCGCACTCAGGGCCGAAGGCTGCCCGGCATTGGCGCCGCTTTTGATCTGCTTGGTGTACCGGGCGGTCGTCAACTCCCAAAGCGTAGCCGCCCCGTTCTGCTGCATCCCGTCCTGCTGCGTTACCGGGATCACCCGCAGCTGGCCCCAAAGCTCCGTCAGCGCACGCAGCACGGACGATTCCGTCACCCCGTTGCCCAGGTTGGTCGTCAGGTCGTAGGCCGACATGCTAACCTTCGCCTCCAGCATTTCGTAGGTCGCCAGCGCCAGCGGCGAAACCTTTACCGCGCCGCTCGTCACCGGGGCCTGCTTCCAGCCCTTGTTGCCGCGCAGCGTAAACACATACGAGAAGACCCCGGCCGAAGCCACAAAGTCCGGCTGATCCGTCCCCATGCCTCCGGCTGCCCCAAGCAGATTCAGCGGTACCGCGTTGCCCTCGGCCACCAGGCGCGCCAGCAGCGAGCGCGCCGCATCCTCATCGCCCCCGACGGCCTCGACCAGCGACGGTGCGGGAGCCCCAAGCTGCGCTGCGCGCAAGCCGCTGGCGCCGGCTCCGTACAGCACCAGACCGTTCGTCTTCACCCACTCGCGCAGCCCTTCGATATTCAACACTGCGTTCTCGGCCTGATGCCATTTTTGCCTGCGTGTCTCCGCAAGCTGTTCCCCGTTCGTCCCAAAAGCCATTGCCGCTACCTTCCGTCCCGGAACGCCGCGCTGGTTGGCACAAAGACGCCGGTCCACTCCCGCGGGAGCTACCTGGTTAAGTTTTCAAATCGCCACAGCAGGCCCACCGGCTACTACGCCCAATCAAGTCCGCTGAAACGCACGTTCGATCTCTCTATGAGAATACCGCAATGCAATCGGACGCCCATGCGGACAGCTGGTTGGATGCTCGGTCTTGGCCAGTTCCGCGATCAACCAGTCGATCTTTTCCCGCTCGAGCGGCATGTTGATCTTGACGGCGGCATGGCAGGCGATGCTGGCCGCAATGCGCCTGCGCCGGGCTTCCGCGTTCTCCTGCTGGCCCAAACATGCTTCATCGACGCCCAGTAGTTCCCCCAGCATCAGCTCCAATTCGCGCCCTTCCAGCCCCACCGGAGCCGCCTTCACGGCCAGCGTCCGCGGCCCAAACGGCTCGACCTCAAAGCCGTTCCGCTCCAGCTCTTCCGCAATCCGCGCGAAGGCCACCATCTGGTCGGGCAGCAGGTCTACAAGCAAGGGCATCAAGAGTCTTTGCCTCTGCACCTGCTCGGTCGTGCGCTCGCGCATGACTTTTTCAAATAGCACACGCTCGTGTGCCACATGCTGATCGATAATCCAGAGGCCTTCGTCATTCACTGCCAGGATGAATGAGTCGCGCACCTGGCCCAGCGCCCGCAGCGTGCTCAACGAAGCCAAGGTAGGATTTTCGACCACGCCCGAGCGCGCCTCGCTCAGCGCAGACGGCTCGTACCCCACGGCAATCGCACCGTCAAAGCCGAGCCGGCCGGGCGAAGGCGCCACCGGTACGGGTCGCAGCTCGAAGCGCTCGGCCTCTCCGGCATCCTGTCCTTCGGAGAAACCTACCGCAGCCCCGGGTTCGAAGTGCGGATCGGCAATCCCGGGCAGCGGACTCACGTCCAGCAGCAGGCTGGCACTGGCGCCGCCATACGCAGCTCCCGACAGCGCGCTGGCAAAGCTCGCCGCCGGACGCGCATGCATCAGCGTCGTGCGTACGGTGTCGCGGATGAAGTCATGCACAAAGCTCTGCTGGCGAAAGCGCACCTCGGTCTTGGCCGGATGCACGTTCACGTCCACCTCCTCGGGCGGCATCTCCAGGAACAACAGCACCACCGGGAAGCTCGTGGGTGGAATGACGTTGCGGTATGCCTCCTGCAGCGCATGCAGCACGAGCCGGTCGCGGATCAGCCGCCGGTTCACAAACACGTACACGCTGTTGCGGTTCAGCCGCTGCAGCTCCGGCTTGGAGACAAAACCGCTTACCCGGATGAACCCGGGATCCGGAGCCTCGTAATCCTGTTCGCGCTTCCATGGCGGCGGCTCCGGCAACCCGCCCCGAGTAAAGTCCAGCTCGGCCGCCGTAGGCAGCATCAGGCTCGCGGTTTCGGCCCCAAAGATCTGGAACAGCCGCTCGCCGGCATCGGCTACAGCCGGCGCTACCAGCAGCGCCTGCGTCGCCGAGTGCAGCTCAAAGTGCTTCGTCGGGAAGGCCAGCGCGTAGTGCGTCACCAGCGCCGCAATATGTTGCAGCTCGGTCGATTCTGACTTCAAAAACTTGCGCCGCGCCGGCGTATTAAAGAAGAGATCCTTCACCGCGATGGTCGTACCCTGCGGCAAGCCCGCTTCTTCCACCCGGGTCATCTTGCCGCCGGCAATCTCCACCCAGGTGCCGATTTCTTCTTCCGCACGCGTCTCCAGGCTCAAGCGCGAAACGCTCGCAATCGAAGGCAGCGCTTCGCCGCGGAAGCCGAGCGTCGCGATCGAAAGCAGGTCGTCACTTGAGCGCAGCTTCGAGGTCGCATGCCGCTCGAAGGCCAGTAGCGCGTCATCCCGCACCATGCCGCAGCCATTGTCGACAATCCTGATCAGCTTGCGCCCACCCGCTTCCACCTCGATCCGGATACGCGTCGCCCCGGCATCCAGCGCGTTCTCGAGCAGTTCCTTCACTACCGACGCAGGCCGTTCCACCACCTCGCCCGCGGCAATCTGGTTGGCAACCTGGTCCGAAAGTACATGAATACGCCCCACACCGCGATTATAGGTTTACGTTTCCAATCGCCGAAGTGTAACCTGCGGACGAACTTTTCCTGCTGTTTGCAGGATTGTCCCGCTAGGCTGACAAAGACCGAACTTTGACCTAAAGCAAGAGCACTACACCTCAGAGAAAATGCTCTAGACTAGCAGTCAGCACAAATTCTTTGTTGTCATTCCCGCAGGGAATCTGCGGTTCCTCTTGCTGTTGTCTGCTCCTCAGATCGCGTCAGCTCTCCACATTCCTGTCCCCAACCATATGCAGCCGCATGAAGTTGGTCGCGCCTGACTTCGTCCTGGTTCCGGCCACAATTCCCACCACTTGCCGCTGCTGCACATAGCCCCGCTCTTCGAGGATTCTCTCCGCCATCTCCACCAGCTTGTCTGTATCCAGAAAACGCTCGCATAGGATGGGGTACGTTCCCCAGAGCAGCATAGTCCGGTTGATGACCCGTTCGTAAGGGCTCAGCGCGTAAATCGGTGGCTCCGGCCGATACTTGGACAGCAGCCGCACCGTGCTTCCGCTCTCCGTGAAAATGGCGATGGCCGCCACTTCCAGGTCTTCGGCCGAGTGCGCCATGCACTCGCAAATCGTCTCCGCCACGGAAAGCTTGGGCGTGCTGCGCAGACGTTCCGATTTGGGTGGATCCAGCCGTATCTGCCGTTCCGTCTCACTCACAATCTTGGCCATCATGGCCACGGCTTCCACCGGATATTTCCCCGCCGCGGTCTCGCCCGAAAGCATCACCGCGTCGGTCCCGTCGTAGATCGCGTTGGCTACGTCCGAGGCTTCCGCCCGCGTCGGCCGCGGATTCTCGATCATCGATTCGAGCATCTGTGTCGCCGTAATCACCGGCTTGCGAAACTCCGCCGCGCGCCGGATGATGTGCTTTTGGAGCGCCGGCACCTTCTCGGGCGGCACCTCCACCCCAAGGTCGCCGCGCGCCACCATAATCGCGTCTGCTACTTCCAGGATCGAATCCAGATGCTCGATTGCCTGCGGTTTTTCGAGCTTCGCAATCACCCACGCATCACTCTTCAACGCCGCCAGCCGCCGCTTTACGTGCCGCACATCGTCCGCCGTCCGCACAAATGACACCGCCACCGTGTCCACGTCGTGCGCGATGGCAAATACCAGATCCTCTTCGTCCTTCTCGGTCAGCGATGGCACCTTCACCGGAATGCCCGGCAGATTGATCCCCTTCTTTTCGCCCAGCATGCCGCCATTCACGATGCGGCACACCAGATCCTCGCCCTCGATCCGCTCTACCAGAAGCTCGATCAGCCCGTCCGAAAGCAGTATCCGCGAGCCTGGCTCCAGGTTCTCGGCCAGCGTCGTAAACACGGTAGAAACAATTTCCGCCGTGCCTTCGATCGGCCGCGGCGTGATGGTCAGCAGCTTGCCCGCCTCCAGCAATACCGGCTTTCCATCCACCAGCTTGCCGGTGCGAATCTTGGGTCCCTGCAGGTCAGCCAGAATGCAGATCGGCTTGCCTTCTTCCCTGGCGACCTGCCGCACCATGCGGATCAGTTCGGCCTTCTGCTCATGGCTGCCGTGCGAAAAGTTCAGCCGTGCCACATCCAGCCCCGCCCGCACGAGTTCTCGAAATGTTTCAATTCGGTCGCACGAAGGGCCGAGCGTTGCCACAATTTTTGCCCGCCGCCCTAGATTGAACCCTGCTCGTTCCGCAGAACTCTGCATTGTCGAAGATGAAGTTTCCATGCGTCCTGCCCAATCCTGACAACCCGAAACCCCTGAAGAGCAACAGGTACAACCCCGTAATTTTTGTACAGCCCCCATCCTATCCCAACCAGCCCTGTCGCCATCAGTCGGGCTGCCCGGACCCGCCGGCTCCACGGTGGAACTGCACATTGAACTCCGCTCCGCAAAGCACGCTCAGAAACACGATATAAAGCCAGAACAACAGTGCAATGCCCGCACCCAGCGACCCATACACCAGGCTGTAGTTGGCAAAGCGCGTCACATACCAGCCGAAAGCCAGCGTGGTCACAAACCATAGCAGCGTGGCCATTACGGCTCCCGGCAGCGTTCTTTTCCAGCTTTGCTTCTTCGGCGTACCTATGTGGTAGATCAGAGCCATCACCCCGGCCACGCCGGCCAGGGCCACAATCCAGCGCAGCGCCAGCACCAGGACGAAAAACAGCGGCCGCATCCCGGCAGCGAGAAACTCCGCAATCCAGGCCGCGATCCATCGCCCAAACATCACCAGCACGGTCGCCACGAGCAGAGGCAGCAGTGAAAGCGGAACCAGGGCCAGCGCTCGTATGCGTCGCTGCCAGAACGTCAAGCACGTCGCAGGCAGACCTTCCGCACGCAGCAGACCTTCCATCAGCGTCGCGAGGACGCTACTCGCCCCGCTCAGGCTTACAAAGGCTGCCAGCACCAACGCCCGCGTCGTATGCGGATCGGCTGTATGCGGACTGGCTGCATGTGGAGTGCCCGGCCCGCTTGCAAAGTAGCCGGTCAACAGGGGGAACACCGAAGCCGGCAGTACCTGGTCGAAAAACTCCCCTACGTTCGTCTTCAGGGGCGCGGCGTCAGGCAGCAGCGCAATGGCCGCAGCGGCGACCACCAACGCCGGAAACAGAGACACCATTGCCGAGTAAGCCGCCGATTGGCCCAGATTCAAACAGTCGTGCGCCAGAGCCGCCTGCAGAGCCCGCTTGAGCATCACCGGAACCCGCAGCGCGCCTCTCAGTCGTCCCAAGTCCGCCTCCGTTCAGGTCCTGAGCCTACGCCTTCCAATGCTCCAGAAACTCGTGGACCGCCGCCGGATCCATATGCCGCATGTCGGCAAACCCGCCGGTCTTCTGCGCGTACAGGACATGCCCGTCGGCATCGAGCACCGCCAGCGCCGGCACCCCTTTGCCCAGCGGAATGCCATATTGCTTCGCAAGTTCTACGTTGTTGTCAAACGTCGACGCGACAAATACATGGACCACTACAAAGTTCCTGGTCAGCAACTCGTTGTTCTCGCCCTGATGGAAATAGATATCCAGCACCTGGCAATCGCCGCACCAGTCCCCGCCAAAGTCCAGGATCACCCGCTTGTGCTCCCGCTTTGCCTGCGCCAGGCCGGTGGCGATCTCAGCCCTTTGGTCGCTATGCTCTTCGTAAAGATGCTTCTTGGTAAACTGGCCCTGCACCGTACCGCTGAAGCCTAAACCCGCCGCCAGAACCCAGCCCAACCATTGTGTCGTTTTCATCCCGTCTCCAGTCCGGCCTGCAGCCGCAGACCTACAGAATCAAGCCATTTTTCCAGAGCGCCAGCACCACATCCATTTGGCTGGCATGCTCCACATCGTCGCCATCCGTCACCGCGGTCCAAAGCTGCGAGACCGTCTTATGCTCGCCGGCCTTCAATAAGCGCACGGCTTCCACAGCGTAATCCCGATTCCTGTTCCCCGCGCTGGTCTTTCCCAAGCCGGCGCCCAAGCCGGCGCCCGAGCCTGGGCCTGAGCCCGCGGCCCCGACGCCTTTCACCAGCCCCGCATCGCAAAGCCCCACAAACGCGGCCCGCGGAGCATTTTTCTTTTGTCCGGCGGTGGTCGTCGGATAGACCTTCCTCACCGCTTCCATCCACCGCTCCGCCGGCGTTAGAGCTTTGCCAAAGGTCTCCATCCTTACTGCAAGCAGCGCCGCTTCCCCGTACCTGTTCGCCATCCCTCCACTTTAGCCTTAATTTCCCCACGCGCTGCATGTTCTTTGCAGTGTGTCGCAAAGGCACCCCGGCGGAACGCGCCAACGTCTAATCACAGAGTATTCAGGAGTAAACTCAATGACCAGCCCCCGTAAGACCTTCGTAGCGCTTGTTCTCGGCGCCATCACTGTATCCCCGCTTTGCGCCAGCGTTACGTCGGACTACGACCATAACGCAAACTTCCGTGCGTACCACACCTTCTCCTTCATGAAGGTTCAGTCCGACGATCCCTTCGTCTCCGATCGCCTGCAGGACGAAATGACCCGCGACCTTACCAAGGCCGGCTACTCCCGCGTGGCCTCCGGTGGCGACATCCAGATCACCGCCTTTGAAGGCGAACACGACGTCAAGCAATACAACACCTTCTACGACGGCCTGGGCGGCGGCGGTTGGGG
Organism: uncultured Granulicella sp.; assembly: GCA_964282835.1. Lineage (GTDB taxonomy): Bacteria > Acidobacteriota > Terriglobia > Terriglobales > Acidobacteriaceae > Edaphobacter. The sequence goes on from OZ196157.1 coordinate 3,347,870, forward strand.
TTGGGGCGGACGTGGGTTTGGCGGAGGCTGGGGTGGCGGATGGTCCGGCGGCCCTTTCGGCGAGCAGCAGACCACCGAGCAGAACATCCCCGTAGGTACGCTGGTCGTCGACATGTACGACAGCAGCACCCACAAACTGGTCTGGCGCGGACGTGCGGCCAGCCAACTCTCCAACAACTCCGACAAAAACACCAAGAAGTTCGACAAGGATATCGACCACATGCTCAACGGCTTCCCGCCCCCGACCAAGGGCTGAGCCCTCGATAGATGGAGCAGTCCGGCACCGATCCCGGATGCTCCATTTCTGTCGTCGTTTCCCAGGATTTGGCGTTGTTATCATTCCCGAAGGGAATCTGCGTTATTCTCGCGGTTCCCCGTATGAAGCCGTCTGCGTCCCATGTTTGAGCGGTTGGCCGGAAAACAACCGCAAATCCCCTCGGTTGACAACAAAGATCATTCTGCACTCTCTCTATCAACAGCGAGCCGGCCATAGCATCACGCGTCCTTATTCCACCATGTTTCATCACTCCGATGTTTCCTTGTATGCTCGCCATGGAGCAACTAGCGTTTTGTGTCTGCTGTCAAACGCGCTCCTGACGCAAATCTGTTTTGAGGGCTTGAGCCATGGAGACCATACAGGATCGCGTTCTGCGCGTCATCGCAACCACCGCAAGAAAGCCGCTGGAGTCCGTCACCCCCGAAAGCACCTTCGCGGAGCTCGGCATCGATTCGCTCGATCGCCTCAATGTCCTCTTCGAGCTCGAAGGCGAGTTCGACATCCAGATTGATGACGCCGAGGCGAAAAAGGTGGAAAGCATTCATCAACTCGTCGCGGGCATCGAGACCCTCGTCGCCCAACACGCGCAACTTATGCCGACAGCAGTCGAGTAGCTGAGTCTCAGCGCTTCGGCGCGCTTTCATCTCGCAACCAAGCCACCGAACGGCATATTCCTTCTTCAAGCGACACGCGCGGCACAAACCCGAAGTCTCTTCGCGCCTTGTCCACCGGAAACTCCTGGTTCCGGCTTAGTAAATAAACGGCGTGCTGCGTCAGCAATGGGCGTCCACCAAGATGCAGCAGCCGATGCGGCACTTCGAGCGCCCGGGCCAGCCCCATTGCCGCGCCGGCAGAAAGATTCATCCACGGCATCGGCGTCCCCAGTTGCGCGCAAAAAGCTCGCAGGTACGTCGCCCAGGTGACGCCCGAGCCTTCCGCAAGATTATAGGCCTGGCCCTCGGTCACCGCGCTCGTCGCAGCATCCAGCATCGCCCGCGCTACCGTATCGACGTAAATGAATCCGCCCGGTGCCACACCCTTGTCGATCGTCGCCATCATCCGCTGGCGCAGCATGGTCGCAATTTCCTGCGTAAAATCCTTGCCCCGCGGCCCATAGATCGTCGCCGGCCGCACCACCGTCACCGGCAGCCCGTGCTTCCGCGCCGCATCCCACACCAGCGCCTCGCCCACACCCTTGGTCCGGTTATAGGGCAGCCCCACATCCACAAAGGGATGATCTTCCCCACAAGGAACCTCCGGATACCCATAGATATCTGCCGTACTCACATGCACAAACCGCTCCAGCTTCGGCAATCCCAGCGCAGCCTCAAGCACGTTGGCCGTGCCCTCCACGTTTGCGGCCTGGTACGTCGCCTCGGGCGCCCAGTCGGTCGAGCAAGCCGCGCAATGGAACACCCGCTGCACTCCCCGGACCGCCTCGCGCAGGGCCGCCCGGTCTGCCAGATCGCCCCGCACCATTCTCAGCCTGTCCAGCACCAGGTGCCGCACGTCCGACCCCGCCCGCACCAGCACCGTTACGTCGTCGCCCTGCTCGACCAGCATCTGCGCCAGCCTGCCGCCCAGAAAGCCGCTCGCGCCCGTAACCAGACTGGCCACTCCTACGCGCTCGCCAGCTGGCCAAATACGTCAAGCACAAACTCCAGGTGTTCCCGTGTATGCGCCGCCGTCACACAAAGCCGCAGCCGCGCCGCCCCTTGCGCCACCGCCGGAAATACCACGGGCGCCGCAATAATCCCGTAGTTTCGTAGCTTCCGCGCAAACAGTGCCGTCGCCACTTCATCGCCCAGCATCACCGGCACAATCGCTGTTTCCGAAAGCCCCGTGTCGTACCCTCGCTCGCGCAGGCCCTTGCGCAGAAAGTCGCCATTCGCCTTCAGCCGCGCTACGCGCTCCGGCTCTTCGTGTAAAATGGCGAGACCGGTGATGATCGCCGCCACCGAAGCCGCCGCCATTGCTGCCGAGAAGATATAAGGCGAAGAAGCATGCTGCAGAAAGATCGCAACCTCCTGCGACACAGCCACAAACCCGCCGCTTGAAGGAATCGACTTGGCCAGCGACCCGCTCCAGATATCGACCTCGCTTGTCAGCGTGCCGAAATGCTCGTCCGTCCCTCGCCCTGTAGCGCCCAGCACCCCCGAAGCATGCGCCTCGTCGATCATCAGAAAGCAGCCAAATTCCTTTTTCAACGCGATCAGTTCCGGCAGACAGCAAACGTCTCCATCCATCGAGAACACACCGTCGGAAATCACCAGTGTGCGGTTTGCCGTACTCGGCTTCTGCAGTTCGTCCCGCAACGATTGCGCATCGTTATGGCGAAACTTGTAGAGCTGCACCCCCGCCATTCGGCACGCATCCATCAGGCTCCGGTGGCAAAGCTCGTCGATAATAATTCTGTCCGAAGGCCCAAACAGCCCGTAAATGACGCCCAGATTGGCCATGTAGCCGGAGCTGAATGTAAGCGCCGCTTCCGTCCCCTTGAAGCTTGCCAGGTCCGCTTCCATCGTGCGATGGATGTCCAGCGTACCCGTCAGCAACCGCGCCCCACTGGTGCTCGTCCCGTAGCGCGAGATCGCATCCATCGCCGCTTCATCGATCCGACGATGCCCGATCAGCCCCAGGTAGTCGTACGACGACATCATCAGCATCTCGTGGCCATCCGCAATCACCAGCGGCCCCGCCTTCGCCTCGAGCGGCATATGGAACGGGTACGCATCGGCCGACGAAGCCATCGCCGTGCCTTCAAAAATCCGCCGCGCCCGCGCATCCAGCAGGTCCGTCTTTTTGAAGCGCCAGCTCTGGTTCGCAGCAAAATACTCGCCGAACATCTCCCCTGAAGAAGAAGGAAAGCGCTTACTCTCTCCAAGGCCGTTCGCATGCGTTATAGAAGTGACTTTCATGTGTGCCTGATTCTAGTCCCAAGCCATCGTTTCCGTTAGCGCTCGCCCCACGGTTATTCCAGCGCGTCGCAACGACCCGGCAAACTCCCGCACCGCTGCCAAATCCCTTTGCCTTCCACTGTAAGTTCACGGCTCACAAACCCATAGCTCACGAGTCAGGCCTTTTCGTTTTCGAGCATCCAATCACCCGAGGTCGCCCCATGCCCCTGATCCGCACCTGCCCTCACTGCCAGCAGAAGAACCGCATTCCCGCCGCCCACTTAGCCGATACCGGCCGCTGCGGCGCCTGCAAGGCCGCCCTGCCACCCCTCGCCGAGCCCATCGCGGCCGATACCGCCCTCTTCAACGAAGTGCTCGAACACGCCACCGTCCCGGTCCTCGTAGACTTCTGGGCCGCCTGGTGCGGCCCCTTCCGTACCGCAGCCCCCGAAGTAGCGCGCACCGCCGCCGACATGGCTGGCCAGGCCATCGTCCTCAAAGTAGACACCGACGCCCACCCCGACCTGGCCGCCCGCTACCAGGTACGAGGCATCCCCAACTTCGTCGTCTTGGCGCACGGCCGCACTAACTTCCAGCAAGCCGGCCTCGTCGACCACACCCAGATGGAGCAATGGCTGCGCAACGCCAGCTAGCTTGCAGTCCTAGGCTGCGATATCCAGCCTCCGTCAGCCCCCATTGTTGTCAAAGCTGCCGCCATCCTTTAGTCCATAACCCTTGTTGTCATTCTCGAAGGGAATCTGCTTCTGCCTTCCTCTATCCTGCATAAGGCCGATCCCAAGCGGCCGGTCTTCACGTGCAACCGCTAGGCCTTGACAATATCTAACACCCTGGCGAGCGAGCCGCCATAAGGAGCAAGCCAGGCTGGCGGCGAAGCTGCCGGAAAACTCAGCACTTCGTGTCCTTCCCTTCCTTGCCACCGTGCTGAGGCACTGCATGCTCCCACGCGATCTCTTTCGGGATCAACCATGCGTGTACATGGTGGGGCGACATGCCGAGGCAGAAGACTGAGACGTAGTCCTGATCGCGAAGTTGTTGGAAGACGTACTGACCGCCCTCCCAGAGGGTGAAGAATTTGATCTCAAGATTGATGCCGTTCACGATACGATCGCAGCCCGAGTGAGCGGACCGCGCCACGGTGCAGCCGTTTGCCACGAGCCACGCCGCCACGATCTTCTCGCCGACAGCTCCCCGCGTTCTAGAGGGTAGCGTCATGATCCAAGCGAACGGGCTGTCAGCCCACGGGGTGAGGCGCTCGGCATAACCGGATTTCAATCCGTCGGTGACTTCGACGAAGCGTTTGAGATGATCATCGCTTACAGCAGTGCTAATTGGCACTTTGAAGTCTCCTCGATTTCCATGCCGGTGATCCTGGGGGAGGCGAAAGCGAGGCGGTCTGCCATGACGCGAATGGCGTCCGGGCTGCTGTCCATGAGGATGAACTTGCGCTGGGCGTTGGCGGCGGCTACGCCAGTGGTTCCGCTGCTGGCGAAGAAATCGAGGACGGTGTCTCCGGCGTTGGAGTGGACCTGGACGATGCGGTTGAGGAGTTTGAGGGGCTTCTGGGTGGGGTAGCCGGTTTTCCTTGCTGTTGGTCGGGACGATGGTCATCCACCATACGTCGGTGGGTATTTTGCCGCGTTCAGCTTTCTCGGGGCCGACGAGGTCGGGAGCCATGTAGGGGATGCGGTCGATAGCTTCGTAGTTGAAGACGTAGTGCTCGGGGTCTTTGGCGTACCAGAGAATGTTGTCGTGCTTGGCGGGCCAGCGGTTTTTGGGCTTGCCGCCGTAATCGTAGGACCAGATGAGTTCGTTGATGAAGGACTCCCGCCCGAAGATCTGGTCGAGGAGGACCTTGACGTAGTGGACTTCGCGGTAGTCGATGTGGAGGAAGAGCGAGCCATCGGGAGTGAGGATGCGGTATGCCTCTTCGAGGCGAGGGGTCATGAAGGCTACGAAGTCGTCGAACTGGTCGACGTATTGGGGAGAGGACAGACGAACCACCGAGTACTTTGCTCCGGCAAAGCCGCCGCGCTCGCCATTCTCGTCACGGGTGACGGAATGCGGTCACGCTTCTGGACCTTCTGGGTATTAAAAGGTGGGTCGATATAGATCAGGCGGCAGGAGGCGCTTGGAATTCGCTTCAGAAGACCAAGATTGTCGCCTAGCGAAATCTCTCCAACTGAGATTCGGGTTCCGTTAATTTCCGCATCAAAGATCATTGGGCGAGTATATGTCAGGGTCTGCTAACGCCACAGGGTTTGCACATCGTAGAGTGGGATTTTACCATCGTTCGTCAGTAGGATAAGATCGTGCGCCTGTGCCTGAGCTACCAGCATTCGATCGAACGGATCACCATGATGTCGCGGGAGGACGGCAGACGCAACGATGTCCGCCATTGTGATTGGAAGCAGGGTGGTTCCGAGCTCGGCTAATCTGGTCAAGAAGGCCTGCGGAGATGCTCCCATTGGCGGCAAGCGATAGGCCGCGGCTTTGTTGACCAACTCCCAGATAGAGGCTTCACTGACGAACAGTTCGTTAGCCTCATCGGCGATTAGTCTTGCAATCCCTGACGGGAATTGGTCGGGCTCGTAGAGAGTCCAGAAGACGGTGTGGGCGTCCAGCATAACTCTCATCGAGTGCCGGATGAAAACAGAGGCCGGTCATTCATCTCCGCCGCAATCTGGCGATCCATCTCAGCCCATTCTTCTACGGACGGGACTCGCATCTCGCCGCGTCCGGCGCCGAGAATGCGAGGTTTGCGCTCCTTGGGAGCTTTGGGTGTGGGGAAGGTTGCGGGCTCGGAGACGGTGTCTGCGACGAGACGGAGGGCGGGTTTGCCTGGACGGGCGATGATGACCTCTTCGCCGTTGTCGGCGGCGGAGAGAAGGTCGGCGACGGTGGTCTCGGCGTATTGGGCGGAGATGGTCATGGGTCTGCTCCTACATAGGTTCCGACGCAGTTTGAAGAGCCTCGGGGTCGGTCGCATCTAAACGGAACGTGACGGAGCCGATAGGTTCATGTGGGTGAAGACTCAAGCTGGATATAACAGGACGCTTGACGACGATTGTCACTCCTTCTTTAGTCACTTTGCCGTCAAGCGCAAGCTTCTTCAGATCACGAAAGGTAAGCGAGATATCCATGCGCAAATTATAACGGTACAAGCTGAGGATGACAGCTCGGCGAGGGAGGTTCCTTCCCCCAGACGCTGCATGCTTCCGGACGCCCCTGCCTTCACATTGAAATGAGGAAGGGACGTGTCCGGCGATCATCCACGCAGATCTAGGTGACGAGAATCGAAGACCGTTACTTAGCTGTTCGATTTAGGCTTGCGTGCTCATCGACACGTTTCTTTTTAGCCGCTTCGATTTTGGCGAGAAGTTCCTTGGCCTTCGCTTCTTTGCTGTCGTCAAACGGCAAGTTTGCTACCACTTGTGTGTCTTTGGCTACTGTTGAAGCCATCTGGCCAGAATCAAATCTTACGAGATAGCTGTTGTGAAATAGCCAGTCAACCAACTTAGCCGCTTCGCCAGTCAGTTTCTCATCTTTGTCAATCGCACGGCGCATCAACCAAAGACATATATCCACGAGCTGAAGTCCAAAGCTGTCCGCAGAGGAGCGCTCAATGAGCTCGCCGTTAAAACTTCCAATCATTTTCATGTCAGAGATGAGAGTCATTGGTCCTTCGTCGTGCTTCCACTTTGAAACTAGTTCGTAACTCTCCTTGAAAGTCTTCATGAACTGATTTTGCTCGTCATGGACAAAGCTGGAGATCAAGTGCCCACTGTCAAGATGCAACTGATGTAAATGTTCAAATAAGCCGGTAAATGCAACAAAATTCGGGGAATCTCGCTTACCGAACGGGTCGAGAATCTCCTGGGGATATTTCGCTCCCCATTCCAATGCCTCTGAGAGGATCTGCTTACTCCTTTGATCAAAGGGACTACTCACCACTGCTGCTAAAACTTTTGTCATCAGCTTGGCAAAACGGGGGGAATCCTGTTTCTGGAACAAGTCCCAAAATTCTTTGAGATCTTCATAGGTCAAGAGTTGAACGAAGTGCATGGTGTTGATTAGTCTTAGCTGCTGGAAACCATATGTGTGACCAGAGACAGCAAGATTAGTGCCTGAGTCAAAGACCAGATCGAAGAATTTAGTAGCGGCAAGAAACTTCTTATCAACTCTCCCGAAGAGGAAATGAATGCGCTTCCTCGTGAGAATCATGCGAATCCTTTTTGCAATCTTTTCAATCTCTGAAATGCCCAGCTTTGTCGCGTGTAGCTCGCTCACTCCCGCACGTGTAAGCAATTCGGCATGTAAACCTGCATATGTGCTATCCACTTCGTGGAATGCGACCAGAGTTCCAGTCCAGAAAGTGGGCTGATCTTCGTCAAAAAAGATTTAAACCAGTGTTTCCAGACTCGTCCGTATATGCGTACCTGCTCTGTGGCATGGAGCCTCCAGACAAGATCCTAGCAAACGACAGGCAGTCTCACGAAAAGATCAACGGCAGAGCCGAGGCTCTGCCGTTGTTTGTTTGCACGCGTAGCGTCTAGGACGGTGCGAAGTGCTATTCGGCGGCCATTTCTTCTTGTTCGCCTTCCATGCGCATCTGTTCCAGTTCGCGCTCTTCGGCTTCGATCGCGGCTGTGACTTCCTGCTGGACCTGGGCTGCCGCTTCTTCGAGCTCGGGAGAGAGCTGGACGTTGCGGTAGTACTCCATGCCGGTGCCGGCGGGGATGAGACGGCCGACGATGACGTTTTCCTTGAGGCCGCGCAGCGTATCGATCGAGCCGTTGATGGAAGCCTCGGTCAGTACGCGGGTGGTCTCCTGGAAGCTGGCGGCCGAGATGAAGCTGTCGGTCGAAAGCGACGCCTTGGTGATGCCGAGCAGGAGGCTGCGGCCGATTGCGGGGCGTCCGCCGGTCATGAGGACGCGCTGGTTTTCTTCGTTGAAGCGGAAGCGATCCGTCTGCTGGTCGACCAGGAAGTTGGTATCACCGACGTCCTCGATCTTCACCCAGCGCAGCATCTGCCGCACGATGGTCTCGATGTGCTTGTCCGAGATGGTCACACCCTGCAGCCGGTAGACCTCCTGGATTTCGTTCACGAGATACATCTGCAGCGCGCGCTCACCAAGCACCTCGAGAATGTCGTGCGGATTGCGCGGTCCGTCGATCAGCGCGTCACCAGCCCGCAGCCGCTCGCCTTCCTGCACGTTCACATACACGCCACGAGGAACCGAGTACTCTTCCTCCTGCCCGTTGTCCGCCGTCACGTACACCTTGCGCTGGCCCTTCGACACATCGCCGAACCGCACCACACCGTCGATTTTCGAAATGATCGCCGGGTCGCGCGGCTTACGCGCTTCGAACAGCTCAACGACCCGCGGCAGACCGCCCGTGATGTCCTTGGTGCGCGTCGTCTCGCGAGGAATCTTCGCGAGAATATCGCCCGGGAACACCTCGTCGCCATCCTGCACCATCAGGTTGGCACGGCTCGGCATTAGATACCGCTTGTTGCCGCTGGCAGCCTTGATGTTGATCTGCGGCTGACGCTTTTCATCCGGCGAGTCGGCGACGACCATGCGCGAAAGCCCGGTCACTTCGTCCACTTCCTCGTTCAGGGTCACGCCTTCCTGCAGATCCTTGAACTGCACCGTGCCGGCGATTTCGGTCAGCAGCGAGAACGTATAAGGATCCCACTCGCCGATCACATCACCCTGCTTCACTTCCGTGCCGTCCTCGATCTTCAGCTTGGCGCCATAGACGATTGCGTAACGCTCCTTCTCCCGGCCCTTGTCGTCGACAATCGCGATGGAACCATTGCGATTGAAGGCTACCAGGCCGCCCGACTTCGCACGCACCGTCACCAGGTTGATGAAGCGCACCGTGCCCGCATTCTTGGCTTCCAGGTGCGAAGCATCGTGAACGCGCGATGCTGTACCGCCGATGTGGAACGTACGCATGGTGAGCTGCGTGCCCGGCTCGCCGATGGACTGCGCCGCAATGACGCCGACGGCCTCGCCCATCTCGACCATCTTGCCCGAGCCCAGGTTGCGGCCGTAGCACAGGATGCAGCATCCACGTTTCGACTCGCAGGTCAGCACCGAGCGAATCTTCACGCGCTCGATACCGGCAGCCTGCACCGCGCTGGCCTTGTCTTCGTCGATCTCTTCGTTCACATCCACGATCGTCTTGCCTTCAAAGTCCTTCAACTTCTCAAGCGACACACGGCCGATGATCCGGTCCCGCAGAGGCTCAATCGTTTCACCGGCTTCGATGATCGGCGTCACATAGATGCCTTCGACCGTGCCGCAATCGTTGTGCGAGATGATGACGTCCTGCGCCACGTCTACAAGGCGCCGGGTCAGGTATCCCGAGTCCGCAGTCTTCAACGCCGTATCCGCCAGGCCCTTGCGCGCGCCGTGCGTGGAAATAAAGTACTGCAGAACGGTAAGGCCTTCGCGGAAGTTGGCCGTGATGGGTGTTTCAATGATTTCGCCCGAGGGCTTAGCCATCAAACCACGCATGCCGCTGAGTTGCCGGATTTGCTGCTTCGAACCACGCGCACCGGAATCCGCCATGATGTAAATCGGATTCATGGCACCTTCCTTGTCGGCCTTCTTCATGTTGCCGAACATCTCGTCCGCAACCTTTTCCGTCACGCCCGACCACAGCTGGATGACCTTGTTGTTGCGCTCACCGTTCGTGATCGCGCCATCAAGATACTGCTGCTGCACGTTGATCACCTGCTTTTCAGCATCGGCCACCGTCGTGTACTTGGAGTCCGGAATAACCATGTCGTCGAGCCCGACCGAAAGGCCGGAACGCGTCGCATAGGTGAAGCCAAGATCCTTGACCTTGTCCAGGGTCTTGACGGTGGTCTCAAGCCCGAGATTGAGGTAGCAATAGTTGATCAGCTGCCCGATACCCTTCTTCTTCAGCAGCCCGTTGACGAACGGCATTTCGTCCGGCAGCGAGTCGTTCAGGATCGCGCGGCCAACGGTCGTCGAGATGAACTGGTTCTTGTACTCGACCACTTCGGTGTGGGTCAGGTCCTGGTCGTCATACGCGGTCGTCATATCGAGCACGGGCCCGGTATACCGCAGACGGATCGGCGTCAGGGTTTCGACCTGCTTGGCCTCGAGCGCCATGAACACTTCTTCGATGTTCGCGAAGACACGGCCTTCGCCCTTCGCGTTTACCTTGCTTTTGGTCAGGTAGTAAAGCCCAAGCACCAGGTCTTGCGTCGGCACAGTGATCGGCTGACCGGACGCGGGCGAGAGGATGTTGTGCGAGGCCAGCATCAGCACCGACGCTTCAATCTGCGCCTCGGGGCTCAGCGGGATGTGCACGGCCATCTGGTCACCGTCGAAGTCTGCATTGAAGGCGGTGCAGACGAGCGGATGAATCTTGATCGCCTTGCCCTCGACCAGCACGGGCTCGAACGCCTGGATACCCAGACGGTGAAGCGTCGGCGCGCGGTTCAGCAGCACCGGGTGATCCTTGATGACTTCTTCAAGGATGTCCCAGACGATTGGCTCCTGCATCTCGACCATCTCTTTGGCCTGCTTGATGGTCGTGCAGTGACCGGTCTGTTCGAGCCGGTGATAGATGAACGGCTTGAAGAGCTCGAGTGCCATCTTCTTGGGCAGGCCGCACTGGTGCAGCTTCAACTCCGGCCCAACCACGATGACCGAACGGCCCGAGTAGTCGACGCGCTTGCCGAGCAGGTTCTGGCGGAAGCGGCCCTGCTTGCCCTTGAGCGTGTCCGAAAGTGATTTGAGCGGACGGTTGTTGGCACCGCGTAGCACACGTCCACGGCGACCGTTGTCGAAAAGGGCGTCCACTGCTTCCTGCAGCATGCGCTTTTCGTTGCGCACGATGACTTCAGGCGCGTGCAGATCCATCAGCTTCTTCAACCGGTTGTTACGATTGATAACGCGGCGGTAGAGGTCGTTGAGGTCGGACGTGGCAAAGCGCCCGCCATCGAGCGGGACCAGTGGACGGAGTTCAGGCGGGATCACGGGGATCACGTCGAGGATCATCCACTGCGGCAGGTTGTCGGACTTGCGGAAGGCCTCGACGATCTTAAGGCGCTTCGAATATTTGAGCTTCTTCTGCAGCGAAGTCTCGGTCTTCATGCGCTCGCGCAGTTCGATCGAGAGCTCGATGATTTCGACGCGCTTGAGCAGCTCCTTGATGGCCTCGGCGCCCATCATAGCCTTGAAGCCGGAGACACGGTACTGGGTGTCGAGCTCGCGGAAACGCTGCTCGTCCTTGATGACTTCGCGCTCCTTGACGGGCGCGTCGCCTGGATCGACGACGACGTAGGACTCAAAATAGAGCACGGCTTCGAGTTCACGCAGGCTGATGTCAAGCAGGTGGCCGATGCGGCTGGGCAGGCCCTTGAAGAACCAGACGTGCGAGCAAGGCGAGGCGAGTTCGATGTGACCGAGGCGCTCGCGCCGAACCTTGCTCAGCGTGACTTCCACGCCGCACTTGTCGCAGATGACACCGCGATGCTTCATGCGCTTGTACTTGCCGCACAGGCATTCCCAGTCGGTAATGGGTCCGAAGATGCGGGCGCAGAAGAGGCCGTCACGCTCCGGCTTGAAGGTGCGGTAGTTGATGGTTTCAGGCTTGGTGACTTCACCATGCGACCACGAACGGATCTTCTCGGGGCTGGCAAGCTGAATCTTAATGGCGTCGAAGTCGGCGATGGGGCCGGTGAGTTCAAAGGGGCTGGAGCGGAACATAGTTTCGAGTCTCCGTGGCAGCGTGGGCTGCGGTCTGGTGCATTCAGTGCAGAGCTTCGGACTGGTAGGTCGCTAAGTCTCGAAGCCTTCTTCTATTCTGTGCTTACTGTGCTTTGGCTGCCTTGCGGAAACATTGAGCGATTCGCCTTGTTCCGGAGCGACAGACTTTGCCAGTTTGCGAAACAGCTCTGATCTGAGAGCTATGAGCTTTGCAGCTATCAGCCAAGAGCTTGTCGACTCTTGGCTGATAGCTTGATGAGGTTAGTCCGCTGCCGCAATCTGCGGCAGGGAGTGCGTTTTCTTATGGTCCGCCTGCTTGATCAACTCCACATCCAGGCACAACGACTGCAGCTCGCGAATCAGCACGTTGAACGACTCCGGCACACCAGGTTCGATCGCGGCTTCACCCTTGACGATGGCTTCGTAAATCTTTGTACGGCCGAAGACATCGTCCGACTTGGCAGTGAGCAACTCCTGCAGGATGTACGCCGCGCCATACGCTTCGAGCGCCCAGACTTCCATCTCGCCGAAGCGCTGTCCGCCGAACTGCGCCTTGCCGCCCAGAGGCTGCTGCGTAATCAATGAGTATGGTCCAATCGAACGTGCGTGAATCTTGTCATCCACAAGGTGCGACAGCTTCAGCATGTAGATGTAGCCCACGGTGGCCGGCTGCTCGAACTCGTCGCCGAGCATGCCGTCGTAGAGCTGCGTCTTGCCCGAGCTCGGCAAGCCCGCGGATGCAAGAAGCGCCTTGATCTCGCTCTCCTGCGCTCCGTCGAATACCGCCGTGCCGAACCAGATACCGCGCTTCATGCCCGCGGCCACACGCATCGTCTGCTCGTCGTCCAGGTCCATCAACTGGTTCAGCGCCGCCGTCTTCGCAAAGCGGGCTTTGAACAGCTCCCGCACTTCGTTCGCCGACTCCATCGTCGCCGCAAGCTCCGCAATCTGCTTGCCCAGCGTGTGTGCCGCCCAGCCCAGATGGGTTTCGAGGATCTGCCCGACGTTCATACGCGAAGGCACGCCCAGCGGGTTCAGCACAATTTCGACCGGCGTGCCGTCAGGCAGATACGGCATATCTTCCTCAGGAAGAATGCGCGCAATCACGCCCTTGTTACCATGCCGTCCGGCCATCTTGTCGCCGACGCTCAGCTTGCGCTTCATCGCGATGTAGACCTTCACCATCTTGATGACGCCCGGGCTCAGTTCGTCGCCCTTCTGCATCTTGCTGATCTTCTCGTTGGTGATCTTGCGCAGCACATCGATCTGCCGCGACGTCATCTCCTCGATCTCATCGATCTGCTCATTCACCCGCGGATCCTTGTCCGCGTAGCGAATGCGCTTGAGGTTACGCGTCGAAATCAGCTCGATCATGTCGCGATCGAGAATTTCACCCTTATTCAACAGCTTCTTGTTGGTGCGCTCGTCATGCAGGTCGGCGAGCACTTCCTTCTTGCCCAGGATGGCCTCGAGACGCTTGAGACGCTCATCGGTCAAAATGCGGATTTCGTCGGCCAGGTTGCGCTCCAGCTTCTCGACCTGTTCCTGCTCGATCTGCTTGGCGCGCTCGTCCTTTTCCTGCCCCTTGCGGCTGAAGATGCGCACATCCACAACCGTGCCTTCGATGCCCGGAGGGCACGTCAGCGAAGCGTCGCGCACATCGCCGGCTTTTTCGCCGAATATTGCACGCAGCAGCTTCTCTTCCGGCGTCAGCTGGGTTTCGCCCTTCGGCGTTACCTTGCCCACGAGGATGTCGTTGTGCCCGATCTTGGCGCCGATGCGGATGATTCCCGACTCATCGAGATCACGCAGGGCGTGCTCCGAGACGTTGGGAATATCGCGCGTAATCTCTTCCGGTCCAAGCTTCGTGTCGCGCGCTTCAATCTCGAATTCCTCAATGTGAATCGAGGTGTAGTAGTCCTCGCGGACCAACTTTTCCGAAATCAGAATGGCGTCTTCGAAGTTGTATCCACGCCACGGCATAAAGGCCACCAGGACGTTGCGGCCGAGCCCAAGCTCACCCTGCTCCGTGCACGGACCATCGGCAATGACTTGACCCTTGAGGACGCGGTCACCCTTGCGGACGATCGGCTTCTGATTGATGCAGGTGTTCTGGTTCGAGCGCTTGAACTTCGTCAGCTGATAAATGTCGGAACCGACCTCGCGCGACAACTGCGTCGGGTGATGTTCGCCTTCAACACGCACGATGATGCGTTCGGAGTCGACCGAATCGATAATGCCGTTGCGCTTGGCCAGGATTACGGCACCCGAGTCGCGGGCCGTCACACCTTCCATACCGGTACCCACAAACGGGGCCTCGGCGACAAGCAAAGGCACGGACTGCCGCTGCATGTTCGCGCCCATCAGCGCGCGGTTCGCGTCATCATGCTCGAGGAACGGTACCAGTGAGGCGGCCACCGAGACCAGCTGCTTCGGCGATACGTCAACATAGTCCACTTCGCTCTTGTTCACCAACACGAAGTTGCCCTGGCGCCGCGCATCGACGATATCCTGCACGATGTTCAGCTTTTCGTCGAGCTCGATGTTGGCCTGCGCGATGGTGTGGCGATCCTCTTCCCACGCCGAAAGATAAAAGCTGAAAGGCTCCAGATCCATCGTGCGCTTGCCGGCCGCGCGCAGCTCTTCATTCTTCGTCTGCGCCTCGGTCGTTTCAAGGTAATCGCCCTGCCGCATACCGCTTTCGCCCGCGTTGGTCACGGCCACAAAGTCCAGCGCTTGGCCGTCCTTCACGCGGCGATACGGGCTCTCGATGAAGCCGTATTCGTTGATGCGCGCGAAGCACGAGAGTGACGAGATCAGCCCGATGTTCGGGCCTTCCGGCGTCTCGATCGGGCAGATACGTCCATAGTGAGTCGGGTGTACGTCGCGCACTTCAAAGCCCGCACGTTCGCGGCTCAGACCACCAGGTCCAAGCGCGGAAAGACGACGTTTGTGCGTAATCTCGCTCAGCGGATTGGTCTGGTCCATGAACTGCGAAAGCTGCGACGAACCGAAGAATTCGCGGATCGCGGCCATCACCGGCTTGGCGTTGATCAGGTCATGCGGCATCGCTGTCGACATCTCCTGATACACGCTCATCTTTTCCTTGATCGCCCGCTCCATGCGCACCAGGCCAATGCGGAACTGATTCTCCATCAGCTCGCCGACTGCACGCACACGCCGGTTGCCCAGGTGGTCGATATCGTCCACCACGCCGATGTTCTTGCGCAGCTTCAGCAGGTAGCGGATCGTGCCGTAGAAGTCCTCGGCCGTCAACGTACGCTTGTCCAGTTCGTCCGGCGACTGATCCTCATACAGCTTGATGTTGAACTTGAGCCGGCCCACGCGCGAGAAGTCGTACTTGCGCGGATCGAAGAACATGCCCTCAAACAGCGCCGTCGCCGTATCGAGCGTCGGTGGGTCGCCCGGCCGCAGCTTGCGATAAATCTCGATCAACGCCTCTTCAGGCTTGCGCACGGAGTCGCGCCGCAACGTGTTGGTGATGATGTTGCCCACATCGTCGCGGTCCGGAAAGAAAACCTCGAGCGTGGTCACGCCGGACTGGATGATTTTGTGCAGCTTGTCCGCGGTCAACTCCTGGTTGGCCTCGTACATCAGCTCGCCGGTCGACATGTCGACCACGTCAGCTGCCGTCATTGCGCCATCGAACTCGCTCGTCTCGACACCAACCGACTCGACCTTACCCGCACGCAGAGCCTTCATCACGCTGGGCGTAATCTTCTTGCCGGCCACGCCGATGTCGGAGCCATCGCCGCCCTTAGCCGCTACCGCCGGGCGCGAACCCAGCAGGTTGGTCAGCTTGCCGTCTTCGGCCACCTTCCAGCTCAGCTTGCCATCCGCCACGTTGATCGTGTCGACCGTGTAGAAGGTCTTAAGGATTTCCTCATCCGTCCGCAGGCCAAGCGCGCGCAAAAAGATCGTGCCGAGGAACTTGCGCTTGCGATCGATACGCACATACAGCGTGTTCTTCTGGTCGTATTCAAACTCCACCCACGAGCCGCGGTAGGGAATGATCTTGCCCAGGAAGTAGGTGCGGTTGTTGGCCGTTTCGAAGAACACGCCGGGCGAACGGTGCAGCTGCGAGACGATCACGCGCTCCGTGCCGTTCACGATGAAGGTGCCGTTCTGGCTCATCAGCGGGATATCGCCGAAAAACACTTCCTGCTCCTTCATGTCACGCAGGCTCTTCACCCCGGTTTCCGGGTCCTTGTCGTAAATCTTCAGTCGTATTGTCACCTTCAGCGGCGCCGAATACGTCATGCCGCGTTCTTCGCACTCCGCCTGGTCATACTTCAGCTGCAGACCCACTGGGTCGCCGCACTTGGTGCAGAAGTCGGGCGTGTTCTTGTTGTAAGTCCCGCAAAAATTGCAAAGCACATCGCCCGGGTGAAAGGGGTCTGTGATCACCATGTGGCCGCAGTTGGTGCAGGCCGTCCGCAAATGGTTCAAGCCCTTCAGGTAGCCGCATTTGCACTCCCAGTTGCCGATTGAAAAATCGACGAACTCGAGTTCGCTCACGTTACGGAAGTCGGTGATCGGGAACACCGAAGTAAATACGGACTGGAGCCCGTTGTCCTCACGCTCCTGGGGCAGCTTGTCCATTTGCAAAAAGCGCTCATAGCTGCGGCGCTGCACTTCAATCAGGTTCGGAATCTGGATCGCGGTAGGAATCTTCGAAAAATCGAGACGGCTGCGGATAGCGCGCATCTCACTCGGAATGGTGGGGCTAGCGGTGGTCTGGTCGGACATGCTCTCTCCTGAACTGCGAAGCTTGTTCTTCGTGCGTAAACTCATCGCGGCAAGCTACAGCCCGCGTCGCCGGTTCGTCGCCTGCCCGGACACCGATCAACCGCCTTGCCGGCGGCAGATCCTCGACGCATCACACGCCGGCCACGTCGATCGAAGCCGGTGATGCTCTGCTCTTGCTGCTGTCTTTCTGGCGTTGCTTGTCTATGCCAGGGATCTCGAAGCACTCTGAGATCGCACTGCACCCTGTATTTCGTCTTCCGGATTTACGCATTGACTCCGAAAGTCCTGCAAACCTGTTCAAGTTTCGAGCTTCTCAAATATCCCTGAAGCTCCGAAGAACTGCTACCACACGGCCCAGGCCCGTCCGTGCAACCTCATGCTGACGACAAATGCGCTCACAGGGATAGACGAACCCGTGAGCGAATGGAGCGCTAAGGAACTGAAATTGACTGGAACCAACATGATCTGAGAGATGCCTGCCACCCTCCAGGGCTCGCCGTGCCCCGAAGATCGCTGCCGTCTACCCGTTTCACATAAGCTATCCGCCGCTTGACGGCTCATGTGGCCGGCCCCATAACCCGCATGTGCGAGATAGACCGGAAACAACCTGAATGTTGTAGGTTTAGTGCACTGCGTAAAAGGGCAGAAGCAGTATCCCCAATAAAGAGGATACTGCATCCCGCCCTTTGGTGCAACTGCGCTAAGTTACTTGATTTCGACCGTCGCGACGCCTTCGAATTTCTTCGCGATCGCGGCCGCATCATCCTTCGAAACACCTTCCTTCAAAGGCTTCGGCGCGCCATCGACCAGATCCTTCGCTTCCTTCAGGCCCAGCGCCGTCACTTCGCGCACAGCCTTGATGGTCGCAATCTTGTTCGCGCCGGCATCCTTCAGGATGACCGAAAACTCTGTCTGCTCTTCGACCGGTGCCGCTGCAGCCGCGCCACCGCCACCCGCCGCTGGGGCCGCCGCAGCTGCCGCCGCCGAAACGCCCAGACGCTCTTCAAGCTTCTTCACCAACGCCGAAGCCTCGAGCAGGCTCAGGCTAACGATTGCATCTTCCAACTGCTGAATGTCCGCCATATTATTCTCCAGTCCATCTAAATTCGTAATGCATTTGCGATTCCGGAACCGTCTTCCGTCCCGGCTGCCAGCATGCTGTTCAGGTTTCCGTTGCGCCCAGACAAGCGCACCTGACAGCAATGAGGCAAAACTTGTTTGTCAGCAGCCCAACTAGCCTTCAATCGGGTCCGCGTTCGCCGCTTCTCCAGCCTGCGAAGCCGTCCCGTTCTCCGGCTGTGACGCGTCTTCTGCTACCGGGTCCGCCTCGGACGCAGGATGAGCCGCAATCTGCTCGGCCGGCGTAGGAGCCTCTTCCGCGTGAGCCGCTGCGATCTGGGGCTCGGCAACTGCCGATTCGGGAACAGCCGGCTCAGCAGCCGGAGCGGTCTCCGCAGCAGGAGCCGTAATCGAAGCAGGACCAGCCTTGTCCGCGAACTTGCCCTTCTCGACGCCCTGGTTGATGACCACCGCCAGATCCCGCCCAGTCGCATTGATCACCGTTGCCAGACGCTGCGCAGGTGACTGGATCAGGAACAGCAGCTTCGCAAACAGCTCTTCCTTACCCGGCATGGTCGCCAGTTCGCCGATCTGCCGCACATCCATCAACTGGCCGTCGACGATGCCCAGCTTAAAGGTGAACTCCGAATTGTCCTTCACCCAGTCAGAAAGCGCCTTTGCCAGCTGCACCGGATCTCCCGACGTATACGCAACCGCCGAAACACCCTTCAATCCCTGCAAGGCCTTTTCGATCTTCGAGCCCTCGCTCGCCTTGGCTGCCAGCTTGTTCTTCACCACGTGGTAGCTTCCGCCGGCCGCGCGCACCGTCTTGCGCAGCTCGAAATCCTTCGAAGCCGTCATCCCGGCAAATGTGCCCACGATGGCCGAAGTCGAAGACTCGAGCTCCCGCGTCAACATCTCCACCTTCTTCGTCTTTGTCGCCCTGCTGATGGCCATACAAACCTATCTTTCGCCCGCCCATGTTCAAGCGGCTTTCAATGTCAAAGTGCTGCTACAGAAAACCTAAGCCTTGCCGGCCAGGTCGGAGACGGAGCTATCCAGCTGTACCCCGGGACCCATCGAGGAAGAAATCGTGATCCCCTTGATGTACTTGCCCTTGGCTGCCGATGGCTTGGCCTTCATCACGCTTGTAATTACCGTCATGGCGTTATCGACCAGCTTCTGAGGCTCAAACGACAGCTTGCCGACCGGCACATGCACAAGCGCCGTTTTGTCCGTGCGAAACTCCACCTTACCGGCCTTGATCTCGCGAATGGCGCTCGCCACATCGTTGGTCACCGTGCCGGTCTTCGGGTTCGGCATCAAGCCCTTGGGGCCGAGCACCTTACCAAGACGTCCTACCGCACGCATCATGTCCGGCGTGGCAATCAGAGCGTCGAAGTCGGTCCAACCTTCTTTCTGAATGCGCTCGACCATCTCTTCCCCGCCGAAGAACTCCGCGCCCGCCGCCTCGGCTTCCTTCACCTTGTCGCCTGAAGCAATGACGGCAACAATCTTGCTCTTGCCCAGCCCGTGCGGCAGCACGACGGTGCCACGCACCATCTGGTCTGCATGCCGCGGGTCGACGCCAAGCCGCAGCGTAATGTCCACGGTCTCATCGAACTTGGCGTACTTCGCCTTCTGCAAAAGCGGAACTGCATCCACCAGCGTATAGGGACGCGGCTCAACCATCGCGCGCGCCTTCGCCAGGTTCTTCGATATCTTCTGTGCCATGTGTAGTTACTCTTTCCTGAATCTTCCACCCTCGAAGCCCTGATCCGCATCGGCGTGGTGCGATAGCCCTTACACCGAGTAAAGGCAACCTCTAAAGTATGTCGCATGGAGCGGCCGGAGTCAACCCCAGATCCGGCTCATGACCAGTTCAAACCCTCGCACCGGCCCTTCCCCCTGCACGCTGATGGGATCGAACAGCGTTTCCGGCACCTCCCCAGCCTGGTAAATCGTCACATTCCGGCTCTTTGGATCGATCAGCCACGCGACCCGCACACCGTTCGGCATCCATTCCGCTTCAATCTTCCTCTTTACCGCCGCAAGCCGATCCGTGGCTGAAGTCAGTTCCACAATAAACTCCGGGCAAAGCGGACTGTATCCTTCCTGCTCTCGCGCGCTTAATGCGTCCCAACGTCTCTTCTCCACCCAGGAAGCGTCAGGCGAACGTACGGAACCGTCCGGCAGACGAAAGCCTGTGCTCGAATCGAAAGCGTAGCCTCGGCCATCCGCTTCCGCCCATTCATCAAACAGGCGGCTCAGCCGGATGTTCATTTTTCCGCCAAGCCCTCCGGTTGGAGTCATAATCAGCAAATCTCCATTCGCTTCACGCTCAATCCGTAAGGCATCGTTCCGCGCACTGAACTCCAGCAATTCATCATCGGTCATCGGCGTGGACGTCGTGATCCTCGCGGGCAACGGCATGCACTCAAGCGTAAAGTTCATGGCAACAGTCTACTGCACCCGCCGCCGCCCCCGCACCAGCACATCCACTGCCTCCGGCCCATCCGCCCAGAAGTCCAGCCGCACCCGCCCATCCTCCATCTGCGTCACCGTCGCGGGTTCCGCGCTCGCCGAGCAGTACCATCCGCTCGGCAGCACCACCGCATTGCGCGGCCTGCCCAGGCTCCGGTCGAACACCAATTCGTCCCCATCCAGCCGGTAGCTCACCGGGGCCGTATACGTCTCTGCAATCCGCAGCCGCAGGCTCTCTCCCGGCTTCACTGGCGTAAAGGGAATCACCACCACCGCTGCCTTGTCCTCCACCTCCTCGCCCACGTTGTACTGTGCCGCCTTCATCTGCGCGCCGGTCATTCTGGTCGCGGTCAGCACCTGCCCCGTGTCGAGCACATACGCCGAAGGCGCGCTCGCCTCGCTACCCTCGCGCACCACGTTTCCGTACGCATTCACGCCTGGCCGCGTCTCCGTATAGTCGTGGTACAGGCTAAAGGCATGCGTCTCGGGCTGCTGCAAAAAGTACACGATATCCCTGTCCTGGTGCGCCCGTTCGCTCAGCCGCGCACGCTCCGGCAAGCCCTGGTAGGGAGATTCCCAGCTCTTCGCCACGCCCGCCGCCTTGGGCGCCACCCCCACCTGCGAATCCCTTACCGCACGCAGCACCAGCGGCGCCTCACCACCGCCCGGATGCATGAAGCTGATCGCCACCCGCCCGTCCGGCTCGGTAAGTATCTGCGACGGCACCGTCAGTCCCGTCACCTCATACCCTGCCGGCAGCACCACCTTATCGCGCCGAATGCCGAGCCCTCGCTTGAACACGATCGCCTTGCCATCCACAAAATAGCTGGCCGCATCCTTATAGGTCTTGACGATCACCACTCGGCCCTGCCCATGCTCCGGCACCGGCCGCGCCAGCGTCACCCTGATGTAATCCGTATCCACATCCGCCTTGCCCATGAGGGGATCTTTCCGGGCCTCCGCCCCATGCACCACCGCAAACCCCAGCGGCTTGCCCGTCATGGCGTCGGTCACGCTCTCGTCGGTCGCCACGCTGCCCTTGCGGATCGGGTTATAGAAGTACCTCGCTCCCGCCGTAGTCGCGGTCACCTCGTAGTAGATCTTGAAGCTCGCAGTCTCCGGCCCAAGCAGCTCATAGCGCGTGTACTCATCTGTCTCCGTCTGCTCCCCTATGGCCGCCGGATAGATCCGCGCATCCTTCACAGTTTGCGCCACCAACCCATGCAAACCCACCGCAAACACGAGCCCCGCAGCCAACCCGAGCAATTTAGCCATGCTCCAAGCCTACCTCAGACCACAAGCCATCACAGTCTCACCAGGATAAGTGGGTCCCGCCTGTCCTTTTGACTCTTTAGCTTAGGAGAACCAGGATTCGTCTGAACAGACCTGTGCCATCAGGGCTGAAGGACCGTCTCATACCAGCCTAGGGCGCAGGCCTAGGTATCATTTGCATCGCCGACCAGAGCGCTGAATGCATGACTCATTGAACTCCCAACATCTGAGTAGCAAACTGATGGCGATCACTTGCTACGCAAGTCTCGGGAGATACTCCGTAGTTCATGCATGGCAACCGTATCAGGAGCGCCTGGCCGATTCACCAAAGGATCCAAGTCCTCGCACCATTGTCTGATGTGTTCTATTTGGTGCTCAACGCTGCTTGTCTCAACGAAGTCATTCCATTCCTGCGGGTATCTTTAGGTGTCGGTCAGAAAACGGTCGACCAAGTCAGCGGCGCCCCTCGGGTCTAGCCTAGCTTTCATCCTTGCAGCCTCTCGTTGAAACTCTGTCCTTCGACTTCAGCACTCCCAGATCCACCCCATCACCAGCTCAAAGCCGGCCACCGGCCCCGTCCCCTGCACCGTGCGCAGGTCCACCATCCGCTCAACCTCATCCCTCGGCCGGTAAATGGTTACCGACCGGTCCGCCGGATCAATCAGCCACCCCAACTCAGCCCCATTCTCCAACCAGAGTTCCATCTTTGCCTCAAGCGCCTTTATCCCATCGCTTTCCGACCGCAACTCAATCACAAACTCCGGGCACGCCGGTGAAAAGCGCGCCCGATCTCGATCGGAAAGCGCTTTCCAGCGTCCTCGATTCATCCAGGAGGCATCAGGGCTCAGCATCGACCCGTCCGGCAACGTAAACCCCGTGTTCGAGTCGAACGCCACCCCGCGCCCATCCTCCCGTGTCCAGTTTCCAAGCTGCCTCGTAATCTCGGCATTCCTCGACCCCGTCCCAGAACCCGTCGGACTCATGACCCGCAACTCCCCTTGATTCGTCCGCTCAATCCTGTACAGATCGTTCGCCACGCAGAACGCCATCAACGCCTCATCATCCAAAGGTTTAGGCGGAACGATCATCAGCGGCATCGGCAGGTGTTCAAGCCTGAAGTTCATACGCAGCAGTCTACCTCACCCCTTGACTTCTTGATGCGCAAGGCGCAATCTTTCCTTAGGCGAATAAATGGCGAACACCAATCCAAAACCCGCAACCCTCTTCCCCATCCTCCAGCGGGCGGAGACCGGCCTTGCGCGCCTGGCCGCCGAAGCTACCCACATCGCCGACGGCCACAACATCACCTTCCGCGCCCTCGAAGTCCGCTCGCTGCTCAACAAGTCCGTCTCCCGCCGCCAGCTCTCGCTTGCCTACTCCATCAATCCCTATCGAGGATGCGAGTTCGCCTGCCGCTACTGCTATGCGCGCTACACCCACGAGTTCCTCCAACCGGCCATCCAACCCTCCGAACAAGACCAGCCTCAACCTTGGGCCACAGCCTTCGAGCGCGACATCTACCTCAAGGAAAATGCAGCCTGGCTGCTCGAGCAGGAACTCAAAAAGATCGACCCCACCGAGGAGATCGCGATCGGCACAGCCACCGACCCCTACCAGCCCATCGAACGCACCGCCAGGATTACACGCTCGATCCTCGAAGTCTTCGCTCGCCGCTCCGGCTACCGCCTTGGCATCATCACTAAATCCAAGCTCATCGAACGCGATATCGATCTGCTGCAGCAGATCGCCGCGCGCAACACCCTCGTCCTCCACATCACGATCACCACGCCCGATACCGAGCTTGCCCGCCTGCTCGAACCGCGTGCGCCCCGGCCGGACCTCCGCTTTCAGGCCGTCCGCAAGCTGCGCGACGCCGGCCTGACCGCCGGCATCCTCTGCTCGCCCCTCCTGCCCGGCATCACCGACAACGCCCGCCATCTCGACCGCATGGCCTCCCGCGCTGCCGACGCACGCGCCAGCTTCTTCGCCGCCGAACCGCTTTTTCTCAAGTCGTGCTCACGTCCAACCTTCCTGAGCTTCGTTCGTGAGCACTTTCCCGAGCTGGCGGGCGACTACGAAAGTCGCTTCGCCAGCCAGGATTTCGCCGGACCCACCTATCGCCAGCATCTCCGCACCCTCGTCCACCAGGCCTGCGAGCGCCATCGCCTGCCCGCTCGCTCCACCGACGCCCTGCTCACCCGCGACGTCGGCTCTCCGCGCAAGCCGCCTACCACCCACATGCTTCCCGCCCAGCAGGCGCTCTTTGCCTGAGCTACTTTACCGGCACCCAAAGCACCGAATCCTCCACGGCCAACCCGGTTGTCGTCGGCCTGTAGTGCTCCCGCACATAAGCGCAAAACGGCTCAGCCGCCGTTACCGGGCGCCGGAGCTGCGGCATGTACAAAGGCAGAAGCACGCCCACAATGGATCTCCGCTCCTGTTGCAGATCGTACCGGCACTGATACTCGCCGCCGTACGGGATCAGCAGGGAATCCTCAGGATGCGCCTGCAACTCGCGAATCTTATCGTCCACCTGGCCCACGCTCATCAGCGGCAGCAACCCTGAGTAGCGCCCGGAAAGCGCTTCATTCCCCTGATCCATATCAAACGCTCGATGCACCGTGCCGAACGGGGCCAGAATCTCGACACCCGCCGGCAGGTTTTCCCGGCCTTCGTTTAGTGTGGCCAGGCGCGCATGTGTCTTGTCCGATCCCACCGCCCGTTCCATGCCCGCCGCATAGACCCGGCGCAAAAAGCTGCCCTCCGTCCCGCGCCGCTCAATCGCTTCGCGCATCGTATTCAGCACCAGTCCGCGCCCTTGGTACAGCGAAAGCGGCCACCAGGTCATTACAAAACACAGCAGAAACAGCCACACTGCCCAGGTCCAGGCGCGCTTCGTTTCCATCAGCACCACCATGGCCGTCAACACTGCGCCAAGCAGATTCAGCACCATGTGTCCCGGATCCGATCGCCCGAAGGCTGCCGGTGCCGACGCTCCCGCCACCAGGCACACATAAATCAGCCCGTGATCGCGGTGCCCTTTCCGCAACGCGCCCCACAATCCGCAGGTCGCCGCAAGAAGAAGCAAGAGCAGCACGATGTTCTGCACACTGATCGCCAGCGGCAACGCCAGGCCGCCGCCGCTGAACGCCTTCAGGCTGGAAAGCACCCCGAAGTGGTTTGCAAGCGCAAAGCTTGCGCCCGCAAACAGCAGAAACACGGCCGCACCTGGCAAGAAACCTTTGCGGCGCGGCGCAAAATTCAACCCGAAGAACGCCACCGTCCCCGCCGAAAGCGCAATCGCCTGTTCCGGGGAGTACAACAGCAACAGCATCGTCCCACCCGTGGCGATCGCAAAAGCACTCAGCGCGGATTCCTTTGTCCGGTAAGCCCTCTCTGCCAGCAACGCCAGCAGCAGCGTGCTAGAAAAGCGCAGCGGCGTGTAGTTTTCGCCCGCCGCGAGCACGGTTACCAGCACAAATCCCCAGAGCAGCAGGTAGATCGTCCGCGCCCGGCGACTCCCCCCGGCCGCCAGGGACACCGTTTTCCACAGCACTGCGACTCCCGCCACCCACTGCACCATCCACCACGCGCAATAACTGTCCGCCAGCGTCAGGTGGGTCACACGCCGTACCCAGAGCGGTCCGAAAAACATCAGTGGCCCGTACGGAAATTCAAAGTCCCGGTACAGCTTGGCCCCGGTCCCATACATCAGATAGCGGTCTGCGAAATAGTTCGCATCGTTGAAGGGTCCGCTCATGTGAACGGCGACCCAGATCGCCGAAGCAAGGACGGCCGCCACAGCCACGGTCCAGCCCAGCAGCCCGCGAGATAAGCGGCTTTGCGGTGCCTCCCGTGGTAAGTCCAGGCCCGACCCGCGGGTCCACATCGCAAAACACAGCGCAAACCCACAAAAGATCAGCAGCGCCCCCCGCGTGCTATACCCCGCCATGTACGCGTCGGAGATTACGCCTGTCGGAGCCAGATGATACGGCACCGCAAAAACAGCTGCCATCCCGGCCGCGATCACCGCTACCCGGCCCGCCGCCTTCATCCTGCTCGGGGCCGCAACTCCAACACTCATCGCGTCCCTCTCCCTCCGGTCTCCGCAAAAAAGGCAGAGCCGAATCGGCTCTGCCTTCTGTCTCCTCTAACCCCGCAACTAAGCAGTCACTTCAATGCCCATCGACCGCGCTGTCCCGCGAATGCTGCGCGCCGCCGCCTCTACCGTCGTGGAATTCAGGTCGGGCATCTTTTGGGTCGCAATCTCCATGATCTGCTTCTCCGTCACCTTACCCTTCTTCTCCTTGTTCGGTGTACCGGACCCCTTCTCGATGCCCGCCGCCTTCAACAGCAGCACAGCCGCGGGCGGAGTCTTGGTGATGAACGTAAAGGTGCGATCCGCGAAGACCGTAATTACCACAGGAATGGTCAAGCCCGCCATCGACGGATCCTTCGTCCGGTCGTTGAATTGCTTCACAAACTCCATGATGTTCACCTGCGCCTGCCCGAGCGCCGGCCCAACCGGGGGTGCCGGCGTCGCCTTGCCGGCCATAATCTGCAACTTCACATATCCATTGATCTTCTTCGGTGCCATGGTCTTTATCCTCTAGCTTCTCAGCGTGGCCTGCAGGCTCATCGCAATCTATACCGCTCGTTTCCTATTCGGAACCCACTCCGAGAAGCCCGAACCCGCGTAAAGAAGCCGGCCCGGCGGCGCAAGTCCCACTCTCGCGGCCGACTACTCCATCTTGTCGACCTTCGAAAACTCAATCTCCACCGGCGTTGGCCGGCCAAAGATACTGACCATCACCTTAAGCGTCTGCTTTTCGTCGTTGATGTCGTCCACGCTTCCGCTGAAGTTCGCAAAGGGGCCTTCGTTGATCCGAACCTGCTCGCCCTTGGTAAACTTCACCTTCATGGTGGGCTTGTCCTTGGCCACATCGGCCCGGTTCAGCATGCCCGCCACTTCCTGCTCGCTCAGCGCCACGGGGCTGTCGCCCGTACCCAGAAAGCCTGTCACCCGCGGCGTGTTCTTGATGACGTGCCACAGGTCATTGTCCAGGTCCATCTCGACAAACACATAGCCTGGCAGGAACACCCGGTCGACCACAACCTTCTTGCCGTTGCGCAGTTCGCTCGTTGGTTCCAGCGGAATCTCGATACGGCCGATCTTGTTCTCCAGGTTATAGGCCCGGATCCGGCTTTCGAGCGACTCCTTCACCTTGCGCTCAAAGCCCGAGTACGCGTGAATGATGTACCACTTGAAATTCTCGTTCGCCGGCGGCGCAAGGTGTTCACTCGCCATTGCGGCAGCTTCATCATCCGGAAAGGGTCCCACTGTCTCCGTGCCGTGGGCATGCAAGCCCTGCTCAGGTTTTTCCCGTTCCGTATCGTTCAGCGGAGCGTTCGTCTCGACTGAGGTGATATTTCCATCCGCCATGTGCTTCTGCCTTCTTCCCGTTCCGCTTCTAACAAATTCCCGAATTGACTTCGATGGGTCTAGCTCGTCTTCGCCAGATGCTTGAACAGCAAATCCACGCCATGACCGACAACGTTATCCACAGCCCAGAAGTAAGCCGCAAAAATGAACACTGTGACGATCACCACGATGGTCGTTGTCTGCACCTCATCCCGCGAAGGCGTTACCACCTTCTTCATTTCCGAGCGAACATCCTTCAAAAAGTCGCCCAGACGCGCCGGCCCGGTCTTCAACTGCTGCATCGCCGTATTTGGCTGTTCAACTATCGCCGTCTTCGCCATCGCACTGCCTCTGAGCTTCTAGTCTCTTGCTGCATCTTGCCTTGCTCTAAAACAAACTGGCGGGGGAGCTCGGATTCGAACCGAGAAGTTCGGTTTTGGAGACCGACAGTTTAACCGTTGAGCTTACTCCCCCGGGGAGTACGCCAGGCCTTGCAGCCGGGCGCAACAAGCTACTTCGTTTCCTTATGGTCCGTATGCTTGCGGCATGTATTGCAGAACTTCGAGAACTCCAGCCGGCCCGTGGTCGTCTTCTTGTTCTTGGTCGTCGAATAGTTCCGGTTCTTGCACTCGGGGCACTGCAGAGTGATGATTTCGCGCATGATGATTCTCCTTGTGTGGCCAGCCACTCCGGCTGGCAAGCAACCTGCCAGTCCGCTCAACTTCGAACGCCCGACACGCCGCGACGCAGGGCTTAAGGTGCCCGCAACCTGTATTCCTGATTGTCTGGTTTCCTAACTACTGGAGACCGGGCGGTCAGGCCACGCTCGGTTCTTCTATTATCCAACATAACGGCTACGAGCGCCAGTCGCTCTCAGGACTTCTGCCACATTCTGGCCGTTTCCAGCCTGAAGCCCGTCACGACCGAGTCGGCCTCGACCCAGTCCGGACTCTCCAGCTGCTCCGGCTCAGCGCCCGGCCTGTAAACAAGAACCTCGCCGGCAAACGGATCGATAAGCCAGGCGAGTGCGGCTCCGTTCTCCATCCACAGGTCCATCTTGGCTTGCACCTTTTTGCGACTGTCAGATTCAGAGACAATCTCGACCAGAAACTCCGGGCAGATCGCCGCAAAACCACGCCGCTGTTCGGCGCTCAGCGATTGCCATTTCTCTTCAGAAATCCAGCTCGCGTCCGGACTTCTCATCGAAGTATCGGGCAAAGTGAAACCTGCGTTGGAGCTGTAAACATAACCTTCATGAGCTCGGTTCCAGACACCCAGCTCTATGATGACGTACGCTTCCCACTTTCCACCCTCGGTGTTTACCGGCGACATGATCTCGAGCTCTCCTGCGGCATTGCGCTCCATCCGGTAAATCCGGTGCTCCCGCGAAAACTTCAGCAGTTCCTCGTTCGTCATCGGCACCGGCAGCCTCAGGGTCAGCGGCAGCGGCAGACCCATAAAAGTCAGTGCATCCGTATTTACGAACTCCGCAACAGCAGCCATGCCGAAATTCTACGCCAAAACAGAAGAAAGCGGCGAGCCGAAGCCCGCCGCCGTTCTGTGCGCTTCACTGCCTTATCCTGCCCAGCCCTGTTACTTGATGATCTCCGAAATCGTACCCGCGCCCACGGTCCGGCCGCCTTCACGAATCGCAAAGCGCAGACCCTTCTCCATCGCCACCGGCGTATGCAGCGTAATCTCAAGCTGGATGTTGTCGCCAGGCATGCACATCTCCGTGCCCGCCGGCAGCTTCGCCGAGCCCGTCACGTCGGTCGTGCGGAAGTAGAACTGCGGACGATAGCCGTTGAAGAACGGCGTATGACGTCCGCCTTCTTCCTTGCTCAGCACATACACCTCGCCCTTGAACTCCGTGTGCGGCTTGATCGAGCCCGGCTTGGCCAGAACCATCCCGCGCTGCACCGCCTCCTTCGCGATACCGCGCAGCAGCAGACCGGCATTGTCGCCCGCCAGACCTTCGTCCAGCTGCTTCTTGAACATCTCGACGCCCGTGCAAACCGTCGCCTGCGTGTCGCCGAAGCCCACAATCTCGCAAGCCTCGCCAACCTTTACCTTGCCGCGCTCGATGCGGCCCGTCACCACCGTGCCGCGACCCGAAATCGAGAAAATATCCTCGATCGGCATCAGGAACGGCAGCTCGATCGCACGCGTCGGCTGCGGGATAAACTTGTCGACAGCCTCCATCAGCTCGTCGATCTTCGCCTCCCACTGCGCCTCGCCGTTCAGCCCGCCAAGTGCCGACCCGCGAATGATCGGCGTATCGTCACCCGGATAGTCGTACTTCGATAGAAGCTCGCGCACTTCCATCTCCACCAGCTCGATCAGCTCTTCATCCTCAACCGCGTCGCACTTGTTCAGAAACACGACGATAAACGGCACACCAACCTGCCGTGCCAGAAGCACATGCTCCTTAGTCTGGGGCATCGGGCCGTCGGTTGCCGCAACCACCAGGATCGCGCCGTCCATCTGCGCCGCACCCGTAATCATGTTCTTGATGTAGTCCGCGTGGCCCGGGCAGTCGACGTGCGCATAGTGCCGGTTGGCCGTCTCGTACTCCACGTGCGAAGTCGAAATCGTGATGCCGCGCTCGCGCTCTTCCGGCGCGTTGTCGATCGTGTCGAACGAACGGAACTTGTTCGAAGGATTGTGCTTCGACAACACCTTCGTAATCGCCGCCGTCAGCGTCGTCTTGCCATGGTCAATGTGGCCAATCGTGCCTATGTTCACATGCGGTTTCGAACGGTCAAACTTTTCCTTGCCCATCTTAATTCTCCTATGTCCCCAACTAAACTGCCGGCCCCGGCTCTCTCGCCTTGGAACCTGTACTTACAAGTCAGTAATACGCATACAGCTTGAAGAACTTCTGCCGCAAATCCGCCGGCACCCGTTCCAGGCTGGCCAAGTAAAACTCACGAATCTGCCCCTGATCCGCATTGCCCAGCTTGCCATATTCGGTCTTGGTTGCTGTGCCTAGCAAGCTCCGATTCAGCACGGCTTCGAAATCACGAATCCGCAAGCTGCTACCCGTCAGCGACTTTAGAAATTCCGCCACTCGCCCTGAGGAAAAGCAGGCCTCGATCGCACTCCGGACGGCGTTATAAGATGCCGGATCCCCGATGGCCAGCACCGGTTGTTCGAAGTTCCCAATCGGCTGCCCGGCGTCATTCAGATCACTCATGCTACCCAATCGAAACTCCTGAAACCCTGCTAAAACCAGAACGGATGGAGCGGGAGACGGGAATCGGACCCGCGACCAACAGCTTGGAAGGCTGTGACTCTACCACTGAGTTACTCCCGCGCAAACACAACGCAAAACTCTGGAGCTGACGGAGAGGCTTGAACTCTCGACCTCTCCCTTACCAAGGGAGTGCTCTACCACTGAGCTACGCCAGCCTGTACTGCTTCCCGCAAAACCACTCGACCATCTTACCCCGAACCACGCCTAGCGACCAGCGCGCATCCGTCCAAGCACAACCCGGAAGCCGAAAAACGCGAGCAACACCCACGTCAGCGTCCGGTACTTTCCCGGCTCCATCGTCGCCCAGACCGAAAGGGCCAGCACTCCAAGTACACCCAGCGCAACCACCATCCGTCCGGTGCCCGCGGGGCTCAAATCCATTCCAGTTCCCTCAACCAGTACGAGAGGTGAATGGTGCACAGGGGAGGATTCGAACCTCCGTAACTCGAAGAGTGGCAGATTTACAGTCTGCTGCCATTAACCGCTCGGCCACCTGTGCATCTTGTTACCCGCCCCGCGCACAGCCTCCACGCGACCGCTCAACATCGTTCCTGATTGAGTGGGACGTGGCGCTTCCGCCACAAAGGGAAAGGCAACACAACCGCATCGTGCTTTCTTGCTGCATCCTGCAACTGCCCAAAGCTACCGCTGATTTGAAGTTGGAGCTGACGAAGGGATTTGAACCCCCGACCCTCTGATTACAAATCAGATGCTCTACCAGCTGAGCTACGCCAGCCCGAAACAGCCTCGCCACAAGCCTTCCACAAGCCGCACTGCACCCGCAGAACCCCTGCCGCAAGTCTCGACTTTACCACGCCCCTGCACCCAGCCGCAACCAGCAGCCGGCCTCCTCTAAGCTCGCACGGTCCCTCGTTCAAGCTCAGAGCTCAGATACTCACGGCTCACCAATCCAGCCTCCCGCCTTCTTGCCCGACGATCAACACTCAAGCGCCGCACACCCAAAGGAGCCGTTCCCGTCTAAACTCAAAACACCCATGCGCCTCTTCGCCATCCTTGTCCTCCTTTCCGCCTTCGCACCCGCTCAGCAGCCTGCCCAGCAGCAGCATAACGACGGTGCCCCCGAAGTCATCGAGGGCCCGCAGACCCCCGGCACCCAGCCCGCCCACGACGCCCCCGCGCAGGCCGCCATCATGGATAACGACACTATCCTGCGCATGCACAAGGCCGGCCTCGCCGACGAGCTCATCCTCCAGACCATCACCACCCAGCCCGGCCGCTACGACACCTCCCCCGACGCCCTCATCACCCTCAAGGCCGCCGGGCTCGACGACGCCCTCCTCGCCGCCATGGCCAATCGGCAGCGCCGCCAGCTCACCCCCGCCCAGCCGCAGGCCGTCGAGCTCTCCCCCGTCAACGAAATTGGCGTCTACTACAAGGATAGAAATGGCACCTGGCAGCCCATGGAGTCCGAAGTCGTGCACATCAAGTCCGGCGGCTTCATCAAGTCCACCCTCACCGACGGCATCATCAAGAAAGACCAGAACGGCACCGTCGACGGCCCCCAGGCCAGGCTCGTTCTTCCCCCCAACACCGAATTCCTCATCTACACACCCGACGGAGTCACCGCCTCCGAGTACGACATCGTCCAGTTTCGCCTGCACAGCAATCGCCGCGAGTTCCGCACCAACACCGGCGGCATTATCCACGGCGAGCAATCCGCCAAGCGCGACGAAATCCCCTTTACTCCCAAACGCATCGCCTCCCGTACCTGGACCCTTTCCCTTCCCGCCGACGTCGGCAGCGGGGAGTACGGCATCCTGCCCGCCGCGCCCGCCAACGTCATCAACGCAGGCAAAATCTTTACCTTCGCGATTACCGAGTAACCTTCCGTAATGCCACCTAAGCGCCATTCCCCCGCAAGCCGGCGCCAAGTACAACAAAGGGATGGCTACCGCTATCGAAGCCCCCACATTCACCCACCCCGGCGCGCATACCCCTCCCGAGCCGCTCTTCGCCTCCGCACCCGCCGACCGTGCGCTCTTCACTCAGCACTTTCCCCGGTCTCCCTTTCAGTTCCGCCACACCCTCCAGCTCCATCCCGCCTTCCAGCTTGAAGCCCTGCTCGCCGCCGCCGAGCGCATCAACGCCGACCCCAAATCCGCGGCCCGGGCCCACTTCGAATCCGGCACACCCGACCGCAACGCCTGGTTCGGCGCGCGTCCCGCAGGAGAAACGTTAGTCTCAGCGCTTCAATCCATCCACGAAGGCAAGAACTGGGTCATCCTCAAGCGCATCCACGAAGACCCCACCTACCAGGCGGTGCTCGAAACCCTCATCCCCCAGCTTTCGAACATCTCCGGCGTAGACATTCCCACAACCTTCTACGACCCCACCATGACCATCTTCATCACCTCGCCCGGCCGCATCACCCCTTACCACATGGATGGCGAAACCAACTTCCTCGCCCAGATCAGCGGCTCGAAGGCGGCATACATCTACAACGGCAACGATCCCGCCATCCTCAACCCGCGTCAGCTCGAGCGCTACTGGACCGGCAACCTGCCCAAGATCGACTACCCCGAATCGCTCCCTCACGGCCACTGGCAGTACCTCCTCGAGCCCGGCAACGGCGTCTTCAACCCCGCCATCTTCCCCCACTGGCTGCAAAATGGAACCGAAGTCTCAGTCTCCGTCTCCATCAACTTCAAGCGCCGCCACAACGAAGAGATCGGCGCCCACCGCGCCAACCACTACCTCCGGAAAGCCGGCCTGAACCCCAAAACCCCGGGCACCGCTCCAGCGCTCGATCGCGCCAAGGAAGCCACCTTCGGCCGCCTCTACCAGGCCGCCGACGCCGCCGCCAAAACCCTGAAATCCAAACTAAAGAAGTAGTCAGAACCCGCACAATCCGGGTGCCTAGGCCTCGCTTCTGAGACCTGGGTTTACCCGGTACTTTCTTATTAGTTTGTCGCAACATTGACACCGTAACGGCAGGAAATGACCGTAACGCTATGACCATCGACCTAACTCCGGAACAGGAAGCCCGCATCCGCCAGGTGGCTGGTTACGATACCCGCAGCCTGGGTGAAATCTTGACGAACACCGCCGTATGGCTGCTCAAGCTGGAGGGCTCGCAGGACGAAGCGCTCAGGCGCAGCCTGGAACAAGCCGACCGGGGTGAGTTTGTCGACGAAGAAGAGATCGAAAGGCGCTTCGGCCCCGCGACGTATTCGCGATGAAGGTACGGTGGACCTTTCAAGCTGCCGAAGATCTTGAAGAGATTAGAAGCTACCTCCTCCGGGAACGGCGTTGGCTCAATCGCCGTATAAAAGCTTTACGCCGCAGCTCAGTCTCTGCGACACATGCCGCTGCGGGGTCATGCTGGCACAAAGCCGGGAACCCCTGAACTTCTCCTGCTGCCTCTGCCTTACGTCATCATGTATCTCGTACGAAAAGATGTCGTCGAGATCCTCGGCTTCAGGCACACCTCAAGAGAAGCATCGGTGCGTTAGCGTGTCCGCTCCACCGACCCCTGCTAAACTCAACCCCAGATGCGCAAGCGCACCCGCTACACCCTTCTGGCCGTCGCCCTCGTCCTCTGCGCCCTTGCCGCAGTCCTCTATCTCCGCATCAAGGCCCCGCCTGAGGCCGCGCGTCTCCTCCCCGAATCCGATGCCATCGTCTATATCGACCTGAAGCCACTCCGCCAGGCCACCCACTTCGACCGCAACCCCGTCCAGCCCTCCCCCTCGCTCCAGCAGTTCATCGACGCCACCGGCATCGTCCCCGAGCGCGATCTCGATGCCGCCGCCTTCGCCCTGCACGGCATGGCCGACCCTCGCGGCCCCAACGGTCCCGTCGCCTTCACCGAGGTCTTCGAAGGCCGCTTCGATCATGAGCGCCTCGCCCGCTATCTCGCCGCCCTCGCCGCGCTCCAGCCGAACGGCGGCCCCGCACCAAACGGCGGCCAGGAGCAGTACGCCGGCCACACCATCTACGCCATCCCCTCGCAGGGCCGCACCCTGCGCGTCTGCATTCTCTCCTACGACGTCGTTGCCGCCTCCAACATGCCCACAACCGAGCAGATCCATTCCATCCTCGAGCGCCACCGCGCCGCCGCCAGCCCCTTCGCCGGCTCCTCCCTGCTCGAAGCCCGCTACAAGGACGTGCCCGCTTTCTCCTCCGCCTGGGCCGTCGGACACATCGCCCTGCCATTTACCGAAAACGGCAAAGTCACGCTTTTAGGCCTCGAACTTCCCCTGCCCGCCGACACAACCCTCGTTGCCAGCCTCCGCTACGCCGCCGGCGTCAAACTCCGTATAGACCAGATCACCCACAGCGAAACCGAAGCCACCCAGTCCGCCCAGTCGCTCAACCAGCTCCTCAACCTCTTCCGCAACATCCAGCTCGTCCAGCAACCCACCCCCCGTACCCCCGAGGACACCGCCCTCCGCCAGTTCACCGACTCCATCCAGATCGAACCCAACCACGACCGCGCCACCCTCACCGCCACCATCCCCACCGACCTCTTCAAGCGCCTCACCCCGCCATAACCTCCTTCCTACAATGCAGTTTTCAGCAATCACTCAAACCCGCGCGACAATCCTCCCGAAATCCCCATGATCCACCCTCCCTCATCCGTCTTGTTTAAGGGCATGGCTTCAGCCATGCCACAAGCTACCTACGACCAATTCGGGCTTTACCACCCGAGGGGCGCTCTCCACGCCAGCCATCAACGCCTCTGATCGATCGGATTCGATCCGCTCCATTCCTTGTCAAGCCCCCAAGCCTTGTGCAAAACTCGCATCTCCCTTGTCGTCAGTTACTTAGAGGCTCAAAGTAGTTGGCGTGTTTACCCCCTCGAACCCACTATCCTTAAACCAGCATCCAAACCAGCGGAAACATAAACGTCATCATCGATGACACCTCACGACTCACCCATAACCTTCATTGATTGAAGATTTTAGCCAAAAGCATACCGGGGGGGGGGGTACCCCCCACACATCAGGACAAAACACCATGACCACCAGGCCCCATCTGCTCCTCGCCGCCCTCACCTTCACCTCCGCAGCCGCGGCCGCCCAGCAAGTCTCCACCGGCCAGGCCGCCTTCGCCAACTACGCCGATCAGACGCCCGGCGCCTACCGCAAAATCACCCTCGCCGACCTGCCCGCGCCCGCCCCGTCCGAAGCCGTCGACAACGGTCCGCACCTCGTGCCCCGTCCTGAAGGCGCCTGGCCTGTCGCGCCTCCCGGCTTCAAGGTGACCCTCTACGCCGGCGGCGACTACAAGCCAACCGCGGCCGCTTCCTCGAGCAATGGCAAAGCTCCGTCCGTCCCGGCCGCTCCCTCCACTTTTCGCGAGCCGCGACTCCTCCGCACCGCCCCTAACGGCGACATCTTCATGTCCGACTCGCACGGCAACAAGATTTTTGTCCTGCGCGGCGTAGGCCCGGACGGCCGGGCCAAAGTCGTCTCCACCTTTGCCTCAGATCTCAACCTGCCCTTCGGCATCAACTTCTACCCCGCCGGCCCTAATCCGCAGTGGGTCTACGTGGGCAACACCGATTCCGTCGTCCGCTTTCCCTACCACTCCGGCGACCTCGTCGCTTCCGGTCCTGCCCAGACTGTCGTCGCCCAGCTTCCCGGCTTTGCGCAACTCCGCGGCGGCGGCCACTGGACCCGCGACGTCGTCTTCACTCCTGACGGCCACAAGATGCTCATTTCCGTCGGCTCCGGCTCCAACATCAACGATCCCGACACCACCCCCAACGAGTTCCACCGCGCCGATGTCCTCGAGTTCACCCCCGAAGGCAAGTTCCTTGAGGTCTACGCCTCCGGTATCCGCAACTGCGTCGGCGAGGCCATCAACCCCACCACCGGCCAGCTCTGGTGCTCGGTCAACGAGCGCGACAACCTCGGCAACCATCTCGTCCCCGACTACGTCACCTCGGTTCCTGAAGGCAGCTTCTTCGGCTGGCCCTGGTACTACATGGGCGGCCACCAGGACCCACGCCTGCCCCAGCCCTGCGCCGACGGCACCGGCCCCAACCAGCAGGCGCAGGCCACCTCACCCGACCCGCAAACCTGCAAGCACGTCGACCTGAGCGCAAAAGTCCGCACCCCCGACGTTCTCGTCCAGCCCCACATGGCGTCGCTCGAAATGGCCTTCTATCCCCAACAGGGCGAGTTCCCCACCAGCTTCAACGGCGACGCCTTTGCTGCCGAGCATGGCTCGTGGAACCGCGCCAACCGCGCAGGCTACGAGGTCATTCGCATCCCCATGCACAACGGCAGGGCGGACGGCACCTACGAAGACTTCCTCACCGGCTTCGTCACGAAAGACGGCCAGGTCTGGGGCCGCCCCGTAGGAGTCACCATCGCCCAGGACGGCAGCATGTTCGTCACCGACGACGGCACCCGCTCCGTCTGGCACGTCACCTACGAAGGCAACAACCAAACCAAGACCGCATCTCGCTAACCCATAACGCAGATGACACAGACGGGCACAGCTTCGATCTAGGCAGATCGTAATCTGTGCTTTCTGTGTCATCTGTGTTAGGTCTTCTTCAATGCAGCCGCTGCAGCCTAGCCACCAGCTTCTCCGCCAAAGGCTCACCACTCTCCGTCCAAAGCAATCGCGACGAAATCCCGCAATGCTTCTCAACGCTCAACGTAAACGCCAGCAGCATCTCTACATTTTCCTTCACCTTGGCTGCAGCCTCGACGCGGCCATCCTCATCCCCATACGCCGAGTCGTCTTCCTCATCGAAAAGCCAGGGCGTATCCAGCCCGAAATCGACTCGTATCTGCCCGTTCTCCTCAAATGAGTCGCCTTCGAACTCCGGCCCGAATGCAAGCACCTTCACCGTTTGCGGCGCAAGCTTCCACAGCCCGTCCAGTCCGCCCTCGCCGGCCTCAAACCCCCACAACCGCCACTTCATCTCGAATTCATACGCGGTGTCTTCGTGCAACAACTCCATGCACTCGGCAACCGCATTCTGGATCAGCGAATCGTCTTTCTCGACAGCCTCCGACCGCGTATCCAGCACATACACCCGCTGGTACACAGCCGGCTCCGTAAAGCTGACTGGATAGGCCGCCGCGGCCGCAACCCGCGGCAATCCACTTACCCGCGCAAACTGCCCCAGCACCCCCATCACCGCCGCCGGCAGGTTGGCAAAGCGAAAATTCGGGTACCACAAACTAAGATAAAGCTGATCTGCCATAAGCTTGATTCTAGTCTCCCTGAAGGCTTAACACAGAGCACACAGAAGTCACAGATTACGTCCTGCCACAATCAGAATCTGTGCTCGTCTGTGTCATCCGTGTTAAGCCTTCTTCGAAGTAAGCGACACTAATAACGTGCCCCAAGACCTTCTCACCCCCGGCCTCTATCTTGTCGCCACCCCCATCGGCAACATCGAGGACATCACCCTGCGCGCGCTGCGTGTGCTCAAGCAAGCCGACCGCATCGCCTGTGAAGACACCCGCCAGACCCAGAAGCTGCTCAACCACTTCGACATCCACACCCCAACTATCAGCTACCACCTCTTCAACGAAGCCGCCCGCGCCGACGAACTTCTGGCCGAACTCCGGGCCGGCGCCCGCATCGCCATCGTCTCGGACGCCGGCACCCCCGGCATCGCCGACCCCGGCGCGCAACTCGCCGCACTCGCCATCACCGCCGGCATTTCGGTCTTTCCGATTCCCGGCGCCAATGCCGCGTTATCCGCCCTCATCGCCTCGGGTCTTCCCGCCGAGTCGTTCACCTTCCACGGCTTCCTCCCCGCCAAAGCCGGCCAGCGCCGCAGCCTGCTCGAGGGCCTGCCGCGCGGGCCCATCACCCACATCTTCTACGAGTCACCACATCGCATCGTCGAGTGCCTTGCCGACCTCGAAGCCAGCTTCGGCCCCACCCAGCACCTCGTCCTCGCCCGCGAGCTCACCAAGCTCTACGAAGAGTTCCTCCGCGGCACCGTCACCCAGGTCCGCCAAACCCTCACCGACCAACCGGGCAAAGTCCGCGGCGAAATGGTGCTGCTCTTCAGCCTTCCCGAAGAGCAGGTCGTGCCGAACGAAATGACCATCGCCGCCCAGGTGCGAGTCCTGATGCAAACCAACGCCCTGACCGAAAAAGACGCGCTCAAACAGGTAGCCCGTTTGCGCGGCATCGGCAAGTCGGAAGCCTACCGCGAGTTCCAGCGCGACAGCAATCGCTCCAGGCGATAACCAGCTAAGCCCTCTTGTTGTCATTCCCGCGCGAATGAAACCAAGGATCGTCGACGCACTTTATGCAAGCGCCGGATAGTCCACATACCCTTCAGGACCATGGGTGTAAAAGGTGTCAGGAACCGGTTCATTCAGAGGAGCGCCCGCCGTAAACCGCTCCACGAGGTCAGGGTTCGCGATCCACAGCTTGCCGAACCCTACGGCATCCGCCTCGCCCGCTTCGAGCACATGCTCCGCCTGCGCCAGGTCGTACTTTTCGTTGGCGATGTACACGCCGCCAAAGGCCTTCTTCAGATCGGGTCCGAGCCGATCATCGCCAAAGTACTCGCGCGCCATCAGAAAGGCCAGCCCGCGCTTGCCCAGCTCCGCGGCCAGGTAGGTAAAGGTCTCGCGCGGGTTTTCGTCGCCCATTCCCATCACATCGCCGCGCGGCGCCAGGTGCATGCCTACGCGGTCGGCGCCGAAAATGGCACTTGCGGCATCGGCGACTTCCAGGTGCAGCCGCGCTCGGTTCTCCACGCTCCCGCCATACTCATCGCTGCGCTTGTTGGAAGGCGTCTGCAGGAACTGGTCCAGCAGATAGCCGTTCGCCCCATGAATCTCCACCCCGTCAAAGCCGGCTGCCTGGGCGTTCTTTGCCCCTTGATGAAACTCGTCGACCACTCCGCGGATTTCCTCCACGCTCAGCGCGCGCGGCACCTCGAACTCCTTCTTCGGACGCACCAGCGTCACCGTTCCCGGGGGCGCAAGCGCACTGGCCGATACGGGCTGCCTGCCACCCAGAAAGCCTGGATCGCTGACGCGGCCCACATGCCAGATCTGCGCGAAAATCCGTCCGCCCGCCTGATGCACGGCCGCCGTCACAGGCTTCCAAAGCTCGGTCTGCTCGGCAGACCAGATGCCCGGCACCTGTGCGTACCCCACCCCCATGGGCGAAACCGGCGTCCCCTCGCTGATGATAAGCCCGGCGCCGGCACGCTGCCTGTAATACTCCACCATCAACGGCGTCGGCAGGTGATCCACCGTTCCCCGCAACCTGGTCAGCGGGGCCATAATCACCCGGTTTGGCAGCTCCAACGCGCCTACCTTCAAAGGCTGCAACAGCTTCATCGATTCTTCCTCCGCATGGTCCTCCCATCTGATGCGGAGCGGCCCTGAAAGTCTCTCCGTGGCAAGCCTGCACCTTCACCAGGCTGGATCACACGCATCGAGCGCCACCTGCACATCACGCCTCCGCTCCCAGCCTAGCCGTTCCAGATCGGGGACATCCTCAAACCGCTCGACGTAGCCCACACACAGGTAAGCCACCAGCGTCAGCTTCTCCGGCACATGCAACAGCGCACGTAGCGCTGCCACATCCACAATCGAAACCCATCCCACACCTACACCTTCGGCCCGCGCCGCAAGCCAGAAATTTTCTACCGCGCACACACTCGAGTACGCCGCCATTTCCGGCATGGTCGCCCGGCCCAGGCCCTGGCCCTGGGCGCTGGCACTCTCGCACAACACGCATACATGCTGCGGAGCCTCCAGCAAGCCTTCGAGCTTCAAGCCCGCATAAGCCTCCTTGTGCGCACCCTCGTAGTGGGCGGCGGCGGCCGCGTTTGCCGCCAGGAACACCGCATGCACCCGCGCCCGCACCGTCGCGTCCCGCACCACCACAAAGCGCGTCGGCTGCATGAGCCCGACCGAAGGAGCCTCGTGCGCCGCTGACAGCAGACGCGCCATCACCGCGTCCGGCAGAGGCTCCGGCAGAAAGCCGCGCCGCACATCGCGCCGCTCGGCGATGACCCGATAAATGGCCGCTCGCTCCGCCTCATCGAACTCGTTCACACACTCTCCCACCCACCTTGAAGACTGGTCAACCCGCCACCACAATCTCGCTAAACTCTGCAATCCCGCCGAAATCCCCCAGCACCCGTCCAAGCAAGGCAAGCCGATTGCCCCTCACCCGTTCGTCCGGATCCATGACCATCACGGCCTCGAAAAAGCCATCCACCGCCCCGCGCAAGGTCGCGATTCGCTCCAACGCCCCCCTGTAATCACCTGCCAAACGCAGACGCGCGACTTCCGGCTTCACCTCAGCCGCCTTCTCCGCGAGCACCAGTTCCGCGCCATCTTTCAGCATCAATACGTCCAGTTGCGGGCTTGCCGCCACGCCCTTTTCCACGGCCTGCGCAAGGATGTTCCGCATGCGCTTGAAGGCCGCGCTTACCGCATCAAAGTCCGCCGAACCGCGCACCGCCGTCACCGCCTCGGCCCGCGCCACCGCATCGCGCACATCGTCCGCGCCCACAGCAAGTACAGCCTTGACCACGTCGTACGCCTGTCCCTTGGCCTCACGCAGGTAGAACTCCAGCCGCTCGGCCAGAAAAATTTCCATCTTCGCCGTCAACGGGACTTCCTCGCCCGCCGCCGCACGCGCGACCTCGCCCAGGCCCAGCGGAGTCGGCGACTCGCCCAGCATTTTCACGATTCCGTTCGCCGCCCTTCGCAGCGCAAACGGATCCTTGGACCCCGTAGGCTCCATGCCAAGGCCGAACATGCCCGCGATCGAATCCGCCTTGTCCGCGATCGAAAGCAGCACGCCTTCCGTCGTACGGGGAACGTCATCTTCCATCGAAACCGGCCTGTACTGGTCATAAATTGCCGCCGCAGCCGTCTCGGACGCACCCTGGGCGCGTGCGTAGAGCCCACCTACAATACCCTGCAGCTCCGTAAATTCCTTCACCAGCTCGGTCGTCAAATCCGTCTTGGCAAGCCGTGCCGCTTCGTCGAGCGCTGCCAGATCCACAGCATCCCCGCGCTGCTTCACCAGCGCCCCCAGCGACCCGGCAAGCACCCGCACCCGTTCGCCCTTGGCCGCGTAGCTGCCAAGCTCGCGCTGAAACGTGACGTTCTCGAGCAGCGCGACGCGATCGGCAAGCGGCACACGCTGATCGAACTCCCAGAAGAAGCGCGCATCGTTGAAGCGCGCCCGGAGCACCCGTTCATTGCCATGCCGGATGATGGCCTCGCCCGCAGCATCTGCAGCCGTGTTGAGCACTGCGAGAAAGCACGGCGCCAGTTTGCCGTCTTTAGTCTCGACCGCGAAGTAATTCTGGTGGTCGCGCATCACGGTCACCAGCACCTCTTCCGGCAGCGCCAGGAACTCCGCCTCGAACTTTCCCGCGATCACGCTCGGCCACTCGGTCAGGTGCGTCATCTTGTCGACCAGCGCATGGTCCTCGCGCCAGCGCAGGCCCTCGCCTGCGGCCCGGCAAACCCGGTCGAGCGCCTTACGGATCGTATGCCGCCGCGCTTCCACATCGGCCTCGACAGAGGCATCTCGCAGCGCCTCCAGGTAGTTCGCCGGTGTCACCTCGATGGGCGCGGCACCAAACAGCACTCGGTGCCCATGCGACACATGGCCGGCCTCGTAGCCACCGAATGCAACCGGCACCACTTCTTCGCCCAACAGAGCCACCAGCCAGCGCACCGGCCGCACAAACCGCTCCGGCTTGCCCGCGCGCCAGTACATGTTTTTGGCCCAGTAAATGCCCGCAAGCTCCTTCGGCAACTCCGCCGCAATGACCTCCGCTGCAGGCCGCCCAGCCTTTACACTTGTGGCCGCCACATACGCGCCCTTCGGCGTGTCCACGATCTTCAAATCCTCGACGGCCACGCCGGTCTTCTTCGCAAACGCCAACGCCGCCGGCCCCGGCTGCCCGTCCTTGTAGGCGATCTTCACCGCGGGCCCAAGCACTTCTTCGCGCGCATCTTCCTGCCGCTCCAGCACACCGCGCACCAGCACCGCCAGCCGCCGCGGGGTCGAGTAGCCGGCTGCCTCCGCATCCGGCGAAACCAGCCGCTCCCGCGTCAGCATCGCCAAGACGCGCTTGCACAACTCCGCCTGCGCCCCCGCAATCATCCGCGCCGGCACCTCTTCCAAGCCGATCTCAAATAGAAATTCCATAAGCCTTATCCAATCTCCAGACTACCGGGGAACCCCAGGATTCCTCGAGGAAAGGCAAAGGTATCGTGGTCAGTCGCACGGCAACCCCGCAGCCTCGCGCCGCTCCCAGTTCGCGCCATAGCGTATGCGCCGCGGAACCGCGTAGTAAACAGCGCGCCCAATACGCTCAAAAGCAAACTCCGCAAGCAACGATCCACAAACGTTGATGAGTACATCAAGCATGGCTAGTCACCATTTCCCCCTGCGCCGCGTAAGCTTTCGCCACGCCCACCACCAGCGTCCGAATGCGCCCCATCACGCCCACTCGTTCGGTCACCGAGATCGCCCCGCGGGCATCCAGCAGATTGAACAGCTGCGAGCACTTCAACGCCAGCTCGTAAGCCCCGAGCACCGGAAACCGCTTCAACTGCAGCGGCTCCATCTTCGCGAAGCCCCTGGTCTGCTCGAGCAGGGCCAGGCACTCGGCCTCATACAGCTCCAGGTGTTTCCACAACGAAGCCACATCCGCATAGTCGAACCCGTAGGACGAAAACTGTTCTTCCTCCGCCAGCCTCATCTCGCCGTAGGTGGTCTCCTTGCCAGTGTCGGGTTCGCGCGCCCAGACGATGTCGTAGATCGAATCCACATCCTGCAGAAACCCGGCAATGCGCTCGAGGCCATAGGTAATCTCCCCTGCGATCGGGTCCAGATCCATGCCTCCGCACTGCTGGAAGTAGGTGAACTGGGTGATTTCGAGCCCGTCCAGCATGACCTGCCAGCCCACGCCCCAGGCGCCGCCGACCGGCCACTCCCAGTTATCTTCCTCAAACTTCAGGTCGTGCTGCTTCAGGTCAATGCCCAGCGAAGCCAGCGATTCCAAGTACAGCTCCTGCACATTCACCGGTGGCGGCTTCAGCACCACCTGCATCTGCGTGTGGCGAAACAGCCGGTTCGGGTTCTCGCCGTAGCGGCCATCGGCGGGCCGGCGCGAAGGCTGCGCATACGCGATCCGTACAGGCTTCGGGCCAAGCACACGCAGGAATGTATCGGGCGACATCGTTCCCGCACCTACCTCGCTGTCGTAGGGCTGCTGCAGCACACATCCCCGCTCCGCCCAGAAGCGCTGCAGCCCAAACAGCAGCTCCTGCAGGGTAAGGGCCTTGGGTTTTTTCACCCCGTCCAGAGTCTCCATACCCCATAGTATCAACGGCCATCAAGCCTGCTGCTGCCGGGTGGCTCTGGTAGAATCGGCCTCATGGCGAACGGGACAAGCTTGTCAATCGGCATCCCCGCCTTCAACCAGGCAGAGTTTCTCGAAGCCACCATCGAGTCCCTGCTCGAGCAAACCAGGCCCCCTGACGAAATCTACATCTCCGACCACGACAGCACAGACGCCACGCCCGAGATCATCGAGCGCTACGTGCGCCGGGGCAAGGTACGGGCCGGCAAGCCACCCGCCGGCAGCAACCTGACCGGCCAGTGGCAGTCGACGCTCGA
Organism: uncultured Granulicella sp.; assembly: GCA_964282835.1. GTDB lineage: Bacteria > Acidobacteriota > Terriglobia > Terriglobales > Acidobacteriaceae > Edaphobacter. The sequence goes on from OZ196157.1 coordinate 3,391,709, forward strand.
CAACCTTACCGGCGACTGGGTCACCCTGCTGAGCAGCGACGACCTGGCCCGGCCCCGCTTCTGCGAAGTGCTGCTGCGCGGTGCCCAGCGCAGGCCCGATGCCGCCCTGGTGCGCGCCGGATGGGAAAACATTGACCTCGAGGGCAGAACCCTTAGCAAGCAGTACATGCTCAGCATCAAGCCCGTCGTCGAGTCGCCCCAGACGATTCTCTCGCAACGTCACGGTCCGCTGGTCAGCTTCGCCGCCTTCGCCATCAAGCGCCAGGCGCTGCTCAAATCCGGGCCGCTGTTTACACAAATGGAGTCGCTCGCGGACTGGGCCCTGTTCGTTCAGATCGCGCCGTTCGGCAGCTTTATCTACGAGAACGAGCTGATCAGCGGCTACCGCATCCACACCTCCGACAAATTCCGTCAGCGCCTCGGCATGTGGCTGCGCGACGAGCAGCGCATGTTCGACCACGTCTTCCCACAGGCAGCCGAGCAGGCCCGGCTTACCGATCTGCGCTGGATCGAAGAAGCTTCCCGAGCCAACTTCAAACGCTACCTGGCCTCGGCGGCGGAGAAGTTCACCCCCGAAGAGCGGCTGCAAGCGACGCCCGACTTCGCCCCCTGGGCCGAGCGCGTCGGCTGCACGTCCCTGCTCGAGCGCTTCGCCGCGGGCGAAACCATCGCCGCTCCCGCAAGCATGCTCAGCCGCGCTAAATCGCTTGTGCGCCCGCTCGCCCAGCGCCTCTACGGAGGCCTGCAGCGTGGATAGCGGAACCAAACGCCGCCTCATTCTGGGCTTCATTTCCAACTGGATTTCGAAGGTCGCCTCCAGCATCATCCAGCTCGTGCAGATTCCCTTCTTCCTGCATTTCTGGTCCGAGCCCGTATTCGGCAACTGGATCATCCTCAACGCCATCCCCAGTTATCTCAGCTTTTCGAACATCGGGTTCGGCTCCGTGGCCGGCAACGAGATGACCATGGCCGAAGCCCGCGAAGATCGCGAAACCGCCCTGCGTGTCTTCCAGTCCTGCTGGTGGCTCATCTTCTGGGTCATGCTCGCGACCAGCCTTGTCATCGCCGCCGCTCTCTTCTTCGTGCCCGTCGGCACCCTGCTCAACGTCCACTTCATCTCGGAAACAGATTGCCGATGGATCATCGGGTATCTCGGCTTCTCCATCCTGCTCGGCCAGTTCGAGCAGCTGCTGCAATCCGCCTATCGCTGCGTCGGGCGCTATCCCTACGGCTCGTTCATCAAGAGTTGCATGTCGCTCGCCGCCTTTGGAGCCATGCTCGTGCCCGTCGGCATGGGCTTCGGGCCGCGCACCACGGCGCTGGTGTTTGCCGCGGTCAATGTCGGCGGCACCGTCGTACTCGGGCTCATGGTGCGCCACGATATCCCCTGGATTCGCTTCGGCTGGCAACACGCCAGCTTTAGCGAAATCAAACGCATGACGCCCCTCGCCTTCGCCTTCATGGGCTTCCCCATTGGTAACGCGCTCAACCTGCAGGGTACGTTGCAGGCCGTCAGCTACGCGCTCGGACCTATCGCAGTGGTCGTCTTCAACACGGCACGCACCGTCTCCCGCGTCGCGCTGCAAATGGTGCAGATGATCAGCGGCACCTTCGAGCCGGAGTTCTCCCGCTCCTTCGCCCAGAACGACATTCCGCTCGTCCGTACGCTGCACCGCCATGCCTGCCAGATGGCGCTCATCATCGCGCTCGGCATCGTGGCGCTCATGGTGCTCGGCGGCCCCACGTTCCTGCATCACTGGACGCAGGGCAAGGTCCCGCCCAGCCGACCGCTGCTGATGCTTCTGCTCACGGTCGTGGTGTTCTACTCGCTCTGGTCGACCAGCTCCACCGTCATGTACGCGACCAACCAGCACCAGAAGCTCGCCGGCATCTACCTTGCGGCTACCGGCGTTACGGTGCTCGTTACCTTCGCCCTGGCCCGCGTGTACGGTCTTTACGGCGCGGCGGCTTCGCTGATCCTTTCAGAAATCATCATGAACTTCTACGTCCTGCCCGCGTCCCTGCGCATCGCGCACGATACGCTGCCGGCATTTTTAGCAAGTATGTTCACTGTTCCTGCGCCGCTGAAGCCCGGGGCCATCCTGCGCCGTCTCCGCCGCTCCCGGCCTCAGCTCGAAAGCTGAAGCGGATGAGAGCAACAGCAAGAGCAACCGCAGATTCCCTGCGGGAATGACAACAAGAAGAGCGCAGGCTCCGGGTGCCCCAGGTCTCGCTTCTGAGACCTGGGTTTCGACAGCTCGCACCTTGCCAGTGGTCAGACTCTCCCCAGCGCCCGAGCACTCACAAGCCGCCGCTCAAGATGCCGCTCCAGTGTCTCGACCGCGAACCGCCGCAACCCCGCCCCGCGTTCCTTCGGCCAGTCTTCCGCGGCCAGCTCTCCCACGGTGCCGCGAAACATGCGCAATGCCTCACCCACACCTTCCGCGCTCAGCCCCACGCTCCCGGGCCGGCGATCATCCGCGCACGTCATCCCATCTGCGGTCGCCGCGTACCAGGCGGTGCCGCCGCGCAGATCCAGTCCACAGACGACGCAATGCCCAAGCTCCGGCATCCAGCCCATCAGCCGGTTCATCCACAGGCAAAAGTAGGTCACGGGCATCCACACCCGGCCCACCTGCAGCTCGCGCAACACCGCCAGTGCCAGGCGGAACACGGCATCCTCGACCGCGCCTTCGGGTAGCTCGTCCAGCACCTCGGCAATCAACTCGAGCGCCGCCACCCGCCCGTAATCGAGCGCGCCGGTCAGCGGCGAGCTCAGAATCTCGAACGCATCCAGCCGGACCAGCTCCTGCTTCGGCCGCTCCGCCCAGGTCGCGCGCACATGCGTCATCGGCTCGAGCGCCCCGCCAAAACGCCTACGGCTGCGCATCGCATGCCGCGCCACCCCTTTTACGCGTCCATGTTCCCGGGTAAACAGGCTCACCAGCAGGTCCGCCTCGTGGAATGGCCAGGTCCGCAGCACGATCGCCTCACCCACGCGCAGCGTCACTCGGCCTTCAGCCATGCCCTTCACCCCAAAAGCAAACGCGACCCATAGGGGCCGCGTTCGGTCATCCTTACTTCAGCCCTACCGCCCGTAGTGCTGGGCGTTCTTATCCGAAAAGCTTACCCACTTGTCCGGCAGGTCGTCGCCCGCATAGATCGCCGAAACCGGGCAAACCGGCACGCATGCGCCGCAATCGATGCACTCTACGGGATCGATGAAGAGCTGATCCGCTTCGCCGTAACCCTTTTCATCCTTCTTGGGGTGAATGCAATCCACCGGGCAAGCGTCCACACAAGCCGAATCCTTCGTCCCGATGCAAGGTTCCGCAATCACATACGCCATCTGTAGCTCTCCTCATAGTCCTTCATTTTCAATCCACCAAGCCGAACTTAGAAGTCGATTCTACCAGCAGTTCCCTGCAGCCTCACAACAGCTCGCCAACCAGATGAAATCCGACGGCAATCAGTTGCTGCGTGGAAACATCCTCCACAAGTCGCCAAGAAAAGGGCACCCGCAAGCGTGTACATCGTCGCGCCTTCCGCAACATTGCTAGATCGTTGGTTGCCAAAGGCCGAAACAATGCCGAGGAGAATCAGCAGCAAGCCCACTCCAAAGCGCGGTCCACGCCTGCGCCTTAAGCCTCCCCCGCCTCCCGCCGAGCCCGGAACTCCGCAGGCGTCGGAATCGCCGCCAACCGCCGCCCCGCAAACATCTCCACAAATAAGTCCTTCATCTCGCCAAAGATCAAGCCATTCGTAGCAAATACCTCACGCGAATCCAACGTAAATTTTCCGCCATCGAAGTGCGTCAGCGTTCCCCCCGCTTCCTCAACCAGCAAGTAGCCCGCCGAGGTATCCCACGGGTTTAGCGTGAACTCCCAGTAGCCGTCCAGCCGCCCGCAGGCCACGTACGCCAGGTCCAGCGCCGCGCTGCCTGCCCGCCGAACCCCATGCGAGCGCAACGTAAATTCCTGGTAAAAATGCACATTGGGCGACTTGTGCCGTTTGCGTGAAGGGAATCCCGTGCCCGTTAGCGCCTCCTGCAGGGTCTTCGTTTTCGACACAGCAATCCGCCGCCCGTTCAGCCACGCGCCCTTGCCGCGCTCAGCGATAAAGCATTCATCTCGCAGCGGGTCGTAAATCACGCCGGCAACCATCTCTCCATCCGCATCCTCGGCCAGCCCCGCTACCCGGCGCTCCAGGCCAAGCACCACGCAGAAGACCGGAAACCCATGGGCGAAGTTGGTGGTCCCATCCAGCGGGTCGACATACCAGCGATACTCGCTCGCCAACCGCTCCCGTGTGCCCTCTTCGCCGTAGACGCCATGCTCGGGAAACCGCTCCGCCAGGCGTTGCAGGATCAGCGCCTCGCTTGCCCGGTCGGCCTCGGTCACCAGGTCCACGTCGCCCTTGTACTCCATGGCCACGCCGCGCTCGTAGAAGCCCTTGAGCAGCGCCCCGGCTTCCCGCGCGATAGCCTCGGCCACACCCGCAAACTCAAAATCCATCCAGAACCTCACTTACTCGCATAGTACCCCGACCGGTAGCGCAGCTTCACCCGCGACGCCGTCCCCGCGTCGGTCAACTCCACCTTGATCCCCCTGAACGAGCTCGCCAGATGCTTCGCACTTCGGTCCGGCGCGTAGTAGCCCAGCACGTACTGCGTACGCAGATCTTCTGACACCTGCGCAAATGCCGGTGCCAGGTCTTTCGCCTGCTCGATGTAAAAGTATTTGCCCCCTGTGTCCTGCGTCATCTGGATCAGCGCATGCTCCCCACCCGTATTGCGCCCTGCGTCGGCGTAAATCGGGATCACGATCAGCGCGTAAATCATCACGCCCGCGCGCTGCGCCGCTTCGACCGCCTGGTCGTACTGCGTGCCGTGCACGGTGTCACCGCCATCGGTAATCAGCACCAGCACACGCCGCCGGCCACCTTCCTGTTTCGTCCCGCCAAGGCTCTTCGACGCCAGGTAAATCGCGTCGTACATGGCCGTTGCCCCACCTTCGACCAGTCTCCCCAGGCCGTCCTCAATGCGATGCTTGTCACTGGTGAACGGCACCAGCTCGGTCACCGCGTCAGAAAACTCCTGCAGGTCGAGCTCATCCTGCGGACGCAGCAAGGTGTTGACAAACTTCTTGGCCGCGTCTTTCTCCAGCCGCTCGTTGCGCAGCAGACTGCCGCTGCCGTCGATCGAAAGCACGATCGAAAGCGGCGTGTTCGAATCCTTCTCAAAGAAGGCAATCTTCTGCTCCGCGCCATCTTCCAGCAGGCGAAAATCCTGCTTCTCCAGCCCCGACATCGGAGCCCCATGCTGATCCACCGCATTCACCGCCAGCGTCACCAGCCTAGATTGAATCTTCAGCGTCTCCGTCGGCCCACCCGGCTCGCCCGCAGTTCGCCCCGGCGTACGCCGCTCAATCGGCGCCTGGCCCGCACACAAAGCCGCGCCCGCCAGCACCCAGACTCCCACCGCACCCCAACGCACTCGCACATCCTGTAAGACGCCACCCCAGGCCCAAAGTCGCGCCGGCCATCGCTGTCGCTGCCGCGTTCCCCTCTGTTGTCATCCCGAAGGGAATCTGCTTCTGCTCTTGCGCCTACTTCCATGCACGCTAAACCCCAACCCCGGTCTGCTTGTGCCGCCGTAGCGCATCCAGATGAAACACCAGCGCAATGGCCGCCCCGGCCGCCGTACACCAGAAGCGCCGATGCGCAATCTCCGGCCCGGGCAGCGCGTTCAGCGAGAGCAGAAATACGATGTACGACGTGAGCCCCACCGCATACAGCCCGTAGTTCACCGAAATGGTCGCAAAGCTCCAGAACGCAAACGTCGTCGCCAGGCCAGCCAGCCACCAGTTGCCCAGCGGCACATGCGCCGCCAGCAGGGTCGCCAGGGTCGCGCCTCCCAGCGTTCCGGCCGTGCGCAGCAACCCGCGCGTCAGCGTTTCGTAAAACGCAGGCTTCTGCACGATCAGCGCCGTCATGGGCACCCAGTAGCCGCTTTGCATATGGAGCCGCCGATACACCTCACTCGCCAGCACCACCGTCACCATCATGCGCAGCCCGTACACCACGGACGCCTTGCGATCCGGCGCGGGCAAAGCTGCCGGCAGGTGCCGCAGCCGTTGCAGCAGATCGCGCCGTCGCTCTCGCAGCGTTCGGTACATGCCGAGGGAAACCCCAATCAGGTCCTTGCGCAGCTCCGGCATCAATTCCAATGCCGCGCTCATAAATAGCAACTGCACGACGCCGCCGACCACCGTAAGGCCGGCCCGCGTTAACGCCGCGCGGGGCCCACTCGGAAACGCCGACGACACAAACAGCGCCACGCTTGCCTGCTGCCCCACCCACGCCAGTCCGGCGTTGCGGATCGTCAGCAATCCGTAAATGGCCCCGGAGATGCCCGACGCCACCAGGATGGCGTAACCGCGATGGCCCGCCACCGCGCCCGCCAGCGTGGCCGTCGCCATGGCGATGATCGCGAGCAACATCGGCTGCACCCGCGAGTCGCCAATGCGCTGGTTAGCCCCGAACCCGATCGTAAACGCGCCACCACCCGCAATCAGCCCGCCGCCAGGATGACCCGCCGCAATGCCCACAAACAGGCACAGCGCCACCGCGGCCGCGCTCACCAGCGGCAGTCTTACCCCAAGCTTGGTCCAGTCGGAGCGGTACAAATCCGCAAAGAAGTGCGGCTCCACCACTTCATTTACCGCACTCGCAGAAGTTCCCACAGCCATCATTTTACCGCGTTACTTAGCGTTTTCTGCGTTACCTACCTGGCGACCATCGCGTACGCCGTTGCCTATTTCACTGTCCCCGCTCCAGATCCTCCGCATCCAGCAACCCACCCCTCCGGCTCTCCGCATCGCCGCCGTAGATCACCTGCCCGTATTCGATCAGCGTCACCATCCCCACACCGCCGCAGATATTGCCCAGCACTGCCGCCCAGAACCAGTGCGGATACGCGCCCCATCCCAGGTGCCCCGAGAGCACCGCCGCCATCACCTCGCCTGAGGTCGCAATGCAGTGGGCAAAGTCGCCCAGGCCTACCAGAAACGTCAGCAGCCAGATAATTATGACGCTGCCGGTAATCGAGTGCGAGCCGCTCACCAGCCAGGCCGCGGTGGCGATCATCCATCCGCCCACCACGCCCGACCAGAACACCTCGGGCGTTGGCTTGGTCGCCGCGGCCATGCCCAGCCCGATGAGCTGCTGCAGAATCGGCCCACCCAGCGCCGGCGTCAAGCTCGCCAGGCAAGCAAACGCAAACGCTCCCAGCATGTTGGCCGGAAGCACCACACTCCATAGCCTCAGCGTATTCCAAAGCTGCCGGCGCTCCGCCAGCACCAGCGCCACCGGGTAAAGCGTGTTCTCGGTAAATAGCTGCGAGCGCCCCACGATGACCACGATAAAGCCCATCGGATAAAACATTCGTGAGACAAAATGCACCCAGCCTGTATCCACCCGGTTGCCCAGCGAGGCCAGGGCCATTGCCGTTCCCAACGCCGACAAGCCCATGAACGTGCCGCCCGCAAAGCCCGAGATCGCGAGAGAAACGCTCGAGCGCTTCAGCTCCTGCCTGGCATTGGTTGCAACCTGCTTGTAGATCTCCTCCGCCGATGGCCGCGCCAGGTTCTTCTGGTGCGCCTCGACTCCTCCAGAAGTCTCGACTTCCTCTTGCTCCTCGACGTCCTCAGCCATCCCGACCACCTCCGCCACTCAGATGCAACCCAGCCCGGATCCAATCTGTGCCCGTCTCTGGTCCTCTGTGTTAGGCCTTCCGCTCCAGCGCCACCGCCTCAGGGAATGGCTCGCCATCCACCCATTGTGCGGGTTCCCTCAGCTCTTCTCCAGCGCCACCGCCTCCGGGAATGGCTCGCCATCCACCCATTGTGCGGGTTCCCTCAGCTCTTCTCCAGCACCACCGCCTCCGGGAACGGCTCGCCATCCACCCATTGTGCGGGTTCCCTCAGCTCTTCTCCAGCGCCACCGCCTCCGGGAATGGCTCGCCATCCACCCACACAACTCCATCCGCAAACGTCTCCCGTTTCCAGATCGGCACCTGCTTCTTCAACGTATCGATCAGCCACCGACAAGCCTCGAACGCCGCGCCCCGATGCGCGCTCGCCACCACGATCAGCACGCTCGTCTCCCCCACCTGCAGCCGGCCCAGCCGATGCAGCAGAGCCACATCCCGCACCCCGAACCGCTCCAGCGCCTCTGCCGCCAGCCGCTGCATCTGCAGCAGCGCCATCTCACGATAGCTTTCGTAGTCAAGATAGAGCGTCTGCCGCCCGCGCGTGTTGTTGCGCACGATGCCGTCGAACACGCAGACCGCGCCATCCGCCCCGGCCTTGATCTCCTCCATCACCGCGGCCGCAGGCAGCACCTCATCCAGTATCTCAATCCGCATCAAGTCCCTCGCCAATCTCCCGTGCCCCATTCATCGCAGCTTCATCGCGGTGAGTGGGTTCACCCAACACTCCCGAACCTCCACCATCCCACCCCCCACTTACCGGAGGCAGCAGCGCTACTTCGTCCCCATCCCGCAAAACCGTCCCCAAGCCCGCATATTCCCGATTCACCGCTACGGCCATCACCCCCCAAACTCCATCCTCGCGCTCGCCCCGCACCCGAGCCACCAGATCCCGCACGCTCGCGCCATCGTCCATCTCCACCCATTCCCGCGGACACCCCATCAGTTCCCGCAGTACCCCGAAATAAAGCACATCCATTCTCACCCAACCATCCTACGCGTCCGCCCGCTCTGCTCCAGCTTGCCCTTTGGCAGTGACGCTTTCCATTCGGGATGATCCGCTGTGGCTCGTTGCTAGAATCCACACACGCCAAGCGCTCATACTTATCCAGCATGTACAGCCTTCTCCAACAGCTCGCTCCTTACAAGGTCTGGATGATCCTCGTCCCTCTCCAGCTTGCCTGGCTTTCCATCCCCTTTTGGCTTGCCGCCGCGCGTACCCGCAATCTGCGTCGCCTCGCCGAGCAGCACGGCCTCCTCTTCGACATGCGCAACCTGCCGCCCGACTTCCCCTTCCAGATGCTCTTCCCCGACGCCACCCAATCCGACGCCCGCAACATCCTCTCCGGCGTGCATAATGGAGAGCCGATCATCGCCTTTGATCTCGGCTCTCCCTACAGCCGCAGCCAGCGCCCGCAGACCATTGTCGGCCGCCGCCGTCACGCCCAAACGCCGCCCCGGCAGCCGCCGCCAAATCTCTACACCCTCCGCGAAGCCGGCGGATGGACGCTTGTCATACCCACACGCAACGCGGCCGAACGCGTCATCCTGGGCGTCACCTCCCCCAATCGCATCGAGCAGTTGTGGACGGCGCTGGCCTAACACCGCACGCTACTTCTCCCCCTTAGCCTCCGCTAGCAGCTTCCGCCCCTTGGCCGCCAGCTTCTTTTCTTCCGCCTCCGTCTTCGGTACCGGCTCTCCCCACGCCGCGGCTTGTAGAGCCTGCCGAGTCGGCTTGCCATCCTTCACTACCGGCCCTGGCGGGGTCGTAAAATGCCTGGTCAGAAACGACCCTTTCCGCTTCTTCTCTTCCGCATTCTTCGGCGTGCCTTTCACGCCCGCCTGCAGATGACCGCCCGTTGCCTCGTTGTAAACGCGTCGTCCTTCCTCAGTCAGCCCACCCTTCGGGTCCTTGCCGCTCTTCGGCAGCGACACCGACCGCCGGCTCGGCGCCTTCTCTTCACTTGCCTTCGCACCCGCGCTCTTCTTGGCCGCCGTCTTCTTAGCCACCGCCTTCTTAGCCGGCGCCTTTTTCGCGCTCTTCTTGGCAGACTTTGCCGCCGCTGCTTCCTTCTCGTGAATTGCAATTGCCGCCTGCTGCGCTCGACTCTTCGCCATAGGGTCTCCCTTATGGACTAAGAAGCAACCCTCCACCCAGGCGTTGTCATCGTCCGCAAAACAAAAGGGCACCCAGTTTCCCGAGCGCCCTCCCAATGGCTATTGTTGTCATTCCCGAAGGGAGTCTGCTTCTGCTCCCTTTAAAGCGCGGCAGCCCTAAACCGCAGCCGCCAGCACTTCCTCCCTTACCTCTTCGTCCTTTACTTCTTCGACGATGTTCTTCGGCAAAGCCACGGCGAGTACATCTTCAATCCGCCGCGCGTAGTGGATGTTGATCCCTTCCGTCTGGTCCGGCGTCAGGTCTTCGTCCACCTGCTGCTTGCAGTCCCGAGGCATGATCACATCGCGCACCCCAGCTCGCTTGGCCGCAAGAAACTTCTCCTTGATCCCGCCGACAGGCAGCACATCGCCGGACAGTGTAATCTCGCCCGTCATGGCCAGCAGCGGACGCACCGGCTTGTCCGTCAAGAGAGAGACCAGCGCCGTTGCCATGGTCACGCCGGCACTCGGCCCGTCCTTCGGAATCGCTCCCGCAGGCACATGGATATGGATATCCACGTCCTTGGTGAAGTCCTCCTCGAGACCCAGGCTCAGCGCGTTTGAACGGACCCAGGTTAGCGCTGCCTGCATCGATTCCTTCATCACATCGCCAATCTGCCCCGTGATGTTGAACCCGCCCTTGCCCTTCATCTTGTTCGCTTCGATGAACAGGATGTCGCCGCCTGCCGGCGTCCAGGCAAGCCCAACCACGACTCCCGCGCGCTTCGTCCGTTCGGCGATTTCCGTGTCGACCCGCACCTTGATCCCGCCCAGGAACTCATGCACGACTTCCGGCGTAATCACGATCTTTTCTGTGTTACCCTCCGCAATCTTGCGCGCCACCTTCCGGCACACCGTTCCGATTTGCTGCTCGAGCTTGCGCACCCCGGCTTCACGAGTGTAGTGCCGGGCAATCAGACCGACAGACTCCGTCGGGAACTCGATCATCTCCGGCGGCACCCCGTTCTCCTTGATCTGCCGCGGAATAAGGTAACGCTCGGCAATGTTCACCTTCTCCTCTTCCGTATAGCCGGTCAGCTCGATGATCTCCATGCGGTCGAGCAGCGGACCCGGAATCGTATCCAGCTGGTTGGCCGTGCAGATAAACAGCACCTTTGACAAGTCGAATGGCTGATCCAGATAGTTATCGCGGAACGTATTGTTCTGCTCCGGGTCCAGCGTCTCGAGCAGCGCGCTTGCAGGATCTCCCCGGAAATCGCGTCCCAGTTTGTCGATCTCGTCCAGCATGAACACCGGGTCTTTCACCTCGACCCGCTTCAGGTGCTGGATAATCTGCCCCGGCAGCGCGCCGATGTACGTCCGGCGATGTCCGCGAATTTCTGCCTCATCATGCATGCCGCCAAGGGAAATGCGGCTGAACTTGCGGTCGAGTGCACGTGCAATCGACTTACCCAGCGAGGTCTTGCCCACGCCCGGAGGCCCGACAAAGCAGAGGATCGGCCCCTTCATATCCGGCTTCAAGCGCCGCACGGAAAGGTAATCGAGGATGCGGTCCTTCACCTTCTTGAGCCCGTAGTGGTCCTCATCCAGGCAGGCCTTGGCCTTCAGAATGTCCACCTCGCCGGCCGAAGTCTTGGCCCATGGCAGTACCGCCAGCCACTCGACATAGTTGCGCGTCAGGCCGTAATCGGCTGCCGCCGGGTTCATCCGGCTCAGACGGCCAAGCTCCTTCAGCGCATCCTTTTTGACTTCGTCGGGCATGCCGGCCGTTTCGATCTTCTCCTTCAAATCCGCAATGTCCTTCTGCGTATCGTCTAGGTCGCCAAGCTCTTTCTGGATCGCCTTCAACTGCTCCCTAAGATAGTAATCGCGCTGCGAGCTCTGCACTGAATCCTGCACCTCGGCAGTGATCTTATTGCGCAGTTGCTGGACCTCTAGTTCCTTGGCCAAGTGCTTATTTACCCGCTCCAGTCGGGCCGTTACGTCTGCCGTCTCAAGCAGCTCCTGCTTGTCCGCCGTGGTCAGAAACGGCAGGCTCGACGAGATGAAGTCGGCCAGCCGCCCAGCCTCGTCGATGTTGATTGCAATCGTTTGCAGGTCATCGGAAAGCGTCGGCGACGAAGTCACCACCTGCTGGAACTGGCTGACTACGTTGCGCTGCAAGGCCTCGAGCTCCGGCGTCTTCTCCGGCTCCGTCTCGTGGATCAGTTCATAGTCCGCCGTCATAAACGGCGTCGTCTGAGCAAAATCGCCCAGCTTGACCCGCTCGTTGCCTTCGGTAAAGACGAACAAACTCTGATTGGGCATTTTGACGACCTTGTGCACCGTCGCCCGCGTCCCCACCCCGTGCAGGTCGCCGCCCTCCGGCAGATCCAGCCGTGCGTCCCGCTGCGCCACCACAAGAATCGTCTTTTCCTCGCCCAGCGACTGAATCAGCTGGATCGAGCTCTCGCGCCCGACTGTCAGCGGAAGCACCGCATGGGGAAACAACACGGTATCCCGCACCGGAAGCACCGGCACCGCACCTCGCCCGCCGTCTGTTTTCCCTGGCGCTTCGCCTGCTTTGCCCGTCGGCTTGATTACACTTACGAAATCATTCGGCATGTTGAGTGTCCTTCTATCAAGTTTCCTCTATTTGACGCATCATATCCTGAAAAGATTCCGCTTTGTGCTTCATCGGCCATTGCACCCGCTACACTAACTGCCAACCGTTATGAAGCGTCCGATTGGTCTCATCCTCGCCACCATTGTCCTTGGTCTCGCCGCGTTTGTCCTTGTCGCCGCCGGCCTCACCACCATGTTCGCTTCGTTCGGCGTCACACACGGCTTTCCCGGGCCGGCTGCCATCCCTCCCGGCTCCAGTGCGCCGCCCGGCTTCCTTACTGCCGTTCTTCTGATCACCGGCCTCATCGAGCTTCTCCTCGCGACCTGGGCGATCGTCACCATTGTGGGCCTTATCCGGTTGCGTTCCTGGGCCCGCTATTCCGTTCTCGTCATCGGCGCTCTGCTCGCCTTATTTGGCGGGGCCTCCGCGCTCATCATCATGGCGCTTCCCAGCCTGCTCGCAAAGTCGCCACAATCTCAGCCGCTTCCAGACAGTGTGATGCATGGCCTTCTACTGGCACTTGCGCTTTTCTACGTCTTTCTTGCGGCCATCGGCATTTCCTGGCTGGTCTACTTCAATCTTCGGTCGGTCAAAGCCTTCTTTCTGCCGCAGTACTCCGCCGGCACCATCGCTCCACAGCCCTCTCCGACAGCGCAATCGCTCGCCACGCCCGGCGGACTGCCCTACCTGCCTGCTCCGCCACCACCCGTTGCGGTGGTCTCTGCCCGTCCGTCCCGCTTCAGCAACGTCCCGACGCCGGTTACCGTGATTGCCTGCCTGCTGCTTTTAGGAGCCTTTCTCTGCGGCGTCATCGCCTTCCTGCCTCTGCCCGCCATGGCCCTCGGCTTCATCCTCACCGGCTGGCCCGAGCACTTGCTCTACGTCGTTCTCGCGCTCGTGTGCACCGTCCTTGGCATCGGCCTCCTGCGTGTCGATAACCGGGCCCGCATGGCCACTCTGGGGCTGCTCGCGTTTGCCGCGCTCAACGTTCTGCTCACGCTAACCCCTCACTACCGCGCTCAGTCGGCCCTTTACCAACAGATGGTTCGCCAGTCCATGCATCTTCCTGGCACCTCCACCCTTCCCATCGTCGACCCCAACTCCTTCGCCGTTCTGGTTCCTGGCCTCATCGTTGCACTCCTGGTCTACGCCTCCGCGGCCTGGGTCCTTCACCATAACCGCTCCGCCTTCCATCGCTAAAGCAGCTCCCCGAGCAAACCGCGTCGTCTCTGGCTTGGCCGTGCCTTTCCCTCAACCTGCCTCCGCTGCCCGGTACACCCCAAGCACCTGCACCTCCCGGCAGACAGTGCGCAGCTTCTCTACGGCCTCTTCCACCCGAGCGCGATCCTCAAACGCCAAGTCCACGAAAAAAACGTACTCCCAGGGACGCCCCAGCACCGGCCGCGACTCAATCTTCGTCAGATTCACGCCTGCCTGGCGAAATACCTCGAGCGCCTCCATCAACGTGCCCGGCCGATGCTCCAGCGCAAAAGCAAGCGTCATCTTGTTCGCCCCCGGCTCCTCGACGCCCGGCCCGGGCACAAGCACATAGAACCGTGTCCAGTTCTCGGTATGGTCTTCGATGCCGCGCACCAGCACCTCGGCCCCATACTCGATCGCCGCCAGTTCCGGCGCAATCCCTGCCGCATCCCGCCAACCTGCCGCCATCAACTCCTTGACGCTGCCGGCCGTATCGTTGCCCGCCATTACCGCTAGGGCCTTGTGCGCGCGCAGCCATACACGGCATTGCGAAAGCGCCACCGGGTGCGAGCTCACCCGGTGTACGTTCTCCAGCCGGACGCCCGGCGCCGCAATCACATTATGCCGGATGCGCAGCATCGTCTCCCTGGTGATCCAGACGCCTTCGCGGATAAGGTCGTAGTGCTCCGTTACCGAGCCATGCAGGCTATTTTCAATCGGCAGCACCGCCTTGTCCGCTTCCCCGCTCCGCAGCTTCTCAAAGACCTCCGCCGATATCCCGCAAGGCACCAGCACAATGGCGTTGCCCAGCGCCTGCAGCGCGGCCATGTGGCTGTTTGAGCCCGGTTCTCCCTGGATTGCCACCCGCGCTGGAAATTCCCCCGTGCGTCCACTTTCTTGCCGGCCCTCTATCACACGCACAAACCTCGTCAAATCTATCGTCAGACAACCTGACGCGTATAGCAAGCAACATACCAGACTAGGGCCTGGTGGCCAGCAACACGCCCATGGCCGATGGCATGGCCGGGCGCACAAGGAGTTTCACCATGATGTGGACCGTTACCGTCGTTCTTCTTATCCTATGGGCTGTCGGCTTCTTCGGTTTCGGTCAGGCCGTCGGTATGTGGATCCACATCCTGATAATTCTCGCGATCATCTCCCTCATCTTCAACCTCATGTCAGGCCGCCGGGCTCTCTAACTTCCAGGCATCGTCAAGGATGGGTCCGGATCCGCGATCCTTACCTCCCAGCAGGCAACAACTTGAAAGTCCACGGAGTTCAACATGAATGAATCAAAGGCAGAAGGTTTCTTCGATGAAGCTAAAGGCAAGCTGAAGCAGGCCTTTGGCGACGCTACCGACAACCAGAAAGTCGCCAATGAAGGCGCGGCGGACGAGGTAAAAGGCCACGCCGAGCAGACCTGGGGCTCAGTCAAGGACACGGCCAGCGACATGAGCAACAACGCCAGGGCAAGCGCAAGCGAGCACAAGGTGCAAGCTGATGCAAACACCCAGACCACAAGCCACAATCTGCGCGACGATATCACCTCAGGTGCCGAGCACCTCAAAGAGAACATTCAGCAGGGTCTCGATCACATGCGGGAAAAATCCCGGAGCTGACCTCACTCCGGTCTGCCCTGCAGGACATAAGAAGGCAGGGACAAGCTGTGAGCTATAACTCATAAGCTTACAGCTCGCGAATTAGCCTTTAGCTTTTCTCAAGACGAAGGCCCGGCATGCAGCCGGGCTTTCGTGTATCTGCAGCCCGCCGAAGTGTTCCGGACGGAAGCGGACTTGCCGGCAGTGTAAAAAAGACAAAGCAACGGCAGATGCCTTTGGAATGACAACAAAAAGCAAGGCCTTCTGCACCGCAACTACGTTACTCGGAACAAACAGGGGTGTACGCGCGCTCAAACGTGACGCAGAGCTACAGCCACCGCCGTAAATAGGAAGAAGACCACCGAGATAACACCGTTCAACATGAAGAAGGCAGCGTTCATCCGCCGCAGGTCTGTTGGTCGAATCAGCAAGTGCTCATACAACAACAGTCCCGCCACAACCGCCGTCCCCACATACCCGACTACCCCGAGCCCAAACAGCCGGTCGAGCCAGATTGCTAGCAACACCACGCCCACATGCATCGCGCGAGCAACCCCAAAGGCCCCCGCCAGCCCCAACGCTGCCGGCAGGCTATGCAGCCCGACCTTGCGATCATGCTCGTAATCCTGACAGGCGTACAGCACGTCGAACCCGCCCACCCAAAGAAGGACCAGCCCGGTCAGCACCACCACGCGCCAGTCCAGCGACCCGCGGATCCCGATCCACGCTGCCGAAGGCGCGATTCCCAGCGCAAGCCCAAGCACCACATGCGACCAGCGCGTTACCCGCTTCATCAAGCTGTATAGCAGCACTACCGCCAGGGCGACCGGAGCCAGTTGGAGCGCCAGCCGGTTCAGCATGGCAGCCGCCAGCACGAAGACCGCGGAGCTAACGAGGACAAAGCCGGCCACGAACCCCGCGCTCAACTCTCCGGCGGGCAGGGCGCGCATCGCTGTCCGTGGATTCGCCGCATCCAGCTTCGCATCTACCAGCCGGTTGAACGCCATTGCCGCCGAACGCGCTGCCACCATGGCCACTACGATCCACAACACCTTAATCGCCGGCGGCCAGCCTTCCGCGGCCAGCAGTGCGCCCGTCAGCGCAAAAGGCAGCGCAAAGATCGAGTGTTCCCACTTGATCATCTCAAGCGTAACTGCCGTATTCCGGGCCAAGGTCGCCAATTTATTTCCCGCTTTCCGGCTCGACGCCCGCCACCTGCAGGTCGTTTGCTACCGTAAACGCGCCGGCGACCGTCTTCGCACGGAGACCGGCTACATCCTTGTCGGCCTGCGAATCTACGACACCGGTCAGGATGACATGGCCGTTCACCACTGTGATCCGAATTGGCTTCGCGGGGTCCAACGCATACTTGTTCAACGTCGGAAAGCGATAGATTGCCTGCGCCTCGGCCAGCCGAATCCGGTCGTCATTTGGAGAAAGCGGCGCCACTTCGATGTTGTCCACCACATCTTTAACGCCGGGGTAGTTCGCAACCAGGCTGAGCGCACTATCCTTGTCCGTGGGTCCGTAGGCCGTGCCGCCCAGCGTCACGACGCCGTCCTGCACTGCGATCGTCAAGGAGTTGAAGGTGGTCGTGCCGTACCCTACACGGTCGTACGCCAGCTTCTGAGCCAGCTTCGCGCGCAGCACGGGATCGCTTACCTCCGGTCCCGCTACCTGGATGAGGTTGTTGACGCCCAGAACTCCCTTGCGATGGTGCACCTTCTTGTCCGCGTCTTCCTTGTCCGCGTAGGTGGGCACACTCCCGGTCAGCATCACATTGCCGCCCTGCACCCCGGCATGCACATCCTCGAACCGCTTACCGCTGAGGGCTTTCAACACATCGGCTTGAATCTGCCCGTCTGGCGAGTTGGTCTTCGCGGTGCCCTGGGCCGCGTAGGCGGAGGGACCACCGCAAACGGCGCTTGCACCGCCCAGCAGAGTTGCCCCGAACACCACCTTGCGTATCCAGCTCATCGTAGCCTCTTCATCTGCAACGCAACAACGTAATTGGATGCGCCTGCGCTTCCACAAGACTCGCTACTTGTAACGGTGGCGAATCTTATAGACGATGCTAAAGACACCGGATTCATCGCGCGCCGCGACCAGCGAGGCATTCTGGTTGAGGTCATACTGCACCTGGATCAGCTGCTGGGCGGACGAGTTGACGTTGGTGGCGAAGGTAAGGGTAAGCTGCTGCGAAAGCTGCTGCTGCACCGTGATGCGCGCGGAAGAGTTGCCGAGCGACCCGACATACGACGGATCGATCTTCACGCTGCTTCCACCGAACAGTTTCGAAACCCGGCTGCTGACCGTGGCGTTCAGCGCGCCACCAAGCAGCGAGCTTGTCGTCGGATCGGTTCCCGCCGCAACCTGCTGCTCCTGGTAGAGCTGCGATTCTTCCTGCGTCCGGCCCAGGGCCAGCAGCGAGAACACATCGGCTTCACTCAACGGCGGCTCCGAGCGGTAGGTCGGCTTCAAATTGTCCACCGTCCCATGCAGCCCGACCGTGACATCGTAGGTCTCCACCCGCGCCGTAACGTCCAGATCGACCGTCGGGTCGATGCGCACGGGATTGGTGAAGTAGATTGTGCCGCGCTGCAGCTGGTACTTGGTTCCGGCAAAGGTCGCGTTGCCGTCGGTGATCTGGATTTGGCCCAGGATCGAAGGCTCTGCCACCGACCCACGCACCACCAGATTCACCGTTCCGGCCAGCTTCGCATAGCTGTTCTGGAAATCCAGCTGCGGCGAACTGGTGACTTTGACGTCGAGCCGAATCTTGTTCGAAGCGGCTGAAGGGTCAGGCGGCGTCTGCACTCCGCCTGCGCCGGCAAAGGCTGCGAAGTCGACGTCCGCGCCTACACCGAAACGCGTCAGCAGGATATTGCCGCTCAGCAAGGCGCTTTGCGGTCCGCCCTGCAGGCGGAGGCTCGTATTGGCGGTCGCGCTCAATCCTGCGTAGCGCACACGCACCACGTCACCCGCCGCGGTAAGGTCAGCATAAACGCCGTTGCGATACGTCAGGAAGCCGCCGATGTTCAGCTTGCCGCCGCCGGTCATCGCGGTCAGCGTCTGCACGACCAACCGATCCTGCGTGAAATTGAGCGTGCCGTTCACCTGGCTCAAGCCGTTCGGAATGCCGTCCACGGCCAGGTTCACATTTTCAAACTGCACCTTGCCGGTCAGCGCCGGGTCGGCGATAACCCCGCCCGCGCCAACCGCAAAGGTAACCTTGCCGCTCGTAATCAGGTCAGGATCGAAGGTGTGGGCAAGCGCCATGCTTACGCTGCCGGTCGCATTCACGTTCAGCTTGCCCGCCGTGGAGTCCGCCTGGCCCGTCTTCGGATTTACGGCTCCAAACACCTGCCCTGTTCCACTCGCGCGCAGGTCCGTGTCAGGTCCGGTGATGTGTACCTGGTCAAGCGTCGCCAGACCGTTTTTGAGCCCGATCGTCAGAGGCTCCGCGGCCTGGAAGGTCAGGCCCTGCGACGAAATCACGAAGTTGCTGAACTGCGCCAGGCCGCTCAGCGACTCGGGCGTTTTGGCCGGGCCATTGACGGTGACGACGCCGGAGATGTTCGATTGCGCCTTGATGCCGCCCGGCTGGAACAAGGCCAGCGGCTTGCCTACATCAAGCCCGGTGATCGTTAGTTTGGCGTTGGTCTGGTAGTTGCCGGTCAACTCGGTTTGCCCGTCGGCAGCGACCTGCGTACCAATGAGCGTGGAGCGCAGGGCGTAGTACACGAGCTTGCCTTCGCTGTGCGCCTCCAGATTGGCCTCGCCGATCGGCTTGCCCTCCACCACCACATTGGCGAGCTTTACCTGCGCCTTCAAGCCTGGCTGCTCCACCGTACCGTTCGCATCGAGCAGCAGATTGATGACGCCATCGGCGTTGATCTTGGCGTTCTGCACCGTCGTAAACTTTGAAAGCTGCAGGTTATTGCCCTGAATGTGCGCGTGCAGCCGCTCCGAGCCGTAGTCGTAGCCGCCGTAGCCCGCGATGGTCATGCCATGCAGCTTCACCGCAAGCTGCGACGCCTCGATATCCTTGCCCTGCACGGTGAGCGCGACATTGACCGATTCGTACGGCTCGCCGTAGGCCACGCCGTTGACGAGTGCGATGGTGCCGCCACCGTTCAGATCGCGGAACGTTCCCGTTACCTGCGCGTTGACGGCAATGGTTCCCGTAAGCGGAATCTTCTGCTGCTGGCCGGCAATCGTCAGCACGTCGACAACGTTGGCGTTGGCCAACTGCACCTTCGCGTCGACCGAAGTGCCGTCGTCCCAAACATAGGTGGTGACGCGTTTTTTGACCACGGTACGCGGCTTGAAGGCACCGGCCACATGCAGCACCGCACTTCCCTGGGTGATGGTCGAGCTACCGACCGCGAGGCCTGCCGGTGTGTACTCCGCGTCGGCCACGAGCGAATCGATATGCACGTCGGTGACAGGCTTGGGGGCAGGTGGAGCAGCCGGCGCAGCCGCATTTGACGCCAGGCTTACCAGGCTTTTCACGGGGGTGTTCGGGTTTGCCGGTGGCGTCGGCGGCGCAGTGAAATCACCTACCCGGATGTCCAGGTCGTTGGCTTCCAGGTGTCCCTTGACATCCAATTTGGCGATCGCGCCGCGCGCCGTGCCGTGGAATTTCGCCGTGCCATGGAGCGCAATGGGGATGGCGGCGGCGCCCTTCTTGCCGTTGCCTGTAAGCCCGAGCGTAACGAGCAGCTGGTCGTACTCCGCGAGATCACGGAGAGACAAGTCCAAATTTAGATTCGTCAGCGGATCGCCCTGGTTCACGCCCAGGGCTCCGGTCGCCACAAGTGACGATTGAGGCGTGTTCAGCGTCAGTTCCTTGAGGTTGACGGTCTCCGCCTTGCCGTCGTAGTGGCCCAGGATCAACCCGGAGACGGGCAGGTCCCGACCCGAGATGCCGCGCGCGCCTGTGGGCTGCAAATGCAGGTTCGCATCCACCAGCACGGAGTCGGCAATGTCGGTAACCGGTCCGCCCCACTCCACCTTCACCGGGCCGGAGATGGAGGTGTCGAAGCCGAGATCCCGGTACGACTTCGTCGCGGTGATTTCGAGAATCGTGCCCAGCTTGATCTTGTCGACCGTAACGGTAAGGTAAGCATGCGCACGATCCACGGGAGCAACGGTGGGTGCATTCGAAACCACAGGCTGTCCCGTGATCGCGGTCGAGGTCTTGTTGGCTGTCGTGGTTGCACCCTTGACGGTGGGTGAACTGGTGGGCGTATTGGCCGGCACCTCGCCCAGCCAGTTGTCAATTTTCAGCTCCCCGGTCGCGCTGCCTCCGCCTGGCAGATAGCCCGTCAGCGCGGTAAACAGCAGTTCGGTGGGCGTGATGCGCAGCTGCGCACCGCCGTTGATGTCGTGCAATGTCACATACTGGTCTTTATAGCCGGCATTGTGCAGCCTGGCCGTGCCGACCAGCAGATAGCCTGCCTGGCAGCCAGGATCCGGCGGAAGCGTTTTAACCTCAGGGGTGTCGGCTGCCTTGCGCTTCAGCTCGCGCTCAAAGAAGGAGGGCTTCTTCTGTGCTTCGGCAGGCGCGACGAAGCAGTTGTGCCCGCCAATATCCAAGTCGACCGAGCCCGCGTTCAAGCCGTCGACGCCGCCCAGAATCTCGATCTGCTTGAGCTCGAGCGAACCCACTACCTTGGCCTGCCACTCCGGATTGGCAAAGTGATTCAAGCCCGCGGATGCCTGCAGCTCGGAGTGCTCGCCCGAGTGGAAGTCGAAGGCTTTCAGCAGCGCAATGTCGCGCCCAACCTCAGCCTCCAGATGCAGGCTGCTCTTTGCTTCGGGCTCCTTGGCAATTTGCGTTCTCAGGTCGCGCAGGTCGACCGTCGCGCCGTAGCGGTCGGTTTTCGCAAGGTATTGCACGGTCGCATTCAGGTCTGCCGCGGCCAGGTTGAAGGGGATGGCGCGGTCGTTGACCAGCGCGACCCCGTGGACGAGTTCCACTTCCTTCGCTTTCAGATCGAGCAGCGTGTCGGTGACGGGCTCGGTGCTTTGCGTCGGATGCTTGGGCACGGGCTGGTTGGTCTTGCCGTCCTTGTCGATGATGAGGTGAACGTGCGGGTCTTCGACGCGCAGCAAGTTCAGACCGATGTGCGAAGCCGCGCCGGAACCCGCCGTGTGCTGCAGGAAGCTGATGATCTTGATGCGGACGATGATCTTCGAAGCCGCAAGATACGGTGCCTCATTCGGACCCTCGAGCCCATGGATGACAAGCCCGTCGACCTCGACGGCAAGGTGCCAGAGATCAAACTTGAGGGCGCCGATCTCGGTGCGTCCGCCGGTCGCGTCGTCCAGCACCCCGATGACTTCCTTGCCCACGCGATGCTGGAAATCCGGAGTGGTCGAGTAGTACGCCAAGCCGCCGAGCAGAATGAGCAGGAGCAGCAGCAGGCTGCCCACAAGCCAGGCGACGCCACGGCCGATCTTGCCGGCGAGACTGCGCCGCTTGGCCGGCGGTGTCGGCATCTGACTCTGCTCGCTCAGGGCATCGTCCCGTTCGCTCAAGGCTGCACCTCACCCGGCCGCATCACGCGCACACTGCCTTCGGCCTTCAACGTTTTCAGCCAGTCGCCCAGCAGATTGGTCACCTGCTGTTGCAGCAGGATCTCCTGAATGCGGTCCTTGATCACGTTCATCTTCGGAGCCGTCGCGTGGCGCCGCGCGTACTCCGGCAGCAGCGTGTTGTTGTAGTAGGCCTCGATTTGCGCCTGGTCGATAAGGATGCCGCTGCGAAAACGTATCTCGATGAACTTGAGAATCTCCATGCGGCGCTTGACGATATCGGTCAACTCGTCCATCGTGAAGCCCTGCGCGGCCACAAATTTCTGCCAGCCCGCATCGGTCTCGCAGCCATACTGCTTGCAGCCCGGGATGTCCTTGCGCAGGGCCTGCAGCCGCGCCTGCGCTTCGGCGGGGGTTACCTGATCGTCGGGCTGCAGCCTGGCCTGCTGCAGAATCAGGTCCTGGTCGATCAACCGCTCCACGGCTTCGTCGCGCACGAACTTGTCATCGCTCAGCGGCTCGAAAGCGGCAAAGCGCTTTTCCTCATCCACATCGCTTTCCAGCACCAGGTCGCTGTTGACCACGGCGAGCACCTGATCGACCAGCGTTCCGGCGGCTGGCTTCGGTGCGCCATCGACATTCTGTTCGCCGTTTTGGGGCGCAGCCGTGCTCACCGCCGCCTGCGAAGCGGCCGCGCCCTGCTGCTGGGCCCGCAGAGCAACAGGCAGCAAGGTAAAGGCGAGTACCGCCGCCTTCACCGTCCAAACCCCGACTTTGCCCCGCTGCACACTCATGCCCATCTCCTAGAAGCTCTGCCCGATTGAAAAGAAGAAGCCGAAGTGCGATCCGTGCCCTACGTACGGCAGCGTACCGTTCACATACCCGTTCGTTGTGATGGTCGGGATGACCGGGTAAACCGGCGGATTGAGGTTGTAGGGGATGTCCACACGAATGGGCCCTACAGGCGTTTTATAACGCAGGCCGAGGCCGAGAGCATGCGAGTAGTAGTTGAAATTGCAGGTGCCGATCTGCACGTTGGTGACCTGCGAGCAGGTGCCTTCATTGGGCTGGTGAAAGTTCCTGATGCTGGGGAAGACATCGCCGACATGCTGGAAGACGTTGCCCATATCGTGGAAGAGCACGAAGCTGACGCTGTTGCCCACCACAGGGAGCGTCGGCGGCGGAAGGCGCAATTCGAGCGAGTTGATGAACACGCCCGAGCCGCCCACGGGAAAACCCGTCTGCAGGTCGCGCGGGCCGGCACCGTTGATCGGGAAGCCGCGATGCGAGGTGGCACCGCCGGCATACAGGCGCTCCGGCAAAGGCACTGCATTGCAGCTTGCGTTTACGTTGACGTACTCGATGCCGCATGGAATCTGCGCCACGTTCCCGCTGGTAGGCACATTTGGATTCACACCGTACGAGTTGATGAAGCCGAACCGGGAATTGCGCGCGATGACGTACTTCGAATTGCCCTTGCCGAACTGGTAGTAGCTCGACTGCGTAATGTCCGTACGATTGAAGTCGGTCTGTGAACCGAACTTACCCGAGGCGAAAAACTCGTCCACGCTGAGATACGTGCCCTTGGTGGCGTCGAGCGGGCTAGGCTGGCGCGTATCGCGGAGCCACGTGATGCCCGGGCCACCCACGCGCACGGGCTCGGAAAGGATCGGGATCAGGTCGGAGCTGATAGCCAGGCTGTTGGGATTTACCGAGATGCGCCGGTACTGGAAGTCGTAGACGAAGGTGTCTTTCTTGGTCGCATGGTGGGTGACGCGAAAGTCGCCCTGCAGCTTTGAAGATTGGAACGTCGTGATGTCCTGCACGTTCGAGTAGCCGCCTGAGATCGACCCCGCAAACTTCGCATGGCCGAACAGATGCGGGTTCTGGAAGGTAAGGATCGCTACTGTCTCGAGCAGGCCGTATTCGGTATGCAGGGTGAGCGAGTCGTCGGTGCCGAACAGGTTGATGCGGCTTACGTCCAGCAGCACCCGCGGACTGACCCCAGCCTTGCCTTCCTGAGCGTTGGTGGTCCCGACCTGGGTGCAGTACTGCCCGCAGCCGGGCGTGCCAAGCTGTGCTTCAAAGCCGAATCCGTACGTCACATCCCAGCGCTTGGCCTCGGTAATCTGCAGCAGGATGTTCTTTTCTTCGGCGTTGCCCGCAGGATTTTGTACGGCGGCAACCACCTCGTTGAACAGGGCCAGGTTGTAGAGGTTCCTCTGCGTCTCAAGCAGCGCGCTTTGGTCGAGCGGATCGCCGGCATGGACCGTCACCTGCTTCGCCACCACCTGCGGCTTGGTCTTTACGACGCCGCTTTCGACCACCTTGCCGGTAAACACCTGCGGCCCTTCGGTCACGTCGTAGCCAATATCGGTGCGGGTCTTGTCATCCTGATTAACCGTTTGCGTCACTTCGACCTTGGCCTGGTCAAAGCCGTTGCTCAGGTAGTAGCTCAGGATGACGTCGCGGTCACCTGACAGCGTGACCAGCGAGAAAGGCTGCCCGGCCTGCGCCGCCAGCAGACCCTTGAGCGTAGCTTCCCGGCTTGCATCTGCGCCGTCCAGCGCCACATCGCCAAATTTCTGCTGCGGGCCTTCCACAATCTTGAAGGTCACGGCAATATCGGCAACCTTCTCCCTCTTGCCGTTCTTGCCGGTATCCGTATCCTTTACGGACGAGGTCACCACAGCATCCTTGAAACCGTTCGCGCGATAGATGGACTGAATGGATTTCTGGTCGCTGGTCACAAGCTGCTGACTATAGCGGCCGCTGCGCATGTAAAGGTCGGCCTTCTGCACCCGCAGGCCTTCCCTCAACAACTCAGTGCTGAAGTACTTGTTGCCTTCGATATTAACCGCAACGACCTTATGCCGTTCGCCTTCGTCCACCGTGTACAGCACGGTCTGCTCGGCGGGCTTGTCGATCGTCTTTACTGCGACCGTGGCATCGAAGTAGCCCTCCTGCTGCAGGTAATCCTTCATGTTGAACATGCCTTCGTTCAACAGATCGATATCCACCGTGCCTTCCTGAAACACAGGCACAAGCAGGTGCAGCCGGCTTTTCGAAAGCTTCGCCCCTTCGACATCCACTTTGACGATGGGGCCTTCTTCTATCTGGAACGTGTAATCCAGCTGCTTGCGTACGGCGTCGTAGGTGGATTTCTGCAGGGTTGCCGTAGCTTCCAGCCGATCCTTCTTCTGGAAATAGGTCTTCATGTTGCCCAGAGCGGTACCCGTGGTTTCGCGGTCCACCTTCACCGGGTGCTTGAGGATTCTCGTCTCGAGCAGGCCTTTCTTCTTGAATTCGGCCAGCGTGATTCCAGGGTCCTTGCCCTCGATTGTGACGTTGCCGACCCGCGCCTGCGGGCCGATAGCTACCGTGTACGTGATGTTTACCTGCTGGTCCACGTCGTCGCGCGTGGTCACGACGGCGATCTTCGGCTCGTAATATCCATTTTCCGAGAGCACCTCGGTCACGTTTTTGGTAGCGGCGTCAAGCAGCGCGTTGGTATAGGGCGCGCCCGGGTTCAACTCCGACCCATACTCCAGCAGCGACGCCAGCCGGTCTTCCTGGACGCCGTTGATCTGCACCCGGCCAACATAAAAGCGCGGGCTGCCGGCGAAGATCAGCACCACGTTGTCGCCGGTCTTCTCCACGCGCACGTCGATGGTGCGATAGCGCCCGGTAGCAAAGAGTCTGCGTGTGGTGGCGCGCACATCATCCACGTTGAATTTACTGCCGGCCTTCTGCTTCAATTCATTCTGCAGTTTGTCGGTCTTGTCGAAATTGACGCCTTCGTAGCGAATCTCGGTCACGTTGAGGCCGCTGTACTGCTCGAGCGTCGCCTGCAACGCGGGCAGCGTGGGATCGGGTTTGGCGCTGGCGGCGTTCGCTCCTCCGTTGGCCTGACCCGGCGGAATCGCCTGCGCTGCGTCGGGAACGGACGCGGGCGCGTTGGGAGTCAAGCCACCCTGCCCCGGGCTCCCGCCGCCGGTCACCGTTGCCGGCGAGGCACCCGTCTGGGCCGCCGCGCACGGCGCTGCAGCAAGCAGCAGGCCGCCCGAAAGCAGTACCGCGCCCAGCCCGGCAGCGCCCGTGCTCCATCCACTCAGGTCCACAGCAAAACGTGCGACGGCGGCCTGCGTCACCTGCTTGCGTTTCCTGCCCTGCCGCTTCTCCTGCACCCGTGGCCACTCCTCATATTTGCGGCTCCGCACTTCGGCGAAACCTTCCGCGCATGATTCCGCGACGCACACCGGAACGCTTTGGAGATTCTATTCTAGCGTCCCGAGGAGCAATCGTCGCGCGTTGTTGTTTTTGGCGGCATCCACACAGCCAACTGGCGCGGCCTATACTGGCGACACCGGCCCATGCCCAATCCTTCGCCCCTGCCGCCCGCACATGCAGACGCCGCTCAACAGGAACGCTACTCCCGCCAGATCCTCTTTGCCGGCATCGGCTCCGGCGGTCAGGCGCGGCTCGCCCAGGCGCGCGTGGTCATTGTGGGGGTTGGCGCCACCGGTGCCGCTTCCGCCTCGTTGCTGGCCCGGGCCGGCGTCGGCTTTCTAACCCTCATCGACCGCGATTTTGTCGAGCCTTCCAATCTGCAGCGGCAGATCCTGTTCGACGAGCAGGACGCCGCCGAATCTCTGCCTAAGGCCGAGGCCGCCCGGCGCAAAATTGCGCGGTTCAATTCTGCAATCGAAGTGGAAGCCGCCGTGCGCGATCTTACCCCGGCAAACATCCACTCGCTTTGTGGCTCGGCGGATCTGCTACTCGATTGCACCGACAATTTCGAGACCCGCTACCTGCTCAACGACTATGCGGTCGAGCAAAGCAAGCCATGGATTTATGCAGCGGCCATCGGCGCTTATGCCGCAACCATGACGATCCTGCCAAAACCCGGGCCTGAGGCAAAGACTTCGCCTGGGACGCAGGCTTTCGAGTGGGTTCCCACCGCCTGCCTGGCCTGCCTTTTCCCGCGTCCGCCGGCGGGTCCGATCGAAACCTGCGACACGGCCGGCATCCTCTCGATGGCGGTCAACCTGGCCGCATCCATGCAGTCCGCCGAGGCGTTGAAGATCCTCACGCATCAGCCCGAACTGATTCGGCGCACGTTCTTTTCCATCGATCTCTGGCTGAACCAACGCTCAGAAATTTCCACCTCGACCCCCGATCCCGCCTGTCCCGTTTGCAGCGGCCGGGTGTTCACACACCTTGCCGGCACCGGCCGCGCTCACATTACGCTGTGCGGCCGTGATTCCGTGCAAATCCACGAGCATCATCGCCCCATCGACCTGGCCGCATTGCAGCAGCGTCTGGCCCGCAACCCTGAGATCACGGGTCTCCGCTCGAACGCTCTGCTGCTTCGCTTTCAGCGTGGTCCACACACGCTCACCGTATTTCCGGATGGACGCGCGTTGATTCAGGGCACCACCGATCCTGCTACGGCGCGCGCCCTGTATGCCCGCTTTATCGGCACCTGATTACGCCTGCGAAAACGGGCCGCAGGGTCCAGGCGCAGCAGTGTAGCTGCAAGTGAGCGCACAACCTTTCATCGGCTCTCCGTCTCCTAACGGTTGTAGCGTTTCTTACGCACTGGCGCAGACTCATCGCGTTTGCGGTAACCTTGTAGCAGGCGAGACAGCGGAAGCAGAATTGACCGGAATCGAGCCCAGAATGTTCCTCCAAGGTTTATCGATGACTGAAGCGAAACCCAATACCGGCTTGTTCAAGCGGAACCCTCCCATCGCCGGCGAGGCCGAAGCCATCGAAGCCGCCAAGAATGGCGATCCGGATGCCTTTTCCAAGCTCTACGCGCTGCACAAACGCCGCGTTTATACCCTTTGCCTGCGCATGCTGGGCAATGTTTCCGAAGCTGAGGACATGACGCAGGAAGCGTTCCTCCACCTGTTTCGCAAGCTGGGCAGCTTTCGCGGCGAGTCGGCGTTTTCCACCTGGCTGCACCGCCTGACAGTGAATCTCGTACTCATGCACCTACGCAAGAAGGGTTTGAACCTGGTGTCGCTCGAAGAAACGATCAGCCCATCCGACGAAGACACGCCCAAGCGCGACTTCGGCTCGCGCGATCCCATGCTCGCCGGCTCGGTGGATCGAGTGGCCCTAGAGCGCGCCGTAGCCTCGCTCCCGCCGGGCTATCGCATGGTGTTCGTCCTGCATGACGTCGAAGGTTTCGAACACAACGAGATTGCCACCATGCTGGAATGCTCCACCGGCAACTCAAAATCGCAGCTGCACAAGGCCCGGCTCAAGCTGCGCGAGTTGCTTCGCCTGCAGGCCCAGCAGATCCAGCCCACACCCTTCCGCGAGGTGTCAGCATGAGCGACATCAAAAAGCCAAGTGAAACAGCAGCCGAATATCCCAATGGTGCCTCTCACGCCGGAGGCATGCAGCCGGATGACCTCCACGACCTGTTTGCCACACCGGCCAACTTCAATCCGAATGACGAAGAAGATCCGCTGGCACAGTTGCGGAACGATCCGAACTACGCTGCGCTTATCCGCGACCTGGAACTGATCGCCAAGCAGGCTCGTGAGTTGTTCGAGCCGGCCGCCGAGACCCCCAGCGACGAGCTTTGGACCAAGATTCAAAGCCAGCTTCCCGGCAAACTTCCGGACGCATAGCACTTTGCATTCCCGGAGGGATCTGCGGTTGTTGTTGCAAATGCAACGGCAACCGCAGATTCCTTCGGAATGACAACAAACCGCTTGTCGTCCCGTGGAAATTTGCGTTGCGCCTGCGGTTCACTTCTTCTAGCAACCATCCTAGAAGCGCAGAATGGCGTGGCCGGCACACATGTCCTGGGCCTCGGTGACCAGTCTGTCGATAAAACCTTCGCCAAACCTCCCCACAAACCACACCCCCGCCAGCACACGCTCCTGCGGATGCGCATCCGGAAATAGATGCAGCATCATGGCCGTGGCATGCTTGTGCAGACTGGCCTCCTTCTGCGCCTCGAAGGTTGCGGCCATGCGCCGCAGCCGGTTCATCTGATAGCGCATCTTGCTTGCCGAAACCACGGCCGAGCGCCCCAGGCTCGCGTCCATGCTGCCCAGGTAGTCGGTCAGCGCGGCGAGCTCCTTGTCCATCGTGTTGCCGACGGCCGCCAGCCTGCGTTTGCCCTCGCTTGGCATCGCCCTTGCCCCGAGCCGCTGAGTCATCTGCTCGATCGTTTTGGCCTCGAAGACGTCCTTCAGGCTGACCTCATCCCTGGCCATCACCGTGGCAATGGCGGGCTCGATCAGCGTTGCCGAAAAGCGCGGCAGAACCGGCGTGATACGACCTAGAATGTTCTCGTACAGCACCGCACTCTGCGCGAAGTAAGCGACCTCTGCCGGTCCGCCTACATAGGCGGCGGTGGGCAAGATGGCATCCTGAAAGACCGGACGCAGCAGCGCGTTGGGGCTGAGCCGTTCGGGGCTCTCGTCCAGAATCGCCAGCAGCTCGCCAGCCGTGTAGGAGATATTGCCTGCCTTCCATCCTTCAGCCACGCGCCGTAACGCCGTACGTGAGCCGCTCGCAGAATCGATCAGGAAGAGCAGCGAAGATCCCGGTTTGACCAGCACCTGGGCATGATATCCGGCCGACTCAAGGTCTCGCGTACGGGCCAGCAACGCGGCCTCAAGTTCATTAGCCCGTTCGATTGCTGCTTTCAGTACGACGCTGCCAAGAGCATGGAAGTCGCGGCCCGAGGCATCCATCACAATAAGGCCCTGCGCGGTGAAGAGCCTGGTCATCAAACGCGCGAAAGCCTCTCCCAGGGTGGCCGTGGGAACGTAACACTCGCGCAGCAGATCACATACCGGGCCATGCCCGAGCAGCTCATCAACCTGCTCCAGCAAGCCCTCGATTGCGGCTCCGACAACGACGTCGCCCACCTCGTCGCCATGGCTGCGCAGTCCGAGCCGCAGCGTCTCAACGGCCTGCTTGCCCGGCAGCGAAACCTGGTCGACCTCATCCAGATCGTGATCCTCGGTGGCAAGCCAGAACACCGGTACATGCTGCCGACCCGTCTGCTCGGTTGCCTGCTGCGCGCGGGCCACCGCGGTTGCCGCCTTCAGCAGTGTCAGCAGCGGGCCACCCAGCAACCCGACCTGTTGCCCGGTGACGACGGTCAGGGCACCATCGCGCAGCTTCTGGATATTGTGAAGCGCCGCTTCCCCCGCGCCGAGCTCTTTTGCCTGCCGCTCCAACTCATCCGCTAGAGGAGCCGCATCGACCCTGGACCCGGTGCCCATCCAGCCGCGAGCCAGGGGTTCCCCGCCGTACCACTGCCGCACGGCAGACTGCCGGTCCATGGCGAGGTAATCCCCATAGAGCCGGGAAACGTGCGGCAGAACGGAAACCGGGTAACACTCCTCGCTCATTCAAACCTCATTCTTACGTTTCAGGAACACCTGCTTGGATGCTCTCTGAGGGCTTTGCGACGCATAATGATACCGTAGCCCCATGCCACCCAAAGCTCCCAAACCCACCCCTCGCGCCAGGCTGACTGGCAAAGCCCAGGTCCTGTCCTCGAAAGTCTCCTTCAAGGGCAAGGTCTTCTCCGTGACCACCGATAAAGTGACCGAGCCCGGCGGTGTCACCAGCACACGCGACGTCATCCGTCATAACGGCTCGGTGGTGATTCTTGCGGTCGATGCCTCGCAGAATCCCGCCGACCCAACGATCTTGCTCGAGCGGCAATACCGCCATGCGGCCGGCCAGTTTCTGCTGGAGCTGCCCGCCGGGCGTATCGAGCCGGAGGAAGCCGCACTTGCAGCCGCCAAGCGGGAGCTGATTGAAGAAACCGGGTTCCGCGCGCGCCGCTGGTCCCGCCTGGTTCGTTACTACGCGAGCCCAGGCTTCCTGGCTGAGACCATGCAGGTTTTCCTGGCAGAGGACATCTACCCTGGGGAAGCGCAGCCAGAACCCGACGAAAAAATCGACCTTTTGCATTTTCCCCTGAGTGAAATATTACGGAAGATTAAAGACGGGAAAATTCACGACGGCAAAACTATCCTGTCCATCCTGCTCTTTTCGAACAATCAGAAATTGGTTACAAAATAAACCGTAGGTCGTATGACGCCTTGTGTAATCCGCCGTACAGATTCTCTGGAGGTCTACGACTAACGTTGCAGTTACGCGAGGTAAGTCATCCTTGCATAACGCCATCAGAGTCAGGAGAGTCATCATGGCCCAGTACACGGGAGCGGTCAAATGGTTCAACAATGCAAAAGGTTTTGGATTTCTGGGTCGTGAAGATGGCCCGGACGTGTTTGTGCATTACAGCTCCATCCAGTTCGAAGGCTATAAGTCGCTGAAGGAAGGTGACGAGGTGGAGTTCGATGTCATTCAAGGTACACAAGGTCTGCAGGCTGACAAAGTAACTCGTCTGAAGCAGGCATAAACATGGGAGCGACTAGAAGCCGCAGGCCGGGCAACTAGCGCAACGATAGGCAGAATCGTTTGGAGACTTCTCTTGGCAGAGCAATCTATCGTGATCGTCGGTGCGGATTGCCTTAATGGGAATGCGGTCGTGATCGAATTATCAGACGGAACCTTTGCCATCATTACGGTCGAAAACGTTCTGGCAATTTACCCGAAGCGCGAGACAGTCCCGCGGGAAACGACGCTGCCTGAAGCTTCGTAGCAGCGCGAAGTCGGCTACACTCGTCCTAGCTTGTTAGGTGCCGCGCATACCGCGGCACTTTCTTCCTATGGACAACATCACTCTAGCCCGCCTGCTCGATGAAACCGCCGCTCTGCTGGAGATCGATGGTGCCGACCCCTTTCGCATCCGGTCTTACCGCCGGGCTGCCGAAGCGGTGGAGCAGCAGACCACTGCGCTCGCGACCCTGACCGGGCCGGAGAGCGATCCCAAGGCTCTGCTGGCGATCTCCGGCATTGGCAAGGGTATGGCAGCAAATATCCGCGACCTGGTTGCGACCGGCTCCATGCCGCTGCGCGACGAGCTCCTGACGAAGTACAGGCCTTCCATGCTGGAGCTGCTGCGACTTCCCGGCATGGGTCCCAAGACCGTCGCGCTCGTCTGGTCTGCCCTGCAGGTTGCCGACATCGACGCGCTTGAAGCTGCGGCTAAAGCCGGTCACCTGGCCAAACTGCCGCGCATGGGCGACAAATTTACCGCGAAGCTGATCCAGGGCATCGAAGACCATCGCCGCAATTCAAGCCGCTTCCGTGTGGATAAGGCACGCGAGCAGGCGAATACCATCAGCAACCTGATTCTGCAGTTTCCCGGCATCGAGACCGTGACGGCGGCGGGCTCGCTGCGCCGCGGGCGCGAGACGGTCGGCGACCTGGACCTGCTTGCGACCGGCCCCGCCTGCGAGCCCGAGGTAGTGGCCGCAGCCGTCGAACATGTGGCCACGCTGCCGTTGATCGACAAGCTGATGGCACGCGGGCAGAACAAGGTGACGTTTACCCTGCGCAATAACCTGCAGGTAGACGTACGGCTGCTGCCGCGTAAGTCGTACGGGGCGGCGCTGCAGTATTTCACCGGCTCCAAGCACCACAACGTGACGTTGCGCCAGCGCGCCATCAAGCAGGGGCTTACCTTGTCGGAGTACGCGCTGCTGCGGCTTGAAGATAACGTCATTGTGGCCAGCGAAACCGAGGCGGATATCTACCATGCGCTTGGTCTCGATTACATTCCGCCGGAGCTGCGCGAGAACTGCGGCGAGCTTGAAGCGGCCGCGAACCACTTGCTGCCCGACCTGATCACGCTGGCGGATCTGCACGGCGATGTGCATATGCATACGGTCGAATCGGACGGCACCTGCAGCATCCGCGCGATGGCGGAAGCCGCCATCCTACGCGGCCGCCGTTATATTGCCATCACTGACCACTCCAAATTCCTGACCATGACCAACGGCATGGATGACGCGCGCGCGCTCGCCCACGCGGCACGCATCCGCCAGGTGAACGCGGAGCTTGAAGGCCGCATTACCGTGCTGACCGGGGTCGAGTGCGATATCCTCGCCGATGGCAGCCTGGACCTGGCCGACGAAACGCTGGCCCAGCTCGATATCGTCGTGGCCAGCGTTCACAGCAAGTTCGACCTGCCGGAAGCCGAGCAGACTGCGCGCGTTCTCCGTGCCATCGAGAACCCCTACGTTCGCATCCTGGCGCATCCCACCGGGCGCAAGCTGCTGCGGCGCGATCCGTATAAGATCGATCTCGCCCAGATCTTCACTGCGGCGGCGCAATACGGTGTCGCGGTCGAGCATAACGCCGCCCCGGCCCGCACCGATCTTTCGGACGCCAATATGCGCCTGGCCAAGTCGCTCGGCTGCAAAATCAGCATCAACACCGACGCCCACGCGACCGACGAGCTCGACCATATGCAGCATGGCATCATCCAGCTGCGCCGGGCCTGGCTTACGGCGGCCGATGTGGTAAACACAGCACCCTCTGCCACGGCCTTCCTTGCCCTGCTCCGCCCACGTCCGTAAATGGAAGCAACGCCGGCCGCATCTTCGGCGGGCCTTGCAGACTCCAATGGGCAGGTATCCCGCTCTATAAATAAGATCTGAGGCCCAACGCTTGCCACAGCCTGCCGCCACCCAGCCGGAAGAACTTCGGCCTGACGAAATCCAGACACCTCCCGCGCCGGTCGCCGGCCGCTTCTCGCACACCTGGCGTGCGTTGCGTCATCCCAATTTCCGTCTCTTCTTCGCGGGCCAGACCATCTCCCTGATCGGCACCTGGATGGTACGCATTGCCACGTCCTGGCTCGTCTACCGGCTCACCGGTTCGGCGCTCCTGCTCGGCGTCGTCGGCTTTGTGGGCCAGATCCCCTCGTTCCTGCTCGCGCCCTTCGCCGGCGTCTGGGTCGACCGCATGGATCGCCGCAAGCTCCTCGTCTGGACCCAGGTGCTGCTTGCCGCGCAATCGCTCACCATCGCCGCGCTCATCTTCCTGCACCGCATCACCATGACGCAGATCATCGCCCTCAGCATCCTCCAGGGCGTCGTCAACGCCTTCGACATGCCCGCGCGCCAGTCCTTCGTCGTCCAGATGGTCGAAGACAAACGCGATCTCGGCAATGCCATCGCCATCAACTCGTCCATGGTTAACTTGGCGCGCCTGGTCGGGCCCGCGCTTGCCGGCTTCATCATCGCCGGGCTTGGTGAGGCGCCATGCTTTCTTATCGACGGCGTCTCCTATCTCGCCGTCATCGCCTCGCTGCTCATGATGCAGCTCAAGCCTCTCGGCTTCGCTCGCGCCAAGACCTCCATGCTCCACCAGCTTGCCGAAGGCTGGACCTACGTCCGCGCCTTCACCCCCATCCGCGATATCCTGCTGCTTTTCGGCGTCGTCAGCCTCATGGGCATGCCCTTTCTGGTCCTCATGCCCATCTTCGCCACGGAAATCCTGCATGGCGATTCGCATACGCTGGGCTACCTGATGGGTGCAAGCGGCCTCGGCGCTCTCATTGCGGCCTTGTCGCTCGCGGCGCGCAAGTCCGTCGTCGGCTTGACGCAGGTCGTTCCTTACGCCGCACTGCTCTTCGGCGCGGCGCTGATCGCCTTCGGCTTTTCGCGTTCGCTGCCACTTTCGCTCTTGCTGATGGCGCTCACGGGCTTTGGCATGATGCAGGGCATGGCGAGCTCCAACACCATCATCCAAACCCTTGTGCCCGAACAAAAACGTGGCCGCGTGATGAGCTACTACACCGTCGCGTTTGTCGGTATGGCGCCCTTCGGCTCCCTGCTCGCCGGGGAACTCGCCCACCGCTTTGGAGCTCCTCACGCTGTGCTCATCACGGGGGCCTGCGTCGTGCTCGGTTCGCTATGGTTCCTCACGCGCCTGCGTTCCATCCGCGAGATCATCTTGCCCATCTATACCGAGATGGGGATCCTCGGCCCAGCCACGCTAAGCGCAAGCAGGTAGCCGGACGCCACCCCTAACGACTCCTCTGCCACGATGATCTCCGCTGATCTCACCAGCTTCGCTTCCGCCCTTACCCGCAAGTAGCCTCGTCTGCATCCCCCAAAAGCACAATCTCGCCGCACCCATGCCTCCGCTACACTAGCCCGAACGCATGCATGCCCAACGCAACTTCGGCCTCGATCTCGCACGGGCTGTCGCCATCACCATGGTCTTTCTGTCGCACGGGGTCACCGCGCTCGATACGCTGGGGGTCGGCGTCGATCTCTTCTTCGTGCTTTCCGGCTTCCTGATCGGGCGCATTTATCTGCGCGCGCAGGCCGACGCCCACGAACCCAAAGGCAGCTTCACCCTCTTCGGCTTCTGGTCCGCGCGCTGGTTCCGTACGCTCCCGCCCTACCTGGCCGCGCTCGCTCTTTTCGCCCTTGCCCAGCCCCACTTCCAAAACAATCCCGTCCATCCGTACTACCTGCTTTTTCTGCAGAACTACCTGGGCATGGCGGGCTTCGGCCCATCGTGGAGCCTGTGCGTCGAAGAGCATTTCTACCTCGCGCTTCCTCTGCTTGGCTTCCTCGGTCTCAGGCCGGGCCGCCGGCATCTGCTCTGGCTCCTGCCCCTGCTTGCCCTCTTGCCGGAAGTCCTGCGCAACATGCTGCCGCTGCCCGCGGACTGGTACTGGCGCACCCACCTGCATGCTGAAGGCCTGGTGCTCGGGGTGTGGCTCGCCTACATCTTCGTCGATCGTAAGGATCTGTGGCACAGCCTGCGCGCTCCGGCTGTGCCCGTTGCATTGCTGCCCCTGGCGCTGCTCGCTTACCAGTTCACCCACCCGGTCCAGCCCTTGCCATTTCAGAAGAGCGTCTTCCTACTCTACGCGTTAGGCTATGCGGCCTGGCTGCGGCTGGCGTACGATCTCCACTGGACGCCGGCTCATGCTGCGACGCGCCTGCTCAAGCAGACCGTCGCCGGCATCGCTCTCACCTCCTACAGCATCTACCTGCTGCACACGCTGCTCTTCACCGATATCCGCGTGCTGCTAACGGCGATGCCCCGCGGACCCTTGAAAAGCGGCGTCATCCTCGCCGCCACGCTCTCCATCAGCGTGGCTTTCTACTTCGCCATCGAGCGCCCGACCATTACGCTGCGCGACCGCGTGCTGCGCAAGCCCTAGGCCGCCCGCACCCCAAATACCTTCACGGTTTCATCACTTCTCCCGACCTCCTGCCAGCGATTGCACCTCCTCTCTTATCGGCGCGTCAACAGCCGGCGTTATCCCTGGCTGGCGCCGCGCTAAACTATCTGTGTGGCCCCTATCGCCATCGCCGAGTCCACGCTGCCCGTAGCCGAAAAAGCCGTGCGCACCCCGTCCCTGCTTGGCGACTACGCGACCCTGTTCAAGGTGCGGGTCTCGGTCATGGTGCTGATCACGGCTGCCGCCGGGCTGTACCTGGGCGACCTGCGCTCCGGCATTTCCCCCTTCCACATCGAATCGGTCTATGCCCTGATCGGGATTGCGCTGGTCACGGCGGGCTCGTCGGTGCTCAACCAGGCGCTCGAGCGCCGCTCCGACGGGCGTATGCCCCGCACCGCCAACCGCCCCATGGTTCCCAGCCGTTCCGGGACAGCCAGGATCGGACTTTTGCATGGCCTCCTGGTCGGTTTTGCCACCATCGTTTTCGGCACCTGGTTCCTCACCGCGCACACCAACCTGCTTACCGGCACCCTTACCCTGCTTACGGCCACCAGCTACGTCGCCATCTACACGCCGCTCAAACGCATCACTTCCATCAACACGTTCATCGGCGCCTTCCCCGGCGCGCTGCCGCCGCTGATCGGCTGGACGGCCGCGCGCGGCCTTATCGAATGGCCCGCCGTCGCGCTGTTCGCCATCCTGTTCGTCTGGCAGTTCCCGCACTTCATGGCCATCGGCTGGCTCTATCGCGACGACTACCGCCACGGCGGTATCCGCCTGGCCGCCACCCAGCAGCCCATCACCTGGGCCGCCCGGTCCACCGTCATCCAGGCACTCTTCTATGCCGTGCTGATGCTCCCCGTAGCCCTGTGGCCGAGCCTGCTGCATATCACCGGCGTGCCCTATACCATCGCCGCCACCCTGCTGACGCTCGGCTATCTGGGATACACCATCCGTTTTGCGGCAATTCTGCGCGATCCCTCCGCCCCCGAAAACCGCGCCCGCGCCCGCAGCCTCCTCAAAGCCTCGGTCCTCTACCTCCCCTTACTGATGGCTGCCCTCATCCTGGACGCGCAGGGAACGCTTCGCCTCTAGCCCGCAAGCTGTTCACGCCATCACCAGGCCCTCCCAGCGAGCCTTATACTAGAGCCAGGAATCTAAGCCAGATGCGATCTGAAATCCAACAACCCGTCACTTCCGGCTTCACCACGCCGCTCAACGTGGTGGCCGCGCTGGTCGGCATCAGTGCTCTCGCATCCATCTTCCTCGCCTGGCTGGTCTATGTGCATCAGCCCAGCGACGCCGCCGGCCAGCACCTGGCTTTCCTGCCCGCGCTCAACGCCATCCTCAACGCCTGCTGCACCGTGGCGCTGGTCATCGGCTTTCGCCACATCCGTCGTATGGAGATCGTCAAGCACCGTACCGCAATGTTCACGGCCTTCTTCTTCTCCACGCTTTTTCTCGTCTCCTACATTACCAACCATGCTCTGCATGGTGACGCCCGCTTCCCCACCACGCACCCGGTCGCGCGCCTCCTCTACCTCTGGGTGCTCCTCACGCCGCATATCCTGGCCTCGGTCATCGCGCTGCCGATGATCCTCATCACCTTCTTCTTCTCGCTTACCGGACGTTTTGCCCTGCATCGCAAAATAGCTCGCTACACCTTTCCGGTATGGCTCTACGTTTCCGTATCCGGCGTCGTTGTGTACGCCATGCTGGCCGCTTATCGTTAGCCCCGAACCCATGCGTCCAGACACCAGAAAGATTCTGAAAACCGGCAGCCTGATCTTCGGTACCGGGCTTCTCTCGGCGCTGCTTGCCTTTACCGTTTTCGGAGGCATCGGGCGCCAGGGCCCGCACACCAATGGCGGCTGGCTCATGCTGATGCTTGCGATGGGATGCCTGCCCACGGGTCTGCTTACCCTGGTGCTCGGCCTCGCTAAACTCGCCGGCGACCGCCACCGCGCCTGAGCCATGCCCACGCCGCCGCCCCCTATCCCGCCGCGTAACCGCAGATCACCCTTGTGGCTCTGGATCTTGCTGTCTGTCGTTTACTTTGCCGTCGTCGCCCTCATCTTCTTCACCTGCTGTGCCATCATCTTCGGCTCGCCCCAAATCTCCTTCCTCGAGAACCGGTCCGCACCCTCCGGCTGGCGCACCCCTTCGCCCAAAGCCATACCACCCGACTCCGACTTCCTCGGCGTCTGGCGCCCCGGCGACCCCGGCCGGGCCATCGCCTTTGCCGACGGCACACCCCACACCCTCGCCCCCACCGACACCCTTGTCCTGCTCCCCGACCACACCTACCGATTCACCCACCGCGGCATCTACGACGGCCGGTCCCGCCTCATCTGTCTCCGCACCGAAGCCGGCTCCTGGGGCGTCGGCGAAACCTTTGACGGCTTACCCCGCCTCTCGCTCGCTGCCGACTACCCCGCCATCCACATCGACCAGACCGTCATCCCCGACTTCAACCTCGAGACCGACGACCAGCTTCCAGTCTCCAAAGTGGAGCAGATGACAGACCGGCAGCAGGACGAACGGATTGATGACCACGACAACGCTTCCAATTGCTCCACCTCATCCCCACGCGACAACGAGATCGGCGAATGGCGCGTCGTCACCGCTTCCGGCGGTCGCCTTGGCATCTTCCGCGACGCCCCCGGCATGGCCTACGAATCCACCTTGATCCCGTGGCACATCGTTCCCGTCAGCCAGATCCTCTACCAGCACGACCGCTGAAATCGTCCCTCCACGTCGCCCTGTGATTGGTCAAGGCTTTAGCCCGGAACACGACCTCCGTCCTGCACCGGTATCATTCCTGTAAGACGCATCCGATCTCTCCCGCCAGCCGCGCCGATGCCCCTTCCGTCCCCAAACTCGAGCAAGCGTTGGATCGTCTGGACCATCGCCGGCCTCAGCGCCCTCGCCCTGGTCGTCCTCGCCCTCATCGTGTTCTTCAGCCCCTCTATCCTGGTCGGCATCCTCTTCAGCCTGCCCGCGCCTGTTCCCTCCGGGTGGCACAACCTCCCCAAGAACCGTACACCCGACGAGCAGGCCCTCCTAGGCATCTGGCGCCCGGGAGAACTCGGCCGCACCATTCCCTTCGCCGACGGAGCGCCCCACATCCTCGCGCCCGGCGACACACTCACCCTCAATCCCGGCCACACCTACCGTTTTCTCCGCCGCGGCATCTACGATGGCAACTCCCAACTCATCTGCCTCCGTTCCGAAACCGGGCACTGGTCCATTCAGGCCCAACCGAACGGCCAGCCTCCCATCGGTTCCCTTCTGGCCGACCTACCCTCAATCCAGATCGAGCATCGCGTCATCCCCGACCTCAACATCGACAACGTCGACTACAACCGCATGCACGGCAACCAAAGCACCCCCGCCGTCGAGCCCGATCAGAACAGCATCGCCGCCGAAAACAATGCCATGAACTGTTCCTCGTCCGCCCCACGCGACTACCAGATCAGCACCTGGGGTATCGCCACCCGCCGCGGTCGCTTCGCGCTCTTCCGCGATGCACCTGCCTCGCCTTATCAGTCTGTCTCCAATCCGCTGCAAACGGTTCCCGCCCACCAGGTCCTCTACGAACACGAAGAATCCTCCGTACCCGGCCCGTAATCGCCTCAGGTCCACAGCCCGCCATCTGCTATCCTCAACCACTAGAAACGCACTCTTGGAGTACGCACCATGGCAAAAGGCGTCAACAAAGTCTTCCTTCTCGGCAACGTCGGCAAGGACCCGGAAATTCGTTCCACGGCCGGCGGCATGCAGGTCGCCAGCTTTTCTCTCGCCACCGCAGACCGCGCCAAGGACCAGCAAGGCAACTGGGCCGACAAGACCGAATGGCACAACATCGTCTGCTTCCAGCGCACGGCAGAGGTCGTGCGCGATTACGTCAAGAAGGGTTCGCAGATCCTGGTCGAAGGCAAGATCCAGACGCGCTCCTGGGATGACAAGGCTTCCGGCGAAAAGAAGTACAAGACTGAAATCCTCTGCAACGAGCTGACCCTGCTCGGCGGCAAGGCCGGCGGCGGCGACTCAGCCGGCGGCAGCAGCTACGCCGGCGCACGCTCCAGCGCCTCGTCTTCTTCGGGCTACGACCAGCGCCAGCCCGCCGCCTCCTCTACCCCGGACTACGGCGACAACGGCATCACCGATGACGATATCCCGTTCTAAGCAAAACAGCCGCTCATGTAGAACCTGTCGAATATTTATGGCAGTGATCCACCGTAAGACATTGTCATCCTGAGCGTAGTTTGGCGGGTCTTTTCCGGAACATAGTTGAAAGACTTGCGTTTCTTCGCTCAGGATGACAATTCAACCATGCTGAGAGCCGGTTTACTTGCAAGCCTCCACCCGATCGACCCGGGTCCAGGTCTCCGACCGGCCGAATAGCGAAACCCCTATATAGCCTCGCAACTTCAGCTTGTCTCCTTCCAGCATCATCGACCCTTTGTACGTCTTGCCGGAAGTCGGGTCGTAGAGATGTCCGCCGTCCAGCTTGCCTGGCCCAGTCTCGGCAAAGCCGCTTCCAATTTGCACACCGCACAACGGACGCCCGCGCAGGGCTGCATCCGGATTGTGCAGATCGACGGTAGCCGGCGCGTCCGACGGCAGCCTCACCAGTCTTGCGCAGACTTCGCTTCCACAAGCCTCTACCCGCACGACCGAGTGTGTGGGCCCAACCCAGTCGCCCATCACGCCACTGCCCGCCGTCGCCAGCATCATCCACAGTCCGATTGTCCCCACGGCTCCACCTCAAACCATTAGGATGCACGTCGCGCTAAACTGTTTTCCCTGTGGGTGCAGCGCGGGGACTCGAGGTCAATGTGCGTTTTCTTCAATGAAAGCGCTACTGCAAGCCCGCTTCGGGAAGCCCAGTAACAGGGGAAAGGGTCTAAACTAACCCCATGATTGACGAAGCCCAGTTTCGCCGCGTTTCGGACGCCGCGCTCGAGTCCCTGAAGCAGTCCCTGATTGAAGCCGAAGAAGAAGGCGGCTTCGAAGCCGAAGAAAAGAACGGCGTCCTGAATGTCCTTTTCGAAGACGGCGGCACCAAGTTCGTCTTTACTCCGCAAACACCGGTTCGCCAGATCTGGATTTCCGCCCTCACCACCAGCTTCAAACTGGAGTGGAGCGAAGGCCTCGCTGCCTTCACGCTGGCAAAATCCGGCGAGACGCTGCTGAAACTCACCGAGCGTCTCCTTCAGGAGCAGCTAGGCAATCCTTCCATCCGGCTGGCATCCTTGTAAAAGCCAAATGCCAGAAGTTTGCTCCTTGGGATAGTATGTTACCCAACTCCGAAACGAGAGCCAGATGGCACAGGTTCTTAACGGAACTCCCGCTCCTCTGGTTCGAGGCGAGCGCGCAAAACGAGAAAATGCCATGCCTCTTCTTTCCATCGCCATTATCACCTGCAACGAAGAACGAAATTTGGCCCGTACCCTGGCCAGCGTTGCCTTCGCTGATGAGATCGTCGTCGTCGATTCAGGTTCGACCGATCGCACCGTAGAGATCGCCCGGTCGTTCGGTGCGCGCGTGCTGATTCGCGAGTGGCCCGGCTTTGCCGCCCAGAAGAACTTCGCCATCCAGCAATGCTCCAGCAAGTGGGTGCTTTCGCTGGACGCCGACGAAGAACTTTCTCCCGAACTTCGCACCCAGATTCGCCACCTTCTGCCTTCGAACCCGCCCGCCGACGCGTTTTTCCTCAAGCGCCGCAACCTGTTTCTCGGCCGGTGGATCAAGTACGGCGGCTATTACCCGGACGCCAAACTCCGTCTGTTTCGCCGCGCGGCAGCCAACTTTTCGCCGAATGAAGCTGCCGGAGAGTCTGAAGGTCCCAGGTTTGAAGAGCGGCCGGTGCACGAAACCATCGTCTTTGACGGTGTGTCTCAGACCCTCGATTTCGACCTCATCCACCATGCCTATCCGACCCTTCACGACTACCTCGAACACATGGACCGCTACAGCGACTTGGGGGCCCAGCTTCTGGTAGCGCAGGGCCGCACCAGCCGCTCCTGGCCGGCTTTCTGGTGGAACGTCCTCTTCGTGCCTCACCTTACCTTTACGTACAACTACCTTATCCGCTTTGGCTTCCTGGACGGCCGCGAAGGGCTTCTGCTGCACCTGTACCACACGGCCTACGTGAGCTGGAAGTATGCCAAGGCCTGGCGCATGAGCCTGCCCAAACCGCACATCGTCGAGCATGTACCGCAGGCTGCCCAGCACTCCAAAGCTTCCTAGATCATT
This sequence comes from uncultured Granulicella sp., assembly GCA_964282835.1. Lineage (GTDB taxonomy): Bacteria > Acidobacteriota > Terriglobia > Terriglobales > Acidobacteriaceae > Edaphobacter. Next base: position 3,433,909 of record OZ196157.1, read on the forward strand.
TCCTGTTACTGGGCTCCCCAAACGGGCCTGCAGTAGCGTTTTCGTCGAAGAAAACGCACATTGACCTTGAGGCCCCGCGCCACACCCACAGAAAAAATGGTCGAGCCGCAGACTGCGCCAACAGCATATGCCCCACATCCCGTATACTGGCTGCCCATGGCAAAACCCCCTATTCGCGTACTCGTTGCCAAACCCGGTCTTGACGGGCACGATCGCGGTGCCAAAATCATCGCCCGTGCCCTGCGCGACGCGGGCATGGAAGTGATCTACACAGGCCTGCGCCAGACTCCTGAAATGATCGTGTCCGCCGCCATCCAGGAAGATGTGGACTGCATCGGCCTCTCCATCCTTTCCGGCGCCCACACCGTCATCGTGCCCCGCATTCATCAGCTCCTCGTCGAAGCCCGTGCCGAGGACATTCTGCTCGTGCTCGGCGGCACCATTCCCGCCGCCGATGCCGAAGCCATGAAGGCCTCCGGCGTCGCCGCCATCTTTGGCCCGGGCACCCCACTTGAAACCACGGTCACCTTTATCGAGCAGAACGTAAAGCCCCGCGGCATCCTCACCCGTTAGAGCGGTTGCTCCTGCGGGGTGTGGTGCCTTTGTCTTAGGGCTGAAGGCCCGTCTCATATCAGCCTGGGCGAAGGCTTAGGGCTCATTGTGGACGCTATCCTGAGCGCTGAAGGCGCGACTCATAGTAGGCGGTATACTTGTGGCCGCTACCCCGTCGAAAACTCACCCTAAGCCGGATAGCTCGTTCCCTTCAAACGGCTGTACTCGAAGTAGCGCTTGAAGCCCAGCAGAGGCTTTTCATACAAGGCGAAACTCACCATGGCGACCGCCACCGTGAAGCCTACTCCAAGCCCGAACTCGACCAGGTGCATCAGCAGCTTCGAATGAACGTGCGCCCGCACCGCAGGCATGAAAGCCCAGCCAACCACAGCCGCCACCGGCATGTGGAACACGTAAATTCCATAGCTGTACTTGCCGAAGAACCGCAGCCAGCCCGTCGTCATCAGCGATGCCGTGAATCCGGGTCGCAACGCCATCGCCACCCAGCAGGCGCTCGTCAAAGCCACCAGCGAGAAGCCGATGCCGTTGACCGCCGCATTGATCTCGTAATCAAAGTTGCCCGCCCGTATGCCGATCGTCAGGCAGGCCAGTAAACCCACGGCAAAACCTGCCGGAGCCCAGCGCAGCACCCACGCCCGCAAGCCGCCGCGCACCGCCAGCGCCACCCAGGCGCCACCCAGCAGGGAATCCGCCCGGCAAATGGTCAGCTTATAGGTCGCGTCGACGCTCGCCCCGTGCGCCTGCAGCACAACGCGCGTCACCGGCGCCGCCAGCGCAAGGCCGAGAGCAAGCCACATCAGCCGTCGCCGTCCCCGAACCAGAAACACAAGCAACGGCCACACCAGGTAAAACTGCTCCTCCACGGCAAGCGACCAGAGATGGTTCGTCAGGTCGATCAGCGCGGTCCCGGATTGTGTGTGCCACCACAGCGGCGTGTTGTTCAGATAGGCCAGCAGCAGGGCAAGCGGACGTCCCGCGGCCTGATGCAGGTGGAACTCCACATACACGAACAGCAGCGCCACCACACCGTAGTAAAGCGGCATGATACGCAGCACACGCCGCACATAAAAGTTCCTGAAGTAGTGCCCATCCCCCAGCGAGTCGTACAGGATGCCCGTAATCAGAAAACCCGAAAGCGCATAGAACAGGTCTACCCCCACCCAGCCCGCGCCGCGCAGCGCCACGACCACGTTCATCAGCCGGCTACCCGTCTCCGAATTCGACCAGAGCAGATGGAACACCAGCACCAGCAGGATTGCCGTTCCTCGCACCCCATCGAGCGCCGTGACGTGCTTCAGCACATCGCCAGCCTTCTCCGCTTGCCGACCCATAGCCCCCAACTTACCATGTCTCATGCTCCCCACCCTGCTTGTAGAAGATACCGGCCCCATCCGCACCCTCACTCTCAACCGCCCCGATCGTCGCAACGCCCTCACCCCTCAACTTCAGCTCGAGTTGATCGAAGCCCTGGAGCAAACCGCCGCTTCCCCGTCCCTCCGCCTCCTCATCCTCACCGGTGCGGGCCAAAGCTTTTGCGCCGGGCTCGACCTCACCGCGCTCCAAGCCATGCAGGGCCAGTCTTCCGAAGAAAGCGGGGCGGACGCTGCCAGGATCGCGCGCATGTTCCGCACCCTCTACGAACTGCCCATTCCCACGATCGCCGCCGTCAACGGGCACGCCATCGCCGGCGGTGCCGGTCTCGCCACCCTATGCGATTTCACCCTCGCCGTGCCGGGGGCAAACTTCGCCTACACCGAGGCCCGCATCGGCTTCATTCCCGCGCTCGTCTCCGCCTACCTCGTCCTCCAGATTGGCGAAAAGCGCGCCCGCGACCTCCTGCTCACGGCGCGTATGGTGCCGGCGGAGGAAGCCCAACGTCTCGGCCTCGTCACCGAGGTCGTGCCGCCGGAGCAACTCGAAACCCGCACTCAAACCCTCGCCGCGACTCTACTCGCAAACTCGCCCAGCAGCCTGCGCGCTACCAAGCAGCTCCTGCTCGAGCAGAACCGGCCCTGGCTCGACCACGCCCTCACCTCCGCCACCCAGGCCAACGCCGCCATCCGCGAGACCCCGGATTTCCAAGAAGGCACATCCGCCTTCCTCGCAAAGCGCAAGCCCGTCTGGCACTAACATCCTGCCTTCACCTGCTCTACACTGTCCCTACATGACCCACGAGCACCGAGTCCGCGTCCGCTACGCCGAAACTGACCAGATGGGTGTCGTCTACCACGCCAACTACCTCATCTATTTCGAAACCGGCCGCACCGAGCTGCTGCGCGCCATCGGCATCGACTACAAATCCATGGAGCGCCAGGAGTCTTCCTTCCTCGCCGTCGTCGATGTCGCCTGCCGCTACAAAGCCTCGGCGCGCTTCGACGACGAACTCCTCATTCGCGCCACGCTCCATCCCATCCGTGGCTCGGTCGTCCGCTTCACCTACACCATCCACCGCGCGGCGGACAGCACTTTACTCACCGAAGGCGCCACCACGCATATCGTCGTGGGCCGCGACTTCAAGCGCGCGCCCATGCCCCCCACCTACGCCGAAGCCTTCCGCCGCGTCCACGTTCCTGTTACGGAAGAAGCTGCGAAGAATTAGCGAAGGGCTTCCAATCCCTTACGGCGGATGACGTTGAGCAGCGCAAGGGCTGGACCTTTAGGCTGCTTCCTTCCACATTCCAGTTGCGAGACGTAACCAACCGTGAGATTGAGGTACTTGGCGAAGACAGCCTGGCTCAGATGCTCCCGCTCTCGAAGTCTGCGGATCTCTTGCGCGCTAATCGGTTCGGCCGTCCCGACTGCATCCTCACCCAGATGGCGCATGGTGATTTTGTGGTAAAGGTCCTCACTCATAAGACCCGTACCATGCATGTCGGCCGCGGTTTCCAGCAGTGCCTCCGTCAGATTGCTAAGCTTCTCAGTTTTCAACTAACACCTCCTGAAGTACTTCGTCACGAATCGCTTTCTCGATATCCTCAAGGCTAGCCTCGAACCAACTCGTGGCGATGTCGCGTAACGTCAGCAACTCATCCGGCTCGATGTTCTCTCTCGCGCTCTTGGGAAAGCCGAACAGAAAGATTGCAAGTTCTTTGCTCCGGTACGCCACGATAAGTCGGTATCCACCCGACCGCCCCTTGCCTTGCCTTGCCACGCGCTGCTTAATCAGCCCTCCACCAAGATCAGCATCAATGGAACCGTCTTCGGCACGCCGGACCGCCTCAAGGAGGGAAGCGCCTTTCAGACGTTCCTGACGAGCAAATCTCGAGAACCATTTTGTCGTCAGTACCCTCACCTAAGCCGTAGTGTAACACTGTGAATCACAGGTCTTCGGCCCCGCCCGTCACTGCACTCGACCCCCAAACCGCCGCCCAAGCTCTGCGCTCGCCTTGACCAGTTCTTCCAGCCCCACGATCTCCGGCACCTCCGCCCCAAGCTCCTGCAGCACACGCAGCAGCACCTCTGTCGGCAGGTTGCCCACCAACGCGTCCTGGGCAAACGGACAGCCGCCCAGCCCCCCAATCGCCCCGTCAAAACGCCTGCACCCAGCTTGGTAAGCCGCCTCGACAAGCCCCTGCACCCCTAAGCCGGCGGCATGCAAATGCACTCCAATTTCGACGCCATCGTGCACGGCGAGCACGTCGCTCACCACGTCGCCCACCAGCCTGGGTGTCGCCAGGCCCACAGTATCGGCCAGAGAAATCTGCGTCACCCCGCAATCCATTAGCAGGTCGCAGGCATCCACCACCTCTTCAATCGACCATGCATCCCCATACGGATTTCCGAACGCCATCGAAATGTAAGCCACGACATCCAGCCCGGCCTTGTAGCCAATCGTGCCCACGGCTTCCAAAGCCTCCAGAGCTTCTTCCGGAGTCTGATTTTGATTCCGCTTCAAAAAGTTCGGCGAGATCGAATACGGAAAGCCAAGCGTCGACACCGCCGTCTTCACCGCCCGCTCCGCACCTTTTTCATTCACGCAAATGGCGATGATCTCCACATCCGCCGGCGGCGCCAGGTACTCGAGTACAAGCTCCGCATCCGCCATCTGCGCCACCGCCGCCTTGCTTACAAAGCTCACCGCATCGATATGCTTGAACCCGGCCCCAACCAGCAGCCGCAGGTAATCGGCCTTCACCTCCGCCGGCATCACCTGCGGCAAACCCTGCCACGCATCCCGCGGACACTCCACGATCTTCACCACAATCTACCTCCTGAACTGACTTCGATATGCATTGCCACGCACCGCATCGCCCAGCAGACTCATCGCAAACACGACGCCCAGCGCCACATCGGCAAAGCACCACGCCTGCACGGCCACCGGCTGCCTGGGCAGCCACTCGTTGCAGTTGACCAGCAAAATCTTCTTCCCCGATTGTCCAACCGGCACCTGTGTCATCGCGCGGCTCGGCCCAGCCAGATCGCATTCGTCGCGCTTGCTGTTGTTCCAGGCAAAGAGTGCAGCAGTCACCAGCAGCATCAGCAGGAAGGCGAAGATGGTCTGCCGCGAGATCACGTCTGCATCACCCCCACGTTAAACTTCGCCACATCCGCATTCAATGCACAAGCCTCGAGCGCTGTCATCAACACTTCCCGCGTCTTTGCCGGGTCGATGATAGCGTCGATCCAGAGCCGGGCCGCCCCGTACCGCGGGTCGGCCGCCACGTCGAAGCCACGCTTGATCTCCTCCCAGATCTCTTTCTTGCGTTCCTCGGTCACCACCTCGCCCGAGCGTTCCATCTGCCGCGCCTTTACCTCCGCCAGCGTATTCGCCGCGGCCGCGCCGCCCATCACCGCATAACGAGCCGTAGGCCAGGCAAACAGAAAGCGAGGATCGTAAGCCTTGCCGCACATCGCATAGTGTCCCGCGCCAAAGCTGCCTCCGACGATCACCGTAATCTTTGGCACCACGCTGGTCGAAACCGCCGAAACCATCTTCGCCCCGGCCCGGATGATGCCCGACCACTCCGCATCCTTGCCCACCATAAACCCGTTTACATCGTGCAGAAAGATCAGCGGCACAAGGTTCTGGTTGCAATCCATAATGAACCGCGCCGCCTTCTGCGCGCCTTCCGTGTAGATGACCCCACCCACCTCGATCCTCTGCGTTCCAGCCATCGGCCCCTGCGCCACCGTCTGCCGCTGGTTCAGCTTCTGGTTCGCCACAAGGCCCACGGCGCGTCCGCCAATCCGGCCGTACCCGCAGATCAGCGTCCGGCCGAACTCCGCCTTATACTCGTCGAACTCACTCCGGTCCACCAGCCGCGCAATCACCTCACGCATGTCGTACACATTGCTCGCTCCGGGCGCAGGATCGAGCAAACCATACAGGTCTTCCGCAGCATAGAGCGGAGCATCTGCAGCGGGATCGTAACTTGTAACCGAAAATGCACTTTTCGGGCGCTCCCCCATCCGCCCCACCAGAGAACGTAACCGCTTCAGGCACGATTCATCATCCGGCTCCTTGAAGTCCACCGTTCCCGAGATTTCCGCGTGCATACCGGCCCCGCCCAGCTCTTCGGCCGGCGTCTTCTGCCCGATAGCCGCCTGCACCAACGCCGGCCCTGCAAGAAACAAACCCGAGCCTTCGGTCATCAACACCGTATCGGTCATCACCGGCAGATACGCTCCACCCGCCACGCACATGCCCATGATGGCCGTCATCTGCGGGACGCCGAGGCTGCTCATCACGGCGTTGTTGCGGAACACCCGGCCGAAGTCATCCTGATCCGGAAACACTTCTTCCTGCAACGGCAGAAACGCCCCTGCCGAATCCACCAGGTAGAGCGTCGGAATTCGATTCTCGAGCGCAATCGTCTGCGCGCGCAGCACCTTTTTGCACGTCAGCGGGAAGAACGCCCCAGCCTTTACCGTTGCATCGTTGGCCACGATCATGCAAAGCCGGCCCTGCACCCGTCCGATCCCCGCGACGACACCCGCCCCTGGAGCCCCACCGAATTCCTCATACATCCCGTCCGCCGCCCAGAGCCCAAGCTCCAGGAAGAGCGAAGATCCGGGTGCCCCAGGTCTCGCTTCTGAGACCTGGGTTTCCACCGAATCCACCAGCAAAGCCACCCGCTCCCGAGCCGTCAGCCGCCCTTTCTTGTGCTGCGCCTCCACCGCCCTGACTCCACCGCCAAGCCGGACCCGCGCCTCGCCCACCTCGATCTCCTCCACCAGCGCTCGCACGGCCGCCGCATTGGCCTCGAACTTCGCACCCCGCTTCAACGTACTCGCCAACACGTTCTCCGCCATCGCAACCTTTCCTTCACCTGTCAACGATAGTCCTTCCAGGCTCTTTCTGGCTTGTCAGGCGAGCTTGAATCCCGCTCCACAAAGTGGCATCCTAGTCCACATGGCAGCCTCGACCCTCAGTATCGTGCTTCCCGAGCCCTTCAAAACCTACGTCGAAGCCCAGGTCGAAGACGGGCTTTATCCCTCAGCCACCGTTCTCATCCGAAGTCTCCTGGAAGAGCAACAGCAGCGCGAAGCCAAGGCGCTACAACAGGCTGCTCGACAGGTCCTTGCAAGGCAAGGAGCACTCGATCTCTCGCGAAGAGCTTGCGTCGCCTAGCCTCATGGAAATCTTTCGCAGCAAGCTTACGTCCGGCTCGTGAAGGTCGAACCGTATCTGTCTGTACTCGACGCTGCCCTTGATTTTCAATCCGGCAGGGCGAGGCCTATGACCCTCAATCCTCACACCGACGCGCTCCTGCTCATCGATCTCCAGCCCGACTTCATGCCCGGCGGGCCACTGGCCGTGCCCGGGGGCGACCGGATCCTCGCTCCCATCAACGCCCTCGCCACCCGCTTCCCGCACGTGCTGCTCACCCAGGACTGGCACCCGCCCCGGCACATCTCCTTCGCCACCACCCACGGCCAGGCCCCCTACACCCAGATCGAAGCCGCCTACGGCCCGCAAACCCTGTGGCCCGAACACTGCCTGATCGGCAGCCCGGGTGCCGCCCTGCACCCAGCCCTCGAGATCCCTCACGCCGAGCTCATCCTCCGCAAGGGCTTCCGTACGCACATCGACAGCTACTCGGCCTTCCTCGAGAACGACCACACCACCCCCACCGGGCTCGCCGGCTACCTGCGCGAGCGCGGACTGACGCGGCTCTTCCTCGCCGGCCTTGCCTACGACTTTTGCGTCCGCTACTCCGCGCTCGACGGTAAAACGCTCGGCTTCGAAACCATCGTCCTCGAAGACCTCAGCCGCCCCGTCGACCTTCCGGACTCAGTCGCGGAAACCAACACTGCCCTCGCGGCCGCCAACATCCCCCGCCTGGCATCCGCTAAACTGGAGGTCCCAGGTCTCGCGTCTGAGACCTGGCTTTGAACCATTACTGACCCAATGCAAACTCCGCCCAACTGGATCACTACCGAAGCCACCGTCACTACCTGCAAATACCAGTCCTCTGCCCTCAGCAGCATGGCCTTCGGCGTCGGTCTCGGAGAGAAGTTCCTCATCACCTTCGACTACTATGCTCACGGTCGGCTCTACTCCGATCAGTTTGGCTCCCCGACCGCCATCCCCCAGAACGAGCACATCCCCCTCGCCTACAACCCGCTCGACCCGCATGAGAACACCCTCACCCACTCACCCACTGCGAAGGCGGGCCAGCCACGCTCGCCGCTCATCGCCTTTGGTCTGGCCGGGTCGATCATCCTTTCACTGGCCTGGCTACTCGTGCTGCGCGGCTGCCACTAGACCTGAGGCTACAAGCCAAGCTCCCCTGCCCGGGCCTGCATAGCCGCCAGACAAACCTCCACATGCTCTTCGAGCGGCACGCCTAGCATCCCCGCCCCCGCCGTCATATCTTCCCGCTTCACCGCACGCGCAAAGCCCTTGTCCTTCATCTTCTTCACCACACCCCTGGCTTCCACATCCGCAATCGCCTTTGTGGGCTTTACAAGCGCACAAGCTGTCAGAAAACCCGCAAGCTCATCGCAGGCAAATAGCACCTTGTCCAGGCGCGTCTCGGGCTTTACCCCGGAGTACTCCGCATGCGCCAGAATCGCGTGCAGCATCTCCTCCGGCCACCCATGCTCCCGCAGGTACGCGACCCCCACAAACGGGTGCTCCTCGGCTGTCGGATGTTTCTCGTAGTCGAAATCGTGCAGCAACCCCGCACACGCATACAGATCTACCATCTCTGCCGCGGCTTCGCCTTCCAGACCACACCGGCCAGCCTCCATGCGCCCGTAAGCCTCGCAGCAGAACGAGACACTAAGCCCATGCTTGCGCAGGCTCTCCCCTGCCGTCCAGCTTTCCATCAGGGCTAGCGCTTCTGCTCTTCGCAAACTCACCGTCCTCCCAACTCGATCTTTTCTGCCGCCGCCACCGTTCCATGGCTCACCAGCAGGAGGCCGCTTTTCGTCGTCACCCCGGCCCCGCTCCAGCCCGCCGGTACTTTCAAGATACCAACCGCCCCGGTAGCAAGCCCGTAGACGTACACGCCACCCGGGGCGACGCCAAGAGCCTGCATCACCTCAGTCTCGGTCGCCACATGCGGTGTTTCCGGATCGCGCTTCCACTCGCCCGTAATCCGCTCTTGAAACTCGTATCCACCACCCGGCACCGCCTGCACCTTCAGCACCGGCTCGACCGTGCCGGGATGCGCCACCCCGTAGGTTCCGTCCAGCCGCGCCGATTGGATCTCCCGCGTTCCTCGGCAGCCAGTCAGCAACACTCCGCCCAAGATCGCAATGCCTGTCGCCACCCGCCCCATCAAGCCGTCTTCCGATGCGCTTCTGCATATTCCCGCAGCACAGCGTTGATCCTCTTGGACGATACATCGCCTTCATGACGAAAGTATTCCAGAACGTCCTGATCAAGAACCAAAGCTTCGAACCCGAAACGCGGTCCGCCCACTCGTCGTCCCCTTTTGGCCGCTTGCGGAGGCGTGTCGCTGTAGTCGATATCCTCGTCGCGCATCGCCAGCAGCTTTGCCCTCTGCTCTTCGGTAAGATGAACTGGATGCGCCAGGTCAGGAACGTAAGTCGTACTTCCAGTACTTTTCTCGCTCATATCGGTCCGCCCTTCTAGCTGAGATGATGCGTATGCTGTACTCCCGCACAGTATAGGTAACGGTGAGTTCCAGACCGTCCACAAGCCCAACTACATTCCAACGTGGTTCCCCATAGTCGAGCCGGTCATCTACAAATTCGTATTGCTCAGGATCCCTGAAGACCTCGACAGCGATCGCAAAACTTACGCCATGTTTTTCGCTATTCCGCAGAGCTTTTTCAGAATCCCATTCGAAGCTCACGACCACAGCTTACTACGCGCCACCCTAACCCTAGCTCCCACTCGCACTCGTCAGCGAGAAGATCGGCAGATAAAGCGCAATCAAAATCGCCACCACCACCACACCCATCACGATCAAAATCAGCGGCTCGATCAAGCTCATGGCGGCAGTCAGACTGGTCTGCACATCTTCCTCGAAAAACTCGGCTACCGAGTTCAACATCTGCGGCAGCGCGCCCGTGCTCTCGCCAACCTCCACCATCTCAATCGCAAGCTCCGGGAAGATCTTCGTGGCCGCCAGGCTCACGCTCAGCCCCTTACCTTCCCGTACCGACTCCACCGACTTGTACACCGCCAGCCCGATCTGCCGCGAATCGATCGCCTTCGCCGCGGTCTCAAGCGACGGCACCAGCGGCAGACCGCCCGTCAGCAGAGTCGAAAGCGTACGCGAAAACAGCCCCACCTGGTACTTCAGCCACACGTTACCAATCACCGGCAGAGAAATCCGAACCCGGTCGATCGTATTCGCGCCCCCTTCGGTCTTCGTCCAGCGATACACCAGGAAACCCACAATCGCCACCACTGCCAGCACATACAGCCCATAGCTCTGGGCCTGGTTCCCCAGGTTCAGCAGGAAGACCGTCATCCAGGGCAGATGCGTCCCAAGCTGGTCGTATAGCTGCGCGAAACGCGGCACCACAAAGGTAATTAGAAAAATCATCAGTCCAACAACCATTACGATCAGCAGCGCCGGGTAAATCAGGCTCGCTTTCAGCTTTTTGCGAAACGTCAGCGACACACGCTGAAAGTCCAGGAATCGCTGCAACACCTCTTCCAGATTGCCCGACCGTTCGCCCGCCAGCAGCGTCGTCGTGTACACGATCGGAAAGCCACCCTGCGCTTCGAACGCCTCCGAAATCGACTGGCCCGTCTTCACCCGCGTCGCCACATCCTCCAGCTGCGAGCGAAAATTCAACACCTTCTGCCGCCGCGCCAGCAGGTCAAGTGAGCCAAGAATTGGCAGGCCGGCCTTGATCAGCGTAAGAAACTGCTGATTGAACACCAGAAACGTCTCCAGGTTCACCTTCTTCTTGCCGCCGCCCAGCCCGCTCTTCGCCTTGACCGAATAAACGTAGTAGCCGCCCTGGGTAAAGCGCGCGCGCAACTCGTCGGCCGTCGCCGCCGCATGCGTCTGCTCCTGCACCCGCCCCCGCTCATCCGCCAGCCGCACCGTAAACTCAGTCACTCACGCACCCCGCTAAGTCAAAGTTTAGACGGACGTCCCCGGGGTTTGCTCCGCTTTCTCTCGATCGTCACAAGCTCGTAGCTGCCCGGAACCGCGCGTTCCAGAGCCAGGAAGATCTGTGGAGCTTTTGGGACCACAGACTTCCGATCGATATTTGTCAGCACAACGAGCGACACACGACGCTTCTCGTTGTTCTGCTGGTAGAACATTTTCTGATCACCAGTGACCACCGCATCGAAGCCGGGCATTCTCACAGACTTGCAAGAGGGTACCATTCCGAAGGAGGCTCCAACCCATCTGCGCCGCCGTCATAATCATGACGGCCTTAGATGAATGCGCAAGGCGCGCGGCATATTCTGGTCGAAAAGAACTCGCATCTAGGCTGAGGTGACTACTGCAAGCCTGCCCACAAAGGTTAGTACACCTCGCACCTTGACGCGCGGCAAACTATAGTTCCAAGCTGTACAGCCCACGCTATCCCATCATCAAAGCAATCCACCAGCACATCCAGCCGTTACACGCGAGTCGATCACCGTCGGGACGCCACCCATACGTCCCCACACCACCTCGACCCACTCGCAGCCTGTCCAATCGATCGCTTCGCCTTCCATCCCTCACCCCAAAGGAGGACTAAACGGAAAAGCTCGATCCGCAGCCACAGGTGCTTTTCACCGTAGGATTCTCGAACTTGAACCCGGCAGCCTCAAGCGTTTCCACATAATCCACCACGCAGCCGTTCAGGTACATCGCGCTGGTCGCATCCACAAATACCTTCAGATCCTCAAAGCGCAACACCTTGTCCATCATCCCGCTCTGGTTCTCGAACGACATTGAGTATTGAAACCCGGAGCATCCACCACCAACCACGCCAATGCGCAGACCGGCCGGGATCGGGTCCTGGGTCGCCATAATTTCTTTCACTTTACCGATCGCAGCATCGGTCAACTTCACCGGCGTACTCGGTGCCGCCACCGGAGCCTCAACCACTTCGGGAACCACAGCTGCAGTCGACATTTCGCATCACCTCAGGGAATAAGACTCGATCAGTCCGATTTCAGTGTAGACCCGGGCCGGGTCGCCCCGCAAGCCCATACCACTATCGGATGCAGTACCCCTAACAGCCGATTCAACCCGCTTCCCGCATAATCAAGGAATGAGGCTTCTCTATTTCCTCGCAGACACCTTCATCAACACCTTCGGCATCACCCAGCCTACCCAGAAAAACCGTAAGCAGGCCGCGTTCTTCATCCTCACCCTGCTCATTCTCATGATGATCGGCCTTGTGGTTGCAGGTCTGGTCATCCATTCCGTCATGAGATAGGCCGCCCGGAAAATACTTTTACAACAAGGTGGCTTTATTTCTACACAGAAGCGTATGCTTTCCGTGGTCCAGAGAGCCCTGCGTCGTAATCCACGAAAAGACTCCCGGCTCCGAGCCACGCAGCACCCCAGGGAGGGTGATCCATGAACGATCTCAATCCGGTTCTTCTTATCGTGTGGGCTGCCCTCGCAGCCTGCTTCGGAGCGCTCCTTATCTATCGCGGCCAATTCACCCGCTACGAAGATGACCAGCTCTTCCTCAACAACGAGCTTCATGCCAACGAGCAGCAGCAGCAAACCCAGATCGTGCAGAAGCTCCACAAGCTCCAGCCCATCATCCGCGTCCTTGGCGGAGCCGCCGCCCTTACCACCGCGTGCGTCGTCGGCCTCTACGTCTGGCACGCCTGGCAAACCATCCACTGATGAGCGTCCGAAACAGGGTACCCAGGTCTCGCTTCTGAGACCTGGGTGTCGACCCTAACGCTCGCTATCAAGATGCGTCATCGCCACCTTGTCATACCTCGTTCCCGCTATCTCAGCTGCCGGAACTGCGCTTTCCAGTCCCTCCATCTCCTCATCGCTCAGCTTGATCTCGAGTGCCCCAAGTGCTTCTTCCACCTGCGCGACGGTACGCATTCCGAGGATCGGCACCATCGTCTCGCCCCCGCGGGCCAGCACCCAAGCAATGGCCATCTGTACCGGCGTCACGACGCGCTCCGCCGCAGCCGCGCCCAGCCGAGCCACCAGCCCCTGATTGGTCGTCAGGTTCGCCCCCGTAAACCGCGGCAGAAAGCGCCGAAAATCTCCCTTGTCCTTCGGCAGCGAGCCGCTTAGCAAGCCGCGCCCCACCACCCCGTACGCCGTGCAGCCGATGCCCAGCTCGCGCAGCCCCGGCAGCACCTTGGTCTCCATGCCCCGCGTCGAAAGCCCATACTCCAGCTGCACATCGCTGATCGGCATCACCGCCTGCGCGCGCCGCGCCGTCTCCACCCCCACCTCGCTCAGCCCGGCCTGACGCACATAGCCCTGCTTCACCATCTCGGCCACCGCGCCTATAGTCTGCTCGATCTCGATCTTGTCGTCGATCCGCGCCGGGCGGTAAATATCCACATAGCTCACGCCCAAGCGGACGAGGCTGTATGCCAGGTAGTTCTTCACTCCCGTCGGCCGCCCATCGAAGCTCTGCCAGGCTCCACTCGGCGTACGCTGCGCCCCAAACTTCACGCTCAGCACTACCTTCTCCCGCGCTGCCGGCCCAAGCTCCCGCAGTGCCCGCCCGATCAGCAGCTCGTTGTGGCCCATCCCATAGAAATCGCCCGTATCGATCAGCGTCACGCCGCCCGCAATCGCCGCATGGATGGCCCGCACACTCTCTGCATCATCCGTCGTGCCGTACATGCCGCTCATTCCCATGCATCCCAGCCCAAGCGGAAACACCGCCGGCCCCGCCGCGCTCATCTTCCTCAACTCCATCGCCATCACCTCGCCCTCAGATCATAGCCGCGCCTAAAATCAAAAAGCGGAACGCAGACAAAAGCGGAGAAGAGCGAATGTACAGGATCAAAACCACGATCCGTCCCGGTCCGCCCTCATCCGCTTCTATCCGCGTTCCGCTTTTTGTCCTCCGCAGCCGCTAAGCGTTATAGGTCGACGAGGACACTCGCCCACCGCGCCCGGTCCAGTTGGTGTGGAAGAACTCGCCCCGCGGCTTGTCCACCCGCTCGTACGTATGCGCGCCGAAGAAGTCCCGCTGCGCCTGCAGCAGGTTTGCCGGCAGGCGCGCCGTCCGGTAGCCATCGTAAAACGCCAGTGCGGTCGAGAACGCCGGCGTCGGCACGCCAAGCTCGATCGCATGAATCAGCGCCTTACGCCAGCTCTCCTGGTACTTGTTCAGCGCGCTTGAGAAGAAGTCGTCCAGCAGCAGGTTCGTCAGCTTCGCATCCTTGTCGAAGGCCTTCTTGATGTCGCCCAGAAACGCCGACCGGATGATGCAGCCGCCGCGCCACATCAGGGCCACGCCACCCATATTCAGCGTCCAGCCCTGTTCCTTCTCGGCCGCGCGCAGCAGCATATACCCCTGCGCATAGCTGATCATTTTCGAGCAATACAGCGCCCGCCGCACTTCCTCGATAAACACTTCACGGTCCTCGATCAGGATGTGCCGCTCGCCCTTCGGCCCTTCAAGGATATGCGAAGCTGCCACCCGTTCATCCTTCAATGCGCTCAGGCAGCGCGCAAACACACTCTCGCCAATTAGCGTCACCGGCTGGCCCAGGTCGAGCGCTGAAATCGCCGTCCACTTGCCCGTACCCTTCTGCCCCGCCGTATCCAGAATCTTGTCGATAATCGGCGTCCCATCCTCGTCCTTTTTGGCGAAAATAATCTCGGTAATCTCGATCAGAAAGCTGTCCAGCTCGCCCTTGTTCCACTCCTCGAACACCTTGGCGAACTCGTCGGGCGACAGTCCAAGCCCATCCTTCAGCAGCTGGTAGGCCTCCCCGATCAACTGCATGTCGCCATACTCGATGCCGTTGTGCACCATCTTCACGTAGTGTCCGGCCCCGCCCTCGCCTACCCAGTCGCAGCACGGCGTACCATCCTCCACCTTGGCCGCAATCGCCTGAAAAATGTCCTTCACGGCAGGCCAAGCCGCCGGGTCGCCACCCGGCATGATCGACGGACCGAAGCGCGCGCCTTCTTCCCCACCTGAAACTCCGGTCCCGATATACAGCAGACCCTGTTCCGCCAGCTCCTTCGTTCGCCGGTTCGAATCTGTAAACAGGGAGTTGCCGCCATCGATAATGATGTCGCCCTTCTCGAGATAAGGCACAATCTGCGCGATCGTCGCATCCACCACGCTGCCGGCCTTCACCATAATCATTACGCGCCGCGGTGTCTTCAGCATCCCGCAAAGCTCTTCAATCGAGTGCGCGCCTTCCACCTCGGTGCCCTTGGCTTCGTCCGCCAGAAACTCATCCACCTTCGACGTCGTCCGGTTGAACACCGCCACCTTGTACCCGTGGTCGTTCATGTTCAGCACCAGGTTCTGTCCCATCACTGCCAGGCCGATCAGCCCAATATCGCAAGTTCCCGTCGCCATTACATCTCCTCAAATCGTTCTACGTTGCATCCAGCATACCCGTCCTGAAAGGCTCCCGCTTCTTCAAGCTATGAGCTCATGGCTTTCAAGCTCAGCTCATGAATCATGCCTTCGTTCCCGCGCACAGCAGGACGGTACAGCTCAGAAGCAACAGCAGATTCCCTCCGGGTATTACAACAAAGGAAGCCGAGGCAAGCACCCCTTTCAACGCAGCTTCAGCGTCGTCAGTGCGAATAGCGCAAACACCAGCGCCAAAATCCAGAACCGCGCAATTACCTTGCTCTCGCTCCATCCCAGCAGCTCAAAGTGGTGGTGCAGCGGAGCCATCCTGAAGATTCGCTTGCCGTTCCGCAGCTTGTAGCTGCCTACCTGCAGCATCACGCTGAGCGCCTCCAGGATGAACACGCCACCGATAAACGGCAGCAGCAGCTCCTGCTTGATGCACACCGCCACCGTCCCGATCGCGCCGCCCAGTGCCAGCGACCCCACATCACCCATAAAGATCTCAGCCGGGTGCGCGTTGTACCAGAGGAACCCGATCGAACCCCCGACCATCGCTCCGCAGAAGATCGTAATCTCGCTGATCATCGGCATGCGCTGCAGCTCCAGGTAGTCGCTGAAGACCACATGCCCGCTCACGTACGTCAGCATCGTCAGCGCGCCGGCCGCAATAATCGTGCATCCGATCGCCAGCCCATCGAGGCCGTCCGTCAGGTTCACCGCGTTGCTCGAGCCCGCAATCACCAGCATAACGAACACCACAAACGGCACAAACGCCAGCCAGTGCATGTGCGGGATCACGCCCATCCATTCCCACACCAGGTCGGGCCGAAAATTCTTCAGGAACGGCACCACCAGCCGCGTCGAGTAGCCGCCCCGCGTTTCGAGCCCCAGCAGCGCCACCGCAATCGCGCCGCTGGTCACAAACTGCAGCGCCAGCTTCTGCCGGCCCGTCAGCCCCTGGTTATGCTTGTGCACCACCTTGATGTAGTCGTCCGCAAAGCCGATCGCCCCGAAGGCCAGCGTCGAAAGCATCACGATCCAGACAAACGGGTTCGACAGATCCGACCAGAGCAGCGTCGGCACCAGGATCGAAATGCAGATCAGCACGCCGCCCATGGTCGGCGTACCACCCTTCTTCTGGTGGCTCTGCGGACCCTCTTCGCGGATGTACTGTCCAATCTGAAATTCGCGCAGCCGCTCGATCACGAACGGCCCGATCAGCAGCCCGATCAGCAGCGCCGTCAGGCTCGCAAACACGCAACGAAAGGTGACGTAGCGAAAAATGCGGAAGAACCGAAAGTAGGGAAACAGCTTCTGGTAGAGCAGCCAATAGAGCAAAGCATCCCGCCTGTCCGCCGGCCCTCGAACGCACCCCGGACTCCCGCTATCTTAACAGCCGCTCTCCAAACTCCGCACACCCGTTTGCCATCCGAACCAACCCGCACACTCACCGCGCGCCGGCCTATGCCTCAGTGCGCATACGACCCGTAAATTGTCATCCTGAGCGGAGAAACGCACGTTTCAGGTGCGTCTCGCAGTCCAGCGGAAGAAACCGGCCAAACTACGCTCAGGATGACGATAGGTTGCGGGTAGATCCACTCATCACGAACAGGTCGACCCTACAATCCTTCCTCCAGCGCTACACAAATCCCCTCCGCCGCCATCGTCAGCTCGTACTCCAGGTGAGGATCGTGACCCGCGCCCTCCGCCCGCCGCAACAGCTCGCGCGCCATATTGCACAGCCGCCGCCCGTTCTCGCGCTCGGGCGCTTTCAACTGGTCCAGCCTCGGTCCAAGCTCGCGCAACTGCTTCTCCACCTCGCTCCGGGGCGGCGGCGGCACCTGCACCCGGTAGTCGCTCCGCGCCGAGTAGAGCCCCGCCATCCCCAGGTGCTCCGCCGCCCGCAGCAATCCAAACGCGCTTCGCACCGTGCCCTTCTTGCGCTTGGTTCCAGTCGCGTTCCGGTAAAGCTCCATCCCATGCTCCAGAAGCATGCGCAGATCGCCGCCAGAATCCTGCTCGAGCAAAGAAATTACCGCCGCCGCGCGGTGCAGATGATGGAACGAATGGGCAAGCTGCAGGTCCTCTTCGTCCAGCTCCTCGTCCCGGCGTTCCTCCAGCCAACGCCGCTGCTCCTCCGCGTCCCGGTCGTGCCCCGCATGCTTGGCCGCGTGCTTGGCACCCTTTTTAGCCGCAGCCTTCTTCGCCGCATGCTTTTCAGGCGCATGCTTGGCGCCCTTCTTTGCCGCTTTCTTGGCGGCCTTCTTCGCTGCCTTCAACGCCGTACGCGGTGCCAGCCCAGGAACTCCCCCACCCTTGCGCGCTAATTCCATGCTGCTTGAGATGCCGTCCTGTCCCTCACGCCAAAAGAATATTTACGCTTCCAAAACCTCCAGCGCATCCTCCAGCCGCACCCCCCGCGAGGCCTTCAGCAGCACCGCATCGCCCGCCCGTACATGCTCCTTCATCCACGCGCCGGCCTCTGCGGGAGTAGCCACAAACACAGCGTCCACACCACCCGCAGCTGCCTCGGCCACCAGTTCTTCAGCCAGTCCCCGCACCCCCACCACCACGTCCACCCCGCGCATGGCCATCCGTTCCCCACACGCCCGATGCATGGCCGCCCCGGCCGGCCCGAGCTCCAGCATCTCGCCCGCGACCACCAAATGACGTTGCGCCGGCATCGCCAGCAAAGCGTCCACCATCGCATCGAGCGCCGCCGGATTCGAGTTGTAGCAATCGTTCACCATCGCCGCCCCCCGCCAATTCATCACCAGCCCGCGCTTTTCCGTCGCCCGCAACTCTCCCACAGCCGCGGCGCATTCCGCAAGCCGCATGCCGCTTGCGAGCCCTACCGCGATCGCTGCCAGCGCATTGTGTACATTGTGCCGGCCCAGCATGCGCAGCCGCACCTCCGCGCGCTCGCCCCCGGCCACCGCGGTAAACCGCACACCCTCCATTCCAGCCTCAACGACATCTTCCGCCCGCACATCAGCCGCGGACGTCACGCCAAACAGCACCGACCGCTTGCCCGTCTGCACGCCAAACTGCGCCACCCGCGCATCATCCGCATTTAGAAACGCCACCCCATCACCCGGCAGCGCCTCCACCAGCTCACGCTTGGCTCGCGCGATGCCGTCGATGCCCTCCGCAAAATGCTCCAGATGCACTGCCGCCACATTGCTCACGACGCCCCAGTCCGGCCTGGCGATCGCCGCCAACGCGGCAATCTCGCCGGCATGGTTCATGCCCATTTCGATTACCGCCACCTCATGCTCCGGCTCCAGCCGCAGCAGCTGCAGCGGCACCCCGAAATGGTTATTCAGATTACCCGCCGACTTCAACACCCGGAATTTTGCCCCAAGCACCGCCGCTACCGCCTCCTTGGTCGTGGTCTTGCCGGCGGAGCCCGTCACCCCGATCACCCGGCCACCCCAGCTCTCCCGCACCCGTTTCGCCAGCGTCTGCATCGCGCTGAGCACGCAGTCTTCGCCTTCGGGCACCCGCAGCAGCTTGCAGCCGTCCAGCTCATCCGGAGCCAGCCAACGATTGCTGACTACCGCCGCCACCGCTCCGTTCGCCAGCGCGGTCGCGACATAATCATGCCCATCCACGCGCTCGCCCCGCACCGCGAAAAACAGATCGCCCGCGCCAAGCGTCCGCGAGTCGATCGAGTATCCCAGCGCCTCGGAGTTGGTCGTAAAGTCGCCCTCCGCGTGAATCCAATCCGCCACCTGCCCCAGCATCAACTTCATCCTGTCTCCTGACCGACAATCCGGGTGCCCAGGTCTCGCTTCTGAGACCTGGGTTTGTCCCAGCCACACATCTACCCAGCTAACCCGCGCAACACCCCAGCCGCAACCGCCACATCATCGAACGGCGCCATCCCTTCCCGCAGAATCTGCACCCTCTCATGCCCCTTGCCCGCGATCAGGACGAGATCTCCAGCCCTTGCCGCTCGAATTGCCAAGTCGATCGCCGTCGCTCGATCCTCCTCGACAATCACCTCCACCGAAGTCTCCCGCACCCCCGCAAGCGCTTCCGCCAGAATCATCGCCGGCTCCTCACTCCGAGGATTATCGCTCGTCAACACCACCAGGTCCGACCCCTCCCCTGCCGCCCGCCCCATCTTCGGCCGCTTCGTTTTATCCCGATCCCCGCCACACCCGAAGACCGTAATCACCCGCCCCGACCCAACGAGTTCCCGCGCCAGTCCAATCAGGTTGCGCAGCGCATCGTCCGTATGCGCGTAGTCCACCACGACTGTCAGCCCAAGGTCATTTGGCACCGTCTCAAACCGGCCGGGCACCTGCCGCAGCTTGGGGATCGCTGCAGCAACTTCCTTAAGGGTTATGCCGCGAGCCAAGGCCGCACACCCTGCGGCGAGCAAATTATAAACATTCACTTTCCCCATCAGCGGCGAAGCGATCCTCGTCCGCTCTCCCGCAGCCACGAACTCGAAAGTCGTTCCGGGCATCCCGTACTCAATTGACTCCGCTCGATGAGTCGCGTACTTGCTCAAGCCATACGTCATCAGTTCCCGGTGATCCATTACTCGAGCGAACATTGCTCCGTGGGCGTCGTCGATGTTGACCGCACTGACGCGCGGGGCCCCCGCTCCCACTCCGGCAAACAGCCGCGCCTTTGCCGCCGAGTAAGCCCCCATCGTCCCGTGATAATCCAGGTGATCCTGCGTCAGGTTCGTGAAGATCCCCACATCCACCGGAATGCCCCACACCCGTTCCTGCTCAAGCGCGTGGCTCGACATTTCCATCACCACCTCCGTACACCCCGCCGCCACCCCATCCGCAAACACCTGCAGCAGGTCCGAAGCCTCCGGCGTCGTATGCTCGCTCACCCGCACTTCGTCGCCCACATGCGTCTCGATCGTGCCTACCAGGACGCACTTGCGCCCCACACTCCTTAATAACTGCTCAAGAATCCAGGCCGTCGTCGTTTTCCCATTCGTCCCCGTCACCGCGCTCACCGCGAGCTTGCGTTCCGGATGCCCGAGCAGATTGGCCGCAATCCCCGCCAGCGCCCGCCGGCCGTTCGCCACCCGCACCACCGGCACACCCGCATGCACGTCTGAGTCCGTCACCACCACGCGAGCCCCACGCTCCACCGCGCCACCTACAAAGCGGTTCCCATCCCTCACGCCTCCGCGCATGGCCACAAACACGTCCCCCGGCCGCACACGCCGCGAGTCATATTGCACCCCAGACACTTCCACCCCGGCCGCACCCCCGCCAAGCACCTCTACCCCAGCCAGCGCATCCTCAATCAGCATCTCTAAATCCTACTAGCAGCAAGGGAACTGTCAGCTTATAGCTCGCGAGCTCAAAGCTGTCGAACCAGGCCTTACCGAGCGAAGCGAACCACGACTTCAGTTCCGCTTGGCACCATCGTCCCCGCCGCCGGCATCTGCCCGGTGGCGAGCCCGCTGCCTACCGGCTGCACCCGCAAACCTGCCGTCCCCGCGCGTTCCACCACCGTTCGCAACGCCGCACCCACAAAATCCGGTACGGCCACCTTCTCTCCGCTCCCTACCACCACGGCGCCACGCGCACGAGCCTCCGCCGCCACCTTGTCGGCATCGCCCAGCACAGCCGGCTGCCAGGCCACCGTCTGCGCCGGCAACGAAGTGCCGCCGCCATTCGCCTTGAACATCGCCACGACTTTGGCCGGCAGCAATCCGGCCATGCCACTCGGCTTTGCCGGGCTCCGGGGCTCCTCGACGTCAGCCACTACAGGTGCCGCCGTCCCCGTCTGCCGCAGCGGATCATCCGCCGGCAGGCTGTTCATATCGTCGAACATCGCCGTCAGGTCGGCGCCCTTATCGTCCGAGACGCCTTCAAACACGTCCTTGGGTGCCGCGGCCGCGGCCAGTAGCTCCTGCTGCGTCTTCAGCGGCTGGTCGTGCGGGACGCCAAGATACTCGAGCACCTCCTGCGCTACCTGCGCAAACACCGGTGCGCTCACGGTGCCACCGTACCCGGTGCCAACCGTCGGCGTGTCGATGACCACCGCAACCGTGATGGCAGGGTTTGACACCGGGGCCATGCCAGCGAAACTGGCCACCAGCTTGGTGTGGCTATAGGTGTGGGTGGCCGGATCGATCTTCTGCGCCGTGCCGGTCTTGCCGCCGGAGCTGTATCCATTCAGCGCCGCCTCTTTGCCTGTGCCCTCAATCACGATGCCGTGCATCATGTCCCGCATCGTCGCCGCCGTCAGTTCCTTGATGACCCGGTGCGCGCCTTCGGGCAGCGTCGCCGGAAGCTGGCTGGCGGGGTGAAAGGCCGCCGGCCGCAGCCGCGCGTCGCCCTTCATCTGGTCGGTCGATTCGAGCAGCACATGGGGCGGCATGTACATCCCGCCATTTGCAATCGCCGAGACCATCGTGGCCAGCTGTACCGGCGTCACGCCAATTTCCTGCCCGATCGAAAGCGAAAGGATGCTCGTCGAGCCCCACTTACGAGGAGCCCGCAGCAGCCCGCGCGTTTCACTCGGCAACTCCACGCCTGTGCGCTCTCCGAAGCCGAACCCCTTCATATAGCTGTAGAACTTTTCCGGCCCCAGCTTCAGGGCCATCTTGGCCGCACCCACGTCGCTGGAGTGCTCAAGCGCCTGCTTAACCGTAATACGACCGAAGTGGTCGCTCTTGTCGTCGTGGAACGTGCGGCCGTACATCGTCATCACGCCACCCTGGCAGTCGACAATGTCGGTCGGCAGCACGCCCGCGCCATCGAGCGCCGCCGAATACGTGACCAGCTTGAACGTCGAGCCCGGCTCGTAAATATCGCTTACCGCCAGGTTCGTCAGCACGCTCGCATCCATATGCTTCTGGTCGTTGGGGTTGAACCGCGGCGAAATCGCCAGCGCCAGAATCTGCCCCGTATGTGGATCCTGCACCACCACCGTGCCGTGCGCGGCCTTTACCTTGGCCATCTGCGCGTCGAGCGCCTGCTCGGCCATGTACTGGATATTGGCATCGATCGAAAGCACCAGGTTCTCACCCGGCTGTGGCTCGTCGATCGTGCTGCCCATCACGTGCCGCTTGGCATCGACAGCCGTAATCATGTGCCCGGGCGTGCCATGCATGTCGTCGTCGAATTGCAGTTCCAGCCCGCCCAGCCCGCTATCGTCGGTCCCCACATAGCCAAGCACCTGCGCGGCCAGCTCGTCGTTCGGGTAAAAGCGCTTGAACTCTTTTTGAAAATAGACACCCTTGATGTTCAGCTCTTTGATCCGCGCCGCCGTCTCTGCGCTCACGCGACGCGCCACCCAGGCGAAGCCATGCGAGGCGTTGAAGCGAGCCATCATCTGGTGCTCGGTTGTGAAATTGTCCGTCGGGTCGGTATGCACGATCCGCGAAAGAATTTGCGCCGCCTGCTCCCGATTCGTATCCAGCTCGCTCGGTACGGCGTACACCGAATCCACCTGCACCGTCACCGCAAGCTCTTTCAGGTTGCGGTCGTACAACACGCCACGCCGCGGAGCGACTTCAAACCCGCCCGTCTGCTGCTTGGCCGCGCGCTGCACCCAAATCTTGTTCTGGAACACCTGCAGCCAGACCAAACGGCCCGCAATCGCCATCACCCAGACACAGAAAAACAGCGCCACAAACGTAAACCGCCGCTTGCGGATCGGAGCAGTCAATATTTGCCGCGGCGCCTGTGTTCTGTTCATTCCCATCCTGCCTTTCCCTGCCTTCCGCGCCCTTTACTGTAGCGAGGCTACCGCGGGCGCTTCCTGCCCCGTAAAGCCTTCGGTCCGCACCACCTGCCCCGGCGCTGGCTGATCCAGCCCAAGCTGCCGTGCAATCTTGTCGATCCGACCCGGCTCCGTCAGCTGCGATTCATTCAGCCGCAGCTGCCGATTCTGCTCCCGCAGCACTTCCACCTGGGTCTTTTGCGCCTCAATCTTGTAGCCCATCTCGATCGCGGAAAAATGCTGCCACACATACACCATCGCCAGGCAGAACAGGACCGTCATCACGGCCGCGAACATGCGCATCTCGCGCCGCCGCTCCGGGTCGTCCGCCTTGACGATCCGGCTGTTGTCGATGTGCTTGGTAAAGAAAACCTCGGGCGTCGACCCGCGCCGCGCGCGCCGCTGCAGCTCAAACAACTCCCGGTTCCGCTCCGCCACAGACTCCGTTCGGGTTTTCGGCACCCGCGTCGCCACCATATTCATGTTCGCCATCATTGTCGCCATCGCCAAGCCTCCCAAACCTCAAGCAACCAAACCACCACACCCAGCATCCCAGAACTTACTATTGCACCACTCTTGCTGCAACACATCTTCTACTTGAGCCATTTCAGCAGGGAATCTGCTTCTGCACCTTCCCCCCGCTTGTAGCCCCACTTGTTTTCATTCCCGCAGGAAATCTGCTTCTGTCCTCGTCGTCGACGGCACAACCATCCGGGCTCAACGTCTTTCTGCCGCCCTCAGCTTCGCGCTTCTCGCCCGCGGGTTCCGCATCGCTTCCTGCTCGCCCGCCACCACCGGCTTCTTCGTCAACGCTTCGAACCTGCCTGCGTCTTTCGCCGCCTTGAACGCATCCTTCACCAGCCGGTCTTCCAGGCTATGAAAGCTGATCAACACCAGCCTTCCGCCCGGCTTCAGCAGAGATCCCGCGCTACCAAGCAGCGTCTGAATTTCGCCCAGCTCATTATTTACTCGAATTCGGATCGCCTGAAAGGTGCGTGTTGCCGGGTGGATCTTGTCGCCCTTCATTGAAGGGGCCGCAGCCGATACAACTCGAGCCAATTCCGCTGTCGTTGCAATCGGCCGGGCCCGCACAATGGCTCTGGCGATTCTCCGCGACCTCCTTTCCTCACCGAATTCGTAAATCAGGTTTGCGAGAACCTCCTCGTCCTCCTGATTTACCACTTGCCCGGCCGTCTCCCCCATGCGTGTATCCATGCGCATGTCCAGGGGTCCATCCGACCGAAAACTAAATCCTCTGTGCGCCTCGTCCAGCTGCATCGAGCTGACCCCGAAGTCAGCCAGCAGCCCATCCAGGCTCGCCTTTGCAATGGCCTTTGCCGCTTCCGAGAAAGCCCGCGGCTCGTACACTACCGTCGGCATCTCCGGCCCAAGCTCCTGGGCCAGCGCGTCCAGCCGGTGCGTGGCCTTGGCCATCGCCTCCGCATCGCGGTCGAAACAAATCAGCCTGCCCTGGCTGCCCAGCCTCCGCGCAATCGCCGCAGAGTGCCCGCCGAGTCCCAGCGTGGCATCCACAAACGTCCCGCCCGGGCGCACATTCAAATACTGCAAAGCTTCTTCTAAAAGAACCGGCACATGCCCGCTGGCGTCAGTTCCAGCTTCCTGCCTGTGCTCCCCCTGGGGGGTTGTGCTGCCTGCCTGCCGGCCGCTCGTCAAACTGAATGTCGGCTTCGTTCCCTGTTCTTTCTCGCTCAACTAAAAGTCCAGTGCCGCAAGCTGCATCTGCGTCTCGTACGTGATGGGTTTGGCCACAACCCCCTCCTTGAACGACTCGAAGTGAACCACTTCAAGCCAGCCCGGCTCAACCTTGCCAACCTTGCCGACAACCCGAACCTCTTCCGTCAGCCTGGCATCCTCGCGCAGCATCTGCGGCAAAACTACCCGGCCCTGGTTGTCCATTTCAGCCATCTGTCCGTACAGGCCCGTCACGTCTTCAATCTGCTGCCGGCCCGGGTGCATGGATGGCAGCGTCGCCAGCTTTGCCTCCTTCAACTCCCACTCGGCGATCGGGTAAATCTGCGCCCGCTTGCCGTCCATGCTCGTGATGAAGAACTCCTGGCCCTCTTTCAACAACTTGCGAAACTCCGCCGGCAGCTTCAGCCGCCCCTTCTCGTCGACACGGGTTGAATGGCTTCCCCGGAACATACCTGCACACCTGCCGGCCAATCAGCCGCTCTGAAGGGGCTTTGGCGGAGTAGACTCGTCTCAGAAGTGAACTGAGACGATCCCTTCTACTCCACTTTGGACCACTTCTGTCCACATCATGCGGGTCTCCCTACGGCGAAGCAAGAACTAAATTGCTATTTCCCTACAACTTCCGTGCGACTGATGTGGAAAACCCAACATGTTGTGTGGAAGTCTGTGCATCCCCAATGTGTAGTGTTTGTAATTCTGAGTACCACCTGTCTCAGCCCTTGCTCTGCGTCCAACACTCTGATAAGCAAACAAAAAGCGAAAATTTGCTTTGGGAACATCGGCGCCTGCCCTGTCCGCGCATAAGTGGCTCAATTGTCGTCCTGAGCGGAGCACGCACGCTTCTCGGTGCGTTTCGCAGCCAAAGGACCTGCGTTTCCCCTTGGAGTGCTTCGGCTCCCAGGCGAGACTCAGGTCCTTTGACTCCGTTTGGCGGAAGAAACCCGCCAAACTACGCTCAGGATGACAATGGGTTTAGGGGTTGATCCTCACTTACAATTATTTTGATATACCCTGGCTTGCGTTCCGGGCCGGCTTCTTCCGCAAGAACCAGAGCAGGTATACCAGCACCAGCAAATTGATCGCGAGCAACGCCAACCGGAACAGGCTCGGTCGCCTTGCCAGTTCGAACAGCTCCCACGGCAGAAACAAGACCGTCAGGCCAAGCGTCAGGTACTCCGCCCAAACCTTCTCGAGCATCAGCCCGATGCCTTCCACCAGGGCCAGGGCCGAGTAGGCAAAGGTGCCGAAGCCGATCTCCCGCAGCCTGGCCGCATCGATCAGATCGGCTTTCTGCATCAGCAGCGTCACTAATCGCCCTTCCGGATCGAATCGCAGCGCGGTCGCCAGCCGCATTGCCTCATCACCCAGGTCGCGGTGGATCAGGTGGAGTGCCCCGATCCCGACACAGAAGAAAAACAGCGACTTCGACAGCTTGAACAGCCCGATCAGCAACAGCCCGCCGCGATGCTCGCCGTGCGTTGCCGCCTCGGCTTCAACCCGCTCCGCTATGTCCATCTCGAACTCGGTTCCATTCATGGCTGGATCTCCAGTTGACGGGCTCCACTGACGATTGTCAACGAAGAAGTCGTGCGTTGTTCATGGTTGCGCGCACCGCGATGGAAAACACGTCACCGCGCGCCTGGAGTCGGAAGAAATCAGCATCGAAAATTGCGAATACCCGAAATCCACCGTCAGCCGGGCCGCGTAGATGATCTTGAACGCCTGATGTAAGGCAAGCAAAGAAGACGAACAAAAAAAGGAAAACGTTATGAACCTGAAGAAAGCCATCTTCTCCACCCTCGCCGCGGCTGTTCTCGCCGCAACCACCCTCACCGCGTCGGCCCAGAAGACTGACCCCATGGTCGGCGGCGCTGCCATGTATCCCAACAAGACCATTGTTGAGAATGCAGTCAACTCGCCGATCCACACCACCCTCGTTGCCGCCGTCAAGGCTGCCGGCCTGGTTGACACCCTCAGCTCGCCCGGTCCATTCACCGTCTTTGCGCCCACCAACGATGCCTTTGCCAAGCTGCCCGCCGGCACGGTCGACACGCTCGTCAAGCCCGAGAACAAGGCGCAACTGACCAAGATCCTCACCTACCACGTCGTTCCCGGCCGCATCGACTCCAAGCAGCTGATGAAAGACATCAAGAAGGGCCACGGCACCGCGACCCTGACCACCGTTGAAGGCGAGCCCCTCACCTTCACCGCAGCCAACGGCGTCGTCACCATCACCGATGCCAAGGGCGGCACTGCCATGATCACCACTGCCGATGTTTACCAGTCGAACGGCGTTATCCACGTCATCGACACCGTACTGATGCCCTAACTGTCCGCCTGCCTCGTTTCTCCCGGAAGAGGGTGCCTGCGGGCACCCTTTTCTGCTGCTTGTCGTGGCTTGTCATCCCTTTGTTGTCATCCCGAGGGGATCCGCTTCTGTTTCCACCTTACCGCGGATGTCTTGGCTCACACCTCAGCCCACTGCCGCAGCAGGTTGTGGTACACCCCGGTCAGCTGCACCGACGATTTTTTCGCCGCCTGCACATCGACGGTCGCCACCTGCTGGATTGCCGTATCCAACTCATACAGCAGCGTCCTCTGCGCGTCCTGGCGGATCATGCTCTGCACCCAGAAGAAGCTGCTCACCCGGTTGCCGCGCGTCACCGGTTCTACCCGATGCAGGCTTGTTGCGGGATACAACACCATCGCTCCCGAAGCCAGCTTAACGCGATGCTCGCCGTAGGAATCCTCGACGACCAGGTCGCCTCCATCGTATTCTTCGGGCGGCGTCAGGAACAAGGTCGCCGAGACGTCCGTACGGATGCGCTGGGCCGTCGTTACCGCCTGCCGGATGGCCGTATCAATATGGTTGCCGAACATCTGTCCGCCCGCGTAGCTGTTGAACATGGGCGGAAACACCCGCAGCGGCAGCGCCGCCGCCATGAAGACAGGTGAACGTGCCAGGCCTTTCAGCACGATCTCGCCCGCAGCCTGCGCGCCTGCGCTGCCTTCCTTTACCTGCGCGTTGCGCTTCACCGCGCTCGCCTGGTATCCGGAGGTCGTGCGGCCATCAACCCACTCGGCCTCGGCAAGAATGCGCCGCACATCGCGCACTTCCTCCGGCTTCAATACGTCTGGAATTTGTAACAACATCTGTTCTCCTTCTGAAAAGCAAAAAATTGCTGGCTCTAAACATTGCTGGCTCTAACTGCTGAGGGCACGAATGAAGCAGCATGAACGATGCAGCGCAATCCAGCAGCCCTTGTTGTCAACAAGGGTGCTGAGCTCTCCGAACAAAAGCTCACACGACTCTAGAATTTGAAGTTCATCCCGATCAGCGCATTCAATCCCTCGCCCGGAATGAGGTGGCTTGGGTGTGGCTGGTCGATGTAGAACCGATTCAGCAGGTTGTTCACGTTCGCCTGCAGGTCCACATGGTCCGAAAGCGGACGGCGCAGCATCGCGTTGAACACCCAGTAGCCCGGCACCTGTTTGAAGGCGATTGCCGTCACCTGGTAGCACGTCGTCACCGTCGGGTTCGTCGCCGTCGCACAGGGCGCGCTGCCCGCCGCAAAGGTCTGTGCCGGACCGTAGTTGGTCGGCACATACGGCGTAGTCGAGCTGGCCGTGCGGCTGGCCACGTAGTTACCACCCAACCCGGCGCTGAAGTGCTTTGGCAGCTTGTGTGTGACGAACAGGTTGAACGTCTGCGTGGGCACGTTGGCCAGCGGAAAGCCGACCGAAGTCGGATAAAACTTCGAGTAGATCACCGAGCTATCCAGATAGGCGTAGCCCGCGATCAGGTCGGTGCCCTGCGGCAGCCTGCCCACTGCGCTCACCTGGATGCCCTTGACCAGCTGGTTACCAGCCACCACGACATTCAGCGAGTTGTTCGGATCCGTCTCACGCGCATTGTCCTTTTCCGTGCGGAAGATGGCTCCATCCACCATCAGCCGGTCGTTCATGAAGCTTTGCTTGGCACCGATTTCGTACGTCTCATTCTCTTCAGGAGCCACATTCTGGGTGATCGAGGTCAATGCCAGCGACTCCGCCGAGGGATTGAAGCTGGTACCGTAGTCGAAGTAAGCGCTTCCCTTTGCGTTCGTGCGAACGACCAGCGCCGCCCGGTAAGTGGGTTGCTCGTCGATGCGCGAGAACGATCCCACCGACGTGACGCAGGTCGCGCCCGCCCCCGGAGGGCAGGTCGCCTGCACCGTGCCGCCCGCCGGCGGCGTAGGCGCGTACTGGTTATAGCCGGAATCGAAGCGGTCGTAGCGAATGCCGCCCGTCAGGTCCACGTGCCGGCCCAGGTGGATCGTGTCGACGAAGTAGCCGGCGACCGTTTCGGCCTTGGCATGGGTCACGGTGCTCGCGTAGCCTGTGCCTCCGAAGACCTGCGCGGTGTTCGGGTTCAGCAGCGTGGTAGAAGGCACGGTATTGAGCTTGTTGATCGCGTACAGGTAGCGGATGGGATTCGAAATCTCCTGCCCGCCCTCGACACCGCCGCTGAGCTCATGGCGCAGGCCGAAGGTTTTGAAGTGCAGGGTAAGCTCGGTCTGATCCCACAGATCACCTTCGACGCTCTTGACCTGAATCTGGTTGCGGTTGACCTGCACCGTGGCCGGGTTGAACGCCGCGCCGAACGAGTATGGACACGCCGCGCCAGTGACCGAAGACGTGGGCAGCGCGCTGACGTAGCCGCCCACCGGCACCGAAAGCGTAGGATTGGTACAGATTTGCGGCTCGGTAATCTGCGCGCTGCGCGGGTAGTTGGCCGCACGCGCAATCGAGTGCAGCGAGATGTGGCTGTTGAAGTCGTGATCCACCCGCGCGGTGAGGATGTCGTCGTTCGTCCGGAGGTAGTTTTCATCCGCAAAGCCGAAGTACGAGGAGCGGTTTACGCCCGGCGCAAGCTGCGAATAGAACCAGGGTAGCCCGTAGTCCGGTGTGTCGTTCTCAGTCAGGTGGAAGTAGCTGAGGGTAAAGCGCGTCGACGAGTTGAGCCCGAAGCTGATCGAAGGTGCAAAACCGTAGCGGCGAAGCTCCGCGAACGGACGCCCGGCCACACCACTTTCATCCACAAACCCGTTGATGCGCGCCGCCGCTCCGTTGGCCAGCTTCGGCAGCGGCTCGTTGACGTCGACCGCCAGCCGGCGCTGCAGGTTGGTGCCGAACTGCGTCATCACGCCCACGTGCGGCATTTCCTGCGGCACCTTGCTTTCCTGGTTGACGACGCCGCCGGTAGAGCCGCGCCCAAAGGCTACGCCTGCCGGCCCTTCAAGCACCTCCACCTGCTCGTAGTTGAAGTCGTCGCGATAGTAGCTGCCGTAGTCGCGGATGCCATCCAGGAAGATGTCGTTTCGCGCCGTAAAGCCGCGAATGGTCAGGTTGTCGCCCTGCGCGCCTGCCTCGCCGGCGGCCAGGCTGACGCCGGGAATGTTGCGCAGCGTGTCGCGCAGGGTCGTGATGCCTTCGTCGTCGATCACGAACTTCGGCACGACCGCGATCGTCTCGGGCGTGTCGATCAGGGGCTGGGTGAACTTGGTCATCGACACGCCGTCAGGCAGGCTGGACGTCACCTCGACGCGATCCGTGTTGCGCAGACCGAGCGTCACCTCGGTTGGCGAGGTGAAGGTCGCGGTCAGGCCGGTTCCCTTCAGCAGCGCGGCCAGCGCGTCCGCATCGCTGAACTTGCCCTTGATGCCTTCGGTCCTGAAATCTTCTTCCGCGCTCTGCGTGAGGCCGAAGTTGACCTTCAGGTGCGATTCCCTGCGGTAGATCGCCAGAGCATCGGCAAGGCTGCCGGCGGGAATGCTGAAGGGCTTTGCGCCGCTTGGGCTCTGCTCCGCTGTTGCTGTTGCCTGGGGCTCGGTCGTCGCCTGAGCGAATGCTCCGCCCGAAACCGCGCATGCAGCCAACATGGCCGCTGCTACCCGCTGTGACTGCCGACGCCCCTGATCCCGCTGTTTCATTCTTGCCTCTCCATGGCAGGCCCTTGATGGACCCAGTCCTTTTCGGAACGCAGTTTGGCGGCCGCCGCATAAACCTGCGGTGGAACTAAGACCGGCGTTGTCCGATATCGGTAGAGTACATCATCTCGGACCGCGATGGTCCGCAATCATGCGAATATTTTTCTGCGCAGCGAACAGGCAGCCTTTCCACGTATAACCAGAAGTGCGATGCGTCATCAATTTCAGGCCGAGCAGTGGCTTCCCTACCCCGTCGAACAGGTCTTTGCCTTTTTCGCTAATCCGGAGAACCTGCCCAGGCTGATGCCGGGCTGGCAGAAGGCGCGGATCGAAGAAGCCTCCTTTGCGCCGCCGCCGCCGCGTCCGCCGGTCAGCGACCCGTGGCTGCGGAAGGGCGGTATAGCGGCCGGCGCGGGGACACGCATGACGCTCAGCTTCCGGCCGTTCCCGCTCTCGCCCGTGCGTGTGCCGTGGGACGCGGAAATTTCAGAGTTTGCCTGGAACGATCACTTCTGCGATACGCAGGGACGCGGCCCGTTTGCTTACTGGCATCACTGCCATCACATCTCGGCAGAGACGCGCGATGGCGTGGCGGGTGCGCTGCTGCGCGATCAGGTGGAGTACGAAATGCCGCTCGGCGCGCTGGGCGAGCTGGCCCGGAGCCTGTTTGTGGAGCGGCAATTCAAGAGCATGTTCGACTTCCGCCACAAGCGTACGGCGGAGCTGCTGCCGCTGATGCAGCCTCGGTAAAGCCATTGCGCCTTAGCGGGCCGTCAGTTTGCGCACTCGGGCTTCGATCATGGCGGCGATGAAGCTGCCTGCCTTTTCGAGCGCGGCTTCCGCGGTGAGGCCGTACTTGCGGCGCAAGTCCTCGACCTTGCCATGCTCGATGAAGGCATCCGGCCAGCCGACGCGCACCAGAGGCACGGCAAGCTCCAGATCGCTCAGGCACTCGAGCACGGCCGAGCCGTAGCCGCCGGCCAGTACGTGGTCTTCGAGCGTGATCAGCAGGCCGCAGTGCCGACCGTACTCGGCCACACAGTCGCGGTCGATCGGCTTGGCGAAGCGCGGGTCGATGAGCGCGGTGCTCAGGCCCTGCGATTCCAGCATCTCGGCGAGGCGTTCGCCTTCGGCCATCATGGCGCCAAGTGCGAAAATGGCCACATCGGCGCCATCGCGCAGGATTTCGGACTTGCCGATCTCGATTGCGCGCGGCTGCGCTTTGACGACCGACGCGGGGCCGGTGCCGCGCGGGTAGCGGATGGCCGATGGGCCTTCGTGCAGCATGGCCGTGTACATCATGTCGGCCAAGTTGTCTTCGTTGCGCGGCACCATGTGGATGAGGTTGGGCACCGAGCGCAGGTAGCTGATATCGAACAGGCCGTGATGCGTCGGGCCGTCGTCGCCCGACAGGCCGCCGCGATCCATGCAGAAGACGACGGGCAGGTTCTGCAACGCGACATCGTGCACAATCTGGTCGAAGGCGCGCTGCAGAAAGGTCGAGTAAATGGCCACGAAAGGCTTGTAGCCCTTGGTCGCCATGCCCGCGGCAAAGATGACGGCGTGCTCTTCGGCGATACCCACGTCGAAGTAACGCTTGGGATGGTGCGGGCGGAAGAGGTCGAGTGCGGTGCCGTTGGGCATGGCGGCCGTAATGGCGACAACCTTATCGTTGCGGTCCGCGAGTTTCGTCAGGGTTTCGGCGAATATTTCAGAGTAGGTCTTCTGACCCGGCACCTTGGTCGCCCCAGTCTCCGGATCGTATGGCCCGAGGCCATGAAACTTCTTCTGACCTTCGATGGCGGGCTGAAAACCCCTTCCCTTTTGTGTGATGGCATGAAGCACGACCGGCTTGTTCTGCTGCTTGAGGAACTTGAAGGTGTCGATGAGCAGAGGCAGGTTGTGGCCGTCGATGGGTCCGAAATAGCTAAGGCCGAACTCTTCGAAGATCATGCCGCGGCCTACGATTCCCTTGGCAGCCTCTTCGGCCTTGCGGGCGACATGACGCGCAGCCTTGCCGCCGAACTTTTCTACCAGCCCCGCGGCCGCGTCGTGCAGGCTGTTGTAGGTGGAGTTGAGGACGATTTTGTGGAAGTATTCGGCGATGGCTCCGACGTTTTTGTCGATGGACCATTCATTGTCGTTGAGCACGATGATGAGCCGCTTGGTTTGCGCGGCGATGTTGTTGAGCGCCTCGAAACTGATGCCGTTGGTGAAGGCGGCGTCGCCGGCCAGGGCCACGATGTGCTCCGAGCCGCCGCTCATATCGCGCGCCACGGCCATGCCCAGAGCGGCCGAAAGCGCAGTGCCGGCGTGGCCTGCGCCGTAGCTGTCGTGCTCGCTTTCGGTGCGGAGCATGAAGCCGTTAAGCCCGCCGGGCTGGCGGATGGTGTGGAAATGCTGCTCCCGGCCGGTGAGCAGCTTGTGCACATACGCCTGATGGCTGACGTCGAAGATGAGGCTGTCGATGGGCGTGTCGAAGACGACGTGCATGGCGATGGTGAGCTCGACGACGCCGAGGTTGGGGCCGATGTGGCCGCCGGTCTTGGCGACGCTGAGGATGAGCCGCTCGCGGATCTCCTGAGCGAGTTGCGTGAGCTCCTCGATCGAGAGCTTCTTGACGTCGGCGGGCGAATTGATAGATGCGAGGATTCTACTCATGCTGATTTGGGCCTGTAGCGCGGCCATAAGCCAAACACCAAGTATACGACGCGCAAAACCCGGCTTAGGGCTAGAACCCCGTGCGCGGTTACAAGTTGCTGGAGCCAGGTTCGTGTCGGTGCAAAGGAAAGCAGAAGCAGATCCCTGCGGGACGACAGACAACGGAGCTTTGTTGCTCTAGAGATCAAGCCGGCCTAGGTGACGGCTCCTTCCAGCACAGTTTCACTTGGCAGCTCAGTACGGAACTCGCCTTCCCAGCGCGCGATGACGGCCGAGGCGAGACAGTTGCCGACGACGTTGACGGTGGTGCGTGCCATGTCCATGAGGGCGTCGATGCCGAGAATGACGAAGATGGGTTCGGTAGGCAGGTTGAAAGTGCTGGCGGTGGCGAGCAGCACAACCAGCGTGGCGCGGGGGACGCCGGCGACGCCCTTCGACGTCAGAATGAGGGTGCCCATCATGAGCAGCTGCTG
The DNA here is from genome assembly GCA_964282835.1 of uncultured Granulicella sp. Taxonomy (GTDB): domain Bacteria; phylum Acidobacteriota; class Terriglobia; order Terriglobales; family Acidobacteriaceae; genus Edaphobacter. The sequence goes on from OZ196157.1 coordinate 3,467,927, forward strand.
AGGCCATGGCATTTGGATGCCCGCAGCCTGCGCGACGAAGATGCTGGCAAGCGCGAGATAGAGCGTCGAGCCATCAAGGTTGAAGCTGTAGCCCGCGGGAATGACGAAGGAGACGATGCGGCGCGGTACACCGAAAGCTTCCATATTTTCCATGGCGCGGGGCAGCGCGGCCTCGCTGGTTGCAGTGGCGAAAGCGATGGTGGCGGGCTCGAGCACGGCGGCCAGGAAGCCGCGCACGGGCACGCGGGCGAGCAGGGCGACGGGCAGTAGGACGAGGACGGCAAAGGCAGCGAGTGCTCCGTAAAGAGTAAGCAGCAGCTTGCCCAGGTTGACCAGGACGGCGAGGCCCATGTGGCCGACCGTAAAGGCCATGGCAGCGCCCACGCCGATGGGCGCGAAGTACATGACGACGTTGGTGAACTTGAACATGACCTCCGCGAGCGACTCAGTAAGGCGCAGCACGGGGGCGCGTTTGGCCTCGCTGAGGGTGGCGAGCGCAATGCCGAAGAAGACCGCGAAGACGGCGACCTGCAGGATCTGGCCTTCGGCAATGGACTTGGCGATGTTCTCGGGGAACACGTGCAGGAGGAAGTCCTCCCAATGAGTGGGGGCTACTTTAGCGAGGCTTTCTGCCGAGCCGGGCGCGGCCGGCAGGACCAGCCCGACGCCAGCGCGCGAAATGTTGATGGCGGCGAGGCCAATGACGAGCGCAAGCGTGGTGAGGACTTCGAAGTAGACGAGCGACTTGATGCCCATGCGGCCGACCTGCTTGAGGTCTCCGTGGCCGGCGATGCCGGTGATGAGCGTGGCGAGGATGAGCGGGGCGACGATGGTCTTGATGAGGCGCAGGAAGATGTCGGAAAAGACGCGCAGGTGGACGGCGAACACCGGGGCATCGAAGCCGATGGCAGCGCCGGCGATCATGGCGGCGAAGATCCAGGGCGTGAGGGTGCGGCGGCCGATGGCGACCAGGCCAATCAGGGCGATGCCGAGCCAGCGCAGCGTGACCATGGCCAGCGCGTGGCTCTGGCCGGGAAGGAAGCTGGGCAGAAAAAGGAGAACAGCGGCAGCGATGAGGGCCGGCTCCAACCTGTTGCGGTACTGGCGCATGGACATTGGAGGCGAGCATAGCAGGACTGGGTGCCTTTAAGCGGGAGGAAGTAGGTCTCTCCGGTTGAGAGAGGCTGATTCTCGAGCTGTGAGCTTTCGAGCTGTCAGCTTGAGACAGGTTCGGACAAGCGACGGAGTTCGTTTGTTAGGATAGCGGCATGATTTGGCGTGGCTTGCTGCTGATGGTTGCAGGGATGGGGTCTGCCTGGGCGCAGGAGGTGCCGGGGACAGTGCCCGCAATGGGCGGCTACCGGATGATCAGCCCGGCGGTGCAGCCTACCGTGACGCCCGGACAGGTGCAGTTGCTGGAGCTGGAAGCGCGGTTTCAGGAAGCGGTGAAGCAGGGCGGCGGTAAGGCGTTTGCCAGCTTTTTTGCCGAGGACGGGGTGGCGCTAAACAACGGCAAGCCTGCCGTGCTGGGACGCGCAAATGTGGGCGCGCAGGCAAACTGGGACCCGAAGCAGTACCAGCTGACATGGACGCCGCAGGGCGCGCAAATGGGTCCTTCGAACGATATGGGCTTTACCTGGGGCCACTACGAAGGGCGCTCGACGGACAGGAACGGGCAGCCGATTGTGACCGACGGGCGGTACATGACCGTATGGAAGAAAACGGCGGATGGAAGCTGGAAGGTCGCCCTGGATGCGAGTTCGGACGATGTTGCCGACTCGGGAACGTGCTGCACCCTGCCTGGGCCGTGAAAGTGGCGGAGCTCTGAGGAGCAAGGCGGACCTTCCAGACTGCTTCTGAGTGGTGCATGGTTACTGTTGTTACGAAAGTTACCCAGCGTTACGTCTAACGGGGGAGAGCCAGGAGGTAACTCGCCGACCTAGTATGAGATAGGCGTATGAAGACACCCGGGCAGGACTCCGCATCGCGACTCGCCGCGCTCGAGGAATACGAGTTGGGCGGGGCCGCAGCGGACGCAATGATTACAGAAATCACCACCCTTGCGGCGGAGCTTTGCAACACTCCGATGGCGGGTATCTCGCTGGCGATGGGGGATGGCTTCGTGTTCCAGGCGAGGGTGGGCCCGGGGCCGGTCAGGCTGACGCGGGGTACGCGCATCCCGTGTAACCGGTGCATGCGCGGAGAAGGCGTGTACGAAATCAGCGATGCGCGCTACCACGAAGACTTCCGACCGGATGGGATCATGGTTTCGGGACGCGCGTATCGTTTTTATGCGGGTGCGCCGTTGACGACGCCGGCGGGAATCGCAATCGGCTGCCTGTTCGTGCAGGATTCGATGCCGCATACGCTGACCGAAAAGCAGAAGCGGGCGTTGTGTACGCTGAGCCGGCAGGTGATCAACCGGTTTGAACTGAACGCGCGCGTGCGGCAGATGGAGCGCGACCGGGGCATGCGGGCGAGGGTGGAGCAGGCTCTGACGGTGGAACGGAATTTTGTTTCGACAGTACTCGACACAGTAGGCGCGCTGGTGGCTGTGTTTGATACGGCGGGGCGAATCGTGCGATTCAACCGGGAGTGCGAGCAGGTTTCGGGATACGGGTTCGGCGCCCTGGTGGGGCGGTTTCTATGGGAAAAGCTGATTCCGGAAAGCGAGATCCCAGAAGCGATCGCGGGCTTTGAACGCCTGCGCGCGGGCAAGTTTCCGGCAACGTTTGAAAACCAGTGGCAGCAACGCGACGGGAGCCTGCGGCGCATTGCGTGGTCGGCGACGGCGCTAGTGGACGGCCAGGGGCATACGACTTTCATCATCGCGACGGGCATCGACGTGACGGTGCAACGGCAGGCCGAGGCGACGCTGCGGGAAAGCGAAGCACGCTACCGGCAGCTGGTGGAAGGCTCGCTGGGTATGGTGTGCACGCACGACCTGCAAGGTACGCTGCTGAGCGTGAATACGCACGGCGCCGCAAGCCTGGGCCGCAGCGTGGAGGACATGACGGGCAACAACCTGCGCAGCTTTATGCCGGAACGTTACCGCGAGGCATTCGGTGCGTATCTGCAGCAGATACGCGGGACGGGCGAGGCGCAGGGGAGGCTGCAGCTTTGCGACCGGGATGGGGATATCCGTGTGATTGCGTACCGCAACAAGCTGATCGAAGTGCCGGGGACGGACCCGTATGTGCTTGGGTTCGGCGTGGATATTTCTGAACAGGTGCGGGCGGAAGAGAAGCTGCGGGCGCTCATCCACCAGTCGAACTCGATTCTGGAGTCGGTGGGAGACGGAATTTACGGCATCGACCTGGAAGGGCGAGTGACGGTGATCAACCCGGCGGCGGCGCAGATGCTGGGTTATCGTCCGAACGAGTTGCTGGGACGAAATCTGCACGAGCTGATTCTGCATACGCGGGCGGATGGGACGGCGTATCCGGAGGCCGACAGCGCGATCATGGCGAGTATTCAGGGCCCGCCGGGACGGGATTCGGCGCGGGTTTCGAGCGAGATTTTCTGGCGCAAGGATGGCACGAGCTTCCCGGTGGAATACGTGGCGCGGCCCCAGATGGATGCCGCCGGCAAGGGACGGGCGGGTGCGGCGATCGGCGTAGTGGTGGCATTCACGGATACGACGGAGCGGCGTGCGCTGGACCGGATGAAGGACGAGTTTATTTCGACGGTATCGCACGAATTGCGGACGCCGCTGACCAGCCTGCGGGCGGCTTTGGGGCTGGTGACGGGCGGGGCGCTCGACCGGCGGCCGGAGAAGATGCGGCAGATGCTGGAGATTGCGATCGGCAACACGGACCGGCTGATCAAGCTGGTGAACGACATCCTGGACATCGAACGCATCGGGAGCGGCAACGCGGAATTGCACTCGGCCCAGCTGCAGGCGCAGACGCTGCTGGAACGGGCGGCCGCTTTGCAGCATGCGGCGATGCTGAAGGCCGGGGTGACGGTGAGCGTGGATGGCGGCGGCGTGCAGGTGTGGGCGGACGCGGACAGAATTCTCCAGGCGCTGGCGAACTTGATTTCAAACGCAATCAAGTTTTCGACGCCGGGCGGACATATTCGGCTGACGGCTCGGCTGCTGGACGAGCATGAGGCACAGTTCGACGTGAGCGACCAGGGACGGGGAATTCCGGCGGACAAGCTGGAGCATATTTTCGAGCGCTTTCAGCAGGTGGATGCTTCGGACTCGCGCGCGATGGGGGGTACGGGGCTGGGGCTGACGATTTGCCGAAGCATCCTTGCACAGCACGGTGGGCGGATATGGGCGACGAGCCCGCCGGGGCAAGGCGCGACGTTCCACTTTACGCTGCCGACGCGGCCGAGTGGACACCTGCGGTAGGGACGGTAGTGGGTCAGTTTGAAGCCCATAAGGCTTGCGAGTCCACCGGCATCGGCGGATGATGGAGTTTTATCAAGCCCAAAAGGCATTTGCATTGCCTGGAGTGTTCCTGTTTGAGAACATGGCTGCATGGAGCGCAAGAGAACCAAAACAGAGATCGCTGGCCTTGTGGTCTTTAGCTTCTGCCTCCTCGTTTTTGTCTGCGTTGACGGCGGGTGCGTCTATATGGCAATACACGAGCGATGGTCGCTACGGATGTGGCTACGATTGGTGATTCTTCTCGGTGTTATCACATGGGCAGCATACCAGCCAGTTCGCATTAGGCTGACACTGCGCAACCACTAACATTTCAAACTGACCCACTATCATAGGGCCGCAGCGCTTCCATTTTTCCGCGGCGTGTGCTATGAATGACCGATGGGTCTGGAGCTCCAGAGCTCTGCGGCGGTCACTTATATACGCCGACATGTGTTTCGACAGCTTTGGCTGCGGGAAAGATAAAGCGGGTTCTAAAAGCAATGGCAAAGGCGATGTGGAACGGGCAGCTGCTGGCCGAGAGTGAGACGTTTGAGACAACCGAAGGCAATATTTATTTCCCCGAAGAGACGGTGAAGCGGGAATACTTCAGGCCGAGTTCGACGACTTCAAGCTGTCCATGGAAAGGCCAGGCACGGTATTACACCATTCTGGTCGATGGACAGGAGAACCCCGATGCGGCGTGGTATTACCCGGACCCGAAGCCGGCGGCCCGCAATTTGAAGCACCATGTGGCATTCTGGCGTGGAGTTGAGGTTACAAAATAGCCTTTGGGATGATGTTAGAGCGGGCAGCGGCTTCGGCTGCTGCCCATTTATCTGCGAGACTAGCCAAAGCAACCGCAGATTCCCTTCGCGAAGGAAACACAGGGCTCCTGATCCACTCATCCTAGTAGGCTTGCGCCTGGTCGAGCGGCAGGCGGACCTGGAAGCAGGTTTCGCCGGGCTTTGAGGCTACCGTCAGAAAGCCGGAGTGGCGGGTGACGATGCGCTGGGCGATGTCGAGCCCGAGCCCAAGCCCGAGCCCGGGCGCCTTGGTGGAGAAAAATGGCTCGAAGATGCGGCTTTGCAGCTCCTGGGGGATACCGGGGCCGCTATCCCAGATTTCGACCGTAGCCATTTGCCCGGTGAGGCGGGTGGTGAGCATGAGAGTGCCGCCGTCGGGCATGGCGTCGATGGCGTTTTCGATCAGGGCGGTCCATACCTGATTGAGCTCGCTGCCGTAGGCGCGAATGGACGGCAGTTCCGGGTCGAAATCGGTTTGCAGCTGGATTTTACCCAGCCGGGAACCGAACATGCTGAGAGTGATTTCAAGCGACTGGGCTACGTTGACCTCCTGCATGGGCGCCTGGTCCATGTAGCTGTAGTCCTTGATGGCCGAGATGAGATCGAAGATGCGGACGGTGGAGCCGACGATGGTTTCAGCCATGCGCTCGACGCGGATGGCGGCGGCGAAGGTGGCCATGGCGGGCGCGACGACTTCGTCGGGGAAGAGCTGGGCGAGTTCCTCGAGCGAGCGGATGGGCACGTTTGCCTCGGCAAGCGAGGGAGCGATCGACCAGGCGTTGGGAACCTTGTGCTGTTCCAGCCAGGCAAGCAGCGCGGTCTCGCGGTCGACGACAAGCATCGGATTGGCGTCAGTTGCCACCTGCGGGTTATAGGTGGACATCTCGGTGCGGGTACGCACGATCCACTCGTGCAGGCGTGTCGAGGTGTCTCCGGACAGGCAAAGCGCGCCGAGGGTGTACTTGCGGTCGCCGTAGTCGCGCAGCTCGGCGAAGAGGGACGCGGCGGAACGCTGGGCGGCGGAGGCTGGATTGTTGAGCTCGTGCGCGAGATTGGCGGCGAGCTTACCGAGAGCGGCCAGCTTTTCAGCCTGCTGCTCCATGCGGGTGACCTCACGAACACGATCGAGCAGCAGCGAAACGCAACGCTGAGCCATGGAGGGGATGGCCTCGAGCATGGCGGGAAAGAGGGACTCGGGAATATCGAGCACCCAGCAGGGGCCGAGCGTGTAGCCGTCGCCGCCGTAGCCCTTCATGCGCGAAAAGGGGAACTTGCCGGTCATCTGGCCGGCGCGGCCGATGAAGAGCGCCATGGGGCCGGAGTGGCGGCGGCGCACGTGGATTTCGCCGCGAAGGATGAAGTTGAGGTGCGAGGCGGGTTCACCTTCGCGAAAGACGACGGCTCCCGTAGCGCCGATGCGCTCGGAGCCGTGACGAGCGAGCCACTCGTATTCCGAGTCGGTGAGCCCTTCAAGCGGGGTGATGGTACGCAGGGCCTCAACGATCTCCGGGATGGAGGTGGGGGTTTCAGGCTCCATCGAGATGCTCTGATCGCCGGAGAGCGCGAGGATTTGAGAGACGGTCGCCATGGCTCTATGATGCGCTTGTCTGCGAACGGATGGAAATTCGTTATGGGGAAGGTGCGACAGGCCGGGAGAAAGAAAGAAGCAGATTGCCTTCGGGAAGGACAACAAGGAGCGCAGCCTGTTACGGGTGGCGCATTTCCTGCTGGCGCATGGGCATGGCGTCGATGGTGTCGCGGAGGGTGGCGAAAGGGATTGGATGGTTGGATCGCAGCTTTTCGCCGCCGTCCTTGCCGAGGAGGATGACGGTGAAGGCTCCGGCGTCTACGGAGAACCGGCGGCGCAGGAGTTCGGGGTCGCCCCCGGCATGGCGCTGCCAGACCGAGGGATCAGCGGCGGGAAGGTTCGGGTTGCCGGCGGTGACGATGAAGATGAGGATCTGGCGCTCCTTGAGCCCGGGAGTGACGGCGGTGAAAAGATCTGCTTGCTCGAGCAGGCGCGGGTCGGACGCCGTGGGGGTGAAGATGAGGAGAGGACGCGCCTGATCGCGGAGGGAGTCAAGAGTTTGCGCGGGGGCTCCGGCGGTAAGAACGAGGGCGGCGAAGGGGAGGATGGCATGCATGGTGGGGACTCGATTGCTTGTGCCACTGGTGTGGGCTTGTTGGCTTTGCAGCACCCCGGCTCAGAAGCGATACCTGGGGCACCCGCATTGCGCAAGCGAATGCAAAGGCAGAAGCAACCGCAGATTCCCTTCAGGGATGACAACAAGGGCGGCGGCCGTCATGTTCTGCACTGCTCTCAGGCTTTCACGACGGCTCCGTCCTTGATCTTTACGGGGTCGAGGAAAGGCATGCCGGCGCGGAGGGCGGAGCCTACTTTTTCGATCTGGTCGTCGGCTTCGGCCTGGCGAAATCTGGCGAACTCGTGGCGACCGGTTTCGTTTTCTTCAATAAAGCGCTTGGCGAAGCTGCCGTCCTGGATTTCGTTGAGGATGGCCTTCATGTTGGCGCGGGTCTGGTCGGTGACGATGCGGGACTGGGCAAGGAACCCGCCCCACTCGGCGGTGTCGGAGATGGAGTGGTTCATGTATTCGACGCCGCCGCGGTAGAGCAGGTCGACAATGAGCTTGAGCTCGTGAAGGCACTCGAAGTAGGCGAGCTCGGGCTGGTAGCCGGCGTCGACCAGAGTGTGAAAGCCGGCCTTGACGAGGGCGACGGCACCGCCGCAGAGCACGGCCTGCTCGCCGAAGAGGTCGGTTTCGGTTTCTTCGGTGAAGGTGGTTTCGAGCACACCGGCGCGGGTGCAACCGATGCCCTTGGCGTAGGAAAGGGCGAGCGCCATGGCGTGGCCGGAGCTATCCTGCTCGACGGCGACGAGCGCGGGGACGCCACCGCCTTCCGTGTAGACTTCGCGTACGCGATGGCCGGGTGCCTTGGGCGCGGCCATCGAGACATCGACGCCTGCGGGCGGGGTGATGGTGCGGAAGCGTATGTTGAAACCGTGGGCGAACATGAGCGTAACATCGGTCTTCATGTTAGGCGCGATCTCGGCGTGATAGACCTTGGCGGCGGTCTGGTCGGGCGTCAGGTTCATGATGACGTCGGCCCACTTGGAGACTTCAGCGACCGTGTCGACCTTGAGGCCGGCGTTTTCGGCGCGCTTGGCGTTGGGTGAGCCCGGGCGCAGGCCGACGCGGACATCGACGCCGGAATCCTTGAGGTTGAGGGCGTGAGCATGGCCCTGCGAGCCATAGCCGATGATGGCTACCTTTTTTGCCTGGATGAGGGAAAGGTCTGCGTCTTGATCGTAGTAGGTCTTGGCCATGGGTTCCTTTTTATGCGTCGTTTTGAGTTTACTCGGCTTTGAATGGTTCTTCGCCGTGATGCTGAACGATCGTCCTGCTTGTAGGACAGATACGGCAAAAGCAACCGCAGATTCCCTTCGGGAACGACAACAAAATTACGTGTCAGGCTTCCTCTTCGTGCACGTCTTCGAACTCGTTAGGCAGTATTTCCGCAGAGGAGGGCTTGTCTGGAAAGTCCGGTTGTCTGGCGGAGCCGTCGGGATTGGTGCCGAGCGCCTTGAGGACGCGGCTGGTGTGATGGCCGCGGCGCATGGCCATGCGGCCGGTGCGGGAGGTTTCGAGTATGTTGAAGCCGGACTCTTTGAGCACCTGGACGAGACCTTCGATCTTGCTTGCGCTGCCGGTCATTTCGAGCATGATGGACTCGGGCGCGAGATCGACGACGCGGGCCTTGAAGACGGTGGCGAGTTCAAAGATCTGTCCACGGGAGGCGGTGCCGTTGGGCGAGCCCGGGCCGGCCGCTACCTTGATAAGGCAAAGCTCGCGGATGACGGCTTCAGAACGTGAGACTTCGTCAACGTCGACGGTCGTTTCGAGCTTGTAGAGTGAGGCGCGGATGCGGTGCGCGCTGTGCTCCGGGGCCTCGCAGACGATGGTCATGCGCGAAGTGTCGGGGCGCTCGGACTCGCCGACGGTAAGCGAAACGATATTGATGTTGAGACGACGGAAGAGCGAGGCGACGCGGGTGAGGACGCCGGGCTTGTCTTCGACCAAGGCTACGAAGGTGTGGAGCATGGGGCCTCCTGTGGGTTGGTGCGGGAGTAGAGGACATGTTGCTGGAACGGGTGCTGCTCGGGAATGCGCGGGTGATTGAAGGTTAGCTCAGGACGATGGCGCATGCCGAGCTTTTGCATGACGCGGCGCGAGGGCGTGTTGATGGGGATCGTGATAGCTACGATTTCGGGCAGGTGGAGCGTGTTGAAAGCGTGGTTGATGAGAGCGCGCGCGCCTTCGGTGGCGAGTCCCCTGCCCTGCGCTCGCGTGGTGAGGCGCCAGCCGATCTCGACCGCTGGCTGGGTAAGGCCGGGGATGGCGAAGGACATGGTCTGCATGCCGAGGATGCCGGCGAACTCGTGCGTGTCATTGCGTTCGGCCGCGAGAAAGCCGAAGCCCTCGCGGAGGAGATTCTGGTTGTAGCGGAGCATGATGTCGTCGGACTCGGAAGAGGTGAGTGGGGCGACGAAGAAGCGCATGACGGCCGGGTCGGCGTTCATGGCGCGAAAGGCGGCGCGGTCGCGAGGGGCGATGGGGCGGAGGGTAAGGCGGGAGGTTTGGAGGTTCATTGGCCGCGCAACCGAGCGTTGAAAGCGCGACTTATACCAGCCTGGTGCGTAGCCCCAGGTAGTTGGGAAGGAACGGCCGAAGGCTGTAAGCCCGACTTATAATCTCCTCCATGCCTCAGTCGCTGAGCTTCGTGCTGGTTCACATCAGGTAGCACGAAGGGCCGCCGGCCTTTCTGAACAACACCATTGGTAGTGGGCTTCATGCATATCTGGCTACGGTAGCGCGAGACCGGCAATGTGATTGCTTTCGCGCTGGCGGCACGGCGCACCATGTCCATCTTGCAGTGCGGTTGCATACGACGCAGAGTCTGGCGAAACTGCTTGCGGACTTGAAGGCCAACTCTTCGAAATGGGTGAAGGAGCAGGGAGTAGCAGAGTTCGCATGGCAATGCGGGTATGGTGCGTTCTCGGTCAGCCCGGCAGACGTCGGTGCTTTGATTTAACACATCGAGATGCAGGAAGAACATCATCGTGAACGTGACTTCAAGGCCGAGATGAGGGCTTTCTTCGAGAAATATCATGTGGTATTCGACGAGCAACACGTTTGGGATTAGCGGTTATGAGTCGGGCCTTCAGCCCTTTTGGGATTGTGCCGGACGGAACCTAGGGCTTGCGCCCTAGGCTGGTGTAAGTCGGGCCTCCAGCCCTAAGTACCCTATTCATCCTCTGGAAGTTCAAGCAAGGGGTTGTGTTGGGGGCGGCGAACCATTTCGTGTAGCGCGGCGCCGGGCGCGATCATCGGATACACGCCGTCTTCCTTCTCCACCTGGAAGTTGATGAGGAAGGGCTTGCCGCTGGTGCGGGCTTTTGTAACCGTGGAAGTTACATGCCTTCGCTCGGAAACGTGGGCGCCGTCAATACCGTGAGCGGCGGCAAGCATGACGAAGTCGGGGCTGAGAATGGGCGAGGCGGAATAGTTCTTGTCGTAGAACGCCTCCTGCCATTGGCGGACCATGCCCAGAAAGCCATTATTGATGACGGCGATGTTGATCGCCAGGCCCTCCTGCACGATAGTCGAAAGCTCGCAGGCGGTCATCTGGAAACCCCCGTCTCCGGCGATCACCCACACGTCTTTTTCGGGGCAGGCGGCCTTGGCTCCGATAGCCGCGGGCAGGGCGAAGCCCATGGTGCCGAGGCCGCCGGAGGTGACGAGCGAACGGGGCGCCTCGTGCTTGAAGTACTGGGCTTCCCACATCTGGTGCTGGCCTACATCTGTAACGATGACGGTATCTTTCTCGCGGCCGGCAGCTACGGCTTCGCGCCAGATGTCGTTGATGACGTGCGCGGCATAGAGATGGCCGTTGTCGGGCAGGGTGAGGATGTCGCGGACGGCAGCGGTGCCTTTGCTAGCGTTAATCTGATTGAGCCAGGCGGGTGTAGCGGTTCGATCCCAGGTCTCAGACGCGAGACCTGGAGCACCCAGACCCATGGCACTGCTTAGCAGGGCCAGGATTTGCTTCAGGTCGCCGATGAGGGCGGCGTCGACGCGGACGTTTTTGTTGATTTCGCTGGGATCGATTTCTACGTGGATCTTCTTTGCGTTTTGCGCGTAGCTGGCGAGATTGCCGGTGACGCGGTCGTCGAAACGCATGCCAAAGGCGAGCAGCAGGTCGGCGTTCTGGATGGCTTCGTTGACCCAGGACTCGCCGTGCATACCCATCATGCCGAGCGACAGCGGATGGCCGGCGGGGATGGCGCCGAGGCCGAGCAGGGTGCTGGCGAGGGGAATGCCGAGCGACTCGGCGAAGGCGAGGACCTCGCGTTCAGCACCGGATTCCACGATGCCGTGGCCTGCAAGGATGATGGGCCTGGAGGACGAGCGGATGAGCTGCGCGGCCTGCGCCAGGGCAGCGGCTTGCGCATTGAGCGCGGGGCGCATGGGATGGGCAAGCGTGGGGCGTGGGGCGGCGGCGGCGAACGAGAAGGAGGCGGTGGCCTGCTGAGCATCTTTGGTGATGTCGACCAGTACCGGGCCGGGGCGGCCGGAGCGTGCGATCTCGAAAGCGAGCCGGACGGTGGGCGCGATATCTTCCGCGCGGGTGACGAGAAAGTTGTGCTTGGTGATGGGCAGCGTGATGCCGGTGATATCGATCTCCTGGAAGGCGTCCGAGCCGAGGACCTTGGACGAGACCTGACCGGTGATGGCGACGATGGGGATGCTATCGAGCATGGCGGTCGCGATGCCGGTGACAAGGTTGGTGGCACCCGGGCCGCTGGTCGCCATGCAGACGCCGACCTTGCCGGAGGAGCGCGCGTAGCCGTCGGCCATGTGGCTCGCGCCTTGCTCGTGACGTACGAGAACGTGGTGAACGGGGAACTTGCGCAGCGCGTCGTAGATGGGCAGGATGGCGCCACCGGGATAGCCGAAGATCGTGGTGACGCCTTCGCCGACGAGGGTGGCCCAGAGGATTTCGGCGCCGGTGAGTTGGGGGTTGGTGTCTGCCATTGATGATCTCCTTCTCACTTATTTCTTGAATGGTTGTTTGGCTTCGTAGTCGTCGACGGCTTCGGTGAGGGTGGCAAAGCCGAGATCGCGATCGGTATTGGTTCTGCTGAGAACGCTCAGGAGAGTGACGTCATCAACCGACTGTCCGCGCCACGACTTGTACCAGCCCCGGGCCGCCACGTAGAAGCGGCTCGTGGCCAGGTTCTGGAAGCCGTAGTAATGCAATACAACTTTGGTGTCGCGTTGACGGTAGAGATCCTGGCGGATGAAATCGACTGGACTGGCCATGGTTTGGGTTCAAAGAGTCACTTCGCGTTTGGGTTGGAAATCCTGCTTGTTGTTGACGTCGATATCGATGCCGACGCGAGCCCCTCGGCAGAGTGGCGACTGCTTGAGAAGCGGGAGGATGTCGGTGAAAAGCTGCTCGGCGCTGGGCCCGTCGAGATAGACAAGGGCCTCGACTTTGCCGGATTCGACAAAGCCGATTTCGCCTGTGTCGAGCGAGGCCAGGTGCGTGGAGAGGGTTTCGATCAATGCGGCGAGCGGCTCGCTGGGCTTGAGCGTCCAGCGGCTGAAATGCTCGCCCGGAATGGTAAGGAGGACGAATTCGGCCATCGGCCCTTCGGGCTCTGGGATGGGCGGCGGCGGGGCGGCTTTATGGAAGAGGCTCATGGATGGACCGCCTGTGGGCTGCGCGGGAGCGGGCTGTTACGCACGGCGTAGAACATGGTGCCGAGGGCAAGCGCGATGAGCATCATAACGGCGCCCGCGATGCGGAAGTACCAGCGCGTGATGGCGGGATGTTTATCGCGAAGCATAAGGTCGTAGGTGCCGGGCCGGGCGAGATAGCGCGCGATAGGGAGTGGGTTGAAGCTGGTAAAGAAGCCGCAGACAAAAAGCCACGCGCAGCCGGCCAGGAGCGCGAGAAGCTGCCAGAACTGGTAGTGGCGGAAGAAGATGAAGCTGAGGATGACGGGCACCCCGAGGGTGATCGCAAGGGCGACGATAAGGAGCTTGACCCAGCGGGGCTTCGGTTCCTGGCTGATGGCGTTCATGGCTTATCCGATACGACGAAGACATACTTGAACATGACATGGATCACGGTGAAGAGAATGGCTTGTATGATGAGCACCGTCCCCAGTATGGAGAACAGAAGAATGTTGTTTGCAAGGGTGCCATGGAGCGTAAACCAGAGCAGCAGCAAAGGCGGAAGCATGGCGGCTTCTACAAGAATAATGGTGAACTGCTTGCGCCGCGACGCTGCGGCGGTGGTCAAGGTCAGTCCACTCATGTCGTGATCGCTCCTTCACTGGCCGAGCTTACCGAGTTGGCGTACTTGGCCATCACACCGCGTTTGTAGCGGGGTTCCGGGGCGTGCCATTGGGCGAGGCGCTTTGCAATTTCTGCTTCGGGAACGTTCAGGGTAAGCTGGCGGGCGGGGATGTCGAAGGTGATGGTGTCGCCTTCGTGCACGGCGGCGATGGGCCCACCTAGGAAGGCTTCGGGGGCGACATGACCGCACATGAGGCCGCGGGTGGCGCCTGAAAAACGACCGTCGGTTATGAGGGCTACGGTTTCGCTCAGCGCGGGAATGCCCTTGATCGCCGCGGTGACGGCGAGCATCTCGCGCATGCCGGGGCCGCCGCGCGGGCCTTCGTAGCGGATGACGAGGACGTCGCCGGGATTGATCAGGCCCGCCTCGACCGCCGCGTGGCATAGGTCTTCGGAATCGAAGACACGGGCCGGGCCGGTGTGATGAATGCGCTCGTGGCCCGCGACCTTGATGACCGAGCCCTCGGGTGACAAATTGCCCTTCATGATGACGAGGCCGCCGGTGGTCTTGAGCGGATCAGCCCAGCTGTGGATGACTGGCTGGCCGGGGGTCTCGAACGCCTTATCAGCTTCCTGATATGTGGTGAGGCCGGAAACGGTGGGCGTGTCGTGCAGGCTGCCGTGCTCGCGCAGGCGGGCGGCGAGAACGCGGGATCCGCCAGCGTCCTGATAGTCCTTGGCAACGTACTTGCCACCGGGCGAGAGATCGCAGATGAAGGGTGTGCGCTCGGAGATCTGGTCGAAATCGTCCATGGTGAGCGGGATGCCCATCTCGCGGGCGATGGCGATAAGGTGCAGCACGGCGTTGGTGCTGCCGCCAGACGCACAGACGGCGGCAATGGCGTTTTCGATCGAGTGCCGCGTGAGGATCTTGCTTGGGCGCATGTCGTTTTTGCAAAGGTCCATGATCATGCGGCCGGCTTCGCGGCTGGCCTCGTGCTTCTCGTTCGACATGGCGGGGACGCCGGTGAGATTGAAAGGCGAGATGCCGAGAAACTCACCGGCCATGGCCATGGTGTTGGCGGTGAACTGGCCTCCGCAGGCACCGGGGCCGGGGCATGCGGCGGCTTCGATGGCCTCGAGTTGCGCGTCATCGATGAGGCCGGCCGCGTGTGAGCCCATGCCTTCAAAAACGTTCAGGATCGTAATGTCTTTGTGGGTTCCATCGGCCTGCGCGAGACGGCCCGGAGCGATTGAGCCGCCGTAGAGCATGATGCCGGGGATGTCGAGCCGGGCGAGCGCCATGATGGTGCCGGGCATGTTTTTGTCGCAGCCGGCGATGCAGACGAGGCCGTCGAAGAGATTGCCGCGGGCCACGAGCTCGATCGAGTCGGCGATCACTTCCCTACTGATAAGCGAGGCTTTCATGCCTTCGGTGCCCATGGTGATGCCGTCCGAAATCGTAACGGTGTTGAACTCCATGGGGGTGCCGCCGGCCTCGCGGATGCCCTGCTTGACGGCCGCGGCGACATCGCGCAGATGGAAGTTGCAGGGGCCAATTTCGGTCCAGGTGTTGGCTACGCCGATGATGGGTTTGTGCAGGTCTTCCTTCGAAAAGCCCACGCCGCGCAGGTAGGACCGGGCGGCGGCGCGCGACGGGCCTTCCGTAAGGGGGATGGAGTAGCGTTTTGGATCGGGCATGAGTCCTCTGTTACTTTTTGTTTGGAAGAGCTTGCTTGCTTGCTTCGGGGTTGGATGATGCATCAGCCAGCAGACCCTTGAAGTCATCTACGAGCGCCTGCACGGCAGCAGACAGCCATTCCGGTCCTGCATCTCCGCGCACAGGCTCGTTGAGAGACCAGACGAGGGTTTGTGATCGCGCGTCACGTATGTTCAAGGTCAGAATGGGTATTCCTGAACCCCAGGTGATGGAAGGGATGCGTGAGTAAGCAGAAAGCTCGAACACGAGGTCGGCTTCAGGAACAGAGGTGGTAAGCCGGAAGCGACTCCACTGACCCAGGCTTGAATAAAAAGCATCGTAAGCCAGGTGTGCGTGTAAGTTGTCGATGCCGCCTGCGTTGACTAGAATCGCGTTTCGAGAGGTAGTCAGCAGCAGGGGTAACGGGGGACGCGGGGCCGGTTGCGCAGACATGGCCAGCGGGAAGGCAGCGAACAGCAAGGCAACAGACATGTGAGGCTTCATGCGGAAGCTCCTGCAGCAGTATGCGAAGTTACACGCGGCGTGAGCCAGAAGTCTTTATCGTGTTGAGCTTCGTAGGTGTCGAGTTCGGCTTCGTGGCGAAGGGTCAGGCCTATGTCGTCAAGGCCGTTAAGGAGGCAGTATTTGCGGAAGGGGTCGATCTCGAAGGTGCCATGGTAGCCCTGGTTGTCCGTGATGGTCTGGTGCTCAAGGTCGATGGTGATGCTGTGACCCGCGGAGGTGGCGCGGTGGGTGAGGAGTTGCACGTCGGCTTCGGGCAGGCGGACGAGGATCATGCCGTTTTTGCCGGCGTTCGAATAGAAGATATCGGCGAAGCTGGGGGCGATGACAGCGAGGAAGCCGAAGTCGGTCAAAGCCCAGGCAGCGTGCTCGCGGGAGCTGCCGCAGCCGAAGTTTTTGCCGGCAATAAGGATTTTCGCGCCGGCGTACTGGGGCTGGTTGAGCGCGAAGGTAGGGTCCGGGGCGCCGGGTTTTAGGCCTTCGTTGAGGAGCGGCTGTTCGTCTTCATGGGCGGCAGCGGTGGACTCCTGGATGCGGCGCCAGTCGAAGAAGAGGAACTCGCCGTAGCCGGTACGCTCGATGCGCTTGAGGAACTGCTTGGGGATGATCTGGTCGGTATCGATGTTCGAGATATCGAGTGGGGCGGCGTGGCTGGTGAGGGTGTTGATGGGCTGCATACGTGGCGCTCCTTGGCGGAAGACTTAACACAGATGACACAGACGAGCACAGATCACAGACAAGCCCGCTTGATCTGTGCTTTAGCTGTGTTGATCTGTGCTCAATCTTTCGGGGTTGAACTTCCATTGGCGGACGTCGGTGAGGTGGCCCGTGATGGCGGCGGCAGCGGCCATCACGGGGCTTAGCAGATGGGTGCGGGAGCCGCGGCCCTGGCGGCCTTCGAAGTTGCGGTTGCTGGTCGAGGCGCAGCGTTCGCCCGGGGCGAGGATGTCCGGATTCATACCGAGGCACATGCTGCATCCTGGCTCGCGCCACTCGAAGCCGGCGGTGGTGAAGATGTGGTCGAGGCCTTCGCGTTCGGCCTGCGCCTTCACCTGTTGCGACCCGGGCACCACCATGGCTTTGACCGTGGTGGCGACCTGGTAGCCGCGTACGAGCGCCGCGGCGGCGCGAAGATCTTCGATGCGGGCGTTGGTGCAGGAGCCGATAAACACGCGGTCTATAGCAATTTCCTGCATGGGGGTTCCGGAAGCCAGGCCCATATATTCGAGGGCGCGGTCGTAGTTGCGCTGGTCGGCCTCGCTGGCCCCGGCGGGCAGCGTGGGGACGGCGGCATCGATGCCCGTAACCATGCCGGGCGACGTGCCCCAGGTGACGGTGGGGGTCAGGGTGGCGGCATCGATGGTGAGTTCGCGGTCGAAGGTGGCGCCTTCGTCGGTGGGCAGGGTGCGCCAGTGTTGCACGGCCTGCTCCCATGCGGGGCCTACAGGGCTGAAGCGGCGGCCCTTCAGGTAGGCGGAGGTGGTTTCGTCAGGAGCAATCATGCCGGCGCGGGCTCCGGCTTCGATGCTCATGTTGCAAATGGTCATGCGGCCTTCCATCGAGAGCGCGCGGATGGCCGCGCCGGCGTACTCGACGACGTAGCCGGTGGCGCCGGCGGTGCCGATCTCACCGATGATGTGCAGCACGATGTCCTTGGCGGTGATGCCTGGCGGAAGCTCGCCATCGACCGTGATACGGAAGGTGCGGGGCTTGTCCTGCGGCAGGGTTTGCGTAGCCATCACATGCTCGACCTCGCTGGTCCCAATCCCAAAAGCCAGAGCCCCGAACGCCCCGTGGGTGCTGGTGTGCGAGTCGCCGCAGACGATCGTCGTGCCCGGCTTGGTGGCACCGAGTTCGGGGCCGATCATGTGCACGATGCCCTGGGCGGGGTCCTGCACATCGTAGAGCTCGACGCCGAACTCGGCGCAGTTCGAACGCAGGGCATCGACCTGGCGCGCGCTGATGGGGTCGAGAATATGTAACCGATCCTGCACAGAAGACGTGGGCACGTTGTGGTCGACCGTGGCGATGGTGCGGTCGGGCCGGCGCAGCTTGCGGCCGGCCATGCGCAGGCCGTCAAAAGCCTGCGGACTGGTGACCTCGTGCACAAGGTGAAGGTCGATGTAGAGGATCGACGGCTCGTTGGCGGGCGCCGCGACGAGGTGCTGCTGCCAGACTTTCTCAAACATGGTGCGGGGTATTTGCTGTTCGTTCGATTGCATGATTTGCCTCTAGTTACGCTTGTTCAATAAGGGTGCTTCATCGGGTTTAGCGGCTGGGACGTTTGTTGCCGGCACAGGGATTTCGTGCGGGGTGCCGTCGAAGTCGACGAGGATGGCATTGGTGATTTTCTGCACGATGCCACTGCCGGCGAGCGGCTCGGACATCCAGCGGGTGAGCGCGCGGAGCACCGCCGGCGGCAGGTTGTTGGGGGTTTGCGAGGGGCCGGGAGCCTGGTTGGGGAACAGCCACAGGGTGTAGTGAGCCTCGGGGTCGGTGGGCACCTTGGAGTCGCGAATCCAGTCGATGGCGGCGAACAGGACCAGCGGATCCTTTTCGCTGCGCTTGGCGTTGGGCGCGTTCAGATCGACGAAGACGAGGCCGCGCTCGGTGGCCAGACGACGCACGGCCCCGGTCACGGTGAGATAGCGGTTATCGTCGACGAGCACCTTGCCGGGAATGGTGAGGAAGTCGTCGACAACTTCGGCCAGTGACTTGTGGACGGGCGCCTTGGGGTCAGTGGGTTGGGGGCCCCAGAAGGATTGCGGCGAGGTGAAGAAGCGCTCGAGGAAGGGGTGATACTCGGAATCCTGGATGAGCTCGTGCTCGCGGCCGTCGACGGGCGGAGGCGAATATTGAAACATCCATTCGAGATCGGCGGGCTGGCGCTTCTGCTTCTTTACCTTGGGTGGGATGGGTGGCTCGGGCAGCAGCTGAGCATGCGCCGGTAGGGCTGCGGCGAGCGAGGCAAGCAGCAGAAGAGCGGCGAAGTAGTCGCGCTTTTGCTTGCGACGGAGCGCACGTTCCTTGCTGCCGGCAAGGAAGACGACGAGGTTGCCGAAGAAGAGAAAGGCGAGGGCGCCCGTGACGACGATGATGGGCTTGTAGCCGCGGTAAAGCTGGATCGCCGACGCGGTAAGGATGGCGGCGGTGACCAGCAGGTAACGGGTTCTGGCGGTAAAGTTCATGCGTGTTTGACGATCAAAAACAACAGCAGATGTCCTTCGGGAACGACAACAAAGAGCGTCAGCAGAAGCTGAATGAGGGCTAGACGGCGTGCATGGATTGGCGGCGATCGATGGATTCGCTGAGGGCCTGGTGAACGAGCTTGCCCATCTGGCTGGTGCTTGCGATGTCGGCGGCTTCGGCGCCGCGGGCGAGATCGGCGGTGCGATGCCCGGCGGCCAGCACGTTGCCCACCGCGGCTTCGATGGCGGCAGCTTCGGCCTCCAGGTGCGCGCTGTGACGCAGCACCATGGCCGCGGTCAGGATGGCGCCGAGCGGGTTGGCCTTGCCGGTGCCGGCGATATCTGGCGCCGAGCCGTGCACGGGCTCGTACAGGTTGATCTTGCCGCCGATGGTGGCTGAGGGCAGCATGCCGAGCGAGCCGGTGATCACGGCGGCTTCATCGGAGAGGATGTCGCCGAAGAGGTTTTCGGTGAGCACGACGTCGAAGTTGCGCGGCGTGTTCATCAGGTGCATGGCCATAGAATCGACGAGTTGATGCTCGAGCGTGATGTCGGGGTAGTCGTGCGCAACCTCGATGACGGTTGCGCGCCAGAGCTGCGAAACCTCGAGCACGTTGTTCTTGTCGACGCTGGTGACCTTCTTGCGGCGCTTGCCGGCGAGCTCGAAGGCTACGCGCGCCACGCGGACGACCTCGGCGCGGGTATAGCGCATGGTGTTGATGGCCTCGCCGCCTCCGTTCGTGCTGGCATCGCGATTCCACCAGCGCGGCTCACCGAAGTAGAGGCCGCCGAGGAGCTCGCGGACGAAGAGGATATCGGCCCCGCGGGTAACCTCCGGACGGAGTGGCGAGTTGCCGGCGAGCGCCGCGTAAGCGATCGACGGGCGAAGATTGGCGAAGCCGCCAAGCGCCTGACGAATCTGCAGCAGGCCGGCTTCGGGGCGCTTGTCGGGCGGCAGCGTCGCGAACGTATTGTCGCCAACGGCACCCAGCAACACGGCGTCGGCTTCGAGTGCCAGGTCGAGTGTCTGGCGGGGTAGCGGCGAGCCGGCTTGAGTGATGGCTACGCCACCGATGAGCGCGGGGGTGAAGCTAAATTCGTGGCCGCCGAGTTCGGCGACGGCGCGCAGAATCTGCGTGGCTTCGTGGGTGACTTCAGGGCCGATGCCGTCGCCGGCGAGGACTGCGATGTTCAGCTTCATGCGAGCTCCAAAGGCAAGTGCGAAAAGCGGCTAACCGGATAGTGAAGCTAAACGGTAGCAATGATGTGGTCGGGCTTCAGAAGGCCGATCAGGTCCTGGTCGTAGATGGACTTCTTGCGGTCGGCGAGGGCGGTAAAGCGCTCGTAAACATCGTCAAGCTGGGCGCGGGTCAGGGGGTGGCCCAGCTCGTCCAGGCGCTGCTCCAGCAGGCGGCGGCCCGAGTGCTTGCCGAGCACAAGGTGGGTTGCGGCGACGCCGACTGATTCCGGCGTCATGATTTCGTAGGTAAGCGGATTAGCGAGCATGCCGTGCTGGTGGATGCCGCTTTCGTGCGCAAAGGCGTTGGCCCCGACGACAGCCTTGTTGGGCGAGCAGCCGAAGCTGATGAGCTCTGCCAGCAGGCGGCTGGTGGGGTAAAGCTGCGGCATGGCGATGCCGTTGGTGTAGGGGAACTTGTCGCGCCGTGTGGCCAGGGCGGCGGCAATTTCTTCAAGTGCGGCGTTGCCCGCGCGCTCGCCGATGCCGTTGATCGTGCATTCCACCTGGCGCGCCCCGCCCTCAATGCCGGCCAGTGAATTGGCGACCGCCATGCCGAGATCGTTGTGGCAATGCGTGGAAAAAACGATGTGCCCGGCTCCGGGAATCTCGCGCTGCATGCGGGCAAAGAGCGCCTTGTACTCATCCGGCGTGGTGTAGCCGACGGTGTCGGGCAGGTTGATCGTGGTGGCACCGGCGGCGACCGCCGTGTTGACGATGTCGACGAGAAAGGCGGGATCGGAGCGGGTCGCGTCCTCGGCTGAAAACTCCACATCTTCTGAGTAGGTGCAGGCGAGCGCAACGAATTCGGCGACCTGATCGAGGGCCTCGGCGCGGGAGATGCGCAGTTTGGCTTCGAGATGAAGGTCGGAGCTGGCGAGAAAGACATGGATGCGGTTGACCGGTGCGGGTTCAACCGCGCGAGCCGCGGCTTCGACATCCTCGCGCTTGCAGCGGGCGAGCGAGGCGATGCGTGGTCCGCGCACTTCGCGGGCGATCGCGCGGATGGACTGCAGATCGCCTTCGGAAGCGATGGCGAAACCAGCCTCCAGGATGTCGACGCCGAGCGCGGCGAGTTGCGAGGCCATGCGTAGCTTCTCGCCGTGGTGCATGGTGCATCCGGGGCTCTGCTCGCCATCGCGCAGGGTCGTATCGAAAAAGACGATGCGCGCCGGGTCGGCTGGTGCCGGGGCAGTCCCATGGCTTCGGGTTGCGGCGCTTTTTATCGGTTCGGGATTCATCTTTGGCTCATTCCCAGATCTTACCAGCATAACCTCAGCTTATGGAGACGGCAGCCAGTATCATTATTTCTAATGATAGTATTTGCTCTCTGGCGGGCCCGGAAGGCTTGGCGGGAGCGGTACCATCCGGCAATCAGAATAGAACATTAGCGCCATGTTTGGCTTGAGCACAGGCCACAGAAGGGGTACCGCGAGTATGGACCTGTTTCAACTGGAAACGTTTCTCGCAGTGGCGGAGGAGCGCAGCTTTTCGCGAGCAGCCTCCAGGCTGCATCGCACGCAACCTGCGGTAAGCCAGGCGGTGGCCAAGCTGGAGGCGGAACTCGGCGAGGTGCTGCTGGACCGGTCGTCGCGCGACGGAACACTGACGGACGCCGGCGAGGTGTTGCGTGAGTATGCCTTAAAGCTGCTGAACCTGCGCAACGACGCGGCCAGCGCCCTGACCGAATTGCGCGAGCTACATCGCGGCCGCTTGAACCTGGCAGCCAACGAATATACCTGCCTATATTTGCTTCCGCTACTGGACGAGTACAGGCGGCGCAACCCGCAGATCAAGGTGGCGGTGCAGCGTACGCTGGCCAGCCGCATCCCGGACGAGGTGCTGCTGCATTCGGTCGAGCTGGGCGTGCTGACCTACAAGCCGGACGATCCGCAGGTGCAATCGGTGGTGGTCTATCGCGACGAACTGCACCTGGTGGTCGACCCCAAGCATGCCTTTGCCAAGGCCGGCGAGGTCTCGATTCGCCAACTGGGCGCGCAGAACTTCGTCGCACACAACATCCCTTCGCCGCAGCGGCAGAAAGTGATCCAGACCTTCCGCCGGCATAAAACACAGCTTCAGATGGGGGTCGAACTACCCTCGCTTGAGGCGATCAAGCGCTTCGTCGAGATGGGCAACGGCGTGGCCCTGGTGCCCGGGCTGACGGTCCAGAGCGAGCTGGCAAGCGGGTCGCTGGTGAGGGTCAGGATCAAGGAGTTGCAGTTCGAGCGGCGGCTGCGCCTGGTATATCGCAGGCAGGCCCCGCTCTCGCACGCAGCACTTGCTTTCTTGAAGGTGATCGAAGGGTACGCGGCGGCCCACGGCGATCCGTACGCTTACCAGCCAGCCTGACGTGTGCTGGAATTATGCGATCGGCGCGGAACTTTGCCCGCGCATCCGCGTCTTTACGCATAGACGTATGACCGGGCGCGAGTTCGGGAAGCTAGAGGAAACTGGAGTCGCTATGAAAATGAAGATGAAGAACTATGGCTTTTCCACCCTGCGGGTTGCTTTGCTGGGCGTTTGCGCAGTCGGCATGGTTGTGCCGGTGCTGGCCCAGGATGGTCCTCCACCCCCGCCCGCCGGTCAGGGCCAGGGCTATGGCCACGGCGGCGGTCAGAACCAAGACCGCATGCTGAAGCGCATGACCCGCGAGCTGAACCTTACGCCTGACCAGGTGTCGCAGATTCAGGCCATTCAATCCGACGAAGGGGCCAAGATGCAGGCGCTGAACGCTGACGGAACCGACCCGGGCCAGAACCGGCACAGGCAGATGAAAGCGATCCGCGACGATGAGACGAGCCGTGTGCGCACCGTGCTGACTCCGGACCAGCAGACCAAGTACGACGCCATGTTGGCACAGCGCAAGGAGCGCGAGCAGGAGCGCCGCCAGGAAGGTGCCGCGCCGCCGCCCCCGCCTTCTCTGTAAGCGCAGGCAGGATCGATTGCATGATAGGCCGGAGAGTTGCTCTCCGGCCTTTTTGCGTACGACGAGTCCACTGGCATGGGCAGCGGGTACAATGAAAAGAGCGAAATATGCGCCAGCGACCTCAGCGATTTCTCGCATAGGGAGTCTAACCGGTGTCATTTCCCGACAATTGAGAGGGTTTGAGGAAGAATGAAGAAGACGATTTTGTTGGGCGCGCTGATGCTTTCAGCTGCTGCCGGATACGCGCAGGAGAGCCGGCAGGACGTCAGCGTCAGCGGCTTCGGCCTGATTGGCCCCACAGTCCACGGCAACGCCATTACGCTACAGCCCAGCATTACCACGGGCGTCCTGCTGAGCTACCGCTACCTTCTCACTCCTCGCAGCGGCCTGGAATTGAATTATTCCTTCGCGCAGAATACGAACTACTTCACCATCAACGGCAACGAGCGCCAGGCGGTACACACACGCCAGCAGGAGCTGACCGCGGCCTATGTCTACAGCCGAACCTACAGGCGTTACAATCCGTTCGCCGAGGTTGGTGTAGGTGGCGTACAGTTCACCCCGATCCTTGAGGGGTCGACGCAGCTGGACGTGAAGACCAACACAGGCGTGGGGGGATTGTTTGGTGGTGGTGTAGCGTACGAGGTCAGCCCCAGCTTTGATATCCGCGCGGAATACCGTGGCATCTTCGTCAAGGCGCCGGACTTCAAGCTTCCCGGAGACATCTTCAAGACGGGACGCTATGAGGTAGTCAGCATGCCGACCATCGGAGTCGCGTACCACTTCTAGCCCGGGATCGATTATATTGAACAGGATTGGGAAGGCGAAGCACTACTGATGCTAGTAGTGCTTCCCTCTCTTAAGTCCGCCCGGAAAATGGTAGGCGACACCAACGGTGACGATCTGGGGAGTAAGCCCGTTCGGCGGGAAGCTTAGCCATGTCTGGTATTCGTAATCGGCCCGCACATTGAGGTACGGAAGTACCTTGACGTCTATGCCGCCACCGCCTGTAAACAGATTGTAAGCAAGATTGGCGACGTTTTGCGGAAAGTTGAACACGCCGCGCCCATACATGGCTTTTACATACGGAATGAAGCGGCCATAGGTGCGGAAATACCGGCCGCCGAGTTCGTACGTGCGTTCGTAGGCGCTGTCATGATCGGGTGAGTAAACCTGGTGGACGACAAACTCTGCGCCAAGATGACTGGTGAAGTCGAGGGTTGCGTAGGCTGCAACGCCTTTGTAATGGTCCGGACTGTAATCGGAGTTGCCATCGGTAAACCCGACCCCGACCTGGAGATCCGCCCGGCGACTTGCCGTTGAGACAGCCTGACCATGCAGCGCGGACCCGGAACAGACGAGGATCGATAACAGGAACGCCAGAGGTCTGAGCAACATCGTCTCCCCTTACGTGTGTGCCGTCGCGCTTCCACACGGCCATGACCATACTACGGCTTTACGCCAGCCGAGGAAACCTAACGGATGATGTAGAGGACGCCAACACTTGCTGTGATGGGAGAGAGAGTATGGGGTTCGAAGTTAGGCCATTTCTGCTCGTCGACTTCGCCGCGAATGTTGTAGTGCCGGGCGACGTGGTAATCCAGACCACCGCCAAAAGAGTACACGTTGAAAGAGGACGAAGTGTTGTAAATCTGATTGCTGATGGTGCCTCGCCCAAATAGAACCTTGCCGTAAAGATCATACTTCTCGTAGAAGCGATGGCTGAAGCGGGGGCCAATGAGGTAAGTGTTCTCCCCGATGTCGTCAGGCGAGTCGAGTCCGGTGTAGTTCAGTTGAACGTCGGCTCCGATTGTGGTGTGAAAGTAATGAAGAAAGTCGTAGTCACCCCAGATCGTGATGCCTCCGTTATGCCGCGGCGAATAGTCGTTATGCAAGTAGGTAACGCCTACGCCGGCCTCAAGCGACCCCGTCTTGGTTGCGGTAGCCACGGCCTGGGCATGCATGGAAGGCAGCAAAAGCAAGAGGCTTGCTAGGCCGAGAGTAGAGGGTAACCACGTTTTCATTCTGTTCTCCTGATTCTTACGGACGGCTCCCGGTCAAAGGGGAGGGCCTCGCCCCGGGCGGTTGAGGGCGGATGCCGTGCTGGCGTCCGCCCCGTTCGTTCGGCTTACTTCAAGCTCACTGCGGTCCGGCAGGACCGGGAGTTGCCGTCGGAGGAACAGTTGCCGGAGTCGGGTTCGTCTGCTCGGCAGGCACGGGAGGCGCGTTCTGATCCGCAGGCCCGGCGGGAGCGGCCGGAGCGGCAGTGGCAGGGGGCGTGGGAGCAACATCCACGGCCGGCTTGTAGTAGCTCAGCTTGATGTATACCGGCGAGACCTCGAACGGCATCTTGTCGCTCGGGCTCAGGATGGGCTCGAACGCCGTATGCAGCGTAATCAACTTGTCGGTCCACGGGTCAAAGCGAAGATAGCTTGACAGCGGCTCGGCAGCCTCCTGCTTCAGATCTTTGTTATCCAGCTTTGCGCCCTTGGACACCATGGCCTGCAGCCAGAAGCTGCTGTCTGTGTCGCTCTTTACCAGACCGTCTCCGATAATCGGCTCATTCAGCGCCTTCAATGCTTTGACACGTGCCGCAAGCTGTTGCAAATAAAGGCCGAAGTACTTCTGGCCGTCGACCAACTCCTTGGCATTCAGCAATTCGAGCGTCTTCTTGGCGGCCTCCGTATTATCCGCGTCCGTATGATGCATCGGGATGCGTTTGAAGGTGGAGTTGTCAGGGAACAGGAGACGATCGCTGAACGCGTACTTGGTATCCAGCTTGTGGCCCGAAAGGATGTGAGCGAGCTGGAAGGCAAGCAAAGCGTTCAGGTTACCCATCTGCTGCGCGCCGTCGGACGTGAGCACGGCTGTGGTGTCGATGAGGCTTTTCGAGAGGATGATGGTGTTGCCGACCGCAAGCGACTCCAGCGGCTCAGTAAGCAGCGTCCGAACGCGGATGGGGCGCACGACCGCCACATTGTTGTAGGCAAGTATGTTGTTGGCCAGCGCCTCGAGCGTTTTGTCGAAGTCACTTGGAGCGTCGAGCAAGCCTGCCTGGAACAGACGTTCGATCACGTTGTCCTCAGCCTGCTGCAGAAACTCGGCCTGGGCGCCGCGGGGGCCTACATCCGGCGCATCCTGGCTCTTGTCGTCTGCGCCTACGACGGTCAGGTCAGTGTTTTCGGCGACCGTCGGCGGAACCTTGAGCACATAACCCCAGACATGGTTGATGGCCTTGAACTTGAGGGTGCTGGTCTGGCTCTTCGGATCGCTTTCTTCCACGTAGAAGCTGGTGGGCAGCCAGCTATCGGGCTGCACGTTGGTGCGCCAGCTATCGAAGTGGTAGAACTCCTTGTAATCCTTCTCGCCACCGGCGAAGTCACCGTTGAAGCGGACCACGTTGCCGTCGCGGGTTTCAACCCAGATGCGGCCGAGGAAGCGTCCACGAGCATTCTTCTTGACAGGGCTCACGTCGAAGACGGCGGTCTGCACGTTGCCAAGAAAGTCGTTGCGGACGAAGTAGAAGTTGTAGGTCTGCTTGTCGAAGCTGTTCGAATCCATCAGCAGCATCTGCACGAAGCCGGTCTCGTTGAACTGCAGGTGCAGCGAGTTGCCAAGTCCGGTGACGGCTCCGAGCGAACCCTTGAAGTGGGACATGATGCCCTGCTTCTGGCCGGCCTTCGGACCTTCCTTATATTCGCTGTCGCCGATGACCTTGCCGAAGTCGATGCGCGTGAGGTGATGCTCATCCGACTCGGGAACCTGCCGCATCACGGGATCCGGCTTCATGTTCTGGATGTAGGTCTCGACCAGGGGGGTACGCTCGCGAACAACCTTGATCACGGCCTTTTCGCGCGCAATCGATTTATCGATGAGGGCGCTTTGCCCGGGCGTCAGCTTCTTGCCCGCAGATTCGTCCTTCTTCTTGGCGGATGGAGACGCGTGGGCCGTGCCGGATGCGAGGGTTCCGGCGAGAAGAGCCAGCGTAAGTCCGGCGATGGTCTTGTTCCTAGCGATCATGTTGTACGACTCCTGTTTGGTTACGGCGTTCGACTGCGGGCTGGGGCCCTGGGGTAAGACGAAAGAATGGTCTCGATGGGCCTATGCTAGTCCAAGAACGAACGCTCAGCAAACTTTGTAGCCATGCCTGGTTAGCTCCGAGGTTCTCCAGGTGTGTCTGGGCCCCGAAAGCGAGCTCAGACGCCGGACGGAGACCCTAAGTAGCAAGCTGGAAGCTAATATTAACCACTCCATCCCAGTCGATAGGATTGCCTTGGCTATCGACCGCGGGTTTGAAGCGGGTGCCCTGCACGGCGCGTACCGCAGCCTCATCCAGACCGTAACCAAGGCCACTTGTGACGCCGACTACGCTGACGGCACCACTGGCGGCGACGTGGATTCTTACCGACACGCTGCCTTCGATATGCTTCGCGGTCGCTTCAGTGGTGTAGACCGGACGCGGCTTGAAGGTTACCTGGGGCGGACGGCTTACCGTGGGCCGGGTGGCCAGAGCCGAAGGCGGAGCGGGAGGCGGAGGCGTATTGCCGAGAGCTACAGTCGCGGGCCGGGTTCCAACTCCATTACCCTTGCCGCCCGGCGTTCCGCCTGGAGTTCCGAGACTCACCCCAGCGACCGCTCTGGAGCCGGTACCGTTCAGGCTTCCACCGGGCTGGCCAGAACCGAGATTGACGCGAGTCGAATTAGGCCCGCCGCCGGTGTTGCTTGCCGGCATGCCCTGCATACCGCGCTGGCCCAGGTTGACCGAAGCGGTCGCCGGCGAGTTCGAGGGATGGATGGGGTTGTCAGGATGACCGAGCGCGACCGCGGATGGATGGGCATCGTGGTTGACCACCGAAGCCGATTGCGCCAGGTTGACGGCCACCGGCTTGGGCGCGGCAGCCGCGACCACAGCCTTGGGCGGAGCCGGCGTAACCACCGGCATCGGCTTTGGAATGTTGACGGCCACCGGCTTGGGCGGCTCAACCACCTTGACATCGGGGAGCTTGATCTTGGGTTCGACCGGCTTCGGAATCACCTTGGGCGGCACGATCTTGGGCGGAATGATTTTCGGCTTGATCGGCTCGGGCGGCTTTTCAGCGAGCGGCACAAAGAGCGCCACCTTTTCTTTCGGCTTGACGACGTTGTGTACCGCCGCACCCAGGATGATCGCGATCAAGGCCAGCAGCACGTTGGTGATCACAGCAGTAAGCAGCGAGCCTTTGCTCTGGCTGCCGGAATCAAGCACTCCGAAATGCGCGAACTGAAGATCCTTGGGCTGGTCGGGTTCACTGCTGCGAAGAGGCTTCGGCATACGGAAGGTCCTTAAAGATGGCCTCATGGTGCGGAGGCGGCAGACGGAGAGGTTGCAAGAACCCGAAGGTGTCTCAAGAATCTGGCGAGCCGTCTGTGCGGCTTCGATACTACGATCGTTGCGGAAGTCCCGGAAGAAGGTTCATCCGGTCGCTCGAAGTTTCAGCTTACCGATACGCTCATTCCGCGTAAAAGCAACATAGAACAACCATATCAAACGAAAGTTACAAGCTGCATGTCTCTCTATCAGGGTGAATCTCAATAGTCCTGAGCGTTTGACGAAACAGACTTCCCTTCCCTTATCGGCAAAACTAAAGTAACCCCTTAGAGTTTGCAAGGACACGACGGTTTATACACTGATACTTTTGTTGCAGGCGATTGGCGCATACCAGACAAGTGTAGAGCCTGCCAGATCGTTGCCGCTGCTGCCTGTCTTCCTGTCACTCACCCGCACACGCCATCGCCGGCGCAGCGACTCGCCGCAAATGCCAGAGTCTCTCCGCCCGGCGAGCGCGACCCGTACGCATCAAAAGCTCTACCGGAGGACCCTTGCCTTCTATGATCGCTCAAGCCGGCCTGCCCTATCTACAGCAAATCGAACAAAGCATGTTCCATGTCGAGCTGCCGATTG
This sequence comes from uncultured Granulicella sp., assembly GCA_964282835.1. GTDB lineage: Bacteria > Acidobacteriota > Terriglobia > Terriglobales > Acidobacteriaceae > Edaphobacter. The sequence continues at coordinate 3,497,011 of OZ196157.1, forward strand.
TTGAAAAGATTCTGCGCCCGATCCTCATGTATGTCGTGCTGATCCTTTTGTTGCGGCTGTTCGGCAAACGCGAATTGGCGCAGCTGAATCCGTTCGACCTGGTTGTGCTGCTGACGCTCTCGAACACCGTGCAGAACGCCATTATCGGCAACGACAACTCGCTGCTCGGTGGCGTCATCGGGGCCATCTCGCTGCTCACCATCAACTGGATCCTCATGCGTTTCCTATACCACTTTCCCAAGGTCAATGCGGCGCTTGAGGGCAACTCGACCGTGCTGATCCTGGACGGCATCATCAACCAGGAAGCCCTGAAGAAAGAAACGCTTACGGAAACGGAGCTGCTTTCCGTCCTGCACAAGCAGGGCCTGGACAGCGCCGACGAAGTGCGTAAATGTGTGCTCGAACCCAATGGAACGTTCTACATCGAAGGCAAGACGCCGTCGTCCGAGGAGAAAAATATCGGAGAGTTGGTCGACGCGGTGCGCAAGCTGAGCGCCGAGGTGGCCGAGTTGAAGGCACAGCTGCGGGCCCCGTTGCACCGTAGCAGAGGCCCCGTTTCATCGTAGCAAAGTCATAAATGGGGCAAACTCTTGGCCCCGTTTCACCGTAGCGAAACTCGGAAAAGCCTAAACCTTGGCTGGAATCGCAGTTGGTGAGGATGAACGATAAGGTCGGTTTGGGTGGTTTCCAGCCGCAAAGCGGGGTAAACGAGCGCGATCTTCTTGAGCGCGACCAAGGCGCTCTGCTTGAATCGCCGGATCTCGGCGTACTCGGCCCCATCTGCCCGTGGAGCCCTTCCAAGGCACCACCCGTGCTTCACGCTTTCGGCTGGCGATGAAGGCCGTGTGAACCACCCATACGTAAAGGTCGAGGGCTAGGGGGGACCGCTTCAACGCCCGGAGAGCCCGCATGTCCACGGGGACCGGCGCAGCGGTGATGGCAGCATAGAAGTCCTCGCCCAGTTCGACCCAGCTCTCCCAAAGATTGTCCTGCTGTGAGCGGCTGATGTCCTACCAGAGCATCGCCTTGGGAGCAACCCGCATATCAACCCAGGTCTTGTGGGTCGGTCGCTGGTCCTCAAAGGAGATTGTGGATCGGAACAGGCGTTCCATCTGCGCATGAAGGCGGGCAGCGTCGCCCCGCTTCCCTCCCCCGGTCCTTGGCTTAATGCCAATCTCTCGCATGAAAGGATCAAGGCTGTTCCCAAGCCGGATGTGCCGAGACTTCTTCTGAATAGCCTCGGTCACATCCAGAACAGCAGGAGCCGGGGTATGCTTCCGTAGGGGTACTGGTGCTGGAGCGTCTTGCGGTCGGTATATGGCTCAAGCGTGAGGGTCAGAAAGCCGTTCGTGCGCGTCCAGAGAGGCACGTTGCCAGGATCGGAGTGAGGCAAGGTGCATTGGACCAACTGACGCGCCATGTAGGACCGCTCAACCGCATCAGGGCTCATGCGAATATCGACAGCCGCGCTGATCAGTTTATCCGCTGGGCTGCCCCCTAAAGCGTCGTTCTTGGGTTTACGCGCCATTCTGTTTCTCTCCGGCAAGTGCTCATACTGCTCAGGTGGAAATGTAAAAGTCTGAATTCGGACGTGCAGAAATCCAATGCTGTAGTAATGATTCGATCAGCTCGGATAAATCCTGCTTCACGCCTGAGTCTTCAAGTGTCCGATTGGCCATTTTCTTTGTGGCTTTTCGAAGAAAGTCAATACACAGCGCCTTCGCCTGCCTACCCCGGTTTAGGGTCAAGCAGGCGAAGGCGCAGGATATTTAGTTGATCGTCAGAGTCAGCGTGTTGGAGGCAGATGCACCCGGGTTTGTAGCCACCAGGGACGCAGAGCCAGCCGCGGCAAGGTCGCTGGCAGGAAGTGCCACGGTGACATGGGTCGGGTCCACAATCGTCGTGGTGCGGTAGCCACCATTGTAGGTGACAGCAACGCCCGGAACGAAATTGGACCCAGTCAGTGTCAGAAGAACATTTCCGGAGCCGTGGGAAAGGGTTGTGCTGGAAGAAGCGCTCAGGGTCGCCGCTGTGTTGGTGACAAGCAACTGCGGTGTCACAAATGGTCCACGAAGTAGCACGACTTGCCCGGTGGAGGTCAAGAGTGCAAGACCATCCTGACCCCAGCGTACGAGATCCACCAAGTTGGAGCTTGAGGTAAAAGACAAACTTACGGTCGGCAAGGTTACCGAACTCGTAAGTCCATACGTGGACTGGTTAAAGCCGCTCAGAATAATTCCCGCTGTGTTGCTCGAAGTGGAAGGCGCGGCAAAGAAGGAGCGCCCAAGTGAGGGATCCGGCTCTGTGATTTGGCTGGCTGAAAAGACGTATGTACTGGAAGCAGAGGAAAGAAAGACACCCAAGGGAGCAACTGGTGTTACGGCTGGGTTTGCGACTCCACCGTTATTCGCATAGGCAAGACCGGCACGGATCTTGAATGCGCTAAAGTTGTTCAGGGTATAGGCCGCGGTGTAAGAGCCGGAAAGACCTGTCGCGCTGACGCCGTAGCGGTAGAATTCCGCTCCCGTCGTATCGGTATCGAACGTAAACAGGGTTGCGGCGTTAAGAAACTGCGGACTGGACCCGTTGTAAGTGCCCGTGGAACTGCCGCGCTGTGTCCCCGTTTTCTGGGTGGCATTAACGTCCCAGAGAGCCACTCCAACCGACAAGCCCTCATCCACGGCCACTGTGGTATTGCTCCCGGGCAGGGTGGCAATGCCGCGCAGCGCAGGGGACGTGTAGTAGTAGTTCGCGCCTGCCGTGATGGGAAAGCTGAACTCGTATGTCTGCGTCAGCAGATTGAATCTGCCCACAGACATGCTCCCTGTTTGGTCGACATACAGGTACTGACCATCATCCGTTTCAGCCATGGCGGTAGGCTGGCTGCCGACGACGACCGGTGTTCCCAGCGCTCCGGTGCCTGGATTGATGGAAATGATGGAGTTCCCGGTAACCTGGGTCGCCGAGCCGTTTACCGAAGCGTACAGATTCCTCGAGTACGGATCGGCAATCAGGTGGTTGGCGGTAAGATTGACCACCTGGTAGACGGAGAACGGCATCACGTTGCTCGTGCCTCCTCCCGGAGCGGGGCTGCTTACCGAAATCGCCAACCATCCCAGCGCGGTGATCTGCGATGCAGGCACAATCGCCATCACCTGCGTTGAGCTGACATACGTGGTGCTTAGCGAAGTGGACCCCAGGTAAACCACGGAGTTGCTTACGAATCCAGTCCCGGTGAGGGTAAGTGTGACATCGGTTGAACCGGCCACCGCTGCATTCGGGGAAAGCGTGGCAATGGCGGGAACTGCCGCATAGCTGTTACCGCTTACGGTTGTAGTCGCCGTCGCCACGTTGTTGCTGCTTGCCGGGTCGTTTTGGTCGGCAAGCACACTGACCGTCACCGCGGCCGATCCGGCCGACATAGCCTGCAGCGTCAGGGTGACTGTCGCGTTGGCCCCGTTTGCCAGTGCATTCAGGTTGCATCGCGCCACCGTCGTCGCGGCGCAGGTGCCCCGCGAACTGGAAGCAGAAACAAGCGTGGTGTTGGCCGGGATCGTCTCCGACAGGGTGACGGCTGAAGCGGCTGCCGGTCCGTTGTTGGTCACGGTCGAGGTGACGGTGAAGGTGCTTCCGGTGGCTGCCGTCGCCGGCCCCGCCGCGGTGACCGCAAGATCGGCGTTGGTCGCGCTCAGGTCCTGCACGACGTTGGACCGGAAGCTGAACACACCGTTGCTTGCCCGGAAAACCAGTCCATTGCTTCCCCAACGCAGTAAGGTATCGATGTTGTTGTACCCATTCAGCGTGGTATCGGAGGAGCCTTGAGAACCGTACTTGGTTCCGGAGAGGGCTCCACTGAAGGGAATGATAGATGAGGCGACCGGGATGAACGTAGTCTGGTTGAACGCCTGAATCTGGGTCGCTGCCGTGAACCCGCCGCCATAGCTTGACGTGCCATTCAGGATAAAGCTCTTGCCGAGGCTGGAATCGGAAACATCCGGTCCCGTGGCGGCAGTCGTGCCGGTGGTGTAATACGTGCCAAGCAACATGCCGGTTTCGGAGTTGAGCACCTGGCCTGTATCCAGGTAGGCGCGTCCGTTATCGACCTGGAGGGCCGTCCCGTAGATCGAGTTGTAATTGTTGGTGCCCGTATTGCCGGCCAGCGCCGTCAGCCCGGCCGCGTTATACGTGAAGACCTGGTAGCCGGACTCATAGCTGGTGGCGTACACCTCGGCCTTCGACGAGTTGACCGCGATCGCAGGCAGCGTACTGATTGTGGAAAGATACGCAGTGTTGGTGCGCTGCACGCCATTGTCGAAGATGGCCAGCAGGTCGTTATACAAGCCATAGTGCGACGTGATGCTGGCGACGATCGAGGTTGTGGTACCCGGCAGAACCCTGATGGCGTGCACAATCGGTGGGTAATTGTACGTTCCGGCATTGTCTCCCAGGGAAAACTGGAGACCCGCGATACCTGTGGTCAGATTCACCATGCGAACTGCCGAAGCTCCATCGAGACCCACCCACAGCGTCGTACCGTCGCTGGAGATGGCAAGCTTGTTCGGCTCGCTTCCCACGGGGATTGGCGTGCCCAGGCTGCCCGTTGCCGGATCGACCGACACAACCGAATTGCCGTACGGCGCGCCGGCCGAGCTGGGCACCGAAACATACAGAAGGCCGCTTACCGGATTCAGAGCCATGGCATTGTTGGGAATGCCGATGTAGGCGGTAAATGGAAGCGACCCGCTGGTGCCGCCTCCCGGGGCCGGCGTGGTAACTGTAAAGCTGTGGTTTCCAAGAAGAGATAGCGCTGAAGCAGGAATGGTGACCGACAAGGAAGTGCTGCTTACATACTTTGCTGTCAGGCCGACCCCGTCGAACTGCACCGTCGACGCACTGGTAAAGCCGGTTCCCGTCAGCGTCACCGTGGTTGCCGTGCTGAGCGGAGCGCCACCAGGAGAGACAGCGGTCAGCGTCGGCACCGGCGGGTTGGTGATGGAGACCGACAAGGCATTCGAGACCGGCACAACGGCCGTCGGGCTGGTGACCGTGACGTTGGCGGTTCCGAGAGTCGCCAGCAGACTGGCGGGCACGGAGCCGTACAGATACGTCGAAGAGTAGTAGGTCGTCGCCAGGGCTGTTCCGTTCCACTGGACAATGGAATTCGCGGTGAAGTTCGTCCCCTGCACAAGGAGGCTTGTCGCAGCGCTGCCTACGACAATGGTCGATGGGTTCACTGAGGTGAGAACAGGCGTAGGTGTCGCCGTCGCGATCGTCAAGGTCAGCGCGGCGGACGTGCCTCCGCCTGGGGAAGGCGTCACCACGGAGATTGCCAGCCGGCCGGCCGTGGCCTGGTCCGCTACTGTCAGCGCAAAAGTAAGCTGGGTGGCGCTGACATAGGTGGTCGTCCGCGAAGACGTCCCGACCTGAACAGTAGAGATGGGGAGAAAATTCGTTCCGGTTACCGTGATTGTGGTCGTAGAGGATGTGCCGGTAATCACCACAGACGGGTTCAGGGTCGTCTCGGTCGGAACGGGGTTGTTGACCGGCACGGAGGCCGCTGCGGAGCTGCCACCACCGGGGGCCACATTTACGGCCACAAGCGTCAGACTGCCGGCGGTCGCCAGGTCCGTCGCCGTCAGAATCACATTGACCTGCGTTGCACTCACAAATGTTGTGCTGCGCGCGGAACCGTTCACCTGAATGGTCGTCGTGGGGACAAAGCCGGTTCCCGTCACGGAAATGGTGGTGCTTGCCGCGCCGGTAGTAAACGATGACGGCAGAAACTGGGTAATGGCCGGAACCGGGTTGTCGACTTCCAGGTTGATCACCGTCCCGGAGGCACTGGTCGACGATCCATTCAAAACCACGACAGGAAGCAGGGATCCGCTAGCCAATTGACTCGCCAGAACTGTGGCGGTCAGTTGTGTCGCACTCCCATAGGAGGTCGCTTCCACGACTCCACCAACCTGAATGGAAGAAGTCGAGGTGAAGTTAGTTCCGTTCACCGTCAGGGTTGTCACCGCCGCGCCTGCTCCCACCTTCGCCGGAGTAATGGACACGACCGAAGGCGTTGCTTGCGTTGTCGTTCCACCGCCCAAAGAGCTGGATGGCGAGCTGGTGCAGCCGGCAAGAACCATACAAGGCGCAGCAAGGCACAGAATGGCGAGGGACCGAATTCTTATTTTCATGAGGCCTCAAGGTTACATCAATTCGGAAATGCCATCATATGGATTCATTCAGCAATTTCGTTCCCGAAATGGGATTCTCATGGAAAAGTCGCTTTCGATTCCGCAGGGCAGTTTTGACGAGAAAGGTTGCGCGGCCGTAGGTCACCCGAAAAATTTGGCGAACCAAGTTGCTCCCATGATGGTAGCAAGATACGACGGTGCAGTGAGAGTGATTGCGCGGGGCACCCTAAATGGCTTCGTCCGGAACCGCGTGGACCGCAAGCTGCAGAAAGCGGTCAAAGCGCATTTGGACGCCGGGTACGCCGAGGCTGCAGAGGGGCAATGGAAGACTTCGGCGGAGCTGAAGAGTCAGTACAGTTCGGCGAGCATCGTCTCGGCTGAATGGGTCGTCTTCAACATCAAAGGCAACGACTACCGTCTGGTGGTGGCGATCAATATCACTTCCAGGTGCTGCTCACTAAGTGGCTCGGCACGCATAAGGAATACGACAACATTGACGTAGAAGAGGTGACGCATGACGAGGGCCGGTATGCAGATCCATCCCGTTAGAACGACAGAGGGCCACCGGGCCGCCGTAGCGCGGATCGAAGAGCTGATGAGTGCGCGCCGTACTCGCCTGAAGGCGATGAGTTGGACGTGCTCGCGACCCTGGTCGACGCATATGAGACCAGGCGCCATGCCATCGACGCGCCCGATCCTGTCTCCGCCATCCAGTTCCGTATGGAGCAGCAGCAGCTGAGCCGCAAGGACCTGGAGCCAATGATCGGGAGCCGCGCCCGTGTCTCGGAGGTTCTGACCGGCAAACGCCCGCTGACTTTGGAAATGGTTCGCCGGGTCAAGAGTGGCCTGGGCATCTCGGCCCGACCTGCTGATCTTGCCGTCGCCGGCCAGGAAAGAATCCCGCCCCGGCTCCAAAATCCGGCCGGCCAAGGTAGCGGCTCGGGAAAACTCCAACAGTGCAGGGAGCAAGAAAGCTGCGGTGAAGAGCTGAAGTAAAGCCTACCGAAGAGCTTTTCAAGATTCTTCTTAAGGATTTGCGGCCCTTGTTCAAAGCGCAAGGGTTCCGTGCCTCCGCTCAGAACTTTGTCCTGGAATCGCCTGAGTGTTGGGTCGTCGTCAACTTTCAGAAGAGCCGCTGGGCGGCCCAGGACGATCACGTTCTACGTTAACGTTGCGGCTTGCTCAAAGCGCTGGCTAGAATTTACGGCAGGCCTGCGGACAAGATGCCTCACTTTTCAGACTGCTGTGGTCTCTAACGTGGGAAGAATCGTTGCACGCGTGAGAGGATGTACGCGCAACTGCTAGATGAAAGCTCTCACCGAATTGATCAGGCTGACCGCGAAGAAAATTCGAAACACATACTGCACGGCGACACAATTCGGTGGACGCAGCCAGAACTGCATCACACATCGCCACTGAATGTTCCACCAGAGCGTGAGACAGATAGCGATGAAGAGAAACGCAGTGTTCATCTGCTGCTCAGTCGGATCATTCTCCGTCTTGGCTTGCCACTGCTTCTCTCCTTGCTTACGAGCAGAGGTTGACGCTGCCGGCGTGAGCACCTGGTCTTTCGGAATCTCGAGACGCAGGATGGTGTCGCCGATGTATGCAATGCGAACCGGGGGACCTAAGCGTATGGGCCGCCGTGAGATGTTGCGTTGTGGAACCCTGCCGTAACCATGTAGTCGGAGTAACAAAAGCGCTTGTCCTGGACAGAAAAGCATTCGTCCTGATGCCCTTCGTGAGGCATCGGGTGAAAGTTTGCAACTGTGCCCTCGACTACTTGGTAGTCACCATCTGTGTACGCGGTCAGCTCGCAAGATGCATCATGCACAACGGAGAAACCTGCGAGACAAAGCCAGAGAACGCCGAAGCCGCATGCAAAGATCGGCACCGCCCAATGCGGCTGCTCCCACTTGAACCGTCGCTTAGCGAAGATGAGAACAATCCCGACCAGGAGCGGAATCCCTCCCGCAAGAGCGAAGGCCCAGTTAGTCGACTGCTTCGAGATCTGGTAGACGGCCGCGTACTCCGGTGCCATGTGCAGGAGTATTTCACGTGCCTTCTCTGCTTAGGCAAACAATGTCGGAGGATTACGAGTACACAAAACGCGCCCTGAATCCGAAGGATGAGAGGTGTACGCTGACGCAATGATGGTCAACATGCATCCTGATCTCCTCTCACGGTTTCTGGCCGGTGTTGAAGTTCATGCAGCATTAACTCAGGCTGTCGCTGCCATCCTAAGCACTTTGATCGCTGCTGGAGCGCTCCTCTATGCTGTGAGATCATTGATGGCTTTGCAACGACAGACTGCGGCATCCATCGCACTGACCACGGAAATCTTTCGTCGATCCAAAACTTGCTATTCCTGGATGGAGCGCCGACATCATTGCGATAATGCCCTGGCGACTACAGGCAGAAGCTAAAGGAAACTACAGGCTTCCTTATAGCAGTCAAATCCCGGCCCCGTTTCACCGTGTTTCTGGCAAGCTTCTCAGGCTCCGGCTGGCCGCTTAAGGCTGGCTTTTACGCCTGGAGGCCTTCTCCTGCTTTGTTTGTTCCCGGCTTAGCCGCTCCGGCCTGGCGGAAAGCCGCGCGTCCTTGACGGCTGCCCGGTAGCCTCCCATGTAGATGGAATACATGACGGCCAGTGCGCAGCCCACCCCGAACGCAAAGCCCAGAAAGAAGCCCACCAGAGCGGAGACAGGGAAGTTCAAATGCGCAGGGTGTCGATCAGCCTGGCACGCAAACGCCGGTACGTGGCTGCGTAGCCGAGTTCCGGTCCTTCTTCTGCAAGCGACGCATGCAGAGCCACGACGCAGGGAGCGATCACCATACCTAAGAAACCTGCCACTACGAGCACATCAGACATAGGGACACACCCTGGGGAATTCCACTTGCGGAGAAACAGCAGCGAACCAAGAATGTCATGCCCGGGACTCGTAAGCAAGGGGTTACCGGCTGCAAAATAGTTACTTTGCCGCGGGCGCACTTGTGGTAGAAGCCGCAGCTTGGGTCTGAAAGAGCTTCAACGCATTTTGCACTGTGTAGGTAAGACCCCAGGCTGTCGGCACCAGGACCAGAATCCAAGCCGCGGCCACCAGGCCCGGGGATGATGTTTTGACGTTGTCTGCCATGCAGATCTCCTTTGTTTGCTACAGAGTGCGCTAGTGGGCGGGGCCAACGGGCGCAAGCGTCTGATCCTTCATCCAGTACTTCTCGGCCACGGGTCTAACCAGCAGGTTGGCGACAAAGCCGACCACCAGCAGGCCGGTCATGATGTGCAGAATGAGCGGATAGGCATCCTGCTTGTTCAGATGGTTGGCCACGTAATGGTCCAGGATGCCGTTCACGATCAACGGACCGACGATGCCTGCCGTCGACCAGGCCGTGAGCACCCGCCCGTGAATGGCCGAAACGTTATAGCCGCCAAAAAGATCCTTCAAATACGCCGGAATGGTGGCAAATCCGCCGCCGTACATCGAGATTACAAGCGCCGCAATGGCGACGAACAGAGGCACGGAGTTGAGGTGATCGCCACGTGTAAGCGGAAGCACGAAGAACAGCACCGCGCCAAGAACGAAGAAGATGAAGTAGGTCATCTTGCGGCCGACGAAGTCTGAGATAGACGCCCAGAAGAAGCGTCCGGCCATGTTGAAAATGCTGAGCAGGCCGACAAATCCGACTGCCGCCGCGGGCCCAATGGAGCCCTTGAAGAAGTCCTGAATCATGGGCGCGGCCTGCTCGAGAATGCCAATGCCCGCGGTGACGTTGGTAAACAGGATGATCCACAGAAGAACGAATTGCGGTGTCTTCCAGGCTTCGGTGACGGCCACGTTGTGCGTAGAGATAAGCGCTGAGATTTTGCCCGCGCCCGACCAGCCGTCCGGCTTCCAGCCTTCGCGCGGCACCCGGATGGTGAAGACCCCGAACATCATGAAGACAAAGTAGAGCGCGCCCATGGTCATGAAGGTAAAGGGGATGGATGGCTGACCGGCCGCCTTGAAGTGCGCCATCAACTGGTTGGCCAGCGGGCCGCCGATCATGGCACCGCCGCCGAAGCCCATGATGGCCAGCCCGGTAGCCAGGCCCGGGCGATCGGGAAACCACTTGATGAGTGTCGAAACCGGCGAGATGTAACCCAGGCCGAGGCCCACGCCGCCCACCACGCCGTAGCCCAGGTAGATCAAAAGCAGCGAGTGCGCGTAGGCACCGGCGGCCGCGATAAAGAACCCCGCGCCGAAGCAGACGGCCGCGTAGAACATGGCGCGGCGCGGTCCGGCTTTTTCCAGCCATGCACCAAACAGTGCAGCCGAAAGCCCAAGGAACGCGATGGCGATCGAAAAAATGTAGCCCGCGGCTTTCAGATTCCAGGTGTGCGGCCCGGCGGCATCCATCGCAAGCAGCGGATTCTTGAAGACCGAAAAGGCATACACCTGGCCGATGGAAAGATGAATGGCCAGTGCAGCCGGAGGCACCAGCCAGCGGCTGTAGCCCGCCGGTGCGATAGAGCGATCACGATCGAGAAACGAAAGCATGGCAACCCCAGGGCGAAAAGAAAGCAAGACAATTCACGCTCTGCAGTTGTAACAGCTATTGCAAAACTTTGGATGGCGCTGCGTCAAAAGCCGTTATGCCGCGCGGAAAGTCTAGCCGGTATTGCTCGCGTAAACCGCAAAGCGTACCTTGGGATGGGCAGCGTACATGCGCTGTACCGACGAACGCAACGCCCAGCCCCAGGGAGAAATCGCTTGTCCCGTTCCGCCGACGAAAGCAGCCCCGATCCCGCAGTCCCCCAGGTTGAAGCCGCCCACATGCATTCTATGCTGCGGGAAAACCGCGTGTTTCCGCCGCCACCTGCGTTCGCAGTCGCTGCCCACCTGAAGAGCCTGGCCGAGTATGAAGCACTCTACCGCCACAGCATCGAGCAGCCGGAGGCCTTCTGGGCCGATGCCGCCGCCGGCCTGGACTGGTTCACCCCGTTCACATCCGTCATGGAAGGTGAGATGGGCTCCGCGCGCTGGTTCACCGGCGGCAAGCTGAACCTGGCCTACAACTGCATCGATCGCCATGCGCTGGGCAATCGCAGGGACAAGGTGGCGCTGCTGTGGGAAGGCGAGCCCGGCGAGGTGCGCCGCATCACCTACGGCGAGTTGCACGAGCAGGTGCAGCAGCTTGCCTGTGTGCTCCAGCAACTGGGCATCGGCAAGGGCGATCGCGTGGCCATCTACATGGGCATGTGCCCGGAGCTTGCCATGGCGCTGCTGGCCTGCGCGCGCATCGGCGCTGTGCACTCGGTCATCTTCGGCGGCTTCGCCGCGCAGGCCATCGCCGACCGCGTCAACGATTCCGCCTGCAGGCTCATCCTCACGCAGGATGGTTCGTATCGGCGCGGCACAGAGGTCAAGCTCAAGGCTCTCGTCGACGAAGCCGTCGTCAAGTGCCCCAGCGTCGAGCATGTGCTCGTACACCGGCGTACAGGCTCACCGGTAACCATGGAGCCCGAGCGCGACCTGTGGCTGGATGAACAGATTGCCCAGATCGCTACGCTCGAAACGCAAACCTGCGCCTGCGAGCCCATGGATGCCGAAGACCCTCTTTTCCTGCTCTACACCAGTGGCACCACGGGCAAGCCCAAGGGCCTGCTGCACACCACAGGCGGCTACGGCGTCCAGACATACCTCACCAGCAAGTACATCTTCGACCTGAAGGAAGACGACGTGTTCTGGTGTACCGCCGACATCGGCTGGATCACCGGCCACAGCTACGTCGTGTACGGGCCGCTGGCTAACGGAGCCACGGTGATGATGTACGAGGGCGCGCCCAACTGGCCCGAAAACGATCGCATGTGGAAGATCGTCGACGACCACAAGGTCACCATCTTCTACACCGCGCCAACGGCCATCCGCGCCTTCATCAAGTGGGGCGATGCCTTTGTGCAGCGTCACTCGCTCGCCACGCTGCGCCTACTAGGCACGGTCGGCGAGCCCATCAACCCCGAAGCCTGGATGTGGTACTACCGCGAGATCGGCAAGGAGCGATGCCCCATCGTCGATACCTGGTGGCAGACCGAAACGGGTGCCATTCTGCTTGCGCCGATCCCCGGTGCCGTACCTACAAAGCCGGGCTCGGCCACGCGGCCGTTTTTCGGGATTGTGCCTGAAGTCGTTACAAAAACCGACAAGCCGGTTGAGCCCGGACAGGGCGGCCTGCTGGTCATCCGCAAGCCTTGGCCCGCGATGGCTCGCACCATCCACGGCGACCCGGATCGCTACCAGAAGGCCTACTTCGCCGACCTGCCCGGCAGCTACATGACCGGTGACGGCGCCCGTTGTGACGCAGACGGCTACTACTGGCTGATGGGCCGGGTCGACGACGTCATCAACGTGAGTGGCCACCGCCTGGGCACCATGGAGATCGAGTCCGCACTGGTCGCGCACGGCAAGGTGGCCGAGGCCGCCGTGGTCGGCCGCCTCGACGAACAGAAAGGCCAGGCCATCGCCGCCTTCGTCACGCTCGAAGAAGGCCACGAGCCCAGCGAAGAGTTGAAGCAGGAACTAAGACAGTGGGTGACCAAGGAGATCGGCGCGCTCGCCCGGCCGGACGATTTGCGCTTCACCCAGATGCTGCCGAAAACGCGCTCCGGCAAAATCATGCGCCGCCTCCTCCGCGAACTCGCAACCACCGGCACCGTAACCGGAGATACGACGACGCTTGAAGATTTCTCGGTAGTGGCGGGCCTGAGCAAGGAGGAAGAGTAACGCCGCGCCCTAGCCGGCGGCCTGCTTCTTCGCCGCATCCAGCCGCGCCAGCGTCATCGTGTACTTCTCCTGCATCGCCGGGTACATCTCGATCAGTTTCGTCAGCTTGGGCATAAACGGCCCGCCTGTAGCTTTCAGAACCTCGTCGAAAAAGGGAGTCATCTTGGCGTAGTAGAAGAAGTTTTCGCCATTCGTATCCAGAAACAGATCTGCATCCAGCGCATCATGCAATACAAACGCGGCGGCCATCTCCCAGTAGCTGATCACCTGCCGCCAGGCCGCATTCTCACGTGTACCCATAGCGCGCTGGATCGCCTGAATCTCTTCATAGCTGTTGAACTTGACCGTACCCATAATCACGCGCGATTCGCGCATCGTAGCTTCCGTACGAAGCTTGTAAAGCTCAAGAATCAGCTGTGCATCCTGCGGAGTGGCCATCGTGTCCTCTTCGGTTCGGGTTAGGCGACGTGCTCGACTTCGGCAATCGTCGTATCGGTTTCAGCAGCCTGCGCCTTGGGCTTCGGCGGCCCGATCAAACGCTCATAGGTACACTCGGGCGTAGTCGGCACCTCGGCCGGCTGGCCCTTTTTCGGCCGGCGCTTGGGCAGGAACTCACGGTTGTTCGGGCAGACGAGATACGTTCCTTCCTTGTTGCTAAACTCCACCAGGTAGGAGGAATCGCACTTCGGGCAAGTCTCATTCACCAGTAAGAGGTTCGAAGCGTAATCGCATTTCGGATAGTTCGTGCATCCATAAAATGTCGTGCCGATCTTGGTTTTGCGCACCGCCAGGTCGCCACCATCCTTGGGGCATTTTACGTCCAGCAGATCCTGCTTCACGTACTTGCATTTCGGGTAGCCGGAGCACGCGACAAACTCTCCATACGCTCCATCCCGCTGCAGCAGCGGCTTGCCGCACTTGGGGCAAGGCTCGTCGAGCACTACGGGCGGCTTCGACTGCACCTTCTGGGTCAGCTTGCGAATCGTCTTGCACGGCGGGTCGTCCGAGTAGCCCGGGCACGACATGAACGGCCCCCAGGGCCCGTTCTTCAGCACCATCAGCCGCCCGCAATTATCGCAAAATTCCTCTTCCGGAGCCTCGTCCGCGCCGGGTGCCGAAAGGTCCGGCTTGGCCGCAAAGTTCTCCTTGGTGAAGTCGCACGAAACCGGCTCCGCCGTCACCTTCTTGCCTACAGCCTTCTGGGCCAGAGCCACGGCCACGGCAAACTCCTTCGCATCCGCTACCTCTTGCTGAAAGTGCGTCATATCGTCCTGCATGCTCTTCACGATCATCGGGAAGTGAAAGCTTTTCAGCACCTTCTTGAGCACGCCCTTGGGATCCTTCTTGTAAGGCCCGGCCGCGATGATGACCGGCTTGGCCTTCGAGAACGCACTGCACGAATAGAAGCTGCCGAACTTGCCCCACTTCATAATCAGCGGCGAGCCACATTTGTCGCACAGTTCGTCGGTCGGGTCTTCACGCCGCTTCACATCTTCCATCGCGCCCGAGGCTACGGCAAGCTCTTTTTCAAGATGCCCGTAGAAGCCGTCAAGTAGGTCGGTCCAGCGCTCCTGCCCGGCCTCCACTGCATCTAGTTCGCCTTCGAGCTTGGCCGTGTAGCCGGCTTCAAAGATGTACGGGAAATTCTTAACCAGAAGCTCGGTTACGACCATGCCGATCTCGGTCGGCACAAACTTCGCGCCGATCTTCTTCACGTAATCCCGATCCTGAATCGTGTTGATGATCGAGGCATAGGTGGAAGGCCGGCCGATGCCCTTCTCTTCAAGCGTCTTCACCAGCGACGCTTCGTTGAAGCGCGGCGGCGGCTCGGTAAAGCGCTTCTCCGGGTCGACGCTCAGCATGCTCAACGCATCGCCTGCCTGCACATCGGGCAGAATCGCGTCTTCCGACACATTCTCCCAGACGGCCAGGAAGCCATCGAAAATCTGGATCGAGCCACTGATGCGGAAGTCGTACGTCCTGTCCGCCTTCGCCGCAATGGCAATCGTCGTCTGGTCGAACACCGCCGGCGTCATCTGCGAAGAGACAAACTTCTGCCAGATAAGCTTGTAGAGCTTGTACTGCTCGTCGCTGAGATGCTGCCTGATCGAGTCTGGCGTGAACTCCACATGCGTCGGGCGGATGGCTTCGTGGGCATCCTGCGCGTCGTTCTTGCCCTTGTATTCGATCGGCTTCTCGGGCATGTACTTGTCGCCCAGGCTAGTCCCGATCCACGTCCGCGCTTCAGTAATCGCATCCGCCGACACGCGTGTTGAATCGGTACGCATGTAAGTGATCAGGCCGACCGTACCGTCCACGCCAACGTCCACGCCCTCATACAAACGCTGCGCCACGCCCATGGTCCGGCGCACGTTGAAGCCCAGCCGCCCGGCTGCATCCTGCTGCAGCTTGCTCGTGATGTAAGGCGCCGTGGGGTTACGCTTGCGCTGCTTGCGCTCCACGTTCACCACAGACCACGCAGCCTTGCGCAATTGTTCCGTAACGGCGTTGGTAGCCGCTTCATCAGCCAGTGCGCCCGATAGAAACTGTGCCTTGCCCTCGGCGTCTAAGCCGTTAGCCACACGCGCCGTCTCGCCATCCGCGCCCGTAAACTTCGCCGTAAACTCCGCATTCGCCGCAGTCTTCAGCTTGCTCGAAACCAGCCAGTGCTCCACCGGCTGGAACGCATTGATCTCGCGTTCGCGCTCCACAATTAGCCGCAGCGCGACCGTCTGCACCCGGCCGGCGGAAAGCCCGCGCCGTACCTTATCCCAAAGCAAAGGCGAAATCTGGTAGCCCACCAGGCGATCGAGCACACGCCGTGTCTGCTGCGCGTCCACCAGGTTTTCGTTCACCGCACGTGCATTCAGAAACGCGGCCTTCACAGCTTTCTGGGTAATCTCGTTGAAGGTGACGCGCTGGATCGTCGTGCCCTTCCTCAACATGGGCAGCAGCTGCATTTGCAGGTGCGCGGCGATCGCCTCGCCTTCGCGGTCCGGGTCGGGTGCCAGATACACGCTGTCGGCCTTGGCCGCAAGCTTCTGCAGACGCTCCACAATCTTCTCTTTGCCCGGCGAAACGATCAGCGTGGGCGCAAACGTGCGCCGCTTCAACTCCACGCCGATATCGTTCTTGGGCAGGTCCATAATGTGGCCGATCGACGCCTCGACCACGTAGTCCGAACCGAGATATTTATTGATCGTCTTGGCCTTGGCGGGCGACTCGACGATGACCAGTGATTTGCTCATGTTCCCTTCAATCTTTCCTGCAACCCACCGAACCTTCTCCGCTAGCCGGGTTCCCGTACGTTTCAATGCGAACCTAACACGACTGCCGGAATCGCGCCAATGGACCCGAACCGGACCTCACCGAAAAGCGACGCTCTCGGACGTTAGAGACGCGGCGCGGCGGCAAACGTTTCAATGCGGTCTTCGACCAGCTTTTGGTCAGCGTCGGCGCTGAACAACAACCGCAGGGGTCTTTGCTTCTCTTGTTGTTATTCCCGCAGGGAATCTGCTTCTGTTCTTGCTTCATTGACCTTGAAGCACCAGCGAATGCGGCCTAAAAGCAGCGCACATAGTTCTTGCCCGGCAGCGCCTTTACCCGGCCCGCCAGCTCGAGCTCAAACAGCGCGGTAAATATTTCCGCCGAGCCAAGCACGGCTTCCATCTGCTCCATTAACTCGTCCAGCTGTAGGGGCTCGTCGTGGCGCAGCCGCTCGAACACCATCCGCTCCTGCGGACCCATCGGCTGCTCGGTGAATAAGGATGCAGCACCGCCGCCTTTCGATTCATTCACGCCGCCGGCACTCACCGCCCTAAGCTCGTCCTCAAGCTGAGTCCGCACCTGCGAAGGCAGGTCTTCCCAAATGTCTTCCCACGTCGCCGTCAGCTTGGCGCCCTGCTTGATCAGCGTGTTCGGACCCCACGCATTCTTGTTGGTCACATTGCCCGGCACCGCATACACCTCGCGGTTTTGCTCCATCGCACAACGCGCCGTGATCCGTGTGCCAGAGTGCTCCGCGCCTTCGATCACCAACACTCCCACGCTCATGCCCGAAAGCACCCGGTTGCGGATAGGAAAATTCTGCGGCGCCGGAAACGTGCCCATCGGAAACTCCGTGATGATCGTCCCGCCGGAAAGCACAATCTGCTCGGCCAGGCGCTTGTTTTCTTTCGGATACACCACGTCCAGCCCCGTGCCCCATACCGCAAGCGTCAGGCCCCTGGCGTCGAGCGCGCCCTTGTGCGCGGCCGTATCCACCCCGCGCGCCATGCCGCTGAACACGGCCATGCGCCGGTTGGCCAGGTCGCGCGCCAGCAGCTCCGCCATGCCCGCCCCGTAAGGCGAAGGCGCGCGCGTCCCCACGATCGCAATGCCCGGCCGTGCCAGCAGCGCCGTGTTGCCACGCACCCAAAGCACCGCGGGCGGATCATAAATTTCACGCAGCCGGTCCGGATACTCCGCATCGTCCGGCGTCAGAAACGTCGCGCCGGCATCGTATACCGTTTTTGCTTCCTTCTCTGCCGCGGCCAGCGCGCGTCCGTCGGCGATGAACTGCGCGCTCCGTGCCGGCAGCCGCAAACCTTCGAGTTCCGTCAGCGAAAGCTCCAGCAGCCGCGCCGCGTCGCCCACCGTCTGCACCGCACGAAAGATGCGCGTAGGCCCAAGCCCGGGCGTCAGCACCAGGCCGAGCCACGCCAGGCGGCCGGCTTCAGAAGCCATGTTCGGCGTGACGAGAGAAGACGATTGAGTCGCCATAAGCTGCTCCATTAGCGAGTGGAATGCCGTGCCTGTCCGATTCTCGAAGAGACTATCACGCCGTCAAATTGCCTCCGCCAGGCCCGCGTAAACTGAAGTCGTGGCTTCTGGTGCGTTACGCGTCGCGGCAATCGACTTCCTCAACCCCGCACCGCTCATGTGGGACTTCAACCACCCGCCTCTGGCTGACGGCCTGCGCAGCCGCTACCACCTCCACCTCACGGCACCCTCGCAGTGCGCCCGCGATCTCAACGAAGGCCGCGCCGAGCTCGGGCTCATCCCCATTGCCGCCCTCACCCCGGCCCTGCGCATCGTGCCCGGATGCACCATCGCCAGCCTGCATCGTGTGCGTTCCATCCAGCTCCTCGTCAAGGCGCCGCTCAGCCTCGCGCAGGTCCGCACCGTGGCCGCGGATGCCGCGTCACGCTCGTCCGCGGCCTACACCCAGGTGCTGTTCCGCCACTTCCTGGGCGTCTCGCCGGCCTTCGTCGAAGCGCCGGCCGACCCGGAAGCCATGCTCGCCCAGGCCGACGCCGCCTTGCTCATCGGCGACCCCGCCCTGCTCGCGCTCGAGCGCCGCGCCGAAATTGAACGCACCGCCGGCCCCTGCACCTGGCACGACATCGCCGAGCTTTGGCACGCCTACACCGGCCTGCCCTGGGTCGCGGCCGTCTGGGCCGTCCGCCCCGAAGCCCTGTCCACACCGGCCGACGCCCAACGCCTCATCGACGACCTCACCCAATCACGCGACCACGGCCTGGCCAACATCCCGCGTCTGGTCGAGGAGTGGACCCCGCGCATCGCTTTGCCACCCTCCACCATCCACACCTATCTCACGCAAAACATCTACTACCATCTCGATCAGCCCTGCATAGACACCATCCGCCTCTTCCGCAAGCTGGCCGCGGAATATGACGTCCTCCCGCCGCTGCCGCAGCTCGCATTTGTCGCCTAGCGCAAAACAACCTCCACCCGCACCGCGACTTCCCCTCCCGTTTGCACGTCCTACTTCCCATGCAAGCCTGGCTTACTCTCCTTCGTCCTTCCCCGGCCACACTCGCGCTTGCTCTCAGCTGGGCCGTTGCCGGCTCCCCTGGCAGTGCCTCGCAGCATATTCTGCACGTTCTGCTTTCCTACGGGCTGTTCGGCGTCTTCCTCGTCTCCATCATCGATTCTTCCTTTGTGCCTTTGCCTGTACCCGGCATCACGGATATCCTGTGCGTCCTCTACGCCGCGCAGCATGCCAACCTGTGGCTTCTGCTGCTCGCCTCCACCGGCGGCTCTGCCCTGGGCGGCTATCTCAGCTATCGCGTAGGCCAGTCGGGCGGCATGGACTTCATCGAGAAGCGCACCCCGCCGCGCATCTTCAAACGCATCTGCGGCTGGATGGAACACCACGCCATCCTGGCCATCGCCCTGCCCGCCCTGCTGCCTCCGCCCACGCCGCTCAGCCCGTTCGTACTCGCCGCCGGCGCGCTCAAAATGTCGCTGAAAAGATTCATGATCGCCTTTACCCTCAGCCGCCTGCTGCGCCACGCCATCGCCATCAGCCTGGGCGTCTATTACGGCAAGGAGGTGCTCGTCATCTGGAACAAGTTTCTGCTGCGCTGGGGCAGTTCCGTGCTCATCGCCATCTGGGCGATCATCCTTATCGGCGTGGGCTTCGCCTTCTGGCAGCTCTGGAAAACCAGCCACTCCGTCGGCGCCATCAAGGGCCGCAAGCCCGCCACAACCTGACCCATCCCCTCAGGGAAGCCTAGGATCGATCCTTCCCAGGCCGGTCCGGAATGAGTGCTTCAGCTCGCGAGCACCGTCTCCACCAGCTCTCTGCTCTTCGGCCTGAACTTCCGCTTGTAGTAAGCGATCGTGCCCACGATCGCGGGGACTCCCACTGCCGTTGGCAGCAGCCAGAGCGCGCGCCCCAGCACAAACGAGTGCGGATGAACGTTCGTTACCAGAAACGCCGTCCACGCCGCGATGTAGCTCCCGATGAAGTTTCCCAGGTGTGTATACCACCAGAACATCTTTTCCTTCGGCTTCCTGTAGAACTTCCACATTTCAGCCGCCGCAAGCCGCATCCCCAGAAACCCGAACACCACCGCCACGATCCCCATGTTCTGCACCAGCACCGGCCTGAATGCCCCGCAACCCGCCAGGGCCGCGCTGGCCGCAAACGTAAACAGGGCTGCCACCCAGTCCACCACCTGCGCACTTCCCCCCCGCGCCAGGTTCTTCAGCTTCGTAATCCGCCAGCCGGAAAACGCCGCATAGAAGCTGAACACCGCCACCAGCGCCAGAAACAGCACCGGCCGCCACAGCGCCATCGGAAGTGCCGTCCCCGCCACCAAGCCCATCGCCCACAGGTACACCATGCCCCAGCGCCTGTGCTGCCTGCCGCCTTTGGCCGTCACCAGCGCCACCGGCGCAAGCAGAAAAGCCGCAAAGCCAGCCGCTATATGCACCGCAAGAAACACTCTCATCCAAAGTGGATCATGATGCATCACTATCCTCCTGAGCTTTCCCCTCAAGGCAGACACGGCAAACGAATCAGCTTCGCTCCATCCGCTCTATCTCGGCGAGTTCCCTCAGGTATAGACCATCCACCCTGGCCACCAGCATGAAAAAACAAAGCATTCCGTCCGGCTGTTTGTCATGTCTCTCTGGAAGCTCAGCGCCCGCAGCCCGTGCAGAACGGCGAACGCCTCTAAAACTCCCACTGTAGCAGCGTCGCCCCGACCGTAAAGCCCGCGCCCACGCTGGCCAGAAGCACCAGGTCGCCCTTCTTCAGCCGGCCATCGTCGAGTGCCGTTTGCATCGCCATCGGGATAGTCGCCGCAGTAGTGTTGCCGAACCGGTCGATGTTGATCACTACCCGCTCGAGCGGCATGCCCAAACGCTCGGCCGTCGAAAGAATGATGCGCTTGTTCGCCTGGTGCGGGATAAAACACGAAAGATCCGCGCCCGTCGCGCCATTGCGGGTCAGCAAGGTCTCGGACGCCTCGGCCATCTTGCGCACGGCAAACTTGTACACCGCGGCCCCATCCTGGTGCACATAATGCATTTTCGCGTCCACCGTTTCATGCGTCGGCGGATGCGCCGAACCGCCGCCCGGCATGTTCAGCGCCGCTGCGCCCGACCCGTCGATCTCGTGCAAATAGTCGATCAGGCCCACCTCGTCGCCCGCGCAGGGCTCCAGCAGCACCGCGCCCGCACCGTCGCCGAAAATCACGCAAGTCGCCCGGTCGGTGTAGTCGATAATCGAGCTCATCACATCGGCCCCAATCACCAGCACCTTCGTGTGCATGCCCGATTCGATCAGCTTCGCCCCCACCTGCAGGGCATACGGAAAGCCCGAGCAGGCCGCTGACAGATCGAAGCCCCACGCACCCTTCGCCCCAAGCTTGTCCTGCACCAGGCACGCCGTCGCGGGGAAAAACATGTCGGGCGTGACCGTCGCCACGATGATGACTTCGACATCCGCGCCATCCAGTCCGCGCCTGGCCAGACACTGCTTCGCGGCCTCAACCGCCAGGTCGCTCGTCGCCACTCCCGGCTCGACCAGGTGACGCTCACGAATGCCCGTCCGCTCCAGAATCCACTCGTTCGAGGTCGCCACCATCCGTTCCAGATCCTGGTTGGTCAGCAAACGCGGCGGCACATAGGTCCCAACCGAACTGATTTTCGCCCGTACACGGTTCCGGGGTCTAAGCGTCAAACTCAAAATTTCCACCTCAACAGGGACGCTCCCCAGCATACAAAACTTCACCCCTGAACGACTACCGGATTGTAGGAAGGCTTAACACAGAGGACACAGAAAACACAGATCATCCCTCGGCACAGACAGATCTGTGCCCGTCCGTGTCATCTGTGTTGAGTCTTCTATTGTGTGGGAAGGATTATTTGCACCGGGTGACCTACTGCGCCCATACTAGCCCGTTACCGTTGCTTCCTTCCGGACCTGGCGGGGTTGGCGGGATTACGTCGCGTAGGACCCGGCACAGAAGACAGTCTACCATCGGGAGAGGGAGAGCTCCAACCGATGTCCGAATCTGCCTCACTTGCCGAGGTTCTCGACCGCTACCGCACCCTCGCCGCGCAGCACGAAGCCACGCTCCAGGCTGCGCGCACCCGGCAGACCCGCCTGCTGCAGGGCATGGCCGCCTGCGTCGTCCTCATCCTGTCGCTTACCTATCGCTCGCTGCATGGCTCCGGCTCGCTTTGGCTGCTGGTTGCCGGCCTCGCGGGCATCATCATCCTGATTTCCATGTCGCTTGCCCAGGGCAGCGTCATTACCCGCCAGCAGCGCCTGCTCAGCCTCTACCGCAACAACCTGCAGCGCGCCGATGGCACCGTACCGTACACCGAGCGTACCGGGCTCGACGCCGAGCAGAACCTCCGCCCCGCCCATCACCTCTATGAGCGTGACCTCGACCTCCTCGGCCCGGCTTCGCTGCTTTCCCTGCTCGCGACGGTGCGTACCGGCCTGGGCGAAGACGGCCTGGCCCACCTGCTGCTCGAGCCCGCCAGCCATACCGAGTCGGTCGACCGCCAGCAGGCCGTACGCGAGCTTCTGCCCCAGACCGAGTTGCGCGAACGCATCGCGCTGCTGGGCACCACCAGCTTTCAGCAGATCTCCGCCAGCTTCTTTCAAACCTGGCTGGCCGAAGAAGCCCCCGCCTTCGCGCCAGGCTTCCGCATCGTGCTGGCGGCCACCGCGCTGCTCGCCGTGGCCCTGCTGCTCGCCGGCCTCACGCACCTGCGGCCCTGGGGATTCATCCTGCCCAACCTTGCCGCCGTGCTCGCCATCCAGGGCATCGTCTGCGCATATTTGCGCCCGCGCGTACTGCCTCTGCTGCAGGGCGGGGTGCGTCTGCAGGGCAACATCAAGCTGCTTTCGGAAGGCCTCGCCCTCATGCAGCAGACCAGCTTCACCAGCGCCCGCCTCCAACACCTGCAGCAGCTTTCGCGTGAGCCCGTCGGCGCCGTGCAACTGCTCGGCCGCCTCGAAAGCCAGCTCGCCATCGTTGAGCAGCGCCCCAAAGAGTATTTCCTGCTGTTCTCGCTCCTGCTCGCCGCCGGCACCCAGGCCGCCATTTCAATCGCCCGCTGGAAGCGCGACCACGCTGCCGCCATGCACTCCTGGCTCGCCGCCTGGAGCGAGTTCGAAGCCCTAAACGCTCTCGCCACCTTCGCCTTCGAGCACCCGGACTACACCTGGCCCGAGCTCCTGCCCGAAACCCATGCGCCCGCCTTTACAGCCACCCAGCTCGGCCACCCGCTGCTGCCCGGCGCCATCACCAACGACGTCTCACTCGGCGAGTCGCAGCGCTTCTACCTCATCTCCGGCTCCAACATGAGCGGCAAGTCCACCCTGCTGCGCTCGATCGGCATCAACGCCGTGCTCGCCTACGCCGGTGCCCCCGTGCACGCGCATTCGCTGCGCCTCACCCCGCTGCTGCTCGGCGCCTCGCTCGCCCTCACCGATTCGCTCGCCGAAGGCACCTCCAAATTCAAGGCCGAAGTCGCCCGCCTTTCCGCTCTCGTCGCCGCCGGCAAACAGGCGCCCGTACTCTTTCTGGTCGACGAAATCTTCTCCGGCACCAACTCCTCCGACCGCCGCACCGCCGCCGCCGCCGTCCTGCGCGCGCTGCTGGCTCACGGAGGCATTGGCGCGCTCAGCACCCACGACCTAGCCCTCACGGAGCTAGCCACACCCGCCAACGGAGGCACCAACGTCCACATGGCCAGCCCCAACCCCGACGATCCGCTCGGCTTCGACTACAAGCTCAAACCCGGCGTCAACACCAGCTCAAACGCCCTCGCCATCGTCCGCATGATGGGCCTCGACGCCTGAGGTACTCCTGAATCCGCAGCCTCTCCTTGTTGTCATTCCCGAAGGGAATCTGCGGTTGCTCTTGCCTTTGTTGTCATTCCCGAAGGGAATCTGCGGTTGCTCTTGCTCTTGCCTTCGTTGTCACTCCCGAACGAAATCTGCTTCTCGCCAGAACCCGCAGGCCGAGGCAGCAAAGCTCCCCTTAAAGAATAATCTGCAGTCCATCTGCGCCGTCCGTTTGCGCGCATCCAAGGGTGAAGGCCAAAGCAATCGCTATCCTTGACCACTACTGAACGGAGCTCTCACCACCATGCTTATCCTCATCATCGTTCTCATCCTCGTCTTCGGTTTTGGCGGATTCCGTATGGGCCCCGGCCTCGGCTACTACGGCGGCGGCGGCCTTGTGACCATCCTGCTAATCCTGCTCATCCTCAAGCTGCTAGGCATTATCTAGTCCCCTACGCGGAGTCGAGCTTGTGAAAGATAAGTCTTCCATTCGGGTAGGCCTGATGACCCGCGAATTTCCTCCCGCCGTATACGGTGGCGCGGGTGTGCACGTCGAGTACCTTGCCAGAGAGCTCGCCCGCAAGATCGAGGTCGAGGTTCATTGTTGGGGCACCCAGCACGAGGACGCGCCCAATCTGCAAGTCCGCGGCGATGAGCCTCCGCCTGAGGTTACGGTCGGCTCAACCGCCAAGTTCAAGGCCGCCGTTGATGCCTTCGCCCTCAACCTGAGCCAGATGAAAGAGCTCGGCCAGATCGACCTCATCCACACCCACACCTGGTACGTCGCGATGGCCGGCTTCCTGGCCAAAAAACTCTACGGCATCCCCTTTGTCCTTACCACGCACTCGCTGGAGCCGCTGCGCGCCTGGAAGGCCGAGCAACTCGGCTCCGGATACGCCTTGTCCTTGTGGATGGAGCGCACGGCGATCCTCGACGCCGATGCCATCGTAGCCGTTTCGAACGGTACCAGGGCCGACATCCTCACCGCCTACCCCGACGTCGACCCAGCCCGCATCCACGTCATCTACAACGGCATCGACCTCGCCGAGTACCAGCAGACGCCCAACACCGACGCCCTCACCAAGTACGGCGTCGATCTCAACAAGCCATACGTCCTCTTCGTCGGCCGCATCACCCGCCAGAAAGGCGTCACGCACCTCGTCGACGCCATCCGCTATCTCCCACCCGGCACCCAGGTGGTGCTCTGCGCGGGTGCGCCGGACACCCCCGAGATCGCCGAGGAGATGCGCGACAAGGTAGAAGCCCTGCGCAAGGAAACGCCCGGCAGCCACCATGCCGTCGTCGAGCACCACACGCCCCCCGGCATTGACCCGCCCGGCCACGCGCTCGCCACCGGCGACCCCACCGGCCGCGGCCACAACATCGTCTGGATCGAGCAGATGGTCACCAAGCCCGAAGCTATCCAGCTCTACAGCCATTGCGCCGTTTTCTGTTGCCCATCCGTGTACGAGCCCTTTGGCATCATCAATCTCGAAGCCATGGCCTGTAAGGCACCGGTCGTTGCCTCGGCTGTCGGAGGCATCCTCGAAGTCGTCATCCCGCCCGACGAAGCCGAACCCGAAACCGGCCTCCTCATCCCCTTCGACCCCGACCCAGCCACCACCTTCCCCGCTGACCCGGACCAGTTCTCCCGCGAACTCGCCGCCGGCATCACCACCCTGCTCAAGGACCCTGAGCGCGCCAAGGCCATGGGCCTAGCAGGTCGTAAACGCGTCGAAGCGCACTTCGCCTGGGAAGCCATAGCCGACCAGACGATCGCCCTCTACGAGCTGCTTCTAGGAAAGAAGTAGCAAGCGGCCCTGATCCGCGTCCCTCCGTGTGGATCCGTCGTCGATTGATCTTCCGCACCATTTAGACTGGTAGATGTGCCACTCGCCCCTGAATTCGCCGAAGCCCCCGCCCCCACCCGCCCCAAGGTAGGCTTCGTTTCGCTCGGCTGCCCCAAAAACCTCGTTGACTCCGAAGTGATGATGGGCCTGCTGCACCATAACGGTGCCGAACTCATCCAGCGCGCCGACGACGCCGACATCATCGTCATCAACACCTGCTCCTTCATCGATTCGGCCAAGCAGGAGTCCGTCAACACCATCCTTGAAATGGTGCAGCACAAGCGCGAACACGGCGGCAGGGCCAGCCGCATCGTCGTCGCAGGCTGCCTGGTTGAGCGCTACCGAGATGAAATTCGCGCCAACATCCCCGAAGTCGATGCGGTCGTAGGCACCGGCGAGCTCGAAGCCATCCTGCAGGCAGCCGGCCTCAGCCCGCAGAGCGATTCTCCCTTTCACATCCTTCCGCAGGATTTTGCGCAGCCCAGCATCGACTCCCACACCCAGCCCGCACTCGAGCTGCTCCCGAACCCCACGGTCAACGAAACCCTCGTTTCCCGCGCCCCGTCGGCCGTCAAACAGCACTCCCGCCCTCAATCGAACGGCCCTCAACTCCGTGTCGTCCCCCAGCTCGGCATCGTGCAATCCCTCGCCGAAACCGGCACCACCACTGCCACGAATCTGGGTGCCCCAGGTCTCCGACCTTCTGGTCCAGCCGAGACCTGGGATGGGAGCGGCCCCCATCCTCACATCACCCACAACCCTCAAGCCGGCACCCAGGGCCGCGAGCCAACAGCATTCCGTCCCGAAGGCCAGGCCCGCGAGCAAGCCGGCCGCTTCTCCCGCGAATCCTGGGACGGCGCCACCGCCGCCCTCCCGGATTATCTTTACAGCGACGCCACCCCGCGCATCCTCTCCACCCCACGCGCCTCCGCCTACATCAAAATCGCCGAGGGCTGCGATCACCCCTGCTCGTTCTGCATCATCCCGCAGCTGCGCGGCAAGTTCCGCTCGCGCCGCATGGGCTCCATCATCGCCGAGGCGCAAAACCTCATCGCGCAGGGCGTGCGCGAGATCACCCTCATCGGCCAGGACACCACCTGCTACGGCGAAGACCTCGGCTTGAAAGAAGGTCTCGCCCAGCTGCTCGACGCTCTCGCCTCGCTGCCCGGCCTGCGCTGGCTGCGCTTCCTCTACACCTACCCCAACAAGGTCTCGACGCGCCTGCTCGAAACCATGGCCCGCCACGAGACCATCGCCAAGTACCTCGACGTGCCGCTGCAACACGCCTCAGCCAGTGTGCTCAAAACCATGAAGCGCGGCGGCAGCGCGCAGATCTTTCTCGACCTCATCGAGAAAGCTCGCCGCCTCATTCCCGGCATCGTCATCCGCACGTCGTTTATCGTCGGCTTTCCGGGCGAAACCGAAGCCGACTTCGCCGAGCTCTGCGCCTTCGTGCAGGCCGCGAGGATCGACTGGCTCGGCGTCTTCACCTACTCGGACGAAGAGGGTGCCCTCGCCTTCGAGCTCGCCGCCGAATCCAAGCTCCCCCGCCGCACCATCGAGGCGCGCCGCCGCAAGCTCATGCGCCTGCAGCAGAAGATCAGCACCCGCGCCAAGCGCGCCTGGGTAGGCCGCGAGATCGACCTCCTCGTCGAAGGCCCGAGCGAAGAAACCGACCTCCTCTGGGAAGGCCGCACCCCGCTCCACGCCCCCGAAATCGATGGCAAGGTCCTCATCAACGACTTCGGCCCCCACGAAACGCTCGTCCCCGGCACCTTCTACCGCGCCCAGATCACCGAGTCCCACGACTACGACGTCGTGGCCAGGATCCTCGAGTAGCTCGCTGTGGGCCCTCTGCGATCTTAGACATTGCGGCGTCGTAGCTGTATCCTCAAGGCTCTAACTCGCCGTGGAGGAACCATGCCGGCTCTGACCCGCTCCGGAATCCCAGATGTTCCCTACCCGAAGGTGCCCTTCGGCCCCGCAACAATCCTGCCGATTCCTGAGATGCTCAAGCACAGCATGCGGCATAAAGCGATTCCCTTCATGCCGGTCGTCCAAGTTCACCGCCTCGCCGCCCATCGCTGGCAAGTGATCGGCGTTCACGCACCTGTTATGCAAAAGCGGACTCCATCGCCAGCCGATAACCAAAATAGTTCCGCAGGCAATACCATCTTCGATCCCTGGTCAAATGCTTCCTTCCTCCTTGAAGCCAACATGGCAGGTGGACCAGCGCCAACTGAGGCACAGGTTACAGCGCTCCAGCAAGTGTTTCGCAGTGGCACCGGCCAAGACATTCCGGCTCATACCCTGGAGACTATAGCGCCAACGGCAACCCTCATTCTGTACGAGTCAAGCAGCGCCTCCAATAACTGTCACACTCTAGCTGCCGGACAGGTTTCGAGCGGTGGCGCTTCCACTTGGTGGGCCGGATATACAAATGCCAGTCTAATGTTTGATCAATGGCTGACCGGTTCTGGCCCGACCGACAGGTTATTTGGTCCTAGTTCTCCTGAGTCGCAGCAGATGCTGGGAGCTTACGGACTCGCAAGTCATGTGAGTTCGTTTCTTTCCGGGGTGCATCAAGCGGTTTTCAGAATTTTGGAGCAAGAGGTGCGTTGCGTTCCCGACTAAATCCAACAGCTCAGTTTGTAGGCTCGTATGGGTGGAGTATGTCTCTAAGCGGTGGTTCTCTGAAAATTACGCTAACTAACGCGACTACTATGTTCTCCTTTTTCTATCACGCTCCTGGATTAAGCCCGAATCCACCTACTCTTGGAGGGTCAGTTTTGACCCCTGGTACCCGGCTACCTATGGGGCGGGTCAATCAAACATTCATCATTCAGGTACCCTGCTCATGAGTCACCGATTATCACCCTATTTTCTCTTTGTGTTGCTAATCAACATGGGTTGCAGGATTCCAAGCGCGAATCCTGAAGATTATGTCGGGGAATATGTCCTGTCACCAAGTAGTGTGGTGGCTGGACCGCAGGCAAGCTTTATCATCCTCAAGGCAGATCATACGGCTGTCGAAATGACCTTTTTCAAAGGTACAGGCCTAGTTACCACGGGTGAGACGCGTTGGTTTCTTAGTCAGGGCACCGAGGAAGAACTCGTAATAGACAAAAGAAGTTATCCCGTGGAGGGAAGAGGAGCCAAGATCAGGTTAGTTGTCAATGGCGATCTCGGACAGGTCTATCAAAAAGTTCGTTGAGACAATCTCTGTAGCAACGCTCCGAGTGCAGTAATCCGGAGGAGCCACAGATTCGTTTGGCCTATCGTTCGCAAACACCCGAGACTTCCTCGACATCACCGGCCTTAGGCTCTTCAACCCGTGGGAGCGCAACAGTAACCCCGCTCCCCCGCTGAGCATCCCATGCCCTGTCGCCCCTAGCATCAGGGCCCAAGGAGCTCCCCAGAATGATTCCCACCGTAGGCTACGCTGCCAACCATTCCTTTTCCTCCCTCAAGCGCCACGAGTTTGAGCGCGAAGACCCCAAGCCCAACGAAATCGTCATCGACATCCTCTTCTGCGGCGTCTGCCACTCCGACATCCACCAGGTCAAGAATGAGTGGTCGAATACGGTCTACCCCTGCATGCCCGGCCACGAGCTCGTCGGCCGCGTCGCCTCCCTCGGTGCCGCCGTCACCAAGCACAAAATCGGCGACATGGTCGGTGTAGGCTGCATGATCGATGCCTGCAATACCTGCGAACCGTGCCGCGCCGGCGATCAGAACTACTGCGAGGGCCCAAACTCCTGGCTAGCCACCTACAACGGCCCCATGGTGCCCAGCAAGAAAGCCAAAACGGGTAAGAACCAGTACGGCCGCGACAACACTTTCGGTGGCTACTCCACCACCATGGTCGTGCGCGAGGACTTCGCCCTCAAAATCCCCGCCGGCCTCAAGCCGGAGGTCGCCGCGCCCATCCTCTGCGCCGGCGTCACCACCTACTCGCCGCTCAGGCACTGGGGAGTCAAGCCTGGCGACAAGGTCGGCATCATCGGCTTCGGCGGTCTCGGCGACATAGCCGCCAAGCTCGCCATCGCCATGGGCGCGGAGGTAACGCTTTTCACCACCAGAAAGGCCAAGCTTGAAGAAGCCACACGCCTGGGCGCCAAAGGTGTTCTGGAAGACGACCTCAAGGACGAAGCGGACCCCAAGAACCCCCTTACGGCCAGCTTCGACTTCATGCTTTCGACCATCCCGGAAAAGGCCGACCTGCTCAAGTTCATCCCGCTGCTCAAACGCGACAAGTCGCTCATCATCGTCGGCCAGCTCGGCCCGGTCGCCATCAACAACATGCAGACCGCCATGCACCGCCAGACCGTCGGCGGCTCGCTGATCGGCAGCATCGCAGAAACTCAGGAAGTGCTTGATTTCTGCGCCAAACACAACATCGGCCCCGACATCCAGACCCTCGACATTAAGGACATCAACGACGCCTACTCCAAGGTCGAAGGCGAAGACGTACGTTTCCGCTACGTAATCGATATCGCCACGCTCAGGAACCAATCCGCCTAACCAGAGCACTCAGTCTTGTTGTCATTCCCGAACAGAATCTGCGATTGCTCTGCATCGACGCTGCCGTGACTAAGTCAGCCCGAAACCAGGAATGGAGAGTGTGCGGCCCAGCAGACTCTCCATAGCCGAATTCACCTATCATTCACAAATGAAGCAATCTACACCCGGCAAGCGCCAACAGGACAAAACTAAACCCGTCGCACTCGCCACCTGGAAGCCCAAACTTCGCAAGCAGGATCCCCTCGAGCTGCTCGTCACAGCCAACAAGCGCCGTGTCCGCAAGCTGCTGCCGCTCAAGACGCAGCACATGCTCGCCTCGCCTTTCGGGTTCTTTCGCGGGGCCGCGCCTCTCATGGCCTACGATCTTTCACTCTCCCCTCATACGAACCTCTTTACCCAGCTCTGCGGCGACGCCCACGTCGAAAACCTCGGCGCCTACGACGGCCCCGACGGCCGCCTCGTCTTCGACATCAACGACTTCGACGAAACCACACCCGGCCCTTTCGAGTGGGACGTCAAGCGCATGGCCACCAGCCTGCTGCTCGCCTCTGCCCAGGCCCATCTGCACGAAAAGCCGCTGCATCACGCTGCCTCGGTTTTCCTCGACGCCTACTGCGGCCTCATCACCCAGCTCGCCGGCCTCCCGGTCCTCGAGGTCGCCCGCTTTCAAGTCCATCGCCTCAACGCCGAGGCCCCTATCTCCGAGCTCCTCCGCCAGGCCGAGCGCTCCACCCCCATCCACACCCGCGACCACCTCACCGAGCCCGGCAAACACGGCCGCGTCTTCCGCTCCAAACCCCCGCTGCTCACCCGCATCACCGGAGACGCAGGCAAGCAGATCATCGCCTCGCTCAAGCCCTATCGCGACTCGCTGCTGCCCGAGCGCCGCCACTTTCTCGACCAGTTCCGTCCCATCGACGTGGCCTTCAAGGTCGTCGGCACCGGCTCCATCGGTCTGCGCGATTACGTCGTCTACCTCGAAGGCAATGGCCCCGATGACCCTCTCTTCCTGCAGATTAAGCAGGAGGTTGCCTCCTGCTACGCCCCCTACCTGCCTGCGCCGGGAAAGCAGCACAAGGGCCTCCGCGTAGCTCTCGGCCAGCGCGCCATGCAGCTCCAGTCCGACCCCATGCTGGGCTGGACCACGCTCGATAAACGCGATTACCTCGTACGCCAACTCAACGACCACAAGGCCACGCTCGACGTTACCCTGCTCGACGAGCCCGCGCTGCTCGATTACGCCCACGTCTGCGGCGAAATGCTCGCGCGCGGCCATGCCCGCTCCGGCAACGCCCGCACCCTCGCCGGCTATCTTGGCAATGGCAAGCAGTTCCACCAGGCCATTCTCGATTTCGCCGTCGCCTACGCCGAGCAGACCACCGCCGACTGGAAGCTGCTGCGCGCTAAAGCTCCGAGCCAGAACACAGCGAAAGCCTGAGCCCTATAATCACCCCATGAACCCTAACGACGAAGCCGTCCAGTCCGGTGCCCGCCAGGTCGAGGAAGCTGAACAGCTCGCGCACGGCTACGAAACGCCCGCAGACGAATCCATAGTGGAAGTAGCCGAGGAAGATGGCGGCCAGGCGCCAGTCAAGACCGCGCTTGCCGGCCTCACTCTCAGCATGTTCGAGCAGGGTGCGTCCACCCGCGTCCGCGTTGGCAACCCGCATAACGCCTCCGAGCTCTATGAACTCGCCTTCGACTCTCCCGACGAAGCCAACAACGCCATGCTCGATGCCGGCATCCTCACCGCCGAGCAGGTGCCGGACCCGTCCAGGCCTGCGGGCACCGGCATCGCCCTCACCGGCATTACCGTCGAGCAGCTCGAAGCCGCCGGACTCAAGCGGCACAACGCTTACACCGGATAAGCCATGCAAAGCTACATCGTCTTCCTTGTTGTCATTCCCGCAGGGAATCTGCGGTTGTACTTGTCTAAAGTATTGTGAGACCCGCTCTAACATAGAAACCTATGGCCACTCCCAAAGCGCTCTTCTGCCCCACCTGCCGCAAGGTCGTCCTCGCCGGCTCGCCCGACTTCCCCTTCTGTTCGGATCGCTGCCGCATCCTTGATCTCGGCAAGTGGGCCTCCGGCGGCTACGTCATCAGCTCACCCATCCACGACCCCGATCTGCTCGACGAACTCGAAGGCCTGCAACACCGCAACAAATCGACCACCAATGACAGCGACAGCTAACCCGACCGCCCGCACCGCCTGGGCCTGGACCCTCGCCACCTTCTTTGGTACCGGCAACCTGCGCCCCGGTCCCGGCACTTACGGCTCCGCCTGCGCGCTCGTGCTCTGGTTCGTCGCCATCCACATCAGCCATGCCACCGCCCAGACCCAGGCCATCGTGACGCTCCTGGCCGCGTTCGCCGTCACCGCCATCGGCATACCCGCCTCCACCATCGTCGCGCGCGAGGCTGGCCGCGAAGACCCAGGCTTTATCGTCATCGACGAGGTCGCCGGCCAGCTCTTCGCCCTCATCGCCATTCCCGCCGACTGGAAGCACGCGCTGCTCGCCTTTGCGCTCTTCCGCCTGCTCGACATCACCAAGCCCTGGCCCATCCGCCGCCTAGAGCGACTGCACGGCGGCCTCGGCATCATGCTCGACGACGTCGCCGCCGGCCTGCTCGCCCTGGCCCTAGGCTTCCTGCTGCCCATCCTCTTCATCGCCATCCGCTTCTGGTCAGCTCACTAAGCTTCTGCCGTACCCGTGCCCCATTCATCGCAGCCTCACCGCGATGAGTGAGTCCACACCCAGCCCCCAACCAACAGGCGTATCCTTAAACCCATGCCGACCCTCACCGCCATCCACCCCCAGGCTGCACTTCCCGGCGGCGAGCTCACCCTCACCGGCACCGGCCTCGCCCCCACGCCCGGTGCCGCTCTCTTCGCCGAAATCGCCGGAGTCCCGGCCCTGGTCACCCTGGCCCGCCCTACGCGCGCCACGCTGCGCATTCCCGAGGGCACACTGCCCGGCGAGCTCGTTGTCGCCAACGGGGCCGACGTCTCCAACTCCCTGCCCGTCCAGATCGCCATCCCGCTGGCTGAGAACCTGCATCCCGTCGCCAACCCCGCCGTCGATCGTCTCGGCAACGTCTACGCCACCCTCTCCGGCAATCGCGGCGACCAGACTCCCGTCTCGGTCTTCCGCATCACGCCCGGCCCGCAGGATACCGTCGCCGAACTCCGCCCCTACGTCCGCGAAATCCTCAATCCCACCGGCCTAGCCTTTGGGCCCGACGGCCTGCTCTACGTCAGTTCCCGGGCCGAAGGCACTGTCTACCAGGTAGGCTCCTCCGGCGTCGCCCGCACCTTTGCTGAAGGCCTCGGCATCGCTACCGGCATCGCCTTCGACGCAGCCGGCGACCTCTACGTCGGCGATCGCTCGGGCACCATCTTCAAGATCCATACAAACCAAGCCGGCGAGCAGGAAACCTTCGTCTTCGCCACCCTAGAGCCCTCCATCGCTGCCTACCACCTGGCCTTTGCGAGCACCGGCACCCTCTACGTCACCGGCCCTACCACCGCCTCCAACCAGAGCATCCACGCTATCGCCCCTGACGGCTCCATCACTACCTTCTTCAGCGGCCTCGGCCGTGCGCAGGGCCTGGCCTTCGACCAGCACGACAACCTCTATCTCGCCGCCAGCTATCGCGGAGATCGCGGTATTTTCCGCATCACGCCAGACCAAACGATCACCCTCGCCGTTTCCGGCTCCAATCTCGTCGGCCTCGCCTTCATGCCCCGCAACCGCGTAGCCCTCGCCACCCGCGACGCCGTCTACGAAGTCACCCTGCCCGCCTAGATCAATCTCTTGTTATCATTCCGAACAAATCTGCTTTCCGCTTGCGCTCACCCAAGCTCAAGAGCCACTCTGTCAGCTCAAAGCTGCAAAGCTCAAAGCTCAAGAGCCAAGCCGTTGCCTTACTCCAGCCGCAGCACAATCTTCCCAAAGTGGCTTCCAGCCTCCATATACTTCAGCGCCTCGACCCCCTGCTCAAGCGCAAACACCCGGTCCACCACCGGCTTGATCCGGTGCTCCACCATCACGCAAAGCATCCGCTCGAACATGGCCCGGCTGCCCACCAAAATCCCTTCCACCTTGAGAGCCTTCATCAGCACCGACCTCATATCCGGCGAGCCACCATCGCCCGCCGCAAGCACCCCGATCACATCCACCCGACCACCGCTCCGCACGGCCGTAAACGATTGCGCCAGCGTTCCCGCGCCTCCAACCTCCACCACATGGTCCACGCCACGCTTGTCAGTCAGTTTCAGAACCTCCTTGCCCCACTCTGGCGTCGCCTTGTAGTTCACCGTCTGCTCCGCCCCCAGCGCCCGTACCCGTTCCAGCTTTTCTTCCGACGAACTGGTCGCAATCACCCTCGCGCCCAGCGCCCGGGCAAACTGCAGCGCAAACAGCGAAACCCCGCCCGTCCCCAGCGTCAGCACCGTCTCGCCCGCCTGCAGCGCGCCTGCTTCAACCAGCGCATGCCAGGCCGTCAGCGCCGCGCACGGCAGCGTCGCCGCTTCCTCGTCCGTCAGGTAGTCTGGCGTCGCGATCACGCCATCCTCAGGCAGCACCCGGTATGTCGTAAACGCGCCGTCCAACGATTCACCCAGCGCATACCGCATGGCATCGGCCGGCACCGGCCCATCCATCCAGCGCTGGAAGAAGAGTCCCATCACCCGGTCGCCAGCCTTGAACCGCGTCACACCTTCACCCACCGCCACGATCTCGCCCGCCGCATCCGACCCCAGCGTCTTCGGCATAAACGTGCGAGGGTTGTATTGTCCTTTCACCACTATCAGATCACGATAGTTCAACGAAGCCGCCCGAAACCGCACCAGCACCTCACCCGCACCGGGCTCAGCCACCGCCATCGTCTCCACCCTCACCTTGTCGAACCCAAATCCACCGTCGATCCGCAGCGCCTTCGCTTCGTAGCTCATAGCGCATAGGATGCCTCCACAAAGGCGAAAGAAGCATTCGAGCCCGCCGCTGCCCAGCCGCATCCAACCCCACATGATCGCCGAAATTATCGCCGCCGGTTCCGAAATGCTCACCCCCTTCCGGCAGGACACCAACTCTCTCTACCTCACCCAGGGCCTCAACGACCTGGGCGTCACCGTCGCCTTCAAAACCATCGTCGGCGACGTCTTCGCTCATCTTGAAGGTGTGGCCCGAGCCGCCCTGTCCCGCGCCGATATCGTCATCTTTTCGGGCGGCCTCGGCCCCACCGAAGACGATCTCACCCGCGAAACCGTGGCCGGCGCCCTCTCGCTTGAACTCCACCCCGACCCCGACACCATCGCCTGGCTCTACAAGCGCTTTGCCGAGCGCAAAATCGCCATGCCCCCAAGCAACACCAAGCAGGCCGACATCCTCGATGGCGCCACGCTGCTGCGCAACAAGAACGGCACCGCGCCGGGTCAGTTCCTCATTGTGCAGCATGCCGGCAAACAGCGCATCGTGGTCCTGCTCCCCGGCCCGCCCAAGGAGCTCAAGCCGCTTTTCGACGAGCAGGTCAAACCACGTCTCGCCGAGGTGCTTCCGCCCTTCGCCCTTGCCCGCCGCCAGCTCCGCATGGCCCTGCTGCCCGAGTCCACCGTCGACGCCCGAACCGCCCCCATCTACAAGCAGTACCCCGACGTCGAAACCACCATCCTCGCGCATTCGGGCGAAATCCAGCTGCACTTCGCCGCCGCCAAGCCCACCCTGGCCGAAGCCCAGGCCCGCGTCGACGAACTCCTCGCCAGGGTCGAATCCGAAATGGACGAAGAGATCTTCTCATCCCAGGGCGAGTCCCTCGAAGAAGTCGTCCTGCTCATGCTCGGTATGCGCGGCCTCACCGTCGCCGCGGCGGAATCGTGCACCGGCGGCATGCTCGCCGCGCGCCTCACCTCCGTCCCCGGCAGCTCGCGCTACTTTCTCGGCGGCGCCGTCGTCTATTCGGACGCGCTCAAAACCACCTTCGCCGACGTGCCCGCCGACATTATCGCCAGCGAAGGCCCCGTCTCCGAACCCACCGCCCGCGCCCTCGCCGAAGGCATCCGCGCCAGAACCGGAGCCTCGATCGGCATCGCCATTACCGGCATCGCCGGCCCCACCCCAGGCACCGGCCCCGACGTCGAGAAGCCCATCGGCCTCGTTTACATCGCACTCGCCTCCGACGAGGGGACGCAAGTCAAACAGCTCAACTTTCCCGGCGACCGCGAACGCATTCGCCTCTTCGCCACCATCGCCGCCCTCGACCTCATCCGCCGCCAACTGCTATAGCTTCGGGGCCCTGTCCTCTTGGTTTGTCATCTCCCCGGGATCTGCTGCTGTCGCCACCTGTTCTCCTAACTAACTCAAACCCGGGTGCCCCAGGTCTCGCATCTGAGAGCTGGGTTTCGACCGCCGACGAGCCGTCACTTCGTACCCCGTTCATCGCGGTCTCATCGCGATGAACGGGTGCTCGACGCCACAACAGCAGCGAACCCACTTCAGATCTGCTTCGTTCATTCCGCATCTCCCAGAACTCAGGGCGTGTATACAGTTCCGTCCACGCCAATCTTTGAATACCAGAAGCAGAACCGGACATCCTCCTCGGAGCAAGCTCAGGCTACTTACATTAGCCCCGCAGGCGCACAGAGTGGAACTGGCTACAGGCGCCGACTGACAGCAAGCGCGTTATCGGTACTTACCACATCGCATTCCGGCCGTGGCGCGTTGGCTTTATCATCGCCTCATGCTCAGACTTCTGCTCCTCAGCTTGCTCATTGGAAGTGGTGCTTTTGCGCAGACAGCAGCGACGACGAGCTCTCATGCCGGCATACCCACAGTGCTTCGCTTTGAGGATTCCATCTCTCCTTCGGGCCTGCCGGGGCATTGGGGCGGCAACCACCCCGAAAGTACCAAACTCGATCCAGCCATCACTCACGACGGCCATCCCGCACTGCGTCTTGCGCGGGAGGGTTCATTGGCCGACGATGGGTTTACGACCGTTACGACTTCTCTGCCCGTAGACTTCCAGGGCAAAAGTGTCGAGCTCTCCGGTTACCTTCGGGTGGAAGATGTCGACGGCTACGCCTGCCTGTGGCTTCGCGCCGACGACGCCAGCCGTACTGGGCTCTCCTTCCAAAATGGCGCCAAGGAGACATTCAACCGCACCGCCGAATGGCGCAAGTTTTCTGTGCACATCCCCCTCTACGACGGCTCAGCAAAACTCGTATTTGGAGCGCTGCTCTCCGGCACCGGCACAGCGTGGGTCTCCGGGCTGGAGCTGGCAGTCGACGGCAAACCGATCGAGCAAGTCCCTGCGCAGGCGCTTGCAAAAACCCTTCTGGACAGTGACCAGGAGTTCGCCACCGGGTCCAAGGTGGCTCTTCAGCAACTCACGGATATGCAGGTGGAAAGTCTCGCGACCCTCGGCGAAATCTGGGGCTTTTTGAAATACCATCACCCCGCCGTCACCTCCGGTATGCGTCAATGGGACTTCGAGCTCTTTCGCGAAATCCCGGTCGTGCTTTCTGCCCGGTCGTCCGGCGAACGCAACACGAGATTGCTGGCGTGGATCGACTCGCTGGGGTCGCTTGAACCTTGCCACCCTTGCTCACAACTGCCGGAACGCGGTCTGGCGCTTTCTCCTGACATCGCCTGGCTCTCCGACGCAACCCGCTTCGGGCATCCTCTCAGCACGAAGCTCCAGGCCATTTATAAGAACCGTCCAATCGTTGCGAAGCAGTTCTATCTCGCATCCACGGAGCTTGGCGGGCCGGACTTCCGGCACGAGCTTTCCTATCCGGAGATCAAGGTTCCTGACAGCGGCTATCAGCTTCTCGTGCTTTTTCGCTGGTGGAATGTGCTGGAATGGACTTCACCCAATCGAGGACTGCTCCCGGACCTGCATCACACTCTACGCGCTTACGTCCGGCCCATGGCGCTCGCTGCGGACAAGCACACGTTCACTCTGGAGACGCTCAAGCTCATCGGCGAGGCACACGACTCGCATTCCAATCTCTGGAGTTCTCTCGACGAACGGCCGCCCGTAGGCAAGTGCCAGGTGGCAGCAGCGTTACGATTTCTTAGCGGCCAGCTCGTCGTTTGGCAGTCCGGCCCTATGACTTCACTCCAGCGCGGAGACATCCTTACTTCTGTAGAGGGCCAGACCGTGGCCAACCTCGTGAGCGAGCGTCTGCCGTACTACGCCGGATCCAACCTGCCGGCGAGGCTACGTGACGTCGCACAGGACTTTACGCGCGGACCCTGCGGCGCTGTTGCACTGGATGTCGTCCGGGACAACAAACCGCTAAAGATAGCCGCCGTGCGAAGCGCAGACCAGGCGCCATCAGGCTGGCGACATGACCTCGGCGGTGATGCGTTTCACCTGCTGTCACCCGAGATCGCCTATCTTCAGTTGGGCACGGTCAAAATTGCCGACATTGGGAGCTATCTCAAGCTGGCCGAAGGCACGCACGCCTTGATCATCGACATCCGCAACTATCCCTCAGAGTTTATGCCGCCCACACTCGGGCCGCATTTGGTCGATCACCTTACGACCTTCGCACGCTTCACCAAGATCAAACCCAAGAACCCAGGCCTCTTTTTCTTCTCGCCCGAGTCCGACGCCCAAATTAGACCGGCCGAGCCCCGCTACACCGGTAAAGTCGTGATCCTCGTCGATGAGGTGACACAAAGTTCAGCCGAATACACCACGATGGCGCTGCGTGCGGCTCCGCGCGCCATCGTGATGGGCAGTCATACTGCAGGTGCCGATGGAGATGTCTCCACCGTGCTACTTCCGTTTAGCATGCGAACAATGATTAGCGGCCTTGGTGTGCGCACACCAGAACTCAAGACGACACAGCAAGTAGGCATTGCAATCGACCGCGAAATCTACCCGACGCCCGCAGGCATCGCAGCAAACCGGGACGAAGTGCTGGAGGCCGCGATCCGGCTCGTTGCACCATCGACCGATGAGACCGAAGTCCAGCGCCTTGCCCACCGCTGAAGCTGACGCTACTGCAGTGTCAACCATCTTTGTTGCCGATTTTTAGCCGACCCGCGTCGCCTTCGACTTGTGCTCGGAATGAATGGACTGAAAATAAGGAAGATCGCTGGTCCATAGCCGTTCCAGATATGGTTGACGGGGATACCTTCGAGCGGGCGTAGGAATGCTTTCAAATCAACCGAGCTAATCACGATCTAATTCATAA
Organism: uncultured Granulicella sp.; assembly: GCA_964282835.1. Lineage (GTDB taxonomy): Bacteria > Acidobacteriota > Terriglobia > Terriglobales > Acidobacteriaceae > Edaphobacter. Next base: position 3,536,139 of record OZ196157.1, read on the forward strand.
GCAATTCGCTAGCAGCCTGGTGTAAACATTAGTCCTCATAAGTCGTATTATCACCAGCGATTCATTGCGAGCGGCCCAGCCGCCAACCTTTCCGGTTTGCCCTCACGCAACCTTCAATCATTGCAAGTCCCCAAACGGCCCTGCGCTACGATCAGCTAAACTAAACTGACTTCCCATGAACCCCTGGCTCCTCACTCTCGTCGCCGCCTACCTCCTCGGCTCTATTCCTTTCGGCTATCTCCTCATCCGCATCTTCCGCCATCAGGATATCCGCACCACCGGCTCCGGCAACACTGGCGCCACTAATGTCGCGCGCGAAGCCAAGGGTCTCGGCTTCCTCACCTTGGCGCTCGATCTCGCCAAGGCCGTCGCCGCCATCCTCATTGCGCGCAGGCTCCTCCCCGGCAGCTACGACCTCCAGGTCGCCGCCGCCGTCGCCGTCATCCTCGGCCACGTCTATCCCGTCTGGCTCGCCTTCCGCGGCGGCAAGGGAGTCGCCTCCGCCATCGGCGTCTTCCTCATGCTCGCCCCCAAAGCCGCAGCCGGCACCTTCCTCGTCTTCTTGATCGCCGTGCTGCTTACCCGTTACGTTTCGCTCGCCAGCATCCTGGGCGCGGCTTCGTTCCCGCTGTTCGGCTTCTACTTCGTGCGCAATCCCAGCCCCACCGTCATCTTCGGCTTCCTCTTCATCCCCGCGCTCATCCTCTGGAAGCACCGCTCCAACATCACCCGCCTGCTCGCCGGCACCGAGAGCCGTTTCGGCAAAGCCAGCCCCAAAGCCAAGTCGGTGCCCGCATGAGCCGCATCGCCGTCCTCGGCGCCGGCGCCTGGGGCACCGCGCTCGCCATCTCGCTCGCCCGCCGCGGCGGCCACGACATCACCCTCTGGTCGCACTCTGCCCTCCTCGCCGAGCAGCTCTCAGAAACCGGCGAGAACCTCCCCTACTTGCCCGGCTTCATCCTTCCCGCCGGCATTGAGGTCACCGCAGACCTGCCGCGCGCCATCTTCGAGGCCGACGTGCTTCTCTCCGTCACACCCTCGCAGCACCTGCGCGAAACCATCGCCCACATTGCACCGCTTCTCACGCCCAACCAGATCATTCTCTCCGCCTCCAAGGGGCTCGAGCAAGGCTCCCACCTGCGCATGACTCAGGTCGTAGCCTCGGTCGTTTCGAACCCATGCGGCACGCTGTCGGGCCCGTCGTTCGCGGCGGAAGTCGCTGCCGGCCTGCCCACGGCGGTCGTCATCGCCTCCAGCCGCCCGCAGCTCAACACCTTCATTCAACGTGAGTTCTCCTCGCCCAGCCTGCGCCTTTACACCAATGAGGACGTCACCGGCGTAGAGCTCGGCGGAGCCCTCAAAAACGTCATCGCCCTGTCATCCGGGATCATCCACGGCCTCGGGCTGGGCTCGAACACGTCTGCCGCGCTCATCACTCGCGGCGTTGCGGAGATCACCCGCCTCGCTGTGGCCTGCGGAGGCCGTCGCCAGACCCTGGCCGGGCTCGCCGGCATGGGCGACCTCATCCTCACCTGCACCGGAGCTCTCTCGCGCAATCGCTCCGTCGGCATCGAGCTCGGCAAAGGCCGCAAGCTGCCCGATATCCTCGCCGGCATGAACGGCAAGGTCGCCGAAGGCGTCCGTTCCACCGCCGGCGCTCTCGGCCTGGCCGCGCGGTACGCTGTCGAAATGCCCATCGCCGAGCAGATGGACCTCATCCTCCACCATGAAAAGTCGCCCCGGGAGGCGATCCGCGATCTGATGGCGCGCCCCGGCCGCGATGAGTAATTCCCACCCTGCAGACGGTTGCGCCGCCTAGAGATGCATCAAAGAGCGCATGGCTGACTTCGATCCAAAGCAAAATCCCGACCCTACCGCCGGCTACAAACCGCTTCCGAAAAGCCCCAGCTTCGGTATCGTCGTCGCTTTGGCAGCCGCGGCTTTTCTCATCATCCTGGCCATCGCCCTCTTTGTGGTCAAGAGCAAAGGCACAAAAATGGACCCGCACACGCCAAACCCCACGCCCAATTCCGTGGTCGTCATCCCGGCCAAGAGCCAGAACGCCTGACATCCGAGCAGCCTGAACCGGGTCAGACCAGCCTTCTCGCTGTACCGTGTGCTCCTTGTTGTCATTCCCGGAGGCACCCGCGCAGGAATACGACCAAACAAAAAGGGCACCTCGAAAGAGGTGCCCTCTTACCAGCTTAGTAAGGGTAATACCCAGGCGCAGGCGGGTAGTAGCCATACGGCGGCGGCGGATAGTGGTACACCACCCTCGGTCTCGGCTGCTGCACGATCACCGGCGGTGCCTGTTGCTGCACAACAACCGTCTGCGGAGCTGCCTGCACTACGACAACCTGCGGCTGCTGCGCCTGCATGTACACCGGCTGCACGTACTGCGGCGCATACTGGGGCTGCGGTGCGTATTGTGGCTGCGGTGCATATTGCTGCGGCTGCTGATAGCTCTGCTGCACCTGAGCCGGCTGGCGATACTGCTCGTACGTCGGCTCATCCGGCGTCTGGCGCGAGATCAACGCCGGAGTCCTTACCGCATTCTCCTGCGGCGTCGGAATCCCGAAGTCATCCTGCACCTTCAGCGTCAGCTTCGTCTCGGCCTTCAGTACCGGGCGCGGTCCACGCCGCGGCAGGTTGATCAGATCGAGCGGCCAGAGCACCGGAATCAGCCAGGTGACCGTGTCCTTGGTTGCATGGCCCTGACCCAGAATCCGACCATCGCCATCAACCTTGTACTTCGGCGTCGCTACCACGCGCGCGTTGATCGGCACGACCGTATCCGGCTGCACCACGAGCTTGTCGAAGTCCAGCGTCATGTAGCCCTTACCGACAAAGTGACCCGGATCCTTGTACTCCGCGAAGTGGCCTTCCAGGTAGCTCCCGAACGGAAACGTCGTCCGCCCGTACAGCTCTGTGTGGCTCAGCGAGCACAGCACGGCGTCGCCGACCTTTTCGGTCTTGGACGAAATATTGCCTTCCGAAACCGTGCAGGTAATCACCGACCCGGCCGGAATAAGTTGGTCTGCCTTCGCCACCAGGGGCGTCGCCAGAAGCAGGAGAGACATAAGATAAGAGCGTTTCAAAAAGGACCCCCAATTACATAGGCTCAACAAGCCCGGTTATACCAACACTCAAACTCGCATCCCTCAAACGACCGGGCGATGCAGGATGGCGGAGAGAGAATTTCCCCCGGCACCCTGAAAACTTCTTCAGATTGCCAAGATGTTGCGCTCTTTAGGCGTTACAGTCAAGTCAACCCCCTGCGCAAAAATTAGTTTCGCCCCTTGCGGAAAAATCTTATATCCCCTAAGCTCTCGCGCGGATGACAACAAGGGAGGACGAAACTTTCAAGGCAGCCTGCGTTGCTTCATGGCTTGCGGCGGCGGGCGGCGCGGGTTTCTTCAGCGCGGCGCTCGGCCTGCTCGAAGAGGGTCGAAAGCGTACCGGCCAGCGTGATGACCAACGCCAGGACGATGAAGGCGATGCCCATGGTGCGCCATAGGGCGACATCGCCGGGCGACCCGGGCTGCTGGGCGATGTTCGAGAAGGATAGGGCGTAGGAGAGCAGCGCAAAAAAGAAGAGGGTGGCGGCGAGGATGTAGAGATTGCGTCCCATGGGGAGGTGTTCGCCCTATTGTAGAGTGTTGTGAGAGGATGGGCCAAGGTGCTGGGGTTTGATTGGGACGAGACGAACATTGCGCATCTTGCACGTCCCGGAATTTCGACTGAGGGAGGTAGAGTACGTCCTTTCCGGAGTCACACTTATGCTCGAAGCCAGGATTGGCACGAGAGCGAGGAGAGGTTCTCAGAGGCGGGGATGACGGCACAGGATCGTATTCTTGAGGTGATTACAACGTTACGAGGACTGAAAGTGCGCGTGATCACAGCCTGGGACGCGACAGAAGATGTAAAGCGGAAGTTTCTGCAACTTAGTGCACGGTTTACAGCTTTGAAAGAAAGAAAGTCCAACACGCGACGAACTACAGAAAGTCTGGGATGAGTGCGCTTACACCATCTTCGTTCAAGAAACAGTAGGGTTGAAGTAAGATCGGCGCTCAGAAGAACAGTGGTTGAAGCCTCTACCCTCATACCTGACCTTCTGGAACGGCTTCGTCCCGCGAAGATGATCGTGACGGGGAGAACCGTGTGGAACAGGATGCCTAATACTTTCTTCCAGATTTCAGCGGATGTTCAGGCTTACAAGTTGCAGGATGACAACTTGGTTTGGTGTTTGGCGCTGCCCCACCCTCGTAACTCTACTGAAGGTTTCAAGGCGCTCATCGTTGCAGAGTACATCAAGGGCTTCCGGCGTCTTGCTCTACCAAAAAGAGTTCAGGATTTATAGCGGTTCCGGCGCGGAGGCGAAGAATGTCTCAACCTCGTGGATGTCCTGGGTGAGGGTGTAGGGCGGGAGCGATTCGAGGAAGATACGGCCATAGCGCTGGCGCTGGATGCGGGGGTCGAGCAGCATGAGGACGCCGCGATCGGAGAGCGATCGGATGAGGCGGCCGAAGCCCTGCTTGAGCGCGATGACGGCTGCCGGCACCTGGAGATCGAAGAAGGGCTGGCCGCCCGCGGCTTCGATGGCAGCCATGCGAGCCTTGACGACCGGGTCCGTGGGGACGGCAAAGGGGAGGCGGTCGATGATGACGCAGGAGAGCTGCTCACCCTGGACGTCGACGCCCTGCCAGAAGGAGCTGGTGCCGAAGAGGATGGCGTTGGGGGTATCGCGGAATTGCTGGAGCAGCACATGGCGCGGGGCGGACCCGTGGAGCAGGATCGGGTAGGGGAGCTCGGCGAGCATGCGGTCGTGCATCTGTCGCATGGCGGCGTACGAGGTGAAGAGGACGAATGCTCTTCCCTTGGTGATTTCCAAAAGCCTTCGGATGCGCTCGGCGGCCTGGGGGAAGAAGGCGGGCTCGCGCGGGTCGGGCATGCCGGGCGGGAGATAGAGGAGCGCCTGCCGGGTGTAGTCGAAATGGCTAGGGACGACAAGCTCCCGGGTTGTAGTAAGGCCGAGGCGCGATGTGATGTGGGTGAAGGGGGTCAGGGTAGGAGATTTCTCTTTAGGCACGGCTACGGTGAGGGTGGCGGAGGTGAGAATGATGCTGGGATAAGCGTTGAAGAGAGCGCCGGTTAGCAGGGTGGACACGTCGATCGGGGTGGCTTGGAGGAGGGTGTGGATGCTCTGGCGAGCCAGGCTGCGCACGCCTGAGCCAGCCCGGCGTTCGATCCAGAAGACGATATTGGGGTCGGTTGATTCAAGCAGGAACTTGAGGTGGCCGCGGATGTCGGCGGCGCGGCGGGCGAGGCCCCTGGCTTCGTCGATCTTGATTCTGCCAAGCTCACTTTCGAGGCGTTCGAGCGCGGAAATCGTGCCGAGATAGATATCGCCGTCGGACTCAAGGAAGGATTCGCGCTGGGAGAACTCCATCCTTCCCTGGCCTGCGCCCTCGACGGGGAGCGCGGCGAAGAACATGCGGGCGCGATCCTTGAGGGTGGCGGCGAGCGACTCGATGGTGGAGGTGGATTCCTTTTTGGCCCGGAGGGTGGCTTCGATGTCCCGGGTGAGCTCGTCGAAGCGGGTGTGCGAGAGCCCGATGCCGAAGTAGTTGGAGGCGATGTCTTCGAGCTCGTGGGCTTCGTCGAAGATGACGGCGGCGGCTGGAGGCAGAATGCCGACATCAGGCGCCTCCTCTCTTTCTGAAGTGCCCGCCTGCTGCTTGATGTTGAGATCGGCAAAAAAGAGATGGTGGTTGACGATGATGAGGTCGGATTCAGCCGCTTTGCGACGCATCTGCGTGATGAAACAGTCTTCCCAGTTGGGGCAGGTGGTGCCGAGGCAGGCTTCGGTGCGGGCATCCAGTTTGGCCCAGAGCGGCGAGCTTTCCGGCAGATGGTTGAGCTCGGCACGGTCACCATTCGGCGTGGTGCGCTCCCAGGTGGAGATGTGGTGGAACTGCTCGATTTCCTCCAGGCCGGAGAGCAGCGGCGAATCGCGCAGGGCGTATAGCTTCTGCCGGCAGAGATAGTTGGCGCGGCCTTTCATGTAGCAGACGTTGAGGGGGCCGAGCAGGCTTTCCAGGAACGGCACGTCTTTGAAGAAGAGCTGCTCCTGCAGGTTTTTGGTGCCGGTCGAAAGGATGACGCGCTGTTTGCGCTCGCGGGCAAAGCGCAGGGCGGGCAGCAGGTAAGCGAGCGTTTTGCCGGTGCCGGTACCGGCTTCGACGATAAGGTGGCGCTTGTCCTGCAGCGCAGATTCGACGGCCTTGGCCATGAGAAGCTGGCCGGGGCGGTGCTCGAAGTGGAGGGAGGATTTCGAAAGCAGGCCTGTGTGGGAGAAGAACTCGTGCAGGGATGGGAGTCTGGGCTGCGCGGGTGCGGCCGGCTGCGGGATGGTGGGGCTCTGAGACACGCTGCGATGATGATATACGCGAAGGGATGGCGAAGCGGCAAGGACGGGAGGCGAGCGCGAAGAAGAGAGCTGGGTTCTCGAGCTTTGAGCTTTCACTTCGCAGCTCCGGACAAGGCGGTTTCCCCCGGGGACAGCATCGGGGCTGCGTCAGTCTTCATCTAACCGGCCATGAGCCAGGACCAAATTGCAGGATTGCATGTGAACTGGGTGGAGACGGGCTCGCCTGACGCGGGGACGGTGGTGTTGCTGCATCCGGTGGGGATGGACCTTACGTACTGGGATCGGCAGATCGATGCGCTGCGCGGCAAGTACCGGGTGGCGGCGCTGGATGCACCGGGGCACGGGCGGTCTGGGGGCGGGCCGGAGGACTGCGGTTTCGGCCGCATGGTCGAGGTCGTGGCCGCCCTGATCGAGCGGGTTGGAGGGCCGGTGCATCTGGCTGGGCTTTCGTGGGGCGGGATGCTGGCGCAGGCGGTGGTGCTAGCGAGGCCGGATCTGGTGCGTTCGCTGCTGCTGCTGGGCACGGCCTGTACCTTTGCCCAGCCGGTGCGTGAAGGCATGCGTGTGCGTGCAAAGACGGCACGGGAACAAGGCATGGCGGCGCTTGTCGATTCGAGCCTGGCGCGCTGGTTTACGGCTGGGACATTGTTAGAGCGGCCGCACCTGATCGATCGCGTGGTGAAGACAGTGCTGGGTGACGATGCGCGTGTACATGCGGCGATTTGGGAGGCGATTTCCGAGTTTGAGGTGGAAGAGCGGCTTGCGGAGATTCAGTGCCCGACGATGATTCTGGTGGGCGAACTTGACCCGAGTACGCCGCCGGCCGCGGCAGAGGTGATGCGAGTGAGAATCGCCGGCGCGCGGGTGGAAGTGCTTCCGGGTGTATCGCATTTCCTTCAGCTGGAAGCCGCGGATGCGGTAAGCGCGGCTATGCTGCAGTTTGTGGATGAGCAGAAGTGACGAAGCTGTTTGATACCCAGGCCGGGGTTCTCCGGCTATCGTCCTCGATAACGCTGCCGCGCGGCATGACGAGCGCAGCAATCGATAGGCTCGGCTTGCCGCGTGGACGGGACTTCGATTTTAAGAACGGCTATACGGCGCGTGGACTCGGGCTGATGCCCTATGCAGGTCGGGAACTTTACTACTCCCTGAAGCTGCACCGGGGTGTCTTGTATGCGGTAGAGTTCGGTATTCACATGGAAACGACGCTGGGCCAGTTTGAGAGCCAGCCTGAGGTGCAGCGGGAGCATGCCCGCTTTCTCGAGGAGGAGCTTGGCGAGCCTGACGAGACGGCGCATGATGGCCTGGCGGTGACGTACCGCTTTCGGTGGGGCACGATAGGGGCCTATTGGGATGCAAAGGGCGGCATGAGCTCGATGGTTCTGCGTTGGCATGAGCCCGCGCCTCCCTATAATCAGGGATGAGAGCGGGTGTGCGATGGCAGTGAAGAAGACGGCGAAGCGGTTGGGCAAGAAGCATCGGCAGGCAAGCACGCGGCCGCATAAGGGCAAGGCGCCGAAGACGCAGCCTACGACCGGCGCGGTCGACCCCAGGAAACGAAAAGTAATTGCGGCGAAAAAGGCGAAAGAGTCAGCGGCGAAGAAGGTTTCGCGGCGCTCGCCGGAGTTTGAGCAGAAGCGCATTATTACCGGAGATGACGCGGAGAAGACGGCTCGCGGACGGGTGGTGCGTGCGGCCGAAGCCGAGGAGGATAAGCGTGCGGAGCGCGGGCCCGGGCGGAGCTACAGGGCGGACTCCGAACGGCAGGCGGCGCGGGAGCGTGAGGGCAAGGGCTCAGGTGGGGTGCGGCGGCGCATTTCTGCAGTGAAGAGCGATAGCCCGGAAGCGGCGTGGCGCGAGGCCGAGCTGCTTGCGCTGCAGCAGAGTGTGACGATGGGGCATGCCGCGAGCAAGGCAATGCCGCTGATTGCGATCTGCGGGCGGCCGAACGTGGGCAAATCGACCCTGTTCAACCGGCTTACGGGGTCGCGGCGATCGATTGTGGGCGACGAGCCAGGCATTACGCGCGACCGCATTTACGGCGAAGTTGAGTGGCAGGGACGCGAGGCCAGGCTGGTGGATACGGGCGGCGTGGTGCCGGACGACGAAGCACTGATCCCGAGCGAAATTTTTCGCCAGGCTCAGGTGGCGCTCGATGAAGCCGACGCGATCGTAATGGTGGTGGACGGGCGCACCGAGCTCGCAAGCCCCGATATGGAGCTGGCGCGGCTGCTGATTCGCGGCGGCAAGCCGGTGTTCCTGGCAGTGAACAAGATCGACAATGTGGAACAGCAGGGGGCGGCGGAAAACTTTCGACGGCTGGGCTTCCGCAATGTGGAGATGATTTCGGCCGAGCATGGGTCGGGCATAGGCGACCTGCTGGACGAGGTGTATGCAGTGCTGCCGGAGTACACGAAAGACGCTGAACCGGAGCCTACGGCTGAAGAGGAAGCTGAGGCGTTCGAGGAGGAGTTTGAGCCCCTGGAGGACGAGGAGGGCGAAGGCGAAAAGAAGCCGGTCAGGAAGCAGAGGACGCATGGCGAGTATGAGTCGCGGGAGACGAAGGTTGCCATCATCGGGCGGCCGAACGTAGGTAAGAGCACACTGCTGAATGCACTGACCGATTCAAAGCGGGCCATCGTGAGCCCGATCGCCGGCACCACTCGCGATGCGGTGGATGAGATTGTGGAGCGCAAGGGGCATCTGTTCCGGTTTGTGGATACGGCCGGCATCCGGCGCAAGGGCAAGACCAAGATGATGGCCGAGAAGCTGAGCGTGATCATGGCGCGCAAGCATCTGGAGGCCGCCGATGTCTCGTTGCTGGTGATCGATGCGACCGAGGGGGTGACCAACATCGACGCCAATATTGGCGGCTATGCGCATGAATCGGGGCGCTCGGTGATTATCGTGATCAACAAGTGGGACCTGGTGACGACGGCACGGACCGACGGCAAGCCGCCGGCGGACCAGAAGGTGTATGCGCAACAGGTGCGGGATGCGTTGAAGTATCTGGACTACGCGCCGCTGTTATTCATCTCGGCGGGGCCGGAGATTGGCGGGCCGAAAGCGATCAGCGAAGTGTTTGCCAAGGTGGAACTGGTGGCGCGGGAGCGACGCAAGCGGGTTTCTACGGGGCAGATGAACAAGTTCCTGGAGCAGGTGGACTTTCAGCGAGCGAGCGTCCCGATGAATAAGCGTGTGCGGATTTACTACATGACGCAGGCGCAGGTCGCGCCGCCGACGTTCGTGCTGTTTACGGATCGCGACGTAAAGATGCACTTCAGCTTCGAACGCTTTCTGGCCAACCAGATCCGGGAGGCGTTCGGGTTCATCGGATCGCCGATCTGGTTCAAGATCCGGGCGCGGAACAAGAAGTCTGAGGCGGCGTAGAGAAGAGGCTAAGCAGAAGCAACCGCAGATTCCCTGCGGGAATGACAACAAGAAAGGCGTTCAGGCGAGGGCGGGGTCCATGGGGAAGGATGGGCCGTCGTCGGCTGGTGCGATGGGCGGAGGCGGCGGGGTGAAGACGTAGGCTGGGCCTTGCGGGTCGAGGTAGCCGGCGAGCAGGGGGTAGCGGCCGGCGAGAAAGTAGAGCGCGTACGCCTGCAGGAAAGTGAAAGCGACGCCGAGCAGCATGACACCGGCCACGAAGAGCGCGGCCAGAAGAATGAGGCCGAGCACGACCCAACCGGCGATCATGACCAGATGGCCGCCTGGGCCGGCATGGTGGAGTGAGACGAAAAGCAGAACGGCAAGCAAGCCCAGAGGAATGAACAGGATGAGCGTCGCCACGGCGAGGACCAGGTAGACCGCCAGGGTGGCGGCGGAGGCGAGCAGCAGGCGCATGAGCAGGAAGAAGAGGACAGAGCCTGGCTCGGCGCGGAGCAGAGCCCACACGCGGCGAAACGTCTCGACGATGGTGGTATTTTCGAGCGCGATCGAGGGCAGACCGAAATCGTGCAGAAGCGTACTGGCGGCGAAATAGGCGATGACGAAGAGGAAAGTGGCCGCGACAAAAGCTAGGATAGCGCCGACAAAGCCGCCGAGATTGGTGGGTTCGCCGCTCTTGCTCACCATCTTGATGAAGTGAATCAGGATGGGAAGCAGAAGGGGCGTGCTGCAGAGCACGGCGACGAGCAGAAAGAGCACCTTGAGGCCGATCCAGCGCCAGGTAAGCGGGCCGAAGCGGCGCCAGATGGGAGCGACGCTAGTGTCGCGGCGCAGCACGATATCGAACAGAACAAACTGCAGGCGGGAGCTGATGTAGAAAAAGGCAAGACCGACGATGATCACGAGCACGGCAGCGGCAAGAGCGATGGTGACGAGGGCGGCGGCGGGCAGAGTGTGGCCAAGGGGATGGCCGCCGAGGTTAGACGGGACGTTGAAGTTTGCGTTGCATCCGCCGATCTGCGCGAAGGTGGCAACCAGGCCGATCTTGAGCAAAAGCCGCCAGTTGAGCGGCTTGCGCAGCAGGAGGTTGCGGGTGCGGATCCAGGCGGGGCTGATGGCGTCGATGGCGTTGAGCGGCGGCATGGTGGGCTAGATGCTAGAAGGTGAGGACCTGGAGATTGGGGATAAGGCGGAAGTGGCGCTCGTTGGCGGTGAGGATGGCGAAGTTGAGATGGAGGGCGGTGGCACCGATGAGGAGGTCGGCGAAGGGGATTTTGAAACCTGCGGATGCTCTTTCTCCACCAATACGACCGGCGAGCGCAGCGATCTCAATAGTGAATGGGTGAATGGCGATATCTCTGTGAAGACCTTGGAAGAAGGCGGCTCGCCTGGCTCTTCGACCTGGATTACGCTCCCGGTAGAGTCCCTGAAGAAGCTCGACCCAGCCGACGGTCGAAAGAGCAAGATCGCAATCTCCTGCGATCCTTTGAACATCAAGGATCAACTGTCGAGGATTCAAGTGCTTGCGTTCTGCCTGAATCACGGACGAACCATCCAGAACAACGCCTAATATTCCGTCCATGTTTCGTGCTGCCCTTCTTCGATGACTGCTTTCAAGTGCTCGCTATACCCGGGGTCCAGGGTGACATTCGAAGGATTTTTTTCCATGTCTGCGAGTACCTCCGAAGCTCGGCGAGGTTTGGTGTGCCGGGGGATAGAAAGGATGTCTATCGATGGTTCTAAGGAGGCGAGCGTGAAAACGCCTGCCGCGCCCTCGATCTGGATCTGATCTCCACCTCTTGCCTGGGTGAGCAGGGTGTGGAGGTCGCGGGCGGCTTCGGCTTCAGTGACGTGAATGACGGCCATGTACGGGATTGTAAACCCGGGTTAGAACGTGGTCTGGTGGGCCGGCTCGGGTTCGGGCGCGGGGTCGGTTCCCTGCTCTGCCGTGGTGTGGCCGGCGCGCCACTGGCGCCAGGCGGCGAGGGCGCGCTCGCACTGGATGCGGTGGCGCTCCTTCTTGTCGCGGATGCGCTTGCGCAGGTCTTCTTCGAGCGGAGGAAGGAGGTCGAAGGTGATGTTAGCGGGTTGGAACTTCTTCGCGTCGGCGTGGGTGATGTAGTGGAGCAGCGAGCCATGCGCGGTGGCGCGTGGTGGCGGGATGGGTATTTGGCCGGCGACGATTTGCGCGGCGAACAGCCCGGCGAGCATGCCGGCGGCGATCGATTCGGTGTAGCCCTCGACGCCGGAGAGCTGGCCGGCGATGAGGAGGTCGGGGCGGGCGTGGAGCTGCAGGGTTTCCGATAGCAGCGTAGGTGCGTTGATGTAGGTGTTGCGGTGAATCTGGCCGAAGCGGAGGAACTTGGCGTTCTCGAGGCCCGGGATCATGCGCAGGATGCGGGCCTGCTCGCCGAACTTGAGGTGGTTTTGAAAGCCGACGAGATTGTAGGAGTCGGCCCGGAGGTTCTCCGAGCGGAGTTGCACGGCGGCGTAAGGCCAGCGGCCGGTGCGCGGGTTGGTGAGCCCGGCGGGCTTCATGGGTCCGAAGCGCAGGGTGTCGCGGCCGCGGCGGGCAGTCTCTTCAATGGGGAGGCAGCCCTCGAAGTATTGGAGCTTGGCGGGGGTTGTGGGACCCACCCATTCCGATGAAGCTGGGATGGATGGGGCGCTCGGATCTGGGGATGGGATTTGCTCCCAGGCTTTCGGTTCGACGGCTTCGGCGGTGGCCAGGGCGTCGATGAAGGCGTCGTATTCCTCTTTCGTGAAGGGGCAATTGATGTAGTCGGCGGTGCCTTTGTCCCAGCGGGCGGCAAAGTAGACCTTGTCCATGTCGATGGTGGAGGCGTCGACGATGGGAGAGATGGAGTCGTAAAAGGCCAGGTGTTCGGCGCCGTTAATCTGCTGCAAGGCAGCCGTAAGGGGTGGCGAGGTAAGGGGTCCGGTGGCGAGGATGGTGAGGGCGTAGGGGCCGGGGTCGAGGGAGGTGACTTCCTCGCGGTGGATCGTGATGTTCGGATGAGCCTCGAGGCGGGTGCGGACCCGCTCGGAGAAGGCGATGCGGTCGACGGCGAGAGCGTGGCCGGCGGGGACGGCGGTGGCGTCGGCGTCGGCGAGCAGGAAGCAGCCGGCCAGGCGCATTTCCTGCTTGAGCAGCCAGGGCGCGGTGTTTTCAGACTCGGACTTGAGCGAGTTCGAGCAGACGAGTTCGGCGAAGTCGGCGGTCTGGTGGGCCTCGGTGGAGCGTTGCGGGCGCATTTCGTAGAGGTCTACGAGGCAGCCGGCGTGGGCGGATTGCAGGGCGGCTTCGGGGCCGGCGAGACCTCCGCCTATGACTCGGATACGGTTCATGCTTCTAGGTTACCGGAAGGGAGCCGCTCGTCTGCTTCCGAGAATGCGACTCACAGTAGCTTGAGTTGGCCAATAGCGGATCAACACGAGACCGAAAACACCGGCACTGGCATTTCGCGTTTGTACCCATTGTTGCCGATGGCGCGGCGTAGACCGCTGGAGAAGCCAGTCGATGCCGTCTCGCCAGCCGGTGCGACGAGTCATAGCGCCTGCACCGCAGCCCACTCGCTTGCATCTCAGATAGCTGCAGCGCAAGAAGGAATGGAAACCAAGTGGCAGCTCCGGAGAAAAGAATGAAGATCATTTGCGTCGAGGAGCATACCTCCGACCGGGACCTGTTCAAAGCAGGTCAGCCGAAACAGGAGTCCGAAGCGAGGTACTTCACGGAGGTCGGTGCCGACTTCAAAGGGAGCCTTGACGATGGCGATGACAAGCTTCCATCAACGATCAGCTTTGAGGTTTCATCGAAGCTCCTCCCCGATCTGGATGGCGGGCGTCTTGCGCTGATGGATGAGCATGGGATCGACATGCAGATTCTGTCGTACAGCAACCCCTCGCAGAATGTGCCGGCAGACCAGCAGGTTGAGCTTACGCGACAGGCAAACGACAGGCTTGCCGAAGCTGTGCGCGCCAACCCGTCACGCTTCGGCGGGTTCGCTTGCCTCCCTTGGGGACATCCGCAAGCCGCCGCCGAGGAGCTCGAACGTGCGGTGAAGCAATTGGGATTTGTGGGTGCTCTGCTGCTTGGGCGCCCAGGAGATACCTTCCTGGACGATCCTCGCTACGAGCCGATCCTGGCCAAACTTAACGAACTCAGTGCGCCTCTTTACCTCCATCCGGGATACCCCCTACCGCAGGTGCAAGCACCCTACTACGGTGGTTTGGGCACGCAGGTCACCGCGAGACTTTCTCTCTTCGGCTGGGGCTGGCACAACGAAGCCGGAGTGCATTTGCTTCGCCTGATCCTATCGAAAAAGTTCGACCAGTTTCCAAACCTTCAGGTCATCTGCGGCCATTGGGGAGAGATGGTTCCCTTCTATCTATACCGACTCGATGACTCGATCCCACAGTCCGTCACAGGCCTAACCCGGTCCATAACCGACACCTTCAAGCAGCACGTCTACGTCACCCCGAGCGGCATGATGACACTCCCGCAGTTTGAATTCATTAAGACGGTCATTGGAGTGGATCGCATTCTGTACTCGGTGGATTATCCCTACCTTACTCTTGCGGGCGCCAGACGCTTTCTGGAATCGCTGCCCGTCAGTCAGCAAGACAAGGAAAAGATGGCGCACGGAAACGCCGAACGCTTGTTTCATCTCTAGCCGGACGTTTGTTGTGTTTGCCGCGCATCTATCCCAGGCGAACTGCATGCCGTTCGTGATCCTCAACTCACCGTAGAACGGGGTTGAGGTCATTGCGTCCTCATTAAACAGCGGCTCCATTCTTCTCAGATTGGTCCTTCTAAACGCATTTCTGTCACTTCGAGAGTCAGAGCCTTGCAAGTTTGCCGAGGTTTTCGTCAGCAACGCGCATAGTGCGCCACTCTTCTTGCGTGGCGGCCCCGAGGGCTTTGTAGAAGGCGATGGCGGGTTGGTTCCAGGCGAGGACGTCCCACTCGAGGCGGGGGCACCCTTCGGCTACCGCGATCTGGGCGAGGTGGCGGAGCAGGGCTCGGCCAATGCCCTGTTTGCGCGCGGCGGGGGTAACGTAGAGGTCTTCGAGGCGGAGGCCGTGATGGCCACGCCAGGTGCTGTAGCTGGGGAAGAAGAGGGCGAAGCCGGCGGGTTGGTTGTTGGATTCGGCAATGACGCAGCGGAACTTTGGGCTGGGGCCGAATCCGTCGCGTAACAGGTCCTGCTCGGTGGCGAGGACGGACTCGGGTTCGCGCTCGTAGGCGGCCAGCTCACGGATGAAGCAGAGGATGAGAGGGACGTCGGCGGGAGTGGCTGGGCGGATTTGGGTCATGGGCGGCTCTCCTACTCTTCGCGGTGACTGCGATGTATGGGGCACGAACGAAAGAAGAAGGGCTATTTGGGGTCGTCCGGGAGGTGCTCGGGGGCTTTGGGCTTGGGGGCGGGCTTGGGCTGGGCAGCCAGCCAGGTGTCAAACGCGAGGGTAAAGGGAAAGAGCTCGGTGCGATGCGCGTGCTCGTCGGTGTAGTGGATCATCTTGATGTAGAGTTCGGCACCCTTCATCACAGGGTCGTCCAGGCCGCGGGTGTCGTAGAAGATGTAGCCGGCGCGTGTGCTGTGGGCAGGGATGACGGTGGAAGCGAAGCCGAAATCGGCGTCGTCGTTGAGGATTTTCTGGTCGACGGGCTCGTGGTGGATAGTGACCGGGATGATAGGCAGTCGGGTGGGGACGGCGGACTTGTTGGTGAAGAGCCGGCGGTTGAGGTCTTCATCGGTAGCCGCGCCTTCCTTATCGCCTTCGGGCGGAATGAACTGGATGCGCACGTCGTCGAGCACGAGCGCCTGGTCGCGGTCGTTGGTGACGATGACGCGGACGGGCAGAAAGCCATGCTGGACGTAGGCGAGGCGGAAGAAGTCGCAGGCCTTGGGGTCGTCGCAGGGGTCCGCCGCAATGGTCACTTTCTCGGTTTCGTGGCTCTCGTGCAGGGGGTACTCGACGGCGGGTTTGACAGGTGGCGCAGGGCGAGGCTTGTCGGACGCCAGGGCCGCGAGCGGCACAAGCAATAGGGCGAAGAAGAGTTTTGAAAGCTTTGGCATGCTTGGTTGATTATGATCGGGTGTGCGGCGAGCGTAAAGCATTGCTGCAATGGACGTGTGGATGGTGATGTTGGTTTACTCGCTGCTGCTAATCCTGGGGCTGGTGGCCGCTGCGCCCTGGTGGGGCTGGCGCATGGCGACTTCGAACCGCTATCGCGAGGGGTTGGCGGGGCGGCTGGGGCGTGTGCCCAGGGCGCTGCGGGAGGCCTGCGCGGGCAAGCGCGTGGTGTGGGTGCATGCGGTAAGCGTGGGCGAGGTGCTGGCGGTGGCGCGGCTGGTAGGCGAGCTGCGGGCGAAGCTGGGAGATGACTGGGTGGTGGCGGTTTCGACCACGACGGCTACGGGACAGACGATCGCACGGGAACGTCTGGGGGCAACGACGGTGTTCTGGTTCCCGCTGGAATTTGGGTTTGCGGTGCGAGCGTATCTGCGGTCGCTGCGCCCGGAGCTGCTGGTGCTAGTCGAAGGAGAGCTTTGGCCTCGGGTGCTTTGGGAATGTGAGAAGGCGGGAGTGCCGGTGGTGGTGGTGAATGCCCGGATTTCGGACCGGTCGTATAAGAGGACCCTGCGGGTGCGGCGGCTTTGGGGTTGGATGGGGCGGCGGGTGACGGTCTTTTTGGCGCAGGGGGAGGAGACAGCGGCAAGGTTGCGTGAGCTCGGGGTGGCGGCAGATAGGGTACGGGTGAGTGGGAATCTGAAGTACGACGTTCCTGCTCAAAACCTGAACCACATGGCGATTCGCATCCGATCTCTGCTTTCCAAGTCTGAGCTGATCGTGGCGGGAAGCACCTTGCAGGATGAGGAACAGATGCTGATCCAGCAATGGCCCCGCGTTCTGGAAGGGACTTCAAATGCGTCGCTGCTGCTCGCGCCACGTCATCCTGATCGCTTTGCTGAGGTTACTGACTTGGCGCAGGCGAGTGGCTATCCCTGGTTTCGATGTAGCCAACTTCTTGAAGCAAACGAGCCTGTGTTCGGCGAGACGATCCTTGTTCTGGATACGATAGGAGACCTTGCAGCGACGTATGGGGTTGCAGACGCTGCGTTCGTTGGCGGGAGCCTGGTGGCAAAGGGTGGACACAACCCACTCGAGGCGGCGCGGTTTGGGGTGCCGGTGGTGATGGGGCTTTCGTATGAAAACTTCCGAGAGATCGTGGACGGGATGCGGGCGGCGGAGGCGATCCGGATGACCGACGCCGATGGGTTGGCACATGCGTTGGTGGAGGCGCTGCGCGCCGGCAAGGCAATGGGAGAGCGTGGACGCGTGTTCTTCGAGGGGCAGGCCGGGGCCACGGAGCGAACGATTTCCGCTTTGCTGGGGCTGATCGTGGAGAGTAAGGGTGCGTAGGCCCTGGGCTTTGCCGCTGATGCCTCTCTATGGCCTGGGGGTTGGGGTGAAGAATGCTCTCGCTGATCGGCGTCGGCCGAAACAGCTGGGCTGGCCGGTGGTGAGTGTGGGGTCGCTTTCGGCTGGGGGCTCGGGGAAGACGCCGGTGGTGATGATGCTGGCGGAGTTGCTAATCCGGCATAAGGTAGCGGTGGATGTGCTTTCTCGGGGCTACGGGCGCGGGTCGGGGGTGGTGGAGCGGGTTGACCCGGAAGGGCTCGCGGCTCGCTTTGGGGATGAGCCGGTGGAGATGGCTCGGGCGGGATTGAGGGTGTTTGTGGGGGCGGACCGGTTTGCGGCGGGGGAGATGGCGGAGGCGCGGGTGGAACCCACATCTCAAAAGCAAGATGTGGGGCACCCGGAGCCGCGGCTTGGAGACCGGGTGCATTTGCTGGACGATGGATTTCAGCATCGGCGGCTTGGGCGTACGGTGGATGCCGTGTTGCTGACATTGGAGGATGCACAGGATTGGTTGTTGCCGGCTGGAAACCTGCGGGAGCCGCTGCGCTCGTTGCGGCGGGCGCATGTGGTGGTAGTGCGTGATGAGGAAGCGGAGGCTCTGGCGGGGGTTGTTGCGGCGCATACGCAGGCGCAGGTGTGGGTGGTGCGGCGGGAGTTGCGGCTTCCGGCTGGAAGGCCGGCGCTGCCGGTAGCGTTTTGCGGGATCGCACGGCCGGAAGGCTTTTTCGCCATGCTGCGCGAGGCGGGTTGCGGGCTGGCGGGTGAGATTGCATTCCCCGATCATCATGCGTTTCGCGCCGAAGACTACGAGCGGCTGGCGGCGGCGGCGCTCGACCAGGGCGCGGATGGATTCGTGACGACAGCCAAGGATGCGGCGCGGATTTCGCCGCAGGCGCAAGCCGGGCTCGAGCGGGTGGGACCTATAGCGGTAGCGGCGTTGCGGGTTTCGCTGCTCGAGGAAGAGCGCTGCTGGGTGTGGTTGCGCGATGCCTTGAAGCTGCATGAGAAAATGGGGGTTTGAGGTTGGAAGCTATAGGACGCGACAGGTTGCGGGTTCTGATCGTGAGGATTGGGGCAATGGGGGACGTGTTGCATGGGCTGCCGGCGGTGGCTGGGCTGCGCCGGGCGTGGCCGGAGTGTTCGATTGGGTGGGCGGTCGAGCCGCGCTGGGCTCCGCTGCTGGTGGACGGCAAGGGGGCAGGCCCGGTGGTGGACTGGGTGCATCCTGTGAAGACCCGGGAGTGGAAGAGGCGGCCGTTTGCGCCGGCTACGGCAGGTGAGCTGGCAGGCTTGCGGCGTGATCTGCGGGAGCGGCAATACGATGTGTGCGTTGACCTGCAGGGTGCGATCAAGTCGGCGGTGATCGGCAAAATGGCGGGGGCACAGCGGTTTGTCGGGATGCGGATGCCGCGGGAGGGCGCGGCGCGGCTGCTCTACGGCGAACAGGTGGAGTGCCGCGAAGCCCACGTGATCGGCCAGGCATGCGAGCTGGTGAGCGCGGCGGTTGGGCTGGCGGTCGCAGCAGAACCGGTGGCGCTGCCGATGGACGCGGCGGCGGAAGGCTGGTGTACGGCGACGCTGGCCAGGCTGGGTGTGGTGGAAGGTTTTGTCCTTCTGGCTCCTGGGGCTGGCTGGGGGGCAAAGCAGTGGGGCGTCGACCGCTACGGCGAGCTGACGGGAAGGCTGCGGGCGGCGGGTTTCCAGGTGCTGGTAAACGCGGCCGGGCCGGAAGGCGGCGCGGATGCCGAGCTGGCGGAACACGTGGCGAAGCTGGGCGGCGGGACGGCGGTGCGGTCGTCGGTGGCGCAGCTGGTCGCGCTGACCAGGCGTGCAGCCCTCGTGGTAGGCGGCGATACGGGGCCGGTGCACCTGGGCGCGGCGCTGGGACGCCCGGTGGTGGGGCTGTTTGGGCCGACGGACCCGAAACGCAACGGGCCGGAGTTTCCTGTCGTCGAGGAGGACCGAGCACGGGTGGTCGTGCTGCGGAATGAGGCGAGCGTGACGGATCATCGGCGAGCCTCCGCAACCGAGGCTGGGCTGGGCAGGATTACAGTCGACCAGGTGGAAGCGGCGGCGTGTGCGCTGCTGGGTGAGCGCCATGGCTGAGCGGGTGGGTTGGGAGAAGGTAGTAAAACGCATCCGGGTGCCGATGGGGTTTGTGTTTGCGGCGTTCTTTCTCTGGCTTGCGCGGCCTACTTGGACGACGCTTGGGCTGAGCCTGCTGGCGGTGCTGCCGGGGCTCTGGCTGCGTGGGTATGCGGCCGGCTATGTGAAGAAAAATGCCGAGCTGACGACGACGGGGCCGTATGCCTATACGCGGAACCCGTTGTACCTGGGGTCGATGCTGATTGCGTTCGGCTTTGGCGCGGCGGCTGGAAGCTGGGTTCTGCTGGCGGTGCTGGCAGGGCTGTTTGCGGCGATTTATGTGCCTACCATTCAGGGAGAGGAGCGCTATCTGCGGGCGCATTTTCGCGGGTTCGACTCGTACGCGGCCCGGGTGCCAAGGCTGGTCCCGCGGCTGACGGCCGCAGCGGGCTCTGCGCCTGCGGCTGTGTTTTCGCGCGAGCGCTACCTGCATCACCGCGAGTACAATGCTTCCATGGGGGCCGGCGCGATTTACCTGGTGCTGGCCTTGAGGCTTATGTTGTTGCATCCGCACCCGTGAACGACTGAAACGGTCTGCTACGCCGGCATGAGACTGGCGAGCCGCCTGCGAACAAAACGAGGAACAAAAAATTTCTGAAGCTCGGTGATTGCTCTTGGCAAGTCGTTCGCTTGAAGGTGTGTGCGCTCTCTTGATTGGTACGCTGGTTGGCTTGCCTGTGGCCGAAGCTCAGATTTTGGGGCTGGGCAAACCCGCGCCGCCGGTTGTGATTCCGACCCTGCAGGCGCCGGAGCCAGGGTATGGGTTTCCGGCCAGGCAGACCCTGACGTACTCGGTGGACTGGCGAGTCTTTACGGCGGGTACGGCGGTGTTTCATCTGGAACAGGCCGGCTCGCAGATGAAGGTTTCGGCCACGGCGGATACGATCGGCGCGACGAACATGATCTTCCCCGTGCTGGACAAGTTTGATGCCGGATTCGATCCGAAAACGGGCTGCTCGACAGGCTTCAGCAAGACGTTGAGCGAAGGCCGGCGCAAGGTGACGAGCGATCTGACCTTCAACTACGGGGCCGGCAAGCAGAACGAAACCAGCAAAAACCTGGTCAAGGGCACGACGGTAAACCGGCAGGCGAATGTACCGGCCTGTGTGCAGGATTCCCTTTCGGCGATTTTCTATGTGGCTTCGCGGCCGCTGGTGGTAGGGCAGGAAGTGCGTTTCCCGCTGGCCGACAGCATGCGCACGGTGACCGTGGCCATGAAGGTGGAAGGCAAGGAAGAGATCAAAACGCCGGCGGGTACGTTCCAGACGATACGGGTACAGCCGACGGCTGAAGAAGGCGTGGTGAAGAACCGCGGGACGATCTCGATCTGGTATACGGACGATGGGCGGCACATGCCGGTGCAGATACGGGCGCGGCTTTTCTGGGGAACGATTACGTTTCATCTGCAATCGTATGAGGCCAAGTAGTGGGCGGCCTGGTGCAGGTGGGCAGGTTTCTGTATCCGGCGGAGGCGCAGATGGCCAAGGGAATGCTGGAGTCGGAGGGGATCGAGTGCTTTTTGATTGGCGCGAACGCCAATGCCATGGTGCCGCTTGCCTTCCGGGTAAGGCTGCAGGTGCTGGCGCGGGACGAAGAGGCGGCGCGGGCGCTGCTTGAAGAAGCGGAGCTGGGGGCCGGCCATGAGTAAGGCGGTGCTTTGCCTTTCGGGCGGGATGGACTCGTGCGTGTGTGCGGCGCTGACGGCGCGCGATCATGAGCTTTATGCCCTGCACTTCAGCTACGGCCAGCGCACGGAGGCTCGTGAGCTGCAGGCAGCGCAGGAGATTGCGCGTCTGATGGGCGCCAAGGCGCTGATGCACCTGCGGATGGACCTGTTCCGGCGGATCGGCGGATCGGCCCTAACGGACGAGACGATCGCGGTGCCCACTGGGCACAAGCTTGGGAGCGAGATCGGCAGCGAGGTGCCGGTGACGTATGTGCCGTTTCGCAACGCGCACTTTCTTTCGGCCGCGGTAAGCTGGGCGGAGGTGATTGGCGCGGAGACGGTGGTGATCGGGGCGGTGGAACAGGACAGCTCCGGCTACCCGGATTGCCGGCCGGCCTATTACGACGCCTTCAACGAGCTGATCCGGCAGGGCACCAAAGAGGGTCGCATCCGGGTAGAGACGCCGCTGATCCGGCTGCGCAAGAGCGAGATTGTGCGGCTGGGAGTTGAATTGGGAGCGCCCTTGCATGTAAGTTGGTCGTGCTACTCGGGCACGGAAGAGGCATGCGGCGTGTGCGACAGCTGTGTGCTTCGGCTGCGGGCGTTTCGCGAGGCGGGGGCGAACGATCCAATTGCCTATGCGCATGTAGGATTGCAGTAGACGGCGAAAAACCAGACGGAAGAGAGCGCGGCGGAAACAGGCGCGGGAGAATAACGTGAAACGACTTTTTGGCATGAACACAAGAGGCTTTCTGACAGTGGCGGCGCCGGCGATTTTCGCTTTGGTGCAACCGGCCGGGCTGCTGGCCCAGGCGCCCGCGGGCACGATGCACGGCAAGGTGGTGAATGCGGCCGGCGCGGTGTTCGGGCACGGCGAGGTGAAGCTGACGACCGACAAGACCTCTGCGCCGAAGGACCAGAAGTTTCCTTACGCGTTCCCGATCAAGGCCGACGGCACCTACACCGGCACGGGAATCACGCCGGGCAACTACCTGGCGGTGGTGTTCGACCAGGGCAAGTCGGTCGACTTCCAGGAAGTAGTCTTCAAGGCCGGCGACGACAAGACCGTCGACTTCGACATGACGCGGGCCGAGTATCTGAAGCAGTTGACGCCGGAAGAGCGGGCGCAGATCGAGCAGTACAAGAAGCAGAATGCCGCCGTTTCGCAGGAAAACACCAAGATTGCGGACATCAACAAGACCCTGCAGCAGGCCCGGGTTGACGAAAAGAGCGGCAAGGCGGATGAGGCCGTGACCGCGTTGACCGCGCTTTCGACACAGAAGGCGGACGAGCCGATCATCTGGGCGAGCCTGGGCGAGGCGCAGCTGGCTACTGCCGATGCGGCCTCTGCGGCGGCCAAGGCGGCGAAGACGAGCACGAGCGATCCGGCGATTCTACAGAAGTACTCGGACGCTTCGGCCTCGTACCAGAAGGCGATCGATCTGGACAAGGTGGCGAAGAAGCCCAACCCGGAAATCGTCGCGACTTCGTACCTGAACATGGGCACGGGGCTGGCCAAGGCAGGCAAGACGCAGGATGCGGTGGCCGCCTTCGACAATGCTGTGAAGACGCAGCCCACACTGGCGGCGACGGCGTATTACAACGAATCAGCAATTTTCTATAACGCGGGCAAGCTGGATGAGGCGGCCGTGGCGGCGGACAAGGCGATTGCGGCCGATCCGAAGCGTGCCGAGGCATACTACATCAAGGCGCAGGCGCTGATTCCGAAGGCGACGCTGGATGCGAAGACGCAGAAATTCCAGGCGCCTCCCGGTTGCATCGAGGCCTACCAGGAGTATCTGGAACTGGCCCCGACTGGCGCGCATGCGACCGAGGTGAAGGACCTGCTGACCGGGCTTGGGCAGCCGGTGCAGAACAAGTTCAAGGCGGGCAAGAAGTAGGCTTTTCGCGCTTGTCGAGGCAGGGCTCCGGCGCGGTTTGCCGGGGCCTTTGCTCGTTTGTGAGGGGTAGATGCCGACAGGGCCGGGCAATGTGGTGGAGTTCGAGGCAGCGCTGGCTCGGGTGCTAGCCACGGCGCGGACTGTTGGTGCCGTGGCGGGCGTGGAGCAGGTAGCTCTGCTGGAGGCTGCGGGCCGGGTGCTGGCCGAAGATGTGTGTGCGGATCGGGATCAGCCGGCGTTCGACCGCTCCACGCGGGATGGCTTTGCGGTGCGGGCCGCGGAGTTGACGGCGGACGGGTTGCGGGTGGCGGGCCAGGTGCGGGCCGGCGAGCTGTGGGCGGGCGCGATGGAGCCGGGCGCGGCGATCGAGATCATGACCGGCGCGCCGGTGCCTGACGGGGCGGATGCAGTCGTGATGGTGGAGCATGTGGTGCGGGCGGAAGAGCGGGTCGGTCTGAGCGCCGGGCGTACGCTGCGGGCGGGAGAGAATGTGGTTCCGCAGGGGAGCGAGGCTCGTGCCGGCGCGGTCGTCCTGCCGCGGGGTATGCGGGTGGGATCGGCGGAGATCGCCGCGGCGGCGGCGTGTGGGTGCGTCTCGCTGACGATGCGGGCGAGGCCGAAGGTGGCGATTGTGGCGACAGGGGACGAACTTGTGGAGCTGGCGGAGGAGCCCGGGCCGCAGCAGATTCGTAATTCCAACAGCTATGCCCTGGCCGCGATGGTGACGGCGGCGGGCGGGCAGGCGGTGCGGCTGGCGATTGCGCGGGATCTGCGCGACGCCGTGCGGGAGAGTGTTGCGGAGGGACGCAAGGCGGACCTGCTGCTACTCTCCGGCGGGGTTTCCATGGGGGAATACGACCTGGTGGAAGAGGTGCTGGCGGAGTTTGGCGCGGAGTTTCTGTTTACCGGGGTGAAGATGCAGCCGGGCAAGCCGGTGGTGTTTGGGCGGTTGCCGGCGCGCACGGAGCAGGATGCCTGCCACTTTTTTGGGCTGCCGGGAAATCCGGTGTCCACGCAGGTGACGTTTCATTGCTTCGCAGAGATCTTTCTGCGCGTGCTTGGCGGGGAAGATGTAGACGGGCCGCGCTGGGTGCAGGCCACGCTGACGGAAGCGGTGAACTACAAGCCCGGGCTGACGAGGCTGCTTCCCTGCCGGATGGATGGGGTCAACGCTCGCCTGGTGGGCTGGCAGGGGTCGGGCGATCTGGCGGCGAACGCGCGGGCGAACTGCTATGCGGAGCTGCTGCCGGGGCGCAGCTATGCGGCCGGTGAGGTGATTCGGGTGCTGCTACGCTGATGAGTATGGAGAAGCTTTCTCACTACGATGCCGAAGGCCAGGCCCACATGGTGGACGTGAGCAGCAAGGCGGAGACGCGCCGGGAAGCCGTGGCAGGGGCGTTTGTGGAGCTTTCTGACGCGGTGCTGGCGGCGCTGCCTGCGAATCCGAAGGGAAACCCGCTCGAGGTAGCGCGTTTTGCCGGCATCCAGGCGGCCAAGCAGACGGCGGCGCTGATTCCGATGTGCCATTCGCTGGCCTTGAGCTTTGTGGATGTGCAGGCGCGCGTGGTGGCGGGAGGCGTGGCGATCGAGGCTACGGCCGCGACCGTGGCCGGAACTGGCGTCGAGATGGAGGCGATGGTGGCGGCGTCGGTGGCCGCCCTTACGGTGTACGACATGACGAAAGCACTGGACAAAGGGATACGGATTCGCGAGGTGGTGCTGCTACGCAAGAGTGGGGGCAAAAGTGGGGAGTACCGGCGGGCCTGAGCTTAGAAACAGGCAGCGGCGTACGCAGAGGTCGCTAAGTTAGGCTGGTGGCTTCGGCGAGGGTTACGGCGAAGAGGTCCTTTGGGTCGGTGAAGGTGTTTGTGGGTTTGAAGCCGGAGTCGGCAAGTAGAGCCGCGATGGAGGGCTTCGTGAACTTGTAGCTGTTTTCGGTGTGGATGGTTTCTCCGGCATTGAAGTGCAGGAGCGGCTGGCCGGGGATGCGGACGGCCTGGGCGGTGAGGGATTCGAGATGCATCTCGATGCGCGATGCGGCTCCATTCCAGCGGGCCTGATGGCGGAAGCAGGCGAGGTCGAAGTTTGCGCCGAGCTCGCGGTTGAGGCGGGTGAGGATGTTGCGGTTAAAGGCGGCGGTGATCCCGGCGGCGTCATCGTAAGCAGCGACGAGGGTGGCTACGGATTTGTTCGGGCCGGGTGCGAGGTCGGTGCCGAGCAGGAGTGAATCGCCCAGCTGCAACTGCGCGCGTAGTTTTGTAAGGATGGCTCGGGCCTGTGACGGTGAGAAATTGCCTATACTGGAGCCGATATAGAGCGCGAGAATGCGGCGCTGGGGTTCGCGCGTGATGCGGTAGGGCTCCGTAATATAGTTGGCGGCCTGGGGCAGGACCGTGACGCCGGGGATGTCGGCCTGGATATTTTCGCGGGCTTCGTCAAGTGCCGAAGGGGAGATGTCGATGGGCTGGTAGAGTACGCCCTGCTGCGACGCGGTGGCGGCGCGCAGCAGGATGCCGGTCTTGGTGGCCGTGCCGGCGCCAAGCTCGACGATGGTGACGGCGGCCGGACGCTCGGTCAGGATGGCTTGGGCTTGCTGCGCGAAAATGGCCCGCTCGGTGCGGGTGAGGTAGTACTCGGGCGCTTCGGTAATCTGCTCGAAGAGGGTAGATCCGGCTTCGTCGTAGAAGAGCCAGGGAGGAAGCGATTTCTGGGTTTGACCGAGGCCTTCGATGGCTGCTGCGGCAACGGGGGAGGTGGCTTCGAGAGTGGACACGCGGGCTCCGGTGGTTAGGTGTTGATTGGCGGTGGCCGGGTTTATAGGTCTTTGGCCAGGCGGAGGCCGCTGAACTGCCAGCGGGTGGAGGGTGGAAAAAAATTGCGGTAGGTGGCGCGGATGTGGGTTGCGGGCGTGACGCAGGAGCCGCCGCGCAGGATGACCTGCGAGGACATGAACTTGCCGTTATATTCCCCGAGCGCGCCGGGCAGGGGTTTGTAGCCCGGGTAGCCGGTATAGCCTGAGGAAGTCCACTCCCATACATCGCCGAACATTTGTTGCAGGGTGGAGGCAGGCGCGTCGGGCGTGGGATGCAGGGCGGCGGACTCGAGCATGTTGGCCGCTCCGGCGTCGTTCCCTGACGAGGCGCAGGCATGTTCCCACTCGAACTCCGTCGGCAGGCGCATGCCCTGCCAGCGGGCGAAGGCGTCGGCTTCGAACAGGCTGAGATGACAGACGGGCGTGTCGAGCAGATCGTCGAGCGGCCGAAAGGCGTGCAGGGTAAAAATGGCCCAGCCCGAGGGCGCGGTGGAATCGCGCTGCCAGTAGAGCGGCGCCTGCCAAAGCTCGCGGCGCATGGTGGACCAGCCTTCGGACAGCCATAGTTCGGGGCGGGTGTAGCCATTGTCGTCGATAAAGGCCAGGTACTCGCGGACGGTCACGAGGCGGTTGGCGACCGCGAAGGGCTGCAGAAAGACGGTGTGGCGCGGGGTTTCGTTGTCAAAGGCGAAGGCCTCGGGATCATCCGCGGCGGGGGTGATGCCGATCTGGGTGAGGCCGCCGGCGAACTCTGTGAACTGGTTGCCGGCGGCGTTCCCCGTCTCGGAAGCCCAGGTCTCAGAAGCGAGACCTGGGGCACCCACGTTTGTGGCGGGTTCGAGATAGGCCGGGTGCAGTGGGTTGGTGAACAGGGCGTGCTTGATGTCGGTGGCGATGAGTTCAAGGTGCTGCTGCTCGTGTTCGAGGCCCAAGACGATGCGGCGGACGATGTCGTCCTGCTCGCTGTCGCTGCTGCCTGTGGCGAGCAGATGCTCGATCGCGCGGTCGACGTGGGTGCGGTAGGCGAGGACCTGGTCGAGCGGCGGGCGGGAGAACGAGCTGCGCAGGTTTTTGGCCGGCATGTCGCCGAGCGCCGTGTAGTAGGAGTTGAAGAGCCAGTGAAAGTCCGGGTGGAAGGGCTGGTAGCCGCGCACGTACGGGGTGAGCACGAAGGTTTCGAAGAACCAGGAAGTGTGCGCGAGATGCCACTTCACCGGGCTGGCGTCCGGGCTGGATTGCACCATCAGGTCTTCGGGCGAAAGCGGAGCGACGAAGCTGAGCGTGGCGGCACGCACGGCGCGGAAACGAGAAAGGAGGCTGCCGCCGGAAAGGGGTCCGGCAGCGACACCGGGTTGAGCTTCAGTTTGGGGCGACATGACTCGGAAGGTCTCCTGGCGTTGGTGGGCGGTCGGGTTATGGGCCGATGTCATTTCTCAGATGCGTTCTGAAAGTTTGGCGTCGCGGCAATGACACAGTTTGCCACAGGAAGGCTCCTGGGGGTGAACGGCATCTTTGCCGAGCCAGAGGCGCAGTGGCGCCGGATGCGCATACTATGTTGGGATAGAGCACCATGCAGGAGCATGCAAAAGCCCGGGAGGGTTCTTCGCGGATGAGGTTGAGAAGTGTTTGCCTGATGATGGCCATGCTTGGTGTCGCCGCAGCCTGCACGGCGGCCGGCGACGGTTGGAACACGTACGGGAACGCGCGGTACGGCTTTTCCGTTTGCTATCCGGCGACGGTGCTGTTTCCAGAAGGTGAATCGGACAATGGGGATGGCAATACGTTCGCGACCAGGGATAAGAGCGTGATCGTGCGGGCGTACGCAGGCTATGCGATGGAGCCGGAAGGCGGCCGGAAGGCGCTGGCGGAGCGCTTCCACATGGATGTAACGGAAGCGGAAAAGCATGGATACAAGATCAGCTATCAATCGCTGAAGCCGGGGCTTTATGCCTATAGCGGGGTGGCCCATGAGGGGACGCCCAAGGCGAGAGTGATTTACCAGAAGACGTTTGAGCGGGCGGCGGACAAGGCCGATATCTCGCTCGAAGCGGAATACCCGGAGAGCGCCAGCGGGATGATGAATCCGGTGATCGACCGCATGGCTGGGTGTTTGACCAAGGGCAAGCCCAGCTTCTAGGGCGTTTGCTGGCGGTTCAGCGAAAGGCAACCGCAGATTCCCTGCGGGAATGACAACAAAGAGGCGGCCGATGCCTCAGATGTGATTGAGCAGCCGGGCGAGCCCGTAGGCTGCCGCCGCCGCCACGCCCCCGATGCCTGTGGTCTGGATGGCGCTGCGCAGGGCTCCGGTGCCGACCAGACGGCCTTTGAGGAAGCCGAACGACGCCAGGGCGACGAGGGTGATGAGCACGGACAGCTCGAGCGCGCGGCCGTTGCCGGAGACCAGCATGTACGGCAGCAGGGGGACGAAGCCGCCGGCAATATAGCTGGCTGCGATGGTGAGAGCGGAGCGGTAGGCGCGGCTGGCCTCCGGCTGCTCGAGGCCGAGTTCGAAGCGCATCATGAAGTCGACGTAGGCTTTGGGGCTGGCCTGGAGCGCGGCAAGGACTGGGGTTGCGGCTTCGCGCGAGACATCGTAGCGGGCGAAGATTTCGTAGATTTCTTCAGCCTCGTCCTGTGGCCGGGTGACGACTTCGGACTGCTCGCGCAGGAGCTCGGAGGCGTAGTGTTCGCTGTCTCCGCGTGCGGCCAGGTAGCCGCCCAGGCCCATGGCGATGGAGCCGGCGGCGATTTCGGCCAGGCCGGCGAGCACGACCAGGTGAGCGTTGGCGACGGCTCCTGAAAGGCCCGCGGCCAGGGCGAAGGGCATGGTCAGGCCGTCGGAGAGGCCGATGACGATGTCGCGGACGGTCTCGGTCGCCTCGAAATGTTGCTCGTGATGAGGATTGTCGGAGGCGGTCTGGTGCATGTGGCGAGTTTACCGTGAGGGCTCAGGCGATCTTCACAGGCTGCGCGTCTTTCGTCTTTGCTTTCCGTCTCTAGATGAGGGTTCGGAGAGGTTGTCCTGGTGATAACGAGGCTTTGGAAAACGGTACTGGTGGGGGCGTTGGGCGGGGCGATGCTGGTGGCCGGGGCTGCGGCGCAGGATGGCGAGGGTGCCTTTGGGCCGGGTTCCGGACGCATGGTGCGCGGGACGGTGACGGCAGTGACGGCGGATCATCTTACGGTGAAGACGGATGGGGGCGAGACATTCCAGGTGGCCGTGACGCCCAATACCCAGGTACGCAAGGGCCGTGATCTGGTGAAGTTCAGCGAGGTACGCGGCGGCGACGGGATAGGTGCCGTGGGCGAGATCGACGCGCCGAACAAGACGGTGCATGCGCTTTACCTGTTTCTGGTGGATGCGGAGCAGTTGAAGAAAGCCCGCGAGGCCATGGGCAAAACCTACATCGCCGGCAAGGTGACGGCCATGGACGACGTGAAGCTGACCGTGCTGCGAGTAGACAATGTTTCGCAGACGATTACGGTGGATGAAGACACGTCGTTCAAACGTGGTGGGCGGGGCATGACGTCGATGATGGGCGGCGGCGGCCTGGGGCCAGGTTTCGGGCAAGGTACCGGAGGCGGGCGGCAAGGCGGACCACCTGCTCCCGGGGGCGGACCGGCGGGCGGGGAAAGCATCACGCTGGCTGATATAAAGGTGGGCGATTCGGTGGCCGGGCAGGGCGCGTTGAAAAACGGGATGTTTGTGCCGAAAGAGCTGTACGTCGGCGACCCGGAGCGGGGTGGCAGACGGCGGGCCGGCCTGGCGGGGCCGGGGACGCAAGGGGCAGCCAGCGGGGTGCCTCAGCAGTGATGGGAAAGCGAAGCAGGTTTGTGGGTGCGGCGGCGGTTTCTCTGCTTGCGGGTACGGCGCTGGCCGGTCTGGTGCAGGCCGGAGCCGCCCAGGACGCGGGAACGACGGTGCCGGGCGCGCCGTCTGGGGCAGTTCCTACTCCGGCTCCGGCGCAGGGTTCTACAGTGTCTGCCGGGGGAACCATCCACGGCACCGTGAAGGCCGGTGGGGTGCCCTTGCCCGGCGTGGCGATTACCGCAACCAACACGCTGACCGGCAAGAAGTACGCCACGACGACCGATGTCGATGGCAAGTACGCCATGACCATTCCGCGGACCGGCCGGTACGTCGTGCGGGCGGAGCTGGCGGCTTTCGCATCCGTGACGAGCGAGGTAAAGATTACGGCTGAGTCGGCGGACCAGACGGCCGAGTTCGGTCTGCAACTGGCCTCGCGCGTGGCGCAGGCGCAGGCGGCGAGCAGCAATGCAGCGTCGGGACTGGCGAACGGGCTGGCCACCGCGCTAGCGCGGGGAACGCAGGCGCTGAGCATCTCCGGCGAAGGCGGGCTGAGCGATGCAAGCAGCGGCGGGGTGGCTAATGTTCCTTCGCTTGGCGGGCTGGGGGCCGATACGGCCGGCGCGGGAAACGATTCGGTGGCGGTAAGTGGGCAGCAGGGCCAGACAAACGGGCTTGCGAACCTGAGCGAAGACCAGTTGCGCGACCGCATTTCAGACGCAGTCGACGAAGCGCGGCGGCGGGGTGGCGCTTCCAGCGACCAGGTGGATGCCGTGGTCTCGCTGCTGGGCGGGATTATGGGTGGACCGGGTGGTGGCGGGCGCGGCGGCGGCGGAGGACGCGGGAGCGGAGGCTTTCGCAACTTCAACCCGACAACGCCGCATGGCAGCATCTTCTACCAGGGCGGCTTCTCACAGCTGGACGCGCAGGCGTTTTCGCTGAGCGGTATCCAGACGGTCAAGCCCAATTCTTACCAGAACCGTTTCGGCGTGACGTATGCGGGTTCGCCTTCGATCCCTGGGCTACTGAAGGCGAGCACCAAGCAGTTTGTGTTCGTGAATGTGACCGGACAGCGCAACATCACGCCGGAGAACCTGTATGCGACCGTGCCTACGCTGCTCGAACGCAGCGGGGATTTTTCGGAGTCGGGGCCGGTGGTCAACGGCGTGCAGCAGAATCCAACGCTCTACAACCCGCTGACCGGCGCGTTGACCGAGCCGGGCACGGCGACCGGCAGCACATGCGCCGCGGCGGCTGCGGGCGGCGTTCCGGCCGTGGTGTGCGCGGGCCATGTGGTGCCTGTGGTCACACCGCAGGCTGCGGCTTTGCTGAACTACTATCCGCTGCCCAATGTGCCCAATACCAGCACGCGCAATTACCAGAATGTGACCACGCAGGGCAACAACACGACCAACGCCTCGGCGCGATATGTGCGGAACTTTGGCGCAGGCGGCTTTGGCGGCTTTGGCGGTGGCGGGGGTGGACGCGGCAATCGCAACGCGCCGGCGACGCTGCGGCAGAACATCAATGCCAACCTGAGCTACTCGCATAATGCTTCGGACATTCGCGATTTCATCCCGGTGCTGGGCGGCAAGACGTTCAGCGATGGCTACGGGCTGACGGTCGGCTACACGGTCGGTTACGGGCGCCTGACCAACAATGCCTCACTGAACTGGAACCGCTCGCACACGCTCCAGACCAACTACTTCAGCTATCTACCCACAGACCCCGCGCTTACGGACGGGATCACGATTCCAAGCCAGACAGCGGGTCTGGCGCAGCCAGGCTTCTACAACGGCATTCCGAACATCTCGCTGACCAGCTACACAGGGTTGACGGAAGTGCAGCCGCGCGACGGGATCAACCAGACCATTTCGTTTTCGGACTTCGTAAGCTACTCGCACCACAAGCACAACATGCGCGTGGGGCTGGATATCCGCCGTGTGCATGCTGACCAGGTGGGCGGCAACAACGTGACGGGCACGTTCTCGTTTTCAGGCTTGAGCACGGAGAGCCCGTCCGACCAGGCGCTCACGTTCAACGACTCGACGACCACGACGCAGCAGCCGACAACGGGGCTTTCACTGGCCGATCTAGAGTTTGGCCTGCCGCAGCAGAGCAAGATTCAGGCCGGGCGGTACAAGACCTATCTGCGCGAGAACGTGTATGACGGCTATGCGCAGGATGACTTTCGGCTGAGCCCGGGTATCTCGCTGAACTATGGCCTGCGCTACGAATACTTTGGCCCTTACAGCGAAAAGAACAACCGGCTGGTGAACCTGGATCATAACGTTAACTTCACGGTCGTCGACCCGGTGCTGCCTGGCGGCACCGGGCAGTTTCTGGGGTCTTATCCGACGTCGCTGGTGAACCCGGATCGGACGATGTTTTCGCCGCGCTTCGGTGTGGCGTGGAAGCCGAAGTTCCTGAAGGATACGGTGGTGCGCGCGGGCTATGGGATCAACTACAACACCGGCCAGTATGCGACCTTCGCGCAGTCGCTGGCGTTCCAGCCACCGTTTGCGATCACGCAGAACAACGTGCTGGCGACAGCGGGCAACGCGACAGGGTGCAACCTGAGCACGCCGGGAACGCTCTCGAACCTGACCCTGGCCAACGGCTTCGGCTGCGCGACCAAGACCATCCAGAACACCTACGCGGTGAACAAGAACTACCGTCTCGGACATGTGCAGGTGTACAACCTGGACATTCAGAAAACGCTGCCCCATGGGACCGTCGTGAACATCGGCTACAACGGGTCCAAGGGTGGCAACCTGGATATCGTGACGGCGCCGAACTCGACTGCGACCACGGTGACGACGCCCGCGGCACAGGCGTTTACGTACGAAGATTCGGTGGCGGAATCGCGTCTGCAGCAGCTTGTGATCAGTGCGCGCAAGCGGCTTGAGAAAGGGATTTCTCTGCAGGTGGTGTACCAGTACGGCCACTCCATCGACAATGCTTCCTCAATTGGTGGGTCTGCCGTTTCGCAGGTGCAGAACAGCGCCCGGCTGGATCTCGAAGAGGGTAACTCGAGCTTTGATGTGCGCCACCAGGTTACGGGCAACTACGTGCTGGAGTTGCCGTTCGGGCCGGGGCGGGCGTTCTTCAACAAGGGCGGCCTAACCTCAAAACTGGTTGATGGCTTCGGCTTCAGCGGCAGCTTTACCTTCGCCACCGGCACCTTCTTCACGCCGCAGTACGAGAACACGGCGGCGCAACTGGCCTCTGGCGGCACGTATACGTTGCGCCCCGATCGCGTCTTTACGCAGCCGATCGCAGGGCCGAAGACGCAGAATCTCTACTTCAACACGGCGGCTTTTGTGGCTCCAGCAAATGGCTATGGAACAGCTTCGCGCGACTCGATCGAAGGGCCCGGGACGGTCTCGTACAACGCTGCGTTGAGCCGGAGCTTTTCGTTTGGCGGGACGAAGTCGTTCGAAGCCCGGCTTTCGGCCATCAACGCGTTCAACACAGTGCACTATAGCTCGATTGATACGACGATCAACTCCGGCACCTACGGGCAGGTAACGGGCACGGCGCAGCAGCGCCAAATTACCCTGCTGGGAAGGTACCGCTTTTGATGATCACACGGGCAACGATCACGTGGATGAAAGCCTGGGTGCTGGCTCTGGCGCTTGTGTCTGGCTCGGCCGTGGCGCAGGACACCGGCGGCCAGACCTTTACGTTGAAGGTGAACTCGGACGTCGTGCTGACCAATGTGATCGTGCGCGACAAGAAGACGGGCGCTGTGGTGAAAGACCTGAAAGCAAGCGACTTCACCATCCTCGAAAACGGCAAACCGCAGCGCATCGCAAGCTTCGACTACCAAGACGTGAACGATGCGGCGCTGCTGGCCGAAAAGACCACGGTGAGCGGAAGCGCCAAGATCGCCGACCTGCTGAACAACGACCTTGCGGCCGACCCAAAAGATTTGAAGGACCATCGCCTGATGGTCTTCTTTTTCGACCTGAGCAGTATGCAGCCGGAAGACATCGACCGTGCCGTGGATAGCGCGAAGACGTTTGTGAACAAGCAGATGCAGCCGGCCGATCTGGTGGCGCTGGTAAGCCTCTCGACCGGGCTGACGATGGACCAGGACTTCACCCAGGACAAGGCCGCACTGCTGAAGGGTCTGGGCAAGTACGACGGCACCGAAGGCACAGGGTTTACGGCAGGCGGGACCACGGGGACAAGCGCGGGTACGGCCGATGATGCCTCCAGCTTTGTGGCCGACGACAGCGAGTACGCCAGTCTAAACACGGACCGCGAGCTCTATGCGATCCAGCAGATTGCGAAGTCGCTCGAGCGGGTGGACTCGCGCAAGAGCATGATGTATTTCTCGGGCGGGCTGACGCGCCAGGGCATCGAAAACCAGGCCAGCCTGCGCGCCGCGACGAACGCGGCGGTGAAGGCAAATCTTGCGATCTACTCGGTGGATACGCGCGGTCTGCAGGCGCTTTCGCCGCTGGGCGACGCGAGCACGGGCAGCCTGCGCGGCAATGCGGCGTACAGTGGCGCGGCCTACCAGAGCGCGATCAGCTCGAACTTCAGCTCGCAGGAAACGCTGGGCACGCTGGCGTCCGACACGGGCGGCAAGTTCTTCGGTGATTCAAACGACTTCGCGCCCGCCTTCCAGCAGGTGCAGCATGATACCGAGGCCTACTACATCCTGGGCTTCCGCTCCACGAACCTGGCGCGCGACGGCAGCTTTCGCCACCTGACCGTGAAGCTGAACCGCAACGATGTGAAGCTGGAATACCGCCCGGGTTACTACGCGCCGGCAGACTTCCAGCACTCGAAGACCGAGGATCGCGAGGCGCAGTTGAACGATCAGTTGCGCAGCGACCTGCCCGCGACGGACGTTTCGGTCTACCTGCAGGCGCTCTACTTCCGCACCGACGACAACCGCTACTATGTGCCGGTAAGCCTGATCGTGCCCGGCTCGCAGGTGCCATTCTTGAAGAACGGCGACAAGGACAAAGCAAACCTCGACGTGCTTGGCCAGGTGAAAAATGCCCAGGGCATCGCGGTGGGCAACATTCGCGATACGGTGAAGTTGGCGCTCGACCCGGCACTCGGCGTGAGGCAGAAGAACATTCAGTACTCCACCGGCTTTACGCTGGCGCCTGGCCGCTACCACCTGAAGTTTGTGGTGCGCGAGAACCAGACCGGGCAGATGGGCAGCTTCGAGACCGACCTGAACGTGCCCGATTTGAAGAAGGCACCGCTGAAGCTGAGCTCGATTGTGCTGGCCAGCCAGCGTGTGCCGGACGCCGGCAAGCCCGTGCGCGGCGCCGCGCCGAATCCGCTGATCCGCGATGGCGTGCAGTGGGTGCCGAACATTCCGCATGTGTTCCGGCAGGACCAGCACCTCTATTTCCTGTACGAGGTTTACGATCCGGCGAAGCAGAAAGGTGTGGACGCGCCTGCTGCCGGCCGGCGCGCGGCGGCGGGCGGCATCCGCGTGTTGACCAGCATCGAGTTCATGCTGGCCGGCACCAAGGTGTACGAGACGCCTCTGGTCGAAGCGACGGCGGTGAACAGCCCCGATCGCGGCGCGGTGGCGTTTCAGTTCGACGTACCCCTGGCGCAGCTAAAGCCGGGAACATACCTTTGCCAAGTGAACGTGATCGACGATGCGGGCGGGAGCTTCAGCTTTCCACGGCTTGCGCTGCAGATCAACGGAAGCGGCACCGTGGCTCCAGTAGCGGCTGCTGCCCCGGCCCCTTAGGGAGTATGGTTGACAGCCGCGACAGGCGGGAGGAGAATGATCGCCAACCAAGCATACTTTTGTTGGAGGTCCTCGATGATCGCCCGGCGCACTCTTTTCATTACCCTTCTCACGCTGGCCTGCGGGGCAGCGCGTTCGCAACAATTCGCAAGCCCGGGCGACAATGACCGCGAGGCGCGGCACCGGAGCGCGGAATGGCTGACAGTCGCTCCGCATTTGCCGGACATGCAAACCGGCACGCCGGCGGCTCTGCAGACTGCGGGCGACGTGCTGCGCGCGCGCCGCATGCCCGAGGACGCGATCGAATACTACCGGGCAGCGTTCCAGCGTGGAGGCGATGAATCTGCCACCCTGAACCGGATCGGGATTACACTGCTCGAACTGCACGACACCGCACAGGCCAAGGCATGCTTCAAACGGGCGGTGATGCTGAAAGCCAAGAACGCCGAGACCTGGAACAACCTGGGTGCATCCGAGTATATCGGCGGCAACTACACCACGGCTATCCAGGACTACAAACGCGCCGTCAAGCTGAACAAGAAGACGGCCGTTTACCGGTCGAACCTGGGTACGGCCTACTTCGAGGTGAAAGATTTTGAAAGCGCGGAGAAGCAGTTTGAAACGGCCCTGAGGCTCGACCCTGAGGTGTTTCAGCATGGCGGCTCGAGCGGCATTGAGGCTCATGTGCTTTCGCCCGCCAACCGGGGGCGCTTTTGCTTCGAGATGGCCAGGCTGGAAGCGCGGCGCGGCAACGATGCCGGCGTGATGCAGTGGCTGGCCAAGGCGGCTGAAACCAACTTCGACATACGAGCCGAAATGGTATCGGACAAGAGCCTTGCGGCGTATCGCGGTGACGCTCGGGTGCTGGTATTGGTGAAAAATGCCAAAGCCATGCGTGCCGGGCTGGTGGCGGCTGCGGGGCCGGCACCGGCGCTTCCGGCGGAGGTCTCGCCCCTCAACTGAGAGCGGATGAGCTGATGGTGTGGTGCCGCTTTTGCTCCTTTGTTGTCATGCCCGTAAGTAGTGGCTATTTATACGGGCAGTGGCGGCAATCGGAGTTGCAGCAGTACCCGCGTTTCTCGTGGTAGGCCGCGGTGAAGACCAGGTACGGCCCGTCGAAGTAGAAGTCTTCCGGGGCGAGTTCGCCGGCGTCGGTTGCGGGCTCGGGTTGGATGGTTTCAGACATGGTCTAGAACAATCGTAAACCCTGGGATGGAAGCGTGGGCGGCGGAAGCTCCGCCTTGGGTGCGGAGGCCGGGCCGACGGGCTGGTCTTCGACAACCGCCCCGTTGCGGAAGCGGATGTGGCGGCCAGGAACCGCGGAGATCCGGGTGCCGGGCACGACAATGTCGACCAGGTTCATCGGGTCAGCGGCGGCGACGGAAATTTCCTCCTGCGACGTGCGGCTGCGGGTGAGACGCAGGCTTTCGACTGCCTCGGGCAAGGCAAACTGCTCGCCGCCAAAGCCGGAAACGAAGCGCCCGCCGCGGATCTCACCACGCGCCTCCAGCCGCCGCAGGATGCCCAGCAGATCGCGCCATTTGGGGGCGTTCGACTCGCGCTCGAGCAGGTCGCGGAACAGGATACCGTAGCGGCAAAGTAGCATCCGTGCGGCAGACTCGTGTGCGGCGTCCAGGCGGCGCGCGGCGGCGATGGACTCCGCCTGGTGTTCCGCGGGCGTCGAGCGCGCGGCCGGCGCCGGTTCGGCTTCGTCGCACAGCAGCGACCAGCGCCCGGCAGTGGTGCGGCCGGCGGCACGTTTGGCGAGCGAGGTTGGGGTCTGAGCTGCCTGCTTGCGACGCGGGTCCATCATGCCGCGCAGCTGGTCGAAGCCATCGGCCGAGGCAATGCCCGCCGTGGCGAGCTCCCACAGGGCGTGCTGGGTTTGCGGCCGGGTGAAAGTGAGCAGGCGCTGCAGGTCGTTTGAAAAGCAGGCGCCGCGCTGGCGCAGCAGAGTGCGGACGGCCAGGGCGTCGGGCGAAAGAGCCTTGAGCAGAACGGACTCGTCCACACACTGCGCGGCCAGTGCATGCGGGAGCCAGTCGGCAGACTCGCGGACGAAGAAGGTGATGGGCGCGGCATTGGTGGGGATAACGCGGCGCGGCGCACTTCCCTCCCCCACCTGCCAGGCCGGGTGCGGCGACACGCGGCCCCAGCCCACTGCGCCCGAAAGACAAAGCGCATCAAGCCAGCGCGGGTCATACCCAGTGATGCGCGCGGGCAGCAGCGTGCGCTCCCACTCGACCGCGGGCGCTTCGAACCCTTCGAGCTTCGAAAGCACTTCGAGCAGGCCTTCTTCACCGGCCAGCTGGGTTTGCGGGGCCAGATGCTGCCAGTGCAGCAGCCAGCGCATGAAGACCGCCGGGGTGACGGGTTCGACCTGCTTGCGGCGTGTGCCCAGCGTGAGGCGATGGATGCGTTGCAGGATGCGGCGTTCGCACCACTCGATGTCGTGATCGTTGGTGGTGTGCGGATGCTCGAAGATGCCGCGCAGGAGTAGGCCCTGCATCTCCATGGTAAGGAAGGCGGCGAAGATGGCGGCGGCCGGCAAGGTCAGGGTCAAGGCGAGTGCCTGGGCGCTGACCGGCCCCGTAAGTTGCAACCAGCCTTGAACACACTTCAGGGTTGCTTCTGCATTTGTAACAGGAGATACACTTTCTGGAGTAGCGGCTTGCTGCGAGGTTAGTGGCTCACCAACCCAGGTCTCAGACGCGAGACCTGGGGCAGCCAGATTTGCGGGAGTGAAGAGGGCAGAGGTGAGGGTGAGACGCTCCGTGGCAACCCAGCAGGGATTGCCGTTGAGATCCAGAGTGCGGACTCGGGCAGTATGTGTGAGGCGCTCGTAAAAGATGGGCCAGTCGCGGGCTTTGTCCGTATCGATGAAGCTGAGCGGCAGCACGACCAGCTGAAGCAGAAGGTCGTGGAGCTCATGCTCGTCGCGCAGATCGGGCCAAAGCTCGGCGCGTACGGTGTCGATCGCGGCAGGGTCAAGGCGGCCGGCGGCATCCTGTGTGCTTGCAGGCAGGCTGCGGCTCAGGGTGGTGGCGCGCGCGCGGCGGGCCTCGGCGTCAGCCTCGTCGAGATACGCGTAGGGCATGGCATTGATGAGTTCGTGCGCGAACTGCGACGGCGTGGGCGTGTCGACCGCGAGGCAGCGGATAGT
Organism: uncultured Granulicella sp.; assembly: GCA_964282835.1. Taxonomy (GTDB): domain Bacteria; phylum Acidobacteriota; class Terriglobia; order Terriglobales; family Acidobacteriaceae; genus Edaphobacter. The sequence goes on from OZ196157.1 coordinate 3,574,616, forward strand.
GCCGGCATCGATGCCACGCAGGATTTCAATGAGGCCGTCGAGGTCCATCGCTTCCGAGAGAACATCCTTCATGACTTCGCGTACGAGCGGATGATCGGGGATCTGGATGTCGCCCACGATGGTTTCGAAGCAGGCCGCGGCTTGGGGAAAGACGTTGGCCATCAGATCGTCCGACCGGGTGCGCTGAATCTGCGGAGCGACACGCTTGCCCTTCTGCATGCGCAGCAGTTGCAGGCTGCGCCCGGCGGCCCAGCGCCAGCGATTCTTGAAGATGGGCGAAGTGATGGAGGCCTGTTCGAGCAGCTCTTTCGCGGTGTGCTCGGTGAGGAAGTGGAACACGTCGGCGAGTGGAAAGGAGTGCTGCTCGGCGAGCGAGATGTTGATGCCGTTGTCAGTGGCCGCGGCCTGCAGCTCGAAGTTGAAGCCGCGGCAAAAGCGCTTGCGCAGGGCAAGCCCCCAGGCCTTGTTGACGCGGCCACCGAAGGGCGTGTGCAGGATGAGCTGCATGCCGCCGCCATCATCGAAAAAGCGTTCGGCGATGATGGTGGTGCTCGACGGCACGGCGCCCAGAACGGCGCGCCCGGCAACCACATACGCAATCAATTGGAGTGCGCCCGAGCGGCAGACGCAGCACTCCTGCATCAGCCATTCGAGGCACGCGGCCACCCGCGGGTGGGTTGGATGAACTGCCTGCGTGGCGACTTCCGCGGTGCGCGCCGCAATGCCTTCGCGCAGCTTGCCTACCGCATGCGAGAGCACGGCCGTACGCTGTGGCGCTTCACCTTCCCAGAAAGGAATGGTAGGCGGGGCTCCATGGGCATCTTCGACAAGCACACGGCCGGCAGACTCGATCTTCTGTATACGCCAGCTGTTGTTGCCGAGCAGCACGATATCGCCGGGGGAGGAGTCGACAGCGAAATGCTCGTCGAGCGTAGCGATTTGGATGCCCTCCGGCTGCAGGATGACGGAGAACAGGCTCGTATCCGGGATGGCGCCGCCGTTGGCGATCGCAGTCATGCGGGCTCCGCGGCGTGGGTGCAGGATGCCCTGCACCTGGTCGCGCAACAGGTACGCGCCATAGCGGCCGCGGCTGGATTCGATGCCTTCGTGCAGTAGGTGGAGCAGCTCGTCGAAGTGCGCGCGGGTGATGTTGCGGTAGGGGTAAGCGCGGCGCAGGGTGTTGAACAGAGCGTCTTCCGGCCATGGCTCGGCTCCGCAAGAAGCAACGATCTGCTGCATCAGCACGTCGATGGGGGCGTCGGGGATCTCGAGCAGGTCGAGCTCGCCGGCACGCATCTTCTGGATGAGCGCGGACTGCTCCAGCAGGTCGTCGCGTGTGGTAGCGAAAAAGCGGCCCTTGGGGATGGCGCCGCGCCAGTGGCCGGCGCGGCCGACGCGCTGCATGGCCACGGCGACCGCGCGCGTGGTGTTGATCTGGCAGACCAGGTCCACGTCGCCAATATCGATGCCGAGCTCAAGCGAGCCGGTAGCGATCAGGATCTTGATTTCGCCGTTCTTCAGGCGCTGCTCGGCGTCCAGACGAAGCGTGCGCGAGAGCGAGCCATGGTGGCCGGCGACGTGCTCGATGCCGAGCCGCTGCGAAAGCTCGAACGCAATCTTCTCGACCAGGCGGCGGGTGTTGACGAAGACGAGTGTGCTGCGGTGGTGATCGGTAAAGGCGGCGAGTTTGTCGAAGATTTCGGTCCACATAGCCGTCGTGGCAATGGAGCCGAGTTCGTCTGACGGCACCTCGATGCCGAGATCGAGATGACGCCGCTGGCCTACCTGCACGATCGCCGCAGGCTTGCGACTAGGGTGCGCGCCGGTGAGGAAGTCGGCCACGAGGGCGATGGGATTTTGCGTGGCGGAAAGACCAATGCGCTGCGGAGGCGTAGCCAATCCCATCAGCATGGCGCCCGGGCTCAAACGGTTTTCGCCGCAGACGAGAGCTTCCAGTCGCTCCAGCGATAGCGCCAGGTGCGCGCCGCGCTTATCGTCGGCAACGGCGTGGATTTCATCCACGATGACGGTGCGGACACGGCTCAGATTGTTGCGCGACTTGCCCGCAGTCAGCAGAAGGTAGAGCGACTCCGGTGTGGTGACCAAAATGTGCGGCGGATGCTTGAGCATCGCGACGCGATCCTTCGTCGGGGTGTCGCCGGTGCGTACGCCGGTGCGAATGTCCGTCGATAGATAGCCGCGTTCGAGCGCAAGCTGCTGGATTTCGCGCAGCGGCCCGTCGAGGTTCTTTTGTACGTCGTTCGAGAGCGCCTTCAGGGGCGAGACGTAGACGACTTCCGTGCAGGCGTCGAGCGTTCCGGCGATGGCCTTGCGGAGCAGTCGGTCGATGCAGACGAGGAAGGCGGCGAGGGTTTTGCCGGAACCGGTGGGCGCCGAGATCAAGGTCGTCTCGCCGGCGAGGATGTGTGGCCAGCCCGCTTCCTGCGGCTCTGTGGGCGTGCCGAACTTGCCGACGAACCACTCCTGCACGATGGGGTGCGCCCAGGCTAGGGCTGCGGGTGGGCTTGTCTGGATGGGTGCTTCGGCGAGCATGGGTGATTGTAACGTGATTCGTGCTTTGTTCGCCCGCTAGAAGCGCAACAGCGACTGCGGATTCCCTTCGGGAATGACAACAAGAGGTTGGAAATAAAAAAGAAAGGCCGCTCCCTTTCGGAGCGGCCCATGTCGTGCCTGGCTGAACTTACGGCTGGCCCATGCCGCCGCCTGCGCCATAGATGTTGCCTGTTGTATAGCTGGCGTCCTGTGCGGCCAGTTGCACGTAGATGGAAGCAAGCTCCGCCGGTTCGCCGGCGCGCCCGAGCGGGTACTTGGCCCCGAAGGTGGTGTAGTGCTCCGTGGTGGCTCCGCCTGAGATCTGCAGCGGCGTCCAGATGGGGCCGGGTGCGACGCCGTTGACGCGGATACCCTTCTTGGCCAGCTGCTTGGCGAGCGACTTCACGAAGTTCATGGTCGCGGCCTTGGTCTGGGCGTAATCGTACAGTTCGGGGATCGGATCGTAGGCCTGCTCGGAGGTGCTCGCGATGATGGTCGCACCGGGCGGCATGTGCGGCACGGCCTCGCGGATAATCCAGAAGGGCGCGTAGAGGTTGGTCTTCATGGTCCAGTCGAAGAGCTCGGTCGTCATGTCGAGGATGCTTTCAACCGCATGCTGGCGGCCGGCGTTCGAGACCAGGATATCCAGCCCGCCGAGGCCTGCAACTGCCTGCTGCACAAGCTGCTTGCAGAAGCTTTCCTGGCGCAGATCGCCCGGGAGAGCGATGGCTTTGCGGCCCTCGGCACGGATAAGCGCGATTACCTCTTTGGCGTCGGGTTCCTCAGCCGGCAGGTAATTGATCGCCACATCGGCACCCTCACGCGCGTATGCGATGGCTGCGGCGCGACCCATGCCGCTATCGCCGCCGGTAATCAGCGCCTTGCGGCCGAGCAGTCGGCCGGAACCCTTGTAGCTGGTTTCGCCGTGATCCGGCCGCGGGTCCATTTTGCTGGCGAGCCCCGGCCAGGGCTGGGGCTGCTCCTTGTAGGGCGGCCTGGCGTACTTGGTGCGCGGGTCGACCAGCGGCTGGGCCGTAGGGGTCGCGGCCTGCGCGGATGCAGAGGAAACTGCCGTCGCAGCCGCAACAGCGCCGAGCGAGGAGACCAGGCTGCGGCGCGAAAACTTGGAAGATGAATCAGTCACGGTGTATCTCACAGGGGCAGTAGCCCGCCCTATGAGAGGCCAACCAGGCCCAGAGCGTTGCCAGTCGGAACGCCGCAGCGAATCATGAGATTTGATGGCACAGCATGAACGTGCAGGCCGGGCGAAATCTACTGGACAGGCGCGAAGAGATCGATGCAGAGCACGAACAGGACGCCGAACAGAATGGTGAGCCAATACCAGTGGCGCTCAATCCAGGAGGATGTGGGTTCGCCGGAAGTCATGGACATGGTGGGTTACTCCTTTTTACCGCTTACGGTTAGCTTACCTGAAACTTGGATGCCGATTACATGTTGCCGGTGCCGATGTCGGAGGAGCGCGCCGTGGCGTCGTCCGGGTTGAGGTACTGCTCAATGACGCGGGCGAGCGAGCCCTGCGCCGTAAGGATGAAGTCGATGGCGTCTCGTCCTGCGCCCTCGCCGCCTTTGAGCGGGGTAATCCAGTGCGCCTGTGCCTTTACCTGGGGGCGGGCATTGGCCGTGGCGATGGCGAGACCGCACTTGCGCATCACGGGCAAGTCGACGATATCGTCGCCCACATACGCAAGCTCGTCCAGCGTAATGCCGGCCTTATCGCAGATTTCCTGCGCGGCGTGCATCTTGTGCGCCTGGCCCTGGTAAACGAACTCGAGCTTGAGGTCGCGCGCGCGAATGGCGACCGTCGCCGACTGGCGCTTGGTGATGATGCCCGTACGCACACCGCCCAGGCGCGCAAGCGAAATACCCAGGCCGTCATGCGCGCTGAAGGCCTTGGTTTCGACGCCCGAGCCATCCAGCTTGGGCAGGACGGTGATGTCGCCATTGGTCAGGACGCCGTCGACGTCGAAGATGAGGACTTGGATGTTGCGTGCGCGGGCTTCGGCATCGGCGAGGGGAATCATAAGCTCGATCATACTTGGCCCAGCCACGTCCTTCAGAAGGACAGACCTGCAAACAAGTAACCAAGTGGTAAACTTGCGACAATTCGCGCCTGCCGGTTCGCTAGACTGGATGAGCATGAGGTGCAAGGCAGGCCTGGGGGATGGCTGATGGATTTTGCTGTGATTCTGCTGTTTGTTGCGATGGTGCTGGCTCCTTGCCTGGTCGCCCTGTGGGGGCGGCGCGATGCGAATCCGAGGGCCGATGAAGAGCAGGTCCAGGCGCTTGAGTGGGATGACACACGCGCAGAAGGGCCGCTTGGGCGAATGATGCGCAGGATCAGGCGCAGCCGTCCTCCGCAGCATGCCGAGCCCGTGCTGGAGGATGTGCCGGAGCCGGAAGAAGCCTTGCCCATGGCTTCGGCATCGCTTGAAGAGCTGCTGCAGCTTGCCGTCGAAGGTGCCCGTGTGGCCAGGGCGGCTGCTCTGCGAGCAGATGCGGCCGCAAACGAAGCGGCTGCCCTGCTGGCCGCAGCCCGGACCGAGGCCGCCATCGACACGGCCAGGCGCGCACGCCTGCAGGCCAGTGCGGCGGAAGCGAAAGCCTCTTCTGCGAAGGACGCCTACGAAGCGGCCCTTGGCCAGGCAGAAGAGGCCAAAGAGGCGATGGGCCTGGTTTCCGACCGCCGCGCCGCCTAAGCCGGCCAGGCGGGGCAGGGTGCGAGAATAGCCCCATGCGTCTGCACCCGCGGCTTCACTTTGCCGTAATCCCGTTTGCTGCCTTGCTGGTTGTGCTGCCCCTGCTAGTTCAGGGTCCATCGTGCGGGCACGACTTCGATTTCCATCTGCTGAGCTGGCTTGAGGCCGCCCAGCAACTTGCTCACGGCGGCTATCCGCACTGGGCTTTCACGCCGGCGCTCAACGCAGGCGAGCCGCGTTTTCTCTTCTATCCCCCGCTCTCGTGGATGCTAGGCGCGGTGCTTGGCCTGGTGCTTCCATGGAAGCTCGCCACCACCGCGTTCACCTGGGTTACGCTTACCCTGTGCGGCTTTACGGCGCGACGCCTGGCGCGGGGCTACACGGGCGAAGGCGCCGCGATGGTGGCAGCCGTCGTGTACATGGTGAACCCGTACATGCTGTTCAACGCGTACGAGCGCACGGCCTATGGCGAGCTGCTCGCCTCGGCCTGGATGCCGCTGCTGTTTGCGGCCGCGCTGGCCCCGCGCATCAGGGTTCTGGCGTTGGCCGTGGCGATTGCGCTGCTTTGGCTCACCAACGTTCCGGCCGCAGTGATGGGCTGCTATGCGCTCGCGTTGTTGATGGTGGTGCGGCTGCTGCTGCCGGCCGAAAGGCGCGCGGAATCAAAGCCGCGTGCGGCTTTGCATGCTGTGGCCGCCGTGCTGCTTGGCCTGGCGCTGCCCGCGTTCTATTTGCTGCCGGCGGCCTTCGAGCGGCGCTATGTGCAGGCCGAACTCGCCACCGGGGTCGGCATGCGGGTGCTCGACAGCACACTGTTTCACCACATGACTCCGGTCGATAGCGGGTCCCTGCTGCACGACCATATCCTGCTCCAGGTCTCGGTCATCGCGCTGCTTCTGCTGTTCGCGGTGGCTGCGCTGGGCATCACTTTGCTGCGCAGGCAAAAGGACGGAGCCACACCCGCTCTGCTCGCCATGACAGCCTGCATCGCCTTCCTGATGACTCCGCTTTCGCTACGCCTCTGGCCGCATATCCCCCAGCTTGCGTATCTTCAGTTTCCCTGGCGCATGTGTGCGCTGCTTTCGGTGGCCCTGGTCATTTTTACCGCGAGGCTGCTGCCTGCGATCCTTTCCTGCGGCTGGATGCTTGCCGCTTCCCTGCTTGCCGTGGTGCTTCTGGTGCCGCCTGCCTGGTCCAACTTTCGCCAGGCCTGTGACGACGAAGACTCCATTCCCGGGCGCATGGCGCAGTTCCATGCCGCCGATGGCACCGAGAGCATGGACGAGTACACGCCGGTCCACGCCGACAACGACGTGCCCGCGCATGATCCGCCCTTCTGGAGCTACTGCGCCGCCGGGCATAGCCCTGAGGACGACGATGTCGCTCCGCCGCAGAATGAGCCGGAAGGCCAGACACCGGCGGAGTTTACCCTCACCGTTACCTGCCCGTCGTTGCTTGTGCTGAACCGGCGGCAGTACCCGGCGTGGCGCATCACCATCAACGGCCATGCCGTTTCGCCGTACGGGCATGAGCGCCAGGACGGGCTCATCACCGTTCCGCTTGCCGCCGGAACCAGCCTGGTCCAGCTGAACTTTGCCCGCACAGCCGACCGCACCGCCGGGCTCGGCATCTCACTGCTGGCCGGGGTTCTTGCGGCGGGTACTGGTGTGCGCCGTCGCAGGCTCCCGCAAGCTGCTTGACACTCTTGCTCTCTCAACGTTTGCAATCTCCCTTACAAAGGCGTCCGCACCATGGCAAACCAGCCCGGCCAGCATCCTTCGCTCGATACGCTCGTCAACGTTCCCCGTCTTGTCACCGCCTATTACAACCTGCATCCGGACCCTGATGTCCCTGCGCAGCGCGTGGCCTTTGGCACCTCCGGGCATCGCGGCTCGGCCTTCCACAACAGCTTCAACGACGACCACATCGCCGCCATCGCGCAGGCCATCGTCGACTACCGCACAAGCAACGGCATCTCCGGGCCGCTGTTTCTTGCCAAGGATACGCACGCCCTTTCAGACCCGGCGTTCTCGACGGCGCTCGAAGTGTTGGCGGCTAACGGCGTCACCGTCATGATCGACGCGGAACTTGGCTACACGCCCACACCTGCGCTTTCACACGCCATCCTTACCTACAATCGCAATCGCACACGCGATCTTGCCGACGGCATTGTCATCACGCCAAGCCACAATCCGCCCGAGGACGGCGGCTTCAAATACAACCCGCCCAACGGTGGCCCGGCCGATACCTCCGCGACCAAATGGATCGAGAACCGCGCTAACGAGCTGATTACCCGCAAGCTGGTTGGCGTGAAGCGCATGGTCTACAGCAAGTCTCTCCATGAAGAGACCACGCAACGCCACGACTACCTGACTGCCTATGTGGACGACCTCGCCAACGTCATCGACTTCGACCCGCTGCAGAACTCGAAGCTCAGGCTTGCGGTCGATCCGCTGGGTGGCGCGGGCGTGTACTACTGGCCGCGCATCATCGACCAGTACAACCTCTCGGTCGAGCTGCTGAACCCGTACGTCGATCCCACCTTCCGCTTCATGACGCTCGACTGGGACGGCAAGGTGCGCATGGATTGCTCGAGCCCAAACGCCATGGCGTCGGTGATCGCAAAGGCCAGGCAGGATAGCTTCGACGTGGTCTGGGCCTGCGACACCGACCATGACCGTCACGGCATCGTCAGCCGGACGGCTGGCCTGCTGAACCCGAACCACTATCTTGCCGTGGCCATTCAGTACCTGTTTACGCATCGTCCGGAGTGGTCGCAGAAGGTCGGCATCGGCAAGACGCTGGTCTCCTCCAGCATGATCGACCGGGTCGCCAAAGGGCTTGGCCGGCCGATGCTTGAAGTGCCTGTGGGCTTCAAGTGGTTTGTCGACGGGCTGATCGATGGTTCGCTCGGCTTTGTGGGCGAGGAGTCCGCCGGGGCCACGTTCCTGCGGCGCAACGGCACCGTTTGGACGACCGACAAGGACGGGCTTATCCTTGGCCTGCTCGCGGCTGAAATGACTGCGGTCTCTGGCAAGGATCCCGGCGCGCTCTACAGCGAGCTCACGGCGCAGTATGGGAGCCCAGTTTACCAGCGCACCGACGCCGCGGCCACGAAAGACCAAAAGGCCAAGCTCAGCAAGCTGTCGGTCTCCGAGGTAACCGCGACCGAGCTTGCGGGGGACCGCATCACCGGCATCCTTACCGAAGCACCGGGCAACCACGCCGCCATCGGTGGCCTGAAGGTCACGACCAACGAAGGCTGGTTTGCTGCCCGCCCCAGCGGCACCGAAGACGTGTACAAGATCTATGCCGAAAGCTTCAAAGGCGAGACCCACCTGAAGCAGATTCAGTTGGAGGCACAGGCGCTGGTCAACAAAGCCATCGCCTGAGCCTGAGCGCCGCTTCCTTGTTGGCATTCCTGTAAAGCAGCAGCGAAAGCGCCCTGGAGCCGGAGCAACGTAGTTGCCGTCTTGTTGTCATTCCGAAGGAATCTGCGGTTGCTGTTACCTGTTCTTTACAATTTGCCCCCCGCTCTGGCGCAGATTCTTCCGCGAAAAGCTCACCGGAAGCCTGGTTGCATCGCCCACTCGCCCGCTTTGTCCTACTCCCCTCATCGGACTACCTGGCCAGTGAGGAGTTGACATTGCCGGGTGAGCCAGCGAAGACTTGATGCAAAGGTCCGGTGCTGCCCCCTATGACAACGAAACTCGCTCCGCAATCCGCATCCTCAGCCGTTCTGCCGCCACCGCCCACCACCAACAAGGGTCTCATCCGCTGGGTCGAGAAGATGGCCGAGCTCTGCCAGCCCGCGCGCATCCACTGGCTCGACGGCTCCGACGAAGAGGACGCTTGGCTGAAACAGGAGCTCGTCAACGGGGGCACCTTTATGGCTCTCGACCCTGCCCTCTGGCCCGGCTGCTATTATGCGCGTTCGAGCCCGAACGATGTGGCGCGCGTGGAGGATCGCACCTTCATCTGCTCGCTTTCGAAAGATAACGCCGGCCCCACCAACAACTGGGAAGACCCCTTCGTGATGCGCAAGAAGCTGAAGCAGCTCTTTCGCGGATCCATGCGCGGCCGCACCATGTATGTCATGCCGTTTTCAATGGGACCCATCGGCTCGCCCATGTCGCAGATCGGCGTCCAGCTTACGGATTCGGCCTATGCGGTCGTCAACATGCGTATCATGGCGCGCATCGGCAAGCCGGTTTACGCCGAAATCGACAAGGACGTGAAGCGCGTTGTGCCCTGCCTGCATTCGGTAGGCTGCCCGCTTGCGCCTGGAGAGCAGGACATGCCGTGGCCGCAAAACGACACTAAGTACATCGTGCATTTTCCTGAGACGCGCGAGATCTGGAGCTACGGCTCCGGCTACGGCGGCAACGCGCTGCTGGGCAAGAAGTGCTTCGCGCTCAGAATCGCTTCGAACATCGCGCGCGACGAAGGCTGGATGGCCGAGCACATGCTGATCGTCGGCGTCGAATCGCCGGCCGACGCGCAGGGCAGGACCGAAAAGACCTACGTGGCCGCGGCTTTCCCCAGCGCCTGCGGCAAGACCAACTTCGCCATGATGATCCCGCCCGCCGGTTTTGAGGGCTGGAAAGTCTGGACGGTGGGTGACGACATCGCCTGGATCAAACCCGACGCAACCGGGCAGCTGCGCGCCATCAATCCCGAATTCGGCTTCTTCGGCGTCGCACCCGGCACCAGCGACAAGACCAACCCCAATGCCATGACGACGTTGAAGAAAAATTCCATCTTCACCAACGTCGCGCTCGTTACCAATGACGGCAAGCCCACCGGCGACATCTGGTGGGAAGGCATGACCGACACCCCGCCGGCCGAGGCCATCGACTGGCGCGGCAATGCATGGACGCCTTCCTCTGCCACCCCCGCCGCTCACCCCAACGGCCGCTTTACCGCACCGGCAAGCCAGTGCCCGACCATCGACCCCAGCTGGGAAGATCCAAACGGCGTACTTATTTCGGCGATCATCTTCGGCGGCCGCCGGCCCACGACGATGCCGCTCGTTTACCAGGCCTTCAACTGGTCGTCCGGCGTCTACACGGGCGCGACCATGGGTTCTGAAACCACCGCCGCGGCCGGCGGCAAGGTCGGCACCGTGCGGCGCGATCCCATGGCCATGCTGCCCTTCTGCGGCTACCATATGGGCGATTACTTCCGCCACTGGCTGCGCATGCAGCGCAACCTCACCAGCACCCCGCGCGTGTTCCATGTCAACTGGTTCCGCAAGGACGAGGAGGGCAAATTCCTCTGGCCGGGCTACTCGGAAAACATGCGCGTGCTCAAGTGGATCGTCGACCGGGTGCGCGGTCGGGTGCGCGGCAAGGAAACTCCTATCGGCTGGACACCCAAGTACAACGACATCAACTGGCAGGGCATCGACTTCAGCTACGAGCAGTTTCAGCAGCTGCAGACGGTTGATCGCGAAGCCTGGAAGAAGGAGGTTATGGGTCACGAAGAGCTCTTCCTGCTGCTCCACGACCACCTCCCGCCGGAAATGATCTACGAGCGCGAACTGCTCATCTGCAGGCTTTAGACGGGGCTATTTTCCCGGAAAGCAGCTTGACGCGCCTGGGAAGATTCCGTAAAGTGGTGGTTAGGGCATGGCTCCTCGCGCTTGCGTTGAGTTGAGCCGGCCCTAACGAAGTCCACCCACTTCGTTGCAGTACCGGAATAGCCACGCAACAGCCCCCACCGCGCTGCGTGGCTTTCCTTCTTTAAAGCCACCTCTCTCGTTAAACCGCCTCGCACTCTCGCCGCCGCCTTGTTGTCATTCCCGCAGGAATCTGCGGTTGCCTTTGTACCAAGGCGGCCGCCCGTGCTTCTGGTTGACGGGTCATACAGCCGGAAGCAGAAGCAGATTACCTTCGGGAATGACAAGAAGAGAGGCAAAAGCAAGAACAACCGCAGATTCCGTTCGGGAATGACAACGAGGGAGGAACCTTAGCCTCACGCGGGTAAACTAAGCGCAGTGCCTCTTTCCTCCCCAGATACCGCCCCGGCAGCCGAAGCCACCGCACCCGCCGTTACCTCCGGCTTCGCGCCGCTTGCCATTCCGCTGTTTCGCGATCGCTGGATCGCCTCGACCATCTCGTCGGTCGGCACCTGGATGCAGGATACCGCCGGCACGTGGCTGATGACCGTGCTCACCACGTCGCCCCTGCTGATCGCGCTGATGCAGACAGCGGCCTCGCTGCCCGTGCTTCTGTTCGGCCTCATCGCCGGGGCTACGGCCGACATCTTCGACCGCCGCAAGCTGCTCATCTTCTGGCAGACCTGGATGCTCGCCTCCGTAAGCCTGCTGGCCGTGTTCACCTTTCTGGGCCACATCTCGCCCTGGGCGCTGCTTGCGTTTACGGCTCTGCTCAACGTCGGCTCGGCGCTCAACAATCCGGCCTGGCAGGCCATTGTGCCGGAGCTTGTACCGCGCGAGCTCATTCCGGATACCGTCTCGCTCAACGCAGCCTCGAACAACCTCGCCCGCGCCGTGGGCCCCGCGCTGGGCGGCCTGATGGTGGCCGCGTTCAAGTCAGCTCATACCGGCGCGGGCTCGGTCTTCGCGCTCAACGCGGTCTCGTTTGCCGGGGTCATCTACGTCCTGGTCAACTGGAAGCGCACTCCCCTGTTCAAATCCGCACTGCCTTCAGAGCGCATCGCCGGCTCGATCCGCGGCGGCCTGCGCTACGTTCGCCACGCGCCGGCGCTACAGGCTTCGCTGGTGCGCGCGTTTACGTTCCCCTTCTTCGTCTCGGCCATCTGGGCCCTGCTCGCGGTGGTCGCCCGGCTCGATCTTCATCGCGGCGCCATCGGCTACGGCATTCTCAACGGCGCGCTCGGCATCGGCGCCCTCATCGCGGCCACGCAGCTGCCCCGGGTGCGCCGCCGTTTTAGCGCCGACCAGATCCTCACCTTCGCCACGATCTACGAGGCTACCGCCATGGTGGCCATCGCCGAAATCCACAGTCCCTGGGTCATCATTCCGGTGCTCATCGGTGCCGGCTCCTGCTGGACCACCACCATGGCTTCCATCAACACATCCGTCCAGCTCGCCTCGCCGCCCTGGGTGACGGCACGTACCCTGGGCACCTATCTCATGACGTTCCAGGGCGGCATGGCTCTGGGATCGGTGCTCTGGGGCTTTATCGCGGAGCACAGCAGCACCCGCGTCGCCCTGTTCGCCTCGGGCGTCGGCATGCTCGTCAGCCTGCCTGCTATCTATCGTTTTCGCATCCTGCAAGGGCCGCTGCCCGACTTTACCCCCTACCAGTACAAGCGACCGGCGCCGGAGCTGGTGGGCATCGGCGCCGATCCCACTCTGGAAGCCGATCCGACCGAGGGGCCGGTGCGCATCTCGATCGAGTACCTCATCCCGCTTGGCAGCTACGCGGAATTTACCCTGCGCATTCACGAGCTGCGAGGCGTCCGTCTGCGCGACGGAGCTGTGCGCTGGGGCATCTACCGCGACGCCGACGACCCTACCCACCTGAATGAAACCTTCATCATGGAGTCCTGGCTCGACTATCTCCGCTCCCGCGAGCGCACCACGGCCGCCGATACCGCCATACGGGACCGCGCCTTCGCCCTCCACGATGCGGGCGTTCCTCCAAGGGTGACCCACCAGATCTACGCTCGCGAGGTGGGCCAGATTTGATGGCTTTTTGTTGTCATTCCCGCAGGGAATCTGCGGTTGCTCCTGCCGTTGTCTGTTCTTTACACCATCAGCGAACCCGTTTGCGCCCTCTTTTCGACCGACACGTCATGTTTCGTACAGACCGGCTCTGCGCCTTACTTCATTATTGAGGGATGAAAACCGATCTCGAACCTCGCGTCACCGACGCCCAGAGGATGACGGACGGCGTTATCATCTCCTTCGAAGATGGCAAGTGCGCCTTCTACTCCGCAGCACTCCTTTACGAAGCCATCGACCAGGCAGAGCCATTCCGGGAGGACGAAAGGTACCTGAATTAGCAGGGCTCTTCCCGTTGCGGTCTAGCAGACAAAAAGTCCCATTCGCTATGTAAGGTAAATAACACTACTATGATCTTGACGGAGCCATAATCATGGCAAATCGTACGGGAAGGATTGTCCCTTGGAAGCCCGAATCTATAAGAACATTCTCTTGCGCGCGCTTGATGCTGATATTATCGACCGCCTGCGCTTGACGCCCGTCACGCTTGAGCTGGGTCACGAGATTGAATTTCCCGGCAAGCCCATCATGCACCTCTACTTTGTAGAAGCTGGCATGGCTTCCATGACGGCCACGTTCCTCGACGGCTCGCAAGTCGAAGTCGGCATGTTCGGGTATGAGTCCGTGATCGGCATCTCGGCCCTGATGGGCACCAAGCGCAGCCTCAACCGCGTCTACACGCAGATCGCGGGCACTGGCTTTGCCTGTCCCATTCAGAATGCGATCCGGGAGTTTGCCCGCGGCGAGCGCTTCCAATTGCTTGCGCTGCGTTTCGTTCAGGCCCAGCTGGTCCAGTCGCTGCAATCCACAGCCTGCAACGCGAAGCACAACCTGGAGCAGCGGCTGGCGCGCTGGCTGCTCATCTGTGCCGACCGGGCGCACTCCTATACCTTCAGAATGTCGCAGGAGTTCCTTGCCGATATGCTGGGCAGTTCGCGCCCGACCGTCTCCATTTCGGCCGGCATGCTGAAAGAGCGCCACCTCATCAACTATAGCCGCGGCCAGATTGAGATTCTCGACCCAGCCGGACTCGAAAAGGTCTCGTGCGAGTGCTACCAGGCGATCAAGTCCTACCTGGACAATTACGCAGAATATGACAGCGGCATGCAGAAACAGCCAGCTCCAGCCTCCGCGCTACGCCCTCGCTTTTTCGCCTGACCCATCTTCGTACCGCAGTACAGCCTGCGGCCGCCTGCGAGCGGGCATCTGCTGGCCCGCTTCCAGGTGCGCCATCAAGACGGATTCATCATAGAAGGCCCGGGTCTGATCGTTGTAGGTCACGATCAATCCGCCCCGTACCAAGTCGACAGCCGCAATATGCAGACGTTTCATGCCTACAGCGTATCTGCACTCCTGCACCGGACAAATCCCACCTGCGGCTCCGCCTCTACAACGGATGGAGGATGCTACGAAGCCATGGCGGCGGCAATCAGCGCGTCGTCTGGCCGCCGGAATCGATCGCCGGCGTATGCGGCATGAAGTAGTTTTTGTCATACAGCGCCCGGTAGAACTGCCCGGTCAACTCGGCTGAACGTGGGCCTGAAGTCGGGCGTCCGCCTTCGGCAAAAATCACGGTCACGATGCGTCCGTTCGGCGTGTTGGCATAGCTGCCGAACCAGCCGAAGTGCGTACCGTTATTCGAGCATGTGCCCGTCTTGCCCATCACGGGAAACTCCGTGAAGCTCGCCTTCAGCCGGCGCGCCGTACCGTAGTTCACAGCACCCTGCATGCCGTCCTGCATCTCGGGGATCAGGTTCGCGATGTCGAGGGTCCGCTTCACCCGCGGCTCAAAAGCCGTTACTTGCTCCGGCGTTTCCGGGTGCTGCAGGTAGAAGAGGGTGCCGCCGTTGGCAATTGCGGCCACGATAGCGCCCAGTTGCAGCGGCGTCATGCTGACGCTTTCGCCGAACGAGCACATGCGCCCGACACCGCCCATCGCCTGGGGAAGCTCGTGATCCGGGTAGATGCCCAGCTGCTCGCCGGCTATGTTGTAGCCCGCCAGCTCGCCCAGGCCAAGCTGGTTGGCATAATGCTTCACCCGCTCGAAGCCGAGCGCGCGGCCCAGGGTTTCAAAATAGAGATTGTTGGAGTGAGCCAGCGCATCCGTCAGCGTGACGTGGTAACTGCCGCCCAGCGCCACCGGCGTATCGCGGGTCACCAGGCCTTCCTGCAGGGCCGCAAGCGCCACCGTCAGCTTGATGGTCGAGCAGGGTTCGGCTCCGCTCGAAAGCGCCAGCTTCTGGTTCACCAGGGCAAGCACCCGGCCGGTATCGGGATCAATCGCCACGGCCGTGCCGTTCGTGTCGCCCAGCGCTTCGATGGCAGCGGCGCGCACAATCGGGTCTTCCCCGGCGGTGATGTCGCCCAGGGTCAGGCTTTCGGGCGTCACGCTCACACGCGGAGCCTCCAGCAGACGCGCCCGCGCCGGTACTTCCACGCGCACCAGGCGTCCGTGGCGTCCGCGCACCAGGCGCGTGGCTACCGCAGCCTTGGTGTCCGCCGTATCTCTCGTTCTTTTCGAGGAAGCCCGCTCCGTCGCCCTGCTTCTGGAAGCTCGCCGCTCTACCACAGCATGGACCGGGCTGGTGCGAGACCCGCGCGCCGAGCCCTTGACCGCTTTAGCCGCACGATGCGACGAAGCCGAGACGACAGGTGCCTTGTGCGCGACCGCATGCGCCTTCGCCTTGGCAACAGGCCTGGCGCTGCTCGCATACCCCGGAAGGCAAAGCGCCCAGGCGCCCAGCAGAAGCAACAATATGGAGCAACGGCGTCCTGTGGGGAGATGCATCATTCGTAAAACTCCAAGGCAAGGTAGGCGGAACCAGTGGGTCCGCTGAAAAGAAGAGCAAGGCGAAAGCCAGCGCAGACAGGTTCCAGTTTACCTTTCTCTAACCATGGGACGAACGGCAGACCCAAAAGGTCGGGCCACACCCCACGGCCATCCCGCTTCTACCGCCCGAGAAATCAGTGGCCTCTACGCAGAAACGCCGGAATATCCAGTTCATCCGATTCCACGGGCTCCGGGGCGAGCACACCGCTGAAGGCCGGCACGCGCACCACCGGCTCGGATACGCCGAGCTCCCCCACGCCCTCGCCAAACTGGACCCGCAGGGGTCGCGGGCTGTCCGGCGAGTCGAACCCGCGCGCCGAAGGCATCCTGCTGTCGGCCATCTCTTCAGCCTGCTGCATACGCCGCGCGCTCTGGAAGAAGTCGTCGTCGAACACCGACCGCGCAACCGGAATCAGCTCCGGCTCGGACGAACGGTCGGCTTGGCGCGGCTCGGCCTGGCGCGGCTCGGGACGGACCTCGGGTAACGGCAACTCTACGACCTCAGGCTCGCCTGCCATTGTCGGCGCAGCCGGCTCCGGCGCCACCACCACCTCCGGCGCCCAGACCGGCGCGGGTGGCCGCGTCATCACCACACGCGGCGCAATCGGCACCTCGTAACGCGCCGTCGGCAGGGTGGATTCGGCAAGCATGCGTTCGCGCCGGCTCTGGCTGTCGTGCGGCTGCGTCTCCTGCTGCTTGAAGCCCGTGGCGATCACGGTAATCTTCACCTCGTCGCCCATCGTTTCGTCCAGCACCGCGCCAAAGATGATGTTGGCATCCTCATGTGCCGCGTTCTGGATGATGGTCGAGGCCTCGTTCACCTCGGTCAGCTTCAGGCTCGACGAGCCCGTGATGTTGATCAGAATCCCCCGCGCCCCGTCGATGGCACCGGCTTCGAGCAGAGGCGAAGCCATCGCAGCAATCGCCGCGTCCACCGCGCGGTTGGCGCCGCTGCGCGATGCCGTGCCCATCACCGCATACCCCATGCCGGCCATGGTGGTTTTCACGTCGGCAAAGTCGCGATTGATAACGCCGGGAATCGTAATGATGTCCGAAATGCCCTGCACACCCTGGCGCAACACGTCATCGGCGATGCGAAAGCTTTCGAAGAAGCCGGCGTCCTTGGCCACCGCAAGCAGCTTTTCGTTCGGAATCACGATCACGGTATCGACCGCGTCGAGCAGCTCCTGCATGCCGCGCTCGGCCTGCATCATGCGCCTCTTGCCTTCAAACCCGAACGGCCGCGTCACGACCGCCACTGTCAGCGCGCCCATTTCACTTGCCAGCGAGGCGATGACCGGCGCCGCGCCCGTGCCCGTGCCGCCGCCCAGGCCCGCCGTCACAAACACCATATCCGCGCCTTCAAGCGCTTCGATAATCTTGTCTGAATCCTCAAGCGCCGCGCGCCGGCCCACATCCGGGTTCGCCCCCGCGCCCAGCCCACTCGTCAGCTTCACCCCAAGCTGCAGCTTCACAGGCGCATTCGAAACCTGCAAGGCCTGCACGTCCGTATTGGCCGCGATGAACTCGACCCCTTCCACATGCGCGGCAATCATGCGATTGACCGCATTGTTGCCTCCGCCGCCCACGCCGATCACCTTGATGCGCGCGCCCCGCGGCATCGCATCGTGATACTGGATGCGCAGGTCGCTCTGCGGAACCTCATGCGCAGCCACCATGTTGACGGGTTGCTCAGGCTGCTCGGACGAAGCGGGCACAGTTGGGAAGTTGGGCGCATTCCATTCGGACATGGCGTAAGGGTTCTCCTGAAGTGAATCTCGAGTCGCGAAAGCCATTCACGATTCCCTCTCATTCTGTCATCGTCACGGCCAAAGAACCGCACACCTTTTCCACTCGCCGTATCGACCTTGGTTCGCACAAGCCCGAAAGAGGAGCCAAACGCCCGTGCAGGCAATCCACGCGTTTGCGCATACAATTTCCGCATGCGTTTCCTTCTTTCAACCCTGCTCGCGCTTGCCGCCCTCACCTCCGCTTCCGCCCAGAAAACCCGCCTCGTCTTCCAGGCCGGCGAGCTCATCGACGGCAAGGGCGCCGTGCTGCATAACCAGCAGATCGTCGTCGAGGACGGCCACATCGTTTCAGTCGGCCCCGGCACGGCAAAGCCCGACTACGACCTGAGCAGCCTGACCCTGATGCCCGGCTGGATCGACACCCACGTCCACCTGCAGTGGCACATGAACGCCCAGGGCAAGGCCGTCGCTGACGGCCCCGCCGACGAGATGGTCCTCTACGACGAGGCCGACTCCTGGCTGAGCCTCCAGGGCGGCTTCACCACCGTCGAAAGCGTCGGCTCCAAATACGACAAACCCGTACGCGACCGCATCAACGAGGGTGTCCTGCCCGGTCCACGTGTCTACACCTCCCTGATCCAGATCTTCGGCAAGGATGGCGACCACGTCTTTACACCCGACGAGCTGCGCGCGCTCGTCCGCAAGACCAAGGCCGACGGAGCCGACGTCATCAAGCTGTTCGCCACCTCCGGCCTGGGCGCGGGCGGCGGCCAGACCATGACCTACGAGCAGATCGAAGCTGTCTGCTCCGAAGCCAAGGCCGTCGGGCTGCGCTCGGTCGTGCACGCCATCGGCGACGCGGGCGCGCGCGACGCGGTCAAGGCCGGCTGCACCTCCATCGAACACGGCACCTTTCTGACCGATGAAACCCTGAAGCTGATGGTCGCACGCGGCACGTACTTCGACCCCAACCTGCTGGTGCTGCACAACTATCTCGACCACCGCACCAGCTACACCTTCACCGACGCCCAACTCAAAACCATCGAGGCCGGCATCAAGCCCACGCAGGATGTCCTGCGTCGCGCCCGCGCGCTCGGGGTCAAGATCGTCTTCGGCACCGACGCCGTAGCCGGTGCGCACGGCCGCAACGCCGAAGAATTTATCTACCGGGTCCACGACGCCGGCGAAACGCCGATGAATGCCATCCTGAGCGCCACGTCCGTCTCGGCCACAGCGCTCAGCCTCGGCCGGCAGACGGGCACCATCGCCCCGGGGTACGAGGCTGATTTCGTCGCCGTCCAGGGCGATCCGCTCGCTGACATCACCGCCGTCCGCAAGGTCGTCTTCGTGATGCGCGCCGGCAAGGTCTACGTCGACCTGCCGCACTGAGTCGTAAGTCTCGATTATTTGTAGCGGAACGATCCGGGTGCCCCAGGTCTCGATTCTGAGACCTGGGTCTTGTGGAAGCCGACGTTCTCTACACCAGTGGGAACTTTGCCAGGCTTCTGAACAACCCGCCTGGATGCGGTGTCTAACGAGGCATGTTGAGACTCTCCTCTGCGCTCATGCTCAGTCTTCTTTGCATCGGAGCTCCGTCAGCAGCCCAGTGGCCGCCCCTGCTTGTCAATCATGACGATCAGCTTGCCCTTACAGTCACCGTGGAACCGAAGCGGCCACACTGGATCGTTGTGCGGCTCACCAACCGCTCAAATCACGACGTGCTGCTGCCCGCCCCGGTGAGCGACTGCGGCGATCCCGTTTACGGAACGCTCCTCGTCGGAATCGTCGTGCTGAAACCCGTGATCGATGCGAGCGGAAGAGGCTGCGTCGATGACTATGTCGCGAAGGATCGACCGATTGACAAGCGCATTCAGGGCTGGCATCGCCTAAGTGCAGGGCAAACTCAAGTGTTTCGCCGTGAGCTTCCGGCGAAGATTCTTCTGGCGACCAAAACTGTAAAGATCGCCGTCAATGCACAGTACGAACCGCCGTATATTTCTCAGGCGGATCTTGCTCTCCTGACGCGAGCTCGCATCGATGTTCCCAGAACGAAACTCAACACCGAATGGCGAACTTTCACCTTGGTAAGCGAGCATTGAACGACTGCATCAACACGACGCAGCTCAAGCAAATGGGATTTTTACTCGGATAAAGGTACCGGGGTGGCGCAGTTTCGATCGCAGCAATAACCAGATCGACATGTAACTTTAAAACCGGCCATTGTGCGTGGCTCAACACAACAATGCTGATCCGTCGTCCTACAAGTTCTGCTTATACTGCATGTTCTTGTCGGCGGTTATAAAGACCTCGAAAGCCTCGGACCCCGCCGCTGGGAGCAGAGTTCCGTTGCTGAGCCGCTCATAGCCTCGTTCCACAGCCTCCACTACCACATGGCCCTGCAGATATCGTCGCAGAGGTGCAGGCGTACTGTGATCAAAGAGGATGCGCATAACTTTCAGCAAAAGGCGGCAATTCAGTCGACGGAACCGGATCAAGGCTTCACGCAGCAAACTCCAGAACGCTCTTGATCTGCTCCCTGGTCAGATGAAACCATTCCGCCACCTCATCGATGGTGGCCTCGGCTTCCAGGTTTTCAAACACGAGCGACACCGGCACGCGCGTGTCGCGGAAAATCCACGCACCGCTGACTTTCCCTGGGACACTTTCGACTGCTTCACATTGTGACCAATCCATCGCCATTGTCGCCCCTGCTTCTCAACCAGCCTACGTAGGGAACCAGGCTCCGCAAGGCAACTGGCTGACAAAAGTCTAAAAACTCCCAGCAAAGATCGACTTCAGCTTTTCCTTCAGCCCCGTCGTCTCGCCCGCTCTGCGAATCTGCGTGCGATGCGTGTAAAGCAGCATCCCGATCGCCGCCGAAAACTCCGGCGTTTCCAGCTCCTTCGGCATACGCGACATGTGCACCGGTGTGCCGATCCGCGCGGGCACACGCAGCAGCGACTCGGCATTATCGAGCAGCCCCATCAGCTTGGCCCCGCCGCCGGTCAGCACGCAGCCCGCGCCCAGAGCCTCCAGCACCCCGCCCTGGCGCAGGTTGTCGCGCAGCATCGTAAACAGCTCGCGCGCGCGCGGCTCCAGAATCTCCGCCAGAAAGCGCTGCCTTACCGTGCGCGGCGAAGAGCCGCCCACTTCGATCTCCGCCAGTGTCGGCACGCTGGTCACCACGCAGTTGCCGTACAGCTTCTTCAGCTCCTCAGCCTCGGCCACAGACACATGCAGCCCGACGGCGAGGTCATTTGTGAAGTGATCGCCGCCGATCGGAAGCACCGCCGTGTGGGCGATCGAGCCTTCGAAGAACACCGCAAGTTCGGTCGTCGAAGCGCCGATGTCGACCAGGCAAATGCCCAGTTCGCGATCGTCGGCTGAAAGCACAGCCTCGGCCGCCGCGATGCCTTCAAACACCGTGTCCTGCACCTCGAGCCCCGCGCGATTCGCACACGTAATCACACTCTGCGCCACGCCGCCCGAGCAGGTCGAAAGGTGCAGATTCACTTCCAGCCGGTTGCCCACCATGCCCACCGGGTCGTGGATGCCGGCCTGATCGTCGAGAATGAATTCCTGCGGCAGCAGATGCATGACCTCACGGTCCGGCGGCAGCGGCACACTGCGCGCGCGGTCGACCGCCGCCCGCACTTCCTCGCGCGTAATCTCGCGCATGCGGCTGCCCATCGAGATGCCGCCGCGCGAGTTGATGCCGCGCACATGCGTCCCGCCGATGCCTACAACGGCGCTTTCAATCGTTGCGCGCGCCGTCTTTTCGGCCGTCAACGCGGCCCGGTTGATGCACTCCGCCGCCGGCCCAAGCTCGGCGATCAGACCCTTGCGCATGCCCATCGAAGGCTCCACGCCGTGGCCCCGGTAGCGCAGCACGCCATCGGCGATTTCGGCCACCAGCACACAGCATTTCTGGCTACCCGCATCGAGCACGGTAATCAGGTTTTCCTGCTTAGGATTCATTGTGGACCTGCCTGCGTCGCATGGAGTTTCGCCGCCGAGTCGGTCGTACCCTTACTATGCACATCGAACGCCGTCTGCAAGTGGCTGCCCTTGGCCGCAGCAGGGTGCGCTACCGGCCTGGGTGCTTTCGCCGCGGTATGCGCCGGAGCCTTGGCCGCGGGCTTCACCTTCGCACCCGCAACCGGTTTGGCCGGAGCTGCCGCCGCAGTCTCAGGAGCGTTCGCCTCTACCGACTTGCCCGGCTTCATCTCCAGCACGGCCTCGCGGTCGTAGCGCATGTCCACCGAAGCCAGGTTGGGGTGAGCGCTCTTCCAATCGGCAATATTCTTCTGGAAGCGCAGGTACCGCGCCAGGAAATCGTCATCGCCAAAGTGCACCAGGATATCCGCCCCGCCGCTCGGCACCAGCGCCATTACATCCTCGGGACTCGACAGGTCCACCTCGCTGAGGCTCTGAGAAAGCTTGTCGCTGCCACTGTCGAGCGCGGAGGTAAAGCGCTGATAAAGCTTCATCCGTGCCTCGCGCGCCGAGGCCGGATCGTCGGCCGTCATCCCCGTCACCACCGGGAAAGAATAGTGCTGATCGGCCTGCTGATCCGTGTTCATTTCAAGCAGCACACCGTTTGCGTCCACCAGGCCGATGTGCCCGCCCTGGCGCACAAACGCCACCGGCGTCCGCTCCACCACAGACACGCGCAGATGGTTCGGCAGCAGACGCATCACCGTCGCATGCTCCACCCAGGGCAGGCTTTCAAGCTCGGCCCGGCGCACGGTAAGGGGCACGGTAAGGATGTTGCGATCCACGTCGCCGCCGAAAATACTCAGCAACTGCGCCCGCGTCAGATGGCTGTTGCTTCCATCGCCCGGCGTCTGCACGGTCTGGATGGAAGCACTTGAGGCGATCATCAATCGCGGGTCGTGCAGCAGCATCGAGCGCGCACCCCAAAGCACGGCCACAAACGCCGCACACCCGCCAAACACCACAGCGCCGGCCATCACGCGGCCTACCATGCTGCGCGGCACCCCGCCCCGCAGCCGGAATCTGAGCCCGCCGAAGCGCCGCCGCGGCACATACTCTTCCGCTTCCCCGCTGGCCGCGCCTGCCACGGAGCGCCGCGCGTAGTCGTCGCTCAGGTCGCGGCGCAATTTGGGCGGGGCCGAAGCACGGCGCGGAGCCACACCCGCCGCAGCGGCCGGCTTGGCCAAACGATCCTGTACAGGCGCATCGAGCACCGCGGTACCATCCTTGGGTAAGTCTCTGCCGGAACGACGCGACTCTCGCAAGGGAGAATCGCCGTCTCCACTATAGCCCGCCACGCGGGGCGCGCGGCCTGCACTTCATGGGGGAGTACCCATCCAGCAACATCGCCCTATTGGCCTGGCATGATCCTGCCCCGTCGGTCCAACTCGGCGCCACATCCGGAACAAGTTGTCCCTCCCCAGGCCGCCTGTTGCGCGTTGGCCGGCTTCCGGATCAGCGGAATCGGCGTTCCACACCGCGGGCAGCGCGAAGCCACAAGCCCGGTGGCCCGGAGCACCAACGCCAGCAGAAACACCGCAGCGCCGCCCGCGAGGCCGGCCACCAGAAAGATCATAGGCAGGCTAAGACTCATGCCAGCGCCTCCAGCACCAGCGGCGCGATCCCCGAAACGCTTCCTGCCCCCAGGGTCATCACCACATCGCCCTCTTGCGCCCTGCCCGCCAGCGCCTTCACCGCATCGGGAACGCTGGCTGCAAAATGAGCCTGCGTTCCATGGATCCGGTCGGCAAGCGCCTGCCCGGTTATCCCGGCGATCGGCTCTTCGCTGGCCGGGTAGATGTCCAGCACTTCCACCGAATCCGCATCCGCGAAAGCGCCGGCAAACTCCTCCATCAGGTCGCGCGTCCGCGTGTACCGGTGCGGCTGGAAGACCACATGCACCCTGCCGTACCCACACTCACGCGCCGCATTCAGGGTCGCGACAATCTCGGTCGGATGGTGCCCGTAATCATCCACCACTGTCACGCCGCGCACTTTGCCCTTAACCTGGAAGCGCCGGTCGACCCCGCGAAACGTGGCCAGGCCGGCCGCAATCTCGCCCGGCGCGACGCCAAGCTGCACCCCTACCGCGACGGCCGCCGTGGCGTTCAGCACGTTATGCCGGCCCGGCACGTGCAGCTCGAACGGGCCCAGCAGCAGCCCCCGCGTATTCACCTGGAAGCAGGCATGGCAACCTTGCTTCCGATCCAGCATCTGCAGGCGAAAGTCCGCCTCCGCGCTTTCCCCGTAGGTGTACACCTTGCGCCGCACCCGGGGCAGCAGCGCGCGCAGCCGTGCATTGTCGAGGCAGGCTGTGGTCGCGCCGTAGAACGGCAGCTTGTCCATGAACTCCAGAAACGCGGCGTCCACATCCTCCATGCTGGCATAGCAATCCATATGCTCGCGATCCAGGTTCGTCACCACCGCAAGCACCGGGCTCAGCTTCAAAAAGCTGCGGTCACTTTCATCGGCCTCCGCCACCAGGTACTGGCTCGTGCCAAGCCGCGCATTCGAGCCCATCGCATCCACCCGGCCCCCAACCACCACCGTCGGGTCGAGCCCCCCGCCCGCCAGCACCGCCGCAATCATGCTCGTGGTCGTCGTCTTGCCATGCATGCCGGCCACGGCGATGCCGTACTTCAGCCGCATTAGTTCGGCCAGCATCTCTGCCCGCTGGATGACCGGAATCTTGCGCGCCCGCGCCTCCGCCACCTCCGGATTGTCAGCACCCACCGCGGAGCTCGTCACCACGACGTCGCTCGCCGCTGCATTCGTAGCCGTGTGGCCTACGTAGATTCTCGCGCCCAGCCCCAGCAACCGGTCCGTCACGGCGCTCCGCCGCAGGTCCGAGCCCGAAACGCTGTACCCCATCGTCAGCAGAATCTCCGCAATGCCGCTCATCCCAATGCCGCCGATGCCGATAAAGTGCACACGCTGCGACGAAGCAAGAAATATATGACCGGGCAAAAACATCGTTTCGTTCAACCTCACAAACCCCCACTCTACCAGCCGGCGCGCCCGCATCGCAGCAGGCTTAGCCTGCGTCTAATACACTTGCAAGCAGAAATTGCTTCGCTGGAGCAACAAACATGGACTACGGCATTAATCGTCAGCTCGACCCCCGCACCGGCACTTGGGCCACCACCATTGACGTTCCGCGCGAAGCGACCGCGCCCCTGCTAGCCAAGGTGCTTGGCATTACCGCCATCGGCTTCCTCATCACGGCGTTCGGCGTTTCTACGGCTCCCGTCACCGGCAGCTTTCTGCCTATGATTGCCGTCTTTGGCCTGATCTTCGCCATCAGCTTTACCCGCCAGAAGAACCCCGCGCTCGGCCTCGGCCTGTTCTTCCTGCTCACCTACTTCATGGGCTGGATGATCGGGCCGCTCATTCACGCCTACATCCGCACCGTCGGCATCGGCGTGGTGTTCAACGCGGCCGCTACCACGGGCGTCGGCATGGCGGCGATGGGTATCATCGCCTATCTCTTCCAGATCAACTACCGCAAGATCCTCGGCATCGGTACGGCGGCCCTGCTCTGCCTCATCCTGGCCGGCATTGTCAGCATGTTCTTCCACTTCCTCTCGCCGGACACCTATTCCTGGCTCACGCTCGGCATCTTTTCGCTGCTCACGGTAGGCGACTTCGCCCGCATCCGCGCCGGCGGCAACGGCATGCCCGCCGTCTCGCTCGCGCTCAGCATCTATCTGGACGCGATCAACATCTTCCTCGCCCTCCTGCAGCTAATGGGTGGCGGCCGCCGCCGCGCTTAGGCTTGCCGACGTACTCCTTAGTACCCGCATGGAGGCTTATTGTCATCCTGAGCGGAGAAACGCACGGCTTTTAGTGCGTTTCGTAGTCGAAGGACCTGCGTTTCTCCCCTCGATTGCTTCGGCTCCAATGAGAATGAGAAAAACAGGTCCTTCGATTCCGTTTGGCGGAAGAAGACCAGCTAAACTACGCTCAGGATGACAGTGGGTTGTTTGACGATTTGGTGCCTAACTATAGGGCGGCGTAGACGATGGCTAGGACCAGCAGGCCAAGCAGCAGGCTGCCCCTGTTGGTGATGGCGTAGAGGACCGGGTCTTCGTGGAGCTGACCGCGCGAGGCGAGCAGCCACAGTTGGGAGACCCAGAGCAGTAGGACGGGGACGAGCAGCCAGAGGCGGCCGGGGTGGCTGTAAAGGCGTCGATCGAGCGCTGAAATGTAGAGGGTGAGGACGACGACCGAGGCGTAGGCGGCAGAGGTGCCGAAGGTGCGGAGCTGCTCGATATCGCTGACGAGATAGCCGCGGCCGTTGGCGGGAGGGGTGGGGGGAGCGGGTGAAACCTCGCCCGCGACCTGGTCGTGGCGCCGGTTGGCATTGTGGCGGAGGCGCAGGCCTTCCAGCTCGGAAAAGCGTTTGACGAAGGCAAGCGAGAGGAAGAAGAAGATGGAAAAGCCGGCCAGCCAGGTGGAGACCGGGATGGAGGTGGCGGCGGAGCCGGCGATGATGCGGATGGTGTACAGGCCGGAGAGGACGATGACATCGACCAGGACGATGCGCTTGAGGACAAAGGAGTAGGCCGTGGTGGAGACGGCGTAGATGACGAGCCAGGCCAGGAAGGCGTAGGGATGGGTGGGCGTGAAGCGGGACGAGAAGGTGCTGGCGAAAGCGAGCCAGGGCAGCGCAAGTGCAAGGATGACAGAGGCGGCGAGAAAGAGCAGGAGCACGGCGGCTCCGGCGATGGCCGATAGATTGCCGGCTGCGAACGGGCGGCGGCGTTTGGTGGGGTGGCGGCGATCGGCTTCGATATCGAGCAGGTCGTTGAGGATGTAGGTGGCGGAGGCGCAGAGGCCGAAGGAGAGAAAGGCCAGCACGGCGCAGAGCAGGACGCCGCCTGCGCCCGGGGTGTGCCAGGCGTGGGCGAGCAGAAGCGGCAGGAAGATGAGGGTGTTTTTGGCCCACTGATGGAGCCGGATGGCGCGCAGCCAGGCTTTCAGCGGAGAGGCGCGATCGTGAAAGGTATGGGCGGGGGTGATGCCGGCGGCGTGGAGCCCGCGGCTGAGAGCACGGGAGGGATTGGCGAGCATGGGCTCGCGGCAGATCTTGAGGATGGGGAGATCGGGGCTGGCGTTGCCGATGTAGGAAAACTGATCGCCGAATTGCTGCTGGAAGGCGGCGAGTTTATTGGTGCCGGCGAGGTTGAGCGAGCTATCGGACGCGAGGACGCCGGCAAAGAGCGGGGCGTGGTGGGCGGCGACGCGGTGGGCGAGGGCGGCATTGGCGGCGGTGGCGAGATAGATGGACCGGCCGGCAGCCTGCTGGTGGAAGAGGAATTCGAGCAGCGGGGTGTTGTAGGGGAGGTGGGCGACGTCGAGGGTGACGGCGGCGGTGACGTGCTGCTTGAAGGCGGCTTTGTCCTGGGCGAGCCAACCGGGAATCTGGAGGAGGGCGCGGGGGTTCTGGCGCACGAGCGCAAGGACGGAGTCGACGAGAGTGTCCGATTTGACGAGGGTTCCGTCGAGATCGACGCACAGCGCGGGTTGAGGATCGGGCATGGGGAACCAGTGCCAGAGTACACCGGGCATCGGCAGGCGTGCTGCCGGATGGCTTTGATGGGAGGGTAACCGGCTAAATGACAGGTTGCCTCGTAGATGGAATGGTTTAGCCTTGTAAACGAAACCTTTGCGGGGAATGCGGCGTCATCTCTTCTGTATGGAAGTGTGTGTTGGCCTGCAGGACTTTTCCGAGTTGAGTGTGTGGACGCGGCTATGAGCCGGGATGAGATTGGCCGTGAGCCGAGAGAGCCTTAGGCGCAAGCCGGGGGATTGGTGACGAAAGAACAATGTCGACGACGCAGAATGAGACCGAAGAACACGCGCTACCCGCTCCCCCCAAAACGCAGAAGCTGCTTCCTGCCTCCACCGGCGTGCCGGAGAAGCACAGCGGTGTGGGTATATGGCGGACGATTGTGTTGATTCTGGTTCTGGCGGCGGCGGGCATTTTTGCGTTCTTCCGGATTCGCGACAACAAGAAGGAGCAGGCGGAAACGCAGCAGAAAGCAGTGCAGCAGGCGAACCGGCCGATCCCAGTGACGGTTACGGCCGTACAGAGCAAGACTATGCCGATCTATTTGACGGCTTTGGGCACGGTGACGGCGTACAACACGGTGACCGTGAAAAGCCGGGTAGACGGGCAGCTGGTGAGTGTGAACGTGCGCGAGGGCCAGCAGGTTTCGATGGGGCAGGTGATTGCGCAGATCGACCCGCGGCCCTATGTGGCGACCGAACAGCAGGCCGAGGGGCAACTGGCGAAGGACCAGGCGGCGGCAGACTTTTCGAAGTCGGAAGCGGGGCGGTACACGGCGCTGTATGAAGCCGGAGTGATTTCGAAAGAGAGCGAGCAGACACAGGTTTCGAATGCGGGCTCAAGCGTCGGGACCCTGGCGGCGGACCGGGCGGCGATCCAGGCGGCGAAGGTGAACGTGGCGTATACGCGCATTACCTCGCCCATCAACGGCGTGGTGGGTTTGCGGCAGGTGGACGCGGGCAATATCGTGCATGCGGCGGATACGACCGGATTGATTGTGGTGACGCAACTGCAGCCGATCGCGGTGATTTTTACCTTGCCGGAGGACCAGCTGCAGCAGGTGTTGAAGCTGATTCGTGGGGGGCATACGCTGGCGGTCGAAGCGTTTGACCGCTCGGAGGCGACGCACCTGGGGACGGGCAAGCTGCTGACGGTGGACAACCAGATCGACACGACGACTGGCACGGTGAAGGTGAAGGCCGTGTTCGACAATAAAGATGGGGCGATGTTCCCGAATCAGTTTGTGAATGTGCGACTGATTCTGGACCAGCGGCAAAACTCGCTGGTGGTGCCGGCGGCGGCGATTCAATCGGGCACGAACGGCAGCTTTGTGTATGTGGTGCGGCAGGGCGATCCTCCCAAGCAAAAGGCGGGGGGCGCGGGCAGGC
This sequence comes from uncultured Granulicella sp., assembly GCA_964282835.1. Lineage (GTDB taxonomy): Bacteria > Acidobacteriota > Terriglobia > Terriglobales > Acidobacteriaceae > Edaphobacter. Next base: position 3,603,137 of record OZ196157.1, read on the forward strand.
CGATCGACGGGGTGAAGCAGCCTGCGGCGGGCGCTGATGCTGGAGGCGGGGACGCTGCATCGGCGGAACCGGCGGAAAAGGGTCCGCACTACTTCGTCGACGTGGCCAATGTGGCGGTGGACCTGACGGAGGGATCGAACGTGATTTTGAAAGGCGGGGTGAAGGCCGGGGATCAGGTGGTGATCGACGGGCAGGAGAAGCTGAAGCAGTATGGTCGGGTGAAGCCGCAGCAAGGTAAATCAAACGCAGGCGGGCCTTCGACGCAGCCGATCGGGTCGGACGGGACGAGCTCATCGGGTGCGGCACAGTCGTCGTCGCCGGATCAGGGGACGCCTGAGGCTGGCTCGCAGTCTTCGACGAGCACCACCACGACGGATGGCAAGAGCGGAACGGGCAAGCGGGGTGCGGCGCAGGCCGGATCGGGTCAGCAAGGGGGTCCGCAGTGAGTCCGTCACGGCCGTTTATTCTGCGGCCGGTGGCGACCGCGCTGCTGATGGTTGCAATCCTGCTTGCGGGTATGGTCGCGTATTTTCAGCTTCCGGTTTCGGCGCTGCCGGAGGTGGACTACCCGATCATCCAAGTGCAGACGTTCTATCCGGGGGCTAGCCCGGAGGTAATGGTGAGCTCGGTGACGGCGCCGCTCGAGCGGCAGTTCGGGCAGATACCGGGCCTGCAGCAGATGACCTCGACGAGCAGTGGCGGCGGCAGCGTGATTACGCTCGAGTTCAGCCTGACGGAATCGATCGATGTGGCGCAGCAGGACGTGCAGAGCGCGATCAATGCGGCGTTCAGCTATTTGCCGAAGGACCTGCCGAATCCGCCGATTTACAGCAAGGTGAACCCGGCGGATGCGCCGATCATGACGCTTTCGCTGACCAGCGACACGGTGGAATTGAGCAAGGTGGAAGACCTGGCCGACACCGTGCTGGCGCAGAAGATTTCGCAGCTGACGGGTGTGGGACTGGTTTCAATTGCGGGCGGACAGAAGCCGGCAGTGCGAATCCAGGCGAACCCGACGGCGCTGGCTGGCTATGGGCTGTCGCTTGAGGATATTCGCACGGCGCTGGGGACGGCGAACGTGGACCAGGCGAAGGGCAGCCTGAGTGGATCGCGGCAGAGCTTTACGATTGGAGCGAACGACCAGCTGCTTTCGTCCTCCGCTTACAACGATGTGATTATTGCGTACCGAAACGGGTCGCCGGTACGGCTTTCGGATGTGGCGAACGCGGTGGACTCTGCAGAGAACCTGTACCAGGCGGCGTGGACGGGCAAGGCCGCAGTCGCAGCCACCAAAACAACGGCGGCTACGGACCAGGTGCTGGACCCGAGTGTGATTTTGAACATCCAGCGGCAGCCCGGGGCGAACATCATCGGCGTGGTGGACGAGGTGCAAAAGCTGCTGCCGCAGCTGCGGAGTTCGTTGCCTTCAAGCGTGAAGCTGGAGGTGTTGACGGACCGGACAAATACGATCCGGGCTAGCGTGAAGGACGTCGAGTTCGAGCTGATGCTGACGATCGGGCTCGTGGTGATGGTGATCTTCCTGTTCCTGCGTTCGTGGCAGGCGACGGTGATTCCGGCAGTAGCGGTGCCGCTTTCGATCATCGGCACGTTCGGCGTGATGTACCTGCTGGGCTACAGTCTGAACAACCTGAGCCTGATGGCGCTGACGATTTCAACCGGGTTCGTGGTGGACGATGCGATCGTGATGATCGAGAATATCTCGCGCTACCTGGAAGAAGGCGATACGCCGCTCGACGCCGCGTTGAAGGGCTCGGAACAGATCGGGTTCACGATTCTTTCACTGACGGTTTCGTTGATCGCCGTGCTGATCCCGCTGCTGTTTATGGGCGACATTGTGGGGCGGCTGTTCCGCGAGTTTGCGGTGACGTTGGCGGTGACGATTTTGGTTTCGGCGGTGGTCTCGCTGACGCTGACACCGATGATGAGCGCGAAGCTGCTGAAGCACACGCCGGAAGCGCAGCAGGGCGTGTTTTACCGGAAGAGCGAAGAGTTTTTCGAGTATGTAATTGCGCGGTACGGGACCGGGGTGCGTTTTGTGCTGCGGCATCAGGTAGCGACGCTGCTGGTGACGCTGGCTACGTTTGCCCTGACGCTCTACCTCTACATCATTGTGCCCAAGGGGTTCTTTCCGGTGCAGGATACGGGCGTGCTGCTGGGAATTACAGAGGCTCCGCAATCGATCAGTTTTGCAGCCATGGCGGAGCGGCAGAAGACGCTGGCGCGCATCATTTTGAAGGATCCGGATGTGGAGAGTCTGTCGTCGTTCATCGGGATCGATGCGACGAATGCGACGTTGAACAGCGGACGCATCCAGATCAACCTGAAGGATCGGGAGACGCGCACGACGAGCGCGCTCGATGTGATTGCGCGGCTGCAGCCGAAGGTTTCGCAGGTGGATGGAATTTCGACGTATTTGCAGCCCTCGCAGGATTTGACGGTGGAAGACCGGGTGAGCCGCACGGAGTACCAGTACTCGGTCGAAGACGCGAGCCCGGATGAGCTAGCGCTGTGGACCAACAAGCTGGTGGCGGAGATGCAGAAGCACGGCGATGTGCTGACGGATGTGGCAAGCGATCTGCAGCTGAATGGGCTGGAAGCGAACCTGGTGATCGACCGCGATACGGCAAGCCGGCTGGGGATTACACCGCAGAATATCGACGACACGCTGGACGATGCGTTTGCGCAGAGGCAGGTGTCGACCATTTTTACCCAGCAGAACCAGTACCATGTTGTGCTCGAGGTACGGCCGGGATTCCAGCGGAATCCTTCGTCGCTGGATAACATTTATGTGAAGAGCTCGAACGGGACGCAGGTGCCGCTATCTACGTTTACGCACTTTGTGGAGAAGCCGGCGGCGCTGGCGATCAACCACCAGGGGCAGTTCCCTTCCTCGACGATCTCGTTCAACCTGGCGCCGAACAAGTCGATTGGCGACGCCGTGACGGTGGTGAACGAGGTGAACAAGAAGCTGCAGTTGCCGGCGAGCGTGAACGCGGCCTTCCAGGGCTCGGCAGCGGCGTTTGAGGCCTCGCTGCAGAACGAGCCGCTGCTGATTCTGGCCGCGTTGATCGTGGTGTACATCGTGCTTGGGGTGCTGTACGAAAGCTACATTCACCCGATTACGATTCTGTCGACGCTGCCCTCGGCTGGGGTGGGCGCGATTCTTTCGCTGATGCTGTTCCATGTGGACCTGAGTGTGATTGCGTTGATCGGCATTATCCTGCTGATCGGCATCGTGAAGAAGAACGCGATTATGATGATCGACTTTGCGCTCGAAGCGGAGCGCGACCAGGGGATGGAGCCGGAAGAGGCGATCTACCAGGCTTGTTTGCTGCGCTTTCGGCCGATCATGATGACGACGATGGCGGCTCTGCTGGGTGGGGTGCCTCTGGCGCTGGGCAATGGTACGGGATCGGAACTGCGCAAGCCGCTGGGTATTGTGATTGTGGGCGGGTTGATTGTATCGCAGGTGCTGACGCTGTTTACGACGCCGGTGGTGTACCTGTTCTTCGACCGGATCGGGCGGAAGTACCTGCATACGCAGGAGGCCGATGCAGAGATGCGGGCGCATGCGCATGATGGGGAGGCGGTGCATGCGAGTGGGGATTAGGGCTTGAAACAGGCAACGGCGTACGCAAAGGTCGCTAAGTAAAAGCCGCGAAGGTCGCGATGTAAGGCGGAGACGATGAGCAAGTATGCACAACCCGGAGATGAAACGCCCACCGATGGGGTGAGGCCTGGCGATCGCGAAAAGGCCTATGGGCGGGCGCAGGATCGTGGCGGGGATCGTGCGCCTCGCGATGGCGCGACGGCCGGGGATAAGCGGCAGCAAGATCGTGGGTTTGCCGACGAGCAGGGGCCGCTCGACGATGGGACCTCGGGGCCGAACAGCGGGGTAGGCGGTGTGCATTTTTCGGCTCCGTTCATCAAGCGGCCGGTGGCTACGTTTCTGCTTTCGGTGGCGATCATTCTGGCTGGAGCGGTGGCTTACAAGCTGCTTCCGGTGGCGAGTTTGCCGCAGGTGGAGTTTCCGGTGATCAGCGTGTCGGCGTCGCTGCCGGGCGCGGACCCGGAGACGATGGCCAGCGCGGTGGCGACGCCGCTTGAACGGCAGTTCAGCCGCATTGCGGGCGTGAACCAGATGACGTCGAGTTCGTCGCTTGGGGGCACGAGCATCACGCTGCAGTTCGACCTGACCCGGGATGTGAACGGCGCGGCGCGGGATGTGCAGGCGGCGATCAACGCGGCACGCAGCCAGTTGCCGGCGAACCTGCCGCAGAACCCGAGCTACCGGAAGATCAATCCTTCGGACTCGCCGATTCTGATTCTGGCGCTGACCTCCGACACAGAGACCGTGCCGGCGCTTTATGATCTTTCGGATTCGATTCTGGCGCAGAAGATTTCGCAGGTAAACGGCGTGGGCCAGGTGTTTACCAGCGGGAGCGCCAAGCCGGCGGTGCGGGTGGAAGCGAACCCGATGCAACTGGCGAGCTATGGGCTGGGGCTGACGCAGTTGCAGGCCGCCATTTCGGCGGTGAACGTGAACCAGCCGACGGGATATTTGAACGGCGGAACCCAGCGGGTAAGCGTGAGCTCGACCGACCAGTTGTTTGGCGCAGCGGCGTACCGGCCGTTGGTAATTGCGACGGACAAGGGGCCGGTGAGCAATGCGCAGGCAGCTAATGGATTGCCGGCGAGCTCGGCCTCGGCCGTGAGCGCGGGCAGCACGGCGACGACGGCGACTTCGAGCACGGCGACGAGCCCGCCGGGCGTGAATCCGATGGGGGTGAACGGCTCGGGCGCGAATGGATCGGGCGCGAACGGCGCGGTGACTTCGACCGTTGCACCAATCACGACAGTGGCGGCGACCAACGCGCCGCAGACCACGGCCGCGGTGGGGGCCACTTCGGGTGGTCCTACGGTTTCGTCGACGAGCGCGGCGGGCCAGTCGCATGGCATTGTGCGGCTGAGCGATGTGGCCGAGGTGCTGGACGGGGTGGAGAACATCCAGAGCGGCGGGAGCTTCAACGGCAAGCCGGCAATTCTTATTATTGTGTTCAAGAGCCCGAACGCCAACGTAATTACGACGGTGGACAACGTGCTTGCGCTCTTACCCAAGCTGCGCGCTTCCATCTCGCCGGCGGTGAACCTTGACGTGGCGCTGGACCGGACGACGGTGATTCGGGCGAGCGTGAAGGATGTGACCTGGACGCTGGTGCTTTCGATCGTGCTGGTGATCCTGGTGGTGTTTGCGTTTTTGCGCGAGGTGCGGTCGACGCTGATTCCGAGCGTGAGCGTGCCGCTGAGTCTGCTGGGAACGTTTGGCGTGATGTACCTGCTGGGCTACACGCTAGATAACCTGAGCCTGATGGCGCTGACGATTTCGACCGGCTTTGTGGTGGATGATGCGATTGTGGTGATCGAAAACATCAGTCGGCACCTGGAAGCGGGAATGAAGCCGTACGAAGCAGCGATGTTGGGATCAAAGGAGATCGGGTTTACGGTACTTTCGATGAGCACGTCGCTGATTGCGGTGTTCATTCCCATTCTGCTGATGGGCGGGATTGTGGGGCGGCTGTTTCGCGAGTTTGCGGTAACGCTTTCGGTGGCGATCATGGTGTCGCTGGTGGTGAGCCTGACGACGACGCCGATGCTGAGTGCGAAATTTTTGAAGCACCATGACCCGGATGCGGAGCAGAACTGGTTCTACCGAGCCGGCGAGAAGGGCCTGGCGTGGATGACCGGGGAGTACGAACGCGGGCTGCGCGTGGTGTTGAAGTACCAGCCGCTGGTGCTGCTGGTGACGGTGCTCACGTTTTTTCTAACAATCTACCTGTTCATTATCGTGCCGAAGGGCTTCTTTCCGCAGCAGGACACGGGACGCATGAGCGGGGACATCCGCGGCCAGCAGGATGTGAGCTATGACGCACTGAAGATTAAAGCCGACCGGATGGTGAAGCTGGTGATGGCGGCTCCGGGCATGGGGAACGTGATGATGTTCCAGGGCTCAGGCGGGCCGGGCGGCGGAGGGTCGAACTCGGCACACTTTTTTGCTTCGCTGGCGCCGAGCGATGAGCGGCAGAAGAAGGGTGAGACGGCAGACCAGATTATTGCCGAGCTGCGCAAGACGACGGGGGGGATACCGGGGGTAACGCTGTTTGTGCAGGCGGCGCAGGAGTTGAGCATTGGGGGGCGGCAATCGTCGGCGCAGTACCAGTACACGCTGACGAGCGAGAACCTGAGCGAGCTGGAGACATGGGCTCCGAAGCTGGTAGATCAGATGCGGAAGTCGCCGGTGCTGAAGGATTTGAACTCCGACCTGCTGGATAACGGGCTGGAGACACAGCTGGTGATCGACCGGGCGACGGCAACGCGGCTTGGGGTTTCGCCTCTGACGATCGATGAGACGCTTTCGGACGCGTTTGGGCAGGCACAGGTTTCGACCACCTACGAGACGTTGAACCAGTATCACGTGGTGATGGAAGTGGCGCAGCGGTATCAGCGCGATCCGGATGCGCTGAAGAATATCTATGTGAAGAGTACGACTGGGGCAATGGTGCCGCTGGCTGCGGTGACGCATGTGGAAACCGAACGCATTCCGCTGGCGGTAAATCACCAGTCGCAGATTCCGGCGGCGACGATCAGCTTCAATTTGGCGATCGGCGCGAGCCTGAGTGACGCGACGGCGGCGGTGGCGCAGGCGAGGACGGCGATCGGCGTTCCGGCCGACGTGAAGGGCGGGTTTGCCGGGACGGCGCAGAGCTTCCAGCAATCGCTGGCAAGTGAGCCGATCCTGATCCTGCTGGCGCTGGTAGCGGTGTACATCGTGCTGGGCATTCTGTATGAGAGCTATATTCACCCGCTGACGATTTTGTCGACGCTGCCCTCGGCGGGCGTGGGGGCGTTGTTGTTTCTGCTGCTGTTCAAGGTGGATTTGAGCGTGATTGCGATGATCGGCATCATTCTGCTGATCGGGATTGTGAAGAAGAACGCGATCATGATGATCGATTTTGCGCTGATTGAAGAGCGGGAGCATGGCAAAACGCCGGAAGAGGCGATCTTCCAGGCATGCAGAATGCGCTTTCGGCCGATCATGATGACGACCATGGCGGCGCTGCTGGGCGGCCTGCCGCTGGCGCTGGGCACAGGCACGGGAAGCGAGCTGCGGCGGCCGCTGGGCATTACGATTGTGGGCGGGTTGATCGTGTCGCAGGCGCTTACGTTGTTCACGACGCCGGTGGTTTATTTGTTCTTCGACCGGCTGCAGCTACGGATCAAGAAGCTAAGGGGGCGGGAGCCGCGGCGGGTGCATGGAGGGATTAGAGTGGCGCAGCCGGTGGCTGGGGATTAATGAAGCAGTAGCCTGAAGGGGCAGGCTTTTGTAGGTTGAAAGCAGATCTCTGCGTTACGACCACGAAAGATTATCCCAAGCTATCGGGTGGACATAAAGGATTTCGCGATGTCGGCTTTATGAGTCGCGCCTACAGCGCTCCGGCCTGCGGAGCCGAGGAGACCTAGGCCTTCGGCCTAGGCTGGTATAAGACGGGCTTCAGCCCGAAACATTATGCTAGGCAGTAACCGGGGCCAGGTCGACGGTTGGGTTAGAGGTGGCGAAGGGGGTAGCGTCAGGTGTCTTTGCTTCGCCGGCGAGTTCGGTTTCAGGGGTGGCGTCTTCCGTGGGGGCCAGGGGGAAGTAGGCGTTGGCGAAGTACTGGCCGAGCATACGGTCGGTGTTGAAGAAGCTGCCGTTCATGGCGATAGAGTGCTGCTGGATGCGTGCCCAGGCGTTGGGGCGGGCGTAGGCGGGGGCGATGCGTTGCTCGAGCTTGTCGTAGAGGGAGGTGGCTTCGGCGGCGTCGGTGTCGCCGTCGTCGATGGCCCAGCCGGTGACGTCTTCGGCGCAGCCTTCGATCCACCAGCCGTCAAGGACGGAAAGGGACGGGACGCCGTTGAGCGCGGCTTTCATGCCGGAGGTGCCGGAGGCCTCATAGGGGCGGCGCGGGGTGTTGACCCAAACGTCGACGCCGGAGGTGAGGGTGGCGCCAAGGTCCCAGTCGTAATTTTCGAGATAGACGATGCGGAGGGAGCTGCCGCTGATTTTGCCGGCGATCTCGAAGACCTCTTTGATGAGGCCCTTGCCGGCGACGTCGGCGGGGTGAGCCTTGCCGGCGTAGACGATCTGCAGGCCGCCAATCTTGTGGGCGATTTTAGCGAGGCGCTTGGGATCTTCGAGCAGCAGGCTGGCGCGCTTGTAGGTGGCCACGCGGCGGGCGAAGCCGAGGGTGAGGACGGACTCGTCCCAGTCTTCGTTGGTGCGGGTCTTGATGAGGTCGATGAGCTTGCGCTTGGCGAGGCGGTGCGTGTTGGCGATGCGAGCGGGCTTGATGCCGTAGACGGAGCGGAAGTAATGATTGTCGTGGCGCCAGCGCGGGACTTCTTCGTCGAGGAGCTTCTGCAGCGGATGGGCAATCCAAGTGGCGGCGTGGACGCCGTTGGTGACGGATTCGACGTGGTACTCGGGGAACATCTGCTGCGACACCTTGCCGTGCTGCATGGCGACGCCATTGACCCAGCGGGAGAAGCGAAGGGCGACGTAGGTCATGTTGAGCAGGCCGTTGTGCATGCAGCCGAAACGCTCGAGGGCCTTGGCGCGCTCGTCGCCGAGGACCGCATACATCTGGTCGGGGCCGAACTGGTCGTGGCCGGCGGGGACGGGGGTATGGGTGGTGAAGACGCACTGTTTGGCTACGGCGCGGCGGTCTTCTTCAGAGGCCTGGAAGAGTGAGGCGGCGGACTTGCCCGTTTCCGAGCCGAGGCGGGCGGTGATTTCAGTCTGGAGCAGGCCGAGCGCGAGCAGGGCGGCGTGGCCCTCGTTCATGTGGTAGACGACGGGCAGGCAGCCGAGCTCCTGGAGGAGTGCGGCGCCGGCGAGGCCGAGGATGGTTTCCTGGCAGAGCCGGTAGTACGTGTCGCCGCCGTAGAGGTGGTCGGTGAGGCGACGGTCGTAGGGGTCGTTGCCGTCGATATCGGCATCGAGGAGGAAGACGGGGATGATGTGGCCGGAGACGCCGACGACGTCGAAGCGCCAGGCGCAAACCTTGACCGGACGGTTTTGCATGGTGATGGTGACGATTTCCCCGGCGGAGGGGAGCAGGGTCTGGGGGGACCAGGAAACATCGGACTCGGTCTGGTTGCCGGCGAGGTCGAGGTGCTGGCGGAAATAGCCACGGCGATGAACGAGCGAGACGGCGACCATGGGGGCGCCGGTATCGGCAGCGGAGCGAAGGGTATCGCCGGCAAGCATGCCCAGGCCGCCCGAATAAGTGGGGACATTGGGGGCGAGGGCGATTTCCATGGAGAAGTAGGCGATGGTGCGTGAGGACAGATCGAACGTGGATGAAGCGTTGTTCTGGAGTGTGCTCATGGTGTTTTCTGGAGATCCTTTGGTCAGGCGTCGTGCGGACCGGCCTGCGGTTTGGCGCGAAGTAAGCCCTATGGTATGCGGCGAAGATGGGCAACACAGCAGCAGTGATGACTTAAGACTAACAAATGGGCCTTGGAGGGACTAGTAACCTTTTGGGGGATGCGGTGGTTTGATGGAGTGAGCCTTGCGACGATGTAGAGAGGCGAAGGCGGATTTGCTGGGGGAAAGACAACAACAACGGCAAAGGCAAAGGCAGATTTCCTTCGGGAATGACAATAAGAGGCGAGATGGATGTTTCTTAGCTCTTGTTAGCGCTGAATCTGGCGCATCCAGTTGCCGAAGAGCCGGCCTAGGTAGATGGCGATGGCGGCGAGGAGCGCCGCGGCCAAGAGCTGCGTGTAGAGCGCGGGGCCGGTCTGGATGACTTCAAAGACGCGCAGGACGTCCGGGTTGGTGGAGGGTGTGCCGAAAGACGGCATGTGCGTGGCAAAGAAGCGGTTATCCGCGTGGGACGACATGAGGAAGGTGGCGAAAGGCCACTCGAAGGCGACGAGGGTGACGAGCCAGGCGGTACCGGCGGCGAGGGCGAGGAGGGCTTGTTTGCGAAGCGGGCTTTGCAGGATGAGGTCCAGAGCGAACGCCGCAGGCAAGAGCAGGATGGGGAACTTGGGCGGGACCATGTGGTTGACCTGCTGGTACACGGGGCCGAGGCGAGGATGCGCGGGAACGAGGGGCAGGAGCCAGACGAGGAGAAGCATGAAGCCGGTGTAGATGGCGGCGACCGAGGTGCAAACCCAGCGGCGGCGCAGCGTGGAGGCGATGGCGGCCAGAGCAAAGGGTACTCCTGTAGCCATGAGGAGGTAAGGCTTGGCCTGGTGGAGGCGGGTGTCGAACGTGTAGGTCATGGAGTAGGACATGAGGTGGATGACGCACAGCGCGCCGACGAACAGGAAGAGGCGGCGATGGGCGGGATCTTCCGAGCCGAGGGCGCGGGTGTGGTCGATTCGGTCTCGATTCATTTGGGCGGCGGCCAGCAGGAGTGTGCCCTGGGCGACGGCCCAGGTGCCGGCGAGCAGCACGATGTGGGGCGGCGAGGCGACCTGGACGTCGAGCCCGTAGGCGTTGTGCCACCAGTTGTCGAAGGGAGCGGAGGCGAGCATGACGATGCCGCCCCAGGAGGTGAGGAAAACGCCGGTGGGGGCGCGCAGGCCGAAGACCTGGATGCTGGTATCGCGGTAGCGGGGATTGAAGGTGGAGGCGATAAGGAGGAAGCCGCAGGAGATGGCGGCGAGCAGGCCGCAGGCGTAGACCATCATGTGGGGCGGGGTGAAGAAGGAATCGCGGCCGATGGAGAGATGCCAGGAGACATCGAGCTGCCCGCCTAGGGTGACCAGGACGACGGCAAAGGTAAGGGTAAGCAGAGGCCACGAAAGACGGTGTTTCAGAGCAGACGGCGCGAACACGGGGGCAAGCGTGGCCATGGGAGAATTGTAGCGTTTAGTAGAGGTCGTGGGTAACGAAGCCGAATTTTGCGGCAAAGCCGATGACGAGGGCCAGGATGTAGGCGATGGTGGTCCAGAGGCCGGCGGTGCGGAGGCGTTTGGCGGCGGCCTCGATGGAGAAGACGATGAGGTAGAAGATCGTCATGTAGATGAGGCCGGTGGGAATGAAGTAGCGGATGCTGCTGGGGGTGGGGTGCGAGAGAAGCCAACGGGCGTGGAAGGGGTCCAGATGGAAGATGGCGAGGAAACCGCCGCTGAAGAAGACGGCGAGGAAGAGGAAGAAGAGGACGAGTTGGCCGAGGAAGGCTAGGGCTGTTTTCATGGGTGGCTCTGAAAAATAGTCTACTTTACCGGAGGCGGGAGGACGAGAGATGGTTGCTCAGTTGGCGCTGGAAGAGGCAGAGGGACACGGGTAAAATAATTGTTTGAGTGAGGGCCTCGATCTGACGGTGGAGAGCTCAGATTTTGCAGCGGCTACTTGTATTGCAGTGGCTGTATCAGGAGAAACCATGAAGGCTCTTGTCCTTATTTTCTATGCCTTACTGTTCACAAGTTCTGGTTGGTCACAAGATGCTGATCTGGATCACCAGCCATTTGCGATCGGAGCGATCAACTACTTTGGCTATGGTGATTTGCCCATTGCAGAAATTCGCGCGGCCATACCTTTGCATTAGGGGACACTCTGACCTTCGCGACCTTTTCCAGAAAGCCTGTCGAGGATGCTCTTGCATCAATGATAGGCAAAAAGCCGACGGATATAAACATCGTTTGCTGTGATGCCTTGAAGCATGTCGAACTTTTTATTGGCCTTCCGGGTTCTACTTCACGCTCTGTTCCAATGGCTCCTACCCCCTCCGGCAAGATACATCTTGATCCCGAGGGGATGCGTTTGTATAACCAAGAACAGCCATTGCTTGCGCAAGCAGTAGCTCACGGTACTTCCAGTGAAGACGACTCGCAAGGGTATGATCTCGAACGATCCTGCCTTGAGAGCGCTGACCCTTGCGATACGTTCTTATGCAGTCGATCGCGAACCGGAGCTGAAACAAATATTGCAAACGGCAAGTGATCCGAGGGATCGCAGGGCTGCTGCCACGCTTTTAGGCTACGTTCGACGCTCGCCCGCTCAGGCTGAAGCTTTGTCGAAAGCCATTACCGATCCAGACGACGAGGTGCGCAACAACGCTGTGCGGGCTCTGGCGGTGTTGTCTGCCGCCACCACTTACGATCCTTTGCAGATCGATATAAAACCTCTGATCGATCTGCTCTATTCGGGCTCATGGACTGATCGTAATAAGGCGAGCTTACCGCTGTATCGAGTAACGGATCTTAGGAATCCTACCGTTCTGAACTCACTTCGGAGCGACGCGATGGGACCTCTTATAGAGGGAGGTTCTTGGAAGGACGTTCCTGGCCACTCCACGCCCTTTCTAGTGATTTTAGGTCGTCTTGCAGGCATGCCAGACCAACAACTTCAGGATCTACTTAAAAGCGGCAACGCAAACAAGATCATTTGGGCAGCAATCGCTGCGAGTGATCACGCAAGGAGGTAGTCGACTAAGCTAAGTCGGGAATTTCATAGGGTAGATTCGAAGAGCTTATAACGGTGTTCAAGTTCCCATTGCTGGGTGGCGCGGGGGCTTTCGCGGAGGAACGCGGCGCAGCTCTCGGTGGGAGTTTCGGTGCCGAGGGCTTGATTAACGCAGGCTGGGATGGGACGGGTGAAGTCGTCTGGGGTTTGCCAGAGGCTGGGGCCGGGCACGAAGGCGTGTTCGAGCGAGGTGCGGGCGATGCGCTTGAGATCGAGGTAGGTGAGGCCGAAATCGACGGCAGCGCGGGTGTACTCGTGGGTGAGATCGATGCGGGAGACGCCTTCGTCGTCGGTGGAAAGCGCGACCGGGACGTGGGCGGCGAGGTAGTCGGGCAGGGAGTGGTGATTGGCGGAGACGCCGAGGATGACGTCGTTCGAAGTGAGGTTGATTTCGACCACGACGTGGCGGGCCGCAAGCTCCTCAAGGAGCTGCTGCGGGTCGGTCTCGTACATCACGTCGACTCCGTGGCCGATGCGCTGGGCGTGGCCGAGCTCGACGGCCTGGCGGATGTGGAAGGCGAGGCCGGCGGGGGGGACGAGGCCGGGGGCGAGCTCGCCGGCGTGGAGCGAAATATGAACCTGGGGGTAGACGCTGTGCAGGTAATCGAGCATGCGCATCTGGCGGGGGTACTCGCTCATGGCCATGTAGGCGTCTTCGGGCTGGACGTAATTGATGCCCACGACGTCGGGGTCCTGTGAGGCTACTTCGAAGGCGAGGAGCGTTTGGGCGAACACCTGCTGGGGCGGGAAGGCGCGAAGGACCTGGTAGAGGAAGCGGACCTGGACGGTGCAGGCGGGAAGCGCGGCGGGAGTGTTGCAGTGCTCGAGCTTGTTACGGGCTGCGAGGGCTTCGGCGAATTCCCTGTTGTCGGCGGTGATGTCTTCCCGCAAGCCGCCGGCGAGGAGCTTGTCGCGGATGGCGGAGAGCTCGGCGGGCGTGGTGCCGGTGGTGTCGTAGGGCGTGCTGGAAGCGGCGGTGCTGACGGGGTGCGGGGTGCCCGGCCAGCCGAGCTGATAGCCGAGGGTGGCGGCATGGGTGAAGGTGGGGGTGACCATGAGCTCGAGGTACTGCTCGTTTTGCGCGGCGGCGCGGGTGGCGACCTCGTCGACCTGCTCGCCGGTGTGGGATCTCTCGATGCCGTGGAGGCGGTCGAAGGTGGCGAAGAACTGGTCGTGGCCGCTGGTGCCGGGGGTGGGGACAAAGGCGCGCATGGAGACGGAATCGATCATTTCGTCGTAGATGTGCTGGTCTTTGAAGGCGGTGGCGGCGGGCACAGAGCCGGTGGGACAGGCGGCGGCGGTGGGCTTAACGAGCGCGAGCCTGGTGGTGTCGATGCAGAGATTGTCTGCGGCGGCTTCGCGGAGAAAGGTTTCGGCGTAGACGGCGCCGGAGAGATGCATGTGGAGATCGGCGCCTTTAGGCATTTTCTGAAGGAAGGCATGAAGCGGCAAGGGGCCGGCTTTGGCAGCAGAAGCGAAAGCCCGGCTGGCGCGCTGCTCGGCGGGGGTAACGAGCGGTGCATGCGACTGGTGCCTGGCGGCGGATTGGGCCGCAAGAGCAAGGGGTGCCAGGGCAAGGGCGAGCAGGGTTCGGAGCATAGGCTATGGTATGCGATGCGGCGAGAACTTCGGCCCGAAAAGGCGAAGGCCGCGAGCAATTTGGCGGGAAGCGGCGGGGTTGCTATACTGAGGATGCGTTTGAGCGCAGGCTTGTGGCTGGTTGCATCCCCATGGGGGCGGCGGGCGGGCGAGTGGCGCGGAAGAACTTCTCGACTACCCTGCACATGCTTTTGGCGGACAGGCTGGACGACAGACGATTGTGTGCGTGAGCGGATTTCTTGGCGGCTCAGGCGCACGGATGACATGCCAAGGCCAGATAGCTCAGTGGTAGAGCGCGGCCCTGAAAAGGCCGGCGTCGGCGGTTCGATCCCGTCTCTGGCCACCAACATTATGAACAGCTTAGGGTGGTTTTCGGAGGGTGGGCCGAAAAACGTCACCCGCATTTGGATTCTGCACCGAGCGGCGCGGCTGCGCTCGTGTTAATGCCGGGGTTTGGTCCCGGGTCTGCGATCCTGATGGATGGTTCGGTGCTGCCCACCAGCGTTGTGTCTGCAACGCAGTTGATGGCGACGGTGCCGGCTGCAAGCCTGAGCACGCCTGGCTGGCACGCCATCTCCGCCTCGAATCCGGCGCCGGGCGGGGGAACCTCCGGCATGTTGCCGCTATCGGTCTTTACGGCCATCAAGGCGGGCGCAAGCCACATCACGTACAAGCCGTTTACCCGCACCATCCTTACGACGCTTGGGTCCGCGATGCCGCTCGGCAACTCCGTCGAAGCGCTGACGCCTGCTACAGGCGCGTTTACGACGCCTGTGCCGATCGGCAGTGAGCCGACCCGGATGGCTCTTTCAGACGACGGGCAGATCCTGTATGTGCTCGACACCGGGTCGAGCACGATACCGGCTGAACCTGGTCACCCAGCAGATCGAGGGCAGCATCGTCGCCGGAGTGTCCTCTTTGTACGGCAGCATTTACTTCGCCGTACAATACTGTCGCGGTTCCGCTTGGGCAACAGGGTATTGCCCTGGTCGACTTCAACCCGGCCACGCACTCGACGACGGTGCGGCCCTCCACGACGGGCTCGAGCATTGGCGGTGCGCTGCGTTTTCTGAACGCTTCGACTTTAATCCTGAACGAAGCGGCCTACACTGTGTCTGCTTCCGGCCTTACCGCTCAGCCGGGCAGTTATGTCACATCGACCTATGGAGCGTTCCAGCTCGCCGGCGGCACCGCTTTTTCGATAACGGCGCCGTGGTAGACGTAGCAGACCAGCCGAACAGTGTGCTGGGAACATTTGCGATTCCGAACGCATCGACCGCGGAGGCGGCCGTCGCACCGGATCCAGCGTTAGGCAGAGCGTACTATCTAACCGGCTTCGATGGGACCAACTACATCGGAATCAACCTCTCCGGCATAACGGCCTTCGATACCAGGACTTTCGCGGCGGACGCCTTTCTGCCGTTGAATATTGCCGCCATCGACGGGAGCTCCTACCCTTATCTCACTCCTGTGGATCTCTTTCGCTGGGGTCAGGACGGGCTGGCCGCATTGACGAGTGCGGGCACCATCTACCTCATCCGTGGTCCGGCCGTGGTGCCTCATCTGCTGCAGAGCAACAGCCCAGCCACCCTCGCCGCAGCCAGCCCCAACCCTATCCAGCATGGTTCAGGTAATCTGAGCATCGCGGTGACCGGTACCAGTTTCTGCCGGGAGTGGCAGTCCTATGGAACAGAAGCTATCGCACATCGCACGACGCTCTTCGTCGATTCGTCTCACCTGACAGTGGATATCCCACAATCGGACCTGGCGGCGGCTGGATCTGCGACGCTCACGGCGGTCAACCCGGGAGCGACGGCTTCGGGAGCCGTGACGATCACCATCAACTGAGGGAGGAGTCTGAAGGCGCTCGCCGGAAGAGCATCGTCCGAAGTACCTTGCGTCTGCTGCTGGTCTCGTAAGTTGCTCATTCGCTTGATTTAGGTGAGATGGCTACCGTTCGGGCTGCAAACCTGGATGACAGGGGTTCGGGAGCTCCTTTTCCGTTTGGATCATGCAAGGGCACTCGACAGAGCCGGCTTCCCAGAGGAGACTAAGAGGCCGGAATCTCCAGAATCTACTTCGGGGAAGCTCTCGGCATCCGATAAAATAGGAAACTGCACATGCATCGCGACCTGGTGCCGTGCACACGGATACCGAAAGCGGGGCCTATGGATACCGTCGTCGACGCAGTCTCAAGCTTGCTGGGCGGCCTTCGCCCCAGCCCCTCCACCAAGACCACCGTCGCTATCGGCGGGATGACGCTCAACGCCCTCAGCGTCAGCTTCGGCCTGCACAACCAGCATGGCTACAACGGCATGCCCCAGATGGGCGCGCTCGCCTGTAACATCAATGTCACCATTGACATGCATGACACCCTGGGGCTCCCTTTCGGCGCCATCAAGTCGCTGTTTGAACTTGTCAACGGCGTCGACAGCTCAAAAATCCAGGACGTGAAGATCACCTACTGGACGGACGAAGCGCGTGTCGATGCCATTTGTGTCTTCTCGTTCCGCGCCTGGGTCGCAACCTTCAACGCGAGTTCGAGCCCGCAGGCGAACCACACACTCACCCTTAGCCTCCAGCCCGAACTGGATCAGGGCAAGTTCATCAAGATCGACCTTCAGAACTAGGAAGTTCAACCTTCTCGTTGCTTGTGGAGGAAGTCCCGTGCCAGCGCTTACAGCTTCCGGAATCCCGGACGTGCCACACCCAAGGGTTCCGCTTGGTTCATGGAGGTACGATCCTTATCCATCCGCTCAACTGATGGCGAAGGTCTACCTCGCGGCGGATTCGCGATACGATCTTGTCCACATTCAATCTGCGGGGAACCACCTGTGGAGACTTCTAAGAGTCGACGCTGCCATTCTCTCCAACCAAGATGAAGCCTCCAGAGCTGGAGACGCTCAGAACACGCCTGCAACTGCATTGCGACAGACAATCTCCCAGCATATTGGAGCGGTCTACACGACCGATCAACTGTCACAGCTTGCCGGCCTGGTTTCACTCGGCATCTATGCGCCCGCGGACGATCTCGCGAGACTTGTTCCCCCTGCTTGCGATTTCCTGAGCATTCTAATCAAGGAGGAGTCCGGGGTTGGCGACTCTTCAACGCTGGTGATCTGGGGTCATGGCTATCATTTTGTGAGCATCTCATACTGGCTTACAGGCGCCGGGGGCTTCGGTCACATCGGCGTAGCCGTGGACAGTGACAAAACTGAGGGCTTTTCAACATTAGATCCAAAGATGGGCAAGTTGAAGCGCTTTTTTTGGCATCCAGCAGCTGGCGTTGAGGATGACGAAAGAGCTCATACTTCGAAGACTAAGCACGTTGCTCCGCATGTCTATCTGCATAGGTCGATCACGGCAGAATCAGCAAAAGCCATGAAGATGGTCATAGCACGTCGCAGCGTAAATCCCGGAACCTACAATCTTTTCGTCAACAACTGCGCACGGTTTGTAGAAGACGTACTTCGCGCCGGAGGCGTGCGGGGTGTTCCGCATGCTGAAATTTTTGGCCCTGCTATCCTTGGCGGCGTGCTCTGGTACGAGGATACGTGGCGAGATCAGTGAAAGTATAACGAGCGGTGGAGTACCGACCCCATGACCCAGGTGGTAATAAGAAGGCTGTTTCGGTTCTTCAGCATTGCTATCTGCCTGCAAATGCTCGTCCCGTCAGCCGGGGCGAAACCTCACCCGGAGCATCCCTACCGGTACTCTGTATTGGATATTCCGGTGTCGCTCGCTCTCGGAACGATTCAAACCCCAGAATTTACGACTCCCAAGACGCAAGGTTATTGGATATTGATGCAGATAGACAGATCTCCATCATCCCCTAGAGACCTGGACTGCATGATGTCGACTGCCGCTATACCGTTCCAGGGTGACACTTGCCATGAGCCGCGGCTATTGCAGGCGGAGTGGACTGTTTGGGAGAACGGGAAGGCCATCGAGAGTGGATCAAGCACGAACGATGCCAGCGCTAAGTACACGGCACAGTATATCTTCAAATTGATGGGGAACTTCATGGCCAAAAAGGGTGCGAAGTACATCGTCGAGATAAAGTTCACTAAAGACGGCACGGCGCTGAACTTGAATAGTCCTCACCTGATTGTTGTTGCCATAGGCGAGGAGTGATTGTTGGAAGCCTATAGGGCAGCATTCGGCGTGACGCCATCATGATCCGACCTGGGTTGATACGCCATGCTCCGGTCGCCCTCTGCGCCGCGCTCCTACCGGCCGCAGCTTTCTCCCAGTGATTGAATGCACCGGACGTCTCCTTCTCACCCGCACCTATACTGGCGAGTATGTTAATCCGGCCTACGGGTTCCGCATTCTCATTCCCGCCAACTCTCACCGGGCGCGATGTGGATAACCCTCTCTATCAGCGAGGCTTCATTCTCTTGTTCTCTGACCCCGACGAGTCGCTCAATATCCAGGCGGACACCAATAGCCTCGACGGAAACACCCTGTCCCAGGCCGCCGCCGAATGTACCAGGGCTTACACCGACCAGGCGAAATCCATCCTGTCTCATAGGAGCAACAATATTGTCCTTGGCCGCCCCGCAGCCATTGAGGTTTCGACAAGCTTCCTATGCCGCGGTACTCCAGGTGTTTTTTCCCTGGTCACCATCCTCACCCTGAGCCCAGACCGCAGATCCTCTACACCCTGAACTGGACCGGCCGGGAGGACAAACGCGATGCCGGGACGAAACTGCTCAGGCAACTGGTGCGATCCTGGCGATTTATCAAGCCCACAAGCTGACTTCCTCGACTTGCCCGTAGAATCGCGCATGCCCCACCTTCGCTTGCGGTCCGCACAAGGCGCAGAACACTTCCGCCACAAGACGCTCCAACCACAAAACACTCCCGCTAAAGTGGCAGATTCCCCAACAAATGAGGGCCTTGGGCGTATGCTGGAGGGGCACACGTATTCACTCAAGCCGGGCCCGAGGCAAGGTACATGGATCTCCCTCAAATCAGGATCGGTACTGACCTGCTCCAGGACGCGCTCGTCAGCTCGATTCAGGTCAGCCAGGAACTGAACGAGCACTGGACCTGCACCATTACCTGCCGCCAGGGCTTCGGCGAGCGGATCTCTGTTGAGAGCTTTCTCGGCCAGCCCGTAGCCCTGACCGGCATCGACGAAAGCCAGTCGGAAGCGCCTCTCTTCACCGGCTTCGTCCTCTCCGTCGATCTGATCTACGAGCCTGGCGGCGCGTTTGGAGCCAAAGTGGTTGCCGTCTCCAACTCCTGGAAGCTCGACCTCGCGCCGCACAAACGGTATTACGACGACAAGTCCCTGGCTGAGGTCGCCTCGGCCATAGCTGGTGCCTCCAAGCAGACCATCGCCGTGGGCGTGCCTGCGCAGAAGAAGCTCGACTACGTGCAGTACGGCGAAACCGACTTCGCCTTCCTCAACCGCATGGTGGATGATTACGGCGCCTGGATGCGTCCCACGCCCACCGGCCTGCAGATTGCCGCCGTCTTCCAGCCGGGCACCACCGTGCAGTGGCGTGAAAAGGCCGACCTGCTCGACTTCAAGATCAGCGGTACCCTGGCACCCGCCTCGTTCAGCGGCTCGCACTATGACTTCCACGCCATGCAGAGCCAGACCTTCAACGGCGTCACCAAAAAGCCCACCTTTTACCCCGCTGGCGCAGCCAATCTCGTCAGCGCCGTGTCGTCGGAATCAGCCTCCGCGCTGCCCTCCGGCTTTGTTACCGACCGCTCCCGCGTGATGGAAAACGCAGTCTTCAAGGAGACGCTTGAAGATGAGGCCGAGCGCTCGATCGGCGGCAGCATCTTCGGCATGGGCCACACCCGCAACCCGCACCTCATGGCGGGCAACGAGCTCACCATCGCCGGTCCCATGGACGCCGCCGGCACCTACGGCCTCATCAAGGTTACCCACACCTGGGACGCGTCCGGCTACTCGAACGCCTTCGTCTGCACCCCCTGGAAGAACTTTCGCAGCCCGCGCGCGCCCGAAATGCCCGTCTGGAACGGCGTCGTCTTTGCCCGTGTTACCGCCCACAACGACCCCAAGAAGATGGGCCGCATCCAGGTGCAGTTCTTCTGGCAGGAGACCAACTGCACCCATTGGGCTCGCGCCACCAGCCCGCACGCCGGCCCCAACCGCGGCTTCATGTTCATGCCGGAGGTCGGCGATGAAGTCGCCGTCGCGTTTGAAGACGGCGACCCCGAGCGCCCCATCATTATCGGCGCCCTCTGGAACGGCGTGCAGAACGCCCCTCGCAACTACTTCAACGGCTTTGCCATGGCCCAGAACGACGTGAAAAAGATCATGACCAAGGGCGGCAACATCATCATGCTGTCTGACCAGAAGGGCGAGGAGACGATCCTGCTCACCACGCCGGACGGCCAATACGTCCACATCACGGCCAAATCCGCCGCCACCAGCCGCCCCAGCATCCGCCTCTTCTCCCCTAACGGTGACATCGTCCTCAGCGCCCCCAATGGCCGCGTCCACATCGAATCGCTCTACTACTCGAAAGACATAAGCCCACCCTCGAGTCAGATCCTCACCGATCCAGAGTAACTCCCGCCTCTTTGATTGGCCTCGCGACAACCGCAGGGCACTTCCAGTTTCGTTACCGCGCAAGTACTTCAAGGCCGAAGCGCGAACTTCATCCGGAGGCATTCCCATTGACTTTGCTTGCTCTCCTCTTTCTCGCCTGGATGCTGTGGAAAGCCTTCTCCTACTCCGTTTTCGGAAAGGACGTCCTTACAGCCGCGATTCGGGGCGGCCCCGAGGTGAAGGGAAGCATGAAATTTGTACGCAGCCACCCTATTATCATGACGGTTGTGCTGCTCTGCGTCGTCCGGGCGGTTTGGAATCCGGTAATGAACGTCGTCTTCAGCGGTCGTCATGTGATCCGTGACCCGCTTGAAGGCGAGTGGGTCGGCACGGTCGAAATTACGGGCGGCTACAATCCAGTCCTGATGGGCGAAACACCTGGCCCCCACAAGCAGGCCGTCGTCCACTTCAACCTGGAGATCGAGCATGTGTTTGAGGTGGACTACAAAGGTCCAGGTGAGTTCTTCATCATCGGCGAGGATAAGGCCAGAAAGATCGAGATTGCGGACTTCAGCGTTGGGCAGGGTACCAGCATTGACGCTCACATGGAAGCGGATCCAGACTTTGCCGGCGGCATCGATGGAAGTTATAGCAAGTCTTCTCCCGATGAGATGACAATCACAACCAGCGGAGAGCTACAATTCGAAGGGAAATTGCGTCACGGAACTGTCGCCGAGTACGACGCCCTTGTGAAGGAGCTCCAAGGACAACCCCTACCGTCACGGGGCCTATAATTCAGCAACGTGGCATTGAGGCAGGTTGAACCATGAACTTCGTACGCCGGCATCCCGTGCTAACAGCGCTCGCTCTGCTCTTTCTTGGCTGGCAGGCGTGGAACCCCGTCATGCATCTGTTCTTCGGAGGGAAACACGTTCTCAAAGATGCTATTGAAGGCGAGTGGGTTGGTACGGTTGAGATTACTCGCGGCTACTATCCTGCGCGCATGGGCAACACACCCGGCCCTCATGAGCAGGCTGTTCTTCACTTCAATCTAGCGATTGATCATATGTTCGAAGTAGACTACAAGGGGCCTGGTGAGTTCTTCATTATCGGCGAGAATAAGGCCAGGAAGATCGCTATGGAACTTAGGGTTGCGGAAGACAGCAGAATTAGTGGGCAAATGGATTCCAAACCTAACTTTGCCGGCCAGATTGACGGGAATTACCTCAGATCAGCCCCTAACGATATGACGATTTCAGCGGATGGAATGGCGGGAGAGTTAACGTTTAACGGACATCTGCATCAAGGCACCATTGCCGAGTACAACGCCCTTGTAAACAAACTTCAGGGTGAGGCTGTGATCAGCAAAGCCCGTATTCCATAAACAAGAGGTGATCCAGCATGGCTGAAGTTGAGAAGAAACCGGCTATAGACGATCCGCTACCAACAGACGGTAAAAGCCTGGGCGGAGCCCTGGCGGAAGGTCCCGAAGAACTCGCCGCGCATCCGCTCAAGACCTTGAGCAAGGTCTTCGATGGAGAGGAAAAGATCCGGACCGGACATAACGCATACGATGGGAGCAAGGTCAAATACGCGTTCAACATCCTGCAAGCAGATCAGATCAGTTCGGATAAAGCCTTAGCGGGCCTTCAGCCTGCGGTGGTCCAAAATCATGTTACAGGCAACGTTGCAACCTATCTGGATAACGACGTGTTCCTCTTTATCCAGGGAACACGAACCGAAATCACCTACGACAAAGCAGATTTCGGTTTTCTGAAAATGAAAAATACTGCCGTATATGGGGACGAGGAACAAATTAATTACGGCCGAAATGACCTCTTCGTTCTCGGCGAGGCCAGTCTCCAATACAAATCCAAGCGGGATATTACCGCACCTGAAGACTTTGAGTGGAAGCAGTTTGATCACGGTTTTTCCGCCACCAAGATGGAGTTTGCCGCTCTCGAAATATCCGCGACCCTCGCCAAGGTTGAGTTCACCGGGATCGACTACTCCCTAAAAGGGATCGACCTTGGTCCAGAAAAAGACTTGCTCAAGATGTATAAGTCCGGCAAGTGGAAGTTCAACAGATTCAGTGAAAAGGCGGCCGAAGAAGCGGAGGAAAGGAAACTCGCCGAGGAAGCTGCGGAGAAGGCGGCAGCGGAAAAGGCGGCAGCGGAAAAAGCCGCCGCCGAAAAACTTGCTGCGGAGAAAGCCGCCGCAGAAAAACTAGCCGCAGAAGAAGCCGCCGGCAGCGAGGTCGCCACCGGAGAAGGTCTCGCCCTTGCCGAAGGCGGGACCGCGGTGGCTGCCGAAGGCGTCGGCGGCTTTGAGGCGGCCGACCTGCTCATTCTTCTCCTCTTCCTGTAAACCTTGGTGCCTGTGCCTGCGCCCCCATGGACCCATATGCCTCCACTCACCCAACTTCCGCGCCGGCGCCTCACCGACGAGACTGTCTACCGCCCCTGGGTGAAGGCCCAGGTAGAACTTGGCGGGCCCTCGCTCTTCTGGTTGCCGGTCTCCGGCTTTCCCCTAACCTACGCGGAAAGCGACTGGGCGCAGAACTTCCTCATGCTCCTCGGCGGGCGGCTCGAGGAGAAGTTCGGCCTGCGCACGGAACTCTTTCTACGCTTCCAGGACGTCTCCCCGGAGCTTGCCGTCGACCTTCGCACCTACATGAGCAAGCGTCCCCGCGTCTTCGGCCTTGGCCGTCGTTCTGACGCCGACCTGCCCGCCGAACCTACTGAAGAAGAGCGCCGCGAAATTCAGCAGCGCCTCAAGAGCGGCGAATTTCCCGGCGCGGTCGGCCAGGATTCCCTCTGGTTCGTCAACAAGGAACCCGATATTCAGCGCGGCCTCTTTTTCGGACACGGCCACACTACCTCCGTCTTTCTGTCGCCCGACCCCAAAACCAAGGCACCGCCCCTGCCGCTCACGCCCGCCCTCCGCGCCGTGTTCCCAGTCTTCCAGGAGCGCGACGTCGATGGCGAGATCGCCGCCCAATACGCCCTCAAAGATGCTTTTCTTCCCCAAAGCAAAAAGCTTTTCGGCATTGGCCTCACCGGCCGGCCGGAGTACCCGAGCCTCGGCTACATTCTCCCCTGGCTTGAAAGCCAAAACTTTCTCAACGCCGATCCGGACCTGCGTAAACGCTGGTTCGCCTTCGCCGATGTCTACGTCGAGGAGAGTGTCAAGGACAAAGGCCTGCTGCTCGCCATCAAGGAAGAAAAGTACGTCCCCATTCTGCGCGATGTACTTGACAAAATGGCGGACCGAAAGATGGTCTACCCGGAGGCCATTAGGTGAGTACAGCCAAACAGATGCATCCCTGGCAGGCTGCCCTGCTGCCAGTTCCGGCCTTTCCGCTGGAGGGCGAGGAGCTGCGCAAAAAGACTGCCTTCTTTGATCTTTTGTCGGAAAAGATGCTTGGCCGCGGCTTGCACCAGCATCTCTACCTGCAAGCCTGGAAGCTGAGCCCAACCACCGGCGCCGGCCTCGTGAGCCAGAACGCCGCTAAATGGCGCCCAACCCTGGGCCTCGGCATCTGGCCCAACCAGCCCCCCACGGGCTGGACGGAGACCTCCTTCTCCGATGCGGTTGCCGCCCAGTTGAGCGGCAACGAGCCCCGCATGCCCTCGCACCAGCTCCTTCGCCTCAACGCCGGGCCACGCGAACTCACCCTTGCTGCCTCCCAACTGCGCGGCAGCGGCACCACCCTCACTGTTTTTTCCACCCTCCAGGCCGACGAGCTTGAAGCCCGCGCTCAAACCGCCTACCAGCCTATCCTAAACGACACCGCCCGCCGAGCTCGCTTTCTGTTCCCTGTTCTCGACGGCGCGCTCGTCAAGTCTGCTCGCTCTGGCGCGGAGCTCGACCGGTGGCTTTGCGGCGCAGAGATGTACATTCGCGAAAGCGCCGAAGACAAAGGCTTCCTTATCGTCTCCCGCCTGCCCCTTGACCCCATCCTGAGCGAGGTCCGCCAGGCCCTTGCTTCGAACCATGGAAGACCACTTGCCACGAAAGCCGGCAGAGGTGCGTCCGGCCTGTAAATTCTGGTGAGCCAGAACGTCAGTCTTCCACCCTGGTGCTCGGTAACTGCCTGGCGGCTCCTTACAGGCTGAGCAGAATCGCTTGAGCATTCCCTCTTCGGGTACAGCGGTCGTTGTTTTCAGGGCCAAAGGCCCGGCTTACATTAGCCCAGGGTGTCTCGACAAATGCCTCGGAACGCACAATGGTGGGATACATTGTCATCCTGAGCGGAGAAACGCACGGCTCTTGTGCGTTCGCAGTCGAAGGACCTGCGTTTCCGCTTGGATGGCCTCACACCTGTCTTGCGAAATCTCGGTCTAGAAGATTTCGAAAAGTCCCGCGCCTCCCATGCCGCCGCCCATGCACATCGTCACCACACCCCAGCGTGCGCCCCGGCGTTGTCCTTCGTGCAGAATGTGTCCGGTCATGCGGGCGCCGGACATGCCATACGGATGACCGATGGCAATGGCACCGCCCGACACGTTCAGCTTGTCATTTGGGATCCTGAGAAAATCCCGGCAATAAAGCACCTGGCTTGCGAACGCTTCGTTCAGCTCCCAAAGGTCGATGTCTTCCACCTTCAGGCCGTGCTTCGCCAGTAGTTTGGGCACTGCGTAAATCGGACCGATGCCCATTTCGTCGGGCTCGCAGCCCGCAACGGCCAGGCCGCGGTACGCGCCCAGCGGCTTCAGCCCGCGGCGCTCCGCCTCGCCCCGCTCCATCAAGACCAGTGCGGCGGCACCATCCGATAACTGCGACGCGTTGCCGGCGGTGATAAACGCCCCCTGCTTGATCTGCTGGCCACCCTTGAAGACCGGGTTCAACCTGGCCAGATCCTCCAGCGTCGTCTGCGGACGATTGCCTTCGTCCTGCTTGATCGTTACTTCGTGCGATGTCACTGCGCCGGTCGCCTTGTCCGCCAGATTCATCTTTGTGGTCACGGGCATCATCTCGGCGTCGTAGCGGCCTTCCGCCTGGGCGGCGGCGGTGCGCTGCTGCGATTGCAACGCATACTCGTCCTGCGCCTGGCGGCTGAGGCCGTAGCGGCTCGCGACAATTTCCGCCGTCTCGATCATCGCCATGTAGATGGCGGGGTGCTCGGCAACCAGCCTGGCATCGCTTGTGCGAAAAGTGTTCATGTGCTCGTTCTGCACCAGCGAGATCGATTCGACACCGCCGGCCACAGCGGTCTGCAGCTCGCCGCTCATGATGCCGTTGGCTACGGCAGCAATGGCCATCAGACCGGAACCGCACTGGCGATCGATCGTCATACCGGGAACGCTTTGCGGCAGCCCTGCCCACATGGCTGCCTGTCGCGCCACGTTGAATCCAGTAGACCCCTGCTGCATGGCACAGCCCATGACGACATCTTCTACATCGCCCGGGTTCACCCCGGCTCGACGCACCGCTTCAGCAATCGCCGAACCGGCAAGCGCCTGTCCCTGGGTATCGTTGAACGAGCCGCGATACGCCTTGCCGATGGGGGTTCGCGCGGTTGCAACAATGACAGCTTCAGCCATGAAAGACTCCTTTTTCGGATAGCTGGTACAGTGTGTCAGCAACTACCTATGTTCGTCTAGCGAGGCGCAAGCTCTCGAACAGCATGGTTTGAGAGAGCAAGAATATATCCTTCCATCTAACCGAAGCGTGCAAATGACATGGCTTACGTCACGAAAGCGCACACAGATAAAAGCGCTGCAGCCCGCCGCCTTACCGCTGGCGACTGCAAGCGCGGCGTCTTGAGTTCACATGGGTCCGCATGCGCAGATTTGTGGCGCACTTGACAGTGGTCGCACGGCCCCGTTACAACTCTCACGTCAGGGCAATCGGTTGCCTAGGTGTTCCAAGCTCCATCGCCTTGCGGCAGATGGAGCTGAAACGCTGCGTGCCGAAGCCCTAAAGCGGCTAGCCCGTGCACGTCACTGCAGCACATTCTGGAGGCACTTCCATGAGCAACGCAAGCAACAAACCAACGCAAGACCCTGGCTCAACGGGTAAGCAGCACGGCCGGCTCCGTGCGTCCGCAATGGGCGCGGCGTTTGTCCTCGTCACCTCGGCATCGGTGGCAGGCGCCCAATTTACCTCGTCGGTTACGGGCACGGTCGAAGACCCGACCGGCGCCGAGGTTCCCGGCGCGACGCTGACGCTGACCAACCTCGGCACCCAGCAGACGTTTACGGCCACTTCGAGCTCCGATGGCTCGTATCGCTTTACGACGCTGCCGCCTGCGGCCTACAAGCTCCACATCACGTCCAACGGCTTTAAGGCGTCCGACATTGATAACGTGCAGGTGGTGGCCGACACCTCGCGCAACGTGGATGTGAAGCTGCAGACCGGCGGCACCAGCGATACGGTCACGGTGAACGCGGACACGGTTGCGGTGCTCCAGACCAACGACGCGCAGATTCAGCGGACGCTGACCAGCGACGATATCGAGCGGCTGCCCATCTTCGGCGCCGACCCCTACGAACTGCTGCGCACGGCACCCGGCATCACCGGCGATGGCGCACGCAGCGGGACCGGCGGTGCGATCTTTCTGCCCAACAATGTCGGCCCGGGCGGGTCGAACTCGGGTATTTATCAAACGGAGAACCAGATTCAGATCTCGGCGGACGGGCAGCGCGTCGCGGATAACAACATCCTGATCGATGGGGTGAGCGTGAACTCGCTGACGCACGGCGGCTCGGCTGTGGTGACGCCGAACCAGGAGGCGGTTGCGGACATCACGGTCGTTTCGACCAGCTACGACGCGGGCGACGGGCGCAATACGGGCGCGCAGATCAAGACCACGACCAAGAGCGGCACAAACGACCTGCACGGCTCGCTTTACTTCCTCTACAACGAGCCCGGTCTCGACGCCTTCAACCGCTACGGCGGCCCTGTACTTGGCGCGACCCCGAGCCGCGTGGCGATCAAGCAGCGGACGTATGCGGCTTCGCTCGGCGGACCGATCGTCAAGAACAAGGTGTTCCTGTTCGGCTCGTTCCAGGGCTTTACCCAGGGCAACAACACCATCAGCGCGCCCATCTACGTGGAGACGTCGCAGTACGACGCAGGCGTGGTTGCCAACCGGCCAGGCGGACTTTCGGCCGCGACCATTGCGGTGGCCGGCGGACCACGTATCCACAACCTGGTGGCGAGCGATTGCTCCGCGTATGTTAACCAGAGTGGGACCTTTCTTGCCAACAAGGTGAACGGCCAGGGCGGGATCGTCGCGCAAACCGCGAGCAGCGGCCCGTACTGCCAGATCGTGCCGGGCGGCCTGGATATAGGCTCGCTGACTACAACCGGCGGCGCGCAACTTGGCAATTACCTGCCTTACAACAGTGTCAGCCTTCCGCCGCTAACTCCTGGAGGACCGCCCGTGCCGGGCCCGGCCCTCGGGCTGAACGGCGCGTTTGTGGGCGGCGGCCTTGATGGCGTACCGGACATCACGCAGGCCCAGTTGATGGTGCCCAGCCACTCCCGCGGTAACCAGTTCCAGGGCCGCGCGGATTACCAGGCTTCGAAGAAGGACCTCATCGCCGGCACACTCTTCTTCACCAAGCTGGATAATCTGACCAGCTCGGACGCTGTCTCGCGGCCCATCGGCGATGTGCCTTTCAAGCCGCTCAACTCCGCCGCGACGCTGATCTATATCCACACTTTTTCTTCGTCATGGCTGAATGAGCTGCGGTCGAACGGTACACGCTTCGTCGATAACGGCCCCAAGGACTTCGGAAACATCAATCTGGGCATTCCTTACACCTACATCCAGAACCTGCCGGTGAACAATATCGACTACGGTGTACAGGGCGGCAACACCTTACCCTCGACGCAGGCGCAGAACACGATCGAGATCACCGACCAGGCGACGCACACGTTTGGATCGCATTCCATCAAGTTTGGCGGCGGCATTCGCTGGGAGCAGGATAACGACAACCTCGACGGCGGTGTGCGTCCGGACTATGCGTTTGCGGGCCCCTGGAACCTCGCCAACGATGCACCGCTGTTCGAGTCGCAGACCGTGAATCCGTCGACCGGCCTCGCTCCGCTGACCTCGGCACACTTCCGCTCGCAGACGTATTACGCATTCATCCAGCACGACTGGAAGGTGACGCCGACCCTGACCTTCAACGCCGGCTTTCGCTATGAAATCCAGACGCCGTGGCATCGCAAGGCCGGAGCCAATTCGTTCCTGCCGGTACCTGGAACTACCGGAAACGGGCCATTGATCGGCGCGACACTGCAGCCGGTGCAAAATCTCTACAACACCGATTACGGCCATTACAGCCCGAAGCTCAGCTTTGCGTGGAATCCTGCCTACTTCAACAACAAATTCGTCATTCGCGGCGGCGCGGCGACGGCCTACAACCATCTCGATCTATCGCTCTTCAACAACATAGTTGAGAACGGGCCCGGCGTGTTTCAATTCAGCGTGTGCTGCGGGACCAGTACGCAGGATTTCAGCACACCGTACGATGGCGGGCAGATCAAGTACGAGCATGGCACCGGCAGCAATCTGAACAGCTTCGCGCCCAACCCGGCTTTTACGACTGGCATCAGTGCAAGCGGCTTTCCCAACAGCTCTGTAGGTGGAACGCCGGCCCAGATCGAGATCTACGGGGTAGGCCCAACTATTCGCAATCCCCTCAGCTACCTCTACTCGTTGGATTCGCAGACGCAGCTGACCAACAGCCTGAACGTGACAATCGGCTACGCAGGCTCGCTGGGCCGGCACTACGCCCGGCTGGTCAATCAGAACTTCCTTTATCCCAACAGCGTGACGGTCGGGACCGCGACGACGTCCACGCTCGCCAACCCGGAGTATCTGGCGCAGACCGACTCGAGCCAGGCCTACAACGCGTTGAATGTGCGCGGACAGAAGCGCATGTCGCGTGGGCTCGAGATTGACGGCACCTACACCTGGTCCAAGGGTATGGATAATGTCACCAACGGCGACCAGTCTGACGGCGCCGCCAACCAGACCGATCCGGCCAACAACCGGGCGGAGTGGGGGCCATCGGACAACGATGTGCGTAACCGGTTTACGGGTACGGTGCTGTATACCTCGCCCAAAATCGAGATGCACAACCGTCTGCTGAATGCCGTGGCCAACGGCTACCAGGCCACGTCGATCATCACGCTGCACTCGGGCTTCAACTGGACCCCGGTGGTGAATAACGGCTTCAATGCCGTTCCCAACGCGCAGACCGTCAGCCCCATTCGGCCGATTGCCTACGTCAACGGTGCCGGCGCCGCGCAGATTGGCCGCAGCTGCAGCAATCAGGCCTTCAAGACGGGATCCAACTTCCCCAATCGCGGAGCGGGCGGCACCGCTGGCGGCACGCTCTACTACAGCACCGCGACGCCCACGCTTGCCAACCCCACGTACATCCCAGTCGTGGGCCGCAACAGCCTTACCGGCCCGTGCTACCGCGACATCGATTTCAGTCTCGGCAAGCAGGTTTCGTTTGAAGGCCTCGGCCACACGGCGGTGCTTCGCTTCCAGGCCAATATGTACAACGCCTTCAACCTGCTGCAGCTCAACCCGATCACCAACGAGGGCTTCGGCACCAACGTGCAGTCCACCAACTTCGGCCAGTCCCAGGCAGCCGACGCGGGGCGCGTGATCGAGTTTCTGGCGCGA
The DNA here is from genome assembly GCA_964282835.1 of uncultured Granulicella sp. Classification (GTDB taxonomy): domain Bacteria; phylum Acidobacteriota; class Terriglobia; order Terriglobales; family Acidobacteriaceae; genus Edaphobacter. Next base: position 3,633,467 of record OZ196157.1, read on the forward strand.
CTGCAGTTCTGACCATCCTAACCATAGGGAGCGGCCTTCGCGCTGCTCCCTTGATTCATCGAGGCACAATCCATGGTTTGTTTCTCCTGCCGGCAGCTTTGGCGGTCGTCGGTTCTATCCGCCTCACTGCTGGGAGCTTTCGTAGCGGTGCCTTTACGGGCTCAGACTGCGGAGCCCTCGCTAGCAGAGCATCTTGTTATCGACGCAGATGCAACCACGACGCCGTTCCCACACTTCTGGGAGCGCACATTCGGCTCCGGCCGGGCTATCCTTGCGTTGCGCGACAGCTATCGTCAGGACCTTCGCACAGTCAAGCAGGCGACCGGCTTCGTGTCCATTCGCTTCCATGGCATCTTCGACGACGAGGTGGGGCTCTACGATCCGGACCGGCAGGTGAAGAACCCGGGCCTGGCGGCACAAACGGCGAACGATGCTTCGATCTACAACTTCAGCTATGTGGACGAAATCTACGACGGGCTGCTTGCCAATGGGGTGCAGCCGTTTGTCGAGATGAGCTTTATGCCGCGCAAGATGGCGCTCGACCCGAAGGCGTCGCACCCGTTCTGGTATCACCCCGATCCCTCGCCCCCGCGTGACTATGCCGCCTGGGACAAGATGATTCACGCGTTTGCCGCGCACCTGGTGGAGCGATACGGCCTCGAGGAAGTGGCGCATTGGAAGTTCGAGGTGTGGAACGAGCCCAATCTGGACTTCTGGGCCGGCGAGCCGAAACAGGCGACGTACTTCGAGCTTTACGACCATACCGCCCGGGCGCTTAAGGCGGTGTCGCCCCGGCTGCAGGTGGGCGGGCCGGCGACCGCGCAGGCGGCCTGGGTGACGCCATTTCTGGCCCATGTGCAAGCGGCCGGGGTGCCTGTCGACTTCGTCTCGACGCACGTGTATGCGAACGACAAAGCGGAGGATGTCTTCCACACCAGCGAGCCGATTCCGCGCGATCTGATGGTGTATCGCTCGGTGAAGAAGGTGCATGACGAGGTGGCAGCTTCGCCGTACCCGAAGCTTCCGCTCATCTTCTCCGAGTACAACGCGAGCTATGCCAACGAGCCGAATGTGACCGACACCGACTACATCGGGCCTTGGCTCGCGAATACGATTCGCCTGTGCGACGGGCTGACGGAAAGCATGGACTACTGGGCGTTTTCCGATGTGTTTGAAGAGCAGGGCGTGGTGCGCTCGCCGTTCTATGGAGGCTTTGGGCTGGTAGCGGCGGATCACATCGGCAAACCTTCGCTGAACGTCTTTCGTGTGCTCCATCAGCTTGGCGACAGCCGCCTGGCCGTGCCGTCGGACTCCGCGCTGGCGACCAAGTCGAGCGTTGGCGGTTTAGCTCTCGCGCTCTGGAACTACGCTCCTCCCGATGGAACCGGGGCTGCCTACACGATGCCGAAGGATCCGGCTGGGCCAGTGAAACGCTTCACGATCGAGTTCAGGAACGTCCCGGCGAGGGCGAAGGTCGAGGTGCTGCGCGTCGATGACGACCATGGCAACGTGATGAAGGCCTTCAACGCGATGGGCCGGCCTGCGGCAGACCTTACGCAAGCGCAGATGGCAACGCTGCGTGCGGCCGGCGCCATGGCACCGGCGGAGCCCATGCGTCTGGACCATGGAACGCTTGAGTTGGCGGTGCCCGCGCATGGCCTGGCCGTGGTGCTGCTTACGAGGTAATCCGGATGCTGGGACGAAGAGAAGCTATAGGGCTGATGGCCGGCGCTGCGCTGGCCCCTGCGGCCTCGTTTGCCTCCGCACCGGTGGCGGGCGTGGATGCCGGCGACGAGGCTTTCCTCGATGAGCTCGAGCGCTGCGCCTGCCTGTACTTCGTCGAGCAGGCAAGCCCTGGGAACGGCCAGGTGCTGGACCGGGCTGGCAATCAAAGCACAGGCAAGCTCGACCCGCGGCCCATGGCCAGTGTCTCGGCGACGGGCTTCGGGCTGAGTGCGCTGTGCATCGCGGCAGAGCGTGGCTACCAGCCGCGCGCGCAGATGCTCGAGCAGGTGCGACGCACCCTGCGCTTTCACGCAGACACGGTTGCGAACGATCACGGCTTCTTCACGCACTTCACCTACGTCGACTCCGGCAAGCCGTTTCGCGATAGCGAGGTGTCTTCGATCGACTCGGCGATCTTCTTCTGCGGAGCGCTGACGGCGCGGCAGTACTTCCATGAGGATGCGGAAATCTTCAAGCTCGCGACCGCCATTTACGAGCGCGTGGACTGGCCCTGGATGCTGAATGGCGGTGAAACCTTCTCGATGGGCCTGCGCAGGGGGCAGTTTCTGAAAGCCCGCTGGAATCACTATTGCGAACTGATGATGATTCCTCTGCTTGCGCTCGGCTCGCCGACCCATCCGGTCGGGCCGGCGGTGTGGACTGCCTTTGCGCGTCCTCGCATGCAGTACGCGGGCTTCGACTACACCGGCACCGCGGACCCCTTGTTTGTGCATCAGTACAGCCATGCCTGGTTTGACTTTCGCGGCCGGCGAGATCAATACGCGAACTACTTCGACAACTCTGTAACAGCGACGCGGGCGCATGAAGCGTTCTGCCTCGCGCTGGGCAGGCCCTATGCGCCGGACTACTGGGGCATCAGCGCGTCTGACTCGCAGCACGGCTACACCGCGTGGGGCGGGCCGCCGGCGCATGGCGGCATCGACGGCTCGGTGGTGCCGTGTGCGACGGCAGGATCGCTTCCCTTCTTGCCGGTGGATTGCCTGCGTGTGTTGCGCTCGCTGAAAGACCGCTACGGAAGGCAGGCGTGGGGGCGATACGGTTTCTGCGATGCCCTGCACCCGGAGGCGCACTGGTATGACGCGGATGTGCTTGGCATCGACCTCGGCATCTCGTTGATGATGGCGGAGAACCTACGCACGGGCTTCGTGTGGAAGACGTTCGGCCGGAACCCCGAGGTTGCGCGGGCGTTTGCGCGGGCCGGGTTCAGGCAGTCCTGAGGTCCTCGCCGGCTCCGAACGCAGGTCAGGAAGCGACCAGGCGGCGGCGCCTGGGCCTTGGAGGATGGAGCCCGTGCGAGCCGGCAGAAAGGGAGCGGTCGAAGGAAGGCAGCTCGAAGCCCATGGCGGCGATCGCCCCCGAGAGTTCAAAGGCGCTGCTCATGCGCCCGGCGCGGTCGGCAACGACCAGGTTGCGGATGAGCCGGGCGAGCGGAGGATCGGCTTCGACCGCGGGCGGAAGGGTCCAATTGCCGGCAAGATGGCACGCGGCGAGTTCATCGAGTGTCGAGGCCTGGATGAGCGGGCTGCCGGTAAGCACCTCGGCGAGAATGAGGCCGAGCGAGTACAGGTCCGTGCGGATGTCGGGAACTTCGCCGCGCAGCTGCTCCGGACTGTTGTAGGAGGGTGTGCCGGCCAGCGGCAACTGGTCCTCCTGCTCGGTTTCGCTGGAGCGGGAAAGGCCGAAATCGAGCAGGCGATACTGGCCGAAGGGGTCGAGCCGGATGTTGCCGGGAGCGAGATCGCCGTGCACGATGCCGAGCGTTTCCGCGTACATCAACAGGCTGGCGAGCTGCGCGGCCAGCATCAGAGCTTCGTCGCGGCCGAACTTGCCGTGACGGTGAAGGAGCCGGTCGAGATCTTCGCCCTCGATGTAGGGCATGAGCATGGCGGGCACGCCGTCCAGCTCGATCAGGTCGAAGATGGGCACCATGTTGGGATGGCCGGCGAGACGAGCAGCGTGGATTGCTTCGCGACGAAACGCAGCGACGACGCCGGGCGAATCTGCCAGGAAGGCATGGAGCACTTTTACGGCGAAAAGGCCGCCATGGACACGATGGCGAAGCTGATACAGGGTCGCCATGCCCCCGATGGAGATTGGCTGCAGCACTTCAAAGGACCTGCCCAGTACGCGCTCGAGGCTTGCGGCAATCGCCGGAAGATCGGGCCGGCGTACGTCCGGCGCAGACGCCGCTTCAGACGAAGGTTCGGCCGCCGACATAGCCGCTTCGGGAGCTTTCGAAGCTTTCTCGCTTGCGGAAGACTCAACCCGGGGATTGGTTTGCTGGTGTTCCGATGGCACAGGCGGTGGAGGCGGAGGGATATAGGTCGACTGCCGGGTAGGATTGGCTGGTGAATGCGAAGGATGCGAGGGTTGCGAGGGCTCCTTGGCCTGCTCGGGCGTACGCGCTTCTTCCCCGGAGGCAGCCGCGCTGCCGCCGGGGGGTTTGTAGTTGCGGGGGCGGATCAGCAGCATGAGAGCCGCCTGCGGCGTTCTGCCGGGAAAACTTCAAACCGGGACGCGGAATGATCGATGCCGGCCAAAGGAGACGCACTGAGCCGAGTCGCTACTTCGGCCTGGTTGAGGCACAGCGAGTCGGGCTGCATGACGTGGCGTGCATCCAGGTTCTGCAGCTGCCATCCCAGAATCGCAACCGTGCGATGCAAGGCGTGCTCCACCCCGTACTCGACCCGGTGAACTCGCCAGAGGCAGACGAACCCGGTAACGGGGTGGATGTTGGGATGCCGGACGGGGCGATCCAGGTAAAGCTCAAGCGGAACCGCGGGAAAGAATCGCGGGTAGTGGAGACGGAGACGGTGCTCGGTGAGCAGGGCTGGTAGGCCTGGATTCAGGGGGGCCGCCGGAGTGCCGCTGAGACTAACCTGAAAGGTGGAGTCGAAGGCCGTCGGCCCGCTGAGCCGGGCAGGGTTGAGCAGAACCAGCATGTTGAGCAGATCCCACTCGCGGCGGAGCCTGCGCTCTGTGGGCGTGGACGGCAGGGCGGCCAGGTCGCGCGCAGGCGGCGAAGATAGGAGCAGGTCAGCCATTGGTCGCTATGGTCGAAACACGCAGTACGTCGTTGGTGCGGACACCCTGCTGCGGGAGCGGCCGGTTGAAGTCGAGACTCTTGCCATCCCACAGCACTTCCGGCTCGCCATCACCCTTGAGCAGGTCGCCGCGCTCGCGCAGATCGTACAGGATTTCTTCGAGCACCAGGTTGAGGCTTTCCTCATCATCGATGTCGACGTTGTACTTGGTCTCGCCGTTTACGGTGTCGAAGTACATCTGGTATTTAGGCATGCGCTCACTTTGTATTGGTAGTCTTTGCAGGTTGAGGATACGACATCTCTAACAGGCTGTCCGCGACGGCGGCTCACGGGGCGTAGGATTCTTCCTCAAGGCCACTGCCGATCACGTTGAGCAGATTCGCGGGCAGATCGGGAAGGGCCGTCCCGCAGCGTCCGCACTCGCCGTTGCCGAAATCCCAGCAATCGCGGCATTGCGGCCGGCGGCACTTGGGGCAGGCACGCAGGTCGGCCTGGTCTGCAGCAGACTGACATACCTGACAGCGGCCCTGGGCCATGCGGGGGCCGGCGCCCCGGCTCCACCAGGCGGATTCGAGCGGAAGAATGGCGACGCGCTGCTCCAGGCAAAGCTGGCAGCGGCGATGCTCGAAATTCCAGCAGGTCTGCTCGCAGACGGGCTGGGTACAGCGCGGGCAGCGAAAGGTAAGGTCAGACCCTGCAAGGCGCCGGTTGCACAGGTTGCAGCGTTTGCTGTGGCTGAGGGCCAGTGCCACGGTGCAGCCGCTGCCGAGCGCGGTAAGCAGCGCGCAAAACCACTCAGCCGTAACCGGGCGGAAGCCGAGTTCGAGGACGATAGAGGCGAGCAGAACCACGCTCGACAGCAGGAGCGGCGGGAGCCAGATCTGGTTGGAAGGAAGTTCAAAATGCAGCCACAGAAGGGTAATGCCGATGCCCAGCAGCAAGGCGCCGCCCAGCGCAAACGGCGCACCGGCGACGCCGAAGCCGAACTGCAGCGAAAAAGTAAGCACCAGCAAACCGGCCAAGAGCGCGCTTCGTTCAAAATTGGATTTCATGCAGGACGCCTCTCGTTAGAAGTCTCTTGGCGTTCAATTTTGTTACTTCAGGCGGACAAAGGAACGTAACGGATAGAGCTGGCTTGCCGGCTGGCCGAGTTGCTCGGGAGTACGGTCGGCAAGCGGGTGGCCTTGCCATAGGGCGTTTACGGTGTCGAGCGGCTCCAGTGTACCGGCTGCCATGCAATGCAGACAATGGGCTCGGCGGCGCGTGTAAGCCGTACGCCGCAGCGGATAGCTCTCCGCCCCGCACTGGCGGCAGAGGGCACGCATGCAGATGGGCCAGGGAAACTCCAGGAAAGAATCTGCCGGGATGCTTGCGAAGAAGGTGGAAAAGGGTTGCTTTGCGGCGAGCGAAACCAGTGTTGTGGGATCGGCGAAGTCATGCCAGGGGCAGCCCGGGCTTTGACTCAGGCGAATGGTCTGGCCGGGTTCAGGAGCGGTAGAGACGATCTGCGCGGAGCTGGCAGAGTTCGCACCCGGTTGGCCGGACTGATTCAGCTCCAGCGTGAGCCGGCGCAGCATCGCAGCAGCCACCGCTTCGACAATGGCCGGGGTTCCGGACATGGGGGAAAACTCCGCAGGGGCGGCGCAGCCAAGGGACGGGGAAAGGGCGTAAGCGAGGAGCTCGGCGCGACGGGCCTCGGAAAGAGCGCAAAGCTGGCAGGCGGCTTGCGCGGAAGGCGGAAACCAGGCCACGCGGCCCTGTTGCCCGAACTCCGGAAGCCCTGCCTGGGCGCGGATGCCTCCGTCGAGCATGGGAAGCGCGAGCAGGCGCGCGGCGAAGGCCGTTTCCAGCCGGGCAAGGGTGCTGTCGGTGCAGGAGATGAGGATATCGCAGGCGCGCAGGTCAGCCAGGCCCACATCGGCAACTTCGGCGTTGAGGGCGTGCCAGTTTGCCCCGCCAGCCGAACGCGCGGCATGTTGCACGACAAGATCGGCCTTGTGCTTGCCAAGTACGGTGCCGTGCCTGGCAGCTTGCTGAAAAAGCCTGCTCAAGTCAAGGTTATGGGCTTCCAGCCGGTCCGGGTCCACGACCAGAACCCGGGGCTGCCCGGCTTCGGCAAGCAGCCGGCAAAGCTCCGATCCCAGCGCCCCGCACCCGATGACCGCGAGCCGGAGATCAGGAGCCAACAGGGGGACTAGGCTCTGCAACAAGGAAATTCCTTCGTGATCTTGAAACAGGTTGCGACAGGTTTCCCCAGCCTAACTGACTCGACGGGTTAAGGCCGGCCGCGACCGTGTGGGCGGGAGGACGAGGGTGGCGTTTCACAATCAATCCGATTCCATGCTAACGTGCAGGTGTACTCCACAAGGCTAGATGATGAACGTGTTTCGAGGACTTTATTTCGCGACGCTCGCCGGTGCTTTTGGCGGCTTGCTCGCATGGGCGGCAGCGTCTCTGCTTTTCGTAGTGCTGGGCAATCGTGACCAGGCCATGCTGCCGGATGCGGTGCAGTTGGGCGTGTTCGGCCTGCTGGTCGGGGTGGCGGTGTACATGCAGGTCGACCGTGCGCTGATCGGTAAAATGCGCTGGTCTTCCGTAGGATTCGGTCTTCTGTTTGGCGGGCTGGGTGCCATTCTGGCGGTCGCCGCGTCGATCGGTTTTCTGCGCTCGATTGCTCCCGTCTCTCCCGCGCTTTTCCGCATGGCCGTATGGACCATCTGTTTTTCGCTCATCAGCCTGGGCATCGGCTTGCGCTGGGCCCGGAGCAATCGCGCGCGCGTGTTCCACACCTATGTGGGCGGACTGGCCGGCGGCCTGCTGGGAGGATTAATCTTCGTCCTGTTTACCCCCCACCTGGCGTCGGGCGTGAGCCTGTGCGGCTTGATGCTGGCCGGAGCCGGCACCAGCTTCGGAGCGGGCATCGCGCCGGTGCTGGTGCGCGACGGCGTCATGCGCTTTATCAGTTCGGGCGATGCGCGGGCGCAGAACAAGCTGGGCAAGGCCGGCAAGTTCTGGGATCTCGCGGCCGACGAATCGTATGTGGTGGGCAGTGCCATGACCGCGCAGGGCGGCACGGTGTTCCACCAGGGCGCGGAAATCTGGCTGCCCGATACCGCCGTCGCGCCGCGGCATGCCGTCGTTTTCTCCAAAAGCGGTCGCTATTACATCGCCCGCCATCCCGATGCCTCCGGGCCCGAGGGTGTGGCCAAGTACGTCCTACGCATCAAGGGCAAGACCGTGGTTTCTTCGCAGGAGCTGCATCCGGCCGATGACCTGCTGATCGGGCGCACGGCGCTCCGATTCGACAGCAAGAAGGCGGCGCAATGATCAGACACCTTCTTGCCTCGTGTTTTCTCCCGCTACTTGCGGCAGGCGCGGCGGCCCAGGCGGGGCAGCCGGCCCAGCCCAGACCCGCGCGCCTGATGGTGACTTCGCCGGCGCAACTGGTGAATTGCGCGCCGGTAACGCCGGTCCCCTGCATGAGCCTGGGCGTTACGGCCGTCGATGACGCCGGCAAGCCCGCCGCGTTCGAGCTGCCGTCAACGCGCGAACTACCGGGCCGTCTGACCCTGCAGGCAGGGGATGCAAGCACCCAGGTACACCCGTTTTATGTAAGCACGGGCAAGGGTCTGGATAGCGGCCAGCACGCCAATGTGGTGCTGCTGATGGTCGATATCAGCGGAAGCATGAACGACCCGAGCCCCGGCGGACTTTCCCGCTTTGCCGCCGTAAAAGCGGCCTTGACCCGGTATGTGGGAGCGATGGAAGAAGGCTCCGACGAGATCGCCATCGTTCCGTTTGAGAGTCACAGCGTCGTTCCGACGATCCAGGCAGCCGTCTTTTCGAGCCACAAGGCAGATTTGCTTGGCCAGCTGGGCGCGATGCCGGCGCCCGGTCCAAAGAACAATACAGCTTTGTTTCAGGCTGTGTTTACAGGTGTGCAGACACTGAAGAATGAGGTATCCTCGCTCGAACGCGAGGGACATCCTGCCGGAGAGTTGCAGCCTCACCTGATCGTCATGACGGATGGCAAGAACGAAGTGACTGCCGGAGACGATCCGAATCTGCTGAATGGGCCGCTCGGGCTCACCCAGGCTGCGGAGCAGGTGGGGACGTCGCGCCTGGACGTGATCGGGATCGGGTTTGGAGACCGGGCGGCCATCGATGCCGCTGCGCTGCAACGGCTCTCTACCCGCTTCTTCTATGCCGCCGATGCAGATCAGCTCCTGGATGCCCTGCATGCAACCCGGAACGAGCGGAGTCATGTGATTGATATGACGTGGCTTCTGAGTGAGAACAATCGCATCGCGCTGGCGGGGCGAGACCAGATCTGGACGCCGGCCCTGATGCTGAAGGATGGGAGCATTGTGAGTTCCGACCCGGTCCGAATCGTCATGCCGGCGACGGCATCGCCGCTCTTTGAACGGGCCGCCTCGCACGTGGAACTGGAACAGCTGATCGCGGCGCATCCGCCCGCCCTCTCGGGGTGGTCGACCGTGGTCGTCCACCTTCTGCTCTTTCTGGCGGCTTCTGTGCTGCTTCTGATTCTCTGGTTCTGGGTGCCCCGCCTGGTGTGGGCCGAGCGCTACCTCAGCGCTGCCCCACCCGCAACGCGCTGGAGCAGCGAGCGCCAGAGCCCGACCACGGCCTCGGGCGTACAGATACGCTCGAGCAACCTGCCCCCGGGCTTTCACTCGGAGGCGGAGAGTGCCGGCCCGCTGCAACGCTCCCCCGCGCAGACTACGCATGTGGGCCCTCGCCCGGAGCCGGCCAAAACTAGGCTTAAATTTGATTAGCGATGCTGATTCAATGTGTGTGATACAACGGCTGCAAGGGGTTGGCATCCCAAACAAAGAGCTGAACCAGAATCTTCGAGAAAGCTGGGTTCGTGTATGCCTCTGATCAAAGTCGTTCGCAAGGGAATCACTCCCACGGTCCGCAAGGTACCGACATCGACCGCCGCTGCCATGTTGCCCATGACGATGGGGCGGATTGGCGCGGAGGCAGCTTCGGAGACAGAGGAACTGACCAAGGTGGAGGATCTGGGAGACGCTTTCCGGAAGTTCGAGCCGAAGCTTAGGTTCCAGGGCAATGCCGGGCCCGATGAGACCGAGTTCCGCGCCGACCTTCGCTTCCGGTCCATCAAGGACTTCGATCCGGAGAATCTGCAGAAGCGCCAGGAAGTGAAAGATGAAGACGGCGAGACCCACTACCTGCGCAACGACCTTGCCGACCTGAAGACGAACATCGATCTCCTCTACCGCCTCAAGGATCGCTGGAAGCTGCCCACCGTGCGCCGGGCGTGGGGCAATGCATCGCAGCGGCAGGAGATCGTAGAAGCCCTGAGTAAGCTGCGCGGTGAGCTGGAACGAGTGGCACAGGGGGAGAAATAGACATGGCGGAAACACTGACACGCACCACCGATCAGATCCTGGGGAACTCTCCTGCGCGCGAGCTGCTGCACGATATTTTCGCCGATCTTCATCCTGCCCTCACGAATGAGAAGAGCGATCTCTCGAACATTTTTTCAGCACAATCGGCCAAGGAGTTTCTGGGACAGCTGACCAACTTTGAGCAGTTGATCAAGGCGGATGACACCTACGAGGCGACAGTAAAGAAGCTGCAGGGGCAGATCGATAGCGCCGAGGCCATACGGGATTCGCTGCTGAGCCAGATTTTCGAGCAGATCAGGCCGCTCGAGACCTCTTACCGGCAGGTGCAGCTTTTCTTCGAGAATGCCAAGGTGGGCGACGGAAAAGTTCGCAAGCCTGTCGAGCTCTTCATCCTTAATTCCGACGCGAAAGCCATGCAGGACATTTTCTCGATGAATCTCGCGGCGCTCGAGCACTTTGTCGTTCAGCGCAACGACAATTTCAATTTCCGCGACGACATCTGCAACCTGGTTGTTCCGGGGTACTATCCACAACCGATCCGAGAAAAGCTGGAGCAGCTGTCCAACACCTGGGGCATGCTGATGATCAGCGATCTGGACGATGAGAAGTCGTTCAAGAACGTGGAACGAAATTTTCTTCCCGGCGGGAAGTATGAGTTCCTCAAGCGACCCGACGATGCCGCAGCCGCAGATGTTTGCCTGATGGGCTATCTACAGTTCAGACCCGCGCACTGGTTTGAGAAAGGCGGCGACCTGAGTGATGGGCTGTACGGGCCACCCTCCATGGTATTCGCCGGGGCCGTGGCCCGGGCCGATGACGCCCAAGGACTCGCGCAGGGACCTGTCGGATCACGATTCGGGCGCGTCGCGGGAGCAGGAAAGGCCCGTATCGAGCCGCTAATCGGGGAGATGGAGCACCTTTCCATGGAGCGGCAGTTGATCCCGATCATTCGGGACGCTGATAACCATCTCTGCTTTTACGGCTGTCGCACCCAGGCCGATGATCCGAATGGCGTCCTGAAGTTCTTTACGTCGTACCGTATTCTGCGCTACCTGGAGCGTTGCTGCCGCCACTATTTATTGCAGGTGGCGGGACAGGTGTTGACGCGTGACTTTATGGACCAGCAAATTGAAACGCCTCTGAAGCGGCTGCTCGATGAGCAGGTCGAGCAGGGTACGATTCTTGGCTTCGATCTGTTCGTCGATAAGGATTCCAACAAGCGGATGCAGGGTATCTGCGACATTACATTGAATGTGATGCCCACAGGCCCTGCCGAGACATTCGTTTTGAAGATCGACGTACCAGAGTTCAGCCGTCCCGCTCCGACTCCCAAGTAGTCATTCTCCCCCTTGCATTCACAACTAGCGAAAGGGCTCTATGACCGGCGATCATAGCAAAATCTGTCTTCCAGGCGCAGGATCTGCGGCGCGGCTGGCAGAAGAGACAAAGCGGGGCACGCAAGCTTCGGGCCGCGTTGCAATCAATCTCAATCGGCGCAGGGAGCGTATCTTCGTTTCCAGACCCGAGAGCGTCCAGGCTGTAGGCAAAGCCGAAGGTCTCTTCGACTCCGCGAGCCTAAGTCGGAACGGTTCAGGAGAGTTCGAATCTTCAAAGTACATGGTTGGGAATGCCGACACTCTGGTGAAGAAGTCTCTGCCTGGCGCGCCGGTAGAGCAATCAGCGTCCATTTGGCGCGGCATTGCAATTTCTTTCCCTTTAATCTTGCGCCTGTTTTCCCTACGGAAAACGGGCACAAACCCAAGCTGAACGAGCCTGGTCAGTGAACAATAAACCGACGTTGCCCGGGAGGGCCCTATGGCGAATCCGTACCGCACTACAGTGACGATTGACGGCCAGAAGTTTCAGGCCGTTACAACAAGCGTGAAGTTCAACACGGAGAAGGATCGTTCCGGCACGGCGCAGATGGGCTCCCTTTCGACGAAGATCAGGGTCTGGGCCGACCTGCATGATGATGTCAATCTTCCCTTCGGGGCGGTGAAGCACTTTTTCGACCTCGCCAACGTTGTGACGCGGGACAAGATCAAGCCCATCAAGATTGAGTTCTGGAAGGATGATTCACAGCAGGATGCGCTCATTTCCTACAGCTTCAATGGTTGGATCCGGCGCTTCGAGACTTCGAACCCGCTGGATTTTCTGCCCAAGGCCCAGGCCATCAGCAATGAGGATGTTCTTGCTGCCGGGGCCGCTCCTTCACTGAACCACATGCTTGTGCTCGATTTGGAGCCGGCGTTGAATCAGGCCAACTTTGGTGATGTACAGCTGAGCAACTAGGTCGCTGAACTTTCTGCCCTGAGCGGCGGGCCAACCGGCAGCAAGAAAGGATATCGTTATGGCAGCTCCCTACCGCAGTACCTGCACCATTGACAGCCAGAGGTTTGATTGCCTCTCCATTTCAGTCTCCTTCAACACGGACAAGGATCGTGCCGGCATGCCCCAGATGGGCTCGCTCTCCACCACGATCCGGGTCTACGTGGATTTCCATGACAACACAAACATCCCTTTTGCCACGATGAGCAGCTTGTTCCAGCTGTCGAATGTCGTGACGCGGGACAAGGTCAAGCCCATCAAGCTGGAGTTCTGGAAAGATGATTCCCACCAGGATGCCTTGGCAACCTACAGCTTCAACGGCTGGATCAGCGGCTACCATACGCTGAACCCCTACCAGAGTGACGAGCAGCTTGAAGATCAGAATCACTCCGGCGTCAACCATGTGCTCGTCCTCGACCTTGAAGCTTCGATGAACCAGCAGAACTTCAACGACATAACGCTCAGCAACTAAGCGGGGGATCCGTGACGAGTGGTTCGCCACGGATCTCCTCCTGGAATTGACGCGCAAGATGCGAGCCCTTGCCTTCCCAATGCGTCTGCGGGAGAACGGACTGCTTCGAAGGCAGGACCGCATGGACGCCATCATCAACCTGCTGCATGTGATGGCACGTACACCGGCCGGCTCGTGGGCGGGTTCGCCGAGCTTCGGTTTGCGGGATCTGTTCGAAAGCCGTGAATCGCGGGCAGACATACCGCGGCTTGCCATGCTTCGGATCAACGAAACCTTCAAGGAACTAGGGCTGGGCGACTTTGTGGTCGCGGGGATGACGAAGGAGCCCAGTTCCCAAAAAGGGCTGGATCAATATGCGATCACAATCCAGTCGAACATGACGGACGAGCGGTTCAGCACCAGCGTTGTGCGCCAAATCTAAACGGTCTAATAAGAGAACGGGAGTGTGAGTTGGGTCAGCAAACACCAAGCGTTCTTGAGATCGACCGCAAGCTGCGCGATGATTTTCGCCGACGGGTAAAAGATTTTGGCGTCACCGCAGAAGCGACCGATCCCCTTCTCGCCGTGCTCTTTCGCACCGTCGCGCAACAGATTGACCAGGTCTACAGCGATACGGGCCAGCTGCGCCAGTCTCTTCTGCGCGAGTTGATGAACGGTCTGGACGTACAGCCCTACCTGGCTCGTCCCGCCCAGGCGGTGGTGCGGCTTGTGAACGCCGGCACCGAGCCGCGTCTTCTACGGGCAGGCACGGAGCTGAATGCGACGACCGCGTCTGGCGAGCGGCTGCTGTTCGGCCTCGATGCAACGGTCGAGATTTCGCAGGCAAGGCTGGCGATTGCGCTGAGCTACCAGAATCAATCCTTGCGTGTGCTGCCGGGGGTGGAGATGAGCGAGAACCTCCATGCGCTACATCCTTCGCTCGATGCTGTACCCGTCGCGCTCGGGGAACAGCCTGCTCTGTTTCTTGCCTTTGAGAATCTGCCCCCGCAACTGCTCAGCCGCCATGGCCTGTTCTTCGAACTTGGCCCCGGCACGTATGTGATCCAACATGCGCTTACCCACGAGCCCTGGTGGATTTTCAACGGCTCCGGCGAGCTCTCGGGCGACGGCCTACTACGGCCCGTACGCTGCAATGGCGGTCTGCACGAGTTACGTTTTCAGACGGGAGATCGTGCCGATGAGGTATCTTCTTCGCGACTCCCCGACATTGCCGACGGCTTCTACGGTGGCCGGCAGTTCCTGTTTCCGGCCATGCTGGCTGACGAACCCTTCAAGTGCCGGGTTCCCAGGCTGTTGGAGGCACCCTTGTCGACGATCGTCGAGCGAGGCCTGACGCAATGGCTGGCAGAGCCGCGGACCTGGCTCAAGATCCCCATGCCGCCTTCCATTCCGTTATTGCACCACGCCGTGAACAATGTCGTGCTTCACACCATGACGGCTTCGAACCTCTACACGCGCAACCAGACGGTGCACTTTGCCAAGGATGGACTTTCGATTCCGGTGATAAAGGAAGGTGGAACGCCTGAGCACCTGGTAGCGCCGCTCGGGGTAAGCAGCGAAACCAATGAGCCCTACGAAGCGGGAACGCGCATCGGCGCCAATGCCTCGGCCGGCTGGTACGAGCTGCAGAATGGGCGGCTAACCCTTCACCCCGGTCTCTCGGCGGACGGACAAGCACACCAAGCCGCCAACGTTCGCCTCTGGCTTACGAATGGGTCGATGGGCAACCAGGTTGGTCCCGGTGATATTACCGGCTTCAGCAATGCAGCCGCGGTGCAGGGTATGCGAATCGTGCCGTTTACGGCCGCGTCGGGGGGTTCGGACGGAGAAGAAATAGCGAGCGAGCAGAGGCGCTTTGCGGATGCCCTGCTGACGCGCGGTCGCATCGTCACCGAGATCGATTTGAAAACGGCGGCGCTTGCCATCGATCGCCGGGTTCTCAAAGCGGAGCTGCATTCAGGCATCGAGCGCGGGGCGGGCGGGCTGGAGCGTGTGCTTCGGCTTGAGCTTACCCTTGATAGCCAGGCCTTCAGCAAGCCGGAGCTTGAGCTGCCGCCGCTGCAGTCGCAAATTGAGACAGCCCTGCAGTCCAAGCTGGTACAGGGCCTGCGCTTGCGGGTGGAGTTTGTGTGGAGCTGAACTCTTCCATCCAACCTTCAGGGTTCGCGACGGCAGCTAGAACGATGCCGGCCTTTGCGGCAGGTACCCACGCGTTTCAACATTCCGTCGATTCAGCCCTGGTTTCGCTTGCCGCGTTGGGCATCGCACCCCACCGCATCCAGTTGAGGCGCGCAGGCAGACAGGGCGCGGCCACGGGTTCGATCGTCGGGCAGCGGCCGGCAGCCGGGCAGCCGTTGACCCCCGGCACTCTGGTCGAACTCGACGTAGCCGGGCTGGGTTTTTCGCATGCCCTGCCGGTCGGTATGTGGGATTCCGGCGGAGAGGCCGAAGCGGGAACGCGGGAGATTCTGGAGGCCTTCGACGACCCGCTCGAGAAACTGAAGCACTGGTTTCATGAGGGAGCTCCTCTGTTTCGGATTGCCCCGGACGACCCGGCAGCCAACGCGCGCTGGCTGGCGCTGTTCGGCGTGGATGCGACAGAGTGGCCGCGCCCGATGTGGTTCAGGCTGGCCTCGCTGATTGCGCGCATGGGCCAGCTTTCGTGCTCGCAGAGTGGGTGCGCCTTTGTGCTGCATGTGCTGCTGGGCCTGCCGGTGCAATCGTTTCGCAATCGTCCGACCGAGACGGAACTGCCGCCGGAAGCAAGGTCGAAGCTGGGCGGGCGCTCCTCCCGGCTTGGGGTCGACACGCTGCTTGGCAGCAGCGTGGAAGAGTTGGCGACGCTGGTGATGGAACTTGGGCCGGTGCCGCTTGAGATCTACGAGCGCTTTGCCGAGAGCGAGGAAGGTGCGGGGCTGCTGCGAAGGGTTCTGCACCTGCTTATGCCGTGCTCGACACTCTACGAAGTGACGTGGTCGGTGCAGGACCGCAACCAGGCACCACGGCTGGGGATTGCGGGCCAGAATGCCCGGCTTGGCATCAACACCCACATGGGTGGTAAGTTGGGCGAGGCACCGGCGGAGGCCGTCGATCCTCTCGTTGTCGCCGGCCCGGACCTGGAGCTTGAAGATGTTTCGGCGCTGCTGGCCGAAATTACCAAAGGGAGTGCTGCATGAACGATGGTTCCAACGATTTGTCGCTTCGTTCCGTGAACTGGGAGCACGGAATGTTGCTCACGCCGGAACACTTCCTCCGGCAGGAGCGCTACCTGGAGGCGCTTGCCGGCTGGGGTATGCGTTACCTGGTGCAAGGTGCCGGCCTGGTGGGCGGAGGAACACGTGTGCCGGAAAGCGATCTGGGTACGATCCGTTACGATCCCGAGGTGTCGTTGAGCGAGAGCTCGGAAAACCTGGATATTTCGGTGAAGCGGGCTCGCGGCATTACGGCTTCGGGAACGATTGTGGACGTGGAAACGCTGGGTACAGTCTCCACGCGTTTCGGTAAGGAGCAGCTTGCCGGAGTCGCAGAAAGCCTTGTGTTTGTGGTGTGCGACCCTGCGACGCGGGAAAAGATTCAGGGTGTGCCCGACAGCTTCAACCCGCAGATGCGCACGGAGCGCGTTGCAAGCTATCGTGTAGCGCTCTCGGTTACGGCAGCGGAACGTGCGGAAAGCCTGGTGGTTGGGCGTATTCGCCGGCCGGCCACCGGCATGCATTTCGAGGCGGACCCCGGGTTTATTCCGCCCTGCGTCACCCTTGGGGCGCACTCGGAACTGGCTGCCGGCACCCGGCGGATTCTCGATGCCGTCACCCGTCTTTCGGCAGGCTATGCTGAGTTGCATCGTGCGATGCGGGAGTTTATGGTGCTGTTTACCGAGCGTGGCATCGATACGGGCACGGACCGCGATTCCATGCAGTTTGCGGAGCGTATGGTGCTGGAGCTGCAAGACACGGCTTACGAGCTGATGGATCGACTCCAGCCTCCGGAGCGTTTTTTCGGGCGCGTACGCCGCATGCTGCACTCGGCAGCAATCTTCTTCGATCTTGCGACCGGCATGCAGCAGTACTACGACACGTTGCGCGATACGGGCGAAACCGAGCTGCTGGGCTTGATCGAGGTGCAGAAGCATGTGCTGCAGCTTGGGCGAACGTTACATCTGGAAGGTGACCTTGGCGCTGAAGTGCGCAAGGCGATGCAGTCGCTGAGTGGCCTGGAAAAGCTGGAGCGCGCTCTGGAAGGCAAGTACATCGACTTCCGCAAGAGCAGCTCGCTTGAAAGCACAAACTTCATCTTCGATCGTGGGGGCAAGGCGCTTTACAAGCTTGCGGCACGGCCGGCGCGGGTACAGGGGCTGGGCGATGAGATCACCATCTTCTTCGCGAATCTGCGGCTTGAAGGACGCGATCGCTACAGGCTGATCCTGGTGGGCGACCGGAACACGCCATGGCTGCGTGGCACCTCGATTGGAGCCGAAATCCGGCTGAATGAAGGCTCGGGCTTCCGCCGCGAAAGCCTAATTCTGAGTGGCGATGTGAAGCTGGAGCAGCAGGAGAACCTGGAGCTCGATTTTGAAGCGCCCGACGTGCCTACCATTACGGACCTGCGCGTGACCGTACCGGCCTACCACACAGTGCATACGGCGCTGCTATTCCAGCGTCACCGGTTCTATGCGGGTCAGCGCGAATCGCCTGAACTCCGAACGTTGGAGCGGGACTCCGATCAGCCGCGTCCCGCGGCGTTTGCAGCACCGCCGCCATCCGCGCCCCCGGCGCGCCTTTCCGCCGAACCGGAAAGCACACGCAACCCGTTCGGCGGCCAGGCTGCACCCCCGAGTGCCGCGCCTGCCGTGCAACCGCCCTGGATGCCGCGTGAGCCGCCTCCGCGCCAACCCGAGGAACCGCAGGACAAGCCACGCCGGCGGCGGCTGGAATAGACGGAACTGCAGCACATGACGCACTTTGCGAGGAGACGGACGCTATGGCTTTGGATCTGAGTCGCTTGTCGGATGAGATGGAGTCGGCGCTGGCTGGTGCGCGGGTGCTGGCCGAGGAGCGACACCAGGCATTGATTCAGCCGGAGCACCTGCTGCTGCTGTTGCTCGAGAGCAATCCCGGGACCCTGCGAACCGTGCTCGAGCAGAAGCAGGTTGCCTTTCCGCCGCTTCTGGATGCGCTTTCGCGCCGAGCCGACCAACTTTCCTCGCAGGCGCTCGAGGAAGGGAGGCGGCCGCTGGCTTCGCAGTCGTTACGCACGCTGCTGGCGGACGCGTTTCGCATCTCCGAGGAACATGGGCGGCCCTCCGCCGAGCCGGTCGATGTGCTCGAAGCCGCGCTGACCGGCGGGCACAACGATCTGCGCGGCGACTTCCGCAAGGCTGGCATCACGCTGAGCGATCTAAACCCGCTAGATGCCACGAAGAGCCCTGCCGCGCCGACAGGCAAAGCAGGCACAGCCAGGCCGGCTTCGAGCAAGGAAGCCGGCGACGAACTGGCCGGCGGGGCCAGGATGCTGGAACGATTCGGCCGCGACCTGACGGCGGCGGCTCTGGCCGGCGAGCTGATGCCGGTGGTCGGGCGCGACGAAGAAGTGCGGCAGCTGATCCAGACGCTGCTGCGCAAGACGAAGTCGAACCCGGTTTTGGTGGGCGATCCGGGGACCGGCAAGACGGCCATTGTGGAAGGGCTTGCCCTGCGGATTGCCGCGCAGGATGTGCCGGAGAGCATGAAGCGCTGCCGCGTCGTCGCGCTCGACCTGATGGGGCTTGTGGCTGGCGCCAAGTACCGGGGCGAGTTCGAAGAGCGGCTGAAGGCTGTGGTCGACGAGGTGAAGGCGCGCAAGGGGGAGATCATTCTCTTTCTCGACGAGATCCACCAGCTTGTGGGCGCTGGTGGGACCGAAGGCGGCATGGATGCGGCGAACATTCTGAAGCCGGCACTGGCCCGGGGTGAGCTGCGCTGCGTAGGGGCGACCACATTCGACGAGTATCGCGAACGCATTGAAAAGGATGGTGCACTGGCACGGCGGTTTGAACGGGTAACGGTTGGGGAGCCATCGGACGAATCGATGTTGTACATCCTGCGCGGCATCCGGGCACGCTACGCGGCTTTCCACGGGGTGGACCTGACGGACGAGGCCCTGCAGGCAGCCATCAAGCTTTCGCGCCGCTACATGCGGGATCGCTTTCTGCCGGACAAGGCGATCGATGTGATCGATGCGGCGACGGCCCGTTTGCGCATGCAGCTTGAGTCCCGGCCGACGGCGCTTGACCAGGGCGAACGCCTGCTGACGCGACGCCGGGCGGAGGTGGAGACGCTGAGCTCCCTCGAGAAGCTGACGGCGGCGCAGACGAAGCAGCTTGGGCTATTGAAGGCCGAGATTGCCGACCTTGAGCCGCGTCTGGCTGCGGATGCGGCGGCCTGGGAGCGGCAGCGTGATGCTCGAGCCGACCTGGGTCGTACGGCCAAAGCGATTGAGGAAAATACGCATCTGCTGGCGGCGGCGGAAGGTGCCGGGGATGTGACGCGTGCGGCGGAGATTCGCTACGGCGCGTTGAAGCATCTTGAGGCGCAACGTGCGGACCTGGAGAAGTCGCTAGCGGCTTCGCGCGAAGCGGCGGGCGGAGGCGCGAGTGTCGCCGACAAGGTGCTGCCGGAGCACATCGCCGAGGTTGTGGCTGAGCGCTCGGGCGTGCCGGCATCGCGCATGCTCGAAAGTGAACGCGAGCGGCTGCTGCATCTTGAGGAGCGTCTGGGCGAGCGCGTCTACGGGCAGCCAGAGGCGATCCGCGCGGTTGCAGAGGCGGCGCGCCGGATGCGGACGGACCTGCAGCTGAAGCGTTCGCCGGCCTCCTTTCTCTTTGTAGGACCGACTGGCGTCGGCAAGACCGAGCTGGCGAAAGCCCTCGCAGAGGCTTTGTTCGACGACGATACGGCGCTCATTCGCATCGACATGGGCGAGTACAAGGACAGTGCCTCCGCAGCCGGCCTGATTGGCTCGCGGCCCGGCCTGGTGGGTTCCGATGAAGGCGGCTTTCTGACCGAACAGGTCCGTCGGTCGCCGTATTCGA
The DNA here is from genome assembly GCA_964282835.1 of uncultured Granulicella sp. Lineage (GTDB taxonomy): Bacteria > Acidobacteriota > Terriglobia > Terriglobales > Acidobacteriaceae > Edaphobacter. Next base: position 3,653,516 of record OZ196157.1, read on the forward strand.
TCGTGCTGTTCGACGAGGTGGAAAAGGGTCATCCCGAGATTCTTGATCTGCTGCTGGGCGTACTGGACGAGGGCCGGCTGACCGATGCCAAGGGACGCTTTTGCGACTTTACCAACACGGTCGTCCTGTTCACCTCGAACCTTGGCGTACGCGAAGCGATGGCCGCGGGCGGCGACGAGGCCATGCGCGAGCACATCATTCTCGAGACGGTGCGCGCACGACTGCGCCCGGAGCTGTACAACCGGCTGGGCCAGATCATTCCCTTCCACAGCCTGGGCATGCCGGAGTTGCAACGCATCGTTTCCTCGCAGTTGAAAGCTCTGGCCCGCAAACTGGAAGAAGACCGCGAGTTGACCCTTGAGGTGACGCAAAGCGCGATCGACACCCTGGCCCGGCTTTCCTACGATCCGGAGTATGGCGCTCGCCCGGCGGGGCGTGTCCTGCAGCGAGAAATCCTTTCTCCCCTGGCAGAGATCCTCCTTTCGGGCGACGCTACCCCCAACTGCACCATCCACATCGATGCCGTGGAGAGCGAGCCGGCCGACGCGACTTTGGAGCAGAGCTCTCCCGCGGAAGAAGCATCGGCGGAGCACGAATTTGTCTTCTCGATCCTGGAGCCCGCGGGGGCCGGCATGGAAGATTTGGAGAGCGAGCAATCGATCCCGCAGGAGATGACCCAATGAGACTACCCTTGCCCAAGGTTCTGACGCCTCTGCTCACCCGCTTCGCCGCTGCCCTGCTGATTGTTTGTGGCTCGTCGGCAATCGCGCAGGCACCGCTCACTCTGTTCAACGGCATTTCGCTCGTAGGATGGGCTCCGCGCGGTTCCTGGTCCGGGTCGGGCGGGGTGCTGAGCACAAGCGGCGCGGCAAGCCGCGGCATCACGACAGCCGTACCTTTCGAGGACTACAATCTGTCCTTCGACTACAACGAGTCCGCGCCCATGAATGCCCGGCTGCGCCTCTGGGCTCCGCGCGAAGGCGCCGGCGGCGTCTATGTCGATCTTGACAGCACCGGCCAATCGGCGGGCATTGGCGGCATCGAAGGCGTTGCCAGGTCGCACATCGCGGCATTCGCTCCAGGCTGGCATCATGTGCAGGTAGAAGCTTCGCACGGCCAGCTGTCGATCCACGTCGACGGCCAGACGGGCGGCACGTCTTCCGGGGGCAACGCACGCGCGGGCTACCTCGGCTGGGAGGTCTCCGGCAACGGGACCTTTCAGGTACGCAGCGTCAAGCTGGTGCTCGCCGGGCTTACCCCGATATTCAATGGAACGGATCTCTCCAACTGGAAGTCGGTCGCGCACAATCCGAATTCCAAGAAGGGGGTGGGCCATGATGTGGCCAAGACACTTACCTTTGGCATGGGTGGAGGCAGCGTGAAGCCGCATGCGGCCAAGTGGAACGTGCAGGCCGGGGCGATTCACGGGGAAGACGGTCCGGGTGGTCTCGAGTACAGTACGCCTATCGATGATGCCATCTTCCAGCTGACGTCCAGCGTCAAGGGCGAGGTCAAAGCCGACCACTTCACGGCATTGAACGTACGGGATACCTCCGGTCAGCTCGATGGCGGCTACGGCGTAGGCATCGGGCCCTATAGCGGCTCGATCGAAGACCTCGCTAAGCATGCACCCTCGCCTGGCGGCGTGGTGGACGAGACCGTGATCATTGCAGGACGCACCATTGCGATGTGGGTTGGCGGCAACCTTTATAACGTCTACACCGACTCGCGGCCGGAAAGTACACGCGTGGCGCAGGGTGCGCGCGAATCCGCCGGAACCATCACCTTTGTGCTTCCCGGCGACGGCGTCAAGATGGATGTTTCGCGCATTGCCATGACAGCATTGCCCAAGAACTACGGGTCGGGTGGAGCGCCGGCACCCACGCCGATCGCTACCGCGCCATCGTCCCCCGCCACAACGCCCGCAGCCGGTGCCGCGGCACCGGCTGCCCCCAGCGCGGCGGAAACCGCCATGCTCGCCCAGCAAAAGGCCCAGCAGCAGCAGGCGGATTCTGACAGGCAAAGCAAGCAGAAGGTCGCGTCGCTGATGGCGCTTGCCCTGAGCACGAGCGATCCTGCAAAACAGATGGATCTCTACAACCAGGTCGTCCAGATCGATCCTTCGAACGCTCCCGCGGTGCAGGGGTACAAGGATGCGCAAACGAAGCTGCAAACTACCCAGGCGAATCAGGAGCAGCAGCAGGCTGCCCAGGTGAATCAGCAACATGACGCGCTGACCAAGGATCAGCAGGTGAACTCCTCGCTCGTGCAGGCGCAAGGTGCCTTCCTTGCCGGGCATCTGAAGGATGCAGGCATGGCGCTTAATGTTGCCGAACGTCTGGCGCCCGATAACCCCCTGGTTCGCGATCTGCGATCCCGCATCAACGCGACGTCTTCCTTGCGCAGCCGGCTGTTCTATCTGTCGAGCGGCGCCGGCCTCATCGCGCTTGCTGCCATGATCGCGCTGTTCTTACGCCGCCGACGCCAGCACCGCTACCCCATGCTTGAGATCACCGCCGGCATGGATGTTGGGGAGCAATTCTCGATGCAGAAGGACGTCATTCGCATTGGCGCGGTGGCACAGGATGGAGGTCAGAAGAACGACATCGTCGTTCGCGATATCGATCGGGCGATTTCGCGTTTTCATTGTGAGATCGCGAAGAAAAACGGGCAACTCTATCTCACAGACCTGAAAAGCTCCAATGGCACACGACTTGGAGGAGTGCCGCTGCAGCCCGGGCAGCCTGCATTGCTGCGCCGCGGCGATCGCATCCTGCTGGCAGACGTGGTAGAACTTCGCTTTGGCTATGCACGCCAGAGCGCCACCAAGAACAAACAACCCTGAAGAAACAATGCTGAATCGCTTCTGATGCAGGGGTGCGCATATGGATATCAGAATTCGGGCGGCGGGAACAAGCGATGTCGGCAAACGCCGAGTCAACGAAGATGCCTTCGGCTTCGATCTTGACCGCGGACTTTTCGTGGTCTGCGATGGGGTCGGTGGCTCCAGTGCCGGTGAGCTTGCAAGCCGCTCCGCGGTGGACTGCATCCTCTCGAGCTTTCCCGGCACAGAGCTGGACCCCAATGCTGGAGGCTCGGAGCTCGAGCGCGCCATTCAGTCCGCCAGCCGATCCATCTTTCGCGCCGCGCAGCGCGAACCCTTGTACGCGGGTATGTGCACCACCGCGGTGGTGGCTCACTTCGACGGGGCTCGCATGTGGATTGCGCACGTTGGAGACAGCCGCGCCTACCTCCTCCGCGGCGACTCCATGCACCGGCTGACGGAAGATCACTCGCAGCTGCAGCAGATGATGCATGAGAACGGCCCGGCATCTGTGAGCGCAGAAGAGCGCCTGAACCTGGACAGCCTGCTCACCCAGGCGCTCGGTCACTCGGAACGAGTGGTGCCCGCGGTTACGATGGCGCAGGTAGAGCTGGGCGACTGTTTTTTGCTCGCGACCGATGGCATCACCAAAGCACTGACCCTGCCTGAGATGCACGCACTGCTTCTGGCTTCGGATTCCCCTGAAAGTGCCTGCCAGAAACTGGTTGCCGCAGCCAACAACGCGAGCGGAGAAGATAATTCCACTTGCGTCATCATTACTATCGACTAAGAGCAGACAAGAGCAACTGCAATCGCAGATTCACAACAAGAAGGCTTACCAGACGTAAGTGGCCACATCACCGGCGCCCAGCGTGGCGGCGAATTGCCTGTCGTGGAACTTGACATGGAAGGCCTGCGACTCCTTACCCGGATTCGCCACCAGAAGCACCGTTCGGTGGTCGGGCGTTGCATAGGCTACATTCGGCAGCACACCCGCCATGGAACTTTCAGATCCGATCCGCACCGACCCCGGACGCACAAACTTCGACGCATGCGCAATCGAATAGAAGGCCAAGTTTCGGCTGACCTCATCGCCCTCGAGCGTAATTGCTCCCTGACAAACCGGACATCCGCCGTCTGGAGTGTGCGGACCATTCTGCGGGTCGGCTGCCAGGTTCCAGAGCAGGACGTTGCGGCTCCAGTTCCGCGGGGCGGCAATCACGATACGGCTTACGGACTGGGCTACGCCGAGCGGCTTGGATTGATCTTCCTGCACCACCATCTGCTCGGTGAAGTAAATAGCCTTGGACGGGTTCGTGTCGTGCACCCTGGTCATCGCATCGATCGATCCTTCATAGAGATGGAAGCCCGAGCCGACCGCATACTGGCTTGCCTTAGCGTCTGCGAGGATAGCAAGCGGATAGTCGGGGTTATCGCAATTGTGGTCCCACAGGATGACCGCCGTGCGCAGCCCTGCGTTCTTGAGCGCCGGGCCCAGAGCACTGGCCAGAAACGCCGCCTCTTCGCTGGATGTGACGACCATGCTCGGAGTGTTGTGCGGGTTTTCCGGCTCATTCTGAATCGTAATCGCACGAATCGGAACACCCTGCGCAGCCATGGCCTGCAGGTAGCGCACGAAGTATTGCGCATAGGCTCCGTACCACTCCGGCTTCAGACTTCCCGCTTTCGGCAATTCATTCGTCTTCATCCACGAGGGTGCCGACCACGGACTCGCAAGAATCGTTATGTGCGGGTTGATCGCCAGAATCTCCTTCAACACCGGGACGACGTCCTGCAGATCCGGCCCCAGGGCGAACTTCGCCAGTGTCGGATCCGTCTGCCCAGCCGGCAGATCGTCGTAGGTAAACACCCGCTCATTCATGTCGGACGAGCCGATACTTACGCGCAGATACGATACGCCGATTGAGCCATCCCTGGTCGCAAACAGGTTCTCCTCCAGCGCCTTCCTGCGCGCGGGCGACATGCGCATCATCAACTCCGCGCTGCCGCCGGTCAGGGCGAAACCGAAACCATCCATGGTTTGGAAGCGACTGGCGTCATCCACTGCGATCACGGCGCCGTCGCCAGCCGGCCCCTTCGCGAATTCCAACTTTTTGGCCTGCTCGGCGAAAAGCGAAGTACGATCCGCGGTCGTGAGCCAGACATCCACTCCGGTGCTCGTCTGCGCCATGCTTACAGCAGCAGAGACACACAGCATTCCAAGCAGAGTCGAAATCCGTAAAGCCGAACACGCACGCTTGATCACCAGAAACCTCTTTCCAGCCAGGCCGTCGCAGCCTGTCAACCCACCGATTAGGCGTCATCCCGGGGGAGCCTGTCAAGCGCGGCCGGTACGGAATGGCCGCACAACAATCGTTTGTCTTTGCGCTTCCCGCTCAGCAAACACGATCAGAGCAAGCCGTCCCAAAGCTGCCGCTCCGCCTCTTGGGGCCTGGGCTCCACATGGCTGTGATCCTCGAGGATCATGGTCGCGCGTTGGCCCGGGGTGTACGGCGGCCAAGTCGGCAGGGCAGGCGTCGCGGGGGATCCGCTCCGGATAAATGCCAGCCAGGCGGCATGCATCATCCCTGCCAGGGCCGCTTCCTGCTCATCGTCGCCGATGTTCACGTGCGGCTTGTCCCACACCAGGCCAACGTCCAGCGAGTGGAAGGCATAGCCCGCCAGCCGGCCGCGCGCTTCCGCGAAGTCCAGCCGGTACATCCAGCTTTTGCCGCCCGCCTGCGTGTGAGCCTCCACCACCCGCAGCGTAGGAATCCAGTATTCTTCCGCAGTGAGGGCACGGATGCGCCGCTGTTCCTGCGAAAGATTCGGGTAGACCTCGGCGTAGTGGGCGAAGACCGGTTCAAAGCGATCGAGCGGCATATTGCCTAGATTCTTCGCCGTCAGCTGGGCTGGATGAGGGCCGACAAACAGCGCGCTCTCGTCGCGATTGGTCCCCATGAGCAGGCCCTTGCCCTGGCTGTTGCCTTTGGCGATCGCAAGCAACGGCAACTCGGGGATCAGTTGGCCGTCCACCGCCGGCCGCAGAGGAAAATGTTGCGGCCAGCCGGCGAGCAGACGTTCCTGCGCGGACAGGATAGCGGGACCCGGCGCTGTCAGCAGCGCCCCGGCGGCCTGGCCGCTTGTATCACGCCACGCCTCGGCAAATCCTGCTCCCACCTGCTGCGCAGAGGTTTGCGGCCACACGCGGTCGCAACCTCCACTTTCCGAGATCATCTGGGCAAAGAGCGGCCGCGCCGCCGGCACACCCATCAAGGTGTCCGTCAGCTTGGCTCCGGCCGATTCGCCACCCACCGTAACCCGGTCCGGATCGCCGCCAAAATCCGCCACATGCTCTTTCACCCAGGCCAGCGCTGCCATTACGTCGCGCAACCCGTTGTTCGCGCTTCCGGCGTAGCTCGCGCCCAGCATGGGTTCGACATCCAGAAAACCAAGCACCCCCAGGCGATACCCAACCGTGACGCAGATTACTCCTTCCCGGGCGAACATGGTCCCGTCGTACACCGGTTCAAAGGCGTGTCCGCCCGTAAACCCGCCTCCATGGATCCACACAAACACGGGAAACGGCCCCTTGCCCGCCGGCACCCAGAGGTTCAGGTATAAGCAATCCTCGCTATGCGCGACGCCTGTTTCGCCGCTTTGTAAAGACGCCGCAGCAAACCTGGTTGCGGCACGAACCCCCTGCCATGGAGCCGGCGCTTCAGGCGCGCGGAACCGCCGGGTGCCTGTAGGCGGCTGCGCAAACGCGACGCCGCGAAACACACGCACATCTCCGAGGCACTCTCCCTGCAGCTTCCCCAAGGAGGTGCTGACCACATCGGCACACGCCGCCGGCGAGCCAAAGGCATAATTTTTCCACCACCCGGCCGCGGCGGTTGCGGCTGCAGCCTGCAACCAGGCCCTGCGCGTAAGCCTTTTTGAATGCATGACTCCTCACCTCGTCGAAGCACTTGCGCAGCCAGCCACCTGCAGCCTCTTCAAGCTCGTCGTCTCGCCGAACGCATGCGGAGGATGAAGTTTAGCAGGTCGCCGCGACGCCCGAACAGGCCCCGCACATTCGGTCCTATCGTAGACGGGATGGGAGTTTTTGTTGGCGCGCCCACCCGGGAACCCCCGGCCCTCGTATCATTGCCCATAGCCTCCCGGCCCTCTCGATGAGCCCCAGCCTTCATCACGACTCGCGCACTCCCGACCTCCGGGCTTCCACCGCTGACCGGCAAGAGGGAACCTCCGCCCCGGTTCTGCCGCTTTATCTCGCCTTCGTCGCGACCGGCATCGGGGTCGCTCTTCCCGGCGCTACGCTGCCTCTTCTGCTCGCGCGCTGGCACCTGCGCGACGAAGGTGGCGGAGGCTTATTCTTCATGGCCTTCATCGGCTCTTCGCTGGGCGCTTTGCTGCTCTCGGGCTCCCTTCTGCGAGCGCTTGCCCTGGGCAGCGCCGCGGTTGCTTCAGCTTCGCTTGGGCTTAACTTCTGCACGGCGCGCACAGCGCCCTGGTGCATGCTGGTCTTCGGCTTCGGCCTGGGGCTCGCCATGACGGCCATCAGCCTGCAGATTCAAGAACAGGCCACCAACAAGAGCAGGGAGCTTGTACGCCTGAACCTGCTCTGGGCCATCGGCGCCTGCGCCTGTCCTGCGCTGGCCCTCAACAGTCTCCGCTCGGCAGACCTTCGGCCCTTGCTCTATTCGCTGGCCGCCGGCTTCATGCTGGTTGCATTGTGGGCCGCGCTCCAGCCTGGCGGTCGGCCGTCCCCGCATGCGACGGAAAGCCGCTTTGGGCCCGCACTCTTGAGCGCACGGCTGCGCAGCTTTTTTCGGGCAACACCGCCCGCGCTTATCCTGCTGGTGATGCTGACCACGGGGGTTGAAGCCTCAGCCGGCGGCTGGCTGGCCACCTACGCCAAGCGCGGCGGCGATGCGTCGCTCGAAGTAGCCGCGGCACCCACGTGCCTCTGGGCCGGGCTTCTGCTCAGCCGCCTGCTGTGGTCGTTTGCTTCGCAAACCTTGTCGCAGTCCCGCATTCTCGCCGGCAGTCTCGCCCTGATGGCTGCTTCCAGCGTGACGCTTATCCTGGCACCGCATGGCTGGATCTTCTTCATGGCCGCCGCCTGCCTGGGCTTTGGCATCGGCCCGGCGTACCCGCTTCTGCTTGCCCGTGCGCTCACCTTTCAGAGCAGCGGCATCATCTTTTTTCTGTCGGGGGTCTGCTCGGCTTTTCTGCCGTGGCTTACAGGATTCGTCTCCACGCAGCAAGCATCCTTGCGCGCCGGGCTCTTCGTCCCTGCCGTCGCTACCCTGTTGATGCCGGCGTTGCTGTTCGTTTCCAACCGGAACCGAAGCAACGCCGCTGGACGAACTGAGGAGAAGGCGCGATGCGAGTTCTCGTAGTCGAAGATGAAAAGCGGCTTGCCGAGAACATTGCCGGTGGACTGCGCGAAGGGCCGGGCTATGCCGTCGATGTCACCCACAACGGAGAAGATGCGATTCATCTTTGCGCCACAGCCAGCTACGATCTCATCATTCTCGACCTGATGCTCCCGCGGGTGAGCGGAGAAGATGTTGTCAGGCGGCTGCGTGCCGTGCGTAACGCCACGCCTGTGCTTGTGCTCACGGCTGTCAGCACGACGGGCAAGACCATCGACCTGCTCGACGCGGGAGCTGATGACTACATGACCAAGCCCTTCGATCTGGGAGAACTGATCGCCCGGAGCCGGGCCCTGATTCGCCGGGGCAAGGGCGTAGGGGAACCCATGCTTCAGTTCGGAAGCCTGAAGGTTCACACCGGGGAGCAGAGCGTCGCGCACGAGACGCGCAAGGTAGAACTGTCGCCCACCGAGTACCGCATTCTGGAGTACCTCATGTTTCGTCCCAGGGTGATCGTCTCCAAGCGCGAGTTGCTCGAGCATCTCTACGATTTCACCTGGGAGCATCACTCAAACGTGGTGGAGGCGCACATCTCCAATCTGCGCAAGAAACTGCGCGCGGTCACCGACTCCGAAGTGCTGGAAACGCTGCGCGGACGCGGCTATCGGCTGGCGAGCACGTCATGAGAGAGCCGGTCAGCCGTTCGCTCATACGCCAGACCGTGGGAGCTGTCGTGGCGGCGCAGCTGCTGTGCGGGGCCATGCTTTCGGGCGCCGCGCTGCTGCACGAGTGGCACACCCGTTTGCGCGCATTCGACACCAGCCTCCAGGGCCGGTCCGATTCCCTGCTGGGCGCCATCCAGGATGCGGAAGATCCCGACGACAACGTGATGATCGACCCGGCGGAGCTGAACCTGCCAGGCGACGATGTCTATGCCGTGTACAACCAGGGCGGCCGCCTGCTGGGCAGCTCGGACGAGGCGCCTTCAGTGCTGATTGCTCGACAGGCGGACGACTTTCGCGATGCCCAGGCTGGTCGAACCAGGTACCGGGTGCTGCAGCGCGAAGCGATGCGGGTCATCGACCGGGCTGAAAACGGAGGTGTCGGGCTGAAGCGGCCCGTAACGATTGTGTATGCGTCTTCTGAGGGTCATCTCTGGCACGAAGTCTTCGAGGCTGTCCGCTTCTACCTTCTGGCCATCGCCTTTGCTACAGGGGGAACGGTTCTTGTCGTGGTCCTGCTGCTCAAGAAAGCTCTGTCGCCCCTGTCTGCACTCGCGGTCGCTGCGGGAGAGCTTTCTCCGCCGGCCATGGCCTTTACCGCGCCTTCTTCTGTGCTGCGGGTGCGTGAGCTTCGTCCCCTGGCCGAGGTGCTGACCGACACAATAGGCCGGCTGCGCGAGGCTTTTGCCAAGGAGCAGCGTTTCGTCAGCGACGCCGCGCACGAATTGAAGACGGCCATCGCGGTCGTACGATCCTCCGTGCAGCTGCTTATGCTGAAGCGACGCACCGAGCAGGAGTATGCGGCCGGCCTCGAAAGGGTGCTTGAAGATAACAGCCGCGTTGAGGCGCTGGTGGCACAGATGCTGCAGCTTGCGGCGGCGGAAGAAACTTCCTCCAGGCACGCGCCCGCGGTAGACCTTGCAGACCTGGCCATGGCGGCTCTCAGGCAGTTGCAGCCCTTCGCGGAGCAACATGAGGTACAGCTACACTTGACCCGCTCTTCCCCGGGGTCGGTGCGGCTCCAGCCGGAGCATGGCCTCGCTCTGGTGTCGAACCTGGTGATGAACGCGATCCAGCATAGTCACCCTGGCGGAGCTGTCACCGTGAGGGTGAGCAGCACCCAGCAGGGACGGGTCGCACTCCAAGTCGAAGATGCCGGCATCGGCATTTCCGCAGACGCGCTGCCGCATATCTTCGAGCGCTTCTACCGCGAGGATCGCTCGCGCTCCCGCGAGACCGGCGGCACGGGCCTTGGCTTATCCATCTGCAAATCCATCGTGGAGGCGGCGGGAGGAAGCATCTTCGTCGAGAGCTCGCGGGACCGAGGGACCCTCGTCACCGTAACCTTCATCGCCGCTTAAGCTACGTCGATCAGACTTGCTGGTGTACTCCAAGGAGTACAAGGAGATTCCGATGCGGTCCATTGTTCTTCGCTCCCTTGCGGCGCTTGCTGCCTGCACACTTACAGCAGGGGCCTTCGCGCAGCAGCCCTACAAGATCGTCGATCACTGGAAGATCGGCGGCACGGGCGGCTGGGATTACCTGCTGGCCGATCCCGGGGCACACCGCTTGTACGTGACGCATGGGCCGCGGGTAGAAGTGCTCGATACGAATACTGGCAAGCTGGTGGGCGCGATTACCGGGCTCACGGGCACACACGGAGTGGCACTCGACGAGGGAGGCAAGTTCGGCTACATCAGCGATGGCGGTGCCAACGCGATCGTCGTCTTCGACCGCAAGACGCTGGCCACGGTGGCCTCGATCCCCGCGGGCACCAACCCGGACGGGATCACGTACGAGCCAGTGACGAAGACCGTCTGGGCGTTCAACGGGCGCAGCAAGAATGTCACGGTGATCGACACAGCCAGCCGTTCGGTGGTCGCGACCATTGCCCTGCCCGGCAAGCCCGAGTTTCCGCAGGCCGACGGCAAAGGCCATGTGTTCGACAACATCGAGGACAAGAACACCATCGTGCGCCTCGACGCCGCAAGCAAGACTGTTACGGGCACATGGCAGCTCGCCGGTTGTGACTCCCCTTCGGGCATGGCGATCGACCGCGAGCACAGCCGGTTGTTCTCTGTGTGCGATGGCAAGAAGATGGCCGTGGTCGATGCCAACGATGGCAAGGTGCTGGCCCTGCCGGCCATCGGCGATGGACCCGACGCCGCCGGCTACGACGACAAGAGTCAACTTGCCTTCAGCTCGAACGGCGACGGCACCCTGACGGTTGTGGACGCGCAATCGGGCTACAAGGTGCTCGAGCAAGTGCCCACCATGAAGGGTGCGCGGACGATGAGCTATGACTCCAGCAGCGATCGCGTGTACGTGGTCACCGCGGAGCTTGGCCCGCGTCCCGAGCCTTCCGCCGCCAACCCGCGCCCGCGTCCGGCCATCGTGCCGGATACCTTCCAGGTCATCGTCCTCGGCCGGAAGTAGTTGCTTCCTTGTTGTCATCCCGAAGGGATCTGCGGTTGCACTTGCTGTTGCTCTTGCTCTACAGCATCCCGGAATGCGCTCGACTTGGTGTGAAGAGAAAACAACAGCAAAGCAACCGCGGATTCCCTGCGGGAATGACAACAAGAAGGCAAGCGCTTAGGCCGAGAGATCCGGCGCATGATGGCGCGTGAGCCGATAGTAGATCACCGGCGTCACCACCAGGCTTAGCAGCAGCGAAATCATCAGGCCGCCGATCACCGCGATCGCCAGCGGCTGCAGCATCTGCGAGCCGGCACCCAGTGCGAGCGCGAGCGGAAGCATCCCGCACACGGCAGCCATGGCGGTCATCAGGATAGGCCGCAGCCGGCGCTGCGCGGCCATCACCATGGCCTCGCGGGCGTTTGAGCCCTCGGCACGGAAGCGCTCGTCCGCGTCGAGCAGAAGGATGCCATTCTTGGCCACGATGCCGATGACCATGATGAGCCCCATGAACGACGCCACGTTGAAGGTCATGCCGGTAAGCAGCAAGCCCAGCACCACGCCACCGATCGAAAGCACGGACGAGGTCAGAATCGCGACCGGCGCGGCGAAGTTGCGAAACTCCGTAAGCAGAACTCCAAAGACAAGCACCAGCGCAAGTACAAGCACACGAAGCAGTTCCGCGAATGATTTCTGCTGCTCCTGATAGGTGCCGCCGTACTCCACGCGTACGCTCGCAGGCAGATGCATCGCCTGCACACGTGCCTGCACCTGCTTCACGGCAGTCCCCAGGTCTGTGCCTTCGAGACGCGCCGTAACCACGACCAGCCGCTGCAGGTTTTCGCGGCGAATCTCATTCTGCGGCGGCAACTGGGTCACCTCCGTCATCGAGCCCAGCGAGGCGGTGTGCCCGGAGGTGGAGTTGAAGACCGTGTCGCGAATGGTGTCCAGGCTCTGCCGCGTCTCCGGCCCAAGCCGCACCCGGATGGTGTAAGGACGGCCGTTGGCGATCAGCGGATCGTTCACCGTGACACCATCCAGAATCGAGGTCGCGTCCTCGGCAACCTCGCTTGGCGTGAAGCCCAGCCTGGCCGCAAGCTGCGGGTCCACCTGGAAGCTGGTCGCCGGCCCGCTGATCGTATTGTCGACGCCGTTCTGCACATCGACTACGCCGTCGACCTTCTTGATCTCGGTTGCGACGCGAGGTCCAAGCTCGTCGAGCAGGGCCGCATCTTCGGTAAAGAGCTTGATCTGGATTGGCTCGGGCGCGTTTGAAAGGTCGCCGATGTTGTCCTGCAGCACCTGCGTGAACTCGACGTCCAACTGCGGCAGCGTGCGTTTGATCTGGCCGCGGACGTCGGCCATGACGGCATCGATATCGCGGCTGCGCTTCTGCTTCAGGCTCACCGTGATGTCCCCGTAATTCGATTCGGTGACAGCCGCAAAGCCCATCTGCAGGCCGGTGCGGCGACTGGTCGTCTCGACCTCCGGCGTATGCATCAGGATCTGGTGGACACGGTCGAGCACACTGTTGGCCGAGGTGATCGAGGAGCCCGCAGGCATCACGTAGTCCAGCACAAAGCCACCCTCATCCATGCCCGGCAGAAGGTCCGAGCCGAGCGAACGATAGCCCAGGTACGTGCCCGCCACCAGCAGCATGCACAGCACGCCCAGCCAGACAGGACGCTGCAAAAACCAGTCGAGCGTCTGCCTGTGCCACTCCAGGATCCGTCCGAGAAGACCCTCGCCATGGGTGTCTTCAACCTGCCTGGACTCACCCTCGCGCTCGCCCAGCAGAAGCAGTGCAAGGCCGGGTGTAAAGCTGACGGCCAGAGCCAGCGAGGTGAGCAGCGCGACGGCCATGGTAATCGCCAGTGCGCGAAAGAAGCTGCCCGTCACTCCTGTAACGGCGAGAAGCGGGAGAAAGACAACGACCGGCGTCACAGTAGAGCCGATGAGTGGGCGAGCGATCTCGCGCAGCGCCTTACGTACCGCCTCCACACGGAGCTCGCCTGCATCCCGGTGCGAGACTATGTTTTCGACCACGACGATCGCGTCGTCAATCACAAGCCCGATGGCCGCGGCCAGACCCCCAAGAGTCATCAGGTTGAAGCTCTGGCCCATCATCCAGAGCGCAAGCACCGTTACCGCGACCGTCACCGGGATGACCAGGCCGGCGATGAGCGAAGAACGCCAGTCGTGCAGGAAAAGGAACAGGATCAGGCAGGCCAGCAACAGGCCGATCAGGATGGCGTCGCGCACGCTCTTGATGCTCTCGCGCACGATCTGCGACTGATCGTAGAACGGCTCGATGGTGACGCCGGCGGGCAGCTTGCTGCGCAGGCGGGCGACCTCCGCCGCCACTTCGTCGGCTACGGAAACCGTGTTGCTGCTGGGCTGGCGTGCGATGTTCAGCAGCACGGCCGGCTGATTGTTCGCGCGGACAGCTGTGTAGACCGGCAGCACGCCGTCCTCGACTGCAGCCACATCGCCCACGCGCACGGGCGCGCCGCCGGCCGTGGTCTTTACAGCGAGCTGCTGCAGGCTTTCGATGTCGTGCGCCTGCGCGCCCACAAGGGCGAGCACAAGCTGATGATCCTGCTCGTACAATCCCGGCGAATCCATGATGTTCGAGGTCTGGATGGCATTTGCAAGGTCGAGGATGGTGACGCCGGCGGCCTGCATGCGCGCCATGTTCGGCACCACCTCGAACTCCGGAACGGCGCCACCCTGAATCGTCACCGTGCTTACCCCGATCACACGGTTGAGCGGCGGCTTCAGCGTGTAGGTGGCAAGCTCCCAGAGCTGGCTTTGCGAAAGCGTGTTCGATGTCACGCTGTAACCCAGGATGGGAAACGTCGCGAAGGTAAGCCGGTTGGTGGTTAATTTGGCGGTCGCAGGCAGAGATTGCTGAGCCTGACTCAACGCGGCGTTTACCAGCTGCAGAGTGCGAAACATGTCCACTGACCAATCGAAGAACAGGCTTACTTCGGCGGATCCGCGGCTGGTCGTCGAACGCACGGTAAGCAGACCCGGAACGCTGTTTACCGCGTCCTCAATGGGCTTGGTGATGGTTACCTGCATCTGCTCGAGCGGCATCACGCCGTTGTCGATACCGATCACGATGCGCGGGAAGTCTGTTTCAGGAAACACTGCGATCGGCGTACGGAAGTAGGCACAGATTCCCGCGACCGTAAGCACGAAGGCGAGGAAGAGAATCGTGCGCACGGATCGTGCTAGCCAGTACGGCTGGGGCTTTTCAGGTTCAGCCACGGCGGCCATTACTCCTTGTCCTCGGCGGCGCTGCCGGGCTTGTTTACGGTCACTTTGGTGCCGTCATCCAGCCCGTAGCCGCCTTTGGTCACAACCGTGTCTCCAGCGCCAATGCCGGAGACAATCTGCACTGACTCCGCCGTGCGTATGCCGAGCTTGACAGCCTGCTTCTTCGTGGTGCTGTTGCCTGCCACGACGATGACGTTGACGCTTCCATCATCCGCAGGAACAATCGCTTCTACCGGCAACTGCATCGCGTTGGGAATCGTCGTACCCTGCAGCACCGCATGCACCGGTGTGCCCACCTTGAAGCGGCCGTCGTTGTTCGGCAGCTTGAGCCAGACCTCCACGGTCGTCGATCCGGGATCGAGCGCGGGGCTTATAAACGAGACCGTCGCATCCACCGGATCCTCCATGCCGGGCACCGTCACCCGGGCCGGGTTGCCGAGCTTCAGCTTCTGCGCAGACGCCTGCGCGAGGTGCAGCTTGGCCAGCAGCGAAGAGGTATCCATGACGGTAATGACCGGAGTTCCGGCCGCGGCCGTTTCCCCAGGAAACAGCGGCCGATCGGTGACTACGCCGTCGATAGGGCTGCGCAGATTGGCGAAACTTACCTGCGCCTGCGCGTTCTCGAGCCGGCCTTCCGCCGAGGTCAGCAGACCCTGCGCGGCCTGCCGGTCGGTCGCGCTCGTGGTTTTGAGCAGCAGGGCTGCATGTTGCCGGGCCGTGTCGTAGGCTGCCTGCGCCTGCACCTCCGCGGCGTAGGCGGCGTCGGCCTCACGACCAGATAGCGCGCCCTGCTTGTACAGCGCCTGCCGCTCCCGTGCAGTGCGCGAGGCCACGTCGAGCACGGCCTTCAACTGCGCGGTATCGAGTTCTGCCTTCCTGGTCTCTTCGGGAATCGTCGTCTGGGTGGTTGCCGTGTAGTTGGCCTGCGCGTTCGCCACCGCGCCCGCACTGTCCAGCGCGGTTCCTTTCAGGTCGCGATCGTCGAACGAGACCAGCAGCTGGCCGCGCCGCACATGAACGCCTCGCTGCACATACTCCGCACGAATGGGTGCGCTGATGCGAGGGAAGAGCGCTGCGGCGGAGACAGGCGCAAGGATCGCATCGGCCGCAATCTCTTCCGACATCGGTCCCTGAACCGGGTGCGCGGCCTGCACGGCAACGGAAACCTCAGGCGTTCCCTCGGCCTTCTTTTTGCATCCGCCGGCGAGCGCCAGGAAGCCTGGAAGAAACACGAGAAGAACAACGCGCTTGCAAGATGCATGCATCATCAAAGTTTTCCTGTCAGGGTCTGAAGGTTCGCCAATACCAGCTCATAGCGGGTGCGCCCATCGATGGCAGCGTTCTCGACTGAGATCAGCGTGCCTTCCGCATCGACCACTTCGAGCGCGGTGCTTTCGCCATCCACATAACGAAGGTTGGTAAGGCGCAGGCTTTCGCGGGCTGTCACGACGCTGGCGCTCAGCGAAGAAAGCTGCTGGTCCGCAGCGTCGGCCTCGGCATAGAACTCCGCAAGGTCCGCCAGCAAACGCCGCTGAGCATTCGTCAGCGCCACCCTGGCTGCTCCTTCGCGCAGCCTGGCCTGCTTTACCTTGCGCTCCGTAGCAAGCCAGTCCCATACCGGAATGTTCAGCTGCGCACTCATCGAGTAGCCCAAGTTGTGGATACCGTCCGGCCCGTTAACGCCGAAGTTGGTCGCATCGATTCCGTACGTGAAGTTGAGCGCAAGCTCCGGCAACAGAGCGGTTTGCGCCGTGTAGGTCTCCGCCTGGCTGATCTGCATGGAGGCCAGGGCGCTGCGCAGTTCGGGATTGCTTTCGCCCGCCAGACGCTGCACCGCCGCTTGATCGGGAAGCACGGGCGGCGCGTCCTCCGACGCCAAACTGAAAGCAGTTGCGGGGTCTGGATACAGCAGCACCGCCAGTTCGGTGCGGGCCTTGTCGGCCGTAACCTGGGCATCGAGCAGTTCGCGCTGGCGCTCCTGCTGCTCCAGCTGCGCCTTCAGCACGTCCGCGTGCGCCGCCTCACGCGCCGCCTCGCGCTTCTGCGTCACATCCACAAAATGGTCTGCCTCGGCCACAGCCTCGCGGGCAATCTGCAGCTTGCCCCTGCCTGCGCCCACCCCATAAAACAGAGCCACGACGGTGCTCACAAGGCCTCGCCGCGCAACCTCAAGCTCGGCCTGTGCGCGTGCGGCGTTGGCGTCCGCCAGGCGTATGCCAGCCACCTGACCGAGCCCGATCGTCTCGTCGAACACACCTTGACTCGCGTATTCACGCACCGCATTGTTGGCGATAAAGATGGGTGCCGGAGCGTTGGTCGTCTGCCCGATGCGGCTTGCGGCCACACCGTTCGGCTGGGTGTAGATGGCTTGATTGTGATACGTGGCCGTCGGCAGCAGGGCGGTGCGGGCGATCCTGCGTTCGAGTGTCGCCGCCTTCTGCTCCGCCGCGGCCGCCGCAAAGGCCGGTTCATTCGCCGTCGCCCGCGCGATCGCCTGTTCCAGCGTCAACGTTTCAGGCGTCGTCCTCTGGAGTGCCGGGATCCCCTGCGCCTCGATACGCCGGCCGGGCAAGATGCACAGAGCGACGCAGGCCGCACCGGCACAGGCTGTATCTCGAAGGAACCTCATGCTTACAAAGTATCCGACAAGGGTTAACCGAACCTGAAGCCATCTGGCGCTCCCGAATCCCGCCTTGAAGCCGGTACGGCAACGTGTCGAGAGCGAATGGTATTTTAGGACTGTGAGAGCTTACCCGGCGCCGAATTCTGGAGACTGCGAGCCGGCGGTGAAGGCCTTCGTCGTCACGAACCTGCCGGTTCTAAACATCTTTCTTCAGCCTTCCCTCGATGTTGAAGTCGTTTCCCAAACCATCTACGGCACGGTCGCCGAGGTGCTCGCCGAGGCGCAGGGCTGGATCCACATCCGCACGGCAGACCGGTATATGGGCTGGGCACCGCGCAAAGGCTTCCTACCCTTCACCCCCAATCCGGCGGCCAGATTCGCGCGCGTCGTTCAACTTTCTACAAACGTTTACGCAGAGCCCGATGTCAAGAGACGAGCTCCGCTGATGAACCTGCCCTGGGAAGCTCAACTGGAGCTTCCACCAGATGTTGACGAGCAGGCGAGCGGCGCAGAGTGGCTGCCTGTGCGTCTGCTCGACGGTCGGCAGGCTTTTGTTCTACGCGGCGACGTAAGCCTGAACGACTCCATCCTCGGGCTGGAGGACATGCTTGCGCTCGCCCGGCGATTCCTCGGCATCACCTATACCTGGGGAGGCACCTCCAGCTTCGGCTTCGACTGCTCCGGCTTCGTGCAAATGCTCTTCCGCCAACTCGCCGTGCTGCTTCCCCGCGATGCCCAGGCGCAATGCGACTGGCAAGGCTTTCGCTCGGTCGAGCGCCACGCCCTGCAGCCCGGCGACGTGCTCTTCTTCGGCGACAACCCGCAGGAGATCACCCACGTCGGCATCTTTCTTGGCGGCGACCGTTTCCTCCACGACAGCACGCACGGCAGTCCCGGCATCCAGATCAGCTCGCTCGCCGACGACCCATGGCACGACCGGCTCACAGCCCAGCGGAGGCTGCAACCATGACGCCCGCCCCGCAAGCCGATGTGCGCGTCCAGATCAAGCGGCTGCATCTGCGCCACACCTGGACGACCACCATGGCGTCCAGCAGCTTTCGCGATACCGTTCACCTCAGCTACACGCGCGATGGCATCACCGGCCACGGCGAGGGCGCGCCAATCCTGCGCTACGCAACCACGCCCGCCCAGGCGGCCGAGGCTCTCCAGGCAATTACTCCGCTGTTGCAAGCCGCCGACCTGTCAGATCTCTCACTCGAGAAGATCAGCCTGCTGCTCTCACAAGTCGCGCAGGCTCTCGGCCCCGCCCAGAAGGCCGCTCTTGCCGCCTGCGATCTTGCCCTATTCGACTGGCTGGGCCAGCGGCTCAACCTGCCCGTGTATCGCCTCTTTGGCCTCGACCCCACACGCGCGCCGCTGACCAGTTTTTCCATCGGCATCGACGCTCCCGAACACATCCGCGAAAAGGTGCGCGAAGCCGACGCCTGTCCCATTCTCAAGATCAAGGTGGGGCTCGCAAGCGACGAAGAAACCATCGCGGCCGTGCGCAGTGTCACCACCAAGCCGCTGCGGGTCGACGCTAACGAAGGCTGGACCGATCCCGAAGAGGCCATCCGCAAAATCAACTGGATGGCCACCCAGGGTGTCGAGCTGATCGAGCAGCCCCTGCCCGCGCACATGCTCGCGGAAACCCGCTACGTCCGCGAACGCGTGGGCCTGCCCATCTTCGCCGACGAGGCCTGCATCGACCTGGCTTCCATCCCTCTGCTGCACGAGGCCTATGACGGCATCAACGTAAAGCTGGATAAGGCCGGCGGCATGCTCGAAGCCATGCGCTGGATCGCCTCCGCGCGCGGCCTCGGCCTCAAGGTAATGCTGGGCTGCATGGTCTCGAGTTCCTGCGCCTGCACGGCCGCCGCGCACCTTGCGTCTCTGGCTGACGTTTGCGATCTCGATGGAAGCCTGCTCGTCGCCGACGATCCTTTCCACGGCGCCGCCGTGCAGCAGGGACGGCTCATCCTGCCGCCGGGCTCCGGGCTTGGCCTCTCCCCGCGCCACGCGCCTACTCGGTAAGCACGGCCTTGGTCAGGTTGCGCGGCCGATCTACGTCCACGCCCTGCTTCAACGCCATGTGGTAGGCAAACATCTGCAGCGGAATCACCTCGCAAAGCGGCAACAACGGCTCCCTTACCGGCATCACCTCCAACACCCGCGTCGAAGCATAGCGCACCACCCGCGCATCGCCCTGGTTCACGATCACCAGCATCTCCGCACCCAGCGTCTGCATCTCGGCCAGCAGCACCAGGGTCCTTTCGTAGCGCTCCACCGAGCCCGCATCCGCAGGGTCGTGCGTCGCCAGAATCACCAGCGCCGTTTCCTTGCCCACCAGCGCGTTGGGGCCATGCTTCAACTCGCCCGTCGGATAGCCTTCCGCATGCAGGTAAGCCGATTCCTTCAGCTTCAACGCGCCTTCGCGCGCCACCGGGTAGTGCACCCCACGGCCCAGAAACAGAAAGCTCCGCACTACCGGAAACGACGTTACGAAGCCGCGCATCTGCTCGTTCCAGCCTTCGAGCTGGCCCGCAATCACCGAGCACACCCGATCCGCCGCCGCCAGCCCGTCTGCGATCGCCTCGGCATGCAGTGTGCCATGCGCTTCCGCCGCGAGCAGCGAGAGCAGATACAGGTTCAGCAACTGCGCGGTAAAGCTTTTCGTCGCAGGAATCGCACGTTCGCGCCCCGCCGCAGTCCGGAACGCGGCTTCGGCTTCCTGCTCCATGCGCGAGCCTTCCACGTTGGTCAACGCCAGAGTAGGATGACCGGCTTGCGCGGCCTTGCGCAGCGCATGCAGCGTATCGGCCGTTTCGCCGGATTGCGAGACCACCATCACCGCGGCCTCCTTGCGCGCGCGCGCTGCACGATACGGATACTCGCTCGCGTATTCCACGTCCACCGCGATACCCGAAGCATCTTCAACCAGCGTTTCGCCCACCATGGCTGCATGCCGACTCGAGCCGCTGGCCGCGATCACAATCTCGCCTCCACTGCGCCGCAGCCATGCCAGAAGAGGCTCGCAGCTTTCCGGCTTGAAGCGCCCCTGCTCCACGTATAAAGCGAGCGTGGCGCGCAGGGTTAGCGGCTGTTCAAAGATTTCCCGCAGCATCCAGTGAGCATAGGGGTACGGTGATCCGTCGTTGTCATTCATCCTTGGGCCATCATAACGCCCGGCCACGCCGGCGCAGGCAGTAGAATGGCCGCCATGCGCCTCCGCCTCGCTGCCTTGTTCGCCCTCGCCCTTGCCATGCTTCATCTCCATGCCCAGGCCGCGCCGCCTTCACTTGAAAGCCAGCTGCGCACCATTGCCGCAGCCCACCCCGGCAAGGTCGCGTTGTTCGCAGAGAATTTGCAGAACCACCAGACCGTAGGCCTCGATCCGGACCTTCCCGTCCAGACTGCCTCGGTCATCAAGCTGGGCATCCTCTACGAGGCGCTCGAGCAGATACGCTCCAGCAAGGTCCACTTCGAGGATCGTATCGCCGTCACCGCTCCCGACCAGGTGCCGGGATCGGGCATCCTGCACCTGCTCGACGCGCCCATGACCCTTACCTTCAAGGACGCCCTCACCCTGATGATCGTCATGAGCGACAACGAAGCCACCAACCTCGCCATCGATCACCTTGGCCTCGAAAACATCGATCGCCGTATGGCCGCGCTCGGCCTGCCCAATACCTACCTGTACAAGAAGATCTTTACGCCCGTGGCTCCGGGCACCTTGCTGCCGCCGACCAGAAGCGTTTCGGCCTCGGCAAGTCGACCCCGCACGAGACCGTGGATCTGCTCGGCAGGCTCGTCCGTTGCGAGCTCGCGCCTGCCGGCCAGCCTGCCCTGCCCGGCGATCCTGCGCTGTGCCAGGCTGCGGCAAACATGCTGCACCTGCAGTTCTACCGCGGCTCCATTCCCCGCTATCTTGAAGGGCTGCCCGGCGCCGACAACACCTCGATCGCCAACAAGACCGGCGCTCTCGAAGCCGTGCGCAACGATGCCGCCGCAATTTCTACACCCAACGGCATGATCCTCATGGCTATCTTCACCTTCGACAATACGGATCGCTCCTGGGTCGTCGACCAGCCGGCCGAGCTCACCATCGCAAAGCTCGCACGCGCCGTGGTCAATGCCTGGTCGCCCGCCGGCCTCGCTCCCTGGCCTGCGCAGCCCTGACTTTGTTAATGTTTGACAAAAAGTCCAGCTCATACTCAAATATGGAAACCGACCTTACCTACGTAGAAAATTCATAGCAGTTGTATGGGAACAGAGGCGTATGCCTTTCCTGACACGCTGCTTTCCACTTCAGGAGGCTTCACTTGGATCTTTTCCATCGTTCGCTCCGTTCCGCGGTTCTGCTTCTTAGTGTTGGCGTGGCCGCAGGTAGCTTCGCGCAGGAAGTAAGCGGCACCATCAGCGGCACGGTAACCGATACGACTGGCGCGTTCGTGAAAGGCGCCACCGTAGTGCTGCGCAATACAGACCGCAACCAGGATGTTCGAACGGTAAGCTCCAATGGCAAGGGCTTCTACACGGCAGCATCTCTGCCGCTTGGCACCTACACGGTGACGATTCAGGATAGTGGCTTCCAGACCGTTTCGGTGACGGGCCTGATTCTGCATGTGGATGACAGCCTTACCGTCAATCGCACGCTGGGCGCCGGTTCTCAGCAAAGCCTGACGGTGGCTGCGGATGCGTTGCAGATCGATCTCGAAGACGCGCAAGTGGCCGGCCTGATCAATGGCACGCAGGTGCGGGAGCTCGAGCTGAGCACACGCAATTATGAGCAGTTGCTGAGCCTTCAGCCGGGCGTCGCGTTCACGGGCGCGACCGATCAAATCTATCTTGGACCGACCAACCCGCTGGGCGGCGCCAACACAGTTGCCTTCTCGGTCGGCGGGCAACGGACGAGCGCCAACAACTGGACGATCGACGGCGCGGATAACGTCGACCGCGGCTCGAACCTGACGCTGCTTTCGTTCCCGAGCGTGGATGCGATCGCGGAGTTCAAGACCCTGCGCGATACCTACTCGGCACAGTACGGACGTTCGGCAGCCGGCCAGGTCAACGTTTCCACGCGCTCGGGCACCAACTCGCTGCACGGCGGGGCCTATGAGTTTTTCCGCAACGACGACCTGAACGCGAACAATTACTTCAATAATCTGAACGGCATTGTGCGGCCTCCGCTGCGCTACAACGACTTCGGTTACACCATCGGCGGCCCGGTCTACATCCCCAAGGTTTACAACGGCCGCGATAAGACTTTCTTCTTCGTCTCGCAGGAGTTTCGGCGCGTGATTACCTACTCGCCGGTTACGCTGTATGTGCCTACCATGGCTGAGCGCCAGGGCACCTTTCCCGTCGCCGTCTGCGCCAACGTGGTGGTCAGCGCGGCCGGCACCCAGAGCTGCGGCACCCCGGCGGGGACGACACAGATCACGAACTTCTCGCCACTCGCCCAGGCGTACCTCAAGGACATCTTCGCCAATGTGCCGTACCCCGCGCCAGCTGCCGGGCAGGATATGCATCTGCTCACGCAGAACGGACGCAACGTCTTCAACGATACCCAGGAGTTCGTGCGCATCGACCAGGCCATCGGACAGCGCCTGCAACTCTTCTATCGCTACCTGCACGACAGCATCCCGACGCAGGAGCCGTTCGGCTATGGCGGCGGCACCAGCTTCCTCGGCGTGCAGACGACGCAGACTCGCTCTCCGGGCACGCAGCAGCTCGCGCACGTGACCTACGTGCTCAACCCGCGGCTGCTCATCGATGGCGGCTACGCGTATTCGTTCGGCTCCATCCAGAGCACGCCGGTGGGCACGGGCACCCTGGCGAACTCGCCGGATATCAAGGCTGCCTTGCCCTTTCCCACGACGCTGGGCATCGTGCCGAACATTGCCTTCAGCGGCTTCAGTGGGCAGACCGGCATCAGCCAGTCGGGTATCTACAACGATTTCAGCCGGAATCACAATATATTCGCGAATGTCACCAAGACTGTCGGCACCCAGACCCTGATTGTCGGCGCGTCCTTCGACCGCTACCAAAAGACGGAGAACGCTACGATGGGCAACGCTGGCACCTTTACCTTTACGGCCAGCACTGCGCAACTACCGGCCGCAACAAAGGCTCTGAACAACTCGGACGCCTTGTTCTACCAATCCTTCGCAGACTTTCTCACTGGAGTCGCGGCGGGAGGCTTCTCGCAGACGCCGGTCGCTGCAACACCCAACCTGCATGCCAACACCTTTGAAGCTTATGTGCAAGACAACTGGAAGGTGAAGCCGCGGCTCACGCTGAACCTGGGCGTGCGTTACTCCTACTTCGCGCAGCCGACCGATTCAAGCGGATTGCTCAACAACTTCCTGCCGTCGCAGTACAATCCCGCCAACGCGCCCACCATCGATTCGACCGGCAGCATCTGCCGCGTGGCTCCCTGCGCCAACATCTACGGCTTGAACAGCGGCATCCCCAATCCCGCCTTTAGCCCCACTAACGGGCTGGTCTACGTCAACCCTGCCAATGGCCAGGCGTCACCCTATGGCAACAAGGTAGGCCAAGCCGACACCAAGAATTTCGGCCCGCGCGCCGGCCTCGCCTACGATGTCTTCGGCGATGGAAAGACGTCGTTCCGCATGGGCTACGGACTTGCGTTCGACGCCACCCTCTTCGGCGATTACGAGACG
Source organism: uncultured Granulicella sp. (assembly GCA_964282835.1). Lineage (GTDB taxonomy): Bacteria > Acidobacteriota > Terriglobia > Terriglobales > Acidobacteriaceae > Edaphobacter. The sequence continues at coordinate 3,677,455 of OZ196157.1, forward strand.
AACACCTTCAACAACCCGCCCATCCTCCCGTCTTCCTATACCTTCACCAGCTTCGACAATCCAACTACCGGCTTAGCGGCTGTTCCGGCGTTACCGACCATCTACTCCGAATCCGAACACTTTCACACGCCCTACTCGCAGCAGTACTCGGTCAGCATCCAGCAGCAGCTTGCCCCCTCGCTCACCACCGAGATCAGCTATGTGGGCAGCCATGACACCCATCTGCTCGGCTATATCGACATCAACTCACTGCCCGTCGGCGCAGCCAAGGCGGCAGGCATTCTGCCGGTGGGCGGCATCACTTCTTCCACGCAGACTAAAATTCTCAACCAGATTCGTCAGTACAAGGGTTACGGCGGCATGTACGGCGACGACACCATCTTCAGCTCGAACTACAATTCGTTGCAGGTTGCGGTCAAGAAGCGCTTCAGGGGTAAGAGCCTCATCGACGGCAATTACACCTGGCAGCGTTACCTGACAAACAGCCCCGCGGACCGCTCCGGCGCACCGCAGGATCGCTTCAACATCGGCCAGGAATACGGTCGCAGCGTGCTCGACCGGACTGATTACGCGTCGATCGACTTCGTGTATGAGCTGCCGTTCTTCACGGAGCAGCATGGCTTCGTCGGCAGGCTGCTGGGCGGCTATGAGCTTTCGGGCATTGTGGCGCTGGATTCCGGCCTGCCGATTACGGTCGCAGCCTCGGCCGGCGGCAGCATCAACGGCGTCACCTTCGCCGATGTGGGCGGCCTGGGCATCCAGGGTTCGAGCCCTGCCGGGTTCCGGCCCGATCAGCTCTTCGACCCACGCACCGGTGCGGCAAAAACCCGCCAGAAATGGTTCAATACAGCCGCGTTCGCCTCACCCAATGCGGCTCTCGGCATTCCGGGAGACGCAAGGCGCGGCACCATCATCGGGCCTGGCTTCAACCGCGAAGACCTGGGCATCTTCCGCAATTTCCGCATTTTCAAAGAGTCAGTCTTCCAGCTTCGCGGCGAAGCCTTCAACGTTCTCAACCACACCAACTTCGGCCCGCCGGCCGTGACGGCGACGACGGCCTCGACCTTCGGCACCATTACCTCGGCGCGCGAGGCGCGCATCCTGCAAGTGGCCGGTAAGCTCTCGTTCTAATCTCAGACCCTCCTTCGCTAGGATAGGAAGGAGGGTCTGCCAGAATTTGTCCCTTTGTTCTATCCCGAAGGGAATCTGTGATTGCGGTATCTCTTTGTTGTCATTCGAGAAGGGCGCAAATCGACACACTACTCATCACCGAAACCCCTTGCATTTCGCGCTACTTCGATGCTTCAATCAAGCCATTGCGTAAATTCCTCTCCATTCTTCTGCTCGCAGCGTTCGCGCTCCCGTTCCTCTCGCCGCTGCTGGCCTTCGGGTCAGACGGTGAGGTGAACCTGCCGGCCTGCTGCCGAAGAGCCGGAAAGCATCACTGCGCGATGACCATGGCGGAAAGCCAGGCAGACGCGGGTACGCACCTCAGCACCCTCGCCGAAAAGTGCCCCTGTCCCCTGGCAGTCGTTGCCTCGGTGCATTCCAACACCCTCGCGTCTCCGGTCGCTGAACGCCTGTTCCCTGCAGGCGTAAGCCACCCCTCCTCGGTCGCGCAGACCGAGTCGCTGCGCCGCATTGCGCGCGACCGCTCCCGCCAGAAGCGCGGCCCTCCCGCACGTCTCCTCTCCTAGACCATTTTCCTGTTACTGGGCTTCCCGAAGCGGGCTTGCAGTAGCGTTTTCGTTGAAGAAAACGCACATTGACCTTGTGTCCCCGCGCTACACCCACAGGAAAAATGGTCTAGCGCATCCCCACGCGCCGCCTTCAGTCGAAAGGCCCACCGTACCGAACCTCCACGCTGCCCGCAAGGTTTCCTGATCTTGTTTCCTGATCTTCAGGATCCCTCGCCCATGCCGCGCAAGCGACCTTGTTCGCTGCGCCGAGGACGCCACATGCTGCGACCCGCACATTTCCTGCTCCCGCTCCTCTTCACGCCCTCTTTTGCGCAGCAAAGCGTCACCGATGCCTCCATTACGGGTCGCGTACTCGATCCGAGCGGCGCTGCCCTGTCCCACACCGCCGTGCAGGCGCTTCAAACTGCCACCAACCAGACCTACACCGCGCAAACCGATGGCCAGGGACGTTTCCGCCTGCCCTACCTGCCCGTCGGCCTCTACCGCATCAGCACGCAAAGCCCGGGCTTTGCCGCAACCGTGCGCGAGGTGCAGCTTACCGTCGGCTCCGCCTTCGACCTCACTCTGCAACTTGCCCTCGCCGGCACCACGGCCAGCGTCCAGGTCACAGGCGAAGCACCTGTACTCGAAACCGATCGCAGCCAGATCGGCGAAACCGTGCAGCAAACGGAGGTGCAGAACCTGCCCTTTGAAGGCCGCAACTATCTCGATCTCGCCCTGCTGCTTCCGGGCGTCTCCCCCACCAACACGGCCAGCACCCAGACGCTGGCCGAAACCTCCGAAGTTCCCGGCCAGGGCTACTCCGTCAACAGCCAGCGCAATTTCTCCAACAGCTTCATCGTCGATGGTGTTTCCGACAACGACGACGCAGCCGGGGTCGCCGGCAACGTCTTCAGCCTCGACGTCGTGCGCGAGTTCCAGGTCGTCACCTCCGGCGGCCAGGCCGAGTTCGGCCGCGCGCTCGGCGGCTACTTCAACATCGTCACCAAAAGCGGCACCAACCAGGTGCATGGAACGGCTTACGGCTTCCTCCGCAACCAGCGGCTCAACGCCCAAAACGCGCTCTCGGGCAATAAGCTTCCGCTTACCCAGGGCCAGTACGGCGCAAGCCTTTCCGGCCCGCTTCAAAAGGACAGAACCTTCCTCTTCGGCAACTTTGAAGAGCAGCGCCTGCGCACCAACGGCATCATCACGGTGACGCCCACCAACGCTGCGGCCATCGACGCGACGCTCTCCGCCGTCGGCTACCAGGCACCCCTGTTGCCCATCGGCACCGGCGCCACCACTCAGTACCCCACCACGCTCCACACAGACACGGCTTTCCTGCGCGCCGACCATCGCTTCAGCGAGCGCGATCAGTTCGAGGCGCGTTACAGCTTCTATCAGCTCAGCAGCCTCAACGCGCGCGGCAACGGTTCGCTCAACGAGGTCTCAGACGGCACCTCCGTCTACGACACCAACCACACCTTCGCCGTCAGCAACGTCGCCACGCTCAACCCGCGTACCTTCAACGAGACTCGCGGCCAGTTCATCTACGACAACCTTTTCGCCCCGCCCAACGACCAGGTCGGGCCCGTCGTCACCATCTCGGGCGTTGCCACCTTCGGCCGGTCTACATCTTCCCCCACCGGACGGCTGAACTATCTCGGCGAAGCCGTCGACAATCTCGTACTCGAGCGCGGAGCCCACACCTTCAAGACCGGCGTCGACTTCCTTTACAACAACGACACCATCACCTTCCCCATGTCGATCCGCGGAGCTTACACCTTCGGAGCCTCCACGGTTACTGCCAACGGGGTAACCACGAGCTATACCGCGCTGCAGAACTTTCAAAGGGGAGTCTATAACTCCCAGGGGTATACGCAGAACTTCGGCAATCCGGTCGTCCAGCAGACCAACCCAAACATCGGCTTCTACGCGCAGGACGAGTGGAAACTTTCACCCGCCTTCACGCTCAATCTAGGCATTCGCTATGATCTCGAGTTCCTCCAGACCCTCACCACCGACACGCGCAACGTGTCGCCACGCGTCGGCTTCGCCTGGTCTCCGTACAGCGATCGGACAACGATCGTGCGGGGCAGCTACGGCCTCTTCTACGATCGCATCCCGCTTCGTCCCCTGGCCAACGCCCTGCTCTCTGCGCACAACACCACCGACCCCACGCAGGCCGCACTGCTCAGCTACACCTTCTCCCCCGGCCAGGCCGGCGCGCCCACCTTTCCCAGCGTTGCGAGCGCGCCACCGGCCAACGCAGTCGAGAACTTCTCGCTGTTCCAGCGCAACGCGCAGAATCCTTATTCGCAACAGATCAGCCTCGGCATCGAGCAGCAACTCTTTACCAGAACCACCCTCGGGGTCAGCTACCAGCACGTCCGCGGCGAGCACCTCATCGGCTCTATCAACACCAACATCAACCTCGACGGCACCCGCCCCGACCCCACCCGAGGCAACATCAAGCCCTACAGCTCCGCCTTCGATTCCTACTACGACGGCCTCGAAGTTTCCCTGCAGCAGAGGCCTGTCCCGTGGGGGTCGACGCGGCTTTCCTACACCTGGTCCAAGGCCATCGACAACATCAGCGAGTTCTTCTTCAGCGCGCCGCTGAATAACTTCAACTTGCGCGAAGATCGCAGCCGCGCCGACGACGACCAGCGCCACCGCGTCGTCTTCGATGCCATCCTCACCTCTTCCACTCGACAGGCCGATAGCTTGGCCGCTCACCTTACCCACGGCTGGCGTCTCGGCGGCATCCTGCAGTACTACTCGCGACTGCCCTTCAACATCACGACCGGTGCCAACACCAAACAGGCAACCGGGCAGCGGCCCTGCGCCACAGGCTTCAGCCTCGCAGCCAACGCCGGCCTGAACCCTTGTACCGAAGCCCTCGCCGGAGCTGTCATCGGCCGCAACGCGGGCACTGGGTTCGATTTTTTCAGCCTCAACACCCGCCTCAGCCGCACCTTCGCGCTCACCGAGCGCTTCCGCCTGGAAGGCATCGCCGAAGCCTTCAACTCACTGAACCGCCGCAACAACATGATTCCCAACGCCACCTTCGGCACCGGCACCTATCCCTCCAGCCCCAACACTACCTTCGGCCAAGCCACCGCAGTAGGCGACCCCAGAAGCGTCCAGCTTGCCGCCCGCCTCACCTTCTAGCGTTGCTCTTCTGTGTCCGTCGCGAAGGGAAGTCGCTTCATCCCTTTGTTGTCATTGCCAAGGGAGCTGCGGTCGTCTGTTCTTCCGATGCCCTCACATCAACCGTGGGCCGCCTCCCGGCGGCCCACCAGCTGCCAGGAGACCCACCATGTCCATCGCATCCATTTCAATGCCAACCCAGGCGCGCGGTCTCGACCAGCGAACGGTCTGGCGCTGGCATTTTTACTCCGGGCTTTTCTGCATCCCGTTCGTGCTTTGGCTTTCCGTTACCGGCACCGTCTTCCTCTTTCATCCGCAGATACAACGCTGGCTCGATCGGCCCTACGATCACCTCGTCATTCCCGAGGCAGCCACACCTCATGCCCAGGTTGAGGCCGCTCTTGCCGCGCTGCCGGGTTCCACCCTCGATTCCTACGAGCTCCCCCACACCCCCACCTCTGCGGCTCAGGTGCTGGTCGACAAGGGTTCCGCCCAGTTCCGCGTATATATACATCCGCAAACGCTCGCCATTCTTCACATCGACAACGAAGACTACCGAGTCGATACCTTCACCTCGCGCCTGCACGGTGAGCTGCTGCTCGGCAAGTATGGTTCCTGGATCGTCGAGCTGGCCGCAAGCTGGGCGGTCGTCATGATCGTCACCGGCCTCTTCTTATGGTGGCCCCGCAACGCAAGCGGCTTAGGCGGCGTCTTGTACCCCCGGCTTGGTCGTGGCGGGCGCGCTTTCTGGAAAGATATCCATGCGGTCACGGGCATTTACGTCTCCTTTTTCGCCTTGTTTCTTCTTCTCACCGGCTTGCCCTGGGCCAAAGGATGGGGCGGTTACCTTAAAGGCATCCGGCTGCTTAGCGCAGGCCATGTCGTAGAACAGGATTGGACGACCAGCAGCGCGGACACCGTGGCCGCACGCAGCCGGCGCAGCGCCGCGGCCGCGAGCGACAGCGGCATGGCCACCATGCACGATATGGGCGAGATGAAACCCGGCGCAGGCAGCGAACACGCCCAGCACGCGGGCGCGTGGGGCAGACATCGCACCTCGCTCAGCGGACCCGGTGCCTTCAACGATCTCGACAGGATCGTCGCCAAAGTAGTCCCGCTCGGTCTTGCCAATCCTGTTCTTGTCTCTCCCACCAGCCATGCTGGCGGCCACTGGAGCGCGAAATCCGACACGCGCGACAGACCGCTTCGGGTCGAACTCACCCTCGATGCCGCGTCCGGTGCCATCCTCACCCGATCCGACTTCCGCTCCAAGCCCTGGCTCGACCGGGTCATCGGCACAGGCATCGCGGCCCACGAAGGCCAGCTTTTCGGCTTCGCCAATCAACTCGTCAGCCTGTTTACCACCGCAGGCCTCTTCCTGCTCAGTCTCAGCGGCCTCGTCATGTGGCGCCGGCGCAATCCCGCTGGGGTTCTCGGCGCGCCTGCACCCCTGCAGCGTGTTCGCTTCTCGGGCGCGCTCATCGCACTTATGGTCCTGTTCGGCCTTTATTTCCCTTTTCTCGGGGCTTCCATGATCCTCACCGGCCTGACTGAGCGTTTTCTTTTACGCCGCTTTGCCACGACTCGCCACTGGCTAGGTCTGCGCAGCGTCCCGGGTTAATAAGACGTATCCAAATGGCGGCCTGCGTACTGTTTGATTGCACTCGGGGCTGCCGTCAAAGATGTGGTATCGTCTGAAAAATCTCTGAACCAGAACCGTCCTGCCGATGCGCTGCTTTTCATCGCGACAGGCGGTCTTGTTCCATGCGGGTGAGGCGACTCACGAGTCAATACAGTTCTTGTGTGCAAAGATGGCTTTCCCTCCTGCTGGTGGCTGGTTTCTGCTGCACGGCTATGGCCCAGCAGCACGTCACCTCGCCCGAAGAAGCGTTCGGCTTCAAGCTCGGTGCGGACCAAAAGCTCGCCGACTGGGTCCAGCTTACGGAGTACTACAAGAAGCTTGCCGGTGAGTCGCCGCGCGTCCGCTACGAAGAGCTGGGCAAGACGACCGAGGGCCGCCCCTTCGTCTCGGTCACCATCTCCTCGGCTGAAAACATGGCGCGGATCGAAGAGTTCAAGTCCATCCAGGCGCAGCTCGCCGATCCGCGGAAGACCACGCCCGACCAGGCCAAAGCGCTCGAAGCCAGGGGCAAAACGGTCCTGGTCGTCACCTGCAACATCCACTCCATCGAGATTGCCAGCTCGCAAAGCTGCGCCGGCTTTGCCTACATGCTGGCCACCGGAGCAGGTCCGGATGCCGACAAGATCCTCGCCAACACCATCATCGTCATCATCCCCTCGCTCAATCCTGACGGTCAGCAGCTCGTGGTCGACTGGTACAAGAAGTATCTCGGCACGCCCTACGAGGGCACCAGCCCCGTCGTGCTTTGGCACCACTACACCGGCCACGACGACAACCGCGACTGGTATGCCTTTACGCAGGTGGAAACGCAGCTGACCGTGAACAAGGTACTCAACGTCTGGCACCCGCAAATCCTATATGACATCCACCAGATGGGCTCGAATGGCCCGCGCATTTACCTGCCGCCCTGGGTCGATCCTATCGACCCGAATGTAGACCCGTTGCTGGTCATGTCGATGAACGCGGCCGGCACCCAGGCCGCCTACCAGGTAATGGAGACGGGCAAGACCGGCGTACTGGTCGATGGCGTGTACGACATGTGGTCGCCCGCCCGCGCCTACATCGCCTACCATGCAGGCCTGCGTCTGCTGTCCGAATCGGCAAGCGTCAACATCGCGTCGCCCAAGGACATCCCCTTCGACAAGCTCGACAAGGGCATCGGCTACGACGCCAAGGTAGCCAAGTGGAACTTCCCCGCGCCCTGGCCCGGCGGCACCTGGCGGCTGGGCGATATCGTCGCCTACCAGACCGACGCCTTCTTCGCCATCGCGCGCAACGCCGCCCTCAACCGCGAGCTGTTCCTCAAGGATTTCTACCTCTTCGGACAGAACGCCCTCACCCAGAAATACGGCGGCCCCTACGCTTACGTCATCCCCGCCAAGCAGCTTGACCCCGGCGCGACCGCGCGCATGGTCAACATCCTCCGCACCGGCGGCGTCGAGGTCACGCAGGCCTCCGCGGCCTTTACCGCAGGCGGCAGGCAGTACGGCGCCGGAAGCTATGTCGTGGTACTCGCGCAGCCGTATGGGCCGTTCGCCAAAACGCTACTCGAAACGCAGCGTTACCCTAACATCGCCCAGTATCCTGGCGGGCCTTTGCAGCGGCCGTATGACGTTACCGCCCAGACCCTGCCCCTGCTGATGGGCGTGCAGGCCGACGCGGTAGCCGCGAAGTTCGCCCTCGAAAGCAAGCCCGTCACGAAGGCCGAGGCCAGGGTCTCCTTCACCCATGCCGAGCACGGCTACCTGCTCGACGCCTCGGTCAACAACAGCTACGCCGTCCTGTTCGGGCTGTTGAAAGTGGGCGTCAAGAGCTATCGCCTCACCTCCGGCCCCTACAGCAAAGGCACCATCTATGTGCCGGGCGGCACGGGCGTAGACGCGAAGCTCGCACCCCTCGTCGTCCAGTTCCCGGTTGAGGTCAAGGCTGCGCCGGCCAACCTCGCGGGCTCTGCCATGGAAGTCAAATTGCCGCGCATCGGCATGTATCAAAGCTGGGTGCCTTCGATGGATGAGGGCTGGACGCGCTGGATTTTCGATACCAACGGCATCCCCTACACCCGCCTCGTCGACGCCGACATGCGCAAGGGCGGGCTGAACGACAGGTTCGACGTCATCCTTCTCCCCGACGAGCCCGCCAACGCGATTCTGCATGGTGCCGGCGGACCGGACCCGGACGGGCGGGGTGCCAACGACCCTCCCACGCCGCCCGAGTTCCGCGGCGGACTCGCCGACGCCGGCGCCGCCAGCGTCAAGGCGTTCGTTGAAGCCGGTGGAACCGTCGTGGCGCTGAACAAGGCCTCCCAGCTTTTCGCAAGAAAAGACGGGCCCGTCAACGATGTGCTCGAAGGCGTAGCCGCCAAGGACTTCTATGTGCCGGGCTCCATTCTCGAGGTTGCCGTTGATACCAGCGACCCCATCGGCTTCGGCTCCGCCGCCAAGTTGCCCATCTTCTTTGAGCTCAGCCCGGCGTTCCACTCGAGCGCTGCAGGCGTCCATTCCGTCGCGGCCTACACCAGCGACAATCCGCTGCTGAGCGGTTGGCTGCTGGGCGGCAAGTATCTCCAGGGCGCCTCTGCCCTCACCGTCGAAACCCAGGGCAAGGGCCGGATCGTGCTGTTCGGCTTCCGCCCGCAGTATCGCGGCCAGTCCGAGGGGACCTACAAACTCTTCTACAACTCCCTGCTGCTCGCCGGCTCTACCGAAACCACGCTCCAGTAGGCTTCTTTGTTGTCAATCCGAAGGGAATCTGCGGTTGTTCTTGCTTTGCCTGTCCTGCGCTCAGCTCAAACCCGCCCTGCCCGCTTCTGCGCCAGCACCAGCCCACGCGGCGTAGGCAGAAAAATACACGACACCAGGCCCTCGCGTTCCAGTGAAAACGCAGCCTCGCGCACAATCTTCTGGTGCGAGCTCGCATCATGCATCAGGATCAGCCCGGTAGGCCGTATCTGCGGCAGAAAGCGCTTCACCTCCGCCTCCCGGATGGGCAGATCGGAGTCCGAAAAGAAAAGATCGATCGTCCCCTCAACCCGCATCTCAAGCGACGACTCGTTGCGCAACTCGATGTACCCGGCCAGCGGCGAAGCCGCAACCTTCTCCTGCGCCCTGGCAAACACCATCGGGTCGAACTCGCACGAAATAATCTTGCCGAAGCCGTTAGCCCGCAGGCCTTCCGCCATCCAAAGCGTGCTCACGCCAAGAAACGAGCCCGTCTCGACGATCAACGCGGGCTTGACGGTCGTCACCAGCGTACGCAGAAACTCCAGCACCTCGGCCTCGGCGGTCATCGAATCGTACATATGCCAACGCTCCGGGTGCGGACACTCCGGCGTGGCGCGATGATACTCGGTCAGCAGCGCACCACCCGCACGCTCGGCCTGCTGCATGATCTTGTGTTCCTGCTTCAGCTTCTTCTTGAACAAACCCATCCGTTGCGTTCCTCTTGTTGTCATTCCCGCAGGGAATCTGCGGTTGCCTTGCTCGTTGTCATTCCCTGGAGGATGGGAACAGGATATATGAGCCGTCCCTATGCGATGATGCGGCATGCGAATCTTCAAGCAGGTCGCGCTCTGGTCGGTCGTCGTTGTGGTGCTCCTATGGCCGGCCGACTGGGCCGTATGGCGAGTCGCCGGATCGCCCATGGCCAATCTCGAAGTCACCCGCTTCGTCGTTGCCCCACTCAAAGGCGGCAAGGAAGAGTACTACCAGGACGGCACCGAGAGGGTCGATTGCAGCCGCTCCACTCTCCCCGAAGCCGGCCAGGGCGCCTGCTGGTGGGTGGAGCGGCATCGCGTCGCCTACGACCGCTGAGCAGCCTAGCTGCGTCATTCTTGCAGCCGCAAGGAAATGTATTTCGCCTTTTGGTTGTCATCCCCGCAGGGAATCTGCGGCTGCTTTTGCTCCCATCCCTCATCACCCCTCCGCGAACCACCTAGATCGAAATCACCCGAAAGTAAATAGCCGCCAGAGAAGCAGAGCCCACCACAATCCAGAGCACTATTCCCTGAACCAGCGGCTTCACCCCCACCTGGCGCAGCGTCTGCCGCGAAAGGCTCGTCCCGATCAGGAACAGGGTTGCCGTCAGACCAAGCTTGCCCAGGTGATTCAGATCCGCATATGCCGGGGCAAACCGCGCCAGGTACGTGCTCGCCACTGAAGCCAGAAGAAACAGGAAGATGAACCACGGAACCTTCACCCCGGCCTTGTGGGTCGGGCCGCCGACACACGCGCGACGAGCCATGTAGGACGCAGTCATCAGCGAGATCGGCACAATCCAGAGCGCACGCGCAAGCTTTACCGTCGTGCCGATGGCCAGCGCCTGGTTGCCATACTTTGCCGCCGCGCCCACCACCGAGCTGGTGTCGTGAATCGCCAGCGCGGCCCACAGGCCGAACTGGTTCTGGCTCAGATGCAGGTACCAGCCGACAGCCGGAAACACCAGCAGCGCCACGGAGTTGAGAAGGAAAACCGTGCCCATCGAGATCGAAATTTCTTCTTCGTTGGCATCCGTAATCGGCGCCAGTGCGGCAATCGCCGAGCCTCCGCAGATCGCCGTGCCCATCGTGATCAGGTATGACGCCTTGCCCCCGACCCCAAGAAATCTGCCCAGCAGCATACCCAACGCCACCGCACAGCCGATGCTCACGGCCGTGTACAAAAAGCCCGACTTGCCCGCATGGATCACCTGGTGCAGGTTCATCCCAAACCCGAGCAGGATTACCGAAATCTGCAGCAGCAGCTTCGCGAGCGAACTGGCCTCGCGCCGCAGCGGATGCTCCACCGTAAACCCGTACGCGATGCCCCCGACCAGCGCCACCGGCGGCGAAACCAGCCCGCTCGCCGCCAGCAAAAGGCCAAGAAAGAAGATGGTCTTCGGGTTGAACGTCTTGTGGTTGCCGGGCTCGCTGCTATGCCCGGTCACGGAGGTCTGGCCGATGATGAGCCTGGGATTGGCCTCGGCTGAAGGTTGGGGCTGGAGCTGGGCTTCCTGCAGAACTTCTGTCTCTATCATGGTCACGGGCTTTTCCTCTTGTCCAAGTCTGGCCCTCAAGGAGGGGCCTGTCCAAGTCAAAGAAGTGATGGCCGATAAGCAAAACTTTGTGCATGATCGCGGTTCGGCAAGCCAAGGCCTACATTACCGATGCGCCCGCAGCAGCACCGCCCGGGCCACCTGCTGCCCCACCCGCACCAGCTGCTCGTTCACCAGCGGATCCGTGCATCCACCCGCTTCATCGAACTTGCAGACCGCCGAGTTCACCGCCGCCGCATACGGGGTCGGCCAGCCACGCAGCGAATGCACAATCGAGCGCAGCGCGGCCACCGTGCTCGCCGTCGCCTGCCAGCCGTAGGCCGTCGCGATCAGCCCCACCGGCATATCGTCCAGATACACCCGTGCATCTTTCGCCGTTTCCTCGATCCAGTCGATCGCATTCTTCACCAGGCCCGAAACGCTGCCGTGGTACCCGGGGCTCGCCAGAATCACTCCTGAAGCTTCCCGCACGGCCGCCACGAAGTCTTCCTCGTCCGTGCTGCGTTGCTGCAGTTTAGGCGTGTAATGCGGCAGCCGTACAAGCACCTCGCCGCCAAACAGCCGCGTCCGCATGCCCGCCGCCGCCGCACCTTCAAGCGCTATCGCCAGCGCACGCTCGGTCGACGACCCCGCCACCGTCGTGCCGCCAATCCCAACCACCAACGGCTTCTTTTCTTCCGCCATGCACGTTTCTCCTGGCACCTGCCCCTAAGTCGGGCTGGCGATCACAGCGTCATTCTAGCCCCCCGCCCACGTCTTCGGCCCGCTCTTCGTCTCCGGCCCACTTTCCGCGATAATAAGAACACTATGCCGAAACAGGAATTCCAGACCGAAGTCTCGCAGCTCCTCCAGCTCATCATCCATTCGCTCTACTCGCACCCCGAAATCTTTCTCCGCGAGCTCATCTCCAACTCGTCGGACGCGCTCGACAAACTCCGCCATCTCACCCTCACCGACGACGTCTATAAGGCCCTCGCCTTCGACCCCCGCATCGATCTCGAACTCGACGAAGACGCCCACACCCTTACCATTGCCGACACCGGCATCGGCATGACCGAGCAGGACCTCATCGATAATCTCGGCACCATCGCCCGCTCCGGCACCAAGAACTTCCTCTCGCAGCTCTCCGGCGATCAGAAAAAGGATTCAAACCTCATCGGCCAGTTCGGCGTCGGCTTCTACAGCGCGTTCATGGTCGCCGATCAGATCGAGGTCGTGACCCGCCGCGCCGGCCAGGAGCTCGCCTGGCGCTGGACCTCCGACGGCAAGACCGGCTTCGATATCGAACCCGCTGAGCGCCTGGTCGCCGGCACCACCGTCAAGCTGCAGCTAAACGAAGAAGGCAAGCAGTACGCCAACAGCTACCGCCTGCAGGAGATCGTCAAGAAATACTCCAACCACATCGCCTTCCCCATCTTCCTCACCTACGACAAGTCCGAGTGGAATGCCGAAGAGAAGAAGTCCGACAAGACCCGCGTCACCGAACAGGTCAACGCCGCCTCCGCCCTTTGGCGCCGGCCCAAGTCCGAGCTCACCGACGACGATTACAAGGAGCTCTACAAGTCCATCTCCGGCGACTACCAGGACCCGCTCTTCTGGTTCCACACCCGCGCCGAAGGCTCGCTCGAATACACCACCCTCTTCTTCATCCCCGCCCATGCCCCGCTCGATCTCTACCAGGCCGAATACAAGGTCGGCGTCAAGCTCTACGTGAAGCGCGTTTTCATTCTCGACGATTCGCGCGACCTGCTTCCGCCCTATCTCCGTTTCGTGCGCGGCATCATCGACAGCGAAGACCTGCCGCTGAACGTAAGCCGCGAGCTCCTGCAACAGAACCGCGTGCTCACCAGCATCCGCACCGCCAGCGTCAAAAAGATCCTCTCGGAGCTGAAAGGCATCGCCGGCAAAGAGCCCGAGCAGTACCTCAAGTTCATCGAGCAGTTCAACCGCCCGCTCAAGGAAGGCCTGCACGGCGACTTCGCCAACCGCGAAACCCTGCTCGACCTCGTCCGCTTCAAGTCGACCGAAGTCGAAGGCCTCACCTCGCTCGCAGACGTCAAAGACCGCATGAAGGAAGGTCAGAAGAGCCTCTACTACATCACCGGCGGCCAGGGCTCGCAGCTGCGGAAATCGCCGCTGCTCGAAATTTACAAGAAGAAGAACTACGAGGTGCTCATCCTCGACGACGACATCGACGAAATCGTCTTCAGCGGCGTCGACAAGTACGGCGACCTCGAGCTCAAATCCGTCAACAAGGCCTCCACCGACGAAGACCTGCAGGACGCGGCGGAAGACGACAAGACAGACAAGGCCGAAGCCCTCAAACCCCTGCTCGACAAGATCAAGGCCACGCTTGGCGATCGCGTCAAGGATGTTCGCGCTTCTGTCCGGCTGGCCGACAGCCCGTCCTGCATCGTGTCCGACGAAGACGAGCCCTCGATGCAGATGCAGCAGATGCTCCGCGCCATGGGCCAGAAGGACTTCCCCGCGCCCAAACCCACGCTCGAAATCAACCCCGACCACGAGATCGTCAAAAAGCTGCTCGCCCGCCCCGAAGCTGCGGAGTCCGAAGACGCCGCCTGGCTCCTCTTTGACCAGGCCCTGCTGCTCGAAGGCGTCCCCCTCACCGACCCCGCCGCCTTCGTAAGCCGCCTCAACCGCGTGCTAAACCAATCGATCTAACTCGAACCAGCAACACTCCGGGTGCCCCAGGTCTCGCTTCTGAGACCTGGGTTCTCGTCAGCTCGAAGTCCGTAAATCTGCGCTCCTATCTCTTGTTGTCATCCCGCAGGGATCTGCGGTTGTTGTTGCTTTTGCCTGTCTCTCCACACCACCTGCTGGAGCCTACAAAAAGCTACCGATCCACCCGCACCCAGACCAACCCCTCAGCACTCCTCCACCGCTCCCCCCTGTCCGTCACAAGTTCAAACTCCGGCAACTCATCCACACCTTGGCCTCGAGATCCGATGCTTTCCACGCTGACCCGTCTCACATCGACCGGCCGACCTCCCCACGGCTCACGCACCGTCATCCACTTCTTTCCCCGGTCGAAACTCACAAAAAGCTGCCCTGCGCCATCGATCGCGACCACCCGCGCCCCATACACAGAAACCGCCGCGATAGGCTGGCGGCTCGGCAACCGCGACAGCTTACCCGGCACCTCCGGCAGCAAAGCCGTAAGGTCGAGTGTTGTCATTTTCTCCAGCGCCGTATCGACAACCTCTATAGACTCAGCCTCAAAGGCCAGCGGCGGAGCCGGAGCTGGAGCGGACGCCGCAAAAGCTGTCCCAGGAGCCGCCATTTTCGGCTGCGCAGCAACCTCGCTGCGCGAGCCAGGTGCCCCGGTCGCTCCATCCGGCCTTCCATTCAGCGCACGCTGCCCCAAGGGAAGCTTTTGCTCCCCTTGCGCCGATGGCTGCATGCTCCTCTGCTCAAGCGGCAACACTACCATGTCATCTGTCTCCGCACTTAGCGCATGGGTCGCCATCTTCGGCACGGGAGGGGCAGGCGCATGCACTACCCGCACTCTCTTACGCTTACGCTCACTTGAAGCCACAGTCGAGATCGCATCCACTTGCGGTGCCGCCTGCAAGATCGGCGCGCCCGCAGGAGCTCTCACCCCAGCCACCTGCCCTGGCTTTCCCGTCCCGCCACGCCGCAGCGCAACAAACCCCAGCAACAGCATCGCCACCAATCCCAGCACCGGCCAGGCCAACCGCCACCCTGCCCACCAGGCTCTCCGTCGCACCGGCAGAGCCGCCGGCCCTTCCTCGGGCAAAGCCAGCGCCACCACCATCCGGCAGCGTGCACACCCCGCCAGAGGCCCCATCACCTCCGCACGTTCGTTCACAGGCAAAGCCTCCTCCGCAAACGCGCTCAGTTGCTCGGCGTCAGGGTGCATCCCGGGTTCGAGAACCATACTTATTCCCTCCCCCCTGCTTGTGAGAACGACCCCACCTGCGTTTCTTGCAGCGCCGCCCGCAGATTCACCTCGACATCCCGCGGATCGACCCCCAGCGCCTCTTCCGCCGCGCACCGGCTCAACCCGCGGGCCTCCAGATTCCGCAGCAAACCCTTGCGCACGTCCTCCAGCAGCCGCTTCAGCCGACGGCTCACCGTAGCCTCATGCACCCGCAGCATGCGCCCGATCTGCGCCAGCGTCTGCCCATCCAGATAGTACGCCGCAAGCATCACCCGATCCTCCGCCCCCAGCCCGGCCAGCGTCTTCGCCACGGCCCGGTTCAGCCGCCGCAAGTCTTCCGGCACCACAGGCTCAGCCTGAACAGCCGCCGACGCATCCACATCCTCGAGCGGCTGCTCCCGGTACGTCTTGCGATGCCGATCCACATGCCGCTGCGCCAGCGTCGTCCGCAACCAGCCCAGCAGCGAGCCACGGCCCAGGTACGACGCGAGCGGCGACCGCCGTTCTCCATCCCGCATCGTCAGCCCATACAGCTCCCCATACAGCGAGTCCGCCAGCTCATGCCCCGCCGTAGCCGACCCGCCGATCGCCACCGCCGCCTGCGTCATCGGCCCGCGAAAGCGCTCCATAAACCGCTGCCAGGCCACCTCGCGCCCCAGCGCACAGGCCTGTGCAAGCGCCAGTTCCCCCAGCCGCAGGCTTCGCAACCCCGCCTCATTCAGCCAGCCTGGCCGCCACCCGCTCCAACACCGCGGCGAACTCCGCGCACTCCAGCCCGCAAGCCTCCGCTTCGGCCTCCAGCCAAAGCGCATGCACCAGCCCTGTCGGCAACGCCACGCTCGTCGCTGTCGAGACCACATCCACGCCCCCAGCTTACAATCTCCCTATGCATCCCGCTGCCCTGCCCTCCGACGCCGCCCTCGTCCGCGGCCGCCACACCCTCGGCAACTTCGAGCTCACCCTCTGCACCGACGGCACCTACCTGCTCGATGGCGGCGCCATGTTCGGCGTCGTCCCCCGCGTGCTCTGGCAAAAGCGCACCACGCCCGACGAAAACAACCGCATCCTGCTCGGCCTCAATACCACCGTCGTTCGCACCGGCCAGGCCGTCGTCCTCATCGAAACCGGCATAGGCAACAAGCAATCCCCCAAGATGCGCGAAATCCAGGGCAATCAGGAGCTTCTCCCCGCCTCGCTCGCCGCCGCGGGCATACGGCCGGAAGAAGTCACCCACGTCATCAACACCCACCTCCACTTCGATCACTGCGGCTGGAACACCACCCTCCACCCCGACGGCTCCGTCACCCCCACCTTCCCCAACGCGCGCTACTTCGCCCATCGCGGCGAGGTCGCCCACGGCCACCTCCAGCTCGAGCGCGACGCCGTCTCCTACATCTCCGCCAATTACGATCCCCTCATAGCCTCCGGCCAGATGACCCTGCTCGACGACACCATCACCGAGATCACCCCCGGTATCACTGTCGAACCCTTCCCCGGCCACACCGACCACATGCTCGGCGTTCACATCGAGTCCGGCGGCCGGCATGCCTGCTACATCGGCGACCTTTTCCCCACCACCAACCACCTTGACGTCACCTGGACCATGGGCTTCGACACCGATCCCCTCACCTGCATCCAGAACCGCAAACGCTTTCTAGCCCGCGCCATCCCCGAGCAGTGGCTCGTCCTGTTCACCCACGACCACCGCACGCCCGCCGCCACAATCAGCCTCAACGAAAAAGGCAAACCCACCGCCACCCCCGTATAGCTGTTTGTTGTCATTCCCGCAGGGATCTGCTTCTGTCGTTGCCTGTTCTCCTCCATCCGTCAAGTCGCCTTCGGGTGCCCCAGGTCTTGCTTCTGAGACCTGGGAACGCAAACTCCCGACCAGTCACGCCCTCGCCTCACCCTGCCCCCAAAATGCTAGCCTCATAACGGAGACCGCAAAAGCCCTTGACCCTTCCCGAAACCCACGCCCCCACCTCCCGTTTCCTGCGCGCCTGTCTCCGCCTCCCCGTCGACCGCACTCCTGTCTGGTTCCTCCGCCAGGCCGGCCGCTACATGCCCGAGTACATGGCCGTCCGCAAACACCACTCGCTGCTCGACATCTGCCGCACCCCTGCCATTGCGTCCGAGGTCACCATCACGGCCGCTGAGCGCCTCGGCGTCGACGCCGCCATCATCTTCGCCGACCTCCTGCTGCCCCTCACCCCCATGGGGCTCGATTTCGAGTTCGTCGCCGGCGAAGGCCCCCAGGTTCACACCCCCATCCGCACCTACCAGCAGGTGGCCGCGCTGCGCACCGACCGCACCGAAGACCTTACCTATGTCGCCCGCTCGATCGAGCTCGTCGCCAAACACTTTGCTCCCCCGCGGCCGGACGGCGACCAACTGGGCATCATCGGCTTCATCGGAGCTCCCTTCACCCTGGCCAGCTACATGATCGAAGGCGGAGGCTCCAAGAATTACATCGAAGCCAAGCGCATGATGTACGCGTCGGGCCTCCCACCCAGTGCCCCATCCATTTCAGCCTCATTGGAACGACTAACTTCCCCAGAGTCCAAAGCCTGGCCCCTATTGATGCAGAAACTTCTCATCGTCCTCACCGACTACGCCCGCCAACAGGTCGAAGCCGGCGCCGACGTGATCCAGATCTTCGACTCCTGGGCCGGCGCCCTGTCGATCGCCGACTATACCGACTTCTGCCTCCCCACCACAAAGCTCCTCGTCGAAGCTGTCCGCCAAATGGGCGTGCCGGTCATCTATTTCGGCGTCGATACCGCCTCGCTCCTCCCCGCCATGCAAACCACCGGCGCCGACGTTTTAGGCCTCGACTGGCGCACCCCGCTGGCCCAGGCCCGCACCGTCCTCGGCCCCGGCATCGCCGTCCAGGGCAACCTAGATCCCATTGCGCTCTTCGCCCCGCTCGAAGTCCTCGAAACGCGCGTCAAGCAGATCCTCGAAGAAGCCACCCAACGCCCCGGCCACATCTTCAATCTCGGCCACGGCATAGTCCCCGGCACCCCGGTCGACAACGTAATCCAGGTAGTCCAATGGATCAAGCAAACATCCCAGCCCACCCTCTAGCCGCGCCATAGATCTGTGTGCCCCAGGTCTCGCTTTTGAGTCCTGAGTGGGAGCGCTTCATCACATCAACGCCCACCCGGCTCCAAGCATTATCCTGAAAGAGACATGCTAGACCCCATCCTCCTCCTAGCCCACGGCACCCCCGACACGATCCAGGACATGGCTCCGTATCTCGCCAAAGTCACCGGCGGCCGCCCCATGCCCGCCCACGTCGTCGAAGAGCTGCAGCACCGCTACGCTGAAATCGGCCTGGGTGCCGAGCCCCTGCCCGAAGGCCCACCCCTTACTTACTGGACGCTCCTGCAAGGCCGCCTCCTGAGCGCCCTACTCGGCCGCAAAGTCTACGTCGGCATGCGCAACTGGCACCCCTATATTGCCGACACCCTCGCCCAGATGGCTGCTGACGGCGTCACCAGCTTCCGCGCCATCTGCCTCGCCCCGCAAAACTCCCGCACCTCCGTCGGGCTCTACCGCACCGCCGCGCAAAGCTCCATCAACACCCTCAACGAGGCCGGTAGCAACCTGCAGATGGAGTTCATCGCCGGCTGGTCCGAGCACCCGCTGCTCGCCGAAGCCTTCGCCCTCAACATATGGCAAGCCTGGGCCGAAGCCTGCGCGAAGCATGGCACCCGCGTCCCGATCCTCTTCACCGCGCACGCCGTGCCCTGCCGCACCATCATGTCCGGCACCGTTTCAACCGCCGCAAGCCCCAGCGCCCGCCCCGGCGCGCCCGTGCCTGCCGAAGGCATCCAGAACTACGGCACCCGCCAGACCCCCGACCCCTACCCGGTCGAATGCAAGAACACCGCCATCGCCGTGGCCAGACTACTCGAAGCTGTGGGCCTTAGAGAAGATGGATGGTTCTTCGCCTTCCAGTCCCAGGGCATCGCCGGCGCACCCTGGATCGGTCCCACCGTCGAAGACACCTTCAAAGCCCTCGCCGAGCAGGGTCACAAAGCGGTTGTTATGCAGCCCATCGGCTTTCTCTGCGACCACGTAGAAATCCTCTACGACATCGACATCGCCTTCAAGGAATCCGGCCGCGAACTGGGCCTCGAGGTCACTCGCGCCGAATCGCTCAACGCCTCCCCCACGCTCATCCAAGCCCTGGCTCAGATCGCCAACGGCACCTGGGCCGCCCAGATCGACGAAGCCCCCAAAGAGCAACCCGCCCTCGTCTGATCCGTGCTTTCTGTGTCCTCTGTATTAAGCCTTCCCTGACACCATGCAAAAATCCACAGCCATCCTCGGCGGCGGCATCGCCGGCCTTACCGCCGCCTGGCAGATGCACCAGCTCGGTCACCCTTTCACCCTCTACGAAGCCTCCTCCCGCCTCGGCGGCCCCATCGAAACCATCCGCCGCGACGGCTTCACCATCGAGCTCGGCCCCGACGGCTGGATTAGCGAAAAACCTTGGGCCTCTGAACTTGCCCGCGACCTTGGCCTAGGCGACGAACTCATCGCATCGAACGACGCCACACGCGTCACCTGGATCGTCCAGCAAGGCGCCCTCGTCGCCATCCCCGACGGCATGCGCATGATGGTTCCGACCAATCTCGACGCCCTCGCCGCTTCGCCGCTCTTCACCCCGGAAGCCCTTGCCGCTTACGCCGCCGAGCCGGCCTGCTCCCACGAACTTCGCGCGCAAGCGCCGGATACAGACGAGTCCATCGCCACCTTCATCGAGCGCCATTTCGGCTCGGAGGTCCTGCACAAGATCGGCGCCCCGCTCCTCTCCGGCGTCTTCGGCGGCAACGTCGAGACCCTCTCCGTCCGCGCCGTCATGCCCAACTTCGTCGCCATGGAGCGCACCCACGGCTCCCTCATCCTCGCCCTAGAACAGATCATCAAACTCCGCGGCGTCCAGCCCCCTCAGCCCATCTTCACCACCCTGCGCAGCGGCACCCAGACCCTCATCGACCGCATGGCCGCCGCGTTGCCCGCCAACCAGATCCGCCTGAACACCCCCGTCACCGCGCTTGCCCGCACGGATGGCCGCTGGGCCATCACCACAGCCTCCGAAACCCACCTCTACGACCAGATCACCCTCGCCCTACCCGCCCACGCCGCCGCCCCACTCCTGGCCCCACTTTCCCCCCGCGCCGCCGAGCTCCTCACCCTCGACGCCTCCTCGGCCATCCTCGTAGCGTTCGCCTTTACCGACGACTTCGCGCTCCCGCAAGGTTTCGGCTTTCTCGCTCCCGCCGGCGAGTCCGCCATCCTGGCCGCCACCTTCACCGACCAGAAATACCCTCACCGCGCCCCCGCCGGCCAGCGCCTGCTCCGCGCCTTCTTCGGCGGCCAGGCCGAATTCCCGCAAGACCCCCGAACCGACGAAGAACTCACCACCCTCGCCCTGGCCGAGCTCCGACGCATCCTCAGCCCCGAAATCCCCGACCCAGCCTTCACCCTCGTGCGCCGGTGGCCCCGTTCGCTCCCCCAGTACGCCGTCGGCCACCTCGATCGCGTCGCCGAGCTCACCGCCCTCACCCAGGAGCACCCCGGCCTGCATCTCCTCGGCAACCCATACCGCGGCGTAGGCCTCCCCGACCTCATCCGCGACGCCCGCGCCACCGCCCGAATGATCGCCTCTTGAGTTCGCACAATCCGGGTGCCCCGGGTCTCGCTTCTGAGACCTGGGTTTCTAGTGCCGCTCGGAAAACCCAAACGTAGCCGCCAGCTCCCACGGCCCGCCCAGGTAGTGCCAAAGGTCGAGCCCCACAGCATCCGCCTCGAGCGCATGGAACCCACGTTCCAGCTCCGCCAGCAGAGCCCGCGCCGCCTCCGGTGTCGCCTTGTTCTGGATCACGATGTGCGGCCCAAAACGCTGCCTGTCCTGCGCTGTCAGGTGCTCTTCGAACGCGACCGCCAGCTCGCCGTGCAGCCGCAGCAGCGCCGCCGAAGCCACCTTGTACGCCACGCCCTTACCCAGCGACCTCAGCCCGGTTACCGCAATGCGAAAGCCGGCCTCGCGCTGCGCCACTGCCTCCAGCACCGCGCTCACCGCCTCCGTATCGGGCAGCGAGTGGAACAGCGTCAGGTGCGCCGGAATCTGGTTCCGTTCCGGCGGGAAATGTTTCCGCCGCATACCCTCAAAAAACGCCTGCGAATCGTCATCCAGCCGCAGCGTCAGCACATTCGTCATGCACCGTCAGACGCTATCTCCGCTTCCAGCGCACACCATCTTTCGTATCTTCGAGGAGAATCCCTTTGCCCAGCAGCTCGTTCCGCACTGCATCCGCGCGGGCAAAGTTGCGCGTCCGCTTGGCTTTGGTGCGCTCTTCCACCAGCGCGTCGATCGCCGCATCGCTCAGAGACAGCGTCGCCACCAGCTCGGCGGACGCCTCGCCGATCCGCCCCTCGCGCTCCGCCCACTCGAGCGCCGCGCGCGTCAGGTCGGCATCGCGATCCACCAGCACCGCGAACACACCATCGAACCGCGCCAGCACCGCCGTAATAGCTGCGGCGTTCTCCGCCAGCAGCGTGCCCGCATCGGCAGCCGAGTTGCCCGCGCGCACCAGCTCGAAGATGGCCGCGCGCGCCTCCGCTGTATTCAGGTCGTGCGCCAGCGAGCGGTCGTACTCCGCGAGCGCTTTCGCCGTCTCCGCTGCCAGTTCTGCGTTCAAGCCCGGCGCAAAAGCACCCTTCATCCGCGCCGCAAACGTGCGCAGTCGCTCCACCGCGTTGGTCGATTCCGTCAGCCCGTCAAAGGTAAAGTTCAATTGGTGCCGATAGGGCACGCTCATCAGCAAAAAGCGGATGGCCGAAGCCCTGTGCCCCTTCAGCAGCAGGTCGCGCAGGGTGAAGAAGTTGCCTTCGCTCTTGGACATCTTGCGGCCTTCTACCAGCAGAAAACGCACATGCATCCAGTGCCGCGCAAACGTCTTGCCGCTTGCAGATTCACTTTGCGCAATCTCGTTTTCGTGATGCGGAAACATCAGGTCTTCGCCGCCCGCGTGCAGGTCGAACGTCTCGCCCAGAAACTTGGTCGCCATGGCGGAGCACTCCAGGTGCCAGCCCGGCCGGCCCGTGCCGAGCGGTGTTTCCCACGCATGCTCCCGCACCCCGTTGGCGGCGATCTTTACCGCCTTCCAAAGGGCAAAGTCGCGCGCTGCATCCTTCTCGTACTCGTCCACGTCCACCCGCGCGCCGTCTTCCATGTTGTCGAAATCCTTCTTCGACAGCTTTCCGTACTCCGGAAACTTGGCGATGCGAAAGTACCAGCTGCCATCCTCGGCCTGGTACGCCAAGTCTTCGCGGCCCAGCTTTTCAACCAGCTCGACCATCTCGGCAATGTGCTCGGTCGCGCGCGGCACAAACTCCGGCCGCTCCACGCCAAGCGCGTCCATATCTTCAAAGAACGCGTCTTCGAACTTCTTCGTATACACGTCGATCGCGAGGCCCGCCGCGGCCGCGTTGCGGATGATCTTGTCGTCCACATCCGTAATGTTCATCACATGCTTCACGGCAAAATCGTTCTGCTTCAGCACCCGGCGCAGCACATCCACGTGGATGAAGGTGCGAAAGTTCCCAATATGGCCGTAGTCGTAGACAGTGGGCCCGCAGGCATACATTCGCAGCGCATGGCCGTCGCTCGCGGCGAGCGGCTCCATGTGCCCGCCCAGGGTGTTGAAAAGTTCCAGTTTCGATACCAAAGCCAAAGTGTGCCTATCTTCGCGCAGTCAATCAATCCTCCACGATTCTAGCGGAACCCTTCAACCCAGCCGCAACTGGGGCTCGGCGCTCATGGCCTCCGGAGCCGTTTCGCCGGCCACAAACTTCGGCCACGCTGCGGCCGCAATCATCGCCGCGTTGTCGGTCGAAAGCCCCACGGCTGGAAAGCGCACCGGCAATCCGCGCAGCACCCCCTCTTCGGCAAAGCTGCGCCGCAGCTCCCGATTGGCCGCCACGCCGCCAGAAACCAGCACCCCGCGCACCCCAAACGCCTCCGCCGCCCTAAACGTCTGGCGCAGCAGGTTGCCCACTACCGCCGCCTGGAACGAGGCGATCAGGTCCAGCGTCTGGCGGTCAAACAGTTCGGCCAGCCCTGCCGCCTCCTGCATGGCGACACCGACCAGCGCACCGCGCCGCGCCTCGATCCCTGCGGCCATGCCGTGGCCCTGCACATACCGCAGCACCGCCGTCTTGATCCCGCTGAAGGAAAAATCGAAGCGGCCCTCGCCGCCCAGCACCGCGAAGTTGAACTTCACCGCCGTAGGGTCACCATGCGCCGCCAGTGCGTCCATCCAAGGCCCGCCCGGATACCCCAGGCCAAGCAGCTTCGCCACCTTGTCGTACGCTTCGCCGGCGGCGTCATCCAGCGTACGGCCCACGTTGCGATAGGCCCACACGCCGTCTCGCGCCTCTGCCAGGTACAGGTGCGTATGGCCGCCCGAAACTACCAGCGCAAGCAGCGGATAGTCCGCCATGTCCGGCCCGGCTTCCATCAGCACCGCATGAATATGGCCCTCCAGATGGTTGACCGCGATGAGCGGCTTGCCCAGCCCGAACGCCAGCGCCTTGCTGTACAGGATGCCCACCAGCAACGCGCCCGCCAGCCCGGGTCCCGCGGTTACGGCCACCGCGTCCAGCTCGCCGAAGCTCACGCCGGCCTCGGCCATGGCCGCCCGCACTACCGGCACGATATTGCGCAGATGCTCGCGCGAAGCAAGCTCCGGCACCACCCCGCCATACGTCGCATGCAGCGCCACCTGCGATGCCACCACATTCGACAGCACCGCACGGCCATCGCGTACGACCGCCGCCGCGGTTTCGTCGCAGCTGCTTTCGATGCCCAGCATCAAGCCGTGCCGCGCGACACCCATAGCTCATTCTAGAAGCACATCCCCCCGCCGACGGCGCGCATACCCCCGTCCCCTCGCAGCATGGCGCTTTCGTGCTATTCCGCACAGTCCAGACTGTATCTAACTTGATGACAGGTTCAGACCAAGAGGCCCCGCATGGCGCACAGTTCCGCAATCCCTGGCTTAACCGGGCCGGCAGTTCCGGGCAACGGTCCGCGCCTGATCCATTCCTCAGGGATCCGCGCGGCGACCCGTGCCTCGGCGCCGCATGCCACCCGGCTGCAGCTGGTTCCTGCGGCTGACTCCACGTTGCGTCGTCGCCAAACGGCAGCACTGCGCTTCGGGCGTACCCTGGCGCTGCTTCGTTATGTGCTCCCTCATATGCGCATCCTCTAAAGCGGCTCGGCCGAATCCCTTCTGTCCTGCATCTATGCTGCTAACGAGCATGGTTTCCCCACACCCATCCACGCCTGCGCTTGAGTCAAGCCCGGCGCTCCTGGCCGCTCTCCGCATTGCGGCTGTGCTGCGCGAACAGGACCACCAGGCCTTTTTTGCCGGCGGCTGTGTGCGTGACCTGCTGCTCGGCACCGTGCCCAAGGATTTCGACGTCGCTACCAGCGCCACCCCGGACGAGGTAAACGCGCTCTTCCCGCGCACCCTGCAGGTCGGCGCGCACTTCGGCGTCATCCTGGTGCTCGACGAGGTCGAAGGCCAATCCCTCGCGACCGAAGTAGCCACCTTCCGCCACGACGGGGCCTACGCCGACGGCCGGCGCCCCGACGCGGTCCGCTTTTCGCTTTCGCCGGCCGAAGATGTCGAACGCCGCGACTTCACCATCAACGGCATGCTGCTCGACCCCGCGCAAATCAGTCAAGATCGCATACCCGATAAGGCGATCCTCGATCTCGTCGGCGGACGCGAAGACCTCGCAAGCCGTCTCGTCCGCACCATCGGCGACGCCAGCCTGCGCCTTACCGAGGACAAGCTGCGCATGCTGCGTGGCATCCGCTTCGCCGCTCGGCTCGGCTTCGCGATTGACCCCGCGACCCTGGCGGCCATGCAGCAGCACGCGGCCTCGATCGGCCAGGTTTCGCAGGAGCGCATCCGAGACGAGCTCACACGCATGCTGACCGAAGGCCACGCCCGCCGCGCGCTTGAGCTGCTCGACCAAAGCGGGCTGCTGCGCCACGTGCTGTCCGAAGTGGCCCGCATGCAGGGTGTCCCCCAGCCTCCGCAGTACCATCCCGAGGGCGACGTGTGGGTGCACACGCTGATGCTGCTCGACCACCTGCCCGCAGGCTGCTCGCCCACGCTGGCCTGGGGCATGCTGCTGCACGACGTAGGCAAGCCCGCCACGTTCCAGCCGCCCGACCCTGCCCGGCCCGGCGACCGCATCCGCTTCAACGGCCATGCGGAAGTCGGCGTTCGCATCGCCCAGGAGATGCTGAGTCGCCTGCGTTTTTCAAACGAAGACACGCAGCAGATCACCGAACTCGTCCGCCATCACATGCGTTTCGGCGACATTCTCGACATGAAGCAGTCGACCCTGAAGCGCTTCCTGCGCCTGCCCCAGTTCGACGAGCACCTGGCGCTGCATCGCGCCGATTGCCTCAGCTCGCACGGCAAGCTGCAGCTGTACGATTTCGCGCGGCAGCACTACGAAAACGCAGAGCCCGAACACATCAGCCCGGCACTGCTAGTCACCGGTCGCACCCTCATCGAAGCCGGCTACAAGCCGAGCCCACGCTTCAAAGCCATGCTCGAAGCCGCCGAGGACGCGCAGCTCGAAGGCCGGATCGCGACGGCCGAGCAGGGTCTTGCGCTCGTGCACGAGCTTTTTCCAGCCGAGTTCCAGGGCTAAACTGCTGTTGGTACATAGCCAAGTTCCCCTCTTGTTGTCATCCCGAAGGGATCTGCGATTGCGGTGCATTTCCTCCGTTTCCGCTCGGTTCCGAGCGCCACTACTTCGCATTCGGGTCTGCGGGAAAGAGACGAAAGCTGCGCTCGAACTCGAGCAAATCCTGCCGGCATCCTTCGTCGCCATCGCGCATCGTTTCAGACACCTGCACCTGGTCGTCGGCATGTTGGAATACGGTCTCCCAGTCTGTCTCACGCACGCCTCTGCCCTTGTCGATCGTCATGGCGAACGATCCGTCGGGCGCTCGCGTCCCGGCCCATGCAGGCCGCTGGCTAAAGCTGCGCTGGGGCTCGTCGTGGGCGATCTCCTGGCGGAGCACTTCCAGCTCTTCGGCGATCGGCTTGTCGATGCCGATGCCGCCACTCACCGCAAGCTCGCATCCACGAGCACCCTTGAAATCGGCGATGCCATGGGCACCCTTCACATCCGCCCAGCTGGCCGGATAGCGAAACTCGATGCCGGTGTAGGGCTCATGGAAGAGCTTTGGCGGCTTGCTGTGGTCGCCATTGCGTGCGGGAAACAGCAGCGCCAAGCACACGACCGCAAGCAACACCACGACCACCACGGCGACTCCACCCAGAACCCACTTGCGCATGCCGCAAAGCATAGCATCCACGTGCGAGCGCGGACGACCCTCCTGCGCATCCTATTTGCATGGCCGATGTCCTCATTCTCGGCGCGGGCATGGCCGGGCTGGCCGCCGCGCGCACCCTGGCCGAAGCCGGGCAGCGTGTGCTCGTGCTCGAAGCGTCGCAGCGCGTGGGCGGACGCATCCGCACCGTGCGCGCAGGCGGAGATATCATCGAGCTCGGCGCCGAGTTTATCCACGGCCGCCCGCCCGAACTGTGGGCCCTGCTTGAAGAAGCCCGCCTAACCACCTACGAGCGTACTGGCGACTTTCTGACCCTTGAAGACGGCAAGCTTGTCGCCCGCGAGGACGAGGAAGACGATGCACTTGAAGACCTAAAAAGCTTCAACGGCCCGGACTGCTCGTTCGCCGAATACATCGCACGCCAGAACCTTGAGCCCTGGGAGCGCGAAGCTGAAATCGGCTATGTGGAAGGCTTCAACGCGGCCGACGCTCGCGAAGCTTCCGTGCTTGCGCTGGGCCGGCAGCAGGCCGCCGAAGACGCTATCGAAGGCGACCGTGTGTGGCGCATCCGCGAGGGCTACGACCGGCTGCCCGCGTTTCTGCGCGAACGTGCGGAAGCGGCCGGGGCGGAAATCGTGTTCGGCTCGCGCGTACGCAGCGTCACCTGGCAGGCCGGCAAGGTTCGGGTAGAAGGCGACGAGTGGGTCTTCGAGGCGCCCAAAGTGGTCTTGGCCTTGCCTTTGGGCGTGTGGCACGGAGCGGTTGTGGGGCTTGATCCGTGGCCGGCGCAACTGGAGATAAGCGGCCTGACGATGGGCGATGTCTGCCGCTTTACGCTCGTCTTCAGTCGTCCTCTGTGGCCTGCAGGGATGAGCTTTCTGCTCACTCCCGAGCTGTTGCCGACGGTCTGGTGGACGGCGCATCCGGCCGAGAGCCACACCCTTACGGGCTGGGTCGGCGGCCCGCGCTGTCGCCCTCTGCTCGCCTTGTCTCAAGCCGCGCTGCAGGAGCTGGCTTTGGCAGCAGTGGCACAGGCCTTCAGCTTTCCGCTTGAGAAGGTCGCCGCCGCGCTCACCGGCTTCCACACGCTCGATTGGACCGCCGAGGACACCTCGCGCGGAGCCTACTCGTGGGTACGTGCCGGCGGTCTGGAGGCGTCCGCCACCTGGAGCCAACCGGTTGCCAACACGCTGTTTTTTGCCGGCGAACACACCGAGACCACGGGACACTGGGGTACCGTCCATGCCGCCTACCGGTCCGGCCTGCGGGCGGCTGAACAGGTCCTTCAGGGACTGGCTTAAGCGTTGAGCCAGGTGTTGAGCCGATGAAAGAGCACACGCCTTGCGGCTGACTCTGCTATGCTCCGATGCATCTGAGGTCAGATATGGTCGCAACAAAGTCTCTTCTAAACACCCCGCTCGACATCACTCCGAACGCAACCATCGTGGTAAATGGCCGTGCTGTAGATGCCCATGCGGGTGAGATGCTGATCGAGGCACTCAACCGTACCGCTGCCGCGCACGGCGACAAGGCACCCCCGCAGGTCTGTTACCTGCCCGAGATGGGCCCCATTCAAAGCTGCGATACGTGCATGGTCAAGGTAGATGGCAAGCTTGTGCGGGCCTGCGCTACGCCGGTCGCCTCCAACATGATTGTTGCCACCGAAGGCC
The DNA here is from genome assembly GCA_964282835.1 of uncultured Granulicella sp. Taxonomy (GTDB): domain Bacteria; phylum Acidobacteriota; class Terriglobia; order Terriglobales; family Acidobacteriaceae; genus Edaphobacter. The sequence goes on from OZ196157.1 coordinate 3,705,953, forward strand.
AGGATGTCGACGTCGCCCAGCGCGAGGCATTCGACCGTATCCTCGGCAATCACATGCTCTACTGCACGGTCTGCGACAACAACAATCAGAACTGCACCGTGCACAACGCGACCGCCGATCTTGACGTCAAGCATCAATCGCGTCCGTACCTGAGCAAGCCCTACAAGCAGGATCACTCGAACCCGTTCTACCGCTACGATCCCGACCAGTGCATCCTGTGCGGACGCTGTGTGGAAGCCTGCCAGAACGTACAGGTGAACGAGACGCTTACGATCGACTGGACGAGCAAGCATCCGCGTGTGCTGTGGGATGGCGGCGAGAAGATCGAGGGCTCGAGTTGCGTCTCCTGCGGCCACTGTGTGACAGTCTGCCCATGCAACGCGCTAATGGAAAAGACCATGCTGGGCCACGCGGGCTATCTAACCAACCTGCCCCAGACGGTGCTCGACGACATGATCGAGGTCGTCAAAGCAGTCGAGCCGAATACTGGTTACGGGCCCATCCTGGCGCTCTCCGAAATGGAATCGGAGATGCGGCACGAACGCGTGAAGCGCACCAAGACCGTGTGCACCTACTGCGGCGTGGGCTGCTCGTTCGACGTGTGGACGCGCGACCGGCACATCCTGAAGATCGAGCCCACGCACGGGCCGGCAAATGGCATTTCTACCTGCGTGAAGGGCAAGTTTGCCTGGGACTTCATCAACTCCAGCGATCGTCTGACGAAGCCTCTGCTGCGCCAGGCGGGCGCAGGCGGAGCGCCGGACACCTTTCTCGAGGTCTCGTGGGAGAAGGCACTTGCGGTGATCGAGGAGCAGTGGACGAAGATCAAGACCGAGCACGGCCCGGACGCGTTGGCCTTTATCGCATCGTCCAAATGCACCAACGAAGAAAGTTACCTGATGCAGAAGCTGGCGCGCCAGGTGATCGGGACCAACAACATCGATAACTGCAGCCGTTACTGCCAGACGCCGGCTTCGATGGGTCTGCAGCGCACGGTGGGTTACGGTGCCGATTCCGGGTCCATCGCCGATATCGAGAAGGCGGCGCTGGTGCTGATCATCGGATCGAACACTGCCGAATCGCACCCTGTGCTCGCCACCCGGATCAAGCGCTCGCATAAGCATCGCGGGCAGCGCATCATCGTGGCCGACATTCGCCGCCACGAAATGGCAGAGCGTGCCGACCTATTCATCCAGCCAAATCCGTCTACGGACGAGGTCTGGATCATGGGTGTTTGCCGGTACATTCTGGACCACAATCTTGCGAAGCTCGACTTCGTGCACAAACATGTCAATCGCTTCGACGAGTTCGTGAAGTCGCTCGAGCCCTTCACGCTCGAGTACACCGAAAGGATCACCGGCCTCTCACAAGCCACGCTGATCACGCTTGCCAACGAGATTGCGGCGGCGGAATCGGTCTGCGCGCTCTGGGCTATGGGCGTCACCCAGCACTGCGGCGGATCGGATACCTCGACGGCCATTTCGAACCTGCTTCTGCTTACAGGCAACTACATGCGGCCGGGCACAGGAGGCTACCCTTTGCGCGGGCATAACAACGTGCAGGGCGCATCGGATTTCGGCTCCATGCCCAACATCTTTTCCGGCTACCAGAAGGTGGACGACCCGGAAATTCGCGGCAAGTTCGAAGCCGACTGGGGTTGCACACTGCCCACGACCAAGGGCCTCGACAACCGTGAGATGATCGACGCCGTCCATGCCGGAAAGCTGAAGGCGCTGTACATCAAGGGCGAGGACACGATCACCTCCGACTCGAACGCCAATGATGTGGGTGAAGCCTTGCGCAAGCTGGATTTCCTCATCGTCCAGGACATCAACTTTTCCGTCACCTGCGAGTACGCCAACCTGATTCTTCCCGCGTCGCCGTCGCTGGAGAAAGACGGCACCTTCGTCAACACCGAACGGCGCATCCAGCGTCTCTACAAGGCGCTTGAGCCGCTTGGCGAATCGAAACCCGACTGGGAGATTCTTCAACTGATTGCCAATAGGATGGGCGGCAAGTGGGAGTACAAGCATCCCTCGGACGTGATGGTCGAGGTCGCACGGCTTACCCCGTACTTTGCCGGGGTAACTTATGAGCGGCTGGAAGGTTACAAATCGCTGCAATGGCCGGTAGCCGCGGATGGTACCGACACGCCACTCTGCTACACCGAGAAGTTCGCGTTTCCTGATGGCAAGGCTCGCTTCTGGCCGCTCGAATATGTGGGGCCTTCCGAAGAGACGACTTCAAAGTACGATCTGCACCTGAACAACGGCCGCCTGCTTGAGCACTTCGAGCAGGGTTCGATGACGTATCGCTCGCCGGGCATCAAGGAGATTTCGCCGGAAACTTTTGTTGAGGTGTCGCACGAACTCGCAACCGAACGCGGGCTGACCAACGGGCGCTATGTGCATCTGCAGAGCGCGTACGGGCGGGTGAAGGTGCAGGTTCTGATTACAGACCGTGTGAAGGGCAAGCAGCTCTACATGCCCCTGAATTCGGTGCTGGAGCCGGTGAACAAGCTGACGAGTTCGCACACCGACCGCGCAACCCACACGCCGGCCTTCAAGGAGACGTCGGTCCACATGACGATCCTGCCCGAGCAGGGTGCGAATCCTTTGCCGCGCAGCAACTTCCGTTACGGCACACGCCAGCCGCAACCGGGCGTGATGGTGGAGCAGAAGTGGGCCCAGCCCGGCTACCATGTACCGGGAACCAACCCGAACGACAAGCTCGTGCAGATCAAATCGACGACAATCTAAGCAGGAACACATGGCCAATCCAATTCAGTTCAAAGTCCGCGTAGACCCCAAGCAGGAGTTGCAACGTCAACTTGACGCCGCCCCAATCGAGCATGCGGAATCATTGCTGGTGTGCTACGACATCCTCAAGACGGCGCATGCCAACGGGACGCTCGACTTGATCAACGGCTTGATTGGCGGACGCGACATCGTCGCCGGCAAGCTAGCCGAGTATGCCAAGCTACCCGGTGGCGTGGCCGCTATCCGCAACCTGCTTGCAAGCGCCAAGATCCTGATGGCGCTCGATCCTGACACGCTGGACCAGGTGACGAAATCGCTGGTGACGGCCACCGGGGAGCACCGTGCCGAGCAGAAGGTGCCGAGCTTGTGGCAACTTGCCAAGCGTGCGACGAGTGAAGACAGCCGCCGCGGTCTTTCGTTCATGACGTTGATGCTCGGCGCCATTGGTAACAGCCTGAAAGCCACGCCCGAGACCTCAGAGAAATAGCCCATGCCTATCGATCTCCAGCGCTTCCTTGACGCTCAAGCATCGGTGTACGAGCAGGTCGTCGCGGAACTGACGGCCGGCCGCAAACGCAGCCACTGGATGTGGTTTATCTTCCCGCAAATCGAGGGTCTTGGGTCGAGTGCCATGGCCCAGAGATACGCCATCCGATCGCTTGAAGAAGCGCAGGCCTACCTGTCCCATGCAACGCTTGGGCCGCGCCTGCGTGAGTGTACTGCGCTGGTAAACGCCGTGCTGGACACGACGCCCGGCAAGGAGATCGTGCAGATCCTTGGCTATCCGGACGACCTCAAGTTTCGCTCCTCCATGACGCTGTTCGCGCAGGCCGCCGACCGCGACAACGAGGAGGACGAAGTGTTTGCCGAGGCGTTGAGCCTGTTCTTCGACGGCAGCCCGGACGCCGCGACGCTCGAACGCCTCTAAGCATGCTTCAATAAATAGGTGACTCTGCCCGCGCATCCTTTCGACGTCGCCTCGGTCCCGGTGGGCCGTGGCTCCTTGTTTCTTATCGCCGGCCCCTGTGTGCTCGAGTCTGCGCACCATGCCCGTAAGCTTGCCGCTTCCATCCAGCGCATCGCCGCCGACCTCGCCATGCCGTACGTCTTCAAGGCCAGCTACGACAAAGCCAACCGCACCAGCATTCACAGCTTTCGCGGTCCTGGACTGCGCGAGGGCGCGGCTATCCTGCGCGCGATAGCAAAGGAAACAGGCCTGCCTGTGCTGACCGATGTGCATACGCCGGAGGATTGTGCACGGCTTTCTGAAGCAGCCGGCGACGTTGAACTTGTGCTGCAGATCCCCGCCTTCCTCTGCCGCCAGACCGATCTGCTGGTTGCCGCAGCTGCAAGCGGACGCGCGATCAATATCAAGAAGGGCCAGTTCGTGGCGCCGCAGGACATGCGCTATGCGGTCGAGAAGGTGCGTGAATCCGGCAACGAACGCGTAAGCCTGTGCGAGCGGGGCGCAAGTTTCGGCTACAACAATTTGGTGGTCGATATGCGCGCGCTGCCCATCATGCGGGCCTTCGCGCCGGTAGTCTTCGACGCCACACACTCCGTGCAGATGCCGTCAGCGGCGAATGGAGTTTCCGGTGGCCAGCCCGAGTTCATCCCGGTGCTTGCCCGCGCGGCCGTTGCTGCGGGCGTCGATGGTATTTTCCTCGAAGTCCACGAGAATCCGGCCCAAGCAAAATCCGATGGCGCAAACGCCCTTGCTCTCGACAGGCTAAAGGATGTTCTGGAGCAGTTGCTGCGTGTCCACCAGGCGGTGCAATAGCAAAAAAAACGGCCCCTCGCTTGAGGGGCCAATCTGCCTTGGTTCTCTCGGTTAGGAGAGCTTTTTAGCGGGTTGGCCTAGCGATGTGGCCCCACTCCGCAAACTTGGATTTAGTTCGAGCTGCCGTGATCGGCCTTGGGAACGCCGGTGCTGCCCATGGTCGCGAGGCTGTTGTGCAACACAGTCACGCGAACACCGTTGGTGAGTGGCTTGACCGTTGCATCCGCCGTCTGTGCCGCAGCCTTCTGGGCACCCAGCCCCGTCCGGTAGATCCGGTACACCGGCACCTGATGAGCAACGACAAGGTAGCGCACTACAGAATCTGCCATTGCCTGGGACGAAGTGACGCCGCCCCGGCTATAGCCTTCGATCTCCACGATGTAGCCCTTTTCTGCGGCAAGCGAGGTAGCTACATCATCCAGGTTCGCCTTCTGCTTCGCCGTCAAGGTGGTGTGTCCCGCGACGAACGGTAATGCCGTGGAGCTTACCTGCTGGTACTGATCCAGATTCTGCACGGTGCCGTTCAGCGAGGTGGTCTTCCCATCAGCAGTAACCGCTAAAGAATTGGCGTGATCCGCTCGGCCGGCAGCGTCAGTGGCATGCGCATCCGCGGCACTGGCTGAGGCATTCGCACGAGCGATCCCGGCGGTAGCGCGTCCGTCTACATCCTTGATGTCGTTTGCGTTCTTTGCCTGCAACTCGTCGAGTTCATTGGCGCGATCCTTGATCGGATCGACCTGACGATGCACCCAGGTCTTGCGGGCGAACGGATTCAGATGTCCGAAAAAGCCTTCGTGCGACTGGGTTTCGAGCGGCTTGCCTGTAGCGGTAGCCGGGGTGCCGTCCGGCGTGGTGCCTGTCGAGACCGTATTTTGCGGAGTCAGTTGCGGATTACTCTCAGGTGTTGCCTGGGCAAGGCCGGAACCAAGACCACCCAGCAGGACCAGAGTCGTAGCGGTGATGCCATGCAATATCTTCATCAAGCATTTCCTCCGGCAGCCTCGTAACGAGAGTGCCCATCGCAGAACTTCACTGTCGTCCCGCTGCGAACACTAGAGCAAGAAGCCTGCCAAACCGGAGAAAGTAACTGTTTACCCAGCAATTGGGTGATTTGAGGGTTCGCGCTTCATGGCCAACCCCGTGACGCTGGGAGTTTCCTTCCCGCTTACCGGCAAGGATTGCACTGTATAAAGACGCGCATGACGCGCACCTGCGGGATCTGCTGGTTCCAGTTGGTGCCGATCCCCTCGAAGATCAGGCGGAACTCCCGCTGACTGCCCGGAGCCAGGGGCGACGCACTCAGCGGCGCGGTATCGACATAGGGCTCGCGCGCACGAATCACCGACAACGGCACGACGAGGAGTTGCGGCGGCAGCGCCTCATCGTTGGCGAAGGCTACCTGCAGGGTCGCGTCAGAAACGGTCTGATCGCCCGTATTGCGCACCTGACCGTCGATAAACGTGGACTTGCCGCCCGAAAGTGAAGTCGACTCGCTCATCTGCAGACCGGAAAAGACAAGCTTTGCGGCGTAGTCGTCCTGCTGGCGCTGATTGGCGGGCGCGGTCGGCTTGCGTCTGCCCGTAAGCACCAGGCCGAGCACAAGCAGCAACACCACGACTCCTGCGACCGCCCACGGGAGCAACGTGGGCGGTGTGCGCGTTGGGGCCGCACCGAAACCGAAAGGCTCTCGGCCGGAGCCTGCTTCAGGTCGGTTGTCGGATGCTGAAGGTTGTGGCTGTTCAGGGCTCATGCCGACATTTTATCCGCTACGCTGATTCGCTGATCCCAGATACCCCCGGGCGACCCACACGAAAGAGGTTGCTACAAATTCATCGTAGAGGCGAAACTATTTTCCGCGACGCAGGTTTTCAAGGATACCTCGCATGTGGTTGAATGCGGTCTTAGTGCCGGTCGCTTCCTGGCTTACCGGCATGCAACAAGAGCAACGCATTCGTCGCAACGCAAAATGAGGACGGGCCCCATGTTAATCGAGACGATAGCCGGACACCTGCCAGATCGCCGGAGGTTTGAGGGAGACACCCTATCCTTGCCCAGGATCGTCTCGCGTTCAGGTGTACGCCGGGCGACCCCGGGTGCTCTCCAGAAGACGCGCCTTCGGCTTGTGCCCACGCGCAAGTTGCCGCTGACCGTGCCGCGCAACCCCATGCGCATCCGCATGGTGGAAGGTGCTTATGTGGCTGCCGCTTTAGGGACAGCTCTTTTCATCTGGTGGAGCGCCCACTAGGGCACATCGAAAGATCGTAGGGCGAGTATCCACCCGCAACCATTGTCTGTCATCCATGCGCAACCTCGGAATATGTCGACCACCCCTAAGTCGCGGGCTCAGCCGAACCGGGCCAGGTTTACGCTCTGCCGGAAGTCCATGCCGTGCATCTCGACCACAACGCACATTTCCTGCAGGCGGCTGCGCATGCGCTCGCCAATCCTGTCGCCCAGCGTCTCTTCCCGCACCGCACGATGCTCCGCAGATAAGCCGCTGCCCAGTGGGCCCGCATTCGCGTAATTGGTCGTAATAATGGTGGTCAGCCGATTGTTGTAGCGGGTGTTCAGGATGTGCGCGACTGTGTCCCACACCCAGTCAGTGGGCTTCTGCGCGCCCAGCTCATCGAGCAGCAACACCTCCGCGGTGAACACAGGCTCAAGAATTTCCAGCTCGGTCGATTGCACCTGACGGTTGTAGCTGTTCTGCACCTGCTTCAACAGGTCGCGATAATCGCAAAACAGGCCGGAAGCGCCACGCTCGGCCACCAGAGCCTGCAGGATGCCCACCGCGAGATGCGTCTTGCCGACGCCGATCGAGCCTGTGAGCAGCAAGCCGGTCCCGCCGGTTTCGAGCGGGTACGACTCCACGAACTTGCGGGCGCTGCGATGCGCCGCCTTAAGCGAGCTTGTCGCCGAAGGGAAGGCCGTTTCGTAAGACTCGAGGGTGCAATGCTCGTAGCGCCTGGGGATTTTTGTCCGCGCGATGACACGCGCCGCCCGCCGTTCAAGCCGGCAGGCGCACTCGCGCGCCGCCCGCGAGCCGTCAGGCCGCTCGACGACCACGAGGCCGGACCCCTCGCAAATGGGACAGACATCCTGCATGAATCCAGTATCGCAGCCGTGTGCGTCGCGTGTGCAGGTTGAATCCCATTGCCGCTTGTGCGAATCAAAGATAGACTGAGGAAAGCGCGGGGGCGACAAGCTGCCGCAGTCAGTTAGAAACATTCGGTGAGCCGGTAGCGCGTCAGGCCCTTCGATGTGAGCGGTGACCAAGCCCGTTTGCAAGCGAACCGCAAGCCGGCCAGGCCACAAAAGGACCAGGATCATGCCGAAACAGGGAATTCACCCAAGCTACAACGAAATCACCGTTAAATGCGCCTGCGGCTCCAACTTCCAGACGCGCTCCACTCACAAGGGCGACATCGTGCTCGAAATCTGCTCGGCCTGCCACCCCTTCTTCACAGGCAAGCAAAAGCTGATCGATACGGCCGGCCGCGTCGACCGCTTCCGCCGCAAGTTCGCGCAATCGGATGCTGCGAAGGCCGCAGCCACGACCGAAGCCAAGTAACGGCAGACGGAAACCCAATCGGCCTCCGCCTACCAAGCGGAGGCCGTTCTTCCTCGCTTCAGTGAAGTCCCTACCCGTTCACTTCAATTACATCGCAGTGCAAGCCAACGAACAAAGCGCGACACGTTGGTTACAACCAAGAGACTATGACGAACCTTTTGAGACAAACGGTGTAGGGCGCATCGTGTGCTCACCTACGACGAGCGTCTCCTTGAGAAAATCCTAATTTGACGTTGCGCCCGTCAAGGTGATCATTGGTCCCGAGCGGTACCTCGTTCGGCGAGAAAGCCTGAGAAAGATGGAAGCTTACCTGCGAACTGCTCAGCCTGACATGCAAGTGCAGATTTGATGCAAAAACACTGGGACAATCCGACCGAAAACACGATGCCCTGCGGTACATGCGTACCTGCGTCCTTGACCATCGGCAACGTAGCGATTGCCCCCGCAACCGTGCTCGCGCCCATGGCCGGGGTTACCGATACCGTCTTCCGCCGCTTCATCAAAAACGCGAGTAAGTTTACGCCGGCCTCTGACCTCGAAGACGTTGACGCCATCACCTCGAACGAGCAGTCTGGCTGCGGGCTCATCATGACCGAGTTCACCTCCGCCGACGGCCTCAGCCGCATGCGCGAGACCAAGCGCAAGCGCTACCTCACCTACTACGACGACGAACACCCGATCTCCGCGCAGCTCTTCGGCTCCAATCCCGAAACGCTTGCCGAGTCGGCCCGCATTTGCCAGGATGCCGGCTTTGACATCGTCGATCTCAACCTCGGTTGCCCGGCCAAGCGCGTCGTCGCCTGCAACGGCGGCTCCGGCCTGCTGCGCGATCTGCCGCTGATCGAGGTCATCTTCAAGCGGGTCCGCGCCGCCGTGTCGATTCCCTTCACGGTCAAATTTCGCATGGGCTGGAATGACCAGAACATCGTCTGCGTGGAGCTAGCGAAGCTGGCCGAAGACTGCGGCCTGAACGCCGTGGCCCTGCACGCACGCACCCGCGAAAACGGCTACTCCGGCCAGGCGCGCTGGCAGTACATCGCCGCCGTGAAAGATGCCGTGTCGATCCCGGTCATCGGCAACGGCGACATTCTTACCCCGGAAGACGCGGTCGCCATGACCGCGCAGACCGGATGCGACGCCGTGATGATCGGTCGCGCCGCACCGGCGAATCCCTGGATTTTCCGCCAGATTGCCCAGTACACGGCAACCGGCGAGTATGACAAACCCAGCGACGAAGATCGTTACCGCATGATCAAGGCCTACTTCGGCATGCTGCTTCAGGAGTTTGAAGAGCACCCTGAGGTGCACGGCATCCCGGGTGTCGAGCTTACCCCCGAGCAGATCAAGCTGCAGCGCACCCGCGAATCCAGCCGGCGCGAAACCATTGGGAAGATGAAGCAGTTCGCTTCCTGGTTCACGCACGGCATCCCGGGCGGAGCCACGCTGCGCAAGCAGATTTTCGAGTCAAAAGACGGCTCCAACGTCCTCGCTGCGGTGGAACAGTTCTTCACCCAGCGCCGCACGGCCGCCCTGCAGGAAGAACCTGAATTAGTCGCTTCCAGCTATCCTTTCCGAGGCTAGATCAGGCCTCGGCCTTGTCCAGTGACGCAACTCCACGGGCCTTCAGCACCCCTACCCCGTGCTCGTAAATTAGATTGCCGCCCAGATGCGCCGATGCCGAAACCAGCATAAATCCCAGTCCCGCCAGCACCCTTCCCGTCACTCTCGTCGACTTGCTGCGTCGCGCCACGGCTGACGCCACAAACACGGCGGTCGCGGCAATGTTCAACACCGCATGCACCGAGCCAATCTTGCGCGGCGCCCGTTCCTTGATCTCAGGCCAATCGTTCAAACCGGTTACCGCCGCCCCAACGGCCCCGGCGAGCCCCAGCAGCACACACGCATCGGCGACCTTGTCCATCGACTTGCTTCCAGCCGCGCCCATTGTATCGAAAACGACCGCAGCGGTCCAGGAGCCAACCGGCACGTCGGTCATCACCACATGCAACGGCTCATGCAGCCACGTTCCATGCAGCGCGCTGCGCAGTGTCTCGCCTGTCGGCCCCAGCTTCCTGAACACATCCTTTACCCACTGCTGTGAGGCAAGCTCGGTGTCGGCGGAGAAGGGGTCCAGGCGTTCCGCGAGGCGGGCTGAGGGATCAAGGCTGACGGGCGCTTCATGCGACATGAGGAATCTCCTTGTCCGCCTTGGATGCACCGGACGAACAAAGCGTTCTACATGATGCGGAAGCGCTCGCGCATCAGCCGCTGAAAGCGCGGCCGCCAGATGATTTCGTACGCCAGTTCCTTATCCGGAAACATCGCCAGTGCCGCCTTCTTGGAGTCGGCAATCATCTGCGAGGCTTCATCGACGGTCAGCGAACTATCCTGCGCGATCACCTGCATCACCATGTTCATCATCATCTGCAGGCGCCGGATCAGCTTGCCTTCTTCCGAGCTCTCCTGCGTTGCTGCAACCATCCCCTTCTCGGATCGTTCTGCATCCATGCCTGCCTCCGTAACCTCTTAGACACATAAGACGCTAAGTTCCACGCGCGGGACTCAGGCCCGTGAGCCTGTACAGCAACTCTTCCCAGCGCGCTCCATACTCCTCCCACCCGCCTACTTTTTCTACGCGCAACTTGGCCGCTGCCGCCATGCGGTTACGCAGCGCAGGATCATCGGCCAGCAGCTGCAGCCTGGCCGCGAGCGCATCCACATCGCGATCCTTGACGATAAAGCCTTCCACCCCGTCGGTAAACAGGTCCGCGGCACCCGTGGCCTCGGTCGCGATTACGGGGCACTCGCATGCCATGGCCTGCGCCTGCACCAGCGCCAGGCCTTCCTCGACGCTTGGCAGCATCATCACATGGCTCCGGCTCATGTGCTCGATCAACTCCACCTGCGGCACCGCGCCCACAAAGACAACGTGCTCCGTAGGCAGCTTGGCGAGCACCGCCTTCAGGTGGTCCTGCACCCCACCCACCACCGTGAGCCGCTTGCGTGGGTGCCGCAGCCGCGCAAAGGCTTCGAGCAGATAAGGAATGCCCTTGCGCAGGCTCACCTGCCCGGCGAACAGCACCTCGAAGCTGCCAACAGGCGCTTCGGCCACCTTGCGGAAGCGATCCAGCCGCACCCCGTAGGGGATCACCTTCACCTTTTCGGCCGCAACGCCCATCTGCACGAACGACCGTGCGGCCACCGAGGACGGCACCGTAATGGCATCGGCCAGCTCGTAAATCTTTTCTTCGCGGATACCGATATGCGGCGTCTCGGGCTCGAGCGGCACACCCCAGCGCGCGTACTCCTCGCGCAGCATGCGCTCCTGGAAGATCTGGTGTGTGCTTCCGCGATCGCACACAAATTTGCCGCCGCGTGCCTGCACCAGCTGCCCGGTAAGCAGCCCCGCACCCGAAATCCCGATGAACGCATCGCAGGCTGGAATGACGCGCCGCGTATAGGTATCGAAACGCAGCGCATTCCAGCGGTTCATACGCATCGACACCGCCGGGGGATAGAGGCCTTTGCCTTGCAGCGCCCGCGCCAGCATGTAATCCGTGCCCTGGAAGTAAGGGAACGTGCCGACCAGCTCGCGGGGCAGGCCTTCGCGCTTCACCCGCGCCCAGGGCCAGGAGGAATAAATCTTGCGCAGATGGCCGCGTGCCCGCAGCTGCTGCGCGAGCTCAAAGTGGTGGAAGACCCCAAACACCGCCTGCACAATCTGCATCAGCGAGCCTCCCGGTCCAGGGGAGATTGCAGCAGCTGTTCGAGCGCCGCAATCACCTCGTTCACCGACACTTCGTCGATCACGTAATCCGCCGGCACTGCGTCGAGCGCCATCTCGCGATTCTTCAAAATTACAAAGCGACTGTCGCCCACCGGCAGCCATTCCACCGGCGGCGACCAGGCCGGCGCCACGATCACCATCGGCAGCCCCACCGCGCGCCCAAGATGCATCGTACCGGTATCGAGCGTAACGCCCACCCGGCAAAGACTGAGCAGCGCCGCCAGCTGCGGCAAATTGGTTTCGCCCGCGACACCAAGGACATCGCCGCCCATCTGCTCCGCCAGGCGCGCTACAAGCTCGCGCTCGCTGCCCGCGCCCACCAGAAGCACATTCATGCCGTGCTGCTCGCGCAGCCAGTGCGCGACGGCCGCGAAGCGCTCGCCGCGCCAGCTCTTGCGCTGCGTTACGCTGGTCTGCGTCACCAGCACGGCGACAGGCCGCCGCGGCTTCTGAAACCGCTGCAGCAGGCCGCGGGCATATTCCAGATCGTCCACGCTGAAAAAAATCTCCGGCTCAAAATGCCGCACTGGGTGGCCGAGCGCCTGCACCAGCCGCAGGTTGTTGGCGATCTGGCTCAGGCTGAAATCGAACGTGAACCCGGCGCGGTAAAGCTGCGGCACCAGCGTAAAGCCCACCAGGTTCTTCGCCCCGGCAAGCACCGCCGCCAGAGCAATGGCGGAGCGTTCATTCGAAACGGACGTGAGCGTCGCGAACGCGCCCCGCGGCAGAGCGCGCCGAATCGCCTGCACGGCCGGCAGCAGTGCGCGGGTCGGGTCCGGTGTTTCCACCAGCCGGTCGACGCCCGGATTGCCTCGATAAATCTCGCGCGCGAAGCCGCTCGCGCACACCACGATTTCAGCATCCGGCACTGCCGCCCGCAAGGCCGGCACCAGCGGCGTCGCATGCACCACGCTGCCCAGCGCAGGCGCGTACTGCAGCAGCACAAACTTCTTCACGTCGCGCAACGGCGGCGAGCCATGCAGCGCTTTCGCGGCCGTTCCAAGCACCCCGAAAGCTACGCGCTTGAGCGCATGCTTCAACGCCAAATCAACCCTCCCGGCGCTTGTCGCCCATGCTCCTTTATTGCCTCGCGCATGCATCCTCGTCGACCAGCAGATCGGGAAATAGCTTCGCCGGGTCGGCATGAGCCGCATCCGGACAGGGCATCAGAAGCAACACCGGCCGCGGCGTCAAGTAGAAGCCGCCAAGATGCACAAGATGCACCTTGACCGGGTAGTAAGCGGCCATATCCGCGGGCGCCCAGATAGAGGCCTCATAGTCTCCCGCGGGCTCCTCATCGAGCGCGATCGCGCTGAGCCGCCGCTGGTGGATGGCGTCCGCGTAGCTCTGGTGCAGAACCTGCGAAATCTGCCCGTTGTGGACCAGGATCATGGCGATCGCGGCTTCCCCGTTGGCATACTCGGCATGGCCTGCCATCACCGCGTATTCGGCATGGTCCATCACCAGCACGTCCCCGGGAATCCTGCGCAGATCGTCGACCACGGCCGCCACTTCGCGCCGCTCATCGCTGTTGGGGTAGAACATGTTGGGCGTATACAGGTGCATCGACATCTGCACGAGGCAGGCGCACAGAAGCGTCGCCTGGGCTGCGCTCGCCAGCGGCGATCCACTCCGCTCCAGGCGATCCAGCATGCGTCCCAGGGCCAGGCCGCCGGTCATAGAAATGTACAGGTACGTGGGCAGCACCGAGTTGCCTGATGCCCCCAGGTGCGCGTAGATATACCAGGTAAACGCCACCATGCCTAGCCCGCTGCCCAGATAGAAGGCAGACGCGCGGCTGCGCCAGTGCGGCGGCGCAAACAGCAGCGCGGCCAGCGCAAGCAGCAGCGCAATGCCAAATGGAACAAACAGAATGCGCGGCAGGAACAGACCGATCGAACGCGCCAGCAGCGGGAATCCCTTGGCCATGCCGAAAACGTAGCGCCAGTACCAGCCCCCCGAAGCATGGTTCAACCATGCTACCGAAGTCCCGGCGAGCATGGCGAAGGTACCCAGGCCAAGCACGATCCGGCGCGGCTTCTGCCACTCGAAACAAAGCGCAAGCAGCGCCACCGGCAGCACACCCTGCTTGGTCTGGAACGCCAGCACCCAAAGCACAGCGGCGAGCACCGGGAAGCCGCGCCGTCCGGCCAGCAGGGCCAGCATCGTAAAGCAGAGGCACACCATGTCCACGCGCCCGAGATCGAAGAACGAGCCGCTCTGCGGGTAGGCGCACATGAAAAAACCGACAGCCACACAGGCCGCCAGCAGCCTCGGGCTACGCCGTGAGCCAGGCGCCGCCGAAGCCGGGAACTCCAGGTAGACCAGCGCAAACAAGCCGCCCAGCGTACCCAGCGCGCCCAGCGTGGAAAGCAGCCGCATAGCCGCAAAGCCGACACCCGTGAACTTCGCCACCAGCGACGAGAGCCAGAAGAAAAGCGGCGCGTACAGGTACGGCACATAATGGATGCCGGGCGGCAGATAGAGCGGCTGATGCCGTATCACGCGCCAAAGCTCCTGCAGGTTGCCGTCTTCCACCCACTCCAGATCGAACGGGTAGTGGAGGCGCCGGTGCGCGGTAAACAGAAACAGCAGCACCGTCGCTAGTGAAAGCCCCACGGCCAGCGCCTGCAGCAGGCGCAGCACCCTCGCCGGCACGAGGATGGGGCGTTCGGTCTGGATTTCCTCGGATGGCATCACGTTACAGCCAGTCTACCAACTCGGCAGTGGCGAAGAGCCCACGGTCTCCCGGATCGTGCCGTCCGGCCCAAGCAGAAAGCTCGTCAGTCCGAACTCGTCGGTGCGAAACAGATGTGTCCCCTCGGCGGCAAAGCGCTCGATCACCTCGGCCCGCGGATGTCCGAACGTGTTTCTTCGCCCCACGCTCACCACCGCGTCATGAGGCCGCACCGCGGCCAGGAAGTCCGGGTTCGACGATGTCCTGCTGCCATGATGCCCCACCTTCAGCAGCGTCACCGGATGCAGCTTGCCCGCGGCCACCATGGCCTCTTCGCTGGGCCGCTCGGCATCGCCCTCAAGCAGCACCGAAGCCTTACCCAGCCGCATTTCCAGCACCATCGAGTCGTCGTTCTTGGGCGGTCCCGCATTGCTGTATCCGGCCGCGGGCCCAAGTACCGATACCTGAACCGCGCCCCAGCCTGCAGCGTCGCCCGCGCGCAGGTGCCGCACCGGAATGCCAAGCGCAGCCGCCTTGCGCAGCAACGCATCGTAGAGCGGCGACCTGGGGTCGATCCCCACCCAAAGCTCGCGCGGATGAAAGTTTTCGAGCACCGCGGGCATGCCGCCCATGTGGTCGGTGTGCGCATGCGTCAGCACCAGCACGTCGAGCCGACGCAGCCGGCGCGTCCACAGATAGGGCGAAACGACCTCCTCGCCGACATCGAAATTCGACACCACCTCGGACACGCCGCGCGCACCCACCGGCCCGCCCGCGTCGATCAGCATCGTCCGTCCGTCGGGTCCGATCGCGAGCAGGCTGTCGCCCTGGCCCACGTCGATGGCCGTAACCTCGAGCGCACCCGGCGTCCGGACCACGGGCTCCGGCCACAGCACCGCCGCGGCAATCGCCGGCAGCACGGCAGCGGCCGCCAGCGCGCCCCAGCCCGAACGCCGCACCGCCCACAGGCATAGCGCCCAACCCGCCACGGCCAGCAGCGCCACCCACCAGACCGGCCCGGGCACCCGCACATTCGCCGCCTGCAATCGCCCCACATGACCTATGCCCGCCCGCACCGCATGCAGCAGCAGAGCCGTCGCGGCACCTGGAAGCAGTGCCACCCAGGGACTAACCAGCGTGGCCACAAAGGTCGCCACGCCCGCCGGCGCAAGCAAGGCAATCAGCGGGATTACCAGCATGTTGGCAGGCAGAGCGAACAACGCCGCACGATGGAAATACAGGGCCATCGGAAGCACCATCACCAGCTCCGCCACCAGACCGATCAGAGCTAGCTCCAACATCCAAAGCACGGCCTGCAGCAGCCTTGCCGGCAGCCGCCGCGCCCCGCGCCCGAGCACTTCCGCCAGCGCCTCGCCCCATATCTCGAGCATCAGCTTCAGCTGCCGCTCGTCCGGCGCCAACGCGCCGGTACCTTGCCTGAAGGCCAGCCCAGAGGCCCGCGCATAACGCAGAAACGTCCACTCCCCCAGCGGAACCGCAATGCCAGCTATGGCGACGACAGCCAGCACCGTCATCTGGAAGCTTGCTTCGAACAAGCTTTGCGGGGCCCACACCAGCAGCGCCATGCCGGCCGCGCCCAGCGCATTCACCGGGTCGCGGTCGCGCGAGAGCAGCCTGGCCACCAGAAACACCGCCGTCATGGCGAGCGAACGCTGCACCGGCTGGCCGAACCCCGTAACCGCCGCATACCCCGCCGCAGCCACCAGCGTCACCCCCGTGGCCAGCCACAGCGGAGCCCGCACCCGGCGCATCGCCCAGAACACCGCCCCCGCCAGCAGAACCAGATGCAGCCCCGAAACCACAAACAGGTGAAAGGTGCCGGTACGCTCAAAGCCGGCCCGCAGCCCATGGCTCAGGCCCGTACGATCGCCGAATAGCATGGCATCGAGCATCTGTGCATCCTGCTCTGTCAGCCGCATGACACTGGGCAGATGCCGGTTCTCAGGCGACAGGGCAAAGCCGAGCATCCTGCCCGAAGCCCACGCCTGAGCCGTCTGCAGCCTGCAACTCCACGCCCCGGCCGCTTCGCCCACCCGCCGCAGCCGGTCTCCCGTCACACTCGCCTGCGCGGCAATTCCCTGCCCCAGTAGGTAATCGGCCGATTGGAACACCCCCGGATCGCGGAATCGCACCGGCGTCCGCAGGCGCAGCGGCACTTCCACCTCGTCGCCGCAGCGCAATGCGGGGGCAACGCCATACACCGATACCCGCACCCCGCCATCCGCCGGGACCATGGTGCTTGTATCGGGCGTAACCTCCTCCACCTGCTCGACCGCGAGATCGATCGAGACCGGCCGACCGCGCTCGCCGGAGGTATCCTCCGCCGCTTCCCAGGCCGGCACCGCATCGGCGTCGGCGGCTACGGCCTCGGGCACGGGCGCAGGCTCCCGCACCCGCGTTACGCGGCCACGCACAGTCCGGCTCAGCCCATCCGCAAAGCCCACCAGCCGCACCGGCTCCGCAGGCCCCGGCTGCCACACCCCCGCGGCCATGCCCAGCACCACCCACACCCCAAGCACCGGCCACACCGCGGCCCGTGCGGCAAAGCGCAGCGCCATGGCAGCCAGCAGCCCAAGCAGCGCCAGCGCCGCAAGCAAGGCCCACGCCGGCCGCGGCGAGTAGCGTGACCCGGCAATCCCCAGCGCAAACGCCACGGCAGCCACCGCCAGCGGTGCCCGGCGAAAACGCATCCGTTCTACCGTCTCTACCGCCGCAGGGAAAGCTGGGCTATTTGCCTGGAAGGGTACTCTGGGAGGCATAAGAGGTCAGCCCCTTTTGTACCACGGCAGCTACCCCTAACCGCGTCGCAGCCAGACCACCGTCTCCAGGTGAAAGGTCTGCGGAAACAGGTCGATCATCACCACCCGTTCTACCCCGTAGCCCGCCCGCACCAGCACTGCTAAATCGCGCGCGAGCGTTTCCGGGTCGCACGAAACATACACCACCCGGGCCGCGCCCACACGGCCAAGCACCGCCGCGCCTTCCAGGCCCAGTCCGGCCCGCGGAGGATCGAGCACGACCAAATCCGGTCGCTCCCGCTGGTGCTCCTGGCTATGCAGAAACTCTAGCGTTGCCTGGCGCCGGGACGCAAAGCCCGCTTTTCTGCCTGCCGCTTCGAGGTCGGCAGCTGCGATTTCACCGCCTTCGACCGCCACCACCTGCGCAAAACGCTCCGCCAGCACGCGCGAAAACAGACCGACGCCGGCGTATAGATCCCACGCCAGCTGCCCGGCCGCGCCCTCGCACACCAGCTCTACAAGTCCCTCCACCAGGAACCGGTTGACCTGAAAAAAGGCCCCGCGGCTCACCCAGTAGGCCCGTCCGGAAACCTCGTACGAAAGCCCGGCCGCGCCCCAGCTTTGGCCCGCCCAGCTTTTGCGCGTGCGGCGGTTCGCCTCCGGGTCGAGCAGGACTCCGGCCCCCACAAGTTCCGGCAGATCCGCTTTGAGAGCCTCACAGAATGCCGCGAAGTTTTCCCCCCGCACCGCACCCGCGCCGCCAAGAAACAGCTGCAACTGCACCCGCCCTTCGTCGCCGGAGCAGAACAGCTCAGCTTCAATTGCGCTTTCAAGCCACAGCCTGCCGCGCCCCCCGGTCGTAGCCAACTGCAACAGAGCTTCCGCCGCGCGCCAAAGCACAGGCGCCGCAATCGGGCACATGCGGATCGGCAGAAACTCGTTTGTGCCGCGCCGGCTGTATCCTACCTGACATAGTCCGTCGACCAGCGCCACGCGTAGCCGAATACGATTGCGATAACCCCAGGGCTCCGCCGTTACCGTCTCGATACCCGGCAGCGCTTTCATACCCGCCGCTGCCAGCAATCCCGCAAGTATCTCCCGCTTCCATCCGGCCTGCACGTCATACCGCGCATGCTGGTATTGGCACCCGCCACAAACGCCAAAGTGGACGCACCCCGGCTCGACCCGCCCGCTTGCCGGCTCCAGCACTTCCTGCGAGGCGCCCTGGACCGGCACCATCTTGCCCGGCAAGGCGAGCGCTACAACAGCACCGCTTTCCGCCTGAAAGGCTCCTCCGTAGAGCGGTTTTTGTACCCTGACGATCATCGAGCCCCCATGCCATCCTAAGTCACGCGCAAGGAGAATGGTTCATTACAGCTTGCCGCGCAACTTTCCCTGTCGAAAAGCGTTCCTATATACAGGACAGCCGAGCGGAATGGACCTCTTCCCCACCGGGAAGGTTTACCGCCGCAAGGCAGAGCGATCAGTCCAGAACTGGCGGATTACCTTCCGGTTCGCCCTCAAGGAGGGGTCCACCCATGAAATTCTTACGTTATTGCGCACTTCTCAGCATCTTCCTGGTTCCCTTGTCTCTGGCGAAGCCTGCACAGGCCCAGATCGGAATCGGCGTCGGCATCGGCGGGTACGGCCCACCTGCCTGTGAGTATGGATATTACGGCTATGCGCCCTATTCGTGCGCACCTTATGGCTACTATGGGCCTTCGTACTTCAACAGCGGTATCTTCATCGGTGCCGGCCCCTGGTTCCGTGGTGGCTATGGCGGGTACGGCTACCGCGGCGGCTACGGCGGTTACGGATACCGTGGTGGTTACGGCGGAGGCTACCGTGGCGGATATGGCGGCGGCGGGTTCCGCGGTGGCCCCGGCGGCTATAGCGGCGTACACTCAGGTGGCTTCGGCGCAGGTGGCGGCTTTCACGGCTCGACCGGCGGCGGCTTCCATGGTGGTGGAGGCGGCGGCTTTCACGGCGGCGGCGGCGGCGGACATCGCTAACTCGAGGCGCCTTGAACCAGCAAGCCCGGCCACAGCGGCCGGGCTTTTCTGCGCCTGCTAACAATGACTCATATAGAACAGGCTCAGACGCGGCAGACCACGCGCTTCCAGCAGCCGCTTTTGCAGGAACTGCTGCTGTACCTGCTTGATCTGGACCGCGCCCATCTTTCCCCGATACGGAACTAGTTCCCGTGCTGCCTGCTCCTTCAGGCCCACCAACTCGGCTTCGGGCGCGCCGGTCATCACGCCTGCAAACAGCCTTTCTTCGAGCACCGTCAGCACCCGGTCCAGATCTTCAAGCGCCATCGCCTCGGCTGTCCGCATGGTCGCCGCAAGTTCCCGCAGACGCGCCACGACCCCAGCCTCAACCTTCGCCTGCTCGATGGTCGCCGCGTTCGCTTCAAGGTAGGCAGCAACGCGTTCTGCTTCGAAGCCGCTTTCCCTTGCCGGCTCCTCGGCGCGCGTGCCCGTAGCCGCTTCGACCGCGTCTTCGGCCGCGCGCATCACGCTCTGCGAAACCCAGGCGAGCCCATTGACCTTCTGGCTGCGACCCCGTGTGTTCGTCCGCGCTTTGACGTCACGCTTGTCGAACGCGTCGTCGATGCCGCGCAGCACCACGGCGAGCGGCAGCCCGGCCTCGCGCCAGGTCTCGATCAGCGCCCAATCCAGCGTGGAAAGCATCAGCAACGATCCGCGCCGCTGCTGAAAACGATTTTCGATCTCGGTGAAGTAGTTGAAGTAGTTCAGCATGGGTGAGGCATTTCTGGATGGTGTAGAAGAAGACAACAGCAGATCCCTGCGGGAATGACAACAAGGGAGGCATGTGGCTCAGCGCCGGCGTACCCGTTCGCCTTTGGCCAGGCGCTCGCCGTTGCGCTCGTAGAGGATGCGCAGCCCGGTCAGCGTCAGGCTGTCATCCACCTGGCCGATGTACTTCGAGCCCTCCGCGATCAGCTTCGCAAGCCCACCCGTGGCCACCGTCTGGATGCCCGAAAAGTCGCCCGGCTCGGCGCCCATGTCCGACGCCATCTGCTCCAGCATGCGGGCCAGAATGCCATCGACCAGCCCGATGTACCCGTAGTAAAGCCCGATCTGGATATTATCCACCGTACCCGTGCCGATGACCTTGGCGGGCTTGCGCACGTCGATGCGCGGCAGCCGGGCGGCACGGGTAAACAGCGCTTCGGCCGAGATTCCCAGGCCGGGCGCAATCGCGCCGCCCAGAAACTCACCTTTGGCTGAAACCACATCGAATGTCGTCGCCGTGCCCATGTCGACCACGATGCAGGCGCTCTTGAAGCGGTCGTAGGCGGCGACGCAGTTTACGATGCGGTCCGCGCCCAGGTCCGCCGGGTTGTCGGTCAGGATAGGCAGGCCGGTCTTCACGCCGGGCTCCACAAACAACGGCTTCACCTTGAAGTAGCGCCGGCAAACTTCCCGCAGCATCGAATCCATCGGCGGCACGACCGATGAAATCGCCATGCCGGTTACGTCCCCCATCTTCATCCCGTTCAGGTCGAAGAGGCTGCGCAGCAACACGCCAAACTCGTCGGTCGTACTTGCCCGCTGCGTCGTAATGCGCCATTCCGCGGCCATTTCGATGCTGTATTTCTGCGTCGCATCCGGCAGCGTCGCCGCGGGGTACAGCCCAAGTACGATATTCGAGTTGCCCACATCCATCGCAAGCAGCAAAGTTCACTCCCTTTTTGAGTCAGTCAGGCCCGCCGTACGCCACCGTGCCGCACCACGCGCTCGGTCCCGTCGTCCGCCTGCACCCGCAGCAGCCCGTGCGGGTCGAGGCCGGCCGTGAAGCCAGTATAGCCACCGTCCTCGGCCACATGCACCCGCGCCCCACGCGCCATTGGGCTCCACGCTTCAAAGCGCGTTAGAATTCCCTCAAGCAGTCTTTCTCCGGCAGCCTCCCGTTCCAACAGCTCCACTTCGTACGCAAGTTCGGAAAGCAAAAGAGGGAGTAGCTCCTCGCGTCGCGTTTGTCGATTGTCGTAACTCATCCGCAGCGAGGTGGCTATGTTTGCAATATCCAGCGGCATCGTCGTGTGGTTCAGATTGATCCCAATGCCCACAACCGCGTAGCTGAGGGTGCCGTCTCCCGCGATGGCACACTCCGTCAGGATGCCCCCCAGCTTCTTTTCAGACCTGCCGTCCATCAGGTCGTTCGGCCAGCGCAAGGTCAGCAGCGCCCTCGTCGCCCCATCGATCGCTTGCGCTGCCGCGATTCCTGCCGCGAGCGAAATCTTCAGCACGTCCGCACCCGCCAGCCTGGGCCGCAGCAGCACGCTCACATACAGCCCGTCGCCCGCCATGGAGTGCCACCCATGGCCTCCGCGCCCGCGGCCTGCGGTCTGCGCGTCCGCCAGCCACACGCCCGTGCTTACCCCGGTCCGCGCGGCTTCGAGCGCAAGCGTATTGGTTGAATCCACCGAGGCGAACGCATGCACGTGGCCCGCAAACGCCATGCCTCGAAGACCCGCTTCAACCTCCGCAACATCGAGCGTGCTAGCTGACATCCGCCACAATCCGCATGACTAGGTCGGCCGAGTGCGCCTCCTGGGTGGTCTCGGCGACGGTGATAAAGTCCGCCCCCACTCCGGCATAGGCACGCACCTCCACCAGCGCCGTATGGCCGGAAATGCCCACGGTTGCATTCGGCCGGGCCTCGCGCACCACCTTCACCGCCCGTTTGGCTGCTGTGGGCGTCATGCTGTCCAGCAGAAACGCACCCGCGCCTCCGTCCATCGCTTCCTGCAGGTCTTCGGGCGTCCGTACCTGCACCTGCACCACCTGTTTGCCGCGGCTGAACTTGACCGCATTCTCGACCGACTTCTTCAACCCGCCACCCAGCGCCGCGTGGCTGCTGCGGATCAGGATGCCGTCCTCGAGATCCTGCCTGTGATTAACTCCGCCGCCGCAGCACACTGCATACTTCTCGAGCATGCGCAGGCCCGGCATCGTCTTGCGCGTGTCCAGGATGCGCATCTTCGTTCCCGCGACGGCTTTCACGTATTCGCTCGTCAGCGTGGCGATGCCGCTCATGCGCTGCAGCAGGTTCAACATCACCCGCTCGGTCGAAAGCAGGGCGGCTGCATTGCCGCGAATGACCGCGATGGTCTGGCCCTTCTTTACCTTCACTCCGTCAAAAATCTCGGGGTGGCTGATTACCTCGAATCTGCCGACTTTAGGCGCGCCCGCCTTTTCCCGCTGCGCCGCAAACTGCTCCAGAAGGACCGGGATGGAGCCTACGCCGGAAAGCACACAAGGCTCTCTGGCCGCAATCGTCGCCGTCCCACGCAGCTTCGGATCGATGGTCATCGACGTCGTCACATCGCCGGCGCACTTGTCCTCGTTCAGCGCCGTTTCCAGTATCCCGCGCACCCGCTTGCTCTTCCAATCCATGCACCCCATCCTAATCCTGCCGTGCGCATCTCATCATGAACGGAGCGATTCGCACCCCTTTCGGGTACGCATGGTGCCGCATTCCGGGCCAGGCACTCTCCAAGGATTTCCTCATGATGCCGCTATCCCACCAGTTCGCCTTCCTCGTACTGCTTGCGCTGCCCATCGCCTGCGCCTCCTGGACCGTGACCCATGAAGAGGTTTTCCGTGAGCCGCGCGAGTACTGCCAGCGCAAGTCGCAGGATTGCAAACCTGCTCCCGCCCGCAAATTCTTCTACCTTTTTACCTGCGAATATTGCTTCTCCCACTACGTCACCGCGTTCTTCCTTATTGTGACTCGCTTCACCCTGCTCTACGAGGGTTGGCGCGGATATCTCATCGCGTGGTTCGCTCTCGTCTGGGTGGCCAACGTATATATGAGCGGCTTCAATCGGCTCCGTCTTGAGATAAAGCACGAGAACGTCGTCATCGCCACCGACCAGGCGCTGCAGAAAGAAGCGAAAGGACATGCGTAGGCGTTTCCATCCTGCACAGTAAAGCCACCGTCAGCCCGCACACCTGGACGCGCCTTTGTAGAATGTTACAAAGAGATGAAGACGAAGCCAGTTCCCACCCAGCCCGAGCACCGCGCTACTATCCTCGAAAGATCCCGCAGAAGCAAAATGGCCCGTTCCGCCCATGCGTACGTGCGCGGCAACACGCTCAAGTTTTACGAGTGGCTCGCTCAGGGCTCCGGCGATAACCTGCCGGCAGGCCCGCCTGTCTGGATCTGCGGCGACTGCCACGTCGGCAATCTCGGTCCGGTGGCCAATACCGAAGGCAAGATCGAGATCGAGATTCGTGACCTCGACCAGACGGTTGTCGGCAATCCGGCCCACGACCTGATTCGCCTTGGCCTTTCGCTCGCCACCGCGGCACGCGGCAGCGACCTGCCGGGCGTCACGACCGCGCACATGATCGAGCGCATGGTCATCGGCTACGAACAGGCCCTGGCCGCACCTGGGCGCGAGCCCAAAGCCCGCTCCAAAGCCAGTCCCATCGAAGAGGTGATGCAGCAGGCTACCCGGCGCCGCTGGCGGCACCTCGCCGAAGAGCGCATTCAGGACGTCACGCCCAGCATCCCGCTCGGCCGCAACTTCTGGGCGCTCGCACCGGAGGAACGCACTGCGATCGAAGCACTTTTCCAGTCCACCGAGGCCAGGGACCTGCTCTCCGGCATCCACAGCGACGCAAAAATCCGTGTGCTCGACGCCGCCTATTGGATGAAAGGCTGCTCCTCACTGGGCCGCCTGCGCTTTGCGGTGCTGCTGGGCATCGGCAAAAAGCGCGACGGCATCTTCTCGCTGATCGACATCAAGGAAGCTGTCAAAGCCGCCGCGCCCGCCGCCCAGGCCTACGATGAACAGAACGACTATGCCAACCGGGTCGTCGCCGGGGCGCGCGCGCTTTCGCCCTTTCTCGGCGAGCGCATGATCGCCGCTACCCTGCTGCGCCGGCCCGTGGTGCTGCGCGAGCTGATGCCGCAGGACCTGAAGCTCGAAATGGATCGGCTTACCCGCGACGAAGCCGTGGCCGCGGCCGAGTATCTCGCGGGCATTGTAGGCAAAGCGCACGCGCGCCAGATGGACCCGGCCACCCGCAAGGCATGGAAGACCGAACTCACCCGTAACCACACCAAGACGCTCGATGCGCCGCACTGGCTCTGGCGTTCGGTGGTCGACTTGGTCGCGAGCCACGAAGCGGCGTATCTCGAGCACTGCCGCAAGTTCGCCATGGCGTAGGCGTCCTTCGGCTCGCCTGGATACCCTCATGCACGTCCGCGCCATCTGATCCAAGAGAGGCGCGACCATGCCAGACGAGAAGGATAAGCAACCGGCAACATCTCCCGAGCCACGCGGCTTCGGCGAGCATACGCGAGGCCTCGCCGGCGAGTACGCCCACGAGCAGGGCTGGGGCCTCGACGAAGAGAACCGCACCCACCAGTCCGCCACGCCCGAGGACACGGACGGTGGCAAGGACTACGATTACGGAGCTCGCGACTTCGGCGACGAACCCGTCAACACCGCCATCGAAGACCGTGAACCCACCCAGAACAAGAAGCCGTAGTAAACCTTGTTGTCAGTCCCGAAGGGAATCTGCGGTTGCATTGCGCTTCACAGCCCAGAAACTGGGTGCCCTAGGTCTCGCTTCTGAGACCTGGGGCCGTGACAACAAACGGTCTCGGCTCTCCCCCGATAGAAAATTAGCTAGAGTTCCGCCAGGCCAGCCACGGTCTTTTCGTACAGCACCCTCGTCTCCGCCGCCTGCTTGCGCAGACCCTCCACAATGTGGGCTGGTGCCCGGCTCATAAAGCCTTCGTTGCCCAGCTGCTTTTCCGCCGCCGCCAGACCTTTTTCATACCTCGCCAGGTCCTTCGTCAGCCGCTCGCGCTCCGCCACCACATCCACAACGCGCTCGTACACCACCTGCACATCGAAGCCCACCGCGGACCTTACCCCCGCACCGCTCAACGCCGCGTCGCTAATCTCCACGTTTGAGACCCGCGCCATCCGCGCCAGCGTCTCGGCAGAGCTGCTGACCAGCTGCCTGGTCTCCGCTTCCGCCGCAAACAACCGCACCGGCGTCGCCTCTTTCTCCGGGACCGCAAGCTCCTTGCGCAGCGCCCGCACGCTCACGATCACGTCCTGCAGCAGCGCCATCTCCCGCTCCGCCCGCGCATCCGGGCCGAAGTCCGCCGCAGCCGGATAGCGCGTCAGTGCAATCGACTTCGCCGGAACCGTCTGACCCAGGGCCGCATATACGGCGTGCCAGATCTCCTCTGTCAGAAATGGCATGAAAGGAGAAAGCAGCCGCAATGCCGCCTCGTACAAACTCACGAGCGCGTTCAGCGTCGTGGCCGTGTCTGGCTTGCGGCCCTCGCCAAACTCCAGCTGCACCTTCGCGAGCTCCAGGTACCAGTCGCAGAACTCACCCCAGAAGAACCGATAAACCGCGTTGGCCGCCTCGTCGAACCGATACGCCGCCAGAGCCCGCTCCACCTCCGCGCACACCGCATGCATACGCGAGATGATCCAGCGGGTCGCCAGTCCAAGCGTTCCGGGCGCGGTCATCGGACCGGCGGAAGCGAGTGTCGGCTCACCACCGCCGGGTTGAAGCAGCATGCGCGCATCCAGCTTCGCCGTAAAGCCGGCCTCGCGCCCACGTTCCACGTTCATCAGCAGGAAGCGCGCCGCGTTCCAGATCTTGTTGGCAAACGCGCGATAGCCATCCGTGCGCTCTTCGGAAAAGGCAATGTCGGTACCCGGCGAGGCCATGCTGGCCAGCGTAAACCGCACCGCATCCGTACCGAATCGCCCTATGATGTCGATCGGGTCGATTACATTGCCCTTGGTCTTCGACATCTTCTGCCGGTCGGCATCGCGCACCAGCGCGTGGATGTACACCTCGCGAAACGGCACCGCGTCCTTGAGCGTGCGGGCGCTGCCGTCGGCCAGCGGCACGTCGAGCATGAAGTGCGTGCCGAGCATGATCATGCGCGCCACCCAGAAAAATAAAATGTCGAACCCGGTCACCAGCACGTCGGTCGGATAAAACTGCGCCATATCCGGCTTTTCCACCGGCCAGCCTAACACGGTAAACGGCAGCAGCCCGGAGGAAAACCAAGTGTCCAGCACGTCGGTCTCCTGCACCAGCTCCGCGCTGCCACACCTGGCACACGTCTGCGGTGCTGTACGCGCCACGCACAAGTCTCCGCAGGCGCCGCAATACCATGCCGGAATGCGATGCCCCCACCAGAGCTGCCGCGAGATGCACCAGTCGTGAATGTTGCCCATCCACTCGAAATAAGTCTTCTCGTACATCTCCGGCGTAAATCGGATGTGCCCTTCCTTGACCGCCGCAATCGCCTTGTCCGCGAGCGGCTGGATCCTGACAAACCACTGGTCGCTCAAGCGCGGCTCAATCACCGACCCCGAACGCTGGCTGACTGGGATCGTCATGGCATGGTCCTTTACCTCGACGAGCAGCCCCGCCGCTTCCAGGTCTTCGACGATCCGCTTGCGCGCGGCAAACCGGTCCAGCCCCTGGTAGCGTTCCCGCGCTGCCCGGCCTTCGTCGTTGTCGCCCAGCGCCTCTGCCGGCAGGTCGATCTTGGCCGTCTTGTCCAGCACCGTGATGCTCGGCAGCCCACAGCGCTGGCCGATGGCAAAGTCGTTCGGATCGTGCGCCGGCGTTACCTTTACGGCACC
The DNA here is from genome assembly GCA_964282835.1 of uncultured Granulicella sp. Lineage (GTDB taxonomy): Bacteria > Acidobacteriota > Terriglobia > Terriglobales > Acidobacteriaceae > Edaphobacter. The sequence continues at coordinate 3,732,959 of OZ196157.1, forward strand.
CGTGCCAAACTCCGGGTTTGCCCAGTCGTCGGCCACCACGGGTATTTCGCGCCCGGTCAGCGGCAGCTTCAGCATCCTGCCGACGACATCGCTATATCGGGTGTCGGCCGGATTCACCGCGACTGCCGTATCCCCCAGCATCGTCTCTGGTCGCGTCGTCGCCACCACAATCGACCCGCTTCCATCCGCCAGCATGTAGCGGATCGAGTACAGCTTGTCCACGCGCTCCTCGTTTTCCACCTCGAGGTCCGACACCGCCGACTGCATCACCGGGTCCCAGTTGACGATGTAGGCGCCGCGATAGATGAGCCCCTGCTCCCAAAGCCGCACGAAGGCTTCATTCACCGCGCCCGAAAGGTCTTCGTCCATGGTGAAGTACTCGCGCGACCAATCGACCGACGCCCCTAGACGCCGCATCTGGTCTGTAATCGCCCCGCCATATTGCCGCTTCCACTCCCACACGCGCTCGGTAAATGCCTCACGGCCCATCTCCTTGCGGGTCGTCCTGCCTTCGGCCGCAAGCTGCTTTTCGACCATCATCTGGGTGGCGATGCCGGCGTGGTCGGTGCCCGGAACCCAAAGCGCCGTCTCGCCGCGCATGCGGTGCCAGCGGGTGAGGATGTCCATTTCGGTTTGGTTCAACATGTGGCCCATGTGCAGCCTACCGGTCACGTTGGGCGGCGGCAGCAGCATCGTAAAGGCCTTACCGTCGCCACCCGCGGGTGTGTCGAACAGCCTCTGCTCCACCCAGTATTTTGCCCATTTCTCTTCGATCGCGGCCGGCTCGTACGCCTTGGCCAATTCGTTTGTCGTTGCGTCGCTCATCCTCTTAAGCCTAGCACCGCATGCAAAAGGGGCGCGACCGAAGTCGCGCCCCTTTTACGCCATCGAGCTCTATAGCGGCTCGACGATCTTCTTTACGCCCTTCTTCTTCTTGTGCTTGCTCGACGATTCATCGCTCTTGTCGAACGCCGGCTGGGGCGTCGACTTGCCGTTTGCGGCGGGCGTCTGGGCCGGTGGGGTCGCCGTGTTGATTTCGTTTGGGCGATCCGGCGCAGCAGCCGCAGATTCCGCAGCCGGCAGCGCAGACGCATCCTTCGGACCTACAGCCGTCAAACCGCCCGGCGTATCGGTCGTCGTAGTCGCAGGCCGGGTTACGATTTCCACGCCCAGGCCTGCGGCGTTGCCGCCCGTGGTGGTCGTCGGAGTGGTCGAAAACGTGGTGGTTGCCGCGGATGGCGCGCCCGTATCCGAGGTGGGGATGTTTTCGAAAGCCAGAGGCTTTGCCGGTGTATCCGGCGCGCCGGCCGCAGGAACAGCCGCTGCTTCCACCGGCACCGCCGCAGGTGTTGTGCCCGGAGCTATGAGTGCGGCCGCGGGCACAACGCCCGCGTTGAATGCATCCTTGAAGTCGTCTTGAACCCGCTTGACGACCGTCGGCGCGAAGGTGCCTTTGGGATCAGTCATCGTCGGATCACCAATCCGCGAGGCCAGCACGGTATCGGGCTCATGCAGGACGAATCCGCGCACCACATCCACCAGCTTGTACTGCGCACGGCTGTTTTCGAGCGCCTCGCTGGCCGCAACCTGCTCGCGGCTTGGCGTGGGCACCGGCAGGTTCATCGCGGACAGACGATCCTTCGCGTCTTCCACATGCAACGAAGCCGAGTGCTCGAGCACCACCTTGCGATACGCGGCGGCCGCCTGTCCGTCATACAGCGCTTCGAGCTTTGCCTTGCCGGCTTCCGGCAGCTTCAGCGTCCGCAGAAAGCGGACTTCCGATTCATACGCATCGCCCAGCCCAATCAGCACGTCGTCCATATGGCTGTAAAGGGGGAAGGTATCCACGATGGTCTGGTCGCGCGCAATCACGGCCGCGTAGTTGTCGCGCGTGGCGTAATACTGCGCAATGTCGGATTCACGCGTGGCGAGAACTTCCTGCACCTCGCGTAGCCTCTGCTTGGCCTGCGGCACCAAGGTCGAATCCGGATAGTCGGTGAGCATGCGCCTGTACTCTTCCTCCGCATGGAGCGCCTTGGCGTAATCCCGATCCGGCTTGTCCATCTGGCGGAAGTAGATGTCGCCAATGCGCATCTGCGCTTCGGCCGCCTCGGGCACGTTCGGGAAAAATACCCGGAAGTCCGCGTACTCGCTTTCGGCCTGGGTCAACGCGGCCGTGCCACCTTCCCGGTACCAGCTATCCGCAATCGCCAGCTTGGCGCGCATCTGGTACTGCGAGTCAGGATAGGTGTTCAGCATGGTCTGCAAGTCCAGCCGCGCCACGTCGAAGTGACCCTTCTTGATCGCCGCCTGCGCCTTGTCATACAGCTGCTTGTCGGGCAGCTTCGAATCCTGGCCCACCAGCAGATCGTCCTTCTTTACCCGGTCGAGCGCCTTCTTCGTATCCTTGGACGGAACGACCTTGTCGTCCTTCTTCCGGCCGCGCGAAAACGTCGTCGAAGCGGTAGGTACGGGCTGCCCGGCGGTGCCTTCAACCGGAGCAGCGGGTGCGGTCTGAGTCTGGCTTTCAACCTGGGTCTGGGTCGAGGCCGGTGTTTGCGGCTGGCTTTGCGTTGCCGGCGAAGCGTTCGTCACGGCCGGTATCGTGACCGGGATACCGGACTGTGCCCCAGCGCTCGCCACAAACACGAACCCAGCCAGCGCAACACCGGGCAGCAACGCCGAACGTCTACTCAAAAAGAAGGAGAGTCGCCCCTTCGTCAAAATCCTGCTGTATTCACTCACGCTCTGCCAACCCCGTAGCCTTGACTTCGGCCTCTCAATATTTTACGCCTTCGCTGCCGCCCGAGCTACTTCGAGAAACTTCCGCGCGTTTTGCTCGGTCATCGTGTGGTCGTCCGGTGCGGCAAAGATCGCAGAGCCCGCCACCAGCATGTCCGCTCCTGCTTCGACCACGCTCGCCACCGTATCGTGAGCAATGCCGCCGTCCACCTCGATGCGAAAGTTCAGCCCCATGGTCTCGCGCAGCTCTGCCAGGTGGGCAATCTTGTCGAGCGCCAGCGGCAGAAAGTTCTGCCCGCCGAAGCCCGGGTTCACGCTCATCACCAGCACGTGATGCACCATGGGAAGCACTTCTACCAGCATCTCAACCGGAGTCGCCGGATTGATCACCACCGCCGGCTTCACCCCGGCCTGCACGATCAACTGCAGCGTGCGGTGCAGATGCCGGCAAACCTCCTGGTGTACCGAGATCATGTCCGCCCCGGCTTTGGCGAAGTCCTCGATAAACCGGTCCGGCTCTTCGATCATCAGGTGGCAATCGAGCGGCATCTTCGTCACTGCGCGCACTGCCTTCACCACGGGCGGCCCAAACGTGATGTTGGGCACGAAATGCCCGTCCATCACATCCACATGCACAATTGTCCCACCCCCGCGCTCAGCCGCCGCAATGCCATCCGCCAGCCGCGCAAAATCCGCCGAAAGTATAGAAAATGCCAGTTCAACCACACCCTGCTCCTCTACCCAAACCCTAGTCTAACTTCCTTACCGTTGCACGTTCCTGCTCCTGCTTTTCTACGCTTTTCATCCACAGGAAAGCGCAGCTGCCTGTCCGCTCTTTAGTGCCTTTCCCATACCCCTTGATGAAAGCAGAAGCTAGCGCTTCTTCCGCCCCCGTCTCCCCACATCCGCCACCACTCGCTCCACTCCTTCGCGCCCCTCATGCAGAATCTTTGTCTTCATCTCTGGCACCAGATCCCGCCGCGTCTCCGCCATCGCCTTCGGATCGCCCAGCGCCATCCTTGCCGCCCCACGCAAGATGCGCCGCACCGGCCAGCTTCCATCCGCATTGGGGAAAAAGAACTCGCCCACCCGCTGGTTCTCCGGCCGGTAGTACCAGCGCCGCAGCAGCGATAGATGATCGCTCATCGCCGCCACATCAAGCGTAGCGTCCATCCGCGCTTCCAGCCTGGCCAGCACGCCGGCCGCCCGCACCTCCGGCGAGCTTGCCTCGGTCTCCCCACCCTCGAGCGGCACCGCCGCCAGCATCAGCGGCTGCGCAAACAGGCTCGACCCCACACTCGTCTGCTCCTTTACGGCCCTGACGCCAAGCGTCGATAGCCGCTCGGGCCCGTACAAACAACCACGCTCCAGCAGAAATACTGCCGCCTCTTGCGTTGCATCCCCCCCAGCGGCCTGCTGCACGATTACCCCGCGCAACTCCGGCACCGGACGCACCAACTCATCGGCCAGCGCCGCCACTGCCTTCACCTTGCTGTAGCGCTCATGCGCCGCCGCCGCGGCTTCAAATTCCATCTCCGCCGACGCCCGTTCCCGTTCTAGTGCAATGCCTTCCAGCATCGACTCGCCACGCGTCCGCAGAAACGCCTCCACCGCCCGCGCCTCCGCCCCGTACTGCTCCGCCGAGCAGCCCGTATTGCATGGCGCCATGCACTTCTTCATTTCCCCATACGCGCATCCCGGATGCTCCGCATGCACCTGCAAATCCTCCCAGCAACGCCGCAGCTTGAACAGGTCGAGCACTCCATCCAGATAACGCTCCGCACCCATCCGCGAGCCAAACGGCCCATAGGTCCGCTCAAGCCCCCGCCTGCCCAGCCGGTTGCTCGTATACACCCGTGGGTGTGCATGTTCCATCGTCAGCCGCAGAAAATAAGGCGTATGCAGACGCATCCGCCGCCGCGCCTCGGCCGCTCCATACACGCTCGAGCTCGCGTCATACAGCACCAGCAGCGACTCAAACTCCGACCCCGTCACCGTCCACTCGATTGTTCGCACCCGGTCGCGCAGGTTCAGCCGCTTCGACTGCACCACGGCCCCATCCGCGCCCACCTCCGGCGGCGCCAGCAGCCGCGTCACCCGCCGCCGCACATCCGCCGCCCGCGTCAGATACGGCTCCGCTCCCGCAGCCTCCCCACGCAAGGCAAACACCCCGGGCGCCGCCGGCAACGAGCGCAAAATCTCCGCTGCCCCTCCAGGCTCAAACACCACTCGCCAACCGAACTCGAAGCCCGCCGCCACACTCCTATTCTACCCAGCCATCCCGAGTACCACCTTCCGGCCTCTCCTCACACCATTGTGGTATGTCGGCTCTCTAATGCAGTCGATAGGGTTAGGCGTGGCTGAAGTTCATTGCTCTGCCACACAAATGTTTAGCTGGGAGTAAGCACGTGCATAGTTACTCGGGTCTTCAAACGCTCTAAGTTGGAACCGCGTTCGATGTGGTTCTGCAAGTGGCAGCAAAACTGCCAAGAAAGAGAACTACATCATGCGAAGCTCTCAGGGCCAGCAGGCTCGCATCTCCTGCACCTTACTTTCCCTCGTTTTTGCCGTCGGCTGCGGTGCCGGCAACACGCTTACCTCACCCGCCACCATCGCGCCAAACTCGCAGAAGCTCGCCCTTCAGGGCGTCGTCCATGGCGGCCAGCAGCCTGTCTCCGGCGCTACTATCCAGCTTTACGCTGCGGGAACCCCCACCACCGGCGGCGGCTACGGCATAGGCTCCACCCCGCTTATCACCGGCACCCTGCCCGTTACTGATAGCAACGGCGGCTTCTCCATCACCGGCGACTATCTCCCCCCGGTTGCCGCAAGCCACTTCTACATCGTCGCCTCCGGCGGCAGCCCAGGCGTCGGCATGCCGGCCAACACCAACATCGCCCTCATGGCGGTGCTCGATGGCTGCAACGCCAGCATCGGTCTTTCCCCCAGCCTGCAGATCGAAATCAACGAGGTCACCACCGTAGCGGCGGTCACCGCGCTCCAACCCTTTATGGCAGCGCCCGCCACCGAAAACACTGGCGCACCGGCCATCGGTGCCCCCGCGAGCGCCTACAACGCCCTGCAGGACGCCTTCGCCACGGCCAACAATCTCGCCAACATCACCTCCGGCGCAGCCCTTCAGCACATCAACAGCTACGCCACCAGCGACCAGAATGCACTCGTCCTCAACTCCGTCGCGAACACCATCTCCTACTGCATCAATTCCTCGCTCGTCGACGGCCAGTGCGCCTCGCTTGCCGCCAACGCCCGACCCGCAAGCGCTTCCTTTCTGCCTGCCGATACCATCCAGTCAGCCTGGTACATCGCCCAGAACCCTACCAACAATGTTCCGGCGCTCTTCAATCTCGCGCCCGCCGCTTCTCCCTTCATCGGCCTCTCATCGCCACCGGCAAGCTTCAGCACACCCGTCGTAACCTCGAACTCCGCCTGCCAGGCACCCGTAGCTCTGGGTTCGGCTGCCAATTATGCCGTCGTTGCCTACAGCACCATCACCAATTCCAGCACCGTTCCTGACCCAACCACCATCGTGGGCGGCAACGTCGGCCTGAGCCCCGGCACCGCAGAGACCGGCTTCGTCACCGGCACCTACGTCGCTACCTTCGACAACCAGGATGCTGCTGCCGCTAAGAGCGACCTCAGCACTGCCTACACCAATGCGGCGGGTCTCCTGCTACCCGCCGTGCTGCCCACAGACCTCAGCAACCTCACCTTCACTCCAGGCCTCTACAGCACCGCGAGCACCGTCACCCTCAACTCAGGCAGCGTCACCCTCGATGGCCAGGGCGATCCCAACGCGGTCTTCATCTTCCAGATCGGCAGCACCTTCAACGCCGCAGGTGGTACGCAGGTTGTCCTCATCAACGGAGCCTCCGCCGCCAACGTCTTCTGGCAGGTCGGCACCTCGGCCACCATCAACGGCGGCGCCGCCTGGCAAGGCAACATCCTCGCCTACGCTTCCATCAGCCTCGGTACGGACGCCACCCTGCGTGGCCGCGCTCTTGCCGAAAATGGGGCCGTCACCCTGCTCAGCAACAAAATCACCGTCCCCTAAACTGCAGACCTGGCAGCGCACATTGCCAGACATCGCCGCACCCAGAAGCCCCTGCCCGCAACCAGGCAGGGGCTTCTGTCTTTTTCCGCTTGCAGTCGGTACCGATAGAAGGCACCTGAATCTTTGCTGTCAGCGCTGGAGGGACTCTACGGTTGTGCTTGCTCTATCCTTTTCTACACGCGATCCACACCACAACGCACCTGGGTGGGGCTCAAGATGACAACTCAAGAGTTACTCACCATGGTGACCTCACACGCTCAACGGTATCCAGTCCCATGAGCCCTCAAGCGCCCGCGATCGTCATTCCTTCTACCCGGATCGTGGGGCTCGCACTTGCACTCCGGAAGCGCAGATCGTTGCCAATCGCGGAGATATTGCGGTACATGTCCTTCAGGTTCCCAGCAATCGTAATCTGCTCTACCGGGTACGTCAGCTCGCCATTCTCGATCCACAGCCCCGCCGCGCCCTGCGAATAATCGCCCGTCACCAGGTTCGTCCCGAAGCCCATCACCTCCGTCACGTACAAGCCCTGCTTTACCTCCCCGATCACCTGCTCCGGCGTCAGCTTTCCGGCTTCGAGGTAGAAGTTCCCCGCCCCAATCCCAGGGTTGCCCGCCAGCCCGCGCGACGCGTTCCCGGTCGAAGGCATTCCGAGTTTGCGACCGGTATAGGTATTCAGCACATAGTTCTTCAGGATGCCGCGCTCCACCAGCACCGTCCGCCGCGTGGGTAGACCTTCGCCATCGAAGGCCGAAGTTCCGAAGCCGCCCAGCCGGAATCCGGCATCCTCAAACACCATCGTCCCGTCGTCGACGATCGTTACATTCTCGCCCGCCACCCGTTCGCCCAGCATCTCGTCGAACATCGAAGCGTGCCGGTAAATCGAGTCGCCGTTGGCCGCCTCGAAAATGTTGCCCATGATCCCGCGCGCAACTTCGGGCGAAAAGACTACCGGCACCCGCTGCGTCTTCACCTGTCTGGCGCCCAGCCGCCGCAGCGTGCGTTGCGCGGCAATCACGCCGATCTCTTCCGGGTTCTCAAGCAGACGCGTCGTCCTCGCGCTCGAGTACCAGTAGCTCCGCTGCATGCCACCCTTTTCGTCACGCGCAATCGGCGCCGCCGAAAAGCCGCAATAGCTCCGCCTCGATTCACCTTCGAACCCACGTGAATTCACCATCACCTTGTGGCTCGTGGCCGTATCGAAGTCACCGCCATTCGAATTCTCGATGCGCGTGTCGTACCCCATCGCCGCCGCCTCGCAGCGCCTGGCAATCTCGATCCGCTCCGCCGGCACCATCTCGTTTACGTCTTCGAAGTAGAGCCCTAGATCGCCGGCCACTTTGCCGAACTCGTCCTTGTCCGGCAGCCCCGCAAACGGGTCTTCGCTCGTCACCTTGGCCAGCTCGATCGCGCCCTGCACCAACCGCTCCAACCCATCGCGCGAAAGATCCGAAGTCGAAGTCGAAGCCGTGCGCAGCCCGTTGAACACCCGCAGGCCGAGCGCCCGCGACCCCGACTCCTTCAACGTCTCCACCTGCCCAAGCCGCACCAGCGCGGAAAACTCCTCGCCCTCGTAGGCTACGCATTCGGCGTCCGTAGCCCCGGCCTGCAACGCCCGTCCCAGCACATCCTTCGTCAACACCAGCAAGTCCGTAGCAACCGCGCTCTGCATCGTCACCCTCTCCAAACAACAAGCCGTTTTCCCGAACCGAGGCTCAGGAAAACGGCTCTACTTCCAGTCAAGCTGCTCTAGTTCCAGCCAAGCTGCTTAGCGAACCGGTGCCGAACTCAACCGCGACTCACGCCCATCGGTCGCCTTCAAAAACCACATGCCCGCCGAGCAGTATTCGGAATCGGTCTTCAGCTTGTGCTCCAGATGTGGCGGCGGCGCGCCCACCGTGTGCCGGCGAAACAGCTTCATCGCCCCGCCGCAATGCTTGCAGCGAAATTCCGTATCCTCGTCCACCAGCGCTTCGGCAATCGGCTTTACCTTCCAGAACGGCTCATACCCACCTGCTGCACGTACCCGGCGCCGCTTTACTTCGCACTCGAAAAACTTTTCCCGCTCTGCACTCGCCATGATCATCTCCCGCAATCCCGTCGTCGTTCGCTGATGCTTCTTTCGAGTACACGCAAGCGGCCGCTTCAGCCCGCTCTCCAGCTAACTCTTATTGGACAGGCTTGTCCGACAGCTTCGCCTCGCGCCCATCCGTCGCCTTGCGAAACAGCATCCCGTTCGCGCAATATTCGCTATCTGCGGCCACTTTATGCTCCACAAAAGGAACCGTGCCGGCCTTGCCGTTCCGCCCCATCAGCTTCACTTCGCCATGGCAATCCTTACAGCGAAACTCCGTGTCGCTATCGCCCACGGCATCGGCTACCGACTTTACCTTCCAGAACGGTTCGTACCCACCGCCTGCCGCAACTCGCCGCCGCTTCACTTCGCAGTCGTAAATTTTCTCGCGCTCCACAGCCATTAGCGTCCTGTCCCCCCAACCAGCATCCTGTCCAGTTTCACGGTCGGCATGCCAACGCCCACCGGCACGCTCTGGCCCTGCTTGCCGCAGGTTCCAATCCCCTCGTCGAGCGCCAGGTCGTTGCCCACCATCGACACATACTTCAACGCCTCCGGCCCATTGCCGATCAGCGTCGCACCCTTCACCGGCCGCGTCACCACCCCATCCTCGATCAGGTAAGCCTCGCTTGCCGAAAACACAAACTTGCCGGTCGTAATATCTACCGAGCCCCCTGAAAAGTTCACCGCGTACAGGCCCTTCTTAACGCTCTTGATGATGTCTCCCGGCATGTCGTCGCCGTTCAGCATGTAGGTGTTGGTCATGCGCGGCATGGTGATGTGGTGGTAGCTCTCGCGCCGTCCGCTGCCCGTGCTTTTGGTGCCCATCAGCCGCGCCGACATCTTGTCCGTCAGGTAGCCCTTCAGGATGCCATTTTCGATCAGCACGTTCTCCTGCGTCGGCACCCCTTCGTCGTCCACGTTCAGGCTTCCGCGCCGGCCGGCCATGGTCCCGTTATCGACGACAGTCACCTTGCTCGAAGCCACCTGCTGGCCGATCAGCCCCGCAAACGCGCTCGTCTTCTTGCGGTTGAAGTCCGCCTCCAGCCCGTGCCCTACAGCCTCGTGCAACAGCACGCCCGGCCACCCCGGCCCAAGCACCACTTCCATTTCGCCTGCCGGAGCCTCGGCCGCGCCCAGCTGCAGCAGCGCCGTCCGGCAAGCCTCGGCGGCAAAGTGCTCCGGGCTCTTGGCACCTTCGAAGAACTCGAGCGTGACCCGCCCGCCGCCGCCGCTCGAACCCCGCGCCAGGTCCTTCACATCCTTCGCGATCACAAACACATTCAGCCGCGCCAGGGGCTGCGTATCGCTGGCAAACGTCCCGTCGCTAGCCGCAATCAGGATGCGCCGCAGCTCGTCGTTGATGCTCGCCCGCACCTGGGTAATGCGCGAGTCGTACGCCCGCGCTGCCTTATCCGCACGCTCCAGCAGCTTCAGCTTGTCGGCGATGGCAGCGTCGGAGGTGACGCCCGCAATCGGGTAAAGCTGCGGGATCTCCGTGTGGCGAAAGCCGCTCGCCAGCTCCTTCGCCGGCCCGCTTGCGATCAGCGCCGCCGTCCGCGCCGCCTTCAACAGGCGCTCGCTCGATAGGTCGTCGGTAAAGGCAAAGCCGGTCCGTTCCCCGCTTACTACACGAATGCCGCAGCCGACCGAAATGCCCTGGCTCGCCGTCTTTACTAGGCCTTCGTCCATGCCCAGCGAGGTCGAGGTCACCGACTCGAAATACAGGTCCGCATAGTCCCCACCGGCCGAGAGCGCCTCGCCCAGGCAACGCTCCATCAGCCGCTCACTCAGGCCCAGCTTTTCTATAAAGTACCGTTTGTGGTCAGGGGCAACATCGACAAGCAAATCTGCGGCAGGTGTCATCTACCCCATGATAGGCTCCCAACCCCCAATCGCCAAATCATTCGCTAGGGCAGCACATAGTCGAACGTGTAGCGATGCTCGCCGCCCGTCGGATCGATCGTCATCGTCCCGCTGATGCCCGCCAGCGCGCCCGTGCCCGAATCCGGCACAACCGTCACCTGCAACGTAGGCGTCCCGCCGCGCATCGAGCCCGAGTGCTGCAGCACAAATGTTCCGGCCTTCCCGTCCAGCGACCCCGTAAACGTCTCGATGGCCACATACCCAGCAGAGCCCTTTACGGTCCCTAACGCCGAAAGCATCTGCCCCCGGCTCTCGCCTACCAGCCCACCCATAAACGTCTTCTCAAGCGTCATCCTCCCCGCCGCAATGGCATCCTGCTGCGGCGTGGTCTTCACCGTGAACGTCCCCGAAGCATGCATCACGCGCTCCTTAGTCTTCTCGCCTGAGTCCTGCACCATTGTCACCACAGGCAAGGCCGGCATCCACATGCTCTCATCATAAGGACCGCCGCGTTCCATGAAAACGGCGCTGAACACCTAGTGCCATCTGTGACAACAGCCGCAGCTAGATCGATTTCCTTCAGCTGAAGTGCTCTTGCTTTAGGGCTGAAGGCCCGTCTTACATCAGCCTTTGCCGAAGGCCCGGGTATTGTGGCTATCGTAGACAAGAGCGCCGAAGGCGCGACTTATAGAACCGGCGAAACCTGCAGAAGAAATGCCATAACCACTCGCCTGGCATGACTAAAATGACGACATGCGCGCCTCAACCTTCCTTCTTTCACGCTGTTCCGTACTTCTCACTCTCCTTTGCCTCAGCGTTGCCGTTCGCTCACAGGTCATACCTATAGACAATCCGGAGCTCCAGCAACATCTTCTTACACATCCTGACCCTATCTATCCTGCAATCGCCAAAGCTGCCCAGGTTCAAGGGGAAGTTGTTCTCCAATTGGACATCGATGCATCCGGCAACGTCACCGCGGCAAAGGCTCTTAGCGGTCCTGCCATGCTTCGCGGAGCAGCTCAGCAAGCCGTTATGCAGTGGCACTACCAGCCCTTTCTTAAAGATGGGATCGCGCAACCAGTTTCCGCGAAGATCGCTGTCCCCTTCCATCTCGCCGCACCTGCCAATGCGAACGACCTCGCTGTCGCCAAAGCCTACTTTCCTCTTAGCGATGCATGTCACAAAGACGTAAGCCAACGCGCCGAACCTGCACAACGAGTACGATCCTGTGGCGCAGCGGCGAAACAAGCTGACCTGTTCTCGCCTAACGCAAGATACATCGAGCGTCGATCCGCTTATGTCTACTACGCGTCCGCCCTGATCGCAGACAAGCAATTCAAACTGGCTACACAGGCAGGCGAAAAGGCGATTGCGGTTGTGCTTCAGGGACAAGACGACGAATCAGGTAGCTCTGCAGCCTACGGCGTAACGGGGCAGGCTAAAGGGCTTGGCGGCGATCTCATTTGCGCAGACAAAGATCTGGAAACCGCAGAAACTTTTCAACGTAAAGCTATCATCGGCCCAGCCGGTCAGTCACTCGCAACTGAATACAAATACGCCCTGAAATCGCTTTTGCTTTTCCACGCCCAACTGCTCAACGCACTCGGCGATACAGCGCGCGCCAACGCCAAATCCCAAGAAGCAGGAACGCTGTAGATCGCTTACGAGCATTTTCACCTACTCTCGCGCTTCCACCCGCTTCGGCAAAATCCCTCGCGGCACCTCGCCCGCTCCAACGTCCTTCCAATCCACCGTAAAGCGCCCTTCATACCCGAACAACGGCCCCCAGCGCGCGTTCGTCACGTCTACCTTGATGCGAAAGCATGCCGCCGCCTTATCCCACCACTCGCAAACGTCGGCCACGCCGGACATTGCCATCGGAAACCGGAACGCCACTGGTCCCTCATAAAACCGCTGCTCGGTCGAGCGCAGCCGCAGTCCGCCATTCTCGGCCACCGAAATCTTAAGATCGACCGCCAGATGCTGGTGCGTGCCCAGGTAATCGACAATGCAGCCGCGGGCCTCGCTCCAGATCATGTATGCATCGAACCGCCTTGTTTTCTTTGTCGCAAACGTCCGCACCCAAGTCACTGTTTCCCTTCCCAGCCGGTCGCGATAGGCGTAGTTCTGAATCGTGAACGGCACCCCCGTGCCCTGTTCCGGAAACATGATGCTCCGCCACGTGCCCAGGTAAAGAAACGGCAGCGTATACGCCGCCCCATGCCATACCCGGTCCATTACCCCGGTCCCCAAGGCCGCCACGCCACCCTCCGCGGTAAGCCCGAACCGCCGCTGCATCTGCGGATGCAACCGTTCAAACTCCGCCCCTAGTGCCATGCGATAAATGCTCATGCCTTCGCTCCCTTGCGCAAACACCGTCGTGCCAGCGGCATACGTCCCGCTGCCATCCAACCCACCGCCGAGCAGGCAATCATCAACCCATTCAGCGTTACCGGGTTGAACGCCGCGCCGATATACTCGGGCGATTTTACCGCCACGCCGGCCAGCGCCAGCAGCATCACCCCGGCGTTCACCACCAGCGCCCAGCGCCGTTCCCAGCTCACCAGCAGCAGCACAGCCATCAGCAGCTCAAGCGCGCCAAACCAGCCCACCAGCGAGCCCGGCAGCCCCGCCTCCGTCAGCATGCGCACTTCGTCCACATTGCGCAGCAGCAGCTTCGGCACCAGCCCATGCCATACCCAAACCAGCACAATCGCCATCCGCGCCACGCCGTGTATCCACGCAAACGTCAGCGACACCTCCGGCGTCTGGTCCTCCTCGATCCACAGCGCCAGCCTGTCGAAGCTCCACGCCGTGGCCCAACCCAGCACCGGCCGAAAGCCCAGGTCCACCACCCTGCCCATCCAGCCAAACCGCACCCCGTAGTCATACCAGGTAAGAAACCGCACCCCGTCCGACACCGGCACATACTTCCAGTAGCCCGAACCCCGCTCGATCAGCGCCCAACTCGTCTCCGCCGCAAACCCCAGCGCCGAGGTCGCGCTGCCATCGGCCGCATTGCGCTCGCCCAGGGTCTCGCCCGTCCCACGCACCGCGACGCCCGGCAGCAAACGCGTCTCGTACAAAAACCTTTGCGGCTCGCCCTCAACCCGCGGCAGGTAAGCAATGGTCGTAAACCGCAGGTCCCAGCGCTGATGCACGGCAGGCTCCTGTGTGCGACGCCACACCTCATCGAGCGTTCCGCGCACCCGCCGTTCCACGTAAATCCCCGCTGCCATCAGCGCCCCTTGCTCGGATCCTCACTACCTGCCACATCCAAGTCCACAAAAATATCCTTCGTCGCGCCCGCGTAGCAAAGCCCATCCGTCCCGTAGGTCACTGCGCAACTCGTCGTCACGGCCGGCCGGCGCGGGCTCTGCGCATATTGCCAGGCCAACACTCCGGGAGTCCCGCTCCCATCCAGCGCCGGAGCGCCCGCCACCAGGCATCCCGGCGCCGGCGGACACGTATCCTCGTACACCCAAAGCGCCACCTCGTGCAGTTTCGCCCCATGCTTGCCTGCCGTTGCGATCCGCTCGCGCACATCGGCCGCCGTGGTCGTGTAGACCACCTGGCCGTCCGGGCCGGTGCCATCCGGGCTTTGCTGTCCGCTCAGATACGCCCCCGGCTTGTACTCGCTCGCCGCTACGGCTTCAGTCCAGCCGAAAAAGTAAGCCGCCTGCGCGTCCGTCAGTCGGCCGCCCTCTTCCTGGTCCAGAAACACGATGGTCTCCTTCGGAAATCCTTCCCGCCGCGCCGCTGCCAGCGCCACCGCGGCATCCGCCTTGCCCAATGCATCCGGCGTCATCCCGGCTTTGAGAATCTGCTTTTCCAGCTTCCCATTCGCGAGCACCAGAAAGCCGAACCCCGCATCCCGCAGCGCCGCGCGCTTGCCCACCCAGCTGTTTGCCGACTCGCCCGGCGGCGGCGTCAGCCAGTAGCCCGCATACGAAAAGCTTTTCCGCAACTCTGCGAGACGGTTATCCCCCGGGTAGTCATTACGGTCGAACCCCACAAACCGCCCCGGCACCGGCACCAGCACGGCCGCGTCCTGCGCCGGCTTCAGGTCCCTGGCCGGAATTGTCGCTTCCAGCAGCGTCACCTTCTGCCTGCAACCCGCAAGCATGGCCATCCCCAGCAGCACCGCACCCGGCCTTATGCGCATTTCTCGTCCCTCACATCAATTGTGCTACGTTTTAGCGCATGGCTTCCGAAAATCCAGCGCCCCATCCAGACCCCCGCTACCCCATGGGTCCGCAGCCCCAGCCCACCGGGCCCATCGCTCGCGACCAGCGCGACGAAGCCATCACCACCCTCGCCGACTTCCCGCAGCAGCTCCGCAATGCCGTTGCCGGCCTCAACCACCACCAGCTCGACACGCCCTACCGCGAGGGCGGCTGGACCGTCCGCCAGCTCGTCCACCACCTCGGCGACTCGCACCCGACCGCCGTCTTCCGCTTCAAACTCGCCCTCACCGAAGACTATCCACACATCGTCGTCTACCCCGAAGCGCTCTTCGCCGCGCTCCACGACTCCGTCGCCGCCCCCATCGAGTGGTCGCTCGAAATCGTCGAAGCCACCCATGCCCGCTGGGTCATGCTCCTCCAGTCCCTCACCGAGCCGCAATGGCAGCGCGGCTTCACCCACCCCCAACGCGGTGCCATGACCCTTGAAGCCAACCTGCTCCTTTACCAATGGCACTCGCTGCACCACCTCGCCCACATCCACCACCTGCGCGCCGCCAGGGGCTGGTAGCCTTACTGAATCAGCAGCCCAGACTGTGAGTGTTGAAGATGATCCGCTTCGGAAAGTTCGATTTTTCCCGCGCCATAGGGACTTACGCAGCCATCCTGACGATCGGCTTCGCCGCATTCGTTCTCACAGGGGCAGGCTCGCCTCACTCCGGCCGCTTCCAGCAGCTGGATGTGGAGCGCATCAACGTGCGCGAGCCGGACGGCACCCTGCGCATGACCATCTCGAGTCACGGCCGCATGCCGGGCCTCATCATGGGCAAAGACGAGTTTCCCCGGCCGGACCGCCCCCAGGCAGGCATGCTCTTCTTTAACGACGAAGGTGCCGAGAACGGCGGGCTTATTTATAGTGGTGGTCTTGTCGACGGCAAGCCCATGAACGGCGGCAGTCTCACCTTCGACCGCTACCACCAGGACCAGACCCTGCAACTCCTCAGCGTAGAAGAGGGTCAGGATCGCTGGGCAGGGATTTACGTCAACGACCAACCCGATCAAGCCGCCAATTACGCCGCACTGCAGCGCATCACAGCCATGCCCGATGGAGCCCCGAAGGATGCAGCGTTTCAGTCCGCGCATATCGGAGGAGGTGTGCAGAGGGCGTCTCTCGGCCGGGCCGCGGACAAATCTTCACAGCTTGTTCTTCGCGATGGACAAGGGAAGAAGCGCCTCGTCCTCAAGGTGGCAGAAAACGGCGATCCCCTCATTCAGTTCCTTGACGCCAAGGGACAAGTCGCACGCACCATCCAGTAAAAACAAGCTCTATCCCTTGCATCCATGAAGACTGAGACACTTCCCCTCCAAACCCCCGAGCAACTCGCCGCCACGCTTGAAGCCTACCTCACCGAATACCCCGCTGCTGTCCTCAGCGAAGACGGCCGCATCCTCTTCGACCTCCGCACCGCCAGGTACACCCTCACCACCGACCACAACCGCTGCACCCTCCACCTCTGGAACGACGAAACCAACCTCGTCCGCCGCATCACCGCCGCCGTCCCCCGCGCCAAGCTCCTCCGCGTCACTACCCAGAAGTTCGGCCAGGCGAAGCCCTCCACCCTGGAGTTTTCCGCCGAAAAGGACCGCCGCACCCCAAGCACCCGCGAAACCACCCGCACCCGCTTCCTCAAGCTGCTCGAGCGCGCCCTCACCCGCCACTTCGCCGACGAGGGCTGGCGCCCCGAGTCCTTCCGCACCGCCATGGACCTCGAACGCTCCTTCGGGCCAGCCTACGCGCGCGGCATGCTTACCCGCGCCACACAAAGTTTTGCCGTCATCGCGATCAACGACGAGGAGGCCCTCACGACCATTGACGGCATCCTCACCCTCGGCATCCTGTGGCTCAACCACCTGCGCGAATCCTCTCGCCACACCATTATCGGGCTCAAGCTCATCCTGCCCCGCGGCACCGCTGTGCTTACCCTGGCGCGCCTCGCGTGGCTCGCCAACCCGCACCAATACGAGCTTTTCGAGCTCGACCAGCGCGAAGAAACCCTCACCCCGCGCGACCCCACCGACGCCGGCAACCTGACCACCCACCTGCACCACGCGCCCAATCCCGACCGCGCCAAAAGCCGCTTCGCCGAGGCCACGGAGCGTGTGCTCGCCTTGCTACCCGCAGCCGCGCAGCCCGACATTACCCAGCGCCTCCGCACCCCCATCGAGCTCGCCTTCCTCATCCACGGCCTGGAGTTTGCCCGTATCCGCATCGCCGCCTCCGCCGAATCCTTCAACCGCGTCGAGCAGATCACCTTCGGGGCCGGTGCCGCCGAAACCGCCCTCACCCCGGAGACCGAGCCCACGCTCCGCCAGCTCTGTGCCGAACTCCTGGCCCGCCGCCACGCCGCAGCCGACAAGCGCGACCCTCTCTTCCGCCTGCAGCCCGAGCGCTGGCTCGAAGACAGCCTCCGCCGCAATCTCACGCTGCTCGACGCTCACCTTCTCCCCGAACCGGTGTATGCTCAGGTTCCGGCCTTCCAGGCATCCGACCGGGCGATGCTCGACCTGCTCGCGCTCGACCAGGATGGCCGCCTCGCCGTCCTCGAGCTCAAAGCCGAAGAAGACCCTCAGCTCGCCCTGCAGGGCCTCGACTACTGGCTGCGGGTCCGTTGGCACCACGTCCAGCCACCCAACCCACAAACCGGCCTCGGCGAGTTTCAGGCCCACGGCTACTTTCCCGCGCACCGCCTCTCCCCGGAGCCACCCCGCCTCTACCTCGTAGCCCCCGCGCTCCGCATCCACCCCGCCACCGAAGTCATCCTCCGCCACCTGAGCCCGCAAGTCCCCTGGACCCTCGTAGCCCTCGACGAACGCTGGCGTCAGCACATCAAACCCGTCTGGCGCAAACGCCATACCGACCCACCCAGCCGTTAGCGCTACACAACGAGCAGGCTCTTTGTTGTCATTCCCGAAGGGAATCTGCGTTTGCTTTTGCCCTTGCTCTTTGTTGTCATTCCCGAAGGGAATCTGCGGTTGCCTTTGCTGTTGTTGTCATTCCCGCGGATCCTTTTGCCATTGCCGTTGCTGTCATTCCCGAAAGGGAATCTGCTTTTGCCTTCGCCTTCACGGCTGAAGGCTCGCCTCATCCCAGCCCAGGCTGAAGGCCTGGGTAACCAGACCACCAAAGAACGGAATGCTGAAGGCACGACTCATAAAGCAGAGTTGGTGATCGTGGAGCGGAAGAACAAATACAACCGCAGATCCCTTCGGGAGGACAACAAGTCGATCCATCGTCCTCAACAACCCCTTACGGAAGCTTCGGCACACCCGAAAGCGGCGTCTTCACCGGCACCGCCAGTCCTACAAATTTCGTGATCGTGTCGTTGCCCTGGTTCGACACCCACACATTCCCACTCGCATCGATGGCCAGCGCGAACGCCTCCAGCAGGTTTGCATCGCCACCCAGGCCGGTAGCCGGCGTAAGCGACTGCCCATACGACGTCGTTGCCACGCCCGCTATCTCGGAAAGATAGCCCGCCCGGTAATTTGCCACAAACACATTTCCGGTCCCATCGACCGCTATGCCTTGCGGATGATCCAAGGAAGCCTGGTCCGTATACCCGCTCGAAACAATCCCGCCCGTGCTCGAAATCAGCGACACGCTGTTACCGTAGAAGTTTGCCACCCACACATTGTCGCTCTGGTCGATCGCGATGCCCGACGCACCATTGCAGCAGTTGAAGTTCTGGTAACTGCTTCCATCCGGAGCCACCTTTGTCACTGTCGTATCCGCCTGGTTGCCGATCCAGCCAAAGTGGTTCGCATCGATGGCGACCACCACCGGAAACGCAAACAGGGGTGTCGTGTACCCGGCCGCGCCTGAAAGCGGCGCACCCGCGGCGTTCAGCAGCGTCAGGTGCGAGTTCCCGTAATCCACCACCCAGGCCGTGCCGTTGGGGTCGATGGCGATCGAAAGCGGGTAGTTCAGCCCGCCCGCCGTGTAGTTCATCTCGCTCGTCAGCGTGCCGACCGAGGAACCCAGTACGGTCACCGAGCCGATCGTTCCCGGCCCGATGTACGGCTGTTCATTCGGCACCCAGGCCTGGTCCTTCAGGTCCACCGCCATGCCATACGAGTTGTTCAGCCCGTACCCGGTCACCCCGTTGGCAAACAGCGGTGCCCCCGTGGGGGCAAACTTCGAGGCAGCATAGAAGTAGCTTGCCACCCACACGTTGCCTTCCGTGTCGATCGCCAGGCCCGAAGGGTTCGACAGCCCGCCCCCGGAATACGTCACAAACAGCGTCCAGTCCGCCGGCGCGCTTTGCAGCGCAGGTGCCAGCCCTCCGCCATATGCAGTACTTAGCTGACTTTCTGCATAGATAGCGGCAACGTTCTTCGTCGGGTGCTGAGCCAGGTTGTACACCGCCTCCAGCGTGTTTGCCGGCGTACCCGAGGGGGCCTCTGCATACAATCCACCGCACGCCGAGACATTCACTATGCAGGCGTTCAGCACGTTCGCAAGCGTGTTCACCCGTGAAGCCGGTGAAAATCCGTTGTAAGGCAGACCCGTTCCCAAGCTTGAGCCGGTCACCGGGTTCACCAACGTTGAAGCAGTGGCAAACGCGTTGGCGATGCCTGTCGCATTGCTTGCCGTCGCCCCGAAGCTTTCGTAGGCGTAAAAGGCTTGCAGCGCATAAACTGCCGCCACCGTTGTCAGCTCGTTTACCGTAAATACCGATCCGGTCTGCACCGTGCCGCACACACCTACCGCTGTGGCCAGCATGATGTTCGGATTGCTGGTTTTCGACGTCCCCACGGTGCCGCCGGTCGCCGTCAGGTACGTCAACGCACCCCGGGAAGAACACGCAAAGTTGGCAGGCAGCAAGGCCGACCCCGCCGCGTTGGTCGCGTACGCGCCGCTGATCACAGCTGTCGCCGCCGACCCGTTCCCGCTCGTCCCGACCGTATAAAACTGAACCAGGGACCCTACCAGCGGCACCCCTCCCGCCATCACATTCACTGTAAACGTCGGGCCTGTGGGAGGCGGTGCAGGCACCGGCGTCGGAGTGGGCGCGGGCGGTGTGGGCGTTGGAGGCACGGGTACTGGCGTCGGTACAGGAACAGGCGTCGGCGGTGGCGTGGGTGTCGGCGGTGGGGTTGGCGTGGGTGTAGAAATAGGCGTCGAAGGTGTCGGAGACGACTCAAAATCACCCTTGCCACAGCCAGACAGAGCCGCACACCCCAGCAACACGGCTGCCACCACCGGCGCATACATCCGACCAGTTCCCGGGTTTCTGCTTACCAGGCAGTTCTTCAGACCCACAGCACACCTCAGTTCGAAATCCTACTATCTACGATAAGGCTGCGTCAGGCCTTCCACATTAATTCCGCTCAGAAACGCCGTCAGATCCGCAGAAAGCTGAGCCCGCGCCTGGGCCGGCGGCAGCGTCGTGTCGATCGTTTCCGCCTTCAGCAGCACCGGCATGGGGCGCCCGGCATCTTCATTCAACAGCTTGGTCACGTCTGTTTTGCTATACACAAACCCCAGATGCGTGCCCGCCGAAGCGTACTCCCCGCACCCGGCACCATTGCAGATGGTGGATTCTTCCAGATACTGCGTCGCTCCATCGTTAAAGAACGAGGAGTTGAACGTCACCTCGTCCCGCCCGCTGTCGCCGACCGTTTTGAACGTCTGCTGTCCATGCCAGATCGGATCCTCGCCTCGCGCCGAGTGGCAGACCATCGTATCGTGCGCACCCAGAACTGGCGATACCCCGATGGAAATATGGGTTCCCCCGGCCGAGGGCGCGTATTCCGCCCAATGGAACAGAAGCGTCCCGGTCAACAGGTCTTCGTTCCAGGTACGCACCAGCGTGTACTTGCCCGCCGTCTGCGGAAACTGTCCGAGCGCCCGTTCTTCGGCCGCCATATCGGCAGAAACGTCGCGCCCCCGTAGCCCCCGGGCCACACCCGTCAGCCCAAAGACCACCAGCAGCGCAAGCGCCGCGGCGCGTGGGAAGAAGCTCGTGGGCACCGAGGCCGCAGCCTTCTGCACCTGCGGCAGCTTCCACACGCTATCTTCTGAGGAACCACCCAGCCGCCCGATAACCAAATACAACAGGTAAACGGCGCAGAAGAAAAGCGTCGCACCAATCAGATAGTCGGCGTTCTCAGCCCTATCCTGCAGTGTGGGAAAATGCAGGGCAACCAGGTAGAACAGCACCAGCACACAGAGCCGCACAAAGTTGAATACATAGCCAAGGGCGATCGCCGCCAGTACCACCCCGGCATGGGCACGCAGCCGAAAGCGATAAAGGTACCCTGCCACCAGCGCGATAAAACCCATTGTGACGGCACCCCGAATGCCATTGCACCCTGGCGCGATGAACATCCCGAAACTGGGCGTGAACATCAGGCGCAGCTTATCCGGGCTTAACGGCTGTCCGAGGGCAATCGCAAACCCACGCGCAATATGTGCCGAAGCGCGCTGCAAGGGGAGATCCACATACAAATTGAAGATGTGAGGAATCGGGTTGACGAAGAGCAGCAGCAACAGCGGGAAGATGCAGGCTCGAAACAACCTGGGCCCGCCAAACAGCAGAACCAGCCCGGTGCCATAGGCAAAGATGACGAGCGAATGAGGCGGGAAGAACAAGGTCCATTGCGGCGAAAGCACAAGCAGAATCACGGCTCTGTCGCGAATTCGCACCAGAATGGTTGTAGCGAGCAGTAAAACTAAGCCCCACCAGGTTCCGTCATGCTCCCAACCGAGCGACCGCCAGGCACGAAGCACAAGCAGAAACGAGACCACAGGGACCACCATCCCAATGGATTTCAAAGCGTCGGTTGTCCACAGATACCAGAGAAGTACGACCGTGCCCCAGATGGCAGACAGGCCCAGAACCGACAAAACGGCAACCAGGCCGGCTCCGGAAGCGGGTGAGATGGTTACCCCCCTCAGGATGGAGGGGGGTAGGGTGATCCCGTGTTCGCGATTCTGCATGCCATCCGCCCGAGGTCCGGTGATGCAAACGCGCTGCGTAACGGCCCCCGGTCCTGCCCGCTATCAGCTTCGACTAAGCCCCGCCCTGGAATGCCGGCGTCTTACTTGACGCCGCGACGTGCACGCAGGCGAGCGCGCGCTGACGCCAGGAATGCGCCTGCGGAGCCAACCAGCGCAAGCACAACCGTGGGGTTCTCAGGAGAATCCGTGCAGCCGCCCTGTGCGTGCAGAGGAAGCGCTACGGAGAGCAGAACTGCGGAGCCGATAAGCAGAAGTGACATTTTCTTCATGGTTGGTCCTCGAATGCGAAATTATCCTACAGGTAAGTCAAAGTCAACCCACAATCAAGAACACACGCTAAATAGGAGTGCCCGAGAAGACCCTACCTTCTTGTACAGGATATTCCCTCTCGAATGCAAGATGCTTCTCCGCCAAGATGATGAAAAGGGTTTGCTCATTCCCAATCTGACACCATCTGCGTAGAAGCAGCGGGGCGCAAGTGATCCGACAAGCCGGGCTGTCCGGGCCTTACCGGCGGGCAAGCCACGCCCGCAGAGCCGGCGCCTGTTTTGCTTGCATCGTGACACACGCATCGATCGCATCCAGCGACTTCTCCAAGGTTCGGTCTGCTGCCTCTACGTGGTGCGCCAGAAAGAATTTCTCCACCTCTGCGCCCTGAGCTGCGCTGCAGAACGAGCCGGTGGCCGCAACCACATTTGCGCCGGAAGCGACGGTGAGCTGCCGCTTCACCTTCGGCCAGTTGACCTGCACCCAGTTCCACGCGAGCTCGCGCGTTTCCGGCTGCTGCATTTCGCGGGCGATCAGGATCCAGGAATCCTGATTGCGCACCTGCCCCGAAGTGGCATAAAGCAGCGTTCGCACCACAAGCACAGGGGCGCGAAAACGCGTCAGCAGCTCGAGCGCTTCTGCCGCCAGTCCGGGATCCTTCGCATTCTGGCTCACCGCCAGCAGCTTGTTGTAGAACGCCTCATCGCCGTTGGCGGCGCTCATCTCAACCGAAGCGTCCAGCAGGTCGGGTGCTGTCTGCTTGTGCCCGGCAAACAGGTCATCGGTCAGCGTACGCGCCTGCGCCAGCACCGCCGGATCGCCGGCCTCGCCGAGCTCCTGATAGAGCGCCGCGCGCACCTGCCGCAGGTCCTCGGTCTCGTGCTTGTCGTGCTTATCCGCCGGCCCAAGCGACGCGTACACGGGCCCAAGCTGCGCCCGCAACACCGCATCCAGTTTCGTCCGCTCGGCCGGCGACGCAATCCGGTTGCGCACCTGGTCCACGTCCTCGAGCAGGGCCTCGAGCACATGCACGTCACGGTCGCCCTTGAGCGTCAAGGCCAGGTCGAGGAAATCTCCGACCGAAGCCTGCCCGGAACGTGTAAGCGCCCAGCGATCGCCCACGAAGCCGATGCGCTCCGCGACCGTCAGCCCGGTTGGCGCCGCGGCCATGATCGCCTTCAGCTCCGCCGGGGAATAATCGACCCGGTAGTAGCCCGCCTCGCCCGCGTTGGCAAACAGAAACGGCCCCGCAAGCCCGGTCAAAGCGGCGGTATCGATGGTGACGAGCTGGCAGGACGGCGCGCCGGCCGTCTTCAGGCAGACGGGCATCGTCCATCCGCCCGAAACGTCGTTGGCCTGCCGGTCGTCCGCGGTCGCTCCATCCAGAAAGAAGCGCGTCTGCGTCACCGGGGTGCCCAGCGCCTGGGCGTCGCCGAAGCGCAACAAAGGCACCCCGGGCCGATCGATGAAGCTGCGCATCACCACGTCGACGGGCTGCTTCGAGGTAGCGGTCTGCGCACCCCAGAAATCCTCGGCTGTGGCGTTGCCATAGAGATGGGCCGCGAGATAGTTGTGAACGCCCTCCCGAAAGACCTCCGGCCCAACCCAGTTTTCGATCATGCCGATGACAGCCCCGGCCTTGCCGTAGGCAATGCCATCGAACATCTCCTCGATCTCCGACGGCGTACTTGCCTCGGCCCGGATGGTTCTGGTCGTGCGCACCGCGTCGTAGTTCAGCGTATCGTTCAGATCGGCGGCGGCATCTTCAACAAAGTGCCATTCCGGATGCCACTCCGCGGCTGCCTTGGTCTCCATCCAGGTGGCAAAACCCTCGTTCAGCCAGAGATTGTTCCACCACTGCATGGTCACCAAATCGCCGAACCACTGGTGCGCCATTTCGTGCGCGACGGTGATGGCGACGCGCTTCTTCGCGGCCTCCGAAGCATCTTTCTCATCCACCAGAAGCTCGGTCTCGCGGTAGGTGATGGCGCCAAAATTCTCCATTGCGCCCGCTTCGAAGTCCGGGATGGCGATCAGGTCGAGCTTGGGCAGCGGATACTTGATGCCAAAATAGTGGTCGTAGTACTTCAGGTAGTGCTCCGCCGCTTCGAGGGCAAAGCCCGTGAGTTTCTGCTTGTCGGGCGTACTGCACACCCGGACGGCCACACCTTCTGCCTTGCTCCTGGCGCAGGCGAAATCGCCGACCAGAAACGCCACCAGGTAAGTGGACATGCGCGGCGTCTGCGCGAACACCAGGGTGTGCCTGCCCGCGCCGGCCGGGGTATCGGCCACCTGGTTCATGTTCGAAATGGCCGTATCGCCCGCGTCGATCGTCAGCGCGACATCGAAGGTCGCCTTGAAAGCGGGCTCATCGAAGCTGGGAAAGGCGCGGCGCGCATCGGTCGATTCGAACTGGGTGACCGCGTAGTTGCGGGCCTTGGTGCGGGAGAGATAAAAACCATGCAGCTGGTCGTTGAGCACGCCCGTGAACTCGATGTGCAGGGCCACCTTGCCGGCCGGAAGCTCGCGGGAAAGGTCAGCATTGCCTGCTGCCTCCCTTCGTCGTAGCTGATTCCGCTGGAGGCCATGCCGTTTGCTGTAGCCGAAAGAAGCTTGAGCTCGAGCGCATTCAGGGTGATGGTGTTTGCCGGCTTCGCCAGCGTCAGGTCGATGGTCTCGCTTCCGGCGAAGGTGCTCGTGGCGATTGCGGGCGCCAGCTGAAGCGCGTAGTGCTGCGGCAGCGCGTTGGTACCCAATCGTTGCGCCTGCGCAACCGAAGCCAGAGCCGCCAAAGCTGAAACTACCGCAAGAGCGGCTGACCGTACATTTTTCAAGCTGTATTTCCTTCCGCCGCGCCCAGCTCAGAGCTGTTTTGCCGATAGTTGAGACAGAGAAAAGTGAGAAACAGAAGCAGATTCCCTGCGGGAATGACAACAAGGGATGACCTTAGCGCAGGCGAGCCACGCAAAGCCGCGCGGGCTGGTACTCCCGTACAATGTAGGCCTTGTCGGGCAGCGCTGCCGCCCGGCAGAGCGCCACCCAATCCTCGCGCCGGAAACTACGCAGGATGGAAACCGGTCCGTCGTGTTTGACGAACGGGTGCCATCGAGTGAAGCGGCTGAGCGCCCGAAAGACATGGTACGGCATCGCCTGGCGGTGTAGATCGTTGATGAACCAGCCCAGTCGCGCGGTACTCTCCATCCAGTCGAGAAAATCGACAATTTGCCGATTCTCCATGTGGTGCGTCATGAGAGAGCTGATGACGATATCGATGCCTTCGGGCGGGTGGAATCCGAACGCGTCGCCGGCGAGGTAAGTCACGGTGCCCGGCATAGTGACTTCGCGCGCGGCACGCACGGCATTCGGGTTGAGATCGATGCCGGTAAGCTGTACCGGCAGGTTACGATCTTCAGCCCAGCGATGGATGCGGCGCAGCGTGTCGCCATAGCCACAGCCCACATCCACAATGTGCAAGGGAAACTGCTGACGAGGAAGCACGGAATACACATGGCCGAGCCAGTGCAGCGTGGGATGGTAGGCCCGGGTAAGGCGATTGACCTGCGCGATCGAGCGAAGGCAATCGCGCAGCATCTCGTAGCTGCACGCTCCATCCATCAGTTCCGGATGCCCTGCCAGGCTGGCACGCTCTGTAAGATCGGTTTGAATTGGGGCCACTTCCTGCCAGCAATAGGGCAAGCCTACACATCGGCACCGGCGTTCCGCAACGTACTTTTGTGCGCGAGACTACCGCTTCCGTGGCACTACTTTGCCTGCACGGAAGCTGCCCGTTCGGAGCGGCCGGAGACCTCGGTCGAACGGGCTTCGGCAAAGGCCGCCGCTCCGAGAAGAGCACAGGTATCGTTGAGGATCACCCGCACCGGGATTCTTTCGAGGATCGGGCTGAGGCGGCCCTTGTCCAGAAAAGCCTGCATAAAGGTGCCATCCTGCAGGGTTTTGGTCATCTTGGGCGCGATGCCGCCGCCCAGGTACATGCCACCCTTGGCCAGAACCTTCAACGCCAGGTTGCCCGCTTCCGCACCGTAGGACCCGCAGAACATCCGGATGGTTTCGGCGCAAAGCTCACTCGAGCCCTCGGCGGCGCATTGTCCGATCACCGCATTTGGATCGCCCTGGGCCAGGCGCTCCTTGAGCCATGACGGTTCCTCCATCTTCTGGTCGTCGCGGAGAAAGTCGTAAAGGTTGGTAATTCCCATGCCGGAGACGACTCGCTCGAAGGAAACCCGGCCTTTGAGCCTCGCCTGCAGGTAATGCAGCAGAGCCACTTCGCGATCGTTGCGCGCGGCGAAGTCGGCGTGCCCGCCTTCGGAAGCGACCGGGCGGTGCTGATGGCCGTCCCAGATCAACAGGGCCTCGCCGAGCCCGGTGCCGGCAGAGATCAAGCCGCGATGCCCGACGGCACCCGGCTCGCCCTCGTGCAGCAGGAAGATCGCGTCGGGCGCGAGCTCCGGGATGCCGTGCGCATTGGCCTCGAGATCGTTGATGAGGAAGATATGTTCCAGCTTGAGCGACGTCTGCAGCACGCGGGAATCCAGCTTCCACGGCAGATTAGTGAGCTGAATGCGCCCATCCTGCACCGGGCCGGGACAACCGAAGCAGGCGGCAGCGATCGTCTCGCGGTTCTCCGCGCCATGCCCGTCCCCCTCGTTCAAAAAGCGGTCTACGACGGCGTCGAGCGTCGGAAACTCGTGCGCGGGAAACTTCTGCTCGCGCAACTGGTGCAGCTTTCCACCCTCGAAGGAATACAACGCGAGGTGTACCTTGGTGCCGCCCACATCTCCAGCCAGAATCATCGCAGCTCCAGTGTCCCCGTCGTTCCCTGTTCAGGCAGTCCCGCCGCGGCCTCTGCATCCATCAGCATCGTCAGCTTTCCGCTTGCGGGCCGGATCAGTTGCGCGGGGTAAGTCTCAGGATCATACGCGCCCGCAAAGACCGTGCGCACCATTTCCGCCTTGTCCGCGCCTTCGATAAGAAACGCCACCTCGCGCCCCTGCGTGATGACCGGCCACGTAAGCGTGAGGCGCCATGTGTCTTTCTGCGGTACGTGGTTGGCCATCACGATGCGCGCCATTTCATCGAGGCCATCGGTGTGCGGGAATAGCGAAGCCGTGTGTCCATCCGGCCCCAGCCCTAGCAGCACCATGTCGAATGTGGGCGTTTCCGCGCCTTCAAGCTTGAAAGCATTGCGAATTTCCGACTCGTAGCGCGAAGCCGCTTCTTCCGGGTCGAGCTCGCCTTCCATACGGTGGATGTTGGACGCCGGCAGCGGAATCTTGTCCAGCATGGCCTTGCGGGTCATACCGTAATTGGATTCCTCGTCCTCGGGCGGGACGCAACGCTCATCCACCCAGAACCACTGCGTGGCTGCCCAGGGCAGGCGCGCCAGGTAGGGCGCGGAAGGATCTGCAAGTAGCTCAAAGACGGCCTTGGGGGTGGCACCGCCCGAGATGGCGATCCTCGCCAGACCCCGCGCGGCGACAGCGCCCTCCAGACCGGCCGTGATGTACTCGGCCGTGGCCTTCGTGACCTCTTCGACCGAGGGGAAGACCTGCAACAAAAGCTCTACCGGACGCGGCATAACACCTCTTCCTATTCGTCTTGTCACAAAGATGCAGAAACTGGCCCTGGCGGACGCGGGCCAGCTTCCGCACCGCAGTTGAGGCCGTTTACAGCTTTCGCCACTTGCGGCCGTCCGCCTTCAGCATGGCGTCGGCGGTGGATGGACCCCAGGTGCCGGCCGCGTAGTTTGGCAGGTCCTTGATCGGGTTCTTGGCCCAGTCCTCGAGAATGGGCGTAATGAGCGCCCAGGTCGCCTCCACCCCGTCACGATGGGCGAAGAGCGTTGCATCGCCGAGCATGGCGTCCAGCAGCAGACGCTCGTAGCCGTTAGCCGACGAAGCACCGAAAGCCTCGGCGTAGGAGAAGTTCATGTTCACGGGGCTGATGCTCATATCCGGACCGGGCATTTTGGCCCCAAAGCGCAGGGTGATGCCTTCGTCGGGCTGAATGCGCATGGAGATGACATTGCTCTTGATGCCTTCGGCGCCCTTGCCTTCGGCGTCCTTGAAGATGCTGAGCGGGGGCTGCTTGAACTGGATGGTAATTTCGGTGACGCGCTTGGCCAGCCGCTTGCCCGCCCGCAGGTAGAACGGGACGCCGGCCCAGCGCCAGTTCTCGATTTCAAGCCGCACGGCCGCATAGGTTTCGGTTTGCGACCGCGGATGCACACGCTCTTCCTGCCGATAGCCGACTACCTGCTTGCCGTCGACGGTGCCCGGTCCGTATTGCCCGCGCACGGTATCCGCAGGGTGGATCGGCTGGATGGAGCGCCACACCTTGACCTTCTCGGCACGCACCGCTTCGGCCTCGAACGAGACCGGCGGCTCCATGGCGACGAAGCTCAGCAGCTCCATGACGTGGTTCTGCACGACATCGCGCAGCGCCCCGGCTGTCTCGTAGAAGGGCCCGCGCCCTTCAATGCCGATCGCTTCGGCGGCGGTAATCTCCACATGATCGATGTAGTTACGATTCCAGACATTCTCGAAAATACCGTTGGCAAAACGGAACACGAGGATGTTCTGCACCGTCTCCTTGCCCAGGTAATGGTCGATACGGAAAATCTGGTCTTCGTGGAAGACCTTGTTTACGTCGTCATTCAACGCGCGCGCGCTTTCAAGATCGTGGCCGAAGGGCTTCTCGACAATGGTGCGCACCCAGCAGGCCGAGCCTTCCGCAGGCTGGGCCATCTCGTGCTTGCCGAGCGAGTTGATGATGTCGGCAAAATACTCCGGCGCGGTCGCCAGGTAGAAGAGCCGATTACCCTTGGTTCCCTGCTTCTCGTCAATGCCGGCGAGCAGATCCTTCAAGCCGGTATAGCCGGCATCTTCATCGAAATTCATCGCGTAATAGGTAATTTTGTCGACGAAGGGCGTCAGCGAGGGCTCGTCATCCTTCACGCCGCCGCCGGCGATAATGCCTTCCTTCATGTCGGGCGCGAAAGTCTTCTCAAGCGGGCGCCGTGCGACGCCGACCACAGCGATCTCCTGCGGCAGCAGCCCGCCCTGCACGAGGTGATATAAGGCCGGCAGCAGCTTGCGCTTCGTCAGGTCTCCCGAGGCCCCAAAAATGACCACAATGCAGGGATCCGGCTTGCGTTCCTTAGTATGCACGACCGGCGGCGCTGCGGGCGATGCTTTCACTTCAACGGTCATATCCACTCCTCAGGTACTTCGCACTTCTATTCTCCCTCATCGGACGCGTCAGAGCGCTCTGAGGATTCTTGCTATGAGGAAGCCATTGCCGGCTGGGGTTCCTCTTCCTGCTGACGGCTAAACCTCTATGCCAAAGGCCGCAAGCGCGTGACAAAGCTGCCGGGGCGATTCGAAAACTATGGTGCGCATGCCGGCTTCGGCTGCCGCTTCGCAGTTCTCCGGCTTGTCGTCGATGAAAAGCGTTTGACTCGGCTCGAAGCCGGAGATATCAATGGCTGTCTCGTAGATGCCGATTTTGGGCTTCATCTCGTGCACATACCCGGAACAGATGAAGTAGTCGAAAAGCGAACGCAGCTTGAAGGCATCCAGGCGATGCTCGTTGAGCTCGCGTGACTCGTTGTTCAAGGTCGCCACGCGCAGCTTGCCCGCGCCTTTCAGGTCGGCCAGTATGTCCAGGCACTCGGGGTGGAGCACCTTGGATTCGGCGCAAACCTGAGGCCAGAGCCGATCGAAGGTGAGGTCGAGATTTGGATTTGGCCGCAGCACGGTTTCGGCAAAGAACTCGCGCGCCGTCATCAGGCCGCGTTCCCAGTAACGATTGGCCTCCGCATGCAGATCCTCGTAGACCTTCAGGTCGACGCCAAGCCGGCCGAGAACCCGCGTACGCTGGTCGAGGTCCCAGCCGTTGGTCAGCACGACGCCGCCCAGATCCCAGAAAACCGTACGGACCGAACTCGTCACTCACCCTCCGGAAAATCGGCCGCGATGGCAGTGGCGCGTCCGGAGGCGAGGTCCTTCTGCCAAAGCTCCACACGGGCGCTCATGCGCTCCCAGGCACTTTGGCCGAGCAGAAGGTGTTTCGGTGGATCGTCAGAGGCTACGGCGGCCATCATGGCCTGGGCGGCCCGCACGGGATCGCCCTTCTGCTTACCGTCGTTCTCGGCAAAGTACTTGCGAGCGTTGCCCGCGGAGGCGTCGTAGTCGGCAATGCTGTTTGCAGAAATGACGCCCGAGCGCCCCAGGAAGTCGGTGCGGAACGGGCCCGGCTCCACCACCGTGACCTTGATGCCGAGCGGCTTGAGCTCGCCGGCCAAGGCTTCAGAGAAGGCCTCCACCGCGAACTTGGTCGCGTTGTAGTAGCCGAGGCCGGGCGTCGCAATCAGGCCGCCTATGGACGACAGGTTGAGGATATGGCCCGACCTTTGTGCGCGCATGCCCGGCAGTACCGCGCGCGTAACCCGCAGCAGCCCGAATACGTTGGTCTCGAAAACCTGCCGGATGTCGTCTTCGGCTGCCTCTTCGACCGCACCCACCAGCCCGTAGCCCGCATTGTTGACCAATACATCCACATGGCCGAAATGCTGCTGCGCTTGATCGACCGCGGCGTCGACGCTTGAAGGATCGGTTACATCAAGGGCAAGCGTAAGAGCCTTCTGCCGAAACTTTTCGTGCAGAAGCGCGAGCTGCTCCGGCTTGCGCGCCGTGGCCACGACGGACCCGCCCCCAGCCAGCACCTGCTCCGAGAGCACACGGCCGAGACCTGTGCTGGCACCCGTGATCAACCAGACCTTATTCGTCATCCATCCTCATTCCTGCGCTAAAGCTATTTCCAGCGCTCCTAGTTCCAGCGCTCTGTGACGCCTTCGTCGCCGGCAACCAGTACGAGCGACGCCATATTCAGAAACAGCCCGTGCTCAACCACTCCGACGATGCCGCGAATAGCCGCTGCGGTCGTTATGGGATCGGGGATTTGTGTGCATACGCAATCGAGAATGTAGTTGTGCTCATCGGTCAGATAGGGCCCGTCGCCGCTTTTTAGCATCCTTTGTCTGGGATGCAGACCAAGCGCTTCGAGCTTTCCCTGTACGAGCGGCAGTGCCATCTTGACGACCTCGACAGGCAGCGGAAAACGGCCCAGGATATCGACCACTTTTGAAGCGTCCACGACCACGATAAAGCGCTTCGCCGCGCTGGCCACAATCTTTTCCCGCAGCAACGCGCCGCCTCCGCCCTTGATCAGCGCAAGCCCCGGACCGACTTCATCCGCACCATCGATATACAGGTCCAGCGCAGGCATTTCGTTGAGCGGAAGCACAGTCATGCCAAGGGATTTCGCCAGCGTCCCGCTTGCTTCCGACGAGGCCACGCATCGGATCGTAAGCCCTTCGGCCACGCGCCTGCCAAGCTCGTGGATGAACATGGTTGCGGTCGTGCCGGTGCCGAGGCCCACGTGCATCCCGTCTTCTACAAACTCCACCGCGCGTCGGGCTACCGCCTGCTTGGCTTCATCCTGAGTCATCATTTTCGCTCTCAGCTCGCCTGGCTCTCTTCGTACCACTCGTCGTCCGGCCACTCGTCTTCCGAGGATGGGGAAACCGAATCCTCGTAGGTAGGCTGCAGCGAGGTGAAGCGTTCTTCACGCTTCCCCTCTGCCGCAGACTCTGCTCCATGGAGCGGCCGCACCATGTCGCGTTCACTCGTCGTCATGCAGCCTCCATCCCAAGCAGCCGGGAGTGTCACGCAGCTACTTCTTTACCAGCTTCTTTGCCGCCTCGATCACGGCTGTGGCCGAGATACCGAGCTTGTCCTGCACGAGCGGAGCCGGCGCCGAAGCCCCGAAACGGTCAAGGCCGATCACGACACCGTCCCGTCCGACATACTTCCACCAGCCCATCGTAGCCCCGGCCTCAAGCGATATCTTCGGCACGCCATGCGGGAAGATGGACATCTTGTAGGTTTCGTCCTGCTCCTCGAAGAGCTTGAAGCTGGGCATCGATACCACCGTCGCCATGATGCCGGCCTCCTTCAACTCCTCGGCCGCCTTGCGAATCATGGCAACTTCAGAGCCCGTCGCGACCAGGATGACATCGGTCCCGTAGGCTTCAAGCACGTAGGCACCTTTGCGTGTGCCTTCCTTGACGCCGAACTTGTCGGCATCGATGACTGGCAGATCCTGCCGCGACAGGGCCATGAAGCAGGCCGAGCGGCGCTCGAGCGCAAGCTGCCAGCACGCCGCAGTTTCGTTGGCATCGGCGGGCCGGAAGTCAGTAAGCTGCGGGATAGCGCGCAGGGCCATCAGGTGTTCGATCGGCTGGTGCGTCGGGCCGTCTTCGCCCAGGCCGATGGAATCGTGGGTGAAGATATAGAGCGAGTGCGAGCTTTGCAGCGCGCCCATACGCAGAGCGCTGCGGCAGTAATCGCTGAAGGTGAAGAACGTGGAGCCGAAGGGGATGAGACCGCCGTGCGCGGCGATGCCGTTGACGGCAGCCATCATGCCGAACTCACGCACGCCGAAGAAGACGTTGCGACCCTTGGGGTCGACGTGGAAGCTGGGCGAATCCTTGAAGATCGTCTTGGTGGAGGAGGTCAGGTCGGCTGCGCCGCCAAACAGCTCGGGAACCATCTTCGCGATGGCGTTCATGACGGTCTGACCAGCGTTGCGCGTCGCGATCGGCTTGGCGTCCGGGCCGCCAGGAAAGGCAGGAATCTGTTTTTCCCAGCCCGCTTCGAGTTCATGCGCGACGCAGCGCTTGTACTGCGCGGCCTGCTCAGGATAGGCCTTGGCGTACGCGTCGTACCTGGCTTCCCAGGCTTTGCGTTCCTTCTCGCCCTTCTCCTTGCATTTGTTCCAGTTTGCAGCGGCTTCCTCGGGGACGTAGAAGCTCTTATCTTCGGGGAACCCCAGGTTCTTCTTGGTAGCCTTGGTGGCTTCCGGTCCGAGCGCCTCGCCGTGCGCCTTGCTCGTCCCGGCCTTGGGACTGCCATAGCCGATCACCGTGCGCACCCGGATGAGGGATGGCTTGGTGGTTTCGGCCTTCGCGGCCAGGATGGCCGTCTCGAGCGCCTTCAGGTCGTTACCATCCTCAACCATCTGGACGTGCCAGCGATACGCCTCGAAGCGCTTGGTCACATCTTCGGTAAAGGTCAGTTCCGTCGGGCCGTCGAGCGAGATCAGGTTGTCGTCGTACATCAGGATCAGCTTGCCCAAGCCGAGTGTGCCGGCCAGCGAGCAGCTCTCGTGCGAGACGCCTTCCATCAGGTCGCCGTCGCCGCAGATGACGTACGTAAAGTGATCGACCGGCGTATGGCTTTCATGGCTCGGGCCTGCGCCTTCGTGGTTGTACACGGCGGCCATGTGCTTTTCCGCAATGGCAAGCCCGACGGCCTCGGCCAGGCCCTGTCCGAGTGGGCCTGTGGTGACTTCGATGCCCGGCGTTTCGCCATACTCTGGGTGGCCGGGGGTGTGCGAACCCCACTGGCGGAACTGCTTGAGCTGATCGATAGGGAGATCGAAGCCAGCCAGGTGCAGGCAACCGTATTGCAGAGCCGAGGCATGACCATTCGACAGGACGAAACGATCACGGTCAGACCAGAGAGGCTCCTTGGGGTCGTACTTCATGAAGCGGGTGTAGAGCAGGTAGGCAAGGGGTGCGAGGCCGAGCGGCGCACCGGGATGCCCGGATTTCGCGGCCTCCACCTGGTCGACGGCAAGAAAACGAAGGGTGTTGATGGATAGCTGATCCAGTTCCTGCTGCTTCTGATCGCTCATGCTGCTCCTCGTAAATTGGTCCGGAGGCTCTCGTTCATCCGGTGAAACATTCAGCCCTATAGATGCATTTTCAACGTGCCGCGGCAGAGCTGGGCTTCGCCTTGGGGCTGCTGCCCTCAGTTTACAAGCCGGGCAGGGCCGGAGCGCCGCTAGGAGACGGGTTTGGTTCCCGCGGGTGGCGTTCCGGCGCTGTCGGGCGTAAGCCGGATAGCCACGTTATGGCCCAGCCATCGCTCGGACGCCTCGGCGTCGGCGGGCCAGTGCAGGGTGAAGAGGAGACGATTCGGCCCGTCGGTGAGCGGTGGGGTCTGAATATCGACCAGATACCCCGGAAACCCGACGTTCTGGCACGTTGCCTCAAGCGTGGTTGTCCAGTCATCTACCGTGTAAACGACGCTGAAGCGCTGTCGATCGATGATGCGCAGAGTGAAGCCGGCCGGCACTTCCGAAATTGGGCGAAGAATCTGAAAGATTTCCGTCGCGCTGCGGAAGGTCCGCTTACCGGGTTCGACGGCGTAGCGCTCGGCGACGACCGGGATGAGATCGTAAATCTTTCCATCCAGCACCGAACGCAACAGCTTGACGTACTCGGCGTGAGCCCAGACGAGAGGCTGGGCCGAGCCGGCGGAACGGCCTTCGTACATGCCGGCCGCGGGCAGGTCCTCATGGTCCCAGACCTGCTCCGGCAGCATGCCGCCGACGGAAGAGAAGGCTTCGTATGCCTTGATCAAGGGTGCGACATCATGGCCTGCGGCGAGCTCGTAGTGGGCCCGCTCGCCGCCTAGCAAAGGCCATGCGCGGCCCTGGCCCCAGCCGTTGTAGGGGCCGCCATCCTTCTTCTGACCGTAGCCGTCGTGGTTATAACGGCGCCAGCATGGGCCATAAGGGGTGTCGTACTTGAGGCAGTGGTCGACCACCTTCAATGAATTGACGATGAGGGGGTCGTCGGCGCGCCGAATGCCGTAGCGCACCAGCTCGAGGAAGCCGTGGTCGATGACCTCGCGGGCGTCGAAGTCGGCCTGCTCGCCGGGACCGCGGTTGGCCAGGTGAATGAAGCCGGGCTCGAGCGCGGGATTGTGGAAGGGCTCACCCGGGGCCGGCGGACGGATGCGCATGTAATGGCGCGCGACGCCGGGCAGCAGCACGCCGTCCTCGGTGGTGGTCCACTCGTCCAGATGCGCTTCAATCCAGTCTGCGTAGTTTTCAAGGAAGGCGCCACGCTCCGGCGCGTTGTAGGCCCGGGCGATATCGGCCGCACACACCAGCGCCGCGATGACCGCGGCGAGGGTAGAGGGCGAGTAGCCGGCGTTCTCTTCCCAGCGCTCCTGCTGGGTGACGGGCGCGTAACGGACCAGGAAGCTGGCCGCGCGTTCGACGAAGGGGAAGACGTCGAAGATGCCGAGGCCATCCATCTTCCACAGCCGCCAGGCCAGCATGATGGGAAAGGCGACCTCGTCGAGCTGGATGCCGGTCCAGTAGGCGGTGCCGTCGATCCAGAAATTCTGGGCAAAGCCGCCGTCCGGCCGCTGCGTACAGGCGAGATACACCAGCGCGCGCCTTGCGGTTTCGGTGCGGCCGATGGCGAGCAGCGCGGTCGCCGACTGCACCATGTCGCGCGTCCACACCAGGTGATAGCCGCCGAGGTCGTCGTCACCCTTCGAGGCTCCCCACGGGATGGAGGCGGAGGCGATAAAGGCGCCCGAGTAGGTCTTGTCTTCGTGAGTGAGGATGACGTTGCGGCTGACGCGGAGAAGCCTTCCGCCATCGCCCGAGACCTTGCCCATGGCGAGCGCGTCGGAGGTTCTCTGCCACTGCTCTACAAAGCGTTTGGCATGGAGCTCGTAGGGGGTGGAAAGCGTCTGCATGAGGCCGGACAGCGCCGCGTGGCGTCCTTCGCCGAGCGCGATCGCAATGGTGAACTCACGAAAGCGCGACACGTCGACCTCACCCATAACGGCGATGTTGCCGTCGAGCGCCTGGCCGAAGTTCCACTTCATCTGCATGTGCGCGGAAAGATCCTGAAAGCCGTCGCTCGTGCCCACATAGCCGCAGGAACTGCGGGAGAAGCCGCAGTCGGATCCGAAAGCCAGGCAGTAATCGTTTTTCCACGCAAGCAGCGTGCGTTTGCCTGCCAGTTCGAGCGAACGCGCCGAGTTGCCGGCGCCGCCCCCATCGAGGTGCGGCGCGAGCAGGGCGTAGCACTTCAGCTTCGTCAGCAAGGCCTCGTCGCCGACAATCTTTACCTTCATCATCACCACGGGATGGTGCGGGTCGGCGATGAACTCCTTGGTGACGGTATAGCGGCCGTCGAGATCGGAAGCGACCACGCGCACCAGCGGAGCGTTTTGCTCGGCGTAGTGGAAGTCGTACTCGAAGTCGCGTTTCTCTTCGTGGAAAAACGTTTCGCCATCGGTAAACAGAAGCTCCATATCGCGGACCTGGGGCCGGTCGATGGTAGGAAAGTAGACCTCGTTCAGGGTTCCGTGCGAGACCGTGAACCAGACCCGGCTTGACGCCGAATAGGCGGTGGCAACGGTATCCTTCTGGCTCGAAGTCCATCGCGGCTCAACACCCGGAGCCCCGAAGGCCGGCCCATCGTCGTCCAGCCAGCGGTATTCGTCGGCGGGCTGGTTTTTCTGCGCGTTCGCTATGTCGGTCATCAAGCTCGATTAGAACGCAAAAGCCATCTTCCTGCAGCATCCATCTTGTGAAGACTCGGAGAGTGCATCGCCGGAGACACACGTAGCATCACACCGAAGGTAAGGTTCCGTACAAGGAGACAAACCGTGGCTTTTGAACTTCCGCCTCTTACCTACGACTACGCCGCTCTCGAGCCCATCATCGATGAAGCGACCATGAAGCTACACCACGACAAGCACCACCAGACCTACGTCACCAACCTGAATGGTGCGATTGAAAAGCATCCCGAGTTGGCTTCGAAAAGTCCCGAGGAGTTGATCAAGGACTTGGCTTCGCTGCCCGAAGATGTGCGTAAGGTGATCCAGAATAACGGTGGCGGCCATGTGAACCACACCATGTTCTGGGAGATCATGGGCCCCAAAGCCGGGGGTGAGCCCTACGGCCTGGTGGGGGAACAGATCAAGCAGGACTTCGGCGACTTCGAAACCTTCAAGAAGGAGTTCAACACCAAGACGGCGGGGCAGTTTGGCTCAGGCTGGGGCTGGCTCGTCTTCAAGGGAGGCAAGCTCGAGATTATGACGACGCCGAACCAGGACAATCCTATTTCGCAGGGATTGTTTCCCATCCTCGGCAATGATGTCTGGGAACATGCTTACTACCTGAAATACCAGAACAAGCGACCGGATTACCTCGCAGCCTGGTGGAGCGTGGTGAACTGGGAAGCGGTCAACAAGCGTTTCGAACAGGCGAAGAAGTAGGTTTGTGTTTTCAGCACCTCCCCATCAGACAACGCCGATGGGGAGGTTTGCATTTGCACTTCAGCCTGCGGAGGGATGCATGCTCTTCGGGCGCCGCGTCAGCAGGAAAATCATTCCCATGACGATGGCCACTGCAGCCATGCCCGCGATGCCGAGTACACGCCCTACAGCCACTGAATATTTTCCAACCGCGGGATTGTAGCTGCAGCAGTACAGAATCAGCAGGTCGACAGGGTTGCTGATTCTCCTGGCCGAAGCATCAAGCAGAGCCAGCCGCAGGTCGCGCGCGGGGTATTGGATTCCGGAAAGATACTTCGACAATTTGCCGTCGGGCGTGGCGAACATCACGACACTCGAATGCGCAAACTGATCCATCCTGCCATCAGGGCCGGGCACGAGGACATAGTGGAAGCCGGCCGCGCCTGTGACTGCGGCAATGCTCTCCGGCTTGCCGGTGAGGAAGTGCACTGCGCTTTCTGCCTGAGTACCCGCTGCCTGGGTACCGGAAGCGCCCATTTGGACCAGAAACTGTCGCTTCTGTCCGGCGGCATCTGCCGGCGTATCACCAGGATCAATGCTGAAGACGAGTACCTGGTAATCCTTGCCGAGCACCAGGGTAGACTCGCGCAAGCCCGCTGCCAGGCCGGCAACTACCTGCGGGCAAAGCATCACGCACTTGTAATACACCAGCGCCATGGCGATCGGCTGGCGGTTGAACCAGCCTGAAAGTTCGCCGGTCCGTCCACTTTCGTCAGTCCAGATGGAGTGCGCGGGAAGTGGCTGCCCCAGTCTTTGCTCCACACCCGCATGGGCCAGATAGCCAGGCACCTGCTGGGCTGCGTACCCGACACCCTTGTCGGCGGCGTAGCTACCCTGGGCCGGCGCAGAGGCCGCACCAATCGTTAGTACCAGAAGCAACACCAGCCATCTATTCACACTCTTATCGTAATCTTCTCTTGCCGCCCGCGATGTTCATCGCATCAAGCAGTGTTCGAGTCTTCTGCCCCTTGTTTCACGTCCACTCTCCAGCAGGCCGGGATGATTTGTACTTACGCCCTCTACTTACGCCGCTCCGTTCAGGACACTTGAGTTCAGGACAGCACTAACCCTGGAGAACCAATCAGCAATGTGGATTGTCAAATTAGCCCTCAGGCGCCCGTATACCTTTGTCGTTCTCTGCATGCTCATTCTTGTGCTCGGCATCGGCTCTGCGATTGAGACGCCTAAGGACATTTTCCCGTACATCAATATTCCGGTCGTGACGATCGTCTGGTCCTACGCAGGGTTGCCGCCGGCCGAGATGGAGGGCCGCATCGTAACCGTCTGCGAGCGCGCCCTCACGACGACCGTGAACGATATCGAGCATACCGAGTCGCAGTCCTACCAGGGCGTCTCGGTGATCAAGGTCTACTTCCAGCCGCAGGTCAAGGTGGAGCTAGCTTTCTCGCAGGTAACCGCCGTCGTGCAGACGATTCTGCGTGTGCTGCCTCCGGGAACCTACCCGCCGAACATCATCAAGTACGACGCGTCCTCGGTGCCAATCGTGCAACTGTCGCTTGCGGGCAAAGGGCTTAGCGAGGCCGACCTCTACGATCTTGGTATCTCTTTCATTCGTCCTAGGCTGGCCACGGTGAAGGGGGCAGCCGTTCCGCTTCCTTACGGCGGCAAGGTGCGCCAGATCATGGTCGATACCGACCCGAACCTGCTCTATGCGAAGCATCTTTCCGCCGCCGATGTGTCGACGGCCGTCTCGCAACAGAACCTCATTCTTCCGGCAGGAACGGCGCGTATCGGAGACCGGGAATACGTGGTTCGTATGAACTCGTCGCCGGGCGAGGTTTCGGCTCTCAACGATCTGCCGATTCGCGCCGCGAACGGCTCCGTGGTGTTCATTAAGGATGTTGCCCAGGTTCGCGAGGGATACGCGGAACAAACCAACATCGTGCGCCAGGATGGCAAGCGAGGCGCCTTGCTGACGGTGCTGAAGAACGGCGAGACCAGTACGCTTGACATCGTAGACGGGGTGAAAGCGTCCATTCCCAGGGTGAAAGCCGGCCTGCCGCCCGCACTTACCATCACGCCGCTATTCGACCAGTCTGTGTTCGTGCGTTCGTCGATTTCTGAAGTGGTCCGGGAAGCCGCCATCGCGGCCGCGTTGACGGGCCTGATGATTCTGCTCTTTCTCGGCTCTTGGCGCTCGACCCTGATCGTCTGTACGTCCATCCCGCTTTCCATTGCAACCTCCATGGTGATCCTTGCCGCGCTGGGTGAAACGATCAACGTGATGACCCTCGGCGGCCTGGCACTGGCCGTAGGTATCCTGGTCGACGACGCTACGGTGGAAATCGAGAACACGCACCGGAACATGGCTGAAAAAAAGCCGCTGGTCCGGGCGATTCTCGACTCCGCGCAGCAGGTAGCCGCGCCCGCTTTTGTCTCGACGCTTTCGATCTGCATCGTCTTCATCCCGGTGGTACTGCTTACCGGTGCCGCCAAGTTTCTATTTACGCCTCTGGCCGAGGCTGTAGCCTTCGCGATGCTTGCCAGCTACTTTCTTTCACGTACGCTGCTGCCTACCATGATGCACTTCCTGCTGCCGGCTGAAATCGATCTCTACACCGATGAGTCGGCTTCAGAAAAGGAGGAGAAGGCCAACTGGGTCTGGCGTGTGCACATGAAGTTCGATCGAAAGTTCGAAGACTTCCGCCATGGCTACAAGAGTGTCCTCGAGTGGTGCCTGGCCAACGCCGCGCTGACCCTAATCCTGTTTTTCGGCTTTGTGCTGCTGTCGCTTCCACTGGCGCTTACGGTAGGCGAGGACTTTTTCCCCTACGTCGATTCCGGCCAGATGAAGCTGCATGTCAACCCGCCGGAGGGCCTGCGGCTCGAGGATTCCGAGCAATACTTCGCGTCGATCGAGAAGGAGATCCGCACGATCATTCCACCCGAGGAAACGGAGCTGATTCTGGATAACATCGGCCTACCGACGGGTGGTATCAACCTTGCATTCGGAGCTTCGGACGTTATCTCGAATTCCGATGGCGACATCCTGATTTCGTTGAAGCCAGGCAAACGGGACACCCTGAAATACCAGCGCCTCCTGCGTGCCGACCTGGCCCAAAAGTTTCCGGGTGCGGTGTTCTTCTTCTCCGCCGCCAACATCACGAACCAGATTCTCGACTTCGGCCTTCCTGCGCCGATCGACCTCCAGATCATCGGACGCGACAAGGGCAACTATGAGCTTGCCCAGCGTATCCTCAAGCGGGTCCAGGCGATTCCCGGTGCCGTCGACGTCCACATCCACCAGCAGGTCACCTATCCCACCATCCAGGTGAATGTGGATCGGACCAAGGCCCGGCAGATTGGGCTTACGCAGTCAGACGTGGCGAACTCGACTCTGATCTCACTGACCGGCACCGGCCAGACCGCGCCAAACGAGTGGCTCAATCCGCAGAACGGCGTCAACTACCAGATAGTCACACAGACGCCCATCTACCGTATCGATTCGCTCGACGCACTGGCGCGGACTGCTGTGACCAGTCCCAACGGCAACGCGCAACAGCTGCTCGGCAACCTTGCCACCTTTCGCCGAGATGAATCGCCAATTATCATCAACCACTACAACATTCAGCCGACGTTTGATATCTACGCTGACGTGGATCGTCGCGATCTCGGCGCGGTCGCTTCCGAGATCCGCAAGATCATGGCCGACGAGCAGAAGAAAGGTCTGGCAACCGGCACGTCGCTCAGCCTGCTTGGCGAAGTGGATACGATGAGCAAATCCTTTACCCGTCTGGGTATCGGCATCGTTTTCGCAATCTTGCTGGTGTACCTGCTGATGGCGGTCAACTTCCAGTCTTGGCTTGATCCATTGATTATTCTGATGGCGATTCCGGGAGCATTCTCGGGCATTCTGTGGATGCTTTACATCACGCAAACAACCTTCAACGTGCCCAGTCTTATGGGCACTATCATGACCATCGGGGTCGCGACCGCGAACTCCATTTTGATGGTCGTGTTCGCGAATGACGAGCGCATCGCGGGCAAAGACCGCCACGAAGCCGCCCTGAGCGCCGGCTTTACGCGCCTGCGGCCCGTCATTATGACGGCGCTTGCGATGATCATCGGCATGCTGCCCATGGCGCTTGCACTGGGCGAGGGCGGCGAGCAGAACGCGCCGCTGGGCCGCGCGGTGATCGGCGGGCTGCTTTTTGCCACCGTCGGAACCCTGTTTATCGTTCCCGTCATCTACTCGCTATTGAAGAAGGAAGCGCCAAAGAATTTCGATACCGAAATCGATGAATTCGACCCGGACCTTCACCCCGAAATGGCTGCAGGTCAGCCCGCTTAGATCGCGGCCTGCAGTTCACCTAGTTTTGTTGCATCAAAGATTCACCAGGCCATTTTCCTACGACTCAGGAGTCCCAAAGCCTCATGTCCGATCAGCACCCCTCCGATACACCTCCCGATCATCGTCTCTCCGACGGTCGTGAAGACCTGGGCAATTCGCT
The DNA here is from genome assembly GCA_964282835.1 of uncultured Granulicella sp. Classification (GTDB taxonomy): domain Bacteria; phylum Acidobacteriota; class Terriglobia; order Terriglobales; family Acidobacteriaceae; genus Edaphobacter. The sequence goes on from OZ196157.1 coordinate 3,774,875, forward strand.
TACGCGTCCCGTGCCCAGTGAAAATCGCCGGCTGGGCGAGGAGTTCAGCGCACGCAATGCGACAGATGCCCCCGGCCTGGGGCAGGCCTTTGCCGAGCCGGAATACGCGGATCGACACACGCTCGGCTCAGCCTTTGCAGACCCAAATTCGAGCGACGATGCCAAACTCGGCAACGCCTTCGAGCAGACGAACTCGAGCGCTAAGAAGCAACACAGGCCTGTGAAGGAAGTAATCGAACAGCCGTTTCAGAAGGCCAAGTCGAATGGTGTGCTGGCCTGGTCGCTGGTAGCCGTCGTTGTGATCTTCCTCCTCATCCTGTTCTTTGGCTGGCTGCCGCGCCATCACCGCAAGGAGCAGACCGATCAGGTCGCCAAGGAGAACGAGCAGGCACCATTGATCGACGTGAGCAAGGTCCTGCGAGCCAAGACCGGCGGTGGTCTGACGATACCCGGGACCACCACGCCGCTTGAAGAAGCGGATATTTATGCGCGCGCAAACGGCTACCTCAAAGCGCGCTATGTTGACATCGGTGACCGCGTCCATAAGGGCCAATTGCTGGCCTTGATCGATGCGCCGGACCTCGACCAGCAGGTGGATCAGGCGCGGCAGCAACTGCGGCAGGCACAGGCTCAGCAGGCTCAGCAGGAGACGCAGCTTGCCTTGAACAAGGTAACGGTCGACCGGTACCGCGAGCTGGTGGAACGCGGAGTGTTTTCCCGCCAGGATGGCGATCAGCAGGAAGCCAACTACCAGGCCCAGCAAGCCAACGTGGCTTCTGCCGTGCGCAATGTGGAGGCGTTCAAAGCCAATCTTCTGCGCGTCATTGCGCTGCAATCGTACGAGCGGGTCACGGCTCCTTTCGACGGCGTCGTCACCCAGCGGAATGTGGATGCAGGTGCGTTGATCAACGCCCAGGGTTCCTCGGGCGGCAATGCGCCCACGCCTGCTGCGACGCCGGGGCAAACGACTTCGAGCACCACCGGAAACGCGGCCTCGAACAACGGTGGAACCAGCGGCAGCGCCGCCAGCCTGGGAACGCCATCCACCGGCGGCGGCACCCAGGGCGGCCCGCTGTTTGCCATTGCGAAGGATAACCAACTGCGCATCCTCATCTCCGTGCCCGAGGGCTACGCTGACTCGGTCAAGCCCGGCACCCATGCTGAGGTCTTCTTCCAGGAGTATCCGAATCGCAAGTTTTACGGCGACGTAAGCCGGACGGCAGGCACGATCGATCAGAATACCCGGACGCTGCTGACGGAAGTTGTGATCAAGAACATCGGCAACCAGCTTCTTTCCGGCATGTATGCGGTTGTAACCTTTGCTGCGGAAACCGGCGGGCAGGGGCCGATCATGATTTCAGGAGACGCCATCGGGATTCGCAACGACCGCCCGACGGTAGCCGTGATCGCCGACAACAAGGTGCACCTCGTGCCTGTGTCGATCGGCCGCGACTACGGCCCGGAGGTGGAGATTGTGGGTGGTTTACGCGCGGGTGACCTGATTGCCAGCACCTTTACCGACGAGGTGAAGGAGGGCACGAAGATTCGGCCCGAGCAGGACAAACAGGCACAACAGAAGGAGAACCAGCCTCCGCAGCCTATCAAAGCCCTGCCTCCCGGCGGCTCCACGCAATACGGCGACCCCGGCATCGAAGACCAGGATATGCAGGGTCAGAACGCCAAGCCACAGCAGAAAAAGCCCAAAGGTGGAGCGACTAAGTCGGCTAACAAATCAGGAACGCAGCAATAATGAACATCAAGACCCCTCATTCACGCGGCTCTGCCCTTCTCTCCAGGCTCTCCAGCACGTTTAGAAGGTACAGGCTGTCCAGGCTCTTTCCGCTCGCTACGGTTCTTGCGGCATCGTTTTCCTACGCGCAAAATACCCCGCAGAACGCGCAGCCCGGCCCGGTGACGCAGACGCCTACAGCAGACCCCAATCTGCCGGGGCTGCCCGACGTTCCGCCCATATCTCCCTACGTTCCGCCAGTGCCGACTACAAAGACGGGAACACCTGCCGACATCCCGCAACGCAGTGCACCCAACGGTCTCGACGGTCGCCGCTATCTCGGGATCCCGTTGGGCCCGTTCCGCGCACCCACGACGCCTGAGCTTCTTACCAACAGTGGCGCGCGCCTCCAGGCGCTGGTGCGCGGCGGGAAGCTGTATCTTTCTGCCAAAGACGCGATCGCGCTGGCGATCGAGAACAATCTGGATGTTGAAATCGAGCGCTACAACCTGTTGCTCTCAGACACGGACCTGCGCCGTGCGAAGGGCGGCGGCAACTTGCGGGGCATCGACTTCACCATCGCCGAGCCGCCGAACGGCGTAGGCGGTCCGGGCTCTCCGCTGCTCAACGCAGACACCACGAGTACCAACCCCATCACCCCCACGGTGACGGATTTGACCAGCCTGAACAGCACCACGCAGATCACCACCAATCTTGCCGCCTCTTCCACGGCGACAGCGCAGTATGCCACCGGACCGGCCATCCCACTTTTCGACCCGAACGTGTTTCTTGCAGCCGGCTTTCTGCGCCGCTCGGACACGGTCACCCTTACCAGCACTACCGGGACGGCGGCAACGGGGACTGCCGGTGCAGGTGGCACAGTAACCGAGCCGCAGCCGCTCGATTACACGGCGCTCAACCTTTCCTATATTCAGGGCTTCCATTTCGGCGGCCAGCTTGAAGCCACGGTCAATAACGATTCTCAGGTTATCTTCGGCTCTGTCTCACAGCTCGATCCGTTTTCCACGCCCAGTACCTCGACCACCTTTACCCAGCCTCTGCTGCGTGGCCGCGGCGCCGTCAATGTGCGTTATATCCGCATCGCCAACGAGAACCGCAAGATCTCACGTCTGCTGTTCGAGCAGCAGGTGCTCGAGACAGTCTATGGTGCGTCACGCATCTACTTCGATCTTGTCTCGCTTGGCGAAAACGTAGGCGTCAAGCTGGAGTCGCTGCGCGCTGCCAAGCAGCTTGAAGACGATGATGCATCTCAGGTCGAGCTCGGCACCCTGGCACCTATCGAGCTCACACGTGCTCATGCCTTGGTCGGCTCATCGCAGTTCGATCTTACCCAGGCCCAGGGTCTCTACCAGACGCAGGAAGTGATTCTGCGCAACCTGATTACCCGGCCAGACCAGCCGGTGTTCAACGCGGCCTATACGGAGATCGTGCCGACCGATCGCATCGTCGTTCCGCCCGCGCTCGACAATACGCCCATCGACCAGCTCATTCAGCAGGGGCTGGCGCGCCGGCCCGATCTGGCCCAACTCGACCTTCAAGTACGGACCGGGCAGATCAGCGCGGAGGCAAGTCGAAACCAGGTTCTGCCGCAGTTGAACGCTTACGCGAACGTCGAAACCCGGGGCTCCTCCGAGCAGCCCTACGAGCAGCTTGGCAGCCCCGGAACTGCCATTCCCACCCTGCCCCAGAACTTTGCCCTTGGTGGCCTGCGCGTTTCGACCATCATCCAGGGCGGCATTCAGTTGAACCTTCCGATCCGCAATCGCCTGGCGGCATCCGATGCTGCACGCGACGTGATCCAGGTGCGCCAGGCGCAGGCCCGCACCGAGAAGCTCGAGAACCAGATTCGCGAAGACATCGAAGGCGCAGAGGTTGCCGTCGAAACCAGCTTTGCTGCCTACAACGCGGCGACCACCAGCCGCGGCTTCCAGGAACAGCTTCTGCAGGCCGAGCGCGACAAGCTTCAATTCGGCCAATCGACCAACCTGCTGGTGGTCCAGGATGAGGCTTACCTTGCCCAGGCACGCTCGACCGAAATCGCCGCTCGCAGCAACTACCAGAAGGCGCGCATCGAACTTGACCGGTCACTCGGAGACCTGCTCGAAAAGAACGGCATCTCGCTCGACGAAGCCGTACAAGGGCAGCTCAAGCCCTGAGCCCGCTCGAACTCTCTTTTGATATCTTCCACAGGATCAACGCAAAAATCTTCACATCAATCTGATATCACACACCCCGGCATGTACCTCCCTGCGCCTAATCTCCTAGCCAGGGAGGTAGCACCCCATGCAGATTGAGAAGAAAGTCTGGACCAGACCCATCCTTGAAGTAGTCCTCGTAAGGACCGCCGCCGCCCTCAACATTGGCGACACCCCTGACGGCCTCCTGGCCCGGAGGCACACCTCCGGCTAGAGCCTTCTCTCCTGGCTGTCGAGTCGGCAGCTCGGCGGCCGGAAAGCAAGCGCTCAAGTCCGGCTCCACGAAGTAGCAGCGCTGCGAGGCCCCATGGCCGTCCTCTCCGCATTCTGGTCGCTCGATCACAGTCTCGAGCCTGCATCCGAAATCCGGTCCATGCTCTCCAACTCGACTCCTCGTGACGCGACCCTCAGCCTGCGCGTCGCGTCCACTATAGCGCTTGCCGCCGAGGATTCTCATCATGCACCCACGCCTTTATGCGCTCACAGCACCCTCATCCTTGCGGACGTACGCCTTACCCATCGTGCCCAGCTCGCCGCCGAACTCGGTCTCCCCCCGCAGGACGAACTCACCGACGACCAGCTTCTGCTTGCTGCCTGGCATCGCTGGCGTGAGCACTGCACAAGCCACCTGCGAGGAGGCTTTGCGTTCATCGTATGGGAACCTGCCCGCCGCATCCTGTTCGCTGCCCGCGATCACACCGGCGAGCGGCCCCTCTTTTACGTCCGCACCGACCGCTTCGTAGCGCTTTGCTCCAGCCAGAGCGGCCTGCTCAGGCTGCCGCATCTGCCCCGCCGGTTCAACCAGAAAAAGATCGTAGATTTCTTTACCTACAGCACCCAGGCCGCCCACCAAACCTATTTCGACGACCTCCACCGTCTCCCCCCGGCCACTTCGCTCACCATCACCCCCGCCAGTCAAAAACTGCGTAGATATTGGAATCCGCTCGAATCCTCGCCCATCCGCCTGCGCAACAACGACGACTATGCCGAAGCTCTCGCCGATCTTGTCGATGCCTCCGTCGCAGACTGCCTGCCTGCACATGGGCCCGTCGCTTCGCACCTTACCGCCGGGCTCGATAGCTCGAGCGTCACCGCTTCGGCCGCCCTGCAGCTTGCGCTTGAATACCGCAAGCTTTACGCCTTTACCGCCGTGCCACGACCCGGTTTCAGCCTTATAGCCGCACCTTTAGGCATCCCCGATGAGGGCCCTGCCGCGTCTGATCTAGCCGCGCTCTACCCGAACATCCATCACCGCCGCGTCACCACTGCGGGCCGGAATCCCGTCGCCGACATGGCCGCCGTCATCGCCGCCGCAGGCGAGCCCATCGCCAACCTCATCAATCACACCTGGATGCTCGCCATCTTCAATCATGCCCGCCATCTTGGACTCAAGACCCTGCTCACCGGCCAGGCCGGCAACGCCACCATCAGCTATGAAGGCACACTCGGCCTGGGCCAAATCTTCCGTTCCGGCCGCGTTCACCGCCTGCTCCGCCACGCGCTGCACCTGCGCCTGAACCGGCAGCTTTCAATCGGCGAATTCTTTCGAACCGCGTTCGATGGCGTCGTCCCAAGCTGGGCAAGACAACGTCTTCTCCCGCCTTTCCACGCATCCTCGCAGCCCGGCCTCTCCATGCTCGCCCCCGCCCTCGTCGCCAGTCACAGCCTCGTCGAGCGCGCACGTCACGCCTGGTACGCCCCCCTCGGCACCGTCGAAGACGAGCGCCGTCAGTTCGCCGCCACTGTCGATCTCGGCAACATCAACGCCGCCTTCCAAACCCTCACCGACATCAACTCGCTCGACCCCACCGCGGACAAGCGCCTCTACGACTTCTGCTATTCCATCCCGATCGAGCAGTTTTTCCTCGGTGGCCATACCCGGTCGCTCGTTCGCCGCGCCATGCACACCCGTCTGCCCGCGGCCACGATCAAGCGCCACCTCCGCGGCATGCAAGCCGCCGACTGGCACCTCACTCTCGCCCCTGCTCTCCCGCATCTGCACCAGGAGCTCGAGCTCATCGAGCAGTCCCCGGCAGCCAACTCCTTCCTTGACCTTCCTTACCTGCGCCGCCTCATCGAGAACTTCCCCGCCCAAGACCCCGGAACCCGCGAGAACTTCCAGGCCTGGAACATCGATCTCACAAAGGGCGTCGCCATGGGTCACTTCCTTCGCACCCACGAGTATCTTGACGCACTCGAACCCATTCACGAGCAAACAGAAAAAGCCGGAGCGTCTACTTCCGCTCCGGCTCTGTGTTCCTGACGCAATCCTACTCAAGCACGCTGCCGCCGCGTGTGCCCTTGGGCCGCCGATTTGCCTGCAGCACCTTCTTACGCATGCGCAGCGACTTCGGCGTTACTTCCACAAGCTCGTCATCGGCAATAAATTCGATCGACTGCTCGAGCGTCAGCACCTTGAAGGGCACCAGACGCAAGGCATCATCCGAGCCCGAAGCGCGCATGTTCGTCAGCTTCTTTTCGCGCACTGCATTCACGTCGAGATCGTTGTCGCGCGAGTGCTCGCCAACCAGCATGCCCTCGTACACCTCGACACCATCGCCGATAAACAGGACGCCACGCTCCTGCACGCCATCAAGCGCGTAGGTCGTCGTCACACCCTGCCGGTCGGAGATCAAGGCACCGGAAGGACGCTGCGGAATTTCACCCTGGTAGGGGATGTAGTCGCCGGCAATCGAATTCATCACGATGGTTCCGCGGGTTTCGGTCAGCATTTCGTTGCGCAGCCCGATCAAGCCGCGCGAAGGCACCTTGAACTCCATGCGTACCCTGCCAGAACCGTGATTGGCCATCTTGGCCATCTCGCCTTTTCTTGGGCCAAGCCGCTCGATGACGGTGCCGACAAAGTTCTCGGGCACGTCGATCGTCAGGATTTCGCTGGGCTCCATCAACTGTCCGGCGACGCGCTTGGTCACGATGGTAGGCCGCGAAACCAGCAGCTCGAAGCCCTCGCGACGCATCATTTCGATCAGCACGGAAAGCTGCAGCTCGCCGCGCCCGAGCACCTTGAAGGTGTCGGCCGAATCGGTCTCTTCCATGCGGATCGAAACATTGGTCAGCAGCTCGCGATCCAGGCGATCCTTGATGTTGCGGCTGGTGACGTACTTGCCTTCGCGCCCGCAGAAAGGCGAGTTGTTGACCGAGAAGTTTATCGCAATCGTAGGTTCGTCGATCGAGATCACCGGCAGGGGCTGCGGATTCTCAAGCGAGCAGAAGCTCTCTCCGATGGTGATGCCCGGGATGCCCGCGATCGCCACGATATCGCCTACCGCGGTCTCGGTCGTGTCTTCGCGCTTGAGACCATTGAAGGTGAAAAGCTTGGTTACCTTGACCGGCATCAGCGAACCGTCGATCTTCGAAAGATTCACTTCCTGGCCGATCTTCAACGTGCCGTTGAACACACGGCCGATGGCCAGCCGGCCCAGGTAGTCGGAGTAATCGAGGTTGGTGACTAGAATCTGCAACGGACCGTCCGCGGTACCCGGCGCGGGCGGAATGGTCTTGAAAATCTGCTCGAACAACGGCTGCAGGTCGGTGCCCGGAACAGCCAGATCGAGCGTCGCCGTACCCGCCTTGCCGTTGGTGTAGACCACCGGGAAATCCAGCACGGACTCATCCGCGTCCAGGTCGATAAACAGGTCGTAGACCTCGTTCAGGACTTCCTGCGGGCGAGCGTCCGGACGATCGATCTTGTTCACCACCACAATCGGCGTCAGCTTGGCTTCGAGCGCCTTTGAGAGCACATAGCGCGTCTGCGGCAGCGGGCCTTCACTGGCATCAACCAGAAGCACCACGCCGTCGACCATCTTCAACGCGCGCTCCACCTCGCCGCCAAAGTCCGCGTGGCCCGGCGTGTCGACGATGTTGATCTTCGAATCCTTGTAGTGAATCGCGGTATTCTTGGCCAGAATCGTGATGCCGCGTTCTTTTTCCAGGTCGTTCGAGTCCATCACTCGTTCGGTGACAGCCTCGTTCGAGCGAAAGGTTCCAGACTGGCGCAGCATGGCGTCGACGAGCGTGGTCTTGCCGTGGTCGACGTGGGCAATAATGGCGATGTTGCGGATAGCTTCAGCGGTAGCGGTACTCACGGCGGGTAAACGTCCTATTCCTCTTGCAGATTCAAGGTGGCGTGCGAGGGCTAATGCGCACTCCCACTAGTCTAACAGGCGAAGATTTCAATCAGCTACAGAGAGCGCCGGCTACAAAAATCCCCGTCCCCGCATCCAATCGCCAATGTCAACTACGCTTCCCACCCGGCCCTTGGGTAACTCCGATCTTCAACTCACCTCGATCGGCTTCGGTGCCTGGGCCATCGGCGGTGGCAACTGGGAATTTGGCTGGGGCTCGCAGGAAGATCAGGATTCGATCGAGGCCATTCATGCGTCGCTCGACGCCGGCATCAACTGGATCGACACGGCTGCCGTTTATGGGCTCGGCCACTCGGAAGAAGTCGTCGCCCGCGCCCTGAAGCAGACCAGCCACAAGCCGCTGGTGTTCACCAAATGCGGCATGATCTGGGACGTAGATCGCAAGATCACCCGTTCGCTCAAGCAGATTCAGCGCGAGTGCGAGGATTCGCTGCGCCGCCTGCAGGTGGACACCATCGACCTCTACCAGATTCACTGGCCGGACCCCGACGCCGAGATTGAGGAAGGCTGGACCGCGATGGCGGAACTCCTGCGTCAGGGCAAAGTGCGGCACATCGGCGTGTCGAACTTCTCTGTTCCGCAGATGCAGCGCGCGCTCGCCATCGCTCCCATCACCTCGCTGCAGCCGCCTTATTCAATGATCAATCGCACGGCCGAGCCCGAGATTCTGCCTTTCTGCCTGGCCAATCAGATCGGCATCATTAACTACTCGCCCATGCAATCCGGCCTGCTGACCGGAGCGATGACGCCTGAGCGCGTCGCCGCGATGCCTCAGGATGACTTTCGGCGCAAGGCCAGGAACTTTCAGGAGCCACAGCTTTCCCGCAACCTCGCCCTGGCAGCCCTGCTCGGCGAGATCGGCGCGCCCCACAAGGTCGAGCCCGGCGTCGTCGCCATCGCGTGGACGCTGCACAACCCCGCCGTAACCGCCGCCATCGTGGGCGCACGCAGCCCGAAGCAGGTGGCCGGCACCCTGCCTGCCACCACCTTCCGGCTCAGCGAAGATGAGGTCCACCGCATCGCCGACTTCCTGAGTGCGCGCTAGCGGCCTCTCTGGTCATCTACACTGAGTAGCGATGAGCGACGCATCCTCCATCCCAGCCCTCCCTGCGTACGACGAGTCAACGCTCGACGCCTCCTTCGCCATACTCTCCGATGAAGTACGCGCTTCCGCAGCTTCAGGCGACGCGGAAGCCTTCCGCCTGCTTTGGCTTGGGCGCAAAGCAGGCCGCCTCAAGCTGCTTTCCGACTCCTGGCTGAAGGCCGCCCCTGCCGAAGCCCGGAGACCGCTCGGCATGCGCTTCAATACGCTTAAGCAGCAGATTGAATCAGCGCTCGAAGCACCCGCGGCCGCCCCCAAAACCAGTAGCCTCGACATCACCCTGCCCGGCACCTTGCGCGCGCCCGGCATCCCGCACCCGCTGCTCGAGGCCATGGAACGCGTGGTCGAGGTCTTTGCCCATCTCGGCTACAGCACCCAGCTGGGCCCGCAGGTCGAGTCTGACTTTTACAACTTCGAAGCGCTCAACTTCCCACCAAACCACCCCGCGCGCGATACCCAGGACACCCTGCAGATTGCCGGGCAGGCCCACAAGCCCAGCCGCGACCGTCTGCTGATGCGCACCCACACCAGCCCCGTGCAGATCCGCACTATGGTCGCGCACGACCCGCCGCTGCGCATTGTCATTCCCGGCAAGGTGCATCGCAACGACGCCGCCGACGCAACCCACTCGCCCATCTTCCACCAGGTGGAAGGACTCGCCGTGGGCGCCTCAAACGGCAGCCGGCCCATCACGTTTTCCGACCTGAAAGGCACGCTCGACCACGCCATGCGTGCGCTCTTCGGCTCGGCGGTAAAAACGCGCTTCTTCCCCAGCTTCTTTCCCTTCACCGAGCCCAGTGCCGATGTGCAGATCTCCTGCATCTTCTGCGGGGGCACAGGCTGCCGCAAATGCAAGCACTCCGGCTGGATCGAACTGCTGGGCTGCGGCATGGTCGATCCCGCAGTCTTTCAGGCAGTCGTCGAAGAACGCAAACGTCTCGGCCTGAACCCTGAGCCCTACGAGAACGTACAGGGCTTTGCCTTCGGCATGGGAGTCGAACGCATTGCCATGATGCTGCATGGCGTCTCGGACATCGGGCTCTTCTATTCAGGCGACATGCGGTTTCTGGAGCAGTTTGCCTGAACCGGGCCTCAGTGCGGGGTGACGCCCTGCGTAGCCCCGTGCACCGGCGTCTGCGGGATGCCCGGTCCGGGCGTCGTTTCGCCACCCCCGCCGTTACCCTGGCCTCCGGCGTTGGTCGCGGGGGCTACTCCGGGAACCAGGCCGGTCGCCCTGCCTGCCTCAAGCACGTGGAACTCCAGCGTGGTCCCGCTGGTGACCATTGCTTCGGATCCCTTCTGGGGTGCCGAGTCCGCTACGTCCTTGTGGCCTTCCTGGCCGTTGAAGTCCACGACATCCGTGATGATCGGAATCCCGCCAACCTGGGTCACCTGCAGCGAGAGAATGCCGCCGCTGGTTACCAGGCCCGCCCTGGCTGCGCTCACCACGGTTCCCTCCACTGCCGTCCCCTGGGGGATCACCACACCGGAAGTGGTGTGCAAAGGCGACGCGAGCTTGCCATGCACCTTGTCACCATTTCTCTGTGCACCGGAATCTACCGCCTGAGTCAACACCATCCTGATGTCCGTTCCCACGCCGATCGCCGACCCGCGCGGCAACGGCGAGACCGGGCTGGCAAGCGCACTCTGGTCGCCCGTGCCCTTGGCACCGGGGGTGTCGAGCGCGGGTTCCCCCGCGGCTGGAGCGCCGGTGTTTCTCCGCCCCGACTCACCCGAGCCCGCCACGGGACTGGCCAGCGCACTATGGTCTCCATTGTCATGAACGGTCGTTGTATCCAGGGCAGTGGAGCCGGAAGGGCTGTTCGTCTGGCTGTTGACGGGAGCCGCGCCCGTAGCCTGTGCCCCAGCCAAAGCTGCTACCGAGAAAACCAAACCCAAGACGCGCATGCGAGCCTGAAATTTCATACCTGGTCAGATGCACAAGCACAAAGGCGGGAAAACCCGTCGCCAAAAAGTAAACTGGAACTCACCTATGCCTTTCCTCCCCACGGCCGTGCCGCTCGCCGCCCTTGCCGGGTCCGCGGCCGGGCTCATCGGCTACGCGACGCACTCGGCAGGCTCACAGCTCTGCGGGCCTACGCTGGTGGCTCCGCCCCATTCCGATCAGCTCGCACTCACGTTCGATGACGGCCCGAACCCGGCCGTGACCCCGCATCTGCTCGACCTGCTCGCCAGCCATAACCTGCGCGCCACGTTTTTCCTGATCGGCACCCACGTGCTGGCTCAGCCCGAGCTCACCCGCCAGATAGCCGCCGCGGGCCATGCGATCGGCAACCACACCATGCACCATCCGCGCCTGCCCCGGCATCTAGCGTCAACAATCCGGGCCGAGATCGCCGGCTGCAACCAGGCGCTCGAGCAGACTCTGGGCCGGCCCGTAACCCTGTTCCGCCCGCCTCACGGGGCCCGCCGTCCCGCCGTGTTGCGCATCGCCCGTTCGCTCGGTCTCGAGACGGTGCAGTGGAACCTGATTGTAGGTGACTGGAAGCCTCTGGGCGCAGCAGAAATCCTGCGTCGCCTGGAGCGCGGCCTTGCCCGCAACCAGGGTCGCGGCCAAGGCACCAACGTCGTCCTCCACGATGGTGGCCAGCATACCCTCTCGGCCGAGCGTCTGCCCACCGTCGAAGCCGTAAGGCTGCTTCTCCAGGGGCTGCCCGCCGGCACCCGCTTCGTCACACCGCCAGCCTGGAGCTGAGTTTGTAGCTCCATCTTGCGGCACACCGCGCGCCCATGTACAGTACCTCCATGCGCTTTTGCTTTAGCCCGTCGTTTACCTTCCGCAGCTGGCGCGGCTATCCGCCCCATCCCGCGGCCCTGGCGTAACGATACTTTCCTGAGCACCACCTCTCAGTAGAAACATCGAACGAACCAACCAGCCGCTACCCTAAAGGGAAGCGGCATTTTAGTTTTCAACAGGAGACGAAATCGTGGCTACGCTCGCCAATCCCGCACTCGCCGTCAAAGGACGCTTCGGAGCCTATGGTGGACGCTACGTCCCCGAAACCCTCATGGCCGCACTCGAAGAGCTCGAAGCCGCCTACGACCTGGCGGATGCCGACCCGGCCTTTCATACCGAGCTCGATGACCTGCTGCACCACTACTGCGGGCGTCCCACGCCGCTCTACTTTGCCAAGCGTCTGAGCGAGCAGTGCGGCGGCGCAAAAATCTACCTCAAGCGCGAAGATCTGCTGCACACCGGCGCCCACAAGATCAACAACGCACTCGGCCAGGCGCTACTCGCGCGGCGGATGGGCAAGCAGCGCATCATCGCGGAAACCGGGGCCGGCCAGCACGGCGTCGCCACGGCTACGGTGTGCGCTCTGTTCGGGCTCGAATGCGTCATCTACATGGGGTCCGAAGACATGCGCCGCCAGGAGCTCAACGTCTACCGCATGCGCCTGCTCGGGGCGGACGTGCGCGGCGTCGACTCCGGCTCGGCCACGTTGAAAGATGCGATCAATGAGGCCATGCGCGACTGGGTGACCAACGTCCGCAACACCTACTACATCCTCGGCAGTGCGCTTGGCGCACACCCCTATCCGACGATGGTCCGCAACTTTCATCGCATCATCGGGCTTGAAGCCCGCGGCCAGATGCTCGAGCGTGAAGGCCGCCTGCCGGACGCCATCGTCGCCTGCGTAGGCGGCGGCTCGAATGCCATAGGAGCGTTCTACGAGTTCATCCCCGATGAAAACGTTCGCCTCATCGGCGTCGAAGCCGGCGGCCGCGGCACCGGTCTCGGCGAGCACGCCGCTCGTTTCCAGACCGCCGGCGGTGGCCTTCCCGGCGTGTTGCAAGGCACCTACTCGTACGTCCTGCAGGACGAACACGGCCAGGTCTCGCTGACGCACTCGGTTTCGGCCGGTCTCGACTACGCCTCCGTCGGTCCCGAGCACGCCATGCTGCACGACTCCCGCCGCGCCACCTATGTTTCCTGCTCGGACGCCGACGCGCTCGCCGCCACAGTCGCGCTTTCCCGCACCGAAGGCATCGTCCCCGCGCTTGAATCCGCCCACGCCATCGCCGAAGCCATGCGCCTCGCGCCGGGCATGAGCAAGGATCAAATCCTCCTCATCAACCTGAGCGGCCGCGGCGACAAGGACATGGGTATCCTGGCCCGCGAACTTAATCTCGGCGGCGCTCCCGCCGAAAACACGGGCACCAGTTAGTCTTTCGAACCTGACCCCTCACAACGATTGTCATCCTGAGCGAAGTCGAAGGACCTGCATTTCGTTCGAACCCGCACTCAACCAAACGGAGGGCCGCCATGCACGACAAGATGTACTACACCTACATCGTCGCCAGCCGCTCCCGCAACCTCTATTTAGGCATGACGAGCCAAATCGAAATCCGCATGCAACAACACAAATCCGGCACCTTCGAAGGTCATTCCAGTGACTACAACTGCAACCGTCTCGTCTACTTCGAGCGCCACCCTTACGTCAACGACGCCATCGCTCGCGAAAAACAACTGAAAGGCTGGCGTCGTGAAAACAAAATCTGGCTCATCGAACGTACCAACCCAACCTGGCAAGACTTGAGCGAAGAATGGGGAACCTACCGCTTCGGCAACCCAAACGGAACTGCAGATCCTTCGACTCCGTCCGGTGCAAACAGCGCACCGGACTCCGCTCAGGATGACAATAAGGGGTCGTCATCCTGAAACTCTCCGCCGCTCTGTACTCCTGAACCCCTCCAAGAAATTGTCATCCTGAGCGAAGTCGAAGGACCCGCATTTCCTCTCCCAACCACGAAAGCCCGCCATGCCCATCAGCTTCCCGAGTAAACCAGGCATCATCGCCTATCTCACCGCCGGCGACCCCTCCCTCGCCACCACCCGCGACATCGCCCTCGCCGCCGTCGACAACGGCGCCGACGTCATCGAGCTCGGCGTTCCCTTCTCCGACCCCCTCGCTGACGGCCCCGTCATCCAGCGAGCCAGCGAGCGCGCCGTCGCCCGAGGCACCACCCTCACCGACGTCCTCGCCCTCGCAAGAGACCTGCGAAAAGCCCGCCCAAACTGCGGCCTCGTCCTCTTCAGCTATTTGAATCCGGTCGTCCGCATGGGCCTTGCCACCTTCTGCGCCCAGGCCAAAAATGCCGGGGCCGACGGCATCCTGCTCACCGACATGATCGTCGAAGAAGCCCACGAATACCTCGCCGAAACCGAGCGCAACCAGCTCGCCCCCATCTTCCTCGCCGCGCCCACCAGCCCCGACGCCCGCCTGAAAGCGATCGCCCAGGCCAGCCGCGGCTTCGTCTACGCCATCTCCCGAGTCGGCATTACGGGCACCCGTGACACCGTCGCCTCCGATGCCCCCGGCCTCGTAGCCCGCCTCCGCCAATTCACGCAACTCCCCATCGCCGTAGGCTTCGGCATCTCCAACCGCACCCACGTCCAGGCCGTCGCCGAGTTCGCCGACGCCGCCATCATCGGCAGCGCGCTGGTCGCTCTGATCGAAAAATCGACACCCGCCGAAGCCCCAAAAGCTGTCGGCGACTTCATCAAGGGTTTACGCTAGCAATTGCCCCCGAAGCAGCACCTCGAAAGGAACCACATGGACATCGCAGACTGGCGCAAACAGATCGACGACCTCGACGAGCAACTCGTCGCTCTCATCAGCAAGCGTGCCCAGGCCGCCCGCGCCATCGGCGAGCTCAAGCGTGGTGAGCAGATCCCCATCTACGAGCCCAAGCGCGAGCAGTATGTGTTCGAGCACGTCAAGCAGATCAACCCGGGCCCGCTCGACGACGCCGAACTCATCCTTATTTTTGAACGCCTGATGGACGTCATGCGCAGCCTTCAACGTATCCACCCGTAACCGATTTCAGCACCAGACGAGAAAGCCGAGATATGTCGATGATCGTTGTCATGCAGGGCGTAGCCCAACCGGAACAAGTTCAGGACGTGATCGAGCGCATGGTCGAGCTCGGCTTCGACGTCCACCGCACGTCGGGCGCTACCCAGACCATCCTCGCCGGTGTCGGCAATCCCGGCCATTTCGAAGTTGCCGAGTTTGCCGTCATGCCCGGTGTCTTCGACGCTTACCGCATCTCGTCGCCCTATAAGCTTGCCGGCCGCAGCTTCCGGCCTGAAGGCACCACCATCACCTTTCCCAACGGCGTCATCGTCGGCGGCAACCAGGTAACGATGATGGCCGGACCCTGCTCGGTCGAAAGCCGCGATCAGATTCTGACCAGCGCCAGACAGGTCGCCCAAGCCGGCTGCCAGTTCCTGCGCGGCGGCGCTTTCAAGCCGCGGTCCAGCCCCTACAGCTTCCAAGGCATGGGGCTGGATGGACTGAAACTTCTCAGGGAAGTTTCAGAACAAACCGGCCTGCTGGTCATCACCGAGGTCATGGAGATTTCGCAGATCGAACTGATGCTGCCCTACATCGACTGCTTCCAGGTGGGCGCGCGCAACATGCAGAACTTCAACCTGCTGCGTGAGCTCGGCCACGTGCGTAAGCCCGTACTGATGAAGCGCGGCATCGCGGCCACCATCGAAGAAGTGCTGCTTTCGGCCGAGTACATCCTTTCGGGCGGCAATTACCAGCTCATGCTCTGCGAGCGCGGCATCCGCACCTTTGAGACTTATACCCGCAACACGATGGACGTTTCCGCGATTCCCGTGCTCAAGAAGCTTACCCATTTGCCGGTCTTTGGCGACCCCTCGCACGGCGTCGGCATCCGCGACCTCGTGCCGCCGCTCGCGCTGGCCAGTGTAGCCGCCGGAGCCGACGGCCTGCTGCTCGAAATGCACCCCAACCCCGACAAAGCCATGAGCGACGGCGCCCAGAGCATGTACCCTGAACAGCTTGAAAAGCTCGTCGCGCAGTTGCGCCAATTAGCTCCGGTAGTAGGCCGCACTCTGGCATAATTCTTCACCACTCATGCGGGGCAAACAGTAAAATGTGTCTATGGAGGTGGTGATGAATACTCTTTCTGAACAGGAGCTACAGCATCGGCGGGACTCGGTTGCCAGCAACCTGGGGACTCATGCAATGGAAGGCTTGTTTCCTGACGCCGCTACCCTGACGATCCTCCGTCGGTTCGAGACAGGGGAGCTAACGTTGGAGCAGTTCTCGGCAGCCATGGATGCTCACGCGAACGCTCTACTGGCCGCCATGCGTCCGCTGGCCGGCGCTGCATAGCGCGGTGAAGTCTGGTTTTGAACAGGATCCTCATTCGCAGTCCGGCCATGCTTGTCCTCGCAATCTCTTCGGCCTTACCGACTACGCAGAGCTACAGACAATCGAAACCATGCTGTGCCTCAAGAGACAGCAGCAGCTTGAGAAACGGCCAACCAAGGGCAAATTCGACTCCGCCCATCTCCGCGCTATCCACAAGTACCTCTTCCAGGACGTCTTCCCCTGGGCCGGCGAGTTCCGCGTCGTCAACATCAGCAAAGGCAACTCGCCCTTCGGCCCTGCCATGCACCTGGCCGCGGCCCTCGAAGACGCTTTCGCCAAGCTTCACCGTGAGGACTTGCTCACCGGCCTCACGCCTCCCGTCTTCGCCCAGCGCGCCGCCTTCTATCTCGGCGAGATTAACGCCATTCACCCCTTCCGCGAAGGCAACGGCCGCACTCAGCGCGAGTTCATCCGCCAGCTTGCACTGCACACCGGCCATCCGCTCTCCTGGGCCGACTTCACCCAGCAGCGCATGGTCGACGCCTCCATCCTCAGCCACCTTAAGGGTGATTCGAGCGCGCTTGCTGCCATCCTCGAAGAAGCCCTGTACTCCACACGTAGCAGAGGCGCCGCATGAACCGGGTCGCCATCGTCGGCACTGGCCTCATCGGCTCGTCCATCGGCCTGGCCCTGCGCCGCGCCGGCTTCAGCGGCAAAATTACGGGCATCGATACCAGCCCGGAGGAATCGTCTGAAGCCGTCCGCCGGGGCGCTGTCGACGCCGCGTTCACCAGCACGGCGGCCGGGCTCAGCGCCTGCCGCTCCGCCGACATCATCATCCTGGCCGTCCCCGTGCTCGCCATCATGCAGTGGGTCGAGCGGCTCGCCCCTGTGCTGGCCCCCCACCAGCTAGTCACCGACACCGGAAGCACCAAGCAGGCGCTCTGCGAGCTCGCCGCGCGCGCCTTTGCCGGCGTGGGCAAGGCCCGCTTCCTGCCCGGACACCCCATGGCCGGCAAGGAATCCGGCGGTGCCGCGCTGGCCGAGGCAAGCCTCTTCGAAGGTGCCACATGGCTCTTCACGCCGCTCGACGCGACCGCTGATCCACTCGAAGCCGCCTGGCGCGGGTGGGTAGAAAAATTCGGCGCCCGCACCCTCGATCTCGACCCCGCGCGCCACGACCGCATCTGCGCCTGGGTCAGCCATTTGCCACAAATGGTCTCGACCGCCATGGCCGCGCTGTTTGCCGACGAATTCGCCGAAGCTCCCGAGATGGCCGATGATTTCGCTCACATCGGCGGCCGTGCCCTGCGCGAGATGACACGTCTCGGCGCCAGCCCCTACAGTATGTGGCGCGATGTCGCGCTTACCAACACGGCCAACATCGAGGCCACCCTGTTTGCTCTCGAGCAGCGCCTCACTCACATGCGCGAAAACCTGAAAACCCCGGAGCTGCGCGAAGAGTTTGCCCGTGCCAATCGCTTTCGGCTCGAGCGAAGCTAGGCAACCTGCGGCTGCCATTGCTCTTTGTTGTCATTCCCGAAAGGAATTTGCCCTCGCCCTCGCCCTTGCTCCTGCTTTGCCCTATCCACCCTCACCCCATCCCAGGCCAGACAGGCAGAGCCTCAAACGCCGGCCTTACAAAATAGTACCCCTGCATGCAAAACACCTTCAGCTCGCAAAGTGCCTGCATCTCTGCCTCCCGTTCCACGCCTTCCGCAATCACCCCGATGCCAAGGTCCTCGCATACCTCCACAATCGATTGCAAAATGCGCCGGCTCGCCGGTCGCTCGTGGATACACTCCACCAGTTCCCGATCGATCTTGATCAAGTCCGGCTGGAACTTTGAAAGCAGCGACAGTCCCGAGTGACCCGCGCCGAAGTCGTCAATCGCCACCCGCAGCCCATGCGCCTTGTACTCCGCCATAATGTTGCTCAGGTGCTGGTGGTCTCGCACCTTCTCCACTTCGGTCACCTCAAAGATCAGGCGCTGCAGCGGAAAGCCAACTGCTTTGGCTGCCGCAAAGGTCCTCTGCAGACAGCGTTTTGGCTCGTAAACCGCATTCGGGTAAAAGTTGACGCAGAGGTCCGCCCCCGTCGCCAGGATCCCCAGCGCGGACGAGGTGGCGATCGCCTTCTCACGGCATCGCTGGTCGATGGAGTAACGATTGTTGTGCAGCGTATGGTCCAGAACCGTGGCCGCGGGCTCGCCATTGGGGCCCCGGGCCAGCGCTTCATACGCAATCACCTTGCCGCTTTTCACATCCACAATCGGCTGGAAGGCCATCGAGAATGGCAGTTCTGGCCCGGCGTTGCATAAGTTGCAGTCTTCTACCGGGTGCGTCCGCTCAAACTCGGCATCGGTCTTGCCCAGCACTTCTTCGTTATGCTGCAGAATCTGCTGCAGTGGAAAATGCTGCAAGGGGCTTTCGGGGCGTACGGACATGGTGTCAGCTCCATAAGGTGCGCTGCATACTGACGAGCATACGGCAAAGTCCACGCTATGCTCAACGCAGGTCTGCCACTATCGATCGCTCTCTCCAACGTACGTCCGCTGCACCATCGCTGGATTCAATGTGCCCCCAACTCCTCCGGGCGCGGCTTGCTCACCTTGTCCGGCAGCCGCATCAGAAACGGCAACGGCGTCAGCAGCATGATGATGATGGCCAGCAGAGCAAAGGCATTCTTGTACGCCAGCATGGAAGCTTGCCGGATGAGCTGCTGATAGGTATAGCCTGCTGCCGCCTGCATGGAGGCAAGCCTCGTCATGCCGCCTGCCTGCAGCGCACGAGACACGGCGGAAAGATACGTCGTGTACTGCATGCTTCCAGGCACCACGTTGGCTTGCAGCTGCTGCTGATGCACCTGCGCCGTCCGTGCGAGGAAGGTCGTCAGCAGCGCCGTGCCCGCGCTTCCGCCCATGTTGCGCGCAAAATTCGAAAGTGCTGAAATCTGGTTCGACTTCGACCGCGGCACCCCTACATAGTTCAGCGTCGAGATGGGGATAAACACGAATGGCAGTCCCACGACCTGCAGCATGCGCCACCACGTCACCGTGCCAAAGGCCGAATCCAGCGAGAGCCGGGTCAGGTTGTAAATGCCGATCGCCAGAGCCACATAGCCCAGGCTCACCGTCAGCCTCGGGTCGATCTTCATCTTCAGTGTGCGCGCGCCGATCGGCATCAGCGCCATCATCACAAACCCGGCCGGCGACAGCACCATGCCCGCCCGTTCTGCCGTGTACCCCAGCAAACCTTGTAGATATTGAGGAATCAACACCGTCGTACTGAACAGCACCACGCCCAGCACAAATTGCAGAAACACGGCCGTACCGAAGTTGCGATTCTGCAGCAGCTTCAAGTCGACGATGGGGTCAGGATGCCTCCACTCCCAGATGATGAAGGTTGTAAGCAGTACCACCGCAAGCACAAAGACGACCCGGATGGTGGGGTCGCCGAACCAGTCCTTCTCCTGCCCCTTGTCGAGAAAGAACTCCAGCAGCCCCACGCCCGAGGCTACCAGCGCAAGCCCGGTAAAGTCGACCGGCGACTTCACCTTGGTTCGCGCCCTCACCTGCGGCGGGTCTTCGACCATCCTGTTGGAGAGATACAACGAGAGCAGCCCGATGGGCAGATTGATGAAGAAGATCCAGTGCCAATTGAAATTATCGGTAATCCAGCCGCCCAGCGTAGGCCCGATCGCGGGCGCGACGACCACCGCCATCCCGTACACCGCAAAGGCCTGGCCACGCTTTTCCACCGGAAACGTATCCGCCAGAATCGCCTGCTCGGAGGGCGCGAGTCCGCCGCCGCCGGCACCCTGCAGAATACGTGCCAGAATCAGGATCGGCAGGGTAGGGGCGATGCCGCAAAGCAGCGAGCACACCGTAAAGATGACCACGCAACTCATGTAAAAACGCTTGCGCCCGATGCGGTTTGAAAGCCAGCCGGAGATCGGCAGCACAATCGCCGAACTGACCAGGTAGCTTGTCAGCACCCAGGTCGCTTCGTCCTGGCTCGCCCCCAGAGACCCCGCGATATGCGGCAGCGCCACGTTGGCGATCGAGGTATCGAGCACCTCCATGAACGTTGCCAGCGTCACCGTCAGGGCAATCAGCCAGGGGTTGTGCTTGGGGTGCCAGATTTCTTCGTGCAGATCGCTGTCGCTCATTCTCAGTTACCTGATAGAGTATCAGGTAACTGATATGGATTCAGTTAACTGACATGATGTCCGAGGATACAAAGCGCACCCCCACCGAGCAGGAGCGCCGCCGCAGCGCCTCGCTGATGAAGCGCCTGCAGGCCGGCTTTCGCACCCGTCTTGACGAAGGCCTGCGCGGCAAAAACGCCACCACAGCCCAGATCCGCCTGCTGTACGAAGTACGCAGCCGACCCGGCGCCACCGGGGCGCAGATCGCCCGGGCATGCTTCGTCACCCCGCAGAGCGCGCAGGCCATGCTCGTGCGTGCCGTGGAACGGGGATGGGTGGTTCGCGGCAAAGACCCCGAGAACGATCGCCTCGTAACCGCCCGCCTTACCCCAGCCGGCGAGCGCCTGCTGGCCTTTGCCGACGACGTCTTCCGGCGCATCGAATCCGAGGTATGGGCCGGCGTTCCCCTGGCCCAGCTTCGCGCCATGAACGCTCTCATGGAGCACGGCGTCGAAAACCTGTAGCTGCCTGCACGACAACCATCCCGTGCCCTCGCTACAATAGACCTGTGGCACTGTCACGCCGATTCGCACTCACAGGTACCAGGCCAATGAAGCTTCGTCCCGTTCTGCTGGTGGTTCTTTTGCTTTCGGGCTTCTATTACCTCACCACGCGAGCCGCCTCGACCGGCAGCGCGCTGGCCTGGCTGCACGCCCCGCTTTCGCCCCAGACGCATCTCGCGTCCTTCAAGGGCCCGCTCGGCGACTTCCAGCTTACCGAGTCTGCCCAGGCCGCGCCCGCCTTTGATACCGAGGAGCAGCAAAACATTGCCGTCTACCGCAAGGCCCTGCCCTCGGTCGTCAACATCACCTCGCGTGCCGTTGCCTTCGACTTCTTCAACCGGCCCGTGCCCCAGCAAGGCCAGGGCTCCGGCTTCATCCTCGATAAGCAGGGCCACATCCTCACCAACAATCACGTCATCGATAACGCTCAGTCGATCGAGGTCACGCTCTCGGACAAGCACAAGTACAAGGCCGACATCGTGGGCGTGGACAAGCACCACGATCTTGCCCTTCTGCTGATCAATGCCCCCAACCTGGTTCCGGCCACGCTGTCCGAGAGTAACGGCCTGGTCGTCGGCCAGCGCGTCTACGCCATCGGCAACCCGTTCGGACTCTCGGGCACCATGACCCGAGGCATCATCTCCGCGATTCGGTCGATCGGCACCCCCAACGGAGGCTCGCCCATCGAAGACGCCATCCAGACTGACGCGGCCGTCAACCCCGGCAACTCCGGTGGCCCGCTGCTCAACTCCCGCGGCGAGGTCATCGGTGTCACCACCCTGATCGCCTCGAACGGCTCCGACCAGTCCGCCGGCATCGGCTTCGCGATCCCCGTTAACACCGCCAAGGCCGTCCTTGACGATTTCGCCAAATACGGCCGCGTGCGGCGTCCCTCGCTCGATATCGTCACCTTGCCGATCGGCCCTGACATCGCCGAGCAGATCGGCCTGCCCGCCGATTACGGCATCCTGATCGAGCGCGTGCTGCCCGGCGGCGCTGCCGAGCGCGCCGGCCTGCGCGGCGGCAACGAACGCCTCTACCAGGGCAACACGCCGGTTATGCTGGGCGGAGACCTCATCGTCGCCCTCGACGGCCAGGACATCCAATCCGCGCAAGACCTTTCCGCCACCCTCAACCAGCATCGCGCCGGCGACATCGTCACCGTCACGGTCTTTCGCGGCCAGCGCCGCCTCAACGTCAAGGTCACGCTCTCGGACGCCAAAGACGCCATCTCGCTTCCCGGCAACTCAACCTAACCCTCAAAGCTGTCAGCTTATAGCTCCCAAGCGCAAAGCTCGAGAACCAAGCCTTTCACCGCATCCCACTCAATCCGAGCTCCCATGTCCATTCCCGACTTCACCCGCGCCGAGTACCACGAACCCGTCACCCTCGACGGATACGCCCAGAACGCAGATGCCCGCCTGCCCCACGCATTGGTGTACGGCGCAGCCGCGGCCGTCGCCGGAGCTCTGGGTTACGCCCTGGTCGGTCTTTCCGGATTCATGGTGTCTATCGTCGCGATCGGCATGGCCTGGCTCATCGCCAAGGCCATGATGACCGCGTCGGGCGGTATCGGCGGCCGTAACTTCCAGATCGCTGCCATCCTCCTCACCTACTTCTCCGTCTCGCTTGGCCAGACCATGGACATCGTCTGGTATCTGCATCGCGAAGGCATGCCGCTGGCCATCCTCTTCGCCCAGTACTCCTCCGTACTGCTCAAGCATCTGCTTATCGGGCCCTTTCTGCGCGGCTTCAGCGGCATTCTTGGCCTGCTGATTATCGCCATCGGCATGCGCCAGGCCTGGCAGATGGCCGCCGGCTCACCCGGCTTCAGCTCCGCACGGCGTTAGCCGGGCTGGTTTGCTTCTTTCTTGTCGTTCCCAAAGGGAATCTGCGGTTGCTCTTGCCCAGACCAACAGCGAATCCGCTCCAGTCTTTATCACCGGACCAAACTGTGCCCCTGAGTCCGCCTCCGCCAGAAAGCGTCTAACGCTCCAGTGAACGACACCGCAACCCTTACTCCCGAACAACCCGCGCAACAGCCTGAGCCCGTCTTCAACTGTCCCGAGTGCAGCCACTACCTGCCCGAAGGAACCCTCGCCTGCCCCGACTGCGGTGCCATGCGCTACGCCGGCCACCTGCGCGATCTCGCCATCCGCGCCACGGCCCAGGAAGCCGAACAGCACTGGACCGAGGCCCAGGAGATCTGGCGCGAAGCCCTGCAGTGGGTTCCTGAAGGCACCAAGCAGGCCGCCGCCGTCGAGCAACGCATTGAACTCATCAACACCAGGCTGCAAGGCATTGCCGACTGGAAGATCAAGTGGTCGCGCCGTCTCGGTCCGTTCGCGCCTGTACTTTTCTTTTTCGCCAAAATCAAGACGTACCTGTTCCTCCTCCTCAAGTTCAAGTTCCTGCTCAGCTTCGTCGCGTTCTTCGGCATCTACTGGGCCATCTGGGGCTGGAAGTTCGGCCTCGGCTTCACCATTGCGATTCTCATCCATGAAATGGGCCACTATGTGGCGGCGCGGCGGCGCGGCCTCAAGGTCGATCTTCCCGTGTTCTTACCCGGGCTTGGCGCTTACGTCCGCTGGTATGCGCAGGGCATTTCGCTGGACGCTCTGGCGTCGATTGCGCTCGCCGGACCCTTCTTCGGCCTGCTTACCGCGATCGCTTGCGGAGCCGTCGCCATCGTCACGCACAATGCGCTTTTCAGTGCGCTCGCCAACGTCGGCGCCTGGGTCAACCTGTTCAATCTCACTCCCGTTTTCGGTCTCGATGGCGCCCAGGCCACCTACGCGCTCGACCGCACCCAGCGCTGGCTCGTGCTCGCTACGGCGCTCATTTTCTTCGGCGTTTTACACGAAGGCCCGTTCGCCTTCATCGCCATCGGGATGGCCTGGCGGCTCTGGCAGGGTGGCTATCCGGAGAAACCGGACAGCAAGACCATGATCCAGTTCATCCTGCTGCTGTTCGCCCTGGGCATCGTCATTTTCCGCTTCCCCGACATGCGCCAGGCCGGCGGCTTCTGACCACGAAACCCTCGGCCAAAGCCTTTTGTTGTCATTCCCGAAGGGAATCTGCGGCTGCCTTTGCTATTGTCTCTCCCCTCATCACCAAACCCACGCTACAATCCACGCCGCAGAAAGCGCCGCTCCCGCACTTCATACTGCCCGCTGACCACGCGCCGAATCGCCTCCGGATAGGCCTTGTGCTCTTCCACCAGGATGCGTGCGCTCAGCGTCTCCACTGTATCCTCGTCCTCCACAGGCACCGCACGCTGCAGAATGACAACCCCGTGGTCTACCTCCTCGTCCACGAAATGCACCGTGCATCCCGCCACTTTCACCCCCGCCTCAAGCGCCTGCCTTTGGGCTTCGAGACCCGCAAAGCTGGGCAGCAGCGACGGATGCACATTCAGGATGCGTCCGCGGTAAGCCTCCACAAACCCAGCTGAAATCAGCCGCATATACCCCGCCAGACAGACCAGATCGACGCGCGCCTCAAGCAGAGCCGCCAGAAAAGGCTGATCCCGCTCCTCAGCCTCCAACCCCTTGGTGGAGATAAAACGAGCCTCCAAACCAAGCTCCCGCGCCGCCGTCAGCCCGGCCGCCGAGCTCCGGTTCGAGAGCACCAGAACTATCTCACACCCGGGCAGCTCCCCGCGCGCAATTGCTCCATGGATCGCCAGAAAGTTCGACCCGCGCCCTGAAAGCAAAATGCCCAGGCGTGTCATCGCTCTGCTTCTGGCAAATGCTTGAGGATGGCCCTGACTGACCGTTCGAGCTCCGGCAGATCGCTCTTCACGGCACCCCAGATGACAGCGTCTTCTACCCTCGCATAGTCGTGCCGGAGAAAGTTGCCCATTCCACGCAAACCCCGCCAGTCCACGCCCGGAAAAGCTGTGTCAGCATCTCTGCCCAGTCTAAAGACGGCTTCGGTCAGAATCTGAACCATCCTTTCCACGGCAGACCTGACCAGAAGGTCAGCCTTGTAGTCCTCAAAGGTCATGTCGCCAACGAACATGCTGATGTTTTCGATCGCCTGCAGAATATGGAGCAGCGGAGAATCATCAGGTTCAAAACACATGAACTGCCTCACGCAAAGCGCGGCTGCGCACGCGATCAAACATCCATTCAGCGGAAGACAGATCCACTTCCGCTTCCAGCAGGTCTGCTAAGCGGTACTGATGCTGAGACAAAGTAAGCAGAGTAAGCGGACGCGTTCGATCGAAATCAGCCAGCAAATCCACATCCGATTCCGGTCCATCGTCCCCACGCGCCACCGACCCGAATAGCCGCAGATGCAGCAAACCGGCAGCCTTCAGCTCGGCTTCATGCGCCCGCAGAATCGTCAGTACACGCTCCCGTTCCATGCCCTTACTCTCGCAGAACTCGTGCCCTGAAGCAATCAGTTGTAAACAACCTTCCGCGACCCACGCCCCACTACCTTGCCGATCAGGTAATGCCGTTCGTTCGCCCGATTCAGAATCGCCTTCGCCTTCTTTACCTGCTCGGCCGGCACTACCGCAATCAGCCCGATGCCCATGTTGAACGTCCGGAACATTTCTTCCTCCTCCACGTTCCCGAGCTCCCGCAGATGCTCGAACAGCGGCGGCACGTCCCAGCACGCCAGGTCCACGACGGCATCCATGCCTCTGGGCAGGATGCGCGGCAGGTTCTCCGTAATGCCGCCACCCGTAATGTGCGCCATCCCCTGCACCATCGCGCGCGCTTCCGGCGTTCCCGGCCCGCTTGCCGTCAGCTTCTTGATGACGCTGAGATAGCTTCTGTGCGTCCGCATCAACGCCGCGCCCGTCTTGTCCTTCAGCTCGTTGATGTACTGCTCCGGCCCGTACTTGGCCACTTCAAACAGCAGCTTGCGCGCCAGCGAGTAGCCATTGGTATGCAGCCCATGCGAGGGCAGCCCAAGCAGGCAGTCACCCGGCTCGATCCCTTCGCCCGTAATCACGTTCGGCCGCGAAACGCACCCGACAATCGTACCCGCCAGGTCGTACTCGCCATCCGCGTAAAAGCCCGGCATCTGCGCCGTTTCGCCCCCGATCAGCGCCGTCCCATTGGCCCGGCACGCCTCACTCAGGCCCCGCACCACTGTCTCGACCACGTCGTTCTCGAGCCGCCCGGTGGCCAGGTAATCCAGAAAGAAAAGCGGCGTGGCTCCCTGCACCGCGATATCGTTGACACAATGATTCACCAGGTCAGCCCCAACAGTGTGGTGGATACCCAATTCGAAAGCGACCTTGAGCTTCGTCCCTACGCCATCCATGCTCGAAACCAGCACCGGGTCCGGGTACTTTACCAGATCCAGCGCAAACAACCCGCCAAATCCGCCTATTTCGCTCAGCACCTGCTTGTTGAACGTCTTTCGCGCAAGCATTTTGATGCGCTGTTTTGCACGGTCGCCGGCCGTAATATCGACGCCGGCATCGGCATAGGAGATGGGTTGGATTGGCTCTGACATAGCGGACCATCAGTCTAGCAGCCCCACTTTACACAGGCCGCCGTACTTCGCGCCCTCTGCTTCTTTCACCTGGCGAACTCTGCGTACGCCGTTGCCTGTTGTCGATCCCGCGCCCACCGTACACTACCCCTATGCGCCCAATGGCAGAGTCCCGCCGCCTGCAGCAACGAGCCGCCTCGCTTCTCCCCGGGGGGGTCGATTCCCCCGTCCGCGCCTTTCGAGCCGTCGGCGGCGACCCGCCCTTCGTCGCCCGCGCCGCCGGCCCTTACCTGTGGGACGCCGACGGCAACCGCTACCTCGATTGCTTCTGCTCCTGGGGACCCATGATCCTCGGCCACGCCTTCCCGCCCGTCGTCGAGGCCGTCTGCCAGGCGGCCTCGCGCTCAGCCTCCTTCGGAGCCTCACACGCCGACGAAGCCAACCTGGCAGAGCTCGTCACCCGCTGCTTCCCTTCGGTCGAGCGCCTGCGCTTCGTTTCCTCCGGCACCGAAGCCTGCATGTCCGCCATCCGGCTTGCCCGCGGCTTCACCGGGCGCAACTTCGTCATCAAGTTCGAGGGCTGCTATCACGGCCACGCCGACGCGCTGCTGGTCAAGGCCGGCTCCGGCATCGCCACGCTCGGCATCCCAGGCTCCGCCGGCGTTCCGGCCGAGACCGCCATGCACACCCTGGCGCTCCCGTACAACGACCTCGCGGCCGTCGAACTCGCCTTCGCGATGCACCCCGGCCAGATCGCCTGCATCATCGTCGAGCCCGTCGTCGGCAACGCCGGCACCATCCTGCCCGCGCCCGGCTATCTGCAGGGCCTGCACGCGCTCACCCGCCAGCACGGCGCACTGCTCATCCTCGACGAGGTGATGACCGGCTTCCGCCTCGCCCTCGGCGGCGCGTCCGAGCTCTACGGCATCACGCCCGACCTCGTCACCCTGGGCAAAATCCTGGGCGGCGGCCTGCCCTGCGGAGCCTTCGGTGGCCGCGCCGATGTCATGCAGGCGCTCGCCCCGCTCGGCCCCGTCTACCAGGCCGGCACGCTCAGCGGCAATCCGCTGGCCATGGCCGCCGGCATCGCCACGCTCGAGCACCTGCTCGCCAACGCTGACTCGATCTACCCCCAACTGGAACGCACCACCCAGGCCATCGCCGAAGGTGTCGCCGCCCTGGCCGTCGAAACCGGAATCCCGCTTACCACCAATCGCGTCGGCTCCATGTGGACCTGGTTCTTCACCCCCCAAGCCGTCACCGACTTCGCTTCCGCCGCCACGTCGGACGCCGAAGCCTACGCGCGCTTCCACCGCGCCATGATGGAAGCCGGCATCTGGCTCCCGCCCAGCCAGTACGAAGCCGCCTTCCTGAGCGCTACCCACACCCAGACCGAAGTGGACCTGCTGCTAGCCGCGGCAAAGGAAAGCCTTTCGACCTTCTAGGGCAGCGTGCGTGGGTCCCAAGGTAAGATTTCGCTTTCTTGTTGTCATCCCCGAAGGGGATCTGCGGGTTGTTTTACGCTATCAGCAAGAGCGGATCGCTGAGGGGGTGCCGAACAGCAAAGCAACAGCAACCGCAAACTCCTTTGGAATGACAACAAAGAAGCGAAGAGCCCATAGTCCAACGACTACGGCACTCTAACCCGCTCTAAGCACCTTCCCCATCCAGCAACTCTCCCTCAGCCCAAAGCGGCGCCGCCGGCTCAGCCTCCTTGCTCTTCCGCGAACGCAGCGCCGTATACACCCCCGCCCCCACGATCAACACCGCACCCTCCACCATTGCGGTGGTCACCCGTTCGCGCCAGATCGCGTACGCCAGCAAAGACCCCGTCAGCAACTGGCTGTAGTGGTACTGCGACACTGTCGCCGCCGTCGCATGCTTCAACGCCGTAAAGAAGCACAGGCTCCCCACCACGCCGAAGGCTGCCGTCGCCACCAGCACCAAGCCGATTCTGCCCGGCACCGGCTGCGCCCGCCACAGCGTCGCCAAGCCACCGGCTACCGCCATCGTCAGTCCGGTAAAGAAGGTCAGGCTCTCCGGAGCTTCCGTCCGCGCCATCACCCGCGACCACGTCACGTTGATTGAAAACGACAGCACACACACCATGCAGGCCAGGTAACCTACCCAGTCTCCCGGCCTTTGGATTCCCAGCGGATTGACCGCAACCACCACACCTCCAAAGCCCAGCAGAATGGCGAAGCCTTTTCGCCAGTCCAGAGGCTCGCGCAGAAACAACGCCGCCATCGCGGTCGTGGCGACAGGCGAAAGAAAGATGAGGATGTAGAACATAGCCAGCGGAAGATGGCGCAGCGCGATCACCACGCACAGGTTGTTCGCCACATCCAGACACCCACGCACGACCTGCCGGCGCGGATGCTTCGGCCACAGCGTCTTCAGGTCCCGGCGCGCCAGACCGCGCAGCACCAGCAAACCCATCATCGCGAGCCCAAGCACCGCGACCACTTCATACGCCGGCAGCTTCGTCGCGCCTACGATCTTCAGGCTCGTATCCGCCAGCACCCAAAGCGTATACGCCGCGAGCGCCAGCCCAACCGCCTCCAACTCAGTCACAGCGCGGTTCATCAAACTGTCTCCGCCGAACCTGTACTCCTGGGCTCCATCCAGATCCTTCCTGCCCCTGCCAGCACCACCAGCAGCACCGCGCACAGCCCAAAGACTTCTCGAACCCCGATCCGGGTCGCGAGTTGCCCGGACGCCAGCAATCCCAGAATCTGCGCGCCGAAGATAAAGCTCATCACCGTAGACCCAACCCGACCCATCAACGCCGGCGGCGTCTCTCCCTGGATCAGCACCTGCGCCGGCACCATGATCGCCGAAACCGACAAGCCGATCACCAGGTTGCCCACGATCGCCGACCACACATGCGGCAGCGACGCCGTGATTACCAGCCCTATCGCCACGCCACCCAGCCCCGCATACACCAGCGCAGTATTTGAAAATCGCTTGCCGAGCGTGTTCAGCGTGTTCATCCCAAGCAGCATGCCCACGCCGATCATCGCCCCCACCACCGCGTAGACGCCCGTCTGCTGGTGCAGCACGTCGCGCACATAAATCGCAAGCAGCGGCGCAAAGCAGCCAATCACGAACATGGCCGCCGAAAGCGCCAGAATCACAAACAGGATCGCCGCATGATGCACGATGAACGACATGCCCTGCTTCATATCCGGCCAGATGGAAGCAAAACCCTTCGAGACCGGAGGTGTGGGCGAGCTCTCCGGCTCGGGACCCGCGCTCGCCGCAATCTTCACGCCCACGCCGCTCGCCACCGCCGGCGCAAGTCCACGCGAAAGCGCCAGCGACGCAATCAAGCTGCCCGAAGCCAGAAAGCTCGCCGCATCCGCCCAGTAGCACGCATGCGCGCCCAGCACCTTGTAAATCGCGCCCGCAATCCCCGGCCCGATCACCCGCATGCCAAACATCACCTGCTGCATCAGCACGTTGGCCGAGCGCAACCCGTGGTGCGGCACCGCCGACCGGATCACCACGCCCTGCGCCGGCCCGAAAAAGCTCGAAACGACCGAAATGCAAGCCAGAATCAGGTAGAAATGCGTCGTCTTCGTTGCCAGCAGCAAGGTCAGGCACAGCCCGGCGCGCAGAAAATCAGAAGCCACCAGCGTAGGCTTCAGCGGCCACCGGTCCACAAACACCCCGGCCAGGATGCCAAGCACTGCAATCGGCAGCAGATACGCAATCTGCAGATTCGTCACCTGCTCGGCCGTCGCTCCCAGCTTAAATGTCAGGTAGTTAATCACGGCGAACAGCGCCAGAAAGTCCCCAAACACCGAGACTACCTGCGCATAAAACAGCCGGCGCATGATCGGAAATTTCAGCACATCCTTCAGCGACAACGGCTCCGGCGGAGCCTGCTGTGAACTCGCATTGGGAAAAGTCGCTGTACTCATTGGCCGGTACTGCTATGGTACCGAAACTTGCCTTGGCCCATCGCCCTTTGTTGTCATTCCGCAGGGAATCTGTTTCTTGCTGTCCGATTGACTACTCGACCGGCTTGTCCACCTGACTCTGATACACCTCTTCCACCCGCGCCACCGTGTCGATTTCAGCCAGCGGCTTGTCCGTCCGGATGCGCAGGATGCGCGGGAAGCGCAGCGCAAACCCACTCGCATGCCGATCGCTGCGCATCACGTTGTTGAAAGCCACTTCCAGAATCACCAGCGGCTCAACCGACCGGAAATGCCCGTAATCCTCAAGCGTGTGGGCCTTCAGAAATTCCGTCAGCTCCGTGATTTCCGCGTCCGTGACTCCGCTGTAAGCCTTGCCCACGTTCTTCAACTCACCCGCTTCATCCCGCACCGCAAACGTGTAGTCGCTCAGAAACTGTGATTTCCGCCCACTCCCGTACTCCGCCCCTGTAATCACCACATCCAGCGTGTCCAGCACACGCTTCAGCTTTACCCAGGCCAGCCCGCGCCGCCCCGGCAGGTACGCCGAGCCCGCCGCCTTCAGCATCACCCCCTCGTTCGCCCGCGCCCGCGCGTCGGCATACGCCCGGTCGATCTCCTCCGCGTCCCGCACCAGCATCACCGGCGAAATCATCAACCGCGCCATGTCCGCATCAGGCACCCCATGCATCGCAGCCTCATCTCGATACGTGGGTTCGCTTCCCTGAAACAACACCCCTTGCGGCTTCCGCTCTAGCTTCACCAGCGGAGACACCGTCTTCTCCACCAGCGCTTCCACCACCGTCTCCAGCCTGTTCCGTCTCTCGCGCAGCGGCCTGTGCAACTGCAACTCGCCTTCCGCAAACATCAGGTCGAACGCCATGAACACCACCGGCACCGCGGCCCGCATGGCATTGTCCACCTTCTTGCGCCCGATCCGCTGCCCCAGTAAGGCAAACGGCAGCGCCTGGCCGTTCTCGCTTGTATCTCCAGAAAAGCTCCAGCCCAGGATCTCGCCATCGAAAATCAAGCCCGCCCCATCCTCCGTGCGTACCTCGGCAAACGCCTCCACCAGCTCCGGAAAGCTCTCGGTAATGTCGTCTCGGTTGCGTGAGTAGATCGCCACCCGCCCCGGGGCTTCGGCAGCTCCGCAATGCACCTGCGCCCGCATGCCGTCGTATTTATCCTCCATAAACGCCTGCACCGCCCGGGTTTCGACCGCTTCCTCCTCCAGCCCCGCGGCCTGCACATCGTTCGCCAGCACCTCCACCATCACTTCATCCAGCTCCTCCGCGACCTCTGCATCCTCTCCCTTGCGTCCTCTGCGTACGACTTTGCCTTTTGCTTTGGGCACCTTCGTGGGCTTAGCCGTGAACCGCGCCACCGCCTCCTCCGCCGTCTCCACCGGGCTCGCGAGCATAAAGCCCAGCGGATGAAACAGCCGCATCCGCGCCTCCGCCAGCGTTCCCGCAAATGCCCGCTCGGCCGCATCGCCCAGGTCCGCTTCGAGCATCACCGCATGCCGCACCGCCGCCACATCAACCGCTGCAGCCACCGCAATCCCTTCCTCCACCAGCGATTCCTTCACTCCAATCCGCATATCCCCAAGCATCAGCTTCAGCAGATACTTTGCCTCGAGTGCCGAGCCCTGGCGCAGCAAACCCTCCACCAGCCCAGCCCGGATCGCCGTCGTCTTCGCCACCGCCATGCCCGCAAACGCCGCTTCTACCGCCTGCAGGGTCAACCCTTCACCACCCACCGCACGCTCGCGAAAGATGTCATAAGCGGCCGACCCCATGTCTCCATGGCGCCGGTACGCCGCCGTCAGCTCCGCATCGCTCGCCCCACTCACCGCTTTCACCGCTTTGGTCAGCAGAGCCCCACCCGCATTCAGCTTGCGCTGGTCGCTCGCCGCAAACGGCAGCCCGGCCAGATACAGGCAAAACAGTCCCGTATCCCTCGTGCCTCCCGCGTGAACCTTCGCAATCTCCTCGGCGATGCGCGCCCGCTTCTTCAGCCGGCTTCCCTCACCCGCCATCTCCTCCGCTAACTCCGCTACCTGCCCAAATTTCGCCATGGCACATCCTGACATATCAAAAGATGCTCTTCTTGCGTCGCCTGCCGCACCGTCGCGAAAAGCTTTTCTCAGACATAGGCTCGCCGGCGAACACGTTAGATCTTTTCCCGGTATTGCCCGAAAGTTGTAGGCCGCACCACAAAGTTGTAGACGTGCCTTGTCCCAATTGCTACTATCTCCCCATTCCACCTGAGGTAGAACCCTATGCGCCATCTACTTGCTGCCTTCGCTCTCCTTGGCATGCTGTGCGTTTCCGCAGCTGCTCATGCCGATACCTTGTCCACCTTTGCTGCCAGCGGCGTCACCTTCGACAACGGTGCCACTGCTACCGGAACCGCGACCATCGATGTCACAACAGGTACTGTTGTTTCCGGCTCGTTCACCTACACCTTCGACGGCACCTCTACCCTTTACAACGCGTTCGAGGGGATGGTCAACGGTTTTGAGGGAGGCACTCAAAGCTACTTCGACTTCAACGACCTAGCTGGCGACCAAATCGTTTTTGATGCTCCCGTCTCTTCCTTTGTCGGCTATCAGGGTAGCGTTCTCTGCACCAGTACAAATCCATGCGCCGGCAATTACCGCGGAGTTCAGTACCCGGCGGCCGGGGGTGATAACGAGATGCAGAGCGGGGCCCTCACCGCTACCACGCCGGAACCCTCCAGCTTCGTCCTGCTGGGCACCGGCCTCCTGGGCTTGGTAAGCACAGCGCGCAGAAAGTTCCGTAAAGCCTAGTCGCGTAACGATCTCGCAAGATACGGTGACAGTTTAGGGCCCGGCGGCATGCTCATGGCGGCCAGGGCCCACAAAACCTTTGGTCGCCATAGGAGACTATAGATGCGCTACCTCGGCCGCGAGCTTAGTTGATTCTGCTTCGTTCCTGATCTTCCATGCGCCACCTGCTTCCTATCCTGGCGCTTGCTGGTGTTGCGAGCGCTGCCACGGCCGCTCGCACCGATCTATCCCGTGCTCTCCTCATCCCGAACAATCCTCTTTCCGAATCCAGCCCACTTGCCGTAACATCAAAGCAACATGCAGTGTTCAGCAAACCCGGTGACCACCCCCAGCGTGACGCCCCCCGCGCACGCTTTTGCCTAGCTGCGCCACGCCGTCTACACCCTCTTCCTACTCTCTACTGCCTGCCTCAAGGAGTAACCATGTTCGACCGTCTTGCCCAAATGGAAGCCCGTTACGAAGCGCTCGGCGCGCAAATGTCCGACCCCACGCTCGTCAACGACCAGAAAAAATATCAAGCCGTCGCCAAGGAACACCGCGATATGGAGCCGATCGTCGAGAAGTACCGCGCCTACCGCAAGGTCGCCGACGGCATCGCCGAAGCCCGTTCCATGATGGCCGAGCCGGACATGAAAGAGATGGCTCAGGAAGAGCTCGCCGAACTTGAGCCCCAGCTCGAACCGCTCTCCGAAGCCCTCAAGATCATGCTTCTCCCGAAAGACCCCAAAGACGAAAAGAACATCGTCATCGAGCTGCGCGCCGGCACCGGCGGCGACGAGGCCGCGCTGTTCGTGGCCGAAATGTTCCGTCTCTACCTGCGCTTTGCCGAGCAGCACAAGTGGAAGGTCCAGGTGCTGTCGGAATCGGAAACCGGCATTGGCAATGGCTTGAAGGATGTCACCGCCATCTTCGAAGGCGACCACGTCTACCAGCAGATGAAGTACGAGTCCGGCGTTCACCGGGTGCAGCGCGTCCCGGCCACCGAGACCCAGGGCCGCGTTCACACCTCCGCCATTACGGTCGCCGTGCTGCCCGAGGCTGAGGAAGTCGACATCAAGATCGAAGCCAAGGACCTGCGCGTGGATACCTTCTGCTCGTCCGGCCCAGGCGGCCAGTCGGTCAACACCACCTACTCGGCTATCCGCATCACGCACCTGCCCACCAACACGGTGGTCAGCTGCCAAGACGAAAAATCGCAGATCAAGAACCGCGAAAAAGCCATGCGCGTGCTGCGCTCCCGCCTCTACGAGGTCGAAGCCGAGCGCGTCCATCAGCTGCAGGCCACCGAGCGCAAGCAGCAGGTCGGCACCGGCGATCGCAGCGAGAAAATCCGCACCTACAACTTCCCCCAGAACCGCCTGACCGACCACCGCATCGGGCTGACCAACCACAATCTCAATATGGTGATGGAAGGCCAGCTCCAACCCACCATCGACGCCTTGATCGCCCACGATGTGGCCGAAAAGATGAAGGGCGAACCGGTCAACGCGTAAGGCTTGTTGTCATTCCCAGTTGCCTTCTTTGTTGTCATTCCCGAAGGGAATCTGAGGTTGCCCTTCGTCCGCAGCGTCCGGTCGCCAACCCCTATAAGTCACCCCTTCAGGGCTCTGGTCCATCTTTGGGCAGCTTACCTGGGGCTTGCGCCCCAGGCTGGTATAAGACGGGCCTTCAGCCCTGAAACCCGCCTGCCCGTCGTCGAAACCCGACGACTCACACGCGCCGTAGATTAATACCCGACCAACACCCTACTTCGCCGCGTTCGCCGGCAACTGCGCATCAATCCAGCGCGTCACCCGCGCATCCAGCAGATACAACGGCAGCGATCCACCGCTCAGCACCTCATCATGAAACGTCCGCACATCGAAGTGCGGGCCCAGCTGCTCGGTTGCCTTGGCCCGCAGCTCACGAATCTTCAGCTGGCCCAGCTTGTAGCTCAAAGCCTGCGCCGGCCCGGAGATATACCGGTCCGTCTCCGACTGAATCGTCGGCTCGTCGATCGCATGCGAGTTGCGCATGTACTCGACCACCTGCTCGCGCGTCCAGCCCTGATCGTGGATGCCTGTATCGACCACCAGCCGCACCGCGCGAAACAGCTCCGAGCGCAGCCGCCCGTAGTCGCTCCCGGGGTCCTGGTAGAAGCCGACTTCCTTGCCCAGCTGCTCGGCATAGAGCGCCCACCCTTCCGTGTAGGCCGAGTTGCCGCCATGCTTGCGAAACTCCGGCAGGCCCGGGATCGTCTGCTGGATCGAAATCTGCATGTGGTGGCCCGGGATCCCCTCGTGATACGCCACGGCCTCATCGTTCAGCAGCGAGCGGTGCGTGGGGTCCGCCACCGCCACAGAAACCCGCCCCGGCCGCTTGCCGTCCGGCGTGCCGCCCTGGTAGTGCGTCGATTCGCCCGCCTGGAAATCCGGAATGCCTTCCACCGTCACCGGCGCCGGCGGAATGACCGTAAACAGCAGCGGCAGCTTGGGCCGCATCTGCGCGATGTAGTGCGCAAAGTCGTCAGTAATCTGCTGCTTAGAAGTCGGCACATACTTCGGGTCGCTCTCGATCTTGGTCCGGAATGCCTCAAGCGTCGAGTACCCGTTCGCCTTGGCCAGCACCGTCATCTCACCGACGATGCGGTCGTACTCCTTGAGCCCAATCTGGTGGATATCCGAAGGCGGCATATCCGTCGTCGTAAACCGCTTGATCAGCGCCTGGTAGCGCCGCTTGCCATCCGGCAGCGACTCGATCGAGATCGTCGTGCGCCCCGCCGGGATGTAATCCGACACGATAAACGCCGAGTACTGCTTATAGGCCGGGATCACTTCCGTGTTCACCGCCGCCGTAATCTGGTCCGTCAGCCGCTTCTTGTCCGCGTCCGAAAAGCTTGCCGGCAGCTTCTTGATCGGGTTCAGAAACGGGTCGGCCGCGATGATCCCCGCCACCTGCCCGGGCACCTTTTCGGCCACAAACTTTACCGGCACCAGGTGGTCCTTGACGCCCATGCGCAGAATGTCTTCGGACTGCAGCAGCGACCTGGGAATCTGGTGCAGCCGCGCGATGTAGTCGTCGTAATGCTTCACCGAGTCGAGCGGCACGGCGTTCGGCAAGTCGGCCAGTTGGGTGTGCGGCCCGTTCCCCGCCGCAATCGGCATTTCGTATTCCTTCAGGTCCCAGTCATCGGCGGACTCCTGTTGATTGCGCAGAAACAGATCGTGCGACGTCCGGTCTTCTTCACTGAACCCTTCGGGCGAAATCGCCTTGATCTGCGCCAGGTACTTCAGGTTCATCTCATGCCGCCGCTGAATGGCCGCCAGCGAGTTATCTGAAAGCTGGTCGTTATACCGGTAATCCCCCACGGCCGTAGCCAGCGTCGGTGAAAGCTTCAACTGCGCCTGCCAGGACTCCTCAAACAACGCGTTCTGGGCGGCAAGACGGGAGGCCACAGGCTGCGGAGCTTGGGCAAACGCAAGCGGGGTCAGCAACAAAAAGGCGGCAAAACCTGGAATTCGCATACCGAAGAGTACCAGCAATCGATCCCACGCAAAAGGCGCATCATGAGGCCGAGCTACGACGTCTGCACACGAGCTGACAGCCCTCAGCTCAAGAGCTGTCAGCCGACCAAATCAGCCTTCTCCTACCTGAACGCCACCACCACCCGCGCGATCCCCTGCAGATCCGCCAGAAACTCCACCCCGCGCCAACCCTCCAGCAGCCCCGCCAAAGCATCCCGCTGCCCGTAGCCGATCTCCATCGCCAGCAACCCACCCGGGGCGAGCTTCTCGTGAGCCTGCGGGACCAGCCGCCGATACACGGCCAGCCCATCCTCCCCCGCAAACAGCGCCAGCCCAGGCTCATGCTCGCGCACCTGCGGGTGCATCTCCGCCGCGTCTCCCGCAGGCACATAGGGCGGGTTCGACACCACCGCATCCACCTGCCCCACGCCGGCAAGCAGATCGCCTTCCACAAACTGGGCGCGCCCCTCTACCCCATGCCGCCGCGCATTGCCCCGCGCTACCGCGAGCGCCGCCGCGGAAACATCCACCGCCACCAGCCGCGCCTGAGGCAGCGCCACTGCAAGCGCAATCGCAATG
This sequence comes from uncultured Granulicella sp., assembly GCA_964282835.1. Taxonomy (GTDB): domain Bacteria; phylum Acidobacteriota; class Terriglobia; order Terriglobales; family Acidobacteriaceae; genus Edaphobacter. Next base: position 3,812,228 of record OZ196157.1, read on the forward strand.
GCTCCCGAACCAGTCCCTATGTCCACGATCAGGGCCTCCGGCTGCACTCGCGCCAGCACCGCTTCTACCAGAAGTTCGGTCTCCGGGCGCGGGATCAACACTGCCGGCGTCACGGTAAGCGCCAGCCCATAAAACTCCTGCTCGCACAAAATGTATTGCACAGGCTCGAAGCGTAGCCGCCGCTCCACCAGCGCCTGGTACGCCGCAAGTTCTTCGCGCACCAGCTTGCGTTCAGGGTGCGCGATCAATCCCGCCCGGTCGATCCCGCACAGGTGCTGCAGCAGCAGCGCCGCATCGGCCAGCGCCGTCGGCCGCAGCTGCGGATTGGCGGCCAGCTGGTCTGTGGCCCGGGTCAAGGCTTCGCGTAGAGTAAGCACTTCCCCTGAGTCTACGTGCTTCCGTGCCGACGAAGATTTCTGAAGCCCCGGTACCGGCAGCGAGTCTTACACTTGTACCCAATGAAAGCGCTTTTCTCCTCGCTTCTTCTCCTGTCGGCTTGCTTTAGCAGCGCGCAGGCTCCAGCTCGTTCACTCCAGCAGGCCACAGCTCCAGCCAACGAGCGCCTGGGCACCGTTTCGTTCCCGGTCTCCTGCGTCCCCGCCTCGCAACCGGCCTTCAACCGCGGCCTCGCGCTCCTGCACGACTTCTGGTACGAAGAAGCCAAAGCCCAGTTCGAGCGGCTGACCGTGAGCGACCCACACTGCGCCATGGCCCACTGGGGCCTGGCCATCAGCGGCTTCCATCAAATCTGGGACAGGCCCGGAGCGGACACCATAAAGTTCGGCTGGGCCGAAATCCAGAAAGCCCAGGCCTTGCCAGCCGGCACCCCGCGCGAGCGTGACTACATCGCCGCGCTCGCCGAATTCTACCGGCCCGGCCCGGCGCTCTATCCCGCCCGCATAGCCGCCTACTCCGCAGCCCTGGGTACGCTCTCCAGCCGCTATCCCGACGACCCCGATACCGGAGCTTTCTACGTGCTCTCCCTGCTTGCTTCCGCACTCCCCAACGACACCACCCTGGGCCAGGAGCACAAGGCCATGGCCGTGCTTGCGCCCCTGTTCCAGAAGTTTCCGGACAATCCCGGCGTCGACCACTACATCACCCACGCCTGCGACAACCCAGCCATGGCCGCCGAGGGGCTTTCCGCCGCCAATCACTACGGCGAGCTCGCCGCCTCCGGCCCGCACGCCTTCCACATGCCCGGCCACATCTACGCCAGGCTCGGCATGTGGCCGCAGGACATCGCGTCGCAGCTCGGCTCGATCGCCGCTTCGCAGGCCGCCGAAGCCCATGGCGAAGCCGGTATGATGGACGAACCCCACTCCTACGACTTTCTGCTGTATGCCTATCTGCAAAGCGGGCAGGATAAACACGCCAAAGCCCTGCTCGATCGAATGCCCGCCATGCTGGCCGCACTCCCATCAGGCGCGGGCCATGGCATGGACGGCATGCAGCCTTATTACCAGACCAAGTACGCCGCCTTCTATTCACTCGAGATGCGCGACTGGAACGCCGCCGCAGCCCTCGAGCCCGTGCCCGGCTCCTCGCCTGAAGTCGCGTCGATCGTCTACTGGGCACGCGCCATCGCCGACGGCCACCTGCACCACTCTGAGCAGGCGCACGCCGACCTGGCCCGTTACGACGCACTCATCGAAGCAGTCAAGAAGGGCAAGAACGCCTACATCGCGGAAGGCACCGGCGCAAAGTACATCCACAACGAGCTGCTTGGCTGGACTGCGTTTGCTCAGGGAAACCAGCCCGAGGCGCTCGCCCGCATGCGTGAAGCCGCCGACCTGCAGGACAAAGTCGGGCAGGGTGAGGTCGACATTCCTGCCCGCGAAATGCTGGCCGATATGCTGCTCGAATCCGGCCACCCGCAACAGGCGCTCCTCGAATATAAGACCGCGCTCAAGCTCAGCCCCAACCGGCTCAACGGCCTCTACAACGCGGGCCGCGCCGCCCAGGCTGCCGGCGATCACTCCGCGGCCGCTTCGTATTACTCAGCTCTGCTCAAGACGACCGACAACGGCCAGGATTCCACCCGCCCCGAGTTCGCCCAGGCCAGGCGCTTTCTGGCCTCGCCGCAGGTAGCTCAGGAGGACAAATAAAATTGTCATCCTGAGCGGAGGAACGCACGGTTTCTGGTGCGTTCCGCAGTGGCGAAGAAACCCGCCAACTACGCTCAGGATGACAATCGGGGGGGATGCACCCACGCCTCAGCGCCGCCGTCTCACCGGCTCCGGCGCCGTCTCCAACCCAGCCTTTCGCTGCACTTCTCCCACATACACCCCAAACGGAGGCAGCGCGATGCCCCGCGTCGACACTGCCGCATCCGCCGCAAAGGTCGCCGCCAGTGTACGCAGTACGCGCGTTCCCGCCAGGGCCGCCGATACCGTCCTTCCCGAGCAGTTCACGACCACCACCACATCCGGCGTTTCGCCTTCGCCCAGCCGGGCATGCCGCACCCAGGCCACCACATCGCCATCCTCTGTGCGCAGCATCTCCTCCGTGCCTTCGCGCAGGGCCGCGTTTTCCCGCCGCAGCACTCCCAGCCTCCGGTACCAGTTCAACAACGATTCCTTGTCCCGATCCTCGGTAGCCACATTTGCCGTCTGCGCGTTCGGCCCCATCTCGATCCACGGCACACCGGAGGTAAACCCTTGCTCTCCACCCCACTGCATCGGCGCGGGCGAAGCCCCGTCCATTCCCAACTCCTGCCCGAAATACAGCATTGGTGCTCCCCGCGTTCCAAGCAACAACGCCGCGAGCGCCTTTGCGATCGCCACATCCTGCACCCCGTCGCCAAGCCGCTTTACGCTGCGCGCCCTATCTTCCCCATCCGTCCTTACCACCGGCGTCGACGCAGCGCCTACCGCCCGTTCCACGCCCATCACCCCGGCCCGCATCGCCCCCGCAGAAAAGCTGGCCGTCTCCAACCCCCGCTGCTCGATCAGCTCCACCCCAGCCGTATCTTCACCCATCAGCACCCGCTGGCCCGCAAACCCCGCGCACAGCCGCCGCAGCTCCCGCACCCGTTCCGCCCGCTGGCCGGCGTTGAGCGAACCCCCATCGCGATCCCCCACCAGATGCAGCCCGGCCACCCCACGCGTGAGCCAGAACCGTGCCGCGCCCAGCGTCTCCGCGGCCGTTCGGTTTGCGCTCACCGGCAGATCCACCAGTACTCGCATTTTGCGCCGGGTCGCCTCTTCCACCAGCCGCCCGAAATCCTCTTCCGTGCCGTACTCCTTGTCGAAGGCGGCTCCGCTCGGCTGCAACGGCATGGGCGAAAGCACGATGCCATCCACACCCAGCCCGGCCAGGTAGTCCAGCCGCTGTGTGATCCCGTTTAAATCGCCAAATCCGTCCCCGTTCGAATCCTGAAAGCTGATCGGATCGATCGCATACAGCTCCGCCCCCCTCCACCACGGCTCCACCACCAGCCCCGATCCAGCCCAGTTCCGATGCGCCAGCGTCTGGCCGTCGCCCGCGGCACAAAACGCTGCGCAAACCACCGCCAGCATCGCGCCCATCCGAATGTTGAACCGCAAGCCCATACCTAAAATCCTATCCGACCGCCCTCGGGTTACCTGTCTCCCTGGGGTCCGTCCTTGTGCCTCCACTGGCCCTTGCCAGCCCCCACACCAGCCCAGCCGCCAGCAACGAAGGCACCGCCAGCGTCAGCAATCCACGCTGGTAATCCCCGGTCAGGTCCCGAGCTCGGCCCATCCAGTAAGGCCCCACAAACCCGCCCGCCACACCAATACCCGTAATCGCCGCATACCCCACCGCACTCGCACGGCCCGAGAGAAACTCCGCCGGCAACGCAAGCACTGGGCCCTGCGCCGCGTTGTAGGGCATCACGGTCAGGGCAAACGCCGGCACCGCCACCCAGCCCACCTTCGTTGCGCCGCCCACCACAAACGCCACGCCCATCAGCACACAAGGCGCAATCACGTGCCAGTAGCGCTCCCCGCTGCGGTCCGAGTGCTGCGCCGTGGCTAGCATCGCCACCGCGCCAAGCACACCCATGCCGGCAATCAGCCAGCCGACCCGGCCGATGCTCCAACCCGTAAGCCCCTGCAGGATCACCGGCGCCGAAAACGCCCATCCATACAGCACCGTCAGGATGCAAAGAAAGAACAACCCCAGCACCCATACCCGCCCATCCTTGAGCGCCGTTGCCAGGTCCTCGAACGCATGCCCACTAGCAGCATGCCCAGCCGAAGCCTCCGCCAGCCGCCGCTCCAGCCATTGCCGTTCCTCGCCTGTCAGCCAAGCCGCATCGGCCGGCTTGTCCGGCAGCAGCGCGAAGAAGAGGGCGCTCAACACCAGCGGCGGCAGACCTTCCACCAGAAACAGCCACTGCCATCCCCGTAGCCCAAGCCGGCCGTTCAAGCCCAGCAAGCCGCCCGCAAGCGAACCCATCACGGTCGAGCTCAACGGCAGCGCGATATAGAACCGGCTGATCACCCGCGCCCGCCACTCCGGCGGAAACCACTCCGTAAGGTAATAGACCACACCGGGAAAGAACCCGGCCTCGGCGATCCCCAGCAGAAAGCGCATGCCGTAGAACTCCCATGGCCTGCGCACCAGCAGCATCCCCATGGCCAGCAAGCCCCACGTCAGCATGATGCGCGCCAGCCAGCGCTGCGCTCCAAAGCGCACCAGCAGCAGGTTCGAAGGCACTTCGCAAAGGGCATAGCTGACGAAAAACAGGCCAGCCCCAAAGCCGTACATGCTTGCCGAAAAATGCAGGTCCTGGTTCATCTGCACGGAAGCGAAGCTGATATTTACCCGGTCCATGTAGGCCGCGCCGTAGCCCAGCCCGATCAGCGGCACCAGCCGCCAACCCGCCTTGCGCACCGCGGTAGACCCAGGCTCCATGTCACCTCCAAACAAAAGATCCCCGCAGATCAGAGGGAAAGGCGGGATAGGACGGGATGAAAATTCACTTGTTGTATCCCACTCTTATCCCCTTTTTCCTTCTTATCTGCGGGGTCTTTTTACGGATAAATACGGTTCAACGTTCGCGCAAAGGGAATGGTTTCCCGCACATGATCCAGCCCGCAAATCCAGGCCACGACACGCTCGATTCCCATGCCAAAACCACAGTGGGGTACGGTGCCATACTTCCGTAAGTCGAGATACCATTGGAAAGCATCGAGCGGCAGGTTGTGCTCCTCAATGCGCTGCTTTAGTAAGTCATAACTATCCACCCGCTGCGACCCGCCGATAATCTCTCCGTAGCCTTCCGGCGCCAGCACATCCACGCACAACGCCTTGCTGGAGTCCTCGGGATCGGGCGCCATGTAAAATGCCTTGATTGCCGCGGGATAGCGATGCACCATCACCGGACGGTCGAACTGCGATGAAATGTAAGTTTCATCCGGCGACCCGAAATCATCGCCATCCACATGCAGGCTTTCCACCTTGCCCGCCGCATGCGCTTCCACTAGCATCGTATGCGCATCCTCATAACTCAGCCGTGGAAACGGAGCTTCAATCAACTCCAACTTAGTAACATCCCGACCAATCACCTTCAAATCCCCGCGATGCTTCGCCAGCACAGCCTTCACAATAAAAGTAAGATACTCCTCCGCCAAAATAAGTAACTCCGGCAGCCCCGCAAACGCCATCTCCGGCTCTACCATCCAGAATTCCGTAAGGTGCCGCCGCGTCTTACTTTTCTCCGCCCTGAAAGTAGGTCCGAAACTATAAACCTTGCCCAACGCAAGCGCGGTCGCTTCCACATATAACTGCCCGCTCTGCGTCAGGTAGGCCATGTCGTCGTCGAAATACTTCATCTCGAACAACTCGCTCGTCCCTTCGCAGGCATTGGGCGTAAGAATAGGTGGATCCGTCCGCACGAAGCCGTTGTCGTCGAAGTACGCCGCAGCCGCCCGCATGATCGTCGCCCGCACCCGCAGAATCGCGCTCTGGCGCGGCGTCCGCAGCCACAGGTGGCGGTGCTCCATCAGGAAGTCGACGCCATGCTCCTTCAACGAAATCGGAAACGGCGTCTCATCCGGCACCCGTCCCACGACTTCGAGCCCCTCCACATCCAGCTCGAACCCGGAAGGCGCGCGTGCGTCGGCCCGCACCCGCCCCGTCACCCGCAGGCTCGATTCAAGCGTGAGCCCTTTCAGCGTCTCGAACAGCGCCTCCGGCACCGCGGCCTTCGGCACAATGCCCTGGATCGTTCCTGTTCCATCGCGGAACGTGGGAAACAGCAGCTTGCCTGAAGACCGCAGGTTATACAGCCATCCTTCGAGCGTAACCGTCTGCCCTTCATGCGCGGCCAGCGTAGCGATTGTTGCAACCGGCGCAGCCGCGCCACTCTTTTCCAAACCCTCTGAAGTCATCACACCACCAGTCTACGTCGTACGCGCCTGCGCCCGCTCGGCCCGCCGCGCCCACCAGCCAATCGTCTCGTGCAGCATCCGGGACACGGCTTCGGCACTCACTCCCGGCACCTCCATGGGCTCGATCATCGCGACTCCATCCACCCCATCTATCAAGCCGTAACACGCGTCCCAATCAATCGTTCCCGCGGCCGCCCAGCCCGGCCGCTCGCCCTCGCACCGCGGCCACAGATGGTCATCCGCCTTGCCCCCGTTGTCATCCACATGCACCTCCATCACCCGCTCCCCGAGCGCCGCAAACGCTCCCGCCAGCCCTGCTTCGCTCAGGTGCGCATGCCCTACATCCAGACACACCCCGCACCCTGTAAAGTGCCCCACCCGCAGCACCTCCAGCAGATGCTCGGGCGTAGCTACCTCGTTGCGCAGATTCTCGAGTAGCAGCTGCATGCCCAGCGGTCCCGCAAACGCCTTCAAATGCTCCACGGCCTCCAGGCAAAACTCCAGCACCCGTTCGGACCATTTGTTCTCGCGGTCGCCCAGATGCACCACGCAGCTGCGCACCGTGAAGTGCTCCGCCATTTCCATCGCGCGCTTCACCTCATCCATCGCGGCGATGCGCCGCCCCCGGTCCGCATCCACCAGGTTCAGCGGCGTGCTTCCGTGGCGCGAAAACATCGTATCGGCCGTCAACGGCGCGTGCAGACTCGCGGCCACGTCATTGCCCTTGAACCACGCGCCAAGCTCCCGCATCTGCGCTCGGTCGGTGTAGTCCACATGCCACTTGGCCGCCCAAAGCTCAATGGCCCTGGCCCCGCCATCCCGCAGCCCATCGAGCAACCCTGTCCCCAACCGCTGCGATAAAAACATCTGCGAAGAAACACCCAGTTGCATGCTTCCAGCCTACCCCACCTGGCCGAGAAAGCGCCGCAGTGCCGCGTTGCATGCGGCCGTCGCATCCTGCTGCACCCAATGCGAGACCCCAGGCAGAAACTCGAGCGTCAGATCCTCGACAAACCGGTCTGTCCCGTCAGTCGTATACTTCGCCAGAAAGCGATCTTCCTCGCCCCAAAGCAGCAGTGTAGGCACGGTAATCTTCGGCCAACCCAGCGCCCGTTGCCGCGCCAGTCCGCCCCCGCGCACAAACGCCCGGTACCAGTGGATCATGGCCCGCAAGGCACCCGGCTGCGCCGCATTGAGCTGCAACGCGCGCAGCAGTTCTGGCCGCAAGTGCGCCCGGTCAGTCGAGCTCGCCACCATCGCCCCGCTTACCGCTCGCGCGCCGTTGCGGCCCAGCCACAACTTCGGCAGCCGCGGCACCTGGAACGCAAGCACATACCAACTGCGTAGCATCTGCCCCAATCGCAGGTTGCGTAGATACGCCCCAGGATGTGGCACGTTGAGAATCACCAGCCGCTCGAGCGGACGCACCTGCCGCAGCGCAAACACCCACGCCACAATGCCGCCCCAGTCATGTCCGAGCAGCACCACGCGCTCCGCACCGGAAACATCGATCAGCCCCGCCACATCCTCCACCAGGTTCTCGAGCGCGTAAGCGCCGATCCCCTCGGGTCGGCTGCTCTGCCCGTAGCCGCGCTGGTTCGGCGCCCACACCCTGTATCCCATCGCAGCGAGCGCGACCATCTGCTCCCGCCAGCTTTCCGCCACCTCCGGAAACCCATGCAGACACAGCGCCAGTACCGGGCCCTCGCCGCACATCATCACCTCGAAGCGCAGCCCGTTCGCCTCCACAAACTCCGTCCGGATCACAGCCGGTCCCGCAACTCCATCGCGTTCCATAGCGCCGCTCCTTCCGCCGTATTGTCGAACACACACCATACCTGCCCGCGCACCTGCGCGATCTCTCCCGCCAGCGCCGCCACAAAGCCGTCGTCATACCGCGACCAGTAGGTTTTGGGCGAGCCATGCAGCCTGTAGTATCTCCAGCCCATCCACCCGCCCGGCCTCGCCGCCGCCGGCACCCGCGCCGGGTCGGCCGCCACCCGCACCACCTCATGCCTGCGGAGCAAGTCGCCTGCTTCCCCATCAAACCAGCTCGCATGCCGCGGCTCGAGCGCCACCAGCCCCTGGGTTAACTCGCGGAGCGTCGCCAGAAACTCCTCCGCCACGCCAGCGTCGAACTCCAGCCGAGGCGGCAGCTGAAACAGTACTGGCCCCAACTTCTCCCCCAACGCACCCACCTGGTCGAAAAATGCCTGCAACTCCGCACCCGTGTTACGAAGCTTTGCCCCATGGGTGATGGCCTTCGGAGCCTTGACGGCAAAGCGAAAATCTTCAGGCACCGTCCGCGCCCACCGCTCCCAAGTAGCCGCGCGGTGCGAGCGGTAAAATGTAGAGTTCACCTCCACACAGTTCAAACCAGCCCCATACCGCTCCAGGTGCGATCCCACCCCCACCCGAAACTCCTCCGGCGCATCCTTCCTCACCGCCCAGCCCGCCGTCCCCACATACACCAAGCCACTCCCTTTCGAGCTAGACTCCGCAACCAGGCCGTCGCCAGGCAAGTCCAGATCTGTGCCCGTCTGTGTCATCCGTATTACGCCTTCTCCCAGGGTCAGTACGAACTCACCTTCCCAAACGTATGCCGCGCATCATCGGCCCCCATCAGCGCCCCGGTTTTCGGATCCACCGCAATCAACTCACTATCCCCCCAAACCCCGGGGTTCTTCTCATCCGCCTCGTTCGCGCGCGAAACCGTATACCCCATCCCGCGCAGCGCCTCTACCACCGGCAGCGGAAATGCCTTCTCCACATCCAGCCGGTCCGGCAGATACTGATGATGGAACCGCGGCGCATTGGCCGCCTCCTGCACCGTCAACCCGTTCACCAGCACACTCAGCAGGTCGTTCGCCACGGTCGTAATAATCGTCGATCCACCCGGCGATCCCAGCACCAGCCGCACCTTGCCACGCTCCGTCACGATCGTCGGCGTCATCGACGAAAGCGGCCGATGCCCCGGCCCGATCGCGTTCGCCGGCCCCTGGATCAGCCCGAACATATTCGGCGTCCCCGGCTTCGAGCTGAAGTCGTCCATTTCGTTGTTCAGCAGAAAGCCCAGACCTTCCGCCGTGGCCCCGCAGCCAAACAAGCCATTCAGCGTATACGTCATCGAAACCGCATCGCCCGCCGCATCCACCACCGAGAAATGCGTCGTCTGGGTCGATTCCCCCTTGCCCCCATTCACCGCGGGCGGCGCAGGCAGAAAACCCGCAGGCCGCTGCAACGCGCTTGAAGGCGTCGGCTTGCCCAGCACGATGCTCTTCCGCCACGCATCCGCATAAGCCTGGGCCTGCATCGCCGCGAGCGGTATCTTCGTGAAATCCGGATCGCCCAGGTAATCCGCCCGATCCATATAAGCCCGCCGGAAGATCTCCGTGATCACCTGAACCTGGCCTGCGCTACGATCCGCGCCCAGCTTCGACAGGTCGAAACCGGAAAGCATATTCAGCATCTCCAGCAGCGCAATGCCGCCGCTCGAAGGTGGCGGCGACGTAATCACCTCGTAGCCCTTGTAGCTCCCCACCAGCGGCTTGCGATCCACCACCGTGTACGCCGCCAGGTCTTCCACCGTCAGCAAGCCCCCGTGCGCCTGCACATCCGTCGCCAGTTCCTTGGCCATCAGGCCCTTGTAAAACTCATCCGGCGCCAGCGCAATCCGCTGCAGCGTACGCGCCAGCTCCGGCTGCTTCAGCCGGTCGCCTGCCTTGTAAAAGTCGCCGCCCCGCTGAAAGATGCGCTTCGACTCCGCAAACTGCGGCAGGTTTTGCGATCGCTGAAACGTCGCCGCCTCCTCCGCGCTCAGCACATAGCCCTCAGTCGCCAGCCGGATCGCCGCAGCCATATCCTGCTTGAGCGTCAGCTTGCCGAAGTGCTTCTGCGCATACACGAGCCCCGCCACGCTGCCCGGCACCCCAATCGCCTTGTAGCCCAGCGTCGAAAGCTTCGGCACCACATTGCCCTGTGCATCCAGATACATGTTCGCCGTCGCCGCCCCGGGTGCCTTTTCGCGGAAATCCAGAAAATGCGACTCCCCGCCATGCGAGCGCACCAGCATAAACCCGCCACCGCCCAGATTGCCCGCCTGCGGAAACACCACCGCCAGCGCAAACCCTACAGCCACCGCGGCATCCACCGCATTGCCGCCCTGCTTCAGCACTGCCAGCCCGGCGTCCGAAGCATCATGGTGAATCGTTACCACTATCGCATGCCCACTGGGCTCCGCACCCCACCCACACTGCCCCGCCAACGCCACCAGCACCGCAGCCGCCACCGCCCGCAAAGCCCGCATCCGCACCCTCCACGTATCCCTGCAGCATACCCCACCCGCAATCCTCCGCCGCGCAGAATCCTCAACGCGGATCGGGCTCCCGCCACGGCCACTCCGCCGTAGCCCGATGCCACAGCCCGAACATCTCCGGATAGCGTTTCGGCGAGATGCAGTTCCGGTCATCCTGCGGCGGATCGATCAACCGCGCAGCCAGCGGCTCCAGCAGCCGTTCCACCGCTTCCGCCTGCGCCACTGCCGCCGCCGTCACGCTCCAGATACCGTCAGCATCCGCCAACGTCAGCTTCAGAGAAGGAATCGTTTCCCCCGTAAGCCGATCTTCCGCATCCTTCACCAGGTACCCGCCCACCCAGCCGAACACGCGCGCACCCGCCACCTGCACGTGCCCGGGCTGCCGCCATGCCGGGAACTCTCGCGGACTCGTGGGCCGTTGCCCGGCGCTCATCCCCGCCATCTGCGCTTCGATCAACATCGGCTGCAGGCCGATCCGAAGCGCTTTGCAGGCCGCCAGCAGAGTCAGCTCATCCTCCACCCGAAGCACCACCATCAGGCTGTCGCCATCGCCGCCGTGCCCTCCATAGGCCCTGCAGAAGCGAAAGTACTGCAGCCGCTTCGCCCATCCACTCAGTTCCTTCCGCGTGTGATCCTCATACAGATACCGTTCCCAAAGCAGCGCCTGCTGACACCTCCGCCGGCACACCTCCTCAGCCGGCAACGCAGAATCCCCATCCCAAATACCCATGCCGTTAACTTAGAGCAAATCCTCTACTCGTTATCATGGCAGCCGCCCTTTCTTCTCATTCCCAAAGGGATGGCCTATGTTCTTTGTCCTCACCGCACAAGCAGCAAGTAAGTTCCAGGTTCCCCTCTAATCCGTCTTGTCCGTTCTATCCGCGTTCCGGTCTCGGCCAGTACAGGCACGAACATTTCTCCCGCTCCCCGGTCTTAGCTCATAGCAACCGCACACCCTCATGACCGATCCACCCTCCATCCTCACCGGGCTCCTCGACCGCCACGCCACCTTCCTCTATCGCGTCGCCTTCAACCTACTGCGCCACCCGCAGGACGCCGAAGACGTCGTCCAGGAAACCCTGCTCAAGCTCGTCAAGTCCCCAGGTTCGCTCTCTCTCATACAAGACGAGCGCGCCTTCCTCGCCGCCGCCGTCTGGCGTGTTGGCCTCAACCGTCTTCAATCCGCCCACGCCCGCGCCCAGCGCCGCACCCAGGACATCACCGCCATGCCCCTCCGCGACCCCCAACCCGACCCCGAGCAGCTCGCATCCGACAGCGCCCAGCGCACCCTCATGCGTTCGCTCCTCGACGACCTCCCCGACCCCCTCCGCCAGCCCCTTCTGCTCTCGGCTATCGAAGGCATGCGCGGTGCCGAAGTCGCCTCCATCCTCGGCATCCCCGAAGCCACCGTGCGCACCCGCATCCACCGTGCCAAAGCCGAGCTGCGCCAGGCATTCATCAACGCCACCACCGCAAAGCAGGTCCGCGTATGACCATACAGACCGATTCCCGGATCGACGCCCTCCTCGAGGACGTCCTCGCCGAGGCCGCCAACCCACCCGCCGCCGCCCACCTCAACCAGCGCCTCCAGCAAAGGATCCTCATGCCCGCCAACGTCCTCGCATTTCCTACCTTCGCCACCCTCGACCGCGCCGCCGCCCAGCCCACCTCGCGCAAAGCCGTGGGAACTGCCGTGATCCTCAACCTCGCCGCCCTGCTCCTCGTCACGGCCACGGTGCACACCGTGAAGCAGATCGCTCCGCGCGCCGTCGAAATCTCTCTCCTCGAAGCTCCACCTCCACCCCCGAAAGCCCTCCCCAAAGCCGTTCTCGCCGGTGGAGGCGGAGGCCAGAAAGGGCCCGCACCGGTAAGCAAGGGCAATCCGCCGGCCTTCGCCTACCAGCAGCTCAACCCACCCAAAGCCCCACCCACCAACGCCCCGAAGATCAACATCCCGGTCACCGTAGATGTAGACCCCAACCTCAAAATGGCCCGCACGGACGTCCCCAGTTTCGGCATGCCCAACTCCCCCCTCGTCGGCATGAGCATGGGCAACGGCAATGGAACCGGCCTCGGCTCAGGCAACGGTGCCGGCATCGGTCCGGGCACCGGAGGCAACACCGGCGGCGGTCTGCGCCGCATCGGCGGCGGCGTCTCCGCACCCGTCGCCCTCTACACCCCGGAGCCAGAGTTCAGCGAAGAAGCCCGCAAAGCCAAGGTCTCCGGCAACGTCATCGTCTACCTGCAGGTTGACGAGCAGGGACGCCCCATCCACGTCCGCGTCCTGCGTGGCCTGGGCATGGGCCTCGACGAAAAGGCCATCGCCGCCGTCCAGCAATACCGCTTCAAACCCGCCCAGGAAAACGGCCACGCAGTAAGAGTAGAAATGAACATAGACGTCAACTTTCAAATCTTCTAAACAAAGTAAGCCGTTACCAACGTAGATGCTGCTTTGCATTCTTGTTGTCATTCCCGAAGGGAATCTGCGGTTGCACTTGCACTGCCTCCACCCCCAAGGCAATGCAATCCCTCTACATCCTCACAAACAAAAACGGACAAGAGAAGAAGCCACAGGCTCCCCTCTTGTCCCTCTTTTCCGTTCTTATCCGCGTTCCGGTTCCTCCCCTAAGCAGCTACCGGCTCTTCAGCCGCATCGCTCTTGATCGTCACCTTCACATGCGTCGTCACTTCGCGGTGCAGCTTTACCGGCACATGGAACTCACCCAGCGACTTTAGCGGCTCTTCGAGCGAAATCTTCCGCCGATCGATCGCAAAGCCCTTAGCTTCCAACTGCTGTGCGATATCGCCCGAAGTAACCGAGCCGAACAGTTGGTCGTTCTCGCCAACCTTGCGCTCGAACACCAGTTCCACATCGCCCATCTGCTTCGAAAGCTCCTCGGACTGAGCCTTCTCCTTGGCCGACTTGCGAATCGCCGAACCCTTCATCTGCTCGATGACAGCCTTGTTCGCCGGCGTCGCTTCAATCGCCAGCTTGCCCGGTAGCAGGTAGTTGCGGCCGTATCCGTCCGCCACCTTCACCACGTCGCCGCGGTTGCCGAGCTTTACCACGTCTTCCTTCAAAATCACTTCCATCGCAATCTCTCCATATCCGAGTCTCGGATCGTGCGTATCTTTGGCTTTCCGTTCCGCAGCGAAGCGGAGGGATCTGCAGTTGCTCCTGACGTTTGCCCCATTCATCGCCCACTTTGCGAAGAAGGGGTACGCCACAACAGCTTAGAACCGCGCCGCAAACGCCAGCAACGCAATGTTCCGCGACTGCTTGATTGCCAGCGAAAGCTTCCGCTGATGCCGCGTGCAAACGCCCGTCAGCCGGCGCGGCACAATCTTGCCTCGCTCCGCCACAAAGCCCTGCAGCAGGCGAACATCGCGATAGCTGATCGCATCAATCTTCTCCGTGCAGAACTTGCAGACCTTCTTGCGCCGGAAGAACTTGCGTCCCCCCGGTCCGCCGCCAGGACCACCCGCAGGACGTGCGCCGCCAGGACCACCCGGTCCACCCGCAGGACGAGGCCCGCGCGGCCCGGAAGAAGACCCCTGATATCCACCCGTCCGTTCACCCGAAGGTGCAGCAGCGGCGGGAGCTGCCTGTTGCTCCGATGCATTGTTCGTTTCGTCAGCCATAATACTTTCCTCTCACGTCTTACAAATTACTGGCCGTCACGCGCTCCAGACTTACTGTGAAGTCTCTGGTTGTCTTCCAAATCGAAAACAGAAGCACGCTCCCGGACGTTGACTTACTTTTTGTTGTCATTGCCGAAGGGCAATCTGCTTTCGCAGTTAAGCCGTAGCTTCAACCGAATCCTCAACCACCGCGCTCTCGCTCGTCGCGGGCGGCTCTGCTGTCTCTGGCGCTGCGGCTGCAGGCTCCGGGGCCGCTTCAGCCGCTGGTGGCGCCGAGGGAAACGCCGTCTGCGGAACCGGCATCGCACTCCGCTTCACATGCGTGTCACGATGTGCCTTTACCTTCGCCAGACGCTTCTCTTCCTCATCCATCCGTACCGTAATGAACTTGATCACAGGCTCGGAAACACGCAGACGACGCTCGATTTCCGTAATCAACTTGCCCTCAGCCGCAATATTCAGCAGCACGTAAAAGCCGTCGTTGAACTTGCGCACGGTATACGCCAGACGCCGCCGGCCCATCTTCTCGACGCTCTTCACTTCGCCGCCGCCATCCGTCACATTCTTGCTGAACCCTTCAATCAACTTGTCCAGGTCCGCCTCTTCAACGTCCGGCCGGACGATGAACATAATTTCATAGGTACGATTCATTCGGTCTACTTTCTGCGAAGTTCTGCTTCGCACCCTGTAAGTCGGCTTGTAACTCCTGCCGCTCACAAGGTCTGGAATCTACTACCTTGTTACTTCTCCGCCGGTAAGTCCGGTTCCCCGGATTCTCTGCGATTGAACTCGTTCATGGCCGCCCGCACGCCATCCTTCAAAATCATCTCGACCGCCCGAACTGCCCGGTCGAGTCCTTCCTCCAGCTCCTGCATCTGCATCTGCCGCAAGGGTGCCAGCAGATAATCCGAACCTCCTGCCCGTATATCGCGCCCGTCCGGCGTCGTTTTGCCTACGCCAATCCGGACCCGAAGAAACTCGCCTGTTCCCAGCGAACTCAGTATCGACTTGATCCCGTTATGCCCGTTCGCTGAGCCACGTTCCGCAATCTTCATGCGACCCAGCGGAAACGCAAGCTCGTCATACAGCACAATCAAATCCCTGGCTGGCCCGCCTTTCGTGTCCGGCCCCAGCTCTAGCTCCTTCAACAACGCGGCCACGGCAAGCCCGCTCACATTCATGAACGTCTCGGGTTTGGCCAGCAGCACTTCTTCCCCTGCCAGCATCGCCTTCGCCGTCATCGCCCGGCCGCGTCGATTCGTGACACTCACGCCACAAATCTCAGCCAGCCGATCAATCGCCAAGAACCCGGCATTATGCGGAGTCAGCGCATACTCCAACCCCGGGTTCCCTAGCCCAACAATCAACCTCATCCTGCCCTACTTTTTCTTGGGCGCAGCCTTGGCATCTGCTGCAGGAGCGGGAGCCGCAGCAGCATCGCCCTTGCCCTTCTTCGCCACTTCCGGTTCCGCGCCCGCGGGTGCGGCAACATCGGCAGCCGCCTCAGCCTCTTCCTTGATCTCTGTTACATGCGCCACCAGTGCGGTCTCGTCCTCCAGATACTTGATCGAGCCCGAGTGCGGCAGGTCCGAAACATGGATCGCGCCATACATTTCAAGATTTGAAACATCCACGTCGATGTGATCCGGAATATCCGCCGGCAGGCACTCGATCTCTACCTCGCGCAGAATCTGGTCGAGCACGCCGCCCGCCGTCTTCACGCCCGCAGGAACACCCGTCAACTGCACCGGCACCGAAACCCGCATCGCCCTATCCATCGCGATGCGCTTAAAGTCCACATGCAGCAGCTTGCTTTTGATCGGCTCATGCTGCCAGTCGACAATCATCGCCTTCACCAGCGTGGCACCTTCCACATTCAAATCGAAAATTGTGTTGTGGCCGGATTCGGAATGCAGAATCTTCGTCACCACCCGCGGGTCCACCACCACCGCTACGGAATCCTGCCCGGCACCATACACCACGGCCGGAATCTTGCCTTCCACACGCACCCTCCGCGCGGCATTCTTGTTGAACTTGCCTGTCCGGGGTGTCGCTACCACTGCATCGAATTTCTGAGCCATTGGATCCATTCCTCTCGGGCACAGGTAACTCGTACCTGCTCCGTTTGCGGCTGCGGCCACTGCGGTTAGTCTTGCCTGAAGTGCTTAGTTGAAGAGAGTAGAAACACTCGTCTCCATATGAATACTTTCTATCGCCCGTCCTAACAGGCCTGCAATCGAAAGTACTTTAATCTTCTCCACCTGCCGCGCATCCTCACGCAGCGGGATCGTATTCGCCACAACCACTTCCACCAGCCGAGAAGCCGCGATCCGCTCCACTGCCGGGCCACTCAGCACGGCATGCGAAGCACATGCATATACCTTGCTTGCACCCTGCGCCAACAGCGCGTCCACCGTCTTGATCAGCGTACCGGCCGTGTCGATAATGTCGTCAAGGATCAAGCATGTCCTGCCCTTCACATCGCCGATCACGTTCATCACTTCCGTCACGTTAATATCCGTACGCCGCTTGTCGACAATGGCCAGTGGCACATCCAGCTTTTTGGCAAAGAATCTTGCCCGTTCCACGCCTCCGGCATCCGGCGAAACCACCGTAAGGTTGGGCAGATTCAACTCGCGGAAGTAACTCACCAGCACCGGGCTTGCGAATAAATGGTCCACCGGGATATTGAAAAAACCTTGTATCTGCGCGGCATGTAAATCCACCAGCAAAGCCCGGTTCGCGCCCGCAGTAGAAAGCAAGTCCGCTACTAACTTGGCGCTGATCGCCACCCGCGGCCGATCCTTCCGGTCCTGCCGCGCATAGCCGTAATAAGGGATCACTACCGTAATCCTCGCCGCCGAAGCACGCTTCAGCGCATCAATCATGATCAGCAATTCCATCAGGTGCTGGTCGACCGGGAAACTGGTCGGCTGCACCACAAAAACGTCCGCGCCGCGAACGTTCTCAAGCAACTGAAAATAAACCTCGCCGTCAGAGAATCTCTGCATCCGGGTCTCGCCCAGGGGCACTCCGACAAAACGGCAAACCTCCTCGGCGAGAGCCTTGTTGGCCTCTCCCGAGAAGATCTTGAAACGTTTCGCCTCGCTCAGGCGCCCCTGCCGTTTGCCGGGTGCAGCCTTGGTCGAGGCTCCTTGCGCTCCCGCCGCAGAGAGAGCTGGAACTGATGTTTGCAGCTCAGATGAAGAAGTGACTTCTTCATGCATCTGAACCATTTGGTCGTCGCGCGCTAAATCAGGGGTAAGAACCGAACTCGTGTCTTGTTTGTTCACGTCGATTGTTGAAACTCCTTAGGCTGTTTGACCTTTGGTGGTTCCTTCTACTCGTAACTCCTACCGGCTTGTTGCGCCGGCCCCCACAGGGATAGGAGTTAGTTTCCGGTTCTCCCGGGGTGCGGCTTGTACTGCGCGCCTGAGACTACCTGGTAGCCCGGCGGAGAAGTGCAAATGCTCTACTTCGGCGGAACCATTTGTTCCGCTCCAATAACCCTGGTCTTACTTTCACGCCCTTCTTCACTGCCCTGGGACTCTCCGATCGACTTTCTGGCTGGGCGACTAGGATTCGAACCTAGACTAGATGCTCCAAAGGCACCTGACCTACCGTTAGTCGATCGCCCAGTAAATCACCCGGCTGCAAGTCCTGCCGGGAAATCACTCTGCGAACATCTCTCTCCAGTACAGAGGGCGCGGCATCGTTCGCGTCACGATTGCCTCGACGCCATGCTGCTGGAGTCGTCGTTGAGCCACATCCGCCTCTCCATCCGACCCATACAGGCCGAACAGCGCGGACCCTGAACCGGAAAGCGCTGCATAGATGGCAGCGCCAGGTTCACCAGGAGTTCCCATCAATTGTCGCTTGATTTCACGCAGGGAGGGATACTGAGGAAACACGACCGTTTCAAAGTCGTTTTCTATCCCGGTGCGGACAAGCGCGAGAAGGGAATTCCCGGCCAGATCATCCTTGCCTTCGCTCCTGTCCTCAGGCGGCAAGCCGCTCAGCGAACGTCCATGAAGTTGCTCATGTGGGAGACCCTGCAGTTTCTCAGGGCTGTTCTGCAACACGGTCGCAGAATCCGAATCAAGAAAGATACCGGAGGCGCCGGACTCTTGCCCTCGCAATAGACACGAGGCGTAAGCACGGCTCAACTGTTCTATAGTATCTTGTTTTCCAGAGGAGTGCAACCGCTCCTCGAGATAGCGCCGATCCCACTCCCGAAACGCAGCCGGCGTCGATACCCCAATCCGCGGCAGCGCCATCACACACGCTATCTCCGCCTGCCCGCCCAGCCGCACATCCTCGACCGCCTCTACGACCTGCCCACGATCGCTGCCAAGCACACTTCCCCCAACCAGAAACAGCGGCACATCCGAACCCACCCCCGCGGCCACCCGCATGCGCACTTCCTCCGTCAGCTCCAGCCCAAGCTCCCCCTCCAGCCCCAGCAGCGCCGCCGCCGCATTCGCCGATCCTGCCCCCATCCCCCCCTGAATCGGCAGCCGCTTCTCAATCTCTACCGTCACCTCGGCCGTCACGCCTGCCGCCGCCAGCGCCGCCTCCACCATCTTCCACACGGTATTGCGCCCGTCCGTGGGCACGCGCGGGTCGTTCGAGCGAATGGCAATCCGCGTACTCGCCTGGACCCCATGCATCCGCCGCGCCGCTACCGTCACAAAATCGTGCAGCGCCAGCGTCTGGTAGAGCGTCGCCAGCCCATGGAAGCCATCCGCGCGCGGCCCCCCGATCGCCAGCCCCAGATTAATCTTCGAATACGATCGAACACGTGTAGCCATCCCGCTCATTCTAAGCGACTCACCGTCATCACCCCGTAACCTTGCTCGGCCATCCTCCCTGCATGAAGCTCGCCGCTCTCGCGCTCCTGCTAGCATCCACACCAGTGGCTTCAAACCCCTACACCCGCCTCATGCAACAGGCCCGCGCCCACGCCGAGGCCCACCACGCCCTGCGCCCCGCCCTTTCTCCCGTCGACTCCACCATCCTTTCGGGCGCCGTCGACATCCAGGCTCTCCACGCCCAGGGCTTCCTCATCATTCCCTGGACCACCAACGACCCCGCCACCATCGAGCGCGTCATCGCCAGCGGAGTCGATGGCCTCATTTCCGATCGCCCCGACCTCCTTCAGCAGGCCGTCGCCCAGGCCCGCGCAGCAGCCTCTACCCCCGCCGAACGCGCCCGCCTCGCCACCTTCAACGTCTCCGGCCACCGCGGCGGCCGGGGATTACGCCCGGAAAACACCCTGCCCGCCTTCGAAGCCGGTCTCGACAACCTCATCGACACGATCGAAACCGACACCGGCGTTACCTCGGACGGCGTCTCGCTCATATGGCACGACCAGTTCCTCAACCCGCAATCCTGCCGCCGCGCCGACGGCACCCCCTATACGCTCGCCAACCGCGTCTACATTCGCGACATCTCCATGCCCGAGGCGCAATCCACCTTCATCTGCGACAAGCTCCGCACCGGCCCCTACCCCGCCGGCGTCCAGACCAACGACCTTTCCCTGAGCCCAGTCGCCGGCGCCTTCGCGGAGGCGCACAAACTCATCAGCCCCTACGTCCCCACCTATGCCGAGCAGCTCTTCCAGTTCGCCGCCTTTTACGCCGCTTACTACCGGGCTGGTCCAGGTAAGAGCGTACCCGGTGCAAAGGAGCGCGCCCTTGCCGCAGCCCGCGTCCACTTCAATCTCGAAACCAAAATCCTCCCCGACGATCTACCGCCACCCCCACCCAACAGCCCCCTCGCCAAGCTCCCGCCCGACATGCTCCGCAACCACACCGTCGCCCCCCAGGCTTTCGTCGGCGCCCTCTGCGGGGCCATCGTCCGCAACCACATGCAGGCCCGTGCCGACGTGCAAAGTTTCGACTTCCGCACCCTCATCCTGGTCGAAGAGCAGCACCCCGACATCCCCACCTACTACCTCACCGAAGCCCCCGAAACCCTTTCGACGACGCTCATCCCACCCAGTCTCCGCCAGCCTCCGAGCTCGTAACCCTCGTCCTCTTGGCTTTTCATTCCGAAGCAATCTGCAGTTGCTCTCGCCTTCAAGCCACGGGCAGACTGCGTACCATCCTCACTCGTATTTCAACGTCTCCACCGGATCGAGCGCGGCCGCCCGGTTCGCCGGCAGCGTTCCAAAAATCACCCCCACCATCACCGAAGTTCCCAATGCCAGCGCTACCGAAACCCACGAAAGCGGAATCTTCACCGGCGTCACCAGACCCGCCACCAGCGGAATCGAAACCCCGATCGCGGTCCCGATCAGCCCACCCGCAAGCGACAAAAACACCGCCTCGGTCAAAAATTGCATTCGGATCTCATGGCTCGTCGCCCCCAGCGACTTCCGGATCCCAATCTCCCGCGTCCGAGCCGACACGTTCGCCAGCATCGAGTTCATAATCCCCACGCCCGAAACCACGATCGTCAGCAGCGCCGCCAGGCTCAGCACCAGAGTCAGCATGTTGGCGATCTTGTCCATATCCTGCAGAATCTCCACAAGCGTATCGGCCTTGTACACGCTCGTCGCCCGATGCCGGCTCTGGATCACCTGCTTGATCTGCGCCGCCGCCGGCGTCACCTCGCCCGGGTTCTCCATCGAAAAAAAGAGTTCCTTCACGTTGTCGGTACCGGTAAAGTAGCGCGCCACTTCATACGGGATCAGGATCGTCTGGTCGCCGATTTCGTCGATCCCCTGCGCAATCCCCACGCGCTCGGCAAACACGCCGATAATCGTAAACGGAATCCCGCTGACCGAAATCCGCTGGTTCACCGCCGCTTCCGGGCTGCCGTAAAGCTGCGTCGCAAACCCGCCCAGAATCACCGCCGCCTTGGTGTGCGCGGCCGCATCCTGATCGTCGAAAAACCGCCCCGCCAGAATCTTGAAGTTGCGAATATCCTTATACTCCGGCGAAACCCCAAGCAGCATCGTCTCCTGTGTGCGCCCGCCACCCAGGCTGATGCGCTCATGGAACTCGAGCATCGGCGACGCATCCACCACGCCCGGCACCTGCGTCTGCACGGCCTTCATATCCTCGCGCGTCATAAAGTCCGGCGTACTTGTATTATCCGGCCCGCTCACGCTGCCGCCTGAGTAGAGCATTTCCACCTTGTTCGGCCCGATCGACGAAATCGTATCCAGCGCATACTGCTTGCCCGTCAGCCCCACTGTGACGACGAGGATAATCGACGCCGATCCGATAATCATGCCCAGCATCGTCAGCAGAAAGCGAATCTTCGAAGCCCGAAAGCTGTCTACCGCCAGCCGCACGGTCTCGCGAAACGCGATACTCGCCGTAGCACTCGCCAGCGTCGCGTCGAAGCTTACCGGCCGCACCGCCGGACTCGTCTTGGGCACAGTAGCCATTCTTCGATTAGACTCCATCCACGCCCAACGCGCTTCATTCCCGAAGGCAATCTGCGGTTGCCTTTGCCTTTCTTGTTGTCATTCCCGAAGGAAGTCTGCTGTTGTTCTCGCTCTTGCCAGCCCGTCACCCCACCCGCCCAATCCTCCCACCCAGCGTCATCCGCGGCGCCGCATACCGCAGGCCCGCCTGCCCCGCACTCGGGTTCCTCACCTTCGAAGGCCGTCCCGTCTGGCGCATCCGCCGGTCCGCCTCTTCCCACGCGGGCAGCGCGTCACCCTTCTGCACCCAGTGCGCCACAGACGCTTCATCGCACCACTCCAGCAGCTTCGGCATCGCTCTCCTGTGCGAGCCGGAAACCATGTACGCCCGCATGGCCGCTTCGCTCCCCCACGCCGTCAGCGTCCAGAACGTCCACTTGCGATCCGCCAGCAGCGCCCCGTCGCGGTAGCCCGCAGCCCGCCTAACCTGCGCGATCGACCGCATCGTATGCACCGCAAACCCGGGCATAAAACGAATCGACCGAATCCGCAGCCGCGTCAAGCTCACAAACACCACCGCTTCCGCCTCCGGATAAAGCCTCCCTACATGCTAAACTCGGCTTACCGATCCAATCATCAGGACCCACGATGCACCCAGGCAATCCGGAGCCGCAGACCATCCAACCCGCCGCCGCCCGCCGCCTCACCCTGTACCTCCTTCCTATCGTCCTCTTTCCCATCCTCCTCTTCATCGCGGCTTTCTTCATCATCCCCACCCACTGGTTCGTTGCCCGCTCCGGCAGCACTTACCTGGCCAATTTCGGTTACGCCGAGTCGCTCCACAACCAGTCCTGCCAGGTGCTCATCTACGGCGATTCCACCGCCATGGTCGGCGTCGACCCCCTCCAACTTCAGCGCCAGACCGGCCTCTCCGCCTGCAACATCGCCGAGTTCGAAGGCATGACCCTCGTCTCCAACACCCTGCTCGTCGACGACTTCCTCGCCCACAACCCACGCCCCCGCTTCCTCATCTTTCTCTTCGCGCCGGAAGACCTCCGCCGCCCGCAATCCTGGAAGACCGTCTCCACCTTCGAGGCGACATCGTTCATGGTCCACAATCGCCCGGGCCTTGCCACCGCGCTCCTGCTCGCCCGCCATCCCGACAACACCTTCACCTGGGCCGAGCAGGGTTTGCGCATGGCCATCGAGCGCCTGCCCTCGCACCCCATCGCCGAAGACCAGTTCCACCTCCGCGAAGCTACCCTCGGCCGCCTCGCCATGAAGGGCAAAACCCTAACCGCCTGCGATGCCGAACGCCGCCAGGCCGCGCCCGACCCCGCCTGGGTCCGCGATCTGCGCCAGCGCTACGCCACCGGCGGCACCCAGGTGCTCGTCGACCAGACTCCCATCCCCGACTGCGACGCCAGCCGCGACTTCGATCTCCAGCAAATTCCCGGCGTCACCGACGCCCTCACCAACCAGATCATCCCCATCACCTCCTTCACCGACGATGGCCGCCTGCACGCCAACGCCGAAGGCGCCGCACGCATCACCACGCTCCTCGCAAGCCAGATCAATCACCGCCTACAACAAGAGGGAGCACGCTGACCCATGCTCTTTTCTTCCTCCATCTTCATCTTCCTCTTCCTGCCCGTCGCGCTCATCGGCTACCAGCTTCTGCAACGCTTCGGACGCAATGCCCTGCTGGCCTGGCTCACCGCCATCTCGCTCTTCTTCTACGGCTACTGGAACCCGCCGTACCTCATCCTGCTGGGCGCCAGCATGCTGATGAACTTCCTCTTCGCCCGCGGCCTGGGGGAAGACTCGTCCGGCAAACCGCTCCCCGACCGCGCCCAGTCCCGCATCCTGCTCCTGGCCATCGTCGCCAATCTCCTGCTGCTGGTCTATTACAAGTACCTGTTCCCCGTCCTCAACTTCTTCCACGCCCACGGCGCCTTCGCGCACCCCTTCGCCGACGTCGTCCTGCCCCTCGGCATCTCCTTTTTCACCTTCACCCAGATCGCCTACCTCATCGATCTCCGCCAGGGCATCGCCAAACGCCAGGGTCTGCTGCCTTACTCCGTCTTCGTCACCTTTTTCCCGCACCTTATCGCCGGCCCCATCATCCACCCGCGCGAGCTCATGCCGCAGCTCGAAAGCGACCGCATCCACGGTCTGCGCGCCAACGATCTCGCCCTCGGCCTTACCTGGTTCGTCCTCGGCCTGGCCAAAAAAGTGCTCATCGCCGACCGCATCGCCCCGCTCGCCGACGTGCTCTTCGCCCATCCCCACGCCGCCGGTTTTGCCACCGCCTGGCTCGGCAGCCTCTGCTACGCCATGCAGCTTTACTTCGATTTCTCCGGCTACTCCGACATGGCGCTCGGCCTCGCCAAAATGTTTTCGATCGACTTCCCCGTCAACTTCAACTCCCCCTTCAAAGCGCCCGGCATCATCGAGTTCTGGCAGCGCTGGCACATGACGCTTTCGCGCTACCTCAACGAGTACCTCTACACGCCCATCCTCCGCTGGGTGAACGGAAGCCGGATGGATCGCGGCCTCAAGGTCACCCGCAAGGCCGCCGCCACACCCTCAGGCTTCGTCGAAATGATGGCTTTCCCCACCCTGGCCACCATGTTCCTCGCCGGCATCTGGCATGGAGCCGGCTTCCAATTCATCATCTTCGGTGTCCTCCAGGGCGTTTACCTCACCATCAATCACGCCTGGCGCCTGTTCACCCCCAAAGGCACCCCGCTGCACCAGAAGGTCCCGCCGGCCTTCATGGTCGTCCTCACCTTCCTGGCGTTCCTCGTCTCGCTGGTCTTCTTCCGTGCCCGCGACACGTCAGAAGCAGTCCACATCCTCGCCGTCATGAGCGGCTTGCACGGTCTGGGAACACCCTTCGCCGCGTTCCCCTATCTCAGCGCGATTCCCAACGTGTCCCGCTTCCTCGCCAACCAGAAGCTCGCCCTCGCCGCGCTCGCCCTCTGCTTCTTCATCGTCTGGGCCACCCCCAACACGCAGGAAATCCTAGGCCAGACCGGCAAGGACCACGTCTTCTACCCCACCCTCTTCCCCCGCCTGCGCTGGCGCACTTCCGCCCTTTGGAGCCTCGGCGTCACCGCCCTCCTCTGCGCCTCCATCCTCCTGCTCGACGCCAGCACCCGCTTCCTCTACTTCCAGTTCTAGAGTCGCTGCTCCTTTGTTGTCATTCCCGAAGGGAATCCGCGGTTGCTCTTTCATCTCGCGCCACCAGCATCAAGCTGTCAGCTGAAAGCCAATCAGCTCAAAGCTCACAAACCATGCCGCTCATAATCCAGGCACACACAAATCCCCATCCCCACGCCGTTCCACCAGCTCCACCGGCAACGGATCGTCCCCCAGCAACCAGCAGATGCGCCGCCCGCCAAAAGCCACCCCCGGCTTCGGCTCCGCGATCAGCCGCATCTCCTGCTCTTCCAGCCGCGCAATCGCCTCTTCCATCGGCCCGCAGGTATAGCACAGGTGATTCAGCCCCCCACCCCGCTTCACCGCACTGGCAAGCTTACTTTCAGGCCCGTCCGGAGCCACAAACTCCAGATAAGCCCGATCCCCCGCAAGCCGCAAAAACTGCACATACGCCGTCTGCAGCGGATCGTGGATCACACCCGTCTCAAGCCCATAGCCGTACCGCGCCACATAGGCCTGCGCCACCGGGTCGATCACCTTGACCGCGTAGCCCACATGGTGCAGGCTCAATCCAAGGCCGTCCATACGCTACTTCGCCGCCAGCTTCTTGGCCAGCAGATCCAGCATGTCGCCCACGTCCTTCAACTCCTGCAATTCCCCCAGCGCAAACTTCACCTTGAAGCGCTTTTCGATCGCCGTCACCAGGTTTACATGCGTCATCGAATCCCAGTCTTCCACCGTCTCCGCGTTCGATTTCCGCGTAATCACCAGGTCGGGTTCATCGAACACATCCCGAAAAATCTCCTGCACTTCCGGCAGCAAAGCATCGCTATCCATGCACCAGCTCCATCACCCGAATATGAGTGTTCCGCGGCGTATACCCCGTCACGTCCAGCGAGTATACCGCACCCCCATCCGCCTCTTCCCTCACCTTCGCAAAGCCCAGCCCCGCATAATGATCCTTCACCATGCCATTCTTCTTGGTCGGCCGATACACCCCGCGCAGCTCCCGCACCCCCATCGCCCGCGCCCGTTCCACCAGCGCATCCAGCATCGCCTGCTCCATATCCCGCTTCAGCACCCGGCAGCTCATCAGCCACAGCTCGATCTCCATCAGCTCGCCCGTGCGCCTGCCCAGTACAATCGAAATCAGCCCGTTATCCCCAAACCGGTCGGTCAGCCGGCCATAGATGCCCACCGCATCCTTGTCCCGCAGTACCGCCTCCATCTCCGCCAGGGTGTACCGCCTGGTCGTCAGGTTGAACTGGTTGGTCTTGTTGGTCAGCTGCGTAATCCGGTCCAGATAGAGCGGCTTGAAGCCATCGATTTCCGCTACCATCTCAAGCGAATCCAGATACTCTCCATAGTCGGCAAACTTCTGCTCAAAGCTCGCCCGCGCCGCGTTTTCCTGGTAAAGCGCCGCGCGCTCCGTATCTTCCCTGGAGAAAGACGTCTGCTCGAAGTATCGCCCTGCCTCGATCGCCGCCACATACCCGGTCACATCCTTGCCGATATCCGGCACCGCGATGCCCGCCACCTGCGCCTGCACGATCGCGCGCTCGGCCGGATTGTCGTCGGCAAACACAAAGCTGTCCGCGCCCAGGTTCAGCTCGCGCGCAATGGCCAGAATGTTCTCGTGCTTCGGCTCCCAGTTCGCCTTGAAGCACGAAATATGCTCCAGCTTCAGCACCGAATCCGGATGCGCAAACCCGCTCTTCGCCACCGCCTCATCATTCTTCGAGCACACCGCAAGCAGCACGCCGCGGTTGCGCAGGCTCAGGCAGTACTCCTGGAACGCCGTGTACGCTTCCGCAATCGCCGTCTCCCGGCCAATCTGGATCCGGTCCACGCCGTCATCGCCGATCACCCCGCCCCACACCGTATTGTCGAGATCGAGCACAAGCACCTTGCGCGCCTTGCCATACAGGCCCCGCACCATGGCCGCCAGCGAACGCGCCAGCGCATAGCTGCCTTCGGGCGTTGTCACCAGCTTGTAGCTGTAATACCTCTCCCCGTCGAACCACGCCTCAAGCCCCACGCGCGCCGCCAGGCTGCACACATCCTGCACCAGCAGCTTCGCCCGCTGCCGCGCCGCACGCCCAAACTCCCGGTTCAGCTCGCTCACAAAACGCGTATGCCCGCCGGCCAGGCTCGCGTCCAGATTGCCCAGAATCGCGACCGCCGGAAACTCGAAATTGTTCTGAATCACCACGCAGCCAAGCTTCCGCTCAAGCGAGTCCCATATCTCCTCGAACCGTCGCAACTCGTTCGCCACCGCGGCCTCAAACTCGGTTTCCGTCGCCCCCATCGCCGCAAAGCCCTGCACGTTGCCCACCGACGTATGCACATACACCAGCTCCGGCCCAAACGCCTCGAGCGCCGCCGTATCGTGCACCGCATCCACATAAAAGCGCCCATACTCCGACTGCCAGAACTCCGGCGCGAAACCTTCGTCGAGCAGCAGCAGCTCCAGCAGATCTACCACCTCGTTCGTCGTGCTTCCACCCAGCACCGCCACCCGCAGCGGCCGCAGCCCGTCCTTCGCTGCCAGCCGCCGCCGCAGCGCCCGCCGTTTCATCAGCAACTCATCCAAAGTCAGTCCAGCAAGCGAAGCCTCTTCCATCCCCCAAGAATATCAGCCGGCCTCTTACCCGTGAACCACCCTGCCGCTTTACCCCGACCCCAAAACAAACTATCCTCAGCGTACGGAAGAGTGGCCGAGTGGTTGATGGCTCCAGTCTTGAAAACTGGCGTACCTGAAAGGGTATCGGGGGTTCGAATCCCTCCTCTTCCGCCAATCCTCCCAGGCGCTATGCGTCCATCGGGGGTTCGAATCCCTCCTCTTCCGCCATCCTCCCAGGCGCTATGCGTCAATCGGGGGTTGAATCCCTCCTCTTTCACTCATTTGTTGTCATTCCCGAGGGAACCGGGGGGGTTGCCGTTGCGTCTGCCCTTTGTTGTCATTCCCGAAGGGAATCTGCGGTTGCTGTTGCACCTGCCTTTGTTGTCGTTTCCCGAACGGAATCTGCGGTTGCCGTTGCGTCTGCCCTTTGTTGTCGTTCCCGAAAGGAATCTGCGGTTGCTGTTGCACCTGCCTTTGTTGTCATCCCGAAGGGAATCTGCGGTTGCTGTTGCACCTGCCTTTGCTGTCGTTCCCGAACGGAATCTGCTTTCGTTCTTCTCAGTCGATAGCGAAGCGGCTCATAGTGAAAGGGCATACAGCAGCAAAAGCACAGCAGATTCCTGCGGGAACGACAACAAGAAGGTGAACGCACTTTATAGAACTAATCTGGTCTAGTTTCATCAAGCCGAGAAGCAGTTCCGTCGAGCAACACGCCTCTTCGCAACCCTGCTCCAGCTTACCCCTGCACCGAACTCAGGGCAGCTCCACCGATTTCCTTTACAGTCCTCTAATAATCATCTATGTTTGACCCATCGAAAGACTTATTACACCGTGAGTTCCCGCTGGAAGCGCTGACTCTTACCCCCGTATTTTGCGGGGCGAAGGAAAAGCCTTACCTGCAAGCTCATGGCAACTACCCTTTTCCCCGCATGCTTTGGAGGTCCTGTGTCTCTCCCTTTTCACTCACTAAGGCCAGCGTTCGCATTGCTGACCTGTGTCGCTCTCTCGGCTGGAGCCAGTGCGCAATCCGCGGCTGTTCACACCAATGCCCGGCCCTCCGTACGCATCACCCAGAAAGTCGATACGACGAAGCCCACGATCCTGCCCGGCACCCATCCCGGTGCGGTTGATCAGGCCGTCATCGGCGCACGGCTTGCCTCGACGACACGCCTCGCCAACCTCCATCTGGTCCTCTCGTCTTCCGACGACCAGATTGCTGCCTTCAGAACGCTCGCCGATGGTCAGCAGGATAAAACCTCGCCCAACTTCCACAAGTGGATGACGCCCGACACCTTCGGCCAGTATTTCGGCGCTTCGAGCGAAGATATCGCCAAGATCACCGCGTGGATGCAGGATCAGGGACTTACCGTCTCAAGCGTCGCCAAAAGCAACCGCATCATCACCTTCGCGGGCTCCAGCACGGCCATCGAAAAGGCGTTCCACACGGAGATGCACTCCGTTACGCTGGCCAACGGCGAAAAGCATGTCTCGAATACTACCGACATCTCGGTCCCCACGGCCCTGGCCGGTGTCGTCAAAGGTGTCGCGCGGCTCAATGACATATACCCAACCGCAGATGCCACCCGGCTCGGCACTGTAGCCGAGCGCCGCAAGGCAGCGGCGGCCATGCAGGTTCTGGGCGGCACCCTGAAGGAACCGCTCTACGGCGGGGCCACCGGCACCCACTACATCGCGCCCGGTGACGTCGCCACCATCTACAACACAGCGCCGCTCACCACCAACGGTATCGACGGTACCGGCGTCACCATCTCCGTGCTCGCACAAAGCAACATCTCTCTCTCGGACGTGGAAACCTTCCGCTCCATCTTCGGTCTGCCTAAAAACGATCCCAGCGTCATTCTCGTAGGCGCCGATCCGGGCGAAAACCCCGACGAAGACGAAGCTTTTCTCGACGCCGAATGGTCCGGCGCCATCGCCACCGGGGCCAAGGTCAACTTCGTGCTCAGCGCACCCGACCTTGAGGATGGCGGTGTCGACACCTCCGGCCTCTACGCGGTCGACAACAACGTCGGCGACATCATCTCGCTCAGCTACGGCGGTTGCGAATACCTCAATACTGCCGCCGGCACGGCCTTCTACAACACACTCTGGGAGCAGGCCGCGGCCCAGGGCCAGACCGTCTTCGTCTCCTCCGGCGACAGCTCCGCAAACGGCTGCGCCTCCTCAAGCAGCACCTACGCCTCCAGTACTTACGGCGGCTACTATGGCGTCAACGCCCTGGGTTCGTCCGCCTATAACGTGGCCGTCGGCGGTTCCACCTTCATCGACTATGGTCCGGCCACCTATTGGAACGCCAACGGGACCGTCGTCCCCTTCAGCAACGCCATCAGCTACATCCCGGAGGCGCCCTGGAACAACAGCAAGATCGCCCAGGCGAATGGAACGTATCTCAACAGCTCCTCTAACGGTACAAATGCCGGGAATGGCATCGCAGGCACGGGCGGCGGTATCAGCATCTTCACCGCGCGTCCCAGCTGGCAGACCGGTTCCGGCATCCCGACTTCCTCTGACCCCGCCTGCACCACAGGCACCGGCAGCACCTGCTATGCCTCCGGCAGCGGAGCCAACGCACCCCTCGCGGGCCTGCACCGGCTGGTGCCCGACGTCGTCAACATTTCCGCCAACAACCATGACGGCTCACTCTACTGCGCAGACTCCATCTGCTCCATCACTTCAACGGGCGGACTGAATAACGCCGGCGTCGTTGGCGGCACCTCCGTGGCCACGCCCGTACAGGCCAGCATCCAGGCGCTGATCGACCAGAAGAACGGCGGCCGCCAGGGTAACGCGAACTTCTTCTACTACCGGCTGGCCCAGGCACAATATGCCGCGTCCACCACCGCCTGCCAGGCTACGCTCGGCACCACGGCGAACCCCACCGTCACCCTGCCGGCCAGCACCTGCAACTTCCACGACATCGTGGGCGGCTCAAACGCGGTGCCCACCAGCAGCTCCGACACCGTCGGCGTCGGCTTCAACGCCGCGGCCGGCTACGACCCGGCTTCCGGTCTCGGCTCCATGAACGTCGCCAACGTCGCCACAAACTGGGCCACCGCCAACTTCACCGCGACCACCACGACCCTCGCCCTCTCGCCCGACGCGCCGGTCACTCACGGTGCCGCGCAAACCATCAGCGTCACTGTAAAGCCCACCACCGGCACCGGGACGCCCACCGGCGATTTCGCCCTCATCGCCCAGACCACCACACCCAACGGTCCCTTCCAGTACACCCTCACCAACGGCAGCTTCAACGGCCTCGTCTCGAGCGGCAACTCGTCCGCGACCAGCGGCCGGCTGGACGGCAACCTCGCCGGCCTGCCCGCCGGCAACTACAACGTCTACGCGCAGTATGCGGGCGACGGCAACTTCGGCGGCAGCATCTCCAACCTGGTTCCCCTCTCGATCGCCAAGGAGGCCAGCAACGTCAACGCCACAGCCTACTCCTTCTCCTATAACCCCTCGAACGGACTCTTCTCCATCACCACCCCGGCCAGCTTCGTCTACGGCGCGCCCGTCTATCTCGACACCTTCGTTCAGGGTGCCTCCAGCAGCGGCACCCCGATAGGAACCGTGGTCTACTCGGTAACCCGCAACGGCGTCGCCCAGGCCTCGCTTACCACTACCCTCGACGCTACCGGCAACACCTACTTCTACACCGGCCAGGCGATCCCGCCGTACTACCTCAACTCCAACTATCCGGCGCTTTCGCCCGGCAGCTACGTCATCACCGCTGCCTACTCCGGCGATAGCAACTTCAACGCCAGCACCACCACCAACAACGTCACCGTCACGCAGCGTACCCCCACGGTCACTTTCACGGCGCCGGCCAGCCTCACCACAGGCGAGTCCTTCACCCTCACCTATGCCATCGCCAATCCCAGCACGGCAGCCTTCCCCAATACCGCCGTGCTCGCGACCGGAAACGTCAACTTCACCGCCACTGGTGGAACCTCCCTTGGCACCTGCACCCTTTCGGGCGCAACCTGCAGCCTGACCTCCAACCAGATCACGGCTTCCACCTCGATCCTCGCCACGTATACCGGCGACACCAACTACGCTTCGGCAACCAACACGGCCGCGGTCACGGTCGGCGGACAGACCACTCCTACCGTCACGGTCACCACCAGCGGTACTCTGACCTTCGGCAGCGGCATCTACCTGGTCGCCACCCTCAACCAAACCGCCGCCACCGGAACCGTCACCTTCCTCAGAAACGGTCTTCCGATCGGCTCGGCGACCGTAACCAACGGCGTAGCCAGCCTTCTGCCCACCGCGGGTACGATCCCGGCCGGCTCCCTCCCCATCACCGCCGTCTACAACGGCTCAACCACCTACGCGGCGGCCACCGGCGCGGCTACCTTTACCATCGCCAAGCTCACCAGGACGCTGACCATCTCCGGCCCGGCCAACTCGATTTACGGCCAGCCGGTCATGCCCACCACCTCGTTCGCCGGCATTCCCTCTACCTACATCGCGCCTACGGGCGGCATCACCTTTACTGACACCACGACCGGCACCACCCTGGGCACGGGCGCCTTCACCTTTGGCCAGTCTTACAACTACTACAACGCGAACATCACCACCACCGCGCTCGCCGCCGGCAGCCACGTCATCACGGCTGCCTACGCGGGCGACACCAACTACAACGCGGTGACCGCACCGGCAGGCTCGCTCACCATCAACGTGGCCAAGCTTACCCCGGCCATCACCCTCACCACCACCACCGGTGCCACCTCATTCACCACCGGCAGCGGGATCACCCTCGAGGCGATCATCCCCGCCGGCAGCTCTCAGGCACTGCCCGCCGGAACCCTCACTCTCACCAACGTCACCTCAACCGCGACCTATAACGGCACACTGAGCTATAACGCCGCCTTGGGCGCCTTCACTGCCTCCATTTCCCTGAACGGCCTGACCGGTGCCAACAGCTTCGTCGTCAGCCTCACGTCAGACAGCAACTATAACGCGGCCACCTCCAACACCCTGCCCATCCTGATCGAGACCAACAACGTCTGGGTCGCCAACGGTAACGGCACGGTCAGCGGCTTGACCGAAGCCGGAACTCCCATCACCACAACAGCGGCGGCCGCCGGTGGTATCTCCATCGCCATCGATAACGCAGGGGACATCTGGTCGCTCAACAAGAGCGCCAACAGCCTGGCCACCATCTCCAACACCGGCGCGATCCTCAGCCCGGCGCACACCGGCGGCGGCCTCAACGCTCCCACCGCGCTCACCATCGATGGTGCAGGCAGCGTCTGGGTCACCAACGGCACAGGCACTCTCTCGGCCTTCAGCAACAGCGGAACCCCGATCACCACCACGGCCTACACCACCTCGTTCTCCTCGCCCAACTCCATCAACGTGGATTCCTCCGGGAACCTCTGGATCACCAACGCCGGCGACAATTCCGTTTCGGAAGTCATCGGCGCAGCGGCCCCCGTCACCACGCCCACGACCACCGCCGTCAAAAACAACACCCTGGCTGCAAAGCCCTAAGCGAACTGACCTGAGCCCTGCGGCATCCGCCGCGCAGGGCCTGGGTCAGCAGGAGATCTGACATGAACACGACAAAACACTCTCTGATGTATCGTTTAGCGACTCTCGGCCTCGGTATGGGAACGCTTCTACTCGCAGGTTGCGGCATGCACACCAGTGACACCGCCACCCTGCCCACCACGGTTACCGCGCTGGCCATCAAGGGCAATGTGCACGGCGGCCAGCAACCCGTCGCCGGCGCCAACATTCAGCTCTACGCTACCAACAACGCCGGCTACGGCAGCGTCTCGTACGCCCTGCTCACCACGCAGGTCACGACCGATGCCGGCGGCAACTTCACCATCACCGGCGACTATACCTGCCCAACCTTGACCTCCATGGTCTACATCACCTCGGTCGGCGGCAATCCAGGCCTCAGTAGCGTCAACCCGAACATAGCCCTCATGGCAGCGCTCGGGCAGTGCAGCAACCTCAACGCCACGACATCAATCACCATCAACGAGCTCACCACCGTCGGCAGCGTCTACGCGCTCGCCCCCTTCATGACCGGCTACACTGCCGTCGGCACCAGCGCCGCCAACGCCACCGGCCTCACCAACGCGTTCGCGGCAGTCAACAAGCTGGTCAATACCGTCAGCGGCGCAATTCCAGGCGCTTCCCTCCCCGCGGGTGCCACCCTGCCCACGGCGGAGCTCAACACCCTTGCCGATATCCTCGCCTCCTGCGTCAACTCGGCCGGCGGCAGCGCGGGCGACGGATCCACCTGCGGCACCCTCTTCACGCTCGCCACATCGTCCACCTCCGTACCCCAGGATACGATCGGCGCCATCCTGAACATTGCCAAAAACCCGGGCAACAACGCATCCCAGTTGCTCGCCCTCGCCACGGCCACCGGTCCCTTCCAGCCCACGCTCGCAACGGCAACGGACTTCACCGTTGCCATCAAATACAAGACCGGCGGCTTCAACGCTCCCACGGCCTCAGCCCTGGATACCAGTGGCAATCTTTGGGTCACCAACGGAGGCAACAACACCGTCACCGAGCTCAGCAACGCAGGTACCCCGTTCATCCTCACGGGCGCCGGGCTCAACGGGCCGGCCGGCGTTGCCATCGACGCAGCCGGAAACGCCTGGGTCACCAACCGGACGAACAACACCGTCAGCGTCTTCACCCCCGCCCACGCCGCATTTTCGGTCTCCACGACCGGGCTCAATTCTCCCACCGGCATCTCCATCGATGGGCAGGGAATCCTCTGGATCACCAACACCGGGGCCAACAGCGTTGCCGCCGTCACCACCTCCGGCACCACTGCCACCGGAACCACCATTTACAGCACGGCTGGTCTGAACACACCCAGCGCCGTCGCCATCAATCCCCACTGAGCCGCAGCAATGAATCCAAAAGGTGCCAGGCGAACCCGTCTGGCACCTTTCTTTTTCCTCTTGTTGTCATCTCGCAGCATCTGCTTCTATCCTTGCCTCACCTTGCCTTGTTCTCAAGAAACCCCTTTGTTGTCATCCCGCAGGGAATCTGCTTCTATCCTTGCCGCTCTGCACCAGCAGTAAAACCAGCGACAAACCGCCGCAATCTCCTTGTCACCACAACCCGTCCCTTGTAGCCTCTAATCTGACAACGAAAGGCCTTCTATGACTCTCCGTGCGCTCGTCCTCTGCCTGCTCGCCGCCCCCGCCTTCGCCCAGGCACCCGCCGCTGCGCCTGCCCAGCCCGTCGGTCCAGCCGGCGAGGTCCTGCGCTCGTACACCAGCCTCAAGGGCAACATCCTCAAGGCCGCCGATAAGATGCCCGCCGCCGACTACCAGTTCAAGGGCACCCCAGAAATCCGCACCTACGCCCGCGTCGTCAACCACATCATCGAGGCCCAGCAGCACACCTGCACCGCCCTCAACGGCAGCAAATTCGATCCCAAGTCAGTCCCTTCCGATACGGCCGATAAGGACACCATCGTCGCCGGTCTCAAGGCCTCCTTCACGGAGTGTGACAAAGCCTACGCCGCCCTCACCGACGCCAATCTCACCGGCACCGTCAGCTTCGGCCCGCTCACTCGCACCCGCATCGGTGCCGCCTGGGGCAACGTCTCGCACGATAACGAGCAGTACGCCATTCTCTCCATCTATCTCCGCCTCAAAAACATCGTCCCTCCCACCGCCGAAAAATAAACCGCACGCTTTGAACCATTGGCTTCTCTGAAAGGGCGGGGGTTCAGCCCCGCCGCAAGCTTCATCAGCCATCTCGCCAGAATCTGTGCTCGTCTGTGTCATCTGTGTTAAGCCTTCCCGGCTTTCTCAGCATCCAACCGCAGATGAAGATTCTCGTAGTAGGAGCCGCAGGCAAAACCGGCCGTCTCGTCGTCGAACGAGCCCTCTCAGCCGGACACAAAGTCGTAGCCCTGGTCCATAACCCCGAAGAAGACCAGAAGCACCCTCTCGCCCTCGGTGCCGAAGTCATCCACGGCGACGTCCAGAACCCCACCCGCCTCGAGCACGCTATGCAGGGCTGCGAAGCCGTCATCGACACCCTCGGCGGCAAAACTCCTTGGAAGTCGACGCAACTCGAAACCAACGCGGCCAAAGTCGTTCTCGATGTCATGGCCCGTGTCGGCGCCAAACGCCTCGTCGTCATCTCGGTTCTGGGTGCCGGCGACAGCATCAACCAGGCGCCCTGGGCCTACGAGCACATCTTCATCCCCACCTTCCTCCACGGCGCCATCAAGGATAAAGACGCCATGGAGTCCGAAGTGAGTCACAGCCATGTGCAATGGGTGCTCGTCCGTCCGCCCGTCCTCAACGATCACGACGCCACCGGCTCGGTCCACATCGTCCCGCCGGGTGAGATCGCCCACAAAATTACCCGCGCCGACCTGGCCCAGTTTCTCGTCGACCAACTCACCAATAACCAGTACATAGGCCAGGCCGTCACAGTCGCCAACACCTGAGTCGGAGCGCCACAACTCCGGGTGCCCTAGGTCTCGCTTCTGAGACCTGGGTTTACAAAGAAGCGACAGCAGCACCATGAACTTGCCAGAACCCAGAACGAATCTTCTACCCTGAGCAAATTCGAAGGACCTGCGTTCCATTGCCCGCCAGAACCTGTCAAGCCCCCCATACCGCGTGAAGGCTCACAAGTCCAACTTACTCAATTACTTAGCTCGCAAAAATAGTTGGCATGTTTACCCCACTCGATCCCGTAAAATCGAAACAGCAACAAGAAAGGGCTCCGGCGTTCATGCCCGGAGCCTTTCCCTGTTTGTCATCGCGCAGGGATCTACTATTGCCGTCGTTTGGAGCCGGATCCACGGGATATTCCCCCTCCTAAGTCCTATCTTTTGAAGATTTTGCGCAAAAGCTACCGGGGGGAGGGGGTTATCCTACCCCAGCGTCGGCATGCTCGTATCCACACCTGTTCGAATCCCCGTAGGCCAGCGGCTGGTCACGGTCTTGATCCGCGTGTAGAACCGCACACCCTCAGGCCCGTGCACCGCATGGTCGCCAAACAGCGAGCGCTTCCAGCCGCCAAAGCTGTGAAACGCCATCGGCACCGGAATCGGCACGTTGACCCCCACCATGCCGGCCTGCACACGATGTGCGAAATCCCGGGCCGTATCGCCATCACGCGTAAAGATGGAGGTACCGTTGCCAAACTCATGCTCGTTGATCAGCGTGAGGGCCGTCTCAAAGTTCGAAGCCCGCACGATGCCGAGTACCGGCCCGAAGATCTCTTCCTTGTAAATCCGCATCTCGGGCTTCACATGGTCGAACAGGCACGCCCCCAGGAAGAAGCCTTCGCCCGCGGGCAGCGCCGCTTCGCGCCCGTCCACGGCAAGCTCGGCGCCTTCACCCACGCCGGTCGCCAGGTAGCTCGAAACCTTGTCGAGATGCACCTTCGTCACCAGCGGCCCAAGGTCGACCGGCGAACCCGGCGCATCGAGCGCGCCATCTCCAACTTTCAGCCTGGCGATGCGATCCTTCAGCTTGCCCTTCAACGTGTCTGCCGTCCGCGCCCCCACGGCCACCGCCACCGAGATCGCCATGCAGCGCTCCCCCGCCGAGCCGTACGCCGCGCCCACCAGCGCGTCCGCCGCCTGATCGAGGTCCGCATCCGGCATCACGATCATGTGGTTTTTCGCCCCGCCCAGCGCCTGCACCCGTTTGCCCGCGCGTGTACCCTCGCGGTACACATACTCGGCAATCGGTGTAGAGCCCACAAAGCTTACCGCCTGCACGGTCTTATGCTGCAGGATTGCATCGACCGCGCTCTTGTCGCCGTGCACCACGTTGAACACACCATCCGGCAGCCCGGCGGCCTTCAGCATCTCGGCCATCAGGATCGACGCGCTTGGATCGCGTTCACTCGGCTTCAGCACAAACGTGTTTCCGCAGGCAATCGCCACCGGAAACATCCACATCGGCACCATGGCCGGAAAGTTGAAGGGCGTGATGCCCGCGACGACGCCCAGCGCCTGCCGCATGCTCCACGAGTCGATACCCGGGCCCACCTGCTCGGTGTACTCGCCTTTCAACAGCTGCGGTATGCCCGTCGCAAACTCGACCACCTCGAGCCCACGCGTCGCTTCGCCTCGCGCGTCCGAGTTCACCTTGCCGTGCTCCCTGGTCAGACAGGCGGCCACTTCGTCCAGGCGCTGCTCGAAAATTTCGCGGAACCGGAACAGCACCCGCGCCCGCCGCAGCGGAGGCTGTGCCGACCACGCCGGAAACGCCTTCGCCGCTGCCTGCACGGCCGCGTCCACCTCGGCGTCGGTAGCCAGCGGCACCCGCGCCTGCACCTGCCCGCTGGCCGGATGGAACACCTCGCCGAAACGCCCGGACGTCCCCGCAACCGCGCGTCCGCCAATCCAGTGCTCTAGTTCGCGAACCTGCAGGTCATTCGTTGCAGCGACGATCGGAGCGGTCACAGTACCCACATTTCACCTCGAAGAAAATCTAGTTCTGCCTTGAAAAGCCAGACGCACCATCCTACCAGCCCCACACCCTTTGCAATCAATACTGCAGTTCGTGGTACGCCGGCCATGTCAAGGCTCCAGTCTTGCGCAGCACATACATGAAGACCTTCTTATCCCCATTCACCCTTACCGCGACAATCGTGCCACCGTCTTCTTTGGAACCGTCCGTCCTCGATATATCCACATGGTAAGAGTTCACGGGCCCATCAATCGGGTCCTGCGTCGCCCAGTCACTCTGGAACCGAGTCTCCGGATAGTCCTTGTACTTCTCGGCGTGTTGCTGCCAATTGGCATCGTTGTTATAGATGCCAAAGGCCTTACCGTAATCCTTGGCCTGCAGAGCGGCGAAAAAGTTGTTTACCCGGTGCTCGGCCGGCAGGTTGGAAAACGCCCACCCGTGACCGGACATGAATCCTCCCAGCGTGATCAGGATCGCAAGCACGATCAAGACACCGGTGCCAATCAGTGCGCTGCGCTGCATCTTCTCTTTGCGTTCGTTGTAGACCGGTGCATTCAACAGCGTCATAGTCTTCCTCGCCACTCAACTCTATCCGTTTGCCTGGCTGGTTAGACACCGTGCCCGGCAAAATCGTCGTCAGCCAGGGGAAACGCGCCGCGAACCAACTCACACTGCACGGCATCTCCCAGCAGATACACCGAAACCACATCAAACCTCACCGGCCAGCTTTCCGCCTCTACCCGCGGCAAGGTACGCCGGTAAGCCCGCGCCATCCGCCGCAGCATCCTGCGCTTGGTCTCATCGACAGCCGATGCCGCCGGTGCCATGTCGCGCGCAGTTCGACTCTTCACTTCCACAAAACACAGTGTCCCATCTTCCCACGCTACCAGGTCCAGATCGCCGTTCAGCTCCGGCGTACGCCATCGGCGCTCGAACACCTTGTAGCCTTGTCGGCGGAGAAAGAACAGTGCTTCAAACTCGCCGCGCTCGCCTGTTTGCAGGTGCTGCGGCAGCTTCTTCCCGCGCCCCAGTCGTACCGCAAACCGGCGCAGACCAAGCAAACCTGCACGTTGCGCCGCAATCCAGGCTCGCCCGGCTTTCACTTGGCCCACCGCCTGGCAAACATCAATGCCGCGAGAAAAACATTTGCCTCGTCCGAGATGCGGACAGAGCGCCAGGCGAGGAAGGCAGCCCTTGCTTGTTCCAACAGATCCAGCGCTTCACTTCGCGTATAGTCCGCGGCGAGATCGTAGTCAGCCTCGTGTCTGGCCTCCTGCAGCGCGACAAAAGCCCGAGTAAAGGTTCGCATCGGAACGGAGAACCCGCCCGGGAGAACCTCCTGGAGGATCGTGCCCGGAGCGTTGCGTGAGATAGGCAAGCAAACCTCCTTCATCTCCGCATGAGCGAGCGTTCGAGCTATGCGTGCTGCCAGAGGGCCCGGAGATGGCGGCCCGATCTTCTGCATGCATTCACTCACGAGCAGGTGAAAAAGGGCGTAATAGGCCGACGAGATTGCGGGCCGCAAATTAGCCTGCTTGGGACGACGGGTGTCCAGATTTGCCAGATGAAACCCTTGCTACAGAAGGTCGTCCGCAAGAGCCATTATTTCGCATCCAGCCAGCGAATAAAAGGCCACTTCTCCAGACCTGAGGCAAGCAGCTTATCGACCAACTCTTCTCTTACCCTGCCCAACGCTTTCACTCTCGCCGTAGTCAGCGGTATGCTTTTGGAAACCGCAAAGTAGATGCGTAGCGCCGGCTCACCAGTCCACGCATTGGACTGCTCAACGCGCTGCAAGCGTACGCCCTTGGGGAGCGCGATCTGCTCGATCGTCTCCCGAACCAGCGCTTCTTCGTCGAGTTGTAGCGGCATCGTCGCCATAT
This sequence comes from uncultured Granulicella sp., assembly GCA_964282835.1. Classification (GTDB taxonomy): domain Bacteria; phylum Acidobacteriota; class Terriglobia; order Terriglobales; family Acidobacteriaceae; genus Edaphobacter. The sequence continues at coordinate 3,852,053 of OZ196157.1, forward strand.
CAGCACTATACGCCGCCTTATCGTCGTCTTCTCCACCCTGCGATATACTTAACCGTGCCAACCAAGCACAACCTATTCCCCACACAAAAGAGGTCGCGGACATGTCTGCAAAGTACATCTTTGTAACCGGCGGCGTCGTGTCTTCGCTCGGAAAAGGTCTCGCGGCAGCCTCCATCGGCTGCCTGCTCGAGGCGCGCGGCATCAAGATCAACCTGATGAAGTTCGACCCCTACCTCAACGTCGATCCCGGCACCATGAGCCCGTTCCAGCACGGCGAAGTCTTCGTCACCGACGACGGCGCCGAGACCGACCTCGATCTTGGCCACTACGAGCGCTTCACCCACGCGAAGCTCACCCGCGACAATAACCTCACCACCGGCCGCATCTACGAGCAGATCATCACCAAGGAACGGCGGGGCGACTACCTGGGCAAAACCGTGCAGGTGATCCCGCACGTTACCAACGAGATCAAAAACGCCATGCGCAAGGTTGCGCAGGATTGCGAAGTCGCCATTGTTGAAATCGGCGGCACGGTCGGCGATATCGAGTCGCTGCCCTTCCTCGAAGCCATCCGCCAGATGCGCCAGGAGCTCGGCCGCGAAAATACCGTTTTCTGCCACATGACGCTCGTGCCCTGGATCGCCGCCGCCCAGGAGCTCAAGACCAAGCCCACCCAGCACTCCGTCAAGGAGATGCTTTCGATCGGCATCCAGCCCGACATCCTGCTTTGCCGCGCCGACCGCCAGGTGCCGCGCGAGATGGCCGCTAAGATCGCCGCCTTCTGTAATGTCGAAGAGCGCGCCGTCATCATCGCACGCGACGTGCCCAGCATCTACGAAGTGCCGCTGAATCTGGCCGAGCAGGGTGTCGATGCGCTTGCCCTCAAATACCTCCACATCGACGCCAGACCCGCCGACCTGAGCAAGTGGAAGGACATCGTTCACCGCGCCTACAACCCGCAGGCGGAGGTTTCGATCGCCATCGTAGGCAAGTACGTGGAGTACGAAGACTCTTACAAGTCGCTCAAGGAATCGCTCGTGCACGGCGCGCTCGCCCACAACCTGAAGCTCAAGGTGACGTGGCTGGAAGCCGAGGGTCTTGAAGCGCTCGACCCCAACGGCGTACCTACCTACGCCGCGCAGCTTGCGGGCTTCGACGGCATCCTCGTGCCCGGCGGCTTCGGCAAACGCGGCATCGAAGGCATGCTCAACGCCATCCGCTATGCGCGCGAGCACAAGGTGCCGTACTTCGGCATCTGCCTCGGCATGCAGACCGCCTCGATTGAATTTGCACGCAACGTTTGCGGGCTGAAAGACGCCAATTCCGGCGAGTTCGATTCGAACACACCGCACCGCATCATCTACAAATTGCGCGAGCTCACCGGCGTCGAAGAGATGGGTGGCACCATGCGGCTCGGTGCCTGGGACTGCGTGCTTGCGCCCGGATCGCTGGCCGCCCAGGCTTACGGGACCACTGAGATTTCAGAACGTCACCGCCATCGTTACGAATTCAATCGCGAGTACGAAGCCCTGCTTGTCGGGGCCGGTCTCCGCCTTACGGGCACCACGCCGGATGCCACCTACGTCGAAATCGTCGAGCTGTCGCCGGAAGAACACCCCTGGTTTCTGGGCTGCCAGTTTCATCCCGAATTCAAATCGAAGCCGCTCGAGCCGCACCCGCTCTTCCGCGACTTCATCGGGGCAAGCTACAAGAATCGCACTGCCCAGACCCACGCGGTAGCCCAGGCATCCATCACCGAAGCCTACACCCCACACGAAGCCGTGCCCGCCGCCAAGGCCTGAGCACGCGCTCATGCCGGCACTCAGGTCCGGCGCGTCGGCCGCAGCAGGATGGAGCGTCGCACTCGCCGGCTCAGCACCTTGTCGAAGGTCACCAGCTCTAGCGAGCGTGCATTCGCAAAGGCGGCGAGATAGGAATCCGTGTAATTGTTAGGTGCCGGTTGCTCCAGGCTGGTAAGCGCACGAAATTCTATCTCTACCCCGATTGGCTCCTCCACGAACACGGCTCCGCCTCGCTCAAACCAACGATCGTATGCAAGCCAGGCTTGCCGCTGCGTCATCGTCGAGGTGCCGCTCGCGGCACGCAACGTCAGCAGCCGCAGAAGGCCAACCTGTGTGAGTCGGCAGAAAAGCAATTCAAATGGGCTAGGAAGCGACTTGAACCAGGTTGTCGCAGCGTCATGATGCTCGTGCGTATCGAGCGTCAACGCGAGCCGGACATTCACATCGAGAAAATATGAGTTCATCGATCTCGGCGTTCGTAATTTTCAAGCTGCCCGGCTTGCCACCTGTCCGGATCACCTGCTGCACTGGCCGGCGATACTTCACGGGCTTCGCTTTCACTTCGAGCGCCGCCTTGGCCCCGCGCACGAGAAGCTCTTTAATAGTTGTCTTCTCGCTGGCTGCCTTCATCTTGAGCTGCTGGTAAAGGGCGTCTGGAATGTCTACCGTGGTTCTCATAAAACCAGAGCCTACCATAAAGATGGCTGGCTTACCGGGAAGGTGACAGGCCCACAATCACCCATCGGCCAGCGCGTCGTTCCACATCGAACCAGCTCTCCCGGTCGCCGAACCAGACCCGTTTGCCCTGCCCGTGGCGGACGACTTCCACATTCGTGTCGGGGGCAGGAGCGCCTTCAAACACCAGCCTGCGGGCTAGCTCTTCGCTCGCACAGTAAGCGCGCGTTGCGGGCAGATCGTGCGCAGCCGCGTACTCCATGGCTTTGGCGACAGGCACCAGCTCCGGCCGGTTGTACCTGCGTGACAAGAATCGCAACGTCGCCCCGCGCACATCGTAGCGATCGAGCGTGCACAGGCTGGGATTGTCCCATGTGTCGATGGATGTAAACGTGCAGTAAGGCAAGGCAAGCACGGGCCCGTCGGTCACCAGCTTGCCGATCGGTGCAAACGGATCCTGAGCACTCGGCGCCCGGCCATCGGCCGCCTCGTCCATGCCAAAGGCCCCATCCTGGCTAAACACTGTGGCCACGTACCCGCCGGGTGCAGCAGGGTCCCATTCCCTTACTTCGTAGCTGATGCCGGAGCTGCCCGCGCAACCAAAGAAAACGCGAGCCGCAAGAAAGCGCGCGACGCCGGGCCGTCCTGCGGGCAAATGGTACACCTGCATCAACCTGCGCGGAGAATCATCGAAGCCGCCTCCATCCTCGCCTACTTGTTTCCAGCGGCCTTCCACCTTGCCAAACGCAAACCAGCGCTCCCGCGCGCCGACAAACATGGTCGTGATCAGCAGGGGTCCTGCTTCCACTACCTTGGCATGAAAGCGGCTTTCCTCTGGCCAGTGCGCCAGCACTTTCCGGCTGTCAAGGGTAATAGCCGCAACCGCCGACTGAAGACGCAGCAACGGAGGCTCGTCGCCCTGGTTCAACTGTGCTTGCATCAACGCCGTTGCCGCGAGGAACACCGGCGTTTCCGGGTGCTTCTCCATCTCTCCCGCGCCATCATGTGTCTCACAGGGGTCGGGAGGCAACGCAGCCAGCTTCTTCAGCGCGGCCTCGACCGCATGCGGATTCTGCGCCGAGCTCGCACCCACAGCCAGCCACACCAGAAGCAAAGCCCAATTCCATCGGCGCCTATACATCGTAAACAAAAGAGTAAACCCGGCCAGCGTGGCAGCCAACCGGGTCTACGGCAAGACTTACCGCAAGCCGCCCGCTACAAGCAGGGTCTGCCCGGTGATCCACTTGGAATCGTCCGACGCAAAGAAGACGGCGACCGTGCCGTAATCGTCGGGCTGCCCGATACGGCCAAGCGGCGTCATCGCTTCCATCATTTTCTCCATCTCCGGATTGAAGATCGCCGCCGCGCCTTCGGTCATCACCGGGCCCGGATTGATAGCATTGACGCGAATCTTCTTCGGGCCAAGCTCGTTGGCAAGCGTACGCGTGATGGTGTCGACAGCGCCCTTGGTGGCGTTGTAAATCACGTTGCCTGGAAAGCCGTTTGTGCTGACCACCGAGCTGATATTGATGATGCTTCCGCCCGCGTCGCCGAAGGCTTGTGCGGCCTCCTGCGAGGCAAGCAACAGCCCCAGCACGTTGATGTTGAAGTGCCGATGGAAGCTCTCGACCGTCACCGCCTCAAGCGGTGCCATGTTGTAAACACCCGCGTTGTTGACCAGGATGTCGAGCTGTCCAAATTCCTTTTTCGCAGCAGCAAACAGGGCCTTGATCTCTTCCGGCTTGCTCATATCGGCGCCCACCGAGATCGCTTTGCCACCAGCGGCCTTGATCTCGCCGGCAACCTTCTCGCCACCTTCAGGACTCGACGCGTAGTTGACGACGACCGACGCACCCGCCGCTCCGAGTTCCTTTGCGATGGCCGCACCAATGCCCTTTGAAGCTCCGGTGACGATGGCGACTTTGCCCTGCAACTTGCCATTTTGTGTTGACATGGTTTCTCCTTGCTTTCTGTATGACGATTTCTGTAGAACGATATTTGTACGACACAGTACAGATGTGCCAGATGGGAACTCGATGCACTTTTTATACTGCTGTGTACAAAACGAGAGTTGCCGTAGATGCAGCCCGTAAAGCCATGGCTGCAGGCTGTAAAATATATTTGTGGCAAAGCAACAGCAGACCGGCTCCGCAACCCAGGTGAAAGCCCTTGGACGGCCGCGTGCCTTTTGCCCCGAAGAGGCTCTGGATGCCGCCACCCGTGTCTTCCAGCGCAAGGGTTACGACGGTGCCTCGCTCGTCGACCTGACAGGTGCCATGGGGATCAATCGGCCAAGCTGTTACGCCGCCTTCGGCGACAAGGAAGCCCTGTTCGGAAAGGTTCTCGAGCGCTATACGGAACAGCTCGACGCACTTTATGAAGCCGCTTGCGCGCAGCCCACGGCGCGGGACGTAGCCGCCTGGCTGCTCGAGCAGACCCTTGCTGTTGCCAAGGCCGGCGACCAGGATCCATGCCTCCTTTCGCTCAACACGGGCGACCACCTTGCGGGCAGAATCCTAAGCTGCCGGCAGGGCTTTGACGGCAAGCTGGAGCGCCGCTTTCGTCGTGCCCAGCAGAGCGGCGACCTGCCCCGCACTGCTAACGCCGCTGCCCTTGCCGCTCTGCTTTCGATGACCCTGCGCGAACTGGGCGGCCAGGCCGTTGCAGGGGTCTCGCGCAGGCGGTTGCAGGCGCAGGCGGCAACGCTGCTCGAACTCTTCCCGAAGGCTGCGGCTGGAAAGGCCGCAAAGCATTTACCCTGATGGGAAGCGATGAAGAAGCAGCCCCAATACAACGCAGCCGAGCACATCGATGCTTCCCTAGCCGCCGACGCCTACCTGCGGCCGGCCTTCTCGCTCAAAAGCCGCGTGGCGCGCATGGTATGGAACATAACCTGGCTGTTGCTCTATCGTCCCTCGCCGCGCCCGTTCCATGCGTGGCGAGCCATGCTGCTCAAACTCTTCGGCGCGAAGCTGGGCAGGCAATGCTTCTTCTATCCCGGCGCCAAGGTGTGGGCGCCCTGGATGCTGACCTGCGAGGAGTACGTCGCGGTGGCCGATGGTGCTGAGATCTATAACCCCGCACCGGTCTTCTTCGGTTCGCACGCCATCGTGTCGCAAAGCGCCTACATCTGCGGAGCCACGCACGATCTCGACGACCCGGACTTCCCTCTGCTGGCCTACGCGATGAGCTTCGGCGCGTACTCGTGGGTGTGTGCCCGCGCGGTGGTCGGCCCGGGAGTCGACCTGGGCGAGGGCGCGGTGCTTGGCCTGGCTTCCGTGGCCACGCGCTCGCTTGAGCCCTGGACGGTCTATGCCGGCTCCCCCGCGGCACGCATTCGCGAGCGTAAACATTAGGGCAGTCGGGCGAACGAACATCTTGTGGTCATTCCCGAAGGGAATCTGCGGTTGTTCCTGCTCTCGCACCGCATCGGGAGAGGCACTTGCTGATGCGCCAGCGGGCAGAGGTATCCTATCCCCATGCTGCGCTCCCGTCCTCTCCGCTTCGTCGCTATCCTGATGTTCTTGACGCTGCTTTGTCCGTTCGCACAGGCCATCGAGCTGCGCATCTCGGCACCGGCGCTCGAGCGCTCGCTGCGCAACCAGGTGTTCAACCAGGTGGGGCCAAAAGACCAGACCGATCATCGCCGCTACCTGCGCGGCGACGCGACCAAAGGCTGCGCCGTGTACGCGGACGATCCGCGAGTGACGTTCCGCCACAGCGAGCCAACCGCGACCGATGCGGCCCCCGAAGACCGCGTGGTCGTCTCGATCAAGACCCATGCCAGGCTGGGTTTCGGCAAGTCGTGCTTCGGCATCGGCGTCTCATTCGATTCCGAAGTCTCCTTCATTCCAGAGGCTGAGGGGGAGTCGGTCGGCTTCCGCGACGCGCGTATCGAGCACCTCTCCGCCAACAAGGAAATCGACTTGCTGCTGGAGCCATTTCTCTCGAAAAGGATGCCGCAGGAGATGAAGGTGAATGCCGCTAACCTGATGCGCACCCTGCTGGTCCGCTCGCCCGATTCGACCGGCTACACCCTTACCCTGACGTCGCTGAATCTGCGCGCCATGCGTGTGGAAGGGGACGCGCTGCTGGTCGACCTGGACGCTGATATCAAGGTCGATTGACGCCGGCCGCGTTGCTCGGGCTTGCTTCCTTATCCAAGTAGCGCTCGAAGAAGCGTGCCATGATGGCGTCGGCTTCCTTGGCCTCCGGCAGTTCGGGGTTATTCCAGAACGCGTGCGGCAGGGCCTCGAAGACAACGAGTTGCGCGTCGACGCCGGCGCGCAGGTATGCACGATGCAGCAGGGTGGTGCCGCTGAGCAGCAGGTCGCGCCCGCTGGTGATGAAGAGCGTCGGCGGAAAACCTTGCAGATCGGCGTACATGGGGGAAAGTACCGGGTCCTTCGGGTCGGTTGTCCCGACGTATTCGGCCAGCAGCGCCGCACCCTGGCCCGGCGGATCGAGGTGACCGGAGAGGCCATTCAGGGTGTACAGGCTTTGCGAGTCGCCGGGCTGGCTCATGTCGCCGGAACCGGAAAAGATGCCTGTAGCGCAAGGCATCGGCAGGCCGAGCTGCTTGATCCTTACCGTGACCTCCGCCGTCAGGATGGCGCCGGCGGACGTGCCGTAGATGATGATGTGGTCGGGCTTGTAGGTCTTCAGCAGCTCCTTGTAGACGGCGATTGCGTCATCCACGGCGGCGGGAAACGGATGCTCGGGAGCCATGCGATACAGGACCGAAACGACCTTGGTGCCGGTCAGGCCGGCCATCGGGATCGACTCGGTCAGCGAGCCGGAGTCGACGCGAAAGCCGCCGCCATGCAGGTTCAGCAGCACACGATCCTGCTTGCGCGGTGCGACCTGGAGCGGCATCACCACACGTACGGGCACACCCGCCATCGTGGCTGAGGCGACGGTCGCGGGATACAGCTTCTTCGAGACTTCGCCCGCGCCGGCCTGCCACCGATCGACGCCGGCGCGATCCTGCTGCACGGTGCTCGGCGGCCCTGCGCTGTCGGAGGCAGGCTGAGCAAGCATCTTCTGCGCTTCCGGGCTGATCGTCGTCGGTACCGGAACGACGCGGGTTACGTACGCGGTACCATCCGCGCCGATGCGGCTGCTATCGGCCTGCGGGGCGCTGGCAGGCGTCTGCGCCCCGCTGCTCATACATCTCGCGGCCAATGCACTTAGCAGAAGCAAACGTAAACAAGACTTCATCGCAAAACCCTCTTAGTACGGTTGCTGCTCACGCCACCGCTCTGCCGTCCGGCTCAGGCAGGTCGATTGTATTTGGCTAATTAGTGGCTGCTGAGAGTACAAGGACTCCCCGAACGGCTTAGTATTGGTTTGTGCTTGCTGTCCCTCTGATTGTGACGATCGCATTTGCTACGCTTTACGCGGTGGTCGGGGGCGTTCTTGGGACGCTCAGCGGCTGGCTAACCGCTTTGGCTTTTAGATCTCGACTAAGGCTGAAAGTGGATGCAACAATTGGGTCCGCAGGGTTCTTGCTGGGTGGCTTCATCTCCATCGTAATGCCGTGGCACACGAACACCATCACGTATGAACTTTCGGGCGGTGCCCATGTGGCATCTACGATGAACAACTATCAGAACCCGGAGAGAGTTGCTGTCATTGTCGCGATGATTCTGCCCATCCTTTACGAACTTTATCGCACACGGCTTCATACGAACGACTAATCAGTCATATCCACTTGGCCCACAGAACTCCGGTTGTCGTAGCCTATCGCTTGGAACTCAATACGAACGCTGGTACATGCGCGAGATGCGGTCGTGCCAGCCCAGGCGGTCGTCGTCGAGCAGAACCCAAAGTACGCCGAGGCCGAGCGGACAGATGGCCACCAGCTGCGCGAGGATGCGTTTGCGCATGGCGCTGCGCGAAGGGTTTTCGTCGGAAAACGTGCACAGGCCGATGCGGGCGTAGCGCATGCCCGGCGTGCTGTCGCTGAGTGAAAAGAACAGCGCCTGATACGCCAGGTAAAGCAGCGCCAGCGTACCCGCAGAGGCAATGCCGGCCACCAGACCCGTAGGCACAGTGCCCGCGGTGTAGGCGGCGGCGGCGCTGAAGAGCACGAAGGCTCCCAGCACAAGCGTGGTATCGACGGCGACCGCCATAACCCGCATGCCGAGCGGCGCGACCTGCGGGGGCAGCAGGCTGGCCAGCATGGCGGTTGGGGCTTCGGAGTTCTCGATCACCTCGGTGACGGTGTGGGCGTCGAGCCAGATGGAGCTCCACTCCATGGCTGCCGGCGCGGGCTCGGGCGCGGAGGCAACCGGCTCGACCTCGAAGATGCGCAGCTGCGGGTTGCGCACCGCTTCTTCAAGCAGCAGCGGCCCTTCGGCAAGCCGGGGACGCGCCTTTTTTGCCGCCACAAGCTGGCGCGGAAACTCGAGCAGATTGGCCGGAATGGGTACGGCAGGCTCCTGCGGTGCGTAGCTTTCGAACACCGGCGCCTGGCGGAAAGCGATCTCGTCGTCGAGCGCCTGCGCCTCGGTCTGGTCCAAATCCGTCTGGTCCAGATCCGCGCCTTCGCCCTTGTTGCGTTGGCCGGCGGCTGGCTGCGCGGCCAGACCCACATCTTCGTAAAGCCGCACGGTAAGGCCGGCGGCGGACACTTCCTTCACGGCCTTTGTGACTTCCGGTACGACGGCTACCGGGGCCGGGGCGGCTTCAGCGCGCTCGACCATATTCCCGACAACGGCCGCCGTTTGGGGCGAAAACTTTACCGGCTCGGTCCACTTGCCAAGCTCCGCCAGCAGCTCGTTTTGCGCGGCATGGACGGCTTCGGCATTGCGCAGCGCCACCTCGGCGGCAGCGGCTGCCTGTTCCATGGCGCGGCGCGCTTCTTCGGCCAGCATGGCGCGGTAGCTTGGCGTCTGGGCAAAGCGCTCGGCGACCGCCGCCGCCACCTGTCCGCGCTCTCCGGTTCGCCCAGTTGGCCCAGTGCGTCCGCGAGGCTTGAGCTCCGCGCCCTCCACGCCCTGGCGCGCGCGCCGCAGCCGGTGGGCCGCCAGCCGTTCCGCAGCTTCCGTGCGTAGTCGGGGACGCAGGCCTGCGCCGTCTCCTGGTTCTAAAAGCGTTTGTTCCGGCAGAGTGTCGAGTTGTGCAGAGCCCGTCATGGTCAATCAACCCATTTCTCGAAGAAATCGTTTAGCCTTGGACTGTGTCGTCTGCCAGCAGCGCCGGTCGAACCCGTTTCGAATCCCAGCCCGTGCGCTCACGACTCTCTCGTTTCCGCCGCTTCCTCTTCATAACTATCACGCTCCTTGCCGTGGCCGATGCACATCCGACAGAGGCGCAGCTAACCACTCAGGCACCCCCCAAGGCAACCACCGCGCCGGATGCCCTGCCGTATCCCGATGCCGTGGCTGTGCTGCCGCCCGTGCGTGCCGATTCGCCGGTGCTCGAATCCGACACCCAGACCTATCAGGACGGCGTGTTCGTGCTTACCGGGCACGTCGTGGTCACCTCCGGCAGCGGGCAGGATGTGCGCCGGGCGGAGGCCGACAGCATCACCTACGACTCCAGAACAGGCGATCTGACCCTGACCGGCCACGTCTTTCTTTCGGCGGCGCTCAACGATGAGCGCCTGCACGCGACCCACGGCACCTACAACCTGAAGCGCTCCACGGGCCGTTTTTTCGACGTGACCGGGTCGATCGGCGTGAAGCCGCGGCAGGGCGGCCACCTGCTCACGACCGCGCCCGTGCCGGCCGGCCAGCCCAATGCCACGCGCCTGCTCTACACCACCTCGAACCCGTTCCTGTTTACGGGCCGAGAGGTCGTGCAATCCGGCCCGCGCATTTACGACATCTACGATGGCTCCGTCACCTCGTGCCTGCTGCCAAAGCCCGACTGGCTGCTGACGGCGGCACACTTCTCCGTCAACGCGGACCAGGCGCGGGCGCACAACAGCCTGTTCCGGCTGCTGAACGTGCCGATTTTTTACCTGCCCTATGTCACCCATGCGACCGATCCGGGCGCGCGCCAGGCCGGCTTCCTGATCCCGACCATAGGGCAGTCCAGCACCCGCGGGCTGGTGCTGGGCGAGCAAATTTACGCGCCGCTCGGCCGCTCGGCAGACCTGCTGGTAGGCGCGGAGTATTACTCGATGATCGGCTTCGAGCAGAACGTGGCCTTTCGCTACCGCGGCCGCGGCCTGGATTTTCTGACGACGCGCTATAACGGCGTTCTGGACCGGCGCCCGGCCAGCCAGAACGAGGGCGGCGAGGATATCACGCTGGCCGGCCGGCGCGACTTTACGCTGAACACACGGGCCGCGGCAAACATTGAATACCTTTCTTCCTATGTGTATCGCGAGGCCTTTTCGAACGAATTCAACCAGGCCGTCAACTCGGACATTCTTTCGACCGGCTTCGTCGCGACCCACCAGAACGGGATCGAATTCGCCGGGCTTGTCGATCGCTACCAGGGCATTAAGCTGATTGCCCAGGGACTTACGCCGCAGCAGCAGGTCCGCATCTTCCACGCGCCGGCGCTTTCGGTTTCGAGTACCGATCATCGCCTGGGCATCACCGATCTCGAGCTTTCGCTCGAGGCCTCGGCCGACGGGCTCAAGCGTACGCAGCCCGGCTTCGCCACCTCGGGCATCGTGGAGCGGTTCGACCTGCACCCGCGGCTGGCGCTGCCCGTCCACCTGGGCGCGTGGAACATTGTGCCCGCCCTGGCCGCGCGCGAGACCGTGTACAGCCGCTCGCGGGTGCCTTCGGTGGCCGGCCAGGCGGCGGGCCAGGCACCGGTCGAAAGCACGGCGGCGCTGTCGCGTTCGGACTTCGAGTTTTCGCTCGACCTGCGTCCGCCGCCGATCGAACGCACGTTTACCGTGCCGCCCGCGCTGAGCAAGTACCTGGGCTCGGAAGTGCGCCACACCATCGAGCCCGCCATCGACTACAGGCTGACGACCGGCATCTCGAACTTCGCCAGCATCCTGCGCTTCGACGAGGTGGACGTGGCCTCGAACACCAACGAGGTGCAGTACGGCGTCACACAACGGCTCTTCCGCCGGCTTGCCGCGAACCATCCCTGCCGCACGTCTGCGGACTTTGCGGCGGGCCTGAACCCGGAAGGCACCGGCGCCGACAGCCCGGCCCAAACCGCGGACCTGCCCGGCGACGCGCCCGCCCAAGCTCCCATTCCGACCCACGCCCAGGAACCCCAGGGCGCGAAGAACTGCCAGAACGAAGAGCTGATCTCGTGGACGCTGACCCAGAAGTACTTTTTCGACCCAAGCTTCGGCAACGCCATCGTGAACGGCCGGCGCAACGTGTTCGAGACCACGCTCGATCTTTCTGGCGTCGCTTTCCTCACCCAGCCACGCAACATTTCTCCGCTCATCTCGCGTCTGCGGGTGCGCACCTCAGCTTCGACGGACCTCGAATGGGATTTCGATCTCGACACGAGCCTGGGCAAGTTCACTTCATCGAATGTCTTCATCGACGTGCATCGCGGCAACGTGTTCAGCGCTCTTTCCTACGCGCGGCTCGATGCTCCGGGCCGCTTCTACACCGAAAGCACACCCAACGCGAGCGGCACAACAACCGGCGTCACCAGCGCGGTTTCGGACTTCAATCAGCTGCGCTTTCTGCTCGGCTACGGCAACCCGGCCAAGCCCGGCCTTTCGGTGGCGGGCAACATCGGGCTCGACCTTAAAAGTCTGTACGGCGCAAGCAGTACGGCGCTGGTCAACGGTGTCGCGACGACGACCAACGTGTATCCCGCGCTGACCCAGTACACTGCGCTCCAGACCAGCTACAACTGGAACTGCTGCGGCGTGGCGTTCGAGTATCGCAAATTTAACCTGGGCACCATCCGCAACGACCCCGGCTACCGCTTCAACTTCACGCTGGCCAACATCGGCACGGCGGGCAATCTACGGCGAGCGGAGCGGCTGTTCTAGCACAGCGCCTTCCGGAGTCGAGCACCTTCGCCTTCTTGTTGTCATTCCCTCAGGGAATCTGCGGTGCCTTTGCTCTTGCCTATCCTTTTCTACCATCGCCAACCCACCCAGGTTCCTGCACCACCTCTCCTCCTGCTGAACGTCCAACCTTCAAAGTGAGACAATTGCCTGTGCGCCGCTTCCTCTCTTTCTCGACCAAAGCTCTCGCCGCCTTATCGCTTGCCGCCGTGCTCGGCTGCCATGCCCAGGTTCCTCCGGCTGCCGCGGGCGCGGCCCTTACCCCGGAGCAGGTTCGCCGCGTCGAAGTGCTGCTGCGCTCGCGCACCAAGCTGACGCCCGACTACTCCTTTTCTATCGGGCCGCGGACACACTCGGATATTCCGGGCTACGACCAGATTTCCGTCATTGTCACCCAGCAGACCGACACTGGCCCGGCCAACACGTCGCACCCGCTGCTGTTCCTGATTTCGAAAGACGGCAAGACGCTCGCGCAGTTCAACACCTACGACATGTCGCAGGATCCGAAGACGCTGGTTTCGGGCGCCGGACGTCCGTACCGCGGCGGGCCTGAGTCGGCGCCGGTGCAGATTGTGGCCTTCGACGACCTGGAATGCCCGTACTGCACCCGCATGCACGCGCAGCTTTTTCCCGCGCTCACCGACCGCTACAAGGACCAGGTGCGAATCGTCTACCGCGACTTCCCGCTCTCGATCCATCCCTGGGCGATGCGCGCGGCCGTCGATACGAACTGTGCAGCGGCGCAATCGGTGCCCGCCTACTGGAACCTGGTGGACTACATCCACGCGCATGCAGCCGACTTCGGCGGGCCGGAGAAGTCGCTCCAGAAGGCCAACGACATGCTCGACCAGTTGACTTTGGACGAAGCGAAGAAGGATTCGCTGAAGCTGCCCGAGGTGGAAGCCTGCGTGAAGAAGCAGGACGAGGCGGCCATCAAGGTTTCGGAAAAGATGGGCGACGATCTCGGCATCGAGGCCACTCCCGTAATGTTTGTAAATGGCGAAAAGTTTGAGGGCGCGTACCCTCTGGCCGATATCTTCCGCATGGTGGATGCTGCGCTGGTGGCCGCGGGTAAAACGCCGCCGCCACCGTATGTTCCACCCGCCGCGCCGCCTGCCGCAACGCCGGCAAGACCTGCTTCCTAGCCTGCGGAAAGCCGGTACGCGCTCCGGAACCTGCCAAAATGCAGCACAATAGAGGAAGTACCCGCGAGGTTTTGAGCCAAGTGTCCAGCCGCAGCGCATGTCTTTCGACCGCAATCCTGTTCCTGGTGACCGGTTGCCACCGTACGCTCGCGCCCGACGTCGTCGCTATCGTCAACGCGCATCCGATCACGTCGTCCGAGCTGGATCGCGTGTACAACGACCAGCTTGGCGACTCGCAACAGCAACAGCCCCAGACGCAGGAAAAGCCCTCCGCCGAGCAGGCCGCGAGCCTTCGACTTGGCCTGCTGCGCGAGTTGATCGACGAAGAGATTGTGCAGCAGCGCGCGGCCAAGATGAACCTCACCGCAACCCCGGCCGAGGTGGATGCGAAGCTGGCGGAAATGAAGGCGCCCTACACCGAAGAGCAGTTCGAAGCGCGGCTTGCGGATCGCCACACCACGATCGACGAGGTGAAGCGCGACCTGCGGCGCACCCTGACCATCAACAAGCTGTTGAACAAGGAAATCAATTCCAAGATTACGGTTTCTGACGCCGACATCAACTCCTACTTTCAGGCGCACAAGGCCGAGTTCAACAACATCAAGACGCAGTACCACATCGCGCAGATTCTGGTCACGGTGACGCCAAACCCGCGCCCGGGCAACCTGCAGGGATCGAAGGCGACCAGCGACGATGAGGCGCGCAAGAAGATTCAGGCACTCAAAAATCGCGTGGACAGCGGCGAGGATTTTGGTTCGCTGGCCATGAACTTCTCGGAAAATCCGACCACCTCGACCAACGGCGGCGACATGGGCTCGATCGCCGAAGCCGACCTGCCGCCTATTCTGCAGCAGACGATGGGCAATTTGAAGCCCGGCCAGACGACCGACATCATTCCCTTCCCCGACCCGGCGGATGTGAAGAAGATCGGCGGGTATGCGATCTTTCAGCTGATCGGCAAGGAGCCGGCCGGCCAGCACGATGTCTCCGAGCCGCAGGTGCAGCAGCGCATCCGCCAAGGCCTGCACGACGCCCGCAGCCAGTTGCTGAAAGGCGCGTACTTCGAGATGCTGCGCGACCAGGCAAAGATCGAAAACTACTACGCCGAGCAGATCTTCAAGAATGACGCACACTAGGGTGCGTTGACCTGTTCGTACCCCTTGAGTCCACCCGTAAACCATTGCCGGTCTCATGCGCGTCGCGAGGAAGGTGTCGACGTCCTGGCAGGCTAAGCAAGAGCAACCGCAGATTCCCTGCGGGGATGACAACAAAAGACCGAGGCTATTCGATGGCATCGGGCAAGGTGGTCTAGCTGCTCAGGCACAGGGGTGGATGTCGCACAGGATTTCGTACGCGATTGTGTGGGCGAGATCGGCGTGATCCTGCGCGGTAATGCCCGGGCCCAGGATGACCGCCTCGTCGCCGGCCTGTACGGCGGGATTGCCGGTAACGTCGACCACGGTGAGGTTCATTGAGATGCGGCCTAGAATGTTGGCGCGGTGGCCGTGCAGCATGGCCCAGCCGCCAGGCTTGGCTGTCGTGGACGAGAGTTCGCGGCGCAGCCCGTCCGCATAGCCGATGGCAAGCAGTGCCACCTGCATGGGAACGGTGGCGGTAAAGGTGGCGTTGTAGCCTACCGACTCTCCCGCAGCCAGACTGCGGACGGAAAGCACATGGGCGTGCCAGGTAAGGACGGGCTGGAGCTGCGGGCGAACGTGCGCCTCGGCTGCGCCTTCAAGCGGAAGCGTGTAGCCGTAGAGCGCGAGGCCGGAACGGACCATCGCGCGCGCGACGGCGGTGGCGGCAAGCGTGGCCAGCCAGGCCGTGGGCCGGGCGGGATTATCGAGCGTGGAGGTGTTGCCGGCGTGCACCCAGGCAGGCTTGTGTCCGGCGGCCAAGGCTTGCGCGACGGCATGCTCGAAGCGGGCCTGCTGGCGTTGGGTCAGGGGCGAGGCGGCCTGCTCGGAGCTGCAGAAGTGCGTGAACAGGCCTTCGAGCTCAAGTCCGGCCTCCGCGATCTGGTGGAGCAGCGCGGCGAGCTCAGGGCCTTCGGGCACGCCTTGCCGGCCCATGCCGGTATCCACTTCGACGTGGACCCGTGTGCCTGCCGGCAGCGCGGCGACCTGGCCCGCGGTCCACAGCACAGGGGTGAGATTGTGCTCGACCAGCGCCGGGACGTCCGCCGGAAGGAAGCCGCACATCAGCAGGACGCGGGTTTCCAGACCGTCCAGACCAGCGGCGGCAAGCGCCAGGCGGACGCGCACGCCCTCGCTCGCGCAGGTGACGCCCAGCCAGCGAGCGCCGGCGCGGACGAGCACTCGCGCGCAAAGCTCGGCGCCATGCCCGTAGGCGTTGGCCTTGATGACCGCGAGCACTTCTGTGGCGGAGCCCGCGGCAGCCTGCAGGGTGTGCAGGTTGTGGGTAAGGCTGGGCTCGGAAATCTGGATCCAGTTGTTCAATCGGTGCTGTGCTCCGGAGCGGGTAGCGGCTCGGCTCCTTCCATCCTACCTTCCTGCAGTCACCTGGCTGAGCGCCGGACTTTCGCGTGGTATGCCGTTTGTGGTACAAAGCCGCGTCCCGGAAAAGTGAATGCCGGTGGTGCACAAAGGGGTTTATACGCAATGAAAATGAATGGTGGTTCATCCGGTCGTGTGGTGTCGGTGGTCTCCCTGGCGCTTGTGCTTGGGCTTGCGGCCTGCTCTTCGAACTCGTCGAGTTCGACTTCGACGCTGGCCGCGAGCCAGGCGGCGAATGCGGGCAACTTTGCGACGACGTACTTTCTGGGCGATTCACTAACCGCGGGCTATCAGTCTGGGTCGTTGATCGACACGTCGCAGCCTCACGGCTGGGCCCCGCTGGTGGCGGCGCAGGCCGGGTTTCCAATTGCGCTGCCGCTGATTGCGCCGCCGGGCGCGCCAAATCAGTTGACGCTGGTCCATCTGACCGGGCCTGTGATCGGGCAGCTTGCAGGCACGACGACCGGGCGCGACAACTTCGGGCTGCAGCCGACCAACGTGGCGGTGCCCGGAGCGTTGACCAACGATGTGCTGAATACGCTTCCGCTGGTTTCGCCGACGACGGGTCAGCAGCAGCTGAATCAGCTTGTGCTCGGCTACCCGGGCTTCGGCTTCGGGGTCATCAAGAGCCAGGCCCAGCAGGCCGTGGCGGCCGGCTGCACAACCATTTTCGTGTGGATCGGCAACAATGACGCACTGGTCGCGGACCTGACCGGCATGCCATCCTCCATGACGCCGCTGGCGACATTCACGACGCAGTACCAGCAGTTGATCAGCTATCTGCAGACGAACTCGGGCGCGCACCTGGTGATTGCAAACATCCCGGATGTGACGGCGGTGCCTTACCTGCAGCCGGCGGCGAACGTGCTGGTGGGCTACTCGGCGGCCACAGGTGTGCCGGTGGCGAACCTGAGCGCGGTGCTGGGCATCCAGGCCGGCGACTACGTGAACCAGCTTGGGCTTACCGATATCCCGCTGATTCTGGGTGGGACGATGAAGGGCCCGCTGCCGGATGCGGCGGTGCTTTCCGCGTCTGAAGTGGTGACGGTGCAGACGATGGTGAAGGCCTACAACGGAGTCATCGCCGCAAGCGCGCAAACCTCGGGCGCAACGCTGGTAGACATCAACGCGCTGTTCGCCAACACGACCGCGAACGGGATTACGGTGAACGGCATCAAGGGCACGACGACGTTCCTGGGTGGCGCGTTCTCGCTCGACGGCATCCACCCGACCAACACCGGCTACGCGGTGGTGGCGAACGCCTTCATCGACACGATGAACAAGGCGTTCGGTAAGGCGATTCCAGACGTCAACCTGGTGCCGATCGCGGCAGCCGATCCGTTGTTTCCGCCGTATCCGGGACACATGGGCGTGGTTGCACCAGGACAGCCGATGCTGATGCCGGTGGTGCCTGCGCTGAGCCCGGCCCGTCTGAAAGCGTTGATGGGACAGACCTACGGGGAAGACCAGTAAGCCGCACATGCAGACAAGAACGGAACGCGGAAAAGACGGACGAAACGGATCAAGGCCGATCAAGCCCCACGGGTTAAGTCCGTTGCTGTCCGTCTTGTCTCTTTTGTCCGCATTCCGATTTTTTGGGTTTGTTGACTTGCACGGGCGATAAGGTTACGGTGAAAGAACTGTGATGCACCCTTGCCAGACCGTCCGCCGCCGCTGTTGCCCTTGTTGCAAGCGTGCGGCTGCCTGCGTCGGTCGAGTGCTTCCAGTGGAGTTCCAGGGCTGAACAGTATCGCTCTGAGAAGTCTCCTGAGTCATCGAACCCACGCCTAGCCGTACGCGGCGCGTGGGTTTTCTCTTGCAGCCCTCCCTTTCCAGACACACATAGCCGGCGGCGCCTCTGAGCCCGTTTGCCCGGCCCGCACTCTTAGGAGATGCTCTTGCAAAGTTCTCGTACGCTACTTTTGTTGTTTTCTGCAGCGCTCACGCCTGCAGCGTTGTACGCCCAGGTGGTGGGCGGCACCATCGCCGGGCGCATTATGGATGCGTCGGGAGCCGTGATTCCGAAGGCGCAGGTCACCATCCGGAATGAAGAGACGGGTGGCCAGCGTAGTCTGACGACCGGCAGCGACGGCAGCTTTTCGGCGCCTTCCGAGCCCGTGGGCAGCTATACGGTAGTGGCCGAGGCGCCGGGCTTTGCCGCCTACAAGGACCTTGGGGTACGGCTGACGATCGGCCAGACCCTGGAGCTTACCCTGACACTGCGCGCAGCGGGCACGGAAACGGTGACGGTAAACGATACGCCGGCGGACGTAAACACCACGACCGAACAGACGGCCGGGCTGGTGGATTCGCGCCAGGTGAAAGAGTTGCCGCTGAACGGCCGCAGCTACGACCAGTTGATCACGCTGAACCCGGGCACGGTAAACGCGACCAACCAGCGCGCGGGTGGCGTGGGCACTTCAAACTCTTCGGTGGGCAGCATGTTTTCGGTTTCGGGCCGGAGACCGCAGGACAATCTCTTTCTGCTGAACGGTATCGAGTACACGGGCGCGTCGTTGATCAACGTGACGCCGGGCGGAACATCGGGGCAGCTGCTGGGTATCGACGGCATTCGTGAGTTCAATGTGGTGGCCGATACGTACTCGGCGGCGTACGGCAAGCGCGATGGCGCGCAGATTTCGATTGTGACGACGGGCGGGACCAACGCGCCGCATGGCTCGGTGTACGAGTTTGCGCGCAACAGCTTTTTCGACGCGCGCAACTACTTCGACGGCGCACGCATTCCCGAGTTTCAACGCAACGACTACGGTGTCTCGCTGGGCGGCCCGGTCAAGCGGGACAAGGCGTTTCTGTTTGGCAATTACGAGGGCTACCGGCAGAACCTGGGCGAGAGCCTGCTGACCCTGGTGCCGGACGCGGCCTCGCGTACCAAGGCCGTGGCCAGCGTGCAGCCTCTGCTGAATCTTTGGCCGATTGCGAATGGGCCGGAGGTAACGATCAACGGGGCGCAGACCGGCATTGCCGAGTGGATCGGGACCGCGCCGCAACACATCCGCGAAGACTTCGGCACGCTGCGGTTCGACGAAAACCTGGCCGCCAACGATACGTTCAACGCCGTGTATACGGTGGACGATTCGTCGGCGAGCACACCTTCGGCCGACCCGTACTCGTACGTGGCCGAGCGGCTGCGCGAGCAGGTGTTGAGCGCGGAAGAGAAGCATATCTTCTCGAAGGTGGTGAATATTGCACGGGTCGGCTACTCGCGCGCGAACTATTACTTTTACGGCTATGTGCCGGCGGCGGAGCAGGCGCTGACGCCTTCGGCGCGTGCCGGGGTGCCGACATACGCGGTGGTGATTGCGGGTTCGACGGCCTCAAATGGAGCCTCGTCGATTACAACGGCAGGAGCGAACGTGGGCTCGAACAACGGTATTACCCGCAACCTGTTTACGTTCGACGACCACGCCTACTACACGCTGGGCAAGCATACCCTGCAGGCCGGCGCGTGGGTGCAGCGGGTGCAATCGAACGACAACCTGGCGCAGGACCAGTATGGACAGGCTTCGTTCAACTCGCTGAGCACCTTTCTGGCAGGCCAGATCAAGACGTTTACCTACGCGCCGCAGACGACCGAACTGGGTTGGCGGACGTTGTTCGTCGATGCGTTCTTCGAAGATGTGTATCGCATCAACCCGCGGCTGGAGGTGCGTGCGGGTTTCCGCAGCGAGTCGTCGACGGGGTGGAGCGAGGCGCAGGGCAGGGCGGCGGTATATGGCTTCACAAACGGCGTGATCAGCACAAATCCAAACATCCAGCAGAATGCGATTACGAACAATCATGCGCTGTTCCTGCCGGAGCCTCGGCTGGGTGTGGCGTGGAACGTGTTCGGCGATGGGCGGACGAGTGTGACTGCCGGCGCGGGTCTGCACCACTCGCTGCTGGATGCGCTCGACTACAGGCTGGACCAGGCCGCGCCCTACAACACGGTGTTCTCGTATTCGGGCACGACGGTGGCGAACCCGACGAGCGGTACACCGCTGGTATCGCCTTCTACGGTGGACAGCGGGATACGAACGCCGGCGCTGTTTGCGTACAACGTCAAGGTGGAGCAGCGGCTTGCGGCCTCGACGTCGCTTTCGCTGGCCTACAACGGCTCGCACAGCTATCACCAGATTCTGAACGGCGACCTGAACGAGCCTGCCTACACGGTGCTGGCAAACGGCACGATCTTCTATCCGAATACGACCAAGGCGAACCCGGCGGTGGCGAATACGACCTCGTGGTGGGGTGGCGGCTCGGGCAATTACAACGCGCTGATCGTGGATTTGCGGCACGACCTGGCCAACGGACTGCAGTTGCGGGCAAACTTTACCTGGGCGAAAAACCTCGACGACGGCTCGGCGTGGAATACCTCGGTCTCGTCGAACACGCCGGCGTTTGTGGAGGTTCCTTCGCGGCCGCACCTCGATTACGGCCCGGCGGCGACAGACATCCGGCACGCGGTAGCGATCAACGCGACGTACGAGCTGCCGGTGGGCAGGGGCAAGGCGTACTTTGCGAATGGCGGGCGCGGCACGGAAGCGCTGGTTTCCGGCTGGTCGCTGGCAACGATTGCGAACCTGTTTAGCGGGTTTCCGTTCTCGCCGCAGCTTGGCTACAACCCAACGGGCTCGGGCGACTCGCGCAACCCGGTGCGGCCGAATGTGAATCCGAACTTCAACGGCGCGCTCTATCCGCAGGGCAGCACGGCCGCACGCGTGGCCCAGTATTTCAATCCCAATGCGTTTTCCGCGCCGGCGTTTGGGACGGTAGGCAATGTGCGGCGGGACTCGCTGGTGGGTCCGGGGTATGCGGACTGGGATCTGTCGCTGTTGAAGTCGACGGCGCTGACCGAGAGGGTGCGCATGCAGTTTCGGGCGGAGGTGTTCAACGTGGTAAACCATACGAATCTGCAGCTGCCCAATGAGGTGGTGTACTCGGCCGGGCCTACGCAGGGCACGGCGGCGAACCAGGCGACGGCGCCTACTTTTGGTTCGCCGGGAGTGATCTCGGCGACGGCGAACACGAGCCGACAGATTCAGCTTGGGGTGAAGATTTTGTTTTAGTCCGGATCAGCTGTTGGTAGAGTTTGCCTGCCTTCTTTGTTGTCGTTCCCGCAGGGAAACTGCTGTTGCGTTTGATGTTGTCTGTTCTTCACACCATCAGCTAACTTGATTTCGTTAGAGGTCTGCCAGCGGCCTTCTCTTCGGCAGAGAAGCGTACTCGAAACGACATAGCTGCCACACTGCTGGGCCGCGAACTTGTACCGGAGGCGGAGGAAGACAACCGTAGATTCCCTGCGGAATGACAACAAAGAGGCCGCAGATTTTACTTGCGCAGGAGCTATTCGCCCGAGTGGGCTGTGTCGAGGTTTTCGAAGCGGGTGTAGTCGGCGATGTAGGCCATCTGAACCGAGCCCGTGGGGCCGTTGCGCTGCTTGGCGATGATGATTTCGGCCTTGCCCTTGAGGTCTTCGTTTTCGCGGTCGTAGTACTCTTCGCGGTGGATGAAGCAGACGACGTCGGCATCCTGCTCGATGGAGCCGGATTCGCGGAGGTCCGAGAGCAGCGGTTTTTTGTCGCCGGTGCGCTGCTCGCTGCCGCGGGAAAGCTGCGAGAGCGCGACGACGGGCACCTGCATCTCCTTGGCCAGCGCCTTCAGGCCGCGGCTTACGGAGCTGACTTCCTGGGTGCGGTTTTCGAAGCCCTTGCCCTGGGCTTTGGAGCCGGTCATCAGCTGCAGGTAGTCGATAACGATGAGGTCGAGCGAGCCCTCCTGCTGCTTGAGGCGGCGAGCTTTGGCACGCATTTCGGCCAGTGTGATGCCGGGCGTGTCGTCGACGAAGAGCTTGGATTCCATGAGGCGCTCGAGGCCGCGGTTGAGCTTGTCTTTATCGTCGCGGCCCAGGAACCCCGTCTGCAGCTTGCGCGCGCCGACAGAAGCTTCGCCGGCGAGCATGCGGCGAAGCAGCGACTCCTTGGACATTTCGAGTGAGAAGACGGCGACGACCTTGCCATCCTTGACGGCGGCATTCTGGGCGATGTTGATGGCCCATGCCGTCTTTCCCATGGAGGGTCGCGCGGCGATGATGATCAGCTCGGAATCCTGCAGGCCGGAGGTCATCTTGTCGAACTCGTCATAGTGGGTGCGCAAACCGGTGACTTCCCGGCCCTGTTCGTACAGCTTGTCGATGGAGCCGAAGGAGTCTTTGACGATGTCGGCGATGTCGAAAAAGCTGCGCTGGATGGATTTGTCGGCGACTTCGGCCAGGCGCTGCTCGATGTCCGAAAGGATCTGGATGGATTCGTCGGATTGCTCGGCGGTGCGGGTGACGCCGTCGGTGAAGATGCCCATCATCTGGCGCAGGAGCGATTTATCCTTGACGATGCGGACGTAATCTTCGATGTTGAGCTTGCGGGGAATGCCGTCGACGAGCGACGAAAGGTAGCCGGGACCGCCGACAGCTTCAAGCTCCTTTTTCTTTTCGAGCGCGTTGCGCAGGGTGATGAGGTCGACGGCGTGGCCGGCGGCAAGCATCTCCATCATCGCGGTGTAGATGCGGCGGTGGCTGTCGAGCGAGAAATCGTCGGCTTCGAGACGCGCGGTGGCGTCGTTGATAGCGAGCGAATCGAGCAGCATGGCGCCGAGGATGACGACCTCGGTGTGGATGGAGGCGGGCAGGCCAGGCTGATCGGGTTCGGAATTGCGAAAGGGGAAGACGGTGGCCATGAGTGTTTAGTGTGCGCTTTCAGGATGTGGACGGGCGTTGAAAGTGCGGAAAACAGGGTCGCTTATGATGGACGCATGGGACAGGAAAAGCAGTTGGCGATACCGGATGTGGCGGCGAAGGATGCGGCTTCGTTTGAGCTGCTGCGGGTTTGGGTGGCGCAGCAGAGCCAGCAGATTACGCTGCGGCCGGGGATCTGGCAGGAGCCTTCGGCCTGGGGAGTGATGCTGGCGGACCTGGCGCGGTCGATCGTGCAGGTGCATGTGCAGCATGACGCGGACCTGGATGGCGAAGCGTTTCTGGCGGCGGTCCTCGAGGGCTTCGACACAGAGATTGAAGAGGTGCTGGAGGAGTTTGGGAGTGGAGAAGCTGAGGCTGGGTGATTTGTGAGCTATCAGCTAGGTAGCTGTAAGCTGACAGCTCTTTAGCGACTCCAAACCCAGGTCTCAGAAGCGAAACCTGGGGCACCCAGATTTGTGCCTACTGTTTGTGGGGGACGAAGAGCTCGGGAAACTGGGCGCGTAGGGCGGCGGTTTTAGGGACGTCGCAGATCTGGATGTAGGGGTTGCTGGGGTTCTTTTCGGCGTAATTCTGGTGGTAGTCCTCGGCCTTGTAAAAGCCTTTGAGCGGGGTAAGTTCAGTGACAATCTTGCCCTTGAAAGCGTGCTGGCCGTCAAGTTGCTGGATGTAGGCCTGGGCGACCTGGTGCTGCTGCTCGGAGGTGTAGAAGATGGCCGAGCGGTAGCTGGAGCCGACGTCGGGGCCTTGGCGGTTGAGCTGGGTGGGGTCATGCGCGACCGAGAAGAAGATGCGCAGCAGGGTGCCGTAGCTGATCCGGGCGGGATCGAAGGTGATTTCGACGGATTCGGCGTGGCCGGTGTTTTCCTGGGTGACCTGGTCGTAGGTGGCGGTGGAGGCCTGGCCTCCGGCGTACCCGGCGTAGGTCTGGGTGACACCCTTCACCTGTGAAAAGACGGTCTGGGTGCCCCAGAAGCAGCCGCCGGCGAACACGGCTTTTTCAAGCCCGGCGTGCTGCGGCTCGTCGTGCGCGGGCGCGGGTATGGGCTGCGAGCTGGCTGCGGCGGCTACGGCCATTTTCTTGTACCCCACAAAAAAGACGAGGAGGAGCGCGACAAAAGACAGGGCGAAGATCTGGGTGCGGGTCATGCTTTCCTCACTTCCAGTTAGACGCAAAATCCCCGCAGATAAGGAGGAAAGAAGGGATAAGAGGGGTGAAGCGGAGTTCAGTCCCGCTGTTATCCACTGTTTTCCTTTGATCTGCGAGGATCTTCTCAGGGGCGGGTGAAGTAGCCGGTGCGGGCGTCGACGGTGAGGTGCTTGTCGCGGGGTTTGAGCTTGAGGCGGTGATAGGTGCCGGGCGTGGAGTCCGGCGGGCGGTAGGTGAGCTGGTACTGGAGACGCATGTCGGCTTCGATCTGGGTGTAGATGGCAGGCAGGGGCATCTTTTTGCTTACGCTGAAGACGCGTCCGCCGGTGGTGGTTGAGAGCGCGTTGAGCACGGATCGGCCGTACATCCCTTGGTCGGTAGAGGGATCTTCACTGTAGAAGATGGAATAGACGACGATATCGGCGCGCTGGGCGCAGGCGACGGCCTGATCGAGCGTGAGGCGCGAGCCGTCGTCACCGCCGTCGGTGAGCAGGACCATGGCACGGCGACCGGGTTCGGGCGCGAGCGACTTTTCGGCCGTGGCGCAGACGGCGTCGTAGAGCAGGGTGCCGCCGCGTGGACGCCCGGTCTGGAGAGCGGTGTGATCTTCGGCGAGGTGGTTGAGAGATTGCTCGAGCGCGTCGACGGAAGCCGTCATGGTGTGCAGGCGGAAGACCCCGGTATCGAACTGGATCAGGGTAGCGCGGTCTTCGGGCCGGGTAAGCATGGCTTTGAAGAAGAGCTGCGAGGCGGCAGTTTCGTTGGCGATGAAGGTCTTCTGGCTGAGGCTGGTGTCGACCATGAGGGCGAGGGTGAGGGGGCGGTCGGCATCCTGGGTGAGCGCGCCGATGGGGACGGGATGGTCGTCTTCAAAGAGCTGAAAGTCGTCTTTGGTGAGGTTGGCGACGGGCGCGCCGTGCTTGTCGAGCACGATGGCGGAGACGGCGACTAGGCGGGTGGAGAGGGTCAGGGTGGTCTGGGCTGGGGCTGCGGTGCAGAGGAGGAAGAGCAAAGATCCCCGCAGATAAGAGAGGCCGGCTTCGCGAAGAGCGACAAGCATCGACTTCTTGTAAACCGCCTCAAAAAAAACATCTCCTAGTTCATTCGACACCAGGTGCGCAACCCGAATGATTCGCTCGGTAAGTTCAGCATGTGGACCATCGTAAGCCAAGCTTCATCCCCTTCTATCCCCTGTTTCCCTCTTATCTGCGGGGATCCCTAAGCGGTGCGTTGGCGCGACTGGATTTCGATGTAGACGTGGAGCAGCGAGACGGCGGCGGGGGTGACACCGGGCAGGCGGCTGGCCTGGCCGAGGGTTAGCGGGCGGACGCGCTCGAAGGTGGATTGGATCTCGCGGCTGAGACCGGAGATGGCGGTGTAGTCGAACCAGGGCGGGATGCGCATGGATTCGGCGCGCTTCATCCTGGCGATGGAGCGGGTTTGCTGGGCGAGATAGCCGGTGTACTTGATCTCGGTTTCGACAGCGCGCTGCTCGTTGCGGAGCGTGGCTGCTGCGATCGCGGCTCCGATCGTGTTGACGGACCCACTCATCGCGGTGGAGCTGCGGTGAATGGGGCACGGAGGTGTTTGGGGGAGGAGGTCCTGGATCGAGACTTCGGGGCGCTTGAGAAAGTCGGCGAGGGTCTGGCCCGCGAGATTTGCGGGCTGGCCGTCGAGTCTGGCCAGGGTTTCGGGGGTGAGGAGGGCTGGGTTGAGGCGGGTGTTTTCGAGGGTATGGCGAAGAGCTTCGGCGCGGGCCTGGCGGGCCTGGTAGTCGGCCCAGGTGGGGTCGTCGATGAGGCCCAGGCGGCGGCCGTGCGGGGTGAGACGGCGGTCGGCGTTATCGATGCGGAGATGCAGGCGGAACTCGGCGCGCGAGGTGAACATGCGGTAGGGTTCGGTGGTGGGTTTGGAGATGAGATCGTCGATGAGGATGCCGATGTAGGCCTCGGTGCGATCGAGATGGAAAGCTTCGGCGCCCTGGACCTGCAAGGCGGCATTGATGCCGGCCATGATGCCCTGCGCGGCAGCTTCCTCGTAGCCACTTGTGCCGTTGATCTGGCCGGCGAGAAAGAGGCCTCGCAACTGCTTGACTTGCAGCGATCGGTCGAGCTCGGTGGCGTCAATGGCGTCGTACTCGATGGCATAACCCGGCCGGACCATGACGGCGCGCTCGAGGCCCGGAATGCTGGCGACCATGGCCTGCTGGATTTCGATGGGCAGCGAGGTCGACATGCCGTTGACGTAGATGAGGTCGGTCGAAAGGCCTTCGGGCTCGAGAAAGAACTGGTGACCGGGCTTGTCTGGGAAGCGGACAATCTTGTCTTCGATCGACGGGCAGTAACGCGGGCCGACGGCGTGGATTTGCCCCGAATACATGGGCGAACGGTGCGCGTTTTCTCGAATGATGCGCATGGTTTCAGGCGTGGTGCGGGCGATGTGGCAGCCCACTTGGCGCAACGGCAGAGTGCGTGTGCGAAGCGAGAACGGGGTGGGTTCGGGATCGCCGGGTTGCGGCTCAAACTGGTTCCAATCGATGGTGCGACCGTCGAGCCGGGGCGGCGTGCCGGTCTTGAGGCGGGTGCCACGCAGGCCGAGCGCCTTGAGAGCTTCGCCGAGGAGGATGGAGGCGGGCTCGTCGGCGCGCTCGTTGGCCCGGCCGGCGGAGCGCTGCTGCTCGCCGCAGTGGATGAGGCCGTTGAGGAAGGTGCCGGTGGTGACGATGGTCGCGGGGGCGCGGAGCTCGGAGCCGTCGCGGAAGATGAGGCCGTGGACTTGGCGGAGGGTGGAACCCACCCATTCCGATGAAGCGGGAATGGATGGGCCACGGTCTACGATCAGGCTGGCGACTTCGGCTTCTATGAGGGTGAGGTTCTCGGTGGACTGGAGGAGTTCGCGCATGCGCTGGCGGTAGAGGTGCTTGTCGCACTGGGCGCGGGGGCTCCACACGGCGGGGCCGCGAGAGGTGTTGAGCAGGCGAAACTGGATGCCGGTAGCGTCGGCGACCAGGCCCATGACGCCGCCGAGCGCGTCGATTTCGCGCACCAGATGGCCCTTGGCGATGCCGCCAATGGCTGGGTTGCAGGGCATCTGGGCGATGCCTTCGAGCGCAAGCGTGACTAGGCCCACGCGGCAGCCCATGCGCGCGGCGGCAACGGCGGCCTCGCAGCCGGCGTGGCCTGCGCCTACGACGAGGACATCGAAATGGGTTTGGGTGGGCACTCTATAAGTGTACCCGTGAGCGTCTGCAGCTTAGGACTGCGTGGCTTCGAGTTCAAGGATGCGGGTGACGATGAAGTGCTGAAAGTCTGCAACGGCCTGTCGCATCGTAGGGCGCTCTTCTTCGTCGAGGGAGGCGCCCTCGTCATATCGAAATTGCACAGCATACGGTTGAAGAAGCAGCAGGTCAAATGGCAACTGAGGAAGCTGCTCTCCATAACTTTGGAGGAGGGTCGTAAGCCGATCAAGATTGTGAGTGAGCGGGTAGGGCTTGCCGTGAGCGGAGATCAGGGCTTTGCATAACTTTTCACAGGCTTGCTGAGCGCAAAAACCATAGATGGCGTCAGGCAATGGATACTGAAGGGCTGACAAATCTCCCTGTGCCAAAGTGCAGAGCTTGAGTGCCTGCTCGCCGCGGATCGTCTCGATCATAAAGAACTACCCCCTCCCGATCGATGTAGTTGTAAACACTGTTCATCCACGGGCGATGGAGATCATACTTTCCCTTGGAAGCGACAATGAGATCCACCTCCATTTCAAGGCCACGGACAAGGGTATACGGGACTTGTTTGTAAACGCTTTCCTCGTTGCCGGCAAGGATAACTGCTATATCCAGGTCGCTAGCCGGGCGGTGATCGCCGCGGGCGCGGGAACCGAAAGCGATGATCTGGAGAGGATCTGCATGAGCCACGATGCGGCGAACGAGTTCGTCGACCTTTTCGGCCGTAACCTGCCAGTCCTGCAACTCTGCAATAGCGGCCATGTTGCCTCCGTTTGCCTCTACCCAGATTTTATCTTACGCAGGTAAAAGGGCACGGCGCAGGGCCTGGAAGCTGTCGCGGGCGAAGGATTGGGTTACCTGGGCGGTGGGCACCCACTGGAAGGCGTGGAAGGCGCCAGGGTAGACATGCAGCTCGGTGGGGACGCCGGCGGTCAGGAGGCGGCGGGTGAACTCGAGGTTCTCGTCGATGAAGAGATCGAGCGCGCCGCAGCAGAGCCAGGTTGGGGGCAGACCGGCGAGGCTTTCGGCACGGGCGGGAACGGCGTAAGGAGGCGGGGTGCCGGCGTGGGCACCCAGGTACGAGCTCCAGCCGAACTGGTTAAGCGCCGGGGTCCAGATGAACTCGCCGGCAAAGGGCGACGGCTGGTTGGTAGTGCGGTCGTCGAGCATGGGAAAGATGAGGTAGAGGAACGCCAGCTTGACGGGGCTGGTGTCGCGGAACTGCAGGGCGAGGGAGGCAGCCAGACCGCCGCCGGCGCTCGAGCCGCCGAGCGCGATGCGAGCAGGGTCTACGTGGAGCGCGGGAGCGTGGGCGACGAGCCAGTCGAGGGCGGCGCGGCAATCGTCGAGGGCAGCGGGAAATGGGTGCTCGGGCGCGAGACGATAGGCCGGGGCGACGACGACGCAGCCGAGGGCGGCGGCAATGCGGCGGTTGGCGGGTTCATCCTGCTCTGGCAACCCCGCGATCAGGCCGCCACCATGGATGTTGAGGAAGGCCGGGAGTGGGCCGGCGGTGGCCGGGCGGGGCCGATAGACGAGGACGCGTACCGCTGGTTGACCGGGCAGACCGGGGATGAGGTGCTCGGACTTCTCGACCTCGTCAGGCGGCAGAGTAGCAAGCAAGGTGTGGACGAAGTCGTTGCGCTGCTGACGGCTGGCGGGCAGGGTTTCCGGGGATGGATCGAGAAGCTGGTACGTGTCGAGGAGCGGGGCTAGTTCGGGATCGACGAGATGGCGGCTGCTCATGATGCTCCTATTCTGCATGAAGAGATGAGGGTCGTCAGGCATAAACCTCTTCGGTGAAAAGAGTACAGCAAGTGTTCAGGACCACCGCTCTATTCAAAGCGAGGCAGGCGCTGGATATCGGACGCAGGTACGCTTTCGAGTTCGCCGCCGGCCTTGATCCAGGCGCGGATGCCACCGTCGATCACAAGCGTCTTGCAATTTTCCTCTTTGAGCATGTGGGCGACGCGCTTCGACGTGGTGTCGCGGATGCAGGAGCAGTAGAGGTAAATTTCGCATTCCGGCGCCATGAACTCGCGCAGGGCGATGAGTTCTTCCTTCAGCCGGGTGGGCTCGACGCGGATGGAGTTCTTGATGCGCTGCATGCCGGGATCGTAGTAGTTGTGGCTGCGCACATCGGCGATGACGACGAGCTTGTCGGGGCCGAGATTTTTCAGCCGCTCGTTGAGGTTGGCGGCTGAAATCATTTCAATCTTTTCGTATTTGCGCGCGCGGATCCAGAAAACTGCGACCGAAAGCAGGTAGCTGGCGACGATGAGGAGGATGATGTAAAGCATCGCGTGGCCGAAGGTCTGGACCCAGGTGATGATCTCTTTGAGGAAGGTGCTGAAAAGATAGCCGACCGTCACCCAGGCCGTGACGTACATGGTGACGCCGAGTGAGTCGAGACGCAGAAAGCGAAAGAACTTCATGTTCAGCGAGCCGGCCAGCGGGGCCGCCATCGAGGCCAGGCCAGGCACCCACTTGGCGAAGAGCAGCGTTTTGGCTCCGCGACGATAGAAGTAGGCCGAAGAAGAAAAGATGCAGCCCTCTGGGTTCATGGCCAGCCGGCACATGCCGGCAAGCAGCCACCAACCGGTGTAGCGGCCGCCGGTGTAGAGCAGCGCGTCACCGAAAATGGCAGCCGCGGCGGCGAGGCCGATCACCACGAAAACGTTGAGATCGCCATGCGCGGCGGCACCGGCTGCGAGAAGCACAATAGAAGTAGGTAACGGCAAACCAGCTGCGGCGAGGAAGAGGATGACGGCGACAACCGCGTATCCGTGCTGCGCGAGGATCGACATCAGGCCCATACATTGACTCCGTCCCCATCTGATTGCTACGGATGCCCATTGGATGCGTTTGCGTCCGTTCTGTCACCTCCCCGGGCGAAACTTTGTCGAAGAGGCCCGTTACAATAGGCCTGCATGCAGAAACTTCCTCTCCTTCTTATTCATGGCGGCGCGTGGGCGATGCCCGACGCCGAAGTTGCAGCGCACGAACGTGGTATCGGCAGCGCGCTCGAGGCAGGGTATGCGGCGCTCGAACGCGGCGGTACAGCGGTGGATGCAGTGGAAGCCGCGGTGATGGTAATGGAAGACGATGAAACCTTCGATGCCGGGCGCGGCTCGTTTTTGACGCGCGACGGACGCGTGCAACTGGACGCGCTGCTGATGGACGGCGCGGACCTGCGCACAGGGGGAGTAGCGTGCGTGGAGCGTCTGCCCAACCCGATCAAGGCGGCGCGGCTGGTGCTGGAACAAAGCCCGCACGTTTACTTTGTGGGTACGGGCGCCGAACGTTTCGCGCTGGGCCACGGGATGAAGCTGTGCGACAACATGGATCTGGTGATCCCACGTGAGCAAAAGCGGCTCTACGCCGCGCAGGAAGCGGAGCTGAAGGGCGAGGCCGACACGACGTTTTCGGGAGTGCCGGCGGAGTTCCGGCCCGGTGCCGAGGCCTCTTTGCAGACGCACGACACCGTGGGCGCGGTGGCGCTTGATGGGTACGGCAACCTGGCGGCGGGTACCTCGACCGGAGGGACGCTGAACAAGGCACCGGGCCGGGTGGGCGATTCGTCGCTGATCGGCTGCGGGTGTTATGCGGATAATCTTTCGGCAGCCGTAAGCCTGACCGGCTGGGGCGAGCCGATTATGAAGCTGGTGCTGGGCAAGTGGGCAGTCGACCGGGTGCAGGCGGGCGTTGCGCCGCAGGCGGCTGCCGAGGCGGCGATCGCGTACCTGCACGAGCGGCTGGGCGGCCATGGCGGGGTAATCCTGCTGGGGCCGGACGGGCGCGTGGGGCTGGCGCACAACACGCCGCGCATGGCCTGGGGCCTGGCCACGCCGGAAGGCAAAAGCCTGGGCGTAACGCGCAACTGAAATACTCAAAGAGCGGTCTGTGCGGTAGAGCCGGCTTGCCTTTTTGTCGTCGCTGAGGCAGTGTGACGCGAAAACGGGATCGGGTCGAAGACGATAAGCTGTCCGCTCTGCGCTACAGGTTGGACGGCTGCGGGTCGCTAAGCGAGAGCGCTTTGTGCGGCCTACAATGAGGCGATATGGATGCAGTCGGATTGTTTGGGGATGCGGCGGATACCGTCGATCCGCGGATTTTGGAGGTGCAGGAGAAGCTGCTGGCCTACTATGGGCCGCCGCCGGTGCGGGTGCCGTGGGATCCGCTGACGCAGTTTATCTATTCCCTGCTTAGCTCGCGGACGAAGACGCCGGAATCGCACCAGGTGATGCGCGACCTGCAGGCGCGTTACCCGACCTGGGAAGAGCTCAGGGCTGCGCCGGTGGACGAGATCGAGCGGACGATTGCCGTGGTGACCTTCGCCGAAGTGAAAGCACCGCGGCTGAAGGCGGCGTTGCAGGGCATTACGGCGCGGTACGGGTCGCTGACGCTGGATTTCCTGGCCAAGTACCGGACGGCCAAGATTCGGGAATGGCTGGAGAGCTTTGAAGGCGTGGGCCCGCAGGTATCGGCAGCCGTGGTGAACTTTTCTACGCTGCGGCGGCGCGCACTTTGCGTGGATGCGAACCATCTGCGCGTGGTGCAGCGGCTGGCCTTAACCCCGAGGGCCGACGGGGGCGTGACCGAAGAGCGGCTGATGCGCCGGACTCCGGCCGACTGGGATGCGGCGAAGCTGGATGAGCACCACTCGCTGGTAAAGCTGCATGCGCAGACGCTGTGCCTGTTTGCGGAGCCGCGATGCCCTGCTTGCCCGCTGCTGAGCATGTGCCCGTACGGCAAGCGAGAAAAAGCGGAGCGCGGATAAAGGGACAAGACGGACCAGGACGGGATTGAGCTCAAGCTTGCGATTTGAGACTTTGTGGGCAGCTGATGTTGGCTTCGATTTCGGCTTACGATAGCAGGATGGCGAATCAGCATGCATACACCGGGCCGGCAGGGCCGCAGATCGAAGAACCTTCGTACGCGGAACGGGTGCGGACCCTGTTTTCGCTCGGCAACACGGGGACGCTTTCTACGTGGTCGAAGAAGGTGGCGGGCTTTCCGTTTGGGTCGTTGATGCCGTATGCGCTCGATGAGGCCGGGCGGGCGCTGTTCCTGATCAGCAACATGGCCATGCATACGCAAAACTTGAAGGCCGATGCGCGGGCGAGTCTGTTTCTATCGCAAGCTGCGCTGGATGGCGATGTGCTGGGCGCGGCAAGGGCTACCCTGGTGGGCGAGGTGCTTCCGGTGCCGGCCGCAGATACGGCCGCCGCCCGGGAAGCCTACCTGGCGCGGCATGAAAATAGCCGGTACTGGGTGGATTTCTCGGACTTCGGCTTCTTTCGCCTGACGCCGGCGGAGATCTACTATGTGGGCGGCTTCGGCGTGATGGGCTGGGTTACGGCCGAGGAGTACGCCGCGGCCAGAGCCGATCCCTTGGCAGCGGCTTCAGCCGGGATCCTGGCTCATATGAACACAGACCACGTCGACTCCATGGTCAAGCTGGCCGCGAAGTATGCGGGGTTGGTGGGCACCGAGCCGCAGATGACGTCGGTGGATCGGCTGGGGTTTGGCCTGCGCCTGAAGACGGCGGACGGGATAAAAGGGGCGCGGATCAACTTTCCCGCTGAGGTACGGACGGCGGAGGAGACGCGGGCGGCGCTGGTTGGTATGGTGCGGGGGTGAAGGGTTGCCTGGTAAGCCCTCCTTGTTGTCCTTACCGCAGGGAGTCTGCTTGCTCTTCCTGTACCGGGTGAGCAACTCGCTCGAAGGCAAGGGCGTACGCAAAGGCCGCAAGGTTCAAGGCAAATAACCTGGCAGTGGAAGAGAAGACAACAGCAAATGCAACCGCAGATTCCCTGCGGGAATGACAACAAGAAGGCAAGCGTACTTTATACCGAGAGCTGAGCTGGACTAGCTATGGCTTGAGAGTCTGCAGCAGAGATTGAATGGTTTGATGGAGCACTGGGTGGGTCCAGTGCGGGGCGATTTCAGCGAGTGGGGCGAGAACGAAAAGGCGTTCGTGCATCGCAGGATGCGGGAGGATGAGCGTGGGGGCTTCTAGGATTTCGTTGCCGTAAAGGAGCAGGTCGAGATCGATAAGACGCGGGCCTTTTGCGGGAATGCCGGTACGGACGCGGCCCATGTGGCGCTCGATCGCAAGAAGAGCTTCAAGCAAATCCAGCGGCGGGAGTGAGGTGTCGAGGATAGCCGCCGCGTTGAGGAAGTCGGGCTGCTCGGTATAGCCGACAGGAGCCGTGGCGTGAAAGGTGGAGACGGCGGTGACCGTGCCCAGGGTGGCCAGGTGGGCCAGGGCGGTATGCAGGTTTTGGGCGCGTTTGCCGAGGTTGGAGCCCAGGGCGATGGCGGCGTCAGGCATGCGCAGGGGTAAACGTGAGCAGGCGGGCGCGGGCGGGTTCCGGTGCTGGAGCTTCGTCGTAGCCATGGGCGAGCTCCCAGGCGGAGCGGTCGCGCATCAGCCGCTGCACCAGGGCCGTGTGCATGGCATGCCCTGCGCGCTCGGCGACGACCCGGCCCTGGATGCGGCGGCCGGCCAGGGCAAGGTCGCCAATGAGATCGAGAACCTTGTGGCGGACGAACTCGTCGGGGAAGCGCAGCGCCGGCGTGTGGGCGGAGGCGCGGGAAAGCACGATGGCGCATTCCTCCGACGCGCCGCGGATGAGGCCCATATCGCGCAGCATAGGTTCGTCTTCAAGAAAGCCGAAGGTGCGTGCGGGCGCGATGAACTGCACGTAATCGCCGGTGGCGAGATTGCCGCGGAAGGTCTCGCAGCCGATGGGCGAGGGAAAATCGATGGCGTAATCGATGGTGTAGCCGTTGCCCGGATAGACGCCGATGAACTTGGACCCGTCGCGAACTTCGACTTCCTTGAGGATTCTGAGGTACTCCCGGCGGCGCCGCTGCACCTTGAGGCCGGTGGATTCGAAGGCCTGCACGTACGGCAGGGCGGAGCCGTCGAGGATAGGCACTTCCAGGTTGTCGACCTCGACGATCACGTTATCGACCCCGTAGCCGATGAGCGCGGAGAGCAGGTGCTCGGTGGTCTGAATGAGGACCGACTGGCGCATGAGAGAGGTCGCGTAGCTGACCTTGGCGACGTTGCGGCCGGTGGCTGGAATCTCGAAGTTGTCGAGATCGGTACGGCGGAAGACAATGCCCGAGCCGGCGGCGGCGGGCACAAGGCGCATCTGCACCATGGCGCCGGAGTGCAGGCCTACACCGGAGAAAGCGACGGGGGCGGCGATCGTCCGCTCGTAGTGCGGCGGACCGGTGATGCCGGATGGATTCCGGGAATCGTACACAGAGGAAGAGTATCCTTCGGGAAGCGGAATGCGGTGTGGCAAAACGGACACAGTGCCCAGCAGGTAAAAGAACGCGCTGTTAACTAGCCTGATTCCTCCCTCCTGCAGGGCTAAGCTATGTCTTATGTTGCAGATGCGGGCTAGTGTGCAAGAGCGGGGTTGGCCGACTCGGCAAGTAGCGAGATTACGCGCGCGATCGGAAGCCCGACCACATTAAAGTAGTCGCCTTCGATGCGCGGGATCCAGCGGGCGGCGAAGCCTTGAATGGCGTAGGCTCCGGCCTTGTCGAGTGGTTCGCCGGTGGCGACGTAGCGCTCGATCTCATCGGGGGTTATGAGGTTGACGGTGACCTGCGTGATTTCGACGTCGGACATCAGCCGGGCGCCCGGGGCGGACGAGACGACGGCGAGCCCGGTCATGACGGCATGGGTGCGGCCGGAAAGCTGGGTAAGCATGCGGACGGCATCGGCGGGCGACCCAGGTTTGCCGAGGATGGTGCCGTCGGGCAAAACGACGGCCGTGTCGGCGGCGAGGATCGTGACCGGCTGGGGGTCGGGCCGGTGCAGGGCGCAGATGGCCTGGGCTTTTTCGATCGCGAGGCGCTGCACATAGGCGGCGGCGGGCTCGTCGGGCAGGGGCGTTTCGTCAATGTGCGCGGGCTCGACGGTAAAGGTGAGGGCGGCCTGGGTGAGGAGTTCGCGGCGGCGGGGCGAGGCGGAGGCGAGGATCAGCATGGGGTCAGCTTATAACGGCTGGCGCCGGATGCTCAGCATGCTGCGCCGACTAGGCGCTCAGTGTGGGGTTGAGGTAATGCGGGCTTCGAGGCTGTGGGTCTCGCCCGGCGCGAGCGTGATGGCGTCGGTGCCCGTGTTGGCGGCTTCGACACAGAGGAAGTGCTGCCAGGCGTCGGGCGGAAGGTCGGGCAGATTGGCCGAGGCTTCGGGAAAGGGGTTCCAGACGACGGTGGTGGCCGAGTTTTGCTTGGCGATGGTGAGGGTGCGGGTGTACTGAGGGTCATGGATCTTGATGGTCGCCTGGTTGGCGGCAAAGACGCTGTCGGTCTGTTTTTGGAAGGTAAGCGGGCCGGCGGAAGTTTGCTTCGGCCTGGCCTGATCGGTCTTGTCGAGGAAGGTAGCGGACTCGAGGCCGGTAACCGTGGTGGTGCGGGGATCGCCTATGTGGAAGTAGCTGTGCAGGGCTTCTTCGAACTGCAGCGGCTGGTCGCCCGAGTTGGCGACGGTGAGGCGCAGGGTGACGGTGCGGCCTTCGTCGGCGCCGAGGATGATTTCGTAGGCGGCGCGGAAGCTGTCAAAGCCAAAGGCCCGGCTTTGCTCGGTGGGGGCGAGGGTGAAGGTGAGATGGAGCTTTTCGCCGGCCAGCGCGGCAAAGGCGAAGGTCCACTCTTCCAGGCGGGCGAAGCCGTGCGAGGGCTTCCGGGCGCCGCTTGGGCCGTTGCCGAACCAGGGAAAGCAGATGGGAATGCCGCCGCGGATGGCCTTGTCGGGAGCAAAGGCGGACGTGGGCGAGAGGAACAGGACGGGCTGCTGATCGGCGGGCTGCCAGTGGGTCAGGTGCGCGCCATGCAGGTAGACGGTGGCGTTGCAGGTGGGCAAAGTGACCTGCGCGCGGGCGAGACCGTCGTGCTCGTCGAAGGTGAGGATGCCGGGTAGGGCGAAGGACTCGTTGAGCTGGGTGAGATTCTGAACGGAAGCCATGGTGGATAGTCTACCGGGTGCATCTTACGGCGCATGATCAAGGCGATTTTGTGCGATATCGACGGCACGTTGGTGCAGAGCAACTGGCTGCATGCGGAGGCGTGGCAGGTGGTGCTGGGTGCGATCGGTGTGCATGTGGAACTCGAAGAGGTGCGCCGGCAGATTGGCAAGGGGGGCGATCTGCTTATCCCTCACTTTGTGCCCTGGTGGAAAGCAAAGTGTGTGCAGGAGCCGATGGAGGCGCTGCGCAAGCATGTATTTCAGCAGGATTACCTGCCCCAGGTGAAGCCGATTCCGCGGGTGCGGGAGCTGCTGCTGCGCCTGCAAGATGCGGGCATCCGGCTTTCGCTGGCTTCTTCGGCAAGCACGGAGGACCTGAAAACGTACAAGAAAATTGCCGGCATCGAGGACCTGATCGAGGAAGAGAGCTCGAAGGACGATGCCGACAAATCCAAGCCGAACCCGGACATTTTCGTGGCTACGTTGAAGCGGCTGGGACTGAAGCCGGAGGAGGTACTGGCGCTCGGAGACACGCCCTGGGATGCGGAGGCAGCGGGCAAGGCGGGCATCTGGACGATCGGCGTGGAGACTGGTGGGTGGACGCGCGAAGAGTTGCTGGGCGCGGGTTGCGTCGAGGTTTACAAGGATGTAGGCGAGCTGTTGGACAGGTTCGAGGAGAGCGCGCTGACGCGCTAGTAGACTCGTGTTGCGGAGGTGCCGAATGGAAACCGTAGACATGCAGGAGGCGCAAGCGCACCTGACCACGCTCGTAGAGAAGGCTGCGACGGGCGAGTCGTTTGTCATTGCTATTGCGGGCAAGCTGATGGTGAAGGTTGTGGCTATGGAAGAGGAGCCGACCGCTACTGGGAGTCGTGGACTGGGGGCTTTGAAAGGACGATTTCTGATTCCCGACGACATCAAAACGCCCTTCAAGGATGAGATTGAAGAGATGTTCTATGGCAAGCCTTGACCTGCTACTCGATACGCACCTGACGCTTTGGTCTCTCGACGACTCGCCGCGCCTTTCGCGAAAAGCCAAAGACCTCATTCAGGACCCCGCAAATCAGCCGTACTTCAGTGCCGTGAGTATCTGGGAGATCGGAATCAAGGCCGCGCTTGGCCGTCCGGACTTCAAGCACGATGCCCGGGTTGTGCGACAAACGCTGCTTTCCTTCGGGCATCGCGAGATGGCGCTGACCGGGTTGCAGGCAGCTAGCCTCGCGGACTTGCCCATGATCCATCGCGATCCGTTCGACCGGATGCCGATTGCCTAGGCATTGAGTGAAGGGCTGACGCTGCTTACGTCGGATAAAACGGTCGCGAAATATACTGGACGCATCCTCCTGGTTTGAGGTTTGCGTTTCTCTCTTCGGCTAGAATGGGCGAGTCTGCTTCCCTGTCCGAGGAGATTCATGGCCATCCGTCTCGCTCTTATTTCTGCAGGCATGCTGCTTGCTGGGTCGTTCGCCCATGCGCAAGCGAAGCCCTCGATCGATGCGGCCGAGCGGTCGATCGATGCCGAAAAGATTCGGGCCCAGGTGCGCCTGCTGGCCGACGACATGTACGAGGGCCGCTACCCGGGGACGCGCGGAAGCGACCTTTCGGCGTTGTACATCAGTACGCAGTTTGCACTCGATGGGCTGGTGCCGGCGGGCGACAACGGCACCTACCTGCAGCACATCGACTTCGTCGGCATGACCGCGAAGCCGGCGGAGACAACCTTCAAGTTTGCGGCCGGCCATGGCGGGCCCATTGCGGTAAAGTTCGGCGATGACTTTGTGGTGTCGAACCAGACCCTGACGCCAATGACGGACATCGATGCGCCCATCGTCTTCGTGGGCTACGGCGCGACGGCACCGGAGTTCAGCTGGGACGACTATGCGGGCGTGGACGTGAAGGGCAAGGTCATCCTGTGCATCGTGGGCGATCCGCCGAGCGACGATCCGAAGTTCTTCGGCGGCAAGGCACTGACTTACTATGGGCGCTGGACGTACAAGTTCGAGCAGGCGGCGCGCAAGGGTGCAGTAGGCGCGTTGATCATCCACCGGACCGACCTGGCGAGCTATGGCTGGGGCGTGGTGCGCAATTCGAACTCCGCCGAAAAGACATTTCTGCGCGATGATGCCAAGCCTCGTCTGCAGGCTGCGAGTTGGATCCAGCTGGATGTGGCGAAGAAGCTGTTCGAGGCTTCGGGCATGACGCTCGATGGCGCGTTTGCAGCAGCCGGCAAGCGCGGCTTCAAGGCGGTCGAACTCCCCGTGCGGCTGCAGGCGCATGTGGCCAGCGTGGTGCGCCCGTTCCAGGCTTCGAACGTGGTGGGCATGCTGAAGGGTGCAGAGCCCGGGCAGGCGGTAATGTACTCGGCCCACTACGACCACCTGGGCCTGAAAGCGGATGCCAAGCCGGGTGAGGACAACGTTTTCAACGGCGCGGCAGACAATGGCACCGGGTCGGGCATGCTGCTGGAGCTGGCCCGTGCGTGGTCCGCGGCGAAGCTTCCGCTGAAGCACGATGTGTTCTTCGCGAGCGTAACGGCGGAAGAGCAGGGGCTGCTAGGCAGCGAGTATCTGGGGCAGCATCCGCCGGTGCCGGCCAAGGACATTTCACTCGACATCAACTACGACGAGATTCTGCCCATCGGGGTGCCGCAGGAAGTAAGCGTGAACGGAGCGCAGCGCACGACCTTCTACCCGGCGGTGGAAGCGACGGCGAAGAAGTTTCATTTGGCAATTGTTCCGGATGCGCGGCCGGAGGCAGGGACCTACTACCGGTCGGATCATTTCTCGCTTTCGCGGGTGGGCATTCCGGCCTTTTCGGTTGAGACCGGCACGCTGTTCGAAGGCCATGACCGGGCCTGGGGCGAGGCGCAGGAGAAGGACTACAACGACAATCGCTACCACAACGTGACCGACAACTACACCGCGGATATGAACTTTGCGGGCGATGCCTACCTGGCGCGCTTCGGGATGGATCTTGGCTGGCAGGTGATCAACGCGCCGCGAACGGTAGAGTGGCTGAAGGCGGATGAGTTTGAGGCCGCGCGGCTGAAGAGCGAGGGCCGGTAGCGGGCGTGCTGTCGTTCTTGTCCTAAGCTGATGGCCGGGTGGCCGCGTAGGCCATGGGAGCGGCCAGGACGAGCAGGCCGGCGGCCACGAAAAAAGGGAGCCCGGGGGCGTGGAGAATGGCGCGCTCGCCGACTGCCTTGGCGAAAATGTACGTGAACATGGCCGGGCCGGCGATGCCCGCGGCTCCGCGCAGGCCGTTGATAGCTCCCTGCAACTGGCCCTGCTCGTTGGCAGCCGCGCCGCGCGTCATCAGACCCTGCACGGCGGGCCAGGTGATCTGCATGAGATTGAGGATCGGGATGCCGCAAAGCAAAAGCAGGCCGGTGCGCGAGAGACCGAAGCAGGTGTAGCCGATGGCACCGCCGGCGAGGCCGAGAAAGATGGCCCGGCGCTCGCCAAGTTTGGCGATGGCAGGACGGACCAGCAGGGCGCCATAGAGAATAGTGAAAACACCGACGAGCCCGAGCGAAAGGCCGACCGCGCGATTGGTCCAGTGAAAGCGGTAGTCGGCGTAGAGCACATAGACGTTCATCAGCACCTGCTGGGCGAGGTAGCCGATGAGCAGGACGGCGGACAACCGCAGCAGCTGGCCGGAACGCGCGAGCATGGCGAGGGAGCCGACGGGGTTGGCGCGACGCCAGGAGAACGGGCTGCGATTCTTGAGCGCGAGCGACTCCGGCAGCACGAACAGGCCGTACATGCCGTTGACCAGCGACAGCCCGGCAGCGACCAGAAAAGGCAGTCGCGGGTTAACCTGGCCGAGCAGGCCGCCGAGCGCGGGGCCGAGCACAAAGCCTGCTCCGAAGGCTGCGTTGAGCATGCCGAAGGCGGCGGCGCGTTTTTCGGCCGGAGTGACGTCGGCCATGTAGGCCATGGCGGTGGGGATGGACGACGCCGTGAGGCCGGAGATGATGCGGCCGACGAGCAGCCAGTGCAGTGCCGGCGCCCAGGCCATGAGCAGGTAATCGGCACCCATGCCGAAGTTCGAAAGCAGCACGACTGGACGGCGGCCGAAACGGTCTGAAATGGAGCCCAGCACAGGCGAAAAAATGAACTGCATGGCCGCGAAGACGGTGCCGAACAACCCGAGCATCTTGGCGGCGGACGACGCATCGCCATGCAGGAAAGACTCGATGAGTCGCGGCAGGACGGGCGCGATCATGCCGAGCGCGAGCATGTCGAGCATGACCGTAAGGAAGATGAATGTGGCGGCGGGCGCACGGGCGGCGGAAAGGCCGGGGATGCCCTCGAGCTCGGGCTGGGTGAGGATTGGGTTGGATTCCTGCGACGGATCTGGTTCCAGCTCGGCCATGGGGCAAGTGTAGCGGAGTCAAAGCGAATGCCCCGCAGATAAGAGGGAATGAAGGGATGAGAGCGGGATGCACCGAAGGTGGTGCGCGGCGAAGAGGGAGCGAAGGTATGATGATGGGGGACGATGAACGAGCCGCTTCAATTCGCGCCGCAGACTGCCGATCGATTCGGCTTCCTGCACATCGACCTGAACAGCTTTTTCGCGTCGGTGGAGCAGCAGCTGCACCCGGAATATCGCGGCAAGCCGCTGGGCGTATGCGGCACCATGGCCGATACGGGCGCGCTGATTGCGGCGAGCTACGAGGCGAAGGCGCTGGGCATCTACACGCTCACCAAGGTAGGCGAGGCCAAGAAACTCTGCCCGGAAATCATCCTGGTTAACGGTTCGCACAGCGTGTACGCGGAGTACTCGCACAGAATCGCGGCGGCGGTGGAGCGTTGCTGCCCGGTGGCGCATACGCCTTCGATCGACGAGATGGTATGCGAGCTGATGGGGCGGGAACGGGAGCCGCCGGCCGCGCGCAGGATCGCGCTCGAGATCAAGCAGGCCATCAAGGACGATGTGGGCGAGACGTTGCGCTGCTCGATCGGCATGGCGCCGAACCGTTACCTGGCCAAGATTGCAAGCGACATGCAGAAGCCGGATGGGCTGATCGGGCTGCTGCCTTCGCAACTGCCGCGCGCCATCGCGCACCTTGCGCTGCGCGACCTGCCGGGCGTGGGTGCGAAGACCGAAGTGCGGCTGAACGCGAAGGGCATCACGACGATGGAGCAGCTGCTGGCGCTCGACCGCAATGGCATGCACAAGCTTTGGGACAGCGTGTGGGGCGACCGGTTGTACCACTGGCTGCGCGGCGTGGAGACCGGCGACGATGGCGCGCCGGTAGCGAGCGATGTGCAGAAATCGCTCGGCCACTCGCACGTGATGGGGCCGGAATTTCGCAACGACGAGGGCGCTTGGGCCGTGGCGCACAAGCTGCTGCACAAGGCGGCCATGCGGCTGCGCATGGAAAAGTTCTACACGGGGTCGCTGTCGATAACGGTGAAGTATGCGCTGAGCCGTGAGCAGGTAGCGCGTGCGGGAACAAAGACGAAGAAGCATACCTCCGGCATCGAGCACACGGGCTGGGGCATGGAGGCGCGTTTTCGCGATGCGCAGGATACGCTTTCGCTGCTGGACGTGCTGCGTAAAACCTGGGCCAAGCGGCCGCAGGGAGAGCAGTATGCGCGGCCGTTCTTCGTGGGGGTGACGCTGCGCGAGTTGATCCCCGAGAGCGAGCACCAGGCGGATTTGTTTGGCGATCCCGATAACCGCGCCGGGCTTTCGGCCACGATGGACAAGCTGAACCTGAAGTATGGCCATACCACGCTGCACTTTGCGGGCATGCTGCCGGCGCGCGAAACCGCCCCGACGCGCATCGCGTTTACGCAGATTCCAGTGCAGTATGGGGTGGAGTACATGTAAACCGCCAGGTGACATCTGTCACCCGCGATTGCTGACAACCCACACTGCCCCGCGCGGCTCGCGAGCGGCAGACTTCTTGGTGTAGGCCGTTGAAATCCACACCAGGAGCATGCGATGCCAGCCACCGCGATCGAAGTTGAAACCAGCTACCAGGATGTACTGCAGCCTTTGCAACCGCTCGCCGAACCGGCTGCCATGCTCGAGCAGGTGACCAAGCGCTTCGGCTCCGGCGCGAAGGCCGTGACGGCGCTCGACGGGCTTTCGCTTACGCTGCGTCGAGGCGAGATCGTTGCGCTGCTGGGGCCGAACGGCGCGGGCAAGACGACCGCAGTGCGCATGCTGCTCGGGCTTTCCAGTCCGACCACGGGCAAGGCGATGATCTTTGGGCAGAACCCGCGAGCAGCCTGGGCGAGGACGCGCATCGGCGCGATGCTGCAGGTAGCCAACGTCCCGCAAACCCTGACGGTGCGCGAGCATATCGACCTGTTCCGCAGCTACTACCCGGCACCGCTGGCCTTTGCCGAAATCGTGCGCATGGCCCAGCTGGAGGGGATCGAAGACAGGCTCTTCGGCAAGCTGAGCGGCGGGCAGAAGCAGCGGATGTTGTTTGGCCTGGCGCTGTGCGGCGACCCGGAAATCGTGTTTCTGGATGAGCCTACGGTTGGCATGGACATCCAGGCGCGGCGCGGGCTTTGGACGCAGATTCGGCAGCTCGCCGCTCATGGCAAGACAGTGCTGCTGACCACCCATTACCTTGAAGAAGCGGACGCGCTGGCGCACCGGATCGTAGTCATCAACAAGGGCCGCGTGGTGAGCGAAGGAACGCCGGCCGAGATCAAGAGCCAGACCGCCACCCGGGAGATTCGCTGCAGGACAACGCTTGCGGCGGCGTACATCCAGGCCATGCCGAGTGTGCTTTCGGTGGAAGCAGGTGGTGCCGTGACGGTGGTGCGCGCGGGTAATCCGGAGGCTGTGCTGCGGCGCATGCTGCTTGAGGATTCGACGATAAGCGGTCTGGAACTGAAGACCGCCGGGCTGGAAGAAGCCTTTCTGGAACTGACCCACGGCGCGGCATAAAGGCAGCCTTCATCCCTGAACCAGTATGTAACACAATCTGTTACAAGGAGTATTTATCATGGCAAGCTTTGCCGTTTCTCTTCCTTCTGCTTCGTCAACGCGGTCCTTTGCCGCCACCTTTGCGATCTTCGCAAAGGAAACCCGGTACGAGTTCCTGAAGCTGCTGCGTACGCGAGTTTTTTCGCTCGCCACGATCGGCTTTCCGGTGATGTTCTATGTGCTGTTCGGCGTAATGAATCGCGGTGTGCACGAGGGCGGCGTCGCCATGGCAAAGTACCTGCTGGGTGGCTATGCCTGCTTCGGCCTGGTAGGCGCGGCGTTGTTCGGCATCGGTGTGGGCCTGAGTACGGAGCGGGCAGCGGGCTGGCTGGAACTGAAGCGTACCAGCCCCATGCCGCCGATGGCATATCTTATCGCCAAGTGCATTACGGCGCAGGCGTTCGGCCTGGTGATTGTGGCGGTGCTGTGCGCGATCGGCATTGCGTTTGGGGGCGTGCAACTGAGTGTGCGTGAGTTCGCGACGATGCTGGGCGTAGCTTTTCTGGGCACGATTCCGTTTGCCGCGCTGGGCTTGTTGATTGCCTTGCTTGTGCCCCCGCAGGCGACCGCGGCGGTCGTCAACCTGATTTATCTTCCGATGTCGATGTTGAGCGGGCTTTGGATACCGCTACGTCTGCTGCCAAAATGGCTGCAGGCCATGGCGCCTATCCTGCCGACGTACCACTTGTCGCAGTTGATGCTGCGGGTGTTTGGATACCAGAATCAATCGAGCTTCTTCAGCCACCTGTTCGGGCTATGTGGGTTCACGTTACTTACCCTTGGAATTTGCTGGGCGGTGTTTCAGCGCGCGGAACAAAACATGTAAAGGTCCTTCGGGGCCTTCTGCTCGGGTGCAGGATACACTTCTGGGGAGCGAGCATGGCACAGACCATCCATCGGAAAAGCAGCAACGAGCAGCTTACGCCCCCGCTCGACCTTTATGGAAGAGCGAGTAACGACCATCCGCGTACAGGTTGGCAATACATCTGGCTGGCTTACTCGATTTTCTTCTTCATCGAGCCGGTCATGCGCAACAATGCGCGGTACTGGATGCGACAGGCGGCCCTGTATGCCCTGTTTCTGGCGTTGTACGTGTTGTACGTGCAGGTTTGCCGCAGGGCGGTGCGGTTGGCGGTGCTGGCGGCGTTCTTTGCCCTCGGTGTCATCGCGATTCCATTCAACTTTGGCGCTTCGTGCTTTTTCATCTACGTCGTGGCCATGCTGCCGTTCAGTGTAGAGTCGGCTCCGGCGTTCTTCGGCGTCATGCTGCTGGAGGTGGCGACGCTTGCCGTAGAAGCGCGACTAACCCACAGCGACCCGGTCAATTACGCCGTGACCG
Organism: uncultured Granulicella sp.; assembly: GCA_964282835.1. GTDB lineage: Bacteria > Acidobacteriota > Terriglobia > Terriglobales > Acidobacteriaceae > Edaphobacter. The sequence continues at coordinate 3,896,552 of OZ196157.1, forward strand.
GTTTCTTCGCGGTCGTGGTCGGAGTAAGCAACCTGTTTATCGCGCAGGGCAAGCGCGCGGATATGAAGCTGCGGCTGGCGCAGGAAGAGAACGTCGAGCTGGCCGCGGTGGCGGAGCGGGAGCGCATTGCGCGCGATCTGCACGACGTACTCGGCCATACGCTGAGCGTGATCGTGTTGAAGGCGGAACTTGCGGGCAGGCTGATGGGCAAAGATGACCTGCGTGTCGCAACCGAGATTGCGGATGTGGAACGCACCGCACGTACCGCCCTGGCCGAGGTGCGCGAGGCGATTGGCGGGTACCGCGCCAAGGGGCTTACGGCGGAAGTGGAGCAGGCCCGGCAGACGCTGGACGCGGCCGGGGTGCGGCTGCTTTGCCCGGAAGCGCCGCCATCGCTGCGCGCGCGCGAAGAAACAGTGCTTGCCCTGATTGTGCGCGAAGCTGTTACAAATATCGTGCGGCATGCGCGCGCCACGGAATGCACGATGGAGTTCACCATCACCGCGGATGGTTTCGCACGGCTGGAGGTAGCGGACAATGGGCCTTCTTTGGCGGAAAGCAGCATACCCATCCGCGAGGGCAACGGCCTGCGCGGCATGCGCGAACGTGTGCAGGAGCTTGGCGGGCGCTTCGCCATCGAGAGCCGCGACGGGACACGGCTGGTCATTGCGCTGCCCGCGGGCCGTGGCGCGCTATGAAGATTCGCGTGGTGCTGGCCGAAGACCAGGCCATGGTGCTGGGCGCGCTCGCCGCCCTGCTGGAGCTTGAGGCGGATATCGAGGTCGTGGCGCGAGCCGCGAATGGACGAGACGCCCTGCGAGCTGCCGAGCAGTTACAGCCAGACGTGCTGGTGACCGACATCGAGATGCCGGCTATGACGGGGCTTGAGGTGGCGGCGGCTCTGCGCATCAGCCGACCGGCCGTGCGCACGATCATCCTGACCACCTTTGCGCGGCCCGGCTATCTGCGGCGGGCGCTGGACGCGGGCGCGCGCGGCTACCTGCTGAAGGATCGGCCGGCGACCGAGCTGGCGGAGGCCGTGCGGCGTGTGCACGAAGGGCTGCGCGTGGTCGATCCGGGGCTCGCCACCGAGGCCTGGAGTGCCGAGGCCGATCCGCTGACCGATCGCGAGCGGCAGATTCTGCAGCGTGCCGGCGAAGGACGCAGCACGGGTGAGATTGCGGCAGACCTGCGGCTGAGCGAAGGCACGGTGCGGAACTATTTATCCGAAGCAATCAGCAAGCTGCAGGCGACCAACCGTGTGGATGCGGCGCGGATTGCGCGCGGCAAGGGCTGGTTGTGACTCCTGGATGACGACCGGCGATAACCCGCGGGGATTGTAGGCGCATCTTATTTTCCATGAAGACGATGCGAGTTGCCGCGAGCTTGAGCTGCGTTGCCCTGCTTGCGCTGGGATGCAAGAAGACGGCCGATAACACGGTGAATTACAAGAGCGCGATCAATGCTTACTATGCCTCCCGGCCGGCGTGTCTCTGGTCGGACTCGGTGAAGTTCCCGGCCCAGGCGAACACGTCCGACACAAGCAAGACTTCGCCTTACGACGCGCTGGTGGACGCGGGGCTTCTGGTGCGCTCGACTGCGGAGAAGAAGGAGATGCTCATTCTTTCCAAGCAGGTGACCAACTACGATCTGTCCGACAAGGGACGGAGTGCGTGGACGGCTGATGCCCAGCAGCCCGGCTATGGCAACTTCTGCTATGGCTCGCGAACGGTGCAATCGATCGACAACGCTACGCCGACAAACGACCAGCCCGGTGCCACGACAACCGTGAACTATCATGTGGGCATCAGCGGCGCGCCCGCCTGGGCGACGGCGCCGGAGACGCAGAACGCCTTTCCGCAGTTGAGAACGGACCTTGCGAACAGCCCCGGTATGGCGACGCTGACTGATACGAGCAATGGCTGGTCGGTGACGAGCGGGCCGCTCTCAAACGTGCACAAGCCGGCTACGAATGCTGATGGATCGATCGTGCAGTAGTTCTATGCCGCTGCTTTTTTGTTGTCATTCCCGCAGGGAATCTGCGGTTGAATTTGCGGTTGTCCTTCGTCCTATCCTCACCGCAGCCACTCTCAAGAACAGGCAAAGGCAAAAGCAACCGCAGATTCCCTTTGGGAATGACAACAAAGGACCAAGCTGGATGGGTCATCTACGGCATGGATTGCTCATCCGAGACCGTCCAGTCCACATCATCCGGGCCGGGATTGGTGCGACGAATCTCGTCTGCCGACTTCATCTTGTACTCATGCGGTGGTGTAGCGCCGGCGAGGTAGCGGACGAAGTAATCCCAGCGGCGCCGTGTCATGTACTGGGCCGCGGCTCCGTATCCGTGCGCGGCGTTGGGAAATAGAATGAGGTCGAAGTCCTTGTTGGCTTTTACCAGCGCATCGACCACAAGCAGCGTGTTTGACGAGGGAACATTGTCGTCCATCGTCCCGTGGGCGAGCAGCAGGTGACCCTGTAAATCCTTGGCGTAGGCTTGGTTGGCCTGTGCGTCGTAGTTGCTTGTGCCGTCGGCATTTTTGACTAGCAGCCCGGCCCATTTTTCGGCCCAGTCATCTTCGTAGTCGCGGTTGTCGTGGTTGCCGGATTCGGCGATGCCGACCTTGAAGAATTGTGGGAAGTGGAACATGGCGGCGGCGGTTGCGTTACCTCCGCCCGAGTGGCCGTACATGCCGACGCGGTCGAGATCGATCCAGGGATAACGCTCGGCAAGCTGCTTCATGCCGGTCACCTGGTCGGGGATGGTGTCGTCGCCCAGGTTCGCGTAGTAGGCCTCGTGAAAGGCTTTCGAGCGATAGGGTGTGCCCATGCCGTCGATGCAGACGACGATGAAGCCGAGCTCCGCGAGCGCCTGCAGGTCGCCATGTGCGGTGGTGAAGGTGCGGGCTCCGCAGGAGCCGGTCTGGGGGCCGGGGTAGACGTAGTTGACGATGGGATAGTGGCCGTCGGTCGAGAAGTCGCTAGGGCGAAAGAGGAAGCCGTACAGGTCCGTCTGGCCATCGCGCGCTTTCACCTGGATCTGCACGGGAGGCTGCCAGCCGATCGCCTTCAGACGCGTGATGTCCTCGCGGGCTACCTCGACCGCAACCTTGCCGGTGGCGTCGCGGATGACCGAAATTTGCGCATCGACAGGAGTCGAGTAGGTGTCGACGAAAAAGCGCTGGTCGGGCGACGGCGTAATGGCGTGGGCGGCGCGCTCGGGCGTAAGCAGGGTGAGGCCGGAGCCATCGAAGTTGACCCGGTAGTACATGGGGTAGTACGGGTCTTCGCCGAGCTCCTTGCCGACGCCGAGGAAGTAAAGGACACGGGCTTTCTGGTCGACGCCGAGCACCTGGGTGACGTTCCATTCGCCGCGCGTAATCTGAGCCTTCAGCACGGCCTGCGTGGGCGCAGGCGGGATGTCGTACAGATACATGTGGCCCCAGCCGTCGCGCTCGGAAAACCAGAGCAGCTGGTTGCTAGCGGAAAGATAGTGCCAGTTGACCTTGTCGTTGCCGGATTCGAAGAACTTCGGGGCGGTTTCGTCGTATACGTCGCGCACGTCGCCGTTGCCAGGGTTGGCGAGCCGGAACCACTCCTGCTTATGGTCGCGCGAGGTGGAAACGAAGGCGAGGGTGTTCGAGTCGGCGGCCCACTCGACGTCGTCCCAGCCGGTGCCCCCGCGACAGGAAACGTCGTCACACAAAGTAGACCGGTGCTGATCGGGCGGCATCTTCAGGCGTACGATTTTGGCCTTGTCGCCGTCCTTGTTCAGGTTCAGCACCACCCGCTCGATCATGGTGACGTCCTTGTCGCCAACCAGCGGGTACTTGAGCACGGTAAGCGTAGGGTGCCCGTAGGTGACGTTGGTGAGGTACTCTTCGCCGGTCTTGCGCTGGTCTTGCTGGAAAGTTGCTATGCGACGCGAGTCGGGCGACCAGACCAGGATGGGGTTGTCGGAGTGGGTCCAGCCGGCGTTATCGGTGGCATAGCCGAAGTTGGGCACGCCGTCTGAAGTGAGCTGCGACTCCTTGTTGCTTGCCGTGTCGCGAATCCATAGATTCCAGTTGCGGATGAAGACGGCTCGGGTGCCGTCGGGCGAAAGCACCTCGCCGCCATGCGCGTGGCCGCTCCCGTCCTCGGCGCTGGGCCGGGATTTATCGAGTAGCCTGCAGGCGACAGGTTCGACCAGGCTGCAGGCGAGCCGCTGGCCGAATGCAGTCAGGACAACGGCTCGACCGGAGTCCTGAAAGCTGAGGTCGTACACGGGCAGGTGGTAGGGGTCGATAGGCGTGGCTGCCTGGCTGAAGGGCTGCAGGGCGGCGGCAAGTTTTGCCTGGTCGAAAGCCGGCCGCTTGCTGCCGGCGACGGGGTCGACCAGCATGATGGTGTTGCCCTTGGTGCCTGCATCGCGATACCACATGCGGCCGTCGGGCATCCAGGTGGGAGCGCGGACGACGTGCAACGCCAGCGGCGCGGTGCTGTAGTTCATGAACTTTTCAGCCTGGGCGTAGTCGGCGTCGGTGTACACGCGGCCGGCCTGCGCGAAAGCGACGCCGGAGCACAACAAAACCAGGGCGATGGTGGACAGGGTCCGGAAACGAACAGGCAACAAACGGAACATGGACGATCGGTACTCCGGCAGATGAATTAGGAACAAGTGTACGTGGAAGCCCGCAGGGAGCGCTCTACTCCATGGACGAGCCTCTGGAACCTTTGTTGTCATCCCGAAGGGGTCTACGGTTGAACTTGCGGTTGCCGTCCTCAACACCTTGAACAAATGCGTCCAAAGGGGATCAAACCGGCGTCAGCTTGCGCAGGACAGCGCGCAAAATACCCGTCCAAACCGCCGCATCGCCTTCGGCCAGAGCCATGCGGCGAGCCAGGCGGCGTACGCTTGCCGGCCGGGCGTTTGCCGGGTGGCGCGCCGTGTAGCCGGAGCCAGCCATCACCTCGCCCAGCATGCCGGTAAGACGGTCGAGATCGCCGGCCGTGGCGGGCGAGTCTGCTTCGAGCTGCTCGGCAATAAGACTGGGCACAATGACGTCGGGCGCAGGCTCCGCGAGCGCATACAGGCAGACGGCAGCGGCCTGGCCAAGGTTCATCGATAGATGCTTGCCGGGCTTACGGGTGTTCATCGGAATGGTGAGCAGAGCGTTGCAGAAGCTCAACTCTTCATTCGACAGGCCAGTCTTCTCGGAGCCGAAGAGCAGAGCGACGCGGCCACCCGAGGCCAGGGCTTCGCGGATGCGCGGTGCGGCCTGGGGAAGCGGAAACAGCGGATGCTCCAGAACGCGCTCGCCGACGGCGGTGGTGCCGAGCACGAGGGTGCAGTCGGCGATGGCCGGCGCAAGGGTGGTGTGCTCGGTGGCGGAGGCCAGGACGGAGGAGGCGTCGACGGCGGATTTGGCTGCGGCAAACGGGACGGGGAACTCATTGACGAGGCGGAGGCGTGTGTAGCCGAGATCGTGCATAGCGCGGGCGACGGCGCCGATGTTCTGCGGGTTGCGGGCGCGCACCAGAACGACGACGAGACGGTCTTGCTGGTCGGGAAGCATCTGCTGATTCTAGTGCGCAGAGCAAAGCGGCCGGAGCGATGAGGCTTCGGCCGCCTGATTGGTGCAAGTTAGCGCTTCGGGTGGGGCTCGCGGTTGTTCTCCGCTTTCTGGGCCTGATGCTGCTCCTGCGCCGGGGCGCGGTTGTTGCGGGCCGCCGCAGCTGCATCATTATTGGCGTTGTGCTTGTCCTGGTTGATGGAGTTGCTGACGTTGTTCTGGCGCTGGTTGATTTGCGCCTTCTGGTTGTTGGTCAGGTTGCCGCCGTTGGCGGTGCGGTCAGCCTGGGCCTGACGGTTGATGCTAGCATCGCGGTTTTCTACGTTGCGGGTTTCACCCGGGGTCATCTGGCCGGAGTTGACGCCCTGGTTGATGCGCGCCTGCTGGTTGCCCTGGCGCGTATTCACCTGGTTCCTGGTGCCGAATCCGTCACGGCTGCCCGGGCCGGTCGAGATGGCATTGGCTCCGCGCGCCGGGACTGCACCCTGGGTGGAACCGGGGCGCTGAAGGGCGGCGTACTGAGGGTGTCCGCCGTTGGCCGAAGCGAAGTTGGCCCGATTCTGCTGCGCGCTCTGGAAGTGGCTCTGCTGCTGGGCTGTCGGCGCAACGTGGTTTTCGTGCGAGAACTGCTGCTCCTGCGCCGTCGGACGCACATTGACGCCGCCCGGCCCGTTGAAGCTGGTGTGATTGACGTTGACGTTGATCACCGTGCGATCCACATAGGTGTTGTGGATCCCGCCGCCGACATTCATCACCGCGGAGTTATAGGCGAAATGCCCACCATCCCAGCGTCCACCCACAAAGCCGACGCCACCGAAGCCGAAGCCGTAGTTGACGCCGCCATAAAAGCCGACGTGCGGGCCCCAGTAGCCTTCATGGAAGCCGTAAGCGCCACCCTCGAATCCCCAGTAGGGCGGGGTCCAGAGCAGGCCGACCGAAGGCGGCTGCACCCATACACCGGGCACCCAATAGTAGCCCGAAGGTGCGTACGCCCAGTATCCGGGATTCCACAGATACCCATCGCCGGGACAGACCGGCTGCGCGTACACAGGCAGCGCGGGAGGAGCGAAACCGACGGAAATGAACACGCCGCCAAACGATGCAGCGGGTGCGGCGACAAGGGCCGCCCCTACGATAAAGGTGCGGAGTTTGCTGAGTGAAATCATGATCTTTCCTCTTTCTGCGGCAACCTTGCCGGAGGGCGGAGTTGAGAACCGCCTGCCTTTTTAGGAACACAAAGCAATGGTCATAGTTGCCGCGAAAACGAAAAAGAAGAGTACAACTTTTTGTTCTGCACCTGCTACGGCTTTGGCGTGAAGTCGCGGAGATCGTTGACCGTGGCCTGGTCCAGATGCATCAGCATGGCGACCACGAGATCGACCGTGCGATCGAAATCCCCACGGTTGACGATGCCGTTGTGTGAGTGCGTATAGCGCACCGGAACCACAAGATTAATGGTCGGGGTGCCTCCATTGGTCATCTGCATTTCGGCCGAATCGTCGCCGTAACCCTGCACCAGGTCGGCCTGCAGGGGCAGGTTCGCCTCGGCCGCCGTGCGCCGTGTAAATGCCACCATCTTGCGGTTTGGAATGGTGCTGGAATCGTAGAGGAACATGCCCGGACCGCCGCCCAGCTTGACCTGCGATTCCTCCGGCCGGCCACCTGGTTGATCGCCCGTGATGCCGCCTTCGAGCGCTATGCCGATATCGGGCTTTACTGTTTGGGCCGCCGTGCGCCCGCCGCGCAAACCGACTTCCTCCTGCACAGTCGCCACGTAGACGAGCGTGTTGGGATGTGGCATGGCAGCCGTGCGGCGCATGGCTTCGAGCAGCACCGCGCAGCCGATGCGATCGTCCCAAGCCTTGCCCAGGTAATTGCCCGTGCTGCCAAGCCGCAGGAAGGGCGAATCCGGCACAACCGGATCGCCGGGTGCGACGCCCAAAGCGGCTACGCCCGCGGCATCCTTTGCCCCTACATCGAGGAAGACCGAATCGCGCGGAAACACTTTGGTGCGGTCGTCCGCCGGCAGCACGTGGATGTCGCGAATGCCTGTGACGGCATGCACCGGGCCCTTGCTGCCCAGGATGATCCAGCGTTGATCGACCAGCGCCTGATCGAGCCAGCCGCCCAGCATCTGCATGGTGAGGTAGCCGTTAGGGGTAACGCGCCGCACCATGCCGCCCAGCTCGTCCATGTGGGCATCGATCATGATGCGCGGGCCTTGTTTGCCCCCGCCCTGTTGATTCTGCTGCGCGATGACCGAACCGATGCCGTCGTAGCGTACCGGCTCGGAGGCAAACTGCTTCATCTCAGGCACCATTAGCGCGCGCACCGGCTCTTCGGCACCCGAAGGGCCGGGAGCGTCCGCAAGCCTTTGCAGCAGAACCTCCGAACGGTCCGGTGCAGTCTGTTGCGCAAAGGCGGAGGTCGCAACCAGGAGATAAGCCAGCAGGGCGAAAAGCTTTTTCATCCGCAAAGCATACCACCCTCCTGACAGCGGCAAGCCTGCTACTGCGGCGTGTTGGCCTTTTGCTGCGCGTCGGTCGCCTTGTCGGCATGCTTCAGCGCGTTTGCCTGATCTTTCTGGGCCTTGGCCTGCTCGCTGGCCGCCTTTTCCGCTGCCTTCTGCTGCTTCTGCTGATCCTTCATCTGCTTCTTGGTCAGCGGCGCCGCCGTGGAGTCGGGGACACTGGTGGTCGTCTGGGTGGTTGTGGTTTGCGAGCCCGCTCCTGGCGTAGCCGTTTGTGCAGAGGCCAGCGAGAAGGCCAACGCAAGGGATGCAACAACGATCGAACGGTGCGAAATCATATCGGATCCTTTCAGCACACAGCCTCGCTTTGTGATGCGTGAGCCATGGTGCCGGATGCTCTTATGCAGGGCCTCGCAGGGTCTGCCGGAGAGCTGCTGGTTGGTTAGACTAAACGCATGGCTATTGTGAAAGCTGTACGAGGCACACGCGATCTGCTGCCGCCTGAAACCGCCTTGTGGAACCGCGTGGAAACTACCGCGCGCAGCGTCTTTGCGCGGTATGGCTTCGGCGAAATCCGCACCCCTGTTTTCGAGGCCACCGAGCTTTTCGCCCGGGGCGTAGGCGAGGAAACCGACATTGTTTCAAAAGAGATGTACACCTGGGAAGACCGCGCGCGCGCCGCCAGCGAAAAGGCGCAGACGCTGACGCTGCGGCCGGAAAATACCGCCGGCGTCGTGCGCGCCTACATCGAGCACAAGCTCGAAGCCTCGGGCGGGCTGCAGAAGCTGTTCTACATCGGCCCGCAGTTTCGCCGCGAGCGACCTCAGCGCGGACGCTACCGCCAGTTCTGGCAAGTCGGCGCCGAAGTGCTTGGCCCGGCGACCAGCGGCTCCGAGAGCCCAGTCCGCGATGCCGAAATCCTCGAGATGCTTTCCACCCTGCTCGACGAGCTGGGCGTGCGAGGCTGGCGGCTCGAGCTCAACTCCGTAGGTTCGGCCGACGACCGCCGCCGCTACAACGCCGCGCTGCGTGAAGCGCTCGCCCCGGTAAAGGACCGGATGTGCGAAGACAACCGCCGCCGCGCCGAAACCAACCCGCTGCGCGTCCTCGACTCCAAAGCCCCGGAAGATCAGGACATCATCAATGCCTTGCCTAAAATCGCCGACTACCTGAGCGAAGACTCCGCCGCGCATTTCACCCAGGTGCTTGCGTCGCTCGATGCCTGCGGCGTGGCGTACCACCTGAACCCCCGCCTGGTCCGCGGGCTCGACTACTACACCCGCACGACGTTCGAATTCACGGTGCCCGCCTCCGATACAGCGGGCTCCGGGCTTGGCACCCAGAACGCGCTGCTGGGCGGCGGCCGCTACGATGGCCTGAGCGAAATGCTGGGCGGCCCGCGCGCGCCCGGCATCGGCTTCGCCATCGGCGAGGACCGGCTTATCCTGACGCTCGAAGCTCAGGCCTCCGAGCCCTTGCAGGAAAAACTCGATGCCTATATCGCCCCGCTCGGCATGGAGCGCAATCCCGCTGCACTGGCGCTTGCCCGCGAGCTGCGCCGCGCCGGCCTGGCGGTCGAGGTCGGCGACGGCAGCTTCAAGCTGCGTAAATCATTCGAGCTCGCCGATAAGCTCGCCCGCACCATCGTCCTGCTCGGCGAAGACGAGCTCGCCGGCGGCAGGGTGAAGGTGAAGACCTTTGCCACAGGAGAGCAGGTGGAGGTGAACGGCGACGACCTCGTCTTCTTCCTGCAGGAAGGGGCAGGCAAGCGGACTTGATTGTGTCTACAAAATGTAGACACAATGTATCCATGAGTACTCCGGCCGTTGTCCGCAAGCCGCTTGGTATCCGCGCTACGCCCGAAGAGCACCGCATCCTCACCGAAGCGGCTGCGCGTGAACATCGCTCGGTGAATACCTTTGTTCTGCGCGCCGCACTGCAGGCCGCTGAGGCCGCGAAGCCCGAGCCATGCAAAGCAGAGAGGAAGTCCTAGCCATCTTCAGAGCTGCCAGTGCGGAGTTTGAAGCAGCGAATCCAACTGGTCGCGATCCTGTTGCGGAGCTCCTGGCAGAGCGCCGCGAAGCTGCAGCCAATGACTGAGCGGGTGTTGGATGCATCGCTTCTTCTCGCAGTCCTGAGAGGAGAGCTTACGACGAGTTACTGATCGTTCCTGGGCGAAGCTCGAGATCGGCTGCGCCATTCACCTCATGCGCTGATCACACAACAACAAACCGCTGCGGATTCTTAGGATCGATGCGCACATTCAGCGTCCGCCCGACCCAGCTTGCGGGGGCTTCCAGCCGGCTCACTGTTTGTGTCGCCGTTGCCTCGTAGGGCATGCCGTTCTGCGGCGTCAGCGTAACATGCAAGCGGATCATCGGGCTGTTGTTCACCGTCACGCCGGTGTCTGAGATCGCGTTGACGCGCGCCGTACCCGGCGTCCCGTGCAGAATCAGTTCGTGCCTGCGATGACGACTCCAGAAGAACCAGGCGATCAGCAGCGCGAATACCAGGATCCACCAGTAATGCTCGAAGAACTCCCGCCCCTCGTGCTGTGTTTTGGTCGCCCAGTCTGGCTCTACCGCCGCCGGAATACTGCTGAGTGCCCCACCCGGCAGCACCGAAGTACCGGCCGCGAGCAGTGCTGCCTGTTCCAGATGCGCCTGGTACGAAGATTGATCAAGCGCCGCCGCCTCGCCTGAAGACACGAACACCTTACCCACGTCGCCCGCATGCAGTACATAGGCTGTGTCTCTGCGGTCATCCACCTGCAGCAGCAGATCTCTGTTGTCGCCCGTGCCGAGGTCAGGTGCGGAGGTGCCTTTCACCCGCAGGTCTGCGAGCGCCTCCGCATCGTTGATGTACCGCGATGCCGTCAACACCACACGCATGGCGACCGGGTCGTCGGAGTCATACGGATGTATTTCGTAGTCGCATTCGCTGTTGCCTCCCGACGACTTCTTCACGCTCGTCAGCACCGTGGCCGGGCCCAGCGCCACCAGGGTCTGGATTGCATGCGCCGGCACCCGGGCGCACACGTCCTCCTGCGGCCACGGCGCAAGCTGCGCGCCGGCTGTGGTCAGGGCCGCGCCCTGCAGGCGCTTGATGCCGTCCTTGCTGAAGTCGGAGCCCGGCCGGTCCAGCCCGATGGCCACAACCGTGCTGCCGTGCCGCGCCGCATACCCGGCAAGGTCGAACACTTCTTCGTCGGCGGTTTCAGAGAGTACGTTGTGCCACTCGTTCACCTGGTCGGTCCCATAGGGGCTCTGCGTGAAGTTGTAGGAGTTGGTCACCGGGCCAAGCTTCGCCAGCTGAGCCTCCGCCGCAGCATCGGAGGCAAAACGGTACACATCCAGCACCAGATCGCCCTGGTACACGCCGTAAACGCATCGTTCCCCATTTGGACCCCGCCGCGAAACTCGTTTCGAGAAAGCCCCGGAGGGAACTCCGGTCAGCATCCGCACGGTCGCCTCGCTAAACGTGTCGCATACGTTCGCGCCACCGTGCGCGACGGGTGCCGCCAGGGCCGGAGCAACCAGCAGTATGCATGCGATGACCATCCGAAACATAGCCCGCTCCTTACGTTTTCGCGATCGGTCCCATCCCCAGGCCCCGGTTTGTCGCTTTCTTCTTGCGCGTCGCATACACCGGAGCCGCGGCGGGGGGATGGAGCGTCTCTTCCACCTGCCGCTCTACCGCCGACCAGTACTTCACGTCCGCCGGCCGCGCCGAGGGCACGGTCTGGCGCAGCCGCGCGTACCACAGGCTCCACTGGAGCTCCTTGTGGTTCTTGTTGTCGATAGCCGCCTGCACCCGGCGCACTTCACTCGGAACCGCCATCCTCCCATTCCACCACATCTCGCATAAGATGGAGGCGACGATCATGGAACGACGCCGTTTCCTCGCAGGCCTTAGCGCAGCCCTGGCCGTGGCCCCCGCCGCGTTCGCGCAGCGCACGGCAGGTGTACGCCTGGCCGCCGCTGCCCGGCAGCAGCTCGGCGTCACCACCGGCTACGACCCCAACTACGCCCGCATTCCCTACCCTGGCGGTGATCTGCCGCGCTCGACCGGCGTTTGCGCCGATGTCGTCGTACGCGCCGCTCGCGACGGGCTCGGCCTCGATCTTCAACAACTCGTGCATGACGACATGGCACGCAACTTCGCCGCCTACCCCGCTACCTGGCACCTGCATGCGCCCGACACTAACATCGATCATCGCCGCGTCCTGAACCTCGAAGTCTTCTGGCGGCGTCAGGGAGCGCAACTCTGGGCCGCCGCCAGCCACGCAGGCGGCAACGATTTTCCGCAGCCGATGCAGGTGGGCGACGAACTCACCTGGCTGCTCGGCGGTAAGCTCCCGCATGTGGGCATCGTCGTCTCCACCGGGCTACTTGGCCCCAGGGTCGTCCATAACATCGGCGCCGGCGTGGAGGAATGGTCGCTGCTCGCCTTCCACGGCCAGCAAGCCAAAGGGCACTTTCGTTGGCCGAGCGCCTAGCCACGCTGCTTTACTGCCACTCCCGGGAGAATCCGCTCTCGCCCCTTGTTGTCATTCCCGAAGGGAATCTGCGGTTGCCTTTGCCCTTGTCTTTCTCACACCCACCCTCCGCTTTCGTACAATAGAAACTATCGTGACTCTAGACTTCCTCGGCACTCTCCAACGAACCGCCATGTGCGGCGATCTTCGCGCTTCAAACGCCGGCCACACCGCCACCGTCATGGGCTGGGTAAACCGCCGCCGCGACCACGGCAATCTCATCTTCCTCGACATCCGCGACCGCTCCGGCATCACCCAGGTCGTGTTCGATAAGGAGCATGCCCCCGAAGCCCACGCCCGCGCCGAGGCAGCCCGGCCCGAGTACGTGGTCGCGGCCACAGGCAATGTGCGCCTGCGCGAGCCGTCGCTCGTCAACCCCAACATGTCCACCGGCGAAATCGAAGTGGCCGCCACCGGCCTGCTTCTGCTCAACGACGCCAAGACGCCTCCGTTTTCGCCCGCCGAAGACGCCATCGCCAACGAGGAAGTTCGCCTCAAGTACCGCTACCTCGACCTGCGCCGCGCCGGCATGCAGGCCAACTTCCGCCTGCGGCACGAGGTCGCGCGCGCCATCCGCAACTACCTTTCAGACGCCGGCTTTCTCGAAATTGAAACGCCTTTCATGACGCGCTCCACCCCCGAGGGCGCCCGCGACTACCTGGTGCCCAGCCGCGTCCACGCCGGCGAATTCTACGCCCTGCCCCAGTCGCCGCAAATTTTCAAGCAGATCCTCATGGTGTCGGGCTTCGACAAATACTTCCAGATCGCACGCTGCTTTCGCGACGAAGACCTCCGCGCTGATCGCCAGCCCGAGTTCACCCAGATCGACCTCGAGATGACCTTCCCCCAGCAGGATCTCATCTTCAAGACAGTCGAGGGCTTCCTTACCGCCGCCTTCAAAGCCGCCGGCGTCGCGCTCACCACGCCGTTCGTCCACATGACCTACGACGAAGCCATCCGCAACTACGGCATCGACAAGCCCGACATGCGTTTACCCGCGATGGTCGAGCTCTCGGACGTAGTAACTCCCGAGCTCCGTATCGCGCTCAAGATCGAGCAGGATCTGCCCGTCCTCGGCTTCCTCATCCCACAAGCAGGGGAGATGAGCGGCACCGCCAAGCGCTCGATGGTGGATGAAATCCGCAAGTTCTTCGGCGATTGCGGCCTCGACTTCCTCGACGTAGCCCGCCTCAAAACCAACGCAGATTTCGTCATGCTGGCCGAAGGCATCCAGAATCGCTTCGCCGACGCGACGGGCGACGAGTGGGGCGTCGCGCCCAACTCCTCTGAAGGGCTGATGATCGTCATCACGCCAAAGCTCGGCACCCCCGCCCGGTGGAACCATGACCCACAGTGGATCTACAAGAAGGTAGGCGGGCTGAGGCTCGAACTCGGCCGCAAGTACGCCGAAAAACACGGCCGCTATACCCAGACCGGCAGTGCCGCCGACTACAAATTCTGCTGGGTCACCGACTTTCCCATGTACGAGTGGGACGAAAACGCCAAGGTATGGCAGGCTGCGCATCACCCCTTCACCAGTCCGCACGAAGAAGACATCAAGGCAGGCCGCCTGACCAGCGACAAGGGTGCCGTGCGCGCGCTCGCCTACGATATTGTCCTCAACGGTACAGAACTCGGCTCCGGCTCCATCCGTATCCATCGCAAGGACGTGCAGGCGGAAATCTTCCGCTCGTTAGGCATGGATGAGGCAGAACAGAAAGCCCGCTTCGGCTTCTTTCTCGACGCGCTTGAATACGGCACACCGCCCCACGGCGGCATCGCGCTCGGCCTCGACCGCATCGTCATGATCCTCGCCGGCGCCACCAGCCTGCGCGAGGTCATCGCCTTCCCCAAAACCGCCAAGGCCATCGACCTAATGGTGGACGCCCCCACGCCGGTCAGCGACATCCAACTCCGCGACCTGAGCCTGCACATTGCCACCCGCACCTAAAAAAGAGCGGGCCAGGAGTAGTCCCGGCCCGCCGCCTTATCCGTGCTTTCTGTGTCATCTGCGTCAAGCTTTAGCTCAGGCTAAGCCACGATCGCATCCTGCCAGGGATCGATCACGATCTTCGTTACCGCATCCTGCTTATCGCGCCACGTCTTGTACATGTCCGGTGCCTGCTCGATGCCGATCCGATGCGAAATCAGAAACGACGGGTCGATCCGCCCTTCTTCAATTGTCTTCAGCAACGGCTTCATGTACTTGTGCATGTGCGTCTGCCCCATGCCCATCTTCAAGCCCTTGCCGAACGCCGCGCCGAAGTTCACCTTGTCGAGCACCCCGCCGTAGACACCCGGGATCGAAAGCGTGCCACCCTTGCGCACTGACTGGATCGCCTGCCGCAGCACAAACGGCCTGTCCGTCTCCATCATCAACGCCTGCTTAACCTTGTCGTAGGCACCGATGGCAGTGTTCGAGTGCGCTTCCATGCCGACGGCGTCGATGCAGCTATCCGGCCCCATGCCGCCGGTCAGGTCGCGTAGCGCCTCGATGACCAGTACATCGTTTTCCGAGTAGTCGATCGTGGTCGCGCCGCAGTACTCACGGGCGAGTTTCAGCCGTTCCGGGAAGCGATCGATCGCAATCACTTTGCCCGCGCCGAGCATGTACGCGCTTGCAATTGCAAATAGCCCCACCGGCCCGCAGCCCCAGACTGCTACTGTGTCGCCGGGTTCGATGTTGGCGTTTTCCGCCCCCTGGTAGCCGGTCGGGTAGATGTCCGAAAGAAACAGCACCTTCTCGTCCGGCAGATCACTCTCGATCACCAGCGGTCCGACGTCGGCAAACGGCACTCGCACGTACTGCGATTGCCCGCCGGCATACCCGCCATAAATGTGCGAGTAGCCAAACAATGCCGACCCACTGTAGCCGTACATGGCTTCGGCTATATGCGCGTTCGGATTGGTGTTGTCGCAGAGCGACCAGAGCTTCTTGCTGCAGAACGCGCAGCTTCCACACGCGATCGTAAACGGGATCACCACCCGGTCGCCGCGCTTCAACTTCTTTACTTCCGGCCCGACTTCCTCCACGATCCCCATGAACTCATGGCCTAAAATATCGCCGGATTCCATGGTCGGGATGTATCCATCGAACAGGTGCAGGTCACTCCCGCAAATTGCGGTCCGTGTCACCCGGATAATGCAATCATGCGGATTGATAATCTCCGGATCCGCCACCGTGTGCACTTCCGCGTTTGAAGCTCCCATCCAGCAAACAGCCTTCATAACCTTCTCCTCAAAACCAACTCTGTATCGTCCTGATTGTCTTGTGCGCGGCAGTGGAGCTACTCTGCAACCGAAGTGCCTGGCGGCGTAGGATTCGTCTCGCCGTACATCCACTCCTTGATGCCGCCCGAGATCCCGCGCGGCCCATGGGGCTGGCCCTTCACGCTCGGGATCTCGCCGGCCTCCGCCATCTCCTTGAAGTGACGCAGGTCTTCGATCACCGTCTGTTCCGGCCCGCGCTTGGCCACGCTCGCGGCCGCATTGGCAAGCTTGCCCACTTTGAAGTGCTGGATCAGCGTGACCACAGTTCCACGCCCGTCGCGACGCGCCGCAAAGTCAACTTGCCCGCTCTGCTCCACGTCGCCGGCGATCGACTTCCACGCGATCCTGCTTCCGGGCACGTCTTCAATAATCTCGCTATCAAACTCTATTCTCTTGCCATCCGCATCTTCGGGATTGCCCATCACCCAATGGCTTGTCTTCGGCCCGGTACGCGTTACGGAGACGACATGCTCCTGCCACAGGGGAAACTTCTCTACGGCACTCCAAAGCTCGTAGAGCGCCTGCGGTTCTACCAGGATGCTCTGGCGCGCGTGCCCGTGAACCCAGCCATCCTTCGCACCCTGCGGCAACGCTTCGTAATGACTGCCCACCTGCTTGGCTTCCGGCAGCGGCGTAAAACTCTGCCTTGCCGTGTTCACCGGTTTTTCTACTGTCTCCGCCATTTCATCCTCCTGGCGACTCGCTTGCTCCAAGCCGCTTGCATTGCAATGGATGGCGAATCGCCGCGCCGTGTCGCCTGAGACGCGCCAGGCCTTCCTCCACCGCGCAAACGCAAAAAGCCGCCCCGAAGGGCGGACTTCTGCTTTCGCTCGAAAAGATTACTGCGCTTTTTTCGAAAGCGTACCTTCCAGCGGACGCTGCAGACTTACCGTGAGCGCCGCCGCCCGTGCCCGCGAGGAAACGAAGCTGCTTGGCCGATGGCTCGAAGACGGCGCCAACTGCTGCTGCAGGGTCACGATCAACGCCGTTGCCGGCTCGTCCCCGGCACACACATAACTGTGGATCGTGGTGGCGTCGAAATACACCGCATCGCCCGCGCCGACATGGTGGGTTACCTCTCCGTGCTGCACGTCCAGCTGCCCGGTCAGCAGGTAGAGGAACTCGCAGCCCAGGTGCTGGTGGGCACGTGGCTCACGGTCGCGCTTGTTCGGCAGGAACTCGGCAAAGTAGGGATCCAGTTGCCGGTCCGGCACCAGGTACCCGAGGCTCTCGAAGAAATACGAAGGATCGGTGACGCCCGTTTGCGGAAGCTTGACGCGATCCTTCGCACGGTGTACCCGGAACAGGGTCTGCGGTTCCGGATCGAAAAAGAAGCTCAGGTCTTTCGAAAACACCATGGCGATGCGAGCCAGGTTACGCAGGGTAGGAACGACCCGGCCGGTTTCCAACTGTGACAGAAAGCTGGCCGAAAGGCCCGTGTGGCGGCCCAGTTCAACCAGACCCATCGATTTCTTCAGCCGCAGGTATTTGATTCTTTCGCCAATACGTTTTTCAGCGATGAACGACTCGGCTGCCTCACCGTCGATTTGCTGATGGCTGGTAACCTCTGCCGGCTCGGGAAGCGGATGCACAGCTTCGGGCAGTTCCGGAGTGGAGAAAGCTCGTTTTTGCGTAATGCTTTTCATACCGTCAATAGATGTGTAAGTGCTGTCATTGGATGCGTCTGCGGTTCGGTAAGCGAACGGGCCCGTCGAAAACCGGATACTACTCTCTTGAAGGCCAGTCTCCCTGGGCAAATGCTAGCCTGTTGCTGTGCCCGCTTTTTCGTCACCGCAACCGCAATGCCCCACGCTGGCGCAGCTATTGGCCGCAGGCTGCAGCCGGACCTGGCCTGGCTGCCTGGCCGCGGCCACACTGGCGCTGCTGGCAGGCTGCGCCAGCCCCGGAAACCCGCGCGCGCCATCCCTGCATCTCCAGCAAACGGCCGATTCGCTCACCGCCCGGCGCGTCGGCGATCAGGTCACCCTCGCCTGGACGACGCCGGACACCACCACCGACGGAGGGCGTTCCATCCCGCCTCTCACCGCGTCCGTTTGCCGGAAACTCGCTTCTCCCGCCCATGGCCCCTGTACACCCGTCCTGCGGGTCGCCACGGTTCCGGGTCCTAACGAGGTGGCCGATACCCTGCCGCCCGCGCTTCGCACGAGCCTCGCGCTGCTCGAATATCGGGTGGCAATCCTGAACGGTCGCGGCCGCTCGGCCGGTTTGTCCGCCCCGGCCTTTGCCGCAGCCGGCCCTGCCCTGCCGCCGATGGGTCCCCTTACCCTGAGCGCGCGGCCTGGCGGAACCCTCGTCGCCTGGGCGTCGGGGGGCTCACCGGCGGCGGTGCAGTTGACGCGCACCCCTGCCCAGGTGGCCGGGATCCAGGTCGGCAGCCCTCCGGCCAGCAAGCCGGATCGAAGCCGCACCCTGGCCTCGAGCGACCCTTCACAGCCCGTCGTCTTCCGCGCCGCGCCGGTTCCAGGCAACGGCAGCGGCATGCTCGACCGCACTGTCCTCGACCCCAGGCTCGAGGGTATCGCCTTCCGTTACGTCGCCCAGCGCACCCAGACCGTCACGCTTGAAGGCCATGACCTCGAGATTGCCGGCCTGCCCTCGCCACCGGCTTTCTTCACCTACGTCTACAGCTTTCCGCCCGATGTCCCCACAGGCCTGATCGCTATTCCCTCCCTCGCGCCGCCCTCCATCGATCTATCCTGGGAGGCCTCCGCGACTGCCGGCCTGCTGGGTTACCAGATCTATCGCAGCGATGCCTCCGGAGCTGCCTTTAGCCTGCTCACTCCGCAGCCCGTGCCTGTACCTTCCTTCCGCGATCTAACCGCGCAACCCGGCCGCACGTACCGCTATCGGGTTACCGCCGTCGATCGGCACCACAACCAGAGCGCACCCTCAGACGAAGTACGGGAAACCCTGAGTCAGTAGCACGGACACGCTCTACACAGGCGTCTTCTTTCTTGTTGTCATTCCCGAAGGGAATCTGCGGCTGCTTTCCTGCCATCACACCAGCTACTCGAACAGCCCGGCCCCCCGCTCGCGCAGCCGTTCACCCTTCACCCCGCCTCCACAGCCCGGGCAGGCGCGCTTCTCCACGTCGATGCCGTTCGCCCCGTACTCCAGCCCGCACGTCCCGCAGCGCATGCGGTAGACCCGCTGCCCTGCCCGGCTCTCCGACGCCCAGCCCGTATCGCCGACCAGCACCTGGCCGTTGGCATTACGCGCGCCGGGCACCAGCGTCGGCGCAGTCTCTTTCACTTTGATCCTGCGCATCCGCATCCGTCGGCTTATCCGTTATCCACTACCCGAAGGCCGCCAGCGTCTTTTCCAGGCTGGCCTTGTCTTCGACATTCAGGCTGACGGGCGACTCCGCCCCGCGCCCCACAATCTGACGCGTCAGCCCGGTTAGCACCTTGCCTGGCCCAAGTTCGATCAGGTGCGTCGCCCCCTGGGCGATCAGAAGCTCCACACACTCCACCCAGCGCACCGCGCCCGTCACCTGCCGGATCAGGCAATCGCGTACATCCGACCGCCGCGTCACCAGCCGGGCATCCACGTTGCACGCCACCGGAAAGCCTGGATCGAGCAGCACCACGCCTTCCAGGATACTGGCCAGTTGTTCCTGCGCCGGCTGCATCAACCCACAATGGAAGGGCGCCGACACTTTCAACATCACGGTCTTCTTGGCCCCGGCTGCCTTGGCCAATTCGACCGCATGCTCGACCGCCGCCTGCGACCCCGAAATCACAATCTGCTCGGGCGAGTTCAAATTGGCCGGCGCGACGATCGACCGCGCTACCGCGGCCCGTGGCTCACTCGATTCCGTCGGCGTGGTATCCACCGGCGGCGGCGCGGCCAGCTCGTCCGAGGCCTCCGCGCATAGGTCATTCACCCGCTCGGCCGAAAGCCCCAGAATGGCCGCCATCGCGCCCTGGCCCTGCGGCACGGCCTGCTGCATGTAACGCCCGCGCATCCGCACCGTGCGCACAGCCTCTGCAAACGTAAGCGTTCCGGCCGCCACATGGGCGCTGTACTCCCCCAGCGAGTGGCCCGCCGCAAACGCCGGCACCAGGCCCGGCAGAGCCTCCGCAAGCACACGCTGCACCGCAACCGACACGGTCAAAATAGCCGGCTGGGTATACTCGGTCAGTTGCAGTGTGTCCGCGGGCCCTTCGAAAATTACATGCGAAAGATGAAAGCCGAGCGCATCATCCGCCTCTTTGAATATGGCCTTGGCCACGGGAAAATTCTCGTAAAGCTCCAGGCCCATGCCTACTGATTGGGAACCCTGACCTGGAAACAGAAACGCTGCCTTGACTGAAGTATCCATCGCCTTCGATGGTAAATGACGCAGCGAAAATCAAGGGAGATGCTAGTGCTTACCTTGTTGTCATTCCCGAAGGGAATCTGCGGTCGCCTTTCGCCCCCACGCCTAAATGCCCAGGCCAAACTCAATATCCTGCACTTCATCCCCGCCGGAATGCGCATACAAGTCATACGGAGTGCGCCGGTTGAACTTGTAGCGCTGGCGCAGTTCACGGCCCACAAACAGGCCCACCGCTACCGCTCCGAGACCGGCCGAAATCCAGCCCAGCGTCAGCAGCAGCGTCGACTCGGGCCCATGCCCTTGCTCAGCCGCTTCTTCCGCACCTTCACGCGCGGAGCGGAGTACCCTGCTGGCAGCCGCGACCAGCGCCGCTGGAACATCTTCAAACTTCTTGCCGAAAAAGGGAGAGTTGAACAAGCGCAACATAATGTGTGGATGATAACCCAGGTTGCACATCCATGAACAATGCCGCTTTCGCGGGATGAAGCAACCCGCACCCGGGTCGATACCGGCAGCCGGGCAAAAGATCCCTAGGTAACGTCAACCTGCCGAAAGCCAAGCGAATACAGCAGCGTCGCAATCGTCGAGCGAGCGTTCCGGCGGGCAGCATCCAGAATGCCGTCGCTCAGCGCAGCCTGTCGCAGCTGCTCCTGCGCCTTGGCCCGCGTCTGTGTTTCCAGGTCACGATCCACCGGCACCAGAAGCCCCGTCGTCCGCGAGTAGACACGCGTATGCTCGTTATCCAGCGTGGTCACGAAGATCTCCGAAGCCGGCAGGTTTACATGGATCGATCGGTTGTCGGCTCCATCGATACGCACATCCTCGGGCTTCAGCTTGGCCAGATCCACCCCGGCAATCGATTGTCCGTGCACCACCAGCAGCAGGCGATCGGCTGCCAGGATATCCGGAAACACCGGGCTCGTCTTCGCCCCTTCTACCACCGAATCCAGCGAGTACACCACGGATTCCAGCCGGTTCAGGTGCTGAATCTTGTCCACCACCGCCGGCACCGAAGTGTTGAAGCTCTCCTTGCGTCCGGCAATCAGCGTCGCCAGCCGTTCCGGCAGACCGGTCGAGGCATGATGCAGAAAGAATGCTAGCCCGGCAGCCCCCAGCAGCACCGCAAAGAGGAACGTGAAGAACGAAGTGGAGGGGCTGCGGCCGGAATCGTACTGGGTCGTCATAGATTTTTGGATGCCGACCGCTACTCTTTGTCGTCGTTCCCGCAGGGAATCTGCTGTGTCCCCCTCTACATAGCCGAGAGACCGAAAGGCCAGAATAGAAGCAGATTCCCTTCGGGAACGACAACAAAAGAACAAGCCAGAGCTTACACCGCCGGGTGGTTCCTAGAAGGTCGTACTCACCGTCAGACGAAGCGTCTTGCGCGGCTCGCGCAGCACATAATTAGCACCGTAGAGCTGCACCGCCTGCAGATAGGTAAAGTCGCCCGCACCCTTGAACTGCCCACTGGTCGGGAACAGGCTCTGGAAGGTACCCGTGGTGCCGGGCCCGGTAAGGGGAAGCGCCAGCTGCTGCGGCAGGCTCTTGAACAGGCGCAGAGGGTTATACGCGTAATAGATGCGGAAAGGCGCATTGACAATCGGCAGGATCACCTGCAATTCCGCGCCCAGCGAGTCGCGAGGCACAAAATTTGTCCCCGGAACCGTGTTCAGGTACTGGTTGAAGTGCACCTGCTGGCCGCCGAAGCAAGCGCCATTCACAAACTGCGGGCAGCCGTAGGACGGGCTCGCGATCGTCGACAAACCCGACGCCGACTGCTTCAACTGGTTGCTGAGCGTGTTGAACGTCAGGCCGAAGTCATTGAAGAAGGCAAACGTAACCTGGTTGACAATCGGGATGCGGTACTCGGTATTCGACGTAAGCTGGGTGTCGCCGCCGATCGAAACCAGCCGGTAAACCGGCAGCGGGATCGTGATGTTGCCAAGCGCCGGGTTCGAGGGATCGCGCGGCAACGTCGTGCCGTCCGGGTTGGTCAGATTGAAGTCCACTCGCGTGGGCACGAAGACGTAGGGGCTTGAGGCGCGAACGTCGAAGCCGCGCGTATCCGATTCGCCACCACCGTAGATGCGCGATGTGGGCGGCGCCACTTCGCCGCCAAAGCCGTTTACGTGCGCCAGCTGGATGCGGTAGCCAAGCACATTATGGCCTTCGCGGTTCTCCCGCAGACCCTTGAACGGGAAGAACTGTCGGTACGCGATGGCCGGCGCGAAGTACTTGACGTTGCCGCCCGCACCCGCTACCTGAAACTGGATGTTCAGGTCTTTGCCGTTGTGCGGGCCCTGCGAGCGGTCAAGCGACGAGAGATTGAACGTAGGGGTAATCACCGACGTAATGATGCCGTTGAGTTGGTTCTGCCCCGTCACACCCGACCGGAAGGCCAGCGACTGGAACACGTTGCGCGTGTTCGTGTTGAAGGTCGCTACCGACGAACGCGAAAGCGAGTACGAAGCCCCAATACGCGCGACGCCCTTGTTGACGAAGAAGTGACGAAGCGGCTCCGAAACCGAAAGCGTCGCACCCGTGGTGGTGGTGTTGTAGTTCGTCGTTTGCGAACCAAGCGCCGCGGCCTGATTGGCTGAAGCTCCCGCCGCCGCGCCGTAGGCCTTGGCCGGGTTGTAGTCGTACTTCTGGGTAAATACCGAAACACCCAGCGAAATCGGCTTGTTGCGCAGGTAAGGCTCGGTAAAGCCGAACGAAAGATTGCGCGACAGATCGCCGATATTGGCCTGCACCGAGAGCGTTTCGCCCAGACCCAGAAAGTTGTTGGTCTCGTAGTTCAGTCCGATAAACGTGCCCGAAAGACCCGACACACCGCCGTTGAGGCCGATGGAGTTCTTGCCCTTTTCCTTCAGCTTCAGCAGCAGGTCGACCGTGCCGTCGTCGGCGTTCTGGCGCGTTTCGAGGTCCGTTTCCGACTTCAAATTCTCGAAGTAGCTCAGCTGGTTCAGCCGCAGCAGCGACAGGTCTACCAGCCGCGAGTTGTAGACGCTTCCTTCATCCACCAGCAGCTCGCGCCGGATCACCTTGTCGCGTGTGATTGTGTTGCCTTGAAACTCGATCCGCGAAATGTAGAAGGGCTTACCTTCGTCGATGTCGATATCCAGATAGATCAGCTTCTTGGCTTCATCGAAACGCGGCTGCGGCGAGCCGACAAAGTTGATGTAGCCCTGCTCGCCGTACGCCTTGCGCAGCTGCTCCAGACCCTTGCCGAAGAGGCTGGCGTTGAAGTATTCGCCATCCTTGATGGCAAACTGCGCACGCAGCACACGCGTGTTCTGGAAGTGCGTGTTGCCCTTGAACGTGATGCCGCCCAGCTTATAACGCTCACCTTCCTCGATCGGGATCAGGATGTCGATCTTCTTGCCGATCGTCGGACGTAACGTCAGCGGATTCAATGTGGAGGTGTCGCGTACCCGCGTTTTCGGGTCGCCCGTCAGCGCCTTGAAGTAGCCGCGGTCGCGATACGCATAGCGCACACGCTCGGCGTCTTCGTCCAGCTTCGAGGCGTCGTAGGTGCGGGGCAGCAGGTTCTCAAGAAAAATCGAGTGTGGCACCCCAATCGGCTTCAGGTTCTTCATCGCCGCAATCAGCGTCCGGTCGGGCAGCGCCGTGTTGCCGTCAAAGGCGATCTTGCCCACCTTTACGGTCGGGCCTTCCTTGATGTTGAACGTGATGGCCACCGCGGCCGGGGGAATCGTTTTGACTTCTTCCTTCACCGTCGCAAACTGGTGCCCGTGCTCGGAAAGCAGATCCTTAATAGACTGCTCGGCACGCTTGATGCGTGTCGGGTCGTACTGCGACTCGACCGTAACGCCGACCTTATCCTTCTTGTAACGCTCCTGCAGGTCCGAAAGCGTCACCGCGTTCAAACCCTTATAGTTCAACTCACGAATGGTCGGCTTTTCTTTCACATACACGATCAGCTGCACGCAGGCCGGGGTATCCACGCGCTCGATGCGCACGTTCTCAAAATAGCCGGTGTTCCAAAGCGAGTTGAAATCCCGCTCTACGATGGCCGGATCGAAGATATCGCCCTGGTGCGAAAACAGGCGCGCCAGCACGGATTCTCTTGGAATGCGGCGGTTGCCGATCACCTGCGGGGTGCACAGACTCTGCGTATTGCCATACTGCGCCTGATCCGGCGTCGGCGCGGCACCGGCCGCGTCCTGCGCCTCGAGCACCAGAGGGGTGGCAAAGCTGCCGCCCAGAACGACGGCGAGAAGGAAGAAGTGGCGGGCTGCTGGGGTGGAAACCCTTTCGGCGGGCACGTTCTGGGGCTTCAGACTGCTTTGGTTCGGTTGTTTCCTGGTAAAGATACGCACACCCTCACTGCCTCTGGAAATCACGTCCCGCAAAAGTTGGGGGAAGCTCGATTATATGGGAGCCGGTGGCTGCGAGCGAATCCTGAAGCAATCCGGACACGATAGCGGCCCTGGCAACGAACGATGTACCTGCCTGTTCCCTCTGCGCGATTGGGATTGGACGCGCCATTCCACGAAAAGTGATACATCCGCCCCAAACCCAGGTGACCGAATCGTCACTCCCCCTCAGCGGGTCACCCGCGCATGAATCAGCCCGAAAGGCTCGGGCGTCGGCACAAAAATCGTGTTCGGATTGTCCAGCCCAAGCGCCGCCAGGTTGGCCGGAATGTTGTGCCGGTTCGGCATCGTCAAAGTAAGCTCAGCCAGCTCCGGGTGGCTCGCCAACGCGGCTTCAGCCATCGCGTACAGCGTGTGCTGCACGGAGAGGCTTTGGTGGTTGGCAAAGGTCGTCAGCAGCGTATCCATCACGGCCTGGCGCACGGCCGCGGGTTCCCTTGGCAACGCGCAATACAGCCATTCAATCGTGGCCTCTGTCGCCAGCAGCCGGTCTGCGGTCTCAGGCAGCGTAGTCAACTCGTCGCGCAGAAAGCCATGAAACGCCGAGTCCGCCGTCTTCATGATCACCAGCCCTTTCACCCCCGCCACCACCACTGCTGCCTGCCCTGGCCGCACCGTCACCGACACCGTCGCCACATCCGGCCCACGCTGCAGAAACGACGCCGGATGCTTCGCCGGCTCGCCCGTCACCTTTAGGCGCATCCACATCTTTTCCTCAACCGTCACCCGCACGCTGCTCACCCCGGGATTGCGCCCGGCGAGAAAGCCCGCGAGCTCGAGCGCAAACGCTTCCATGGTCTCCGCCGTGCTGCTGCGCGCCACCGCATAGACCATGTTCTTCATCGTGTCGGTGGCCAGAATGCCCGTGTTATCGCCTTCGGTGTAGCAGGCCTCGAACGGGCCCGTCAGGTAAATCCCCAGAGTCCAGTCGTACACGTCGTTGCCTTGCGGACGCCGCACCACCTTCAGTAGGCGCACCTGCGATTTCCCGTAATGATTTTCTGCCAGAACTGCCATCAGATTCCCTCTTACGTGCCCCGGTAGGTCGTGTAGCTGTGTGCCGTCAGTAGCAGCGGAATGTGGTAATCGACCTCGTCCGCAGCCACCGTAAACGTAATCGTAACTTCCGGATACAGCGTAACCAGCTCCATCGCCGCAAAGTACGCCATCGTCGCAAACGTCAGGCGATGCACCCCTGCAAGCACCCGGTCCGCCGCCAGCAAGGGCCGGCAGCGACCATCTGCATCGGTCGCGCCTTCCGCAATCTCCAGCCAGGTCCCTTCCTCCTGCCGCTCCAGCGTCACCCGCACACCGGTTGCCGGACGGCCGAGCGCGGTATCCAGAATATGGGTAGAGATGCCGCTCATCGGGTGTCCCTCAACCTTCAAGCCGGGTCTGCTGAAGCCAGGTCTGCAGGCGCAGCGAGGTAATCCGATTCTGCTGCCGCGCGGCTTCGTGCAGCTCCGTAATGCGGTCGTTGCGCAAGCGCTGCTCCAGCAAGGCCAGCAGCTCCGGCGCACTGCGGCCCGAGGCGAATACGATATACAGAAAGCCGAATCGGTCCTCGTACCGCCGATTGCCCTCGAACAGCGCGTCCGCCACTGGCGCCAGGCTTTGCTGCGCCACCTGCTGCTCGTTGCTGGAATGCTCTAAAAAAGCCGGCGAAGCCGGAGCCCGGCTCTCGCCGATACGCGGATGACAAGCAAACGCTTCCAGCCAGTCCGGCTCGTCCAGCAGAAACCACAGATTGGAGGCCGCGTGCTGCATATGCGCCGCGTCGTGGAACGGACGCTTGTGGCCCAGCGTGGAAGCCCAGCGGCTCGACCCGCACAGCGCCAGCAGGTGCGATTCGGCCGCCGGCGCCGGCAAACCGTTGAACGCGTCCAAAGTCATCGTGCCCGGCTGCGAGGCCTGAACCTGAATCGCCATAGAGAACCCAGAATACTCCTGATGGCTGCCTGATTTGTAGGCCTCGAAGCAAATCCGCGCTTGCAGCCGGCCGGCTACTTGCTTTCGGCAAACGCCAGAATGCTGCCGCCGCGCCGCTTGGCGCTGTACATGGCTTCATCCGCCATGCGCCGCAGCTCGTCGATATCATCCGCATGGTCGGGCGAAAGCGCGATGCCGACGGAAATCCGCACGTCCACCGACTGGTGCTCGTCGATTGCAATCGGCACCGAAGCCGCCGACATCATCGCCGAAGCTATAAAGCGTAAATGATTCTCATCGTGAACGCCAGCCAGCAGCGCGGTAAACTCGTCGCCACCCGTGCGGGCGAGAATGTCGCGCGGGCTCATATGCCACGAGAGCCGTACTGCCAGCGCCCGCAGCAGCTCGTCGCCTACATTGTGGCCCAGCGTATCGTTGATGGTCTTGAAATTGTCCACATCGATCACCAGGCACGCGACGGTCGTGCGGTTGGTGCGCGCCTCTTCCATCGTCGCCACCAGACGCTCTTCAAAAAGCCGCCGGTTGGGCAGGTCGGTCAGCGGATCGTGCATGGCCATCCGCTCGGTTCGGCGAAGATACTCTTCAAGCAGCGTAAGAATAATGCCCGCCATCACCAGGTATTGCGGGCACTCCAGCAGCGCGCGATTCAAATGCCCACCGGCATGCGTGTGCCGCCACACATCGGCCAGCGGAAAGCTGAGCCCCCACATGCTCAGGCCTGCCACCGCGGCCACAATGCCGCGCGAAAAGCGTTGCGAAGCCGCGGCATACAGGTAAGCCGCCGACAGGAACAACATCGCCAGCGCTCCATTGCTGATGAGCCCCGCAACCGGCAGACGTGCCGCCAGCGGCATGGTCGCCAACGCAAACAGCGCAAACGCCATACTCAAGACGAGCATGGACCGGCTTCGATGTTTCGGCCGCACCAGCATGTGCGCGCCGGGCAGAAGAAACAGGCCCGTAGCGAACATCTGCAGGCCCGTGCGTCCCGGGCATAGTACCGCGAAGGCGGACTGCAGCAGAACCGGAGTCGCCAGCTCCAGCGCAAGCAGCGAATCGACGTGCAAACCCGGCGTGTTCGCCGCGGCCACCACAAAACACAGGGCACAAAGCTGCATCGTCCAGATCGTGGCCAGCCTTTCCGCCATCGCGACAGGGCCGGCCGCAGGCCCCACGCTCAGCAAAAGGTAATGCGCCAGCAGAAAGCCCCAACCCAGAAACCACAGGTTGACGTGCGACCCAACGCGCCGAACCAGAGGACGAAAGCCGCCGATAAAGAGGCAAAGAGCAAAGATGTCGGGAAGGTGACTCGAATCCACAGGACTCCTCTGTATCTGCGGCGCTATGGCAAATCTACCCTAAGTCACTCAAACTGCGAGGAGAACCTGCAAATGCAGGCGGGATTCGCCTACAACTTAGGTACGAGAAGGTAACCCAAGCTGAATTACCATCGCTCGCTGCAAAGCAGAAGAGTCACCTGTTCGTCATCTTCGCTCCGCATTACCATTGTGACGCAAATGAGCGCCCACTGGATTCACGGCGAAGTCGGGCTTTGTTACCTGCACGGCTTCAGCCGCGTCGTAAGTCTCATGTTCGTAACGCAGCTCCAGCCACTGGGGGCAACGGCCGACCTTGTTCTAAGCCGCGCTAAGCCAATGAAAAAGCGGTCGCCTGCTTCTCCGCATGGCGTTCTCGCGCCAGCGCAATCAGACGGTCGATCAATGCGGCGTACCCCAGACCCGACGCCTGCCACAGCTTGGGATACATACTAATCGACGTAAATCCCGGCATAGTGTTGATTTCATTGAGGAAAATCTGAGGATTTTTGCCCGGTTCCATCAGGAAATCCACCCGCGCCAATCCCGCGCAATCGCATGCCTGGAACGCCGCAAGCGCCATGGCGCGAATCCGCTTAGACTGTGCCGTCGTCAACCGGGCAGGAATGTGCGCGACCGATTCATCGGGACCGGAAAGCTGGTACTTGGCCTCGTAGTCGTAAAACTCCTTGGCCGGCACAATCTCTCCTACCACCGAGGCCTCCGGCGCATCGTTGCCCAGCACGGCCACTTCCAGCTCCCGCGGTTTGGCCCCCGGGCCGCCAACCCCCTGCTCCACCACCAGTTTGCGATCGAACAGCGCCGCCAGTTCCATCGCTGGGGCCAGCTCCCTCCGGTCGTGCACCTTCGAAATGCCCACCGAACTGCCCAGATTTGCCGGTTTCACAAACAGTGGATACACCAGCGTCTTTTCGATCAGCCGCACGATCCGCTTCGGCTCTGCCCGCCACACGCTGCGCAAAACGCTGACGTAAGGAGTTTGCGGAAGCCCCGCGGAGGCGAACATCCGCTTCATGGCATCTTTATCCATGCCCGCCGCCGAGCCCAGCACACCCGAGCCCACATAGGGCACATCGGCCAGTTCCAGCAAGCCCTGGATCGTCCCGTCTTCGCCAAACGTGCCGTGCAGCACAGGGAAAATCACATCGATCGAAGCAGTCGCGGCCGAAGGATCGATCCCGCCCGACGCCTCCAGCTGAAGCGTGGTGTCGCCGTTCAACAGCGCCGTAGCTGCTGCTGACCCCAGCCAGCGGCCGCTCTTATCGATCGCGATAGGCACCACATCGTACTGCTTGCGGTCGATCGACTTGAGGATCGAGGCGGCGGAGCGAAGCGAGATTTCATGCTCGCCGGAGCGTCCGCCAAACAGCACACCGACACGCAGCTTTTTTCTAGGCATAGAACCCCTAGGGTAAAGGGTGCGACCGATGCCGGCACTCCCATGAACCCTCCCATGAACCTGAGGAGATACCACTCACTGGATCATCGTGGTCAGCAGCCTGGGGGGCGACGGTGGTGGGTGGCTCGTCACGACCACGCCGGCCGTCTCGAAATGCGAGACGCGATGATCGTTCCCATGCCCCAAAAAGACGGCCTTCTTCAACATCTGGATGAGCTTGCGCGATTCTTCCGGAAAGTGCCTGCCCACCGAGGCGGCATAGTCACACAGCAGGTTGTAGGTGGCATCGCACTTCGGACAGTGAAGCTGCTGCTCCAGCTGGGTGTGAAATGAACCTTCGGGCAGCGATCCCACAGGATCGGTTCCGGTACGAATGGCGGCAATGACAAGCGGCATACCGATCAAGCCTAGCAAATACCTGGCTCAAAAAGCATGCCGCTCGTCGACAACTTGACCTACGTTTTTATTCGCCGCTTGGCGTAGGGACAGTTGGAACACCCATCTTGCCCGCAAGCTGGTCTGCCATATCCGTATGCTGGGCTACGACGGTCTGCCCCTGCTGCACGGTGCTCTTCAGGTCCGGGTTCGCCGTCGTGGCAATTTCATTGTTGAACAAGCCGAGCGACTTGTGGTGATCAGTGTCCATGTTCGCGATGTATTCCTTATCGAACTTCGCGCCGGAAAGCTGGGAGAGACGCTGATCCTGCGCCTTGTGCGTCGGGTTCAACGGCTGCGGTGTCATCACGCCCAGCGTCGTCGCATAGGGGGCCATGTCGCTGCGCAGCTTTTCGTGGTCGGTAATCATCTGCTTTGCATAGGCGATGACGTCGGGATTCTTTGACTTCTTCAGCGCGATCTGGCTAGCGGTAATCTCCGCCGTGTTGCCTTCATCGGCCATCATGACGAAGGTCTTGTCGGCGGCCATGGAGCTCGAAGGATCGTTCGTCTGCGCGTAGCTGATGGGAGAGGCAACGAGAAGGGCGGCTGCTGCGAGTGCGGTAAAACGGTTTACTGAGAGATTCATGGGGTGCTCCTATGGAGATCAGATCTGAGATATCGGGTGACCAACGGTTCAACGTGCGAACCTGCAATCTATAAGTTGTCAGTGATTGCCTCTGCGTTGTGTTCTCCGAGACCGTTTTTCGTAACTTTCATGCCATCAACGTCCAGCGACGTCTTACAATCGAACGCACCATGCCGCAGCCCGACCTCGCGCAGCCTAGTCCTGCACAGTCTCCCGACGCTGCACCTGCAGTTTCGGCAGGCAGCCTGCCTCGGGTGCTCGGCACCTACCGGCTCATGCGGCTGCTCGGATCGGGCGCTACCGGGCGCGTCTTTTACGGCGAGCGCATCGACTTCACCCAGCGCGTCGCCATCAAGTGCTTCCACTCCAACTTCGTCGCCAGCGGCGTCGGTGCCGACCCCACGCGCGAGCGCGAGCTGCTCACCGGGCTCGATCACCCCAACATCGTGCGCCTGATTGACCACCAGACCGCCCCTGACGGCACCGACTACCTGGTCATGGAGTACGTCGAAGGGCTCCCGCTCGACGCCCACGCCGACGCCCAACGGCTTACCCTGAATGCGCGCCTCCACCTTTTGCTGCCTGTGCTCAAGGCCGTCGAGTACGCCCACCGCCACCTGGTCGTGCATGGCGATCTCAAGCCGGCCAATGTGCTCGTCGGCCCCGATGGCGCACCGCGGCTGCTCGACTTCGGTTCCGCCGCCCTGGTCGGCGCAGAGGCCGGTTCCCTCACCCTGGCCTACGCCAGCCCGGAGCAGAAGCTCGGCAGCCCCGTCACCCTGGCCAGCGACGTCTTCTCGCTCGGGCTCATGGCGCGCGAGCTACTCGCCGGCATCGCCCCCACCGACGACCCGGCTGCCTCCATCCGTTCGGCGTTCCACGACGCCCCGCATGCGCAGACCGTCGCCCAGGCGCGCTCCACCACCGTCCCGCGTCTTGTCGGCGCGCTCTGCGGAAATCTCGAAGCCATCCTGCATAGAGCACTCGCAACCGAACCCGAACGGCGCTACCCCTCCGTCGCGGCCATGCGTGAGGACTTTGAACGGCATCTCGCCAGCCTGCCCATCGCGGCTCGTCCAGTCGGCCGCGCGGAAAGCGCACGGCTTTGGGTGGCGCGGCACAAGCTTGCCGCCGCCATGGCGACGTTGCTGCTTCTGGTGGTCGCGGGCAGCGCCGCCGGAGTTACCTGGAAGGCAGCCGAAGCAGCCCACCAGCGGCGCGTGGCCGAAACCCGGCTCGAAGATCTCGTGCAACTCAACGGCTCCCTCGGCGGCGAGCTCTATCAGTCTGTCGCCAGCCTGCCCGGCTCGCAGGCCGCCCGCCAGAGCCTGCTTGCCGGCGCCACCGGAACGCTCGACAGCGTCAGGGCCGGCGGCGTCGATGTCGACGACCCGCGCCTCGCGCTCGAGCTCGCCGCCCAGTTTGAGCAGGTAGCCCGCCTGCAGCTTGCCCAGGGCAACGCGAACGACGCGCGCACCAACGCCACCAAAGGCCTCGCGGTCCTGCGCGACGCGAAACCATCCCCCGCCACCCGGGCCCAGATGGAACGCCTCCGCCAGCTCGTTGGCCGGTAGTCCTCGTTGTGATCCTTGTTGTCATCCCGAAGGGATCTGCGCTTGTCTTCCTCCACACCGGCACGAATCCCCACCCGGGCCGGTATCATCAACCCTGCAAGCCAGACTCCAGGAGACTCACCCATGCCCGCCCCCACCCAGCCCGGCGACCTCGTCGAAAACTTCACCACTCAGGACCAGAACGGCACCGAAATGTCCCTCTCCGACTTCGCCCAACAGCGCGTCGTGCTCTTCTTCTACCCTCGCGCCGATACCCCGGGGTGCACCACCGAGGCCTGCAGCTTTCGCGACGCCTACAGCGATATCCAGGCCACCGGAGCCGTCGTCCTGGGCATCTCGCGCGACACCGTAAAGGCGCAGAAGAAGTTTCACGACAAGTTCCACCTCACCTACCCGCTGCTCGCCGACCCCGACGAAGCCATCTGCAACGCCTTCGATCTCGTCAAGCTGAAGAACATGTACGGCAAGCAGGTCAAGGGCGTCGAGCGCACCACCTACCTCATCGCGCCGGTAGATGCAGAAGGCCGGCAGCGCGTGCTGAAGGTGTGGTCCAAGGTCAAGCCGGAGGGCCACGCCGAAGAAGTGCTGGCGTACCTGCGCGCGAATCCGGTGTGACAAAGCAAAACTGATCACTCTCCCCACGTTATTCTCCTCTACCCCGCGCCGGGGCGAATCCCAGATCAGGTCACTGGCGAGCCGCCGACAGCAGCGGTACACTTCCTCCATGCACACTCTTCGCGTTTCGGAAGCCGAAGCCGTTCAAGACTTTGCCGCTCTGCTGAAACACGTCCAGGCGGGAGGTCAGGTCCTGATCGAGCAGGATGGTGAATGCATTGCGGTTCTCGGCGTACCAGACTCAACCGCCCCCGGCATGGATCCCGAGTACGACGCGATCGTCATCGCCAAGATCGAAGAGGCTTTGAACGACCCGCGCCCGCCGCTCGACTCTGAGACCGTCGAAGCCTACTTCGCAAAACGACGCCAAGCCTCAGGACTGAAGGAACTGAGGATGGCCGGATGAAGGTAGTCTGGCTCGCGGAGGCGAACGAAGATCGCGTTGCCATTTACGACTATATTGAGCAAACCAGCCCTCAGAACGCCGTCTCAGTTGATGAAGAGTTCCTCCACGCCGCAGAGGTCCTGGCGGGCTTTCCTGAAATCGGTCGGCAGGGACGTGTAAAAGGCCAACGCGAGTGGGTGCTGACTCGCATCGGCTACATCCTCATCTATCGCATCAACGATTCCGTGCTGGAGATCACAGCGGTTCTTCGTTCCACGAGAAATCGAAGCTTTAGAAAGCCCAAACTATAATCGCCAGAGCCCCATGAAGATTCTCACCCCCTGGCTCCGCTCCTACCTGCCCGTGCTCGCGGTCGACGACCACCAGCTTGCCGAAGACCTTACCCTACGCGGCATCGCCGTCGAAGGCGTCTTCGAGCTCGACGATGCCTCCGGCGACTCCGACGGCGCGCTCTTCGACACTGACATCACCACCAATCGCGTCGACGCCATGAACCATTACGGCATCGCCCGCGAAGCCGCCGCCATCTACAACCTGCCGCTGCATCCGCTC
This sequence comes from uncultured Granulicella sp., assembly GCA_964282835.1. Taxonomy (GTDB): domain Bacteria; phylum Acidobacteriota; class Terriglobia; order Terriglobales; family Acidobacteriaceae; genus Edaphobacter. Next base: position 3,929,983 of record OZ196157.1, read on the forward strand.
GACGCCCAACTACCCGAGCCCACGCCGGCCGCGCCCTTCCCCGTCCGCATCGACGCCCCGCAGCTTTGCGGCCGCTTCACCGCGCAGGTGATCCGCAACGTGCACATTGCACCCACAGACGGGCTGATCCGCCACTACTTCCAACACCTCGGCCAGAAGCTCATCTCTAATGCCGTGGACATCACCAACTTCGTGCTGCTGGGCACCGGCCACCCCACCCACGCCTACGACCTGGACAAGATCGAAGGCGGCATCACCGTCCGCAACGCGCATCCGGGCGAGCAGATCAAGCTCCTCGACGGGTCTGTGCGCACGCTCGTCGCGGCGGATCTCGTCGTCGCCGATGACCGCAAGGCGCTCGGCCTGGCCGGCGTCATGGGTGGGTACGACACCATGATTACCGCCGAAACGAAGAACATCCTCGTCGAGGCCGCCTGGTTCGCGCCCGCAGCCGTCCGCGCCGGCAGCCGCCGCCATCTGCTCCACACCGATGCCTCGCACCGCTTCGAGCGCGGCGCCGATTTCGCTTTCGCCCCCACCGCCAACGCCCTGGTCACAAAGCACATCCTCGCCGCCTGCGGAGGCCACCTCGAAGGCGCCATGGTCGATGTCGTCGTGCCCGCGCTCGAAGCCGAAACCAGCAATCGCCCGCCCATCCAGCTTTCCGTGCGCAACGTGCAGCGCCTGCTCGGCACCACCCTTGCTCCCGAAGGCATCACCGCCAGGCTGATCGCCCGCTATCTCACGGCCCTTGGCTGCACCCTCAGCCCGGTCTCCGACGATCTTTACCAGGTAACCCTGCCGTCCTGGCGGCTAGACCTCAGCCGCGAGATCGACCTGATCGAAGAAGTGGCCCGCGTCTACGGCTACAACGGCTTTGCCAATACCCTGCCCACGCCCGGCACCGTCGTCGCCCACCCCACCTCCCACGCGGAGCGCCTGGTCCGCACGCGCCTGCTCGCCCTCGGCTACAGCGAAGCCCTTTCGAGCACCTTCTCGAGCGTCGCCGAGTCGCAACTTACCTCGCCTACTCCGGCCGTCCCGCTCGAAAATCCGTTCAGCGAAGAAGCCGCCAACCTGCGGCCATCGCTTCTGCCCGGCATGCTGTCGATGCTCGCCACCAATCTCACCCGCGATGTCCTCAGCGCGCGCCTGTTCGAAGCCGGAGCCATCTTCAGCGGCAGCCCCGAATCCGTGCGCGAGCACCTTTCGCTTGCGCTCGGCCTCACCGGCGAGGTTGCCCCCGCGCCCCCTGTCAACCTCGCCGCGGACGCCCCGTTCTACGAGCTCAAGGGCGCAGTCGAATCCATCCTTGGCCTCTTCGCCATACCCGCCACCACCATCACCCCGGCCACCAGCTCCCTCTACGAGCCCGGCCGCGCCGCCACCTTCAGCCTCAATGCCGAACCAATCGCCAGCTTCGGCCAGCTTTCTACCGCTGAGGGCACTCGCCGCAAGCTGCGCCAGCCCGTCTACCTGGCCGAGCTCGACCTCGCCACGCTCCTCACCTACCCGCTCCGCCCGCATCTTGCGCACGAGCTCTCCCGTTTCCAGGCCGTAGATCGCGACTTCTCCTTCATCTTCCCCGACACCGTCCAGTACGCCCAGCTCGCCGCGGCCATCCACGCACTCGCCATCGCCGAGCTCACCAGCCTGCGCCCCGTCGAGCTCTACCGCAACGCGGAGAAGTTCCCCGGCGTCTACTCCACGCTCGTCCGCGCCACCTTCCAATCCCCCACCCGCACCCTCACCGACGAAGACCTCACCACCTGGTGGGCCGCCATCATTGCCGCGCTCCAGGGCCTGGGCGGCACCCTCCGCGACCACTAAGGACTGAACCAACCCTGATTCCACCCCTGTTTCCCACTTGGTAACCCTCTATACTCGCCGTGGGAGACCACCGCCTTGGACCAAGCCAACGAATCCACCAGCATCAGCGCCGACGAGTTCCAGGCCCTTGAGCAGAAGGTCCTCCGCGCGGTAGAAATCGTGCGCCGCGAGCGCGAGGCCCGCGCCGCCGCCGAAGCCGAGGCCGCCGCGCTGCGTGAGCAGCTCGACCAGCTCACTAGCTCGTCCAACACCGCCCAGACTCAGATCACCGCCATGAACCAGGAGCGCGATCAGGTCCGACTCCGCGTCGAAAAAATGCTGCAGCAGATGGACGAACTCCTCTAGCGCCGGGCCCCACAAGCCATGCCCCATTCATCGCACCCTATGCGATGAGTGAGACTCACCAAAACCATGAAGGAGCCCATGAACGGCATCGAAAAAGAGTTCGCCGCGCAGCAGAATCAACAGCCCGATCACCAGGCCATCGCGGTCGATATCTACGACCAGATCTACCATCTGCGCGGCACCGATCTGGCCTACATCGAGCAGCTTGCCGGCATGGTCGACGCCAAAATGCGTGCCGTCTCGCAACAGGGCGGCACCGTCGATTCGCTGCGCGTGGCCGTGCTCGCCTCGCTCAATATCGCCGATGAGCTCGAATGCCTGCGCACCCGCTACAACGCCCTCGCCGGCTCGCTCAGCCAGTCGCAAAGTACCGTCCGCACCCGTTCGGCCTCGCTCGCCGGCATGCTCGACGAGGTATTCGACGAAGAACTTCTGCCCATCCGCCGCGCCGGCTAGGCAGACCCCTCGCAGAAACAAACTTCTTCCATCCGCTCCGCATCCCAGTGTTTCGGAACGAGGCGGTGGTAAACCATGGAAAAAGTAAACATCCCCGAGTCGGACGTTCTTCCTCTTGAAGCGATTGCACCTGGCCTCATCGGTCTGCGCATTGCCTTCGTCAACGTTTTCGCCGTCAGCAATCCTGACGGTTCCTGGGTCCTCATCGACGCTGGCCTGCCTTTTTCGACCGGCCGCATCAAGCGCTGGGCCGAGGAGAACTTCACCTCAGCGCCCACGGCCATCGTCCTCACGCACGGGCATTTCGATCACGTCGGCGCCGCCAAAGAGCTGGGCGAACATTGGTCTGTTCCCATCTACGCCCATCCGCTTGAGTTCCCCTATCTCACCGGCAAGCAGCAGTACCCGGCCCCCAATTGGGCAGCGGGTGGGGGCTCGATGCCTTTGCTCTCGCCTGCTTACCCCCGCGGGCCGATCGATATCGGCGAGCGCCTGCGTGCGCTGCCCGGCGAAGGTGCCGACCTGGCTATTGCTGAACTACCCGGCTGGACCCTGCTGCATACGCCCGGACACACGCCGGGCCACGTCTCCTTTTTCCGCGCAAGCGACCGTACGCTGCTCGTCGGCGACGCTTTCTGCACCACCAAACCGGAGAGCTTTTTCGAGGCCGCCCTTGCCCAGCATACTGAGCTCCACGGACCGCCCGCCTACTTCACCTCAGACTGGGAAGCCGCCAAGCTTTCCGTGCGCAAGCTGGCCGCGCTCGAGCCGCGCGTCGTGGCTCCGGGACACGGCAAACCGCTTACCGGCGACGATGTTCCCGTGGCACTGCACAAACTTGCCGACGACTTCAACCGCATCGCCGTTCCCGACAATGAAAAGTCTGCCGTAGAGGCTTGACTTGCCATTCCGCGCCGCCCCGGTTAGCATCCAACCAGCGAACCGGCCTGCAAAGCAGGTGCGCGAACAACGCAGGTTGAACCAATATTCATTGAACAGGGATCTGGCTCGTATACATGGCTCGGTGTGCTAAGTCCGCCAGTCCGGAAAGCCTAAAGAGCCACGGCTGGGTCCCGCCGTCTTAGACGGGTTCACCTGCGCTTCGCCGCACGGCCCAGCGGGTCGGTTTCGTCACTCTGCCGTAACAACTTCCCCGCAGATCAGAGGGAAAAAGGGGATAAGACGGGATAGGACAAGTGCGTTTGGGCGGCGTTTTCGCTCTCTTGTGGTCCCGCTCTCTTGTTGTCATTCCCGAATGGAATCTACTTCTGTCCTATTGGCCCCGTGAACTCAACCGGAGACCACCCCAGGCACATCCCCCCTCTTATCCCATCTTTCCCTCCTATCTGCGGGGATCTTTCCTTCCATACCGGCAAGTAGACTCAAGGCAGTGCACCCCTACCTCCTCCACCACGGCCACCTCTATCTCCCCACTTTCGGAGCTCTGGCTGCCGCCGGCCTCATGTTTGCGCTTGCCCTTTCGGAAAAGACCGCCCGGCTTCGCTCCCTGCCGGCTGAAACCCTGTGGAACGCCGGCATCTTCGCCGTCCTCGCGGCCTTCGTCCTCTCCCGCCTGCTGCTTCTGGCCGAGCACTTCGCAGCGTTCCGCCACTTCCCCATCCTGCTCCTCACGGTGCCCTCGCTTACTCCGGCGGGGCTCATCCTGACTGCGGCCGCCACATGGGCCTGGATGCACCTGCACCGCCTGCCGCTGCTGCCCGCGCTCGAGGCCTGGGCCCCGTGCGCCACGCTCATCTGGTGCGCCCTGGCCCTGGGCCATTTCTTCGAGGGCTCGGACCCCGGCCTGCCCACCCCCCACGGTCTCCTTATCCCCGGCGACATCGTCCCCACGCACCCTGTAGCCCTCTACGCCGCAGTCGTCGCCGCTCTGCTCACCGGTTTCCTCTATCACCGGCTGGCGCAGCGCAAACCCCACACCACGGCCCTTGCCCTGGCCCTCACCGGCCTCTTCCAATATCTTCTAAGCTTCCTCCGCCAACCCGCCTTTGAAAGCCTCGGCCCCCTCGATCCGCTGCAGTGGCTGTCACTAGCCATGCTCCTGGCAGGCGGGCTCCTCCTGGCTCTGCCGACACGCAAGCTCAAGTAGAGCAATCCAAGCTCTGGCCGCACCACGATCGGCCTATCTGTATGCCTCGCGACGGTGTTTCACCGCGAGTACAATCAGGGATTGAGCGGAATCGTAGAATCGGACCCGATAGTGTCCCACGCGTAAGCGATACTCAGGGGGCAGCACATCTTGCAATCGCTTGACGTCTCCTTCCTTGCTTGAAGCGTATCGAGCGATGCCGTGCAGAATAGCCATCGCATGCTCCTTACTGATGGCGCGAACGTCGGCCTTGGCCTGGTCTCTGAAAACGATCTCCTTCATGCCTTGGACGACTGACCGTGCTCGGAAAACTCTTCCAAACGGGTCAATTCGTCCGCTGGCAGGCCCAGTTCAATCATCAAGTCCGCCAGCGAAGTCCCAGGCCCGACCTCCATTTTGGCTCTCGCAACAGCCGCATTTTCTTCGTCGCTGATTTCTTCGTCTTCCCACATTGATTGCGACTGATAAGACAAAGGGTCCACGATGACGGCCAGCAAAGGAAGCACGATTTCAAGTTGTCCCGGCTCCATTCGCTCAATCAAGGCATGAGCGCTTTCTTTTGACGTCGCATAGATCATGAGTGCCACCCTGCAACGAGAATAACGCAAACAACCGACGCCGCTCGCAATCACCGCCCGTCGAGCCGCCTTCCGCTGGTAACGTCATACAGGTAGCGTACGACCGGTCCGTCCGCGCTCGCATACGCACTTCAGGAGCTCCCAATGCCCTCACAAAACATGCTCCCCAAAGGCCAGCGCCGCCGCACAGTTCGCCCCGAGTACGTCGCCACGCGCTTCGCCGAAGAGGAAGCGCCGCCGGCCATCTCCACCGTCGAGCTTGAAGAGTCAGAGAACGACCTCCGCACCTTCACCGCTGCCGCCGAGGCCGCCGGCCTGCGCATCGACCACTACCTCGCGCACGCCATCCCCGATCTTTCCCGCGCCCGCGTCCAGCTCCTCATCGAAGCCGGCCAGGTGCGCATCGACGGCCTGATCCCCAAGTCCAAGGCCAGGCTCAAGGGCGGCGAAACCATCGAGATCGAGGGCGAGCCCCACCCCGAGCCCCTGCACGCCACGCCCGAAGACATCCCGCTCACCATCCTGTTCGAAGACCAGTACCTCGCCATCATCGACAAGCCCGCGGGCATGATGGTCCACGCCGGCGCCGGCTCGCCCGAAGCCAACGCCGGCACCCTGGTCAACGCGCTCCTCTTCCACCTTGGAAAACTCAGCGAAACCTCGGGCGAGCTGCGCCCCGGCATCGTGCACCGGCTGGACAAGCAAACCTCGGGCGCCATCGTTGTCGCCAAGGACGACCTCACTCACCGCAAGCTTGGCGAGCTGTTTTCGCAGCGCGAAGTGCAGAAAACCTATATCGCCCTTGCCCATGGGCACCTCAGCAAAGACCTCACCACCGTCAACCTGCCCATCGCCCGCGATCTCGTCCGCCGCATCCGCATGACCACCCGCAGAGCCGACGGCCGCAGCGCCGTTTCCCACTTCGAGGTCAAGCAGCGCCTCGACACTCCCTACGGCCCCTTTACTCTGCTCGAAGCCCGCATCGAAACCGGCCGCACCCACCAGATCCGTGTGCATCTGCAGTCGCTCGGCCACCCCGTCGTCGGCGACTACCTGTACGGCGCTCCGCACGTCGTCAAGCCGCTCGAACCCACGCGCGACCCGCTTGAACTGCCACGCAACTTCCTGCATGCCGCCCGCCTGGCCTTCACCCACCCGCGCACCGGCAAACCCCTCGCGCTCGAGTCCCCCCTGCCAGCGGAGCTCACAGCGTTTCTGGACCAGCTCCGCAGCTAAATCGGCGTCTTTTGTTGTCATCCCACAGGGATCTGCGGTTGTTTTTGCTCACGCCGACTTCCCCTCACCGCACAGCAGTATCCTTGAACTTGCGACCACCGCCGAGACCACCACCTCCATCGCTCACATCGAAGCCCGCATCGCCCCGCTCCGCGCCCGCCTGGCCGCGCATCCGCTCTACCGTGCCATCCGCACCGAAGCGCAACTGCGCGTCTTCATGCAGTCGCATGTCTTCGCCGTCTGGGATTTCATGTCGCTGCTCAAATCCCTGCAGTCGCGCCTCACCTGCACCTCTGTCCCCTGGCTGCCTACCGCGTACCCGGCCAGCCGCCGCTTCATCAACGAGATCGTTCTCGGTGAAGAGTCTGACGAGTACCAGGGCGCGCCCATCTCGCATTTCGAGCTTTATCTCCAGGCCATGCGCCAGGCCGGCGCCTCTACCGCAGGGATTGAAGCCCTTATCGCGAAACTCCCCGCACACCCTATCGACGAGGCCATCGCCACCTCCAATATCCCCGCCGGTGCCCGCGCCTTCCTCGAATCCACCTTCACCCTCATCGCCCAGGGCCGGCTCCACAGGCTCGCCGCCGCCTTCACCTTCGGCCGCGAAGACCTTATCCCCGACATGTTTCGCGCGCTCGTCTACGACCTGAGCGCGCAGAACAACAACAATCTCGCCACCTTCATCTGGTATCTCGAGCGCCACATCGAAGTGGACGGCGAAGACCACGGCCCGCTCTCGCTGCGCATGGTCGCCGACCTATGCGGCCAGGATGAAGTCAGGTGGGACGAAGCCGCCGAAGCCGCGGCCAGCGCGCTCGAAGCCCGCCTCGCCCTTTGGGACAGCATCCTCACCCAGATTCAGACATAAGCCGCCTGCCTTTTTGTTGTCATCCCGAAGGGAATCTGCGGTTGTTCTTGCCGCCGTCTGTTCTCTTCCTGATCGGCGAAATGCGCTTGCGGGTGTGAAATCAGTGTGCGAATCCGCCAAGCACTCCCCCAACCAACACAACGGTCACCACTGCCGTAATGATAATGGCTTCCCTGTGGCTCTTATGCTTGCCGGTATTGGGATCGAATCCGCCCCGGCCTTCCTTGATTTGTTTCACGTCCGCATACGCGACAGTCACGTTGCGGTCGACGAGAACGCTGTAGTACGTCAAACCCTGCGGATCGTTCGACACAAAGACGCCGTACTGTTCCGGAGCTTGCAATCCGCGCACACGAATCGGAGCGCCCGGCAGTAGTCTGTCGGCCTCCACCTTCAGAGCCGCTTCTCTCGGCGCTAAAACAGGCTGTTGCTGCGCCCAGCCAGAGCGACACGGGAGCAGAGCAAGGAGCATCATCACGGTGACCCTGAAAAAACTCGACATGGCTAACTTTAGAGGGAAACTGGAATTTTCGGAATCAAAATTGTGGATGTGTTCTCGGGGTATACCCTATCCAAATGGCCAAAAAAGACGACGCCGAACTGCTCCAGATCGAAGGCCACGAAGTCCGCGTCTCGCACCCGGACAAGCTCTACTTCACCCAGGAGAAGTTCGGCCTCGACCTGCGCAAGATCGACCTCGTCCGCTACTTTCTGGCCGTCGCGCCCGGCGCGCTCAGCGGCATTCAAGACCGCCCCATCGTCCTCAAGCGCTTCGTCAACGGCGCCGGCGGAGAGCCCTTCTACCAGAAGCGCGCCCCTGACAACCTCCCGCCTTATCTCCGCACCGTGACCCTGTCCTTCCCCTCCGGCCGCACCGCCGACGAGGTCGTCTGCGACAATCCCGCCGGCCTCGCCTGGGTGATGAACCTCGGCTGCATGGAGCTGCACCCCCATCCCGTCCGCACCGGCAACCTCGACCACCCCGACGAGCTGCGCGTCGATCTCGACCCCGGCCCCGGCGTCCCCTGGCAGCACGTCCGCGAGGTCGCCCTGGTGGTCAAACAGACCCTCGAAGACTATGGCCTCATCGGCTGGCCCAAGACCTCCGGCTCCCGCGGCATCCACATCAACATTCGCATTGAGCCCCGCTGGACCTTCACCGAAGTCCGCCGCGCCGCCCTGGCCCTGTCGCGCGAGGTTGAACGCCGCGCCCCGCAGCTCGCCACCAGCAAGTGGTGGAAGGAAGAGCGCCACGGCGTCTTCCTCGACTACAACCAAAACGCCAAGGACCGCACGACCTGCTCCGCCTACAGCGTCCGGCCGGTCGTCAATGCGCAGGTCTCAGCCCCGCTCGCCTGGGACGAAGTCCCCGCAGCCGAACTCGCCGATTTCACCGTCCTCACCATGCCCGCGCGTTTTGCCGCGATCGGTAACCCGCACGCCCGGATGGACGCGACACCCGGCTCGCTCGACCAGCTCCTCGACCTCGCCGCCCGCGACGAACGCGAAGGCCTCGGCGACGCGCCCTGGCCTCCGCACTTCGCCAAAGCCGCCGGCGAGCCGCCACGCGTCCAACCCAGCAAAGCCAAGGCCTTCAGCGACCAGATCGGCGAAGGCTTCGGCGAGAAACGCTTCCGCAAACGCGCCGTGGCCAAAGCGGCTGGTACAGAATCCAAGCCAAAGGTTGCTCCCAAGCCGCGGGCCTCGAAATTCCCCCTCATTGCCATTGCCCAGTCGCCCGACAAGGCCGCCACGCTCGCCGGCCTGGAGCGCTGGAAGTTGGCGCATCCCGAAGCCGCCGCGCTGCTTGCCGAGGACGACATCCTGATCGACCGCATGCGGGGCAGCGCTTACATCTGGTACCGCATCCGGCTCAATCTGCGTCACGTTCCGGAAGAGCAGCGCCCCGCGCAGGCCGAGCTCGACCCCAACGAAGACCCGACCAGGACAGATCCTGCCTAAGCTGGAGCATCTCTTGTTGTCATCCCGAAGGGATCTGCGGTTGCACTTGTGCCCACTCTGGACCGGGTTGGTTTGAATATACAACCGCAGATTCCCTCCGGGAATGACAACAAAGGAGCTAGCTGGTCCGCTTTTTTCCGTCGTTATCCGCCCCTATCCGCGTTCGCTTCTTTCCCCCGACCGAAGATCGCCGACAACTCCTCCGGAGCCACCACCTCCAACTGCCCATACGTACACGCAGCCGGAGCCTTACCCACCCGCCACCGGCGAAACTGCGACATGTGGCGAAACCGGTCGCCCTGCATATGCTCGTACGCCACCTCGACCACCAGCTCCGGGCGCAGCGGCTCCCAGGACAGGTCCTTGTCGCGATTCCAGCGGCTCGCCGCTCCCGGCATCCGGTCGCCCACCGTATTCGCTTTGCCCCAACTCGCCCATGGATGCCCCTCGAGCGCGCCCACCCGGTAAGGCGCCAGAAACTCCACCAGCTCCTTCCGCTTGGCCATCGTAAAGCTGGCGCAAACCCCCACGCTTTGCAGCACCCCGGCATCGTCAAACAAGCCAAGCAGCAGCGATCCCACGGCTGTCCCTTCTCCATCCTTGTGCCAGCGGAAGCCGGCGACTACGCAGTCACAATCGCGCTCGTGCTTCACCTTCAGCATGGTCCGCTTGTCCGGCGTGTACACGCCACCCAAAGGCTTGGCCATCACCCCATCGAGACCCGCGCCCTCAAACCGCTCAAACCACCCCTGCGCTTCGGCTCGGTCCAACGTCCAGGGCGTCACATGCACCGGAGCCTCCGCCCGTGCCAACACCCGCTCCAACTCCGCCCGCCGCACGCTATAAGGCTCGCCCGTAAAGTCCCGCTCGCCCACCGCCAGCAGATCGAAGAAAACCACCGAAGCCGGCGTCTGCCCCGCAAGCAGCTTCACGCGGCTGGCCGCCGGATGCACCCGCAGCTGCAGCGCATCGAAATCGAGTTTACCTTCGCGCGCAATCACAATCTCGCCATCCAGCACACATTGCGCGGGCAGCTGCTTGAGCAGAAACGCCTCGACCTCAGGGAAGTATCGGTTCAGCGGCTTCGTATCCCGGCTTTGCAGCAGGATCTCGTCGCCATCGCGAAACACCAGCACCCGAAATCCATCCCACTTGGGCTCGAACCCCCACTCACCACTCGCGGGAATGGCATCCACCCGTTTGGCAAGCATGGGCAAAACCGGCGCACTCAAAGGAAGCTTCATACCCACCCTTATACCCGAATCCGCACCCTGGATGAGACACTGGCCAGGTCTCCTTTCCTGGCTGCCACGCACAGGGCAACAACCCGGACGCTCAAGCTTCGCCCAGTCCTGCAAAGGATGTGCGAAGAGAGAACGCCCCGGAGTTAGCGCTCCGGGGCGTTCCGTACAGAAAGGAGACTAGAGCCATGGTCAAACTGGGAAATGCCAAAGCTCAAGGCACGATTTCGATCTCGGGTAACTTGTTACTCGCGATCATCACCGTAACCCTTGTTGCCGCGGGAACCACGGTTGCACTGTTGGTCTAACACCAAACCCTCCGGTAGGCCTGGCAGCCAACCGGAGGCTCCCCACTATCTGACGCCTTGCCGGTGCCTCTGTCAACAAAAACTCACGCCCCCAGCAACTCCAGCAACCCAGCCTCATCCAGCACCTTTACCCCAAGCCCTTCTGCCTTATCGAGCTTCGAGCCTGCATCTTCCCCCGCCACCAGGTAGCTCGTCTTCTTGCTCACCGCTCCTGAAACCTTGCCGCCCGCGGCCTCGATCCGTTCCTTCGCCGCCTCGCGCGTCAGCGTCGGCAGCGTGCCCGTCAGCACAAACGTCAGCCCTTCGAGCTCCGCGGTCACCACCTTCTTCTCCGCGCGCATCGTCAGCCCCAGGGATTGCAGCTCCCGCACCAGCGCCCGGTTGCGCTCCTCGGCAAAGAACTCGTGCACCGCCTCCGCCACCTTCGGCCCCACTTCGTTCACCCGCTCCAGGTCCTCTACAGAAGCCTCCATCAACGCATCCACCGACCCAAACGCCGAAGCCAGCAAGCCTCCTGTCCGCTCGCCCACAAACCGTATTCCGAGGCCAAGCAGCACCCGGGCGAGGGGCGCCTGCTTCGATCGCGCAATCTCATCGAGCAGCGTCTGCGCGCTTTTATCGCCCGTACGCTCAAAGGCCATCAACTGCGCCTTGGTCAGCCGGTACAAATCCGCGATGGAGCGCACCAGCGGCTCCGCCACCTGCACCGGCTCGCCATCTTCCTCCTCCGCTTCCTCAAGCTTTTGGCCCAGCAGCTGCGCCACCATCACCTCGCCCAGGCCTTCAATATTCATCACCCGCCGCGACCCGAAAAACCGCAGCTCTTCCCGCAGCCGCGCCGGGCAGCTCGCGTTCACGCAGCGCAGGTCCACCTCGCCTTCTTCGCGCACCAGCGGCCGCCCGCACACGGGGCAATCGATCGGAAACACGATCTCCCGCGACCCTTCGCCGGTCGCCACCACGCCCGTAATTTTGGGGATCACATCTCCCCCACGCTCGACCGAAACCGTATCGCCGATGCGCACGCCCAGCCGCCCAATCTCGTCCGGGTTGTGCAGCGTCGCCCGCTTCACCGTCGTCCCGCCGATCAGAACCGGCTCGAGTTCCGCCACCGGCGTCACCTTGCCCGTGCGCCCCACTTGGAAGCCCACGCCGTTCAGCTTCGTCACCGCCGCCCGCGCCGCAAACTTGTACGCAATAGCCCAGCGCGGCGCCTTGCCGGTCATCCCCAGCCGCCTCTGCTGCGCGGCCGCATCCACCTTCACCACAATGCCGTCGATCTCGAACCCAAGCGAATCCCTGAGCGGTTCGGCATCCTGGCAAAACTGCCAGACCTCCTCAATCGATCCCACCGTCGCCTCCCTCGGATTCACCCGCATCCCCAGCTTCCCCAGCGCGGCGAGCGCCTCTTCCTGCGAGCCCAGCAGCATTTCGCCCGCCGCATCCAGCAGAAAGTATGCGTAGAAATCCAGCCGCCGTCGCGCCACCAGGCTCGGCTCCACCATGCGGATCGTCCCCGCCGCCGCGTTGCGCGGATTTGCCGCCAGCTTCTCGCCCGCGGCTTCCTTTTCTTCGTTCATCTTGCGAAACGCACTCTGCGGCATCACGCACTCACCGCGGATTTCGAAGCTCTCCGGCAGTCCGGCCGCCGCCAGCTTTGCCGCGCTCAGGCTAAGCGGAATCGACTTGATCGTCCGCACATTCGCGCTCACATCCTCACCCACGGTTCCGTCCCCCCGCGTCAACCCCCGAAGCAACCGGCCATCGGCATAATGCAGCGCCAGCGAAAGCCCATCCAGCTTCAGCTCGCACGTATACCGCACCGCATCGCCACCCGGCAGCCCGGCCCGCACCCGCGCATCCCACGCCCGCAAGTCGGCCTCGTCGTAGGCGTTATCGAGCGAGAGCATGCGCCGCGAGTGCGCCACCTTCTCAAACCCATCCGCCGCCTTGCCCCCCACCCGCTGGGTCGGCGAGTCTTCCGTCACCAGCTCCGGATTGGCCTCTTCAAGCGCCTTCAGCCGGTTCATCAGCGCGTCGTATTGCGCATCCGTAAGCACCGGCGCGTCCAGCACATAGTACAAGTGCTCATGGTGCCGCAGTTCCTCGCGCAGCTGTCCGATCTCCGCTTCCGCTGTCATCGCCACTCCCTCACCAGACTATCAATCCTGCCTCAAACTGCCTCGCCCTGCTTCACCCTGCCCTACACTGCATTCATGGAACCTGTAACCCACATGCTTACCGGCGCCGTGCTGGCCCGCGCCGGCCTCAACCGCCGCGCGGCCTCTATGACCTTCGCCATGGTCCTCGCCGCCGAGTTCCCCGATATTGACACTCTCTGGAGCCTCCGCGGTCCGCTCACCGGCTTCGAGCACCACCGCGGCATCACCCACACCTTCCTCGGCATCCCGTTCGAAGCCGCGCTCATCACCCTCGCCTTCGCGCTTTACCACCGCTTCCGCAAGCCCGCTACCCCACTTGCTCAAGTCAAGGCCCCGCCCAACTGGCCCTGGCTCTTCCTCGGCACCCTCATCGCCCTGCTCTCGCACCTGCTGCTCGACTGGACCAACAACTACGGCCTGCGCCCCTTCTTCCCCTTCAACCCTCGCTGGTATGCGGGCTCCTTCGTCTTCATCTTCGAGCCCATCCTGTTCCTCATCCTCGTCCTCGCCCTCATCACGCCCCCACTCTTCGGCTTGATCAATGCCGAAATCGGAACTCGCAGGCAGCTCTTCCGCGGCCGCCCCGCCGCCATCGCCGCGCTGGTCGCCATCACCATTCTCTATCTCTTCCGCTACACCCAGCACACCCGCGCCCTGCAGCTTGCCCTCACCAACGCGCCGGCGGAAACCACAAGCGTCTTCGCCAGCCCGCATCCCACCGACCCCTTCACCTGGTCGCTCGTCACCGACACCCCCGCCGCCTACTTCCTCTCCACCGTCGACACCCGCACCGGGCTGTTTGAACCTGCCGTCCCTGCGGATACGCTCTACAAACTCCCCGCCACCCTGCCCGTGCTTGCGGCCAAGCGCAGTCCGCTGGGCCGCATCTACCTCGACTGGTCCCCCTACCCCGTCCTCAGCGAAACCCCCGACACCAGTGACCCCAACCATCCACTCACCCTGGTCACCTTCGCCGACGCCCGTTTTCTCTACAAGGTCCTCTCGATGGACGGCCGCCAGAACCCACCCATAGCCGGCTCCGTCCTGCTCGATATGCAAGCCCCCGAAGGCCAGCGCATCGTAGAAACCCGCATGGGCAGCAAACCCCAGAACTGAAAGGTCCGGAACGCGGACTACGGCGGATAAGAGCGGACAAACACGGATACGTTGGGAGCATTGCCGCGCAATCCTACCGATCTACCCACTCTTGTCCGTCGTTATCCGCTCTTATCCGCGTCCCATCTCTTTTACCTTGGCAGCTTGCCGCAGCAGTTCCGGCTTACGCTCGTTATCCATGCTCAGCCGCTTGAACCGGGCTTTCTCTCCAAAAACAAGCACCAATCCAACTTCCATGCGCGAGGACCGAAGGTAGTGCAGCAGTTGCGCCTCAAACACTCGTTCGATGGATTCAGCCCGCTTGAGTTCCAGCACGACTTTCCCTTCAACCACAAGATCTGCAAAGAAGGTGCCGACGTGCTTTCCATGAAATGAGACAGGGATGGCCACCTCTTCCTGCACCCGCAAGCCGCACTCCTCCAACCCAATCATCATCGACCGCCGGTAAACCGACTCATTGAACCCGTGCCCGAGCTCCGGGCGACAGCAAAGAACACGCCGATGATCTGGCGCGTCAGCTCAGCATGCTTGCCGCTGAACTCCTCCATCCGCTGCCCTTCCATCACCTGGCCCCTCCGTCCGTCCGCCTTGGTCCGTCTTATTCCGCCCTTATCCGCGTTCCGTCTCTTTCACTTCATCCTCCACCGGCAACAACACCCCCTTGCGCCGGTCGAACACCTTGCGCAACACATACAGTGCCAGCGCCACGATCGCCAGCCCCACCGTGCCCAGCACCAGCCCCAGGTGGTGCCGGATCGCCTGCAGCCCCACGCCGAGCACCGCCGGCCCATACACGATCACCAGCACGCTCTCGATCGTGAACCGCAGAAACTTGCCCGCCACAATCGCCAGAAAATACGAAAGCGGACGCATCTCGAACACGCCCGCTGCCAGCTCGAACACCTTCACCGGCATCGGCGGCGGACACATGGCCGGCAGCATGATCGCCAGAAATTCCTGCTTCTCAAACCGGTTGCGCAGCGCCTCGTACCGCGCCCGGTTGATGCGCTTGAGCAAAATCAGCTCGCCGCCCGCACGCCCCACATAGTAGGGCAGCATGCTCCCGATGCCCGAGCCGATCGCCGCCATTAGGCAATAAAGCAGCGTCTTGCGATGGTCCTGCACCCCATAGCTCACAATCAACGGGTCTAGAAAAGGCAGCGGAATCGCCGCCGAATCCACCATCGAAAGCCCCAGGATGCCCCACACCCCAAGCGGCTTCATCACGGCCACTACCCAGAACTTAGCCTTCACCAGCCACAGCCCGATCTTCTTCCACGGGATCCCCCGCAGCATTCCCACCAGAAATCCCAGCCAGACCGCCGCCGCCGTCAAGCTTCGTGCCCCGTCTGCCCCGCCAGCAGGTGCAGCGCATGCGGCAGCAGAGGCAGAATCGCCGCCAGCGACACCTGCGCCCCGGCCGGGCTGCCCGGCAGATTCACCACCAGCGTTCCGCCCACGCATCCGCACACCGCCCGGCTCAGCGGAGCCATCGGCGTCTGCTTCAAGCCCTCGGCGCGCATATGTTCGGCCAGCCCTTCCACCAGCCGGTCGCACACTATCCGCGTCGCTTCCGGCGTTACATCGCGCAGCGCCAGCCCTGTCCCGCCCGTCGTCACCACCAGGTCGGCCTCCGCCGCATGGTGCCGCAGCGCATGCGCAATCTCGCCCACTTCGTCCGGCAGGATGGCCGTCCGGGTCACCGCCAGGCCTGCCTCGTGCAGCATCCGCACCACGGCGGGCCCGGAAACGTCTTCCTGCACCCCCGCCGCGCAGCGGTCGCTCACCGTCAGCACGGCGGCCCGCATCTCACTACTAAATCGTTGCATCACGCTTTCAGTCTAACTGCACCCGCTCTTACGCCAGCTTCCTCCCTCTCCACTAAACTAGAGGCTGCCGGCAAGGAACTATTGTCCCGCCCCATACGTCCTACACTCTTGTAGCCCCATGCCCACGCTCGAAACGCCTCCCAACCCGGTCGAACAGTCTCCCTCGCCAGAAACCTCCAGGCTGGCGGCCGGCCGTTACGGCGCACTCGACCACTCCGAGATCGTCCACCTGCTTTCTTCGCTCGACGACGAAGTGGCTCGTTCGCGCTTCCGCGAATCCATCTACATCTCGCTCATCATCTGCCTCGCCCTGGCCTGGTTCGCGTTTTATGGGCCCCGCGTCCTCTTTCACCAGGGCCGCCTCGTCAATGTCGCCGAGGATCGCCACAAGAACGAGCTTTCCTACCTCGAAACCCCCAAAGACCTCTCGAAGATCCTTCCCAAGCCCACCAAGACTATCTCCGAGCACACGGCCGCCGCCCAGACCGCACACCCCGAGCCCAAACCTCCCGCCCCCCGCATCGGCGCGCCTGGCCCGCAGGCCCCGCAGCCCCGGCCCCAGCCACAACCTCGTCCGCAGCCGCAGCAGCAGCCCCAGCAACAACAGCCTCGCCCTCAGCCCCAGCAGCAGCCTCTACCCCCAACCCCGCAGCCGCAGCGTCCGCAGCAGGCCACCAACAGCATTCCGGACGCGCCGCGCCCCACCCAGACCCCATCTCAGTCGAGACCCAGCTTCTCGACCCCCTCTGACCCCGGTCAGGCCATCAGCCAGGCAGCGCAGCAGGCCGCCCAGCAGCGGGGCCAGGGCGGCGAAAACGGCAACGCCAAGCCGCACGGGCACCAGGGCGCCAACACCGGCGTAGAAATTCTTTCGGACACTCTGGGCACCGACTTCGGCCCCTACATCAAGCGCCTGCTGCGCACCACCCAGGCTGCCTGGTATCCGCTCATCCCCGAAGAGTGCTACCCGCCCCTCAGCAAAACCGGCATGACCCGCATCCGCTTCGTCATCCAGCCGAACGGCGTCGTCAGCGCGATGCACCTCGACGGAAGCACCCGCGATGTCGCCATCGATAAGGCCGCCTGGGGCTCAATCACCAGCCAGGGTCAACTCCAGCCGCTGCCGCCATCCTTTAAAGGCCCGAACCTCGAGCTCATCATCCAGTTCAACATCGTGCGCGAAGGCCAGGAAGCCCAGTAACATGCTCGCTCAAGCTGTCAGCCCAGAGCTCCCAAACTCATAGCTCATGATCCATTCCTCTTGCTTCCTCGCTTGAATCTTGTTCTCATGCCGTCAGCGCCCTTGGCGCTGGAGATACCATGCAAGAGTTCGTCACCTACCTCACCTTCGACGGCGACTGCCGAGCCGCCATGACCTTCTACGCCGACGTCCTGGCCGGCCAGCTCCACCTCACGACTGTCGGCGAGCACAGCCCCGAAAGCCCCGAAGCCCAGCGCATCCTGCATGCGCGGCTCGACTTTCCCGGCGGCATCCTCATGGCCTCGGACACCATGTCCGCCAACTCCACGCCCTTCGTCCCCGGCACTAACTTCGCCCTTTCGATCGCCACCGAAACCAGCGAGGAACAAGCCGTCTTCTTCGCCCTGCTGGGCGATGGCGGTACCGTCACCATGCCCCTGCAGGACACCTTCTGGGGAGCCCGCTTTGGCATGCTCAAAGACAAATTTGGCATCACCTGGATGTTCAACCACGACAAGTAGTGCCGCAGAAGCAGGTGCAAAACCAAGCGGGAAGTAGACTTGCTCCATGGCCTTCCCTCCAGAGCCCGTAGCCGCCGCCCGGCGCCGCGAGCGCCGCGCACAGCTCCGCGGGCTGCTCCTGCTCGCGCTCGCCGTGCTGCTTTTCCTGCTCTGGCGCGCCCGCCCGCTGCTGCTCTTCCGCCCCGGCTGGTGGCGGCTGTAACGCCATGCTGCCGCTCATCGTCCTCGCAGGCCCTACCGCGTCCGGCAAGACGGCCCTGTCGCTTTTTCTGGCTCAACAACGGAACGCCGCGCAGTTCGGGGCCGAAATCCTCTCCTGCGATTCCGTCTGCGTGTATCGCCACATGCAGCTCGGCACCGCCAAGCCCACGCCTGCCGAGCGCCGCCTCGTTCCCCACCATCTGCTCGACCTCTACGAACCCACCGAAGCCTGCACCGCCGGCGACTACGCCCGCCACGCCCGCGCCACCCTGGCCGAGCTCGCCCGGCGCAACACTCTCCCCATCCTCACCGGCGGCACCGGCCTCTACCTGCGCGCGCTCGTCGACGGCCTTTTCTCCAGCCCACCCCCGCAACCCGCCCTGCGTGCCCTGCTCCGTCAACGCGCCGTCCGGCGCGGCAGCCCGCACCTGCACCGCACCCTCGAGCGGTTCGACCCCGAAGCCGCCCGCCGCATCCACCCCAACGACGCCCCCAAGCTCATCCGCGCGCTCGAGGTCTCGCTCGCCGCCCGCCGCCCCATCACCAGCCAGTGGAGCGAAGGCCGCGCCGCCCTCACCGGCTACCGCATCCTCCGCCTCACCCTCGATCCACCCCGCGCCCTGCTTTACCAGCGCATCGACCAGCGCGCCCAGGCCATGTTCGCGCAAGGCCTGGTCGAAGAAACCCGCGGGCTCATCGAGCGCTTCGGCCCGGATTGCCGTCCCTTCACGTCGCTCGGCTACCGCCAGGCCGCAGCCGTCCTGGACGGCACCCTGAGCCGGCCCCAGGCCATCGCCGAGGCCCAGCAGGGCCACCGCAACTACGCCAAGCGCCAGCTCACCTGGTTCCGCGCCGAAGCCCAGCTCCACCCCACTCACTGGCTCCCCGGCCCCGGCGATGACCCCGCCATCCAGCACCAGGCCCAGACCCTCATCCAGCACTTCCTCAAACCACCGCCATAGTATGCCCCCTGTCGTCCTTCCCGCAGGAAATCCGCGGTTGCCCCAAGCTGTCAGCTCACAGCTCAAAACTTAAGGCTCACGAGCCAGGCCTCTTTAGTTGAGGGAAGACAGCCGCATCCATCCGCAACCACAAAGGACTACCATCTATCCATGAGCACCGCCGCCGTTCTGCCCAGCCCGCAACCCAGCCCTACCGTTCCCACGATGGCCCGCCCGCAGCTAGCCCATCTCACCGCCCAGCTCGACCAGTTCCGCGCCGCCGGCACCTTCTTCAAGCTGCGCGAGCTCGACGACATCCAGGGTCCCGTCTGCACCTACGACGGACGCAAGGTCATCAATCTCGCCAGCAACAACTACCTTGGCCTTTGCAACCACCCCAAGCTCGAGGAAGCCGCCATCCAGGCCATCCGCGAGCATGGCGTAGGCTCGGGAGCCGTACGCACCATCGCCGGCACCATGCGCATCCACATGGAGCTCGAACGCAAAATCGCCGCCTTCAAAAACGTCGAAGCCTGCGTCGTCTTCCAGTCCGGCTTCACGGCCAATGCCGGCACCGTCGGCAGCATCCTCGGCAAGGACGACTTTATCCTGTCCGACGAACTCAACCACGCTTCCATCATCGACGGCGCACGCCTTTCGAAGGCCAAAATCAAGGTCTTCCGCCACAAGGACGTCGCTCACTGCGAACAGCTCCTTGAGGAAATCCAGCACGAGCCCGGCCAGAAGCTCGTCATCACCGACGGCGTCTTTTCGATGGACGGTGACATTGGCCCGGTCGGCGCACTCGCCGCCGTGGCCGAGAAATACGGCGCCATCATGATGGTCGACGACGCCCACGCATCGGGCGTCCTGGGCCGCAACGGCCGCGGCTCGGTCGATCACTTTGGCGCCCACGGCAAGGTCGACGTCCAGGTCGGCACGCTTTCGAAAGCCATCGGCGCGCTTGGCGGCTACGTCTGCGGCTCGCAGGATCTCATCGACTTCCTCTATCACCGCGCCCGCCCGTTCCTCTTCTCCACCTCGCACCCGCCATCGGTGGCCGCCACCTGCATCGCCGCCTTCGACATCCTCGAGTCAGAGCCCGAACGCATCCAGCGCCTCTGGGACAACACCGCCTACTTCAAGCAACAGCTGCAAGGCCTCGGCTTTGACATCGGCGGCAACACCACACCGGCCAGCGAAACCCCGATCATCCCAATCATTCTGGGCGAAGGCCGCACTACCATGGCCTTCTCGAAAGCCCTCTTCGAAGCCGGCGTCATGGCCACCGGCATTGCCTTCCCTACCGTCCCCGAAGGCAAGGCCCGCATCCGCCTCATCATGACGAGCGAGCACACCCGCCCCCAGCTCGACCAGGCCCTCGAAACCCTGGAAGCCACGGCCAAAAAGCTGGACGTCCTCCACTAAACCCAACCTCTTCAGGCGTAGCAACGACTTGGGTGCCCCAGGTCTCGCTTCTGAGACCTGGGTTTTTGGAGCCCTACCTGTCGCCCTCACTTCACCATCGCCGTCAGCGGCAGCATTCGCGACGACTCCCCCACCATCAACATCCGCGATCCAGCCGGTCGCTTCCACGCGTTATCCGCCACCGACCAGTACATGAAAGCCCGCGGCGCGACATGCATGGTCACCTCCCGCTCCTCGCCCGGCGCAAGCGTTACCCGGTCGAACGCAACCAGCGTTTTCGGCGCAAACTGCACCCCGGCGGGCCGCTCCGCAGGAGCCTGCAGATACACTTGCGGCACCTCGTCTCCGGCCACGCTGCCCGTGTTCTTCACCTTCACCGAGACCGTAGCGCCGCCACTCGCATCCACCGCGACCTTCAGCTTCGATAACGCAAAGCTCGTATACGAAAGGCCGTACCCGAACGGATACAGCGGCTCGATCTTCTGTTCGTCGAACCAGCGATACCCGATCAACACACCCTCGGAGTAGGTCGTCCTGCCGTCCACGCCCTTGGCAGAGCGCTCCGGATGCGCCGGTGCGTTCGGCGCATAATCCTCCAGCCGCTTCGCCCAGGTCATCGGCAGGCGTCCGGCAGGATCGTTCAGGCCCAGCAGCGTCTTCGCTGTAGCCGTGCCGCCTTCATCGCCCGGCCACCACATCTCGACAATTGCCTTCACCTTGCCCGCCCACGGCATCGCAATCGGCTGGCTGGTATTCAGCACCACCACAGTATTCGGATTCACGGCCGCAATTTCCGCAATCAACGCATCCTGGTCGCCCGGCAGCTGGAAGTGCGGCTTGTCGCGCGTCCACGCAAACACCACCGCAACCTTGGCTGCCTTTGCCGCCGCGATCGCCGCATCGTGGTCCGCCCTGCGGCTCTCCGGTGTCGTCCAGTTCAGCCGCACCTGCACCGGCGCATGCGACGTATCGGTCGAGGTCGTCACCTCCACGCTGTGTGCGCCGGCCGTCAGCTGCACCGCGCGGCGCACGTTGTCCAGCCCGTCGGTGGTCGGCAGCCCGTTATCCTGCGAGGCATGCTGAATGTCGCCATGCACCGTGCCCTTGGCCGCGCCCGTGCGCCCCACTTCGCGGCCATCCACCTTCAGGATGCCGCGCGTGCCTAGCGCCTGCAGGTAGAACCAGTACGAGCCCGCCGCCTTCAACGTCACCGTGCCCGTCCAGGTGGGTGTACTGTCCGGCGCCATCGCCTTGCCGTTCGTCCTGGTAAAGTCGAGCGTCGCATCCACCGACGTCTTCCCGTCGCCGCTCGTCCGCAGCAGGCCGGGCTTGCCCGCATGCATCCACCTGGCGGCGTCGATCGGCTTGCCGGTCAGATCGTCGGCCACCGCGTAGGTAATCTGCGCACCCGGCGCCAGCTTGCGCATGGCCTCCAACGGCCCGATCTGGCGCTCCGGCATACCCGGCGATCGCTCGCCGAAGGTGCCAATCGAATCCACCTGGGCCGCCGTCGGCCCGATCATCGCCAGGCTAGACAGGTCTGCCGGCTTCAGCGGCAAAATGCCGCCTTCGTTCTTCAGCAGCACCGCCGCATCCTCGGCCGTCTTCTCGATGATGCGCCCGTTGCCTTCGAGATCCTGCGCCGTCACCTCGTGCTTCTGCCTGCCGTCCAGGTAGCCGAAGCGGTCGATTTCATACAGCACCATCCGCGCCGCGGCCGTAATCGTCGACTCGGTAATCGAGCCATCGGCCAGCGCATCGCGCATCGTCGCCGGGTCCGATTCGGTCGGAAACGCGCCCAGGTCCATGCCGGCCGCTCCGGCCTCTTCCGGTATCGACCCGCCCAGCATACCCGCCATGGCCGCCATATTGGGCTTCGGCGCAGGCGTCGAATCGTTAGGCCCGGTACGGAAGTAGGTGTGGATCATCCCTGCGAACGGGCTGTCTCTCGGCACTTCACCGGGCATCTCCATCGTCAGGCCCTGGTTGAGAAAATGCACGTTGTGCACCGCGCCCCAGTCCGAAGTGACAAACCCTTTGAAGCCGAGTTGATCGCGCAGAATGGTCTTCAGCGTCTCCGCATTGCCGCATGCAAACGGCCCGTTCAGCTTGTTGTACGAGCACATGATGGACGCCACACCCGCATCGACTGCCGCCTGGAACGGTGCCACATACACCTCGTGCAGCGTCTGCTCGTCGACAAACACGTTATACGAATCCGTGTCGTACGCCACGTAGTGCTTGGCCTGCGACATCACGCCCTGCGCCTGCTCGCCGCGAATCTCCGCCGCACCCATCAGTCCGGAAAGGAACGGGTCTTCGCCCAGCGTGTTGTACCCGCGGGCAAACGTAATGTCGCGATCCAGATTGATGAAGGGCTGCAGCACCACGTCAATGCCGAGCGACCGCGCCTCCCTGCCGATCGCCACGCCGTTCTGCTCCGCGTCGCGCACGCTCCACGTCGCCGCCACCCCCATGGTCGCCGTCTGGGCCTGCGACGGAATGCGCGTCAGCACACCCGGAGGCCCATCCGCCAGCCGCAGCGCCGGCACGCTCAGCCGCGGCACCCCGGGCAGATAGCCCGCCTGGCCCTGGTTGGTCGCCGCCGGCTCCACGCCGCCGCGAATCAGGTTCATCTTTTCTTCAAGGGTCATCTGCTGCAGAAGACGATCGATCCGCGCCGTATTCGCCGTTTCTGCAGGAACAGCCTGCGCCGGCATACGTAGCGCAGGAAGGATAAGAAAGAGACCAAGCAAGCCGTACTGTTTCATCGGAACACCCGAAATTGAGTTGAAGATCACGTCGCTCTTTAGAAGCGCCGCGATTCTACTCTCAATTGCATACGGCTGGTGCGTCCTGGATCAGCACGCACCCACCATCGCCACGAGCTTCCCAATGGTCTTCCAATTGCGCGCCGTGCTTACCATCCCAAGCTTCGCATCAAAGTAAGCGTTGGTCAGCTTCGTCCGCGCCATGCCGTGCGGCAGATGCAGATAGATGTCCCGCCCCTTCACCACAAAGCTATCGCCCGGCGAGCGCTTCGCATCCAGCCCCTGC
The DNA here is from genome assembly GCA_964282835.1 of uncultured Granulicella sp. Classification (GTDB taxonomy): domain Bacteria; phylum Acidobacteriota; class Terriglobia; order Terriglobales; family Acidobacteriaceae; genus Edaphobacter. The sequence continues at coordinate 3,953,373 of OZ196157.1, forward strand.
ACGGCCGCCTGCCCGGGCCAGTCTGCTAAAAAGTAGACGTGCAGGCTCTCTTCGGCCGCGCCCACAAAGGGGTTCAGCCTGTAGGCCGTTCGCAAGTCCTCCGTCGACCGCAGCACGATGCGCCCCGGATACCCGTACACCCGCGTGATCTCGGCCGTCACGGCGATCACACAATCCTCAGCCGCAGAAGCCTCAAAGACCACGTTGCCGCTCTGGATGTAAGTCTCGACAGCCGACGCACCCGCCGCCTGAAAGATCGCCGCAAGCTCCTTCATCGGCAGCTTCGCCTTACCCCCAACGTTGATTCCCCGCAGCAGCGCAACGTACTTCATCCCCGGTAAACCACCTTCCCGCCCACCACGGTAGCCTTCACCCGGCCCTTCATCCGCGCCCCGTCAAACGGCGTGTTTTTCGACTTTGAGCGCGACGCCGCAGCCTGGAACACCCACTCCTCTGCCGGGTCGAACACCGTCACATCGCCCCAGCTTCCCGCTGCAAGCGAACCGGCTTGCCGCAGGCCCGCCACCCGCGCCGGCGCACAGGACATCGCCTCCACCGCACGGCGCACGGGCAGCACCTGCAAAGCCAGCCCAAGCGCCGTTTCGAGCCCCGTAATCCCATTCGGAGCAGCCATAAATTCGACCTCTTTTTCGTGCCGCGCGTGGGGCGCATGGTCGGTCGCAATGCAATCGACGGTGCCATCAAGCAGACCCGTAAGCACGGCCTGACGATCCGCTTCCACACGCAGCGGCGGGTTCATCTTGCAGTTCGTATCGAACTCCGCAAGCGCCTCTTCGTTCAACGTAAAATGGTGCGGTGCGGCCTCGCAGGTTACGCGCAAACCCTCCGCTTTGGCGCGGCGGATCGCCTCGATCGCCTTACCGGTCGACACATGCTGCACATGCAGCAGCGCCTCCACACACTCGCGTGCGCGGATGTCCCGCAGCAGCGATATGTCGCGCTCCACGATTGAGCTTTCCGCCTCCACGCTCATCCCGCGCAGCCCGAGGCGAAAGGCCATCGCACCCGCATTGATCCCGCTCGATGGCGACACCCGTGTGTCTTCCGCATGTTGCGAAACCACCAGCCCCAGCCGCCCCGCATGCAGCAGCGCCTCGCGCATCACCGCGTCTTCGAGCACCGGCTTGCCATCGTCGGTAAAGCCAACCGCGCCCGCCGCGGCCAGGGCCTCCATGTCGGTCAGCGCTTCTCCCAGGCTCCCCAGCGTCACCGCGGGCATCGCAAACAGGCGCACCGCCGGCATGCGCGCAGAATCGAGGAGCCAACGCAGCGTCTCCACGGAGTCATTGACGGGCAGCGTGTTCGGCATCGCCACCACGCTGGTAAAGCCGCCCGCAGCCGCAGCCGCTGTGCCGGTCGCGATCGTCTCCTTGTAAGTCTGGCCGGGCTCGCGCAGATGCACATGCACATCAATCAATCCCGGCGCGACGACGCAGCCGGAAGCATTCAGCCGCTCGACCGTATCCGCCACGTCGAAAGAGCCCGTCGCATCGACCGCCGCCACCAGGCCGTCGACGATCAGCACATCGCGCAAGCCTTCAATCCCGCTCGCCGGATCGATGACCGTGCCAAACTCAATCAACAAGCTACTCATACCGGCACACACTCCCCACCTTGAAAACAGTACTGTTACACATTCGCGCCAAGCGCACGAACCAGCAGCGCGGCCCGTACGGCGAGGCCATGCGCCACCTGCTCTTCAATCGCCGATTGCGGCCCGTCCGCTACTTCGCCCTCAATCTCGAGGCCGCGAATCATCGGGCCCGGATGCATCACCACGGCCTGCGGCACAAGCCTCGCCAGACGCTCCTGCGTAAGCTGATAACGGACCACATACTCTGCCAGATCCACCTCCAGGCCGGCCAGCCGCTCGCGCTGAATGCGCAGCATCATCACGATCTGCGAGGCCGCCAGCGCCACTTCGAAGTCCCGCACAATCTCGACACCCTTACCCAGGCCGAGCGCCTCTTCGGGCAGCAGTTCCGGCGGCCCGCACAGCAGAACCCGTGCGCCCAGCCGCGGCAGCAGCATCGCATTCGAGCGCGCCACGCGGCTGTGCCGGATGTCCCCGGCAATCGTCACCGTCACGCCGCGCAGCAAGTCGCGCTCCACCGGCTTGTCCGCACGCCCGAGCCGATGGAGGATGGTGCGCAGATCGAGCAGCGCCTGCGAAGGATGCTGATGCATGCCGTCGCCCGCGTTCAGCACCGGCAGCCCGGTCGTGCGCGCCAGCACAAACGGCGCGCCGCCCGCCGGGTGCCGCAGAATGATGCACTCCGCGCCCAGCGCCCGCAGCGTGAGCCCCGTATCTTTGAGGCTTTCACCCTTCTCGATCGACGAGCTCTTATCCGACACAAGCGTCGTTACCGCACCGAGTGATTTCGCCGCCAGCTCAAATGAAGTCCGGGTCCGCGTACTCGACTCGTAGAACAGCAGCGCCACCCGCCGCCCGCTCAGCAGCCTGGCTTTTTCCGCTCCGCGCAGTGCGTCCAGCCTCGTGGTCAGGGCCAGCATCCGCGCCACTTCCGCAACCTCCAGCCCCTCCACCGTAAGCAGCGAACCCGCAGCATACCCGCCTGTCATCTGGTCCCTAGCCTTCGCGCTACTTGTTGTCATTCCCGCAGGGAATCTGCTGTTGTCTTCTCTACAGCCTGCAACGCCCTTACGCTTCGACCACTTCCACCAGCAGCACCTGCTCCTCGCCATCGATCTCGCGCAGCTTCACCTCGATAATCTCCCGCGAAGAGGTCGGAATGGAGCGGCCCGTAAACGTCGCCTGGATGGGCAGCTCGCGATGTCCGCGATCGATCAGCACCAGCAGCTGCACGCTGCGCGGCCGGCCGTGGTCGAACAACGCGTCGAGCGCGGCGCGAATCGTGCGGCCCGTATACAGCACGTCGTCCAGCAGGATGATGTCGCGCCCGTTCACGTCGAAGCCGATGTCGCCCTTGTTCACCGTGGGCCGGGGGCCGTCCGTGCTCAGGTCGTCGCGATAGAAGCTGATGTCCAGCACGCCCGTCTCGACCGTCATCTTCTCGATGCCGCCAATCAGCACGGCCAGCCTTTGCGCCAGCGGCACACCGCGACGCTTGATGCCGACCAGCCCCACATTCCTGGCACCATTGTTCTTTTCGACGATCTCGTGCGCCAGCCGAACCAGCGTTCGTTCAATTTCGGACGCCGACATCAACCTGCCTTTTACCCGCAATTGGGGGGCCTTTTTCGCTGCTTCTTCGCTCATTCGCTCCACACTTTCCGCCCTATCTTAGCAGCCGGCCGATCCCGGCCCAACTCACCCTATCTCGCCTGCCGGGCTGCCTGTTGCCGGTCGCGCAGCAGGCCCGAAAACGCGCCGCCGGCCATGGCCAGCACAAGCACCAGCCCGCCCGAAATCGTCATGTACATCAGCCCCAGGCCGCCGCGCACCTCGGCCGATCCGATAAAGTTCATCAGCTTCGCCTGCAGGTCTGCCGGCTGGCCCTGCTGCAGCAGCCCCGCGGCCACCTGCGCGCGCATAATGTCCAGCTGCTGTGTCAGTTCGGCGTCGAAGCCATCCATGCGGTGCAGCCCGAAGCGCGCCACCAGGCCCGCGCCGGCCAGCGCGATGCCGAGCGCCGCCACCATCATCACGCCGGTGGCCACGCCGATCCGCAGCCCCGAGCGCGCATCCATCCACGCCCGCGGACGCTGCCGCATGTACAAGCCAAGCGCCAGAATCGAGCAGCCCGCAATCCACGGCGTAGCCAGCAGCAGCAGCGGCGGAGCTGCCAGCGCGAGCAGCTTCAACCCCGCGCCAATCAGGGCTACCACCGCGCCACAACGCAAGGCCACCGGCCAGTCGACAGCGCGCGGATCGGGCGGCGGCAGCGACCCCGTCGTAGCTGGCTGGGCATTCTCAGCCGCCAGCGGACGCATATGTTCGGGCAGCCGAATCTGCGGCGCGCTGCAATGCGGGCAGAACAGCATCGCGTCGGGTTCCAGCCCCGTCGGCTCCCCGCGCCCTCGCCCCGCGGCAGACGCGACCGGCGCATGTTGCGGAAGCACGCCGTGGCAGCGGTGGCAAAGTTCGTCCATACCACCATTGTATCGAGTCGCCTTACTGCCGGTCTTTCTGGTCGTTGTCGCCGTCCCCATGGCCTGGCAGGTCCAGCGCCACCAGCCCAAACTTCGTCCCCGCGCCATCCTGGTCGATCGCCACGACATGCTGGTGCTGCTTTGATCCCGCCTTCAATTCACCCGCCCGCCCATCCTGATCCGTCTGCACCGAGCCGCCGTTCTGTGAGTTGCAGGCGAGCCCATCCTGCGTCACCGCCGGGGTGCCCACAGGCTTGTGGTCGCGGCATAGAATCACCGCGCCGTACCGGGCCAGATCTTTGCGGTAGAACGCGATCACCTTGTCCGGGCTATCCGGAGTCTTGTAGCTCAGCGCCTTTACTCCCAGGTGAAAATTGCCGAACGACAGGTTTACATCGGCCGCGCCGTTGTCGTTATCCTTGCTTACCGGTGTCGCCCCCGGATACACCGCCAGCCCCACGTTGCCCTGCACCGCCGCCTGGTTGGTCTTTACGCTCATGCCGCCAAAGGGCGTTGCAATCTTCACGTCGTCGCTGTCTCTGGTTTTATGGTTCTGCACCCGGCAGCCTTGGGCCGCCACCAGAGCAAGCATCATCGCCACCACGGCCAGCTTCTTCGTCATCATGCACCTCGTTCGTCCTCCAACCATACGTCTTCGCAGAGTCAACGGTTCCAGAAAAGTTGCGCGATGCCATTTGCCTCGCGTTCGTGTTACTCCTACAAGCATCGGGAGCCAACATCATGAACCTCCGCCATCTGCTTCTTCTCGCCGCACTTACGCCGGCCCTTGCGGCCCCGGCACAGGATGCTCACGATCCCAACGACCCGCCCAACCGCGTCGCGCGTGTTTCGCTCCTCCAGGGCAATGTCTCGCTCGAGCCCGCCGGCGTCGACCAGTTTTCCGCCGCGGAAATCAACTATCCGCTCACCAGCGGCGATCGCATCTACGCCGACAATGCCGCGCTCAGCGAGCTCCAGACCTCCGGGCTCGCCGTCCGCCTGGGCAACGGCGCCGACCTCACCGTCACCACCCTCACCGACTACACCGCCCAACTCGGCCTCGCCCAGGGCAGCCTTCGCCTGCGCACCCGCGATCTCGACGCGCCCGACGGCTCGCAAGCGGTGGTCGAGGTAGACACCCCCAACGGCGCCATCCTCATCCAGCGCCCCGGCGATATCCGCGTCGACTCCTACCCCCAGGACGACACCACCATCGTCACCGTCACCACCGGCCAGGCCGAGGTGACCGGCAATGGCGTCGATCAGGTCCTCTACCCCAACCAGGCGCTGCGCCTCGCCGGCAACCCCACCTACGCCGAGCCTGTGCAGCCGCTCTCGCCCGACGCGCTCGACCGCTTCGACTTCCTGCGCGAGCGCGACCGCCAGCAATCGCTCGCCCTCAGCGCCCAGTACGTCGACTCCGACATGATCGGCGTCGCCGACCTGGGTCAGTACGGCGACTGGAACCCCAATCCCGACGGGGGAGAAGACTACGGTGCCGTGTGGTTCCCGCGCTTCGTCCCCGCCGGCTGGACCCCGTACTCGAACGGCCACTGGGCGTGGGTCGTGCCCTGGGGCTGGACCTGGGTCGAAGCCGAGCCGTGGGGCTTCGCGCCCTTTCACTACGGTCGCTGGGCCCAGTTTGGCCCTCCTGGTAACGGAAGATGGGGCTGGATCCCCGGCCCGCCGCCCTCCGTCTTCGCCACCGGCGGACGCCCCTTTCACCCCATCTACTCGCCCGCCCTCGTCGCCTTCGTCGGAGGCCCAAGCTTCTCCCTCTCGCTCGGCTTCGGCGGCGCGTCCGGTGCCGGCGTTACCGCCTGGTTCCCGCTCGGCCCGCGCGAAACCTACACACCCTGGTACCACGCCAGCCCCGGCTATGTGAACCGCGTCAACGTCACCAATCTCTACAATCGCAACGTCACAGAGGTCCACAACACCTATATCAACCGCACCACGGTCGTATACAACACCACCGTCAACAACACCTACGTCAACCGCCAGCAGGCCACCGTCGCCGTGCCCCAGCACGATTTCGCCGCCGGCCGCGCCGTCGCCCAGTCGCAGCCTGTCCGCTTCAACCCGCAGCAGCGCCAGGCGCTTACGACCGCACCCATCCTGCCCCATCCGCTGGTCACGCCCGCCGCTGCGATCGCTGCGCCCTCGGCCCCGCCGCGCGTAGTCCCGCCCAGTGCTGCGCGTCCGGTGCTCGAGAACCGCGCCGGCCCGGGCTTCCGTCCAGGTAACGCGCCCGCGGCCGACGCCCCCGCCAACCTCCACCAGGCCAGTCCCGGCACGAGCATCCAGCGCGGGCCAGCCCAGCCAAGCCCGGTCCAGCCTAACCCAGCCCCACCGGCGAACCGCCCTGCTCCCCCGGCTGCGCCCATCACCCGGCCCAGTCCTGTATCCCAGCCCGCCCCGCAGCCTGCTCCCGTTACCCGGCCTACGCCGGTGGCGCAGCCTGCACCAGGCCGGCAGCCCCAGCCAACCAGCCCCCCAAATTATCCGAGCCAACCTACGCGCGGCTCGTTCCCCGTCCAGCGCACCCCGCAGCCTGCTCCGGCTCCTGCGCAAGCCCCGGTCAGCACGCCGGCCCGGCCCGGCCTGGCACAGACTCCGGCGCAGCCGCCGGCGCAAGCCCCCACCCTGCAGGCGCGGCCGCTGCCTCGCCCCGTCGATCAGCCCCGCGCGCTCGTCAACCGTACAGAGCCCGCTCCCCAGCCGCCCACCTTTACCCAGCAGCAGCACGCCATCGAGCGCACCGACCCCGGCCGTCCGCTCGGCCCCCAGCAACTCGACAACGTACGCAACAATCGCCCCGCCGGCCCCGCCAGCCAGCCCGAGCCCACCGCTCACCCCGCCGCACCCGCAGCCAAACCCAAGCCCGCTCCCGCACCCGCGCCGGGCAAATCAGCCCCAACCCCCAAACCTCAACCTTGAAGAAACCAACTGGGTGGATCAAGCAATCCGGGCACTTGATCCGCCTTTGTCCGTCTTGTCCCTTTTGTCCGCGTTCCGGCTTTCTCCCCCCCTAACCACTCCAATAACCTCAAAGAAATCCCTGTTGCACCCGCAAGCCCATCCCCTATACTGCCCCCATGCCCTTAGGGGACCCAACCCGCAAGCGCACCGGCCAAGGCCCTACCGGCCCCACGCGGCCCGTGCGCGAAATCCCCGACAAGCTCTACTTTCGCATCGGCGAAGTCGCCCGTCTGTGCGAGGTGCCGGCCTATGTGCTGCGCTTCTGGGAAGGCGAATTTCCCCAGCTGAAGCCCAACAAGGGAGGCACCGGCCAGCGCCTCTACCGCCGCCGCGATGTAGAAATGGCGCTCCGCATCAAAACCCTGCTTTACGACGAGGGCTATACGATTCCCGGTGCCCGCCAGGCCTTCAAAGCAGAAATCCGCAGCCCTAAAGACACTCAGCTCGGCCTCGCCGGCGTCCCCGAGCAGGCCGACACCCGCCCCCTGCTCGCTCTGCAAAAGGAGCTTCGCGACCTGCACGCGCTCCTATCCAGGCCCGCCACGCTCAAGCAATCCGTGCAATCCATCCGCCCCGCCAAAGAGCCCGCCCCCCCGCGGCCGAGCTCGCTGGTAGCCTTCCCCAGGCCCAAACTCAAGCCCGCCGACGAGCTTACCGACAGCCTCTTCGACCTTCTCCCGCCCGATGCCTAGATTCGGATGCCCAGCTGCGGAGTAACCGTTACTTTTCCGCCATCCAAACCTCCGTTTCCTTCCCCCAAAGATCGCCCGCAACCCCTCTTGTGGGATGTTGACCGATCGGTAAGAAAGCCATACTCAATCCTGTCAGCCAGTCTGACCGGAAAGAAGATACGCCCATGCATGATCTCCTGATCGCTGCCGCCTTCGTCGCCATGATTGTTCTTCCCTGCGTTGTCAGTTTCGGTTCAAAGTCCGGCGAAGAATCCGCTTAGTTCTCTTGTTGTCATCCCGCAGGGATCTGCTTCTGCTTTCCTCAACACCCGCCCCAAACCCCCACACGCCGGAGCAGTTCTCCTGCGGGTGTAGCACAGGGCTTCGACCCTCATGGACGTTTTCTCCAAGGAAAACGTCACTGCACGCCACCTTCGAAATGCCCGGCAGCAGGAGAACTGCTCTAAACTAGCTGCAGCCCCTCGCCGCAGCCCGTGACCCCAGCCCTCGCCACCAACCCGCCGCCCCAGCGCTCAAGCCTCTTCAGCCTTTCCCGTCAGCACTCCGCCTTCTCGGCCACCCTTCTGCTGATGCTCTCGTCCGTGCTTTCCGGACTCCTGGGCCTCGTCCGCACCAAATACATCTCGCACGTCTTCGGCGCCGGCCCCGCCACCGACGCCTACAACGCCGCCTTCCAGCTGCCCGATATGATCAGCTACTTCCTGGTCGGCGGGGTCGCGTCCATCACGCTCGTCAGCATCCTCAACCGCTACCGCGAAGCAGGCCCTGACGGAAAGCCGGATGACGTCGCCGCCGACCGCGCGCTCTCGGTCGTACTCGTCGCCATGACCGTCGTGCTCGGCTCCGCCATCCTGCTCGCCGAGCTGCTCGCGCCCGTCTACACCGCCGTTTTCTTCGGCAAACTCCCGCCCGCCACCGCCGCGCTCTGCACCCATCTCACGCGCCTCATCCTGCCCGCGCAGCTCTTCTTCTTCGCCGGCCCGGCGCTGGGCGCACGCCTGCTCGTGCGCAAAATCTTTCTTTACCAGGCCATCACGCCGCTCGTTTACAACCTCGGCATCATCACCGGCGGCGTGCTGCTCGCCGGCCGCTTCGGCATCGATTCGCTGGCCTACGGTGTGCTCGGCGGCGCGCTGCTCGGCCCGTTTCTGCTCAACGCCTTCGGGGCGCATCGCTCCGGGCTACGCTTTACCCCTATCCTCAACCTTCGCCATCCCGCCTTCGTCGAGTGGCTCCGGCTCTCGCTTCCCCTCATGATCGGTGTCTCGCTCGCCATGGCCGACAAGTGGATCCTCACCCACTACGCGGCTGCCAATCCCGGCGCCATCACCCTGCTCAACAACGCCAAGGCGCTCTTCAACGCGCCCCTTACGGTGGTGGGAGCAGCCGCGGGCTCGGCGTCACTGCCTTTTTTCTCGAGCCTGTTCGCCCAGTCGCGCCTTTACGACTTCAACCAGGCTGTCTGCCAGGCCGTCTCCCGCCTCATCGCCGTCGCGCTGCTCGTTACCGCCTGGATGGCCGCGCTCGCCGAGCCCATCAACGGCTTCCTGCGCGGCGGCAAGCTTACCCACACAGACGCCGTCCTGACCGCGCACTACTTCGCCCTGTTCGCCCTTTCACTCGCCCTCTGGTCCGCCCAGGGCATCTACGCCCGAGCCTTCTACGCCGCGCGCAACACCCTCACGCCCGCGATTTCAGGCACCGTCGTCACCCTCTGCTCCATCCCCATCTACGCGCTGCTGTTCCACCACATCGGCATCGAGGGCCTGGCCATTGCGTCGGACATCGGCATCCTGGCCCACACCCTGGCGCTTGCCTTCCTGCTGCATCGCGCCCGTCTGGTCTCGCTCGCCACCCTCGAGTACCCGGAGCTGCTCCGCGCCCTCATCGCCGCCACCCTGGCCTACTTCGTCACCCTCGCCGTCACCACCCTGCACGCCTTCCAGGCCATCTCCAACCACAACCACCTGCGCGACACGACTCTCCTGGCCCTCGGCACCCTTATCTGGGCCGGTATATGCGTTCTGACGCTCCAAACCACGGGCTCCAGACTCCTCCAGCAGCTACGCCGCCGCACATAGAAGGCGCACCACGGATAGAACGGATAAAGAACGGATCACGACGGATTTACCCGTGTCCATTCGTCCCTTATCCCTTCTTATCCGTGGTGAGCTTTTGCTTTACAGGTTCTTCGCGTCCTCATACTCTTCATTCCAGGCCGCCTGGATTGCCTCCAGCCCGGGCTCGGTCGACTTGGCCGCCTCGCCGATAAACCCCGGCAGCTCCATCACAAACTTGTGCAGGTCGGTAAAGCGCACCGAGTAGGGCTCGATTTCCGGGTGCTTCTCCTGCAGCTGAATCCCAATCTCTTCCGCATCTTTCCAATCGATCTCACGCGCCATGTCACTCTCCTGCATGAGTAGATGCACCCTGCCATGCCGCCGTACCGCTAAACTTGCGCACCTCCACCAGGGTCGAGTAAAACGTGGCCCCTCCGCCCAGGTCGGTCAGCCGCTCGCTGGTCAGCGCATTCACGTTCGAGCCCCCGCCGCTCAGGTCGCCGCCCAGCTTCGACCAGTCCAGCCGGCTCGCCACGACGCCGTGCCCTACCTTTGCTGAAACCTTAGCCCGCAGCACCATCCGCCCGCGCGCGTTGAACACTTCCACCTCGTCGCCCTCGACCACACCGCGCGCCGCCGCATCCTCAGCATGCATTTCGAGCCGGCCGGCCAGGCCCGCCTCCATCCGCTCGTGCCCGGGCTGGTTAGCAAACGTCGAGTTCATATAGTTGTCCGCCTTGCGCGGCAGAAACTCCAGCGGATACTCCCCACCCGCGCCACGCGACTCCGCCGGAGCCACATACACCGGCACCGGCAGCAGCTCCCCACGCCCGCTCGCCGTGCGGAACCAGCTGGCATCCGCAAACGGCAGTGGCCCCGGCATGGTCAGCGCCACATGCCCTTCGCGCTCCAGCCGCTCGCGCGTAATGCCGGCGAAGCGCGGGTCATCGCCGGTCAAAGCCTGGTCGATCAAATCGTCCACGCTGTCGTCGAAACAGGCATCGCCAAACATGCGCCGGCCAAGCTCGCCAAACACCGACACATTGTTCCGAGCCTCGCCCAGCGGCGCAATCGCCTGCTCACTCACCTGCGCAAACAGATGCCCGTAAGCGCCCTGAACGTCCTTGGTTTCGAGAAACGTGACCGCCGGCAAAAGCACATCCGCATAGTCGGCCGTGTCGGTAAAGAACTGCTCGTGCACCACCGTAAACAGGTCGTCGCGCCGCAGCCCCGCAAGCACCGCGTTCTGGTTTGGAGCCACGGCCGCCGCATTGCAGTTATACACAAACAGCGCCTTCACCGGAGGGTCCTTCAACTCCGTCAGTGCATGCCCCAGCCGCGACATATTCACCACCCGGCAATTCTTGACGGCCATCAGCTCCGGCATCTCCAGCCGCCGCCCGTTGAACGGAAACGACCCACTGGTCGACAGCAGCAACCCACCCCCACGCTGCTTCCAGCTGCCCGTCAGCAGCGGCAGCATGCAGATCGCCCGCGCCGCCGTCCCGCCGTTCTCGCTCCGCTGCACCCCATAGTTCACCCGAATCACCGCCGGCCCAGGGCCGCCCCGTCCCGCCAGCCCATAAGCCCGCCCCAGCCGCTCGATCACCTCCGCCGCAATTCCCGTCACCGCCGCCACCGCCGCCGGAGCATGCTCCGCCTGCAGCGCGTGCGCCCGCAGCTCGTCTGCCCCGTGCGTACACTCGCGCAGGTACGCAGCATCCTCGAGGCCCTCGCGAAAGATCACATGCATCAACGCCAGCGCCAGCAGCCCATCCGTTCCCGGGTTGATCTGCAGCCACTCATCGGCCAGCGCCGCCGTGCGCGTCCTGTACGGGTCGATGACGACCAGCCGCGCCCCCTTGCGCCGGGCCTCCTCGATAAATGGCCACAGATGGATGTTGTTCCCATGCACGTTCGCGCCCCAGCAGATCACCAGGCCGGCGTGCGCAAAGTCCTGCGGCACCGTCCCCAGCTTCACGCCGTACACGCTCGCGAGTGCCGCCCCGCCCGCACTCGCGCAGATCGTCCGATCCAGTTGCGAAGCCCCCAGCCGGTTAAAAAATCGTCGGTCCATCGACCCATACCCCAACTGCCCGATCGTCCCCGCATAGCTGTAGGGCAGCACGCTTTCCGGCCCGAATTCCGCCGCCACCGCGCCCAGCCGCGCGCACACCAGCGTCAGCGCCTCATCCCACGTCACCCGCTCAAACGCCTCGAGCTCCCGCCCACGCACCAGCGGGCCTTTCGCCACGCCCGCCCGCCGCCGCATGGGATAAAGCAGCCGGTCCGGCGCATACACCCGGTCCAGATACTTAGCCACCTTGCCGCACAAAAATCCCCGCGTCACCGGGTGCGCCGGGTCTCCCGCCACCTTCAACGCCCGCTGGCTTCCATCCGCCGCCGTCCCCACGGTTACCAGCACCCCGCAGCTATCCGGGCAATCGTGCGAGCAGACCGCATGCACCACCCGTGTCGCGCTTGCTCCCTGCACATCCATCCCCCTATCCTAATCGCCGGTATACCATCGCCTTACCTGGCGTCCTCTGCTTCTTTTACTTCGCGGACTCTGCGTACGCCTTTGCCTTCGCCCGAGCCTGCGCAACTGCTCTCAATCCACCCTCACCCTCCACCCGTACCCCAGCAGAGCCTCCTATGACCCTCCGCAAAATGACCTTCCGCACATCCCTTCTCGCCCCCGTCCTCTTCCTCGCCGCCCTCAGCCTTCCCGCGTTCTCCCAGGCCGACAAAGCGCCCGACCAGCTCCACACCCTCTCTGCGAACGAGCTCGGCGTCATCAAGGTGCTCACCATGCAGGAGCGCGCCTGGAACCAGGGCGACGTCAATGCCTACGCCAGCGGTTACAAAAATTCACCCGAGACGCTCTTTATCGGACGCCAGGTAAGCCGAGGCTACGAGAACCTGCTCGCCGACTACAAAGGCAATTACCCCACCCGAGACGCCATGGGCACACTCGCCTTCTCCGACCTCGAGCCTCGGATCCTCGACGAGCACTTCGCCATCGTGGTCGGCAAATACCACCTCAGCCGCAGCAAAAAGGCCGGTGGCGATGCGGACGGCATCTTCTCCCTCGTCCTCGAAAAAACCTCCGCCGGCTGGAAGATCATCCTCGACCACACCACCTAGCCACTTTGTTGTCATTCCCGCTTCTTTGTTGTCATGGCGCTTCTTTGTTGTCATTCCCGCAGGGAATCTGCTTCTGTCTTTCTGTCTTCGTCCCCGTTTGCCCCTCACCTTTCTGCATCGAACCCGCCCCTGCTGAATCCAAACCATGCATCCGCACCGGAGGTCACTCCATGGCATCGCAGCTCTTCTTCGTCGCAGGCATCACCGGTAGAGTCGGCGGCGCGGCCGCGCGCCAGCTGCTTGCAAAAGGACACAAAGTCCGCACCCTCGCCCGCGACCCCGCAAAGGCAGCCGCCTGGGCCGAGCAGGGCGTCGACGTCCGCCAGGGCGACTGGAACGACACCGCCGCTCTCACCCAGGCGCTCAATGGTGTCGACGGCGCCTACGTGATGATGCCTCCCATCTTCGTCCCCTCCCCCGATTACGCCGAGGCACGCGCCGTCACCGCCAGCCTCCAGACCGCGCTCAGCACGTCCAAACCTCCGCGCGTGGTCGCCCTGTCGTCCTTCGGCTCCGAGCAGCCTACTGGCCTCGGCCTCATCACCTCCACCTACCTCATGGAGCAGGGCCTCCAAACGCTCGATCTGCCCATCGCTTACGTCCGCGCCGGCGGCTTCTTCGACAACAACCTCGCCAGCCTGCCGGGCATCGCCTCTACCGGCATCTTCCATTGCTTCAGCGAGCTTACCAATCGACCCTCCCTCAGCATCGCTACGCCGGACATCGGCGCCGAGGTCGCCAGGCTGCTGACCGGCCCCGCCTGGCAGGGCACCCGCATCATCGAGCTCGGCTCTCTCATCAGCCCCGACGAGCTCGCCGCCGGCATGGCCGAAGCGCTCGGACGCGACGTCAAAGCCGAGGCCGTACCTCGCGACCGCTGGACCGCCACCCTTACGTCCTTCGGCTTTCCCGCCGGAGCCACCGGCCCCTACGAAGAGATGATGGACGCCATCAACTCCGGCTGGATTCACAGCGGCAACCCCGGCACCGAGCCCGTCCCCGCCACCCTCACCCCAGCCGAGTTCTATAGCCAAGCCAGGCTGTCAGCTAACAGCTCATAAACTCATAGCTGATGAACCAAGCCTTCCACGGCCAAAGCACACCCTAGAGCTAATTTGCTGATGGTGGTGTGTGGCTTCGGCCTTTTTGTTGTCATCCCGAAGGGATCTGCGGTTGTTCTTGCAGTTGCCTGTTCCTCTACACCATCTGCGAATCCGCCCTAACTCCAAGCTGTCAGCTCACAGCTCATAAACTCATAGCTGACAAACCAAGCCTTCCACGGCCTAGGCACACCCTAACTCCAGGCTGTCAGCTCACAGCTCATAAACTTATAGCTGATGAACCAAGCCTTCCACGGCCAGAGGTCGTCGGCGCTTCCGCTGGAAGGCGAAATTCTGTCGCCATCCAGTAAACTCCCACCATGCGCCCCGCCCTGCTCTGCCTTCTCCTGGCTCTCCCTGCTTCCGCCCAGTTCTGCCCGCAAATCCAGTCTCTCCTCGAGGACCCCGCCGTAGCCTCCGCCCACTGGGGCCTTTCAGTCACCACGCTCGACGGCACCTCGCTCTGTGCCATCAACGACGCACAGCTCTTCCGCCCTGCCTCGAACGCCAAGCTCTTCACCTCTGCCGCCGCCTTCGCGCTGCTCGGCGCCACCCAAACGTTTGAAACCCGCGTTACCGGCAGGCTCGAGGGCACCACCGTCAGGGGCGACCTTACGCTGGTCGGCGGTGGCGACCCCAGCTTCCAATCCACCGACCTGCCGTTTTCGCCCACGCCGACGCACCGCTCGCATTCTCAGGACATCGAAGACCTCGCCCGCCAGCTTGTCGCCAAGGGCGTCCGCAGCATTACCGGCGACATCGTCGGCGACGACACCCTCTTCCCCTACGAGCCCTACGGCAAGTCGTGGCCCCAGGACGACCTCGTCTGGGGCTTCAGCGCGCCCGTCTCCGCTCTCACCATCGACGACAACCAGCTCCGCCTTATCGTCACTGCCGGCCAGCGCCCTAGCGCCGTTCTCGAGCAAGCCGGGCTTAGCTACTACACCGTCCTCAATCAGATCGTCGCCGGTCCCGCCAAGTCCCCCACCAACGTCGAAATCGAACGCACCGGCCACAGCCTGCGGCTGTACGGCAGCATCGCGCCGGAGAGCCCACCCGACGTAGAAGAAGTCGCTATGGACGACCCCGCCGCCTTCGCCGCGCAGCTCTTCCGCGCCACCCTGCTTGCGCACGGCATCACCGTCGCCGGCTCGGCCCGCGCCCAGCACCGCAAACTCACCGACTCCACCAGCTTTCTAACGGAACTTCTTGCATCTCCGGATGCAGAGACCCCGTTGCTATACGGAAAAGACTTCGAGCGAATCGAGGGTGGATCATGTCTTACGATCCCCCGCCCCCCAACCCTGGCCACCCATACCTCCGCACCACTGTCCAAGGACATCCCCTACACTCTCAAGCTCAGCGCCAACCTCCATGCCGAGCTCTACCTCCACGCAATTGGACTCTTCGGGTTCTGTCGTCACGGTAGCGTCGTTGAAGGTGCCCGCCTGGTCCGCGCCTTCCTCCTCCACGCCGGCCTCGCCCCCGACGACTTTCTCTTCTACGATGGCTCCGGGCTTTCCAGCCAGGACCTCATTACGCCCCGCGCCGCCACCCGCCTGCTCGTCTACGCCGCGACTCAGCCCTGGTTCGCCGCTTACAAAGCCGCCCTCCCCCTTGCCGGTACGGACGGCACCCTTATCCACCGCTTCGCCACCGGCCCGCTCAAGGGCAAGGTCTCGGCCAAAACCGGCACCCTCAGCGAGACCCGCGCGCTCTCCGGCTACCTGACCGCAGCCTCCGGCCAGACGCTCGCCTTTTCCATCCTCGTCGACCCGCACTACCCAGGCAACATCGCCGACCGCACCCTCACCGACCACATCCTCGAGCTAACCGCTGCCGCCAACTAGGAGCTGCACAAATCCGGGTGCCCCAGGTCTCGCTTCTGAGACCTGGGTTCCAGCGAGGCCGCCATCCTTGCCAAGCCCCGTCCCCAGGTGCCATTCTGAAACCCATGAACCGTCTCGCCCTCTGCACCCTGCTTGCCTTCACCCTTACGCTTTCGGCCCAGCAATCCCCCAGGGAAGCGGGCAACTGGCGAGCCCTCTCGAAAACTGCCCATTCCATCACCGGCGACATCGTCCTCTCGGACGAACGCATCGCGATCGACTTCTACAACTTCACCATTGCTCAGATCCGCCCGCTCAAGGCTGAGGAGGCGGCAGCGGCCTTCAATCCCGACGCTCCGCTCCCGGCCGGCAGCGGCTCGCTTTACCGGCTCAGCATTCCGGGCAACAAAAAGCTCGTCGGCAAGAACACCCTGTGCGGCGCAGACGACACGCAATGGATGGCCACCTACGTCACCGGCAAAACCCTGCAGGTCGCCTTCTTTTCCGGCAGCACCATGCCCGTCCTCACCCCCGAAGCCTTCGCCAACGCCACCAGCCTGTGCGGCACGTTCACCTACACCCGCTGACCTGACCTTGTTGTCATTCCCAAAGGGCACCTGCTTCTGTCCTGCTCTCTCTCACCACCACTCCAAACTTGACAACAAACCCCTCCCAAAAAGCCCTCCTCGGAACAGCAAAGTCCGGACCCATACATCAGGTCCGGACCGAAGTTCTTCCGATTGAAGAATTTACGCAACAAGAGGGGGGGAGGGATACCAGGCTACTGGTTGTAGTTCGTGTCCTCAACCTCTTCAATCCCGTAGCGCCGCAGCAAATTCGGCAGGTTCTGCGAAAAAGCCGCGCGCGGCATCACCGTATCGCATCCAGCTTCCACAGCCTTGGCTTTCAAATCTCCCTGCAGGTGCGAAAGAAAGCCCACGATCGACGTGCTCTTCTTCAGCTTCGCCTTCAGTTTCGGGATCAACGTAAGCGGCTTCGCATTGGCATTGTTCAGGTCGAAAACGATCAGACCGGGCCGATTCTCTTCCTCAGCCGAAGTCAGAGCCGCAATCTGCTCCTTTTCGTTCTTGATGAACTCCACCTTCACGCCGAGCTTGCGCGCCGTCTCCTGAATCTTGGCCGTAAAGAACAGGTCTTCGATGAAGAAGTAGATCCGGGTCAGTGCGCCTTCCTTGATCGGGATCACGCGGCCCTGCGAGTAATCGATCGGCTGCGAATCGCTCTGATACGACCGTCCACGCCCGCCGCCGCTGCCCATGTGTGGATCGATCGTCGAAGGCGATGACTCGAAGATGTTGCCGTTCGGCGCACGGTAGCTGTGGTCCATAGGGCCCACAAAGCCGCCGCGCGATCCACCGCCGCCGTTGCGCTGCTTGCCGCCACCCCCGCCAAAGCCGCCCTTGCGCTTGAAGCCACCGCCGTTACCGGGCTGGTGCGTATCCGGCCCGCGAAAGCCGCCGTTGCTCTGGCCGAAGCCGGCACCGTTGCTCTGGCCGAAGCCGCCCGCACTCTGGGCAAAGCCGCCCGCGGTTTGCTGGCTGCCTGGATTTTCGCCGGTGCGTGGCCGCTCCCGGTCGCGAAAACTCTTCTTCTTCCAGCGCTTCGTACCGCCGGGCGTGCTGGCCCCGCCATTTGGGCTCTGAGCCCCGCCATTCTGACTTTGCGGCCCGCCGAAGCTTCTGCCCTGGCCTGCATTCTGCCGCGCCCCGCCTGCCTGCGGCTCAGCTGCAGGAGCCACGCTCGCCTGCATTCCGCCGATCACTTCGCCCGGCATCGCGCCGCCTGCTGGAGCACCCGGCGCGGCACCAGTCGCCCCAGCCTCCGCTCCTTCAGGACCCTTGCCCTTGCGCTTCCGCCGCCGGCGCCGGCTGCTCTTGGATTGACCCATTCCCGGCGCAACCCGCTGGCCGTCTTCATCCAACTCATAGCTCTGCGATCCACCGAAGTCTCCGTGTCCCGCCGCCTGCTCCGTTGCCGGTTGCACCGGAGCTTCTGTATATCCCTGTTCTGCACTCATGCTTCTGCTTCCTCTTGCTGCTTTTCCGGTATCGCCTGTATTGCCGATACCTTTGCTGCTCTAAATGCTTCCCTCGACGTTCGCTCGCACGAGTGCAGACAATGTCCTGAACCGAGGGGCAGGCACACACGCTGATATTGCCTCTGGGTCGTGAGTTTTTGCGGCTTTTCGGATTTTTCGGGTTTTCGGAGTCAAAGGCTTCAAGATTCGTTCACATCCGGAGCATCTACAGTACCCTTGCCTGGCAGCAGAGCTTCTTTCTCGGAACATTTGTATCCGGCTCAACCTGCCTGGCTTCCGGCGGCTCGTCTACCGGTTCGCCGTCCCGCATTCCGCATCCCTTGAGTGAACGGCGTACTTTTCAGCTTATTGTGCCTTGTGTGCCCGCTGTGTTCGACTCCGGCGCCCACACCAGAAGTCATCACAGGATGATTGCAACCCCGAATGTACTCTACTTGCGAAGGTCGCGCAAGCTTTCCCAGGCGGATGGTGTGACGCGAAGCCCTCCGCCGTGGCTTCGCGTTTCCTGCATGGCCAGTCACGGCCTCCCAAAAGTGGAGCGTCCAGCGTGTGGACTCTCCGGATTCCTGCCGACGGCTATACCTGCTTGGGTACATACTCGTCTCGCACGTTCATGTCTGCGCAGAAAACCTTTGTCGCGGCATACTTCGACGCGTCGAAGCAACACTCCGTTCCAGTGATGGATGTGCAATCCGCATGCCATTGGGCCCATGCACCAGAATGCTTGTTTTGCTGGTAATTACGCGATATCCCCGACCCAGGCTCTTGCCGCCAACAAAATCCCGGAGATGCCGCGCTCTCAAGCTTCCAAAATCTGTATGTGGAGCTCTGGCGGCAAGCCAGGCAGGTTTGACCCTGTTCGACCACCAGCTTATAATTTGGCCATGTTGAGGAGTTTCTGCCCGCATTTCCTCGGCTGGCCGGCAGTCTGCAGCAGGCCATCTGCAGGTTTCCTCATCGACCATTCCGGAGAGCTTGAGCCAGCAGCCGAGCGCCAAACACACCGAAGATCACATGCCTCGTCTAACCGTGGTCCGTTCCTCCAGCACCTGCGTGTGGCAGTCCGGTTACAGATTCGATTTCCGCTTCAAGGCAGTTCGCTGTATCAAGGTCAACCTTCCAGACCATGACGCATTCCAGATCAATAACAAGGAGCAAGACAATCAGCATGAACCGCCACCTTACACTGCTTACCGCGCTCGGCGCCGGCCTCGCCACGTCCTCTTTCGCCTACGCCCAGACCGCTCCTGCAGCCGCGCCGGCCGCCGTCGCTCCGCAGGCCCTGGCCGCCAAGATTGCTCTGATCAACTTCGAGCAGGTTGTGCTGGCTTCAAACGAAGGCCAGACCGTGACGGCCAACACCCAGAAGAAGTACGAGCCGAAGAAGAGCCAGATCGAGACCGAAGCCTCGGACGTCGAGAACATGAAGAAGCAGCTGCAGGCGCTGCCTGCGAGCACACCGGACGAAGAGCGTGCCAGCCGTCTGCGCGCGATCGACACCAAGGAAAAGCAGCTGAACCGCGATGCTGAAGATGCGCAGACCGCCTACAACAGCGAGTTGCAGGAAGCGCTCGGCAAGGTGGCCGTCAAGATCAACACGGTGATGCAGGCGTACGCGCAGCAGAACGGCTACACGCTGGTGCTCGATGTTTCGTCGCAAAGCTCAAACGTGCTTTATGCGTTGCCTTCGACGAATGTGTCGCAGGCCATCGTGGATGCCTACAATAAGCAGTCGGGTGTGGCCGCGCCGCCGCCGCCTTCGCCTTCCGCTTCGCGTCCTTCCGGGGCCGCGCGTCCGGCAGCCAAGCCGGCCGGGAAGTAAGGCTTTTGACCGCGGATTCGCGCGGAGGAACGCGGATTAACAACACAGCGGGTGGACCCAGGTGACCGGGTTCATCCGCTTTTTGTTTTGGGGACTATGACGAAGAGCGAGAAGCAGATTCCCTTCGGGGAATGACAACAAAGAGAATGACAACGAATAGGGTGACAACAAATAGGGAGATCAGGAAGGCCTTGGTTTGATCCGGGTCAATCCGCGTTCATCCGCGGTCGATGGCTACTCTTCGCCGACTTTGAGCACGGCGAGGAAGGCTTCCTGCGGGATGTCGACCTTGCCGATCCGCTTCATGCGCTTCTTGCCTTCCTTCTGCTTGTCGAGCAGCTTGCGCTTGCGGCTGATGTCGCCGCCGTAGCATTTGGCGATGACGTTCTTGCGGATGGCCGTCACGGTTTCACGCGCGATGACCTTGGAGCCGATGGCCGCCTGGATGGCCACTTCGAACATCTGGCGTGGGATCAATTCGCGCATCTTCGACACCAGCGCGCGGCCGCGAGTCTGGGCGAAATCCTTGTGGATGATGACCGAAAGCGCGTCCACCGGGTCGCCGCCGATGAGGATATCCATCTTGACCATGGGGGAGATCCACATGCCCGAGAGCTGGTAATCGAGCGACGCGTAACCGCGCGAGACGGTCTTGAGGCGGTCGTAGAAGTCGAGCACGATCTCGTTTAGCGGCAGCTCGTACGTAATCATCACGCGCGTGTCCGAGACGTACTCCATGTTCTTCTGACGGCCGCGCTTCTCTTCGACCAGCTTGAGGATGCCCCCGACATACTCCTCGTTGGTGAGGATCTTGGCGACGATCACCGGCTCTTCGATGGTTTCGATCTCGGTCGAATCGGGCCAGCGTGAAGGATTGTCGACCTCGCGCACGCTCCCGTCGGTCATCGTAATCCTGTAGCGGACGCCGGGTGCGGTGGTGATGAGGTCGAGGTCGTACTCGCGTTCGAGGCGTTCTTGAATGATCTCTAAGTGGAGCAGGCCGAGAAAGCCGCAGCGAAAGCCGAAGCCGAGCGCGACCGAGCTTTCGGGCTCGAAGGAGAACGAAGCATCGTTGAGCCGCAGCTTTTCGAGCGCGTCGCGCAGCATGGCGTGCTCGTGCGAATCGACCGTGTAGAGGCCGGCGAAGACCATGCTCTTGATGTCTTCAAAGCCGGGCAACGCCTCGGCGCAGGGCCGTTCGACCTCGGTGATGGTGTCGCCGACCTTGGTATCGGCCACGTTCTTGATGGTCGCCACGAAGAAGCCGACCTCGCCGGCGGAAAGCTCGTCGAGAGGCACGGGCTTGGGGGTCATGACGCCCATCGAGTCGACGTCGAACTGCTTGCCGTTCGACATGACCTTGATCTTCATGCCTTTACGCAGACGCCCGTTGATGACGCGGGCGAGCACGATGACGCCGCGGTAGGCGTCGAACCAGGAATCGAAAATGAGCGCCTGCAGCGGCGCTTCGGGGTCGCCCTTGGGCGGCGGCAGGTAGTTGACCACGGCTTCGAGAATCTTCTCGACGTTGAGGCCGGTTTTGGCGCTTACCGCCACGGCGTCATCCGCGGGAAGCCCGACCGACTTCTCGATCATCTCCTTGGTGCGTTCGATGTCGGCCGAGGGCAGGTCGATCTTGTTGATGATGGGGATGATTTCAAGCCCGCCCGCGATGGCCAGGTAGGCGTTGGCGAGGGTCTGGGCTTCAACGCCCTGCGAGGCATCGACGACGAGCAGCGCGCCCTCGCAGCTGGCGAGCGAGCGCGAAACCTCGTAGCTGAAATCGACGTGGCCGGGCGTGTCGATGAGATTGAGCTGGTAGGTGTGGCCGTCAGCCGCCTCATACATCATGCGCACGGTGTGGGCCTTGATGGTGATGCCGCGCTCGCGTTCGAGATCCATCGCGTCGAGCACCTGGGCCTGCATCTCGCGTTGGGTGAGCGAGCCGGTAAGCTCGAGCAGGCGGTCGCTGAGGGTCGATTTGCCATGATCGATGTGGGCGATGATGGCGAAATTGCGTATGTACTTAGGGTCCATCTCTTACTCGATGCTAACACCTGGAAGAAGGGGCAAAGGCGTACACAAGGGCCGACAGGAAAGGCCCGCAAAGGTCGCTGTGAAGGGCCTTGTCTTACACCGTGACCTTTGTGGGTACTTCTCGAGCCCGGCTCCTCGGCAGAAAATACCCGGGCGAATTGGCCCCACCCGCGTCTGTCCTCTCAGAAGGATGAACCAGTGATCACGATCGGGGACCTACGCTTGCCGTTCCACCCAGAAGAGCTGCCCGCCCCCGCGCGTCTCCAGACCGAAAGCCAGGCCGACCTTGCCACCCTCGTCCAGACCTACTCGCCTCTGCTTTTCCGCGTGGCCTACAGCATCGTCCGCACCTCCGCAGAAGCCGAAGACATCGTCCAGGAAGTCTTCCTCCGTGTCCTGCAGCACCGCGCCAAAGCCAAACCGGCGGCCGTCCTCGATACTCGCGTCTGGCTTGTCCGCATCGCTTGGAATCTCGCCCTCGACCGCCGCCGCCGCAAACGCCCCGACCAGATGGGCCCGGCCTTTGCCGCCGCGCTCATGGCCCCCAACCAGCCCGCCGACCAGGCTCTCGCCCAGTCGCAGCGCATGCAGCTCGTCCTGGCCCAGCTTGAGAAATTACCCGCCCCCGAGCGCCACGCCCTGCTCCTCACGGCCGTTGAAGAGCTCTCCACCCCCGAGGTCGCCGCCATCCTCGACCGCTCCGAGTCCGCCGTGCGCGCCCTTCTCTCCCGCGCCCGGCAACGCCTCCGCGAGCGCCTGGCCGCAAACGAGAAGCCATGACCCTGCCCCAAACTGCACCCCGACCACCCGTAAGGAGCCACCATGCCGCACCCTGACGATCACCAGGCAGAACTAGACCGCCTCCTCCACGCCCTCGTCACTCCGCCCATCCCCCTCGGCATGGAGGCCCGCGTCCAGCAGCGCCTTGCGCAAACCACCCAGGCACCCCGCCGAACCTGGCGCCTTCCTGTCTTCGCCTTCGCCGGCGTCACAGCCGCCGCAGTCTTCCTGCTTTCGCACCCGCAGCCGAAGAAACTCGAGCGGCCTGCAGGTCAACCCGCCACTCTGGCCCCGACGATGGCTCTTCCCACACCCCCTCAACCTGTCGTCACACCCGTCCACTACGCCCAGATCTCGCTGAAAGGAAAGCGAGGCCACGTATCCGCTCCAAGCACCCCAGCCGAGGCTGCCAGCTTTCCACCCCCACCCCTGCCGCTCACCGACCAGGAGCGGCTTCTCCTGCGCATCGCCCGCCGCGGCGATCCGCAGCAGATCGCCGCGCTCGACCCCATAGCCCGCGAGCGCCTCGACGCCCTCGACTCCGCCCAGTTCGAACAGTTTTTTACGCCACCCCCACCTCCACCAGACCCCACACCCGAACCCAGGCCCACAGGAGACCCACAATGGCATCCCGCATCCAGCTAGCCGCCCTCGTCCTTACCCTTGCTGCCGCCGCGCACGCCCAACCCCCGGCCTCGTACCCCTCGCTGCCCGCCCAGGACCCCGCCTTCAAGGACCTCCCCCGCGCCCAGCAAACCGAGCTGCGCCAGAAAACCGAACGCATCCAGACCTTTGCGATCCTCAACTCCACCCAGCCCAACGACGGCAACGAAATCCTTACCGGCCTGCGCCTCATGTTCGACCCGGCCGTGAAGATGTATCTCCTCCCCAGCCAGAACTACATGGTCGTGCAGGCCACACCCGACGAGCTCGCCCTTGCCGGCAAGCTGATCGCCGAGTGGGACCGGCCCCGCAAGACCTATCGCCTCACCTACACCCTTACCGAGCGCGACGCCGGCAAGGTCATCGGCATCCAGCGCGTCACGCTCGACCTGATCGCCGGGCAGCGGACCACGCTCAAGAATGGCGATAAGATTCCGGTCATCACGGGCGACTTCAAAACTGAATCCGCCTCCACGCAGTCCCAGTTCACCTATCTCGACATCGGCCTCAACTTCCAGGCCACTCTGCAGGATTCCTCCACAGGCGCTGTCCTCAATTCGGTCGTCGAGCAATCCGAAGTCGGCGACGAGAAGAACCTGCGCAGCACTGACGACCCCATCATCCGCCAGACGAAGATTGAAGGCGCCGTCACCCTTACCCCGGGAAAAGCCACCAACATCGGATCGCTCGACCGTGTAGGCACCACCCGCCACCTCGACGTAGACGTGACCCTCGAACCTACGAAATAGCCACAAGATCCGGGTGCCCCAGGGTCTCGCTTCTGAGACCTGGGGCTCCAGCCCAGCCGCGCCGTCCGATTCTTGCTTCTACTGTGTCTCAAGTCCTTGCTAGAATCCTCACCATGCCTTCCGACACGCAAACCGAAGTCGTCGCCCCGACCCCAACCCAGCTCCGCCTGCTCGAGCTGGCCGCCCGCAACCAGCTCGCCGAAGAGGGCGGCGGTGCCGAACGAAGAGCCCGCGAAAAGAAGGCCGGCAAGCTTTCCGCCCGCGAGCGCATCGAGTTTCTGCTCGACGAAGACACCTTCGAGGAAACCGGCAAATTCGTCGTCCATCGCGCCACCGACTTCGGCATGGCCGAAACCCGCGTTCCCGGCGATGGCTTCATCACCGGCCACGGGCGCATTCACGGCCGGGTCGTCTTCGTTTTCGCCCAGGACTTCACCGTCTTCGGCGGCAGCTTGAGCGAGTCCAATGCCGCCAAGATCGTCGCCATCATGGACACCGCCATGCGCGTTGGCGCGCCCGTCATCGGTCTCAACGATTCCGGCGGCGCACGCATCCAGGAAGGCGTCGTTTCGCTCGCCGGCTACACTGACATCTTCCTGCGCAATACCTTGGCCAGCGGTGTAGTCCCGCAGATCAGCGCCATCCTCGGGCCTTGTGCCGGCGGTGCCGTCTACTCCCCAGCCATCACCGACTTTACCCTGATGACCGAGCACACCAGCTACATGTTCGTCACCGGGCCCGACGTCATCAAAACCGTCACCCACGAAGACGTTACCAAGGCCCGTCTCGGCGGTGCCGCCACCCACAACGAGATCTCAGGCGTAGCCCACTTCATGGCCGCCGACGATCAACAGACCCTCGCCACCATCCGCGAGCTCCTCACCTTCCTGCCCTCCAATAACCTCGACACCCCACCTCGCCAACCGACGACAGACAGCCCCCACCGCGCCGACCTGAGCCTTGACACCCTAATCCCCGACGCCGCCACTCAGCCCTACGACATCCTCGACGCCATCACAAAGATCGTCGATGAAGGTTACCTCCTGCAGGTGCACGAACATTTCGCCAGGAACATCGTCGTCGGCTTCGCCCGCATGGACGGACGCCCCGTCGGCATCGTCGCCAACCAGCCCGCCGTGCTGGCCGGTGTGCTCGATATCGACGCCTCCGTCAAGGCTGCACGCTTCGTCCGCTTCTGCGACGCCTTCAACATTCCACTCGTCGTCTTCGAGGACGTTCCCGGCTTCATGCCCGGCGTCCAGCAGGAGCACGGCGGCATCATCCGCCACGGCGCCAAGCTGCTCTACGCCTTTGCCGAAGCCACCGTGCCCAAGCTCACCGTCATCACCCGCAAGGCCTACGGGGGTGCCTACTGCGTCATGAATTCCAAGCACCTTCGCGCCGATCTCAACCTGGCCTGGCCGTCGGCTGAAATCGCCGTCATGGGCCCTGAGGGCGCAGTTAACATCGTCTACAAACGCGAGTTCGACGCCGCGCTCGGCACCGCGCAAGCCGTGTGGCCGCAGGGCAAGGCCTTTACCGAAGCAGAAAAGCTAGCCATCCTCGCCGACCTCCGTAAGGAAAAAGTGGACGAGTTTCGCGAGCGCTTCGCCAACCCCTACGTCGCCGCCGAACGAGGCTACGTCGACTCCGTCATCCGTCCGTCAGAAACCCGCCGCCGCCTCAACCAGGCGCTCGACATCCTGGCCACCAAACGCCAGTCCAACCCACCCAAGAAGCATGGCAACATCCCGCTGTAACGAAGAGCATGAGATGTGCCTTGCAGATCACGCTGGCCAAGAGTTGGCCTGACACATTCTGGGAGGCCAGTGCGCCTGAGTCGCGCCTAGGACTGCTTGGATGTCACCACGAGGCTATTGAGTTCAGCCATAACATCTTCGCCGAGTACGATCGATCCGGAAGCCAGGTTCTCTTCCAGATGGCCGATGTCTCCTGTTCCCGGGATCAGCAGAATATTGGCCCGATGGTTCAGAAGCCAGGCAAGGCCGAGCTGCGACGGAGTGATGCCGAGCTGTTTCGCGATGGCGATCACCTTCGGCGCATCGGTAACCTTTGGCCAGCCGGGAAAATTGCCTCCCAGCGGATAGAAAGGTACCCAGGCAATCCCATAGTCCAAACAAACCGAGAGTAAGTCTTCGTACTCGCGACTCATGAGGCTGTAAGCATTCTGTACGCACGCGATGCCTGCAGGAAGAACACGTTCGAGTGTCTCCAGGCTGACAGCACTCAGTCCGATGCTGCCGACCTTTCCTTCGCTGCGCATCGCAAGCAGCACTTCCATCTGGTCATCGACATCGACGATCTGATCGCCCTCGGCGTGGAGCCCGGGGCCGACATCCGCCCTGCGCAGGTTCACCAAAGGAATCTGCTCCATGCCCAGGCTGAGAAGATTGGCTTCCAAACTGGCCCGCAGCTGCTCCGGACGTTGCGCCAACTTGACCGGGATTTTTCCACTAAGTTCCGGGTCGGCTCCAACTTTGGTCGCAATCACGACACCGTTCCCTGCAGGAACTACTTTGCGGATCATCGTGTTGGCGAAGCCGTTGCCGTAAAATTGCGCCGTATCGAAATGGTCGACCCCAAGCTCAAGCGCACGCCGGAGCAGTGCCTCTGCCTTCGCCGGCTCGGCCTCATACCTTCGCAACTGGATCGCACCATACCCGACACGAGCTACTTCGTCATGACCAAGGCGATAGGTACCACCGGGTGCTGGAACGGTTCGGGCATCACGAGCCATAAGAATCTCCTACAATGAGGTGGGAAGTGGAGGCTACTCCGCTTGCTAAGACTCTATCCGGAGGTGCCTCCGCTTGTCAAAGCTCAGCCCCCTGCGTGCGGATGCGGCTCGTAATCGAAATCGCCTTTTAGAAGTGGCTTGCGAGCAGTTTGCCGGGCGAAACAGCGTGGTTACGCTGGAGCAGATCGCTCAATTGGCCGGCGTGGGTATCGGCACACTGTATCGCCACTTTCCAACCCGCGAGGCACTGGTTGAGGCCGTGTATCGCTCGGAACTCGACGCGCTTATGGCCGATGCGGAGGACTTGCTGAAGGGGCGTGCCGCCTTTCAGGCGCTGCGCCTGTGGATGGATCGGTACACCCAGTTTGTGACCACCAAACATGCGATGCGCGAAACGCTTAGCAGCGCCTTTACTTCTCGTTCCGGCAGCCCCGTCGAAATGCGCGCCAAGATTCGGACCGCCGTCGCCCGGTTCCTCTCCGCCGGGGTTGCGGACGGAACGATCCGTGAGGATGTAGAGGAAGATGATCTCACCGTGAGCCTCGCAGCAATTGCCTTTGCGACAAAGCTGGCAACGGACCAGGATCAGGTGCGGCGCGTTCTCGATTTGCTTATGGATGGGCTGCGCCCGCGTCGTTAGAGGAGTCCCTCTTGCAATGCCGACGTTTGGCTTAGTGGCCCGAACTGAAATAAAACGCCCGGCTTGCGATTCTGGCTAGGATGCCCACCTACCCAGCATCTTCGCCACAATCCTGCCGACTGCTTTCGCATCTTCCCGATGCGGGAAGTGGCCAACGCTCTTCAACGTCACGCGCTCATAAGGCCCGGGGAAGTACTTCTTCTGCGCTTCCGATGCTTCCGGCAAAACGCAGTGATCCGCTGCACCATGCACAAACACGCAGGGCACGCTGATCTTGGGCTTCGGCCTGGCATCCAGCTTCGCCTGCACCTGCGCATACGCCCGCAAGCTCAACGTACCGCCCCAGCGCATGCGGTAGTAATGCAGCACAATGTCGGCAAACTGGTTGTGCCCCCAAGCCTTCGCAGCCTCTCTGAACTCCCCCGCCGTGTACTTCCACTCCGGCGACCACGAGCGCCAGAGCTCTTCACAGAACTCCACCGCATGCTCGTCCAGCATCTTCTGCGCGGGCTCCAGCTGGAAGAACGTCTGGTACCAGTAAGCGCGCACCTGCCGCGGCGGGTACGCTTCGCCGTCATACATCACATAAGGAGAAGCCAGGGCCACCAGCGACTTCACCCGTTCCGGTGCAAGCAGACACGCCGCATACGCCGCACTCGCGCCCCAGTCGTGCGCCACCGTGTGGAACGTGCCGAGACCCAGAGCGTCTGCAAATGCCAGCACGTCGAGCCCCAGCGCCGCGCGCTCGCCGCCCACAAGATCGGGCGAAAGCACCTCGGACTCGCCAAAGCCGCGCAGGTAAGGCACCAGCACCCGCAGCTTTTTCAAATCCAGCTGCGCAATGACGCGCTCGAATCCAACCGGCGCATCCGGAAAGCCATGCAGCATCACCAGCGGCACACCCGCCGGGTTGCCGTACTCCACATACTGCACCCGCAACTCGGGAGTACTTACAAACTTCTCTGTCGACTTCATCGAACGTGTGATGCCGAGGCTGGGATACACGTTACCATCACTCTAAGCACACCACCGGAGATTGAACCGATGCGACATCCGCTAGCCACACTCGCCCTGTTCCTGCTGACGCCCCTCTCGTTCGCCCTGGCCCAACCTCCCGTCGCAAGCGCCAGCTCGGCCACAGCGCCCATGGCCACGCCGGCACCTGCTCCTCTGGTCGAAGACCCCGCCGTCACCGCCAGAGCCTTGCAGATCTACTCGCAGATGCGCGCCGGCAAGGTAGACGAAACGCTCTTCACCAAGCAGATGCAGGCCGCCGTCACGCCCGAGCTGCTCGCCCAGAACAAGCCCATGTTCGACTCGCTTGGCGACCCGAAAGAACTGAAACTGCAGGCCGCCGACAAGATGGACCAAGGCACCAACTACACCTATCTCGCCATTTTTCCCGCGGCCCAGTTTCACATCACACTCTTTATCACCACCGAAGGCAAAATCGGCGGCTACTTCCTGAAGCCCTAGCTTGCCTCTTCCGCAGGCTCCGGCCCACGCGTCGGCCCTGATGGTGGCGGCACCTTTATCGCCCGCCCCGTGCGCGCCGATTCATAGATCGCATCCGTGATCCGCTGGTCCTGCAGGCCCTCTTCGCCGGGTGTGTGCGGGCGCAAGTTCTTCTGCACGCAAAGCGCGAAGTGATCCATCTCCGCCGCGAACTGGTCTTTCTCCTCAAGCTGCGGTTCGACGGCAAGCTCGTGCGGAGCCTCGTACCTTGCGTACTTCAGCTTGATGCCGTGATATGCGAAAGCAGGATTCAGTTCCGCCCAGCTCTGCTCGCCTTCCATGCGCAGCATTTGCGACTTGTGCGCGTTATATGCCGAATTGAACATCGCGGTAAAGCCTGAGGGAAACTTCGCGATGACCTGGCAGCTTGCCTCCACCTCCGTGAAGCGTGGATCCTCCTTGGGCTGCACGATGCTTGCGTGCACCTCGTAAGGCTCCTCGTTTGAGAGAAAGCGCGCGGCGTTCAAACAGTACACGCCGACATCCGGCATACAACCGCCGCCGGCCAGAGCTTTCTTCAACCGCCATTGCGAAGGATCGCCCTGGTTTTGTGAGTTGGTAGAGATGACTTGTTTAAGCTTGCCCAGCTTGCCTTCGCGAATCATTTTGATCAGCAGCCGGTCGTACGGCTCATACTGGCTGCGATAGGCGATCATCAGCTTCACTTTCGCCGCGTCGCAGGCTGCGATCATGCGCTCACAATCCTTCGCGCTGGTCGCCATCGGCTTCTCGCACAGGATGTGCTTGCCCGCCTTGGCGCCGCGCACCACGTACTCGGCATGCATGCTGTTGGGCAGCACGATGTAGATCACCTGCACTTCGGGGTTTTGCGCGAGCTGGTCGTAGGTCGTGTAGTCGTAGATTGCCTTCTCGGCGATTCCATACTGGGCCGCAACCTTCAGCGCCTTGGCGCGATCGCCGCTTACCAGCGCCACCGGCTTGCAGTACTTGCTCTTGCCCATCGCCGGCAGAATCTGCCCAAGCGCCAGGCGTCCCAGGCCGACCACCGCATAGCCCACCCGCTGGTCGCGCGCCTCAAACGGACCGGGAATCTTCTCCGGCTGCTCGGTAGCCGCATGAATCGGTGACAGCTGTACGTCATCCTGCGTGTTCGGTTTGCTTTCCTGTGCCGCGGCCAGCGCAGGCGCAACGCTGGCGGCAACCAAGCCTGTCGCCGCCTTCAAAAAGCCGCGACGCCCCAATCCAACTTCAACCTTTTCATGCTTCATGCCCGCTCGGATGCCCGGCAAGTGAAGGAAAGATGCCCACTCTTACTGATCCATTGTCTACTGATCGATGGTTAGGCCGATATCGAAATCATTCTTGGTGTCGAACGAGCTGATAGTCTTGTTCTTGCTCTTCTTGCCATCCACCTTGGCCCACAAGGTGTAGTCGGTGTTCTGCGAAAGCTGCACAAAGCGATATGAACCATCATCTTCGGATATCGCACTCTTCACCGCCGAGCTGCGCGAATCCTGCAGGTACACCACCGCGCCTTTGATCGGCGCGCCGCCCTTGTCTTCCACCTTGCCGTGCACGGTGCGCATCACGGGCCCGCGGGTTTGTGCTACTGCCTGTGCCGGCACCAGGCAAAGCACACCCGGCGCAACCAGCAGCCCCAGCGCCATGATGGCCGCTGCCACCTTGCGCACGGCAGGAATCTGTCTGAATTGGGTCGTCCTCATCATGCCCTCCAGTATAGGCCCACTCGCTTGAACCCCGGTGTGCAGGCAAAGTTCCCGCCCGGGAGCTTTACCTATTCGTCCTCTTCTTCGTCGTTGTCGCGCGACAGGTCTTCATCGTCGTAGCCTTCAGCATCCACCGGCGCAATCTCCAATGGATCGACCGAAACAATCTCCAGCTCCGCGCCACACTCGTCGCACGTTACTGTTTCGCCTTCTTCTACTTCATCCACGTCGATGTTCAGAGGCGTGTCACAATCCGGGCAAAGCTTTGCCATCGTTCTTCCTCACTTTCGTTTAGCGTATCGGGCCGTTGGATGACGGCTTCGCTAAAAGGGTTCGCCAACGCCCGCTCGACCGCCGCGCAAATCTTTTTCTACCTTCACAGACTTACGCGGACGAACGCAAATTGGTTTGTGGCAGCCGGTGCTTGCCGGCCGGCCCATCTCCGGTATCATCGCCAGACACCCTTCGTTTTTGAGGCCCGCCATGCCCGCATCCAGACAGCTTCCGCTTCTCGCCCTCAGCCTTGCCGCTCTTGCCTTCGCCGGCAGGGCCGCCACCGCGCAGGGGCCCATCCCCGCCGCAGCCGCCGACCCGCGCATCGCCGAGGCGCTGACGCACATCGCGCCCGACCAGGTTCACGACGACATCGAAAAGCTCGTCTCCTTCGGCACCCGCAACACCCTCACCTCCATGAACGCCGGCCTGCCCGCAGGCACCGGCATCAACGCCGCGGCCGACTGGATTTTCGCCGAGTTCACCCGTATCTCCGCCGCCTGCAACAACTGCCTCGAGGTGCGGCGCGACGACTTCATCGAGCCCGCCAGCACCGCTCCCGGCGGCCGCGTGCCCAAGCCCACGCGTCTGCAGAACATCTACGCCATGCTCAAGGGCACAGACCCCGCCCAGGCCGGCCGCCGCGTGCTCG
Source organism: uncultured Granulicella sp. (assembly GCA_964282835.1). GTDB lineage: Bacteria > Acidobacteriota > Terriglobia > Terriglobales > Acidobacteriaceae > Edaphobacter. The sequence goes on from OZ196157.1 coordinate 3,984,914, forward strand.
TCACGGGCCACTACGACTCGCGCGTGACCGACGTGCTCAACGCCTCTGCCGCGCCCGCCCCAGGGGCCAACGACGATGCCTCCGGCGTAGCCGTTTCGCTCGAATCCGCACGTGTGCTCTCGCAGCTTAAGTTTCCGTCCACCATCGTCTTCGTCGCGGTCGCGGGCGAGGAGCAGGGCCTGCTCGGCAGCCGCCACCTGGCCAGGCTCGCGAAGGCCGAAGGCTGGGACCTCGAAGCTGTGCTCAACAACGATATCGTCGGCGGCGACACTACGCCCGGTCAATCAGGTCAGCTCAAGGACACCGTCCGCATTTTCTCCGAAGGCCTGCCCGGCCCAGCGACCCCTGATGAAATCAAGGCCATCCAGAACCTCGGTGCCGAATCCGATTCGCCCTCGCGCGAGCTCGCTCGCGCCGTCGCCGAGGTGGACACAACCTACTTCCACGTTACCAGCCAGGGCGCGCCCGAAGTGCCCGGACGCCCGCACGCCATGTACATGCTGCAGGTTGCCGCGTTCCACCCGGTGCTTATTTTCCGGCGCGACCGCTTCCTGCGCGGCGGCGATCACACCTCGTTCAACGCCGAAGGCTTCGCCGCCGTACGCTTCACCGAGTGGCAGGAAAACTTCAACCATCAGCACCAAGATCTACGCACGGAAAACGGCGTGGAGTATGGCGACTATCTCAAGTTCGTCGACACCGGCTACGTGGCGAACGTGGCCCGCCTCAACGCCGCCGCGCTCGCCTCCTTTGCTTCCGCGCCGGGCGAACCGCGCGAGGTGCGCATTCTCACCAAGGCACTCGACAACAACACCGAGCTCACCTGGCAGGCCCCGGCCGGAGTCCCCGCGGGCACGGCCTACGAGGTCCTGTGGCGTACCACCGACGCGCCCACCTGGACCAACGTCCAGTCGGCCGGCACGGCGCTTACGCTCAAGCTGCCGGTCTCGAAAGACAATGTCATCTTCGGGGTTCGGTCGGTGGATACTGCCGGCCATCAAAGCCCTGCGGTCCTGCCGAAACCGCTTGCCCGATAGGGCCGTCCGCACCTGGAGGTTTATTGTCTCCCGCAGGGATCTGCGGTTGCACTCGCCTCAGGGCTGAAAGCCCGGCTTACCAGCCCAGCCCTGAGAGAACCAGAGCGCTGAAGGCGCGCCTTATAGCCCCCGGAACGAGGACAGAACAGGCAAAGGCAAGACCAACCGCAGATTCCCTTCAGGAATGACAACAAGAAGCAGAAGAGCTACAACCTGCGGAGGCGGGCCGGGCCTCTCACGGAGCGGAGGCTACGCAAATGGCAACGAAGAAATCAACCCCCAAGTACGGTCCGGCCGCGTCCGCATCGGTCGAGCGCGAAATGGACGCCATGAAGCATGGCACCCTGAAGACGAGCGCCGGGGAAAAGGTGACCAACCCCAAGCAGGCCATTGCCATCGGCCTTTCGGAAGCGCGCAGGGCAGGTGCGAAAGTGCCTCCACCGCCCGAAGCAGCCGCCAAGAAGGCAGCCGCCAAGAAGGCTCCGGCAAGAAGGCTCCGGCAAAGAAAGCAGCCAAGAAGACTGCTTCGAAGTAGCGCTACTTCTTGTCGCCGGAAGAAGCGGCAGGTGCCGCAGCGGGTGCCGCACTCGCCGCAGCCGCAGGCGCTGCGGCTGCAGCCGGAGCCGCCTCGGTCTTCGTGCCTGTGTCTCCTCCCGCGGACGCTGGCTTGGCGGACGCGTAACCATCGGCGTACCAGCCGCCACCTTTCATGGCAAACGCCGGGGCGGAGATCACCCGCTTCAGGTCGCCCCCGCAGAAAGGGCAGACCGTAATTTCGGGATCGGAGAATTTCTGGATCTTCTCCGTGTGCTTGTGGCACGCGGTACATTCGTATTCGTAAAGCGGCATGGCGGTATCCTGAACCCTAGTCTACCGGATTACCGGATTGCTATTTGCCTTCGTCCAGCGCCTTGGCATAGGTCTTCTGCAGGCCGGCAATAAACTGCTGCCAGGCCTCCAGGTGCGAGAGCGTATCGCGTACCCGCGGCTCGGCCTGGGCCGCCAGTTGCGGCGTCACTTTGGCCGCGTCAAAGCCGTAGACCGCGTATGACTCCAGCAGCAGGTAGTCGTCCAGCGTCACCTGTTCGAGCCGCATCACCTCTTCCTGCAGCTGGTACGCGCCGGCAAACCTCTGCACCGTGTCGTAGTCCATCAGGGCCAGCGCGCCGGTGGCGGAGGCTGTGCGCCAGCTCGCATCGCTGAGCGGCGAGTTGGTGAATCCAAACTGGATGCCGCCGAGGTCACCGGGCTGATTCTTCTCCCTGGCAAGCACAAACGTCAGCACCGCGATCAGCGTCTTCTGCTCCTCGTGGATGATCGGCACAAGCTCCTCGAGCGACTTCTGATTGGCGCGGATCTCCGTGCGCAGGTTCGCATCCGCCTGGTCGCGCAGCTCGTGCTGACGGTGCCGGTCGACTGCTCCCTCGAGCACAAGGGCAATAAACAGCCCGATCGTGATCGTAAACAGGTGCAGGAAGAAATCACCTGCGCCATGCATCTTGCCATGCGGCGGATGAACATCGAGCATACGGCCTCCTCAGCTTTTTCCATCCACAACCGAGACAGCCTTGCCACCGCGAAACACCACCACCTTCGGGTGCCCCTGGTTGTCGTACTCGACCGAACGATCGCCGATGGTGTCGCCGTGCGGGTCGCTTACCTGGCCGAGCGCCGTCTGCACCTGGCGCTCGTTCATCCCCACGATTGCCTCGTGCCGGTCGATAGCCGCCCAGATCTGCGGTCCCCAGTAGCTGAAGAGCTGGCGCGGATCCTGGTAGAAAAAGATCTGGTCGGTCGAAAACGTGTAGTCCGTACCCTGCCTGAAACCTACCGGAACGGCATATTCCTTTGCATCACTGGGCTTCTTGAAGACCAGCAGAACCTGCCTGTCGCCCTGCGGAATACGAAAGGCCGCCGACTTCGGGGCCACCTGCTCCACGGCATCTTCGACGACGATCGGTTCCGCCCCCAGCAGCACGCCCTGCGTGTGGGCGTAATCGACCGTGTGACCGTTCCAGGGGTAGTAGTCCATCTGGCCGCCGGCTGAAATCCACAGCGTCCGCCCCTTCAAATCCTTCTCGTCCTTCACCGACATGGGGTGTTCCTGCTTCAGGTACACCTCGTCATCGGGGTCCATCTTGTACGCCGGTTTCGTCACCACCGCCTTATCGTCCGCATGGTTGCGGTGGTAGAGAAACGCAGCCTCACCCCCAACCGCAAGCAGCACCACCACCACGCCCGCTATCGCACCCTTCTGCCCACCCGTCATCGCGCGTCCCCTCGAGAGAAACAATCCTGTAATCCGATTTTATCCGTCCTGCCCGTCTTATCCGCATTCGTACTTAGTCAATCGGCTCGCCCGAGGTCATCTCCACCTCGGCCTCGCGCAGGCTTTCCGCCGTCAGCTGGTCTGCCCGCCGCAAAGCCGGGAACAGCACCGCCGCCGCGCCTGTCACCACCAGCGACCCGATACCGCCAAGCACCACCGCCCGCACGGCGCCGAACCAGTGGGCCGTCAAGCCGCTTTCAAACTCGCCAAACTCGTTCGAAGCCCCGATGAAGAGCCAGTTCACCGCACTCACGCGGCCGCGCATTTCAGGCGGCGTGGCAAGCTGCAGAATGCTCGACCGGATGACCACGCTGACCATGTCGCTCGCCCCCACAAACAGCAGCGCCACCATGCTGACCCACATGGTGCGGCTGAGCCCGAAGATGACGGTCGCAACCCCGAAGATACCCACGCAGATCAGCATCAGCCGCCCAGCCCGGTGCCGGATAGGCCGAAACACCAGCGTGAGTGAGATCACCAGCGCCCCCAGGCTGGGCATCGCGCGCAGCAGCCCCAGGCCCTTGGGCCCGGCATGCAGCACGTTCTGCGCGAAGATGGGCATCAGCGCCACCGCGCCGCCCAGCAGCACCGCAAACAGGTCCAGCGAAATCGACCCCAGCAACAGCTTGGTTTCAAGCACATAGCGCAAGCCGGCAAGCACCGTCTGCGCGTTGAAGCCCTTGCCCGCGGCACCCACGGTCTTCACCCGGATCATGCCGATGAGCACCATGAACAGGCAAAGCATTGCCAGGGTAAAGCAGTAAACGATGGGTGCGCCCTGCCAGCGTCCCCAACCTGCCCCAAGCGAGACCAGCGTCGCGGTAAACAACAGCCCGCCCACCATCGGCCCGGTCGCATTGGCGATCTGGTAGATGGTCGCGCCCCAGGTGACCGCGTTGACGAAATCCTCTTTGGGCACGAGCGACGGGATGAGCGCGCTCGCCGCCGGCCCGGAAAAACAACGGCCCGTGCCGATAAGAAACAGCACCGCATAAATGGGGGCGATCGAGTGAACCGCGTGCAGCGAAATCCAGAGCAGCACGCAGGTCGCCGCCGCCTGCAGCCCGTAGCAGGCCAGGATGACCGAACGCTTGTCGTAGCGGTCTGCCACATGCCCCGCGGGCAGCGTAAACAGCAGCCCGGGCAAAAACAGCGCCAGGCCCGTGTACCCCAGGCTCAAGGCAGAATGGGTAATCTGATACACCTGCCAGGCCACCGCGACCGACTGCGCCTCCGCCCCCAGGATGACGAGTAGCCGCGCCGACTGATAAAGCCGAAAGTTCCGCGAGCGAAATGCCGCCGCCCGTTCGATCTCCGGTACAGATACTCCGCTCGCCATGCACCCCTATCGTTTCATACTTCCGCTTCGACTCCTGACGGAGCGGTTCGGTACGCTTCACGGAGCCGACTCGGAATAGCCCTTGCACTGAGAGGTGCCACCAAGAAATCGCATGTAAGCGGTCAGCTTTACCGGCCCAGGTACTGCCTGTACTGCGTCTCCACCACGCCTGTATTGCGCGCCAGCTGCAGTTTGGCGATGTTGTATTGCAGTTCCGCATCGACTTCGCGGGTCTCCGCGCCCACCAGCGCAGCCTGCGCCCGCTGTACCGGCAGGTTATCGTCTACGCCGGCCGTAAAACGCGCGATGGAGTCGTCGAGCGCCTGCTGGGCCAGCACCACGCTTGAACGCGCCACCTTCACCAGCTCCGCATCCGACTCAACGTCCAGCAGGCTGCCGCGGATGTCGCCTTCGATGTCTCCCCGCTTGCTGTCGATCGCGTGCTCGAGGCCGATGATCTGCGATTGCGCTACCTCGCGCTGTCCCCGCAGCAAGCCTTCTTCAAACACCGGGATACTCAGCTGCCCTTCTGCCGCAAACACGCCATGGTAAAGCCCGGTCGTCTCGCCCAGCACCCCATAAAAGCCGCCGATACCCAGCGTCGGCAACCTCTGGTAGCCCACCGCCTTGCGCGTCTTATCGGCTACTTCGAGCTGTGCCTCCAGCCCACGCAGGTCTTTCCGCTTCACCTCGGCAATCTTCATTGCGTCGCCCAGGGTCACTCCTTCGAGCTCAACAAACGGCACCGTATCCACCAGGTCGAGCGCCTGGCCTGCCGGCTGGCCCATCGTCCGGTTCAGCTGAATCTTGTCCTTGGCCGCGGCGTTGATCGCGCGCACCTGCTCCTGCTGTTCACTCTGCAGCTCCACCTGCGCGCGCAGCACGTCCAGGTTGATGCCTACGCCCGCATCCCGCGAGGCCTTTGCGTGTTCGAACACCAGCTCATCCTGGCGCACCAGCGCCTCGGCATTCTTCACCTGGGCCTGGTCGGCCAGAATTTGCAGGTAGAGCCCGGCTGCGTCCAGGGCCACGCCGCCGCGTGTGCTCAGCGTCGCCCAGTTGGCCGCCTCCGAAGCCTTCCGAGCCGCCCGGTAAAGGTAGTAAGCCGGCAGGTTGAACACCGGCTGCGAAAGCGAAACCTGCGCATCCGTCGTGTTTACCTTCACAATCGTGCTGAATGTGGAGGTGTTGAAGCCCGGAATCTTGATCGAGGCCAGCAGTTGCGGCTTGAAGCCCTGCGCGGCCAGGTTGATTTCCTGCGCCTCGGAATACGCCTTGAACTCCAGGTTCGGCAGCAGCGCATTCGCCGCGGTCAGGATGTTCCCATTCACCGAGCGCTCCCGCTCGGTGCTCACCACGATTTGCGTATTGCCCTGCAAAGCCGTTTGCACGGCGTCGTCTACGGTCAGCCGCACCACGCCGGGCTGCTCCATCGGCACCGCAACCCCGGTCATCAGGACGAGCGGACGCACCACGGCGCTGGGGGCCGGCGGCAGGCTATTGGCCGGCTGTGCCGTGGCGATGGCGGCAGGCGCCTGGGCGCACATGGCTCCGCAAGTGGCAAGCAACGCCGCAGCGCTAAAAGTTACTGGTCGAGAAAACATCACTACCCTTAGAGTGCCATGCGTACTCGCCGGTTGCGAAAAAGGTTGCAAACAAACCTGGGCTGTACATCTTTCATCTGCAAATGAGCGCGGACCCAACTTCGCGGCTTGACCATTTCCCTGTGGGTGTAGCGCGGGCGTCAGGGTCAATGTGCGTTTTCTTCAAAGAAAACGCTACTGCAAACCCGTCTTAAGAAGTCCGGTAACAGGGAACATGGTCTAAAATAACGCTTATACCTCCTATGCGTCTCACACCCATGCACTTCCGCGCTGCCGTCCTTCTCGCCGCCTCCTTTGCCGCCCTGGCCCTGCCTGCCGGCGCCCAGCGCGTCGTACCGCCCAACGACCCTCCGCCGCACTTCAAGGACACCTCGGTCCTCAAGGTTCCGGCCGGCGAGCGCGTCGCGTTGATTGAATTTGAGGACCTCGAGTGCCCGGCCTGCGCCCACGCCGCGCCCATCGTCAAAACTGCTCTCGAGCACTACCACATTCCCTACGTCCGCTACGATTTTCCCCTGCAGATGCACGTCTGGAGCCGCGACGCCGCCATCACCGCGCGCTATCTGCAGGACAAGGTCTCGCCCGACGCCGGTGAAACCTTCCGCCGCGACGTCTTCGCCAACCAGAACTCCATCGCCAGCAAGGACGATCTCGGCAACTTCACCCGGCGCTGGTTCCAGTCGAAGAACCTGCAGGTACCCTTCGTTGTCGACCCCAGCGGCCGTTTTGCCGCCGAGGTGCAGGCCGACCAGACGCTCGGCGAGCGCGTGGGCCTGGTCGAAACGCCAAGCATCTTCGTCGTCGACAGCAAGGGCTGGATCCAGGTGCGCGACATCACCCAGCTCTACTCGGTCATCGACAACGCGCAGGCTGAATCAAAGTCCGCCCCAGCAACCGCCGCCCACAACAACCTCAAGAAGCCGAAGACCGCCCAGAACTAAGGCTTAACACAGATGACACAGACGGGCACAGATTGAGTCTGTGTTCTCTGTGTCATCCGTGTTAAGCCGTCACAATGCCGTCCGCTATACTAAAGTCTTGGTCAACAAACTCATCTTCGCCAATCTCGCCCACCGGCCTGTCCGCACCCTGCTTTCGATCCTGGCCATTGGCGTCGAGGTCACCATGATCCTGACCCTGGTCGGTGTCAGCTATGGGACCCTCGATGCCTCCGCGCGTCGCGCCCGCGGCATCGGCGCCGACGTGTTCGTCCGGCCGCCGGGCTCCTCGGTCATCAGCCTGTCCTCCGCCCCGCTTACCGAAAAGATCATCCCCATCCTGGGCGCGAAGCCCGGCGTCGTACTCGCCACCGGCACCATGGTGCAGTCGATCGGCGGCTTCAGCACCATCCAGGGTGTCGACTTCCCCGCCATCAATCGCATGGCCAGCACCTGGCGCGGCCCAGGCACAAGCGAGAAACAGGGCTTCAAGTTCCTTGCCGGTGGTCCCTTCCAGGGTCCGGACGACATCATCGTCGACGAGTTCTACGCCAAGGAAAAGAAGGTTCGTACGGGCGATCACCTCAAGCTCATCAATCATGACTGGCGCGTCGCCGGCGTCTTTGAGGCCGGCAAGCTCTCCGCCCTGATGGCCCCCATCGACACCCTCCAGCGCCTGACCGGCAACGAGGGCAAAATCTCCGCCGTCTACCTCAAGCTCGCCGACCCCAGGGACGCCGACGCCTTCGTCAAGTCGCTGCGTCTCGACCTGAACAACGGCAACCCCGATCCCGAGACCGGCTACCGCATCTACACGGTCGAGGATTTCACCTCGCAGCTCAACGTATCGTCCGTCACCATGCTCAAGGATTTCATCTACGTGGTCATCGGTATCGCGTCGATCGTCGGCTTCATCGTCGTCTTCATGGCCATGTACACGGCCGTGCTTGAGCGGACGCGCGAGATCGGTATTCTCAAGGCTGTCGGCGCCGGGCCCGGCTACATCCTCAATATCCTGTTCCGCGAGACCCTCATGCTCGCCCTTCTGGGCACCGCCGCCGGCATCCTGATGACCTACGGGACGCAGTGGCTGATGCTGCACGCCGTGCCCGCCTCGCTGGTGCAGGAGACGGTGTACAAGTGGTGGCCGATCACCGCCGCCATCGCCATCGTCGGGGCGCTCATCGGCACCGTCGTTCCGGCCATGCGCGCAGTCCGGCAGGACGCTACCGAGGCTCTCAGCTATGAATAGCCCCGTCGCCCCCAATCCAAGCCAAGCCGCCTGGAGCCTTAAACTTTCCGAAGTCTCCGCCGGCCAGTTCCTTGCCCGCGCCACTCATCCCGACGGGCGCTCGATCGAACGAAGCGGCTCGGACGAACTGCAACTCCGCCGCGAAATGCAGCAGGAGATGGCCCAGATGGACGCCGCCCATGCCACGCTCGAGCCTCTGCTCGCCCCCATCGAAAACGCCCCCATCATCCAGGTGCGCAATCTCACCAAGACCTTCCAGGTGGGCGAAGTCGAAGTTAACGCATTGCAGGGCATTGACCTGCAGGTGGCGCGCGGCGAGTTCCTTTCGATCGTCGGCACGTCCGGCTCCGGCAAGTCGACCCTCTTCAACATTCTCGGCGGGCTGACCCCGCCCTCGACCGGCTCGGTCGAAATCAACGGCCGCAATCTCTCGCAGATGAACGACACCGAGCGCAACGACCTGCGCAAGCGCACCGTCGGCTTCGTCTTCCAGAAGTACAACCTGCTCCCCACCCTGACCGCCGAGCAGAACATCCAGATCGTGCGCGACGTGGCCGGCCGGCCGACCAGCTTCGACGACCGCTTCAAGGAAATCCTCTCCATGCTGGGCATCGAGAAGCGCATGCAGCACAAGCCGCGCGCTCTTTCGGGGGGCGAGCAGCAGCGCGTCGCGATTGCCCGCGCCATCGTCAACGGCCCCGCCATTCTGCTCGCCGACGAGCCCACCGGTAACCTCGACACGAAGAACTCCGACATCGTGCTCAACCTGCTGCGCGATCTCAACAAGCGCCTCGGCCAGACCATCCTGATGATTACCCACAATCCTGAGGCTGCCGCCTACGCCGACCGCACCATCCAAATGCGCGACGGCAAAATTGTCTAAATCCCACATGCAGGATCGAGACCCGCGATGAACGATTCCTCCATCTTCAGGCTGATTGGAGCCTTCAGCATTTTCGCCTTCCTCATCCCCATCGTCATCACCGGGCTTGTCATTTACTTCGTCTTCGTGCCCCTCATGCGCAACTGGCGCCAGAATCAGCGCGTCGCCGCCACCGGCATCACCCAGCGGGCCATGGTGGTCGATTGCTCCCAGACGGGCGTCATGGTCAACCAGACCCCCCAAATGCGCGTCGTCTTCGACGTTGAATCGCCCGGCTTTCCACCGCGCCGCGTAGAAACCCGGCAGATCATCGATCTCGGCCGCATCCCGCGCGCCGGCGATCTCTGCTATGTGAAGATCGATCCGCTCGATCCCAATAACGTCGTCTTCGCCGGGATCGTCCTACCACCCCGCACCTAGGACATACCGAAGAATCGTTTTCTCACGCATGGAACCCAACTCTTTGTCATCCTGAGTGGAGAATCGCACTTTTTTTAGTGTGATTCGCAGTCTCGCGGAGACCCGCCAAACTACGCTTAGGATGACATGTACTAAGGGTGGATCCACTACTTACAACTTTGTCGATGACCCTGGTTCTGCATCTTTTTACCCCTCAGCGATCCTTTCAGTACGTCCAGGCAGCACTGCGTTCACAATTCCAGGTTTTCGTCATCTTTTCAAAAAATGTTTGCGCAACGCTTACAACTTGCGGGGGACAGAGGGCAACTTACTCACTGGCATGGGGACTGCAGGTATCGATCCGAAGGTCCTTCCCCCTACCATGGCGCTCTGAACGCTTCTTTGAGCAGCTTCTTCCTTACCAACGCGTTCGCAAAAACACAAATCCGCTCCGGAGCTAAGTCCCATGACGCAAGACCTAAATACCCTTATCTGCCTCTTTCACCATAGAGGCCAGGCTCAGGCCGCGCTCGAGGAAATCCTGAAAGCCGGCATCCCCGAGTCCAACACGTCCATTCTCGGCCTTGATGGCTCGTCGATCGAAGCCTCCAGGTCGTCGCTGGCCGAGCTCAACGTGCCCGAGCGCGACATCCAGCATCTGCTCGACGGCCTCACCGCCGGGGGCGCGGTCCTTTCCGTGCAAGCTTTGTCCGAGCACGCGGACAAGGTCGAATCCATCTTTGAGGCGCATGCCAGCAAGATCGACGAAGTGGACGTGAACGACGACATGAGCGCCGCCGCCCTGCCCGTTGCCGCGGCCGCCTTGCCGGTTACCGCCGCCACTGGGGCCACCGCCATTCCCATCGTTGAAGAAGAGCTGAATGTAGGCAAGCGGACTGTCGATGCTGGTGGCGTGCGGGTTTATCGCCGCATCGTCGATATTCCTGTCCAGGAGCAGGTGACTCTGCGTGAAGAGCACGCCTTTGTCGACCGCAAGGCTGTCAACCGCCCGGTCACGGACGCCGATCTGCTCTCGCAGGGCGATCGCGTCATCGAGCTGACCGAAACCGCCGAGCAGGTCGTCACGGCCAAGGAAGCCCGCGTGATCGAGGAAGTTCGTGTGGGCAAGCAGGCCACCGATCACGTCGAGACCGTCAGCGACACGGTACGCCACACGGAAGTCGAAGTAGAAGAGATTGACCCCGTTCTGACTTCCGATCGCACGCTCACCGCAGACCGTAAGCTCTAGCTTCCGTCCTTTCGCGACTTACCGCATCCCTTACCTTCTGGAGACCTCCATGTCCGAACACATCAAAGTTTACGAAGAGAAGAAAAAGGGTCTGCCCATCTGGGCCTGGCTGCTTCCCATGCTTCTGCTTCTCGCCCTTCTTGCTTATTTCCTGCTGCATCGTCCCGCGCAGACGGCTGCTGTAGCACCGGCGCCCACACCGGTCGCCGCCACTGCTTTTCCTGACCTCGGCACCGTCCACTTCGACACCGACAAGGCTGATCTTACCGATGCCGACAAGGCCACGCTCGACCAGGCAGCCGCCGCCATGAAGGATCATCCCGACGTTCACATGCGGCTTGAGGGCTTCACCGACTCGACCGGCACCGATCCCCACAACCTAACCCTTTCTCAACGTCGTGCCATGTCCGTAGGCCAGTATATGGAAGCCAAGGGCATCCCCGGTAATCGTCTTACCGGTGAAGGTTTTGCCGCCTCAAACCCTGTGGACACGAACACCACCGCAGCCGGCAAGGCAGACAATCGCCGCGTCGAACTCTTCTCGCAAAAGTAGCTCCAGTCAAGAAGGAGCTCAGCCAAGATTCGGGTTCCAGAGTCTCGTTTTCCGAGACCCGGATGTGGACACCCGCAGCCTCGTTCAAGCATTACCCTACCCAGTACCAAGGAGAATCTATATGTCGAAGACAGTCGTAGGCCTATTCAATTCCATCGAACAAGCAGAAAAGGTAAAGCAGGCTCTCATCTCCGAGGATTTCAACGGTTCCAACATCACTGTGGTCGCCAACAACACCGGTCACTCCGAAGAGACCACCACCAACCACACCGGCGGCAAGGTCAACAGCTTCTTTTCGAACCTGTTTGGCGGCGATGACGACGTTCACGAGCACTACGCCACAGGCGTCAACCAAGGCGGCGCGCTTCTGGCTGCCACTGTGGACGACGAGGATGCCGCTGAGGTAGCCGCGCTTTTGAAGCAGCACGGCGCGCAGGATATTGACGGTAACAAGAGTGCCGCCGACGCAGGCACCCCGGTCTACGGCGGAGGTTCGAACGCCGACGTGGTTCGCGAGGGCACGGCCATCCCGATCATCGAAGAGTCGCTGGTCGTCGGCAAGCGCGAAGTCGATCGCGGCGGTGTCCGGGTCTACTCGCACGTCGTCGAAACGCCCGTCTCCACCAACGTCACGCTGCATGACGAGTTCATCAACGTCGATCGGCGCTATGTCGACCGTCCCGCCACCGCAGCCGACTTCGCCGCCGGCGCAGGCAAGACTATCGAACTGAATGCCACAGGCGAAGAAGCCGTAGTCGGCAAGACCGCTCGCGTAGTTGAAGAAGTGCTTGTCGGCAAGGATGCTTCGCAGCGCACTGAAACCGTATCGGACAGCGTGCGTAAGACCGAGGTCGAGGTCGAGGACATCGAACCCGTCTCGACCACCACGACCACCAACCGCTACTAAGTCAGCCTGAATGGGTACCCTGAATGGGGGTACCCATTTCTTTTTCGCTCTACCAGCACGGAACACCCCAAGCGAGATCCCATGCCTACCCCAGACTGCAACCTTGTTACCCTTACCGGCGCTCTCGACCCCAACTGTTCCGTCACCGAAGTTCTGCTGCCGAACGGACGGGCCGTCCGGCTCGACACCCTGCTGCTGCTGAGCACTGAAACGGGCACCGATCCGTTCCAGCCTATCGACCGTACGCTGAACACCGGCGCGGAAGAGATCGTCCCCATCATCGAAGAGCGTTTGATCGTCGGCAAGCAGATCGTCGAAACCGGCAAGGTGCGCCTCGTCAAGTCGGTCGGCGAGTACCAGGAAGCCCTGAACGAACCCCTCGCCGTCCGCACCTTCGACATCGAGCGCATCGCCTTCAACCAGCCCGTCGAAAGCGCCCCGGCCGTTCGTCACGAAGGCACCACCACCATCTACCCGGTCGTCGAAGAGCAACTCGTACTTACCAAGCGCCTCATCCTCAAGGAAGAAGTGCGTGTCACCCAGCGCGATACCGAACGTCGCGACACACAGGTCGTTACCCTGCGCCGCGAACACATCACCGTGGAGCGCGAAAGCAAAAAGCCCAGAACTTCCTGACGTTCCGCAGGCACGCCTTACGCCTTCCATGCCGAAGGAATCTGCTTTCGCTCTTGCTTGCGTTGATCGAAAATTGTCATTCGGAGCGGAAAAACGCGTGGCTTTTAGCGCGTTCCAAGTCGAAGAACCTGCGTTTTCTCCGGGATTGCTTCAGCTCCGGAGCCATACGCAGGTCCTTCGTTCACGTGTGGCGGATACCCCGCCACACTTCGCTCAGGATGACAATGGGCTATGGGTGCATCCTTACCTACACCTATGCAGATGAACGCTACTGAATCTGCACGAGTTCCGGACCACCGTGCCGTGCGCCCGGCGGGTGGTTGCTGAACACCTGCGGCGCGCGCCAGTGGTCAATGTAACTTACCTGGTGGACGCAGCTGATCGTACAATTCGGCGCGCAGCCTTTTTCGGTAAGAAACTCGCGTTGTACGTCAGCCTTCTTGTACTCCGCCAGCGGCACCCCCGGGAAGCCGCGCTGCTGCGAGCAGTAATGCACCAGCCCAAGCTCGCATATATATAGATACCGAGCTCCTGCCCGACAGCGCCAGTCGTTCGGTTTGCCGTTGGCAATCGCTTCCTGAAAGTGGTTGAAGCGTGAATAGCTGCGTCGGGTCAGCTTGCGCACCCGATCCCACACGTTACGCTCCACGTCGCCCAGCGGCCGCAACTGCCCGCTACCATCGTGGATGATGCCGATCGTCGACGAAAAGCCGAGGCTCAGCGCCCGCTGGCTCACCGTATAGGCGTCCTCGGGGTGCGCGATGCCGCCGCCCACCACCGAGTTGATGTTCACGTGGAAATCCGCGTGCTCGGCAAGCATCCTCAGCTTGGCGTCCAGCACCTTCAGGCTTTTTTTCGACACGTCGTCCGGCATCACGTTGTCGATCGAAATCTGCATGTGGTCGAGCCCGGCGCGGTTCAGCCGCCCGATCCGATCGGGCATCAGCAGGTAGCCGTTGGTGATCATGCCTGCAATCGCGCCTGTCTTGCGGATGCGCGCAATCACCCGGTCGAGCTCAGGATGCAGCAACGGCTCACCGCCCGAGATCGTGATGACCGATGTGCCCAGCCTGCCGAGCTCGTCGATCCGCCGTTCCATCTCGGCAATCGGCACTGGATCGCTCGTCTGGTCGAACTCGTTGCAGTAAGTGCAGGCCAGGTTGCAGCGCCGCATGGGCACGATATGCGCCATGTACGGGTGCGAGGTGGAGGCCAGCGCCGAGCCGATCGAACCCAGCTCCCGAAGCTTGCGTGTGACCGCCTTCCAGCGCCGCCGCCCCGTCATCTTTCGCCGCGTAGGCGCTTCCTTTACGGGCGTCATCACCACTTCAGACATCGTTTCACCAGTATACCCGCTGCCACCCTACATCAACCCGGTCGGGATCAGATCGTAAGCAGTTACGGTCGTCCGCACCGGCTCTGCCTGAGAACCGGGCGCGGTATACGGAAAACCATCCAGCCTGGAGCGCTTCCTGGTATCCGGAACCAGCGTAAAGGTGCGTTCCTGGTGATCGCGCATGATGGTCACCAGCACAGGCCGGCCCTTGGCCTCGCGAATCATCTTGGTCCAGTGGCTCAGGTTTCCCACCGGCTGCTGATTGGCCCGGACCACCACGTCGCCGGCCCGCATGCCTGCCATCGCCGCAGGGCTATTCGCATCCACACCCTGCACCAGCAAACCCGCACCGCCCGGAATCGCAAAAAACTGCGCCAGTTGGGGACCCATCGCTTCAAGCACCACCCCCGTATAGGTCGGGCTGGTTAGAAACGTTCCCAGAAAGCTCTTGCCGTAGCGGGTTTGCGGCATCGCAGTCGAAGACGCACCGGGCACAACGCTTCCGGTCGCCATGCCTGCATCGCCGCTGGGCAGCCCGGTCGAAGGAGCCTGTGGGCCCCCCGGCTGTCCCGGCTGCGCGGCCGGAGAAAGGTGCAGCTCCCAGGCCTCGCGCTCCACCTCGGCCTGGTCGGCCATCGTGCCGGTCGCGGTCAGCTGATGCGCATCGCGAAAGATCACCAGCGTCACCTGCCGGCCCGGCGACATCTCCCGCAACACGCGCCTAAGCTGCTCTTCGTCATCGACATTCTGGCCGTTCACCTGCAGGACGATGTCGTGCTCGCGCAGACCCATCTTGCCTGCCGGCCCGTCATGGTCCACCCGGATGATCTCCGCGCCATGCGTGCCGCGCAGCTTCAAGGCGGACACCGTCTCCTCGCTCACATCCCGCACATCGATCCCGAGATAGCCCGGCGCGCCATGGCCGCCGGTCCCAAACGCGCCCCCGGCTGAAGAAGCCGCACACAAGGGCGCGGCCATGGCAGCCCTGACCGGCGTCAAGCCCAGCACCAGGCTCAACACCAGCATCATCAGCCCGTATTTCCACTTCCTGCTTCTCAATGTCACGCCTTCTTGTTGTCATTCCGGCAGGGAATCTGCGGTTGCACTTACTGTGTCTGCTTTACGCCATCAGCTCATTGCCTCAAGCTCAACAGGATCTGCAACCCTACTGGATGGAAGAGCTACCCACCAGCGCCTGCGTACTCACCGTGCGGATGTACGGATTCTCATCCGTCGTCGACACGGTGCGCAACACCTGCCGCACACTCGAGTCGCTCTGCACCGGTTCGAGCATCGCAATCGCCCTGGTCCGCACGGCCGAGCTCTGGTCCGTCAGCAGCGCCTGCGCCACCGCGTCGCGCACCCGTTCGTCCTGCGACACGTACGGCTGCAGACCGTCGAGCGCCTTCATCCGCACTCCGGGATTCTTATCCGAGCGCAGGCTTACCAGCAGCTTGTCCCGCACACCCGAGCCATCCGCTTCGCTCGGGCAGTTCATCCCTGTCCGGCAGCCCGCCGCCAGCAAGGCCACGGAATCCACACGCACCACATTCGTATCCGCCGCGCGCGTCCCCATCATCAGCAACTGGCGAATCTGCGGGTCGTTCAACGAACCCTGCGCCATTTCCGGAACGATACGGTTATAGCTCACCTGCACCATGTCGCCGGGCAGCTCTTGAATGCCGGAAATGGTCGAGACTCCACCCCCCGACGTATTGGTCAGGATGACCGGCGCCTGCGCCTTGGGGGCATGCGCCACCTGGTACCGGTGGGTGAAATTGCCCCCCAGAAAGCCTATCCCCACCAGCAGCGTGGCCAGTGCGGGTGCCGCCTGCACATGGCCCAGCCAGACCGAAGCACTGGACCACAGCCTGGTGAAAAGTCCATGCTGCGGAATCGCATCGAGCGCTTCGTCCAGCCGCATGCGGCTCTGCGCGACCAGGTTCGGATCCGGCTCGACCATCGGCTGCAGCGCCAGCAGATCGCCCATCTCACGCAGCGTCTGTAGTTCCTGCAGGCAAGCTGCACACGCAGTCAGATGCTGCTCCAAGCCGATTGCAAGCTCATCCGGCAGCTCTCCGTACGCCGCCAGGATGATGCCGTCCCGTGCCCCTTCACAATTCATGGTTTCGCCTCGTCCAGCCTCTTGAATTTGCTGCCTGGTACTTACCCCCGAGTCTTTGCCCGGTGAGTCTTGCCTGCTACAGAACACAACTTTTGTTGCCCTTACCTTACAGCCCCTTCAACTCGGCCAGATTCAGCCGCAGCTTGCGGGTCGCGCGAAACAGCGTATTCTTGGCCGTCTCTTCGGTCGTACTCAACATCTCGCCGATCGTGCGAAGCTTCAATCCCTGGTAGTGCTTCAACTCGAACACCGTCCGCTCACGTGGCGTCAATTTGTCCAGAGCCTCGGCAATCCGCTCGCCCATCACCTTCCGGTCCAGTTCCCGTCCAGGATTGGCCATCGCCCGGTCGTCGGTCACGTTGGCCATCAAGTCCATCTCGTCACCGCCCGAGTCCAGCACGGTTGCCGGATCTTCCCGCCGGCTCTTGCGCCGGCGCAGCTGGTCCAGGCAAAGGTTGGTCACAATCCTGTAAAGCCAGGTATAGAACGAGCACTCGAAGCGGAAGTTGCCCAGGTGCCGGTAGGCCTTGATGAACGCTTCCTGGTGCACATCCTGCGCGTCCTGCTCGTTACCCAGCATATGCAGCGCCAGGCGGATCACGCTCTGGTCGTAACGCCGTACCAGCGCGTCGAACGAACTGCGCTCGCCTCGTTGCGCCTCGCGGATCAGCTCGTCGTCTTCCACGCGCTGCTGAGCGCGCGCTTCCATCTGCGCCTGCGTCAGCTTGCCGCCACGAGTTCCCGCCTGCACCGCCGCCTTGCCCATACCAGGCAATTCTACGCCCGCGGCAAGTGGTCCGCCAGAACCCAGGCTGGGCCTCCGCAAGGCCGCCATCACCGGCGACAACTCACCCTCCAACTGCATGCCAACTGATTCAGCGCTCATACTGGGATCCGACTCCGGAGTCGAAATGCAAAACCTGCTGCTTCCATGGACGGGCGCAACCCGCAAAAGTTAGCAGCCCGATCCTGCCCCACTAGAATCTTTCCATGGCTCCCATCGTCCTTAGCCGTACCCACAAGAGCTGGGCCGGCACCCTGCTTACACTGGCGATTGTTTTGGTGTTTCTGCGCGGCTGCTCTGCGTTCGTGCCGCCGCTGCATCGCCTGCTGCACCACATCCCCTACCTCTTTCCCGACGACGCCACCGGCACCGTTACGGCTACCGGCGACTTCGGCAACTGGACCATGCACGTCGACCAGTGCCTCTCCGGCGAGCGCCGCCAGTACTTCGGCGCCGCCTTCAGCGATCACGCCCAGCCCACCCTCGGAGGCCACATCGCCCTGCCCGAGGACGGAGAGGCGCACATCGACATCGACACGCCCCAGAAAGGCGGAAGCGACGTTATCCAGCGTGGCGGCTGCCAGGTCTGGGACGTCGATCTTCAGCGCTCCAACTCCACCTACAACAATGTTTACGCCATCACCGGCCACGCCCGCTTCGATTGCACCTTCCAGAATCCGGACGCCCACCTTGCCGGCGACGTGCAGTTCCGCTCCTGCCACTAGCTCCTTGTTGTCATTCCAGCAGGGGATCTGCTGTTGTCTTCCTCTACACCGTCGCCGAACCCACACTGGACACCCCACAGGCTCCGCCGCGAAACTAGGCAGATGCCTCTGTTCGACCACACACCCCTTGCTCCGCAGCCGCCCGCCCGGCAGCCGGCTGCCTGGATCCACGCCCACTGTGATGGCGGTTCCCGCGGCAATCCCGGCCCCTCCGGCTACGGCGCCCACATTACCGACGCCCAGGGCGCTACCCTCGCCGAGCTCTCCGAGTACCTTGGAATCCGCACCAACAATTTCGCCGAATACTCCGGCCTGCTCGCCGTCCTCGACTGGGCCCTTGCCAACGGCCACACGGCCGTCAAACTCGTCTCTGATTCCGAGCTCATGGTCAAGCAGATCCAGGGCAAGTACAAGGTCAACTCGCCCGACCTCAAACCCCTCTGGCAGCAGGCCCGCGAACGCATCGCCAGGCTCGACCGCTTCGAGATCACGCACGCCCTGCGCCACAAGAACAAGCAGGCCGACGCGCTCGCCAACCAGGCCATGGACCGGGGTATGTCACAAGCTCGGGGTACCGGGCGCGATCCCGAGACAGGCAGGCCCGTGGAGTCGCTTCCGCTTCGTCCGGTCCCTACGAAGCCCGCACCCGCAACTCCCGTACCGGCGTTGCTGCGCGGCTTTACCAAAGACGGCGCCGTACACCTGCTCGGCGGGGCCACCCTCCCCGACGGCATCTTCGTCAAAATTATTCGCGAATGACCCTTTCCAGCAATCTTCATCCCGGATGCTCCCGCTTTTCCGGCGCTGGCGGCAAGCCTACAGTCTGGATTGCCGCGGCGCTCACCCTGGCCCCAATCCTCCACGCCCGGGCCCAGCAAACCCCCACGCTCCCCCAAACCGTCACCGTCACCACCACCGAGCCCTTGCCGCTCGATGCTCCCGACCGCTCCGTGGTCTCGCTCTCTACCAGCGATCCGCAGACCCAGCCGCTCTCTAACGCCCCCACCGATTATCTCCGCCTCGACCCCTCCGTCACCCTTGAGGAGCGCAGCCCCAACGGTGTGCAGGCCGACCTCTCCATCCGCGGCACCACCTTCGAGCAAACCCTCGTCCTGGTGGACGGGCTCCGCCTCAACGATCCCGAAACCGGCCACCTCAACCTCGACCTGCCCCTGCCTCTCGAGGCCGTCTCCCGCATCGACATCCTGCATGGCTCCGGCTCGACCCTGTTCGGCTCGGACGCCATCGGCGGCGCCATCAACCTGATCACGCAGCCGCCCAGCGGCACCTCCGCCACACTCCGCCTGGGCGGCGGCAACCTGGGCGCGACCGAGCAGCACCTGCAACTCGGCTTCCTGCAATCCCGCCTCGCCGCCCGCCTCACGGCTTCGCGCGACACCTCCGACGGCTTTACATACGGCGGCGAAAACGATCGCGGCTACCACGCCGACCTGCTCGCCCTCGACAGCTTCATCACCCTGCAGCCAAAGCTGCCACCGACTGAAATCCTGCTCGGCGCCAGCGACCGCCCATACGGGGCCAACCTCTTCTACGGCCCGTACGATTCGTCCGAGCGCACCAAGGGCCTGTTCGCCGCCATCCGCCAGCCCCTCACCCCCAATACCCTGGCCGACTTCGCCTTCCGCCGCCACACGGACCTCTTCATCCTCGAAGT
Source organism: uncultured Granulicella sp. (assembly GCA_964282835.1). Taxonomy (GTDB): domain Bacteria; phylum Acidobacteriota; class Terriglobia; order Terriglobales; family Acidobacteriaceae; genus Edaphobacter. Next base: position 4,004,685 of record OZ196157.1, read on the forward strand.
TTCCGACCCGCAGCTCTACCGCAACAACCACGTCGATGGCCTCTGGCAGGCGGATCTCCGCCGCCTCGACACGCCCCACCCCAACGTCACCCTCGCCTACGGGCTCGAAGCTGACGGCGACAGCATCCGCAGCTCGAACCTGGGCCGCCACGCCCGCAACCAGGGCGCGGGCTACCTGGCGTTCACGGCGCACTCCTTGCGCCGGCTCACCTTCCAGGTCGGAGCTCGCGAAGCCATCTATGGCGGCCCCACCCCGGTCTTCTCACCCTCCGCTTCAGCCGGCTTCTTCTTCGGCCACGGATTGCGCGCCCACCTGGCCGCCGGCACAGGCTTCCGCCTGCCCACGTATGTCGACCTCTACTACTCCGACCCCACCACCATCGGCAACCCGACACTCAAAGCCGAAACCAGCCAGAGCTACGAGGGCGGGCTCGAATACATCCCCACCCGCACCACCGCCGGCAACCAGCCCAGACTACGCCTTGCCGCCACCGGCTTTACCTTGCGCCAGGCCAATGCCATCGACTATTCCAAGTACACCCTTGCCGCCCCGTACCAGGCTACCAACATAGGCCACCTCGCCTACACCGGCGTCGAGTCCTCCGCCACCTTCGTCCCCACGGCCACCCAGCAGCTTACCCTTGCCTACACCTTCGTGCACGCTGCGCCGCCGCCGCCCGGCCTCATCTCGGAGTACGCGTTCAACTATGCCTCCTCGAACGCCAGTCTCGCCTGGCAGGCCCTCTTTCCCACCCGGCAGCTGGCCTTGCGCACCCAGGTGTCCATCGTCCAGCAGACCCAGCGCACGGCCTATCCTCTCTGGACCGTCGCCCTCACCCGCACACAGGGCTCCATCCGCCCCTACGTGCGCGCGGAAAATCTGGCCAACATCCAGTATCAGGAGCTACCCGGCATTCCCCAGCCCGGCCGCACGGTCCTCGCCGGCATCACGTTCACGTTGCCTCACCGCTGACCTTGCCTGGCCGCTGACTTGTACTTGGCCGCCGATTCTTGAAACTGCTTTTGCGTTTAGACCGGCACGAACGTCGCACATCGATCCAGCGACTATCCCGCCAGCTCCCGCTTCACCATGTCGCTCACCATTTTGCCGTCTGCCCGCAAGCCGCTGGCCATCAGCCGCTGCTTTACCACGCCCATGGCGGCACCCATGTCCTTCGGTCCCGGCTTGGCAGCTCCTGCGCCCCCGGCCATATGCGAGATCGCCCCCCGCACCACCGCCAGCACCTCCTCCTCGCTCGCCGATTGCGGCAGGTAGCCTTCGATCATCGCAATCTCCAGGCCTTCCTTTTCCGCCAGTTCCGGCCGACCGCCCTTGGTAAACGACTCTACCGATTCCTTCCTCTGCTTGATCATGGTGGTCAGAATCTGCGTTTCTTCCTGCTCGGTCAGCGGCTCACGCTTGTCGATTGCCTTGCTCTTCAGGGCCGCTTTCATCATGCGTAGCGTCGTCAGCCGATGTTCCTCCCTGGCGCGCATGGCCTCGACAATATCTTTCTCCAACTTTTCACCGATCTGCATATAGTCCTTTCACTTTCTTTCGTCGTCGAATATCATTCGAGCAAGGCGAGGATCACAGGAGCAATCCGTGTTGACACCCCGTACGTCCCCTACAAGTAGATAGATGCAGTTCCGCAAGAAAACCTCAGGAGAGACAGACAGTGGACATCATAGATAAGTATGCGAGAAATGTTCTCTCACGGCGAGGCTTCCTCGCCGCTGCGGGAACGGCCGCTGCCGCCACCGCAGTAGGCTGCAACACAGCCATGCCGGCGACAACTCCCCCCTCCACCGTCGTTCCGACCGCAGGTACGCCCCCAACCTTTGGCGACACGGACATCCTCAATTTTGCCCTGAACCTCGAATACCTCGAGGCTGAATTCTACCTGCGCTCCGCCACAGGCTCCGGCATCCCGCTTACCGATGCGGGCGGCAGTGCCGCCGGTACGGTGCTCGGTGGTTCCAAGGTCATGGGCGCCGCGCCCAACACTGCTGGAGCAGCTTTGGTTCCCTTGACGAACGCCCAGCAGGAGTTCATCAACATCATCGCGCAGGACGAGTACAACCATGTCAAGTACCTGCGCGCCGCACTCGGGTCCGCGGCCATTCCGCGCCCGAACATCGACCTGCTCAACAGCTTCAACTCGCTGGCTACGGCTGCAACGGTCGGCCTTGCCTCGCCGTTGATGCCGCTTACCAGCTTCAACCCGTTTGCCAACTTCCAGTCGTTCCTGGTCGGTGGCTTCGTATTTGAGGATGTTGGCGTCACTGCTTATCACGGCGGCGCTGGACTGCTCAAGCCAAACAGTCCTTACCTCACTCCGGCTGCCCAGATCCTTGCCGTCGAGGCCTATCACGCAGCCGCTCTGCGCACCCTGCTGGTGGGAACCAGAGTGCAGGCGGGATCACTTTCGGCTGCTGGCGCAGGCACCAACGTGCTCGGCCCGACTCCCTCGTCGAACAGCGGCGCGCCCCTTTCCGCTTACGGCACGGCGAATGCTGCCCTGCCGACTTACGGTCAGTTTGCCGCTACTTCCACGGGCGATACCTTCTATCTCCAGCTTGCGCAGGGCATTTCAACATTCCGCGCGGCGGTAAGTGGAGGCGCAAGCGTAGCCGCCGGCGACGAAGTGCGGCCGGTGAGCGGTGAAACCTACATGGCAGCCGTTGCCGCGACGGCCAGCGCCGCTGCGGTTCCGGCCTTCTTCGCCGTGACTGCTTCTACGATCGTTCCCGCAGACGCGAACTCGATCGCTTTCGCCCGCACCTTCGACCAGGTCCTCCACATCGTTTACGGTTCGCCCAACGGACCCAGCGGCTATCCCTTTGGGCTCGCCTCCGGCGGCTTCTTCCCCAACGGCGTAAACGGCATCATCAAGCAAACCTACAGCTAAGCAAGACGGAGAGATCATGGCCACCCAGGAAACTCAGCTTCTCGACGAAACCATCGTCAATACGCGCCGTAAAATGGTTACCACTCTCGCCGGCGCGGCTCTTGCCACCATGGCGTTCGGTGCCGTCAAGGCGGCCAGCGCCGCCACCATCGGCGATTCGGACATCCTAAACTTCGCCCTTAACCTCGAGTACCTTGAAGCCAACTTCTACACCCTCGCCACGGCCGGTGCCACCATCGATCAGGTCGGCGTGGGCATCGGAGCGGGCACCACGGCAACCGGAACCCCCACCATCGCTCTCAAGACCGGTGGACCGGCAACCTGCGCCGTACCCTGGACCGTTCCCGTCATCCAGGCCTACGCCAACGAGACGGCCGCGGAAGAACGCAACCACGTCACTTTTCTGCGCACCGCTCTGGGCTCGGCAGCAGTCGCCCAGCCGCAGCTCGACCTCTATAACAGCTTCATCGCTCTCGGCAACAAGGTCGGCGTCTCGAACTTCGATCCCTTTGCGAGTGACGCCAACTTCCTCATCGGCGCTTACATCTTCGAGGACGTAGGAGTCTCCGCGTATGCGGGCGCTGCGAGCCTCATTTCGCTCAACGCTTACCTGGTTGCTGCCGCCGGCATCCTGGCTGTCGAGGCCTATCATGCCGGTCTCGTCCGCACCAGCATCTTCACCATGGATACCAACAACGGCAACACCAACCTGCAGACCCTCACCCAGAGGATCTCCGCGGTTCGCGCCATGGACGGCGTCGGCGCGGACGATAACGGCGTGCAGATCATCGCCACACCGCTCAACGGAGTCACCACGACTGCGCAGGGCGTCACCATCGCCGATGTCAACCCTGCCAACGGCCTCGCGTTCACTCGGACGACCTCCGCTGTCCTGCAGGTCGTTACCGGAGCCACCGCCAGCCCCTACACCGGAACGTTCTTTCCCGCCGGCATGAACGGCCTGATCCGCTAACCCCCGCTCTGCCAACCACCCCTGTCCGCCTCCTCAGGCGTACAGGGGTTTCCTTTGTCACCTACCTATGCAGGCATCTTAGCCCATCTACAATAGCCGTATGATCCTCAAAACACGCCTCTTCACGCCCGGCCCCACACCCTTACTTCCCGCCGCGCAATTCGCTATGGCCGCGGCCGACATGCATCACCGTACCGCCGAGTTCCGCGCCCTCTACACCCGCGTCCTCACCCAGCTCAAGGGCTTTGTCGGCACCCAGACGGGTGACATCATCGTCCTCTCCTCTTCCGGCACCGGCGCTATGGAAGCCGCCGTGTCGAATCTCACCTGCCCCGGCGACCGTGTGCTCGTGCTCACGGCCGGGAAATTCGGCGAGCGCTGGTCGGCGTTGTGCAAGGCTTTCGGCTGCGATGTCGACGTCGTCACCGCCCCCTACGGCCACACCTTCTCGCTCGACGAGGTCAAGGCCGCGCTCAAGCTCGAAACCCGCGCCGTCTTCATGCAGGCGACCGAAACCTCGACCGGCGTCCGCCACTGCACACCAGGCGTCGCCCAGCTGCTCAAGGATCTCAACTCCGAAGCCTTGCTCGTCGTCGACGCCATCACCGGCCTCGGCACCACACACCTCGACATGGACGCGCTCGGCATCGACGTCCTCATCGGCGGCTCGCAAAAAGCTGTCATGATCCCTCCCGGGCTCAGCTATCTCGCCGTCAGCCCCCGCGCCTGGGACCGCATGGAAGCCACCTACAACCCCCGCTACTATTTCGATCTCCGCAAGGAGCGCAAAAACGCCCGCCTGGGCGAATCCGCCTACACGCCACCCGTTTCACTCATCGCCGGCCTGGACGCTGCGCTCACCTGGATCGCCGCGCAGGCCGCCACGCCTGACCAGCCCGCGGGAAACATTGTCGAAGGCCGCCGCAAGCTCGTCGACAACGCCGAAAGCATCGCCGCCATGACCCGCGCCGCCGTCACCGCGCTCGGCCTCAAACTTTTCGCGTCCGGCTGCCCCTCCGCCGCCGCCACCGCCGTCCTCGCGCCCGAAGGCGTCGACTCCGGACTTTTCGTCAAGGAGCTGAAGGCTCGCTTTGGCGCCATCATCACCAACGGCCAGGGCGAGATGAAGGGCCAGCTCTTCCGCATCGCCCATCTCGGCTTCTTCGATTACATGGACACCATCGCGCTCATCGGCGCACTCGAGCAGGTCATCGTCAAATCCGTCCCTCAATTAGAGGCAAAGTTCGGTACCGGCCTCATCGCCGCCCAGACCACCTACGCCCTGGCCAGCCATCCCCAGGCCAAACAGCGCACCTGCCTCTGCGGCCGCACCGACGCCTGCTGCTCGCTCCAGCACCCCGAAGCAACCGCCTGAACAAATGCGAAATCGACCTGCCGGCGGCATCCACAAACGGCGCGACGGGCATCTAGTCCCGTCGCGCCGTTGTGTCGGTATTGGCCAGCCATCTACGCCGTACCCGCCAGCTGCCGCAGCACGTACTGCAGAATCCCCCCATGCTGGTAGTAGAGGATCTCCTGCGGTGTGTCGATCCGCACCGTCACGGGAAACTCCTGCGTCACGCCCGTCATGTTCTCGGTCTTCACCAGGATGTTCCTGCCCGAGGCGAACTTCGCGTCGAGCATGTCTTTCAGCCCGGTGATCTCGAAGATCTCCTCGCCCGTCAGACCCAGCGACTCGGCATTTTCGCCATGCTCGAACTGCAGCGGCAGAATGCCCATCCCCACCAGGTTCGAGCGGTGAATGCGCTCGTAGCTTTCCGCGATCACAAACCGGATGCCCAGCAGCCGCGGCCCCTTGGCCGCCCAGTCGCGGCTTGAGCCCGACCCATACTCCTTGCCCGCCAGTATGCCCAATGGCGTACCCCGCTTGGCATACTCGACCGACGCATCGTAGATCGACATCCCCGTGCCTTCGGGCAGCAGGCGCGTCACGCCGCCTTCGGTCCCTGGGGCCAGCCGGTTGCGCAGCCGCACGTTGGCGAACGTGCCGCGCACCATGACCTCGTGGTTGCCGCGCCGCGAACCATACTGGTTGAAGTCCGCCGGCGCGACTCCGTGGTCGGTCAGATACTTGCCCGCCGGCCCGTTCAGCTTGATCGAGCCCGCCGGCGAGATGTGGTCCGTCGTCACCGAATCGCCCAGCACCGCCAGGCAGCGCGCCGCTCTGATGTCTTCGACGGGCGCGGGAACAGCCGTCATTCCGTCGAAGTATGGGGCCTTGCGGATGTAGGTCGAATCCTCTTCCCATACGTACGTGTCGCCCGTCGGCACCTGCAGGTTCTGCCAGTTCTGGTCGCCGTCGCTCACCGTCGAGTACTGCTTGCGGAACATTTCGCTGCCAATCGACTGCATCACCGTCTCGGCCACTTCCTGCTGCGAAGGCCAGATATCCCGCAGATAAACCGGCTGTCCCTGCTGGTCGTCTCCGATCGGCATCGTGGCGAAGTCGTGGTTGATCGTGCCCACCAGTGCGTATGCGACCACCAGCGGCGGGCTCATCAGGTAGTTCGCCCGCACCTCCGGCGAGATGCGCCCTTCAAAATTGCGATTGCCGCTGAGCACCGAAACCGCCACCAGCCCATGGTCTTCAATCGACTTCGAAACATCCGTAGGCAGCGGGCCCGAGTTGCCGATGCACGTGGTGCAGCCATAGCCGACCACCTGGAATCGCAGCGTATCCAGGTAAGGCATCAGCCCCGATTTGACGTAGTAGTCCGTCACCACGCGCGAGCCTGGCGCGAGCGAAGTTTTCACCCAGGGCGGCGTGCGCAAACCTTTTTCGACGGCCTTCTTGGCGAGCAATCCCGCCGCCAGCATCACGTAGGGGTTGCTGGTGTTGGTGCAGCTTGTAATCGCCGCAATCACAATCGAGCCGTGGTCGAGATACTGGTCCGGGTCAATGCCATAGCGCTCCTTCACGCTCGGGGCGGGTGCCGGCAGTGGCACCGTCGACGTACCTTCCGTCAGGGTGGCTACAGGCACCAACTGCTCTTCGAGCGGCAGGCGCTCGGCCGTTCCGGGTGCCGGCATCGCAGTCACGCTGGTCACGTCGCCGGTTGCGGAAGCGTGCCCGCCTTCGCCTTCCCAGCGCACCATCTGGCGCAGCGCGCCCTGGTTGCCGCCCGAACCCAGCAAACCCGGCAGCGCCTGGGCAAAACTCGCGCTTGCCTCACTTAGCAGGATGCGGTCCTGCGGGCGTTTCGGTCCCGCTACACTGGGTTCCACCGTGCTCAAGTCCAGCTCCAGCGTCGCCGAGTAGGTCGCCTCCGGCGCATCCGGGGTGTGGAACAGGCCCTGCGCCTTCATGTAGGCCTCGACCAGCGCAATCTGCTCTTCCGTCCGGCCGGTCAGCCGCAGGTAGTTCAGCGTCTCCTTGTCGACCGGGAAGATACCACACGTCGCTCCATATTCCGGAGCCATGTTGGCGATCGTGCCGCGGTCGGCCAACGGCAGTTCGCTCACGCCCGGTCCGTAGAACTCCACAAACTTGCCTACCACGCCCAGCTTGCGCAGCGCCTCGGTTACGGTCAGCACCAGGTCGGTCGCGGTCGTGCCTTCCTTCAGCTTGCCGGTCAGTTTGTAGCCGACAACCTGCGGCACCAGCATGCTCACCGGCTGGCCCAGCATCGCGGCCTCGGCTTCGATGCCGCCCACGCCCCAGCCCAGTACGCCCAGCCCGTTCACCATGGTCGTGTGGCTGTCCGTGCCCACGAGCGTATCGGGATAGGCATACACCACGCCGTCCGCCGTCGCAGCCGTCGTAAACACCACCCGTGCCAGGTACTCCAGGTTTACCTGGTGGCAGATACCCATACCCGGCGGTACAGCCGAAAAGTTGTTGAAGGCCGTCTGCCCCCACTTCAAAAAGGCGTAGCGCTCGCGATTGCGCTGGAACTCAAGCGCCGCGTTCATATCGTAGGCAAAGCGCGTACCGAATTCGTCTACCTGCACTGAGTGGTCGATGACCAGCTCGGCCGGCTGCAGTGGATTGATCTTTTCCGGGTTGCCGCCCAGCGCGCGCATGGCATCGCGCATGCTGGCCAGGTCCACGATCGCCGGCACCCCTGTAAAGTCCTGCATCAGCACACGCGCGGGCATGTAGGCGATTTCGCGGCTGGGCTCGGCCTTGGCTTCCCACTGGGCCAGAAAGCGAATGTCCTCGGCCGTCACGGTGCGTCCATCCTCGTGGCGCAGCAGGTTCTCCAGCAGAATGCGCAGAGAAAACGGCAGCTTCGTCAGGTCATAGCCTTCCAAAGCGCCAAGCGAAAAGTAGGTGACGGTCTGGCTGCCGGAAGTAAGGGTTGCCCGCGCGCCGAAACTGTTGGGGTGCTGGTTCATCGTCGTATCCTCAAGCGCGGCTCATCCGCGCGGATTGGTCGCAAGCAAACTCACCGCGCGAAAACGCAGGGTTTCAGGCGAAAATAGCAGAAAATGTATGAAAGCTAAGATGGGGCAGGCTAGACGTACAACACACTCGAGCGTCCACGGTCCGGGCGGCCGTGGCAAAAGCGCTTCGATTTACGAACGCTCATCATCCTTCGCATTTTACCGCCGCTGCTGCGAGCCTGACTACCCCCGATCTCTTGTTAAGCCATACATTGTCACGCCCATCCGTTACCATCTGCATCTCAACCAGATGTAGCCGTTTTCCATGCACGTCAGATTTGGTCTGCACGTAGATTGTTCCTATACAGATTTCGATCCGCATACAGATAGACCCGCATATAGATTCAGGAGCGACGCACTATGCCAGCCATCCTCACCCCGAAAGCTCTCGCCCTGCTTGCCCTTTCGGCCGGCCTTCTTGCCCTTCCCGTCGGTTGCAAAAGCAAGACGCCCGCCAACACGCCCGCGCCGATCGTCGATGCGAACTCAGGTCCCGATCCCGCCGAGGTGAATTCGGCACCCGCGCCCGCCGGATCTTCCGCCCCCTACACTCAGCCCGTGCAGTCTGGGTCCTCCTCTGGCAGCCAGTCGAGCGGCCAATATGCCAGCCAGCAGTCGGGCCAGGTGCTCGGCGAGCGCCAGTATGCGCCAAACCAGCCCGCGGCCGGCGAGCAGTATCCAGAACAGAGCCAGTACCAGAACCAGCCCGACCCGAACGCCGGCCAATACTCGCAGAACCCGTATCCTGCCGACGACAACAGCTACGATGCCGGCGAGCAGGCGCTTTACGCCAGCCAGCCGCCTCCGCCGCTGCCCGTCTATGAGCAGCCCGAACTGACCGATCCGGGCGACGAGTGGACGCCCGGCTACTGGAACTACGCCGATACCGGCTACTACTGGGTTCCCGGCGCGTGGGTCGCGCCGCCGTACGACGGAGCCCTCTGGACCCCGGGCTACTGGGGCTACGAGAACAACCGCTACCGCTTCCATCGCGGCTCGTGGGGTGTGCATATCGGCTTCTACGGAGGCGTTTCCTACGGCTTCGGCTACACCGGCAATGGCTACGAGGGTGGCTATTGGAACCAGAACCGCTTCTACTACAACAACGCCGTCAACCGCGTGAACATCAACAATGTGCACAACGTCTATGTACGCAATGTGACAGTAAACAACAACACGCGCGTCAGCTACAACGGGCCGGGTGGTATCAACGCTCGCCCCACCCCCTCGCAACTTGCCGTCACCCGCGAGCAGCGTACCCCGCCCATGCAGACGCAGGTCGCTTTTGCCCGCCAGGCCTCGCAGAATCGCCAGCAGTTTTACTCCGCGAATCACGGTCAGCCGCAGGTTGCAGTGGCCACCCAGCACATCGCAGCCCAGCCCAACATTGCACGGCCACAAGCCGGTGTCGCTGGTTCGCAGCCTGGTAATCAGCGCCTGCAGCAGGGCATCCAGCCGGGGAACCAGCGCGCACAACCGGGATTTCAGACGGGAATCCACCCCAACCAGCCGCAGCAGCAGCCCGGACGCATGAACCCCCAGGCCAACCCACAGCAGAACCAGCGCCCAGGCGAGTTGCAGCAGCGCAACGGGACTCAGCCGATTAATCCAGGCCAGGCTCGGCCCGGTCAGCCTCAATCTCAGCCCCAGCGCAGCCCGGCAGAGCAGGCCCGCCCGCAAACGACGCCTCAGAACCAGCGACCTGACCAGCGCTTAGTCCAGCCCCAGCCCCAAACTCAGCGCCCTGTTCAGCCCCAGAACCAACCACAACGCCAGCAACCTGCACCGGCAGCCCGCCCGGCTCAACCCCAGCAAGCCCCCAGGCCGCAGCCTCAGCCGCAGCAGGCACGTCCTGCCCCGGTGCCACGCCCTGCCCCGGAAGCCCGTCCGGCTCCTGCTCCGGAAGCCCGTCCCGCACCTGCTCCGGCTCCGCGCCCGGCACCTGCTCCGGCTGCACGTCCGGCACCTGCACCGGCTCCGCGTCCAGCACCGGCACCCGCTGCCAGGCCGGCTGCTCCGGCCGCCGCTGCGCCGCACGAGGAAGGTGGCCATCCCCGTTAGAGCTGTCAGCTGATAGCTCAGAAATCGAACTCACGAACCAGGCCTTCAGCCCTAAAGACCATCCAGGTAGCGGCGGGCAAACTGCCGCTACCTGGGAGCATCTTCAGCACCGCCACCGCATCCAATGGCACAGGTGAGCCCCATGCGTCTTCTCCATCCAGCTTTCGGCCTCGTCACCGCAGCCCTGCTGCTCGGCCCTCTGTCCGTCCCGGCGCAAACCACGCAACCTGGAACCCAGAATGGAGCCCAGAGCGATGCCCAGCCAGGTTCCTCACAGCCAGCGCAGGCCAAGAAGAAGCAGACCGCTCCCGCCACCTCCACTGCCCCAAAACGCACCATTCCGATTGAGTCTGCCCCGGCAAGCTCCGCACCCGCCCAGACGGCAGCCCAGCAGGCCGCTCAGAAAGCCGCCGACCAACGCCTTCTGCAGCAGCAGGAAGCGCAGTCTGAGCACGCAGCGCAGGTGAATGACCAAATTGTCGACAAAGCCCAGAAGCAGCAGGATCAGGTGCAGAGCCAGACCCGCATCGAAGATGCCCCCGGTCCCTCGCAGACGGGCGTAGTCCCCGCTGCCGGTGCGCCTATCGCTCCGGTACAAAGCAACACTCGCATCCAGGATGCGCCCGGTCCGTCCGACACCCTGCCCGCGCTCCAGACCACCACACCCAGCCAGCTACCCGCCACCCCAACCCTCAACGAGACGCAGACGCAGCCCCCACCTCAGTAGCGCTTCCGTCTCCAAAGCAACACTATACCCACCCCCAGCACGGGTAGCGACGCAAGCCGTATCCACTTCCGCCAACCGCCTTGTATCCGCCGCAGCGAACCGTCGGTCCAGGCATCATGCACGGCCACTAGGTCGGCACCCAACCCCGGTATTGACACCGCCGCCAGCTCCGCATCGGAGTCTCCGAGGGGGAGTGACCCGAAGACTCTTTCGACCTCCGGCGGCCTGCCGTCGCGGTCCTTGGGAATCTTGCGGATCAGCCCGTTGATCTCGCCATCCGCTGCATCGGTGAAGAAACTTTCGTCCGCGGTGTTCGGAAACAGCGTTGTCTTGCCCGTCATCTTCAGCTCGATCGCCGCGACCACATCCTGGCAGACCCCGAACGCGTAATAACCGCCGAACGGAATCGCGGGATGTGCCTGGTGCAGATGCAGGTACGTCCGCACCATCGCGCCCGAAAGCCGCGTCACATCAATCGCATGGGCACCGCTATATTCGTGCGCATGCCGGTTCATCACCCAGGCCTGGTCGAGCTGGTCCATCGTCCGCCACTCCGCCTTGCCGTCGATGCCGAAGTAGAACGACACCTCTGCGTTCACCTTCGGCCCGCGCACAAACCACTCGTACTCAGCGTGCGAAACCGGCACCAGCAGCGGGCGCCTGGTGTGGGGCACCATAATCTGCGGATTCACCCAGAAGGGCATCATCACATCCTCACCGCGATAGTGCAGATGCCCGAAGTTGGCAAAGTAGCGCGAGTCCGCCACCTCGACCGTGTGCCCTGTAGCCTGCAGGCTCCGCACCAGCTCCTCAGCAGTTGTCGCCCGCTGCCCGCCTATCTCAACCGCAAAGGAGGCCACGCCATCCTGCCCGTTCAACGCCAGACGGTTCAGTGCCTCCGCCAGCCGCGCACTGGCCGCATGCCGCCCGGCACGGTCCGGATTCGGCCCGTCTCCGCGCGTGATGCCGTCGCCCATCGCGCTCACATACTCAGCCGTCACAAACCCCGCACCCTGCGAGGGCTCATCCAGGCTCAGAGTTCCCCCTGTGTCCGGCTTCAGACTTCCCAGGTCCAGAAACGCCAAAGCGCTTGCTGCCACCAGCTTTCCGCCAGGAGCGCCGCCCGCCGTCGCTGCGTCCTCCACCTTCTCATCCTTGCCTGCCAGATGGCCAACCACACGCACGGTCGGGTTGATCTCGCGCATCGTCCAGCCAGGAAAGCGGTCCAGTCCCTGCCAGTCTCCACCCAGAATCCGGTCGCGCAGCGTGTGGATCAGGTCCGGCGTCAGCAGTGCCGCGCCCGCCTTCTTCTGGCCCCCGCCCTGCACGTCACGTAGGAAGGCCTCCGTAAAACCCGGCTGCGCGCTCAGGTCCTGCATCATCTGCGAGAGCATGACCGTACGGGCCGGCATCGGCCCGGTCGTCACTGCCTTCTCGGCCAGCTTCTTCGCCCGACACCCAACCCCAAGCAAAGCCACACCCAGCACCATCCAACGCAAACGCATGCTTAAGACCTACCACGGATAAGAGGGATAAGTGACGGATCGACAAGGATCAGCAGCCCTTCCTTCGATCCGCATCGATCCGTTCTTTACCCGTCCTTATCCGCGTTACGCCTTGTTCTAGGAAGCAGCATCCAGTTTCCGCAACACCATCTCATTCAGCACGCCCGGGTTAGCCTGCCCTTTCGACAGCTTCATCACCTGGCCGACAAAGAAAGCCGCCACGGTCCGCTTGCCGCCGCGAAACTGCTCCACCTGCTTCGGATTCGCCGCAATCACCTCGTCCACCATCGTCTCGATGGCGCCCGCATCCGAAATCTGCGCCGGCTTTTCCCGGGCGTATACCACGGCAAAGTCCTCGCCGTTGGTAAACGCCGTATCCAGCATGGCCTTCAGCATCTTCGAAGAGATCTCGCCGGATTCTGTCAAATCCGCCGCCATCACCAGCCCGTCCTCGGTAATCGGCGACTGCTCCGGCTCGAGCCCCGCCGCGCGCAGCCGCATCGTGATCTCGCTCGTCAGCAGGCTCGCCACGCGTCTCGGCGACTTCGCCCGCCTGGCCGCGCCCTCGAACTGGTCCGCAAACGCCCGCGTCGCAGTAAAGGTCATCGCGTCCTGCTCGGTAATCCCGTAGGCCTCGATCATGCGTTTGCGGCGCGGTTCCGGCAGCTCCGGCAAAGCCTTCAGGATCTCCGCCTTCCATGCCCCGCCCACCACCAGCGCGGGCAGATCGGGCTCGGGGAAATATCGGTAGTCGTGTGCCTGTTCCTTCGACCGCATCGAGTACGTCCGGCCTTCGCCCTGGTTCCAGAGCCGCGACTCCTGCACCACCCGCCCACCTTCTTCAAGCAGCCCAATCTGGCGCTCAATCTCGTACTCCACCGCCGACCGGATATAGCGGAAGCTGTTTACATTCTTTACTTCCGCCTTGGTGCCAAATTCCGCCGCACCCTTCAGCATCACGCTTACGTTGGCGTCGCAGCGCAGGCTGCCCTCTTCCATATTGCAATCGCTGACGCCCGTATACAGCAGGATTTCCTTCAGCCGCGTCAGGTACTCAAACACCTCTTCGGCGCTCCGCAAGTCCGGCTCACTCACAATTTCAAGCAGAGGCGTCCCGCACCGGTTCAGGTCGATATACGTCTTCGAAACCGAGTCCGCAAACCCGTCATGCAGGCTTTTGCCCGCGTCTTCTTCCACATGCAGACGCGTGATGCCGATGCGCTTCATCCCGCCCGCTGAAGGCACATCGAGGTAACCGCCTTCGGCAATGGGCTTGTCGAACTGCGAAATCTGGTAGCCCTTGGGATTATCCGGGTAGAAGTAATTTTTGCGCGCAAACACGCTGCGTTCGCGAATCTCGCAGCCGATTGCCGTTGCCGCCAGCACCGCGTACTCCACCGCCTTGCGATTAAGCACCGGCAGCGCGCCCGGCAGCCCCAGGCAGGTGGGGCAGGTATGGGTGTTGGGCTCGCCGCCGTAACGGTTCATACACCCGCAGAATGCCTTCGACTCCGTCAGCAGCTGAACATGAACTTCCAGCCCGATTACAGGCTGGTACTTGGCAAGAATTTCAGGCGAAACCAAAGCAGCAGGACACATCTCTCAATCCTACCAAGACCTAACCGAGGAGAAGCATGGGTGCATTCCAAGCTGTTAGCTGACAGCTTCCAGGCTCTCAGCTCTCGAGTCAGGCCTTTGTGACTTACACATTCCGCCAGCCAGCAAACCTTCAACGCGCCGCTCACCTCTCAGGCCCGCGATCGTTCTATCCAAGGGGTTAGAATCAAACCCGTGCCCAGTAAGGATTCCATGACGCTCCCCCGCACGTTTTCGGCTCGCCTCCGCCTGGTCGCCGCGCTTCTTCTCTGCCTGCCCGCAGCCGCCCGCGCCCAGGTGCCCGGCGCACCGCCAGCGGCCCCCGGCACAACCCAGCCCGAGCCGACCCAGAACCAGCCGGCCTCAAACCCGTCGGTCCAGACGCAATCCGTCCCGCCCGGCCAGCAGACCGGCACCCCCGACGCGCCCTTCACCCTCAACGTCCGCTCCAACCTGGTCGATCTCGTCTTCACCGTCACCGATAAGCACGGCCGCTTCATCACCGGCCTCAAGCAGCAGAACTTCGCGCTGCTCGACGACGGTCGCCCTCCTACCGGCGTCATCAGCTTCGCCCAGCAGACCAACCTGCCGTTGCGGCTCGGCGTCATGCTCGATACCTCCTCTTCCATCCGCACCCGCTTCAAGTTCGAGCAGGAAGCCGCCCTCGACTTCTTCCTCCAGGTTCTGCACCAGGGCGACAAGGGCTTCGTCGAAGGCTTCGATATCGATACGGCCGTCACCCAGGACTTCACCTCCAACATCTCGCTGCTCGATACGGGCATCCACAAGCTGCGCCCCGGCGGCGGCACCGCCCTGTTCGATTCGCTGTACCGCACCTGCCGCGACGAGATGCTGACCCTGAAGTCCGACAACACCGTGCGCAAAGCCATCGTGCTGGTATCCGATGGCGACGACAACTACTCGCGCTCGCTCGAATCCGACGCCATCAAGATGTGCCAGCGCGCGGAAACCATCGTCTACGCCATCTCGACCGATACCAGCCCAAGCCGCGGCAAGGGCGCAGACGTGCTGAAAACCATCGCCGATGCTACCGGCGGCCAGGTCTTCTACCCCATCAAGCTCGAAGACGTCGCCCAGGGCTTCCACGACATCGAAGAGGAACTGCGCAGCCAGTACTCGCTCGAGTACCGGCCGGCTGACTTCAAACAGGATGGCAGCTTCCGCACCATCTACCTGCAGGCCGTGGGCGGCAAATACGCCGTGCGGGTCAAAAAGGGCTATTTCGCCACGCGAACTCCCCAGTAGCCCAACAACTTGCGGGTCCTATTGGTGTTTAACCTTCAAGGAGTCTGAGCATGAGACCTTGCCGCCTCGCTGTCGCTGCACTCACCGCCATCCTTACCGTTGCCGCGGCCGCGCAGCCGCCTTACCCCGGGCCTAATCTCTCGCAGCAACTCGCCACGCTGGCCGACCAGCCCGCGCGCCACGCCGGCTTCACCTTCGACCACAACATGCTGGCGGTGGCTCAGAACGTACTCGAGTCGAATGGCATGGACGCCCGCCGCGCCGCCGCCGCCCTTACCGGCATCACCTTCGACCAGTACCACTACCAGCAGCCCGCCTTCTACATTCCCGAAGCCACGGCGGCCCTGCTTGAAAGCTATCGCGCCGCCGGCTGGAAGCACATGGTCAACGCCAACCAGACGCCCGAAAACACAGCCCAGCCGCATCGCACCGCCACCGACCTCTGGCTGCATTTTTCCGGTGCCAACATCGACGCGGTGACCGTGCTGATGCGCAGCTCACGCGACATGAACGTGGTGCAGATTACCGGCGACCTACGTCCGCTCGACCTGCTCCACCTCGGCGGCCACTTCGGCATTCCCAAGGTCGACCCCGGTGCCCTCATGGTTCCGGACAACAGCCGCTAGTTTCGGCTGTTTGTTGTCATTCCCGCAGGGAATCTGCTTTGCCTCTTTTGCTGCCCTTGAGGGTGTGCGGGAAAACAACAGCAGACTCCCTTCGGGAATACCAGCAAGGACGGATCAGCCGTAACGCTCCACCAGGCCCAGCAGCTTCAGCTTCCGCTCCGGCGCCAGAAAGCTCGCCTCGACCGAGTTCGCGGCAAACTCGCGCATCTGCTCGAGCGAAAAGGCAAAAAGCTCCTGCACCTTCACGTACTCGCCCAGCAGGTCCGAACCGAACATGGGCGGGTCGTCCGAGTTGATGGTGACCATCAACCCTCCTTCGAAGTACTCCCGCAACGGGTGTGCGTCGTAGGCCGGGCAGCATCCCGTCCGCACGTTCGACGTCACGTTGATCTCGACCGGCACCTGCCGCTCGGCCAGGATGCGCAGCAAATCTGCATCGTGCTGCGCCGCCAACGCGTGGCCCAGACGCTCCGCGCCGATGTTCAACGCGGCCCAGATCGACTCGGGCCCGGTCGATTCACCCGCATGGACCGTCAAGCGCAAGCCTGCGGCCTTGGCCTCGGCATACAGCTCGCGAAACGGCTCCGCGGGGCCACGGGCCTCGTCGCCACCGATCCCGATACCGACAATGGACGGCCAGCGGGCTCTTAGCTGCGCCGCGAGCTGAAAAACAATGGCAGCCTCCTCCAACCCGAAGTGCCGCACGGCGTCGATGATCCAAAGCACCGAAACCCCGAACTCGCGCTCGCCCCGCACCCGCGCCGCTTCGACCGCCTCCATCACGGCTTCGATCGTCAACTCCGGCTTGAAGCGCAGCAGGATGCCCCACGAGATATAGACCTCGGCATGCACACAACCCTGAGCGGCCAGGTCGCGAATCATCTCAAAGCAGATGAGCCCATAATCTTCCGCCGTCTGCAGCCGTTCGCTCACGGACTTGAAAGCCATGAGAAACGCCTGAAAATTGGCATATACATAAACATCTCGCGCCTGCTCGAGCGTCAGCGGCGCGGCATCATGCCGACGCGAAAGCTGTACCAGGGTCTCCGGCCGCACCGTCCCTTCGAGATGCAGGTGCAGCTCCGCCTTGGGCAGCCCACGCAACCACGCCACCACATCCACTTCTTCCTTCTTCAACCGAGCCATCACTCCAGTGTAGTGGTGCCACGCGGTGCCTGCAGTCGGGCTTCCCGGCAATGTCGACAAGACAAAGCAGATTCCCTGCGGGAATGACAACAAAGAGGGCTGTTAGCAGATGGTCAGCGTTAGCTATGGCCCTTTGTTGTCATCCCGCAGGGATCTGCGATTGCTGTTGCCTCTTCCTTCACACCATCCGCCGATTCGCTCTAGTAAGCCGTAAAGGACGCGTAGTCATTGGCAATTTGCGTGGCAAGCGTCTGCTGGATGTTCGGGTCGGTGATGTAAAGGCCCAGCTCGCGATTCTCGGTCAGCGAGGCCGTCGAAAAGTTGATCGACCCCATGTAAGCCGCGGCCGTTGGCAGACCCAGGTCCGCGACCATGGCTTTTGCATGGATGTACAGCGTCGATGTGTTATTCGCACCCACATGCACGCCGCAACCGGCAGCCTCCAGCGCCTTGAAGTTGGTTGCGTACGAAGAATTGGTGGTGATGGCAAGATGCACCACAACGCCTCGCTGGCAAGCGTTCTCAAGTGCGGTTACGACGTTGCTTGCACTCATCTCTTCGTTTTCCACCTGCAGGGTGGACTGCGCGTTGTTGATGATTCCGAGCAGATCGGCCGTTGCCGTTGTCGGACTCCAGATCAGGTCGTCCCCGGCAGGCGGCTGGTAGTTGTAATCCGTGGTCGAGCCAAAGTCCGTGTTGAAGGTCGCCTGGGCGGCGGCGATGTCATTCGCGTCGTTTTCAACCAATCCATAATCACGGGTAGCGTTATAGCTAACAGCGTAGTAGCGGCTCGTCAGGTTCAGGCTCAAAATAGCAATCTGGCTTCCGTCGATAATGAAGCTTTTCTGGTGTGTTACCTGAAACTGCGGGTTCGCCCAGACTGCCTGGCAATTCGGCGCGGCGTTCAACTGGTTGTACGCTGCCGTGTTACTGCTCTTCTCGTTATTCTGGTCCAGGATCACCCGCACCTTGACACCGCGATTGCAAGCTGCCACCAGGTCGCCTGAAAACGTGGTGTCCACCAATTCATACATCGTCATATCGATGGTTCGCTGGGCTCCGTTCACCAGCGCATAAAGCGGTGTTACGGTGCCATCGCTCTCGGGAAACGTGTAGAACGCGCGCGACACCGTTGCCGGCGTCAGCACCAGCTGAAAGCTTGCCGGGGCACCGATCAACGAAGGCTGGAACGGACCGCTCGCCGGGGCCAGCTTATAAAGTGTGGTGGTGTTCAATGCAGGCGTCCTGGCGATATTCAACAAGGCAGCGGTCGTATCGGCCGGCGCAGCGCCCCCGCCCGGCGTCGTCAAAGTAAACAGGCTGCCACAGTTGGAGCCATCGCCCGCCACGCCGCCCGTGCTATTGACGCAGGAAGACACAACGTCGCCCAGCGTATTGATGAGCGAGATGGGATCGCTGTAGCCGGCCGGAATGCCTGCGCCCGGTGCCTGTCCGTTCACGGTGCTTACATATTCCGCAGCCAGGCCGAACGCGCTTGCCAGCGCACTGGCATCGCCGGTGCCGGAACCCACCGCACTGTACGACGCCATATAGGGCTCGAGAGCCGAGGTCGCGGCCACAGTCGTCACTTCATCGATCGTGATCTGCGTCGCCGCGGAAAGCGAAGAGCAGGCACCGAGCGCCGTCATCATCGCCAGATTCGGATTAGGCACTGTGCCACCCGGAATACCGCCGGTGGCCGTGATGTAAACCTGGGTGACACCCGTGCAGGAGTACAGCTTCGTAATGCTGAAATTACCATTCGCATCGGTCAACACAGGTGCGGTCAGAAGAGGGGTGGCTGCAGACTTATCCCCCGTCGTGCCTACGCCGTACAGTTGGATCGTCGCCCCTGCGACCGGCTGCTGCCCGCCATGCACGCTGCCCTGCATCACAGCCGCGGCACCGGCTGTGGGAGCCGCCTGCCAGGTTTCGCGCGAGCAGCCCGCGCCCAACAACATCAAGGTAGTCGAAAGAAACAGCGAGGCCCGTCGCATGGTCATCGTTCACATTTCCGCGCGAGTGCGTCGCGCAACAGCTTTTAGGGTGTTGGTTCAAATTCATTATACGGGCCGCACCATGCCGCAGATGGCACCCGGTCGACTGCAAACAGGCTTGATTACGATGAAAATTGGCTACGCCTTGCGGTAAAACTCACTGCGCTTGCGCGAGTAGAGGAAATACACAAACAAGCCAAGCACCAGCCAGACGAAGAAGCGCAGCCACGTCATGATCGGGAGCCCGGCCATCAGCAGCAGGCAGAACAGCACGCTCAACACCGGGATGACCGGCCCGAACGGGACGCGAAACCCGCGCCGTCGCGCTGGATCCTTGTACCGCAGCACAATGACGCCGATCGAGACCAGCGCAAACGCAAACAGGGTGCCGATGTTCGACAAGTCCGTCAGGGTGCCGATATCGAACAGGCCGGCCGGTATGGCGACCACGATGCCGGCCACCCAGGTCGCATTCGCGGGGGTACGAAATTTCGGCTGAACCCGCGAGAAGAAGTCCGGCAGCAGGCGGTCACGGCTCATCGCAAACCATACCCGCGCCTGGCCGTACTGGAACACGAGGATCGACGAAATCATGCCCATGATGGCGCCGAACAGCACGATCAGCCGCACCCAGTGCAGAGAGTGCGCGCCCGGCTGCCCGGAAAGCTTTTTGAGCGCGTTGACGACCGGCGCCGCGTCGTCGACCATGCTCTGCCACGGCACAAGCCCCGTAAGCACCACCGCCACGCCGATATACAGCACCGTACAGATGACCAGCGTGGCGATAATCCCGATGGGCACGTCGCGCTGCGGGTTCCGGCACTCCTCGCTTGCGGTCGAAACCGAGTCGAAGCCGATGTAGGTGAAGAAAATAATCGACCCGCCGGTAAGGATGCCCGACCAGCCGCTCGGCGCGAAGGGATGGTAGTAGGTCGGCTTGATGAACTGGGCGCCCGCAACGATAAACAGCAGGATCGCGCCCAGCTTGAGCAGCACCATGATGTTGTTGGTGCGCGCCGATTCGCGCACGCCGCGCACCAGGACCACTGTCAGCAGGAGCACGATCAGGAACGCGGGAATATTGAACCCGAAGTGGAAGCCGGCCGGGTAGATATCCTTGCCGGCGAGATCCTGCAAGCCGCCCGGCAGGTATGCGGGCGAAATCCACTTGGCCGAAGGGTGGATGCCGAACCAGTCCAGCAAGTCCACTACGTGGGCGGCGAAGCCTACGCTGACGCTCATGTTGGAGCCTGCGTACTCGAGGATCAGGTCCCAGCCGATGATCCACGCGATCAGCTCGCCCATGGTCGCATAGGTATAGGTGTAGGCAGAGCCGGCAATCGGAATCATGCTTGCGAGCTCGGCGTAGCACAGCCCGGTGAGCCCGCAGATGATGGCCACCAGCACAAGCGACACCGCCAACGCAGGCCCAGCGCCCGGCCGGCCGGCCAGCGCCGAGTGATGAATCAGGTAGTCCGCCACAGGCGCGTGCAGGATGGACGAGGTATCGAACTTTTCGCCGGCAATCGCCGTACCGATAACGGTGAAGATGCCCGACCCGATCACCGCGCCGATGCCCAGCGCAGTCAGCGACACCGGCCCCAGCGTCTTCTTCAACGCATGTTCCGGCCGCTCGCTTTCGGCTATCAGCTTATCGATCGACTTGGT
Organism: uncultured Granulicella sp.; assembly: GCA_964282835.1. Classification (GTDB taxonomy): domain Bacteria; phylum Acidobacteriota; class Terriglobia; order Terriglobales; family Acidobacteriaceae; genus Edaphobacter. Next base: position 4,025,569 of record OZ196157.1, read on the forward strand.
GGCAAAGATCTGGCGGGTCGGGCTGGTCTCACTCAAGGTGGAAGCAACTCCAGTGCATCTATGAACGACGGGTTACTCCAGTATCGCCCACTTCCCCGAAAAGAACAGGCTGAACCCAAAGGTCCAGCCCCGTCCAGATCCGTGCTCGTCTCTGTTCTACGTGTCAGGCCTTTCTTCGGCCCGCCACGGATTACCGCTTCGCCTGACCGCGGCTCGCCTTCTTCACCTTGGCCTTGTTCTCGCCGCGGGCACCAGTGCGCTTGGCCTTGGGAGCAGCGGCCTTACGTGCCGCGCGCTTGATCTTCTTGCGCTCTACCTTGTCTTCGATTGCTGTCGTATTCGCCATGATGTTCTCTCTTTTCTAAGCTCAAAATCTGAATGGGTCGCGGCGCGGGGCTAAAGCTTTTCAAGCTGGGCGAACTTCTCCACCAGCTTCTTCACGCCGTGCTGTTGAAATTGTACTGTAATCTTAGCGTCATCCCCATCGCCTTCGCGCTGAAACACCATTCCTTCGCCATACTTGGGGTGCCGGACGCGCATTCCCTTGCTCAAACCGGTCCTGCCGGTCGGAGCCGGGATATCCAGCTTGGGCCGTGCGAACTTGTTGGGCGCGCCGCCGCGCCCGGCGAAAAAGCTGGCAATGTTGTCCAGCGACTTGCCCGGTGTCTGCGGCCGCGGGCCTCCACTCACGGCTGCACGCGCCGCCGCCCTCACACCCGTATCCTGCGATTCATCCTCGTACGAGTAATGCCGCTCGCCCTCTTCATACCCGTTCTTTTTGGGATACGGGGTCGCATAGCTGTTGCCCGAGAACGCAGGCCGCGCGGGCGGACTGCCCAGGTCTTCGACCAGCCGGCCCGGCACTTCTTCAAGGAAGCGCGAGGCGATCGAGGCCTCCGGCATGTCGTTGCCGTAACGCCGCCGGTAGCGCGCCCGCGTCATCACCAGGGTATCCATCGCGCGGGTCATGCCCACATAGCAAAGGCGCCGTTCCTCCTCGAGGCCAGTCGGGTCGGTCAGGGTGCGCGAGTGCGGAAACAAACCTTCTTCCATGCCGGCCAGAAACACCAAAGGAAACTCCAGCCCCTTGGCCGCATGCAGCGTCATCAAGGTGACTTTCGCTTCGGCCGAATACTGGTCGGCATCACTCACCAGCGCCGCGTGGTCGAGAAACTCATGCAGGGTCTCGCCTCGCAACTGCGCGTCCTGCGCGGCGTTGGCAAGCTCCTTCAGATTTTCGATCCGCGAGAAAGACTCGGGCGTCGCCTCTTCCTCAAGCGCCTTGATGTAACCCGAGCGGTCGTTCAGGAACTTGATCAACTCCGGCAGCGTGGCCGCGTCGCCAGGCTTGCGAAAGGGCGCAGGCTCGACAAGTGAAGAAAAATGCTTTTCTTCGTCCGCCACGGCCCGCCGAGCCGCCGCACTGGCCTCGTTCGACGAGCTCTTCAACACCACCGGCGCAAACGGGTTGTACATGGCCTCGTCAAGACCGTGAGCTGCATCGGTATCGGTCGCATTCTCGGGGGTGATCGTCGAAATCTCCTCACTCGGGCCAAAGTCGAAGCCGAAATTGAAGCTCGTATCGAAGGAGGTATCCGCCACCGCGTCGGCACCAGTCTCTACCTCACCAAACCCGAACGAAGTATCCTGCTCAGAGCTCTCAGCTACCAGGCTCTCAGCTGATAAATCATTCGCTTCACCCGCCCCAATATCCTCCGCCAGCTTTTCTGCAAAGCCCGGCCCAAGCATCGCCCGGGCATCTTCGATCAGCCGCTTGAAGCCGCTCAGCGCCTGCAACGCCCGGGCCGGCAGCAGGCGGTCTTCTATCGCCTTGGCGATAGCGTCCCAGGTCGACATGCCGGTTGTCAAAGCCATGCGTTCGAGCGTCTCCATGGTCGTCTTGCCAATGCCCCGCGGCGGCGAGTTCACGCTGCGCTGCAACGCCACCGAGTCATGCGGGTTCGAGACCAGCTTCATGTAACTGAGAATGTCCTTGATCTCGGCGCGATCGTAGAACGAAAAGCCGCCCACCATGTGGTACTTGATCTGGTAGCGGCGCAACGCTTCTTCGACCAGACGCGACTGCGAGTTCGTCCTATACAGCACCGCGCAGCGCGCCGGCTCGTCCGCCTGTTCCTGGCCCGCGGCGCGCAGATAACGCTGGACGCGATCGGCAATAAACAGCGCCTCGTTTTCGCCATCCGGCGCCTCATACAGCCCGATCAGCGAGCCACCCTCGCGCGCCGTCCACAGGTTCTTGCCTTTGCGCTGCGTGTTCTGCGCGACCACCGCCGAGGCGCCCTCGAGGATCATCTGGGTCGACCGGTAATTCTGTTCCAGGCGGATCGTCTTCGTCTCGGGAAAGTCCTTTTCGAAGTCGAGAATGTTCTTGATATCCGCGCCGCGCCAGCTGTAAATCGACTGGTCCTCATCGCCCACCACGCAGATGTTGCCGTGGTCACCAGCGAGCAGCTTCATCAGCTCGTATTGCGGCTTGTTGGTGTCCTGGTACTCGTCGATCATGACGAAGCGATAGCGCCGGTTATACCGCTCGCGCACCTCGCGCGAGGTCTTCAGCAGGCGCACAGTTTCGAGCAGCAGATCGTCGAAGTCGAGCGCGTTCGCCTTGCCCAGCTCCTTCTTGTAGATCTCGAAGATGTGGGCGATCTTTTCTTCCATCGGGTTGGTGCTGGCGAGGAAGTACTCCTGCGGATCGATCATGTGGTTCTTCGCCCAGGAAATACGACCCAGCGCCACCCGCGGCTTCAGGCTTTTATCGTCGATGCCCAGCCGCTTCAACGCGGTCTTCACCACGGCCTGCTGATCGGTCTCGTCGTAAATCGCAAAGGTGCGCGTGAGCCCTTTGCCGCCCACCTGCAGGGCTTCGATGTCGCGCCGCAGCACACGCACGCAGAAGCTGTGAAACGTGCTCAGGGTAGGCTTGGCCAGGCTGGAGTGGCCGATGATCTTCTCCACCCGCTCGGCCATTTCCTTGGCGGCCTTGTTGGTGAACGTCACCGCCAGGATCGAATCCGGCGACACCCCGCGCTCTTCAATCAGGTAGGCGATCCGGTGCGTAATCACCCGCGTCTTGCCACTGCCCGCCCCCGCCAGCAGCAACACCGGCCCATCCACCGCCGTAATCCCATCCTGCTGCTGCGGATTCATCTTCTCCAACAAACGCGACGCCATTTACCCAGTTTACCAAGTAGTCATATTGTGAAAGTGCGTCTAAATTGGTGCCATCCCCCATGGACTCCTGAATATGACACTCGAGAGAATACTCCGAATGCTGATTGAGTACCGTCAAGTATCCGTCCGCTGTGGATGGCTCAAACTGCTTGTAACCGTTGTGCTGGTCATGCCTGCTATGTCACTTGCTGCCCAAACGCTCGAAATCAAATTGGTGGACGGTAGAAACGGACGCCCTATGGTTGGCACCTCCGCCTACGTGAATATCTGGGTGGGCGGGGAGCGCAAGGAAGCAATCGCGCTATCCATGGACGACCACGGCGTTGCTCGACTTCAGCTCACGGTGAATCCGAACGAGGTGAACGTTCCCAACTCGACGGGCCACGGTACTATCGTCGCGAACCATCCCGTTTTGCAATACGATGAGTCCTTCCGAATCAATGTTCCCTACGTGGTGTGTGGGTCCGGAGATGGAGACCGCTCGCCGCTCGGACTCAAGAACTTCAGCACGAAAAAAGTTCTTGACCACGGATATGCTTCGGCGAACACATGCGGTAAGGTGACAGCCACGCCACAGCCCGGACAAGTAGTCCTGTTCGTCAGGCCGCTCACGTTCAAGGAGAAAATGAAGCAGTAGCCGTACCAGACCGCGGGATAGAGTGAATTGAGCTTGGCTTTCGCAGCAGCAGCTAGAGGGCACAGCAATCCAGACAAGTTTCGCCCTGAAAAGCGAAACACCTCGGGGATGAGAGCCCCGAGGTGATCCTATGAGGAGGTACGGCCCATGCGACTAATGCGAGTCAAATGGGGCTGGATCTTATTCCTGCTTCGAACTTGAACTGCCGGCAGACATTCTTGTCTTCCTGCTGCTCAGAGCTTTCCTGATGTTCCACAACACGAACTTCTAACGTTCGCAACTCCCTGAGTGATTCCAGCCACTCGGGGATTACTACTTAAGTCTCTCAATCCTCTCGATGACTGTCAATCAATCTACATTTTCACGGAACCAATTCATCCCACCTCCCGTATCTCCTTGCACGACCTACCTGACCGAACCATGGCGGCCAGCAAGATCGAATCCACTTAGAACCAAAGGGAAATCCAATGATTCTCGCATCCCTCACCCTCGCCGCCATGGTCGCCACCGCACCCGCCGGTCCGTTCGCCAACCTCGTCCACCTGCACCCCCATAGCAACCCCGACACCCGCGTCACCGTCACGCTCGTCAACCAGGCGCACAGCTTCCGCGACGTCAAAGTCGATGGCCACGCCTACACCATCCCCTGCGGCCAGACCCTTGTGGTCCGCGCTCCCATCGGTACCCGCATCTACGCCGATTCCCGTACCCCCACGCTCCATCGCGGCGACCTGATGCTCGAAGTCTCCGCCGCCTCGGCCGACCAGAACATCCCCATCCGGTAACAGGCCTGCAAAGGGCATGGCGGATAATCAATCCATGCCCATCCGCAACATCGCTGTTTTCTGCGCCTCGGCCCCCGGGACCAACCCGCTCTTCCGCGCCGCCGCCACCGAACTCGGCCGAGCCCTCGCCCAACGCGAGCTCGGCCTCATCTACGGCGGCGCCGCCATCGGCCTGATGGGTGCTGTTGCCGACGCCGCCCTGGCCGCCGGCGGCCGCGTCGTCGGCGTCATGCCGCAATTCTTTGTCGAAGGCCAGGACCCCACCCGCGAGATCGCCCACCGCTCGCTCACCGAGCTGCACCTTACCAGCTCCATGCACACCCGCAAATCCCTCATGGCCGAGCGCGCCGACGCCTTCCTCATTCTGCCCGGCGGCTTCGGCACCCTCGAAGAGCTATTCGAAGTCGTCACCTGGCAGGTGCTCAAGCTGCACGCCAAGCCTATTGTCCTCATCAACCTCGACGGCTTCTACAACCCGCTGCTCACCTTCCTCGATCACTGCGTGACCCAGGATGTCATCTCCCCGAGTAAGCGCCCTATCCTGCAATCCGCGGACTCCGTCGCAGCCGCCCTGACCCTCCTCGGCGTCTGAAAGCGGCACAGCTCCGGGTGCCCCAGGTCTCGCTTCCGAGACCTGGGTTGGAGCTGAACCAGAACGTCAGGCAACATTCGAAGCCTCCCCTACATCCCATTCACCAGCGAAGAAAGAGCGAAGTGAGCTCTCCCGCAAAAGTGAGGAACCATGACCACCTCAACCCACGAGCGCGAAGTCGTCCTTGATGAACCCACCCTCTTCGACGAGCAGGCCGAAGCCGTCCGCAAGGCTACCGACCGTGCCGAGCGCGCCGAAGCCGAACTGGCCAAGCTGAAAGCAGCTGCAGCCCACAAGCCAGCGCCTGCTCACACATCTGCCCCGGCCGCCGATGCCACGCTCAAGAACCCGCCCAGCCCAAGCTCCGCCAAAGCCGCCCACTCCGACCCGGAACGCGAGATGAACCTGGCCGACGAAGCAGACGATGCCACCAACGCGGATGCCGGCGGCGAAGCCGAACTGCGCAAGGACTCCATGATGGCGCACCTTCTCGACTCGCTCGAAGCCGGCAAGGACATCGGCCACTACGGCCGGCTCGTCTTCGCCATGGTCGCCCGCCACTTTATGCCGCACGAAGAAGTGATCGCCTGGATGGTGAAGGACAAGGACGACAACGAAGAGAAAGCCAACCTGCTCCTGCGCCAGGTGGAAGGCAAGGACTACAACCCGCCTCGCCGCGACAAGATCCTCTACTACCAGTCGCAGCAGGACTTCCCCATCCTGCCCAACCCCGAGGACCCGGACTGCGGCAACCTCTATCGCAACCTCAAATTCCCCGGTGAAATCTACGACCACATCAGCCACTACCAGGAAGCTAAGCTGGACTCCGAGGCCTGAGTACGTCCTTCGGGCGGGTAGCTTCTCCGTTGTCATTCGCAAAAGCAGATTCTCTATGGGAATGACAACAAGAAGGAACTGCTCGCCCGAGGAGCGCTGTAAGCAGATTTCGACTCTCCGGATGAGGGGTTCGTCCGTCCTGATCCGTTCCTTATCCTTCTTATTCGCGTTCCGCCTTTTCTCTTGCAGCGGAACAGATCTCGCACTGGCAAACCCGCCGCAGATACTCCCACGAGTAGATTCCGCTTTCGTGCCCGTCGTTCCACTTGAAACGGATGGCGTACTTGCCTACCGGCGTTACCTCGAGCGGCCTCGGCGGTGCCTCATACAGCACCAATGGTCCGCCAACCTTCGCTTTTGCCACCCCTACTTTGCGCCCGCTTTTCTCGCGTTCGTCGTTGCAGGTCGCACACGGACAGGCGTAGCGCAGCCAGGCAAAGTTCCACGAGCTCCGGTGCCCATCCTTCCAGTCGATCGATACACCGGTGCCTTCGCTCTGCATCACCCGCACCTTGGCCGGAGTCATGGCATCGCTCGGCAGCCGCACTTCCGCCGCGCTCTCCCGCCGCGCGGTCTGCTCGTCCACAATCCGTATACCTTCGTGACTCATCGCTCTTTGCTCCTAATCGTTTTATCGTTCTCGCCAGAAGAAGTAACCTGCGATGGCAAGCCCTGTAATCACGACAACCCCGCGCAGGACCGCCGGGTTCATGCGCTTGGCGTAGCGTGCGCCAATGTAACCGCCCAGCCCGGCAAACAGCATGGCGACCAGGCAGTCGTGCCAGACCACGCGCCGGCTCACCACAAAAATCACGATCGCCACGATGTTCGAAACAGCCGCCGTCACCACCTTCATGGCGTTCAACTGATGCATATCTTCCATGCCGAACAAAGCGAGCACCGTCATGACCAGGAAGCCGCCGCCCGCGCCGAAGTAGCCGATATAGAAGCAGATGGGCAACATGGCCAGCGCGAGCCCCACATAGTTCATAGGCCGCTCGCCGATATGTTCCGCTGCATCCATGGCCGCGCGCCGCTTGATCCAGGTGGAGATCGGGCCACTGACCCAGAACGTCAGCGCGCCGAACAGCAGCAGCCAGGGGATGAGCCGCAGAAAGGTAACCTGCCGGGTATGCAGCAGCACCTCCGCCCCCACGATGCTGCCTACAATTGCCGTACCCACCACCACCGGCAGAAGGCTGCGTCGCACGTCGCCCCGCAACGCCGCCAGCGACGTCAACTGCCCGGGCCAGAGTGCCACGGTGTTGGTGGCATTCGCCTCCACCGGCGGCACCCCCATACCCAGCATCGCCGGAAACGAAAGAAATGACCCTCCACCGGCCAGCGCGTTCATCACCCCCGCCATCAGCGAAGCCACCATCAACCAGGCGAAACGCCAATGCAAACCAAACTCGTAAGTCACTGTTCTATTGTAGTCACCGCAGGCAGGACATCTTGTCCGCACCAAGGCCCAATGCGGCTAGACCTTAGGGCTGAAGGCCCTTTTCATACCAGCCTAGTGCGCAAGCCCCAGGTAAAGCGGGCCCCAGATGACAAGAGCCCTGCAGGGGTGACTTATAAGAGGAAATGCAATCGCAGATCCCATCGGGATGACAACAAAGACTGACCCTGACTCTGTACCGATAGCAAATCAGTTCCAAGGCAGTTCCGGCGTAGCCGCCACCAGCCTTTGCGTATAAGCCTCGCGCGGCCTCTCGCAGACCTCGACCGCATCCCCCACTTCCACCAGCCGCCCCCGTTCCATCACCGCCACCCGGTCGCACAGATACCGCACCAGGGGCATCGAGTGCGAGATGAACAGGTACGTCAGCCCGTGCCTGCGCTGCAGGTCCTTCAGCAGGTTAATCACCTGCGCCCCCACGCTCACGTCGAGCGCGCTCACCGGCTCGTCGAGCGCCACGAACTCGGGCCGCAGCGCCAGCGCCCGCGCAATGTTGATCCGCTGCCGTTGGCCCCCGCTGAACTCATGCGGATATCGCTCGAGCACATCGCCTTCGAGCCCCACATCCTCCAGCAACTCGAGCACGCGCGCCCGCACCTCGGCCCGCGCAAAGCCGCCCTGGATGGCAAAGGGCTCGGCGACGATCTGCCGCACGCGCATTTTCGGGTTCAGCGCGGCAAACGGGTCCTGGAACACCATCTGCATGCGCCGCCGCAGTCCGCGCAGCTCCCGCGCGCCCGCCGCAAGCACATCCACTCCGTCGAACCGCACGCTGCCGGCAGTGGGCTCGACCAGACGCAGCATCATGCGCGCCACCGTACTTTTCCCCGAGCCCGACTCCCCCACCAGCCCCAGCGTCTCGCCCCGCTGCACGGCAAGCGATACGCCGTCCACCACGCGCGTGCCGCCGTACTCCTTCACCAGGCCTGTCGCTTCCAGCAGTACGCTCATGCAGGAAGTCCTTCCGCCGTCGCCTGGTTCTCGCGCACGATCTGCATCATCGCCTCATACAGCCGGTTACGCCGCTCAAATCGCTCCCGCGCCCGCGTCACAAACCGCACGACAAGATCCATGCTCGCCCCGCTGCCCGGCCGCAACTCCACCGTGGGTGCCGCGCCAAAGTCCTTCAACCCCACGCTGCCGGCCGCCTCGCGCCACTCCGCTTCCGCCGCGGCCGTATCCACCGCGGCCTCAGCTTCGGCGGCGTCCTGCAGTTTCGCCAGCAGGCTGTAGGCCTCCGCGCCCGAGCCCACGCTCAGCTTCAGCTCATCCCACATCCACTGCCCGTGCGTCGTAAAGTTGAAGAACTGCCCGCGGATGGCAAAACTGTTGATCAGCGTCACCTTGCGCCCGGTCGGATGCCCGCGGCTGGTCCAGTTGCCGGTTTCGAGCAGTGTCGTCCGGAACAGGCCAATCTCGCTGACCTCGCCACCTACGCCGTTGATTTCCACCCAGTCGCAGACGCGCATGCCGTTTCTGCCCATCAGTACAAACCAGCCGAAGAAGCCCAGGATGAAGTCCTGAAAGACCACCGTCAGCCCTGCACCGGTCAGCCCCAGAATCGTCGGCATCTGCTGCGGCACACCCAGCAAAACGAACAACATCGCCACCACGGCCAGTGCTTCAATGCCCAGCGTGGCAATGGTTTCGAGCGTACCCGCCCGCCGCGCTTCGGGGATCACTCGGCCGATCACCCGTCGCACCACCACAATCAGCACCATCGCGACCAGCAAAATACCCACCATCCAGGCCAGCGATTGCAGGATCAGGTAGCGCACAATGCGGTGCTGCATCCATACCTGCTGCTCCCAGCGCCCGTATACGCCGGCCAGTTGCTCGTCGGTCTGTTCGCGGTCGTCCAGCAAACTCATCACCATCCTCTGCCCGGCCATGCCCTGCAGGCCTTTTACCCGAGTGCTGCCCGCTGTGTTCGCCAGCCTCGTTTCCGCGCTCGCGTTTTTGCGCTCCACGTCTTCATGCTGCTTCGCAAAGTCCTGCGCATCGGCGTTTACCTTGTTGCGCGCCTCTTCGAGCAGCCTGGCCCTGTGCCTCTGGTCCAGCCACGCAGACACCCGCCCCCAGAGCGCCGCGTAACGCCGCGCCGCCATCACGGCCGGCTCCCTGGGGCTATCGTTCTTTTTGCCCGCCTGCTGGAACGCGGCCAGCTCTGCCTCGATCCTGCCTCGCTGATCGCCACTTTCCCGCGCCAGATCCCCGCTCGCGTCCGCCAGTTCGTCGGTGTCCAGGCCGAGCTGCGCCTGCGCCACATCCAGATCGTCGCCGGCCGCGTTGGCCACACCGGATTTCTTCGCCGCGTCCGTCAGTTGATCTACCCGCGCCTTGTCTTCGATCACTGTCCCCTGCAGCTGCGTCACCTTCCTGGCATCCTCTGCCGCGGCGCCGGTCAGCACACGCTGCCGCATGCTGGCCTGGCGCAGCGCCGTCGCAAAAGCCTGCTCCACCTCGTGCTCAGCTAGCCGCGCCGCTTCCTGGGCAAAGCGCTGTTCTTCTTCAGAAACGGCCAGCGCCGCCAGGGTCTGCGCCGTCTGCAGCGGACGCTGATCGACCAGCTCCGTCGTCTCCGCGCCGCGCCGTAAAAACGCCAGCTGCTCCATGGTGCCGCGCGACATATACAGCACCACCAGAAGCACCAGCAGCACAACCGCCGGCACCGCAATCATCAGCCGTTTCAAATCCTTCATGCCAGCCCTTCTCAAAATCAGCCTAATGCATAGGAGCTTGCGCGCGATCAGTTGGCCGCCGACGAACCGAGCCAGGCTGCCGATGAGCGCTATCCGCATCAAGATTCTGCAAATCAGCTTGACGAGCGCGCTCACGCCAACCGAAAATGGCTGATCTTCTCTTCGAGGCCCCGTTATGCCCGGTTCGACTCCCTCCCTCCTCCCCTCCTTTCCTCGTTTCGCTTTCTCAAAGCCACTGTTCGCCACCTCGCTTACCCTTGCACTTGCCGGCTGCGGTACCGGAGCTTCCGGTCCCTCAGCCACGGCGCCGGTCATCCCCGCCGCGCACGTCATTTCGGGCTTCGTTCATGGCGGTCAGCAGCCTGTCGTCGGCAGCCAGATCAGCCTGTACGCCGCCGGCAAAGCCGGTCTTGCTTCCGCGCCCCGCTCCATGCTCGCAGCTCCGGTGGTTACCGGCCCGGGCGGCAGCTTTTCCATTACGAAGGACTACGCCTGCCAGACCGGCGACCAGGTCTACATTCTCGCCACCGGCGGCGATGCGGGCTCCGGGCTCAATCCCGCCATCGAGCTGATGGCCGCGCTTGGCCCCTGCTCCAACCTCGCCCCGGCTACCAACATCAATATCGACGAAGTCACCACCGTAGGCTCCGTCTTCGCGCTCTCGGCCTTCATCACCGGCCCGCAGAATCTAGGCTCCGACGCCACAAACACCCAAAGCACCGACACCCTCGTCGCCGCCTTCGCCAATACTTCCAACCTCGTCGCAACCGCGACCGGCACCGCGCTCCAAACCTCCACCGGCCAGGGCGTCGTACCCTACACCACTATCAACTCCCTGGCCAACTCGCTTGCGGCCTGCGTTAATTCCGTCTCCTCGAGCTCACAAACCTGCACCAGCCTGTTTTCGAGCACAGCCGTCTCCGGTGTAAGCCCGAACAACACCTTGCAGGCCGCGATCAACATCGCCCATAATCCGGCCGCCAATGCCTCAGCCATTTACAACCTGGCCGGAGCCGCCTCGCCCTTCCTGCCCACGCTTGCCGGTCCCCCGGCCACCTACGCCATTGCGGTCGCGCACCCGTCCGACGTGCTCACTTACCACAACAACAACTCGCGCAATGGCGTTCAATCCGCCGAATCCACCCTCACCCCAGCCAACGTTTCAAGCGCTACCTTCGGCAAGCTGCTCACCTTCCCGGTAGATAGCTACCTCTTCGCGCAGCCGCTGTACGTCGGCGGCATTGGCATGCCGGATGGCGCCGTCCACAACGTGGTCTACGCCGCCTCGACTCACGGCACCGTCTATGCGTTCGACGCGGATGGCAAGAACCCCACTTCCGGCTCGCTCTGGACCGTCTCCCTGCTGCCCACCGGTGAGCGCTATCCCACATCCTCCGATTACGGCAACTGCTCCAACCCTCCGGAAGCCGGTATCGTCGGCACTCCCGTCATCGATCGCGCCGCGCAAACCATCTACCTTGTCACCAAGACCATCACCTCCACCGGCAGCACCTTCACCCAGCGCCTCCACGCGCTCTCCATCCTTGATGGCACCGAGCGCCCCGGCAGCCCGGTCGTGATCGCCCCCACCTTCGCCGGCACCGGCGACGGAGGCTCCACCATCACCTTCAACCCACAACGCCAGCTCAACCGCGCCGCCCTCATGCTGGCCCCGAATGCCTCCGGCACCAACACCGTCTACACCGTGTTCGCTTCGCACTGCGATATCCAGCAGTACCACGGCATCATCCTCGGCTTCGACGGCACTTCGCTCGCCAATACCGCCTCGTTCATCGACACCCCGAACGGTGTGGAAGGCGGCATCTGGATGTCGAACGGCGGCATGCTCGCCGACGCGCAAGGCTACGTCTACGCGGTAACCGGCAACGGCACTTTCGACGCCAACACCAACGGGCCAGACTACGGCGACGCCGTGCTGAAACTTACCCCGCCTGCTGCCGGCGCCGCCTCCACCAACATGGGCGTCAACCAGTACTTCACGCCCGACAACCAGGCCTACCTTAACGATCACGACCTCGATACCGGCGGCATTGAAGGCCTGCTCTTCTCCGACCCCGCCTCCGGCGTAGCTTCCAACCTGCTGGTCGCCGGCGATAAGAACGGCAGCATCTATCTGCTGAATACCGCCGCGCTCGACGGCTACGACACAGGCCCGAGCCAGGGCAACGGAGACATCCAGGACTTTACCGGCGGCGGCACCTTCATCTACAACTTCGCCTTCTTCAACAACACGCTCTACACGAGCACCCCGCTTGATGCCTACGCCTACAACCCCGGCACCAGCACGACCGCGGGTAAATTCACCACGACCCCGGCCTACACTGCCAGCGTTACCACCTCGCCGGTCGTTTCCGCCAACGGGACAGCCAACGGCATCGTTTGGGCCGACGAAACCGGTGGCCGCCTGATTGCCTACAACGCCGCCAATCTCGTCCCGCTCTACACCACAGCCCAGGCGGCCAACAACCGCGACACCCCCGCCACCTTCGTCAAATTCACCTCGCCGGTCATCGCCAACGGCAAGGTCTACCTCAGCGGCCAGGGAGCCCTCGTCGTCTACGGCCTCCTGCAATAATCGAGTTGCAACAGAAAGCGCCCACCCTCTCCGGTGGGCGCTTCTTTTTGCTCGACTGCCGAGCGGCGCAACTCAGGATCGGTGCGCAAATGCCTCGGACGGACCGGCAATCGGATCGGCCTCGTCCCCCAGGTCCATGGCTGCGATTAGACCGACCTTCATCGTAAACACATGAAGAACCTCGCTGTCGGAAAGAACGTCCCCCTGAAGGCTCTTGACGAGCTGGTGCACCCTGACGCGCACCTTGCCTCCATCCTGCTCGGTCATCGCAAGCGGTTCGACGAAGGGATCGAACTCACCCCATTGTCGAGTCCAATAGGCGCGAATTTCTTCTTTCCCCACCACCTTGCCACCCTCCGAAGCCTTGGGCCAGCTTACGTCCGGCGTCATCAGGGTCAGGGCAATGTCGATGTCCCGCTGGTTGAATGCGGAGTAAGCCTGCTCGATCACGGTCCTTGGGTCTGCCATCGATCCTCCTGCAACGCTCGCTGTCCGGCTATTGAAGAAGCCCTAAATATCCAGGTTCTTCACGTCCAGCGCATTCTCTTCGATAAACTTGCGCCGGGCTTCCACATCCTCGCCCATCAGCGTGGTGAAGATCTCCTCGGTCGCTGCAATATCTTCGAGCTTCACCTGCATCAACGTTCGCCGCTCCGGATCCATAGTCGTCTCCCAAAGCTGCGGTGCAGTCATCTCGCCCAGACCCTTGTAGCGCTGTACCTGATACTCCTTGCGGCCCTGCTCGATCACGTAATCGAATACCTCGCGCGGCGTCTTGCGCTCAACCGGGTCCTGGCTCGCCTTGCTGTTGCGCTTGGCCGGTGCTTTCACCTCATCCATCGTCCCGGGCGCGGCGGCGATCGTCTCATTCACGCCTGCTTCCTGGGCGATCTCGTCGGCCTCATCCAGGCCGTCCTGCGTCACCTGCGCGGGCGTCTTGACGGCGTAGCTGATCAGGAACGGGGCCTGCAGCTGGTCGCCATCCTTGCCCATCGCAAGCTGCGCGTACTTGCCAAGCAGCTGACGGCTTTCGGCCGCGTTCGCCAGCGCCCAGTCGATCTTGCGCTCCGCCCCCTGCGCATCGGTAAACGACACCGACCACGTCTGGTGCTCCATATCCATGGCCGGCTCGCCGACCGCGCGGAACTGGTGCTCACGCTTCATGGCTTCCAGCTGGTCGCGCATCGCGTTCAGCTTGCCCGGCGTCTGGAAATCATCGCGCTTCGCCGGCGTCGCGCCGTCATGAGCGAACAGCTTTACAAACGCGAGCGTCACGTCGTCGTTGCGTAGACGCTTGCCGACCTTCTCAAACAGCCCCAGGTATTCGGAAAGCCGCGCCATGAATATGGTCAGCTTCTCGCCGGTAATTTGTGTCCCGGCATCGCCATGTGTAATCACCATGCCGTCAGACGCGCGCTTCAGCATCACGTCGACATACTGGCGCTCGTCCTTGATGTACTGCTCGAACTTGCCCTTCTTGATGCGAAACAGCGGCGGCTGCGCGATGTAGACGTGCCCGCGCTGGATCAGTTCCGTCATGTGCCGGAAGAAGAACGTCAGCAGCAGCGTGCGGATGTGCGATCCGTCCACATCAGCATCGGTCATCAGGATCAGCTTGCCGTAGCGCAGCTTGGCCGGATCGAAATCGTCCTTGCCGATCCCGCAGCCGAGCGCCGTGATCATGGCGCGAATTTCTTCGTGGCCCAGCATCTTGTCGTAACGGGCTTTTTCAACGTTCAGGATCTTGCCCTTCAACGGCAGAATTGCCTGGAACTTGCGGTCGCGGCCCTGCTTGGCCGTGCCGCCGGCCGATTCACCCTCAACCAGGTAAAGCTCGCACTTCTCCGGCTGGCGTTCGCTGCAGTCGGCCAGCTTGCCCGGCAGCCCGCCGCCATCGAGTGCGCCCTTGCGCCGGGTCAGGTCGCGAGCCTTACGTGCGGCTTCACGTGCGCGCGCCGCGTCGATCGCCTTGTTGATAATCTTTTTGGCCACCTGCGGGTTGCCGTCGAAAAAGGCGCCCAGGCGCTCGTTCACAAACGCCTGCACCGTACCGGCGATGTCGGAGTTCAGCTTGCCCTTGGTCTGGCCTTCAAACTGCGGCTGCGAAAGCTTCACCGAGATTACGCACGTCAGCCCCTCGCGCACATCGTCGCCGCTCAGGTTTTCCTTCACATCCTTGAACAGTCCAAGCGACTGGCCTGCGGCGTTGATCGTACGGGTAAGCGCCGTCTTGAAGCCCGAAAGGTGCGTGCCGCCGTCGATCGTGTTGATGTTGTTGGCGAAGGTGAAGACGGTTTCAGAATACGCGTCGTTGTACTGCAGGGCGATTTCCATGGCGACATTGTCGCGCTCGGCTTCCATGTAGATCGGCTTCTCGTGCAGCACGGCCTTGCCCTTGTTCAGCAGCTTGATAAATTCCGCAATGCCGCCGGTGTACTTGAACACCTGGGCCTTGGCCTCGCCGGTCTTCGCGTCCGTCTGGCGCTCGTCGGTAAGGGCGATTTCGATGCCCTTGTTCAGGAAGGCAAGCTGCCGCAGCCGGTTGGCCAGGGTGTCGTAATTGTACTCGTGCACGCTGAAAATGCTCTTGTCCGGCAGGAAGTGGACCTTGGTGCCCTTACGCGCGCTGGCGCCCATCTTGCGCAGCTTGCTGATCGGGTCGCCCTTCGAATAATCCTGCTCCCACGCAAAGCCGTCGCGCCAGATCTCCACATCGAACTCTTCGCTGAGCGCATTCACGCACGAGACCCCCACCCCGTGGAGCCCGCCCGAAACCTTGTAGTTCGAAGCATCGAACTTGCCGCCCGCATGCAGCATCGTCAGCACCACCTGCACCGCGGGCATGGTGACGCCGTTGATGGTCTTGTTATCGACCGGGATGCCGCGCCCGTCGTCGGTCACCGTGATCGAGTTGTCGACATGGATGATGACTTCGATTTTTGTCGCATGCCCGCCCAGCGCTTCGTCCACCGAGTTATCCACCACCTCGTACACCAGGTGGTGCAGTCCCTGCTCGCCGGTCGAGCCGATATACATCGCCGGCCGCAGCCGCACCGCCGCGAGCCCCTCGAGCACCGTAATGTTCTCGGCCGAGTACCCGCCCGAAGCCTGCGCTCCATCCGTGACGGAGTGCGTCGGCTGGTTCAAATTCGGGTTGATCGGGATCTCAGGATTCGGTGTCGTTGCCATCGGCTGGTATGCGCTCCGTACCCGGCCCGCCCGCACCCAGAAAACGCGTAAAACCGCGTCAAATCAGCACTTTGGACGGATTCACCGGTATCTGAAGTATAGCACGCGGAGGGGTCGGATGAGGGCTTTTCCGGCACGTCCACGCAGTATCTGCCAGATGCCCCACAAGTACCCGGAGACCCTGAACCATGCGCCTCACCTTTCTGATCCGACCAGCCCTCTTCCTACTCGCCGCCGTTCCAGCTTCGAAGCCCGCCGCGGCCCAACAGCAGAACGTCTTTTTTGACCCTCTGCTCAACATGACCGCCGAGAGCATCGCCTGCCAGCCCGGCTTTACCTGCCTGGGCACCATCGTGCGCAATCCCGCCTCGCTTGATCCCCAGATGGTCTTTTCCAGCGTTCGCAAGGACGGCCAGGTCGGCATCACCAAACAGGCCAATCTCTGGACCATCTGGCCCAATTCAGCGCAGGTCGCCAACAGCGGAGCGTACATCGCGCCCTCCATGCCCGCTACCGAACTCGTCCAGAAGATCCTCCTGCCCGAACGCGTGATGCACATCTTTCCGGGTGCCCAGGTCATCAGTGTCGAGCACAAACAGAATTGCGTCGCCATGAAGGACCGTACCGATTGCGCCATCGCCATCCTCAACTTCAAATCCCGTGAAGGCCACGATATGGAAGCGCTCATCGACGTTCTCTGCCGCTACGAGCACCCAGGCAACAACATCCAGTTCACCGACACCACCTTTCTGATCTCCTTCGCGCCTCGCGGCCAGCTCCAGGCCCTCAATCCGCAGATTCCCCAAATGCAGGTCAACCCGCAGTGGCATCAGCGCGAGCAGGCGCGTGCCCAGCAGTTTGCCCGCGAGTACCAGGCTCAATTGGCCGCCGGGAACGCCGCCATCATCGCCAATGGCGCCGCCCAGGTCGCAGCGATCCACCGTTATGGCGATGCCGTCCTCGCCTCCGACCGCGCCACCCAGCACAGCATCGACAACAGCGCCCGCGACTTCAGCGATTATGTCGGTGATAAAGTCACCGTCCACGCCTGGCGCAACACCGCCAGCGGCAGCATCACCCACACCGATTCCAGCCGCCCGCCCGGGCCGGGATGGGTCGAAATCCAGCAGTAAGCCGGTACACCTTAGTTGAAACTCCCCTAAAGGTGATACATCCGGTCCGCGCCCAGCACCAGCCCAAGCGTGATCGCCGCAATCGCGATCTCGCCGATGGCGCCCACCAGGAACGGCCGAAAGCCTTGCTTGACCAGGTCCTTGAAGCTCGTCCGCAGACCCACGCCGGCAAACGTCAGCAGGAACGCCCACCGCGAAAGATTGCCCAGCGCGGCGATCTGCGGGCGCGTAAAGCCGTACCGGATGAATCCCGCAAGCTGCGGATACAGCTTCGGGTCCAGCGTTCCAAGCGTCGCCACCATCGAGATGAACAGGAAGCCGAGCACAAACTTGGGGAACTTCTTCCAGAGAAACGCGCCCTTGTTCTGGATCGCCGCCGCCTGCCCCTTGCGCGCCCAGTAAAGCGCATAGCCCAGCACCACAAACCCGATGCACGCATTGCGGCACGTCTTGGCCAGCACCGCGAACTTGCCCGCCGCATCCGAATACAGCGCCCCGGCTGCCGTCGCTTCCGCCGTATTGTCGACCGCGAGCCCGGTCCACAACCCGTAGGCGTGATCGCTCATATGCAGGGCATGGCCGACCAGCGGAAAAAAGACCAGCGAGATCGCACCGAGCGCCAGAATGGCCGCAATCGCCACCGAGGAGTCTTCTTCGTCCGCCTCGATCGCCCCCTGCGTCGCGATGATGGCCGAAACGCCGCACACGCTCGAACCCACCGCCAATAGAGAAATCAGCTTGGGCGAAAGCTTGAAGCCGCGCCCAAGATAGGTCATAAACGTCAGCGCAAGCACCAGCTCCACGAAGATCAGCACGAACGAAATCCCGCTCAGATGCAGGATATCGCCCAGGATAAAGCGCGCTCCCAGCAGGATGATCCCCACCTTGAGCCAGAACTCGTACGTCGCCACGCCGGCGCGAAAGATCCTGGGTAGCCCCACCGTATTGGCGATCAGCACCCCGATTAGGATGGCCCAAAGCACATACTCCACGTTGGGCAGCACCAGGTGGTGCGCCTTACCGTAGCGCGCAATGGACTGCTCGATAAACTTGCCCGCGTAACCCACCACAAACAGCAGCCCGATACCCGGCAGCAGCCCCAGAAAGCCGCCGCGTGCAGCGTCCTCGCGGTCCTGCTGCTTTTCAAGCGGAAGCGGTACAGCGACACTCGATTCCATAGCCATCCCCTACCAACTCACAGACTTGATGACGCCCGACACCACCAGCAGCGCCAGGACCACAGACAGAAGGACCGCCCAGACATCGAGCGACAACGAAAATTTCCGGGATGGTGCCGGCATAGCTGCACTCCTGACAGAGCTAAAAAGGACGACTCAGCACGAACGTGCTCACACAGTTGTAAAAGGGGATGACGCCTGGTTAGCGGCAACAACAAAGCATGCGAGGGCCAACTTCGAAAGCAACGAAATCGAATTGGAGGCCGCTCAACATGATTGAGCTTTAGATGTACCACACACGCCCGCGACTCACAAGCTGTCGGTTGATAGCCCACAAGCTGAGAGCTCCCAAATCAAGCCTCTTCAGCCCGGAAGGCGCTCCTATTCCGCCGGGCTGGTCACAAATACCTGGTCCGCCTTTGCGCCGATCACCCGGTAGAGCGCGAACTCGCGCGTCGTCTGGCCGCGTAACTCAAACAGCAGCGACGCCCGGTTCGAAGCCTCCACATCCACCGCATCGACCAGCCGGAACCACGGCGTACGGTCCAGGTGCGCCGCGTCGGTGACCGACGCCAGCGCGACCTTCAGATCACCCAGCGGCTCACGCTGCGCCACCACCGTCACGTACCGCGTCACACCGCCTGCACCTGGCGACGAAGCCGAAAACTCGTACGTCGCCGCGCCCCCGTAGCTCAGGGTAAAACCCCGCAGCACTTCATCCGCAAGCGCCACCGGCACGGGCGCCCCCACTGCCTTCTTCCGCGCAGCCGCTCTCGCCGCGGGCGTACTGGCCGGTTTCGGCGTGGGCGTGGGTGCGGCCGCGGCAGCCGGCCCAACCCCGTACGCCGCCAACTGGGCGCGCGCCACGGTCTCCATCCTGCCCATCACCTCGGCCCGCTCCGCATCGCTTTCGAACTCACGCTTGAAGTCGTGCTCCGGCCGATCCTTCGCATCCGAAACCGCCACCCGCTGCTCCATGCCCGCCGGAACCCCGACCAGCGGCGGCAGCGAATCCTCATCCAGCCGCGAGGTGGGCGCGCCGCGATGCAGGTTAGGCCGGTCCGGATCGTCGTTCAACGAGCCGACTCCTTCGACCGATGCCTGATCCTTCTTCTTGTTCTCCGCCTTGGTCTGCTCCGGAGTGCGCCGGCGCAACGTAGGCCGCTCAGCCGGATCATCGGCGTCGCTGGTATCCGCCCCGTTTGTCGAGCCGGGCGTCGAGCCGCTCGAGGCACCCCGGTGCAGTGTCGGACCATCCGCCGAAACCGTCGTTCCCCCGCCTGCCGCCCCGCTTCGGTCGACGGGTTTCGCCGCCGGGCTATCGCCGCTCGCATCCGGCTTGCTGCCGAAATGCGGCCCCGACCCTCCACTTACATCCACCTTGGCCACCGTGCCGGCCTTCAACGGCGTCACCTTCTCGACAGGCTTTGGCTTGAACGCCCCTACCGCCAGCCAGCCATCGTCGTATGACCCGTTCGCGGCCGTCACCCGGTGCCGCTGGTACGCCACTTCGAGCGTGCCATCATCCACCCCGGCATGCTCCACCTCGAAGACTGTTCCCCGGTCGAGCGCCAATGGCACAGGCCGCGCCAGGTACACGCCCGCATCTTCCAGGTGCCCGTTGATGAACAGCGTCACCGGCACCAGGCGGCTCGCCGTCGGCTTGGCTTCTTCGCCCGTCCACTCGTACACGCCCAGCGCCCGCACCACTGCATCGGGCTTCTTCACTACGTGGGTCTGGCCCCAGGCCGCGACCCCCGTCCCCAGCACCCCGGCCACCGCTAACGTCTTCGCCACTTTGCGCACACCCTTTAGACGACGAAAGCGGGTTCGGGGTGCCCAGCCTTCCGCTAGGATCGTTCTTGTGGGGTCACTCACTTTCCGCCAACCGACAAACCATGCCCAGCCCCCTGCTTGAAGTCGACTCCCTCACCATCGCCTTCGGCTCCCGCACGGTTGTCGACCGCATCTCCTTCACCCTGGCGCCGGGCCAGACGCTCGGCCTGGTGGGCGAGTCCGGCTCCGGCAAGTCCGCCACCTCGCTCGCCCTGCTGCGCCTGCTGCCGCCCAGCGCTGCCGTCACGGGCCGCATTCTGCTCGATGGCAAGCCCCTGCTTACCCTGCCCGAGCCGCAGATGCGCCGGCTCCGCGGCAGCGCCCTCGGCATGATCTTCCAGGAACCCATGACCGCCCTGAACCCGGTCATGCGGATCGGCAACCAGATCGCCGAAGCGCTGCTCGCCCACCATCCCCGCACCCCCAGTGCCGAAGTGCGCGCCAGGGTTCTCGCCGCGATGCACGAAGTCGGGCTTCCTTCACCAGAAGCGCGCCTCAAAGACTACCCTCACCAGTTTTCGGGCGGCCAGCGCCAGCGCCTCCTCATCGCCATGGCCCTGATCAACCGGCCCCGGCTGCTCATCGCAGACGAGCCCACCACCGCGCTCGACGTTACCGTGCAGGCGCAGATCCTTACCCTACTGGCCGCGCTGCGTCGCACCCACGACCTCGCCATGCTGTTCATTTCGCACGATCTCGCCGCCGTCGCCCAGGCTGCCGGCCAGCCCGGCGACCCGGCCGTCGGCCGCCCTGCAGACCAGATCGCCGTCATGCAGCACGGCCGCCTCGTCGAGCAGGCCTCGACTCAACAGCTCTTCCACGCCCCCCAGCACCCCTACACTCGCGCCCTGCTAGCCTCTGCCCCCACCATGCACACCGACCGCACAAAGCCCCTCGCCACCCTCCGCTAAACCGGGTGCGCTCCTAGACCACGCAGCTTGGCCCTTTTGTTGTCATCCCCACAGGGATCCGCGGTTGCCTTTGCTTGAAACCATCCGCCCGTATCCGTCCTGTCCTTCCTGTCCGCGTTCGCACTTGCCTTCCGCCCTTGCGTAACCCTGCGATAATCTTCGAAGCTGATGCGCGCTCTTATCCTCTCCGACATCCACGCCAACCTTGAAGCACTCGAAGCCGTCCTCGCTGCCGCCAAAGGCCAGTACGACCAGCTTTGGAATCTCGGCGATATCGTCGGCTACGGGGCCAGCCCCAACCAGGTCATCGACCTTGTCCGGCCGCTTTCGAACCTCGTCGTACGCGGCAACCACGACCGCGTCTCCTGCGGACTCACCTCGCCGAACTCCTTTAATCCTGTGGCCCGCGCCGCCGTCCTTTGGACCCGGTCGCAGCTTACCGAAGCCCACCAGGCTTGGCTGCGCGAAATTCCGCAAGGACCTATCCAGCCCGAAGCTGCCTTCGAGACCGCCACCTGCGCGCACGGCTCGCCGCTCGACGAAGACCACTACATCATCAACATGCGCGATGCCTGGGCCTCGCTGCAGCAGATGCTGACGCCGGTTACTTTTTTCGGCCACACTCACGTCCAGGGCGGCTTTTCGCAAAAGCAGCAGGACTGGCACGAGCTCCGCCCGCAATACCCTGCAGGCGAGCCCGACGCGCCGCAATCGTTTACCCTCGCGCTCGACCCCGGCACCCGCTTTCTCATTAATCCCGGCTCCGTCGGCCAGCCGCGCGACGGCAACTGGCGCGCGGCGTTCGCCCTCTACACCAGCCCTTCCGACCCGGCCTCGCCCGCCCACATCACCTTCCACCGCGTTCCCTACGATCTGGCAGCCAGCCAGGGCCGCATCCTGATGGCCGGCCTGCCCGAGCGCCTCGCTGTCCGCCTCCGCGAAGGCCGCTGAAGCCTTTGCTCCACCCGCAACCTATTGTCATCCTGAGCGGAGTTTGGCGTTTTCGCCAAACGGAGTCGAAGGACCTGCATTTCTCCTTGGAGCCGAAGTACTCCGGGAGGAAACGCAGGTCCCTCGACTCCGAAATGCACCAAAGGCCGTGCGTTTCTCTGCTCAGGATGACAATATGAGTGGGCAGTGGCAGTTGGTAGCACATGCGCCCTTAGTGGACCGTAACGCTGAGGGTGGTGGTGTGGGTCGGGAGGCCGTAAGCATTGGCGTTGACCGTGACCGTGTAGGTGCCTGCGGGTGTCTGGTTGGGGTTTGCGGTTGAGTTGATGAAGTTGTTGGCACCGCAGCCGGAAAGGGCGAGGATGCCGCCCAGCCCGAGCAGAACGACGAGCGATAGCAGCGACCGGCGCAGGGCCGGGTGGCGCCGGCGCACCAGCGGCAAACCGAGCAGGAAAGCCAGTACGCTGCCCGCGATGCCCTTGCCGAAGCCGACTCCGAAGCCCGGCTGGGTGAGGCTGGCCGACGCTGCGTCTGTCGTAAGGATGAGCTGTGAGGTCTGGGTAGACGAAGTGGGGGTGACGTAGAACGGAACGAACAGGCACGTGGTATGCGCGGGCAGGTTGCCGCAGGTGTAGAACACGCTCTGCGCAAACCCGTTGACAGCCGACGCGGTAAGGGTAAAGGTAGCGGACTGGCCGGCCGCGATGGTCGCGGTCGGCGGTGTAGCCGTGACGGTGAAGTCCGGGATGCCGGTGGTGACGACGAGCTGGCCGGTGGAGCCGGTGAAGTTATTATCGCCCGAGTACGTGATGGTGACGGTGCTCGAGCCGGTAGGCGGCGTGTACGAGATCGTAACGCTGCCGTTGACCAGCATGCCCGTGCCAAGGGTGCCGGCGGCGGTAGCGAAGGTGACCATGCCGGTGGGTGTGCCGGTGGTGCTGCTGGCAACCGTCGCGGTAAGGGTGGCGGCAGTACCGGCAGGCGTGACGGCCGGGCCGGTGAGTGTGGCGACAGTGCCGGCCTGCGTGATCGTGAGGACGCCGGCGGCGGTGCTGACGTTGTAGTTGACCAGGCGGCCTGAAGGATCGGCAAGCATGGGCGTGATGGGGGCTGTGGTGCCGGCAAGCGCGGTAGCCGCGGCAGTGGAGGTGTAGGAAGCCGTGATCGGGTCAGCGTTGACGACGCCGGCTAGGGTGCCCGTGAAGACCGGGTTGGCGGCTCCGTAGGGCCGGGAGGTGGAAGCGGCTGTGGCGGAGAGGCTGGCTTTGTTGACCAGGATGGAGGTGGACGCGGTGGAGGTGCTGTAATCGGTCCCATCGGTGGGGTTGAGAGTGGCGTTGATGGCCTGGTTGCCGGCGCTCAGCACGGTGCCGGCGGGCGGGGCGTAGGTGAAGACGCCGGGGGTGGCGGAGGTGGCGTCAAGCTGGCTGGGTGAAAGCGGAGTGCCGTAGGTGATCGGCGCGGGCATTGCGTAGGAGGAGCTGGTGGGGGCTTTGGCAACCGTGACGAAGAAGGCGTTTGAGGTGCCGTTGGGGTAGGTGGTGGGATTCGAGGAGGTGAGCACGGCGGTGTAGCTGTGGGTGCCGGCTGTCGGCGTTGCAATGGTGTAACTGAACATGGAGGAGTAGGCGACACCCGAGGTAACAACGGCCGTGCCATCCAGCAGAGACCAGGTGTAGTTGCCCGAAGACTGCGCGCCGGTAGCCGAGGCGTTCAAGGTGACGGGCTGGCCGTAGGTGAGCGTGGCTGCTGTCCCGGTGAGAGTGATGGTGGGTGCGGAGAAGGCGGCTCCGGTGCCGGCGAGTGCGATCGTCTGCGGGGAGCCGGTCGCGTTGTCGGCGATCGTAATGGTGCCGGTGTAGGCGCCGACAGCAGCCGGGGTGGAGGTGACGGTGATGGCGCAGGAGGCGTTGGCCGCAAGCGAGGGTGGGCAGGTGTTGCTTTGGGTGAAGCCGGCCGACGCGGCGATCGAGGAGATCGTCAGCGCGGCCGTGCCGCTGTTGGTCAGCATCGCGGTCTGGGCCGGGCTGGTGCTCGCGACCTGGGTGGCCGGAAAGGTGAGGCTGGCCGGGGTAAACGTGACGGCAGGTGACGGGCCGGAAACGCTGGTGCCGCTGAGGGCGACGGTTTGGCTGGTCGGCGTGGCGTTATCGGTGATGACCAGGTTGGCTGTGTCTTTGCCCACGTAGATGGGGTTGTAGGTGATAGTGATGGTGCAGGAGGCGTTGACGGCGATGGCTGCGGACGTGCAGTTGTTCGTCTGCGCGAAGATGTTGCTGCCGATAAGAGCCGCGATGTTGCTGATCGACAGCGGTGCGTTGCCGGTGTTGGTGAGGGTAATGGTTTGTGCCGCGCTCGAGGTGTTTACGGTGGTCGAGGGAAAGGTGAGCGAAGAGGCGCTTAGCATCACCACGGGCGCGGCAGCGACGCCGGTTCCGCTGAGCGTGATGATCTGGTCGCCGGCATTATCGCTGACGTCGATGTTGCCCGTGGCCGGCCCGGTGGAGGTGGGATTGTAGGTGACGGTGAAGGTACAGGTGGCGCCCGCGGCTACGCTGCCCCCGCAGGTGTTGGTCTGCTTGAACTGGCCGCTGACGAGGATGAGGTTGATGGAAAGCGCGGTGGTACCGGTGTTGGTCAAGGTGCTGGTCTGGGGCGGGCTGACGAGGCCGGTAGGCGTCGAGGGGAACGTCAGGCTGGCGGGCGAGACGGTGGCGGAGGTGCTGGTGGGGGTGATGGCAAGGTTCGCCGCGAAGCTGGAGCTGAAGTTGGTGTCGCCCGGGTAGGTGGCACCGAAGGAGTTGATCTGGGGATTCGGCACGGTAGCGGTGAGGGTAGCGACGCTGCCCTTGAGCGCCGCGGTGCCGAGTGCGGCGTTGTTGCCGCCATCCTGGAACGTGATGATTTCGCCATCGGTGGAGTTGCCGCCCTGGGTGTAGGGCGAGAGGACAGCTTTGAGGGTGACCGTTTCGGTAGTGCCGACGGTCGTGGCCGTGCCGCTGAGCGCGAGGGTGGTGGGGGTGGTAACGCCCGCCTGCGAGATGGTGAAGCTCTGGCCGCCAAGAACAATGGTGCCGTTGCGCGCGGCGCCCGTGTTGGCATCGACCGTGTAGGCGACCGAGCCGCTATCGCTGAAGGGGCCGGCGGCGGTGAGGTGAATCCAGGTGGCGGCGGTGGTGCCGGACCAGGCGCAGTAGTTGGCGTCCTTGAGGTTGACGAAGCCGCTGCTGCCGTTGATCGGCGAGGAGGCGGTAGACGTCGGCAGGGTAAAGGCGCAGGCCGTGCCGGAAGTCGCGTAGGTGGGGAAGAGATCGCCGGTGGGCCAGGCTTTCACCGTCTGGACGAAGGTCTGGATGGCGTTGTCGGCGTCCGACTCGGGCTCTTCGAGGTTGTTACCGTCGCGCGTGTTGAAGATGGCGGAATAGACCACCCGGCCGACGACCTGGCTGCTTGTATTAAGGTGTACCAGCGAATTGGTGCCGGGCAGGCTGCCGTAGAAGGTGTAGTAGTAGCCTTGGCCGACCGGCGGAATGTCCGCGGCACCGCGTTCGCTCTGCGGGCCGGTGAGAATGTTGTAGGAGTACTGGCCGTTGAGCGTATCCCAGAGGCGCAGCAGGTCCATGGGGGTCGAGGTCCAGCCGCCGTTGGCAAGCTCAAGCACGAGATCGTAGCCGCCGTACTCATACGGCACCTGGGTGCCGACGGGCGGAATCATGGATGGGCCAGTCGGCTCGCCCGGGTAGCCGTAGTAGCTCACCTCGTAAGGCAGCTTTTGCGAGAGCAGATTGGCGGCAGGCAGGGTCTGGGTCATCTTCGCAATCGGAAAAATGTTCTGCTCGAGCCAGGTGGCGTAGGGCATGCCCGTGACGCGCTCGATGATGTAGCCGAGGGTGAGATAGCCAAGGTTCGAATAGGCGTAGGTGGCACCGGGATTGTGCTGCAGCGGCACACCAAGCTCGTAGCGGATGAGTTCGGCGGGGGTGGTTTCCTGGCCGGTCATGCCGGCGGCGGTGGCCGCGGCGGTTACGGTGGGATAGTCGTTCACCGGGTCGTTCGGATAGCCTGCTCCATCGTCGTAGCCGGCTGTGTGCTCGAGCAGCTCCTGAATCGTGATGGTGTTGATGCGCGGGTCTTTGGTGGTGCCGGCGGGTGGCTGCAGATCGCTGAGGATGGAGGTGAACGGGGTGGTGGCGGCCGTGAGCTTGCCCTGCTCGATGAGCTTGAGGATGCCGGTGGCGGTGATGATTTTAGAGTTCGACGCCAGGCGCATGCGCGAATCGGGCTGCACGAACTCGCCGGTCGCCGTGTCGGCATAGCCATAGCCGCGCGCGAAGACGAGGCGGCCATCGACCGAAACCGAGAGGTTCGCGCCCGGGCTGTTGTACTGCGTCATGTACTGCTGCATGATGGTGTCCAGCTGCGCCAGCGAGGGCACGGGCTGCCCGGAGATGGGCATGGCGGTCTGGGCGAGGAGGGCCGAGGGGGCGGCACAGGTGAGGGCAAGCAGAAAGGCGAACACACCGCGGGCAAAACGAGAGAGAGGCATGGCAGGGGTCCTTTGCGAACGCGCATACAAGCTGGAATGCCTATGCTGCGCAGGGCTGGAGCCAAACCCCTCATCGAAGTCAAGTTATTTTTTGGCGCACGTCTTTTATTTAGGCAAAAGGCCGGCAGACTACGTCTGGCATCCCGGGCAATACACGGTCGTACGTCCACCCACCACAATCTTCTTCAGCCCCGCCCCGCAATCCCGGCATAGCTCGCCCGCGCGCCCGTACACCTTATGCTCCAGCTGAAAGAATCCCCGCACCCCATCTGCATCCACATAGTCTGAAACCGACGAGCCGCCCAGCTGGATCGCCTTCTTCAGCACCACCGCAAGCTCTTGCCGGAGCCGCAGCAGGCGCTTTCGCGACAGATTGCCCGCCAGCCGTCGCGGCAGAATGCCCGCCCGAAACAAGCTTTCATCCGCGTAAATGTTTCCCACCCCATGCAGCAGCGACTGGTTCAGCAAAGCCGCTTTGATGGGTGTCCTACGGCCTTTGAACAGCGCCACAAATTCATCCTCGCCCACTGTCAGGGGCTCCGCGCCCGCCCCGGGATAGGCCTCGCTGCGTACGCTCAGCCGCCCGAATCGCCGCGCATCCACAAAGCGCAGCTCGTTACCACCACTCAGCGCCAGCACCGCATGGGTGTGCTTCGGCAACGGCACGTCGGGCGCCGAAACCAGCAGCCTGCCCGTCATGCCCAGATGCACCAGGAACTCGGCCGGCACCGGCTCCGCCCCACCATCGCTCAACCGCTCCAGCGACACCACCACCGTCTTGCCCACCCGCCTGACGCTCGCAATCCGAGCCCCCGTCAGTACCTCTGCAATCTCGCTTTCGGGCGACTTGAACGTCTGCGGCTTGCCACTCGTCCAAACGCTCTCGATGCGCTGCCCCGCCACCCGAGCATGCACCCCATTCGCAACCGTCTCGACTTCTGGCAGCTCAGGCATTGTTCTTCCCGCGCAGATGATCGAAGTGAACCGCCATGCCCCCGTCCTGCAGGATGCGGCCGTACAGTTCGTAGTCGAGCGTCGCTACCGTCACGTCTCTGGTCAGCGCGAGCAGAGCCGTGTCGGCGAGGGCAAGTTGACGGAACTCTTTCCGCCTTGTCAGAGAAGCGGATGGCTCGTAAACCTCCTGTTGCATTTCGGCGAAATCCCGTAATGCATCCATCAGACGCATACGCCATGCCGGCGGTGCCTGTTCAGCCAGATTGCTCGCTTCCGTCAGGATGTGCGGCGTGGTGATCATCACGCTGAATCCAGCCACAAGATTCTGCAGCAGGAGTACGTCGGACAGCCTGAACGAAGACACACGTTTGAAATGGTTCAGCAGTCTTAGGTCAACCATTGAGACCAGATAGAGCAGCAGCAGGTTGGTATCCAGCGCCAGCAGCCGAGCCGCCACTATGCAGCATCCGAAAGCAGCCCGTTGACTGCTCCCATAAAGGCTCCGTCCGCGTCCCGCAGGCGTACCGTCCGGTAGTCACGGTAGAAAGGCTCCTCCCGCTGCGCGCGTGGATAAGAGAACATCACCTTCCAGTATTTTTCATCGTCACTCCGCTCAACGCCTTCGACGCGCAGCGTAAGGGAGCTTGATTCCGGGAACACTTCCGCAAGGTGACCCGTCGCCAGTTCAATCGCTTCGCGCACCTTCATGCCAGCCTCCCGCTTCGCACCCCCAGTATAAAGGCGAACAGTCGCCCAGCAGGAAGCCAAAGATTCGCCTTGGGGTGGCCGCCCCGAGGCGTTTCGCTCTGCTGAACTTCCAGCAGGGCGAAATCGATTCCCTCGTGCATCATGCCCATTCGAGCGAGCCAGCCCTTGTCAAGGCACACCCATCCTCCCACAATCCACCCGCCCGTTATAATCAAGCATGGGCGCGAGCACACCCGCGCACTCCCATCGCAGCACACCCGGAGCCCAACCTCTCGTGAACCCCTCGACGCCTTCGCCCAGCCGCGCAAAACGCCAGTCCGCCGTCATCCTCGGAGCCCAGTGGGGCGACGAAGGCAAGGGCAAAATCGTCGACGTCCTCTCGGAAAAGTTCTCCGTCGTCGCCCGTTACGCCGGCGGCCACAATGCCGGCCACACCGTCATCATTCACGGCCGCAAGTTCGTTCTGCAGCTCATTCCCTGCGGCGTCCTGCGCCCGGGCTGCAGGGGCGTTATCGGCAACGGCGTCGTACTCGACCCGCAGGCCTTCCTCAATGAAGTCAAAAAGCTCCGCGAGGCCGGCCTGCCAGTTGACGGGCAATTGTTCATCTCGAACCGCGCCCAGGTCATCCTGCCCTACCACCGCATGATCGAGCTCGCCGCCGAAACCGCGCCCGGCCGCACCCCCATCGGTACCACCCGCCGCGGCATCGGCCCGGCCTACGAGGACAAGGTGCATCGCAACGGCCTGCGCGTCGCCGACCTCCTCAACAACTCGCTCCTGCGCACCCACATCAATAACGCCTGCCACGAAAAAAACACCATCGCCCACGCCCTCTTCGGCACCGAGCCGCTCGACCCGCGCGCCATGTACGAGGACTACGCCCGCCTCGCCGACCAGATTGCCCCCTTCGTCACCGACACCGCCGTCATGCTCAACCAGGCCATCGACGCCGGCGAAAACGTCATGTTCGAAGGCGCCCAGGGCGCGCTGCTCGATATCGACCACGGGACGTACCCCTTCGTTACGAGTTCGTCCTCGACAGCCGGCGGCGCTGTCACCGGCACCGGCGTCGGCCCAACCCGCATCGATACCGTCATCGGCGTCACCAAGGCCTACGTCACGCGCGTCGGCGAGGGGCCGTTCCCGACCGAAATCGAAGGCCACTCCGCCGAGTTGCTGCGCGCCCGCGGCCAGGAGTACGGCGCCGTCACCGGCCGTCCGCGCCGTTGCGGCTGGCTCGATCTTCCGCTGCTGCGCTACTCCAACATGATCAACGGGACCGAATGGCTCGTCGTCACCAAAATGGACGTGCTCGATCAATCGCCCGAGATCCCCATCTGCACCGCCTACGAAATTGACGGCAAACAGACCGACATCATCCCCGCCGATATTCGTGGCTTCCGCTCCATCAAGCCCGTTTACACCACGTTGAAGGGCTGGAGTTGTTCAACGGAAGGCATCACCGAGTACGACCAGCTCCCTCAGGCCGCCAAGGATTACCTCACCTTCATCGAGCAGCAAACCAACGCTAAAATCGGCATGATCTCCACCGGCCCGGACCGCACCCAGACCATCACCCAGCCCGCCTTCGAAGCCGCCTTCAGCCCAAACGACCTAACACAGAGCCCACAGATCTAAGTCCAGGCACAACCAAATCTGTGCCGGTCTGTGTCATCTGTGTTAAGCCTTCTTCCGCACAGCCACATATCAGGAGTCACCATGCTGTCCTTCACCGTCCGTATGCGTTTCGACGAGGCCGACCTGCCCGCCATCCGCGAAAACCTCATCGCCCTTACCCACGGCTCGCGCGCCGAACCCGGCTGCGTTTCCTACATCTGCCACTTCCTCGCCGACGACCCCAACACCGTCTTCATCTATGAGCAGTATCGCGATGAGGCCGCCCTCGAAGCCCACCGCGGTACGCCCCACTTCAAGCAGCACGCCATCGGCGGGCTTTACCAGCACATGCGCGATCGCCAGATCGAAAACCTCGCGGCGGTTGCCTGACCGATCCCCACCTGGCCCCGCTCGACCCTTTTCACCAGTCGCTCAACGCCGGCCCCTAGCTTTTTCCCGCGCCTCGGCTTAGTATCCCCCGTAAGTCATGTCGTGCGCCCACCCAAGCCGCTCGCGCTGCTCCCTCTTTATTCTGCTGTGCCTGCTCGCGTTTGCCACGCCCTGTGCGATGGCAAGAAACGCCTCCCGCGACAAGCCCAAGGAAGTCATCCTTTCGCTCGAACAGCAATGGCGCACCGCCACCCTGGCCAGCGATCCCACCGAAATCGACAAGCTGCTCTCCGAAGATTATGTCGGCATCTCCTGGACTGGCCAGGTCAACACCAAGGCCATGCAGCTCGATCGCCTGCGTGCGCACAATGTCGTACTCAGCCGCCTCGATCTTTCCGACGTCAAGGTAAAGATCATCGGCCCCATCGCCATCGTCACCTCGATCGCCCAGATCGACGGCACCAACGACGGCAAGGAACTGCATGGCGCCTTTCGCTACACCCGCATCTACCAGCGCATGCCCTCAGGCGCCTGGAAAATCACCAACTTCGAAGCCACACGTGTTCCCCAGCCACGCTGAAGCGTTTCTGCCCTCGCGCAGGCGACGGACAGACCGTCCCGTCTGAGCCACAAACAACAAAGCCCCCGCATCCGGCGAGGGCTCCCGGCACCACTTGGACATCTAAGCAATCGTCTTGGCCGACACCATCAGCTTGGGCATGTTCAAACCCAGCAAGCGCCGCGCCAGAGACCGCGTCACGCCGGTAATCCTGGCATCCTCCGGCTCTTCCGGCAGCCGCGCAAAACGGCTTTTCGCTCGAGGAGCAACATTCACGTCAACCCCAGCAAAGGTGGTCCGCTGCGCCTGAGAAATCAGGTCATATGCAAACCGCGAGGTGTCAGACGGCTTCCGCAAAGATGAGGGAACTGCGTTCTTGAGATCGGCCATGGCGAGGGCCTCCGGGTGTCATTCTTATGCAAAGCCCGTGCACGGGTTGCTGTGTCACGGATCGCACATCCATATGATGCGGCAGGTTAATTTCCGGTTACTCGGAAAACGTTCGCCGAAGCCGCGCCCAGGTATCTTCGAGCGTTTCGGGCAGCACCCGCGTCTCTCCCACCACCGTCATGAAGTTGCTATCTCCCACCCACCGCGGCAGCGCGTGCAGGTGCAAATGCTCTGCCACCCCTGCCCCTGCAGCCTTTCCCATGTTGATTCCCAGGTTGATCCCGTCAGGCTGGTAAACCTCCCGCAGGATAGTCTCCACCCGTTGCGCCGCCCTCATCATCCCTTCCGCATCCCCCACCGGCAGCCTGGCCAGAGAGTCCGTATGCTGATACGGCACCAGCAGCACATGCCCGCTCGCATACGGGAACCGGTTCAGGCAGCAGTACCCCCAATCCATCTGCGCGACTACAAGCCCGGCCTTCTCCGCGGCTTCCCTTCCCAGCGCCGCCTTGCCCCACTCCACCGAGTGAATCAGGTTGCAGAACACGCAGCCGGTATCCTCTCCCGGCCAGCCGTCAAGCGCCTCCGCCACACCCTTGCGGCCCGCTGGCTTTGCCTCGGTAATGTAGCTGTACCGCCAGGGAGTCCAGAGCCGATCCATCCCGCAAGTATACCGGCATGGCCTCACCCGGCTTGCCGTCCCTGTCCTAGCCCAAGTCCCGGCCTGACTCAAGTCCCGGCCTGCCGCGCCTCCGAGGCTGCTGCCATAGGTTTGACTCACGGCCCAGTGGTTGATATGCTTTTGAGTGAGTCACTGCGTGTGGGATCCAAGTGCAGCCACTCCCTGTTTCAAATCCCGACCCACCGTACTTTCGTGTGTGCCAAGTCAAACTCGGCGGAAATCGTTTCAACTCAGGAGAGCCCTCGCATCCCACAGAGGCATCCAACTGTTGAAATCCACTGAGCGATGACCCGCCTCCAAAAGTACAGGTCGGACACGCAGTCTGGATCCCGGAGTCCGCATCAATCATGCCTGACCAAAATGTGGTAGACGACCATAATCCTGAGTACATCGAGAGCAAACCCCTGAACACCGAAACCGAAACCCTGGCGCCCGAAGCGACGGCCGATTCCTCCACCCCGTCAACCGATTCCACCCACAACCCCATGTCCAACGAGCAAAGCCCCGAGCACATGTTGAGCGACGCCCACACCATTACGCCCCAGCCCGAGATTCAGCCGGAAGTTCCGGCCAACGAGCCCACCCAGGCCGTCGCCCACCACGATCAGCTCCACGGAACGTCCGAGAATCCGGCCTCCGCAGGCCTGGCGCCCTCGCTTTCCGCCTCCACCGAGGATTCCGAGACCGAGCCCTCCGTCGCTCTGAGCGCCTCCGTGCCCCCGGCTGAAGCCGAGCCCGATTACGACGACTCCGACTTCGCCGCCGCCCTCGCCTCCTTCGATCGCGAGCAGGCCGCCGAGAGCTCCATCGCCGCCAACCTTACCGAAGAGGAAAAGGTAGTCACCGGCACCCTCGTCAAAATCACCGACAAGCACGCCATCGTCGACATCGGCCTCAAATCCGAAGGCCTGCTCGCCCTCGACCAGGTCACCAATCCCGACGGCACCTTCAAGTTCAATCCCGGCGACCAGATCGAAGTCGTCGTCGAGCGCGAAGAGACCCACGGCGGCGGCTACATCGTCTCGCACGACAAGGCCCTGCGCCACAAGGTATGGGACAAGCTAGAAGAAGCCGCCAACACCAAGACGCCCGTCAAGGGCATGGTGCTTTCGCGCGTCAAGGGCGGGTTGACCGTCGATATCGGCATCAAGGCATTCCTGCCCGGCTCGCAGATCGAAGTCCGCCCCGTCCGCAATCTCGACGGCTACGTCGGCACCGAAATCGAAGTCCGCGTCATCAAGCTCAACAAAAAGCGCGGCAACGTCGTCATCTCCCGCAAGGAGCTGCTCGAGGAAGACCAGAACGCCAAGAAGTCCATCACCCTCGCCACCCTTGAAGAGGGCTCGGTGCTCACCGGCACGGTCAAAAACCTCACCGACTACGGCGCTTTCGTCGATCTCGGCGGCCTCGACGGCCTCCTCCACATCACGGACATGTCCTGGGGCCGCCTCACCCACCCCCGCGACCTCGTCAACGTAGGCGACGAGATCCAGGTCAAGGTCCTCAAGTTCGACAAGGACAAGCAGCGCGTCTCGCTCGGCTTCAAGCAGCTCACCCCCGATCCCTGGCTCGACGCCACCGAGCGTTACCCCATTGGCGCCCAGGTCAAGGGCCGCGTCCTTTCCGTCACCGATTACGGTGCGTTTATCGAGCTTGAACAGGGCATCGAAGGCCTCGTCCACGTGTCTGAAATGACCTGGTCCAAGCGCATGAAGCACCCCTCCAAAATGGTCAAGCCCGGCGACGAAGTCGACACCATCATCCTCTCCGTCAACCCCAACGACCGCCGCATCTCGCTCGGCATGAAGCAGCTCCAGGACAACCCCTGGGAAGCCCTCGAAGACAAGTACCCCACCGGTGCCATCATCGAAGGCCGCGTCCGCAATCTCACCGATTTCGGAGCCTTCATCGAGATCGAAGACGGCATCGACGGCCTCGTCCACGTCTCCAATCTCTCCTGGACCAAGCGCATCAAGCACCCCTCCGAAGTCCTCAAGAAGGGCGAAAAGGTTCGCGCCATCGTGCTCGGCGTCGAGCCCGAAAACCGCCGCCTCTCGCTCGGCGTCAAGCAGCTCCAGCCTGACGTCTGGGATACCTTCTTCGCTCAGCACCGCATCGGCGACGTCATCAAGGGCAAGGTTCTCCGCACGGCGCAGTTCGGTGCCTTCGTCGAAATCGCCGAGGGTGTCGAAGGTCTCTGCCACGTCTCTGAAGCAGTCGACGCCACCGGCAAGCCGGTCGATCTCGTCGTCAACGAGGAGCATGAGTTCAAGATCGTCAAGATGAACCAGGAAGAGAAAAAGGTAGGCCTCAGCATTCGCGCCGTAGGCGAAGAAGCCAGCCGCGCCGAAGTCGAATCCTACAAGGAGTCCACGGGCAACCGCGAACACACCCGCGACTACTCCAACCCCAACGCCTCCAACTCCAACTCCGGCCAGCGCGGCGGCGGCAACCGCAACCAGGGCAACAACCGCCCCAACCAGCCTGGCCAATCCAGCGGCGGCAGCAGCAGCAGCACCACCCTCGGCGACCTCCTAAACTGGAAGCGCGCCGAACGCGAAGACAACGACAACAATTAATCAGCCATGTATACGTGCACGAGAGGCCGCCGCTAATAGGCGGCCTCTCGTGCATTTTGATTGACTTACAATGCATAAAAGAATGCTAGTGACATCAGCGAAAGGGCATCATAGGCTGGTGCATACAACAGAGTAAGGATCGGTAAGCATGGCCCGTAGCAAAATTCTTCGAATGACCGGCGATGTCCGACAACATCCTCGCTACAGCGTCGAAGATGCAGCACGTTATCTGCGGATACCGCTCTCTACTATGAAGGCATGGGTCAGCGGCTACCGGCGACGGAACCCGCGCACTGGTCGAATAAACGAATTCGTACCGCTCATTAGTCCAGCTGATCCAAAGAAGAATTTGTTGTCTTTCTATAATCTTGCTGAGGCACACGTACTAAGGTCTACACGGGAGCGAGATGTGCCTCTAGCCAATGTTCGTAGGGCTATGGAGTACGTTAGAAAAGATTTTCTAGCAGAGCACCCACTGATCAGCCATGATTTCGAAACCTCAGGTAAGGACGTTTTTCTTTCTCATCTTGGACAGTGTATAAACGCGTCTAAGAATGGACAAGTTGCCATGCGCGATGTCTTGAGTTCTTATTTGCGCGCCATCGAGCGTGATGAAGGCGGGTTGCCAACACAGTTTTCACCCTTCAAGAGTAGCCATCTCACCATCAATCCCAATATCTCCTCTGGAAGTCCAGTCATTCGGGGGTCAGGAATCATGGTGGCGGTCATCCTAGCCAGGAGAGAGTCTGGTGAGTCATTGCCTGACCTAGCAGAAGATTTCAATCTGACCGCGAGCGACATTGAAGAAGCGATCAAAGAGTACGCCGCGTAAATCCGACGTTTTCTTCCTTGATCGCAATCTTGGGTCAGAGAAGCTTGCTGCCATGCTGCGTCCGGCTGGCTTCGCCCTTGTTACGCATCATGAAAGATATGGCCCACAAGCGCAAGCCGTAGAAGATCCTGTCATCATCCACGACTGCGGAACGAGCAGGAACATTCTGCTCACGGCAGATAGCAATCTTGAATACTCCTTCGGTGCAGAGATCCTAGCGGCTAGGATCGCCATACTTCTCCTTGGAAACAATAGCGAGGGTCCCAAGAAGTGGGGGCCACGGATCGTCGCGGCGGTTCCGGAAATAAATCGAGAACTCCAACAGAGAAGAAAGCCATTCCTACTAAGGCTGGCTGCGGATGGAACTTTAGTTCAGGTCAGGCTGTACAGAAAACGTGGAGCGAAGGTAATGCGTATTATGACCTCAAAGGAAAGACGTAGAGAGCTGGACCGACTTTTAGAGGGACTGGCTCCACAATGACCTACGACAAGAACAAGCTCTACTACGGCGACAACCTTCAGGTCCTCCGCGAGTACATCGCGGACGCCTCCGTAGACCTCATCTACCTCGACCCGCCCTTCAACTCCCGCCAGGACTACAACGTCCTCTTCGCCGAGAAGGACGGCACCTACTCCGCCTCCCCAGCCTTCAAAGACACCTAGGAGTGGAACCTCGAAGCCGAGCGCAGCTACCAGGAGGTCGTCGAGCAGGGCGGCCGCGTCGCCGACGCCAGGCGCGCCTTCCGCACCCTCCTCAGCGGCTCCGACATGCATACTATTCAGTAGCGCTTGCAAAATTCAGTTCCTATGCCGATTGCAATTACAAGAGAACTGGCTTTCGCCGCCAGTCTGGATGCCGGCAATCGCGCCATGGCATCAGCAGGTCGCACGGCTTGGTCCAAAGCTGACCAGCAGGCGGCTGCTCACGAGTTCAGCCGTCTCTGGCCGGACTGCCCACACGGATGCGAACCACAGAACTGCGCCTTATGCTCGGCCACGTCCGCGACGTCACCTTCAAGCGAGCTCCCCGCTCCCGCCCTACCCCAAGCGCTAATCTCACCTTGAAGCTCGACTAGCTCTGAACCCCACGGCGTAGCGCCACCAGAATGGCGGCTGGCAATCCTCAAGCGCCGTCCGAGATACAGGATCGGCCGCCAGAAGCTCACTTGCTCTGTCGCGCCATCGTAGATTCGCGTTCGATCAACTCGGGCAGCAGGATGATCTTGTCGGGATGATCGCTTGCCGGATTCTTGATCTTGTCCAGCAACACGCGCGCCGCCGTGTCGCCCATCTGCGTCAGGGGCTGGCGAACCGTCGTCAGGCTTGGTATGTGGTAGGCCGCGCCGACGATATCGTCAAAGCCGATGACCGAAATGTCTTCGGGCGTCCTCAAACCCGCATCGTGCAGGGCGCGGACTGCGCCGATGGCGGCGATGTCGTTGAAGCAGAAGATGGCGGTAAAATCCCGGCGAACAGCGATCAATTCCTTTACGGGCCCGTATCCCAGGTCCGGCGACCAGGTACCGACGACGAGGGGGATCATCAAGCCTTCGTCCAGCTCGAAGCCGTAAGCGCGGGCGATTTTCAGAATCGCATCCCAGCGCTCTTCTGCGTCCAGCGTGAAGGTCTGGCCCTTCATAAAAGCGATCCGCCGGTGGCCCAGTCTTTGCAGATGGCCGAGCGCGAGTTCCGCGGCCTTCAATTGGTCAACCACGATATTGGTGACGCCGGCGCGTTGTTTGTGCCCTGAAATGGTGACGGTCGGGACGGTCGGAATGTCGATGCCCTCGGGCAAGGGCGTGTTGATCAGCAGCAGGCCATCCACGCCGCGCTCGGTCAACTGGTGTGGGTGCTCCGTCATCAACTCCGGCTGCCAGTAGTGGCACGCCGTGAAGTAGAAGTAGCAGGCCTCGCGCAAAGCTAGGTCGACGCCGCTCATGATGAGGGTGAAGTAGCCTTCGCCCATGTCCGGCACCATGATGCCGATCGACATGGTGCGCTTGCGGCGCAACGAACTTGCGATGAAATGGGGTCTGTACCCGAGTGCAGCCGCGGCCGCGAAAATGCGCTTGCGCGTCGACTCGGGAATGCTAGCCGCCGCGGGAGCCTCGCTGAGAACAACCGACACGGTGGTTCTGGACACGCCTGCATGTTTTGCCACTGAAAGCAAGGTAGTCCTACCAGCTTTCAGATTGATCGGCGTCATGTGCTGATTGTAAAGTTTTGCCTCCCATCGTGCCTGCGAAACAATTTAGTTGACAGTCGTTAGGCAAAAAAGCGAGGATTTGCAACGTCAAGAGAATCGGTTTGGTGAATCGTTTCTTTAGAGCTTTTTATACGAGGTCGCTTTGTCTCACCCCAGATCAGCTCGGTTCCAACGTCCCTTGCTTGCGGCGGCTGCCGCGGCGTCGCTTCTGCTCATCGCCAGTTCTGCACAGGCACAATCGCCGTGGAAGCTTGTCTGGAGCGACGAGTTCGACGGGGCTGTGGGCGCGCCGCCCGACGCTGCGAAGTGGAAGCTGCAGGCGGGTCCGGGAGCCGCCATTGCCGGCAATGAAGAGGCCGAAACCTACTGCGCGCCGGGCGTCGATGCCCCGCCCTGCAAGGCCAGCCAGCCGAACGCCTATCTTGACGGGCGGGGCCATCTGGTAATCGTCGCCGTCAAGTCAGATCAGACTGTCCAGGTCGGTCCGAAAAAAGTGGCGGCGCCGGTCTATACGTCGGCTCGCATGACCTCGGTCCAGGGCTTTCGTTATGGACGCCTCGAGGCCAGTATCCGCATCCCCGCTGCGGCCAAGGGCGTCTGGCCGGCCTTCTGGGCGCTCGGCCAGCAAAGCGGGTCCGACCACTGGCCGGCGGTAGGCGAAATCGACGTCATGGAGCAGTGGAATCCCACGCCAGGCACCGACAAGATTGATGCCGTCACGATTCATGGGGCGGTTCACGGACCGAAGGCATCCGGCTCGTCCGAAGGATACATCGACTTGGCAGGCGACTATACGTTCCCGGGTCCGCCTTCGGGCGGGCTGCACCAGTTCGCGGTGGAGTGGGGACCCGGGCAGGTTGATTTCTATGTCGATGGCAACTTATACGAAAGCCAGTCGGTCGCCACGCTGACCGGCAAGGAGGTGTGGGAGGAGGATCGCCAGCCCTTCAACCTGCTGCTCAACCTTGCCATGGGCGGCGGCTTCTTCGGCTATCCCGACGCTTCGACCGGCGCGACGCCGACCATGGTTGTCGATTATGTGCGGGTATACCAACGCCAGCCCGGCGCGCTGCCGGCCAACTGGGGCAACTACGACGTGGGCGGCCCGGCGGAGCCTGGCACGGCGGAGTTCCGCAACGGCATCTACACCGTGGCCGGGGGAGGCGCAGGCATCGCCAGCCGCTTCGATCAGTTCCAGTTCGCCTATCGCGGTCTGGGCGGCAACGGCGAGGTGACTGCCCACGTCATCGACCAAAGCAGCAAGGTAGCGCAGGCCAAGGCCGGCGTGATGCTGCGCGAAGGCCGTGGCGCCGCCTCTCCGTTTGCGATGATGTTCGTTTCGCCGGATGGTTCGGTCCACTTCCGTTATCGCGGCGTCAAGGGCGACGTACCGTCAGAGGTGCCGTACAAGGGCCAGGCGACGTGGATGAAGGTGGGCAGGCTGGGCGACGTGTTTACCGGCTATGCGTCGGCCGATGGCAAGACCTGGACGGCGGTCGGCAATACGAAAATCCCCATGGCCTTCGACACCAATGCGGGCCTGATTGCGACCGCACGGGATAACCGTATGCCCAATGCAGTGCGCTTCGACTACGTCGACGTGACGCCGACCGATGCGGGCTACGATGGGGTAGCCGTGACGCTGCCCGGTGTGGTGCAGGCCGAGCGCTTCGATACCGGAGGCGCGGGCTACTCGTACAGCACGGAGATTGGCAGCGCCGGCCCGGAAGTGAAACAGATTGCGGCCGGAACCGGCGACGATTCTGCCGGCGGCTATTACCTGGCTGCCGTCAGAGCCGGCCGTTACATCAACTACTCGGTCTTCGCCCCGAAAGACGGCGACTACACGATTACGGCTCGCGTTGCAGCAGCAGCGGCCGGCGGAACGTTCCACCTCAACATCGATCAAAAGCCCCTGTCGAAGCCGATCGGGGTTACTGAAACCGGGCACTGGATCGCGGTGAAAACGCAGTCCTTCCACATGACGAGTGGCCATCACACGCTTGCTCTCGTTACGGATGCCGGCGCCCCGATCGACTTCGACTTTTTCAACGTGCAATCGCACTAACCTCGACTGCAAACGACTGACGCAATCACGTACCAACCCTTTGGAGGCAGTAAAGATGCAACCCAATTTCACCCGCCGTCTTCGCCGCGCTATGCGTCCCGTAGGCCATGCCGCTCCGCTCGGCCTCACGCTCGCTTTTGCGTTACCGGCCCTCATCCTGCCCTCGGCTGCCCACGGGCAGGGAACCACCGCCACGCTCAGCGGCACCATCAGTGACGCCACCGGAGCCCTGATTCCGGGAGCGCAGGTTACCCTGACCAATACCGGCAATGGCGCCAAACGCGACACCAAAGCCAATTCCTCCGGCATCTTCGTATTCGCCGCGGTGCCTACCGGCAACTACGATGTGCGCGTTGAGATGCCCGGCTTCGAAAGCACGCTGCTGCACAACATCCACCTCGATCCTTCAGACAACAAGAGCCTTTCGAAGGTTGTGCTGAACGTCGGTGAGGTCACGCAGACGATCACCGTTTCCTCCGCCGATGCAGGTCTCACCAGCAGCGGCGAGAAGAACGTCCTGATCACCAGCAACGACATCAGCAAGCTTTCGGTTGAAGGCCGCGACGTGGGCGAACTGGTGAAGATTCTGCCTGGATTCGGCATCGCCCAGACCTCCGGCAGTATCGACAACACCAGCTACGATGCTTCGCAGGTCAACGTCACCGGGGCTCTGCGTTCGTTTGCCGCCAACGGCAACTCGGCGAACGGCGTCACCCTGCTTTCCGATGGTGCCAACATCACCGACCCGGGCAACTACGGCGATTCCACGCAGAACGTCAACACGGACATGGTGGAAGAGGTCAAGGTGCAGACCTCGAACTTCACCGCCGAGAACTCGAACGGGCCCATCGTCGTCAATGCGGTCGGCAAGTCCGGCACACAGGCGTTTCACGGCGAAGTCTACACCTACGGCCGCACGTCGCAGTTGAACTCGGAAGACGCGCTCTCGAAAACGCTCAACCAGCTCAAGCCGAACGATCGTTTCATCTATCCGGGCGGCAATGTCAGCGGCCCTGTGCTGATTCCTGGTACCAACTTCAATCATGCGCGCAAGCTCACGTTCTTCGTGGGTGCGGAAGAGTACGCGCAACGCAATGTTTACGCCTACGGAAGCGCTTCGCAGGCGATCGCCAAGGCGCTCGTGCCGACAGCGCGCATGCGCACCGGCGACTTCTCCTGCAGCGCCTTGCAGGAGTATCTTGGCAACGGCATTTCCTGCAACGCGAATGGAACGTCGAACATTCTCAACCAGAACTACGAGAACATCGGCCTGGTTCCCAATACCGCGCCGAATGGCAACACGGTTGGCCTGGGTCAGATCGCGCAGTTCGCAGACCCTGGCGCACAGGCCCTGCTCAGCGCGATCCCGCTTCCCAACCGGATCAATCCCGGTGATGGCTATAACGAAGTCGCTACAAATCTCGATAACAACGACCTCTACCAGGCCCGGACGCGCATCGACTACAGCCTGTCCGATCGCACCAAGATTTTTGGCACCTACAACGTCGAGCGCGGCCGCAGCGGCATACCGGAAGTGCCCTACTACTCACCGGCGCAGGGCGGCGACTCGGGAGGCATCGACACGCCGGGCGGCGGTCTGCTCAGCACCATCAATTCCCAGACAGCCGGGCTCAACCTTACGACCGTTCTCTCGCAGCACTTCACCAACGAGTTGACTGCGAACCTCACGTTCCTCGATCAGGAGTACGTCCCCAAGAACCAGGCCGCACTCAACGCGTCCACCATCAACTACACCTACCAGGGGCTTTTTCCCGGCAGCACGCTCCAGTACCCGCAGTTTCACGACTACGGCTACGACGGCCTGCCGCTTGGCCTCTTCCCCGACTTTTCCGTAGCCACCCCGTACGCCAGAAAGGCCCTGCCTTCCCTCGGCGACAACATCACCTACGTGATCAAGAGCCACACCATCAAGGCCGGCGTCTACGGGCAGAAGGTCACCAACAATCAACGCCTGCTGCCTTCCGTCTCCAGCACCAACGGCCAGATCGCGGACTACTACTACGGGGCGACGTTCACCGACGCGGATAATCCCAACGGGACCGTCTCAGCCGCTCATCCAACCGGGATGGGAACGCTCATCAGCACCACCGGCAATTATGCGGCAAACTTTTACGAGGGGCTGATCGAGCAGTACAGCCAACAGAATTTCGTGCCTGTCCAGAACCTCTACTTCTGGAACCTCGACGGCTACGTGACCGACACCTGGAAGGTCAATCCGAAACTCAGTGTCGATCTTGGGGTGCGCTTTGAGCACCTCGGCCCGTGGCAGGATAAACACGGCGTCGGCATCGCCATCTTCGACCCTTCCACGATCGGCAATGCTTCCCTGCTCGCGCCGGGGTTCACCTGGCATGCCCTTAACCCCAACGTGCCTACGTCGGGCGTGCCCTCGCGGCTGGCCTTCGTAGAGCCTCGCGTCGGTATCTCGTACGACTTCTACGGCAACGGCAAAACGGTCGCGCGCGGCGGTTGGGGCATGTACCGCAATCACGACAACTACAACGTCGTGCAGCAGGCAGCAGCGCTTGCCGAAGGCGTCCAGGTTGCCGCTGTCAGCGGCGGTGGCGGTGTCCGGCTCAGCAGCCTGAAATATGTGATGCAGACCGGAGGCGCGACTGTGGGTGCCGGCAACTATACCCAGGGCTATTCGGTGAATGCGTACGGCCTGCAAAAGGGAGACGACGAACAGCCCCTCACCTATACCTACAGCTTTACGGTCGATCAGCAACTGCCCAAGAACTCCACCTTTGAGATCAGCTATGCGGGTAACCACGGCGCGGACCTTACGGCGCAAAACGTCAACGTGCTCAATCTGACACTGCAGAACGTAAACCC
This sequence comes from uncultured Granulicella sp., assembly GCA_964282835.1. GTDB lineage: Bacteria > Acidobacteriota > Terriglobia > Terriglobales > Acidobacteriaceae > Edaphobacter. The sequence continues at coordinate 4,067,958 of OZ196157.1, forward strand.
CGTGCCCCTTGGAGCGTTCTTCCGCCCCAATCCGGTTACCGGCGCAGTCGCTCCCCTGGGTCTGATCGACGGTCTTACCACCACGCAGATCAACCAGTACAGGCCGTATCCGAACTACGGCAACATCGACGTACCACGCCATATCCTCTACTCCTTCTACAACGCGCTACAGACTTCCTGGAACAAGCAAAGCGGCCACCTTAACTACGGGCTCAACTACACCTGGAGCAAGGCACTCGGCATCAAGGATGGGTACTACAACGGCAATGCCGCCGACGCGACCAACCTGCGCAACAACTATGGTCCGCTCTCGTTCGATCACACCCACATCTTCAACGCGACCTACGTGTACGATTTCGGCAGCCCCTATAAGGGTAATCGCCTGGTCGCGGGGTTCACGAACGGCTGGCAGGTCTCCGGCATCACCAATCTGCAGAGCGGCCCGGACCTGCAGGCGACCTACTATTCCAACTTGAACCTGATCGGCAAACTGGGCGCGGTGGGCAGCCCCGGCCAGTTGAACGTGGATAACAAGGTCTTTCTCGGCACACCGGATGTCTCTCTCCAGCCCGTGTTGAGCTGCAATCCCGCGGCCCACACAGCCCCGAATCAATTCATCAACGGCAGCTGCTTCCATCTGCCGCAGATCGGGCAGAATGGGCAGTTCAACTTCCCGTACCTGCATGGCCCGGCCTTTATGAACAACGACCTGACACTGGCTAAAACCTTCGCCATGAAGGATGCGCGCAGCCTGCAGTTCCGCCTTGCCGGCTTCAACTTTCTCAATCACCCGCTTACCAGCTTCAGCACCTCCTTCCCGCAACAGGTCCAGCTCAACCTGAGCAACCTGGCCGCAGGGGGTGAGCTTGCTTCGCCGTCACTGGCAACGCAGGCCCCGGGCTTTGGTGTGGGCTCGATCAAAGAAGGTCGCCGCGTCGTCGAGATCGCCGTCAAATACAACTTCTAAGCTGCAGGATAAAGAGGACGCAATGCTCGCCCAGAAACTCGGTTCCACGTTTTCGCTCCTGCTCTGCGCAGGCTTGTTCGGTCTTTCGGCCTCATCGGCCAAGGCCCAGACCTTCACCCCGCCGGCGGCCGCGACCTCCTCGCAGGTCACCGCGTACAGCAACGGCAACGCCACCCTGGCGATTGCAGCGGATGCTGCCGGCAACCTCTTCTTCACGCAGCCCGGCGTGGGTTCTTTCGTAGAAGACCCAGCCGGCGGCGGCGCGCAGATCACGCTCATCGCCACCACCCTTTCTTACCCCAAGGGCGTAGCCGTGGATAACGCCGGCTTCGCCTACACCACCGACTATCACGGCCACCTCTGGCAGGTGCCCGCGGGTGGCGGTACTCCGGTGGACATCCTACCCGCCTGCAACACGATCGACGCCTACTATCTCGGCACCCAGGTGGTTGCTGTCGATGGAGCGCGCAACGTATACACCGCGGGCAACAACGAGACCACACTGTTCAAAATCACCCAGGCGGGCGCTTGCAGCATCGTCCCCGGCGTAACGCTCGACGCCAACTCCCACATCGCGGTCGATACGGCAGGCGACATCGCCTACTCCACCGGCGGCACGCTCTACAGCCTGCCCGTCGGCGCTACCGCCGGCGTGGCCGTCGCGCATACCTTCGATGCGATCAACGGGCTGAGCGGCGATACCTTCGGCAACGTCTTCGTCTCCACCAACAGCACCGTCACGGAAGTCCCCTTCCTCAACGGTGCGCTGGCAGGCGCGCAGGCGTTCATCGTCCTGCCGTACTCCTCGGCCTATGACGTGGGCATCGCGCCCGACGGAACGCTCTACACGACTGCCGACGGCACCAACATCCTGCGCAGCCTTTCCGGAAGTGTGCGCTTCCCGGCAACCGCCGTCGGCACAATCTCCGCCCCGCAGACCGCGACCCTCGTCTTCAACAGCGCGCAGACGCTTACCGGCATCCGCTTTGCCGCCGGCAGCGGCACATCCACCGAACTCACCAACACGGGTGCGGGTAGCTGCGCGCTGGGCCAGGCGTATGCCGTGGGTGCGTCGTGCACCCTCACCCTGACTGAAACGCCGGCTGCGATCGGCCTGCGCAACAGCTCCGTTGTCCTGTCGTCAGCCACCGGCTTCCTGGGTTCGCTGCTGGCAGTGGAGCAGGGTTCGGGTGCAGGCCTTGTCGCCGACCCCGGCACCCAGACCACTCTGGGCACCGGCTTCACCGGCCCGGACGGCATCGCCGTCGATACCTCCGGCGGGATCGCTGTCGCCGACAAAAACGCCGGCACCGTCTCCTACTTCGCTCCCGGCAGCACGACTTCCGCAATCATCGCTACGGGCCTCAACCAGCCGGCCGGCCTGGCCATTGCGCCCAGCGGCACCGTATACCTTGCCAACAAGGGCGCGAACACCATCGTTACCGTGCCCTACTCCGGCACTGCCTATGGTGCGGCGACCGTTTCTGTCGCGGGCCTCAACGCGCCTTCCGCGGTTGCGCTCTCGAACACCGGCGATCTTTACGTCGCGAACACGGGCGCAGGCAACGTGCTCCGCATTCCGAAACAGGGCGGCAACCTGAACGCGCTCGAGAGAGCTACCGTCTCCTCCGGCTTCACCGCACCTTCCGGCCTCGCGTTCGACGCCGCCGGCGATCTTTTCGTCGCCGATAGCGCCGCCGGCACCATCACCAGACTGGCGGCCAACGGCGGGTCCTCGGTCATCGCCTCCGGCCTTACCGCACCCGGCGCTCTTGCCGTCGATGATTCGGGTACGCTCTACGTCCAGCAACTCGGCGTCACCACCATTCTGCGCATCCCTTTCAGCGCCGGAGCCTTCAACTCAAACGCCACCACACATCTAGGCATAGGGCTCACCACGCCTGCCTCACTCGCGGCCGATAGCCTCGGCAACCTCTACCTCGCCGATTCCGGCGCGCCTGCCGTCATCAAGCTGCAGCGTACGGCGGGCACATTGTCCTTCGGACGCGTCAACGTAGCATCCACCAGCGCCTCGCAAAGTGAGACGTTGTCCGACGACGGCGACTTGTCCACCGTCTTCGGATCGCCGCTCTACATAGCGTCCGGCAACACGACCGACTTCGCCATCTCAGCCGGCGGCACCACCGCCTGCTCGGCCGGCGGTACGCTGCTTGCCGGAACCAGCTGCGCCGTTTCGGGTACCTTCACGCCAACGGTCAGCGGCACACGATCGGAAAACCTCGCCTTCGCCACCAGCGCCGCGGCCCTCACGGTCACGTTCACCGGCTCCGGTGTCAACCTGGCGACGACGTCCGTCACGCTCACGCAGGTTGCCCCAACAGGCTCCGTCACCTTCGGCCAGGCGGTTACGGTAAGCGCAACCGTAAAGGCAACCAGCGGCACCCCCACGGGCTCCATTCAGTTCGCGGTAAACGGCGTCAACTTCGGCAACGCGGTCGGCCTGATGAACGGCAGCGCGGCCGCCACCCTGACCGGACTTCCAGGTGGCACCAACAGCATCACGGCCACCTACAGCGGCGATCTGACCTTCGCCAGCAGTGCAGGCACGGCGCTCAACGTCGTCGTTGTGCCGGCCGTGACCACCACAACGCTGGCCTCGACCATTTCCGCAGCCACGCCGGTTCCACCGAACACCAGCGTCACCCTTACGGCAACCATCGCCTCCAGCCTCGCGTCACCCGCTCCAACCGGTACGGTCACTTTCATGACAGGTACCACCGTGCTTGGCTCGATCCCGCTCAGTACCGCGGGCGTCGCGACCCTCACCTCCACCACGCTGCCCACTGGAACCTACTCGATCGTAGCTGTCTACAGCGGCGACACGGGCTTTGCCGGGTCACGCTCGAACTCCATCCCGGTGGCCATTTTGGCGCCGCAATACATCGTCACGAACACGGCTTCGGCGCTTACCGTCTCCGCACCCGGTTCGGTCAGCACGACGTTCCTGGTCTCGCCTATCAGCGGCTATACCGGCGGGGTCGATATGTCCTGCAGCGGTCTGCCGGCCAACACGCAATGCAGCTTTTCTCCGGGAGTCGTCTACTTCGGCACGACCGCAACGCCACCCCAAACCATCACCCTCACCATCGTCACCGACACACCCGCACCAACGACCGTCGCCGGCTGGCTCTTACCCTTCGGCGGCCTCATGCTGCTGGGCACGTACAAGCTGCGCCGCAAGCTGCCTTCGCATGGCCTCACCAGCGTGCTCCTCCTGCTGTGCGCTTCGATGATGATGGTGGCGGGGCTTAGCGGTTGCGCCTCCAGCTTCTCGAATACACCCACCGGGACCTCCAACGTCACGGTAAACTTCAACGGCTCTCCAAGCGGCTCGGCCACCCTGGCGGCCAACGGGGCTAACAACGTTCCCGTGTCCTTCAGCGTTGCCCTTACCGTCAAATAAGCGTTACACCCACAAAGAGAGCCAATGACTCCGAGTTTTTCCCGCCGTGCTTTTGCAACACTCTTCGGCAAGGCCGCGGCCATATCCGCGGCTGCGCCTTTGCTCTCGCCAATCCCGGCAGCAGGTGCCGTGCCCGCCGGCAGCGCCACCGGCTTTCCCAAGGATTTTCTCTGGGGAACCGCAACGGCTTCCTACCAGGTGGAGGGCTCCGCCCGCAAGCAGGGGCGCGGCCCCTCCATCTGGGACACGTTCTCGCATACCGCCGGCCGCGTCGATCACGGCGATACCGGCGATATGGCAGACGACTTCCTCAATCGGTACCAGAATGACGTTCGCCTGATGGCGGACCTAGGCGTCCATGCCTTCCGCTTTTCGGTGTCGTGGTCACGCATCTTTCCCGAAGGCAACAAGAACCCCAACCCAAAAGGGATCGACTTTTATCTCCATCTCGTCGAGGCTTTGCAGGCCCACAACATTCAACCGTTCTGTACCCTCTACCACTGGGATCTGCCGCAAACCCTGCAGGATCGTGGAGGCTGGGAAAACCTCGACACTGCGAAAGCTTTTGCCGAGTACGCCGGATATACGGCGGCGCGCCTCTCGAGCGCAGGCGTAGCCAACTTTCTCACCATGAACGAAATCCGCACCTTCGCCGAGCTCGGTTACGGCAAGGGCACGCACGCCCCGGGGCTGCAGGTGGGCCGGCGCCGGCTCGCGCAACTCACCCATAACGTGCTCGTCGGGCACGGCCTTGCCGTCGCTTCCATTCGGGCCCAGACCGCTCCCGGAACCCGCGTCGGCCTGGCCGAAAACCCCACAGCCGTCGTGCCCGTCACGCAGTCCGCAGCGGACGTCGCGGCCGCCACCCGTGCCATGCGTGAAGAAAATGCCCCGTACCTGACGGCCATCTGCGAGGGCCGGTATACCGATGGTTATCTGCGCAAGCTCGGAGACGACGCACCCCGGTTCACCCCCGAGCAAATGCAGACCATCGCCGCGCCACTCGATATGCTCGGCCTCAACATCTACACCCCCACCTATGTGCGCGCGGCCGATACGCCCGCCCGCTACCAGGTGGTCCCGTCGCCTGCGGACTTCCCCCACATGGCCAGTTCATGGCTCACCGTCGGGCCGGAGAGCATCCGCTGGGCCACCCGCCTTACCTACGAATTGTGGAAGCCCAAGGCGATCTTCATCACCGAGAACGGCTGCTCTGCTGCCGATACCCTCACCGCAGGGGGTGAGGTGCTCGATAGTGGACGCGTCATGTACCTGCGCAACTACCTCGCAGAACTGAACCGGGCTATTGCGGAGGGCATCCCGGTCAAAGGCTACTTTCTCTGGAGTTTGCTCGACAACTTCGAGTGGGCCGACGGATACAGCAAGCGCTTCGGTATCGTCTATGTCGACTTTGCCACGCAGGCACGTACGCCCAAGCTGAGCGCCCAGTTCTACACCTCCGTCATCCGCAGTAACGGATCCTCGCTTTAGGCCAGATTCCCTGCGGCCTTCTTGATGTCATTCCCCACAGGGGATCTGCGGTTGTTCTTGCACCTGCCTGTTCGTTCCACCACCTCACAGGAGCGTCAAAAGCTGTCAGATGGATAGCTCCAAGCTGACAGCTCCTAAGATCCGCCTCTTTGTCCCCTCGCCACAAACCTCCCGCTCATTCGCTCCAGGCTTGCCGGCGCGCTACGATAGAGCGTCTTCACCGATGCGATCTCCCTACTTCCACTACTTCGCCTTTTTCGCGACCGGTCTTGCCACCGCGTCTACCAGCGCCCTCGTCGCGCTGCACGGCGGATTCGCGGTACGCGGCAGCGATGCGGACATCGGGCAACTGATCGCGGCGCAGTTCAGCGGACAGCTCATCGGCTCCTTCTTCGTGCGACGCAATGTGCCTTCACGACTCTTGCTGGGCGCGTCGCTTACCGGCGTGGCGGCCGCGTCGCTGGCCTTCGTGCACGCGCTTTCACTGCCGTTGCTGTTCGTGTTCGGTCTGGGCCTGGGTCTCAGCATGGCGTCCATCAATACGCTCACCGGCCTCGAGAGCCCTCCGGAGCAGTGCGCACGGCGTCTGGAGATTCTGAACATCTTCTGGCCGCTCGGCGCCGCGGCCTGCCCCTGGCTACTCGCACAGTTGCCGCTTACTCAGCTGCCGCCGATCCAGAGGCCGCAAGCGATGCCAGTCCAGGCCTCTCCGCTTACACTCTGCTTCGCGCTGCTTGCGCTGCTCTTCTTCGTCATAGCCGCGGGTACGCTTCTGCGCATGCGTCAGCCCGGAAGCACCGCGGAAAATATGGCTGATGAAAAAGCAGAGCAAGGCAGTTCCCTGCCGCTTCTACTCAGCCTGCTTGCCCTGCTTGCGGTTGGGGTCGAATCCGGGATTGCCAACTGGCTTCCTACCTTCCAGCTCCGCTACCTTCCACCCACGGCGCTTTTGTTTCCTCTGGCGACGCTTTTCTGGGTCAGCATCCTTGTCAGCCGCCTGCTCGCTTCCCGCTGGATGACCGCCCACTCCGAGCGCTCCGTCCTCGTCACAGCTACTCTTGCTCTCACGTTCTGCGTGTCCGGTCTCGTGCTGCTCGAAAGGCCCTGGATGCTGGCCTGCGCCACGCTTGCGGCGGCGGTGGCCATCGGTCCCGTGTATCCGCTGCTGCTTACCCGCACCATCAGGCTACGCGGCCGCGGTCTGGTGTTCTTTTCTGCTTCGAGCGGCAGCGCTCTTTTTCCGTGGCTCATCGGCAGGTTCGCGACGATCTCCCATTCGCTGCGCACAGGAATGGTGGTTGCCTTGGCCGGCGGCATCCTCCTCTGCGCTTTCTCCTGCGGCAAAGGGTCGAGCGCCTTTTTCGACGAGCCTTCCGCCTCTTCCTGACACGCCGCGGCGCCATCGGTTGCGGCAAGAACCCTCTTTTTTCCATGTAAAAAGTGGTTGACAAGCGTCGCGGCGCTCTGGCAGGATGCTCTACGGAATCGATTCGGCAGATCGATAAATCGATAAATCGATCCATTCATCCCAATTCACAGACTCCGCCTCCGGGCAAAACTCTATCCGCCTCCCACCCGCTGCTTGCCTCTCTTGAAGGGACCTATGCCGTCAGCCTGCTCACACCTCGCTCTCTCCAGCTCATCTCGCGTCGCGCGCACCCGCTTGCTCCTCGGCATTACCGTAGGAGCCGTTGCCTGCTTCTCCGCCGTGGCCCACGCCCAGGCGAAGGTAAACCCTGCCGTCGTCCAGACCAATCCTTACAACGACGAAAACCAGGCTTTCGCTCTTGCCGTCGACACCTCCGGCAACATCTTCTTCACCCGCCCGGCGTCCGGCGTTCTGGCCGAAAAGCCAGTTTCCGGCGCTGCCGAGATCACCCTCGCCAGCGGGCTCAGCTATCCCAAGGGCGTTGCGGTCGATGGTGCGGGCAACGTCTACGTCACCTCCTACGACGGCAGTCTGGACGAGATCCCTGCCGGCGGCGGCGCGACCGTCAACCTGCTGGCCAACTGCGGCAGTGTCGATCAGGGTTACGTCGGCTCGCAGAGCGTCTCGATCGACGGCGCCGGCAACGTGTACTTTGTCGGCGTCAGCGGCGGCTCACCCAGCACCTCGGGCTCGGCCGTGTACATGATCAGCCCGGCCGACGTCTGCTCGGTGCTCGTGAGCAGTGCCACGCTCAACGCCGGCGTCCCCACCAACGTCACCACCGACCTTGCCGGCAACGTGTCCTATGCGCTCAACGGGCAACTCTACACGCTGCCCAAGAACGCTGCCACGCCCGTGCTCGTGAATTACAGCTTCAATGCCATCAACGGCCTGCGCGCCGACAAGTACGGCAATGTCTTTGTCACGGACGCCTCGACCATCGACGAAGTTCCCTTCGTAGCGGGCGCACTCAACGGCCCCGGAACCGTGGCGGTGTTGAACAACAGCTCCACATGGGATATCGGCATCGGGGCCAACGGCGCCCTGTACACCACCAATTCGACCAGCATCACCGTCAGCACGCTCGGCAGCGTGTGGGTGGTCTCGTCCGGCGCAACGCTCGCGCGCCTCAACGAAGCCGGTGACACCGTAAACACCAGCGCAGGCACTGCGGGCACAGCCAGCACCTACGGTGGTGTCGCGTTCGACCTTACCGGCAATGTCTGGAGCGTTACCTCCGCGAACAATCGTCTTGCCTTCAATACCAACATCGGGGCCACTCCCACCAATTTTACGGGTGGCGGCCTCTCTACACCTGTGTCGCTCGCGATCGACGGACAGGGCTATGTGTGGATCGCCAACTCGGGCAACAGCAGCGTATCCACCTTCAACAACAGCGGTGTCGCGCAGAGTGGCGCGACAGGCATCGGGACGGCTTCCGTCTCCGCTCCCAGCGCGCTTGCTATCGATGGTACGGGCGGCGTGTGGGTCGCCAACAAGTCCGCTAACACCGTCACGCATCTCTTCGGCGCAGCCACCCCGGCGGTCACTCCGCTTGCTGTCGGCGTTGCCAACGGCACCCTGGGCACCACGCCCTAATTCTCTGGAAATCGCCCGTCGGTCTGTCGATCTCTTGGTCTCGTCCCGGCTCTAACCGTTCTTTGGAGAACCCGCCATGCGTCCTCTCGCCCCTCTTTCTGCGGCCGTCCTTACGGCTGTCACCCTCGCCTTTACCGGCTGTGCCAATAACTTCAATACCGTCGCGGGCCCGGGGCCACTTGCCATGGGCACCATCCAGGGCCGTACCTATGGCGGCCAGCAGCCCGTCGCCGGCGCCACCATCCAGCTTTACCAGGTAGGCACCACGGGCTACGGCACCGGAGCTACCCCGCTGATTACGGGAGCAGCCGTCACAACCGCCGCCGATGGCACCTTCAGCATCACCGGCAAATACACCGCCTGCACCAGCGGCAGCCAGATCTACATCGCGGCACGCGGAGGCAATCCGGGTGCCGGCAACAACAATTCGCTGGCGCTGCTTGCCGGGCTTGGCCTCTGCGACAATCTCACCACCTCCACCTTCGTCAACATCAACGAAATTACCACCGTCTCCACCGTGTGGGCTCTGGCACCCTTCATGAACGGGGTGACCATCGGCGCTCCTGCTACCAACCAGGCCGGTCTTGCGCAGGCCATGGCCGACATTAACGTCCTCACCAACGTCGCCTCCGGCACGACTCCCGGCGCCGGTCTGCCCGCGGGAGCGATAGCGCCGGTAACGGAGATCAACACCCTCGCCAACATCGTGGCCAGCTGCATCAATTCCACGGGCGCCGGTGACGGTGCTTCCTGCGACAGCCTCTTTGCCAACGCCACCTCCCGCACCGGCGTCGTTCCCACCGACACCATCACGGCCGCAATCAACATGGCAACGCAGCCCAGCAAGAATGTCGCTTCTCTGCTCAGCCTGTCCAGCGCCACCGCGCCCTTTCAGCCAACCCTCGCCTCCATCAACGACTTCACCATCGGCGTCACCTACAGCCTCGGCGGGTTCAACGGCCCGTCCGGCATCGCCATCGACGGCACCAACAATGTCTGGATTACTAACGCAACCGGCAATACCGTCACCGAATTGAGCCATGCCGGCCTGCCGCTCTCCGGCCTCGCCGGGTTCACGGTTGGAGGCCTCAACGCCCCCAGCGCCGTCGCCATCGACGCCACGGGCGACGCGTGGATCGCGAACGCCGGCAACTCCACCGTTACCGAACTCACGGCGGCAGGAGCCAATGCGACCGGATCGCCGTTCTCCGGCGGTGGTCTCAACGCCCCGAGCTCCATCGCCATCAATTCCAGCGGTTCTGTGTGGCTGGCAAATCGTGGCAACGGAAGCGTGACTGCCCTGTCGTCCAAGGGAGCCCCGCTGTCGTCTTCGGCCGGCTACGTTCCCGCAGGCCTGACAGCCCCGGCCGCCGTGGCCATCAACCCTCGCTAAACAAAGCCACCCGCAGCCCCATTGTCATCCTGAGCGTAGTTTGGCCGATCCTCCGCTCAGGATGGCAATTCAACTCCCTATGCGAAGAACAGGTTCCCATGCTCCAAGCCGGACGTTCGTGCAGCACCGCAGCCCTTTGTGCTGCCTTTTGCGCAGCGCTTTGTTTCGGCCTCTCCGCCTGCAGCTCCTCCTCTCCCGCGCCTTCTGCGGCCATGCCGGCCTCGATCGCTGTGACCACGGCGTCGTCCGCCTTCAGCATTCAGGCGGGCAGCGCCGTTCCCATAGCCGTCAATCTCGTCCGCACCAACACGCAGGACGCCGTAACGCTTGCGGCGGCACCTCTCCCCGCAGGCCTTACGGCAGCATTCAGCCAGCCCGGCGCCAGCAGCAGCGGCACAGTAACCTTCTCCGCCGCGACCTCCTCGGCTCCCGGCACGTACCCCATCACCCTTACCGCATCGACGCCCGCGCTTTCTGCCTCCACCTCCCTGGCGGCCACCGTGGTTGCCGCGCCCACGCTTTCCCTGTCGAGCTCTGCCTCCTCCCTGGTGCTCGCGCAGGACGGCACCGCCGCCGTCTCGGCCTTCAACGTCACCCACGCTCTCGGCATCAGCGGCCCGGTCACGGTCGCGGCCAGTGGCTTGCCCAGCGGCATCAACGCCCAGTTTGTGCAACCCGGCAGCGGAACCACCGGAAGCCTGACCCTGACCACAACCTCCGCGCCTGCCGGGACCTATCCCGTCCTGCTGACCGCCTCCGACGGCACCAACGCATCGTCCGCAGGCCTCTCCCTGGTCGTGGCGCCCGCGGTCCACATCGACAACACCACCGACACCACACGCGGCATCAACGGCCTGTTCTCGCAGGCGATGAGTACCGGCTTTCAGCCCAGCCCCTACGACGATGCCTTCTTCCCCGGCTTCCCGTCTTCGGCTCCCGCGCAGGTTACAGCCCTCAAGTCGCAGCATATCCGCATCCAGCCTGTGGGGACTTCGCAGCCGTGGCTCGCCAACTCGTCGCCCCAGCTTGCGTCCGACTGGTCCTTTACCGCGCTCGATAAAACCGTGCAGCCGCTGCTCGTAGCCGGTGATGCAAGCCCTCAGTTCCAGATAGCGCAGGGCCCGGTCTTTCTCAATAACAGCAACGGCCAGTTCGTGGTCACTTCGACCAACCTCGCGCTCTTCGCCAGCTACGCCGCCAACCTCGTCCGTTACTACAACACCGGAGGCTTCACCTGGGGCGGCCAGCACTTTCAATCGCCCTCCTCCACGCACATCACCCAGTGGGCCATCTTCAACGAGCCCAACCTGAACGGCATTACGCCGGCGCAGTACGTTCAGATCTACAACGCCCTGGTTCCCGCCATGCTGGCCGTCGACCCCACGCTCCAGTTTTCGGCGCTTGAGCTTTCGGGTGGCTACTACGGCCCGGCGATCGCCTACATGCCCACGCTGGTGCAGCCTGCAGGCTCGGGCGGGCTCGCCGCCCAGGTGAACATCGTGACCACGCACTTCTACTCCACTTGCAATCAGACCGATACCGACGCCGCCATCTTCGCCACCGTGGCGCAGTTCAAGTCCGACATCACCTACATGCGCAGCGAACTGAAGCTCCGCCCCGATCTAAGCGCCCTGCCCATCTGGGTAACGGAAAACAACGTCAACGCTGACTTCCAGCAGACCAACGGTTACAGCATCTGTCATCCGATGCAGGTCTTTGTCCCCGACCTGCGCGGTACGTCGGCCTTCTTTGCCGCGTGGAGGCCGTACGTCTTTTCACAAACAGGCAAGGCCGGAGCTCAGGCGCTCTACCACTTCCTCTTCGAAGGCTCCGCGCAATATGGAGAGGTTTCCGCAACCACCGATGCCCCGGCCCTCTCCTACTGGGTCGACTACTGGCTCGAGCGTACGTTTCCCGTGGTCGCCGCAACAGCGCCGTCAGCCATCCTGACGACCACCAACACCGAAGCCAGTCCCGATATCGAGGTGCTCGCCACACGGAACGCCGATGGGTCCGTTTCTTTGCTGGTGTGCAATTTCGCGGTCGGCTCCGCCACCGACAACAACGGTGCCGGCGTACCGCGCACCGTTGTGGTCGGCATCGCCGATCTTGGCACGTTCACCTCCGCCAGCATGGTGCAGTTGTCGGCAGCGACACCGCTCGCCGGCGGTCCCACCCAGACGACGTTCAGCCCTGCCGCTTCGCTCTCCATCACGCTGCCCGGCTATGGCTCCACCCTCGTGCGCTTGATCCCGTAAGGTCTCCACCTCAAGGGAAAATGCCCTAATGGGATGGCCCTACGGGCGCAACCGGCTTCAATCCGCTCACGCTCGAGACAGGAATTTCCACAACGCCGAAACGATTGCCGCCCAGGTCGTGAATGGCCATGCGCAGGTACGATTCTCCCTTCGCCGGCGCACTCACCTCCATATGCATCTCTACCGCGTGATGCCGCGCATCCGCGTAGTCCCTGGCGGGCAGGGTCAGCTTGATGGCGCGTTCTTCGCTGTTCAACAGCTTGCCCTGCGGCGAGTAGATCAGAGCGGTAAATTGAATGGTCCCCGCGTGGGTTCCGTCAGGCTGTGCCGCAAGGTGGAACGAGCTGGCGAACGCGGCGAAGTCTACAGCATAGTTGCGCAGGCTTCCTTGCATCGCCTCCCCGGGCGCCGGGTGGTTGCCGCTTGCGGCGACCTCCACCGTACCCTGCGAAGCCGGCACGACACGCACCGTGAAAAGGATTTCCGAGGGCGCAGGCGCACCACGTGTCATTACCGAACGCGTGTAGCGGGCAGACGGATCGTCGGCTCCAGACGACTGGCCGGCACCGGCCGTCGCCACGCCGCCGCTGGGCTGCGTAGCAAAATAGCCGTGGCGGTAGGCAAGCGTGATGCCCGAGGCATCGAGCATCCCGTTGAGGGCTACGTGGATGCTGCGGTACACCCCGTTCGCGCTTGCATCGGAAGGCGAGTACGTGAGCGTGTAGTAGCTGGAGCCATCGTTGATGGCGCTTGCAACCGCTTCTGCGAGCCCGTTGGTGCCGTAGAACGCGTGCCCGCCGGTATTTTCTGCCAGCTTGTCCATGGTGCTGTGTTCTCCCGCCTGGCTGGCGGAAAAGTCGGAAATTTTCTTGCTGAATCCGCCGGGATTATTGGCGAAGCCGTGGCCGGATTGGGAGGCGTCAAAAACAGGATTGACCATCACTCCGCGTGCGTCCACGGGATACACCGCAACCTGCGCCCCGGTCAGCAGATCGATGGTGTCGCGGAACTCCGCCTCGCTTGTCGCGGTAGAGGCAAACGGGTCTCCCACGCTGCTGTCAGGAAGAATATTCAGCGGGAACGATCCGGAAAACCAGATGAGATTCTTGCGGCCGGGAAACGTCGCCAGGTAGCGCGCCAGCTGGTTGAACGCGTCCAGCGTGTACTGCAGGCGAAGATGCAGTTGCATCGACGCTGTCTGCCCTTCGAACTGCTGAAGGTTTGCCACGGTCTGGGCAAACTCTCCATTGCCCGAAGCGCCGGCGGGAGCCGCGTCGCTCAGTGCGCTCGAAAGATCCTGCGGCTGGCTGCTGGTGCCGCCCGGATCGTCCAGCAGGGTGGAGCCCTGAGCCAGAAGCTTGTGTGCGACCGCGTTCTTCAGCACCTCGGGCTGCGCGGTAAAGCCCTGCAGCACGGTCAGGCCGCTGTTCAGCCCGAAGATGGCAATGCTTGTTCCCGGACTGGCTTTTTGCACGTACTCCGCAAGCTGCGACCGCACATAGGCCTGGTCGCTGAGTGGGGTGTTCAGGGCGTCGAGCAGGAGCACGTTCAGCGTGCCCGCCGGCGGCACCGGGGTGTAGTCGGTAAAGGTGCCCGGAGGCAGCTTTGGCATACCCGGAGCTCGGGCAGTGTCCACGTCAGCCGGTGAATGTTCTTCGAAGTGGCTGACTTTCTGAGCACGCTTGTCTTCGGTCAGTGAAAAGTCCTCACGCTTCAGCCCACGCACGGGATGCCCGTTGCGGTCGCGAACCGTCACATCGACCGCAACGATCCTGGTTCCGAGTTGCAAGACAGTCACAGGCGGAGCAGATGCCGTTTGCGCTGCTGCAGCCAACACCGGTAACCACGACACGGAAAACAGGAGGAACGCCAACAAGCCATCCCTGCCGCGTGGCATAGGGCAGCTACTACGAGCGACAAATGCAACAGCGCGCTCGTCGGGATGCGGGGTGAGCTTCATCTGATCACATCATGATAAATGTCGCCGATTTCACATGATGGGAAATTGTCATCCTGAGCGGAGGAACGCACGGTTCTTGGTGCGTGCCGCAGTCCAGGATGACAATGTCTTACGGGTCATTCGTAACTACAGATACTCGATACACCCTGATCCGCTTAGTGCAGAGTGATGCTTTGTGCCTTGGCAGTAAAAGGAATAGTCACCTCGGTACCAAGTGGGGTCTGCTCTGTTGGCAAGCTTGCCTTGCCCAGCTGTGCCTTTACCGACAGAGCGTGAAGGCCCACCACCTGAACGCGAACGCTGGTCCACCAGGGCTTGTAGGTTCCCTCGGGCATCGCGAGATCGACGGTGAAAACGCCCTCGGCCGACTGGCTGCACGCGAACTGCTGACGAAAGTACCTGCCCCTGCGAAAATCAAGCGTCTTCCCGTCATCCTGGTAAATGCTTCCATGACAATGCTCGCCCGGATACACGCGCAGGATAAGCGGACCGGCAGGCGTCTCCTCGGTCGATTGCACCAGCGGGGCGATGGGCAGAATGGTCCCTTCGCGCACGTACACGGGCAAGTCCGCAGGATGCTCCGTGGGACCGGGTTCCACCATAATCGGCTTGAGGGATGCGTTCAGCGGCTCGCGAATCTCAAGGTCGCGTGCCGCGAGCGGCGCCCGCCGGTCGAGAGCTTCGCCGGTCCAGTAGTTGTACCAGATGCCGGGTGGCAGATGAACTTCGTAGGAGCCCACCTCGTCCGGCGAAGGCGGAGGCGCGACCAGGAGGGCGCTCCCGAAGAGGAACTCCGCAGGAGCGTCCAGATCCAGCGGGTGCGAATCGGCCGTGGCATGGGGAAACTCAAGAAAGAGCGGCCGGAGAATGGGCAGGCCGTCGCGCGACGTTTCTTCGGCCGTCGTGTAGAGGTACGGCATCAGACGATAGCGCTCTTCAATGTAGTGCCGCCGAATGGCTTCCTGTTCGGGCCCATCCACCCAGGGCTCGTGGTCCCGCGTACCTTTGGCGGCATGGTCGCGATCGATGGGCTGAAAGGCCGCCAGCATGAGCCAGCGGGTCAGCAGGGCGGGCGAAGGCGAACCGGCAAAGCCGCCCACGTCCGCGCCCGCGAGCGAAAAGCCGCTCAAGCCAAGGTTCAGCAACTGCGGCGTCGTCATCTCCAGATGATTCCAGGTGGAGGAATTGTCGCCGGTCCAGGTGGCCGCATAGCGCTGGCCGCCGGCATAGCTTGCGCGGGTCATCACAAACGGGCGCACATTGGGCCGTAGCGCGAGTGCCCCATCCCAGGTAGCGCGCGAGTTTTCCATGCCGTAGATGTTGTGAATCTCGGGATGGAGCGCGGTGCGCGGTGCGAAGCCGGGCTCTTCGATGCGATGCTGCACATCATCCGGCATGGTCTTGGTGGGGTAGGTGAAGACGGCCGGCTCGTTCATATCGTTCCAGAAGCCCGCGACGCCATCGGCCATGAGTTGCTTGTAGAGCGTTCCCCACCACTCGCGAGTCACCTTACGGGTGAAGTCCGGGAAAACCGAAGGCCCGGGCCAGACGGGGCCGACGTAGTCCTTGCCGTTCTGCTTGACGAAGTGGTCGCCCGCCTCGCCGGAGTCGTAAGGCGCGTAGCCCTGAGCAGGCAGGTCGGCGATGTGCAGATCGGTGATGGCAACGGTATGGAAGTGTTCTGCCTGCAGGGTGTGGATGAGACCGGGAAAATCGGGGAAAGCCACAGGATCGACCGTAAAAGGCCGATTCTTGTACTGATAGTCGATGTCCAGCCAGATCACATCCGACGGAATACGATCGGCGCGAAGGCGCGTGGCGATTTCTTCCACCTTCGCTTGAGGAAAGTAGCTGTAACGGGACTGCTGGTAGCCAAGCGCCCAGATAGGAGGCAGGGGCGTCGGACCGGTCAGCCAGGCGTAGCTCTCGACCACCTGCTTCGGCTCCGGACCGTAAAGCAGATAGTAGTCCAGCGGGCCGGCGGGTGCGGAGAAGGTGTAGCGGTCAGTTCGTTCGTGGCCGAAGTCGAAGAAGGTGCGGAAGGTGTTATCGAATAACACGCCCAGCGCCCGGCCGGCGTGAAGATCGACGAAGAACGGGATCGACTTGTAGATGGGATCGGTAGACTCCTGCCAGCCGAAGTTGTCAGTGTTCCACATGACAAAGGATCGGCCGGCGCGGTCGAGCGGCCCGGGTTTATCGCCGAGGCCGAAGAAGTGGTCTTCCGCGGTCTTCTGCTTGCTGACCTTGAAGCTGGTGCCGTCGAACCTTGCCGGCGTGGCGTCCTGCTGCAGCACATTGCCGGCGAGGTCGGTGACGGTGAGGCCAAGGTCCGCGGCGATCGAAACACGCAGCGCAGACGTGCTGAAGCCATGCGGCTCCGCAACCACCGGGGAACGAGATGTGCGGGCTTCCGGCAGGACGGCCCAGGACGCGTCTTCCGCGGGGTGGCCGACAGGAGAAACACGCACACGCAGCACATCGGGCCGCAGAGCGTCCACACGGAGGGAGAACGAGGCAGAGGAGACTTCCACACCAGATGCATCGTGCTGGATTTGGGGAGCTGATGGCAGAGATTGAGCCCGCCCGGAGCAGGCCGGCACGGACAGAAGCAACGCGCAGCCCAGCGCAAGGCGAAAAAGCATGAGGGAACTCCTGTGCGGCATCAGTTAGCCTCTTTGCCCGAGCCTGCAGCCGCCAGGGAGTGGTGAAAGATGCGGAAGCCGGTCGCTCCCAGCGACAAGGCAGGCAGCGCAACGCCCGGCGGCACCGCTTCCACATCGTCCGCTGCACCGGTATTGTGGTGCACCCGCGCCAGAGGAATGGCGATCTCCTGCCATGTGCCCGAGGCTTCTACCGTTCCAACAAAGGGCGTATTCGAAAGATTGACGGCGATCAGCAATTCCTCATCCCTCGTCCGCCGCAGGTACGTCACGACGCGCGCTTCATCGGAGTTGTGCACCCACACCGTGGCGCCGTGCAGCAACGCCGTTTGATGCTCGCGAAAGGGGATGATGAAGCTGTAGAAGCGTGAGACTTCGGGCCGTAGCTGCGCCGCCCCCCACCACACCTTCAGATCTTCAAACAGCGCCGGGGCGGCGGATTCGGTCGGGTCCGAAGCCTCCATGCCGTTGTAGATCATGGGCACTCCATCCAGCGTAAAGATAAGCACCGCGGCGGCCAGCGACCCGCCGACGCCGTAACGCGCAAGGGCACGTTGCTCGTCATGATCGTCGAACATGCGCATGTGCAGCGTGTGACTGGGGAAAAGTGTTTGCTCGCGCTCCAGCGTCGTGCGCAGTGTGCTGGCAGGTGCGCCGTGCTCCAGAATGCCGTTGAGCGCGGCCATCAGGGGCCAGGAGTAATCAAGGTTGAACGCGCTGCGCATCAGTTCGGGCTTTGCGGCTTCGGCAAGCATGATGAGGCCAGGATGAACCTGGTCCAGTTCCTTGCGCGCGCCTTCCCAGAAGTCTGTCGGGATTTCGCCGGCAGCATCACAGCGGAAACCATCCAGGTTGAAATCCTTGATCCAGTAGATCAGCATGTCCGTCATGTAACGGCGAAGCTGCGGATTGGCATAGTTCAACGCAGCTACGTCCATCCATCCATTGGGAGAGATCACTTTGCCCTGGGCGTCGTGCTTGTAGAAGTCGGGGTGCGTCATCATAACGCTGTCAAAGGACGTGTGGTTGGCAACGATATCGAGGATGACCTTCATGTGCCGGCGGTGCGCCTCGTCGATGAGCCGATGCAGATCGTCCTTGCTGCCGTAGCTGGGATGGATGGCGTAGTAGTCACGCACCGCGTAGGGGCTGCCGTAGGCACCAATCTTTTTGGCCTCGCCGGTAGGATTGATGGGCATCAGCCAGAGCACGTTCACGCCAAGCTTCTGCAGATCGTCCAGCCGCGCGGTAATGCCGTTGAGGTTTCCCGCAGGCGAGAACGTCCGCGGAAATATTTCGTAGATAACGCCGCCCTCAAGCCCTGCGGGCGGCACCGGAGCTTCCAGCGAACTTAGCGGCTTCCCTGTGTCTATGGGGAGTGTGTCCGGCATCTGCGCCGGAAGGCACAGCGCAGGGGAAAACAGAAGGCAGAGCGACAGCGGTATCAACCAATTCATGGAGAGCAATTTCCTATGCTGTATCGAGCGGATTTTTCGGTTGGAAGGTTATTCCAGCTTGTAGAACGTGCGGCCTGAAGTATTCAAATCAGCAGTCTTCAGGCCGCACAGGTTAGAAGACCAGACGAGCAGCCAGCTGGATGCGCCGGGCAGTGCTGCGCTCACTCGTGATCGCGCCGAAGTTGGCACCGGTTGCGGCCGCAACATTGGCTGGATTCGAGAAGCTCGGTGTGTTGGTCACGTTGAACGCGTCGCCATGAATTTCCAGCTGTTTGCCCTCCAGGATATGGAAGTTCTTCTGTATACCAAGGTCCAGGTCACGGAAGCCCGGCCCATAAACCTGATTGCGACCGAGAGTTCCCAGGCGCGTGTACACGAGGTTGGTCGAGCCATCCGTTGCGAGTTGCGAGGGCAGGTTTGCGGAGCTGAATGAGGCAGGGTTGAACCATGCGCTCAACGTCTTCGGATAACTGATCGGACCAACCAGGTCAGGCCGGTTTGTGACCGTTTGTTGACTTGACCCGGCTGCGATAAGGTCGATCGGCTGCCCGGTCGAGAGTTGCGTAATCGTGTTGACCTGAAACCCGCCGATCAGAAGGTCGAGAGCACGGTTGGCATGTCCACCAAATCGCTGACCATGTCCGAACGGAAGCGTGTAGACGAACGACGAGCTGAAGATGTGCCTTTCGTCCTGACTGGAGTTGCCGTAGTTTGCCGCCTGGTCATAGTCCAGCAGGACGGCTACAGGGGTTCCACCATAGGGGCTGTTTGTATTGTCCAGCGCATGCGACCAGGCATAGGAAGCCGTTGCCAGCAGGTTGGTGGCGCGGTGCTCATAATGCAGCTGCAGCCCGTTATAGTTGGAACTACCGTCGTAGTGGTTGTAGGTAATGCCGCCATCCTGATTCGGATAAGGCCGCGTCGTCGCGCCGATATGATACTGCGTCAGGTTGTAAAAGGTGGAAAGTCGATCTCCGTAGGTCCCGACATACGCGGCGCTGAAAACGTCGCGCGGCGAAAGCTGCTGCTGCAACTGCACGTTATATTGTTGTAGCCGGCTGTGCCTGTTGTTGACGTTGATTGCGGTACCTCCAAGGCCTCCGGGAGGATTGGTAGGATCGAAAGAAGCAGCGGTCGGCGGCAGTGGCAGCTGTGTCGTTACCGCCGAAGGTCCCGTATAGCCGGCGCAGGAGAAAGGCGCCTGCCTTGTCGCGGTCTGCCCGCTCAGGGTAATGCAATAGCCGTCCTGTGCCTGGAAGAAGTTGTTCCCGCTGAAGGGGCCGTTTTGCCCTAGTTGGTTGTTGATGCCGCCGTAGTCAGGAAAATAGAAGATGCCGTATCCGCCGTGGAGAGACGTCTTGCCGTCTCCATACACATCGTAGGCGAAGCCGACGCGGGGAGCAAAGTTCAGGTAATCCTGATTGATGATGGTTTTGGAAACGCCGTTGACGCCTGCCTCAAGTACTTGGCCGTTCGCGATGTTGAAGGAGCTCTGCTGGTTATGCGCCTCATAGGGCCAGGTAAGCAGGTCCCAACGGAGGCCGAGATTGAGTGTAAGACGTTTGTTGACGCGCCAGGTGTCGTTGGCAAACAGAGCATCTTCCTGGTTGATGTTCGAGAAAAATCCGAGTTGCGCCCCTATCTGGTACTGGTTCACGCCCCCTACCAGATACTCGCTTTCATCGTACCCGGTGAAAAGCTGGGGACTGTAGAAGAGACCGCCCTTCCCCTCGATTGGCCGGTAGTAGTTGGTGACCCGGCGAAGCAGCGTTCCGCCTACGCTCAGTTGATGACTATGTAGGCTTACGCCAAGAGTGTCAGTGACCTCATAAATATTCTGCGGCACTTCAAACGGACCGAAATCGCCCGTGTAGGTGAGCTCTGTCCCAAAGCCGCCCGTTAGAGGACCTCCCGTATTGATTGCGCCACCCAGGGTCGTATCGTTGATGCCGAGTTGCGCACCCACTGACTCGCCAAAATTAGGTGGCAGGTAACCATAGTCGTCCCGGTTATAGGCTAGACGAGCCTCGTTGATGAAGCGAGAGGAAAAGGTGTGCGTATACCCCAGGTCGTAGCCGCGACCATGCAGATAATTCTCCTGTCCGCTGGCATTCAACAGAGGACCATTGCCATTCGGGGGGAGTTGCGAATTCTGATTGGAAGACGTGTTGTCGTAGGAGAAGCGCAAAAAGAACAGATTGCTCGGCGACGCGGTATAGTCCAGACGTGAATCAAAGGTGTTGTACTTACCAATTTGCGTCTGCTGGAAGAAGTAGTTGCCGATCAGACGATCGGTACGCGTGGGCAGCGGAAAGGCATTGAGGTAGTTTACCGAAACCGGGTTCAGGCGGGCCTGGGGAATGATGTTGCCCTGGAAGGGCTGGCAGGTGAGGGGGTCGTAAATCTGGCCCAGACTTGTGGTGGGAAAGCCGTTCTGGTCTAAGGCCGCGGAATTGGGGTAGCAGCGTGGGAAATACGTCGTGTAGATCGGAGGACCGTTGCCGACCAGGCCTGCGCTGGCAAGCTGCTTATTCAACAACTCTGAGAAGTCGCCCATGCGCATCTTTGGAGTAGGCACGGTATCATAGCCGCTTCCGACCGGCTGCTGAAAGCGGGTCCCTTGATAGTCCCCGAAGAGAAACAGCTTGTCCTTGATAAGCGGCAACCCGGCGGCACCGCCGAACTGGTTCTGGTTGTAGGCAGACTTTGGGCCGGCGGGAAGGCCGTTATAAGGAAACGAGTAGTTTGGATTCGCAGCAAATTTGTTGCTCCGGTAGAACTCAAAGGCGGAGCCGTGCAACTGATTCGTGCCGGATTTAGTGGAGCTGATGACCAAGGCTCCACCAGCGCGGCCGTACTGCGCCGGGGCTACACTTGTATCGACTTTGAACTCCTGCGTCGCATCGACCGGCGGAAAGAAGAGAATGACATTCTGAAGACTGTCGTTATTGTCTACCCCATCCAGAATGAAGTTGTTGGCCTGAGGGCGCGTTCCATTGACTGAGAGCACACCTCCACCAACGCTGCCGAACCGGCCCGCCGGATCCTGCCCTTGCTCTCCAGTAGCTCCCTGAGTGACCCCTGGGGTCAGCAGGGCGAGGGTGATTGCATTCCGGCTATTCAGAGGCAGTTCTGTAATCTGCCTCTCCTCGATCGTTTCACCCAGAGTCGGGTCGGTCGTGTTAACCAGGGGCGCGGCATCAGTCACCTCGACAGTGGTGGTCTCCGCGCCGGGCTTCAGGCTGAACTTGAGGGTCTGGGTCGTCGTTACCTGAATGGTGATGGCCTGAACCTGGGTTTCAAACCCAGGCGCGGCCACTGTGGCGGTGTAGTCGCCGGCAGGCACTGCGGATACGTTCAGCTCGCCGCTCGCGTTCGACGTGCCGGTCAGCTTCAATCCGGTTGTCTTGTTAAGCAGCGTGACGCTGGCCTGGGGGATGGCGGCGCCAGTAGAATCCGTGACGGTGCCGACAACGCGGCCGGACTCTGCCTGGCCAAATGCTGGGTACGAAGATCCTGAAACGATGGCGCCGGCGAGAACGGCCGAGCAGCTTGCCCGGAAGCACCGGGATTTTAGGCTTGATACTGAGGTAAATCTCATACATGGTCTCCTTAATCTTCTTGCGGACAGGCAGTCTTATCACCGGGCTGCCGTATCCTTTGCTGAACGAACACGACCATCCTCTTCTTGCGCGAATTTGCGCAATGGAATCTGACTTGCTTTTCGGTTTATTCAACATCGATCCTTAAGTGTCCGCGCTACAACGATTTAGCGAAAAGAATGGATCCCGCAGAACGCACGCTTGTCATGATGCAGTAAGATTCCAGTGCAAAGCCAGTAGGAGTAGTCAGTGGCAGTTGTTCAACAGACAGATCGGATCGCGTTCGGCCTCTTCGAGGTCGATGTGCAGGCAGGCGAGCTCTGGAAGGCCGGCTACAAGGTCCGGCTCGCCGGGCAGCCTTTTACGGTGCTCATGACGCTGCTGGCCAGGCCGGGCGAAGTGGTCACCCGGGAAGAATTGCAGCTGCAGGTTTGGGGCACCAACACCACGGTCGATTTCGAGCGCGCACTCGCCGGTGCGATCAATAAGGTGCGGGAGGCGCTGGGCGACTCGGCAGAAAACCCACGCTTCATCCAGACCCTGCCCAAGCGAGGCTACCGCTTCATCGCCCCAGTCACTCCGTCCGGGATTCCTTCGCAGGGCGTCGCTCGCGGAATCGCGTCCAAACCGGACCTGCCAATGCCGAGCCCGGCGATGCAAGAGCCTGCCATCGCAGTCGCAAGCCAGGCGGCAAACGTAGAAGAACCCATCGCAAAGCCTGTTCCGTCCGTCAACCCGGCTCCGGACGCGCCAGCTTTGCCTGTCAAGGTAGCGCATCTTTCAAGGTCCGGCTGGTTCGTCCCGACGGGAGCGCTCGCTGCAACCTTCCTCTTGGTGGTCCTGCTTGCGGCGTCGTTGTGGCTGAGGCAGCCTGAACCCGCTCCGTTGCGCGTGGAACAGGTAACCAGGAGCGGTGCCATTTCGTCCGGGCCGCCGAACCTTGAGAGCCTGCTAACACTGGCGACAGACGGCAATCGGATCCTGACTTCGGTGATGCGCGAAGGGAGACCTCGGCTTTCGGCTATCTCGCTCAGCACCGGCGAGGTGGAGCCGCTCTCGCTGCCGCAGGAGCTGGTTTCGAGCTCGCTGGCCGATATCTCCAAAGACGGTTCGCGGCTGATTTTGAAGAGTCAGCTCTCTACTGCGTCGGAGCAGCCCCTTTGGATTGTGCCGACATCGGGCGGCAGCGCACAGCGCGTCGGCAACGTGCTGGCTCATGACGCCTCGTGGACGCCGGATGGCAGAAGCGTGCTCTATGCCACGGGCGACACTCTCGCGACGATTCGCCTGGATGATGGGATTTCGAAGCCCTTTGCGCAGTTGAGCGGCCGCGCGTTCTGGATGCGCTGGTCTCCGGACGGCAAGCTGCTGCGCTTCACATTGATGGATCCGGTAAGCCACACGACCGGCATCTGGGAGCTGCCGGCGCGAGGCGGAACCCCGCACCGCGTGGAGACTCCAAAATCTGAAGGCGTGGCCTGTTGCGGCACCTGGACCGCGGATGGCAGCGCCTATGTGATGCAGGCAGGCGAAAACCTGTGGGCCTTGAAGCAAGGGCTGCGCGGTTCGAGCCTGACGCAGTTGACCAATGGCCCGCTTCGTTTCCTTTCTCCTGTAACGGCTCGGTCCGGTTCGCGCGTCTTCTTCCTCGGGCTCAATCCACCGCTTGGCATGCAGATCTTCAAGGCCGGGGAAGGCTTTCAGCCGGCTCCGGCCTTTCTGGCGGAGGCGACGCGCGTCGACTTTTCCCGTGACGGCGTGTGGGTTGCCTGGACGGACAATGATGAACGGCTGTGGCGTGCCCGCGCAAACGATGGAAGCGATAAGGTGCAACTCACGCCGAATTATCTTGAAGTGTTTATGGCGCACTGGTCTCCGGATGGAAAGCGGCTGGCCATGATGGCTCGGGAGCACGGAAAAGTCTGGAAGATTTACCTTACCGATGCCGATGGAGGGAAGCCCGAGCCGTTGCTGAACGAAGAACGGAACGAAGCGGATCCCGGTTGGTCCGCCGATGGCAAGAGCCTGGTTTTTGGCCGCGAACCCGATCTGATGGGCAAGGAGAGCGGATCGCACGCCATCGAGATCTTCGATCTGCAAACGCTCAAGGTGGACATGATCCCGGGATCAGAAGGAATGTTCAGCCCACGCTGGTCGCCCGACGGCCAGTGGATTGCCGCCCTCTCGCTCAACCAGAAAACCCTGATGCTCTACGACACAGCGCAGCACCGCTGGAAGGAGCTCGCGCAGACCAGCGCCGCAGACCCCTGCTGGAGTGAAGACAGCAAGTCTCTTTACGTGCATGCCTTCCTCGAAGAGCATCAACCGATCTTGAAGATCGCCGTTCCCAATGGCGAAACTCATGTGATCGCAGACCTGAGCGGGTTCCACGGTCAGACTACGTTGAATTACTTCTTCGGCGGCGTTACCCGCGCGTCCGAGCCTTTGGTGCAACCGCGCATCGGCGCAGGCGACCTGTACACACTGGACCTTCAAGTCCGCTAAACCAAAGCAACTAGTTATCCGTGCAAATGCCTTTGCTTTTTGTTGTCATTCCGAAGGAAGCTGCGGTTGCTGTTACAGTTGCTTGTTCTTTACACCACGGGTCGACGCTCAACGGGATAAGACCACAGAAGGCGTCTCCGCGCAGGTAGCTGGCACGAGCGCGAAAGCGGCTGTCTATCTCTAAGCCGGCATCTTGCTCCCTCAAACGCCAGACCATATCGCCGGCCGCAATAAGATGCATCGACTTTCTTGTTGTCATTCCCGTAGGGAATCTGCTGTTGCCTGCTCTTTCAAGCATCAGCGTCTCGCTCGAAGGCTCATCGGCGCCCACAACGCGGGCCCGCTATCTCTTGCGTCTTCGGCAACTCGGTCCCTGCTCTGTTCGAATAACTGTTTTGTTGTCATTCCGCAGCGCAGCGGAGGAATCTGCGGTTCGCAGCTGAACTACACCTGAAAGCAAACGGCTCTGAAAAGCTGCCCCAATGCTTGAACGCAAAAAAGCCCGGCCGAAGCCGGGCTCTCCTGATCCTGATGGTCTCGTTACTGTCCGGATTCAACCCGAGGCGTAATGATGCCGATGTTATCCACCCCAGCCTGGTGCCCAAAGTCGATCACCTCGGCGATATTGCCGTAGTACTGGTCCGGATCACCCTTGACAAACATCACCTTCTCTTGCCGGGCCGCGAAAATCCCCGCGAGCCGTGACTCAATCTGGCTCTTGTTCATCGTTTCGTCGTTGATCTTGTAAGAAGGCGCAGAACCGTTCGTTCCAAGCACCTGCACCACAATCGTGCGATCGTTACTATCCTGCTGCTTCTGGTCCTTTGGCGGCTGAGGAACCAGCGCGTCCAGACCCTTCGGCGTTACCGGCACAATGACCATGAAGATGATCAGCAACACCAGCAACACGTCAATCAGCGGAGTTACGTTGATTTCTGAAACTGCCCCACCTGTACCGCCCCCGCCCATTCCCATAGCAATTCTCCTTTGCCTTCAGCGAAATCGAATCTAAAATCGTGCGCAGCTACTTCGCTTCGTCGCGCTTTTCTGTCAACAGGCCAAGCTGGCTCACGCCCGCGGCACGAATGCCATCTACCGCGTCCATCACCTTGCCATATATAGCGCGGTTGTCGGCGCGGAGAAACACTTCCTTGTCAGGGTGACTTTCGAGCTTGGCGGAAATTTTCGCGCCCATATCGTCTGGCGTCACCTGGTCGCCGCCCAGGAAGATCTTGCCGTCCCGCGTCACCGCGACCGTGACCGCATCTTCCTTGTTGGCATTGTCCATCACCACCGCGGCCGTAGCCGAGGGTAGATCCACATTGACCTTGTTGTTCAACATCGGCGTGATGACCATGAAGATGATTAACAGCACCAGCATCACGTCCACCATCGGCGTCACGTTGATGTTTGAGTTTACCTTTTTGCCTTCGTCCCGCTTTGCCATTGCCATGGTTCGTGTACTCCTCCGGGTCGTCCGGACAGCATAAAGTCAACAACCAGCACACGGGCGATCCTGCCAGCCCTTGCAACTGCGGCCACCCAGGCCTGGCGAGCCGGAAACACTCGCCAGGCACTCCAAGATACGCCGATCTTTACCGATGGCTCTGCTTGATGAAGTAATCCACCAGTTCCGACGAGCTGTTGTCCATCTCAACGTCGAACGCTTCGACCTTGTTCGTAAAGTAGTTGAACGCCATTACAGCGGGAATCGCTACGACCAGACCGAACGCGGTCGTCACCAGAGCTTCAGAAATACCGCCGGCTACCGCGCCGATACCCGAAGTCTTCTGGGTAGCGATCTGCTGGAAGGCATTGAGAATACCGATGACCGTGCCAAGCAGCCCGATGAACGGAGCCGTCGAACCGATTGTCGCCAGACCACCAAGACCACGCTTCAGCTTGGAGTGCACGATCGCTTCGGAACGCTCAAGCGCGCGCTTGGACGATTCGATCTGCTCGTCGGAGATCGCGCCGCCGGAACCGAAGCTGCGGAACTCCTGCAGGCCGGAGGTAACCACTTCCGCCAGGTGCGACTTCTTAGTCCGGTCCGCAACCTTGATGGCTTCGTCGAGATTGCCGTTCTTGAGAGCGCCGGCGACCTTCGGGGCAAACTCGCGTGACTGCGAACGGGCCGCCGAGAAGTAGATGGCGCGATCGATGATCACGGCAAGCGACCAGATCGACATGATGAAGAGCAGAATGACGATGCCCTTGGGGATCCAGCTCATGTGGCCCCACATGTCAGTCAGCGAAAAGTTGTTGGCGGGGGCAGCCGCATCCTGAAACATCATCAGCGAGGCGGAAACATGGGCGGAGGCAACGTTGGCAATGTGGGCGAGAATCACTAGAATCTTTCCTCCAAAATCTATGTTGGTTGAACTCGATGGAACCGGCAGGCAAAGCCTTGCGAGTTGCCTGCCGATCCCGTGAACAGACCTGATCTTCTCCCAGCCGGTGCGTACAGCCAATCACCAGAATATCCCGGGAGCCCAACAAACTTGGTTGCTTCCGTCGGCCCGGAACTAGGAGCCGAAGGTAAAGTTGACGGTAACCGTGGTGTCCACCTCAGTCGCCTCGCCGTTCAGGATATAAGGCTTGTACTTCCAGGTCTGAATGGCCTGCAGAGCACTCGAACGCAGCATCTCCGGTCCACTCACAACTTCGGCCCGCTCCACCGATCCTGATTTCGAAATGATCGCGTGAATGACGACCGCACCTGAAACGTGTGCCGCCTTGGCGATTGCCGGATAAGCGGGCTGCGAACCAGATAGTTTCGATCCAGCCACAACACCGCTCGAGATGCGCACCGGACCTTTGGGCTTCTCGGGCACAGGAGCCGCCTTGACTACGGGAGCCGGAGACGAACCCATGCCGCCCGGGATGCCGCCAAGCACACCGCCGGGAGCACCGCCCGACATGCCGGCCATACCCACCACACCCGCAACCTGCGGCGGTGGAGCAGCGTCTTCCTTGATCATCTCAATCTTCTTGGGAATCGTCTTGGGCGCATGCAGGCCCTGGTCGATCTCCGACACCATCTTGATAGGCTTCACCACAGCTGCCGGAGGAGGCGGCGGGGGTGGAGGCGGAGGCGGAGGCGGAGCCGTCAGCATCGCGGTCATGGCCGTTTTGGGCAACGCTTCCGGGTAGAGCAACGGAAGAATAATCATTACCAGCACGATGCAGCCATTCAGAATGGCTGTGCCAATCATCCAGTACTTGGATTTGGTCTTCAGTTTGCCGCCAGAATCGATGAGCGAATCTTCAAACATGGGAAAACCTCGAAGACGAACTATAAAACCAGATTTCTCGCTGCGAGTCCGGTCCGAGAAGAATCAGGCTTTCTCGAACCGAAAAACCACTGCTGATTGCCTTAGACACCGGGGTGTCAGGAAATGTTCCCGGACTGCTCGAAGGAAATATAATTCGCGTCCCATGGAAAAACCCAACTACACCCGGGCGCGTCCGGCAGGCAAAGTGGCCGCTGCCTTGCCCTGTTTCGCTCGCGAATCCTGCCATGCCACCAGCATCGGTGCCGCCACAGCGATCGAGGAGTAGGTCCCAATCAGAATGCCGACAACCAGTGCAAACGAAAAGCCGTGCAGCACTTCGCCCCCAAACAGATAGAGAGAAAGCACTGTAAGAAAGGTCAACCCCGAACTCAGCACCGTCCGGCTCAGCGTCTGGTTAATCGACCGGTTCACCAGCGCGCTCAGGCTCTCGCGCCGGCTCATGGCCAGGTTCTCGCGAATCCGGTCGAACACCACCACGGTATCGTTCATCGAGTAGCCGATCAGCGTCAGGATTGCCGCGATCACCGTAAGGGTGATCTCCTGGTTGGTCAGCGAGAAGAACCCTACTGTAATCAGCGTATCGTGGAAGACCGCGACCACCGCGGCCACGCCATAGATCAGCTCAAACCGGAACCAGAGATACACCAGCATGCCCACCAGCGAGTACACCGTGGCCAGCATCGCCTGGCGCTGCAACTGTTTGCCCGCCGTGGGCCCGACGATATCCACCTGCTCTACCTGAAACGTCGAGTCCGTATAGTTCGCGCTCAACGCATGCTCCACCGCCGAGCGGCCCGCGTCGTGGTTCTGATCCGTGGCCGTAGACTCCGGCAAACCAATAATGACCTGGTTCGAAATCTGCCCCGGCGCGCCGCCGATGCGCTGGATGCGCGCGTCGCGGATGCCCGCACGGTCAATCGCCTGGCGGATGTGGTCTTCGTTCGGCGTCCTGCTGAAGCTCACCGTAATGTCGGTGCCGCCCTTGAAATCGACGCCCAGCGGCAGATGGTGCCAGAACAGCAGGCTGAACACGCCCGCGACCGAGAAAATCAGCGAAAAGCCCAGGAAATACCACTTCTTTCCAAGCCAGTCGACATTAGGTTGTTTGAATAATTCCATTGCTCTCGTTAATCCTCATGCGGCCGCAGCACGCTCATTTACTAAATCGACAGCGCCGCCGTCCGGTCCTTGCCCTTCAAATGCGACTCGAAGATCAGCCGCGAAACATACACCGCCGTAAACAGGTTTGCCAGCAGCCCGAACGTCAACGTCACCGCGAACCCCTTCACCGCGCCCGTGCCGAAAATAAACAGGATGGCCGCCGAAACGATGGTCGTCACGTGCGTATCCACAATCGTCACCCAGGCATGCGCGAAGCCTTCCTTCACCGCCGCCGCGGCCGTCTTGCCGGCGCGCAGTTCTTCGCGGATGCGCTCGAAGATCAGCACATTCGAGTCCACGCCCATACCGATCGTCAGGATCACTCCGGCGATGCCCGGAAGCGTCAACGTCGCATGGCTATACCCCATAAACCCAAGTAGAATCAACAGGTTCAGCAGCAGGGCAAGGTCCGCGTTGATGCCCGACCCCTTGTAATAGATGAGCATGAAAATCATCACGGCAGCCATACCCGCAATGGCCGCCACCACGCCCTGCCGGATGCTCGCCGCACCCAGCGATGGCCCGACAGTGCGAGTCTCCAGGTACTCGATCGTCGCCGGCAGCGAACCTGTCCGCAGCGCGAGCGAAAGATCGTCCGTTTCGGCCCTCGAGAACGTCCCGGTAATCTCGCCGCGATCACGGATGCCCGACTGAATGCTCGCCACCTCACGCACCTTGCCGCCCAGCACAATGGCCATCGAACCCGCGTCCGCCGAACCCTGCTTGTGCGCGTCGGTGTATTTGAAGAAGCGTTCACCCGCGTCTGTCGTCAGGGTAAACGAGATGTTTGGCCGCCCATTGATGTCCTGGCCCGGCTGCGCATCGCGAAAGTCCGTACCTTCCACTTCGCTTGCCCGCTTCAGCTCCCACACCGAGTCCGCAGCCGTGGGGGTCGCCTGTCCATGCAGCAGCATCGCATCGGTCGGCACCTGGCCGTTCAGCGCCGTCATTGCCGCCTGGTCATCCGCCCAGGGCCCGCCCACCACAGCGTTGATGGCCAGCTTCGAAGTTGACTGGATCGCATCCTTGACCCGGTCGATATTATCGATGCCCGGCAGTTCCACCAGAATTTCATTCTCGCCCAGCCCGTACTTCTGAATCACCGGCTCCGAAACGCCAAGCGAGTCCACCCGCTGCCGAATGGTCTCGATCGACGTATCCAGCGTCCGCGTCTCCAGATCCTTGATCGCGCCCGCCTTCATCACCATGCGCAGGCTATTGCCGGACTCGCTGGAAACATCGTAGCTGTTGTATTCCGTACCCGTCGCCACCGTACGCGCGGCAGCCAGCTGAGCCGGCGGAATGCCCGAAACCACAATCGTCTGGGCATTGTTGGCGTCCGGCTTGCCCACGGTCGCGCCCGCGATGCCCCCGGCCGGCAGCTCGGTCTCAAGCCGCGCCACATCGCGGTCCGTCGCCGACCCGATCGCCTCCGCCACATGCACCCCAAGCACCAGGTGGATGCCGCCCTGCAGATCGAGCCCCAGCTTGATGTTGCGCTCAAGCGCCTGCTTGAAGCTGTCGCCCACGCCCTTGCCCGTGCTGCGCGGAATGCCAATGATTCCATAGACGAAAAACAGCAGCACAACCGCGATAATGCCCACTTTGGTGGCGGAGTTCTTACCCATAATCTTCGTGTCCAGCCTGCCCACCAGCGCAATCCCGCAAGGCGCAAACCGGTCTCATCCTCTACCCGTCGCACGACGGCGTTGATCTTGTGTCGCCCCAGTCTATCGCGGATGCGCCATCGATGGCCAAAAACCCGCGCACCAACCGGCCGCAAACCAGCCGTCCGCGCTCCGGCTATGCTTACGCCGAGCCTCGTCGGCGGCCGCTGCTGGTAGCTTGGCGCATCGCAGGAAGCTTTATGCCGCCAGGCCCTCCCGGATGCTACAACGCCCTACGCCTTCTCTTCCGCCGTCGTTACCGCCGAAATCGCACTCTTCACGAACTCCATCTTGATGCCATCCGGCTGCACCCGAAGCGTCACCACGTCGTCCCTTACCTGCAGCACCGTGCCCCGAATGCCACCGGACGTCGTCACCTTATCCCCAGACTTCAACGACCCCAGCATCTCCTGCCAGGCCTTCTGCTTCTTCTGGTTCGGCGCGATCATCAAAAAGTAAAGCGCCACAAAAAACAGCAGGATCGGCGCAATGCCGCCAATCGTTCCCAGGCTGCTGAAGAAGCCGCCGGCCTGCAGGACCACCATCGCTATCGTCGTTCCCATGTTCTTACCTTGCTCCCGCACTCACCAGCATACAGACATCACTCCACCTGCCCTACCCCGAGCCCGCGCTGCGCCACCTGCAATCCACGTTCCAGGTCCGAACCCTGCACCTCCACCGTGTGCAGCATCTCGCCGTGCGCGTTCTCCTCGCTCACCACCGAGCACCCGATCCCCGCCCCGGCCAGCAGGGTCTTCACCCGCTCCGCCTCCGCGCTCGTCTCGAACTCTCCCAGCGTCATCAGGTCGTCCGCATACTCCGCGCCCTGCTCGCCCGCCACTTCAGGCAGAGGGAACAAACCCATCTGCTTGCGCAGAATATCCTGCCCGGCTGTCTCATCCGCCTCATCTACCCAGATCGCGAAGCTCGTCGGTGCCCCCGACTGCTCGTCCCGTTCCATCGGTTCCAGCGCAAAGTCAAAATGCTCGGCTTCGAGCACTGCGCAGGCCTTCGTCAAGTCGGTCCCATCGAACAGCGTAATCAGCCGCACCATGCCATCCCGCCGCGCTCCGCCATGCTCGAGCGCCTGCTCCATCGTGCCTGCGCCTGAAGGAATCACCCCCGGGATGCCCGGCGTAAACCCCTGCTCCAACTCTTCGCCCGGCATCGCCGGCAGCGGCGTTTCGGCAGCCGGTCCCGCAGCCATTCCCCGCGCGGCCAGCACCCGCGCCAGCGCCATCTGCCCATCGGCCGTCAACGACTCCCGGTCGCCCGCCAGGTCCCGCAAATGCTCGTCGCCCAGCTCGCCATACATCCGTTCCAGCCGATCCTGTTCACCTTCCATCGCGCAGTATCTCCTCGTCCGTAGGATGCAGCCCGCGCCTTCAGGGCTCAGCCGGCCAGCTCCCGACGCACCCGGCTCATCGTGTCCAGATAGAACTGCAGGTTGTGCACCGAGAGCAGCGTAGCCGCCAGCGCCTCGCCGCTCGCAAACAGGTGCCGCAGATACCCCCGCGAGTACCGGCGGCACGTCATACAAGCGCATGCCGAGTCGATCGGCCCACGAGCCTCGGCATACTCCTTCTTCTTGATGTTCAGCCGCGTCACCACGCCCTCCACCCGGGCAAACACGAGCCCATGCCGGCCTGCGCGCGTCGGCAGCACGCAGTCCATCATGTCCACGCCCATGCGCGCATACTCCTCAATCTCGTCCGGATACCCGACCCCCATCACATAGCGCGGCTTGTTCTTCGGCAGCCACTCGAGCGTGCGCGCAATCATCTCGCGCGTCACCTCGCGCGGCTCGCCCACAGCCAGCCCGCCGATCGCATAGCCCGGAAAATCCATCGCCACTAGCGCCTCCGCCGACTCGCGCCGCAGGTCCCCATACATCCCCCCCTGCACAATCCCAAACAAGCTCTGCGTCTGCCCTGCAGCCACAACTCCGGGTGCCCCATTCATCGCTTCTGAGACATGGGATGGACCACCAACAACTTCCCGTGCCCCATTCATCCCAGCCTCACCGGTATAAGTGGGATCCCCGACTCCAAACCACGGCACCTCACTCTTATGCACCTCAAAATAATCCTTACTCCGCCGAGCCCACCGATGCGTCAGCCCCATACTCTCCCGCGTCCGTTCCCACGTCGCCGGCGTCTCCACGCACTCGTCGAACACCATCATCACGTCCGCCCCCAGCGCAATCTGCACGGCCATCGAGTGCTCCGGCGAAAAGAAGTGCTTGCCCCCATCCAGGTGCGAGCGAAACTCCACCCCTTCTTCCGAAATCTTCCGCAGCTTGGCCAGCGAGAACACCTGGAACCCGCCCGAATCCGTCAGCATCGGCCGGTCCCAGCTCATAAACCGATGCACCCCACCCATCCGCCGCACCAGCTCATGCCCCGGCCGCAGATACAGGTGATACGTATTGGCCAAAATAATCTGTGCGCCCGCCCCATCCGCGCCCAAGGTCTCAAGCAAATCCTGCGGGACAGCCTTGACGGTCGCGGCCGTCCCCACCGGCATAAAAACCGGCGTCTCCACAACGCCATGCGGCAGCGTCAACCGACCTCGCCGCCCCCCACCCACCGACTCCGCCAAAACCTCAAAGCCACCGCTCATGCTTCTATCGTAAGCCGCTCTACAGAACCACCGGCTTCATCGATGCCGGCCCAATCCAACCCGAGCAGGCGCTCAAGCCAAACTGTCAGCTTACAGCTCAATAGCTCATAGCTCACAAGTCAGCTCGCCCACTCGATACCCACCATAAACTCCGGCAAAAGGTACCATCGCTGCATGCATTCCAGACTTGCACCCATGTTCCACTCTTTCAGTACTGTCTAAGACCTGCTCAGCAGTCCCGCACCATATTGGGAGGAATCCGTGATGCTCCACCGTTCTCACTTCTTCTTACTCGCTTTGCTTCTGTTCGTCTTGCCGCTGCATCAACGTGCGGCGGCATCAGCCTTGCCGCCAAACATCCAGGCGTCTCGTTCCCCTAATGGCCGCTTCCTGGTGCTCACCGACAATCAGTACGACAGCCCCGACGAAACCGCCGTTCG
Source organism: uncultured Granulicella sp. (assembly GCA_964282835.1). Classification (GTDB taxonomy): domain Bacteria; phylum Acidobacteriota; class Terriglobia; order Terriglobales; family Acidobacteriaceae; genus Edaphobacter. The sequence continues at coordinate 4,101,892 of OZ196157.1, forward strand.
CCATATCCTCCAAACCACCTACCGCGTCTTTGAGCTCGAGTCCTTCATCAACAGCAAAGACCACCTGGTGGCTTCCGTGCCTTTCTGGTCTGACGGCGCATTCGGTTGGTCGGTCACAATGAGGGCCGGCGACGAACACTTCGGCTATTACTGGCCCATGGTCAACGACGACGGACTTTCCCTGACTCTCGTGTCGGTCACCTGGCCGGTTCTGAAAAGTCCAGTGCTCCTCACCTACCATCAAAGCGGCTTTCGCAAAGCACAACTGGTTCGGGCGTTTACTATCGCCGATCTCTGGAACGACCACGAGACACAACTGGCCGGAAATCGCATGACAGTGGCCACCGACTCCTCACCCCTATGGTTCGCCGGCGGCTCGTTCGATTACTCCCTCGACGGTCATGCGCTGGTCTACCGCAACCAGTGGGGTCGCTCCGTCAGGATTGATCTAACAACGGGCGTGCTCACCGCGCCATAGATAAGGATGGGCTGCAGCACAATCTCCGAAGTCCATTATTCTCACGCCCATACACCTCGTGGCCCATTCATCGCGCCTCATAGCGATGAGTCAATTCCCCTCGTATCCCTTCTTTCTCTCCTATCTGCGGGGATCTTCCGGCCCCATCCAAACGTCCAATCCATACATGTTCGCAACCGACCCAACCCGCGACCCGCAGTCCCAGCGCACCACCCGCCGGCTCTTCCTTTTCGGTGCCGCCGCCGTCACCGCCACCTCGGGCTATCTCTGGCTGCACCGCGCGCCCGGGGTCGAGGCCAGCACCGAAATCCACGGCACCCCAGGCCAGGTCACCCTCATTGCCTTCGCAAACGACGGCCGCTCGCTCGGCCCCCAGACCCTGGCCAAAGTCGTCAAGACCGATGGCGAGTGGCGCCGCCAGCTAGGCCAAAACTCCTTCTCGATCGCCCGCCACGCCGACACCGAAACCCCCTACTTCGGCCCGCTGCTCAACGAGCATCGCCCCGGCGTCTTCCGCTGCCTCGCCTGCGACACCGCCCTCTTCGCCTCGACGACCAAGTTCGATTCCGGCACCGGCTGGCCCAGCTTCTACGCGCCCATCGCCAAACAAAACATCCTCGAGCTCACCGACACCACCCTCGGCATGGAACGCACCGAGGTCCAGTGCGCCCGCTGCAACTCCCACCTGGGCCATGTCTTTGCGGATGGTCCCCAACCCACCGGCCTCCGCTACTGCCTCAACTCCGCCGCCCTCCACTTCACCCCCGCCTAGGCCAACGTAGCTGCCGGCATACCGACGCTCCCCCTTTGTTGTCATTCCCGCAGGGAATCTGCTTTTGTTTTCCTCTCAACCCCCGCTCAAACCCCCAAGCCGCACGGCCGGTTTGCAGCAAGGTTCCGATGGTCAGGAGAAGACAAACAGCAGATTTCCTGCGAGGATGACAACAAAGAGTTCTACTTTCCAAACCGATACGTAATTCCCAGCGAAGGCTCGTTGCTTTCCGTCACGCTCGTCGTCACCGGAATGCTGCCGCCGTCGTAGCGGAAGTCCGGTCCCTTGAAGATCTGCGCCCGGTACGCCAGCCGCGCGCCCAGATGCTTCGTAAGCGCAACATCCAGGTTGACGCCGAGCAACCCCGCACCGCGATACACATAGTTGACCGTCGGGTTCGGCGTAGTCGGCAGGAAAGCCATCAACCCGCCCCCCGCATCGGCCGAGGTGGTCAGGCGGCCGCGATGCGGGCCCTCGACGACATACGTCCCGGCCAGCTCGAACACCCTGCTGTTAATCTTGCCGCTCTCCGAAAAGCCTCCAGGAACTCCTGTGGAATAGGTGTAGTCGAATTCCGGCCGCGAGTACGAAGCCGTAATCCGGTACCCCAGCGCCCGCCGAAACTGCTGGTGAAACGCCCCGACCGCCAGAATCGCATGCGTGGCCGTTTGCGAGCGCGGCTCCGTGCCCGCTGTCAGCGAGTGGTGCGGCACAATCAGATTCCCGCCTACGCCAAGCATCAGGTCCGTCACGTGCCTGTGCCGTCCCTCCTGGCCGCCCGTCACCCGCGGCACCGGGAAAGAACCTGCTCCCGCAGGAGTCGCGGCAGGGGTCGGGGCAGGGATGAGATCGACCGGAAACACCGTAAGCGGCCCGGCCATCGCCACAGGTTCCCGGCTCAATGGTTCCCGGCTCAACGGCAAGGGGGGCGCCAGTTCCGCGATCTGCGGGGCGCGCGCGGGCTCCAGCAGATGGATGGCAGCGTCGGGCCGATGAACGTCCGGCCGATACACCCCGCCGCCCAACTTCGCTTTCGCGCTCGGCTCCGAAGGCGTGGCAAACGTTTCCTCTTCGCTCGGCGTTTCCCCGGCCAAGGACGAAGCTGCGCCGCCGCCCTGCACAAGCCCGCTCCCATGCGGCTCCGCAGCCTGGCGCGACCCGCTCGGCCCGCTCGGTCCGCTCGGCCCGCTTAGCAGAAAAGCCACACCCGCCGCCCCCGCCAGCAAACCACCCGCTACCAGCGGCCCGCGCCAGCTCCTCGGCCGCATTTGCGGCGCGGCATGCGTCCTCAACGAGGGACGAAGCGCCGCCCAGTTGCGGTCCAGAACGTCCTGCCCGACCGGCATCGGTTCGCTCTTCAGCGCATTCATCGCCCGCTCGATCGCGGCGGCTTCCGCGGCCAGCGCCGCATCCTGCTCGATCGCCCGGCGCACCAGCCTCGCCCGCCCGGACGACAGTTCATGCAGGTGGTACGCGATCAACTCATGTTCAGAAATCTGTTCGGCCGTCTTCAAGCGAAAGCGGTTCATCGTGGCTCCTTGGTAAGTCTCGGAGTAGAGGCAAGTCTCGGAGTAGAAAAAGTGGTGGACGAAGCTGCCGTCGAAGCTGCCAGCGCAATCCGCAGCTTCGACGCCGCGCGAAAAATCGTTTGCCGTGCCGTATTCGCCGAAACGCCCAGCGCCTCGGCAATCAAAGCCACCGGCTGCTCTTCCAGGTGGCGCAGCACAAACGCGCTGCGTTCCATCGGCGTCAGGCAATGCAGCAGGCGATCCCGTTCGCCCGCCGCTTCCGCCTCGAGCAGCAGGGCTTCCGGCGTCGGATGCTGCGAAATCAGCAGCTTTTCCGTGCCCGGCGTACCGTCCAGCGGAGTCGCATTCCAGGCCACGTCGCGGCCCCGGCGTTCCACCAGGTTCAGCGCGCAATTCATGGCGATGCGGTACACCCAGGTGCCGAACGCTGCATGTTCACGAAAGCTCGGCAGCTTGTTGTAAGCCCGCAAAAACGCTTCCTGCGCGGCTTCTTCCGCATCATCGACCGAACCCGTCACCCGGAACGTCATCCGCAGTACGGCCGGCAGGTGCCTGTCCATCAGAACGCGATACACGTCCGCGTCCCCGGCCAGGATCCGCCGTATGGCTGCTTGCTCCAGATTCTCCATTCGCCGGATTAGACAAGCGCCACCCCGCGCCCGTTAGGCTTCTTGTTGTCATTCCCGAAGGGAATCTGCGGTTGCTCTTCTCGATACCGGCAACAACATCAGGGCACCCGCTGCTGCTCCAGCAGATCCACCGCCGCCGCCACCGTCATCCCATCCGGAATCTTCTTGAATTCCGTATGGTTCGAGTCCTGCGAACGCGCAATCTTGAACAGCAGCGCCTTGCCCCGGATGTCCACCTTCACCGATCCCACCTTCCAGTCCGGCCCCTCGGCATGCACCCGCTCGGTCAAAAAATTGCTTCCGGCCTTTACCGTCGCCAGCCCGAAGCTCATGCTCACATCCTGCGTCAGGTGCCCGTCCACCTGCCGCATCCGCACCTGCTTGGCGTCGATCAGCAGCGTTCCCGTCATGGCATGCAGCACGCGCTCTTCCATCGAAGTAGGCTGGTACGCCGGATTCGGCGCATAGTCGATCCGCACCACATCCCCCTCCAGCTTCGGTTCGCTCAGGATAAAGGCTTTGGGCAGCAGCGCCAGCATCTGCCGCGCATGCTGCTCGCTGTCCGCCTTGCTATCCTCGGCCGCCTTGAACGCATCCGGATGCGCCGCCTCATCCGCAAGCCGCGCCTTCTCCTTCGCCGCCCGGTCGGGAGGCAAGGGCTTGCCATCTTCCGCCACCAGATACCGCACCTTGCCCCAGCTGGTCTCGCCCACCCATTCCACCCACAGGTGTGTGCCGGTCCGTTCCGACCGCTCCACATTCAGGTACATGTACCGCCCGCGCTCGTTGGTGGCCGCATTTTCATGTGCCAGCATCGTGCCCATCCAGTCCTGCGCAGACTGGGCGGCACAGCTCGTAGCCGCTGCCAGCGCCACCAGCAACACCACCCAACGCGAGCTCCGTTCGTAGCCAGACAGCATCCCATCAACCCCACAAACCCGACAGATGACCCATAGGATGCAAGTTGCCGCAACAAGTCGCCGACCTAAAGCCCTGCATCACTTGCCCACCCTGCTCCCTCGCATTAGTACAATAGAGTTCACACTCCACCCCGGAAAGAAGTCCCCCACACCATGCCTCTGCTCACCGCCAACACCGCCCTCCCCGCCCAGGTCGCTTCCGCCGCCGCCGCCGCCGGCCTCCAGGTGCTTTCGAGCGCCCCCGCCACCAGCTTTTCCGGAGCCCCCACCACCCGCTTCCAGCTCGCCCTGCTCGATACCTCCGCCAACACGCTCCAGCTCGAGCTCTCCGACGCCTTCGACCTCGGCCACACCAGCTTCGCCGCCCAGCTCAAAAGCTTTCTCGCCGAAACCGCCCAGCGCCTCCGCAACCCCCAGCCCAACACCCTGCTCACCCTCACCGGCATCCCCCTCGCCTACGCCAATTTCGAGTGGCCCTTCCACGAGTCCACCGCCGGCGCCGACACCTCGCTCGTCCACGGCCTCGTAACTCTTGCGGATGCTACCCTCGCCGACGGAACCCCGTCGCCCCTCCACGCCAAGGTCTCCGCCGCCATGACCCTCACCTTCAAAGAGGTCGTCGCCGCCCCCGAGCAGCCCTTCGCCGAGTCCTTCATCCTCAACGCCATCCGCAAAACCTTCGACCAGGGCCAGCTCGAGCTCGTCAAATCCGGTAACCGCCAGCCCGTCCCCGTCACCACCCGCTACTACAGCCCCAAGTCCGGCAAGTTCATCTTCAACGACACCTCCGAGACCCAGCGCAAAAACTTCCTCGCCGCCAAAACCTTCTGGCTCTCCGGCATCCTCGGCAACGCCTCTCAGCCCGTCTGGCTGCTCGACCCGCGCGATATCCAATACCTCAACACCACCCCCGAAGACTTCAAGCTCCAGGCCGAGTCGCTCGCCAAAGAATCCCTCATCACCCTCAACCCGCAGGGCTACGCCACCCCCACCTCCACCCTCATGGCCCGCGCCGACCACTACCGCCAGCACCTCGCCGAAGCCCTCGCCTTCATCAAGCCCACCTTCAACGAAGACATGCGCGCCGGCAACACCAACATGTAACCAGTGTTCCTGTTGTCACCCCGAAGGCATCCGCAGTCGCACTTTGTCGTCATCCCGAAGGCATTCGCACTTGCACTTTGTTGTCATCCCGAAGGGATCTGCGGTTGCACTTGCACTTGCAGCTAAACCGACAAAGGCAAACAAACATTGTCATCCTGAGCGAAGAAACGCACGGTCCTTTGTGCGTTTCGCAGTCGAAGGACCTGCATTTCGCCCGCAGCACCCCGGCTCTAACTAGAACGCAGGTTCTTCAACTCCTTTCCGCGCAAGCATCCGCCACATTCCACTCAGAATTGCTAATGAAGGATAAAACGCGGCTTCACACGCAACGCAAAATCCGTTTTGCTTAAGGGCACGGCTTCAGCCGTGCCATAAGCGCAACCCTCGCCACGCGGCTTTAGTCGCTAAGGTAAGCTGTGCAGCCGCGGACGCCTTCCGCAACCTATGCACCCTAAGAAAATCTCGAGAGCTCGATAACCTTTCCCGGTGCTGTCTCGTAGTTGCTACAGCGTCGTAGCCCACCCGCTCTCTGGTTCTACAACAACAGATGGCGAGAAGCGCCTTTATCATCACTAATCCGCACAGTTTCCGAAAACGTGACTTTTCAGGATGCAGGCCCAGTGGCTCGTACCGTCAGCACGTTCATCGCACGCCTCCTAACGTACTCGTTCGTGTCCGAGGCCAGTGAGTAGAGGAAATTCTTTCGTTCTGGGGTGAGCTGGTATTTCCCAAGCTGCTCAGCGATTTGCCACTTTGCATCTGATTCATCACATATCAAGGCTCGCGGCATTAGCGCGTCGACCTGGCTGTACGACAGATTGTCGCTGATCAACTCTGCTTCATTGTCTCTTGCGATCGCGTAGAGGAGAATGTCTTTGAGTTCAGAATCCCACTCACAGGGACTGCTCCGAAGCAGATCCATTGCGGCCTCATACAAAGCCTCCCAAGCCGGGTATTCAGTCTCCCACTCTCCATACAGCTGCCTTCCGTCAGAGCGCGAACTAGCCCACTCCTTGAAGTGCTGTACTTGGATTCTCAAATTTCCGCCTAGCTCCATCTGAGAAGCATTGCAGACCCTAGACCTTCCGACAAGGCGAAGTCATGGAAAACGGCGTTTCGGCAACCGCCGTCCATTCCAAGCTCGAGGACCCGGCTTTTGCCGAAAAGGTGACTTTGGGGGCCGTTCCGTTGTCCGAAGTCTTTGACACAAGACGAATACCACTCAAGTAATATTTATGGAGTGGACTGAAGATGAACGATTCGTCAAGGCAAACAGTAAAGGCGGTCAGCCAACTGTCAGCTATAGCCGTGCTTCTTGTCATCGGCTACGGCTGCCACGGCATGTTGCGTTTTTCAATGCACACTCTGAATTCGATCTTTGGTTATGGTTTGTATGCTCTTCCGTTTCTTGCCGTTCGACCCGTGCGGCGCTTGCGTCAGCGCCCAAGAGTTTGGGGTTGGATAGTGCTCGCGCCGTTGTTGTTGCTATCTTTGTTTCTTTTGCTCGGGAAAGCCCTCTTTGAGGGACTGCTTGGCGCAACGGAACACACGCGCACGCTGCAAACCTTGCAATTGGGGAGCAGCACAGTTGAGTTTCAAGATTACGATTATGGCGGGGGCGTTGGGGTCCATGGCCTGAATCTGGAGCAGCGCAGGCTCGTCGTTACCGGCCTTTACCTAGTGAAATCTGTCGCTTTCTTTGACTCGGCACGAGAGGGCACGCTATCCGAAGACGGGGCATATGCCGTAAGGGTGCATGCGAAGGGGAGCTATGCAACCAACGATTATCAAGTCGACAAAATCTATCACCTGAAGCCATGGGTCTATTTCTGAACTCGCACGTACACTGGTACGGAGTTCCACCCTGAAAACGGTGTTTTCGGAAACTGGCAGAGATTGGTAACGGGAAGTCGCATTGTCGGAAGTTTGCCATTGCGACCCGAACCCTGAGCCTCTCAAAGGACAAAAGCGGAGAAAACCCGTATTCTGCCCTTTTCTTATTGCTCGCCCGGCAACATCAGCAAATCGCCTTGCGCAAGATTTCCTTGTCAAGCCCCAAAATCCTTGCAGCCTTCGTAACCCCTTCATTCCAAACCACATTCTCCCAAAAATAGTTGGCATGTTCACCCCCACCCATTCGGTAGAATAGAAGTATAGGCAAAACTCAGGCTGACACCAGGCTCCCCACTCGGGACCGCGTGGCTGTGCGCCCAACCAAACAATCCCAAAAACAAATCCAGGAGAACTCATGCCCACCCAATCCTCAGAAATCCAAACTCCAGACGCCCCCGAACTCCGCTTCCAATGCCGCCACATCCTCACCGACGGCCACCGCTGCGGCAGCCCCGCCCTCCGCCACGAAGACTTCTGCTACTTCCACCGCACCACCCGCACCGCCGCGCCCAAACTCTCCCGCTCCCGTTCCCGCGACTATCTCGACCAGTCCGTCCTAGAGCTCCCCCCGCCCGAAGACCGCGCCGCCATCCAGTTCTCCATCGGCGAAATCCTCCGCCACATCGCCCAGAGCAGGATCGAGCCTCGCCGCGCCGGCCTCCTCCTCTACGGCCTCCAGATCGCCTCCCTCAACCTGCCCCGCCAGACCGCCGCCGCCCAACCCACAGCCGGCCCCATGGTCGAAGAACTTACCGACGACCCCGAGCACGGACCCCTCGCGCCCCGCGCCGAAGTTGAGGCCCCGCAACAGGAAGAATCCGTCCTCGACCTCCTCATGGAAGGGCTCCTGCTCGACCGGAAGCAGCGGCAAGCCTCCCACGACGCCGAAACCACACCTGCAACCCACACGGAATGAAGATTTTGCCGGAAACCGGGGAGGGGGGGCCACCGCCAGCCTGAGTCCCCTCTCGCCGAACTGTCAGCTTACAGCTCCCAGGCTCACAGCTCCCGAACCACGCCGCTGCCTGAACCTGGCGAGGGTCGAACGCAGAAAGTGCCAGGCAGCCGCCCGACCATGTACCATCTCCCTTGCCGCCTTCGAAAAACCAAGTCGCGGCTAGGGAGTTTCTTCGATGTCATCCATCGCCTTTATCGGCCTCGGCAAAATGGGCGCGCCCATGTCCGCCAATCTCCTCCGCGCCGGCCACCAGGTTCACGGCTTCGACCTTGTCCCCGAAGCCTGCCAGGAAGCTGCCGCGCAGGGTGTCACCATCGCCGGCTCGGCCGCGGCAGCCGTGGCCGCAGCCGAAATCGTCTTCACCATGCTGCCCACGGCCAAGCATGTGCTCGCCGTGTACCCTGAGCTGCTGACCGCCGCCAGGCCCGGCACGCTCTTCCTCGATTCGTCCACCATCGACGTCGACTCTGCCCGCCAAGCCCATAAGCTGGCCGAAGCCGCCGGCATGCAGCCGCTCGACGCACCCGTTTCAGGCGGCATGATCGGCGCCCAGAACGCCACACTCACCTTCATGCTCGGCGGCCAGGCCGCGGCAGTCGAGCGTGCCCGTCCCATCCTCGCCGCCGTCGGCAAGAACGTCGTCCACTGCGGCGGCCCGGGCAACGGCCAGGCCGCCAAAATCTGCAACAACATGGTGCTCGGCATATCGATGATCGCCACCTGCGAGGCGTTTCTGCTGGCAGAAAAGCTCGGCCTTTCCGACCAGGCGTTCTATGATGTCGCCTCCACGTCTTCGGCCCAGTGCTGGGCCCTCACCACCAACTGCGCTGTCCCCGGCCCGCTGCCAACCGCGCCCGCCAACCGCGACTACGCCGCCGGCTTCGCCACCTCGCTGATGCTCAAGGACCTGCGCCTGGCTCGCGACGCCGGCCAGTCTACCGGCACCCCGCTCGCCCTGGGCGACGCCGCCGCCGCCCTCTTTGCGCAATCCGAAAGCGCCGGCAACGGGCCGAAGGATTTCTCCGCCATCATCCACTACCTGCGCGCCAACGCCGGAGGACTAGAATAGACCCATCATGGCTCAAGGTCCCACCACCCTCGCCCTCCCCCCGTTCTCCGGAGCGACACGGCGCCTGATCCTCGTCAACCTTGCTGCCTTCTTCGGTCTTGCGCTGCTTGGCCTTCTGCTTCCCGCGCACATTTTCGCCGCTCTGGCGGCCAACCTCAGCCTGGTGCCTTACCTGCTGCTGCACGGGGAAATCTGGCAGCTGGTCACCTATGCCTTCCTTCCTCTGGGCATCCTGGGAACCGCCTTCGCGTTGCTGACCCTGTGGTTTACCGGCTCCATCTTGGAGTCGGAATACGGCCCCCGCTGGCTGTACGAGCTCTACTTCACCTCGGCCATCGGCGGCGGTCTGCTGGCCTCGCTTGCGACCCTTACCCACTTTCGCGGACTCACGCCGACCTCGGCCTCGGTGGTCGGTATCGGTCCGTATGCCGCCATCTACGGCCTGCTGATCGCCATCGCCATCCGCATGGGCGATCTCGAGTTCTTCCTCTTCTTTCTCATCAGGATCAAGGCCCGCTACATGGTGGCCATCTACGTCCTCATCGATTTGGCCACGCTGCTGAAAGGCGACGAGTTCTTCTCTGCCCTGCTGCACCTCAGCGGCGCGCTTTGCGGCTTCCTCTACCTTCGCTTCGTGCCGCGGCGCGGCCTGGCCTACGCGGCGACAGAACGCTACTTTGCACTGCGCAACGATTTCTACCGCTCCAGACGCCGCCGCGCCGCACGCAAGTTCGAGGTGTACATGGGCAAGCAGGGCCGCGACGACGTACGCTTCGACCGCGAAGGACGCTACATCGACCCCGACAAGGACCTCAGGCCACGCGACCAGAACGACAAGCGCTGGATGAATTAGAGCCCGTCCTTTGTTGTCATTCGACAGGGCAAGCAGCGACTGGCTTCTGCAGTCGGGCCTCAGCGCATCCCTTTGTGCAACGACCGCCTCTAAACTTCAGAGGCACACATGCAATTCAAGCAACTAGGCACATCCGACCTTCAGGTCGCGCCCGTCATGTTCGGCTGCAACGTTTTCGGCTGGACCGTCGATCGCGATACCTCGTTCAAGCTGCTCGACGCCTTTACCGATGCCGGCTTCAACTTTCTCGATACCGCCGACGTTTACTCCATCTGGGTACCCGGGCATCGCGGCGGCGAGTCCGAATCAATCATCGGCGAGTGGCTGAAGCGCAGCGGCAAACGCGACCGGATCGTCCTTGCCACCAAGGTTGGCTTCGACATGCACGACGGCAACAAGGGCTTGTCGCGGCAGTGGATTCTGCGCGCGGTCGAGGACTCGCTTACTCGCCTGCAGACCGACTGCATCGACCTCTACCAGTCGCATACCGACGACGCGGCCGTGCCGCTCGACGAGACCCTTGAGGCTTACCAACAGCTCATCCAGCAGGGCAAGGTCCGGCTGATCGGCGCCTCAAACTATACGGGCGCGCGGCTGCGCGAGGCGGTAGAGCTTGCCCGGCGCGAAGGCCTGCCCGTCTACCAGACCCTGCAGCCGGAGTACAACCTGTACGACCGCCAGAAGTTTGAGCAGGATCAGCAGCCCGTCGCCGAGGAGCTTGGCCTTGGCGTGATCCCGTATTTCTCGCTGGCCAGCGGCTTTCTTACCGGCAAGTACAAGTCCAAGGCGGATTCCGCCGGCGCCAAGCGGGAAGCGCGCGTCGCCCGCTACTTCGACGAGCGCGGCATGCGCATTCTCGCCGCGCTCGAGGCCATTGCGGCGGAAACCAACGCCCAGGCCGCAACCATCGCGCTGGCCTGGCTGGCCGCCCAGCCCACCATCCTCGCGCCCATTGCAAGCGCCACCAGCACCGAGCAGATCAAGGCCCTGCTCGCCGTGCCCGACGTCCACCTCAGCCAGGATCAGCTGGACCGGCTCACGAAGGCCAGCGCTTTCTAGTGGCGGTCGTAGGTGTCGCCATCCACCGCGGCCGGAGTGAAGCGCGTCGCCCGCTTCCAGAGCAGGCGGAACAACGCGTCAGCCTCCCGGCTTTCGGGATCGCGCTCGGTGTATACGCGATGCCCTTGCCCTAAAGCTTCAGCCGCGGCCGCCAGCAGATGCAGACGTGGAGGAATCCGCACAGCCTCCGACCCGAAGTAGCGGAACGCGTCGCAGAGCAGGATGCGGCCGTTGCGATAGAACGGGTATCGTCCCAGGTCCTTGAGCATGTGCTGCTCGGCGGCATGCAGCCTGGATCGGCCATTGTGCGCGACGGTGCCGTTGTGCTGGTGAAACTCGTAGATGCAGTCGGGCCGGTGGGTAAACGGGCCGGCCGGGGCGAAATAGTCTCGTGCTTCCACCCCCTCGCGCACGATGGCCGCATAAATCACCGCGCCGAGCGGGTAGCCTTCCGAGTGCGCGAGCGAATGGCTTGTGATGCCCAGAATCCTGTCGCCGGGCTGGGCCGTACGCCGGATCGCCGGCTTGCAGATTGCCAACGTAAGCAGCGCCTCGGCACCTTCACCGGGCTCGAGCGCGCACGGTGCGCCGCCACGGTCGCTGGTCAACTTGTACAGGTACGTCCGCATCCAGACCCAAGGATACGGGAATCAGGCTTCGGAAGCCTCGGCCAGCAACTCAGGTGAGATCGCGTCGAGCCCAGGCTGGGCCAGAAGCTCGGCAGGAAGCGAGGCCGCACCGTTCGCAAAGCCTGTGGAGGGTGCCTCGACATGTGAAATCGAGGCGAGATCCGCCGCCGTCGCCACGGAGGAGTTCGCATGCGCCGCCGCCATGCTGGCCGCCGCGAGCACCGCAGCATCGGGCGACAAAACAGCCCCATAGGTATTCGCCGAGGCTTCGGTCAGCAAGCCGGCCTGCGCAGCCATAGGCAGCTGGGGCGACTGGCCTGCGGCCCGCGTCTTCATCTGGAAGCAGTGACGGCAAAGCACAGGCCTGCCCTGGGTCGGCTTGAAAGGCACGGTGGTCTGCACCCCACAATCGGAGCACTCGGTGCGGGTTTCCGTACGCGAAAGCCCGGCTGCTGCCGGCCCGCCGCCGTTGGCCGCAGCCGAGAGCCCGGAGCGACGGCTTTTGCAGGGCTTGCAGCGCTTGGGATCGTTTTTGAATTGTTTATCGAAAAAGAAGAGCTGCTCGCCGGCGGTAAAGATAAACTCGCCGTGGCAATCGGAACAAAGAAGAAGGCGATCGGTAAATTGAGTGTCCATTTGCTGCACCATCCTGCGGAAAGAGATAAGCATCCTGCGGGTTGGTGGGTCTCCGAATGGGGGCCGTGGCTCGCGGGAATACTTTGCTGCAAAACACCGGGACTTTATTCAGGCTCCCTGTCGCTTATGCGAGTCAAGGGCTTGGCCGATGTGCTTGGTTACACCGGCTTGGGGATTGTGTGGGCCCGGTGCAAGCGCGCCGGGCCCTTCGAATCGAACGAAACCTCTAATCCTGTTCCTTACGAACCTTCTTGCGATTGCGCTTGCGTGCCAACGCTTCCTTCACGCGCTTCTTCTCGCCGGGCTTCAGGTAAAACGAGTGACGCTTGACCTCTTTGATAATGTCCTCGGTCTGGACTTTGCGCTTGAAGCGGCGCAGGGCATTTTCGAGCGGTTCGCCTTCTTGAACTCGAATCTCTGCCATTTGGAAAACACCTCGCAATCCGGCCTGGGTGGCTATTTCAAAGGATACGCCTCCGCCTCAGGAAAATTACAAGGTAATTTTAGATTTCTTGTTCCCAAAGGCTTTCGCAGCCTGCGTGGCGGCAAGCTGTACCCTTGAGTGAGCCCGCATGGCCGACAATTTCGCCCAAACCGTCAAGCAGCAGGCCGACATCGTCAAGGTGATCGGCGAGTATGTGAAGCTGCGCAAGACGGGCGCCCAGAACTTCACCGGGCTCTGCCCATTTCACAAGGAGAAGACCGGCTCGTTCTCGGTAAATGCCACGCACGGCTACTTCTACTGCTTCGGCTGCCACGAAAAAGGCGACGTCTTCACCTTCGTGATGAAGCTGGACAACATCAGCTTCCCCGAAGCTGTCCGCGCCGTCGCTGCGAAAGCCGGCATTCCGCTGCCCAAACGCGAGTTCACCTCGCCGCAGGAGGCAGCCGAGGCCGGCCTGCGCAAGCAGCTGGTCGATCTGCACGAGGGCGCCACCCAGTACTTCGAAGCCGCGCTCAAATCGCCGCTGGCCGCCCGCGCGCGCGAGTACCTGACCGGCCGCGGCGTCTCCGCCGAGACCATCGCGAAGTTCCGCATCGGCTTTGCGCCCGACGACTTCAACGACATGCACACGCGGCTGAAACCGCACTTCCCCGAAGAAGCCCTGCGCGCCAGCGGCCTGTTCACCTCGTCCGAAAAGGACGACGAAGGCGCGCCGACCGGGCCGCTCTATGCACGCTTTCGCAAGCGCATCACGTTCCCCATCGCCAACGAGGCGGGCAAGCCGATTGCGTTTACCGCACGCGCGCTCGAGGCGGTCGACGACAAAGGCCGGCCCATCGCCAAGTACATCAACTCGCCCGAAACCCCGCTCTACACAAAAGGTAATGTGCTGTTTAATCTGGACAAGGCCAGGGCCGACATTCGCGCCAACGACTTTGCCCTGCTGGTCGAAGGCCAGATGGACTGCATTTCCGTCTTCATGGCCGGTGTGCGCGGCGTGCTGGCAACTTCCGGCACGGCGTTCACCGAGGCGCAGTTGCGTCTACTGAGCCGTTTTACCAAGCGCGTCGTGGTCAATTTCGACCCCGACCAGGCCGGCACGGCGGCTGCCGAAAAATCCATTGCGCTGTTGACCGAGGAAGGCTTCGAGGTGAAGGTGATTACGCTCGAAGGCGGGCTGGACCCCGACCGCTTCGTGCGCGAGCAAGGCATCCAGGCCTACATGGCGGCGCTGCGCGGGGCCAAACGCCACTCCGACTACCTGATCGAGCGGGCGCAGAAGCTGTTCCCCGGCCGCAGCCCCGATGCCAAGGCCAAGGCCATGAACTTCCTGCTGCCGCACATCCGGCGCATGCCCTCGGCGCTGCATCGCGACGAGTTTGCGGCCGACGCGGCGCAGAAGCTGGCGATCGACTCGGGCATCCTCCGCCAGGAAATCCGCCAGGCGGCGGCGCAGAAGCTTTCGAGCGTCCGCGCGCCGCGCCCGCAGCTGGCCAACGAGACCGAACGCGTGCTGCTGCGCGCGCTGGTGCTGCCGGAGTCGGACCCGGCACGCTCGGCCGCCGCCATCGCGCTTTCCGAGCACCCGGAGTGGTACGAAGGCATGAACGCCGCGCCGCTGTTCGACGCGCTGGCCCATGCGCTCGTGCCGGAGAACCCGCTCGAAGCCGCGCCCGACGACGACACCCGCCGCATGCTCGCCGAGGTGCTGGCGACGACGACCGAGCCTGAAGTGCGCAGCCTGGGCCGGCAAGAGCCGCAGAGCCTGGTCCAGCAGGTGCGGCACGCGCTTGAAAACATGGAAGAGCGGCTTGTTGAGAGGCGGCAGGCGGAGCTTTCGGCCGCCATCCGCGAGGCCGAGCGGCGCAACGAGCAGGACACGGTAGACCGGCTGTACAGCGAGAAGATAGGCCTCGGCCGCCGGCTGGCGGAGCTGCGCGGCCGGTAGGCGCTAAAGCGACGTTACTTCCTCACACGGCAGGAACAACGTAAACACCGTCCCGTGGTGCTTCGGGTGCACGCTTGAGCGCACGCTCAGCCGGCCCTGGTGGCGATCGACGATGCCTGAGGAAATCCAGAGTCCCAGCCCGGTGCCGTTGAGGTCCTTGGTGGTGAAGAACGGCTCGAACACCCGCTGCAGCACCTCGCTCGTCATGCCGTGGCCGGTATCGGCGACCGTGATGCGGACGCCCTGGCGGCCTGCCTTGTCCTGGCTTTCGTGGGCCCGCACCAGCAGCCGGCCGCCCATGCGCATGGCGTCGATAGCGTTGGCTATCAGGTTGTTCAGCACCTGGCGGATGTCGTTTTCGAAGCAGAGAATGTGGGTGTGGGTGGCGTAGCTGGCCTCTACCTTGATGTGCGAGTTGGTGAGCCGCCCCGTGTACAGCTGCACGACCGCGCCCACCAGCTCGGCCGGCGTCACGCGCGTCGGGTTCACCGCCTGGCGATGGAAGCGCAGGGTCTGGGTGGCGATCTGCGAGACCCGCGAAAGCTCCGACTGCGCCATGTGGACGTAGACCTTCAACTCGTCCGGCAGGTGCGGGTCCTGCGCGACGAGGTAGAGCAGGTTGGTAATGGCTTCAAGCGGGTTGTTGATCTCGTGCGAGATGGAGCTTGCCAGCCTGCCGACCGCGGCCAGCTTTTCGCTCTGCACCAGCGCCGCCTCGGCACGCTTTTGATTGGTAATCTCCACCACTGCCGAAGAGATGGCCCTTACGTTTCCATCGGCTCCATAGACCGGCGAATAATTCACGCTCCAGTAGCGCCTTTGCGCACCGGTTACCGGCAGTTGCCCTTCGACGAGCATGTCCTTAACCGGGTTCCCCGCAGCCACGCTTGCAAAGATATCCGCCAGCCCGGAGATGGGCGCCACCTCCTCGAGCCGCCGGCCCAGAATCTGGTCCCGCGGGCGATCCAGAAGCTCGGCTTCGCGCTCGTTCAGGTTGAGAAAGCGGAACTCGACAGGGTCGAGCAGAGCCAGCGCGACAGGCGTGCTCGCGTAGACGGCTTCGAGCTCGGTACGCTGCAGTTCGGCCTCCTGGCGCTGCGCACGCAATGACGCTGCGGTCATCTTTATGTCGTGCACGTCGTTGCCCACGCCGAGCCACTGCACAATGGCGCCGGCCTCATCGCGCACGGCGGCCGCCCGCAGGTGCCAGTAGCGATACTCGCCCGTAGACGCCTGCCGGATCATGGCCTCGATGTCGTAGTCGTTGCCGGTCGTGACGGAGTGCGTCCAGACCTTCACCACGCGTTCGCGGTCCGCCGGCGCGAAACCCTCAAGCCATCCCGCGCCGTTCAAATCCTCCGGCTTAAGACCGATGTAGGCCAGGAAACCCTGGTTGGCGTAGGTGATTTCGCCCGCCGCGTTGCCCGCCCAGATGGCCTGCGGGTTGAGATCGGTGAGTACCCGGTAACGCTCCTCGCTGGCCACCAGCTCCTGCTGGTCGAGCTTGCGCTGGGTCACGTCGATCGACATGCCGCGCACCAGCGACGGCCGCTCACCTTCGGCGACCGGCACCGCCTGACCCCGCGATTCGAGCCACACCGTTGAGCCATCAGCCGCCTGCACTGCGGATTCGAGCACCACCATCTCACCCGTCTCTAAGCCGTGCGACAGGCTTTCGAGCAGCCTGTCGGCGTGGCCCGGCAGCAGTACACCGCCCAGCCGTTCGAGCGTGTTTACCTCCTTGAGCGGGCGGCCGAACAGGTTGAACGAGCCCGGCCCAAACCATACCGAGCCCGTGCGCACGTCCAGCTCCCAGGTGGCCATGCGCGACGCGCTCTGCACCATGGCGAGCAGTTCCTGCTGCTCGCTCACCACGCGGTCGTGCTCCTTTTGCTCGGTAATGTCGCGAAAGAACACCACCATGCCTTCGGCCGTCCGCTCGGAAACGACGCCGTACCAGCGATGGAAGGGTTCGGGATAGAAAAGTTCGAACTCCCCGGTAAGCCCTTCGTTCATCGTTCGGCGATAAATGTCCTCGCTGGCCGTGTTGCGCAGCGCGGGGAACACGTCCCAAAGCACTTTGCCCAGCATGCGGTGGTCCGGGTCGATCAACTCCGCCGCCCGCTTGTTCAGCAGCGTAAGCCGCCAGTCGCGATCCACGGTAAAGATGGCGTCGGAGGTAACCTCCAGCACCTGCTGCAAACGTTCGGCGGTCTCAAGCTCGCGCGCCTCGGCTTCGTGCTGCGCGGTCACATCGCGGAAGAAGATCACGATGCCATCCGGGTCAGGCTCTGCGATGACCTTGAACCAGACATTCAAAGGCGCAGGATAGTAGGCCTCAAACGACCCTGAAAGTCCTTCGTCCATCGCCCGCCGATAGGTCGAAACATAGGGCTCCGTCCGATTGCCTGGAAACGCCTCGAAGATGTTGCGGCCGATCAGGTCCGGCAGGTCAAGCAACGCCATCGCCCGCCGGTTGGCCAGGCGAAAACACCATTCCCGGTCGACCACCACGACGCAGTCCGGGCTCAGGTCCAGCAGCCGCGCCGCCAGGCTCGCCCCACCCGCGGGTACCCAGGCCGTAAGCTGGTCAGACAAGTCGCTCATCGAGGTTTGCTTCATCGCTGGATCAATCTTACAAGCCACCCGCACGGCCGGCCCCGCACCTTATTGTCGTCACGTAGGGTTTTGTTTTCATCCCGCAGGGTTCTGCGGTTAACGCTGCTCCAGCGCGCGCACCCGGACTTCCAGCGCCTCGATCAGCGCACGCAGCTCGGCCATGCCGCCGGCGTCGGCAGGCTCCGCGCTCGCCGGCGCGGTCGCAGCCGCTGCATCCCCAAGCAGATGCACGAAGCGGGTCTCGCGCGAACCCGGCGCACGCGCCAGAGCCGCCACCACGGGCTCCTCGCGGGCGGCCAGGCGATCAAGCCCGGCCTGCACCGCCGCCAGATCGTCGAACGCAAACATCCTGTCCGCGCGGCTGCGCAGCTCACCCTGCGTCTGCGGCCCGCGCAGCAGCAGCAGGCAGAGAATGGCGGTTTCGTCGCGCCGTAGATGCAGCACCGTGCGTATCCTGTGTTCGTAGCGCGTCACCCGGCCGCCCTCGCGAGCCTGCGCGACCAGATCGTTGGCCGCCAGCCGGTCGAGCGCCGTGCGCACCTCGTCCTCGGTCAGGTCCATTACCGGGTCGCGGCTCGAACGCTGGTTGGCCGCCGCCACCAACGCGTTTACCGACAGCGGATACAGGTCCGGCGTCGTCATCTCCTTCTCCATCAACGCGCCCAGCACACGCAAACTCGCCGCATCCAGCTTCATGCTCGCTCCCGACTTTGTACGTTGTGCGCAAGGGCCCGCCACCCGATATCCCGCCTGTACTGCATGCCCTCGAACCCAATGCCCGCAAGCACCCCGTAAGCCCTGCCCAGCGCCTCCTGCAAATCAGCGCCCGAAGCTGCCACCACAAGCACCCGCCCCCCGGCGGTCACCACATGCCCCTCAAGCAGCGCCGTACCCGCATGGAACACCTCGACGCCTTCCGCCGCCCGGCCCAACCCGGCGATTGCGTGCCCCGAGCGATAGCTGCCCGGGTACCCTGCACTCGCGGCGACCACACACGCGCTCGCCCCCGGCCGCAGCCGCACCGTGCACTCGCCCACCCGGCCATCCACGGCCGCTTCCAGCAGGTCGAGCAGCTCGCTTTCAAGCCGCAGCACGATGGCCTCGGTTTCCGGGTCGCCAAAACGCGTGTTGAACTCGAGCACCTTCAACCCACTGCCCGTAAGCATAAAGCCCGTAAACAGCACACCCTGGAACGGAACGCCTTCCGCCCGCATCCCGTCGACCACCTGCTGGGCCACCGCGAGCATCGCCGAAGCCATTGCCGCGGGCACCAGGTCGTCGGTCGAGTACGCGCCCATGCCGCCCGTGTTCGGGCCCGTATCGCCCTCGCCGATACGCTTGTGGTCCTGCGCGGCAGCCAGCGCCACCGCCGTCGTGCCGTCGCACACGGCAAAAAACGACACCTCGGGCCCATCCAGCATCTCTTCGAGTACCACGCTGCCCGCGCCCAGCAAGCTTTCGGCCGCCGCCAGAGCCTCCGCATGCGACGCGCACAGCACGACCCCCTTGCCCGCCGCAAGCCCATCCGCCTTGACCACCAGCTGCGCGGCAAACCCTTTGAGAGCCTCCCGCACCTCGTCGAGCGACACGCACACCCGGTAGCCGGCCGTCGCAATCCCCCAACGGCCCATAAACTCCTTGGCAAAGCCCTTGCTGGTCTCGAGCCTGGCCGCCGCGCGGGTAGGGCCAAACACCCGCACCCCAAGCGCCTGCAGACGGTCTACCACGCCGCGGGCCAGCGGAATCTCCGGGCCCACGACCACCAGCCCGGGCTGCTCCGCCACGGCCAGGCGCACCGCCGCCTCCACATCCGCCACGTCCAGGGCCGTACAGCGAGCCAGCCCCGTGATGCCTGCATTGCCCGGCGCGCACACGATTTCGGTCACTCGCGCGCTGCGGCCGAGCGCCCACACCAGCGCGTGCTCGCGCCCGCCACCGCCAAGCACCAGAACCTTCACCGCTCCACCTTCATGCAGCCTTCAAGCGTCGGGATGGAGTGGCCGTGCGGGTCGCGCTCCGGGTGCCCGAGCTTGGCGGCAATACGCTCTTCGAAGCGCTCGGAGATGAAGTGCTCCAGCCGCTCCGCCTCGTCGTGCACCTCTTCGATTGGATAATCCAGCACCTCGAACAAAAACGTTTCAAGCAGCCGATGATGCCGCAGCACTTCGAGGGCGCGGCGACGGCCCACGTCTGAAAGCTGCACCCCGCGGTGCCGCTCGTACAGCACCGGCGAAAGCGCCGTGCCGGCCAGCTTCTGCAGCATGTTCGTCACCGAAGCCGGCGCCACGCCAAGCCGGTCGGCCAGCGCCTTGCTCGTCACCCGGCGCGCCGGACCGCCGTCCACCGCTTCCGCGCCGCCAAGCGCAAGAATCGCCTTCAGGTAATTGTCCACCGATTCCGTGTTGCCGTTCGCTCGCCGCCGCACTCGTTCGCCGCCTTCCCGTGCGCTTGTGGCGCCCATCCAGTTTGACCTATCTGCTTGAATTTAGGTATACCTAAATAGTAGGCAAGCCTAACTTGCGCTTTCTTCCTCTTCGAACCGCGCGCCGGAGTGCCTCATCCAGAAATCCACCCCATTGCCGATGACCACCGTTCTGGAGCTGGAGCCCTCCAGCCCCGGGCCTGGCATGGAGCGACCTTTGCGGGTTCGGGAAGCAAAGCCGCCCAGCCTGTGGCGCTTCTTCGGCCCGGCTTTCGTCGCCTCGGTAGCGTACATCGACCCCGGCAACTTCGCCACCAATATCCAGGGCGGCACGGAATTCGGCTACCGGCTGCTTTGGGTGCTGCTCTGGTCGAATGCCATGGCCATCCTTATCCAGTATCTTTCGGCCAAACTGGGTATCGTCACCGGCTTTACCCTGCCGCAGAACTGCCGGCGCCACTTCAAGCGGCCGGTCGTATGGCTGCTTTGGGCCGCGGCCGAAGTCGCCGCCATCGCGACCGATCTGGCCGAGTTCCTGGGCGCGGCCATCGGGCTCGACCTGCTCTTCGGGCCGTTTCTCTACGCGCGCGGCTGGTCCGCGACCGGCACCCTGCTGCTGGCCGCCGTCATCGCCACCCTGCTGGTCTTCGCCATTCTCGCACTCGAGATCGGCGGCCATCTCTGGCTCGAACGCGGCATCATCGCCCTGGTCGGCGTCATCGGCCTGTGCTATGGGTTTGAGGTCTTCCTGGTGCATCCGGACTGGCATCGCGCCCTGGTCGCAACCTTACTCCCCACGCTCGATCGCTCGTCCGCCCTGCGCTTTCACGACTCCATCTACACCGCCGTGGGCATGCTCGGCGCCACCGTCATGCCCCACGTCATCTATCTGCACTCGGCGCTCGTGCAGCCGCGCCGGCGGCAGCTTGCGGAGCAGCAAGCCGGCCGCCAGAATCTCCTGCCCGCCCGCCTTGCCCAGTACCTCCGCTTCGAGCTTGTGGATGTGATCGCCGCCATGAACGGGGCATGGCTGATCAACTCCGCCATGATCCTGATGGCGGCGGTCGCGCTTGCCCATACGACGAATCTGCAACCCACCATCCAGGACGCATTCCACACCCTGGGCCCGCTCTTCGGCCGCGCCTCCGCCGTCATGTTCGCGGTGGCCCTGCTTTGCTCCGGCCTGTCGAGCTCGACCGTGGGCGTGATGGCCGGGCAGGTGATTATCGAAGGCTTCCTCGATGTCAAATTCCCCATCTTTTTGCGCCGCGCCATCACCATCGTGCCCGCGATTGCGGTGATTGCGACCGGGCTCGATCCGCTGAGGGTCCTGGTGCTGTCGCAGGTCGTGCTCAGCTTCGCCCTGCCGTTTGCGCTTGTGCCTCTTCTTCTGCTTACCAGCCGCCACCAGGTGATGCACACCTTTGCCAGCCGCAGAGGCACGCGGATGGCCGGCTGGGCCGTTGTCTCGATCGTCATTGCCCTGAACGCGATCTATCTCGGATCGCTCGCGCACGACGCCCTGCGACACATTCCTCAGTAAGCGCATCGGCCAGGTAAGTAAAGGTCCACCCGTAAACCCCATTGTCATCCTGAGCGTAGTTTGGCGGGTTTCTTCCGCCAAACGAAGTCGAAGGACCTGCGTTCTGCCTGGGAGCCGAAGCACTCCAAGGGAAACGCAGGTCCTTCGACCGAGAAACGCACCAACAGCGTGTGTTCCTCCGCTCAGGATGACAGTTCTGCCCATGTGGGCGCGTATTGAGGAGTATGTCGGTTACCGTGGACGACTTTCAGAACCACAGGGCGACGAGTCGATCCTCAGCTACGAACATGTATAGCTAAGCAATCTTACCGAAAGGCTAACAGCTAACTAGTCACCATGACGATAGTCACCTTGGTCAGTTATTAGATGCGTATATAACTCATTTGCTTAGACTTGGACGAAGTTCTCTCCTAAGGTTACATCATCTGGTCAGCCCAGAAACACTTTAGACCTAACACTAAAGATGTACCCCGAAAGGAACTCCCCTATGAGCAATCTCCTCCGCGCCTTCGCCCTCTCGCTCGTCGTCACCGGCGCTTTTGCCTCCGCCCACCTCTCGCACAGCACCGGTAGCACAGTAGTCGCGCCCAAAATCAGCGCTGCGCCTCCCGCAGGCTGCCCATGGAACTCCCCGAATGGCTGCGGCATCGCCGGCCCTGACGGAAACTAAAAACTTTGGTAATTGCAGAATTTTGTTGACACGGCTCCCAAGCGCGATATCCTGATCGAACTTGGGAGCTTTGTGTGCACATAAGCCGAATAGACAGCCTGCTGACATCCGCCGAATGTTTTATTTGCCTTGCAGCGCTTTGTATCCTCTTGTGGAAGCGATTGGCTCGGGATCACGCCTTCCTCTCTTGGTATTTGGTTGTCAAAATGGTGTCCCAAGTCTCGATGCTTTGGCTGCTTAGTCGCCATGCTCGTCATGTAGAAGTCCACCTGCGATATCACCTGTACTTTTTGAATTACTGGATTGGCTACACCGTCGAGGTGGTTCTTGGATTCGGCATTATTTATAGTACGTACCGCTTAGCGATGGCTCCGCTTCCAGGCTTGCAAAGGCTCGGCACCGTCATGTTCAAGTGGGCTGCCGGCATCTCTCTCGCGGTGGCCTTTGCCATGGCCTTCGGTCCCAGGGTTACCGGCGGAGACCTCCTGATCCGCTTCCTTGGACAGCTTGCCCAGACACAAAGCGTCCTTACGCTTTGCCTGCTCCTGTTCGTCTGCGTCACAGTCAGCCCTATGGGATTGTCACTTCGCAGCAAGATTTTCGGGGTCTGTCTCGGCTTTGGCGTTACGGCTACCACGCAACTGGTGTCTTCGGCCTGGCTCACAACGACACGCGACCTGTACACCCTGGTGAGCATTGTCAACGGGATCGGCATCTGCGCCGGACTCGCAATCTGGGCCGCATACTTTGCCTTGCCCGACCCCAAGCGCCGGCTGATCGTTCTGCCCACCACTTCGCCCTTCCTGCGCTGGAACCAGATTTCTGCGGTTCTGGGTGACGCGCCAGGCTATGTTGCCCTGGGCACCGTCACCGAAGACATGTTTGCTCCGGCCGAAGTGGAGATCATGCGCCGGGCGTCAGCGAAGATGAGCGAAGCCTACGGCGATTGACTCCCTATCCCCGGAGCGCATTCGTGATGGTGCAGAGGAAGAACAACTGCAAGTGCAACCGCAGATCCCTTCGGGATGACAACAAGAAGGTGCTGTCGGCTCACCGCCCAGAGCTTGCCAGCTACCAGGGCATTCAGGTTTAGACACAGCAAAGCCCGGCCGCTTGCCGGGCTTTCCCGCGTCCAGAAGTCTGCGCGGCCTCTACTCGTCTGAGCCGCTAAACGTCCACGTCCGCACCGGGCCCACGTCTACGTGCACGAACTGCGAGATCGGGTAATAGCCCACGCCGCCGCCATGCAGCGAAAGGGCAGTATCGCGCAGCCTGCGGGTGTTTACCCCGGGAACGCGGATGTCGATCGCCTTGGCCAGGGTATGCTGGCTGTTTTTGGCCACGCCGGTTACCGCGGCGCGGGTGCGCAGGTACTCGTTGCTCAAAGGGGTGCGATAGCCGCAGACCACGTCGATCACGTCGTTCGGCTTGCCCAGCTTGCTCATGACCGAGTGCAGCAGGTCAAATTCCTTGACGTCGTAGTGGCTCACATCGTTCGTGCGATGGTCGCGCAGGAAGTAGTTCAGCTTGTCGAGCGCGCCCGGCACATACACGTCGCCTACCCGGTAGATGATGTTCAGGTTCTCGCCCGTATGCAGGTGGTGCAGGTGCAGCATGTAGCTCTGGCCGGAGGCTGCTTGCGAAATGCGGGGATCGGCGGCGCTCAAGGAATGGTGGGGAACCAGCATGGTGGCAACGGCGGCTGCCGACGTAAGGGAGGTTTTCAGTTTCAGGGCCCGCATGCATACTCCTGGGGAGGATTGTAAGTTGCAAATGAGCAAATCGAAATCGAATTTTGCAAAGCTCATTCAAGAGTAATGATACCGGAAAAAGCGGAAGCCGTGTCCGCGCCGCGGCTTCCTGTCAGAACATTGCCCTCAGGTTCAGCAAAACAACAGCAGACTCCCTTCAGAAATGACAACAAAGGGCGGCTACAAGGGGCTATTGGCGAGCGCTGTTCTGCCTGCCCGACTCTCCCAGCCGAGGTGCCGGGGGCAGGTTGCCCGGCACCGGACGCCGGCCGGTGTGCACCCATGCGATGAGCTCGTCGAAGGAACGGCCTACTTCTTCTTCGGTAAACGTGCAGTGCCCATCGCGGTGCACATACTGCTGTACAAGATTCTGACTGAAGTTGGCCAAGGCTACCTGTTCGGCGTAGATGGAAAGCGTCGTACCGGGAATACGGGGGTCGTAGGTGGTGTGCAGGGCGACCATGGGATGGTTCAGCCGGCCGGTCGGGGTGTAGTGATGGATCAGGTACTCGCGTGCACGAGGGTCCGCGGCGTAGCGCCGGACGCCATCGTTCAGCGCATTGTCCGTGGCGGTAACTCCCGGCGTGGTGCCGGTGTACAGGTAGTTCGAGTTGTCGAACGGATTGCCGCCGGCCCTGCGTTGCATATCGGCCAGCACGAAGGTGAAGTAAACCATGTTTTCGGCCAGGTCACGGTCGGTGTGGAGCTCGGTAAGGTTGCGCATGGCCGTGGCGGCTGTGGGGTTGGCGTGCAGCGCGTCGAACACGCGTTTACGCAGCGCCTGAGTTTCTTCAAAGCCCACGGGCCCAGGCACAAGCCCCGGCAGCACGCCGGGGAAATAGAAGTCGAAGGCGGCCCGCCAGGCGAAGCGGCGCTGGAAGGCAAGGTCCGACGGGCCCACCGAGCCGCACAAATCGAGCCCGCCCGCATAAGGCCGCGGGTTCAGCTCGAGCGTGGCAACGACCAGCGCGCCGCCCATTGAAGCGCCCGTCACGATCGTCTCCATCGATTTGGCTTCCTTGCCTTCGGCCGGCTTGCCGTAGTGATCGAGGAAATAGAGCCGCAGTTGTTCGGTTTCGGGGTATGCCTCCGCCACGGCCCAGCCCGGCGCGGAATAGCCCGACTGGATGATGGCGTATCCGCGATCGAAGATCGGCTGCATCTGCTCGATCAGCGGCCCGGACGCCCGGTAGGTGTAGGGCGTTTCGCTGTAGCCGTGGTAGTAGACGACCAGGGCATGGTTCCAGGCTGCGGGAAGATCGATCCGGTAGGGAACCTGGCCGAGGGTGCCGACTTCGGTCAGGCCGGCGGCCGTGCGCACCAGGGTGGGGCTGGCGTCCGGACGTGGCCTCGCGGCCGCTCTGCCCGGCAGGGCGGTGGAAGCGCAAAGGCAGAGAAGCAACAGGATGTGCGGCGGCAGGTGCCTGGCCAGGGTCATAGTCGAGGTTTGGCTGATTCTACGCTTCGACGCGAGACGGGGAAAGGGCGACTTCAATGGCCGAACTTATAGCTGACGCCAAAGGCAAGGATGGGATAGATCCGCAGGGCAGAAAGATCGGACTGGATCATCTGGGTTTCACTTTGCAGATTGGCCGGACCGTCGCCGGAGTTGATATTGTCGCAGCCATCGCTGCTGCAGGCATTGCCGTTCAGGGCGAGTTGAAGTACAGGCTGAGCAATATACTGAAAGCCAATTTCCACGGGAAAGGCGATGCGCCCGCCTGTGCGTGGCACCATGTTTCCCCAGCCAACCGTGAAGCGAGGCGCGACGCTCGAGCCGAAGCGAAGCCGGGCAAAGCCGGAGATCGGATTGGTGGGATCGCTGGTGTAGTCGGTGTCTCCGAGCGAGAAGCTTTGCCCGGCCGGAATGGAGATTGGACCGGCTATGTGGTTGTCGTTGTGAACGGTGACGCCCGGCGAAAGATGGAAAGTGCTGCGACGGAACGGGTAGATATCGACGGCGACCCCTACATTCTGCAGCGTGATGTCACCCGCGATCTGGATGCCGTCGGTGTTGATAGCCACGGTGTCGCCAAAGAACTGGGCCCCGCCGCGCAGATTGAGGAAGCGGTTGAGTGGGGTGGCAAGGTCGAAGCCGATGCCGCCGCTGCCGAATTTGGCTTCGACGCCGACAGAACGAAAGGGCCGCGTGGAGGACGAGGGCATGTCAAGCGAAGCGGAAGAAGCCAGAGCGCCTTGACGGCCGGCAGCCGGAGCGGATGCGGGACTCGATCCTGCGTCCTCTACGAGCGAGGTCGAGAACACGGGCGCAGGCCCCTGTGCATGGGCCAAAGGAGCAAAGATAAACGCGAGTGCGAGGATCGCGAGGAGAGGCATTCCAAGGCAGGCAACAGGACGCCTTGGATGGAAGCGGCAGGGCAAGCAGGGTAAGGTCACGAGAACTCCTGCTTATGGTTTCTCATGTTTCAAGCGTCTCCCAAGATTAAAAAGCGAAGTCTGGGTTGACCATAAAAGAACCCCTGGCCTCGACCAGGGCGAGGGTCGAGAATCGTGATAGCATCGGCGCGATGCGGGCAGAGTGCCCGGGCTGTGCAGCAAGGCATCGATAGGATTGCAGGAGACGAGCCATGGAGACATTTGGAACGGCAGACGGGAGCGGCCTGCAGCCTCGCAACAAGCTGGACGAGCCAGGGGAGCTGACGACTGGAGCCGTCGCGCCTCCCGTTCCGCCACCTCCCGGACTTCCTCCCATAACCCCGCTCCCCCCGCCCAGCCAGGCGGCGGCCGGTTTCGGCGACGGCCAGGGTGTTTTTGGGGCTTCCCCATCGCCTTTTGCGACTCCGCCGCCGTTTGCGCCTCTGGCTGCCTACGCGCCCATGCCGGCCGGCGGCTCGCGCGTCATGGCGTATGAGCTGCGTCCGCTGAGCACAGGCGAAATCCTCGACCGCTCGTTTTCGCTCTACCGGCGCGGCTTCTGGCTGTATGTAGGGCTCAGCTCCGTGGCGGCCGCCGTCACCACCCTGGGGACCTTCGTGCGGCTGACCTGGGGCTTCGGCGGATTGAACATGCAGCGTGCGGATGGCCCCCGGGCGATCCTCGTTTCGGGCATTTCTACCCTGGTCACGAGCGTCATCTTTTTGATGGCGTACAGCGTTACCCAGGCGGCGACGGTTTCGGCCGTCAGCGCCGTCTACCTGGGCCGGCAAACCGCGGTGGGGCTGGCGTTTCGCACGGTCAGGCGCTTCTGGTATCGCTATCTCGGCATCGTGCTGTGGCAAAGCTGGAGCGCCATGTGGCTGCCGCTGCTCCTGCTGATCCCGGCCGTGGTGCTGATGGTCGATGCGAAGCTGGGCCAGCAGGCGCTCGGGGCGGTCCTGCTGCTTCCTGTGCTGGCGGCCTTTGTCTACGCGGTGATTGCGTACATCCGTAATTCGCTTGGCATTGCGGTGGCGGTCAGCGAAGACACGACCGTGCGTCAATCCATGCGGCGCAGCAAGGACCTGGTCGCCGGACGCAAGGGCAGGGTGTTTGCCGTACTCGCGCTCATTTATGTGCTGAGTCTGGCGGCCGGCATCGTCCAGGGCGTGTTTGCCGTGTTCATGACGATTTCGCACGGCGGTACACGCATGGGGCTCGAAGCGCTGACCCTGCTCGCGACCTTTGCCACCGGCGCGCTGGTAACGCCGGTGGGAGCCATCGCATTCTGCCTCCTGTACCTTGATGAGCGGGTGCGGCGTGAAGCGCTCGATGTGGAACTCTCGCTCGAGCGCGCGGCGGAAGGCTGAGGGACGAGAATGCGCCTGCTTTGGACTGGAATGGTGCTGCTTGCGGTGGTTGTGGCGACCCTGCCGGCCCGGGCCGAAGACCTGAAGGCCGTGTCGCAAGCCGACTACCTGGGCGAGCTGGCGCGGCTGCAGGGCGTCGTCCGAGCCTGCCAGGCGCGCGCCACCGATTGCGACCCGGCCAGGGTGGGCAAGGATGTTCAGGTGGGTGCGGCCGCGTCTCAGGAAAGCTTCGCGGTGCGTTGGGACTGGCTGCGGACGGCGCTCGAAAAAGGCAGGGATGCCAAGGCAGAGGACCGCACCGAACAACTCGCCGAGGCGCAGGCCCGGCTGGACGGCGAAGCGGCCGAAGTCGGAGCTGCCCCCAGCCTGCCCACGCCGATGACCGAAGCACGCGCTAAAGCCGATGCCATTCTGCGCCGCCGTGAATTTGGCCGGGTGCAGGACCAGAGCTACTGGGCACGCAAGATGGCGCAACTCGGCCTGCTGCTCGATGCTGCATTTATGGCTGCCGGCTCGCTGCTGCCCAAGTCGTCGTGGGTGGGTCTGGCGCTCGAATGGGGATTTCTGGCCCTGGCGGCTGCCGGCCTGGTCGTTTGGGCGCTGCGGGTAAGCCGCCAGCAGCGGGTTGTCCTCGCGGCCGGCCCGGATGCAGGGCTGGGCGGCTGGGAGAAGGAGAGCGAGGACTGGGCGGCGCGGGCCCAGGCCTCCGCCGCCGCGGGCGAGTGGCGGGAGGCCGTGCACAGCCTCTACTGGGCGGCCATTGTGATGCTCGAAGGGCAGAAGATGTGGCGCGCCAACCGCGCCCGCACGCCGCGCGAGTACGTGCGTCTGCTGGAGCCCGGCAGCCCGAAGCGGCGCGCGCTGGGTGGGTTGACGGGTGTCTTCGAGCGCCTGTGGTACGGGCTGCGGCCGGCCGCCGAGACCGACTACCGGCAGGCCGAGGCGCTGCTGGCGGAGCTTAGAACCGACACGGCCAGAACAGGGACGGCGAGCTGATGGCGCGCACGGGCAGCAAGCGTTCCGACCGCTCGTTTGTGCTTTGGCTGGTGGGCGCCTCAGTGGCGGCCATCCTGCTGTTCGCGGCGTTCGGCCCGCGCGCCGATACCAACGACCCCGAGCCCACCACCTACAACGCCGACACGCACGGCGTAAAAGCGGCTTTTCTGCTGTTGCCGGAGCTCGGCTATGGGGTCGACCGCTGGACGGAGCCCGCGACCCGGCTCGACCGGCTGGACGCGGCACGGACCACGCTGGTCATTACGAGCCCGCAGCTTCCTTTCAAGGATCTGGAAGCGGTGCAGCAGGGTCTCGAACGTTTTATGCAGCGTGGCGGCCGCGTGATCGCTACCGGCGAAACTGGGGCCAGGCTGCTGCCCGGCGGGGCCACCGGGGCGGCCACAGGCGTGTTGAAAGAGCTGTGCCTGACGACGGGTGAAGGCGCGGGCGCGCTGGGCAAGCCGCAGGGCGTCGAGATTGCCGAGCCCTCGCGCTGGACGCCCGAAGGGCCGCTCTACCGGGTGCGCCAGCGCTGCGGCAAGGATGCCGTGGTGGTCGCCTACCCGGTGGGCCAGGGCGAGGCCATCTGGTGGAGTTCGCCCACGCCCATCACCAACCAGGGGTTGAAGCAGAACGCCAGCCTGCAGCTTGTGCTGGCAAGCCTGGGGCCTGTAGGGTCTGCCGGCAGGACCGTGCTGTTCGACGAGTGGCTGCATAGCGAGCACGAAAACGTAGGCAGCACGCTGGCCGGCCTGCCCTGGTGGCCGCTTACCTGGCAGTGCGTCGCGGTCGGCGTACTTCTGGTGTTGAGCCTGGGCCGCAGAAACGGCCCGCTGCGCACGCCCGCGAACGTGCCGCGCACCTCGCCGCTCGAGTTTGCCGAATCCATGGGGCGGCTCTACGAAAAGGCGGGAGCGACCGCGGCGGCGACGGGCGCGGCGGAAAACCGGCTGCGGCGCTTTCTGCACGAAAGCTGCGGGCTGACGCGCGAAACCCTGCGCGGCGGGCCGGAGGCGATCGGCGAGGCGCTGCGCGGGCGGCTCGGTGGGCAGTGGCAGGGGGTTACGCGGGATCTCCAGTATGCGCAGGATGCCGGCGAAGGCAAGCTGGGGCCGAAGGGCGCGTTGAAGCTGGTGCAGGCGCTTGAAAAGGATCGCCGCGATCTGGCCGCGGCCCTCGACTCAGGCCGCAGGGAGGGCAGTCGTGTAGAAAGGAACGATGGACTTGAGTGATATGGGCGTGAGTGATACGGAGCAGAACTCTTCGAGCGTAGGGGCGACGCTGGCGCTGTTCGAGCAGGGCCGGGCGCAGATTGGCCGCGTGATTGCCGGCCAGGAAGAAATGATCGACCAGGCTCTGCTGACCGTGCTGTGCGGCGGCCATGCGCTGGTGGAGGGCCTGCCCGGCGTGGCCAAAACCCTCACCGTCAAGACGCTTGCGCGCTTCCTTGCGCTCGGCTTCCAGCGGGTGCAGGGCACGCCGGACATGATGCCGGCCGATATTCTGGGCACCAACGTCTTCTCGCTCCAGACCAACGAGTTCGTACTGCACAAAGGGCCGGTGTTTACCCAGTTTCTGCTGGCAGACGAGATCAACCGCATGCCGCCGCGTACCCAGGCCGGCCTGCTCGAAGCCATGGAAGAACGGCAGGTGACGTTAGACGGCGAGACCCACCGGCTGGACGACTACTTCACCGTCTTCGCCACCCAGAACCCGATCGAATTCGAAGGCACCTACCCCCTGCCCGAGGCGCAGCTCGACCGCTTTCTGCTCAAGATTCAGGTCGGCTATCCGAGCGTGGCCGAGGAGCGCGACGTGCTCGAACGCCACCACGCCAGCGCCGGCGCCAAGGCGCTCGAGCAGCGTCCGGTCGAGAGCGTTGCCTTTGCCACCCTGGCCGCGGCCCGTGCCGAAGTGCGTGCCGTCACGGTTGAGCCCGCGCTGTTCGACTACCTGCTCGCGGTGGTGCGGCGCACGCGCGAGTGGCCCACGATCGCGCTGGGTGCGTCGCCCCGCGCGGCGGCTGCGCTGCTGCTGGTCAGCAAAGGCTATGCTGCGCGCGAGGGCCGCGACTTCCTGGTGCCGGACGACGTAAAGGCCGCCACGCTGCCGGTGCTGCGGCATCGCCTGCGGCTCAAGCCCGAGGCCGAGCTCGAAGGCTTCGACCCCGACCGCGTGCTCGCCGATGTACTGGCCGCGGTCGCTTTGCCGAAGTAAGGGTGGCGCATGCGGACATTGATTCCAGAGCCGGTGACGGGCACGGCCAGGCCGCTGGGCAGGGCTGGCCGCGTGCTTGGCTACGGCCTGACGACGCGCGCCCTGCTGCTCTTCCTCGCGGGCCTGCTGTGGCTTGTGCCGGCGTTTTTCCACCCACACCGCATCTGGCTGATGCTGGCCTGGGACGGGCTGCTTGTCGTGCTGCTTGCGTTTGAAGTGGGCACCCTGCCGGCACCGGCAAAGCTGCAGGTGACGCGCCGCTTTCGCGATTCCCCCCGGCTTGGCGAGCGTACCGTCGTCGAGCTTGAGGTGGTGCAGCAAAGCAGCCGGTTGCTCGAAATCGACATCACTGACGGGCTCGACTTTTCGCTGATGCCCACCCCGCAGGTGCGCCGGGTGCAGGCTTTCCCGCGCGATCCCGTGCGCGCCACGCTCGACTGCTTTCCCGGTCGCCGCGGCGAGGTGCGCCTGGGCAACATCTTTCTGCGTTACCGCTCCGGCCTCAAGCTGGTGGAGCGCTGGGCCGTGGCCGAGGCCGGCCAGGACATTCGCGTGTTCCCCGCCATGGTGCAGGGCGGCGATTCGACCAGCCTCTACCTCATGCGCGCCCGGCAGATCGAGCTGCAGAAGCGGCGGCTGAAGCAGCGCGGGATCGGACGCGAGTTCGAAAGCCTGCGCGACTACGTGCGCGGCGACGAACTGCGCAACATCTCCTGGACCGCCACCGCGCGCCGCCGCAAACCGATCGTGCGGCAATACACCACGGAGCGCAGCCAGCAGGTGTGGGTGGTGCTCGACGCGGGCCGGTTGTCGCGCACCGCCTTCAGCCTGCGCACACAAGGCACGGCAGCGCAGCAGCAAAGCGAACAGGAGCAGGGCGAGGCGCTTCTGCTCACCGTCACCCAGCTCGACCAGGCAGCCACCGCGGCCATCATGCTGGCTGAAGCCGTGGGCGCCTCGGGCGACAAGTGCGGCCTGCTGACCTACGGGCGCGAGATGCAGCAGCAGCTTCTGCCCGGCGCCGGCCCGGCCCATCTGCGCAGCCTGATCGACCAGCTGGCGCAGGTACACGCCGAGCCGGGCGAGGCCAACCACCTGAACGCCGCTGCCCGGCTGAAGCATCTGCAGCGCCGGCGCGGGCTCATCGTCTGGATTACCGAAATCGCCGACAGCGCGGGCCGGCCGGAGATTGTGGCCGCTGCGGTCGAGCTCGTGCGCCGCCACCTGGTGCTGCTCGTGCTGCTGCACCACCCGGAGCTCGAAGAGCTGGCCGCGCGCGAGGCCACAACCGTCGAGGGCATGTACGCCTCCGCGGCGGCCAAGGAGATGCTCGACCGCCGCCGCGAAACCATCGCCAGGCTGCGCGAGCAGGGCGTGCTGGTGGTTGAAAGCACGCCGGGCGAGGTGGGGATGCGCGCCATCAACGCTTACCTGGACGTGAAAGGCCGCGGACTCTTGTAGCTCCGTTTTGTCGTCATCCCGCAGGGATCTGCGGGATGTCCTTGCAGAAGCACACAGACTGCATCCAAACAAGCATGCGGGAGAACTCTCTAATGGAACGTGAACCTCGGCGAGGCGGTCTGGCCGGCTTCATCCTGGGTGTGCTGCTTACACTCGTGACGCTGGTCGCGGGCGGCTATGTGTACCTTCGCTACGGGCACCCGCCGGTCGCGGTAGGCGACAAGCCGTTTCCGGACGAGAAGGCCATCGTGCACATTCCGCTCAACGCGCGGATCGACCGCGAGATGGCGTCCACACCCTTCCAGCCAAGCCACCAGGACCTGGTCGCCGGAGCGAAGATTTATGCCGGGCAATGCGCGTTCTGCCACGGCACCCCAGGCTTGGACAGCACCATCGGGCCGCACGAATACCCCGGCGCGCCACAGCTTTGGAAGGCTCATGGCAAGAAGGGCGTAGTCGGCGTAAGCGACGACGAACCCGGCGAGACCTACTGGAAGATCGACAACGGCATCCGCCTGACCGGTATGCCCGCCTACAAGCAGGAGTTGAGTCAGGCGGACATGTGGCAGGTAACGCTGTTGCTCAAACAGGCGGACCGGCCGATCGACCCGGAGGTGGCGGCGGCGTTGAAGGGCGGGGTTGCGCCGTAGGGTTTCGTGCTGGGCAGGCAAGGAACAGAAGCAGATTCCCTTCGAAAATGACAACAAAGAGCAACCGCAGATTCCCTTCGGGAATGACAACAAGAAAGGCAAGTCCGCCGCGCACTCAAGGCGAAGCCGGGCCCTTTTGTTGTCATTCCCGCGGAGAATCTGCGGTTGCCTTTGCTTCGCCTGCCAGGCGCGCCGGCATCCGCCGCCAGCCTTCCGAAAGCCACAGGATGAGCCCCGCAAGCAGCACGGCTGAAATGGAAAACTTGAGCGCCGCCGGGGCACGCTGCGGCGAGAGAAACGCCTCGAGCGTGCCCGCGATGACCAGCAGCGGCACCGTGCCGGCAAGCAGCCGGATCGATTCCGCGCCTGCCCTGGCGAAGCTGTCGCGGCGGCGCAGGTAGCCGGGAAACAGCATGCCCGCGCCCAGCCGCAGGCCTGCTCCGCCGGCGATAAAGATGCTCGGCAGCTCGAGCGCGCCATGGGCGGCCATGAAGCTGGTGAGCGAAAGCGCCATGCCGTGCTGCGCGCACGTGGTCAGGATGACGCCGATCTGAAAGCCGTTGAAGACCAGGAAAAACAGGGTGCCGAGCCCGGCCAGCACGCCCGCAATGTAGGTGTAAAAGCACACGCTGATGTTGTTGGTCATGATGGCGGAGGAGTTTTGCGGCTCCGAGCCCAGGATCGAATCGGTCCACATCTTGTGGTGCTCGATGGTCGAAATCATCTCCGGGCCGAGCAGCGCGTGGATAAACTCCGGGCGCACGAATGTGATGATCATCCCCACCAGGCCGCTGGCGATACAGAGCGCGAACGCCGTGGCGGTGTAGGGCAGCAGCCGGCGAAACAGGCGGGGATACTCATACGCTATGAAGCGCCAGATGGAACGCGGCGAAAACTGCCGGCCCGAGTACACGAAATTGTGCGCGCGGGCCACCAGCCGGTTAAGGTAGGCTTCGAGTGTGCGTGCTCCGCGATCGGTACGCACGGCGGAAAGATCGGCGGCGGCCTGGCGGTACAGCAGCCCGAAATCGCGCAGCTCGGCGGCGGAAAAATGCTTCAAGCCGGTTGTTTCGGCCTGCAGGGCGAGCGCTTCCAGGCGGGTCCAGTTGGGTTGACGCAGCGCGATCCAGCGGTTCGTAATCATAAGGGGGCTTGGGCAACAACGATGAACGACTATGCCGACCAGCTTAACATCGAGACGCCCGAACAGGTGGATCTGCGCTTCCCGGTGGCCGGCGTCGGCAGCCGTTTTCTGGCCATCGCGCTCGATACGCTCATTCAGTTTATCTTCTACTTCGTCATCGGCCTCATCATCTATGTGGCCATTCCCTCGGGCAGCAGGATGGGCGTCGGGCCCGGCGATACGACGCTCGATCGCGCCGGCAAGTGGCTGATTGCGGGCTTCATCCTGCTCAACTTCCTTATGCTGTGGGGCTATTTCGTGCTGTTTGAAGCCTTCTGGCATGGCCAGACGCCGGGCAAACGCATCATGAAGCTGCGCGTGCTCAAGGACTCCGGGCGCTCCATCACGCTATTCGAATCGATGACCCGCAACCTACTGCGGCTGGTCGACAGCCTGCCCAACCTGTACGTCGTCGGACTCATCAGCATGCTGTGCAACCGGCAGCACAAACGTCTGGGCGACTTTGCCGCTGGCACGATCGTGGTGCACGAGCGCGCCGACGACCAGCCCGTGCTGACGCATACCAGCCGAACGTTTACCGCCTCGCCTGAAAGCACGGTGGGTGAGAGCATGGCAGGCCTGATGCCCGGGGCGCGGCAGCAATGGGCCGCCAACGCAAGCGCCCTGCCGGCGGATGCGGTGGCGCGTCTGCGCCCGGACGACCTGCACACCATCGAGCTTTTCTTCAGCCGCGCGCTCGACCTGCCTGTGGCGAAGCGGGACGAGCTTGCGGAGCGGCTCGCCACGACCATGGCCGGCAGAATGGGTGTGGCGCGGCCGGAGGGGATGCGGGCCGAACAGATGCTGGAGCTGGTGGCGTACAAGATGCGTGGGGTTGGACGGTAAAGGCGAGAAGCAGATTCCCTTCGGGAATGACAACAATACGGCTGCGGGGCTATGATGTGGTCGTTCTAGCTTTACCTGCTGGGTTACGCAGGATGGCATGGAGATGACGATGAGTCTGACTGGTTTGGGTGTGGATGCCGCTGCGTTGCGCTGGCCGAAAGTAACCGTGGGCAGCCTGCAGGAACGCAAGGCTTCGGGCGACAAGATTACCGCCATCACCGCGTACGATTTCCCCACAGCCAGGCTGGTCGATGAGGCCGGCATCGACCTGATCCTGGTCGGCGATTCGCTCGCCATGGCCGTGTTAGGCCATCCCGATACCCTTTCGGTGACGATGGACGAAATGCTGCACCACGTCAAGGCTGTGCGGCGCGGCGTACGCAGCTCGCTGGTCGTCGCGGACATGCCTTACGGCAGCTACCACCTGGGCACAGACGTAGGCACGGCACAGGCCGTGGGTAACGCACTGCGCATGGTGAAGGAAGGCGGCGCCGAGGCCGTGAAGGTGGAGGGCGGACGCAATCGCGTGGCCGTGGTGCGGGCCATCACGGAAGCCGAAATCCCGGTGGTGGCGCACATTGGGCTTACGCCGCAAAGCGTGAACGCGATGGGCGGCTACAAGGTGCAGGGCCGGACGGTCGAGGCGGTGGATGAGCTGCTGCGCGCTGCCCTGGCGCTTGAAGAAGCCGGTGCCGTGGCGATTGTGCTCGAAGGCATACCGCGCGAAGTGGCCGCCATGATTACGGCGCGGCTGCACATCCCGATTATCGGCATCGGCGCCGGGCCGGAGTGCGACGGGCAGATCCTGGTGCTGCACGATGTCTTTCACCTTACCTTCACGGCAAAAACCAAATTCGTCAGGCGTTTCGGCGATGCGGCCGAGGTCTTCCGCGCGGGTCTGGCGGATTACCGCGAGGCCGTTGCCGCCGGCACCTTTCCCTCGGACGAGGAGAGCTACCACCTGCCCGTGGCCGTGCGCAAGGAACTCGCCGATCCTGTAACGGCCGAGGCCTGACCGTGCGGGTGATTACGACGATCAAGGAGATGCGCGCGGCTTGCCGGGCCTCCAGGGATAACCTTGGGCTCATTCCAACCATGGGCGCGCTGCACGCGGGCCATGTGTCGCTGCTGCGGGCGGCGCGGGCGCGGTGTGCCACGGTGGCGGCTTCGCTGTTCGTCAATCCGCTGCAGTTTGCCGCAGGTGAAGATCTCGAGAAGTACCCGCGCACTTTTGCCGAGGACTGCGCCGTGCTCGAGCGCGAGAGGGTGGACCTGCTGTTCGCGCCCGCGCCGGAAGAGATGTATCCCGCGGGACTGTCTTCTGAAGGGCGCGGCACCTTTGTGGAAGTTCCCGGCATCGGCGATCGCCTGGATGGAGCCTCGCGGCCCGGCCACTTTCGCGGCGTGGCCACGGTGGTGGCGAAGCTGTTCCACATCGTGGGTCCGGACCTGGCGTTTTTCGGCCAGAAGGACGCCGCGCAGGTAGCTGTGCTGCGCGCCATGGTGCGCGACCTCGACTTTCCCGTGCAGCTTGTGGTGTGCCCCACGGTGCGCGAGCCGGACGGGCTGGCCATGAGCTCGCGCAACCGCTACCTGACGCCCGCCGAACGAGCCGAGGCGGTGGCTTTGTCGCGCGGGCTGGCCTGTGTCCGGCAGGCCTGGCAGGCAGGCGAAACACGCGCGGCAACCCTGCGCGTGCTGCTGGTGCAGGAGCTTGGCCGGGTGCGGCTGGACTATGCCGAGGTGGTCGATCCAGCCACGCTGGAGCCGCTTGAGCAGGCACATGAGGGCGCGCTGGTGGCGGTTGCGGCTTATCTCGGCACGACCCGCCTTATCGACAACCTGTTGCTTGGGGCACGATGAGAGTCCTGGTCGCGGTGACGGGCGGCATCGCTGCCTACAAGGCCGCCGAGGTGGTGCGCGAGCTGCAGCGGCGCGGCGTCACCGTCGAGGTGGCAATGACGGCTTCCGCCGAGGAGTTTGTACGTCCGCTGACCTTTGCTGCGCTGACCGGCCGGCCGGTGCTGCAGTCGCTCTGGGAGCCCGTCGAGCCGCCGACCGAAGACGTGCCGATCGAGCATATCGGCGTGGCCCAGCGTATCGATGCGATGGTCGTTTGCCCGGCGACCGCGCACTCGCTCGCCAAAATGGCGCATGGGCTGAGCGACGACTTCATCACCACCGTCTACCTGGCGACGAAGGTCCCGGTGATCGTGGCTCCGGCCATGAACGTGAACATGTGGGAGCACCCGGCGACGCGCGCGAACCTGCGCCTGCTGGGCGAGCGCGGGGTGCTTGTGGTCGAGCCCGAAAGCGGCGACCTGGCCTGCGGCATGGTGGGCAGCGGCCGGCTGGCGGCGCCTGGGCGCATTGCCGATGCTGTATTGCAATCGCTTGCCCGGCCCCAGGATTTGCTGGGCGAAACCGTGCTCGTCACCGCGGGCGGAACGCGCGAGCCGATCGATCCGGTACGCTTCCTAGGCAATCGCTCGAGCGGCAAGATGGGCCATGCGCTCGCCGAAGCAGCGCAGGTCCGCGGCGCTCAGGTAAGGCTGGTGACGGCGGCCGCGGCGACGGTTGCCGGGTGCGAGTGCGTCTCGGTGGAGACCTCGGCCGGGATGCTGGCGGCCGTGATGGAGCGCCTGCCGCAGGCTTCGATCGTGATCGGCGCGGCGGCGGTTTCGGACTTCCGGGTGCTCGCCGTGGCCGGCCAGAAGCTGAAGCGGCGCGGGCCGATGACGCTCGAGCTTGCGCCGACTGAAGACATCATCGCGGGCGTGGCGCGTGCTCGCGCGCCGGGCACCCTGGTGGTGGCCTTTGCCGCGGAAACCGAACACGTGCTTGAAGAAGCCCGGCGCAAGCTGATCGCCAAGGGTGTGGATGCGGTGGTGGCGAACGACGTTTCGCGCGCCGGGCTGGGCTTCGACGCGGACCGCAATGGAGGCTGGTTTGTCACGCCGGAGGGTGCCGCCGAGCTGACGGAAGGCACCAAGCGGCAGATGGCGGATGCCATTCTGGATGGCATCTTGAGGTTGCGCGACGCGCCGGTTCGGTAACGCGCCGGTTCGGTAAATTGTCATCCTGAGCGTAGCCGAAGGGACCTGCGTTTGCTCCCGGATCTCCTTCGGCTCCCGGCGAAACGCAGGTCCTTCGACTCCGTCTGGCGGAAAAGCCCGCCCAACTCCGCTCAGGATGACAATGGGTTGCGGATGGTTCCACTGGTACGAATACCCCAAGTACCCCTTGCGCACTGAATGCCTATTCATGTACAAAGTCGCGTCACCGCGGAGCACACTCCGCCGGTGCTGAACGGCTCTAGTCATGTGCGGCCTCCGGGCTGATTTCGAGGGAGAACCTGTCATGTTGAAACGTTGCGGATTTCGCACTCTGCCTTTGCTCTTTGCCGCCTTCGCGGTGGCCGGCCTGGCGCCTTCTTTTACGCGGCCGGCGCTGGCGCAAAGCATTTCCACCGCGCAGTTGAAGGGGACGGTGAAGGACAGCACAGGCGCGGTCATTCCCGGGGCCCAGGTTACGGCTTCCGATTCGTCGAACGGCTTTTCCCGCACGTCGGTGACGGACGCGAACGGCAACTTCCAGCTGCTGCAACTGCCTCCCGGCGACTATACGGTGACGGCCAGCTTTACCGGCTTCGGCAAGCTGGAGCAGCGCAACGTCGTCCTGACGGTGGGCGAGCAGGCCGAGCTTCCGCTGGCCCTGACGGTCGGCGCGTCCGACACCACCGTGACGGTGAACACGGGCGCCGAAATCCTCGAGACCGACCGCTCGTCGCAATCGACCGTGGTGAACCAGGTGCAGATTACCAACCTGCCGACGAACGGCCGCAACTACGTCAACTTCACTCTGACGAACTCGCAGATCGCGCGCGACTCGACGCCTTCGGTGGGCGCGATTCCGACCTCGGGGCTCAATTTCGGCGGCGTCAATGCACGCTCGAACTCCATCAACGTGGACGGCGCGGACTCGGGCGATTACCTTTCGGGCGGCACCCGCGCGACGGTGTCGCAGGATGCCGTGCAGGAGTTCCAGATCATCACCAATGGCTTTTCGGCCGAGTATGGGCGGGCGTCGGGCGGCGTGGTCAACATCGTGACCAAATCGGGCACCAACGCGACGCACGCCTCAGCGTTCGGCTTTCTGCGCAACCGCTACATCCAGGCGACCAACCCGTTCTCTGACGTGTACCAGCCTGCCTACACGCGGGTACAGGCCGGCTTCACGGTGGGTGGCGCCATCAAGAAGGACCGAACGTTTTACTTCTTCGGCACCGAAATTACGCGCCGCGAAGAGAGCGGCTTCTCGAACATCGGCCAGAACAACTTCGGCCTGGTGAATACCGACGTTTCGCGCTTCTTCGGCGCGCCCACCGGGGCCCTGGTCATTCAGGCGACGCCGGACCAGCAGGCGTTCTTCAACGCGACGCCTTCGGCTGCAGGCGCTTCGGCGGCGTTCCAGTCGTACCTGGGGGCGGTCGCCTCCAGCTCGTCGATTGCGCTTACGGGCCGCAACCCTGCGTTTCTGCAAACAACATTCGGGCCTACGGGTTTCGCCAGCTCGGGCCAGCCGACGCCGGCCTCGTTTGTGGCCTTGAACTCGCTGATCGGCAACTTCCCGGTGCAGGAAAAAACAGAGATCTACTCGCTGCGCCTGGACCACAAGCTGAGCGAGAAGCACCAGTTGCTGCTGCGCGGCACGGCGTCGCCGAGCTACATTACGGGCATCCAGGAGAATGCCTCGAACCAGAACTTCGGCCAGAACAGCGGCTCGCGTACGGCCGAGCAGAGGGTGCACGACTGGTCGATCCTGGGCCAGGATACGTACCTGATCAGCCCCAACAAGGTGAACGAGGTGCGCTTCCAGTTTGCGCGGCATCCGGTGGCGTTCGACAACCAGAACACGGTGGCGGGCAGCCAGGTGGCGGTCAACATTCCCGGCTTCGCGTACTTCGGCAAGACGCCGTTTGCAGACCTGAAGCGGGTGGAGGACCAGTCGCAATTCCAGGACAACTTTACCTACACGCTGGGCGGCCACACCCTCAAGTTCGGTGTCGACGTACGTTATGTGGACCTGGATTTTGTGGTGGCCCAGACGTATGAGGGCGGTGACTACAGCTTTGGCGGCATCTCGATTGCGACTGGGCTGCCCGGGCTTTCGGCCCTGCAGGCGTATGGGCTGGGCGAGCCGCAATCGTTTGTGCAATCGATCGGCAACCAGGCCGGCAAGGACAATATCGACGTGCTGGGCGCGTATGCGCAGGACTCGTGGAAGGTGAAGCGGCTGACGTTGAACTACGGCATCCGCTATGACGCCGAGCGTTACCAGATCAAAGCGGCCGGCAATGCGTTGACTCAGAACGCGCTGACCGCCTTTGGCGCGGTG
Source organism: uncultured Granulicella sp. (assembly GCA_964282835.1). Taxonomy (GTDB): domain Bacteria; phylum Acidobacteriota; class Terriglobia; order Terriglobales; family Acidobacteriaceae; genus Edaphobacter. Next base: position 4,142,315 of record OZ196157.1, read on the forward strand.
GAAGGCATCAACACGCGGCTGGGCAACGTGGCGCCGCGGGTGGGATTTGCGTACGATGTTTACGGCACGGGTAAGACCGTCGTGCGCGGCAACTACGGGCTGTTCTACAACCGGGCGCCGGGCTCGATCGGCCCGCAGGCCCAGACGCTCGACACCTACGACAACCCGCTGACGATTCTGGCCGGCGGCGCGGCCTGCACGGCGGCTTCGACGGCCAGCCCGACCAACCTGAACGCGACCAACGCCTTCCAGGGCTCGCTGGCCAATGCCAACTGCGTCCCCTACCCGGGGCTGAACTACATTGCTGCGCAGCAGCGCTTCGACGGGTTGAACAGCAACTCCGTCTTTGTGCACGACAACTTCCTGGCTACCGGCTTTCCTCTGGCGATTCTGCCCTCGGGCACGTTGATCGGGGCCAACTGGCACACGCCGTATGTGCAGCAGATTTCGTTCGGCCTGGAGCAGGACCTGGGCCACAACCTGACGGTGAACCTGGCGTACAACTCTACCGGCGGACGCCACCTGACGCGTCCGATCAACCTGAACGCGGTGAACCCGCAATTGCTGATTGCGAACTTCCGCAATGCGCTGAGCGCGGTGAACGCGGGCGCGGCGGCTCCGGCCACGGCCAACCTGCAGACCAATCCGCTGACGGTGGCGAGCGCCTCGGGCGTAAACCCGTGCGGCGTGGGACCGAGCGGCCCGTATGTGACGCCGGCGCTGCTGAACTTCTTCCGCAAGGGCGGTCTGAACACCTCGCTAGCGAACTTTTTGACCGCGCAGGGTGCGGGGCAGTGCGTCGCGCTGGCCGGCCAGATCGCCGCGGCCGACGGGCTGGGCGTCGGGGTGCCGGTGCCGTTCAGCGACCTGACCACGCAGGAGACGACGGCGAGCTCGAGCTACAACGGGCTGAGCATCAACGTGAACAAGCGCTTCTCGGACAACTTCCAGTTCCTGGGCTCCTACACCTGGTCGCACGCGATCGACGATGTGGACGACATCGTGTCGACGTCGGACGCGCCGGCGACGAACTTCAATCCGAATGGCGACCGCTCGACCTCGATCTTCGACCAGAGACACCGGTTTGTGCTTTCGGGGGTTTACAACTCCGGCCATCTGAGCGGCAAGATGCTGGGCTCGGGCTTTCTGCCGGGCGTGTTCTCCGGGTTTACAGTGGCGCCGATTTTCGAGGTCAGCTCGGGACGGCCGTTCAACATCTTTACGTCGCAGGACACAAACTTCGACTTCGACTCGATCACGGACCGTCCGAACGCGGTGGCAGTGGGGTCGGGAACCAACTCGTGCGGCTACGCGCCGGTGCTGAGCCGGTACTCGAAGACCGGAGCGTTCAACGTGCCGTGCTATCTGGACGCGCCGGTGACGGCCGGGCCGGCAAGCAGCTTCTATGCGGGCAACGTGGGACGCAACGCGGGAGTGCGGCCGTTTGTGGCATTTACCGACATCCGCTTCGCCAAGGCGTTCCAGTTCGAGAACAAGATGGCGCTGCAGGTGACGGCAGACGCGTTCAACCTGATCAACAAGAACAACACGCTGGATGTGAACCTGCTTTACACCAACGCCGGGCAGGAGACTTCGGCGAGCGATCCGCGGCAGTTTCAGTTCGGAGCGCGGTTGAGCTTTTAGACCGGCTCGCCTTCTTGTTGTCATTCCCGGAGGGAATCTGCGGTTGCCTCTGCTTTTGTCTCACGATTCGACTGATGCGCTCCAAAGGGTGCGGGGGAGCTGGTGAGGAAGGCAACGGCAAGAGCAACCGCAGATTCCTTCGGAATGACAACAAGAAGGGCAAGAGCACCGGCCTCTAAGGAAGCTCTGATCAAGGGGAGTTTTGAAAGGGCGGAGCTTTCGGCTTGACCCGCCTGGGGCCGGCTCGGAGAATGGATCGATGCCGGAGACCCCAAACCGAACGGCCTGGCCCCGGTCGCTGCGGCTTGGATTTCGCTTTCTGTTTCTCTATCTGGTGCAGTTTGCGCTCGGCTCGAACCACAAGACGGTGTTCGAGAAGGTGCCGGAGTTTGGGGTGAAGCTGCAGGGACTGCTCAACCTGCCTTACCTCAGGCTCTCGCAATGGATGGCGGTGCACTGGCTGTACCTGGTCGGGCCGGCGGCGGTGCCACACGCGAGCGGGTTCGGGGACCGGGCGCTGGACTGGCTTACGGCTGGTTTGATGGTGGCAATAGCGATTATGGGGACGGCGGTCTGGTCGGGCTTCGCGCGGGGCAGGGACGAGGCGCAGAGGGAGGAAACGCTCTGGCTTTATCTGCGGTTTCTGCTGCGGCTTACGGTTGCGGTGGCGATGCTCTGGTACGGGTCGATCAAGCTATGGCCGATCCAGATCGAGTCGCCCTCGCTGGCGGTGCTGAACGAGCCGGTGGGAAATCTGTCGCCGATGACGCTGCTTTGGACGCTGCTGGGCTCGAACCATACCTACGAGTTTGTGTGCGGGCTGGTGGAAACGCTGTGCGGGCTGCTTCTGCTGTGGCGGCGAACGGCGTTGGCCGGGGCTCTGCTGGCCGTGGTCATCATGGCCAATGTGGTGCTGTTCGATGTGTTTTTCGATGTGCCGGTGCGGCTGTACGCGGCCAATCTGCTGCTGATGGCGGTGGTAATGGCCGCGCCCGACCTGCCCGGCGTGTTCGACCTGCTGCTGCGGCGGCGGGCCGTGCTGCTGACCAGCCGCTGGGTGCCTGTGGCGCGGACGCGGGTGGGCCGCTACGGGTTTGTGGCGGCGGAGCTGGTGCTTGTGCTGGTGTTTCTGAAGGGCTTTGTGAACCATGCGCAGTACACGCGCGAGGCGGCGGGGGAACGCAGCCCGCCGGCGCTGGCCGGGGAGTGGCATCTGGAGGCGAGTGTGCGGGGCGGGGAGGCGGTGGCGTTTCGCACGGCCGCGGGGTCGCCGCTGGTCGATCTGTATCTGGAGCCAAACGGGCGGACGACGCTGCGGGCGGCAGATGGGACGCTGCATGGCGGGGGCACGTACGCGGGCGACCGGGTGACGCTGGCCGGGTATCTGCTGCAGGGGAGCAGGTTTCGAGTGGAGCAGACGGATGCCGCGCATCTGGTGCTGGTGCCGGAGAGTGCGGCGGACCCGGAGCTGCGGTTGACGCGGGTAGCGCTGCCGGGGCGGTATCCGCTGTATGAGCGGCGGCCGCAGCTGGTGAATGAGTTTGGTTATGAGCGGTAGGATGGGCAATGGCAACTGCAACCGCAGATTCCTTCGGAATGACAACAAGAAGGCAACGGCAAGTGTAAAGGCAGGAGCGCAGATTCCCTTCGGGAAGGAGAACAAGGAGGATGCTTGGGCGGGAGCTGCGGGGGTTTTGAGTCTTTTTTCTCAGGGTGGCGTCTAAATGTTGTGATATTCTGTGATTCGCTGGGGACGTGCGCCTTCGAATGCCCGACTTGCCTTCTACGGCACTAAGTCAACTATGGGCTTGCCAACGCGGTACATACCGCATCTGGTCCCTGCAGCCAAAGAAACAACACCGGGAGAGCCTCGTCGAGAGCGCAGGCTGCTTTGCCGCGCGGACGGCATCCCACTATCCAGATTAAAGAGCAGGAGTGCGTACCAACGTGGCCGACGTGATGGACAAGTACGAAGATGACGATGATGTAAGCAAGTTGATGGAGACGGGCAAGGAGAAGGGCTATCTAACCTACGGCGAAGTGAACGATCTTCTGCCGGGAGATATCACCTCGCCCGACGACCTGGACGACCTGCTGACGACGATCAACACCCAGGGCATCGAGCTGGGCAGCGAGAGCCGTGAGCGCGGGGACCGGGACAAGTACGAGCCCGAGGCCGGCGAAGAGAGCGAGGATGTGGAGCTCGATCTTTCGCCCGGAACGCTTGAAAAAACGAACGACCCGGTGCGCATGTATCTGCGCGAAATGGGGACGGTGCCACTCCTCACTCGCGAAGGCGAGGTAGAAATTGCCAAGCGGATCGAGCGTGGACAGATTCGCGTAATGAAGGCGATTTCGCGCTCGCCCATTGTGATCCGCGAGATTGTAGGCCTGGGCGAAGACCTGCGCCGCGGCGTGCGCAACATCAAGGAAGTGGTGCTGTTCGACGAGGAAGAGCTGACGGAAGAGATTCTGCAGGCGCGGGTGCGGCAGACCGTAGGGCGGATCGACATCATCCTGAAGCACCAGAAAAAGATTACCGGGCTCGAGGAAAAGTGCGAGCAGCTGGAAGGCAAGGACCCGAAGACTAAGGTCAAGGAGACGCGCAAGTATCGCTGGCTGATTGGGCGCGAGCACGTGTTTGTGAACCGAGTAATCCGGGAGCTGAAATACACTAACGCCGAGAAGAAGCGGCTGCTCGACAAGGTGAACAAGACGGTCGACGCGATGCGGACGCTCGAACGGCAGATCAAGGCGCTGGACGTGAAGTTCGACGCGTCGAAGAGCGAGGAGCTGAAGAAGGAGTACCGGCGCCAGCAGAAGAACTGCAAGCTGGATCTGGAACGCGTGGAGCAGGATGCGGGCATCTCGATTGCGGATTTGAAGCGGACGCAGCGCGAGATGATCCAGGGCGATATGGATGCCGAGAAGGCCAAGCGCGAGCTGATTGAAGCGAACCTGCGCCTGGTGGTTTCGATTGCCAAGAAGTATACGAACCGCGGACTGCAGTTTCTCGACCTCATCCAGGAAGGCAACATCGGCCTGATGAAGGCGGTGGACAAGTTCGAATACAGGCGTGGATACAAGTTTTCGACCTACGCCACATGGTGGATCCGGCAGGCGATTACACGCGCAATAGCCGACCAGGCGCGCACCATCCGCATCCCGGTGCACATGATCGAGACGATCAACAAGCTGATCCGCACCAGCCGCCAGCTGGTGCAGGAGCTTGGCCGCGAAGCCTCGTCCGAAGAGATTGCACGGCGCATGGATATTCCCGTCGCCAAGGTGCGCAAGGTCTTGAAGATTGCGCAGGAACCGATTTCGCTCGAGACGCCGATCGGCGAAGAGGAAGATTCGCACCTTGGGGATTTCATTGAGGACCGGATGGCGGTTTCGCCGGCGGATGCGGTCATCTCGGTCAACCTGAAGGAGTACACAAGCCAGGTGCTGCGTACGCTGACCCCGCGCGAGGAGCGTGTAATCAAGATGCGGTTTGGGCTTGAGGATGGCTCCGAACATACGCTTGAGGAAGTCGGCCAGAGCTTCCAGGTGACGCGGGAGCGGATTCGCCAGATCGAGGCAAAAGCGCTGCGCAAGCTGCGGCATCCCAGCCGGAGCCGCAAGCTGAAGGCGTTTGTGGATGGTGTGAAGGACGCTTAGGATACGCTGAAATCTACAGCAAGGGCAGCGAGGCGATGGGTCTCGCTGCCCTTGCTGTTTGGCGGTCTGCCGTGGCCGGGCTGCTACCGCAGGCGGGCTCGGCATCACACATTTCGGGATCCTCTGGAGTTGGGCTGCATGAAAGCTTCGTACCTGAACGACCTGGAAGACGGACTCGGCACCCTGGAGGCTACGGGTGTGCCGGTTGTCGAGGCTTCCGGAGCGGCGGTAATCGTGAGCGATGCGCTGGGCAGGCGGCTGGTCGAAGCTGCCGCGGCGCAGATTGGCTTGCCGGTAATCGTGTTTGAAACCCTGCCGGGACTGGACAGGATCGGCCAGTTTGAGCTGGTGATTGCCGACGAGGCGGATACCCGTACGTTGCGCGAAGGGCTTTCCGGCCGGGAACGGCATGGCGAAGGTCTGAACCCGGGACTGGTGGCGGTGCGGTCGGCTGACCCCGAAGGTACGCGGGTGCAGCATAAGGACGATATGCATTTTGAAGGTGTGCTGGCCATGCCGCTCACCCCTTCGACCCTGGCGTCGCAGCTCTCGGTCATCCTGTATGCACATCGGGCGTTTGCGCGGCGGTATGAAACGGCGCTTGAAGAACTGCATCTGAACCGCCGCATCTTCCGTTCGGTAACGAGTGGCATTTCTGTCGCGAATGCCAGCCTGCCGGACCTGCCGCTGGTCTATGTGAATCCGGCCTTCGAGGTGATGACGGGGTATTGCCTGGAAGAGGTGCAGGGTAAGAACTGCCGCTTCCTGCAAGGCGCGGAGACGGACCCGGAAGCGGTGAAGAAGCTGCGCGAGGCGATTCGCGACCATTGCGAAGTGGTGGTCGTGCTGAAGAACTTCCGCAAGGATGGGCGGCCTTTCTGGAACGAGCTTTCGCTTTCGCCGATTCGCAACCGGGAAGGCGAGTTGACGCACTTCGTGGGCATCCAGACGGATGTAACGGCGCGCGTGGACTTTGAGGCGGCGCTGCGCGAAAGCGAGAAGCTGGCGGCGGTGGGACGGTTGGCTTCGTCGATTGCGCACGAAATCAATAACCCGCTCGAAAGCGTGATGAACCTGCTGTATCTGGCGCAGGAAGAACTGGCGCAGGAAGAACTCGGCCAGGAGACCGACGGATTTGCCCAGGCGCGGCGCTATGTGATGCAGGCGGACAAGGAGTTGCGGCGCGTGGCGCTGATTACGTCGCAGTCGCTGCGCTTCTACAAGCAATCGACCAAGCCCCATGAGATTACGGCCGAGGATCTGCTGGAATCTGTGGTGGACATGTACGAAGGCCGGGCGGTGAATGCCGATGTGCGGGTGGCGCGGCGGGAGCGGGCTACCGGGGCTCTGGTCTGCCTGGAAAGCGAGATTCGGCAGGTATTGAGCAACTTGGTGCGTAACGCGCTGGACGCGATGCGCGGCACCGGCGGCACGCTTGCCATTCGTACGCGCGACGCGACCGACTGGGCAAGCGGACGCGTGGGCGTGATGTTTACCATTGGCGACCAGGGCACGGGGATTGCGCCGGAGACGCTGGCGCGGATGTTCAAGCCGTTTTTTACCACCAAGGGCATCGCGGGCACGGGCCTGGGACTCTGGATTTCGCGGGAGATTGTGGAGCGGCACGAGGGTCGGCTGAAAGTGCGCTCGCGCGTAAAGGCCGGGACCAGTGGAACGGTGTTCTGCCTGTTTTTGCCGCGCGGTGGAACAGGCTCCATGAGCGTTTCGGGCAGTGAAAGAGAGTAGGGGGAGCACGGTCCCTATATGGTTGCTGCAACGATTGCATGGAGCCTAGTCAGTTTCAGGCTTAGCCGGTACAATCAAGCATCAGACAAATGGCATCGTATCGGTTTCAGGTTCGAACACGCTGATTCGCTTTTATCCGATCCGCTTTATCCAAGGAGAAATACGCCCGATGAAATTGACTGCCCGAGTACCGGTGACGGCCGGCCTGATGGCCCTCTCTCTCCTCTCTGCCACCGGATGCAAAACTCTGCGCGCGAACGATCAGATTAACAAGGGTGTGGCGGACTTCAAGAATGCGCGCTATGAGTCGGCGACCAACCACTTTCAGAGCGCGGTGAACATCGACCCGGAAAATCCGAACCCGAAGATCTACCTGGCGACGACCTACGCGTCGCAGGTGGTGCCGAACCTGGATACCCCGGACAACATGCGCCTGGCCAACCTGGCGCTGCAAACGTTCGGCGAAGTGCTGCAGCGCAACCCGAACGACGTGACCGCGCTGCGGCAGATAGCGTCGCTGGACCGGAATATCGGCAAGGTGGCGGCCGCCAAGGAATACGAGCAGAAGGTAATTGCGCTCGATCCGAACGACTCCGAAGCGTACTACACGATTGGCGTGGTGGACTGGACGGAGGCATACAAGAACTCCGTGACGACGCTGGGCAAGGAAGGGCTGACGGATAAGAGCGACGGCAATTTGAAGCTCTCGAAGTCGGCCTGCGCGACCCTGACGACCGCGAATCAGCCGCTAGTGACCGGCGGGCTGCAGTCGCTGCAGAAGGCGATTGACATCAACCCGACCTACGAAGAGGCGATGACGTATATGTCGCTGATGGAACGGCGCAAGGCGGACCTCGAGTGCGGCAATGCGGATGCGGTGAAGGCCGATCTGCAGGCGGCGGACCAGTGGGCTCAGAAATCGATGGGCGCGCGCAAGATCAACGAGCAGCGCAAGGAAGACAAGTCAAAGGGCGGCGTGAATATGTAGTTCGCGCCTGCGTGAAAAGGCCTCCCGCGCGGAGGCCTTTTTGCTGATCCGAAAGGCAAAAACGTATGCAGAGGTCACTAAATAGAGAATGCAAAGGTCGCGATGCAGGGCTTGCAGGCTAGAATGGGTTCTCGATGATTAGGCCTATCAAAAAGATACTGATTGCGAACCGTGGTGAGATTGCACTGCGGGTGATGCGCGCTTGCCGCGAAATGGGCATCGCGACGGTAGCGGTGTACTCCGATGCCGACCGTGGCGCGCTGCACGTGATGGCGGCCGATGAGGCTTACCGTCTGGGCCCGGCCCCTGCGGCGCAAAGCTACCTGCGCGGAGACCTGATTGCGGAGATCGCGAAGACCTGCGGGGCGGATGCGGTGCATCCTGGATACGGCTTTCTGAGTGAAAACGCGGGCTTTGTGGAGGCCTGCGAGGCGGCCGGGGTAAGGTTCATCGGTCCCCCGGCGGCTGCTATGCGGGTGTTGGGCTCGAAGACGCTGGCCCGCCAGGCGGCGGACCGGGCCGGCATGCCGCGGGTTCCAGGATCGGTAAAAGGCCTGGCGGATGTGGAAGAAGCCCTGCGAGTGGCGGGGGAGATCGGCTATCCGGTGATGCTGAAGGCGGCGGCCGGCGGTGGCGGCAAGGGCATGCGGGCAGTGCGCGGGGCGGACGAGCTGGCGGAGGCGTTTCGCTCGGCGACCAGCGAGGCGCAGAACTCGTTCGGCTCAAGCGAGGTGTATCTCGAAAAGCTGATCGAGCGGCCGAGGCATATCGAGATTCAGCTGATGGCGGATGAGCATGGTCACTGCGTATACCTGGGCGAGCGCGAGTGCAGCGTGCAGCGGCGGCACCAGAAGGTGATCGAAGAGGCACCGTCGGCGGTAGTTTCACCCGACCTGCGCCGGCGCATGGGGGAGGCGGCGGTGCGGCTCGCGCTTTCAGCCGGGTACACGAATGCCGGGACCGTCGAGTTTCTGGTCGCGGACGCAGGCGGACCTGGCGAGGCGTTCTACTTTCTGGAGATGAATACGCGCCTGCAGGTGGAGCACCCGGTAACCGAACAGGTAACGGGCCTGGACCTGGTGCGGCTGCAGATTGGTGTGGCCGAAGGACGGCCGCTGCCGCTGACCCAGGAGGACGTGCGCCTGCGCGGGCATGCGATCGAGTGCAGAATCTATGCCGAGGATCCCGATAACCAATTCTTCCCTTCTCCCGGGCGGATTATACGGCTGGTGCAGCCCGCGGGTCCGGGCGTACGCGAGGACGCGGCGATCTACGCCGGGTACGAGGTGCCGCTCGACTATGACCCGATGCTTTCGAAGCTGATCTGTTATGGCGAGACCCGGGAGGCGGCGATCGCGCGCATGCTGGGGGCGCTTGATGGCTATGTGATCGGCGGCATCAAGACGAATCTCTCGCTGTTTCGGCGCATTTTGAATGATGAAGGATTCCGTACAGCGGCGATCGATACGGGGTACCTGGAACGGCTGCTGCAGGAGCCGGCGACCGTGCAGGCGGCCGATGTGCCGGTAGAGGTCGCGGCGGTGGCGGCGGCCTGGTTTGCAAAGGGTACTGTTGCCATGGCTGCTTCGACCAGCGTTGCGGTGAGCGCGTGGGGCTCGGCAGCGCGGCATGAGGGGTTGCGCCAATGAGCACGCAGAGTACGCATTGGATCAGGCTGGAAGAACGGATGCTGAAGGTAGTGCTACCCACGGAGGGCGCGCCGACGGTCGATGGCGTGGCAGTGCCGGTCGAGGTGCGGGAGCTGGCTCCGGGCGTGCTTTCGGCTTTGCTGACCATGCCCGACGGCAGCGTGCGCAGTTTTGGCCTGGTGGCGGATGCACGCGCCGACGGCGACGGCCTGCTGGTGGATGGGCGTCGGCTGGCCTATGAGGTGACCGATCCGCGCAGCCTGCGGGCCGGGGGTGCAGCGGCGGGCGCGGCAGGGCCGAAGGCGCTGAAAGCTCCCATGCCGGGCCGCGTGGTGCGGGTGATGGTGGCCGAGGGCGACACGGTGGAGGCCGGGCAGGGCTGCGTGGTGATCGAGGCGATGAAGATGCAGAACGAGTTGAAGGCCCCGAAGGCCGGGACGGTGACGAAGCTGCGGGCAGCGGAAGGCGAGACCGTGGCGGCGAATGCGGTGCTGCTGGTGGTGGAGTAGGAGCCCTAAGCGAGCGGCCGGCCCACTCATCGCAGAAGCGCGATCAATGGGGCACTTGGTTGGTGGCTGTGCGGAGGAATGCAACAGCAGATTCCCTGCGGGAATGACAACAAAAGGCGAAGCTAATCGGCGATCTGGCTTAGAATGCGGGCATACCCTTCTTTGGAGAACCTTGATGGCCAGCTATCCGGTTGCGTCTACACTTGCCCCCGCGCGCGGTTTGAGCCAGTTGGAACGTGTGGTGGACACGTTCGTCGCGCCCTCGAAAACCTTTGCGGATATCCTGCGCAGCACTAGCTGGTGGCTGCCGTTTGTGCTGATGGTGCTTTCGACCACGGGGTTGAACCTGGTGATCGAGCGGCAAATCGGCTTCGACCGCGTGTACGAAAACCAGATAGCGCAAAGCCCGCGCCAGCAGGAGCGGATGAACGATCTGACGCCCGAGCAGAAGGCCCAGACGATGTCGATTGGGACGAAGGGGATGAAGTACGGGACGTTCGCATTTCCCGTGTTCTTGCTTGTAATTCTGCTGCTTTACTCGCTGCTGCTGTGGGGCAGTTTCAATTTCGGGCTGGGGGCGCAGACGACGTTTGCGCAGGTGCTGGCGGTGACGTGGTACGCGGCGCTGCCGTATGTGATCACGCCGGTGATTGCGGTCGCAGTGATCTACCTGGGCAACGGCGCGGACAGCTACGACCTGAAGAACCCGATCGGCACCAATATCGGCTACTACCTGCAAAATGCCTCGCCGGTGGTGCGCGGGCTGCTGAGTTCGGTCGATCTGATCAAGCTGTGGTCGGTGGGCCTGCAGATCGTGGGCATGGCGATTGTGGCCCGGAAGACGATCATGCAGTCCGCGGTGGTGGTAGGGACGCTGTGGCTGCTGGGGGTTCTTCTCGGGGGTGTGGGGGCGGCGTTCAGCTAGGGGCGGCATCTTCGCCTGGACAAGCACCCACATCGTGCGGCTACCAAGCCCTTACGACGCGCTAGACGGCCTTGCGCTGGAAGCTGGTCTTCTTGCCGGCAAAGGAATTTTTGGCTTTGAAAGACTGGGCGGAGGCGCCGGGTGCGGGCTTGGCTCCGGAGGCCTTGTGCTCGGCCTTTTCGCGCAGCGCCTGCAGTTTCTGCGCCTGGCGTCCGAGGCCGCCTACCTTGATGGTTCCCGGCTTGGGGGTTTCGGGCTTGGGAATGAAATCGCTCATAGGGAAATGTTCTCACGAATCTTGGGACGGTTGGAATGGCTTTCGGGCTAGAAGAAGACTTCAGGGGAGACATGGAACCGGGTACTCAGGCTTCGGATTTGCTGGGTGGTCAGGGGACCGCCGGCGAGCACAGGGGTAACCTGGCTTTCACCTCCAAGAAGAAGAGCCAACTCTGCATTGGGTAGATCATGTTGCTCGCGAAGGAGGTTGAGAACTTCAAGCGGAGTGGAGCGCGCAAGCTCATAGCGAGTTTCAAAGTTTTCGATGAGCAGGGTGAGTAATTCGGCGAGTTCCCGTTCCTCGGTCGAAAGGGAATCGTAGCGTTGGTCCAAGTCGTAAAGCGCTTCGGTATACGCCTGGTTTTCCTCTTCGGATCGAATGATCCTGGGAGGCGTCTTTGCCAGCAACGCTGTGTACGCGGGATTGATCGTGAGGGCACTCATCGCTTCCATCCTTCTCGATCGTACTCTGGGTGGGTGAGTACATGGCGAATGAAGATTCGTCCGGACCTATAGTTTATCTCGGCAATCAGCCTGAACCTGTTCCCTTTCATGTTGAAGACGGTGAAAGGGCCTACAGCGTCCGCCTGAGGGAGCGTGTTGCGTACGTCTTCAAGCGAGGCCCAGGATGCGCGCTTGGCGAGGCGATACCACGCGTCCAAGGGTCCGTAGAGATCGGGGTGAAGCGCACAAGCTTCAAGTAGACGTTTGCGACTAATAATGTGCATGGAAAGGCATTGAAGAACAGGTAAGCGCCGCGGCAATAGCAGACTTGTGCAGACCGCACCCGAGCGCAAAGCTGGAAGGAAACAACCCCAGAGCTCTTCCGTCCAGGGCTACTCGGTCCAGCGTTTAAAGACGAGCGAGCCATTGGTGCCGCCGAAGCCGAAGGAGTTCGACAGGGCGTAATTGATCTCAAGCTTCTGAGGCTCGTTGGGGACGTAGTTGAGGCGGCACTGCGGGTCGAGTTCGACGATGTTCATCGTGGGCGGGGCGATGCCGTGCTGCATGGCCAGCAGGGTAATGCCGGCTTCAAGCCCGCCGGCGCCGCCGAGCAGGTGGCCGGTCATGGATTTGGTCGAGGAGACGAGCAGCTCGTGATCGAGGGCGCGCTCGCCGAACACGTTTTCAATGGCCTTCGACTCGAGCGCGTCGCCTAGCGGCGTGCTGGTGGCGTGAGCGTTGACGTAGTCGACCTGGTCGGGCGAAATGCCGGCGACCTTGAGGGCGGCATTCATGGCGCGGAAGCAGCCTTCGCCTTCAGGGGCCATGCCGGTCATGTGAAAGGCGTCGGCCGACATGCCGTAGCCGATGACTTCGCCGAGGATTTTGGCTCCGCGGGCCTGGGCAAATTCGAGCGACTCCATGATGAGGACGCCCGCGCCTTCGCCGACGACGAAGCCGTCGCGATCCTTGTCCCAGGGTCGGCAGGCGTGGGTGGGGTCGTCGTTGCGTGTGCTGAGAGCCTTCATGGCGGCGAATCCGCCGACGCCCATGGGGGTGATGGCGGCCTCGGTGCCGCCGGCGATCATGGCGTCGGCATCGCCGCGCTGGATGATGCGGAAGGCATCCCCGATGGAGTGCGCGGACGAGGTGCAGGCGGTTGCCGTGGCCTCGTTGGGGCCGCGCGCGCCGTACTTGATGGACACATGGCCCGCGGCAAGGTTGACGATGGAGCCGGGGATGAAGAAGGGCGAAATTTTGCGCGGGCCGCCGGCCAGCATGGCGGAGTGCTCGCGCTCGATGACGTCGAAGCCGCCGATGCCCGAGCCGATGTGGACGCCGACGCGGTCGCGGTTGGATTCGTCGACGACGAGACCCGAATGCTGCATGGCCTCGGCCGAGGCGGCAAGGGCGAAATGGATGAAGCGGCCCATTTTGCGCGATTCTTTTTTCTCGATGAAGAGCAGCGGATCAAAATCCTTGACCTCGGCGGCGAAGCGGACCGGGTGCCCGGTGAGATCGAAGGCGCCGATTTCGGCCATGCCGGATTTGCCCGCGAGCAGGCCTGCCCAGACTTCGGGCGCGGTTTTGCCGACACCGCAGACGAGGCCGATTCCTGTGACGACGACCCGGCGCTGGGCTGGCACATCCATGGGGAGTGACATTGGAGCTTACTTGCCTTTCTGGTTCTTCTCGATGTAGTCGACGGCGTCCTTGACGGTCTTGATCTTTTCCGCGTCTTCATCGGGAATCTGAATGTCAAAGGCCTCTTCGAACTGCATGACAAGTTCGACCACATCGAGCGAATCGGCACCGAGGTCTTCCTGAAAGCTGGCGCCCGGGGTGACTTCGGCTTCATCCACTTGAAGCTGTTCGACGATGATTTTTGTGACCTTTTCTGCTACGTCTGCCATTTGTTTCTCCTGTGTACGACTGAAATGCTGGCCCGGATTGCACGCGGGCGGCTCCGCAAAGCACGCATGCCGCGAAATCGGACGCCTTGCCGAGTGTAAACCAAAAGGGTAAACGGAATGAGCGAAGAAACCCTTTGGCCTGCGATGGTACTGCGGCAGGTACGCCGTGGCGGGTACGAACGAGGCTGCGTCTAACCAGTAGTTGGCGTGGGGAGAGGAGTCCGGCATGGGTTTACATGCGAGTTTGCGGCGCGGTTTGTATGTTGTGGCTGGTTCGGCGGCGATGGCCCTGGTGGGTGTTCCGTTGCTGGCGGTGGCTCCGCCCAGGCAGGTAGCGGGCGCGCGGCCGTGCCCGGGGCTGAAGAGTGCGGCGCGTGTGAACGACGACGGCCACGAGGGCGTGGAGGTGCAGGTGAAGATGGACGTGGACGTGGACGGCGCGCCCAACGCCTACGGACCCCGCGGCAAGAAAACACTCGACGTGCTGGCGCATGCGCATGCGCCGAAGGAGAGCGGGCATCCGGGCGACATCGTCGGCTACATGACCGAGTACGACGGCGGGCCGCCCACGGTGCAGGGCAGGAACGATCCGTTTCCGGGCTACTACGTTTCGCAGACCGACTTTGCCGACAAGAACAACAAGCGCATGGAAGACCCGCGGCGCTATGTGGACGCGACCCGGATCAACTATGTCGTGCAGGGCAAGGTAGCGCGCGAGGCGGGAGTGAAGATGGGTGATTTTGCGACCGTCTACAGCTGCCGTACGGGCAAGGCAGTGTATGCGATCGTGGCCGACTCAGGCAATGAAAGCGGCGCGGAAGGCTCGCTGGCGCTGGTGCGTGCGCTGGGATACCCGCTGACCAACGGCATCGATGACTCGGTGGACGCGCGCGAAATTGTGATTCGGTACTACCCGAAATCGAACCCGGAGAAGAATTTCTTCAGGACGCAGAGCGAACTGGATGCGGCGGCGAAGAAGCTTGGGTTGAAGCTTGAGTGAGCGCGAACGCGGACAGGACGGATACGCCGGCTAAGAGCGGAGCATCCCCTTGTTGTCGCAGGGAATCTGCTTTGTTTTAGTCGTCCGTGCTGGCCGCAAGGTGCAGGCCAGTGGTGGCCATCTCGTCGAAGGCCAGGGGTGCGGCGTCGGGCGAGTTGCTGACTTCGCGCAGGTTTTTGTTGATAGCGCGGGTGCGGACGTTGAGCTTCTGAATGGTGTTCTGCACCGTGCCGACCTGCTTTTCCATGTTGCCCATCAGGCCTTCGAAGGTCTGGAACTCGGTCTTGGTTTTTTCGAGCACCTTCCAGACCTCGTCGCCCTTTTCCTGCAGGGCAAGCATGTGGAAGCCCATCTGAAAGCTGGTGAGGATGGCAGAAAGCGTGGTGGGGCCGGCGATGGTGACGTGGCACTTGGATTGAATTTCCGCCTGCAGGGACTCGCGTCGGATGACCTCTGCATACAGGCCCTCGGTAGGCAGGAACATGATGCCGTAGGGCGTGGTGGTGGGCGGGTTGATGTATTTGCAGATGCGTTCGCCTTCGGTGCGGATAGCATTTTCGAAGTTGCGGCCTTCACGGGCGATGTCGGCCGGCAGGTTGGCTTCGTAGGCTGCTTCGAGCCGCTCCCAGGCTTCGAGCGGGAACTTGGCATCGATGGGCAGCAGCCGCTCGCCGGCGTTGGTGGGGAAACGGACGGCATACTCGACGCGCTCGGCAGTGCTTGCCTTGACGTTGGCATTCTCGACGAACTGGCCGGGCGCAAGCATCTGCCGCAGCAGCACGCCGAGCTGCACCTCGGCAAAGCCGCCGCGCGATTTGACGTTGGTGAAGATGCGCGACAGGCCATCGACACCTTCGGACAGCTTCGACATCTCGCCCAGGCCGGTGTGCACCTTGTTGAGCTGGTCGGTCACCTGGCCGAAGGATTCGGTAAGGCGGGTGTGCAACGTGGCGTGGAGCTTCTCGTCTACGGTGGCGCGCATTTCCTCGAGCTTGGCGGTGTTGGCGGTGTTGAGCGCGTCGAGGCGGCCCTCGACGGTGGTGCGGAGGCGCTCCTGATGGCTGGTGTTGGCCTGGGCGAGCTCGGTGAGGCGGGTGTGCAGGGCCTCGCGGCTGGTAGTGTTGTGCTCGCGCGACTCGGTGGCGGCATGGGCGAGGCGCTGGTTGACGAGCTCATGCTGGGTGTGAAGGTCGGCCTGCAGCTTGCCGGCAGCCTGCGCATTGTCGGCGCGGAAGGCGGCCAGCTCGGACTTGAGCGTCTGGCCGAGAATATCCACTGTACCCAGGACCTCCTTACGGAGCTCGGCGAAAGCACGCGCGTTGGCCTCGCGGGTAGCGAGGGCTTCTGTGCCGGATTGGTGACGGAGATCGTGGAAGCCGGCGCGCAGGTTGGTGTCATGCGACTCGTGGCGGGCGTGGAGCGTGGTGATCTGATCGGGAAGCTGAGCATGGCGCGGGTCGAGCGCGGGCGCTGCCGGGGGCTTGCGCAGGAAGAGCGCGAGGGCGACGACGAGGAGCAGAAGCTGGAGAACGAGGACGGCGAGGAGCATGTTCGGTTTTCCTTCGCCCTTAGCATAGCAGGAGAGGACTATGAGTCGCGCCTTCAGCGCTCTGCCTTTTAGGTTGGCCTGAACCCAGGCCTGCGGCCTGGGCTGGTATAAGGCGGGCCTTCAGCCCTGAGGGCGAGGTTATACCGGATCGAGCAGGATTAACCACGGGCGGCGAGGATTTTGTCCGCGATGCCGGCGGCGGTCCGGGCGGCGGCGATGTCGTGGACGCGGAGGATGTGGGCGCCGGCGAGGACGGCCGCTACGTTGGCCGCGCAGGTGGTTTCGAGACGTAGAGCGGCGCTGGGCTCCGTGATGCCGTGAACGAGGAAGCGCTTGCGCGAGACGGCGGCAAGCAGCGGCAGGCCGAACTGGCCGAGGCGGGCGAAATGGGCCAGCAGGACGAAGTTTTCTTCGCCCATCTTGCCGAAGCCGAAGCCCGGGTCGAGCACGATATGCTCCCTAGGAATACCAGCCTCGCGCGCGAGGTCGAGCGAGTGGGTAAGCCCGGAAAGCACGAGCGGCAGTATTTCGGCATGCGGGAGCGGCGGCAGGGTGTGCCACATGCGCGGTGCCCCGCGGGAGTGCATCAGGACGATGCCGGGGCGGGCTTCGGCGAGCACGGCCGCCATGGCCGGGTCCCAGAAGAGGCCGGAGACGTCGTTGATGATTTCGGCGCCTTCGGCGAGCACGGCGCGGGCTGTGGCGGCGTGGTAGGTGTCGATCGAAACGATAGCCTGGGGCCGCGCATGCAGCAGGGCACGCAGCACAGGCAGGATGCGGGCCTGCTCTTCAACGGCATCGACGGGCGTGGCGTTGGGACGGGTGGATTCGCCGCCGATATCGAGGAAGTCGGCACCCTGGTCGAGCAGGGCGAGGCCGTGGTCGATGGCGTGGGGTATGGCAAAGTAGCGGTTGCCGTCGGAAAAGCTGTCCGGCGTGACGTTGAGGATGCCCATAAGCAGCGTACGCGGTCCCAGCGGCAGGGTGCGGGTGCGCAGCTGCCAGGTGTGCGTGGCGCGGATTGGGGAAAGTGGCATGGCCCTTAGGGGCAGTACGCTAGTTGTGAAAGAAAAGTTCCAGGTAGACCAGGGACGCTGCCGCCGTGAGGACGCTGGGCTGCGTGTTCATACGCGATCCTCCCCGAGCGACGGCTCAGACGGTCATCAGTTCTTTTTCCTTGGCTTTGAAGAGATCTTCGAGGCGCTTGATTTCGCCGTCGGTCAGCTGCTGGACTTCTTCGGTGGCGCGCTTTTCGTCGTCTGCAGAGATGAGCTTGTCCTTCGCCGCTTTCTTGATGAGCTCGTTGCCGTCGCGGCGGATGTTGCGCATGCTGGTCTTGTGGCCTTCGAGCACGCCGGCCAGGGTTTTGACGGCTTCCTTGCGGCGCTCCTCGTTCATGGGCGGGATGGGGACGCGGATGATGCGTCCGTCGTGCATGGGGTTGAAGCCGCCGGAGGACGTGCGGATGGCTTTCTCGATCATGGGCACGAGCGCGATTTCATACGGCTGGACGAGGATGAGCTGGGCCTCGGGCGTGGTGATCTGGGCGACCTGCGCGACCGGGGTGTCAGTGCCGTAGTAATCGACCTTTACTTGGTCGAGCATGTGGACGCTGGCGCGGCCGGTGCGGGCGGAAAGGAGATTGGCGCGGAAGTCGTCGATGGTCTTG
This sequence comes from uncultured Granulicella sp., assembly GCA_964282835.1. GTDB lineage: Bacteria > Acidobacteriota > Terriglobia > Terriglobales > Acidobacteriaceae > Edaphobacter. Next base: position 4,160,290 of record OZ196157.1, read on the forward strand.
TCGAAGCGGGTTTTGAGTTGGGCGTGGACGTCTTTGAGAGCGACGATGCTGGTCATTGCTGAAGCCATGAGAGTTCCTTCCGCGCTTGCTGCGCCTTCGACATTCTAGCTGGTTTAGAGGTAAGACAACGGCGTACGCAAAGGTCGCTATGTTTAGGGTGCCAGGGTGCGGAGGCGCTGGCAGGCTTCGAGCAGGTCGGGATCTTTTTTGGCGAAGCAGAAACGCAGCAGATGCTCGCCCTGCTGGCTGCCCTGGCGGAAGAAGGCAGAGCCGGCGACGGCGGCGACACCGGTGCGGGTGAGGAGATCGCGGGCTTTCTGGGCAGCGTTGGCGCCCTGGAGCGAGCCTGTAGACGCGAGCATGTAGTAGGCGCCTTCGGGAATGTGGGGCGTGAGCCCGATGGCGCGCAGAGCCGCGGCGAGCAGGTCGCGCTTGCGCAGGTGGTCGGTGGCGAGCGCGGTGTAGAAGCTGGGTGGAAGCTGCTCGACGCCATCGGCCACGCCGTGCTGGAGCGGTGCCGGCGCGCAGATGTAGGTGAGGTCGTGGAAGTAGCCGATGGCGGGCATCCAGCGCGCGTCGGCGATGAGGTAGCCGATGCGCCAGCCGGTGACGGAAAAGGTTTTCGAGAAGCCGGACATCAGGATGGTGCGGGCGCGCAGGTTGGGCAGGGTGGCTGGACTTAGATGGCGAATCTGCTCGGTCTGAGGCTGGACCACGGGGATGGATTCTGGGTAGACGAAGTGTTCGTAGATTTCGTCGGTGAAGAGGAAGAGGTCGTGCTCCTCAGCGAGAGAGCCGAGCAGCTCTATTTCGGCGCGCGTGAAGACCTTGCCGGCGGGGTTCGAAGGCGTGTTGAGCACCATGGCGCGGGTGCGCGGGGTGATGGCCGCGCGAATGGCTTCGGGGTCGAGCACCCACTCGCTCTCGGGGCTGACGGGCGTCCGCATGGCGACCGGTACGGGCACGGCGCCGAGGCCGCGCAGCATGGCGGCATGGTAGCCGTAGAAGGGCTCGAAGAGGAGGACTTCGTCGCCGGGATCGAGGATGGCGGAGGCTGCGGCCTGGAAGGCTCCGGTGGCGCCCGAGGTGATGAGGATTTCGGTGTGGGGGTCGACGGCCAGGCCGTGGGTGCGGAGGAGCTGGGCGGCGATGGCTTCGCGCAGGCGCGGGATGCCGTCGAGGCGCGTGTAGATGTTGCTGCCATCGCGGATGGCTCGCTGCGCGCCCTCGAGCACGACAGCCGGCGTCTCGGTGTCGCAGATACCCTGGGCCAGGTTGACGCCGCCGATGGCGTCGCAGGCGACGGACATGGCGCGGATTTCCGACTGGATGGTGGTGGGGGCGAGGCGGCTGAGGTGAAGGTTGTCGGTGGTGACGGTGGACATGGCGAGTACCCCTCCCCCCTGGGTACATTTTGGGCAAAATCTTCAAACGATTGAGGTTATGCCCGATTGCAAATTTCCAAGCGGACGAAAGACTTTGTTTTTGTGGTGCGGTGGCGCAAAATTTTAGACGAAAGGGCTTGCTGGATTGATTTTGGAGGGCAAGACAGGGTTCGGATGAGGTGACCTCACCGGTCGGATTTGCCCCTGATCTAATTGTAGTGAGTTGCGCGGGGAAAGATGCCAATTTTGTTTGCAGGACTGGCGCGGGTTTTGTGATGGGTGGGGCTTGACAAGATTTCCACAGGAGATCTACGGAAGCCGGTTCTGCCGATATCGCCTTGCATTGAGAGCAGGAGTGTATCAATTCTGATACTTTCGAATATGCCCCTGAAGCGTTTGCCCGCCAGCTTCTATCGAACCGCCAGTGGGCGTGAACCCGTAAGAGACTGGTTGAAGAGCTTGACCGCCATTGATCGCCGGACGATTGGGGAAGACGTAAAGGATGTCGAGTTTGCCTGGCCGATTGGCTTACCGCTCGTCCGCCCGCTGGGACGTGACCTTTGGGAGGTGCGTAGTTCTCTTCGCCAGGGACGCATCGCGCGCATTTTATTCTGCGTAGAGGACAGCCGCATGGTGCTACTGCATGGATTTATGAAGAAGACACAGAAGACGCCAATCCAGGACCTTGACCTGGCAATGCAGCGCATGAAAGGACTGGAATGATGAAGCAGGAAAATATAGGGAGCAGCTTCGACGCTTTTCTTCGGGAAGACGGCATTTACGAGGAGGTGACGGCGACGGCGATCAAGCGTGTCCTGGCGAGGCAGATCAGACGGGAAATGCTGGAGCAGCACCTTTCGAAGACCGCGATGGCGAAACGGATGGAGACGAGCAGGGCTGCGCTGGACAGGTTACTGGATCCGGAAAATGGCTCGGTGACTCTGGATACTGTATTTCGAGCGGCGAAGGCCGTTGGACGGCAGATTCAACTAGAGCTGGTTTAAGGAAGGTCTGATCAAATCCAAACCTCGCCCTCAGCGGCTAAAGCCACGTTGTGAGCCGGTTGAAGCTCGTTTGAGCTATTCCATGATTCGGCGGCGACTTGCCAAGAGGCCTGACGCTACGACGCTGAACGCCTTGATGAGTGGGTTCTCGCCAGCATCCGGGTTCTGGCCTGGGCCGTGACGAGGCGGAAGTTTAGAAGCGTCCCTCAGCGGCCAGAGACACGTCGCAATGATTGCAGGTGCGGCACGGCTGAAGCCGTGCCCTTAAGCAAAACGGTCTCAGGGCCAGGCCTGGCCCCCACCGACAGTGCTGGCGGGTCGAGCGAAACGCAGGTCCTTCGACTGCGAAACGCGCAAGAGGCCGCGCGTTTCTTCGCTCAGGATGACAATTTCAGGGTGGATAGCAGATTGAATTCTAGTGCGGATTAGCAGATGTGTAGAGAGACCAGGCACCGGCAAGAACAACCGCAGATCCCTGCGGGATGACAACAAAGGCAACCTAAGTCGCTCTGAGCGGCAGTGGCTGGCTCCTTCGAAACCCCAGGTCTCAGAAGCGAGACCTGGGGCACCCGTTGGCTGGCTATTTGCCGGATTCGGTGGCGTGGATGAAGGCGGCTACGTCGTCGTGGAGCTTGGAGAGGACGCCCTCGTTGACGTAGACCATGTGGCCGGATTCGTAGTACTTGTAGCTGATGTTGGCCTGGAGTTTCTGCGGGATTTGCAGGTGATGGGTTTCGTAGTAGCCCTCGTAAAAGGGCGTGGCTAGATCGTAGTAGCCGCCGGCGACGAGGACGTGCATGTTGGGGTTGGACTTCATGCTGAAGGCGAGGTCGGGCATGGTGTTGGTGCCGGATTCGCCCTGGCCGATGGGTGGGCCGTTGGGGCTCTGGTGGCGGAGATCCCACATGAAGCTGGGGTCGGTGTAGGCGCCGGGCTTGTAGGTCTGGTTGCGGCCGTAGTTGAGCTCGGTGTGCATGTACTGGTTGATGGCAGTGGTGTAGGCGGCGGAAATGGCGTTCGATTGTGGGTCGTACTCGGCGGAACCGCTGGTGGGGGTGAGGTCGGGGCCCTGATAGCGGGTGTCGAGCCGGCCGGTGGTGAGGCCTTCGTCCTGCTTGAGCTGCTTGGTGAACTCGCCGCCATCGACGCGCAGGTTGGCGCGGTTGATGTATTCGAGGCTCAGGCCGGTGTATTGGTGGAGCTTCTGGGCGATGGATTGCCTTTGGGCTTCGGGCAGATTCGACCCTTGCAGCATGGCGGTCATGTACTCGCCCATGGCGAAGTCTTCGACCTCCTTGAGGAAGGGTTCGAGCGCCGGCGGCTGGGTGGGAAGCTTGTGGTGGTAATACGCGGTGGCGGCGAAGGTGGGCAGGCCGAGCGCGTAGGCCTGGTCGACGCCGGGGTTGAAGATGGGGCCGTCGATGGAGTTGTCGAAGCTCAAAATGGCGGAGAGGAGGACGATGCCGTTGAGGTCCACGTTCTGGAGATCGGCGGAAAGGACGGCCGAGCGCGGGGTGCCGTAGCTCTCGCCGAAGAGGTATTTGGGGGAGTTCCAGCGATCGTACTTGGTGAGGAAGCGGCGGATGAAGCGGTCGAAGGCGTGGGCGTCGGGGTCGGTGCCCCAGAAGGCCTTGGCGGCGTCTTTGCCCATGATGCGCGAGTACCCGGTGCCGGGCGCGTCAATGAAGACGAGGTCGGTGGTATCGAGGAGCGAGAACTTGTTGTCGACCATGGTGTAGGGCGCGCCCTCCTGGTGCAGGGCGTCGGGCGGGACGACGCGGCGCGGGCCGAAAGAGCCCATGTGGAGCCACATGGAGGCCGAGCCCGGGCCGCCGTTGTAGAGGAACATGATGGGGCGGGTGCCGCCGTCTTTTTTAAAATAGGCGGTGTAGAACATGCGTGCGGTGGCGGGATCGTCCTCGGGCTTGGCGGCGTCGGGCGGGTTCATGCCGGTGTCGGAGAGGAGCTTGCCGTCGAGGCCCAGCATGGCGTCGTAGGTGTCGTTGTAGCCTACCGTGATGGTGCCGGCGACGGCCTTGTAGGCGATGGCCTGGCCGCCGACGGTGACGCTGTGGTCGGTGGTGGAGTCGGGCGGCGGGATGGCGGGGGCGTCGACGGGCTTGCCTTCGACGATGAGCTTCTTGTCGTCGGGGGTGGTGCCCGGCTTTGGCTTGGCCTGGGCGTGGAGGCTGGTTGCAGCGAGGGTGAGGAAGAGAAGTGCGGCGAGTGTGCGCGAGGGCAGAAAGGGTGCAGACATGGTTGGAGTATATCGCCGTGTTGCCCACGGTGCGTGGGCGGATGCATGATGGAAGTGAGTGACGAAGCAGGCGAGGTGGCGGCGATGACGATTGAGATTGAACGACCGGAGTTGGTGGCTCTGCTGGAGAAGCGGATGTTAGAGGGTGGCTATAAAAGCCTGGACGCTATGCTGATCGACCTGGCTTACTTTGGCATACGGCCGGATGAAGATTGGCCTCCTTCTGGAAGAGAGCCGATCAACCTGGTGGAAGCCTGCAGGATGGTTCGAGGTCTGACCGACGATCTGGACTTTAGCCGGGATCCTTCCCCCAGCCGGGACGTTGAACTCTCGTGAGCGAACCTTTTCTGCTGGACACGAACGTTCCGTCGGAGATGATGGAAGATGCGGGTAACCCTGCCATCGAGGCCTGGGTGCAGGCGCGTCTGGATGGGACCCTTTACTTCAGTGTGATTGGCGTGGGCGAGATTCGCAAGGGCATCGAGTTGATGGCCTTCAGCCGTCGTCGCGCCTTTCTCGAACATTGGCTGACAAAGGTGCTTCTGCCTTCTCTTAACGGTCGCATCTTGCCAGTGACTTTGCCGATCTGCGAACGTTGGGGCTTGCTGGATGCGAGAAGACGCAAGCAAGGGAATCCCCTAGGCATGGCTGATGGATTGATCGCTGCAACCGCGCTGGAGTTCGGCCTTTCTTTGGCGACTCGGAATAACAAACATTTCCAGGGCCTCGGGCTTTCCGTGGTCAACCCATGGTTGGATGGATAGAGGCGGCTTCGAGGCGAACAGGCTGAAGCAGAAGCAGATTGCCTTCGGGAATGACAACAAGGACGAAGGTTTGCAGCTCAGTCTACGCGGCAGATGAGGCATTTGAGGTAGCTGGTTTCGGGCAGGGTGAGGATGGCGGGGTGATCGGGGGCGGCTCCGCGAGACTCGAGCAGCTGGAGGCGGCGGTGGGCGTCGGCGGCGGCAGAGGTGAGGATGGCGGTGAACTCCGGCAGGGCGATGTGGTGGGAGCAGGAACAGGTGACGAGGGTGCCGCCGGGGGAAAGCATCTTGAGCGCGCGAAGGTTGAGCTCCTTGTAGCCGCGGAGGGCGCCCTCGGTGGCGCGTTTGGATTTGGCGAAGGCGGGTGGGTCGAGGACGATGGTGTCAAATTGGCGGCCCGTGGACTCGTACTCGCGCAGAAGGTCGAAGGCGTCGGCTTCGATCCAATCTACTTTGGATGGTGTGAGAGACGGATTCAGCGGCAGGTTGGCGTCGGCGACTTCGAGCGCGGCGCGGCTGGTGTCGACGCCGGTGACGTGCGAACAGGCGCGGGCGAGATGGAGCGCGAAGCCGCCCTGGTAGGTGCAGATGTCGAGCGCTCGTCCACGTGCGTAGTGGGCGGCGGCAGCGTAGTTGAGGCGCTGGTCGAGGAAGGCGCCGGTCTTCTGGCCGGCCGCGGCGTCGAAGGCGAAGTGCAGGCCGTTGATGGTGAAGGTGGTGCTGGTTTTCTCGCCGTAGAGTGGGGCATCGGGGCTGGGGTCGAGCTGCTCGACCATGCGGATGCGGGGGTCGGGGCGCTCTACGATTGTTGAGGGGCTGAGGCGTTCGGTGAGGACGCTGGTGAGGGTGGCGCGGAGGTCATCCTGGGCGGTGCCCTGGGTGAGGAGCTGCAGGACGATGAGGTCGTCGTAGCGGTCGGCGACGATGCCGGGCAGCTGGTCGGCTTCGGAAAAGATAAGGCGGTGGGCGTTGTTTTCGGGCGTTATCGGGGTGAGCTGCTCGCGCAGGGTGAGGGCGGCGTGGGTGCGCTGGGCCACGTCGGCGAGGTAGGCTTGGCGGGTGAGGGCGAGGATAGGGGAGACGAGGCGCAGGGTGATCTGCGAGGCCGCGCTGAAGAGGGCGGAGCCCAGGGGGATGCCGCGCGAATCGAGCAGGGTGACGAGGCTGCCGGGCTCGGCTGTGATGGCGCCGGGCGCCGGAAGAAGCTGCTCGACCTCCGTGCGGTAGACCCAGAGGCCGCCCTGGCGGAGGCTGTCGGCGGCGCGGCGGGTGATGATGGCGGCGGGGCCCTGGGGGTGGGGCTGGCCGATGCGGAAAGGTGAGAGTTGCGGAGCCATACGTTCATGGTCGCATGCGGGCAGAACCCACGTCTCAGAAGCGAGACATGGGGCACCCGGAGTATGGACTGGTTGATTACGGTCGCTGAGCTATGGTGTTGGTGTGTACGGCGGTTGCCAGGGGCGTGACGACCGGGGCAGCGGCGCCGATGAGCTGCGTGACCAGGCCGGAGCCGGCGACGGCGCTGCCGAGATTGGCGATCCAGACGTTACCGGAGCCGTCGATAACCAGCTTGTAGGGGTTGGAGACCGAGGCGGCGGCGTAGCCGGAAGTACCGGAAGAGGCGATGCCCGCGGTGCCGGCGAGGACGGAGAGCGTGCCGGAGTTGGCGTTGGCGGCCCAGACCGCGGATTGGCCGTCGACGGCGAGGGCTACGGGGCCGGAGAGGCCGAGGCCGGTGGTCGTGGAAGTGGCGGGTGGGGTGCCGGTCGGTCCGCTGGATGCAGCAAAGCGGGTGAGGCTGTTGGCGGTGCGGTTGGCGACGAAGGCCCCGCCAGTGGCATCGAACTCGATCGCGAACGGGCTGCCGAGGCCGTTGTTCTTGAAGGGTGAGCCGTTGACGGGCGTTCCGGCGTTTGAGATTTTGGTGACGGCGTTGCCGGCTGAGTCCGTCGTCCAGACATTGCCGGCGCCGTCGACGGCAAGCGAGGCGGGGCCGTTCGCAGAGCCGGTGGCGTAGCCCTTGGCGGGGGAGATGGCGGTGCCGCTGGGGTTGAGCTCGGAGACAGTGGCGGCGTTGTTCGAGACCCAGGCGTTGCCTGCGGGATCGAACGCGATGGGCCCGGGGCCGGTGATGCCGCCGCCGGTAAAGGCGAGGGCGCTGGCCCGGACGCCGGCGTTGGTAAGCTCGATGACCTGGGAGTTGGCGGTGTCTGTAAGCCAGAGGTCGTTGGCGGTGTCGATGGCGAGGTTGCCGAAATTGTGGTTCTGCTGGATGTAGCTGGTGCCGACGCCATTGCCGGTAAGGGTGGTCAGGGTGCTCGAGCCATTGCCGGCGAGGCCGGGTGAGGCGAGTACCCAGACGGTGCCGGTGCCGTCGACGGCGAGATCGCGCGGGGTGGCGAAGGCGGGGACGAAGTACTGGACGGCGAGGGTGAAATCAGCCGGGGCCTTGGCCAGCGAGGGCTGGTAGGGCGGGTTGGGCGACGTGGTGTTGAAGATCGTCGTGACGTTGTTGGCGGGGTTGCGGGCTATATCGAGCATGGCCTGGAGGGTATCGGTGGGAGCCTGGCCGGCGGGTGGGGTGGCGGGAATGAAGAGGCGTCCGCAGGGTGCGGCGGCGGCGAGGCTGCCGGTGGAGTTGATGCAGGAGGAAAGAATGTTGCCCAGGGTGCCGATTTCAGCCGTGGGGATGGTGGCCGTGGCCGGCGAGGCGAGACCGATGTGCCCGCTGAGGGTGACCAGATTGTTGGCCTCGGCGAAGGCGGCGGTGATGCCCTGGACGTTCGAAACGGGGGCGCCGATGTGGGCGTAATCCTGCATGAAGGGCTGCAGGGTGTAGACGGCGGCTACGCTGGTGAGCTCGTTGATGGTAACGAAGGTGCTTGCGCTGAGGGTGCCGCAGGCACCGAGCAGATTGATGACGGCGAGCGCCTGGTTGTTGGTGCCGGCAGTGAGGCCGGGATTGCCGCCGGTGCTGACGAGATAAACGAGCGCCGAAGCCGAAGGGCAGGTGTAATCGCCGGTGATGGAGAAGTTGCCGTACTGGTCTGTTGTGACGGGGGTGTTGAGCAGCGAGGTGGACGGCGAGCCGTAGCCACCAGAGCCTGCGGCGAAGAACTGGATGGTGGAAAAGCCGACGGGCTGGTCGCCGCCGAGTACGGTGCCGCGGAAAGCCTGGCCCTGGACAGCCGGGGACGCGGGCGCGCGGGATGTGGAGGCGCATCCGCAGAGAAAAGCGAGAGCCAGGAGAGCGAGGGCGGGACGCAGAGCAGGACGCAGGGTAAGACGTGGGAAGGCGGAATGCATGATGATCTCCTGTGGGCGTGGGGAGACGCCGGCCATAAGGCACTCACCGGGGCTGTGATTCAGATTGGGACTGGTTCTGGAATGGAGCAGGAGAAGACCTTTCTCTATAAGGGATAGCATCTTCACCTTGGCTTTGTGGTAAACGTGTGCGGGGAAACCTTAGGATGGATTGATGATCTTGATTCCTGAGGTGAGGGAGAGCGTGTGCAAGCGTGGGAGGTAGTGGTGCTGGGCGCGGGCGCGGCGGGCCTGATGTGCGCGGCGGAGACAGGCAAACGCGGCCGGCGGGTGCTGCTGGTAGACCACGCGGACCGGGTGGGCAAGAAGATTTTGATCTCTGGCGGCGGCCGCTCAAACTTTACCAACCTGGGCTGCACGCACGAGAACTTCCTTTCGGCCAACCCGCATTTTGCCCGCTCGGCGCTGGCGCGCTTTACCCCGGCGGACATGGTCGCGCTGGTGGAAAAGCATGGGATTGCCTACCACGAGAAGACGCTGGGGCAGCTGTTCTGCGATCGCAGCTCGCGCGACCTGGTGGCGCTGCTGGAGCGTGAATGCGCGGAGGCGGGAGTGACGACGTGGCTCGAAACAACCGTGGCGGCGGTGGCGAGGCAAGCTCGCGGCTTTCGCCTGGAGAGCTCGGCAGGCGTGATCGGGTGTGAGTCGCTGGTGGTGGCTACGGGTGGGCTTTCGATTCCGAAGATGGGCGCGACCGGCTGGGGCTATGAGCTGGCGCGGCAGTTTGGGCTGGGGGTGATCGAGCCCAGAGCGGCCCTGGTGCCGTTTACGTTCGAAGCCCGGGAACGCGAGGCCTGGTGCGACCTGGCGGGAGTTTCGGCGGAGACGGTGGCGAGCACGGAGACGAAGGGCGCGCCGGGCTTTCGCGAGAAGATGCTGGTGACGCATCGCGGGTTGAGCGGGCCGGCGATCCTGCAGGTGTCGTCTTACTGGCGGCCCGGGGCGACGGTGCGGCTGGATCTGGCTCCGGAGCGTGAGGTGTTTGCGGGCCTGCGGGCGGCGGGTGGCCGGCGCGACCGGGCGGCGGCGATGACGGCCGTGAAGGCAGTACTGCCGGGGCGCTGGGCGGAGCGCTGGATGGAGGTGTTTGGGTCTGCCGCGGTGAAGGATTATGGCAACGCGGCGCTCGACGCGATGGAGGCGGCGATGCACGCATGGCAGGTGGTGCCGGCGGGGACGGAAGGCTATGCGAAGGCGGAAGTGACGGCGGGCGGGGTGGATACGGCCGGGCTCGACCCGCGGACGCTGGAGGCGCGAGGGGTGCCGGGGCTTTACTTTGTGGGCGAGGTGGTGGATGTGACGGGGTGGCTGGGTGGGTATAACTTCCAGTGGGCCTGGGCTTCTGGGTATTGCGCGGGGATGGTGGCTTAGGGGCGTAACGGCCAAGGCAAAAGCGTACGCAGAGGACGCGAAGGAGAAGATGCAGAGACGCGAAGTTTGAACCTTGCGTCCTCTGCTGCGTTTACTTTGCGCCTTCTGCGTACGTTTTTAGGGGGTCACTGGACCGTCAGGGTGAGATTCACGGACCGCGTGAGGCCGCTGGCTGTGCCGGTGACGACGAGGTTATAGGTGCCGCTGGGTGTGGGAGTGAGCACGATGGGTGTGGTGGGGGATGCCGTCGTGGGAATGGTGCGGGCTGTGCCGCAGGCCGCCAGGGCGAGCAGGCTGAGGGTGAGGATAGCCTTACGGGTGCGGCGCGGCGTGGCGAGCAGGCCGATGGGAACTAGAAGGGCAAACCACAGGATGCGCGGCGTACCGGGTGGATTGGCAGTGGCCGTGGTGAGGCCGGTGGCTACCGTGACGGTGAGGACGGTGGTGGTTCCGAGGGCGGCGTTGCCTGGATTGACCGTGCACAGGCCGTGCGGCGGGCGGCCCGCGCAGGTAAAGCTGACGTTGCCGGTGAGGCCGGGTTGCGAGGTGAGGAGGAGCGTGTAGGTGGCGGTCTGGCCGGTGGCGATCGTGTAGGCGGTGGGGCCGTCGGGCGCGAGGGTGAAATCGATGCCGGTGCCGCTGAGGGCGAGGCTCTGGGGGGAGTTCTGGGTATTGTCGGAGAAGGTAACGGTACCTGCACTGATGCCTGCGGTGGTCGGCATGAAGACGATGCCCACGCTGCAGACAGCCGCGGGCGCGAGCGATGCGGGGCAGGTGTTGGCGCCTGGAGCGAGGGCGAAGGAGCCGGACGCGGTGATAGAGGCAATCGCCAGGGGAACGCCGCCGTTGTTGGTGAGGGTGGCGGTCTGGATGGCGGACGTGGCGCCTACTGCGACCGCGCCGAATGCCAGGCCGCCGAGGGGGGAAAGCGATACGCCAGGTGGCGCGAGTCCTGTGCCGGCAAGCATGACGGTTTGGCTGCGGAACTGGTCGGCCACGGTGAGGATGCCGGTTGCGGGCCCGAGAGCTTTCGGCACATAGGCGACCTGCAGGGTGCAGGTAGAGTGCGCGGCGAGCGAGTTGCCGCAGGCGTTGACGACGGTGAAATCGCCCGCGGTAATGGAGGCGGCAATGAGCGTGAGGGCGACGTCGCCGGCGTTCGTGAGGTTGATGGCTTGCGGGGCGCTGGTGGTGCCAAGCTGCTGGGCGGAGAAGGTGAGGCTGGTGGGGCTGAGCGCGTCGGTGGCGGGGGAGGTGCCGGTGCCGGCGAGCGTCGCCGTTTGGGTGCCGGCGGAATCGACGACCGTAAGGGTGCCGGTGCGCGGGCCGGAGAGCGTGGGAGCGAAGACGATTGAGACGGTGCAGGAGGTTTGGGACGGGAGCGAGGTGCCGCAGGTGTTGGCGGAGATCTGGAAATCGCCTGTGATGGCGTGGGTTTGGAGGGTGGCGGTTGAGCCGCCGGTGTTGGCGATGGTGATGTTCTGGACTGCGCTGGTGGAGCCCAGGGTGGTGGCCGGGAAGGCGAGTGTGGTGGGGGTAAGGACGATGGCGGCAGGTGGCGTGGCAATACCCGAAAGGGCTGCCGTGGCCTGGCCGCCGGGGATGTTGCCGAAGACGGTGAGCAGGCCCGTGCGGGTGCCTGCGACCGTGGGCTGAAAGCGCACCTGGACGGTGCAGGACGCGCCCTGCGGGATGGGCGAGGCGAGGCAGGTGTCGGACTCGACGAAGTCGCCGGTGGTAGTGATGCTGGTGACGCTGAGACTGGCGTTGCCGGTATTTGTAACCGTTACCGTTACAGGAGTGCTGAGGGTGCCCACCTGCTGTGTGGAGAATGTAACCGTGGCGGGCACAAGCAGGATGGCGGGCGAGGCGGGGCTGAGCGCAGTGAGCAGCGGAATCTGCCACAGGCCCCGGCCGTAGGTGGCGACGCGCAGCTCTCCGACGCGGCCGTCGCCGGTGGGCATGGAGGCCGCGGCGAGGAGCTCGATGGCGGGTGCGTTGGGGAGCTGGGTGCCGAAGACGCTCCAGCAATTGGTGGAAGGGCAACTTGCAACCTGCGTGGTGACGTATACGCCGGTATCGAGCGCGACGTAGACGGTGTTGGCGTCGTTGGGGTCGATGGCGACGCTATTGACGGGAGCGTTCGGCAGGTTGGCGGAGATCTTGAGCCAGTGGGCGCCGCCATCGGTGGAGCGGTAAAGGTGGGGACTGTCGATGCCGTTGCCGGCAAAGCCCATGATGGAGGCGTAGACGGTGAGGCCGGTGGCGTCGTGGGGGTCGGCGGTGAGCGAGGAAATATCAAAAGCACCGGGGTTGAAGAGGCCGGCGTTGGCGGGGTCGTTGGTGACGGGGGCTTTGGCGGCGTCGGTCCAGGCGGTGGAGCTGTTGGCGAGGTTGGCGGCGGCGGTGGTAAAGACGTGGCCGCCGAGCGTGCCGCCGCCATCGAGGGCTCCAGCGAGGCCGGCGTAGAGGACCGGCGAGCCCAGGTTGGCGAAGCTGCCGGACATCGCGGCGGGACCGGCGGCGGCAAGCGATCGAACCACGGGAAACGTGCTTGTGCAGGCAGAGGCGGCAGGTGCTGCGAAGGGCGCGCTGAGCAGGTTCGAGGACGACCAGAGCGTGCCCGTGGCGGCGGGGCCTCGCCAGGCCCGGCAGGTACCGATGAGGAGGGCGTTGGGGTTGGCGGGGTCGAGCAGAAAGGGGGTGTGGATGGCGGTGACGTCGTTGGCGACCTGCGGCTCGGCGATGGTGGGGCTGGCGAAGTCGGCGGCGGTGCAGTCCGCGCCTTTCGGGCAGCGCGCGATGCTGACGCCGGCGTTAGTGGAAAGATACCAGTTGGCGGGGGTGGCAGGATCGATCGCGACCTGGCCGCCCTCGCCGCCTGAAAGCTGGGGCCAGGGGCCGGCGGTGGTGCCGGTTCCGGCCGAGCCGATGGCTCCCAGGCCGGCGAGCAGGGTGGTGGGGCTGGCGGGGTCCTGGGCGAAGCTGACGACCTCGGCAAGGGAGCCTAAGGCGGCGTTGAGGTTGTCGAAGTGGGAGGCGTCGGAGGCGGAGCAGGCGGGGCCGGTTTCGGCGGCGCCATCGAGCGTGCGGTAGAGGCCGCCGTCGTTGCCGAGGAAGAGCATCGGCGCGGGGCCGGCGGCGAGCGCGTGCTGGGCGGGGAACACGCCGGCCGGGTGCAGGCAGCCGTTCTCGGCGTCGGTGGTGTTGCGGAGCGGGCAGCCGGCGGCGATCGAGCAGCGGTAGAGATCGACGGTGCCGGCGTAGAGGATCGTGTCCGATGCAGCTGGGACGGCAGCGAGCGCCAGGTTGTAGCCACCTTGCGGGATGACGGTGCTGCCGCTGCCGGTTTCGAGCGGCGCGGAGGGAAGCCTGGTAGCGAACTGGACGGTGGGGCTGGCGCAGGCTGTGCCGTTGAGCGCGCAGGTGTCCTGGTAGAGGCCCTGGTCGTGGTCGGCGGCGTCGACGGTGAGAGCGAAGAGATCGCCGGTGACGGGCTGGACGGCGAGGGCTCCGCGGAAGATGGGGCAGGCCGCGCTGGCGGGGCTGGCCGGGCATGCGGCCTGGGTGAGGGCTGTGCCCGGCTGGCTGGTGAGGCGGGTCCAGGTGACGCCATCCGCCGAGGCGTAGTAGCCGTGGTACTGGATGGCGGCATAGAAGCGCTGGCGCTGCGGGTTCCAGACGACGGCGGAGGCGGCGTTCGAGCCGGAGGACGGGGACTGGGTGGTGATGTTGCCGTCCATGAGGGTGGCGAGGTGCCAGCTTAGGCCGGCATCGGCGGAGTAGTAGAGGCCCTGGACGCGATTCTGGCTTTCGGGCGCGTTGACGAGCGTGCCCTCGGCGGCGGTCGAGGCGGCCGCGACGAGGAGCGACGGGTTGGCGGACGAGACCGCAAAGGCGGCGAAGCCGAGGCCGACAAGGGTATGGTTGCCGGCAGCTCCGTCGGTGGAGGTCTGGATGAGGGTCCAGGTGGTGCCGGCGTCGGCGGAGCGCAGGATGCCCGCGCCGTAATAGGAGTCGGTGGCGTCGTTAGTATCGCCGGTGCCCGCGAGGAGGATGCCGTTGGCGACGGTGAGGGCGCCGATCGAAAGCGAGGGGATGGCGGAGGAGCCGGCGTTGGCGCTGAAGATGGGCAGGGTGTCGGTAAGCGGGGTGAAGGTGACGGAGGCGGCGGGGCCGGCGGCGTTGCTGGACTTCCACACGCCGCCGCCGGTGGTGCCGGCGTAGAGGGTGTTGCCGGTTGTATCTGCAGGATCGAGCGCGAGCGCGGTAACCCGCCCGGTGAGATTGCCGAAGGTGGGGCTGGCGACCTGGGCGGGGCCGATGGGGGTCCAGGGGGCGGAAAGCGTGTTGGCACGGGGCTGGAGTGTGAGGGCGAGGTGCTGGCGGCGGGCTGCTTCGAGGGCGACCGCAGGGGAAACGCCGGCAGCATGGCGCGCGGCGAGGAAGTGGCTTAGGCGATTGCGGCGGGCCTGCTCTCGCGCCTGGCCGGCGTCCTGGGCGAAGGCCGGGAGGCAGGCGAGGAGGATACCTGCCAAGAGCAGCAGGCGGGGGAGGACTTGAGATGGGCGGGGGATGCTCTGGAGCCCGGGGGCGGTCATCGTGTTTGAGTGTACTTGCTGGGATCGAAGAACTGGAATGACTATCGGCAGAGAGCAGGTGAAAGTTTAGATAGCCTGGGCGCGTACGGTTCTGATCGCCTGGAGCTCCTGCGGTGGACGGCTTGCGCCCATTACGCGTTCCTTATCGGTATCCGCTTAGGATCGAAGACGAAAACGACGTCTTGTTTTCGCTTTTCCTGAGCTCACCCGCATCGGTTCCTCGTCCGCCGAAGAAGGTCGGCTTGATTCTCACACCCGGTAAGCCCGCCCCGCCCTTGCGGTCTGACCCTTCGAATTAAGGCTGAAACATGCAGACGCAGGGCTCCAACACTGGAAGCAGGATTCGCAGCTTCGTCGTACCCGTCACCGTGATGCTTTCGTTTGTTTCGTTCTGGAGAGCGTCGGCCATTGTGCTTTGCGATCTTGGCTCCTCGGCCTACTATGTGGGGGGCATTGCGGAGAAGGCGATCGGCAAGGCTGCGCCGTGGTTCATCCTGGCGGTGATGCTGTTTTCGTATGCCGTGCGCGCGGTGTATATCGAAAGCTGCAGCATGTTCGTGCGCGGAGGCGTTTACCGCGTGGTGCGCGAGGCGCTCGGCGGCACGGCGGCAAAGTTCTCAGTGTCCGCGCTGATGTTCGATTATGTGCTGACCGGGCCGATCAGCGGGGTAAGCGCGGGGCTTTATCTCGCCGCGCTGATCAACGAGCTGGGCCCGTACTTTCACCTGGCCTGGATGCATGTGCCGAGCGCCTGGTTCGCGGCTGCGTTTGCGGCGGTGGTGACGCTTTACTTCTGGTATACGAATCGCATCGGAGTGCCGTTTTCGAGTACGCGCGCGCTGCGCATCATGCAGGTTACGACCGTGATGGTGGTCATCCTGATCGCCTGGTGCGTGTACACGATTCTGACGAAAGGCTTTCAGCCTGTGCCGCTGCCCGTGGCGCGAAACTTCCACTTCAGCGACGATGCGCTAGGCTGGCTGAAGGGCACTGCCCTGCCCGGCTTTACGATGGTGGCGGTGGTGATCGGGCTGGGCCACTCGGTGCTGGCGCTGAGCGGCGAAGAGACGTTGGCGCAGGTATATCGCGAGATCGAGGCGCCGAAGCGGCAGAACCTGCTGCGCACAGGCTTGATCATTTTCGTCTACAGCCTGCTGTTTACTTCGCTGGTTTCGTTCTTCGCCGTCATGCTGATTCCGGATGCGCAGCGGGCCAAGGTGCTGGACGATTTGATCGGTGGCTTGGCCATGGTGCTTGCGGGTCCGTTCTGGCTGCGGCTGACGTTCCATGCATTTGTAGTGGTCGTGGGCGTGATGATTCTTTCGGGCGCGGTGAATACGGCCATCATCGGGTCGAACGGAGTGCTAAGCCGCGTGGCGGAGGATGGGGTGCTGCCGCCGTGGTTTCGCAAGCTGCATCCGAAGCATGGCACGTCACACCACATCATCGGGCTGATTGTGGGTCTGCAGTTGCTTACGATCGCGCTGAGCCGCGGCAACGTCGACATGCTGGGCGATGCGTATGCCTTTGGCGTGGTGTGGAGCTTTGCCATGAAGGCCCTGGCCGTGGCGGTGCTGCGTTTTACCCATCCCGACACGGAGCGCTGGAAGTTCCCGCTGAACCTGCGGGTGGGCCGGGTGGAGGTTCCGCTGGGACTGCTGGCGACAACGCTGATTCTGTTTCTGATTGCGTTTGCGAACCTGTTTACGAAGAAGGATGCGACGATTTTTGGAGGGAGCTTTACGATCGTTTTCTTTGCGCTTTTCAGCTATTCGGAGCGCCGGTACGCGCAGCAGCAGAAAGAGAACCAGATCGAGGCCAATCCGGATCCGGGCGATCCGTTTCGCGAAACGTCGCGCGATCGGTTTCGCTTTGAGGCGCGCGAAGATCTAACGCCTGAATCGCTCGAAACCAGGCCGGGCTGCTGCCTTGTGGCAGTGAAAGACGCCGGCGATCTGCGTGCGATCGACAAAATACTGGCCGCGGATACAGGCGACAAGGATGTTGTCGCGGTGTGCGTGAGTTCGGTCTCGCCGGAGCGCGTGAGGCAGAAGCCGGACGATGAGGACACAGTCGACGATCGCGTGAAGGATGTGTTCAGCGAAGTGGTGTTTTCGGCCGAGAAGCTGGGCAGGCCGGTAAAGCTGCTGGCGCTTCCGGGAGACGACATGGTGGGGGTGCTGCTTGAAGCTGCGAAGGCCTTGGCTGCTGCGGAACTTTGGCTCGGTTTGACCGATCCGTCCGAGGGGAAGGACGCCGGGCAGCAGCGGTGTGAGCTCGAAGACCGATGGAGCGGCGTTGCTTCGCCAGGCGAAAAGTTGCGCGTGGTGGTGGTCGACGGAGGCGAGAAGGAGCCCGAGCAGTGGACGCTTGAGGCTGGAGCAGCAGTGCGGGTCTGACCGGGCGCTGTTTCGAAGGCAGTGTGGAGGCAGGGGCAAGTGCAACCGCAGATCCCTTCGGGATGACAACAAAGGGCAAACTCACAGTTTGCTACCAAATCAGCTATTCGAGCCCCATCGATTTTGGCTTTGCCTGCCTGACGAAGCTGGCCTTGCTTTGCTCTGCATGTTTGCTTGCCAGAACATCGGGGAACTCCGCTGTTTCGAGCATCAGGGCGTGTTTGGATCGGGAGTTCTCCACCATCTGAATGACGCCGAAGCCGGCCAGCAGCATCAGGCCGGCAAAGCTGAAGAAAGTCGTAATCCAGGTCCAGGTAGGGGTATTCGAGAAGAGCACACCCAGGCTGGTGCATACGACGGTGACGATAAACGAGTGGATGGCCAGCGTGAGCCACAGACTGCCGCGCATGAGCAGGCGAAGGCGGCTGGAGTAATGCTCGATCTGGTGCTCGAGACTGCGGGCGCGGATGCCCTCGCGGTCTTCGAGGGTGCGGTATTCCTGGGTGCATTGGCGAAAGATGCCGGCGAGCATACCGTATTTGGCCCCGAGATTGCCGAGGCAGATAGAGGCGGAGATGATGAGGGCTACAGGAGCCGAGGCGGCTCCTACCAGCTTGCCTACGTCCAATTGAGGCACTTTGGATGTCCTTGGGGGTTGGAGGAGGTACAAATCTCAGGGCAGCATCGAGCGGTGACGCGTAGGACGGTCCTACAAGTTCCCGTTCTAACTTACCGGTTCTAGGATGCACAAGGTCCGATCGGACGGCTTTCGTTGGTCGGGCGGCCCGTGCTTTTACCTTCATCCGACGCAGATTGAAAGGAAAAGTCGCTTTGCTTCTGCTCAGGCTGTGGAGGATGGCTTTACCAGGGCAGCCGCAGCGGCTACGAAGAGGAAGGGAAAACACTCGAGCGTGTAGCGCGGCTCTGCGTTTTCGAGCGTGAGCAGAAGGGCGCAGCGCAGGGCGATATAGGCCAGCATGAGCCCGGCGAGGGGCACACGTGTGCGTAGAAAGCCGGCGATGGCGGCGAGCAGCAGGGCGGCGTTGAGCGCGGCGTAGGCGGCTGCGAAACCCGTGGCGGCCGGGTGCTCGCTGGCCTGCCACCAGCGCAATGGCAGGGGAAGGTACTCGAGGCGCGGGCGCAGCCACATATCGGCGAGACGCACGAGAGGCAGGCTGATGCGGCGGGTGAAGGGGTGCGCGGCGAAGCGGGCGGTGGCGAGCTGGTCGAAGAGGCGGTCCTGCGCGGGCGAGATGCGGCAGATGGGCGGCGGCGGGTCATTTTCTGCGGGGGCTGGAGGCGCGGGTTGGCAAGCGGCGTTGTAGGCGGCGATAAGGCTTAGAGTCTGCCGGCGCTGGGCGGGAGAATCGAAAGCTCGGGACGGCAGCAACGCGGGGTCGAGGGTGGTTTCATTTCCGTTCCAGAAGAACTCTTCGTTCGAGGCGAACTCAGCGAACCAGGTCTTGGTCCAGCGGGTGTAGCCATGCGGGACGAAGGTGCCGGGATCGGTGGCGGAGCGCGGGGCGAGCGGCTCGAAGACGTGGAAGCGGGCTTGGTTGCGGATGGTCCACGGGACGAGTGGGGCCAGCGTGAGCAGGCCGCAGCAGAGCATGGCCAGCAGGGTGGCGCGGGTGAGTGGGCGGGTGTACCAGAGGATCGCCGGCAGGGTTGCGGCGGCGAGCAGTACACCGTCCGGCCGGAGAAGGATAGCCCCAGCGAGCGCGGCGGCGAGGAGGAGGAGAGCAGGGCTGGCCGGTCGGCGCAGGTTGAGAGCCGGGATCAGCCGACCGGACGCGAAGAGCGCAAGGCTTACGCAGAAGACCGAGAGGGTCTCGGTCATGGGGATGGCGACGTAGTTGGCCGTAAAGGGGCAAAGCACGGCAATCCACAGGGCGGCTTGGGCGGCCTTTATGGACAGGCGCTCGCAGACGAACGCCGCCACGAGCAGGCAGGAGGCGAGATCGAAAGCGATCTGGAAGGCGAAGACAGGGCCGTATCTGTTGCCAAAGCAGCGAAAGACGACGGCAAGGAACAGAGGATAGCCGGGCAGGCGGATGAGCGTGGGGTGGGTTGCCGGATGGCTGAGCGCGTAGGCACCGTGCCGCAGGAGGTTGTTCGCGATGTCGCTGTAAATGAGCGAATCATCTTCGATGTTTGGGAAGAAGACAGTGAAGACAAGGCGTAAGAGGAGACCGGCCACCAGGGCGGCGGCGATGACGCGCCATGGATAGGGCTGCGCGGGAGGCGGCAATAGGCTGGCAGCCACTCTGCCCGCCGCGGCTACTTTTGCTCCGAAGCGAGCAGGGCGCGGACCTCTTCGAGGGTAAGGGTGTTGCCGTCGACGACAAACTCATAGTCGCCGGCGTTGTCGGGTACGGGGAACACTGAGCCTACTTCGTGGCCCTTGTCGCGAAGGGCGCTGATCAGGAGATCGGTGTCGAGCATAGGGTCCTCTTTCAGAAGTCGATTGTAGAGCTTTCCGGATGCCTCCGCTGCTTGAGGCAAAAGCAGACTCCCTTCGGGAATGACGAAAAGGAGCGGCCCTTAGCTGTGGCCGAGGATCGGGTGGGGCTCGTAGGGTTCTTCAAGGCGCTGCATTTCTTCCGAGGTAAGCTTCAGGTCCATGGCGGCGAGCGCGTCCTCAAGCTGGTAGGGCTTGCTGGCACCGATGATGGGTGCGGAGACGCCGGGCTTGGCAAGGATCCAGGCCAAGGCTACCTGGGCGTTCTTGACGCCGCGGGCCTGGGCGATCTCGGTAATGCGGTCGACGAGGGTGAAGTCGGACTCGCGGTAGTAGAGCTTGTGCGCATAGTCGTCGGTGCGGGCGCGGGTGGTTTCGGCCTGCTTCTTATCCTCGTTGCTCTTGCGGTTGCCGGCGAGGAAGCCGCGGGCAAGCGGGCTCCAGGGGATGAGGCCGATGCCCTGGTCGAGGCAGAGCGGGATCATCTCGCGTTCTTCTTCGCGGTAGACGAGGTTGTAGTGGTTCTGCATGGAGACGAAGCGAGCGAAGCCATGCTGCTTCTGCAGTTCGAGCATCTTGAGAAACTGCCAGGCGTACATGGAGGAAGCACCGAGGTAGAGTGCCTTGCCTGCCCGCACGACGTCGTTGAGGGCTTCGACGGTTTCTTCGATTGGGGTGTAAGGGTCGAAGCGGTGAATCTGGTAGAGATCGATGTAATCGGTGCCGAGGCGCTTGAGGCTTTTATCGATGGAGGCCATGATGTGCTTGCGCGACAGGCCGCCATCATTGACGGCGCCGCTCATAGGATTGAAGACTTTGGTGGCGACGACGACATCTTCGCGGCGGGCGGCGAACTCCTTGATGGCGCGGCCGGTGATCTCTTCGCTGGCGCCGAGCGAGTAGACGTTGGCGGTGTCATAGAAGTTGATGCCCGCTTCAGCGGCACGGCGGATGAGGGGCTTCGATTCGTCCCACTCGAGAATCCATTCGCGCCAGCTCTTGGAGCCATAGGTCATCATGCCGAGCGCGAGGCGTGAAACCTTGATCCCTGTCGTGCCCAGTCTTACAGATTCCATATCACCCTCTTGCGGGTTGGATGACGCCTGACGGGTGAGAGTCAACCAGGTAAAAAGTTTCATGGTGGGACTGCGGTCTGCATCCTATGGAATGTGCCGCACATAGGCGGCGGGAGACATGATGAGAACGAAGCTGATGATTCTGGCTGTACCTGCTCTGCTGCTGAGTAGCGCGGCGATGCCGGCGCAATATGGAAATGGAAATCGTAACGGCTTTTACAATGGTGTGCAGCAAGGTGGACGCAGTGCCAACTACGGGGACGATCGGTATCATCATGGCGACAACTACAACAATGGCTACCAGCACCAGGGCGGTATTGGGCCGGGCAAGGGCGCGTTGATCGGCGGTGTAGGCGGGGCTGCGCTCGGAGCAGCTTTTGGCGGAGGACTGAAGGGCTCGCTGATCGGCGGCGCGGCCGGCGCGGGCATTGGCGCGGTTGCCGGCAAGGAACATCAGAACCACGAACGGTACAACAATGGATACTACGGCCGCTAGGCTGTTCAAGAAATCGAAGAAATTGAAGAATTGAGGAACGACCATGAAGTTTTCAGCACGAATTTACGCATCAGCACTGGCGTTGGCGCTTGCGGCACTACCTTTGGCGGCACAGCAGAACATTGAGCCTGCCCATGCAGGCCAGCCAACGCAAACGGGCGCGAACACACCCAGCTACACCAACGAACAGCTTCTGACCGCGACTGTGCACCAGGCATGGCTGCTAAGTGGCAAAAACGAAGACGTATTCTTCGGAATGGTGCAGCAACTCGCAGAAATTTCGGCAAAGAACCGCGAAATTGCCTTGCCGGAAAGCGAAGCGGCGGGACGACAGATGGGCAACTACATCAAACGCACGGCCAAGACGGACACAGACCAGCTTCTGTTTGCCGTGGTCGACAAGGCCGTGGTGATGGTGGCGCATCTGCCGGCACATCCGGCGCGCAGCAACACGGCTGCTGGCAAACCTGCCACAAACTAAGACAGAACGATCGGCCGCGACAAGCCGTATACTCCTCTGCAGACCCCGTGCAGAGGAGTTTTATTTTGCTGAGATTGATTTGCACCGCCGCGCTTTCCGTTGTAGTTCTGCTTCCCGCATATTCACAGCAGCCGCTGGTTTCGGGCGCGGATGTGCACGCGCGCACACCCGATAAGGCGTGGATCGAGGTTTCGGACGGATATACGCGCAAGCTGCTGGCCATCAGCCTGAAGTATGGGCCGGAAGGCGGCTCGGCGCAGGGCATCGCCACATTCGATCCGTTGATCTCGAACCCGACGCTGGTGGAAGAGCGGGCGCAACGCAAGGAGACCGAAGCGGAGCTGGCTAAGATCAAAGCCGCCATGGCGAACGAAAAAGACAAGAACGTGCTCGAAGATATGGCGATCGTGCAGAAAGCGTTCAACCTGAGCTTTCGCCAGCAGGATTACGGCGAAGCGCACGAGGTACCGTTTATCAATGCGAGTGCGGCCGTGTTCGGCGGCCTGCAGACGCTGCTGGATGTGCAGGTGGCCGATGAGCGCCGGCCCGCCGCGGTGATCCGCTTACGCAAGTATGCGGGGGTCGAGCCCGGCTACAAGCCGTTTACTGACCTGCTGAAGCAGCGCGAGCTGGAGCAGATGGCCAAGCCGAACATGGTGTATCCCTCGCGCGGCGAGATGGAGACCGAGCTGAGCCGGAACTCCAACTATCTCGACGGCCTGACGATGCTGTTTACCAAGTACAAGCTGACCGGCTGGCAGGAGCCGCTGGCCAGGCTGAAGACCGAGCTGCTGGCCTACGACGGCTGGGTGCGGGCCAACCTGCTGCCCAAGGCACGCACGGACTTCCGCCTGCCGGCCGAGGATTATGCGCTTTCGCTCGAAGGCTATGGTGTCGACATTCCGCCCACGCAACTCGCCGCAATGGCCCACACGGCCTTTGCCGACTACCAGGCGCAGATGAACGTGCTCGCCGTGCAGATTGCCAAGACCCACAACTTCCCTTGAACCGACTACCGCGACGTGGTGCGGCAGCTGAAGAAGCAGCAGCTGACCGGTGACGCCATTCTGCCGTTTTACCAGGCGCGGCTCAAGGCAATCGAAGACATTATCGTGGCCAAACAGCTGGTAACGCTGCCGCAGCGGCCCGCGATCATCCGCCTGGCGACGGCGGCTGAAACGGCACAGCAGCCGGCGCCGCATATGGTGCCGCCGCCATTTCTGCATAACACCGGGCAGCGCGGGGAGTTTGTGCTGCCGTTGAATATTCCCGGTGCCAACGGGTCGGCCGACGACCACTACGACGATTTCGCCTTCGACGCAGTTTCGTGGACGCTGACGGCGCACGAGGCGCGGCCGGGCCACGAGCTGCAGTTCGACTCGATGCTGGAGCATGGGGTGTCGCTGGCGCGGGCGCTGTATGCGTTCAATTCGACGAATGTGGAGGGCTGGGGACTCTACTCGGAATGGGTGATGGAGCCGTATGAGCCGATCGAAGGCCGGTTCGAGACGCTGCAGCTGCGCCTGCTGCGGGCCGCCCGCGCGTTCATCGACCCGGAGCTGCAGGCGGGCAAGCTGCAGCCGGCGGATGCTTACCGAATCCTCGAGAGGGACGTGGTGCTTTCGCATGCCTTCGCCAAGGAGGAGGTAGAACGGTTCACCTATAGGACGCCGGGGCAGGCGAACAGCTACTTCTACGGCTATACGAAGCTGCTGCAGCTGCGGCACGACACGGAAGCCGCGCTGGGGCCGAAGTTCAACGCGCTGAAGTTCCACGACTTCATCCTGGCCCAGGGGCTGCTGCCGCCGGACCTGATGCGGCAGGCGGTGGAGCAGGAGTTTATCCCGGGCCAGAAGTAGGGGGTGAGCTAGAGCGGGATCAATTCCTCACCGTCGGCTTACTTGGTGATTGTTGGTCACTGTCCTTCCTTGTTGTCATTCCCGGAGGGAATCTGCTTTTACTCCAAGAAGGCGGCGATAGGTCGCGCCTTTAGCGCTCTGGTTCCCGGGTGGGCTGCGTACCTAAGCCTATGGCCTGGGCTGGTATAGGCCGGTCCTTCAGCCCTGGGGAGTAGCTGGCGAGTTCGCTCCAGGCAGGCGACGCAGGGCGATGGCGAGGTCGCCGGTGAGCGACGAGACCTTCAATTCCCTGCCCTCGCCGAGCAGCTGGGTGGTGCGGCTGAGGAGCTTGCCCGCTACCGTTTCCCAGGTTTGCACTTCGTATTCGGCGGTCAGCAGCCCGGGTACCTGAAGGGTCAGGTCGAGGGGCTCGGCGGTCCAGTCCAGGCGGCCGTCCGGGAGGAGCGCGTCGCGGCGAATGAGGTAGAGCACAGCCTGATCTTCACTGGCGCAACCGAAGCGGGCCACCTTGCGCGGCGACAGCTTGCGCTTGCCGGTGTGCAGTTCAAGCTCGTCCGAAATGTTGCCGCGGTCGAAGCGCAGCCAGTCGATGAGGGGCAGGAAGCCGGCCATCGCGGCCTGGGCCTGGCGCATGCCCGCGGTAAGGGTGTGGGGGCTGCGGTTGGGCCAGCGCATGCCGCCGCCGGCGCCGCCCGAGGCCAGATGCGCCCATTGCATGTGGCGGAAATACTCGTCGTCGAAGGGCTCCGGCAGGGTGATGTGGTGGTCCTTGTAGGTGTGGATGGGGCCATGTTCGCTGTCGAGAAAAGGCCGTGCATCGTTGACCTCGGCGATGGCCTCGCGGACGACGCGGCCCATGCCGATGGCGGCGTCGACCGTGTTGCGCGGGTCGTCGATGGTGCCGTGCTCGTAGATGTGGATGGTGGCGAAATCGAGCGCGGGATGGCGGAAGATGGCGTGCTCCATCTGCATCTCGGCTTTGTACTTGAGCTCCGGGCCGAACAGCGAGACGGTTTGCAGGTGCGCACGGCCGAAGCGGGCCTGCTCGGCGGTGCGCACGCAGGTGCTGAGGTCTTCGATGAACTCGACGAAGGGTTCGGCACTGTCTTTGGCGTGGGCAGGATGGATTTCGTTCCACAGATCCCAGGCGAAGACGGCGCCGGAGCCGCCCCAGCGCTCGGCGGCAAAGACCAGCCGCGCCTTGATGGCCTGGCGGGTTTCGGGCGAGAGCAGGAGGCGCGAAGGGTGGTCGAGCGGGCCGCCGCGCCTGCGGCTATAGGGGTGATGCTTGAAGTGGCGCCACATCCAGAAGGTGTCGAATGGGGTAAGGAGAAGGCGCATGCCGTGGCGCTCGCACAGGGCGAAAAGGTCGTCCCAGTAGTGGACGATGTGGGGGTTCCAGGTGCCGAGCGGATTTTCAAAGTAGCGGTGCCGCACCTGCGCGTACTCGAGCATCAGGCGCATGACGGTGACGCCGTGGCGTACCTGCCAGGCAATGTAGTCCTCGACGATCGCCACGTCTCGCCGGCGGTAAAGCGGGCCGAGTTCCTCCCACGAGATGGCGTCGTTCTGCCCGATGGGATGCCAGGGCTCGCCGTCTTCGGTCTGGAAGTAGGGAACGCCGGGTGCGCGCTGCACCCAGGGCAGTGCCGGCCGGTCGAGCTCCGGCACCAATGCTTGTCGCTTCTTGCCCACTTGATAAGCATAGGCGAAGTGTATGTAGTTCGTGTGGCCTGGGCGGCTTGGCGAGGATGCAGGGGAGCCGCTATAAGCCGGTCGATGCCTGCGGCCAGGTTTTCAGCTCGTGGCTAACTAAGGCCGCCTGGCAGCGGGGGCGATGAAACATACGGTAAGCATGAGGGCTGCGGGCAGACATAGAAGGGAGTGAGGCCATGGAATGGGTCGAGGACTCGGTTTGATCCGACAAGAAATCATTACAGACATCACACGCTTCTCGTACGCGGAGCAGAGATGGCAAATAGATTAACCAGGACAGAACCGGTACTGCTGAATTTGCCTGATGCTGTCGATCTCATCCGCTTTGAAAAGAATCTTTTACAGATCGCTTTCTTTGGTGCTCATGAACGTCGGGGTAAGCAGCTGGCTTTGAGCCGACGAATCGTACAGTGGGTGAATCGCGACGGCAAAAAGATCAAAGTTTCGGCTGAATTTCGCTCTTCCGATGCTTAGGCCTGCCCTCGACCTCTGAGCGAGACAAATACATGGCTTTTATGAAGCTCGCCATGGAGACCCGGCTCCGGAACGGAGTCATCACAAACCCCATCCGCTTTTCAGGGTACGCCGCCGCCCAGGACCTGAACACATGGGCGTATGTCCAGCAGCAGCAGCACGCAATCAATCCCAGCTTTACCGGGGGCGGTTCAGACACTAACTCCTTCCTTCCGCAACCCAGAGAACCCGTGCTCAAAGCCATCAACACGAAGATCCTTCTGCCATCCTTGCCGCCCTGACAGCTATCGGCGGCCTCCTGATCCACCAGAACCACGTCTCCGAACAGCAAGCGGCGGACGCGGCGAAGGCCCGGACCATCCTCGAACAGCAGCAAAAGACCGCCGACGATCAGAAGAAACATGACGCCGAGTTTCTCAAGCAGGTGCAGGAGAACAAGAAGAAATCGAAGGCGTTCAACGGCGGCGGCTCTTCCACGAATGGCTACATTCCCTAGCTCTGCTCGATATTGCTTCACTCCCAAAGGTCTTCGACATGGTCCATCTACCAGCCGACGAACGACAAAAAAGGCGAGTTCTTTACCGAGACCCCGCAGAAGATTTTCGCCCATCTGCTGAAATACCGCCCGTCCCCTCAGGAGCTTGTGGAGTGGATGTCGAACGAGGATGAGATCGACCGGCGCGTCGAGGGAACCGAGGTGTCGCAGATGATCGCGAAAGGTGCCCAGCAGCAGCGCAGTGGCGTTCTTGGGTCGCTCGGCTTGATCGCCGACAGCCTCCGTCTTCTGCCGACGAAGGCCCAGGCGAAAGGCCGGGAGTGGAGTGCAAACGAATGGTCGAAGAAGCGGGAGGGCTGGATCTTCCTTACGTCCACCGAGAACACCCAGGACGCACTTCGTCCCCTTCATTCGCTCTGGTTGGACTCGTTCGTGTTCCGCCTGCTCACGACGCCTCAGCCGGGCCAGAAGCGGGCATGGTTCGTGATCGACGAGCTGGCCAGCCTGCAGCGCCTGCCCAAGTTCCATACCGCCCTCACCAAGGGGCCGGAAGAGCAACAACCCGATTATCTTCGGCTACCAGGGCAAGGCCCAGCTTGAGGTGATCTATGGCTATCTGGCCGAGGTCATGTTGTCTCAGCCGTCGAGTTGGCGCCTGACCAGGCAAGACACATCGAGCATGGCTACGCCGTAGGGATCGCGCAGGGCGTCTACGCAGCTCGAGTCCTCGTTGCCGGCGAAAGCGTCGATCCCAAGCTGCTTGCCGGCATTGCTGCCTCCGCCAAAGACGTTGCTGTCTACACTTCCGACGGTTTAAGCGTTCAAAAGCAGCCCAGCTCTTCCAGCAACGAACTCTCTCAGAAGCAGTCGGCACCGGCACAGCAGCAAGACCAAGGTTATGGTCTTGGTCTGAGTCTCTAACCAGTCTTTACTACCCACATTCAAGCCGTCGTCAGAGGCGTGGGAATGTGGGAGACGCCAGCTTTACCCGGCGTCTCCCAAGGAGCGGTGCGAAGGGTCGGACAGTTACATCGTTCGATGCTTTGCACGGCCCGGCATTTCCACGGCTCGTCTCAGGGTCGTTTCGTTTCTTGCAACTTCAGGGGAGTAATCTGCCGCGGCGACAGATTGATAGCTTGCTGGAACTGGAAAGTTGGTCAAAAATAGAACACACTTCGAAGGTGAGAGCCGTGCGCTGCTGACGTGTTAACACCCGGCCTGCACAAAGGCTCCGAACGTGACTTATGAGTATGGGATGACAATCCGAAGAATTGCACCCCGGTCCACCTGCCACCCGGTTCGAGACACACAGGGCTTTATCTAGACTAAGAGCAGAGGATCGATTGGATCGGTGCGCAGGTCCTCTTCGTCGACGCGTGTGCCGTGTTCGATCGAGTCACGCCGGTGACGATGGCGTTGACAAGAAGGCTACGCATCCTCTCGTTTTGTTCAGGGATCAGAAGAGGCGAAGACTGACGCCGCTACTCAGGCCATAAGGGTGGAGGGCGCCAAAGGTAAACTGCGGCCAGAGCTGATACTCGAAGTCGACAACACGAACCATGAAGCGGCTTCTTCTGAGCTGGAGGTCGAGCCCTGCGCCGGGGGCGAGCACGAAGTACGAACCGCGAGCATACCCAAAAGGGAAGTCGAAGTCTCCCCTGCCGGCAAGCAGCTTTGCATATGGCCGAAACCCGTACGCGAGAGCGGAGATCTTGGGTCCGGCAAGATAAGTCCTCTCGCGCACACCTTCGTCCGTATGCAGGTTCAGGTCACGGAACTCAGCTTCGGCTCCGATGCGTCGGTACAGGTTGGCATCGAGGAACACCGATGCGCCGCCCACCTTGCGCTTGCCGTAATCAGACTCGTAACCGGAAAAGGTTGCGCCGATGCTGATGTAGGAGCCAGGACCGATACCTGCAGGTGCCGCTTGCCCGGAACCGGAGGATCCAGCCGCAAGGAAAGCAGTCAGGGCAAGGAGACACTTCAAAAACAGCCCTTTCATTTCGTCACCGTCAGCTGAACCGTTCCTCTCTGGGTCGCGCCGGTCGTGTTGCCGGTTGCTACCACCTGGAAAGTATAGCTGCCGGCGGCGGTCGCCTGCTGCGTGAAGCTGGTGCCGCATCCAGTAGCCCCACCAAGTGCGGCTAAGAGGGCGAGCACCGTCAGCAGCCCCAAGGGCTTGCGCAAGCGTCGCCGAGTGAGCAGGAGACCGAGGAGACCCATTCCTGGAACCATGCATGTCAAGAGGGAGCCTGGGGACGAAGTCTTGAGCTTGGCTGAGGCGCCGGAGCCAAGGGGATCACCCGTATCCACCGTTACGGTGAGCGTTTTAGGGATGCCTCCGCCGACTGCAACCTGATTCTCGGAGAAGGTGCAGGTAGCATAGAGCGGAAGCCCGGCGCACCCCAGAGCAAGCGTGTCGGAAAAGGTTGCCGCTGTGCTGATCGCCAGCTGCGTCGCTTCGTGCTGGCCGCTCTGTACCTGAATTGTCGGGGGCTGCATCGTCAGCGTGAACTCGATGGTTGGACCGACAACGATGGCCACTGGCGTGGACGCAGAAACCGCAAAGAGAGAGTCACCGGAGTAGGTGGCGACCACGCCGTAGGTGGCCTGTGCCGGCGTAATGGTTGTTGTGGCGACGCCCGACGCGTTGATGGCCAGAGTCGCGAAGATGGTACTTCCAGAAGAAAAGGTGACCTGGCCCGTCGGAGCATGCAGCCCGCTTCCCTGTACGACGGCAACCAGAATAATTTGCTGCCCGGCGGAAATGCTGGTGGACGAGCTAGTGAAAGTTGTGGTGCTCGGCCGCAGCGTGACCGTCTGGAGGAAGGGAGCGGAGGACGTTGCGAGGTTTTCGGCATCTCCGGCGTAGGCAGCCACCAGCGTGTGCTGGCCCAGGCTGGGCGCGGCTATGGCGAAGGTTGCCGTTCCGGTCGCATCGACGGCCGAGCTGCCGATAGCAGAGCCGTTATCAGTCAGGCTGATCAGGCCGGTCGGAATGGCTGTTGCTATGCCACTCGAAACCGAGACGGTATAGCGTACGCTGTCCGTGAGCAGCGAGGGATTCGCGGAGGAAAGGATCGTAACTACCGTCTTCAACGTGACCTGCTGATTGAGCGCAGCCGAGGTACTGGTGCTGTCGTTTGTGTCGCCGTTGTAAGTAGCCGTCAACAGGTGGTATCCAGGCGTCAGCCCCGTCGTCGAAAGAGTCGCCACGCCCGCAGCCGACACTGACACGGAGGTAAGTGTCGTAGTCCCATCCCGGAACGAGACTGTGCCGGTAGGTATGCCGCCGTTACCTGTTACCAGGGCTGTCAGCGTGACGGCACCTCCGCTGTTGGACGGGTTGCTGCTCGAGTTGAGCGTGGTCGTGGTGGTGGCCATGTCGACCGATGTAAGCGACGGAACCGAGGTGCTTGAAGCATCCAGTGCATCACCGGCAAAAGCTGCGGAGATGCTGTGCTGGCCAGGGGAAAGCAACGCCGAGGTGTATGTGGCTGTGCCGGTCGAGTCGGGCGTGAGCACGGCCAGTTTGGTCTGGCCATCAAACAACGCCACGGTTCCCGTGGTCGGCTTGCCGCTGGCGCCGCTGACGACGACATTCCACTGGATGGCCTTACCGGCGACCGTCTGACCGGTACTGGCCGAAAGCGTGGTCGACGTTCGCTGCAGAATGTTCTCGGTCAACGAACTTGATAGAAGTGCCAAGTGATTCTTGTCACCCGCGTAGGCGGCTGTCAGGATATGAGGTCCGATCGCGAGCGTTGAGGTCGGGATCGAGGCGAGCCCTTTCGCATCGAGCACCGCAGTGCCAATCACTGCCGAGCCCTCTGTAAGGGTGACAGAGCCGGAAGGAATGCCGCCGGTGCCTGTGACCGTGATGCTGAACGACACCGCGTCGCCGAAGAGCGCCGGATTGGCGCTGCTTGCGAGACTGATCGCCGTTGTGGCCTGATTCACATTCTGGGTGAGCGCGGTCGAGATGGAAGCCGCATCGTACGAATCGCCTTCGTACGACGCGCTAAGCTGGTGCACTCCAAGGCCTAGCGCGCTGGTGGAGAATAGGGCTACGCCGGAGGTCTGCAAGCTAGCCGACCCTATAACGGTTGAGCCATCGAGCAGGTCGACCTGGCCGCCGGGAGTTCCGCCATTGCCTGTTACTGCCATGGTGAAGGTGATGGGCGCGCCCTGGCCCGAGGGGTTGAGCGAAGACGTCAGTGTGACCGCGGTATGGGCAAGCGTCACCTGCTGGGTCAGTGTCGGCGAGATGCTCGCCAAGTCGTTGATATCGCCGGCATAGCTTGCCGACAGAAGGTGATTGCCGACGGTCCACGTCGAGCCCGCCGTCGTCAGCGTTGCGATCCCCTTGGTGTTGGCCATGGCTGTGCCGAGTGATGTTGTCCCATCCAGGAAGGTAACGATGCCGCTCGGTATGCCACCCGTGCTCGTCAGGGTCGCGCTCAGCGCAAGCGGCGCGCCGGCGCTCGATGGATTGGCCGCTGTGCTTAGCGTCACCTTCGAGGTCGCCTGCTGCACCTTTACCGAAACTCCGCTTGATGTGCTCGCTCCGTACGAAGAGTTGCCCCCGTAGGTTGCGGTCAGCGTGTGCGCGCCCGGCGCAAGACTGGACACACTCAGGGTGGCTGTTCCATTTACGAGCGGTGCGGAGCCAAGAAGCGACGTTCCATCGATGAACGTGACGGAACCGCTGATCGCGCCGCTGCCTGAGCCCGTGTTGCTGACCTGAACCGCTGCAACCATCCGCAGGGAGCTGCCGGCGTCGATCGTGTTAGCGCTCACTGCCATGCTTGTCGTCGTGTCAGCAACAATCTCCTTGACTATCTGGAGCAGAACTGGCGAGACAGCCGGCGCGTTGCTCGTGTCGCCACTGTAGGAAGCAGTCAGGGAATGCTGGCCTCCCGTAAGGGTGGTGTTGTTGATGAGGGCAACTCCGCCCGCGCCGAGCTGTGTCGTCGTCAGTACGGTTGTGCCGTCCAGAAGGGTAACGGTGCCGGTAGGGGTTGCGCCGGCGCTACCCACCGTGACAGTAAACACCAGCGGCGTGCCGGCAACGGACGGGTTCGAACTGGAGGTCAGCGTAACAGTGGCTGGGTCGACGCTGAGCACCTGACCTGCAAGCGTGATTACAGCGGGTGAGTTGGCGGCATTCGAGGTGACGCTTACGGTTCCGGCATCAAGCGTAGCGATCTGGGTCGGGGCAAACTTGACGCTGATGACGCAGGTGTCAAGGGGACTTAGCGGGCTCGATGTGGTGCAGGTAGTATTCGGATCGTCCACCTGCGACTGGGAAACGGCCGTCAACGAAGCGACGTTCAGGGGCGCATTGCCATCGTTTTCGAGCGTTTCTGCCTGCGCAGACGAGACGCGATCCACACGCATCGCCGGGAAGATCAGGGTGGCGGCATTGCTGGTTACCTTGCGAATACGGTTGTGAAACACGTCCGCGATGAAAAGGCTGCCCTGACTGTCCAGCGTGAGGGAATAGGGCCCGTAAAGGCCCGCATTGGTCGCCGGACCGCCGTCGCCGCTAAAGGATCCCGATCCCTGTCCTGCAACAGTATTGATATTGCCCGTAGCTGCGTTGACCTTGCGAACGCGATTGTTCCCCGAATCCGCAATGTAGAGATTGCCTGCGACGTCAAGCAACACGCTCGCCGGCGCGTCCAGCTGGGAGGCCGACGCCGGACCGCCATCTCCGTTGAATCCCTGAATGCCTGTACCTACAACGGTCGAGATAAGTCCCGTGGCATCGACCTTGCGGATGACGTGATTCCCCTGATCTGCGATATACAGTTCGCCTGCCGCCGAAACGGTGATGCCCCAGGGGCTATTCAGGTTTGCGGAAGTGGCAGCGCCGCCATCACCCGTGTAGGCGGGGAAGCCTTTGCCCGCGACCGTTAAGATCGTGCCGCTTCCTGCCGCGACCATGCGGACTACGTGATTTCCTGCGTCCGCAATGTAGAGGTCGCCGGCTGCGTCAAAGGCTAGTCCGTTGGGGCTATTCAGCCGGGCGCTCGACGCTAGACCAGTGTCGCCGGAGTAGCCGCCCAGCCCAAGCGTTCCAGCGACCGTAATAATCGTCCCGTCGAATGCGCTTACCTTGCGAATCACGTTGTTTCCTGTATCGGCAAAGTAAAGGTTTCCCATGGGATCCAGAGCAAGTGAGGTGGGATTGCTCAGGTTGGCCAGCACGGCAAGACCGCCGTCGCCGGTCGCGCCCACGTTGCCTAGACCGGCCAGCGTCGAGATCACGCCGCTCGTCGCACTTACCTTACGGATACGATTGTTGCTGGAATCCGCGATGAACAGATCTCCAGCCGCATTGACCGCAATGCCGAACGGCAGAAAGATGGAGGATTGCGTTGCTGGAGCCCCGTCGCCTGCGTAGATCCACACGGCATCGCCAGCGACCGTGCTGATCGTTCCGGGGACGAACGTGCCGACGGCGCCGGTCGCCTTGCCGACAACCAACTGCACGCCCAGAACCAGTCCTGCGCGATCCAGCAGCACGATTGCGCCGCGGCGCTCGCCCGGGAACCGCGGACTGAAGCTGAGCTGCATCGTGCACTGCCGTCCAACGGACAAAATGCTGCCCGGCGTACAGGTTCCCGCCGCAGCGGCGCTGAAATCGAAGCCGTCACTGCCGGCTGTACGCACCTTCAGCGAATCCAGAACGCCAGGCGAGGTAACCGTCACAGTCACCTGCTGCGTCGTAGCAGGCCCGCCTACCGGCGATGATCCCGAGATGCGAACAACCTGCGCGCCGGCTGAGGTCAACAGGGTAAGAAGTGCGGCAAACAAGCCGACCAGCCGGAGACTTAGCCGGACTGGATTGCTAAACTTCTGGGTGGGGGTTGTTTTGAGGAGAGAGAAGAAATGGAGCGAACCGGAATTCAAAGAAGTTATCACTGGGGACCCTGGTTGGTGGTTGCTTTCAGGTTGAACCCTATCGGATTGCTGAAATCAACGGAATACAACCAAAGTTTCCGGGACTACCCTTATCGGTAGGGGAACACGAATACCGTCCAGACGGGAGAAGCGCTCCATCTGCTGACGTGCCTAACGTTTGATCCCTGAAGCGAATAAAAGAACGGGCAGATAAGAACATCGGCGGCAGGGAGCGATACGACTTGTTCGAGTTCTTCCATCGTCGAGTTCTAACCGGCTCCACCTCGGTGGATGACAGTAGAACTAGATTTCGCCTATTATTCGCCTATGGCCTGTGAGAGGGCCAGCCAGACACGCCAGCGACTAGCAGGAACGGTATGCGCCCTCTGCTACACCTCTCCTTCCCCATCCTCCCGGCCAGGTGAGCGGCTACCGCGAGACCACACGCGAGTTTGCTACCGGGGACCGCATTCAGTTCACCGCACCGGAGAAGAACCTTGGAGTCGCCAACCGCGATCTAGGAACCATCATTAGCCTTGAGGACGCGAAGATTGCCGTTCGTCTTGACGGGAAAGAGGGATGCGCCGTTACGTTCGACCCGAACGAGTACCGCCAGTTCGACCATAGCTACGCCGTTACCTCGCATAGCTCCCAGGGGCTTACGGCTGGCCGGGTCATCGTCAACATCGAATTCACGCAGCTTGGCGGCGAAGATCACGTCACCTGCCTCGCGGCGCGTAGCGTCGCCGACCGGGCCGACAGCCTCCAAGCCAGGGAGCGTGAGGTGATTGCCGAGCGCGCTTAAAAGGTTGCGCATGGCAACGCAGAGTGCCTGCTCCAACTCGGTCTTTGAGACTTTGACGTCTCACGCGGGCGCTCTTTCTGGCTAAGATGCTGGGCTACATCTTCATGCCAATCCCGCCCAGCCTGAAAGATCGCGCGCGACAAGTTCTTCAGCGTTGGCTGTGACATCGACTGAGGCTGTCTGAACAAGCGCTTCAATCGCAGGATCGGGCTGTCGAAAACCGCCGTAACCTTTCCCGATTCTCCGTAGTTCGCATCTCCCGCACTTCCGTCGGTTGAATCCATGTCCTCAGCTTACGTTGGACAGGTGAAGCACGGCAGGCAAGCTACAGAGCCAGGGATTGCTCCTCCTAAACGCCGCTCACGCGATCTGGGCGGGTTGCTTGGAGGAGGCGACTCTCAAGCGGCAAACTTCCTATTGCGACTTCGCAGGATCGATCAGTTCCCGATGAATGGCCTCGCTGAGGATTCGGGGTTCGGTTCAGCAATGCGCTAAAATCTATGATCAATCGTCCGTACTGATCCTGCCTCGGTCGTTCAACTATCTTGGAGGTTTCGTGCCACTTTCACGCCGTACTCTTCTTCAGCGCACTCTCCTTGCCGCGCCTGCGCTTTGCACGGGTTTTGCACGAGCGGCTGCACTTGCCGAAGCGGTTCGCAAGGCTGAGCCAAATCAGTGGTACTGGTTCCCAGGTCATAGCTTTTGCATGAAAGCGACAGGCGCAGACACGGGCGGCACTACTGCGTGGTTAATGGCAGAGAACGGCCCGAAGCAGGGCGTCCCCTTTCACAAGCACAAGAATGAGGATGAATCGTTCTATGTGGTTGATGGTGTATTTGAGATCACTGTTGGAGATTCCACGATCAGCGGAGGTCCTGGGACTTTTGCTTTCGGCCCCCGAGGCGTCCCGCATCGCTGGACGAATGTCGGAAGCGGCCGCGGCCGAATCATGAATGTCTTTACACCTTCCGGCTTTGAGGCCATGTTTTACGAGCTTGGCCTTCCTATCGCGAGCTCCGATGCACCCCCTCCGCAGAATCCAGCGCCTCTCATTGCGCGCATGCCCGAGATCTCGGCAAAATATGGCAACACTCGCACAGGTGATTTTAAATATCCTCCTGAAGGCCATCACTCCCTCTAAGTCGTGCCTGCTTCTTAATTCTTCAGCTCTACGATAATTTTTCATGCAGCTTTAGATCTTGGGCTTCTAATCTCTACGCACAAGTGCGGGCCGAGGATGAGGCTGCATCCGCAATTCGGTAGAAGCTCGGTGATGCAGGAAACGCGGAGAACTTTCACGCACTCGCAGCCGGTCTCGCCGAGACATGCTCCTACTCACCCGTGACATCGGTCCTGACAAACGCATTTCGCACCAATTGAGCACAGGTCAATATGCGGTTCCTAAGAAAGAGTCGCTAAATTGGAGGGATGGCAACCATATTCATCATTTATTCAGAAGCGTACGTCCGCCAGATCGAGGCGGAGATCGAGTGGTTACAGCAGCTTCGCGACCAAGTACAGACGACAATCCAGAGTGAAGCAACACTCGCAAGTCAGAAGCGAAGACACCTCGCAAGCGTGCGCGGGTCTGAGTTTCGTTGCGTTTCACAACTTCCGCAAAGCTTAGCTATTTCTCCAATTGGATGAGACAGCCGGTCGGTCGGATGCCGCTGCTGGACAGAACTTGAAGAGAGCCACTAAGATTCACGTACGAGCGGGCCTTCAAAGTGGTGAATTGGATACAGATCGTTAATCGTTTAACGACCCCCTGGCTGCCGGCCATTGGCAGGGGTATGGTATGGCTCGCGCTTGTGGGCGGCGCATGTCCCTGGACCGCTTTGGGCCAGACCGCTGACGGGCAGCAGGCGCAGCGCCCGAATGAGGGAGCGCAGGCACCGGCGACCGGCGGAGTGACCACGGGCGGCCCGCATAAAGCGATCCTCGACGCCGACCATCGCCCCATTACCGCGGGTGGAACGGTCAAGACCGGCCCACTTCTTTTCAGCGATATCGCAGGCAAGAGCGGCCTCACGATCTTTCAACACAAAATGGGGACTGCCGAGAAGAAGTACATTCTTGAGACCGTCGGCTCGGGCGTCGGGCTGATCGATTATGACAACGACGGCTGGCTCGATATCTACCTCGTTAACGGCTCGACCTACGATGCGGAAGCCGGCAAGGCGGCCCCACCGCACGCGGCGCTCTTCCACAACAACCACGATGGCACCTTTACGGACGTAACCACCAAGGCCGGTGTTGCCAACGATCGCTGGGGCTTCGGCGTTACCGTGGCCGATTACGACGGCGACGGCTGGCCCGATATGTACGTCACCAATTTCGGCAAAAATCGTCTCTACCATAACAACCACGACGGCACGTTTACCGATGTGGCCGAGAAAGCCGGTGTCGGGCTCGGCAACTGGTCGACCGGCGCGACCTGGGGCGACTACGATGGCGATGGCCTCCTCGACCTCTTCGTGCCCGGCTATGTCCATTACGATCTGAACGCGCAACCCGCGCAGGGCCAGTCGGAGGTGTCGCTTTCCTTTTGCGCCTTCCGCGGCGTGAAGGTGATGTGCGGGCCGCATGGGCTACGCGGCGAACCCGACCACCTGTTCCACAACAACGGGGACGGCACGTTTACGGACGTGAGCGTCAAGACCGGCGTCTCCGACGAAAAGGCGAGAAACTTCGGCCTGGCTTCTATCTTCATCGACATCAACAACGATGGGCGAGTTGACCTGCTGGTCGCGAACGACTCCACTCCCAACTATCTCTACCTGAACAATGGCAAGGGCGGCTTTGAGGATGTCAGCTTTGCCTCGGGCTACGCGCTCAACGAGGGCGGTCGCGAAACCGCGTCGATGGGCATCGCCACGGGAGACACCACGCACGATGGCCGCGTCGACGTGTACAACACCACGTTCTCTGACGATTACAAACCGCTCTACCATAACGATGGCGACGCTAACTTTACCGACGTGAGCTACAGTCTCGGAATCGCCGAGCAGACGGTACCGTTTCTGGGTTGGGGAACCGCCTTTTTCGACTACGACAACGATGGCTGGCTCGACCTGATCGAAGCTAACGGGCACGTTTACCCGCAGGTGGACAAGACCGCCTGGGGGACCAGCTACTGGCAGCGGCCACTGCTCTTCCACAGCCGCGCGGGCAAGCTTGAGTTGATGCCGGCACTCGAGGGCTCCGGGCTTGCCGAGCTCGGGTTGGGCCGCGGCCTGGCTGTCGGCGACCTGTTCAACGACGGTCGGCTGGACGTGGTGATCAACAATATGGATGGCTCCCCGGCGCTGCTGCGCAACGAGCTTACCAACGCCAATCACTGGGTGGAGCTGAAGCTGATTGGTCACGATAAACTGACGCCGCGCGACGCCGTCGGCGCAACCGTTTACCTGACGGCGAACGGATTCACCCAGCGTGCGGACGTCACCCGCGGCGGCAGCTTTGCCTCGTCGTCCGATCCGCGGCTGCACTTTGGCTTGGGTGCCGCCACCCAGGCAGGCAAGCTGGAGGTGCACTGGCCCGGTGGCAAGGCGGAAACGATCACGCTGCCGGGTGTGGACGGGATCTACACTGTGCAGCAGGGCAGCGGCGTGGCAACTCGGGATTCAGCCGGTGCCGAGGGGAAGGGCATGGGTCGTTGAGCAGCATGCAGGCCCATCCGATGTGGCGGCGCTGCCTGGCGCTGGGCTGCCTGGCGGCGTCGCTGCTTGCGTTTACCCTTCTGGGCTTCGAGCTGCTGAACTCGCCGGTCATGCAGGCCAGCGTCGATCCTGTCGCCGCGCGCCACGTCTACAGCGAGGGCGTGGGCCGTACATACGACTTCCGCTTCGGGCGCACACAACCGTTTCTGCCTTCGAATGCGCAAACCGACAACGGCGAGTTCATCGATCCGAGCAGCTTCCCCAGCGCGCAGTATTGCGCTCACTGCCATCAGCAGTCGCACGCGGAGTGGCGCCAATCGGCGCACGCAAACTCCTTTCGCACGCCCTGGTACCAGCGCAATGTCAAGTTGCTGATGGACGAAAAAGGCGTTGCGTCCGCGCGCCATTGCGAAGGCTGCCACAACCCCGTCGCGCTGTTGTCTGGCTCGCTCACCGAGGGCGTCTCGCAGAAGCGGCCAACCGATGGCGACGGGATCACCTGTTCGGTGTGCCACTCCATCCGCCAGGTGGACCAGCGCGGCACCGGCAGCTATGTGATGGCGCAGCCGGCGGTGCTGGTTGATGAAGGCGGACGCCCGATTGTGGGCAAGGTCAGCGACGCCGAGATCCTCGCGCATCTCGACCGCCACAGCAAGGCCGTCATGCAGGACTTCTACCGGACTCCACAGTTCTGCTCGAGCTGCCACAAGGCCGCTCTCCCCCAGACCCTGACTGGCTACAAGTGGCAGCGCGCCTTCTTTCTTTCCGATGAGTGGCAGCTATCGTCCTTCGCCAAGGAGTCGCCGCTGCCCTTCTATACCAAGGAGTCGGTCTCAACCTGCCAGACCTGCCACATGACACGCAATCCGCTGACCCTGCGGGACGCGGGCGCCAAGGAAGGCAAGCTCGCCTCGCATCGCTGGCTGGGCGCCAACACGCTGGTCCCGACTTTTTACGGCTATGACGAGCAGCTTGCGAAGACGACCGCATTCCTGAAGAACAGCGTCTTCAACGTGGATCTGTTTGCGCTTGAGACCGAGCGGCAGCCCGGCCTGATCGCGCCGCTGGGCACCCGGCCGTTTACCTTGCAGGCAAGCGACGCGGTGACGGTTTCGGTCGTTATCCAGAACAAGGGCATCGCGCACAGCCACGTGCCGGAGCAACGCGACATGTACGAATCGTGGGTGCAACTCACCGTCACCGACGACCACGGCAAGACCGTGATGCAGAGCGGCTTTCTGAAGCCGGACGGCGCGCTCGACGAACGTGCGCACAGCTTTACCAACCGGCTGATCAATGAGAAAGGTACGCTCAACGATCTGCACCAGGTTTGGGACAATCGGATCGTCGCCTACAACAATACGATCCAGTCAGGCCGCTCGCAGATTGTGCGTTACCAATTCCACGTGCCGGCGACGATGACCACGGGCTCGCTGACGGTAACCGCGCAGGTAAACTATCGCCGCTTCAACCAGCACTTCATCGACTTTGGCATGGACCAGAGGTTAGGCAGCCACTACGCTCAGCCCGTCGTGACCATGGCTGCGCGCAGCCGCACCTTCCACATTGGGCAGAACCCCACCGAGGCCAACAATCCTGCTGACAACCCTGAGTGGATGCGCTGGAACAATTACGGCGTCGGCCTACTGGACGCGCAGCAGTATGCCGACGCCGCGCACGCGTTCGAGCAGGTGGTACGCCTGCGGCCGGATTATCCGGACGCCTACACCAACGTGGGTCTCGCCAACTTCCAGTGGCAGCGCTACGACATCGCCCGTGCCAACCTGACCAAGGCCCTGAGCCTGAGCGCCAACAACGCTCGCGCGCTCTACTACCTGGCGCTCGTCGAACGCAACGGCGGCAACCTTGAAGCGGCAATCGCCGACCTGCGCAAGGTGGTCGAACAGTTTCCTCGCTCGCGCGATGCCCACCGCGAGCTCGGCTTCTCGTTCTACCAGCAGCACCAATACGAGGGCGCACGTGCCGAGTACGAGGCCCTGCAGGGCATCGACCCAGACGACCTAGCGGCGCATTACAACTTGGCCATCCTTTACCGTCGGCTCGGCATGAAAGAGAAGGCAGCGACCGAGGCCGCCACCTTTGCCGACCAGAAGGACGACCCTTCAGCCAACAACTATGCGCTTGACTATCTGCGCAAGCATGGTGAGATCGCCTCTGAAAGTGTGCCCTGGCATGTTCATTCGGACCGCGACACGGGCTCACCCGAACAGGCGTCCGCACATCACGCCGAGTTCGCCCAATGACTCCTCGGATCACCCGTCGCGTCTTCAGCGGTTGCGCGGCCCTGGCCATTTCTGCCTCCCTTGCGCTTGCCAAACCGCTGGCCCGTCAGGACCCGCCCGCCCCAACACCAACTCACCCTGCAACAGGACCGGAACTGTTCGTCTCCTCCGGCTGCTCGCACTGCCACACGATCGACGGCGCCGGCGGCACCCGCGGCCCGAACCTGAGCGGTATCGGCTGGCGCTGGAAGGACGATCCGATCCGCAGCCGCATCCTCGCCGGCACGCTCGAGATGCCGGCCTACGCGGACGTCCTCTCGGCGCCTGACCTCGACGTCCTGGTTGCTTACCTCCACACCCGCAAGGCACTTGCACCAGGCCGTCGCTAGCCTTGCCAGCGCATGCACCTTAACCCTCGCTCCAACACCCGTTAGGCTGATTGCTGATGAACCTTCCCCCAATCGCGAATGTCCGCCTCCGCCATGGTTTGATCCTGCTGGCCATGGCCCTGTTTGTTCTGGCCGGGTACCTCACCTATGCCAACGAAGGCGATAGCGGAGACGATCTTTCGTCTTCTTACGTCGGCTGCCGGCTCGTCAGCAGCGGCCAGGCGCTCCAGCATTTGTACAAACACGATCCAGTCGACTTCTCCGCCATTGGTCCGGACGACGCCTGGCAGAACGCCGCCGACCGCGGCCTCTTCACCGGCTACCTGCATCCCTACGTGCAGACGCCGCTGTGGGCCTACCTGCTCGGCCCCGTCTGCACGCGGGTGACGTTCGTGCCTTTCAAGCGTATCTTCGCCGTGTTAATGCTTTTCAGCCTGGTGCTCACTGTCTGGCTGATCGCGAGGTACTGGACACCGTCGCTCTATCACCCGCTCCCGATCGCCGCCATCCTGTTGCTGCTGTGGTTCGCGCAGCCCTTCCAGTACGCGATGTTTCTCATGCAGACGCACGCGCTCTTCTTTCTCATGTCACTCGGCGGCCTGATGCTTGCCGAACACAAACGCCCCGGCCTGGCAGGCTTTCTGCTCGCGTTTGCGGCCGCGGTCAAGGTCACGCCGTGCCTCATCCTGCTCTACTGGCTCGTCACCCGGCGCTGGCGTGCGGCGGCATGGATGGCGGGCTGGCTCGCCTTCTTCTCGATCGCGACGGTAGCGGCGACGGGCCTGCCATTGTTCCGGCTCTATGTGGGGGAGATCGGCCGACTCGGCCATGTGCTGCTGATCTCGCAGAATAACCAGTCCTTCGCCGCATGGTGGATGGCACGCTTCTACTCGCCCGACGAGATCGACGAAATCAACATCTGGGCCCTGCCCGCAGCCATGCGGGTGCTGTCGCTCGGGTTGATGGTGGGGCTGACCGCGGCCGGCGCTTACCTTGACCGGAAGCGGATGGCCCCAGACCAGATGGCCCCCCACCGCGCCGATCGCGTTCCCCTGGGCGCGATCGTCGCCCTGCTGGCCGCAACGCTCTTCGCCCCTATCGCCTGGACCCACTACTCCATCGTGCTAATCGCGCCGCTCATGCTGCTGGTGCAGCGCGACCTGAAGCGCCACGCATGGTGGCTGACGGCGCTCGTCTTGATCGCGCTCGCACTCAACTACCCGCCCCTTGCAACCAACGTGATCGAAGGTGAAATCGGCCGGTTCGCCATTGTCCGAGGACAGTTCTTCGCTGGCATCCTCTGCATGGCCGGCCTGCTCATCGTTGCACTCCGGCGGAAAAAAACTCCAGTGCTCTCCGCCAGCTAAGCCGAGGACGCCGCCCCCCGCCGTTCGGCGGCAAGGATGCGCAGCGTCGGCAAAATATCGCCGAGGCTAGCGTTGCCCTCCGGCCGGCCGAGGCCGAAATAGGCGCGGCTGAACATTGCAAACAGCCGCTCGTAGACCGCATGCTCGGCCGGGTCCGGCGTAAACGTCTCGAAGGGATGGCAAAGCGTATCCTGCCCGGCCTCAATCGAGTCGATCGCGCCCGCGGCGTGAAAGGCAAAGATCGCCGGGCCCAGGCTGGTCGTATCGCCCGCGGGCACAAGCACCGGCTTGCCCAGCACGTTGGCATACACCTGGTTCAGCAGCCGGTTGCGCCGCGGAATACCGCCGCCGTTCACCACACGCTCGATCACCGCGCCATACTCTTCCATGCGTTCGAGGATGATGCGCGTCTGGAACGCCGTGCCTTCAATCGCGGCAAACAGCTCGTCCGTTGCAGTGCTCGCAAGCGTGAGCCCGAACATCACGCCGCCAAGCTCGGCATTGCCCAGCACAGTGCGGTCGCCGTTATCCCACGTCAGCCGCAGCAGCCCGCTCTGCCCGGCGCGGTAGCCGTTGGCGCTTGCGGCAAGCTCCGCCAGCGGCGTCTTCGAGCGGGTTGCAATCGCCTCAAACAAATCGCCCACTGCGGAAAGCCCGGCTTCGATGCCTACCAGCCCCGGCTCAACCGACCCCGGAACAATGCCTGCGACCCCCGGAATCAACGCCTCCGACTGTGTCGTCGCAATGATGCAGGTCGACGTGCCAACCACGTTCACCACGTCGCCCAGCCGGATATGCGCGCCCACGGCATCCCAGTGCGCATCCAGCGCGCCCACCGGCAAAGGCATGCCTGCGGAAAGCCCAAGCCGCTCCGCCCATGCCGCGCTCAACGTTCCGGCCACGCAGTCGGAGGTCAGGTATTCGCCCGCAATCTTTGCGCGGATGCCGGTCAGCAGCGGGTCCACACTGCTCAGGAACTCTTCACTCGGCAGGCCACCCCAGCGCTTGCCCCACATCCATTTGTGTCCCATCGCGCAGACTGAGCGCTTCAGGTCTGCCGCGTCCGTCACGCCGCACAGCGTCGCGGTCACCATGTCGCAGTTCTCGATCGCCGTGCCAAAACGCCCGCGCAGCTCCGGGTTGTGGCGTAGCCAGTGCAGCAGCTTCGACCAGCCCCACTCAGACGAGTACGACCCGCCACACCATTTGATGGCCTCGAGCCCGGCGGTGTGGGCGGCACGCGTAATCTCGCCCGCCTCCTTCCACGCCCGGTGGTCGCACCACAGGTAATATTCGCTCAGCGGCTCAAGCGCCTGGTCGAGCACAAGCACACTCGAGCCCGTCGCATCGACCGCCAGCGAACGGATCTCGCTGCCCGCAACCCCGGCCACGCGCAGCGCATCGCGCATCGCAAGCTCGAGCGCCGCCATCTGGTCGTAGTGGCTTTGCGTGGCAAAGTCCGGGTCACTTGCCCGGCGATGCAGTGGGTATGCCGCCGAAGCCGCACCCAGCAGCCCGCGCGTTTGATCGAACACAGACACGCGAACACTGAGCGTGCCAAAGTCTACGCCTGCAACCTGAATCATGCGGATCTCCTTGCCCTACCTGCGGGTACCTGGCTGCGCCCTAGTGTTTGCCCATCGTCGGCCCGTCCGTGTTGATCATCCGCGGAATGCGATCCGCCACGTCCGGCAGCGGCTTGCGCAGCTTGTTGTGCGTCGTCTTCTGGTACCAGTATGCGGTCGAGTAGAAGTTGTCCGAGCGATGATTCGCGTGGCCATGCTCGAGCGACATCTTGAAGTAGTTGGTAAACGGCACCGGCGAATCCGTATGGAAGCGGTACACCATCCACTCCGCGCCGCGATCATCGCCACCATTGCGCGGGTTGCCGTAACGCTGGTAAGAGAACGTGGGATGCGTCGAGCCGAACGGATTGATCGCGCACTCGCCATAACACCACGCGCCCAGAAAGTAGTCTTCGGCACCCGTGCCGTAGAGCGTCGGCGTCGTCCGGTTGTCAATAAACATCTGGTCGTCGCCCTCACCCCACCATTCGCCCTGATTCTGGATCAGGCTCAGCGACATGCCCACATAATGGCCCGCGCCTTCGGTCTCGAACGCAACGTAATTCTCCTTGCCGTCCAGGTTTTTGGCGTTGTAAACATTAGGGTCGCCATTCAGCTTCCAGTCGTTGTTGTTGCCGACATTAGGCTGGGCCTGGTGGTACTCGGCGAAGAAGTAGAGCTGG
Organism: uncultured Granulicella sp.; assembly: GCA_964282835.1. Lineage (GTDB taxonomy): Bacteria > Acidobacteriota > Terriglobia > Terriglobales > Acidobacteriaceae > Edaphobacter. The sequence continues at coordinate 4,204,077 of OZ196157.1, forward strand.
TCCTTGGGCAGGCTGGTATGCTTCTGCCAGTCGATGTTGTAGTAAAAGGCCGAGGTCGGCATGGTGCCTTCGTTCGTGATCGTGATGCGCGCGGACTTGCGGAACGGCATCGGGAAAAAGCTGTTGAGCGCCTTCTGCGACCCGACCGAAATCGGCCCCGACTCATACACAAAGTACTGCCCCAGGCCAAGCCCAAAGAAGTCGCCGATCGGCGTCTCGACCGCGGGTAGCGGGTCGTCGTCCCAGTAGATGCGCAGCACGATCTTCTTCAGGTGAAAATACTCGGGTGAGTCAATCGTGAACCACATGTGCGTGATGATGCCGGGTCCGGTCACCTGCCCGATGGTCCGTGTTTCGCCCGGCTTGATCGGGTGCAGACGGTCGCCATCATCGTTGCCGCCGGTAGGGTCGGACGAGGTCATGCGCTGCTCGGTATAGTTCTTCGCCAGCGAGAGCGAAGAGAGATCCTGGGCGAGCAGCGCGCGACTCCCCAACAAGCCCACGAGCAGAGCAAGACCAACCATCAGAGCGCGCCGGAACCTGAGGACCACCGGCGAAGCAAGCTTGCAGAGAGACAGGAGCATGACAACCTTTCTTGTTGCTGATGCGTGACAGACAAGAACTAACGATGGGTCGACACCGGCGTGACGCCTTTGGTGATCAGCAGATTTCCATACGGCCGCGTATCGCCGGTCATCACAATCGCGAAGCTTGTGCGTGCAGCCTGGTAGAACGCCTCACGCGCCAGCCGCACAGGCACCGGCAGTTCGGGCTGGAACGTCCGCGCAACCCGCATATAGTCCGCCTCAATCTGCGGATCGACGGTCGTGCCCGCATCGACCGCCATCATCAGCAGCGGGGCTCCGCGGTCATCCATCTGCACCAGGTGCAGAATGCCATCGAGCAGCGGCGCAATCATCAACCCATCGGCTCGCACCACCTGCGGGCCCAGCGAGTGGCCGGGAAAGTGAGCATCGGCCAGCGTAAGCCGGTCGCCATGCCCCATCTGCGCGAGAATCCTGAGCAGGTCCGGGCTGATGAGCGGTGAGATTTCCTTGAGCATTTCGTTTCTCCTAGTTCCCTGCGCCAGCTTGAAGTGAACCTGCTTGACCCGAACCAAGCGGCTGCACCGCGATTCCATCACGCGCCAGATTCTGCGCCTGTATCATCACGGACGGCTGGCGATTCCAGCTGACGCGATAGTCGCCCTGCGCCGCCAGGCCGCGAAAGCGTACCTGAAATTTGCGTTCGCGATTCGATGACGCAAGCTCGAAATGGATCTCGCGCCCACGAACCGTCACGCCGGTCAACGTGCACTCATCAAAGCCCGCGCCCTGGCCCGACGTCACATCGACGAGCGCGTCGCCAAGCACCGGCTGCAGCATCTCGACCGACGTCATCGCGCTGCCTGTTCCCCAGTGAAAGCCGGTCATCGCGCCAGGCTCATCCACGTAGCCGGTGTGCGCCCAGTTTTCCCACGGGGCCACGGCAAACGTCGAGCGCGCCGCGGCAATCGCACGCTCCAGGTACTCGGGCTCACCGGTGGCCATGTAGAAATCCGCAAGCAGCGTGGCCGCATACGCCTGACGCGCGTCACTCCATTCCTCATCCGTATTCTGAGTGGTGAAGCCGCCAAGCAGCATCGGCAGAAAACGCGGATTGTTCCATACCTGCTGGGTCAGCAGAAGGTAGTCCAGCCGCTCGACACCCTGCTCCAGATAAGCCTTCTCGCCGGTCGCTCGATAAAGCGCGAGCAGCGCCTGCGGAGCCTGCATCTCGGCCAAGTTGTTCTGCGGATACTGGGCCGTCCAGGTGTCATAAAAGTCATACGGCTTGCGCGCACAGGAAAGGTAAGTCTCAAAATCGAACCAGCGTTGTCGCGGCACGATCTCACGATTCACATAATCCATCGCATGCTCGGCGGCCGTGCGATAGCGGTTGTCGCCAGATGCCGTCGCGAGTGTCGCCAGCAGCAGCGCAGAGGGCGCGGTCTCGGCATTCAGATCGCGAAACTCGGGCCGCGGCTCGAGCGTCGCCGCGCGATACCACGACGGGATCACCCCGCTGGCAGCTTGATGCGCCAGCAGAAAATCTCCGTACCCCTTGGTAAACGCAAGTATCTCCGCGCGACGCTCCGGCACCAGCTCCGCCCACTGCAACAGCCAGTACGCCGTCCACGACATCGAGAAAGCATCGTAGCTATCCTGGTAGCCGGCCCACCCATCGCTCGGGATCCATTGCGCTGTTTTAGCCAGGTAAATCGTGCTGAACGCACCATGATTGCGCGGCGCGGTGAGCGCCAGGTTCAGCACGCTTTCAGCCTTGGCCTGCATGGCTTTGTCGCCGGCCGCGCGCCCGTGCAGGTACCAGCCGTAAGCCGTGCGCAGCGTCTCGAACCACGGGTTGAACCACGCGTCGGTCTGAAAGTGCTGCCAGTCGCCCGTGACGCTGCGATCGCTCGCCAGCGTGCCGCACTGCCGCGCGCCACAAGGCCAGCCCGCATACACACGATCGGCGTACGTCGTCCAGGCCTCACCCCGCCACTGGTCAAACGAGTGCAGCTCGGGCCGCAAAGCGTTGCGCTGCTCATCGGCCGAACGCAGCAGTTCCGGGTGGCCAAACTGCTTCCAAAGCAGGCGCACAGCGCGACGATAGCCAAGCCGTGGTGCCTGGTCTGACAGCAGAATGCTGTAGCGATACTCGACGATGCCCGCGAACTGCGGCACTGTACCCTCCGCAGCACGACGAAAGTAAGAATGGCCATGTGGCTCAGACGCAATTGCGCCAAACGACATCCAAGGCTCCGGCCCGGAGGTCACGTCGAGATCGAGCGCACGCATGTCCATGTGGCGATCGTCGACATCAGGCACAAGCGCGGCAAACAGGCGTCGCTGCTGCATCATCACCACTGGCGATTTGAAGGCGTTGCTCGCAATCAGGTCGCCAACCTCGCTCTTGATGCTTTGCGACCACAAAAAATCCAGCGGCCCGGTATGCTCGTCGATCACGGCATTGCGCGGCGGCAGATAGCTATAGCGATCCTCGACCGACCGCAGCGTCATACCGTCGGCCGCAGTAAAGTGCGTGGAAACATCCAGGCGATCGTCGTCCGCCGACTTCGTCAGCCGCTGCTCGAAGTTGGCCGCCCCGCACTTGCCTTTTACGACGATGCCCGCGGGCATAGCCTCGGCAGTATCGGCCTTGCAACTCAGCGGCCCGTTGCTGCTCTGCACAAGCACAGACGGAGCAGCGGCCAGCGTATCCTGCCAGCCATCCCCGCTGCGGATCGCAAGCACCTCCCGCAAGCCACCGCCAGTCGCAGCAAACGTGACGCGGTAAGACGCCGTTTCGAGCGTCTGCGCAGCACCTGCCGACGCAACACCCCCAAGTAACAGGACAGCCCACAGCTTTAGCCCGTTCTCAGACTTGAACCTCATGGCGCCGGCACCTGCATTTCCACCGGCGGCGTTGCCCCGGGCGCCTGGTTCAGCCACTCGGGCGGCGCCTGCACTTTCTCAGACCCCTCGTACGCCTGCCAGGGCTCCTTCTCGGTAAGCCCAAAGATAAAACTTTGCCCATCGACAAAACGCTGCCGCACCTCGAAGTTCTCAAACGCAACTCCACCCGGCAACGGCGCTGTCGAGCCAAAATACACCCGCCGCCCATTCACATGGACCCGCAAATCCGCCTGCACATCCGCCCCCACCACGCGCCAGTATTGCGTGTACTTGGCCAGCGGATAAATCCAGTGCGCGTTCGCATTCCCCGGGCTCTGCGCAGGCGAAGCTTCATCCGAGCTGCAGTAAACCAGCGCGTCGCCATCCTCGTTGCGCAGCATTTCCGCCAGCGGATAACCCGGCGTCTCGATGAATGCCGTGCCCGCATAACCCGCAAACAATTCCTTGCTGTAAATCGAGTGCCCACTGAGCCAAAGCACCCGTAGCCGCTCGTAATTGCCCATGGTCGCGGTCGTCGTCAGTTCCTCGAGCGGCGGGCTGTCAGGCTCCGCGTGCGGGGTAAACCGCACCTCGCCCGGGTGGTCGCTATCCATCGACGCGACCACGTACACATGCGCGCCGTTCACGCCAAAGCGCTCCACATCAATGCGCACCGAAAGCCGCTCGACGACCGCCTTGCCCGTGCGCATGGTCTCAAGCGTGCCGCGCACATCGCCCCGCCCTGCCTCTACGCCATGCACCCACATGCGTTTGCCATTCATTCCCGCGTCCATCTGGCTCGGCTCCATTTCACTGAAGGCCATGCGATCGAAGCGCTTCCCCGGCCCGGCCACCACGGGCTCAAGCGCAACAAAGTTGATCAACTCCGGCTGCACCTCGCCCGGCTTGTACACGCCGATGCGGATCAATCCGCGCGGCCCCTTGATGCCACCGGGCGAAGCCAGCCCGAACACCAGCCCATCGCGCCGGCCCCAAATGAGTGGATCACCAGCCTTGGCCGGCCTCACCCAAACGGTGGAGTCCGCAAGCTGGCCCACGGCACTCGCCGGCAACGCGCAAAGCGGCAGCCATACAAGCCCCCGGAGCAGCAACCCGGCAAACCTTGCGCCTCGTGAATTTGGCTGTACTGCGGTCATCTCTGCCTCTCCCACCCAATGTAAAACGTTTAACCGCCGCCTGCACTGCCCGTCCGTAAAACACGCTCACGCTCCAGACTGCGGAGCCTCCGCCCGAATGGCCCGGGTCCGGCAAGCGAGCGAACCCAATCCGCCACGCTTGCCCACGCAAAGGCTTATACACTAATCGAGCATGCTCACGATAGTGCAAGTCGCCAGACGCGCGGAAGTCTCGACGGCCACCGTCTCGAACGTCATCCGCGGCACGCGCAAGGTCAGCGACGAACTCCGGCGGCGCGTTCAGGCCGCCATCGCCGAGATGAACTACACGCCTAACGAGATTGCCCGCAGCCTCAAGCTGAAGCAGACCCGCATGCTCGCCATGGTGCTGCCCGATATCACCAACACCTTCTTCCCCGAAATCATCCGCGGTGCCGAAGACGCGGCCTTCGCGCGCGGCTACTTCCTGCTCAGCGCCAACACCAACGAGCAGCCCGACCGCGAACGCCGCATCATCGCCGCGCTGCGCTCCTACCGCGTGGACGGCATCCTGCTCGCCACCACGCAGAGTTCGCTCGGCCACGACGCAGCGCACATTGCCGGCATGATCAGCGCCGGCTGCGCGGTCGTTTGCCTGGACCGCGCCCTGCCCGACGTCACCACCGACGCCGTGCTGCTCGATAACGTAGGCGGCGCCCAGCGCTGCGTGCGTCACCTCATCGAGGCCGGCCATCGCCGCATCGCCATCATCACCGGCGCACTGCACCTGCAGACCGGGCGCGAACGGCTCGAAGGCTACAAGCTTGCCCTGCGCGAGGCCGGCATCGCGCTCGAGAAGAAGCTCGTTCTCGAAGGCGACTTCCGCGTGCAATCCGGCCGCAGCCTGTGCGAGCAGATGCTCAAAGGCACCCAAAAACCAACCGCGATTTTTGTGTGCAATGGAATGATGACGCTGGGCGTGCTGCAGGTTCTGCACGAGCGCCACCTGCAGGTTCCGCGCGACTACGCGCTCGCCACCTTCGACGAAATCTCGATCGATCAGTCCTTCTCCGTGCCCCTCACCACGGTCGTCCAGCCGAGCTACGAAATGGGCTTCGGCGCGGCCAACATGCTGATGGACCGCATCGAAGGCAGCCTGCAGGGGCCGCCCTCGGTCACGCGCGTGGAAGCACGTCTCGAACTGCGCCATTCCAGCGCGGCCAGCGTCCAGTCAAGCGCCCGGGCCGGTGCACGTACACGCGCCGCAAGTCCGTCCGGCAGCTCTGCCGCACGTTCGAAAAAAGCCAGGAACGCAGCCTGAAAGATTTTCGTTGACACTGTTGTTGCCCATGTGGTGTAGTTTCGCTCGCCACAGTTACACGTTTAAATATGGAGCTCACCATGCATTCGTCTCGAAAATTCAGGCCAGGTCTCGTAACTCTCTCCGTTCTGCTCGCGCCTCTTGCCCTCTCGGCCCAGGCCGACCGCGGCTCCATTCGCGGCCAGGTGCTTGATGAGCAGCGCAGCAACGTTCCCAACGCGACGCTCACCCTGCTCAACGAGGAAACCGGCGTCACCGCGCGCTCAACGTCCTCGTCCACAGGCGCGTTCAACTTCAACAATCTCAATCCCGGCCTCTACACCCTCACCACGGCCGAAGCCGGCTTCGGCACCCGCGTCCAGGAGCACATCGTCGTTGCCGTGGGCACCACCACGCCGCTCGACCTGGTGCTCAAACTTGCCAGCGTGCAGGAGACCGTGGTCGTTAGCTCGGGCAGCGTCGGTGTGGAAACCCAGACCTCTGAGATCGGCACCGTCGTCACTCCGCGCGAGATCGCCGACCTGCCCGTGCCCATGTCGAACGATTCCCGCAACCCGCTCAGCTTCGTCGCACTGACGCCCGGCGTCGCGGGCTCAACCCCCGGCGCCCAGCCCGACTACCGCCTGCACATCAGCGGTTCGCCCAGCGATTCGAACGAAGTCTACATCGATGGCGTGCCAATCATCAGCACCAACCTGCAGGGCGATGTCTCGCTCGATCACCCGCCCATCGACGCCGTCGGCGAGTTCAAGGTCGTCAACAACAACCAGAGCGCGCAGTACGGCCTGGCTAGCAGCGCCATCTCGTTTACCTTCAAGTCCGGCGCCAACGCCTTCCATGGCAGCGCGTTTGAATTTCTGCAAAATGACAAGCTGGACGCCAACGATTACATCTCGAACGCGCTCGGCCAGAAGCGCGCACCGCTGAAGCAGAACGAGTACGGCGGCACCTTCTCCGGCCCCGTCCGCATCCCGCATCTCTACAACGGCCGCGACAAGACGTTTTTCTTCTTCGAGTATTCGCAGTTCGCCTGGCGTCCCAGCTCCAACAACGCCAGCCTCACCACGCTGCCCAACCAGTACCGCATGGGCAACTTCCAGCAGGCGCTGGGCGCGCAGCTTACCGACCCCGCAAGCGGCCTGCCGGTATACGACCTGAACGGCTTGCCCGTCTTCTCGGGTGAAATCTACAATCCCGATCCCAAGACGCTGACGCCTGTGGTCGTGAATGGCGTGACGTACCAGGTGCGTGCACCCTTTGCCAACAACATGATTCCCCAAAGCAGCATCGACCCTGTCGCGGCCAACATCCTGCCTTACTTCCCCGCCGCCACCAACAACGGCATCAACAACAACTTCTTCCGCCAGCAGGCCACCAAAAACGATGAGCATCGCCTCGTCGCCAAGATCGATCACACCTTCAATGAGAAGAACAACATCTCCGGCAGCTTCTTCCAGGGCAGCTATAACAACGGCAACAACGGTACGCTCAGCGCGCTGGATGGCTCGGTCGTCTCGAACCCCACCAACCAGGTGCGCTTCACCTACAACTACACGCCCAATCCACGCCTCAGCAACAACCTGAACCTCGGCTTCCTGCGCGATACCACCGTCAGCGGACCGCCTGCGCTCGGGCCTGGACTCGGCGCGCTCGGCATCAACGGCCTGCCCGCCGCACCCGGCGCGGCACCGTTTCCGATCATCAACCTGCAGGGCTCGCTCTCCACCGTCATCGGCTCGGGCGGCTCGTTGACCGCTGCCTCCAACCGCTACTTCGCAAGCGACAACGTGACCTTGACTAGGGGCAGCCACACCATCAGCTTCGGTGGCGAGCTGCGCCGGCTGCAGCGCAACGAAATCGGTGTGGGTACGCCGCAGATCAACTTCACCCAGACCGAAACCGGCCAGAACGGCATCGGTCACGCGGGTTCGCCCTCGGGCCCGATCGTCTCGCTGCCCACGGGCACGGGTAACTCTGGTGCCAGCTTCCTGACGGGTGCGGTCGACTTCTCGAATGCCAGCTTCCCCATCTCGCAGGGCTATCGCTGGCTGCAGACCGGCATGTACGTGCAGGATGACTGGAAGGCGAGCAAGACCCTGGTCCTCAACCTCGGCCTGCGCTACGACATCCTGGTCCCACGCACCGAGGTTAACGGCTACGCTTCGACGGTTGACGTCAACCTGCCAAACCCAGGTGCGGGCGGCTTGCCCGGTGCCTACACGTTCTACGGCAACGGCCCTGGACGCAACGGCCAGAAGCGCATCGGCAACATCGATTACAAGGCCTTCCAGCCGCGCATCGGCTTCGCCTTCACACCCTTTGCCGATCAGAAAACCTCCTTCCGCGGCGGCTACAGCATTACGCGCCCGGCCGGCAACGACAACCTTGAGAACGGCATCGGCTCGAGCGAGTACAGCATCGGCTTTTCGGGTGCGGCCATCGCCAGTAAGCCCGGCGATACGGTCGGCTCTCCGGCTTTTTATCTCTCGCAGGGCTTTCCCAAAGCCGGCGTCACCCCGGCCGTGTTGAGCCCGAGCATCCTGGTCGGTCTCACCAACCCGGCCATCATCTATCCCTCCGCCGGTTCACCGCCCACCCAGATGAACTGGGCCTTCCAGGTCCAGCAGGAAATGCCCGGCAAGATCATCGCCACCATCGGCTATGTCGGCTCACACTCATACCACATCGGTGTCTGGTCCAAGCCGAACGAGGTCAACCCGCTGCGGGCAGCGCAGTACACCAGTGCCGCCGCCAAGTCCGGCCTGGCGCTCAACGACTTCCTCCAGCAGCCCATCACCAGCCAAGCCGCTGCCACAGCCGGCATCCAGCAGCCCTTCCCCAATTTCGCGACCATCTTCGGACCCGGCGCCACCATCGCCCAGGCGCTCCGGCCCTTCCCGCAGTACGGCAGCGTCGACAACCCCATCAACCCCATCGGCAGCGTCTCCTACAACGGCCTGCAGACCAGCCTGCAGCGTCGCTTTTCGAACGGCCTCACCTTCCTGGCCGCCTACACCTGGTCGAAGACCCTGGGCAACGTCGACTCCAATAATGGCGCAAGCTCCGGCGCAGAAAACGCGCAGTACTCGGCTTCCTTCTACCAGGATTACTACAACCCCCGCGGCGCCCGGTCGGTCACCAGCTCGGATATTCCGCACGTGATCGCGCTCAGCTACACGTATGAGCTTCCCGTCGGCAAGGGCAAGGCTTACCTCAACCGCGGCGGCGTGGTGAACCAGCTCGCCGGCGGATGGGAAGTCTCTGGCATTCAGCAGTACCAGAGCGGCCGGCCCATCCACATCGAGTACGACGCCTTCGGTGACAAAGACCCCTACCTCGCGACCGACGGCTTCTCCTTCCGGCCCAACATCGTACCCGGCCAGCCGCTCATCAACCCCGCCTATCGCAAGGGCTGCTCCGGTCCGGCACCCAGCACGCCCGGCGTTCCTTCCTGCGCCATCTACATCAATCCCAGCGCCTTCGTCGCTCCGCCGTCCGGTCAGTTCGGCAACGCGCCGACCTTCATCTCCGGTCTGCGCCTGCCTTTCTACCTCAACGAAAGCCTCTCCGCCTCCAAGCGCTTCCAGATCTACGAGCGTGCCAACCTCATGTTCCAGGCCAACTTCTTCAACGCCTTCAATCGCGTCGTGTTCTCGAACGGCGGCAATCCCAACACGTTCATCTTCAACAGCGCTCCGGCGAACCTGAACCCTGCCACGCTGGCCACCAGCACCTCGGTCTTCGGACAGTTCACCGCGCAGCAGAACGCTCCACGTATGATCCAGTTTGCCCTCAAGCTGGAGTTCTGATCCTGTGCGCTTCCTTCCTCACGCCGTGCTTCTGTTCTCGATCGCCGCTCCACCCGGAGCGGCGGTCGGAGCGATGGCTCAGCCAGCAAATCCCGACCAGCCTTCCCTCCTCGAAACCCACCTCGCCGCCGCGCACGCCGCCCAGGCTCACCAGGATTGCCACACCGCCGCCCAGGAGTACCATGCCGCCGCCCGCCTGATGCCGAGCAGTGGCGAGCTCCGCACTAACGAGGCCATCGCCCTCTACTGCGATCGCCAGTTCCCCGCCGCACGCACCACCTTCACCACCGCTCTGCAGCTTAACCGCGCACTCCCCGTGCCTCACCTCTTCCTCGGCTTCATCGCCTTTAGCGCCGGCGACCTTCCCCGCGCTGCGAAAGAACTCACTATCTATCTAGCGAGCAAACCCGACGATCCCACGGCCCACCTCTGGCTCGGCTACACGCTTGCCGCCCAGAGTGACCCGGCCGCGGCCCGCCTGCAGTACAAGCTCGCGCTCCAGCGGGACCCGCAAAATCTCGACGCCGAATACGCCCTCGGCGAGGCCGCCCTCGCCCTTGCCAATCGCAACGCTGTCGACATGCAGAAACTCGATCCCAGCCAGGCCCACCTGCTCGAGCTTGCCGGCTCCCGCTACCGGATGGTCGGCGACACTACACGCGCGGAGGCCGCCGCGGCCGAAGCCAGGCATCGCCTCGAGACCGCGCCTGCGCAATCCGCCGACACCACGCAAAAGCTCGCCAGCCTCAACGCCGAAGCCCAGGACGAGCAAAAGGAAGCGTTCGACGCCTTCGCTGCCATCCTCGAGCAGGCGCCCGACTCCTACCGCGCCCACGAAGTCCGCGGCGACGCGCTCGTCGAAGCTGAGCAGCAGCCCGAAGCCATCCCCCAGTACGAAGAGGTAATCCGCCTCAACCCAACCTTGCCCGGCGTCCACGAAACCCTGAGCCTGTGCCTCATGACCGCCGGCCGTTTCGCTGACGCGCTCACTGCACTCGAGGCCGAGCTTGCCCTCTCCCCTGCCGCCGCCTCGCGCCTCCAGACCCGCATCGGCCAGACCAGGCTCGCTATGGGCGATAACGCCGGCGCAGCGCAAGCCCTTGAGCTCGCCACGCATGACCCCGCCGTCCCCGCCCAGGCCTACCTTCTGCTCGGCCAGGTGCGCCTCCGTCAGGATCGCCCAGCCGAGGCCGTCGCCTCGCTCAAGCGTTACATCGCCGCCGACCCCACCAACTCCACCGCCTTCTACTATCTCTCACGCGCCTACCGTGCCCTCGGCGACAAACCCGCCATGGCCCAGGCCCTCGCCGACTACGGCCGCACCTCGCAGGATGCACGCGCACGCGCCCTCGTCGGCCCGGTCACCCACGGCGCCGCTGCAGACTCCTACGCGCAAGTAAACCAAAACTCCAACGAACCGGACCCACCGGACACCTCCCCCAAGTAAGCACGCCTCGTAAAAGACGCCCAGCAGGCGTCACCGACCGAAACAGGAGATACCCATGCAAGACCAAGCCGCACAGCCCATGACCGAAGCCATCCTGATCACCAGCGGCGACCTCCGCGACTCCGCCAACCAGGCCTGCTGGCCCGCCCAGAAAGCCTTTGAAGCGCAGCTTACCACCGCCTTTCTGAGCCAGGGCGTCAAGCTCACGCGCGCCTTCCCGGTCAACCCCGCGACCGGTCACGGCTTCATCTCGAGCCAGCGCATGGGCATGGACATTCTGAACACCATTGATCCCCAGGCCAACCTGGTCTTCGCCACCGCCGCCTGGCAATACACGCACCACGTGCTGCCCGGCATGCGCAGCCACCAGGGACCCATCCTCACGGTCGCCAACTGGTCCGGGCAGTGGCCGGGCCTCGTCGGCCTGCTCAACCTCAACGGCTCGCTCGTCAAAGCCGGCGTCCCCTTTGACACGCTCTGGAGCGAAACACTCACTGACGACTACTTCACCAGCAAGCTTTCCGAGTGGATCCACACCCGCCACATCGCTCACGACCTCTCGCACGTCCGCGCGCTCGACTCCACCGCGCTTGCCCCCGCCGATCTCGCGCTCGGCCGCAAACTCGCGGCCGAGCTGCGCCATCGCAAGGTCATCCTCGGCATCTTCGACGAAGGCTGCATGGGCATGTACAACGCCATCATTGACGACGAACTGCTCAACCCCGCCGGCTTCTTCAAGGAGCGCCTCAGCCAGTCCGCACTGGTTGCCGCCATGCGCACCGTCAGCGATGCCGAAGCCCGGCAGGTCCGCACCTGGCTCGACCAGAAGGGCCTCCATTTCCACACCGGCACCGACCCCAAAAAGGACCTGACCGACGCCCAGGTTCACGATCAATGCAAGATGTACATCGCCGCCGTCCGCATGGCCAACGACTTCTCCTGCGACGCCATCGGCATTCAATACCAGCAGGGCTTGAAGGACATGGCCCCCGCCTCCGACCTCGTCGAAGGCCTGCTCAACAACGCCGAGCGCCCCCCCGTATACGCCGCCGGCACCCAGACGGAGCTCTACCCTGGCGGTCCCCTGCCCCACTTCAACGAGGTCGACGAATGTGCCGGCGTCGACGCTGTGGTCACCAACCACGTCTGGCGCGCGCTCGGCCTCGATCCCTCGACCACCCTCCACGACGTCCGCTGGGGTCAGGAGTTCGACGGCCGCTATGTCTGGGTGCTGCAGATCTCCGGCGCCGCCCCCGCCAACCACTTCGTCGGTGCCTACGCCGGGGCCACCAGCGAGCGCCAGCCCGCCATGTATTTCCCCCTCGGCGGCGGCACCCTCAAGGGCATCGGCCGCGCCGGCAACGTCGTCTGGAGCCGCGTCTTCGTCGAAGCCGGAGCGCTCCATGTCGACCTCGGCATGGGCAAAGTCGTCGAGCTGCCCCAGCAGGAAGCCGATCGCCGCTGGCAGAACACCACCTCGCAGTGGCCCATGGTCAACTTCGAGCTCGAAGGCATTACCCGTGACGCCTTCATGGCCCGGCATCGCGCCAACCACGTCAGCATTGCCTACGCCCCCAATGCCCAGGCCCTCGCGGTCAAGGCCGCCATGTTTCAGGAGCTCGGCATCCACGTGCATCTCTGTGGCACGATCGCCGCTCTCGCCGACTAAACTCCAGCCCAACTTTCGTCACTCAAGGATCTCCATGAAGCTTTCCGGACTCATCATCAAAAGCACCGTCATCGGCGCACTCGGCGGGCTTCTCTTCGGCTTCGATACGGCCGTCATCTCGGGCACCACCGCGCAGCTCACCGCGCAGTATCACCTCTCGCAGGGTGCGCTCGGCTTCACCGTCGCCTCCGCCCTCTGGGGAACCGTCCTCGGCGCCATCTTCGCCGGCATCCCCGGCCAGAAGTTCGGCCGTCGCGACAGCCTCCGCGTCATGGCCGCGTTCTATGTCGTCTCCGCCTTGGGCTGTGCCTTTGCGTGGAGCCTCCCATCGCTCATCATTTTCCGCGTCATCGGCGGTCTCGGCATCGGCGGCTCCTCCGTGCTCGGCCCCATGTACATCGCAGAGCTCGCGCCCGCCGAGTGGCGCGGTCGCCTGGTCGGCTTCTTCCAGGTCAACATCGTCGTCGGCATCCTGCTCGCCTACATGTCGAACGCCTTCCTCGGCACCATGAACCTCGGCGCCGTCGAGTGGCGCTGGCAGCTTGGTGTTTCCGCCATCCCGGCTGTCTTCTTCCTCATCGCGCTCTTCTTCATCCCTCGCAGCCCCCGCTGGCTGCTCACCCAAAGCCGCTCGGAAGAAGCCTTCGCCGTCCTCCAGCAAACCGGCATCGCCGATCCGCGCATGGAGCTCGACGACATTCTCGCCGCCATCCGCGAAGAAGGCACCGGCAAGCAGGATTCCATCATGGCTCGCAAGTACCGCCTCCCGGTCTTCATCGCCATCAGCGTCGGCATGTTCTCGCAGCTTACCGGCATCAACGCCGTCCTTTATTACCTCAACGACATCTTCGCCCTCGCCGGCGCCAGCAAGATGTCCGGCAACGTCCAGGCCATCGCCGTCGGCGCCACCAACTTGGTCGCAACACTCATCGCCATGTCCATCATCGACAAGTTCGGCCGCAAAAAACTGCTCATCACTGGCACCGTCGGGCTCATCGGCTGCCTGCTCGCCATCGGATACATCTTCAAAACCCGCCATCACCTCGAGCTTCTCGTCTGGCTCCTGATGGGCTTCATCGCCAGCTTCGCCATCTCTCACGGTGCGGTCGTCTGGGTCTACATCAGCGAGGTTTTCCCCAACCGCCTGCGCGCACGCGGCCAGAGCCTCGGCAGCAGTTCCCACTGGGTTTCGAACGCCATCATTTCGCTCGTTTTCCCCCTCATGGCCGCCGCCTCCGGCTCCGCCCCGTTCTTCTTCTTCGCGGCCATGATGGTCCTCGATCTCGTCCTGGTGATCTTCCTTTATCCGGAGACCGCCGGCGTCACCCTTGAGCAGATGCAGCAGGCGATCGCTAAATAGCAATCCAGCTAAATAGAACCCGACCGCCTGTCCCACCCGCCCGCTCTGTCCGACCTGGGATCCCTCCGATCACCAGGCCTGACGCCCACCCAAGCCGCACTCACCGGTTTCACCCGGAGATGCACCATGATCCGTCAACTGTCCCACGCGGCCATCGCCCTCGCGATAGCCCTCCCCGCCTCGTGGCTGCTCGCCCAGGCCGTCCCTCCCACTCCCCCACCCAGCACCTACATCACCAGCTTCGCCGAAGAGTCCCAGCCCTCCGTTCAGATGACTTACAACACCCAGACCCAGATCGGCGATTTATGGCCTTCCTGCTGGTCGGACGATAACAACCTTTACGCCGCCAACGGCGACGGCATCGCCTTCAATGGTCAGCCAAACACCAGCACCACCCACTTCTACGACATGGCCATCAGCCAGATCAGTGGCAATCCCGCGGCCAACCCAGCCACCGCGCTCGTCGGCACCACTGTCTCCTACGAGTTCACCCCATCACTCACCACGCCTGCCTCCGCCAACAGCGCCATCGGCGTCAACTACACCGGGCAAAACACCTTCAACGATAAGCCCACCGGCATGCTCTGCGTCAGCGGCAATCTCTACCTCGCCTACCAGAACCTCGGCACCTCCGCGGCCAACTTCACCGGTGCCCCCGCGGCTTCCATCCTCCGTTCTACCGATCACGGCCGCACCTGGTCCGCGCCTCCCGCCGCACCCATGTTCGGCACCTCCGACCCCAACACCGCCGGCGTCTTCACCACTATCTTCTTTCTCGATATGGGCCAGGACCCGCAAGCCAAGGGCACACCCGAACCCGCCTACATCTACGCCTACGGTCTAGACAACAACTGGACTGCGCAGACCAAGCTTTTCCTGGCGCGCATCCCGTACAACGTCGGCAACAACCTGACCCCGAACAACCTGCTGAACGCCTCCACCTGGCAGTTCTACAGCGGCGTCGATGGCAGCAATCCGCTCTGGAACGCCACGGTCAGCAACAAGGTTGCCGTGCTCACCGACACTCGCAGCCTTTACAACAACATCACCACGCAGATCAAATCTCAATGCCCGTCAGGAACCGCCCAGCCGGGCTTGGAGGCCGTCATTGCCCAGGGCGGCGTCACCTACGACGCACCTCTCAACCGCTACATTTTCAGCTCCTGGTCCTGCGCCACACACGAGTTTTACGACGCTCCCAATCCCTGGGGCCCGTGGACGCACATCTCCACCGGCGGCACCAACGGCGGCCAGGCCGCGGCTTCAAAAGACTTCGGCCCACTCCTCATAGCTGGCAACCGCGGCCAATACGGCACCAGCATTCCGTCCAAGTTCATCAGCGCAGACGGCCAGACCGTCTACTTGCAAAGCAATGTCGCAGAACCCATTATCGCCAACGCAACCGTGCAGGATGGCTACACCTTCTCGCTTCGCAAGGTCTTCCTGCAGCGCCCGGCGAGTAACCCCGCAGCCACCAACAGCATGTCCCCGACCAACCTCGCCACCATGCCCAACACGCTCGCACTCAGCAAGAGCACGCACTATGGCCAGCTCTGCGCGCTCAATTGCGCCGACATCCTCGCCGGCACCGCCGCCGGTTCGGAAGACGATTACGACGACGAAAACAAGGTCGCCGATAACCTGCAAAGCTATTGGGGTTACACCTGGCCCCAGCAGTACAACATCAACAAGGTCGTTTACACCACCGGCGGCCCGTTCCCCCAAAATGACGGCGGCTGGTTCGCAAGCGGCCTCACCGTCCAGCTGCGGCAGAACGGCGTCTGGGTCAACGCGTCAGGCGTCGCCCCCATGCCGGCCTACCCATACGACGCAACCGCACTCCCCAACAAAACCTACACGTTCACCTTCTCGCAGGCCGCGGCGGATGGCGTCCGCATCATCGGCAACGTCCCGGCCTCAAACGGCAACTTCACTTCGAACTACTTCACGTCCATCTCGAATCTCGGCGTCTACTTCAACAACGGCACCGGCAACGTGGTCGCCGATCCCGGCTTTGAGAACCAGACGACCGCCACGGTCTCAACCCCCTGGTCCACCGAAGGCCCCGACCTCCACGGCATCGACCTGAACGGCTGCTGCTCGCATTTGGGCACCAAAGACGCCTTCATTCGCGACTCCACCACCAACTGGAACTCCGTCACCCAGGTCATCAACGTCACCCCCAACACCAACTACACCCTCACCGCCTGGATCCGGAACAACTTCCCGTCCGGAAGCGTCGGCTACATCGGCGTCCGCCAGGGCACCTCCACAGCGGTATACCAGCAGACCACCTTCGGTGCCCTGCCCAGCTACGGCCAGACCGCGCCCGTCACCTTCAACTCCGGCTCGTACAGCACCATGACCCTCTACATCGGCTTCGTAGGCACCGGCCAGGACCAGTACATCCAGGTCGACGACGTCGCCGTCCAGTAGTTCACCTGGAAGGCCGGCGCAACCTGCACCCAGGGCAAGCGCCGGCCCTCAGGCTTCAATTCCCACACTACAAGCATGCCACCCCCCCGTTCCCGGAGAAGCACCATGATGATCCCCCGCCTGCGTTCCGCCGCCATCACCCTCGCGCTTGCCCTCCCAACATTCCTCCCAGCCACCTGCCTGCTCGCCCAGTCCGTCGTCACCCCGCCACCCAGCACCGCCATCACCAACTTCGCCGAGGAATCCCAACCTTCGGTCCAGATGACCTATCCCAGCAAAACCCAGATCGGCGATCTCTGGCCCTCCTGCTGGTCGGACGACGGCAACCTCTACGCCGCCAGCGGCGACGGCACCGCCTTCAACGGCAAGCCCAACGCCAAAACCCCCATCTACGACATGGCCATCAGCCGCATAACCGGCAATCCCGCCGCCCACCCCGCCGTCCCGCTCGCCGGCACCACCGTCTCCTTCGAAGTGGAACCGTCCTACACCACACCCGCCTCCGCCCACAACGCCATCGGCGTCAACTACACCGGCGACAACAGCCGCTTCAACGACAAGCCCACCGGCATGCTCTGCGTCGGCGGGGACATCTACCTCGCTTACCAGAATCTCGGCACCTCCGCCGCCAACTTCACCGGCGCGCCCGCCGCCACCATCCTGCGTTCACGCGACCACGGCCAGACCTGGTCCGCACCGCCGGCTTTGCCCATGTTCGGCAGCACCAACCCCAACACCCCCGGCCTCTTCACCACCATCTTCTTCCTCGATATGGGCCAGGACACCGGAGTCGCCCCCGAGTACATCTACGCCTACGGCCTCGATACCAACTGGACCGCCCAGACCAAGCTCTTCCTCGCCCGCATCCCCTACGACGTCAGCGGCTCCCCCACCCCCAATCACCTGCTCCAAAGTGACCAGTGGCAGTTCTTCAGCGGCATGCAGGGCGACAAGCCCACCTGGCACGCGGCCGTCAACAACAAGGTCCCCGTCCTCACCGATACGCGCGATCTCTACAAAACCATCATCACCTCGGGCGCACCCGCGTCCTATTGCCCCTCCGGCAACGTAACCCCCGGCAGCGAGACCGTCATCGCCCAGGGCGGCGTCACCTACGACGCACCGCTCAAGCGCTACATCTTCAGCACCTGGTCCTGCGCCACGCACGAGTTCTACGACGCCCCCAACCCCTGGGGCCCGTGGACCCACATCGCCACCGGCGGCATCGATGGCGACCAGGCCGCCGCCTCCAAAGACTTCGGCGTCCTTCTGCTGCCCACCAACCGCGGCCAGTACGCCACCACCATCCCGTCCAAGTTCATCAGCCGCGACGGCAAAACCGTTTACCTGCAAAGCAACGTCGCCGAACCGGTACTCGACCAGCCAACGAATCAGGATGGCTACACCTTCTCGCTCCGCAAGGTCTTTCTGCAGTCGCCCGCCGCCAACCCGACGGCAATCAACCTGATGAGCGCGACCAACCTCGCCAGCATGCCCGACACCTTCGCCATCAGCAAAAGCACCCACCTCGGCCAGCTCTGCGGACTCGGCTGCTCGGACATCCTCACCGGCACCGCCGCCGGCTCAGAAGACGATTACGACGACGAAAACAAGGCCGACGACGGAATCCAAAGCTACTGGGGCTACACCTGGCCCACCCAGTACAACATCAACCAGGTCGTCTACACCACCGGCGGCCCCTTCCCCAAGAATGACGGCGGCTGGTTCGGCGGCAATCTCACCGTGCAGGTCCGCCAGTTCGGCCAATGGGTCAACGCGTCCGGCGTCGTCGCCACCCCCGCCTACCCCTACAACGAGACCGCGCTCCCCAACCAGACCTACACCTTTAACTTCTCAGAAGTGCAGGCCGACGGCGTCCGCATCATCGGCGACGTCCCATCTTTCACAGGCAGCAACTCCTTTACGTCCATTTCGAACCTTGGCGTTTACTTCAACAACGGCACCGGCAACCTCGTCGCCGACCCAGGCTTCGAAAACCAGACCACCAGCGTCGTCTCCAGCCCCTGGTCCACAGAGGGCCCAGACCTCCACGGCATAGACTTGAATGGCTGCTGCTCGCATTCCGGCACGAAAGATGCGTTCATCCGCGATTCCACCACCAACTTCAACTCCATCATCCAGGTAATCAGCGTCACTCCCAACACCAACTACAACCTCACCGCCGACATCCAGAACAACTTCCCCTCCACCAGCACAGGCTACATCGGCGTCCGTAACGGCACGACCCCGAACGTGCTCAAGGAAGCGACCTTCAGCAGCCAGCCGCACTACGCCCAGACCACGCCGGTCGTCTTCAACTCCGGCACCAACAGCACCGTTACGCTCTACATCGGCTTCTTCGGCGACGGTCAGGATCAGTTCATCCAGATCGACGACGTCTCCCTCACCCAGCAGTAACGCACCCAAGGCCTGCTCCGCGCCCGCACTCAACCCGCGGAGCAGGCCCGAAAGGCTCCCATGCCAATCTCCCGCCTCATGCCTCTGCTGCTCCTGCTGGGCGCCTTCGCCCAGGCCCAAAACCGCCCCGACCTGACCCAGAAGCAGACCTATACCCCGCACCGCGCCACCAGCAAGGAGACCTCAAACGGCGGCGACGATTCACTTGGCGTCAACCCCGGCGAAACCCGCACCATCCTCGACGTCACCGGCCCTGGGCAAATCTCGCATCTCTGGTTCACCCTCAACGACCCCGAGCCCTACCATCTTAAGCGCATCGTGCTCCGCATCTACTGGGACGGCGAAGCCAGCCCCAGCGTTGAAGCGCCCATCGGCGACTTCTTCGGGCTTGGCCTCGGCAACTACGTCAACTGGCAGTCCGACGTTCTTTCGGTCGGCAGCAGCAGGGCCCTCAACAGCTTTTTCACCATGCCCTTCGCCCGCCACGCCCGCATCACCATCACCAACGACGGCAAGCAGAAGCTCGACAGCCTCTACTTCAACATCGATTACCAGACGCTCGCCCACCCGCTCCCCGCCGGCACCCTCTACTTCCACGCGCAGTATCGCCAGGCCCAGCCCAACCACGGCTGGACCAACCTCTGGTACAGCAACTACGACCCCCTCGTCGTCTTCCCGCGCAACACCGACGGCGCCACCAACTACACCTGGCTTGAGGCCCAGGGCAGCGGCCAGTTCGTCGGCGTCACCATGTCCGTGCTGCAGAATCAGGATGGCTGGTGGGGCGAGGGCAACGACATGTTCTACATCGACGGCGAAACCACACCCTCGATCGCCGGTACCGGCACCGAAGACTATTTCCTCGGCGCCTGGAACTTCGGCTCGCCCTTCTCCTTCGCCAGCTATGGGGCCCCCGTCGTCGGGGCCGAACAAGCCGGCGGCCGCTCAAGCGTCTACCGCTTCCATCTGGACGCGCCCATCCCCTTCAACAAGAGCCTCAAGGCCACCATCGAGCACGGCCACGCCAACCATCGCTCCGACAACTTCTACTCGGTCGCCTACTGGTACCAGACCGAACCGCATAAGCCCTTCGATCCGCTCCCGCCGGTCGACGATCGAATCCCCGCCCTGCAGATGACCGGCGGCCCCGGCAACGTAGGCCCCGATGGCAAACCCACCACCCGCAATCGCTAGCTCCCCTCCATAAGGAAGCGTTCGCGACACTTGTTTTCATATCGTTGTTGTGGTGCCCGAACTGGTTGCACTTAGAGCCAGCAAGAGCAAGGGCAACCATCCAGCAAAAGGAGTCCATGAATACTCACTTACGATCACTCAAAAGATTGCCAGCGCACCTCTCTATCTTTGCCAGCAGGCCTCTCTAACTCCGCCAACAGACCTCACGAGACTCCTACCAGCCCACCACTCGCTTTCCGCCAGCGAACCTCTCCATCCCTACCAGCTGACCTCCCTGAATTTGCCAGCCGACCTCTCCAAACATGTTTCTGGCTTGCCAAAGGCCTCAAGGGCTCTTCAGAAATGCAGCTTATGCCCTGAAATCAGGGCAATTAGCTCTGAAAAGGAGCGGTTCGCCTGCCAACCTCTCTAAAAAGACGAGTACTGAGTGCTCGTCGCCCTGAAACCGAGAGGTTCGCTGGCAAACCGCTTGCGAAGATGAGATCAACGCATCCTTTTAGATTGCATTCTGTGTGAAGAACGCATTGAAATTACCAGCCCACCTCTCTAAGGATGTCTCGTAATTTTAAGCGAGAGGTTGGCTGGCAAAGATCACTTTTCATGCTGGCGTCAACGATTCGCTGCGCCGGCGTAGCCAAACTTGTCGTGGATCCTTGCCTCTGAACGATGCTGCATGATTGACGATGATGCTCTCGAAACAAACTCTCTTCGATTGAACGAAAGTGCTGAAAACTCAAACAAATGGAGTACCCCTTTCGACCTTCATCTCGTTGGAGAGTTAGGTGCGCCGCATGGAGGTCTGCAACTCCCGACCCCCCAGAGTAGCCAGGGAGGGTGCCAATGTCGTTCGATATCGAGTTTCGTCATCTGTCGTATTTCGTCGCAGTTGCAGAAGAGGGTAGCTTCACGAAGGCTGCGACACGCCTCCACGTTTCACAACCGAATCTCACGAAACAAATGAAGCAGTTGGAGGGGACTCTTTCCGGACCTCTGCTGATCCGTGAAGTCGCAGGGACCCGCCTCGCACCCGCGGGGCTGGCGTTTCTGCCGCTAGCAAGGCGCCTGCTCCAGATGAGAGACGATGCGGCTCGAACGGCTTCGGCAGTTCATCTCGGTCGGGGTCTGCTTTCCGATTGGGATACTGGTCCTTCAGTAGCCGCGGATTGATTAGAGAGGCGGTAGACGCCTACAGGGAGCGCCGACCCAACACCGAAGTCGAACAGATTAATGAGGGATCCGCGACCTTGGCGTGGATGGTCATTGACGGCAAGCTGGACGCGGCATTAATCACGTTGCCTGTTGGCGGAAAGCAACTCTTGAAATAACGAATCTGCTCCGAATGCTACCTTGTATGCCTTCGAGGAGACGATCCACATGCTCAGACGGCAAAGCTCTCGCATCGATGCGTCGCGGCGCACTTGCGAATCTTCGTAAGTCGCACCCAGAATCCACTTTTCTCCAAAGCGATCGAGGGGAAACTGGCCGCTGCGGGTATCCAGGTCAATCCAACAAATTTTTTTTCCACACCAACTGACATGCAGTTCCAGGTGCTGGCTGGAAATGGCTGGGGATTGGTCCATGAATCGCTCAAGCTTGACGAGGGGCTCGTTCACCGTCCGGTTGAAGGCTTGCCTCTGGGCGTGAGTACGGCCTTTATGCCTTTATCACGTCTCGATCACGGTGTTCCTCGCCGGCTTTCGCCTTCTGGCCCTCGCAAGCTTTCCTGTTCTGGCGATTCCGCGTGGCTCGTCGTCCGCAAACACCCCAAGATGTTCCAGCTTTGGGGTCACAGCCTTCAGCAAAACGACCACGCTTGGGGCGATCCGCGAGGGTGCCGAGCAGGGAGGCTACAAGGTCGAAGGCTTCGCCCTGACCTCGAAAGCCACCGGCCAACTCCGCGAGGCCGGGATCGAAGCGACCACTTTACAGAGCTTCCTTGCCCGCCAGAAAGAGTCCGACCCTGCCAGCAAACATCTCTACATGCTCGATGAGTCGAGTCTTGCCAGTACGAAACAGATGCGGGCCTTCCTTGAAAAGATCAAGCCCGAGGACAGGGTTCTAGTCGTTGGAGACACCCGCCAGCATCAGGGCGTGGACGCGGGCCGACCCTTCCAGCAGATGCAGGAAGCCGGGATGCAGACCTCGAAGCTGGACACCATCATGCGGCAAAATGACCCGGAACTGCTTCGCGCGGTGCAGCACCTTGCCTCAATGTAACGCAGAAGGGAATCGCGTTACTTGCCGACCAGGGCCGCGTCACCCAGCTTGCGAGTGCGCCCGAGCGCATCGCGGCCATTGCGAAAAACTACGCCGCCCAGCCTGAAAACACCATCGTCATCTCCCCGGATAAAAAGAGCCGCCAGCAGATCAATGAAGCCGTGCGAGGGGAATTGCTGAAGACCGGAACGCTGGCCGAGGACGACCGGCAGTTTCTTACGTTGACCCATCGTTCCGATATGACCGGCCCCGACCGCACCTGGGCAGCGATGTACAAGGCCGGCGATGTGGTCCAGTACGAGCGCGGCAGCAAGGCCGAGGGCATCGAGTGCGGCAGCTTCGCCGTCGTCCGGTCGAGTGACGGTCCGACCAACCGGCTTACCGTTGAGCTGGGCAACGGTTCCACCGTCGCCTACGACCGCAGGCGCATCTACGGCGTGAACGTCTTACGGGAAACCAGCCGCGAGTTCGCCACCGGGGATCGACTTCAATTTTCCGCCTTGAACAAGGAGCAGGGCATCTGGAACCGGGATATGGGAACCATCACGAAGATGGAACCGGACTGCCTTACCGTCCTTATGGATGGTAAGGAGAAACGTTCCGTCAGCTTCGACCCAAAGGACTTCCGGCAGTTCGACCACGGCTATGCCGTCACGTCGCACAGCGCCCAGGGACTCACCACAGAGCGCGTCATCGCCAATATAGATACCGATTCCAGCCGCAGCCTAATCAACACCCGGCTCGCCTACGTCGCCATCTCTCGCGCATCCGAGGACGCGAGGATCTACACGAACAACGCCGAGACACTAGGCCAGCGGCTTGCAACCGACGTTACGAAGACCGCGGCGCTGGACTTCAAATCCCGGACGGAACCGCCCGAGGCTCAGTTTTCTAAAGTTCCAGAAGCCCCGCCGTCCACGAGTACAACAACCCGGACTCGCGGCTTGCGGCGGTCGCCACTGACTACGCCACCCGACCGGAGCGCAGCATTATGGTTGCGCCCGACCGTGCCGAGCGGGAGGAGTGACGCAGCTCGCCCGCGCCGACCTCTACAGCAAGGGTCAGCTCGGGCGCGATGCCCCCGCCGTGCCGGTCCTGGTCGAGAAAGAAGCCGGCAGCCGCAGGAGAGCGGAGGCTTACGAGCGGGGTGACAAGATCCACTACAAGACCGGAAGCCCAGCCATCCACTACATTCCCCACGACAGCACCGCGACCGTCCTTTCCACGATGCCCAAACAGAACCTCATTACGGTGCAAATCGACAACACCAGAGAAAAGGTCACCTACAACCCGGCCCAGCTCAGCACCCAGACGCGCGAAAGCCGGTTGTTCCGGGAAGAAACGCGCGCAATCGCGGACGGTGAACGTGTCCGTTTCACCCGCTACGACGAAGAGGTGGGCGTTTTATTCCGGCGACATCGGAACAGTTACCCGCGTCGGCCAGGATCGTTCCATGACGGTGCAACTGGATTCAGGCAAGACCGCTCAAGTCTCCCCGGAGAAGTCCAGGCACATCGACTATGGCTACGCGGTCGAGAGTCTTAGAGGAAACCGCGCCGAGCGCGTCATCGCAACCGGCGATGGTCTTACTCAGCAGATTTTCCAAGGCGCATCTCTAAAAGCCGACCAAACCCTTTATACCGGAACACCCGCACCTGCTCAGGAGTTCAGCGCCGCCAAGGAACTGACTTCGCCCGAAATCTCACAGCCTGCCAAACCTCAACAATATGACTTTGGAATCGGCTTTTGATCTTTCTACAGTCCGTCGCCGCAGCGGTGCGAAATGTGGAAGGCGTCGGCACTTGCGGCGTCTTCCAACGGGCTGTGCGAAGGGTGGGAAAGATTTATCGTTCCACGCTTTGCATAGCCGTGTCACCGGGGTGAAGTCCACCTTCCAGACATCTATCTCGAACAACGATCCATGTTGATCGGTGTTGATGGTGATACTCAGGACCACGCCGTCTTCATCCTGAAACTCTGCCTCGGCAATCTGCTCGCCGAACTTTCTTCCGGCAGGTCGATGAACCTTGGACTTCCCATATGGCCGTCGTTCATCTCCTTTACAAGATCTGTAGCGAGTTCCTGCCTCAGTGACTGGGCTTCGCGTTTAGAAGCAAGCATCGCCTCTATCAAGGCAGTCTCGTCGGGTCTCAAGCGTCTTGCTTCATCGGCAGCCATTCATCAAGCCTGATCGGCGTTTCCCCTGCGAAGTCGCGTTGTCGGCAATTTCGACTCGCTGGCGGTGCGACTAGGTGGGGTTGCTTATGTACCGCTTGAATTCCTGTCTCACCATTGTTGAGCTAAGGCTCTAGGACTACCTCGCAGATCCCGCTATGACAGTTCAGCATGGCCTTGACCGCAAGCCGTGCATCCACGCCCGGGGGAAACCACTCGCTCCACTTTGCCGACTCCATGCGCAGTTGCATCGTGTGCGGGACCGCTCCGATCGGCAGAGCGGATGTTACCCCGCTAGACGAAAGCAGCACCCGGAACTCTGCCGTCCCATTCAGCCCGCCGGCCGCGCCAATCTTCCAGACGCGTAGCGCTTGCAGGCCCGCATGGCCGTCCATTGTCGGCACGGTCTTCGCCGCCGCCTTGGCGGCATCCAGCTTTGCCTGGAGCTCTTTGGAACGGGGAGATTCAATCTTCATCCTCACCCCCATTCTATCCGTCGTCGGCAGAGCTGCAAGTGCCTCGGCGTAAGCAGTTGCCGCGTCGAATGGCTTCTTCTCGGCAATCAGAATGTCGCCGAAGTGCTCGCAGACCTCAGCGTCCTGGTGCATCGCCATTGTCGACCGAAGCCATGCCTCAGCCTCTGCGGTCTTGTCTTCTTTGAAAAGAATCCACCCCATGGTGTCCCAGCCCGCCGTCATCAACGCACTCTTCGAGCGCAGCAATGTCTGGGCTTCACCGCCACTCCAAGTGCGTGACTCCGCTTCCAGTTGGGCAAGAACGGCACGTTCGGTCTGTTCAGCCAACGGAAGATTGCGTCCGGCAAGAGCAAGTTCATAGCTGGCGTCGTTGCGCCGGGTCAGGTCCGTCGATTCCTTGGCGATCGTCTCAATCAGCGACTCTCCGGCATCGACCTCGCCGCCGCGCATCTCCGCCTCGCCCAGAGTCAGCCGAAAGCTCTCTTCCTTCCGGGCATCCTCATTCAGCAGAGCCTCGGAGGCTTGTGCTTGTTTCAGTGCTCCGGCATTGTTTCCCTGACTCAGCAGCAGCTGCACCGCCTGGACTGAGGGTGCGGGGTTCGCTGGAGCACGCTTCTGCCAGCGCGTCAGCGTCTCGATGGCCGCGACGGTGTCACCGGTAAACCCCTGCAAAC
Source organism: uncultured Granulicella sp. (assembly GCA_964282835.1). Taxonomy (GTDB): domain Bacteria; phylum Acidobacteriota; class Terriglobia; order Terriglobales; family Acidobacteriaceae; genus Edaphobacter. Next base: position 4,229,825 of record OZ196157.1, read on the forward strand.
GAGCCAGATTGCGATAGGCGAACTCAGACTCGGGATGCTCTTCCGTCTCCTTGGCGTAGAGCCGCATCGCTTCCTTCTGATCGCCGCGATGCATGGCCACCGCGCCCATATCCCCAAAGCTCGCGCGCATGATCGTCCAAGACCTGAGCCTTTCTAAGGTACGCGTCAGCCGTGTCGTAGCTGCCCTGCCGGATAGCGTCGTTCGCCTCATTGACCAGATGCCACGCCTGTAATTCGGTAGAAGTGGGAATCTTCGCACCGGAGCCTGCTGACGATACCTTGGTCAGTTGCGGAAAAGGCACGCTGCCCGCGCCACAGGCCTCGTACCACTCGGCATAAGACTTCAGCTCGGCGACCGAAACCTTCGCCCGTAACACCGTGATGCGCCGCTCTGCGACGAGCGATCCAGCCATCAGGTGATACGTCACGTCGCAGTTGGCATAAGGCGTATGCTCGTGAAGCGCCTCCGGCAGCTCTATATCCCAGCCTTGCGGCAGCTTCATTTCGATAGTGGATGCGTCGCTTCGCAGCGCGCCCAGTTGCAGAGAGCTATGCGGCAACTCTTTCTTATCGATCGCCGGCAAAAGCGTCGGGCCGAAGATCGCCGTCACCCGGTTCTCTCCCCAGTCCTCGCCATGATCGCGGTGATAATGAAAACGGATCGTGAGCGGCAGTGACGGATCTCCTATATGCTCAATCTCAACCTGGCTCACCTTGCCGCCGAAGCCGTAACCTCCCATCAGTCCCTGGATCAACTCCTCATACTTGGACGGAGAGCTCTGCCGCAGTCCGGCACGCAGCAACACCTCCAAATCATCATGGTGTGTGATCGTGATCGTCGAGTCGCTCGCGAGCGCCCCATCGAGCGATCCAGCCACCGCGAAGGTCGACTCGGGCTTGAAGGGAAGGTCTGTCGGAGTATGGAGGATTGCCGCCGGTCCGGTCTGCGGTACCACCAGCACATCTTTATCCCGCACCACGGCCAATAGCACCCGGTAGTCCGCGACCTCGCTCGTCGAATCCAGCCAGACCTCTTTGCCACCCACCTCAACCCGCGTGATTAGGTGGTTGAAGCTCGCGGGCGAGGGCACATCTCGGTTGAAGCGGATGTCAGGACCCGCAAGCACCGCGTCCGGTTGCAGCCCCAGCGTCAGCAGCATCGCCGCCAGCAGCGTGTGCTTGTCCTTGCAGTCGCCATACTGATTCTCAAGGACAGCCGCGGCCGTATGCGGCTGATAGCGGCCAACTCCTAGCGCCACCCCAATGTAGCGAATCTGCCCGGAGACCCAGGCGTAGACAGCACGAACCTTCTCCTCCTGCGTTGTCTTGCCAGCCGTAATCTCAGCAACCTTGGCCCGAACCGCCTCGTCCGGCTTCATGCGATCGCCCTCAAGCCCGCGATACCATGCGCCAACCGCCTCCCAGTTCGGAAAAGTCGTCCAGGCAATGTCAGGCAACGCACCATAGGTGGCATCCACCTCCTGGGCTGAAGTCAGCGGCTGCGCCTCCTTCAGCTTCTTCAGCGCCTCCGCCTTGGGTCCGGCAGTCGGGTCAAGCTGCTTGTAGCTCCAGTGATAGACATGCCTCCCATCGACGTCGCTCTCCACAAGCTGAGCTTTCGACTCCGGCTTCGTCCGCACCGTCAACTTTAACCCCAACGGCACGCGTAGATCCATCGTCTGGTCCTCAAGCACCGCCTCTCGCGTGAAGCTCTCAGCACCCCAGAACTGACCGGGAACCTCCGCAACTGTCCGCACGTTGTGCGTCTGCCACTCCAGGGTGTCGCCCACGCGGAGCCCCTTCACCGGCAGTTGCTTGATCATCAAATCGCTGTAAAACGGGGCCTGCTGGGTCACCGGAGCGGCTTGGTCCTGCACATCGCCAAGCGGCGTCGCGACCACACTGCCGTCAGGGTGCCGAACACGCACATAGATAAATTCAGTACGCTGCGATTGTTTGGCATAGAAGGTACTGACCACGCTGAACTGCCTGGCAGCAGCCTCTGATTGCACGGCGACAACCATTGTCTCGGTCTGTTCCCCGGTGCCGTCGGCCTTCATGTCGATCACAGTGTTGGCGTGGCGAATGACAAAGGGTTCTGCTGAGTACGAGTGCTCAGGCTGTGAAACCGCAGGCAGAAAGGCAAAAAGCATGACAACGGTGAAAAACGGTTGGTGAGTCACGATGTAGAAAACTTAGCAGACGTTTGTTGGGGAAAGCTACTCATTCTGAAAACAGCACGATGGTTCTGACGTCACAGCCTCGTTGCTGACTCTCATCAACAATCGCGTGTTGCTCTGCAGCAGGATCGTTTGAAGCAAAGATGTCTGTGACAAATTCCTCCCCGAGGTGTGCCTGCTCAACGGATGATCCCGGCAGTCCACGGACTGTCCCGCAGCCAGGTTCTACCCACCCCGACATCGAAGTTACTCATAACCCCTTTTGGTTGAGCAGAACGTTCGAGGTTGAAGACCATTTCCCCAGGCGGCGCAGTTATGTCTTCAACACCAGTCCGAAGTTTGACATCCGCTTTGCGTCCGTCCTCGCAGCCGACTTCTGCTCTGGACTGCTCTTTTCACGGAGAGTCACTTCATAGCCGAATGATGTCGTAGCCCCGCCGTTATCCTCATATAGGGTTGCAACCACTTGCCCGTCAGGGAACCACGCTTCCGCGACCTTGTCGTGAGACGATCCGTTCGTGCAGCCCTGTAATGAAACGGCAAATGACAGACCCGCCATAATAGAAGCCGCTCCAGACACTCGCATTCAGTGATGATCCCTCGACACGAGGGTCTTTATCCCGGAAAGTCACCTTTTCGGCAATCTCGACCGTTCCGCCCGCCCGGATGGGTCGAAATTGCTCAAAACGGCGTTTCATGGAACGAAGAGTAGATCATTTGCGGTCTAGTGACGACAAGCCGAGGTCACAGACCGAATGAGAAGCTACGTCTTGTAGATGGTCAACCGCGAGCAGCAATCGTCTTTCGGTGACTTTAGCGAGTCACGGTAAGCTGAGTGGTGGACGACTGGCTCACCGGCGGACTCGTGGACACACCCGTGAAGTGCAGTATGTAGGTACCGGGAGCAACTGACGCTGGGTACTTCCCGCTGCATCCCACAAAAAGCGGCAGCATCATGCACACACCGACCGCGAGCGCCCCTGCCAGCAGGCGGCGCAGCTTTTGCTTGCTTTTTGCAGCAAAACCGAACGCCAGGAAAAGAGGGCATGACAGGCCGGCCAGGAGAAGTTCTCTCGAATGGTCTACACCCGGTGGCCGTTGCGCGGAAGCATAGCCGAGTACATCGTCCGTATCAAAGTACACCTGGACGGTTTGTGGACCAGCCGAAGAGTCAAGACGAACCGACTGGAGACTCATGCGACATGTGGCGTGAGCTGGAAGTTCGCCGCAGCTTAGCGCAACTAGTCCGGAAAATTGACCCAGAGGTGTCACCACTACGTTGAAGGTAAGGTGGTGTTCGGTTTGCAAAGTGATTTGGGCGGGGGAAGAGATCGAGTAGTTGCTGTCGAGCACAACCTGTTGCACCACACTCGATTGCGACGCAACGAGAGTACCGTTGCTCACAAATTGTGCCGTGATCGCGTGATTGCCTATGGGCAATGTCGAGGTTGAAAAAACTGCGGTCCCTGCCGGACTGACGGTGACGTTTGCCAGGGCCGCAGAGCCGTCAAAAAAGCTGACCACGCCGTTCACCGGTTGCGACACCAGGGGCGAGACCACGGCTGCAAAGGTAACCGTCTGGCCTGGATAAGAGGGATTAGGCATCGCAGTCAAGAGTGTGCTCGTCGAAATGCCAGTGATCACAACCTGCACAGGAGAAGAGAGACTTGCGGCAAACGCCGTGGAGGCGATGAACTGAGAAGTAACGGTGTGCATACCCAAAGTCAGAGTGCTGGTCTGCATCTGCGCGATGCCGTGCCCGTTTACTGGAAAACTGCCGATCTGGCTGCCACCGTCAAAAAACGCAACCGTTCCCGTCACTGTTCCGGAGGTGGTCGATACAGCTGCCTGCAACGTGACCACGGCACCAAGTGCGGCGATCGGCGGGTTGGCTGTAAGCGCGATCTGGGTGGGTTGAGCGTCAACTGTGACGGTGACCGTGTTCGAAACAGCAGCCCCATACGTCGCATCGCCGGCATACGTAGCCAACAAGGTATGGGCGCCCGAGGCTAGCGTGAGTGCCGGGGAGGAGGCTGCTCCGGATAAGAGTGAGGCTTGGCCCAACGGGACGGCGCCCTCGTTGAAGGTAACCGTACCGGTGGGAACGCCAAGGCCTCCCGAGGCTGAGAGGTTGAGCACGACTGTCTGCCCAGATCCAACTTGAGCGGGCGCGGAAAGGACCAGGGCTGCGGAAACCTTCGTAACGAGGTGCGTCGCCGTAGCTTTTGTTGCGCGGAAATTCGAGTCGCCGGCAAAATCCGCTTCAACTGTGTGTGGCCCAACAGCGGTGCCGGCGGCAAAAGCCGCAGTCGCTCTTTGCCCGTTCAGGACTCCGGTTCCGGCCGCGGAGCCATCCACCAGAAACGTGACCGTGCCGGCTGGAGAGGCGGAGTTATCCAAAGGAGTGAAGGTTGCCGTGCAGGAAAAAGGCTGGGCCACGGAAGAAGGCTCCGGCGAACAAACGAGCGCGCCCGAAAGCAGGTCTGGTGATACCGGTGTCGCGCTGTTCATCAGGACGGTAAACGTCTGCCCATATTCGAGAATGCTGCTGTAGCCTCCGTTGGGGACAAGCAGATCTGGGTTGCCGTCCCCGTTTACATCCGCTACTCGCACCTTTTGTGGATATGGATTTGCTGCGTAGTAATTCGGCGTCGCTTCAAAGGTGCGGTGCCCAAGACCATGCAGAATCCGCACCAGCGCATGTCCACTGAGGATGAGGTCAGGGAAACCGTCCCCGTTCATGTCATGCAAGGTAACAAAGCGAACATCGTCCGCGGTCGAAAGTGAAACGGGGCTTTCAAAAGAGCCATCACCGCGCCCGTAGTAAATCAGGATCAGGTTTTTATCGGCAATTGGAAAAAGTAGATCGATATTTCCATCGCCATCGATATCGGCGGCCTCAAGATCGGTCCAGCCGCAATGGATGGCGCCGGCGCAGGGCACTTGATAGGCGATCGGCAAGGTCTGCGAGAGCGTGAAGTTTCCCTTGCCATCTCCACTAAAGACGTAAATACCATTCACCGCAGCGGTGGCGAGATCCTGATGCCCATCATGATTAAAGTCCGCGGTAACCACAGGCCCGGTATTCACAGGCACAGGAATTTGTTTCGTTGTCCAGGTATTAGATCCGGAAGAAAGCCCGACCACGAGAGCCGCACCAGAGTTATAAAACGTTGTATTGGTTGCGGTCACCACGTCGGGACGGCCATCTTCGTTGAAGTCGGCGACGGCCGTGTATCCCTCGGGCTGGGAGCCGACTGCAGGTGCGGCTATGAGCGTTTCGCTGGCGAAAGATCCGCGGCCATCGCTGTCGAGCGCATACCCCGCGTTGAATACATCCGGAATGCCGTCCTTATTAAAGTCCGTAATCGAAGATTGGCCGACGTAGGTAGGATAGTTGCCGAGGTAACCGCGCTCCGAAAAATTGCCGGCTCCATCGCCCGTGTAAATGTAAAGTGAGCCGTAGTTAGACCCACCGCCGGTCGTGACGACGACATCCAGCTTGCCATCCTGGTCGAAGTCCGCTGCCTGTATATCGAGTGCGTCACCGTTGACAATGGTTGCGTTGGCACCGTTGAACGTACCGTCCGCCTTACCTTTTGAGAAGACCAATGCATTTGTGGCAATGGAAAGAATGTCTTCGATGCCGTCACCATCGAAGTCGGCGAAAACGGGTTGGAGCAGTCCTCGGTCACCGACCGCGGGCCCATTCCGGTAATTGTAGGCAAAATTCCCGGAAGCATCCTGCAAGTCGACCACTGGCCCCGCCCCGTTCACCGTGACGACATCAGGTCTACCATCACCGTTCACATCCTTGATGGCAAGCAGAGCAAAATATACAGGCGGTGGTGCAGAGCCACGGATGACAGGCGGCTTGAAGGTCCCGTCGCCGTTACCGTACGCCACCCTCAGGGAGCCGTTGGCCCCGAAGATAATGTCAGGGTTTCCATCACTGTTGAGATCGGCAACGCTGAATCCTGTCGGCGGATTCATCAGGATCTGTGTAAGGGTTTGCGCAGCAAAGTTTCCCTTACCGTCGTTCAACGCATAGTAGATTCCGAAGATACCATTGAAGGCGATATCAGGTTGACCGTCGTGGTTGAAGTCGGCGACGTACACATCATTGAGCGTGTCGCTTTGCATACCTAAGACAGTGTGCCCTGTGAAGTGTCCGGTACCGTCGCCTTTCATTAGGATGACGCCCGCGGTTGCCGCGAAGATGAAGTCTGTGTGGCCGTCTCCGTCAAAATCAGCGACAGCGATCTGGTTCAGCACTGTCTCCGGAGCGGCATAAAACGGGAATGAGGAGAAGATCGGTGCACCAAAAGTCCCGTCACAACGATTCATTAACACCGTCATTTCGATCGGAGCAGAGTTGGGGCTGAAGCCGTCGTAGCCAACGATAAGATCTGGGAAGCCGTCGCCGTTGAGGTCGGCAGCGGTGATGTGAGCGCCTACGCCAGACGGCAAGGCAATCTGCTGCACCTCGTGGAACGTGGCATCTCCGTTGCCATCCAGCACATGCAATGAGCCGCCGGTATAACTGTCCTGGTAGACGACGTCCGCGCGCCCATCGTGGTTGAAGTCTGCAGTGGCCATTACGGCTGGGTTTCCGGAAACCCTATCTATTAATTGCACCCTGAAACTTCTGGGCGTTCGCGGAAACAATAAGAAGGCAGAACAGCAATAGGTGTTGAAAAACAAACTTTTGCATAGGGTCATCACATCACGATTGAGCTGGGGGCTAAAACAGGATAGCGCATTGGGGCTCCGAGCGACTTTGCGGTAGCAACGGTCATTCCTCGTATGGGCCGGGCCTGACGCGCACAGCGGGAAACCACCAATAGAAGGCGACAAACAGGTAGAAGTAGATGCAAGACGAGGCAGTGAAACGGACCTCCCAACCTGAGAGGTTCAAGTATTCCACCTCGCTGATAGCTCGCTGCACGGTGCCATGCTGATTTAGAGCGTATTGGCCCTGGACGACATCGGGGGATCCGTCACGGGTCAGAACCCCAAACAGGATAAAGTGGACGAGTGCAACCGCCCCAGAAATCTCGAGTGCCGATGGACTCCTTTTGGGTCGCGATTCGACAAAGCGCCGCCAGAACAGCTTGCGGTCTGAGAGCGCTCCGTCGTACTCGACGAGGGCCATTGATCGTAGAAAGGGTGACGCCTGCAAAAAAGCCGATGATCCATTGTGCGGGGTTTGATTCCAGTCCCAGTGTCAGGCCAGAAAAGCTCGCAAGGTAGACAGTCGAGATCCCGCAAAACGGCGTTTTCGGAAACTTAGCCGAACCCATAGGTCCTAGTAAACGCCGTACACGCCAGTTAAGAAACTGAACCCTGCAGTCCCCCCGGCATTGCCTTTACACTGGAGGAATGGCCATCATGTTCATGCAGCAGTCAGAAGAGTACGTCCGCCAGATTGAGGCGGAGATCGAGCGTCTACAGCAACTTCGCGATCAGGTGCAGGCGACGATCCAGGGCGAAGATGCGTTGAGCGAAGCGGAAGTAGCAACGCCGCGCAAGCGAGCGGCAAAGAAGGTCCAGGCAACGAAGGCACCTGCGAAGCGCGGTCGTCCGAAGAGTAACCCGACTGTGAAAACGTAATCCGAGATCGAAAGGGAATCAGTGGCAACCAAGAAGGTAGCAGCAAAGAAGACGGCAGCTCTGGCGAAGAAGGTAGCAGCCAAGAAGTTCGCACCGGTCGAGACTCTGGCCGCCACAACCTCACCAATCCCGAAGATGACCAAGACTCAGGTCATCCGGCAGATGGCCGAGCAGATGGATGTTTCTCCTAAGCTGGTGACGGCTTTCTTTGATCTCCTGATCGAAACCTCGACGACTCAGACACGAAAGGCCGGCGAGTTTACGATTCCGGGTCTGGGAAAGCTTGTGAAGGCTCAGCGTGCAGCCAGGATGGGCCGCAACCCGGCAACTGGCGAATCAATCAAGATTGCGGCCAAGACAACTGTCAAGTTCCGGCTTTCCAAAGCTGCCAAGGATGCTGTCGTTCCGCCCAAGAAGTAGTTTGAGACGGAAGACGAGCGCCTGGTACATTCCGGCGCTTTCCTCTTGCAAGGCGGCTTGCCCGTACTATCTTATGTTTAACAAAATGAAATACTTATGTCTGATAGTGCGAATATGTACAGTCGCGTTGTAGGCGCAAAGCAATAATGTCGTAGTTCTGCAAAGCCAAAGTGTCGCCGGATGATCCTTGGAACAAGGGATTGGGAGGCGAAGATTGGGCTGGTTGCAGATGAGCAAGCAAGAGCTACGACGGGTCGAGGTGTTGACCGAGGTGCTGGCGAGCCGGCGGACGACAGAGTCGGCGGCGCGTGTGCTGGGCGTGAGCCTGAGGCAGGCGCAGCGGCTGACGTCCAGGTACAAGGGATGGCGGCGGCGGAGCCCTGATCCACAAGTCACGAGGCCGGCCGCGAGCAACAAGCTGGGATCCGGCGTGCGTGAGTTGGTGCTGGAGCTGGTGCGCCAGAACTACCGCGACTTCGGTCCGACGCTTGCGGCGGAAATGTTGCTTGAGCGGCATGGCATCGAGGTCTCGCGCGAGACGCTGCGCAAGTGGCTGGTCGAGGCCGGCGTATGGCTGTCGCGCAAGCAGCGCAGGAACTTCCATCAGCCGCGGCTTAGGCGTGAGTGCCTGGGCGAGTTGGTGCAGATCGACGGCTCCGAGCACCGCTGGTTCGAGCAGCGCGGCGAGCCCTGTACGCTGCTGGTCTTCATCAATGACGCCACGAGCCGGCTGCAGCAGCTGAGGTCGTTCCCAGCGAGAGCACGGTCAGCTACTTCGAAGCGCTTCACGGCTACCTCAAGGTGTACGGTTGCCCTCTGGCCTTCTATTCGGACAAGCACTCCGTGTTTCGGGTGAACAAGGCAGAAGCCAAGGGTGGCGCGGGGATCACGCAATTCGGCCGTGCGCTAGGCGAGCTCAACATCGAGATCATCTGCGCCAACTCCAGCCAGGCCAAGGGTAGGGTGGAACGGGCGAAGCGGACGTTGCAGGACCGCCTGGTAAAGGAACTTCGGCTGGAGAACGTGTGCGACGTGGAAGCGGGTAACGCCTTCCTGCCCGGTTTCATGAACCGCTTCAACGAGCGCTTCGCTCTACAGCCAACAGCACCGGCCGATCTACATCGGCGACTCAGCCTTCCCGCGAGCCGGATAAACGACATCCTCTGCCACCGTGAGCAGCGGCACGTCAGCGAGCAGCTCACAGTGGCTTACGATCGCAAGCAGCTCATTCTGGAACGCAGCGTGATGAGCGAAGAGCTCGGCGGCAAGTACGCCGATCTGTACCACTTCGCAGACGGACGCCTGGAAGTGCGATTCAAAGGCGCCGTGCTTTCCTACCGAGTCTTCGACAAGGAGCAGCGCGTCAGCCCCGCGGCCGTGGTCGAGAACAAGAGGCTCGGCCATGCGCTCTCGCGTATCAAGACCCAGCAGAACACAAGGTTCCCACCGATAGTCCAGACCAACAGCGAGAAGAACGGCTACCGCAAAAGAGGAAGAACGATCATGGGCGCGCCGCCGACAAAGGCTGCTGTGGAAATATGCAAAATCGCCGAAAGCGGCGATTTCACACATTCCCACAGCACGACGGCGAGCTATCTATAATGACAAAACCGCTTTGCAGATCAAGCGACGTTATTGCTTTGCAGCAACACAGCGTTGTAAACGCCCATTAGAATGACAGGTTTCCGCCCATTAGAAATGACACTAAGGGGATGGGACTTGTCCAGATGAGTGAACGGGATCTGAAGCGCATCGAAGTGCTGTCGGCGATACTCGCCGGCAGGCGTACTGTGGAGTCCGGGGCAACGGTGATGGGGCTGGCCTGGCACCAGACTTTCCGGCTGCTGGCGCGGTACAAGGAGCTGGGTGGTGCCTCGGTGATCCACCAGGCACGCGGTCGAGCCTCGAACCGGCAGATGAACCCCGGGGTGCGGGAGTATGCGGTCGAGCTGGTACGGACCAGGTACGCGGACTTCGGACCCACGCTTGCGGCCGAGGTTCTCTTCGAAAAGCACAACATCCAGGTTGGCCGAGAGACCTTGCGACGGTGGATGGTTGCCGACGGGCTGTGGCTATCGCGCAAGCAGCGGCGCACCTTCCACCAGCCGCGGTTTCGACGTGAGTCCCTACGGTGAGCTGGTGCAGATCGACGGCTCGGAGCATCGCTGGTTCGAGCAGCGCAGCGAACCCTGTACGCTGCTTGTCTTCATCGACGACGCGACCAGCCGGTTGATGCAGCTGCGCTTCGTTCCCAGCGAGAGCACGTCCAGCTACTTCGAGGCTTTGCGCGACTACCTCGAAGAGCACGGCTGCCCTGTCGCCTTCTACTCGGACAAACACTCTGTCTTCCGGGTGAACCGGTCTGAGGCAAAGGGCGGAGCCGGAATGACGCAGTTCGGCCGAGCCCTTGCAGAGCTCAACATCGAGATCATCTGCGCCAACTCGAGCCAGGCCAAGGGCCGGGTCGAGCGAGCGAATCGCACCCTGCAGGATTGGCTCGTGAAGGAACTGCGGATCGAGAACGTGTCCGGCATCGACGCCGGCAACGACTTCCTACCCGGCTTCGTCAGCCGCTTCAACGAGCGGTTCGCGGTTAGGCCTGCCAAGACCAACGATCTGCATCAGGAACTCAGAGTGAAGCCGGATCGCCTCAACGACATCCTCTGCCATCGCGAACAGCGCCATGTCGGCGACCAACTCACCCTGGCCTATGACCGCAAGCAGCTCATCCTTGAACGCAGCGCAGTGAGCGAGGAGCTAGGCGGCCAGTACGTCGATCTCTACGACTTCCCGGATGGCAGGCTGGAGGTGCGCTGGAAGGGACAGGTGCTTCCCTACCGCATCTTCGATAAAGACCAGCGAGTCAACCCAGCAGCCATCGTCGACAACAAGAGACTTAGCCATGCGCTGTCGCTGATCAAGGCCCAGCAGGATACGCGGCCAGTTCCGAAGGTACGAACTAACAGCGAAAAGAACGGCTACACGAAACGACCGCCGCGATCCGTAGGAATCGTTGCGCCGCCCGAAGCGATGGAAATGACGGGCTGATGGAAAGCGTGGAACGATGAAGCCGTCCCATCCTTCCCACAGCCCTTCGAAACCGCCAAAGAACGGCGGTTCCCACATTACACACCGCACGACTACGAACTAGATAAACCAAAGACCTAAACCTTCCCTTCTAACGAGCGAAGTGCCTGTCAGTTCTAATGAGCAGCAACATGATTATTATCAGATGTTCCTTATCTCCATAGCGCAAAGCAAAACGATCCTTCGATGCTCTGAGGTGCCTTGTCACTGCGGTATAAGCGCTTTCCTACGTAACTGGCGTGATCTGTCCGTGAGCGTACGCCAGGCAAACACGTCCGACCACATGGCTTGATCTTCGCTCTGGGGACTGCTTAGGCTAGCTCTTCGCCTACGAATGCTGGTGACGCTCTTCCGGTGAGGCGTAATGCTCGGTGATCTGCGATGCAGTGATCTTAATAGTGGAATTGGCCTCAATGATGCTGGCGATCTCCTCGTCCGACTTCCCCCGCTGCCGCAGCTGCTCAACTTCATCACTAATCATGCCGACGAAAGCCTCGATCGGAAACTGTTCTGCGCCTAACCCTGCTGCATCATGGAGGGCCTTCTGAGCTTTGATTGCCTCTTCGACAAGGTACATTTGCATAAAGAATTTCTCCTGTTCTGATGTTTGAGAAAAGATACACGACCAAGCGAGGTCGTTTCAGAAAAACACGTAGGCACCCTCAAGGTCGAGCGGGTCAGCGCACGTGGCTCCCGCACAAGCCAGTGAGAGTTGAGCGCGGGTGTTGCGGCCTACAAACGACGTTGCTGCCCTCTGAATACACGTCGCGGAATAGCCATAGCGAATTCGAGAGTCAGATGTGGCAGGGCTCGAAGATCATGGCTCACTGTCGTTTGATCCACACCTCCCAGCATGGCTCCCCGACGCATGGCATACCAGGTATAGGCGGCAGCAAGGCTCGCCAGACAGAAGGAGGCCACAAGTCCGCCGCTTCGATGTGGGGTCCTTGCGACGTGGTGCACTCCCGCCTGGGCCAGAGTCATCCAAGCCGGAAGAGCAAGGCAAAGGAAAAGCGCGGTAGCCCACAAAGGCTTCGCGCGTCGAAGGTATTGCGAGACGGCTCCGATCAGCCCTCCGGCAAAGACTGCGAAGATCGCCTCAACCGCGAGCGCTTTGGTCGCTTGTTGACGCCCAGCTCGCAGGTTGGACGCAAAGAAGGTCAACCCGCGGATTGCTGCGGTGCAAGCGGCGGCTTTCCAGCTCCAGGGGGGCACAATCGTCCGGAACGGATGACGCAGCATCTCCGGCAACGCTTGCTTTAGATTTGCTGGCGGAGTTGTTGTTGATCGTTGCATTCCTCACTCGTGCGAACGGCAAATCTTGCCCTGCTTGTGCTGCTACTCAAACGAAGGACTAATCTGCTCGATTCTCCAGACTGGCCCACCCTCGTACAGCGGCCCCTCTTCCCGGACAAACGCCGGAGGTGTGCCGCTTTGCAACCATATGTGAGAATCCGCTGGTTGCTTGCCAATAATGGGTGCGACCACTCCCGTGACTCCACCCAGCTCAGCGTGAAGAGTGAAGTCCGTAGCTTTTCGCCGAAACGCTCCAACCCTAAACGGCAACGTGCCATTGGGCTTTATCGAAATGTGAACCAAACGCGGTTTCTTGCCAGGAGCGATATACGAAATCCTGGTCTCAGGCGTCGAGGGCAGGATATTCAGCAGGAGGTTCGGTGGAAGTCCGTTTGAAACGTCTGCTGGTAGGTCCATGTGTTCCTTCAATACTGTGCCATCCTCATCTTTGAACGTCAGATCCCCACTTCCCCCATCAATCAAGAAGTCGATGGGCTTTGGGAAAGAGGGACCATGCTGGATGTGGTAATCGCTAATCAGGTGAAAGACGGAGGTTTGCGAGAAGATAGTAACGTCGTCATCGATTGAACCATCTTTGAAGCGGAAAAGCAGCCGAGAAGTAACGGTGCCCCGACTGACGGTCTGTGTCGACTCGCCGGTAGCGATGGTCACTCCCTCGATGGATTTGAGAGCGACGAATCCATGACTTGAACCCTGTTTATAGCGCACAGGAATGGGTTCTGCCTTCGACAGCGCACCGAGACAGAATACTGTTGTAGAAACGCAAAGCGCAGATAAAGCGAATCGCATGCCGAAACTCCTGTCCGAGAAGCGCCAAGTTCAATCTCACGAGCTTAGATGCTGACTCTCGCTTGCTGCCCGGGCTCCGTGCAACCCTAACGCTCTTCCCTTCGTCGCCGACATAAAGCCGGCGAGTCTGGGAGACGCCGGCAGCCTCGGCCACTCCAAGGAGCGGTGTGACAGGTGTGAAACGGCTTGATCGTGTGGCAACTACAACGTGGAGGTCCACAAAACAGGTCCGTCAGTTGCCGAACATACCTCTGTCCGTCATTGGACAGAATCACTTCTCGTTGGCATATCTTCCTATCCGATCTGCAAACTTTGGCGGGCTTGCCCACATCATTGTGGTCGCTCCATGATCCGTGAGCACCAGCAAACTCCGATAAGGAGACGGTGATGGCTCAGTAAAGTGGAGTGGTGAAATGGTTTAACAACGCAAAAGGATTTGGCTTTCTGGGGCGTACGACGGCTCGGATGTATTCTGCCACTACTCGTCTATACAACATGACGGATACAAGAGCTTGAAAGAGGGCGAAAGCGTCGCCTTTGACATCATTGCAGGTGAAAAAGGACCGCAGGCTGATCAGGTGATGCGATTATCTAGCAACTCGCTGTCAAAGGTCTTCAAAAGGGTGTTTTCATACATCGGCGATTTTTTCGAGCGTGGATTCATCACGGAGGCCTCAACTATGTCGGATGCCAAACGTAAGCCGAACACGCGCTAACCCCGAAATCGCACATACAAGATGGCTACTTTGTTCTAAGCCAAACCCGCATGGATGAGGCTCTGTTAAACTTCCGCGAGTATCAGTCCCTTGCGAGGGCAAATCCCAAAGCCGGGGAGAGCTTGCCAGAGAGGCCTCCCTTGCAAACGGAGAGAAAAGCGATTATGTCGTCATCTGGAAACCTGCTTTTGGACGCCCTGTCTCTTGAGTGTCGCGAAATGCTTCTAAGCCACTGCGTGGAGGTTAATTTGCCACTCAGGAAATCCCTCTATGAAGCTAAAGCCCGTCCATTCCAGGTTCTTCTGCTTGGGCACTTCAATCTCACGGTTCACCTGCGCCAGCGTCTCCTCGCCGTTCAGCGCGAGCACGGAATGGCCCAGTTCTACGGCGACCGCTACAAACGTGAAGCCCGGTAACGCTGTTCCCTTCAGCCAGCCAACGGCGGAATCGCTGAAGTGGAAATTCGACGGGATTGGTGCCGGCACAGGATGAAAACCCTTCGTCAGGATCGTATAGACACACCACGTGATCAGCAGGACCACCATGACCGTCGTGGCCTGCATAATACGAAGCGCCCGGGTGCTGGAGAAAGGAACGCCAATGCGGTTCGTATAACAGAAGCAAAGCATAACCAGCGCGGCGAAGACGGCCGCAAACACGGCCGCCGGCACATGCATCCACCCCACATGGAAGTGCTCTCCTATTTCGTTGACGAGCGCCGCCAGGTAGAGCCCAGCGCTGACTCCGCTGATTGGTCCTGTCAATACATAATCAAACATGAGGGCCGACACGGAGAACTTCGCCGCGACTCCGCCCATCGCTTCGCGAACAACGCGGTAGACGCCTCTGCGAACGAACATGCTGCAACTCTCGATATAAATGGACCGCACAGCATAGGAAAAAAGCATGACGGCGAGGATGAACCAGGGTGCGGCCTTGCCGATGCCTTTCTCCGCGATGCCCCCCACGTAGTACGCCGAGGAGCCGAGATCACACAGGACGCTGGCCGAGGCTCTCCAGAAAGACACAAAGGACAGCATGACGGTGACAGGAATGACGTATCGACATAGAGAATTGGCCCTGCAATGCGCTCATAAGCCTCTCGACCCGCTCTGCCACTCAGAGAAGGTTATTGATATCAGATCTTAGGAGCATGACCATCAAGGAGGTATGAATAGCAAAGCCCCGTACGCTCTTCAGCTGGCTGTTTTCTGCCTGCCCCTCGTTGCGCCAGGACACAACATGGCTTGCAGGACAGGACCGCGAAACGGAGTAGGATTGCACCCTTATACCTTCCTTAGTACCTGAACGTTAGTCTCAGATTCATGCTGAAGTAAAGGCGAATGCTTTGAGCTAAATCACTTCCTCACAGTGCTACGGCGGGCGTCAAGTTGAATAACCCCGCATAGCCATAAACAGCGGCGAGGTCATCGTCCAACTATCGCACAGTACTAAGCTGGGCACTGATCCGGCTATGGAGAAAACACAAATGAAATCTACTACCCGTTACATCCTGGCGATGATAGCAATCATCTTCGCCTTCGCCACCGTTTGTCCTGCGCAGGACGTCAAGCCAACCGACCTGGGCAAGGGAGCGGCCTTCCATGGCAAGACGATCAGGATGAAGGACAAGGGCGAAGTCACTTACGTCCTGTCTTTCACGGCCGGAAAAGAGTTCGAAGCCACCACAGACGGCACGAAGAAAACGGATGTGCATCTTTTCGTCTATGACTCCGCTGGCACGGAAGTCGGCAAGGATGAATCTTCTGGGCCGAAGTGCTCCGTCAAAGTTACGCCGACGAAGGATGGCCAGTACAAGCTCGTCATCAAAAATGCTGGCGGATCCAACATTGTGACCTTTCATGTGAAAGTTGCTAGCTGATAAGCCGCCTCTTACAGACGGAAACAAATCCGTCCTGTAAAATTAGTGATCCGTAAGTATGAGCCTAAGACCCGCCGGCAAGGCGGGTCTTAGGCTTTCTATCTGGATGGGTTTGATGCTGACGCGACTACATTTGATCATGGTCGTATTGTGGCAGATGGAGAATGCAAGCCCAAGAACCACGTCATTGGCCCTGGCTTAGTTCAGGCCGAAGACAGCCACCGCCAGGGCAATTGCCAGCTCAAAGGTTGTTACTAGGAGAGAGTTGCCGATTGAGCGCAGTTTGAACTTCTTCAGCAAGCATCTTGCGTGAACGACGAACCTGAGTCCTGCTAAACGCGGTTCACGCCTTTTGAGAGCAGTGAGCCTGCATTCCACTCGGCACTGGAGAGATGACACCTTATGCAACAATCCTTAAGTTCATTGCTAATTAGCTCAGCCATCTACTTTTCCATAGCTCTTAGTGGCGTCGTGTATGCAAACATAGCCTTCACGATGATTGTTAAAGAAGTTAATAGGAGACATTCAGATAAGGAGCAGTTCTCTTATTTCGGCTTTACACCGGCGAAAGCGATTCGAATACTTGGTAAGTATGGAAGAGAGTACCCAGATGGAAAGCTTCTACTTTTTACGACCGTCTCGCTTTCCTTAAGCGCCGGTTTCATCTTGGCATTCCTCCACTCAATATTTCGTCTGTCTGATCTCGTTCACGGGATAGCTAGAGGGCGGTGACCTATTGCCCAACGACCTTGCTTAACAACTGTGCGATAAGAGCGCTTGGACTAGAGGAGCAGCGATCTGCCCTGTTGTGTAGAGGCCCCACGCCAATGGCAGCAATACGACTGACCAGGCTAAAACCACCTTCAAACGAGAGGTTATCCATGCTTTGGATAAGTAGGAGGTCTGTTCACCGGTGTCAGGAATGGCCCGTCTGCCGGAGATCGGAACGGCGTTTTTCGTTTTCATGCGATGTCACCGTTTTCCGAAGTGATAGGCGGCACCCGTGCTGATCCGAAGGTTGTTCTGGTGGTTGTCGACCTTGTTGTCAAAGGTCGTCACGAAGTAGTCGACCTGCGCAACGCGGAGTGTAATTGTGCGGCTAACATTGAACTCAACACCTCCGCCCAAGCTCGAGCCAAAGACCTTCGCCGAAGGGGCTCCGCCGGAGTTCGCAGGAGCCAGTCCTCACGTTGCGCGCACCGCACCCAGCAATACCTGGCCGTAGGGAACAAAGCGAGCATGAGGTCTACGGTAGTAGAAGCGCGGCCCCCCCAGATACGACGTTAGCGTTAGATCGAGCCCGCTGGTTTCCACCTTTGCTGCATGTACGGCTCCGACCTCGATCATCGCTGCGAACTGCGGGCCGAAATGATAGGCGTACGATCCATTGCCGCCGTTCATGGAAAAACATCTGCAGCCGCCGGGTGGCGCATTAGTGTGAACGTAGGTGTAATCCAGCGCGACCTCGTTGGATCGCTGAGTCTGCGCCATCAGGTTAACGGACGCAATCGATAGGAGCAACAGGGCAAGAAGTGAACGCATGGTCATAGGTCCTCGTTTACTGCACGGTCAGCGTGACTGTGGTGGAGTGGGTGTCCGATCCGCTGGTACCCGTCACGGTTATAGTGTAAGTTTTGGCGGACGATGGCAGAGCGAAGCCGGCACCGCATCCTATCGTTGACACCGCAAGACCAAGCAAGGCGATGATGCATACTAGGTTTGTGAAGAGTCTCCAGCCTTTCTTCCCAAGCCGGAATCGTTTGCCTGGGAAGAGCAGCAGCGCGGCTGCAAGTACAGGCGCTGTGAAGGGCCAAAGTGGAGGGCCATTTCCGGCTGCTGCGTGTTGGGCGACTGTCTGAACGATCATCGTTGACTGCGCACCGGTACCTCCGGGCGTGATGGATGCAGGTGTAAAGGAGACAGTGGCAGCGGGCGGAAGACCGCTGGCCGTGAGCGTGATCGCCTGGGCGAAGGTGCCACCCGTTGAAACGACCGTCACTGCATAGGTGGCGGCGCTTCCCGCAACGGCGCTTTGCGAAGGAGGAGTCGCAGCGACGGTGAAATCCGGGGCAGCCGGAGCTGTGCCGGTTCCAGTCAGAGAGCTGGCCTGAGGCGAACCCGCTGCTTTGTCGGCAACCGAGAGGGAAGCGCTGAAGCTGCCAGCGGAAGCGGGAGTAAAGGCGACGGTGATGGGGCAGGTCGCGCCAGCCGCGAGCGATGCGCCACAGGTGTTGGAGCCGATGCCGAAATCAGTGGGGTTGGCTCCGGCGAGAGTGATGCCGGGAGATTGTGAGTGTGCCAGTGCCAGTGTTTGTGAGCGTCGCAGTCTGGGTGGCGGAGGTGCTTCCCGTAGTCGCCGTGTAGGTGAGCGTGGCGGGTGAAAGCGTCGCTTGCGGAATGGCGGCGGCGGTCACTGTGCCAGTGAGGGATACATCCTGGGTAGCAGGAGAAGCGTCGTCGGTTGCGGTGAGTGTTGCCCTGTAGCTGCCGACCGCTGTTGCCGCGAAGCTCACGGCGACGGCGCAGGAAGCTCCAGCTGCCAATGAGTTGCCGCAGGTACTGGTCTGGGTGAATGCGCTAGCGTTTGTCCCACCGATGGCGATGGACGCGACAGCCAGCACTGCGGTGCTCTTATTGGTGAGCGTCGCCACCTGGAATACGGGGATTGTTCCTGCGATGGTGGTGAAGCTCAGCGAGGCAGGTGAAAGGGCGGCTTGCGGTGGGGTTACAGCCGTTCCAATGCAGGCCAAGGCGATGGACTGCTGAACGATCGGAGATGGAAAGTTCGCGCCGAAGCCCGCAGAAAGAGGTCCCGCCGCTGCGGGGATACAGGTAATCGCGATGGTGCAGCTTGCTCCCGCAGCGAGACTGGAGCCGCAGTTGCTGGTCTCGTTGAAGGAACTGGGGTTGCTGCCGAAGAGGCCGAAGCTGCTGATCGTCAAGGCGGCGTTGCCCGTATTGCTGAGTGTCGCGATCTGCGCAGCACTCGTGGTTCCGGCGGCCAGGCGCCAAAGTTCAGTGCTGGCGGGGTGAGGCTGGGAATTGGCGCGGCAACCGCGTTGGTCCCAGAGCCTGAAACGTGGAATGTCTGGGTTGAGGCAGTATAGCTGCTCGGGAAGTTAAATATGGAGCTAAGAAAAAAAGTTCCTGAATCACTTTCCACCTTTGTCGGCGCATACTGCATCTGTACCTGGCAGGACTGCCCAGGTATGAGGGAAGTAGGCGAGGCACTAGGCGAGGCAGACATTTCTCTTCCAGTCGACGGCGACCCCGTGCACGCCAAAAGCGGAATAGCTGTTTCCCTGAAAGACGGAGGAGACAGACGGAATGTGCGCGTAGGTCGAAGCCACCAGCGCCATCGGCAGGTCGGTGACAGAAAAGGACTGAATTTGCCCGGTAAAGGCTGCGTAGTTTCCGTCGCCGCTGTAGCTGATCGAAAGTGAGTGCGATCCAGGAACCTGCGGGGGAACGTCCAGATATGCGACCGCTCCTGTGCCACTCGCCGTCACCGGCGCCGTCTGCGCAGCTCCACCATCGACCATGTAGGAGATGGTCCCTGTCGGCGTGGGGCCACTCGAACCGGAAAGCGTGACCGTAGTCGTATCGGCATAGGTTGGGTTGGCAGGCGACATGGCAACCGTTGCGGTCGCCGTGCTCTGTGCGGCAGAGTACGAAGCGCATCCCAGAGAGGCAACCAGGACCATCAGCAGCATTGCGACGCTCCGGCCGAAGACCCGGCCTGGGTTTCGCCAGCTCGGTGCTCAATTCAGGATCAATCTCCCATGTCCTTGACATGGGAGTGGTTTAGATAAGTTTGAAGAATATGAGATTGATCGCGCCAGGTGGCAGTTGAGCTGGCGTGACGAAGTCCTGTCGCTCAATCGAAAGACTTTCGATCTGCTTCTTTATCTGGTCGCCTATGCCGACCGGGTGATGGTGAAGGATGAACTGCTGAATACCCTTTGGCCGGAGTCGTTCGTGGAAGAGAGCAACCTGACCCAGCACATCCTCTTGCTCCGCAATGCGCTCTCCCGGCACGAGTCTGGAACGAAGATCATCGAGACCGTTCCAGGGCGTGGCTACCGCTTTGCCGCCACCATCACGGAACAGCCTCCTGCCGATCGCATGGTCGTCAGCGCCAATGAGTCCATCACCCGCATCATCCTTGAAAAAGAAGAGGAAGACGCATCGCGGTCGGCTTTCCTAGAGCGTGAAGTCATTCAGGCCCAGCCACTCTTGCCGTCCGGCCTGCGTCGACTCTGTTGGACGGCCGGGGGATCAGTTGCCGTGGTAGCGCTTTGCGTTGCCAGCTGGTTCGGCTGGCAACGCTGGCTCGACTCGCGGCAATTCTCTCGATGCTGCGGGGCAGATCTTCCGGCTTGTCCACTTCGTATTTGGCTGAAGCCCGAAGCTTCGAGCAGCAACGCTACCGAGCAAGCGGCCTTACTCTTGTAACGGCCGCAATCGCACTCTGGAACACCGTCTATATAGAGCGAGCAGTCCAGGCCTCAGAACACAAAGGCAAACCCGTCGATCCCGCGCTGCTCAAGTATCTCTCCCCGCTCGGATGGGAACACACTAACCTCACCGGCGAATACCAATGGAACGGCAAGAAACACGCAGCAGGTCACTTTAGGTCGCTGCGAACTCCAAACCTTCCTTAGTCTAAACCGGCCTGAGGACGTCCTGAATCAACCCAAACGCTGGAAGTTGATTCAACAAGCTCTTAGAGCTACTCGAGCACAACGGGACCTGTGCTTTGCCCTGAAGGTACGAACAGGATCGCCAACCCCGCAAGCAACGCGACTGCCCCAAATACGAGAACGTTCCCGCTCAGACTCGCGCCTGCCTTGATCAGGAGACCTCCCAACAAGGGTCCTGCCGCCGCGCCCAGGCACGCAACTCCGGAGATAAAACCCACCGCGGTCGCACGGGATGTTTGCGGATAATGAGCCGCCATCATTCCGAACAGCACCGACTGATTGCCGCAGGCTACTGCCCCCGCTATAAAGACCAGCAGCTTCAATACAGCCGCGGGGCCAGGGATAGCGAGACATCCAAGCGATATGGCCGCAATCACGAACATTGCTATCAATACCTTTCTGCCGCCCACCCGGTCTGAGATCCATCCTCCCGTCAGTCCACCGCAAAGGCTTCCAATATTCAATAAGAGTAGGAACTGCAGCGCGGACCCAAGAGGATAACCGGCTCCTCGCATCAACTGGGGCAGCCAGGTATTCAGCGCAAAGGAAAGCAGGAGCGCGAACGAGTTCGCAGCCGCGAACAGCATGGTTGACAGCGCCGCACGACCTTGCAGTACGCCACGCCATGAGCTTAACTTCGCGCCGGTAACCGAATCGGCCATGGCGCGAGCAGAGCCACCAGGCGTGTCTGGAAGGTACAAAGCGGCAAGCGGAACCAACGTCACCAAGGGTAAAGCCCCAAAGCCAAACAGACCTCGAAAGCCGACGTGTCCAATCAGCAAGAGTGAGATGGCGGGCGCCAGAATGGCTCCCACGCCAAATCCGCCGAGCATGATGGCATTGAACAGCACCTTTCGATTGTCGGGCGCGAACTCAAAGACCTGTGCGATCGCCGTTGGAGGTATTCCTGCGATCCCGATACCTGCGAGAAAGCGGAACAGCGCGAACAAACCCGGGGTGGGTGCGATGGCTACCAGCATCATCATCAAGGAGAAAAATGAC